>NZ_CP045809.1 GCF_025273675.1 Gordonia pseudamarae | reverse complement strand
GTGTACCTGTCCTCCTGCCGGATGAGACCAGCCGGCGTCGTGGGGTGAGACTGCCACCATGCATGAGAACGGACCATGTTGTCCACATGGTTATCCACAGTTGTGGACAGGGTGAGCAAACGATCGAGGCCAGCGGGACCGGGCACGCTCGTTTGATTTGGGCATCGCGAGTCAGTAGTCTCGACTGGTCATCCAGGTAACGGATTTGCGCGGCAGAATCGGACCGTGGCGGGAACTTTACCCGTCAGATCCGGAGCTGTCAGCAACCCGACAGGAGTTCGGCACCGTGATCTGGAAACCAGGCCACCTCGAAACAAGGAGTCAGCTGTGACCAAGGGTAAGCGGACATTCCAGCCCAATAACCGTCGTCGTTCGCGCGTACACGGCTTCCGTCTGCGTATGCGGACCCGTGCCGGTCGTGCGATTGTGAACAGCCGTCGCAGCAAGGGCCGCGCAAAGCTCACCGCCTGATCGACGACATCACTGATCTCCGGCACCCGTGCGGTGGTGTCGACCAGCCCTGCGCCCGGTCGACACGCGGACGGGCTCGTCGGCAAGGTTGTCGGTGAGTCGCAGGTACGGCGAGGTCGGCCGCGGGCCGGCTGTTCGTCGCGCCGATTCACTTTCATGAGCCACGTGCCGGATCGGGATGATCCTCGATGGTCGCCGCACAGCATCGGATCTCGTCGGGATCCGACTTCACACGCGCCCTGAAATACGGTGCGCGCGTCTCCACACGTGACCTCATCGTCCACGTCGCGTGTTCCGGTGTTCTCCCAGGAGAGCAGCGAGGACCGCGAGATGACGTCGCCACCTCCGGCGGCCCCCGGCTCGGCCTGATCGTGAGCAAGGCCGTCGGCAACGCGATTACCCGGCATCGTGTGGCGCGTCGTCTGCGTGCCGCCTTTCGCGAGGTGTCAACCCTGATCCCGGCCGACACTCTCGTCGTCGTGCGCGCCAGGCCGTCCGCAGATGGTCCGAGCAGTGTCGGTCTCGCAGCACAGTTGAGCACCGCTCTCGAGCACCGTCGGGTGCGCACACTCCTCGACCGAGCCCGCCCCGATTGTGCCCGGCCAGGTACTGCCCACACTGATCTGCCCTGCACTGATGTACCCCGAATAGCGGGCGAGGCCACCGAAACGGTGCCTCTGTGACCCAGACTTCCACGCATCCGACCGTCGCCCGCCGCCTGCGACTATGGCCGCGCCGGGCCGTGATCTTCCTGATCGAGCTGTACCGTTCGTGGATCTCGCCGATGCGTATGCCGACCTGCCGCTTCGAGCCCACCTGCTCGGCGTACGCCGTCGACGCGCTCAACGCCCACGGCCTGGTACACGGTGGAACACTCGCTGTCGTGCGTCTGCTCAAGTGCGGACCATGGCACAAACCGGGATACGACCCGGTACCCGAACGTGGTCTGCGCCACTACCTCCCCGGAGGAAGACGCGAGGCCGAATCCGCCGTCCGTTCGACACACTCTCGAGGTAAGGGGTAACCGACCCGTGCTCAACTTCATCTATTGGCCGGTCTCCTGGATCATGTGGGTCTGGCACTGGTTGTTCGACCATCTGACCCCCAACACACCCGGTGGCGACGGCATCGCCTGGGCACTGTCGGTGGTCTTCCTGGTCTTCACCCTGCGCGCGATCCTGTACAAGCCGTTCGTCAAGCAGGTGCGCACCACCAAGAAGATGCAGGAGATCAACCCGCAGCTTCAGGCGATCCGGAAGAAGTACGCCAAAGACCGGGTCAAGATGACCGAGGAAATGCAGAAGCTGCAGAAGGAGCACGGCTTCAACCCGTTGCTCGGCTGTCTGCCGATGTTCATGCAGATCCCCGTGTTCATCGGTCTGTTCCATGTTCTGCGCTCGTTCAACAGGATGGGCACCGGCATGGGTCAGCTCGGCATGACTGCTGAGGAAACCCGCCGATACGGCAACTACGTCTTCAACGCAGACCAGGTGCAGAACTTCCTCGACGCCCGGTTGTTCGGTGTGCCGCTGTCGTCGTACGTGACCCAGCCCACGACCGAATGGGTGGCGTTCGTGTCCTCACTCAAGCCGGAGGACATCGACTTCACCCGCGGTCATATCGCGATTCTCGTGGTGCCGATGATGATCATCGCCTCGGTCTCCACGCACATGAACTCGCGTGCCTCGGTTGCCCGCCAGCCGGCGGCCGCGCTGGAGAACCCGCAGACGCGGATCATGAACAACCTCGCCCTGTATATTTTCCCGCTCGGCATTCTCGTGACCGGTGTGTTCTTCCCCGTCGCCATCCTCCTGTACTGGATGAGTAACAACATCTGGACCTACGGCCAGCAGCACATCGTGTTCGGTCAGATCGAGAAAGAGGAAGAGGCCGCCCGCCAGGCCAAGCAGGAGAAGCTCAAGGCCAATGCCCCTAAGCCGGGCGCCCGGCCGAACCGCACCAAGCGCGCCGCCGCGGCCCCGGCGAAGCTCGACGAATCGAGCGATTCGGACTCGAAACCGGCAGACTCCGAATCGTCTGTGGACATGTCGAAGCCGAAGCCGGGACGGAAGCCGGTCAAGCCCCAGGCGGGTGCCAAACCCACGCCGGGTGCCAAACCCGCCGGAAGCGGTAATCGCAAGTCCGGCTCGTCCGGCAAGAAGCCGAAGGGCGGTGCGGGTGGCGGCAAGGGCGGTGCGGCCAAGCGCAACCGTCCCGGCGGCAAATAGCGCCCGTCGCCGATGCAGAGACTTTTTCTATTCACCAAGATGAGGCGGTTGAAATGACAACTGAGACCACGCCGCAGGGCGATGTCGATGACGATCAGGTCGTCGAGGAGCAGGCTGTGGACGAACTTTCCGATGCCGACGAGGCGACTGACAACGACACGGCAGCTGACAACGATACGGCAGCTGACGAGGACACGGCAGCCACGGATGCTTCGGGTGCCGATGACGACGATGATGATGACGACGATGAGGATGACGACGATGAGGATGAGCGCCTCATCGAGGAAGGCGAGATCGCCGGCGATTACCTCGAGCAGCTGCTCGACGTTCTCGACTTCGACGGCGACATCGACCTCGACGTCGACGGTGATCGGGCCGTCGTCAGCATCGATGGCGGAGACGATCTCACCAAGCTCGTAGGCCGCAAGGGTGAGGTGCTCGACGCGCTGCAGGAGCTCACCCGGCTGGCCGTGCAGCAGGCGACGGGCGATCGCAGCCGATTGATGCTCGACATTGCTCGGTGGCGTGCCGACCGGCGCGAACGTCTGGCCCGTCTCGGCCGCGAGGTTGCCGAGCGTGTGCTGGCCAGCGGCGAGAAGGAATCCCTCGACCCGATGACCCCGTTCGAGCGCAAGATTGTGCACGACGCCGTCGCCGACGTCGACGGTGTGGTGTCCGAGAGCGAGGGCATGGAACCCAAGCGCCGGGTGGTAGTGCTTCGTTCGTCGTAGCGAACGGTGTTGACGGGAGAGTCCTGGCTACGGCCAGGACTTTTCCCGTTTGCGGGCAGGGTGATTTCGGGATCGGGTTCGTTCGGTACCAGAATGACGGGAGTGCGCCTCGAAGCTGTTTCACGTGAAACAGCCGTCGGCGCGGACACAGGAGGCAACGATGGGCACAGGTGATGAGGACGGCGATGTCGCCGACCGTGAACCCCAGAACCGTGAACCCCAGAACCGTGAACCCCAGAACCGTGAACCCCAGAACCGTGAACCCCAGAACCGTGAACCCCAGAACCGTGAACCTACCGCGGGGACGGACCGTGAAGGTGCACCCTCCCCTGCCCCGGTTGTGGCGACCGCGATCTTCGGTGACCGAGTGGGTCTTGCACAGGAGTACCGCGACATCCTCGCCACCGACGGGATCGTGCAGGGGCTGATCGGCCCCCGCGAAGTAGAACGGCTGTGGACCCGGCATGTGCTCAACTGCGCTGTCATCGGCGAGGTGATCGCGCCCGGATCCACCGTGATCGACATTGGCAGTGGGGCCGGACTGCCCGGTATCCCGCTGGCGATCGCGCGACCCGACCTTCAGGTGACGCTCGTCGAACCGCTGCTGCGACGTGCCACCTTCCTCGAAGCCGTGATCAGTCGGCTCGGGCTCCAGGGCGTGCGGGTGGTCCGGGGCCGTGCTGAGGAGAAGGCGGTGCGGTCCGACAGCGGTACCGCCGACGTGGTGACCTCGAGGGCTGTGGCCCCCCTCGAGCGTCTGGCGGGTTGGTCCGCTCCCTTGGTCGCAACCGGGGGCGTTATGGTCGCGATCAAAGGGTCATCGGCAGCCGACGAGATCGAACGTGACAAGGTGGCCGTCGAGAAGCGTGGTCTCACAGCGCTGCGGATGGCGACCTGTGGCACGCGGTTCCTGGACGAGCCGACGACCGTCGTCATCGGTGACAAGGTGACGCAGGATGTCGGTGACCGCCGTAGCAAGGTCGGTGGTAAGCGGTCCGCGCGCAAGGGTGGAGCGCAAGATTAGAAGAACCCGGGCCTGGATCAACCGGGATCTGGAACTGGGGATCCGCCGCGCCGAGTGTGATCGATTCGGGTTTGGATCGCTGCGGATCGCTCGGTGTCCGGTGAACCGCGAAGTTTCGGGCTCACAGTTGCCCGGTTCCGGTCTGAGATGGGCAACACTGAGGAAACCGTAGTTCGGTTCGGAGTTCGATCGACCGCATCAACTCGGTGTGGGTGTTGTCCGTCATTGACGATGCGGATGATGTCGATGTAGGCGAGCGGCGGTAGCGGTCGGGGTCCTGTGTCGGCGATGTGGTGGCGTGGTCGGCGACGTGACGTCGTGGGGTGAATGACTCAGTCGTTACCGGATTCGGTGACGGCGATCTGGGTGGCCTTATCGTCGACGATCGCAGATTTGGCGGCGAACGCGGCGGCCAGGGCGTGTACGGCGAGGTTGTTCACCGACCGCGGGTACCGCGTGCAGCGGTGTGAATCAACGTGATGGCGTCGTCGGAGAACAGCGGGTCGGAACGGTCGGCGATCTCGAGGTGGTGGCCGGTGTAGTCAGCGGTGTCGGGCGGTGCTATCCCGGCGAGTGCGTAGCGGACGGCGATGCGGTGGTCGAGTGCGGCCAGGACGCCGAATTTGAGTCGGTGCCGCAAGGTTGGTTGCCCGACGAGCAATCCGGTGAACGGGGAACCGGAGTTCATGTCGTGGTTGGTGAGCATGCGGATTGCTTCCATCTGCGCGTTGTCGAGTAGGTGTGCCTCGTCGACGACTGGGGTGCGGCCACGTTCAGCGTGCTCGGCGGCGTGGGATTCCGCTGCTTGCGGCGTCGGCGTCGCGGTGTAGAAGTTTGGGGCCCGTCCCAGTGTGGTGACGATGTGGTGCAGCGTTCCGCGGACCCTGACTGAGGGTTGGGCAGGTAGATGCCGGGATGACGGTGCAGCATCGATGGTGCGAGATTCCGCTCGAAGGGCATCCTGGTGAAACCGTAATGTACCTGCAGCCGTTCGAGACTCACGCCGAACCCTCCGCTCGTTCGGTGTCTGCTCTGGCGATTTGACGTCCTCCCGGCCGTGAACGACCGGGATTCCTACCACGCCACTCCCGTGGCGTCTTGGCGGGTTCCTGTTTCACTGGGGCTCGCTTTCCGCTAGGCGGGAAGACTGACAGCCCCTCCGCAGGCGTTTAGTCTCTCGGAGCGTCCCTCCGCGAGAATGTTTCTGGCGGCATTGAGGTCGCGGTCGTGGACCACCCCACACGCCTGACATGTCCACTCTCGAACCGAGAGCAGCTTCGGGCCATCCTGCACTCCGCACGTCGAGCACAGTTGCGAGGACGGGAAGAACCGATCCACTTTCCCGACGTACCGTCCGTACCGGGCGGCTTTCTCCTCCACCATGCGGGTGAACATCACCCACCCGCCATCGTGTACCGACTTCGCCAATCGAGTCCGCGCAAGACCCGAGACACACAAGTCCTCGACGTAGATCGCTTGGTTCTCGCGAATCAACGCCGTGGACTGTTTGTGCGCCCAGTCCTTGCGGGAATCGGCCACCCTGGCATGCGCTTTGGCGACACGCACAGCGGGCGGCGGCAGACTTGCCATTCGTCGTGCTGGTCGATCACTACGGAGGTGGCCAGGCGGAGGATGGCCTGGTTGTTGGGGAAGGTCTCCACGACGTCAGCGCGGCGTTTGGTCTCCTTGTTCAACCGCTCGATAGGGTTGTTCGACCAGATCTTCTGCCAGTGCGCCAGCGGGTACTCGGCGAATGCCGGCACGTCGGTCTTGGCCTCGCTCATCATCGCCGCGACCGCCGGATAGCTCGGTTCCAGGGTGTCGGCGACGGTGTCCCATTGGGCGGGCAGAGCGTCGCGGTCGGTGTGGGCGAAGATGGTCGTGACCGCGGCCAGTACGGCGGCCTGCTGCTTGCCGGGGACCTTTCCGGCGAGGTTGCGCATGAAGTGCACGTGGCAGCGTTGCCACCCGGCACCGGTGAACTGGCGGGCCACGGCAGCGTTCAAACCGGCGTGGGCGTCGGAGATCGCCAGGCGCACCCCGTGCAGGCCTCGTTCGCGTAGCGAGGACCGGAAGTCGTTCCAGAACTCGAAGGACTCGCTGTCGCCGACGTCGGTGCCAGGACTTCGTGGGTGCCGTCGATCCCAGACCCCGATCGCCACGATCATGGCCTGGGAGACCACGTGCGCCCCGATCCGCGATTTGAGGTAGGTGGCGTCGAGGAAGATGTACGGGAACTCGGTGTGGTGCACGGTGCGCTCGCGAAACGCGGCCACTTCGGCGTCGAGCTGGGCGCAGATCCGGGAGAATTCGGACTTGCTGATCCCGGTGTCCGAACCCATCGCTTTGACCAGGCCGTCGACGGCACGGGTGGACACCCGGCGACGTAGTCCTCCATGATGACCGCGTGCAGGGCGCGGTCGATCCGGTGGCGGCGTTCGAGCAGGGACGGGAAGAACAATCCTTCCCGCAGCTTCGGGGTCTGTACCCGCACCTCCCCGGCCGGGGTGGTGATCGTCTTCGGACGTGATCCTTTGCGGTGGGTGGTGCGTTCGCTGCTGCGTTCGTAGCGGCCGGCCGCGATACGGGCGGCCGGTTCGGCTTCGATCAGCTCTTGCAGGCCGTGGCGCAGCAGCTCGGCGGTCATGGCCTGGAACTGGCCCGAGTCCACGAGGTCGAGGGTTGGTCGACCAGTGCAGAATGGTCATGGGCCATCGCGTAGATAGCCTTCTGTGAGTCCTGTGGAAGGTGACTCGTAGATCACTACGCGATGGCGCGACCCCGACCCGGGAGCGACACGATCGACCTGCTCAGGCCCAGCCCAGCCCTGATCCGATTCCCACCACCCCAGTAGACTTACCCCATGCTGACGTTCCCAACGGTGCTTCCTCTCGTCAGAATGATGCGGGCACCCGGCGCGAACCTGGAGTTCAGATCCTACGACGCCACCCACGACGGCAGCATCGAGAAGTCTGTCGGTGATCTCCTCACCTGTCGGCGACGGCATACTGACTGACCGTCGAGCTTGTTGAGCTGGTTCGGTGTGGTGCCGTCCAAGGTCCGCTCAAGTCGGCGGCGGTGTGGGTTTCACGTGAAACATCGGTTGTTTCACGTGAAACAACCGTGTGCTGATCAGTCCGTCGCGATCAGCCCACCGTGTCGGTGGAGATTCCGTATCACTCCCCTCCCCCGTGTCCCCGATAGGTCGCGATGCGCGTGAGGCCTGCACTAGGTGGACTTCCTGTGAGACTTCGGTACCGAGCAGTGCAGAGCTTGCCCTCTCGAAGCGCTGGGGCGAGTGGGCCGGTGTGCGACCGCGGTATGTGTCACCGAGCCAGGCATATGGTTCGCGCTCGGTGGATGACCGGTGCAAGCCCTCGCCGTTGTGCAGAGCCCCGTCGTGCTCCATGGCATCTGGGACGAGACGCATCGGCGCTTGAGTCTCGGGATGAGTGGCGGGATGACGCTCCGCGGTTGGTGGTCGCGTATCTGGAACATCTGGCATTGGCAGAGGGGATGGTTGGCGGCGCGATCTGTGACAGGGGTGCCCGCGCCGCTCCGACGACTCCGGGCCGTCGCTCCTCTCCCCTCGTGGGTACTGCCATGTTTCACGTGAAACATCGACATCGCGGTCGATGGTGTGGACGTCCGTCCGATTTGACGTCCTCCCGGCCGTGAACGGCCGGGATTCCTACCACGCCACTCCGCCAAAGTGCATGCCAGGGTGGCCGATTCCCGCAAGGACTGGGCGCACAAACAGTCCACGGCGTTGATTCGCGAGAACCAAGCGATCTACGTCGAGGACTTGTGTGTCTCGGGTCTTGCGCGGACTCGATTGGCGAAGTCGGTACACGATGGCGGGTGGGTGATGTTCACCCGCATGGTGGAGGAGAAAGCCGCCCGGTACGGACGGTACGTCGGGAAAGTGGATCGGTTCTTCCCGTCCTCGCGACTGTGCTCGACGTGCGGAGTGCAGGATGGCCCGAAGCTGCTCTCGGTTCGAGAGTGGACATGTCAGGCGTGTGGGGTGGTCCACGACCGCGACCTCAATGCCGCCAGAAACATTCTCGCGGAGGGACGCTCCGAGAGACTAAACGCCTGCGGAGGGGCTGTCAGTCTTACCGCCTAGCGGAAAGCGAGCCCCAGTGAAACAGGAACCCGCCAAGACGCCACGGGAGTGGCGTGGTAGGAATCCCGGTCGTTCACGGCCGGGAGGACGTCAACGGTGTGTGCCATCTGGGACGTGCGAGCGTTCCGTTTGGTGGTGGTTCCCAGCAGCGGCGTGACGTGCGGTTGCCGGCATGTTTCACGTGAAACATGCCGGCCTCCTTGTGAACAACGGTCCGCGACACGTGCCTCCTTGGAACTGCGCGGTACTACAGCAAGCGAGCACAACTCGTCGAGACGCGGGCAATGGGTGTGGTAGCAGGAATGCATGGCCAGCGGTGGTGGTCTTCATCGCCGAATATCTGGGTGCCCGAGGGTGAGAAGTGCTCGTGATTGGTGTGACCGGGGTGGCTGGACAATTTCGTCACGTGACAGACTGTTGCGACTGCGGTGCTCGACGAGGGTTCCCGGTATTGGTCCCGACTGTTCAAGATGTCTCCACTCCCCTACCCCGGCGGGACGGAGGAAGGCAGGGCTGGAATGTGGACGCCCAGTAGGTCGGGTGAAGCGGATGGCGGTAATAGCCGGGAGGTGTAGGTGTAATCGGGATCTTTGGCACGTGGCGGCGTCAGGTTGTCCGAAGCGCTGATTCGTGATACAGGTCCATTGTTTCACGTGAAACCGAAGTCTCGGCGTCCCGGTGGGAAACGGTGCGGAGATTGGGACTGGTTCGGTTCGGCGGTCTGCTTGCCGGTACCGATTGTCGGCGTGGCTTTCTTTCGTTCACGGGACCGTGGAATGCCACCGCGTGCATGCGCTCGGCGTACCACGATGATGGCTTGCCGATGATGCTTGCATTGCTCGGTGCCGGGTAGAGAACACAGACCGGGTGGAGCACTCAAGCGTTCGGTGTTGGGATGCATCCCGATCGAAGAGCGTGGCCGTCCACTGATTCGTCAGCGTTCCTCACATGCCAGCCAACCGGTGGCTGTGTTGGGAGGTGCGATTTGTCTATGGACTGAACCTCGACGACTGGATTGGTCGGTGTCGGGCGAACACGAGCATCGTGCATTGGCGGTGTGCCGGTGGGGTAGTCGGCAGTATGATCTGTCCGGGAATCGTCCAGGGAGTAGACGGTGATCCCAGCAGAATGGCTGACCTTCCGTCGATCGGATGGGTTCGGTATCTGAGTTCGCGCGGTGGTTGCGCAACCGGACATGTCGGCGCGATCGGTGTAACACTCGGGGAGGTTGTGAACGGCATGGCGACTCGGAACAGGTGGGGGCCTCCGGCATCGGCGGACTCACCCCCATCGAACGCCTACGCGTTCACAAGCTGGCCGGGTCTTACACCTGGTGCCTCGTGGTCGAGGGGCAGTCAGTACCACCTGCCATCCGACTCACCACGATCGCATTGACCGGCTCTCGCGCTGACGTGATCGGCGGGCCCCGCTGACTGTTGCGTCGCGAAGCCCTATCAGGTGACCCGTGCCGGAAATCGACCTGATCCACCGGCGTAGAGGTACTGGATCAGCTGGGCTGACGATTCCACGATCTGTACGGAGTGAGTGCGCGCCTTCGATCGGAAGACCCGCGTGACGTCGCACTGCGAGCGGGCGTGGAGGCATTCGTGCAGGAAGGTGTTCCGTGACGCGTGGTCGCCACCTGAATGAATACAGGAATGATCCGACTCGCCGGCGAGCCGGCGGCGATGTGTTGATCTGCTGCGCCCGATACAGAAGGTATCGGTCCTTGTGTCAGTGTGGTCGGCTCGATGTTTCACGTGAAACCGCGTTTCACGTGAAACAGTCCGTGATCACACTTGGTCCCGGTTTTGATCCCGGAGGGACGGTGGCGGGTGGTGATTGCCAACCCCTCCCCTCCACCACCATCGGAGGTACATCGAGTGTGGCATCAACGTCGCACCGAACTGTGATGACGGCGCTCTCCATCCAGGCCTATCGCTATGTCGATATCGATCCATCGACGTCGGTGGCTGCCCTATTCGTTCGCCGATTTGTGCGGCGCCGCAGAGTCGAGACCCGGCGAACCTGTGGAGAACTCACCGAATCGTGCACACACGCCGCTGGGGTTGGTAAGTCGGCACTTCAGAGCGCAAGATAGAGGAAGTGCCGGGGGTTCGGCACACAATCCCCCATCGGGTTAAGGAGTCCAAGCGTGGTCGGTCAAGACCCGGTTGTTTCACGTGAAACCTTGTCACGAAGAGGCACTGCCAAGCATTCCCTCGACGACACCCCGATCGCGAAGGCGGCTGAACGCGCCAGTCGCGTTCTGACGCCGGGTGCCGCGGGCCAGCTGCCCAAGCCACCGCGCCGCCGTGTTATCACGGTCGCGAACCAGAAGGGCGGCGTCGGTAAGACGACGACGACCGTCAATATCGCTGCCGGTCTCGCATTGCACGGCATCCGAGTTCTGGTTGTCGATCTCGACCCGCAGGGCAACGCGAGTACCGCGCTCGGAATCGACCACCGCGCCGCCGGCATCGACTCGGTATACGAACTCCTCCTCGGCGAGGCTAATCTGACCGAGGCCACGCAGAAGTGCCCGTCGCAGGAGAACCTCTATTGCATCCCTGCCACTCTCGATCTGGCGGGCGCTGAGATCGAGCTGGTGTCGTTGGTGGCACGCGAGAATCGGTTGCGTAACGCCCTCGATGACGCTCGTCTTGATGCCCTCGGTATTGACTATGTCCTCATCGACTGCCCGCCGTCACTGGGACTGCTGACGGTCAATGCGATGGTGGCGGCGAACGAGGTGTTGATCCCCATTCAGTGTGAGTACTACGCGCTGGAGGGCGTTGGACAGTTGCTCCGCAACATCGAACTCGTACAGGCGCACCTCAACCCTCACCTACATGTCTCGACCATCCTGCTCACCATGTATGACGGCCGCACCAAGCTGGCCGACCAGGTGGCCGAAGAGGTACGACGACACTTTGGCCCCAAAGTGCTCAACACGATCATTCCGCGGAGTGTGAAGGTATCCGAGGCACCCGGATACGGGATGACCATCATCGAGTACGACCCGGGTTCACGCGGTGCGATGAGTTACCTCGACGCCGCGCGCGAGATCGCCGAGCGTGCCTTCGCAATTACCAGAACCCGCTGAGTCAGCCGACCGCTGTGAGGGCACTGGTTTTGCCGAGAAGCGATCACGCGCGATCGGGGCGATGATGATCGTGCCTTATCGGCCGACTCTCGTCATACCTGTGGTTGTCGAACCACAGATGCAGCATCATGGAGTAATCGGGACGGACGTTGCGCTACGTCGTCGTCCACTACCGTTGCGACCCAATATCCACGACACCAGATTTCGGAGGAACACCGATGAGCCGTGACACATCGACCCGTCGGGGCGGGCTCGGCCGAGGGCTCGCGGCTCTGATTCCCACTGGGCCCCCAGAAGATGATTCGGCCCCAAAAGGCCCGAGCCTCGGTAATACGGCCGCCGATGTCATCATCGGACGCGCTCCTAGCCCGGACGTCACAACCGCTCCATCATCGGGTGATGACAAGGACACCGGCAACTCCTCCACTCCCCCGACTACCAGGAAATCGGAGAACGGGAAGAAGGAGAAGACGGGCAAGGCCAAGCCTTCCAACGGCATCACCAGCGTCCCCACTGTGCAAGTCGCGGGTTCCGATTCCAATACGACAGCATCCGAGTTGGCGATCTCCGGGTCAGCTGCCCCGGAATCGGCTACCGGTGACGGATTCGCGGCCACCTACCGCGAACTACGTCTGTCCGAGATCCAGCCGAATCCGCACCAGCCACGCTCGGTGTTCGACGAGGACGCGATGGCCGAACTCGTGCACTCGATCACCGAGTTCGGGCTCATGCAGCCGATTGTCGTCCGGGAGCTGGCTCAGCCGACCGACGACGGGGTGAGGTTTCAGCTCGTCATGGGTGAGCGCCGCTGGCGGGCCAGCAAGGTGGCCGGCCTCGAGCTCATCCCGGCGATCGTCCGCGAGACCGCCGACAGCGACATGCTCCGGGACGCATTGCTGGAGAACATCCACCGTGCTCAGCTCAATCCTCTCGAGGAGGCGGCGGCGTATCAGCAGCTGCTCGAGGAATTCGGGGTGACGCACGAGGAACTCGCTCGCCGGATCGGCCGGTCGCGGCCGGTGATCACGAACATGATCCGGCTCCTGAAACTGCCGATTCCTGTACAGCGACGGGTGGCCGCAGGTGTCCTATCGGCGGGACATGCGCGTGCGCTGTTGGCTTTGGAGACCGGTGCCGATGCTCAGGAGGTCCTCGCCGCCCGGATCGTCGCGGAGGGCCTGTCGGTCCGCGCCACCGAGGAAGCGGTGACGTTGGCCAACCGTGACGGGGTTCCCTCCCCTGCTCCGGTTCGTCGTAGGCCGATGCAGATGCCCGGTTTGCAGGACCTCGCGGAACGGTTGTCGGACCGGCTCGATACGCGCGTGACGGTGAGTCTCGGTAAGAAGAAGGGACGGATTGTTGTCGAGTTCGGGTCGGTGGATGATCTCGAGAGAATTATGGGCGTGATCGACCAGGGATGACCGTAAGCGGACTCGGCGAGAGTGCCGGGATGCGCGGTGGTGCGTTCTGCGGCGACAATAGGGGTCATGGGTGACTTTCTGACGACGGAAAAGTCCGTACGGGGACCAGGGACAGAAACGTCACAGTGACGAAGAAGGATAGAGGCGTACCGGTGTTGAAGCCAAAAACCTTGGGAATAAACAAGATTCGTATGAACCAGGGCGTCGAGACAGGTATAGGTACTGTCCGATGGCTGTGACAGTCACCAACCTCGACCTCGAGGCATTCGAACGCCTGCCCAAACATGCCCGCCAGTGCGTCTTCTGGGAAGTCGAACCCGCGACGCCGGCATCCTCCGATATAGGCGACACCGCGCAGATCATTCTCGAGCTCGATATCGAGATCGGCACCGATACAACCGCGTTCGGGCCGGAGTTGTTTGACCCAGGATTGTTTGACACGGCACCGTTCGATGACCTATTCCCGATCTCACCCGATGCTATTGACGGATTCCGCAGTGAATTCGACAAGGAAGCCTGGATCTCCGGACTCCTGCTGGAGTGGGGCACGTGCGGGCAACTCGCCATCGAATCGACCACGGGCCATGTCGTCGGTACCGCCTTCTACGCTCCGCCCGGTCGCGTCCCGCGCTCCTACCATTTCCCCACGGCTCCGGTCAGTGCCGATGCGGTGCTGCTCACCGCGATCCGTATGGAACCGGGTTTCGAGGACAGCGCGCCCGGACTGTTGGATGCGGTGATCACCGATCTCATCCGCCGCGGTGTGCGTGCGATCGAGGCGTTCGGCATCGTACAGCCCGGCGACACTTCGCGGTTGGCCGAGGATCTGTCCGGCCGCTCGGCAGCCGCGTCGCTGCTCGCCCATCGGCCGGCCGCGGCGACGATCCCGCCGGATATCACCGAATGGACCGATGAGACGATCGCCGAAGTGGCCAGGGAAATCCTGCAAACCCCTGGGCCGAACGATGGTTCGGGGAACCGTCCAACCGATCCGGCACTCTCGGGAACCGGCGACTATTGTCCTGAGTGCATCATTGACGCGGGCTTCCTGAAGGACAGCGGTTTCGACGTCATCGCATCGCATCCGCGGTTTCCGCGACTGCGGCTCGAGCTCGACGAAGGTCTCGGCTGGAAAGCGGAAGTGGAGAGCGCGCTCGAGAAGCTGGTGATGAAAGCCGCGATCGACCTGTCGATGCGTCAGGGTGCGGCGGTCGGTGCGGGAATGGGTTGTGTGCGTCAATCACGGAAACGAGCAATCACCGAAACGACATAGCCGACGCCCACCCAGACAACTGGGCTATCAGGACAACTGGGCTATCAGTAGTTGGTGCCTTCTGCGGCGAGAAGATCGGCGAAGGTGTACGTTCCGGTCGGCTGATCATTCTCACCGAGCAGGTAGACGCGCTTGACCGCCACCAGAATCGCTTCGGCGATGGTGTCACGCGTCTGCGGATCATTCAGCAGTGCGGCGTCGGCGCTGTTGGTGATATAGCCGACGTCGATCAATGCGACGGGCATTTTGGTCAGTCGCAGGATATCCCAGGTGCGTTCGTGGGTCCGGCAGTCCAAGAGGTTTGTGCGAGCCGCGATTTCACGTTGAATGAATTGCGCGAGTTCGCGGCCGATCGTGGAGAAGGATCCGTGGGAATTGCCGAAATAAAAGGTGGTGACTCCGTGGGCGCGTTCATTCGGATAATGCGCACAACGTAAAGAAATGGTCAGATCAACGCCAACCTGATTGGCCACTCGGGCCCGGTCGTCGTCGGTGGGTATGCTGTGACCGTCGTGTGACAGGAACGTCTCCATACCGGCGGCCGACATCCGGCGCTCGAGGCGTGAGGCCAGGTCCCACAAGATCTGCGATTCGAAATCGGCCATCACACCGGCGGAGAATTCGTGCGCTCCCCCGGAACCGGGATCGATGAGCACACGCTTTCCGGCCAGTTGTGGGCCCGAACGGCGAACATGCTCCTCCTGCCGGATCGCGTACGGTGATCCGCCGGTGACCCGGATCCCGAGACGTTCGAGCGAACGCAGTGTCGACGGCCCGCAGATCCCGTCCGAGGCCAGACCGTACTCGCTCTGGTAGAGGCAGACCGCGTTGTGGGTGCTCTCGCCGAACGTGCCGTCGACGAGCCCCGTGTAGTAGCCCAGGTTCTGTAGCCGGGACTGCAGGGTGGCCACATCGTCGCCGGCCATCGGCGCGGACAGCCGGTACAGCAGGATACGGGCGCCGAGCTGATACGACGATTCGCGCAATGCCCGGTAGGTGGCGGGTCCGACGATGCCGTCGACGATCAGGCCGCGCTCTTGCTGAAATGCGCGCACCGCACGGTCACAGGCGTCATCGAACACGGCAGCGTTCGGATCACTGGCAGTCGGCGCGCCGGGGAGCAGACCTCGGCCTGAGAGGATCGTCCTGATTTCGGAAACAACCGAGCCCTCATCACCAAGCCGGTAGATCCGCATCGAGCGCTCCTTGCTGCCGTCTCGGCCCCACCTTCGTGCGCAGCTCACACATATGCGTGAGACCGTGGGCCAACCTGCATTATCTCAGTTCGCGACGGCGTCGCCAATTCTAGCAGCGGCCGAATGCCCACCGGGTCGTCGCCGACGTCGATCAGCCGATGACCTGGGTCACGATGTGCGACCTGGGTCACGATTGAGTGAACGAGAACTCGACCCGGTGAGGATTCAGCATGTGCGGATCAGGACCCGACGACCCCGTCCAGTTCGCGAAGCAGAGCGGCCTTGCCCTTGGCGCCGACGATCGTCTTGGCCGGCTTGCCGTCCTGGAACAGGATCATGGTCGGAATCGACATGATCTGGAAGTCGCGTGCGGTGGCCGGGCTGGCATCGACATCGAGCTTGGCGATGGTCAGCTTGTCGGCGTGATCGCCGGCGATCTCTTCGAGGATCGGCGCCACCATCTTGCACGGGCCGCACCAGGTGGCCCAGAAATCCACCAGGACGGGCTTGTCGGACTGCAGGACCTCGGCGGCGAAGGTGTCGTCGGTGACAGTGATCGTGTTGGCGCCCACGGGGCTCTCCTTGCGTTGTTGGGGTGGGAAAATCAGTGGTTGTTCACGCGCTGACGGCCGCGGCCGCAACTGGGTCGGTGTCGTCGACGGCGATCGGCTGATCGGCGAGCCAGCGTTCGGCGTCGATGGCGGCCGCGCACCCGCTGCCGGCGGCGGTGATGGCCTGCCGGTAGGTGTGATCGACGAGGTCGCCGCAGGCGAAGACGCCGGGCACCGAGGTGTAGGTGCTGCGGCCCTGTACCGACACGTATCCCTCGTCGTCGAGATCGACCTGACCGCGGACGAGTTCGCTGCGCGGGTCGTGACCGATGGCGACGAACATGCCGGTCACGTCCAGGGTGCTGGTCTCACCGGTGACGGTGTCGACGAGTTCGAGCCCGGTGACGGAGGTGTCGCCGAGGACCTTGCCGACGGTGGCGTTGGTGACGAACCGGATCTTCTCGTTGGCGCGGGCGCGTTCGAGCATGATCTTGGAGGAGCGGAACTCCTCCCGTCGGTGGATAAGTGTGACGCTCCGCGCGAACTTGGTGAGGAACGTGGCCTCCTCCATTGCCGAGTCGCCGCCGCCGATCACTGCGATGTCCTGATCCTTGAAGAAGAACCCGTCGCAGGTGGCGCAGGCGGACACGCCGCGGCCGAGGAGTTCCTGCTCGCCGGGGACGCCCAGGTAGCGGGCGGCGGCACCCATCGCGAGGATCACCGAGCGCGCGCGGTGCACCTCACCGAAGACCTCGACCTCCTTGATGGGGCCGTCCAGTCGCAGGGTGTCGACGTCCTCCATGCGCAGGTCGGCGTTGAAGCGCAGCGCCTGCTCGCGCATCTGATCCATCAGATCCGGACCCTGGATGCCTCCGCGGAAGCCCGGGTAGTTCTCCACCTCGGTGGTGGTCATCAGCGCACCACCGAACTGGGTGCCTTCGAACAGCACCGGCGAGAGCTCGGCGCGCGCCGCGTAGACGGCGGCCGTGTACCCGGCGGGTCCGGACCCGACGATGATCACGTCGTGGATCGGGTCGGTGCGTTCGGTTTCTGTCATCTGTTCCTCCGTGCTGTGGCGTGCGGCCCGGTTGCGTATGTCCGGCAGTGAATGCCCGGTCCTGTCTGTGTACGGGATTGTCTGTGATGGCACTTACCACTGGGACGGCCAAGTACCCACCGATCCGGCTCGTACAACACCCGGCTCGTACAACACAAGGTTATGCGGTGATGTTCCCCGCCGCTGTCGTGCGTGGCCGACAGGCGGTGTGCGCTCAGCCGCCGATCGTAGTCTCGGTGATGGTCGACGGGTTGCCGGGGCCGCAGTCGGAGCCTACGACCAAGGCGGTGAATCGGCCGGCTGTGCCGGTGGTGACGAGGATGACCACGGCGTCGCGGCCGCGCAGGCGCACCGGGGCAGATCCGGCGATCGGGGTGTCCTCGGCGATGCCGTTGGCCCGGGTGCATCCGCGCAGTTCGGCGTTGGTGCCGAAGGCGGGTGTAGGGGAACCGAGTGCGGTCAGCAGCACACTCCGTTCGGCGGGGGTCACGGCGAAAGCGGCGGTGTCGGGTGGAGTACCGGGATCGGGGTCGGTGGAATCGGAGCCGAGCGGGCCGACCACGACACCTGCGACCATGACACCGCCGACCATGACACCGCCGACGACGACTGCGGCGACCGCCGCGGCGGTGACGAACCGGCCACGGGAGAAACGTTCGCGTGGACGTTGTTTGCGTGGACGTCGGCGGTGTGTGGCCGGGTCGGTGGCGCCGGGCCGGGTCGCGGTCCGGGCCCGGTGCGATGCGTCCCGCCGCTCGGATGCGCCCGGTCGGTCCGACAAGAGGGCGGCCAGGGTGGCGCGGGAACGGGCGAGCACCTCGGCGGGCGCGGCTTCGGGTTGCGGCGCCCATCTCCCCAGATCGGCTGTCGTGCGGTCGAGCGCGGCCAGGACGGTGCGGGCATCGTCGTCGAGGTGGGCGCGGATGTGCGCCGCGGTGCCCTCGTCGAGGGCACCCGCGTGCAGATCGGCGAGAACCCCGACCGGATACGGGGGCATCGGGTGCGGGTCCTTCGGGTGCCGGCCTTTCGGGTGCGGGGCCGGGGGCCGGCGGTTGTCCTCAGGTGGGTTGGGGTGTGCGTGCATCGGCGATCCCTCCTGCATCCATGTCGGGGTCCACGAGATGTCCGAGCAGGCGGGCCATCCGGGCGCGGGCGCGCGCACTGCGGCTCTTGATGGTGCCGACCGGCAGATCGAGCCGGCGGGCGACCTCGGCGAGGGGACGGCCCTCCACGTCGATTGCGATGATTACCGCCCGCTGGTCGTCGGTGAGCTGATGCAATGCGGCACCGATCGACAGGGATAGGTCGACGCCGGCCATCTGATCGGATGGGTCGGCGAACAGTGCGGTGTCCGCGTCGGGGATCGGGACGATCCGATGAAGCTTGTTGCGCCGCAATCGATCCAATGAACAGTTGACGACGATCCGGTGCAGCCAGGTGCTGGCCGAACCCTCACCGCGAAACTGGCCCGCGTCCTGGTAGGCGCTGATCAGGGCCTCCTGCAAGGCATCTGCCGCGTCGTGTGGATTGCCGCAGGTGCGCAGGGCGACGGCCCACAGATGATTATGGTGGCGCTCGATGAGCGTGGTGAACGCATCGGGATCACCACGCACGTGTGCGGTCAGCAGATTTTCATCCTCGGTAGTGTGCATCCACTCCCCCGTCCCCCGGCGAGCTCCCCTGTGCTCGACTGTGAGCTTAGTGCACTGTCCGCCACCGGAAAGTGTTGGTGCGACCGACCATCCACAGTTGTGGGCAACTCTGTGGATATCTTCGTGCACAAGTACTCCGATGGAAAGTCTCAGCGCCCCTGCCTACCTGGACATAGCCCATCGAATACGTTGCGTCACAAGGTATTCGACTGTCAGAAGGGACTTGCCCGGAAGTGTCTGGATGTGTGTGGACAAACCTGCCTCGCGAGTACCGTGGATCACGGTCGCCTCCGGGCATATGTGGAGATCCGATGACGGTCACGTCAACGACAGGTGTCGGTCGGTGAACAATCGGTCGGTGAACGAGAAAACCCGGCCGCGGTGGCCGGGTCACACAGGTGCACAGGTGGGGGTTCCGCCTGGGTCGTGCCTTGTTCTGGTCGGACGCTATCTGATGGAGATCTGGGAGATCGACACCTGATATCCGCCGTCTCCGGCTGCGGGCAGTGACTTGAGCCATACCATCACATGGCCGGTGGACACCGAACCGTCGATCGGAATGGTCGTCGTCGGCGCACCCACACGCGCGGCGGCGATCTCCTGGGTCTGGGCAAGGGCCGACGGTGCGGCCGAAGACGCCGACCGCACCGACACGTCGAAGCCGGGTGTGGTGGTTCGGACGGTGACCGACGTGACCGGATGCTCGCCGTCCAGCGCGAACATCAGTCCCATACCCGACTTGAGACCGCCGAAATCGGGACGGCCACGGTAGTTGTCGGACTGCCAGGCCGGCGCCGCCCCACTGATCACATTGGGCAGGTTGGCGGCGCTGTCGGCGGGCTGACCGGAGAAATCGACCAGGGCGACCGACCGCAGACCGATCGGTGCGGGTGCAGTGGTGGGCTGTCCCGTCGCCCGGGCATTGTCGGTGGTAGTCGCCGGAGCCGAGGTGGTGGGCAGAATCGAATCGATGTCGGTCGAGTCGTCATCGCCGCCGAAGATGCCGGTGGCCCACGCCACGATCGCCAGCACCATGAACAGAATGGCCAGGCCGAGTCCGATGAGCACCGCGAGGTTGCGCTTGCGCGGATCGGTATCGGGCTTGCGCGGTGTCACCGACACCGGCGGCTGATCCGTGTCGATGGTCGGCAGCAGGTCGGTCTTCAGATCGACGACGGTCGCCTGATCGAGAACCTGCTGCACTGTCGCCGCGGTCCGGATACCACGGTTGCCGTCGAGGGCGCGGGCGGCGACGGCCGAGATCTCGAAGGGAACATCCGCGCGCGCGTCGAGCGGTTCGACGGGGACACCGTTCTTGTCGGGCGCGGCGACATCGAAGCCACCTACCTGTTCGGTGGTGTCGCCGGTGGTGATCACCTTGGACCCGGTGGCGGCGTCGAGCGGCCAGCGGTCGAGCAGCAGCGCGTACAGGACGGCACCCAGACCGCGCACGTCGGAGGCTTTGTCGTCGCCGGCGAGTGTGCCGGGGAACGCCAGCACCGCATTGCCGTCGGAACTGATCCGGATCCGGTCCGGGTGGTCGATGGACAGCGCGCCGCCGGACCGGTGCGCGGCCTCGGCGGCCGCGGCCAGGGCACGCACGGCCCGAGCAGCGCCGATCGGCGACGGACCAGACTTGGCGACCTCGGTGAGCGAGGAACCGGGCACCCATTCGGATACGACGATGCCGCCGGACGAGCCGCGCACCACGTCGAGCACCCGGGCCACTCCGGGCGAGTTGACCTGTCCGAGGCGGAGCGTGCGCGCGAGTACCGCCTGCGGTCCGGTGTCGGACGGTTTGACCTGCGCGCCGCGCGCGGGCGGCGGCGTCAGCTGGTCGGCGTCGACGAAGGTCAGCGCGACCTCACGGTCGAGGTTGGTGTCTCTGGCCCGCCAGAATTGCAGACCGCGCGCACCGCCATGGCCGTCGAGCAGCCGGTAGCGGCCGCCGGCGACCGCGGCGCCGGCGATCAGCCGCGGTCCGCGGGCCACCGGTTCGGGGGCAGGCGGTGGTCCGTCGGGCGCACCGGAGCCGGTCAGGTCGACGGCCCTGGTGGCGGCGCCGGAGATCCCCCCGGCCTCGGCCGCCGCCGGTTGGGGTGGGACGGGCGCTGCGGCGTCCGTGGACAACGTCTCGGGCACGATCGGTGCCTGGGTGGCGTTGTTGGTTTCGCTCACGTGCCCGAATCCTCTCCTGCGATATCTCGTGTCGGGGGGCAGAACCATCCGGTTCGCGGCGTACCCACCGTGCATTCCCGCCGCTCCGCCCGAATGCACCGCGTACGACTGCCAGCTCGACGTGCCCCGATCGAACCGGCGCATGATCTGTACCTGTCCAGAGTACGGGAGAGAGTCGTCGTTCCCGACCCGTGGGAATTGCAGCGTGAGCGAGGCCGCATCGTCCTTCGACGGCGGCGTCTTGGGTGCCAGGGCCGGGATGAATCGGCCGAGCAGACGTTGGACGGCGTCGAAGATCGCGACCACGTCGGGCACCTTGAACGCGGCGAGCCCCGAGTACACGATGCCCAGCACCACTACGGCGGTGATCATGAGATACGCCAGCGAGCCGACCTTGCCGTGGCCGCTCGACAGGCCGGCCAGACCCGACGCCTCGGACACCGCCCACACGGCCGCCGCCACCAGTGTCGACGTGACGATCGTCACCACGGTGGTGCGGTACACATCCTTCATCCGGAACGCGCCGAGGCGGCGCCGGAGAAGCTGGTGACCGACGATCGCGCCGACGAGATAGCCCAGCCCGTTCGACAGCGCCAGCCAGCGCACCACCAGGTCCGGATCGTCGAACAGGACCGTGCCCAGATAGGAGGCGACGACCTTGACGCCGGTGATGCCCACCACCATGACCGTCGGTGTCCACGGATCCTCCCGCGCGTAGAACACGCGCAACTGGACCAGCGTCATCGCGTACGGGATGAGGGTGAACGCACCCCAGGAGAGCACCGAACCGAGTTGGTCGGCGTCGTGCTGGGTGTAGTTGCCGAAGTTGAACACCGCGATCGCGATCGTCGGGCCGAAGAACGTCATGAACGCGACAATCGGCACCAGTGAGACCATCGTGAGCCGGGTGGCCAGCGACATGTCGTCGACGACGGCCCCGTGGTCGTGTGCGGCGGCGTTGCGGGAGAGCCGCGGCATGATCGCGGTCAGGATGGTGACGCCCAGAATGCCGTACGGCAACTGCAGCAGCTGCCAGTGCGTGAAGTAGGCGCTGATGCCGCCCTCGGACGCGGAGGCCGCGATCCGGTAGGTGATCATCATGCCGACCTGCAGCACCAGGACGTAGCCGATGATCGCCACGGCCATGTTGCCGAACTGGCGCAGCCGGGCGTCGATACCCCATTCCAGGCGCAGCTTGACGCCGGCGCGGCGTAGCCACGGCACCAGGATCAACGCCTGCGACACCACGCCCAGCGTGCAACCGATGCCGAGCACCAGCAGCTGAGGATCGGTCATCTTGACCGGGTTGACCGTGATCTCCCCCGGCATCAGCCGGTACACCACCAGCGTGGAGATCTGCACGACGTTGTTGAGCACCGGAGCCCAGGCGCCGGGTTTGAAGTAGCCGCGCATGTTCAGAATCGCGATGAACAGCGCGGTGAGCCCGTAGAACAGGATCTCCGGCAGGAGCAGATAGGCCAGCGCCGTGGCAAGTTGCCGATCGACCTTGCCGTCGCCGACGTTGAGGTATGTCAGCACCGGTGCGGCGATGACGGCCACCACCGTCGCCACCCCCAGCACCGTCACGACCAGCGTGAATATCTTGTTGGTGAATGACTCGCCACCGTCGGGGTCCTCGGCTTCGGCCCTGGCGAGCAGCGGGATCACGATAGCGGTGAGAACGGCACCGAGTACGACCTCGGCGATCATGTTGGGCAGCACGTCGGCCGCCTGGAAGGCCGATGCCAGCGCCGAGCCGAGCATCGACAGGATCAGAACGGTCCGCAGGAAACCGGTGATGCGGCTGAACAGCGTCGCCAGGGCGATCGAACCACCGGTCTTGAGGATCGATGAATCCGAATCCTCGGGCGGCGTGTCGGCCCCGGTCTTGGTCGGGGTGGTCTTGGTCGGGGTGGCGTTGCCCGTGTCGGCGGATGTGCCGGCGGCCCGGGCCTCGTCCACGTCACCCGTCGAGTTCGATTCACGGGCCGATGCCGCGCCCGCGATCAGCGTCTTGGCGCCCGCGCCGACCGCCTGTGGGACGGCCCGGGGCCGGCCCGCAGGCGCGATGTCCGGGTGAACGGTGTCGGTCTGCCGGGCGGATGGTTGCCGGGGTGCGGGCTTCTGGGTTCCGGGTTGCTGCGCCGGCCGGGGCCCGGGCGGGGTTGTGCCGGACCCGGTGGCCGCGGGACGGCGACTGAGGGCGGGGGTGGCGGCTTCGCCGTAGTTCACCGGGCCCCGGGGGCCGCC
Source organism: Gordonia pseudamarae (assembly GCF_025273675.1). Taxonomy (NCBI): domain Bacteria; kingdom Bacillati; phylum Actinomycetota; class Actinomycetes; order Mycobacteriales; family Gordoniaceae; genus Gordonia; species Gordonia pseudamarae. Next base: position 5,123,741 of record NZ_CP045809.1, on the reverse strand, counting down.
CGTGCGGGGGGCACCGCCCCGTCCATCGTGTGCCCGTCCATCGTGTGCCCCGGGTGGTGCGCTGTTCGGCGGTGTCGGGGGTTGGCTCTGACGTCCGGCTGGTGCCGACGGTATCTGCACGGGACCGGGTCGCCGGTCGCGGGGCTGTCCGGGATCGGGTGGCAGGTGGTCGGGCAGGCGACGGGTCGGTTGGTCAGGTCCTCGCCCGCGCGGCGCCGGGTCGGGTCGCCGGGCCGGGCCGGGCAACCGGTCCTCGGGCCTGATGGCGCGCTGCGCTCGTGGTTCGGGCCTGCGGACCGGATCGGTTCCGCGCACATCATCCGGCCCGGGCCGTCCTCCCGGGACCTGCCGGCCGTCGTGAGGCTGTCCCGGACCCGGCCGACCCCGGCCTCGCAGCGTCCCGTCATGGCCCGGCCGCCCCTGTGGGGGGGTTCCGGGCTGCTCGCCGGGTGTCCGATCAGGACCACCGGCGGGCGGGGTGGGTCGTTGAGGGGTCACGTGCTGTCTCCACGGTCTTCTGTGGGTGGGTCGCTCGGGGTGGGTGGATGTGTGGGTGGCTGGTCGGGGTTCGGGTTTTCCGCGTCCTCTCGACGGTACTGATCGATACCGCCGTTGTGCTCGGTCGACTCGCGGCGAAACTCATATGTGCTGGCCGCGAGTTGCTTGTCGTGGTCGTCGGCCTCGGGCCGGTCGGCGTCGGCGGGGTCGGGTTCGCCCCGGAAGCGGTGCCACAGGCGTCGGGCGACCAGCGCCACCAGGAGCACCGCGGCCACGATGGTCGCGTAGAACAGTGGTTTGCCGTAGGCGTTGGAGTGCACCGAGATGGTGATCGGTTGTCCGAGGGCGAGGTCGGTCGAGGTGGCCAGACCGATCGACACGGAGGTCGCCTCGGAGGAGTCGGCGTTGGCGGGCAGTTGGATCTGCCGGGTGCCGCGGGCAGGTATCTCCATCACGCCGACATCGCCGATGTTGAGTTCGTCGGGGGCGCTGATCTTCAGCGAAACCCGGATGGGCAGTGCGAGTTCGTTTCGGATGACCAGCAGGATCGGGCTGCGTTCGGAGGCCAGGGTATATCGTCCGCCGGGGTCGAGCATGGTGACCGATTCACGCATCCGGGTGAGTGTGGAGTTCACGGCCGACACGGATCTGTCCCGGTGGGCGCGGTATGCCTCGCGGTCGGCCGGCGAGTCACGGTCCGGGCTGCGCAGTGCCCGCAGCAGGTCTTCGCGCAGCGGCGCCAGATATCGTTCGGGCGTCGCCTCGACGTCGGCGGAGCGTACGAGCGACGACTGCAGCTGCCATGTCAGGTCGGCGTGGGTGCTGATGGCCGCCGCCTGTGCCAGCGACACCACCCACCAGCCACGGGACAGGGCCGGTTTGCCGGGCGGCGCGTGCAGCCGGGCCGGTCTGCGTGCCGTGTCGAGTTCGGACACCACGGTCTCGAGCCCCTCGGGCGTGGCCACGCCGACGTTGAACAGCACCGTCGCGGTCGAGAGCAGCGCATCGGTGTCGGCCTCGGTGGGTGACCAGTAGGCGGGCGGCACGATGAATTGGCTCCGCCCGCCGACGGGCAGCGGGCTGCTCTGGTCCCCGCCCGTGTGGTCGTTCACCGAGTGCGGCGGGGTGAGGGCGGTGAAGGCCAGCGCCGCGGCTGCCGACTGGCGCCTGCTGACCACTGATTCCCGGCTCAGGTCGACGATCTGCGATCGGGGGGTGAGGGTGGGGGTGGTGGGTGCGGCGCCCAGCGCGGCCAGTGCCGCGGTGACCGGTGCCTCGGTGGTCTGTACACGGATGTCGCCGACCTTGTAACGACCGCCCGGGTCGGCCTCGCGGTCCGGGTCGAGTGTTGCGGTCGTCGACACGGCCTTGGTGATGGTCGCCGACTTGAGGACGGTGGCCCCGGTGCTGTCGAGTGTCCCGATGGCGGGGATGGTGATGCCGCGCACGCTGGTGATTCCGAGTATCGAGTCGACGATGTCGGCGGGGCTGGTCAACGCCGCGGTGGTCAGGCCGACGTTGTCGACGTGGGCGAGTGAGTCAAGGTCGGCTGAGGCGAACGGCAGGGCGACCACGCACGTGTCGGCGGCGAGCTGTTTGAGGTCGGCCAGCCAGCGGGCGGCGACCTCGGTGCCTTCACCCGGTGTGGTCGCCGATGTCGGCGAGGACGGGTCGCGCGAGATGACGTATCCGGTGGACATCACGCGCACGGTGATCAGCAGGTCGGGGTCGACGGCCAGGCAAACACTCGTGCGCAGCGCGGCGTTGGTGTCCGCACCGGCGGGCCGGCCCCGATCGGTCGGTCCGGGGGTCTGGGTGCCCGCCGCTTCTGTCGGTGAGTCCCCTGTCGGTGAGTCCCCTGTCGGTGAGTCCCCTGTCGGTGAGTCCCCTGTCGGTGAGTCCCCTGTCGGTGAGTCCCCTGTCGGTGAGTCCCCTGTCGGTGACGCTTCTGTCGGTGACGTTTCTGACTGTGATGGGATCGTCGACGAGTCGGGCTCCGGCGTCGGCGGGGTGTTCGCGGGCGACTCGGTGGAGTCCTCGCCGTCGGTGAGCAGCCGCGAGCGCAGCGCGTCGAGATTGCGGTAGAGCCGTCCTCCGGGAGCCAGGGAGCCGGCCAGGTCGTCGCTGATGAGCCGAACCGGCTCGGTCCCGCCGCCGAGGGTGCCCGGCGCCAGCTGCGGTGGCGCGGCCAACGGCCACAGCAGCGTCATTCGCGACGGGTTGGCGGTGTCCGCGGGTATTGATCCGTCACGTCGGGGCGCGGGAGAGCCGTCATCGTAGGAGCTGTCGTCTTGGGAACTCTCTGCGGGGGAACTCTCTGCGGGGGAACTCTCTGCGGGGGAACCCTCTGCGGGAGAGGACTCCGTCAGGGACGGGTCGGACTGTGTGGCGCTGTACAGCGCCGCGCGCGCCCGGTCGGACGGCAGTGACAGCACCGGCAGAAGCGTCGACGAGTCGGCGACCCGGGCGGCGGACCCGTAGTCGGGGGTCGCGTTGATGTTGACGATGATCGGGTATACCCCGGCCTCGGAGATCTGCAGCCCGCCGTCCGACAGTGGCAGCGTCAGGGTGAAGCCGGTCTGCCCGCCGGGCTGTAGGGCATCGGCGAACGACCGGAACGGTCCGGCGACGCTGACCGGAACGATGTCGGCGGCGGATGCGGTGCGCAGCCCGGCGGCGTCGGTGATCCGGTCACCTCGTTCCAGACGTGCGGTGACCGTCCGGAGCGGCCGATCCCCGGTATTGCGGATCATGCCGCTCACCGAGACGGTCCCGGGGCCGTCGACGGTGACCATCGTCGGGGTGATGGAGGTGATGTCGACGCGGGCGAATGTGCTCGCGCCGTCGTTGGTCCCGGTTTGGTCGTTGGTCCCGGTTGGATCGCCGCCCGGGTTGTCCGAGTCGGGGGTGTCGGAGTCGGGGACGCCGGAGGTCGTCGGGGTGCCTGATGACGGTGAGCCCGGCTGTTGCGAACTCGGGGTATGGGAATCGGGCACCGCTGAACCGGACGGTTCGGCCTGAGCCGGCGGCGTTGCCAGGACGATGAGCAGCAGTGTCAGGACGGCACCGAGGAGAACCGATGCCCGGCCCATGTCACGGCGCTCAGGCATCGCCTGCTGCGGGACGTCGCGCACGTCTGCGTCGACGCCGCGACCGCGTCGACGGTGTCGGATCGTTGCGGCGCTGATTGCGTGCGGCTGCGGCTTTCTCATATGCGTTGGGTTCGGTGCGGACGCTCTCGGCCTCGGACTTTGCCAGCCGGAACGGATCGGCCGCGAGGTCGGCGATGACGCCGCGGGCCATCCGGGCGAGCCGACGCTCGTCAGAGTACGTGAGCCTGCGTGGAAGTTCGCGCAACGGTACCCACGCCACCTCGCTGACCTCGTAGTCGGCGTCGGACAGTTCACCGCCGATGCTCCGCAGCAGGTAGTGGTGCACAGTTTTGTGGATCCGCCTGCCTTCGCTGACGAACCAGTAGTCGATCTTGCCCAGTGGCGCCATGACGGTGCCGGCGATGCCCGTCTCCTCCGCGACCTCGCGGATCGCGGTCTGTTCGGCTGTCTCGCCGGTCTCGATGTGGCCCTTGGGCAGCGACCACATCATGCGGCCGCGCCGGTCGACGCGGCCGATGAGAACGGCGCACAGCTCGTCGACGGGGCTGCTGAGGCCGCCGGAGATCACCAGGCCGCCCGCGGAGGTCTCCCGAACGGTGCGGAGCTTGCCGGTGCCCTCGTCGTTCGCCGGGTGGGCTGCCGCCTTACGGCGGTTGCGGCCGCCCTTACCCTCCGGTCTTGCCTTGCTCTCCGGTGTTGACCTGCCGCCCTGCGGCGAGTCGGCCGGCCTTTTGATCGGCGTGCCCTGGCCGTCGGCCTGAAGCCTCTTCGTGGTGATCCCGGCGGTCCGGCTCACGAGGTCGGACGGTTTCGTACGTCGGGCTTCCGCAGGTGCGGCGCTCTCCTCCGCCCCGGCGGGTTCGGCGGTCGGCCGGTGACGGCCGGCGTCCTGTGCGCGGAGCTTCTCGAAGGATCCGGGCTTGGCGCGCGGCGCACCGCTGGTCGTACCGTGTTTGGCCGCCGGCACCTGCTGCGCGGGCGTGACCGTCGACTGGACGTGTACCGCCGCCCGCTCGTCGTCGAGGGCGGTTTCGGTGGTGTAGCTGACCGGTCCGGTGCGCCTCGGCATGGACGACGGCGAGGGGCGTCGCGACTTGCGCCGCCGGGGCGCCGCCGGGTCGCGGGCCGGCAACCCGGTCACCTCGGATGCCGGTCTGGATACCGGTCCGCCGTCGGTGGGTGGTGCCTCCCCGTCCTTATTGTCTCCGGGGGGCGTGTCTTTTCCGGAGGGCAAGCCTTCTCCGGAGGGGATGTCGGCGGTCGATTGCGTCCGCTGCGGGACGGTTGACGCGCCGCGGCGGCCGGGCGGCCCGGGTTTGGGTACGCGGCGCGGTTCCGATGCCGGTGGTGTCCCGGCAGATGGGGATCCGTCGGGTCCGGGTCGGGTCGACCCGGGCAGGGTCGTATCCGGCCGGTCCGAATCAGCCGGGGTGGAATCAGGTCGGTCGGGCTGGGAGGAGTTGGCCCGATCGGAGCCGGACCGAGCGCCGTCGGCGGTGGTGGTGGCACCGGTTTCGGGTGACCGACGTCCCCGGCGCCTGCCTCGCCGCGACCGTCGTGACCTGCGGCCGCCCTGACCGCCCGCGTTCTCGTCCGGTCCGGTGTCCGCGTCGCCGTCCTGTCGGGAGGACCCTGATCCCGTGCCGGCCGATCGCGCCGGATTGTCGCCCGCCGGATTGTCACCCAAGGGGTTCCCGGACTGCGGTGGTCCATCTCCTGCCGGTGCGGGTGAGCCCTGCTTCCCGTCGCGGTGACCACCTACGGCGTTGTCGCCGTGGCCGTTGGGAGCCGGTGGGTGCGCATCTGTTGGCGAGGTTGTCGCAGGTCGGCGCGGAGTTTGTGGTGTCAGGGAAGTGGCCGGGGCGATCGCGCCGCCCGCCCGTAGGGCGAGGGTCGCCGGACTCGGCCCGCGACCGACGGTGTCGGCGGGGCCGTCGTGACGGCGGGTAGGCGAATCGGTGGACACGTTCCTGATGCTAGCCGCTGGTCACTGACCGTTTGCCTGGATGGCTCCGGCTGTGGACGGAGAACAAGGTACCCGGCGGTGTTACCTATGTGACACAAGTGACATTTGAGTGGCGCGTTGTGCGATGAAATTGTTTGGCCATCGGGCGTGTCGCGGTCTGATACCGGCGAAACCCGCTGACAAAAGGCCGAAATCCACGGAGAAGAGGCCCAAAACCCTCGGCGAAAAGGCATTGCCGGCACCGGTAGTCTGACCAGACGTGACAGGTCCCGAGCACCCCGCTGCTGAGAATCCCGACACCGAGGAACGCCGTACCCGGCTGCTGGCCGCCGCGGCGGTCTCCTTGCGTGGCTTTTCCGACATTCTCCGGCCGCTCGGCGAACTGTTCACCGGTGCCGGCCACGACCTGTTTCTGGTCGGCGGTTCGGTCCGCGACGCCGTTCTCGGCAGACTGTCCAACGATCTGGACTTCACCACCGACGCGCGGCCCGATGTGGTCATCGCGCTGCTGTCGGGGTGGGCCGACGCGATCTGGGACGCGGGCATCGAGTTCGGCACCGTCAGCGCCCGCAAGGGTGACCTGATCATCGAGATCACCACCTACCGGGCCGAGGCGTACGACCGGGTCGGCCGCAATCCCGTCGTCACCTTCGGCGACACCCTTGACGGCGATCTGGTCCGGCGCGACTTCACCGTGAACGCGATGGCGGTGCGTATCGGTCCCGACGGTGCGCAGGAGTTCTGCGATCCGCTCGAGGGCATGACGGCGCTGCTCGCCGGCGTGATCGACACGCCCGCCACTCCGCAGGAATCGTTCGACGACGATCCGCTGCGGATGTTGCGCGCGGTGCGGTTCGTCTCTCAGTTGGGTTTCCGTCTCGCGCCCCGGGTCGTCGAGGCGATTACCGACATGGCCGGGCAGATCGATCGGATCACCGCCGAACGGGTCCGGGTCGAACTCGACAAGCTCATCTGCGGCGAGTACCCGATCGACGGCCTGGAGATCATGGTCGACACCGGTCTGGCCGACCGTGTCATCCCGGAGCTCCCCGGAATGAAGCTGACCATCGACGAGCACCATCAGCACAAGGACGTCTATCAGCACTCCCTCACGGTGCTGCGCCAGGCGATCGACCTGGAGGAATCCGATCCGGACCCGGTCCTGCGGTGGGCTGCGCTCCTGCACGACATCGGCAAACCGGCCACGCGGCGGCATGAGGCGGGCGGCGGCGTCAGCTTTCACCATCACGAGGTGGTGGGCGCCAAGATGGTGCGCAAGCGTATGCGGGCGCTCAAGTATCCGAAGGTGATGGTCGAGGACGTCGCGACCCTGGTGTTTCTGCATCTGCGGTTCCACGGCTACGGCGACGGGGCCTGGACCGATTCGGCGGTGCGGCGGTATGTCACCGACGCGGGTGAACTGCTCGATCGCCTCAACAAGCTGGTCCGTGCCGACTGCACCACCCGCAACAAGCGACGTGCCCGGCGCCTGCAGGAGAACTACGACGACCTCGAGCGCCGCATCGGCGCGCTCAAGGCCGCAGAGGACCTGGGCCGGGTCCGGCCCGATTTGGACGGCAACGCGATCATGGAACTGCTCGGACTGTCTCCGGGCCGTGAGGTCGGCGAGGCCTGGAAGTATCTCAAGGAGTTGCGGCTGGACCGGGGCCCACTGCCCCGCGAGGAGGCGGAGGCGGCATTGCTGCGGTGGTGGGCCGATCGGGGCAATGTCGGCGACTGACCTACTTCACGTCGGTTCTGTATACATCTGTAATCTTCATGTCACTGCCGTGTAAATACCCGGTAAAGCCTGACCGCTCGTGTGGATCCAGTGCGAGCGAGACGATAGTGAAGGGATCGACGGTGCACGCAAAACTCCACGATTTGTACGATCAGGTGCTGCAACGCAATCCTGGTGAGGCTGAATTCCATCAGGCCGTCACCGAAGTGTTCGACAGCCTCTCCCCCGTTGTCGACAAACACCCGCACTACGCCGACGCCGCGGTGATCACCCGGCTGTGTGAACCCGAACGACAGATCATCTTCCGCGTGCCGTGGATCGACGACGAGGGCCAGATCCACGTCAACCGTGGCTTCCGTGTCGAATTCAACTCGGCACTCGGACCCTACAAGGGAGGACTCCGGTTCCATCCGAGCGTGTACCTCGGTATCGTCAAGTTCCTCGGATTCGAACAGATTTTCAAGAACGCGCTCACCGGGCTGCCGATCGGTGGCGGCAAGGGCGGCTCCGACTTCGACCCCAAGGGCCGCTCGGATGCCGAGGTGATGCGCTTCTGTCAGTCGTTCATGACCGAGTTGTACCGGCATATCGGCGAATACACCGACGTTCCCGCCGGTGACATCGGCGTGGGCGGGCGCGAGATCGGCTATCTGTTCGGGCAGTACAAGCGCATCACCAACCGCTACGAGTCGGGCGTGCTCACCGGCAAGGGTCTGGCCTGGGGTGGATCCCAGGTTCGCACCGAGGCAACGGGTTTCGGTGCTGTCTTCTTCGTCGACGAAATGCTCAAGGCCAAGGGCGATTCGCTCGAGGGCAAGCGCGCGGTGGTGTCCGGCTCGGGCAATGTGGCCACCTACGCCATCGAGAAGATCCACCAGCTCGGTGGCACCGTCGTGGCCTGCTCGGACTCGTCCGGCTATGTCGTCGACGACAAGGGTATCGACCTCGACATCCTCAAGGAGGTCAAGGAGGTCCAGCGCGGGCGCATTGTCGATTACGCGCGCCTGCGCGGCGAGAACGTGAAGTTCGTCGGTGGTGGCAGCATCTGGGATGTGCCCGCCGACATCGCGATTCCGTGCGCCACGCAGAACGAGCTCGGCGGCAAGGATGCCAAGCAACTCATCGACCACGGCTGCACCATCGTCGCCGAGGGCGCCAACATGCCCTGCTCCCCCGATGCCATCCGGTTGTTCACCGACGCCGGTGTGCTGTTCGCACCGGGTAAGGCCGCCAATGCCGGTGGTGTGGCCACGAGTGCTTTGGAGATGCAGCAGAACGCATCTCGTGATTCTTGGAGCTTCGAGCACACCGAGGAGCGCTTGGCCGACATCATGCGCGGCATCCACGACCGCTGTCTGCACACCGCCGACGAGTACGGTGCCCCGGGCAATTATGTGGTCGGTGCCAACATCGCCGGCTTCATCCAGGTCGCGGACGCGATGCTCGCGCTCGGCGTCATCTGAGTCACCGACTCAGCCACTCGCCGGTTGAGGATAGATCATCGGCCGGGCGAGGAGCACCGAAACCTGGTGAGACAGCTTGCATCGTCTCACCAGGTTTCGAATTTTGTCAGGTTTGGAGTTGATCGGTCCACCCCACCGGTACCGTCATCGCGTAGCCCGGCGAAGGGAGAATCCGGTCTCGGCCGGGTCTACAATCCCGAGCCCGACGGGGACACCAGGATTTTCACAGCGGTCTCGTTGCGGTGGATGAGGGTGTCGAAGCCCTCGTCGATGAGGTGGTCGAGGCCGATTCTGCCGGTGATGAACGGTGCCAGGTCCACCTTGCCCTCCTCGACCAGCCTGATGGTGTCGGGGTGGGAGTTGACATAGGCGATGGTGCCCCGCATATCGATCTCCTTGAGTACCAGCTTCTGCATGTCCAGAGTGCCTGGGTATCCCCAAATCGACACCACCACAAGGACTCCCGTAGGCTTGAGCGCGTCGAAGAGGGTATCCAGAGCCGCTTGCACCGACGTGCATTCGAAACCGGCGTCGGCGCCGCGTCCGTCGGTGATGGCGAGGGTCCGGGCCACCACGTCCTGTGTGACGGGATCCAGAATATGGTCTCCCACACCGGTTTCGGCTGCCTTGGCGCGGCGCAACGGGCTCGGTTCGCTGATGATGGTGGTCAGGCCGCGGGCCTTGCAGACCGCCGCGGTGAGCAGACCGATCGGTCCGGCGCCGGTGATCAGAACGGTGTCTCCGGCGATGGCGTCGCTGCGGTCGACGGCGTGATAGCCCACCGATAGCGGCTCGATGAGCGCGGCCTGATCGAGTGGTACGTCGGCCGATATCTTGTGCACCCAACGACGTTTCACGGAGATCTTCTCCCCCAGTCCCCCGCCGCAGCCCCCGAGGCCGATGAAGTTCATGTCCTTGGACAGGTGGTAATCGGTGCTGGTGGGTCCGGTGTCGACATCTTCGTACAGGATGTACGGCTCGACCACCACGTGATCACCGACCGCGAGGTCGTCGACGCCCTCACCCACGGACGACACCACGCCGGACATCTCGTGGCCGAGGGTGACGGGGGCGTCCTCGTGGCTGATGGGGTGCGGGTGCCCGGCGGGTGGGATGAAGATCGGGCCGTCGGCGTACTCGTGCAGGTCGGTGCCGCAGATGCCGCACCAGGCGACGTCGATACCCACCTGACCGGGTCCGACGGCGGGTTCGGGGATGTCTTCGATTCGGATGTCGCCGCGGTCGTAGTAGCGTGCTGCCCGCATGGGAGTGGCTCCGTTCGTGAGGTGCTGGTCCGTGGTCGATAGGTGATATGGATCACTCATCTACCACGGGCAAGTCCACTCCGCGTGGTGGCCCCACCGCAACGGTTGCACTGGGTTGTACCGTGCGTATCGCGGCGAATCCGCTGTTCATGGTGACAAGTTGGGTCGTTGGTCCCGTGGAAACAGGACCAACGACCCAACTGTCAGCGGTGCCGGGCGTTTGGGAAGTCGGCGGCCACGGTCGCGGCCAACTCCATGAATGCCAGCTTCACCGGCTTGCTTACCCGATCAAGGTCTACTTCGGCGCCCTCGGCCAGGTGGTCGTCGAATCCTATGTGCTCGATGGCCCGGCAGCGGGAGGAGAAATACTGTGTCAGCGGCGCGGTGTCGATGTTCGACGATCCGGGCCGCGGCGAGCTGATCACGACGATCGCCGACGACACCAGTCGGCCGAAGCCGTGGGCGTCGAGCCAATCGAGGGTCGATGCCGCGCTGCGGGCACCGTCGATCGCCGGCGAGGTCACCACAATGATCGAATCAGCGGTTTCCAGAACGCCTTTCATTACCGAATGGCTCAGTCCGGTGCCGCAGTCGGTGATGATGATGTTGTAGAATCGTTGCAGCACGCTCAGCACACTGCGGTACTCGTCGTCGCTGAACGCCTCCGATACCGATGGGTCACGTTCGGAAGCAAGAACTTCCAGTCTGCTCGGGGCCTGCGAAGTATGTGCGCGAACATCGGAATAGCGAGTGAGATCACCGTCGGCGAGCAGATCACGCACGGTGGAATCGGTCTGTCGCTGAACCCGCTGTGCGAGCGTACCCAGGTCGGGATTGGCATCGACGGCGATCACCCGGTCGCCACGCACGGATGCCAGTGTGGCGCCCAAAGTGACTGTGGTGGTGGTCTTTCCGACACCACCCTTGAGTGAGAGCACCGCAATCCGGTAGTCGCCGGCCAGTGGTTGGTTGATCGCCGCCACAAGTTCGCCGCGATGGATCTCCGAGCGCGGAGTGCGCGGTTTGATGGTGCCGCCGCTCATCTTGTACACCGCGCGCCGCCAGCCCTTCGGCGGTGTCCGGAAGTCGCGCCGGACCAGTGTCACGTCATCGATGGGATGTGAATCTGTTTGTGGCGCAGGGTATATGACGTGTTCGGTACCGGTTGCCCCAGGTCCGAAGCCGGCCGGGGGTACCCCTGTCGGAGGTGCTGTCGGGTGGAATGCGGCGTGTCCGGGCACGCCCTGATACGGCGGCACCGGGGCGGCGCCCGGCCTCGGCATGGGCGCGGACTGCCGGGGACCGGCGGACCGGGGGTCGGGATAGTGCTGATCCGGGTGCGCCCGATCGCGGTATCCGGGGCCGGCAAAGCCCGGGTCGCCGAACCCGGGATTCATCTGGCCGGGATCTGCATGGTCGTGTCCGGGTCCGGCCTGCGGCGCGAACGGTGCCCGCACGGTATCGCCACCGGGTGCCGGAAACGGCGTGAACGGCCCCTGTTCGGCGGGGGCGAACGGAGGTTGTGCGGCGGGCGGGATCGGTGGCTGGGCCGGATCCGCAAATGTCGTCACGTTCGGGCTGAGCCCGTCGGGACCACCCGGGAACCCCCCTGGTACAGGCCCTTCTGGTACATGCCGTTCTGGGACATACTCGTCTGGACCGAATCTCTCAGGACCAAACCGCCCTGGCCCGAACCCTTCAGGACCGAACCCTTCAGGCCCGAACCCGCCTGGTCCGAATCCTTCCGGACCGCCCTGGTTCGGATGCGGTCCGGAGAACGGCACCGGACGGAAGGCTCCGCCCGTCGCCGGTGCACCATTGTGAGGGTCGGCCCACGGTGGCGCGTAGGCCGCCGGCGGCATGTCCGGCCCCTCACCCCTGGGGACCCAGCTCGGCAGGTTCTGCTCGGGCCCGGGTAGGTGATCGGCGAAGGGCGGCTGATCGGCGAACGGCGGGCCATCGGGTGCCGGTTGACCGGGATCGGCATCCGGGCCTCGTGACCCGCTCTGATCACGCCTCCAGGTGCGATCACGTCCCCAGATGTCGTCCGGCCCCGCGCCCTGTGGGTGGCCCGGGCCGTGCTCGGGCGCCGGACCCGGCTCGGGGATGCGGCGCGGTTCGGGGACCGGCGGCAGATCCGAGAAGCTCACCGGTCCCAGGTGCGGACGCGCACCCGGATGGGGTGGGTGTTCCGGGCCTTCCGGCCCGGTGAAATCTGCCGAATGATCGGCGGGTGTGTCGTCTTGTGCGCCCATCGGATCGTTCCCCCCTCGTATGCCGACCCTACCCGGTCGTGCGTGTCCTGCCGTCGAATCTAGGGCATGTCGTAGCCGGTTCGCCGATGACGGTCTCGTGACGGAGCCTCCGCCTGCCGGTCACCAACCCTCAGGTGAGGGCGGGCATCGGCCCGACCGGAAAGAGCCCGCCACGGTGGCGGCCAGTTCCAGGAATGCGGTGCGGGTACGCCGGTCCATCCGGTCGAGGTCGATGTACGATCCGGTCGCCAGATGCTCGTCGTACGGAATAACCTGAACCGCCCGGACCCGACCCAGGAAGTGTTCGGTGAGGGCATTGATGTCGACGGCCGAACCACCCGGCCGGGCCGCGGAGATCACCACCACAGATTCCTGGACCAGGCGTTGATAACCATGTGCCTCAAGCCAATCCAGAGTTGCCGATGCGCTCTGCGCTCCATCGACGGCGGGCGTGGTGACCACGATGATCGCGTCGGCCAGTTCCAGCACGCCTTCCATCGCCGAATGCACGACGCCGGTGCCGCAATCGGTCATGATGATGTTGTAGTACGACTCGAGAATGGCGATGACCCGCCGGTAGTCGTCCGCGTCGAACGACTCCGAGATCGCCGGATTACGTTCGGAAGCAATTACTTCCAGACGGCTCGACGACTGGTTGGTGTGTCGCCGGACATCGGTGTAACGGCGCAGGTCCGGATCGTTGAGCAATGTGCGTACGGTGGCCGCGGACTGCTCGGGAATCCGCCGGGCGAGAGTCCCGAAGTCGGGGTTGGCGTCGACGGCGATCACCCGGTCACCGCGCAGTGAGGCGAACGCGGACCCCAATCCTACTGTGGTGGTGGTCTTTCCGACACCACCCTTGACAGAGAGGACAGCCAGCCGGAAATCACCGTGGATGGGGGTGCGGGCGTGGTGCACCAGCAGTGCGAGCTGCTCCTGGGTCCTGCTGGCCCCGAACGTGATCAGGCCGCCGGAAGCCGCCCGGAGCCTTTCGCGCCAGCCGCCGGGATGTTTGACGCGCCGGACCGGATGAGCCAGGTCGTCCGGCAGCTGCGGTCGCCGCTGGGGCCCGGTCCACTGGGGCTGTGTCAGCGGGTACGGTGCCGGATCGGGAGGTGCCGGCTGTGGTGCGGGCCGGTATCCGTTGAACCCGGACGGAACCTGTCGATGACCGATTCCCGGTCCGGTGTTGTGCTGTGCGCCGGGGTCCGGCCGCGTGTCCGGGACCGGCCGGATCGGAATCGTGAGCGGCCCAGGGCCGCCGTCGTCGAACCGATATGGAGCGGACCGGCCGGGGGATGTGGCCGCAGGAGATGTGTTCGCAGGGGATGTCGTCACCCGGGACGTGTTCGCGGGGTCCTGGGCAGCCTCGTCGGGGGCCGCGGCGCGGTCAGGGGGTCCGGGCGGAGCAGTCCGCACGGGCACCTCCGGCCTGGGTGTCTCCCGCTCGGGTGCCGTCTGCTTCGGTAGCTCTTGCTTTGGTGTCGCCTGGTTAGGTGTCTCGGTGTCGTGCTCGCCCGAAGAGTCCTCACGGTCCTGGTCCGCAAGGTTGTCGCCGTCGATCGCCCGGAGCCAGGGGGCCGACTGTGGGTGGTCGGGCAGTGACATCAGGGGTCCCCTCGCTCGGGTACGGCCTTCCCCGGGGTCCGAGGCTGCCGGGTTCGTGCGGATCCGCGGCCGGCCGTCACAGGTGGTCGGGTGTCATCTTACCGGGACGGGTACCGCGTAGCGCGTGGCTGTCGGCCCGCAGGGGGATGAGCAGTGTAGAACTCGAGGTGCGCCCGCGCCGCCCGATCCCAGGTCAGCGATTGTGCGAGCAGCCTGCCACGTTCGGTGCGATCGTCCGGACCCGAACTCGAGTGGGCTGTCGCCCGCGCCATCTGGGCCGCCATCTGCGCCGGGCTCGACGCGTAGCGAACGGTGTCGCCGAACACTTCGCGCAGCACGGGCAACTCCCGGGCGACGACGGGTCGTCCGGCCGCCAGCGCCTCCATCGCGGCCAGCCCGAAACCTTCCTTGGTCGACGGGAAGGCGAACACCTCGCACGCGGCGACCAGGGCGGGGAGGGCATCGTTGTCGATGCTGCCCAGAATGATCGGGGAAACACCGAGTTCGGCTCTGCATCTCTCGAATTCAGCGCGGTAGTCGCGGTAGTCGAACAGGGTCTCACCGCCCGCGAACACCAGCTGCAGCGATGGATCCTCACGGCGCAGCAACGCGAACGCCTCGATCAGATCGATGCTGCCCTTGCGGGGTTCGATGCCGCCGACCGCCAGCACATATCGCCCCAGCCCGGTTCTCCACCGTGACCGCGCCGCCACCGCATCGCAGCGATCCGACGCCGCTGCCGCAAACCGTGCGAAATCCACGCCGTTGGGAATCACCGTCGGTGAAATGCCCCAGCCTTCGTTCACCTCCGACGCGACACCCCGGGAGACGCAGATGTGCGCGTAGGGGGTCACGATGGCCTTCTCGTGGCATGCGGCGAGTACCGGTGTGGTGAACCGGTCGAGATGGTGGACCGTCCTGATGCATGAGCCGACCGCGTTGGCGCTGATGCAGTCCTGGGCGTGCACGATGTCGTAGTCGGATCGGAATCCGCTGCGCAACACCTCGATCGAGCGGACGATACGGTCGCCGACCGTCTCCCCGGCCACATCCGGAAACGGCAGAAGCCGTTGCCGGACAGCAGGATCGACATTCCGGAAGAATCCCTGATCCCCGCTGCGCGCCAGACTCCACACGGTGACGTCGGTGCCGAGTGCGGCGAGTGCCTCGGCCAGATTCAGCGTGTGGACCACACCGCCGCGCGGCCGGGTCGAATACGTCAGCAGTGCGATGCGCATCGAGTCACCCCTGTTCTGATCATTGCTGTTCCGACAGGTCCTGTTGTGATCGTTCACCGCCGGGCTCCCGACCGGTCGGTGTGACCGCGGCTGATGCGTACAGTTCCGGCCGCAGCTCGTTCAGATGATTGAGAACCTTTCTGGCCCGGTAGATATCGGCATCGACATCGGTATCGTAGGTGGCCATGCCGCCCTTCGAACGGGTGGTGGCGAGGATATCGCCGCCGGGGCCGACGATCTTGGCCTGCCCGAGGAATTGCAGCGAGCCGGTCACCCCCGTCAGGTTCGACGACACGACGAACACCTGGTTCTCGGCGGCCCGCGCACAGTCGTACAGGTCGAACAGCCGGGACTGCCGATCGGCCGGAAGTCGTGCCGCCCGGTCGGTGACACTGGCGGGCCACGCCGACAGCGCCGCGATGATCCGGGCGCCGTCGAGGGCGAGGGTGCGGGCCGACTCGGGGAAGGTCTTGTCGTAGTCGATCAGCATCCCGAGTCGCCCCACCGGGGTGTCGAAGGCGCCGAAGGTGTCACCGGCGGCGTACGCCTTCTCCTCGCCGGCCGGCTGATGGACCTTGCGGTGGTGTCCCAGAATTCCGTCACCCGATACGCACACGGCCGAGTTGTAGTGCAGTGCTCCAACAGCTTCGGTGTAGCCCAGGCACACCGTCATCGGTCCGGCGGCGGTGATGACCCGTCCCAGCTCCGGGCCGTCAGGAGCGATGGCGGGCGGTAGCTCGAATCGTTCCGGGTTGCGCATGTCGCCGATGTATCCGCCGAGGGTGGCGTCGGGAAACACGAGCAGGTCCACCCCGTCTCGGCGGGCGGCCTCGATGATGCTCAGCGCCTTGGTCAGTCCTCGTTCGATGTCCCGGCCGAAATGTCCGGCGAGCGCGCCCAACGACACCGTGCCCATCTCCGGGTCCTTTCGCTTCACGTCTACCGTTTCCCTTCACCTCCCCGTGCTGACACCCGCAGCTGCCGGCGCACCGTCGTGATCGGCCCGGCTACGCGGGCCCCAGACCGGTCACGCGCTCGGTCAGCGCCGTGGTGACCTCACCGTCCGGCCAGCGTAGCCGTACACCCGGTTGCGCGGTGAGTCGTCCGCAGGAGGCGGCGGTGACGGGTGTTGGGGTGACGGGTGCCGTGACGGCGGGCGCGGCCGCGGGTCGGTCGGCGACCAGCATGGCGAACCCGGGGAAACATGTCAGCCAGTCGCCCATGGCTGCTCCGGCGGGCCGCGGCACGGCACCGACGTCGAGTTCTGCTCCGGTCCCCGATGCCTCGGCCAGCATGCCCAGCGTTCCCGCGAGCCCGGCCATGCTGACGTCCTTCGCCGCGGCCGGCCGGAGCGCGGGGACTATCGAGGACATCGCGACGAGCTCGTCCGACGACCGTGCGCTGGTGCTGTCCCACTGGCGCCCTTGGTATCCGGGACGCCATCGCCCGCCGAGGTCGGCGATCACCGATACGGTGTCACCGACACGGCCGCCGCCCGCCGGGACCGGTGCGTCGGCTCGCCCGAGAGCGGTCACCGACAGCGCCGCCGGCACCCCGGCCTGTGTGTGACCACCGAGAACCGGTGTCCGCCAGGCCTGTGCCGCCGACGCGATGCCCCGGACGATGCGGGTGAGCTGCGAGGTCGTGGGTGCGGCGACGGCGTCGAGCACACCGACGGGCCGCGCCCCCATCGCCGAGAGATCATTGAGGTTGACCAGAATCGAGCACCAGCCGGCCCATTCCGGGTCACGTTCGATCATCGACGGAATGATGGCATCGCAGGCGGCGATCAGATCGCCGCCCGGTACCGGTACCCTGTCGTCACCGCGAAAACCCTCCGGCCCCAGACCGTTGCGCTGCTCGGCCAACGGGGCCAGGACACCGGCGAGCATGGCCTTCGTCGACGACGCCAGCTGCTCGATCCGGCCGATCGGCCACCGCACTCGCCGGTGCGCCCGTCCGGAGATCACCGCCCCGGCGCTGTGATCGGACCACCCGAGGCGAGTGAACAGGGGTGCGTAGCGGTCCTGGATCTCGGCGTCGAATCGCAGCACCCCCGCCGACTCGACGAAGGCGCACGCGGCCCGCACCAGCGCCGAGCCGACACCGGCCGCCGTCGCGCCGCCCGCCTCCGCGGTCACGACGAGCCGACTGCCCGCCCACCAGCCGAGGTCGACCGGGGTACAGGGTGCGACCCGCACACCACCGATCACGCTTCCGTCCGGCGTCCGGGCGACCAGAATCCGGGCGCGTGGATCGTCGTCGATGTCGTCGCGATCGGTGTGGGTGAACAGCCCCTGGCGTTCGACGAACTCACGTCGGCGCAGAGCAAGATACGCACGTTCCGATACGGCATCGTCGGCAACCGAGATCAGGAACGGCAAGGCCGGCGTCGGCCGCGCACCGGCCAGCAGCGACAGGTCCGTCGTCGAGGGGATCGTGGGAGTGTTCGGCGTCCACGTCATTCCGTCGAGCATGATCACGCCCCCAGGCTCTGCAGCACGCCGCAGGCACCGCATGCGGCACATCCGGCCGACTGGTCGCCGCCGAGCATCCCGACCAGGCGCAGGTGCGCGGCCACCTCACGGCTGATCTTCTCCACCAGCGCCGGATCGGGTGCCCTGGCGCCGTCGACATCGACGGCCAGGGTGCCCGCATGCGGCCGGAACGGCACCACGAACGGGTACACGCCGGAGTCGGCGAGCAGTGTGGCACCGGAGATCAGCTCCTCCGGATCCTCACCGAGACCGACAAGCAGATAGGTGGAAACCTGGTTGCGCCCAAACACTTTCACGGCATGATGCCATGCCGCCCAGTACTCGGCCAGTGGTACCGACGCCTTGCCGGGCATCCAGGTGCGCCGGACGTCGTCGTCGAGGGATTCGACGTGGATTCCGATGGCGTCGGCACCGGCGTACCGCAGGTCGTCGATGGTGGACAGGTCGGCGGGCGGTTCGCACTGCACCTGGATGGGCAGTTCGGGGACGGCTTCCTTCACCGCATGCACACATCTGGCCAGATGCTTTGCACCACGATCGGTTCCGTTGGACGTGCCGGTGGTCATCACCATCTGGGTGACACCGTCGAGATCGACCGCGGCACGGGCCACCTCGGCGAGTTGTCCGGGCCTTTTCACCGCCACCGTCGACCCCGACCGCAGTGATTCCTCGATGGAACAGAACCGGCATCGCTGAGCCTCGTCGTAGCGTACGCAGGTCTGGACGACGGTGGTGGCCAGGACGTCGCGGCCGTGCAATGTGGCGATCTGCTCGTAGCGCACCCCGTCCTCGGTGGTCAGATCGTAGAAGCGGGGTCTGTCGATCACGCTGATCTCGACACCGCAGTCCGCACCGTCGCGGAGTATGCGGCTTCCATCGAAGATAAAGGGACTGTTCTGATTTCGTGGTATCGAAGCGTTGAGGCCGTCGATGAGAAAATGTCCGTCGTCGGTGGGACCGGCACCACCGGTGCGATTGACCGGCGGACTGCCGCGAACCCCGAGGAGGGTGAGATCGACTCGTGTGGAGACCATGGGTTGCTCCCGTCGTGGCTATCGGGTGGAGGTGGGGTCGGGGACGTGCGGGGCGGGCTACTGGCCCGCGGCGAGGCGGAATCGGCGGCCGGTGTTCAGGGCTTCGGTGTTCAGGGCTTCGGGGTCCAGTGCCGCGGGGTCCAGCGATTGCGCGATCACCTCGGCGATGTGCCGGGCGTCCCGGTCGATCCCGAGGAACCGTCCCGATCCCCAGGTATGCATCCACGGCAGCCCGACGAAGTTCAGTCCGGGAACCTGTGTGACACCACGGGTCTGCATGGGCCGGCCGCCGCCGTCGAAGGCGCTTGCCTCGATCCAGCGGTAGTCGGGCCGATAGCCGATCGACCAGATGACCGAGGTGATCCCGGCCTCGGCGAGATCGAGTTCGGTGGGTTCATCGGCGGGCTCCCACACCGATCGGTACCTCGACGGCGGCGGCGCGTCTATCCCCTCGGCGGTGATGTGGGCGTCGATGTCGGCGCAGATGGAGTTGTACGTGGCGTCGGCGGCGTCCAGTGATGCGGTGAGCGTGGGCGCGAAGGTCAGCCGCGTATCCTTGCCGCCGATGAGATGCCCGTACAGGTGCATCCCCTCGGTGGCGAAACGCCGCAGATCGATGTCGCGCCCGCCGTCGCGGCCGGTGACATAGTGGTTTGTCTTCTCCTGCGCCGCTTTACCACCCGGATACTGGGCCGCCGGCGTGTCGTAGATTCCCATGTCCGAGAGCCAGGTCATGCAGTCGCGGCCCCGGTAGGTACGGGCCACCCGCGGCGCGTTGCCCACCGCCAGGTGCACGGTGCGCCCGGCCAGATGAAGATCCTCGGCGATCTGCGTCCCCGACTGTCCGGTACCCACGACCAGCACCGCCCCGTCCGGAAGCTGTTCGGGTGCGAAGTACTGCTCGGAATGAAGCTGCGTGACAGCCGGATCCAGTGATTGCGCGAACGGTGGGGTTATCGGAAGCGGATACCCGCCGGTAGCGACGACGACCTGTTCGCAGTGCAGTACGCGGGGTCCGTCCGACCCGGACAGGGTGAGCTCGAATCCGTCTCCGGCGAGCTGCCGCAGACGCGTCACCGTGGTGTGCTCGCGCACCGGCGGCGTGAATGTGCGCAGCCAGGACGCGAGCCAGTCGACCACCTCGTCGCGGGTCATGAATCCGTCCGGGTCGGGACCGTCGTAGACGTGGCCGGGCAGTCGGCAGTGCCAGTTGGGTGTTACGAGAGTGAAGTTGTTCCAACGCTTGTCGGACCACGCGTGGACGAGGGTTGCCGACTCGACAACCAGGTGCTCGATGCCCGCGGCGCCGAGATACCAACTCACCGAGAGCCCGGCCTGGCCGCCGCCGATCACCACAACCGGAATTCGTTCTGGGGGCATATAGTCGGGGGCGTTCACGGGTTCACCTCCCCGACGGTGGCCGCGGTGGGCAGGGGTGGCCGCATCGCGACGATCTGTACGGTCGCTCCGTCCTCGAAAGCGGCTGCATCGGTGTGGATCTGCTCGGTGGTCATCGCCGCGGAGGTGCATGCGAAGCCGAACTTGGCGCGAACTCGCTCGGAGGCCTCGGACAGTGCCGTGGTGCTGCGGGCGCGGAAGTCGGTGACGGTGTAGGTGCCGCCGACGTCGAGATGATCGTGCATGACGAGGCTGGGGGAGTAGTACTCCCGTCGTCGGCCGTCGGGCCATCGCACGGAGAACAGCATCTCAGGCATGGGCCGACCTCCGCCATCCGGCCGCCCCGGTCGGGTCGAGGTCGATCAGCGGTGTGTACACATCGGGCCGCCGATCGCGGAGGTGGAACATCCCGGCGCGCATCGTCGCGAATGTTTCGGCGATGTCGACCTTGGCCACCGCCATACCGCTGTCCAGGAGGGTGGTGGCCAAGGTATTGCCGCCCGGATCAACGATTTTCGCATTGCCGACGTAGCGGAGGGAGCCGAATGTGCCGGACTGGTTGGAGGCCACCCAGAACACCTGATTGTCCAGCGCGCGGGCTGCGTCGAACAGGTTGAACCGGTATGTCCAGCGATCGTCCTGCAGGTTCTCGGCGGTCGCGGTGCGGGCCGCCGGCCAGGCCGACAGGCTGGCGATGATCTCGGCGCCGTCGAGCGCCATAACCCGGGCCGCCTCGGGAAATGCCTTGTCGTAACAGATCTGGAGTCCGACTCGGCCCACAGGAGTGTCGAAGACGCCGTAGTCGCCGCCGGGGGAGTACGACATGTTCTCGCCGAGCGGCTGATGGACCTTGCGGTAGGTTCCGTAGACGCGATCGCCGTCGAGGATGGCGGCGGCGTTGTAGCGGGTCCGGCCGTCGTCGGCGAGTTCGCAGAAGCCGATCGCGATCACCAGATCGCCGATGATCGACTGCACGCGCGCGATCTCGGGTCCGTCGAGACGGATGGCCGGCGGGAGCGAACGGCCCGTGTTCTTCACGGTGTCGCCGTGGTTGCCCAGCGACGAGAGGTATCCGCCGATCGCTGCTTCCGGGAAAACCACGAGGTCGACATTCTGTTCTCGGGCGCGGGTCGTGAACTCGGCGATGACGCGGTAGTTCTGTTCGAGGTCGCGGGTGAAATTGGCTGCGACGGAGCCGATGACAACCATATCTGGCTACACCATGTAGGTCGAGTTGATGATGGCGCCCTTGCGGGCGAAGTGGATGAGGGCATCCTGGACGTCCAGGGGATGCGCTGGGATGACGCCGTCGATCAGATCCTCCTCGCGGCCGCCGTGCAGCGCGAGACCGAACCTGCAGCAGAACACGGCGCCGCCCTCGGCGATGAACGTCTCGAGGGAGTTGTTGATGTTCTGCTCACCCGGGAATCCGGAATCTCCGGTTGTCGGAAATCCGCGCGTGGCAAGGCAATTGATGGCTCCGGGACCGTAGAAGTACATCGTCGAGTCAAATCCCTTGCGCAGCGCGCGGGTGGCCTGCAGGACGGCGACGAAGGACACCGACGATTCGTGGGCGATTCCGTGTACGAGGGTGAAGTACGATTCGCCCTCGTGGGCCTGATAGTCCGGGAAGATCTTGGTGCCGCCATAGATGTTGGAGCCCTTGGGAAGTGACGGATGGGGGATCTCGGCGAGGGAGGTGGCGATGTTGTCGGCGATGGCGGGATCGAAAGAAGGCACGATGACTCCTGAGATAGGGGATGGCAAACAGATGAGGGGGGTGGGGGCGGGCGAGGTCGCCCGGTCGGATGTGGCCGGTGGTCGCTCGTCGTCCGCGTTGACGGCGTATTCCGTTCGGCTACGGCTATCAGTTCACGCCTCGAATGATTCCGTGTGGTTACCGATGGAAGAATTGCCGAACCAATCGCGTTAACACGCCGGTCCACCGGGGTTCGGCGGTGGTGTCGTGTCCGAGGTGGTTGAACCCGCGCGGCGGATGATACTGTCCAGCGCAGAGTCGGTGCCACGCACATCCGCGGATGTGCCGGGAATCCGGTGAGAATCTGGAACTGTCGCGCAGCGGTAAGGGTGATTGACCGGGGCGAGTACCCACTGGGCAGGGATGTCCGGGAAGGGGCCCCGGCCGAGGTGACCCCGAGTCCGAAGACCGGCCGACTCTGTGGATTGTTGGCCGGGCTTCGCGAATTGAGCCCCGACACGTGAGGGCAGGCATGACGCCAGCGCCTGATGGTGCCACCGTGAGCGGCGTTCGACGCGGGCGGCGCGGCGACGCACGCCGGGTACCGGTTCTTCCGCTGGTCGTGGTCCTGGTGGTGGCGGCGCTCGCCAGTGCTGTCGTCTCCCTGGCGTTCGGTTCCGAACCGCTCGAGCTGGGCGGCGTCGTCGATGTGGTGATCGCGCGGCTCGGCGGATCCGCCGAGCCGGATCAGGTGTACGACACCATCGTGTGGGATCTGCGTGCCCCCCGCGTCCTGTTGGCGCTGATCGTCGGCGCAGGTCTGGCGGTGGCCGGTACGTGTATCCAGACGCTGGTGCGCAACCCGCTCGCCGACCCGTTTCTGCTCGGTATCTCCTCGGGCGCCGGGGTGGGGGCGACGTCGGTGATCGTGCTGGGCCTGTTCGGCGCCTTCGGTGTGTGGGCGTTGTCGGCGGGTGCGCTGGTGGGCGCGCTCGTGGCCACCGCGCTGGTGTTCGGGGTGTCGATCGCGCAGGGCGGGATCGACCCGTTGCGGCTGGTGCTGACCGGTGTGGTGTTGTCCTCGGCGTTCTCGTCGGTGTCCAGCTTCCTGGTGTTCGCGAGCGACGATCCCGAGGCCACCCAGTCGGTGCTGTACTGGCTGCTGGGCAGCTTGTCGGGCACCACCTGGGCGCATGTGCTTCCGGCCTCGATCACCGTCGTGCTCGGTGTGACGGCATTGCTGGGCCTGCACCGTTGGCTCGACGCCCTGGCCATCGGCGGCGACGCCGCCGCCGGGCTCGGGGTGCCGGTCAAACAGCTGCGGATCGCGCTGTTCGTTCTCTCGTCGGTGCTGGTGGGAGTGCTGGTCGCAGTGTCCGGCGGCATCGGATTCGTCGGGCTCGTGGTGCCCCATCTGGCGCGTATCCTCGTCGGGTCACGGCACTACGCGGTGCTGCCGGTGGCGGGGGCCGGCGGCGCGCTGTTCCTGGTGTGGGTGGACACGCTCGCCCGCACCGTCGTCAGCCCTCAGGAGATCCCGCTGTCGGTGGTCACCGGCCTGATCGGAGCCCCGATCTTCCTCATCCTGCTCGGCCGTAGACAGTACCGCTACGCGGGTGGTGCCTGATGGTTTGGCGCCTGATGGTTTGGTGATCGGGGGCTGGGAGCCCCGTTCGATTCCCCGGAAAACCCCTATCGAAAGGAGCCGATATGACCGTGAGAACGGTGCGGTACAAGAGGACCGGTGTGGCGATGGCCGGAGCGCTGGCGCTGGGCGTCATTCTCTCCGGCTGCGGCGACGATTCCGGCGGTGACAACGCCAGGTCGACGACGGCCATCGAAAACTGCGGCGGCCAAGAACAATTCCCCGTTCCGGCCGAACGGATCTTCGTCAACGACGGAAACATGACCTCGATGCTGCTGCAACTCGGTGCGCAGGACCGGATCGCCGGGGTGTCCGATCTCGAACGGCATCGGGACGTGCTGTCGCAGGTGTACGGCAAGGATGTGGTCGACGCGCTGCCGGTGGCGGCCGAGTCGTATCCGACGCTGGAGAACATCATCGCGCGCACACCCGATGTCATGGTGGCCGGGTGGAACTACGGCTACAAGCAGGAGAAGGGTGTCACGCCGGACATCTTGCGGAGCAAGGGAATAGCTCCCTACATCCTCACCGAGAGCTGCCGTCGCGACGACGGCGCCCGCGGTATCGTGCCCGCCTGGGAGGCCCTTGACACCGACCTCACCAACCTCGGTGTGCTCACCGGTGAGGAGGTCACGGCGAAGGAGACCATGGCCGACATCGACACCCGGCTGGCCGCCCTGGCACAGGCCCCCAAGGGTGACAAGGTGCCGACGGTGTTTCTGTTCGACAGCGGTACCAACGAGATCTACACGAGCGGATCGTACGGTGGGCCGCAGGCGATCATCTCCGCGGCGGGGGCGCGCAACGCCACCGAGGACGTCCAGGACACCTGGACCGGTGTTTCGTGGGAGCGCCTGGTCGCATCGCGGCCCGACTTCTTCGCCTTCGTCGACTATCCACCGCAGACGTTCGCCGACAAGGTGAACGTCCTCCGCACCAATCCGGCCACCAAAGACCTTCCGGCGGTGAAGGAAGGACGATTTTTGAATCTGCCGTACGCCACCTGGACGAGCGGCCCGCTGAACGTCGACGCCGCCGAGAATCTGCGCAAGGCATTGGAGACGGCGAACCTGTTGCCCGAGAGTCAGATCGCGCCCCGGCACGATCTGGGCCTGCCGCTGTCGTAGCCGTCTGTCGGCATTCCGTCCCGGCCGGACCGTCCACGCGACGGCGAGGCCGGGTCCGGCGGCCGCTCGCGCGGTGAAGTGGTGGAGTGGTGCGGCGGCTCCATATATCGCACGTGGTCGGCATGTACTCCCGCACAACCGGACGGTCGCTGGTTACGCTGCACGCAGCGTCGGCAATACTGTCGGCGCCGCGTCGTACCCGTGATGAATGGAACTCAGATGTCGAGGAAGAACAAGATCATCGAGCGGCTGGAGGTCGAGGTCACCCGGCTGCGCGGCGAACTGAAGAATGTGACCAGACAGGCCAAGGAGGCGGACAAGGCCGCGCGCAAGCGCTTCCGCCGGGCCGAACGCGACATCGCCACCCTGCGTGACGATGTGCTCGCCGCCCTCAACCTCGGCGGCGGCAGCAGCGCCCCGATCGCCTCGGTGACGCCGCTTGTGGCCGAGCCCACCGCCGCTGATGCCCCGAAGCCGGACGAGAGCGAGTCCGTGACGGATGCGCCGCCGGTGCCCGCCGCCGCCCGGCCCGTACCCGCCGGGCCGCCTGAGGCCGACCCGGTCGCGGCCCCGCCCGCGCCTGCGGACAAGGCGACACCGGTGAAGAACGCGGCACCGGCGAAGAAGGCACGTGCCGAGAAGGCATCGTCGCTCGAGGAGATCCCCGCGGCCAACAAGGAGCCGGTGGCCACGAAGGAGCCGGTGGCCGCGAAGGAGACTGTGGCGAAGAAGGAGCCGGTGGCCGCGAAGGTGCCTGTGGCCAAGAAGGAACCCGTGGCCAAGAAGGAGCCGGTGGCCAAGAAGGAGCCGGTGGCCAAGAAGGAGCCGGTGGCCAAGAAGGCGCCTGTGGCCAAGAAGGAACCCGTGGCCACGAAGGCCCCTGTGGCCGCGAAGGAACCTGTGGCCAAGAAGGCACCTGCCCGTGGTGGGCCGACCGTCGCAGAGTTGCGTGCCCGGGCCAAGGCCACGGGGATCACCGGATACTCGTCGATGACCAAGGCCCAGTTGATCGAAGTGCTCGGCTGAGGGCGTCGGCGGCGCGTCGACCGCTTCTACTGCTACTTCGCGAGTGACGACCCCGAAATCTGGACACTTGTCTAGTCTTAGGGGAGGCGTTCGGCGCGGACGCTCACGCATGGTGAATTTGCCCACTCATGGTGGACGTAATTTACTACGAGTGGACCGAGCGCGCGGTCGTCTATAGGCTGACGGCCATACGTCCCCTGCAGTCATCAGGTCTTGCAGGTCCACAGCGTCGCGGAAGGAACCTCGTATGTCACAGACCGTCAAAGGTGTTATCTCACGAGCCAAGGGAGCGGCGACCGAGGTCGTCGACGTGGTGGTTCCCGATCCGGGTGCCAACGATGTGATCGTCAAGATCGCTGCGTGCGGTGTGTGCCACACCGACCTGGCCTACCGTGAGGGCGGCATCAACGACGAGTACCCGTTCCTGCTCGGCCACGAGGCCGCGGGCATCGTGGAGACGGTCGGTGAGGCCGTCACCCACGTGGAGGTCGGCGACTTCGTCATCCTCAACTGGCGCGCCGTGTGCGGCCAGTGCCGCGCCTGTCGGCGAGGACGCCCCTGGTACTGCTTCGACACCTTCAACGCCAGTAAGAAGATGACCCTCACCGACGGCACCGAACTCACCCCGGCCCTCGGCATCGGCGCGTTCATCGAGAAGACGCTCATCCATGAGGGTCAGTGCACCAAGGTCAACCCGGAGACCGACCCGGCTGTGGCGGGCCTGCTCGGCTGCGGCGTGATGGCCGGCATCGGTGCGGCCATGAACACCGGCAACGTCGGCCGCGGCGACTCGGTCGCCGTCATCGGCTGCGGCGGCGTGGGTGATGCCGCGATCGCCGGCGCCAAGCTGGCCGGCGCCACCACGATCATCGCCATCGACCGCGACCCGGCCAAGCTGGACTGGGCCACCGGACTCGGCGCAACCCACACCATCAACGGTGCCGAGGTCGACGACGTGGTCGAGGCCGTGCAGGAACTGACCGGTGGCAACGGCGCCGACGTGGTCGTCGACGCGGTGGGCCGTCCGGAAACCTACGAGCAGGCCTTCTATGCCCGTGACCTGGCCGGCACCGTCGTGCTGGTGGGTGTGCCGACGCCGGAGATGAAGCTTGAACTGCCGCTGGTGGACTTCTTCTCGCGCGGCGGCGCGCTCAAGTCGTCGTGGTACGGCGACTGCCTGCCCGAACGCGACTTCCCGATGCTGATCGACCTGTACGAACAGGGCCGCTTGCCGCTGGAAAAGTTCGTCACCGAACGTATCGGGATCAACGACGTCGAGGCCGCCTTCGATGCGATGAAGGCCGGCAAGGTGCTGCGTTCGGTGGTGGAGATCGGATGACCTTCGGCATCACGAACGTCGTCACCTCGGGGACCTTCTCGCTCGACGGTGGCACCTGGGACGTCGACAACAACGTCTGGGTGGTGGGTGACGAGAACGAGGTCGTCATCATCGACGCCGCACACAACGCGGCACCGATCCTGGAGACCGTCGGTGATCGCACCGTGCGGGCGATCGTGTTGACGCACGGCCACAACGATCACGTCACCGTGGCCCCGGAACTGTCGCGGGCCACCGGCGCGCCGATCCTGCTGCACCCCGGCGACGACATGCTCTGGAACCAGACGCATCCCGACGTGACGCACGTCGATCTTGAAGACGGACAGAAGATCTCGGTCGCCGGAACCGAACTGACCGTGATCAACACGCCGGGCCATTCACCCGGATCGTGTGTCGTATACGCCCCCGAGGCCGGCGTATTGTTCAGTGGTGACACGCTTTTCCGCGGCGGTCCGGGTGCGACGGGGCGCTCGTTCTCGAGCTTCCCGACGATCATCGAATCGATCCGCGACAAGATCTTCACGCTCGACCCGGAGACCAAGGTCTACACCGGACACGGCGACGGTACGTCGATCGCCGACGAGGCTCCGCATCTGGAGGAGTGGGTCCGGCGCGGACACTGATCTGCCCGAGCACTGATCCGCAGACGCGACGGCCGTCGGGTCCGCCGGGGACCAACCGGTCCCGGCGGCCCGGAGGCCGTCGCCGAGGTCGGCTGAACGGCAGATCGACTGAACGGCAAGGGCGCCGGGCCCTGGTCGTCCGCCGGATTTCCGGCGTAACGTCCGGTGAGTGAGCGAGGATAACAGGTCCGGCCCGGCATTCGGGAAACCGGGCAGCCGGGTTCGGGACCTGCTTGACCGGGGGCTGCTGAATTCCCTGACACCGCCGTCACTCGTCGGTTACCGGGTGCGCTGGCTCGGCCGGGACGTGCTCGCCGGTGTGACACTGGCGGCCATCGCGATTCCCGAATGTCTGGGGTACGGCGCCATCGCCCAGGTGCCGGTCGTAGCGGGTCTTTACACGATCATCCTGCCCGCCATCGTGTTCGCACTCGTCGGGTCGTCGCGGTTGATGGTGGTGGGGGCCGACTCCGCCACCGCCGCGCTGTTGTCGTCGGGCATCGCCGGGCTCGGGGTGGCCGGGCTGCGGGCCGGTTCGGACCAGTGGCTGCAGTGGGCGTGCCTGATCGCCCTGGTGACCGGGGTGATGCTGTTCGCGGCGTGGATCTTGCGCCTGGGGTTTCTCGGCGATTTCCTGTCCACCGCGGTACTCACGGGATTCCTTACCGGCACCGCGATCACCGTGATGACAGGCCAGCTGCCGACGATGCTCGGCATCCCCGACGGCCACGCCGACCAGATCTGGAACCGGTGGTGGGAGATCGTCCGGGCGATCGACGACATCGATTGGTGGGACGCGCTTCTCGCCGCCATATCACTGCTGGTGCTGGTCGCCGGCCGGCGAATCGCGCCACGCCTGCCGATACCCTTCGTGTTGGTGACCACGGCCATCGCGCTGGTGTGGATTTTCGGCTGGGGTGAGGAGGTCGCGGTCGTCGGAAAGGTGGACGCCGGGCTTCCCGAGCTGGGTCCGCCGGACGGGCTGGGCTTGTCCGACGCGGTCACCGCGGTGTCGATCGCATTCGGGTGCACCATCGTGATCCTGGCGCAAAGCGCCGCGACCGCACGCGGATTCGCGCAGCGTCGAGGTGAATCGGCCGACGTGAACCGGGACATTCTCGGTTTGGCCGGGGCCAATGTCACCGCTGGGCTCAGCGGTGGCTTCGTCGTCAACGGCAGCCCGACCAAAACAGAGGTACTCGATGAGCAGCGAGCGCACAGCCAGGTGGCCAATCTGACCATGGCGGCCGCGACGCTGCTGGTGGTGACGCTGCTCAGCGACGCACTCGCCCATCTGCCGCACGCGGTACTCGGCGCGATCGTGTTCGTGGTCGCGGCCAAACTCATCGATGTCCGCGAATTTGTGCGGATCGGCCGGGTACGCAGATCCGAGCTGGCCATCGCGGTGTTCGCGGCGGTGGTCGTGATCGTGTTCGGCGTGCAGACCGGCATCGTCGCGGCGATGACGGTGTCGCTGCTGGCGCTGATCCGGCGGCAGTATCGCCCCGAACGCTTCGTGATCGGGGTGAATGACCGGGGTACCCGCAGCTTCCTGCCCGCACGGCCCGGCCTGCAATCGTTGCCGGGGCTGATCATCTTCCGCTACGACGCCGACCTCTTCTACGCCAACGCGAGTCGCTTCTCCGAGGATGTGCAGAGCCTGCTGCGATCGGCGCCCACCCCGGTGCGCTGGCTCGTCCTGGACTGCACGGCCATCGGTGACGTCGACTATTCGGCGTCGACGATGCTCGGATCGCTCATCGACTACGTGCACTCGCACGGCGCCCACTTCGTGCTCGCCGGGGTCGATCCCGAACTGCAATCGGCGCTGCTCACCGAGGGTGTGTTGGCCGGACTCGATCCGGACCACGTATACGCCTCGGTCGGTGCGGCGGTGCGTGCATACCGGAGTCTCGACGGGGAAGATGATGAGGCCGCGGGCCAGGAAGGGCCGTAGGCGGACGCGAGCGAGAACGACGCGGCAGAACATCACACCCGCGCACATCGTCGACCCGGTGGTACCGGCCGCCCAACGAGGTTGGGGCCGGCTGCCCGGCTGATGTGTCACGCTCGGCGTAGTGTCCGTGCGTGTGAGTACCGCATACGTCGTCCGGCACCTGATGTTCGAGGATGCAGGACTCCTCGCGCCACTGCTCATCGAGCGGGGCTATCGCATCAGAGTTATCGAACCGGGAGTCGATGATCCGGGCCCCGGCGGTGTGCTGTCCGAGGCCGACGATTCCGACCTGCTCATCGTCCTCGGTGGCCCGATCGGGGTGGGTGACGCCGCCGGGTATCCCTTTCTCGTCGACGAGACCGCGGCTCTGCGGGAGTGGATCGACGCCGGGCGTCCCGTCCTGGGTATCTGCCTCGGTGCACAACTCATCGCCGCGGCGCTGGGTGCGCGGGTGCGACCGACGGGACGCAAGGAGATCGGATTCTCCGAACTCGAATTGACCGATGAGGGGTCCCGGTCGGTGCTCGCGCCGCTGGCCGGGGTCGACGTCCTGCACTGGCACGGCGACGAGTTCCTCGTGCCCGACGGAGCGGCGTTGCTGGCATCGACGCCGGGGTTTCCCAACCAGGCCTTCGCAGTCGGCGGGCCGACGGGTGATCGGGTGTTGGCACTGCAGTTTCACCTGGAGGTGGAGTGCGGTCTCATCGAGCGCTGGCTCATCGGCCATGCCGGTGAGTTGGCGGCGTCGGGGATCGATCCCCAGGCCATTCGCGACGATGCGGCGACGGCGCGGCCGGCCCTGGAGGCCGCTGCCGCCGCAGTGTTCTCGCGCTGGCTGGATCGGGTGGCGGCGGCGTGATCGGCGGCCCGCTCAGCGATCGAGGGTGACCACGATCTTGCCGCGGGCCGCCCCGGACAGCAGGTAGTCCATCGCCCGCGCGGCGTCGTCGAGGGCGAACACCTTGTCGACGGCGGGCCGGATGCGGCCGTCGTCGACCATCGCCGCGAGTTCGGCGATGTCGGCGCCGGTCTCCTTGCTGACCAAGCCGGTGAGGCGGTGGCGCACGAACAGCGAGGTGACGCCCGCGTACAGCTGCCGCTGCACGCCGTCGGTCCAGCGGCCGCCGGTCTCGGCGCCGACGACGACCAGCGTGCCCCGGTTGGTGAGCATCCGCCGCAGCCTGCGGACCGGCAGATACCCGGCGATGTCGATGACGGTGTCGAACCGGGCGCCCGTGCGGTCGATCGGGCCGGCGGTGTAGTCGATGAAGCCGCTCGCGCCGAGTGACCGCACGAAGTCCTCCTTGGGTCCGGACGCCGCCGCGATGACCTCGGCTCCCGCGGCCGTGGCGATCTGCACCGCGTACGAGCCGACCCCACCGGATGCGCCGGTGACCAGCACGCGGCCACCCGGGGCGATGCGTCCGGTGCGGACGGCCTGCAGTGCGGTGAGCCCCGAGATCGGCAGGGCGGCGGCCTGCGCCGGGGCGGCCGCCGACGGTGCCACCGCGAGCCGGGTGAGCGGGACCGTCGCGTATTCGGCCAGTGAGCCGTCGGCGGTGCCGATCACCTCATCACCGCAGGTGAATCCGGTGACCCCCGGGCCCACTGCGGCGATCGTCCCGGCGATGTCGCGGCCGGGGATCGGCGTCCTGGGCCTGCGCATTCCGATCGCGGGCCGGGCGATGAGCGGCAGACCGGCCATCAGATGCCAGGTGCCCCGGTCGATGGCCGCAGCCCGCGTCCGGACGAGAACCTCACCGGGACCCGGCTCGGGCCGGGCCAGCCGGGTGATCTCGAAGGTTTCGCTGCCGCCGTATCGGCGCTGAACGATCGCCCGCATCGTCGCGGTCGCCTGTGTGGGTGGGTCCTGCATCGTCGCCTCGCCGTCCGTCCGAAACACCCTTACTTTGTAAGGCATGCGGCTCAAGCTACCCTTACAAAGTAAGGGCGTCAATCGTGGGAAAGGTGCGACATGTCCGGAAACTCGCGCTCGACACCGCTGACGCGCGCCGACATCGTCGGTGGCGCGATGGCCATCGCCGACGCCGACGGGCTCGGCGCGGTCACCATGCGCGCCATCGCCCGCGGCCTCGGTGTCGAGGCCATGTCGCTGTACCACCACGTCGCCAACAAGGACGCGATTCTCGACGCGCTCGTCGACGCCGTCTTCGACGAGATGTACACCCCGCGGATCGGTGCGCCGTGGGCGCAGGAGCTGCGCCGCCGCTGCCATTCGGGGCGCGAGGTGCTGACCCGTCATCCGTGGGCGGTCGGCCTGATGGATTCGCGCCGGGGCGCCGGGTACGCGACGATGCGGCACCACGACGCCGTTCTGGGCTGCCTGCGCGAGGCCGGATTCACACTCGAGGCGGCGGGTGCGGCATTCGCCGTGCTCGACGCCTACCTGTACGGATTCCTCGTCCAGGAACTCGCGCTGCCGTTCGGCGGGGACACCGAGCGCACCGAGGTCGTCGGCGAGATGCTCACCGCAGTACCGGACGGGGAGTTGCGCTACCTCAGTGAGTACGCGACCGGGCGTGTCTGCCTGCCCGGATACTCCTTCGGCAACGAGTTCGACCCGGGGCTCGAGCTGATCATCGACGGGCTCGAACGGCGCCGGGTGGCCGACCGGGCGCGGTAGGACCGGTCGGTGCCGTTACCGATATCGCGCTACCGGTACTGCTGGGGCGCCCCAAACTGCTGCGGGGGATAACCGGTGGCCGCGGGGGAGTCGCTGGGCACGATCTCGGCGCCCAGTGGCAACAGCGACACCGGCACCATCTTGAACGAGGCGATCCCCAGCGGGATACCGATGACGGTCAGGCACAACGCGATGCCGGTGGTGATATGACCGATCGCCAGCCAGATGCCCGCGACCAGCAGCCAGATGATGTTGCCGACCATCGACATCGTGCCGGCCTCGGGGTGGCGCACCACGGTGCGGCCGAACGGCCACAGGGCGTAGTTCGCCATCCGGAAGCTGGCGATGCCGAACGGAATGGTGATGATGAAGATGACACAGATGACGCCCGCCACGGCGTAGCCGATCGCCATCCAGAACCCCGCCAACAGCAGCCAGATCACGTTCAACACGGTCTTCATCGGTGTGCCTCTCTCCCGGATGTCGCCTCTCATTCTGCCCTGCCGGGCACCCGTTCGGGTGATGTGACCGGCGTCGCGTGTATGACCCGAGACATCGCTCTGTGACACCGTGGTCGATGACGCCTCGTGTGCGACGCATCGTCGATGTTTCACATGAAACATCGACGATGACGTGCGGCGAGACCGATGCGGACGGGTATCTTCGGGATCAAGTACGTGCAACCGTGCGCTGATCACGCCGGTATTCCGGGCAGCGGCAGGAGGGCAATGGGACAAGGTCCCCACATCGTCCGGGTTATCGTTGCCTGCATCACAGTGTCACGGCACAATTGGACATGATGACGAAGTCGGTGAGTGGATGTGAGTGATCCCGGTGCGGGGCCTTCGCGTGTTCGGCGCGCTTACGAGGATTTTCTGTCCGGTGTCACGCCGTCATCCGACGCCGTCCGCACCGTGGTCCGCGACTCCTGGGCCCGATCCATGCACAATGGCGTCGATCCTGGGATAACCAGTCCCGACGACCCGCGGGTGATGAGCCACCCGGAGTTCATCGAGTACCGCGCGACCCACCCCATCACCGCCGTCCTTCCGCTCGTGCGTTCGCTCATGCTCGATGACATCGCCGATTCCGGCGTGCTGGTCGCGCTCACGGACGAGGTCGGCAGGCTGCTGTGGGTCGAGGGATCCTCGGATGCCCGCGACAGGGCCGGCGGTATCAACTTCGTCGAAGGCTCGGTGTGGAGCGAGGACGTCGTCGGCACCAATGCCCCGGGTCTGGCGCTGGCCGTCGACCGCGGGGTGCAGGTGATCGGCCCCGAACATTTCGCCGGACCGGTCCAGCAGTGGAGCTGCGCGGCCGCGCCGGTGCACGATCCGATCACCGGGCACGTCATCGGTGCGATCGATGTGACCGGTGGGCGCGAGGTGGAGGCGCCGTTCGCCCTTGCCGCCGTCCGCTCGGTGGTCGCGGCCGTGGAGCGTGAACTCAAATCTCGCGCGGTCGACCTCGCCGCCGTCCGCGACGGCGCGCGGCGGTCGGGCCGGTCCTCGGGCATCCCGCACGTCGTGGGAACCACGGTGCCCGCGCCGCGCGGGGCACGGTTGGAGGTGCTCGGTGACGGCGGATATCGCTGGCAGCGAGGCGGCGACATGACCGGCGTGCGCAACCTGTCCAAGCGGCACGCCGAGATCCTGGTACTTCTGCAGTCCTTCCCCGACGGCCTCGGCACCGAACAGCTCGCGCTGCTGCTCGCCGAGGACGGCCTCGACCCGGTCACCGTCCGCGCCGAGATCTCCCGGCTTCGCAAGGACCTGGGCAGCACGGTGGTGGGATCCCGTCCGTACCGACTGACCGTCGCCGTCGATTCGGACCTCGGCCGGATCCGCGAGCAGATCGCCTCGGGCGACGACCTGGTCTCGGCGATCGAACGGCTCGGCCGCGGCGGATTGCTCGCCGAATCGTCGGCCCCCGGCATCGTCGATATTCTCGAAGAACTACGGGAGGATCTGCGCTCGCGCATCATCGCCGCCGGCGACGTGGCCGCGTTGCGCAGGTGGACGACGTCGGTGCACGGCCGCGACGATCTCGACGCCTGGCGGAGGCTGGAGCACCGGCTGCCGCCCGGACATCCCGACCGGGCTGTTGTCGCCGGACGTATTCGATTGCTGGACAAGCGCTTCGGGATCTGAGTCGAATTCTCCGCCGCGCACGCCGCAGCCCCACCGCGCGGATGTCGCCGACGGCGGGGTCGTGAGATCACGTCTGGAGACCAGGTGCCGCCGGGGTCATGACTCCAGGGCGTGCTGAACAGATGTTTACCTGCGGTTGTCGTGTTCTCCCAACGTTGGCAACGTAATGCATGGTGACTGCAACCACCCCAGCTCTAATCTATGTAACAGATCACATCCAGGTCCGCGCCACACTGTTGAGGAGAAGCGATGACTGTTTACACCAAGCCGGGCACCGAGGGTTCGGTGATGAACTTTGAATCCCGCTACGAGAACTGGATCGGCGGCAAGTGGGTTCCGCCGGTCAAGGGCCAGTACTTCGAGAACCCGTCCCCCGTCGACGGCAAGGTGTTCTGCGAGGTCGCCCGCTCGACCGCCGAGGATATCGACCTCGCCCTCGACGCCGCCCACGCCGCCGCACCGGCCTGGGGCAAGACCTCCGTCGCCGAGCGTTCGCTGATCTTGCTCCGCATCGCCGATCGCATCGAGGAGAACCTCGAGAAGATCGCCGTCGCCGAGACCTGGGACAACGGCAAGGCCGTCCGCGAGACCCTCGCCGCGGACATCCCGCTCGCCGTCGACCACTTCCGCTACTTCGCCGGTGCCCTTCGCGCGCAGGAGGGCTCGATCTCCGAGGTCGACGAGGACACCGTCGCCTACCACTTCCACGAGCCCCTCGGCGTGGTCGGCCAGATCATCCCGTGGAACTTCCCGATCCTCATGGCCGTGTGGAAGCTCGCCCCAGCGCTCGCCGCCGGCAACGCGGTGGTGCTCAAGCCGGCCGAGCAGACCCCCGCCTCGATCCTGTACGTGATGAGCCTCATCAGCGACCTGCTGCCCGACGGTGTCATCAACATCGTCAACGGCTTCGGTGTGGAGGCGGGCAAGCCGCTCGCGTCGAGCAACCGGATCCGCAAGATCGCGTTTACCGGTGAGACCACCACCGGCCGCCTCATCATGCAGTACGCGTCGGAGAACCTGATCCCGGTCACCCTCGAACTCGGCGGTAAGAGCCCCAACATCTTCTTCAGCGATGTCACCGCCAAGGACGACGGCTTCCTCGACCGCGCCCTCGAAGGCTTCACGATGTTCGCGCTCAACCAGGGCGAGGTGTGCACCTGCCCGAGCCGCGCACTCATCCAGGGCGACATCTACGACGACTTCATCGGTAAGGCCGTCGAGCGCGTCAAGCAGATCAAGCAGGGCAACCCGCTCGACACCGACACGATGATGGGTGCGCAGGCATCCAACGATCAGTTCGAGAAGATCACCTCGTACCTGAACATCGGCAAGCAGGAAGGCGCCAAGGTCCTCACCGGTGGCGAGCCCGCCGACCTCGGTGGCGACCTCGCGGGTGGCTACTACATCCAGCCCACCGTGTTCGCCGGCGACAACAAGATGCGCATATTCCAGGAGGAGATCTTCGGTCCGGTTCTCGCGGTCACCACGTTCGACTCCTACGAGGACGCGATGGCCATCGCCAACGACACCCTGTACGGCCTCGGTGCGGGTGTGTGGACCCGTGACGGTGCCACCGCGTACCGCGCCGGCCGCGAAATCCAGGCCGGTCGTGTGTGGACCAACACTTACCACGACTACCCGGCACACGCCGCCTTCGGTGGTTACAAGCAGTCCGGTATCGGCCGCGAGAATCATCTGATGATGCTCGAGCACTATCAGCAGACGAAGAACCTGCTGGTCGGTTACGCTCAGAGTGCGAAGGGTTTCTTCTGATCCGGAGAACCGTCCGGAGGATTCTGATTCCCTGATTCTCCGGGAAGGAGTTGTCGTCCGGAAAGGAATTGTCCGGGAAGGAATTGTTCGGGCCTGGGCCGTCACCGCGATGAGGATGTCGCGGTGGCAGTCCAGGCTCGGGTTACAGCCAAGTCACTGTCGGGACCGCTTTCATCAACCAGATTGAGAGGTGACAATCCGTGTCAGAACAGAATGTTTCACAACAGGACGTTCCCGATCGGGTCACCGCCACAGACTCCGCCGTGCAACTCCTGACCAAACTATCGGAGTTGCACGGCGGCCTCATGATCCACCAATCCGGCGGCTGCTGTGACGGTTCGGCCCCGATGTGCTACCCGGTCGGCGAATACCGCATCGGCCAACGCGACGTGCTGGTCGGTGAGATCGGACTACCCGAACCCATTCCGGCGGTGCGGGTCTGGATCAACGGTGACCAGTTCGAATTGTGGAAGCACACACAGTTGATCCTCGACGTGGTCAAGGGCCGCGGTGCCGGATTCAGCCTGGAGGCCCCTGAGGGTGTGCGTTTCCTGTCGCGCTCAAGGGCTTTCAGTGCCGACGAGAACGATCTGCTGGCCCAGGCACCGCCGAAGGTCGGGGCTGATTTCAGCGCGTAGGTCATCGGCCCCGTACCGCCGGTTGAGATGTGACCACGGTAGGTGAAGTGCGGGCCTGTGAGCCCAGAAACCCGGTGAGACGACGACGCCGTCGTCTCACCGGGTTTCTTGTCATCTCACCGGTTTCGAGGTTCGCCGCCCGCGCCCTCACCTTTACCGGCCGGTGGCTACTTGCGGCCGCCGAGGATTCCGCCGAGCAGATCGCCGAGTCCGCCGCCCTTGGCCGCCCCGCCGCCCGCGTTGCCGCCGAGCACCGAACCCAGGATGCCGCCCAGGCCGCCGCCCGCGTTGCCGCCGAGTACCGAACCCAGGATGCTGCCGAGGTCGCCGCCGGAGGATTTCGTGCCGCCGCCCTTGCCGCCGAGGACCTTGGAGGTCAGGTAGCTGAGCACGATCGGTGCGAGTATCGGCAGCAGCTTCTGCACCAGACCCTGGTCGACACCCGCGGCGGCGTTGGCGCCGGACAATGCCTGGGCGACGTTGTCGGTCTCGGAACCGAAGATCTTGTTGACGATCTTGCCGCCGTCGGCGGTGTCGACGTCGGCGAGGTTGATGTCGCCTTCGGCGAGGTCGGCCGGGTGCTGGGCGAGCGCTGATGCGAGCCCCTGGGCCGATGCCTCGTCGGTGGTCTGCTGCTGCAGCCCGGTCAGCAACGCCGGCACCGCCTGTTCGACCGCCGCGCGGGCGGTCGTGTCGTCGACACCGAGTTGCTTGGCGATGTCGCTGACGGGGATGCGGGTGAGCAGGTCGTCGAGATCTGACATGGTGAACCTTTCCTGGGTCCGGCGCCGTCGCCGGCCGTCTCGCTGAACTGCGAGAACTCTATCCCGTTGCCGGTGTCGGCGACGGGATCGCGATGGCCCGCGCCCCGTCGGTGGGGTGAGTCGAGGCATTGCATGGACGGTCCCCGACTGGGATCGTCTCCGAGTGGATCCCCGGTGGGGGCCGCTCGATCCGGCCGTAAGAAAAGCGATGTAGTTGTCAAGAGTCGGGCGCCGTTGCCAACAGGCTATCGGGGTCGATACTGTTGGCATCACGGTGAGACTCACGTCACATTGCTCATGCCTACGGAGGGACACGGCCACGATGCCCGTAGACAGTCCGGGGTGGTCACGGTGACCGACCACGTTCAGTTTCTGCTGCTCGGACTCGGGTCGGGTGGGGTGTTCGCCGCCCTCGCACTGGCACTGGTGGTGATCTACCGCAGCTCCGGCGTGATGAACTTCGCCACCGGATCGCTGGCCCTGTTTGGCGCGTACACCTACGCCTACCTGCGCCAGGGTGAGTTGCTGGTGATGATCCCCGGACTGCCCGAGAGCATCGAGATCGGCGGTGATCCGGGATTCGCGGTCGCGGCCGTCATCTCGATGATCGCGTGCGCGGCAGTCGGCCTGCTTCTGTACCTGGCGGTGTTCCGGCCATTGCGCAAGGCGCCACCGGTGGCGCGTACGGTCGCGTCGATCGGCGTGATGATCATCTTCGCCGCCCTCACCACCGCCCGGCTGGGCACCAAGGGGCCGGCCGTCGATGCGATCTTCCCGATCGACATCCTCGAGTTCGGTGACATCCGGGTGCCCCTGGACCGGGTGCTGTTCGCCGCCACCATCGTGGTGATCGCCCTGGCCCTGGCCGCGGCCTACCGGTTCACCCGGTTCGGGCTGGCCACCCGCGCGGCGTCGGAGAGCGAGGCGGGAGCCTACGTCAGCGGACTGTCCCCGGACAGGATCGCCGCCGCCAACTGGATGATCGGCGCCGCCGTCGCGGGCCTGGCCGGCATCCTGATCTCGCCGATCGTGCCGCTCACGCCCAACGCCTACACGCTGTTCATCGTGCCCGCGCTGGCCGCGGCGATCATCGGCCGGTTCTCCTCGATCCTGGCGGCGGTCGCCGCGGGTCTGGTGATCGGGATGTTGCAGTCGGAGGCCACCTACCTGCCGCGCGTGTACGACTGGCTGCCCTCGACCGGGCTGGTCGAGCTGGTGCCGCTGATCGTGGTGCTGGTGGTGCTGGTGTTGTGGGCCAAACCGCTGCATTCGCGGGGTGCGGTGATCGTCTCCGGACTCGGCAGCGCGCCGTACCCGCGGCACGTGGCCGCGTGGGCGGCGGTGGCGGCGGTCGTGGGTGCTGTGGCGGTCATGGTGACCGGCGGCGACTGGCGACTGGCGGTCATCGCCACGATCATCATGACGGTCATCGGGCTGTCGCAGGTGGTGGTCACCGGCTACGCGGGCCAGGTGTCGCTGGCACAGCTGGCCATCGCCGGTGCGGCCGCGTTCCTGGTCGGCCCGATCACCGACAGCTGGGGCGTCCCGTTCCCGTTCGCGCCGCTGCTCGCCGCACTGATCGCCGCGGCCATCGGTGTGGTGATCGGACTGCCCGCGTTGCGCATCCGCGGTCTCACCGTGGCGGTGGTGACGCTGACGATGGCGTACACGCTGGAGGCGTTCTGGTTCCGCAACACCGACTTCGTCGACGCGAGCGGTGTCGACGTCCCCGACCCGTCGATCTTCGGCATCGATCTCGGTGTCGGCACCGGCGGCGACTACCCCCGCGCGGGCTTCGGGCTGTTCGCGCTGGCGGTGGCGATCGCCGTGGGCGTCGGGGTCGCGATGCTGCGGCGCAGCCGCCTCGGCTCCCGGATGCTCGCGGTACGCGCCAACGAACGATCGGCCGCGGCGTCGGGGGTCAACGTGGTGGCCACCAAGCTCGCCGCGTTCGGCATTGCCGCGTTCATCGCCGGTCTCGGCGGTACGTTGCTGGCCTACCAGCAGACCAATGTCTCGTTCCAGCCCTTCGCGGTGCTGTACAGCGTGCTGCTGTTCGCCACGGTGTACCTGGCCGGGGTGACCTCGGTGACGGGTGGGGTGATCGGCGGTGTTCTCGCCACGGGCGGGGTGTTCTACTACGGCCTCGACGCGGCCGGTGGCGGCGACCTGTATCAGCTTCTGGTCGGACTGGCACTGATCGTCGTGGTGCTCTTCCGGCCGGAGGGAATCGCCGGTGGGGTGCTGGCGGCGGGCAGGACGATCAGGCGAGGCCCGCCGGCCCCAGCCGATACGGCATCGGTGACCGGGCACGGCGCGGCCGAGACTGCGCCGGCGCTCACCCACACCGCCGGGACCGACCGCGTAAGAATATCTAATTCGGCTCCTGTGCACGAGATTTCGGATACCGATGTGGTGCTGAAGCTGTCCGGGGTCACCGTACGGTACGGCGGCGTGGTCGCCGTAGACGACGTCGGGTTCTCGGTGCCGCGCGGCGCCATCGTCGGGCTCATCGGGCCCAACGGTGCGGGCAAGACCACCCTGATGGACGCGATCAGTGGCTTCGCCCGCTGCGAGGGCGAGGTCGGACTGGCCTCGGCATCGGGAGAGATCGGCATCATCAGCAGCGAGAGTACCTACCGCAGAATCCGTTCCGGCCTCGGCCGAACGTTCCAGGCCATCGAACTCTACGAGGATCTCAGTGTCGCCGAGAACGTGTCGGTGGGGCTGTCCGGCCGGCCGGCCGGTGCGCGGGCGGACGCGGCCGAACTCGACGAGATCTTCGCCACTCTGGGCCTTTCCGGCGTCCAGCATGTTGCGGCCGGACAGCTCTCGCAGGGACAGCGGCAGTTGGTGTCGATCGCGCGGGCGCTGGCGGGCACACCGTCGGTGCTGCTGCTCGACGAACCCGCGGGCGGTCTGGACACCGGTGAAAGCGCCTGGCTGGGTGAGCGTCTCAAGGCATTGCGGAACACCGGCGTGAGCATCCTGCTCGTCGAGCACGACATGGGCCTGGTGCTGAGTATCTGCGATCGGATCCACGTACTCGACTTCGGCAAGCTGCTCGCCAGTGGCACTCCCGAACAGATCCGCACCGACCCGGCTGTGCTCACGGCCTATCTGGGAACGTCCGCCTCCGGTGCTGCGGATCCGGCGACCGCGGTCGCCGGACCGTCGGCGGACACCACACGAGCGGCGGACGCCACAAGCGAGGCCGTGTCATGAGTTTGGTGGTTTCCGGACTGGTCGCCGGACACGGGAAGGTCCCCGTGGTGCGGGGTCTGGATCTGGCGGTGCCCGGCGGCACGGTGCTCGCGCTGCTCGGGCCGAACGGCGCGGGCAAGTCCACGGTGATGCTCACGCTCGCCGGTCTGCTGCCCCGGCTGGGCGGCGAGGTGCGGGTCGGTGACCGATCCTTGCCGAGTGGAAATCCCGGCCGGACCAACAAGTCCGGCCTTGTCC
The DNA here is from genome assembly GCF_025273675.1 of Gordonia pseudamarae. Classification (NCBI taxonomy): domain Bacteria; kingdom Bacillati; phylum Actinomycetota; class Actinomycetes; order Mycobacteriales; family Gordoniaceae; genus Gordonia; species Gordonia pseudamarae. The sequence goes on along the minus strand of NZ_CP045809.1, from coordinate 5,082,817 downwards.
TCGTGCCCGACTCCCGGGCGCTGTTCGGCGGATTGACCGTGGCCGAGACTCTTTCGCTCTCGGAACGAGAAGGGGGTGTCACCTCCGCCGAGGTTTCCGACCTGTTCCCCGCCCTGCGAAAACGCTGGAAGGTCAAGGCGGCAGCACTGTCCGGCGGTGAGCAGCAGATGCTCGCCGTGGCGCGGGCTCTGGTACAGAAGCCGGGCGTGCTGCTGATCGATGAGATGAGCATGGGACTCGCGCCGGTCATCGTCGAGGGACTGCTTCCGGTGGTCCGGGATATTGCCGATTCCACCGGTGCCGCAGTGATTCTGGTGGAACAGCATGTGGCGTTGGCGCTGGAGGTGGCCGACGAGGCGATGGTGCTGGTACATGGTGCGGTCACGCTGCGCGGCACCGCCGCCGAACTGCGGAAATCGCCGGAGGTGCTGCGCGGAGCGTACTTCGGCGGCGACACCGCGGCCTGAATCTTCGGGCAATTCCGGGAAAGTTGCCGGAAATTTCTGTTTTTCGGGCAGAATCAGCAGCACGCACATGTGCTGAATGGTCGGGATCATCCAGCTCGGCGCTCCAGGTGCGGTGGCGTCGAAAATTGTTTTGCCGCAGTACTTCACTGCGCTTTGAGCACTTGGGAGAGAACGTGACGGTTACCTGGCGCAAGCGGGCGATGGCGCTCGCATGTACGGCTGCGGCAACAACATTGGTGATAGCGGGTTGCTCGGGCAGCGACGACGACTCCGATGACGGTGCCGCGGATACCGCGGTGCTCGGTGAGGCGAAGGCGGCGTCGGGTGATCCGATCGAGCTTGTGCTGAACACCACCGGCGACAAGGCCCCGGCGTACACGCACGAAACCGAGGTCGCCAACGCCACGGTCTCCTACATCAACGACTACCTCGGCGGCATCAGCGGCCGGCCGGTCAAGCTGACGATCTGCTACGACGACATCCAGGCCGCCAAGGCCCGCGAATGCGCCAACAAGGCGGTCGGCTCGCCGGCCGTCGCGGTGCTCGGCGGCAGCCCGTCCAACCCGGACTCGGTCACCGCGGTCACCTCGCCGGCGGCGATGCCGTATTTCATCGCGGTCGGTGGCGGGCAGACGACTCTGCTGCAGCCCAACAGCTATGCCCTGTCCAACAGCGTCGGTGGCCTGCTGGGCCAGCCGGTGTACATCGCCAAGGAGAAGGGCGTCAGCAAGGTTGCCGTCCTGGTGATCGACGCGCCGATCGCCACCACCCCGTTCACATCGCTCGGCGGGATTGTCAAGGCCAATTCGGGTGTCGAACTCGAAGTGGTCGCGGTGCCGCCGGGCACCGCCGACATGACGCCGTTCGTCCAGTCGGCGGTGAAGAGCGGGGCCGGTCAGATCCACCTGGTCGGCGACGAGGCCTTCTGCACCCCGATCTTCAAGGCGATCGCGAGTCTCGGTGTGGATCTGCCGATCACGGCGCTGTCGAACTGCGTGAGCGAGGACGGCGCCGAGCAGGTGCCCGGTGGATATCCGGAGGCCGATGTGCTGGTGACGGCCAATCGTGATCCGGAGTCCGAGGACTACAAGGTTTTCCAGGCGGTTCTGGACAAGTACGGCGTCGATGACGACAAGGAGGATGGCGTCACCGCCTACTGGGCGATTCTCAGCCTGCAGCGGGCTCTCGACGGCATGACGGGCGAGATCTCCCGCGAAACCATCATCGACCGGCTCAACACGATGTCCGAACCGGTGGTGATTCCGATGATGAACGGCAAGACGTTCCAGTGCGGCACCAAGCCGATGCCGATCACGCCCAACGTGTGCTCCGGCGGTATCCTCAGCGCGGCACTGAAGTCCGACGGTGACATCGGCGAGGTCAACTCCCTGGACGTGGCGTCCTACTTCACGATGCCGGGCCAATAGGCCTATCCGGCACTATTATTCGGAGTCCAAGGTGGCGGGTACCCCGGTCAGGGTGGTGTGCCGACGATGAACGTGGCCAGATCGTCAAGGGCCTCGCGCGCGGCCGGGCCGCCGAACATCTGAAACACGTGCCCCTGGTCGGTCCAGCTCTGCAGCCGCACCTGTGCACCGGCCGCCGACAACATGTCGTGGGCGGCCCGGGCGTCGGCGGTCATCACCTCGATACCGCCGTGCTGGATGAGTGTGCGCGGGAGGCCGTCGTCGGGGGACAGGACCACCCGCATCCGGGGGTGATCGGTGTCGGCGTCGCCGGTGTACAGGCGCAGGACGGCGCCGGCGCCGGATGCCTCGATGAACGGGTCGCGGGCGCGGCCGGTGCGCTGGTAGGCCTGGGCGAGGGCGAATGTCGGGTCGTACAGCGGCGACAGCAGCGCCAGCCCGGCCGGTTGCGGGGTGCCGGTGCGCTGGTTGTGTCCGAGCAGATCCAGTGCCAGATGTCCGCCCGCGGAATCTCCGGCGACGACGATCCGGTCCGGGGCGAAACCCTGCTCGAGCAGCCACAGATAGCCGCGGATGGTGTCGTCGCCCGCGGCCGGCCAGCGGTAGCGGGGCCCGAGGCGGTAGTCGAGGCTGAACACCGCCCGGCCGGTGCGGTTGCTCAGCCGTGCCGTCAGACCGCGATGGGTGCGGGTGGAGCAGACCACATAGCCGCTGCCGTGCAGGTAGTAGATGATCGGCTGATCCGGGCGCACCTGACCGATGCCCGAGCGCCCGCCGATCACCCATTCCCCGCGCACCTGCTCCGACCTCGACGGATAATCGAGGGTGCGGATCGTCTGCCGGACCTGCCGGGTGCGGGTCCCGGCGGGTACCCGCGCGGCCGTCGCAAGCATCCGATTGAGACCGGGTCGGCTCGCCCGGACCATCACGGCGACCATCGGTGCCGGTATCACTGCGGTGGCCTTCATGACCGGCACCGACGTCACCGATACGAAGTTCCGGACATGCCGCCGCGTCGCGCGGGCCCGGGCCGCCGGTGCGTGTGGTCCGGGCGACCGATCGGGCCGTTCCTGGTCGCGGCCCGCCCGTTCCGGGTTCGGGTCGGCCGCGGTTGTTGCGCTCACAGTCCTCGACCGTAGGTGATGGGCGTCGTTCACACAGCCGGATCGGACGGATTGTCGGGTGCCGCGCGGCGTCGATGAGAACTGCTTGTGACATGGCGTTAACTGGGCAAACCTCCCAGCGATCACCCGATTGTGATAGCCGGATTTCCAAACCGGGTACACAGCGTGAGAAAATAGCCGACGATGCTTCTTGAGCCCCGGCATCCACACAGCCCCCTCGTGGCTGCCGGCGGGCAAGAATGTTGGGTCAGCAACGGCGCTGGCCGGGTCAGCAACGGCGCTGACGAACCGGACACTTGCTCCAACCGCGCGCGGAAACAGCCCTGGCAGCCCCAGTCGTTACAGACGCGGTGAGAACGGTCCACCGATGTCACGCGGCACAACCGCACCCACGATCGGTACCCGTCTCACGGAGTGACTCCGGAGTCCGAAGTCGAACTGCGAATCCGCACCGATCAATGGGCCGACACCCTGTGGTGGCCCGGATCCCTTGGTGACGCAGACGAACTGTGAACTCGGGTGCGCAGGTGATGCCGCGCACGAAGTGAGGCCGAAATGAAGCACGCTCCGGGCCCCGTGGGCCTGTACGACCCTGCCAACGAGCACGACGCCTGTGGTGTCGCATTCGTCGTCGACATGTACGGGCGGCGCAGCCGCAACATCGTCGACAAGGCCATCATGGCGCTGGTCAACCTCGAACACCGCGGTGCGGCGGGAGCCGAACCGAACACCGGTGACGGTGCGGGCATCATGCTGCAGGTCCCTGACCGTTTCCTGCGGGAGACCGTAGACTTCGAGCTGCCCGCCGAAGGCGCCTACGCCACCGGCATCGCCTTCCTGCCGCAGGGCGCCGAGGACGCCCGGCTGGCCTGCGAGGGTGTGGAGAAGATCGTCGAATCCGAAGGTCTGCGGCTGCTCGGCTGGCGCGAGGTGCCCATCGACGACTCGTCGATCGGCGCGCTCGCCCGTGACGCCATGCCCACCTTCCGGCAGCTGTTCATCTCGCTGAGCGCCGGTGCCGGCGACGCCGACGGTATGGAGCTCGAACGCCGCGCGTACGTCGTGCGCAAGCGTGTGCAGTACGAACTCGGCGCGAAGGGCGCCGGTCAGGACGGTCCCGGCCGCGAAACCGTGTACTTCCCGAGTCTGTCGGGCAAGACCTTCGTGTACAAGGGCATGCTGACCACCCCGCAGCTGCGCGAGTTCTACCTCGACCTGCAGGACGACCGCCTCGAATCGGCTCTGGGCCTGGTGCATTCGCGGTTCTCCACCAACACCTTCCCGTCGTGGCCGCTGGCGCACCCGTTCCGCCGCGTCGCCCACAACGGCGAGATCAACACCGTCACCGGCAACGAGAACTGGATGCGGGCGCGCGAGGCGCTCATCGACACCAGCGCCTTCGGCGAGGACGCCGCCGCGAAGATCTTCCCGGCGTGCACACCCGGGGCCTCCGACACCGCCCGCTTCGACGAGGTGCTCGAACTGCTGCACCTCGGCGGCCGGAGCCTGCCGCACGCGGTGCTGATGATGATCCCGGAGGCGTGGGAACGCCACGAGACCATGAAACCGGCACACAAGGCCTTCTACCGGTACCACGCATCGCTGATGGAGCCGTGGGACGGACCCGCGTCGGTGTGCTTCACCGACGGTGACGTCGTCGGCGCCGTCCTCGACCGCAACGGCCTGCGCCCGAGCCGCATCTGGGTCACCTCCGACGGCCTCGTCGTGATGGCATCGGAGGTGGGCGTGCTCGACGTCGACCACGCCGACGTGGTACAGAAACTGCGCCTGCAGCCCGGCCGCATGTTCCTGGTGGACACCAAGGCCGGCCGCATCGTCGACGACGAGGAGGTCAAGGACGAACTGGCCGCCGAGCACCCGTACCAGCAGTGGCTCGACGAGGGCCTGCTCACGCTCGACGACCTCAAGAGCCGCCCGCACGAGCACATGCCGCACCACCGGGTGAACCTGCGGCAGCTGGTGTTCGGATACACTAACGAAGAACTGAATCTGCTGGTCGCACCGATGGCCAAGTCGGGCGCCGAGGCCATCGGCTCGATGGGCACCGACACCCCGATCGCGGTGCTGTCCGCACGGCCACGGATGCTCTTCGACTACTTCCAGCAGCTGTTCGCACAGGTCACCAACCCGCCGCTGGACGCGATCCGCGAAGAGATCGTCACCAGCGTCGGCTCCACCATCGGTTCCGAGGCCGACCTGCTCAACCCCGGTCCCGGATCGTGCCGCCGGATCGTGCTGCCGATGCCGGTGCTCGACAACGACGCCCTGGCCAAGCTGGTGCGCATCGAGGAGGACAACGACCTGCCGCACCTGCGCAGTCGGCAGATCCACGGCCTGTACCCGGTCGCCGAGGGCGGCGACGGGCTGCGCACGGCACTCGACGAGGTGCGCGCGCAGGTCAGCGCGGCCATCGACCAGGGCATCTCGATCATCGTGCTCTCCGACCGTGAGTCCGACGAAACGCTGGCGCCGATCCCGTCGCTGCTGCTGACCGCCGCCGTACACCACCATCTGGTGCGTGAACGCAAACGCAGCCGGGTCGGCCTGATCGTCGAATCCGGCGACTGCCGCGAGGTGCACCACGTGGCCGCACTCGTCGGCTTCGGCGCGGCCGCGGTGAACCCGTACATGGCGTTCGAGTCGATCGAGGACATGATCGAGCGCGGCGCACTCACCGGCATCGACTTCGAGACGGCCCGTGCCAACTACATCAAGTCCGCCTCCAAGGGCGTGCTGAAGGTGATGAGCAAGATGGGCATCTCCACGCTCGCCTCCTACACCGGCGCCCAGCTGTTCCAGGTCATCGGAATCGGGCAGGACACCGTCGACGAGTTCTTCACCGGCCTGCAGAGCCAGCTCGACGGCATCGGTCTCGCCGAGATCGCCGCCGACGTCGCCGCCCGGCACGACCTGGCGTTCACCGACCGTCCCACCGAACTCGCGCACCGCGAACTGCCGGTGGGCGGCGAATATCAGTGGCGCCGTGAGGGTGAATACCACCTGTTCAACCCGGACACCGTGTTCAAACTGCAGCACTCCACGCGCACCGGGCAGTACTCGGTGTTCAAGGAGTACACCAAGATGGTCGACGACCAGACGCAGCGGCTCGGCACGCTGCGCGGCCTGTTCGACTTCAATTTCGGTGACCGCGATCCGATCCCGATCGATAAGGTCGAGTCGGCCGCGGAGATCGTGAAGCGATTCTCCACCGGCGCCATGAGTTTCGGCTCCATCTCCGCCGAGGCCCACGAGACGCTCGCAATCGCGATGAACCGTCTCGGCGGCCGGTCGAACTCCGGCGAAGGCGGTGAGGATCCGCGCCGCTTCCACCACGACGAGAACGGTGACTGGCGCCGGTCGGCGATCAAGCAGGTCGCGTCGGGCCGGTTCGGTGTCACCTCGCACTACCTGTCCAACTGCACCGACATCCAGATAAAGATGGCCCAGGGTGCGAAACCCGGTGAGGGCGGTCAGCTTCCGCCGCACAAGGTATACCCGTGGGTGGCCGAGGTGCGCGGTTCGACACCGGGCGTCGGCCTGATCTCGCCGCCGCCGCACCACGACATCTACTCGATCGAGGACCTGGCGCAGCTCATCCACGACCTGAAGAACGCCAACCCGGCCGCACGGATCCATGTCAAGCTCGTCTCCGAGCTCGGCGTCGGTACCGTTGCCGCGGGTGTGTCGAAGGCACATGCCGATGTGGTGCTCATCTCCGGGCACGACGGCGGCACCGGCGCCTCCCCGCTCACCTCGCTCAAACATGCGGGCGCGCCGTGGGAGATCGGCCTGGCCGAAACGCAGCAGACATTGCTGCTCAACGGTCTTCGTGACCGCATCGTCGTGCAGGTCGACGGTCAGCTCAAGACCGGCCGCGACGTGGTGATCGCCGCACTGCTGGGCGGCGAGGAGTTCGGTTTCGCCACCGCGCCACTGGTGGTCTCCGGCTGCATCATGATGCGGGTGTGCCACCTCGACACCTGCCCCGTGGGCGTGGCCACCCAGAACCCCCTGCTGCGTGAGCGTTTCGCCGGCAAACCGGAGTTCGTGGAGAACTTCTTCCTGTTCATCGCCGAAGAGGTCCGAGAACTGCTCGCCCGACTCGGCTTCCGGACCCTGCAGGAGGCCGTCGGCCACGCCGAGGCCCTCGACACGCGGAAGGCACTGGCGCACTGGAAGTCCGCCAACGCCGGCAAGCTGGACCTGTCCGCGGTGCTGGCGCAGCCGGAGTCCCCGTTCATGAACCAGGACTTCTACTGCTCCGGCAAACAGGACCACGGTCTGGAGAAGGCGCTCGATCAGCAACTGATCGCCGCCTGCCGCGAGGCCATCGACTCCGGCAAACCGGTGGAGCACACCACCACCATCACCAACGTGAACCGCACCGTCGGCACCATGCTCGGCCACGAGGTCACCAAGGTGTACGGCGCGCAGGGACTTCCCGACGACACCATCAAGATCGGGCTCACCGGTTCGGCCGGCAACAGCTTCGGCGCGTTCGTGCCCAAGGGTGTGTCGCTGCGCCTGGAAGGCGATGCCAACGACTTCGTCGGCAAGGGCCTCTCGGGCGGGAAGATCGTGGTCCGCCCGGCCCGCAACGCCCCCGAAGGCTTTGTGGCCGAGGACAACATCATCGCCGGCAATGTGATCGGATTCGGCGCCACCGGCGGCAAAATCTTCCTGCGCGGTGTGGTCGGCGAACGCTTCTGTGTCCGCAACTCCGGTGCCACCACCGTCGTCGAGGGTATCGGCGACCACGGTTGCGAGTACATGACCGGTGGCCGGGTGATCGTGCTCGGCGCCACCGGCCGCAACTTCGCGGCCGGCATGTCCGGCGGTATCGCCTACCTGTACGATCCGGAATGCAAACTCGAAGGTGGAGAAGGTCGTCCGGGCAATCTCAACCCTGAACTCGTCGATGTCGAGGCGCTCGACGTGGAAGATCTGCGATTCGTCGCCGACATCGTGCGTGAGCACCTGGCGGAGACCGACTCGCCCGTCGCGGCGGCGATCCTGGACGACTGGGACACCGCGCAGAAGGATTTCGTCAAGGTCATGCCCCGCGACTTCAAGCGGGTGCTCCTGGCAATCGAGGCCGCCGAGACCAGCGGCCGGGACGTGAACGAAGCGATCATGGAGGCGGCTCGTGGCTGATCCCAGAGGTTTTCTCAACCACCCCGAGCGGGAACTGCCGGACCGTCGTCCGGTGGAACTGCGGCTGCTCGACTGGAAAGAGGTGTACACCGACTTCGACAAGGGGCACCTCAAGACACAGGCGAGCCGCTGCATGGATTGCGGTATCCCGTTCTGCCACAACGGTTGCCCGCTGGGAAATCTGATTCCCGAGTGGAATGACCTGGTGTACAAGGATCGTTGGCGCGAAGGCATCGAACGCCTACACGCCACCAACAACTTTCCTGAGTTCACCGGCAGGCTGTGCCCGGCACCGTGCGAGGCGTCGTGCGTTCTCGGCATCAACCAGCCGGCCGTGACCATCAAACAGGTCGAGGTCGAACTCGTCGAGAACGCCTTCGACGAAGGCTGGGTGGCGCCGGTGATGCCCACGGTCAAGACCGGCAAGAACGTCGCCGTGATCGGTTCGGGACCTGCCGGTCTGGCCGCCGCGCAACAGCTCACCCGTGCCGGCCACGGGGTCACCGTGTTCGAGCGGGCCGACCGCATCGGCGGTCTGCTGCGCTACGGCATCCCCGAGTTCAAGATGGAGAAGCGCTTCATCGACCGGCGTCTGGAACAGATGCAGATCGAGGGCACCGTCTTCCGCACCGGTGTCAACGTCGGTGTCGACGTGACTGTCGACGAACTGCGCGAGGACTTCGACGCCGTCGTCCTGGCCGTGGGCTCCACCATCGGCCGTGACCTGCCGATCCCGGGCCGCGAACTCGACGGCATCCACCAGGCGATGGAGTTCCTGCCGCAGGCCAACCGGATCCAGCACGGCGACACCTGGGCGAGCGGAGCGACGGGGGATGTCACCGTCCCCGGTCAGATCACCGCGACCGGCAAGAAGGTCGTCATCATCGGCGGCGGCGACACCGGTGCCGACTGCCTCGGCACCTCGCTGCGCCAGGGCGCCGAAAGCGTGCACCAGTTCGAGATCATGCCTCGCCCGCCGATGGAACGCGCCGGTTCGACCCCATGGCCGACCTACCCGCTGATGTACCGGGTGTCCTCGGCGCACGAGGAGGGCGGCGACCGGGTGTTCTCGGTGAACACCGAGGAGTTCGTCGGGGAGAACGGCAAGGTCACCGCTCTCAAAGCCCATGAGGTGACGATGGTGGCCGGACGGTTCGAGAAGGTCGAAGGCTCGGACTTCACCCTCGAGGCCGACCTCGTCCTGCTGGCCATGGGCTTCGTCGGTCCCGAACGCGAAGACCTGCTCGACAAGCTGGGCGTCGAGTGGGGTGAGCGTGGCGTGATCAAGCGCGACAACAGTTTCGCATCGTCGGTCCCCGGCGTGTTCGTCGCCGGCGACGCCGGCCGCGGACAGTCGTTGATCGTCTGGGCCATCGCCGAGGGTCGGGCCGCGGCCGCAGCCGTCGACAAGTTCCTCGAAGGCCACACCGTGCTGCCCGCGCCGATCGTCCCGACGCAGGTCGCCCAACGCTGAGCCCGCGAGCCTCGAAACCTCGTGTGTGGACTCGTTGTTGTCCCGTGGGGTTTCGAGGCTCGTCGCATGCGCTCCGCGCACCTCACCCGGCGAAAGGGGGTGTTGGTGTGGTAGCTCTACAGGATTCGGCGGTCACCGAATTCGAGGCCGCCACCGGCGTACACCTTGCCGCCGGCGATCACCGGGGCGCCGGGGTACTGGCCGGACGTCGGGACGCGCATCTGCCAGATCGGGTTCGCGTTGTTCTGCTCGAACACCAGGAGTTCCTGGGGGCCGGTGCCGCCATAGGCGGGGCGCGAGAGCATCGCGAACCGGACGCCGTCGCTGCCGAGTGGGGAACCGGCCTGAGTGCCCTTGGGCGGGACGTACATCGAACCGCCGGAGCCGTCCCGGGCGTCGAACCATTCAAACTCGTTGCCCGATGCGGTAAGGACGATCTTGCTGCCGAAGCCTTCGGCGGAATTGGGGGAGTCAATCTGATATGACTTCTGCCACAGTTGTTTTCCGGTGACCGGATCGAATGCGGCGATGGCGGTCTGTGAGGTGTTGAGCAGGACCGGCACCGGGGCGACCGAGGGCGGTATCGGGCTGTCGGTGGGTGGCAGCGGCAAGGTCCACTCGCCGGACATCTCGGCCGTGACGGTGCCTTCGGCGTCGTAGAAGGTGAATGTGGGCGGCCTGTCGGAATCGGATGATTCCGTGCGCACCACGAAGCCGTTCGCGAACGGCTGCCAGGATTCGCCGCGGTCGTCGTCGAGGGTGTGGACGGCCTTGCCGTCGGTGACGCGGTGCAGCGACTCCTTCCCCGACCCGGTCGAGGGTTTGAGATCGATGACCGGCGACCCGTTGACCACAGGGTATGACGAGGGCACGGTGACCCCGGTGACCGCGAAGTTCTTTCGGCCGGCTGAGCCGCCGTACACGCCGTCATCGGCGACGAGTACGTAGTTGTCGCCGGTCACCGCGAAATAGTCACCTTCGGCATCGGTCTTGTCCGCAGTGCCCGCCGCGACATCGATGACATAGGGTTGCGGGTCGCCCACCGACTCGACGTCGGCACCCCAGCACACGAGCGTCGACGAACCCGGGTCACCCAGTTGCTGACAGCGCTTGACCGCAACCGGCCTGTCGCTGAGCGTGATCGTGCGGACGGTCTTGCCGCCGGCCGCGTCGAGAACGCCCAGAATGGTCGCCCCGGACGAACTCTTGCTCACCGCGACCGCGTACCTGCTGGTGCCGCCGACGATTCCGAGATCTTCCTGGTATTGGTCGGACACCACCGTAGGTGCCCACGTCCACAACGGTTCGGTTCGCGGGGAGGCGAGGGCCGACAGGGTTGCGCCGCGGCCGGGAGTGTCGTCGTCGGAGTCGTCGGAGGTGAACAGCCATGTCGTGACAGCGCCCGCCACGAGAACCACCACCACGACGAGTGCGCCGATGAGCAGCCACCGGTGGCGCCCGGTGCCGGGTGGTCGTGTGCCGTGCGATCCGGGATGGGCCGGCCCGGGGCCGGAGACCTGCCACGGCATCCCCGTCGGGTCCGGCGGGTACTGTGCCGCGATGGGTGCGGCGGTGTGGGGGACGGGCCGGGTCGGTGGCGGCGTTGTCGGAGCCGATACGGTCAGGGGTGATGCGGTCGGGTGAGGTGCGGCGGGCGGCGGCGGAAACGTCGTCGCGGCCGGGTATGTACGCGGCGGCGCGGTCACCGCCTCGGTGAGAGCCGCGGCGAAGGTGCGGTTGTCACGATAGCGGTGGTCCCGGTCCTTCGCGAGGCCACGGGCGAGCACTCCGTCGACGGCGGGCGGCACCCATCCCGGGGCACGTGCGCTCGCCGCGGGGATCGGGTCACGCACGTGCGCGAGGGCAATCGCGGCGACGCTGCCGCCGGAGTAGACGTTGGTGCCGGTGAGCAGTGCGAAAGCGGTGCAGGCCAGCGAGTACTGGTCGGCGCGCGAGTCGACGCCGTGGCCTTGGAGTTGTTCGGGTGCGGCGAAGGCGACGGTGCCCAGGGCCACGCCGGTGCCGGTGAGCCGGGTGGACTCCTGGCCGGGGTGGGCGATGCCGAAATCGGTGAGCTGCGCCCGGCCGGAGTCCTCGAGCAGGATGTTGGCGGGTTTGACGTCGCGGTGGGTGAGGCCATGACGGGCGGCGGCGTCGAGGGCGTCGGCGATCTGCGCGATGATGCGGGCCACCTCACGGGGTGGCAACCGATCCGCGGACACGTGCCGGGTGAGGTCGTGTCCGTCGACATAGTCCAGCGCGATCCACAGGCGCCCGTCGAACTCGCCGCGGTCGTGGACTCCGACGATGGACGGGTGGCGCAGAGCGGCGACGACGTCGGCCTCGCGCTCGAATCGGGCGCGGTAGTGGGGATCGTCCCCGAGTCCGGCGGCGAGCACCTTGAGAGCGTCGTGCCGGGGCAGCCGCGGGTGCCGGGCCAGGTACACCTCGCCCATGCCGCCGGCGCCCAGCTCGCGTTCGATCGTGTAGCCGGCGAAGACGTCGCCGGGCCGGAGCCTGCTCACCGGATGAATCTTAGGTGCTCGACGGCGTGTTCCGGCAGGCCGTGGCGGACCGCCGGCGATGCGGACACCCCGGGCGCACCGTTGCGGTCTGTCGCCACCGGTGAGGTGGCGACATGGGTATGGCGGGTGTGCTCAGACCGACAGAAGGCGTTGCAGTTCGGCCTGGGTGACGAGGCGCTCGGCCTCCGCCGGGAACATCTGTGCCGTGCGGCCACGTCGGGAAGCACTCCGGGAGGTTCCGCCGTGGAACACCCCGCTGTGCTGAAACACCCTGTGCTGTAACACCCTGTGCTGAAACACCGAGGTCAGTTTCATGACCGGTCACATCCTCGAAAACTACGACAACGAGCCAACGCCGAGCACTCTAGGACAAAAATTCACGATAGTGAAATTTTTGTAGGATCCGGGAGATTTGCACTCGACACATCGGTTGACCGACGTGCATGGCGTAGTTCGATGGTGGCACACCGGGCGTTACCGAACGGGCGAGAAAATACCCCACCAGCCACATTCATCTCATCGGTAACAGATGGTGTCCAATCTCATAGCGACTTCCGGGAGGTGTGAATCACGCTCCACCATTGCCTGTGACCTGCGTCGACGTGGACCCGATGAAGCGTACCGAATGAGGTTGACCTCAGTCGGGACCGGTCAGGCGGGGCTGACGCGCGCGGATTCGCCGTCGATCTCGACGACGTCGCCGACCGCGAGCTGCCGCCCCCGCCGAATCTCGGTCTCGCCGTTGACGCGGACCAGACCGTCGGCGAGGACGCCCTTGGCGTCGGCGCCGGACTCGACCAGGTTGGCGAGCTTGAGGAACTGGCCCAATCGGATCGAATCGTCGGAAATCGGCACATCGAACATGGTCACCAGTATCGCCGACCGAATCGGCGAGAAGAACTTACCCGCGGGTAGGCAAGACCGTCGTACACACCTATGCTTGATCGGCATGAGCGATCTCACCTTCACCGCCACCGCTGACCTCGTCGATGAGATCGGTGCCGACGTGCGCAGTTGCGACACCCAGTTCACCCAGTACGGCGGCGTCCGCGAGTTTGTCGGCCGGGTGAGCACAGTCCGGTGCTTCCAGGACAATGCGCTGCTCAAGTCCGTTCTGAGCGAGCCCAACCCCGGTGGTGTGCTGGTCATCGACGGTGACGCCTCGGTGCACACCGCACTTGTCGGCGACATCATCGCCGAACTCGGCCGCTCCAACGGCTGGGTCGGCGTCATCGTGCACGGCGCCATCCGGGACGCCAAGACCATCGGCGGCATGCAGATCGGTGTCAAGGCGCTCGGTACCAACCCACGAAAGTCGACCAAGACCGGTGCGGGAGAGCGCGACGTGCCGCTGACCATCGGTGGGATCACCGTCAATCCTGGCGACATCGCCTACTCCGACGACGACGGCATCGTGCTCGTCGCCCCCGTGGGCGGCGCGTAGCGCCGGACACCCCAGCTCCAGACCGCCCAGGAGGCATCCATCATGGCCAAGCCAACCCCCGAAACCTTTGACCGGCTGCGTGAGCTGGCGGCCATCGACAAACCCGAGGACCGCGCCACCCGTCCCGTGCTCGAGGCGTTCAGCGGTGCGGAGATGACGACCATCCCCGTCGCCACCGCCGAGGACCTGCAGACCGCCGTCGACCGCGCCCGCGTCGTGCAGGAAGGGTGGGCGCAGCTGTCCACCGCCAAACGCGCCAAGGTGATCGACGCGTTCGCCGAACTCGTGCACAAGCACGCCGGTGAACTCATGGATATGGCGCAGGCCGAAACCGGCAAGGCCCGCGCCTACGCGCAGGAAGAAGTCCTCGACGTCGCGCTGACCGCCCGCTACTACGCGCTCAACGGGCCCAGGATGCTGGCCGAGCACAAGGTCAAGGGCATGCTGCCCGGTGCCACGAGCGTTCGCGTGCGGTACCAGCCCAAGGGTGTCGTCGGCGTCATCAGCCCGTGGAACTATCCGCTCACCCTCGCCGTGTCCGACGCCGTCGCCGCACTGATGGCCGGCAACGCGGTGGTGATCAAACCCGACAGCCAGACGCCGTACTGTGCGCTCGCACTGGCCGAACTGCTCTACCGGGCCGGGCTGCCGCGCGAGCTGTACGCCGTCGTCCCCGGTCCCGGCGGCGTCGTCGGCCAGGCCATCATGGCCACCACCGACTACGTGATGTTCACCGGATCCTCGGAGACCGGTGCCTCGCTGGCCGAGCAGGCCGGTCGCCGGCTGATCAGCTTCTCCGCCGAACTCGGCGGCAAGAACCCGCTGATCCTGACCGCATCGGCCAACCTCGACGAGGCGGTACCGGGTGTGGCCCGCGCCTGTTACTCCAACTCGGGGCAGCTGTGCATCTCCATCGAACGGATCTACGTCGACAAGAGCATCGCCGACGAGTTCACCACCCGGTTCGCCGCATACGTCACGAACATGACGCTGGCCGCGACCTACGACTTCAACGCCGACATGGGATCGCTCGCCTCGGCCGCACAGGTCGACACCGTTGAGGCCCATGTGCAGGACGCTGTCGCCAAGGGTGCGACGATCGTGGCCGGCGGCAAACGGCGCGCCGACCTCGGCCCGTTCTTCTTCGAACCTACCGTCCTGACCGGCGTCACCGACGAGGCCACCTGCTACGCCTCGGAGACCTTCGGGCCCGTCGTGTCGATCTACCCGGTCGACTCCACCGCCGAGGCGATCACACGCGCCAACGACACCGAGTACGGCCTCAACGCCAGCGTCTTCGCGGGCAGCAGCGCCGAGGCCAACGCCATCGCCGACCAGCTGCGCGCCGGAACCGTCAACATCAACGAGGGCTACGCGGCGGCCTGGGCGTCGACCGCGGCGCCGATGGGCGGGATGGGCATCTCCGGTGTCGGGCGACGGCACGGCACCGAGGGACTGCTCAAGTACACCGAATCGCAGACCGTCGCCGAACAGCGGTTCCTGGGGATCGACCGGGCGCCGTTCGTGCCGCAGAACATCTATCGGGCGATCACCCCGACGGCTGTTCGGGCGCTCAAGTACCTGCCGGGACGGTAGTCGCCGGTCACGCCTACCGCCGCACAGTACGAAGACGGCCGGATCGGACAAGGCGTCCGATCCGGCCGTGTTGTTCCGGAAAGCCCGACACGCCTTAGGCGCGTACGCCCAGCCGGGCCAGGATGTCGGCGTCGATGGCGCCGAGTTCGGAGTCGATCGAGGCGTGAGCGGACCGGCGCTGGGCGGGGGGCATCGTTTCGGCGGCATCGACGGCGATCGCCAGATTGTCCAGGCGCGTGTTGATCGCGTCGACGAACGCACCGGTGTCGGCTGAGGCATCCTTGCCCGGAACCTGCTTGAGTGCCGCCCGGGCCGATTCGATGCGGGCGGCCAGCGGGGCGCCGTGGCCGGAGTACCGGGCCAGCAGCTCGGGGGCCACCCCCGCGCGGGTGGCCTTGAACTGGTTGAGCTGCTCACGGGCGGCGATCGCACCGCGGTAGGCCAACGGTGCCACCACCGGCGACACGAGCCGGGCGACGGTCAGGTAGCGCTTGATGTTGGCAGGTGTCACCTTGCGGGACTTCTCGGCGGCCTTCTGTTTGGCCGCGATCGTCTTCGACTCGGCCTTGGCGGCCTTGGTCTGTGCCTTCGCGGCGTGTTTGACGTTCTTGCGCTCGGCCTTCAGGTCCTTCTTGCGGAACTTGTGCTCGTCCTTGAGATGCTTCTTCTGCGCCTTACGTTGCTCGGAGTGCTGGGCCTTCGCCTCGAGTCTGGCCTTGCGCTTGAGTGCTTTGGCGTCCGCCCGCCGCTGCGCGCGGGTCTTTCCATCCGACGAGAACAATCCCATCACGGGCCTTTCAGCTGTCATGTCGCGGTGATCGGGGTCCGGGCGTGCCGGCGGACCGTGGAACCGGGAGACACGCCCCGGCCCCGCCTAGATACAAGCATTACATAGGGTCGACGTGAACCCATGGCACGCCGACAAATGGCGTGCACACCGGCGGACGAAGGGAGTGCTCGATGCGCACGGTGCTTCATGCGAGGGATCTCGCGGGCTGCGAGCATCGGCTGGCCCTCGATTCCGCGCACACCGAAGCCGCGGCGGACGTGGGTGGCCAGACGGCCGACACACCGTCGGTCGCCCGGCGCAAGGCGGCCGCCGCCGACCATCGTGGGCGGGTTCGCGACATGCTGCGTGACCTGCACGGGGGCGACCTGACCGGCGCGGAGACGTTCCGCGTCATCGACTCGGACGCCTCCCGCGTCGAACGTGTCGCCGCGACCCGCCGGGCCTGCGCCGACGAGGTGAGATGGATCTGGAACGCAACGCTGCCCACCGACCGCGAGCGGGGACGGCGCGGCGACAGCGAACTGCTCGTGCGGGTGCGATACCTCGACGGGGCGTGGGTGCAGGACGGGCCGCGCCCGGATCCCGACCGGCCCGGACACCCGGGCGAGGAGAACGCCGGGTACATCCCTGTCATCGTCGTCAACCACCGGGTCACCTACCCCGCGACGCGCAACAGGCCGCCCGGCGACGACCCGGCCGATTCGGTATCCGGGCTCGTCACGAGCCCACTGGGCAGATGGTCGCCCGGTCCCGACCGGACGCGATCCTCGCGCGGCAACCGACGTGACCAACTGCGGCTGGCGCAGCTGGTCACCATGCTGATGGATCTTGGGCTCGCGCCGACGCCGGTGATCGCACCTGTAAGCGTCGAGCGATCCGACGACCCCGACAGCACTGATCGCGGTACTGATTGCGGGGGCACCGATCAGGGCGGCGTCGACCCCGGCGGCCGTGGTTCCGGTGGCTCCCTGCCGGCCGGCGTGATCGGGCTGGACGCGGACTGCATCGTCGTGCACGACATGGCGCCGGTGCTCGCCGACTATGCCGAGGTGTTCGCGCGCCGACGGGCGGTCGCCGACGGACTCGTGCGCACCCGGGCACACCGTATCTCCGAATGCCGCGGCTGTATCTGGTGGCCGCACTGTGAGACCGAGCTGGTCGCCCGCCGCGACGTCAGCCTCGTCGTGCGTGGCGCGCAGGCCGCCGCGCTCGCCGTCGCCGGCATCGCCACCGTCGAACAACTGGCCGCGTACGTCGGTGAACCACCCGCAGACTGGGCCGGTGGCGACTTCGACGATGCGGTGGTCACCGCGGCCGCCTGGCTGGCCGACGTTCCGCTGATCCGCCGCGTCCGGACGCCGCGCATCCATCGCGCCGACGTCGAGGTGGACGTCGACATGGAGAGCTTCGGGGAAAGTGGCGCCTACCTGTGGGGCACCCTGTTGACCGATACCACCGACCCGGGCGTACCCGTGCTGTACCGGCCGTTCGTCACCTGGACGCCGCTGCCCACCGCAGATGAGGCCCGCTCGTTCGCCGAGTTCTGGATCTGGCTGTGTGAGCAGCGGCAACAGGCGCGCGCCGACGGCAAGACGTTCGCCGCGTACTGCTATTCGCAGCAGGCCGAGAATCGCTGGCTACTCGGATCGGCCGATCGCTTCGGCGGTATGCCGGGCATCCCCACCCGCGCGGAGGTCGAGGCGTTCATCGGCTCCCAGGAGTGGGTCGACGTGTTCGAGGCGGTCGGCGACAACTTCATCAGTCCCGGGGGCAAGGGCCTCAAGCGCGTCGCGCCGGTCGCCGGGCACCGCTGGCGTGATCCCGAGGCAGGTGGCGAGGCGTCGATGGACTGGTACGCCGAAGCGGTGGGCCTGGCCGGCGGCCGTCCCGATCCGGGTCAGCGCACCCGGCTGCTGGAGTACAACGAGGACGACGTCGTCGCCACCAAGGTACTGCGTGAGTGGATGACCGGACCCCAGGTCGCCGACATCCCCCACGTCGACGACCTGCGGCCGGCGGGGCCACCGCCCGATCGGCTACGTCCGGGCCAGTGATTTCAGCGAGTCGAGGAACGAGCCGCTGCCCGCCAACGCCACCGCCCCGAGCATCAGCAGCATGCCCGGGCCGATGCCGATGAGGATGCTGCGCAGATCGGATTCCGACGCGGTCTGAACCGTGGGAATCGCGGCGGGCGGGGTGTCGGGGGCCGACGCGGCCGGTCCCGATCCTGCGGACGGTCCGCCACCCGCCCCGTTGCCGCTGTTGCCGGCGGCAGGGTCGGCAGGTGCCCCGGCCGCGACAGCATCGCCACCGGAACCACCGGAACCACCGCCGTCACCCGGGCCGCCGCCCGAACCACCGCCGCCCGCGGACGCTGCGCCGTTGCCCGAGTCGGAATTCGCCTGTTGTGAATTCCGCGAGGGAGGAGCGGACGGTACGGGCTGGTCGGTGCCGGATGTCTCGGGACTGTCGGCGGACTCGTCGGTACCCGGGTCGCCGGAGTTGTCTGAACCGGATTCTCTGGTCGCGGGCCCGGCCGTGATCTGATTCCGGATCGGCGGCTCGACCATGCCCTGGGTGATCGTCTCCTGCTCGGACGTCTCCTGCTCGGACGTCTCCTGCTCGGACGTCTCCTGCTCGGACGTCTCCTGCTCGGACGTCGTCGTCTCGGTCGTCGTCGTCTCGGTCGTCGTCGGTTCGGTTTCGGTCTGGCCGGATGTCGTGGTTTCGGTGGTTTCGGTGGGCTCGGTGGGCTCGGTGGGCTCGGTGGGCTCGGTGGGCTCGGTCGGTTCGGTGGTCACCGTGGGCGTCGTGGTTCCGCCGTCGCAGTGGCGCGGCCGGTTATGGCAGTGACCGGGTCCACCCGGTCCGTTGCCGTTGCCGGGTCCTTGGCCGTTGCCGGGTCCTTGGCCGTTGCCGTTGCCGGGTCCGTTGCCGGGTCCTTGGCCGTTGCCGTTGCCGGGTCCGTTGCCGGGTCCTTGGCCGTTGCCGTTGCCGGGTCCGTTGCCGGGTCCTTGGCCGTTGCCGTTGCCGGGTCCGTTGCCGTTGTTGCCGCCCCCGTTGCCGTCAGAGGCGTGTGTCCCGCCGTTGCCGGACCCGCTGCCCCTGTTCTCGGACCTGCTGTCGCTGTTCTGGGACCGGCCGTCGTTCTGGGATCCGCTGCTGTGTCCGCTGCCGGATCTCGGCGAGTCGTCGCCCCGGCTGTCCGGGTCGGCCACGCTCAGGCCGGCGCCGAGAAGGAGCAGGCCGATGGAGATGAGACCGAGAAGTGCGGCGCCGATCCGGCGCAGGCGGCGTGGTCGTCGCGGCTGACTTACGCGGTGGGTCAAGATATTCTCCAGGTTGTGGCGGTCCTGACCAGGTTGGTGACACCGCCCATTGTCACATTGCGCACTGCGGCCGGGACTCCTTCGGCGTGTGAAACCAGTCGGCAATTGCCCGTAGGAGGAGTGACTGGGTGCGGTGCGTTACCGCATCTCAGTGTGAAACGCCTCACAATTTTGCTGAGGTGTGTCATCTGACCGGGGGACACTCGTGTAAACCTCTATTGGGTCACCCCAATGTTACGCAGCGTTGCAAAGGGGATGCGTGGGGGGCTTTAATGTTTACGACAGCAAGCTTTTTTCCGGGGAGATGAATTTGAGTTCACGAGGTACGGAAAAGCCAGAGGGTGCAGCAGCCCGTCGCTATGACGGGACCGCGGAGCCCGCACGGCCGCGTCAGGACGTAGTGGATCCGGGGTTGTTCGCGCGTCGGCTCGAGGAGTTGTTCCGCACGGTACCGGGGCCCAACGGCCGCGCCTACAGCGCCAAGGCCATCGCCGCCCGCTCCACCGAGCGCGGGTTCCGGCTGGGCGAATCCTATTTGAGTCAGCTGCGTTCGGGTAAGGCCAAGTCGCCGTCGTTCCGGACCGTCGAGGGTATCGCGGCGGCGTTCGGCGTCGACGTGCACTACTTCTTGGAGGACCGGGCCGCGCAGCGTACCCGCGACGAGATCGATCTGATGCGTCTGCAGGCCGACACCAACGTCCAGCTCGCCGCATTCCGGCTGGCCGGCCTGTCCAGCGACTCGGTCACCGTGGTCAACGAACTGATCAAGGTGCTCCGCGAGCAGCAGGGACTGCCCAAGGATCCGCCGGATCTGTTGTCGACGGGGGCTCAGGACCAGATCTCCGACGCGCAACGCCTGCGTGTCGTCGGCGGCCAGCAGAGCCAAGACTGACCGCGCCAAGATCGGTAGTGCGGCATATTTCCGGCTCGGCTCATGCGTCGTGACCGGAAATCGCCCGATGGTCATGGCCGACGCGATGAACGCGCCTTGCGCGCGTTATGTCGGCGTGCGTTGAAGGGTCTCGATCTCGATCTTCCCCTCAACGCAGCTCAGCTGTGCGAGCGCTACGGTACGCGCCGGGGCCGCGACATCAAGCTGATCGCCTATCCCTTGCCGACGGCCATGCCGAACGGTGTGTGGCTCGCGGCCGAGGACGCCGACTACTTCTTCTATCAGGCCAACACGTCGACGATGCATCAGAATCAGATCATCATTCATGAGTTCGGTCACCTGATCGCCGGTCATCAGCTGCTCGGCGATCAGTCGGCCCTCCTCACCGGCGGGCTGCCGGATGCGCAGGATTCGGATGCGGCGTTGCGGCGGACCTGCTACTCCGATGATCGAGAATGGGAAGCCGAGATGCTCGCGTCGATGATTGTGACCTGGGCGGCCGAGGCCGGCGACAGGGTCGGGGCCACCGAATCCGATAACGAACTGCGTGGACTGCAGCGGCTCCTGGGCGGCCACGGCGGCTGGCTGTAGGTTTGTGCGGTGGTTTCAGTCGGGATTTTCAACACCATCGCCCTTGTGGTTTTCTCCGTCGTATTTTGTTGGCGTCTGGATCAGATCAGAAAATACGGCGGTGGATTTCAGGCCATTGCGTTGACCGTGTCCATCGCGGCCCTGGTCATCGCCTTCGTCACGGCGAACGGCGACGTTGTCGAGGCGATCGATACGCTGACCTTCACCGGAGCCGCGCGCGTCGTCTTCTACGCGATGCTCTCGCTGGGTGTTGCGGCGCTGATCATGGTGTTCTTCTTCCCGACGCCGGGGGACACGCGCACACGCAGGATCGGTTTCGAGGCCGTGCCCCTGGTGCTGTCGCTGATCGGCCTGCAGGTCACGATGCTCATCACACCGCTGAATCTGCGGACCAAGGACCTCGCCCAATGGAACGCGCAGAATATCGCGTTCGGTCTGTTCTTTCTGATCGCCAGCTTCTATCTCGGATACGGTTTTATCTCGTGCATTCGGAGTATCCGGCAGTTTCTCCGGACGGCCGACGGCTATCTGAAGGTGTCGTTGACGATGCTGGTGTTCGGCCTGGCGTTGTTGGCGCTCAGCTCGGTGGCTCAGATCCTGTTCGTCGTGTTCGGGATGACCTCGTTGGCGCAGGTGCCGTGGCTGATGCGATTCAGCCAGGTCACCGCGGTCGTGGGCGTGGTGCTGTTCCTGATGGGGATCTGCTATCCGATGCTGTACGGCCGGTGGCAGGCGTATCGGTCCGAGCGCCGGCGCACCCGTGACGACGCCGAGTTGGTTCCGCTGTGGAAGCTGGTCACCGGTGCGGTGCCCGAGGTGGTGCTACCCGCACCCGGCAAGCAGTCGGCGACCGAGCGTTATCACCGGCGGATCGTCGAAACGCGCGATGCGCTCACCCAGCTGAGCCCCTACCTGTCGGAGGATTTCGAGATCGCCGACGACGACACCCGCGTCACGATGGTGTATGACGCCGTCGACTCCTACATCCACTACGGCCGGACGACCGGCGACGTCCGGGACATGCTGCCCGCCGAGGGCGAGGGAATCGATGCCGACGCGGTGCCGCTCGTGCGGCTGTCGCGGATCATCGCGATCGATCAGCAGGCATCTATCGATCAGCAGGCATCGATGGGGCCGACGGGCTGACCGGCGCCCGCAGGATGCGGAAGATGTAGGCCACGCCGATGCCGACGATCGCCACCGTAGCCGACAGCGTGGCGATGACGGTGACCGTGGACGCGCCGGTCAGTCCCTCGATGAGCAGCCATACGCCGAAGGCGAAGAACAGCACGGCGGCACCCGCCGCGATGGTGCGTTCGGGCAGATGTTTCCCGAGCAGCGCTCCCACGGCGATCGCGAGCGCGTCCGCGGCGACCATGCCGAGCGTGGAGCCGATCCAGATGCCCAGCCAGTCGTTGTCGGTGGCTAGGGTGATGGTGGCGAGCATCGTCTTGTCGCCGAGCTCGGCCAGGAAGAAGGACGACATCACGGCGAGGAACACCGAGGCGCCCACGCGCGTGGCCCGCTGGGATTCGTCGTCATCGAGGCTGTCGCCCCGGATGGTCCACAGCCCGAACACGATCATCGCCAGGCCGGCGAGGATCGACAGCAGGTCGGTGGGGATCGACATACCCAGAAAGTGGCCGAAGAACACCGACACCGCGTGTACGGCGGTGGTGGCGACGGTGATGGCCAGGAGCACCACCCACCAGCGGTAGCGCAGGGCGTAGGTCATCGCCATCAGCTGTGACTTGTCGCCGAGTTCGGCAACGAAGATCACGCCGAAGCTCAGGAGCAGGGCAGCAATCACGATGTCCAGGTTAGCCAGACCTAACCTGGCGGCGCAACAGATGGAATGGCCGAATCACCGCAGGTAGGAGGCATGAATCCTAAAGTTCGGGTGTCCTGACTTCCGAGTTACGGTAGGGCTTACGGTAATTGGCCGTCGTTGTACCTGGTCAGGCGGCCAACAGCATTGCCAGTACCGCCGTGTCCGGGTCCGAGCCGGGGTCGATGCCCACCTGATTGCGCAGCGTCACCACGGTGCCGTCGGCCTCGGCCTCCGCCCAGCCGGCTCGATGTTCCAGCCCCAGCTCGGGCAGCCCCGGCAGCAGCACGCACCCCGACGCCACATCCGAGCACTCCGGCAACGACGGCCGTGTGTGCGACGGCGGATGCAGCATCAGCAGTGCCGGTGGATTGTGCAGAAACCGGCCCGCCTCCAGGAACTTCTCGTCGATGACATTGCCCACCGCCAGCATCATCCCGACCGCATCCGGCTCGGCGTCGGCGGGACGGTCCTCCACCACACCGAAAATCGTGGTCGTGCTGAGAAGACCGGGCCGGCACGCGATGCGCACCGACGCCACCAGCGTTTGCGTCCACTCCAGCGTCGACGCGGGCCAGCGACCCGAGATCAGGATTCCGTTCAACTGCCCAGCCTCATGAAAAGGCGTGAGGCCTATGGGAATAGAAGACATCGCACAACTCCTTCCACACGAACCGTCACACCAGAATCGTCTTGTCCCAGTCCGGCCACAAGCCAAACACGCAGTGTTTACAGAATGGTGCCGTCGGCAGGTCGGGCCCGACCTGCCGACGGCACCATTCTGAGAAGGAAGGCACACTGGTCGGGTGCAGAAAAGCCAGCCCCTACGTCCGATGGAGATCGCCTCGGTGGCGATCTTCGGTGGCGTCACCGTCGCCGCGGTGGTGATCGCGGCCGTCATCCCGGTGGCCACCGCTGTCGGACTGCTCGCGCCAGTCCCACTCGCGGTGGTCGCCGCCCGGACCCGCCCGCGCGCGTTGATCGCGGCCGGTGTCGCCACCACCGGCGTCACATTCGCGATGGCCGGGACGGGCGCGGCGTCGGGTGTGTTCATCTCGGCGATCATCGCGGGCATCGTCGGCGACACCAAACGCCGCGGCCGCGGACTGCCGACGGTCGCGCTGCTCACGCTCATCGCCTCACCGCTGATCGCCGGCCTGACGGTGGTGCTGCTGTGGATTCTCACACCGCTGCGTGAGCTGATGCTCACGGCCATGCAGAACAGCCTCGACGGTCTGGGCAACTGGGTCGGCAGGATCCCCGGCCTGCAGGGAACCGAG
Organism: Gordonia pseudamarae; assembly: GCF_025273675.1. NCBI lineage: Bacteria > Bacillati > Actinomycetota > Actinomycetes > Mycobacteriales > Gordoniaceae > Gordonia > Gordonia pseudamarae. Next base: position 5,058,875 of record NZ_CP045809.1, on the reverse strand, counting down.
GACTTCGTCAACGGCCTCACCCGCAACGCCGTCGACTACTGGTGGGCCTGGATCTGGATTTCGGGCACCCTGGGAACCGCGGTGTCCATTGTCGTCGCCTGGTGGGTGCTGGGTGCGGTCATCGACCGGCTCGCCGACGTCCCGGCCGAGGACACCCTGGACCAGGGGCCCGCGTCGGCGACGGGCGGGGATATCGCGCCGTTGCCGCTGGTGGTCTCCGGGATCGACTTCGCCTACCGCGAGAACGGCCCGCTCGTGCTGTCCGGCGTCGACCTGCGGTTGGACCCGGGGGAGTTCGTGGCCATCGTCGGCGCCAACGGATCCGGCAAATCGACGCTGGTCAAGATCATCGCCGGCCGGCCGCCCACAAGCGGTTCCGTGCACCGGCCCGGACTGCCGGGGCTGGGCCGCCACGGTGGGACGGCGATGGTGTTGCAGCGGCCCGAGTCGCAGATGCTCGGCTCCCGCGTCGCCGACGACCTCGTCTGGGGACTGCCCGCCGACACCGACGTCGACGTCGAGGGACTGCTCGCCGAGGTCGGGCTCGCCGGTTTCGGTCAGCGGGAGACATCGGATCTGTCGGGCGGCCAGCAGCAGCGCCTCGCGGTTGCCGCGGCGCTCGCACGGCGGCCGCGGCTGCTCATCGCCGACGAGGTCACCTCGATGGTCGATCCCGGCGGCCGCGACGACATTCTCGAACTGCTCGCCGGATTGCCCGACCGATACGGCATGACCGTCGTCCTCATCACCCATCGCGGTGCCGAGGCGGCGGCCGCCGACAGAGTGGTCCACCTGGATCAGGGCAGGGTCGTCGCGCCCCCCCCGGAGTGGATTCCGCGCGATGCCGCATCGCCCGGCCACGACCTCGGGCAGGCGTCGCACCCCGACACCGGACCGTACACCGGGTGGACGCGCCCGATGCTCGCGCTCGATCGGGTCAGCTACACCTATCTGCCCGGCTCGCCGTGGCAGGTGCACGCCCTGAACGAGGTGTCGTTGCGGGTCGATGCCGGTGACGGGCTGCTGATCGTCGGCGGCAACGGCTCCGGCAAGACGACCCTGGCCTGGCTGATGGCGGGCCTGCTCGAACCGGGGTCCGGCACCTGCGAACTCGACGGAGAACCCATCGGCAAACACGTGGGCGAGGTCGGACTCGGCTTCCAGCACGCCCGGCTGCAACTGCAGCGAGCCAACGTGGGCGACGAGATCATGGCGGCGGGCGGACTCGACGTCGGCACCACCGAGGTGGGCCGGGTGCTCGACCTCGTCGGGCTGCCGCGGGCGATGGCCGCCCGGCACACCGACTCGCTCAGCGGCGGCCAGATGCGCCGGGTGGTGCTGGCCGGTCTCATCGCCCGCAAACCGAAGGTGCTGATCCTCGACGAACCGCTCGCCGGTCTCGACCCGTACGCGCGGGAGGAGATCGTGTCGCTGCTCGAACATCTGCGCCGGGGCGGGCAGACGATCGTCATCATCTCGCACGACTATGACGGCCTGGCGCGGGTCTGCAACCGCCGGGTCGTGCTGGCCTCCGGCTCGCTGCAACCCGAACATGCCGGACCGGACACGAGAGGACTCCGACAGTGACCACAAGCCGAGAGCGGTCTTCGACCGGGAGTCGAGAGCGGTCTTCGACCGGGAGTCGAGAGCGGTCTTCGACCGGGAGCCAAAGGGGTTGTCGAGCATGACGATGCGGACCGTTCCGTTACGCCGGGTACCCGGCGACTCGATCGTGCACCGACTGTGGGCGGGCACCAAACTGATCGTCGTGCTGGCGCTGGGCATCCTCACCTGGGTGCTGCCGTCGTGGCCCGCCCTGGGGCTGGTGGCGGCCGTCGTGGTGATCACCGCACTGATCGCGAGCATCCCGCTCGGCGCGATCCCCCGGCCGCCGTGGTGGTTCTGGGGGCTGATCGCGATCGGCGCGGCGATGAACTCGACCGTTGCCGGATGGGCCGGCCTTATCGTGTTTCTGCGCGCGACCGCCCTCGGTCTGGTTCTGGTGGCCAGTTCGGTGCTGGTGATCTGGACGACGCCGATGGCCGAGATCGCGCCCGCGCTGGCCAAGCTGATGAGCCCGTTGCGCAGGCTGCGGATGCCGGTCGATGAGTGGGCGGTGGCGATCGCGCTGTGCCTGCGCGGCCTGCCGCTGCTCATCGAGGAGATGCGCATCCTGCGGGCGGTGCACCGGCTGCGGCCCAAGGCTCCGCCCGACGCAGATCATCCCTCCGCTCAGATGGGCATCCTCGACATGATCACCAGCGCGATGTCGTCGGCGTTGCGGCGCAGTTCGGAGATGGCCGAGGCGATCACCGCCCGCGGCGGCACCGGCCGACTCACCGCCTATGAGTCGAGGCCGGGCCGCCTGGATGCGGCGATCCTGGTGATCGTGTTCCTTGCGTGCGTCGGCGCCGTCGTCGCGACGATCCTGCTCTAATGTGGCGGGTTGAGTTTGTGAGCCCTTGACCCCCTGTCTTCCTCCCTCCTTCACGCGGGCTCGTTCCTCGCCCGGCTCAGTCGGTCGTCCAGACAGGGGACGGGCCCACAAACTCAACCCGCCTGGGCGACCAAACATGTGGTCGTCTTGGCATAGGTCGCTTGCGGCACCGATGCGGCGGGCCGTTCCGGCTACGAGTGGTCGGCGGCATCGGCCACGCAGAACTGGTTGCCGTTGGGGTCGGCGAGCGTCGTCCACGACAACCCGGGCATCTCCCGTTCGGCGATGAGCGTGGCCCCGGCGGCGATGAGCCGCCGCACCTCGGTCTCGCGGTCGGCGGTGGTGACATCGAGGTGGATTCGGTTCTTGCCCGGTGTCGGATCCTCCACCTGCTGGAAGGCGAGCATCGGTTGCCCGTCGCCGAGGGCCACGGTGACGAACCAGCCCTCGTTCTCGGCGACGATGCTGCCGCCGGTCTGTTCGGCCCACCAGCGGGCGAGGGGGAGGGCGTCGGCGGTGTCGATGGTGATCATGGCGAGTGACAGTGTCATGTCCAGAACCTAAGCCGAAACCAGGACACCCAGAGACCTATATCGAAAGAAACTGCCGGTCACCCAACGGTGACCGGCAGTTCCCAAGGCAAGCGGCTGCAAAGCACGAGGCTATTGCCACGACGACCACATGTTCGGTCGCCCAGGCGAGCCTCAACAGTTCAGGCCCGACGCATTAAACACTCACGATCAGACCGTTGCCCTGTGAGCGGGCACGGTCGAAGCGCTCGGCGGCGTCCGCCCAGTTGACGATGTTCCACCAGGCCTTGACGTAGTCGGGCTTGACGTTCTGGTAGTCGAGGTAGAAAGCGTGCTCCCACATGTCGAGCATGACGATCGGGATGATCGCGGCCGGGATGTTGCCGCTCTGGTCGGTGAGCTGCAGGACGACCAGGTTTCCACCGATCGTGTCGTAGCCGAGGATCGCCCAGCCGGAGCCCTGCAGGGTGGTGGCGGCGGCGGTGAAGTGGGCGTGGAACTTGTCGAAGCTGCCGAACTGGTCGTCGATGGCGGCGGCCAGTTCACCTTCGGGCTTGTCGCCACCGTTGGGCGAGAGGTTCTTCCAGAAGATGGAGTGGTTGGTGTGGCCGCCGAGGTGGAAGGCGAGGGTGGCCGACAGTCCGTAGGCCTTGCCGGCGATGGTGCCGTCTTCGCGGGCTTCGGCGAGCTTGGCGAGGGTGTCGTTGGCACCCTTCACGTAGGTGGCATGGTGCTTGCTGTGGTGCAGTTCCATGATACGACCGGAGATGTGGGGCTCCAGGGCGCCGTAGTCATAGTCCAGTTCCGGCAAGGTGTATTCAGCCACGATGGTCCTCTCTGACGGGGTTTGTTGAGCTGCTCCCACGCCGGGTCGGCGTAGTGGCCCAGCACGTAACCGTGCTTGCGGGTTACTTCACACTTACTCAGTGCGTGAGGTGTAAGCAATATTCCCAGGGCCAATCTACTCGTATGGGTGATGACATACGGCCCGGCGATCGGCGAAGAGCTGGATCACAGCAGAGCAGGATCACAGAAGAGCAAGGGCGACCACGACGGCGAGGAGCGCGATGATCGTCAGGCCGGTGACGCGACAGCGGTTGCCGATGCTGTCGATCACCACGGGAAGGTCGACGGTTCGTGGTGCGTGCGGGGATGCGGTCTCGTAGACACCGGACGCGGCCCGCGCGGGTCGGGTCCGGCGTGGCTGGGGGTGACGCGTCGTCGCGTGCGTGGCCATGGCCTCTCCGTCCCAAATCTCTGGCGTCGGCCTGCGTGCCGACCATGCTTGCTTGTGCGCCGCTCGTACTCGGCGGGGTGATCAGGTTCCGAATATAGGTTTCCGAACACCGGGGGCTGTGCAACGCGATCGCATCGTGACTGCAATCACAGTCGCGATTCAAACACGAGTGGCAATGGTCACACAAGTCCGGGTTCCGGACTCGCGCGTAGAGTTGTCCCCATGTCGTGGCTCGATCAGGTATTTCCCGGCACATCGTCGAAGCGGACGATGATCGACCGGTCCCAGGCGCTGCCCGGCCGCACCACCCCGGTCGCCGTGCCGGCCTCCCACGTGGTGCTCGGTCACCCGCTGCGCGGGGAGGACCCGGAGTCGTCGGCCGGTATCGGCAGGTTTCCCGGTTATCAGGCGGTGGTACTCGCCGGCGGCTGTTTCTGGGGCGTCGAGGAGATCTTCTGGCAGGTGCCGGGCGTGTACACCACCGCCGTCGGCTATGCCGGTGGCTACACCCCCAACCCGAGTTACGAGGAGGTGTGCACGGCCCGCACCGGGCACACCGAGTCGACTCTCGTGGTTTTCGATCCGGGTGTAGTCGACCTCGAGGGGATCCTGCGGGTGTTCTGGGAGTCGCACGACCCGACCCAGGAGATGCGACAGGGCAACGATGTCGGTACCCAGTACCGTTCGGCCGTCTTCACGGTGACGGACGCGGACGCGGACCTGGTGCGGCAGAGCGCCCGGCGGTTCGCCCAGGTTGTCGCCGACGCGGGTCTGGGTCCGATCACCACCGAGATCGCGCCGCTCGCCGAGGCCGGGGGCGAGCGGAGCGACGGGAAATGCCGGGACGGCCGGTTCTATTACGCCGAGGACTATCACCAGCAATACCTGGCGAAAAACCCGAACGGTTATCGCTGTCATGCGTCGACCGGCCTGAAGTATCCCGCGTGAGCGATCGGATCGGTCTGCGGCAGTGGAATCGGACACTGCTGCAGCGTCAGCATCTGCTGGCTCGCGTCGATGACGACGCCGTCGAGGTGCTGGACCGGGTCGTGGGGATGCAGTCGCAGGACCCCAGGGCCGCGTTCTTCGGCCTGCACGCCCGGCTGGAGAACTTCGTCCCGGCCGAACTCGACACTCTGATGACCGATCGCGAGACGGTGCGGATGGCGTTGCTGCGCAGCACGGTCTGCCTGCTCGACACCGAGGACGCGCGGTGGATCAGGCCGGTGGTGCAGCCCGCGCTCGACGCCGAACTCACCGGAACCCACGCCAGGCGGCTGGTCGCGGCCACCCCGCAGGCAATCGTCGAGGCGGCCGGCGAGATCTTGGCCGACGGCCCGATCCGTGGCGATGACCTGGGTAAACGCCTGGCGCAGCGGTTTCCGGAGGAGGCGCCGGTGATCCTCACCAGGGTGGTGCGGTGTGCTCTGCCGCTGGTGCAGGTGCCCCCGCGCGGGCTCTGGGCGGGGAGCGGTTCGCCCACCTACAGCCTGTTCGACGACTGGGCGGGTGCCGGTGCTCCCGCTCTCACCGGCGACGAGGCGCGCTGCGAGCTGGTGCGACTGTATCTGCGGGGGTTCGGTCCGGCGACGGTCGCGGCGATCCAGATGTGGTCGGGGATCAGCGGGCTCAAGCCGCTGGTGGAAAAGATGGAGGCGGACTGGGAGTTGGCGAAGCTGACCGGCCCGGACGGCGAAACGCTTTACGATCTGGACGGATTGGGCCTGGCCGCCGCCGACGAGCCCGCCCCGGTCCGGTTGCTGGCGCCCTATGACCATGTCGTCGCGGCCGCGGCGGACCGCCGGCGGGTGGCCGGGGAGGACGCGCTGAAGGCGATCGGGACCCCGAACGGCCAGATGCGCGGGTTGATCCTCATCGACGGCTGGTTGTCGGGCACGTGGACCGCGGCCGGTGGCCGGGAGCCGTCGGTGGAACTGTTCGGCGAGCCCACCCGGTCGCAGCGCGCCGGACTCGACATCGAGGTGCAGCGGCTGCGGGAGTTCATCCGGGGCCGGCCGGCGGACACCCTAGACTCGGCCGAATGGGCAGCGGACTGATGTCGCGGATGGCGACCGTGTTGGGGATCGGCAAGACCGACGTCGTGGCGGTGGTCCGGGTGGACGGGCCGATCGGTGACGAGTTCGGGCAGCGGGGCGTGTCGGCGGAGGGTATGGAATCGGTGCTGCGCCGGGCCTTCGACAGCGACAACCTCAGGGCCGTCGCCGTGGTGATCAATTCGCCCGGGGGTTCGCCGGCGCAGTCGGAGTACATCGCCGAACGCATCCGGCAGCTGTCGGCGGAGAAGGGCGTCAAGGTCTTCGCGTTCTGTGAGGACATGGCGGCTTCCGGCGGCTATTGGATCGCGTGCGCCGCCGACGAGATCTTCGCCGCCCGGACCTCCCTCGTAGGGTCGATCGGCGTGGTGTCCTCGGGCTTCGGGCTGCAGGATCTGATGTCGCGGCTCGGGATCGAGCGCAGGCTGTACACCGCGGGCAAGAACAAGGCGCGGATGGACATGTTCTCACCGGAGTCCGACGAGGACATCGCATGGGTGTCGGGGTTGCAGGGCAGGCTGCACGAGGAGTTCAAGGCGTGGGTATCCCAGCGCCGCGGCACACGGCTTCGCGGGTCCGGCGACGTGCTGTACAGCGGGGATATCTGGATCGGCACACAGGCGGTGGAATTGGGCATCGTCGACGGGATCGGGGTGGTGCGGTCGGTGATCGCCGAACGCTATCCCGATGCCGAGATCGTGCCGATCGACGCCCCCAAACCGCTGCTGGCCAGGCTCGCGGGCGGCCAGGTCTCGGTGGCGTCGTTGACGCGGAGTGTGGTCACCGGTGCCGTGCAAGCGGTCGAAACGCTACCCGCGACACGGTTCCGCTAACACCGTTCCCCAAGTTATCCACAGATCTGTCAACAACTGTGGATCGGCCATGCGTTCAATTTCGTGAACTTTCTGACGGCCCGTCGGCGATTATCGGTGATCTGCATCACATATTGGCACGATTGTGCAGTTGTTATCCACAATTCCACAGCGTTATCCACAGGTTGATAAGCGCTTTCTGCATAACAGCGCGTGCTGTGCATCCCGGGTCTGTGCATAAAATTATGATGCTTTGCATAGCGGTGTCGACCTGGCCTGACCAGCGAATCCCGGGTGTCGGCGGGAGCCGGGGCGCGGCCCATGGCGGAGGGATGGATCGGCACCGGTGCCGATCCATCCACAGGGTGGCCGACCGTGCGTACACAGCCCGCACAGATACCGCCCCGCCGGTACCCACGGCTATGACACCATGGACTTTGTGAGCATGTTCGACATCCCCGAGATCGCGGTCACGCAATTGCCGGACGACTTCACCGGTCAGTCCGATCGATTGATGCTGGACGTGCGCGAATACGATGAGTGGGACGCAGGCCACGTGTGCGGCGCGCTCCACATCCCGCTCACCGAGGTCGCCGCCCGCCTCGACGAGATCGACCCCGACGCCGAACTGTTCGTCATCTGCCATTCCGGCGGCAGGTCGCAGCGGGTGCTGGAGTACCTGGTCCGCAACGGCTACGAGGGCAGCGGGGTCGCCGGTGGCATGCTGTCGTGGGTGCAGAACGGGAAGCCTGTCGAGTCGGGCCGATGATCGATCTGTGCCCCAGGTGCCGCATCCAGGCGCCGCATAAACCAGGACGCCTCGTCTGCCCGCGGTGCGGTGGGCCGCTGCGCGTCGTCGACGCCCGGGGCGAGGCTTCCGGTGGCGCCCGCCCCGGTCCTGTGTCCCAGTCCGGTCCTGTGTCCCAGTCCGGCCCGGCCGTCCGGCCCGCCGCGTCCAGGCAGTCGAACGCGCCCCGCATGTATCGCAGCCCGCACGTGCGTTGGGTCGCCCGCCGCCCACCCGAGACATTTCCGCCGCCCCGGCCGGCGCCGCTGCCGGATGCGCGGCCGATTCCGCGGTATACCTATCTGCCGGCCTGGGGTCTGTACGACCGGCCGGCGGTGAACGAGGACAGCTCCGATCCGGCCCGCGGCCGCGGCGGCGCACTGGTGGCGACGCTGCGCGCCACAGCCATCGCGCTGGCCGTCACCGCCGGTGCGCACCTGGTGCGCTATGTGCTGCTCGCGATCAACCGGAGCACGCCCATCGCCTCCTGGCTCGACACCCTGTCGATCGTCCTGGTGTGGGCGGCCGGGGTGATCGCGCTCGGCTTCTTCGCCGCCGCCGCGGTGGCCGTGGTCGGCTGGCTGCGCCACGCACGGGCGCACGCCTACCGCCGGCATCACCGGCTCGACCCGCGCAAACCCTGGCAGATCGCGGTGTATGCGGCGGTCCCGCTGGTCAACCTCGTCGGTGCGCCCGTCCTGTTCCGTGAACTGATCACCCAGCGCGACGACATCGACCAGGCGCGCGCCGGGGAGGTCGCCCGGCGTACCGCGGCGGCGTGGGTCGTCGTCAACATCGCCGCCGTCGCCGCGCTGTGCACCCGGTTTGTGGCGAGCCGGTCCGAATCCCTGCAGACCGGCGCCGACGGTCTGTGGCTGACCATCATCAGCGCGTTGCTGTCCGCCGGTTTCGTGTGGTGGGCGCTGCCCCGGCTGATCGGCGCCCTCGACGGCGAGCGGCGTGAGACCGCGCCGGATCGCCGATGGGTGCAGGTGGGGCAACAATGATCACGGCGGGTTCGGGTCACACGGCGATCGGGTGTCGATGAGTAGCAGTGGTGTCGTCGGTCGCGTCTCCCGGTCGGGTAAGCCCGCGGTGGTCGCCCATCGCGGTTCATCGCGCGAAGCCCCCGAACACACCTTGGCGGCCTACGAACTCGCCCTCGCGCAGGGGGCCGACGGTCTCGAATGCGATGTCCGGATGACCAGCGACCATCAGCTGGTCTGCGTCCACGACCGCACCGTCGACCGCACCTCCGACGGCACCGGGGTCGTCAGCGAGATGTCACTGGCGCAGCTGCGCGAGTTCGACTTCGGCAGTTGGCATCCCGAGGGCAAACCGGCCCAGGTGCTCACGCTCCGCGAACTCCTCTCGCTCACCCTCGACTGGCGGCGGCCGGTGCGGCTGTTCATCGAGACCAAACATCCCGTCCGCTACGGCAGCCTTGTGGAGCAGACGATCCTGGAGACGTTGCAGGAGTTCGGTGTGGCCACCCCGCCGTCGGCGGACCACAGCCGCGCGGTCATCATCTCGTTCTCCTCGGCCGGGGTGTGGCGCATTCGTCGCAATGCCCCGATGCTGCCGACCATCCTGCTCGGCGAAACCTCCCGCGTCCTGCGCGGCAGTGCCGCCACCGCGGTCGGCGCGACCGGCATCGGGCCGTCCATCGACACGCTGCGCCTGCATCCCGAACTGGTCGACCGGGCGGCGGCTGCCGGGCGGGTCACCTACTGCTGGACCGTCGACGAGCTCGCCGACGTCGAGCTGTGCGCCGAACTCGGCGTCCGCTGGGTCGCCACCAACAGGCCGGCCCAGGTGCGCGACTGGCTGGTCGGCGTTTAGGGCGCCCTGGCTGCAAGCACCCTTTCCGCTGGTTGACGTGTGAGGAGCGTTGGCGACGGGCCTCGAAACCCCGTAGGCCGACAGCGGCGTCTCGCCACTGCCGCCCCCGACCCGGGGACCGGACACGCTCGGCGCGCGCACCGTCTGCCAAGGTAGAGCCATGGCGAAGAAGAGCAAGCGCGGAAGCGGACCACGTCCGGGGAGCAATCGGGCCGAGCGGGTGGCCGCCCGCAAGGCGCGGCAGGAGGCGGAGCCGGCACCGCCGGCCCGTCCGTTCGAGGGCCTGGCCGCCGAATGCGATCTGGTCGCGCTGCGGGCGTTCGTCGCCTCGGCGTCCGCGGCCCTGCAACTCGCGAGCACCCCGGCCGATGGCCGCAGTGTGCTGCTCGGCACCGTTCTGCCCGGCGCGGTTCCCGGTCTGGTGCGTGAAACCGATGGTGCGCCACAGGCTTTCGTCGCCACCCAGACCGATCCGGAGCCGGCCGATGTGGCGATCGCGCTGGCCTCGGCGCTCACCTGGGCGGCGACGGCCGAGGTCGGCGCCGACTATGCGCCGGTCGAGTCTCCCGCACCGCTGACCGAGCTGCTGGTGGCCGACGCCGTCCTCGACATCACGGTGCACAACGATTTCGGGTGGTGGCTCAACCCTGGCGCGGCGGTTCCGCCGGAGGTGGGGCAGATGCTCCAGCGCGCCAACGACACCATCCTGCCGACGGCGCGGCTGACCAATAGCAGTGGCATCGGCGCTCCATGGTGGGTCGACGCCGGTGACCGCGCGCATCTGCGTTGGGTGCGACCCGAACCGGAGGACGAGCTGATGAGCGCGCTGGCGCGGGTGCACGCGGCCGGGCATCTGACTCTGGGCGAGGGCTCGCGGTTCGCCGGCTCGTTCCGCACGCACGGACTGCTGGTGCCGGTCTTCGACCTCGACGCCGAACGTCACCCCGACGAGTGGACGGAGGGCCTCAACGCCTTCGACGCGCATCTGGTGCAGGCACTGGCCGAGACCGCCGAGCTGACCCCGGCGCAGCGACGTTCACGCGACGGTATCCGGGGTCGTCAGGTCACGTTGCGCTGACCGGGGCCGGCGGAGAACGACACAGACGGCGAACGAACGGACGACAGCGGGGCGACCACAGGTTGTGGTCGCCCCGCTGTGCGCGTGGTGAGGGTCGGGACGCGACGCCGCACGTGGGTGCGTGCTGAGCCGGCTGCGTCGAGCGTGCCCGGATCACCGATCGTTGGCGCGGGTCAGATCGCTCCGCCGGCGGCGGCAGGTGCGGTCGCATCGACGCTTTCGGCGGCTCCGAACTCGCGCTCGACGAAATTCTCCAGGTCGAACAGGTTGCCGTTGGCGCGTTCGGCGATGGTCTGCAGGGTGGTCATGGTGGCGACCTCCTCGACCTGCTCCTTGAGGAACCACTGCATGAACTGCTCGCCGAGGTAGTCGCCGTTGTCGCGGGCGGCGCGGGCCAGATCGACGATCTGCTGGGTGACCCGCTTCTCCTGGGCCAGGGCCAGGTCGATGGGTGCCTTGTAGTTGTCGAACTCAGAACGCGGCGCTTCGATGCCGGGGAGGTCGATGCTCATGTCGCGGTCGAGGAAGTACTGCAGGATCATCATCGCGTGATTGCGCTCTTCGACGGCCTGCCGGTAGAAGTGGCGGGCCAGTTGCGGCATGTCGATGTTGTCGTAGTAGACGGCGACCGCGATGTATTGCTGCGAGGCGGAGAATTCGTTGGCGATCTGCTCGTTCAGGAGGTCGTGGAACTTGGTGCGTACGGTGTTGTCGATCAGCTCAGTCATGGTGGCCATTTTAGGACCAAAGAATCTATTTACGCATCCAAAGTCAGCCTAACAATAGTGAGGCCAGCCTTTCCCCCGGCCGCATTTAATTAGGTTAGCCTCAGTTATCGTCTGACCAGCGATATGTACCTATTCGATTGCGCCACCGTTGTTTTCGATGAGCGAATCCGGAATCGGCTTTCCCGCACGCAGGTAGCCGAAGAACTCCTCTGTGTTCGAACCCACCATGAGTGAATCGCCGTCGCCGGTATATTGGGAGCCCGCGTTGGGGGTGGTCGTGGTAGTTGGATCGCCGCGCAGCGCGACGGCGAGCCCGACGAGATTCCAGATGTGATCGTTCTTGTCGACGGTCAGTGAATCGACGGCGCCGTTCACGAACGGCACGAGCCGGAACGGATTGAGCACCACCCCGGGACTGGTGGCTTTGGACATCAGTGCGGAGAGGAACTTTCGCTGATTGACCACACGTTCGAGGTCGGCGTTGGGGAACGCGCGGGTTCGCACCAGTCCGAGTGCCTGTGTGCCGTTGAGGTCGTGGCAGCCCTTCTTCAGCCGCAATCCGGCCTTGGGGTCGTTCAACGACTGATCGATGCAGATGTTGACGTCGCCGACGGCGTCGACGAGGTCGGCGAATCCGCCGAAGCCCACCTCGCCGTAGTGGTCCAGCCGCAGCCCGGTGAGCTGCTCGACCGTCCGCGCCAGCAGCTTGGGCCCGCCGAAGTTGAATGCGGCGTTGATCTTGTGCTGCCCGTTGCCGGGGATCTCCACGTACAGGTCGCGGGGGATCGAGATGATCATCGGTGAACCGCTCGGCGGCTTGTGCACCAGCATGATGGTGTCGGTGCGCGACCCGTCACCGTCGCCGGTGGCGAGGCGGTCCTTGTCGGCCTGGGACAGGTCGGCGCGGGAATCGGTGCCGACGATCAGCCACGTGGTGCCGGGAGTGGGTCCGGGCCGGCCGGCGTAGGACGCGAGGGCATCGACCCGGTGCAGCTTGTTGTCGAAGTAGAAGACGCCCCCGATCGTCCCGACGACCAGGGCGATCACCACGACGAGGGCGATGCGTCCGAGGCGGAGTTTGCGGCCGGGGGAACGCCGGAACGGGTTGGCGGGAAAACGTCGCCGGTCGGCGGCGTGGCGGGGGTCGGCGTGTGCGGGCGCACCGACTGGGGGCGCGAGGTGCTGAGGATGCTGCTGGGGTGGCATCCGGTGCGGTTGCGCGGGAATGACCCCCGGCCGCGCTCCGTGGCCGTCCCGGGGATCGGGGACGCCGGGCTGGTCGGGTATATGCGAATAGGCCAGCGGCCGATGATCGCCCTGGTTGCCGCCGGGGGACGGGACGTGCATCGTGGGTGACCGGTCGGGCGGGGGTTGCTGCGGGGTGTGCCGCGCGGGTGCCGGTTGCCGGTCCCGCGGGTTGAGATGGGGTACCGGTGCCGGGGTCGGCGGCGTGACGGGCCGGCGCTGCTGCAGGGGGCCGTCGGCGAATCCCGGCGCCTGTTGCCGGGGGTGCGCATCGGGTCGGGACGGTCGCGAGTCCTGCGCCGACGGTGCGGCGTGCCGGTTGCGGCCGTTGGGCCCGTGGGCCGGGGGCGACTGGGGCATGTGGTGTGGGTCGTACCCGTGCGGCGGTGCCGGGGGTTCGGTCCCTCGGCGACGTCTCCTCGGCGGTTCGTTCCCATCCATCCGACCAAATCTACGCATCACGATCGCGCAAGTGCCGTGATGGCACACATCCGACCGACGACAGTGCCCGTCAGCCGACCCACGATGACAGGTGGTCGTGCAGCAGGGCATAGCCGACGAACGCGACGATGTCCATCACCGAATGGGCGACGACCAGCGGCCACACCCGGTCGGTGAGTTGGAACCAGCGGCCGAAGACCAGGCCCATGATCGCGTTGCCGATCCCGGCGCCGAGGCCCTGGTACAGGTGGTATCCGCCGCGCAGCGCGGCGCTGCAGGCCAGTGACGAGTTGGCGGTGAGGCCGAGCTGCCGGAGGCGGGTGATGAAGTAGGCGACCACCACGATCTCCTCGGCGGCGCCGTTCCCGATGGCGATGAGAATCAGCAGCGGCCAGCGCCACCACAGGCCGTCGGTTTCGGCGGGCACCAGGCTCGCGTTGATGCCGAGCAGTCGCGCGACGGCGACGAGTGCCAGCCCCGGCAGGCCCACCACGGCGGCCAGGGCCAGGCCCGCGGGGATATCCGATGTCCGGGGCCCCCGGCCGAGGCCCACCTTGCGCAACAGGCCGCCACGCCACAGCAGGTAACCGCCGAGTGCGGCGATCGCGAACAGGCGGACCGCCCGCATGGTCTGCCGGAGGGCGTCGATGGCGGCGTGGTCGGAGGTGGCCGGGTTGAGTGCGACGGTGGTGTCGCTGATCCCACCGGTCAGTTGCGCCTCGAGCAGCGACAGCGCCGCCGACAGCGCGGAGAATCCGAACGTGAGGATCCCGACGATCACCAGCTCGATGACGATGCCCCGACGTGCGGTCCGGTCGGTGACCACATCGATGCCCGGCCGGTCCGGGGGGTGCAGGATCAGGTGAAGCCGCGCACGCATGAGCGCCACGTTACTGATCCGGTTGTGCGTGCCTGTCGGCCGCGAACCCTATTCGGGCAGGCTGTTGATGAAGGGACAGCCGGCCAGGCCGCGCAGTGCGTGCGACAACTCGTGGACGTCACTGACCGGGCGTGGGAAGGCGAGGCGGACGTCGTTGTCGCCGTCGGGCCCTTCGATGCGGAAGCGGATGCCGAAGCGGTCGAGGCCGAGGGGCCGGACACGGCCGGTGCGGAGGTGGCTCGGGAGCTTGCGGGCGAACTGGCCGACCATGTCGGCGTGGTCGGCGTCGAGGTGGGCGATCCAGTCGTTCTCGTATTCCCAGAACGGGTCGGGGGTGGCGGTGGCGAGCTCTGTCGCGGCCACGGAGGCGGCGCCGGACCCGGTGGCGATGACGGCGGAATTGATCTGCAGCCGGAGCAACGAGTGGCCGTGACCGACGTCGAGCAGGCCGTCGTCGGGATGCTCGACGGCGATCTCGATGGCCAGGTCGCGTTCGAGTTCGGCGGGCACGGGGAACAGGTTACCGTTGAGCCAGATCAGCGAGCGGACGCGTTCACGCAGGTCGATGGGGGCGCAGTCGGTGATTTCGAGCATTGCGGCCAGGCCGTCTGCCTCGTGGACGGCGTGCATGGCGTCGCCGTCGGTGGGGGCGAGGATAAAGGCCTGTGATTCGAACAGGTGCACCACGGAGAGGGGGGTCGGGTCGGTACCCTCGACGGCGAGCATGGCATCGGTGACCCGGCGACATGCGGTGACGATGAGCTCGGCGTGGGATGGCCGACTGGTGACCGTTTGCGTCATGAGTGCTCCTCGGACCGGGTGTGGTGCGGATCAATAAGGCAACCCTAACCTAAGCCGGAGCTGTAGGGCCAGTCAATGCCAATATTCGGTCACAAGGACTCCTGAGCCGCGCGGACCGCTCGCCGGTGGCCGGTAATCTTGGGTGGTGCCTGTTATCGCCTACTTCGGTCCCGCCGGTACCTTCACCGAGATGGCGTTGCAGCGGCTGCTGACCGACCGCCTCCCTCGCCAGGACGGCCCTGTGCTGACCGGCGACGTGACCACCGTAGCCGCGTCGAGTCCCGCCGCCACCATCGCCATGGTGCGCTCGGGCGAAGCCGACTACGGATGTGTGCCCATCGAGAGTTCGCTCGAGGGGTCGGTGCCCGCGACGATGGACGCGTTGATGCCCGTCGGCGGACGCCATGTCCAGGTGTTCGCGGAGGTGAGTCTGCCGATCGCGTTCACGGTGGCCGCCGCGTCGCCGATCGCACCCGAACGGGTGCGTCGCGTCGCCGCCTATCCGGTGGCCTCGGCCCAGGTGCGGATCAGCATCGAAAAGCTATATCCCAACGCCTCTTTCGTTGTCGCGTCGTCCAATTCCGGTGCGGCGATCGATGTTGTGGAGGGTCGGGCCGATGCCGCCGTCACCACCGGACTCGCCGCCGGACTCCACGGCCTGACGGTGCTCGCCGACGGCGTCGCCGACGCCCAGGACGCGGTCACGAGGTTTCTGCTGATCGGCCACCCGGCACCGCCGCCCGAACCGACCGGGGCCGACCGCACCGCGGTTATCCTCGATCTGCCCAACGAGCCGGGCAGCCTGATGCAGGCGATGAACGAATTCGCCACCCGCAAGCTGGATCTGACTCGGATCGAATCCCGGCCGAGGCGCGACCTGGCGGCCGGACGGACGTATGTCGGGCAGTACCGCTTCTATCTCGACGCCGTCGGCCACATCCGCGACGACGCCGTGGGCGAGGCCCTGCGCGCGCTGTATCGCACCGCTGAATCCGTTGTGTACCTGGGTTCCTGGCCCGCCGAGGTGCCGGTCGGGGCGCAGCCCCCGGACACCGCCGACAGTGTCGGGTGGTACGCCGGACTGATGCGAGGGGAGAGGTAGATGGCAACACTGCACCTGATCCGGCACGGTGAGACCACCGCCAATGTGATGCACCGGCTCGACACCGCGCTACCCGGCGATTCACTCACTGATTTCGGTGTGCGGCAGGGTGTTCGATTCGGGTTCGACAATCGGCCCGCCGGCGAGCCGGTACTGGTCAGCTCGGTGGCCCGCCGCGCGGTGGAGACCGCCGAGGCCATCGCGTCGGTGTGGGATATCGACCCCGTCGCCGTCGACGGTATTCACGAGGTGCAGGTCGGGGAGCTCGAGTCACGCCACGACGAGGAAGCGCACGGCGTGTTCACCGACGTCGTCAACCGTTGGTATGCCGGGGACGCGGATGCCCGGATACCGGGCGGGGAATCGCTGACGATGGTGCACGGCCGGTACCTTCCGGTCATCGATCACCTCGTCGCCACCCACCTCACCGGTTCCGACCAGCGTGACGTGTACGTCGTCAGCCACGGCGCCGCGATCCGGCTGATCGCCTCCCACCTCACCGGAATCGACCGGAAATTCGCCGCCGCAACACATCTGCGCAACACCGGCTCCATCGAGATCGAGTACACGGAGGCGGGCGTCTGGGTCTGTAAACGCTGGGGCGCCACCCCCGCCCCGTTCGGCCGCAATGACGAACCGCTGGTCGTCGAGCCGATGGGGTAGTCGGGGGCAGGGCCCGCACCGCAACCGGCGGAGGCCGCCGGAACGGCGCGCTACTACCGGGCGGCGTCCGCGGCCCGGGCGCGCATCGAGGCGACGACCCCGCCGTCGTTGAGAATGTCGGTACCGGTGAGGTATCCGGCTTTGTCACTGACGCAGTAGGTGAACAGATCGGCCATCTCCTGTGCGGTGCCCCAGCGCGGGATGTTGGCCCCCTCCACCAGCGCGCCGGCGCCGGATTCGGCTTCGAGCCTGCCCATCTCGGTGTCGACCGATCCCGGTGACACCGAGACGATCCGGATACCGGCGGCGGTGAAGCGTTCGGCCTGCGCCCATGAGTACCACTTCACGAAACCCTTGCTCACCGCGTACGCGAAACCCGAATGCGCTTCTGCGGGGAAAGGTGAGTACACCTCCAGCAGTGCGGTGATGAACCCTTCCGGGTCGGTCAGCGCGCCCGGGAACAGCTTCTCGGGGATGAGTTCGGCCGGCACCAGATGGGCGGCCATGGAGGCCACGTTCACGATGGCCGCACCGTCGGCGATCGCACCGGAGTCCAGTGCGAGCAGCGCCTCGGCGACGTTGACGGTGCCCAGCGCGTTGATCCGGGTGACGAACTCGGCGGCGCCCATGCTGGGGCTGACACCGGCGGTGTGTACCACCGACGCAATCGGACCGATCCCGGTGGCCGTCGCGAACAGGCCGTCGACCGCGGTGCGGTCGGTGACATCACCGAGCACGGCGGTGACCGTGCGGTCGCCCGATTCGGCGCCGCCGAGGTCCGCGACGGCTGCGTCCAGGCGCTCTTGCGAGTTGTCGAACAGGACGATGTGGTTGTCCGAACGGAGATTCCGGGCGGTGGGCACGCCCATGCCGCCGGCACCGGTGATCACTGAAACAGTAGTCATACCGACGACGTTACAGTTATATTCTCGGTAAGCGGTAGGCCGCTGTCATCCCCAGCCGTTCGCGTGCAGCCAGTGGTCGTCGATACCGAAATGGTGGGCGATCTCGTGCATCACCGTCACCACCACCTCATGCGCCACCTCCTGGCGGGTGTGACACATGCCGAGGATCGGATCGCGGTAGATGGTGATGGTGTCGGGCAGGAACCCGCCGTAGTCGTGGGTGCGTTCGGTGAGTGCGATCCCCGAATACAGCCCCAGGATGTGCGGATCCTCATCGTTCTCGGGTTCCACCAGGATCACCACGTTCGACATCTCGGCGGACAACTCGGCGGGCACCTGGTCGAGCGCGTCCGAGACCAGCCCGTCGAATTCATCGTCGGACATCACAACCGGCATCGCCTCACCCTCCCGGAGCGGGGACTTCGACGTCGTTGGCGTCGTAGCCGCCCGGCAGCGGCACCGGCGTGGGCAGCGCCCGGCCCGGCGGTGCCTGCGGTGGCGGGACCGGCAACTTGCCGTTGATCAGCAACGTTTCGCGGGCGTCGCCGACGAGCGTGGCGAAGCCTCCCCGATCGGGCAGACCGATGTAGCAGATGGCGGTGCGACTGCCGGCCAGCCAACTGGGTTCCAGGATCACCGACCACTGCGTGTTCAGCGTGGTGGCCTCCAGTTTCTCCTTGCCGCCCATGAACCGCTGCGCCTGCCCGGGACACACCGACGCCAGGAACGCGTTCTGCTCTTCCTTCGACGGCCAGGGCCGCCGCGACAGCCGGTCACCGAACTTGACCGCCATGTCGACCGTGCCGGTGGTCTGGAAGGCGTGCTTTTCGGTGCAGTCCACCTCGACGGTCGGCTTGCGCGCGGCGTCGATACCGATGCAGGTGCCCGGAGCCCACTTGAACGACTGGTCCTGGGCGTCCACACGCCCGGCGAACTGGGCGGGCTGACCGTCGGGGCCGGTCTGTTGCAGACCGCAGCGCAACTCACGCGCCCCCTTGTCCCACTGCACCTGCGACGGGAACATCATGCTGACCGAGAAACGGCCGTACGGGTCGCGCTTGCCGCTCAGGTAACGGTCAACGATCACCGCGCACTGTTCGTCGCGGATCTGCGCGAACCGCTGGGGGCCCGGCCATGTCGCGGACTCACCGAACTCCGAACCAGGCAGTAGCGCGGTGTCGAGCCGGTCGGCGACCTCGAAACGATGCCGCAGGTCGCAGTCGACCTTCGTGGGGTTTCCGGGATCGCCGGCCGCCCAGTCGAGGCAGTCGCCCGACACGGACTCGGTGAACGCGTTCTTGGCGAGCTTCTCCGTGCTGCCGATGCCGGTGTTGCCCACATCGCCGCTGTCCCCCACACCCACGGCGATCGCGATCGCACCGGCGATCAGCGCGCCGATCACCGCCGCGGCCAGGACCACCCGCAACGGATTCGCTGATGTTCCGCGCCGGGGTTCGTGCTCGGGTCGGCCGTCGTCTTGTCGGGCGTCATCTTGTCGGGCACCGGACCCGGGTTCGTCGTCACCCAGGACCCGGGCGTAGGCCAGCCTGTGGGATTCGTCGTCGACGGCGGGTATCACCATGGTCTCGTCGTCGGCGTCGACCCAGTTGTCGGTGTCCTGCTTGTCGGTGTCGTGCGTGTCGGTGTCGGTGTCGGGGTCGTGGTTGTCCGGGCCTGGGGTGGGGTCGTCCCCGGTGTCCGGGCTTCCGGCGTCGCTGGCGTCATCGACGTCATCGTCTGCGGTGGGAGCGCCCGCCGGGTCGCCGCCGGTCGTGTCGCCGCCGGTCGGGGCACCATCGGCCGCGGGGGCGTCCGGTGACGCGCCGTCGGGGTCGGTGTCGACCCGGTCGGTTCCGTCCGCACCGGTCGGGTCACGGTCTTCGTCTCGGTCGTTCATCACCGTCCATCATGCCTGTCCGGCGCGCTGCTACCCAGAAGTACGACGGACTGCGACCCCGAATACTCCGGAGCGGCGACCCGCACGATCGGAGCGCGAAGGCGCCCAGGTGCGCGGCCAGGACGTGTGCCGGTGAGGCGACACCCACCGGGAACCGGCAGGCCGGTAGTGTTTTCTTCCGTGATCGACCTCAAGATTCTTCGCGACAATCCCGACCTGGTCCGTGCCTCGCAGCGCAAACGCGGCGAGGACGAGGGACTGGTCGACGCGCTGCTCAGCGCCGACGTGACCCGTAGACAGGCGATCGTGGAGGCCGACACGCTTCGCGCCGAACAGAAGGCCCTCGGCAGGCAGGTCGGCAAGGCCGCCGGCGAGGAGAAGACCGCGCTGCTGGCCCGTGGCAAGGAACTCGCCGACCAGGTCAAAGCGGCCGTCGCCAGGCAGAACGAGGCCGGCGAGGCGTCGGAGGCCGCGCACCGGTCGATCTCCAACATCGTCGCCGACGAAGCCCCCGCCGGTGGCGAGGACGACTACATCGTCCTCGAGCACGTCGGCGAACCGCGGCGGATCGACGAGCCGAAGGATCACCTCGAGCTCGGCGAGTCGCTCGGCCTGATCGACATGAAGCGCGGTACCAAGGTGTCGGGCTCGCGCTTCTACTTCCTCACCGGTCAGGGTGCGTTGTTGCAGCTGGGTCTGCTCAACATGGCCGCCGCGAAGGCCGTCGCCAACGACTTCACGCTGATGGTGCCGCCGGTGCTGGTGCGGCCCGAGGTAATGGGCGGAACAGGCTTCCTCGGAGCCCATTCGGCCGAGATCTACCACCTGCCCGAGGATGACCTGTACCTCGTCGGCACTTCCGAGGTGCCGCTGGCGGGTTACCACATGGACGAGATCCTCGACCTGTCCGACGGCCCCAAACGGTACGCGGGCTGGTCGACCTGTTTCCGCCGCGAGGCAGGCAGCTACGGCAAGGACACCCGTGGCATCATCCGCGTCCACCAGTTCGACAAGGTCGAGGGCTTCATCTATTGCAAACCCGAGGACGCCGAGGCCGAACATAGTCGGTTGCTCGGGTGGGAGCGGGAAATGCTCGCCGCAATCGACGTACCGTACCGGGTGATCGATGTCGCCGGCGGCGATCTCGGATCGTCGGCGTCGCGCAAGTTCGACTGTGAGGCGTGGGTACCGACCCAGAACACCTACCGCGAGCTGACCTCGACCTCCAACTGCACCACCTTCCAGGCGCGACGGCTGTCCATCCGGTACCGCGATGACAACGGAAAACCGCAGGTTGCGGCCACTCTCAACGGCACCCTCGCCACCACCCGCTGGCTGGTGGCGATCCTGGAGAACCACCAGCAGCCCGACGGTTCGGTGGTGCTGCCGCCCGAACTGGCCAGGTTCGTCGGCACCGAGGTGCTTGAGCCGAAGTAGCGGTCGTGACCCGGGTGGCGGTCGTCACGGGCGGGCGCGCCGGGTGGGTGTCCTGACAACGGTTGCGGTGTCGCCAGACCGGGTGTCATCCGGTCGGACACGCTAGCTTCCATATTCATGGCGAAATATCAGGTACGTAAGTGGGTGGCGGGGGCACTGGTCGGTGCGGCCGCCATGTCGGGTATCGCGGTCGGCGGCGGATCGGCCGAGGCGAAGATCGAACAGGGCCGTTACCGGATGCACACCCTCGCGTACGGCGTGATCCCTTCTCCGGAGTCGAACGCCCGGATGGTGGGTTCGACGTTGTTCTGGGACTACTGGGGCGTCGGTCCGTGGAATCTGTACAGCTACAAGATCAAGCCGACGAGGTCCGGGGGTACGGCCTCGTACTTCACCACCGATCCGGCATCGCAGTGGTTCAGCCGCATCGAGCTCAAGAAGACCCGCTACGGCTACAGGGGGGTCGTGTACAACTACGGAGGTATCCCCGCCGGTGACATGATCCTGCGCAAGGTCCGCTGAGCGCGGCTTCATATCGACTATGACGACCGCTACACTTCCCGGTCATGACGAAGCAATGGGTGGGGAAGTCCGTGGCGGGCGTCGTAGTGGGGGCGGTGGTGTTCGGTGGTATCGCGGCAGGTGCCGGTCCGGCGGCGGCGAAGATCGAGTCCGGGTTCTACAAGCTGAGCACGGTGGTCACCGGCGGGCCGTCGTTCACGCCGACGTCGGCGGTACCGTCGAACGCACGGGTGATCGGTGATCGGCTGTACTACGACGAGAGTGGCGTCGGGCCGTGGAACGCCAACCAGTACGTGATCACCCCGACCCGCACCGGTGGGGTGGTCACCCCCGGAGGACTGGGCGATCTGATCTATCGGGCCGAGTTGCGCAAGACCCGCACCGGGTACAAAGGTCCTCTCTACCTGCTCGGATTTCCCTACGGGAAGTTGGTGTTGCGTAAAGTGGACCGGAGCACATGGGAGTCGGCCCGCGAGTCCAACGACTCGGAGGAGAACGGCTACGGCATATCGCCGGAGACGCCGGACGAGCAGTCCGCTCCCGCCCAGCCCGAGTCTCGGGACCAGCCCGAGTCCTAGTAGAGGTGTAGCGATGAACCGCGCCGCAGAACATACGCAGATGCGAATCCTGGGGCGCGGGACCGGACAATGATCGCCGGTTCGATTGTCGCCGCGATCGGCGCGTTCGCCTTTGCCGCGGCGGCGGTGTTGCAGGCACTGGGCGCGGCGCGGGTGTCGCGGAGCGCGACGACCATCGAGGAACGTCGTTACTCCGACAAGTCCCATCCGTCGCTGCGGTCGACGGGCGCGACCATGATCACCGGACCGTTCCTGATCGGGTTCGGCTTCGACGTCATCGGCTTTGTCGCCACCATCGCGTCGGCGCGGATGATTCCGCTGTTCCTGTCGCAGACCATCATCTCGGCCCGGCTGGTGGCGACGGCACTGCTGGCGATGGTGGTGATGAAGATCCATCTGACGTTGCGCGACTGGATCGCGGTACTGGTGGTGGTGGTGTCGTTGGTGGTGCTGGCGGTGTCGGCGGGCAAGGAGGGCGTCGACGACGAACGGTGGATGCACTGGGCGGTACTCGCGGCGGGTCCGTTGCTGTTGCTGCTCGGGATCATCGCGATGCGCCGGCTGCACCGCCATATCGCGTCGGCCACCGGCCTGATCGCCGGTGCGATCTTCGGGGTGATGGCGGTGGCCTCGCGCATCGTCGACGGCCTGGATCCGTTCGATGTGGGCGCCCTGTTCACCGATCCGGCGTTTTACGGGCTGCTGATCAGTGGCATGTGCGGCTTCTACCTGTTCACCATCGCGTTGCAGACCGGCTCGGTCAACGGTGCCGCTGCGGCGCTGGTGGTGGGGCAGACGGTGCTACCGGGTGCGGTCGGTATCGCCTTCCTCGGCGACATCACCCGGTCGGGGTGGGGGCCGGCGGCGATCGTCGCGTTCAGTGCGGCGGTCGTCGGTGGCGTGGTGCTGGCGTGGTCGGGTGCGGTGACCACCGTCGAGAAGGCGGAGAACGCGACGGTGCATGTCCCGGTTGGGCATGTCGTCTGATCATAGGACAAATTCATTTGTCCAGCTAACGATTATGGAAACCGGTGCCGCGGTCTGTATGCCTCCGCTGAATGTGCTGACCGGCGACCACTCCCGCGCAAGCAGTTCCTGTGCGCCAAGCAGATTCTCTGGGCGCGGATTTCTCTGGCCAGGAGACCGTTGAGCTGGAGCGAACTCGGGATTCAGAGCTTTTCGGCGCGGAGGTCGTGACCCTTGGTGGTCAGGCACCGGCCGGTGGGGAGGTTCCATTCCCAGCCGTGCAGGTTGCAGGTGAGTGTGTCGCCGTCGACCACCCCGAACTTGTCCAGGTCGGCCTTCAGGTGCGGGCAGCGCCGCTGAATCTCCCAGCCGTCCTTACGGATCGACGCGTCGTCGTCGTGTGCCTCGGAGAACCAGCCGTCGGCGTAGGCGATGCGCTCGTCGGTGAGGCACTTGAAGAACGTGTACAGGTACTCGTTGTAGCCGCCGATCCGCCAGGTGGTGAACCGGGTGGACAGGAAGATGGTGTTGACCCAGTCGGGTTCGTTGTCACGCAACACCGTTCGCACGATCTCGGTGGCGATGCGGAACCCGTACCGGTATTTGCCCTCACCCTCCTTCGGCTCGCGCACAATACGATTCGGGAAGTCCAGGACGACGATCTCGGTCTCGTCGGTGACTTCCTTGGCGGAGCTGTGCGGGGTCATCACCAGGCCGACCGGGTAGCCGATGCCGTCACAGATCAGATCGGACTGCGCCATGATCGGTTCGAACAGTTCCCGCAGCGCGGGCAGCAGTTCGTCGCCCTCGGCGGGCGCCCATGTCGCCTTCTCTGCGGCGATGATCGGCGCGAACTTGGCCTGCATCCGCTCCAGATACGCCTTCTTGTTGGGGCCGAACACATCCTCGGGTGGATACGGATGCTCGATGCTCTCCAGCGTCGACCCGGTGAAGTCGGCCGCCGATCCCGACACCATCATCAGGCCGCGATGCCTGACGCCGTCGTCGGTGCCGTGGATCCGCATCTGCTCCAGGAACGTCACCTGGTCGGGGAAGATCGACGTCACATCACCGGGAACCGGGTTGGTACCGGGCGCCACGTCCAGATCGCCGATCATGTCGTCGGCGATACCCGAACCGAGGTCGTTGACCGCGTACAGCTCCTCGTCGAGGAACATCGGCGGACCGGCGGACGGCACCACCCACGTAGCCCCCACCTGCTCGATGTAGGAGCGCGCCCGGTCCATGCCGCGCTGGCGTTTCTGCGCCGCGAAGTTGGCCTTCGACTTGCGGGGGATGTCGTAGACCATCGGATACCAGATGGCGCCCGAATACTGCAGCAGATGCACGTCGACGTGCCCGAACGCCTCGTCGATCACGTCGAGGTCGACGGGCCGCGCGTCGTTCATGTTGAAGCAGACCGTCTCGCCGTCGGACACGATGAGCCCGGAGTCGCCGATCGGGCCGTCGGCGGGGGCCCGCAACGCGATGATCATGATGTCGAGCGAACCCTTGTCACCGGTGACGGTGGTCTTCACCGAGTCGGTGGTCTCGACGAACTTGTGGAAACCGAGCCGTTCGAGCTCGCGTTTGAGATCGGGCACCGGGTAGTCGGGGAGCAGGACGGTGGTGTCCTTGTCGACGTTGTCGCGCAGGTTGACCTCGTCGAAGTGATCGCGGTGCAGGTGTGAGACGTACAGGTAGTCGCACCGGCCGAGGGCCTTCCAGTCCAGCTCGGAGTTGTCGGGGAACGGGATCCACGACGCGAAGTACGCGGGATTGACCCACGGGTCGCAGAGGATCGAACCGGCGGCGGTCTCGATGTGGAAACCGGCATGTCCGATGCTGGTGATCTTCACGATCTGGGCCTTTCAGGTGTCGCGCGCGGGCTGGCGCGCTCCGTATGTCAATTGTTCAGGGTATCGACTCGCGGCGACGGCGGGACTGGGCCATCGGTCACACCTGAGGTGAATGTGACGGGCGGTACATCCCTCGATTCGTCATCCCCGGTGGCGATGAAACGGCGATACCGTTCTGAACCGGCGACAATTCGGAGCCGGGGGTCCCGGACGCGGCCGTACGAGGTGGTGTGAGGTCGGCCGGACACAATGGTGCGCCGATCCGGGGCGGACCTGGCTAAGCTCGACGCCATGGAACCCGTCTACGGCACCGTGATCACCGCTGCCCGCCTGTTGTGGCTGGCCGAAGGACTCAAATTCACCGTTTCCGGTGTCGAGAACGTGCCCAGGACAGGCCCGGGCGTGGTGGCGGTCAACCACACCGGCTACATGGACTTCACCTATGCGGGTATCCCGGCTTTCCTGCAGGGACGCCGCAAGGTGCGATTCATGGCCAAGAAAGAGGTCTTCGACAACAAGATCGCCGGGCCGCTGATGCGGGGTATGAAGCACATACCGGTCGATCGTGGCGCGGGCGCCGAGAGCTACGCGATGGCGGTCGACTACCTCAAACGCGGAGAACTGGTCGGCGTGTTCCCGGAGGCGACGATCAGCCGAAGCTTCGAGATCAAGGAATTCAAGTCGGGTGCCGCACGTATGGCGCTCGACGCGAATGCCCCGATCATCCCGACCGTCATGTGGGGTTCGCAGCGCGTCTGGACCAAGGGCCATCCCAAACGGCTCGGCCGCTCCAACGTCAAGATCCTGATCGGCGTGTGCGAACCGATCGCGCCCGTTGGCGATGCGGACGCGATCACCGCGCAACTGCACAAGGTGATGAGTGAGAAGCTGCTCGAACTGCAGGAGGCGTACGGCAAACACCCGGCCGGGGAGTTCTGGGTGCCCGCCCGGCTCGGCGGTTCGGCGCCGACGCTGGCCGAGGCCAACCAGCTCGACGCCGCAAACCAGGCCAATCGCGATCAGGCCACACGTGCCGGCCGCACACCCGACGACCCGTCAGATCCGGCCGAGTGACGGGTCAACTGCCGGGTCCGCCGACGCTCATCGCCAGCGACGTCGACGGCACCCTCATCGACAGCCGGAACAGGGTGTCGCGGCGCACCATTGACGTCCTGGGCGCGGCCCGGGAGGCCGGCGCCGAGTTCGTCCTGGCCACCGGCCGCCCGCCGCGCTGGATACCCGAGATCACCGATCAGTTCGCCGGGACACGCGCCCGGGTGCGGTACGCGGTGTGCGCCAACGGCGCCATCGTCTACGATCTTGTCGCCGATCGGATACTGTACTCGGCCGAACTCACCCCCGATGTCCAGCGCCATCTCGGCGACATCGTCGCCCGGCTGTTGCCGTCGGCGGGCATCGCGTCCGAACGGGCGGGAAAGTCGGCGCATGACGCCGCCACGCCGCCGTTCGTCGCCACCCCCGGCTATCAGCACGCCTGGCTTAACCCCGACCATGTCGAGGTGTCCGACGACGAGATCTTTGCCGATCCCGCGGTGAAACTGCTGGTCCGGGCGCCGGAGATGCAGAGCGTCGACATGGTGGCGGCGCTCGCCGACGACGTGGGCGATCTCGCGCAGATCACCTATTCCACCGCCCACGGACTGGTCGAGCTGTCGGTGCCCGACACCCACAAGGCGTCCGGTCTGCGCACACTCATCGACCTCACCGGCCTCGGCCAGGTCACCTCGGTGGCGTTCGGCGACATGCCCAACGACATCGAGATGCTCACCTGGGCCGATCACGGTGTCGCCATGGGGCACGGTGATCCGGCGGCGCTGGCCGCCGCCGACGAGGTGACCGTCGGCAACGACGAGGATGGCGTGGCCGTGGTGCTGGAGCGCTGGTTCTGACAGCCGGGGGACACGGAATCCCCGCCGCGACGGGGTCAGCCGACGCTGCCCGAGCAGTGCGCGCTCGCGTACGCGCCCTTGGCGGTCTGGGTGTATTTGACCTGGCCGTCGACGATGATCTCGCAGGTCGATGTGGCACCGTCGTCGCTGCTGTTGGTGACGCTCAGTGACGCGGTTTTGCCGAAGCCGGAGATGGTGACCTGCTTTTCCCACGGCAGGGACGCGTCGGTTTCCTGTGCCATGTTGAAGTCCTTGTCGGTCCAGGTGATCGAGCCGCTTCCGGTGCCGGTGACCCGGTAGGTGACGGCGATCTCGCGGTTGATCTCCTTGTCGATCTCGTTGGCGGCTCCGCCGATGAGGGCCATGCAGCCGCCGAACATGGCGACGAACAGCAGGATGATGCCGCCGAGGATCCACGGCCACTTCTTGCGCTTCTTCGCGGGTGGCGTCTGCGGCGGGTACTGGCCCCCGTACGGCTGCCCGGGGTACGGCTGCTGGGGGTATCCGCTCTGGGGGTATCCGTCCTGGGGGTACGGCTGTTGGGGGTTCTGGGGAGGTTCGTTGGTGGTCATGATGCTCCTTCGGACGAGAGGGGTCGGGATGGTCAGCAGACGGCGAGGGCGTATCGGCCGGTGGCCGAATCAGCCGACACCTGAACGCCGTTGACGAAAACGCGGCATTCGGCGTAGTAGCCGTCGGTCTGGATGGCGGCGGCGGCGAGCTGGTAGGTCGAGCGTGAGGTGAACGACTTCGAACCCGAGTAGAGCTTGGTTCCGGAACCGCGCGTGTAGACGCCGTAGGACGGTAAATGTGTTGTGTTCAACGAGGATTGATCATTGTCGGCGTTGAACCAGTTGGACGAGCCGTTGTCGGCCACGTCGCTGATGAAGACGTAGCGGACGTGGTCGCCGGTGGTGGGGTCGCCGGTGCTCGCGACGGCGGTGCCCACGCCGACGGCGATGTTGGCGGTTGCGGCGGCGGTGATCGCGGCGGCCGCGATGATCTGCTTCTTGTTCATGGTGTTCTCCCGTGGTGGTGAATATCGGCGGTTCTCGACCGGTTGGTTCTCACGAGTTCGGATGATTGTCACGAGCGTCGTGGAGCTGTTGGTCGATGACGGGGATGAGTATTCATCAGGGGTACGACAAAGCGCCGCCGGCGGTCCGTGCCGAGTGTGCGACCTGTCGGTCGTTCGGCCGATGGTGCGGATACCGTTCGTGTGCAAGATGATCGGACGGCATCGGGGTACGGGCGGCGGGTCTCCGAATGGATGAGCGAACCGGCACATGAATGTCGTAGGCCGTCTCTATCTTGATTCGCGTGGGTTTGAATACCCCATGAACATCGCGGAAGTTCGGCGAATCGGGAGGAAAGCAATGCGAAAGACTATGATCGCGGGCGGCATCGTCCTGGGATTGCTGGTTGCCGGCACGGGCACCGCGGAGGCCGCCGGAACCTACACCCGCGGCGGAGATGTGCTGGTCACCGTCGCGGTGTCGGACGGTTCGTGTGCGACGGTGACCTGGCCGAAAGATACGACCCGGACCATCTGCGATTCGTACCAGGTGTATCAGCACAACATCCAGCCCGGCGACCGGTTCGGCGCGAAGATCGTGTCCTATACCGGCGGCGGTGTGGCGTGCACCGTGCGTGACGTCGAGTCGGGCGGGTTGATCGGTGAGGACTCCGCCGGTCCGGGGTACACCGCGAACTGCATGTACAACGCCAAAGGTCGAACGGGCGGTGGTGACGACACCTCCAGCAGCGGCAGCAGCTCCTGGGGCAGCAGCTAGGCGGCCAGGGTTTCGGGCGGCCTTTCAGTGAACCGCCCCGCCCGTGAGCCACAATAGCAACCATGAAATGGGACAGCTTCGTCGGCACATTCACCGGGATTCGGCGTGTCACGCCGAATATGATCCGTTCGACATTCGTCGTTGACGGTGATGGCGAGTCGGCGTATGTACCGATCGAGCCGGGCGACGAGTCGGTGGCGTTGTACTTTTCCGACAACGGCATCGCACTGCGGACGGCGGCCAGCGATGCGCCGGATGCCTTCGGCGGCTGGGAGATCGCCGACCCCGAACGTAGCGAGGGCAATCGCAACTACACGATTCGCAGCTACGACAGTGTGACCGGTGAGCTGACCATCGATGTCGCCGAACACGGCCGTGGGCTTGCCATCGACTGGTTCCGCAGGGCCGAGCCCGGCTGGCAGTTGCTGATGGCCGGGCCGCGATCGTGGTACGACCCGCCCGCCGACGCCGAGCATCACGTACTGGGCGCGGATCTGGCGGCGCTCCCGGCGCTGGCCCGGATACTGGAGAACACACCTGACCATATTGCGGTCACCGTAATCGTCGAAGTCCTTGACGCAGCGGACTTGTCGTACCTACCGACCCATGAGAACACCAGCGTCATCGAGCTGATCGGCTCCGGAAACGGTGCCACCCCAACGATGCTCGCCTCGGCACTGGCTGACCTGGCGACGAAACCCGATGCCTACGTGTGGTATTCGAGCGAATCAGCCGATATCAGGGCCGCGAAGAAGGTGCTGCGCGCGGCGGGATTTCCTCGGGACCGGTACGACATCGTCGGCTACTGGCGGCAGGATTCGGAAGCCTGGCTCAAGCGTTTCAACGAACGCGCCGACGAGTTCATGAAGGTG
The DNA here is from genome assembly GCF_025273675.1 of Gordonia pseudamarae. Taxonomy (NCBI): domain Bacteria; kingdom Bacillati; phylum Actinomycetota; class Actinomycetes; order Mycobacteriales; family Gordoniaceae; genus Gordonia; species Gordonia pseudamarae. The sequence goes on along the minus strand of NZ_CP045809.1, from coordinate 5,029,499 downwards.
TACGACGAGGCGGTGGCCGCCGGTAGTTCCGCCGACGAAGCCCTCGACACCTACGAACAAGCCCTCGAGCAGGCCGGTCTGTAATTGGCACCACCGGCCGGGAATGAACAGTCGGTGGGCTCGGTGGATGTTGAGTCCAGCGGGGAGGACGCGGAGATCACCGCCTACGGCAAGCCGACAGGCGTCCGTCTGGTCGCGGACAGGGCTGCGCCGAAGAAGTGGGTGAGCGGGGCGACCGTAAACGCCCTGCCGGACGTCGACGCCGACGAAACGTTGGCGGCGGATATCGCCGCAGCGTTCGTGGATGAGGACTACATCGCCGACCCATGGGCGGATCGGGAGTGATTCTGCTCGACACCACTGTGATCATCGACCGCGCGAAGTGCCTCTTCGATCCAGGCGAGGACTACGCCGTCAGCATTCTGACGCGCGCTGAGTTCGAGTTGGGTATCCAGTCCGCTCGTGATGCCACGATCAGGGCGCGACGAGTCCGAAGATTGGCCTTTCTCGACAGGGAATTCGATTGGTTGGAGTTCGACATCGAGTCCACCCGCTCCTATGGTGTCCCGGCGGCGGGTGCGCTTCCGCCTGGCGGGTCGAAGGTCCGGAGTAAGGACGCGCTCATCGCGGCCCAAGCGCACCGTCACGGCGCCACACTCATGCCGGCGAATATCGATGATTTCGTATGCTTTTCCCACCTGGTGCCTATCACGATGCCAACCCTCCGGTAGCCGCGTCGGCGCAGTACTTACCGCTGCGTTCCTGGTCACGCGACGGCGCCGGTCCTGTACTCGCCGTCACGAGAACAGGACCGGCTTCCTATCAATCCACGCTGCCCGAGCAGTGCGCGCTCGCGTACGCGCCCTTGGCGGTCTGGGTGTATTTGACCTGGCCGTCGACGATGATCTCGCAGGTCGATGTGGCACCGTCGTCGCTGCTGTTGGTGACGCTCAGTGACGCGGTTTTGCCGAAGCCGGAGATGGTGACCTGCTTTTCCCACGGCAGGGACGCGTCGGTTTCCTGTGCCATGTTGAAGTCCTTGTCGGTCCAGGTGATCGAGCCGCTTCCGGTGCCGGTGACCCGGTAGGTGACGGCGATCTCGCGGTTGATCTCCTTGTCGATCTCGTTGGCGGCTCCGCCGATGAGGGCCATGCAGCCGCCGAACATGGCGACGAACAGCAGGATGATGCCGCCGAGGATCCACGGCCACTTCTTGCGCTTCTTCGCGGGTGGCGTCTGCGGCGGGTACTGGCCCCCGTACGGCTGCCCGGGGTACGGCTGCTGGGGGTATCCGCCCTGGGGGTATCCGTCCTGGGGGTACGGCTGTTGGGGGTTCTGGGGAGGTTCGTTGGTGGTCATGATTTCCTTTGGGGTGCGGGTGCGGGTGCGGGTGCGGTCAGTGGGCAGCTGTGGTCATAGATGGCGGTCGTCAGCACACGGCGACCGCGTAGCGGCCGGTCGCCGAATCAACCGACACCTGAACGCCGTTGACGAGGACGCGGCATTCGGCGTAGTAGCCGCTGGTCTGGATGGCGGCGCCGGTGACCTGGTAGGTCGAGCGTGAGGTGAATGACCTCGTGCCCGAGTAGAGCTTGGTTCCGGAGCTGCGGGTGTAGGTGCCGTATGTCGGCAAGTGCGTTGTGGTGAGCGATGATTGATCGTTGTCGGCGGTGAACCAGTTGGACGAGCCGTTGTCGGCCACGTCGCTGATGAAGACGTAGGTGACTCGGTCGCCGGTGGTGGGATTGTCGGTGCTCGCGACGGCGGTGCCCACGCCGATGGCGATGTTGGCGGTTGCGGCGGCCGTGATCGCGGCGGCCGCGACGACCTGCTTCTTGTTCATGGTGGTTCTCCTGGATATGGGGTGCTGACGTGCCACGCGGGGCCGGTCGGGGTGAGGAGCGCTCGCGACGAGAAGGTCCTCGAACCCCGTGCGCCGACGATGCCGGTGGTGGCGGCACCCGCCGGTGTGGGTTGTGGGGAACCGTTCCGGGCGCGGTGCGGTGGGATGGATCCGCGCCCGGAACGGGGACGGGGCGATACGTGTGTCTCGCCCCTGGACCGCCGGTGGATCGGCGACCTGCGAGCAACCATGACCCGCGCGCTACTAGATGGTTGATTCCTTGAAGGTGCCGTCGGCAACGAGGTAGGCGGAGGGCTTCAAGATCAATGTGTGACGAAAGAACTCGAAACCCTCCTGACTGAACTCTATGTCCTCATCGACGACCACGTCGTCGAACCCCGCTCGGGACGCGGCCGGCGCCCGCTGCTCTCCGATGCCGAACTGCTCACGCTCGCGGTAGCGCAGGTGTTGCTCGGGTTCGACAGTGAACGGCGTTGGATCCGGCACGTCCACGGCAACGAGCAACTGCGCGCACTGTTCCCGTATCTGCCGGGCCAGTCCGACTACAACAAGCGTGTCAGGGCTGCACGAGGGTTGCTGTGCAAGACAATTCAGGCGGTGGCGCGGCTCTCACCGTCGTGGTTCGACGACCTGTGGATCACCGACGCCACCCCGGTTCCGTGTGGCATGTCGGTCAAGTCCCGCGTAGTGGTGTAACTGGTTGTGGTCCTTCGTAGGTGGTCAGGCGGGTAGTTGGATCAGTGGGTCGGTGTTCACCTCCGGTGTGTGGTCGGTGTCGGTGACGGTCAGTCGGCAACGGCTGAGCACTTCGAGGCCGAGGTAGCGGCGGCCTTCGGCCCATTCGTCGGTCTGCTCGGCGAGCACTGCTCCGATGAGCCGGACGATGGCATCGCGGTTCGGGAAGATGCCTACGACGTCGGTGCGGCGCCGGATCTCGCGGTTGAGTCGTTCTGTGGGGTTGTTGGACCAGATCTGGCGCCACACGTCATCAGGAAACGCGGCGAATGCCAGCAGGTCTTCACGGGCGTCGCCGAGGTGTTCGGCGACGTCGGGTAGGCGGTCTTCGGTGTATTCGAGCAGCCGGTCGAACTGGGCGTTCACCGCACCAGCAGTGGGTTGGTCATAGACGCTGTGCAGCATGGCCTTGACTGCTGGCCACATCGACTTCGGACACACCGCCATCAGATTCGCCGCGTAATGGGTGCGGCAGCGTTGCCAGGCCGCTCCGGGCAGGTTCGCTGCGATCGCCTCGATGAGCCCGGCATGGGCATCGGAAGTCACCAGGCGAACTCCGCCCAGGCCGCGGGCCACGAGGTCGGCGAAGAAGGTGTTCCACGAGGCTGTGGTCTCACTGGTGGCGACCTGCATGCCAAGCACCTCACGGTGCCCGTCACCGTTGACGCCGGTAGCCAGCAGCACGACGGCTTTGACGACCTGCTTGTTCTCGCGGACCTTGATCGTCAACGCATCCGCGGTGACGAACGTGAACGGGCCGGCCTCGTCCAGTCGGCGGTGACGGAACGCTGCGACTTGTTCGTCGAGGTCTTCGGCCATGCGCGAGACCTGCGACTTCGACAACGAATCGATGCCCAAAGTCTTGACCAGCTTGTCCATCCGGCGGGTCGAGACCCCGGCCAGGTAGCAGTCGGCCACGACGGTGATCAGCGCCGACTCGGCGCGCTTGCGGCGTTCGAGCAACCACTCGGGAAAATAGGTGCCAGAGCGCAGCTTCGGCACGGCGACGTCGATCGTGCCCACACGGGTATCGAGAGGCCGGTGCCGGTATCCGTTCCGGTGATTGATGCGGTCTTCGGACCGGCGGCCCCACTCGGCGCCGCACACAGCGTCGGCATCGGCGGAGAGCAGTGCGTTGATCATCGTCTGCAGCAGCTCACGCATCAGATCGGGCGAGGCCTCAGCCAGGGCTTGGCCAAGCAAGCCAGCAGGGTCGACAATGTGGGGTGCGGTCATCGTGATGACTCCGTTCGAGGATTCTGTGGAAGGTTGACTCGAAGGATCACACGGTGACCGCTTCCCTGCCCGACAGCTACACGCTGCCGGCCACGGTCCTGGTCACCGAGTTACACCACTCTATGGGGCACTACTGATTGGAGAGTGATCACTGTGGAGGACTGGGCGTTGATTCGTCAGTTACACCGGTCGGAGGGGTTGTCTCAAGCCGCGATCGCCCGGCAGTTGGGGTTGTCCCGCAATACGGTGGCCAAGGCGGTGCGCTCTGATGCGCCGCTGCGCTACGAGCGTCCGCGTCCGCGGTCGTCGGGGTGGGCACAGATCGAGCCTGCTGTTCGCGAACTGTTGACTCGGTTTCCGACGATGCCGGCCACGGTGATCGCCGAACGGGTCGGCTGGTCCGGTGGCCGGTCGTGGTTCGCCGAGAATGTGGCACGTATCCGCCCCGAGTATGCGCCCGCGGATCCGTGTGACCGTCTGGTCCATCGTCCGGGTGAGCAGGTGCAATGCGATTTGTGGTTCCCGGGCCAGTTGGTGCCCGACCAGGCTGGAGTGTTGCGGTCATTTCCGGTGTTGGTGATGGTCGCCGCCTATTCACGGTTCATCGTCGCGGTGATGCTTCCGTCGCGGATCACTGGTGATCTGCTGGCCGGCATGTGGTGGGCACTCGGCGAACAGATCGGTGCTGTTCCTCGTACATTGTTGTGGGACAACGAATCAGGTATCGGCCAACGCCGCAAATTGGCAGCCGGTGTGGCCGGATTCTGTGGCACGCTAGGTACCAGGATGATCCAGGCCCGTCCGTATGATCCGGAAACCAAAGGGGTGGTCGAACGAGCGAACGGCTATCTCGAGACATCGTTCCTGCCGGGACGGTCCTTCGCCTCTGCCACGGATTTCAATACCCAGATCCATGAGTGGCTGGCCGGAGCGAACACCAGAATTCACCGCACGACGAAGAAGAAGCCGGTCGAGGAGTTGTTGATCGACCGCAAATCGATGGCGCCGCTGCCGCCTATTGCGCCGGGTACCGGAACATCGGTCACCACCCGGTTGGGTCGGGACTACTACGTGGCGGTCGCCGGGTCGACCTACTCAGTCAATCCAGAGGTGATCGGGCGGATGATCACTGTGACCGCTGACCTGGACCGGGTTGTGGCCCACTGCGGTCAGCGGAAGGTTGCCGAGCACCAAAGATATTGGGGACCAGACGGTTTGACCACCGATCCTGATCACGTGACAGTGGCCAAAGCTCAACGCGAGCACTACAACTCGCGGCCACCAACCTCTGGTGACGTGCAGGTTCAGGTCGCCGATCTCAGTGTCTACGATCGTGTTTTCGGGACTGGGGAGGTTGCCTGATGCCGACCACACGCCCGAGCGCACCCTCTGATGCTGACAAGTTGATCGCTCACCAGTCCCGGCTTCTCAAAGCGCCGAGGATCGCTCAGAACTATTCCCGGATCGCTGAGCAAGCTCGCGCCGCGGACTGGTCGTTGGAGGACTATCTGGCCGCAGTGCTGGCGGTGGAATCGAATGCTCGCGCCGAGTCCGGTGCCCGTTTGCGTATTCGAGGCGCCGGGTTCCCGTCGATCAAGACGATCACCGACTTCGACTTCACCGCCCAGCCCGCAGTCGACCGTGCACAGATAGCCCGGCTCGAAGCCGGTGGCTGGCTCGCCGAAGCCCACAACATCGTTCTGCTCGGACCGCCCGGTACCGGCAAAACCCATCTCGCGACGGCGCTGGCCGTCGCTGCCGCCCATACCGGCTATCGTGTCGGGTTTGCCTCGGCAACAGCGTGGATCACCCGGCTGGCCGAGGCCCACCGACTCGGGCGACTCGACACAGAACTCAAGAGGATCAGCCGGATCGGACTGATCGTGATCGACGAAGTCGGCTACATCCCTTTCGATGCCGAAGCTGCCAACCTGTTCTTCCAACTCGTCTCCAGCCGATACGAGAAGTCGTCGATCATTCTGACCTCCAACCTGCCGTTCTCCCGGTGGGGAGAAGTGTTCGGTGAAGCCACCATCGCCTCGGCCATGATCGATCGGATCGTTCACCACGCCGACGTCATCGCCCTCAAAGGCACCAGCTACCGCATCAAACACACCGCAATCGAGTCACTGCCTTCCGTCGACGCCGACCGTCAGGCAAACTCGAACCCGTAACCTGCTCACTTTTCGACCGGACACAGCAGCGCACTTTTCGACCGGAGCTGACAGTCTACTGCCACGCCGAGCGATTGATGTGTTGGTCCTGAGGCTGGGTCCCGAGCCAGTCGCAGGCTGCGGAGGTCGAAGTCCGATGTCCCGGAGGTCGCTGATAGCAGCGACGAAGGTCGTCCAGTACCTGCCGAGCCGGACGATCTGTACTGAATACGAGCACTGATCGTCCGAATAGCGGGTGTGGCGAGGTATCTGGTGCTCTTTAATAAGCGCTGGTGGCGGGTGTCGTGCCGGAATACTGTAACCAGATGGACCGGATCGAGGAGTTGGAGATCGAACTCGCCAACGATCGCCACACCGGACTTCGAGAGCAGTTGGCTGCCAACGATGATCGCCTGTTGGAGTCGCTCGTCGCGATCCGGAAGGCGAAGGGGTTGACGCGGGAGGAGGTGGCCAGGCGGATGAATCGTTCGGCCGCTGCGGTTGTCGATCTCGAGCGGCTCGGCGCTGATCCGCACCTGTCGACGATCCGGCGGTACGCGGCCGCCATCGGTGCGCGGATAGACACATCGGTGACTGACGCAGACTACCAGGCGATGGGAGGTCCTCCATGAACGATCCTGTGCGGCAACAGCGCATCGCAACTCCTCTGATGCGCCCTTGCGCCGAGCGTGGACTCGCCGACCAGCCCGCTATGGAAGACTGGCTCGCTGATGCTCAAGCATCGGCAAGTGCCAATCCTGCGGTCGGTGTCGCCGACATTCTCGGCGATCTGGAGGCCGACCGTCGGTGACGGCGCTGGTGATCGAAGCGTCGGTCCTGGTATCGCTGTGGCTGGATCTTGGCGATTCTCCCACGATCTCGCGACGGCTCGAAGGCACGACACTGCACGCAGCGGACCATCTGTTCGTCGAGGCCGTCAATGTTCTGCGGCGCCGCCGCAACACCGGACATCTCGATCGCGCCGCCGCCGAGACCGCCTTCGCCGGGGTAACGGCGGCTCCTATCAGGCGCTGGCCGTTCGCATTGGTCTCCGAGCGGATGCGGGAGCTGGGTCCGGATGTGAGCACCTGCGACCCGGCGTACGTCGCGCGGGCCGAGCGTCTGCGGGCCCCGCTGCTGACCCGCGATGTGAAGCTGTCCCGTGTGCCTGGTATGCGCTGCGACATCGAAATATGTTGACCGGTGTCGATGGGCCGACCATCGACCCGTTTCCGGTTCAGACATCCAGCGCCGTCTGCTCGCCGGGATAGCCAATCCAGCTCCGGCGTGACGATCGTTGCCGACCTGCCCGGTCGGAGTCGGTCACGAGTTCCACGATGACATCCGCTTCGACACCGGCGCGGAGTTCACCGTCCGCGATCAATTGTTGCGGTATATCGAGTACTTCGACCTTGCCGCGGTGCTTTGCGGACCGGATCGTGATGGCGCGCGCCTCGATATCGGCGGAGACGATCAGGCCGGTCACCCGCTCATTCTTGGTCTCGCGCAGCACTTTCGAGAACAGTTCGTGTGCTCGGCGTTGGCCGCGTTGTGACAACGTCGACGAATAGATCTTGCCCTGGCTACCGTGTGCGGTGACCTCAAGGGCGAGCGCTTGTTCACTGAGCGAGTCAGCCATCTGCCGTACCCGGTCGAGGAGTGCGCCGCGTTCGCCGCCGAACGCGGCGTCCGGCTCGTCGCCCTCCAGGCGGTCGTGCACGGCGAGAACATGCGCCACCGCGGCCTCGAAGTGATCGATGCCGGCGAGGTCCAGCTCGTCGTTCTCGGCGGCCGCGTGGGGTCTCGGCATCAGATGCAGCACCGCACTGCCTTCGCTGATCCCGCACCAATCCAGCTGAATGTCCCTGAGTTCGGATCCGACCAATGCTTCGCGGACTTCTTGCTGGAAGCGATTGGCGATCACCATCGCATCGGTGGGGAGCCTGCCGTTGCGGGTTGCCTCACCGACCAGTCGCAGATCCAGCTGGTAGGGGTATCCCGCTTGCGGTGACAACTCGTGGACGGCGTCGAGCAACGATCGCCGCGCGACCTCAACGAGGTCGGAGTCATCGTCTGCGGCGTCGGTGATCCAGGACGGCGTGGAGCGATCCCGAATGCGCGGGAACCGTTCGACGATGCTCACACTGTCACCTCCAAATAGCCTCGAGCCGGTTCAGCGTCCTCCTCGGTCATTGCGCCCTTCGTCGGCGCGCTCTGCCTGCGTTGCCAAAAGTCATCCATCATCCCGCGTACTGCAACGTACTCGTGTGCTCCCGAGTCGTGTTCCTGCAGCTTGAGGGTGGTGAATGGCCTCCATAGTACGACGAATGGTTCGACGCCGTACTCGTTTCGGACACGTGTTCGATGCGAGTACAGTGCCTTGATGCGGCCGCTACCAGCCTGTCCGCGAAGGTTGTCAAGGGCGCGGCTGTTCACGATCGGTGATACATCGACATCGTCGGTATCGAGCTTGTCGCTCGTGAACCCGCCACCGATCCATAGGGACATCAGGACTTTGGTGTCGACGAGGCGCTCGGCCTCCTCCCATTCGTGCAGGTATGCCAGTAGACCGTCGAAGAGTGCGGGACGTGACTGCGAATTGCGGAACGCAGGGGCCGTGACGAACGTGGATTCGATCTCCTCAAGACTGCAGGAGTACCTACCCACGGGGAGGTGGCCCGCGATCAGCGGTGGGATCATGGCGACTGAGCATACTTGAGAGTTTGTTCGTCCCGATTCCGGATCTCATTGATCTAGATGTAACTCCCAGGGAGGTTGTGAACGGCGAGGACATGCGCCACCGCGGCTTCGAAGTGGTCGATGCCGGCGAGTTACTCGATGATCTCTTCGATGGTCGCCGCGCCCTGGACCAGCCGAGCGCTCCATACCGCGATCTGTTCGGTTGTTGCGTGCTCGACCCGGCTTCGCAGGTCGGCATCGAGATCGCCGAACCTCACGGCCAGCATGTCAAGAAGCAAACCGGCCCGTCCCTCGGCTCGTCCTTCGGCTCGTCCTTCGGCGCGTCCTTGGGTCCGTCCTTTGTCGTGTCCTTGGGCGATGAGCTGATCTGCGGTGGTCATGGCGATCTCCTCAGCTTCCGGGCCCAGTTTCCCAGCGAACCGGACCAGGTTGTCGACCGGTGTGACGCTGACTCTTACAAGGTACTGGAAAACCCCTTCCAGCCGTCGGCGGTCGATGGCCGAGAGGTCATCGACCCACTCGGTCAGCCAGCGGGTGACGTCGGGGTCGTCGGGTGCATGGGCGAACATGACGAAGGTGATCCGGGCCGCCGGGCTGAGCGGCCGTTGCCGTAGCTGGGCATCATCGACGACGGTCAGGTCATCGAGCAGATAGCCGAACCTGGGCACAAGTCTTCCCGCAGCTGCCGCGACCTGCGTGTCGATGTCAATCAACTCGGCCACATCGGTTGCTGCCGACCAGCGCCGCCGGCCCTGATAGATGACCACCGGAACGATCAACGGCAACGGTCGCCCACCGGACTCGGGTTGACGCTCTGCCAGGTGGCGTTCCCAGATACGCACCTGATAGACCAGCATCCGAAACGCCATCAACGGATCGGGCCGACTCTGGTGTTCGATGAGCACATACAGGTAGGCATCACGGTCGCCGACGGTGGTCGCGAACAGCACATCGGTCTGCCGATGGCGCAACACCTCATCGACGAATGTGCCTTCTTGTAACACCAGCCCGTCCAGGTCGATTCGTGCGGCCAATTCCTGTGGCAGCACCGACCGCAACTCCGATCCCGCGTTCTCCGGGTCGGTGAACACCAACCGGAACAAGGCATCATGGGGCTGCCCGCCTGAGGAATCCCCCGCATTCGTCATGGCCACACCATAGAGGCCACAATGGCCCTTCAGTCGTCCGATGCGCCCATGCCCCCGGCTACCCCGATCGTTGGCGTGAGGACTTATCGGCTGTTCCGGGGGTCGACGATCTCGAGATCGTCCATACCGTTCAGGGCCGTACGGCCGCAGGACCGACCACCGCAACCCGGACCTTTCATTTTACCGTGACATGTGGCCACTCGGACAGATCAGACCGTACTCCCGGACCAAGCCACCGACGGGACGTCGATGGCTCAATTGCGTGCGGTACTTGCGAGCGGCGTGACCGTCTTGACAGACGCAGACGGGCGATCGGCCCCGGTGCCCGACCGCGTACGAGTGCTACTGGCCGGGGTGCTCGACGCACTGGCCGACGGTCAGGCGGTGTCCGTTCAGCGGCTACGCACAACGCTGTCGACCCAGGAGGCGGCCGACATTCTTGGTGTGAGTCGGCCGACCGTGGTGCGCCTCATCGACAAGGGTGAGATCGACTGTACGACAACCGGCACGCACCGCCGCGTGCAACTCGATGATGTCCTGGCCTATCAAGACAGGATTCGTCGCCGGCGGACCCAAGCACTGGACCAGACGGCGGCGGAGTCGGTACCGAAGAAACCGGGCGCTGGTGTCGGCTTCATCGAGACCCGGTGACACTGGAGGGGCGGTAGGGCGTCATAGTCCTCTGCCATAGTGAGATCAGTGTCGGAGCAGTGGCGTCGCGGATGGTCGGCGGCCGAGGACGGAGCGAGCGGATGAGCATCATTCCCGAATCGGAGTGGGAGCAGTTCACCGTCGAGCGGCTTGCCGAACACAACTGGCAGCCGCTCAAGGGGCAGGAGATCGCGCCCGGAACCGAGCGGGGACGGGTGTCGTGGGAGGATCTGGTGCTTCCCGAGCGGCTCCTGTCCGTGATGCGCGAACTCAATCGTGGGGTCCCGCACGAGTATCTGGTGCAGGCGCGGGCAGCGATCCTGGCGCCCCAGTCGCAGGACCCGATGGCCGAGAACTACCGGCTGCATCAGATCGTGACCCGCGGATATCGGGGCATCACCTATATCGACCACAACGGTATCGAACAAACCCCCACCATCCGGGTGGCCAGTACCCGGCCCGACGAGAACGAGCTACTCGCCGTCCGGCAGGTCACCATCCGCAGCCGCGAACACGAACGACGCTTTGATGTGGTGTTGTACCTCAACGGATTACCGGTGGCGATCTTCGAACTCAAACAGGCCGGGGCGGCCGGAGCGACGGTGTCCGCCGCCCACGCCCAGCTGCGGACCTATCTGCGTGAGTTCCCGATGGCATTCCGGTTCGCCGTCGTCACCGTGATCAGCGACGGCCTCACCGCACGTTACGGCACACCGTTCACCCCGCTCGAGCATTACGCGCCATGGAATGTCGACGACGACGGCAAGCCGGTGGAGACGGGAAAGCCGGTCGAAGACGACGATCTGGGTGTCGAACTCGAATCCCTCATCGACGGCGTCTTCAACACCGAACGGTTCGTGCAGCTGCAACACAACTTCGTCGCCTACGATGCCGGTGCCGACGGATATGTGAAACGAATCGCCAAGCCGCACCAGTATTTCGCGGTCACCAAAGCGGTCGGCAACACGGTGGTCGCGGCCGAAAGCACCGGCAAGGCCGGGGTGGTGTGGCACACTCAGGGATCGGGTAAGTCGATGGAGATGGAGTTGTATGCCCACCTCGTCGCCAAACAGCCCAAACTGAAGAACCCCACCATTATCGTCGTCACCGACCGCCGCGACCTCGACGGGCAACTGTTCGACACCTTCAACCGGTCACGGCTGCTCGGTGAGTCGCCGGTCAAGATCGGCACCCGCGACGAGCTGCGCCACGAACTCGCCGACCGGACCACCGGCGGCATCTACTTCACCACGCTGCAAAAGTTCGGTCGCACAAAAGAAGAACGCGAAGCCGGCGCCGACCACCCGCTGCTCACCGACCGCCGCAATGTGATCGTCATCGTCGACGAGGCGCACCGCAGCCACTACGACGACCTCGACGGCTACGCCCGTCACCTCGCCGACGCGGTACCGAACGCGACCCTCATCGCTTTCACCGGAACCCCGATCTCGTCGGCCGAACGCAACACCCGTGACGTATTCGGGCCCTACATCGACATCTACGACCTGACCCGTGCCGTCGACGACGGAGCCACCGTCCCCGTGTATTTCGAGCCGCGACTGATCAAAGTGTCGCTGGCCGAACAGATCACCGAAGACGACCTCGACCGTGCCGCCGACGAGGCCACCCGCGGACTCGATGACGTCGAACGCGCCCAGATCGAGAAGTCCGTCGCCGTCATCAACGCGGTATATGGTGCGCCGCAACGACTCAAGGCGCTCGCCGCCGACATCGTCGCGCACTGGGAAACCCGCATGGCAGCGATGGTGCCGTTCATCGAAACCTCGGGCAAAGCGCTCGTCGTCGGTGCCACCCGCGATATCTGTGCCCGTCTCTACGATGAGATCATCGCCCTGAAACCGGACTGGCACAACGACTCCGAATCCGAGGGAGTCATCAAGGTCATCTATTCGGGGTCGGCGAAAGACCAGGAGCCGATCAGCCGGCACGTGCGACGCGACGCACAGAACAAGGCCATCCAGAAACGTCTCAAAGATCCCGACGACCCGCTGCGGATAGTCATCGTCAAGGACATGCTGCTCACCGGATTCGACGCGCCGCCGCTGCACACCCTGTACCTGGACCGCCCGCTCAAGGGGGCGCTGCTCATGCAGACCCTGGCCAGGGTGAACCGCACGTTCCGCGGCAAACCCGCCGGTCTGCTCGTCGCCTACGCACCGCTCGCGGAGAACCTGAACGCGGCGCTGGCCGAGTACACCGACACCGATCAGCAGACCAGACCCGTCGGCAAACGCATCGATGAGGCCGCCGGACTGGCCCGCGAGACGCTCGCCCAGATCGACACGCTGTGCGCCGGATACGACTGGCGCGCAGTGGTCGGCAGTGGTCGCAACAACCCGTGGATGCGGGCCACCCAGGGTTTGGCGAATCACCTGCTGGCTCCCGACACGCCGGGCGTCGAGGTCGACGGGCAGCCGAAGCCGGCGGCGCTGCGCTTCCGCGAGTTGGCCGCGACTCTTGCTCGCGCCTGGGCACTTGCCGGTGGCGACCATACGCTCGCCGAACTGCGTCCGGACATCAAATTCTATGCGGAGGTGCGGGTGTGGATGGGCAAGATCGAGGCCAACCGGCGCCAGGCCGAGGGCAAGCCCATCCCGGACGACATCAGACGGCTGCTGTCACGGCTGGTCGCCGACTCCACCGCGTCCGGTGAGGTTGTCGACATCTACGCGGCCGCGGGTCTGCCCACACCGTCGCTGAACGATCTCACTCCCGAGTTCGAGGCCACAGCGCGGGCGGCCGCCAACCCACACCTGGCGATCGAGGCGCTGCGCGCCACCCTCACCGGGGAATCACGCCGAGCCACTCGCAATAGTCTCGTGCGGCAACGAGCATTCTCCGACCGGATCACCGAGCTGATGCGCCGCTACACCAACCAGCAGGTCACCTCCGCCGAGGTGATCGCCGAACTCATCGCCATGGCGCACGATATCGCGGCCGAAGGCTCTCGGGGGCAGAACTTCAACCCGCCGCTCTCCGATGACGAACTGGCGTTTTTCGACGCCGTCGCCGCCAACAAGTCGGCCGTCGAACTGCAAGGCAACGACGTGCTCGCCGACATCGCGCGTGAACTGGTACACATCATGCAGCGAGATACCAAGTACGACTGGACCGTCCGTGACGACGTGCGTGCCAAACTCCGCTCATCGGTGAAGCGGGTGCTCGTCAAGTTCAAGTACCCGCCCGACAAGCAGCCCGAGGCCATCAAGATTGTGATCGAGCAGATGGAGGCGCTGGCCCCCGGCTACGCCGAGAGACACGCGGCCCTCTCGTCATAAGCCCCGCCGATAGCGCCCGCCGAATGGTGATGCCGGGCGCTATTCGCGGGTCTGGAACATGCTCAGGAGGCCCACTCGACGAGGCCGATCGACACGTGCCGGGTGGAGGCGACGATGGTGGCGCCGTCGTCGCGGCTGTAGCAGCGCAGGCTGACGGTGTGGCTGCCGGGCGGCAGCGATCCGGTGGCCAGGGTGATCGACTGCCTGCTGGTGGCCTTGTCGCCGAGTTGCTTGATGGGCTCGTAGCTGCCGATGTACTGCGAGGCCACCTGCACGGTGAGACCGCACAGCTTGGGGCCTTCGGGCAGGTTGATGGCGCTCATGAAGATCCGGCCGTGTGACGCCCAGGCGCGCACGATCGGCTTGGACTTCTTCTTGGCTGCCGGCTGGGTCGTGGTCTTCTTGGGGGCGGCCGACGCATCGGGGGCGGTCACGGCGCCGCCCAGCATCCCGCCGAGACCTGCGGTGACGGCGACGGCGGCGGCGATGCGGCGGGCCGAACGGCCACGGGTACGGACGGCGGACGGCGAGGTGTTGTTCACGCGCATAAGGCGCATTCTGCCGTAGATCGCACGAGAACGCTCGTACCGGGGATGCTCGGGGACGGTCCGCTCGTCTGCGGATGGTTGCTTCTCGGGTCGGCGGCCGGGTGCCGGAGGTACCTGCATCGTCATGTCGTCTCCGATGCCGGCCTGGTGGTTGCGGCGGTACGGCGACCTGCGAGAACGGCCTGGGTTTCGTCGACGACGGGGGAGGGCACGGCCTCCGCGGGTGAATCGGAGGGCCGCAATTCCACGTAGATCGTTAGCGGAAAGAAAGAAATTATCGGATGACACCGGAAATGGTGACAGCAGCCTTTCGGCGATTCTTTCCCGCGGTCCGGCACCGTGCTTTTTCTATGGGGATGGTGACTTCGGGCATGTAGGCGAGTGTTACGCACTCCGGCCGGGGAGAACTACCCATTCCGGAGGATTGACCGTCCGAAGATCACCCGTCATTCTTTGAAATGTCAATCGACAACAACCGTCAACAATTCTTCAGGAGGACATCATGAATGCACGTCGTATCGTAGCCGCGGCCATTGCCACAGCCGCGTCGGGGATGGTCCTGCTGGGTGCTGCCGGCACTGCCTCGGCCGCCACCCCGACGACTCATCTGGACGTGAAGAGCCACGGCAGAGTCATTGTCGCGGTGAAGAACTCAAACTCCTACCCCATCGAATGCGAGACCTGGGTGGTCGAACCCCACGCGATCGGTGCGCGGTTCACGATTCCGCCGAACAGTCTTCGGGTGCGAACCCTGCGCGGCACCCCCGGCTATCACGATGTGTGGATGCACTGTGGCAAGAACACCCTTGCCGGCCCCGATGAACTGCGCAGCCCGATCGGTCTGGTGAAGCTCAAGAAGAACTGACCGACAACGATCATCCTGCGATGCGTCGCCGCGCATCGGTCCCGCCCGGCGGGCGAGGCCCGGCGACGCTCCCGCATACCCGTCCCGCGAAGCCGGCGGCCTGCATCGACGCGTGGTGGGCTCGTGGATTCGAGTAGTCGACTACTCGTTGCAACCAGATGCCCATGGCGCATCCTTCGAATTGTTCCCGCACAGCATGGAAAGGAATTTCTCATGACACGAAAAATCGTCACCGGACTTGTGTCCCTGCTACTGACACTCGGCCTCGCCGGGGTCATGTCGGGGCAGGTCGGCGCGGCTCCGCCCCCGACGACAATGAAGCCGACCCCGAAGCTCTGTCGGGCGTGTGTGGTATCGAACTCGGTGACCATCACTCTGATTCTCCAGAATGAATGGGCCAAGAAGAACTACGGCAAGATCGTGACGCCCGGCCTGGTCACAGTGGTCAAGCAGAACCCCGCGAATGGCACCTTCGGGGACAACACGACGCCTGTGGGCAGCACGGCCAAGGTTGTGAACGGTTCCTTCGTGCCCCGTGATGAGAAGACTTATCAGGTCAAGTACACGGTTCAACAGCTCCCGGCGAACCAGCAACTCGAAGTCCGGGTGGCCGTCCCGTATGAATGGTCGTTTTACGGGAACAACAAGTTCACCATCACGCCGATCAAGGCCGGTGGCCGGACTCTGCCCGGGCACGCGTCGGTGACGCTGACCCAGCAGCACCGGCGGCTCAACTGACCTCCGTCACCCGGTGAGACGAGCATTCTCGTCTCACCGGGTTTCGAGGTTCGTCGCTTGCGCTCAGCACACTTCAACCGGCGTGGCGAGTGAGTCAGCCGGTGGGAACCGGAGACGGGGCGGGAGCGGGCCCAAGCGCCGGGGTAGTGGGTTCGGCGGTGGCCATGGGGGTGCCACCGGCGGCGACGGCCCGGATGGTGTCCAGCGCCGCGTAACCGAACCGGCCTGGGCATTCGGTGTGGTTGAGGTCGCGGTGGGCGGAGATCGTCGGCACGTCGGCGACGCTGCCGGCCGAGAATTTGCTGTCGGAGAAGTATTGGGCGTCGAGCTGGGTCTTTCCGACGGGCGACAGACCTGCCTTGCCCAAGCGCCAGCGCAGGAATCGGCCCGCCGCCGAGATCATCTGCGCCGACGGTCCGGTCTGGTCGAGGTCACCCATCAGCGACACCCCGACCGTGGACTGGTTGAAGCCGCCGGTGTGGGTGGCCTCGACGTTGCGGTCGAGCCCGCCGAACGCACCTTCGAAGATCTGCCCGTATCTGTCGACCAGCACGTTGTAGCCGATGTCGCACCAGTTGAGCGATTGTGCGTGGTAGGCGTAGATGCCGCGCACGATCTCGGCCGACTGCTGGGGGGAGTAGTCGTTGGATCCGGCGGTGTGGTGCACCACCGCCCCCTTGATCCGCGGGATGTAGTGCGGCTGCGAGCAGCGGATGCCTTCGTCGGCACCCCATTGCGCCCGCGATATCACCTGTGGACCGCCCGACAGCGATGTCAGTATCGACGATCCGAGCGACAGCAGGCTCTGCGGCGAGATCACGGTGGCCTGCATCGTCGACAGTGCCGTGCGCAGCAGCGTCGAGACGATCGAATCGGATGATCCGATACCCAGCTGGGTGAGCAGCCCGTTCTGGGTTACGGCGGCGGGGATGGCCTTGCCGCCCTGGGTCAGCAGGATCTCGGCCGCCGTCGCCGCACCCACCCAGATCGGTTCGGTGCCGCTCACATATCTGCGACGGTCCCCATCGCCCGGCCCAGGGATGCCGGCCGTGTCGACGGTGTCCAGCGCCGTCCACGCGCCCCAGCCGCCGTCCTCGTCCCGCACGCGCAGGTAGGCAGTGGCCTCGACGGGTTTGTTCCAGGTCAGGGCCACCATCTTGAGGGCTTTGCCCTTGTTGGTGATGCGCTGCACGGCGGGGCCGACGAGCCTGCCGTCGGCCATCCGCGGTGACACCGCAGGCTTCTTCTTCGGTGTCGTCTTCTTCGGTGTCGTCGGCTCGCGCGGGCTGGGCTTGTCCGTGGTCGCGTGTTCGTGGATGCCCGTTCGCGGCGTGCTCGTGGTGGATGTGCCGGGGACCGTGGCCTTGGTGCGTACGGTGCCGGGCGTTCGGGTGCCGGACGTTCGGGTGCCGGGGGTGTGGGCCTCGCGCAGCGCCGGGGCGGTGTGCCCGATGTCGGGATCGGGGAACAGTGCCGGGTCGATCGTCGGGAGGGTGATGCCGATGTCCGAGAGCCGCGCCGTCGCCATGTCGAGGGCATAGGTGGGGAGCTTGTCCAGGGAGAGCTGTTCGATCGTCGTCTTGGCGTGGGTCTTCGTGCGGTCGACCGGCACGGGGTCGGCACCGAAGAGAATGGCCGCGAAGGGGCTCGTGACGGCGAGCGCTGCGACGACCGCGAGCACGATCGGCGGCTTGGTTCTGGGGTATCGCATGGTGGTGTCTCTCCTGGGTTGTCTTCCCCGGACGGATCGCGGCGGCAGCTGCCATCGTGTGCGCTGAATATGCGCTGCGGTGTGACCGACGCACACTGTCGATACAACTCGTGATGCTGTTGTTATCTAGTGAGATTGGTGTTGTCGCTACGAATTCACTATGGTCACTAGAGTCCCATTCGCAACACTAACCACATGAGTCACGGTTGGCTACCCACTGCAACGGCTTCGCAGCTGGGCGTTCACCCGTGTACACATCCACTGCACACGGCCGACGCGGGGGACACCGAGGGGAGTCCGACGGTTATGCCACGTCTGAGAATGTTCACGACCGGCGCCCGGTCACGGGATGCGCGCAAGCGAAAACTGTCGTTGACGGCGCTGGGCCTGACACCCGCGCTGATCGCCGGCGGTCTGGTCCTCGGCACCACGCTCAACGGCGCCGACGACGTCGACCTGGCGGTCTCCGGTTCGGTGACCATGCACGGTCACGGTCACGGTCACGGTCGTGGCCTGGGGCAGTGGGGTGCCTACGGCTATGCGAAGAAGGGCTGGTCTGCCGGCAGGATCCTGCGTCATTACTATGGCGGCACCACCGCGGGGAAGGCGGACAGGTCCGAGGTCGACGTCACACTGACGAATCAGAGCTCGGTTTCTGTGCGCGCGGTCGCCGGGATGCGGGTAGGCGGGCAGGTCGTCGCCCCCGGGCAAGCGGTCAGTTTGTCCGGGGGAACAGCAAACATCACCAACGGCTGCGGCGGATCGGTCGTGCGCTCGGTGCCCGCGACCTTCGTCGAACCACTGACCGCGGGCCCGACCAGACCCGCCGGTGAGCTGCTCACCTTCTGCGGGTCGGGCGCCACGTATCGCGGCGCGCTCGGCTACTCCGGCGGACGCGTCGTCAACCGGGTCCACATCGATGACTACGTCAAGGGTGTCCTGCCCAAGGAGATCTCGCCCGGCTGGGCCGACGGCGGTGGAGCCGAGGCCATCAAGGCGCAGGCCGTGGCCGCGCGCACCTACGCACTGGCCGCGCTCGCCGGCGGCAAACAGATCGACGATACCCAGAACTCGCAGGTCTACGGCGGTGCGTCCGTAGAGGACCCACGCACGAACTCCGCCGCCGACGCCACCGCCGGACAGGTCCGCCTGGTGAACGGGAAACCGGCGTTCACCGAGTTCTCGGCATCGACCGGCGGTTTCACCGCGGGCGGGCCGTTCCCCGCCGTCGAGGACGAGGGCGACACCATTTCGCCGTCACACAACTGGACGATGACGCTGAGCCCGGACACCGTGGGCAGCGCCTTCGGCGTCGGCGCGCTGCGCGACTTCGAGGTGATCGAGGCCAACGGTCTCGGCCCGCAGTGGGGCCGCGCCGTCAAGGTCCGCGTGGTCGGAACCGGTGGCACCGTCGAGGTGAGCGGCGAGGACGCCCGCACCACCCTCGGGCTCAAATCCTCCTACTTCGCCATCAAGGGCCAGACGAACAAGCCCGCGATCGTCGCCCCGGCACGCGGCACCGGTCCGGCCGGTGGCATCCTGGAGACGATCTTCGACGAGGTGATGCCGGGTGCGTCACAGTTGCTCGAGGTGGGCACCCAGGTGCTCAACGGCAAGTTCGACGATCTCGGCGGTATCACCGGCGTCCTCGGTCAGGCGATCGGCATTCCCGCACTCACCCCCGACGGCAAGGGCGTCGTGCAGCTGTTCCAGCGTGGCATGATGTTCTTCTCCGCCGACACCGGTGCGCACGCTCTCGCCGGGCGGTCCCTCGCCGACTACCTCAGCAAGGGCGGACAGCCGGTCGTCGGCTTCCCGAAGCGGGATGCGCTGAAATAGCGGGTGTGAGGTGATCGGACTGTGAGTTTGTCGGGCCACGGAGGTCGTGCTCGGCTGATCCTCAGGTTCGGTCCGATAGGCTGAGCACTCGTGGCATCGAGTAATGAGTACGACCTGTTCGTGGTGGGATCCGGGTTTTTCGGGCTGACGATCGCGGAACGGGCGGCAACCCAGCTCGGTAAGCGGGTCCTCGTCGTCGAACGTCGGCACCACCTCGGCGGCAATGCCTACTCCGAGGCCGAACCGGAAACCGGAATCGAGATCCACAAGTACGGTGCACACCTGTTTCACACCTCCAACAAGCGGGTGTGGGACTACGTGCGGCAGTTCACCGACTTCACCGGCTACCAGCATCGGGTGTTCGGGCTCTACCAGGGGCAGGCGTATCCGCTGCCGGTGGGTCTGGGCCTGATCAGCCAGTTCTTCGACAAGTACTACAGCCCCGACGAGGCGCGTGCGCTGATCGCCGAACAGGCCGGTGAGATCGATTCGAAGGACGCCCAGAACTTCGAGGAGAAGGCGATCAGCCTGATCGGGCGTCCGCTGTACGAGGCGTTCTTCAAGCACTACACTGCCAAGCAGTGGCAGACCGACCCCACCGAGCTGCCCGCGGGCAACATCACCCGGCTGCCGGTGCGCTACAACTTCGACAACCGCTACTTCAACGACACCTACGAGGGGTTACCCGTCGACGGGTACACCGCGTGGCTGGAGAAGATGGCCGCCGACGAGCGCATCGAGGTGCGCACCGACACCGACTGGTTCGACGTGCGTGACGGGCTGCGCGCCGCCAATCCGGACGCCCCCGTGGTCTACACCGGTCCGCTGGACCGCTACTTCGACTACTCAGCCGGCCGACTAGGGTGGCGCACACTCGATTTCGAGACCGAGGTGCTGCCCACCGGCGATTTCCAGGGCACTCCGGTGATGAACTACAACGACGCCGACGTTCCGTACACCCGCATCCACGAGTTCCGGCATTTTCATCCCGAACGCACCGGCTATCCATCGGACAAGACGGTGATCATGCGTGAGTACAGCCGCTTCGCCGGCGAGTCCGACGAGCCGTACTATCCGATCAACACCCCCGACGACCGCGCGATGGTGGCCGCGTACCGAGAGCTGGCCAAGGCCGAAACCCGCGACGGCAAGGTGCTTTTCGGTGGCCGCCTGGGCACCTACCAGTATCTCGACATGCATATGGCGATCGCCAGTGCGCTCACCATGTTCGACAACACGCTCGCACCGCACCTACGCGACGGTGCGGCGCTGACCGGGGGAGAAGAATGAGCAAAGCCACCAGCCTTCTGCAGCGGGTCATCTTCCCGCGTCCGGGTGAGCCCGTCGACGTGCGGTCGCTGTACCTCGTCGAGGATGAGCGGAACTCGCGCCGCGCGCATTCACCGAGCCGCACTTCGGTTGTGCTGAGCCCGGATTCGCAGGTCAGCTTCGAGTCGTACTTCAACGCCTTCGCCGCCGCGTACTGGCGGCGGTGGTCGATCCTGACCTCGGTGGTACTGCGGGTCGAGGTGATCGGCACCTGCCGGATCGACTTGTACCGCTCCAAGTTCGACGGCGCGCGTATCGGCATTGGCGGCGAACTGATCCCCGTCGACGAGTCCGGTCGCGGCAGTATCGAACTGGAGGTGGATCTGGGCCCGTTCGAGGACGGTGGCTGGATCTGGTTCGACCTCACCACCGATACCGACACCGAGATCGTCTCCGCCGGTTGGTATTCAGCGGTGGACTCGCCCACGCCCGACGAGGAGACCAAGCGGGTCACCGTCGGTATCCCCACATTCAACCGGCCCACCGACGCCGTCGCCGCGCTCGCCGCGCTCACCTCCGACCCGCTTGTCGACGCCGTCGTCGATGCGGTGTTGATGCCCGACCAGGGCACCCGCAAGGTGGTTGACGAACCCGGCTACACCGAGGCCGCCGCGGCACTCGGTGACCGGCTGCACATCTTCGACCAGGGAAACCTCGGCGGCTCGGGCGGATACGCGCGCATCATGTACGAGGCGCTGCGGCTGACCGACAGCCCGTATGTGCTGTACATGGACGACGACATCGCGATCGAACCCGACTCGATCCTGCGGGCGCTCGCGTTGTCCCGGTTCGCCAAGTCGCCCATGCTGGTCGGCGGTCAGATGCTCAATCTGCAGGACCGCAGCCACCTGCACTGCATGGGTGAGGCCATCAACCGGCACACCTTCATGTGGACGGCGGCACCGTTCGTCGAGTACGACCATGACTTCGCGAAGTATCCACTGCGCGACCGGGACAACTCGAAGAACCTGCACCGGCGCATCGACGTCGAGGGCAACGGCTGGTGGATGTGCATGATCCCGCGCGAATGCGCGGAGAAGATCGGCCTGCCGATGCCGCTGTTCATCAAGTGGGACGACTGGGAATTCGCTTTGCGCGCAGCGAAAGCGGGCTACCCGACGGCGACGGTGCCGGGTATCGCGATCTGGCACATGGCGTGGAGCGACAAGGACGACGCCATCGACTGGCAGGCCTACTTTCATCTGCGCAACCGGCTGGTCGTCGCCTCGATCCATCACGACGGCCCGATCGGTGGCATTGTGCAGTCGATGGCCAAGGCCACCGCGAAACATCTGCTGTGCCTGGAGTATTCGACGGTTGCCATCCAGAACGAGGCGATCCGTGACTTTCTCGCCGGTCCCGACCACATCCGCAGCCTGCTGCCCACCGCGCTGCCGAAGGTGGCGGCGATGCGCAAGGAGTTCCCCGATGCTGTCGTGTTGCCGTCGGCGCAGGCACTGCCGCGCACCAGCGGTGAGGCCACGCACCTCGGCGTCAACGAGCCGAAGAACCCGATCACCAAGGTGCGCGCGCTCGCCGGGGCGGTGCGCAACAATCTTCGACCGGCCGACCCGCGGCACCACGAGGTGCCCCAGGCCAACTATCCGCCGATCGAGGCCCGCTGGTTCAGTCTCGGCCGTGTCGACGGGGTGACCGTGACCACCGCCGACGGCCGTGGCGTGGTCTACCGGCAGCGTGACCGTGACAAGATGATCGCGCTGGCGCGCGAGTCGGCCGCGCTGGTGAAAGAGGTCTACGATCGCTTCCCCGAGATGCGCGAGGCCTACCGCGGCGCGCATGCGGACCTGACGAGCAAGGAGAGCTGGGCTGATGTCTTCGGAATCGACTGAACAGGACACGACGCCGGCGACGGGGGAGGCCGGGGCGAGCGCAGCGACGGGGGAGGCCGGGGCGAGCGCAGCGACGGGGGAGGCCGGGGCGAGCGCAGCGACGGGGGAGGCCGGGGCGAGCGCAGCGACGGGGGAGGCAGCAGCACTGGTCGCGATCCAGGCGGCGATCGGGCGTCGGCCGGGTGTCCGGGAGGCCGCGCGCGGGCTGTCACACTTCGGTGAGCATTCGCTCGGCTGGCTGGCGATCGCCGGGGCCGGTGCGGCCGTCGCACAGGTGAGAGGTGACCGGGCCGCCCGCCGTCGCTGGATCGAGGCGGGTGTGGGTGCCTTCGGCGCGCATGCGGCGTCGGTGATCATCAAGCGGGTGGTGCGCAGGCCCCGCCCCCACCATCCGGACATCGAGATCGGTGTGAGCACCCCGTCGAAGCTGAGCTTCCCGTCCTCGCATGCCACCTCGACCACGGCCGCGGCGATTCTGATCGGCCGTGCGGCGGGCCTGCCGCCCGCCGCGGTGCCGGCGGTGCTGGTGCCGCCGATGTTGCTGTCGCGGCTGGTGCTGGGCGTGCACTATCCGACGGATGTGCTGGCCGGAGCCGGAATCGGTGCGGTCGGTGCCGCGGCCGTGGTCGCGGGTGACAGACTGTTTCCCGACCGTCGCGTTCGTGACCGTTCCGGCGCCGCCGACAGCTGACCGCGGCCGGGGACGACCCGAGACAGCCCGCGCGAGGACAGACCAAGCAGTGAATCGCCCGCACAGCCGCGGGCAAGAGTGAGATGAGCCGAGGATCCAGATGAGTGAGGAACCGATCGAGCACGGCCCCCAGCTCGGTCCGCCGAAGAATCTGGCGACCGGACTGGTGAAGGCATTGCGGCCCCGGCAGTGGGTGAAGAACGTCCTGGTCCTGGCCGCGCCGATGGCGGCGGGCACCGACGTGCTCACCGACGGCGCGACCATGTTGCGGGTGCTGGTGGCGTTCGTCGCGTTCTGCCTGATCGCGTCGGCCACCTACCTGATCAACGACGCCCTCGACGTCGAGGCCGACCGCAACCATCCCACCAAGCGTTTCCGGCCGATCGCGGCCGGTGTGGTGCCGCAGAGCCTGGCGTTCGTACTGGCCACCGTACTGGCGATCGCGGCGATCGGTATCTCGTTCCTGGCGAACTGGCAGACGGCGGTCACCATCGCGGTGTACTTCGCCATCCAGCTCGGCTACTGTTTCGGCCTCAAACACCAGGCCGTCATCGACATCTGCATCGTGTCGTCGGGCTTCCTGATCCGGGCTATCGCCGGTGGTGTGGCCGCCCAATTGCCCGACGGGCTGTCGCGGTGGTTCCTGCTGGTCATGGCGTTCGGTTCGCTGTTCATGGCGGCCGGCAAACGCTACGCCGAACTGGTGTACGCCGAACGGACCGGCGCCAAGATCCGCAAGTCGTTGCAGTACTACACCGCCACCTACCTGAGATTCGTGTGGACGTTGTCGGCGACATCGGTGGTGCTCTGCTATGGCCTGTGGGCGCTGGATACCGGTCCCGGCGGCAGCCACGGCGACAATGTCTTCTACTCGATCTCGATCGTCCCGTTCACCGTCGCGATTCTGCGGTACGCCGTAGACGTCGACGGCGGCGCCGCGGGCGAACCGGAAGAGATCGCCCTGGGCGACCGCATCCTGCAGTTCTTGGCGGTCGCCTGGATCATCTGCGTGGGTGTGGCCGTCTATGCCTTCTGACAAACACCCGGGGCCCGCCGAGACACAACCCGGTTCGGGTACGAGCCTGGCCGACCTGTTCGGCGCCGACGACGAATCGGGCGCGGCGGGCCGAACCAGGCGCTCCCGCGGCGACGGTACCGGGATCGGGGGTGCCCGGATCGCACGTCTGGGCGCACGGGGCTGGGTCACCTACGGCAGCTTCGCCGTCGGCGCGATCCTGGTCACCACATTCTTCGCCATCGGCGCCTGGCAGCGGCGGTGGATCGCCGACGACGGCCTGATCGTCCTGCGCACCCTGCGCAACCTGTTCGCCGGCAATGGACCTGTGTTCAACGCGGGGGAGCGCGTGGAGGCCAACACCTCCACCGCCTGGACTTACCTGCTGTGGTTCTGGGCCTGGGTCACCGACGGCCGACTCGAGTACGTCGCGCTGTGGGTGGCGCTGGTGCTGTCGGTGGCGGCGATCCCGCTGGCCATGTACGGCACCGCCCGGCTCTACGCCGACCGGATCGGGCGCACCTCCCTGTCCACCACCACCCTGTCTGCCGGATCGGGCTGGACGCTGCTGCTGCCGCTCGGCGCGATCGTCTACATCGCGTTGCCACCCGCCCGTGACTTCGCCACCAGCGGCCTGGAGAACGGGCTGTGCATCTTCTGGATCGCCGCGCTGTGGTGTCAGTTCGTCGCCTGGGGCAGGCGGGGCCGGGTGATCGGGCCTGTGGGGTCGGGCACCGCGACGGGGCACACCCCCGGCCGGATCAACAACCCGGCCACGCTGGCGCTGGCGTTCACCGCGGGTCTGGCGCCGCTGATCCGTCCGGAACTGACCGTGCTCGGTGGCCTGATCCTGCTGGTGATGGTGGCCGCGCCCGCGTCGTGGAAGATGCGCGCCGGGATCGCCGTGGTAGCCGGTGTGCTTCCGGTGAGCTATCAGATCTTCCGGATGGGCTACTACGCCCTGCTGGTGCCCAACCCGGCCGTCGCCAAGGACGCCAGCGGTTCCAAGTGGGCGCAGGGCTTCGACTACGTGGGCAATCTGTTCTCGCCGTACCTGCTGGTGTTGCCGCTGATCCTGCTGATCGTGGTCGCGGTGATCCTGGGGGTGGACGGATGGCTGTCCCGTTCCACCGGTGAGACGTCTACCGGGCAAACTTCTCCGGGGCAGGCCGTCGCGAACGGGGATGTCACCGACCCGGGCGAGTCCGGTCTCCGCGACCGACGCCCCACCCTGCGGGAGCGGATGGCCGGCTGGTCGGCCCGGCTGCAATCGACGACCGGGGTCACCGTCACCGTCGCGGTGGCGGGCGCGATCGGTGCTGTCTACTGGATGCGTCAGGGCGGCGACTTCATGCACGGCCGGGTGCTGCTGAACCCGCTGTTCACGCTGCTGCTGCCGCTGATGACCATCCCGGTGGCGATTCCGGCGGGCCGGGCGCAACTGCGCGGCGCAACCGGTGTCGTCCCGGCGCGCCGGGCGCGGGTCCGGCTCGGCGGTGCGGTGGCACTGGTGGCGATCTGGATCACCATGCTGGTGTGGGGCAGTACCTACCAGTCGACCGTCTTGCCGAACGCGGGCACCAGCATCGGCCGCAGCGGCATTGTCGATGAACGCCGCTTCTACGTCACCAACATGGGCAACCAGAATCCGGTGACGGCCGAGGACTACCTGGACTATCCGCGGATGCGCGCGATGGCCCAGCGGATCGAGGAGTACCGCGGCCGGGGCGGCGTCATCCTGCCGTCCGCCGACTATGACGAGTGGTACGTCGCGCCGCTGCCCGAATCGACGCCGCAGGACAAGCGCAAGGTCACCGTCTACTTCCTGAACCTGGGTATGACGAGCATGAACGCGCCGCTCGACGTGCGTGTCGTCGACCAGATGGGGCTGGCCTACCCGCTCGCCGCACACACCGAACGGCTCGTCGACGGCCGGATCGGCCACGACAAGAACCTGCGGTCGGAGTGGGTGGTCGCCGAGGCCAGGGCGGTCTCGAGTAAGCCGGACCTGCCCAGCTACCTCGACGAGGACACGGTTGCCGAGGCCAAGGTCGCGTTGACCTGCCCGGAGACGCGGGAGCGCTACCGCTCCTACGAGGGTGTGTGGTCGTGGCATCGGTTTGTCGACAACCTGAAGAACGCGGCCCGGTTCAACAGCTACCGGATCGAGCGTGAGCCGAAGTACGAAATCCTGCGGTGCGGTCTGACGCCACCGGACGAGCGCGGCAACTAGGGCATTCGGGTACCCGCCGGTCGAAGTTCGTGGACGTGGACGGATCTTTTGCCACAGTAACGGTTGTGCATTCGTATCTCGAATCGGTAACGTTCGCGATGAAATCGACGACAGGGTTACTGAGAGTCGGCTGATCGACATATGTGATCTCGATTGGATAGCGATACAGATCACACCGTTTGTCAGCCTGCCCGGCTTGCAATAGGCTCGCCACACGAAACGCGTGCGGATGTGCTGCGTCCGGACGGTCCGCGTCCACACCGGTGGCGGGGCCCGCGTGTAGGTGAGACTGCGGGTGCGGTCGGGCCACTGTCGCCAGAAGCACAGTGGCAGATGAGCGGTGCGAATCGCTCATCCGCCACACAACGAGGAGTTAGGTAGTCGATGCGCGAAGGTGCCAAACAGCACAGGGGGTGCCGTAAAGGCCGGTCCCGTTTTCTTGCAGGCATGCTGTCGCTGGCCACAGCGATAGGCATGGTAGGCGTCACTGCAGGTGAGGCGAGTGCCAGGGTCAACGACACAGCCCTGTTCAAGGAATACCGCATCGACAGCTGCGGAATGCCCAACTACACCAGCGGCCCATGGAAGAACAAGTCGGCCAACGAAGCCAACGGCGTCAAGGTGCGGACCTGGAAGAAGGCGGGCAACTACAAGACCGTCATCCTCCTCGACGGCATGCGCGCCGAATACGGCTACAGCGGCTGGGAGATCAACACCAACGTCCAGAAGCTGGTGAACTCGGGCGTCAACGTCGTCCAGCCCATCGGTGGGCCGGCCAGCTTCTACGCCGACTGGGACTCGCCCTCCAACTTCAACGGACAGCCGTTCACTTACAAGTGGCGCTGCGTCATCACCAAGAGTCTCATCCGCACCCTGGACGCCAACGGCTTCCGCGTCGGTAACGGCAAGTACGCCATCATGGGTCTGTCCTCCGGTGGCGGTGCCGCGCTCACCATCGCGGCCCAGAACCGCCAGAACTTCGACCGCGCGGCCTCGCTGTCGGGCTACAACTGGATGACCGCGCCCGGAATGCGCACCGCCATCCGCCTGTCGATGCTCGACATCGCGCCCGCGCCGTTCAACGTCGACTCCATGTACGGGCCGCCGTGGAGCCCGCGCTGGCGCACCAACGACGCCGCCTGGAACATCCAGGGTCTCAAGGGCATGAAGGTCTACGTCGGGTCCGGCAACGGCATCGTCGGCCAGCACAGCTTCGACAACGGCAGCAGTGCGGTCAGCCTGTTCAACGACTTCTTCAAGGGCTCCCCGCTCGAACTGCTCTCCTTCACCCAGACCAAGGCGTTCGAGCTCTTCGCCGCGATCAACGGTGTGCCGGTGATGAGCAGCTACTCCATGGGCACCCACTCGTGGGGCTACTGGCAGGATATGGTCTGGGACGCCAAGAACCGAGGATTCTTTAGGTGATGCGGCGGGGCTGAGTTTGTGAGCCCTTAGCCCTCTGTCTTCCTCCCTTGAATCCCCCGATCCGCTGTGTGCGGGTCGGGGGATTTTCTGTGGGCTGGACAACTTCGTCCGATATGGGGTCTGGCTCGGACATATGTCCGAGCTGGGTTCCATATCGGACGAAGTTGGCGGGCCGTGGGCGTGGCGATGATGCGGCCGGGACTTCTGTGGTGTATGAAACTCCTGAGACATTTGTGGTTTGTGGTGCGAATGTGGCAGTTGCGTTCGTATCCGACGGAGGAGTTCAGCGATGTGGCCTACAACGCGAGGTGCCGGCAACGACAGTGCTCCCAGCGATGGCAACCGGGCGATTCGGCGTAGTGCCGGGCGAACCAGGGCTGCCGCATCGACGGCCGTCGGCGCGGGTGCGATGGTGCTGAGCTTGGTCGTCGGCGGTGTGCCCGCGGGCGCCGAACCCGCACCGGCGACGCCGACGACGCACAAGCCCGCACCGGCGACCACCGGCAAACCCGCGCCGGAGACGACGAACAAGCCGACACCCAAGCCCGCGCCGGAGACGACCCGCAAACCGGCGCCGGCGGCGGACCAGGCCAAGGTCACCAATATCTACTGGTACACCAGCCGCCGGGTGGCGCTGTGGGTGTACTCGCCGGCGATGAAGACCAACATCCAGGTGCAACTGCTGCTGGCCCGCGACTGGTACGCCAAGCCGAAGGACAGGTTCCCCCAACTCACGATGCTCGATGGGCTCCGCGCCCAGGAGAACCAGAGCGGCTGGATCCTGAACACCAACATCATCGATTTCTACAAGGACAAGAACGTCAATGTGGTCCTGCCGATCGGCGGCGAGTCCAGCTTCTACACCGACTGGAAGGAGCCGGACCGCGGCAAACACTACATGTGGGAGACCTTCCTGATTAAGGAACTGCCACCGATCCTGGAGTCGGACGACTGGCGCTCGACCGACGTTCGCGGTGTCGAAGGTCTGTCGATGGGTGGTTCGGCGGCGATGATGCTCGCCGCGCGCAACCCCGGCTTCTACAAGTTCGTGGCGTCGTTCTCGGGCATCCTGCAACTCAGCTCGCCGGGCATGGCGCAGGCCATCCAATTCGCCCAGCGCGACGGCGGCGCCTACGACTCGGAGAAGATGTTCGGCAAGCCGAGCGACCCCGCGTGGCGGGAACACGATCCGTACGTGCTCGCCGACAAACTGCAGGGAACCAGCATCTACATCTCCTCCGGCAACGGCGTGATCGGTCCGCACGACCAGGCCTCGGACATTCCGCTGCTGGCCACCAACTACTCCGGCGTCGGCCTCGAGGTGCTCTCGCGCGTCACCACCCAGCAGTTCGCCGTCAAACTCAACGAGGTGGGTGTGCCCGCCCGTTCGGCCTACCGGCCGTCGGGCACGCACACCTGGCCGTACTGGCAGTTCGAGATGGCCCAGGCGTGGCCGCAGGCGGCGTCGGCGCTGGGACTGAGCGGCGACAAGGTCAATTGCGGCGTCTACTCCAAGTTCAAGAAGGTTGCCGCGAAGAACAAGAAGGTGCTCGGCGAGTGCCTCACGCCCGACTACACGGTTCCGGGAGGCCGCGCCCAGGACTTCGCGGGCGGCCGGATCATCACCGGGCCGAAGGGTCCGAAGGTGGTCACCGGTGCCATCGGCGGCGCGTACAGCGGGACCGGAGGACCCGGGGGCAAGCTCGGCCTGCCCATCAGTGACGAGTTGTCCACCCGCGACGGCAAGGGCCGCTTCAACAGGTTCGAACACGGCAGGATCACCTGGGATTCGAAGAACGGCACCAAGGTTCTGATGTAGGTTCTCGCGGAAGCCGATGCAGTGGCGCGGGCCGTAGTCTGGGTGCCCGACATCCAAAACCCTAAATCTTCGCTGAGGAATTGCGGTGTTTTGGCTGGTGAAGTCCCACCACGGCCAGATGTGCCGCCGCGCGGTTGTAGCCTTGCCTCTGGCGGGGTGCAAGCGTGTGATGCAGAGGAAGTGACGATGACGACGATGAGGACGATCATCCGGTCGGCGATGCTGGCGACGGGTCTGGCACTGGTGGCCGCGGGAATGACCGCCTGTTCGGATGACTCGACGGCATCGGCGCCACTGACCAGCAACCAGATCACCACCACCTCGATGAAATCGAGTGCGAACGCCGAAAGCACCGCCACCGAGGTCTCACCGTCCGAGTCGGTCGAGGCGTTGGCATCCGAGAGTCCGGACGCCTCCCGGGGTGCCCGGGACACGGAGGTGTCCGCGACCACGTCGAGCGCTTCGACCACCACGACCACCACGACCACCACGACCACCGCGCCCCGCAGCGACACCGTCGAGGAGAGCGTTGTCGCCCCGCAGAACGTCAAGCTGACGGAGAAGCAGGAAGACTACCTGCGTGCTCTCAAACGCCAGAACGTGACCTTCATGGGTGACACCGACAACAACGTGGCGCTGACCATGGGTGCCTACATCTGCAGTGAGAAGAAGAAGGGCACCGATCCGGTGACCGTCAAGGCCTATGTGACCGCGTCCGTGGGTCCGGGCACAGATTCGGTCGCGGAGGCGAGCGCCAAGGCCGACAAGGTTATCCGGGCCGCGCACGCCGAATTCTGCTGAGCGGACGGTCGATGGCCCGCTCGCGTCCGGGGCGCAGCCCGAAACGGCGTGTTCCCAAGTTCCTGCTGTTCCTGGGATTCCTCGCGGTCCTGGCGTTGGCGCTGGTGATCGTTCTGGTCGTCGTACTGTTGCAACCGGGTCCGGGGCGGGTCCCCAAGGGCCCGACCACCTCGCCGCCCACGTCGCGGCCGATGGCACAACCTGCCGACTGCCCCGATGTCCTGACCCTCGTGGTGCCGGGCACCTGGGAGTCCTCGGCCGACGACGACCCGCTCAATCCGACGGCCAACCCCAAGTCGTTGATGCTCAAGGTGTCCGGGCCCTTGCGCGAGAGGTTCTCCGGCGCGCGCACCGAGGTCTACACGGTTCCCTATACCGCGCAGTTCCGGAATCCGACCAATCTCACCGATCGGCAGATGGATTACAACGCCTCCCGCAAGCAGGGCTACCAGCGGGCGGCGGCCAAGATGGCCAAGACCAACCGCGCCTGCCCGCTGACCGGCTACATGCTCATGGGCTTCTCGCAGGGCGCGGTCATCGTCGGTGATCTCGCGCAGAGCATCGCCGACGGCCGCGGGCCGATCGCAGACACCGATCAGGACCTGATCCTCGGGGTGGGTCTCATCGCCGACGGCCGGCGTCAGTCCGGTAAGCAGCACGATGTGGGGCCGAGCCCGAGTGGTGTCGGCGCGGAGGTGTCGCTCGGTGGCTTCGGCAGCATGGTCCCCGGTATCACGATGACCGGTGGCCGCGGTGGGTTCGGTGCGCTCGAGGACCGGGTGTATTCGATCTGCGCGTCGGGCGACTTGATCTGTGACGCACCGACGGTCACCAATCCGGTCAAGGCGATCTCGCAGTTGTCGGGGGCGTTGAACAGTCCGGTGCACGCGATGTACGGGACCACCCGGTACTGGTCGGCGGGCGGTGTGAGCGCCACTCGCTGGATGTACGGCTGGGCCGTCACGCGTATCGACGGGGCGCCGTCGCCGGAGCACTACTGAGCATTCGGCCACACCCTCCCGTACTGGTGAGTAGGGTCACGTGTGACAATGATTGCGAGATGCGACACCGGATGCGTGTAGCCGTCCAGACCGACGCCCGTCCAGTCCCGAATCGGGTGACTCCCGGGATGGGCGGCCGAGGCGCGTGCGAAGATTACCAACGTCGCGCCCGGCCGGGGTCTGCGGCGATTCCGGGTCGCACGCCCGGCACACATTTCTAAGGAGTCTTCTTGAGCGAGGTCACCACGCCTGACGGCCTGCGCAAATTCCGCTTCGGCGCGGGTGGCGAGGGCAATAAAGAGGAGGGTGGCGCGCGCAAGTTCGTCCAGCTCGCCCAAGCTGCCGAGGAGTACGGGTACGACACTTTCGCGGTGCCCGACCACCTGGGCAATCAGGTTGGCCCGCTGGCCGCCCTCGGCGCGTTGTCACAGGCCACCGAGCGGATCCGTCTCGGTACCTCGGTGCTGGCCAACGGCTGGCGCCATCCGGCGCTGCTGGCCAAGGAGGCCAACACCATCGATGTCCTGTCCAAGGGACGTCTGGAGCTGGGCATCGGCGCGGGCTGGATGAAAGAGGAATTCGACAAGGCCGGAATCGAGTTCGAGAAGCCGGGTGTGCGCATCCGCCGGCTCGACGAGGCGCTGACCATCCTCGACGGCCTGATGCGGGGCCAGACGGTCGATTTCGAGGGCGAGTTCTACACCATCAGTTCATTGCAGGGCACCCCGCGGCCGCGGCAGGGTCCGCGTCCGCCGATCGCGGTGGGTGGCGGCGGTCCCCGGATGCTGGCGCTGGCGGCCAAACACGCCGACATCATCTCGGTGGCCACCGGCACCACCGCCGAGGGCAAGCTGCGCCTGTCGGACATGACGATGGAGAAGACGATCGAACGGGTCGACCGGATCCGCGAGGCCGCCGGCGACCGGTTCAGCGAGATCGAGCTGAACTGGACTATCGCGACCATCGTGATCACCGACGACCGTGAGGCGACCGCGGAGATGGCCCTGCAGGCGATCGACCAGGGCTATCCGCCCAACATCGCCAAGGACGTCGACCTGACCGTCGAGGATGTGTTGCGCTCGCCATATCTGGCGTTCGGCACGTTCGAGGAGATCGCCGACCAGATTCGTGAGGTTCGTCGATGTACGACGATGTCGTACGTCGGTGTGTTTCCCACGCAGATGGATGCATTCGCGCCGGTTCTGGCCTTGTTGAAGGGCGAGTGAGAGTTCTCGGATATCGGGCGGACTCCAGTACGATGGCCGACTGTCGCGAGT
The DNA here is from genome assembly GCF_025273675.1 of Gordonia pseudamarae. Classification (NCBI taxonomy): domain Bacteria; kingdom Bacillati; phylum Actinomycetota; class Actinomycetes; order Mycobacteriales; family Gordoniaceae; genus Gordonia; species Gordonia pseudamarae. Next base: position 4,996,571 of record NZ_CP045809.1, on the reverse strand, counting down.
AACCTCTGGGGCAGCTCCGACGAAATAGGGCCTGGTCAGAACGAAAACCTCAGTTCAGGCTGCTGAAATGGCAATTGATGGTAGGGAGTTCGTTTCCACGGAGATAACGGTTGCGCTACGGTTGCGTCACTACCCGGCCACGATTGCTGGGGGCGCAGAGAAGCAGGGTTTGTGCCGACGCCGGTGGGGGCCGACAGGCACAGCAGACGGGTGGAGACAACAGGTCCACCAGGACCACAGGAGAAGTGATGTTGAACACCGAACTCGCGGAGTTCGTCGACGAGGATGGGCACCTCAGGCTGCAAGAGAATGTCACGCTCGTCGACTATGTCGAACGTAACGTGCACGAGCAGGCGGACACGCTCGCGTACCGGTTCATCGACTACAGCAGAGAACGCGACGGAGAACCCCAGGATCTGACCTGGGCCCAGTTCGGCAAACGTCTACGGGCCGTGGCCACCCGCCTCCAGCAGGTCACCTCGCGTGGAGACCGGGTCGCGATCCTCGCGCCGCAGGGGCTCGAGTACGTCATCGGTTTCTTCGCCGCCCTGTACGCGAGCAACGTCGCCGTCCCGCTGTTCTCCCCCGACGAACCCGGCCACACCGACCGGCTCGACGCGGTCCTGACCGACTGCCAACCCGCCGCGATCCTCACCTCGACCAAGGCGGCCGGGGCGGTGCGCGACTACTTCGCCCATCTGCCGGCCAAGCAGCGCCCGCGCGTCATCGCGGTCGACGCGGTGCCAGACTCGGTCGGTTCGGGCTGGACTCCGCCGGTCATCGGCCCCGACCACAACCTCGACACCATCGCCTACCTGCAGTACACCTCCGGCTCGACCCGGACCCCGGCGGGCGTGGAGATCACCCACCGTGCCGTGGCCACCAACGTGCTGCAGATCTGCGACACCATCGAGATCAACAAGACCGCACGCGGTGTCACCTGGCTGCCGCTGTTCCACGACATGGGCCTGCTCACCGTCATCCTCCCGGCGCTCGGCGGCAGCTACATCACCATCATGAGCCCGCAGGCGTTCGTGCGCCGCCCGGGCCGGTGGATCAAGGAACTCGCCGCCTCCGACGGCGCCGAGACCTACGCCGCCGCCCCCAACTTCGCCTTCGAACATGCCGCGCTGCGCGGACTGCCGCGGCCGGGCGAGGATCTCGACCTGTCGAACGTGATCGGTCTGATCAACGGTTCCGAACCCGTCACCGTCAGCTCGATGAAGAAGTTCAACGACGCATTCGGCCCGTACGGACTGTCCAAGACCGCCATCAAACCGTGCTACGGCATGGCCGAGGCCACCCTGTTCGTGTCGGCGACCAAGCGTGACAACGAGGCCAGGATCGTGCACGTCGACCGCGACCGGCTCAACGCCGGCCACTTCACCTTCGTCGACGCCGACGCGCCCAACGCTGTCACCCAGGTCTCGTGCGGTCAGGTCGCCCGGGATCAGTGGGCCACGATCGTCGACGTCGACACCGCGAGCGAACTGCCCGACGCCCAGATCGGCGAGATCTGGCTGCACGGGGCCAACATCGGCGCCGGTTACTGGGAGAAGGACGGTGAAACCCGGGAAACCTTCGACAACCGTCTGGTCACCCGGCTGCCGCAGGACAGCCACGCCGACGGCGTCGCCGACGACGCCAAGTGGATGCGCACCGGCGACTACGGCGTGTGGGTCGATGGCGAGCTGTACATAACCGGTCGCGTCAAGGACCTGGTCATCGTCGACGGCCGCAACCATTACCCGCAGGACCTCGAATACACCGCGCAAGAGGCCGGCCCCGCACTGCGACCCGGGTTCGTCGCGGCGTTCGCCGTGCCCGCCAACCAGTTGCCGGCCGAGGTGTTCGAGTTCGCCGGCAGCGGCCTCACCTTCGATCCCGACGATGCCTCCGAACAGTTGGTGATCGTCGCCGAACGCGGCCCCGGCAAACGGACCGACCCGCAGGACGTGGCGGACACGGTCCGTGCCGCCGTCGCCTCCCGGCACGGTGTGATGGTCCGTGACGTGCTGATGGTCCCGGCGGGTTCCATTCCGCGCACCTCCAGCGGAAAGATCGCACGCCGGGCGGCCCGCGCCGCCTACATCGACGGCACGCTGCGCGGCGGGTACCAGCAGACCGCCTTTCCCGACGCCCGAGATTGACACCCGCGAGTGCGTGCGACCACGTCGACCGATCGGCATGCCCCCGGCCACCGGTGGGATCCCGACCGTCCCGGTACGGGCCGCACGCGCCCGCCGATCACCTTCTGTCCTCCACCCGCTTCCGGACCATCGTCACCCGACGTGCCGGTACGTGAGGCGATCGCGCCTTACAGGCCATCGCGGGGGCCTCGAACAGTAATCTGGAAGCGATGTCTGAACTGAATACCGACCAGCCGGTAACCCCCACCGACGACGACCGCATCGAGCAGGTCGGCGACGCACCCGCGTCGGACACCGGAGACGCGGGCACCCATGACACCGAGACCGCCGGCGGGATGACCGTCGCCGAACTGCGCGACTGGTTGCGCGGCTGGGTCTCGGGGGTCACCGGCCTGCCCGTCGACCAGATCGCCGACGACCGGCCGATGGAGGAGTTCGGGCTCGCCTCCCGCGACGCGGTGACCCTGGCCGCCGACATCGAGGACCGCACCGGTGTGGTGCTCACCGCGACCGTCGCGTACAACCATCCGACCATCGCGATGCTGGCCAAGCGCATCATCGAAGGCGACCCCGACGAGGGCAGGGCCGACGACGACCGCTTCTGGGATCGTGACCGCGCCGACGCCGACGACATCGCGATCGTCGGTTTCGCCACCCGGTTCCCGGGTGCCGGTCACACCCCCGAATCCACGTGGGAGGGGCTGATCGCGGGCACGTCGGGCATCACCGATCTGCCCGAGGACCGGTGGACCGAGTTCAGGCAGGACCCCGCGTTGGCAGAGGCCATCGCCGGGGCCAATGTGCAGGGCGGCTACCTCGACGACGTGAAGGCGTTCGACGCCGACTTCTTCCAGATGAGCCCGCGCGAGGTCGAGATGGTCGACCCGCAGCAGCGGCTGGCGCTCGAACTGAGCTGGGAGGCGCTCGAGCACGCGCACATCCCGCCGAGTGACCTCAAGGGCGCCGACGTGGGCGTGTTCCTGGGAACCTCCACCAACGACTACCAGATGCTCGCCACGATGGGGCTCGGTGACGGCGCCTCCGACACGGCGGCGTACGCGCTGACCGGTACGTCCACGTCGATCGTGGCCAACCGTGTCTCGTACTACTTCGACTTCCGTGGGCCGTCGGTCGCGCTCGACACCGCGTGCTCGTCGTCGCTGGTGGCGGTGCATCAGGCGGTGCGCAGCCTGCGTACCGGTGAGTCGTCGGTCGCGCTCGCCGGTGGCGTCAACATGATCCTCACCCCGGCTGCCAGCCTCGGCTTCGACAGCATCGGAATGATCGCCGCCGACGGTAAGATCAAGACCTTCTCCGCCGACGCCGACGGTATCGGCCGCGCCGAGGGCGGCGGTGTGTTCGTCCTCAAGCGGGTCGCCGATGCCCGCCGCGACGGCGACGCGATCCTCGCGGTGATCGCCGGTTCGGCGGTCAACTCCGACGGCCGCTCCAACGGTCTGCCCGCCCCCAACCCGGAGGCGCAGGTCGACGTGTTGCGGTCGGCGTACGCCGACGCGGCGCTCGACCCGTCGACGGTGGACTACGTGGAGGCGCACGGCACCGGCACGGTGCTCGGTGACCCGATCGAGGCCGACGCACTCGGCCGGGTCGTGGGCCGAGGCCGCCTGCCCGGCAAGCCGCTGCTGATGGGTTCGGTCAAGACCAACTACGGCCACATGGAATCGGCCGCCGGTGCCGGTGCGCTTGCCAAGGTGGTGCTGTCGTTGCAGCACAATCGGATTCCGGCGTCGCTGAACTTCACCGAACCCAATCCGTACATCCAGTTCGCCGCCAACAGCCTCGCGGTCACCTCGGAGGCCACCGACTGGCCCCGCTACAGCGGGCACGCCATCGCCGGAGTCTCCGGCTTCGGGTTCGGCGGCACGAACGCACACATCGTGGTCCGCGAAACCCTCCCCACCGACCTGGCCCCCTTGCCCATTTCGCCGGTTGAGGTGCCCCTCTCGTCGGTTGAGGTGCCCCCCTCGTCGGTTGAGGTGCGAGGAGCGCAAGCGACGAGCCTCGAAACCTCCCCCGCCGACGATGTCAGCGACGACGATGACGAGTACCTGACCGAGGCCGAGCGCGCGATCCTCGCCGCCGAGGCACGCAAGGCCGACACCGCCGCCGAGACAACCGACACCGACCCCGCCGACGGCTTCGCCCCGTGCGCGGCCGAGGGCGCCGTGGTACCGCTGGTGGTCTCGGGCTTCCTGCCCTCGCGCCGGCGCAAGTCGGCCGCCGACATCGCGGATTGGCTGGAAACCGAAGCGGGACAGTCGGCGTCGCTGGTGAGCGTGGGCCGTACCCTGGCCTCGCGCAACCACGGCCGCTCGCGCGCGGTGGTGATGGCCCGCTCGCACGAGGACGCGATCAAGGGGCTGCGCGCCATCGCCGACGGCAAGTCCAACCCGATCGTGTACTCGGCCGACGCACCCGATGCGGCGTCGGCGGTGTGGCTGCTGTCCGGTTACGGATCGCAGCACCGCAAGATGGCCAAGCAGCTGTACACCGAGAATCCGGTGTTCGCCAGGTATCTCGACCGTGTGGACGAGTTCATCGACAACGAGCTCGGCTACAAGATCGCCGATCTGGTGCTCGACGACGAGGAAACCTACAACAGCGAATCGGCGCAGGTCGGCATCTACGCCATCCAGGTCTCGCTCGCCGATACGTTGCGCCACTTCGGTGCCGAACCAGGTGTCCTGGTGCCGCATTCGATGGGTGAGGCCTCGGCCGCATACATTTCGGGCGGTCTGTCGCTGGAGGACGCCACCCGGGTGATCTGTCAGCGCTCGCGGCTGATGGCCGAGGGTGAGGCGTCGCTGTCCGAGGACGAGGTGCGCAACATGGCGCTCGTCGAGTACTCGGCCGACGACATCCGGAACGTGCTGGTGGACTTCCCGGATCTGGAGATCTGCGTGTACGCCGCCCCGACCCACACTGTGATCGGTGGGCCACCGGCACAGGTGGATGCGATCGTCGCACGGTGCGAGGCCGAGGGCAAACTCGGCCGCAAGCTGCTCACGAAGGGTGCCAGCCACACCTCGCAGGTCGAGCCGATTCTCGGTGAACTGGCCTACGAGATCGCCGGAATCACCCCGCTGCCACTGGAATACGGTATCTACAGCTCCATCGACCGGGAGGAGTTCTACCGTCCCGGCGGCAAGGCGATTCACGAGGTCGAGTACTTCCTCAAGGGTCTGCGGTATTCGGTGTGGTTCGCCCAGGCCGTCGCCAAGACCGTCGAGTCGGGCCACCGTACGTTCCTGGAGCTCTCACCCAACCCGGCCGTGCTCATCTCGGTGGCCGGTACCACCTTCGGCGCCGGCGTGCACAACGCCGAACTCATCGAGACCTTGCGCCGCAAGGAGGACGAAAGCCTCGGCTTGATCAACGCGTTGATGAAGCTGTATGTGCACGGTCACCCGGTCGACGTGTCGTCGCTGTTCGGTGTCGATGCCGCCGACCGTTCGGCGGGCTACGCCGATGTGCCGCGCACCCGATTCGAACGTAAGCAGTTCTGGCTCACCGCAAGCTATTCGGCGAGCGGTACCGGCTCGGTGCCGGGTGCGCACGTGGCCCTGCCCGACGGCAGGCACGCCTGGGAGGTCAGCGCCTCGGTGGTGACCGATCCGCGGGCGCTCGTGGCCGCCGCGGCCGGGCAGGTTCTCACCGGAGTCGCCGTGGGCGCCGTCGAGACGCATGCGCCGATCCCGGCGTCGGGCACCGTCACCACCACGCTCAGCCCGCATCCGGGCGGGGCTTCGGTGGCGCTGTACGCCAAGGACGGCAAGAACTTCCGGCTGCTGTTCGAGGCCGCCGTCACCGCCGCCGCCCCGGAGGGATCTTCGGCCGACGCGGCCGAGACCTCGCCCGCCGCGGTGTTCGCTGATAACACACTGGTCGTCGAGGAGGAGGTCGTCGAGAACGCGGGCGACCGGTGGACCGCCGAATCCGGTGAGTCCGTACATGATCGGCTGGCCACCATCGTCGGTGAGTCGATGGGCTACGACCCGCAGGATCTGCCGTTCGAGGTGCCGTTGATCGACCTGGGCCTGGATTCGCTGATGGCGGTGCGCATCAAGAACCGCGTCGAGTACGAATTCGACATCCCGCAGCTCCAATTGCAGGCGATGCGTTCGGCGTGCCTGGCCGACGTCGAGAAGTTCACCGCGTTCGCCGTCACTCATCGCGACCAGCTCGACAACCTCGCCGAAGATGCCGCCGCCGGAGGCGAACTCAACACCGAGGCGATCAACGCCTACATCGACGAGCAACTCGCCAGGGACGCCGCCGGCATCCCCACACCGGCCGAGGTCACCCCTTCCCCGGCCGAAGCGACCCCTTCCCCGGTCGAGGCCACCCCCTCGCCGGTTGAGGTGCGAGGAGCGCAGGCGACGAGCCTCGAAACCCCGCAACCCGAGAGTGTTCCCGGCGGCGACGCAACCCCCGCCGCCGACTCCCTCTCCTCCCGGGAGGCAGCGGCGGCCGCGGCAGGCTCCGATGTCCCGCCCCGCGACGCCGCCGAACGGCTGACCTTCGGCGTCTACGCGGTGGTCACCAAGAAGTCGGCCGGCGGCATCTTCAACAAGTTGCCCGTCCTGAACGAGGATGCGGCACAGGCACTCACCGACCGGCTCAACGAGCGCACCGGCGGCGACATCGACATCGAGGACATCCTCGATTCCGAGTCCATCGAGGAGATGGCGAATTACGTCCGCGAATACCTCGATGCGGCAGCTGATGTCGACGGATTCGTGCGTTACCTGCGCCTGGTGCCGGACGGGAAGAAGTCCTACGACACCACCGCGGGAGATCCGGTGCCGGTGCTGCTGTTCCATCCGGCCGGTGGCAACACCTCCGCCTACGAGCCCCTGCTCAAGCGCCTGCCCGCCGACCGGCCCGTCATCGGCTTCGACCGCGTCGAAGGGACGATGGAAGAGCGGGTGCGTCAGTACCTTCCGCGGATCCGCGAGGTGCAGCCGCACGGGCCGTACGTGTTCGTCGGCTGGTCGCTCGGCGGTGGCCTGGCCTACGGCGCGGCACAACTGATGCGTGAGCAGGGCGAGGAGGTCGCGTTCGTCGGTCTCATCGACACCGTGATGCCGGCCGAACGCGAGATCGAGACCGCCGACACGAAACGGGCCCGTCTGGAACGGTGGCGGGACTTCGCGGTCAAGACCTATGACCTCGACCCCGACGTCCCCATCCCCATGGACCGGCTCGTCGAGGCCGACGACGAAGGTCAGTTCCGGATCATCATGGAGATGGTGTCGATGTCGGGGGCCAAGATCCCCGGCGGCATCATCGAGCACCAGCGCACCTCGTTCATCGACAACCGCGCCCTGACCAACATCGAGCCGTCCCCGTTCGACGGCAAGGTGGTGCTGTACCGGGCCGACCGTATGCATGACGGCGCCATCGAACTCGACCCGCAATGGGCCACAATCGACCCCGACGGCGGCTGGGGGCCGATAGTGTCCGACCTCGAAGTGGTGCATATCGGCGGCGACCACCTGTCGATGGTCGACGAACCGTACATCTCGTCGATCGGGGCGGACCTGACCGCACGGCTGCACGGTCTTGGTAACTCCTGAGCGGGTTGGTAAGAACAATGCAGAGATCGGGGGACGCTTACCGGCGTCCCCCTGCCACAAAGCCCCGATGACGATGTCGGTGGGCTGAAGGGAAGTGAAGCGCGAATGAACACGACAGCCGAGAAGCTGGCCGACCTGCGGGCCAAGCTAGAGGCGTCACGGGAGCCCGGCGGCGCGAAGGCCGTCGCCAAACGTGCCAAGAAGGGCATTCCGTCACCGCGTGAACGGCTCGACATGCTTTTCGACCCGGGCACCTTCGTCGAGTTCGGAGCGCTCGTCAAAACCCCCGGCGCCGCCGAGTCCGGCTACGGTGACGGCGTCGTCACCGGCCACGGACTCGTCCACGGCCGGCCGGTGGCCGCGTTCTCCCACGATCAGACCGTGTACGGCGGTTCCGTCGGCGAGATGTTCGGCCGCAAGGTCTGCTACCTGATGGAATGGGCCGGAAAGCTCGGCTGCCCCATCGTCGGCATCAACGACTCCGGCGGCGCCCGCATCCAGGACGCCGTCGTGTCGCTCGCCTGGTACGGCGAAATGGCCAAACACGGAGAACTACTGTCCGGCCTGACCCCGCAGGTCTCGGTGATCCTCGGCAAATGCGCCGGTGGCGCCGTGTACTGCCCCGCCAACACCGACGTCCTGGTGGGTGTCGAGAACAACAGCTACATGTTCCTCACCGGCCCCGACGTCATCAAACAGGTCTCCGGCGAAGACGTGTCACCCGAGGATCTCGGCAGCGCCCACAACCAGGCCCGCTGGGGCAACCTGCACCATGTCGCGCCCGATGAGAAATCGGTGTTCGAATGGGTCCGCGAGTACCTGGAGTACATGCCGTCGAGCTGTCACGAACAGGCGCCGATCATCAACCCCGGTCTCGAACCGGAGATCACCGATTCGGATCTGTCGCTGAACCACTACATGCCCGACAGCGACAACGCGCCGTACGACATGCACGAGATCATCATGCGGGTGTTCGACGACGGTGCGTTCCACGAGATCGGTGAACTGTACGCGCCCAGCATCATCACCGGCTTCGCCCGTGTCGACGGCCGTTCCGTCGGCGTCGTCGCCAACCAGCCGGCCGTCATGGGCGGCGTGCTCGACACCGACAGTTCCGAGAAGGCGACCCGCTTCATCCGGTTGTGCGATGCCTACAACATCCCGCTGGTCTTCCTCGTCGACACCCCCGGTGTCCTGCCCGGCCTTGCCGAGGAACAGAAGGGCACCATCCGCCGCTCCGGCCGTCTGGGCTTCGCCTACGTCGAGGCCTGTGTCCCCAAGGTGACGGTGGTCCTGCGCAAGGCATACGGCGGCGCCTACGCCGTCATGGGCTCCAAGCACCTCGGCGCCGACGTCAACTTCGCCTGGCCCACCGCCAAGATCGCCGTCATGGGTGCCGAATCGGCCGCCGCCATCCTCACCCGCAGGCAAACCGAGAACATGTCCGCCGCCGACGCCGACCGCGTCCGCCGGGACTTCATCGAGTTCTACAACATGACCATGGCCACCCCCTTCCAGGCGGCCGAACGCGGCTACATCGACGCCGTCATCGAACCCGCTCAGACCCGTCTCGAAATCCGCAAGGCGCTGGCCCAGATCCGCGACAAGCGGCACCACATCATCGAACGTAAACACCTGCTGATGCCGATTTGATGCGGAGCTGAATGCGGCGGGCCTGAGTGCGTGAGCCTTGGACCCCCGTTCTTCCTCCCTCCTTCGCGCGGGCTCGTACCTCGCCCGGCTCAGTCGGTCGTCCGGAACGGGGCGGTCTCACACACTCAACCCGCCTGGGCGGGTTGATAATCCGGTCGTCTTGGTATCGGCCCGTTGCGGTATTCATGCGGTGAGTTGGTCTTTGGCCACTCGCCTCGACGCCGCCCGTCACCTTGATCCGCCCGTCACCTTGATCCCTGGGGCCGGAGCGGCGAAGGAGCGACGGTCTCGAAGGGCCCGGTGAGGTGAACACATGACGACACCACCCCAATGCCCTTGGGTATTGTCTCCGTGGGCGGTAGCGTCGAGCGGGTGCAGAACAGCGACGCCGTAACTGCTTCACCGGGGGATGAGACGGCGGCCCGCGCGTACCGCAGAATGCGCATGGTGGTCTCCCTGGTGGAGGTCCCGTTCGGAGCTGCGTACGGATTCAAGGGTACGACGCTCGGTGAGTATCTCGCCGACGGCTACACCATCACCACCGACGACCCGTTCGGTGGCTACCACGAGGTGTCCCTCGAAGCGTTCGCCGACGCCGACCGCAACCTCTTCCTCGACTTCCGGTTCGAGGAGGAGAAAACCCCGGGCGAACAGTGGCCCGAACTCGGCGACAACGAGGTAGCCCTCAAGGTATGGGAACTCGTCGATCAACCGGCAGAGGCGCCCGACTACGCGTCCGGGGGCGACGTGACTCCGCTGCTGCCGGAACCATCGGCAGGGCCCGCTATCGGCGAGAAGCGGCGATTCGCCGACCATGCCGACATCGCAACCCCACCGAACCCCGGCGGTTCGGCACCCCAGTAGCCGGCAAAAAGGGAACTCACAGGCTGGCAGTTCCTACCTTCAAGGGGTGGCAAAAAGGGAAATCAGGTACGGCCCGGTCCTTCTCCTGGAGGGGCCACGCACGGTGGGCAAGTCAACGCTGCTGCGAGCACTGACAGACCGGCTCGGCGGTGACATCCTGGACCTCGATGACCTCGATGACCTCGATGACCTCGATGACCTCGATGACCTCGATGACCTCGGTACCTGTGCGGCCGTAGCGCGTGACCCGGCGATGATGATTGACGTGCCGGGCCCGGTTCTTAGCCTCGATCCACCGATCGGTTTGTGGGCTGCTGTGAAAGGTGTTGAGCGTGTGCGGGGCGCTGGTGGGCGTGGATGAGTTGCCGATCTCTGATTTCGGCTTGTTTCACTGGGTTTTCGGTTCAGGGCTGGTGGGCCGGTCGGGTTAGGGTTCAGGATGCGTGTTTTCGCCTGATTGTGTTGTTGAACAACATGTCCCACTCCTGCTCCCAGGGCCATCGGGTGGGTAGGTGCAGTGTGGTGCGGCGGGCTGAGGAGGCGATACAGGCGGGTATGCAGATCAGGGTGCGCCGGATCGTGGGAGTGGTTGCTTTCGCCAAGCGTGGCCCGCCCAGGGTCGCCGCGGCGCGGGCGAGGTTGAATGCGATGACCGCACACACCAGCCACGCGGCATTCGCGCAGAACTTCCCCGACGGCAGATGCGCCAACGCCGAGGATTTCTGGTCGGCGTGAACCTGCTCGATGATCGCGTGGTCGCGGTGGGTTTTGTCGGCGGTGACGGTGTCGAGGTCGCTGGTGGTGAAGAACGCGTGAAAGCGCCACACATCAAACAGTCCACCGCGCCGCCGGTCGCGCAGATTCGAGTAGTCGACTACCCGTTGCATCGGCACCGACTCGCAGTAGCGTTTCCGAACACGAGTCCCACAATATTCAAGGAGTGCAGATCAGATGGGCGGACGATACATCACCACAGTTCTGTTGCTGTTCGGTGGTCTAAGCATATTCGGGGTGCCTGCCGCGAATGCCACAAATTTTGAATTCACCGAGCCGTTCGGGAACGGCAAGGTGTTCATGAGCGTTGGCGCCAACGCTGACCGGACAGTGTCCTATTACATAGTCAATCAAAGCGTCACGGGCACCGATCACTTTACATGCAATATGTATGTGACAAGCGTCGGTGCAAACAAGACAACGCGTATAGTGGCAGCACGCGAGATCGGAAACTATCCGAGTCCCCCTGTGGGAGGACGGAGTGCGATCGCTTTCAGTCCAGGTGAATACACCGCCAGTGGCGATTGCTATGGGTACAAAAATCCGGGTAAAATATTCATCGGAGATACGAGTTTGATATCCATCAAAAAGCAGCACTCATCAAAGTTTTGGATCGGGAGTTCCACCACTTCTAATCCACCGAAAAAGGAGCCCGAGAACAACACACAGAAGCTCATCGATCTCAAGGTCAAACCGATTAAGCCCGGCATTCGGATACCCAAGGATGTCATTGACGGTAAACCGAAGGGCACACCCAAGGAAGCGCCGAAGGAGCAGCCGAAGGCAGACGCCTGGGGCAGTCTCGAGGGCATCTTCGGCAGTTGATGTCACGCCCCACGAACCCGTTACAGGATGGTGCAATCGAGAAGGCGTCCGGGTGTCCCACGAACACTCGGACGTCTTGTCGGGAGTAGGAAGCGAAACCCCTCGGCGCGCCACCGGGCTCTCCCGGATTCGAGTAGTCGACTACTGGTGCCATCGGTGGAGGTGGCCGGGATGATGAGAATCACGAGTACAGCTCGACTTGGAGGAGTTCTGATGATTCGACTATGGACATCACTGTTGGCTGGTGTACTGCTACTGCTCGCGGGCGGGGTCACCGCTCTGGCCGGCGACGCCGGTGCAGCACCGCTCAAGCCCGAATCGAAGGTGCGGCCGGTCACCCCGAAGCTCGGCGACGGCATCAACGTTGTTGGTCGCTATTCCGCCGAGATCACGGTGCAGAGCATCGCGGGGAGAGGTGTGCCAGTTGCGCAGTTGTGGCGCGTTGACAAGGTCGACCAGCAGATTGAATCCCCCTTCGGGGGTACAACTGACTACAAGATCACCAAGGTCGGCGGGGTGCTGACCTCGGTATACGTCGGTGGCCAGGGGCGGCAGGTCTCCTACAAGTTCACCATCACCGGGTTGAAGGCATATCAACGCTATTCCGTCAACGCATGGGCAAGTGGCTCAATTGGGCCCGGCAAATGGTCGGCGATCAGTGACGTGTTCACGGTGTCGGCCGTGAACCCGGTTTTCAGGCAGACACTCCGACTCACGTACAACACGCCCGACGTCGGGTAAACGTGACTGATGATCGGCGGATCAATCTCCTGAAGACGTATTGAACGCAGTCTCGTTCTGTCCCGGGTATTTTCAGTCGGGATGTTTGCCGCCGGTTGTTGACAGGTTCGGCAACTGAGTTTGCTGTTGGTCCCGGAATCCGGGACCAACAGCAAACTCAACTCAGTTGTTGCGGACCGCCCGCATCGAACCCGGTGACCACAACCCGTGATGGGTGTCGGTGCTGATGGTCAGGTCGGCGGTGCGCTGCGGCACAAGCGGTTCCAGGCTCATGATCGAACCCCAGTCACGGGCCCAGTCGTTGCGCAGGTACGACGGCAGGACCGTCGGCGACAGTTCGTTCTCGATGATGCCGAGCGGACCGCCGTAGTCGCCGGCCATCCAGCGCTGCGAGTTGATCTCCTCGCCGATCCGGTCGGGGGCGATGCGCCACAGCGGGGTTTCCAGGACCCCGTACCGGGCGCGGGCCGGTCGCTGGCACGGGAACGCCAATGCCACCGACCAGTCCAGGAGCACCGGATCGGTCTTGCCGACCAGGTCGGTGAGGACCACCATCGTCGACATGCGCGGCGGTGTGATCGCCAACCACTGATCGGGCACCGCGGAGGTGTCGTCGGCGACCACCCGCAGCACGGTCGCACGCGGCGGTGCCTGCTCGAGCGGGAAGCGCAGGTTTCGCCATTCGGGGGCGTAGTCGGTGTCCAGCGGCACCTGCCGGCCCACCGGTGTCACCGATCCGTCGGATTCGACCCGGCCGTATTCGAGCCGCACGGTCTGTCCCTTGTGGGTCACCGACAGGTCGTCGACGTACTCCACCTGACCGGCCACCGACATCGTGATCAGCGGACGATCGGCGGTACGTTCGGGCATCTGATACCACGCCGACACCAGATGACCGGCGCCGCCGGGGGTTCCGTACGTGCCGAGGATCGGGGTCGTGGTGGGGGACAACCCGAACGGCAGCTGCTGCCGGGATCCGTTGACGCCGACCCGCTCTCCGGTGCCGCCCGCGGTGTCTGTGGAGCTGCCGGTGTTCTCGCCGGTGCCCGTGCCATCGGTATCGGTGTCGGTGCCGTCGGCGTCCTGGCCGGTCGCGTCCGGGTCCGCCGAGTCGGATTGGGTGGACGGGTCGGACTGCGAGCGGTCGACCTCGGTCCGTGCCGCATTCGACTCGTCGGCGGCGAGATCGGTGCCCACCCCGTTCGGGTCGAAGCCGGTCATCTCGTCGCCCGCCAGCGCCGCGCCGGGAGTCAGGTTGCGTTGTCCGGCAACCGTGGCCGGGGTGAGCAGGCCGTCGTTCGGCTTGTTCTCGACCAGCACGGCCTCGGCCAGCGCGCACGGCCTGCCGCGCAGCGCATCCACGTTCGACTTGCCCCATGACCATGAATGACGCTGTGTCAGATCGGCCTTGGCGAAGCTGACCAGGGTAAAGGCCAGCATCACCGCGGATACCGCGATCAGGGACGGACTGCGCAGCCGCGAGAAGACCCCGGTGGGCTTTCCCCCGCGCCGGTCGGCAGGCACGTAGTCGTCCCGGAAGTGCTGCCACACACCGAGAGCGGTCAGGCCGGCCGCCACGACCAGCATCACCGAGGCGAAGGTGATGCCCTTGATCTCGGGGGTGCTGTCGCGCCACGGCATACCGTAGTTGCCCACGTACCACCACTGGTTGCGGCCCGAGAACGCCACGGCCAGAACGTACACGCACGCCGCGGCGAACAGGGTCCGGTTGCGTCGGCGCCGCATGATGGCGCGGTCGGCGCACGCGGTGGCCACGGCGGCCAGCGCACCGGCGATCGCCGCGTAGATGCCCATCTGGTGGGTCCACTTGGTGGGCTGGAAGGCGAGCAGCGCGGTGCAACCGATCGCCATCGCCACCAGCCGCCACGTCGGCGCGGTCGCAATTCCGCTGAGCCGCCTGCGGTTGAGCAGCATGATCACCACGAGGATCACGCAGACGAAGGTGATCAGTATCCCGAATCGCCGGGCGATCGAACCGTCGGCGGTCGGGTTCATCAGCATGTAGTAGCGCAGCGGCTCCTCCCACCACTTGTTGGTGGGGCCGACCTCGCCGTTCACCCCGACACCTTCGAGGATCGGTGCGAGCGCCTGATCGGCGAAGATCAGGTACAGGATCGCCAGACCAGAGGCGAGGATCGGCATCAGCAGCGGCAGGACGCCGTCACGTTCGCGCCGGGCCATGAAGCGGCGCAGCGACGGGCGCAGCCCGGCGAGCAGTGCCACCGCGGCCATCACACCGGTCGGGTGCGCGGTCAACGTCAGCGCGGCCGCCATGATGCCGATCGTCAGCGGCAGGAACCGGCCGGTGGCGATGGAGCGTTCCACGCACACCCAGGTGAACAGGGCGCCGAGTGCGATCAGCGGCTCCACGCGCAGGCCGTTGTTGTACGGCATCCACACCGCCAGGAACACCAGCGCCGCTGCCCACAGCGCGGGTGTCGACTGCCGCACCGCCCGGCCCAGACGCGGAATCGCGAAGCGCGAGATGAGCACCCACGAGGCCAGCGCGAAGATGAACGGCAACAGCCGCAGCCACGGGGTCGCGGTGCTGACCTGCATCCACAACGACAGATAGTGGTAGTGCCAGCCGAACGGATCCTGCGGCGCGCCGAAGTACCGGTAGTAGTTGTCGAGGTAGCCCGCGTCCTTCGCGATGCGGCCCACGGTCACCTGGTAGCCGTCGTCGGCGGTGTTGGCACCGACGAACAGCCACACCAGCAGGATGCCGGCGACGAAGCCGTCGACCCAGCGGGGGCGCCACCTGCCGGTGGG
This sequence comes from Gordonia pseudamarae, assembly GCF_025273675.1. NCBI lineage: Bacteria > Bacillati > Actinomycetota > Actinomycetes > Mycobacteriales > Gordoniaceae > Gordonia > Gordonia pseudamarae. Next base: position 4,981,171 of record NZ_CP045809.1, on the reverse strand, counting down.
CAGGCGCAGCGGCCCGGGCCTCCGGAACGCGAACCGCCGACCGTCACGGGCATCGAGGACGGCCAACGCCAGGATCGACAGGATCGTGGCGGCGATACCGAGAACCAGCACCCAGAACTTGAGCGAGGTGGGGGTGGAGATGAAGCGGGTGTCGAGGGTCGCGTGGAACGACAGCCCGTCGGTGGGGGTGTCGGCCGGCAGCGAGGTGTACACACCGATCAGCTGCGGCCGCTTGTTGGGGTCGTCGATGTCGAAGGCGTGCGGCGAACCATCCTCGGTGGGAGGAAGATTCGAGATACTGCCGTGTACGCCGTCCTCGCCGCCACGGATGTTGACCGCGCAGCCCGGCGTCGACTGCGCCTGTGCGCGTGGCGCATCGAGGAGCACCATGTTGCGCGAGGTGACCTGGAGGGAGTCGGCGGTGACGCGAACGAACAGGCCCACCTTGGCCGCTTCGGCCCCGTTCTCGGGCACCGTCGACAGCAGTACCCCGCCGGTTGCGGGCAGCATGGCTCCGAGCGAACACGGTACCGACAGATCCATCGTGACCGGAACGAAGGACACCGTCGGTGCCGCCACATTGAGGGTTCCCGCCGCCCCGGACTCGACCGAACTGCTCTGGGGCCACGACAGCTCGGCCTTGGTGTAGTCGACGGGCAGGATCGGGCTCAGCACCGCCGCCAGCACGCCCACGATCCCGGCGACGACCGCGACGATGCGGGCCCTGGGTGCCAGCCGTTCCCAGCGGTCGGCAGCCGCTCCCGAACCCACCGCTCCCGAACCCACCGCTTTCGAACCCACCGCTTTCGAACCCACCGGGGCTGTTTTCTCGCTCACCGGCGAAGTCCTCTCGTCGTTCGCATCCGCATCGCGTGCGCCTGAATCGCCTGTTTTGGGTGAATCACTCATCGTCGGCCACCACCCGGATCGGTCCCGGGCGCGACCAGCCCCACGTCGACTCGGTACCGGAGGTCACCGCGGCGGGCACGGCGGCGTCGTCGAGCGGGTGGAGACGCTGCAGGTCACCCCAGTCCTGGTACCAGTCGTTGCGCAGGTACGTCGCCAGCGACATCGGCGTGGTCAACGCCTCCACCACGGCGAGCGGACCGCCCCCGTTGACCGACATCCAGGTCCGCGATTGCAGGCCGGCGGTGGTGGTGTCGGGCAGGATCCGCCACCGGGGGATCTCACTCACACCGTCGGTCGAGGACATCGGCCGCTGGCAGGCGAACACCGCACCCACCATGAAGTCGATCAGGGCCGGATCGGACGATCCGACCACCTCGTGCAGGGTTTTGAGCTGTGCGAGTCGCGGCGGCGTCACGGCCAGCCACTGGGCGGGATCGAGGTTGTTGTCCTTGGCCACCAATCGCAGCACGGTCGCATCGCGCGGCACCCGGTCCATCGGCAGTCGCAGGTTGCGCCACGGCCCCTTGCTGCGCAACACGTCGATCAACTGTGCGGGACGACCGACCTGCACGAACCTGCCGTTCTCGGCGTTGCCGAACTCGACGGTCAGCGACTGCCCGGAGCTGACCACGCCGTCGCGGTCCGGGGTGGCGATGGCACCGGCGGCGGAGATCACGATCAGCGGCTCGTCACCCGAACGCCGTTCGGGCAGCCGGTACATGCCGGTGGTCAGCCGGGCCGTACCGGTCGCATCGGCCGAACCGAGGACCGGGGTGCTCGCCGGGTCCAGACCGAACGGCAGTGCGGCGGTGCTGCCGTTGATGCCGCGCGGCCCGGTGCCGCCGGTGGTGCCCGGGTTGACCGAGTACGAGACCAGGCCCGTCGTCAGGTCGCCGGAGGCGTGCATCGCGCCCTGGCGCTGGATCTCGCCCTTCGCGGTGAGTTCGTCGGCGACACCGTTCGGGTCGAAGCCGACCGATTCGGTTCCGCGCAGCGCGGCGGAGATGTCGCGGGTGCCGACGGGCGTCAGCATGCCCTTGTTCGGGTCGGGTTCGACGAGCACGTCGTCGGCCATGCCACAGGTGTCGCCGCGCAGCGCCGACACGTTGGTGCCGAAGATGCTGAACGTGTCCTGCCGGTCGACCGCGGCCTTGGCGAACACCGCCAGCTGGGCCAGCACCACGACGACGGCGATCAGCGCGATCGGCGACGAGGCGATCGCCACCTTCCACCACGCGGGCCGGTGCTCCTTGTCGTGGCCGAACCCGGCGTCGTCGACGTAGTCGATGCGCAGGTGCTGCCACAGCGCCACCAGCAGCGCGATCACGGCCAGCACCAACACCACGGTGGAGACCTGCTTGCCGGCCAGCACCGGCGCCTTGTCGAACCAGGGGATCCCGAAGTAATACGGCCACGGCCACGCGTTGCGGCCCGCGCTGACGATCGCGCACACGACCAGCAGGGCGGCGGCAAACAGCGAGAAGTTGCGCAGCGTGCGCCGCGCCGCCTGTTCGACCGCCACACAGGCGAGCGCGGCCAGCGCGGTGCCGAACCCGGCGAACACCCCGAACTGGATCGTCCACTTGGTCGGTACGAACGAGAGCAGCAGGACCGTGATGAGGGTGGCCCCCACCAGCCGCCACACCACCGCCGAGTCGACACCGGTGATGCGTTTGCGGCGCAACATGATCGCCAGGATCACCAGCAGTGCCGCCACCAGCAGCAGCACCGGCGCGCGGCGGACCAGCGAGCCGTCGGGGGAGGGCACCAGCAGGAAGTAGTAGCGCAGGAACTCCTGATACCAGGCGAGGGTGGGTCCGACGGCGTACCGGATGCGGACCGCTTCGGCGACCGTCGCCAGCGTCTGGTCGCGGAACACCACGATGACGACGGCGGCGAGCGATCCGGCGATCGGCGCCAGCAACGGCAGCAGGCCCACCTCACCGCGTCTGCGGACCAGGGCGCGGATCATCGGCCGCGCGCCGGTGAACAGCACGGCCAGGGCGATGATGCCCTGCGGTGCGGCGGCGAGCGTGGCGAGTGCGGTCACACCGGCCAGCGCCGCGGGCAGCACCCGTCTGCTCACCACGCTCACCTCGACCGCCCACCAGGTCAGCAGGGTGCCGGCGACGATGATCGGTTCGGCGCGCAGACCCGAACACATCGGCAGCCAGAACGCGAGGAACACCGCCGCGCCGGTGAGCATCGCCCACCGTGAGTGCCGGACGGTGCGGCCCAGTCGCGGCAGCAGCACCCGGCTCAGCAGCAGCCAGCTCAGCAGTCCGGCCACCAGTGCGGGCAGCCGCATCCAGACGCCCGCCGTCGAGATCTGCGCCCAGTGCGAGAGGAAGCTGTAGTACCAGTCGAACGGCGCCTCGGGGCTGCCGTAGTAGCGGTAGTAGTTGGCCAGCACACCGGTGTGTTCGGCGTCGCGGCCCATGTTGAGGATGTATCCGTCGTCGGCGGTGCCGCCGCCGAGGAAGTGCCATCCCACCAGCGCAAGGCCCACCGCAGCATCGACCGGGGTGGGAATCAGCGCCCGGGTCCGGCTCACCGACCGGGCAAACCTGCGGTGGTAGCCGTGGATGCGGTCGAGCATCCACACGGCAATCAGTGCGATGATCGCGGCGAGGATACCGACGATCATCACCAGCGATTTGATCGCCGTCGGCGACGAATCGAACCGGTTGTCGATGACGATCCGCGCGGACAGCCCCGCGATGGCTCGCACCTGTTCGGTGGTCAGTTGGGAGAAGATCCCGGCGATCTGCGGCTGCGAATCGGGGTCGGTCGTTCCGCCGGTCAGTCCGGCGCCGTCCTGTGCGGTGAATTCGGCGCCGGAGCCGGACGAGTCGGCCCAGATGTGCAGTTCGGTGCAGCGGCCCAGGTCCTCGCGTGCCAGCCGGGCGGGGATCTGGTTGCGGATCGACACGTCGACCCGTTCGGCACCGGCCGTCACGACCAGCCCGAGCGGTTTCGCGCGCGGTGCGGTCGGCGGCATCGTCGACAGCACCGCCGTCGAGGCGTCGGCGCGGGTCTGTGCCAGTAACGTGCACGGAATGCGGATGTCGAGGTCACGGGCGGTCTGGGCGACCAGCGGCGAGGTGACCGACGGCGTCGCGTCGGAGAGCTGCTGACCCTGCGGCCAGGTGATCGTCGCGGTCACCGTGGACACCGGCAGCAGTGGGGTCAGTACCCCGGCGGCCACCGCCACCAGCCCGGCGACGGTTGCGATGAGCGCGTACAACCGCGGGCGGGAAATACCGGTGTCAGTGCCTTCGGGGTCTGCTCTTCCTGCGGAAACGTCGTCCGATGGTGTCACTTCCGGCGATTTTGGCACAACGCGCATCGTAGTCAGCCAAGTCGTGTGATTCGCAACTCCACCCGATCTCGGACGCAGCTGGTATGCAACTGAAATGTGCGGCGACGTGCGGGATGGGCCGCCCGGCCGCATCGGGGTGTGGATCCTCACACCCCGATGCGGCCGGGCGGTCAGTAGCCCACCGACCGCATCGGGGCCGGATTCCAGAGGCCCGAACGCCGTGCGGTGCCGATGGTGAGGTCGGCCGGCGGCGCGGGCACGATCTCGGTGAACCGTTGCAGCCCGCCCCAGTCGCGGCCCCAGTCGTTGCGCAGGTAGGACGGCACCAGGGTCGCGGTGAGCATGCCGGTGCTGATGCCCAGCGGGCCGCCCGACTTGCCCGACATCCAGGTCTGGCTGTTCTTCTTGGTGGCCTCGGCGTCGGGCATGATCCGCCACCTGGGCACCTCGAGAACGCCGTGCTGGACGCGCATCGGACGCTGGCACGGGAACACCAGCCCGACCACCCAGTCGATGAACACCGGATCGGTGTCGCCGACCACCTCGTTGAGGGTGGCCAGGCGGGGCACCCGTGGCGGGGTGAGCGCCACCCACTGACCGGGTGCGGCCTTCTCGTCGACGACGATGCGCACCACGGTGGCGCGCGGCGGTGCGTCGGCGAGCGGGAACCGCAGGTTGCGCCAGGTCGGCGGGTCGATGACGTCCAGGGGAGCCAGCCGGGCCACGGGGATCACGGCCCCGTCCTTGCCGATGCGGCCGAATTCGGCGACCACCGCGCGGCCGGGCACGGCCGCGCCGACCGGATCGGTGGCGGCGACGAATCCGGCGACCGCGACCGTGAGCAGCGGTGTGTCGGCGGAACGGGTGGGCAGCGTGTACCAGGAGGTCGTCAGTGACGAGGTGCCCGATGCGGCGGCGTTGCCCAGGACGGGGGTGCGGGCGGGGTCGAGGCCGAACGGCAGCCGGGCCGTCGAACCGTTGATGCCGGGTGCCCGGCCCGTGGTCGAGGTGACGGGTGTGCTCGTCCCGGTTCCGGAACCGGCGCCGCTCTCGGGGTTCTCGCTTCCCGGGTCACCGCTCTCGGGGTCACCGCTCTCGGGGTTGTCGCTGTCGGGGTTGTCGCTGTCGGAATCGGCGGTGCCGCCGGAGTCGGTGGCTCCGCCCGACTCGTCGGTGTCCTCCTCCGTGGTTTCCTCCTCGGTGGCGTCGATCATCACCGAGTCGGGTACCCCGTTCGGGGTGAAACCGGTCGACCGGCCGGCCAGCGCGGCCGCCGCGCCGGGTGCCGGTTCACCGCCTGTCGCGGCGGGTGTGAGCACGGCCGCGTTCGGATCGGCCTCCACCAGCACGTCCTCGGCCAGTGCGCATGGATCACCGCGCAGCGCGCTGATGTTCGACTTGGCCCAGGACCACGAATCACGTTGCCCGTAAGCGCCTTTGGCAAGCGATGCCACCATGAACAACACCATCAACATGGAGATCACCGGCAGCGGAGAGAATTTCAGCTTCGACCACCAGTGGTTTCCACCACGGGTGCGGGTCTGTTCGTCGACGAAGTCGTCGCGGAAATGGAACCACAGTCCGGCCAGGGCGGTGATGATGGCCGCGGCCAGGATGACCCAGTACAGGTCGATACCGGCCAGCCGCGGTGCCCGATCCCACCACGGCACACCGTAACTGCCGACGAACCACCAGCCATTGGGCCCGGCGAACGAGATTCCGGTGATCACCAGCACCGCCGAGGCGAAGAACGTCCGGTTGCGCCGCGACCGCAGGATCGCCGGTGACATCATCGCGCCGGCCGCTGCGGCGAGCGCACCTGCGATACCCGCGTACACGCCGAAGTGGTGCGTCCATTTGGTGGGGGTGAACGAGATCAGGAACATGGTGCCCAGGGTGACCGCGACCAGTCGCCAGATCGGCGCGCGTGCAATACCGCTGGGGTGTTCGCGCCGCAGCAGCCGAAGCATCACCACCACCAGGCACAGGAGCATCGCCAGCACCCCGAACCGGCGGGCCAGGGTGCCGTCGGCGGTGGGCAGGTCGAGCCAGTAGTAGCGCACCGGCTCCTGCCACCACTCCATCGTCGGCCCCACATCGGTGGCCACCCGGTTGCCCTCCAGCAGCACCCCGAGCGGTTGGTCGGCGAAGATCTGGAACAGCACCGCCGTCCCGGCCGCGAGGATCGGCGCGAGCATCGCCGCCAGGCTGAGCCACCTGTCGTTCCGGTCGCGGCGGGTCACGACGGTCTTCACGATGGGCCGGATACCGGCGAGGAGCGCGGCCACCGCCATCAGCCCGCCCGGTGCCAGTGCCAGCGTGAACGCGGCGGTCACCACACCCAGCGCGTACGGCAGCAATCGACGGGTGGCGATGGCCCGTTCCACACAGCACCAGGTGAGTAGGGCGCCGACCGCCTCGGCGGGTTCGGGACGCAGACCGTTGTTGTATGGCAACCACATCGCCAGGAACACGAACGCCGCCGACCACACCGCGGGCGAGGAATGCCGAACGGTGCGGCCCAGCCGCCCGATCACCTCACGGCTGATCAGCCACCAGCCGAGCAGCCCGAGGGCGAATGCGGGCAGACGCATCCACGGCCCGGCCACCGATATCTGCGACATCCACGAGATCACCTGGAAATGCCAGCCGAACGGGTCCTGTGGTACCCCGAAGTACCGGAAGTAGTTGTCGGCGTAGCCGGCGTCGGCGGTGATGCGGCCGACGACGAAGTTGTAGCCGTCGTCGGAGGTGTTGGCGCCGGCGATCCACCAGAAGGTCAGGATAGCGGCGACCACCACGTCGGGCGGGCGGATGGTGAACCAGCCCGCCGGGGCGAGCGAAGCGACGGGAGATGTGACAGGCAGGAATCGGCGATGGCGGCGGCCGTCGCGTTTGTCGAGCATGTGCAGCGCCACCAGCGAGGCCAGCGTCATGGCCACGCCCAGGACGATGGCGATCAGCTTGATCGCGGTGGGGGAGGAGACGTATCGGGTGTCGATGGTGGCGTGCAGCGACAACCCGTCGCGGGGGGCGTCGGCGGGCAGTGCGGTGTAGATGCCGACGATCTGCGGACGCATCTGCTGGTCACCGAGGGTGAACTCGGTGCGCGGACCCGAATCGTCGGCGTTGTCCTGTGCGTCGGGATCCTCACGTGAGGCGGGCAGGCCGGCGAAGCGCGCCGTGGTGCCGGTGCCGTCGGCGGCGAACTCGATACGGCAGTCCGGATGTGTCTGCGCGGACCGGCGGTCGGTGCTCAGTAACACCAGATCGCGGTCGGTGACGGTGATCGAGTCGGCGGTTGCCCGGATGAAAAGCCCACGCGCCGAAGCAGATTGACCTTTCGAAGGCATGGTGGACACGAGCACCCCGCCGTCCCGGGGCAGCCGGGCGGCCAGCGTGCACGGCACCGACAGGTCCATGTCGATGGGTACGAACGAGGCCAGCGGTGCCGACACATTGCCGAGCTTGTCATTCTGCGGCCAGTTCAGTTCGGCCGTCGTCTGTGTGACCGGCAGCAGCGGCATCGCGATCGCCAGCAGTGCGCCGATCAGACCGCAGACCACGGCGACGATCCGCCACAGCCGTGTCCGGTCGGCGGCGCCCGCCGGGTCCGTGAGGGGGGACGGGTCAGTCGTCGTCATCGGTGTCCGGCTCCAGCCTGATCGAGCTGGTCCGCGACCAGCCCCACTGTGTGATGTCGGTGGCCCCGACCTTCGCCGCGGGCGGTGCGGGCGCGAACGGGACAAGCCGTTCCAGCGCGCCCCAGTCGCGTACCCAGTCGTCCTTCAGATAGGTCGGCACCGCCTGCGCCGTGGTGTTGGCCTGCGATATTCCGAGCAGACCACCGTCGGTGCCGCGCTGCCACGTCTTGGACTGGGAATTGGCGACGATGTAGTCGGGCAGGATGCGCCAGCGCGGCACCTCCGCCACCCCGTGGCGCACCTGCAACGGCCGCTGGCACGGGAAGTGCGCCGCCGCGCTGAAATCGATGAGGGTGGGTGTGTCCTCGCCGACCACCTGCTGCAGGGTCCGCAGGCGCGGCGCGCGCGGCGGGGTGATCGCGATGAACTGTGCCGATCCGAGGTTGTTGTCCAGCAACGACAATCGCATCGCCGTGGCCTCGGTGGGGACCGCCGACATCGGGACCCGCAGATTGCGCCACGGCCGGTTCATGATGTGCGGGCCCGGATCGATCGGCAGCATGTCGTCGCCGATCTTCTCGAATCCCCCCGTGACTCCGGTGGAATTCCCCACCTGGACCGATTTCCCGAACTGGACGACGAGCTTCTGGCCGAAGGTGCGCACCCCGTAGGCATCGACGGTCGACACCGCACCGGCGGTGGCGAACACCAGCAGCGGCGACACCGATCGGTCGGCCGGCAGCTCGTACCAGCCGGTGGTCAGCCTCGCCTCGCCCCGATATCCCGAGCTGCCGAGCACCGGGGTACGGGCCGGGTCGAGGCCGAACGGCAGGGCGGCCGTCGAACCGTTGACGGTGGTCGGCCCGGTGCCGCCGGTGGTACCCGCGCCCAGTCCGCCGGTGACGATGAACGCCTTGGCGACGGTGTGGTCGACGTTCATCCGGCCCGGCCGGCGCACCTCGCCCTTGGGATACAGGTCGGTGGGGATCCCGTCGGGGGTGAAACCGACCGGCCGTGTCCCCGACAGTGCCTGCGTCGCCGACAGCCCATCCGCGGGCGTCAGCATCCCGGCGTTCGGGTCGGTCTCCACCAACACATCGTCGGCGAGGCCGCACTTGTTGCCGCCCAACGCGTTCAGATGTTCGGACAGTACGGAGGGGGCGGGATACCGGGTGATCGCGGCCTTGGCGAACACCACCACATTGACGAGCACGATGAGCGCGGCGATCACCGCGATCGGTGTCGACGCGGCGAGCAGACGCCGACGATCGCCCGCGTCCTGTGCGGAGCTCCGGCCGGACCGGTCGTCGCGGTGCGTGATGCCGCGATGGCGCACGTAGTCCTGGCGCAGATGTTGCCAGGCGGCGAGGGCGGCCACGAGCACCGCCAGTACCAGCGCGATCGCCGACAGGTCGACGCCCAGGATCCGTGGGGCCCGGTCGAACCAGGCGATGTCGAAATCGTAGACGTACGACCACGCGTTGTAGCCGGCCAGCGCGGCGGCCATCGCGAACAGCAGCCCGGAGCTGAACACCGTCAGATTGCGGGTGGAGCTGCGCGCCGCGGCCACCACCGCGACGGTGGCGGTCGCGGCGAGCGCGGTACCGAGACCGGCGAGCACGCCGAACTGGATGGTCCATTTGGTAGGGGTGAACGCGAACAGGATCAGCGTCACCCCGACGCCGCCGATCGCCCGCCACACCGGACCGCTCGCCAATCCCTGAATACTGGTGCGGCGCAACAGAACCGCAACTGTCACCACCAGGCAGGCGAGGAGTAGCAGCAGCGGCACCCGGCGAGCCAGCGCGCCGTCGTCGGTGGCGACCGAGACGAAGTAATACCGCACGAACTCCTGATACCAGGGGATGACCGGCCCGACGGACCACCGGATCTTGATCGTCTCGTAGACGGTGGCCAGGGTCTGCTCCCGGAACATCACCACCAGCACCAGCATGCCCGCAGCGGCCGGCGGCGCGGCCAGACTCAGCGCCGGCAGAATCTGACGGTCGGGTCCCGGTCGACCCTCCCGCCGAACCTGCCCCCGTTCCAACAGAACGTGCAGCATCGGGCGGGCGGCGACCAGCAGGATCGCCACCCCGACCACCCCCTGTGGTGCCACGCCCAGCGTCAACCCGGCCGTCAGTGCGGCGAGCGCGGCCGGGAACAACCGTCCGGTGGCGATCGCCGACTCGGCCGCCCACCAGACGAGTAACGAACCCAGCACGATGACGGTTTCGCTGCGCAGCCCGGACGCGAACGGCAGCCAGAACGCGGTGAATGTGAGTGCCGCCGCCCACACCGCCCAGCCGCCGCCGGCGACCGCGCTCCCCAGCCGGGGCAGCAGTGCCCGGGACAGCACGAACCACGACACCAGCCCGGCCACCAACTGCGGCACATGCATCCACAACAGCGACGTCGACACCGACGACCAGTGCCCCAGGAAGGCGTAGTACCAGTCGAATGGCGCTTCGGGGATGCCGTAGAAGCGGTAATAGTTGGCCAGATAGCCGAAGTTGTCGGCGGTACGGCCCATGTTGAGGATGTAGCCGTCGTCGGGAGATCCGGCGCCCAGGAACGTCCACACCACCAGCGTTCCGGTGACCAACACGTCGGTCGGGCGCATCGCCACCAGACGGCGAACCGATAGCGCGCGAGACCGGAGACGGGGGAACGAGAGCCGCGAACCGGCGCCCGGTTCGGCTCCGGCGGCCCGGTCGAGCGCCCACAGCGCCCACAACGCGACCAGCACCGCGAGCACCGCCACCGCCATCACCAGCAGCTTGATCGCCGACGGCGAGTTCTCGTACCGGTTGTCGACGGCGACCCTCACCCGCAGACCCTCGGCGGCGGTGATCCGCCGCGTCGGCAGGTCGCTGTAGATCCCCGTCACCTTGGGCCGTTTGTCCGGTTCGAGGGTGGCCGCCGGGCCCGCGCCGACGAACTGCGCACCCGGCCCGGTGGGTGCCGACCAGATCCGCAGCACCGAGCATCGGGCCAGGTCGGCGCGTGTGGCGCGGGCGGCGACATTGTTGCGGAAGGTGACGGTCACCGTATCCTTCGCTGCGACCACGAACAGGCCCGCGGACTTGGCGCCGGGGGCGTCGGCGGGCATCGTCGAGAGCACGATGGTGGGCCGGGTGACCGTGGTTCCGGCGGCCTCCCGGATACCGGGGGCCGCGGTGGTGGCAGGTGCCGCCGCCAGCAGCGAACACGGGATACGTGCGTCGAGGGTGCGTGGTGTCTGCGCGATCAGCGGCGCCGACACCGACGCGTTGCCGGTGCCCAGCCGCTGGCCCTGGGGCCAGGTCACCGTCGCCTCGGTGTTGGTGACCGGCAGCAGCGGCGTCAGCGCACACGCCAGGATGCCGACCAGGCCCGCCACCAGGGCGATCAGCCGCAACCGGGGTACGGCGGGATCGTCGGTGGGCGCAGTGCTTATGGACACGATGATCGATCGTATGCCACGTACCTGTGGGCCAGTACCGCCATGTCGGTGCCGCGGTTCCGGTACCCGCCGTCAGTACCGCATGGGGGCCGGACTCCACAGCCCGCCGCGGGTGACGGTCCGCTTGGTGATCTCGGCCCGCTGTGTCACCCCGTTGTACGGCGTGTAGCGCTCGAGGGCGCCCCAGTCGCGGCCGATGTCACCGGGCAGGTAGGTGGCCATGGCCATGGGCTCCTGCGATACCTCCAGCCACCCGAGCGGGCCGCCGCCGAACGCGTTCTGCCACGCCGACACCGCGGCCGCCAGATCGGCACCCGGCCTGATCCGCCACTGCGGGATCTCGGCGACACCCGCGTGATGGGTGAACGGGCGCTGACACGGGAACGCCAACCCCGATGTCCAGTCCAGATGCACCGGATCGTCGTTGCCGACGACCTCCTGCAGCGTCGACACCCGCGGCACCCGGGGCGGGGTGAGTGCGACGAACCGACCGTCGGACAGGTTGTCGTCGACGATGCGTACCCGCACCGCGGTGATGTCGGCGGGCAGGTCGTCGGTCTCGTAGCGCAGGTTGCGCCACGACGGCCGTGGTCCCGGATCGATCAGGGTGGTCTCGCCTGTCGTGGTCAGGTCCTCGTCACCGATGCCCGGGGTGATGGGGGTGGTGCTGTATTCGAGGGTCACCTCGGGGGTGTCGAACACGCCGGCCACCGACATCGTGAGCAACGGCCGATCCCGCCAGTCCTGCGGCAGCCGGTACCAGCCGGTGGTGAGCCGGGCCGGTACCTGATCGGTCTCGGAGTAACTGCCCAGGACCGGGGTCGTCGCCGGGTCCAGGCCGAATGGGAGCGCGGCGTGGCTGCCGTTGACGCCCGGAGTGTCCAGGGTGCCGCCACCGGTACCGCCCGGGTTGGAACGCAACACGTCCGGGGACGCCTGCGCGTTGCCGGCGAGCACACCGAGCGAACCGGACGAGGCCACCGAGTACAACTCGTCGGGTATGCCGTCGGGTGTGAAGCCGTAGCTCGCGTCGGCGCCGGGGCGCGCCGGTGGCCCGGCCAGCGGATTGTCGAGCGTGGTGTCGACGGGGGTGAGCATGTCACGGTTGGGGTCGGTCTCCACCCAGATCTTGTCGGCCATCGCGCACTGTTTGCCGGCGAACGCGGCCAGATTGGATTGCGGGACCGAGAACGAGCGGCTCTGGTTGACGCCCGCGAACACGGCGGTGAGCAGTTCGAACACGACCACGGCCAGCGCCAGGTAGGCGAGTGGGGCACCGGCCACCGAACGCCACGCCCGGCGCAGCGCGAGGGCGAGGCGGCCGGGTTCGGGGGCGTCGGTGTGCGGTCGCCCGGTGGGGTCCGCCCCGACGAACGGTTCACGGAAGTGAAACCACAGCGCCACCAGCAGCAGGGCGAGCGAGGCGTACAGGAACGCCTCGTGCAGCACGATCGGCCCCAGTGTGGTCTGCGCCCAGCCCCACGGCATACCCCACGACGAGTAGTAATAGAACGAGTTGGGCGAGGCGAACGAGAAACCGCCGATGAACAGCACCAACGCAGCGAACAGGGTCCGGTTGCGGCGCGAGTGCATCGATGAGTTGCTCGTGGCGATGGCCGCGAGCGCGGCCAGGGCGGCCGCGAGCCCGGCGAACACCCCGAAGTGGTGTGTCCACTTGGTGGGGGTGAACATCAGGAACACCAGCGAGGCGAACATGATCCCGACGATCCGGCGCGACGGTCCCAGCGCGGTGCCGGGGATGCGGTTCTTACGGATCAGCACCGACGCCGAGACGACCAGCCCCAGCAGCATCGTCAGCACCGCGAACCGCCGCGCCAGCGAGCCGTCCGCCGAATAGGAGAACAGCGACGTGTACCGGCCGATCTCGTCGTACCAGTGCATCGACGGCCCCAGCGCGGACTTCATCGTCGACGAGTCGATAAACGAGCGCAGCGTCAGATCGGCGAACACCACGAACAGCACGAATGTGCCCGCCGCGAGGATCGGCGCGATCAGCGCCGCGTACGACCACAGATCAGCCGACCGCGGGGCACTGATGCGGGTCTTGCGCGGCTTGTCGCGTTCGGTATCGGACCGGCCGGGTTCCGGTGTGTCGGGGACTCCGGCGATCTCGGCGCTTTCAGGGGCGTCGGGCGTTTCGGTGATCGTTCGCACCCGTTTGACCAGCGCGGTGATCATCGGCCGGGCACCGGCGATCAACGCCGCCACCGCGAGCAGCCCGGTGGGACCGGCGGCCAGGCTGAACGCGCCGAACGTACAGGCCAGCGCGGCCGGCAAGAGCCGTCCGGTGGCGATGGCCCGCTCCACCGAACACCAGGTCAGCAGCGCGCCGAGGCAGATGATCGGTTCGGGGCGCAGCCCGTTGTTGAACGGGAACCAGGAGGCCAGGAACACGAACGCCGCCGTCCAGCCGACCATCGGCCGGGTCAGCGCCGCCCGGCCCAGCCGGGGCAGGATCTCGTGGCTGACGATCAGCCACACCATGATCCCGCACACCAGGGCGGGCAACCGCATCCACGGGCTGGCCACCGATACATGGCTGAGCCAGCCGAACACCTCGTAGTACCAGCCGAACGGCGCCTCGGGCGCACCGAACCAGCGGAAGTAGTTGGCGGTGTAGTCGCTGTCCTGCGCCACCCGCGACATGGTGAGCAGGTAGCCGTCGTCGGAGGTGTTGGGGCCGACGATGTGCCACACCAGCAGCGCCCCGATTACCACGAAGTCGCGCGGGTGCAGCCGCCACCAGCGGGCGGGAAGGATCCGCCGGTGCCCGCGCCCGTCGGTCGCATCCAGGACGGCCAGCGCCGCCAGCGAGATGAGTGTGCACGCGATGCCGATGAGCAGCACCAGCAGCTTCAGCAGGGTGGGTGAGGTGGAGTACCGGGAGTCGATGACGACGTGCGCGCTGAGCCTGGTCAGGTCGTCGCGGTCGGATGGTGCCGCCTCGCCCTGTGCGCCGGTCGTCGTGACCCCGTCGAGGGGGCGGTGGGCCAGGGCGGCCACATCGCCGGTCAGATCGGTGAACAGGCCCGTCAGCTGTGGCCGCTCGTCGGCCGGATAGGTCGCCGAGACGCGGGTGGCGGTGGTGCCCGCCAGCGGCTTGCCGTCGGCGTCGTTCATGCCGACGAACTCGGCACTCACCTCGTCGGCGGTGGCCCGCACGGTGATGGCGCGGCAGTCCTGGGTGCGCATATCCGCCACCGTGGCCGCGACGATCGGCACGTTGCGGATCACGACCTCGACGGCCGCCCCGTTGTTGCCGCCGGTCTTGCGGACGGTCAGGCCCCGCTGGGCCGACTTCTCGGCATCCTTGGGTGTGGTGGACAGCAGCACCGTGCCGTCGGGCCCGAGGTGCTCGATCGCCGCGCACGGGATGGTCGCCGACATCGTGATCGGCACATACGCGGTCAGCGGTGCCGACACCGATGTCACCGGACCGGTCGAGGAGGGCCAGTTGATCTCGGCGCTGGTCTGCTTCACCGGCATCAGGGGGGTGGCCAGGGCGAGAACCAGACCGAGCAGTCCGGTGACGACAGCGAGAATTTTTGCTCGTCGAACGGTCGGCACTGGCACAATCAGTGATCGTAGTCGCTGACGTCCGCCGCCCGGTCATCCCCGCTGAACAGGCGGTTCGCCCGGCCGATGGTCGCTCAACCTACTGGGCCACCAGCTCGGCCAGACGACGAACAGCGAATTCGTAGCCGCGGATGCCGTACCCGGCGACGATGCCCGAGGCGAGCGGCGACACATAGGAGTGCTGCCGGAACTTCTCCCGCTTGTGCACATTGCTGATGTGCACCTCCATGATCGGTACGTCGGGGATCACCAGCGCGTCGGCCAGGGCCACCGACGTGTGCGTCCAGCCCGCCGGGTTGATGACGATGCCGCTGATCTTGCCGACCGCCTCGTGGATCGTGTCGATCATCTCGCCCTCGTGGTTGGTCTGCAGTGCCCGTACACCGAAGCCGAGTTCGGCGGCGGTGCGCTCGACGAGGTCGACGACGTCGGCGAGAGTGTCGGTGCCGTACACCTCCGGCTGCCGCGTCCCGAGCGTATTCAGGTTGGGCCCGTTGAGCAGCAGGATCGGCAGGTGGGGTGAGTCGGTGGTCTCAGTCATGTTCGCCATTATGCGATGTGATCGGCCTCGCGACAGACCTCGGTACCATTTCAATGGCATCATCGATGCCATGAGAACTACCATTGATCGTTCTGGTCGCATCGTCGTCCCCAAGGAACTGCGCGCGCGCATCGGACTCGTGCCAGGTGAGATCGAGATCAGGGTGTCGGGTAGTTCGCTGGTGATCGAACCGGTGGCCGGTGATGACCTGGTGGCCAAGGACGGCCTGCTCGTGCTTCCCGATGGCGGGCCGGAGTTGTCGGCCGACGATATCCGGGAGCTGCGCCTTGGCGACCAGCGGTGAGATCGTTCTGCTGGACACGAGTGCCGCGATCGCCTTGGTTCGGCCGGGCCAGGAAGGCCACGATGTGGCCGCCGCAGCGGTCGGTGGCCGAGCACTCGGGTTGAGCGGGCACGCGGTATTCGAAACGTTCTCGGTACTCACCCGGCTGCCGCCACCGCAACGGCTGTCTGCGGCGGCCGCGGCACACCTCATCACGGTCAATTTTCCGCACAGCCGGTTCCTCTCAGCTGAACGGTGCGCAGACCTGGTCGCTTCGTTCGCGGCGCTGGGAATATCCGGTGGAGCCGTCTACGACGCACTCGTCGGTGCTGCGGCCGTCGAGCATGACCTGCCGTTGCTCACCTTCGATCGTCGCGCCGAACCGACCTATCGGGCACTGGGCGTGAACCTGCTCGCCGGTTGACCCGGTCGCATTGGCGTGAGTGGCCGATGCCACACCGGCAACCTGTTCGGTTGCGCGCCGAGTCAGGGTTGAGCGTCCCGGTCCGGAGCGACGACACGCGAGCGAGCGGAGCGAGCCGCGCGTCTCGGAGTGAAGACCGGGGTCAAGCGGAGTCCGAACTCAGCGCTGATGCTGCCGCGTCGGCGACGCTGCCCCGGTAGAACGGCCCGTGGCCGGGGAGCAGGGTATCGGCGGACAGGGTGGTGAAGTGTTCGACGGCGCGCCGGTTGGCGGCGGCGTCGTGATTGAACGCGCCGTGCGCACATTGGGGTCCGCTGATGCGGGACACGTCGTGACCGCTGATGAGGGCGTCACCGGAGACGAGTGCCTGACCTGCCGCGACCAGGTAGGCGCTATGTCCGTCGGTATGTCCGTGCGCGGCTATCGGTTCAGGACTTCCGGGCAGGTCGAGCGGTCCGGACTGGCCGAAGGCCAGACCGTCGAGACCCTTGCGGCTGAGTACGCCCAGTGGCAGCACCCGGCTGATCCAGCGCAGCACCAGCGGCATGTTGCGCAGCGGGATGCGCGCAAGGGTGAATGCGTTGGCCTGCTGCAGGTAGTCGCGGCGGGCGTGCGCCACCTCGATCGGGTCCATGAAGACGTCGAATCCGTAGCGCTGCTGTAGTCTCACCAGCCCGCCGAGGTGATCGACGTGTGCGTGGGTGAGCAGTGCGCCGCGGATGTCCTCGGGCCGGCGCCCGATCCGCTCGATTGACTCGACCACCTTGTCGGCCTGGCGCGGATATCCGCCGTCGATCAGGGTCAGGTCGGTACCCTCTTGCAGCAGAACCCAATTGACCACCCCGCTGTCGACGAGGTAGGCGGTCGACGACCCTGCGTCGACCCGCGAAATGGTCATCTCACCCACGGCTTCTCCTCACCGATTGTTGCCGACCGACGGGGTGGCCGGTTTCGGGGCGGGGACGGTGATCACTGTCGGACGACGAGCACGAAGGGCCCGACGGTGGTGATCTGGAAACGGTTGTCGGCGAAGGCCGCCGGATCGAACGTCACCGTGTAGCGTTCGACGTTCGGATCGTTCGGGTAGACGTCGCGGGCCAGGCGCAGCGTGTAACCGTCGTCGCTGTGCCGGAACAGGAACACAGTGGGAGGGGGCCACGGCGACGTGTCGAGGTGGCCGATCAACTCGTCGGGCGTCGACGATTCGGCCCAGGTGGCGATTGTTGCGGCGCGTTTGTCGAACTCGGCCAACGGATTCGCGTAGTGCGACGTCAGTCCCTGGAATCCCCGATAGGGGAACACCGACAGGAATCCGTAGTCGGCGGTCAGCACGATGGTCTCGCGGGCGGGTGTGCCGGTCTGTTCGGCGATGAGTTCGTTGATCCGCGGGAAGTACGATTCGGCACCGGCCGGCCGCTTGTCGGCGCGTTGCCCGGTGCCGTCGGTGTCGGTGTAGGCGATGGTGATGTCGGTGGACAGATGTCCCGGAATCCCCTGCGCCACGGTGACGGCGGCGGCGACGGCGAGGGCTCCGATGACGGTCCGCACGTCACCGAACCGCCGCACCGCCTGTGCGGCCAGCTCGGCCGCGGCGAAAACGCCCGCGGCCGAGAGGATCGCCACCAGCATCGGTTCGAGCCGGAAGGCCAGCAGGGTGGTGCCCGCCGCGGTGGCGGCCATCGACAGCAGGCAGAACAGGTAGACCGCGACCACGGCGATACCCAGCGCCATTGCCGTGGTCCGCGTACGGAAGCGCAGTACCAGCCACACGAAACCGGCCATGGTGAGCGCCCCGAGCAGCGACCACTCGAACATCGGCATCGGCAACCACGAACCACGCTCGGGCAGGTAGTGGGTCGCCGTGCCCGAGCCGGCCGCGTCGCCGGACAGCCGGTCGAGCAGGTACGGGGTCCACACGGTCAGCGCCGTGATCCCGGACACGGCCGCCATCGCGAGCAGCCGCACGCCCACGGTCACCACGACGTTCCGCCGGGCGGCCCGGACCTCGGCGTCGGGCCGCGACACGTTCTTGGCGGCCACCCATCCGGACACCACCAGATACAGCGCCATCAGGCATGCGACGAGCGCGAACAGACCCGCGTACAGCGTGTAGAAGGCGGCGCACAGACCCAGGAACAGTCCCGAGGCCGCCACCGCCGCCCAACTGGTGCCGCGCAGGTCGCCGACCACCCCGCCCGCCAGCCGCGACCGGCCGCGCAGGGCGTACAGCATCGTGATGAGCAACGGCACACCCAGCAGGATCAGCACCGCCGAATACGGTTCGGGGGAGGCGTACATGAGCGTGGCCACCGTCACCGCCAGCGCGAGTGCCGAACCCTTGTCGGTGCCCACCATCCGGTTCCACAACACCACCGCGACCGCCGCCGCGACGGCCATCGAGATGATCGCCCACGGCTTGTAGGCCTCCCAGCCGTCCAGGCCGCGGGCGGCGGCGAACCGTCCACCCCACCAGAACCAGCCCGCCGGATAGTAGGGCGGCAGATCGGCGTACGTCATGTCCGACAGTCGTGGGCTGTCGGTCAGGCGTGTCAGGTATTCGGTGCGGAACTGCTGGTCGACGCTGAGTCCGAACAGGTACAGCCGGGTGGCGCCCAGCGGCATCCCGAGGGTGACGGTGACCAGCCCGGAGATACCGATCGTCGACGCCAGCAACTGCCCGAACGATGATCGTCCGTACCGGTACAGCAGCGCCGCCACCACCAGGAAGGCGATCGAGACGACCTGTCCGAGCGTGGTCAGCGACCGTGCCACATTCGACGAGTTGTACGCCGGCCAGTCGACCGCCCCGATCACCTCCAGCCCCACCAGCGAGACGAGACCACCGACGACGGCCGCCACCGGCAGCGCCCCTACGGCGGACACCGATGCCCACCGGCCGGCATCGTCAGGTGCGGAAGCGGTGTCGGTCGCTGTTGCGGTCACGCCCTACTTTGTATCAGGCGCCCCATCGCCCGGCGGCTCCTCGCCGGACCACCCCGCCGGTCGAGGTGCGAGCCTCGCATCACCCCGCCGGTTACACCGGCAGCTTGCGGAAGATGGGCCGCGGCACGTGCCGCAGCACCGACATGATGATCCGGAATGGGGCGGGCGCCCACACGATTTCCTTGCCCTTGTCGGCGGCGGCCACCACCAGCTTGCCCACCTCGTCCTTGTTCAGGGTGAGCGGCGCCTCGGCGACGTGCGCCGACAGCCGGGTGCGCACCATGCCCGGACGCACCACGAGAACCCGGATGCCGAACTCGCGCAGTGCCTCGCCCAGGCCCAGGTAGAAACCGTCGAGGCCGGCTTTGGTGGAGCCGTACACGAAGTTGGAGCGACGTACTCGCTCACCGGCCACCGAACTCATCGCGATGATCTGCCCGAATCCCTGCGCGCGCAGCTTCTGGCCCAGCAGCACACCCACCGAGACGGCGGCGGTGTAGTTGATGTCGGCTTCGGCGACGGCCAGCTTGTGGTCCTGCCAGGCCTGCTCGTCGTCGCCCTGGATGCCGAAGGCGACGATCGACACGTCGATGTCACCGCCGGCGAAGGCCTTGTCGATGACGTCGGGGTGGGTTTCGGGCGCACGGGCGTCGAAGTCGATGCACTCGACGGACGACGCGCCCGCCGCCTTGAGCTGTTCGGTGGCCGCTGCCGCGGCGGGGTCACCGGGAACGACGGCCAGCACGACCCGCATCGGGCCCTTCTTCAGGTATTCCTCGGTGATGGCCAGCCCGATCTCCGAGCTTCCGCCCAGGACCAGGATCGATTGGGGAACGCCGACGGCGTTGAACATCTGTTTCTCTCTTTCGGTTTGCCTTGAGCCGGTTGACCCCTGGTCGTTCCACTTCGCCGGTTGAGGTGTGAGGAGCGCTGGCGACGAGCCTCGAAACCCGGTGAGGCGACAGTGTCATCTCACACCTCAACCGGCGGAGGGGCGGGGTTGTCATGGCTGTCAGGCCAGTTCGAGGCGGCGGCCCATGTCGGACATGAACACGCGGTTGGGGTCGATGCTCCGGCGCACCGAGATCCACTCGTCGATGCGCGGGTACATCTGGTGGAAGTTCTCCGCCGACGTGCGCGAATCCTTTGCCGTGTACAGCCGTCCGCCCATCGCCATCACGCGCCGGTCGAGGTCGGTGAGGAATTCGGCCAGGCCCCGCTTCACGGGGAAGTCCAGGCACACGTTCCAGCCCTTGAACGGGAAGCTCAGTGGCGCCTTGTTGCCGTCGCCGAACAGTTTGATCACGTTGAGGAAACTGACGTGGCCCGAGGCTTGGATGTGTTCGATCGTGCGGGTGAACTCTTCCTCGTTGCCGGTGGGAACGATGAACTGGTACTGGCAGAATCCGCCGCCACGGCCATAGGCGTTGTTCCAATCACCGAACACGTCGAGCATGTGATAGAACTGCGCGAGATTCTTGACCTTGCCCTCGCTGGGCGGCCCGACCCGGTAGTACGCCTCGCCCACCGCGGAGAAGCTCAGCTTGTTGGCCAGGCCGCGCGGGAAGATGTCGGGGAACGTGATCAGCGGCTTGTTGTTGAAGCTCAGCGGATCTTTCCGATATTTGGCGGGAAGTTCGTCGACACGGGCGAGGTTGCCCCGGCTGAACGTGCCGCGCCCCAGCTTCGGTGGTGCGCTGATCGTGTCGAACCAGCCGGACGCGTACTCATAGCCGTCCTCGAAGCCGTCGGACAGGTGCAGGTCGATGGTTTCCTGCAGTGAACTCGTGCGTGCCGTGTCGGCGATGAAGTACGCGCTCTCGGTGCGCTTCATCTGAATCTTGGCGCGCAACACGATGCCGGTCAGTCCGATGCCGCCGACGGTGGCCCAGAAGATCGACGCGTCGGGGTCGTCGCCGGAGCCGTCGGGGGTGAGGGTGAGGATGCGGCCGTCGGCCACCAGCAGCTGCATCTCGACGATGTGGTTGCCGAAGCTGCCCTGGCTGTGGTGGTTCTTGCCGTGGATATCGTGGGCGATCGCACCGCCGACGGTGACCTGGCGGGTGCCCGGGAGCACCGGAACCCACAGCCCGTACGGCAGCGCCGCCTGCATGAGGTTGTCGAGGCTGACACCGGCGTCGAGGTCGACGGTGGCCGTGTCGGGGTCGATGGCGTAGATCCGCCGCAGCGGAGTCATGTCGATGGTCAGGCCGCCGCTGTTCTGGCCCGACTCGTTGTACGAGCGGCCCAGTCCGCGGGCGATGACTCCACGCTTGAGGTAGTCGGGCTTGTCGGCGTTGTCGTCGGCGACTCGGGCGACGGCCTCGGCGATGACCTCGGGATACGGCGTGGACAGGACGTGCCCGGTGATCGGTGTGGTGCGCGACCATCCCGTCAGCTTCCGGGTTTCGATCGGCAGGAGCTCTTCTGTAGACATCGGGGCACAGGATACTCCGGAGACCCTGATCGCCGACACCCGTCAAACATCTGCCGATATAGGGCCTGGCTCGGGCATATGCCCGAGCCAGGCCCTATATCGGCAGATGTTTCAGCGCATGATCCGGGAGACGAACGGGGTCGAGTCCTTCAGTGAGGCCAGGACGGTGTCCGAGTGGTCCATGCTCGGGTAGACGTGCAGTTCGACGGGCTGGTTGTTGGCCTTCATCTGCGCGTACAGCGACAGCGCCGACGGGGCGGGGACGTCGACGTCGCGCAGTCCCTGCCCGAGGAAGATCGGCCGGTCGTAACCGGTGTACGGGGTGCCCATGTACTCGGTGAGTGCGGCCTGGGCGTTCGGCAGGCTCGACACCGGCTTACGGAACATGGTGCTGATGTCGACGCCATCGACGGCGTCGGCCATCTCGCCGTAGCAGAGTTCGGCGGCCTGTGTGAGGACCTTCTTGCCCAGGGGGGTGAGCAGCCCCTCGACGTCGAGGTCGGGCCGGGCGTCGGTGAATCCGGCGAGGATGTACGCGACGTAGGCGTTGAGGGCCGCGGGGAGGGTGACCGGCGGGAAACCCGGTCCCCCCAGGCCGATGATCAGTTCGATGTTGGCGGGGGTGCCGGTGGCGACCACGCCGCGATAGTCGAGGCCGCTGCCGGCGGACAGGCTCGTCGCGTGGCGTGCCCCGGCAAGGGCGGCGCCCGCCCCCTGGGACTGGCCGACGATCGCCCATGTACGGCCCAGCGAAAGGTCGAGATGCTGCGCCGCCTTCACCGAGTCGACGATGGAGCGCGCCTCGGTGGGGCCGTTGAGGTAACTCATCAGCCCGGGCGTGCCGAGTCCGACGTAGTCGGTGGCGACGATGGCGTAACCCTGCTGGAGCCAGTGCGCCAGGTACGCCGAGTCGCGCGGGTTGCGGGTGTGGGTGGACGGGGAGCAGTCGTCGCCGAGACCGGTGGTGCCGTGCGCCCACGCGATGACCGGCCAGCCGCCCTTCGGTGCGGTGCCGCCCGGTACGAACACCGCGGCGGTGCTGACGGCCTTTTTGCCGTGCACGTTCTGCGTCGAGTACAGGTACCGCTGGGCGCGTGCGGTATTGGGCACCCATAGTCGTCTGTCGAGATCGACGCTGCTGATCACGGTGCCGGCCTTCGCCGGGATGGGTCCGGCGTAGTTGCGTGTGTCCATGCCCGACCAACTGCGGTACCGCGGGCCGTCGGCGGCGGCCGGACCGCCCCCCAGACCCAGGGTCAGTGCCGCAACCACCGCGCATGCCCCCGCCGCGAGCCCGGTTCGTCGTCGGGTGGCGATCGTCGATCGGTGCGGGACGGACATGCGCCTGTGGTTCATCCGATCGAGCGTATAGGGCGCATTGCGCCCCGCATGCACCGCTCTGCCCGTATCGTTATCGCGGTGGACATGCCGACAGTTGCACTCAACAACGGGTATTCGATCCCACTGGTCGGGCTCGGGACCTCTCCCATGTTGGGGCGTCCCTGTATCCGGGCGGTGTCGACGGCGCTGCGTAACGGCTATCGCCTCATCGACACGGCCACCAAGTACAGCAACGAGCTCAGCGTCGGGATGGGGATCACGGCATCGGCCGTCCCCCGCAACGACATCGTGATCCAGACCAAGTTGGCCGGCGGTGATCAGGGTTTCGACGAGGCCATCAACGCGGCCAAGGACAGTGGGCGCCGGCTCGGCATAGACCACCTCGACATCTATCTGATCCATTGGCCGTGTCCGTCGCTGGGCAAGACCGTCGAGTCGTGGAAGGCATTGCTCACGCTGGTCGACGAGGGCTATGTGCGGGTCGCCGGGGTGTCCAACTTCAAACGTCACCATCTGCAGTTGCTCTACGACGAGACAGGACGCTGGCCGGCGCTCAACCAGATCCAGTGCTCTCCCGCCCTGCAGCGCACCGAGCTGCGGGAGTTCATGGCGGAGAAGGGCATCCACACGCAGGCATGGCACCCCACGGGTAGCAAGGAAGGGTTGCTGGGTGATCCGTCGATCATCCGGCTGGCCCGCAAGTACGGTAAGTCGCCCACCCAGATCGCCCTCAAATGGGCTGTCACGCACGGCATCAGTGTGGTGCCCAAGTCGTCGCACGAGGGTAGGCAGATCGAGAACGCCGACCTGTTCGACTTCGAGTACGACTCCGATGACCTGGCCGCGCTGGCCGCCCTCGACCGGGGGGAGCCGGCGGCCCGCGACTCCGACATCGACGAGGAGTTCTGACCGGGTGACATGATGGGGGCGTGTCTGAACCCGAGAAGAGTCACCACGAGGACTTCGCCACCCGGCATGCCCCGATGCCGATAGAGTTGCCCGTCGACGACGAGGAGGCGTCGACCGATGCGGACCTCAAGACGCAGCTGATCCGCTTCGTGCTCACGGGTGCGGGCTGCGGTGTTCTCGACTTCGGCCTCACCTACCTGCTGCAGGAGGCGGTGGGGTGGGCTCCCTGGCTGGCGAAGGCGTTCGGGTTCGTCCTGGGCACCACCACCGCCTACCTGATCAACCGGCGCTGGACCTTCCGCGCCGAGCCGAGCACCGCCCGGTTCATCGCGGTGATGTGCCTGTATCTGGTGACATTCCTGGTCCAGGTGGGCCTGTACGCGCTGTTGGTGCATCTGTGGCCCGACGGCTTCATCTACTCCCTGCTCGCCTACGGCATAGCGCAGGGCACCGCGACGGTCATCAACTTCGTGGTGCAGCGGGCGGTGATCTTCAAGATCCGCTGATCGGTGCCGGGTCTGTCGCCGGGACCTTCGCCGCCGTTCGGCGTAGGCCCGGGAAGTAGCGGGCGAAGCCGCCGACCAGCCGGTCTCTCGGACGGAAGCGAGATGGTGATGCCAGTCAACGGCAGGCGCGGTGTGGCTCCGGAGCGGCCGACCGACCGCGTCCGGCACGACACGGCGATCCCGCTGTGCAAGCGGCACGCCCCCGGGCGCGGATGAACAGCCGCTCGCCGTCGACCGCCGTCGTCGTGGGTTCGGGGCCCAACGGATTGGCCGGGGCGGTGGTTCTGGCCCGCGCCGGCCTCGATGTGACGGTGGTGGAATCGGCAGCCGAGATCGGCGGCGGTACCAGGAGTTTCGTCCGCGACGGACTGCTGCACGATCATTGTTCCTCCGTGCATCCGCTCGGGGCCGGGTCGCCCGCATTTGCCGGACTGGAGCGGCACGGACTGCGGTGGGCGTGGCCCGACATCGACTGCGCGCACCCGTTCGATGATGGCTCGGCCGCGGCGCTGTTCCGTGACATCGACCGGACTGCATCCGGATTCGGCGGCGACGGGCGACGGTGGCGGCGGTTTTTCGGGCCGTTCGCCGACGACGGTGACGACGCACCCCGTGATCGCGTCGGCGGCGAGCAGAACCACGGTGTCCTCTACGACGACGTGTTCGGGCCGATGCTGCGCGTTCCCGACCATCCGCTGGCGCTGGCCCGCTTCGCGATGCGTGCGGGCCTCCCGGCGATGCTGCTGGCCAGGACATTTCGCGATGAGCACACGCGCGGGATGTTCGCCGGGATCGCCGCACACGCCGCCACCTCGCTCACCGGTACCGGTTCGTCCGCGCCCGGGGTGGCGTTGATCGCCGCCGGTCACCGTAACGGCTGGCCGGTCGCGGTCGGCGGATCGCGGGCCATCTCCGACGCGCTGGTGGCTGAACTGTCCGCACACGGTGGCCGCGTCGAAACAGGTGTGACCATCACCGATTTCAGCCGGATCGACGCCGACGTGACCTTGCTGGACGTGGCGCCGCGCGCCGCGCTCGGCATCCTCGGTGATCGGGTGCCGCCCCGGGTCCGGCGCTCCTGGTCGCGATCGCGCCGTGGTCCCGCCGCCTTCGCGGTGCGGTTGGTCATCGACGGCGACATTCCCTGGCGGGCGGACGAATGCCGACGCGCCGGAACGATCCACCTCGGTGGGAGCGCTGCGCAGATCGCCGCCGCAGAGGCGGACTGTGCCGCGGGTGTGCTGCCCGCCCGGCCCTTCACGATCCTCACGCAGCAGTACCTCGCCGATCCCACCAGACTGCGCAACCCGCCCGATCAGGTGCGGCATGCGCTGGCCTATGCCCATGTACCGCACGGCTGTTCACTCGACGGCACCGAGATCGTCCTCGGACAGATCGAACGCTTCGCCCCCGGTGTCCGTGACCGGATCATCGACGTCGAATCCGTGGGACCGGCCGCCCTGGAGCGGTTCAATCCCAACAACGTGGGCGGTGACATCGGCGGCGGCGCGAACGACCTGCGCGGGCTCCTGGCCCGGCCGCGCCTGTCGCCCGACCCCTATGCGACGGGGGTACCGGGCGTCTACCTGTGCTCGTCATCGACGGCGCCGGGCGGGGGAGTACACGGCATGTGCGGCTATCGCGCCGCACATGCGGCTCTGCGCGCCCGCCGACGATGATCCGGACCGGTCACGGGGCCGAACATTTGGCGATCACGTTGTCGGCGTACCAGTTCAGATGATCGATCTTCTTCTGCAACGGTTCGGTGTCGGGGCCCTTGATGTAGGGGACCCGGAATCCGACGATGACGTCGGTGATGCCCTTGTCCTCCAGTCGTTTCACGCCGTCGACGGTGTAGGCGTCGAGGGAGATGACGTGAATCTCGAACGGGTCGTTCAGCTTCCCCTCCGCTGTGCGGATGTCGGTGATCTTCGCCAGCAGGGCGTCGAGTTCCTCGCCCGGGCCACCGCCGTGCATCCAGCCGTCACCCCGGATCACGGCTCTGCGCAACGCGGCGTCGGCGTGGCCGCCGACCAGCAGCGGGATCGGTTCGGTGGGCGCGGGCGTCATCTTGACCTTCGGAATGTCGTAGAACTCGCCGTGGAACTCGAAGTACTCACCACCGGTGAGACCGCGGATGATGTCCATGCATTCGTCCATCCGCCTGCCCCGTCGGCGGAAGTCGACTCCCATGACGTCGTAGTCCTCCGGCCACGGGCTGGTGCCCACACCGAGCGCGAGGCGATTGCCGGTCAGGTAGGCCACCGATGCCGCCTGCTTGGCCACCAGCGCCGGCGGGCGGACGGGCAGTTTCAGTACGAACGGGGTGAACCGGATCGTGGAGGTGACCGCGCCCAGCGATGCGGCCGAGATGAACGTCTCGATGAACGCCTTGTCCTCGAGGAACTCGCGGTTGCCGTCGGGGGTGTACGGGTACTTCGCGTCGGATACCTCGGGGTAGGCAAGGGAGTCGGGGATGGTGAATCCGGCGAATCCGGCCTGCTCGGCGGCCTGCGCGAGCGGTGCGTAGTAGGCGGGATCGGTCATCGCTTCGGCGAACGTGAATCGCATACCCAATATTAGAACACGTTCTAATTTTGTGGCTAGGACTCAAGAATTCTCGGGCTATCGCAGCTGTGGCATACATCACCCGATGGCTCTTGGTTGGTAACGACCAGGTATCGCCGGATAGATTAGCCAGTCGAACCTAACTTTCCCGCGCGCCGATCGGCGTTCGAAGACTCACCGCGAAAGGGACCGGGTTGTTGAAGAAGTCGATCGTTGCCGTGTCCATGCTGGCCGCTCTGGTGGTGCCCACCGCCGGAACAGCGGCAGCCGCCCCCACCGGCTCCAGCGATGTCGTGTCGACCGGCTCCAGCGATGCGCTCGTCACCGGCTCCAGCGAACTCGGCTCCTCCAACGCCGGCTCGAGCACCGGATCGCTCGGTTCCACCGGATTCGGTGCACCCCGCACCCTCAACGACTGCCGCAAAGTCGGCCTCGTCGGAGCCAGCCTGAGTGCCGGCGGCGGCAGCCTGGAACGGCTCAAAGCCAACCTGCGTACGACGGGCAAACCGTTCCTGTACAGCGCCGCATCCGGACGCTCGGTCACCCAGGCCGGCAAGAACACCACCGGCTACCACGGCAACGCCCTCCACGTGATCCGCTGGATGCGCGGGCAGGGCGTCAACTGCTACATCGTGCAGATCGGCACCAACGATGCCGCCGCCACCAAAGGCGACGCCGCCCAGCTGAGCAGCCGCATCGAACAGGTCATGAGCGCCGTCGGCTCGCGTTCCCGCGTCGACTGGATCACCCCCCGCACCATCGTCCAATCCTCGTCGCCGCGCTACATGAACCACGCCTACCTCGACAGGTACATGGCCGTCATGCGTCAACAGCTCACCGCAGCCGACGTCCGCTACGCCAACCTCGACGTCAACCACTGGGACCGCGCCTTCACCTTCTACCCCGGATTCTGGGCCCGTGACGGCGTGCACCTGCGTCTGGGTCGCACGGTCTTCGCCGACTACGTGGTCCGCTCGCTGTACATCGCCGGTACCAGATAGACCGTGGCATACGTTCGGACGGTCAAGACGGCCTCGGGGGCCACCGCTGTGCAGATCGTGTACGCCAACCGGCGCGGGTCACGGCAGATCGAGCACCTCGGATCGGCGCACACCGACAAGGAACTCGACATCCTCAAGCGGGTCGCCGCGCAACGGCTCAGCGAGGGACAGGGCCAACTCGACCTCGGGCTGCCCGAGGAAGAGCCGGCGATGACGCTATTCGGGCCGGATGAACCGTTCCCGTCGGCCGAGCCGACGTAGCCGCACCCATTCGGCGAAACCCTTCGGGTCGTGCTGCTGCACCAGGAAATACCATCCGAACCGGGCATACTCCTGCGGCAGCAGCTTGCGCATCCCCGGCTGGCTCATCAGATAGCCGCGGTTGCGGTAGGTGAAGAACCGTTTGATCTCGTTGTCGGGGTACTGGGTGTGCATCCGGCCACCCAAGATCGGCCGAAACTCGTCGGCGCCGTCGGGATGCAGGTACCCGGTGGTCAGGCAGGTGCCGAAACTCAGGCCCGAACGCCGCAGCCTGCGGTGGATCTCCACCTCGTCGCCGCGGAAGAACAGCCGTAGATCGGGCACCCCGACCACTTCCAGCGCGTGCGCCGAGAACAGCGCCCCGTTGAACAGCGAGGCGATCCCGGGCAGCAGATCGTCGTCCTGGGTCTCGCCGTCGGCGAACAAGTCCGAGCGTCTGCGCCGCCACACCAGCCCTCGGCGCAGCGGGAAGGCGAGGGTGTCGGGGTCGTCGATACGCGCGACCACCGGTGACACCTCGTCGAGGCCGTGGCGCCGCGCGCAGGCAAGCAGCGTCGACAGGACCGCCGGGCCGTCCGGACGCCCGTCGTCGTCGGCACACCACACCCAGTCGGCTCCCAGAGCGAGCGCCTGCAACATGCCGAGCGCGAAACCGCCCGCCCCGCCCAGATTGCGCTTGGACCCGATGTAGGTGGTCGGAATCGGCTGCCCGGCGACAAGATCGGCGACAACCGCCTCGTCGGCGTTGTCGACCACCACCAGGTGATCGACCGGACGATCCTGGGCCGCGACGGCCTTCAGGGATTCGGCCAGCAGCCCGGCGCGCCTGTGCGTGACGACGACCGCGACGATACGTTCGTTCACTCGGCATCCTCGCCGTCGGTGGAGTCGGCGTCCTTGTCCATGTCGGCCAGCACCCGGCGCACATTCGCCGCCGCCTCCGGACCCTCGTACGCCTCGACGACCTCCTCGATACCGCCCTCCTGACGGATCCGGCCGTGATCGATCCACAGCGCACGATCGCACAACTGCGCCAGGAACTCGTTGGAATGGCTCGCGAACACCAGGATGCCCGAACGTTCCACCAGTTCCTGCAGCCGTTTGCGCGACTTCTTCATGAACGCGGCGTCGACATTGCCGATGCCCTCGTCGAGGATCAGGATCTCCGGGTCGGTGCTGGTGACCACGCCCAGCGCCACCCGCACCCGCATACCCGCCGAATAGGTGCGCAGCGGCATTTCCAGGTAGTCGCCGAGTTCGGTGAATTCGGCGATGTCGTCGACCTTGCGCAGCATCTCCTTGCGGCTCATCCCCAGGAACATGCCGCGGACCAGGATGTTCTCGTACCCGGAGATCTCCGGGTCCATGCCGACGCCGAGGTCGAACACGGGCGCCACCCGGCCCCGCACCCGGCACGAACCGCTCGTCGGCTCGTAGATACCGGCCAGCAGCCGCAGCAGCGTCGACTTGCCGGCGCCGTTGTGGCCCACCAGACCGACCCTGTCGCCGTGGCGCAGATGCAGGTTGATGTCCTTGAGTGCCTCGACGACCATCACATTCGATCCGGTCGCCCCGATCACCCCGCCCGCGGCGCCGATCACCGACTTCTTGATCGACCGCGTCTTGGCATCGAAAATCGGGAAATCGACACCCGCGTTCCAGGTATCCACCCGCACATCAGAGGTTGCCAACTCGTGTCTCTCCTACACCCAGTAGGGCACGCGGGCCCGATAGTTACGCATCACGAACAGGGCCAGCAGCCAGCCGACGGCGGTACAACCCAACACCACCGCCCAGTGGTAGAACTCGATGTCATTACCCAGCAACGGACCACGGGCCACCTCAAGGTAGTGGAACATCGGGTTGATCTCGACGATCTTGAGCCTGCTCGACGACTCGTGCGTGGTGCTGCTCAGACTGTCCGCGGACCAGATGATCGGCGTCATGAAGAACACCAACTGCACGGTCGTGGTCAGCAACTGGCCGATGTCGCGGAACCGGGTCGACAGGATGCCGAACACGATGGCCACCCACACCGAGTTGAGGATGTACAGCGCGAACGCCGGAATCACCAGCAGCGCGCCCCACCCCGGATCCTGCGGGAACACGATCAGCACGATCACGAAGATCACCAGATTGTGGGCGAAGATGATCAGCTGCCGCCACACCACCCGGTAGACGTGCACACTCACCGGCGCCGGGATCTGCTTGATCAACCCCTCGTTCTTGCTGAATACCTCGGCGCCGTCGAGGATCGACATCTGGATGAAGTTCCAGAAGATGAAACCCAGCGTCACATACGGCAGGAACGTCTTGATGTCCTGATCGAACAGCTCGCCGTACAGCAGCCCCATCGCCACCGCGGTCACACCCGTGGCGATGGTGATCCACAGCGGTCCGAGCACCGAACGCCGGTACCGTTGCCGGATGTCCTGCCAACCCAGATGCAGCCACAGCTCGTGATTGCGCAATCCCGAGACGAGATCGGCCACACCTCGCCGTAGCGTGCGTGAATCCGACACCTCGGGGGCAGGGGGTACGTCGTCGCCGACTACTACTGACACGGAGACCCAGCATACAAGCGGACCGCGCCGTCCCGGCGCCGCCGCACGGCGCTACAGATACTGCCCTGTGCTGTCGTGGCCGTGGCCCGTACCGCTCGGACCGCCCAGGCCCGGCGGCAACGCGCCCTGGCGCATCTGCTCCAACTGGGCCCGCGCCGCCATCTGCTGAGCGAACAGCGCGGTCTGGATCCCGTGGAACAGACCTTCGAGCCAGCCGACGAGTTGGGCCTGCGCGATCCGCAGTTCCGCATCCGAGGGCGTCGCGTCATCGGAGAACGGCAGCGCCAGCCGCTCCAACTCTTCGCGCAGTTCCGGCGCCAGCCCACCTTCCAGCTCCCGGATCGACGTCTGGTGGATGTCGCGCAGCCGGTTGCGGGAGGCCTCGTCGAGAGGTGCGGCGCGCACCTCCTCCAGCAGTTGCTTGATCATCGTGCCGATCCGCATCACCTTGGCCGGCTGCTCCACCATCTCCGCGACGCTCTGCGCCTCGCCGTCGGTGTTGACGACCACGATCTGCTCATCGTCGCCGGATCCGGCGGCCGCTGACGGGTCGTTGCTGAACGGGTTGGGGATACCTCCTGAGGTCATGGTCAGAAGTTTATGCGGCCACCGCGAGCGCGGGCCCCGTTCCCCCCGCCTTCCTCCCGGTGGTGCTGTGGGCGGCATTGCATGGGTTCGGCCAGGGCCGGGCGTTAGGGTGGTGGCCATGGCGTTCGATGTCGCGTATGTGCGTGGACTGTTCCCCTCACTCGGCGACGGCTGGATCCATTTCGATCCGCAGGCGGGGATGATGATCCCCAACTCGGTGTCCACGGCCGTGTCGACAGGTTTCCGGCAGTTCGCGGCTCCCCCCGATCCGCTGTACCCGTCGGGGCGGGCGACCGCCGACGTCACCGATCGGGCCCGCCGTGCCATCGCCGACCTGGTGGGCGGGGATCCGGCCGGAGTGGTGCTCGGCAACTCACGGTTCTCGCTGCTGTCGGCGCTCGGTGAATCCTTGCTCGCCTCCCGTAAGGCGGTCGGAGACGTCGTGGTCAGCCGCACCGACGACGAGGAGAACATCGTCCCGTGGCTGCGGCTGGCCAAACGCAGTGGCTGGAATGTCCGGTGGGGTGAGATCGCCGTCGAGACCGGCGAGCTGCCCTCCTGGCAGTACGAGCGGTTGTTGTCCGGCCCGGTGTCGGTGGTGACGGTGGCGATGGCGTCGTCGGTGACCGGGGTGGTCACCGACCTGGCGCCCATCGCCGACGGTGCCGGTCACGCGCGGGCCCTGTTCGTCGTCGACGCCACCAGCGCCGCACCGTTCCGCACTCTCGACATCCGGAAACTGGGCGCCGACGTGATGGTCGTGTCGGCGCAGCGGTGGGGCGGCCCACCCGTGGCGGCGATGGTGTTCGCCGACCCCGGCCGTATCGCCTCACTCGAGTCGGTCAGTCTCGATCCGCGGGCCACCGGTCCCTCCCGGCTCGAACCGGAACGGGTCAGCGGCGCACTGCTCGCCGGCACTGTGGCATCCGTGGAATATCTGGCAAACCTCGACGAGGACGCCATCGGCAAACGTAGGCACCGGCTGACCGCCGCCATCAGCGGCCAGGGCGAATACCTCGACCGGCTGATGACCTACCTGCGCTCGACGCTGGAAAATCTCAACCAGGTGCATGTGATCGGTGAATCGGCCAACCGGGTGCCGCTGCTCAGCTTCACCGTCGCCGGCATCAGTGCCGACAAGGTGGTCCGGCGTCTGGCCGACAACGGCATCCGTGCCCTCACCGGCATCCCGAGCCGTGCCCTCGATGTGATGGGCGTCAACGACTTCGGCGGTGCGATCACCATCGGTCTCGGCCCGTACTCGACCCCCGTCGAGGTCGACCATCTCGTCCGCACCCTCGCCTCCCTCGGCTGAGCACCATATCCGCTCCGCGCGCCGCGGATAGATACCGGACGGTCCCGGGGCCACCGGTGGTGGATGTCCGGGCCTTGTGCCGGGTCGTCCGACGACCTAAAGTGAACGTCGTTCATAAATAACTGTGGCTACCCTGATTCCAGGAAGGCTCATGACGACAACCACGACCGTAGGCGTCAGTGACACCGCACCTTTCGGAGCCGACCCGGATTCGGCGGAACCCAGTGCGGCGCAGCAGAAGGCGGGTGCCCGGGCACTCAAGGATCTGATGAAGCCGGTGGCGGTACCCCTCGCCGTCGGGCGCGTTCTCGCGATAGTCTCCGGCATCCTCGCGGTGTTTCCCTATATCGCACTGGTGCAGATCGGTGGGGTCCTGCTCGACGCCTACAACTCGGGTGTCGCCGTGGACGGCGATGAGGTGAACCGCTGGATCCGGGTCCTGGTGATCACCTTTGCCCTACGCCTGTTCATCTACTTCATCGCACTGGCCATCACCCATGTCGCCGACATCAAGCTCGGCCACGTCATCCAGCTGCGGCTGGTGCGGCGATTCGCCCGCGTACCGCTCGGCTGGTTCACCTCCACCAACTCCGGCCGGGTTCGAAAGGGCCTCCAGGACGACATCGGGGCGATCCACCAACTCATCGCCCATCAGCCGGTCGACGGGACCATGGCCACGGCGATGCCGCTGGCACTGATGGTCTACGCCTTCGTCATCGACTGGCGACTGGGCCTGCTGGCGATTGCCACGCTCCCGCTCTACATCCTGGCGATGGCGACGCAGATGCGCGGGATGGGAGTCAAGACCGCGGAGATGGACCACCGGCTGTCGGCGGTCTCGGCGCGCATGGTCGAGTTCGTGACCGGCATCACGGTGGTGAAGGCATTCGGCCGGGTCGGGCATTCGCACCACAACTACCAGCGGGCCGCCGACGAGTTCTACGAGTTCTACGCGGACTGGGTGAAGCCGCTGATCCGGGTCGGTGCCCTCGGAAATTCTCTCCTCGCGGTGCCGCTCATCCTCGTGATCAACATCGGAGTCGGTTCGATCCTCGTCCACAACGACGTCGTCAGCGCCGCGGACGTCCTCGCCACCTCGCTTATCGCCCTGCTCATCCCGTTCGCGATCGAGACGCTGATGAACTCCATGTGGGCCACACAGATTGCCGGGGCCTCCGCCCTGCGACTGGTTGGGTTGGTGAACACGCCGGTCCTTCCTCGGGCCGACCAGGGCGGTGGCCGGACGCCGACGGCGGGGGACGTGACATTCGACGGCGTGAGCTACTCCTACGGAAGCGAACCCGATGCCACACTCGCCGTCGACGACGTGAGCTTCACTCTGCGGGAGGGGACCGTGACCGCCCTCATCGGACCGTCCGGCTCGGGCAAGTCCACCATCGCCACCTTGCTCGCCCGATTCGACGATCCGCGGTCGGGGACGATCAGCATCGGCGATATCCCCATCCAGGAGATGTCCGATCTGTACTCCCGGGTCGGATTCGTGCTGCAGGACCCGCAGCTCCTCGGCATCAGCATTCGCGACAATATCGCGCTCGGCCGGCCGGAGGCGACCGACGAGCAGGTGCGGCAGGCGGCGAGCGCGGCGCGCATCCTCGACGAGATCGAGTCACTCCCAGCGGGATTCGACACCGTCTACGGCGCGGACGCCGGTCTGTCCGGCGGGCAGGCTCAGCGTATCGCCATCGCCAGGGCCCTGATTGTGGATGCTCCCATCCTGATCCTCGATGAGGCCACCGCGCTGACCGATCCGGAGTCCGAGCACCAGATCCAGAAGGCGCTCTCGTCCCTCGCGCACGGGCGGACGGTCCTCGTGATCGCGCATCGGCCCGAGGTTGTCAAGGGTGTCGACCAGATCATCGTGGTCAACGCGGGCCGGGTGACCGCGATCGGAACCCACGAGGAGTTGCTCGACAACCGCGACTACGCGCGGCTGTGGCAGGCGACCGGTGCGGCGGGCCGGCTCGCGGCCGCGTCGGCGGATGACATGCCGGCCGCGTCGGCCCGTGACAACGACGGAGGTCGGCGATGACCACGCTGCCGCTGATCGACATCATCCCCCGGATGAAGCGGATGGTGTCCCGCCCCGAGAACATGCGCCCGGCCATCGTCGGCAGCATGATCGTGGGCCTCGTGGAGGGCTGTGCTCTCGCGGCATTGCTCCCCACGGTCACCGCACTGGCGGAGGACGGCCCGGTGTGGGGTCTGGGGCTGGCCGGGTGGTTGTGGATCCTCGGTATCCTCGCAGTGCTCAGCTTCGGGCTGAACTATCTGTCGGAACGGACGAACTACGCCGTCGCACTGGACTTCCTGCGAAGCCTGCACCGATTGGTCGGCGATCAGGTGGCGAAGCAGCCGCTCGGCTGGTTCGCCCGCCCCATCGCCGGTGCGCTCTCGCGGATGGTGTCTTCGGAGCTGATGTCGGCCGGCGAGATCTTCGCGCACATGTTCGGGCCGCTCGTCTCGCGCTCGACCGCGGCGTTCGTGATCATCGTCGCGGCCTGGTTCTGGGACCCGGCCCTCGGCGCGATCCTCACCGTTGCGGTCCCCGTGTTCGTGTTCATCACGCTCGCGTCGACGGCGCTGTTGCGCAGGGGGCGGGCGATCCACGAACCGCCGGAGGTGACGCTGGCCAACCGGATAGTCGAGTACGCCCAGTGTCAGGGTGCCATCCGGTCCTGCGATCGCAGCGACGACTACCGGCCGTTGAGCCAGGCACTGGACGAGGCCCGCGCGGCCAAGACGAAGGGGCTGTGGCTCGAGTCGGTGGGGATGCTGCTCAGCGGCATGGTGACCCAGGGTGTCGTCGTGGTGCTCATCACGGTGACCGGAACTCTCGCCGTCGACGGTGCGCTCGAACCGATTCCGGCGATGGCCTTCATCGGCCTGGCGCTGCGGTTCACCTCGACGCTCTCCGCGATCACCTCCAGCGCGATGGCTCTCGAGTCGCGGCGGCCGCTCCTCGACGGACTGGACGACGTGCTGACCGCGACACCGCTCCCGGAGCCGGGCGCGCCCGCCACGCTCACCGCACCCGGCGCGGTGGAGCTGGAGAACGTCACCTTCACCTACCCGGGTAAGCCCGCGCCCGCACTGCAGAACGTGTCGATGACGGTTCCGGCCGGATCCATGGTGGCCTTGGTCGGTCCGTCGGGCGGTGGCAAGACCACGGTCGCACGCGTCATCAGCCGCTTCTACGACGTCGACAGCGGCCGGGTGCTCGTCGGCGGCGTGCCGGTCACCGAGCAGACCACCGAGCAGCTGATGGGCCAGCTGTCGATGGTGTTCCAGGACGTCTACCTGTTCGACGACACCCTCGAGGCCAATGTCCGGGTGGGCCGGGCCGACGCCACCGACGAGGAGGTCCGTGAGGCGGCCGATCTCGCCGGTGTCCGCGAGATCGCCGAACGGCTGCCCGAGGGCTGGGGAACGCAGGTGGGTGAAGGCGGCAGGGGGCTCTCCGGTGGCGAGCGCCAACGCGTGGCGATTGCGCGGGCTCTGCTGAAGAAGGCGCCGATCGTTCTTCTCGACGAGGCGACCTCGGCGCTGGACATCGAGAACGAGTCGAACATCATCGCGGCGGTCGAGAGGTTGCGCGAGCAGGCGACGGTGATCATCATCGCCCACCGTCTGGCGACGATCGCCGGTGCCGACAAGATTGTCGCGATTGATGCCGACGGCCGGGTCGAGGCGCAGGGAACGCATGAGGAGCTTCTCGCCGTCGACGGAACCTACGCGCGGTTCTGGCACCGGCTCGAGAGCGCGCAGGGGTGGCAGCTGACTAATTAGACTGGCCGCATGAGTCAGGTCAATGTCGATGCCGCCGCGCGGGCGCCGGGCAAGAAGGCGGGCCGCAAGCCGGCCTTCACCGAGGACGACGTCCTCGCGGCGGTGTTCGACGAACGACTGGACCGCTTCACCATGGCCGCGATCGCGCGGCGGCTCGGCGTGGTCACCCCGGCGATCTATCGGCTGTTCCCCTCACGAGAGGAGATCGTCGTCGCGTGCCTGGACCGCATCGCCGGCGGAATCCGCCTGCCCGAGAACGAGACCGACTGGGGGGCGGTGCTGCGACTGTGGGCCGACGAGTGCTGGCGGGTGTGCGAGGACTTTCCCGGGTTGAGCCGCGTCGTGTACGACTACGCGCCGGCCTTCACCCGGATCGAAGGCATCATCGCCGAGTACGCGCGAGCGCTCGCCGTGCACGGAAAGACCGCTGGGCAGGCGATGTTCGCGCTCGACTTCATCGGGGATACGGTGTTCGCCTGCCACCTCGGTGTGGAGTCCTTGCGGGAAGTGGACGGCCGCGGCGTCAGCGGATTCGATCGCGTGAAAGACGCCGTCGCGAGCTCGTCGATCATCGAGCCCAGGGAGTCGTGGCGCGAACGCGGCGTGGTGGACGCCAAGATCGAGTTTATCCTCGTCGGCCTCGAGCATCATTGGCCGGAGATCTGAACCCCGACGGCGACAACACCGTGCCGTTCCCACGAGCACGGTGCTCGGCGGGCCGACTCCGGCGACATCCCGGTGAGTGCGCTCATCGGCCGAGCATGGCGTTGATGACAACGGTTCTCGACAGCGTGGCTTCAGTACGGTGACTACGCGCACAGTAGCACCTTCCCGATCGCTTCGCCGCTGTCGAGCCGTGCATGCGCGGCTGCGGCGTCGTCGACACCGAACACCGAGTCGATGATCGGCACCACTCGCCCGGCCTCGATGAGCGGCCACGTGACCTCCCGGGTCCGGGCCACCACCTCACCTTTTCCGCCGGGACCGTCGACGGGCCGCGACCGCAGCGTGGTACCGAACACCGACAGCCGTTTGGCCAGCAGCACACCCATGTTCAGCTCGCCTTTCACCCCGCCCTGCAGGCCGATGGTGACCAGTCGCCCACCGGTGCGCAGCGCCGCGATATTGCCGGGCAGATATTTGGCCCCCATGATGTCGAGGATGACGTCGGCACCGCCGTTGTCCTTCATGACCTGTGCGAAGTCGTCGACGGTGTAGTCGATGAGGATGTCGGCGCCGAGTTCGGCGCACCGGTCGAGTTTGGCCCTATTGCGGGCGGTGACCGCGATGCGAGCACCGAGGGCGGCGGCCAGCTGGATGGCGTGGGTGCCGATGCCGCTGGACCCGCCGTGGATCAGCAGCAGCTCACCGGCCCGCAGGTTCGCGGTCAGGATCAGATTCGACACCACGGTGCACGCCACCTCGGGCAACGCCGCGGCCGACACCAGGTCGACGCCCGCCGGAACGGGAAGCACCTGCGCGGCGGGCACCGCCACCTTCTCGGCGTACCCGCCGCCGGCCAGCAACGCACACACCTCGTCACCGACCCGCCAACCGCCGGAATCGGCGCCGACCGCGCTGATCCGCCCGGACACCTCCAGTCCCAGAATCTCCGACGCCCCCTTCGGCGGCGGATACGCCCCGCGTCGTTGCAGCAGGTCCGCCCGGTTGACTCCGGCGGCGGCCACGTCGATCACCACCTGGCCCGGGTCGGCAGCCGGATCGGGAACGTCGGACAGGGACAGGGATTCGGTATCGGTTACGGCGCGCACGCCCTCCACTGTGACAGAACCGGTATTCATTTTGTGGGCCGACACCGGTGTCGAGTAGCCTCGTGATCGAAGGAAGCGTGGCAGAGCGGCCGAATGCACTCGCCTTGAAAGCGAGCGTGCCTAAACAGCACCGGGGGTTCAAATCCCTCCGCTTCCGCAGAATGAAGGCCCCTATCGTGCTGGTAGGGGCCCTTTCTGTACCTGTCAGGCGCTCATGTGTTCGGTTTGTGGGCACGTTTTGGGCACACGTGCGGCCGACCGCGCGTGATCCAGAGCGACGCCGACGGCGTCGAGGTCATCGTCGAACAGGTCCGAGTACACGTCCGACGCCATCCTCATCCCCGCATAGCCCGCTCAACAGTGCATCGAGAAACATTTAAGCCCCTGCCACGCAACACTACCTGCCACGCAACACTATCCGGGTCTGACGTGAACCCAGGATATGTGCCGGCTGAGTACCGCATCGATCCCGCTGCCATAGGTTTCATTCTCCCTGTGAGACGAACCTCCGGAAACACCGGGACGGATCAGCCGGGTCACCCGAGTGGAGTGTAGTTACCGTGCCCTGGCGTGTGGGTTGGTTGCCTCAACCGCATCGATGAGCGGGGCGGTCGATGCGCAGAAACTGTGGCACACCCGGTCAGCGATGATCTGATCGGGGCACTCGGGATCGAACCATCGGTCCACCAGGCCCCAGTGGATGGGATGGAACATGTAGGCGCAGTGGAGGTCCGCCAGGTCGGAGAACTCCTGCTCCCACACGTGCGTGTAGCGTGATCCGCCCTCGACGTGGACGACCCGGCTCAGCTGCCAGGCGCCGATTGCCTGGATGTGCTGCGGCATTGCGAGGGTCGCGCGCTCGAAATGGTGGAGCTGTTCGGGACTGGCCGAATCCTCAACATTCAGCAGCAGTGTGCGATACACCTGCGGTGACCACGACCGTCTGCCGGCTCTGTCGCCGGTGGCGCCGATGTATTCGACTGAACGCAGCGATCTGACCGAACTGTCCGATGTCGCTTCGTCGATGGCCGACCGACTGCGAAGCCAATCGTCGTGCTCGCGGAACTGCAGGTGCACCAGGAGATCTCCTCCGTTACGGACGCCGGGGAGTGTGGGTGCCACGAGCGTGGCAATCGCCGGCGATGCGTCGGCGGCCGAACGGAGCCGCTTGACCGCCATCGCCGTGGTCAGCTCGTCGTCGGGATCGTGCAGATCGAGCACGCGGGTGACCTTATACACGCGACATCCTTTCTACCGCAGCTGGTTCGGCTTCCGTAGTCCGAGTGCGTTCGATGACCATGGGCTCCATTGACCTCCACCAGTCCGATGCGGTGGGGTCGTGCCGTGCGGCCACCGCCGCCGCCCACCACTCCTTGGGGCCCTCGACGGTCCAGGTCGCGGTGACGACGTGCTCTTCGTCGTCGTCCCAGACCGGCGGGGTCATCAGGAGGCGATCCAACACGAGGCCGCGAGCGGTTGCCCGGGGGACGTACTGGTCGAGATAGGCGTCGATGAACTCACGTGCGTGGCCAGACCTCACCAGCACTCTGTCGACGACATAGATTGTGTCCGTGGTCATGTCAGTCAACGTATCGGCCGTACTCTGAGGCCTTGTCGTTGTTTCCCAGTGGCCGGGAGACAGTGCTGGCCATTGCTCCAGGTGAGCGGAGTAGTGTGATGCCTCGTGGAATCCGATGCAGATTCATACCCGAACCTGCCAGCCACGAGCTGGGCGGTTCTCGGCATGCTCGCCTTCGGCGAGGAGTTGACCGGCAACGACCTCAAGAAGTGGGCGGACTGGAGCATCGGGTTCTTCTATTGGAGCCCGTCGATCAGCCAGGTCTATGGTGAGCTCAAGAAGCTCGAGGAACTCGATCTGGTGACGTCCCGTGTTGTCTCCGACGAGGGCGTTCGCGGCCGTAGGCTGTATGGCATCACATCTGAAGGTGTACGCGCACTGCGCAATTGGTCGCGTGACGCCGACGTCGACATGCCGGTGCTCAAACACGGTGTGATGCTTCGGATGTGGATGGGGCACCTGCAGGAACCAGAGCAGCTCAAACGCGTCGTGCGCGAGCACATCGACAACCTTCGCGACCGTGCCGAGCAGGCCGGCCTGCGTGCCGCGCACTCGGATACCGAACCGGGGTGGGCGTTCTCGCAGATGAGTCTGCGCTGGTCGGAGCGGTACTTCCGGGCAGAGATCGAGCTAGCCGAGCAACTGCTGGTCGATATCGACGAAGCGGCAACGAGATACCGTGAGCTGGCGGTTCGAGACGCCCAGGACCTGCCGCAGCCCCGGCATCCGGGTAATTGGCGTTCGGTTTCTGCAGAAGCGAACGTGGAGGCGTGAGTGCAGAGGGGTGTACGACGGCGCCGGCCTCATCCCTCGGCCAGCACGCTGGGCGCGGTGGGCATGCGGCGGAGCATGTTTCGCCGAGCGAGTGTCGGAGTGACCCGAACTCCCTCGGACATGCTGCGCCAGGCGGCCTGTGCCGTCAGCAAGACCGGTGAGGTCATCCGGCTGTCGAATGCCATGTGGCGTAGCGGTCCACAGATCGAGACCGCGGTGGTGGCCTCGCCGATCGGGCCGATCGGCGCAGCTATGCACCCGAATCCGCGCAGCGCTCCGTTGCGCTCGATCGCGTAGCCGTGGTCGCGGATGTGGTCGTAACGTGCTCCCGTGGTCCCGTTGAACGCGAGAAGTGCGGCCCCGAGCGCCGACGTGTGAGCCGGTCTGCGACCGCCGACTCGAGTCGGTACGTGGGCAGCGAATCGGCCGCCGATCTTTTCCAGATACACCACGTCGTCGCCGTCGAGGACCGCGAGGTGAACCACCATGCCGGTGGTCCGATAGAGCTGATGCAGGTGTTCCATGGCGGCGGAGTGCACCTTGTCCTGGTGGACTGCGAGCGAACCGAGTTCGACCAGCCGGATACCGAGACTGTATGAGCGGCCCTCTCGCCGCAGCCAACGAAGCGCGACCAGCCGGTCGAGCATGCGGTGAGCCGACGAGCGGGGGAGGCCGGTGCGTAGGACCACCTCGGCCAGGCTGAGACTGTCGCGGCCATCGAACGCGTCGAGCACCAGCGACAGGCGGTCCAGGGTTGCGCTGGGCGACGCGGCGGTGACATCGAGGTCCTGGGTGACGGTCATGATGACTCCTTGCTGCGAAGCTGTGCGGGCAGGGTGGGCTTGAACTGGCTATTTCGATTAGAAATAGCCTTCATGAGGAATATTGCACATTTCGGCGCATTTGTGAAGTGGGCCACGTGCACGGGGTGCCCGGGGACAGGGGCGTCCGCAGGTCGTCGAGGCGTCGCCACCGCCGGGCGACCGGGTTCGAACCCGAGGAGCGAGTCTCCCGGTGACCGGGAATCGTCGGAGCTGACCGCGACATCGTCGAGTTCATAATGGCGCGCCGGCTTCGGAACCGACGCTCGTCAACGCAACCCAAGCCCGTTCCGGCCGATCAGAGCGAGACATCGGTCGTCGCTCACCGACAAGGAGTACGAAATCATGAAGGTTGGTGGAAGGGGCGGTCATCGCCGTGCCCTCGCAGTGGCTGGCAGTCTTGTGCTGCTCGCTGGACTAGGTGCGACCGCGTGTAGCAACGACTCGGACAGCAGCAACAAGTCAATCGGTTCGACGACGGCCCTGCCGGACAAGCCCGCCACAGGCACGCCGGTGACGATCGGCTTCGTGTCCACCGAAGGCGGTGCCGCGGTCTCGATGCCGGAGATGCGGGAGGGCGCAGAGGCCGCTGTGCAGTACGTGAACAAGAACGGGGGCGGCCTCGCGGGCCATCCGATCAACCTCGTGGTGTGTAAGCAGCAGGAGGAGCCGACGTCGGCGACCAAGTGCGCCAACCAATTCGTCGAGCAGAAGGTCAGCGCGGTGCTGTCGCCGGGAACATCCATGGGCGCGGTGATCTTGCCGATCGTGTCGGGTGCGGGCATCCCGTTCGTCACCCTCAACGGGGTTTCGCAGGCTGAGCTCACCTCACCGGGCTCGTCCTCGCTGTCGGCGGGCCTGCCCGGGACGATGACGGCTATGGCGACTGCTGCCAAGGACCAGAACATGAAGTCCTTCACCATCTTTGCCAGCGATGGCGGGGGAATCTCGGCGATCGTTCGCGCCACGGGCGAACCGGTATTTTCCGGCATGGGTGTGAAGCTGAACGTGGTCCCGATCCCGCTCGGCGTGCCGGACGCGTCGCCGCTGGTCAACTCGGGCCTGTCGAGCAAGCCGGACGGCATGAGCGTGATGGCCGATGCGGCAACCTGCGCGTCGGTGTACAAGTCGGCCCTGACCATCGACCCGTCGGTCAAGAAGGTGTTCATCCCGGCATGTCTTGATCCGTCCGTCACCGACGTCATCGGACTCGACACGATCGAGGGCAGCACCGGTATCACCGCGACCGACTACCTGTCGGATCAGCCGAGTTCGGTTCTCTACCGATCGGTGCTGACCACTTATGCGCCCGACACCAATGTCACCGGCGCGGCATCGTCGGGTT
Organism: Gordonia pseudamarae; assembly: GCF_025273675.1. Classification (NCBI taxonomy): domain Bacteria; kingdom Bacillati; phylum Actinomycetota; class Actinomycetes; order Mycobacteriales; family Gordoniaceae; genus Gordonia; species Gordonia pseudamarae. The sequence goes on along the minus strand of NZ_CP045809.1, from coordinate 4,938,475 downwards.
ATCAGGTCGTGATGGCACTGGTCGGTGCAACCAGTGGGATCACCGGCGACGTCACGCCTGCTGCGATCAAGAACTCATTGAAGACCACCACGAATGTGGAGATGCCTGCCGGCGGAGGCATCACGTTCTCCTGCAACGGAACGGCAGTCCCGCAGATGCCGGCGATCTGCTCGGATCAGATGCTCATCGGCACGCTCAATGACCAGGCGGTTCCGGTCGATCTGAAGATCGCGGGCTGAGTTACAGACGGCTGGAGGGTCGCCATGACAGATCACCTTTCCTATCTCGTGCTGGGCCTCGGTAACGGTGCGGTGTATGCCGCGCTGGGGCTCGCACTCGTGATGACATTCAAGAGTTCGGGAGTCGTCAACTTCGCAACCGGAGCGGTTGCGCTGTACGCGGCCTATACCTTCGCGCTGCTACGCAAAGGTGAACTCCTGGTGCCTATCCCGGGTCTGCCGGGAACGATCGAACTCGGCGGGTCGCTCGACGTCCTACCGGCCATGGCGGTTTCTCTGGCCGTTTCCGCGCTCCTGGGCGTGGTGTGTTATCTGCTCATCTTCCGGCCGATGCGGTCGGCGTCCGTGGTGGCCAAGGCCGTGGCATCTATCGGCCTGATGGTGCTGCTGCAGGCGCTGATCGCGCAACGGGTTGGGACGCAGGTCGTCTCGGTCGAGCCGATCTTCCCGCTCAAGACGATCTCGATGGGAGACGCGGTCGCTCCCACCGACCGCATCTGGCTGACCGTGGTGATCCTCGTACTGGCGGTTGTCACCACACTCACCTTCCGGTTCACGCGGTTCGGGGTGGCCACCGAGGCTGCGGCCGAGTCGGAGAAGGGTGCGTTCCTCACCGGCCTGTCGCCGGATCGGATCGCGGTGTGCAACTGGGGCCTGTCGTCGGCGGTCGCCGGCTTCGGTGGCATCATGATAGCGCCGCTGGTCACCCTGAATCCCATCGCATACTCGCTGTTCATCGTGCCCGCCCTCGCCGCGACGCTGGTGGGCAACTTCTCCTCGATCTGGCTCACGGTGGTGGCCGGTATCCTGATCGGCTCACTGCAGGCCGAGGTGACCAATCTGCAGGGGTCCGTCGACTGGTTCCCCAAATCTGGTATGGCCGAGTCTATTCCGCTGCTCCTGATCCTCGTCTACCTGGTCGTCCGTGGCCGTCCGCTTCCGGACCGGGGTAGCGTGATCCGCCAGACGCTGGGCCGCGCACCGCGACCCGAGCGCATCGCGGTTCCCGCGGTACTCGCCACCGGCCTCGCCGTCGTCGCACTCGTCGCGACGGCGGGCAGCTGGCGGGCAGCGGTGATCACGTCCATCATCTTCGGTGTGATCGCGCTGTCGCAGGTGGTGATCACCGGTTATGCCGGCCAGGTCTCGCTGGCACAGCTCACCCTCGCGGGTGTGTCCGCATATGCCCTGAGCGTGGTGAACGAGCACCTCGGCGTGCCGTTCCCGTTGGCGCCGATACTCGCCGCGATGTTCGCGACCGTGGTGGGTGTGGTCGTCGGCTTGCCCGCGCTACGTGTGCGCGGACTGCCCCTCACCGTCGTCACCCTCGCCCTCGCGGTGTTCGTGGAGGCGTTCTGGTTCCGCAATCCCGACCTCAACGGAGGCGTGGACGGATCGCCCATCGAGTCTCCCCGCATCTTCGGCATCGATCTCGGGATCGGTGCGGGAGAGAACTATCCGCGCGTCGCCTTCGGGATCATGTGCCTGACGGTGCTGGTCGCGGCGGGTCTCGGGCTGGCCTGGCTGCGGCGCAGCCGACCGGGAACCGACATGCTCGCCGTGCGCGCCAACGAGCGCTCCGCCGCAGCGAGCGGTATCGATGTGTCCCGCACCAAGTTGCTGGCCTTCGCTATCGGCGCCTTCATCGCCGGGCTCGGCGGTGCCCTGCTCGGATATCAGCAGATGCTCGCCACACCCGAACCGTTCGGGGTGTTCCTGGGTATCTCGCTGTTCGCGGTCATCTACCTCGCCGGCATCACCTCCATCACCGGTGGCATCCTCGCCGGGATCATGGCACCCGGTGGCCTTCTCTACCTGTTCATGGACCGCGTCGTGCACGTCGGCGACTACTACGCCGTGCTCAGTGGCCTGCTCCTGATCATCACCGTCATGTTCAATCCGGACGGTGTGGCCGGACGTCTGCCGCGCATCCCGTGGCCCGCGATCCGCCGGACACGCGGCAAGCTCTCCACCGATGTCGCCGAGCCGCCGCCGGTGACCCCTGCAACCGGTGACAAGCCGCTGTTGCAGGCCGACGGCGTGAGCGTCTCCTACGGTGCTGTCAAAGCGGCCTGCGACGTCGGGTTCGAGGTGCGGCCGGGCGAGATCGTCGGCCTCATCGGGCCCAACGGTGCAGGTAAGACGACGGTCATCGACGCGCTCACCGGTTTCGCGAGATCGACCGGCACGGTGACCCTCGACGGCCGCGACATCTCGGGGAAGACCCCTCACGCGCGCAGCCGCCTGGGTCTGCGGCGCAGCTTCCAGGACGTGGAACTCTACGACGACCTGACCGTCGCGGAGAACGTGGCGGTCGGTGCGGCACGATCGCGATCCCAGATCTCCGCGGGCGACCGGATCGCGCGCACTCTGTCGATGCTGGGTCTGGCCGAGATGGCCGAGGCCGAGGTGGCCTCGCTGTCTCAAGGCCAACGACAGCTGGTTTCCGTGGCGCGGCTGCTTGTCTCCGAGCCGTTGGTGGCACTTCTCGACGAGCCCGCCGCGGGCCTCGACAGCACCGAGAGCCGATGGCTCGGTGTGAAGTTGCGGGCGGTCCGGGACGCGGGCACGGCGATCCTGCTCGTCGACCACGACATGGAACTTGTGCTGACCGTGTGTGACCGCGTGGTCGTCCTCGACCTCGGCACGGTCATCGCCAGTGGCACACCCGAAGAGGTCCGCTCACATCCGGAGGTCCTGCGCGCCTATCTCGGCGTGCCCGCGGATGCGGTGGCGGATCCGGCAGAGGCGATCCCCGAGCTGCACGCACCCACACTCACTCCGCAGGAGGCATAGCGATGTCGGTCTTGGAATGCGTCAAACTCGACGCCGGCTACAGCAAGGGTATCCCGTGTCTGCGAGGCATCGATCTGACATTGGACCCGGGGCAGATCACTTGTCTGCTCGGACCGAACGGTGCGGGCAAGACCACACTGCTGATGGCCTTGTCCGGACTGCTTCCCCGCGCAGCGGGTGAGGTGAGGGTCGACGGCCATGCTGTGGCCAGTGGGAATCCGCGTCAGGCGGTGCGGTCCGGGATGGTGCTGGTACCCGACGATCGGGCGCTGTTCCGCCTGCTCTCGACCGAGCAGAACCTGAAACTCGCTGTCCGCGAACGTGCCGGCCGACGCGCCGCGCTCGACACCGTCCTCGATCGCTTCCCCTCGCTGCGGCGGCGATTGAAGGTCGACGCCGGGCGCCTCTCCGGTGGTGAGCAACAGATGCTCGCCATCGGCCGTGCCATTCTGCAGCACCCCAAAGTGCTGCTCATCGACGAGCTGAGCATGGGTCTGGCGCCCGTCATCGTCGACGAGATCCTCGAGGTTCTCGTCGCGCTGGCGCGGGACGAGGGCATGGCGGTGGTATTGGTGGAGCAGCATGTCCACCTCGCGCTGGCAGCTGCCGACCGCGCAAGCGTCCTGGTCCACGGCCGCGTCGTGGACCAGGACGACGCATCGGCCTTCCGGGCCGATCCACAACGTATCGAGCGCGCATATCTGGGCGGTGGACAGACGACCGAAACCACCGGCGAGGACGCTGCACGCAGGCATGACGCCGATCGCTCCGAACAGAGTGCCCACTGGGTGGGAGATGCCGATTTGCGCCTCGAATGAGCGCCTAGGGTCACGGTGACAAGGCGATGTGACCCAGTTCACGAGTCGCTCGACCGCTCAATTACGTTGTTGTTCAACATCATCACCGGAGGACCCAGTACATGTCCGAGAATGCACTCGACTATCCCGATCCCGCTGACATCGCCAAGGCCATCGAGGCCGCAGTCGCCGACGCCGACCCCCACCCCGCGCGTGAGCTGGCCAAGGGCTTCTCGTGGCCGGAATGCCCACGCTGGCACGACGACCTGTTCTGGTTCTCCGACATGTACACCTCGACCCTGAAGACCGTCGACGCCGACGGCAACGTCGCGGTCGTCGTCGACGCGACCGCCCGCGCCGAGGGCTCGGATGCCCCGATCGTCCTCGGTGGATTCGGTTGGCTGCCCGACGGCCGGCTGATCGTCAACTCCATGCACGAGAAGGTCGTGCTGGTCCACGATGGCAACGGAGTCGACGACCTCAGCGTCTACGCGGATGTCTCCGAGTTCGCACCCGGCCCGATCAACGACATGGTCGTCGACGCGCAGGGCCGCGCCTATGTCACCCAACTCGGATTCGACATGTTCAACGGCGCAGCGCCGGCCGCTTCGCCGATCATCGTGGTGGCACCCGACGGTTCGGCCTCCACCGCCGACAAGGCGGGTCCTCTGATGGGCGCGAACGGGATCGCGATCACCGCCGATGGCAGCAAGGTGATCACGGCGGAGGCCTTCGCCAACCGGATCATCACCTTGGACCGCTCCGACGACGGCACCCTGTCGAACCCGCGCGAGTTCGCGCAGTGCCCGTTCCTTCCCGACGGCATCGGTCTCGACGACGAAGGTGGAGTGTGGGCCTCGATGCCCGGCTGCGGCTATGTCGCTCGATTCACCGAGAACGGCGTCACCGACAAGATCGCGGTCCCGCTCGAGAGCGGCCTGGCGTCGGCATGCGTGCTCGGCGGCACCGACCGCAAGACCCTCTACATGACCGTGGGTGTCGAGGTCTTCGACTTCGAGAAGTCGGCGCGCGAGGCGCTCGGCGCACTGTGGGTCGCCGACGTCGCCCATAGCGGCGGCGCGACGCGTCCCTGACGCCATCTCAGTCCCCCGGCTCATCCCTCCGGAAACAGGAGAAGAACATGGCAACACTGGATTTCACTGATCGCGTCGTGATCGTCACGGGTGCGGGACGCGGCATCGGCCGCGCCCATGCTCGGCTGCTGGCCTCGCGTGGCGCGTCCGTCGTCGTCGGTGACCTCGGATCGAGCATCGACGGCGCGGGTGTCGTCGGCGACGATCCCGCCGGCGCGGTCGTCGCCGAGATCACGGCCGCGGGCGGAAAGGCGGTGGCGTGCAACGCCAACGTCGCAACCGAAGAAGGTGCCCACGCTCTCGTCGACGCCGCTCTCTCCGCATTCGGCGGCCTCAGCGCCGTTATCAACAACGCGGGCATTGTGCGCACCGCGCCGTTCGCCGAGGTTCCCGACGAGGAGTACCAGCGCCACCTCGACGTGCACTACTTCGGAGCGCTGCGCGTGTGCCGCGCGGCGTGGCCGCATCTGCTGAACGCGGATGCCCCCCGCATCGTCAACACGATTTCGGCTGCCATGCTGGGTAACCCGGGAATGGCCCACTACGGCGGCTCGAAGGGCGCACTGTTCGGTCTGACCCGAAACCTTGCCCTCGAAGGGCTCGAAGCCGGCATCAAGGTCAACGCGATCGCGCCGGGCGCGGGCACCCGGATGGCCGAAGCGGCCGCCGAGACGCTTTCCCCCGAGATCATGGAGTACATGCGGACCTCGTTGCTTCCCGAACATGTCGCTCCGGTGGCCGCCTACCTCGTCCACCCCGAATGCACGGTCACCGGTGAGGTCTTCAACGTCGCCGGTGGCATCGTGAACCGTCTCGCCCTCGTCAACACGGTGGGGATCCACGATCCCGGATTGACCATCGAGTCGATCGCGGAGAGCTTTGACCAGATCATGGCGATCACCCCCGAGGCCATTCCGCAGGTCGTCGCGCCGGCGCAAATGCCGGTTTCTTCCTGACCCGTCACACCCAGCCCACCCGGAGTCACCAGTGAGTACAACCGAAATGCCCCATCCGACCACGACGGACGCGCCCGCCGAATATCCCTTCGGTGCCGTCACGCCGACCGAGGCGGGCCAACGTTATCGGGCGATCGCCGTCGACCGCCCGATGACCAAGGTCACCATGCCTTTCGGCGGCGACGTATGGGTCATCCACCGCAACAGCGCCGCCCGCCAGATGCTCGCTGACAGCCGTTTCGTGCGCGAGCCCTTCCGGACCGGTGAGCGCGTGGTGCCCTATTTCGTGGAGTTCCCCGACTTCCTGAAGACCACCATCCAGTTCGAGGATCCGCCGCACCACACCAAGCTCCGCAAACTCGTGCAGCGCTCGATCTCGCCCAAACGTGTGAAGGCGATGCGGGATTCGGCGATCGAGTTCGCGAACCACCTCATCGACGAGATGGTGGCCAAGGGCGGTCCGGTCAACCTGGTCGAGGAGTACACGGTCGCGCTTCCCATCCAGATGCTCGCGAATCTGCTCGGCGTGCCGCCGGAGGATCGGCCGAAGTTCCAGAAGTGGAGTTCCTCGACCCTCGCGGTGGCCAACATGCCCGAGGAAGAGGTCGTGGCGAACATGACCGAGCTGGTTGTGTACATGATGGCGCTCATCGAGGAGCGTCGGCGTGAGCCGCGCGAGGACCTGCTCAGCGATCTCGCCAACGCGCGCGACAAGGACGACTCACTCACCGACGGTGAGATCCTGCCCATCGCACTGGTCCTCATCATCGGCGGATTCGACAACACCGCGAACTTCATCGGTGCCGGCGTGCTCTCCCTGTTGCGCAATCCCGACCAGCTCGAGGTGTTCCTCTCCGATCCCGACGGGGTCGCGCCGACCGCGGTCGAGGAGATCCTGCGGCACGGTCGCATGGCCATCGGCGACAAGGTCACCGGTGGGGGTGGAATGGTGCCGTTCGTGGCCACCGAGGATGTGACGATCGAAGGCCAGTTCATCGCGAAAGGTGAGGCCGCGCTGTTCGATCCGATGTGCTGCGGGCATGACGGCGTCGCGCTCGAGCACGACGATGTCTTCGACATCCGTCGCGAGAACAATCCGCACCTCACGTTGAGCTACGGAATGCACCACTGTCTGGGCGCGCCGCTCGCGCGGATGGAGATGCAGGTCGGTCTGGCCGAACTGTACAAGCGCATCCCCGAGCTCACACTGGCGGGCGAAGCAATCGTGGACAAGGACAATCTGACGCAGGCGATCACGGATCTGCCTGTCACCTGGTAGGAGAACCCAAGTGCCCAAGGTGTTCTACACCCAGCCGGACGGAGTCGAGAGAGTCATCGACGGTACGGTCGGGGATTCGGTCATGTCCACGGCGGTGCAGAACGGCGTGAACGGCATCGTCGGCCAGTGCGGCGGCGCGCTGTCCTGCGCGACCTGCCACGTGTACCTCGACCCCACAGAGATGAAACTGTTCGATGATCCCTCCGAGGACGAGGACGACATGCTCGAGTGCACCGCGTCCGATCGTGAGGACAACTCGCGGTTGTCGTGTCAGCTGGTTCTCAGCGAGGGAACCGATCTGCATGTGACCATCCCCGACGAACAGGCGTGAGGCGATGAGTTCACACGCCGACCAGGATGCCCCGGTCGCCGAGAGCATCGCGGTCGTCGGCGCGTCGCACGCAGCGGTGCACCTTGCCGATCGACTACGCGCCGAGGGCTTCTCGGGGACGATCACGTTGTACTCACAGGAGCGGCACCTGCCGTACCAGCGGCCGCCGCTGTCCAAGGCCTGGCTGAAAGGGGCCGCGACGGCGGAGTCGTTGTTGTTGCGGCGGCCGGATCAGTACGACGAGAAGGCGATCGAGCTCTGCACCGGTACCAGGGTGACCGAGGTCCGGCACACCGAGGATGGCGTTGCGCTGGCGGTCACCGACGACGCGGGCACCCGTGAACGGAGGTTCGACCGACTGGTGCTCGCGACTGGGGCTCGGGCCAGACAACTGTCTCTGCCCGGCGCCGACCACCCCGACGTGTTGGTGCTGCGCGACATGGATCACGCGCAGCGCATCGCCGAACGAGTGTCGAAGGGACCGATCGTCGTCATCGGCGGCGGCTTCATCGGACTCGAGGTGGCGGCTACCGCACGTCTGCTCGGCGCGGACGTGACGGTCGTGGAAGCGGGCTCGCAGCTCATGGGGCGCGCGGTGGGTGTGACGACCGCCGACGAACTGATGACCGCTCATCGCGCCGGCGCCATCGACATCGTGTTAGGCACCCGCCCGGAGGAGATCACGCACGACCACAACGGGATCCGGTCCGTACGGCTGGCCGACGGTCGCGAGATCGCGGCATCCACGGTTGTCGTTGGTGTCGGTGCCGAACCGCGGACCGAACTCGCCGAGCAACTCGGGCTCGCCTGTGACGGCGGAATCGTCGTCGACGATCGCTGCGTCGCGTCGGACGGGACCACCTTGGCCATCGGAGACTGCACGGTCCACGTCAGGCCGGACGGCACCCGGCTGCGGCTGGAGTCGGTGGACAATGCGATCGAGCAGGCCAACATCGCGGCCTGTGTTCTGCTGGGGCTGCCGATACAGTCCCGGCCGGCCCCGTGGTTCTGGTCGGATCAGGGCGATCAGAAACTACAGATCGTCGGCAGGATCGGTGGGCACACCTCGGTGCTGGTTCGGACCGACCAGGACAAGCCCAACCGGCGGGTGGCACTGTACTTCGCCGACGACACCCTGGTCGCTGCCGAGTGCCTCAACTCGCCCGCCGATTTCGTCGCCCTTCGCAATGCACTCGCCAAGGGCGTGTCTCTGAGCCCGGAGCTCTTCTCCGACAACGACATCCCGATGCGTCGCCTCCTCAAGGGCGCCTCGGGCGTCTGACCCGGCAGTACCGAATTAAACATCCCGCTCAGCGGGCGATGCTCTCACCGGCTCGGTCCCCCGATCGATATGGTCGAGCCATGAACGAGAATAGTTGGAGCAGAGACGAATTGGAGTCGGCGTTTCAGAACTGGCTGACGACCGTCAACCAGGCCGGGGCGGGTGAGCGCAGCTGGCGCGACTACCTCGAGCTGTACACCGACGACGTGGTGTATCACGAGCAGATGGCCGGCACCCTGAAGGGACGCGAGGGGATCTGGGCGTGGGCGGAACCGAGTCTCGCCCAGTTCCCGGGTTCGCATACCGTTGCGTTCCACGAACACTGGCATGTCATCGACGAGGTGGCCGGGAAGATCGTGGTCAAGTGCGACAACGTGATGAGTGATCCCGGCGACGGCACCACCTACAGCGCACCGCACGTCAGTATCCTCACCTATGCCGGAGACGGGCGCTTCCGCGGGCAGGAAGACGTCTACGATGTCACGACCTTCCTCGACGTCATCAAGGCGTGGGGTCGGCACGCGATGAAACTCGGTACCTTCGACGCCACGCAGCGGGGCTGGTTCGAGCAGGTCTATCCCGAGACGGTCGAATCCGCCTGACCGGCACTGAACCGCGCCGCAGCCAGCGCGCCGACCTCGGCCATCGCCGTACGTGCCCGTGCGACCGTTGATGTCTGCATGGCAAAGCCATGTCCCACACCGGGATAGCGCAGAATTGCGGTCGGTACACCGGCGTCCTGCAGACGGCGGCCGTACTCCTCGACGCCGTCGCGCAGCGGATCGGCGAATCCGGTCACGACGATCGCCGGTGGGAGCCCGGCGAGGTCGGTCGCCAGTGCCGGGCTCCCGTACTCGTCGTCGAGGGCCGGATCGTCGCCGAGGTAGAGGTTCTTCATCCAGGTGATGTCGTCGACGGTGAGGAATGCGCTGTTGCCGAATCGCCTCATCGACGGCCGGTCGACCGGGCGCTCCAGCCCAGGGTAGAACATGATCTGCTGGCAGATGTTCGGGCCGTGTTCGTCGCGTGACCGCAGGGCCGTCGCCGCGGCCAGGCCGCCGCCGGCGCTGTCCCCGCCGACACCGATCCGCGCGCGGTCGACCCCGATCTGGTCGGCGTGCCGATTCACCCAGCACAGCGCGGCGTACGCATCGTCGTGCCCGGCCGGATACCGATGCTCGGGTGCCAGCCGGTAATCGACGTTGACCACGACCGCCCCGGTGGCTGCCGCGACGTCGCGGGCGAGGCGGTCGAACGAGTCGAGAGAGCCCATGATCATGCCGCCACCGTGGAACCAGACGAGTGCGGGAGCGCCGGACCCGGGCGCGGTGGGCGGGCGATAGATGCGCAGTGGGATCGGCCCGCCGGGTCCCTCGCAATCGGCGTCATGCACGGACGCCATCGCGGGTCCGGTGGGCCGGACGATGGATTCGAGATTGTTCCGGACGCCCTGGACGCCGACCGTCCGGAACGAAGTCGCCCCCGACTGCCGCATTCTCTCGACCATGGGTGCGACGTCGGGATCCCAGACATCGAGTGGGACATCGCTTTCGACGTGCGTGATATCGGTCATGGCGTTCTCCTCGAGGTTTGCAGGACCACCGTGGCCCCGCTTTCGCCACCCTGCCGATGCTGTGCCATCAACGCGACGACTCTGTCGTTGTCGCCGTCGGTCAGGGCGTCGACCATCGCGTCGTGTTCGGCGAGCACTCGTGCCCTCGCCTCGGGGTCGTAGAGGTAGACCGCGTGATACGGCATCGCGAGCGTCCACAGCCTGCGCAGCTCGGACACGACCAGCTGCAGCGGTGACCTGTCGAACATGGCGAAGTGGAACGTCCGGTTCTCCAGACGCATCTCGAGGAGATCACCCCGCTCGGCCGCCGACCGCACTCGCGCCGCTGCATCTGACACCTCGCGCATCGCGGTGCCGGCGAGTCGAGGCAGGGACCGCAGAACCTCGGGTTCGAGCGCGGCGCGCATGAGATAGATCTGTTCGATCTCGTCCTGGTCCAGACGGGCCACCACATAGCCGACGTTCGGTGTGTGGGCCACCAGGCCTTCGGCGGTGAGCTGCCGCAATGCCTCGCGGATCGGGAGTCGGCTGACGCCGAGCTGTTCGGCCATCAACTCCTGGCGAATCGGCTGTCCGGGCAACAGTTCTCCGGTCACGATGCGTCGTTCCAGTTCGTTCGCCACACGCCCGGCGGCACGTCCGACACCTGCGCGGTCCACCCCGATGCTCATCCGAGGACGCCCTCGTTGAGCAACGCGTCGATGTGTGCGGGCGCGTATCCCATGGCCTCGAGGACCGCGACAGTGTGTTCACCACGCGCGGCTGCCGGCCTAGGGGGACGAGATCTGGAGCGGCTCAACGACAGTGGCACACCTACGCCCCGGTAGTCCTCGGTATCCAGGAAGAGCCCGCGGTGACGGACCTGAGGTTCGCGCAGCGCCTGGTCGATCGTGTTAACCGGACTCGACGCTACGCCGGCCGCATCGAGCAGGTCGGCGAGTTCGACGCGCGGGCGCGCCGACACGACCTCCGAGAGGATGCCGATCAGTTCCGCGCGGTGGGCATGCCGCTGGCCGTTGGTGGTGAATCGCGGATCGGAAGCCAACTCGGGCATACCGAGAATCTGAGTGAGAGAGGCGAATTGGCGATCGTTCGCCGCGCTGATGAAGATCTGCCCGTCGGCCGCGTCGAACACCTGGTAGGGGACCACCGTGGGATGGACGTCGCCGGTGCGCTGCGGAACCGCGCCGCTGGCGGTCCAGTTCGCCGAGTGCGGATGCAGAATCGACACCACCGCATCGAGCAGGGTGATGTCCACGAGTTGTCCGAGACCGCTGCGCTCGCGTTCGAGAAGCGCGAGCAGCGTTCCAGAGAACGCCATGTTGGCCGCGACGATGTCGACGATGGGCACCCCCACGCGGAGCGGGTTCCCGTCGGGGTATCCGTTGATGCTCATCAGGCCACCGAAGCTCTGCAGCACCGCGTCGTATCCCGGCGCACCGGCCATTGGACCGTCGACCCCGAACCCGGTGATTCGGGTATACACGAGGGTGGGATTGCGTTCGGCGAGAACCGATTCGTAGTCGAAACCCCATCTCGACAGTGTGCCAGCCTTGAAGTTCTCGATCACCACGTCGGCGGCATCGAGGAGATGTCCCAGGACATCCCGCCCGGCCTCGGTCCGCAGATCCAGGCACAGGTTGTCTTTGCTGTGATTCATGCCGGTGTAGTAGGCGCTGCTGTCCTCGCTGACGAAAGGTGGTCCCCAGCCGCGTGTCTCGTCACCCGAGGGCGCCTCCACCTTGAGTACCTCGGCACCCTGATCGGCCAGCATCTGGGCCGCGAGCGGCCCGGCCAGCACCCGGCTCAGATCCAGCACCCGCAGGCCCGCGAGGGCACCGCGGTTTTCGGGATCGGATGCGGACCGCCAGGCGGCACGCGCATCGATCGCAGAGTCCTGCGGCTGGGTGTCGCTCGGTGCGGTCGTCATGCGTGGGTTCCTTCCTGGTGCCGTGCGTCCGACCCGGATCGGGACGGCGATGTCGCGCCGACGTCCCCGGATGATCCGGAGTCGCCGACGATGATGTCCCACACGTCGACGCCATCGTCGAGAATGTGCCGGGCGAGTACCCGCGCCCAGTCCTGTTCGTTTCCGAAGCGGTCGCGCCAGGACCAGAGCGAGGTCGTCGATCGGCCCAGGCTGTGCTCTGCGGTGAATCCGATCGCCCCGTGGATCTGATGACCCGCCGAGGCGATGTCCCGGGCCGATGCCGAGGTGACGGTCTTCGCGGCCGCGACCACCCGTTCGTCACCCGAGGCGTCGAACTCCCGGGTCGCGGCATCGGCCGCCGCCGTCATCAGGGCCGTCGTCCCGGCGAGCTGAGCCAAACGTTGCTGGATCGCCTGAAACTTGGTGAGCGGACGCCCGAACTGGACGCGCTGACCCGCGTAGGCGACGGTGATGTCGCGAACCCGTTGGGCGGCCGCGGCCAGGGCCACCGCGTACGCGAGTGCCCCGCGAGTGCGGACCTCGTCGATGCTCACCGGTGCACGTCCGGTCTGGATCGCGGCGGCGTCGGCGAAGTCGACGTCGGCCAGGGCAGTCCCCACCAGGTCGGTTCCGCCGCTCACCGTCACGCCATCGGCACCGAGATCGACCAGGGCGAGGGTGGTCGCGTCCGCGGTATCGGGCACCGCCACGAGCACGAATCGCGCACCGCCCGAGACGACCTCGTGTGCGGTGCCGTGCACGGTAGTGATGCCGTCCGTCGCCTCGATGCGGAGATCGTCGCCGATCGCCACCGTCACGGTTGATGTCGGCCCGCCCGCGTCGGTGACGTCGAGCGCGATCCCCGCCCGGGCGGCCAGCCACTTGGCAAGGGCCGTGTGCTCGATCAGCGGAATCGTCGCACCCGCACCCGCGACGGCGGCCACGACAGCGAGCACATCGGCGAGTGTGCCGCCGGCGTCACCGTCCTGCTCGTCGACACCGATCTCGGTGAAACCGGCGTCCACCAGTGCTTCCCAGAGGGCGGTGTCGGTGCCCGCGGGTGTCTCCAGGCGGGTGCCGAGGCGATTGATGATGTCGGTGGTGGTCCGGCGCAGCTCGGCGCGTATGTCGGTCATCGAATTCCCAATCCGCGTGCCACGATCCCGCGCAGGATCTCGTTGGTGCCGCCGCGCAAGGTGAATGCGGGCGTGTGTAGAACCGCGCCGGCGAGCAGCGTGGCGAAAGGGTCCTGTTCGTCGCGCCGGGCCGTCACGCCGCTCGACGATCGGATCGCCTCCACGAGTTCGCCTTCGAAGGACGAGCCGGCGTCCTTGACCATTGCGGCCAGGACGTCGGGTTTGCGCCCTGCGGCGAGCTCTTGGGCAACGGACCACGACATGTGGCGTAACGCCCAGGCGTGCGCGGTGAGGTTGCCCAGCGTGACCCGCTGGGCGTCGGTGGTCTCGCCGCGACGCAACCGGTCGGCCCACGCGCGCAAGAGCGGCATCGTGGACAGGTAACGCTCGGGGCCGGACCGCTCGTAGGCGAGTTCACCCATCACCTGGGCCCATCCGGCGCCCCGGACGCCGAGCAGGGCGTCTGCGGGGAGGACAGCGTCGTGGAAGATCACCTCGTTGAAATGCGCCTCGCCGTCGATGCTGCGGATCGGACGGATCTCGACATCGGGATGCGGGAGGTCGACGATGAACTGCGACAGTCCCTGCTGGCGATCCTCGGGCCGCCCGTCTGTGCGTGCGAGGACCACCATGGCGTGCGAGTTGTGTGCCTGAGTGGTCCAGACCTTGGTTCCCGATAGACGCCAGGAGTCTCCCAGATCTTTTGCACAAGTGCGTATTCCGGCAAGATCGGAGCCGGAGTCGGGTTCGCTCATACCGATGGCGAAGAACGCTTCGCCTGCTGCGATGGCAGGTAGATAGCGCGACTTCTGCGCCTGTGTCCCGTGCGCGAGGATGCCGGGAGCCATCTGGCGGTCGGCGATCCAATGCGCCGCGACAGGAGCTCCCGCAGCCAGCATCTCCTCACTCACCACGAACCGTTCGAGTGGACTGCGCGCGTGCCCGCCGTATTCGAGTGGCATGGTCATGCCCAGCCACCCGTGCAGGGCGACCCGCTTGCTGAACTCGGGATCGCAACCCGACATCCAACTGTCGCAGGAGGGGGTGAACCGGCCCTGCGCGAGCTCATCGCGCAGGAAGGCCCGCACCTCGCCGCGCAGCTCGGTCAGAGTGCGGTCGTTCACCGCGGCCGCGGCCGACGGTGCGGAGGCAGTCATGAGCGCTGCGGTCCGCGAGAGGACCACGCCTGCTTGCCCTTACGGGACATCGACCACATCTGGACACCACGCTCGATCTCCAGGGCCGACGGCAGGCTGACCGCGGGCGGGCCGAGTTCGAGGCGGGCGCTCCGCAGGATCCGGCGGGTGAGTTCGGGATCCTCGGCCGCCGGAGCCACGAGCTGCTCGGCGTAGGAGGCGATCTCCTCCGCCGCAACCGCGGCATGGGCCAGTCCGCGCTCGACCGCCTCCGATCCGGTCATCGACGCACCGCAGGTGGCCATCGCGATCGTGGTCGACCAGCCCACCTTGCGCCCGAGCAGCGCGAGGTGGCCACCGCCCGGATGGATACGCCGTGCGAGAAAGCCGCTCTCCAGCAACGACTCCGGAGTCGTGATCAGCATATCGGTGGCGAGCGCGAGGTTGAGTCCGGCCCCGACCGCTCCGCCGACGACCACCGACACGGTCGGTACCGGCAGCTCGCCGACTCGCACGAACGACCCGTAGACCGCCGACGTGCGCCGGACGGCCTCCGGAGACGCCGGGTCGGCAGAGGAGGCCGCCAGGTCACGTGTGTCGGCGCCGCTGCAGAAGTAGGGCCCGGCCGCATCCACGATCACGGCGCCGATGCTGAGGTCGTCGGTGACGCGGTCGCAGAACTCGACGACGGCGGCCGCCATGTCGAGGTTGATCGCGTTCTTGCGGCGTGGATTGTTCAGCGTCAGGCGGGCGATGCCGTCGATGAAGGTGGTCCCGATGGTGCCGGCCTCACTGGTGCCCGATGACGATGCCGGCGGAGATGTCGGTGCGTTCATGTCGACACAGTAGCCGATTGGATACAAAATGTGTATCCAAAATCATTGACAGATTCTGCCGGGATGAAGTGGACTGGCAGAACACAGCGTCGGCCCGCGGATCTCGTGGCCGCGAGAGGAGTTCGAAATGTTCAGTCTGCAAGGAAGAATCGCCTTGGTATCCGGGGCGGGTCAGAGTGTGGGGGCCGGGATCGCCACCGTGCTGGCCCGGCAGGGCGCCGCCGTCATCGTCAACGATCTACACGCCGACCGCGCCGAAAAGGTTGCTGCCGGCATCGTCGCGGAGGGCAATCGCGCGGCACCGGCCGTCTTCGACGTCACCGACCTCGACGCGACGATCTCGGCAGTTCGGTCGGCTGAGACCGAGCTCGGCGGGCCGGTCGACATTCTCGTGAACAATGCGGGGATCGCCGATAGTCGGGTCAACAAGCGATTTCTGGAGCTCACCCCGGACCAATGGCGAGGCCCGATCGACCTCAATATCTACGGCGCGATGAACTGTGTCTACGCGGTGATTTTCGGCATGCGGGACCGCGGTTGGGGTCGGATCGTGCAGATCTCTTCGGGCTCGGCGCGTACGGGCCAGAACATCGGGGTGTCGATGTACGCGACGGGCAAGAGCGGTATCGAGGGCTTCATCCGGCATCTCGCCGCCGAAACGGGACAGTTCGGCATTACCGCCAACGTGGTGGCCCTCGGACAGCAGAAGAACCTCGAACACATCTATTCCGCCGAGATGCTCGAGAAGGCGCTCGCGAGCATTCCGATCGGACGACTCGGGGACCCGATCGAGGCAGGTGCCTTCTGCGCCTATCTGGCCTCCGATGAGGCCGGCGGGATGACCGGTCAGACAATTGATTTCAACGGCGGTTCGCAGACCCGATGACCAGCGACGAAGGATCCGGACAGAGTGTCGGGCACGCCTGGCTCTCGCTGAGTGCGATCACGGTCGCCGACCTGGATCGCTCCTGCCGCTTCTACACCGCATGCGGATTCGGCCGCGAGAGGGACCTGTTCACCGCGGAGTTCGATGCGGTGATCCTGCGTCTCGGACAGGCGGGTGTGGAACTTCTCAAGCCACATGCCAACACCACCGTCGACCACCGCGGCGGTTTGGTGAAGTTCGTCGTGAACACCCCCGATGCGCGCGCGGTGATGGAGTCAGCACGCTCGCACGGGGGAGTGATCGAGAAACCGGCGACCACGTATGAAGCCCACGGTGGGCTGGTGATCGGGGTCGTGCGCGATCCCGACGGCTATCTGATCGAGTTCGTCCAGCGTCCGGTCAGCTGAGGCCGACCGGGACGTCGGGCCCAGTCGACCGCTGAGCGGGAACGGGTCGTCCTCGCTGTGCTGGTGCGATTAGCGTCAGCGCCGACATCACTGTGAATGCGATAGAAGGTTGGGTGCACGATGGCGTGGGACAAGAGCTATGACGTGGTGGTGATCGGTTCCGGCGGGGCGGCGTTGGCAGGTGCGGTCGCCGCGGCCACGCGGGGGCTGTCCACGTGTGTGATCGAGAAGACCGAGTACTTCGGCGGTACATCGGCGTACTCCGGTGGGAGCGTCTGGCTCCCGGGTAATCACGTCCTCGCGCGCGACGGCGTCGACGACTCGGTGGCCAAGGGACTGGAGTACTTCCACACCGTGGTCGGCGATCGCACTCCCGAAGATGTGCAGCGAGCCTTCCTGGAGACCGGCCCCGAGGTCGCCGGCTTCCTGGAGAACAGCGCCGGAATCCCGCTCATGCACCAGCCGTTCCCGGACTACTTCGCAGCACCCGGGCGAAGTGCCAACGGCCGCAGCATCTTCGCGCGTGAGATCACGGCCGAGGAAGTCGGCAGTCGATTGTCGGACATCCGGCCGATGGTGTCGGCCGACCAGTTCGACGTTCCTGTCGACCGGTCGGTATTGATCGGTGGGCAGGCATGGATCGCCCGCCTCGTGCTGGCCCTCGACCAGTCCGAGAATGCGGATCTCCGGCTGCGTACCCGGGCATTGAGCCTCGTACAGGAGGCCGGCCGGGTCGTCGGAGTGATCGTGGACGGTGACGACGGCCCCCAGAACCTCGAGGCCAGGGGCGGGGTGCTCGTCGCCGCGGGAGGCTACGAGGCCGATGCGGCCTTGCGTCGCGAGTGGACACAGATGCCCACGGCAGACTGGACGTCGTCGAGCCCGGACACCGGAACCGGCGACGCGGTCAGGATGTTGCAGGAAGCGGGAGCGAAACTCGACCTGCTCGATCAGTGCTGGTGGGCTCCCGCGACCCTGTTCCCCAACGGTCGGGCCGTCTTCACCCTCGGACTGCGAGCGGGCATCGTCGTGGACGGAAGCGGGCAGCGCTTCGCCAACGAACTGCTTCCCTATGATCAGATGGGTCGCGCGATGCGTGAAAGGATGCTTTCAGAACCGGGTACCGAGTTCTGGTTCGTCTTCGACGACACCGCCGGCGATCAGATGCCGGCGATCGCCTCTCCCGCACCGATTATCGGTGAGATGACGGCGGCCGGTCTATGGCATACCGCGGACAGCGCCGCCGAACTGGCCGAGAGCATCGGCGTCGACGGCGAACGACTCACTGCGACCATCGACCGTTTCAACGGATTCGCGCGACAGGGTCACGACGACGACTTCGCGCGCGGCGAGGATCCATACGGGCGGTTCTTCGTGGGCGGCACGGTGGCGGCCGACTGTCTGCTCCCCATCGGCGGCAAGCGACTCCATGCGGTTCGCCTGGTCCTTGGCGACCTCGGGACGAAGGGCGGCGCGGTGATCGACCGTAACGGTGCGGTCCAGGGTGTCGGCGGCCGCTCGATTGACGGGTTGTACGCCGCGGGCAACTCGTCGGCGTCGATCTCGGGCAGTGCCTATCCGGGACCGGGTACCCCGCTCGGTTCCGGGATGGTGATGGCCTATCGGGCCGTGACCGACATGATCGCGCGCATGCCCTCGGCGGCAAAGGTTCTCGCCTGAGCGAGAAACACCAGACCGGCGGGCCGCGGTGGTAGGGGTAAGCCCACCGCGGCCTGTCCCTCCATCGACCGAGGCGATCGGTGGAGGGACGGCAGATCTCACATGTGCGCGCCGCCGTCGATCCGGATCTCGGTTCCGGTGATGAATGCGCCGTCATCGGAGGCGAGCATGGCGATGACTCCGGCCACCGCCTCGGGCCCGGCCATCCCGGGGATCGAGAGGTCGGCGTCGGAGGGCAACGCCTCGATCACCGGCTGTACCCGCGCGTAGTGGCTGAGGTCGGCGTCGGAGGGAAGTCCGGGCGCCGCGGTCATCCCGGACGAGATGCTCCCGGGCGCAACCGATACGGCACGGATACCGTCCTTGGCGTACTCCGCGGCGACGGTGTGGGTCAGCGACCATATCCCACCCTTGCTCGCCGCATACGCGGCCATGTACGGGTGCGCGAACGTCGCCGACGTGGAACTGAAGTTGACGATGACACCGCGGCCGGACACCTTCAACGCCGGAATCGCATCGCGGATCATCAGGAACGTGCCGGTGAGGTTGACACCGATGATGCGGTTCCATTCCTTGAGCGAGAGTTCATGGGTGTGCGCACTTCGGAGGATGCCCGCGGCATTCACCAGAATGTCTATGCCACCCAGTTCTTCGGTCGCCGCACCGACGCATTCGGTTACCGACGATTCGTCGGAGACGTCCACGACATGCGTCGACAGGCTGCCGGGTCCGGTGGTCCGCGCGCGTTCGGCGGTGCGGTCGAGACCCTCTTGGTGCACGTCGCATGCGACCACAGCCGCGCCCTCGGCGACCAGACGCAGCGAGGTGGCCTGACCGATTCCCGACCCCGCTCCGGTGATGATCACCCTACGGTTTTCGAATCTGTTGTCCACGTTGACTTCCCTTCAGTTCGGTCGGCGTGACGACCCGCCCACATCCGGCTGGTCGTCGATGCCCGTCGATCATCACCGACAGGAGGGGTGTGAATCCGGCTCGATTCCCATTGTGCGGACGGTGCCGATGACGAATCCTCAGTGCTTGGCGAGGTCCGCCGAGACGCAGCGATCCCAGATCTCGCGCGCTGCGACCCGAACCGGACCCACCATCTGCCGCAGATCCATCGAGCTGACGGGTGCGCACACGGCGACCGCCGCGGTGTTTCCGTAATGGTGGTCGGGCGGACCGATCGAGGTCGCGACGCAGGCGATGCCTGGGAAGAGTTCTCCGCGATCGAAGGCGGCACCCCGATCGAGTGTCAGTTGCAGGTCGGCGCGAAGTCGATCGACTGAGGTGATGCTGAGCGATGTCCGCGCAACGAGGGCCCCGGTGTCGGTTCGCCTCAGTTCGGACAGATCGATCTCCTCGATCGAGGGTGCCGAGTTGGCGAGGATGGCCTTGCCTGTCGCGGTGAGGTGGGCCGGCACTCTCAGGCCGACGCGCGTGGGTGTGGGGCCGGATATCCGACCGTTAACCTTCGCCAGGTAGACGGTGTCGCCGTGATCTACGACGCCCACCTGGACCGTAAAACCGGTTCGTTGGGCAAAGGCACGCATCGTCGGAATGGCTCCGTGCAGAAGCCGATTCTGATTGAGGGCTGCCTGCCCGGCCTCGTAAGCCTTGACACCGTATTCGTAGGTCTGATCGGCGCGGGCGAGCCAGCCCGCGTTCGCGAGTTGGTCGAGGAGGCGGTGAACAGACGATCGCGGAAGCCCGGTACGGGCCGTCACCTGCGCCAGCGTGAGCGGCCCGGCCCCGTTGAAGGTGTCGAGCACGAGCGATACCCGGTCGACGACTGATACCGGAACCCCGTCGGTGCGCGACCTTCTCACCGAACCTCCCGAGCAACCTTCAACAACGCTATGATGTGTGTCACGTTACCCGCGCGCGGCGACGGTACCAAACCCGGTCCTGAATCCACAGCCATGAGAACACACCCCCGCCGCGGTCTTGAATATTCTGGCCTCCCGTTCAGCGAGACACCCGTCTCCACCGCTGCTCGAGGCCACCTACCTTCGGACTGCCCACGATCGGGCCTCTGAGTGGACCCTCAATCGAGAAGTGTCTTCGTTCGGATGCGTCACGAGGAGATGTGATGACCAGTCAAACGCTTACAGCGAGTGTCGGGGCCGACGCGCCCTCCGAGCCCCTCGCGCCCGGAGTCCGGACCGTTACCGTCGCGGCCATCGTGGATGAGGCCTCTGATGCGCGTTCGTTCGTGGTCCGTCCCGAGCCCGAGGATGCCGGCCGGTTCACTTACCGCGCAGGGCAGTTCATCACGATCCGTGTTCCCGACCGCGGGCGGGGGACCGCCCGCTGCTATTCGCTGTCGAGTTCACCGCACACCGAGGGCGTCGACGATCTCACGTTCACGGTGAAGCGGGTGCAGGGCGGGACGGGTTCGAATTGGATCTGCGACGAGGTGGCGCCAGGTGATCGTCTCCAGGTGCTGCCACCGACCGGGGTGTTCACCCCCGCATCACTGGACGAGTCGGTGGTTCTGGTGGCCGGTGGCAGCGGTATCACGCCGGTGATGTCGATTGCCAAGTCCATCCTGTACGGCGGCACAGGCAACGTGCTACTGATCTACGCGAACCGCGACGAGCGCTCGATCATCTTCGGTGAGCGGCTTCGCCGCATGACCGAGGAGTTCCCCGATCGGCTCACCGTGGTCCATGTCCTCGAATCCGTGCAGGGGTATCTGACACCGGGACATCTCACCGCGCTGGCCGGGCCGATCGCCGACCGGGCGGTCTTCGTCTGCGGTCCGGAACCGCTGATGGACCTGGTGACCGGCGTGTGCCGCAGTCTCGGCGTCCCGACCGAACGCATCCACTCCGAACGCTTTCTCTCGCTGAGCGGTGACCCGTTCGCATTGCCTGACACGCCCGCGACCGCGGGCGATGACGCGGACACCGATTCGGTGGAAGTGACGGTCGAGTTGGACGGGGAGAGCCGGACGGTGGCCTGGAAGCGCGACCGCAAGCTCCTCGACGCCCTCCTCGAGGATGGCCTCGACGCGCCGTTCTCGTGCCGCGAAGGCGCGTGCAGTGCGTGCGTCTGCACGCTGAAGTCGGGCGAGGTGCGCATGGCGCGCAACGAGGTTCTCACCGATGACGACATCGCCGAAGGCTACATCCTGGCCTGTCAGGCCGAGCCGGTCTCCGGCGAGATCGACATCGAGTACTGATCCTCCAATTGGCCTCCCATTGTGTGGGAGACCTGCATCACAGGAGTCGGTCGAATTGCCAAGCTGATCACACGGCCCACGAGTGAGGTAGGTCTGCCGTGACAATCCGATCAGGGAGGCACAATGAGTTCCACGTCTGACACCGAAGCCAAGGTGCGGATCATCGACACCGGTGTCCCCCCGGAGCGATTCGCCCGCGGGTGGCACTGCCTCGGACTGGTCCGCGATTTCAATGATGGTCAGCCACATCAGGTTCAGGCCTTCGGCACCGACCTCGTGGTCTTCGCGGGCGAGGACGGCAAGGTGAACATCCTCAACGGCTACTGCCCGCATATGGGCGGTAATCTCGCGCACGGCAGCGTCAAAGGCAATTCGATCGCATGCCCGTTCCACGACTGGCGCTGGCGAGGCGACGGAAAGTGCTCGGGGATCCCCTACGCACGCCGTGTTCCGCCACTGGCCCGGACGCGTGCGTGGCCCTCGATGGAGGTCAGTGGACAGTTGTTCGTCTGGAACGACCCGGAGGGCGGTAAACCCCTGGAGGAGTTGACGATCCCGGAGATCCCGATCTACGGCGATGCCGGCTGGACCGACTGGGTGTGGAACTACGTCGACGTCGAGGGCTCGCATTGCCGCGAGATCGTCGACAACGTGGTCGATATGGCGCACTTCTTTTACGTGCACTACGGCATGCCGACCTACTTCGTGAACATCTTCGAGGGCCACACAGCGACGCAGATGATGCGTTCACGTCCGCGCGCGGATGCTGCCGGGGTGAGTCAGAGCACCAACTACAGCTCCGAGAATCAGTCTCATGCAACCTATTTCGGCCCGTCCTACATGATCGACAAATTGTGGAGTGCGGGTCGGACCGGGGAGGGTGAACCCAATATCTACCTGATCAACTGCCACTATCCGGTGACGCCTACGTCGTTCCGGCTGCAGTACGGGGTGATGGTGGAGAAGCCCGCCGGCATGGACGACGCCGCGGCCGAACAGATCGCCCAGGCCGTCGCGAAGGGGATATCCATCGGCTTCGAGCAGGATGTCGCGATCTGGAAGAACAAGTCGCGCATTGACAACCCGCTGCTGTCCGAGGAAGACGGACCCGTCTATCAGCTCCGCCGCTGGTACGAACAGTTCTACGTCGATGTCGACGACATCGAACCGGAGATGGTGAACCGGTTCGAGTTCGAGATCGACACCGAACGCGCACTGAAGAACTGGCAGGCCGAGGTCGACGAGAACCTCGCCGCCGGACGTACTGCGTTCGCGCCCAACCTCACCCACGCACAAGACGCCGTATCTGCGGGCTGACAGGCTCCCACTGCCATCCAGCCCACCCAAGCCCTGCCGATACATCAGGAGAAGAACATGTCCTACCAGGTTCTAGACAACATCGAGGCGATCGCCGACGAACTGCGAGCGGGCGCCGACGAGGGTGACAAGCTCGGCCGCCTGCCCGACGGCATGGCCAAGAGCCTCAAGCACACCGGCATCATCCGGCTGCTGCAGCGCAAGAAGTACGACGGCTTCGAGGCGCACCCGCGTGAGTTCGCGGAGACCGTCATGCGCACCGCGAGTCTGTACGGCTCGGCCGGATGGATCGGCGGCATCGTCGGAGTTCACCCGTGGCAGTTGGCATTCGCCGATCCCAAGGTGCAGGAGGAGATTCTCGGGGACAACTCCGATACCTGGCAGGCCTCGCCGTACATGCCCGGCGGCATCGCGGTACCCACCGAGGGCGGCTTCGTGATGAACGGCCGCTGGCAGTTCTCCTCGGGCACCGACCACTGCGACTGGATCTTTCTGGGCGCCATGATCGGTGGCGCCGACGGCAAGCCGCTGATGCCGCCTCAGGGACTGCATGTCATCCTGCCGCGCAAGGACTATGAGATCGTTCAGGACTCCTGGGACGTCGTCGGGCTGCGCGGCACCGGCAGCAAGGACATCATCGTCAAGGACGCCTTCATTCCGGATTATCGCGTGATGCGTTCGGCCGAGGTCATCGACGGCACCGCTGCTCGCGAGTACGGTGTCACCGAAACCCTGTACAAGATGCCGTGGTCGACGATGTTCCCGCTGGGCATCACCTCGGCCACCATCGGTATCTGCGAGGGCGTGCTGGCCGAGGGCATCAAGTATCAGCGCAGCCGGGTGGGTGCCAACGGTACCGCGATCAAGGACGATCCTTACGTATTGCACGCGCTCGGCGAAGCGGCCGCCGAGATCGATGCCGCACGGGCACAATTGCTGTCCAACGTGAGCCGTATCTACGACCTCGTCGACGCCGGCAAGGAGATCGACTTCGAGACGCGGGCGACATCACGCCGCAACCAGGTGCGCTCGGCGTGGCGGGCGGTTCGCGCCGCGGACGAGGTCTTCGACCGGTCCGGTGGCAACGCACTGCGCATGGACAATCCGCTGCAACGCTTCTGGCGTGACGCGCACGCCGGTCTGCACCACGCGATCCACGTATCGAGCACGACCTACCACGCGGCCGCGATGGCATCTCTCGGGATCGTCGTCCCGCCCGGACCGCTGCAGGTGATGATCTGATCCGACGCCGAACCGAGAGGAGTCAAACCATGACCGAAATCAAGGGGCTCGGCTATGTCCGCGTCCAAGCCACCGATATAGACCGTTGGCGCACATTGGGTTTCGATGTTCTCGGCTTTGCGTCGGGATCGGGTGTCGAGGGTGATGCTCTGCACTTCCGGATGGATGAACGGCAGTGCCGCTTCACCGTCGAACGCGGCGACGTCGACCGTGTCACCGCGGTCGGCTGGGAGGTGCGCGATGTCCAGGCGCTGCGGCAGGTGGCGGCCGTGCTCGACGCCGAGGCGCACCCATACGAGCCGATGTCACAGGAACTCGCCGACGATCGCCGGGTCGAGGGGGGCCTGTGTCTGAAGGATCCGGGTGGCACCCCGCTCGAGATATTCTTTGGTCCGGTGCTCGACCACAGTCCGGTGCTCACCAAGTACGGCCAGCGGTTCATCACCGGAGGCCAGGGTATGGGGCACGTGGTGATGCCCACCACAAACTTCGACGAATCCTTCCGGTTCTACACCGAGACACTGGGTTTCCTGTCCCGTGGGGCGTTCCGGATGTCACCGGTCGGCGTCAACCCGCCTCTGCGCATTCGGTTCCTCGGCGTCAACCAGCGACACCACAGCCTTGCGTTGATGCCCACCACCGAGGGGCGTGACCCGGGCGTCATCCATGTCATGGTCGAGGTCGACTCGCTCGACGCGGTAGGGCGGGCCTACGACCAGGTGAACGCGCACGACTTCCCGGTGTCCTCGACACTCGGCCGGCACACCAACGACAAGATGATCTCCTTCTACGTCCGCGTCCCGGGCGGCTGGGACATCGAGTTCGGCACCGAGGGAAAGCTCGTCGACGAGTCGTACTACACGGCCGAGGAAATCACCAAGGACAGCTATTGGGGACATGAATGGCTGTGGGCCAAGGAAGTTGCGGCGATACGCGAGGCAGCGGGCGTCGGCGACAACGAGGCCGCCGTCACAAGCTCGTCCGCCACCGCCTGATCTACTCAGCAAGCATCTGAAACCCAAGCCGCCCGATTACCTAAGGACACCTCTCATGTTTAAGCTGCCGCGTACCGATGTCGACGTCATCGTCGTCGGCGCCGGGATATCCGGCTTGTATGCCGTCTACAAGCTGCGCGCGCAGGGGCGCAGCATCGCCGGGTTCGAGAGTGCCGCCGACGTCGGCGGCACGTGGTACCACAACCGATATCCCGGCGCGCGATGCGACGTGGAGAGCATCGACTACTCCTACTCCTTCGACTCCGAACTGCAGCAGGAATGGACCTGGACGGAACGATTCGCCACGCAGGAGGAAATCCTGCGGTATCTCGAGCACGTCGCCGACCGTCACGACCTGCGGAGCGCCTACTCGTTCGAGACCAAGGTGGTGAGCGCGGTCTGGGACGACACCGACTCGACGTGGACCGTCACCACCGACACGGGCGTCGTGAAGACCGCTCGGTTCGTCATCTTCGCCACCGGCGTGTTGTCCACCGCCAACCGCCCCGACATCGCGGGTGCGGAGTCCTTCGCCGGCGAGAGCTATCACACCGGTGAGTGGCCACACGATCCGGTCGACTTCAGCGGCAAGCGCGTCGGGGTGATCGGTACGGGATCGTCCGGGATTCAATCGATTCCGGTGATCGCGGAGTCCGCCGAGCGGGTGGTGGTCTTCCAGCGCACGCCCAACTACTCCATCCCAGCCGGCAACCGGCCGTTGTCCGAGGAATTCATCGCCGAGGTCAAGGCCGACTACGACGAACGGCGGCGGCTCTCGCGGGCGAGCGGCGGCGGCACCCCGAACTCCGCATATCCCAAGGGCGCCTTGGAGGTCAGTGCGCAGGAGCGGACCCGGGTCTATGACGAGTGGTGGAATCGCGGGGGCTATCTGTTCGCGAAGGCCTTCCCCGATCAGACGATCTCCAAGGAGGCCAACGACACCGCACGCGAGTATGTGGAGGCCAAGATCCGCGACATGGTGAACGATCCGGCCCTGGCCGACGAGCTGATCCCCACCGACCATCCCATCGGGACCAAGCGCATCGTCACCGATTCCGGGTACTTCACCACCTTCAATCGTGACAACGTCACGCTCGTCAACCTCCGTAAGACACCGATCGAGACCATCGTGCCGACCGGCATCGACACCAGCGGAGAACACTTCGATCTCGATGTCATCGTCTACGCCACCGGATTCGATGCGATGACGGGAACCCTGTCGCGCATCGACATCCGCGGCCGGGCCGGTCGCACGCTCCTCGATGAGTGGTCGGCGGGTCCGCGGACCTACCTCGGACTGACCGCCAACGGTTTCCCGAACCTGTTCATGACCACCGGTGCCGGCAGCCCCAGTGTCCTCGCGAACATGGTTCTCGGTGCCGAGCAGCACGTCGACTGGATCTCCGCGTGCATCGGGTACGTGGACGCGCACGGCGGTTCGGCGATCGAGGCAACCGAGCAGTCGGTCGACGACTGGGTCGCCGAATGCAACGAGAAGGCCGCGGGTACGCTGTTCCCAACCGCCAACTCCTGGTACATGGGCGCGAACATTCCGGGTAAGCCCAGGGTGTTCATGCCCTACATCGGGGGATTCGCCAACTACGGTGCGATCCTCGACGACGTGGCCGCCGCGGGCTACAAGGGATTCGACATCCGATGACCGCTTCTCGCCGCGATGACCTCCATCCGGACGTGGAGATGATGCTCGCCGCCCTGGAGGCGGGATTCCCGGACGTGACGGAGTTCTCCGCTCCCGAGCTACGGGACATCATCACATCCCGGCGCGCGCCCTTGGCCCACGAGCCGGACATGCGGATCGCCCGTGACGTGACGATCGAGGGCGAGGGTGGCGATCTCGCACTGCGAATCTTCGTGCCCCACAACGTCGATGAGTCGCAGTTGGGGGATGCGCCGGCGTTGCTGCCGGTGATCGTGTTCGCTCACGGCGGAGGATTCGTCTTTTGCGATCTGGACAGCCACGACGAGTTCTGTCGGTCGATGGCCGAGTGCGTCGCCGCGATCGTCGTGGCCGTGGACTACCGGCTGGCCCCGGAGCATCGGTCCCCGGACGCGATGCGTGACGTGTACTCCGCGCTGCGTTGGGCGGCGGGCAACATCGAGGACTACGGCGGTGACCGGTCGCGTATCGCGTTGGCCGGCGACAGCGCCGGAGGCAACTTGGCTGCGGCGACGGCGCTGTACGCGCGGGATCACGGGGGGCCGTCGATCGCGGCGCAGATACTGCTGTATCCGGTCATCGACGACGACTTCGAGACCGAGTCCTATCGGCTCTACGGTGTCGGCTACTACAACAGCACGAAGGCGATGCGATGGTACTGGGAGCAGTACGCACCCGGCGGTTCGCAAGACCCCTACGTGATCCCGATGCGAGCGACATCGCTTGCGGGACTACCGCCCGCGCTGGTGGCCACCGCCGAATTGGATCCACCCTGCAGCGCGGGTGAGGAGTACGCGCGTCGCCTGGCCGCCGCCGGTGTGCCGGTCCGCGCACACCGGTTCGACGGACTGTTCCACGGTTTCCTCACCTTCCCGTCGCTCTCGCTGACCCCACCCGCCCGCGAGCGGCTGTGGGCGATGATGCGCGACGCACTCGCGCCGTCGGCACCCGCGGATCCCGCCTCCCATTGAGTGGTCCACCACCGACTCGGGCGGCAGTCAAGCCCTCAGTATGGTCAAGACAAGTGTGAACCAGCGCACAGTATTTGGAGTTGATGCAACATGACACAGCGGTTGGTCGGGCGCACGGCCCTGGTGACCGGGAGCAGCCGAGGAATCGGCCGGGGTATCGCCACCCGGTTGGCCGCGGAGGGTGCGACCGTCGTCGTCACCGCACGCGCAGCCCGGCCCAGCCCGTCCGTGCGCAGCGGCAGTGTGCAGACGATCGAAGGGTCCCTGGACGAGACCGTGGCCCTGATCGAGGAGATGGGTGGCACCGCGATCGCCATGCCGGCAGATCTCGAGAATGCCGAGCAGCGAGACGTTCTCGTGGACTCGGTGGTCCAGGCGGTCGGCGGGATCGACATCCTGGTCAACAACGCGGGCTTCGCCGACTACAGTTCGATCGAGGACATGACGTTGGCGACCTTTGATCGTACTCTCGACCACTACCTGCGTATTCCCTTCCGGCTCAGTCAGTCCGCGCTCGGACACATGCGCAAACAGGGTGCCGGATGGATCGTCAACATCGGATCGTCCACCGGACTGAGCCCGATCCGTCCGTACCGCGACTACAACAAGACCTCCGGTGACGTCATCTATGCCGCCGCGAAAGCCGCGCAACACCGATTCACGCAGGGTCTCGCCGCCGAGGTTCTCGATGCCGGGATTGCGGTCAACGCCGTCGGGCCGTCCACCGCGATCATGACTCCCGGCGCGGCCGCTCTGCTTCCCGAGGGATACGAGACCGAACCCGTCGAGTACCTGGCGCAGACGGTTCTGGAGATGTGTACCGCACCGGCAGCCGAGCGAACCGGACTCGTCACGTTCAGCCTCCACTACCCGTGGGCCGCGGGCATTCCCGTGATGACGCTGGACGGCACGAGTGAACTTCCCCGGCGCGAGCCGCCGGCGTGGTCCAATCCGAACATCAAGCCGCTGGGCGTCTAGCGACATGACCGATATCACTGCAGCACAGCGATTCTCCTCGGGTACCGCCGTCGTCACCGGCGCGGCCGCGGGGATCGGCGAAGGACTCGCACGCCACCTGGCTCGTCTGGGCATGACCGTCGTCGTCGCGGACCTCGACGCAGCGCGGGCATCCGATGTCGCACGGAGCATAGAATCCCAAGGGGGCCAGTCGATTGCCCGTCGCGTCGACGTCGCAGATGCCGCGGACGTCGAGGAGATGGCCGCCGAGGTCTTCGATCGGTTCGGGAGCGTGGAGTTGCTCATCAACAACGCAGGCATCGAATCGTCCGGATTCCTCTGGGAGATCGACATCCCGCGGTGGGAGCGGCTGATGCGGATCAACGTCGACGGGGTCTTCCACTGTGTGCGGTCCTTCGTGCCGCGCATTCTTGACTCGGGCACACCGAGCTGTATCGCGAACCTCTCGTCGGTGGGTGGGGTAACCACGGTCGCCGTTCAATCGCCCTACATCGTCAGCAAACACGCCGTTCTCGCCATGACGGAGTGCCTGTATCAGGATCTCGCGATCCTCGACGCCCCGATCCAGGTGAGCGCGGTCATCCCGCACTCGATCCGCAGCGATATCTTCCTCGCGGCCCGGCGCGAATCGCCCACCACCAACCCGGTGGCCAATGCCGTCTTCGACGCCATGCAACGCGACAACGTCGAGAAGGGACTCGATCCCCTCGCCGCTGCCGAGCACATGATCGCCCAGATCGCTCGCGGCGACTTCTGGATTCTCTCCGACGATGAGATGTGCACCTCGACCACCACTCGGCGAGCACACCAACTCCTCGACCTCAGCCCACCAGCCCACCCGCGCGCCATGCTCGAACGCATGGGCGTCGCGCTCACGGAAGGCCAACGATGACCGACACCATCACCACGGATGTCACATCCGACGAAGCGACACGGTTGCGCGATGCGATCGAGACCTGCGATCCGGCGCCCCTGTTGATGTCGCTCGTGCATGTCACCGGCGATCTGGGTCTGCTCGATGAATTCGGCGCACGTCTGGAGATCACCGAACCGGGCAATCACTATGCCAAGGGGATCACCCCGACCTCGCCGCCCGGCACGTTTCCGGCCGACGTGGTGGCCGACATCCGGGCGCGTGCCGCTGCGATCCTGACCACCGAATCGGTGGCCGCTCTGGGGGTACCAGACGATGCGCTGTTCGAGCGGATGGCAACGGTGGCCACCAGCGAGCGGGTGGACCCCGAGTTCGTGCCGCTGCTGCTCGAACAGGCGGGGTTCGTCGCCTCGCGACGGGTGGTACCGGTGACGGTGTCACCGCCGGCCGACTTCGACGTGATCGTGATCGGCGCAGGAATCGTCGGCATCAACGCCGCCATCAAGCTCGGCGACGCCGGATTCGACTACACGGTGTTCGAGGCGGACGACGAGATCGGCGGAACCTGGTGGCGTAACACCTATCCCGGCGCCGCGGTCGATACACCCAGTCACTACTACTCGTACTCGTTCGAGCTGAATCCCGACTGGTCGAAGTATTACCCGACCGGCACCGAGTACCAGGAATACCTTCTGCGCGTCGTCGACAAATACCGTCTGCGGGACAACATCCGGTTCCGCACCCGGGTGCTGTCGGCGACATGGAACGTCGCGAGCCGGCAGTGGGATGTCTTGACGCAGAACGCCGATGGCCAGACCGAGAAGCACCACGCGCGTGCCGTGATCACCGCCCTGGGCATGCTGAACGAGGCGAACATCCCGGATGTTCCGGGACTGGACTCGTTCGCCGGGACGATGGTGCACACCGCCTCCTGGGACGCCGACCTCGACCTCACCGGAAAGCGCGTCGTGGTCCTCGGGACCGGGTGCACCTCGGTCCAGGTGGTCGCCGGCATCGTCGACAAGGTCGAATCCCTCGACGTGGTGGTGCGGTCCCCGCACTGGCTTGTCCCGGAGAAGGCAGTCGTCAACAACGTGCCCGATGGCGAGAAGTGGGCGCTGGCGCACATCCCGTTCTATCAGGAGTGGTTCCGGCTGCGGTCGTATTGGTTCGCTTCGGACAACCTGTACTCCCTCCCGCGTATCGAGGACGACTGGGCGGCCGAGCACTTCTCCGCATCGCCGGCCAACGACATGGTGCTGCGTAACGCACAGGCCTACCTGCAGAAGAGCTTCCCGAACCGGCCGGATCTGATCGAGAAGCTGACGCCGACCTTCCGGCCCTACGCCAAACGAATCGTGAAGGACCCAGGATTCTTTCGTGCACTGACCCGGGACCACGTGACTCTGCACCGGGCATCCTTCGAACGTGTCACCCCCGACGGCGTCTACACCACCGACGGACAGTTCATCGCCGCTGACGTGATCATCCTGGCCACCGGCTTCCAACTGCAGTTCACCACGACGATCGACATCGTCGGCTCCGAAGGCCGTACGCTGGCCGAGGTCTGGAAGGGTGGCGACGACCCGCGGGCCTACCTCGGCGTGCAGGTTTCCGGGTTCCCCAACCTGTTCGTCACCGCCGGTCCGAACTCGGCCCCGAATCACGGTGCGGGACATAATATCCTCAGCGAGGAGCAGGTCCACTACATCGTCGAGTGCCTGCAGTATCTGCTCGAGAACGATCTCGATGCGATGGATGTGAGGCAAGAGGTGCTCGACGAGTACAACGAGAAGGTCGACGCCGCGCTCGACAAGACGGTGTGGGTCCATCCGGGAGCCCAGGTGAACGGCTATTACCGCAACAGCGCCGGTCGGGCGATTGTTCCGTGTCCGTGGCGGCTCGTCGACTACTGGACGATGCTGCGCGCACCCCACCCCGAGGACCTGGTGCTGACGCCGGCCGCCGACAACCGGCAGGACAGTGAGTGATGGCCCCCGACATCGACGGGGAGCTTCGTGTCGACCTCGTTGTGGTGGGGTCCGGGACAGGCCTGGCCGCAGCGCTCTCGGCGCACGAGAGCGGGTTGTCGGTCCTCGTTGTGGAGAAGTCCGGCTACGTGGGCGGCTCGACGGCGAGATCGGGTGGTGCGTTCTGGGTGCCCGGCAATCCGGTTCTCGCACGGCAGCAACCGGACGACACCGCGGAACAGGCGCTGCAATACCTCGATTCGGTGGTCGGTGACAGCGCGCCGTCTTCGCGCCGCGCCGCATTTGTCGAGCACGGCTCCGCCACGATCGAGATGCTCTCGCGCACCACACCGATGACGTTCTTCTGGGCCGAGGGCTACTCCGACTATCACCCGGAGCAACCCGGTGGCTCGGCTGTCGGTCGTACCTGTGAGTGCAAGCCTTTCGATCTGAACAGCCTGGGTGCCGAGCGGGCCAGGCTTCGGCCGGGGCTGCTTGAATCGCCTCTCCCGATGCCGGTGACCGGCGCGGACTACAAGTGGCTGAACCTGATCACGAGTACGCCGGCAAGGTCGATGCGTCGCGTCGCCAAGGCGCTGGGGATCGGGCTGGGCGGTCTGGCGCTCAAGCGCCATTACGCCGCCGGCGGGCAGGCGTTGGCGGCGGGTCTGTTCGCCGGTGCCGTCCGCGCGGGTTTCCCGATCTGGACGCGAACCGCATTGACCCGGTTGATCGTCGACGACGGTGAGGTCACCGGCGTGGTCGTCGACCGCGACGGGGTGCCGACCACTGTTCGCGCGGCCAAAGGCGTCGTCCTCGCGGCCGGAGGTTTCGACCACGACATGGCCATGCGCCGGACGTACCAGTCGGAGAGTCTGGTCGAACATGCGAGTCTCGGGTGTGAGACCAACACCGGCGACGCCATCACGCTGGCGGTCGAGGCGGGTGCCGCGGTCGGTCAGATGGAGCAGGCGTGGTGGTTCCCGGCGGTCGCCGCTGTCGAGGGCGGTGAACCCTCGGTGCTGCTGGCCGACCGTTCGTTGCCGGGCTCGTTCATCGTCGATGCGACCGGCCGTCGCTTCGTCAACGAGGCGCTCGACTACATGAGTTTCGGCCAGCAGGTGTTGCGGCGCGAGCGTGACGGCGACCCGGTCGGGGAGATGTGGATCGTGTTCGACCAGCGCTATCGCAACAGCTACGTCTTCGCCGGCGGTCTGTTCCCGCGTCAGCCGCTTCCGGAGTCGTGGTTCCACGAAGGGATCGCGCACACCGCCGACAACCCGCGCGACCTCGCTCTGTCCATGGGAGTCGACGAGCTGGCGTTGTCCGAGACGTTCAAGTCATTCAACGCGTCGGCCGATCTGGGGATCGATCATGCCTTCTCGCGGGGGCGAGTGCCTACGATCGCTACTACGGCGATCCGACGATCACCCCGAATCCGAACCTGCGTGCCGTGCGCGACGGTGCGTTGTACGCGGTGCGCATGGTCCTCAGCGACCTCGGCACGTGCGGCGGACTGGTTGCCGACGACCACGCGCGCGTGCTGCGCGAGGACGGTTCGTCCATTGCCGGGCTGTACGCCATCGGCAACACGGCGGCGAACGCCTTCGGCACGACCTATCCCGGGGCGGGGGCGACCATCGGCCAGGGACTGGTGTTCGGATACATCGCCGCCCGAGATGCAGTGACACGCAACTGATCCGACACCCATCGGCCGGCCCGACCTGACCGGTCGGAGCCAGCCGATGTAGTCGACGGCAGGGTGGTGTCAGTCGTTGGTGCTGCCGGTGCCGGCGAGGACGCATCGAGTCCCGGAGAAGATCGTCGGCATGCACTTATTGCAATGGATGCACAGCGATCTGGCGTGGTGGTCCTTGGCGATCCGGTTGATCAGGTCCGGTTCCCGAAGCAGAGCGCGTGCCATCGCCACGTACTCGAATCCCTCCGCCATCGCCCGATCCATATCCTCTTTGTCGGTCACCCCGCCGAGAAGGATCAGCGGCATCTCTACGGCGTCGCGGATCTGTCGCGCCTGCTCGAGCATGAAGAGGTCCTGGTACGGGTACTCGCGGATGAAGTACTTGCCGAACATCTTTATGCCGGCCCGCATGACCGGAGGCATGATCGCGCCGAACTCCGCGAGCGGCGCCTCACCCTTGAACAGGTACATCGGATTGAGAAGTGAACTGCCGATGGTCAACTCGATCGCGTCGAGATTGCCGTCCTCTTCGAGCCAGCGTGCCACCGTGATCGCCTCGTCGAGCCAGAACCCGCCGGGGACACCGTCGTCCATGTTCAGTTTGGCGAGGACGGCGATGTTGTTGCCGGCTGCACGACGAACCTCGGCCGCGGTCTCGCGGAGCAGACGCGCGCGATTCTCGAGGCTGCCGCCGTAGCGGTCGTCGCGGTGGTTGAGGTTCGGGCTGAGGAACGAACTGGCGAAGTAGTTATGCCCGAAGTGAATCTCGACCGCGTCGAATCCCGATTCGATCGCGAGACTCGTGGCGTCACCGTGGGCGAGACGAATGCGTTCGATGTCGGCGAGGGTGGCCGCCTGCACCATCCGAGCGCCCATCGGGCTGAAACGACGCGAGGAGGAGAGCGCGGGATGGCCGGTCGACTTCGAGTTGGCGACCGGTCCGGCATGCCCGATCTGGGCGGAGGCCGCCGCGCCATGCGAATGGACCGCGTCTGTCAGCGCGCGCAGACCGGGCACCGCCTCCGGGCGCATCCACAATTGGTCGGCCTCGGTTCGACCTTCCGGTGCGACCGCGCAATACGCGACCGTGGTCATACCGACGCCGCCGGCGGCAACCGCCCGGTGGAATTCGATCAGGTCGTCACTCACGAGCGCACCGGGCGACATGTGCTCGAAAGTCGCGGATTTGATGATTCTGTTGCGCATGTTGATCGGTCCGAGTCGGGCTGGTGCCAGTACGTCCGGCGGGAGGGAGATGGTCATGGGGCAGACGCTATGAGCAGCGAATCCTGTTGACCAGGGGCATCTCCTGCTGAGTGGTCATGTGGTCCGGCCGCCGTCCGAACAACCCTCCCGTCCATCGGGAAGGAGACATCGCCCGCACACCCTGAGCACCTATGGTCGTCGTCACAACAATCTCCATCGAGGAGGCGAGATGGCAGCGACAACAACAACGACGGCGTCGTCCGGGGCGAGCATGCCCGTCGTCGATCCGGCACAGATGCGCGATGTCCTCGGGCACTTCGCAACCGGGGTGGTGGCCATCACCGGCCTCGATGCCGATTCGGGAGCCCCGACGGGTCTGGCCGCCAACTCGTTCACCTCGGTCTCCCTCGACCCTCCGCTGGTTGCCTTCTGCGTGGCGCGGACGAGTACCTCGTGGCCTCGCCTGCGGGCGGTGGGCGAGTACACGGTCAACATCCTCTCCGGTGGGCAGGAGCATGTCTGTCGGCAGCTGTCGGCTCGCGGCGATGAGAAGTTCCGGGGTCTGAGCTGGAACCCGTCGCCCTGCGGCGCACCCGTCCTCGACGAGTGTCTCGCCTGGATGGAAGCAGAACTCGAGGTCGAACACCCTGCCGGAGACCATACGATCGTCGTTTCCCGGCTACGTCACCTGCACGCATCCGACCTGGCGCCCCTGGTCTTCTTCCGAGGCGCCTACGGCGGCGTGGCACATTCGACGATCCAGGAGTGATCCGATGGCGATGCAGCAGCTGAACTGCCATGCGTGCGGGCGCGGAGTTCTGGTCGAGAAGTATAGCGCCGCACACACATCCATCCAGTGGATGTCGAATGCCGAAGAGTGCCCGTTGATCGCGGCCGGTCACCACGGCTTCGGCAGTCTGGCGCGGCGATGCGAGGAGTTGCGCCGAACCATCGACGATGCGGTCGCATCGCACAAACTCTGTGAGTCGCAGATCGAACTGCCGGTCGGCGCGGCGATCCCGCGCCTGCACTGAGAGTTGAACCGAACAGTTTCAACCCCGAACAGTTTCAACCCCGAACAGTTTCAACCCCGAACAGTTTCAACCCCGAACAGTTTCAACCCCGAACAGTTTCACCGAGGAGACATGAGCACATCCGTGGCCACCGCACCCGCCCTGCGCGAATTGCAGACCGAGCACGGTGTGCTCCGGTACCGGGAGGCCGGCGACGGACCTCCGTTGCTGTTGCTGCACGGTTCGGGCCCCGGCGTCACCGGATGGCGCAATTTCGGCGGAAACCTGTCCAGGTTCGCCCGGCACTTCCGGACCTTCATCCTGGAGTTCCCCGGGTTCGGTGTCAGTGACGAGTTCGACGACCCGCATCCGATGCTGTCGGCCCGCAAGGCCGTCCCGCTGTTCCTCGACGGGCTGGGGCTCGACCGGGTGTCGATCGTCGGGAATTCCATGGGTGGGGGCGTAGCGATCGACGTGGCGATCAATCACCCACAACGGGTGGATCGGCTGGTGACCATCGGCGGCATCGGTGGCAACCTGTACAGCCCGTTCCCCGGCGAGGGCATCAAGTTGCTCAGCGAGTTCACCGACAATCCGACGCGCGAGCGGCTTGTCGCGTGGCTGCATTCGATGGTCTACGACCCGTCGCTGGTCACCGACGAGTTGATCGAGGAACGCTGGGCGCAGGCCACCGACCCGGCGACCCTGGCCGGCGCCCGCCGCATGTACGGTGGGGCCGCACTCGAGCGGATGGTTGCTGCGCAGCGCGCCTCGACCGAACCTCCGCAGTGGGCGCACATGCGCAAGGTGCAGGTGCCGACGCTGGTCACCTGGGGTCGCGACGACCGGGTCAGTCCGGTCGACATGTCCATCATCCCGATGCGCATGCTGCCGCGCGGTGAGGTCCACATCTTCCCCGACTGCGGCCACTGGGTGATGATCGAGCAGCGCGAGGCTTTCGAGTCGGCGGTCCTGGCATTCCTGACGCGCTGATCACCGCCCGCGCCGGACGGTCGTCTCGTCGACCTGGCCGATGACCTCGGCCGAGAACCACTCCAAGTAGTCCAGATACTCCGCGACGGAGCCGATCTCGCGTGGCCGGCGAATCGTGGTGCGGGTGACTCCGGCGTCGGCGTAGGCGCCACAGTAGTCGGTGATCCTACGGCGCTTGGTGAAAGGCACTCCCAGTGCGGCGAACTCGGCGTCGGCATGTCCGACCCCGACGGAGAGGTTGACCCGACCGCCGGACAGTACGTCGATGGTCAGACTGATCGGCTCCTGCCAGCTCGCCGTTCCACGCGATCGATGTATCTGAATCCCGACGTGTAATCCAATTCGGCATCGCTGTCGGGTCCGGTCCAATGGGTGGCCTGCCCATAGGTCTCACAGCGGGCGACGTCCCCGCCGATCTCGATGAGTTGCTGGCCGATCAGATGCTGGGTCAGCGGATAGACGGACAGGACGCGTTCCAACCACGCGATGTAGTCCTCGACATAGCCGTCGAATCCGGTGTGACGTCCACCGCACCGGGGTGGTAGCAGGTGCGCAGCAGATCGAAGTCGCGTCGATCGATCGCACGGCAGTATCGGGCGACGACGTCGCAGATCGCCTGCCGGTCCAGCAGGTCGCGGAGCTGTTCGTTCATGACTCCGACGCCGATCAGGAAGGAGTCATGGTCATGTCGGCGGGAGACCAGATCGCCCTCATCGAGGTGATGTGGCCGGTCTGGTCAAAGGTCATCACATCGATGGGCTCCACCACGACGGTGGCCTGCGGCAGGTTGGTGGTCACCCGAAAATGGAAGGCCGCGGTGGTTCCGGATATGCGCAACGTCAGCAGTTCGGCGTGCGCGTCGACGTTGTCGAGACCGCGGTAGAAGTCGGTGATCTCGGCCCGGCCGGTTCGCGTGGGCGACCCGGCCGGGTCCTCGAGCGTGGCGTCGATCGCATAGAGCTCGGCGATCTGCGACGAGGACGCCGTACCGATTCGGTCGAGATAGGTGATCACGGCGGCCCGGATCCGGTCGCTCAAGTCGGGTGTGGCAGTCATGGTCAGGATTCCACCAGGCACCGACCGTTTCGGGTCCGCCGGTGGCCACTGGGAGGGAGGTCCACCTCCCCGGGTGCTACACCTGGCGTTCGACCAGTGGCAGCGAAATCGGAACGGCCGCCGGTGTGGCCAGCGGGCAGCGGGTGCCGGTGAAGATGCTTGCGGCGCACTGGTTGCAGTGAATGCACAGCGAGCGGGTGGCCGAGTCCTTCTCGATACGGTGGATCAGGTCCGGCTCGCGCAGGAGTGCCCGCGCCATCGCGACGAAGTCGAAGCCGTCGCTCATGGCCGACGTCATCCCGTCGAGGTCGGTGATCCCGCCGAGCAGAACCAGCGGCATCGACAGTGTGTCGCGGAACTGTCGGGCGTAGTCGCGGAAGTAGAGCGGTTCGTACGGATACTTCTTGAACACCGCGCTGCCGAACAGTTTCATGCCGAGTTTGACGATCCCGGTCTGTGTCTGCGCCATCTCCCGCACCGGCACATCCCCGCGGAACAGGTACATGGGGTTCGAGAGCGACGAACCTCCGGTGAGTTCGAGGGCGTCGAGATGCCCGTCGCTCTCGATCATCTGGCCGACCTGGAGCGATTCGTCGAGCCAGAGGCCACCGGGAACACCGTCGGCCATGTTCAGTTTGGCGAGCACGGCGATCTCGCCGTCGGCCGCCTCCGCGACCGCGGAGAGGATGCGGCGAGGGAACTCGGCGCGGTTGGCCAGGGAGCCGCCCCAGCGGTCGCGACGCCTGTTGATCGACGGGCTCAGGAACGAACTCGCCAGATAGTTGTGCCCCATATGCACTTCGACGGCGTCGAACCCCACCTCTTTGGCGTATCGGACGGCCTGGCCGTGAGCATCGATGATCCGTGCGATGTCGTCGTCGGTGGCGGCCCGGTCGAAGCTCATCGACAGCGGGTTCGGGCGCGACGACGGGGACAGCGAGGGCAGCCCGGTCGAACGCGAGTTGGCTACCGGGCCGGCATGCCCGATCTGGGCGGACACCTTGGCGCCGGTAGCGTGCACGGCGTCGGTCAGGTCGCGCAGGCCGGGCAATGCCTCACGCCGCCAATAGATCTGATCGCGTTCGGTGCGGCCCTCCGGGGCGACTGCGAGGTAGGCGACGGTGGTCATCCCGACGCCGCCGGCACCCACCGCGACGTGGAAGTCGATCAGTTTCCGGCTGACGAGTGCGCCGGGTGTCGCACCCTCGAAGGTGGCCGACTTGATCACCCGGTTGCGGAGTTCGATGGGCCCGAGGCGGGCGGGTGCGAGGGGATCGGTGGTCGGTGAGGGGGGACGCGGATCTGTTGTGCGAGTGGACATCGACTTTCTTCTCCCGGGCTGTGGATGGAATAGGTCTGGGGGATAGGGCAGGTCTGGGGGATAGATCAGGCCCGGGGCGGGTGGGGGAGGTGTATGTCGATCCAGCGCAACACCTCGTCGACGGCGTCGGCCGGATCGCCCACGTCGGTTTCGGCCCACTCGCGCAGGGCGGCGAACGCGGCGGCCTCGTAGGTTGCTCCGAGAGCACGGCACACGCCGGCAGGGGCATCGAGGCGTGCGGAGATGAACGCGGCGATCTCCTCGATCCAGGGCAAGTGCGCGCGAGGGGCCATCGCGGCCAGTTCCGGTTCACTCAGCATCAATCGCAACCACGACCTGCTCAGGCCCGGCATGAACGGACGATGGGTCACCGACTCGACCACCGCGGTGCGGATCGCGTCGGCGACGGAGGCAGACGCGGGTGCCGCAGCGAGTGACGCGCGGAGCCGTTCGGTGGCCGGGGCCACGCCGTGCCAGGCGATCGCGTGCTTCGACGGGTAGTGCCGCATCAGGGTACGGGCGCTGATTCCGGTGGCCTCGGCCAGGTCTGCCCAACTGGTGGCGGCGAAGCCCTTCTCGTTCCAGAGTTCGAACGCCGCACCGACCACCGCCTCGGCGTCGAGGACGCTGGGCCGCCCGCGCCCACGTCGCACCACCGGCGCCGGGCCGTCGGCGTCGTGTCGCGTGGATGCAGCGAACATGAATCAAGCTGACCATTTTTGTCGTAGTGTGTCAAATATCGACGGAAAGTTGCATCGCCGAACGACGGTTGAGATAGGAGTGTCTGGAGATGGGTGTGTACGCGGTTACCGGGTCGGCCTCGGGAATGGGTCTGGAGGTGGTGGAAAAGCTTAGAGCACAGGGCAATACGGTGATCGGTGTGGATATCAGGGAAGCCGATGTCGTCGCGGATCTCTCCACCTCGACCGGCCGGGCGTCGGCGATCTCAGCTGTGCTGGACGCATGCGGCGGCCGGCTCGACGGTGCAGTCCTGGCGGCGGGCCTCGGTCCGTCGCCAGGAAAGGATCGTCTGCAGATGATCGCCGAGGTCAACTACCTGGGCGTGGTCGAGCTACTCGAAGGATGGCAGCCCGCTCTGGCGGCGGCGGAGTCGGCAAAGGTGGTCGTCTTCTCCAGCAACTCGACCACCACCGTGCCGGCCGTACCCGCTCGTACCTTGAAGGCCTACCGCGACCGTGACATCGAGAAGGTTCTCAAGTCGATCCGCATCTTCGGAAAGAGCGCGCCTGCCATCGCCTACGCGGGATCCAAGATCGCGGTCAGCCGATGGGTGCGCCGAACGGCGGTGACCGCAAACTGGGCGGGCCGCGGCATCCGGCTCAATGCCATCGCGCCGGGAGCGATCCTCACCCCGTTGCTCGAAGAGCAGCTGTCCACGCCTGCGGAAGCCAAGGCGATCCGCAGCTTCCCGGTGCCGATCGGCGGCTTCGGCGATGCCGGACAGCTGGCGGATTGGGTGATCTTCATGCTGTCCGACGCGGCGAGCTTCCTGTGCGGGAGTGTCGTCTTCGTCGACGGCGGTTCCGATGCCTACTTCCGCGCCGACGACTGGCCGAGCGCGGTCAAGCTCCGGCACATCGTCGGCTATCTCCGGAGGTTCCGGGGCTTTACGCCGTATCGGTAGTGGTCGCCACCTGCGCCTGACACCGTCATCGCGGTCATGCGTCCGGTTGTCGCGCATGACCGCTGGGTGGGACGAGAGACCTGCCCGGCCTGCTCCCGGCCCTAATCTGAGTTCAGCGGATCCGGGTGCGGCAGTCCGCACAGCTTGGGCGCCGAACATTCGTACGGGTCATCGGCTGCGGTGCCAACTTCTGTCGTCGTTCCCCAAACTAGAACAAGTTCCTATGACGTGATCTTGCCCGGCGCCGCGACCCGCGCCATCGACATCGATACCGGCGATCACTTCGTTGCCGAGTTCGCCGGACTCGGCAGCGTAACAATAGATTTCGAATAGACAAAGCGGGATTTCGAATAACAAGCGTTGGGCTTCCCAACAAACAACAGGAGGCGTAGGTGGCAGCCAAGCTGACCGCAGCGATCATCGGGTCGGGCAACATCGGCACCGATTTGATGTACAAGCTGGAACGATCCGAGGTGATCGAGCCGCGCTGGATGGTGGGTATCGACGCCGACTCCGAGGGCATGAAGCGGGCGGCCGATCATGGCCTGATCACCATGAGCGGCGGGGCTGACGAACTGCTCGGATCCAGTGAGAAGCCTGACTTCATCTTCGAGGCCACGTCAGCCTACGTGCATCGAGAGTACGCGCCGAGATATCAGGAGGCCGGCATCACCGCCGTCGACCTGACCCCGGCCGCGGTGGGGCCCGCAGTGGTGCCGCCGGCCAATCTGCGCGAGCACCTCGACGCGCCGAACACCAACATGATCACCTGCGGCGGTCAGGCGACGATCCCG
Source organism: Gordonia pseudamarae (assembly GCF_025273675.1). NCBI lineage: Bacteria > Bacillati > Actinomycetota > Actinomycetes > Mycobacteriales > Gordoniaceae > Gordonia > Gordonia pseudamarae. The sequence goes on along the minus strand of NZ_CP045809.1, from coordinate 4,897,178 downwards.
ATGGTGCACGCGGTGAGTTCGGTTGTGCCAGTGCCGTATGCGGAGATCGTGGCCTCGGTGGCGTCAGTGTCCGCGGGGCCGGGCACGCGAGCGAACATCGACGAGTTCACCCGCACGACCTCGAGGGGCGTCGAGACCATTGGTGGCGCGCAACGCGGCAAGGCGATCATCATTCTCAACCCGGCCGACCCGCCGATGATCATGCGCGACACCATTTTCTGCGCCATTCCCGAGGACGCCGACACCGATGCGATCGCTGCGTCGATCCACAAGCGGGAAAAGGAGATCCAGCAGTACGTGCCGGGGTATCGGCTCCTGCAGGACCCGCAGTTCGATCCGCCGAGCGTCCTCAACGGCGGCCATGCCCGCGTCTCGATCTTCGTCGAGGTCGAGGGTGCCGGAGACTTCCTGCCCCCGTACGCGGGCAACCTCGACATCATGACCGCCGCCGCCACCAAGGTCGGCGAGGAAATCGCGAAACAGAAGCTGGGAGCGTCGGTATGACCACCGCACAATCGGACCTGATGGCCAACGCGCGCAAGTACTCCGACACTCTTGACATCCGGGTCACCGACTCGTCACTGCGCGACGGTAGTCACCACAAACGTCATCAGTTCACAGAGGACGAGGTCCGCTCGATCGTGGGCGCCCTCGACGATGCCGGTGTGCCGGTCATCGAGGTCACTCATGGCGACGGTCTCGGTGGGTCGTCGTTCAACTATGGATTCTCGAAAACCCCCGAGCAGTTACTGATCAAGGCCGCCGCGGAGACCGCGAAGCGGGCCAAGATCGCGTTCCTGATGCTGCCGGGCCTCGGGACCAAGGACGACATCCGCGCCGCGCAGGACAACGGCGGACAGATATGCCGCATCGCCACCCACTGCACCGAGGCCGACGTGTCCATCCAGCACTTCGGACTCGCCCGCGACCTCGGGCTCGAGACCGTCGGCTTCCTGATGATGAGCCACTCGCAGCCACCGGAGAAACTCGCCGGACAGGCCCGGATCATGGCCGACGCCGGGTGTCAGTGCGTGTATGTCGTGGACTCGGCCGGAGCATTGGTGCTCGAAGACGTGTCCGATCGGGTCGCCGCCGTACGCGCGGAACTCGGCGACGACGCCCAGGTCGGATTCCACGGACACGAGAACCTCGACATCGCGATCGCCAACTCGATCCACGCGGTCCGGGCCGGCGCCCAGCAGGTCGACGGTTCGATCCGCAGATTTGGTGCGGGCGCGGGCAATACGCCGACCGAGGCCTTTGTCGGTGTCTGCGACAAGCTCGGCATCACCACGGGTATCGACTTCATGAAGATCGCCGACGCCGCCCAGGACGTGGTCCGGCCTGCGATGCCCAGCGAGTGCCTCGTCGACCGTTCGGCAATGATGATGGGCTACGCCGGCTGCTATTCGTCGTTCCTCAAGCACGCCGAGGGACATGCCGAGCGGTACAACGTGTCGGCGGCCGAGATCCTTATCGAGGCCGGCAATCGCAAACTGGTTGGTGGGCAAGAGGATCAGCTCATCGACATCGCGCTGGAGCTGAAGAAGAAGCAGGATGCCGGCATCGTGCCTCCTGTGTCCCGCGTGCTGTGAGCAAGGCTGCCCTTAGCTACTCTACTCAGCCCGGATCCGTTTCCGGGTAAGCCATAGAACCATCCGCCGTAGACCACCGAACGCCTCAGCGGCAAGCTCACCGGAATCTCCGCCGACCGTAATCTGCTGCTCGCCATCGGTCCCGACGAGCAGGTGTACAGCCACGACACGCCGAACGGCGATCTGAATCCCGGCCGGTGGACGTGGGGTTGGGGCCCGTACTTCTGGTTGGGTTCGGAGGCGCGGCTGCCGTCGGGCCCGATGCCCGGCTCCGCTTCCTCGGTACGTGCTGGGATCTGACCCTGAACGGGAAACCGGAACGCCCCGATGATGTTTCGCACGTCATCGTGGGTGAGCTCGCCGGCAGGCTGTCCGGGATCGTGAACGACGGGCGCGACCCGGGTGAGTGCCTGGCCAAGTAGCGGCCGACGATGAGGACCATGCACCGCTGGTGGGGCGGTGGCGCCTACGGCCGGCGGTTCTTGGGATTCTGTGGATGCGAGAGAAGCGACTCATCTGCATTTCCGGGGATGCGAGGAGCAATCCCCGAAAATCTTGCGGGGTATCGGACGAAAACGCTTCATCGTCGGCTCGGCAAAACCGCAGGTCAAGCGGGTAAGGGCGAGCCCTTTGACCTTGCCCGCGGTGATCTGGGTGACGTACTTTTGAGGGGATAAATGGCTGTGGGAGAGCCATGAATCGTATCCCGGTTGCCGACGATCACTGGCCGTGGCGCATTGTGTCGGAAAGTGCGGCCGGTCCAGCCACAGCAATCCGCGAACTTTCAAGGAGCGACGACCATGTCGACCGAGACGCCCTACATCATCACACAGGACGAAGCCAAGGTGTTCTACGAGGGTCCCGAGCTCTGCCGGGAGTACTTCCGCAACGACAAAATGTGGTTCGGCACCTCCACGGTGCAGCCGGGCGACACGGGCGATGTGGACCCGGGACACGCGGGTACCTGGGAGGTCTTCTTCTGCGTCTCGGGCGAGGGTTACCTCGACGACGGTGCCAACGAGTACTTTCTCAAGGAGGGCGACGCCTGGGCCGTGCCGGCGACCATCCCGCACCGCATTCACAACCGCAGTTCGGCACCGGTCGTCATGGCCTGGGCGGGTGGCCCCACGCTCCCGTCGGAGAAGTGATTTCGCACGTCGACCTGATCGAACCGGGTTCGCCGCCGCACTCTCCGAAGGGCGGCGGCGAACATCTTCTGCGCGAGGACTATTCGGCGGAGGCCTCGGCGCGCGTGCGGAGGGTGTCCAGCACGTCCGAGGGCACGGCGATCTCGGCGAGCGGGGTCTCGCGCGCGGTGCCCGGTGTGCGGACGCCCTGTTCCCCCAGCCGGGTCACGTGCGCGTCCGTGCGGCCGACGAAGTCGTTCCCGAGCTTGTCGACGTCGATCGCGAGGAGGAACATCCCGACGCCGGGGTTCTCCGTTCCCGAGTCCCACGCCGGCGCGTCGATCGACCACGTGCCGCCCGACATGCCGGCGAGCAGTTCGACCATCCACGCGATGTTCGCGCCCTTGTAGCCGCCGAACGGGAGCAGTGCCCCGTCGAGGGCCGCGGCGGCGTCGGTGGTCGGCCGGCCGGTGGCGTCGATCGCCCAGCCCTCGGGGATGCCCTGGCCCTTCGCCGCGGCTTCGCGGACGGCCACGTACGCCACGGCGCTGGAGGGCTGATCGACGGTCAGGACCTGCCCGCCGGTCCGTGGGAAGGAGTACGACAACGGATTGGTGCCGAGCACGCGGCCGGTCCCGGGGGCGGTCGCCAGGAACGCATTGGAGTTGATGGCGCCGAGCGCTACGAGGCCCTCGGCGCAGAGACGCTCGGTGAACCACCCGAGCTGGCCGCCGGCGAACGCTCCGGACTGCACGAACATCGCCACGCCTGCGGACCTGGCGGTGGCGACGAGATCGTCGAAAGCCGCGTCGAATCCGGTGTGGAAAGTGCCGCCCCTGGCCTCACACGCGAGTATCCCGGGCGCGAGGCGCCGGACCTCGGGCACTGCGGCGGGGTCGAGGCGGCCATCGTCGATCGCGTGCAGGTAGTCGAGCAGATGTGCGACGCCGACGCCGCGCATCCCGCGGTCCTCGGCGAACAGCGCGGCGTCTACCAGCAGTGCCGCCGTGGTCTCCGATGCCCCGGACCCGCGCAGCGCGCCGAGTGCGAGCCGGGCGATCTCCTCGCGCGGAACCTGTACATCAGGCGCTGTGGTCATGTACTGATCTCTCCTTCACTGTGATTCGTGGTCTGCGGGGGATTCGTGGTCTGTGGGGGCGATGCGGTGCCGCCGGTGGGGTCGGAGTACAAGATCTCGCACCTGGCCCGGACGATCTCCAGAGCCTCCGCGACGACCGGGTGGTTCGACGCGCCCCGCCGGGTCGCGGCCACGATCCTGCGCGCCGGCACGGGCTCCCCGGACAGGCGGATCCGGGTCACGGACCATTCCGGACTCAGCCTCCCCCGCCGTGGAACCAGTGTCACGCCCAGTTCCTGGGACACCATCGCGGCCCCGGTCTCCCATTCGTCGGCCTGGTGCACCAGGTTCGGCGTGAATTCCGCGGTGACACATGCGGCGACGGTCAGTTGGTGGTACGCGCTCTCGGGCCGGCTGACGATCCACTGCTCCCTGGCGGCGTCAGCCAGGGTGACGCGCTCGCGCGAGGTCAGCGGATGGTTCACCGGCACCACCAGGTCCAGCGGATCGTCCACGAGGAGTTGCTGATCGAAGCGGGCGTCGCCGAGGGGCGGCGAAGTGGTGGTCACCATGACCAGTGCCAGATCGGCCTCCCCCATCTCGAGGAGCTCGAAGCACTCGGCGGGGTCCGCCTGGACCAGCCGGACGGCGAGATGTGGATGGCGGTGCTGCAGGGTTACCGCGGTCGGGGGCAGGAGTTGGGTTGAGGCGGTGGAGAATCCGCAGAGCGTAAAGCACCCGGACGGTGTCGCGGATCCGCCGCGAGCACTTCCCGGCGGTCCCGGCCGGCGGCGCCGATCCCGTCCTGCCGCTGAACGCGGTCCTGCTGTTCGTGCACCTCGAGCCGGGCCGCTCGGTGCTTGTGTTCCACAGCGGCGCGCCGGCGCTGGGGCGATCGCGCCGCAGCCCGGCGTCCACGCGCGAGGTCTCGGACGCCGTGGAGGTGCTCCTGTGCGGCGCCATGTGCGTCGAGGAGCCCGAGCCGGAGGCACAGGCTCGGCCCGTCGAGCTGTTGCGCCGCGCGACCGATCGGGTGCCGCGCGGCCGCGCGGCGACGATCGTGGTCGATTTCGAGCTCGACCAGCAGTCGGCAACCTGGGTGCGCCGGAATCCGGGCATCCGCGCCGTCGTAGTCGCACCACGGCGCTGGCTGGAGTTGCTGAGCCCGATGGTCACCGCCCTCGATCCGCGACAGCTCCCCGAGCTGCTCGATCTGCAGGAGGCCGTGCGGGCGTGGTTCCGCGGCGAACGCGGCGCCTTCGGCTGGAGTCGAGGTGAACGGACTTCTGATTCGGATGCTGAAGTCCGGGCGGTGGTCAATGCGGCACACCGGGAGAAGAACTCGGTGATCGTGGTCAGCGGCCTCTGCGAGGCGATCGCGGACGGCGATCTGCACGCGGGCCGCGTCATCAACCTGCGCGCGATGGTCACCCGGACGGGGCTGTCGGCCGGTGCGCTCTCGGACGCGCTCCGCCATCTCGCGGAGGACGGCCTGGTCAACCAGGACCGGGCGGGCCACTTCTACGTCCCGGCGCCCGCGGAACGCGACGTCCTCGAGTCGTACACCGCCCGGGGGCTGCTCGGCACCGCGCTCGTCCGGCGGCTGGCTGCGCGGGGTGACGGCGTGCCGCGCACCGTCGGCGAGATTTGGGCGAGCATCGGTCTCAGCGTGACCAGGGACGTCCCCGCCGTGACGGGCGCGCTCGACCTGGACCTGCAGGACGAGCTGGCACGGGCGGCCGACATGCCCCGGATCGAGGCGATGTTCACCCGGCTCACCCTGCAGATCCGGTTGTTCGCGGCCGCGCTGGGAATCTCGTACCAGCACCCCGTGGACGGAATCCTTGTCGATGACAGCAAGGTCTTGGACGCGATCGGGAACTCGGACCAGGAGGCGGCTATCGCCGCGTGGCGCGAGAAGATCGACAACTGCATCCGCTACATGATGGGGCACCTCGCCAACCAGCGCCCCAGAGGCGGATCTCCGAGCACCGCGCTCGGCGCGCGCTGAGCGCGGCTGTACAGAGAGCGGGTGTGTACGCCGATGCCGCCGGAGACGGGCAGGTTGTCGCCGGAGATGTAGGGGACCGGATCGCCTCGCTGCCCCGGCCCTGGGGGTCGGTGGGCCCGGTAGTCGTTCGATGCCCCGGAATAGCCTGGCGCACGGTGGAATTTCCGGCCCTCCTGACCCCTGTCAGCGGTACTCGGGTGAGGGGGCCGTCCGGTTCCGCGTCGGTGCCGTGCTGCGGTGGCGTCCGATGACGGTGCGTGCGCTCGCGTGCAAAAGCGCCGAGAAGCCGCGCCGGGCCCGTGGCGCGAAGAGGAAGGACCTCGTGGTGTGTCGGCCCGGGGTCGCCATCGCCGTGTCGAATCGTCGCTCCAGCCATCCGAGCATCGTCGGCAGGGCCAGGATCATCGCCGAGTTGTGTCCGCTCGAGCGGTCCCGCAGATATCGGAGGTCCGCACCGCCGTCGAGGTACCGGCCGACGAGGGCATCGACGTCGGCGACGTCGATGGTGCGGTCGCGTTCGGCCTGCACGACCAACACGGGGCAGGCCGGGGCGGTGACACCGAGGCGCAGGTCATCGAAGACCGCCGACACCTCCTCGCCGGCGAGAATGTCGTCGAGGGGGACGTCGATGTAGTCGCCGAAGTCGTCGTAGGCACAGTGCGCCACGGCCTTGACCGTGGTCATCTCGCGGAGCGCGTCGAGTCGGCGCAGCCCCTCGGTAGTCCCGTATCGGCTGATGACGTCGTCCAGTCCTGGATAGACCTCGCGCAGGCCGGACACCACAAGGGCCGGCAGCCCGGCGAACAGTCCGCCGTTGAGTTTGCGGAACGCTTGACCGGGATCCCCGACCGGCGATCCCAGGACTGCCCCGACGATCGGCAGTTCCGGGGCGTAGGCGGGTGCCAGTTCGGCGGTCCACGCGCTGGCCATGCCGCCGCCGGAGTAGCCGATGAGTCCGACCGGGGTGGCGGCGGCCAGGCGCAGCGGCGCGAAGGCGAGGGTCGCCCGGATTCCGTCGAGGACCCGATGGCCGGGTTCGCGTGGTGCGGCGAATCTGCCGCCCCGGCCCTCGTGGTCGGCGACCGTGACCACGTAGCCGCGGGCGGCGAGCGCCGCGATCACCAGCAACTCCAGCTGCGGGAATGAACCCCAGGCCCGCGCGCCGGCACGCAGCGCGTACGAGGGGAAACACACATCGGCCACGGCGTCGATGGCGCACTGGTAGGCGATCATCCGGGGAGGCCGGGCCGTGGCCGGCCGGCCGGCCGTCACCACGGTGGTGACCGCGAGTTCGGGACGCCCGTGGAGATCGGTGCTGCGGAATGCGAGTTGATGGGCGATCAGGTTCCGCTGCGGTACGAGGCCGAGGAATCCGAGCCGGACGCGTCGACTGCGGACGATCGTTCCGGGGTCGAGCAGCGACAGGTCGCCGGGCGTGTCGTAGAAGGGATCGTGTAGCGGCCGCGGGGGGCGCCGGACCCCACGGTCGTCGGTATGCGCGCCCAGTGGCTCGTCGCCCGGGTTCGGGTACACCGGCGCCTCGGCGGAACCGTCCGGGGCGGCGGGATCGACGGCCTCCGGTGTCGGCCGGGCGTCGGTCTCCGGCAGGGCGGTGACTGGGTAGCGCGATGTCATGGCACCACACTGCCCGAGCGCGACGTCCGAAACTTGTGTCAGCACGACAACTTGGGGGAGGGTGGGTGGGACGCTATGGTCCGGGGTCGCCCGCACCCGCCCGAAGTCCGCGTGGATCGACGCCGAACCAGCGCCGCACCGCATGACTGAGGGTTGACTGTTCGTTGAACCCGACCAGGGACGCCACCTGGGAGAACCGCATGTTCGTCGTCACGATGTACCGGTAGGAGGTGTCCCGCCGGACCTCGTCGAGCACCACCGCGAAGGACGTCCCCTCCGCCGAGAGCCGACGCTGGAGCGTGCGTGGATGCAGAGCCAGCAGTCTGGCGACATCGGCCATGGACGGTGTGCGAATCCCGAGGATCGCCGTCAGCGCGGTCCGCACCCGGACAGCTGTCATCGTTCTGGGGTCGGGAAAATGCTGTGCGAGGTAGTCCTGCGCGAGGGCGCAGATCTGGGCGTTGGCGCCGCCGAGTCGCTCATCGAGAACGCTGCGCTCGGCGATCAGGCACGCGAACGGCGCACCGAAGCGCACATCGGGAACATCGAAGAACTCCGTATACCGCGATACCGGCGACAACGGCTGATGCGGGATCCGGACCGAATACAGTGGCAGCCCGTCGCCCAGCAATCGCACCGCGGTGCGATGAAACAGGCCGAGCCCCAATTCGATGGCCTGCGGCGAATAGGGCGATTCACGCAGATCCTTGCGGTAGGCGAAGGCCACCACATTGCGGCGGCCCGCCGGATCGGGCTCGACACCGATCCGCAGCGCCGGGCTGTGCACGTACATGAACCGCGCCGCGCAATCGAGTGCCTCGGCAACCGAACCCGCTGATTCGATCGCCAGCGCCAACGGCCCCAGGATCGTCAGATCCTGGGCCACCGCCAGGCGCAGGCCCAGATCCGGGCAGGCCAGGTCCCTTGCCGCCGCGTCCAGGATGAGATCGTGAGCGGTGATGGAGATCAGGCGATCATCGGCGAGGAGCGCGTCGTCGGGAATGCCGAACCGCCGGAGCAGCGCCGCCGGGTCCCCGCCTTGTTCGGAGACGAGTTCGGCGAACCCGCGCAGGCTCGCGGCCCGGATCATCGGTTCGGTCGTCATCGGTCCGGTCGTCATCGGTTAGGGGGCATCGGTTCGGGGGAGATCGGTTCGGGAGTCGGTGGTCCGGTTTTCATCCGTGGCGGGGACTTTCCGTCGCCGATGGTTCGGCGGGCGGTACCGGGGGTGTGGTGGCGCGGTGCAGGACGTAGCGGTCGAGCAGATAGCTCACCGGAATCGCCGCGCCCACCGCGCATAGCACCGTCGCGGCGCAGGTCAGCCGCGCCGACAGCGGACCGCCGACGGTCAGGACCATCGCGACCGCGGTCAGCGGGAGCCGATAGCCGCCGGCCACGCCGCCCGCCGCCCCGGCGGATGCGGCCAGATCAGGGGAAACACCGAGCCCGGGCGCGAGTGCCCGTCCGCAGAGGTCGCCGATGGACAGCAGCGGAACGAAAAGTCCGCCGCACCCACCGGCCATCACGGCGGCGGTGGTGGCCAACGCCCGGAGCATCGCCACCAGCAGCAGTACCCCGGCGGAGGCCTGCGCCGTTTCGGCCCAGGTGATGGCGCCCGCTCCGGGTCCGATGGCCGCCGCGGGGGTGGCGATCACGCTGATGAGCAGCAGGCAGGCCAGCAGGGCCGCGCTCCCGACCAGAAGTTTGGTCACGAGTCCGGCCTGCCAACCGCGTGCCTGGTAGATCGCGGCGCCGGCCGCCGAGGACACCGCCCCGGCGAGAGCACCGACGACGACCGCGGCCCATATGGCTTGCAGCACACTGTTCGGTGGCGTCACCGGGACGATCAGCCTGATCAGGCTGAGCTCGAGCAGCGAGTTGATCGCCCAGCCGGTGAGCGCCCCACTGGTTGCCGCCAGGACTCGCGGCAGCGAAACCGGGGCCTGACTGCGCCGCCCGAGCTCGAGGATGAATGCCAATCCCACCAGGGGCAGTCCCATGAGCACCGCGACCCCGGCCGCGCCGCCGCCGACACCGCCCGGGCGGGCGAGTCTGCGCAACCACTCGTGCCGGCCGAGGCCACCGGCCGCGGATCCGGCGGCGACGCCGAGATGGGCCGCGGGGGACTCGGTGCCCATCGGCGCCCCGAGTCCGACCGTCGTGACGATAGCGAGCGCCCGGATGGGTGCCAGCCGCGACGGGAAGGTTTCCTCGTGGCCCGCCGAGTGCACCACGTCGGCGGTCAGGTCGGCGCGCACCGCGTTCGCCGGAAACCGCAGCCACGCGCTGAATCGACGGGGCGGTGCGCCGGCCCTGTCCGCTCGTTGTGCGGCGCGGCCGTCGGCGACGCGGTTCAGCAGCAAGACCGCCGCGACGATGCCGACGAACGGTGCCGTCAGGATCACCCACGAGTCCTGGTCCACGACCCATGCCAGCATCGCCTTGATGGTGCTGGTGACCGCGACCACCAGCACCGAGGCCGCCAGCCCGCCGAGCGTGCCACCGACGACGGCCTCGGCGACGACCCTGGTGTATGCCGGTCGGCCGGCACGTTTGTCCATCGGTTGAGCGTAGTGCGAAATCTGCTGCGTGAGTTGATGAACACGCTTCCGTACGGGGCGGAAAACGTTGCTGTTGCTCACGAATGCGGAGTGCGGATGTCCGACCGTCGGATGGATCGTCGTCCCGGTCGTCGGATGACCGGCCCACCGTGCCGACGGCCGACGGTATCGATCGAGGTCGACAACGTGTATGGCCAGCTTTCGAGGATACCCTGTGGCCGAGATTCGGAGTGACGGGCCAGCACGGTAGCGCCGCACGGCGCGTTGCTTATGCTGTCGGGATGCAAGATCTGGGCTTGGGCAACGAACGCACCGTACGCATGATCAGCGGACGGGTGTGGGATGAGATCACCGGGTTGTTGGGCGGCTCGCGGCAGATCACCGCGGCGGTCGCCTATATCGGCGACGGCGCGACCGAGCAGCTGCCGCTGCGCAGCGGATCGTCGATCATTGTTGATGCTTCGACGAAGGCTGTGGCACAGGAGAGTACGGCTCCCAGCGCCCTGCTCGCCTGGAAGGATTCCGGGGTGGTGATCTATTCACTGCCCGGGTTGCACGCGAAGACGATCGTGTGTGAGCGCAAGCCGACCCGCGAGCATCCCGATCCGGAGACCTTCCTGGTTGTCGGCTCGGCGAACGTGTCGGCCAATTCCGCTCGGCGCCTTGACGAGTGCGCGTTGCTGACCGACGATCCCACCACCGTCCGCGAAGCCCTCGACGCGATGACGGCCTGGAAACTGCGGGCCGGTGATCCGCTGTCCCGTGAGGATCTGGTCGCGCTGGCCGAACTGTATCGGACGGAGGCCGGCGACGACCCCGACGATGAGGAAGGCGGGCCCGACCCGGCCCCCGACGATTCGGCGGATCTGGTCGAGGCCGACGCCGCCGCCGATGACGCTGTAGTAGCCCATGACGCGGATGAGGAGGTTCCGGTGGCCGAGACGACGCCGGCCCCGCGTCCGCGGAACCTCATGCTTACTTCGGTGCGGGAGGACACCCCGTCGGAGGAGGCGAAGCACGAGGCGGAAGTCCTGGCCAGGGACAACGATCTCGCCGTCGCCGACACGGCCGCCGTGCTCGTTCCCGGCCGGGAGTACCTCGACTTCTTCTGGCTCGATTTCGACAAGGACTACTACGGTGATCCCTTCCCCGAGGGAGCCACTGTCGTCGCGACGTTCAGGAATGATCGTGGACAGCTCACCAAGACCTGTTCGGTCTCGCCGCCGATGCGCATCATGTCGAAGTTTCGCGATCACCAGGACGAGCGGACGTACTACTACGGCGTGGTACGCCATTCGGACACGAGCGTCAGTTACGCGGACCTGCAGGAAGCGGCCGGCGGTGCCGGGCGCACGGTGAATCTCGCGTCCGAGGATCCCGCGAAGGTGTTCCGGCCGGGAGCGATCTCCGCGATCATCGGGTTGTGGGGTGACCTGGTCTTCGAATGACCGTCACTCTCGTGCCGGCCCGGCACGAGAGGAGGTGGGCGCGGGGTGCCGTGAGGGAACTGCGGCGGTGCCGTTCAGGATTGGCTGTCGCCGCGGTCCCCGACATAGCGGCGCAGATCGGGGTCCGACGAGACCAGCCGGTCGACCTCCTCACCGCCGTCGCACCGATACAGCCCGACGACCAGGGTGTCGCCGCGGCGACCACTCACGCGCCACACCCCGCCGACATCGGTCCACCGCCGCAACATCTCCACGGGATCGGATGAAGTGTCCACGCCCACATCCTAATCCCGGTGCGGCAGCGGTCAGGAGAAGACCATCGCCTCGGTGACGTCATAGCGGCGGGCGTCGACGGCGTCGAGGATCGCGTTGTGCCGCACCAGCCAGGGGGCGGTGTCCGCGGCCTTCGGCAGCCGGGAACCCGCCCGCCGCACGTAGCCGGAGTCGAGTTCGAGCAGCCCGTGCGCCGGTGGTGTGGCACCGTCGAGTGTCGGATAGGCACGGGTGTAGCCGTGTGCGCGCATATGCTGGATCAGATCGGCGACAGCCTTGCTGGTGAGGTCGACGCGCAGGGTCCACGACGCGTTCGTGTAGCCCACCGACCACGCGAAGTTGGGGACCTCGTTCAGCATGTAGCCGCGGTAGGCGTATTTGTCGCCGGGCTCGACGGGTTCGCCGTCGACGCTCAGGTCGATGCCGCCGAAGGCGAGCAGTTCCAGACCGGTCGCGGTGACGATGATGTCCGCGTCGAGTTCGCGGCCGGAGGCGAGGGCGATGCCGGTGGGCGTGAAGGTGTCGACGGTGTCGGTGACGACCTCGGCCGAACCGTCGGCGACGGCCTTGTAGAAGTCGGCGTCAGGGATGATGCACAGTCGCTGATCCCACGGCTGGTAGGCGGGTTTGAAGTGGGTGTCCACCGGGTACCCGTCGGGCAGTTGCCGCACGGCGATCCAGCGCAGGAGCCGGCGTGCCGCCTTGGGGAAACCCCGGCAGAACAGGTACAGGACCAGCGTGAGCAGCATGTTCCGGTAACGGGTGATGTCGTGCGACAGCTGGCGTGGCAACACCTTCTGCAGACCGGCGGTGATGGGATCGGTCCACGGGTACGGGAACAGGTAGGTGGGGGATCGTTGCAGCATTGTCACGTGTCCGGCGGTCGCGGCCATCGACGGGATGAGGGTGATCGCGGTCGCGCCGCTGCCGATCACCACCACCTTCTTGCCGGTGTAATCGAGGTCGGCGGGCCAGAACTGCGGGTGCACAACGGTTCCGGTGAAATCGTCGATGCCGGGGAAGTCGGGCAGGTAGCCGGCGTCGTAGCGGTAGTAGCCGGTGCAACTGTAGAAGAACCGGGCCCGGTAGGTGGCCGGCTCCCCGTCGACCCGGACGTCGACGGTCCACAGGCCGGTGCCGGTGTCGAAGTCCGCCGCCACCACCTCGCTGCCGAACCGGATGTGCGGCGCGATACCGAAGTCGTGGGCCGTGTCCTCGAGGTACTGGCGGATCTCGTGGCCTTCGGCGATGAGCCGGTTGCCCTTCCACGGATTCCACGGAAAGCTGAGCGTGAAAATGTCGGAGTCACTGCGGATTCCCGGATAGGTGAACAGATCCCAGGTGCCGCCGATCCGCGCCCTGTTCTCCAGGATCACATAGTTCAGGTCGGGATTCTTCTCGCGCAGCCGGTATGCGGCGTCGATGCCCGCCAGGCCGGCTCCGACGATCAGGACATCGAAGGTTTCAACGGCGTCGAAGGTTTCCATGGCGTCGAAGGTTTCCATGCTCGCACTCACCACTGTCATAGGTCGGTTTGTTGCGGAGACTAGCAGGTACCCGGTGTCGGAACGTCGTTGCGGTACAAGATCGGAAAGGACGCCGCGGTTGTGTCACCGAAACGCGTCGACACCAGATAGATGAGCCGGTCGAGGAGTCCCGGTGCGGGCGGATTCGCGACGCCCGATGGCATGCCCTAGCATCCGGTGTAACGTGTTCCAGTTCTGCGTGGAGGATGCGAGATGAAGCAGCGGGTGGCCAGGTCGCTCACAGGGATTGTCGTCGCGACGGTCGTGGCGATCACCGGGGCGGCTATGGGTGTCCCGGCCCAGGCCTCGCCGGGATCGTCGGCACCGGTATCGGGCACGCGGCCGCTCTCGTGCGTCCCGCTGCTGAGCACCTTCCAGGTGGTGCTGCCGCTACCGGGGCTGTTCCTGCCGTTGCCCAGCATCAAGGGCCTGTCGGAATTCAAGGATCTGCCGGCGGCGCGACAGGCGTGGGACCTGCCCACCCGCGTCGACCACCGTGATCAGAACCAGGGATTCAACAGCTACGCCGAGTTCGTGCTGCGGTCGGGTTCGATCTACACCCGGCCGCGCAACTCCGGTGACACCTGGCGCAAGGTGACCACACCCGCATGTCTCGACCGGCATGTCGTGGCGATCTCGGTCGACAACAACATGCTCGTCGCCCTCGACCGCAACGGGTGGATCTACTCGATGGATAACGTGCTGTCGGGTCCGTTGCTGTGGAACTGGACACGGTTGTTCGGCTCGCCGGTCTGGTTCTGGCCGGGAATGCAGGTTCCCGGCCAGGGCCGCGCCGGGCACAAGTGGGCGATCAGCCACCGTATGTCCAAGAGTTTCGTCGATGCCCGCGGCTTCACCCATCCGACGACCGCAGGTCTCGTGCAGTTGATCAGTCTCACCGGCGGCGGCACCCGCATCGTGTACCAGGACCCGTGGCTGCCCGCCGACCACAGCTATGAGATCGGCGGACCGATGGGCGGCCGGTTCATCTCCGAGTCGGTCTCGTCGTCGGGTTCGGTCACCTTCGTGACCAACAGGTACGGCGACATGTACACCCGCAAATACGATCTCGACCTCGCGGGATCCAATGAGATTCCCGGACGGTACACCTGGCAGATCCAGCGCCGCGACAAGCCGTCGGCACCCGATCAGCTGCAGGAGCGGTTCAACCCGGCGTTCGCGGCGATCTCACTGCCGGCGCAGGAGTGGCAGCACGTCCCGAAGATCCCGGGAGAGGTGACCGCGCGCATCTCGATCCACGACTCGGGCCCCCGGATGGAGGACCGCGAACTCCGCGTCGAAGGACGCCGGAACGGCCGGACCGGCTTCTGGCGCAAGGGTCTGTCGGAGCGGGTGTGGCGCTTCACCGAAACCGGCGGACGTCTCGCCGACCCGATCCTGACCGGTGCGAATCCCGCTGTGGACCAATCGACCTCGACGCTGGCGGCGCCCACGGGTATCACCTTTGCCGGTCGTCTGCCCGGCGGCTGGCACGCCCGCACCGACAATTTCGACTGGGCACAGACATCGCATTCGGTGACGCTGACCGGACCCTCGGGGCGTCGATACCAGGTCACGATGCACACCACCGACGGCCTGCGTCTGGTGCCCCGTGGCCCGGGCCTCGACAACAACCCCCGCACCCTGGCCGGTGCCCTCGATGTCCGGTCCGCTCAACCGGGCCGGTCGGCCGAACTCGCGGACTTCGTGCGCACGACGATGTCCGGCCGCCAGATCTTCGAGATCAGTGTTCAACTCACGACATCGCGGCTGGTCCTCTCGCCGGCCGGTTTCCTGACGCGGCCACTGGGCACCTGGACGAGGCCGTGACGGTGATGCCGTCGGTGCCGCGCTCGGCCACCGCGTGATCGTGGAGTAGGGGTCACCCCGAATCCGGCGAATGCCCGGCGGCGACGCTGCTAGGTTGGCCCCATGCCGGAGATCGCCACGTCAGTGAAAGACCTGTTCCTCAACCCGCGTACCTACGATCCGTCGCAGTTCGACACCGAGACCGCGCGGCTGCTGCGCGCGACCATCGACTACTTCGAGGGTGTCGGCAAGACGGAACTGCTGCGCCGCGACCACGACGCGGTGTGGGTCACCGACTACCTCGACTTCGTCAAGCGCGAAAAGCTCTTCTCGACGTTCCTGACCGGGGCGGACTATGCCGACGGCGACGAGAACCGGCGTTGGGACACCTCCCGCAACGCCGCACTGAGCGAGATCCTGGGATTCTACGGATTGGCCTACTGGTACGCCGAGCAGGTCACCATCCTGGGCCTCGGGCCGATCTGGATGAGCGGCAACGAGGAGGCCAAGCGCAAGGCCGCGGCGCAACTCGCCGACGGCGGGGTGATGGCGTTCGGCCTGTCCGAACGCGCCCACGGCGCCGATGTGTACAGCACCGACATGCTGCTCACCCCCGATGGCGAGGGTGGCTTCACCGCCGACGGCACCAAGTACTATATCGGCAACGGCAATGTCGCCGGGATGGTGTCGGTGTTCGGCCGCCGCACCGACATCGACGGGCCCGAGGGTTATGTCTTCTTCGTCGCCGACAGCAGCCGCCCCGACTACCGCCTCATCGACAACGTGACGCACGGCCAGATGTATGTGAGCACGTTCGCGCTGGAGAAGTACACGGTCACCGAGGCGGACATCCTGCACACCGGACCGGAGGCCTTCGCGGCCGCGCTCAACACGGTGAACATCGGCAAGTTCAATCTGTGCAGCGGTTCGGTGGGCATGGTGGAACATTCCTTCTATGAGTCGATCACCCACGCGCACAACAGAATCCTGTATGGCCATCCGGTCACCGATTTCTCGCACGTGCGGGGAAATTTCGTGGAGGCATTCGCCCGCATCGCGGCGATGAAGCTGTTCAGCACCCGCGCCGTCGACTATTTCCGCAGCGCGAGCCTCGACGACCGCCGCTACCTGCTGTTCAACCCGATGACCAAGTCCAAGGTCACCTCCGAGGGTGAAAAGGTGATGACATTGCTGCTCGACGTCGTCGCCGCCAAGGGCTACGAGAAGTCCACCTACTTCCATCAGGCCAACCACTACATCGGTTGGCTGCCGCGTCTGGAGGGGACGGTGCACGTCAACGTGTCCCAGATCCTCAAGTTCATGCCCAACTACTTCTTCAACCCCGCCCAATACCCCGCGATCGGTACCCGGGCCGACGGCGTCGACGACTCGTTCTTCTGGGCACAGGGACCGGTCGGCGGCACCGGCACGATTCGATTCGACGACTGGACCAAGCCGTACGAGGAGTACGGCAACCTGCCGAACGTCGCGGTGTTCTACGAGCAGGCCAAGGCACTCAAGGACCTCCTGAGCACCGCCGGGCCGTCGGCCGACCAGCAGAAGGACCTCGACTTCCTGCTGACCATCGGGCATCTGTTCTCGTTGGTCGTCTACGGTCAGCTCATCCTCGAACAGGCCAAGATTCTCGATCTCGATCCCGCTCTGATCGACCAGATCTTCGTCGTCTCGGTGCGGGATTTCTCCGCATACGCGGTGACACTGCACGGTGCGACGGCGGCCACGGAGGCGCAGCAGCAGTGGGCGCTCGGGGCGATCCGCGCCCCGCATGTCGACGACAGCCGCTTCGGTCTGGTGTGGGACATGGTCGCCTCGTTCGACGGTGCCTACGAGATGCCCGCCTGATCCCGGGCGCACTCATCCGATGGGTTGCGGGTGCCGGACTGCGGCCCCCGCAACCCGAGCTCGTCAGCAGCCGCGCCCGGCCAGGATGAAATCGGTGGCGCGCGCCGAAGACGACCGGCCCGACGAGAGTCGCCGACGGTCTCCGGGCGGCGGTGGAATTGCTCGCGTACCGGCGTGGTTGCCCACTTCATGAGCACCCCCGCATTGTTCACGCCTCTGACGATCCGTGATCTGGAGATCCCCAACCGCGCATGGCTGGCGCCGATGTGTCAGTACAGCGCGGGAACCGACGGCGTACCCACCGCCTGGCATCTGGTGCATCTCGGGGCCCGCGCGGCCGGTGGTTTCGGACTGGTTCTGACCGAGGCGACCGCCGTCGTACCGGACGGGCGGATCAGCCCGCAGGACGTGGGGATCTGGAACGACGACCAGGTGCGCGCGTGGCGTCCGATCACCGAATTCATCCACGCACAGGGTGCGGTCGCCGGTATTCAGCTGGCGCACGCGGGTCGCAAGGCGTCGGTGTATGCACCGGGATCGCCGGTGTCCGGCAGCATCGGGCCTGCAGAGGGCGGCTGGACCACCGTGGGGCCCTCGCCGATCGCCTTCCCCGGCCTCGCGGACCCGCGTGAACTGAGCATCGAGGAGATCGGGGAGGTGGTGGCGGCGTTCGCCGAAGCCGCGCGCCGTTCCGACGCGGCCGGTTTCGATGTGGTGGAACTCCATGCGGCACACGGCTATCTGCTCAACAACTTCCTTTCGCCGCTGAGTAATCACCGGACCGACTCCTACGGCGGCGATTTCGGCGGACGTATCCGTATCCTCGTCGAGGTCGTCGACGCGGTCCGCGCGGTGTGGCCGGCCGACAAACCGATGTTCGTGCGCATCTCGGGCACCGAGTGGCTCGACGACGGGTGGCGGGTGGAGGACAGTGCCCGACTGGCCACGATCCTGGCTCAGCACGGCGTCGACCTTATCGATGTCTCATCGGGGGGCAATGTCCTGGCCGACATCCCCGTCGGTCCCGGCTACCAGGTGGATCTGGCTCGCGAGGTCCATCGCGTCTCGGGTGTGGCCACCGGTGCCGTCGGGCTGATCACCGAACCGGATCAGGCGGAGAAGATCGCCGCCGACGACGACGTGACCGCGGTGTTCCTCGGCCGGGTCGCGCTGCGTGAACCGTCGTGGCCGCAACGCGCCGCCCATGAGCTCGGCATGAGCGATAACCAGGCCCCCTACCCGCAGCAGTACCTGCGCGGAACCTGGCGGCACTGAGCACCTGGCGGCACTGAGAACCAGGTGACCTGGCAGGTCAGAGCGCTTCGGGTCGAGTGCCCTGTGCCGCAGCGCCTCATCGAACCCCGCGGGCAGGTTGTCGAGTGCGTTCAGGTCGCCCAGCCACACGCCGTCGTCAACCAGGTGCGGTGCGATCGCGCCCGGAGTTGTCCGATCATTCCTCCGCGATGTATTCTGTCAGACAACGGTTTTCGGTCCGCGGTTGACGGCCAGTTCGGCGGCGTGTGCGAGGTCCTCGGCCCGTTTGCCGGGGTAGCCGTGCAGAATGCGGAGCCACCGTGCCGGAATCTTCGAGGAGCCCCATTTCGCGCCGACGAGCGCACCGGCGATGGCGGCGACGGTATCGGTGTCGTCACCGATACCGATCGCGGTGTCCAGGGTGTGGCCGAAACCGTCGCTGTGCACGATCGACGACCACGCCGCCTGCAGTGCGCTGACCACCCAGCCGTTCGGGTTGAACCGCCCCGGCTCGGAGGTTTCGGCCTCGTCGATCCGCTCGGTCCAGTACACGACGGCCTCGTCGTCGAGGTAGCGCAGACCGTCCCGCAGATCGAGGTCACCGTCGATGACGGCACGGCGGATCGCCAGCGACCACAGCACGCACGCCTCCTGCGCCCGCGGGTCGTAGTGGGTGAGTGCGCTGATTCGCCGGGCTGCCTCGACGACGGCGCCGGGGTCGTCGAGGAAGGGCAGTGCGACGGCGGCGGTACGCATCAGCGACCCGTTGCCGGCGGTGCGGCCGGTCTGCCGGTGCAGCTTCTCGGCGGCCGCAGTAAGCACGTCGGCGGTCGGGTCGGTGCCGACCCTGCCGAGAATCTGACTGGTCTGAATGCCGATATCGGCCGGCCCCGATTCCTGCCAGGTGCGGAAGTTGCGCCCGATCGCGGTCAGCGCGGCCTCGGACCGCAGGTCCTGCCCGGTCGCGGCGACGTCCAGGATGCACCACGCCATCGTGGTGTCGTCGGTCCATTCGCCGCGGGCGAAGCCGCCCAGGCCGCCGCCGATCATCTGCGGACCGTCGGCGCCGACGCGCGCCGATCCGAATTCATAGCCCGCGCCCAGCGCATCGCCAACTGCGGAACCGAGGACCGCGCCACATGCGCGGTCAATGTGTGCGGAGTTCGGGATCATCTCGAACCACCCTTCTTTAGCTCGTCAAGCTCGATAAAGGGAAGTTAGCACGCCAAGTTCGCTAATGTAAACCCATGGCTGGAAGTGATCTGGAAAACTACCCTCGACCTGGTGTCACGGTCGATCTCGCGATCCTCACGGTGTGCGGAGTGCAGGCCGATCCAGCGCTACACGTGCTGATTCAGGACCGGACAGACCCCGATGGGCGTGCACTCCCCGGCGGATTCATGCGTGAACGCACAACCGTCGCGCAGACCGTCGACGACGTATTCACCCGCAAAGTCGGCATCCGGCCCCGGCGTCTGGCGTACCCCCGGCTACTACGACTGTTCGACGATCCGGCGCGCGACGACCGCACCTGGGTGATCTCCGCCGCCCACTCGGTATCGATGCGGGAATCCGATCTGGCGTCGGCCGCAGGGGCTCTGGTCCCCGTCGACACCGACGGCCGGCTCGTGGGGGAGGGGCCGCTGCTGTTCGACCATGACGAGATCGTCGCCGCCGCCGTCACCGGCCTGCGCGAACGCTACGAGTTCCGGCACCGCTACGCCGACACCCTGCCCGACCCCGACGGATTTCTGCCCGAACCGTTCACCCTGCACCAGCTCCGTAAGGTCCACGAGGCCGTCGTCGGTACCCCGATGCACAAGGACAACTTCAGCCGCCGCATGAAACCGTTCCTGGAACCGCTGCTGCGCGACGGCGAACCGGTCCTGTCCGAAGGCGACCGGGGCCGCCCCGCGACCCTCTATACCCGGGCCGACAGATCGGGCACCCGGGAGTAGCCCTCGATTTCGGTGATGCGCTCGGCCATCGCGGGTTTCATCCGGCCGAGGAGATTGTGCCAGCCGGTGCCCATCTCGGGTGTCCAGCGCTCGCCCAGGCCCTCGCGGATGGTGTCATGGATCATCTCGAACATGTCGAACACCATGTCCCGGCTGACTTCCCATGCCACGTGGTCGGTGATCCAGTACAGACACTCGTCGATCGTGCTCGTGTGATCGGCCAGGTCCGAGATCATCATGAGGACCGACGACATCATCCGCTCCTCGACGTGGCGATCGTAGGCGAACATCTCCTCGGCCTCCGGATACCTGGCGAAGAACCTCTCGTAGATGATCGTTGTCGGTTCGCCGACGTGCTCGCCGTACAGCTCGAGGGAGCGGAGCACCGCCGCGTCACCGGTGTCGACCTGCTGCACAGTGAACCTCCGTAAATTGGTATCTGATACTCCAAATATTTCCATCGTGATACCGCTACGGACAATGCCCACGCGGACGAAGGTGACTTTGGTCCCGATTTTCCTGCATCGGATGTGTCGTGGCCGGTTCTGTGTCGTGGTCGGGTTTGTGTCGTGGTCGGTTTCGTGTCGTGGTCGCCGAACGAGGCGGCGCCCACGTGGGTGCGACGGCGGGCCGTTCACAGCCACCTCGCAGCCGTCCTCGAACCTGGTGCCAGCGGCGGACCGTGAAATGGTCTCATGAGCACAGCGACAGCAACAGCACCCGTCACCCACCTTTGCAGCGCCGTCCTGGTCGTCACCGACGGCACGCCGCGCAGCCACGACGTCGTCATGCGGTCGGTCGGGGCCGGCTACAACGTCGTCGTCGTCGGCCGGCAGGCACACGACGTCGTCGACTACCTCAATGCCGGGCTGCGTGATCAGGTGTGGGCGTTGATCGCCGACCCCGCCGACCCCGGCCAGGTCGACCACATCATCGAACGTGCCATCGACATCGCCGGACCACTGATGATGATCATCGATCCGGGCGGACTGCTCGCCGATGTCGGCGCCGCCGACCGTCGTGTCGCGTGAGCGGAGACAGTGGAAGCGGACACGGTCATCTCACGGGGTTTCGAGGCTCGCAGGCTCGCACCTCAACCGGCTGTGGGGTGGCCTCGGACCGAGCACCTGGGAGAGGTCGTGGGGCGGGGCCGGACCGAGCGCCTGGTAGGAGGCTCGCAGGCTCGCACCTCAATCGGCGGACGATCGTCGGACCGACACCGTGACAGTGAATTTGGCGTTGCGCGCCACTTGCCGGGTAGGGCCGACGGACCGTTCGAGGATCGGCCGATAACGCAGATGTGAGTTCCACACGCACCACAGGTCACCGCCGGGCGCCAGTGCCCGGCCGGAATCGGTGAACAGGACGTGGGCGATCCGCGTGGACACCGCGGCGTCGTCGTGGAACGGCGGATTGAGCACAATCCGCTGCACCGACGAATCCTCCAGCGACTCAAGACCATCGGCCTGAGCGGTGGACATCCGATCGGCCACCCCGTTGATTCCGGCGGTGGCCCGCGCCGACGCGACGGCCGCCGCACTGCGGTCGGTCGAGAGAACACTCACCTCGGGGTCGCCCAGCGCCAGCCACGCCCCGATCACACCGGTGCCGCACGCCAGGTCGACGACCCGCTCGACGCGCGGCGCGGAAACCAGCTGCGCCAGCAGGAATCGGGTGCCGATATCGATGCGGGTACCGGCGAACACCCCGCCGTGCGCGGCAACCGTGAGCCCCAGATCGTCGTGCCGCTGCGTCTGCGGCCACCGGGCCGAGGCGGCCACCGCGTCGGCGGGCCGGGCACCCGAGGCGATCAGCACCCGCGACTTCTGCCGCGCCGGCGACACATCCACCCGGTCGAACACGGTGCGCAGCACGTCGTTCATCGCCGGCGTCATGTACTTGATCCGGCCGCCGGCCACGATCCGGACAGTCGGCGCCGCCCGCGCGGCGACGAGCGCGGCGACCTCCGCCAGCCGGTCCAGTGAACGTGGCAGCCGCAGCAGCACCACCTCGGCCCCGTCGAGCAGGTCGGGTCCGAGCGGCAGCGGGCGATAGACCACACCGGCTGTCGCGGCGTGTCCGGCCAGCGACCGCTCACCGGTGATCAGATCCTGATGCACCCGGATATCCCCGGCCCCCGCCGCGGCCGCCCCCAAGGTCAACGCACCGTCGACGTCGTCGATCACCGCCACAGGGCCGGACGCGGCGGACAACCGCGCCGCCTCGTCGAGGATCAGCCGATCCGGCGGTGTGCTCACGTCCATCCTGAGCACGCTACGCGGCTGACCCGGCAGGTGAGGTCACCCGCCATGACCGAGGCCGGGCGAGGTCACCTGCCCGGGCCGGATCAGCGGCTGCGCCAGCGGTCCAGTCTGCGCCGGTGTTCGGGGAGTCCATGAGTGAGCAGCCTTTCGTCGGCGACGGCGAGTACCCGTCCATCATCGTCGGTGCGGGCTCCGTCGCGCAGACCGTCGCCGCACAGCGCCGGACATCGGTCGGCTCACCGGCTGCGGTCGGCCACCTCGAGGGCCTCGTCGAGAATCGCCAGACCGGCCCGCGCCTGCTCGTCGGTGATGATCAGCGGCGGCACCGCGTGGATCCGGTTGTAGTTGGCGAACGGCAGCAGTCCGAGTCGTTTGCATTCGGCTACAACGGTATTCATCGATTCACTGGTCCCGCCGTACGGGGCCAGCGGTTCGCGGGTGGCCCGGTCCCGCACCAACTCGATCGCCCAGAACATGCCGATGCCACGCACCTCGCCGACACTCGGGTGCCGGCGTGCGAGTTCGGCCAGACCCGGGCCGATGACCTCGGCACCGACCCGGGCCGCGTTCTCGACGATGCCTTCCTCGGCCATCGTGGTGATGGTGGCCACCGCCGCGGCCGTGGCCAGCGGATGCCCCGAATAGGTGAGACCGCCCGGATAGGTGCGCTCGTCGAAGGAGGCCGCGATCTCGGCGCTGATCGCCACCCCACCGAGCGGCACGTACCCGGAGTTGACGCCCTTGGCGAACGTGATCAGGTCGGGAACCACAGGATCGGATTCCCCGTCGCCGCCCTGGGCATGTTCGATGGCGAACCAGCGGCCGGTGCGGCCGAACCCCGACATGACCTCATCGGCGATGAAGACGATGCCGTGGCGGTCGCAGATCTCGCGCACACCACGCAGGTAGCCGGGCGGCGGCACCATGATCCCGGCGGTACCGGGCACCGATTCCAGAATGATCGCCGCGATCTGGCCGGGGCCCTCCATCGCGACGACCTCGTCGAGATGGGCCAGGGCCCGTTCGCATTCCTGCTCCTGCGTGTCGGCGTAGAACCGGGACCGGTACAGGAACGGGCCGAAGAAGTGCACCACACCGGCATCGCCGTAGTCGTTGGCCCAGCGCCGCGGATCGCCGGTGATGTTGACGGCCGTGTCGGTGCCGCCGTGATAGGAGCGATACCGCGACAACACCTTTCGTCGTCCGGTATGCAGCCGCGCCATGCGCACCGCGTGTTCGACCGCCTCCGCGCCGCCATTGGTGAAGAAGACCTTGTCCAGATCGCCGGGGGTGCGTTCGGAGATCAGCCGCGCGGCCTCCGACCGGGCGTCGTTGACGTGCGATGGTGCGATGGTGCACAGCTTCTGTGCCTGCTCGACGATGGCGGCGACCACCCTGGGGTGCTGGTGACCGATGTTGGTGTTGACCATCTGCGACGAAAAGTCCAGGAGCCGTGACCCTTCACCGTCCCAGACATAACAGCCCTCCGCCTTGGTGATGGTCATCGGGGCGAGCCCGGCCTGCGCCGACCACGAGTGGAACACATGCCTGCGGTCGAGTTCGTAGGCCCGACGGCCCGCGACCAGTTCGGCCGCGGAGACGGTAGGGACGTCGTCGGTGGTGGTCATGAAAGTGCTTCTCCTGCAACGGTTACTCGGGTCGGTGTCGGGGCCGCGGCACAACGCCGCCTGCCCCGGACCTCCTCAGTATGCGGCCCACCGCCGCCCGGGGCAGCCGAAACCGTGCTGCCACCGGTCCCGGCCGCCGATCGGGGTCCGCCCACCCGGGCCCCTCGGGGGTGCCCCGCCGCAGCGCCGCCCGGGCATATTCTCAAGCGATGAACCCCGAATCAGTCGCGCAGGCTCTCCTCGACGCCCAGGTCACCTGGATCGTCGGCCGCCTCACCGGTGACGAGGTGCCCGACCTCGTCACCGCGCTCGTCGACGACGCGCTCGCCGTCGCCGAGACGGTCACCCTCGCCGCGCTCATCGACCCGTCGACGGTCAAATCCATCGCCCGGACCCTGGCCACCGATGTGCCGCCGAGCGTGGCGGCATCGACGCTGGTGGAGCGGGGTGCGGAGATCCTGATATCGGACCGGGCGGGCACCTACGCCCTCGGTGAACTGGTCGATCGGGAGAACGTCGCCCGGATCACCGACGAGATACTCGCCCTGACCCCGGTGATCGAGGAACTTCTCGACGACCTGACGCGCAGCCCACTCACCGCCACGCTCGCCTCCCGGTTCGTCGGCCGCATCGTCAACGACGTGGTCGCCGGGAACCGGGCCATGGCCGAGAAGATCCCCGGTATCGGGTCGCTGGTGTCGTTCGGATCGAAGGCGGCGGGCCGGGCGATCGGGACCGCGGGCGAACAGCTCGAGGCGGTATTCGGCGACACCGCCGCCAAGGGCGCCGAGTTCATGATGGGCAGGCTCAACAAGATCATCATCGCCATGCTCAACGATCCGTCGGCGCGGGCCGCCGTGCTGGAGGTGTACGACCTGTACGCGGGCAAACCGGCCAAGCCGCTCAGCGAGATCATCGCACCCGATGACGCCACCCGGATCGCCGGTGTCGGTCAGGACGTGGTGATCGCCGCCGCCGTCGCCGAACCGGTCCGTCGACTCGTCGACGCGTTTATCGACGGTTTCTTCGCCATCTACGGTGATCTGCCCGCCGCGGAGATCCTCGACGACCTCGACCTGACCCGAGACATCGTCGTCGAGTACGCGGTAGCGGCGGCACCGCGCGCGATTGCCGCGATACACGGGTCCGGGGAACTCGACCGGATCGTCCGCGACCGGCTCGCCCCGTTCTACACCTCCCCCGAGGTGCTCGCGATCCTGGCGGGCGACTCCTGACGTTCGTGCGTCCGGTCATGGCGCCGGGCCGAACCCGGGTGCGTGGGATAATGGCGGGCGTTATGACGCAGCAGAACCAGGTCTCCGCAACTGTCCGGTACGTCGCGCTCGGCGACAGCTTCACCGAAGGCGTGGGTGATCCCGCGCTCGACGCCGAGGTGATGCGTGGGTGGGCCGATCT
The DNA here is from genome assembly GCF_025273675.1 of Gordonia pseudamarae. Classification (NCBI taxonomy): domain Bacteria; kingdom Bacillati; phylum Actinomycetota; class Actinomycetes; order Mycobacteriales; family Gordoniaceae; genus Gordonia; species Gordonia pseudamarae. The sequence goes on along the minus strand of NZ_CP045809.1, from coordinate 4,871,732 downwards.
GGTGGCCGACGGCCTGGCCGCACACCACGGCGGCATCGCGTACGCGAACCTCGCGATCCGCGGGAAGCTGCTGGAGCCGATCGTCACCGCACAGATCGACCAGGCGCTCGCACTCGACCCGCTGCCGACCATCGCCACCCTCAACGGCGGCGGCAACGACATGATGCGGCCCGGCATGGATGCCGCCACGCTCATCGACCTCACCGAACAGGGCGCACGCAGGTTGCTCGACGCCGGGGTGCAACCGGTGCTGCTGGCCGGGGCCGACCCATCCGGCGGTCTTCCATTGCGTAAGGTGTTGCACACCAGGGGATCACAGCTGACCGTGGAGGTCGAGAAACTCGCCCGGCGCCTCGGTGTGCCCTTTGTCAACGCCTTCGCCGACGATCAGGTGCGGGCCCCCGAGTACTGGTCCGAGGACCGGCTGCACCTGAACCCGCACGGGCATCGGCGGGTAGCCAATCTCGTCCTCGACACGCTCGGCGTCGAGCATCCGGAGGACCCCGTGCTCGCGCCGTTGCGCTACCACACCACCTCCCATGTACGTTTCGCGCGAGTGCATTTCGCGCCGTGGCTGGGCCGTCGGCTCACCGGCCGTTCGTCGGCCGACGGCCGTACCGGCAAACACGTCGGCTGGACCGAACTGGCCCCAGCCGGGCGGTGAGATGGGCGAGTTCAGTGTGGCCTCGTTCAATGTGAACGGGATCCGGGCGGCGCGGCGGCGGGGATTCGACACGTGGCTGGCCGAGCGGTCGCCCGATGTCGTCGGGATTCAGGAATTGCGTTGCCCGGAGTCCGAAGTCGGTGAGTTCGCCGGGTACGAGGTGGCCCTCGACGTGGGTTCGGTTCCCGGCCGCAACGGTGTGGCGCTGCTGACCCGTATCCCGCCGGCGGCGGTGCGCACCTGGGTCACCCATCCGCCGAAGGCGCGGGCGCTCAAGGAGTTCGCCGATCAGGGACGGTACATCGAGGTCGATCTGGCCGACCGGGCGGTGACGGTGGCCTGTCTGTATCTGCCGAAGGGCGGGCTGCCGGCCGGGCTGCAGCGGGCCGGCGGGATGCGCGACAAGCCCGACGGTGGAGCGAAGTACGAGCGCAAGCAGCGATTTTTCGGCGGCTTCGCCCGGGAGCTGAACCGCAACAGGACGGCCGCGCGGCGCGACGGCCGCGAGTTTCTGCTCGTCGGCGACCTGAACGTCGCCCACACCCGCCATGACGTGACCAACTGGCGGGCGGCGCGCGCCATGGACGGATTTCTGCCCGAGGATCGGGACTGGTTCGACGCGATCCTCGGGACCCGGCGGCTCGTCGACGTGGTGCGCCGGGCACACGGTGACCGCCCCGGCCCGCTCACCTGGTGGAGTTGGGCGGGCGGGTCGTTCGCCAAAGACGTGGGCTGGCGGGTCGATCACCAGCTGGCCACACCCGGGCTGGCGGCGCGGGTGCGCGGCGTCGCGGTCGACAAGGAGCCATCGGCGGGGGAGCGGTTGTCCGATCATGCGCCGCTGGTGGTGACGTTCGCGGACTGACTATGTTCTCGGTCCGCCGCCCGGTCGCGGACTACTGGCCGGCAACTACCGGGTCAACCGGCCGGTAACTACCGAGTGCCTGTGCGGCAGCTGGCAATGCGCACTATCATCAGTCGATGACGGTGCGCCCCCAGGACCTCACCGACGAGGCGATCGAGCTGGTGCGCTGCTGGCTGGATATCGCGTCCGAACTGCCCGTCGATACCTCCGCGTCCCGGCTTGCCGGTGTGCTGAGCGACCCGAAGGGGCTGGCGTTCACCATCGGATTCGTCGACGGCGTGGTGCGGCCCGATGATCTGCGTTCGGCGGCCAAGGCATTGCGCGAGCTGGCACCGCTCACCCCGGGGTTCCTGCCCGCCCCGATGCGGGCCGCGATGGTGGTCGGCGGTGCGACCGCGTCCGCGCTGCCCGGTGTGGTCGTGCCCATCGCCCGCACGGTGTTGCGCTCGATGGTCGGTCACCTGATCCTGGACGCGTCGGACCGCAGATTTGGCCGGATGATCGGCAGGATGCGTGGTGACGGGGTGCGGCTCAACCTCAACCTGCTCGGCGAGGCCGTCCTGGGTGCGCGGGAGGCGCAGCGGCGGCTGGACGGGACGCGGCGCCTGCTGGACCGGGACGACGTCGACTATGTGTCTGTCAAGGTCTCCGCAGCCGTTGCCCCGCACAACCATTGGGCATTCGATGAGACGGTCGGGCACGTGATCGAGGTGCTGGCGCCGCTGTACGCGCGGGCGGCGGCGGCGAGCCCGGCCAAGTTCATCAACCTCGACATGGAGGAATACCGCGATCTGGACCTGACGCTGGCGGTGTTCACCGGAGTGCTGGAGCGACCTGAGTTCCGCGGCCTGTCGGCGGGTATCGCGCTACAGGCGTACCTGCCCGATGCGCTCGGGGCGATGATGCGGCTGCAGGAGTGGGCCGCGCGGCGGGTTGCCGGTGGCGGTGCGCCGATCAAGGTACGGGTGGTCAAGGGCGCCAATCTGCCGATGGAGCTGGTCGACGCCGCCATTCATGGCTGGCCGTCGGCCATCTGGCCCACCAAACGCGACTCCGACACCGGCTACAAGGCGGTGCTCGACTACGCGCTCACCGCCGAACGGGTGGCCAACGTACGGGTGGGGGCGGCCGGGCACAATCTGTTCGACGTCGCGCTGGCGTGGTTGCTGGCGCGGGCACGGGGTGCGGCCGCCGGACTCGACATCGAGATGCTGCTGGGTATGGCCACCGCGCAGGCCGAGGCCGTCAAAGCCCATGTGGGGTCGTTGCTGCTGTACACGCCGGTGGTGCATCCGGAGGAGTTCGACGTAGCCATCAGCTATCTGGTGCGCCGGCTCGAAGAAGGTGCCGGACAAGACAATTTCATGTCCGCGGTGTTCAGCCTGTCCGACGACGCGGCGATGTTCGAGCGGGAGAGGCGGCGTTTCGTCGACGCGCTGAGCGCGCTCGAGAGCATCACCGGCGACGGCGACCTGTTGTCGTACCGTGTGCCCGAACCCAACCGGCGGCAGGACCGTACGCGGTACGACGAGGCGGGGGCGCGGGCGCGGATCGAGGCGCGGGTGGCGGCCGATGCCGGGTGGGGCTTTGCCAACACCCCCGACACCGATCCCTGCCTGCCGGCGAACCGCCGGTGGGCCCGCGACATCGCCGGGCGGATGGTGTCTTCTACGTTGGGGGTCGATCTGGCCGGGGCCTCGCTGGTCGGTGACATCGCGGCCCTGGACGGCGTGATCGGGACGGGGGTCGCGGCATCGGCCGGATGGCGGGCGATGGCCGCCGAGGACCGCGCCCGCATCCTGCACCGGGCGGGCGAACTGCTCGAGGCCCGGCGCGGTGACCTGCTGGAGGTGATGGGCTCCGAATGCGGCAAAACCCTGGACCAGAGTGATCCCGAGGTGTCCGAGGCCATCGACTTCGCCCACTACTACGCGATGCTCGGGGTGCGGCTCGAGCGGGTCGACGGAGCGCGGGCGCGGCGATGCGCGCTGGTCGCTGTCATTCCGCCGTGGAACTTCCCGCTGGCGATACCGGCGGGCGGGGTGTTCGCCGGCCTGGCCTCGGGGGCCTCGGTGGTCGTCAAACCGGCGTCGGCGGCGGTGCGGGTCGCGGCGCTGCTGGTCGAAACGCTGTGGGACGCAGGTGTTCCGCATGAGGTGTTGCAGTTCGTGCGGTGTCCCGACCGGCGGGTGGCCTCGGCGCTGGTGGCCGATCCGCGCGTGGATCGGCTGATCCTCACCGGCGCCTACGAGACGGCGGCGAGCTTTCGTGCACTGCGCCGCGACCTGCCGATCCTCGCCGAAACGAGCGGCAAGAACGCGATCATCGTCACTCCGTCCGCGGATCTGGATCTGGCCGTCAAGGACGTGGTGGCCTCGGCGTTCGGGCATGCGGGACAGAAGTGTTCGGCCGCGTCGCTGGTGGTTCTGGTCGGTTCGGTCGCGACGTCGACACGGTTCCGGGGCCAGCTGCTCGACGCGGTGCGATCACTGAAAGTCGGTACACCCGAGCATCTCGACAGCCAGATGGGGCCGATCATCGCCGCGCCGTCGGGAAAGCTGCTGCGTGGCCTGACCACTCTCGGGCCCGGCGAGAGCTGGCTGGTGCAACCGTCGCCGCTGACCGCCGACAGCCCACTCGCGCTCGACACGAACGGCGGGAACCGGCTGTGGTCGCCGGGTGTGCGCGACGGCGTGCGGCGCGGTTCCGAGTACCACCTCACCGAATACTTCGGTCCGATACTCGGCATCATGACCGCCGAAAACCTTGATGAGGCAATCGATATCGTCAATGAAACGGACTACGGACTGACCAGTGGACTGCATTCGCTCGATCCCGAAGAGTTGGCCGTCTGGCTCAATCGGGTGCAGGCGGGCAACCTGTACGTCAACCGGGGTATCACCGGTGCCGTCGTGCGCAGGCAGCCGTTCGGCGGGTGGAAGAAGTCGGCGATCGGTACCGGGGCGAAGGCGGGTGGACCCAACTACCTGCACGGGCTGGTCGACTGGTCCGATGCGCGGGTACGCGAACCGGCGGGCGGACCCGGGGATGCGGTGGCCGGCCTGCTGGCGGCCGTCGCGGAAGGGGGAATTGCGGAAAGGGAAGCGAGCGGCGACGAACTGTCCTGGCTGCGCGCCGCGATCGGCTCCGACGCGAAGGCATGGGAGGACGAATTCGGTTGTGCACGAGATGTTTCCCAACTCGGGGTGGAGCGAAACCTGTTGCGCTACCGGCCGGTGCCGGTGATCGTCCGGGCCGCCGCCGACGCTCCCGCGCACCAGGTGATCCGTGTCGTCGCCGCCGGCCTGGCCGCGGGGGCGCAGCCTACCTTGAGTACGCAGGTGATGCTGCCCGACGGGGTGCGCGACCGCCTGGCCGAGGCCGGGGTGATCGTGCTGGCCGAGGACGGCGACGCATGGCGAGACCACCTGGTCCGCCTCGCTCGGCGCGACGGCCCGGACGCGGGGGTGCGGGTGCGGATCGTGGCCGGCCGGTCCCGCGCCGACGTGGTTGCCGCGGCGTTCGAGTCGACGGGGGGTAAGCCTGATGTCGCGATCTTCGCCGGTCCGGTCGTGTCGGCGGGGCGCGTCGAGATGCTCACCTATCTGCGTGAGCAGTCGGTCTGCATCACCGCCCATCGTTTCGGTACCGCCGCCGGATTCTCGGAAGGGGTCATCTGATGTCCGTGGCAGACCGCGGGAATAAAACGGACTATAGTCCGGTTAATGCGGGTATGATCACGCCAGCCCCGACCGTCCGGCCACCGGTACTGTTTCTCAGTCACGGGGCGCCGCCCCTCGTCGACAGCGTGCCGTGGGTGGATCAGCTGAGCAGGCTCGGTGCGGAACTGCCCAGGCCGACGGCGATTCTGGTGATCTCCGCACACTGGGAGGCCGCGCCGTTGACCATCGGATCGACCGATGCGTCGACGCCGCTGACCTACGACTTCTGGGGCTTCCCCGAACGCTTTTATCGCACGACGTACGACTCACCGGGCGCGCCGGAACTGGCCGCGCGTGTCGCGGCGATGATGCCCGACGGAGAGCCCATCGCCCGCGACCCGCGGCGTCGGCTCGATCACGGCGCCTACGTGCCGCTGACCGTCATGTATCCCGACGCCGACATTCCGGTCCTGCAGATCTCGCTGCCCACACTCGACCCGGAGCGGCTGCTCGCGCTCGGTCGCAGACTCGCGCCGCTGCGCGACGAGGGCGTGCTGATCATCGGCTCCGGGTTCACCACGCACGGCCTGCCGTATCTCGACGACCCGTCACCCGAGGCCGTTCCGCCGGCCTGGTCGGTCGAGTTCGACGACTGGGCGCGCGGCTGTTTCGATCGCGGCGACGTCGAATCGCTCATCGACTTCAGGCGCAAGGCGCCGGGGATGCCGTACGCGCACCCCACCATCGAACACTTCTCGCCGCTGTTCCTCGCCCTCGGCGCGTCGGATGATCCCGGGCAGGCGGCGGACCAGCCGATCGACGGCTTCTGGATGGGTCTGGCCAAACGCAGCCTCGTCCTCGGCTGAACCGCGCGGCGCACGGTTCTGCGGCCACAGTTGTGTGGCCTCTAGGATGGGCCGCATGGTGAGTCGGCATGTTCCCATCCTGACCGTCACCCCGAATCCGGCGCTGGACGTGTCCACCTCCACCGCCGTGGTGGAGGCCGAACACAAGCTGCGCTGTGGGGTGACCAGACTCGATCCCGGCGGTGGTGGGGTCAACGTGTCCCGGGTGGTGCGCAATCTCGGCGGCCGCTCGCTCGCGGTGTACGCGGTGGGCGGTCCGACCGGTGATGCGTACCGCAATCTCCTTGAGGACGAAGGGGTTGCGGGGCTGGCGGTGCGCATCGCCGAAAGTACGCGGGAGAGTTTCACCGTCGACGAGACATCCACCGGACGGCAATTCCGGTTCGTACTGCAGGGGCCGAGTCTCACCGAGGCCGAATGGATCGCGTTGTTCGATGCCGTCGGCGGCGAACTGCCCGGCCCCGGTTTCGTCGTGGCCAGCGGTAGCCTGCCGCCCGGTGTTCCCGACGACTTCTACGCCCGACTGGCCCGGCTCGCCCGGGACAACGGCGCACGCTGCGTGGTCGACACCTCCGGAGACGCGCTGCGCGCCGCCCTTGACGAGGGGGTGTACCTGATCAAGCCGAGCAAGCGTGAACTCGGTGAATTGGTCGGCGACCGCATCGACGACGACGGCGAACTCATCGAGGCGTCCCGTGAACTGGTGGGCGCCGGTCGCTGTGAGGTGGTCGCCCTCAGTCTGGGCGGCGACGGTGCGATCGTGGTCAGTGCCGACCAGGCGCTACGGCTGCCGACCCCGAAGGTTGAGGTCCGGAGCACCGTTGGCGCCGGTGACAGCTTCCTGGCCGCGTTGCTGCTCCGCATCGCCGAAGGTCACGATCTGGGCGAGGCGTTGCGGGCCGGGGTCGCCGCCGGTAGTGCGACAGCCGCACTTCCGGCCACCGCCCTCGTCGGCGCGGACGATCTCGCACGGCTCGCCGAGGGGCTGGTTCCGGAGTCGATCTGACCGCCGGTCCGATCCATTCTCGGCGCACTCGACGAATATGCCGACGCCATCAGGCGCGGCACGGTGGCACGCTGAGACACCGGGCGCGCTGAGATCAGGCCGAGGTTTCCGCGCCGCCTGGGGAGTCAGGCTGTTCCGGCTGTTCGTCGACGATCGGCGGCGTCGCCGGAGGAGCCTGCCGCACGGCTTTCTTGGTAGCGGTCTTTTTGGTGGCGGCCTTTTTGGCTGCGGCACCGGTCGTGGTCGCCTTGGCTGCGGTCTTTTTGGCGGCGGTGGTCTTTTTCGCTGCCGTCTTCTTCGCCGGGGTCTTTCGCGCCGGGGTCTTTCGCGTGGGTGCGGTTTTCCTGGCGGCAGGCTGTGTCGACCGGGACGGGGCGTCGGGACCGCCGGGTTCCGCGGGATCGGCGTGCGGGGGCTCGGTGGCCGGTGTGTCCCCGTCGGTCCGGGATCGGCTGTCGGCCGGGCTGAGCGTCACCGACGACGAGACCACGACGGCTGCCGGCGCGACGACGACGGCCGGTCCGTCCACCGAGATCGTCGACGGTGTCGCGGCGGACTCCGCGTCGGCTTCGGGGGCGGTGGAGTCGCCGGTGGCCGGGGCGGTGAGGGCGCGCTGGGCGGGCGCCGCGGCCGGTGTGCCGCCGAACTCACGGTTGGCCACCGCCACTCCGACGCCGAGGGCGAGGGCGACCGGCCATTCGATTGCCCCGGTGGCGCCGAGTACACCGATCACTCCGTACACGGCGAGCTGACGCGGCGACGGTACCGACACCTTGCCGACCAGCGGCAGATTGAGGGAGAACTTCTGCGCCTCGCGCACGAGTTGGGACACGTCGTGGTGTGTCGCGATGAACTCGCGGACATCGTGCAGGACCGAAGTCCCGTCATCGCCCGCAGGGGTGTTGGAATCGCTTGTACTCAAGGTAGCCTTACCTGTTATGACGGAGTTCACTCGCGCTATCGGGCCCGATGCCCTGGTCGAATCGGGTGCTCGGTTGCTGACGCCCGCCGTCGAGCATCTGTACGCTGTGCTCGTCCGTGTCGGTGTCCTCAGCATCGACGAGTAGTCGCCCATTGTCGCCGACGAGTAGTCGCCCATTATCGCTCACCAGGACTCGGCGTAGCCACGCGGCCAGGTCCTCGCCGGTTCCTTCGGCCGAATCCAGGGCGGCCATGACCCGGTGCAGGGCGCCGTTCGGGTCGGCTTCGGACTCGAGGAATCTCGCTATCAGCCAATCGACGAGCTGCGGGGTCATCTTGGACACGCCCGCGGCGATGCCCGCCGCCGCGAACGCCTGAGCCCAGCCCACCGGCCCCACCGGCGTGCAACCGAACATTTGGCTGACGCCGGGCACGGAGATGATCAGGGCCATCACCGCGAGTGTGCCGATGTTCGTCGCCACGACGAGCGGGCCGTGCGAGTCGGTGAGCGTCTCGATCATCTGCGTCACCACCAGCCCGATCAGTCCGATCGTCGCCGCCCGTGAGGCGGTGCCGGTGGCCCGGCCGAAGGCCCAGGCCAGCAGAGCGCCCAGTGACGTGAACACCGCCCGCACCGCCACCGCACGCCAGATGGTCGACTCGTCGTGCCGTCCCGCGACGTCGGGGTCACGTTGTGGACTGACGGCCAGCGCGGCCGCCGGCAGGGCGTCGGTGAGCATGTTGACCAACAGCATCTGCCGCGCGTTGAGCGCCGGCTTACCGGTGAGCACGGTGGTGACCAGACCGAACGTCACCTCGCCGACGTTGTGGCCCAGTAGCACCGACACCGCCGACTGCACGCGCCGCCACAGCTGTTCACCCTCGTCGAGGGCGTCGATGATGGCTTCGATGTCACCGTCGAGCAGCATCACGTCGGCCGCCATCCGGGCCGGGTCGCTGCCCTGGGACACCACACCGACACCGACCGATGCGGCGCGGATCGCGGCGGCGTCGTTGGCACCGTCCCCGACCATCGCCGTGACGAGCCCGCGCCGGTCCCGATACGGGGTTTCCAGAGCCTGCACCACCTGCACCTTGTGCTCGGGCGCCATGCGGGCGAACACCCGGTGGGTGCGGGTGGCCGCCACGCGTTCGGTGGCGTTGAGCAGATCCCATTCGGGTCCGGTCATCACCTCGTCGCGTTCGACGGCGATCCCCAGGTCGCCGGCGATGACGGCAGCCGTCACCGGGTGATCGCCGGTGATGAGCCGCACCTCGATACCACGGCGCTGCAATTCCTCCAGCAGTGGGCGCGCACCGGCACGCGGGGTGTCCGACAGTCCGATCACGCCCAGCAGGTGCAGCGACGACCCGCACAACCGCGCGAATGCGTCCGGGTCGTCGGCGGCCGAGTGTGCCTGCTCGTCGGTGACCCACCGTTCGGCCACCGTCAGCACCCGCAGACCGCGGGCGGCCATCTCCTGCAAGGCCTCCCGCAGCTCGTCGCGGTGTCCCGGCTCCAGCGCCGCCGCCAGCTCCTCGGGAGCGCCCTTGACCAGCAGCCGGTTGCCGACGAGAGCCGCGGCGAGCGGCCGGTCGGACTGGAACGGCAGGAATGCGTCCACGGCCGGATGGTCGATGCCGGCCTCCTCCGCGGCACGATGAATGGCTGCGTCGGTGGCGTGTTCGACCTTGCCGCTCTTGCTGATCCGCATCGTGGCGCCCGCCGCGCGCAACACCTCGGCGGTGGTGGCGCCGAGCAGGCCGTGGGTCTCGGCGACCCGGAGCCGGTTCTCGCTGAGGGTGCCGGTCTTGTCGAAGCAGACGGCGTCCAGGCGTGCGAATGCCTCGATGGCACGCGGGTTACGCACCAGGACCGACGATCCGGTGAGATTGCGAGCCGACGACGATTGCGCCAGCGTCACCACCAGCGGCAGCCCCTCGGGCACCGCGGCCACACCGATACCGACGGTCCCGGACGCGGCCTCGCGGATCGGGGTGCCCCGCAACAGCGACAGCACGCCCACCAGCGCGCCGCCGGCCAGACTGAACGGCAACGCGCGCCGGGTGATCGCGCCGAGCTGCGCGGCCAGGCCCACCTCGCCCGACGAGGAGGGGGCCAGTGCCAGTGCCCGGCTGACCTGGGTGGACTCACCCGCCGCGGTGACCACGCCCACCGACTTCCCGGCGACGACGGTGCTGCCGGCGAACAGCATGCCGGTGCGTTCGGCCTGCGGGGCGCCCGGGGTGTCGGCGCCGTCCTTGCTCACCGGCAGCGATTCGCCCGTCAGTGTCGACTCGTCGACCTCGACGGTGTCGGCGTCGATGATGCGGATGTCGGCGGGCACCACCTCGCCCGAACGCACCTCCACGATGTCGCCGGGGCGTAGATCGCCGGCCGGTACCTCGTCGTAGCCATGTGTGCCCGGTTCGCCGATCACTCTGCGGGCCAGCGGTTCCTGGACGGCGAGCATCTTCTCCAGCAGCTTTTCCGCGTGCAGCGACTGGTAGGCGGAGATGGCGGTGTTGACCGCGAGCACCCCGGCGACCATGACGGCGTCGACCGGTGAGCCGAGCAATGCGCTCGCGGCCGATCCGGTGGCCAGGATCGGGGTGATCGGGTCGGCGAGGTCCTCGGCCATCGTGCGCCGGAAATCCCGCAGGGTGTCGACCGTGTCGGTGATGCTCGCGCGGGCCAGCCGGATCGGCGCCGACCGTGCCACCGGCGCGATGAAAGTGTCTGCCGGTGCTGGTCTTTCAGGTCTCGGCAGCAGTCGCAGGACTTCGTCGATCGGCAGCGCGTACCAGTCGTGCGAGGAGTCGGGGAGTGGGTCGGGCTCCGTGAACACCTTGGTGCCCAGGTGGTATCCGTGCCAGAGGCTGAACAGGGCCGTGGCATTGACGGAGGTGGGACCGTCGCCGCGCACGCCGGGGATGAGCATCAGTGAGCCCAGCAGTGACGCACCGGAGGCCAGCGAGACCGCTCGCTGATTGGCTTCGCGGGCAACCGGAATGGCGTGTATCACCCGCCAGGCGGCGGTGAGGTCGTCGACGAGGATATCGGCTCCCCATGGTGCCGATCCTTCGCCGATTATCCCGATTCCGGTGTGCGCCAGCCGGATCGCGTTGCTGCCGGAGTTGCACACGAGGGCGACCGTGGCGCCGTCGGCGCGCAGCCGGGTCACGGCTCTTTCCAGCGCGGTGTCGGGATCGCTTCCGGAGTCGAGGAGTTCGTCGAAACCCTGGCGCAGCGAATGCAATCCGTCGTCGACGAGGGAGACCACGCGCAGGCCGGCTCGTCGCGCCCCGGCGAGAAAGGCGGTGGCCAGCGGCCGACGCAGCGGGCTCACCAGCGCCTGGCCGGGAACATCGGCCAGCGTGTTCCAGCCCGGCTTGAGCAACCCGGACTCCAATGCCGCGGTCGCCGCCCGCCACGTTCGGGCCCGGTCGCCGTTGTCGACGTCGATCACGCGGGTCACGGCCAGCTCCGCGGTGAACAGCACCCGCGGATCGACCAGCAGTGTGTCGATGTCGCCGAGCGTGCGCAGCGACTGCGGATTGAGCACCACCGCCCCCCGGGCGTGCAGACCGCGGCCGAGGGAGGCACCGAACGCCTGGCGCACCGATCGGGCCGGTGTGGGTGCGGCCACCAGGACCGCCTCGGCCGCGGTGAGCGGCGACGCGGTGACCGCGAGGATCGCGGCTCCGCCCAGTCCGGCGTCGACCGCGATCTCGTCGGAACGCCTGCCGGTGCGGACGGACCGGGCATCGGGGACCGTGGGGTAGGGAAGCCGTCCGTCCTTGCGGGCGCGGTCGGCGAGCGTCGGTTCGACGCGTCGCCAGGCGCGCCGGCCGTTGAGCGCCTCGGCGGTGGCGATGGCACGTGAGGACACGTTGACCGCGACCCCGAGGGGTGCGGCGGCCAGTGCCTGCCCGGTCACCTGCGCACCGGCCAGTAGCAGTTCGGTGGCCTCGCCGCCTAGCCTGTCCTCGATCATCCCGCGGACCCGCGGATGGTGGGCGGCGACGGTGATCGGCGCCAGTGCGATCCGGGAGATCCGCGGAACGGGCAACAGCGAGGTGACCAGTGAACCCACGAGGGCGGCAGAGGCCACGCAGGTCCCGAGCAGGCCGGCGGCCACCGTGTTGTCGTCACCCGGGAGCGAGCGCGCCGGTCGCGGGGTGGTGCCGGACAGGTGTGTGAGTGTGCGCTTCTCGGCACGGGAGACGGTCTGGGCCAGTTCGTCCGCCGACGGGCCGCCCTCGTCGACGGTCACCAGCACGCGCGAGAGCGGGCCGTTGACCTGGACGTCGACGACGCCGGGCAGGCCGGACAGGGCCGCGTGCACCTCGGTGCTCACCTTGTCGAACGCGGTGTCGAGTCCGCGGACCTCGATCCAGCGGGTGGTGGCGGTGCTGCTGCGGCGGCGTGCCGGTGGGCCGCCGACCGCCTCGCCGAGTGTGCCGATCACCGCGACGCCGATCGCGGCCAGCTCGTCGCCGACACCGCCCGCCGTGGCTGCTGCCGTGGAACCGGCTTTGCGGCCGGCCTCGACGATGGCATCACCTCCGAGCAGTGCGGCACCGACGGCGATTTTGGACAGGGTGATCGGTGCGCTCAATAACGACATACGGGGCGAGCCTCCTAACCCTGCCATTCTCGCGGTCGGAGGCTCCGCTGTCCTGGGCATTTGGACCCCCGTGTCCGGTGCGATGGACCTGGTGGCCGCGGGGCCCGACGCGGGTCGACGGCACGGCCGGGAAGCCGCGTGACTCCGGTAACGGCGCAGGTCTCAGGCCACTTTTTCGCGGTACACTCGGGGGTCAGTCAACAGTGAGGCGGCATCATGGTGTACCGGAGCGTGCCCGCGCCCACCAGCGCGGAGATCCGTAGCTGGTGTGACCGGTCCCAGATCCCCGGGGACCGGCCGGAATTGTCCGCGACGGCGGCCTCGCTCATCGCGAGCGGATTCCTGACGCCGACCGGCCGTGCGGTGGTGGTCCGCCGGGTGTCGTCGGGTCTGCCGTTGCCCACCGTGCTGGCGGGTTTCGGCGAATTGCGGCGTCTGCAGCGGGCGATCGCGCAGGCCGAGAGCCAGACCAGCAACCCGATGATGCCGGGTGTGGTGTCGGCGGTGATGCGCAACCGCCTGAACGGGCTGATCCGCAGGCGTGAGGACGCGCACAAGACCGTCGTGTCCGCAAAGGGTGTCTTCGCGGGCAGTACCCGGGCGATCCGGCGTGAGCGGCGCGAGAACATCTACCTCGAGATCGAGGAGCGTGAACGGCTGTTCGGCGGCCTGCTCTACACGCCGACGCCCAATGCCGCGGCGGCCCGGTCGATGCGGGAGGCCGGTGGTGCGGCGGTCGGCAGGATCGTCGGGCTGGTCGGGCAGGTGGCCTCACGCAGCGGCAACACGCAGGCCGAACAGTGGGCCGATGAGCTTCTCGGGACGTCACAGCCCGAGGCCTCGCCGCCGGGTACGGCCTCGTTCCTCGACGGCTACGAGACGATTCTGTTCCTGGCCGGTCACCTCTACGACCGGATCGTCAACAATCCCGCATGGCGGTCGGACCATTTCGAGTTGCAGCGCACCCAGGTGAACCTGCACGCCGAACTCGCCGAGATCTCCTCCGACGTGATCGCGCTGCGTGCGGTCCGGATCGATCTCGACCGTGCCAAGCGGCGTGGTGGTTTCGACAAGGACTTCGCACAGCAGATCGACAAGCGCGAGGAGGCGCTGCGGCCGGTGTGGAGCGAACTCATCGACCGGGTGCAGGCGCTCGGCGAGGTGGCGCACGTCGTCGAGTCGGCGGCCGTCGAGTTGCGGATCCTCGACGAGTACAACCGGGCCGCGACCATCGACGACCGGATCGACGCCTTGATCTCCAGGTCGGGCGACCGGGAGGTTTCGGTGGACAACTCCAAGCGGCTCACCGAGCAGGTGCGCAGCGGGGAGGAGAACCTGCGGATCTATCGGGATGTGTTGCAGGGAAACATTTCCCGACTGTCGCCCGCGCCCTCGATAGTGCTCCCGGAGCGCTATGAACCGGACCGGTGACATGTGATCCCGGGGCCACCGCGGATGCGCTGTCAGCAGGATGTGAACTGATGAAGGAAACATTGATGTCCGGCCACGACATCTCCTGTGAGAATCCGCTACCGGCCGGTATAATCGGGCGTCGTTACGCCCTGGCAACCGGGAAGCCGGGAACGGAACGAGCGCAACGAGCGCCTCGGGGCATCGGGTCCCGTGCCGACGCCACCACACAGAGGGGATGGCAGTGAACAAGTTCCGGGGTCTGACCGCATTGGTCGGTGTCGTCGCCACGGCGATACTGGGCGCTCCCGCTGTGGCGCACGCCGACAGGCATCAGGCCGCGCGCATCACCAAACTGTCCGACATCGGGCCGCTGCGCACCGACATCTGGGTGTACTCACCGTCCAACCATAAGAAGATGAAGGTCAACGTCCTGACCCCGGCCAACTCCTCCGGTCCGCGGTCGGTGGTGTAGATGCTCGACGGCGCGGACGCCGGCGACGAGGTCAGTGACTGGATCACCAAGGGGCGCGCCGGCCGGTTCTTCGCCGACAAGAACGTCACCGTGGTGCTGCCGACCGGTGGCAAGGGCTCCTTCTATACCAACTGGCGCAACCGTGACCCCAATCTCGGCAAGCCGCAGTGGGAAACGTTCCTCACCGAGGAACTGCCACCGCTTATCGACAAGAAGTTCAACGGCACCGGCCGCAACGCGGTCGTCGGGCTGTCGATGGGCGGCCAGGCCGCACTCGCACTCGCCGTCCGCGCACCCAGGCTGTACACGGGCGTCGCCTCGCTGAGCGGCTGCCCGGAGGTGTACGCACCGGCCAACCAGGCGTACGTACACACCACCGTCGCCAATGCCGGCGGCAACGCCATCAACATGTGGGGCCCGCCGCGATCGCCGGCGTGGAAGGCACACGACCCCGCCACCCGACTCGATGAACTGCGCGGCAAGAACATCTACCTGTCGTCGGGTTCGGGTTTGGTCGGGCCGATGGACCTGCTGCGCAAGATCGACCCCGAGGAGGGCACCCGGCAGTCGGTGACCGCCAGCTCATCGGCCCTGGAGATGGGCGCCTGGCGCTGCTCCATCAACTTCGCCCTCGAAATGCGCAACGCCGACATTCCGTTCACCGACGGCCTGCGGCTCGTCGGCACCCACTACTGGGGCTACTGGGAGCAGGATCTGCCCCGGATGTGGCCCACGATCTCCCGCGGCCTGTAGGGCAGGCGTCAGCCGACGAACTTTTCCGCGAACGCCAGGAGGGCATCGTTCTCGGCGGTGGTGGTGACGGTGACGCGTACGCCGTCGCCGGCGAACGGCCGCACCACGAGCTTGTCGGCGATGGCCCGCGTGGCGAAGTCGAGAGCGGCCTCGCCCAGGTCCAGCCACACGAAGTTGGCCTGCGTGTCGGGCACCCGGTAGCCGAGTTCACGCAACCGGGCGGTCACCCGCGTCCGTTCGGCGACGACGGCGTCGGTGCGGGCCAGCAATTCGTCGTCGCCGGCCAGGCTGGCGATCGCGGCGCTCTGCGACAGTGAGGTGACCGAGAACGGAACGTGCACCTTGCGCAGCGCGGTGACCAGCTGCGGGTCGCCGATCGCGTAGCCGACGCGCAGACCGGCCAGACCGTACGCCTTGGAGAAGGTCCGCAGCACCACCAGGTTGGCGAACTCGCGGCGCAGTTCCAGCGCGTCGTAGGCCTGCCCCGGGCCCGGCCGCATGTACTCGAAGTACGCCTCGTCGAGGGCGACGACCAGATCCGAGGGCACCCGCCGCAGGAACGCGCGCAGATCGTCGGCGTCGACAACGGTGCCGGTCGGGTTGTTGGGGTTGCAGATGAACACCAGCCGGGTACGGTCGGTGACGGCCGCGGCCATCGCGTCGAGGTCGTACACGTGGTCGCCGGTCAGCGGCACCGGTACCGGCGTGGCGTGCGCGGCGCGGGTGGCCAGCGGATATGTTTCGAACGACCGCCAGCCGAACACCACCTCGTCGCCGGGTTCGCAGGTGACCAGGATCAGGTTCTGGCACAGGATCACCGACCCGCAGCCCACCTGCACCTCGTCCTCGGTCACCCCGAGTTTCTTGGCCAGCGCCGCCGTCAGCTCCACTGCCGCGTTGTCGGGGTAGCGGTTGACCGACGTCGCGGCATCGGCGATGGCGTCGATGACGCTCGGCAACGGTCCCTCGGTCACTTCGTTGCTGGCCAGCTTGATCGCGCCCGGAACCGTCTTGCCGGGGGCGTAGGCGGGCAGATGATCGAGATCGGGGCGGATGCGCAAGGTCACGCCCCCAACTCTATGTCGGCGGCACCAGGTGCGGTGCCGCAGCCACCCCAAACCCGTGAATCTGGGCTCTGACCAGCCGGTTTGCGCCTCCGTGCGCAGTGTGTGTAACCTTTGCTCTCGGCAGTTCGAAAGGACTTCGCCAGGAGGCGTGCCAGAGCGGCCGAATGGGATTCACTGCTAATGAATTGTCTCGCTAAAACGGGACCGGAGGTTCAAATCCTCTCGCCTCCGCCGTGTCGCGGTCGAAAGGCCGTGGCTACAACTGAATAGCTACGCGCCCGTAGCTCAACGGATAGAGCATCTGACTACGGATCAGAAGGTTTGGGGTTCGAATCCCTACGGGCGCACCAAAGAATGGCCAGGTGAAACAGTGTTTCACCTGGCCATTCTGGTAACTGGGCAACACGATGTGACACGTCTGCTTTGGCTCCAGTCGCTAGAATCCTCGTTGTACGGTACGTTGGTTGGCGCTTGGCGGCGAGACTCAATACGGCAACCCAATACCCCGTGCAGATTGGCACAGTCCACGACCCGGGCTCTGTGACGATGGCTGCCGCGAGAACTAGGGACCTTGGCCCCTGCAGGGATGATCCGGTTGTACTTTTCAGAGTTTCTGGAGGGCTCGTTCTTGCTCCCCACTCGTGCAGGGCTACGACTCGGAGGCAAGTCGCAAGATTCTTAACGTTGTCCTTTTTATATAGATTGAGCTAACATGCCCGTGTGGAAGAGAGTGTGAGTCGTAGCAAACCGCAGGTAGCGCCCCTGTCGTCCGACGCTCCGCACGAGGTGAAGTTTTACAAGCGGCACCGAGACGACGACAAAGTGCAGACGATCCCGGGTCTGGATGCTCTCCTCGGCTTCCCGGTCAAGGTGCGGGCACGGCTGCTTGCGACGCTCTCAGCGGTGGCGAAGGCTCCGCCGAAGCGGTTCGCCGGCGGCGGGCAGTGGGAAGCGATGCATGGCGACATGACCGGCTACTTCGAGGCACGTGTCACCTCAAGTACTCCGAACGGGAAGTGGCACTACCGGCTGTTCTGCGTCCTCGACTACACCGCGCAGGGGAAGGCCATCCCGCTGCTCGTGGTACTCGACGGGGCTGCGAAGCGGTACCAGACCACTCTGTCGAATGCGCGCTATGCCGAGGTCCGCGACCTGGGTGATGAGTACCGCGAGCGCAACCCGCGATCGTTCGCCACGGCTGAGGACGTCAGCGCGGCGTTCGGCTCTGACTAGCTAGGCGAAGGCCCGCATGGGCTCGGTGATGCGAGCCTTCTCGTCCTCCGACATCGGGGTGAGCGTGACCTTCATGCCCAACGCGGCAGCGACCTCGGCGACGGTGCTGAGAGTCGGGTTCACCGACTCCGACGAGAGTAGACGTCGTACGGTGCTGGCGTCGGAACCGATCGCGCGGGCCAGCGCCGCCTTGCTCAGTTTTTCTCCTCCGCGAGCCTCGTCGAGCGCACTGATGATGGAGTCGACCGCCTCGATGCGTGCGGTCTCCGCAGCGTACGCGCGAGCGAACTCGGGGTCACGGGCCTCGAGTTCGAGCAGCGTGTTGAATACGTCGTTCATGGCTTCCCCTCGCTGTTGGCGGTGTATTCTACGGACCCAAGAACCGTAACATAAATGCCACGTTTGAGTTAGTGTCACCGATCATCGCTGCGGCAGATAGCGTTGGTGTCGCGGCGGGGAGACTCAGTACTGCGGGTCGGACGATGCGGCGGCGCCGGTCCAACAGTGACGGGAAGGATGAGCCGCCCCGCAGCTTGGGGATCTTCACCTCCACATCACCCGAGGTCGTCGACGCGGTCTTAGTGCGGTGACCATTGCGGTGGGTGGCGCGCTCAGCGGAACGCTCGTAGCGCCCGGCGTCGATCTTTTCGCTGGCCTCGGCCTCGATCAAAGCGTGCAGGCCGGCGCGGATCAACTCAGCGAACACCGCCCCGGCATCAGCGGCGGTGAGTGCATCAAGCTGTGCGAGCAAGGCAGAATGGTCCTGGGTCATCGTGTGGTGTGCCCTTCTGTGAGTCACTGTGAGAGGTAACTCATCGACCACTACGCGATGGCCCACCCCGACAGGGTCACCGACACGCTCAGCAGCGGCTCACCTCAGACCCGAAACCCCACCACCCCAGGGGACTCACCCGCGGGTCGTGGGCTGTATCGGTCTACAGCGGTGTTGGTCGACACCGAAGTCGGCCTCTGCGATGATGATTGTCGCGAGAACTAAGGGCCTTGGCCCCCTGTGGGGATGATCCGGTTGTGCTTTTCAGAGTTACTGGAGGGCCCTTTTGCTCCCCGCTCGCGCGGGGTTACCCTGTGCGTCAGGCTGAGGTGAGACACCATCACTGAGTTACTTCCCTCGGCACGGGGTGTAAGATCCAACAATACATATAAAGTTGTACTTTTATCTGGATCGAGCTAGTGTGGTCCGCATGGAAGACAGCAAACACCACACCTCTGACATCGAGTCGCTGGTCGAAGGGCTGTCGGATCGAGCGCGATCGCTGTGGGCGAAGTCGGACTTTGCTGATCCGACCAACTGGATGCCCCTGTTCCAGCACATCGCGGACAGTGCTATGACCGCATGCCATCTGTGGGACACATTCCTTCCGCAGGCGGTACGGGGCATCGTTGTGTCCGAGTTCGGTGGAGACGAAGTGCTAGCGCGAAAGGTGGCGGTGTGGCTGGCGGCGGCCCATGACTTGGGTAAGGCGTCGCCGGCATTCGCATGCCAGTCGCCGGGGCTGCGGGAACAAGTACAAGACAGTGGCCTGCCGTTCACGGCTCGAGCGATCGACAATCGGCGGAGTCTGCCGCATTCGCAGGCGAGCTATGCGATCCTCGTGAACTGGCTCGAATCGCAGGGTGTGCCTCGCCGGACCGCCAGCTTCTATGCGGCAGTGCCGCTCGGGCATCACGGGCGTTTTGCGGCGCATACACAAACCAAGTTGCCCGCTGGGTATCCACCACTCGGCGATACTGAGCGATGGCAGCCGGTCCAACTGGAGTTTGCCGCCTACGCCGCTCGCCTCGCCGATATCGGGCCCGATGATTTGGTGCGCCTTGGTGGTATTCGCCCGCGGCAAGTAGTCATGATCCCGATGACGGCGTTGGTGATTCTGAGCGACTGGATCGCGTCCAACCCCAGTGTGTTCCCGGTGCAATCACACCTCCGACCACGCGGCGAGGCCGGCCATGCGTTGACACGATTGGCCCTGCCGCGCCCGTGGTCGCCCAAAGAAGCGACCGACACCGAGATTCTCGGTGAGCACCTGGGGATCAGCGACCCGCGACCGGTTCAAGGTCAGTTGCTTACGTTGGCTCGGACAGTCGAGGAGCCAGAGCTGATCATCGTCGAAGCTCCGACAGGGGAGGGTAAGACTGCTGCGGCGCTGGCTGCGGCAGAAGTGCTGGCCAACCGGTTTGGGCTAGGCGGCGTCGTCTTCGCGTTGCCGACTCAGGCGACATCGGATGCGATGTTCGGAACGATAAAGCGTTGGCTCAAAGCCGTTGTCGCCGCTGACGATGTCTCGGTCGTGCTCGCGCATGGCAATGCTGAGTTCAACGACGAATACACCGCGATGCCGAGGCTTTCTCCCGTCTACGACGAGGGGGAGGAGACTGCGTCTGCCGCATGTGACGAGTGCGAGACTGGGCGCGCCATCGCGCATTGGTGGCTGACGGGACGAGGCAAGCTGGCCACGATGTCCGACTTTGTGGTGTGCACGATCGACCAAGTCCTGCTGGGCGCGCTTGAGTCGAAACACGTTGTACTTCGTCACCTCGGATTGGCCGGCAAAGTCATAGTTCTGGACGAGGTGCACGCGGCTGATGTGTATATGCGTCAGTACCTCAAGCGGATGTTGACGTGGCTCGGCGCGTACCACGTACCAGTGATCGCGATGTCCGCAACGCTGACGCCGTCGATACGGCATGAGCTTGCACAGGCGTACAACGACGGCCGAAAACGGAATACGCCACACCTTGATGGAGCGGACCTCGCGTATCCCCGTTTGACGTGCACAGCCGAAGGCGGGACCGCGAGTTACGAACTTCCGGCGTCGTCGCGATCGTCGACGTTCGTTATCGAGGAGCGTGACGGAGACCTAGCAGATATCGCGGCCCAGG
Organism: Gordonia pseudamarae; assembly: GCF_025273675.1. Lineage (NCBI taxonomy): Bacteria > Bacillati > Actinomycetota > Actinomycetes > Mycobacteriales > Gordoniaceae > Gordonia > Gordonia pseudamarae. The sequence goes on along the minus strand of NZ_CP045809.1, from coordinate 4,851,281 downwards.
TGATTGCCGATGTCGGCGATGGTGGTCACGCGGCCGTCGTGTGTGACACCGTCAGCAGAGCACAACTGATGTACGACGAGCTTGTGGACCGGCGCCCCGACGGTGTTGAAGTTGTTCTCCTCCACTCCCGCTTCCTCACGCCTGACCGGCTGACTCGTGAGCGGATGCTCCGTGCCAGGCTTGGGCCGAAGGCGCAGCGTGATCCGGCGGTGAAGCTGATTGTGGTTGCTACGCAGGTGATCGAACAGTCACTGGATATCGATTTCGACGTGATGTACACGGACGTTGCGCCGATCGACCTGATTCTTCAGCGGGCGGGACGACTTCACCGGCACGGATGGAAGGATGAGGACAGACCGCACGGGCTGCGCCAGGCGAGGCTGACGTTGATGGGACTGCGGCGTGACGAACTCGGAGTGCCGACTTTCGACAAAGGAATGTGTTCGGTATACGGCGAAGCCTATCTATTGGCTGCGGTGGCGACACTCGACGAACACAGGTCCACGACCGATTCGGTGGCAAGCCCCCAGGACGTTGCCCGACTCGTCACGCGTGCGTACGAGACGATCAGTCCGCCGCCCGGTTGGGACTCGGCATGGGAACGTGCCCAAACAGCGCAAGATACCGCTGATGTACGTCGTGCCGTCGCGGCCAAGCAATTCCAGATTCCGCCACCAAGGCCCGAGTCATTGGTTCGATGGGCGACAAAGGGAATCGATGACACGGCCGGCGAGCGAGGAGTCGCGCAGGTACGTGATTCTGATGAGTCGATTGAAGTGGTGATTATTCAGCGCATCGACGGTCGACTCGTGGTGCCGAAATGGTCCGCTGAATACCCGAGCGAGTCGGTGGAGAACGGCACAGTCATCGACGATGACCTTGCGAGGGTCGTCGCACGCAATGTTGTCAGACTCCCGGGCTATCTTGGTCTCGGACAACAAGGAGGCAACTTGATCGCCGAACTTGAGGACAACTATATGCCGACGTGGCAAAATTCGACCTGGTTGAGGGGAGTTCTTCCTATGATCCTCGACAACCATGGCGCGACTACATGTGCTGGGCACGTCTTTCGGTACGACATCGACCGCGGTCTGCTCGTCGAACGACAAGGGAAGAACTGATGGGAACCACTTTCAATTTGATCGATGATCCGTGGATCGTGATCAGGACCGTCGATGGTGACTCCGAGGTGGTATCGATAAGGGATGCCTTCGCCAGGTCCGCCGATATCCGTCGGATAGCAGGGGATCTCCCGACTCAAGACTTTGCGGTGCTACGCATCCTACTGGCAATCCTGTATCAGGTGTTTCGGGAGAGGGCTGCCGAAGGCGACCGTATCGAGGTATTCGAAGGGCTGTGGGAATCCGGGGATCTACCTATCGACGAGATCGATAGGTACCTCGAACACTGGCACGGTCGATTTGACCTCTTCGATGAAACGCACCCTTTCATGCAAGTCGCTGGACTTGCTAGCACAACAGGTGAAGCAAAACCGCTGGGTGGAATATTGATTCCTGATTCTCCCGGAGACAACAGCCTTTTTACGATGAGTCGTAACGTTCGCGAATTGGACTACGGAACGGCTGCACGTTGGCTGGTACATTGTCAGGCGTATGACTACGATGGAATCAAAACCGGAATCAGTGGCGATCCCCGGACGAAGGGCGGCAGAGGTTACCCTATCGGAATTGGATGGACGGGTTGGCTTGGCGGACTCTACCTGGAGGGCAGCAATCTTCGTGAGACGCTGTTACTTAACTGGTCACCGCCAGACGACCACGACGCGGCGGACAGGCCACTATGGGAGCGGCAGCCGCTGACTCCCGCTCCGCGGCCAAGCATAGGGACCGCACCGTGCGGTCCGCTCGACCTGTTTACGTGGCCCGTCCGCCATATCAGGCTGATTCCCGACGGCGACGCTGTCCGGCAGGTGCTGGTAGGGATCGGTGAAGCTGTGCCGAAGGCGTGGCAACTGCGCAACGAACCGATGACCGCATGGCGGCTGAGTCCAACTCAGATGGTAAAGGAGAAGTCAGAAGGTACACCGCTTTACATGCCTCGCTCGCATGACCATTCTCGATCGATGTGGCGAGGGCTGGCTGCTCTGCTTCCGGATCCGAAGCCGGCGGTCGACAGTAGGATAGGGCATCCGTTGAGCTATCCCGCACAGATTCTCGATACCTTGGGACATCGTTCCGAGGTACTCCCGGACCGAATGTTCGCGGTCGTGTCGGTCGGGGTTGAGTACGGCGCCAATATGTCGAGTTTCGGCGAGATATTCACAGACCGGGTGGTACTTCACCCCGGGATAGCAGTCGCCGAAGGCAACGCCCGAGCGGCCATCGTCGAGGTCTTGGATCGAACTGACCGAGCGGTGGCCGCGTTGGCGTCATTGGCCGGTGACCTTGCTATCGCCGGTGGAGGGGATCGAGCACCGGCGATGACACGTGCACGGGAACGTGGATACGCAGTACTGGATCAGTACTTCCGGCAGTGGCTTCCCATGGTCAGAACCGATTGCGACTTCGATGACGTGCTGAATACCTGGTACAGGATTGGGCTAGAAGTACTCGCCCAGGAAGCCGATGCGTTGCTCGACCAAGCATCGCCCCGGACACGTGCGGTGAAAATCGTTGATGGAAAGACTATTTCGGCCGGACAGTCGGTCAACTGGTTCCACTACAACGTGCGACAGCATCTACCGTATCGAAAGGACGCCGAGGAATGGCAGTAGCACAGAAGGATTCGAAGCCCGACGATCGACGATCGACAGTCTACAGGTACGTTGCTGAACGTGCGGGCAGACTTTATGAGGGAAAGTTGGAGGACCGGGCTGGGGCCGTCGCTGATCTTGCCAGACTGCGAAGCGGTGCAACGCGTGAGATCGGATCGGATCCGGCGGTGTGGCGGGCCGCGTTCACCGGATACCCGGAAGTGGCCGATGATACGACATTTCCGAGTCACGCGGAATTTGCTGTGTACGTCTCTCTCAGTTTGTACGCGTATCACCAACAGGGACAGAGTAGCTCGATGCATACCGAAGGACCTTCGTTCGGCACTGCGCTCAGGAAGCTGGCATATGTAGGTACCGAAACCACGCCGAAGGAGTCGGTGGTCAGGAGATTCAATGCACTCGTGACAGCTGACACCTTCGACGAAACTAGATCGCACTTGCGGAGTCTTGTCGGTCAGCTTCGTGCAGAGGGGATTCCCCTCGACTACGGGCGACTTGCCGACGACCTCGAGCGTTTGCACTCACCGTGGCGTAACGGCGTCCAGCTTCGCTGGTCTCGCGACTTCAGCCGCACTCCGCGTACGGAAGGCCCGTCGTCGGATGCTGACGAATGAACCCGTGAATCCTGCGTGGCAACTGATTCGACAAAATTCAATTCCAATCAGCAAGGAGATAATCATGCCGCTTACCATCGACCTTCACATCATCCAGTCAGTTCCGCCGTCGAACATGAACCGGGATGAGGACGGTAGCCCGAAATCGACCATGTACGGAGGAACCCGGCGAACCAGGGTGTCGAGTCAAGCATGGAAGCGTGCGATCCGGCGGGACTTCGAAGGGTTCCTCGACACCGCTGATCTGGGGGTTCGGACACTTCGGGCGGTTGGCGAGATCGCAACGCGTATCAAGGCTATCGACAGCACGATCTCCGATGAAGACGGTGAGCGCCTTGCTACCGCCGTACTGACAGCAACCGGAATCAAGGTTACAAAGGTTCCGGCCAGGAAGAAGGCGAAGTCTGCCGACGACGAGGAGCCGCAAGAGCACAGCAAGACCGGAGCACTGCTCTTCCTCAGCAATCCCCAGTTGGACGAACTGGCCCGGCTCGCCGTTGACTCGCAGGGATCGGTTGACAAAAAGGCAGCCAAAGCTATTCTGCTGAGAGGTAACTCCATTGATCTGGCACTATTCGGGAGGATGGTTGCCGACGCCCCGGACTTGAACGTCGATGCGGCCGCTCAGGTCGCGCACGCGATCGGTACCCACGCATCTGTCCCCGAGTTTGACTACTTCACGGCGGTCGACGAAAAGCGAGTTGACGACAATGCCGGTGCTGGAATGATCGGCACGGTTGAGTTCAACACTGCGACTCTCTATCGGTATGCCACAGTGAACATCGACGCACTTCGAAAAAATCTTGGGTCAGATGAAGCAGTAGGTCGCGGGGTGGAAGCCTTCATCAGATCTTTCATACGTTCGATGCCGACGGGTAAGCAGAACACATTCGCCAACCGTACGTTGCCGTCATTTGTGTACGCGGCGGTGCGCACCGACCAGCCCATCAATTTGGCGGGAGCGTTCGAGAAGGCCGTTGATCCCCGTAAAGGGTTGACTGAAGAGTCCGTCTCTGCGTTGATCAGTGAGGCGCGCAATCTGTATTCAAACTTCGATGCGTCGCCGACCGCAGGTTACGTTGTGTCACGCGTCGACGTTGACGTCGATGGTTTCGCCGACACAGTGACCGCTGAAGCTCTGGTCTCAGCGTTGGGGGCACAAGTACGGGACAATACAAAGGTGTCGTCGTGACAACATTGTTGTTCAACCTGTCAGCGCCGCTGCAGGCATGGGGCGACTCCAGCCGCTTCGTGGAAAGACGAACGCGACCTGAACCCACCAAGAGTGGAGTAGTCGGTCTGCTGGCAGCGGCATTGGGACGGCGCCGCACCGATCCGATTGAGGATCTCGCAGGACTGGAGTTCGGCGTACGCACAGATCAGGCGGGTGTGTTGCAGCGCGAACTGCAGACCGAGACGGATTGGCGTACTGGCAAACCTAAGCCGCTCACACACCGCTACTATCTCGCGGATGCGAGATTCGTAGCGGCCGTCAGCGGCCCTGAAGGGCTGATCGGTGGATTACATGACGCTTTGCGGAATCCTACGTTCCCGCTGTATCTGGGGCGTCGATCATGTCCACCCGCCGGTCCGATCTACGGTGTCCTGGACGAGCGTTCATTGAAAGAGGTGCTGCACTCGGCAGCGTGGAGCGCAAGCCTGACGCACCAGCAGGCACAGGCGCGGCAGGTCGGATTGCCGATCGTACGTGACGTTCGTGGAGACGATAGCGTTCCTGTGGCTGAAACCATCCGTGATTATCCAGTCAGTTTCGACCCCGAAGGCAGGATTTACGGCTGGCGTGATGTCGTCCACGAACAGGTGTTGATAGACAATCCAGAGTCTAAGAGGCCGGTGACGGACAAGGATTGGCTTGCTGTTCTGGGAGGTAGCTGATGTACATGTCCAGGATTGCACTCAACCGGCGTCGTCGCGGTGGAATGAAGTTGTTGAGTAGCCGTCACGCAATGCATGCTGCTGTGATGTCATCGTTCACTCCGGGGACTCAGACGGAGTCGGAATCCGGACGTGTTTTATGGCGTATAGATCGTCATGGTGAGGAGATGAATCTGCTCATCGTCAGCCCCGAACGCCCGTGTCTGGCTCATATAGCCGAACAAGCCGGGTGGTCTACTGACAACACGTGGGTCACCAGAGATTATCGTCCGTTCTTGGAATCTTTGGTGATCGACTCCGAGTTTATTTTCCGATTGGTCGCGAATCCAACTCGGCGGATGAGCAGTATGTCGGCAGGTGACGGTGACTCCCGGAAGCAGATTGTTGGTCACCGCACGGTGGGGCACCAGCGGCAGTGGTTACTCGACCGTTCGTCGGACTGGGGCTTTACCGTAGTGGACTCGCTGGTGGAGGACATTCCGGAGAAAGAGCTTCGGATCTGTGAACGTGATACAGTCACGTTCCGGAGAGGGAGTGGTCGGGTCACTTTGGTGACGGCTGCATTTGAAGGCAAATTGGCTGTCACTGAACCTGATCGGCTGAGGAATTCGCTCAGCCACGGAATCGGACGTGCCAAAGGCTATGGGTGCGGACTCCTCACATTGCTGCCAGTGGGGTCGTCGGCGCCGTGAATGAGATGCCGGGCACCAGGCCGAGTCGTCCGAGCGAGTTGGTCCGCGTTCAGGACAGGATCTCGTTTGTCTACGTGGAGCGAGCCACGATTGGACGTGATGATAGCGCGATCACGGCTACTGATGATGCCGGGGTCGTGCACATCCCGGCGGCCACCTTGGGTGCGCTCTTGTTGGGGCCCGGCACACGCGTCACACACCAGGCGATGTTGCTGTTGGCCGACAGTGGTTCGACCGCGGTATGGGTGGGGGAGAGAGGCGTTCGCTACTATGCGCATGGCCGTCCGCTGGGACGGACGTCTCGCCTGTTGGACGCGCAAGCGCATGCAGTCTCGAATTCGAAGGAGCGGATCGCCGTCGCCAGGCAGATGTACGCGATGAGGTTCCCGGACGAAGACGTCTCGACGTGCTCCATGCATCAGCTCCGTGGGCGAGAGGGCGCTCGCGTCCGCGGACTGTACCGGCAGCACTCGGACCGGACAGGCGTCGAATGGAATCGCCGGGACTACGATCCAGAAGACTTCTTTGGCTCAGATCTGATCAATCAGGCATTGTCGGCCGCGCACACATGTCTATACGGTGTGGTGCATTCGGTGGTGGTCGCGTTGGGATGTAGTCCCGGGTTGGGTTTTGTCCATACAGGGCATGACAGATCCTTTGTGTACGACATCGCGGATCTATATAAGGCGGAGATTACTGTTCCTGTCGCGTTTGACGTAGTAGAGCGGATCGAGCGGGAAGACCTGCCAGATGATGATGTGGCCGGCATGACGAGACGTGCGGTCCGCGACGCGGTGAAGTCAGGAACAATACTCACTCGGTGTGTGCACGACATTTACCGTCTGCTGTTGCCGGATGATCGCTCTCGCGGCGACGACGAAAACTTTGCTGATGTGATCGAACTATGGGATGACCGACAGCAGAACGTCGCCGGTGGCCGAAACTTTGCGCCGGAGGATCTGGAGCCACCATGGTAGTCGTCGTTCTGACCAATTGTCCGGCGAAGCTGCGAGGACACCTGACACGATGGCTGCTTGAGATCAGCGCAGGGGTCTACGTCGGTCACGTCCCGGCCCGCGTTAGAGATCTTCTGTGGAATCAAGTTGTCGAGTACGTCAAGGATGGTAAGGCGCTCATGGTGCATAGCACGGTTGGTGAACAGAGGCTCGCGTTCCGTACGCATCAGCACGAGTGGGAGCCCGTCGACTACGACGGGGTTCTACTGATGCGTAGGCCGGCGGACAATTCAACTGTTCGCACACGGCGGGCACGTCGCGGATGGAGCACTGCGTCTCAGCGGCGTAGGTGGAGGTAACCGCTCAACTGCATCTGATAGCAGCGGTCCGCTACTATAATTGCTGGTTACCAAGTGTGCTCCCCGCGCGAGCGGGGATGATCCCACCGGCGAATCCTGGATGCCGAACAGGTCCATGTGCTCCCCGCGCGAGCGGGGATGATCCCCCAGCCTTGCGGGCGCGGGCCTCATCCCACCGGGTGCTCCCCGCGCGAGCGGGGATGATCCCGTGCGGCCGTCGGCGACGAACCCGCTCATGATGTGCTCCCCGCGCGAGCGGGGATGATCCCCAGTGTGTTCCCGGGTAGTTCGGTGTTCCCGTGTGCTCCCCGCGCGAGCGGGGATGATCCCATCGCGCACAAGTCGCGAGCGCTGTCGGGATAGTGCTCCCCGCGCGAGCGGGGATGATCCCAAGTCCGGCAACGGTGACGTGGTGGCCGGTATGTGCTCCCCGCGCGAGCGGGGATGATCCCTCGGCGAGCACCGCGGCCGGGTTGTCGAGTCGGTGCTCCCCGCGCGAGCGGGGATGATCCCCGGCGTGGCCTGGTCATCGAGTGGCCCACCCAGTGCTCCCCGCGCGAGCGGGGATGATCCCGTGAGATTGTGGTGGTCGCCGTCGACGGTGAAGTGCTCCCCGCGCGAGCGGGGATGATCCCCAACGGAGAGAACATGATTGCGCGGGGTGAGGGTGCTCCCCGCGCGAGCGGGGATGATCCCGGACACACGCCCGGATACGACGGTGCCCCGGCGTGCTCCCCGCGCGAGCGGGGATGATCCCTCGGCCAGCCGATTCACCGCGTCGCGCTCGGCGTGCTCCCCGCGCGAGCGGGGATGATCCCTGGTCATCGAACTCACCGCCCGCCTCGAACGAGTGCTCCCCGCGCGAGCGGGGATGATCCCGCGAAGGTGGAATCCGGTCCTACGCGGTGGAGGTGCTCCCCGCGCGAGCGGGGATGATCCCTGTCCGGTGTCGTCATGGCCGAGTCCGATCGGGTGCTCCCCGCGCGAGCGGGGATGATCCCTCCTGACCTATTCTCAGAACGTCTGTTCGATCGTGCTCCCCGCGCGAGCGGGGATGATCCCGCGGTGAGGCTGACGCCCTCGATGGGCACGCCGTGCTCCCCGCGCGAGCGGGGATGATCCGTAGGACCACAGGCCAGATCGTGTGCCGTCACGGTGCTCCCCGCGCGAGCGGGGATGATCCCGCCACATATGGGCGTGATGGCATCGTCCGCAGGTGCTCCCCGCGCGAGCGGGGATGATCCCCCGATGGAGCACTTGATGAGCGACTTGAAGACGTGCTCCCCGCGCGAGCGGGGATGATCCCACGATCGGGATGATCGCACCCAGAGCGGCTTGGTGCTCCCCGCGCGAGCGGGGATGATCCCGACATCATGGTCCCGGCGTGGAAGGGTATTTCGTGCTCCCCGCGCGAGCGGGGATGATCCCCTGATCGCACAAATGCCGGTCCCTGGCGACTAGTGCTCCCCGCGCGAGCGGGGATGATCCCATCGGCAGCGGGTCAAAAAGCATGGTGATCCGGTGCTCCCCGCGCGAGCGGGGATGATCCACCCACAGCATCGGATGCCGCCAGGAATCCGGGGTGCTCCCCGCGCGAGCGGGGATGATCCCGTGTCGGTGCCCTCGAACGTCCAGTCCGGGTGGTGCTCCCCGCGCGAGCGGGGATGATCCCTGAAAGCGTACAACCCGTTTTGGCAAGAAGAAGTGCTCCCCGCGCGAGCGGGGATGATCCCCCGCCCTCATTCTCTGCCGCCAAAGGCATCAAGTGCTCCCCGCGCGAGCGGGGATGATCCCGTTTCCGATACAATGCATCTTGCAACCGCACAGTGCTCCCCGCGCGAGCGGGGATGATCCGATGGTGTCGATGAAGTCGGCGGTGAAACCGGCGTGCTCCCCGCGCGAGCGGGGATGATCCCCCGGCGGGCCGCGTGCTGGTGTTGGTGATGTCGTGCTCCCCGCGCGAGCGGGGATGATCCCATCATGTCCCCCGACGATCCCCGCTGGTTCGGGTGCTCCCCGCGCGAGCGGGGATGATCCGTAGGTGCTGACCACCGTCCACCACACGCTTATGTGCTCCCCGCGCGAGCGGGGATGATCCCGGCGAAGACATCGGCCTGTCATGGGCCGAAGCGTGCTCCCCGCGCGAGCGGGGATGATCCCACCTGGATCGCCGCCCGGTATTCCGTGATCATGTGCTCCCCGCGCGAGCGGGGATGATCCACTGGTGGCGCCCTGTGGTCGATGCCGATCATCCGTGCTCCCCGCGCGAGCGGGGATGATCCCTCGGTGCCGAACGACGTGAAGCAGCCAGGGAGGTGCTCCCCGCGCGAGCGGGGATGATCCCGCCGCAGCGCCGATGAGGGCACGAATCACATTGTGCTCCCCGCGCGAGCGGGGATGATCCGCGCTAGGACGCGCAATCTGCGAGCTGGCCCATGTGCTCCCCGCGCGAGCGGGGATGATCCGTCATGGCCTGCGTCGCCGCGTGCCACCCACGCGTGCTCCCCGCGCGAGCGGGGATGATCCCTCGTCGCATGGTGCGGGCGGCAGGACTGGGCCGTGCTCCCCGCGCGAGCGGGGATGATCCCGCCCTACTCGCCTACGCCCGACCGGGGGACACGTGCTCCCCGCGCGAGCGGGGATGATCCCCTGTGCTCGCAGGTCCGCCTTCCACGCGCTCAGTGCTCCCCGCGCGAGCGGGGATGATCCCCGCTCACACTCACTCGTACGGCAGCTCGAACAGTGCTCCCCGCGCGAGCGGGGATGATCCCAAATCCTGTAGATCACGTTTGGTGACACCGTCGTGCTCCCCGCGCGAGCGGGGATGATCCCGTGAGTGCGCCGAGGGGTGGCCGGTTTCCGGGGTGCTCCCCGCGCGAGCGGGGATGATCCGTGAGGTTGTGGTGGTCGCCGTCGACGGTGAATGTGCTCCCCGCGCGAGCGGGGATGATCCCAGGTAGTCGTACTCGTCGCCGGTGATGCCGTAGTGCTCCCCGCGCGAGCGGGGATGATCCCGCCCGAATCCGATGCAAGGTTCGGACTCCAACGTGCTCCCCGCGCGAGCGGGGATGATCCCGTGACCGCAACGGTGAGTCTGACCGGTCATCCGTGCTCCCCGCGCGAGCGGGGATGATCCCCGCAACAACGAAGTCCGGGCGATGTTGGAGCCGTGCTCCCCGCGCGAGCGGGGATGATCCCGGCTCGCCATACTTTTGGACTCTTTTCAGGTGGTGCTCCCCGCGCGAGCGGGGATGATCCCCGGTTGCGCGCGGCGGCGATGCTGTGCTTGGAGTGCTCCCCGCGCGAGCGGGGATGATCCCCAAAGGAAATCCCACATGAGAAAAGAAGAGAAGTGCTCCCCGCGCGAGCGGGGATGATCCCATCGGTGTGTAGTCCGGGACCAACCCGGCTGGGTGCTCCCCGCGCGAGCGGGGATGATCCCGAAGGCCGAGGGCAACCTGTCCCGGGCGGATAGTGCTCCCCGCGCGAGCGGGGATGATCCCAGTGCCCGCAGAACCCGTTTCAGGTTCTTGGCGTGCTCCCCGCGCGAGCGGGGATGATCCCTCGCCATGATCCGCGAACGCCAAGCCGAGGGAGTGCTCCCCGCGCGAGCGGGGATGATCCCCCGCGATTATCTGCGGCATTACGTGGAGTCGGGTGCTCCCCGCGCGAGCGGGGATGATCCCCACCAACACCGGGATAGACCGATCCTCGGGCAGTGCTCCCCGCGCGAGCGGGGATGATCCCAGCATGCGGGTCGCCAACTCGGGTGCGTGTACGTGCTCCCCGCGCGAGCGGGGATGATCCGCTGACCATGAGTTGGTAGCGGATGCCGGTGCCGTGCTCCCCGCGCGAGCGGGGATGATCCCACCGAATCCACTTCAACCGCTCATAGTCGTGCGTGCTCCCCGCGCGAGCGGGGATGATCCCTCCGGGTGATGCCGGAACCCGGCCTCCCACAAGTGCTCCCCGCGCGAGCGGGGATGATCCCGCGCGGACCACCGACCTCGCGGACACGCCAATGTGCTCCCCGCGCGAGCGGGGATGATCCGTACGCGGGCATGAAGGATGGGTTCGCCTCTGCGTGCTCCCCGCGCGAGCGGGGATGATCCCGTTTCCGACGTGATCGCGACGTACTCAACGACGTGCTCCCCGCGCGAGCGGGGATGATCCGTCCACGTGAAGGCCTACCGGGGCGAAGCGATGGTGCTCCCCGCGCGAGCGGGGATGATCCGGTGCTGCCGGACGCGCTGAGCATGACGACCGGGTGCTCCCCGCGCGAGCGGGGATGATCCCGCGCGGACCACCGACCTCGCGGACACGCCCATGTGCTCCCCGCGCGAGCGGGGATGATCCCAAGCCCGAGGACCGCGCCGGATGGTCCGCGTTGTGCTCCCCGCGCGAGCGGGGATGATCCTCGGAGCGCCCTCCATGTGCGGCATCCCCGCAAAGTGCTCCCCGCGCGAGCGGGGATGATCCCCGTCGCATGTGTTGACGGTTGGCCCGGTCGGGGTGCTCCCCGCGCGAGCGGGGATGATCCCTCGCTGATCGCGATCCGGACCGGCCTGTGGGCGTGCTCCCCGCGCGAGCGGGGATGATCCCGGCACCTACATCGACGTCAACCCCACCTGACGGTGCTCCCCGCGCGAGCGGGGATGATCCCTCATCGAGGAACGGCTAACCGGCGGCCGATCCGTGCTCCCCGCGCGAGCGGGGATGATCCCATCTCGGCCGACTTCGTATCCGGGAGGTCGACGTGCTCCCCGCGCGAGCGGGGATGATCCGTGCGAATTCTTTTGATGCGCCTTCGCGACCAAGTGCTCCCCGCGCGAGCGGGGATGATCCCCGCTCACACTCACTCGTACGGCAGCTCGAACAGTGCTCCCCGCGCGAGCGGGGATGATCCGTAGGGGCCATAGAGTCTATTTTGACAGTCACTGTGCTCCCCGCGCGAGCGGGGATGATCCCTCGCCGACAACATCTTGGACACCCAAATCTGCGTGCTCCCCGCGCGAGCGGGGATGATCCCGGGCCGACCGTCTGATTCATCTGCCCCTGCAAGTGCTCCCCGCGCGAGCGGGGATGATCCCGCCGCCACCGAAGGCCGTGAGGTGGGGAAAGCGTGCTCCCCGCGCGAGCGGGGATGATCCCACCGGCAGCGGGTCAAAAAGCATGGTGATCCGGTGCTCCCCGCGCGAGCGGGGATGATCCCGACGGTGCCGCCGGTCGACGCCGCGAAGTAGCGTGCTCCCCGCGCGAGCGGGGATGATCCCGCGCCAAAGAACACCAATCCCGGAAGGAACTCGTGCTCCCCGCGCGAGCGGGGATGATCCCTCCCACCAGCCACGCTTCTGCGGCACAACCTCGTGCTCCCCGCGCGAGCGGGGATGATCCCGACACGATCCCGGTCGGGTCCGGGCCGGTCTCGTGCTCCCCGCGCGAGCGGGGATGATCCCGCGAAGTCGCCGATGTCATCGAGGCACACTTCGTGCTCCCCGCGCGAGCGGGGATGATCCGGTGACGACTTCGGTGGTGGCGCCGATGGTTCCGTGCTCCCCGCGCGAGCGGGGATGATCCCGTGCCGGTGCCCTCGAACGTCCAGTCCGGGTGGTGCTCCCCGCGCGAGCGGGGATGATCCCATCACGTCCGAGCAGGCCGAAGAGATGCACCGGTGCTCCCCGCGCGAGCGGGGATGATCCGTCGGGGGATCTGGGCGGCTGGCTGGAGTCGGAGTGCTCCCCGCGCGAGCGGGGATGATCCGGTGGATCGCCTCGCACGCAAGGTGCTCGACTTGTGCTCCCCGCGCGAGCGGGGATGATCCCAGGCACCAGGTGGTGCCGGCGGCCATGTCCGCGTGCTCCCCGCGCGAGCGGGGATGATCCGTATCCGTGGGGGCCAGGACCATGCCGGCGGCGTGCTCCCCGCGCGAGCGGGGATGATCCCCCGATTGACCGGATGACCGGTCACCACCCTGCGTGCTCCCCGCGCGAGCGGGGATGATCCCAGGCAATAATGTGAGCCGCGTCACACTATGGGGTGCTCCCCGCGCGAGCGGGGATGATCCGTGGAATCCGAGTGGTTGGCCGAGGGCATCACCGTGCTCCCCGCGCGAGCGGGGATGATCCCATCCACGTATCCATGGTGATCATTGCGATAAGGTGCTCCCCGCGCGAGCGGGGATGATCCCAACCAGCAAGGAGGACATCATGGACGCACAGAGTGCTCCCCGCGCGAGCGGGGATGATCCGGCGTGCCCGGAACCCAGGACTACAGCCTCGGCGTGCTCCCCGCGCGAGCGGGGATGATCCTCGGTAGCCCCGGCCGCAAGGCGTAAGCGCGGAGTGCTCCCCGCGCGAGCGGGGATGATCCGTGGTATGACACCCATGTTGAGGAGATCACTACGTGCTCCCCGCGCGAGCGGGGATGATCCCACCGAGCGGCAGTGTCGCGACAGCCGACGAGAGTGCTCCCCGCGCGAGCGGGGATGATCCCAGCGGCAGGTGCGCCGTCCGACACAGTAGTGCCCCATAGAGTGGTGTAACTCGGTGACCAGGACCGTAACTGACAGCGTGTAGCTGTCGGGCAGGGAAGCGGTCACCGTGTGATCCTTCGAGTCAACCTTCCACAGAATCCTCGAACGGAGTCATCACGATGACCGCACCCCACATTGTCGACCCTGCTGGCTTGCTTGGCCAAGCCCTGGCTGAGGCCTCGCCCGATCTGATGCGTGAGCTGCTGCAGACGATGATCAACGCACTGCTCTCCGCCGATGCCGACGCTGTGTGCGGCGCCGAGTGGGGCCGCCGGTCCGAAGACCGCATCAATCACCGGAACGGATACCGGCACCGGCCTCTCGATACCCGTGTGGGCACGATCGACGTCGCCGTGCCGAAGCTGCGCTCTGGCACCTATTTTCCCGAGTGGTTGCTCGAACGCCGCAAGCGCGCCGAGTCGGCGCTGATCACCGTCGTGGCCGACTGCTACCTGGCCGGGGTCTCGACCCGCCGGATGGACAAGCTGGTCAAGACTTTGGGCATCGATTCGTTGTCGAAGTCGCAGGTCTCGCGCATGGCCGAAGACCTCGACGAACAAGTCGCAGCGTTCCGTCATCGCCGACTGGACGAGGCCGGCCCGTTCACGTTCGTCACCGCGGATGCGCTGACGATCAAGGTCCGGGAGAACAAGCAGGTCGTCAAAGCCGTCGTTCTGCTGGCCACCGGAGTCAATGGTGACGGGCACCGTGAAGTGCTTGGCATGCAGGTCGCCACCAGCGAAACCACAGCCTCGTGGAACACCTTCTTCGCTGACCTGGTCGCCCGCGGCCTGGGCGGGGTCCGCCTGGTGACTTCTGATGCCCATGCCGGGTTGGTCGAGGCGATCGCGGCGAACCTGCCCGGAGCTGCCTGGCAACGCTGCCGCACCCATTACGCGGCGAATCTGATGGCGGTGTGTCCGAAGTCGATGTGGCCAGCGGTCAAGGCCATGCTGCACAGCGTCTATGACCAACCCACTGCTGGTGCGGTGAACGCCCAGTTCGACCGGCTGCTCGAATACACCGAAGACCGCCTACCCGAAGTGGCCGAACACCTCGGTGACGCCCGTGAAGACCTGCTGGCATTCGCCGCGTTTCCTGATGACGTGTGGCGCCAGATCTGGTCCAACAACCCCACAGAACGACTCAACCGCGAGATCCGGCGCCGCACCGACGTCGTAGGCATCTTCCCGAACCGCGATGCCATCGTCCGTCTCATTGGCGCAGTGCTCGCCGAGCAGACCGACGAATGGGCCGAAGGCCGCCGCTACCTCGGCCTCGAAGTGCTCAGCCGCTGCCGGCTGACCGTCACCGACACCGACCACACGCCGGAGGTGAACACCGACCCGCTGATCCAACTACCTGTCTGACCACCTACGAAGGACCACAATCAGCTACACCACTACGCGGGACTTGACCCACGCGTGCTCCCCGCGCGAGCGGGGATGATCCCAATGATCCGCATGTTCAGCCGTTCGCGGCGTTGTGCTCCCCGCGCGAGCGGGGATGATCCCATGCGTTTGCTGTAGTGCCCGTCGGGCATGGAGTGCTCCCCGCGCGAGCGGGGATGATCCCGAGCCCTGGTACCCGAATACGGACAGCCCGTCGTGCTCCCCGCGCGAGCGGGGATGATCCCAACTCACCTGCCCACAGCGCCGAAGCGGGCAGGTGCTCCCCGCGCGAGCGGGGATGATCCCTCAACCATTGAAATGCTCAACAACATGATGGAGTGCTCCCCGCGCGAGCGGGGATGATCCGTGATGAGTGGCAACAAGTTTGAGTTGACCGGCGTGCTCCCCGCGCGAGCGGGGATGATCCCGTTACGGCCGCGCGGAATTGCGCCACAGCAGTGTGCTCCCCGCGCGAGCGGGGATGATCCCACGCTTGACGATGCCCGTGCCGCAATCCGTGAGTGCTCCCCGCGCGAGCGGGGATGATCCCCTGACCGTGGCATTCGCTCCCGATATGGACGCGTGCTCCCCGCGCGAGCGGGGATGATCCGTCGACACCGCTGCCGGTGGCCGACGTGTAGAGGTGCTCCCCGCGCGAGCGGGGATGATCCGTCCTCACCCTCGAACTCGGGTGCGGAATCCGCGTGCTCCCCGCGCGAGCGGGGATGATCCCGTTCCGTAAAGCAACGCCGAAAACAGTCACAAGTGCTCCCCGCGCGAGCGGGGATGATCCTTGAGGCGGCGTGTCTTCGCGTCGTCGTCAAGATTCGAGCCGTCCACGTCAATCGCCCGGCATCGCAGGACCGAGGACGTGCCAGACGCTCCATATTTCATCACGCGGCACCGTGATGACGAGGTCACTGGGCTGTGGTCGGAACTCAAAGCGCCACCACGGCCATGTGACACCATTCGCATCGACAAAGACCCCTGGCGCAAACTGTGCGGCCGGAGTGTCATCGGACCCGAATACGTGCGTAGCCTTGACGGTCATCTCGGGAATGTCGTCGGCGTAGGGATACTCGACCATCACGCACCGCCGTTGAGGCCGAGTCCGGCGCGCTCGGCGGTGTCGTCTCCATGCACCGCGCCGACGCCCGCCTCGCCGAGCTTGGCGATGATTCGTTGAGCGTCTTCGGCCGAGACGTGGGAGGAGATCGTCACGTACGCCACGTCGTCCAACGTAACACCGCCGTGTATCTGGTGCTCCCCGCGCGAGCGGGGATGATCCTACGTGCACGACCCGAATGATCGGCAGTGCCGCGTGCTCCCCGCGCGAGCGGGGATGATCCTGCTTCGGCATCACCACCATCGCCGTGTGGATAGTGCTCCCCGCGCGAGCGGGGATGATCCGTGTATACCGAGTACGGGATTGAAAGTATAGGCGTGCTCCCCGCGCGAGCGGGGATGATCCGTCGTCAACGTCGATACCCTCCGGTGCCGGCATGTGCTCCCCGCGTGAGCGGGGATGATCCCGCGCCAAGCACGCACAAGACGGCGTCATGCAAGTGCTCCCCGCGCGAGCGGGGATGATCCGGCGTGGTCGGGGTGGATAGAGACCATATCCCTGTGCTCCCCGCGCGAGCGGGGATGATCCGATTTCCGAAATGCAGCTCGAACCGGCAGGGTTGTGCTCCCCGCGCGAGCGGGGATGATCCCTTGTCTAGCTAGGTTCCGTCGCCCACTACGTCGTGCTCCCCGCGCGAGCGGGGATGATCCCGGAAGTTCGACTCATCGACCGTGTTCCCATGGGTGCTCCCCGCGCGAGCGGGGATGATCCTGTGAAACGGTCCGTAGATTCAACGGTGACTGAGTGCTCCCCGCGCGAGCGGGGATGATCCCCTAGCCGAAGTTGGACCGCCCCCGGACTCCCTGTGCTCCCCGCGCGAGCGGGGATGATCCCGCTTCAAGCGCGCACAGGGCCGCGTCATTCAAGTGCTCCCCGCGCGAGCGGGGATGATCCGTCGGGACCGGTGTAGTCCCACACTGCCGAGCGGTGCTCCCCGCGCGAGCGGGGATGATCCGTCAGTCGATGAGATCAAGCGCGCCAACAAGGTGTGCTCCCCGCGCGAGCGGGGATGATTGTCAGCTCCGGTCGAAAAGTGCGCTGCTGTGTCCGGTCGAAAAGTGAGCAGGTTACGGGTTCGAGTTTGCCTGACGGTCGGCGTCGACGGAAGGCAGTGACTCGATTGCGGTGTGTTTGATGCGGTAGCTGGTGCCTTTGAGGGCGATGACGTCGGCGTGGTGAACGATCCGATCGATCATGGCCGAGGCGATGGTGGCTTCACCGAACACTTCTCCCCACCGGGAGAACGGCAGGTTGGAGGTCAGAATGATCGACGACTTCTCGTATCGGCTGGAGACGAGTTGGAAGAACAGGTTGGCAGCTTCGGCATCGAAAGGGATGTAGCCGACTTCGTCGATCACGATCAGTCCGATCCGGCTGATCCTCTTGAGTTCTGTGTCGAGTCGCCCGAGTCGGTGGGCCTCGGCCAGCCGGGTGATCCACGCTGTTGCCGAGGCAAACCCGACACGATAGCCGGTATGGGCGGCAGCGACGGCCAGCGCCGTCGCGAGATGGGTTTTGCCGGTACCGGGCGGTCCGAGCAGAACGATGTTGTGGGCTTCGGCGAGCCAGCCACCGGCTTCGAGCCGGGCTATCTGTGCACGGTCGACTGCGGGCTGGGCGGTGAAGTCGAAGTCGGTGATCGTCTTGATCGACGGGAACCCGGCGCCTCGAATACGCAAACGGGCACCGGACTCGGCGCGAGCATTCGATTCCACCGCCAGCACTGCGGCCAGATAGTCCTCCAACGACCAGTCCGCGGCGCGAGCTTGCTCAGCGATCCGGGAATAGTTCTGAGCGATCCTCGGCGCTTTGAGAAGCCGGGACTGGTGAGCGATCAACTTGTCAGCATCAGAGGGTGCGCTCGGGCGTGTGGTCGGCATCAGGCAACCTCCCCAGTCCCGAAAACACGATCGTAGACACTGAGATCGGCGACCTGAACCTGCACGTCACCAGAGGTTGGTGGCCGCGAGTTGTAGTGCTCGCGTTGAGCTTTGGCCACTGTCACGTGATCAGGATCGGTGGTCAAACCGTCTGGTCCCCAATATCTTTGGTGCTCGGCAACCTTCCGCTGACCGCAGTGGGCCACAACCCGGTCCAGGTCAGCGGTCACAGTGATCATCCGCCCGATCACCTCTGGATTGACTGAGTAGGTCGACCCGGCGACCGCCACGTAGTAGTCCCGACCCAACCGGGTGGTGACCGATGTTCCGGTACCCGGCGCAATAGGCGGCAGCGGCGCCATCGATTTGCGGTCGATCAACAACTCCTCGACCGGCTTCTTCTTCGTCGTGCGGTGAATTCTGGTGTTCGCTCCGGCCAGCCACTCATGGATCTGGGTATTGAAATCCGTGGCAGAGGCGAAGGACCGTCCCGGCAGGAACGATGTCTCGAGATAGCCGTTCGCTCGTTCGACCACCCCTTTGGTTTCCGGATCATACGGACGGGCCTGGATCATCCTGGTACCTAGCGTGCCACAGAATCCGGCCACACCGGCTGCCAATTTGCGGCGTTGGCCGATACCTGATTCGTTGTCCCACAACAATGTACGAGGAACAGCACCGATCTGTTCGCCGAGTGCCCACCACATGCCGGAGGTGAACACCGACCCGCTGATCCAACTACCTGTCTGACCACCTACGAAGGACCACAATCAGCTACACCACTACGCGGGACTTGACCCCATCACCAACACCGGAAATGACCGCAACACTCCAGCCTGGTCGGGCACCAACTGGCCCGGGAACCACAAATCGCATTGCACCTGCTCACCCGGACGATGGACCAGACGGTCACACGGATCCGCGGGCGCATACTCGGGGCGGATACGTGCCACATTCTCGGCGAACCACGACCGGCCACCGGACCAGCCGACCCGTTCGGCGATCACCGTGGCCGGCATCGTCGGAAACCGAGTCAACAGTTCGCGAACAGCAGGCTCGATCTGTGCCCACCCCGACGACCGCGGACGCGGACGCTCGTAGCGCAGCGGCGCATCAGAGCGCACCGCCTTGGCCACCGTATTGCGGGACAACCCCAACTGCCGGGCGATCGCGGCTTGAGACAACCCCTCCGACCGGTGTAACTGACGAATCAACGCCCAGTCCTCCACAGTGATCACTCTCCAATCATTGGATGGTGCTCACTTTTCGACCGTACTCACCTGCTCACTTTTGGACCGGAGCCGACAAAAGTGCTCCCCGCGCGAGCGGGGATGATCCCCCGAGAGCGCGCAAGGTGTGGCCCAGGAACAGGTGCTCCCCGCGCGAGCGGGGATGATCCCCCGGCTTAGTGGGGTGCGGATGCTTGAATGCCGTGCTCCCCGCGCGAGCGGGGATGATCCCGAATGGGGGTGGCTCGACGAGCTTCCCGCTGAGTGCTCCCCGCGCGAGCGGGGATGATCCGTGGCCGAAGTCCTCGTCACCGCCCAGGCAGTCGTGCTCCCCGCGCGAGCGGGGATGATCCCGAGTGGTGCTCAGCGACCGCGCACCGGATCGTGTGCTCCCCGCGCGAGCGGGGATGATCCCGTGTCACTCATGATTCCCCCAATTCGACTGGCGTGCTCCCCGCGCGAGCGGGGACAGACGGATCAACCGTCGTCGAGTGCTCCCCGTGCGAGCGGGGATGATCCGGACACCGGGGACAACAAGACCAAGGAGGCGACGTGCTCCCCGCGCGAGCGGGGATGATCCCACCGGGGAAATGACGTTAGCCCATAGCCATGTGTGCTCCCCGCGCGAGCGGGGATGATTGAACCTCCCCAGTTTGAGTGGACACCTGTGATAGCGGGACGAAGGGTCCTGCTGGGAGGATGTCAGTATGTCCAGGACGCGTCGGTCGTTTACGCCTGAGTTCAAGGCGGAGGCTGCTCGTCGGGTGATTGACGGGGGCCGGCCGTCAGCGAGGTCGCACGTGAACTCAACCTGCATGAGAGTTTGTTGGGCAAATGGGTTCGCGCCGAACGGATGCGCGATGGTGTCGCCGACGAGGTGTGCAGCGCCCCACCCGATCGAGACTTGTCGGCTGGTGAGCGCGCGGAATTGACACGGCTGCGTGCCGAGCTCGCCGAGAAGGACCGCGACATCGCGTTCCTGAAAAAGTATCGGCGTACTTTGCGGCACAGCAACATCGGTGAGCAAGTTCGAGCTCATCGCCGCGGAGTGCGCCGACCACGAGATCACGGAACTGACTGACTTGCTGGGTGTTTCACGATCTGGCTACTACGCGTGGGCGGATCGGCAATGCCGCACCGAGTTGACGCCTCGTCAGCAGCGGCGCCGGGACCTGGAGGTGAAGATCCTCGCCCACTGGCAGGCATCGGTGCGCACCTATGGTTCGCCGCGGATCGCCGCTGACCTGCATGCCGAGGGTGTTGCGGTCTCGGAGAACACCGTCGCCAAGATCATGTCTGAGACGGGTATCGAGGGCATCAGCCCACGTACCTTCAAGGTGAAGACCATCGTGGTTGATCCGGCGGCGTCATTCCCTCCGGACAGGGTCGGGCGGGAATTCGACCAGGGCGGCACTGACCTGGTCTGGACCTCGGACATTACCTACCTGACCTGCGGTGAGGGGGACGCGTACCTGTGCGCGATCGGCGATGAACACTCGCGTCGGGTGCTGGGCTGGTCGCTGGCCGATCACATTGGCGGCTACCCGGTATTCACGCCTGAAGGATAGAAGACGTCGCCGCTGTCATAATCGTCGGCGGTCGCGACATGAACACCGAGTTCACCCGAGAGCGCTTCGGCCAAGCCTTTCGCATACTCGGCTCGATCGGCGACCGGCGCGATCGAGTCGTCTACCATCAGTCCGCCCATTCTCAGGTAGTACGGATCGCCGAACCTGCGATCCATCACATCAACATCGACGACACCAGGCATCGACCGCCAACCTAGATGGTTGATTCCTTGAAGGTGCCGTCGGCAACGAGGTAGGCGGAGGGCTTCAAGATCAATGTGTGACGAAAGAACTCGAAACCCTCCTGACTGAACTCTATGTCCTCATCGACGACCACGTCGTCGAACCCCGCTCGGGACGCGGCCGGCGCCCGCTGCTCTCCGATGCCGAACTGCTCACGCTCGCGGTAGCGCAGGTGTTGCTCGGGTTCGACAGTGAACGGCGTTGGATCCGGCACGTCCACGGCAACGAGCAACTGCGCGCACTGTTCCCGTATCTGCCGGGCCAGTCCGACTACAACAAGCGTGTCAGGGCTGCACGAGGGTTGCTGTGCAAGACAATTCAGGCGGTGGCGCGGCTCTCACCGTCGTGGTTCGACGACCTGTGGATCACCGACGCCACCCCGGTTCCGTGTGGCATGTCAAGGGAAACGGTCAAGCGGTCCGGCCTGGCCGGGCACGCCGGATACGGCTACTGCGCGTCACACTCGCGTTTCTACTGGGGCTTGAAGTTGTATCTGGTGTGCGCCGGCGACGGGATGCCGATCATGTGGTGCCTGGCGCATCCGAAGATCGGTGAACGCGAGGTGGTGACCGCGCTGCTCGAACGCGATCACCACCTCATCCGCTCCGGGCAGGTGCTGCTCGCCGACAAGGGCTTCTCCGGAAAGACGTTCGCTGCCACAACCGCCGCGATGGGCCTGCGGTTGCTGCGCCCGGACCGCAAGGACGAGACCTACCGCAACGGCAACCTCGGCGGGGTGCGGCAGTGGATCGAATCGGTCAACCAGACCCTCAAAGGGCAGCTCGGCCTGGAGAAACACGGCGGCCGGACCACCCACGGAGTGTTCGCCCGAGTGAGTCAACGCCTCCTGGCGATGTCCGCCGGCATCTGGCACAACTGGACCACCGGCATCACCACCAAACGATCCCTGATCGCGTACGACCACTGACCGCGTCCAAGGAATCAACCATCTAGGCGGTCGATGGCGACGTTGATCGCATTCTCGTCGTCCGAGGCGATCACCAGATCGATGTCAATCACGCTTCCAGTGTATGGTGCCATCGTCGGTGAGGACGAACACTTCATCGACATACGGTCCGACATCGGCAAACGTCAATATCTCCGGTAGAACGGCCACAATGGAATCCTGGCTGACTCCCGGATACCTTCGGTAGTCGATCACGACATTTCGACTCTGGGTGCTCGCTCGAGTGATGTTGCGGCTCAGGTTGTTGCGCAGCGTGCCAGTACTACCCGAGCTTGGGTCGCTGTCGGGCTCCTAGTGCTCCAGCGTCGTCCGGCGCGAAGGTGAGGCGAAGTCGGGGACCTTCTTCGATAGTCGCTTGACGGATACGTAGTCATGTCCGGCTTCTCGCATGTCGTGAAGGAATTGACGTTCGGCGTCGCCGTCGGCATATCGGCCCGGGTGGTCTGGTGGCGCGAGTTCAAGTTCGTCAAAGTCCCGATCCCCGCCCCTCTCGTCTCGCTCCTCGCCCCTTGGCGCCCGCGAAGGAAGCGAGACGCTCCGGACCTCGTGATCACTAAGCCTCGATCCACCGATCGGCTTTTGTGGTGCGATGAAAGGTGTTGAGCACGTTCAGGCCGGTGATGGGCATGAGTTGAGTCGCCGATCTCCGATTTCGGCTTGTTTCACTGGGTTTTGGGATCGGGGCCGCTGAGCCGCTCGGGTTAGGTGTTAGGCCGCGTGTTGTCGGCCGATTATGTTGTTGAACAACAGGTTCCATTCACTTTCCCAAGGCCATTGGGCGGGTAGGTGCATCGTGATGCGCCGGGCTGAGGAGGCGATCCGCGCCGGAACGCAGATCAGGGCGCGGCGGACCGTGGGGGTGGTGGCCTTGGCCAGACGCTGCCCACCGAGGCAGGCGGCAGCACGAGTCAGATTGAACGCGATGACCGCACACACCAGCCAGCCGGCATTCGCACAGAACTTTCCCGACGGCAGATGCGCGAGCGCGGAGGCTTTGCGGTCGGCGTGCACTTGTTCGATGATGGCGTGTGCGCGGTGGGTCTTGTCGGCGGTGACGGTGTCGAGGTCGCTGGTGGTGAAGAACGCGTGGAATCGCCACACCTCGAACAGGCCGTCTCCATCGGGTTGACAGCAGGGGATACGGCGTACGACCAGTCGCCCGGGAACCTGTAACGCCTTGGCTTTGGAGGTGAACGCGGTGCACGGTATCTCGGCGACCTCGGCACGCGAGATCCAGCGACCGATGTTCTCATCGAAGACGGCGTCGGTGTACTCGATGGGCGTCCACGCGTCATCGCTGATCGGCGCGATCGCCGCGCGTACGTGCGCATACTGGCGGACGGTCACCGACACCTGGGCGCCGGCCCAGATCGCGGTGGTGACCGTGCGATGACCGTAGAACGCTGAATCCGCCCGCAACAGAACCCGGTCCCGACGCGTCTTCGGATCGCAGCCGCGCGAGGGTGGGCAGGGTATCGGCGATCAAGCGATGTGCCCCGCGGGCGGAATTGCATGCTCCCTTGCGCAGGCGTTGAGCGGCGATCACCGGCACACCCGGTCCGCAGGTGAGGGTGGTGATCGCCGAGTTGAGCCCACGCATCCGGGTGTAGCCGAACCCGGCGCCCTGTTTGGCCGGTCGGTGGACCTCGATGATCGAGTCGTCGATGTCGACCATCACCGGCCCATCGATCCCGGCCAGCACCGGAGTGCGGGTGTGCAGGCCGGCCAGCATGCAGGTGGTGATCGCATCGAGCTGGCGGACGTGTCCGAACCCGAACTCGCGCAGAAACGATCGTCGCGCAGAAACGATCCCAGCGTCGACGGCGTGTACAGGTGGTCGAACACCTGACCCATCGCGCCGTGTCGCAGCACCGCCATGTCATCGATGCTGTCGTCCCCGGCCACCATCCCCGCGACCAGTGAAAACACCTTCCGATCCGGGTGGGCGCCCTTGTCGGTGGGCACGCTCAGATGCTCACGCGCCAACCCCGACAGGCCAGCCTGTTCGGCCAGCGCCATCACCGGTACCAGTCCCGCCGCGCCGAGCAGATTCGGGTCATCACAGGATGCAGACCGGACCGGATGACTGTGAGACAATCGCATCTACGAGATGCCCTTCTGCGTGTACCGCTGGAACCCTAAGCAAGTCCCATTCTGTCACTTAGACAGGGTATTTCGTCTATCCCTCACCGACCAGCGGCATGCGAATCGGTGGATCGAGGCTTAGGGATCGGGTGCCGTGGTTGCACTGGCTTATGTACATCCGCGCGCCCCCTGGGACCTGAGTCCTTCGGGCCTCTGTCGGCACCTCGATCTCGGGCTATGCGCCCGAGCAGCATTGAAGCCGACCAGTCGCCGCCATGCTCCGACCGCGGTGGATCGGTCGCCGTGCATCCCCCGGGCGGCACCACCCGAAACGGACACGAGTCGACTGGGGAATCGGTTCGTCGGCGGGATGGGGTGCGGCCGCCACACCGATCAGCCTACCCGGGGCCGAGCATCGGGACGATGTATCGGCGGGCGATGTCGGCGAGTTGCCCGTCGTCATCGGTGTTGATGGTGAGGCTGGGAATCGTCAAGAAGGACATGGAGATCCGCACCATCATCTCAGCGGTGACGTCGACGTCGATCGTGTCGGGCACGTTTCCGGCGGCCTGTTCGCTGCGTAGTTGCTGGGCCACGAATCTTGCGACCGAGGCGACCATCCGGGCGGCGACGTCGGCGGCACCGATGAGTTGCTGCGGTTCGGTCACCAGCAGGCTTGCGATCAGCGGATTGCCACGGACCGTGCGTAGTGAACTGACGAAGGCGAACACCACCCGGTCGGCGGCTGTCGGCGCCGCGGTCACCTCCTCGCGGAAGATCCGGAAGTAATGCCGGAACTCGCGGGTGACCACCGCTTCGGCGAGAGCGTTCTTCGTCGCGAACTTCCGGTACAGCGTCACCCGCGACACCCCGGCGAGGCGGGCGACCTCCTCCATCGACGCCCGCTGCATCCCGACCCGGCAGAACACCTCGCGTGCGGCGTCGAGCAGTTTGATCTGGGTGGGGTCGCCGACGGCCGATGCCTCGGGTGGCGCCCCGGCCCCGGTCAGCGCGCGATGCAGTAGCGATGTCTCGATCGGTGCCGGTCCTGCGGTTTCCAATGTTTCGGTGCTCCTCCGGGTCCACCCCGATCTGTTCCCCCGAACCCTATGTGATCTACACCACGACCTGGTAAATGTATCAATGGTACAAGTCCTGTAACTCTGTTACATCACCGGATCGGAGTTGACGATGGAGAATCTGAGCAGACGAGCCGCACTCAGGGGCGCCGGGGTGCTCGGGGCGGCCGGAGCCGCGGTATTCGCCACCCCGGCGGTGCCGTGGACGTGGTCGCCGGCGTACTCGATACCGGGCACCGGAACGGGGGACGATCCCCGCACGGTGTGGGATCCGGAGGCCGACGAGGTCATCGCCCGGCTGATGCGCAACCCCGAACAGGTGCACAGGGTCAACAACCTGCTCAAGGGCTGGACCCGGAACAGCCAGGCGCTGCCCGCCGGACTGCCGCCGGAACTGCGCGACTTCATCGAGTACGCGCGTCGCCTGCCGTCGTGGACCGACTGGGACAGGCTCGACGCGGCCGTCCGGTTCAACCAGAAGCGTGGTCTGTACCTCGGCGTGATCTACGGCTTCGCCAGCGGCATGATGAGCACCGTCATCCCCCGGGAGGCTCGCGCCGTCTACTACTCCAAGGGTGGCTGGAACCTCAAGGACCGCATCTCCAAGACCGCCAAGTTCGGCTACGACGTCGGCGCGCTGAATGCCTTCCGGCCGGGCGGCGAGATGATCGTCACCTGCGTCAAGACGCGGATGGCGCACGCCGGAGTGCGGTATCTGCTGCCGCGGTCCGAGCACTGGGCGGCGGTGGCGCCCGAGACCAAGCCGATCAGCCAGGCCGACATCATGGTCACCTGGCACAGTCTGCCCACCACCGTCATGCGCAACCTGCGCAGATGGCGGGTGCCGATGGACAACTACGAGGGCAACGGACTGCTGCACTCGTGGCAGGTCACCGCGTCGTTGCTCGGGGTGCGCGACGAATACATCCCCAACTCGTGGGGCCGGGCCGAGTCGCAGGCGCGCCAGGTGCTCGACCCGATCATCGCCCCCACTCCGGAGGGCGCCAAGCTCGCCGACATGCTGCTCAATCTCGGTGTCAACCTCGACCTGACGTTGCTGTCCCGCGGTGTGCTGGGCGCGCTCACCCGCTATGTGTGCGGCGACAGGGTGGCCAACTGGTACCACATCCCCCGTGAGCCGGTGTGGAGTCCGCTGCTGGAGACCGCGTGGGTGCCGTTCGTCGGGATGCGTGAGGGTCTGCTCGGTGTGGGGGTGCCCAAGGAGACCTACTGGATGTTCGACGAACTGCTACGCCAGTTCGTGCTGCTCTACATGTCCGAGCTGCGCATGCCGATCAGCATCCAGATTCCGACGTTCAACAATCCGAAGTACAAGTAGGCTGCCGCGGGATAGTTCATGATGTGGCCGATAGTGCTTGCGGAGCAGTGCTTTCCGGTGAGACGGCGCTGCCGGTTGCGTTGGCGAACAGCGCGATCGACGCAACAACGGCGGCCAGCCACCCGACGATCAGGACCGCCAACAGTGCACCCGCGGCAACGCCGAACGCGACCAGCCCCGTCGCCTCGGCCAGCGCTGAGGTTCCCGTCACCACGGTGCCCACCGGGAACGTGAACGACCACCAGGTGGGCGCGAACGGCAGACCGTCCCGCAACTGCCGGACGGTCAGCGCGGCCACCAGTGCCAGCCAGAACATGGTGAAGCCCCACAACGGAACTCCGTAGCAGAGCGCGAACATCGACAGTGCGTGGCCGTATTCGCCGGCCACCTCCGGGGCGACCCGGCCCAGGTGGTGGGCGGCCGTGATCGACTGTCCCAGAAAGCCCAACCCGATCCACAGGGTCGGAACCGCCGGAGCTCCGGGTAATCCATGTCGAATGATGCGCTGCCACACCTGATTCAAGATCAGCAGCCCGGACAGTGCGGTCAGTCCGAACAGTGCGTAGCACGCCAGCAGCATCGTCTCCCGAGGCTGACCGGCCGGCAGATGGCCCACCAGCGCGGCACCTGTCGTCGCCGAAACCATCGGTGGTACAACCGAAACCAGCCATCCGCCGGTTGCGGCGTCGTCGCCGACGGTGTGGGCGGTGATCATGCGATAGGGGACCGCCACGGCGGACACAAGACCGGCGACGGTGCCGATGATCCAGCATGCCGCGCCGACCCCGGTCGCCGCATCCGATCCGATCACCCCCGGACCGGCGACCATCGTGGCCGCCCCCACCGTCAGAACCGCCATCGGCGGCGCGCCGTAGAAGTGTGCGAGCACCGGGTCGTCGAGGTGGCGTGTCCATATCGTCCGGTCGGCATGCCACCGCCGCACCGCCGCCACGCACACCGCGACCAGCAGCCCGGCGGCCGCGAGCCAGAATGTCACGGCCACCCCGTGCCCGCCGGGAATGGGGAACGGCAGGCCCGCGACCGCCACCGCGATGACGCCGGTGCCCATCACAGCTGTGAACCAGTTCGGCCCGTACTCGGGGGTTGCGCTGGGCGGGGATTCAGGGCGGGGCATGTATCCAGACTGCGTGATCGGAGATGCCGCCGGTAGCGGGCGAACCCCGGTAGCGTCACAGGACTACCCTGTGACCATGCTCCCCGAACTCGCCTCGCTCCGGCTGCTCACCGAGGTCGCCAGGCTCGGCAGCATCGGTGCCGCCGGACGCGCCGTCGGCATCTCGCAGCAGTCGGCGTCCGAGCGGTTGCGGGCGATGGAAACCCAGACCGGGCTGGTTCTGGTGCGGCGCGCGCACCGCGGATCGGCACTCACCGACGCCGGGCAACTGCTCGTCGAATGGAGCAAAGATCTCCTCGACCGTGCCGACGAGATCGACAGTGCCCTGGACACCCTGCGCCGCGGCAACTCCCGGGAACTGCGGGTACACGCCTCGCTGACCACCGCCGAATACCTGCTGCCGCGCTGGCTGGTGCAGTTCCGGCGCACCCACCAGATCAGCGTCAGCCTGCGCGCGGTGAACTCCGACGACGTCGTGGCCGCCGTCCGCGCCGGCGAGTCGGACCTCGGTTTCGTCGAAGGGCCGGTCGGAGCAGACGGGCTGACCGCGGTGACCGTGGGTACCGACGAGCTGATCCTCGTCGCCGCCCCCGACGACCCGTGGGCCCGCCGCCGCACACCCGTCACCCCCGACCACCTCGCCGTCCGTGCCCTGACCTGCCGGGAGATGGGGTCGGGCACGTTGGCCGTCGTGCGGCACGCCATGGCCCGCACCGGTCACACCCTGGCCGAGCCGGAGGTCAAACTCGCCACCAACTCGTCGATCCGCGCGACGGTCCGGGCCGGCGGCGCACCCGCCTTCCTGTCCGGACGGGCCGTCGCCGCGGACGTGGAGTCGGGTGCGCTGGTACGGGTGCCGGTCGCCGGTCTCGAACTGGTCCGGGAGTTCCGGGCGGTGTTCGTCGGTGGTTCGCGTCCGCCGGCCGGGCCGGTCCGCGATCTGCTCGACATCGCGCGTCATAGTTGAGGCCCGACACGGTTGAGGCCCGCAACTCACAGCGGATGAGCAGGGTCCGGCCGTACGGTGAGAAGTATGATCTCGACTCTGCATTCCGGACCCGTCGCCGACGCCATCGAACGCCTCTACGCAGCCGCGCAGAGCGGTCCGCGACCGGGGCCGCGTCGAGCGCCGGGCGACCGGGAGACGGAGCGGGAACGGTCCGTCGCCGAACGCGCCGCCGACGCCGCCGACGCGTTCATGGCGATCAGCCCCGACACCGGCAGACTGCTCTACTCGTTCATCCGCGCCGCGAAGCCGCCGACGGTCGTCGAATTCGGTATGTCCTACGGTATTTCGACACTGTTCCTGGCGGCCGCCGTGCGTGACAACAATTTCGGCCGCATCTACACCACCGAACTGAGCGAGAAGAAGATCGCCGCCGCACAAAAGACATTCATCGACGCGGGGGTCGGTGACCTCATCACCGTTCTCGCCGGCGACGCACGCGACACCCTCACCGATATCGAAGGACAGGTCGGGGTGGTGCTGCTCGACGGCTGGAAGGAACTGTACCTGCCCGTCATCACACTGCTCGAATCGCGGATGCCGACCGGCGCGGTGGTGGTTGCCGACAATGCGGAAAGCCCCGACATGGCACCCTATCTGGACTACGTGCGCGACCCGGCCAACGGATATGTGAGCGTCAACATCGCCGGAAAACGAAACGACACAGTCGAGATCAGCAGCCGGGTCTAGCCGGGTGATCCGACAGACCGACCCGCCGACTCGGACAAATCGTTCCCGACCTGAAAAGATCAGCGCATGGAACTGCTGATCCTGGTCCTCGTCGGGGCCGTCATCGTCACGTCGTTCGCCGACAAACGCGGGATGCAACCCGCGCTGATCATCATCGTCGTCGCCCTGGCCGTCTCGTTCATCCCCGGAGTTCCGCACGTCGAACTCGAATCGGAGATCCTGCTGACAGTGGTGCTGCCGCCGCTGCTGTACTCGGCCGCGCTCGGATTCTCGTTCGCCAATTTCGTGCGCAACATCCGCCCGATCCTCGGTCTCGGGGTGGCGATGGTGGTCATCACCGCCTTCGCCGTCGGTTTCGTCACCTCGCTGGTGGTGCCCGAGTTCACATTCACCCTCGCACTGCTGCTCGGTGCGATCGTCGCCCCGCCCGACGCGGTGACCGCCGTCGCGATCGGCCGCAAGCTGGGCCTGCCGAAACGACTGATGTCGATCCTCACCGGCGAATCGCTGGTCAACGACGCGGCCGCGCTGTCGTTGTTCGCGATCGCCATCTCGCAGATCGCCAGCACCCACTCGTTCATCGAGAATCCGCTGGCCCTGTTCGGGTACAACGCCGTCATCGGGCCGATCGTCGGTCTCCTCGTCGGTTTCGCCACGCTGTGGATCCGCAGGCACCTGGCCAACCCGGCGCTGGAGACGGTGCAGGGATTCGTCGTTCCGTTCGCGGCGTTCATCGCCGCCGAACACATCCACTCCTCGGGTGTGCTCGCCGTGGTGATCGCCGGATTCGTCGTCGGCTCGGGTTCGGTGCGTGCCGGATACAAGACCCGATTGCAGGAACGGTACGTGTGGCATTCGGTGGACGTGCTGCTCGAGGCGTTCGTGTTCGCCTACATCGGTCTGCAGATGCGGTTCATCATCGAAGACCTCCGAGAGGCCAGGGAATCGCTGGTGCACATCGCGTGGGCATCGGTGATCGTGTTGGTCATCGTGCTGGCGATCCGCCCGATCTGTGTGTTCGCGATGTTCGGCCGTGCCGTGGTCAGCAGACGTATCGACGCCGCGGTCAACACCGAAACCCCCGCCGATCCGCGTCGCTCCGCCAGATCCGCGGGCAGTGGGAAAAAGCCGTCACGGTGGACGGGCAAGATCGATCGCAGATCGCTGACCTGGCAGGAGTCGACGGTCGTCGCATGGACCGGGATGCGTGGGGTGGTGACCCTGGCCGCCGCGTCAGGTATCCCGCTCACCGTCGCCAGTGGCGAGGCATTCCCCGAACGCTCGGCCATCCAGGCGATCGCGTTCGTCGTCACCATCGGCACCATCCTCATCCAGGGCACCACCCTGCCGTGGATGATCGCCCGGCTGAACCTGCGCAACGAGCAGGAGGAACGCTACGACCTCGAACAGACCGTACTGGCCGAGAAGATCGCGCACCGGGCCTCCGAGGACGTTCTCGCCGGGTTCGTCGCCGACCCGCCCGCCGGCCTCGACGCCGACACCGTCGCGATGATCCAGGAGACGGTCGCACGGCAGACGCACGACGCCGAGGAGATGCCCGACCCCGAGAAACACAACCGGCGCACCGACGCGTTCATCGGCCTGTACCGCGACGTGCTCGCCGCCCAGCGCGCCGCGCTCGTCATCGACCGCGATGAGGGCAAGATCGAGGACGAGGCGGTCCGCGCGATGCTCGAACGTCTCGACCTGCAGGAGGCGAGCCTGTCGGCCAGGATGGAGAGCCGCCTCTGACCGATCGCCGTGCCCGGTGCCCGGTGCCTGTTGGGTAGGGTCGCAGGCAGGGCGCCGGGCCACCGGGCCACAGGTGCGGCACGGGCAGGAGGCAGGCGATGACGCGACGACAGCCGACACCCGCCGAACGGTTGTACCTGAACCCGCTCGGGCCGCAGTTCTATCCGCCGCTGGGCTTCGCCGACGACGGAACACCGCGGTATCAGCCGGGACAGCCCGCGGGGCGGCCGTCGCACGCACCCACCGACGGCCGGATGCCGGCGGCGGGCACACCGGCCGACGCCGCCCGCCGCGCCACCCCCGGACCGGTGTCCCATCGCATCGATCGCCGGTCGGACACCCTGTGGAAGACGACGGTGTACGTCGTCGCGATCGTCGTGCTCGGCGCGGCGACCCTCCTGATGGCGCGCAACATGCTGACCGATGACACCCCCGACGAGATCACGTTGCCGTCCGTGGATTCGGATGACACCTGGATCACCGACACCCAGGCGCCCTACACCCGGATGCCCGACGTCCCGTCCCGGCGCGGCACCGGCATCGACGCCACCGGAAAGGCCGTTGTGTACCGGGTCACCGTCACCGGTGTCGGTGTGCTCGCCTACAGCGACGGTGTCGGGACCCGTAGCGACGTGGTCTCCGAGCCGGAGTGGAGTGTCGCCTTCACCGGTACCTCGTCGCCGCTGCGACTTCTGGTGGTCGGCACCTCGGGCAGCGCCGTGTCGTGCTCGATCAGCGTCGACGGCGAGGTCGTCGCCACCGATCGGGTGGCGGCCGAATCCGACCGCCGCACCGCGACATGTCTGGCGTGAGCAGCCCCGATGTCGGTAACGTAGAGAAGTGAGTTCTCCGCAAGCAGCCCAGCCCAGCCCCCCGGCGTCGCAGACCTCCGCGGTGTCAGAAGCTTCATCCGCGTCACTGCCGGGCAGTGGCGAATTTCGCACCATGATCACCTGGCAGGGTCTGGACGCCGTCCGGCTCGAACAGGTCCGTCTCTACGTCAGTGGCGCCCGCATCAAGGCGTACGGCCGGATCATCGCCGCCGCGCACGAGGGCCGCGAAGCCTTTTCCGCCTCGTACGAACTGATCACCAACGACGAGGGCGTCACCAAGCGGTTCTCCACGCATCTGGTGCGGGCCAGCGGCGAATCGCAGTTCGCCATCAACCGCGACGGCGAACACAACTGGCTGGTCCAGACCGCCGACGGCACCGTCCGCAGCGACTTCGACGGTGCCGAGGACATCGACATGGCGCTGTCGCCGATGTTCAACGCGCTGCCCATCCGCCGGTACGCCTTCCGTGCCGGGCGTCGGGTACCGGCCGGTGAGCAGGCACAGGTACCGGTCGTCTACGTGTACCTGCCCGAGGTGCGGGTCGAGGCCGCCACCATGAACTACACCAAACTCGAGGGCAACCAGGTCGCCATCGAAGGGCCGGTCGCCAGTTCCACCATCACGTTCGACGAGAACGGTTTCGTCGTCGACTACGAGGGGCTCGCCGAACGGGTCTGAGGGCCGGGCGTCAGCCCAGCCACACCCGGCCGGCGTGTGCCTGCCTGCGCAGTTCCTCCTGCCACCCATGGTCGCCGACGGTGACACCGCTGATCGGTTGCAGCGGCCCGGACGCGATCGCCTCGTAGGCGAGCCGGGCCCGATGGCCGTCACCGACCAGGATCTCGACGCTGCCCCGGTCACGGAGATCGTCGCGGACGTCCGTGAGGCGGTCGATGGCCTCGCTGAGCACATTCAGCAGCGCCGCGTCGTTGGCTTCGAGCATCGCCCGCTGCAACGCCGGAGCGGTCCCGGCGACGCGGGTGCCGTCCCGGAAACTGCCCGCGGCCAGCCGCAACGCGAGACCGCTCTCACCGGCCCCCACCACGGCCGTCGCCGCCGCCATCAGGTGCGGAAGGTGCGAGATCGCGGCCACCGCACGGTCGTGGGCGTCGTCGGCGGCGGGCACCACCGTCGCACCCGTGGCGAGCGCTATCGAGGCCACCCGCAGCCAGTCGGCCGCGTCGGTTCCGTCACCCGTAGACACCATCCACATGGCGCCCCGGAACAGCTCCGGGTCGGTCGCCGACCAGCCGGAGTGGCTGGTCCCGGCCATCGGGTGCCCGCCCACGAACCTGGCGGCCGGATGCTGTGCGGTGACGATACGGCGCACGGCCTCCTTCACGCTCACCACATCGGTGAGCAGATTGCCGGGGGCGTGTTCGGCGACCGCGGCCACCAGCCCCGACAGCGTGGTCACCGGCGTTGCCAGCACGATCACCGCATCGGTGTCGGCGGCCCGTCGCACGGTGGCGGCCAGGTCCGCCGACACGTCATGGCCGTTCGCCCGGGCGGCCTCGACCGTCGCCTCCGATCTGTTCCAGCCGAACACCGGTGCGGTACCGGCCAGTGCACGGAGCAGGGAACCACCGATCAGTCCGAGACCGAGCACGCACACCGCGCCGGGCAGTGCGGGGGAGGTGGACGGGGCGGGCATATCGTTGTCGGTCACCGCTCCACTCTCGCACGCCGTGGCGAACCGGTGGAATGCGCAGGAAAACTTGGGAACAGCCCACCAATAGGGATACCGTGACCCGCATGGCAGCTGTCGGCAAGGGCGACGGGTCCCGCGGGACCGACAACACGAACAGTGCAGTGACAAGTGACGACATCGACGGCTTCGCGGTGGCCGTCGTCCGCGAGGAGACGCGGTGGACCGTGACCGCTCTGGAACCGTCCGCGCTCACCGATCTCGCCGACGCCGAGCGGCAGTTGCGGGCATTGCGCGCGACGAGCGCGGTGTTCGGTCTGCTCGATGTCGACGACGAGTTCTTCATCATCGTGCGACCGGCACCGGGCGGGCCGCAGTTGCTGCTGTCCGATGCCACGGCCGCCGTCGACTACGACGTCGCCGTCGATGTCCTCGACGCCCTCAATGTTGAGGTCCCCGACCTCGATCCCGACGACATCGACGACATCGAACCGTGGGAGGAGGGCGATCTCGGTGTGCTGGCCGACCTCGGGCTGCCCGACGCGGTGCTGTCGGTGATCGTCGGCGACACCGATCTGTACGCCGACGAGCAGATCGGTATGATCGCCGCCCGGCTCGGTTTCTCCGAGCAACTGTCCAAGGTTCTCGACACATTGGGACGCTGAGCTGAGCGGCGCGCGGAGTCTGCCGTCGGGGCCGTGGGAGACGATGATGCGGGCCGCGCTCGACGCGGCCTCGCTGTCGGGGGCCGACGACATTCCGATCGGTGCCGTCGTGTACGACCCCGAAGGCATCGAGCTGGCGCGCGCGGCCAACCGTCGGGAGGCCGATGGCGATCCCACCGCACACGCTGAGGTTCTCGCGCTGCGGTCGGCCGCGGCGGCGTTCGGTGACGGGTGGCGGCTGCCGGGCTGCACGCTCGTCGTGACCGTCGAACCGTGCACGATGTGCGCCGGCGCCGTCACTCTCGCGCGCGTCGACAGGCTGGTGTTCGGCGCGTGGGAACCCAAGACGGGGGCCGTCGGATCGCTGTGGGACGTGGTGCGCGATCAGCGGCTCGGCCATCGGCCGGAGGTGATCGGCGGGGTCCTGGCCGACGACGCGATACGCCTGATGCAGGAGTTTTTCGCGGCGCGGCGAGAATCCGTCCGGTCCCGCCGGAAACCGGCAAACGGGTAGTCCGGTGAGCTAACCTGGCCTTGACCGACCGGGTTTGTGCCGGTCACCGGCATGCTTCGACATGCCGAATCAGATGAGGAGAAGCCATGTCGGACGCCACCAACAAAGTCAACGAGGCGCTCAACGTCGCCAAGGGCAAGCTCGAGGAACTCGCCGCCAACGAGAAGGTCGCCGGGGCCATCGGTGTCGCGCAGCAGAAGGCCGGTGAGATCGCGGCGAACGAGAAGGTTCAGGGTGCGATCGGTGTCGCGCAGCAGAAGATCGGTGAGATCGCGGCGAACGAGAAGGTTCAGGGTGCGATCGGTGTCGCGCAGCAGAAGATCGGTGAGATCGCGGCCAACGAGAAGGTTCAGGGTGCGATCGGTGTCGCGCAGCACAAGATCGGTGAGATCGCGGCCAACGAGAAGGTTCAGGGCGCGGTGAGCACCGCACAGGAGAAGATCGGCGAGGTTGCCGGCAAACTGGCCGGCCACAAGCCGGATTCACCCGCCTGACCAGCCAATTTCACGCTAGGACGCACCTGCGGTACAGTTTTTCGCGGTGGCGTGTCCGAGCGGCCGAAGGTGCAGCACTCGAAATGCTGTGTACGGTAACCCCGTACCAGGGGTTCAAATCCCCTCGCCACCGCCATATCGGCCCCCTACCTGCACAAGGTAGGGGGCCGATGGCGTCTCCGGGTCAGGGCCCGAGCAGGGCAAGCGGAACGACGGCGATGCCGTCGGCGCGGCGGTAGGCTGATTTCCCGGTCGTGACGACCGCGTCAGCGAGACTGTCGCCGATCCGATTCCGCAGCCGGAGAAGGTGCTTCACGTCTGCCGACCGAGCTCGCGCACCTGGCGTGGGCAACCGCCCGGCGAGATGTTCCATCCGCACGGGCAACGCCTGTTACCCGACTGCGTCGGCGAGCCTGGTGGTGATGATGGCCTCCGCGTCGGACATGATCTGCTCGATCACCTCGCGGCAGCTGAGCACCGAATCGATCAGACCCTGCGACTGACCCGCCCACCACATTCCGCCGTCGATATCGCCGCCGGTGAGTACTTCGCGGCGGGCCCGTTCGCCCGAGGCCAGATGTGCGACGTCGGCGAAGGTGGCGCCGGGCCGACGGCCGATCTCGGCGATCTCCTCCGACACCGCGTTCCGCGCGACGCGGGCGGTGTTGCGGAACTCGCGGAACACCAGCGTGGTCGCGCGTTCGTCGTTGGCGACGATCTGATCCTTCACGTTCTGGTGCACCGGTGCCTCGGTGGTGGCGACGAACCGGGTGCCCATGTTGATGGCGTCGGCACCGAGGGCCAGTGCCGCGACCAGACCGGCGCCGTCGGCGAAACCGCCCGACGCGACGATCGGGATGGACAGTTTGCGGGCGGCCGCGTTGATCAGGATGAGTCCGGGAATGTCGTCGTCGCCGGGATGACCGGCGCATTCGAAGCCGTCGATGCTGATCGCGTCGACGCCGAGGCTTTCGGCTTTCAGCGCGTGCCGCACCGCGACCGCCTTGTGGATGACCTTGACCCCGGCATCCTTGAAGTGCGGCAGATGGGGGGCCGGGTTGGCGCCCGCGGTTTCGACGATCTTCACTCCGGAGGCGATGATCGCCTCGCGGTACTCGTCGTACGGCACCGGATTGACCGTCGGCAGGATCGTGAGGTTGACGCCGAACGGCTTGTCCGTCAGCGACTGGGTCCGGGCGATCTCGGCGGCCAGCGCATCGGGTGTCGGCTGGGTGAGGGCGGTCAGGAAGCCGAGCCCTCCCGCATCGGCCACCGCCGCGATGAGTTCGGCCTTGCCGACGGCCGTCATGCCGCCGCACACGACAGGGTGTTGCACCCCAAAGGTTTCGGTGAATCGAGTCTTCAACACCGTCCCGAACCTACCGCCGGATCCGCAGTCGGCCGGCCGCGATCCCGCTCACCGGATCGATCCCCGCAAACTTCGTCCGATATGGCGGTTGGCTCGGACATATGCCCGAGCCGACCGCCATATCGGACGAAGTTCGTTCGCGCGCGTCGATGCGGTGGGCAACTATTCGCGAGGTGCCCCGGAACTATCGCCCGGAGGTCGGCAGCTGGACGCGGAGGACTGCGCCCATCTCGGTTCCGATAGCGAGTTCGGTTGTGTTCTCCGGGTTTACGGCGACGGAGGTGGCGGGTTGGCCGAGCTGTACGGCGCATGAGCGCCGCGTTGCGGTGTCGGTGACGAACAGTTGGCCCGTTGTGGTGGTGACGGCCAGTTTTCCCGGCGCGACGACGGCGAGATCGTCGACGATCCCGGGCAGCGGAGCGGTGACATCAGCCCCGATGCCGACTCGATCCGGCTGGGCCAGCGGCACCTTCAGCACTCGCCCGGTGAGGCTGGTGGTCATGGTGACGTACAGGGTGCCGCCGTCGACGGCCACCCCGTTCATGCTTGAACCGTTGACGGTGCCGCTCGGTGCGAGATTCCGGGGCGCCTTCGACGACCAGCCGCGATCGACCTTGCCGCCCGGGAGGACCTTGAGCACGCCCTGCCAGGTGTCGCCGACGTAGGCGTTGCCCACCGCGTCGAAGGCGAGCCCGTTGGGAAAGCCGAGACCAGCGGTGTATATCCGTGGCTTAGGTTGTGCCGCAGTAGGATTAAAACTGTATATACTGCCGGTCCGCAACAGTCCGACGGCATCCTTGGTGAACGAGGTGACGTACATGCGCCCGTCCGGACCCGCGGCGATTCCGCCGGGGAACGGTACGGACACCGACGCGGTGACACGGCCGTGATCGTCGAGCCGTTCCACAGTGCTCATCATGAACCGGGATACCCAGAGTGACCCGTCGCGGTCGTAGCCGACGTTCTCGCTCCAGCTGAGCACGGGGACCGATGCGTTCTTGATGGTGTCGACGCGAACGGACTGGCACGGCGGCGCAGCCTCCGCGAGGGAGGGGTACAGCGGCGCCACCGCCAGCAGTGCGCCGGTTGCCAGGGCCAGAACAGCACGGCGCATGGGCACTCCTCGGATCGTCGAATGTTGGTATGGAAGCATAGTGGAGCACAAGGGCGGATTCGCTGCCATGTTAGAACCTGTCAGGCGTCGATCCGTGGACGACGACGCACCGTGGGCCGGTAGATCACGAATCCGAACAGGGCGGTCTGGATGATTTCGTCGGCAAGGTAGGCGTCCAAGTCCAAGGGCTTGCGTAGGTGTTCTATGGCGATGAAGTCACCGATAACCGGGCCGACGGTGTCGGCGTCGAGATGGAAGGTTTCGCCGCTGACGTCGGTGATACGTGCGGCGGCCGCGCCATCCCAGGAGTCGATGCGCGCCCAGTGCCGGATGCCGAAGCCCTCGACGGCCTCAATCAGCAGACGCGTGACGAACCGGTCCAGATCCGCTGGCGGGTCCGGGTGATGTGACGCACGCATGGCGTCGAGCGCAGACCGGTAGGTGACCCCATGCTTCCTCGCGTACTCCCGCGCCGCCCGCTTCTCGGCCGCATTCCTCGTCATAGTCGAACACCCGTCCAGCGACGCTGCCCGCATGCGGGTCGCATCGGATGAGTCGAGCGTGCGAAAACCCAGGTTTCGCAGATCCGGCGGACCTTGCCCTCTGGCGCCGACGGTGGGGCGATGCGGGCGTCCCCGGTCGGCTCGGGTGGCTATGCGAGTAGCAACTGTTCGAAGTGTAGCCGGGGCCGGTTCTGCAAACTTCGTCCGGTATAGCGGCTGGCTCCGACATATGCCCGAGCCAGCCGCTATATCGGACGAAGTTTGCGGATTGGCTAACGGAGTTCAGCGGCGCGTTCGGCTAGGTCGAGAAGCGGTTGGGGGATGATGCCGAGGAGGATGGTTACTACTGTGCAGAGGGCGATGCCGGCGGTGGTGAGGATGCTGGGGCGCACGATGTGCGGCGGGTCGTCGGGTGGGTCGGTGAAGAACATCGCGATGATGATGCGGATGTAGAAGTAGGCGGCGATGGCACTGGAGAGCACGCCGATCACCACCAGAACGCCGGCGCCCGAACCGGCAGCTGCGGAGAACACGGCGAACTTGGCGATAAAGCCGCTGGTGAGCGGGATGCCGGCGAAGGCGAGCAGGAACATCGAGAACATGGCCCCGACCAGGGGATAGCGTTTGCCCAGACCCGCCCACTGGGAGATATCGGTGGCCTCGCGCCCCGACAGATGCGGCCCGACGGGTCGATCCGGCTCGCGGACAACGGAAATCGTGGCGAAGGCGCCGAGGGTCGAGAAGCCGTACACGGCGAGGTAGAACAGGGTTGCCGAGACGCCGTGTTCGTCGAGGGCGATCACCCCGAGTAGCAGGAAGCCGGCGTGTGTGATGGACGAGTAGGCGAGCATCCGTTTGATGTCGGACTGGGTGACCGCCATGATCGCGCCGACGAGCATCGTCGCGATCGCCACCGCCCACAGAATCGGCCGCCAATCACTGTGTATCTCACCGAATCCGACGTAGCACACCCGGAGCAGACCACCGAACGCGGCGACCTTGGTGGCCGAGGCCATGAACGCGGTGACCGGGGTGGGGGCACCCTGATACACATCCGGGATCCACGAATGGAACGGCACCGCACCGACTTTGAATAGGAGTCCCACCGCCAGCAGTGCGAAGCCGATCACCGCCAGGGAGTGGTCGTCGGCTCCGCTGAGTGCCGAATCGATCTCGGCGAGATCGAGTGTGCCGGTAGCTCCGTACGCGAATGCCGCGCCGAACAGGAAGAACGCCGACGCGAACGCGCCGAGCAGGAAGTATTTGAGCGCCGCCTCCTGCGAGATCAGCCGCCGTCGTCGTGCCAGCCCGCACAGCAGGTAGAGCGGCAGCGACATCACCTCCAGCGCCACGAACATCGTCAGCAGATCACCGCACGCACCGAACAGCATCATCCCGCCGATGGCGAACAGCACCAGCGGGAACACCTCGGTGGTGGTGCCGCCGGCGCGGGTAGCCTCGTATTCGGCGTCGCTACCGGGCACCGACGCACCCGACGAGGTGAACATGTCGGCGTCGGTGATGTCACCGGCACCTCCCGTGCCCGAACCCGCGGCCGCTCCGATCAACTCGGGTTGCCGGACCACCCGTTCGAGGCGGCGCTCAGCCATGAACGACACCGCCACCAGGGATATCAGCAGCACCGTTCCCTGCAGGAACATCGCCGGGCGGTCGAGCACGACGGCACCGGCCACCGTGCTCACACCGTCCGATTCGGTCGAGGCGACGGCGACCAGCGCCGCGAAGGCCGCGACGATCGCCACCAGCGCCAGTCCGAGCTGCGCCCGGAATCGGTGTGCGCGCGGCACCACGGCCTCCAGCAGCACACCGATGACGGCGGCACCCAGCACGATCAGCATCGGTGACAGCGCCCCGTAGGCGATGCTCGGCGCGTCGTAGGTCATCGCTGTCCTCCCGGCTCGGTCAGTGTGATGGTGTGCTGTACCGCGGGTGTCACCGCGTCCAGGACCGGTTTCGGATACACCCCGAGCGCCACCAGAGCCACCAGCATCGGCACGATCACCAGCTTCTCCGTCGGCAGCATGTCGCGCATCGTGCGCGCCGGATCACGGTGCGTTCCGGGGCCTTCCCGCGCGGGCACATCCGGAACCCGCACCGGTCCGCC
Organism: Gordonia pseudamarae; assembly: GCF_025273675.1. Lineage (NCBI taxonomy): Bacteria > Bacillati > Actinomycetota > Actinomycetes > Mycobacteriales > Gordoniaceae > Gordonia > Gordonia pseudamarae. Next base: position 4,810,742 of record NZ_CP045809.1, on the reverse strand, counting down.
CATCATCCGCTGATAGGTCCACAGGATGTAGATCGCCGCCAGCACCAACGCCCCGGTGGCGGCGACGGCCGCGATCGGGAATCGCTCGTAGGTGCCGATGAGGACCAGGAATTCGCTGATGAACGGTGCCAGACCGGGCAGCGACAGCGTGGCCAGGCCCGCCACGAGGAATGTGCCGGCCAGTACCGGTGCCACCTTCTGCACCCCGCCGAAGTCTGCGATCAACCGGCTGCCGCGCCGGGACACCAGGAATCCGGCGATCAGGAACAGTGCCGCGGTGGAGATTCCGTGATTGACCATGTACAGGGTCGCGCCTGCCTGGGATTGCGAGGTCATCGCGAAGATGCCCAGGATGATGAACCCGAAATGGGAGATCGACGTGTACGCGATCAGCCGCAGCACATCGGTCTGGCCGATCGCGAGAATCGCGCCGTACAGGATGCCGACCACCGCCAACGCCGCGATCACCGGAGCGAAGTACGACGACGCGTCGGGGAACAGTTGCAGGCAGAACCGCAGCATCGCAAAGGTTCCCACCTTGTCGACGATCGCCATCATCAGCACCGCGGTCGCCGGGGTGGCGGCCACGGCTGCATCGGGCAGCCACGTGTGAAACGGCCACAGCGGGGCCTTCACGGCGAAGGCGAACATGAAGCCGAGGAACAGCATCTTGAGCAGTCCGGACCCGGCGTCGAGTTCACCGGCCGCGGCGGCATCGGCGATCGCGGGCAGGCTGAAGGTGCCGCCGATGTCGGAGCGGGCGGTCACCATGTACAGGCCGACGACCGCCGCCAGCATGATGAGACCACCGAACAGGTTGTACAGCAGAAACTTCAAGGCCGCCGCCGAACGATTCGCGGTCCCGCCGAAGCCCCCTGTGACATGTGTCGGGTCCCGGTCGGCCCCACTGTCCCCGTCTTCCTTCCTCACTCGGGGTCGCAGGCTCCCCACTCGCTCGGTCGTCCAGACGAGGCCGGTCCGACCGAACCCGCCGATGAGGAAGTACATCGGGATGAGCATCGCCTCGAAGAAGATGTAGAACAGCAGGATGTCCAGGGCCACAAAGCTCATCAGGACCATCGCCTCGACGGTCAGGATCAGCGCCACGTATGTCTGCACACCACCGATCCGGGAGGTACCCCCTCGCACCTCGGCCGGCGACAACTCGACCGGCGACGAGGAGGACTGATCGGCGTCGTTCCAGGCGGCGAGCAGGAGCAGGGGCAGAAGGGCGGCGGTGAGCAGGACCATCACCAGGCCGATACCGTCGAGGCCGAGGTCGTAACCGGCCCCGAATGTGGGTATCCAGCTGTGGCTTTCGGTGAACTGGTAGCGGGCCGCGCCGGGCGAGGTGTCGAATGCGGCGGCCAGCCCGCCCGCGATGCCGAGGGTGATCATCGCGGCGGCCATACCGACCCATTTGGCGGTTTCGGCCCGCGACGACGGTATCGCGACGACACCCGCCGCCGCGACCGCGGGAACCAGCCAGAGAACAGTGAGCCAGCCCATCACCACACCACCGCCAGGGTTGTCGCGAGAACGATCGCCGCACCGGCGAACGTGGAGAGCGCATACGATCGGACGAAACCGTTCTGCCAGCCGCGCAGCCGTCCGGACAGTGCGCCGATTCCGCGTCCGGTGGCCTCGGTCGCGCCGTCGATGCCCGAACCGGTGGCCCCGCCGCCTTCCACCGACACCAGCGCGGCGGTCAGTCGCTGCCCTGGCCGCATCAGCAGGTTCTCGTTGATGGCGTCGCCGTACAGGTCCCGACGTGCGGCGACGGTCAGCGGTGACACATCCTCGGGTGCCACCGCCGCAATCTCGCCCGAGTACTGCCGCCACGCGATGCCGACGCCGACGGCCACCACCGCCAGCACGATGAGCGTCATCGACCACACGGGTATCGCGAGTTCGCTGTGGTGTTCGCCCACAACGGGTTCGAGCCAGCCGGGCAGTCCGTCGCCGAACACCAGCAACCCGCCCGCCGATACCGAGCCGATACCGAGAATGATCATCGGCCAGGTCATCGACCCCGGCGACTCGTGCGGATGTGCCTGCGGTGCCCACCGTCGCGGTCCGAAGAAGGTGAGCAGCATGACGCGGGTCATGTAGTAGGCGGTGATCCCGGCGCCGAGCAGTGCGGCCGAACCAAGGATCATGCCGCGCATTCCGCCTTCGGCGAATGCCGCTTCGATGATGTGATCCTTGGAGAAGAACCCGGCGAACGGCGGTACCCCGATGATCGCCAGATACCCGACGCCGAAGGTGACGAACGTGATCGGCATGACGGCACGGAGCCCGCCGTACCGGCGCATGTCGGTCTCGTCGTTCATCCCGTGCATCACCGACCCCGCGCCGAGGAACAGTCCGGCCTTGAAGAAGCCGTGGGTGAGCAGGTGCATGATGGCGAATGCGTAACCTGCGGGACCGAGCCCGGCGGCCAGCACCATGTAGCCGATCTGACTCATCGTCGACGCGGCGAGTGCCTTCTTGATGTCGTCCTTGGCGCAGCCGATGATCGCGCCGAACAGCAGTGTCACCGCACCGACCACCACCACGCCGGTCTGTGCGGCCGGTGCCAGCTCGAAGATCGGACCGGAGCGGGTGATCAGGTAGACGCCGGCGGTGACCATGGTGGCGGCGTGGATGAGCGCCGACACCGGGGTGGGACCCTCCATCGCGTCACCGAGCCACGACTGCAACGGCACCTGCGCCGACTTGCCGCAGGCTGCGAGCAGGAGCATGAAACCCAAAGCGGTGAGCACGCCGTCACCGGCGCCGGGGGCCTCACCGAGGACGGTGGCGAACGACACCGAGCCGAAGGTGGTGAACATCAGCATGAGTGCGATGGCCAAGCCGATGTCGCCGACCCGGTTGACCACGAACGCCTTCTTGGCCGCGGTGGCCGCCGACGGCTTGTGCTGCCAGAATCCGATCAGCAGGTACGACGCCAGTCCCACACCTTCCCAGCCCAGGTAGAGACCCAGGTAGTTGTCGGCGAGCACCAGGATCAGCATCGCCGCCAGGAAAAGGTTGAGGTAGGCGAAAAACCTTCGGCGGTCCGGATCCTCGGCCATGTAGCCGATCGAGTAGATGTGGATGAGCGTGCCCACGCCGGTGATGAGCAGTACGAAACACATCGACAGCTGGTCCAGTTGCAGGCCGAAGTCGACGTCGAGGTCGGCGACGGGCACCCAGCTGAACAGGACGTCGTGAACACCGCGCGCTTCGGCATCGCGGCCCACCATCCCGGTGAACATGAACAGACACAACACGAACGACGCGCCGGCGAGCACGGTCGCCAGCAGATGGCCCCAGCCGTCGGTGCGTCTGCCGCCGAGCAGCAGGACGGCCGCACCGGCCAGGGGCAGGCAGAAGATCAGCCAGAGCAGGTTCGCGGTCGGCGTGGCACCCATCGGCACTTACCTCCTAGCGGCAGGGCGGGGCTGGCGGGACAACAGGGCTAGTGGGACAACAGATCCGCATCGTCGACCGATGCCGAGCGGCGTGAACGGAAGATCGTCATGATGATCGCCAGACCGACGACAACCTCGGCGGCGGCCACCACCATGGTGAAGAAGGCGATGACCTGACCGTTGGTGCTGTGCTGGATACGGGCGAACGTCACGAACGACAGATTGGCGGCGTTGAGCATCAGCTCCACACACATGAAGACGACGATCGCGTTGCGGCGCACCAGGACCCCGGCGGCTCCGATCGAGAACATGATGACGCTCAGGTACAGGTAGTTCTCCGGGTTCATGGGCGCACCTGCCGGATGTCGGGCGGCGTCGACACGTCGGTACGGGTACCGGTCCGCCTGGTGATCACAGTCCCCGGCACCGACAGCTCGGCCGGTGAACCATCGGGAAGCCGGGCCGGGGTGTCTGCGGAGTTGTGACGGGCGTACACGCCGGGATTGGGCAGCGGGGTGGCCTGCCCGCCGCGCCGGAACCGCTCGATCGACACCTCGCGCTGGGTGGGTCTGGGGCCGAAGCGTTCACGATGGGCGAGCACCACCGCGCCGAGGGTGGCGGTGATCAGCAGCGCGCCGGTCAGTTCGAACGCCCACAGGTATTCGACGAAGATCAGCCGCGCGATCTCCTCCACGGAGCCGACGCCGGCGCCCGCCGCACCGGGCACGGGCGGTGTGGCGCCGCCGGTGGCCACCACGGTCGCGTTGGCGATGCCCGCGCACAGCAGGGTGGCAAATCCGGCGGCGATCAGCAGGGCGGCGGTTCGCTGGCCGCGCAACGTTTCCCGTAGCGAGTCCGACGAGTCGACGCCGATCAGCATGAGTACGAACAGGAACAGCATCATCACCGCCCCCGTGTACACCACCACCTGGACCACCCCGAGGAACAATGCGCCCTGGGCCACGTAGAACACGGCGAGCACGATCATGGTGGTGGCCAGGAAGATCGCCGAATACACGGCCTTGGTGGCGGTCACCACCCCCAGTGCGCCGAGTACGGCGACGGCACCCAGAACCCAGAACTGTACGGCCTCACCGGTTGATGTCCGTTCCGCGGTGAGCGCGATCAGGTCCGCCCGGTCGACCGGGATCATGGTCGTACCCTGCCCCGGTAGTAGTCCTCGTCGGTGGCGCCGGGGGCCATCGCGTGCGGCGGCGGGGCCATCTCCGGTTCGAGCGGGGCGAGCAACTGGTCCTTCTCGTAGATGAGGTCGGCGCGATTGTTGTCGGCCAGTTCGTATTCGGAGGTCATCGTCAGGGCCCGGGTGGGGCAGGCCTCGATGCACAGGCCGCAGCCGATGCACCGCAGATAGTTGATCTGATACACCCGCCCGTACCGTTCGCCCACCGAATATCGTTCTGTGTCGGTGTTGTCGGCACCCTCGACGTAGATCGCGTCGGCCGGGCACGCCCACGCGCACAGTTCACAGCCGACACATTTCTCCAGCCCGTCGGGGTGCCGGTTGAGTTGGTGGCGGCCGTGATAGCGCGGCGCGGGGGGTCGTTTGACCTCCGGGTACTCCTCGGTGATCGATTCGGTGAAGATACCGCCGAAGGTCACCCCGAAACCCGCGAGGGCCTTCTGTGGGGAAACCCTTCGCGGGGAGTTGCCGCGCGGTGCCGGCGGTGTTGAATCAGCCATGATCACAGACGCTCCTTCACAGGTTGGTCGGTTGCTCGCTGACCGGGCAGCGGCGGCACCGGGAATCCGCCGGCCATGGGGTCGAAAGTCTGGGGATCGAAGGCCCCGGGGGCGGGGGCGGGTTCGTCGACGGTCGCCGCCCGCAACGGGATGGTTGCCGCGTAGCAGGTCGCGGCGGTCACCGCGAGGCCGACGACGATCAGGATCGTCTCGGCCACCCACGTCCGGGAATCGGCTGTCCCGGAATGGTCGACGGACACCCGGATCACGCCCACGATCATCACCCATGCCAGCGATATCGGGATGAGCACCTTCCATCCCAGATTCATGAACTGGTCGTATCGCAGCCGGGGCAGGGTGGTGCGCAGCCAGAAGAACACGAACAGGAAGCTCCACACCTTGATCACAAACCACAGCACCGGTATCCAGCCGGAGTTGGTGGCACCGATCAGGCTCAGCGGCCAGGGCGCCTGCCAGCCGCCGAGGAACAGGGTGGTGGCCAGCGCGGAGACCGTCACCATGTTGATGTATTCGGCGAGCATGAACATCGCGAACTTGAGCGAGGAGTATTCGGTGTGGAATCCGCCCACCAGTTCGCCTTCGGCTTCGGGCAAATCGAAAGGGGCGCGGTTGGTTTCGCCGACCATCGAGATCGTGTAGATCAGGAACGACGGCAGTAGCAGCAGAATGAACCAGCGATCACCCTGGGCGGCGACGATTCCGGAGGTGGACAGCGTACTCGACTGCAGGAATACCGCGGCGAACGCCAGACCCATCGCGATCTCGTACGAAATGACCTGCGCCGCCGACCGCAGCCCGCCCAGAAGTGGATAGGTCGATCCTGACGACCACCCCGCCAACACGATGCCGTACACGCCGATCGACGTCATCGCCAGGATGTAGAGTACCCCGACGGGGAGGTCGGTCAGCTGCAACGGCGTGTGGTGGCCGAACACCGACACGGTCGGCCCGAACGGGATCACCGCGAACGCCGTGATCGCCGGGACCACCGCGATGATCGGGGCGAGCAGGTAGATCGGCTTGTCGGCGCCGGTGGGGATCAGGCCCTCCTTGAGGGCCAGCTTCACCCCGTCGGCCGCGCTCTGCAGGATGCCGTGCGGCCCGACCCGGTTCGGTCCGGTACGGGACTGCATGCGGGCCATCACTTTTCGTTCGAGCAGAATCGCCACCAGTACGGTGAGCACCAGGAACCCGAACACGACCACAGCCTTGCCGGCGACCAGCCACCACGGATCGTGGCCGAAGTCGGAGAGTTCGGGGAAGTCGGTGGCGACCGCCTGCGTGTTCATGCCCGCGCCCCGTTCTCCGGCACAGGTGCGAGCGTGGCGTCGCGGCTGATCGACACCACCTGTCCGACGGACACCCGCAGCGTCCGATACACGTGCGAACCGGGTGAGTTGAGCGGGACCCACACCACCCGGTCGGGCAGGTCGTCGATCTCCAGCGGTAGCGAGATGGCCCCGTACAGCGACGACACGGTGACCCGGCCACCGGCCAGGGCACCGATCTCGGCGGCGGTGCTCGCCGACAGCCGCACCACCGGTCGTCGTGCCGTGCCGGCCAGGTGTGGTTCGTTGTCCTGCAGCCGCCCGGCGTCGAGAAGCATTCGCCACGAGGCGAGCATCGCCTGCCCGTGGGCGGGCCGTCTTCTGGCGGCCGACGGGTCGGATTCGATGGTGGGCCGGGCCCCGGCCCATGGGGTGATGTCGGCCAGTTGCCGCCCGATCGCGGTGCCGCTGTCGCAGTCGAGGTCGACGCCGAGTCGCTGCGCCAGGGCGGTGAGCACGCGGTGATCGGGCAGCATGCCGGTCTCGTCGAGCGCGGCCGCGAACCGCCGCGGGCGGCCCTCCCAGTTGACGAAGGTCCCGGACTTCTCGGCGACGGTGGCCACCGGCAGTACCACGTCGGCACGGTCGGTGACCGCCGAACGCCGCGTTTCCAGGCTGAGCAGGAACGGCGTGTTCTCCAGCGCGGCCTCGGCGCCGGCCGGATCGGGAAGGTCGTCGACGTCGACGCCCGCGACGATCAGCCCCGACAGATAGCCGTGGCGGGCGGCGGCCAGGATGCCGCCGGTGGGCCGACCGTGGGTGGCAGGCAGGTCGGTGGTGTTCCACAGCCGGCAGAAACGTGCGCGTGCGGCACTGTCGCTCACCGGGTTGCCGCCGGGCAGCAGGTTGGGCAGCGCCCCGGCCTCGACGGCTCCGCGATCACCCGCGCGCCGGGGAATCCAGACCAGTGACGCGCCGGTGCGGTTGGCGAGTGCGGCGGCGGCAAACAGCCCGCCCGGGGTGCCGGCGAGCCGTTCACCCACGATGATGATCGAACCCGACTGTGCGACAAGCCGGTCCGCGGTGTGCAGGATTGTGGGCTCGGCGCCGGGGCGGGTACGTACCAGGGCGGCCCTGAGTTTCCGGTTTCCGGCCGACAGGAACGGCGCGATGCTGTGCACGCGCAGCCCGGAGGTGCGCACCGCCCGCCGCAGCCGCAAGTAGACGATCGGCGATTCCTCCTCCGGCTCGAACCCGACGAGCAGCACCGACGGCGCTGCTGTCAGATCGTCGTAGGTGACCTCGAAGCCCCGGCCCGCCACGTGGGCCGCCAGGAACCCGGTCTCCTCCTCGGAGTGTTCGCGTGCCCGGAAGTCGATATCGTTGGTGTGCAGAATAGTTCGCGCAAAGCGCGCGTAGGCGTAGGCGTCCTCGACGGTGAGCCGGCCGCCGGTGAGCACCCCCACGCCGCCACGTATCGCGTCGGCCAGACCGGCGGCGGCTGCCGACAACGCCTGTCCCCAGGAGGTTTCATGCAGTTCGCCGTCGGCGCCCCGCACCAGTGGATGCCGCAACCTGTCGGCGGCGGTGGTGTAGGTGAACGCCCAGCGGCCCTTGTCGCAGTTCCATTCCTCGTTGACTTCGGGATCATCACCGGCCAGGCGCCGCAACATCTTTCCGCGTCGATGGTCGGTGCGCTGGGCGCAGCCGGAGGCGCAGTGCTCGCACACGCTGGGGGTGGACACCAGGTCGAACGGCCGTGCCCGGAATCGGTACGCGGTGCCGGTCAACGCGCCCACCGGGCAGATCTGTACGGTGTTGCCGGAGAAGTACGACTCGAACGGTTGGTCGGCGTACGCGCTGACCTGTTGCAGCGCACCCCGATCGGCGAGATCGATGAGCGGATCGCCGGCGATCTCGTCGGAGAATCGGGTACACCGCGCGCACAGCACGCACCGTTCCCGGTCGAGCAGGATCTCCGACGACAAGGCGACCGGCTTCTCGAAGATGCGTTTGGTGTCGATGAACCGGGACCGCGCCCGCCCCGAGGACATCGCCTGGTTCTGCAGCGGGCATTCGCCGCCCTTGTCGCACACCGGGCAATCGAGCGGATGGTTGATCAGCAGCAGCTCCATCACACCGCGCTGTGCCGAGGCCGCCGCCGTCGAGCTGTGCTGGGTGTGTACCACCATGTCGTCGGCGACCGGGGTGGTGCATGAGGCGACCGGCTTGCGTTGTCCCTCGACGTCGACCAGACACTGCCGGCACGCGCCGACCGGCGCCAACAGTGGATGATCGCAGAACCGGGGGATCTGGATACCGGCCTGTTCGGCGGCGCGGATGATCAGCGTGCCCTTGGGCACCGCGATCTCGGTGCCGTCGATGGTCACGTGCGTGGTGGTGGTCCTGCGGTCGTCGAGAGCGGTCATCGTGCACCTGCCTTCCTGCCGAACACCGTGGACAGCGAATGATCGAACGGACAGCCGCCGCCGGTGATGTGCTGCTCGTACTCGTCGCGGAAGTACTTGAGCGACGAGGTGATCGGCGAACCGGCGCCGTCGCCCAATGCGCAGAACGACTTGCCGACGATGCTGTCGGTGATATCGGCGAGCATGTCGATGTCGGTCATCGTGGCCGCGCCCGCCTCGATCCGGCGCAGCACCTGCACCAGCCAGTACGTGCCCTCCCGGCACGGGGTGCACTTGCCGCACGATTCGTGCGCGTAGAACTCGGTCCACCGGCTCACGCACCGCACCACGCAGGTGGTGTCGTCGAAGATCTGCAATGCCTTGGTGCCCAGCATCGAGCCGGCGGCGGCCACACCCTCGTAGTCGAGCGGGACGTCGAGGTGTTCGGGGGTGAGCAGCGGCGTCGACGAACCACCCGGTGTCCAGAACTTGAGGCGGTGCCCGGCCCGCACCCCGCCCGCGCGGTCGAGCAGCGTGCGCAAAGTGATTCCCAGCGGGGCCTCGTACTGGCCGGGCCGGGTGACGTGTCCGGACAGCGAGTACAGGGTGAAGCCCGGTGACTTCTCGGTGCCCATGGTGCGGAACCAGTCGACGCCGTTGCGCAGGATCGGGCCGACACTGGCGATGGATTCGACGTTGTTGACCACCGTCGGGCTGGCGTACAGGCCGGCGACGGCGGGGAAGGGCGGCCGGAGCCGGGGCTGGCCGCGCCTGCCTTCCAGCGAGTTGAGCAGTGCGGTTTCCTCGCCGCAGATGTAGGCGCCCGCACCGGCGTGCACCACCAGCTCGATGTCGACGCCGGAGCCGAGGATGTCGCGGCCGAGCAGCCCGGCCGCGTAGGCCTCGGCGACGGCGGTGCGCAGCCGCCGGATCACCGAGGCCACCTCGCCGCGCACATAGATGAAGGCGTTCGCGGCGCGGATCGCGTAGCAGGCGATGATGATTCCCTCGATCAGCGAGTGCGGCGAGGCGAGCATCAGCGGCATGTCCTTGCACGTTCCGGGTTCGGATTCGTCGGCGTTGACCACCAGGAAATGTGGCGGTGCGTCGGCACCACCGGAGTGTGCCGGATCCTCTTGCGGAATGAAGCTCCATTTCATGCCGACCGGGAAACCGGCTCCGCCCCGGCCGCGCAGCCCCGACGCCTTCACCAGTTCGATGACCTCGTCCGGCGACATCGCCAGCGCCGCCCGCACCCCGTCGTAACCGCCGTGCGACCGGTAGTTGTCGAGCGTCCACGACTCGGGTTCATCCCAATGCGCGCTCAGTACAACGGAATCGGGAGGTTCGGTGACGGTAGTCATCGTCGGCTCCCCTCTGTCCGGTGCTCCTGCGGTGCTGCTCGGTGTTCCTGCGGTGCGATGGTCTCCGGCACCCCGGCCAGCAGCCGTTCGGTCTGCCGGAACGAACACAATCCGCCGGTGCCGCGAGACGGGCGCACCGCCAGGCCGGCGCGCAGGTCCTCGATCAGGTCGATCGTCGAGGCCGGGTCCTGGGCATCGAAGAATTCCCAGTTCACCATCACCACCGGCGCGTGATCGCACGCGGCGTTGCATTCGATGTGTTCGAGGGTGATGCGGCCGTCGGGAGTGGTGTCACCGCAATCGATTCCGAGATGCTCCCGTACGGCGTCGAGGATGGCGTCACCGCCGAGCACCGCGCACAGTGTGTTGGTACACACGCCCACCAGATATTCGCCGGTCGGGGTGCGGCGGAACATCGTGTAGAACGTGGCCACCGCGGCCACCTGTGCCGCGGTCAGATCCAGTTGTGCGGCACAGAATTCGATACCGGCGCGGGTGATACACGAATCGACGGACTGGGTCAGGTGCAGCAACGGCAGCAATGCCGACCGTGACTGCGGGTAGCGGGCGATGATCTGGTCCGCCTCGTCGGTGAGGCGGCGGACCACCTCGTCGGGGTAGTGGTCGGGACCGGCGAACGTGATCGGTGGTACACCCGCCGGGATCGTCGGGGCCGCCGGTTCTTTCGGACCGGTGGAGATCTCGCTGCCGAGAAACACCTGATCGCTCATCGGTCCACCCCTCCCATCACCGGGTCGATGCTGGCGACGGCGGTGATCACGTCGGCCACCGTGCCGCCCTCACACATCGCCGCCACCGCCTGCAGGTTGGTGAACGACGGATCGCGGAAATGCACCCGGTACGGCCGGGTTCCGCCGTCGGATACCATGTGTACGCCGAGTTGCCCACGGGGGGATTCGATCTCGACGAAGCATTGGCCGGCCGGCACCCGGATTCCCTCGGTGACCAGCTTGAAATGGTGGATCAGCGACTCCATCGACGAGCCCATGATCTCGGCGATGTGTTCGGGTGAGTTGCCCAGACCGTCGGGACCGAGCGCGAGTTCGGCGGGCCAGGCTATCTTGCGGTCGTCGACCATCACCGGACCGGGCCGCAGCCGGTCGAGGCACTGGCGGACGATCTTGAGCGATTCGCTCATCTCCCGTACCCGGATCATGTAGCGGCCGTAGGAATCGCACGTGTTCTCGGTGATCATGTCGAACTCGTAGTCCTCGTAGCCGCAGTACGGCTGGGACCTGCGCAGGTCATGCGGCAGGCCGGTGGAGCGCAGCACCGGTCCGGTGATGCCGAGCGCCATGCAACCGGTGAGGTCGAGGTAGCCGACGTCGCGGGTGCGGGCCTTCCAGATGGGGTTGTCGGTGAGCAGATCGCTGAGTTTCGCCAGCCGCGCGGGTAACGCGTCGAGGACCGCGGATACCTTCTCCACCCCGTCTTCGGGCAGATCGGCGGCCAGCCCGCCGGGCCGGATGTAGGCGTGGTTCATCCGCAGCCCGGTGATGTGCTCGAACAGGTCCAGGATCATCTCGCGTTCGCGGAAGCCCTCGAACATCGGGGTGACCGCGCCCAGTTCCATTCCACCCGTGGCCAGGGCCACCAGGTGCGAGGTGATCCGGTTGAGTTCCATCAGCATCACCCGGATGACGGTGGCCCGTTCGGGGATATCGTCGGTGATACCGAGCAGCTTCTCCACACCCAGGCAGTACGCGGTTTCGTTGAAAAACGGCGACAGATAGTCCATCCGGGTGACGAAGGTGACGCCCTGCGTCCAGTTGCGGTACTCGAGGTTCTTCTCGATCCCGGTGTGCAGGTACCCGATTCCGCAGCGGGCCTCGGTGACCGTCTCGCCCTCGATCTCCAGGATCAGGCGCAGCACCCCGTGTGTCGACGGGTGTTGTGGACCCATGTTCACCACGATGCGCTCGTCACCCGGCTGGGCCTCGGCGCGCGTCCGCACCGAGTTGACCAGTTCGTCCCAGTCCTGGCCCGACACGGTGAACACGCGCTCGGGGCGCTCCTCGTCCCGTCGGCCGTCGTGGGCGGGCCGTGGGCCCCGCGTCCGGCCTTCGCCGACTCCCGAATCCAGTGTGGTCACGTGTACGACCTCCTTCGGTCGGGAGGCGCGATGCGGGCGCCCTTGTACTCCACCGGGACCCCGCCGAGAGGGTAGTCCTTGCGCTGTGGGTGGCCGTGCCAGTCGTCGGGCATCTCGATGCGGGTCAGCGCCCGATGGCCGTCGAAGACGATGCCGAAGAAGTCGTACGTCTCGCGCTCGTGCCAATCAGTGGTCGGATAGATCCGGGTGAGGGTGGGTATGTGCGGATCGTGATCGGGGACGGATACTTCCAGTCTGATCCGGCGGCCGTGGGTGATCGACGACAGCGGATAGCTCGCGTGCAGTTCGCGTTCGGCGTCGTCGGGGTAGTGCACCCCGTTCACGCCCAGGCACAGTTCGAACCGCAGCCGTGGATCGTCGCGCAACGTGTGCGCCACCACCTGCAGGAACCGGCGGCGGATGTGCAGGGTCATCTCGTCGCAGTGGATCACCACCTTCTCGACGGCGTCGGCGTAGACGATTCCGCGTCCGTGCAGGGCGTCGTCGAGGGTGTCGGCGATGTGGTCGAAGTAGCCGCCGTACGGCCGGGGTGAGTCGCCGGCGAGGGTGACCGGACGCACCAGTCCGCCATAGCCGGAGGTGTCGCCCGAGCCTGTCGCGCCGAACAGTCCTCGGCGCACGGCGATCACCTCGCGGTCGGCCGGAACCCGGCCGTTGAGACCGTCGGATTCGGTCATCGTGGCCCCTTCATCGCAGCAGTCCGGTGAACTCGATGGTCGGTGTGGATTGGAGTGCGGCCTGTTCGGCGGCCCAGATGGCCTTCTCGCGGTCCACGCCGAGCGGCATCTCCTGGATCTGCTGGTGCAGGGTGAGGATCGCGTTGAGCAGCATCTCGGGCCGGGGCGGGCACCCGGGGAGGTAGATGTCGACCGGCACCACGTGGTCGACGCCCTGAAGGATCGCGTAGTTGTTGAACATTCCACCCGAGGATGCGCAGACGCCCATCGCCAGAACCCATTTCGGTTCGGCCATCTGGTCGTAGATCTGCCGCAGCACCGGCGCCATCTTCTGGCTGACCCGGCCCGCGACGATCATCAGGTCGGCCTGCCGGGGCGAGGCGCGAAACGCCTCCATCCCGAACCGTGCCAGGTCGTAGCGGCCCGAGGTGGTGGCCATCATCTCGATCGCGCAGCAGGCCAGCCCGAAGGTCGCGGGCCACAGGGAACCCTTGCGCATGAATCCGGCAAGCCCTTCGACAGTGCTCAGCAGCAGGCCGCCGGGGAGATTTTCTTCCAGTCCCATCGTCGTGTCACTCCCAGCTCAGGCCGCCGCGCCGCCACTCGTAGGCGTAGGCGACGGATACGTTGACGATGAACAATCCGACGGCCAGCAGACCGAACCAGGCGAGTTGGTCGGCGGCGACGGCCCACGGGTAGAGGAAGACGATCTCGATGTCGAAAATGATGAACAGCATTGCGGTCAGATAGAACTTGATCGGTATGCGCTGCTGGGTCCGGCTGATCGACGGTTCGATTCCGCACTCGTAGGGTTCGAGTTTTGCACGGTTGTACCGGCGCGGACCGACGAACATCGCGATACCCACGGATACCACGGCGAACACGGCAGCGATGGCCGCGAGCACCAGAATCGGTACATAAGCGTTCATGAAACGCGCCTCCAGATCTGCGACGGGACTCGCACGGAGTTGGCGTCGTAGCTCCAGGGCTGTGAGCTACACCACAAACCCTACAAGGCTCCGGGCGCGTGGTGGGGACGTTCGCGGTTTCTCGGGGTTGTGGCGATCCGGGTACGGTCCGGAGGTCGTTCGGGTAACGAAGTACCCCGGGTGACCGACTCACGCCACGCTCCGTCACCGGCACCTGGCGGGGCGGTCCGGGATCAGGACGGTGCGGTGATCCCGGCGGTGCGCAGCATCTGCGTGAACGCCGCGGATAGGGCGAGCGGATCGACGGGCAGCACCGCCGTCGCCTCCGTCCGCGACCAATCGGCCAGCCAGCGGTCGTCGGCACGGCCCAGCAGCACCAGGGTGGGCGGTGCCGGGTCGTATTCGTCCTTCATCTGCTTGGCGATGCCCAGGCCGCCGACGGGCGAGGCCTCGCCGTCGAGGACGGCCACATCCACCGAGCCCGAGTCCAGTTGCGCGAACAGCATCGGCGCGGTGGACACCTCGTAGTACGACAGTTCGGGACCGCCGGTGACATTTCCCGTCGCTGCGCTCGCCCCGGTATCGAGGTGGGTGCCCAGCGCGCCGATCACCTGTGCCCGGGTATCGGAGTCGCTCGAATAGACCAGCACGCGAAGAACATTCGTCACCGTCCCGATGCTACGCCGTGGCCTGCGCGAGCGAGGGACGTTTGACGACGAGCTCGCGACCTAGCCGACCAGCCTGTTCGCGACCCGCTCCAGCGCGGCCGCCCGACTGGCCTTGACCAGCACCGCATCGCCGTCGGCGAGGTCGGCGAGAGCCGCGACGGCCGCGTCGACACCGGCGACATGCCGGGCGCCGTCACCGTAGGCGGGTGCGTCCACGGCGATCACCTCCACACCCAGCTCAATCGCGGTGCGGGTGATGCCGGCATGTGCGGCATCCGAGTCGTCGCCGAGTTCGGCCATCGCGCCGAGAACGGCGACCCGGCGGCCGGCCCGGAGCGTGGCCAGCGAGTTCAGCGCGGCGGTCATCGACGTCGGATTCGCGTTGTAGGCGTCGTTGATGACGATCACCCCGCTCGGGGTGGTGGTCAGTTCCATCCGCAGCCCCGACAGTGCGGCGATCCGCAGCCCCAGCGCGATCTGCTCGACGGGAACGCCCACACCACCACCGGCAGCGGCGGCGGCCAGCGCGTTGGGAACCTGGTGTGCGCCGCGCGCACCGAGTCGGACGTCCGCCTCACCCCACGGGGTGTGCAGCCGGAACGACGCGCGCAGTTCGGAATCCAGGGAGACGCCGGAGGCGTGCACGTCGGCGGTGGGGGCAAGGCCGTACGTCAGGACCGGCGCGGACGTACGTGCCGCCATCGCGGCCACCACCGGATCGTCGGCGTTGAGGACGGCCACCCCGTCGTCGGGCAGGGCCTCGATCAGCTCACCCTTCGCCTGCGCGACGGCCTCCAGCGAGCCGAACATCTCCAGATGCACCGCTTCGACGCGGGTGATGACCCCGACCGTGGGGCGGCCGATGCCGCACAGCAGCTCGATGTGGCCGATGCCGCGCGCACCCATCTCCAGCACCACCGCCTCGGTGCTGTCGGGGGCGTTCACCAGGGTCATCGGCAGGCCCAGTTCGTTGTTGAACGACTTCTCGCTCGCCGCCGTCGGGTAGGTGGTGGCCAGCACCCCGGCCAGCAGATCCTTGGTGGAGGTCTTGCCGACCGAGCCGGTCACCCCGACGACGCGGGCGGGCAGCCGGGTACGGGCCGCACGGCCCAGGTCGGCCAGGGCCAGAGCGGTGTCGGCCACCCGCACGACGGTCGCACCCGGCACATCGGTCGTCGGATCGGACGAGAGATACACCGTCGCCCCGGCCTCGACGGCCTTACCGATGAAGGCGTGACCGTCGCGTTCGGCGACGATCGGCACGAACAACTGCCCCGGCCCGACGATCCGCGAGTCGATGTTGACCCCGTCGATCACGGCGTCGGCGTCGCCGACCACCTCACCATCGGTTGCCTGGGCGATCTGTGCTGCCGAAAAACGCATGCTGAACAATCTACTGGGCGGGTGGGCGCGTCCCGCTCATGGACCGACGCGCATCCCGGCGAGCCGGGCCGCCCGAAGCAACTCGGAGTCGAAGGACACCATGACGTCCGCGCGTAGCCGGATTGCCACAGCCAGGTGAAGGGCGTCGAGTGCACGGAGCCGACCGGGCACGAGTGGGGCGTTCGCGAAGTCTTCCCGTTCGACGGGAATGATGTCGATCGTCGTCAGCAGCTCGTCCGCTCCGGCGAGATCGATTTCCGGCTGTCGATTCGCTTGGCACAGAATCTCGGTTCTCAGCAGGGTCGACGACAGGAGCGTGTCATCGCCGTCCACGTGATCGAGATAGTCGGTGATCCGTGCGGACAGACCAGCGGATTCGGGTGAGTCATCGGCCACCAGGAGCCTGATCAGTGCCGAGGTGTCGATGTAGATGATCATCGGCGACGACCCGCCGCGTCACTCATCGAACATGAGGTCGCGCTGCCCGCGCATCTCGTTCAGCACGTCGCCTGGATCGCGGTCGGCGAGTGCGGGCTTGAACCTGGAGAAATTGCGTTCCTGCGTACCGCGTTGCACCTTCCCCTCGGCGAGGAGTCGCTCGTACGGCGTCAGCGATGGCGGTGACAGGACCGCGACGACCACCCCGTGGTTGGTGATCTCGAAACTTTCCCCGTTGCGAACCGCTTCGAGGATCTTTGACGAGTTATTGCGGAGTTCTCGATGTGCGATGGTGCGCATGGTTCCTCCCCAGGTGGATAGCAAATGTGTGTAGCAATCGTAGCGCTCGCCCGGCTTGTCGTGGTCGCACCGCGCGTGTGGGAGGCATCCGTGTGGGTGACACCGCACCCACTAGGCTGAACGTCATGGCCTCGCCCCTCCTGCGTCTTGTCGTCCTGTTCGGCGGAGTATCGGCAGAACACGATGTGTCCCGGGTTACCGCAGCCCACGTCCTGGCCGCCGCGGACCGTACGAAGTACGAACTCGTACCCGTCGGCATCGGCAAGGACGGCTCCTGGATACGCAACGACGATGCGATCGCCGCCCTCGCCGACGGCACGTCGCTGCCGAACGCGCTGGAGGTGACCGGCACCGTCGTCGAGCCGCTGACCGTGCTGCGGGGTGACGCGCGCGGTGCGATCACCGTGGTGCTGCCGCTGCTGCACGGCCCGCACGGCGAGGACGGCACCATTCAGGGGATGCTCGAGCTGTTCAAGCTGCCGTATGTCGGTTCGGGTGTGCTCGCCTCGGCGGTGTGCATGGACAAGGCGATGGCCAAGCGGGTCACCGAGCAGGCCGGTATCCCGCAATGCCGATGGATCGAGTTCCGCGACGGCATCGACGACTCCCGCGAGATCGTCGGCCGGGCCGTCGAGACCCTCGGCCTGCCGGTGTTCGTCAAACCTGCCAACCTCGGCTCGTCGGTGGGAATCACCAAGGCACACAACGAGTCCGAACTCGACAAGGCCATTGATGTCGCGCTGCGCTACGACGACACCCTCGTCATCGAGGAGGCGGTGACCGCCCGCGAGATCGAGGTGGCGGTTCTGGGCAATACCGCCCCCGAAACGTCGGTGCCCGGCGAGATCCTGCCCGGCGGCGAGTTCTACGACTACGACGACAAGTACGTCACCGGTGCGGCCAAGCTCGCGATCCCCGCCGACCTGCCCGCCGCCGCGATCGCCGAGGTCCGCGACCTGGCCGTCGACGCCTTCCTCGCGCTACGGTGCGCCGGCCTGGCCCGCGTCGACTTCTTCTACGAGGAGAACGGTCGCGGCTGGTTGCTCAACGAGATCAACACCATCCCCGGCTTCACTCCCGGCTCGATGTACCCGAAACTGTGGGACGCCGTGGGTCTGGGCTATGCCGACCTCATCGACCGGCTGGTGGTGCTGGCCATCGAGAATCACCGCCGCCGCGTCGGCTTCTCCACCGAACACTGACCCACCGCGCCCGATCGTCGGGACGGATACAGTTGATCCATGTCCGTTCCGTACGGTGAGCGCCCGGATCTCCCCGAGTACATGACGTGGGAGGAACTCCGGGAACTGCCCGAGGAGATCGCCGAGCAGGTCGAACTGTGGGATGGCCGGGTCGTGTGGATGCGGCGCGGCCCGGCAGAACACCAGACTTTCACCAACCGGATCTGGGCGGCGTTGGAGCGGTGCGTTCGCGCCGACCGGTCCGACAACCCCGAGCGCTGCCTGCGCGTCACCACCGAAACCAACGTGTTCCTGAGCGCCGACGGCAAGAACGACTTCCTCACCCCGGATTTCCTCGTCCACCGCTGCCTCGACAAGCCCTATCAGGACCTGCGCGCCGCTGACGTCGTCCTGGTCGGTGAAGTCCTGTCCCCGGGAAACTCCCCGACCGACGTGGAAGCCAAAAGGATGCGGTACGCATCGGCGGGTATCCCCTGGTACTGGGAGGCGGCACTGGATCGTTCGGCGAGTGCCATCGCCTCGATCCGTGCGTACGGCCTGGAATCGACGCCCGGCCCGCTGCCCGACGGGGTTCGTCCGCTGCGCCAGGCCAACTACCTTCTCGTCGGTGAGTGGACTCCGGCCGATGGTGCCGGCATCGGCATCAGGGCCCCGTTCCCGATCGTCATCGACTGGGCGGACCTGGCGTACTGATATCCGGCGCCGGGGCGCCGGTCGCCAGGATGAAGCGGGCCAACTCGTTGATGCGGTCGAGCAAGTGCTGCGGCGGTAGTGACAGGTCGATAGCGTGGCAGTGAATCACGACTCCTGAGCGCCGGACAACGTGCGACGTTGGTGTCTCGTTCCCCTTCGCATAGACGAGGTGGCCGTCGGTGAGTCCGAGAGCTGTGCAGTACGCCAGCATCTGGTAGAGGTCGGCGTCGGGGAAACCGTCGGGTTTCTCGGCTTTGTACTTCGCGTCGACGACGGCAACCGCGTTGTCGGTGCCGTCGACGCACAGCAGGTCGGGCCGCATCGTCACCCGGTCGGCGTCGTCGAGGTAGACACGCTGCTGGGTCAGCGACCGGTTACCTCGCCTCGTCAATGTCTCGCTGAGCGCGGTACAGATGAAGTCTTCGAAGATTCGCCACATATCGAAGACGTAGCCACTGACCGCGAGGTCACCCGCGTGGTGTTCGAACGATTGGGCGGCAAGGATCACTTCGGCGAGGCGGAGCGCGTTGACGTAGCGGGCGTTGAGCCGGGTAGGACGCCACGCGGGTGCGGTCGTACCCCGAGAAGGGTTCGTGACCTCGGCCAACGCGAGGTGTAATCGCTGAAGCCGGCGTCGCGCGGTGGTGGTGACACCGGCAACGCGGAGCATACGTAGCGTGGCGGCCAGCAGGATCTGATTCTCCGCGATGTCGGTGGTGAACTCGTCGTATTCGACGGCGAGCGGCACCGCGAAACCGTAGTGACGGGTCATCTGCTCACCGGCGAGGACCCGGCCGCGCAGTACGGGCAGGCTGTCGGTGACGGTTCGGTAGCCCTGGAGCAACCCCTGAGCGGTCGCGTGGGTGGCGAGTCGGGAGAATGCTTCGGCGAGAGCGGGGAACAGTTCGTCGTCGGTGGTCAGGTGCACGGGGTCGTCGTGCCAGATGCCGGGCTTCTTCGCGTAGCCGAGGAGGAAGATCAGCCGGTTGAGGTCGGCGATCTTCGGTCTGACTACGATCTGCAGGTCCCCGGCGGCCAGCGCGCCGACCTTGTTGGCGGCGGCGCCGATCGTGAACACGCCCTCGATGAGGGTGGGGGTGACCTCGACCAGTGGTGATCCACGGAGCGCGGCGTACTCGTCGCCGGTGAGCTGCCGTTCGGCATACCCGCCTTCAGTCAGCGTCAGCGCTGGCCGGGGCATCGCCGAAGGCTTCTGATCGGGCGTCGACATGGTCGGCTACTCGCTTGCGGATGATGTCCAGTCCGTAACGCTTTTCCACGTTGATGCCGTCGCCGTAGTGGTGCTCTTCGAGGAGTGGCAGGATCGATGTGCGCCAAATCCGCTGTAGCCCTTGATCGGTGAAAGCTGACTCGCGCATGAAGTACGACGGACCGATCTTGAAATCGTCGTCTTCGATCCGGGCGTTCAATTCGTCGAGGAGATCAGCGACATCGGTGGGCCGATTGGTCGCGGTGAGCCAACTGCGCAGGACGCCGTTGGCCGGTTCCTGGGAAGGGTGCAATGCGACGAAGGAGAATCGTCGGCGCATTGCCGCGTCGACCAGCGCGATGGACCGGTCGGCTGTGTTCATGGTGCCGATGATGACGATATTGCGCGGCAACGCGAACGGGGTTTCGCTGTACATGAGGTCGATGCGCTCGTCGCGGTACTCAAGCAGGAAGTACAGCTCGCCGAAGATTTTCGCGAGGTTGCCGCGATTGATTTCATCGATGATGAGCACGAACGGCGCTTGAGGGCTCGCGATCGCCTCGTCGACGAGCCTCCGGAGCGGTCCTTTCCTCAGGTCGAATCCGACGTGGCCCCCGGTCTGCTGACCGGGCCGGTATCCCTCGAAGAAGTCCTCATACGAGTAGGCGGGATGGAACTGCACGATCTTGACTCTGTCTGGACCGGCGAGATGTCGGGCCAATGTCTTTGCTATGTAGGTCTTTCCGGTTCCGGGCGGGCCGTAGAAGATGAGCTGGGGACGGTCCCGGAGCAGGTCGATACATTCCTGCAGCCAGTCCTGGCCGACGTTCAGGTGTTCGGCGAGGGACTCGTCGGCGTCGGGAATGTGCAGCGACGAGTGCGATGGCCCTGGTCGCGGCAGGTCGATGAGGGTACGAATGGTGTCGACCTGACCGGTGAGGTCGAGGACCTCGCCCGTCTCGTTGAGTCGGGTGGACAGCTCGGGGGGTAGTTGGGCGGTGGAGATGGATTTCTCATGCCAGTGAACGGGCCGCCGCAGTTTGGATCGGCCTGCGCTGTCGCGGGCGTACACGGCGTCGCCGGTGACCGTGCCGAAGTAGACTCGGCCTTGGCTCACTGTTACTATCAGATCGCCGCGGCTCATTCGGGCGAGGAATGAATAGAACTCGTCGGCCTTCTCTTTGCGCACGGTGTAGTTGAATGACGAATAGCTTTCTTCAACAACCGATTTCAGATCCTCCAAGCTGATATCCGAGTCCACGCTCGGAAGGAACTTCGCGGCGAGCGATACCGAGGATTTCTTCCGCCAGATCGGCACCATGTCGGTGCCGCCGACGTTGGAACCATAGACACGCCATGCGCGTGCAACGTCCGGGCTTGGTGCGTACTGGGGCTTCGATCGGCGACCGATGTTCTCGACGGCCGGTGCTGCGGACCGGTTCAGGGAAGGGTCTGGTTTGTCTGCATTGCCGGACAAGGTGGTTCGGCTCCTTACCTGGGGCGATAGGTTGTGGTCGTTCGGTCGCGCAGCGCGGACCATGCGATACGAATGTGCTCCTCGGTGTACATGCGGGGATCATGGGTCGTCCATTCACCGATTGCCCGGACCGTGATAGCGAGGTCATTCGCGGCCTCAGGGACGTGTCGTACCATCCACTGCACGGTTGCCAGCAACTGTAAGGCGTACGCGGATTCGAACCCATCGATGACTTCGGAGACGCGCGCGACGCGCAGACGTGAACCCGGGTGATGTGCGACGACCTCGTGTGCTTGACGCTCGACGTCGACGGGCACACCAGTCCAACTGGCGTAGGCCGTGGCGGGGCAATTGGTCGCAAAATGCTCGGTAACCTCACTGAACAGGACATCGACACCCGCGGAGACCGGGCCGTTCCTGTTCAGCGTGTACTGAAGTTCAAGGGGTTCGCCGAGTACGTGGAGGAAGTACATGAGGTACTGCGCCTCGTCTCGTGACGCGTCGAGGGCGAACGGTACGTACTCGGTGATGAGGGTGATCAATGCGGCATGGCCCAGCGACATCGTGGGCGAGTCGGTTGGCACGGGCGACACCGATCTTCGCTACTCGTGGTTGGTCGATGCGTCGGTTGAACCTGAATCGTCCCGTTGGGGCTGACGCAGGTAGTCGAGCACTACAGGTGGAATTCCCATGTCGGCTGTCAGGGCGGTGAAGAATTGGCGGACGTACGGGTAGATGATGAAGTACACCGCCGTTTCGAACCATTCCGCGATTGCCGGAGCGGTGGTTTCCAGGTCATCTGTGCATTCGAAAGTTGCTAGGTGGACGACGCGGATCGTTGTCTGTGCTGTGGAGTCGTCGTCGCCGATGGTGAGGGTGTGTTCGATCCGCACCAGGAGGTGGTCATCGTTGCCGGCGAGCGCGTACTGGGGAATGCCGCGACCAAGCGAGTAGCCAGAACTGGTAAATGCGCTCGTCCGTACGGGCCCGGCCTCGACCTCATCGACACGAATCTGGGCTGGTGAGGTCGCCGCGATGATCAGATTGACCGCTTCTGGCGACGGTTCGTCGGTGTCGCCGGAGATCGTGATCATCAGGCTGATTCCTAGCGAACTGGTATGGGTTGGAAGTTGGGAGTTGCGCCGAAACGACTGGCGGCGGCAACAGAACGTTCAAGCGCGGACAACGCGAAGTCTCGATTCATGACGTGACCAGGGGTGCGGCTCGGGTACTGAATCTGGTGCCATTCGATGGTTGTGTGGTCGGGATTGCGCATCAGGCTGTTCTCGATCTGGGTGAGGACCTGCACAGTGGGCAACGGGTCGTCGACTTCCAGCCCCCGTGCTTCCTTCAGCCATTGCGCGACTTCGGTCCACGCCCACACCGGCATGGAGGCTGTCTGGAGGTAGTCGAACGGTTGGGGGAACCCCTCGGCCTGGCTCCACTTGCGTGCGCCCTCGCGGCTCACGCCCGCGCGGTGCGCGATATCGGTGGTGCCCACCAGATCGCGGTCGACACCGTGTACGCGAAGCTGCGGCAGGTCGGCCTGCATCGCGCGGACGAGCTCGACAACGGCTGAAACCGGGTCCGCGTCGGACACTGACATCATGAGCACGCAGGGCTGCTCGCCTGCGAGGAAGGTATCGGGGTACTTCTCGCCGAGTACCTGGAACGTCGCGTCGTCGTCAAAGTCGAGACCGGAGATTCGCACTCCTACGGGCAAGGTTGCCATATCGAACGCGCCTCCTCTCGGTAGGCAAATAGTCTGCGGTTGGCAGTTGCCAACCACGGTACCGAACCCGCGGCGACTTGGTAAGACTTGGGGCGACTTTGGCAGATGGCAGCGCCTATAGGCATTCCAGGCGTGCTCTGAGGCTCGTGACGCGGGCAACCGCCGCATCATGTCGTTCGGTTCCTGCCTGGTGGCGAGGGTTCCTGGCAGGGAGATCGCGCAGTTCAGTACGGACCGTACGGAGGCCGAAACTCGCCTTCTCGACGAACTCCTCGGGTGTCCACCCGTCCTCTTGGTCCTCGACGAGGAGGTCTCGATCGGCCGCGAGTTGCTGCTCGGCGGTGGCGGCGGCCTCGAACTCAGCCTCCAAGTCTGTCAGCTCCCGATCGACCTGATCGAGTTGACCGTCGGCTTCGGCGAGTAGTTCCAGGGCGTGGTTTGCAGCGTCCTGCCGTTTCAGCTCCGTTTCGGCCGCGACCAGGAGCCTCTCTGCCTGCCCAAGCAGGCGCTCAACTCTGTCGAAAGGCGTCTCGTCGGCGACGTGCGGGCACTGCTTGATCTTGCGACGTGCGTTGCGGGCCCAGCTCTCGACACCCTTCGGTGTCGAGTAGAACCTGAGGCGACAACCGGGATCGCTCTCGGGGCAGTTCAGGACCAACCCGCCATGGTTGCTCGCTTTGACCGGGGCCGGCCAGCCGAGTTCTTTCGCGAGGTGAAGCGTCTCCCGGCACTCCTTGTGGGGGTGGTGCCACGGATCACTCATTCGAACTTGCTCCGAAGGGCTTGCATCGTCGGTGGTCCGGACGGCGCCGCTGATGACGTCTAGCGAGGTTCTGCACAGGTACTCCTGCCGGTCTAGTTCCGCTAAGGAGAACGTATAACGAGGACACCTTGATGTCTACGTTGTACGTGATACCGTCCATTGTGGACGCTATGCCGTCCACCTCCGCCGGGCGGTGGTGGTAACAACGACCTAGGAGCTGGCCGATGCTGACGTACGGTTACTGGAACAATAAGGGTGGAACTGGGAAGACGAGCCTGTGCTTCCAGTCTGTCTGCTTTTATGCGCACGCGAACCCGGACAAGCGGATACTGGTTGTGGATGTTTGCCCTCAAGCGAATCTATCTGAACTGCTACTCGGAGGTCTGGATAATGGTGGGAGCGATAAACTTCTCGGTATTCAGGGGTTGGTTCCGAGAGCTACTATTGGTGGCTACTTCCAGCAAAGGCTGCCTGCGCCATTCACAATGCCGTCGGCAGTGCGATTTGACGACTATATAACAACGCCGGCGACGATTAATGCTGATATCCCGACAAATGTGGACCTCATCTGCGGGGATCCGCTTCTGGAACTACAGTCGAATGCCATATCGACCCTCGCTAATACAAACATTCCTGGAACGAACGCTTGGCTTGCGGTGATCGATTGGCTCAAGGATCTCTTGGAGTTATCGTCAAATAGGTACGATGTCGCGTTCATTGACTGCAATCCGAGCTTCTCGATCTATACGCAAATCGCTCTGTCTGTGGTTGATCGTTTAGTACTGCCGGTAATGGCGGATGACTCTTCGCGAAGGGCGATTCAGAACGCCTTCTCGCTTGTCTATGGGCTTAAGTTGCCATCCGAGATCTACTCGCAATATGCATTCGCAACCAGGCTACGAGATGCGAACCGATCGCTTCCGAAGGTGCATTTGATTGCAAAGAATCGAATCACTCAGTACATTACGGATGCGTCCGCCTACGCGGCGGTGCTGCGATCAATCGACGCTGACGTTGATGGCCTCCTTAGGTCAAATCCTGAGATGTTTACATTCTCCGACCTAGAGGATGGATTTGTGAGCATTCGAGACTTTCAGACGACGGGAGTGGTTGCCTTCGCCAAGGGGATTCCGCTCTATGCACTGAAGCCTGGAAAGCGTCAAGTTATGGGGCGTCGAGTGGTAATAGATGCGGAATACAAGGCAAATATGGTCCATGCTATGAATGGCCTGGTAGCGATGCTCTGACGTCCGATTGCGTATGTGGGTTACACGGACCTCTGCTCGGGCAGGTCAGACATTCGATCGTAGACCTCGAGGATCAGACGTTTGGTGTGGTACTCGCCGTGTTCGGCCTCGTCCTTGCGTTTGACGATGGGGAAGGTGTCCATGATGTAGTCGACATCGTCGCGTTCGATGCCGTAGAGACGGAAGAAGGCGGCGTCGAGTTCGGCGCGTATGTAGGAGCGCCGATCCTCATCCCACACGAATACCTCGCCGCTCTCGTTGAGCGACTCTCCGAAATCCTGCATGTCGTGAGCGGTGTAGGTGAGCTCCAGAACTCGTTGGTCAATCCAGTCGGCGATTGTTTTGTCGCCGGTCCACGTGAATGGCATCGCCAGCTGTTGGGGAGTGGGCACTGGCAACTGCCTGACAATGTAGAACAGCATATTCAGTCCGGAGATCTTCTGGCGGGAAACGAAGTCGAACACGAAAGAGTTGAAGCACGCCAAGAGGCAACTGGGTTTTGTGTCTGCGTGTGCGAGAAAGACTGAGTCTCCGGCAGCGGACCACGGCAAAGCGCTAGAGATAAACGTTCGATGATTCGTCGCACTCGTAATCCTAAGGAATGCGAGGAGCCATTCGTCCTCCCGTTCGGGCATGTCCTCTTCGGCGACCCAGTAGTACGGCAATGCCACACGTGTCACGTCTTGGTGCTCGAATGTGGTCAGATACCGAGGTTGGTTCTGCCGTTTGGTTGCCGTCTCGCTCTTCACGACGTCTGCCGCTCGGTGGTCATACGCGGCGATCATCTTCGCCTCGTACAGCGGCAGCATGGTTTCGATCTCTGCGGTCATGTGGTCGCCTCCAACTGGGCGTCGTCGATTCCGGTCGAGGAACGGTAGGGGATGCCGGTGGCCTCGGCTTCGGCCATGGCGTCGTAGGCTTCGAGGATCAGGCGTTTGGTGCGATACTCGCCGTGTTGGGCCTCGTCCTTGCGTTTGACGATGGGGAAGGTATCCATGATGTAGTCGACGTCGTCGCGTTCGATTCCGTAGAGGTGGAAGAAGGCGGCGTCGAGTTCGGCGCGGAGTAATCGCCGTGATCGCGCTTGTCGGGTGATGCGTCGACTCTGATCGTTGGCCCAATGGCCAAGGCTGCGGTTACTCCACTCCGGAACCTTATTAAGTTCGGACGGGCTCGGGATCGGAAGTTGAGATACCGTGCCGAATGTCATATTTGCGCCCCCAAGCTTTTGTCTGGCAGCAAAGTCAAGCGCGAACGCACTCATCAGAACCGTCAGGACCTTTGGGTCACCCGAACTGAGTATGACTGGCAGACTGTTTCCAGCTCCGGATCGTGGGAACGTGGCGGCGATCATCGTACGCTCGTCTGTCGATCGAGCGATCCATCGGTAGCCCGCCAGGAAATCCTCGTTGGGAGTGCCGCTGGGAAGCTTGGCAGTGACTTCCTGCTCCGCGACCCAGTAGCGCGGCATGACAACGAAGTTTAGGTCGGCTTTCTCTTCGGCGGTGACCAGGCGAGTGGCGCCGTCGGGTTCGTAGGTGGCCCAGCGGTGGTCGAAGTGATGGATCATCTTGGCCTCGTAGAGGGGGAGCATCCGCTGGAGTTGTTCTCTCTCTCTCTCTCTCTCTCTCGAAGACATTGCCGCGCAGTGTCCAACCGTCGGCTTCGAGTTCTTCGCGGGTATGGAATAAGCCGGAGTCGTTCGACATGTGGAACATCGTCATAAATTTTATGCCCCACGGGTTTCCGTTCTTGGGGTCGTTCTCGTTGATGAGGACCGGGACGCGTTTGTAGATTCCGAGGGTGATCTCGGCATCGCGGCGCGATCGGAATATCGGGCAGGTTCCGGTATTGGGGTTGAGGAGGGTGATCTCTTCGGGGCTCAACGTGAAGCAGGTGTCGGGGCGCAGTAGGTCCGTCGGGTCGTGTGCGAAGAACGCAAAGTCGGCCTCTGGCTCGCGGGTATCCCGACCAGTCAAGGTGAGCAAACAGAACTTGAAGCTCCGATGGACGCCTGCGAATAGGGGGCGTGAGTTCTCGAAGTCATACAGGCTGGCGATCGATCCGTGCTCGACCAAGTCCTTGAAGAAGTACTGGGTGGTGGCATCTGTGGCGATGCCAGTCGGCAGGATCGCACCGAGTCGCCCACTACCGTCGATGAGGTTCCGGTTGGTTTCGGCGAATACCGCGTAGGTATTGATGTCGCCGCGTCCGGTGAGCGGGTAGCGGCCCGAATTGTGCAAGATGTGTGAGATGCCTTCGGCGCGGCGCTTCTCGGCGACGAACGCTCGGTACAGCGATTCGTTGGTATTCGGCAGCACCGCAATCAGCTTCTTTCGAGCGGCTGCGTTCGGTGCAGTCGCGATCTCGGGATCGCGGGCCGCGAAGAACTCCTGCTCCTGCAGCTTGACTCGCTCCCATGGCGGGTTGCCCAGGACCACAGAGAAGCCGCCGGCCCAACCGGTCGCCTCATTGACGGTGCCCGAATCGGTAGAATCAGTGGGGAATATATGCGGAAACTCCAGGTGCCAGTGGAAGAAGCGGTACTCGGCGGTAAGTTGTTCAAGCTGGTTGTCTTGCTTGCTGTCCAGCCAGGTGGTGCCGTCTCGCAGACCGGTGATGGTGGCGTGGGTGATCGGTTTGGGTGCGCTGTCGGTCTTGGGCCACACGAACGCGGCACACCACGCATCGGCGACCAGTCGGGCGTTGCGGTACTCAGGTGAGTCCTCGTAGGTCCGCAGACGCTGTTGCTGGACGTGGACGTCGGCCAGTGACAGGGTGTCGCGACCGACGACCTGCTGTACCTCTCGTGCCAGGGAGGTGTTTGTGGGAAGTGCTTCGCCCAGGCCGAACAGGCTGCCCTGATCGTTGCGTTCGGCCTTGTTGGCCTTGGTGATCGCGGTCGCGATCTTCTTGTCGTCCCCTTCGATCGGTTTGAACGCCGCGTCGGGCAGTTCTTCGGCGAGGAGGGCGGGTGTCGCGCCGATGAGGGCATTCCCCACCTTGATCTGCGCGTCGAGGTAAATCAACGGTCGGCCGGGTTCCAGGGCTTCCATCCACAACGACACCTTGGCCAGCTCGGCGGCGAGTGGGTTGATGTCTACGCCGTAGATGCATCGGCCTACCACATCGCGCATGGCTGTGCGGACGGGGTCGGGCGCGGGCTCCGGGTCACCGGTGCGAATCACGGCAACCCGCTTGGCGATACGTCGTGCCGCTCCCACCAGGAAATGCCCACTGCCACAGGCAGGATCGCAGACGGTGACGGCCAGCAGCGCAGAGATCTGACCTTCGGCATCCGATGCCGACTTGACCGCGTCATCGAGGACCGGATCCAGGGCGGTGTCGAGGAGTGAGTCGACCAGGGACGTCGGGGTGTAGTAGGAACCGGTGTCCTTGCGCTGATTACCGGACGCGATATCCAGGGTGTACGTCTTAGTCACCCCGTCCCAGTGGGGTACGAACTCCAGCAGCGCCTCGTAGATGCTGCCGAGTTCTTCGGCACCGAGATTGCGGTAGTCCACCACCCGCAGCACCCCGGATTTCGGCTCCCGGATCAACGAGAGCGACCGGACCGCGGACAGCAGCGCGTCGTTGCTGACCTGGTGCTCGGTAAGAAAGTCCAGTTCTCCGATGTCGAAGAGACCACCGATGCCCGGCAGGGCGAGCTCGGGCCGGCCGGTTTCGCTACCCAGCCCGCGCCACACCAGCGTCAGCGCCTGCCATCGGTCACCGTACCGGCCACCACCACGCCGCCGGCGCGATGTCCTGCGCAGGCGTGCGGTGGAGAAGTACTCCGCGTAGCGGGCCTTCGCAACCGGGTCGGCGCCGGGGTCCAGAAGTACGCCCCGGTCCTCGGCGACGAAAGTGAATAGCAGCCGGTACACCACCCGTAGCAGAGCATGGTGCACATCGGCGACCGAGAGGTCACCGGACGCGAGTTGCTCACGCAGCTCACCATTGTCGGGGTGGGCGAGGAAACCGCGACCAAGGGTCCGCAGCGCATCCACCACTCCGTCCCGCAATTGATTCAACGCACGCGAACCGGACTCGATGGACTCAGTGCGCCACTGCTCCAGACGGCACGATGACGCGCCGATCTCCTCGTCCAGCACCTCCACCCGCGACACCTGGCACAAGGTGTACAGCAGCAGGAAGTCAGGGAAGAGGTCACCGTCGAAGATCGCTTCCAGGTCGAACTCCACATACGCGGACCCGACCAGCGATGTCGAATCGCGTAGCAACCGCAGTGTACGTCCGTTCGACAGGATCGCCCACAGATGCGTGTCACTGCGGTTGAGTAGCTCCTGGACCATCGATTGCGGTGACGCCCCGGCCGCCCCCGCGGCACCCTTGGTGCGGGTATCGAGCGACGTACCGGCACCGAGAAGGTGGATCGGCGTGATACCCCACAGGTGCGACACCGGGAAGGACTGGCCGTCGGCGACGATGCCGCCGCGTCCGGTGGTGGCCACCCGGCCATAACCGAGCTGGTCGAGCAGGATCAGCAGGAAACGTTCACGGGTGAGCGAGGTGGTGGGTGCGCCGTCGGGCAGTTGCTCGAGTGCTTCCCGGTAACCGGTCCACGCGCCCCGCAGATACGCCCACACCCGGTTGGCGGCGTCGCGGACGGTCTCACCCGCGACAAGGTGATAGTCCTTGGGTAGCAGTGCTTTACCCGAAGGATCATGACCGGAGGACAGCAGCGAAGGCAGGTTGGCCGGTAGCAGACCACCGACGATCCGCACCCCGACAAACTGATCCAGGCTCATCGCCCACTCCCCGCAGCCGAATCCGGAATAAACACAAACACCCCGAGCACATCGGCGCCGGGCTCCGGGGTGACTTTCAAACCACGAACGATCTCGGCCGACGCCTGCCGCACCCGCCGGTGCGAGGCCAACAACTCCTGCGCCATTTCCTTGCCCCGATCCTCCAAATAGGGGCGGAGGGTGTCGATTCCGTCGACAGCGCGCGATATGAACTGCTTGGCCTGCGGGGCAGGAACATTGCCGCTCGGTGTGGCGGCCAGCAAGTCGGGAACCTTGTCCTTGCCAAGCCATCGGGCCTGGGCGGGAGAACCCTCGAACGCGAATGTGGCGGCATCCTCGGCAATCAACTGACGCAGCCCCGTCCGGGACGGAAGCTCAAGGTGAAAGCGGTAGCGGGTGACCAGCAGGGTGGTGCGCACCGATACCGCAGCCGTGCGCACCACCGAACAACGTCTGGCCGGGCGGAGTTCCGGGTCCAGCCCCTCATCGAGGGCCGACTCGATGACATAACCCGCGATGGCCTCCACCGATGCGTCGGTACGCGACAGTACGGCATCGCCACGGCGGACCGGAAGGTCGTCGGCGAACAACAGCGGGTCGTTCCGGTCCGGTGGTAGCGCGTCCAGCACGCCCAGGGGCAGGGGAGCGAGTGTGGCGAGCATGCCGTTTTCGGTGGTTCGCACTGTGGAATGCAAAGCATGCAAGGCATTTTCGACGCAGGAACGGACCTGGTCGCGGGTGCCGAGTGATTCACGTGCCGCAGTCAGTTCCGCCGACACCTCCTCGGGCTTGATCGCGTGCTGTGCGTACTTGGTCTGCGCGCGACGTTCCCGTTCGGCGCTCGACATCCACTCGTCGAACAGGCTGCCCTGCTTCGCCTGAACGCCCAGATCCAGGGAGAGCTGCTCGGCATCGGCGCCGCGCAACAACAGTCCTTCCATCAGTGCCTCGACCACGGCACCGTTGCTGTCGGGCACCGGAACCGACACACCCGTGGCCTTTCGGATCTGCTCGTGCTTACGCAGCAACACCTCGAGCACGATGCCGTCAATCTTGTTGTCGCGGCCATAGAGCGTCACCGCCCGAACCTGATCGGCGCGCTGCCCGAACCTGTCGACCCGGCCCTCCCGCTGCTCATGCCGGGTCGGATTCCAGGCGAGATCGTAATGCACCACAGCCTGGAAACTCTCTTGCAGGTTGACCCCCTCAGACAGGCAGTCGGTGGCCACGAGTACGTGGCGTCCCTCTGCCGCTGTCAGGTCCTCAATACGTGACACGCGCTCGGCCGGCGGGAGTGTGCCCGTCACCGGCCGCACAGTCACAGTGCGACCCAACGCCTTATCGAGTTGCTCGGCGACATACTCGGCGGTGTCGATGAAGCGGCAGAAGACGATCGGGTCGCAGCCCTCGGCGAGGAGCTTTTTGACCTCCTTGACCAGAGCGGCGACCTTACGATCGGCTTTTCCCTCCAGTTTCCTCGCTTCCGTGAGGAAGCCACGGAGTTTGCGTTCGGCCGAATCCTGGCCGGACTCCGGAGCCGCGCCGGGCGTGGTGTCGGATGCTTCGACGGCCTCGTCGTCGGCCTGATCGAGAACCACCGCGCGCCCGATGATGTCCGCCTCGTGGGGTGTGCCGGCCGCTGCCGAGGCGGCCCGGGTGCGCAGCGTTTGCGCAGCGGCGCGCGGGGACGACGCGAGCGCGCGCAGCAACGCGAGCGCGGACCACCAGTTCACCCGCTTGGTCAGGTCACCGTCGTCGGTGCGGACGGTTTCCCGTGCGTAGTCCAGGACCCGGTCGAACAATGACCGATACTCGTCCGACAGTGTGTACGCGACTTCCTTGGTGAGCCGGTCCTTCGGAAATGGGGTGTCCTCATCCAGGTAGCGGCGGATGTCACCGCGCCGGCGCTGCACGAAATGCCGGGCCAGCAACTCTCGGCCCCATCGTTGCTCCAGGTCCACCATCTCCAGTGCCGGGTCGAGGAGCCCGAGCAGATTGCGGAACGCTTCCTCATTACCCGAATGTGGTGTGGCACTGGCTAAGATCATGTGCCTCCGCTGATCCTTGGCGAGCTCCCGCATCAATTCGTAACGTTGGGTTCGGCCCGATCCGCCCTGCCCGGCCGCAGCGACGCAGGTATGGACCTCATCGACGATTACCATGTCCGGGCAGGTGCGCAGAAACTCGTGCCGCCTTCTCGACGACTTGATGAAGTCGGTGGATACCACCGTGATCGGATAGCGTTCGAAAATCGACTCACTGCCGATCCGGCCGCGTTCAAGGCGCCGCACTGTCGAGGACAACACGAGTTCGGCTTCCAACCCGAACTTCTCCCGCAGTTCCGACTGCCACTGTTCCGCGAGCGCCGGTGAGCACAGCACCGACAACCCCCGGGCTTCACCCACCGCCAGGAGTTCGGCCGCGATCAAACCCGCTTCGACAGTCTTGCCGATCCCCACATCGTCGGCGATCAGTAGCCGGACCACGTCCTGACGTAACGCCAACATCAGCGGTACCAGCTGATATGCGCGGGGCTGCACGGCGATCGAACCCAGACAGCGGAACGGCCCGGCAGTGGATCGAAACCCGATACGGAGGGCGTTCGTGAGAAGTCGGGCACTGAAATGGTCACCGAGGTCATCGGCGGACGGCGGCGGAAACGATGCGGGCTCAACACCTTCGCTCGCGAGAACACCGGCGACGTCGTCGTCGAGTCCACCGAGCGGGCGCAGCACCAGGAAATCATCGGTGCTGTCGGGCAGCACCACCCATTCACGGCCGCGTGCGGTCACCAGATTCCCAGGCGAAAAACCCATGTCAGTTCCTTCCTGTCCCGAATACATAGGTATGCTCACGAATCTGTGCCAGCCAGTCCCGATCGGCTCGCAGCCGGATCACCGACCAGCCCCGATCGAACAGCGAATCCTCGGCGGCGCCATCGCGGCCAGGTCCGGGATTGCCGGACGGCTCGTCGACGAACACCGCCGCAGACGCGGTGTCGTTGTGGAAAACGAAGTCGGCGTGGACGTCACCGACGGTTTCGTGGACAGCGTCGGGAAGCCGGTGCTCGTTCGAAGCCAGAGTATCCAGGAGTGCGCGTTCGGAGTCGGTCGCGCATAGGGCACGAAGCGCATCCATCCGCTGAGGATCGCTGCTGCTTCCATCGGCGGCCGGAGTGGTGCGACTATGTGCCATCCGCAGCAGCAGATCGCGTACGGCATGCCGGTCGATACGTGTGTGGTCGAGCTGATTCCCGTAGGAGAGCAGGCAGTCGTAGCAAGCCTTTTCGCAGCGCTCGGCAGGCTGTTTTGCCGCCTCGACATCGACTCCGTCAGTGGTGAAGTGGGCGATCTCCAAGGCGCGCAGCGCGACCCGCGCAATCGCATCCGGTTCGGCCACCAACCGACGAAGGACGCCCGCGCCGCCCTCGGCTGACTCGGTGAACAACATCCGGCCGTGATCGGTGTTGTCCGGCAACGACTCACTCGACAGTTCGGAGTCCTCCAGCTGGAACTCCGCCTCGATGCCCCGTTCCAGCGCATACCGCAACGTGGTGGTCACGGTCTGATCCTGTGACGTGGACAGCCGCAGCACGGCGATGTTCCGGGTGTCCTCGACGTACGGAATCACCTTCTGCGCCTTACCAGCCCTGTCCAGGTCTTCGAGGCCGTCGTCGTCGGGTGTCGCATCGGATGCGTCCTTTTCGCTGAGCCAATTGCCCTTGACGGTGTCGAGCCAATATCCGAGTTCATCCGGGTTCCTTCGGCGGCGGCGCCCCAAGTTGGTCACGCGGACAACCGCGGTGTCGCCGTAACTGATCTCCGCGAGCGGTAGATCGTCGGCCGTGACCTTGGCGTCGGCACGTCCTGCCTGCGGACCGTGCTGACTGAACCGGTACGAGGTCTCGAGCTCGAAACCGGCCCGCCGACGTTCCTCCTCGTCGGATGAGATGCGCTGGCGGCGCCGGGTGAACACCGTTTGCATGCGCATCAGGTTCTGTCGCGGAGCAGGCAAGACCGTTCCGCAGTTCTCGCACACGTCAAGACCGGGCTGCCGGATGTGGTGGTAACCGCAATCCTCGCATCGTCGGGCATCCTGCAGGTCGACGGTGCCGACACCCCCTGCCGCCATGGGAACCTGGATCCGGCGGACCTCGTACCGAGCACCCTCGTGGTAGATCAACGCACCGGGACCGAACTCGGATATGGCGAGAAACCGTGGCCGCTGAAGGTAGTTGCCCTGCTCGGATCCCGCGCCCGCCATTCTCCCGCCCGGGATGTACGCCGCGAGGGGGAGCCGGGGGAAACTGTAGCCGGGCAGGAATCCTTCGGAGGCGAAGTACCGGTACGTGTAGAAATCGGAATGGCCGGTATCGGAATCCTCGTTGCGCAACAACTTGAGCTGGTTCTCGGCGTCGCGACGCCGAGACTCGGCGGCCCGGCGGGCACCGGCACTGGCGGACGTGTCGAGCACAATGCGATTCTGTTCGACCTGATCGTCGAGTGCGGCACGGTACAGTTCGCGCCATCGATCACAGGCGGCATCAAATGATGTCGCAGCCGAATTGATAACCTTCTCGGTCCAACCGTCATACCACCAGGAGGTATTCACCAGCTCGGGATGCAGTGGCGCGATGATTGCCTCGGCACGCGTGGTCGCCCTTGTGGCGGCATCGGATTGACTCAAGGCGAACGCCAGGTCAGTCACGAGGGGTATCGCAGGAGACTCGACGTCGAGCAGCTGGGGCATCCGCGAATGCAGGCTCGCGCCGGTCTCGGCCAACCACAGGGCATGCAAGTGCGAAGCCAGTAGTGACTCATTGGTCAGGTCGAGTCGCGGAGCCGCGACCGAGCCCGCGACCATGTCCT
Source organism: Gordonia pseudamarae (assembly GCF_025273675.1). NCBI lineage: Bacteria > Bacillati > Actinomycetota > Actinomycetes > Mycobacteriales > Gordoniaceae > Gordonia > Gordonia pseudamarae. The sequence goes on along the minus strand of NZ_CP045809.1, from coordinate 4,776,071 downwards.
GAGATCGTCGGAAATAGTATTGGTCATGTGAGTTTCCCGTCGCGCAGTAGGTAACCACCAGTGCGGGCTGACCAGATCGCCCGGCACGACCTGACCGCTGGGCATAGTTCGCCGGCGTCGGGGGCACGTTCCGTAGCCCTACCGCGTTGAGACTGGAAATATCGACACCCAGTTCCATTGTGGGTGAGCAGTACATCACCGGCAGTGCGCCGGAACGGAACTCGTCCTCTCGGTCGGCGCGGACCTGCGACGGCACCTGGGCGGTGTGCTCATGTGCGTGCATCTCGGCCAAGGTGGCCGCGGCCTTCTGATACAGATCGCGGAAGAAGGGATTCACGCGAATTCCTTGATCGGCGTTCGCGGTTCGGCGCAACTGATCTGGTGCGGCATTGACACCGTCCCCGGCGCACCAGATGATCGCTGACGCCTTCAGCCGATAGTTGGGGCCGGGATCATCAGGAATCGATACCTTCGTCAACAGGCCGGATCGCTCCAAGATCGCCAGGAGTTTCTCGATGACGTCCTGCGCATCGGCGGTGGTGAGCCTGCTGCCGTCCAGATTCCGCAGCGTGCTGCGATCGCGAATGTAGCGGCCGAGTGCGCTGCGGCCGGTCATTCGGGTGTCGGCCCGAGACAGCCCCGGTGTTCCGGGATGGGAGGAAACCGTCCCCACACGGGGCAGATCGCGCCCCGAGACTGACCACAACCCGGTGAGGTGTTGGCCGGACTGCCGCTGTAACCGGTCGAAACCGTCGTCGGTCAAGCACTCCACGTCAACGGCCAACTTGCGACGGAACTCATCGAGAACTATCTGGCACAGCTCTTTTCGTGCGCCCGCATCGGCATACCGGAGACCTGGCGGGCTCGACGACCACAGGTCCTGGTCTACGGCGATCTCAGTCAGCGACTCGTACGCGATGCGCAGTAGGGCCGTCTGCTCCAGGTTCGGCATGGTCACCCGCCAGCCCCGCTCCAGATCGGAATACAGGCGGTACTCGATGAATGCGGTGAACGCGCGCTCGGCGGACTTGCGCGGGCCGTACTTGGCATCCGGATTTGCCGCGTATGTCTCGTACGGGATGTTGAGCGCGGCCACCACTCGCTGCGCCACCTCGTCATGCAGCAACGGTCCATCTGCCAACGCCCGATACAACGCGCCGCGAATCTGTGTGACCTGAACAAAATCGTTGAAGTGTCCGGCTTGCAGACTGGCATCCTGGCGATTGTCGACGAAGGTCAACAGTTTTCGGGCAGCCGCATCGAGGTCGGCTGTCGGTAACTCTTTCAGCGAACGGACAATCGAGGTACTCACCACGGACACCGCCGAACTGCGGCCCTCGGCATCGAGGCTGGCCAGCTTGGCGAAATCGTTGCCGCGGGTCTGCTCGTAGGAAACCTTGCACCGCAGGCAAAATCGGAACGGTGACGGAACATACGTGGCGACGATCCCGTCGGGTTCTTCGGTACCGTCGACGGCGACTCGGACAATCCGGGGCTGATGTCGCCGCAGTCGATCGATCACCACACCGTCCGCGAGCCACGAATCAGGAAAGCGGCCTTCTGCGACCGGATCCTGCGGCCACGGCTGCTCCTCGGAGATATACAGGTACCCGTTTGCGTCATCACCGCCGCTCGCATCCCGGTCCCGCCTCGGTCGATACCGGATCGTGCCGCGGTCGTCGGTGCGGGCCACGACGAGATACTCCTGGCCGCATTCGCGGCAAAAGGACAGTGGGATAAGGATTTTGTGTGGTTCTCCGGGGACCGCCACCTGGTACGTCGACGTCACATGCCGAGTGCGTTCGGGCTCAATGGACGTGTAGACGGTGTCGCCCTTGGATAAGAACTGGTGGAGCCGGAACGCGAACAAGGGGCGGCCGGTACCCGAATGTGCTGCATTCGAGCCGGCGAGAAGTGTCGCGCGGATCGCTGTCGCACATTCGTCCGGGGTGCAGCCGCTGTGATCGGCCAGTAGGGCCGCCGCGTCTCGTACGCGTTGCGGCTTCTGCCGGATCACCCGTCCCGAGGAGGGTTCGGTATCGAGGCCGAATGTCGACTCGATCCAGCATGCCAGCGGTGATGCCGTCAGGTCGTCATAGGAACCGCGGGCGCCGCCCGCCCGGATCTCCGTCCGCAACTCCGGCAGGTCATCGACATCGCCGGTCGTGGCGGGAGTCAGGGTCTCACCGATCACATGTTCGGGAATCACCGAAGCACCGAACACCTGGCTTGCGACACCGGCGACCACTGCGCGCTGATCATCGAGATCGCCCGCGCTCGCCATCGTCGCCGACGTGCCGACACATTGCAGGCGTGGGGACCCACATGCATCCCGCACTCGCCTGACCAGCATCGCGACGTCCGCGCCCTGCCTGCCGCGGTAGGTGTGCAACTCATCGAGAACCAGAAACTGTAGTCCTTGGGAGACCTGGACCAGACGCTTGCGTTCCTCCGGCCTCGTCAGGACCAGCTCAAGCATCACGTAGTTCGTGAGCAGCATGTCGGGCGGATCACGCAGAATCTGCTCGCGGTCCTTGTCGTTCTCCTGGCCGGTATACCGTGCGAACGTCACCGGCTCGTTGCCGTTGCCGTATCCGTAGCGCAGGAACTTCTCCAGTTCGCCCACCTGGCTGTTGGCCAGCGCGTTCATCGGATAGACGATGATGGCCTTGACACCTCGTGGACGCTCACGCATCCGCAGAACACGGTCCACGATCGGAATGATGTAGGCCAGCGACTTGCCGGAACCGGTACCGGTGGTGAGGACATATGATTCACCGGTTTGTGCTGCCGCGATGGCCTCCCGCTGATGCATGTGCACCGTGATCGGGCGTCCACCGAGATCGGTCATCGAGGATTTCGGCCGGAAGATCCGCTCGCATTCAGGGTGCAGCAGACCGTCGGCAACCAACTCGGTGATCGAACCACCATCGGCGAACAATGGATTGAGCGACAGCCACGGCTCCGGCCACTGCTCACCCCTATCGGCCAACTCCTGGACGTGCTGTGCCAGCCTGCGTTCGCGGACATCGACCGCTGATGTTGTGAACGACTTGTAGTCGTCCACCAGCTGACGGTGCACCTTGAAGATGTCCATGAATCCTGCGGGTACCAATCCTTCGGGGACGCGTGGGGCAGTGGTGCCAGGTGATCACTGACACTACTGCCCCACTCGTCACACCAACAGATCAGCCGAGCAAACGAGTCCACTCGGCCGACAGCTACCCCCGCGCCTCCGCATTCGCCACGATGATGTCGTGCACGAACTGGGCCAGCCCCGGCGCGATGTTGTCGTAATGCCTGGTGAAGCGGGGATCGGCCACATACATGTGCGCCAGGCACACCTGCATCTCGTGGTCGCAGTCGTAGAAGCGGTCGATCGACGTCCGGTGTTGTTCGGCCAACGCGTTCGCCTCGGCGGAGCCGGCTCGCACCCCTCGCCGCAGCCCGTCGGCCAGGGACGCCTCCAGCGCGTCGGTGTCGGCCTTGACCGCGATCCAGTCCTCCTTGGTGAGCTTCGCGGTGCGTTCCCGGCTCTGCTTCCAGGCGTCGGTGTCGCCCCAGCGCTGCTGGGCCTCGGCGTCGTAGTTCTCGCTCACAGTCCCACCGTGGCCCCTCACGCGGCGTGAGGGTCAACCCCGATTACGGCGTGAAGCCGATCACGGACTGATCCTTCTGGCAGGCGGCCAGCAGGCCGTGTACCTGCGACGGCCCGCACGTCCAATCGCCGACCTTCTTCTGCTGCCCGGTGGCGATGGCCTTGGCGTTGTACTCCTTGGTGAGGCCCTTGGCCTCGGCGCAGGTCACCTCGCCCGCCAGGATCACGATGTGCAGAGCGCCGTCCGGTCCCTGCGTGGTGCCGCACTCACCGGTCGCGGGGGTGGGCGCCGATGTCGTCGTGCGGGTCGCCGCATCGGGGTCGGCCTTGTGTGAGCTGCGCTTGGACGCCGGGACCGGACCACCGACGATCGGGGCGGACGGATTCTCGGTCCGCAGCTGAGCCGAGTTCGATGTCGTCGACGAGGATCCCGATGACTCGGCGGCAGCGGTGTGCGAGGTGGTGGAGGAGGCCACCTCGGACGACGACGGGCCGCCGGTCGCATCGTCCTCCGAGCCGCACGCCGCGAGCGTCAGCGCCACGGCGACGGTGGCGGCGAAAACGGCAAGGCGGGGCGTACGGCGCGTCATGGTTCACTACGGTAGCGAACCGGTGTTCACCGGTTTGAGACCGCCGGTACTGAGCTGGGAAGATGCATCGGTGACCAATGGATCTTCGTCAGACCCGCGGACGGGGCGCAGCAGACCCGTCGACTACACGGTCGGCACGTCGCTGCCCGGCACCCTCGGCCGCACCGGCATCATCCACACGCCGCACGGTGACATCCACACACCGGCATTCGTGCCGGTCGGGACCAAGGCAACCGTCAAGACGGTGCTGCCGGAGTCGGTGGCCGCCCTCGGCGCCCAGGCCGTGCTGGCCAACGCCTACCACCTGTATCTTCAGCCCGGCCCGCAGATCATCGACGAGGCGGGCGGGCTCGGTGCCTTCATGAACTGGCGCGGACCCACCTACACCGACAGTGGCGGGTTCCAGGTCATGTCGCTCGGTGCGGGCTTCAAGAAGGTCATCTCGATGGACGCCGCAGAGGCACCCGACGACGACCTCACCGCGGGCGGCAAGGAACGCCTGTCCGACGTCGACGACGACGGCGTCACCTTCAAATCTCACCTGGACGGGTCGAAACATCGATTCACCCCCGAGGTGTCGATGCGGATCCAGCACCAGCTCGGCGCCGACATCATCTTCGCCTTCGACGAACTGACGACGCTGATGAACACCCGCTCGTACCAGGAGAGTTCACTCGAACGGACCCGGCTGTGGGCGATCCGCTGCCTCGCCGAACACAACCGGCTCAGTGCCGAACGCGCTCACCGGCCGCAACAGTCGCTGTGGGGGGTGATCCAGGGTGCCCAGTACGAGGACCTGCGCCGCAAGGCAGCGCGCGACCTGGTCGCCCTCAGCGAGGCCGACCGTGCCGCCGGCGGAAAAGGGTTCGGCGGATACGGGATCGGTGGTGCGCTGGAGAAGGACAACCTGGGCACCATCGTCGGCTGGGTCAATTCCGAACTGCCCGAGAGTGCGCCCAAACATCTGCTCGGCATCAGCGAACCCGACGACATCTTCACCGCCATCGAGAACGGCGTCGACACCTTTGACTGCGTCTCACCGACCCGTGTCGCCCGCAACGGCGCGATCTATTCGCGCGACGGCCGCTACAACGTCACCAACGCGAAATACCGTAAGGATTTCGGTCCACTCGACGCGGACACCGAAAACTACACCTCGCAGTACAGCCGCGCCTATCTGCATCATCTGTTCAAGGCGAAAGAAGGGCTCGCCGCCACCCTGGCGACGCTGCACAACGTCTCATTCATCGTCAACCTCGTCGACGGCGCCCGGCGAGCCATCGAAACGGGCGACTACCTCGCCTACCGCGACGACTTCCTCGGCCGCTACTACGCGGGCAGCTGACCGGCCGCCATCTCCGGCGCTGTCGCCCGGCCGGTGAACCAACGGTGACCGGCGTCGCGGCGACTTGCACCGATGCCCGAGTTTCGGCACCCTGGAGCGAACAATTACCGAATACCTGGGCCGCCCCGTCACCTGATCGGCGCCCGAAACAGTGAGAGAGAAATGAGACGCGTCAAGCGCCGAAAACGCCGCCGACGACCCGAACCGATCCCCGCTGACATACGAGCCCTGGCAGTGCACGGTGAGGACTGCCCGTGCTGACCGTCCTGGGAATCTTGCTGGGCGTTCTCGTCGTCCTGGCCATCACCGCGCTCACCGGCTACTTCGTGGCGCAGGAATTCGCCTTCATGGCCGTCGACAGGTCCCGGCTCGCCGCGCGCGCAGCGGCCGGCGACGCTGCCGCCAAACGCACCCTGTCGGTGACGCGCCGCACCTCGTTCATGCTCTCCGGTGCGCAACTGGGCATCACCATCACCGGACTTCTCGTCGGCTACGTCGCCGAACCACTCATCGGCAACGGGGTGGGCGACCTCTTCAGCGACATCGGCATCCCGGTGTCGGTGGGAGTCGCGATCGGCACCGTCCTGGCCGTCGGATTTTCCACCGTGGTGCAGATGGTGTTCGGTGAGCTTCTCCCGAAGAACCTCGCCATCGCCAAACCCGAACCGGTCGCACGCTGGCTGGCCCGGTCCACCACCATCTACCTGGCCGTGTTCGGCCCCATCATCACCGTCTTCGACAAGGCCGCCGAACTGCTGCTGCGGATACTGCACATCGAGCCCGTCCACGACGTCGAACACTCGGCCACCCCGCGCGACCTCGAACACATCGTCGCCGAGTCGCGGGAGACCGGCGAACTGCCCGCGCAACTGTCGACGCTGCTCGACCGGGTCCTCGACTTTCCCACGCGCAGTGCCGAACACGCGATGATCCCACGCGGCAACGTCGACACCGTCTCCGTCGACGACCTGGCCCGCGACGTGCTGGAGCTGATGAGTTCGGGACACACCCGATACCCGGTGGTCGACGGCGCGCACGAGGTCCGCGGCATCATCGACCTGCAGGTCCTGCTCAACTGGTCGCACGCCGGCGCCGACCCGACGGTCACCGCCGGCGCACTGTGCCGCCCCGCCATCGCCGTCCCCGATTCCCTGCCGTTGCCCGAGGTCCTCGACCAGATCGAGGCCGCGGACGGCGAACTGGCGATCGTCATCGACGAATACGGCGGCTTCGCCGGCATCATCACCATCGAGGACATCGCCGAGGAGATCGTCGGCGAGATCGACGACGAACACGACCCGGTGACACCCAAGGACGTCGAGCAGACCGACGGCGGCTGGCTGGTACAGGGCGACGCGCACCTGGACGAAGTGTCCCGGATCATCGGATACGAACTGCCCGAAGGGGATTACGAAACAATCGCCGGGCTTGTCATCACCATCTTCGAAGGTCTGCCCGACGTGGGCGACACGGTGACCATTCCGCTCGACCCCGACCCCGCGGACCTGATCGGGGAGGGCGGCGGCCACCACGAAGTGCGCGCCACGGTACGCGAGATCGAGAAACGGGTGCCGTCATTGGTGTTCGTGACATTTGTCGGCGGCACCGGCAAGGAGGCCGGCGATGAGTAATCCGTGGATCGTTCTGCTCGTGACGGCCTTCCTGATCGCGCTCAGCGCCTTCTTCGTGGCTGTGGAGTTCTCGTTGATCGCGGCCCGCAGGCACCGGTTGGAGGACGCCGCGGCCGGCAGCCGTTCGGCCGCCGCCGCACTGCGCAGCGCCTCCGAACTGCCCGTACTGCTGGCCGGTTCGCAGCTGGGCATCACGGTGTGCACGCTCGCGCTCGGTGCGATCACCAAACCCGCCGTGCACCACTGGATCACGCCCGTGCTCGACACCTGGGGGGCGCCGCACTGGCTGGCCGACGTGCTCGGCTTCATCCTCGCGTTGCTGATCGTGACATTCCTGCATCTGGTGGTGGGTGAGATGGCACCCAAGTCGTGGTCCATCGCCCACCCCGAGAAGTCGGCGACGATGCTGGCGCTGCCGATGCGGGCGTTCATGTGGCTGACCCGGCCTCTGCTGGAGTTGCTCAACCGGCTGGCCAACTGGTTCCTGCACAAGCTGGGGGTGCAGGCCGTCGATCAGGTTGCCTCCGGGCAGGATTCGGAGGCCCTCGCGCACCTGGTGGAACACTCGGCCGACGTCGGCACGCTCGACGAGGCCTATCACACCCGCCTGGCCAGTGCGCTGGAGCTGTCGAAGCTGACCGTCCGCGACGTGCTGCCGCCGGGGGCGACGCTGACCGGTGTCCGGCCCGATGCCACCGCCGCGGAGATCCGGGACATGAGCCGGCAGACCGGATTCCGCCGGATACTGGTGCGTGCCAACGGGCTGGTGGACGGCGTGGTGCATGTGCGTGACGCGGTTGCCGCCGCCGATGACGGGGTCCGTGCCGCCGATCTCATGCGGCCTGTGCTGGCCCTGGATGCCACTTCACCGGTGTACGAAGTGTTGCAGAAGATGCGCGAGACCCGTAGCCACGTCGCCACCGTCACCGACGGCGGCGTCAGCATCGGCATGCTCACCCTCAACGACGTCCTGCAGCGGCTCCTGGCCACCACCGACTGATGAGGCCCCGCCGGGGGCGAGGTCCCGGCCGGAACGGTCAGCCCCAGATGTCGGGGGTCACGATCCACGGATCGCGGGGGAGCGCCGCCGGGTCGAACCGCGTTGCGAGCGTGGCGGCGTCGACGATCTCGCCATGTTCGGCGAGATCGAGGGATTCGGCGATCCGGGACAGCACGATCGGTGTGGACACGCCCGCGGCGGCAAGATCGCCGAGGGTGACCGCGCCGTCGCGTTTGCTGAGCCGGACACCCTTGTCGCCCAGCACCATCGGCACATGTGAGTAGCCGGGCCGGTGGTACCCCAGGCGCGTCGCCAGATACGCCTGCCGGGGTGCGGACGAGAGCAGATCATCGCCCCGGACAACCTGATCGACCCCCTGCGCGGCGTCGTCGACCACCACCGCGAGGTTGTACGCGGGGGTTCCGTCACCCCGGCAGATCACGAAATCGTCGACCATGCCGGTGTATTCGCCGAGTTGTGTGTCAATGACGGTGAATTCGTCTACGGCCGTGCGTAACCGGATGGCCGGTGGCCGTCCTGCGGCGATCTTCTCGGCGCGGCGGGCGGCGGTCAGGGTGCGGCAGGTACCGGGGTACGCGCCGTCGGGGGAGTGCGGGGCCGACGGCGCCTCCAGGATCTCGCGGCGCGTGCAGAAGCACTCGAACGTCTCGCCGGCGGCGGTGAGTTCGGCGATCACCGAACGGTACACGTCCAGCCGGTCGGTCTGGTGGATCACCGGCTCGTCCCACTCGATGCCCAGCGTCGCGAGGTCGGCGAGTTGCTGTGCGTCGGCGCCGAGCGCGGTGCGATCCAGGTCTTCCATCCGGATCCGGAACGCCCGCCCGGTGGTACGGGCGAACAGCCACGCCAGCAGTGCGGTCCGCAGATTCCCCACGTGCAGGGCCCCCGACGGGGACGGGGCGAAACGGCCGGCTGCGGTGGTCATCGGGTCCGAGGCTACCGGCTCCGCGCAACTTTCTTCCGATATAGTCCCTGGCTCGGGCATATGGCCGAGCGAACCCCTATATCGGACGATCTTGCGTGGCACGATGGTGCGTATGCAGCTTCCGGTTCTGCCGCCCGTCGCGCCGATGCTCGCCAAGGCGGTTACCGCGATCCCCGACCAGCCGGACGGTGAACCGACCTGGTCGTTCGAGCCGAAGTGGGACGGTTTCCGGGCGTTGCTGTTCCGCGACGGTGACGACGTGGCGATCGGTTCGCGCGGCGGCAAGGACCTGGCCCGGTACTTTCCCGAGATCGTGGCCGCGGCCAGGAGCGAACTCCCCGACAAGGTGGTGCTCGACGGCGAACTGGGGGTGCCCGCACTCATCGGCGACACTCATCGGCTGGACTGGGATTCGCTGTCCCAGCGCATCCACCCCGCCGGATCCCGGATCACCAAGCTGTCGGAGCAGACCCCGGCGATGTTCATCGGCTTCGACGCCCTCGCTCTCGGGGAGGCGAGCGTGCTCGACAAGCCGTTCGAGGTGCGCCGTCGGGTACTGCTCGACGCCGTGGAACCCGATGGCGATGACCGGGGCCGCGATCGACGATTTCATGTGAGTCGGGTGACCACCGACCCGGAGCTGGCCCGGGAATGGTTCTCGGCGTTCGAGGGTGCCGGTCTCGACGGGGTGGTGGGCAAACGGCTGGCGGGCCCGTATGTGCAGAACAAGCGCGAGATGATCAAGATCAAACACAAGCGCACCGCCGACTGCGTGATCATCGGCTACCGGGTCCACAAGAGCGGAACGGGACTCGGTTCGATGCTGCTCGGTCTGCACACCGACGACGGCGATCTGCACATGGTGGGCGGGTCCAGCGCCTTTTCCGACGCAAAACGTCGTGAACTGCAACAACTCCTGGAACCGATGCGCCTGGATCCGGACAACCCGGCGATGGGGGAGCAGACGCGCTGGCGTTCGGGCAAGGACGGCGCGTGGATTCCGGTGCGGCCCGAACTGGTGGCCGAATTCGCCTACGACCAGATGGAGAACCACCGGTTCCGGCACACCGTCACCTTCCTGCGGTGGCGCCCGGACCGCGCGCCCGACAGTTGCGGCTACGGCCAACTGGAGGTGCCGCTCACCTATGACCTGCACGATGTGCTGGAAGGGAGCTGACCGTGGCATCACGTTCGCCCGCCGAGGAACTCGACGTGGACGACATTGCCGTCCGGCTGTCCAACCCGGACAAGATCTACTTTCCCGAGCTCGGCGAGAACGGCGGCCGCAAAAGGGATCTCGTCGGCTACTATCGCACCATCGCGCTGGCCGGGCCGCTGATGGCGGCGGTGCGGGACCGGCCGACGTTCATCGAACGCTATCCCGACGGCGTGGACGGCGATCAGATCTACCAGAAGCACATCGCGCGCACACGTCCCGATCACGTTCTGTCCACCCCGATCACGTTCCCGTCGGGCCGTACGGGCGATGCGCTGCGGCCCACCGTTCCCGCCGACATCGTGTGGGCGGCCAACTACGGCACGGTCATCTTTCACACCTGGCCCACGCTGCACCCCGACAACGATCATCCCGATCAACTGCGCATCGATCTGGATCCCTCGCCGGGTACCGATTTCGACGATGTGCGCCGGGTCGCGATAGACCTCGTGCGGCCGCTACTGACGGAACTGGGGCTCACCGGATTCGTGAAGACCTCGGGCAGCCGGGGCATTCATGTGTTCGTACCCATCGAACCGCGCTGGGACTTCATCGCCGGGCGTCGTGCGGTGATCGCGCTGGCCCGCGAACTCGAACGCCGCGACCGCGACGCGGTCACCACCTCGTGGTGGAAAGAGGAACGCGGACAACGCATCTTCATAGACTTCAACCAGAACGCCCGTGATCGTTCGATGTGTGCCGCGTACTCGGTGCGGCGCAGCCCCGACGGCCGGGTGTCCACACCGGTCACCTGGGACGAACTCGCCGACGTCGACCCCGCCGGGTTCACCATGGCCACCGTTCCCGACCTGCTGGCCCGGCGCCCGGATCCGTGGGCCGACATCAACGATCATCGTGCCGGTATCGAACCGTTGCTCGAGTTGGTGTCCCGCGACGAGGAGAACGGGTTGGGGGATATGCCGTATCCGCCCAGCTACCCGAAGATGCCGGGTGAGCCACCGCGGGTCCAGCCGAGCAAGAAGGTTGCGTCGCACTGGGATGAGCACGGTAACCGGGTCGACGGCTAGCGTGGCGGGCGGTCAGGTCCGGAACACCAACAGCAGCGTCAGATACACGGCGTAGGCGGCGACGAAGGCGGCGCCTTCGAGCCGGGAGATCCGCCGTCCCGAGATGAACACCGGGATGCACAGCAGCGCCACCGCCGTCATCAGCGGGATGTCGATACGTAGCAGGTCGTCGTCGACGGGTATCGGCGCGACCATCGCGGTGGCGCCGAGAATCAGTGTGATGTTGTAGACGCTCGACCCGATGAGGTTGCCGATGGCCAGGTCGCGGTTGCCGCGTGCCGTCGACACCAGCGTGGTGACCAGTTCGGGCGCCGATGTGCCGATCGCCAGGACGGTCAGGCCGATGACGGCCTCGCTGACGTTGAGGTCGGTGGCCACCTGTACCGCGCCGTCGACGAGCCAGTCGGCGCCGAGCACGACGACCGCGATGCCGCCGCCCAGTTGGAGCAGCGCGGTCGGCCACGGTCCGGGTGGAGCCTCCTCCGCTTCGGGCGGTGACGATTTCGACGTCAGGTCGGCGCGAATCACCAAACCCGTGTACGTCACGGCCAGTATGAGCAGCACCGCGCCATCGAAGCGGGACAGGGTGCCGCCGGCGCACAGGATGAGCAACGCGATGGCGCTGACCACCATGCACGGCAGGTCGACGCGCAGGGTTCGCCGATGCAGCACCAGCGGGACCATCGCGGCCGACATACCGAGGATGAGCAGGATGTTCACGATGTTGGTGCCGGCGATATTGCCGATCGCCATCGTGCCCGCATCGTTGAGGGCGGCGTCGATACCGACGGCCAGCTCGGGGAGGCTGGTACCGATCGACACGACCGTCAGCCCCACCAGCAGTGGGGACACGCCGAGCCGGGTGGCGATGGTCGCACCACCCTGGACGAGGGCTTCGGCGCCGGCGACCAGCGCCAGCAGTCCCGCGGCGACGAGAACGTACTGGTTCATGCGTCCGGTCCCATGCCTATAGACCCTATGTCGCGGCCGGGGATGTTGCAGCCGGGGATGTTGCGGCCGGGGATCTCCGGTAGTGACCAAGGACGGTGGTCACCGCGAGCTCCCGGGTATTAGGGTGCACTCATGGTGACGACGAGGTTCTGCAACAGGGTCGGCATGTTGATGGTGGTGGCCGGGCTGGCGGTGGCCCTTGTCGTGTCCGGCGCGGGGCTGACCGGATCGGCCCACGCCGCACCCGTTTTCCGGCCGCACATCGACGTATACCTCGCCGACGGTGTCACTCCGGTGGGCACCACCCGCGTGCATCCCGGTGACACCCTGGTGGTGAAGGGCCGCGGCTTCGACCCGAAGTCCAACACAGACGGCTTTCCGCTGCCGGTTCCGCCGGGCGTCCCGCACGGCACCTTCATCGCGTTCGGCGCGTTCGCACCCACGTGGAAGCCGTCGCAGGACGCTCCCGAGTCGGCGCGCGCGACCAGCAGGCTCGGCGTGCAGTGGGCGATGTCCCGCGAGGCGCTCGCCAGGGTGCCCTCGACGCCGTTCGACATGCGGCGCACCATCCGCCAGCAGTGGGTGCCGCTGGCCGCCGACGGATCGTTCACCGCCGAACTGAAGGCGACCACGCCCAAGGAGATCCCGGCGGGGGCCCGGTGGGGCATCTACACCTACGGCGCGGCCGGGGCCACCAACGCCGCACAGGAACTGTCGGTGCCGGTCAACTATTCGACGCAGCCCGGACCGAACACGCCGAAGCCCGCACCCGCCGACCTGGTCTGGGCCTACTCGCCCAACTTCTATGCCACCGTCACCGAGCGTGCGCAGGGCACCGTGTACGGCGCCGACGGCGCGGGTCTCGACGACCAGGACCGGCTGACGTTCACCCGCACCGGCGGGGCCGTCCACAACGGCACCGGGACATTGCGTTTCACGGGCACGATCGTCGCGTTCACCCGATTCCACCTGTTCGAGATCGCTCTCGCCGATCCGATCATCACCGTGCGCAACGGTAAGGGCGTGCTCAGCATGCGCACCTCGACCACCAACATGAACGGCACGGACGCCCTGCGCCGCGTCACCATCGCCGACGTCGATCTCGCCGGAATCGGTGACGGCAGGTCGGTGCGTGGTGCCAAGGTCACCTTCCGGCCCGGAATCCGGCCCGAGGCGCTGGCGGTCCTGAGCACGGGCCCGGCCTCGCCGCTCGATCTGAATCTGCGCTGACGACGCGTTCTCCGGCGACCGAACAGGGCGCATGGGCAGGTGGTGTGATTAGGTGAATCGCACAGCCGAAAGGAGCCCGCGTTGTCATCCACAGCCGAACCCGCATGGTTCACCCGGGCGATCGCACACACACCCGAGCACGGCTCGACGACGGTCGACGGTTGTGACATCCACTACCGCGCCTGGGGCACGGTGGGCAGCCCCGGCATCCTGCTGGTGCACGGTGGCGGCGCCAACTCGGCGTGGTGGGATCACGTCGCCCCGTTCGGTGCGGGCACCCACCGCATCGTCGCGCTCGACATGAGCGGTCACGGCGACAGCGGCCGACGGGACAGTTACCGGACACAGACCTGGGCGAAGGAGGCGATGGCGGCGGCGCGGGCCGGTGGCATCGAGGGCAAACCGTTCGTCGTGGGGCACAGCATGGGCGGCTGGGTGACCTCCCAGATCGCCGTCGACTTCGGTGACGAGCTGGCCGGGATCATCATCGTCGACTCGCCGCTCAACGACGTGCCGCCCGAGGTCGGTTCGATGGCAAAACGCGCACAGTCGGAACAGAAACGGAACGGCCCCCGCAAGTCCACGCTGGAGGAGATCGTCGCCCGGTTCCGGCCGCAACCCGCCCAGGACGTGGTGCTGCCGTACGTGGGCCGCAACATCGCCGAACAATCGGTGCGCGAGGTCGACGGCACCTGGGTGTGGAAGTTCGACCGGGGGATCTTCAGCCCCAACGAGCACGGTTTCAAACTGCGTGACCGGTTGCCGGAGATGAAGGTGCGCACCGCTTACGTGCGCTGCGAGCACGGCCTTATCCCCGACGACATGGCCGCCGACATCAACGAACTGCTCGACCACCGGGTGCCGATGGTGGAACTGCCCGACAGCGGCCACCACCCGATGCTCGACCGCCCGCTCACCCTGATCGCCGCGATTCGCGCGACGATCGGCGCGTGGGAGGTGTACGACCGGATCGAGGCGACTGGTCGGGCCGGTATGTGACTTTGACCGCTACCACCGGCGCTGTGGGATTGTGGGCGACATGACCTGGGAGCCTGGCCGGCCGTACAACGCGCTACCGCCGCCTGACGTGGACGCCCTCGAATCCAGGGCTGTACTCAGGGCCTCGATCGGTGCGACCTCGGCACTGGCCAAGCTGGATCAGGCTGCGGTCTCGATGTCCAACCCAACTGTGCTGATCAACTCAATTCCTGTACTGGAAGCGCAGGCGAGCTCTGAGATCGAGAACCCTTACCTCTTCGACTGCGTCTGCCGTGTGCAGCATCATCAAAGCTCGGGAGATGAAGGTGCGTGCCGTACCGGGGACGAGGATTGCGAACCCTGTGACGGGCGAAGTCATCTACAGCCCACCTGAGGGCCGGGATGTGATCGTGGACAAGCTATCTGAGTGGGAGCGCTTTGTTCATAGCGATAACGGCTTGAATCCTCTGGTGCGTATGGCCGCCGCTCACTACCAGTGATCGCCTCTTCATCAACCGTCAGTTCCTGGAGCTGCTGACTCGCGCCGAGTCGCCATAGATATGGAAAGGATTTTGCCATTCATGCCAAACATGAGAAGAAGTACAGCAAAAGTTAACAGATTCCTGTGATATATATCACATATGGGTGCTTGTCGAACCACTCACGACCCCAGCTGCCACGTCGACGTTGTGAGGACCACGGCCCGATCGTGACAGTCGGATGGCGCGGATCCGCGATGCTGGTTCGGTGCCGGAACAGCGATCGCCGTGACCTAGAACTTTCCCGAATTAAAGCCTCTGACCTGCACGTGAAGATTCAGTAGACCCGCCCGGGGCCAGAGTGATCGTTAGTGTGCGCCTACGACCACGGTGTAGATGGGAAGGGAAGATTATGGCTTCGATAGTGGAGCTCGGCGACGGGCTCAAGGTTTCAGCGCTCGGATTCGGCGGGATGTCGCTCACCGACGTCTATGGCGCGGTGACCGATGATGACGCACTGCGCACGCTCAACCAGGCTGTCGACAGCGGTGTCACATTCATCGACACCGCCAACGGCTACGGTGACGGCCGCAGCGAGACGACGATCGGGAAGCTGGTCGGGGCACGGCGCGACGAGGTGCAGCTGGCGACGAAGTTCGGGATCGTGAAGCAGAGCGGAGTCGGACAGCGTGGTGTGCGCGGCGACCGCGAGTACATCCGCGAACAGGTCGAGCTGAGCCTGCGGCGCCTCGGCACCGACCGCATCGACCTCTACTACCAGCATCGTGTCGACCCGCTGGTGCCCATCGAGGAAACGGTCGGCGCCATCAAGGAATTGATCGAAGAAGGCAAGGTTCTGCATATCGGGCTGTCGGAGGCCACCGGCGACGAGATCCGCCGGGCTGTCGGTGTGCACCCCATCGCGGCCATCCAGTCGGAGTGGAGCGTGGTCTCCCGCGACGTCGAGCGTTTCGTCGTGCCGTCGGCACTGGAACACGGGGTCGGTTTCGTGTCCTATTCGACGCTCGCCCGCAAGTGGCTGACCGGGCTGCTGAACTACGACGATCTCGTTGACGGGGATGTGCGGCTCAAGATCTCGCGTTACACCCCCACCAACCTCGCCTACAACCAGCCGGTGCTCGAGGAATTCCTGCAGATCGCCCGCGATGCCGAGCTGACGGGCGCGCAGCTCGCGCTCGCCTGGTTCTACAACAAGGCGCGGCAGATCGGTGTTCAGGCCGTGTCGATTCCGGGTTCGCGGTTCCCCGAGCGGGTCGAGGAGAATCTGGCGGCGGTCGAGGTCGTGCTGTCCGACGAGCAACTCGGGCGCCTCGACGGGCTGGCCGATCGGGTGCGCGGTCATCGCTCCGCGCAACCGCAGCTGGTGTCATCCGCGCGGGAGTAACGCACCGTGTACGAACAAGTGGAGCGTAGGTGCCACCAGGTGACACCTACGCTCCATTGGATCCGGCTGCAGGAATGGCCGCCGGTGCCTACCGGATGGCGATGTCGACTCGGGGCAGATCGCCGAAACATGGTGCGGTGAGCAGATTCCGACCGATGAAGCGGCCGCGCGTGGCGTACGGCAGGCTGAGGTCGATGGCGATCTCCTCGATCAGGTCTTCCAGCTTGCGGCCGGACTTTCCGGCTTGAGCTGCGGTGACGCGGGTACCCGCCCGGGCGACCAGCACATCGCCGAACGAGTAGGTGCGGCCGAGTTGCTCAGTCAGTAGCCGGTCCAATTCGAATGTGGCGATAAACCATGTGATCAGATCTTGTGGCTTTTCGCGCGCCAGCTTGACCCAGCCCGTTGTGCCGAAGGCTTCCCGCAGACGGTTCTTCAGTTTCTCCTGACCGAGGCCCACGACGAGACCGAGCACGTACGCTTCACGCGGATTCTGCTGGACCCAGGTGGTCAGAGTAGCTACGTCGAACATCCGCAGATGCGAAAGTGATCGGCCTGCTGACGTAATTCGCTCCATCTCCGGCGTGACGATGGTCGGGTTGACCCAATCACTCATGCTGCGAAGGTTCGAGCGGTAGTCGGCGAGTGAGATCGGGTTACTCATCGGTCCCCACGAACAAGTATTCGGACACGTTCTGACGGGTCGCGGCCGCGTGCGTGCCGAAGCTGTACTTGTGGTCCACCGCGATCGTTTCGATGTGTGGCTTGACCTTGCCGAGCAGGTCTACGATCCGGTCTGCCGGCGGCAGCGCGTTTGACGAGTACGACAGGATGATCGTGCCGGCGTCCTCGAACTGTTCGAAGCTGCGGCTCAAGGCTTCCTCGATGGTTCGCTTGTACGCGAACGGGGTGAACCGTTTGGTGAGTTTCTTGGTCTTGGTGTTCTCCATGATTTCCATGTCCCGCCAATAGTCACTGAGACCTTCGAGAGTCACTGAGACCTTCGAGCAGGTGATACCGCTTGATGTAGTCGGCGTCATCGGTCGGCGGGGCGTATGGCGGCTCCAGGTAGACCAAGTCGGGGGGTGCGTCGGCATCGTCGTCGGGCCGGAGGTCGAACACGTCGCCGTGATGCGCCTTGTGGCCTGACACGCCGTTGTCGAAGACCACCGCATTGTATGCTGCGACGGCCTCGCGGAAGTGCTCGGGAAACGACAGTCGGAGGTCACGCCTGCCGTCGGCGTACTTGGTCGAATCGGTGAAGGTGACACGCCGCGCGGCTGCTTTCGGGCGGCGGACAGTACGAGCGCCGAGATTGCGATGTCGCGTTCGTACCCGGACGGGCGCGCCGCAATGCCTCGGGGGAGTGATCGGGCATGGCACGTACCTTCCCTCAAACCGAGTCGTCGTGCCGCAGTCTACGACGGAGCTACGACACCGACCGGTCCGTCAGACTAAAGGGAGTGTAGGTGTCAGCTGGTGACACCTACACTCCCTTTGGATCCGGACGGCCGGATCAACTGCGGAGGATAGGGGATTTGAACCCCTGAGGGCTGTTAACCCAACCCGCGTTCCAGGCGAGCGCCATAGGCCACTAGGCGAATCCTCCAACATGGCGATGATAGCGGTAGACGCGCCGGTGCCCAAACCGCGTGTGACAGTGACCCACCCCAACCGCCCGGACGGCGGGCCCGGTGTGACCGTCGCGGCCGGTGCGGCTACACTCGTCAACGGATCCCGCGCGGCGCGCATCCTGTGAACTCCCCCAGGGCCGGAAGGCAGCAAGGGTCAACGGGCTCTGCCGGGTGCGCGGGGTCCCCTATGTTTTGAGGGGAAGATCCCCCCACACCCGGTTCACGGTGAGAGGTCCCGCGTTGAATTACCACTCGATGAGTGCCGACAATCTCCGCGACACCCAAGCCGAACTGCGAAAGCTCTACGACGAGCTGTGCGGGCTGGGCCTGTCCCTCGACATCACCCGCGGCAAGCCCGCCCCCGACCAGCTCGATCTGTCCAACGGGCTGCTCGCGCTGCCCGGCGAGGGCGACTATCGCGACGCGGGCGGCACCGACACCCGCAACTACGGTGGTATCGCGGGTCTGAAGGAGCTGCGCGAGATCTTCGGCGAACTGCTCGGCGTCGACGCCGCCGACCTGATCGCGTTCGGTAATTCGAGCCTGCAGTTGATGCACGACGTCACCGTCGCGGCGTTGCTGCACGGTACCCCCGATTCGGCGGAGCCGTGGGCGAAGCAGGGCACCGTGAAGTTCCTGTGCCCGGCGCCCGGCTATGACAGGCATTTCGCGATCACCGAGTCTTTCGGCATTGAGATGATCACCGTCCCGATGAATCCGGACGGTCCCGACGTCGCCGCGATCGCCGAACTGACGGCGAACGATCCGTCGATCAAGGGCCTGTGGGTGGTGCCCACCTACTCGAATCCGACGGGTGTCACCTTCTCCGAGGAGGTCACCAGGGCGTTGCTCGAGGTGCCCGCTGCCGACGATTTCCGGATCTACTGGGACAACGCGTACGCCGTGCACACGCTGGTCGAGGCACCCCCGGCCCCGCATCCGGTGCTGGAGTGGGCGGCGCAGGCCGGCCACCCCAACCGGGTCTACGTGCTCGGCTCCACGTCCAAGATCACGTTCGCCGGTGGTGGTGTCGCGTTCTTCGGCGCATCCGCCGACAACCTGGCCTGGTTCTCCAAGCACCTCGGAATCTCCACCATCGGCCCCGACAAGGTCAATCAGTTGCGGCATGTGCGTTTCTTCGGTGACGCCGACGGGGTGCGTGCCCACATGGCCAGGCATCGTGAGCTGCTCACCCCCAAGTTCACGCTGGTCCTGGACATCCTCGACGACCGGCTGGGCGATGCGAAGGTCGCCGACTGGTCGCGGCCCGAGGGCGGCTACTTCATCAACCTCGACGTGCTCGACGGTGCCGCCAAACGCACCATCGAACTGGCCGGGAACGCCGGTATCGCGCTCACCGCGGCGGGGTCGACGTACCCGTACAAGCAGGATCCGCGCGATCGCAACATTCGGCTCGCCCCCACATTTCCGGGCATCGACGATCTGCGGACCGCGATGGAGGGCGTGGCCACTTGCGTGCTGCTCGCCGCGACTGAGACGTTGCTCACCGCGCACAGTGACTGATCAGCGCCTCGCGTCGTGAACAATATCCCTCTGTGAGACCTGCCGGAGCGACGTTGGCCACCGTGGCCTTCGTCGTGCTCGCGCTTGCCGCGCTGTGGCTGCAGGATGTGATCGTCCCGTATTCGATGCCGTTCTGGGGACTGTTCGACAATCAGCTCGACCTCGACGTCTACCGGGCGGGTGCACAGACGGTCCTCGACGGCAAGAAGCTGTACGACGTCAAGCTGCTCGGGCAGATGGACTACACGTACGCCCCGATCTCCATCCCGTTTTTCATCCCGTTCGCGCTCATGTCGTTCGACGAGGCCCGAATAGTGTGGAGCGTAGGCATCCTGGTGGCGCTGTACCTGGTCATCATGCTGAGTTTCCGTTCGCTGGGCCGCCCGCCGTCATGGCGGCTGCGGACTATCGCGGTGTCACTGGTGGCGATCGTGATGTTGCTCGAACCGGTCCGCACCACCATCTGGTACGGCCAGATCAACGTGTTCCTGATGCTGCTCATCCTCGTTGACCTGACTCGCGACGACGATTCGCGGCTGCGCGGGGTGGGGACGGGGCTGGCCGCGGGTATCAAGATGACGCCGCTGATCTTCGGCCTGTACCTGGTGATCGTGGGCAGGTGGCGGGCGGTTGCCGGGCTGGCCGCCGGGTTCGTGGGCAGCATCGTGCTCGGGTTCGTGATCATGCCGAAGGCCGCGCTCAAGTTCTGGACCGCCCGCATCTTCGACTCGAACCGGGTCGGTTCGCCGCAGTCGGTGGGCAACCAATCGTTGCGGGGCTGGCTGGCGAACATCACCGACACCGATACCCCGAGCACCACCATCTGGTTGGTGTTGGTGCTGGCGGCGTCGGGGATCGGCATGTACGCGGCGTACCTGGCCCATCACCGCGGCAACGAGTTGCTCGCGCTCACGATGGTGGGAATGACCGGATGTGCGGTATCACCGATGTCGTGGGGTCACCATTGGGTCTGGTTCGTGCCGTTGACGGTGATCGGCGTCGACCTGTTGTTGCGGGCGGATACGTCGACGCGCCGGCGGCTGCTGGTGGCGGCGGGGCTGGTGGCGATGTTGCTGGCGGCGTTCTCCTGGCGCACCCACTACGACCACGCCATCTGGTTCGTGTTGCGGTCGGTGCCCGACGGCTACATGATCGGGCTGTTCTTCAAGACCGGCATCGGCTGGTTGCAGTGGTTCACGATTTTCCCGTACGGACCGATCTTCGCGGTGTCGGCGGTGGCCACGATCATCGTGTACCGACCGGTTCGGGTGGGTCCGGACACGCCTGAGCGGTCCGGGGTCGGTGGTCGCCGGTAGTCTCGACGCGTGGCTCTGTATCGCACCTATCGCCCGGCAACGTTCGCCGAAGTCGTCGGTCAGGAGCACGTCACCGACCCGCTCAGCCGTGCCCTCGACGGTGGCCGGATCAATCACGCCTACCTGTTCTCCGGGCCGCGCGGCTGTGGCAAGACGTCGTCGGCGCGTATCCTCGCCCGGTCGCTGAATTGCGCGCAGGGACCGACGTCGACGCCGTGCGGCACCTGCTCCTCGTGTGTGGCGCTGAGCCCGGGCGGTCCCGGCAATCTCGACGTGATCGAGCTGGACGCCGCCAGTCATGGCGGTGTCGACGACACCAGGGAGCTGCGCGACCGCGCCTTCTACGCGCCATCGGAGTCGCGGTACCGGGTGTTCATCGTGGACGAGGCCCACATGGTCACCAATGCGGGTTTCAACGCGCTGCTCAAGATCGTGGAGGAGCCGCCGGAGCATCTGATCTTCGTGTTCGCCACCACCGAACCGGAGAAGGTGCTGCCGACGATCCGCTCGCGCACCCACCACTATCCGTTCCGGCTGCTCGCCCCGCCGGTGATGCGCGGCCTGCTGGAGAACATCTGCGCCAAGGAACATGTCACCGTGGCGCCCGACGTGTATCCGCTGGTGATCCGGGCGGGCGGTGGCTCGCCACGGGACTCGCTGTCGATCCTGGACCAATTGCTCGCCGGGGCCGGCGACGACGGTGTGACCTATGACCGGGCGCTCGCCCTGCTCGGTGTCACCGATGTCGCGCTCATCGACAACGCGATCGACGGGCTCGCCGCCGGCGACGGGGCCTCGGTGTTCGCGACCGTGGAAAGGCTTGTCGACGCCGGACACGATCCGCGCAGATTCGCGATCGATCTGCTCGAACGGCTTCGGGATCTCATTCTGCTGCAAGCTGTTCCGGAGGCCGCCGAGCGTGGGTTGGTGGAGGCCCCGGGTGAGCAGCTGGCCCGGATGCGACACCAGATCGAGGTGCTCGGACCGGCCACGCTCACCCGTTTCGCCGAGACCACGCACGCCGCGCTCGGCGAGATGCGTGGCACCACTTCTCCGCGCCTGCTGCTGGAGGTGCTGTGCTCGCGGCTGCTGTTGCCCGCGGCGGCCTCGGATTCGACGGCTCTGCTGCAGCGGATCGAACAACTCGAAGCAGGTGTGATCACCGGTGGCGCTGCTGCCCGGCCACCCGCACCCGTACCCGACTCCGCGGTGGGTGTGGCGGCACCGGCAGCACCGCAGCCGCCGGCCACCGAGTCGCGTTTCATGCGTCCGTCCGAACGCAAGGCGATGGAGGAACGCAAGGCGGCCGCCGAGGCGGAACGCCGTAAGGCCGAAGAGGCCGAAGCCGATCATGCCGCGCAGGATCCGGCGGTGCGGCAGCCGGTGACCACACCCGCGACGACGCCGACGGAGGCACCGTCGCCCCCGGTGGAGATCCCGGAGGCCGTGCCGGTGGTACCGGAGACCCCGGCGGCGCATGCGGTTGAGTCGGTGACCGAAACGCCGCCGTGGGATCCGGATCCGGAACCGGCGAGTCCGCAGCCGGAGGCCAACGCGCCTGCCCCGGTGCCGCACGCACCGGCCGACGAGGATGAACCGGCGGTTGTGGATGTCGCTGCCGCCGCGCGTGTGGAACCCGAATCGGCTGTGCCGGAACATGTTCCGCCGCCGATCGGGTCACCCGGCGGGGACGTGGGTGCATCCGATGCCCCCGATCCCGCGGTGCCGGAGCGGGCCGGCCCGATCGCGGCGCCGGCCGGGGGCGATATACCGCTTCCCGATGAGCCGGTCGACGAGTATGCCCTGCCCCCGGAGGATTCGGTGCCGCCGGCCCGGCGCCCGGCGCCCGAACCCGAACCGGAGCCCGAAGTCCGGTCGGACGGCCTCGACCTCGACACCGTCCGTACCCGGTACCAGGAGTTCCGCAACGCCGTGCGGGACCGGGCAAAGACGCTCGAGCCGATGCTGTCGGCGGCCGTTGTGCACGACCTGCAGGATCGCACCGTGGTGTTGGCGCACCCGTATGAGGCGCTCGTGCAGCGCCTCGGTGCGCCGCACGCGGTGACGGTGATGCGTGAGGCGTTGCACGAGGTGTTCGGCACCGAACTCGATGTCCGGGCTGTGCATCAGGTGCCCGGCTCGGCCCCGGCCGGCGCACCCGCCGCCGGTGGTCGGCCACCGGCCGGCCGGCCGCAGCCCAAGCGTACCCAGACCTATTCGCGGCCCAGCGCCCAGAATCAGGCCCCGGCGGCACCTGTGGCACCGGCAACCGGCCGGCAACCGGCCGGACCCGAGCCGCTGGCCGACAATCAGCCACCGCCGCCCGAGCCGGAACCCGAACCCGGACCGCCGCGCGCCGACGAGGACATACCCGAGGACGAGCAGGCCGAGATGGTGGCCGACGCACACTCCGGCAACCCCGACCGCCGCCACGATCAGGGTGCGGTGGCGCTCGAACTGCTCCGGTCCGAGCTGGGTGCCACGGTCATCGAGTAGTGGTTCGCGGCAGGCCCTCGCGCCGCGGTCGGTGCGGGCGTGGCTACGCCTGCCACCACGGCCGCAGGGGGACCTGGTTGTTGCCCTGTGCGTCGAGTTTGGTGGCGAGTACGTGGTGGAGCTGAACGATGTTGCGGTCGAAGCCGATCCGGCACCCGGCCATGTACAGGCCCCACAGGCGGGCGGTGCCGTCGCCGACCTCGGCGACGGCCTCGTTCCAGCGGTCGACGAGGTTGATGTTCCAGTCGCGCAGCGTCATCGCATAGTGCTCGCGCAGGTTCTCCTCGTGGACCACCTCCAAGCCCCCGATGTCCTGGATCTTGGAGATGATCTTGCCCGACCCCGTCAGCTCGCCGTCAGGGAACACGTACCGGTCGATGAAGGTGCCCGCCCGGTTGCGGTTCGGGTTGTCCGGTCGGGTGATGCAGTGGTTCAGCAACATTCCGCCCGGCCGCAGCTTGTCGCGCATGAATCCGAAGTACGCCGGGTAGTTGCTCACGCCGATGTGTTCGGTCAGGCCGATCGAGGACACCGCGTCGAATCCGCTTTCGGTCACGTCGCGGTAGTCGCTGTGCCGCACCTCGGCGAACTCACCGAGACCTTCGTCGATGATCGCCTGCTGTGCCCACTCCGCCTGCTCGGCGGACAGCGTCGCGCCGATCGCGTGTACCCCCTGCCGGGCCGCGTATCGCACCATTCCGCCCCAGCCGCAACCGATGTCGAGCAACCGATCGCCAGGCTTGAGGCGCAGCTTCTCGAAGATCAGCCGGTACTTGTTGTCCTGGGCGGTTTCCAGCGAGGCGTCCCGGTCGGGGTAGACCGCGCACGTGTACGTCATCGACGGACCGAGCACCCACTCGTAGAAGGTGTTGGACACGTCGTAGTGGTATGAGATGGCTTCGGCATCACGGGTTTTCGAGTGACGCAGACCTTCGGCGAAGCGCCGCCAGCGTGGCACCGCCTCCTGCGGCGGCGGGGCGATCGGTTTGAAGTGTTCGATGCCGAGCGAGCGCGCCACGTTCGCCAGTTGCAGCGGCGAGGGCTTGTTGAACTTGAGATCACCGGCCAGCGCCTTCAGCGCGGGATACGGGTCGCCGGGGTGGGCGCCGATCAGCTTCAGGTCGCCGGATATGTAGGCGCGGGCCAGACCCAGATCACCGGGGGCGGTCACCAGGTATGTCGTGCCGCGCGGGGTCAGTAGGTCGAGGCCGAACTCGGCATCGGCGGGGCCCGCGGAACTGCCGTCGTAGGCGGTGATCCGGATCGACAGATCGCCACCCATCATCGTCTCGAAGATCTCGGCCAGGGTGAGCTTGCCCGCCCCGTCCTCCTGCGAGCGTGTCGATTGTTCTCTGAACGTGGTCACTGTCGCTGCACCGCCTTCGCGTAGAGGTCAAGCAGCCGGCCGTCCGGGTCGTACCGCTTCTTGAGGAGCTGATAGTTCTCCCCACCGTATAACTCGTCGAACTCGGCACGATCGTAGAACGACTCGGAATACAACGACTTGTGGCCGTCGAGTTCGGACACCTTGCGTTCGATGAGCTTGTTGGTGAACCCCGGGTCTCCGGGCGTCACCGGCACCCCCGACCAGAAACCGACATTCACATACGTCCGGCCCGGTTCCAGGGGGTACAGCGGCCAGGGTCGGTGCCGGCCCGCGTCCGCCTGTCCGGTGGCGGGGATCGAGTCCGAACGCAACCGCAACGGGCACAGCCAGACAGGTTCGATGGGGACGTTCTCCAGGAACCACCCGACGTAGGCCGCGGTGTTCTCGATGGGAACCTCGATGTCCTGGACCACCCGTTCGCTCGGGGGCAGGCCCTTGCGGGCGTTGAGCTTGTCGCCGATGTTCCAGCGGTGGTCGTAGGCGATCAGCTTCCAGTAGAAACTGCTGCGCAGCAGTCGTTTCGGCCACCACTTGCGCACCGTGGGGTGCTGGGCGCCGAAGGCGCGCGAACACCAGAACCAGTCGGTGTCCCACCGCCACAGATAGTCCGCGATGGTGAGCCGGTCGGTGTCGCGCTCCTGGATCGACCGATAGTAGATGTCCATGCCGGTGTAGTCGCTGACCGGACCGGCCTCGTCGCTCTGGCGTCCCAGCGTCAGATACGACTCGTCTGCGCTGAACACCACCCCGTCGAGGTAGTCGACGCGGTCGCCGTCGTGGCTGCCGTCGGTGACGATCCGGTCCATGGTGGTCTGTAACTCGGCGATGCTGCCGAAGCGGAGATGCCGCAACACCACGAACGGCGCCACCGATTCCAGCTCGATCCGCAGACGGACCGAATAGCCCAACGTGCCATAGGAATTAGGGAAACCGTAGAACAGATCGGAGTGTTCGTTGGTGGGGGACGCGGTGATGATGTCACCGCTGCCGGTGAGCACGTCGATCTCGATGACCGATTCGTGCGGCAGGCCGTTGCGGAACGACGTCGACTCGATGCCGAGTCCGGTGACCGCGCCGCCGAGGGTGATGGTCTTGAGCTGGGGCACCACTTTCGGTGCCAACCCGTAGCGGAGGGTGACGGCGACCAGTTCCTCGTAGGTGCACATGCCGGCCACGTCGGCGGTGCGCGCGGCCGGATCGACCGAGATCACCCCGCCCAGTCCCGAAACGTCAAGGCCGGGATGGGGGTTTTCGGCGCGTTTGCGGAAAAGGTTCGATGTCTTCTTGGCAAGACGGACTGTTGCGCCCGGCGGGATGGCCCGATAGCTCGCGAGGAGGGCTCCGACACCCTCAGCGAACGCCTCTGGCCCCATCTCCCGCTTCACAGACACCACTTGGCTAGCCTAGGACGGAAGCCAGAAGGCTGCCAATCAAGCCACGCCGCCAATCCGGGACTTCACCGCGAAAACGTCATCGCACCGCGCAACCGCACAGAACGCGACCGCACAGCACACAACCGCACAGAACGCAGCAGCGTCTCACACGAAGGAGCCCATCGGTATGGGTCAGGTTTCCGCAACACAGTCCATCGACATCGCCGCCGCACCCGATGCGGTGCTCGCCGCCCTCGCCGACTACACCGAGACCCGCCCGGCGATCCTGCCCGAGCAGTACCGCGATTACCAGGTGCTTTCGGCAGGACAGGGCGAGCGAAGCGACGGGGGATTGCCGGGGGACGGCACCGTCGTCCACTGGATCCTGCAGGCTACCTCCAAGCGTCAGCGCGACGTGAAGGCCACCGTCACGGTCACCCCCGGCACCATCACCGAGACCGACGCCAACTCGTCGATGGTCACCACCTACACGGTCAAGGCCTCGGGCAGCGGGTCGACGGTGACCACCACCACATCGTGGACCGGTGCCGGCGGTATCGGCGGCTTCTTCGAGAAGACCTTCGCCCCCAAGGGCCTGAATCGGATCCAGGCGGTGCTGCTGGCCAATCTCAAAGCGCGCGTCGAGTGATGTGCGGCGAGGCCGGGGCATGAGCCGCAGAACCCGACCGTCACCGCTGCCACCGCGCGACGGCGTCGATGCGACGCGCGTGGTGGTGCGGGCGGACGGGTGCAGCGTCGGTGAGGTGCTGTCGGCCGCACCGTCGCTGGCCGGGCTCGGCGCGGGAGCGCTGGAGGACCGCGCCCGCGCGGGTGAGATCGTCGACATCGACGGCCGGATGCTCGCCCTGGAACATCCGGTGCGCCGCAACTCCACGATCTTCCTGTACCGGGACCTGCCCGACGAACCGCCGATCCCGTTCGACCTGCCGATCCTGTACCGGGACGACAACATCGTCGTCGTCGACAAACCGCACTTTCTGGCTACGATGCCGCGCGGCCGGCACGTCGTGCAGTCGGCGCTGGTACGGCTGCGCCGCGACCTCGGCGTCGATGAGATCGCACCCGCACACCGGCTGGACCGGCTGACCGCCGGGGTGCTGCTGTTCACGCTGCACCCGCAGGTGCGGGCCGCATACCAGTCGATCTTCGCCCAACGCCGCGCCGTCAAGGAGTATCGGGCGCTCGCCCCGGCGCGATCGGGGCTCGCCGACACCGTCACCGTCCGCAACCGGATCGAGAAGACCGCCGGTGACCTGCGCGCACTCGTCGCCGACGGCGAGATCAACGCCGTCAGTGAGATCACTCTCCTCGGTCCCGGTCCCGGTCCCGGCACCGATACCGGTACCGATACCGGCCTGTACCGCCTGGTCCCACATACCGGTCGCACCCACCAGTTGCGGCTGCACATGGCGTTGCTCGGGGTGCCCATCATCGACGACCCGCTGTACCCGGATGTGCGCCCCGACCTGGCCCGGCTCCCCGACGACGGCGACTTCACCCGGCCGCTGCGGCTGCTGGCGTCGTCGCTGGCCTTCGACGACCCGCTGACCGGCGAGCGCCGGGAATTCATCAGCGCACTGCACCTGAACGGGGCCGCCCGATGAGCATCCACGCCTCGTACGAGAACCACACCGACCTGGCGTGCGAGGCCGTTGTGTTCATCGACGACGAGTCCGGTGCCTGCTTCCAGATCCAGCGTGACCTGCCCGACGGCGAATACTGCGTCACCACCGGTGCGTCGGCACCGGTGTACGGCGCCATCACCGCGTGGCGCGCCCGCAACACCACATTCGAGTTCGCGTTGACATCACAAGGCGGCCGGCTGTTCGGCGACAACCTGCTGTCCTTCGAGGTCACCGCCGCCGACGGGACCGTCGCCGAGTTGTCTTCGCATGTCGGGCGGTTGCTGGCCGGGGTGCCTCGTCTACCCTGGTCGGTGTGAGTCAATCTTTTGATCCCAGCGCGATCTTCGGCGGCGGTGCCGGCGGCGAGAACCCGATGGCCGGGCTGCTCGCGCAGGCCCAGCAGATGCAGGCCCAGCTGTTGGCCGCCCAGAACGAGATCGCTGCCGCCGAGGTCACCGGTACCGCCGGAAACGGCCTGGTCACGGTGACCGGCACCGGTACCGGCGAGATCACCTCCGTCACCATCGACCCCAAGGTCGTCGACCCCGCGGACGTGGAGACCCTGCAGGATCTGGTCCTCGGCGCGCTCGAGGATCTGGCCGGCAAACGCGATCAGCTCGCCCAGGACAAGATGGGTCCGCTCGCGGGTGGGCTCGGTGGCGGATTTCCCGGACTGGGCTGACCACCGGTGTATGAGGGCCCGATCCAGGATCTGATCGACGAACTGGCCAAGCAGCCCGGCCTCGGACCCAAGGGCGCCCAGCGGATCGCCTTCCACCTCCTCGCCGGTGAGAACGCCGACATCGACCGGCTCATCGCCGCCCTGGCCCGGGTGCGGGACGACGTCACGTTCTGCGACTACTGCGGCAACGTGTCGGCCGACCGGCTGTGCCGCATCTGCTCCGACGCCCGGCGCGATGCCACCAAGATCTGCGTCGTCGAAGAACCCAAAGACGTCCATGCCATCGAGCGCACCAAGGAGTTCCGTGGGCGTTACCACGTGCTGGGTGGGGCGCTCGACCCGCTGTCGGGGATCGGCCCGGACCAACTGCGCATCCGCGAGCTGCTCACACGCCTCGCCAACCAGCCGGACGGCGTCGACGTCACCGAGGTGATCGTGGCCACCGATCCCAACACCGAGGGCGAGGCGACCGCCACCTACCTGCTGCGGATGCTCAAGGACTTCCCCGGACTGTCGGTGACCAGGCTCGCCTCGGGCCTGCCGATGGGCGGCGACCTCGAATTCGCCGACGAACTCACCCTCGGCCGCGCACTGTCCGGTCGCCGCGTACTGGCATGACCGGACGCGACGGGCCGGCCTGAGTTGCCCGGCTCCGGGACCGCCGATGAGTGACAACCCGGTATCGGTCCGGCACGTGCGCCGTATGGTTTGGTAGGCATAGGTATGCCGACTCACAGGTATGCCCGTGTCCGTCGACGGCTACTGCCCGCGGCGGTGTGCGCATCGTTCGCCGTCATCGGGTCCGTGCTGACGGTGCCGGCACCGCAGGCGCAGGCCGCACCGGACCGGCTCCACTGGGGTGCCTGCGACAGGTCGTTCATGGCGTCCACGAGCACCGAGTGTGCGACGCTGCGTGTTCCCCGGTCCTATGACAATCTCTCTGGCGACAACCTCGCCGGACCGACCATCGAACTCACCGTCAGCCGCATCGCCGCGCGCGATCCCGGACGCAAACGGGGCGTGCTCGTGGGCAACCCGGGCGGCCCCGGATTGTCGGCGATCGGCATGTTCTCGCAGCTCGCGATGCCACAGGCGGTACGTGACGAATGGGACCTGGTGGCGGTGCAGCCGCGCGGGCTGCCCGGCGCCACCCCGGTCCGCTGCGCGGCGATCACCGATCCGTCGCGGCTGATCTCGGAGATGGGCCTGCTCAACCGGGAACGCTGCGACGAGAAGAAGACCGGCTACTACAGGACGTTGACCACCGAGACGGGCGCCCGCGACGTCGAACAGGTGCGCCGGGCGCTCGGCGTCGACAAGCTCAGTCTGTTCGGCCTGTCGTACGGGACGTGGCTGTTCGCCACGTACGCCACCCTGTTCCCGAAGCACACCGGCCGGCTGATCCTCGATTCGGCGATGGATCCGGCACAGGCGTGGAGCGACATCCTGATCGCGCAGACCACCGGTTACAAGCGGCGGGTCCACGAGATGATGGCATGGATCGCCGACAACGACCGCACCTACCATCAGGGCACCACACCGCTCGCCGTATACCGCGCGTGGAGTGCGCGGATCGAGAAGCAGGCGGGTGTGCCACCGTCATTGTCGGCGCCGCCGGCGCGGGTGGGCGATGTGCCACCGGGCTTGCAGGCGCTCGGCGAACTGTACGTCCGGGGTGCGAACCTGACCGCCGACACCCGCGCCCGGTTCGAGAACTACCTGGCGACCGTCACCAATCCGGGTAAGGCTCAGGTGACGTCGGAGCTGCTCGTGATGACCCGGCTCGCCGCACCCGACCGCAACATGTGGTCGATCGTCGGTCAGCTGCTGGCCTCCGAACGTGAGATCACGGTGTTCACACCCGAGGTGCTCAAGGACATGACGGCCTCCACGGACATGCAGCAACTGATGGTCTGCAACGAGAACCGTTCTGCCGTCGATCCGACGCTGTGGCCGGCGTCGTATGTGCAGAACTTCATCGTCGGCGACATCTTCGAAGCGCCGGGTCTGCTGTACAAGTCGGGTACCGCCTGCGCCGGCACCACGCCGGTGGGCAGGCCGGTTCCGGTGCGCAACCGGGGGCTCACGGTACGGCCGCTGCAGATCCAGAGCACGGGCGATCCGCAGACCCCGTATCGGGATTCGCTCGCGATGCGGCGGGCGATGGGCGCGCATCTGATCACCGTCGGCGGCGGTGACCACGGCCAGTTCGGTCGTCTGAACACAGCCGTCGACAACGCCGTCGTCACATATCTGCGCACCGGACGCACCACGGTCACCTCGGCCACTCCGGCGCCGATCCGCGCGCCGCTGTTCCCGATGAAGCGGTAGTCCCGTCGCCCGCGGCCGCGGAGTTTGGTAGGTGTATCTGATGCTGAAACCTCGCCTCCGTCGCCGCCCGCGCGCAGCCGCCGGAACAGTCGCGGCATGACAGCGTTCCCGCCGCGGATGATCACCGGCAACAGGTCGGCAGTCGTCGAGCTGGCCCCCACCGTGGAACGGCATCTCGACGTGCTGGCCGCGGAGCTGTCCACCGGCATCGTCGCCATCGACGGGCCGTCGGGGGCGGGCAAGTCGGTGATCGCCGACGCACTGGTGAACAAGCTCGCCGACCACGGCACCGCGGCCGTGCTGATCCGCACCGACGATTTCGCCACCTGGGACAACCCCGTCGCGTGGTGGCCCGAACTCGAGAACGACATTCTGCGGCCGTTCCTGCGGCGGCGTGACTACGTGTACCGTCCGCGGGTGTGGCACGACGGCGTGCCGTCGCTCGGTGGTCCGGTGTGGGTCCGGTGGGAGCCGCTGCTCATCATCGAGGGGGTGTCTTCCGCGCGTACGCGGATAGCGCCGCGACTGACCCGGGCACTGTGGGTCGACGGCGGTACCGAGGACCAGCGGCTGGCGCGCACCGTCGCCCGCGACGGCGAGGCCGAACGCGAGCATCTGCAACGGTGGCAGCGGTTCGAGCGCGGCTGGTTCGGGGTCGACCGCACCCGCGAACGGTGCCTGATCCTGGATTGACCGGGGCGTAGCGTGGGTGTGTGCGGTACCGAACGGTGGAGCAACTCGACGCGGCGTTGGTGACATGCCGCGCATGCCCACGTCTGGTGCGCTGGCGTGAACAGGTCGCGCGGGAGAAACGGGCCGCCTTCGCCGACCAAGAATACTGGGGCAGGCCGGTTCCCGGCTTCGGCCCGGCCGATGCGGCGGTGCTGATCGTGGGTTTGGCACCCGCCGCGCACGGTGCCAACCGCACCGGACGCATGTTCACCGGCGACCAGAGCGGCGACGTGCTGTTCCGCGGCCTCTACGACGTGGGCCTGGCCAGTGCGCCCACCGCCACCTCGGCAGATGACGGGATGGAGTTGTTCGGGGTGCGGATGGTGGCGCCGGTGCACTGCCCGCCGCCGCAGAACACGCCGACCACCACTGAACGCGACAACTGCGCCAAGTGGTTTCGCGCCGAACTCGACCTGCTTTTCCCCACCGCGCGATCGGTCGTCGTTCTGGGCGGCTTCGGGTGGCAGGTGGCGCTGCGGGAGTTGGCGGAGTTCGGCTGGGCGGTGCCGCGTCCGAGGCCGAAATTCGGTCATGGCGTACAGGTTTCACTGTCCCGCGGGGCTGAGGCGATCACCTTGTTCGGCTGTTATCACGTCAGTCAGCACAACACCTTCACCGGCCGGCTCACCCCGGCCATGCTGCGCGAGGTTCTCGCCGCGGCCGCCGACCACGCCGGGATATCCCGGCACATTCCGGCGAGCTGACACTCCCCGGAACACCAATGCGCCCCGCCACGAACGCACCCGTCACGAGGGTTGGGTGGGTCGGCCCGGTTCTTCGGCTGCCGGTCAGTGTCCATCCGTTCGCCGGCGCGGCCCGAGGGCGGAGGTCACCTCGACAGCGAGAATCAACCGCGACGGGCCGCTGCAAGACGTTCGGTACGCAGGCGGTCGACCTGGGGGAGGTCGAGCGGGGCGAGGGTGTCGACGCCCAGCGCCCGCTTGAGCAGGTGGTCGGCGAGCTGCGGATTACGGGCCAGGGCAGGTCCGTGCATGTAGGTGCCGAGCACCGAACCCTGCACCACGCCCTCGGTGCCGTCGCCCACCCCGTTGCCGACCCCGTGCCGTACCCGGCCCAGCGGCCGGGCATCGGAACCGAGAAGGGTTCCGCCGCGGTGGTTCTCGAACCCGCTGAGCGGTTCGGTGAGGCCGTCGGGCGTCGGCTCGGTGACGAGCTCACCGATGCTGCGCCTCTCCTGCGGGGAGGTGGTGAGGTCGAACAGTGAAATCCCTTCCACCCGTTCGCCCGCCGATGTCTCATACCAGTGGCCGAGGACCTGGATCGCGGCACAGATCGCCAGTACCGGGCGTCCCGCCGCGGCGGCGCGCTGCAGACCCGGAAAGCGGGTGAGGTGCCGGGTGGCCAGTCGCTGCGCGTAGTCCTCGGCGCCACCGAGGGTGTACACGTCGAGGGACTCGGGCACCTCGTCGTCGAGGGTTATCGAGATGATCTCGGCGTCGATGCCACGCATGCGTGCGCGCTGACGCAGGATCAGGGCGTTGCCGCCGTCGCCGTAGGTGCCCATCACGTCGGGCAGCACCAGGCCGATGCGGAGGGTCGATTCGCTCACTTCTGGTTCCCTCCGGCGGCTTTGGCCTCGGCGCGCTCGAGAGCAACACCCAGATCGCGGAACGCGGTGTAGTTGGCCAGGACCTCGACGCGGCCGGGCGGGCAGGAGGCGATGGCCTTCATCGGGTCGTCGATGGTGATGTGCTCGGCGCCCGCGTACAGCAGTCGCACCGACAGGTCGGCGGCGCGTTCGCCCGCCGCGACGACCTTCATCGTCTCGAACGCCTCGAACCGTACATCCCACAACCATGACAGGTCCTCGCCGTCGGGGACCTGACCGTTGACGGCGATCACCAGTCCGTCGGCGTCCTGATCGATCATCGACAGCGCCTCCTGCCAGCCGGCCGGATTTTTGGCCAGCAGCGTGCGCACCGAGTGGTTGCCCACCCGGTGGACGCCGTACCGGCCGGCGACTTCGCGGACAGTGCCCACCGCCGCAACGGCTTTCGCGGGATCGGCACCCATCGCGACCGCTGCCGCGACGGCCTGGGCGGCATTGCCGCGGTTCGCACTGCCGGGCACCGACAGTGGCATTTCTACCACGAAACCATCAGGGCCATATATCTTTTCGTCGTCGACCCACCAGTCGGGGGTGGGGCGTCGGAAAGTCTCGTCGCCGCTGGAGTACCAGCCGTCCTCGCCGCGGATGATGGGTTCGCCGGTGCGGGGGCAGCTCACCGAGTCGCCCACCCAGCTCGCACCCGCGGCCACCCACACCACGTGTGGCGCGTTGAACGCCGCCGAGGTGACCAGCACATCGTCACAGTTGGCCACCAGGACGGTGTCGGGGTGCCGGGCGATTCCCTCACGCAGGCGGCGTTCGATCATGTTGATCTCGCCGACCCGGTCCAGCTGGTCGCGGGAGAGGTTGAGCAGCACCAGAACCGACGGATCGACGGCGTCACTGACGTGCGGTACGTGCAGCTCGTCCACCTCGAGCGCGCAGATGCCGGCCGAACGCTGCAGCGACAGGGTGGCGATGATGCCGGCGTCCATGTTGGCACCGTCGGCCTGGGTGGCCACCTCGCCGAGTTCGGCGAGCGCGGCCGCAGTCATCCGCGTGGTGGTGGATTTGCCGTTGGTGCCGGTGATCAGCGCGGTTTTCTTGCCCGCGGCCAGCCGGGACATGATCTTCGGGTCGATCTTCTCGGCGATCAGGCCGCCGATCATCGAGCCTTTACCGCGTCCGGCGGTACGCGAGGCCCAGCGGGCCGCGCCGGCTGCTGCCAAGGCGACGGTGGTGCGTACCGGCAGCCGGGCTGGGTTGTGATGTTCGCGCTCGGGCATGCAGAGAGTCTGTCACAGGTGCCGCGTGTGTGAGCGGGGCGCGGGGGCCCGACGAATCACACTGTGACAACAGGGGTTGTCACACTATGGGGGTGGTCCCGTAGGCTCTGGAACGTGAGCCGAGCCACCACACCGCCACTGTCACCGGTCGCCAGGGTCCGACGGGCCCTGATCAAACCCATCGGGAAGGTGCCGCCCGTGCTCGTGGCGTCGCTGAGCCGATGGGGTCACGTCAACGCCGACGGTGACCGGCTCGACCCGCCGATGGCGGTGATCGCGTGGGCCGCGGCGAACGTTCCGGGCATGGCGTTGGTCAGCGGAACCGTGAGCCAGGCGCGGCACCGTCTGGACGAATCGTCGGCGATGATCGCCGAGACGTTCCCGCCGCTGGCGGTTGTCGAGGACTTCCGTATCGACGACACAGTGTCGGCGACCCGCTATCGGGCCGACGAACAATCGACGGGCATCATCCTGTACTTCCACGGTGGTGGATTCGTGCTCGGCAGCCGGGCGAGCCACGACGCGGTGGCCCGCCGCCTGGCGATCGGTACCGGCGCCGATGTGGTGTCGGTGGACTACCGGCTGGCCCCCGAACACCCGTTCCCGGCCGCCACCGACGACGCGCTGGCCGCCTGGCATCACGTGGTCGGGGCCGCGCCGGGCTGGGGTGTGTCGCCGGACAAGATCGTCGTCGCCGGCGACAGTGCCGGCGCCAACCTCGCGACGGTGCTGGCGGCGGACGTGCGCGGCGAGGATGTGCGGCCCGCCCTGCAGTTGCTGATCTACCCGGTGGTGAACGCGTCGGAATCGGCGGACACGGCCTCGCGGCGTGAGTTCGCCAAGGGGTTCTACCTGACCGCCGAACGCGTCAACTGGTTCACCGACACCTACGCTCCGGTGCCCGCAGACCGTTCCGATCCGCGGGTGTCTCCGATTCTCGCCGACGACCTGTCGGGCCTGGCCCCGGCCTACGTGCTGGTGGCCGGTTTCGACCCGCTCCGCGATGAGGGCATCGCCTACGCCGAACGACTCCGCGAGGCCGGTGTGCCGACGACCCTGGATCGGGCCGGTAGCCTGATTCATGGCTTTGTGAACATGACGGCGCTGTCGGCCGATGCGCGCGGAGTCTTCGACCGGATGTCGGCGGCGGTTCGGGCCGCATTGTCCTGATCGGCAGGGTCATGATCGGCCGAGTGTGCTGTCGATCCCGGAGTGCGGGTCCGACAGGGTAGTAGGCGCCGACGGTCGCTGAACGGTCCTGCCGTTGCCGACCATGAGTACCCGGTCGGCGACGGCCACGACAAGAGGGTGATCGTGACTCACGACGAGTACGCCCCGACCGTGCCTGTGGGCGATCTCGTCGAGTAGCCGCATCGCCACCGCCGCGCTGATCCGGTCGAGGGCGGCCGTGATCTCGTCGCACAACACGATCTCGGGCTGATGCGCGAGTGTGCGTAGCAGGGCGGCACGTTGAAGCTGACCGTCGGAGACCTCATGGGGACGCCGGTGCAGGAGTCCGGATGTGAGGCCGAGTGTCTCGGCGAGGCCGTCGAGCGGCACCGGCCGCGCACCCGCGGGCCCGCGGCGGGCGGCTTCTCGAGCGGACAACTCGATGGCGCGGTCCAGCCGCATCCGCGGATCCATTGCCGCCCTGGGTGACTGGAAGGTCACCCCGATCCGTCCGCGGACCGCCCGGCCCGAGGCGGCCCGGATCTCGCCGACGGGGGTGTCACCGAGGCGTACGCTACCCGCGTCCGGTGCGATCAGCCCGCTGAGCAATCGGACGATTGTGGTCTTTCCGGAGCCGGAGGGTCCGGTCAGTCCGACGATCTCACCGGGCTCGACACGCAGATCGAGTCCGGCGAGCAGCCGGCCGGTGGCCACCGGTGGCGTATACACCACCCCGGAGGCGACGAGCGGGTGGGCGGTTGTGCCGGTCATCGGACGGTCCCGTCGGTGTCGCCCGGATCATGCAGTGCGCCCGGATCATGCAGGGTCGCGGGGGCGTGCAGCCCGCGGGACGGCAGAGCCGCCAGCAGCAGCCGCGTGTAGGCGTGCGCCGGGCTCCGCAATACCTGGGTGGCGGTGCCGGTTTCGACGATCCTGCCGTGCCGCATCACGCTGACCTCCTCGGCGATCCGGGTGCTCTCGAGTTCTTCGATGTCGTGCGTCACCAGCAGGACTGTGCCACCGGCGTCGGCGTGGTCGCGCAGAATGGCCAGCAAGTGGGCGGTCAGCACCGGGTCGAGTGCCGAGGTGGGTTCGTCGGCGAGCAGCAGCGGCGGATCCCCGGCCAACGCGAGCGCGAACGCCGCCCGCTGGGCCATGCCACCGGACATCTCGTGCGGATACAGCCCGGCGTCGCCGGACCGGAGTCCGACGGCGGTGATGAGTTCGCCGACATCGCGCCGGTGTCCGAGCGCCGCGCAGGTTTCGGTGAGTTGGGCGCCGAAGGTCCGCACCGGCGTCAGAGCCGTTGCCGCCGATTGCGGTATGACGCCGATGACCCGGCCGGCCAGGGTGGGTGTCGGCGGCAGCATCGAGCGTCGGCGCCGCGCGGGGCCGAGGATGTCGGCGTGTCCGCCGGGAACGCCCCCGCCCGACAGTTCGATCCGGCCGCGTGCGTGCGCGGTCGGTGGCAGCGCGCCGCTGATTGCCCGCAGGACAGTGGATTTGCCTGATCCGGACTCGCCGATCACCGCGTGCACGCATCCCGCACCGACGTCGAGGTCCACCGCGCGCACCGCGGCGACGGTGCCGTGTTCGCCGGTGATGTCGACAGCCAGGCCCGAAATCAGCAGCCGTACAGACGATTTGACGTCCTCCCGGCCGTAAACGACCGGGATTCCTACCACGCCACTTCGTGGCGTCTTGGCGGGTTCCTGTTTCACCGAGTCGTGCTCCCCACTCACGCGGGAAGACTGACCGTCTCTCCGCAGGCGTTTAGTCTCTCGGAGCGCCCCTCCGCGAGAATGTTCTTGGCAGCGTTCAGGTCGCGGTCGTGGACCGCACCACACCCCCGACACGTCCACTCCCGAACCGAGAGCGGTTTCGGCCCGTCCTTCGCCCCGCACACCGAACACAGTTGGCTCGACGGGAAAAACCGATCCACCTTGACGACGGTGCGCCCGTACCGGGCGGCTTTCTCCTCCACCATACGCACGAACATGCCCCACCCGGCGTCGTGCACCGATTTCGCCAACCGCGTCCGCGCAAGCCCGGTGACGCACAGGTCCTCGACGTAGATCGCTTGGTTCTCGCGGATCAATGTCGTGGACAGTTTGTGCGCCCAATCCTTGCGGGAGTCGGCCACTCTGGCGTGGGCTTTGGCGACACGCACACGGGCCTTGGTGCGGTTCTTCGATCCTTTCTGCTTGCGGGACAGATCCTGTTGTGCTTTGCGGAGTTTGCGTTCGGCCCGGCGCAGGAACTTCGGGGAGTCGATCACCCGGCCGTCCGAGCAGACCGCGAACGAGGTGAGACCCAAATCGATACCCACCTCGAACTGCGACTCGGGCAGCGGTTCGTCCGAAGTCTCGACGACGAACGATGCGAAATACCGGCCCGCCGCGTCTTTGATGATCGTGACACTCGATGGCTCCGACGGTAGGTCGCGTGACCAGGCAACCTTCAATTCGCCGACCTTGGCCACATACAGCTTCCGATTCGCACGGATCGAGAATCCGTTGCGGGTGAGCCGGATCGCTTGCCGATTGTCTTTGCGGGACCGGAAACGAGGTGCGCCGACCTTGCGGCCCTTGCGTTTCCCGGACATCGAATCGAACCAGTTGCGATACGCACGCCGCGCGTCCTGGCTGGCTTGCACCAGCACCACCGATGCCACCTCGCCCAGCCATTGACGCTCTGGGGTTCGCTTGGCCTCGGTGACCACGAGCTTCTGCACATCGGTATCGGAGAGTTTTAGCCCGGCCTGGTAGGCGACCTGCCGTGCCCGTAGCGCGTCGTTGAATACCACCCGCGCACACCCGAACGCCTGGGCCAGCCTGTTCTGCTGTCCGGGCGTCGGGTAGACGCGGTACTGATATCGCAACTGCATGGTTCAATCCTACTGTGCCCCACTGACACTGTTGTTGATGCGCTAACCCGGCCCTGAAGGACCGGGCTTGCGCGCTACGTTTCTCGGCCATCGCACCTCCGCTCCGGTGATCCGCGCCGTCAGCGCCCGCCCCGCGACACCCACCGCCAGCACGGCCGCGATCAGTGCGCCGCCGGGGAACACCAGCAGCCACCATTGACCGAGCAGCAGACCGCCCTCGGCGTCGGACAGCAGGGTACCCAGACTCGGTTCGTGCGGCGGCAGGCCGATGCCGAGGAAGGAGAACGTCGACTCGTGCCACACGGCGTGCGGCACCAGCAGCAGTACCGAGATGAGTGCCTGGCCCAGCGCCGCGGGTACCAGATGATGCCGGATGATCTGCCCGCGTCCCATCCCGCTGAGCCATGCCGAGGCGATCACCTCCGAGTTACGCATCGATAACGTTTGGGCCCGAATGATTCTCGCTGTGGTCACCCAGTGGCTGAGTACCAGCGCCACGATGATCGCCGGCACGCTGCCGCGGAACATGGCCACGATCACCAGGCTCAGGATGAGATGGGGCAGCGCGTTGACGGTGTCACTGGTACGCATCAGGACCTGGTCGACGGCGCCGCCGACGAATCCGGCGATCACGCCCACCGCGGTGCCCAGGACCGTCGACGCCACCGCGACGATCAGCGCGATCGTCAGCGACAGCCGCAGGCCGAGGGCGACCCGGATGAACAGGTCGCGGCCGGCCGGATCGGTGCCGAGCGGATGGTCGGCCGACGGAGCCACACCGGCGATCGTGTAGTCGACGATGCGGGTGTCATGGTCGACGAACAGCGGCACGGCGAAGGCGTACAGGACCAGACCGATCAGCACGGCGAGCGCGCACCACAGTCCGATCCGGCGGGGACGGGGCCGGCGGGCCTGATCGGTCACAGCCGTGCGGTCAGACATCGGTGTCCACCCGCGGATCGAGCAGCACGTACAGCACGTCCGCGAGCAACGTGCACAACAGCACCGCGGCCGTCGAGGCCACCGTGAGGAAACACAGCAGGTCGAGGTCGAGGCGCTGGGCGGCCTGTACCATCGCCGCACCGATTCCCGGCCAAGCGAATACGGCCTCCACGATCACCGAACCGGCGATCAGCTCGGGTAGCCGGGTGGCGGTGAGTGCGATGAACGGGGGCGCGGCAACCGGCAGGACGTGGCCGACGACGATCGTGCGCCGCGGGATCCCCCGCAGCCGGGCGAACAGCACGGCGTCCTCGCTCAGCGTCCGAATCACCGTCTCGCGCAATCCGAGGATCAGCCACGGTACCTGTGACAGCGCGAAGACCACGGTGGGCAGCGCCAGATGCCGCAGCAGCGAACCGGCGGCGACCCCCTCGCCGGGGTCGGTCAGCCCGCCGGTGGGAAACAATCCCAGCCCCAGCGCGAACACGGCGATCACTCCCATGCCCAGGACGAACGGCGGCACCGCCGCCAGCACAGTGGCCAGTACACCGATCGCGCGGTCGGCGAGCGAACCCGGAGCCAACGCCGCCCACAGTCCCAGGCACACCGAGATGATCAGCGCGAGAACGAGACCGGAGACACTCAGCACCAGCGTCCACGGCAGCCTGTCGCCGATCACCGTGGATACGCTCTGCCGGTAGGACATCGACCGGCCGAGATCACCACCGAGGGTGGCTCGCAGCCAATCCCACCACGCCGACCACCACGACCGGTCCAGCCCCAGGGTCCTGCGCAGTTCGCCGCGCTGTTCGTCGGTGAGGGCCGCGGACTGGCCGGACATGTAGGCGTCGAGCGGATCGAGTGGGCTCAACGACGCCAGCCAGAACACGCCCACGGTGACGACGAGCGTGATCGGGGCGAGCAGCAGCAGACGTCTGCCGACGATGCGGGGCACCGCCGAGATCCGGCGGCGCCCCGTGTCGGCCGGCATACCGGGCGGGCCGGTGCACGTCACCGGCGGGCCGGTCCGGTCACGACGCGGTCCAGTCGGCGATGGTGTACCACGGACCGAATTCGACGCCGTGCGAGTGCGGTTCGAGCGCCACGCCCGGCTCTTTCCAGCCCATGTCGCGGGATACGTAGACGTGCTTGACATATGCGAGCTGCAGCATGCCCGGCGTCGCGGCGTACGATGCCTGCGCTTTGCGGTAGAGCGCGTCGCGGGTGGCGGCGTCCGGTTCGACGCGCGCCGCGTCGAGTGCGGCGTCGAGTTCTTTGTTGACGTAGTCGGATGCGTTGTCCCACTTGGCGCCGACTCCCGGTTCGGCGAACGTGGAATGCAGCACGGTGTAGAGCTGGGCGTCGATAGAGTACGGCTGGGAGCCGCCGCCGAGCACCAGCGGCGTGGTCCGGTAGTCCTCGTCGGAGACGTCGGCGGAGTTCTTGGCGACGGGGTGGGCGATGACGCCGATCTTGTCGAGTTCCGACGTGGTGGCCAGTGCGAGCAGTTTGCGTGTCTCGCCGACATTGGTGAAATAGATCAGGTCGAACTCGGCCCGCCGCCCGTCCTTCGCGCGCACGCCGTCGGAGCCGCGGGTCCAGCCGGCGTCGTCGAGCAGCTTCTCGGCGTGTGCGCGGTCGAACGGGATCTCCTTGGACTTGTCGTAGGCGTTGCCGTAGAACGGCGCGAGGAAGGTCGAGTTGGGTGTGCCGTGGCCGTCGAGTGCACCGTCGACGAGCGCTTGCCGGTCGATCGCGAGGTTGAGTGCGGTGCGCACGGTCTGGTCACCGACGAAGGGATGTGCGGCGGGCAGGGTGATCGCGTGCCAGTCGGCGCTGGTGCGGGAGGAGACGGTGAAGTCCTTGTTATTGTCGAAGGCCTTCGACAACCGGGTGTCGAGCAGTGTCCCGTCGCCCTCTCCGTTACGCAGTTGTTGTGCGCGCGAGTTCTCGTCCTCGACATGGCGGATGACGATCTTGCCGATGGCGGGCACGCTGCCCCAGTAGTCGTCCCGCGCTTCGAATATCGCCTGGTCGGCACGTAGGTCGGTGAGCTCGTAGGGTCCGGTGCCGACGGGGTCGGTGTTGAGTGAGGAGTCCTTCGCGGGCACGGCATCGGGGGTGGTTGCCTTCTCCGCGTCGAGGCGCTCGCTCGGCGCGATGCCCGTCAGCAGCAGTCTGTCGAACTCGGGCGAGGGGTCCTTCAGCCGGAACGTCACCTCGTCGGGCCCGGTTGCGTCGACGGTGTGCAGGTTCTGCCAGCGGACCAGCTCGGTGGAGGCGACCGCGGGATTGATCAGCGCCCGGTAGGTGGTCACGACATCGTCGGGACCGAACGGTGATCCGTCGGAGAAGGTGACGCCGGTGCGGGTCCTGACCGTCCAGGTCCGGTTGCCGTCACTCGGCACGGCCGGGCCGGCCGCCAGCAGCGGGGTGATGTCGGGCTGGGTGTCGGGCTGCCCCGGCTGGACGCGGAAGAGTCCCTGGTAGATGCGGGACTCGCCGTTGCGGCCGTGATTGTTCACCGGGTTGTAGGTGCCCAGCGGGTTGTTGTCGAGCACGACAACCGTCGTCGTGGAGCCGGCCGCGGGCCGGTCGTCGGGGTTGTCGCCGCACGCGGTGAGGGCCAGTGCCATGGCCGTAC
The DNA here is from genome assembly GCF_025273675.1 of Gordonia pseudamarae. Lineage (NCBI taxonomy): Bacteria > Bacillati > Actinomycetota > Actinomycetes > Mycobacteriales > Gordoniaceae > Gordonia > Gordonia pseudamarae. The sequence goes on along the minus strand of NZ_CP045809.1, from coordinate 4,734,054 downwards.
CGACGGCGGCGAGGGACCGCATGTGGGCGGGCGTCCCCGATCGAGCAGTAACGATAATGGTTGTCATAATGTTTAAGGTAACGTACCGTGACGTCGGTGCTGCCGAATGTGAGCTATGCCACCGCCCGGGCGGCGGGTGGAGTGCGGACTTGACCATCCGGGATTAGGTATGCCTATCCTTTGGTAGATCTCATGTGGCCGGACTTCGGCCGATACCTCTGCGCCGCCGCGGGGGGTGAATGCTGTGCGCTAAAGACTTGGGGAGTCATGCGGGAGCTTGAATTTGTCAAACTTGATCCAACGCAGAACGTCACAGTTCTGGTCAAGACGCAGCATCCGTCCGCGGAGTATGTGGCCATCGCACAGTCGCTGATGGGCTATGCCCATGTCCACGCCGAGCAGGTTGGATTTGTTGAACTATCTTCTCACCCAGAAGCTTTGGCTCGCATTCAGATGGCTGCGGGGGAGTTCTGCGGCAATGCGTGCATGTCACTCGCGGCATCGATAGCGCACGATAGTGAATTAGCCGAGGGTATGAGTACATCTGTGTGTATCGAGTCGTCGGGTACCGACGATCTGATCAATTGTGAGGTGCGGCGTGCCAACCGTCGCTACGAATGCAACGTGTCGATGCCGATTCCGCTCGCCGTCACCGTATCGGACAATACTATTCTGGGTGGTGGCTGGGGAATTGTTCTTTATCAAGAAGGAATTCACATCGTCGCAGAGTGTCGGCCCGATGATTCCGATACCCGGCGATTCGCGGCGGCCCTGGCGGCGGCGATCGCGCCGGTGCGCGAGTTCAGTCTCGTCGGGGTGATGCTCTATCACCCCGGTACCGGGTCCGTGCACCCACTGATCCATATTCCGGCGTTGGGCAGCATGATCTGGGAGCGGGGATGCTGTTCGGGAGTTGCCTCGGTGGGGGCCTACCTCGCGCACAAGAACAATCGGTCCGTCGCGGCCACGATGCGACTACCCGGCGGACCCATGCGGGTGGCGGCCGAGATCGACGGCAAGGGCATCTCTCGTCTGGTGGTAGAAGGGCATGTACGCATCGTTGCCCGCGGCCAGGCCTATCTGGCCGATGACCAGATGGAGGAAGCCCTTGTCGGTGACGCGATTGACCGGAGCCATGTTGGCGCACCTGCATACACTTGAGAGCCTCAACCGCAGGTACGACCGTTCCACGGACCTCTATCCGGAGCTGGAGGCGGCGGTTGCCGACCTCACCGCATTCGTGACAGACGCCGAGAATACGGCGCTGTGGAATGAGTGCGCGGCCGGTGCCGGCGATGACTTCGCCGAACTCGCCGAGTGCCTGCGCGACGAATCGGCGGCATCGGCCGCGACCATGGAGAAACTCCGTGCCCGCGAGTTCCTCGCCGGAGTCGAACGGCCGACCCGGTACTTCGACAATGTGGAGTCCTCCATCGACAGCGAATTCGGTTCCTTCGCACCGGAATCAGGGTCGAAAATCTTGATGATCGGGATCGGCTCGTTCCCGATGACTGCGGCCAATGTCGTTCGGCAGACCGGTGCCACCGTCTTCGGCACCGACATCGATCTCGAATCGATCGAACTCGGCCGGCGAGTCGTGCGTGCATTGGGCGTCGACGATCACGTAGAACTCGACGTGGCGGGGTCGCATCTGCGGCCCGTGGCTGCCGAGGTGACCCACGTGATCTTCAGTTCGACCATCAGCGACAAGTACCGGATTCTCAATGCGCTCCATCCGCTGACCCGCGCCGACGTGACCGTGGTGATGCGCTACGGCAACGGCCTCAAGTCGTTGTTCAACTACCCGAAACTTAATTTGCCGCAAGAGCTTTGGCGTGAGGTCGCCGGAGTGACGCGCCCCGGTCAGGTCTTCGACGTGGTGCTGTACCGGAAGGCCGGGGCGACCGATGCCGTCTGACGCAGCCATGCCGCCACATCCGTCCGGGCCGCTGGGCCGGGTCCTGATCGCGGGGACCGGTCCCACCGCGATCCAGCTCGCCGGCGCGGTCAAGAACGTGTACGGGTCGACCGTCGGCATTGCGGGCCGGGAATCGGTACGATCATCTCAGTTCTTCGACAACCTGCGCGCCGTCGACGGGGCGGCGTCGGTGCGGGTGCAGAACATCCAGCACGAGGCTCTGGCGGCCGACTTCCGGTTCGATGCGTCGTTCGAGGGTTACCCGACGGTGTCCGGCGAATGGGACACGTTGATCCTCGCCGCACCCGCCAACGCCTACGCGCAGATTCTCCGGGAGATTGACGCTGCGATCGGCTTCGCCGGGATCACGCTCATCGTCCTCGTCTCACCGACCCTGGGGTCCGGTGCCCTGGTCGCCGAATTGTCGCGATCGTCGGTGGCCGCACCCGAGGTGATCAGTCTGTCGAGCTACCTGGGTGATACGCGCTGGGCGTCGGGGATTCCGGGGCCAACAGTGCTCACCGCCGGCGTCAAGAACCGGATCTACGCCGCCTCCGACCGGGGGCGCACCCGCGCACTCGACGCCGTTCGCGGGTTGCACGTCGCACTCGGGATCGACGTCGAGGTGTTCGACGACCCGATAGCCGCGGAAAGCCGGAACCCGTCACTGTACGTGCACCCGGCACTGTTCTTCAACGACGTCACACTGGGCGCCGTCTTCGACGATCCGGTGGGGCCGCAGAGGTACGTCTACAAACTCTTCCCCGAGGGACCCATCACGCCGGGACTGATCGCCACGATGCTCGGTCAGTGGCGGGAGATGAGTGCGATCCTCGCGGCGGTGGGCGTACCCGGGGTGAATCTGCTCAGATTCATGGTCGACGACAGCTATCCGGTACGACCGGAGAGCATCTCGCGCGAGGACATCGAGAACTTCGAATCGCTGACCGAGACCGAGCAGTGTTACCTCGTGTACGTCCGATACGCCTCACTGCTCATCGACCCGTTCAGCACACCCGACGCGGACGGCAGATACTTCGACTTCTCCGCGGTGCCGATCGGACGGGTGTTCACCGACGCCACCGGCGTGCTCGACATCCCCCGGATGCCGGGCGAGGACTACTACCGCACCAAAGTCATCCGGGGTATCGCCGCCCGAGCCGGAATCGAGTGCCCGGCCATCGACGGCATGCTCGCCTGCTATGAAGGCCGGTTGCGTACCGCCGCCGGCAAGTATCCCGACCGGCAACTGTCGCCGGCCTTCACCGTCCAGGAATTCGACGGCGACGTTCAACTGATCTGGAATCGCCTGCGGGAACGAATACCCCGTGGTTATCGCCCGTCGCTACGCTCGCCGGTGAATCCCCCGTCGCTACGCTCGCCGGTGAATCCCCCGTCGCTACGCTCGCCGGTGAATCCCCCGTCGCTACGCTCGCCGGTGAATCCCCCGTCGCTACGCTCGCCCGGTCGATAGCCCCCATTCGCCACCCGTCCGCGTGCCGTGAAAGAGCAGGAGCCCGATGAGCGCGCCCACCATAGTCCACCAGTCCGATTGGTCGATGATCCGTAAGATCTGGCCGCTGCTGATAGCTGCCGCACTCGGCCTCGTGCCGTTCACTGTCATGTCGAATTTCCTGCCGGCGATCGCCTCCGACGCCGGGGTGGGCGTCGACCTGATGGGTAGTTTCCGGGGGCTGGGCGGCATCGCCGCGCTGATCGTGGGAGTGGCGGTAGCGCCGTTGCTCGACCGGTTGTCACGGACGGCGGTGGCCACGATCGCGCTGTCGGTGCTGGCGGTGGGATGCTTAGCCTCGCTGCTGGGTCATCCGATTGCGTGGGTGATGTTCTGTCTGTTGATCGGCGCCGGCACCGCCGTGCTCAACCCGGCCGTGGCGGCATTGTCGGCCGATCGATTCGAATCCGGTCACGACGCCGCCCGCGCCGCCACGCTGGTGTCGTCGACCGCCACCCTGACCGCCGTCCTCGCCGCACCGGTGCTCGCCCTGCCGGCGGTCCTGTGGGGGTGGCGGGCCGACATGATCGGGGTGTTCGTCGCGCTGCTCGTCGTCGCGGCACTGATTGCCCGGATGCCCTCGGATCAGCAGGGCCGCACCGCGCTCGGCTATCTCGAAGCGCTCCGCACGGCGACCCGGCGGCCCGGGGCGACGGATCTGCTGATGGTGTCGCTGCTGCGGACCACCGCCTTCATGGGGTCGCTGGCCTACATCTCCGCCGCGTTCGACGAGCGGTTCGGCCTGTCCACCGGCTGGTTCTCACTGGTGTGGTCGACATCGGGGCTGGCGTTCTTCCTCGGCAACTTCGGTGGCGGCAAATACCTGCATCGACGCGGCACCGAGGTCGCGATCCCGATGATGGTGGCCGCCATCTGCACCGCCACGATGGCGATGGTGGTTCTCTACACCGCGCCCACGCTGTGGTCGGCGTGGATCGCGGTGGCGGTCGTCTCAGCCTCCCACGCGGTGATCGCGGCGGGTGTCACCACCGCCGTCGTGCGGTCCGCGGGGCCTGCGCGGGGTACAGTCCTCGGGCTGAACGGAGCCGCGCAGGCGCTCGGTACCTTCCTCGGTGCCGCGATCGCGGGTGCGGCCCTGGCTGTCGGCGGCTGGGTGGCGGTGGCCACCGCGCTGGGCGCGGTCACCGCGATCGCCCTCTACTTCGCCCTCCGTGCCCAGACGCCGGGCTACGCCCAGATTTCCAGCTGACAGATATATCGTTCGGTGAGTTTGCTGTTGATCCCGGAAAGCGGGATCAACAGCAAACTCACACCGGGACCTTCTCCGTTACGCGACTGGTGGGGGTGTGGCTCGCGGACAGTACGCCGAGGGTGCACCCGGAGATCACCGCGGCGGCTCCGAGGAGTTCAGCGGCACTTGGTATTTCACCGAAGAAAAGCCAGGCGGCGGTGATTCCGACAACCGGCACCAGCAGCGACATGGGTGCGACGCGGCTCGCCGGATATCGGGCGATGAGGTCGGCCCAGAGGCCGGATCCGGCGATCGTGCCGAGCAGGACGATGTAGGCCAGTCCCGCGAGTGCGAGCAGTCCGCTGTGGCTGCCCAGGTCGGCGAGGGCGTCGATTCCGGCTGTGGGACCGTCGAACACCAGGCTCATCGCCAGGAACGGCAACGGCGGGATCACCGACATCCACAGCACCAGGCGCAGGGCGTCGCCGGGCCGGGCGGTGCCGGGTTCGCGGTCGGTGGCGGCGAGCCGGTTGCCGATGTTGCCGAACGCCCAGCCGAGACCGGCCAGAACGGTGAGTGCGATGGGGCCGACGGCGCTCCACCCGAGGCCCGTTCCGGTGGCCCGGGCCACCGCGATGATCCCGATCCCGATGACCGCCAGCGCGATTCCGCACACCTGACGTCCGGTCATCCGTTCATGCAGGAACAGCACGCCGAGAACGACGGTGAACGGCGCCGAGGTCTGCAACGCCAGCGATGCCAGACCGGTCGGCATCCCCACGTGCATCGCCAGGAACAGGAAGGCGAACTGGGCGATGCCGAACCCGCACGCGTACAACAGGAACCAGTGGACCGGAATCTTTGGGAACCGCACGAACAGCACTACCGGAACCGCCATCACCGCGAACCGCAGCGCGGCGAGGAAGAACGGCGGGAAGTGGTCGAGACAGTAGCGGATGGCGATGAAGTTCAGTCCCCACAGCAGTACGACGGTCAGGCCGATGCAGCGGTCACGAGTGGTCATGAATCCATCGTGGAGGCGGGTTCAGTTCAGCACAATCGAATTAATATGCATTTATTATGCAGTTTTGATTAATTAATATCGGCGATGCGCCGCGATCGTGGTCGAGACCCGGCCGGTCCGGCACCGCGGGCAGCGCGGTGTCGATCCCGCTCGACCGACCGACTCCGGCGGCAGGTGCTACGCGCTGTTCTTGCCCGGGCCGAACTCGGCGTACAGGTCGGGCAGAAGGCCCGCCAGGTGGGTGAACTCGATCTGGTCGTGCAGGAGCTGCTCGTACGCCAGACGCTCGCCGGCCAGGCGTGCCTTCATCGGTGCGGGTACCGCCTTGTCGATGTCGAGAGCGGTCCGTCCGCGGCCGAGCACCAGATGGTCGGCGAGGAAGTAGCGTGACCGAAGCTCGAACCCGTCGTCGGTGTCACGGATCAGGTGAACCATGGTGGCGCAGCGGATACCGGGTTTGCGCAGCGAGACGTAGCCGCACGCGCTGCCGTGTATGTCGGCTCCCGCGAGTGCGTTCTGGTCGATGCCGAGTTCGCCGGGGGCGACGAAATCGATGGTGATCCGTTGCAGTTCCGCGCCGATGTACTCATCGATGACATGCGAATTGCCGAGGTAACGTTGTTCATCGCTCAGGCCCGGTGCGGTGAGCACGTCGCGGTTGCGGGCGAGGGCGGACACGTGGTTCCACGGAAACCACAGCGTGTAGCGGGCGGCCTCCACCGAATGCCACCAGAACCACCAGCGGAACATCTCCGGCGTCGCCCCCGGAAACCGGGTGAGGCTGGTGGTGTAGCCGCTGCCGTCGGGCAACCCGCAGTAGCCGGTCTCCACCTCCTGATATCCGGGTTCGAGCAACCGGTTCAGCTCCGCACCCGGCCGGATCGCCTTCGACGGATCCATCGGCGCCCTCAGGTGCGGCAGCACGTCCTCGTGCAGCCACAGTTCGTCACGAAAGAAGTGCGCGTACGGTTTGTCCGCGATGAGCCCACGGTTGCGTTCGACGAGTCGTTGCGTCGCCGGCGGATAGTAGGTCACCGGAATCATAGGGCGCTCCTTGACTGGACGTGCTTCTGACTGGACGTGCTTGCCTACCCAGTCCTACCGCACCGTCCGCCGGACGGTCTCATCGCCAGCCGAGGGCCGGGCCACCTCCTTGAGGATGGACCCGATGACGTGTGTGTTGTAGTCGACGCCGAGTTGGTTGGGGACCGTCAGCAGCAGGGTGTCGGAGGCTGCGATCGCCGTCCTCGGTGCTGTACCGCTGGTGGTCTACTCGCGACCGTCACACGAATCTCTCCGCACACATCCGTAATCGGATGTGTGCGGAGATCGCCTTCAGACGACCTCGTGCTATCCGGTCGCCATTGTCGTGCAGGCGGTTTGGACTCGGCTACATCGGCTTCTTGACTGTCATTCCCTTCGATGTGCAGTCCGGGCACCGCTTGTCTTGTGGCATGTTCACCCCTCCGTGGGGCGCCGAACATATCGGACAGCGGACGATGGACGACTTTGCGGCCAGATGCAGATGTGTTCCCACAGACTTGGGTTCCGAGCTGACTGAGCCGCCTGATGGTGCGGCGAGCACAACTCCTATGGTGGCCAGAATCGCTAGGTGTACTTCCCCGACACGTTGTGAACATCTGAGGTAAGGCGAAGACCTCCGGGCAGGATGTGGGTTACCACACTCACCATCTAGCCACGGAGGTCTTCGTGACTCACGCTAACGCACCTTTGACGCCCGAGGGGCGTCGCCGTCTTGCTTCCCTGATCATCGATGAGGGCTGGTCTTTGCGGCGCGCTGCCGAACGGTTCCAGTGTTCGCCGGCCACGGCCAAGCGGTGGGCCGACCGTTACCGCGCCGGCCAGTGCCTGACCGACCGCAGTTCCCGCCCCGCCCGCTCACCGGCCCGGCTGCCCCGACGCACCGAACGACGAATCATCTGCCTGCGTTACTCCCGCCGGTGGGGACCGCACCGGATCTCCTATCACCTGGGTATCGCGCGTTCGACGGTCGGTCGGGTCCTGGAGCGCTACCGGATGCCGCTGCTGTCGAACATCGACCAGGCCACCGGACTACCGGTGCGCAGACCGAAACCGAAACGGTACGAGGTCGACCGGCCCGGACGACTCGTGCACGTCGACATCAAGAAGCAAGGCCGAATCCCCGACGGTGGTGGCTGGCGTGCTCATGGTCGCGGATCGGCCGCGGACCGTACTGCCGGTGTGGCCCGTGGCCGGGCAGCACGCTCGGGAGCACCGCACTCGCGGGGCTACCGCTACCTGCACCATGCCGTCGACGACCACTCCCGGGTGGCGTATTCGGAGATCCTCGACGACGAACGGAAAGAGACCGCGGCCAGATTCTGGCGGCGCGCCAACACGTTCTTCGCCGAGCGCGGCGTCGAAGTGACCGCGGTAATGACCGACAACGGTTCCTGCTACCGCTCCAACGCGTTCGCCCAGGCACTGGCCGAGACCGGGATCAAGCACAAGAAGACCAAGCCGTATCGGCCGCAGACGAACGGGAAGGTCGAACGTTTCAACCGAACCCTGGCCGCCGAGTGGGCCTACGCCCGCCCCTACACCAGCGAAGCCGAACGCACCACCGCCTACACCGCGTGGCTGCACCACTACAATCACCACCGACCCCACACCGGAATCGGAGGCCAAGTCCCCTCAGACCGCGTTCACAACCTCACGGGGAAGTACAGCTAGGGCACACAGTCCCACCGTTGATACCACGAGATCAGACCAGCCTGACCTGCGTGCGTTGCTGAGCATACGAACCCACCCCTATCGTAGTTCCACCGAGGCACTTCCCCGGTGGCTCCATGATTGGGCGGGGGATCGTTGCCGCCAATCGACTTGGCAGCACATGGGTGCAGAGATGCTGGTCAGCAACGATTCCGGATTCTCCGGACCGGAACTGTCATGCGTCTGGGACGCCCGTACGGTCGCGGAGGCGATCCGAGTATCGCCCGTCGAGCGACGCTCGTCCTGGTTGAAAATCGTCCGGACCGAGTAATCGACCCAGTCTTCCCTCCACGCACCCGATGCACAGGTGGCCCACTCTATCGGGCACGATGCTGAGCCAGAGTTCGTCCCGAAGCAGGTAGTATTCATCGACGGTCCGCATGTCAGTGCGGCAATCGAGACACCTCCAGTCAGTGACATCCAAGATGATCCAGAAGTCCATCAGTGAACCGTCCGCAAAATGGGCGGTCACGCTCAGAAGCGACGCGGCTATTCGAGTTGGTTCTGATGGCTCCCTTCGGATGGCGTCCTCAATCGTGGACTCTGCCTCGGCCCGACTGTGTACTTTGTAGTTGATACGCTCCGATTCGGTGCCGTCCGGAAGAGTTCTCACCGCGGCCAGACCCCACAGCACGCTTACTTCCGGTGCGATTTCGTATTCGTAGTGGTCGGTATCAAAGATGAGAGCCATGCAGCCCAGGATAGTCGCGGTACACGGTCGTACCGAATACCCGCGGAATCGCGCGCGAACTGTGCGTGCAGGCCAGGCAGGCGCCGGGAATTGTCTCACCGCCAGCCGAGGGCCGGGGCCACCTCCTTGAGGATGGACTCGATGACGTGTGTGTTGTAGTCGACGCCGAGTTGGTTGGGGACCGTCAGCAGCAGGGTGTCGGCGGCGGCGATGGCCTCGTCCTCGCGGAGTTGTTCGATGAGTTTGTCGGGTTCGTCGGCGTAGCTGCGGCCGAAGCGGGCGCGGGTGTTGTCGATGATGCCCACCTGGTCCCGGTCGTCGCCGCGCAGACCGAAGTAGGCGCGGTCGCGCTCGTCAGTGAGTGCGAAGATGCTGCGGCTCACCGACACCCGTGGTTCCCAATCGTGACCGGCTTCGGTCCACGCATCCCGGAACCGCTGGATCTGTTCGGCCTGCAACTGGTGGAACGGTACCCCGGTGTCCTCGGTGAGCAGGGTTGAGGACATCAGGTTCAGCCCTTGGCGCGCAGTCCATTCGGCAGTTGCCCGGGAGCCTGCGCCCCACCAGATCCGCTCGCGAAGTCCGGGGGAGTGGGGTTCGATCCGCAGCAGACCGGGTGGATTGGGGAACATGGGCTGCGGATTGGGTTCGGCGAATCCGTCGCCCTCGATGACCTTCAGGAACACCTCGGTGTGCCGGCGTGCCATGTCGGCGTCGGTTTCGCCGTCGGCGGGTGCGTAGCCGAAGTACTTGTAGCCCTCGATCACCTGCTCCGGCGATCCCCGGCTGATGCCGAGTTGCAGCCTGCCGCCGGAGATGAGGTCGGCCGCACCGGCGTCCTCGGCCATGTACAGCGGGTTCTCGTAGCGCATGTCGATGACCCCGGTGCCGATCTCGATGCTGCTGGTCCTGGCACCCACGGCAGCGAGCAGCGGGAACGGGGAACCGAGCTGCCGGGCGAAGTGGTGCACCCGGAAGTAGGCGCCGTCGGCGCCGAGTTCCTCGGCGGCCACCGCGAGGTCGATCGATTGGAGCAGGGTGTCGGCGGCGGTGCGGGTCTGCGAGCCCAGGCCCGACGACCAGTGGCCGAAGGAGAGGAAGCCGATGTTCTTCATACCAGGTAAATAGAACTCCGGTCCGTTTTATTCCGGACGTGTCACCGTAACCGGACGAACCCCGACTACCGGTTCGGGAGCCTTAAGCCATCACCTGTTGCCCTTCAACCAGCGAACTCGGCCAGTTGGTTGCGTGCAGACGCATCAAAAGTGGTGTCGCTCAGCAGGGTGACAGCAACTTCGGCCTCGGTGCGGTTGTCACGGAGAGCCAATATTTTGACAAGGCCCCGAAGCGCGATGCCGTTTCCGGGCGTGTGATCGTAGCGGCCGGGATCGTGTGCGAACCGGGCAAGACGTTCGAGATCGGCCTGCGCGGCGGCCCCGTGAGGATCAGCTCGAAGGCGGTCGACGAGGAACAGACTCGCTCCGGCACGAAAGGCGTATCCCTTTCGCTTCTCGGCAATGTCGAGTAGATCATCAAGACGTGGATCGTCGCGACGGTCGAGCTGACGAAGCAGACTGCTGATGAGCACCCAGCCCGGGGCCTTGGTGTAGATCGAGGTCCAGTTCGCGACAAGGTAGTCGAGAGAGGCATCAGAGAGATCGGGTGACTCCGTGATCCATCCGACGACTGCGGCCTGGGCGGCGATGCTGCCGTGAACGAGCACGTCCTCAAACCAGGCGTGTTCGTCGAGTGTCCATGTCTCTGGCTTGCGTCGCGAGACGGGGCCGGTGATTGCCTTGATCCGAGCTTTCACCGCCGTGGTGTCCGCAACGTCGGGAAAGTCGGCGGTGAGTCGCGACTGGGTGGCATCGCTCACAACCTCGATTGCCCCGCCCGGGCCGTGATCGATGATGCGCAACGGTGCGGGAATCGCGGCCAGCGCGGTCAGCACCTTATCGTGATCGCCACCCCAATGCAGGCGGAGGCCGGAAGTGAGATTGCCGTTGATATCGAATACCCCATCAGACTGGTGGTGCCAGAACACCCAACCAGGGTCGGCGACACCGCGCTCGTCGGCAATCCGTCGGGCTTCGTCATGCTCCTCGTCTTGGTCGAAGCGTTCTCTGCTTGGGGCGAGCGCGATGAAGTCACCGACATCAATTGACCGTAGAAAATCTACAATGAGACTTCGTTCACTACTCATGGGAACCATCATTCCAAATTCTGGCGAAGTCCAAGTCGATCATATTCGGAGCGCGGCATCTCCCTGCTCGCACCCGCGGACGAGCTGGGTCTGAGTCGGGTCCGGGCGCCTCATGGATGGGGGACCCCTCGCCCGCCAGGTGCTTGCGGGAATACAACACCCGCTGGTGTTGGGCAGCGCTACTCGCGTAGCGCTCCGGCGGTACCCCCGAAACCGGACGAACCCCGAATGCCGTTCGCGACGACCAGGTCGTCCGCACGGTATTCGGGGTTCGTCTTGCGGGGTTTGAGCCTCAGCCACGAGCTGTGGCCCGAAGTTACGGTAGCACTGGTCCAACCAGTTGACCAGAGGGCTGTGATGATTCATGATCGTCGGCATGGAGATCCAGCCGATTGCACGCGCAGCGGTATCCGACGAGGTGCTGGGGCAGCTCGTCGCCGAGATCCTGTCCGGTCGGCTCGCCCCCGGGGATCCGCTGCCCGCCGAGCGTGAGCTGGCACTGCGGTTCGGTGTCAACCGGCACGCGATCCGTGAAGCCCTCAAGGGCGTGCGGCAGGCCGGACTCGTGCGCATCTCGCAGGGTGACAAGACACGGGTCCTTGATTGGCGCGAGAACGCCGGCCTCGACGTTCTGGTCGCCCTGGCCGCCACCGGCGCGGTGCCGCCCGCGGAGCTGATGCGCGATGTGTTCGAGATGCGCCGCTCCCTCGCCGTCGACGCCGCCCGGCTGTGTGCGCAGCGCGCCGACGACACGCAGATCGCGCGGGTCGTCGAGGCAGCCGCCGCATATCCCGAACGTGCCGCCGAAGCCACCCCCGAGGCCGTCGTCGGCGCTGACATCGACTTCTGGCTCGCCGTCATCAACGGATCGGGCAACCTCGCCTACCGGCTGGCGATGAACACACTGCTGTCGGGGCTGGACTCCCTCGGTATCCCGGCGATGCGGCAGCTCGGCCTGCTCGACGAGTACGCCGATCGCGACGCCCACATCCGACTGGCTCGGCACATCGCCGATCGGGATGTCGCCGCCACCACAGACCTCGCCACCACCCTGCTCAGCCGAGTGCTCGACGCGATCGCCACAACGGAGTGAGCCCGCCATGTTCGACCTGATCCTGTACGCCATACCGGTTTTCGCGCTCTGCCTGTTCCTGGAAATGGCCTCGTTCTACTTCTTGCCCGACGACGACGAGCGCGGTTACGAACTGCGCGACAGCTCGACCAGTCTGGCGATGGGCCTGGGCAACGTGGCGGTGAACGTGGGCTGGAAGCTGGTGGTGCTCGCGGTGTACGCGGCCGTCTACCAGCTCAGCCCACTGAGCCTGCCCGCCGACAATCCGTGGACCTGGGTGGTGCTGTTCGTCGCAGACGACTTCATCTACTACTGGTATCACCGCACCCATCACACGATCCGGATTTTCTGGGCCAGTCACGTGGTGCACCACTCCAGCGAGTACTACAACCTCTCGACCGCGCTGCGCCAGCCATGGACCCCGTTCAGTTCCATGCCGTACTGGATTCCCCTTGCCGCGCTCGGTTTCTCGCCGTGGATGATCTTGCTCCAGCAGTCCGTGAGCCTGGTCTATCAGTTCTTCATCCACACCGAACGCGTCGGGAAGCTGTGGAAACCCATCGAATTCGTGATGAACACCCCGTCCCATCATCGGGTCCACCACGGTTCCAACCGGAACTACCTCGACCGCAACTACGGCGGCATCCTCATCATCTGGGACCGCATCTTCGGGACTTTCGAGACCGAGGAGGAGAAGGTGATCTTCGGGCTCACCAAGAATATCAACACCTTCAACCCGGTGCGGGTGGCCACCCATGAGTTCGCCGCCATCGCCCGCGACGTGTGGCACGCGCGGAAATGGCGTGACAAGTGGGGGTATCTGGCGAAGGGGCCGGGGTGGCAGCCCGAAGGTGCCACGTCGTCCCGCACCATGTCCAACGCTGGTTGAGGTGTGCGGAGCGCGAGCAATGAGCCTCGAAACCTGTTGAGAGGACATTGTTCTCACAGGAGGCTTCGAGGCTCGGCCGCTGGGCGGCCGCGCACCTCAACCGACGGGGAATCGGTCGGCGGGGAATCAAGCGGCGCCCTCGAGCGGTAACGTACATGCATGGAAGTGCGCAGGTTGCGGCTGCTGCGGGAGTTCGCCGACCGCGGGTCGGTGGGTGCCGTGGCGGCCGCTCTGCACATGACGCCGTCGGCGGTATCCCAGCAACTCAAGGTCCTCGCCGACGAGGCCGGGGTGGAACTGCTCGAACCGGACGGTCGTGGGCTCCGGCTCACTGACGCCGGACGCGCGCTCGTCCTGCGTGCCGACGATGTGATCGCCGCCGTCGAGCGGGCCGTCGAGGAGATGTCGGCGTACCGCTCGGGCAAAGCCTCCGTACGGCTGGCGATGTTTCCGTCGGGTGCCGCGTTGTTGTTGCCGGGCCTGCTCCATGAGGCAACAGCGGCCGGGATCGACGTGCGCGCAGGACATCTTGACGTCAGCTATCCCGACGCGCCCGCAGCGCTCACCGACTACGACATAGTTGTTACCCACCGTGACGAACGGACCCACGCCCTGTCCTCGCCGCGGGTGCGCATCACCGAGCTGATGCGCGAACCCCTGGACGTGATCGTCTCGGCCACATCGTCTTTCGCGCACCGTGCCACGGTGTCGGTGGCCGAGCTGGCCGATGCCGACTGGATCAGCGTGGAGGGTGGCTATCCCGTCGACGATGTCCTGTTGTCGATGTCGGCGGTCACCGGTGTCGCACCCCGCGTCGCCCAGCGGATGCTCGACTTCACGACCATCGAGGCGCTCGTCGCCGCCGGGCACGGAATCGCGCTGATGCCGCGCCACGCGGCGCGCGATCCGGCGGTGACGGCGGTGACGCTCACCGGAGTCCGCGCCGCCCGCGTGTATGAGGCGCTGACACGGCCCAACCCGCGCCGCTCCGTCGAGGCCGTGGTCGATCTGCTGCATGCGCAGGCGGATGCGATCGACGCCCCCTGACAGTCCGCACGAACCGGAAAGACGCACCCGGCGAGCCGTGTGGGCGACTGCCGGGTGCCGATCCTGTGGATGGCAGGCTGATCACCGGGCAGACGTTGCCGGGGGCGAGGCCGCCGATCACAGCGGGGATCGCTCGCTGAGGTGACCGGCGGCCTTCACCCGGTGGCGCAACAGGTAGGTCGGTCACCGGAACTCAAGGGGTGCGCGCTGTTACGGTGCCCAGGTGCGTGGCGCGGCGTCACCCGAATCGGCCGGGGCGGCCGCGCGATGGGCGCGGTTCACGGCCGAGACGACGGCGCGCAGGCTCGCAGTGGTGATGGACGGGGCGATGCCCACACCCCACACCGTCTCGCCGTTGGCCTCCACCTCGACGTAGCAAACGGCGCTCGCATCGTCACCCGAAGTCAGGGCGTGCTCGGCGTAGTCGAGGACGCGGACGTCGAAACCGACCGTGCCGATGGCGTTCACGAACGCGGCGAGCGGGCCGTTGCCGACGCCCTCGATCTCGCGCTCAACCCCGTTGACCTTCACGATCGCGGTGATCTGGTCCTCGCCACCGTCGACCTCGGAGGCGTCGACACGCTGACGCATCCGCTCCAACGGAGTGATCGGCAGCAGGTATTCCTGGCTGAAGACATCCCACATCTCCTTGGGATTGACCTCGCCGCCCTCGCCGTCGGTGATCTTCTGAATCTCGCGGCTGAACTCGATCTGCAGACGCCGCGGCAGATTCATACCGTGGTCGGCCTTCATGATGTAGGCGACGCCGCCCTTGCCGGACTGGCTGTTCACCCGGATCACTGCCTCGTAGTTGCGGCCCACATCCTTCGGATCGATCGGCAGGTACGGGACCGCCCAGACGATGTCATCGACATCCGAATCCTGCTCGTCGGCGTCGATCTTCATCTGGTCCAGGCCCTTGTTGATGGCGTCCTGGTGGCTGCCGGAGAACGCCGTGTACACCAGATCGCCACCGTAGGGATGCCGCTCGGGCACGTTCAGCTGGTTGCAGTACTCGACCGTGCGGCGGATCTCGTCGATGTCGGAGAAACTGATCTGCGGGTCGACGCCGCGGCTGAACATATTCATGCCGAGGGTCACCAGACACACATTGCCGGTCCGTTCACCGTTTCCGAACAGGCAGCCCTCGATGCGGTCGGCCCCGGCCTGATAGCCCAACTCGGCGGCGGCGACCGCGGTGCCGCGATCGTTGTGCGGATGCAGGCTCAGGATGATCGAATCGCGGCGGGCCAGGTTACGGCTCATCCACTCGATCGAATCGGCGTAGACATTCGGGGTGGCCATCTCGACCGTCGCCGGCAGATTGATGATCAGCGGCTTTTCGGGAGTGGGTGCGATGATCTCGGAGACCGCGTCGCATACCTGTTTGGCGAACGACAGTTCGGTGCCGGTGTACGACTCGGGAGAATACTCGTACCGCCAAGTGGTGTCGGGGTACTTCTTCTCCTCCTCCAGCACCAGACGCGCGGCATCGGTGGCGATCTTCACGATGGTCGGCTTCTCGGCCCGGAAAACCACGCGGCGTTGCAGCACCGATGTTGAATTGTAGAAGTGCACAATCACATTCGACGCACCACGGCAGGCCTCGAAAGTGCGCTCGATCAGCTCCGAACGGCACTGGGTGAGCACCTGGATGGTGACATCCTCGGGGATCGCGCCGTCCTCGATGATCTCGCGGACGAAATCGAAATCGGTCTGGCTGGCCGACGGGAAACCGACCTCGATCTCCTTGTAGCCCATCCGCACCAGCAGGTCGAACATGCGGCGTTTGCGGGCCGGACTCATCGGGTCGATCAGCGCCTGATTGCCGTCACGCAGGTCGACCGCGCACCACAGCGGCGCCTTGGTGATGACCTTGTCGGGCCAGGTGCGGTCAGGTACCGATACCTTCTCCACCTCATCGGCGAACTGCAGGTAGCGGTGGACGGGCATCGCCGAGGAACGCTGCGGATTCCAGACGGGCTGGTCGGCGGGGATGGGGCCGGAAGGCTCAACGATGCGGCTGGCTCCGGAGGTGAAAGTGTCTGCTGCGGCCATGATGGGTCGGTCTCCAGGTCAAGAAAGTAAGGGGAGTGACCGGCACGTCTGATCCCCGCGGCGGAGAGCCGGTCGAATCAGACCCCGCCGCGGCAACCGAGAAGGAGCGCACGCTGCATGCCGAACACTGTACTCCTGCCGATGCACTCGTCCAAATGGCCCGGTTCGGCGGCCGGCCCGCAGGCCGGCGACCTGATGCCGACTGCGGCGAGACCGGTGACGAACAGCGGCCGGCGACCGTACCGGTCACCGAGCCGGACGCTGACGATCAGGCCGACGGCGTGCTCCTCGTGGTGGGATGGGGAACACGCCATGAGTCATTGCGGACGGCTTCGGTCCGCGTGGGAAATGCGATGCGGTGGGAAAAGCGATGCGTGTGTCAGACGGTGGCGGTGCGTGCGGTGTCGGTGTAGCGGCGCAGGCGTTCGGCCAGTGAACAGACGAGGGCGTCGACGGTGGCGTTGGCCGTGGTGGTGTCGGGGTAGCGTATGCGCAGGTCGAGGCCGTCGTGGTGGCGGGAGAACCACATCTGCACGCTGTCGGTGGTTGTGCTGTTGGAGATGTGCCGGGCGCCGGGCAGCGGATCTCCCAGTCGGCGGTAGTCGAGATAGGACACCATGAAGATGTCGGCGGTGGTCATCGCCGGTCGGCAACGCTGCAACACGTGGTCGAGGGGGACGGCGGCCAGGCCGAGCGCGGACTTGAGGGCGCGGCCGGCACCACCGACATCGCCGGCACGCACCCGCACCGGCGCGTTGGTGACCAACCAGCCCGCCGTGCGGTGCCATGGTGAGCTCGACCGGCCGCGGGTGTGCACGGGAATGACCGTCGACAGTGTTCGTGGCCCGCCCTGTTCGGCGATGGATGCGGCGAGCAGGGCCAGGAGCTTTGCGAACGCACCGCGTCCGAGTGCGTCGGCGGCGGTGTCGTCGAGCAGTTCGATCACGCGCGTGCGCTGTGGGGCGCCACCCGGCGCGATCTCACCCAACGGCAGCGGGAAGGTGGGGATGGCATCCCCGTTGGCGGCGAAAAACCTTCGCCAGGCGGGCAATTGGGGATGCTCACCTTCGGTGGCGGCGAGCTTCTCGCTGAGGAATCCGTCGAGTTCGGATCGGTCGAAGAAGCGCTGACCGGGACTGCGACGGGTATCGGGATCGATGTACAGCTCACGAATTCGGCGTAACGCCAGATCGACGGTGAGGGCGTCGCAATGGGCATGGTCGAAGCCGACGATGAGCGTCGAGTCGAGTAGGCCGAAGAGCACCCCCGGCACCTCGCCGCTGCGGCACCTGTCTCCCAGAAGTGTTGCCAGATCATCAGATCCGATCTTCCCGTGGGGGGTGACGGTCACCTGTACCTGGTTCGGCCCGAACACGTCGGCGTACGGCCCGCAGGTGTCCGGATCGAATTGGAAGCGCGCGCGAAGTGCGTCGTGCTCCGACAGGAACCGGGCGACCGAGAGCGCGGCCCGATCCGCGTCGACCGGTTCGGCACTGCTGCCGAGATCGACAGTGCCGGCGATCCACACCCCTTGGGATGTTGGATCAGCCAGTCCCAGAAGATGATTGGCCTGATTGAAAGTGACCGCGAGCTGGCGCCGGACCGGTTCGCCGGACCAGTGTGTGCGCAGTTCGGTGAACGATCCGGACAGCATCACCAGGTCGATTGTGGTCACGTGCATGGCGCCCCCCGGATGTCGCGTCTGGCGGCTTCGGTTGTCCGCGCCATCGGTCAGCCTATCGCGGATCGCGTACCGACACCGCCGGTGTGAACAAGATCGCTTATCGCCGACTGCTCATGGCTGTGCTGCGAATGCCTGCCCCCAGGTCTCGGCGAAGGCGATCTCGTTGAGCGGAAGTCGTTTTCGGGGTGCCGAATCCCGTTCGCGCACTTCGGGGCTGAGTGTCGACGGGTCGTCGGATAGGCGGCCGACGGCCAGGATGACCATCGCCCGACTGTCCTCGGGCAGGGCGAATCGCGCTCGCGCACCCGCGGTGTCGAAACCGGCCATCGGATGCGTGTTGATACCTAGTGCCTGTGCCTGGATGCTCATCTGGGCCACCGCCAGCCCCAGGTCGACGGCGCCGTAGTCGTGGGCCTTCGCGTCGTCAGGGTTGTCGGTGGTGCATACCATGATCAGTGCCGCCGCGTCCGGCGCCCATGGCTTGTTTCCCCTGGTCAGCAGCTCCGTCATCGCCGTGAATGTCACGTCACCGCGAACCCCGACGATGAACCGGACCGGCTGCACCTTACCCCAGGTGGCGGCCCACCGGCCGGCCTGCAGGATCTCGGTGAGATCGGCTGTGGAGATGGTGGCCGTGGGGTCGTAGCCGCGGGCACTCCAGCGGCCTGTGATCAGTTCATGCACCCTGACGACGGTAAGGCATCAGGCAGCGATCGGCTCCTCGACCACCGGCCGGGCGGCGGGCCGCATCACGAACACGAGCACCACGGCAACCACCGTCAGCATGATCGCGGTGACCGATGCCGCCACATGCATACCGTCGACGAACGCCTGTCTGGCGGCGTCGGCGAGCGCCTGGCCGGATGTGCCGAGGCCGTCGGCGGTATGCATCGTGTCACCGAGCGTGTCACCGAATTCGTGCCCACCGGATTCGTTGCCACCGGACCCCGCGCGGAAAGTGAGGGTGGCCAGCGAACCGAGCAGCCCCAGTCCGAGTGCGGTGCCGAGTTCGAAGCACGTTTCGGAGATGCTGGAGGCCGCACCGGAACGTTCCGGCGGCACCGACCCGACGACGACCTCGGAGACCAGACTGAACTGGATACCGAAACCGACGCCCGCGATGCTGGTGAACACGACGTAGGTCCATACGGGGCTGTTGACGCCGAGCGCGAGCACGCCGGCCGCCCCGATGGCGGTGAGCACCACTGAGCCGACGAACGCGGAGCGGGTGCCGACCACGGATGCCACTTTCGCGGCGCCGACGGAGAAGACCGCCACCGCGCAGGCCATCGGCAGGCCGGCGATCGCGGCCGCCAGCACATCCATATTCAGGACCGACTGCAGGTAGACGCCGGTCAGGTACGACATGCCGCCCAGGGCCATCATGCCGGTGAGGGCGACCGCGACCGATCCGCTGAACATCGGGTTGCTGAACAGCGACAGATCCAGCAGTGGGTGCGGGGTGCGCTTCTGGTGCACCAGGAACGCGACCAGCAGGGCGAGGCCGGTGATCCCGATCAGCAGGGTGCCGACCGAGAATCCGTGTGCGGCCATTGTCTTGATCGCATACATCAGCGGCAAGATGCCCGCCATCGAGAGGACGACCCCGAGGACGTCGAAGGGCCCGGTCGCGCCGGCACGGAACTCCGGCACCAGGCGCGGCCCGACCAGCAGCAGCACGATGACCACGGGCACGTTGATGAGGAACACCGAACCCCACCAGAAGTGGTGCATGAGCACGCCGCCGACGACCGGCCCGACGGCGCTGCCACCGGCGAACACCGCAGTCCAGACGCCGATCGCCAGGCCCCGGTCACGGGCGTGGACGAACATGTTCGCGATCAGCGACAGGCTCGACGGCAGCAGGGTGGCGCCGCCCAGGCCCATCAGCGCGCGGGCCGCGATGAGCACACCCGCGCTGGGTGCGAACGCGGCGATCGTCGAGGCGACCCCGAACAGCACGGCACCGGCCAGCAGGATCTTGCGGCGGCCGATGCGGTCGCCGACATTGCCCATGGTGATGAGCAGGCCGGCGAGCAGGAAGCCGTAGATATCGAGGATCCACAGCTGTTCGGACGCGGACGGGTCGAGCGCCGAGGTGATCGCGGGGATGGCCAGGTAGAGGACGGACACGTCCATCGACACGAGCATCACCGGCAGGGTGAGCACGGCCAGGCCCACCCAGGTGCGGCGGTCGGCGCGGGGGGCGGAGGGTGCCGCCTCGGCGCGCTGGTGACTGCTCTGGTGGTCGATGGCCATGGGTGGCTGCCTTCTGCTCGATGGTCCGGGATGCCGTGCGTACGGCGTACGCGTGTCACGGTACGTAGGTGAGTACGCTGTACGCAAGCCGGTTATTCCCACAACTTCCCCGGAGGTATGCACACAGTGGCCCCCGAGTACCCCAAACTCACCCTGCCCGCGATCGTCGACGCCGCGATCGTGGTTGCCGACCGGGATGGGATGGGGGCGCTCTCGATGCGTCGGATCGCCGACGAACTCGGTGTCGGCGCGATGTCGCTGTATCGGCACGTCGCCGACAAGGACGCCCTCATCGAGGAGATGACCGTCGAGGTCGGGCGGCGTTTTCCGTACCCGATCGCCACCGATCCGCGGCTGGGCTGGCGCGAGCGGGTGGCCGCGGCCACCGACATCGACTGGGACCTGTACCAGCGGCATCCGTGGGTGGTGCAGGCATACAGCTCACCCCGCTACGGATTCGGCGCCGACTCGCTGCGCTGCCTGGACTGGCTGGTCGGTGGTTTCATGGACGGCCTCGGCGTCGACGTCGAGGTGGCCACCGAGATGTCGCTGACCGTGTGGAGTTTTGTCAACGGTGTCGCCCTCGCCGCGTTGCCCAGCGTCGCACTGGCCTCCGAATCGGATGCCCCGGGTGGTCTGGTCGACGTCATCGAAGGCCGTGCGATCGACCCACCGACCCATCTGGCCGGACTGGCCGGCAGCGCCCGTGGCCGAGAACTCACCGACCCCCGCGCCCAGGTCGACCGCGGCATCGCCTGGTTGTGTGCGGGTTTCGCCGCCGGCTGACGACCCGGTCGGGCCACCCCCCGTCTTCATCGTGCGTGGGGTCGCGCCGCCGCAGGGGAGTTCTCCCCACCGGAAAGGCCGTGCAGGGGAGTTCTGCCCATCGCCTGCGGCGATGGGCATGCGTCATCGTTGAGTCATGACACAGATCACCGCATCCCACCTCGCCCGTCGTTCGGCGGTCCTCGTCGCCGGAATCGTCGCCGCGGCCGCACCGCTGGCGGTCACCGTGCCCACCGCCTCGGCAATCCCCGGCGAGTGGCCGAAGGTCGACCCCGCAGACTTCCGCGTGGGCGGCAGCTACTACTTCACCTCCCCGTCGGGCAGCTGGAAATGCGCGATCCACCTCGACCGCGGTGCACCCTGGGCGGGCTGTCAGGGCGCGGTGCCGGCCGGGGCGCCCAGGGTGTCCGGCGGCGGGGTCGCCTCGATCCACCCGAACGGTGTGTCGATGACCACCGCGACACCCGCGCGGTTCACCTTCTACAGCGACACCACCGTCGAGGTACCCCGCCAGCGCGTGTTGCCCTACGGGAAACTGCTGCAGGTGCGCGGGATCACCTGTTCCACCGACCCCGGATACGGCGTCAACTGCGCCGGCGGCGGCCACCACTTCACCATCTCCACGAACACCTATCGGATGGGTTGACGGACATGTCTCACAACTCCGACAAAGATCACGACCATCGCCGCCGGTGCAGGACATCGGCCGGCGTCCGGCACTGCGGCCCCGGATCACTGCGCGGCGCCCCGGCATCCTGGCGATTCGGTGCGCTGGTGTGCCCGCGCCGAGCGGCCTGACCGGTTCACATCGCGTGTGGATATACGGTGAGCATGTGGGCACCGAACCACGAACTGGCCGCGACGATCGGCACCAGCGTGGCCGCGATCGCGGCCGGACGCCACCGCGCCATGATCACCGCGAACGGGATCAGCAGCACGAACGCCGGTAGCAGCAGCCGCGCCCGGCTCATCATCAATCCGCTCGACGCCACGATCGACACCACCACCAGCGCCGCGTACAGCAGAACCGGCCACGGCAGCCGCGCCCATACCGCCACCGTGATCAGCAGCGGCGTCGACAACATGATCCACGCGGTGGCCACGGGGGCGACCTCCCCCGAATGGGCGAGGGTGTCGTTGACGAACCGGACCGCGGCCACACCGAAGTCGAACCGGGTGTCCCAGCCCTCGGTCTGGATGGTGAACCAGCCCAGCGGGTTACCTGTGTGCGCCCATACCGCACACAGGTAGCCGAAATAGCCGATGGAACTGAGCGCGATCGCCGCCCGGATCCGCGTGCGCGCGTCGGCAGGGCGGCGGCCCGGTCGCCGTCGCAGTGCCGACAGACCGGCGAGAACGACGACCCCGATCACCACGATCCCCGTCGGCCTCGTGGCACCCGCGAACAGGGCGCACACACCGGCGAGCAGCCATCGTCCTTCCAGTACGCCGATCAGCGCCCACACCGCCAGCGCGCAGAACAGGGCCTCCGTGTACGCCATGTTCAGCACGATCGACATCGGGGTGGCGGCGAACAGTGCGACCGCGATGAGGCCGACGGTGCGCGGGTTCGGGGAGCCGGGTATGTCGGAGGCAGGGTTGTCGGAACCGCGGGTGGTGGTGCGCCGGCCGTCGGGCGCGGCCGGGACCAGCAGTGTCAGGGAGCGCGGCAACACCCTTCGCACCCGATCGCCCGACCACGGCGGCGCGGCGGACATCCGCTCGGCGCAGAGCGCGCCGAGCCGGGCCACCCCGGCCGCGGCGAACACGCACAGCACCACGTTGACGGTGATCGCCGCGCCGTAGGTGGTGACCAGTGGAAGCCTCGCCACCAACGACACCAGGTACGGGTATCCGGGGAAGAACGCGTACGCGGTGTCGGCGGTGTGCACGCCCCGTGCGTCGGTGAGGCCGGGCGGGACACCCCCGTATCCGTGCTCCGCGATAGCCAGCATCCACTCGCCGTCCCACGCCGCGAGCCGGTCACCGAGGGACTTGCCGTTCGCGTACGCCATATCGGCGAGTACCAGCACCCCGATCGCGCGGATCACGAAGAACACGGCGACCGGCGCCGCCCACTGCCGCAGCACGTGCGCGGCGGCATCGAGGCGGGGCCGGGCCGCGGAGACCGCGCGGGCCCGGGTGTCCGGCTTCGGCGCGTCATGGATCCGGTCGCCCGGAACGGCCGCATCACCGACCGGCGGGGTGTCGGCGGTGTCGCCCCGGGCGGGCCTGGATTCGTCGGCAAGCGATGCCATGGCGGCGATAGTAGGCGGACTCGGTGTCGGCACGGGTCCGCCCATCGCACGTGCCGTCCACCGAGACCGCATCGATACATTGCGACGGTCATCGGCGACGGCGGGTAGCCCGCTCCGGTTACCGGCCGGTCGGCACCGGGCGTCGGAGGCGGTGTGTTCGCCCCGGCCGGGACGCGGGGCGCATCGCCGGTAAGGTTGACCCCGACTACCTGCACCCGGGCACCCGGAACAGGCAGAATCACCCGAACCCCAAAATGACCCGAATCACAGAATGACCCGAATCACAGAAGGGAACCGACGTGGCACTCGTCGTGCAGAAATACGGAGGATCATCGGTCGCGACGGCCGAGCGAATCCGTCGTGTCGCCGAGCGCATCGTCGAGACGAAGAAGCAGGGCAACGACGTCGTCGTGGTGGTGTCGGCGATGGGTGACACCACCGACGAACTGCTCGACCTCGCCCAGCAGGTCAATCCGGCCCCGCCCGCCCGCGAGATGGACATGCTGCTCACCTCCGGTGAGCGGATCTCCAACGCACTCGTCGCGATGGCGATCGCCTCGCTCGGCGCCCAGGCCCAGTCGTTCACCGGCTCGCAGGCCGGTGTCATCACCACCAGCAGCCACGGCAAGGCCAAGATCATCGACGTGACCCCGGGCCGTGTCCGCAGCGCACTCGACGAGGGCAAGATCGTGCTGGTCGCCGGCTTCCAGGGCGTCTCGCAGGACACCAAGGACATCACCACGCTCGGTCGCGGTGGTTCCGACACCACCGCCGTCGCGCTCGCCGCAGCGCTGCGGGCCGACGTGTGCGAGATCTACACCGACGTCGACGGTGTGTACACGGCCGACCCGCGCATCGTGCCCGACGCCCGCCGGCTGGAAAAGGTGTCGTTCGAGGAGATGCTCGAAATGGCCGCGTGCGGCGCCAAGGTGCTGATGCTGCGGTGCGTCGAGTACGCGCGCCGCTACAACGTTCCCGTTCACGTGCGCTCGTCGTACTCGACCAAGCCCGGCACCATCGTGACCGGATCAATGGAGGACATTCCCGTGGAAGAAGCCATTCTCACCGGCGTCGCACACGACCGCAGCGAGGCCAAGATCACCGTCGTCGGGCTCGACGACAAGCCGGGTTCGGCGGCCAAGGTGTTCCGTGCCGTCGCCGATGCCGAGATCAACATCGACATGGTGCTGCAGAATATCTCCAAGGTGGAGACCGGTAAGACCGATATCACCTTCACCCTGCCACGTGAGCTCGGCCCGCTCGGTGTGGAGAAGCTCACCGGGCTCAAGGACGAGATCGGCTTCACTGACCTGCTCTACGACGACCACATCGGCAAGGTGTCGCTGGTCGGGGCCGGCATGAAGTCGCACCCGGGCGTGACGGCCTTGTTCTGCGAGGCGCTGAGCAAGGTCGGCATCAACATCGAACTGATCTCGACCTCGGAGATCCGTATCTCGGTGCTGTGCCGCGACACCGAACTCGACGACGCGGTGCGCGCCCTGCACGAGGCATTCGATCTCGGCGGCGACGAAGAGGCCGTCGTCTACGCCGGAACGGGAAGGTAGACGGACATGACTGTGCGAATCGGTGTCGTCGGCGCGACCGGGCAGGTGGGGGGCGTCATGCGTGCTCTGCTGGCGCAGCGCGGGTTCCCCGCCGACGAGGTGCGGTTCTTCGCCTCGGCGCGGTCCGCCGGCAAAAAGCTGCCGTGGGGCGATGGCGAGATCGTCGTCGAGGACGCATCCACGGCCGACCCGTCGGGTCTGGACATCGCGCTGTTCTCGGCCGGTGCGACGATGTCACGGGAGCAGGCGCCACGGTTCGCCGCCGCCGGGGTGACCGTCATCGACAACTCGTCGGCGTGGCGCAAGGATCCCGACGTGCCGCTGGTGGTGTCCGAGGTGAACGGCGAACTCGCCAAGAACCCGCCCAAGGGCATCATCGCCAACCCCAACTGCACCACGATGGCGGCGATGCCGGTACTCAAACCGCTGCACGACGCGGCCGGCTTGCAGCGGCTGATCGTGTCGTCGTATCAGGCGGTCTCCGGTAGCGGTCTGGCCGGTGTGGAGGAACTCGCGGGCCAGGTGCGCGCGGTGGCCCCGGACGCCGAGAAGCTGGTGTACGACGGTTCGTCGGTGGCATTCCCGGACCCGGTCAAGTATGTGGCGCCTATCGCGTTCAACGTTGTCGCCCTGGCCGGTTCGCTGGTGGACGACGGATCGGGCGAGACCGACGAGGATCAGAAGCTGCGCAACGAGTCGCGCAAGATCCTCGGCCTGCCCGACCTGCTGGTGAGCGGCACCTGTGTGCGGGTGCCGGTGTTCACCGGACACTCGCTGTCGATCAACGCCGAATTCGCGCAGTCGATCTCGCCGGAGCAGGCGCGGGAGATCCTGGGTTCGGCTGCCGGCGTGGAGCTTTCCGACGTGCCGACCCCGCTCGCCGCGGCAGGCAAGGACGTCTCGCTCGTCGGGCGTATCCGGCAGGATCCGGGCGCGCCCGACGGCCGTGGTCTGGCGCTGTTCGTCTCGGGTGACAATCTGCGAAAGGGCGCTGCGCTCAACACGATTCAGATCGCGGAGCTGCTCGCCTGAGTCTCGGTGATTACGTGAGAAGGGCCTGGGGCAGCGCGCCCCGGCCCTTCTTCGCTTTTCGGGGCCGGCCGACGACAGAACTCGGTCGACCGAGCCGAACCGGCAAGAGATCCATGTGGCGTCCGATGTCCGGGACGACGGCGCCATACCGGTGGTGATGGGCACCCCGTTCGCACGATTCGGAGGCTCGGGACACGTCCTCAAGTTACTGTGAGGTAGCCTACCGTTCCATGGAAATTCTCAGGGGAGGGAAAGCGCGCCGCCGTGGGCTCCGGATGGCCGCGGTTCTGTTGGCAGGTGCGATGACCGCAACCGTCGCTTCGGTGGCGGCTCCGGACGCGTCGGCCGCAGACTTTTACACACCACCGGCCACGATCGCCGACAAGCCCGGCGCGATACTCAAGACGCAGTCGATTCCGCTGCTGCTGCAGATCCCGGGTGTCAAGAACCAGTGGCCGGGCACCGCCAAGAAGGTGATGTACACCTCGCGCGATGCCCACAACAAGTCGGTCGGAGTAACCGGTACCGTCATCGAACCCACCGCGCCCTGGACCGGCAAGGGACCGCGGCCCACCGTCGTCGTCGGCCCCGGAACCATCGGCCAGGGCGACCAGTGCGCGCCGTCCAAGATGATGTCGTTCCCGGCGTCCATCGATATCACCAAACCGTCGATCGGTGTCAACTACACCGCTCCCGAGATGTATATCTTCCTGCTCAACGGCGTCCGGGTGTTCGTGACCGACTACATCGGTATGGGCACCCCCGGCATCCACACCTACGTGAACCGTTCCGAGACCGGCCACGCCATGCTCGACGGCGCCCGCGCCGCGATCAACGCCAGCGGGGCTCCGAAGAACTCGCCGGTCGGCTTCGTCGGCTACTCGCAGGGCGGTGGCGCCGCGGCGTCGGCCGCCGAACTGGCCCAGACGTACGCGCCGGAGCTGAAGGTGAAGGCCACCTACGCCGGCGCTCCGCCCGCTGACCTGCGCAAGGTGTTGGCCGCCGTCGACGGCACCACCATCTCCGGTGTCATCGGCTACGCGATCAACGGCATGACGGCCCGCTACCCGGCGCTGCGCGAGGTGGTGGACAAGGAAGCGAACGCGAGCGGCAAGGCCAGGCTCAAGCAGGTCTCCACTCAGTGCATCGGCGACACCATCCTGACCAATGCCTTCCAGCCCACCAACAGCTGGACCATCTCCGGTAGGCGGCTCGGCGAGATCGCCGACAAGTACCCGGACGCGGTGAAGGTGCTCGAGGAGAACCGGATCGGTCAGCTCAAGCCGAACGCACCCGTCTACCTGCAGGGCGGTCTGCACGATGATGTCATCCCGTATGGTCAGGTCAAGGATCTGTACCGGAACTGGAAGGCTCTGGGTGCGAACGTCACGTTCCACACCGACGCCACCCCGGCGATCCTGACCAAGGTGATCGTCAATCACGTGGTGCCGATGCTGACGACGCTGCTGCCGGGTACCAACTTCGTTCTCGACCACCTCAGAAGGTGACGCGCAGCCGTCCGAACGAGAGGTAGAACCGGCGATGAAGGACGGCGACGGGAGATCACACGGCGACGGAGAATCTCCTGATCCGGATGTGCCGAGCCAGGCCGAGCTGGACGCCGAGGATCTGGCCGAGCTGGCCAAGCGATCGTCGCAGGACCGGGATCGGGCGAGTTTGTATCCGGTCCGCCGCGGTGATCCCGGCAACGTCCCGGTACCTCTGGCCAAGCACGCCGTCGCCGCATTCTGGGCGGCGGCCGTGGCCGGGGCGATCTGCGTGGTCTACGGCTTCCTGAACCTGGGCACCATTCAGGATCTGCTGCATGCGCGTCTGCTCGACGGGCTCCGCGACGATCCGGGTAACGCGGCGCCCGAGGATGAGGTCTCGGGTATCGCATCGACGTTCCCGCCGGTGATGCTGATCCTGATCATCGTGTTCCTGGCCGTCGAATATCTGCTGCTGGTGAACGCCGCCAAACACAACAGCCGCGGGGTACGCAATGTGTACCTCGCGGTTGTTGTGGTGAACATGATGTGCATTCCGATCGGCGTGGACCTGCTCTTCGCCTATGACACGCTGTCCGTGGCGGTAGTGGTGGCCGGTTGGGCACAGTTGGTCTTCCTGGCCTTGTCCGCACTGTGCACGCTGCGCAAAGAGGTCAACAACTGGTTGCCGGCGCCCAACAAGGTGCGGTCCGGTTCGATGTTCGGCCGGGGATGACACGGATGACGTGCCACTGATCGCGACCGCGGCAGCGGCGGCAAGGGCACAATGGGGCCGTCAGTGAAAGACGTCACCCAGGAGGAAACAAATGTCAGTCGACGCCGTGTACCACGTCTCATCAACAGCGGCCGGTGGAGGCCGTGACGGCGAGGTGGTCTCGGAGACCGGCCGGATCGATCTTGAGTTGCGCCCGCCCACGGAGATGGGTGGCAGCGGTGAGGGAAGCAACCCCGAGGAACTGTTCTCGGCCGGCTACGCCGCGTGCTACCTCGGTGCGCTGCGGGCCGTCGCGGGCAAGCAGGGCGTGACGGTGCCCGAAGGCACGACGGTAAAGGTGACCGTGGGTATCGGAAACGACAGCGAGGGCGGGTTCGGGCTCACCGCCGACATCGAAACCTATCTGCCGGGTCTGGACGAGGCCCAGGCGCAGGCTCTCGCCGACGGCGCGCACGCCTTCTGCCCGTATTCGAAGGCCACCCGCGGCAATATCGCGCACACGGTGACCGCCCGCGTCTGAGGCGCGAGACAGCCCGGTTCCGGTGGCATCACGGTGCCGTCGGAACCGGGTTCGGCGGGGCGGTGTGAGGTGCCGCACTCATCCGGGTAGCGTATTCACTCGTGGATACAGGGTGGGCTGGACTTGGATTGATCGCCGCGGCCGTCGCCGTCGTCGCCTATGTGCGCTACCGGGACCGGGAGACCACGACGCTGGGCGCAGGCACGGAACTGGCGCGGGAACTGCGCTCGCTGGCCGCCGGTGATCCGGTGCGCATCGCGGCCGTCGAAGAATACGAGACGACGATCTACCAGCGGCTGTTCTATGCCGCGGTGATCGGCCCGCGGGTACGGGCTGCGGCATGGGCATTGCTCGGTGCGGCGCTGGCCGCGTTCGGCGCGCTGGTGACCGATCCGGTCGACGGTGCACTGGGCACGGTTGTGACGATCTCGTTCATCGTGGTGGCAGTGGTGTTCGCACTGTCGGCACTCGTGTTGGCAGGTATCGCCGCCTATCAGGCCGCGACCACCCCGCGGGTCTCGTTCGCCGAGTCCTACGCCGACGAGATTCCCGAATAGTCCGGATTACCCGAGTCTCTCTTCTTCTCGGCCTCCGGTCCGGCGAACAGCAGGGCCGGCGTCACCGTCCTTGTCGGAGAATCGATCCGTCGGATGGCGGGTGTCGTGGGACAATCGTCAGGCGTCCGCCCGACGCGCAGTCATGGTGTTCGGTTCGAGGAGGATGTCATCAGCCCAGCAACGATTGCTCAGCTCGCGGAGGTACCCGCGGTGTCCGGGCGCCGCGATCCGGTGTCGATACTCGAGGACCAGGCCCTGACCAGGGATGCGGATCTGATCCCGGTCCGGCACGCCCGGATGTCGGCGACTCCGTTCACCTTCTATCGTGGCGCGGCGGCGGTGATGACCGCCGATCTCGCGGCCACCCCGGACAGCGGTATCCGGACGCAGCTGTGCGGTGACGCCCACCTGAGCAATTTCGGTGTGTTCTACACCAGGGAACGCCGGATGATCTTCGATATCAACGACTTCGATGAAACCCACCCCGGTCCGTTCGAGTGGGACGTCAAGCGGCTGGCGGCGAGTGTGGTGATCGCGGGCCGGAA
The DNA here is from genome assembly GCF_025273675.1 of Gordonia pseudamarae. NCBI lineage: Bacteria > Bacillati > Actinomycetota > Actinomycetes > Mycobacteriales > Gordoniaceae > Gordonia > Gordonia pseudamarae. The sequence goes on along the minus strand of NZ_CP045809.1, from coordinate 4,704,264 downwards.
CAACGGATTCCCGCCGAAACACACGGCCAAACATGCCGCGGCGGTGGCCCGGCACTACCGGCGATACCTGGCCGAGAGCGTCGAGATGTCGACGCTGGATTGCTGGTACGCCAGGATCGACGTCGACACGCGGTTCCCGGAGTTGCGGCAGAAGCTTGACACCTCGACCGCCAAGAGCACCCAGAAGATGCTGAAGAAGGCGCGCCACCGTGACAGCATGCAGGCCGTCAGCAAACTCTGCCGGATCGATGAGCGGGGCCGCGCGCACATCCGCAGTGATCCGCCGCTGCTGGTGCCGTTGAGCGAACTGGCCGCCGACCGGATGTTCCCCGGCGGCGGCGTGCGAACGGCCGGTGAGGTGGCGGCGGCCGGTACCGCGCTCATGGGCCTGTACCGCGACAGCCTGCCCGACCACATCAGCGCACTCTACGACCAGTACGAGATCGTCGATGTGGCCCGCAAGGTGGTCGGGGTCGGCAGCGTCGGACTGCAGGCATGGGTGATCCTGCTGTGGGGCAAGGGCAAGAACGACCCGCTGATGTTGCAGGTCAAGCAGGCCCAGCGGTCGGTACTGGCCGATTACGTGCCTGTCCCCGACTATCCGGGTGAAGGGTGGCGGGTGATCGAGGGGCAGCAGATCATGCAGGCGGCCAGTGATCAGATGCTCGGTGCCATCACCGGCCGTGACGCCGACGATCATCTGCACGACTACTACGTGCGCCAGTTGCGTGACGGCAAGGGGTCGGTGGTGGTCGAGGCGCTGGATCCGGACGGGATGAAGGCCTATGCCGCGCTGTGCGGTCGTACGCTCGCCCAAGCTCACGCCCGCACCGCGAGTCGTCATGAGATCGCCGCCTATCTCGCTGCCGACGACGACTTCGACGAGGCCATCGCGGAGTTCGCGCTCGCCTACGCAGATATCAACCAAGGTGATCACGCGGCGATGATGGCGGCGATCGACTCCGGCCGGATCGAAGCGGCCGACCTCGCGTACTGAACCGACGGAGGTGTGTGATGAGTGGTGTGAACAGTACTTTGCGGGAACAGGTTCGGAACCTGATGCCGCGAGCGAAGACGGATCTGACCGAAATGGTGGCGTTCCGTTCGGTGTTCGATGCCGAGCAGTTCCCGGTCACCGAATGCGACGGCATGGTCGACTGGCTGCTGACGGCATTCGGCGATCTCGGTTTCGCCGATGTCGCAGCGCATGTCACCTCCGACGGCAGCAAGGCCGTCACCGGCAGAATCGCGGGTTCTGACGGCGCACCGACGGTACTGCTGTACTTCCACCACGATGTGCAGCCTCCGCTCGGTGAGGACGAATGGGATTCCCCGGTCTGGGAACTCACCGAACGGGACGGTCGCTGGTACGGACGCGGAGCGGCCGACTGCAAAGGCAACATCGCTGTGCACCTCACCGCATTGCGTGCCCTGGCGGACGGTGCCCCGATCGCACCCGGGCAGTTGCCGGTCACCGTCAAAATTCTCGGGGAGGGTTCGGAAGAACAAGGTGGCGGCGGTATCGAGGATTTTGTGGTGGCTCGGCCCGAATTCGCGCAGGCCGACGTCATCTTGATCTGTGACTCCGGTAATTTCGCCGTCGGCAGGCCCACACTCACCACCAGCCTGCGGGGCGTGGCGAACGTGGTCGTGTCCGTGGAGGCGCTGGGTTCGGCGATGCATTCGGGTATGTACGGCGGGGCGGCGCCCGACGCGCTGGCCGCATTGATCACAATGCTCGCCACCCTGCGAAACGAGCACGGCGACACCACGATCGACGGACTGGCCGCCGATCAGAGCTGGTCCGGTGTCGAGTATCCGGAGGAGGCATTCCGGGCCGATGCGAAGGTACTCGACGGGGTGCGCTTGGTCGGCTCCGGGTCGGTCGCCGAAATGCTGTGGGCGCGACCGGCCGTCACCGTGCTCGGGATCGACTGTCCGCCCGTCGTCGGATCATCGGCGTCGGTGGTGCCCCATGCCCGTGCCCGCATCAACTTGCGGGTGCCACCGGGTATGGACGCCGTCCGCGCGCAGGATCTGCTCGTCGACCACCTGACCGCGGCCGCGCCGTGGGGCGTGCGGGTGTCGGTGGAACGGGAGGCCGTCGGGTCACCGTTCTCGGGCGCGACGTCCGGGCCCGGCCACGACACACTGGTGGACGCGTTGTCGGCGTCGTACGGGGTTCCGGTGTCGCGGCAAGGGCAGGGCGGGTCGATCCCGCTGTGCAGTGTGCTCGCCGAGACATTCCCCGACGCCGAGATCATGCTGCTGGGCGTCGAGGAACCGGCCTGCCTGATCCACGCACCCAACGAGTCGGTGGATCCGTCGGAGATCGAGCACCTCGCGCTGGCCGAGGCGGTGTTCCTCACCGAGTACCGGGCACGGGCCGGCGGGGCCGCCCCCTAGCCGAACCCCGGGTGTTCTGTTCGCGTTGGGCCGGGACGCGCAAGACGGTGGACCGGGTGCCGGTGGGCATCTAGGTTTGACCCTATGTCCGTGCTGATCTCGGTCGACGACCTGGCCGCCGCGCTCGCCGGTCCCCACCCGCCCGTCGTGCTCGATGTGCGGTGGACGCTCGGCGGGCCGCCCGGTCACGGTGAGTACTTGCATGGACACATTCCGGGCGCGGTGTACGTCGACCTCGACACCGAACTCGCGGCGCACGGCGAACCCGCCGACGGGCGGCATCCGCTGCCCGCCGCCGACGATCTGCGGCGGGCGGCGCGACGATGGGGGATCAACCCCGGAACCGCCGTCGTCGCCTACGACGGCGGCGGCAACCTGGCCGCCGCGCGGGCCTGGTGGTTGTTGCGCTGGGCGGGACTGACCGATGTCCGGTTACTCGACGGCGCACTGCCGGCGTGGGTGGCCGCGGGGCTGCCGTCGGCGACCGACGATGTGCTGCCCGAGCCCGGGCGGGTCGAATTGGCCGACGGGGCGTTGCCGACACTGACGCTGGAGCAGGCCGGCGGCTTCGATGGGATGCTGCTCGATGCGCGTGCGCCCGAGAGGTTCCGTGGGGACACCGAACCGATCGACCCCAAGGCCGGGCACATTCCGGGGGCCGTCAGTGCACCCACCGTCGACAATCTCACCGCTGACGGCCGTTTCAGGTCGGCCCGGGACCTGCGGGAACGGTTCACGGCGCTCGGCATCGGCGACGGAAGACCAGTCGGCACCTATTGCGGCTCGGGGGTGAACGCGGCACATCAGATCGCGGCGCTGGCCATCGCCGGATTCGGCGCCGCGCTGTTCCCCGGGTCGTGGTCGCAGTGGTCCAATCATGATCTGCCGGTGGCCGTCGGTGACTGAACCGCCGCCGTTGCGCCGCCGGACGGTGATCCGGTACGGGATCGGGTCGGTGGGCACGGCGGCCTTCGGGACGCTGCCGGGGCTGGTGCTGGTGTACTACCTGACCGACACCCTGGGCGTGCCGGCGTTGGCGGCCGGTGCCCTGATAGTGGTGGCGAAGATCTGGGATGTGGTGATCGACCCGGCGATCGGGTTCGTCAGCGATCGCCTCGCGGCGGTGCGCGGGTCGCGCCGGCAGCTGATGGTGCTCGGGGCGATCAGCCTGCCCGTCGCCTTCGTCGTCACCTTCTCCGCGCCGGGCACGCTGCCCACGGCCGCGCAGGCACTGTGGGTGGCGGCGGCATTCCTGTTCTCGGCCACGGCATTCAGTCTGTTCCAGGTTCCGTTCATCGCCCTGCCCGCCGAACTCACCGACGACTACGACCAGCGCACCCGGCTGCTCACGGTGCGGGTGGTGGTGCTGTCGGTAGGGATCCTCGTGTTCGGGGCCGGTGGCCCGGCGCTGCGGGATGCCGGGGGTTCGGAGGCGGTCGGCTACCTGCTGATGGCCGTGGTCACCGGTGCGCTGATGGGCGTGAGTATGTGGGTGTCGTCGCGGGCCGCCGACGACGCGCGGCAGGTGGTCGCGGACGGTGCCGTCCCGATGTCGCCGGCGCGGGCGTACTGGGCGGCGATCGCCGCCCTGCGACGTAGCCGGGCACTTCGAATGCTGCTGGGGGCATTCGTTCTTCAAGGTTTGGCGACCGGACTCATGCTGGCCGGTGCGCAATACGTGGCCACCTGGGTACTCGACTCGGAGGCCGCGGTGTCGGCGCTGTTCACCGCGCTCATCGCACCCGCCCTGATCTGTGCGCCACTGTGGGGAGCGATCGCCCGGCGAAGGGGCAAGGAGTACGGATTCATCGCCGCCACAGTGTTGTTCGCAGTCGCCGCAATATCGTTGACCGGGCTGTGGTGGTCGTCGGGGGTGTGGGTGTACGGTTCGGTCGCCATCGCCGGTGCCGCCTACGCGGGAATGCAGTCGCTGCCGCTGGCGATGCTGCCCGATGTGATCGGGCACGACGAGGCGAGGCACGGCGAGAGTTCGGCGGGCACCATCGGCGGTGTGTGGACGGCCGGTGAAACCTCCGGGATGGCACTGGGTTCGGTGTTGTTCACCGTCGCCCTCGCAGTCGGTGGATACATCTCGTCCGACGAGCCCGGTGCCGTGACGCAACCCGGATCAGCCCTCGACGCGATGGTTGTCGGGTTCAGCGTGCTGCCCGCCGCACTGGCGTTGCTGAGCGTGCCGCTGATCGTGCGCTACCCGCTGCGGCGCAACAGCTCTGATCCACGAAGTGAAGAGAGGGCGGCCGGTGACTGATCCGCGTGTGGAGGAAGTACTCGCCCGGCTCACCGATCTGCGCGCGGGTGACGCTCCCACCAGGGGCGGCCGGGTCCTGTCGTACGTCTACGACCCCGGCCTGGCCGTCGTCGACGAACTGGCGCGCCGCGCGGCCGAACAGGTGCAGCACGTCAACGGTCTGGACCCCACCGCGTTCGGGTCCGTCGCCCGGATGGAGGCCGACGTGATCGGATTCGCCGCCGGACTCGTCCACGGTGCGGACACTGTCGGTGTGGTCACCAGTGGCGGCACCGAAAGCTGCCTGCTGGCGGTGAAATCCGCGCGGGACCGGTGGCGGACACGCCACCCCGGTGTCGCCGGACCGCCCGTCATCGTCGCCCCGGTGACCGCGCACGCCGCCTTCCACAAGGCGGCCGAATACTTCGGTCTGCACCTGGATCGGGTTCCGGTCGGCACCGACGGTACCGTCGGTGCAGACCAACTTATCGGCCGCTGCGACGAGCGCACCGCGCTGGTCGTGGTCTCCGCCCCGAACTATCCGTTCGGCGTGATCGACCCCGTCGCCGAGGTTGCGCCCCGCGCCGCCGCCCTGGGCATCGCCTGTCACGTCGATGCGTGCATCGGCGGCTGGGTGTTGCCGTTCTGGGGTGAGCCCCTGCCGCGCTGGGACTTTCGCATATCAGGGGTGGCCAGTATGTCGCTGGACGCACACAAGTACGGCTATTCGCCGAAAGGCGTGTCGGTGCTGCTGTTCGCCGATCGGGACGCCAAACGCGCAGCATCGTTCGCCACCACCGAGTGGCCCGGCTATCCCGTCGTCAACCCGACGATGCTCGGCAGCCGATCGGCCACATCGCTGGCCGCGGCGTGGGCGGTCCTGCAATACCTGGGCGTCGACGGGCTGGCGGAGCTGACCGCCCGGACCCGGCGGGCCACCGAGGCACTGCTGGGCGTCGTCGCCGGAATCGACGGGCTGCGGGTGGTCGGCACCCCGGCCGGGCCGCTGTTCGCCGTCCGGACCGACCCGGACGTGGACTCCGGTCGGGGAGTGGACCCGCACCAGTGGTCCGACCGGGTCCGCGAACTCGGCTGGACCCTGCAACCGCAACCGGGCCTCCGGCAGCGGAGCGGTCAGGCGCTGGCACCGACCACCCACCTGACCATCACCCCGGTGACCGCAGACAACCTTGACGCACTGACCGCCGCGATGGTCCGGGCCGCCGACGATGTTCGCGGACGGCCGCCGATCGACCTGTCCGCGTTGCCCGACGCGCTACCCGCACTGCGATCGGAGGCCACGCTGGACTCGGCCGCCGCCGGGGAAATCCTGGCCGCCCTGGGCCTGGCCGACGGCGGGCCGACGTTACCCGATCAACTCGCCCCCGTCATGGCGCTGCTCGAGGTGATCGATCCGGCCCGGGCACAGGAACTCCTGACCGAACTCCTGGCCCGCCTCAACGAGAACCCAGCCGCCCCGTGCGGTTGAATCTGGCCTCTGACCAGGCGATTTCCCTCTGCTGTGGGTGGTGATGTACCCTTTCTGAGGTTGCACACGGGGTGTGGCGCAGCTTGGTAGCGCGCTTCGTTCGGGACGAAGAGGTCGTGGGTTCGAATCCCGCCACCCCGACGCTTTGGTTGAGAAGCAGTAGAGGCCCTGACCAGGAGAAATCCGGTCAGGGCCTCCTCGTTTCCGTAGACTGGTCAGTCAGCGGGTCAATTGCCAGATGTGTGTATGGCTGTCGGCGTTGCACCTCCACCGTTTACGCTCACCCACAACTACATAGACCTATGTAAGCGGTTGCTGGCGGATGGGCCGAACCGAACACCCCACACCTGGGGTGTCGGAATCGGCACAGGAGAACTGCCGTGGCACTCGACCTACAGACCCTGATCGACAAGGCCGCCGAAGGCAGCACCGAGAAGCAGCGCACCTCCGCCGTCGCCAAAGCGTTGGAAGGCGCCAACCGTGGCGACCTCGACGCTCTGCTCGGTGAAGTCATCGACAAGTTTTCGGCCCTCGCCGGCACCGACCTCGGCACCGAAGACGGGGTACTCGGTCTCGAATACCTGGTGGCGGTAGCGGTTGCCGCGAAGTCTGTGCAGGAAGCAGCAGACAAGCACGTCGACGAGATCCGCGCCAGGCGTGCCGAACTCGCCGCGAAGGTCCTCGGTGACACCACTGCGGACACGGACAGTGCAGATGCCGATCAGGGTGTAGAGGACGCCGCCAAGCCCGCCGTCGTCATCCCCGCAGCCGCCGACGTATCCTGCTATGCAGGCGCCCAAAACCTCGACTACACAGGGCTTGTCGCCGCCGGCGGCTGGTGTGACCCGTCGGAAATGATCTGCGACCTCGTGGATTTGCTCGCCGGCCGCAAGACCGGGTTGCTCTCGGTCCCCGAAATCCAGGCCAAGCGTGGCGGTATCAGGACCGCGATGAACTTGGGCTTCGCGAAGGTATGGGCGGGTAACGCGGGTCTGATCCAGACCGATGTGCAGGCCAACGAGACCCCCGTCCTGACACCACCGGTGGACGCGCCCGATGAGCAGCCGGTCGCGCCGCAGGTAACGGATCTGTCCGGGCTCACCGACACGGACCTGTTGGAGTTGATGCAGGACGCGAACCGTGTCGGGGATGACGAGCTGTACGACGCTGCGGTAGCGGAGTGGGATGCGCGAGCAGCACGCCCCGACGACCCCGGGATTGCGGACGATCCTGAACCGGTCCCGGCCGGTGGCGGCCAATTCGACGACCTCGACGACACCGAACTCCTCGCCGTGATGAACGATGCGATCAACGCCGATGACGATGACCTGTACCGGGCCGCAGCCGCCGAGTGGGCACGCCGCGAAGGACTCACCTCCGCCGGGCGTCGGCACGTACGCAACGTCAGCTACTGGTCGCGTAGGTTCGGGCGGCCAGCTGTCAAGGGGGAACCTCTCGACGGCATCGACCACCGCACCCCCCGCCGTCGTATGGGAACGCGGCGCCTCGCGGACATCCAGACAGTGGGAGACAAACGCGCGCACCGATCCAGCCCGCACCCGCACAAACTCCGGCCCTGGTCGAGTCAGCGGCGCGCCGACGAGCAGGAACGAGCGTTACCCGACTATCGCGGGGAACCACTCGCGCAGCACGAGGTCGAAGCAGTGAAGCGTTTGCAGCGGCTTGGGCACCAGGTGGAATGGCTACCGCTTGGAGAGTGGGAGTACAACGATGACGGTAGGCGGACTGGGCGCACGCCGTCGAACGACATGATTTGGCAACAGGACGCCGAAAGTGAGGCGATCCACGTGGAAGTCAAATCCACCAAGAACACCGCTTACGCGATGCATGGGGCGATCAGGAAGGCAGTCAAGAGCGCACGGGAAAAACATGATCCCCCGTTCATAAAAGACAGGTTCATCATCGACATCGGCCCCGCCGAGCTGACCTCTGAGCTGGAACGAGCGATGTCGATGTACAACGTGGCTCAGGCGCCGAACCCCAGTAACCGGATCAAAGACCTGTGGGTCCTGCACTCCGACGGGAAGATCCGAAAGATAACCCTAGCGTAGATATGTAAAAGCAGGGCGGTGGTGCCCCCAGCTTTCAGTTGGTCTATTTTTTCAAGACTCGCGGGGGGGTCGCCCTGCAAGGCTCAGAGTATCACGATGCCACCCGCCTGTGCACCCTTCACGGGCACACTGCCCCGTATGGGTACAGCTGTTGTTGACGCGATCACTGCCGCCGGGATCACCTACCGGCGAACCGACTTCGCAGACCCCCACCTGTCTGGCCCGACAGCGCTCACTGTCACCGCGGACGGCCACGTCTACGGACACCTCGCCACCTGGGGATCGTGCCACATCGGATACGGCGACCAGTGCGTCACCCCACCCTCATCCACCAGCGGCTACCAGTACTTCCACCAAGGCATCGTCGACACCGACGACGGCGCCCTGCCGGTCGGGAAGATCACGCTCGGCACCGGCCACGCCGGTCTCGGGGAAGATGCCGCGTCAGCGGCCGCGCACTACGACAACACCGGCGCTGTCACCGCGATAGTCCGCGCCGGCGAAGACGCTCACGGTATCTGGCTCGCCGGCCGTCTGGTCCCCGGCATCGGGGACCAGCGTGTCGACGAGTTGCGCCGGTCCGGGGTATCCGGTGATTGGCGCGGCATCAACGGAAACCTCGAACTCGTCGCCGCGCTCGCGGTCAACGTCCCCGGGTTCCCGGTCCCACGCACCGAGCAGCTGGTCGCATCCGGGGGTGTGAGCACTCTGGTCGCGGCCGGGATCGTTCCGCCCGCGTCGGCGCTACTCCCGCAGTCAGTCGCCGAACTCGACGCGTACGTGCTGTCGAAAGTGCGTGCTGTGGCTCGTGCGGAGGTCGCCCGCACCCGCCTCGCGGACGCTCGCAGCATGGTCGCTTCCGCCCGCCGTGCCCGCCGAACCACAGCCTGTGACGTGCTGGTGGCGGTTACGGCGTCCGCGCACGAGCAGCGCGCTACCCGCGTTGGCCGTGCCCGCAACATCCTCGGCGACGCGACCAGCCGTGCTCGGCGTGCCCGTGACGCGAAAGCGGTGATCGCAGCCGCCACCGCGCCACCCTCACGCGCCACCGTGGCACGGGACACGATCACCGCCGCGATCGGTGCACGCGGCCTCAACCGCGGCGCTGACCCCATCAACCGCGGCCGATTCAGTGCATGGACCACCAGCAGCAGCCCTACCCCCGACGCCACCGCACCAGCAAAGGCCGAAGCCCACACGTTCACCGTCGAAACACTCACCGACGAACTCAGAGCAATCGGAATCAGCGAAGCCACAACGAACACGGTCGTGACCCGCGACACTGTCCGGACAATCAACGGCGCAGTCGCCGACAGAACCGCAACCATAAACGAGGGGCTCGCAGAAGGCATCCCCATCTACGACCTGTCCGACACGCAACTCCGCACTGTCGACCTGCTCGAAATGGTGCAGGAGGGCACAACAAACCTGCCGGCCGACGACCCTGCGGTCCTCGAATTGGGCTACCACGTCGCGAACCCGCCGACCGTGCCGGTGTGGGATGCGCGGGACCACTACCCGACAGAATCGTTTTCCCCGGAAGTCTTGGCTGAGCTCGACCGACTCGACCAGCTGCCTGATGTGGACAGCGTCCGAACAAGACTTGACGATCTTGGGGAACTGTTCGAAGCGGCCAGTAACGTCGAGGAATTCATGAGCGCCGACCGGGTCTTACGCATGGAGCTTAACAGTGCCATGGACGAGCTCTTCTACCATCAGTCACGGGATGATGTAGCCCAGGTTGACCAGACGTTCGGCCACATTATGGCCGTGAAACCCTGCGTGTCAGGGTGAGTTGAGTCCAGCGGTTCAGAGCAAACCCGCCTGCAGGGCGAGATACGGATCAACCCCACGATGACAATTTCCAGCCTGGCCGTGGCCGGGGACAATGCCTGCATGGATTCCTCGCATCCGCGTTCTGACGGTCCGCGCCGACGCCGCACGTTCACCCCGGCGGACAAACTCGCCCACCTGGCCGCATATGAACAGGCCTGTGAGCGCGGCGAGGGCGGCGCCTACCTGCGTACCGAGGGCCTGTACTCGTCGCTGATCAGCGAATGGCGCAAACAACGCGACGCCGGTGTCCTCGACGGCAAACCCGCTGGGGTGAAGATCGGCAAGCTCACCGCCGAGCAGGTCGAGATCGCCCGACTCAAACGCGAACTCGACAGGACCGGCAAGCGGTTGGCCACCACCGAGGCGGCTCTGGAGATCATGGGAAAAGCGCACGCGCTCTTGGAACAGATCTCCGAGAGCGCGGACACCGACGAGCCGCGCAAGAAGCACTGATGGCCACCCATCACGACCTGACCGAGGCCGGCGTGAGCACCCGGGCAGCCACCTCGCTGACGGCGGTGACGCGATCTACCGCCGCCCGCAGCAGGGCGCGCAGGCAGTGGCCGGCACCGGCCGCGAGGAAGGTGCCCGTGAACAAGCTCACCGACGCCGAACGCGCCCGCGTGTTGACGATGTTGAACTGTGACCGGTTCGTCGACCAGGCCCCGCTCGAGGTGTATGCGCAGCTGCTCGACGAGGGCATCTACCTGTGTTCGGTATCGACGATGTACCGGATCCTGCGGGAGAACAAACAGGTCACCGAGCGGCGCCGGCAGGCCCGACACCCCACCCGCACCTGCCCGGAGCTGGTCGCGACCGGGCCCCGGCAGGTCTATACCTGGGACATCACGAAGCTGCCCGGGCCGGTCAAGGGCGTCTACTACGACGCCTACGTGATGGTCGACATCTACTCCCGCTACATTGTCGGCGCCCACGTACAAACCCGCGAATCAGCAGTACTCGCAGTGGAATTCATGACCGACGTCTTCAGGGTTCATGGCACACCAACGGTGGTGCACGCCGACCGGGGAACATCGATGACCAGCAAACCGGTCGCAGCGCTGCTCGCGGACCTCGAGGTGACCCGGTCACATTCGCGACCGAAGGTGTCCAACGACAACCCGTACTCCGAATCACTGTTCAAGACCCTCAAGTACGGGCCCACGTTCCCGCAAAGGTTCGGATCCATCCACCACGCCCGGGACTTCCTCGACACGTTCGTGACCTGGTACAACCACGAACACCGGCACACCGGCATCGGCCTGCACACCCCGGCCGACGTCCACTTCGGCCTCGCCACCGACAAAGCAACGCAGCGAACTGGTGTGCTGACCGCGGCCCGTTTGGCCCACCCCGAACGATTCACGCCCGCAGACCCGACACCGAAGATCCTGAACCTGCCGGCCAGCGCCTGGATCAACAAGCCCGACACCACGACCGATCACGCCGCCGCGTAACACCCACTGGACTCAATCACCTTGACAAGTTCCGCTTGTCCGACACGCAACTCCGCACTGTCGACCTGCTCGAAATGGTGCAGGAGGGCACAACAAACCTGCCGGCCGACGACCCTGCGGTCCTCGAATTGGGCTACCACGTCGCGAACCCGCCGACCGTGCCGGTGTGGGATGCGCGGGACCACTACCCGACAGAATCGTTAAACGGGCGCGAAGTCGAGTGGGTATCCGGTTGGGTGCGATCACTGCGTCTGGTCGACTCATTGACGACTTGACTGCGGCTGCGGTCCGCCGTGTCCGCACACCGGCCGGCGCGAAACGCTACAAACAGCCCATCGGATCGATCATTATCGCCCGCCCCGGGAAGAAGGCACTCAGCCTGTCCGCGATGGGAGACAGCGACCTCACCGAGCTGATGGGGGATGCTGCCGCGCAGGACAAAAACCCCGACGTGTACGAGGCTGCGTTCACCGAGTGGGCGCGCCGGCAACCGGACCGGGAAGAACCCGGCCCCGACATCGACGACCGGGTTGGGCCACCCGAAGACTTGGATTCGGTGCAGCTCGATCTTGTACGCGCCGAACTCGACACCGCGACTGCCGATTTGAAGGCCCGAATCGATAGCGGTGGCCCGGATGTGGATGCGGCGATCGCTCGTGTCGAGGTCGCAGAGGGCCTGTTGCGGCATGAGCAGAAGATGGCCGCCGCACGCGCAGGCACCAATGACGGTGCCCGGCCGGAGACCGCTACCTCGACAGCGGGGGACGCCCCGGCAGTGGAGGCGACACCGGAACGCGCACAGGCATGGAACACGGTCCGGGAAACCGAAACGAAAGCCGAGCAGGACGGCACCGGGTTTGAGGAGGCGTTGGGCAGGTCGCCGGAGGAGACGGCAGCGGCGATCGCTGAGCGGGACGCGGTCCGTGACGGCTACACCTCAGCAGCAGACAAAGCCCGCGACGAACAGGACGTATCTGCTGACCCGGCCCCGGCTGGCCCACCCGCGTCGGAGGATCAAATCAAAACGATCCGTGAGCTGCGGGATATGTACACGGCGGAAACGTCCCCTCAGGCCGCCGAAGAAGGCGTCCGCGTCAAGCGAATGATGATCGCCAACATGGCGGCCGAGTTGGCGTTGTCGGATGCGGTAGATCGCGGAGAGCACCCGATCCAGCAGGAGAAGCTGGGTGTAGAGATGACGCCGGAGAAGAAGCGTGAGTTCCGCCATGCGCAGAACGCAGCAAAAGCTGAGTGGGTGCAGCGCATCAACGAATCTGAGGCTGAACGTGACGCGGCCCGTTCAGCGATATTGGACTCTCCGCTAGTGGAGGAGATGAGCGCCGAGCAAGCGGAGGAAATGCACCGTATTCTCGCCCCCGGCATCCCACGGCCGGAGGGTCGAGAGTGGGAAACCACTGCGGAAGCTGCGCAACGTGCCCGCAGATGGGAACCACCACACGATCCCGAGTCGTATGCGATCAAGGCGCAGAAGGCGTCGACTGGCCTACCAGCCATGTCAGACAACGACATCATAAGGAAAGCTGAAAGCCTTGCGGCTCGGAAACGGTTCGGGCAGGACGTACAACAAGAGATCGCGGCGTTGAAGTCGGAAGCTGCACGTAGGAACCCTGGTCTAGATATGGCGGTTGGCGGCATTCTGGCGGTTGACGTACGGCAAGCGCGTGAACAGGGCGTTCGTAGCAGCCGCCAAAGAACACGATGGCGGCGTCGGTAGAGGGAGGACCACATGACTGATCGGACGATGGTAGAGGCAGCGTACCGGGAGGGACAGCAGGCCGAACCCGGTGCGTCGAACCCGTATTACGGGATGCCGGTGTGTGCCCGTATGTGGCGGGAAGGGTACCGCGACAACCACACCCGCCCACAGGAGGTGGCCGACAATGGCCTGTAACTGTGGTGGTCAGAAGCGGGTCATCGTCCACGAGGCACACCGCCCGAACGGCACGGTCAAACGGTATCTGTCCGAAACGGATGCACGCCGAGACGTAGCAAAATACGGGGGGCACTACGCGCAGGTCAGCACACCCGCATAGCCGGGTGCACCCCCAACGTTTACGCTCACCCACAACTACATAAACCCTTGTAAGCGGTTGCTGGCGGATGGGCCGAACCGAACACCCCACACCTGGGGTGTCGGAATCGGCACAGGAGAACCGCCGTGGCACTCGACCTACAGACCATGATCGACAAGGCTGCCGAAGGTAGCACCGAGAAGCAGCGCACCGCCGCCGTCGCAACCCTGCTCGAAGACGCAACCCGCGGTGACCTCGACCAGCTGCTCAGCGAGGTGACCGACAAGTTTTCGGCCCTCGATGACACCGACCCCACCAGCGAAGACCAGGTTCTGGGTCTCGAATACCTGGCGGCAGTGGCGGTTGCGGCGAAGGCTGCGCAGGAAGCCGCCGACAAGCGCATTGATGAGGTGCGCGCCAAGCGCGCCGACCTCGCCGCGAAGGTGTTGGGCGACACCACCGCAGACGTGGCCGCCGACGACACCGACCCAGGTGTGGAGGACTCCGCCGAGCAGGGCAACGACACCAGCACCGACGGCGCGGAAACCGACACCGAGCAGCGCGTCGAGGTCACCGAGCCTGTCGCCACCGACGTAGCACCGGCAGTCGAAGCCGTCTCCGAACCGGTCGCGGTCGCCGCATCCGCCGGGAAACGCTTCAACCTCGCCAACATCCAGCAGAAGGCCCCCGCACCCACCAAACCCGCCGTCACGATCACCGCATCCGCGGACGTGTCCGGTTACGCCGGAGGCCAGAACCTCGACTACACCGGCCTCGTCGCCGCCGCCGCATCAAAGATCGAGTCGGTGACCCGTGCCGGTGTCAACACCTCCGGCAGCATCGCACAGGTACATCTCGACTTCCCCGACCATCTGGTCGCATCCGGCGCGAACGACGCCGACGTGATCGAGACCGCCGTCGACCAGTCGAAACTGGCCGGTGGTTCCATCGTCGCCGCCGGCGGCTGGTGCGCACCATCCGAAGTGATCTACGACCTCGTAGACCTTCTCGCCGACACCAAAACCGGACTGATCTCGGTCCCCGAAATCCAGGCCAAGCGTGGCGGTATCAGGACCGCGATGAACTTGGGCTTCGCGAAGGTATGGGCGGGTAACGCGGGTCTGATCCAGACCGATGTGCAGGCCAACGAGACCCCCGTCCTGACACCACCGGTGGACGCGCCCGATGAGCAGCCGGTCGCGCCGCAGGTAACGGATCTGTCCGGGCTCACCGACACGGACCTGTTGGAGTTGATGCAGGACGCGAACCGGGTAGGGGACGACGAACTGTATGAGGCGGCGGTAGCGGAGTGGGATGCACGATCTGCACTCGACCATTCTCGAGAAGACGACACGGAAACCCCCAGTTCGCTGAGTGAACCCGCAGGTGGTCCGGTCGAGACGGATGCCCAGTTCGCCGGGCTCGACGACGCCGAACTCATCGCCGTGATGAACGATGCGATCAACGCCGATGACGATGACCTGTACCGGGCCGCCGCCGCCGCCGAGTGGGCACGCCGCGAAGGACTCACCTCCGCCGGACGCGTGCGGGACGAGGCGTTCTGGTCTCGGCGCTGGCGTCGGCCGGCTGCATACGGCGAACCGATTCGTGGTGGCCGCTCACAGATCCCGCAACGTGGCGGCGACCACCCACAACGGACAACCAACCGATTCATGCCGAGCGGAACGGACCTACCCGATGAATACCAGGACCTACCGGGTGGGTCGCCGATTCCGTTCACGCCCCGAACCGCACCGATGCCCACCCCTGAGGACATGGAGCGGGTACTCGATAAGCACCGGCATGATTCGACCGTCCCGAACAAGAGTCGCTTTCCTGAAAGCTGGTCAGACCAAGACGTTGCAGGCGCGATCGCGATCACCATTCAATTGCCTGATCGACCGGTCCAACGCTTCGGGACATCTCTGGTATTTGAGCGAGATGTTGATGGCATACTAGTTCGGGCTCAGGTGCGGACAGACTCGGACCCGTCCATATTCTGGTCGGCGTACCCTCCGAAGGTTGTAGACTGAGGCGTATGAGTCAAGTGGTGGAACAATTTGCGCGGCGCATCCTGGATGCGTACGGCGATGCCATGGACTCCGCTGCACGTCAGATGGCGGTTGAAGCGCTTGGCTCAGGCGAGCCTGAAGTGGCTGCGACCATGGCAGTCGAGTTGGCTCCCGTTACCGCGAACGACGTTGACGATTTCCTCGCCTTGGTCACTAAGTCGTTCACGGGCGTGGACGCTGTTGTTGCTACCCGATCAGCCGCCGCTGCGCGTGCCCGACTGGGGCTTTCACCGTCGCACGCCTGACCGCCGAGCATCGCGGGACCCCCAGTCAAACGCGCCACCCCTATGCACCCTCCCCGGGCACACTGCCCGCATGGGTACAGCTGTTGTTGACGCGTTGACCGCCGCCGGGATCACCTACCGGCGCACCGACTTCGCAGACCCCCACCTGCCCGGCCCCACCGCCCTCACCGTCACCGCGGACGGCCACGTCTACGGCCACCTCGCCACCTGGGGCACATGCCATATTTCGTTCGGCGACCAGTGTGTCACCCCAGGTGAAGTGGACCTGACCCTTGACGGCGAACCGGTCACCGCGCCCGGCACGGTGGCCTTCCGGGGTGCGATGCTCAGCGGTGTACCGAACTTCGCGTTCTGCGTCCGCTATTTCAACCTGTCGTGGACGATGAGATCGGATATTACGGCACGATTCGTCGCCCGGGTCTCCTGCGCTTCAACGGCGACGAGCACACCGTCGTGACGCCCGTGTGCACGGGCGAACGACCCGACAGACCGTTCCTGGACATGCAGTCCGGCTACCCGTGACGGGGCGCGGCGCTCATGCCCCGGGCCGCCGACGAATATCCGTGGGCGATGGCGCAGAACGTTATTCGCGACGCCTGGCACACCAACCGGGCCGACCTCGACAACGGTCTGGTGTGGACCGGGGTGAACCAGCGCATCACCTCGGGATGAGCTCCGGGGTGGTCACCGGCCCAGTTTATGGCGCCACCACGGGCGCGCGGGGCGGGCCGCCTTCTGCGCCTTCGCCTCGGCGCGGCGGCGGGCCTCCGCCTCCTCCAGTTCGGCGGCTTCCGCACGGGTGGGCGCCGAACCGCCCAGTCGCGCCGGAACCCAGAGCTCGCCGGCCGGGTGCGGGCCGTAGCCCTCCTGGGCGTCGAGCAGCATGCGGTACATCACCTCACGTAGCCGCGCGGTCTCGGCGGCGGCGTCCGCGTCGCCGGCGACGGTGATCGGCGGGCCGAACGTGACCGACACCGGAATCTTCGACCGGCCCATACGGCGGATGCCGCCTTTGGTCCACTGGCGCTGCGCACCCCACACGATCACCGGGACGATCGGCACGCCGGACTCGGCGGCCATCCGCACCGCGCCGGTCTTGAAATCCTTCAACTCGAAGCTGCGGCTGATCGTCGCCTCCGGATACACGGCCACCACCTCGCCGGACCGCAAACTGTCGACCGCCGCCCGGTACGCCTGCGCGCCCGCCGACCTGTCGACGGCGACCGTGCCGGTGCGGTTGACCAGAAAACGCATGATGCCGATCGACATGACCTCGGACTTGATCATGAATCGGGTTCGCCGGCCGGCCCGGTACACGCCGAGGGCGGCGGGAATGAAGTCGACGTAACCGGTGTGGTTGATCGCCAGAACCGCCCCATCGGAGCGGCGGCCGGGGATGTTGTCGATCCCGGAGTAGCGCAGCTCCAGCCCCTGCACGCGGACAAGAGTGGTGGCGATGATCTCCAATGTTCGGAACACTGGTTCGCGGCGATGTCGCGATGGCGCCGGAGTGGGGCGGCTCATAGGTATCCACCGTAGCGCGCCCCGGTCGGCGTGCGGCAACGACCGTCGCCGCGCCACAGCAGGTCCCCTGCGGATACGCCCTCTGTGTGGATACTGCTTCTGTGTGTACTTCTTCTGGGAGTGCCTTCAGATCAGCCAGTCGCCCAGAATATGGGACACCGCGAGTGTGCCCGCGCCCATGATGACCGAGCGGGCCACGGTCTTGCGGATATCGGATCTGCCCGAACGCGCCAGGACGAACGAGGTGACCGTCAGTGAGACGATGGCCGCGACGATCGTCCATTCCTCACGCCACCCGATCGGCAGGAGATAGGCGATCAGGACGGGGGCGAGCGCGCCGATCAAGAAGCCGACCCCCGCCGAGATCCCGTCGGTCCAGGCGTCGCGGGAACTGGTCATCTCCCGGATGCCGTACTCGATCTCCAACTGCGCGGAAAGTGCATCGGCCTCCGAAAGCTCCACGGCCACCTGGCGGGAGGTCTCTTCTGAAACGCCTTTGGCCACAAACCAGTCGACGAGCTCGGCGATCTCCTCCTCGGGCTGGAGGTCGAGCAGGCGTTGTTCTTCGGCGGCCGTGGCGATCTCGGCCTCACGCTGAGCAAAGGCCTCGCCGAGTTCGGCGCCCAGCACCGACAGCGCACCCACCACCGCACTGATCGTGATGACCGCGAAAGTGGTGGTGCGTTCGACATCGGCACCCGCCAGGCCCAAACTCATCCCGGCCACGGCCATGATGCCATCGTTGACATCGGTGATGCGGGCACGGGCGGTCTCAGGGGACATCCGGGTAAGCGGAGACGCGCTCAGGAGACCTCCGAAGTGTGGCGGCATCAGAGAACAATAACCGACGACCGGGCAGGTCGTGCGGGGCCGTATCGGCCGGCGGCGGTCAGCCGATACGGCCGCCCGGTCGGGCGTCCGAATCAGGCGATATCCCCCAGATCGATACCAGCCAGATCGCCGAGATCACCTCGATGAGGTGTTCGCGGGCGGTGTCCGCCGGCCGCCGGTCCGGATCGTCGCTGTCGGGATCGTTGCTGTCGGAATCGTTGCCGTCCGGACCCTCGTCGGTCCAGGTGCTGTTGACCAGCGACCACACCGTCATCCCGAACAACGCCTCGACGAGGGCGGTCAGGTCGTCGGAGGCGGGCCGGATACGACCCGCCGCGCGTAGGAGTTCCAGGACGCCGCGGATCTGCTCGCAGTTCTGTTCGAGTAGCCCGTCCCACAGCCGGGCGAGCTGATCGTCGGACGACCGTGCCTCCAGGGCGGCCGCGATGAGTCGATGATGCGCGCCCCACACACGTACCGCGTTGCCGGTGAGCCGGCGCGTCATCTCGGCCGGCGGAAGCCGCGGATCTACCGCCGACATCGGGGATTTGGTGATCGCGAACTGCTTCCACACGTCATCGACGGCGGCGGCCAGAACGGTGTACTTGGACTCGAAGTACACGTAGAACGTCGGCCGGGTGATGCCCGCCTGCTTGGCGATCCCCTGGACCGACACCTCGGAGATCGGATGGGTTCGGAGGAGTTCCACCAGGGCGTCGATGATGCGCGCCCGTTGCGCGTCGCCCTTGCTCGACGCGCGACGATCGCCGACGGCGCGGGTGGTTGCGGGCTCACTCACGTGGTCGACGATACCGGCAGAGCATCACCCTTGACACACCGTATGGAAAAAGCTGACACTGTGTAAAATTATCGATAGGAAAGGTACGCACCCATGTCCTCGTTCGACGTCGAAAACGCCGACATCATCGCCGACGTATCGCTGGTGGACGCATCCACCCAAGACCACTCCACCGGCGACAAGCAGTTCCCCGGGCTGCACAACGACCTGTCGTTCCTCTGGGCGATGGTCGACACCGAAGACGGCAAACGCTACGAAGTCGTCCGCAGCGTCTCCCAGAGCTGTGCCTACGACTTCACCGTCCACGAATGCCCCACCGACATATGGGAAAAACCCCGCGGCATCCGCATCCCCGGCGAGCACGACCTCTACTGGGGCCCCGCCGTCTGGCTCGGCCGCGGAGAACGGCGCCGCATCACGCCCGCCAACTTCGACATGATGGTCAAGCACCCCATGAACATCTCCCTGTCGCCGACGAAATACATCTGGCAGGAAGAAGACGTCGTCGACATCGAACTCACCCCCCTCCCCGGCAACGTCACCCGCATCGACGTTCCCGGCGACCCCGACCCCGTCGGGTACACCAGCACCGGCTGTTCGATCACCGGCTCCGTCAACGGCAGCACGATCACCGGCGGCTACGGCGGTATCGACCGCATGTACTGCATCCCCGGCCTCAGCGCCCAACTCTCCAAGATCGCCCAACTCGAGCACTACTGGTTCGTGTGGGGCGCCATCCACGAGGACGGCACCTGGGAAACCGGCAACGCCATGCTCGGCGCCGGCGGCTACGCGACCGCCACCTGGCACCGCCAAGGATTCGACCCCATCATCGCCACCAACGACGACGTCGAATCGAAAGTCCTCTGGGAAGACCGCGAGAACGGCGAATCACAGCCCGTCTCAGCGCGTCTCACCTTCGGCGGACGCACCTTCGACTTCACCACCACCCACAACGCGGCCGCCCAAGCCGCATCCCTCGGCATCAAATGGGTCCACGGAACCGTCCAGGAAGAAGGCGGACCGGTCCCGGTGCAGACCTGGTCGACAATGGAAGTGATCATCCGCAGAGCCGAAACAGCCACGTCGAGATAATGCGGCGGGCCTGGTTTTCTTGCCCCTTGTTCCCCGTTCTTCACTCCGACACGCGGGGCTCGTTCCTCGCTCGCGTGTCGTCGCTCCAGAACGGGGTCGGGGCAAGAAAACCAACCCGACTGGGCGACCAAACACGTTGTCGCCCCGGCATCGGCCTGACGCTGACGTGAGCCGAGGCCCGCCGCATGATTCAGCGTTTGATGGGCTCCTTGCCTACCGTGGCGGGAGGGAGTGAGTAGGCCTCATCGAAATCGGCATCGCCATGCGACACCGGGGTCAACGTCAACAAACTCGCCTCAGGGCGGCAACAGAAACGGGCCGGGGCATACGGCGACGTACCGATACCAGCACTCACATGCAACTTCATCGTCGAACCCCAATTCGACGGACCCTTCACCCGCGACCGGTCAATATGGCAATTGGTAACCAGAGCGCCATAGAACGGCAAACACAACTGACCGCCATGCGTATGACCCGCCAACACCAGGTCGTAACCATCGGCGGCGAAACTGTCCAACACCCGCGGCTCCGGCGAATGCGTCAACCCCAACCGCAGATGCGCCAACGGATTCGGTCGCCCGGCCACGGTCTCATAGCGGTCCCGCTCGATATGCGGATCGTCGACACCCGCCGCCGCGATCCGCACCCCGCTCACCTCAAGCTCACGGATCGTGTGCGTCGCATCCAACCAGCCGCGTTCCACGAACGCCGCCCGCAAATCCTGCCACGGCAACGGATCACCATGGGTGCGCTTGTGGTTCTTCTTGAAATACTTGAACGGATTCTTCGGCTTCGGGCCGAAATAATCATTCGACCCGAACACGAACAAGCCCGGCCGCGACAACAACCCGCCCAACGACTGCACCACCGCCGGCACCGCCGCCGGATGCGACAGATTGTCGCCCGTGTTCACCACCAGATCAGGCTCCAGCGCATCCAACTCCGACAACCACGCCTGCTTCAGACGCTGCCGCGGCACCATATGCAGATCACTGATATGCAACACCCGCAACGGCGTCGCACCAGGCTCCAACACGGACATCGTCGTATGCCGCAACGTGAACGCATTGCGCTCGATCACCGTCGAATAGAACAACCCACCGGCCGCAAGCCCCGCCAACCCGGCAACTGCGCGCACAGCGGCCTCGCCGGAGACCGGCACCCGAAAGTTTGTGTCAAAGGCAACCATCGTCACAGACTACTCCGCAATATGGCGCCCGCTCGCAAGCTCGCGGATCGCGGGTCCTGCGGGCCACAAGTCGTCGTCTTCCCTCGTCATTCGCGCGGGCTCCTTCGTCGCCCGGCTCATTCCTCAGTCCAGACAACGACAGCCCGCCGGACCGCACTATGGCGCCCGCTCGCAAGCTCGCGGATCGCGGGTCCTGCGGGCCACAAGTCGTCGTCTTCCCTCGTCATTCGCGCGGGCTCCTTCGTCGCCCGGCTCATTCCTCAGTCCAGACAACGACAGCCCGCGATACTGCGGATCAACCTCCGGGGAGTTCGACCTCCACCGGGCCGATGCCGGGGACGTCGACCATGGTGCTGGTGGGTGGACGGCTACGGCTCGCGCGCTGACGCCCGTTGGACACCGACATGGTGATCGTGCTGCCCGGCATCGCCGAACCCGACGGGGTGGTCGTCACCACCGTGCCCTGCGGACGCGGACTGTCGACCTCCACCTCGACCACCTTGAACCCGGCCGCCTGCAGACGCGACTTGGCCGAACTCGCCGGCAGCCCCGCCACCTGAGGCACCCGGCCCTTGTCGTTACCGGCCATGAACTGGGGGTCCGGCCTGGCCAGACGCACCGGGCCGAACTTGGTCGCGATCGGCCCGATCGCCTGGAACCACGTGCGGGCCGGTTCCATGCCGCCGTACAGGTCGCCGTCGTAGCACTGCCGCAGCGGGCTACTGCAGATGCCCGACGGGTTCGGGCCGTCGTTGTACACGTACGCCGCACCCGCGAGCTGATTGGTGAAACCGAGGAACGCCGACGAGCGGTGCGCCTCGGTCGTACCCGTCTTGCCCGACATGGGCAACGTCCAGCCGCTGCTGTTCGCCGCACCGGCGGCCGTACCACCGATGTGATCCTGACCCATCACGAACGCCAGTGTGTTCGCCAGTCCCTCCTCGACGACCTGCTCGCATCCGGGAGGATTGAACGGCACCGGCACCAGCGCCGGATTGCCCTTCGCGTCGAGCATCGGGTTGCCGTACTTGTCGCGTTTGATGCTGCTGATCGAGGCGATCGGATTGGGCGGACACCACACGCCACCCGAGGCGAGAGTGGCCGCGACATTGGACAACTCCAGTGTGTTGACCGCGGTCGGGCCGAGCGTG
Source organism: Gordonia pseudamarae (assembly GCF_025273675.1). Classification (NCBI taxonomy): domain Bacteria; kingdom Bacillati; phylum Actinomycetota; class Actinomycetes; order Mycobacteriales; family Gordoniaceae; genus Gordonia; species Gordonia pseudamarae. The sequence continues at coordinate 4,681,817 of NZ_CP045809.1, read as the reverse complement.
AACGAACCCAGGTTCCCGTCCTTGACGTACGAGGCGATCGACTTGTCGCCGTACCCGGACGTGCCCGGACTGTTGTAGGACCGCAGGCCCAGGCGCACCGCCATGTCGACGGTCGGCTTCACACCCACCTGCTGTAGCAGATTCACGAACGCGGTGTTCGGCGACATCGCGAGCGCCTGCGTGATCGACATCGTCGCCGGATACCTGCCGTCGTTGCGAACGCAGTACATGCCCGCGGGGCAGCCGTTGGCGCCGTCGGACGAACCCATGCCCTCCACCGCGATCGACGCGGGCACCGAGATCTGTGCGCTCGCACCGAGCCCCTTCTCCATCGCCGCGGCGACCGTGAAGATCTTGAAGATCGAACCGGCACCGTCACCGACCATCGAAAAGGGCTGTGGCTGCACCGTGTGCTCGGCATTGCTGTCGAGACCGTAGAAACGGCTCGACGCCATCGCCAGCACATCGTGTGACTTCTTACCGGGGCGGATCACGTTCATCACGTCGGCGACGCCTTCGGCGCTCGGGCTCGCCTGGGACTGTGCCGCGCGGGTGGTGAGCTGCTGCACCTGTGGGTCGAGGGTGGTGCGGATGATGTAGCCACCGCGCAACACCGTGTTGCGGGAGAGTCCGTTCTCGGCGAGGAACTGCAAGGCGTAGTCGCAGAAGAAGCCATCGCTGCCCGCAGAGATACACCCCTGCTGCGGGGTACGCGGCTTAGGGAGAACCCCCAGCGGTTCGGCCTGCGCCTGCTCGATCTCCGCGCGCATGTCGGGGAAATTGGTGAGCATCGTGTCGAGCACCGTGTTGCGGCGTTCCTTGGCGCCCTCGGCGTTGGAGTACGGGTTCAGTGCCTCACTCGACTGGACGATGCCGGCGAGCATCGCCGACTCGGCCAACGTCAGATCCTTGGCCTTCTTGCCGAAGTACGTCTGCGCGGCGGCCTCGATGCCATAGGCGTTGTTGCCGAACGGAACCACGTTCAGATAGCGGGTGACGATCTGCTTCTTGGCCTCCTGCTTGGCGGCGGCATCGCTCAGACCCTTTTCCCGTTTGGCCTGGTCGCGGAGCGTCTGCTCCATCGTCAACGCCATCCGTACCTCGCGGAGCTTGCGTGCCGGGGTGGTCTCCACCGCCGCCTCGCGTTCGGCTTCTGTCCGTGCCAGGACGAGCAGCTGATAGTTCTTGATGTACTGCTGATCGAGCGTCGAGGCGCCCTGCTGAACCTCGCCCGACGACGAGTTCTTCAGCGCGGCGCGGATAGTGCCCTTCCAGTCCACCCCGTCGTGCTCCAGGAACCGGCGGTCCTCGACGGAGATGATCGCGCGGATCATGTTCGGCGAGATGTCGTTGTACCCGACCTGGGTGCGGTACTGGTCGTAGAGGACGGCGATCGGCCTGCCGTTGGCATCCGTCATCGTCGTGACCTCGGGCATCGTGCCGTCCACCAACTCCGACGACACGTTCTCCACAGCCGCCACAGCCCGATTCGAGAGGACCCCCAATCCGCTGGCGACGGGGTAGAGCAATCCGGCGACCAGGACTCCTGCGAGCAGGCACGCCCAGGTCAGAGGCCAGAACTTCTTCAGCAGCAACACGCCCACAGGATACGTGTCGATTATGTGATGTCGCCAAACTTCCGGGCCCAGCGAGCCACCCGCCACCTGCGTCTCACCGGCAGTCGGAGCGCCACTGTCGTCTGTTTGGACGGTGGTCCCACTTTTGTTGGCTCCAGGGCTTGCGTACGCAATCGTGGAACCCTAAATTAAGGATCGAATGTGACTCACGTAACATTCGATTTCCAGAGTGGTGCAGTACTCGTTGTGGTTGTGGTTTCGCCAGGGCTTACCCGCCCGGCATCACGACGCGATCGAACTGCGCAGACGCTGAGACAGGGCGAAGGAAGGGGTCGGCGGATGGCGACAGCGGCGGTTTTCATTGGAGAAGATCGGCAATTGTGGGTTTCCCAGGCCAGATGCCGCGGAGGCGACCCCGACGAACTGTTCGTCCGCGGCGCTGCCCAGCGCAAAGCGGCCACCATCTGCCGACACTGCCCGGTGCAACTCGAATGCGGCGCCGACGCCCTCGACAACCGAGTCGAATTCGGCGTCTGGGGCGGGATGACCGAACGACAGCGCCGCGCCCTCCTGCGCCAGCACCCCGAAGTCACCTCCTGGTCGGAATTCTTCGAAGCACAAAAACGCCGCCAGGCTGTGTAATTTGCGCCCGCTCGCAGGCTCGCGGATCGCGAGTCCTGCGGGCCCGGAGTCGTGTTCTTCCCTCCTCGTTCGCGCGGGCTCGTTCCTCACCCGGCTCACTCGTCAGTCCAGAACACGACGGCCCGCCGGACGGTGTAATCTGCGCCCGCTCGCAGGCTCGCGGATCGCGAGTCCTGCGGGCCCGGAGTCGTGTTCTTCCCTCCTCGTTCGCGCGGGCTCGTTCCTCACCCGGCTCACTCGTCAGTCCAGAACACGACGGCCCGCCGGACGGTGTAGGTGGCACCCGCTCGCAGGCTCGCCGATCGCCGGCCCTGCGGGCCAGGGGGCGACGTCCGGGGGTGCTTACCCCCGGCTGACGATCTGCTCCGCCACCGCCTCCAGTGCCGCCTTGTCGGCGACCTCGAATGGGAGGGCGGGAACACCGACGATCGGGACCGCCGGGTGGGAGGCGGTGAACCGCTGCAACAGGTGCAGCTCGCGGCGGGCCGTCGCGGCCCGGTCGGCGTGAATGGTGAGCACACCCCGGGTCAGCTCGTCCGATACCTGATCCAGAGCCACCTGCACCGACGTATCGGTGACCGACGTCAGATTCGGGTGCGTCCGGTTGAGGATGAGACCCGCCAGCGGCATCGACTCCTCCGACAGCCGGTCGACGAAGAACGCGGCCTCGCGCAGGGCGTCGGCCTCCGCGGCGGCCACCACCACGAACCGGGTGCCGGGCTGTTTGAGCAGCTCATAGGTTTGCAGCGCCCGCTCCTGGAAGCCGCCGAACATCGAATCGAGCGACTGCACGAACATCGCCACATCGCGCAGCATGTCGCCGCCGATGATCGTCGAGATACCGCGCATCGCCAGGCTCATCGCACCGGTCACCATGCGGCCCACGCCGCGGCCGCCGCCGACCAGCACCTTCATCAGTCGCCCCGACAGAAAAGATCCCAATCGTTTCGGCGCGTCCAGGAAGTCGAGGGCGTTCCGCGACGGCGGTGTGTCGACGACGATCAGGTCCCAGCGGTCCTCGGAGAGCAGCTTGCCGAGCTTCTCCATCGCCATGTACTCCTGCGTACCCGAGAACGACGATGCGACGGTCTGATAGAAGGAGTTCTCCAGGATCGCCGCGGCCCGGTCAGGCGTCGAATGCTCCATCACCATGTCGTCGAAGGTGCGGCGCATGTCCAGCATCATCGCGTCCAGTGACCCGGCGCAGTCCAACGGCACCGGCTGCGGCTCGTTGGTGAGCGCGGTCATCCCCAGCGACTGCGCCAACCGGCGCGCCGGATCGATCGTCAGCACCGCGACCCGGCGTCCCTGCTCGGCGGCATACAGTGCCATCGCGGCGGCCGTCGTCGTCTTGCCGACACCGCCCGCGCCGCAGCAGATCACCACACGGGTGCCCGGATCCTTGAGGACCGACGCCATCTTCAGATCGACGGCCATCTACGCACCAACCTTCCGTAGGACGCCTGCCAACTCGTACGCCGCACCCAAATCGATACCGTCGCCGATCTCCGGCAGATCCAGGATCGGCAGATCCACGTTGTCCAACTGTCCACGCGCGATCTGCTGAGCCTGATGTCTGCGCGCGTAGTCGATGGTCTCGGTCAGCAGCCCGGCCATATCGGCGTCGGCCGCGTGGAACCCGGCGTCGGCCAGGTGTTCCTTGATGCGGACGGCGTCGATGTGCCCGTCCGCGATGTCATCGATCTCGGCTTCGGGTAGCAGCGGCTCGCGCACCCGGTTGACCAGGACCGTTCCGATCGTCAGCTCCTTGCTGTGCAACTCGTCGATAGCCTCGACGGTCTCCTGGATCGGCATCGCCTCCAGCAGCGTCACCAGGTGCACGACGGTCTGATCCGAGTGCAGCAGCCGCACCACACCCTCGCTCTGGTTGCGGATCGGACCCGATTTCGCCAGATCGGCCATCGCCTTGGTCACATCCAGGAACGAGCCGATGCGTCCGGTCGGCGGGGAGTCCACCACCACTGCGTCGTAGCGTGCCTTGCCCTGCTTGTCGACGGCGATGATCCGTTCCTTGATCTTGCCGGTGATGATGACGTCGCGAAGTCCGGGTGCCACCGTCGTCACGAAATCGATGGCGCCGATCCGCTTTATCGCCCGGCCCGCGAAACCCAGGTTGTAGAACATGTCCAGGTATTCGAGCAGCGAGTGTTCTATGTCTATGGCCAGCGCGGACACCTCGCCACCGCCTTCCGCGGTGGCGATCCGGGTGTCGGTCGGCGGCAACGGGGGGAGATCGAACAGTTGCGCGATACCCTGTCGGCCTTCCACCTCCACCAGCAGAACCTTCTTGCCGCCGGCCGCCAGCGCCAGAGCCAGCGCGGCGGCGACGGTCGTCTTACCGGTGCCGCCTTTGCCGGACACGAAATGCAGCCGCGCGCGACTGGCGGCGGCGGGCCAGCTGTCCGTCTGTGATGCCGCGTCCGTCTGTGATGCCGCGTCCGTCGCCGGGGCGAGCGGAGTGACGGGGGACGTTACGGGTGCCTCATTGACCACACGATCACCTTAGTCGGAACACGTCGCCGGTTAATGTAGGTCCCATGAGTGAACTCACCGCATGGGAGTACGTGACCGTGCCGCTGCTGACCCACGCCACCAAACAGATTCTGGATCAGTGGGGCACCGACGGCTGGGAGCTGGTCAGTGTGCTGCCCGGCCCGACCGGCGAACAGCACGTCGCCTACCTCAAACGACCGAAAGGCTGAGCCTATGAGCTGGACCCAGCGCCTGGCCGACCTCGGGATCACCCTGCCGGCCGTCGCCACACCGGTCGCCGCCTACGTGCCCGCGGTGCGCACCGGCGATCTGGTCTACACATCGGGGCAGCTACCCATCGTCGACGGCACGCTGTCGATCACCGGCAAGGTCAGCGAAACCGCCGAAGGGATCGTGAGTCCAGACGACGCCTATGCGGGAGCCCGTCAGTGCGCGCTCAACGCGCTGGCGGCCGTTGACGCCCTCGTCGGTCTCGACTCGATCGTGCGCGTGGTCAAGGTCGTCGGTTTCGTGGCCTCGGCCCCCGGATTCACCGGGCAGCCCAAGGTCATCAACGGTGCATCCGAGGTCCTCGGCGAGATCTTCGGCGACGCCGGTGTGCACGCCCGCTCGGCCGTCGGCGTGGCCGAACTGCCGCTCGGCGCACCCGTCGAGGTGGAGCTGATCGTCGAGGTCGCCTGACCCTTCCGGCCATCAAAGACCCCACCGATGTGCGCAGGTGCGTCGGTGGGGCTTCTTGTGGCCGGAATCGGCGGAAGGTGTTCGCCGGCTCCGGGTCCGGGTGCGAACGACTATGACACGGACGGTGTGAAGCTGTCGCGGTAGCCACTGGGGACAACGACATCCGGTTGCGGAATTGGGTACGCAGGGCGGTGGGACTCAGCCCCACCGCGGCGGCGATCCGGTCGATCGACTGGTCGGTACGCTCGAGCAGTCGGGTGGCGACGAGAATGCGCTGCCCGGCGAGCCAACGGCCCGGGCTCATCCCGTAAGTGGTGGTGAATTGTCTGTTGAAGGTGCGCAACGACATTGATGCCCGGCGGGCGAGATCGGCGGTGGTGATCGGCTGGTCGAGATTGGTCAGCGCCCAGGCCGTCGCGGCCGAAAGAGCGCTGTGCGCCTGCAGGTTCGGCGGTCCGACAGGTATCGTTCCGTGGTCGGGCGGCATGAACTGCGCCTGGCCACCGGGGCGCCGGGTGGCCACGACGGTGCGCCGGGCGGCATCCAGGGCGACCTCGGCCCCGAAATCCTGCTCCACCATGTGCAGGCACAGATCGATACCGGCGGCCAGGCCCGCACTGGTCAGCACGGTGCCACTGTCGACGAACAGGACCGATGGGTCGACGTCGACCTGCGGGTAGCGGGCCTGGAGGGCGGCGGCGTCACGCCAGTGAGTGGTGGCGGTCAGGCCGCTCAGCAGGCCGACCTCGGCAAGGGTGAACGCGCCCACGCAGATCGACGCGGACGGAAGGTGGGGAAATGATGACAACCCCACCCGAAATACGACGCGCGCAAACCCGCACGCTCACCCTGCTGTGCGCCGGACAGATCCTCGGCGGTGTGTCCACCGGGACCTCGCTGGCGCTGGCGGGCGTGGCCGGCGCCAAACTGTCGGGCAGTGAGACCTTCGCCGGATTACCGGGCACCGCAACCACTCTCGGCGCGGCAGCGGTCGCCCTGCCACTCGCCGCGGCGGCCCGCCGTCGTGGTCGCAGGCCCGCGCTGGCCGGAGGCTTCTTCGTCGCCTCGGTCGGCGCGCTGCTGGCCGCCCTCGCCATCGACCTCCACATCTTCGCGCTGTTCCTGGTGGCCATGGCGATGTGCGGCTGCGGCGGCGCGGTCAGTCTCCAGGCGCGTTTTGCCGCCACCGACCTGTCGGCACCGGGGTCGGCGGGACGGGATCTGTCGCTGGTGGTGTGGATGACGACGGTCGGCGCGGTGATCGGGCCGTCGATCACCGGGGTCGGCGCCGATCTCGCCCATCTGCTCGGAATCGCCGATCTGGCCGGGCCGTTCGTGATCGGTGCGGGCACGTTCCTGCTCGCCGGCACGGTGCTGGCCGCCGGGCTACGACCGGATCCACTGCTCATCGCGCACACCCGGACACCCGCCGCACCACGGCAAGCGTCATCGCGGCTGGGTGAGGTGTGGCGAACGGTCAGAGCATCGGCGGCCTCGCGCAACGGCTTCGTCGCGTTGCTGTCAACACACGCGGTGATGGTGGGGGCGATGTCGCTGACCCCGGTGCACCTCGCGCACGGCGGCGCGACCCTGAACATCATCGGGCTGTCGGTGAGCGCACACCTGGCCGGGATGTACGCCCTCTCGCCGCTGATGGGGCTGGCGGCGGACAGATTCGGCCGGGTGCCGCTGATGCTGGCCGGGCAGGCCGTACTGCTGGCCAGTTGCGTCGTCGGGCTGTGCTTCGCCGGAACCGAACACCACGGCGCGGGCACTCGGGCGGGATTGGTGGTGGCGATGGCGCTGGTCGGCCTGGGCTGGTCGGCGACCACCGTCGCGGCGTCGACACTGCTGAGCGAGAGCGTGCCCGACCGGACGCGGCTCGGCGCGCACGGGCTCGCGGATTCCTCGATGGGGCTGGCCGCCGCCGTGGCCGGGGCGCTCGCCGGGGTGGTGGTGGGGGTGTTCGGGTATGGCGCGCTGATGATCGTCGTCGGGGTCGGGGTGCTCGCCACCGCGGGCTACCTGCTGCTCGACAGAACCGGTCAAGCAGACCGCGAGCGGGCCGACACGATGCCTGAGCCGTACGTGGCGGAAACCTGTGTGGCGGAAACCTGTGTGGCGGAAACCGACGCGGCGGGGCCGCACAGGGAAGACCCGCACAACGAAGGCCCGTGCAAGCGAGGTGAGGGGTGCAAAGAATGGGATTCCTCGCGGCGGTAGTGTGCGGAATATGACCGAAGATGCCCGTGACGGGGCGCCTGTCCACCCCGCGTACGGTGTGCTGCGGCCGGTGACACCGTTTGCCTCGGTGTTGCTGTGCGACAACCCCGGAATGATGGAACTCGACGGCACCAACACCTATGTGTTGCGCGCCCCCGGCCATCCCGACTGCGTCATCGTCGACCCGGGCCCGCCCCGGCACGGCAAACACGTCAAACGAATCGCACGACAGCCCGGCATCGTGCTGACCCTGATCACGCACCGCCACTTCGACCATGTCGGCGCGATCCCGAAGCTCTACAAGCGCACCGGGACGCCGACCCGGGCCCGACTCGACGAACACTGCCGTGACGCGCCGCCGCTGCGTGACCGGGAGGTCATCGAGGCGGCCGGGCTCACGATCACGGTGCTGTTCACGCCCGGGCATTCCGGGGACTCGGTGAGCTTCCTCATCGAACACGGCGACGACAGGGCGATGCTCACCGGCGACACGATCCTCGGCAGCGGTACCACCGTCCTCGACCCCGCCGACGGTGGCCTGCGCGACTACATGAACTCGCTCAACCGGCTCATCGTCGAGGGGGAGCAGTGTCACCTGCTGCCCGCGCACGGCCCCGACCATCCGGCTCTCATCCCCGTCGCCCGCTACTACAAGGCACACCGCGAGGAGCGGATCGACCAGATCGTGGCCGCGCTCGATGAGATGGGTAAGTCGCCGAACGAGGTCAAACCGATGAAGGTGGTGCGCCGGGTGTACGCCGACGTCGACAAGAAGCTGTGGCCCGCGGCGAAGATGTCGGTGAAAGCGCAACTGGAGTATCTGCGCGACATCTGACGGGCCAGGTCACAAACCCGGCAGATCACCATGCCGGCAGGTCACAATACGGCGATGCCCGCCACCACTCGGTGACGGGCATCGCCGTATCGGTGTGCGAACGCGGATCGTCAGCGGGCGCGGCGGGCCAGACGCTCCGAATCGGCGATCAGCACGCTCTTGCCCTCCAGCCGCAGCCAGCCACGCTGGGCGAAATCGGCCAGCGCCTTGTTGACGGTCTCACGGGAAGCGCCGACCAACTGGGCGATCTCCTCCTGCGTGAGATCGTGGGTGACGCGCAGCGCACCGGCCTCCTGCGTGCCGAAGCGCTGGGCGAGTTGTAGCAACTGCTTGGCGACACGACCCGGCACGTCGGTGAAGATCAGGTCCGCCAGGTTGTTGTTGGTGCGGCGCAGGCGGCGAGCCAGCACGCGCAGCAACTGTTCGGCGATCTCCGGCCGATCCTGAATCCACTTACGGAGCGCGTCGCGGTCCATCGAGACCGCACGCACCTCGGTGACCGTGGTGGCCGACGACGTACGTGGACCCGGGTCGAAGATCGACAGCTCACCGAACATGTCCGACGGGCCCATGATGGTCAGCAGGTTCTCACGGCCATCGGCCGACCGGCGGCCGACCTTGACCTTGCCCGACAGGATGATGTACAGGCGATCACCCGGCTCACCCTCGTGGAAGATCACATGTCCACGAGGAAAATCGACCGGTTGAAGTTCTTTGGTGAGCGCCGCGACGGCGGAGGGCTCGACCCCCTGAAATATGCCCGCCCGCGCCAGTACTTCCTCCACTAGGAACCTTTCTCATTCGATCACCCAACTCAGGGTGACAGGCTACTCCGGCACCAAGCATAAGTGTTGGATGGGTCACTTGTGCGTCAATGCCGTGTTCGGATCTCGACAAGGCGGTATTGCGGTGGATCCTGTTGCGGTGAATCGGCGCCCGAAACGAACGAATCGGGCCGGATCAATCGGGCGAACCGGAAAAGGAAACCTTCAGCTGGCGCGGAAGCTGGGCGTGGCGTGCAGGTCGGTCTCGCCGGACCCGGTCAGGATGTCGTCGCGGCCGGCGCGGCGGTCCCGCAGTTCGTCGAGTGCGGCCGGCAGTCCGGTCTTGGCGAGGTTGTTGACAGCCTCGTCGTCGGCATCGGCCAGAAACTCATCGACGTGCGCCGGGGACACGGAGAGCCTGTCGATGCGGCACTGCACCCTGTCCATCGCGACGGCGAACAGCATGAGTACGGCGGGGACGAGCAACGCGGCGAGCCCTTGCATACGGACAGTAAACACAATCGGCACCCCGCGGGCGAAACCCAGAGCCGTGCTGTCACCGACTTGTTATCAACCGTGTGGATGACACGCCGCGGCCCGCCGCCGACCGACCCCAGAGTATGGTGACGGCGGTCATTGTGTAGGTCGCGGGTGCCGGCGCCGGGGAAAAGTGCCCCGTCACCACCATCGGGGCGGGGAACCGTCGGCGCGAGGCGTCCGGCGCGCCAGCCGGCGATGAACCACTAGTCTGAACATGATGAGTTCCCGAACGACGACGCAGGTGAGGTCGGTCAATCGCCGCAGCGACGAGACCCGGCTGGGTCTGGTGCGTCGTGCGCGCCGGATGAACCGCACCCTCCGGCTCGCGTTTCCGCACGTCTACTGCGAGCTCGACTTCACCACCCCGCTCGAACTGTCGGTGGCCACCATTCTGTCGGCGCAGTGCACCGACGTCCGGGTCAATCAGGTCACGCCCGCACTGTTCGCCGCCTACCCCGACGCCCGCGCCTACGCGGAGGCCGACCGCACCGAACTCGAAGAGATGATCAGGTCCACCGGTTTCTACCGCAACAAGGCCAACTCGATCATCGGACTCGGGCAGGCCCTGATCAGCCGGTTCGGCGGTGAGGTCCCGGGTACCCTCGAAGAACTGGTCACTCTGCCCGGGTTCGGCCGCAAGACGGCCAACGTCGTCCTCGGCAACGCCTTCGGTGTCCCCGGCATCACCGTGGACACCCATTTCGGGCGACTCGTGCGGCGCTGGCGGTGGACCGAGGAGACCGACCCGGTGAAAGTGGAACGGGTCGTCGGTGAACTCATCGAACGCAAGGAATGGACCGACCTGTCCCACCGCGTCATCTTCCACGGCCGCCGGGTCTGCCACGCCCGTACACCGGCGTGCGGGGTGTGCGTGCTGGCCAAGGACTGCCCGTCGTACGGCGAAGGCCCGGTCGACAAACGTACCGCGGCCGCGCTCGTGAAAGGGCCGGAAACCCCACATCTGCTGGCGCTGGCCGGGATCGGTGACGCGGTTATCGAGCCATGACGAACGAACCAGCCGACCCGGACTCGACGAACACCGAGCCGGGCAACACATCATCGGAGGCGGCCGGCACCGCGACCGGAGGGCGCCCGCCGCGCTTTCCGCCCGCCGCCCGCTGGACCGTCGTGTTCATCGTGGTGATGGTGGCCCTGCTGGCGGCGATCTGGCCGCGCGGCGACAACAGCCCGGCGATCGATGCCGACACGACCACCACCGTCGGCACCCGGACCAGCGTTCCGGTCGACACCGGCCAACTCGCCGGCGCGCGCACCGAGGCAGCGCTCGCCGACTGCCCGGCACCGGCCTCGACACCGGGCGCGAACGCGGCGCTGGCCGGAATCGTCGCCGAATGTCTGGGCACCGGCCGGACCTACGACCTGGGCGACGCGACGGCGGGTACCCCGTTGCTGGTCAACATGTGGGCCACCTGGTGCTATCCGTGTCGCCAGGAGTTGCCGATCCTCGCCGACTACGCCACCCGCGCGGGCAGCAGGATCAACGTCCTGACCGTGCACGCCAAAGAGGGCGCGAACAACCCGTATCTGGTACTGAAGTTCCTCACCGAACTCGGTGTGCACCTGCCGGCCACGCTCGACACCGACGGCAGGATCGCCGCCGCTCTGCGTGCCCCCCGGGTCTTCCCGTCCACGATTCTGATCCGCGCCGACGGCACCATCGCCAAGGTTCTGCCGCAAGTCTTCGACAACACCGACGAGATCGCCGGTGCCGTACGCACGCACCTGGGAGTGGATACGTGAGCATGACCCCGGCCGACTACACCGGACACGGCCCCACCGTGCCGCAGGCGCAGATCCCGCCCTGGCTGCATGCTCTCACCGACGACGTCACCGCGGTCACCGCCAAGGTGCTCGGCCGCGGCGGTGATCGCACCCGATGGATGTCGATGATCCAGCGCAACAAGCGCACCGCCGCGGTCCTCATCCTGTTCTCCGGGTCGTGGGCCGCCGATCCCACGGCGCACGGCGGGCTGCCGGCAGACGTCGACGTACTGCTCACGCAGCGTGCCCCCACCCTGCGCCAGCACAGCGGGCAGGTCGCCTTCCCCGGCGGCGGCTTCGACCCGGGCGACGACTTTCCCGTCGGCACCGCCCTGCGCGAGGCGAACGAGGAGACCGGGCTCGTCGCCGGCGGCGTCGACATCCTCGCCACCCTCATGCCGTTCCCGGTGCCCGCATCGGGGTTCGAGGTCACCCCGGTGGTCGGGCATTGGCGCAAACCCGGACCCGTCGGTGTCGTCGACACCGGCGAAACCGCCCGCGTCACCCGCATCAACATGCGGGAACTGCTGCACCCCGACAACCGTTTCCAAGTACAACGGTCGGTCCTGGGCGGCAGCGTGTACAAGGGTCCCGCGTTCTTCGTCGACGGCATGCTCGTATGGGGCTTCACCGGCGGGCTGATCGCGGCGATCGCCGAGGTGTCCGGCTGGGAGATCCCCTGGGACAAGAACGACGTGCGGCCCCTCGACGAGGCCATCGCGCTGGCCGAATCCCCCCAATCCAACAGGGTCCACCCGCCCCACGCGGAGCCCACGACATGACAGGGGCACCGACATGACAGGGACACCGACATGACGGGGAGAGCAGCATGACGGGCTCGATCTGGGTCGACCTCCTCGTCGTCGGCGTGGCGATACTCGTCGGAATCAGCGGATACCGGCAAGGTGCCGTCGCCTCGGCGCTCGCGTTCATCGGGGTCCTGGCCGGTGCCGTCGCGGGCATCCTGCTCGCCCCCAAACTGATGGAACAGGTCGACTCGCGGGAGGCGCGCCTGCTCATCGGCATCGCGCTCCTGGTCATCTTCGTCATAGCCGGGCAGGTCGCCGGACTCGTCCTGGGCCGTGCGGCCCGCGGCGGGATGCGATCGCCGGCCGCCCGCACCGTCGACAGCATCGTCGGCACCGTTCTGCAGGTCATCGCCGTGGTTATCGCCGCATGGCTGCTGGCCATCCCCATCTCCAACTCCGGTCCCACCAAGGTGGCATCCGCGGTCCGCGATTCGGCCGTCCTCGGCGCCGTCGACGACCTCGCCCCGCAATGGCTGCGCGACCTGCCCAACGATTTCAGCGCGCTCCTGAACAACTCCGGCCTGCCCGAGGTCATCGGACCGTTCGGGCGGGCCCCCGTCACCAACGTCGGACCACCCGACGAGGCGATCGCCCAGCAGCAGGTTGTCAGCCGGGTCCGGCCGAGCGTCGTCAAGATCATCGGCGTGGCACCCAGCTGCCGGCAGGAACTCGAAGGCAGTGGCTTCGTCGTCGGTCCTGAACGCGTCATGACCAACGCGCACGTCGTCGCCGGTACCCGCAGCCTCAGCGTCGAAGTCGAATCCGGGCAGCAACTGTCCGCCCGGGTGGTCCTGTTCGACTACAACAACGACATCGCCGTCCTGGACGTGCCGGGCCTGACCGCCCCCGCCCTGACGTTCGCCGACGGCCAGGCCGGCACCGGCGACGACGCCGTGTCCCTGGGCTTTCCGGGTGGTGGACCGTTCACCGCCACCGCCGTCCGGATCCGCAACGTGATCCGGCTGTCCGGACCCAATATCTACAGCTCGCAGCAGGTACGCCGCGAGGTGTACACGGTCCGCGGGCAGATCCGGCAAGGCAACTCCGGCGGGCCGCTGATCGATCTCGACGGCCGTGTGCTCGGCGTGGTGTTCGGGGCCTCCCAGGACCCCGCCGACGAAACAGGTTTCGTCCTGACCGCCGAGCAGGTGAGCGACAATCTGGCAACCTCGGCAAACCGGTCCTCGAGAGTCAGCACTCACTCCTGCATCGGGGGCTAGCCCGTTGGGCTAGCCGTGATCAGGTGCTGATGAAGCCCAGCAACTGCCGGGACACCGCCTCGGGTTGTTCCTGGTGGGCGAAGTGGCCGCTGTCGGGGATCTCGACGTAGGCGAATCGGGAGGCGTAGCGGCCCGAACGGGTCAGTGGCCGTTCGAAGATGTACGGGTCGTCAGCGCCGCGCAACGCCAGCACCGGGACGGTGAGCCGGACGTCCATCTGTTTCATGAATGTGGCACCGTCGGGACGGAACTGGGAACGGAACGCCCAGCGCCGGTACTCCAGGCTGCTGTGCGCCACATACGGTATCTGCAGCGCCGACCTGTTCCGGGTGACCGTGTCGGCGAAGTCGGTGCCCTGCTGCCATTGGGGTGACGACAATCGCCGGAAGTAGTGGTCGACGAAGCGTGCGTCGTGGTGCACCAGCCGCCGCTCGCCGACGCGCGGCAACTGGTTGTGCAGAAACCCGGACAGGAACGCCGAACGCTGCGCCCGGTGCAGCAGCACCTCCCGGCGCAGTGCGCGGGGGTGGGGGGAGGCCAGCACCGCGATCCGGTCGACGACCCGAGGATGCAGCGCGGCCGTGGCCCAGCACACCAGCCCCCCGTCGGCGTTACCGACGAGCGTGGCGGTGCGATGACCGAGCGAGCGCACCAGGCCGTTGGTGTCGCCGGCCAGAGTCCAGCCGTCGTATCCGCGGGGCGGCTTGTCGCTGTCGCCGTAGCCGCGCAGGTCGACGGCCACCGCGCGGTAGCCGGCCTCGGTCAGCGCCCGCAGTTGGTGACGCCAGCCCCACCAGAACTCGGTGTACCCGTGCAGCAGCAGCACCAGCTGACGATCCGGTGAACCCGCCGGGTCGCATTCGACGGCGTGAAACTTCAGACCGTTGGCGCGGACGTCGAAATGATGCCAGTCGACGTCGTGCCAGGGGCCGGGGAACCGGACGCTCGACGGATCCGGCGCAGCGGCCAACGTCAGCGCCGCGGGTCGTGCGCGGGCGGTATCGGCGGGTAGCCGGCCCGGGCGTCGACCGCTGATACCGCGTCCTTGCCGGGGATGCCGCGCGGCAGCACCGACTGCACCTCTTTGACCGATTCGATGGTTTTCGCGGGTCCGCGGACCTTGCGGAAGATGAAGTAGCCGCCCACGGCGGCGACGATCGTGATGGTCAGCAGGATCACGAACACGATCAACCACGCCGCCCACGCGGGCAGCCACACGTCGAGCAGCACGGCGAGGAAAAAGAAGAAGAACAGGCTGGTGTACAGCAGCATCACACCCGCGACCACCAGCAGGCCGGTACCGGCGCCCGCCTTCTTGCCGGCATCCACCAGTTCGGCCTTGGCCAGCGCGACCTCGGCACGGAACAGCGTCGACACGCTTGCGGTGGCGTCCTTGACCAGGTTCCCAATACTGGGTTCGCCGTCCTTGCCGACGTTCGCATCCCGCAGCGGGATCGACGGGACGGTCTGGTTGCCGGGGGGCACGGGTCGGCTCACTACATCCTCCGTAGTTCGGGTATGGGCATATGTTGCCATGCTTTGGCGGCAATACCACGACGCAGCGCCACCGGGATTCCTCGCCGGTGGCGCTGCGACGGACTCACATGGGCCGTGGTGATCCGGCCCGACGGCCGGTGATCAGGACTTACGGCTGCGGATCGCCTCGAAAACGGACGGGTCGACAAGTGTCGAGGTATCGCCGAGCTCGCGGCCCTCGGCCACATCCTTGAGCAGACGGCGCATGATCTTGCCCGACCGCGTCTTCGGGAGTTCGGGGACCACGTTGATCTCGCGCGGCTTGGCGATCGGGGAGATCTCGATCGACACCTGCCGGCGCAGTTCCGCGATCAGCTGCTCGCCCGTGTTCTCCACCCCTTCGCGCAGGATCACGAACGCGACGATGCCCTGGCCGGTCGTCTCGTCGGCGGCACCGATGACCGCAGCCTCGGCCACCCCCGAATGCCCGACCAGCGCCGACTCGACCTCGGAGGTGGAGATGCGGTGCCCGGACACGTTCATCACGTCGTCGACACGGCCGAGCACCCACAGTGCGTGGTCGTCATCGTAGCGGGCGCCGTCACCGGCGAAGTACCAGCCCTGCTCGGCGAACCGCGACCAGTAGGTCTCCTTGAACCGGACCGGGTCGCCCCAGATGCCGCGCAACATCGCCGGCCACGGCTTGTCGAGCACCAGATAGCCCTGCTCGCCGGCACTGACCGGGTTGCCGTTATCGTCGACGATGGTGGCGCTGATACCGGGCAGCGGTGCCATCGCCGAACCGGGTTTGGTCGTCGTCACACCGGGCAGCGGCGAAATCATGATGCCGCCGGTCTCCGTCTGCCACCAGGTGTCGACGATCGGGGCCTTGCCGCCGCCGATGACCTCGCGGAACCACCGCCACGCCTCGGGATTGATGGGTTCGCCGACGCTGCCGAGCAGTCGCACGCTCGACAGGTCGTGGGCGTCGGGGATGTCCCGGCCCCACTTCATGAACGTACGGATCAGGGTGGGGGCGATGTAGTAGATGGTCACCCCGTACTTCTCGATGACCTCGAAGTGCCGGTGCTCGTCGGGGGAGTTGGGGGTGCCCTCGTAGATGATCTCGGTCGCGCCGTTCGACAGCGGGCCGTACACCAGATAGGTGTGTCCGGTCACCCAGCCGATATCGGCACCGCACCAGAAGACGTCGCGGCCCTCCTTGTGGTCGAACACGTAGTGGAAGGTGTAGCTGGCCTGGGTCAGATAGCCGCCCGAGGTGTGCACGATGCCCTTGGGCTTACCCGTGGTGCCCGAGGTGTACAGCAGGAACAGCGGATGTTCGGAGTCGAACGCCTCCGGCTCGTGCGCCGCGGACTGCTCGTCGACGGTGTCCTCCCACCACACGTCCCGGCCCTCCACCCAGTTCAGGTCGGGGTCATGGTTGGTGCGACGCACCACCAGCACCTTCTGTACCGAGGCGGCGGCCCCGTCGCCGGTACCCAGCGCCTCGTCGACGGCCTCCTTCAGCGGGGCGGGCTTGCCGCGCCGGTACTGGCCGTCGGTGGTGATGACCAGTTTGGCCTCGGCGTCGTCGACGCGGGAGCGCAGCGCGCCGGCCGAGAATCCGGCGAACACCACCGAATGCGTCAGGCCCAGGCGCGCGCACGCCAGCATCGAGACGATCGCCTCGGGGACCATCGGCATGTAGATGGCGACGCGGTCGCCGGCGGTCAGGCCGATCGAGGTGAAGTAGTTGGCCGCCTTGGACACCTCGCTGAGCAGCTGCGCATACGTGATGTCGCGGCTGTCACCGGGTTCGCCGACCCAATGGATCGCCACGCGGTCGCCCTTGCCCGCGGCGACATGCCGGTCGACACAGTTGTAGGAGACGTTGAGCCTGCCGCCGACGAACCACTTGGCGACGGGGGCGTCGCTCCAGTCGAGGACCTCGCCGAAGTCGTCGGCCCAGTCGAGACGACGAGCCTGTTCGGCCCAGAACTCGAGCCGGTCCGCCTCAGCCCGATCGTAGAGTTCGGCGCCCGCATTGGCCTGCGCGGCGAACTCCTCCGACGGCGGGAAGCTCTCTACGGGATGGGCGGTCGTGGAAGTCATCGTTTCCAGGCCTTTCTCTTCGGTGAGTCTCTACCGGGCTTGTGGGAGACCCGCAAAACCTTCGGGTACGGGTCGTCGTCCATGATCAGGGTTGTCCCGATCACGTCCGGGCGGCGCGCGGCGCCAGGCGCCACACGTTCTCGTGTGATTGTGAGGGTAGTCACGTTGGAAGGGCGTTGTGGGGGAGTCCGGACCGATTCGCGCCGAATGGTCACCCAGATGCGCCGAATGGAACAGGTGACGTGGTCGATAGGGTGAGCGCTGTGGGAACCGATCCGCTGGCACCGCTCGTCGCACTGCCCGGTGTGGCCGACGCCGCAGAGAGAGCGCGTGACGCGCTCAGCGCCGTCCACCGGCACCGCGCCAACCTGCGCGGATGGGACAAGACCGCCACCGAGGCGTCCTGGCGGGCCGGCCGGTCGTCGGCGGCCATCGACGGTGGCAGTGTCGAACTGCGTCGCGACGGTGACTTTGACGACCCCGTCCTGGCCGGTGCGATGCGCGTGGCACAGGCACTCGACGGCGACTCGCTCGATCAGCTGACCGGGGTGTTCCGTCGCGCACCCGCCCAGGCCCTGGCCCGACTGCACATGCTCGCCGCGGCCGACTTGGTCGATGATCCCGACGATCTCGGCCGGCCGCGTGCCGGAGCCGACGTCGCCGCCCGACTCGACCTGCTCGGCCAGCTGATCAGCGGGGCCACCTCGGTACCCGGTCCGGTGCTGGCCGCGGTCGTGCACGGCGAATTGCTCGGCCTCGACGCGTTTCCCACCGCCAACGGCATCATCGCGCGCGCGGCATCGCGACTCGTATGCACCTCGACCGGACTCGACCCGCACAACCTGGGCGTTCCCGAGGTCACCTGGCTCAAACGGATCAACGACTACCGGTCCTTCGCCCGAGGATTCGCCGGCGGCACCCCGGAAGGGCTGGGCAATTGGATCCTGCTGTGCTGCGAGGCACTCGAAGCGGGTGCCGCGGAAGCGAAATCGATCGCGGACGCGGTCTGATGCGGCGGGCCTGAGTAGAACACGCCACACATATATAAACGCGGGCGGTGTCCTGACGTCTGCCAGGCCACCACCCGCGTAGCACGGACTCAAGTTACCAAGCGTGCTTGGTGGGTTGTGGTATCACCTCGGCGAGGGACTGTGGCTTCCTCTTGACCTCTCACTTCGCGGATTCGTCCTGATCGGCTGCTGCCGTGTCCGGGTGAAGCGCCGTTCTCATTCAGGAACCGCATGCCGGTCCGACGGTCGTCGTGTGATTCGGGACCTCCCCGAATCCTCGTCGTTCCGAGCGAATGTGTGAGGGTTGTTGATTGGTCTCAGTGTCGCAGGTGCACAACGCTTTTGCCTTATGCGGCGCGCTCCGCGTGGGTGCTTGCCGCCCGTGCTGGGAATTGCCCGGCCTGGGGGTCCGTTCCTTCTCTTCCGGATCGAACGTGGCCTTCCGGGATTCCGTACCAACGTTTCTACACCGTGATACCGGTCACAGCAAGGGGGTTCGGCGTCCAATTTCCGGACCTGATTTTTGTTGTCGACGATAGGTCGCCAGGGTGTATAGGGGCGTGGGAATGCCTGTGTCTACCCGCGTAATCATCCGTTGTGGGGTGGACCGTGGGCTGGGCTGTGGTCCGCAGCCGGGTGCGACTACCGCACCAGACCGCGGTCCAGGTCACATATCTGCTGGCCACCGCCGCAATCCGGGGGGCTTGTCGCGGCTCCGCGCGCCAGGTTTGCATCCATCCGGATCGTGTGTATAGTCGTGGGCACCCGGTTGTAATACCGGAGCGATTCAGCCCGACCCCCCGGGGCTGAAACGCCGACAACCCCGGCCTCCTCCCCCCTGGCCGGGGTTGTCCTCTTTCCTGGACCGGTTGTCCTCTTTCCTGGACCAGTTCGTGCGAGCTGTGCTTCCCGCCTGACCTGCTGCGCTACGTGGTGGTCGCTGGTTGTGGATGAATTTCGGTCTGTCCACAGATTCGGTCTGTGCGGCGATCGGGGCTCGGTGGCGACCGCAACCGGACCGACGATGAAGACATGGCTGATGACGTGCTCGCCCTCATCGATGACCACCTCACCGACGACGTCGCCAGGTGCGCGGCGGCCGCCGGATACCGGCTTGTGCGCGCCGACCCGGCATCGTGCCGTCGTGAATGGCTCGGTGCCCGGGCCGTCATCGTCGACGCCGCGGCAATCGGTGTGCTGGCCACCTGCGCACCGCCCAAACGCGCCGGCATCGTGGTCGTCGGTTCCGGGCCCGACGACGTGCATTGGCCGGCCGCGATCGGGCTGGGTGCGGACCACACCGTCGCCCTGCCCGGCGGCGATGCCGAACTTGTCCGGGTGCTCAGTGACATCCGCCGGCCCCGCCGACATCCGGGTGCCGCGATCGCCGTCATCGGCGGACACGGCGGCTCCGGCGCAAGCGTGCTCGCCGCCGCGACCGCGTTGCGCTCGGCGGACGGCGGCGCGCACACCATGCTCTTCGATGTCGACGACCACGGCGGCGGCGTCGACCTGCTTCTCGGGATCGAGGCCACGCCGGGCCTGCGCTGGCAGGACCTGACTGTTGAACGCGGCGCCGTCGGCGGCGACGCGCTCACGGCGGTGCTGCCCCGGCAGGGTCCGCGGCTGTCGGTGCTCGCCCCGCGCAAACCCGGCGGCCGAAACCCCGGTACCGGTGACCACCTCCCGATCCGTCCCGAGTCGGTGGTCACCGCGCTCGACGCCGCCACCGCACACGGCACCCTCGTCGTCGTCGACACGCCGCGTGCGGCCACCCCGCTGCGCCGCCTGGTCATCGACTCCGTGGACCTGGTCGTGGTCGTCACCACCGCGTCGCTGCACGCCGTATCGGCCACCCGGGCAATGCTTCCCGCCATCGTCGACCGCGGCGCCGACACGGCACTCGTCGTGCGGGGACCATCGCCGGCCGGATTGCGCGCCGGCGCGATAGCCGACGCCGTGGGACTGGATCTACTTGCCTCCTACCGGCCCGACCCACGGCTGCCGGCACGTCTGGAAAGCGACCGGCTTCGCGCACCCGGGCGTGGCCGCCCGCTCCGGCGGGCCTGCGACCTGATCCTCGCCCGGGCCGCGCACCACGCCCCGGCGCGACATCGCTGAGCAGATCAATCAGCCACGGGATATGAGTCACCCACGGCAGATGATTTATCCACAGCCGCGGGTTGTCCACAGATCCGGTGTTCCGGGGTCGGGGGACACCGGATGTGCCGAAAGGCGGGGGAGGATAACGACATGCCCATCGACGACGGTCTGCTTGACCGGGTTCGCGACCAGCTCGCATCCGAATCAGGCGACACCACACCGGAAATCATCGCAGCGGCGATCCGAGAGCAAGCGCGTGGGGTGCTCGGTGACGCCGACCTGCTGGTGGCGCTGCGGCACCTGCAAACCGAACTGACCGGCGCCGGTCGGCTCGAACAGTTGCTCGCCGAACCCGACATCGCCGACGTCCTCGTCAGCGGACCACGACACGTGTGGGTCGACCGCGGACACGGATTGCAGCGCACCGACATCACCTTCGACGATGAGTCCTCGGTGCGGCGGCTCGCGGCCAGGCTCGCACTCAACGCGGGCAAACGACTCGATGACGCCCAGCCATGGGTCGACGGCCAACTGTCCAATGTGGGCCGCCGTGGGTACACGGTGCGTCTGCACGCGGTGATACCGCCGGTCGCCGCCGACGGCACATGTATCTCGTTGCGGGTCTTGCGAACCGCCAGCAAGGACCTGGATTCGCTCATCGAATCGGGGGCTGTCCCGCCCGACGCGGTACCGCTCATCCGGCACATCATCGAGGCCCGGCTCGCGTTCGTCGTGGTGGGCGGCACGGGCTCGGGAAAGACGACGCTGCTCGGTGCGCTGATCGGCCGGATGGACCGGTCGGACCGGATCGTCTGTGTCGAGGACGCCGCCGAACTGCGGCCCGACCATCCGCACGTGGTGCGGATGGTGGCCAGGACCGCGAATGTCGAGGGGGCGGGCGAGGTTCCGGTTCGGGCGCTGGTGCGTCAGGCGTTGCGGATGCGGCCCGACCGGATCGTGGTCGGCGAGGTGCGGGGTGCCGAGGTGATCGACCTGCTCACCGCGTTGAACACCGGCCACAACGGCTGCGCCGGGACCCTGCACGCCAACTCGGTCAGCGAGGTGCCCGCCCGGATGGAAGCACTCGCCGCACTGGGCGGAATGGGCCGCGAGGCACTGCACAGCCAGTTGGGTGCCGCACTCGATGTGGTGATCGGGGTTGAACGTGGCCGTGACGGCCGACGGGGTGTCGCAGAGATCGGCGCCGTCCGGCGCGGTGCCGGCGGACTGGTGTCCATAACCCCGGTGTGGTTGCGCGGCAGCGGAATCACCGATACGACCTTCCTCGGGACACGCGAGCGCGCAGCCGGGGTTCTCGGCGGAGATCTTCGCGCCCTGGCCGGTGGTGATCGATGATCGTCGCCGTGCTGTGCGCCGCGGCGATCGCGGTGCTGTGGTGGCCGCAGTCGCGGGCAGAGTATCGCCTCTTGGGTATGCGCCCGTCACGTTCTGCCGGTTCCTCGCGTGCTGCGGCGGCGCGATCGAGGTACGGCATCGTGCTCGTGATCATCGCGGTGGCAGCGTCTTTCGGTGCTGAAGTGGCCGGATCGGTGGCGATGATCGTCGCGGTGGTGCTGTGGCGGGACGCTCGCCGGCGGCGCGCCTCGGCCGCCCGGCTCGACGACGAGAGTCTGCTCGTTGCGCTGTCGATCATGATCGCGGAGATGTCGGTGGGGTCCCTCGCCGCCACCGCATGTACCGCCGCCGCCGCGGAACTGTCCCGGACAAGTCCGGATTCTGCTGTAGCGCAAGGGCTGGCGTCCCTGGCGGGCCGGGCCGCGCTGGGCGGACAGATCCGCGTGGCCGACCTGACGGCGACCCGCGCGGGAATTCCGGACGCGTCGTGGCAACGGATCGGGGCGGCCTGGCAACTGTCGGACCGGCACGGTCTGCCGATGGCCGATCTGCTCGTTGCCCTGCGATCGGATGTACTGGCCCACAACGCCTTTGATTCACGAACCAAAGCCGGTCTGGCGGGACCGAGGGCCACGGCAACGGTGCTGGCGGGCCTGCCTGTGCTCGGCATCGCGCTCGGGCAGGCCACCGGCGCGAACCCGGTCGGTGTGCTCGCCGGCGGTGGGCTCGGTGGAATCCTGTTGCTCGTCGGAACCGCGCTTGTGGTTGCCGGTCTGTGCTGGTCGGACCGGATCGTCGAGCGGGTCGGTGCCCGATGAACACATCGGTGATCGTCGCCGGGCTGTGCGCGGGCGCCGCGTTGATCCTGTGGCCGTCGCCGACGTGGTTGCTGTGCAGGATCACATCACACTCCGGCGACCGGTCCGAGTCGGTCGGCGCGCCGGACCGGCCGGACGATCCCTTCACCGTCGCGGCGGCCCTGGACCTGTTCGCGGTCTGTCTGCGCTCGGGACTGCCGGTGGAGACGGCTGCGCAGATCGTCGCCGCGTCGGCGCCGGAAACGCTGGCCGAGCTGCTGGGTACCGCCGCGGATCTGCTCACACTCGGCGCCGATTCCGACCACGCCTGGACGATGGCCGCCGACCGGATCGGCGAGGCCGGCGGCGGAGCGGAATACTGCCGTTCGCTGGCGACGCTGGTCCGGCGGTCGTCGCGGGCCGGTGCGTCGTTGTCGGCGGGTGTCGGCGAGCTCGCCGACACGATCCGGCACCGCGCCGAGGACCGGGCGCTGGAGAAGGCCGAACGGGCCGGGGTCGCGATCAGCGGTCCACTGGGCCTGTGCTTTCTGCCGGCCTTCGTCTGCCTGGGCATCGTCCCGGTCGTCGTCGGACTGGCCGGCGGCGTGTTCAGCGGAACGCTCTGACCGCACCGGACATGCCGGTGACATCCGAAATCCACATCAGGAAAAGAGAGGTAAGGACATCATGTCGAAACTTACAGCCGTCGGGGACAACCGGCTCGTACGCAGGATACGGGCCGAGGTGCTGCTGCTGGCCACCGACGACGACGGGATGAGCACCGCCGAATACTCCATTAGTACTAAATAATACCAAGGTACCATCCTCGACATGGGGAAACGTGCTCTGATCGTCATTCGACTCTCCCGCGTCACCGACGCGACGACGTCACCGGAGCGTCAGCTGGACGCTTGCCGCGAACTGTGCGAGCAACGCGGCTATGAGGTGGTCGGCGTCGCCGAGGATCTGGACGTATCCGCTGGTGCGACGACACCTTTCAACAGGCCCAAACTGGGTCCTTGGCTGGCCAACAGGCACCACGAGATAGACGTCTTGGTCATGTACCGGATGGATAGGTTGGTGCGCCGACTGCTCGACCTGGCCGACGTAATCCGGTGGGGCCAGGCGCATGACGTCGCGATCGTGTCGGCGACCGAGGCTTTCCTCGATCTCACGGCGCCGTTCGGCGACATCGTGGCCATGCTCGTGGCGAAGACGGCGGAGATGGAGCTGGAAGCGATCTCGGCGCGTAACGCGTCGGCGTCGCACCACAACATTAGATCGGGCAAGTGGCGAGGCGGGATCGCACCGTGGGGGTACATCCCGGAGAAGGGCGAGGACAATGTGCGGCGACTCGTTCAGGACCCACAACAGGTCGCGGTGATCCAGGAGGTCGTGGAGCGGGTGCTGGCAGGGGAGCCGCTGCGCCCGATCGCCGCAGACTTGACGGCTCGTGGCGTACTGACGCCGAAGGATCGCATGAACGAGATCAAAGGCCGCGATACCAAGGGGTACGCGTGGGCGTCGCAGAGGATGAAGGAGTCCCTGACCTCCCGCACCATGCTCGGTCAGATCGTGACCCGAGACCCGGTGGTCGATGCGAGGGGTCAGATCCAGCGGGATGACAAGGGCCACCGGATCTTGGGCCCGGAGTTTGTCGTGACAGGCGACGACGGCCTGCCGGTGGTGCGGGCCGAGCCGATCCTGACGCGGGAGATCTTCGACCGAGTCGGCGCCGCGCTCGCCGCGCGCTCGGTCGATCGCACCGCGACGACGACGTCGGGCTTGCTGCTACGGGTGCTCTTCTGCGGCGAGTGCGGCCGACCCGCGTACCGCCTCAAGGGCGGTCCCGGACGCATGCCTCGGTATCGGTGCGCATACGCGCAGGACAAGAAGGGCGCAGCTGGGATCGAGGGCCCGTGCGACAACCGCTCGATCCCACTCGAATGGGCAGACGACGAGGTTGAGCGACACGTTCTCGACAGGGTCGGACCAATGGAACGGATGATGCGAGTCTGGTTTTCCGGCGATGACTCACGTGGTGAGTTGGCCGAGGTTGACGAGCTGCTGACAGATCTCGTCGATCAGCTCGGCACCGGCGCTTTCAAGCGCGGCACGCCGCAGCGGGAGCGACTAGACGCCCGCATAGCCGCTCTGACCGAGCGGCAAGAGTCGCTGCGCAGCAAGCCGATCAAGGCGCCGGGCTGGCGGTACGAAGGCACCGGTGAGACCGTAAAGGACTGGTGGGAACAGGCCGATTCGGCCACGCGAACGGCGTGGCTTCGTGATGCGGGCGTACGTGTGACGTGGAGATCGCACACGGCGAATGGTCGGACGAAGCTTGACGACTTCGTGATTGACCTCGGCAGCGGTCCGGATCTCGACGCTGCCGCCCTGCCCGGGCCGATCGCCGCGATGGCCGAGGCGCGCGCGGCCGGCGGCTGGGACGCCGACGGGTGGGCTTCGATCCCAGAGGCTTTGGCGGGCCGATACTGGCGCGACGGCGCCGATGCCGATGCTGATGTGGTCGACGGACCGTAGACACTCCGATGTCCCCGATCGCTGTCCCAATCTCGGATCGGGACAGCAAAGTTCCCTGTGACCTGCACAGATGCCGGAGGTGCCCCGGATCTCGCTTCGCGTGTTTGGGACAGCGAAGTGGTCTGTGACCTGCACAGATGCCCGGAGTGCTCCCGCTGTCCCCGATTTGACCGTCGGAAAATAGAGCGTTGAAGGACAGATGTTCGGACGAAACCCAATCTTTGTACATAATGTGGGACAAGACTGCACGGATGGCTGCAATGACCAGCACAGACGCGCGCGCGTACCCGGGTGCATGTTCTTGATTGAGGACTGGGACAGAGTAGGACAGGCAACGCCCCACCCCCGGCGAACTGGGGTGATGCCACAGATGGTCCCACTTTCTAACGAACAAAGAAGTGGGACAACTGGGATGAGCATGGGACTATCGCTGCGCTCGCGGGCCCCCGGATGATAGCGGCCAGGGTGCTTGAAGGCGGAACTGGGGAGCGGTAGGGTAGAAGCGTCCGGCGACGCCGGGCCGCACTCCTTCCCGGCGAGGTACGCCGGGTCCTCTCCGGCAGGGCACGCCGGACCCCCGCCAGGGTCACGGCGGCGGCGGCACCGAGCCGAGACGGCGGTGCGAAGCGGGGCTCTGGGTCGGCAGGCCTCCCGCGAAGTGACTGCCCACCACCACAGAAATCAACTGGTGCGCTTCTTCTTCTGGAAGGAGCGGGCGTCATGTCTGCTACCACTGCTGTTCCTCGGCTGTCCGTCACGACGAATGAGGCCGCTGAGGCCCTCGGGGTCGCTCCGAGAACTCTGCGCAACTGGCGCAATCGAGGCACGGGCCCGCGCTATCGCCGAATCTCCCCGACGTTGGTCCTGTACCGCGTCGAGGACCTCGAAGCTTTCCTGACCAACGCTGGCTGACCCCCTGCACAACAGAACAAAGAAAAAGCACCTGGGCCCGACAGCCCAGGTGCTTCCAAGAAAGGAATCGGCGAATGTCCCGCCAACCACAGTTCAATGCTACCCCTGCGCGCTCTCAGCGTGCCAGCGCCGAGATCGACACGGACACCGCGCCGAAGCGGGACCGCTACCGCGCTTTCATGTTCGTTCGCCACGCATCGACGACCGACCGAGCCGATGAGAGCAAGCTCCGCGGGGCCCTGGTATGCAGCGGTGCCGTGGACTGGCTCTTTGTCCGCCACGGCATCGGTACCGCCTGCGTCTCCTGCGCCGGTGCAGAAGAGCATCTCCAGGGAGCGTTCCGATTCAAGGACCGCCGCGACCTGCACGTCGTCGCAGCGATGCTCCCGCCCGGGTACCGCGTCGCGCCCCTCGTCGGCGGCCTCGCGTGGCGCAACTACGGCAAGTACCTGTCGCACGAGGGCTTTCACGAGGTCGTCGCATCGTTTGACTACGACGCCTTCGTGGCTCGGTGGACTCGTGCACCGCGCGTGACGTTCAAAGACGTGAAGCGGCGTGTGTTCGAGGGCGAATTGAGCCCGACCGATGTGGCGCGCGAGTACCCCGATATCTACATGAAGCACCCGGGCGCGATCCGTACCGCGGCCGTCGAAGGTGAGCGGTTGCGCCGCGAGTTCGACGACGAGAGGTGGGCCCATGATTACGCGCTCCCGCGCGTCCTGGCGGACCGGAGCGACGACACCTGGGACGACATCATCGGTCGAGCCATGTGGAACGGGAAGTCGCCCGAGGTCGTGTATCGGGTGATCACTGCTCACCCGGACGTGAGATGGGCCCCGCCCCCGAACGTGTGGCCGCTCCGATTCCGGCACATGTAGTCGGCTGCGATCACGGTCCTACCCCTGTCGCCGCACCACCGTCACCCCTGGTGGCGGTGGTGCGGCCGTTGCTGGGCCCATTGAAGCACCGCTCACGGTCGCCCACCAGTCGCTCGACCCGACCACTTCGGCCCGAGCCGTGACGATCCGGGCTGGCGGTGGTCGGTGATCGGTACGTCGACCGACCAGTCACGGCAACGCCTGGGCGACTCCGGCCCGGGGCGGTTGGCGCTGCCTCAATGTGGTCCCTCGACGAGCGTTCGCTGGTCGCCTCCTGACCCGAACGTGCCCAGTCCGGGCCGCGCTGGCTTCTGCTCGTACCGTCGGGTGACTGACGAGGGACCGAATCCGGGCATCGCTGGTCGAATGACGTACCGATACCGTCCAGCGACCGACGAGAACCCATTTCGAGGCGTCGCTGGTCGTCCGATGTACCGAACGCGATCCAATCGGACACCACTCACGGGCGGTACGGGCCAGCGACAACCTTCCTGGGTCGGAGTAGCCCGAGACGACGCTCCCGGCGAGCCAGTGATGCCCGCGTCCCGACCCACTCCGGGCGAACTCGCCCCAGAGTGGTCAGTCGAGTGCACTGACGAGAAACCTCCTTCGGACCAGTGTGGGCACACAGTGGCCCGAAGGTAGGACCTCGACCGACCAATGATCGACCAGAATTATTGCAGCACAATAGTTTTCGACGCTCGAATCGTGGGCAGCGCGTTATCCGCCGGAGTTATGCCAGCGGCACCGAAGACAGGCCGGGTACGCCCTCCTCACCACGTCGACAGCTACAGACTCGCTCCACCGGCCGCGGTCGACCGTGACCGACTTGGCCCGGAGCGCAGCAACACTCTTCCTCGCTTCGGGCACGGCTGATCACGGGACTCTGCGACGATCCACGATCACAACTCCCCGCCGCGGACTCAGCGGCCGTCGGCTCCGAGCTGGCCCGGTGCAGCAACGACCATGAGGCCGACAGCGTCGCCGACTCCGGCGCGGGCTCTGCCTGGGTGCGGCATGGTCCTGGGGGGCGAGCGAGCGCCCAGGTCTGTGCAGTGCCCTCCCCGGCCCAAAGGGCCGGGATCTTCCAGCTGTCGGCGCCACAGCGGGACGGGCGAAGCCTCGGCCTGCGTCACGAGCGCGCTTCTCTCGACGGCCGTGACCGCCGCCGGGTATCACCGTCAACGCCTGTGCGCCGCGGAGTGGTCGACACGTCCGTGGGTCGAGGTGGCCTGCGATCGGCCGGCCAGCGAGGCGCACGCGGTCCAGGCGCAGCGCGGAGTGCGAGCACCCGCGGGGAGGGTGAATCGGCCGTCAGGCCGAGAGGGAGGGGCCGCAGGCCACCTCCCTTTAGCAGGCACAAGTGATAGGAGGTCCGCGCAGCGGACCCATATGTCACACACTTGTGCGTTTCTAGCCGTGCTGTTTCTCCCTGCGCAGCTGAGGTAGAATCGACGACGAATCAGGTAGGGGAAAGAACCCCGGGAGCCACTTCGGTTCCACACTTGAGGCCCGTCCGGGTCGAGCCGATGCAGGTTCCAAGGGCACTCCAGGTCTCTCGCACAGCACCATTCTGCGAGGGAACCCGTGTCCGCGAAATCCAGCATCATCCACGTCCGCGTCAAGGACGACGAGCGAGCCGCCGTCGACGAGATCAGGGACTTCTACAGTGCCAAGGACGCCTCGGCGGCGATCCGTCACGCGATCAAGCTGACGCACCGCTACGTCAAGAAGCAACGAGCCAAGGGTGAGGTCGGCAATCCCGTCCGTGAGGAGCCGCGGAGCCGGCCCGTGCGGTCGGAGTCCGCACGGTGGGCGTCGCTCCTGACCCAGAGCACCGCGTCGATCAATCGCGTCGGCAACAACGCCAATCAGATCGCGAGGCGGGTCAACAGCGGCGAAGTCGTCGAGCTCCAGGAGTTCGTGGCAGAACTTCGCGAGCTGGTGGCGCAGATCCAGGCAGGGGTCCATGAGCATCTGCAAAGCTGAGCCCGCGAAGGCGATCACCGGGCCGATCATGTACGTGATCGTGGGTAAAGTGCGGAAGCGCGATCAGGTCTTCCGCCCCGTCGCTTTCCGCTCCGACTTCACGATGCTGCCGCCTGGCATCGCTGCCGGCGAAGAGACCGCTCGGGTTGCCGAGGAAATGTTCGCACCGTATTCAAAACGGCGCCCTCGCAAAGGCATCCTACTTACTCAAAGCTTCCATCCCGACGAGTTCGACGTGACCGACCCCAACGATCAGCAGCGAGTCCTCGAACTGGCCTACGAGTTGGCTAAGCGCGTAGCTCCGAACGCACCGTGCGTTGTCGGCGTTCACGCCGACAAGGAGCACCTCCACGCACACGTCTTCATCCTGAATCACGACACACAGACCATGCGGGCGCTGCGTAAGGGCTTTGTCTACGGCGATGTGAAGCCGATCAACGACGAGCTGATGGAGGAGCACGGCCTACGGGTCGCCGCGCCCGGCGAGGTGTCGAAGACCAAGGAGTTGGTCTGGCTTCGCCGCCGCGGCGTCGAGATCCCCGAGCACGCGGGCATGACGCACCTCGACGTCACCGAGGAGAATTGGCAGGCATGGGTCCGGGACGAGGTCGACCGCGTCCTCGACGACGACAGCATCGATTCGATGGCGACGTTCAAGCGTGCGATGCGCGCACGCGGCGTCGACGTGCGGTTCAAGAAGCCGAACAAGACGAACCCCAAGCACGCGCTGTCGTTCGCCGTCCTCGACGACGCGGGCCACGTCCGGCGTTTCTCATCGCGCGGTGGCAAGACCTACAAGATGTCGCGTGGCGGATCGATCTTCGGCACCGACTACACGTATCAGGCGATCGAAGACTCGATCGCCGACCGACAGAAGGAGATCCAGAATGAGCAGCAGCAGGGCCGAGAGACAGAAGAAGTTGCGGGAGCAAATATCGAAGCCGTCGGGGGTGAACTTCGCAGCGACGCCGGTGCAGCCGCCGGAACCGGAGCCGACGCCAGAACCGGAGGAGGAGATGTCGCTCTCCCTGCGGCACCGACTGGAGGTGATGCGGGCATTCGACCGGTCCCGGGCGGTCCTGGATTCGACCATGAGGGAGATCGCCAAGCGCCCGGCAGACGCGGAACGCCCGTCGTGGCTGGGCGCGGAGCTGGAGAAGATCAAGGCGAGCGAGCGGGCGCGCCTCGCACGGTGGCGCGCGACCGACTGAATGACTCGATCGAGCGGAGGGCGACGCGGCACCGAACCAAGACGGACGATTGGATCGACACTGTCGTGACACGAGTCGAGGACCGTCTCGACCGTGATGTGGCGGTCGCGGCGCGCCGAATCAGCCAGTCGCAGTCGTTCATGGAGTCGATGCCTTGGCTGTTGGTCCTGTACATGGAACAGCGACAGCAAGCGGCCGAGCTGCGCGACTGGGCCGCGGACAAGCGCGCCACGATGGATGCACCGGTAGAGCGGCCGACCGATGGGCCGCTCGCCTGTTTGAGCGACGACGCGATCCGGTTCCTGTCGGCGCACGAGGAGGGTGCAGCCCGCGGCTACGAGCAGTTCGCTCAGGAACGGTACGACATTTACGTCGATCGGAAACAAGCCAAGGGCGAGGTGCCGCAGCCGATGGACGTGTACTACGGCGCCCAGTGGGGGCTGGCGGCGAAGTTCCTGCACGAGGCCGACGAGCCCAAGCCGGAACCGGAGAGCGTGCGCGACGACTCGTACTCGGTGGCGCGGGCCCAGGCGGCCGAGAACGCGGCGGTGATGGAGGGCTTGCGCGAACTCCGCGCGGGCCGCGAGATCAAGGACGCAAAGTCTGCGAAGATCCGTCCGATGACGGCCTGGGACCAGGCCCACGAGCGTGCCGAGGCGCGCTGGCAGGCCGACACGTCGCACGACTCGGCCGCGGCCATGAAGGCCACACTGGACGCGCGTCTCACCGACGGCACGACGCTGCGGGCGCGCGGCATGGCCAAGGCCATGGCCAAGCACCCGAACGGCGTGCCGGCCACGACGTGCGGCGAGGCCGCGGAGGCGGCCCGGGAGCGACGGTCACGGTACAAGGGCAACGCCGCCCGGGTCGACGATCTTGAGAAGGAGCGCTCGTCGAAGTAGCCGACCGCATAAAACAGAACCCCCTCACCCGATTCGGGTGAGGGGGTTCTGTGCTGCGTGGTGACTACCTAGTCCCAGACGGCCGTCCCACGATAGATCTCGAACGACCCCGGGACGACGAAGTAGCCGGTGCCTGCATTCGCACCGGACACGAGCGCCGGGGCCGACAGTTTGGTATCACCGTTCTTGACCGTGACGGCGTCGGTGGGCCACTGACCACCGCTGGGCACGCGCAGGTAGGTGGCCGCACCGTTGACCTTCGTCTCCTTCGATAGACGCGTGCTGAGTTCCGACTGCGAGGTCACGGCATCGCTGAGGAGACGCAGGTCGGGAGACACGGTGATGACGAAGCATTGAATGTTCTTCCTGCCCGCATACATCGGCTCGCACCAGGACAGCTCAAGGTCCGCAGACGATTTGATACGCCTGATCGTCAAGTCGGTATCGCCCTTCGAGCCGAAGTCGGTGCCGGTCCATCCGAGCTTGCGAGCGGTGCTCTCCAGGTCGAGTCTGGCGTCGACTCGAATCGACGCACCGGGTACGAATGAGACATCTTCCGAGCGGTACTCGGCGTTGTAGACCACCGCAGACTTCTTCTGCTCCGTGGTCAGGGTCGACGGCGTGCCGGGTGTAGCCGCGTCGCGGGTGCGGTTGTCGCTGTCATCGTCGCTCCCACTGCACGCGACGGCCGAGACGACGACGATCAGCAGGACGCCGAGGAAGGCTGCGAGTGCAGCCAGGACGCGTGGCCGGGCGAAGGCAGACGACTTGGCCTGCACGGGCGCAGAACGACCCGTCAGGGCCGCGAGCGTCTGCTCGGTGATCGGCGGTGCGGCGGGGTCGGCCAGTTGTGCGTCGTAGGCCTGCCTGCGCTGCGGATCTCCGAGGACGGCGCGGGCGGTGTCGAGCCGTTGGCGAGCGACAGGGTCGGCGGCAGCGTTGAGCTGACTGGTCAGCTGCGCGGCAAGATCGGGCGACGGAGCGCGACGGTCGAGGTTGTGAATGAGGTAGAGGTCGAGGTCAGACACGGGGAAGCTCCTTCGAGTCGGGGGTGCGGTCAGCGGCGCGGCGTGAGGCTCGTGCGGCCCACGACTGCGCCGTTGATGGTCAGCCACAGCTCATCGCCGACGTACTTACTGCCAGACTTGCGCAGCACGTACCGGTTGCCGCCGTAGTCGAAGAACCCGCCGGTGCGGGTCCGGTGTATACGAGCGTGCTTGGACGCGCCGATGATGACGCCGGGGATGTCGAGGGTCAGGATGTTCCCGCGGATGGTGACCGGGAACGATCCGCGCGCACCGTTGATCGTCTTCACGGTGGTCCAGGTGTACTTGCCCGACGTGACGCGGGCAGAGGCTTCGGGAGCGGTCACGGTGGTGCCGGCCAGAGCGGCGACGGCGACGAACAGCGCGGTCAGAGCAGTGATGATGCGAGTTTTCATGGTGGTGGTTCCCTGGTGGTGGTGTCAGGTGGTGTGGTGGGCACCCGCGCACGGGTGCGAACGTCGAGGGTGTCGACGTCGTGCGAGTGAGCGGTGGTGCGGAGTAGCCTGATTAGGGCCGCAGGGTCTCGGCGGCGGCCTCGTCGGCCTCGGCTGCGGCGAGAATCGCAGACGGCGTAGTGCGATAAGCCCTGGCCAGAGACCAAAGCCTGTCGAGATTCAGGCTCCCCGTGCCCGCTTCCAAGCGCATCAACGAATGTCGGCTCAGCCCACTGGCCGCTGCCGCCTGCTGCTTGTTGAGACCCGCGGCGATGCGGGCCGCTCGCAGGGCGGCGCCGACGGCCTCACGACGCACGGGCCGCGCGAGCAACTCTCGCTGCGGGATCATGGCGTCTGGTGCGGGCACGGGCCCATCTTGTCATGGTCATGCGGTCCTCCTTGCTGTGCGAATCATGGTCGATCTGTCGCGTCCGACTTATGGTGCACTACTGCGACATAGGCATCGTCGCACAGCGCAAAAGAAAACGCGCCGCCCATCAGGACGACGCGTTCATTGGTACCAGGGGTTTGTGACAGAAAATAGGCGATGAGCTGGGCAGATCGCTCCCGCGGTGGCCTATCTATACGTCTAAGAGGGTAGCAGGTCATGTCAAGATATGAGACGTAGCTCACACACCCTGCAAGTCCTGTGTCGTATAGGTGAATGACCTGGGGGCCGGCTCGCGCAGCGGCCAGCCCGCGGAGTCAGTCGGGACGAAGGACGTAGACCGTGGTGATCCCCAGCTCGTCGAGTAGATCCCAGCTTCCGATGCCGTTGTAGGACGGGAACACTTCATCGAGCTGCTGGCTGGCGCCCAGCGCCTGCCAGTCAGCGTCGCCCTCGCGCTCGGCGAAGATCCGCTGTACTCGCTCGATCGTCTCGGTCCGCAGGCCGTCGGCTGCGGCGGTGTAGCCGAGCGTGCAGCCTTGACCAGCCGAGTCGTCGGCGATGTCGTCGTGCCAGGCTTCGGGAAGCAGATCCAGGGCGTCGTCGAGGGTGACCATCACGCCTCCCGGAAGACGAACACACCGCCGTCGCCGGTGTCCACGACGGTGTAGTCGTACCGCAAGTCCCGGCCGTACCGGTCGAGGTCGATGTAGGTGCGCAGGTCCGCAGGCAGCGCGTCGAACAGCGACAAGTCTTCGACGAGGTTCTCGACGTAGTCCCGCCACGACTCCCACTCGCCGCAGTAGCGCTCGATGAAGCGCTGCACGTCCACCTCACGCGGGTCGTCGACGCTCTCTGCCCTGGCCAGCGCGCAGAACGCCGGCCAGAGAGTCGGCGTGACCTCCTCGTACAGTGCGCCCCACTCGGCCGCGGTACTCGGGTCCATCTCTGTGCGGACCGGCCACACACCGTCGAGGTCCATGACCCACAGCTCGTCGTCGGCGTCGAACGGGACACCGGTGCCCGCGTGCAGGTCGGCGACGGTGACCTCGCCGGCGTCGGTCGCGTCGTACCACTCGCCGATCAGGCGCGGCACGCCGTCGTGCGAGCCGTTGTACGCGGCGAGGGAACCGATCCACGCCCTGGGACGGTCGGGTTCGGTGATGGCTACGGACGGTTTCATCCCCACGGCAGCGCCCCTTCCAATGCGTCGGCGTTGATGCTCTCGCCGGTGATGTACCGGTGCTGCTCGCAGGCGTATTCGAGTTGGCTCGGCTCGACGAGGAAGGTCCAACACCGCTGCCCGCCGTCGCCGTCGGTGAGCAGGATGCGAGCGTCGGCGTGGATTTCGATGCCGATGTCGCTGAGCAGTTCTCGGACAGTGGTCGCGGCCTGCGTGGGCGTGTAGAGGAAGTCCTCATCCGACCGAACCAAGCCGTTGCACTCGTTGTACTGGCTGGCCGCATCCTCACGGCTCATGCCGCGGGCTCCCGGTGACAGGCGTCCTGCGCTGATGTGTCGCTCGATCCAGGGATCGCAGAGAACAGTGGTCATGGGTGGTCCCCTCCCTCGATGTGATCGTTCGAGGAAGCGGTCGTCGACGGCTTCGCCGTCGCTCACCCGTAGGAATCCACTTTCAGACCGATAAAGTGCTCGAAAAGCGCTGGCGCACTGAGGATCTCGACCTCGTAGGCAGCGGGAGTGCTGGCGTACTCAGGTCCCTCACCCGTGTACTCGTACAGGTGGTCATACGCCCAATCGTCGGGGTACTCGTCATCGCGCGGTGCAGGCGCGGTGATGTCATAGACGTGTTCGAACGAGGCGTCCGGGTAGCTGTTCGTCACCTTGATCTGCACGGCGATCGTGTCTGTTGCGGCACGGGCGAGCATCGCGGACAGGTCGCCGGCGGCGGCCGGCGTGAAGGCCATGATGTCGGCGCTGTCGGCCATTACGGCGATGATCGGCTCGGCACCGGCGATCACGTCGTCGGTACGCGTGACGACGACGCGGGAACCGGAGCGCGTTGCGGTGGTTGTTGCTGGGGACGCGTGTGGTGTGGACATGAGAGAAGCCTCCTCGACGGTGATCGGTCGAGGAGGCTCTCGTGGACGGCTACGCCGTCGCGTCTATCGAACCTCGGCCAGATAGCGGTAGACAGTCTGCCGAGAGACGCCGAACTCCCTGGCCAGGGCCGTGATCCCCTCACCCGCACCGCCGGCGTGACGGCGGGAGATCTCCCGCGCCTGTTCGGCGGTGAGCGCAGCCTTGCGACCCTTGTACTTTCCGGCCGCCTTGGCCTTGGCGATGCCCTCTGCCTGGCGCTCCCGGATGGTCGCCAGCTCGAACTCCGCGACGGCACCCAACATTTGCAGCAGCAGCTTGGTCATCGGGTTGTCGTCACCGGTGAACACCAAGCCTTGCGTGGTGATCTCGACGCGCACGCCCTTGGCGTTCAGCTCGGCGATGATGGCTTGCAGGTCGGTGACGTTGCGTGCAAGGCGGTCGAGCGAGTGGACGAGGACGGTGTCGCCCTCGCGGACGTAGGCGATCATCTCGTCGAGCTTTGGGCGGTCCCTGGTGCGGCCGGAGGCCTTGTCGGCAAAAGTCTTGTCGACGGCGACACCGTCGAGCTGGCGAACTTCGTTCTGCTCGGCGGTGGACACCCGGACATAGCCGACGCGCTGGCCGGTCACTTCATCTCGGTGACGACGATATGGCGGTGCGGGCCGCGGGGCCGGATCGTCCTGCTGCGTTGGCCGTCGTGCTCGACGATGTGCAGCGGGACCGAGGGAACATGCTGGACGACGTCGATGTCGCGATCGAATGCGGTGGTTGCGTTCGGCATGGGGCGTCTCCTGTCGTCGTCCGCGTCCGTCGCGGCACTCCGTATCTGTCGCTATGAGTCTAAGGGATTATGTGACAGATGTCCATAAATGCCTCTACCGACCCTATTGAGACGCAATTTGCGGTGCTGACGCACTGTTCCACTGGGAGTACTCCAGCGGATCGAGAACGCGTTCGAAGATAGGCCGCGCCAGAGCGTGCCGGCATCGCGTGCAGACGGGCGAACTGGCGGTACGCTTTGAAACTCACTTCGGTTACTTCAAGGGTTGCCCGTTCATGTACCTATCCGAGTTCCACCCGCCGGCTCGACCGTGCCGGATCGAGAGTTCCTGGCGTGCGAAGCCAGCCGACGACGGCGACCGGTGGCGTCGCCTCTATCTGAAGACCCCGCAATTGCCCCTCACCCATATCGCGGCGTGCTTCGACTCGAAGTACAGAACGGTGGCGGTTCCGGCGAGCAGACCCGAGTACAACAGGTGCCTGGAGTTCCGCAGCGGGTTCCCGGACGGCCTCGCAGGATTGGTGTCGCTACTTGAAACAGGGTTGTGCCTGCCTGCCCCGGCGCCGTTCGACCTGGTGCTGGCGTTGGACCGCTACAAAACGATCGATGAGGACGTTCCCGCAGACCAGTGGGCGAACACTGAAGTGGGGCAGCTGATCCACCAGGCGAAGTACTTCACCTACTCGCCTGGCAAGCAGAAGCAGGCCCGCGAGGCACTCGCTGCGCGCCTGGCAGCCGCGATCGAGCGGCATCCGGCATACAGGGACGCACCGTACCTTCTGAGCGTTCCGGGTTCCTCGGGCACTGGCAACAGTACCGGCGAGAGGGTGGCGCATCTGGTCGCGGAGGCGACCCACAAACAACTGATCCAAACGATCGGTCCCGCCCGTGCACCGCGGAAAGCGGACCCGAGCCTCGATGTCAGAGGCCTCTTCTCCTCGCCGACGATGCTGGACGGCCCGTGCGTGATCGTCGACGATGTCTGGCATACCGGCGCGACCTGCACGGAAGTGGCCCGGGTTGCCAAGCTAGCGGGGGCTCACGCAGTCTATGGGCTGGTCGGCGCGAGAACGATGAGGAACTGAACGAATGTCTGTTGAGGGAACGCTCCGGGCGCTAGTCGCGTTCGAAGTGTTCCGCACGCCCGCGAAAGTGACTCGTGCGCTGGCCGATCCTGACCCAGAACCGCTTCGAGACGCCTGGAGAACTCTTCCGAAGGAAGTGCGCGACTCGTTGGCACGAAAAGTCGAGGATCTCCAGTCCCGGGGTATCAAGGCAATCAACGCCGGGGACGACGCCTTCCCCGATTCGTTGGTAGTCAGGGGTCGACCTGCCGTCCCGACTCTCTTCTGCAAAGGCGACCTGTCGCTACTAACCGCGGACGGCGCAGGGCTGTGCGGATCACGGCGCGTAAGCCCACTGGGACTAAAGGCCGCGCGCGCGTGCGGCGAAGAGGTGAGCGATCGAGGACTGACGGTGGTCTCCGGCTACGCGAAAGGAGTGGATACGGCGACGCATCTCGCCGCTCTGGACCGCGGCGGCCGCACCGTGATCGTCCTAGCCGAAGGAATCGACGCTTTCCGCGTCAAACGAGAGTTCAAGGAGAGCTTCGATCCGGGCCGAATACTCGTCGTCTCTCAGTTCCGCCCAGACCAGCCATGGGCAGCGTACGCAGCGATGGCCCGCAACCACGTGATCTTCGGGCTGGGCAAAGCGCTGGTAGTGATCGAGGCTGGTGAGAAGGGCGGCACTCTCGCAGCCGGACGAGACGCACTCAAGCGAGGCCGGCCAGTATTTGCGCTCAACTTCGGGGATGAGACGCCCATCGGGAACCGCATCCTCATCGAGGCTGGCGCTGAGTCAGTAACCTCAAGAACGGAGCTCGGTGTCGCGCTCGATCATGTCAAAGGCCAGCCTGAACAGGGCACACTGCTCTGATCTCGCGAACGCTCGAATACTGGACGTCACCCGAGACGCACCTCTGCACGGGCCGAATGAGACTGTAAGCCCTGCGGATTCGCCAGCCGCAGCGGCAGCGTTCGGCTGTCTCAGTGAACGACCGGCTTACGGACGCCCAAATCGGTCCGCCCAGAGGTCGGCACCGTCCAGTCTTCTAGGATCGTCGACATGGCGAACCGGACCCCACTGACCAGATTCAGTCTCGCGAACGAGGGGAACCGACTGGCGATCGCCTTTGGGGCCTCCGAGTCGGTGGTCATGGTGGTCGAGCACGTGGACGACGAGGTGCGGGGCCGGGGAATCCGTGTCCTCTACGCCGACCAATCGTCCGGCCTGCTGTTCGACGGGGAGATGAGTGACGGCGAGACGGTCGAAGTGGTTCACTAGCCGAACCCGGGATTAGGCAGGGGCGTCGATGTCTTCGATCAGCCCTTCTGGGATGACGTCGCTGTGTTGCCTGCGCAGGTACTCTTTCGCCTCGTCCAGCGAGGGGTCGTGCTGGAGGCTCTTCTGGAAGTAGTCGAGCCGATGCTTGGCCTCGTCGATGATCTGCCCCCAGGTGCGCACCCAGACGCGGACCGTGGCACCAGGGGCCTCGGGCAGGTCGTCAGGGGCAAATGCGAGTCCGCGTTCCCAGCCCCGCTGGTTCGACTTCTGCCGGACGACTGAGTCGACCTCACTGGTGACCAGCCAGAAGTCCCACTCGGTAGTGGCGTCGGCGAACCGGGCGTCTGAAGCGACCGCCATAGCGTAGGACTCGATCTGGTTGAGCTCGGTCTGTCCTGCACGGACCCTCGGCGCCTTCAGTTCAACGACCAGGTGCCGGTTGCGGTCGTGTTCGGTCGCCACGGCCGACAAGAGCAGGTCGAGCCGGCCGACGCTACCGTCCAGTCGCTTCACCGGCGTCCTGTCGGATCGATCCATGCCGAGCAACTCGCGGTGGCGATCCAGAGCTGCGGTCAGACCCCGCTCGCTGACCATGAAGTTGTATTGCTCGCCGAACACCCACAGTTCGCGCTCGAGGATCTTGTGCAGGTGTTCGCGCTCGCCGACCAGCTTGTGCTTCTCCGGGTCGAAGACCATTAGCTGCAGAGCGGCGAGGAACTCCAGCCGGTTCGTGACATCGGTCGATGCCCGGATGACTCGGGACAGTCCAGTGCTGTTGAGCAGTCGGTCGAGGTGCTCGCGCTCTTCGGCGGGAAGTCCGACGTATTGGTCGAGCAGCTCAGTCACGTCACCGGGTCGCTGCTGTAGCGAATCCTTGAGCAGACCGAGTGTGAGCCGTTGCTTGCGCTTGCCCTCCTTCGGGATGTACCGGTTGATCGAGGTCGCGACGACGTCGAACGCCGCGCGCTCGACCTCCTCCTCGGTCGAGACCGGTTCCCCTTTGTAGGGATAGACCTTGGCGGTCTTCCATTCGTCGACGAGTTCGCGACGCCGCTCGTCACGCCGCGCGTCCAGGTAGTCGGCCAGCACCTGGTCGAGTTCGGCGAGCGTGGTGCCCAGCACGGTGGGCGTGCTTTCCATCTTGGCAAGAGGCCACTGCCCTTGGTGCTCGGGCATCTCGTCCCACAGCAGGTAGGCCGAGTACGAGAAGTCCGGTCCGGGGGCCGAGTCGAGCGTGTCGACCACGACTGAACTGGCATCGCAGAGGTGTATCTCGCGACCGGCTGGCTTCTTCCACTCGATTACGCGCAGCTTGGCGTGGCGGACCGTGCCGCCGTGCTCCCATTCCAGCGGCAGCTCCGTGTCCCGCGCGATGTTCTCCGCAGGCAGGATTCGCTGGCCGTCGTAGACGACCTCGACACTGTCGTGGGCGATCAAGTACGGCGCCAGGGTTGTGCCGAGTCGCTCCGCGGCGGCGTCCTTGTCGAGCGGGTCGATCGCTTCCTTGCCCTCCGCAGCGAACTTGGTTCCGGTGTCTGCATCGGTCTCGACCGCGTCGGACACCTCGACGTGGTTCCGGTCACCCGAGCGGGCAGTGACGACCGATCGCAGACGCTTGCCGTCGGTGCTGTCGCCGACGGTGTCCCAGGTGACCTTCGTGCCCAGCGCGAAGGCACGCAGTCGACCCTGGCCGAACTTCCCGTGGAGGGGCCGACTCTCGTCCCGGCTGCGCAACGCCGTCCGCTTCCACGAGTTGCCGACAAATCTGAATGCTGCCGAGATCTCCTCGGGCGCCATCCCGTGCCCGTCGTCGTTGACCTCGACACCGACGACAACATCTGTCTGACTCCGGTGCAGGATTACGTCGACGCGGTGCGCGTCGGCGTCGAGGCTGTTCCAGACCAGTTCGATCACGGCCTTGACGGGGTCGTTCTCATGAGCGAGCTTCTGGACGTGGTCGTCGCCAGCTTCGAGTGAGTACGTCTTCACGCGGACATTCTGTCAGTCACCACGGACATACGGTGTGCGTCTCACGGATACGATATGCCTTCGGCGTCGAAGATCGCTGCGATCAGGTTTTGGTTGGTCGCCTCGGCGATACGCTCATCGATACCCGAGACCGTGAGGTCGAGCGCGCGCAGCGAACCACCAATCCTCGCGATGGCGAGGCACCGACGGACACGATCGGCGTGGTCCTGGGCGTAACGCGAGAGCGCCGACCATTTGGCTGAGGTGTCGGCAAGATCGAAGCGGTGCGGGTCGACGATGTCCATGACGTACTCCCCCTCTCCGTCGTCATGCCAGAACAGGAAGTCCGGGTGCATGAGCTGGTCCTTATCGCCGAACTCGTACGGGACCGCCAGTGCGTGCCTGCCTGAAGATGGGTTGCGGTACCAGCCGACGAGCGTTTCGGATGTGAGTTCGGCGGCCAGCACCTCGGCCTCCCAAGAAGACCGAGAGGTATCAACCGGGAACCCGCCGGCGCGGGGCTTGCCGTCGGGGATGCCATAGATGTGCGAGGGATAGGTGTCGATCGTCTCGACGATCTTGCCGCGCACCTTCTCCGTCGCTGCGGGGTAGGCGTCGCGGACCTCGACGGTCGTCGGCAGCATCGGGGTGCCACCGAGGTGCCAGAGTGGCTCGATCTGCTCCCGGACATGCCGCGGCTTAGCCGACACCTTGGCAGCGTGCTGCTTGCGCCAATCGTCGATGAGGGCGGCGGCCTGCTCCTCGACGACCGCCTTGAAGCCGAGGTCGGCCATCGCGACCAGGCGGGCCGAGGCGTCGATGTCGTCCTCGCCGCGGTCGCACAGGTCGTTGTAGTACCAGTTGGCCGAGCCGTCCGGGAGCAGTCGCTTGGCCTTGCCGAAGTAGCTCTCCAGGTCACGCTCGTTGGTCTGGGTGTCGGACCTGCCCTCGCTCTGCATGATCGCCTCGCCATAGGCGACCATCGTGGTGCTGATCGTGAGCGACATGATGTCGTCGACCTTCGCGTCGATCTCGTTGCCACGCTGCCCGTCGGCCGCCCGCATCTGGTCGACGATCCACTGCTTGGCCTTGGCCGAGCCCTGCTTGACCAGGCCGTGCTCGGTCAGGGCAGCGGCCAGACGCATCAACTGCGCGGTGCGGGAGCTGAACGACGTTCGCTGCCGGGTAAAAGACGGCAGAGTGTCGAGCAGGTCGAACAGCTCGGCGGGAACGTCGGCCGACTTCTCACATACGACCGGTGCGATGACGACGTCGACCTCGACGGTCTCGTCCTCGGTCAGCGCGTTGACGACCCGTGCGACATGCTCCGTGCGGAATCCCGGCAGGTACGCGGCGACCTCGTTGAGCCGGTCGTCGCCTCCGTCGACCCGCTTGGCCAGCGGGGTACGGACCAGTCGGCCAATAAGCTGGGCGATCTCGGTGTAGCTGTCCTTATTTTGGAACGAGATCATGACCTCGGCCCGGGGGCAGTCCCAGCCTGTCGTGAGCGCCGACTTGAAGAGCACCACGCGCGCCTGGTCGTCGCCGGAGATCGCCTCGGGGGGCAGGTAGCGGATCGTCTTGTCCCCCACCTTGTAGGGGCCGTGGTCGCCGAACGCGTGAGCAACCGCGTAGTCAGACAGCACCGGCCAGGCCGACTCCATGACCGCTAGGATCTCGGCGAGCCGAGCTTCTTCCTTCGCTGGCGACAGACCCTGCTCGACCTGGACAACCAGCAGCGGTTCGACGAGGCGGTCACCGGTGGTCTCGTGGTGGATGCGCCAAGCCTCATCGGAGGACCTGAGGTCCTCGACGGCCAGGGCAAGCATGGTGTTGTCCGCCGACTGCGATTCGCCGAGGCTGCGGAGAAGGATTCGGTCCTTGAGCAGACCGGACTCGCGGACATCGCCCGCCTTGACCTCGACAAGGCGGGGCGTGCGGTTGGCGGCGTTCATGGCGGCCAGGAACCGATCCGGTGTCGCCGAGATACCCAGCACCACTGGTGTCGGCGGCTGGGAGGTGCCGATGTTGGTGGTGCCGCCGTCGACGATCGTCCCGGCGATCGACTTACGGTCGGTATTCTTCGTGCCCGAGCCCCGGTGCGCCTCGTCCCAGATGACCAGGAAGTCCTCGCCGCGCTCGCGAACGGTGTTGGCGATCATGTCCCACGCACCGTGGGTGCGCTTGTCGTTCTTCGTGCCGTCGGGGCGGACGGCGTGCAGAGTCGAGTTCTTCTGCATTGCCTGGATGTGGACGAAGTAGATGAAGCCAGGTTCGAGCGTTCGGTGGTCAGTATCCCCGAGGAACCGAATGCGGTTGATGTCGATCGCACCGCCCGAAGCCTGCGTGATCTTGGCGATCGTCTGGGCGTTGAGCGAACGGTCATCGGTGATCCACAGGACCGTCATGGCTGGGTTCGGCGGGCGGGTCGCCGTGCCCTTGTAGATGCCTTCGAGAACCGCGGTAGCGATGACGGTCTTCCCAGCGCCGGTCGGGGCCGTCAGCCCCACAGCGGTCCGTTCGCCGTCATCGAGGAAGCCGGCGCGGGCTTTAGCAAGCCCGGTAAGCACCGACTCAACCGCAGTGCTCTGGTAGGGCTCTAGGGTGAACTTCACCGCGCACCGCCAGCGATGTTGATGGTGTAGTTCGACAGGTAGTCCTCGTACAGCTGGACCGTCTCGACTCCGATCGGGAGCCGCTCGACCGCCTGCTGGTACTCGGCCTCGGAATCGGTGATCACGAAAATCACCGATGGTGGGACACCGCTCATCGCGGCTTCGGTGACAGCCTCGGCGAACGGGGCGAGGACGTCGGCGTCAAACAGCACTCCGTAGGACTCCGTCAGCGCCCAGCCAGCCTCGGGGACCACGTCAATGCGCGGACCACGTGCCCCGCCTTCGAGCCACATCAGCGGGGCGACCGATTCGAACTCGTGGCCTCGGCGCACCATGCCCGGGTCGAGGTAGGTGAGGTCGAACATCTCGACGTTCGCGGGAAGACCCTCTGAGTAGGCGGAGCCGTCAGGGCGCTCGCCGGTGACGATGGTGGAGATCCGAGGGCGGCAGACGTATTCGAATACGCCGCGCGACTCCCAATCCTGGTCGCCTGGGTGCAGACCCGACCTGCGGAGCTTTTTCGCCTCAGTCGCGCCAATTTCGTTGTTGGTGACCAGGATCGCCTGTCGTGTACCGCCGTCCTGACTGTTCAATTGCATGACCGCCTCAGCCGTCGTTCCGGAACCGCCGAAGAAGTCCAAAACAACGGCGTCAGGACGCGAAACAATCCCTACCCAGCGACGCACGACTTCTACATCTTTCGGATTCGGGAAGCGTCGATCTCCCAAGACACTTTCAAGACGCCGCGACCCGGGCATGCGCGGTTCAGTGAACGTTGGGTAGGGAACTCGGTCCTGCTGGTCGGTGAGGAACCGTTTGAGCCTAGGTGTAGTCGATTCATCCTCACCGAACAAGATCCGCCCTTCGGCGACCAACTGTTCCAACGCGTCCGCTGAGTACCTCCAACCGTTCGCAGGCACTGGCACGGCGCGTCCTGTGACTGGATGGTAGACGGGGTACATCAGGTTCGGTCGACGATTTGGGCTCGTTAGGTTATCGGCCTGAAACACGCGGCCGTGGCTATCGATTTGGTCGTATCGGAATACCGAGGGTTCAAGTTCGCTGCGGAGCGACCGAAGGGCCGAACGGTAGAGCTTAGTCGCTATTTCTCGGTCGTGACCCGACTCGGACCAGGCGATCGTTGCCGCTTCGATCGCGCGATCGAGTCCGGGCTTGCGTTCCTTCCAACGAATTCCTGAAGCTGCCAGGGAGGCTTCGTCACGGCCGAACACGAGCATGTAGTCGACGCCACCCGCCGTATAGCGTGCATCGTTCTTTCCGCTGCCCTGCCAAGTGATGTCCGCCAGGAAATTCTGATCGCCAAAGATCTGGTCCAGAAGCATCCGGAGACGATGGTGCTCCTCGTCACCGATGGCCACGATGATGACGCCGGTCAGCTTCAGAAGTTCCCATGCGATCAACAGTCGTCGCTCCATGAACGACAACCACTTCGACGACTTGGCGCGGTCGTTCTGATCGACGTACCGGTCGTTGTAGATCCAGCCGTCGTTTCCTGTGTTGTAGGGCGGATCGATGTAGATCAGGTCGACCTTGCCGCGGTGGGTGGACCGCAGCGCCTGCAGCGCGTGAAAGTTCTCGCCGTTGATCACGACGTGCCACGGCGCGTCGGCCGGGCCGTTCTCGATTCGTTCGACTGAACGCAGGCCCGGGTAGATCGGCTCACCGAACTCCCGGACGACGATCAGCTCGGAGACGTGCCGCTCGCCGCCACCACCGCTCAGAACCGCAACCTCGCGGGTGCGGTCGGTGAAACGGTCGACGACCCATGTCTCGGTCGAGGACTCGTCGCGCAGCGCGACGCGGATGCCCTTGCGGATGGGATGGTCAGGCAGTCGCACCGATTCGGGTAGGTGCCGATCGAAGACCAGGCCGAACCGGCGAGAACCGCGCAGGAGGTCTACTTCGTGGGCCAGTCGAGACC
This sequence comes from Gordonia pseudamarae, assembly GCF_025273675.1. Lineage (NCBI taxonomy): Bacteria > Bacillati > Actinomycetota > Actinomycetes > Mycobacteriales > Gordoniaceae > Gordonia > Gordonia pseudamarae. Next base: position 4,637,356 of record NZ_CP045809.1, on the reverse strand, counting down.
GCAGACCATCGTCGTCGACACGCGAGATGAGTTGGTCAAGGACGTTGGATTCGTCGGTCAATCTCGCCCCTTACCTCAGTGGATTCTGCGTTCGGCCATACGGCAACAGACTATGCGGGAGCAGAGTTCCCGTTACGGTTGGGTAGACGCTTGGTCAGCGGTTGGGCATCATTCGCCAGGCCGGCCGAGCACGTCACGGAGCACCTGGTCGAGGCGACTCTGCACCGCGGGCGGCGTCTCTTCGATGGCGGCCACGGCCAGCTCTGCCTGCGCGATGGCGTTAATCGCGCTGCCAATCGGCTGCGTCCGCTCGAACATATTGTCGATCTCGACCTCGGTCATCTGTTCGTCGTCATCCATGCACCAAGTACAGCGCGGCAGGAGTGCGGGGCACGGCGGAACCGGAGAACGGCCATCCGCCAGCCTTCGGCCGGCGGATGCGGACGCGAGTCACAGGAAGGCCGTCGTCCGGCGGTCACCCTTTCATGGCAGGGCGGTGTTACTTGCATATGCAAGTAGTGTCCCGTCGGGTTGTCTCGCCCGACTGTCGTCGGCGACGAGGGCGGCTTTCCAGTAGACATCGGCCGTGCGTTGGCGTTCACGAACGCACTGGTCAGCCAGTCGAGGTGCATGGTGTTAATTACCACTAATGGAGTACGCGATCGGCACGGTCGCCGCCGCCGCGTTCGGGGCTTTGCTGTACACGGTGGTGACCGGTGACAGCATCGTGAGCGCGTTGACCGGGATCATCGACAAGGCGTTGAACACCTCGGTGGGCTGAGGTGTCGCGCAACCTGCTCTCCGACGACGAGGGCATGGTGACCGTGGAGGCGGCCTATGCCATTGCCTCGATCGTGTTCACGGTGATCCTGGCCGTCGGGGCGGTGTCGGGGATGGTGACGCAGATCAGGTGCACCGACGCCGCCCGCGAGGTGGCGCGGTTGACCGCGGCCGATGATGCCGGTGCGCGAGAGGCCGGTGCGCGGATCGCCGGTGACGACGCCGATATCTCTGTTGACGAAGGGGGACGGCGAGTCACGGTGGTCGTGAGTTCTCGGGCGCTGTTCCTGCCCGGGTTGACGGTGTCGGCGCGGGCGGTCGCGGTGCCCGAGCCCGACGGTTCCGATCAGGTCGAGTTCGCTCCGGGGGTCGAGCCGTGAGGCGTCTGGTCGCCGACGAGCGGGGTGGCGCAACGATCCTGGCGGCGTTCGCGATAGCGGCGATCGCGTCGGTCCTGGTGGCGGTGCTTCATATCGGCGGCGCGGTGGTGGCACGGCATCGGGCGCAGTCGGCTGCCGACCTCGCCGCGCTGGCGGCCGCCGCGGCACAGGTGGCGGGCGGTCCGGACTCGTGCGCGGCGGCACGCGATCTGGCGCGGGCGCAGCAACCGCCCGCCGATGTCATCGACTGCCGGGTGACGGGGAGCGACGTGGTCGTGGCGGTGCGGGTGCCGGTCGCGTTGGGTGCCTTCGGCGTCCGGTGGGCCGACGCGCGGGCACGGGCCGGACCGGTGCGGTGACCGCGAACCCGACGAGGTGATCGCGGCACTCGTCGGTGCGGCGACAGCGTGAGGGCGCTTCAGCATGGGGTGGAGCGCCCTCGCGTCGGAGTGGCTGATCAACTGAGCCTGGTCAGGGCGACGGTCTCGGCCGTCTCCCGGTGGCCGGCCGGGGTCGGATGCAATCGGTCCGGACCGGAATACCTGGGGGCGAGGACGTTCGGGTCGCTCAGGGCCTCGACTACCCTCTACCGCAGGGGACGTCGACGACGGGCATCGTCTCAGACCTCGAAGGAGTGATGATGGCTGCTACAGCAGGCGTCCGGACACCGCGCGCACCGGACCGAATGGTGACCAGCGCGGTGGCACTGCTGAGCGAGTCAGGCCCGCGGAGCGTGACGATCGACCGCGTTCTCCGGGACAGCGGTGCGCCGCGCGGCTCGGTCTACCATCACTTTCCCGGCGGCCGCGAGGAGATCGTCGATCGCGCGACACAGTCGGCCGCGGATCTGATGACCTCGTACATCGCCGGGATCGCCGCCGGCCACACACCCGAACAGTGCGTCGATCAGTTGACCGCCTTCTGGAAGGCACAATTGACCGAATTCGAGTACACGCGCGGGTGTCCCATCCTCGCGACGACCGTCGGTGACAGTGATTCCCCCACACTCAAGGCGATCGCCGCAGACGCGTTCACGGCATGGCAGAACGTGATCGCCAAGGTCCTCGAAGCCTACGGCGCCGATCCCGACCGGGCCCGCAGCGCCGCGACCCTCGTGATCGCCGCCGTCGAGGGCGCGATAGCGATGTGCAAGGCCGCGGAATCGGTGCGCCCGCTCGACGACGTCAACGCCGAACTGCGGCAGGTGCTCCGCCACCTCATCGGCTGACCGGTCCCGGCCAGGGGTCCGCGTTCCGGGACTGTGCTCGATTCTCGCGACACCACCACCACCACCAGCAGTCGATGACACGTTCGATGGGTGCGGTTGCGATACCAGTACCGTCGGCACCGTCAGCCGGAAGAACCAGTCGTGGGTGTCGAAGGCCGTGGAGGCGATGGCGCGGGCGGGCTGGTCAGCTGATGCGGTCGGCGTCCTCGTCGACGACGATGCGTTTGGGATACACGCGCCGCGACTGCATCGGGGTGAACCACAACTGCCCGAACCGGGTGGTGGCGTCGCCGCGATAGGCGAGGCTGTACTCGCGGCCGACGATCGCGATCGGGATGAACGGTTCGACCGCCCGCACGAATGCCGACCAGTGGATCAGTTCGCCCTCGGTGAGGAACCCGCCGGCGACGGCCTGATGTCCGCCGCCGTCGTCGTACGCGGCGAGGTAGACATCGCCGAGGGCGGGGGTGAGCCGGGGCCCCACCACGGCGCTCTGCAGATACCACTGCGCGGTGGAGACGACGGTCCGGTCCAGCCGCGCATCGCACCACGCGTAGTGGATGTCGAGGGCGTCGAGGGCCTGATCCTCGGTATCGAACACATCGAGTTCACCGATGGTCGACGGCAGGATGTCGGTGTCTGTGGTGGGCCGGGCGAGCAGGAAATACACCTGCCGCCGAGTGGTGATCAGCCGCGCCGAACCGACGGGCGGCGATGCCTCGGATTCGTCGTGCATGGATGTGTCCTCGCCAGCTTCTGCCCCGTGCGGGGTCACGAAAGAATCTATCCCCGGCCCGGCTTTACGCAGAGCTTACTGTACCGATGCCGTGGGGGCGGTCACCGCGGGTTCGCCGGGGTCGGCCGCCGCGTCCGACAGGCACCGCTGGATGAGGGTGAGCGCGGCGATCGCGCCCGACTTGTCGAGCGGGTCGTTGCCGTTGCCGCATTTCGGTGACTGCACGCACGACGGGCAGCCCGCGGCGCACCGGCAGGAGGCGATGGCCTCGCGGGTCGCGCCGATCCACCGGGCGAAGGTGTCGTGACCGCGTTCGGCGAATCCGGCGCCGCCGAGATGTCCGTCGTAGACGAACACCGTCGGCAGGCCGGTATCGGGATGCAGGGTGGTCGACAGACCGCCGATGTCGCCGCGGTCGCAGGTGGCCACCAGTGGCAGCAGCCCGATCGCGGCGTGTTCGGCGGCATGCAGCGCGCCGGCCGGTGCCGCCGGATCGATGCCCGCATCGGCCAGTGCCCGCGGGGTGAGGGTGTACAGCACCGCACGCGTCGGCAGTGTCTGTTCCGGCATGTCCAGGGGGACCGAGTCGAGGACCTCGCCGGTGAGCAGGGTGCGCAGGTAGCCGATCACCTGGTGGGTCACGGTCACCTCCGCGAAGGCGACGGTCAGTGGGCCGTACCGGCGTTCGGAGATCACCCTGTCCACCGAGATCCCGGTGGTCTCGCGGGCCGACGTCGTCCAGTCGGGTTCTTCGGGATGGGTCAGTGCCAGGCCGTCGTCGAGGTCGAACTCGTCGACGACGAACGTCTCGCCCTGGTGGATGTGCACCGCACCCGCGTACACCGTCGACATCGCGCGCACCGCGTCGACGGTGCCCAGCAGACGCCCGGTGGTGGTGTCGACGATGAGCACCTCCTCGCCGCTGCCGCCACGCAGGTTGACCTGCGCGTGCGGCTCGATTCCGGCACTGACGTACCACCCCGTCGTAGCCGATCCAGGATGTGGACGAGGACGATCCGCGCCTCTCGTTGGTAGCCGGCGGCGTGTGAGCGCGCCTCGCGCCGTGAGTTCGTCGACCACCGTACGGGCGCCCCAATCGTCCACGTCGCGTTCGGTCAACGGCAGTTCGGCGGCCGCGCACAGCAGATGCGGCCCCAGGATGTACGGATTGGCGGGGTCGGTGACGGCCGCCTCCACGGGTTTGTCGAGCAACGCCGGCGGATTGTTCACCAGGTAGGTGTCGAGGGGGTCGTCGCGGGCGACGAGCACCACCAGCGAATCACCCGAATGGTGTTGCCGCCCGGCTCGTCCGGCCTGCTGCCAGAACGAGGCGATGCTGCCCGGATAGCCGGCGACGATGACGGCGTCCAGACCGCTGATGTCGATACCCAGCTCCAGCGCGTTCGTGGTGGCCACGCCGGTGAGTTCGGCGTCGTCGATGGCCCGTTCGAGACGTCTGCGGTCGTCGGCGAGGTAGCCGGCCCGATAGGCCGCGACCTTGTCCACCAGTTCGGGTGCGGCGGCGGCGAGGATCTGTCGGGCCTGCCGGGCAGTGAGTTCGGCGCCCATCCGGCTGCGCACAAAGCACAGCGTGCGGGCCCCTTCGATCACGAAATCGGCCAGTAGTCGTGCGGATTCGGCTCCGGCCGACCGGCGGACCGGGGCTCCGTTCTCGCCGGTGACCGCGGGGACGAAACCGGGCTGCCACAGGGCGAGGGTGCGTTCGCCGTGCGGTGAGCCGTCCTCGGTGACGGCGACGGCGGGTTCGCCGATGAGCCGGGACAGGGATTCGGCGGGGTGGGCGGCGGTGGCACTGGAGGCGACGACCACCGGGGAGGCCCCGGCGGCCCGCGCGAGGCGGAGTAGTCGGCGCATCACCAACGCCGTGTGCGATCCGAAAACCCCCCGATAATGGTGACATTCGTCGATGACGATGTAGCGAAGGTTGCGGAGGAAGTGCCGCCAGCGTGGGTGGGTGGACAGGATCCCCACGTGCAGCATGTCGGGGTTGGTGAAGATCCAGCGCGAATGCGCCCGCGCCCACTGCCTGATATCGGTCTCGGTGTCGCCGTCGTACGCGCAGGGTTGCAGGTGGCCGAATTCCGGCCGGCCGGCGGTGAGCGCGGCCACCGCGCGGATCTGGTCGGCCCCCAGCGCTTTGGTGGGCGCGATGTACAGCGCCGTGGCGCGGGGATCGGCGAGCAGTGCGGTCAGGATCGGCAGCTGATACGCCAGCGACTTGCCCGACGCGGTCGGTGTGCTGACGATGACGTGCGAACCATTGTGGGCGAGGGATGCGGCCCGTTCCTGATGCACCCAGGGGCGTGAAATCCCTTGGTGTTCCAATGCTTGCACAAGGGTATTTGGTACCCATGTCGGCCAGTCGGCGAAATTTGCTGTCGTGGAGTTGATTACGGATACATGGGTCAGTGGCGAGAATTGGTCGCCGGCGTCGGCGTTTCCGGCAGTGGCGGTTTCGGCGCTCCGGGACCCTCGTGTCCCGTCGCCGCGCGGTTCGTCGGATTCCGGGTGTGACGCAGGGTGGTGTGACGCAGGGTGGTGTGCTGCGGCGGCGAAGGGTGCGCCGGGCGGCGTCGGATGTTCGACGGGTGCCGGTCCGTCCACGGGTATCGGGTGCTCGCGATAGATGTCGGCGAGCGAGCCGGAGCCGGAGAGGGCGTGGGCGAGGAGCTCTTCCCCGTAGGACGGGGCCCGGCCCCGCCCGGAACGTTGTGTGTTCTGCATTACTCAATCATCAGTGTGTACGCTGTTGCAATTCGTGGACATATATATTACGCGCGTGCACTTTTTCTGCGCGAGTCGGCAAGGTTTATGCACAGTTTGGTGTGCCGACTATCGCATGAGCGCAGAACGTGCTTGACTGGTTGCGGTCGCAGCTTTCGAGACCGCCGGAGCACGGGGGTAGCGAGATCGATGTTGCGGTCGTGGTACTGAAGTTGGTTTGCGGTTCTCCGCGGGGCTCTCTTACGTATGGCGGTCGGAACCGGCCACGGCTCGGGGTATCTCGCGCCGGTCAGTTGGCATGCATGAAAAGGATTGAGTAATGGCACAGGGGACTGTGAAGTGGTTCAACGCGGAAAAGGGCTTCGGCTTCATCGCGCCTGACGAGGGTAACGATGACGTGTTCGTCCACTACTCCGAGATCCAGGGCTCGGGCTTCCGTACCCTCGAAGAGAACCAGCGCGTCGAGTTCGAGGTCGGCCAGGGCACCAAGGGTCCTCAGGCGACCGGCGTCCGCGCCGTCTAGGAAGCATTTCGCACCTGCGAAGACGCTTCGAGCAACCGCTCCCGACCATCGGTCGGGGGCGGTTCTCAGTATCCGGTGGTTGTCCCTCCCGGCGGTTGCCGACATCGCGCGACTGGCATAACCGGTCAGGAACAGTAGGCTCAGAGAGGTGGTGCAGTTGTCGCTTTTCTCGGCGGACGTCGACGAGCCGACCAGCGCGGATCTGGCGGGGCTGCTTGCCGCCCACGGACAGGCGCAGCACACCGACACCGGCACCCGGATCTCCATCGCCGTCGCCGAACCGTGGCGGGCGCAGGCCATCGTGCGTGAACTCCTCTCGACCGGGCTGCCCGCCGAGATCAGTGCCTCCTGCGAGGGTCGTCCGGTCGCCCGTACCCTCCCCGGCCACGATTTGGACGATCTCGCCGCGCACTGGCTCTCGGGTGCGGTCAAAGCGGTGCCGGCCGGCTGGGTGCCCTCGCCGAGGGCGCTGCGGCTGTGGGTGCTCGCCGCGGGCCGTCCCGAAGGCGACCGGTACCTGCTCGGACTCGATCCATACGCTCCCGAATGCCACGCGCCGCTGGCCACCGCCTTGATGCGGGTCGGCATCGCACCCACGCTCGTCGGCACCCGCGATACCACACCCGCGCTGCGGGTCGCCGGTCATCGCCGCCTGCTGCGCCTGCTCGAATACGTGGGCCGCCCGCCCGCGATCGCGGGCGCCGCCGTGGCCTGGCCGCGCGAGTCCCCGGACCTCCACGGCCTCGACGCGCACGGCTGACACCGCCACGCCTCCGGTATCGCGCCGCCCGTACCGGCACGCCTCCGGTTCGCAGAGCGGGCGCCGATACCGCGCTGAACGGTCGGGCCGCCGCACCCATGCGCGCCGGTAGGGACTTTCGTCCCGATGCTGCACCTCGATTATGCGCATGACCTGGGACAATCGTGATCGGCGGAAAATTATCCGAACCGATTCACGTCACATATGACACGTCGCCGGGTAATGGTGATGTGCATACGACGCTATACATAAGGTACAAACCGTTTCAGACGAACGAGTTCGTATCGGCGGCCTCACCGGCCGGCCGATCATCTGATATGACCTGTGAAGGACCCCCGGTGGCAGAGACCAGTACTGCTTCGCCCGCGAGCGGGAAAGCGACGAGTGGGAAGGCGATCCGACGGCTTGTGATCGTCGAGTCACCGACCAAGGCGCGCAAGATCGCGGGCTATCTGGGGCCCAACTATGTCGTCGAGTCCTCCCGCGGCCATATCCGCGATCTCCCGCGTGGCGCCGCCGACGTCCCGGCCCGGTACAAGGGCGAGAAGTGGGCCCGACTCGGGGTGAACGTCGATGACGACTTCGAGCCGCTGTATGTGGTCTCCCCGGACAAGAAGTCGACCGTCACCGAGCTGAAGTCGCTGCTCAAGGACGTCGACGAGCTGTATCTGGCCACGGACGGTGACCGCGAGGGCGAGGCCATCGCATGGCATCTGCTCGAAACGCTCAAACCCAAGATCCCGGTCAAGCGGATGGTGTTCCACGAGATCACCGAACCGGCCATCCGCGCCGCCGCCGACAATCCGCGCGACCTCGACAACGACCTCGTCGACGCCCAGGAGACCCGGCGCATCCTCGACCGCCTGTACGGCTACGAGGTGTCGCCGGTGCTGTGGAAGAAGGTCATGCCGAAGCTGTCGGCGGGCCGCGTGCAGTCCGTGGCCACCCGCATCATCGTCGACCGCGAACGCGAACGGATGGCGTTCACCTCCGCCGACTACTGGGACGTGGCGGCGGTGCTCGACGCCGGAGCCGGCGCCGATGAATCGTCCGCGACTCCGCGCAGGTTCTCCGCGCGACTCGTCGGTGTCGACGACGCCCGGGTGGCCACCGGCCGCGATTTCGACTCGACCGGCCGGGTGAAGAAGCCCGAGGGTGTCGTCGTGCTGGACGAGACCCGTGCCCGGGCGCTGGCCGCGGGCCTGCAGGGTGCGGCGCTCACGGTCACCTCCGTCGAGGAGAAGCCGTACACGCGCAAGCCGTACGCGCCGTTCATGACCTCGACCCTGCAGCAGGAGGCCGGCCGCAAACTGCGGTTCAGCTCCGACCGCACCATGCGGATCGCGCAGCGTCTGTACGAGAACGGCTACATCACCTACATGCGTACCGACTCGACGACGCTGAGCGAGTCGGCGATCAGCGCGGCCCGCGCACAGGCCGCCGATCTGTACGGTTCCCAGTACGTGCACGCCACCCCGCGCCAATACACGCGCAAGGTGAAGAACGCGCAGGAGGCGCACGAGGCGATCCGTCCGGCGGGCGAGACCTTCCGCACGCCCGGCCAGGTGGCCAAGCAACTCGACACCGATGAGTTCCGGTTGTACGAGCTGATCTGGCAGCGCACCGTCGCCTCGCAGATGGCCGACGCCAAGGGCACCACGATGAGCCTGCGGATCTCGGGCACGGCGTCGTCGGGGGAAACCGCGACGTTCGCCGCATCCGGCCGCACCATCACCTTCCCCGGCTTCTTGCTGGCCTACGTCGAGACCGTCGACGACCAGGCCGGCGGCCAGGCCGACGACGCCGAGACCCGGCTGCCGAACCTGGTGCGGGGTCAGGGGCTGACGGCCGCCGAGCTGACCGCCGACGGCCACTCCACCAACCCGCCCGCCCGGTTCACCGAGGCGTCGTTGGTGAAGGTACTCGAAGAACTGGGCATCGGCCGCCCGTCCACGTACGCCTCGATCATCGGCACCATCCAGGATCGCGGCTACGTGGTCAAGAAGGGCAGTGCGCTGGTCCCGTCGTGGGTGGCGTTCGCCGTGGTCGGACTGCTCGAAGGGTATTTCCACTCGCTGGTCGACTACGACTTCACCGCCTCGCTCGAGGACGACCTCGACCAGATCGCCTCCGGTAACGAGAACCGCACCGACTGGCTCACCGAGTTCTACTTCGGCCGCGACACCGCCAAATCCGACATCGCGCGTTACGGCGGCCTCAAGAAGCTCGTCGGCGTCAACCTCGAGGAGATCGACGCCCGCGAGGTCAACTCCATCAAGCTGTTCGACGACGACGAGGGTCGCCCGGTGTTCGTGCGGGTCGGCCGGTTCGGTCCCTACCTCGAACGCAATGTGGCGGGCCCGGACGCACCGGAAGACCTGCAGCGGGCCAACCTGCCCGCCGAGATGACCCCCGACGAGCTGACGATCGAGGTCGCCGAGAAACTGTTCTCGACCCCGCAGGAGGGACGCGTCCTCGGCGTCGATCCGCTCAGCGGGCATCAGATCGTCGCCAAGGAGGGCAGATTCGGGCCGTACGTCACCGAGATCCTGCCATCCGGCGAGGACGACGACAGCGGCGATGAGGACGGGGGTGCCCCGCTCACGATCGCGGCCGGACCCACCCCGCGCGACGGCGGAACCGGCGCGGACGCCGGGACGGGCGGAGACGGAGCCGACGTGGTGCCGCTCGACGCACCCGCCGGCACGGTCACGACCACCACGGCCAAACCGGCCCGCAAGACCGCGAAGAAGGTGGCCAAGAAGGCCGGTCCCAAACCGCGCACCGGATCGTTGTTCAAGTCGATGGACATCGCCACCGTCACCCTCGACGACGCGCTCAAGCTGCTGTCGTTGCCGCGTGTCGTGGGCGTCGACCCGGCCTCCGGTGAGGAGATCACCGCGCAGAACGGCCGCTACGGGCCGTATCTGAAGAAGGGCACCGACTCGCGGTCGCTGGCCGGTGAGGACCAGCTGTTCTCGGTCACCCTCGACGACGCGCTCAAGCTGTACGCCGAGCCCAAACGTCGCGGTCGGCAGGCCGCCGCGCCGCCACTGCGTGAGCTGGGCAACGATTCGGTCAGCGAGAAGCCGATGGTCATCAAGGACGGCCGGTTCGGCCCGTATGTCACCGACGGTGAGACCAACGCCAGCCTCCGCAAGGGCGACGAGGTGGCGACCATCACCCCCGAGCGGGCGATGGAACTGCTCGCCGATCGCCGTGTCCGGGGGCCGGTGAAGAAGGCCGCGAAGAAGACAGCCGCGAAGAAGACGACTGCGGCAGCGAAGAAGACGACTGCGGCCAAGAAAACGACCACAGCCGCGAAGAAAACGACAGCGGCCAAGAAAACGACAGCGGCGAAGAAAACGACAGCGGCCAAGAAAACGACCACAGCCGCGAAGAAAACGACAGCGGCCAAGAAAACGACAGCGGCCAAGAAAACGACAGCGGCCAAGAAGTCGACAAGCGCCCAGCAGCCGGTCACCGACGACACCACACCGCCCTGGTGATCTGACCCGTCAGAGCTCGTCGCCGGCGGACCGGTCGGAGGCGGGGTCGACGGGCACCTCACGCGGCCGGGCGAGCAGGGTTTCGATGCCCCGCCCGCGCAACTCCACGCCCTCGCCGATCTCCCAGTGGGTCGCCTCCTCGGCCGAGGCCAGGAATACCGCCCGCGCCGAACCCAGGACACGGGTCGGTTCGTCCTTGGCGAGTTCGGTGAGCCGGGCGGCCTCGTTCACCGGATCACCGATCACCGTGTATTCCAGGCGCTTCTCCGAACCGATATGACCGGCGATCGCTTTGCCTGCCGAAACCCCGATACCGATGTCGGTGTCACCGAGCGAGTGGTACAGCTCCTCGCGGAGTTCGCGGGCGGCGGCCAGGGCGCGGCCGGAGAAATCTTCCAGGTCGAGCGGGGCGCCGAAGATCGCGAGTGCCGCATCGCCCTGGAACTTGTTGACGAAACCACCGTGTCTGCCGACGACGGCCACCACGACGCGGAAGAATTCGTTGAGCAGTTCCACCACGTCACGTGGCGGATGGTCCACGGCCAGCCGCGTCGACCCGACGATGTCGACGAACAGCACGCCGACGTAGCGTTCCTCGCCGCCGAGTTCGGTGCCGGTCTCGATCGCCCGCCGCGCCACGTCCTCGCCGACATAGCGGCCGAACAGGTTGCGCAGGTCCTGGCGTTCGCGCAGGTCGGCGACCATGTCGTTGAACCCGGCCTGCAGCAGCCCCAGGTCGTTGCCGTCGTAGATCTTCACCGACGCGTTGAGGTTGCCGGCCGACACCTCGTTCTGGGCTTTGCGGAGTTGCTTGATCGGGTCGTTGATGGCGCTGACGACGCGGGCGATCGCGATGGTGCTGAAGACGAGCGCCGCGCTGGCCATCCACACGATCGGCCGCTGGATCCCGACAGCGTCGGTGCTGATCCAGTTCAGTCGCTGGCAGGCGATCAGTAGCAGGATCACGGCAAGCGGCACGCCGACGCTGACCGCCCAGAACACCGTGATGCGGGTGGTGATGCTCGGTGCCGACGCGCTGTCGGGGTCGTTGGCCATGGCCGTGACCGTGATCGGTCGCAGGACCTTCTCCACCTGCAGATAGCCCAGAACACACGTCACCAGGGCGCCGATCAGGGTGGCGACCGCGCCGATGAACGAGTTCTTCTGGGAATCGGCCAGGTTGGTCAGCGCGAAGACGATGCCTCCGCCCAGCCACATCGCCAGGTTGAGCCCGGTCAGCAGCATCGGCAGCTGTAGCGCGCGGTGCCTGGCGAACTCGTCGTCGAGCCGGGACCGACGGCGCTGCCAGATCAGGACAGGAAGCGAGAGCCGAATGGTGAAGTACCCGCCGACGATGGTCACCAGCACCAGGTAGGTGAGGAACACCGCCTGCGAGGTGCCGGCCACGTCGTTGAAGGCCACCGAATCCTCGGTGGGCATGCCGAACCGCAGGAAGGCGAAGGTGAACAGGGCACCGACCAGATTGGCGCGCAGCATGTCAAGGGCCAGCAACGGCCAGGGCGTGTGCACCAGCCATCGGGCCAGGTGCACGCCCTTGGACCATCGTGATCGGCGCTCTACCACGTCACCACGTTAGCTGGATGCTTGCAAGAGTTACACACTGTCGGGTCCTGCGTCGGGGTCTGACCAGGAGATTACAGTTGGCGACTGTGACAAATGTCTTTGATCGGTTGATCGGGCAGACCTCCGCGGCGGCCGAGCTGCGGGCCGCCGCGCGCGCCGCGAGGGGTGCCGCCGCCCGGATCGACGAGGCGGCCTCCGGTGCGGTGTCGATGTTCGCCGGGACCGGCGACGGCGGCGAGAGCGTCCTCGACGACGAGTTCGGCGCCGCATCACGGGCCTCGATGACCCACGCCTGGCTGTTCACCGGGCCGCCCGGCTCGGGTCGCTCGGTCGCGGCCACCGCGTTCGCCGCGGCGCTGCAATGCCAGGCCGACGATCCGGCGGACTCCGGCTGTGGTGACTGCCGTGCCTGCGTGACGGTGATGGCCCGGACACACGCCGATGTCCGGCATGTCGTCCCCGACGGCCTGAGTCTGTCGGTGGCCGTCGTCCGTGACATCGTGCAGCTGGCGGCCCGCCGCCCCGGAACCGGCCGCTGGCAGATCGTCATCGTCGAGGATGCCGACCGGCTCACCGAGTCGGCCGCCAATGCGCTGCTCAAGGTGGTCGAGGAGCCGCCGGCCCGCACGGTGTTCCTCCTGTGCGCACCGTCGGTGGACCCCGAGGACATCTCCGTCACCCTGCGTTCGCGGTGTCGGCACATCGCGCTCGGTGCTCCCGCCGTCGACGCCATCGCGCGGTTCCTCATCGAACGTGACGGTATCGACGAGGACAAGGCGCGCTGGGCGGCGTCGGTGTGTGGCGGGCATGTGGGTCGCGCCAAACGGCTGGCCACCGACGCCGATGCCGTCGCCCAACGGGAGCAGGCCCTCGGACTGGCCCGCGCCGCCACGCGCGACTCCACCGCCTACGCCGCGGCCGAGGCACTCGTTCGGTCCGCCGAGGACGCGGCCAAGGCGCTCAGCGCCCAGCTCGACGCGGCCGAACTCGAAGAGTTCAGGACCGCGCTCGGCGCCGGCGGTGAGGGCAAGGGCACGGCCCGGATGCCGCGCGGCAGCGCCGGAGCGCTCAAGGACCTGGAGAAGCGGCAGAAATCGCGGGCCACCCGCGTCGGGCGCGACGTCCTCGACCGGGCCCTGGTCGATCTCGCCGCCCTGTTCCGCGACGCGCTGCTGCGGTCGATGGGTGCCACCGTGACCCCCATGCACCCGGACAAGACCGACTCCATCACCAACGGGATGGCGTCCTACGCCGGGCCCGAACAGCTGCTGCGCTGTGTCGACGCCGTTCTCGACTGCCGCGAGGCGCTCGACCGGAACGTCAAACCCAAGTTTGCCGTCGACGCGATGGTGGGCAGGATCAACCTGGAGATGCGCCGGGGCTGAGGCGCGGCGCGTCGGCATTCAGGGTGTCGGCGTCCAGAGTGTCGGTGCGAGCGCTGAAGTAGTAGCCCGACTCCTGGAACGGCGACGGCAGCTCCGAGGTGACCCCGGGCAGGCGCGCGACGGTCTCCAGCAACTGCGCGGACCGCCCGACCAGCACCTGATGGCCGGTGTGCAGCAGCCGCCGTGACACCGGCAGCCCGGCCACCTCGCCGTCGACCCGGGCAGGTGGTTGCTGCACAGGCACGGACAGGGAGATGCCGCGCGCGCTCGCGGAGGTGCCCGAGTGGGCGACGGGCAGTTCGGTCGGCGATGCGGGTGCGCCCGCAGCCGACGGTGACCGGGGTGACAGCGAGGTGGCCGGGTCGGCCGGTGTGGCGGGCGGGCCGGGGAAGTAGCCTGGACCGGGTGCGACTGTGGCGACCATGGCGGCAAGGCCCGACAGCGCCCGCCGGGATGTCGGCGCTCACCGTGCGGGTGGCGGTGGACTCGGGCGTGCTCTCGGTGACATGGGCGGCCCCCGTCGACGATGCCGCCACCTACGCCCACGCCCGTATCTTCCTCACCGGTGTCGACGGTGAGCGTGATTTCCTCGGCGTGATCGCGCCCGGTGCGACGCTGACCGTCGACACGGTCGCCGGCACCTACACGGCGACCGCCGAGTCCTACAGCAGCGGGAGCTGGGGCGGCGGCCGATTGTCGGGCCTGGGCCGCAGCGCCGAGTTCACCGTCGGGAAGTGACCCGCCTCGCAATCGTGCGGGCGACTCGAGCGGCCGGGCAACCCGGTGATTCCCAGGCAGTGCCCCGGCACGGTCGACACCAGGTCCTTCGTTGACGATCAGTTCGAGAGGTGGCGGATTCGAACGGTAGCAGAAAGGTATCGGTCGAACCAGGGTCGCAAAACCCTATGTCGCCACCCGTGTCGGCCCTAACCCGGATGGTGACCTCGGCGTACGTTCTCAGGTATGGCAAACCTATTGAACCTGGTCGACGTCGATGTCGACGTTGACGATACCGCCATCTGTCGCGGCGTCAATCTTGAGGTGGCACAGGGGGAAACCCATATTCTGTTCGGGCCCAACGGGTGCGGCAAGTCCTCATTGCTGTCGGCCGTCATGGGGCTGCCCCCGTACCGTACGTCGGGCACCATCGAACTCAACGGCGAGTCCATCGGCGATGCGCCCGTCGACGTGCGGGCCCGTGGCGGGCTGGCGCTGGCGTTCCAGCGCCCGCCCTCATTGCGGGGCGTGTCCCTGCGCGGACTCGCGCGGGCGCTGGATGCCCTGAACGAGCTCGACGCCGCCGTCGCAGCCCTCGATCTGGAGGGACTGGCCGTGCGGGATCTCAACGCGGGCTTCTCCGGCGGGGAGATCAAACGATCGGAAATCGTCAAGCTCGCGTTGCAGCGGCCCACGATGTGTCTGTTCGACGAACCTGAGAGCGGGGTCGATCTCGAGCACATCGCGGCGGTCGGTGCGGCGATCGGCGATCTGCTCGCCACGCCCGCCGACGACGGGACCCGCCGGGGCGCGCTCATCATCACCCATACCGGCTTCATCCTCGACTACCTGCGCGCTGACGTCGGGCATCTCATGCTCGACGGCCGCATCGTCTACTCGGGTGAGCCGCGGGAACTATTCGGTCACATCCAGCGGCACGGCTACACCGTTCCCAGCGCGCCGGCCGGCGCATCGGTCTGAGACCGCGATCAAGGAGGAAGCTCACATGACCACCCAGGAATCCCCCGTCGCTTCGCTCGCCCAGGAATCCCCCGTCGCTTCGCTCGCCCAGGAATCCCCCGTCGCTTCGCTCGCCCCGACGACTGTTGTCGGAACAGAACTTGCTCAGCAAGAAGCACAACCGCTCTCGGACATCGGGTACGGCTCCGAGGTCGCCCACAGCGCATCGTGCGTCGTGGTCGACGAAGAGGTCCGTTACATCTCGCGACTCGATTCGGGTGTTGAGATCCTGCCGATCGCCGATGCGCTCAAGCAGTACCCGTGGGTGCAGGATCTGATGTTCTCGCTGATCGCACCGGACTTCGACGACGAGGTCCGGGAGGCGGCCGAAACACCCCATCATCCGATCGGTCATTTCATCTGGGTCAAGGACGGCTACCAGGTCGAACTGCCCCTGCAGTCGTTCACCCTGCTGGCCACCCCGCAGCAACGGCAGTTCATCCACAACATCACCGTGATCGGCGAGAATTCGAGCCTGACGATGGTGTCGGGTGCCACCGTCGAACCGAATGTCCGTACCGGGCACCATATCTCGATCTCGGAAACCTTCCTGCGGCCGGGGGCGCGGTGCAGTTCGGTGTCCATTGAGCGCTGGGGTAAGGACATGGTGGTCAACAGCTACGCCGCCACCCAGATCGGGCGGGGCGCCCGCGACGAGACCACCACGATCGCGATGTCCGGGCTCCGGGATCATCGCTCGCGTTCGGTCACCTACATCGACGCCGACGGCGTGTCCAACGATCAGTCGGTGTACTTCGCCCCGCGCGGTACGCGCCGGGTGATGGACCAGGAGATCAACCTGACCGGCGACGGCGCCTCGGCCGAGTCGATCGCCCGGATGGTGACCGACGGCGGTGACATCGTCAACAACACCACCCTGCGCGCCGAGGGCCACCACGTCCGCGGCTACCTGGGCTGCGACGGACTGAAACTGACCGACGCCGGGGAACTGTCCACCACGCCCGGTCTGGTCGCCCGCACCGCGGATGCGCAGTTGTCCCACGAGGCGTCGATCGGGATGATCTCGGCCGACCGGGTCGCCTACCTGATGGCGTCCGGACTGGCCGAGGACACCGCCCGCGCCCTGATCGTCAACGGATTCCTCGAGCTGAACACCGACCTGGTCCCCGAGGCGCTTCGCGGCGACATCGCCGCCATGATCGCCACCGCCAAATCCGGTGCGATGTAGTCAGGCAACGTAGCTGCGGCAACCATCCGCACCCGTCGGGTGTGCGCGGGTGGTGTTCAACGACGCGTTGCGCGCAGGCAGGCCGCCCACGAGGCCGGGCTGAGACTGTCCGATACCGAGGTGCAGAAGTTGGTGGTCGCCGAGGCGAAGAAAACCACGGAACGTACGGTACTTCGCGCGCACGGGGATCGACGTGTTCAGTCCCTGGGAAGAGTGATCCGGTAGCCAGGTGGAAGATTCGTGCACGTATAGCCCGCAGATCTTCCACCTTGATCGCGGATGCGTCCGGCGCCGCGTTCAGCTGTCGGCGGATATCTTGCACTCTCCGGGGTCGAGTGCTAAAACGGTGGTTGGCACTCGCGGACTGTGAGTGCCAGGTCGGGACGGTGAGGCCGGTCCTTTTTGACACGCCGGTCGTCCGTCGCGGGCACCGATGTTCCGGCCATAGATACCTGGTGTCACCCCCTACCGGAGGATCACTTACCCATGGCCAAGCAAATCGCGTTCGACGAAGAGGCCCGGCGCGGTCTCGAGCGTGGGCTCAACAGCCTCGCCGACGCAGTCAAGGTCACGTTGGGACCCAAGGGCCGCAACGTTGTCCTGGAGAAGAAGTGGGGCGCCCCCACCATCACCAACGACGGTGTGTCCATCGCCAAGGAGATCGAGCTCGAGGATCCCTACGAGAAGATCGGCGCCGAGCTCGTCAAAGAGGTCGCCAAGAAGACCGACGACGTCGCGGGCGACGGCACCACCACCGCCACCGTTCTGGCTCAGGCACTCGTCCGTGAGGGCCTGCGCAACGTCGCTGCCGGCGCCAACCCGCTGGGTCTGAAGCGCGGCATCGAGAAGGCCGTCGAGGCTGTCACCGAAGCCCTCCTCAAGAGCGCCAAGGAGGTCGAGACCAAGGAGCAGATCGCTGCCACCGCGGGCATCTCGGCCGGCGACCCGTCCATCGGCGAGCTGATCGCCGAGGCCATGGACAAGGTCGGCAAAGAGGGCGTCATCACCGTCGAGGAGTCCAACACCTTCGGCCTGCAGCTCGAACTCACCGAGGGCATGCGTTTCGACAAGGGCTACATCTCGGGCTACTTCGTCACCGACGCCGATCGTCAGGAAGCGGTTCTCGACGACCCGTACATCCTGCTGGTCTCGGGCAAGGTCTCGACCATCAAGGACCTGCTGCCGCTGCTGGAGAAGGTCATCCAGGCCGGCAAGCCGCTGCTGATCATCGCCGAGGACGTCGAGGGCGAAGCCCTCTCGACCCTGGTCGTCAACAAGCTCAAGGGCACCTTCAAGTCCGTTGCCGTCAAGGCCCCGGGCTTCGGTGACCGCCGCAAGGCCATGCTGGCCGATATCGCCATCCTCACCGGTGGCGAGGTCATCAGCGAAGAGGTCGGCCTGTCGCTGGAGAGCGCCGGCGTCGAGCTGCTGGGCACCGCCCGCAAGATCGTCGTCTCCAAGGACGAGACCACCATCGTCGAGGGCGCGGGCGATCCCGATGCCATCGCCGGCCGTGTGGCCCAGATCCGTGGCGAGATCGAGAACAGCGACTCCGACTACGACCGTGAGAAGCTGCAGGAACGTCTGGCCAAGCTGGCCGGTGGCGTTGCCGTCATCAAGGCCGGTGCTGCCACTGAGGTCGAGCTCAAGGAACGCAAGCACCGCATCGAGGATGCCGTGCGCAACGCCAAGGCCGCCGTCGAAGAGGGCATCGTCGCCGGTGGTGGCGTGGCCCTGCTGCAGTCCGAGCCTGCCATCGATGCACTCTCGCTCGAGGGCGACGAGGCCACCGGCGCCAACATCGTCAAGGTTGCGCTGTCGGCTCCGGCCAAGCAGATCGCCGTCAACGCGGGCCTTGAGCCCGGCGTCGTCGCCGACAAGGTCCTGCACTCGCCGCTGGGCACCGGCCTCAACGCCGCCACCGGCGTGTACGAGGACCTGCTGGCCGCCGGCATCAACGACCCGGTGAAGGTCACCCGCTCGGCGCTGCAGAACGCGGCCTCGATCGCGGCTCTGTTCCTCACCACCGAGGCCGTTGTCGCCGACAAGCCGGAGAAGAACCCGGCCCCGGCTATGCCGGGTGGCGACGAGATGGGCGGCATGGGCTTCTGACAGCCCCCGCTGCCACGGTCTCGCGACCGATCGCGAACACGGAAGGCCGGTCACCCGAGAGGGTGGCCGGCCTTCCGGCCGTTCGCGCCACAATCAGTTCGTCGGGTCCGGATTCTCGTCCACGCGCCGCTGCTGCTCGCGGGCCTTGCGACGCTGCTCCTCCGCCCGGGCCCGTACCTGACGCAGAAACTCGCGGTCGGCCTCGGGGTCGGCGGCCCGGGCCCGGTGCGGATGGTCGTATTCGGCGAATTCACCGCGTGGCCGTTCTGCGGGTTCGGCATCGTCGGCCGTGGGCCGGCCGAACCCGATCCACAGCAGCGCGCCGATGATCGGGACGATGATTACCAGCGTGATCCAGGCAAGCTTTGGTATCCCGTGCACGGCCCGTTCGTCGGCGCGGATGATGTCGATCAGTGCCAGGATCAGCACGGCCAGGGTGATCAGACCCAGGTACGGCATTTGTTCCTCCCCTGAGATCGTCCGGTTCCGGACATCGTGGACTGTCCTCGAGGGTATCGGCACCGTTCCCGCCGGTATCGCCCGCCGGTCCGGGAACGTTCGCGGGCCGTCCATCGGTGCATGACATGATGGGCCCATGGCGAGCGAGCAGCTGACAGAAGCGCAGGCGCAACCGGGACAACTCATCGAGCTGGCCTCGCTGCCCAACCTGCGTGACGTCGGCGGCTGGCCGACGGTCGACGGCCGGGTGGTGCGCCGCGGCATGGTGTTCCGCTCCACCGCGCTGCACTCGCTCAGCGACGACGACACCGCACGACTGCGAGCGCTGCGCATCACCACCATCTACGACCTGCGGACCGCCAGGGAACGGCTGGAGGCACCCGACGCCGCGATCGGGGAGCAGGCCAACCTCTCGCTCGACGTGCTCGCCGACACGTCCATGGCGATCCCGGCCAAGTTGCACGAGGTGCTGGTCGATCCGGCGGTCGTCGCCCGGGTGAGCACCGAACTCACCGGCGGCAAGGGCGTCGAGCACATGAGCGAGTCGTATCGGCACTATGTGACGCTGCCGAGCGCGATCGCGTCCTATCGCCGCATGGTGGCCGGGTTGCTCGGTGAGGATCCGGCGGCACTGCTCATCCACTGCACCACCGGCAAGGACCGCACCGGTTGGGGTACGGCGGTGCTGCTCAGCGCGCTCGGTGTGGCCCGCGAGGACATCTACCGCGAGTATCTGCTCACCAACGAACATCTGCTGCCGACGTTCACGGGCGTGTTCGCGAAGTTCGCGGAGGCCGGCGGCGACCCGGAGCTGCTGCGTCCGTTGCTCGGTGTCGATGCGGCGTATCTGGATCAGTCCTTCGCGGAGGCCGATCGGGTGTGGGGCGGGATGGACGAGTACCTCAGCGGCTGTCTGGGCCTTGACGATCGCGCCCGCGAAAGATTGCGCAACCGTCTTCTGGTTTAGCCGCCGCGGCTCCTGGTAGCTGTTACTGTAACGATTACCGTAACAGCTGCCAGGAGGTTGAAGTGCAGACCGAGATCGAGGCCATCAGGAGTCTGAAGGCACAGTACTGCCGATTTCTCGACACCCGCGACGGCGACGCCTGGCGGGCTCTGTTCGCCGACGACGTGGTGGTCCGAGTCGACATGGCGCCCGGCACGAACGGCGCCGACCCGCAGACCGCGCCGCCGGTGGAAGGTGCCGACGTCTTCGTCTCGTTCACACTCAGCGCGCTCAACGATGTCGCCACCGTGCATCACGTGCACACCCCGGAGATCGCACTGACCGCAGACGACACGGCCACCGGCATCTGGGCGATGGAGGACTGGCTGGTGTACCCCGACGGTGGCGAACTGCGCGGCGCCGGACATTACCACGAAACGTACCGGAAGAGCGATGGTCGCTGGCAGATCACTTCATTGCACCTAACCCGCACTGTTGTTCAGGTGAGCAGGCCGACATCCTGACCGGGGCATGACGACAATCCCCGTTTCCGGGACCAAAATTGGTCGCCGTGTCGGAGTGTCGTAGTAGATTCGTTACCAATCCTGGGGAAGACGACACGCTGGGGCACGAAGGGGGTGGCGGTGGCGCCCGTCTATCAAGACATGCTGGGATCGGACTTCAACCGTTTACACCCCAACGTCGCGTGGCGGTACAGCGTGGATTCGACGTCAGGGGTGGCGCAGATCGCCTCGGGCATCTACGAGTCCGTGTACACCAACACCGCGATGTCGTCGTTGTTCTTCAAGCACTACTCCAACCGGCACGCGATGCCGGCCAAGTCCAGCCGAATGGTGCCGTTCGAGCAGAGCCAGTACTGCTATGTCGACGAACTCGGCCGCGAATGTCTGGCGGTGCTGCGCGAGTTTCAGTACACCACCGGGTCGCGCAACGTGAACTCGCTGCTCGTCTCGGGACGCGAGGGTCTTGTCGACTACTTCGGCGACGGTCCCGAACTGCTCTACCCGATCGAACCATCCGTCACCAAGGCCGGTGAACTGCTGCTGGAGAGCGGCCCGCTGCGCTGGCTCGGCCGCGGCCCCAAGATCGGCATGCGCGGCCCGTTCTCCACTCAGATGAAGTACATCGAGGGCTGGGACGAACGGCATCAGCGGTTCCGGTGCGATGCCACCGTGCACAACCCGCTCATCGGTGAGATCCTCCACTTCCGGGGTTGGTTCACCGCTGTCGATCAGGCGTGCACACTGCAGCAGATCCCGGATGAGGCGTGGCCGGTGAACCTGATCGAGCGGGAGCGCTGATGCCCGGGTCATTCGACCGTCGGCTATGCCAGAGGCGATTTGCCACAATCAGATCATGACGCGACCACCCGACGATCCACGCCGCTACGGCGATCCCGGCAGCAGTGGCCATGACCCGCACTGGGCGAGCGGAGCGACAGGGGAAGTCGGCGCCGAGAACGGCGGATCGTCGACGCGCAGGTTCGATGAACCGCCGGCCACGTCGGCCTACGGCGATCCCGGCTACCAGGAGCCGTATATCGATCCGCGCCACCGCCGGACAGCGCACGCCGACGACGGGTACGCGCCCGGCGGTGACGCCGGGCAGTACGGCCGCACCGAGTACGACCCCGGGCCGCATGAGCAGCCACCGTACGGCGCTGCGGGTGAGCAGCCGCGGGGAGGTGGTTCCCGTGGGCGCACCATCGTGCTCGCCGCGCTGATCGCGGTGGCCCTCGTGGTGATCGGCGTGGTGGCGACCCTGATGCTCACGGGCGGCTCCGACGACGACGATGACGGCACCACCCCGGCGGCGTCATCGACGACCTCGGCGCGCACTTCTGTGAGCCGCGCACCGGACGACACCGAGACCACCACCAGCACGACGACGTCGGAGGCGCCGGAGAGCACGGCGACCTCCCGGACCGCGCCGTCGGGTGTGGTCTACCAGATCACCGGACGCGGCGACGTCGTCGGTCTGAACTATCTGGTCAACGGCAAGGTCGCCATCGTCGCCGCCACCAGTGCTCCGTGGTCGCAGCGGGTGGAGTTGACCAACGGTCGGGCGCGGCTGACCGCGGTGGTGATCCGTGGCCCGCTGACCTGCACGATCATGTACAACGGCGAAACCCTGGCCACCCAGACCAGCAACGGCGGACTGCTGACCTGCGCGGCGTCATTGCCGTCGGGGGCGTAGTTCATGGGAAGCCGGTGCCACCCCGCCCGGGCGCTGGGTGATGGGTATGGAAGTCTCCACTCTGTTCAGGGGATTACCGAGCAAGCTCCTTCGCCGGCTCATCGAGGAGCCCGATTGGCCGCGCACGGCCACCGTCACAGGTGAGGGCTATCGTGATCCCGTGAGCGAATCCCCGGCACTTCTCGACCGTGTGGACGCCAGGCGACGTGAGGTGCAGTCTGGCCTGGACCCTGCGACCCAGGCCCAGCTCGGCCAGCACCTCACCAACGCGCCGACCGCAGCGTTCATGGCCGGCCTCTTCCGGCTCTCATCGTCCGGCACTTTCCGGCTCCTCGATCCTGGTGCGGGGTCAGGTGCGTTGACCGCCGCAGTGGTGGCGCGTGTCCTTGATGAAGCTCCCGGCGTGACCGTGGACGTGACCGTGGTGGAGGCGGACCCTGCGATGGTCCCCGCGCTTCGCGAGACCCTCGCCGAGTGCGAGCGCGCTGCTGCCGACGCCGGAGTCGACTTTACCGCTACCGTCGTTGAGGGCAGCTTCATCGACACCGCTGCGGACCTCGGCACCTTCGACGCTGTGATCCAGAATCCGCCATACGGGAAGCTCGCGGCGCGCTCTGCCGATCGGCTCGCCGCCGCCCGACAGACGGTGGACTGTCCTAACGTGTACGCCGCGTTCGTGGCTCTCTCGGTTGCCTCGCTGCGCCCCGGTGGACAACTCGTTGCGATCACCCCGAGGTCGTTCACCACGGAACCTACTTCGCCAAGTTCCGTCAGTGGCTTCTACCGCAGGCCGCGTTCGACGCCATCCATATCTTCGACGCTCGCAACTCGGTGTTCGCGGACTCCGGCGTACTGCAAGAAACCATCATCTACTCGATGACACGTACCGACGAAACTCCGGTGACCGCGATCCTTTCGATCTCGCGTGACCACCGCGATGAGGTCACCCGACGCGAGGTCGACTACACCGAGATCATCCACCCCGGCGACAAACAGCTCTACGTCCACATCCCGTCCAGTCCGGAGGACGCCGATCTCGTCGCACAGATGTCAGCGCTCCCATGCTCGCTCGCGGACCTCGGGATCAAGGTCAGCACGGGCCGTGTGGTCGATTTCCGCAGCCGAGACCAACTGCTCACCGAGCCTTATGAAGAGAACTACCCGATGGTCTATCCCGCCAACATCTCCCACGGCGTTCTGACTCATCCGAAGGAGACCGGTAAACCGCAGTGGTTCTCGATCACCTGTGCCGAGGATCGACGGTGGCTGGTGCCCGGCGGAATCTACACCCTGGTTAAGCGGTTCTCGGCAAAGGAAGAGACGCGTCGCCTGGTCGCGAGCGTGTGGGACTCCGCTGACCATGATGGTGAAGGGCCGGTAGCTTTCGACAACAAGCTCAACTACTTCCACGATGCGGGCAAGGGTCTTGACGCGGAGCTGGCGATGGGGCTGTCGATCTGGCTCAACTCCGATGCCGTTGACAGGTACTTCCGTACCTTCTCCGGTCACACCCAAGTGAATGCCACTGATCTCCGAGGTATGCGGTGGCCGACGGCAGCCACGCTGCGTGGTCTCGGCGCGGGCCACACCGATCTTCCCGACACCGACACCATCGACCGAATCGTCAATACCGTGATCGTCGGTGAACAGGAGACCGCCGCGTGAGTGGTATCAGCGCTTGCGCAGAACGAGCACCAGATTGGTGCCGAGCACCTCGCGGAGCCCCGGTACCCGCATCACCGGCCACAGCCACGACGGAAGGTACCGGGGGAAGGCGAGTTCGGTGTCGGCGGTGGGGGCCACCGACCGCGCCCAGGCCAGCCCTTCGGCGGCGGTGACCTTGAACAGTGAGGTGCCGTACAGGTTCTTGGGCGGATGCCCGTGCCGGCGGGTGTACCAGCGCGCGGCCCGATGCCCGCCCGCGTAGTGGGTCAGCCCCATCTCGTGCCCTCCGAACGGCCCGTACCAGAGCGTGTAGCTGACGATCGCGGTGCCGCCGGGCCGGGTGACCCGCAGCATCTCCGCGCACATCTCCCACGGTGCCGACGTGTGCTCGACGACATTCGAGGAGAAGCAGATGTCGAAACTGTCGTCGGCGAAGGGCAGCTGCTGACCGGATGCCCGCACGCTCGCCCGCTGGTCGAGCCCGCCCGCGTGCATCTCCGAGGGGTCCGGTTCGGCCGACAGATAGGTGGACCCGCGTTCGGCGAAGGCGTCGGCGAAGTAGCCGGGACCGCCGCCCACGTCGAGCACGGTGGTGCCCGACAGCCCTCCCGGGTGCAGAGAGCCGGCCATCACCGCGGTGTCGGTCGCGATCGCGCCGTAGAACCGGGCCGGGTCGCTCTGCTCGAAGCGGAAGTCGTTGAGCAGGCGTGCGGCGCGGCGCAGCGTCGCATAGCGGGCGAACGTCGTAGATCGGGAACTCACCGCACCATCTTGGCTGGCGGGACTCGCCGGGTGACACAGCGGGTGGGGGTGCGGCGACGAGAATGGGTCAGAATACCTACACAAAATGGGCCGCTCGGGCTTTGCGGTCGGTCTGATTCCAATCGTTGGCGCCGATCGTGGTTGTTTGCACACTTGATTCATGTCCTCAAACTCAACGGAGAATCGTGCTGCCGAGCGCGCTCTCGAAGTGGCACACCGTCCACTGCAATTCGCCTACTGGGTTCCCAATGTCAGTGGCGGACTGGTGGTTTCCACGATTGAACAGCGCACCGACTGGAGCTACGACTACAACAAGAAGCTCGCCGTCCTCGCCGAGAACAACGGCTTCGACTACGCGCTCTCGCAAGTCCGCTACATCGCCTCCTACGGCGCGGCATACCAGCACGAGTCCACCAGTTTTTCCCTCGCACTGCTGCTGGCCACCGAGCGCCTCAAGGTGATCGCGGCCGTCCACCCCGGTCTGTGGCAGCCGGGTGTGCTCGCCAAGCTCATCGCCACCGCCGACCAGTTGTCCGGCGGCCGCGCCGCCGTCAACGTGGTCAGCGGCTGGTTCAAGGACGAGTTCACCAAGCTCGGTGAACCGTGGCTTGAGCACGACGAACGGTACCGCCGCTCGGAGGAGTTCATCACCTACCTGCGCGAGATCTGGACCAGCGAGCACGCCGAGTTCTCCGGCGACTTCTACCGGCTGCACGATTTCGACCTCAAACCCAAACCCACCGAGGTCGCCGGCCGGGCGCACCCGGAGATCTTCCAGGGCGGCAACTCGACGGCCGCCCGCGCCATGGCCGGCCGCGTGTCGGACTGGTACTTCAGCAACGGCAAGGACTTCGACGGCATCACCGAACAGGTGATCGACGTCAAAACCGAAGCGGCCCTGCACAACCGGACCGTCCGGTTCGGGCTCAACGGCTTCCTCATCGGCCGTGACAGCGAGGCCGAGGCCCGCGATGTGCTGCGCGAGATCGTCGACAAAGCCGACCGTGAGGCCGTCGAGGGATTCGGTTCGGCGGTCAAACAGGCCGGCCAATCCACCGGCAACGGCACAGGCATGTGGCAGGATTCGGAGTTCACCGACCTGGTGCAGTACAACGACGGCTTCCGTACCGGCCTCATCGGCACCCCCGAGCAGATCGCCGAACGGATCGTCGGCTACAAGACGCGCGGGGTCAACCTGCTGCTGCTCGGCTTCCTGCACTACCTCGAAGACGTCGAATACTTCGGCGCCAAAATCCTGCCGCTGGTCCGCGAACTCGAGGCCGACCTGGCCACCAGCGGCAAACTCGAATCCGAACTCGCCCGCAACGGCCTCCTCGTCAACTCCTGACAACCGCCGCTCTCCCCTCCGGTTGAGGTGCGAGGGGCGCTGACGACAAGCCTGGAAACCCCGTGAGATGACAATGTCGTCTTATCCCCACACAGAAAGTCCCACAACACATGACCGCAACGATCACCGCTGATCTGCAGACCCGGTTCGACGACGCGCTACGCCGCGCCGACCTGGTTGCCGCCGAACTGCGCGCCACCGCAGCCGAACGCGACCGCGCGGGTGCCGATCCCGTCGCCGAGATCGAACTGCTGCGCGACGCCGACCTGCTGCAGGTAGGCGAGCCCGTCGAATTCGGCGGCTCGGGACTGAATTACGCCCAGTCGCAGGAAATCACCCGCCGCATCGCACGTGGCGACACCTCCATCGCCCACCTGCTCGGCTATCACTATGCCCAGCAACGGATCCCGCACCTGTTCGGTACCCCCGAGCAGGCTGGGGAACTGTCCCGGCAGAACGCGGCGGAGAAGTCGTTCTGGGGCGGCGTGCAGAACCCGCGCGGATCGGCGGGTCTGGAACTGACCCGCGACGGAGACGGCTACCGCCTCAACGGCCGCCGCACCTTCGCCTCCGGCGCGAGTGTCGCCGACCGGTTGTCGGTGACGGCGATCTTCGAGGGCGATCTGGTGTTCCTGGCCATTCCCCGCGACAAGGAAGGCTTCACCCCGCTCGGGGACTGGGACAACATCGGCCAGCGCCTCACCGACTCGGGCGGTGTCGAATTCGTCAACACCCCCATCGCGCGCGACGAGATCCTCGGTGACGACCCGCTCACCGGCAAGACGTTCTCCGCCTACCAGACGCTGGTCACCCCGCACTGGCAGCTGGCCTTCGTCAACTTCTACATCGGCACCGCAGAGGGCGCGCTCGAGGAGGCCCTCGACTGGACCCGGCTCAATGCCAGCGCGTGGGAGACCTCCGGTGTCGACGCCGCCACCGACGATCCGTACATCCTCGAGCTGATCGGTGAGCTGAAGGCAAAGGTCACCGCCGCGTCGTTGCTGGCGGACCGGGCCGGCCAGGCGTTGCAGTGGGCGCTGGACTTCGGTCCCGAACTGAGCCCCGAGCAGCGTGCCGACACGGCGGTCACGATCGCCGAGGCCAAGTTCCTCACCACCAAGGTCTCACTCGAGGTGGCCTCCCGGCTGTTCGAGATCCAGGGTGCCCGCGCCACCACCAGCGCATACGGTTTCGACCGGCACTGGCGCAACCTGCGCACCCACACGGTGCACGATCCGGTGGCGTACAAGGCCCGCGAGATCGGTGACTGGCTACTCAACGAACGCGCCCCCCAGTTCACCCTGTACAGCTAGGCTGCCATCCATGATCTTGCGAGCGGGCACCACCGGCACGCGATCGGCGAACCCGCCGGCGGGCGCCGTCATCACCGATCATGATTCGGCAGTGAACGCCGCCATCGCACTCGCGTCCGCCTTCGCGGCGGGCGCGAGTGCGCGTGACGCCGGCCGGGTGTTGCCGGTCGACGAGATCGAGCGGTTGTCGGCGTCGGGGCTGCTGGCGATCACGGTGCCGCGAGAGTTCGGCGGCCCCGGTCTGGGGCCGGTCACGCTGTCCCGGGTCATCGCCATCCTCGCCGCCGCCGACCCGAGCATCGCGCAGATCCCGCAAAGTCACTTCACCTTCCTGGAGGCTTTGCGCCGCAACGGGTCCACGCAATTGCAGGAGTGGGTGTTCGGGCGTGTGCTGGCCGGTGGGCGGCTGGCCAACGCGCAGAACGAACGTACCGGCAAGACGGTCACCGACGACTCGACCACCGTGTCCGACACGCCGGACGGGCTGCGGCTCAACGGAATCAAGTACTACTGCACGGGCGCCTACTTCGCGCACATCCTGGCCGTGCGGGCGGTCGTCGCCGACGGCACCGGACCGCAGCGAAAGGTCCTGGTGTACCTGCCTGCCGACACCCCCGGTGTCGAGATAGCCGACGACTGGGACGGTTTCGGGCAACGCACCACCAGCAGTGGCACGGTCACGTTCACCGATGTCGCGGTCGAGGAGGCCGCGCTGCTGGACTTCTCGGGTCTGCTCAGCGAACCGTCGACGTACGGTGCGCGGGCGCAGCTGGTGCATGCCGCCATCGACGTCGGTATCGCGCGCGGTGCGCTGGGAGCGGCCGCCGAGGTGGTGGCGGTCGCCCGGCCCTGGTTCGAGTCGGGTCTGGACAGGGCTGTCGACGACCCGTACCTGATCGCGCAGGCGGGGGAGCTGGAACTGACGGTGCGGGCCGCCGAGTCGTTGCTGGAGACGGCGGCATACCGGATATCCGAAGCCGCCGATCCGGCGGGGATCGCGGAGGCATCGCTGGCGACCGCGGCGGCGAAGGTGGCCGCGGGCCGGGCCGCACGGGACGCGGCGGCCGACCTGTTCGACTTCGGCGGCACCCGCTCGGCGGCGGGCAAGGCCAACTGGTCCCGGTTCTGGCGTGATGCCCGCACCCACACCCTGCACGACCCCGAACGCTGGAAGGTGCATCACCTGGGCCGATGGGCGCTGGGCGGGCAGCCGCCACCGTCTCACACCTCGCTATAAGCGCTCGGCGCGGGGCGTTAGACTTGTCCGCGATGAACACCCCGTCCAAGGTCTTGCTGCTGTGCTGGCGCGACACCGGCCACCCGCAGGGCGGCGGCAGCGAACGCTACCTCGAACGAGTCGGTACCGAACTCGCCTCCCGCGGGGTGCAGGTCACGCTGCTGACCGCCCGCTATCGCGGCTCGGCGCGGGAGGAGCGCCGCGACGGGCTACGCATCATCCGCGCCGGTGGCAGGCTCGGCGTGTATCCGTCGGCGCTCGCGCTCATCGCCGCCGGGCGTCTGGGCGCGGGCCCGCTGGCAGGTCTGGATCCCGATCTGGTCGTCGACACCCAGAACGGCGTTCCGTTCTTCGCGACGACGGTCAGCGGCGCGCCCACCGTCGTGCTGGTCCATCACTGCCACCGCGAACAGTGGCCCGTCGCCGGACGCCTTCTCGGCCACGTCGGCTGGTTCATCGAGTCGCGGATGTCGCCCTGGGTGCACCGGCGCAATCGGTACGTGACGGTGTCGCGGCCGTCGGCGCGGGAGCTCGCCGAACTCGGCGTGGATCCCGAACGCATCACCGTCATCCACAACGGCATCGACCCGGTGCCCGCCGACCTGCTCGTACCGGTGGATTCGCCGTCCACCGCGCGGCTGTGCGTGCTGTCTCGGCTCGTCCCGCACAAGCAGGTCGAACACGCCCTCGAGGTGGTCGATGACCTGCGGCACACCCGGCCCGATGTGCATCTGGATGTGATCGGCGGCGGCTGGTGGGACGAGAAGCTGCGCGCCCGCGTCACCGAGCTCGGCATCGACGACTACGTCACCTTTCACGGACATGTCGATGAGCGTCGCAAACACGAACTCCTCGCCCGCGCAGACGTGCACCTGATGCCCTCCCGCAAGGAAGGGTGGGGGCTGGCCGTCATCGAGGCGGCCCAGCATGGTGTGCCCACCGTCGGTTACCGCTCGTCGGTGGGTCTGGCCGAGTCCATCACCCATGGCGAGACGGGTCTGCTCGTCGACAGTCCCGTCGAACTCATCAGTGCCACAAGGAAACTTGTCGACGACCCGGCCGCGGCCCGGCGACTCGGCGACAATGCCCGCCGCAAGGCGGCAGGCTA
This sequence comes from Gordonia pseudamarae, assembly GCF_025273675.1. Taxonomy (NCBI): domain Bacteria; kingdom Bacillati; phylum Actinomycetota; class Actinomycetes; order Mycobacteriales; family Gordoniaceae; genus Gordonia; species Gordonia pseudamarae. Next base: position 4,607,633 of record NZ_CP045809.1, on the reverse strand, counting down.
CTCCTGGTCGTCCACGGCCGACGGTTTCGCCGCCCTCTCGATGATTGAGGTACCAGGAGCCTCCCGGTGATGAGCCCGAAAATCCGGTGCGACAACAGTGTCCGCCCGCCGGATCCGAGCCTCTCGGCTCGCGCTCCTCACCCCGCATCCGTCGAGCGGACGCGCTGATCGCGCCGGGCGAGCACAACCACACCCGACAGCAGGGCGGCGAGCCACAGCAGGTGTGCCGCCCACGCGGCCGCCCGGGCACCCGCCGACGCCCCGCCGGGCGCGATGTCACCCGGGATCCGGAACACGGTGAGTTCGGCGGATGTCATTGCCGGAGTGAGCTTGCGGAGTTCACGGGGAATGTCGCCGCCTTCGACGACAACCCATCCCACACCCAGTCCGGCAAGCCTGTCCTGATCACCGCCGTCACGCAGCGCGGCCTCCACCTCGGCACCCCGGCCCGACGACTCGTCGACGGCCACACCGTCGACGGTGAGTGCCCCGCCGTCGGCGACGGGCGCGCGAAGCATCCGCGGGAGCGGGTTGAGTGAGGGCGTGCCGGTGAACGAGTACCGCCGGATCTGGCCGGGCGGATAGATCGCCACCACCCCGTGGTCGGCCGTGATGACCTGTGCCGCTTGCCGGAACGAGTCGGGCAGCGCGACGGTGCGGATCGAGCCGCCCACGCCCCATCCGAGGTCGGGCAGCGGGGCGACGACGAGCAGCACCCCGGTGGCGACGGCGAAAGCCGCCGGCACCCAACGTGTGAATACGCCGATCGCGGCGCAGGCGGCGATCGCGTAGAACGGCACGGCCAGGGCGACGTATTTGTGGGTGTCGCGCAGCAGGCCCGCACCCGGGACCGTCTCGACCAACCAGGTGAGCACGGCCTCTCCCGGCCCGGTGGCCGCGGCGGCCACCGCCATCAGGGCGACGGCGGCGCATCCGGCAAAGCACTTCCAGGTGTAGGAGTCCCGGTGGTTGCGCCACAATTCGATGCCGCCGATGGCCACCACCAGCACGAATGCCGCGGTCGCGACCGCAGCCCACCACACGGTCCGGCTGCCCGGCACCGCGTCGGCGTTCCAGATGCCGCCCAGCCCGGCGGCGGTCCCCGGCAACCCGAGCCACGGTTCGGAACGTATCCCGAACGCCTCCACCCCCACTCCCGATGACGTCGTGGTCGCGCCGCCGAGCAGCGACGCCACCAGCCACGGCAGTGCCCCCACCACCCACGTGGATGCCAGACGGGCGTAGCGGCGCCCCGATGAACCCGACGCCACCATGGCCGCGACAGCCACGACCCCGCCGAGAATCGACCCCGACGGCGTGAACCCCGCCCACGCGAACAGAGCCGCGAGCATCAGCCAGTCCCGGAACCCGTCCGGTCGGTCGAGCACGGCGACGATCACCCAGCCGAGTGCCCCGTACGACACCAGCAGACTCCAGTGTCCTTGCAGAAGGCGTTCGGCCACAAACGGATTCCATACCGAGACGATCGCCGCAAAACAGGCCCCGGCATGGCCGGCCGCGGGCACCACCCGTGCGGCGAGCCGTCCGAAACCCACTCCGGCCAGGACGAGCCCGACACCCAGCAGCGCCACGACCACGATCCCGCCGTCGACCACCGGCGAGAGCACCCCGAGCAGCCAGTCCTGCGGCACGGCTCGCGCCGGCGCACCGCCGATCCCGAGCGCGGTGTCGGTGACATATGAGCGCGGCGTCGACACGGCGTCCCGGTACAGCAGATACCGGCCGCCACCGAGCGAGCGGAGCATCGGGCCGAGGATGACGGTGACCACGACCGTGTCTACCGCGTACAGCTTCAGCAGCAGTGAACGGTCTGTCTGCATGGCGGATGGTGAAAAGCTCAGTGGTGGTAGGTGTCCGACGGTGCCGGCGGATGCCCCGGCTCGTCGTCGTCGAAGTCGGAGGTGGTGATGCCGTACGAGCGGGCCAGTTCGAGGATCTTGGTGGCGCGGGCGATGCGCGGCAGATCCGATCCGTTGCGGATCTCACCGCCGTCGCGCTCGAACTCGCTGAAAAACTCGTGCGCCCAGCTGATTTCCTCCTGCGACGGGGACAGTCCCTCGTTCACCGGGTGGCACTGGTCGGGGGTCAGGCAGATCTTGCCGGTCATCCCGAACTCGACGCTCACGGCGGTCGCCTCGCTCAGCTTGCGGGTGCTCGAACCGACGGTGGGGCCGTCGATCGCCGACGGCAGGTGCGCGGCCTTGGCCGCGATGGTGAACCGCGACCGGGCGTAGGCGAGGGTGAGCGGATCGTCACCGAACCCGGTGTCGCGGCGGAAGTCGCCGATCCCGAACGCCAACCGGAAAGTGTTCTTCGCCGATGCGATCTCACTGATCCGTTCCAGCCCGCGGGCCGTTTCGACGAGCGCGACGATCGGCACGTTCGGCAGTCGTGCGGCGGTCTCGGTGACGTGGTCGGGGGATTCGACCATCGCCAGCATCACCCCACCGATCGGCGCCTGCGCGAGAGCGGCCAGGTCGTCGGCCCACCACGGTGTGCCGAAACCGTTGATGCGCACCCACTCGCCCTTGCCCTCCTCCGAGTTGAGCCAGCGGACGACGTTGTCGCGGGCGGCGACCTTGTCCTTGGGCGCGACGGCGTCCTCGATGTCGAGGACGACGATGTCGGCACGTGAGAGGCTCGCGGCGGCGAACTTCCCGTACTGCGCACCGTTGACGAGTAGCCAGCTCCGCGCGAGTACCGGGTCGATCCGGAACCCCGGCTCGGTCGGCTCGATCTCTGTGGTCCTCAGCTCGTCGTACATCGGCTGGTCGTACATCGGTGCCTCTCGGTCGCGTAAGTCTCCATCGTCGCCCATCGGGCACACGCCCCGCAAAACCGTGGTCCTCGGTCATCGCCGCCCCGGGCTACTGAGACACTGGGCTACTGAGACACTGGGAGCCATGCCCGAGACCTCCCAGCGCAGCATCGCCGCATCGGTGGGATGGGTGACGGCCGGGTCGATGGTGGCCAATATCTGTGCGTATCTCGTGCATGTGCCGGCAGGACGCTGGCTGGGGGCGTCGGCCTACGGTGAGTTCGCGGTACTGATGGCGGCGATGCTGGTGCTGGCGGTGCCCGCGATGGCGTTGCAGGCGGTGGTGGCCCGTGACGTGGTGCACGGCCGGTCGATACCCGAACTGGTGCGGCTCACGGCACTGGTGACCGCGGTGGTCGCGGCGCTGATGGTGCCCGCGGTGCCGCTGTTCATGTGGCTGGCCGACACCGGTTTCACCACGACGGTCGCGGGTCTGGCGGCGGCCCCGGTGCTGGTGCTGATCGCCGGTGCGCAAGGCGTGCTGCAGGGCGGCCGGGCGTTCCCGGCGCTGGCAACGGTCCTGGCGGGGGTGGGCGTGTTGCGGTCGGTACCGGTGGTGATCGCTCTCGCGTTCGGCGCCGGCGCCGGCACCGGGCTGGCGGCCGGGACTGTGGGTGCGGCGGTCGCCGCGGGCGCGGCGTGGTGTGTCGTGCGCGTGGGACAACCACCGTCGACGAGCCCGCGTCCGGGGGACCGGGGTACGGGGGCGGTGAGCGTGATCCGCGCGTCCCAGGTGCAGTTCGTGCTGGTGGTGGCGGTGTCGCTGGATCTGTTGGTCTCCCGTGGTGTGCTCGGCGCCGACGACGCCGGCGTGTACGCGCTGGGCGCGGTCGCCACCAAGGCCGCGTTCTGGTTGCCGCAGGCCATCGGCGTCGTGTTCTATCCGGCGCTGGCCGATCCCACCACGTCGCGCAGATCACTCGGGCGCGCGCTGCGGGTGGTGGCGCTGGTCGGTGCGGTGCTCACCGTCGGTGCGGGCGTCGTGGGGCCGCTGGTGCCACTGGTGTTCTCCGACGAGTACCGTCCGCTGGTGCCGATCCTGTGGATCTTCGCGTTCACCGGGTCGACGTCGGCGGTCCTGCAGGTGGCGTTGCTGTGGGCGATCGCCCGCGACCGCACCCGTGTCGCGTTGTTCACCTGGACGGCGCTCGCCGCCGAGGGCATCCTGATCGTCACGGTCGCCGATTCGGTGGTCGGTCTCGCGCTGGTGGCGGCGTCGTCGGCGACGGTGGCCACGCTCGCCACGGTGCTGTGGGTGTGGTGGGCACACCCCGGCCGGGTCGATCCGTGTCCGGCCACCGATCCGGATCAGGCCCGCTCGTCCGCTCGGTCGTCCACGGCCGCCGGTTCGCCGTCCGACGGCTCGCGCCGCCACAGCCAGTAGATTCCGCCACCGATCGCCGCCACCCCGACCACGCCGGCCGCGATGGGCACCAGCCGCCCCCACACGGTGATCGGCCGGGCGAGCGATGCGGCCCGTGCCGCGGCCGCGTCACGGGTGCTCTTGGTATAGGTCAGCGTGGTGGCCAGGTTGACCAGCGAGAACTCCCCGAGCGGCTGATTGGCGGGCCGGTACCGTTCGTCGATGGTGATCCGCTCGTCGAGGATGGTGCCGGTCGTCGGATCGACCGAGATCTCCCACGTGCTCCGATGATGCAGATGCAGGGTCATGGGGGCATTTCCGGGCAGCCCGAACCAGGACGCGGGCCGCACGATCACCGTGGGCCGGCCGGCGGTGTCTGCGCCCGAATGCGCGTCGTAGAGGTTGGTGTCGGGGATCTCGGCGACGAACCGGATGGCCTCCTCACCCTCGACCTGGGCGTCGCCGTCGAAGCGCAGCGGCACGGTGGTTCGGGTGATCGGGTCGAAGAACTCGCCGTCGCGGTGCGCGACGTCGAACGGGAAGGCGTAGGTGAGACCGGTCCGGTCCGATACCCGCAGCGGGGCCAGCTTGTCGTCGTACTGGATTTCCGACGACCCACTGCCGCGGAACGTCGCGGTCTCGCGGTCCAGGGTGACGCGGTCGCGGATCGCGGAGATCGTGCCGTCGGAGCAGTCGTCGAGTTTGTCGTCGGCGCGCAACGATGTGCCGGCCTGCAGCGTCACCACGCGGCGGCCGGCGGGACGGACCGCGACGACGCGCTGCTGCCGGGTGACCGGGACGCTCACCACCCGTGCGGCACGGGTGTCGAGCGAACACTGGTCGAGTACCTGGGCGGGCGCGGTGGACCGTGCGACGATGGTTTCGTCGGTGTCGAGCGGCAGCACTGTGAGGTTGCCGACGAACAGGGCGGGCAGCGCGATCGCGGCCGACAGCAGGAACGCCCCGGCGAAGATCATCGTCGGACCGATCAGGTCGCGCCCGCTGAACCGCGGCCGGTTCGGGGCGTCCGGCGATTGCGCGGCGTCAGGGGATTGCGCGGCGTCAGGGGATTGCGCGGCGGCGATTTCCGGGCCACTCGGGGCGTCTGACGGCATACCGCTGACCTTAGGGCATCGGGGCGCACAGCTGCGCGTGTCATTCGACGGTGGTATGCCCGTACCCGCAGAGGAACACCCTTCGGCATCGAGTTGTGCCGTCCACCTGGACTTTTTCTCCCGGTGGTCTATCCGTGACCGGTTTCCTATGCTGCGCTCAGGGATCCGCGCGCGGCCTACCCTATCGTGGGCGGACCAGAACACATCATCGGTGATCAAGAAGATCGGTGATCAAGAAGAAGGTGATGTCGCACATCGCCGTACGGAATGCCCGTCGGCGCGCCGTAAGGAGGATCCCATGCTCATCTTCGCCATCGTGGCAGTCATCGTCATCGCGATCGTGACGATCCTCCTTTTCGGCGGGCCGCGGCGTGGCGGCGGTTCGGGTTACGTCGGCAGCTCGGGCGGCGGCTGGTTCGGTGGCGACGGTGGTGGAGGCGACGGTGGTGGAGGTGACGGTGGCGGCTGCGGAGACGGCGGTGGTGGAGGCGGTGGTGACGGCGGGTGCTGATCGGTCATACCGCTGATCTGCCGGGCCCGGGCGTACGCTGATCTCCCGAGATGAGCAGCAGCCCGGACCGACAGCTACAGCCGACACCCCGAGCGGATCGTTCCGCCGTGCCCGCACGCAGGTTCTTTCCGCAACTGGAGGGGATGCGTGCGGTCGCGGCGATCGCGGTGCTCACCACCCACGTGTCGTTTCAGACGGGTGCGGTGAACACCGCCGTGATCGGCCCGATCCTCGGCCGCCTCGACCTGGCGGTGGCACTGTTCTTCGGCCTGTCCGGCTTCCTGCTGTGGCGCCCCTGGGCACAGGCCGCCCGAACCGGAGTGCAGTCGCCCGGAGAGCCCGGTCGCCCACCGAGCCGAGGGGCGAGGAGTATCCCCCGGCCGGACATCGGCCGGTACTTCCGGCACCGGATCGTGCGTATCTGGCCCGCCTATGTCGTCGTCGTGGTCCTGGTGCTGACCCTGTTGCCCGACGCCAAGGGCGCCGATCTGACCGTGTGGCTCGCCAATCTCACACTCACGCAGGTCTTCGTGGCCCTGTCGCTGACCGCCGGCCTCACCCAGATGTGGAGCCTGTCGGTGGAGGTGGCGTTCTATCTGTTGCTCCCGCTGATCGGCCTCGCGCTGGTCCGCCTGCGGGGAGACCTCGCGCGGCTGCGTGTCCCGGTGATCCTGGCGGTGGGTGTGCTGAGCCTGGGCTGGGCCTGGTTCGCGGCCACTCTGCCGCTGGCCGACGGTGTCGAACCGAAGAACTGGGTGTTCGGTCATCTGCCGTGGTTCGTGGCCGGCCTGGTGCTGGCCGAGATCGCGGCAACCACCGACGTGGCCGGGCACCATCCGAGGTGGCTGCGGATCACGGTCGCGCCGAGCGCGAACCGCCCGCTGATGGCCGCGGTGTTCGTGGTGGCGTACGCGCTGGCCTGCACTCCGCTGGCCGGCCCGACGGGCCTGGGCGAGCTGACCCACCTCCAGTTCGCCACCAAGATGGTGCTCGGTGCGATCGTCGGCTACGCGCTGCTCGCGCCGCTGGTGTGCGCGCCGGGCCCGTTCCGGTTCCTCGACTCCCCGGTGATGCAGGCCCTGGGCCGCTGGTCGTACGGCATCTTCATCTGGCATCTGGCGGTACTCGCCGTCGTGTTCCCGCTGTTCGGCATCGTCCCGTTCAACGGCGACATGCCCCTGGTCCTGGCGCTCACCGTCGCCCTGACGATCGGGGTGTCGGCCGCGAGCTACACCTTCATCGAGGACCCGGCCCGCCGGTGGATCAACGCACGGGAGGCGAATCGTACGGTGCCGAACGCGTAGTGGCGTCGGCGTCAGCGTCCGTCGGGTGTTCCCGCCGCCGGCGGGGTTCGGGTGAGCACGGCCGACCAGACCAGCATCGCGATGGCCAACAGGGCGGCAAGCTGGGTCCACCAGTCGTCGCCGGCGTAGCCGGTGGGCGAGTGCCAGGGACCCGCGGCGAGGGCTAGCACGGCCGCCAGCATCGCGACGAACACGGCGACGACCCGCGCCGCCGGAGTCGAACGATACGTGAGAATTGCCGCCGCACAACCGATACCGAGACCCCACCATCCCGTCAGCAGCCAGATTCCGCCGAGGGCCGGCAGCGCTGCGAGCACCGGCTGCCACCGTGGCATCCGAGCCCGGGGCGCGGTGCCGTCGGGAATGTCGGCGGGTTCGTCCGGCGCCTCCCCGTCGCGTCCCGGGTCGGTGCCCGCGACATCCGGATCACGGCGTGCGTTCCCGGACCGCGCGAGAAGGGGTGGTAGCCAGGCCAGCGCCAGCAGCACGGCCACCAGGAACAGTCCGACGGCGAGAATCCCGCGGTAGGGGGTGTCGAGGGTGTATCGCAGGGTGACCGGTCCGGACAGGTGCGCGGGCACCACCCAGCCCTGCTGCCATCCGTTGACGGTGATCGGGTGCAGGGTGGTTGTGCCGTCCGCGGTGTCGACGGTGGCCCGCCAGCCGGGGTTGGTGCTTTCGGCGACGGTCAGAATCCGGTCCGCCGAGGCCTCGACGACGTCGACGATCCGGTGGGTGGACGACCACCGCCCGACCGCCGGCAAAGTCGTCGACGGGGCCGAGACTTGCTGTGCGGTGGCGAGTTCCACGTCGAGAACACTGAACGCGGAGCCGGGGTTGACCGACAGTTCTTGCTCGCCCGCGCTCAGCGGGATCGGGGCGGAGCCGCACGGGTGGGCGGTGACCGGATTCCCGTTGCGCAGCGCGCCGGCGGTGGTCCGGAGGCTGAGACCGATTACCCTGCCCGCCACGGTGATCCCGATACCGTCGCCACAGCCGACGGTGATCACCCGATCCGGGTCGAACGGGCGCCCCGCCGGGCGGGGTGAGATCTCGACCTCGGCGATCCCCGCCGGTGCACGCTTGGCGAAGCCGAGCGAGTTCACGTCGACGATGTCGGTGGACTTGTTGATCCGCAACCGGATCCGGTCGGTGCGGTCGCCGGTGAGCGTGACGGTGCCGTCCCCGGCGACCTCGCGGGTGAGCCAGCGACCACCCAGATTGACCGACACCTCCGTGGGCGCGGCGGGATACGTGTCCGGCGTGACGATGCGCAGTCTGTCGACGCGCTGCACCCGCGGCAGCCGGATGGTCAGCGTGGGGCCGGAACTCTTCTCGGTGGATTCCTTACGGCTGGAATCCTTCTCGCCGGAATCCTTCTCGCCGGAATCCTCGTCTCCGGAAGCCTGTCCGCCGGAAGTCTGTGTGGCGTCGCCGTATCCGCCGGTGTTGCCGGTCCGCGACGTGGAATCCGGGTCCTTGTCCGGCCCGGCCGTGTCGTCCGACCCGTCGTTCCCGCCGCCGTCCGAGTCGACGCCCGCCTGATCGTCCTGATCGTCGTTGTCGTCATCGTCGGTGCGGGCGCCTTCCTCCGGTGCGGTCCAGGTGGTCGCCGGGTCGCCATCGACGGCGGCCTGGGCGGTCCCGCGCGGGTCGGTGACGTCCGACGGGCCTTCCGCGACAACGGTTCCGGGCCTGTACAGCAGTGCCCGCAATCCGTCACCGGGGGTGGGGACGAGGGTGACGGTCGGTGACACGGCGGTGTCCGACGGTACCGACAGGGCCCGGGTGAACACCCCGGGCGTTTCCGGTGTCAGGCCCAAACCGGAAGCGCATCTGAATAATTCGTCGGTCGCACTGGTGTCTCGCACGCAGGAGGGCCGGCCGGTGAGTTCCTGGGTCAGCACCCATCGCGCGACGTCGGAGTCCGGTGGCATCGCCGGCAGGATGACCCGCTGCCGGATCGCCAGGGGCGTCCCGGTGGTCAGGTCGGTGAGCGCGACCTCGCCGAGTGCGAACTGGTTGCCCGCTCTTCCGGTGGTGGTGTGCGAGGCCCGGATCTCGATCCATGAGGTGTTACCGCCGGGCAGGGTTACCGTGAACGGCTTTCCCGGCGAAATCCCTTGGGCAACAGAACTTCCGTTGTTGGTGGTGACGACGATCGTGTCGACGTCCGGACCGATCGCCCGTGCGGTGGTCAGTGTCAGTGACAGGGCTGCGCGGGGGCGGGTGAACGTCAGTCGCATCCATTTGCCTGCCGCTGATTCCAGACCGCTCGACACCCATGCCGTCGAGGGCTTCGCGTCGAACGCCGCGGCTGTGGAACTGGCCGGGGAGGTCTGCCCGGGCTGGGTCGCATCGGCCGCCGAACCCGAACTGGTGATCCGCACCTGGCCGGGCTGATTGTCGAGCAGCCATTGCGCCCGCACCAGGTCGCCGTCGGTCACGCCGTCCCACGCCGGGTAGTCGGCGGCCGCATTCTGGGTGCGGCGGGGGTCGTCGGTGGCGCGGATCGCCGAACTGTGGTCATCGACCCGGCCGAAGTCGACCTCGCGGTCCGCAGGTGTGTCGGTGGCGATCCGCGGCGCCGCAGGCAGCGGCGTATCGGGGTGCTCGGCGTCGAAACGGCGGGCGTCGACGTCCAGGACGGTCGGTCCGAGCGCGGGCAGACCGGCGCGGATTCGCTGTGCGTTGATGGTGGCCAGTGCTTCGGGGCCGCCGGCCACGCGCGGCACCGAGGCGGCCTCGACCAGTACCGGCCCGGTGCCTCCGGTCCGTGCGGCGTCGTCGACGGCGTAGATCGTGATGGCCGGGAGCGTGGGCCGCAACCCGTTGTCGCGAACCACCCCGTCGACGGTGGCGGGCCCGATGAGGGGCCCGAACCGGGCCGCCACCGACAGCCCCGGCGAGTCGTCGAGGGCCTGCGCCGCCACCAGCGGCCGCGCCGACCGGGAGGTGTCGGGATCGAGGTCGGCGCGCAGCACGACGAACCCGATGCCCTGGGCCGCCAGGGTTGCGGCCAGGCCGGGCGATCCACGCCCGGACGCGATCTGCCGCTGTACCGAATCCATCGCCCGGATCGCACCCGGCGGCACCAGCGGAATGGCGTCACGCACCGCCCAGGGCGTCTCGGACAGTGCCTGCAGCGGCTCGTCGCGGGTCAACCCCCAGACCTGGTCGGCGAACGGCGCACCCGGAACCACCAGCGACCGCAGCGGCGGTCGCGAACCGCCGGAAGAATTGAGCGCGGTCGAGCTGTGCTGTTCCAGCCACGCCGCCGTCTGCGACCAGTACGACGGCATCGACCGGTAGGTGTCGGCGGGGGTGAGCTGCCCGGTCCACATCAGCGATCCCGATCCGGCGACCGCGACGGCCACCACCAGCGCCGCGGCGGCCCCCCGCGACATCGCCGGACGCAGGAACGCCCGTGGATCGGTGAGTGGTACCCGCGCCAGCAGATGTGCGATACCCAGGACGACAGGGATGCGGATGAACGGTTCGAACTTGTGGATGTTGCGCAGCGGTGCGCCCGCGCCGTCGAGGAACTCGCGCACCGGTTCGGCGATCGGCGAGCCGAGGGCGCCCGCGTAGCCCACACACATCACCAGCAGCCCGGTGAGCAGGATCGTGATGAGTCTGCCGCGGCCGGGCATCGCACGCATCGTCAGCCCGGCCAGGCCCGCCGCGACCAGCACGCCGGTCGCCAGCACCGCCGCCGGCTGGGTCACCAGCACCGCACCCGCCACCCGCTCCGGTGACACGAACGGTGTCCAGGCGCTCGTCCCGCGCAGCACCTCGGTCAGCGACGACCACTGCGTCGTCGTCCGGGAGGATTCGATGAAGTCGAGGAACGGGGGGCTGACCTGAGACAGCATCAGCAGCGGTACGACCCACCAGGCGCACGCCAGCGCCAGTCCGAGCGCCCACCAGCCGGCGAACGCGATGGCGCGCCGCCCGGCCCGGCGGACGGTCAACAGCCACCACAGCATCGCGACCGCCAGCGCCGCGAGGGTGGCGACCGCGTTCACCGCCCCCATCAGCGCCACCGCGACCGCAGACAGGAACCCCTGCCGCCACAGTGGCCCGGTATCGCGATCGAGCGCCCGGATCACCGGGATCAGCACCCACGGTGCCAGCATCATCGGCAGCGTCTCCGACGAGATCGATCCCACTGTGGTGAGTACCCGGGGGCTGAGCACGAACACCGTCGCCGCGATGATCCGGGATGCGGGTGAGCCCGCCCGCAGCACCTCGGCCAGGCGCACGATGCCGACGAAACCGATGGTCAGCAGCAGTGCCCACCACAGTCGCTGGGTGATCCACGGCGGGATGTGGGCCAGGTCGCCGACAGCGAAGAACGCGCCGTGCGGAAAGAAGTAGCCGTACGCCTGGTTCTGCACCTGCCCCATGGAGGCGTCCGGTGTCCACAGGTGTGCGGCGCGACCGAGAAAGCCGAGCGGGTCGGCGGTGAGGTCCAGCTTGGTGTCGGCGGAGATACGGCCGGGGGCCTGGGCGAACGAGACGACCAGCGCGCACAGCGCGGCGACGAGCACGCCCCGCCGCGACAGCCCGGCGTCGTTGTCCGACAGCTCCTCCACCGACTGACGACTCGGCCGGCGAAGGCGTGGGGAGCGTGAAGGAGTCAGTCTTCTTCGGCGGCGCTGCGCGAACCGTACTCGACCGCACCCTGCACGAAGCCGTCCTCGGGCGAGATGCTGTTCAGATCGGTGGCGGGCTTGGTGTCCGTGGCCACGACGCCACCGAGAAGCACCGCGCCGAGCCCGATGACGATACCCGCGACAGCTGCGACGCCACCGGTGACAAGACGGTTCTGCATGGCATGTGAACTTACCAGAGCGTTCGGGGATGCAGCAGCGGCACGCGCGGTCCGGACAAAACCGGCCCGTGCGATGGCCGATCGCGACGTCCTCCCGGTGTGGTCGAGGACGGGTCGGGGCCGGGTACCGCGAGGTCTGCGGGGCCGGCGGCCCCGTATCCGGTGCCCGGCGTCGCCGATGGTCGGCCACCGGGCGGTCCGGACATGACAGACTGGCCACCATGGGCTTTCTGACGAGTCGTTCACGAACCGCCGCGTTCGGTCGCCGGTCCGACCGAGGTGCGGCGCGGGCAACCGCCGCACCGGTCCGGGCCGCAGCCCTGGCCGCGGTCCTCGCGCTGGGGGTGGGGCTGACCGCCGGATGTGGTGGCGACGAGGGCGCCGCGGCGTCCGGTTCGTCCCAGACCGACGGCTCCCAGACCGGCGGTTCCCAGACCGGCGCCACCCGGACCTCGGCGGCGTCGATGTCCTCGTCCGCGCAGGTGCCGACCGGATCGGCGACGCCGTCGCTGACCACCCTCACCAACCGGTGCGGCGCCGCCACCCTCAAGAACATGACCCTGCGGCGCAAGCTCGCGCAGCTGGTCATGGTGGGGGTCACCGGCGCCGACGACGCGCGGTCGGTGGTTCGTGCCGAGCACATCGGCGGCATCTTCATCGGCAGCTGGACCGACAAGTCGATCCTCACCGGTGGTGCCGCCGCGAGCATCTCCCGTGGCCAGGAGATCCCGCTGATGGTGTCCGTCGACCAGGAGGGCGGCCGGGTGTCGCGGCTGTCGGGTCTGGGCATCGACGCGCCGTCGGCCCGGCAGCTGGCCCGGACGAAGACGCCGACACAGGTGCGGGCGATCGCGGCGCAGATGGGCCGACAGATGAAGCGCCTCGGCATCACGGTCGACTTCGCGCCGTCCATCGACGTGAGCGACGAATCCGACGACGAGGTGATCGGCGACCGTTCGTTCAGCAACGACCCGGAAGTGGTCACCCGCTTCGGCGGTGCGTTCGCCCGGGGCCTGGCCGATGCCGGGATCATCCCGGTGTACAAGCATTTCCCCGGCCACGGGCACGGCTCGGGCGACTCGCATCTTGGCGTGGTGCAGACCCCGCCGCTGGCGTCGATGCAGACCACCGACCTGGTGCCGTTCCGCAGGCTGCTGGCCGATCCGGGGCCGGCGGCGGCGATGGTCGGGCATCTGATCGTGCCAGGGCTCACCGCCTCCGACATGCCGGCCAGCCTCGACGCGAAGGCGATCCGGATGCTGCGGACCGGCAAAGGCTACAACGGGCCGGCGTTCAACGGCGTGATCTTTTCCGACGACCTCGGTTCGATGGCCGCGATCAGTTCCCGGTACCCGATCACCGAGGCCGCGGTGCGGTCGATCCGGGCGGGGGTGGATATCGCGCTGTGGACCACCACCGATCAGGTGCCGGCGGTACTCGACTCGCTGGAGACGGCGGTGCGTGACGGCCGGATCAGCCAGGCCGGTGTCGACGCCAAGGTGGTGCGGGTGCTGCGGGCCAAGGGCGTGCTGACCTGCTGATTCCGCTCCTCGTTCGCCAGCGGAACTTACCGGCTGGTAAGTTGAGGTCTGTGGGCGGCGGTTATGCCCCACATCACCACGGAATCGAGGCATGTGATGGCCGGCGGAACCAAGCGACTACCCCGCGCGGTGCGTGAGCAGCAGATGCTCGACGCCGCGGTGCGAGTGTTCGCCGACCACGGTTTCCGTGACGCCTCGATGGACGCGATCGCCGCGGAGGCGGAGATCTCCAAACCGATGCTGTACCTATATTACGGCTCCAAGGAAGAACTGTTCGGCGCCTGCATGGCGCGCGAGTCCGGCCGGTTCATCGAAGCGATGAGCATCGGATTCGATCCGAACCTCGCCCAGCGTGAGCAGGCCCGCACCGTGGTGCGCGAGTTCCTTCGCTTCGTCCACGACAACCGGCGGTCGTGGCGCGTGCTGTACCGCGTGGCCGTCGGTACCACCGCGTTCGCGTCCAGTGTCGGCGACAGCCGCAGGCGGGTCGTCGAGATGGTCTCCGACCTGATCAAGGCCGGCACCACCGTCGAGGGCGCCGGCGATATCGATTTCGAGCTCACCGCACTGGCCATCGTCGGCGCCTCGGAGGCCGTCGCCGACCGTATCGCCGAGGGCGACGTGGCCCTCGACGCCGCCACCGACCTGCTCGTCGGCATTGTCTGGCGTGGTCTCAAGGGCGTCGGCACCGACCGGGCCATCACCTAGACATAAACCATCACATAAGACATAAGCGGAGCTTCCGCGACACGAAACTCCGGACCGCGCCGTGTGCCCCGCTCCGAAGGCACGTGTCCGGGGAAGCGGCCGGATAGGGGTGTGGGCCACCGAAAACCGGTGGCCCACACCCCTATCGCTGCTCAGTTGTGGCGCAGGGTGGCCGTCAGATGGGGATATCCCTTGCGGCGGTCGCGGATGGCGAGATCGAAATCGCCTTCCCCGTCGATGCGCCGGGTGTAGAGGTTGACCTTGGCGGGCAGCAGCAGTGGCTTGCCGAACTGCACGTCGTAGGTCACCGCACCGGGCAGTTGAGCCTCGAGATTGGCCAAAGCGGCTGCTGCGCTCCACATTCCATGGGCAATGGCTTTGGGGAAACCGAACGCCCTGGCGGGCAGATTGCCCATGTGGATGGGGTTGCGGTCACCGGAGGCTGCCGCGTAGTCGCGGATACGCCCGAGGTCGACCGTCAGTACCGCGTCGGGCGGCGGCGGGGCCGATGCCGTCGGGGCGGGGCCGCGCGGTTCGTCGGACAGGCTGGTGCGCTGCTGCTTGAGGAAGGTCGCGGTCTGCACCGCGACAACCTCAGAGCCGACGGTGAATTCGCTGATCATGTCGATCAGCAGACCCTTGCGGTGCTCCCGCAGATTCTCCGCGTGCGTGGTGATCGTCAGCGGCTCGCCCACGCCGATCTCCCGCTTGCGTTCGATCGTATTGGAGATGTGCACCGAACCCACGGCGCCGAACGGGAATTCGCCGGCGGTCATGATCTTCATGGCCAGCGGGAACTGCAGCACGAACAGGTACGTGAGCGGCAGCGTCGGGGAGAAGCGCTGCCCGGTGGCCCGGCAATACGCCTGCAGCGCATCGGGATCGACCCGTACGTCGGCGAGCCGGTAGCGAGTGTCGGGCACCGTGGCGGTCGGCGACACCGTGGCGGGTTTGCCGACCACCGGCAGCATCGCGGCCACGGCCTTGCCATAGATCGCAGCGGTGCCCGGGGCCCCGCTCAGCGTGATCGTCTTACTCATCACGCACCCAGGAAGCCCTGGCCGCACACGCGGACGATGTTGCCGGTGACCGCGTTCGATGCCGGGTTGGCAAAGTAGGCAACGGTTTCGGCGACGTCCACGGTCTGTCCGCCCTGCTGCAGCGAACTCATCAGCCGGCCCGCCTCGCGGGTGGCCAGCGGGATAGCGGCGGTCATCTTGGTCTCGATGAAGCCGGGGGCCACCGCATTGATGGTGACGCCCTTCTCGGCGAGGATCGGCGCGTACGAGTCGACCAGGCCGATCACGCCCGCCTTGGAGGCGCCGTAGTTGGTCTGGCCGCGGTTGCCGGCGATACCGGCGATCGACGAGACGTCGATGACGGCGCCGCCCTCGCGCAGCGCGCCCTTCTCCAGCAGGCCGTTCACCAGGGCCTCGGGGGCGATCAGGTTGACCGCGATCACCGAATCCCACCGGGCGTCGTCCATGTTGGCGAGCAGCTTGTCGCGGGTGATGCCGGCGTTGTTGACGATGATGTCGATGCCGCCGTGGCGTTCGAGGGCGTGCTCGGCGAGCTTGGCGCCGGCGCCGGGCGCGCTCACGTCCAGGGGCAGCGAGGTGCCGCCGACCTTGTTGGCGGTGTCGGCCAGCGCCTCACCCGCGGCCGGGATGTCCGCGCAGATGACGTGCGCGCCGTCGCGGGACAGGACCTCGGCGATCGTGGCACCGATGCCGCGGGCGGCGCCGGTGACCACGGCCACCTTGCCTTCGAGCGGCTTGTCCCACGATTGGGGGGAGGTGCCGTCGGCGGCACCCACCCGGAACACCTGGGCATCGACGAACGCGGACTTTGCCGACAGGATGAACCGGAGCGTCGACTCCAGGCCGGTCAGGCCGGTCTTGGCCTCGGGGGAGACGTACACCAACTGCACCGTGGAGCCCTTGAGCAGTTCCTTGCCGAGTGAGCGGGTGAAGCCTTCGAGGGCGCGCTGGGCGATCCGCTCGCCGGGGGAGGTGAGGAGTTCGGGGGTGGTGCCGATCACCACGAAGCGGGCGCACGCGGCGGTCGAGCGCATCGCGGGCTGGAAGAACTCGAACAGCTGACGCAGTTCGTCGGGGGAGGTGATGCCGGTGGCGTCGAACACCAGCGCGCCGTACTTGTCGGCCGAGCGACCGGAGGTGGCGTTCTCGATCAGCGTGTAGTCGGCGCCGGCGAGGATCTCGCGCAGCGGCTCGACGAGGCGGCCGGAACCGCCGAGCAGGACCGGGCCGGGCAGTGCGGGCTCGGACGGCTTGTAGCGGCGCAGGGTGGGCGGTACCGGCAGACCGGCCTGCTTGGCGATGAACGAGCCGGGTGCCGAGTGGACGAATGACGAGTACAAACCGGTGTTGGCCACGGATGGATCTCCTGTTCTGCGTGCACTGTGTGCGCCCCGTCGCGGGTGGCACGTGCGGGGCACTTGCGCCTACGGCGAGCGATGGTAGCTGCCGAGCGCGCCGGGCCGGGCGTTCGACAACGAACTTACTGTTGAGTAAGAATACGCTATAGATACCAAACACCACCCTGGGAGATCGAAGTGGCCACAGCACCCAAGACCCGCACCGAACGTCCGGTAGCGATCCTCGGCGGCAACCGGATTCCGTTTGCCAAACAGGACAAGGCGTACGCCAAGGTCGGCAATCAGGAAATGTTCACCGCCGCACTCGACGGCCTGGTCAGCCGGTTCGGCCTGCAGGGCGAGCAGCTCGGAATGGTCGCCGGCGGCGCCGTCCTCAAGCACTCGCGCGACTTCAACCTCATCCGGGAGAGCGTCCTCGGTTCGGCCCTGTCGCCGTACACCCCCGCCTTCGACGTCCAGCAGGCGTGCGGCACCGGCCTGCAGGCCATCACCGCCGTCGCCGACGGAGTGGCCCGCGGCCGGTACGACGCCGCCGTCGGTGGCGGTGTCGACACCACCTCCGACGCGCCGATCGCCGTCTCGGAGTCGATGCGCCGTCAGTTGCTGGAGGTCAATCGTTCGCGCACTACGCAGGATCAGCTGCTCAACGCGCTGAAACTGCTGCCCAATCTGGGTATCGAGATCCCGCGCAACGGCGAGCCCCGCACCGGCATGTCGATGGGTGACCACGCCGCCATCACGGCCAAGGAGTTCGGTATCAAGCGCGTCGACCAGGACGAACTGGCCGCCGCCAGCCACCAGAAGATGGCCGCCGCCTACGACGCGGGCTTCTTCGACGATCTCGTCACCCCGTTCGGCGGCCTGATCCGTGACCAGAATCTGCGCGGTGACTCGACCGCCGAGAAGCTCGCCAAGCTCAAGCCGGTGTTCGGGGTGTCCCTGGGCGACGCCACGATGACCGCGGGCAACTCCACCCCGCTCACCGACGGCGCGTCCACGGTGCTGCTCGGCACCGACGAATGGGCCAAGGACAAGGGCCTGCCGGTCCTCGCCTACTTCGTCGACAGCGAAACCGCGGCCGTCGACTACGTGAACGGTCCCGACGGCCTGCTGATGGCGCCCACCTACGCGGTGCCGCGGTTGCTCGAGCGCAACGGCCTGACCCTGCAGGACTTCGACTTCTACGAGATCCACGAGGCCTTCGCCTCGGTTGTGCTGTGCACCCTGGCCGCGTGGGAGTCGGAGACCTACTGCAAGGAGCGGCTGGGTCTGGACCGGGCGCTCGGCTCGATCGACCGCGCCAAGCTCAACGTCAACGGCTCGTCGTTGGCCGCCGGCCACCCGTTCGCCGCCACCGGCGGACGCATCGTCGCCCAGGCGGCGAAGCAGATCGCCGAGAACGGCGGCGGACGTGCGCTGATCTCCATCTGCGCCGCCGGCGGTCAGGGCGTTACCGCGATCATCGAGGGATGATCGATCTCGGCGTACGCCTGAGCCCGCGAGGCTGATGCCCCGGAAAATAAGGTAGTCCCGACCAATCTGCCGGGTCGGGGGTCTGGCAGCTGGTCGGGACTACCCATATTTGTACGCTACTTTTCCTTCTAATTCACGTTTCCCCGAAAAGCGACGCGCCGTTTCGCGACAGGTCCGTCCCCGTCGGGGCGGCCCGCGCGCTCGCCGGCGGCGGCGGCAAGGCAGCCGGACACGATACGTTGGTGTGGTGAGCAGAGGGGTGGCGATTCGGGCCGGTGTGCATGCCGTGCTCGGGATCTTGTTCGTCGGCATCCTCATCGTGGGTGTTGACCTGCTGGTTACCCATGGCAAGACGGCCCGTGGCGCAACTGTCGTCGGGCTGGACGCGGGTAATCTGTCTCCGACCGAGGCGCGTTCGGTGCTCGATCAGCTCGCCCTCCGTGCCGATCAGCCTGTGACGATAGTCACGCCGCGGGGTGAGGTGAAGGTCACGGCCAAGTCGCTGGGTCTGACGTTCGACGCCGATGCGACTCTGGAGCTTCTGCGCGATCAGCCGGTCAACCCGGTGCGGCGGCTCGTGGGGCTGGCGGGTCGTGACCGGGAAATCGTGCCGGTGGTCACCGTCGACCGCGAGGTTCTCGACGCCACCCTCGACTCCCGGCGCACACAGATGGAGTTGTCGGCGGTCGAGGGTGGGGTTCATTTCTCCAAGGGCAGGCCGGTGGCCGATCTGCCCTCGGCCGGCCGGCGGATCGCCCGCGATCGGGTTCCCGAGGCATTGCGGGCGGGTTGGCTGCTCGGGGAGCCGGTGATGCTGCCGACCGAGCAGTTCGCGCCGACGGTGTCGGCGGAGACGGTGCGTGTCACCCGCGACGGGGTGGCGGCCACCGCGATGGCGGGGCCGATCGTGCTCAACGGCAGCGGCGGGGTCCGGGCGTCCATCACCCCGGTACAACTCGGTGACGTTCTCACCTTCGTCGCCGACGGCAAGGGCGGCCTGACGGCGAGCATCGATCAGAAGGCCGCCGTGAAGTCGTTCGGTCCGGGACTGGCCGCGACCGTCAAGGCCCCCGTCGACGCGACGTTCACGCTCTCGGGCGGCCGGCCCCAGGTGGTGCCCTCCCGTGTCGGCGCGCGCATCGACTGGACCAAGACGCTCGGCAAGATCACGAAGACGGCGACCACCACCGATCCGGGTGCGCGTCGATCCGTCGATGTCGTCTATGAGGTGCGGAAGCCGAAACTGACCACCGCCAAGGCGGAGGGCCTCGGGGTCGGTGAGGTCGTCAGCGAGTTCACCACCGGCGGATTCGCCGAGGCCTCGGGGGAGAACATCCGGCTGGTCGCGCAGTCCGTCGACGGTGCGGTGGTGTTGCCCGGTGAGTCGTTCTCGCTGAACGGATATACCGGCACCCGGGGGTCGGCGCAGGGCTATGTGACCTCGACGATCATCGACCACGGTCGCACGTCGAAGGCGGTGGGCGGCGGCATTTCACAGTTCGCCACCACGCTGTACAACGCAGCGTACTTCGCCGGGCTCGAAGACGTGGACCACACCGAGCATTCCTATTACATCTCGCGCTATCCGGAGGCACGGGAGGCGACGGTGTTCGACGGTGCCATCGATCTGGTCTTCCGCAACAACACCGACCACGGCATCGTCATCGACACCGACTGGTCGCCGAGCGCGGTGACAGTCCGCCTGTGGAGCACCAAAACCGTTGAGGTGCAGTCGATCACCGGTAGTCGATCGAAGTACACCAATCCGGAGAAGATCACCCTGCCCAAGGGTGATAACTGCATTCCCGGCAACGGCTCGAAAGGTTTCACCACCTCGGACACCCGGGTGGTCACCGACGCGAAGTCGGGTGCCGAGATCAGCAGACACACCCGGACAGTGAAATACGATCCGGAGCCGATAGTGCGCTGCACGTAGATAAGGGGCACGGCCGATGTCGTCGACATCGGTGAGCCCGATGTTCTGTACCAGCTTGTGGCTACGCGGTCTGGGGCTACCAGGTCTGGGGGATGCTCAGTTGGTGAGGATGCCCCCGTCGACGGGGAGGGTGATTCCGGTGACGTAGCTGCTGGCGTCGGAGGCGAGGAAGATCAGCGCCGGGTTGAGTTCGCCCTCGTTGCCGAGCCTGCCGAACAGGGTACGCGGGATGACGAACTTGTCCGCGTAGCCGCCGTCGATCAGCCCGCTGGTCATCTCGGAGGCGAAGTATCCGGGGGCGATCGCATTGACGCGGATTCCCTTGCGGCCGGACCACTGCTGGGCCAGTTCGCGGGTCAGTCCGATGACGCCGGCCTTGCTGGAGGCGTATGCGGCGTGCGGCATCATGATGCTGGTCAGGCCGAGAACGCTGGCGATGTTGATGATCGAGCCGCCGTCGGTCATCGCGCGCGCACAGGCCTGCGCCATGTAGAAGGTGCCGTTGAGGTTGATCGTGACGACGCGGTCGAACTCGTCGGCGGTCTCCTTGGCGGCGGGCACCGCGTCGGAGATGCCGGCGTTGTTGACGAGGATGTCCAGGCGGCCGAAGTTCTCGACGGCGGCGGTCGCGACGTCGGCACAGGCCTGCGGGTCGGCGACGTCGCAGGCGACGGTGATCGCGCGCCGACCCTTGGCCTCGACGACCTTCTTGGTCTCTTCGAGCCTGTCGATACGACGGGCGGCGAGCACGAGGTCGGCACCGGCATCGGCGAGCGCGCCGGCGAAGGACACGCCCAGTCCGCTGGACGCGCCGGTCACCACCGCCACTCGGCCGTCGAGCCGAAACAGGTCGAGTACAGCCGACATGAGTGATCTCCTTAACGTTCGTGGTGAGGCGAGACCCGGGAATAGGGGGCGCCCCGGGTGTCAATTGTAGGGAACCGGCATCAGGCGCCCTACACCGACCGTGCGTTCGGTCGGTGTAGGGCGGCAGGTGCGGAGGGGGTGTGTCGTGATCCATGCGTTTCCCCAGGTCAGCAGTGACGAAAGGGCAACAGTAAGTAGTACGTGTTCCAGTTCATAGAAAGACCGGCTACCCTACGGATCGTGGATATCAACGGAGCAAGTGCAATCGTCACCGGCGGTGCGTCGGGTATTGGTGCCGCCTCGGCACGCGCCCTGGCTGCCAGGGGTGTCAAGGTCGTCGTCGCCGACATGAACGCTGAGAAGGGCGAGGCAATCGCCAAGGAGATCGACGGCGTCTTCATCAGCGTCGACGTCACCGACTCGGAACAGATCAAGGCGGCCATCGCCAAGGCCGAGGAAATCGGTACGTTCCGGATCCTGGTGAACTCGGCCGGCATCGGCTGGGCGCAGCGGACCATCGGCAAGGACGGCAACTACGATTCGGCGCACAACCTGGAGTTCTTCAAGAAGGTCACCAGCGTCAACGTCTTCGGCACGTTCGACTTCATCCGGCTCGGCGCCACCGCGATCAGCCGCACCGAGCCCCTTGCCGACGGCGAGCGTGGCTCGATCGTCAACATCTCCAGCGTCGCCGGCGTGGAGGGTCAGATCGGACAGGTGTCGTACTCGGCGTCCAAGGGCGCCATCAACGGCATGACCGTGCCGATCGCCCGCGACCTGTCGGCCGTCGGCATCCGCGTGAATACCATTATGCCCGGCCTGATCGACACCCCGATCTACGGTCCGGAGGAGGACTCCAAGGAGTTCAAGGCGAACCTGGGCAAGAACGTCCTGTTCCCGCGACGTCTCGGCACCCCCGATGAGCTGGCCTCGATGGTTGTCGAGCTCACCGTGAACTCGTACATGAACGCCGAGGTCGTCCGCGTCGACGGCGGCATCCGGATGCCTCCGAAGTAGTCGTCGGCGACTGTCCCGAAAACAGGAATCCACCCCGCCGAGCGGCGGGGTGGATTCCTGTCTGTTCAGTTCTTCCCGGTGGTTCTTCCTTGGGGTTCTTCTGGTGTCAGAAGGCGGCTTCGTCGAGCTCCATGATGTCGTTGTCGACGTTCTCGACGGTGACCCGCACGGAGGTGAGCAGCGGCAGCATGTTCTTGGCGAAGAACGATGCCACGGCCACCTTGCCCTCGTAGAACGATTTGTCGTCGCCGGTTGCGCCTTCGTCGAGCTTGGTGAGGGCGATCTCGGCCTGGCGCAGCAGCAGCCAGCCGATGAGCAGGTCGCCGACGGCCATCAGGTAGCGCACCGAGCCCAGGCCCACCTTGTAGAGCTGCTTGGGGTCTTCCTGCGCGGACATGAGCGTCGCGGTGAGCGAGCCGGTCATGGCCTGTACGTCGTCCATGGCGGTCTTGAGCAGGGTGCGTTCGGCCTTGAGCCGGCCGTTGCCGGCTTCGGCGTCGAGGAACTGCTGGATCTGGCCGGCGACGTGGGCGAATGCCTGGCCGCGGTCGCGGACGATCTTGCGGAAGAAGAAGTCCTGCGCCTGGATGGCGGTGGTTCCTTCGTACAGCGAGTCGATCTTGGCGTCGCGGATGTACTGCTCGATCGGGTAGTCCTGCAGGAAGCCGGATCCGCCGAAGGTCTGCAGCGATTCGTGGCTGAGGGCGGCGTAGGCGCGTTCGGAGCCGACGCCCTTGACGATGGGCAGCAGCAGGTCGTTGACGCGGTGCGCGAGGTCGGCGTCGGCGCCGGAGACGATCTTGGCGGCGACGGCGTCCTGGTGCGAGGCGGTGTACAGGTAGACCGCGCGCAGGCCTTCGGCGTATGCCTTCTGGGTCATCAGCGAACGGCGTACGTCCGGGTGGTGGGTGATGGTGACGCGCGGGGCGGCCTTGTCGGTCATCTGGGTGAGGTCGGCGCCCTGGACGCGTTCCTTGGCGTAGTCGAGGGCGTTGAGGTAGCCGGTCGACAGGGTCGAGATGGCCTTGGTGCCCACCATCATGCGGGCGTGTTCGATGACCTCGAACATCTGCGCGATGCCCTTGTGGACCTCGCCGACGAGCCAGCCCTTGGCGGGGATGCCGTGCTGGCCGAAGGTGACCTCACAGGTGGCGGAGACCTTGAGGCCCATCTTGTGTTCGACGTTGGTGACGAAGGCGCCGTTGCGTTCGCCGAGTTCACCGGTCTCGTGGTCGAAGTGGAACTTGGGGACGAAGAACAGCGACAGTCCCTTGGTGCCGGGGCCGGCGCCTTCGGGGCGGGCGAGCACGAGGTGGAAGATGTTCTCGGTCATGTCCTGGTCGCCGGAGGTGATGAAGCGCTTCACTCCGTCGATGTGCCAGGTGCCGTCCTCCTGCTCGACGGCCTTGGTGCGGCCGGCGCCGACGTCGGAGCCGGCGTCGGGCTCGGTGAGCACCATGGTGGAGCCCCAGCCGCGTTCGGCGCAGATGGCGGCCCACTTCTTCTGCTCGTCGGTGGCCTGGTTGAAGAAGATGTTGGCGAAGCCGGAGCCGGCGGCGTACATGAAGACGGCGGGGTTGGCGCCGAGGATCATTTCGCCGATGGCCCAGTACAGCGAGCGTGGGGCGGGCAGGCCGTCGAGCTCTTCGTGCAGGCCGATCTTGTCCCAGCCGGCTTCAATGAAGGCGTTGTAGGATTTCTTGAAGCTTTCCGGAACGGTGACCGAGTGGGTCTCGGGGTCGAAGACCGGCGGGTTGCGATCGGCGTCGGCGAAGGATTCGGCGATGGGTCCTTCGGCGAGGGTGCGGACCTCGCGCAGCATGTCGAGGGCGGTCTCTTTGTCGAGGTCGCCGAAGTCGCCGTCGGTGAGGACCTGTTCCAGGTTGAGGAATTCGAACAGGTTGAACTGCAGATCACGCAGGTTGCTCTTGTAGTGACCCATGTGTGGTTCCTATCTGGGGTGTTACTGCTTTTGTGGGCAGGAGCGAGGGTTGGTGGTCGGTACACCGGAACGACTCAAGCCACCTAAGTTACTCGCCAGTAACCTCAGTTTACCCCCGAAGAGTATGTGCTACAAGTCGTAGCTTTGTGATAGCGCTAACTTTTGTTAGCGGTTAATTTTCTGTATGGCATATCGGTCTTTTGTGCCGAACGACGCCGAACGGGGAGGGCCGGCCCCGCGGCGCAGGTGCCCGACCGGCGCGGTTCTCGGCCGGCCGGATGGGCGCCCGGGCGGCGGTTCGGAGTGCGGCGGTTCGGGGTGCGGCGGTTCGGGAGGCTGTGATTCGGGAGGCTGTGGGTCGAACGGCGGCGCGTCAGAGGCGGTCGCGGAGATACGTCAGGTCGGCCGGAATGTCCTCGGTGGGCGTCTCCAGAATGATCGGCGCGTCGGCGGTGCGGGCAACCTCGGCCAGGACGGCGGCATCGATGCGGCCGGATTCGAGGTTGGCGTGCCGGTCGCGGCGCGAGTCGAACTCGTCGCGGGAGTTGTTCAGGTGTACCAGGTCGATCCGGCCGGTGATCGCCTTGACACGCTCGACGAGTCCGATCAGGTCTTCCCCGCCCGCCCACGCGTGGCAGGTGTCGAGGCAGAACCCGGCCTGCTCGAACTCGCCGACCTCGCTCCAGAGCCGGTCGATGGATTCGAGCGTGCGAGCCATCGCGTGATCGCCGCCCGCGGTGTTCTCGATCAGGATCGGCACGCCGAAGCCGCCCTTGTCCACCTGACGTTCGAAGAGCTTGTGCCAGTTGACGAATCCGGCCATCCGGTCCTCGCCGTCGCGGAGGTGTCCACCGTGCACCACCAGCCCGAACGCGCCGAGATCGGCGGCGGCCTCGGCCTGCTGCTCGACAGCCTTGCGCGAGGGCATCCGCAGCCGGTTGTTCAGGCTCGCGACGTTGATCGAGTAGCTCGAATGCACCACCACGTCGATCGCCGATTCGCGGAACTCCTGCGCACGCGGGTTGGGGGCGGGCTTCTTCCAGCTCTGCGGGTCGGTGACGAACATCTGGAAAAGGTCGATGCCGAGTTCGGCCGCCATGCCGAGCGGGTCGGTGTCTTCGCGAAGGTGGGCTCCGATGCGCATGTGCCAACGATACTTCGCACCTCGCGTCCGGCCGAACCACTACGGTCGCGGTCGTGGTCGAATCAGTCGAGCAGTTCCTCGATGGTGATCGGCACCCCGGGTGCGATCAGGATGTGGCAGGGGGCCTCGGTACCGGGGTACAGGTTGAACCATTCGTGGCTGCGGCCGGGGCCGTCGTACACCGCCGAGAGGGACCGATGAAGCCGCGCCTCGGCCTCCTTGCTGATGATGTAGCGCTGGTCGCCGTAGCGCAGATACCTGTTGGACACGGGAAGCTCCGTTCTGCCGAATCGACTGTGGGCCGACAACAGGGCTGTAGCGATGTGATCTAACGCACAATCCTACGTTGCGGCGCGGACGATGCAGGTTCGGTCCTCGGGAATGGCGGCCATCGCGGCGTGTCGTGTCGACACATCGTCGACGGTGAACGCGCGGGGCCCACTAGGGTGACGAGGAGTGTCGTGACCGTGACCAGACCGTGGAGCAGCCCCCGTTGAGTATCGATGAGTCCCCAGCGCCCCGTGCCGGGGTTCTCCGGCAGGGCCCCGACCTCGGCTTGACCGATCGCGACTTGACCGATCGCGACCTGACCGACCCGGATTCACGCGATCGCGATCGCGATCCGGACGGTCCGGAATCCGGGGCGGCCGAACCGCTGGGCGTCGAACGCCCGTGGGTCGACCTGGGCAAGGCCGCTGAACTCGACCCCGACATGGTCACCCGACGCGATCTGACCTGGGTGCGCCGGGCCGCGATCGGGCTGTGGGCGATCGGGCTGTTCACCGAGTTCTGGGTGCACGGCCTGGCCTTCGACCGCACCCGGCTCATCCTGCTGATGTGTTTCGGCATGTTCGCCGCCTGCATCGGCAGGCGGCGCGCGATCACCGTCGTCATCGACTGGCTGCCGTTCGTGCTGATCCTGCTGCTCTACGACTGGACCCGCAACGTCGCCCAGCTGATCGACATGCCGACGCAGTGGCACCTGGCGCCCGACATCGACAAGGCGATGTTCGGGGTCAACCCGACGGTATGGCTGCAGAGCCACCTCAAGCACGCCGAACCCACCTGGTGGGAGGTCGTCACCAGTGTCGTCTACATCTCCTATTTCATCGTCCCGTACGCGATGGCGGCGATCCTGTGGGTGCGTGATCGTGCGGTGTGGCGCCGGTACGCGGCATGCTTCCTGGCGACGACGTTCATCGCGCTCATCGGCTACACCCTGCTGCCCGCAGCTCCGCCGTGGGCAGCGGCCCGGTGCACCGCCGAGCAGGTGCAGGACCATCCGCGCGATCCTCCGTGTATGCATTCGGTGACCCCTGAACCCGACGGCGGTCTGCTCGGCCGGGTCGAACCCCGTCACGACGGTGCGGCACCTTATGTCGAACGCATCTCGTGGCGTGGCTGGAGCGTGCTCAACATCGACAACGCCTCCCAGCTGTTCACCATGGCGCAGGGCAAGTCGAACCTGGTCGCCGCCATCCCGTCGCTGCATGCCGGACTGACGATGCTGCTGGCGCTGTTCATGTGGCCGCGCGTCAAGGCGCTCGGTAAGACACTGTTCATGGCCTACCCGCTGGCGATGGCGTTCGCACTGGTGTTCACCGCCGAGCATTACGTCATCGACATCCTGCTCGGCTGGGCGCTGGCCGCGAGTGTGATCGCGGTGTGCCGGTGGGTGGACCGGCGCTGGTTGATACCTCGGCAGCAGCGATTACGAGCGCCTACAGTACAGCCATGACATTCGGAGATGTGACCGACAGACTTCCCGACGATGCGCTGACCGCAGTCCGCAACACGATCGTCGTCACCTCGGTGGTCGGCATTGTGATGGGCATCATCGCGCTGGTGTGGCCGGGCGTGACGATGCTGGTGATCGCGGTGCTGTTCGCGATCTCGCTGTTCTTCATCGGCGCCTTCCGGCTCTACCTGGCTTTCGCGGGCAAGGAACTGCCCGGCGGGTGGCGGGTGGTGCACGGGGTACTCGGCGCGGTTATCTTGATCGCGGGCATCATCGCCCTGGTCCGTCCCGGCCAATCGCTCGCGATGCTCGCGGTGTTCATCGGTGTGGGCTGGATCTTCTCCGGCTTCGGTGACATCTTCGCCGCTACCGACACCCCGTACGCACCCAAGTGGCTGATGGTCGTCTCGGGCATCGTGTCGGTGATCGCCGGCATCGTGATGATCGCCTTCTCCTGGGTCGCGCTGGCCACCCTCGTCTGGGTGTCGGCGATCATGCTGATCGTCATCAGCATCGTCAACCTGTTCACCCTCCCCAAGAAGCCTGCGGCGCCGGCGGTCTGAGGGCCGATTCGCCGTGCGTGCCCCGCTCCCGACCGTGGGTGCGGGGCACGTTCAGCTTTCTGCGTAGTGGCCTTGCATGTCGACGGTCGCGAAGTCGATCTGCGCGGCGACGTTGTTGACGGCGGTCACCAGTCCGGTGGCGAAGCGGCCCTCGGCGTCGTAGAGGCCGGTCGACGAGGTGGAGATGCCGTCGTGTTCGGTGTGCGATTCGGCGCGCACATGGATGCGGCCGGCGTCGACGGGCAGCCGGCTGAGTGCGACGGTCAGGTCACAGTTGATGAAGGCGATCCCCTCGGTGCCCCAGTTGCCCATCAGGCTCGTCGATTCGGCGGCCATGACGGTGCGTTCGAACGGGGTGGGCGGTGCACCGGCGACGACGGCCGCCGACCGGCTCCACACACCCTTCCGGAGGTCGGTCTGATTGGCACCCATGTCATTGGACCAGGTGCTGCCGGAGAAGAACCACGGCGCGAGCGCCGGATCCCACGGACCTTCGCCGGTGAGGGCACCGGCCGCGGCCTCCTGCTGTTCGGGGGTGGGGACGTCGGCGGCGATGGTGTCGTCTGCGGGGTTGAACCACCGCCCACCCGGCGGGTTGACCGACTCCTTCAGGAACACGGTGCTGCCGCGGGCCACGAGCACCTCGTCGCCGGACGGCCTGTCCTGCAGGACGTCGACCTCGACGACCCGGATGCGGCCGCCGTCGCGCAGGACTCGGGCAACGGTCCGGGTGGGTAGCCCGCGGGCCACCTTGAACAGGTCGACGGTGAACCGGGCGGGACGGAAGCCGTCTCGGCCGTATGCTGTTTCGGCGGCGCGCGCGGCGATACCGCACACGGCGGGACCGGTGAGGGTGTCGGCGCCCCAGAGGCTGCGGGCCAGCGGAAGCGGCAGGTAGTGGCCGTCTTCCTCGGTGAAGAACGCCATCTTGGGTCCGTCGGTCATGGCACTGCTCAATCGGGCACTCCTCAATCGGTCTCTCTTCGCACACTATGCAAGTGGCCCCAGGGCTGTTGCACGGGGGTGCGCGAGGGATCGGCGCCGTCTCATCCGGTGATGGGATCGACTGACGGAGCGAGGGAACCCGGATCGGGGTAGCTCAGTGTGGTGATGGACCGGGGTCGTCGGCGGCGAGACCGTCGATGGTGAGGTGAAGATCGTCATCGGTCGCGGCATCGGCCAGCCAGGTGGTGAGATCGGCCAGGGCCGCGGTCACGGCCGGTTCGTGCAGCAGCGGCCGGGGGGACGCGGGTGTGTCCATCCCCGTGCGGGCGCGGTAGGCGGCGGCCGCGCCGAGCAGTTGGCGGGCCTGGGCGGGATCGGTGTCCCAGAGGGCGTCGGCGGTCATCAGGTATAGGCCGGTCGCGGGTGGGAGTTGACCGAGATGCACCAGGGCCCACGCCCAATGCTTGGCGACATCGACGGTCTGGGCCTCGGACCGGCCGTGTGTGCGCACGTACTTGTTGTGCAACTCCCGGCATGCCTGGTCGCTGTCGGACCACAGCGCCAGCTGCGACATGCAGCGCACGCAGTCGTGCAGGTTGGACAGGTAGGTGATCGAGTACGGGCCTTCCCGCCGCGAACGGATCTCCCGTAGCACCGAGTATTCGGCCAGCGCGTGCGCCCACTCGCCGGCCGACAGGTACTGGGCCGCCTCTTCCTCGATTTTCGCGAGAACACCCGTGTCAGTCATGCTCATATTGTGACGGCAATCACAGAATTGCGCTACGGATCGGCTACACCGGTGGCCTGGGTGCCCGGGCGCCGCTACAGCAGGGTGTTGGCGACGCGCCGCGCGGTGTCGTTGATGAACTCGATCTGCGCGGCCAGGTTGCCGTTCATCGCATCGAGAGCCTCGGCGCGGTGCGCGCCGGTGTCCGCCCCCGCGTTGTCGTAGTGGGCCAGCAGTCGTTGGTGACGTTCGGAATCGCGCAGCATCTCGCTGTAGTGGCTGCACTGCCCGGCCAGATCGGCCAGGCGGGACACGTTCTCCAGTAGCTCGTCCCAGTTTCGGCCGACCCGGGACAGGCGTTCGTTGATGGCCTGGTTGAGGGCACGGGCCACATCGGAGTTCGATTCGGGCCGTTCGATGGTGGTGCGCAGGAACCAGATGCGATGGCACTGATGGCTGGTCGCGTGCACGGTGTCATCGACCTGCCCCACGAGCATCGGTCCGTTGACCATGCCGCTTCGCACGGCGTAGGTGAGTTTGATGAAGTTGGCCAGTAGCACGGCGGTGCCGAGCAGTTCGGGCTCCGGGCGCATCATCCCGGAATCGCCGGGCAGGGAGCCGTGGGCGCGAACACCCTCAGCGCCGAACGGCCACGGGTTGGCCGTTCGGGCGGCCTGCAGCGCCCGACGTTCGCGGGCACGTCTGGCTGCCGTCCTGGCCCACTCCATCATGTGGTTCGCCGCGTACGCGTCGTTCCACGGGTTGCCGAGGGGCGGTTGCGGCCGGTTGGTCGCGGTGTATTGGCCGAAGGCCGTGGCCGCCATCGCGGAGTCGATCGAATCGAGGACCTTGCGGACGCGCGCCACCTCGGGACTGTCCGCCGGTGACCGTTCGACACAGCGGCTGAACAGTTCCTTGGTCAGCGGCGAAGCCACGTAGATCCCCTCCTACGTCGAAGACGCCGACGGCCCGGCACGGATACATTCCAAAATACCGTCAGGTGGCGACAGCGATCCGTCCGGTGACGACAGCCATGCGGCGCCGCGGTCACATCGCCGGTGTGGTCGCGGGCACAGGCGTCAGGGAAGGGGCGTCAGGGTGTGGGCGTCCCGTCCGTGGACGTGGACACGTGACCGTTCGCCGCCGGCCGGCCGTCGGACTCCACCGGGGCGATCACGCCGGTTTCCGGGTCGACGGTGACCACGCCGAGTTCGCCTGTCTCGCTGAACGTGGCGGCGCTGGTACGCACGTGATCGTCGAACTTCCCGAGGTAGTGCGAGCGGGCGACGATGAGCGGATCCCTGCGCAGATCCAGGTACAGCGACAGGCACATGCCGACCATGACCACCACGAACGGCAGCGCCGCGATGATCGCCATCTGCTTGATGCCGTTGAGGCCGTCGTCGCCGCTGGCCGCGAGCAGGACGGCCGCGACGATGCCGGTCAGCGATCCCCAGAAGATGGTGACCGTCCGGCTCGGATGGTGGGAGCCGCGTTCGGACAGCGTTCCCATCACCAGCGACGCCGAGTCGGCACCGGAGACAAAGAAGATCGCGACGAGGATCATCACCAGTGTCGAGGCGATGCCGGTGATCGGCAGATGATCGAGGACGTCGAACAGGGTGTCCTCCGAGGCCGCGGTATCGGGGTCGAACTGCAGGGTGCCGGTGCTGAACTGTCGGATGGCGGTGCCGCCGAACACGGCGAACCACACCAGAGACACGGTCGACGGGACCACCATCACGCCGACGATGAACTCGCGAATGGTGCGGCCCTTGGAGATCTTGGCCAGGAACAGGCCGACGAACGGGGTCCACGACACCCACCACGCCCAGTAGAAAATGGTCCAGCCGGCGAGCCAGCTGTCGGCGTCGGTGGTGGCCGAGGACCGGGCCGACATCGACGTGAGGTCGTTGAAGTAGGAGCCGAGTGAGGTGGGCAGCAGGTTGAGGATGAACAGGGTGGGACCGACCACGAAGACGAACACCGCGAGCACGATGGCCAGCACCATGTTGGTGTTGGACAGCCACTGGATGCCCTTGGCCACGCCCGACACCGCGGACGCCACGAAGCAGGCGGTGAGAACCGCGATGATGGCCACGAGCAGTGCCGTCGACGGATTGTCGACCCAGCCGGACTTGGTCATGCCCGAGCCGATCTGCATGGCGCCCAGGCCGAGCGAGGCGACGGTCCCGAACAGCGTCGCGAAGATCGCCAGGATGTCGATCACCTTGCCGCCGGGGCCGTTGGCCTGGCTACCCATCAGTGGTGCGAACACCGCGCTGAACAATTGCGTGCGGCCCAGCCGGTAGGTGCTGTACGCGATGGCCAGGCCGACCACCGCATACATCGCCCACGGATGGAAACCCCAGTGGAACATCGTGGTCGCCATCGCGACCTTCACGTCCTCGGCGGTGGTGCCGGGCGGGGGCGAGGTGAAGTGGAACAGCGGTTCGTACGAGCCGAAGAACATCAGGCCGATCCCCATGCCCGCGCTGAACATCATCGCGATCCAGCTGACAGTGCGGAACTCGGGCGTGTCGCCGTCCTTGCCGAGGGGGATCTTGCTGAATTTGCCGAATGCGAGGTAGAGCGCGAACATGACGAAACCCGACGAGGTGAGGATGTAGAGCCAGCCCGCGTTGTCGGTGATCCAGTCCAGCGCGTCGGCGGTGACCGAGGACATGTTGTCCGGTGCCACCAGACCCCAGATGACGAAGCCGATCACGAACGTCGCGGTGACGCCGAAGACGGCCGGATCGATCCGGGGTTTCGTCGGGGGCTGAAAGCTCTTCGGTGCAGAACTCATGTCGCGGTGCCTTTCCCTGAGAGGTGTGTCGGCCGCGACGACGGTTCCGGCTCGGTGAACCGTCGCGTCCTCGATATCGCGGGGTGCTCGGTTGCCACCGACCGCTACTTCCGGATGCGTGCCGTACTTCCGGATGGTGCCGTGGACGGGTCTACGACCACGTCGCCGTCGATGATTACCGGTTCTTTACCTAGCATCACTGCCGACGGGCCGTCAAGGAAGAGCGTGCGCGGTACCGTGGGTGCGGACCCTGTTTCGCGACCGATTGTCGCTGTGTGAGCGCACTTTTCCCGATGAATGCGACGTCTTTGGTTGCCCGGACGGCAAATCCGATACCGGCGGCGTCGGGGGTGTGTTCGGTGGTCATGTCCGTGCCGGCGCCGCGTCGATGCGCGGGCTGTTGAAGGCGATGTGTCCGGCGACGATGATCCCTTGCGGCTCTCCCGCTTTCATCGGCAGGACCCACAGCGCGCGACAGAACTCGGCGGATATGTAGATTTTCCAACCGAGTTCACCGAAAGATGGTATGCATCAGGGTCACCGCGTTGGTGCCGGCCGCGGTGGTGTTCACCCCCAACCATTTTCGCCCCAGCCGTGTTCAACTCCCAGCCGTGCTCATCCCAGTAGTGCGGGCAGTTCCAGCAGGGAGTCGATGATCTTTGCGCGGGTCGACTGGGGGCGCTGGGCGTGCAGGTAGCCCCATGGTCCGCGGCGGATCAGGATGGGCCACATGCCGGCGTCGGCGGCCGGCAGGACGTCGTTGTCGGCGCGGTCGCCGACGTAGGCGATCTGTTCGGGTATCACTCCGGCCAGTTCGGCGGCTGCGGCGAAGAACCCCGGGTCGGGCTTTTCGACGCCGAGTTCGGCGGAATTGCGGATCACGTCGACCGGCAGATCCATGGCGCGCAGGGCGGTGAGGGCACGCGGCGGCTGATTGCCGGCGATCACCAGCCGCAGACCCGAGTCCCGCAACCGGGTCAGTGCCGGGCGGACGTCCGGATACAGGTCGTCGGCGTCGAAGCCGTTGCGCAACCCGGCCGGGTCGTCGGCCGCCCACGCCGCATCCTCGGCGGCCACGTCGATACCCGGGCGGACGATCGCGAAGGCATCCTCGACCGGACGATCGGTGGCCGCACACGCCCCGATCGCACCGAGAAAGGTCAACGGGGTGACGCCGAGCCGGTCCGCCCACCGGAGCCATAGCCGCGACTCGTCGACGAGGGTTTCGCCGACGTCGAAGACGACGGCGCGGATCACGGCGGAGGATTCGCTCATGGCCGTAGAGTTTACGGTGCGGACTGCCAGGAATGTCCTCCGAGAGTCCTCAGCCGATTCGCCACAACGGGTTGACCGGGCCGTGGCCGCCGCCCAGCGGGTATGCCGCTTTCAGGCCGCGGGTCACCCACTGTTTGCCGAAGGCCACCGCATCGGGCATCGAGAAGCCATGTGCCAGGGCTGATGCCATCGCCGCCGACAGGGTGTCACCGGCGCCGTGGTCGTGCGGGGTGTCGATCCGCGAGTGGGTGAACTCGTGGAACTCAAGGCCGTCGAACAGCAGGTCCGGACTCTGTGCCGACGACCGCAGGTGCCCGCCCTTCACCAGCGCCCACCGGGCACCCAGACCACACAGGGCGCGGGCCGCCTCGCGTTGGGAGGCGTCATCGATGACGTCGACGCCGGTGATCAGCCGTACCTCGTCGAGGTTCGGGGTTACCACCGTGGCGATAGGGAACAGGATGTCGCGCAACGCATCCAGTGCCTCGGTGGCCAGCAGGGGATCGCCGTGCATCGACGCGCACACCGGATCCACCACCAGCGGGATGGTGCCGTCGCCGCCGATGCCCAACGGCGTGCAGGCATCGACGACGGCCTCGATGATCGCGCTCGAGGCGAGCATCCCCGTCTTGGCGGCGCCGATCCCGATGTCGGTGACCACGCTGGTGATCTGCCCGGCGACGATCGGTGGTTCGATCTCCTGAAAACCCTGCACCCCGAGGGAGTTCTGCACCGTCACGGCGGTGATCGCGACACATCCGTGGATGCCGAGCGTGGCGAAGGTGCGCATGTCCGCCTGGACGCCCGCCCCACCACCCGAGTCCGAACCGGCGATCGTCAGGACCCGGGCGGGCGTGATACCCGTTGGTGCGGTGGGTAGTTCAGTCACACTGGTGCTTTCGTTCCATGGGGGGCGGGTTCGGGACGGTTGCCCAGGTCAGTGCGTCGCGGTGGCTTCCAACGGCAGATACACGCGATTGCCCTGGTCCGCGAACTCCGCAGACTTGGCCGCCATCTCCTCGGCGATCTTGCGGTCGATGTCCTCGGCGGTCACCAGGTTGTTCTCCTCGGCGTAGGTGCGGACGTCGGCGCTGATGCGCATCGAGCAGAACTTGGGCCCGCACATCGAGCAGAAGTGCGCGGTCTTCGCCGGTTCGGCGGGCAGTGTCTCGTCGTGGTATTCACGGGCGGTGTCCGGGTCGAGGGCCAGGTTGAACTGATCGGTCCACCGGAACTCGAAACGCGCCTGCGAGAGCGCGTTGTCGCGTTCCTGGGCGCGGGGGTGCGCCTTGGCCAGGTCGGCGGCGTGGGCGGCGATCTTGTAGGTGATCACACCGACCTTCACGTCGTCCCGGTTGGGCAGTCCCAGATGCTCTTTCGGGGTGACGTAGCAGAGCATCGCGGTGCCGGCCTGGGCGATCATGGCCGCGCCGATAGCGGAGGTGATGTGGTCGTAGGCGGGTGCGATGTCGGTGGCCAACGGTCCGAGGGTATAGAACGGTGCCTCCTCGCACAGTTCTTCCTCGAGCCGGACGTTCTCGACGATCTTGTGCATCGGCACGTGTCCGGGACCTTCGATCATCACCTGCACGCCATAGCTTTTCGCTATCGATGTCAATTCGCCGAGGGTGCGCAGCTCGGAGAACTGGGCCTCGTCGTTGGCGTCGGCGATGGAGCCGGGACGCAGGCCGTCACCGAGGGAGAAGGTGATGTCGTACTGTGCGAAGATCTCGCACAGTTCGCCGAAGTGGGTGTACAGGAACGATTCCTCATGGTGTGCCAGACACCAGGCGGCCATGATCGAGCCGCCGCGCGAGACGATGCCGGTGACCCGGCGGGCGGTGAGCGGTACGTACCGCAGTAGCACGCCGGCATGCACCGTCATGTAGTCGACGCCCTGTTCTGCCTGCTCGATCACCGTGTCGCGGTAGAGTTCCCAGGTGAGTTTGGTGGGATCGCCGTTCACCTTCTCCAGTGCCTGGTAGATCGGCACGGTACCCACCGGTACGGGTGAGTTGCGCATGATCCATTCGCGGGTGAGGTGGATCTCCTTGCCGGTCGACAGGTCCATGATGGTGTCCGCGCCCCAGCGCGTGGCCCACACCATCTTCTCCACCTCCTCCGAGATATCGCTGCGCACAGCAGAATTGCCGATATTGGCGTTCACCTTCACCGCGAAGCGCTTGCCGATGATCATCGGTTCGGACTCCGGGTGGCGATGGTTGGCGGGGATCACGGCACGTCCGGCGGCCACCTCCTCCCGGACGACCTCGGGGTCGAAGCCTTCGCGAGCTGCCACGAAACGCATTTCGTCGGTGATGATTCCGGCTCTGGCCCAGGATAATTGGGTTGATGCCAGCCGGGTGGGGCCGGTTTCCGGTCCGGCGGCCACCGGCTCGGGCCGGTGCCACGAGTCGCGGACCGGCGGCAGCCCGCGTTCGACGTCGATGTCGGCCGTCGGGTCGGTGTACGGCCCGGACGTGTCGTACACGTCGAGGTGGTCGCCGTTGGTGAGTTCGATGCGCCGCTGCGGTACCCGCAGACCGTCGGCGTCGATGTACTGCTTGTGGCTGCCGGCGATGGGGCCGGTGGTGATGCTCTGGCGGCCGTCGTCGGACGGCCCGTTGGTGGGTGTGCTGCTGGTTGTGGACAGACGGGTATCCATTGAGTGCGCTCCCTACGCCGGCATTACCCGGACAGGTTCAGGCGGTCGGCGGCCGCCTGCCACCATCTCAGCCCTCGGTGATCGTGAGAGCCCCCGCGTGTTCACTTGTGTGGTCGAACCGACACCGGCGGCGGTTCGACGGCCATCGTAGCCGCTTCCGGGTGGCTGTCCAGCGGGGCGGCCGCGGGCCTGTGCGGCGATATCGGGCCCGTCGCCGCCCGCGACCGATCGCGAGATCGTCCGCGAAGCAGTCCACCGGACCCGTCCGGCGTGTTCACGCGGTTGCTCTCGGGGTGCTGTCCGTTTGTGCGCTTTTCGGCGGGCCCGGAATTTTTCCCGTGCGAACAATGGCAAGCACCGCTACTATGTGACCGGTATCACAAATTGTTGGAGAGGTAGAGCCAGTGCAGCGCAAGACCCAGTCCGTCCGACCGCCCCAGTCGGCGCAGGCGATTCTGCATCAGATCTCCCAGGTGGTACACAACCCCGAACGAGACCGGTTCGAACTGTGGGTCGCCGGTGATCTGGTCGGCGTTCTCGGGTACACGGCCGAGACGATCGACGGCAAACCCACCATCTCGGTGATGCACACCGTCATCTACGACGAGTACACCGGCCATGGACTCGGATCGCGGCTGGCCAGGGGCGTGGTGGCCTATGCCCGCCATCGTGACGCCCGGTTGCGGCCGGTCTGCAGTTTCACCAAGCGCTATGTTGATGCGCACCCGGGCGCCGTCGAACTCGTGCCTGCCTGAGGTCTCTACGCTGGGCCGGTGAGTGAAACCGGCGTCGGCGGGGCGGGCGGAGTCCAGGGCCTGATTCTGAGGGCGATGGGTGCCGTTGACTATCGACTGACCGTGACGTCCCCGGCGCGATACCTCACCGACCGTTACGTGCGGCTCGGGTTCTCCGGCGGAGGTCTGCTGCGTGACCGGCCGTACCACCCGACGATGTTTCTGCGGCTGTGGTTCGAGGATCGCAACGGCAGGCCGCATCAGCGCGGGTACACCGTCATCGACCCCGACCCGATCACCGACTCGTTCGCCGTCGAGTTCGCCCTCCACGAGGGCGTGGCCTGCCGGTGGGCACTGGCCGCGCAACCCGGCGACGTGCTCGGGGCCACGTTCTTACGCTCGGGATTCGCCGTCCCGGATCCCGCACCCGCCGGCTGGCTGCTGGTGGGTGAACCGGCATCCCTGCCGGCGATCAACTCGTTGCTCGACGCGCTCGGCACGCAGGGGCCCCCGGCCACGATCTGGTTCGAGTGGGTTCACGACAGTGACAAGGATCTGCCCATCCGGTTGCGCCCGCACGACACCCTGCATTGGGTGCGTCGTGGTCGGCACCGGCACGCCCGGGGTGGGGCCGGTCGCCCGGGAAGCAGGGCACCGGGCATCGTCGGGGCGCTGCGGGACGCCGCCTTCGATGCGTCGGGCCACTTCGGTTGGGTGGCGTTGGACACAGCCCGGACGCGGGCGATCGCGGCGATCCTGCGTGCCGATTACAAGCTGAGCAGGAACGAGGTCAAGGCGCAGGCATACTGGCTGGAGACGAGAGGCCCGTCATGATGCGTTCGGTGTGGTATCGGGATTTCGCGATTCACCAGGAGGTAACTTAGGCTTTCCTAAAACTGCTGCACCGAGATTCTGCCATGATTGGGAGATTGCGCGGTATCTGCGAGGTTGTGCGGTGTCTGAGAGATTGTGCGCGTTCTGGGCGATCGTGCGATATCTGAGTCCCGCAGGGAGGAGTTCCGGCGTGAGTATGACAGCGAGTACATCGGTGACCGCGCACGCGGGCTCGTCGACACCGGCTGATCCGGCGCAGGTCTGCGCCGCATGGGCGGCCACCGGACGATTCGCCGACTACGTGGTCTACGAACGTGACGGCCGGTGGACATTCGCCGCCGACGCCGTGGCCAGGATCATTCTGACCGGAACGGATGTCTCGGTCGTCACCGAGGACACCACGACCAGCCGGCGCTGGGTGGACGAACCCGGTGCCCGGCCCGTCGACGCGCTCGCCGAAGCGGTCGCCGCGCTGCCGATGGCCGACTGGCAGCTCTATGGCTGGGTCGGTTTCGATTTCGCCGCCGGACATCACGGACTGGGCTCGCGCGTCGCCGACGATACCGTGCTCGCCCACGTCATCGTCCCGAGGGTGGAACTGACCGTCAGCCCGGACGGTGTCGGCGGGGGCGTCGAGATCGGCGGTGTCGGCCTCGACGACGACCTGCTCGCGGTGGCGAAGGCAGCCGCGGACATCGCCGAGGCGAACGGCCGCCGGGAGACGCCGCACATCGATATCGACTCCGATCCGTACGACTACCGGGGACAGGTGGCGGCGGCGGTGTCCGAGATCGCCGCCGGCGACTATCAGAAGGTCATCATGTCCCGGCACGTCGACATCCCGTTCGCCGTCGACATGCCCGCCACCTACGCCCGTGCCCGTGTCGCCAACAATCCGATGCGCTCGTACCTGGTGTCGCTCGGCGGCATCGAGACCGCCGGGTTCAGCCCCGAACTGGTTGTTTCGGTGACGGCGGATGGGCAGGTGCTCACCGAGCCGCTCGCCGGCACCCGTCCGCTGGGCCGCTCGCCCGAGGAGGACGCGGCCGCTCGTGAGGAACTGCTCAACGACGGCAAGGAGATCACCGAACACGCGGTGTCGGTGCGAGCCTGCTTCGAGGAGATCGAGTCGATCGCAGAACCGGGCAGCACCGCGGTCACCGAGTTCATGGCGATCCGCGAACGCGGTCATGTCCAGCACCTGGCGTCGACGGTGCGCGGAACGCTGCGCCAGGACGCCGGTCCGTGGGTGTCGCTGTCGGTGCTGTTCCCGTCGATCACCGCCTCGGGCATTCCGAAGGCGCCCGCGCTCGACGCCATCTACCGGCTCGAACCGAAGCCGCGCAGCCTCTACTCGGGTGCGATCATGACCGCGTCGTCGGCGGGGGAGTTGGAGGCCGCGCTGGTGCTGCGCTCGGTGTACGCCCAGGACGGGCAGGCGTGGTTGCGGTCGGGTGCCGGTGTGGTCGAACCGTCCCGCCCCGATCGTGAGTTCGAGGAGACCTGCGAGAAGCTCGCCGGCCTGGCACCGTACATCGTGGCCGCGCAGCACGGCGACGACGGCGCTGTGGACGCGGGAGAGGCCTTGTGACTGCCCGCGCCGACGTGGGCGTCTCGGCGTTGGCGGACTCCGGGTGCGGGGCACTCGATGACGTGGCCCCGAACGGCCCCTCGGGTGGTGGTCCCTCAGGTGGCGGTGAGGTGCTCGACGTGGTGGGCATCGGTTTCGGTCCGGCAAATCTGGCGGTGGCGGTGGTTCTGGAGGAACTCGCCGAATCAGGTACCCGGTTGCGGGCCGCGTTCGTGGAGAGCAAGCCCGCGTTCAGCTGGCATCCGGGAATGATGTTGCCGGGTGCGAACATGCAGATCGCATTTCCCAAAGATCTTGCCACTATGCGTAATCCGCGCAGTGCGTACACATTCTTCAACTACTTGCACAACAAGGGTCGGATGGTTGATTTCATCAACCAGCAGACCTTTTTCCCGAGCAGGCACGAGTTCGGTGATTATCTGGCCTGGGCCGCGAATTCCGTCGACGCCGATGTCCGGTACGGAACCCGGGCCGCGTGCATCTCATTCGACGGCGACCACGTGGTGGTGAGCTGTGACAGTGCCGATGGCCCATTCGAGTTGCGTGCCCGTAATGTTCTGTTCGCGCCGGGTCTGGTGGGACGTATGCCCGACGGTATCGCCACCGGGGACCGGATCTTTCACAACCACGACATTCTGGACCGCCTCGGTGGCGTTCCGTCGATGCCCAACGGTGCGTTCGCCGTGCTCGGTGCGGGACAGAGTGCGGCCGAGGTCGTCGAATATCTGCACTCGACCTACCCGGATTCACGGGTTCACCTGTTGCACACCAAGTTCGGACTGTCTCCGTCCGATGACAGCCCGTTCGCGAACCGGGTGTTCGATCCCGACACCGTCGATCTCTGGTACTCGGCGCCCGCCGATGTGCGCGAACGTCTGATGGACTACCACCGCAGCACCAACTATTCGGCGGTCGACATGGACCTGCTGGAAGAGCTATACCGGCGTGAGTATCACGAAACAGTTACCGGCACAAGGCGACTGATCATTCACCGCACCACCGAGGTGGTCGGTGTCGACGGTGACCACGACGGGGTCACCCTGGGTATCCGCAATCTGATGACCGGTGGCGAGGACACGATTCGCGTCGACGCGCTCGTCTGCGCCACGGGTTTCAGCCCGGGCGACATCCGGGATCTGCTCGGCGATGCCGCGTCGGCGGGCGTTTTCGAGGCGGGCAGGCCGGTGGTGGGCCGCGATTACCGGCTCGCCACCACCGACACGGTGCGCGCCGGGGTCTACCTCAACGGCGGCGTCGAGAACACCCATGGTCTGTCGTCGACGCTGCTGTCGAACATCGCGGTGCGTGCCGGGGAAATCATCGATTCGGTGGTGGCCCGTCGCGCGGTGACGGACCCGCGATTCAGCTGATGTCGAGCACCACGGGCGCGTGATCGCTGGCGCCTCGCGCCTTACGTGCCTCCCGGTCGACGTGTGCGTCGAACACGCGGTCACCGAGCGCGGGTGAGCACAGCAGGTAGTCGATCCGCATGCCCTGGTCCCTGGGGAACCGCAGCTGGGTGTAGTCCCAGAAGGTGTAGCCGGGCGCGTACGGCAGACCCGCGTCGGTGAATCCGTTGTCGGTGATCGCGGCCACCGCGTCCCGTTCGGCGTCGGTGACATGGGGTTTGCCCTCGAAGAGTGCCCGGTCCCACACGTCGTCGTCGGTGGGGGCGACGTTCCAATCGGCGGCCAGCACGATCTGGGCAGCCGGGTCGTGCGCCAGCCACAGCGCGCTGCGGTCGGCGAGCGCCGCCAGCCACTCCAGCTTGTAGGTGTAGTGCGGGTCGTCGACGGCCCGGCCGTTGGGCACATACAGGCTCCACACCTGGACACCGTCGCAGTGGGCGGAGATGGCCCGCGCCTCGACGCCGGCGTCGGCGAACGGCGGTTGCCCGTCGAAACCGTACTGCACGGATTCAAGTCCGATGCGGGAGGCGATGGCCACTCCGTTGAAGCCGCCCTGCCCGCAGAACGCGACGTCGTAGCCGCCGGCGAGGAAACTCATCACCGGAAACCGGTCGTCGGGGCACTTCGTTTCCTGCATCGCCAGCACATCGATGTCGTTGTGTTCCAGCCACGCCACGATCGTCTCCGATCGGGCGCGGATCGAGTTGACGTTCCACGTCGCTATACGCATGGCGGTCAGTCGATCTCGACGAGCGTGGTGCCGGTGGCGTGCCAGCGTTCACGGACCAGTCCGCGGCGGCGGTCGGAGGTGGAGAGCACCACCGCGAATGTCGCCGACGGATGGGCCTGGTGGGCGTAGTGGTCACGGTAGAACGACAGCGACGAGGCGAACCAGTCGAGTTGGGTCAGATCCGCGGTGAGCAGGTTGTGCGCCCGGGAGATGTGCGTGAGATATCCGGCCGGTGGCACCATGCCCGTGGCGAGGGCCGGGCCGTCGAGGTCGCGCATGCAGTCGTCGAAGGCGTCCTTGTTGTGTCCGAATGATCTCCCGAATTCCCAGGCCCGCGCGAATGCGGTGAACAGACCCGACAAGGTGGTCATCTCCGCGGCGTCGACGGTGCGGACGGCGAATCGTCTGCCGGGCGTGGGCATGTGCGCCGAACCGAGCAGCCCGATGGGCGGGCCGTCGTGCGCGGCGTTGATGAGAAACTGGCGCAACGAGATCGGGGATTCCATCAGTTCGGTCCTCGGATCTGGGTGAAGGAACGGTAGTGGTCGTCGGTGTACCAGGCCGAACCGTCGTCGGCGGTGATGATGCGTTCGGCGTCGCGCCCGCGGCCCGGCTTCTTCGGGTTCACGTCCCACTCCCGGAACCTGAGGCGGCGGCCGTCGGAGCCGGTGCGCGGCAGCAGGCCCTCATTGTTGCGGAAGGTACCGCCGCCGCGGGTGCCGGGTGAGTCGGCGGCCTCAGGCCACTGTCCGGCGTCGATCAGTTCGAGCGTGGCCAGCGCGTGCGCCGGGATACCGCCGGCCGTGGCCGTCGACCGGGACGTCCCCGGTGTCGCGGTCCGCCGTGATGTGGTCTGGGGCGATGTGGTCTGGGGCGATGTGGTCTGGGGCGGCGCCGTCACCCGGGAGGTTGTGCCGGGTGAGAGGGCGGCGGTGCTGCGGGCGGTGGACGAGGCGGCGGAACCGGTTGACCCGGGATCGTCGCCCCCACCGGTGGCCAGCCAGACGATCACACTCAGAGCGGCGATGATCAGGACGGCGACTGCGGTGATCGGTGCGGACCGCTTGCGGCCCGGTGCGCTGGTATCGGACATCGCAGTCAACGGTAGGCCATGACGACCGACCGCTACAGCACGACGTACCCGTACTGATGGTGCAGGCCGAAACCGAGGCGCCGATACCATGCGCCCGCCGCGCGGTTGCCGGCGTCGACCTGTAGGTACACCGTGTCGGCGCCGAGTTCTTTCCCCCGCCGCAGCAGCGCCGACAGCACCCGCCCGGCCAGTCCGCGGCCGCGGTGATCGGGCAGTGTGTGCAGCGCCGTCACCCCGAGTACGGGTTGCCCGGCCGCGGTCGCGGTGACAGCTCCCCGGCCGATCGCCACCAGCCGCCCCCGGTCACCGATACCGGCGAACATCAACTGCCCGTCGCGTACCGCATTGATCACCGCGGCAGCCACGGCGCGATCGGGTCCGGTGCCGTCGGGTGCGCCGGCCGCCGGCCGGGCGGCCGGTTCCGGTGCCAGGCGCACGTCGAGCCACCCGGCGCCGGCGGTGGGCTCGACGGCGACTTCCGGATCGTCGGTGCGGTGGGTGCTGTCGGTGATCGTGTCGATCCGGGCGGTGAGAACCTGCACGGGCTGTTCGAGCGGTCCGGGCAGATGCGCGGCGGGCAGCAGTCTGTCGGGCCAGGCCAGTTGCGGCGGCAGCGATCGTTCTCGGTACCAGGCGGCGATCGCGGTGAGGGTCGGCCCGTCGGCGCGGGCATCGACATCGATCGGCACCGCGCAGTTGGCCCGCCGGGTGTAGCCGTGGCCCGCGCGCACCAGCCAACCGTCGATCCACGTCGACTCGACGCCCGGCCAGCCGTGCGCGGCCGCGTACTCGATCGCCCGGATCTCGCTGTTGCGTACGGTCCGGCGCGACAGGACACGTACCGACGTCACCGCGGTGAGCGGGATGTTCACGACGGTCCCGTCGCGGTCGAGCCGGATCAGTTCACCGTCGTCCGGTCCGGCGACGACAATGCCGGTCACATCCGACAGCGTCGGACCCGCCGAAGCCGCCGGATTGGGGGTATCGCGCCAGTCCGCGGGCGTGTCGGCGCCGAGCCGGTAGCGCACCACCACCCGGTCGCCCACAAACGGCTCACTCACGGCGTCGGCTCACTCACTGTGTCGGCTCACTCACCGCGGTTCACTCGTCGTCGTGACCGAAGGGGTCGGCCTGGGTCCCGGGCAGCCAGGTCAGCCCCGGCGAACCCCAGCCGTTGCGTTTGACGGCCTTCTTCGCCGCGCGCGCGTTGCGGCCGACGAGCACGTCGACGTACAGGAAGCCGTCGAGGTGGCCGGTCTCATGTTGCAGCATCCGCGCGAAGAAGTCGTTGCCCTCGATGGTGACCGGTTCACCGTTGCGGTCGGTACCGGTGACGCGCGC
Source organism: Gordonia pseudamarae (assembly GCF_025273675.1). NCBI lineage: Bacteria > Bacillati > Actinomycetota > Actinomycetes > Mycobacteriales > Gordoniaceae > Gordonia > Gordonia pseudamarae. Next base: position 4,564,184 of record NZ_CP045809.1, on the reverse strand, counting down.
CCAGTCGGCGCGACCGGTGGGGAACTGTTCGCCCGGAACCGACAGACAGCCCTCGTCGTTGTCCTCGGGATCGGGCATCGTCTCGGGGATCTCGGAGGTTTCCAGCACCGGGTTGATCACCTCGCCGCGCCGCCGGACCACCGACCCGCGGCTTTCGTCCGGGCAGTCGTAGACAAACATCCGAAGGCCCACGCCCACCTGGTTGGCGGCCAGCCCGACACCGTTCGCGGCGTCCATCGTCTCGTACATGTCGTCGAGCAGCGTGACGATCTCGGCGGACGGGCGGCCCTGATCGTCGAGTTCGACGGGTGCGGTCGGCGTGTGCAGGACAGGTTCGCCGATGATGCAGATCGGGAGAATAGCCATGTGTTCGTTTCTTCTCGTGACGCGTGAGGAACGGTCCGGTGCGGGTGTCCCGGGGCCGGGAATGCGGTGCGGCGGCGTGTCCGGTGGATCACCGGTCGCGGGCCGCGTGTGTCAGATTACCGCCGGATTTTTTCGGATCGGCGTGTGGTGGCGAGTCATGCCGGGGTTGGCGGGTCCGGCCGTGTTTAGATTGCGGGCGAAACGACATCGATGTGAGTCACCATGTCAGCGTGCGTCCCCGTGCCGGGGCCGCCGCGTGGACCGTGAATCAGTCGGGGGTGTCCACAAGCATGAGGCGAATCCAGAGGGAGCGACATGGATAGCGCAGCAGCGCGTAGCGGCGATCACGGTGACCGGACAACGAATGAGGGTGTGGTGGATCCTGTTGTCTCGACGCTGATCGATGCCGACTCCCAGGTCGACCCGAAGGCGGTCGGCGAGGACGGCCTGTCCCGTCGCGACCACGACATCCTGGCGTTCGAACGTCAGTGGTGGAAGTACGCCGGGGCCAAGGAAGAAGCCATCAAGCAGCTGTTCGGGCTGTCGTCGACCCGCTACTACCAGGTGCTCAACGCGCTGGTGGACCGGCCCGAGGCGCTTGCCGCCGACCCGATGCTGGTCAAGCGGCTGCGTCGGCTGCGGTCCGCCCGCCAGAAGGCGCGCGCGGCGCGTCGGCTCGGTTTCGAGATCACCTGAGTTCGGCCCGCCCTATTGTTGGGTGACACTGTCCGGCCGACCCGTTGTGACGGCCGCGTTGAGCTAAAGTTGCCGTGATGAAAGCTGATCGGGAACAGAACAACCTGCCTTTGCGGGCGGGAGCGATGCTGCTGCTGGCCGTGGCTGTGGTGTTCTTCGGGCTGGCATGGCATTCGGCGGCCTCCGGCGGCGACGATCCCGAGAAGGAGCTGGCCGAGGCGGGTGCGAAGCTGCCCGCCGCATCGCTGTCCACGTCCGTGGCGGCAACAACTTCCTCGTCCGCGACAACCACCAAGGCTCCATCGCTGTGTGTGTTCAACGCGGGCACCGTGGCCGGTCTGGCCGGTGATGTCGCCACCGAGTTGGAGGGCAAGGGCTTCACCGTGTCCGAACCGGCCAACCTCACCACCGATTCGATCACCGAGAACACGATCTTCTACGATTCGGGCGACCGGTCCGCGGCGCAGAGGGTGTCCAAGGCGCTCGGCGGTTCGGTGAGTGTCGAGGCACGCCCCGACGTGTTCACCGAATGCCCCGACGGGATGCCTGTGATCGTCGTGACCCGCTGACGCCGGCCGTGGCGACGGCCGATCATCGCACCCGTGCGCCGCGTACCCACTACAGCCTGTAATACTTGGTCCACCAGACACGTGGTCCCACCAGACGCAAGGAGTGCCATGTCCGCCAGTTCCCACCTCGCCACCCCGGAATCCCCCGTCGCTGCGCTCGCCCCGGCCGTCGGCCGTCGTCGTACCGCGCGTGTGGTCGCGGTGATCGCGGCGGCGGGCGCCATCGGGGCGGGCCTGTCGGCCTGCTCGCCCGATGAGGAGGCATCCGATGCCCCGTACACGACGCCGTCGGTGGTGACCGGCAACCAGGCGCCTCCGGGCGATGTGTCGGGTGTCGACGGACATTCGGGGAAGGCCACCGCCGAACTCAAGGACGCCGAGGGCAAGTCGGTCGGCACCGCCACCTTCACCAGCCTCGGCGATGCCGTGAAGGTGGCCGTGGTGGTCAGCGGGCTGCCCGCGGGTTTCCACGGCATGCATCTGCACGCCAACGGAGAGTGCAAGGCATCGGGCGCCGAGCCGTTCACGTCGGCGGGCGGTCACCTGCAGGTCGACGGCAACACCGGACATCCGGCAAGTGGCGACCTGGTGTCGATCAACGTGCTCGAGGACGGGTCCGGCGAGACCTCCACCACTACCGACAAGGTCACGCTGGAGCAGGTTGCCGGCACGTCGATCATCATCCACGCCGATCCCGATAACTTCGGCAACATCCCCACCCGATACGCGGCCGAGCCCGATGAGCGGACCCTGACCACCGGTGATGCCGGTTCGCGGATCGCCTGCGGTGTCATCGAGGCCGTCGAGGAACATGGCGACAGCCATGAGTCGGACAGTCATGAGTCGGACGGCCACGAGTCCGATGGCGACGAGTCGGGCAGCCACGAGTCGGGGGAACACGAGTAGTCCGCGGGGCCGGTAGTCCAGGGTTGCACGGTTCGCGGAGCGGAACGTCGTGATCACCCCGATCGAATTCGTCGGGTCACCGGCGCCGACTCTCGGCGTCGAGTGGGAGTTCGCGCTCACCGACAAGCGCACCGGTGACCTGTCCAATTCGGCGGAGGTGCTGTTCGACCTGGTCGGTAGCCGGATGCCACAGCGGGCGGGCCAGAAGAATGGCTCGCCCAACGGCAAGGTGCACAAGGAACTGCTGCGCAACACCGTCGAGCTGGTGACCGGTATCTGCCGCAACACCGGCGAGGCGATGACCGATCTGTCCGAAACCCTCGGCGCGGTCCGCGAACTCACCGACGAGCTGGGCGTCGACCTGTACGGCGCGGGCACTCATCCGTTCGCCGAATGGTCGACGCAACTGCTCACCGAGGGGCACCGGTACGCCGAGCTGATCGAACGCACCCAATGGTGGGGTCGGCAGATGCTGATCTGGGGTGTGCACGTACACGTCGGCATCGACCGGCGCGACAAGGTGCTGCCGATCCTCGATTCGCTGCTCAACTACTACCCGCATCTGCTGGCACTGTCGGCGTCGTCGCCGATGTGGGCCGGGCAGGACACCGGCTACGCCAGTAATCGGGCGATGATGTTCCAGCAGCTGCCCACGGCGGGCCTGCCGTTCCAGTTCACCCGATGGGCTGAGTTCGAGAAGTTCGTCTCCGACCAGAAGATCACCGGAATCATCGAGCACACCAACGAGATCCGCTGGGACATCCGCCCGTCGCCGCATCTGGGCACCATTGAGGTGCGGGTGTGCGACGGGGCCACCAACGTCGATGAGCTGTCGGCACTGGTGGCGTTGATCCACTGCCTGGTGGTCGATCTGTCGCTGCGGCTGGACGCCGGTGAGCGGTTTTCGACGATGCCGCCGTGGCTGGTGCAGGAGAACAAGTGGCGCGCGGCCCGGTACGGGCTGGACGCCATCGTGATCTGCGACCGCGATCTCGCTGAGCGGCTGGTCACCGACGACCTCGCTGACCTGCTCAAACGTCTTGAGCCGATTGCTGATTCACTCGGTTGCCTGGACGAGCTGGCCGGCGTGGGCCGGATCATCGAGCGTGGTGCCAGCTATCAGCGCCAGCGTGCGGTGTTCGCCCGCACCGGATCGGTGCGGGATGTGGTCGCCTCGGTCGTCGCGGAGCTGTGACTGCCCCGGTCGCCGGTTGTCCGCACCGCTAGAGTCATCGGCATGATTCTTGAAGTGGCGATCATCGACGTGACCGATCCCGGGGGCTTCATCGAGGCGTACAAGGGGGTGCGCGAGGTGCTCGTGGGCACGCCGGGCTGTCAGTCCGTGCGGATGACGCACTGCGTCGAGTCGCCCGATCGTTTCGTGCTGCTCGTGCACTGGGATTCGGTCGCCGCGCACGAGGACAACTTCCGCGCCACCGACCGGTTCACCACCTGGCGCGCCGCCATCTCCCCGTTCTTCGCGGGCCCGCCACGCGTGGAACACTTCGACGACATCGACTGAGCAACCGGGTCACCGCCCGCTGTCTGCTGGTTTCGCGCCGGGGCAGACACAGCGCGCCGAACCGTGGCGGTGCTTGCTGAGCACCGGCGAAGATTGCTGTGTCGGTGGCCTGTGCTTATAGACTTGCGCCGTGTCGAAACCTGCTATCTCCAACGTCCTGGCCTCCCGTTACGCCTCCGCCGACCTGACCGGGATCTGGTCGCCGAGCGCCAAGATCGCACTGGAACGGCGGCTGTGGATCGCCGTCCTCAAGGCACAGCGCGATCTGGGGATCGATGTGCCCGAGCAGGCGATCACCGACTACGAGCGGGTGGCCGACCAGGTCGATCTGCAGTCCATCGCCGACCGTGAACGCATCACCCGGCACGACGTGAAGGCGCGGATCGAGGAGTTCAACGCGCTCGCCGGGCACGAGCAGATCCACAAGGGCATGACCAGCCGGGATCTGACGGAGAACGTCGAACAGTTGCAGATCCTGCGGTCGCTGGAACATGTGCACGCCCACGGGGTGGCCGTGCTGGCGCGCATCACCGACCGCGCCGCACAGTACTCGACGGTGGTGATGGCCGGACGCTCGCACAATGTCGCGGCGCAGGCCACCACGCTCGGCAAACGGTTCGCCTCGGCCGCCGACGAACTGATGATCGCGCTGACCCGGCTGCGTGAGCTGATCGACCGGTATCCGCTGCGCGGTATCAAGGGCCCGATGGGCACCAGCCAGGACATGCTCGATCTGCTCGACGGCGACGCGGAGAAGCTTGCCGACCTCGAACAGCGTGTCGCCGCGCACCTCGGATTCTCGCGGTCGCTCACCTCGGTGGGACAGGTGTACCCGCGCTCGCTCGATCACGACGTGGTCTCGGCACTTGTGCAGACCGCGGCGGCGCCGTCGTCGCTGGCGCACACCATCCGCCTGATGGCCGGGCACGAACTGGTCACCGAGGGTTTCCAGCCGGGGCAGGTGGGCAGTTCGGCGATGCCGCACAAGATGAACACCCGCAGCTGCGAACGCGTCAACGGCCTGGCCGTGGTGCTGCGCGGATACGGGTCGATGGCCGCGGAGCTGGCCGGCGCCCAATGGAACGAGGGCGACGTGTTCTGTTCGGTCGTGCGCCGGGTCGCGTTGCCCGATGCCTTCTTCGCCATCGACGGTCTGATGGAGACGTTCCTGACGGTCCTCGCCGAGTTCGGCGCCTACCCGGCGGTGATCGCCAACGAACTCGATCGCTACCTGCCGTTCCTGGCCACCACCAAGGTACTGATGGCGGCGGTGCGGGCCGGGGTGGGGCGCGAGAGCGCGCACGAGGCGATCAAGGAGAACGCGGTGGCCGTCGCGTTGGCCATGCGCGAGGAGGGCCGCGAACCCGATCTGCTCGACCGGCTCGCCGCCGACGACCGGCTGCCGCTGGATCGCGCCCAGCTGGAGGCGGCGCTGGCCGACAAGAAAGCCTTCATCGGGGCGGCCGAACAGCAGGTGGCCGATGTGGTGGCCGCAGCGCAACGGATCGTCGACGAATATCCGGAGGCCGCCGCTTACACACCGGCGCCCATCCTGTAGTCGGTGCCCATCCTGTAGCCGGTGCCCGTCCGGTGGGCCGCTGCCGGACTCACTCCGCGGCGCGGTCGGCGTGTCCGAGATTCCAGTCGGGTAGGGCCGCGTCGCGGATCAGCCGTTTGAGGGTGACGACGTCGGGGAATCCGCCGTCGCGCTTGCGTTCCCACACCTGGGTGCCGTCGACGTCGATGTGGAAGACCCCGCCGGTGCCGGGAACGAGGGTGAGCGAGCCGAGTTCGGTACCGAACGTATTGAGCAGCTCACTCGCCATCCACGACGCGCGCAACAGCCAGTTGCATTGGGTGCAGTAGGTGATCGCGATGTGCGGGCGGCTCATGCCGACAAGTATGCCCTGCGGCGCGGCTCAGGGGGTTGTCACCGGATGGGGTGGGCTGCCTCGAATGCCTCCACGATCGGTGCGGGCACCCGGCCGCGGTTGCTCACCTCGTAACCGTTGTTGCGTGCCCAGTCCCGGATCGCCCGGCTCTGTTCCGCGGACGGACGGTCCTGCCCGACCGTCGCGACGCGCTGGCGGGTGACCACATTGCCGTTGACGATCTGGCGTGAGGCGTCGATGTACCGCCGGAGACCGGCGCGGAATTCCTCGGCGTGTTCGAGGCTGGTGTCGAACTCGTAGGTGGTGCCGTCGAGGGAGAATGTCACGGTTTCGTACTCCGTGAGGACCGTTCCGTCGATATCGTCGACAATCTGCTCGACATAATGTCTCACTGGGTGAATCCTTATCGCTGTGGCGGTTTCGACGTGCGTGGCGATTTACCGCCACGGGGCCGGGAATGACCGTCGAACACCGGAGAATGTAGCAGAATTTGCACGGGCCACGAGCCATCGGGCGCTGCGAGGTCCGGCGCGTATCCGATGGGAATCGGTGCTCGTCCACACGCGGTCCCACCTGCGGGCGGCGGCCGGTTCGGGTGGCCCGTCCGGCGCGGCGCCCATCGACGACCTGCGGTCGCGGCCACGCACCCGCGCATGGCCTAGTGTCGATGTATGCGCCCGAACTTACAGTCGTATCAACACGTGGCCTCGGGAAAGGTACGCGAGATCTACCAGATCGACGCAGACACCTTGCTGCTGGTGGCCACCGACCGTATCTCCGCCTACGACCATATTCTCCGACCGGCCATCGGTGACAAAGGCCGAATCCTGACCGCGATGAGCTTTTTCTGGTTCGACGCCCTCGGGGTGCCCAACCACCTGGCCGGCGGGCCCACCGACGAGCGGATCCCGGCCGAGGTGGTGGGCCGGTCGATGGTGGTACACGCACTGCCCATGGTGCAGGTCGAGTGCGTCGCCCGCGGCTATCTGACCGGCTCGGGTCTGCTCGACTACCAGTCCACGGGCACGGTGTGCGGCATCGCCCTGCCCGAGGGTCTGGGTGAGGCCGACAGATTGCCCGATCCGATCTTCACCCCCGCCACCAAGGCCGAGCAGGGTGAACACGATGAGAACATCAGCTTCGAGCGGGTCGTGGAAACCGAGGGTGCCGAGCGGGCGGCGCAGTTGCGCGCGGCGACCCTCGACATCTATTCGCGCGGCGCGGCACTGGCCGCCGAGCGGGGCATCATCCTGGCCGACACCAAGTTCGAGTTCGGTCTGGGCGCCGACGGCGAACTGGTCCTCGCCGACGAGGTCCTCACGCCGGACTCGTCGCGGTACTGGGAGTCGGCCACCTACCGGGCGGGGCAGGTGCAGCCCAGCTTCGACAAGCAGATCGTCCGGAACTGGCTCACCGGGCCTGATTCGGGCTGGGACCGGGCCGCGGACAACCCGCCGCCCGAACTGCCCGCCGACGTCATCGAACGTACCCGGCAGCGGTATATCGAAGCATACGAATTGATTTCACAGTTGTCGTTCGCCGACTGGCCGGATGCGCAGGTCCGGGCATGAGCGGAACGGAAGGGGTGACGGTGTCCGATCAGCAGGTGCCCGCACGTACGAGTGTCCCACCGGTGGCCAAGAAGGTGCGCACCGAGCGCACCCATCACGGCGATACCTTCGTCGATGAGTATGAATGGTTGCGCGACAAGGAGAACCAGGAGGTCATCGACTACCTGGAGGCGCAGAACCTGCATACCGAGGCGCACACCGGACATCTCGACGAGCTGAGCGAGCAGATCTTCGCCGAGATCAAGTCCCGGGTCAAGGAAACCGACATGTCGGTGCCGAGCAGGCGAGGCCGCTACTGGTACTACGCCCGGACCCAGGAGGGAAAGCAGTACGGAATCCGTTGTCGTTGCCCGATTTCCGGTGACGACGATTGGACGCCGCCGACCATCGGTGACGAGGTTCCCGGCGAGGAGATCACGCTCGACGCCAACGTCCTGGCCGAGGGCGCCGACTTCTTCAGCTTGGGCGCGTACAGCATCTCCGACGACGGCAACTGGCTCGTGTACGGCGTCGACACCGTCGGCGATGAGCGGTACACGTTGCGGTTCAAGAACTTGCGGACCGGTGAGCTGCTCGACGACGAGATTCCCGGAACCGCCGGGGGTGCGGTGTGGTCGCTCGATGCCCGGCACGTGTTCTATCCGACGGTCGACGAGGCTTGGCGCCCGGATACGGTGTGGCGCCACGACATCGGGGCCGGTACCGAGGACGTCAAGGTATTCCATGAGCCCGACGAACGGTACTGGGTGGGTATCGGCACAACCCACAGCGACAAGTACCTGGTGATCGGGGTGGGTTCCAAGATCACCTCGGAGGCCTACATTCTCGACTCGGCCGACCCCACCGGCGAGTTCCGCAGCATCGCGCCTCGGGTGGAGGGTGTCGAGTATAACGTCGAACATCTGATCATCGACGGCGAGGACTATTTCGCCTTCGTGCACAACGATATCCGCGACGGGGCGAAGTCGGAGAACTTTGCCGTCGACATCGCGCCGGTGCGTGATCCCGCCGCGCGGCGGGTGCTGATCGGGCACAGTGCGGACGTGCGCATCGAGGACCTCGACGCGTTCGGTGACTACTTGGTGCTGTCCTACCGCGCCGGTGGTATCCCGCAGCTGTCGATCGCCGATCTGCGCACGGTGGACGGCATCCCGTCGGCGGACGATTTCGTGCAGGTGTCGTTCGATCAGGAACTGTATTCGGTCGCGCTGGCGGGCAACCCGGAATGGGCCACGCCGCGGCTGCGGATCGCCTACGGCAGTTTCGTCGAACCGGCCGAGTTGCTCGAACTCGACGTCGCCACGGGCGAGCGGACACTGCTCAAACGGCAGCCGGTGCTCGGCGGTTACGATCCGGCCGACTACCGGCAGTCGCGCGAGTGGGCCACGGCCGCCGACGGCACCAGGATCCCGCTGTCGGTGATCCGGCGCGCGGACGTGACCGGACCCGCTCCGTTGCTGCTGTACGGGTACGGCTCCTACGAGTCCAGTCTCGATCCGGCGTTCAGCGCGTCGCGGCTGTCGATGCTCGACCGGGGTGTGGTCGTCGTCTTCGCCCATGTGCGTGGCGGTGGCGAACTGGGCCGGTACTGGTACGAGAACGGCAAGACGCTCAGCAAGAAGAACACCTTCACCGATTTCGTGGATGCCGCGAGGTACCTCATCGACACCGGCTGGACCACGCCCGATCAGATGGTGGCCGAGGGTGGTTCGGCGGGCGGCCTGCTCATGGGCGCGGTCGCGAACCTGGCACCGGAGCTGTTCCACGGGATTCTGGCGTCGGTGCCGTTCGTCGACGCACTCAACTCGATCCTCGATCCGTCGCTGCCGCTGACGGTCATCGAGTGGGACGAGTGGGGCGATCCGCTGCACAACGCCGACGTGTACGAGTACATGAAGTCCTATACCCCGTACGAGAACGTCGCGGCCAGGCCGTATCCGCCGATTCTCGCGCTCGCCTCGCTGCACGACACCCGGGTGCTGTTCACCGAGGCGGCCAAATGGGTTGCCAAGCTCCAGGAGTTGAGCACCTCCGAGCATCCGATCCTGCTCAAGACCGAGATGTCGGCCGGACACGGCGGTGTCAGCGGACGGTACAAGCAGTGGCGGGAGGCCTCGTTCGAGCTGGCGTGGATCCTGCAGCAGACCGGAGCCGTTACGTTCTGACACAACTTCGTCCGATATAGGGTCCCGCTCGGGCATATGCCCGAGCGGGACCCTATATCGGACGAAGTTGTCGAGGTGACTCAGTGCGCGATCATGGGCGGCGCGTCGTCGGCCGGGGCGATCCGGGTGCGCGGCAGGAAGAACGCCGGGATGACCGTGGCGGCGACCAGGATGCAGGCGACGATGAAGGTGGTCCCGAAAGCCGATGCGGCCCACTCGAACCACTGTTCCTGCGGCTGCGGCGGTGCGACACCGGCCTTGACCAGTTCGGCGTAGTCCTCCTCCGAGGCGTTCGACAGGATGGCCAGCCCGGATTCCTTGTGGCTGCTCAGGTTGGTGGCCAGCAGCACCGAGAACAGTGCCGTACCGATCGACGACGCGGTCTGCTGGGTCACGTTCAGCAGGGTCGATCCGTGGGGTACCTGGGTGGGGCGCAGTTTGGCCAGGGCCGAGGTCATGATCGGGGTCATCGTCATGCCCATGCCCAGGCCCTGCACGAACAGGGCCGCACCGATCAGCCAGTACGAGGTGTCGGCGGCGAGGAAGGTCAGCGGGATCAGGCCGAGGAAGATCAGCGTGACGCCGGCGAGGACGAACTTGCCCGGGCCCATCCGGTCGGTGAGCCGGCCGGCGATCGGCATCGTCACCATTGCGCCGATGCCCTGCGGCGCGAGCAGGAGCCCGGCCATCATCGTGCCCTCACCGCGCACACCGATGAAGTACTGCGGGAACAGCAGGGTGGAGCCGAAGAACGCGATGGCGAACATCGTCATCGTGATGAGCGCGGTGCGCAGCGTGTGGTTGGTGAACAACCGCAGGTCGAGCAGCGGTTTCTCGGTGCGCAGGGCGTGCATGACGAACCCGGCGATCAGGGCGAGCCCGATGGCGGCGGGCAGCAGCACCCGGGTGGAGGCGAAGGTGCCCTCCTCGGCGCTGCCGGACAGACCGAACAGGAACAGTGCCAGGCCGGGGGAGAGCAGCAGAAGGCCGATCACGTCGATGGTCGATCGCGCGGGTTCGAAGTTCTTGTCCAGGACCACCGCCGCGTAGATGAAGGCGATGACTCCGATCGGCAGGTTGATCAGGAAGATCCAGTGCCAGCTGAGCTGTTCGATCAGGAAGCCGCCGAGGATCGGGCCGGCGATCGGGCCGAGCAGCATGGGGATGCCGAGCGCGGCCATCACCGAGCCCATCCGTTCGGGTCCGGCCGCCTTGGTGAGGATCATCATGCCGATCGGCATGAGCAGACCGCCGCCGAGGCCCTGAAGCATCCGGAACGCGACGAGCAGTTCGATACTGGTGGCCAGCGCGCACAGCGCCGAGCCGAGGGTGAACAGGATCACCGACGTCAGGAATACCCGCTTGGTGCCGAAGCGACCGGCGGCCCACGCCGAGAGTGGGATCACCGCGGCCAGGGCCAGGGTGTAGCCGGTCATCGTCCAGGCGGCACCGGCGGCGTCGGTGCCGAATTCGTTCTGGAAGGTGTTCTGCGCGACGGACACGACGGTGACGTCGAGGATCGACATGATGGCGCCGAGCACGACGACGCCGGCGATGACGAGTACCTGTTTGTCGAGTGTGGTCTTGTGCGGCGGCGCGTCGCCGGCGGGTGAATCGGTCACTGGTTCTCCTGTGGTGTGTGCTGGGTTACCTGCTGCGGACGGGGAAAGCAGTCGTCGACGAGGATCGGGGTGATCGCCGCGCCGAGGCGTAGCCGGTCGCCGGTGGGCAGGGCGGTGACGAAGTTGCGGATCGCGTCATGGCGGAACGCCGAATGCGAGTCGACGAAGTGGCGGCCGTCGGCACTGAGCGAGATGCGTTTGATGCGGCGGTCGGTGGTGTCCTCGCGGCGGTCGACGAGTCCGGCGGTCACGAGCTTGTCGATGGTGCGCCCGGCCGCCGCCACCGACAGGTTGACGTGTTCGGCTATCTCGTTGACCGGGAGCGGGATGTTGTGGAAGCCGAGGGTGAACAGCACGCGTACCTGGGAGAAGCTCAGTTCGGTGCTGGCCAGCGAGTCCAGCGCATCGGTGCGGCAGGTGATGAACATCCGGTCGAGGAACTCGACCAGTGCGTTGGAGACGGCTTCGACGGAATCGGGGCCTGGAGGTTTCGCGGGTGGATCCGGGGAGGCGGCGGGGTCGAGGCCTGCCGGCGTAAGGGGATCGGTGTCCGGCTCGATGTCCGATGGCATGGCGACAAATAGTAGTGCAGATGCAACTTTCGCACCAGAGCAAATAATGCGGATAGTGGCTACACAAAGACGACTGCGCCCGTACCGGGGTGAACTCGGTACGGGCGCAGGAGGTGTTGCGGTGGGGTCAGTGCATCAGCACGGGCACCGACTCGGCGGTGGCCACGCGCTTGCGCGGCAGGAAGAACGCCGGGACGAAGGTGACCACGATGAGCACGGCGGAGACGACGAACGCTCCGGCGAAGGCGGAGGCGCCCCAATCCAGCCACTGGGCGGGCACCTCGGCCGGTGCCTGACCGGCCGCGACGAGCTTGTCGTACTGCTCGGGTGCGGCGTTCGAGGCGATCGCCAGCTTCGACTCGGCGTGCGCGGCCAGGTTGGAGGCGAGCAGCACCGAGATGATGGCGGTGCCTATCGACGAGGCGGTCTGCTGGACGACGTTCACCAGCGTCGAGCCGTCGGGAACCTGCTCGGTCTTCAGGGTGGCCAGCGCCGCCGACATGATCGGCATCATGGTCATGCCCATACCCATGCCCTGCACGAACAGCGCACCGCACAGCAGCCAGTAGGAACTGTCGGCCGCCAGGAAGGTGAAGGTGCCCACACCGAGCGCGATCAGGACCAGGCCGCCCAGGACGAACTTTCCGGGGCCCATCTTGTCGGTGAGCCGACCGGCGATCGGCATCGTCAGCATCGCGCCGATGCCCTGCGGGGCCAGCAGCAGGCCCGCCGACAGGGTCGATTCGCCGCGGATGCCGATGAAGTACTGCGGGTACAGCAGCGCCGCACCGAAGAACGCGATCATGAACAGGGTCATCGCGATCACCGAGATCGACAGCGTCCGGTTACGGAACAGACGCAGATCCAGCAGCGGGGCCTTGCTGCGCAGCGCGTGGGCGATGAAGGCCAGGATCAGCACCAGGCCGACGGCGGCCGGGACGAGGACCTTGGCCGCGATGAAGGTTCCCTCTTCGGCGCTGGTGGAGATGCCGTACAGGAACAGCGCCAGGCCGGGGGAGAGCAACATCAGGCCGACGATGTCGATGGACGGCCGGCTGGTTTCTTCCTTGTCGCGCAGGATGATCCATGAGTATACGAAGGCGACGATGCCGACCGGCACGTTGATCAGGAACACCCAGTGCCAGCTGGCGGTCTCGATGAGCAATCCGCCGAGGATGGGGCCGGCGATGGGGCCGAGCAGCATCGGGATACCGAGCACCGCCATCACCGAACCGACGCGATCGGGGCCGGCCGCCTTGGTCAGGATCATCATGCCGACGGGCATCAACAGACCGCCGCCGAGGCCCTGGATCACCCGGAACGCCACCAGCATTCCGATGCTGGAGGCCATCGCGCACAAGGCCGATCCGATGGTGAACAGCACAAGTGAGGTCAGGTACACGTTGCGTGCGCCGAACCGGGCCACCGCCCAGCTCGAGAGCGGGATCACCGCGGCCAGGGCCAGGGTGTAGCCGGTCATCGTCCATGCGGCCCCCGCCGCGTCGGTGCCGAATTCCTGCTGGAAGGTGTTCTGCGCGACCGCGACGATGGTGACGTCGAGGATCGACATGATGGCGCCGAGGACGACGACACCGGCGATGAGCAACACCTTGCGGTCGAGTGGACCGCCCGGTGGCGTCTCGGTGGTCGCCGGCGAATTGCCGGTGGTTGAGGACATGGGGGTATTCCTGTTCGTTGCGGGGTGGGCCGTGACGTCAGACGGGGTGCGCGGCGGTGCGCGGCGAGTGGCTGCAGGCGGCGAAGTAGTCGGTGTCGGCGCGGACGATCCGGTCGAGCGCCGCCCGAAGTTGTTCGCCGATGTCCGCGGGCAGGGTGCTCACGAAGCGTGTGATGGTGTCGTCCATGACGGCGCGTTCGGAATCGATGAACTCCTGCCCGGAGTCGGTCAGCGAGATTCGTTTGACCCGCCGGTCGACCGTGTCCTCGCGACGGTTCACCAGCGTGACACCGACGAGCTTGTCGATGATGCGTCCGGTGGCCGCCAGGGACAGGTGGATCCGATCGGCGAGTTCGTTGACCGACATCGGGCCGTCACTGCTGCCGAGGGCGAACAACACCTTCAGCTGGGACAGTGTCAGCTCGGACTCGGCCAGAAAGTCCGTCGCGTTGGTCTTGGCGACGGCCATGAATCTGTGCAGGAACTCGGTCAATGCCGCACACGTCGCCGACTCGCCCGGATGAGACGCCGGCGCGTGGCCGGGTTCTGTGGCGATACGGGTTGGTGAAGGCACCTGAAAATACTAACTCATGTGCAACTATTTCGATCACGCAAGTATTGGTGACGTTGAGCACCGATGAGGATCGGTGTGAGCGCGCACACGCAACCGGTCCCGGGTATGACTACCCTTGGCTCGCATGGCCAATATCAAAGAGATCCCCGTACACGCCCTCGACGGTTCCGATCTGGACCTGAGCACCTTCGCCGGGCCGCTGCTGGTGGTGAACGTCGCCAGCAAGTGCGGGCTCACCCCGCAGTACACCGCGCTGGAGAAGCTCGCCGAGACCTACGGCGGCCGTGGTCTCACCGTGGTGGGTGTGCCGTGTAACCAGTTCGCCGGACAGGAACCGGGCTCGGCCGAGGAGATCGCCACCTTCTGCTCGGTCACCTACGGCGTCAGCTTCCCGCTCCTGGAAAAGGTCGACGTCAACGGTGACGACCGGCACCCGCTGTACGCCGAACTCACCCGGACCCCCGACGCCGCCGGCGAGGCCGGTGACATCCAGTGGAACTTCGAGAAGTTCCTCGTCGGCGCGGACGGCGGTGTGGTGGGCCGCTTCCGGCCACGCACCGAACCCGATGCACCCGAGGTGATCGAGGCCATCGAGGCCGCACTCGCCTGACCCGAGACCGGAGTCGTCGCCGCGCGATGCGCCCGGACCAGTGCTACCCGGTAAGGTGAGCGAGGGCGAGCGCGGCGACGGGACCGTGCTTATCGCGCACGATACGACGGTGGATGCCTGTCGCGCGCGTGGCGACGGCGGACGCGCCGGCCCATTCCGCAACAGACGAGGAGCGTACGGACGATGGCGCGAGTGGTGGTCGATGTGATGCCCAAGGCCGAAATTCTCGATCCGCAGGGCCAGGCGATCGTCGGGGCGCTCGGTCGTCTCGGTGTCGCCGGGATCGCGGACGTGCGGCAGGGCAAGCGGTTCGAGCTGGAGGTCGACGACTCGGTCGACGACGCCACGCTCGAGCGGATCGCCGAAGAACTGCTGACCAATACGGTCATCGAAAATTTCAGCGTCTCGCGGGTGAGCTGAGCTCATGGCAGTGCGTATCGGTGTGATCACCTTCCCCGGAACTCTCGACGACGTCGACGCCGCACGGGCCGCGCGTCTGGCCGGTGCCGAGCCGGTCGCGCTGTGGCACGGCGACGACGATCTCAAAGGGGTCGACGCGGTCATCGTGCCCGGCGGCTTCTCCTACGGCGACTATCTGCGGGCCGGCGCCATCGCCCGGTTCGCGCCGGTGATGCAGTCCGTGGTCGACGCCGCGGGCAAGGGCATGCCGGTCCTGGGTATCTGCAACGGCTTCCAGATCCTGTGCGAGGCCGGTCTGCTGCCCGGTGCCCTCATCCGCAACGAGGGCCTGCACTTCATCTGCCGCGACGAATGGCTGCGCGTGGAGTCGAACACCACCGCCTGGACCGGACGGTTCGAGCGCGGTGCGGAGATCCTGATCCCGCTCAAGTCGGGTGAGGGCCGCTTCGTGGCGCCGCAGCGCAAACTCGAAGAGCTCGAGGGCGAGGGCCGCATCGTGTTCACCTACGCGGGCGGCAACCCCAACGGATCAACCCTGAACATCGCCGGTATCACCGATGAGACCGGCCGCGTTGTCGGGCTCATGCCGCACCCCGAGCACGCCACCGAGGCGCTGACCGGGCCGAGCGACGACGGTCTGGGCCTGTTCTACTCGGCCATCGACTCCGTTCTCGCCGCAGTCTGAGCGTCGGCGACATGATCTCCACCAGTGCGTCGGCGGCTGGTCTCGGTGAATTCATCGACGCCTCGCCGTCTCCGTTCCATGTGTGCGCCACCACCGCGGACGTTCTCGACGCCGCCGGCTACACCCGGCTGTACGAGGAGCGGAATTGGCCGTCGGCGGCCGGCCGGCACTACGTGATCCGGGGCGGATCGATTATCGCCTGGGCGAGCGAAGCGACGGGAGATCTCGTCGGGTCCGGCGGCGCCGATACCGTGGCCGGTTTCCGGATTGTCGGCGGGCACACCGATTCACCCAATCTACGGCTCAAGCAGCACCCGGACCGCAACGACGCCGGTGTCGGGGTGGTGGCGCTCGAACCATACGGCGGAGCCTGGCTCAACTCGTGGCTCGACCGCGACCTCGGCCTGTCCGGGCGGCTGGCCTACCGTACCGAGGACGGTGTGGCGCATCGGCTGGTGCTGGTCGACGAGCCGGTGTTGCGGGTGCCGCAACTGGCGATCCACCTGTCCGAGGACCGCAAGGGCGTGTCCCCCGACCCGCAGGGCGACGTCAACGCCATCTGGCACACCGCGGACGCCGAGCCCGACATTCTGGCCTGGGTGGCCCGGCGTGCCGGCATCGAACCGGGCGATCTGCTCGGCTGGGATCTGATGGCGCACGATGTCACCCCGTCGCGGATCATCGGTGCCGAGCAAGATCTGCTGAGCGCCCCGCGCCTGGACAACCAGGGCACCTGTTATGCGGGTCTGCGGGCGTTGCTCGACGCCGACGCCGGAGTGTCCGCCGGGTTTACCCGGATGCTCGCGCTCTTCGATCATGAGGAGGTGGGCAGCGGTTCCGAACGCGGTGCGGCCTCCGACTTCCTGGCAACGATCTGCGAACGAATCGTGTTGGCCGAGGGCGGATCTCGTGCCGACTACCTGCAGTCGATGGCGGCCAGTTTCTGTGTATCCGGCGACATGGCGCACGCCACCCACCCCAACTATCCCGACCGTCATGAGCCCAACCACCGCATCGCCATCAACGGCGGCCCGGTCCTCAAGGTGAACCAGAATCTGCGCTATGCCTCGGATTCCTTGGGGGAGGCGGTGTTCGCGGTCGCCTGCGCCGACGCCGGGGTGCCGCTACAGCGGTACACCCATCGTGCCGACCTGCCCTGCGGGTCGACGATCGGTCCCATCACCGCCACCCGTACCGGCCTGCGCACCGTCGACGTCGGCGCCCCCCAACTCGCGATGCACAGCTCCCGCGAACTCATGGGCACCCACGACGTCCCCATGTATTCCGCCGCCCTGCAAGCCTTCTACCTCTCCACCACTCCCTGAATCACCGGCCATCTGCCGGTTGAGCCCTCAAGGTTTTGCTCCCGCCCGTTCCGACGGGAACGCCGCCCACCCCGGCGGTTGAGGTGCGAGGTCGCCCAGCGACCGAGCCTCGAAACCTGGTGAGATAGCACTGTCATCTCACCAGGTTTCGAGGCTCGCAAGCTCGCACCTCAACCGACAAGGTTGGCCGGTCTCAGGATCAGGGCGACGTCGCCGGCGGTCAGTAGTTGCGGGCGTAGCCGCGGACGTCGGCGACGTACTGATACGACTGGTTGTAGCGCAGGATCGCCCGGGTCTGACCGTCGTCGGTGCGCATGTTGATGCCTTCGGCGCACAGGTACCTGGCGGTGGTCAGCGCGGCGTCGTACAGGTTCTGCGGGTCGGCCTTGCCGTCACCGTTGCCGTCGGCGGCGTACAGCCTCCACGTCGACGGCAGGAACTGCATCGGGCCGACAGCGCGGTCGTACGCCGCGTCGCCGTCGAGGGCACCGCCGTCGGTGTCGGTGATCACCTGGTTGCCGGCGAGGGAGCCGTCCAGTCGTGGACCGTAGATCGCGTTCTTCAGCGTGCCGTCCGCCGATGCGTCACCCATGTTGGCGTGGTGCGACTCGACGCGGCCGATGCCGCCGATGATGGTCCACGGGATGCCGCAGCCGGGCGTGGTGCGAGCCATGGTGTCGGCCGCCGTCTTGTACGCCTTGTAATTGATGACGGGAATCTCGCCGGTGGCGACGGCGGACGGCGTCGACACAGCCGCGGAGGACTGGGCCGGCGGGATGAAAGCGGGCCCTGCGACCTGGCGGGCGGGGGTGACGCCGACCAGATCCGGCGCGGGTGCCGCCTCCGGCGTCCGGTGCTTGCCGGTCGTTGCGGCAGTGCCCCGATCCTGTGCGCCCCGATCCGGTGTGCCCCGATCCGGTGTGCCCTGATCTGATCCGTTCCGATCAGACTTGTCGGGGCTGGGAGTGGCTGCGTCGACGAGCATCTTTATGCCGGTGGTGTGCGCGTCCGCTCCCGCGGCGGTGGCCACCAGGCCGCCCGCCACCGGCACCATGGCGGTCACCATCCACTTCGCGTGGTTGCTCGGCTTGGAGTGTTTGCCCACTTCAGTCGCCCTCCCGTTGGATGTTCGGGCTGACGCTACATGAATCTGTGCTCTGGATGTTATGTTCACGTTACATAACGAGCTGATAACTGATTGTTGTCGCTGGTAGGCGACCTACACCCCAGATCATGTGATGCTCGTCATATATGTCCCACAACTGGGTGACACGTCAGGGGGTTGACGCCGCCTGCCGCAACGTGCGGGACGGGCGGAAACCGCACGGTTGATCGCCGACGTGGCGAGTGCTGATCCCATATAGCGGGTCGGCGAGTGCGGCGCCGTCGACGGTGCGTACCAAGGGCGCGCCCGTGAAACGGACAGTAGTCGGGATTCGACTCGGGTTCGGATGGGATCGATTCGCGTGACGAGGGTCACCGTGTCCTGACTGGTCTTTCGCCCAAAAGGGTTACATCAGGGTTTTGGCTCGGCGAATAGCCTTATTACCTGCGTGAACTTCGGGCATCTATCGGCGGGTGATCCGACGAAGTCGATCGGGAAGAACTGAGGAGAAGGAATTGAAGCGAATGATCGTGGGCGTCGCTGCGGGCGCCGTGCTGGCCTGTGGAGCTGCGACGCTGAGCGCCGCGCCGGCAGGTGCGGACGAACTGTCGGATCTGATCGGGGCGCTGATCACCGGTTCGGCCGCCGCCTCGAGTGACGACGGCGGCTCTCCCTCGCCGACCGGACCGGCACCGCAGAACGGACCGTCGTCGAACGGGGTGGTCGGAATCGACGTCACCGTCAGCAATTGGGTGGGTAGGAAGTTGGGGCCGAATCTCTATACTTTCGGCGACAGTGGCTACTTTACGCCGCGGGTAAGGCATACTGCGCGGACGTCATCCGGTGGCACCAATAGTTCCGACAGTTGCCGGATCGAGCTTCAGGTCATCGGACCGCAGTCCTCCGGTGTGGTCAAGACCGCGAATTGTAGCGACAGCTGGAACATGGACCGGATTACCCAGACCGGCAGCTACACCGCTGTGGTGGTGGACCGGGTGTCCGGCCGCAAGGGCACTTCGACGTTCGTCATCGAGTGAACTGAAAATCCGGGTGGTACGGCGACCCCTGGGGCGGAGATCGCCCCGGGGGTTGCCGCATTTCCGGAGAATTCGCGTTTCGCTCACGGCGTACTCCGGCCGGAACATCGCCGGATCGACGGTGGTTGTCCAGGTCAGGCCGTTGTCGATGGGCGGTGACGGCGTGACCGGAAGCGACATTAACCGCAGGTGGCCGGGCATGGACCACTACAGTGGTAGCCAGACTGGTCGCACCGGTGACGAGACCGTCAACCGCCAGGTTCGGGACGCGAGTCCGGGGCCCCGGTGGCGACGGGTGAAAAGATACGTGAGGGAGAACAATGTTCGAACGGTTCACCGACCGCGCACGCCGGGTTGTGGTTCTGGCCCAAGAAGAGGCGCGGATGCTCAACCACAACTACATCGGCACCGAGCACATCCTCCTGGGTCTGATCCACGAGGGTGAGGGTGTCGCGGCCAAGGCGCTCGAATCTCTGGGAATCTCGCTGGAAGGCGTCCGCAGCCAGGTCGAGGAGATCATCGGCCAGGGGCAGCAGGCCCCGTCCGGTCACATCCCGTTCACGCCGCGCGCCAAGAAGGTGCTGGAGCTGTCGCTGCGCGAGGCGCTGCAGCTCGGCCACAATTACATCGGCACCGAGCACATCCTGCTCGGCCTCATCCGCGAGGGTGAGGGTGTGGCCGCCCAGGTGCTGGTCAAACTGGGCGCCGACCTCAACCGGGTCCGTCAGCAGGTCATCCAGCTGCTCTCGGGCTACCAGGGCAAGGAGCCGCAGGAGGCCGGCACCGGCGGGCGCAGCTCGGAGTCGGGCACGCCGTCGACGTCCCTGGTGCTCGACCAGTTCGGCCGCAATCTCACCGCCGCCGCATCCGAGGGCAAACTCGATCCGGTCATCGGGCGTGAAAAAGAGATCGAGCGCGTCATGCAGGTGCTCAGCCGCCGCACCAAGAACAACCCGGTGCTGATCGGCGAGCCGGGCGTCGGCAAGACGGCGGTGGTCGAGGGCCTGGCGCAGGCGATCGTCAACGGCAAGGTGCCCGAGACCCTCAAGGACAAGCAGCTCTACACCCTCGATCTCGGTTCGCTGGTCGCCGGCAGCCGCTACCGCGGCGACTTCGAGGAACGCCTGAAGAAGGTGCTCAAGGAGATCAACACCCGCGGCGACATCATCCTGTTCATCGACGAGCTGCACACGCTCGTCGGCGCGGGTGCCGCCGAGGGCGCGATCGACGCCGCCAGCATCCTCAAGCCGAAGCTGGCCCGCGGTGAGCTGCAGACCATCGGTGCCACCACCCTCGACGAGTACCGTAAGTACATCGAGAAGGACGCCGCCCTCGAGCGACGCTTCCAGCCCGTCCAGGTGGGCGAGCCGTCGGTGGAACACACCATCGAGATCCTCAAGGGTCTGCGCGACCGCTACGAGGCGCATCACCGTGTGTCCATCACCGACGGTGCGTTGGTGGCCGCGGCCACGCTGGCCGACCGCTACATCAACGATCGCTTCCTGCCGGACAAGGCGATCGACCTCATCGACGAGGCGGGCGCGCGCATGCGTATCCGCCGGATGACCGCACCGCCGGACCTGCGCGAGTTCGACGAGCGCATCGCCGACGCGCGCAAGGAGAAGGAATCGGCGATCGACGCCCAGGACTTCGAGAAGGCCGCAAGCCTGCGCGACAAGGAGAAGACCCTCGTCGCCGAGCGTTCCGAGCGCGAAAAGCAGTGGCGCAGTGGCGATATGGACGTCGTGGCCGAGGTTGACGACGAGCAGATCGCCGAGGTTCTCGGTAACTGGACCGGCATCCCCGTCTTCAAGCTCACGGAGGAGGAGACCACCCGTCTGCTCCGCATGGAGGACGAGCTGCACAGGCGGATCATCGGCCAGGAGGACGCGGTCAAGGCCGTCTCCAAGGCGATCCGCCGTACCCGCGCCGGACTGAAGGACCCCAAGCGTCCGTCGGGCTCGTTCATCTTCGCCGGCCCGTCCGGTGTGGGTAAGACCGAGCTGTCCAAGGCGCTGGCCAACTTCCTGTTCGGCGACGACGACGCGCTCATCCAGATCGACATGGGCGAGTTCCACGACCGGTTCACCGCCTCGCGCCTGTTCGGTGCGCCTCCCGGCTACGTCGGTTACGAAGAGGGCGGCCAGCTCACCGAGAAGGTGCGCCGCAAGCCGTTCTCGGTGGTGCTCTTCGACGAGATCGAGAAGGCCCACTCGGAGATCTACAACACACTGCTGCAGGTCCTGGAGGACGGTCGGCTCACCGACGGTCAGGGACGCACGGTCGACTTCAAGAACACCGTGCTGATCTTCACCTCCAACCTCGGCACCAGCGATATCTCCAAGGCCGTCGGTCTGGGCTTCAGCAAGAGCGACGACTCCAAGTCGAACTACGAGCGGATGAAGCTCAAGGTCAACGACGAGCTCAAGAAGCACTTCCGGCCCGAGTTCCTCAACCGGATCGATGACGTTATCGTCTTCCATCAGCTGACGCAGGACGAGATCATCCAGATGGTCGACCTGATGATCGCGCGGGTCGAGACGCAGCTGAAGAACAAGGACATGGCTCTCGAGCTCACCGACAGGGCCAAGTCTCTGCTGGCCAAGCGCGGATTCGATCCGGTACTCGGCGCCCGTCCGCTGCGTCGGACCATCCAGCGTGAGATCGAGGATCAGCTGTCGGAGAAGATACTCTTCGGTGAGCTGACCGCCGGACAGATCGTGCTGGTCGATGTGGAGAACTGGGACGGTGAGGGCGACGGTGAGAACGCGAAGTTCACTTTCGCCGGATCGGAGAAGCCGCGTGCGGTTCCGGACGCGCCCGTCGAACTGACCAAGGCGGCCGACGACGCGAGCTGACGGTCGGGGTCGGCTGGGCACGTTGCCCGGCCGACCGGCATAATAGAACACGACAAGTGACGCCACCGTGACAACGGTGGCGTCACCGTTGTAGAAAGGGGTCGTTCACCGCATTGAGAGCACAGTTGTGTGACACTCTTACCGTGCTGCGTCCGTTCCGCAATCAGATCCGTGCCACCGCGGTGGCGGCGACGGCCCTCGCGACCGCCGCGGTCGTCACGACCGGAGTGGTGATCGCGGAGAAGAGCACACCCGAGGTCAAGGCGGTGTCCAACGCCCAGGAGACCCCTCGTGTGTACGTCGCGCTCGGCAGTTCGTACGCCGCCGGACCGGGACCGCGCAGCCTCGATATCGGGCCGTGTCTGCGGACCAAGAACAATTATCCCAACCAGGTCGCCGAGACGCTCGGTCTGAAGCTGATCGATGCGACCTGCTCGGGGGCCACCACTCGCAACATCCTCGATGTGCCGCAGCGTGCGTTCGGTGGCCGTCCGCAGATCGACGAGGTGCCCGCCGACGCCGACGTCATCACCATCACCACGGGTGGCAACGATCTGGGCTATGTGAGCAGGCTGATTCTGAACGGCTGCGGCAACGTACTGCCGGAGTTCCTCAAGCGGACGCCGATCCGCAGCTGCCGGCTGGGTAAGGATCCGTTCCCCGAGCCCGGTAAGGCGGCCTACCTGGAGGTGGAGCGGTCGATGGTGGCGGTGGTCGAGGCGGTCCGGATGCGCGCACCAGGCGCCAAGATTCTGCTGGTGGATTACCCGCCGGTCGTCGAGGCGGGTAAACCGGCCTGTTCCCGGCTGCCGTTGCGGCCTGCTCAGGTGGCGCAGACCGTCCGCGTTTTCAACGGGCTGGCCCAGGCCACCTCGCGCGCCGCGGAGACCACCGGCGTCACGCTGGTGGAGGCGTCCCGTGCGGGCGCCGCACACACGGTGTGCTCGTCGTCGCCCTGGTTGACCGGGTTTACGCCGCCGGTGCCGTACCACCCGTCGGAGGCCGGTAAGAAGGGGGTGGCCGAGTTGGTCGTCGACGAACTGCGCCCGAGTCGGGCACAGCGCGCCAGTTCGCGCACTCCGGGCGCCTGATCCCGCCGCGTCCGACAGCACGCCCCGGGCAAGACACCACCGAACAAGACACCACCGAACAAGACACGCCGGGCCGGTCTCGATGAGACCGGCCCGGCGTTGTAGTCTGTGATGCCTGTTCACCCTGTGGGGTCGTCGTGGCCCCGGGCGAGATCAGACCGTCGCACCCTCTTCGAGTGCCGCACGCCGGCGCTTGTAGCCGACGACGGCGGCGGAGACCAGCAACAGCAGACCGGTTCCGGTGATCAGCTGGCCGACCACCATCTCGAAGCCGTAGCGCAGGACGATGCCGAGCACGATCGCGCCGACGGCCACCGCGGCCGAGCGCACTTCGTTCTGCTCACGCCAGTCGATGGTGCTGCGTCCTGTGGTGATGAGACTGATCGGGCTGCGCCGCAGTACCTCCACCACGAACACCGTCAGCGCGCAGGTGACGATGTAGGTGATGATGATCTTGGGCCACAGCGGGCCGTCCGGGTGCTCGCGCAAGAAGCGCATCAGCTCGGCCAGCGCGAGCGCATGGGCGAGGTAGATCCCGTACGAGCGGTCGGCGGCTTTCGCCATGAACGTGTCGGCCAGCGAGCCCTTGGTTCGGCGCTGCTGCCAGATGGTGCCCAGGCAGTACAGGATCACGATGATCGCGATGAACGCGGCGATGTTGTAGATCGAGAACACGTTGGTGGCGCGGAACATGCGGTCGAACTCGGTTCCGTGCATGACGTTGCCGCGGCCCTCGTGGTAGGCGGTGTTGTACCACCACAGGGTGATGCCCACGACCACCAGACCGGCGGCGATGAGGTGGACGCGCCAGCGGATCATGAACGCCTGGAACGCCTCCAGATGCATGGCGGCGACACAGCCGGCGAGGATGAAGAACTGGTACGGCAGCAGGGTGATGGTGAGGTGGCTCCACAGCTTGCCGGGCAGGCCTGACTGGAAGAATTCCAGCGGCGGCAGCATCATCCGCCAGATCAGCCAGGCGTGGAACGCGAAACTGATCGCGAGCAGGTAGCGGTGGTAGCCCCAGGTACGTTTGAGAACCCACAGCACCGCCGGGAACACCAGATAGATCTGCATGCTCACCGACATGAAGTACATGTGGTAGAAGGCGTGGCCGGTGATCAGGTCGTAGGTGATGCTCTTGAGCGCGGTACCGATCGAGGACCAGCTGTTGAAGATGTCGGTGAGGGCGTCGATACCGCCGCGACGGTAGCGGGTGTAGCCCCAGTAGAACAGGCTCCACACGAGGAACGGCAGACCGATCAGCTTGTACCGTCGGCGCCAGTAGTCGACGGGCTTCAGCTCGCGGTCGCGGTACTGGTAGGTCTGGACGAAGCCGGTGAGCGCGAAGAACGAGTAGCGCGTGTACCGGCACAGTAGGCCGACACCGCCGGCGACCACCGCGGTGGCCGACATGAGGCCGAGGATGACGTGGTCGAGGATGACCGCGGCGAAGGTGACCAGTCGGACGAAGTCGATCTGGTAGAGATGACCACCCCGCTTCGGCTTGGGGGCGGCGGCGTCCGGGTCGACGGAGGAGCCCGTCGGTTCCGGATCGGGTACCGGCCGGGCCGATGGGGGATTGTGGGGATGATGCTTATTCGTATCCACACCGGTGTTTGTCCGGGCGGATGCGTTTTCCTCCATGGTGATGGGGGCCTCCGTCTCGCCTCGACCGCGTACCGATCACGTAGCGGCCGACTGTGCTGATCGTGGGACAGGCTACCCGCACTTGTGTCAGGGGCGTGCGTTGCCCGCCCCGTGGGGCCGGATTGCGGCGTTCGTCCGAACGGGCTACCGCGGATCGAGGACTCGGACAGAACGGCCGGATCGGCCTGGCGGGTGTTCCCCCTGTCGCCGGGGTACGCCGTCCATAGGGCAGGGCTTGCTGTCACCCGGGCAGGGGCCGGGCTCCGCGAGCTTCCAGCAGCATGGTCATCTGTGAGATCTCCTGGCCCTGGTCGGTCATCATCTCGTAGGCGGTCCGCTTCACGGTCGGTGAGACCTCGTCATTGTTGTGCGCGGCCTTGGCCATCTGCAGGCCGCCCTGGTGGTGCCGGATCATCAGTTGCAGAAACCACACCTCGGCGGCGCGGCCGGTGAGGTCGGCGAGACGGGAGATGTCGGCGGTGCTCGCCATCCCGGTCATCGCCGGACCCTGGTCAGCGGCCGCGGACGGCACGGTGGTGCGCGTGACGGTGCCGTGATGGCCGTGTCCGGAGCCGGGGTCGTCGTCGGTCACCGACATCCAGCTCATCGGGTCCGTGGCGGTGAGCGGTTTGCCGAACCAGGTCAGCCAGCCGCGCAGGGTGGCGTTCTCCGCGGTCTGGGCGGTGATGATCCGCGTGGCCAGTCCGGTGATCTCCGGCCCCACCCCGGGCAGCCCCGCGACCGTGCCGGCCAGCAGGATCGCCTGGTCGTGGTGCACGGACATGTCCTGGGCGAAACCGACGTCGACGGCACTCATCGTGGGTGCCCTGTCGTTGTCGCGGGACTGCCACGCGGCGCCCACCACCGCCCCGACGGCCAGCAGCAGTACCGCGATGGCCGATGCGCCGACCGCGAGCACCGCTGTTCTGGGGACTGCCGGCCGTTCCCGGCCCATCAGGACGTGGAGTTCCCGAGAGTCGTGTTCTGGCCGGCGGGCGGGGTGTAGACGCGTGCGCTCAGTTCGAGGGCCAGGAAGCCGTTGTCCGAGCAGGTCGCCCAGATCTGGTTGCCGCGGAACTCCGGCGGTGACATGCACCAGTCGGTGGACCGGTCACCGAAGGCGATCTTGCCGGTGCGCGGCCCGATGGCCTCGTGCAGGCGGACCTTGCCGTTGATGGTCTGCATCCCCAGGCTGATGAACTCGACGGCGGGCAGACCGATGATGGAGCCGATCGCGTGTGGCGAGTTGGGCAGGTCGAACGGGTTGGTGCTGCGCTTGGTGGGCGGGTTGTAGTAGCCGATCTGGGTGATCTTCTTCAGGTTGGTGATATCGAAGACACGGATACCGGAGGACTCCCATCCGCAGGCCAGCGCGGTGGGGTTCTCGACGCGGTCGGCCGAGCAGTAGTGGGCGTTGTAGCTGAAGATCGATCCGCCCATCGACGAGCGCAGGTTCGCGTCGAGGTTGCGCGGCAGATTGATCTCCAGCTTGATCTGCGCCGCCAGTGCGGGCTTGTCGACCCGTTGCACGTCGAAGATCTTCACCCCGCCCGAGCCGGCTTCGTCGATGGTGATGATGTAGGGATGCCCGTCATAGAAGACGGGGATGGTGTGCTGGTTGAGCTGGCCGTCGGGCCAGTGGTAGGCGGCGATGTGCGGCACCTGCGGGTTCGGGTCGCGGCGTTGCACCGCCGAGATGTCGAGCACGGTGACACCGGCCATGTTGGACAGGTACATGCGGTTGCCGTCGGGGGAGATGCCGAATCCGTGTCCGACGAAGGCGTACAGGCCCTGCCAGATCACCTTCGGTCGCCGTGGGTCGCTGACGTCGATCGCCGACAGATGTCCCGGTGACAGACCCGAGGCCCAGTATGTCTTGCCGTCGGGTGAGAATCCGCCCTCATGCGAGGTGAACGGCAGAGGAGTCTTGGTGCCGGGACCGGTGTTGAGAAGTTTGGGGTGCGCGCAGTCGGAGATGTCGTAGACGGCGAAGAATCCGCCGCCCCACAGCAGCGGCACGGCGGTGCCGGCGAGCAGCTTGCGTTCCTTGTTGACCTTGAGCGTCTCCCAGGTCCCGGCGAGCATTCCGGGGGCGGTGAGTGCGCCGACGATCTTCGGGTTGCGCGGATCCTTGGCGTCGATCACCTGCACGCCGGTGTTCTTCTTGGTGATGGCGGTGCTGAACACGCTGCCCGTGTACGAGCAGTGGTCGTAGTTGGCCGATACGATGCCGCCGCCGGCGCCCTGGGCCTTGCCCAGCAGCTTCATGTTGCAGGTGTAGCCGCGTTCGCTGCGCCCCGACTCGCGGTCGGCGGACGGTACGTCGCCCGACAGACCGGCCTCCGGCGACGATCCGGGCCCGCAGTCGAGCTGTTTGACGGCTGTGTCGCCGACGTCCATGAAGTAGTGGTTTCCGGCGCTCGCGGGTGCGGCGAGTGCCGTGCCGAGGACTGCGGTGGCGGCCAGGGCGATGACAACGCCGGCGCGTTGCCGGACACGATGAGACAGACTCAGTTTGTTGTTCATTTGTGGCGCACTATAGCCGTGATCACGAGAATGCGGAATGCCTTACCGAACAAGCGTCAGTAGCCACGGTCGTGTCCCGATCAGTGGGAAGGGTATGGACACGAGGCCCCACGGGTGGCGGGTCACTGTCGGTGTCACGACGAGGACGACGCGGTGCTCGGCGTCACCCGGAGGTCCGGTGACGGGGAGGCCGCCGGTACGGGCCGATATCTCGGTGATGGACGGGTCTTCGTGGTCGGGCATGGGGCCACGCCGGGACGTCGAGTGTTCTCAAGGTCAACGGTGGGACCTTCGACTCATGTCCGATCTGAGACAACGAACAGATACTGTCAGGTGTTGACCTAATGCCTTTCGGTTATTAGGCTCGCCCTGTGACCCGGTTCACAGGACACCTCCCACCAGGGTGGTGCGGTGGCCGGAAACCCTCATGGCAGGTATGCGTCGTTAAGGAGCATTTGTATGACCACTGTGGAAGTCTCCGACCCGTTGGCAGGTATCGCCGATCGCGAACAGGTGTTCATCGGCGGACGATGGGTGGACTCGACCGGGGATGAGTGGATCGACGTCGTCGATTCGTGGTCGGAGCGGACCGCCGCGCGGGTGCGCGCGGCGACGGCCGAAGACGTGGCGCGCGCGGTGGATGCCGCGCGTGAGTCGTTCGATCGCGGCGACTGGGCGCGCACCCCGATCACCGAACGCGCCGATATCATCGACGCCATCGCCGATGCGATGGACGCCCGGCTCGAACAGCTGACCACGCTCGGCATCGTCGAGGTGGGTGTCCCGGTTCCGGTCAGCATGATGACCCAGCAGATGGTCATCAGCTTGTTCCGCGCGGTCGCCGAGGAGGCCCGGAACGTCGTGCTGGTCGATGAACGCACCCGCGCCGACGGCGGTGTCTCCCGCGTCGTCAAGGAGCCCAATGGTGTGGTCGCCGTGATCATCCCGTGGAACGGGCCGATCGGTACGATCGCCTTCAAGGTGATCCCGGCGCTCGCCGCCGGAAACTCGGTGGTGCTCAAGACCTCTCCCGAGGCGCCGCTGTCACCGTCGGTGTTCGCCGATGTGATCGCCGAGTTCGTCGCGGCGGGCCGGATTCCCGAAGGTGTGGTCAGCGTTGTGGCGGCCGACCGGGAGGTGTCCGAGACGTTGGTGACCAACCCCAAGGTCGACCATGTGACGTTCACCGGCAGCACGGGCGCCGGTAAGCGCATCATGGCGTTGGCCGCCGACCGGGTGGCCAAGGTGTCGCTGGAACTGGGCGGCAAGTCCGCGGCGATCATCCTCGACGATGCCGACCTGAACACCGTGCTGTCCAACGCGGTGATGGGCGGCTGCCTGCAGTCCGGGCAGGCGTGTATCGCCCTCACCCGGGTCCTGGTGTCCCGCAAGCGACATGACGAGGTGGTGGCCGGCTATCAGGCCGCGCTGAGTCAGATCCCGATCGGTAACCCGTGGGAGCAGACCAACTTCCTGGGACCGCTCACCACCGCACGGCAGCGCGAACGCGTCGAGGGGTACATCGAGAGCGCCAAAGCCGAAGGTGCGGAGGTTGTTTACGGTGGTGGGCGGATCGGGGAGCAGGGCTTCTTCGTGGCGCCGACGATCCTCGACAACGTCCGCAACGACATGAAGGTCGCGCAGGAGGAGGTGTTCGGTCCGGTCATCTCGATCATCACCTACGAGGACGAGGATGACGCGGTGGCCATCGCCAACGACTCGATCTACGGCCTGTCGGGCGCGGTGTTCACTGCCGATCCCGAGCGCGGATTCGAAGTGGCGCAACGTATCCGGACCGGTACGGTGAACGTGAACACCGCCGTCACCGACTTCACCGTCCCGTTCGGCGGGTACAAGCAGTCGGGCCTGGGTCGTGAGGGCGGACCCGAGGGCCTTGAGGAGTTCTTTGAAACCAAGACGGTGCACTTCCCAGCGCCCCCCGCGAGCTGACCCGGATCCACCCCTCAGCCGTGGCGGTAACCAAACCGCCACGGCCAGAGGTGGTTTCGGTTCAGGCAGTTGCGAACTGCTGACAAATGTCGCTTGACGTCTCATGTAAAACCCAATATCGTGGACAGTGAAGGTGGCGGTCGTCACACTCATTCCATTCCTATCGCATAGCCCCCGGTAGCTGTGTAACGCACGGTGATTCGTCCGATGAGCCGGCCGGGCCGCGAGATTCAAAGGAGCAGTCAGCATATGACCAACAGGCTTGACGGCAAGGTCGTTCTGATCACCGGTGCCGGTTCGGGGCTGGGACGTGAAGCGTCGCAGCTGTTCTCATCGGAAGGTGCCAAGATCGCCATCGTCGACATCGACGGTGATCGTGCCGAGCAGACGCTCAAGCTCGTCCAGGAGGCGGGCGGCGAGGCGATCGCCATCACCGCGGATGTCTCGCAAAAGGACCAGATCGTCGCGGCCACCGATGCGGCGGTGGAGAAGTTCGGCAAGATCGACGTGACCTGGGCCAACGCCGGCGTCGTCTCCCGTGGCGGTGTTCCGACGGTCGCCGGCGGCGAGCAGGTGCTCTTCGAGGACCTGACCGAGCAGGACTGGAACGACGTCCTCGGTGTCAACCTCTCGGGCGTCATCTTCACGGCCCAGGCCGCGGTGCCCCATATGAAGGCGAACGGCGGCGGCACGATCATCGCCACCTCGTCGGCGGCGTCGTTCCTGGCCTACCACGACATCTCGTTCTACAGCGCCACCAAGGCCGGCGTGAACGGCCTGGTCCGTGCGCTGGCGCTCGACCTGGGGCCCTTCGGCATCCGGGTCAACGGCATCGCCCCCACGCACGGCATGTCGCCCAACTTCCTCATGCCCGCCGGTTCGCCGGTGGTGGGGCAGTCCTACGAGCAGGTCGCCGGTCCCTGGGTGCCGTTCCACTCGCCCATCCCGCTCAAGCTCAACCGGCCGCCGACACTGCTCGACAACGCCAAGGTCGCGCTCTTCCTGGCCTCGGATGATTCGGCGTACATGTCGGGTTCAGTGCTCAACTCGGCCGACGGCGGCACCATCGGCCGCGTCGGCATCTGGTTCCCCGAGGACCTCGATCAGGTCGACCCCAACGCCTGACCGTCAGGTCCTCGCCCCCGATCACGGGCCGGCCGGTGGATGCCACTCCCCCCCAGGCCGACCGGCCGGCCCGTTCACCAGAACGACTCAGCCCACACGCCGGCGCGGCCCCCGGTCGGCCCGGCCCCCAGTCAGCCCAGCCCACACAGTCAGGAACATTCATGACGACAATCGAACGCACGCGCGAGGACGTGACCGTCGACTTCGACGTCTATGATCCGTCGATCGCCGCGCCCGTCGACCGGTTCAACGATCTGGTCGCCGACATGGCAGCCATCAATCCGGTGGTCTATTCCACCGCGTACGACGGTCACTGGCTCGTCCTCGGCTATGAGGAAGTCACCCAGGTCCTGCGCGATCCGGCGACCTTCTCCAGTTATCCGAACAATCTGGTCACCAATGAGGCCTTCGGCAAGTTCATCCCCATCGAACTCGACGCGCCGGAACACACCGCCTACCGCCGGGCGCTGGCCCCGCTGTTCACCCCGAAACGGATGAGCGCGCTCAAGCAGACGGTGCGGGACACGGTCGATGAGCTGATCGACGGGTTCGCCAAGAAGGGCGAGGCCGAGTACGTGACCGAGTTCGCCCACGAACTGCCCGCGCGGGTGTTCCTGGCGCTGATGGACTGGCCGGTCGAGGATGCGCCGCTGTTCACCGACGCCACCGATAAGGCGCTGTTCGGCAAGCCCGGCGGTACCGAGGAGGAGTCGCTGCAGGTGCGGGCGACGGCCGCGTTCGCGATGTTCGGCTACTTCCAGAAGATCATCTCCGAGCGTCGGGAGAACCCGGGTGACGACGTCACCTCGACGATCATCCACACCGAGTTGGCGCTGCCCGACGGCAAGCGTCTGCTGACCGACGAAGAGCTCGCCCGCATGTGCTTCCTGCTGCTGGTGGCGGGTCTGCATACCGTGCAGGGTTCGCTCGCATGGGCCATCCAGCATCTGGTGAACAGCCCTGAGCAGCGCGCACTCATCCTCGACAATCCCGAGGAGGTGCTGCCGACCGCCGTGGAGGAGATCCTGCGGATCGACGCCGCGGTCATCGCCGGCCGCCGCGCCACCCGCGACGTCCAGCTCGGTGGGGTCACCATTCCTGAGGGTGACCAGCTCGTGGTGGTGCTGGGTGCGGCCAACCGCGACGGCAGGCAGTTCGCCGATCCCACCGAGCTTGACGTGCGCCGCGAGGGCAATCGTCACCTGGCCTTCGGCGGCGGCCCGCACCAGTGCCTCGGTATGCATCTGGCGCGGATCGAGATGAACATCGCGCTGGAGGCGCTGCTGCGCCGGATCCCGGACTTCGATTTGGTGCCCGAGGATCCGCCGACCTATCACCCGGGACAGGTCCGGGGCTGTGCACGCATGCCGATCCGGTTTACTCCGGAGTCCTGACCAGTCGGTATTGCTCAATAAACCTTATTGCGATAGGTTTATTGAGCACTACCAGATTCGATGACCGGAGGATTCGATGACCACCTCGCTGCCACGGCAGGACCGCATCCGGCGGGCACTGGAGCTACTGCGCGACAAGACAACGGACAAGTTCGACGAGATCGTGCCGGTCGAGGCCGGCGAGTACACCGATCCAGTACTGGCCAAGGAGGAGCGGGACTACATCTTCGGAGCCGTTCCCTCGATCGTCGCGCACAGTTCCGAGCTGGCCCGTCCGCACGATTTCATGACCATCCAGATGCCGCGCAACAATCTGCTCATCGTGCGGCAGAAGGACGGCGGCGTGAAGTCGTTCGTCAATCTGTGCAGGCACCGCGGTGCCATGCTCGAAGACCGGGACAAGGGGCGGTGCCGGATCTTCTCGTGCGGCTATCACCGCTGGTCCTATGATCCCGACGGCTCGCTGCGGGCCATCACCCGCGACAACACCTTCGGTGAGGTGGACCGCGGCGAGCACGGCCTCATCGAGATCCCGACCGAGGAGCGGCACGGGTTCATCTGGGTGGTCGACAACGCGAAGGCCGACATCAACGTCGCCGAATGGCTCGGACCGGACATCGATCCGATGCTCGCCTCGTATCACCTGGAGGATCTGGTCTGCTACAAGGCCGCCGGATTCGATGAGCCGACCAACTGGAAGATCATGCAGGACGCGTTCCTGGACGGCTATCACATCCAGTACGCGCACCCGAATACCGCGGGCAAGATCATCCACACCAACGTGATGGCGTTCGAGGATTTCGGCAGGCACTGCCGATTCATCGCCCCGCGCAAGTCGATCGACCGCTTCCTCGAAGAGGATCCCGGTGACACCCCGCTGGACAGGTACGTCACCGAGACCCACTTCATCGGCCCCAACAGCACATTGCTGCGGCAGCCGGACCACTTCCAGCTGTTGACGTTCCGGCCGCATCCGCTGGATCCGATGAAGTCCCGGATGGAGCAGCGGCTGTTCGTGCCGACCGTGGAGAACAGCGGTATGCCGCCGGAGAAGTGGGAACACGTCTGGAACAAGAACTGGGACATCCTGCTCGCGGTTCTGCACCAGGAGGACTTCCCGTTGCTGCGCGACGCCCAGCGCGGGCTCGTCAGTGCCGACGCCGGCGGCATGATTCTGGGCCGCAACGAGACCGCCAATCAGCTGTTCCGCCGGGAGACCAAACGTCTGGTCGCCGCAGGCCGGGCCGCGAATTCCGAAACACCGTCAAGTCCCTGACCACACAGGAGTGAACAAGATGACCGCAACCATCGGCAAGGCCCTCGATTGGTGGGCCCGCACCGCGCCGGACCGAACCGCACTGGTATTCAGCGGAGAGTCGTTGACCTACCGACAGGTTCGTGACTTCAGCAGCAGGATCGCCAGACTGCTCGTCGAGCAGAAGGGTGTCTCCGAAGGCGACCGGGTCGGATTGCTCGGCCCCAACTCGCTGACCTGGCCCGTCGCCGCGCTGGGCACCCTGAAGTCCGGTGGCGTGCTGGTTCCGCTCAACAGCCGGTACCGGCCCGCCGAACTGCGCAAGATCGCCGATGACGCCGGCATCGGTGTGGTCATCGTGGCGCCGGGATTCGAACAGCTCGCCGAGGACACCGCCGCGATCGGCAGCCCGTTCACCGTGGTCACCTATGCCGACATCGAGGAGCTGCGCGACGGTGCCTCCGCCGATGACTTCCGGGTGGACCGGGCTCCCGACGAACCCACCTCCGTGCTGTTCACCAGCGGTTCGACGGGCCTGTCCAAGGGCGTGGTCCTCACCAACCGCACGCTGCTGTCGATCGTGCTGGAGAACACCCTCACCGAGGAGGGCTTCCGGCCGGGTACCACCACGCTGCTGGTGCTGCCGCTCGCGTTCACCCCGGGACTGGTGTACGGCCTGCTGATCACCACGGTGCTCGGCGGCACGCTGGTGATCGAGCCGGAGCTGAATCCGTCCAGCGCGGTGAAGCTGCTCGAACAGCATTCGGTGGAGGCGATCTTCGGCGTTCCGTTGATCTTCGAGGCGATCTCGCGGGCCCCGGAGTTCGCCGACGCCGACCTCAGCTCGCTCAAGACCGCCATCGTCGGAGGTGCCGCGGTGCCGGTGCCGTTGTTGCAGCGGTGGGCCGACAAGGGCGTGCTGCTACGGCAGATCTACGGCATGACCGAGGCCGGTGGCGTGGCAACCGCCACGATCCGCGAGGAGGCGTTCGAGTTTCCGGATCGCTGCGGCACCGGATCGATCTTCACCGAGGTGAAGGTATTCAACGCCGACGGTGAGCCCGCGGCTCCCGGTGAGGAAGGCGAACTCGTGGTCCGTGGCCCGGGTGTGACCCCGGGCTACTGGAACGACCCGGAGACCACCGCCCAGGCCCTGCGTGATGGCTGGTTGCACAGTGGTGACCTGGGCACCGCCGACGAGGACGGCCGCGTGCAGTTCGTCGACCGGCTCAAGGACCTCATCATCTCGGGCGGCATCAACATCTCGCCGGTGGAGTTGGAGATCGCGATCATGGCGATCGACGGGGTCCAAGAGGTCGCGGTGATCGCGGCTCACGACGACCGCTTCGGCGAAACGCCCGCGGCGATCGTCACTGCATCGCCGGAGGTCGACGAGAAGGTGGTGATCGAGCACTGCGAGAAGGTGCTGGCCGACTTCAAGGTGCCGCGCTACGTGGTGATCCGTCAGGAGCCCTTGCCCCGGCTGCCCAGTGGCAAGCTCGCCAAGACGGTGATCCGCGACGAGTACAAGGATGTCGACACCCGCTTCGACAAGGTGCGCTAGGCGGACGGAAGCCGGAGACCCGCTCGGCGGAGGGTCCCATCGGTCGTCGCGGATCGATGGGATGCCTCCGCCGAGTGGTTTCCGGTCGAGGACGAGTGATTGTGGCCCGGACCGGGTGGCTTCGGCCGGGGTGGAGCGGTATTTCTCGAGTGAGATGTGCAACTCAGGACTTATAGCACTACACCGGACATGATCTGTCTCATGTAGCTTGTGAATCGGATACAGGGGATGAAAGGTGATTTCGGTGGCACGCAGGAAGACAGGCAATGTGCTCAGCGGCAACCTCGACGAGGCGCGTGAGCAGATCATGGTTGCCGCGGAGACCGTGTTCACCCGTTTCGGCGTCGCCAAGACGACGATGGACGATATCGGCCGTGAGGCGGGCGTCTCCCGCCCGACCGTGTACCGCTACTTCGGCGACCGCGACACACTGATATCTGCGATCATCGAACGGCGATCGAGGATGCTGTTCGCCAAGGCCCGTGAGTTTCTGTTTCTGCAGCCGACTTTCGCCGATCAACTCGTCGAAGGACTGATCTTTCTGGTCGACCGGGGCCGCAGCGATCCGCTGATCCGGATCCTGGTAAGCCCTGAGCACATGCAGATGGCCGAACGTCTGGTCGGCAGCTCCGGTCTGGCCGCCCGGCTGACCGCGGAGATGTGGGGACCGGTGCTCGAACGCGCGCTGGAGAACGGGGATATCCGTACCGACGTCGACATCCAGAAGATGTCGGAATGGATCGCGCTGGTGCAATTCATTCTTGTCGGCCGGCTCGACTTCGACAATCCGGACGATCCCGCGCATCGGGAGATGTTGCGCAACTTCGTGCTGCCGGGTCTGGAGCCGAGTGTGGCCACCGTCGGCCGGTAGTCTCCCGACATACGACAGGCCCGCCGCCGATTCCGGATATCCGGAATCGGCGGCGGGCACAGTTTTTTATGCGGGCGATTCTGCCCGCTTGTTCTGGTCTGCCCGTGTGTTCTGGTCGGATTCGTAGATGTCGTCGATCAGCGCGGCGTACTTCGCGGAGACACCACGTCGCTTGAGCTTCATGGTGGGGGTCAGCTCGGCCGAGTCGGGCAGCCACTCGTCACCGAGCAGCCGGTAGCGCTTGATCTGTTCGACCCGCGACAGATTCTCGTTGGCGGCGGTGACGGCCTCGTCGATCAACCGCACCAGGTCGGGATTGGACACCAGGGCCGCGGGCGATGCGTCGTCGAGGCCGTGCTGGGCGGCGAACACCTTTGCCGAATCGGGGTCAAGCACCAGCAGTGCCACGTTGTACGGTCGGCGATCCCCGATGACGCAGGCCTGTCCGATGAGCGGGGAGGCGCTTTTGAGCGCACCCTCGATGTTCACCGGCGACATATTCTTGCCGGCCGCGTTGATGATGAGTTCCTTCTTGCGGTCGACGATGCTGACCCAGCCGTCGTCGTCGATGACGGCGATGTCGCCGGTGTGCAGCCAGCCCTGCTCGTCAACGGCCTCGGCCGTCTTCTCCGGGGCCTTGCGGTAGCCGCGCATCACGTGCGGGCCGCGCATCAGCAGTTCCCCGTCGTCGGCGAGCGTGGCCTCGGTGCCGGGCTGGGCCAGACCGACCTTTCCGATGCGGATGTCGGTGACGATATTGGTGAAGCCGAGCGCACCGGTCTCCGACATTCCGAACCCTTCCTGCAGCGGCAGGCCTAGCGCGAGGAAGAAGGCATGCACCGCGGGTGCGATCGGGGCGGCGCCGGTCATCAGCAGCGTCACCCTGTCCAGGCCGAGCTGCACGCGCAGCGGGCCGAAGATCTTTTCATCGAAAACCGCTGCCTTGGCGGACAATTCGTCGGGGACCGGTTCGTTCTTCTGTTGCAGCCACACGCGCTCGGTGGCGGCCTCGATCGCGCCGAGTGTGGCCGCGCGTGACTCGTCGGGCAGTGCGTTGAACCTGGCCAGCAGTGCCGCGCGCAGCTTCTCCCAGATGCGCGGCACACCGAGGAACCAGGTCGGCCGGGCCGCGGCCACGGCCGCGAAAACCGTCGTCGCATCGTCGACGGCGGTGATCGGCCAGCCGGTCACGGTGGCCAGATAGTGCGAGAACACCCGGTCGGCCGCGTGCGCGGTGGGCAGGTACGAGATGGCGGCGCCCTCGGCGGCGAACGGGAACCGGACGTTACAGGTGTGCATCACAAACATCAGGTTCGCGTGCGTCAGCTCCACCCCCTTGGGGTCGCCGGTGGTGCCCGAAGTGTAGATGAGGGTGGCCAGATCGCTGTCCTTCACCGCGCGCCAGGTGGAGGTGAAGTCGAAATATGAAGGCTTGGAAGCACGTACGGACGACATCGAGGTGACCTCGGCCGCCCCGATCCGCTCGGGCAGACCGGTGTCGGCGTCGGTGACCACGATGTGCCGCAACCCGTCGACGGCGGTCCTGCCGAGCACGTCCAGGAACCGCTGCTGGGCCACCACCACGTGATTGCCCGCGTTGCTGAACAGGAAGTCGATCTGGGCCGGCGCCGAGGTGAGATAGATCGAGAAGGGCGTGGCGCCCAGGTGGAGAACCGCCATGTCCACGATATGGAACTCGGGACTGTTCGGCAGCATGATGGCGACGGTGTCGCCGCCCGTCACGCCGAGTGCGGCCAGTCCGGATGCCACTTCCTCGACGGCGGTGGCGTAGTCGTTCCAGCTGAGCGTTCGGTTCTCGCGGAAATCCCCCGTCGCTCCGCTCGCCCCGGCACCCCCCGTCGCTCCGCTCGCCCCGGCACCCCCCGTCGCTCCGCTCGCCCCGGCACCCCCCGTCGCTCCGCTCGCCCCGAAAGCGATGAGGGCCGGCTCATCGCCGCGCGCGGCGACGGTCGCCTGGAATGCGGCGGGCAGGGTGGTCGCGTCGATACCGGGGGCGGCCACTGCGGCCGTCTCGGCAACGGATCGGGTCATGATGCCTCACTTGGGTTTCGGGAGTCGGCGGTTCGGACGATGGCGTGGTTGATGTTCTCGGTCAGGAACTCTTCAGTCGCGGAGATTCGCGAGGTGGTCAGGAAATCGTCGAGGTTCGGCTCGTGCACCCGCTGCCAGTAGTCGACATAGCGCCATGGGCTGTTGGTGACGATGCGGCCGCCGGAATTGCGGTAGTAGGTGGTGGTGCCGCCGAAATCCCACACCGTGCGCGAGAGTGCCCGGTCGAGTTCGGCGTTGTAGTCGTCGTGCACTTCCTGGCGGACCTCGACGGTCGCCAGATCCCGGTCGATCATCGCCGCGATGATCGCCGAGATGTGCTGCACCTGCATCTCGGTGCCGGCGATGACGGTGCCACCGTGACCGGTGTTGGTGTTGGGTCCGTACAGGCAGAAGAAGTTGGGGAATCCGGGGATCGAGATGCCCAGATGCGCGCGGCCGTCCCCGGCGCCCCAGACCTCCCGCAGGGTGCGGCCGCCTCGGCCGCGCACCGGCAGTGACGCGAGAACGTCGACGGCCTTGAAACCTGTTGCCAGGACGATGATGTCGACGTCATGGTCGACACCGTCGGTGGTACGCACACCGGTCGCGGTGATGGTCTCGATGCCGTCGGTCACCAATTCGACGTTGTCCTTGGTGAGCGTGCTGAACCACTGCGAATCCACCAGCAGGCGTTTGCCGTACGGCGGATAGTCCGGGATGCATTTGTCGAGCAGGTCGGGACGGCCGGCGAGTTCGTGTTCGATGAAGGTGGTGAGCATCGCCCGGAGCCGGTCGTTGGCCTTGTTCACCGCGCGGCCCAGGTGCGGGTACTCGGGATCGACCTGGAGCAGCTTCCACACCTTGTCGCCCATCCGCCAGAACAGTCTGGCCCGGTACCAGGCCAGGTAGAACGGTACGTGGGCGTTGAGGAAGTGCATGTCGTCGGTGACGTGGGCGCCTTTGAGCGGGTGCGGCATCGACCATTGCGGGGTGCGCTGGAAGACGGTGACCTTCTGTGCCACCTGGGAACCGGCCGGAACGAACTGCATGGCGCTGGCACCGGTGCCGATCACGGCGACCTTCTTGCCGGCCACGTCGAACGACCGATCCCACTGCGCGGTGTGCACGACCGGCCCGGTGAAGTCGCCCATCCCGGGCAGATCGGGGATGGCGGGCTGGTTGAGCAGGCCGACTCCGCTGACCACGACGTCGGCGGTCAGGGTTTCCACGGCATCGGGGGAGCCGACAGGCGCTACGTCGACGTGCCAACCGCAGGTCTGCTCGTCGAAGCGAGCTTCGCGGACAACGGTGTTCAGGCGCGTGTTGGGCAGCACGCCGTGCTTGTCGGCGAGCTCGTGCCAGTACTGCGCCAGCTCGGCCTGGGTGGCGAAGTACTGCTGCCAATCGGGTTTCGGGTCGAAGGACAGTGCGTACAGATAGCTGGGGGTATCGACTCCGCAACCGGGGTAGACGTTCTCGTGCCAGGTGCCGCCCACGTCGTCGTTCTTGTCGACGATGAGGTAGTCGATGCCGGCCTGCCCGAGGCGCACCGCCATGGCCAGCCCGGAGATGCCCGCGCCCACGATCAGCACCCGGAACCCCGGGGCGGGGGACCGGACGGGCTCGGTGTGCCGGGGGTAGATGCCCATCTCCTCGCCCAGCAGCGTGCCGTACCCGTCGGGGATGCGGTCGCCGAGCATGACCGCGAGAACTTCTGAGATGTGTTGCGGTGCGGGTGGATCAGCCGGGAGATTCAGGGTTCCGTCGCGCCAGGAGCACAGGGTCTCGACGGCCTCGGTGCGGATGCGTCCGGCGACCTCGTCGTCGAAACCGCCGCTGTCGTGATCACCGAGATCCTGCGGCGGGGTGGGTATGTAGGGTTCGGAAATCCACTTGTCGTCACCGGTCAGCAGGGCCAGCGAGCCCAGGAGGATCGGCAGGTTGGCGTGCTCGATCGCCCGACGCATCTGCTCGTCGGTGAACTCTGCCGTGGGGGTGAATGCGCCGGCCGGGGGGTTGCCCCAACCGGAACTCCGATTCGGACTGTTCGGGTGCTGCCTGGACTTCGACATACGCGTGACCATACACTCTGTTCAGATATGGTGTCAATCACATTGCTCTCGCTTATCAAGGGCGAAGGCGCACGTCAAGACCCTGTGCATCTGTCCGGCAGGGTGTAGAGAGGAATAGATTCATGGCAAGCACGATCAACGGGTCCGCGCGATCGGTGGCGCCTGAGCGTGGTGTCTACGGGCCCGACCACGAGGCGTTCCGGGACAGCTTCCGCCGGTTCCTGGCCACCCGGGTGGTGCCCGGCTACGAGACGTGGGAACGCGAGGGCGTGATCGCCCGGGAGATGTTCACCGAGGCCGGATCGCACGGCTTCCTCGGAATGGCGATCCCCGAGGAATTCGGCGGCGGAGGTTCCGACGACTTCCGCTTCAACGCGATCATCGCCGAGGAGGTCTCCTACGCGGGGGTGATGTCGTTCGGCGTCAACCTGCACAATGACATCTGCGTTCCCTACTTCCTGCACTATGCGACCGACGAGCAACGGCACCGGTGGCTACCCGGACTGGCCTCCGGCGAGCTGATCGCGGCCATCGCCATGACCGAGCCGGGCACCGGTTCGGATCTGGCCGGCATCGCGACGACGGCCGTGCTCGATGGTGATCACTACGTGCTGAACGGCTCGAAGACGTTCATCTCCAACGGCATCAACGCCGACATCGTCATCGTGGCGGCCCGCACGGAGAGCGACAGCCGCCACGGCGGCCTGTCGCTGCTGGTGGTGGAACGCGGCATGGAAGGATTCGAACGCGGCCGCAACCTGGACAAGATCGGCATGCACGCCCAGGACACCGCCGAACTGTCGTTCACCGACGTCCGGGTTCCGGTCGCCAATCTGCTCGGCGAATCGGGGCGGGGCTTCCGGTACCTGGTCTCCAATCTGCCGCAGGAACGGCTCACGATCGCCGTGGCGAGCGTGGCCGCCGCCGCGCGGGCGGTGGAACTGACCGCCGACTACGTCAACGAGCGCAAGGCGTTCGGCAAACCACTTGCCGCACAGCAGAACACCAGGTTCACCATCGCCGACGCGCACGTGCAGACCGAGGTCACCCGCGCGTTCGTCGACAACTGTCTGGCGCTGCACGTCGACGGTGCGCTCAGCGCCGACCGTGCGGCCATGGCCAAGCTGGCGGCCACCGAGAACCAGGGCCGGGTCGTCGACGCCTGCCTGCAGATGTTCGGCGGCTACGGCTACATGGCCGAATATCCCATCTCCCGTGCGTATGTCGATGCCCGCGTGCAGCGGATCTACGGCGGCGCCAGCGAGATCATGAAAGAGATCATCGCCAGGTCACTCGGCCTGGGAAAGTAGGTAAACCGATGAAACGCACCATCTTCGAGACCGAACACGAGCAATTCCGCGAGTCCGTGCGCGCTTTTCTGCGCAAGGAGGCCGTGCCGCATACCGACAGGTGGGAGGCGAACGGACTCGTCGACCGCGAATTCTGGTCGGCGGCCGCCGCGCATGGTTTCGTCGGATTCGCCGCACCCGAGGAATTCGGTGGCGGCGGACTACGGGACTTCCGGTTCAACGCGGTCCTCAACGAGGAGGTGGTTCGCACCGGAACCGTCGGCGACGGATTCTCCCTCACCAACGACATCGTGCTGCCGTACTATCTCGACATCGCCTCGCCCGAGCAGCAGGCCCGGTGGATTCCGGGGATCATCAAGGGCGACACGGTGATCGCGGTGTCGATGTCCGAACCAGGTACCGGCTCGGATCTGCGCGGCATCAAGTCCACCGCGGTGCGCGACGGTGCAGGCTGGCGGCTCAGCGGCTCGAAGACATTTGTCACCAGCGGCATTCAGGCCGATCTGGTGATCGTCGCCGCCCGCATCGCCGAAGGCGGTCTCGGTTTGTTCGTGGTCGCCTCGGGGCAGAAGGGCTTCACCCGTGGCCGCAAACTGGACAAGATCGGCCGCAAGGCCCAGGACACCGCGGAACTGTTCTTCGACAATGTGTACGTGCCGGATTCGGATGTGCTCGGCGAACCGGGCAAGGGGCTGCATTACCTGATGGGCAACCTTGCCCAGGAACGGCTGTCGATGGCGGTGGTCGCCGTGGCCAGTGCGGAGTACGCCGTGGACATCGCGGTGGCCTACGGTAAGGAGCGCACGGCATTCGGTCAGCCGGTGGGCAGCTTCCAGGCCAACCGGTTCCGGCTCGCGGAACTGGCCACCAAGGTGTCGATGGCCCGGGTGTACGTCGACCGCTGCATCGAGGCGCAGAACGCGGACGAGTTGACCGCCGCCGAGGCCGCGGGCGCCAAATTCACCACCACCGAACTCGAATTCGAGGCTCTGGACGCGTGCCTGCAGATCCACGGCGGGTACGGGTACATGGAGGAGTACGAGGTGGCCCGGCGCTGGCGGGATTGCCGCGTGCAGCGCATCTACGGCGGCACCAACGAGATCATGCGGGAGATCGTGGGCCGGTCGTTGGGGCTTTAGGACATTAGCGAAAAGGGATGTAGGGGTGCCACTATGTGACACCCCTACATCCCTTTGATCAGGGCTGCCCGCATAGTGTTATACCGTTTATACTCAGGGATATGAAAACAGCGATCTCCATCCCCGACGATGTGTTCCGTGAAGCCGACAGCGCCGCCAACCGCCTCGGTTGGAGCCGATCGCAACTGTATACGCGCGCCGTCCGTGAGTTTCTCGAACGCCAGGAGGAGGATTCGGTGACCGCGGCGCTCAACGATATCGCCGATGGCCTGAACAGCGATCCCGTTCCCGCGGTCGGGCGCAGTCTCATCGAGTCCGGAGCGTGGCAGTGGTAGAACGCGGCGATGTCTGGTGGGTCGATTTCGGTGAGCCGCTCGGCTCCGAGCCCGGCTACCGCAGGCCCGCTCTGATCGTCTCGTCGGACCGGTTCAACCGATCCCGGATCGCGACGGTCATCGTATCGGCGGTCACCAGCAATCTGCGACTGGCC
This sequence comes from Gordonia pseudamarae, assembly GCF_025273675.1. Lineage (NCBI taxonomy): Bacteria > Bacillati > Actinomycetota > Actinomycetes > Mycobacteriales > Gordoniaceae > Gordonia > Gordonia pseudamarae. Next base: position 4,521,522 of record NZ_CP045809.1, on the reverse strand, counting down.
GCAGCACCGGGAAACGTGGAACTCGCCGCCGGTACCGCGGGCCTTCCGAAGGACTGCGTGGTCAACGTATCCCAGACGCTGGTCGTCGACCGCGCACGGCTCACCGAGCCGATCGGCACCCTCGCGTTCCACATCATGCGCCGGGTCGACGACGGATTGCGCCTGGTGTTCGCCGTGTGACGATCGGTAGTCGTCGATTGTCTCTGCGACCGGTTATTCGCGGAGACATGGTCGTCACAGTTGGACAGTCACAGTTCAACGATACCGCTGTTGATGAGTTCGGCCACCTCGTGATCGGCGAACCCGGCGTCGGCCAGTACTTTCCGGCTGTCGGCGCCCGGTGATCTGCGCGCGGTCGGGGTGGTCGGCGGGACACCGTCGAAACGTGGGGCCGGTGCGGCCTGCATGACCCCGTCGACGTCGATGAACGTGCCGCGGTCCACATTGTGCGGGTGACGGTAGGCCTCGTCGAGACTGAGCACCGGTGCGTAACACGTGTTGCGCCCGGCGAACATCGCGTCGAGCTCGGACCGGTCACGGGCGGCGATCCGGCTCGCGAGGATCTCCCGGAACTCGTCCCAGCGGCTCTCGTCGAACTGGTTGGCGCGCATGTCGGCCGGCAGCTCGAGCACATCGCAGAGCTCGGTCCAGAACTGCGCCTCGATGGCGCCGATGCTCACCCACAGCCCGTCGCGGGTGCGGTAGGTGTCGTAGAAGAATGCGCCGGTCCCGAGCAGATGCGTGCCCCGCTGGTCGTCGAACGAGCCTTCGGCGCGGTATTGATGGAACATCGCCATCAGCGCCGACGCTCCGTCGATCATCGCCGCGTCCACCACCCGGCCGCCGCCGCCGGCCCGTGCCGAGATGATCCCCGACAACATGCCGACGGCCAGCAGCATCCCGCCGCCGCCGAAGTCGCCGACGAGATTGAGCGGTGCGACGGGTGGACCGTCCTTGCGCCCGATCGAATGCAGGGCGCCGGTCAGCGCGATGTAGTTGATGTCGTGGCCGGGAAGTGTGGCCATCGGCCCGGTCTGTCCCCAGCCGGTCATCCGGCCGTAGATCAGGTCGGGGTTTGCGGCGAGGCAGTCGTCGGGGCCGACACCGAGCCGTTCGGCGACCCCCGGCCGGAACGTCTCGATGATGCCGTCGGCGCCGGCGCAGAGCCGGCGCACAATGGCCGCCCCGTCGGGTTGTTTGAGATCGACCGCGATATGGCGGCGGCTGCGGAACAGGACGCCGTGCCCGGTGCCCGACCACGGGTTGCCGCCCGGACGCTCGACGCAGATGACCTCCGCGCCGAGGTCGGCGAGCATCATCGCCGCGAACGGCCCCGGGCCGATCCCGGCGAGCTCGATGATGCGGGTGCCCTTCAGCGGGGCAGCGGCGTCGGCTGCGCGGGCGGTCACCGTTTGCTCACCCGCGGCATTCCGCCCTTGTTGGCCGCGATGTCGGCATGAACCTCGTCGGGGTTGGCCACCGTGTGTGCGCGGTCGGCGCCCTCGGGCAGCTTGATGGCGTCGTTGAACCGCCGCAACATGTCGAACGCGGCGCGCTCGTCGTCGGCGAAGGTCCGCTTGGAGAAGCGCTCGTACGTCGACACCAGGGGGGCGATGGTGGGCAGGATCCTGGCCCACCCGGTCTTCTCGATGCCCAGGTCTGCCATGACCGGTGCCGGGATCCACGAGTGCAGCAGGCCGTAGGCCAGTTTGAGCCGGCGCTCGTCGGTCATGAACGAGGCGACCGGGCCGGGCAGCACCTCGACGCCGCCGGGCGGGTTCTCGATGCTGTACTTGATGATCGAGTTCACCACGTCGCGGCACAGATCGTCGGGTGCGAGCTCGAGCATCGTGTGTAGGTCGGTCTTGAGGCGGGCGTCCTCGTAGCCGGTGTGCAGGATGTCCTCCGGTACCCCGATGACATAGCCGACATAGCGGCTGAGTGCGAAGATGTCTTCCAATTCGCGGTCACTGTAACGGAATCCGGCGCTCTGCACGGCGTCGGTGAACTTCACGCCGAACTGTCCGGCCTGGGTGACCATCGAGTCCATGTTGTTGATCGGGATGCCCCAGCCCGCCCAGTCCCAGTGGTCGGAGTGGCTCAGGCTGTGCCGGACGGCGGCGTGGATGAGGCGCACCTTGGCGGTGAGCCGGAAGCCCTCCTCGAAGCGCCCCATATTGCCCGGGGTGTAGGCGGCGACCACGTACCGGAAGCTCTCGATGAGTCGGGTACCCACGCGCTCGGTCTGCTTGAGCCGGCCGCTGAACAGTACCGGCCGGGTGGCGCTGTACATCGAGAAGCCGCCCGCGATGGCGCCCCAGGCCAGCACCGGCGGAACGATCGGGCCCGCCCGCCAGAAGGCCACGGCGCCGCGGTAGAGCTGGTCGAAATCAACCCAGTCGGGGATCCGGTCGAGCTGTTCGAACATTGCGACCAGGCCGGGGGTCGGGTCGTCGATGGCATCGATGCCGTGATCGAGTGCCTTGTCGAAGGTGCGCCAGCTCGTGTTGTTGCTTTTGTCCTTGACGTCGAGCATCGCCTGGTAGGCGTAGTCGTCGGCGAGCAGGGCGTGGTCGGTGATCTTCTCCACCAGCTCACGCCCGTACATGGCGATCGCCTTGTCCTGGTTCCTGATCCGGCTCAGGTCCAGACCTCGGGGGAGGCCCTCGGGGACGTCGAGATCGCCGCGGAAGGTGCGGGCGCCGGGTTGGTGTCCGGCGGTGATCTTCTCGGTGGTGATCTTTTCTGGGGTGATCTTTTCGGGGGCGATCTTCTCGGGGGTGGTCTTTTCGGTCGTGGTCATTGCTGCCTCCTGCTCTGCCACTTGTGTTCGGGCCACTGGTGTCGGGTCACCTCGGGCGGTCTGCGTTCGCCGGGGCGGCCAACCTGCCTGTGATACCCGTTACAGATCGAGGGTAGACGAGCCTGAACACTATGTCTATACTCATCGTATGGCCGCTTGTTGACGGTCAGTGCGTGGGTTGCGTCCCCGGTCGCCCCGGCTGGGCGTGACCCAGGCTGTCCGGCGGCCGGCGTTCGCTCCTCATTCGGATGTGCGCGAGTCCCCACGGCTCGCCCACATCCGGGTTCACCCAGTCACAGGGAGTGCATGTTCATGAGTCAGAGTTACGGCGCGACAACCGATCAGGTCCGGCGTGCGGACGACGAGGCGTTCGCAGTCCTCGACCGCATGGTCTCCGAGCGATGGAGTTGCCGGGCGTTTGTGCCCGAGCCGGTTCCGCGGGCCGAGATCGAGAAGGTTCTCGACATCGCCCGGCGCACACCGTCGTGGTGCAATACCCAGCCCTGGCACCTGCACATCACCTCGGGCGCGGCGACCACGGCCCTGCGCACCGCGATCGGTGCCGCACTCGCCGGTGGGCCGCAGGAGAATCCGGACATAGCGTTCCCGCAGTCCTATGCAGGCGACTACGCCGAACGCAGGCGGACCAGCGGCCGGCAGCTCTACGAGAGCCTCGGCATCGAGAAGGGCGACCGGGTGGCGTCGGCCCGACAGATGATGCGCAACTTCGACTTCTTCGACGCGCCGCACGTGGCTGTCGTGACCACCGAGCGGGCGCTGGGTGCCTACGGCGCGGTCGATTGCGGACTGTTCGTGCAGAGCTTCCTGCTGGCCGCGCATGCCCGCGGGATCGGTGCGATACCGCAGGCGGCGCTGGCCACACAGGCGCCGGTGATCCGGGAGCACCTCGGCCTGCCCGAGTCGCGTCAGGTGCTGATCGGGATCTCGTTCGGTTACCCGGATGCCGGGCATCCGGTGAACGGCTACCGGACCCACCGCAGGAGCACCGCGGAGGTGGCTACCTTCGTGGGCGAGCCGAGCGTCGAGGACGCGCGATGATGACGCAGAAGCTGATCGCCGTGCGCGACGGTACCGGTATCAACGTGCGCGAGCTGGGCGAGGGTCCGGCGGTACTGCTGATCCACGGCTGGAGTCTCAGCGGTGAGGTCTGGGACCGGCAGATGCGATTGCTGGCCGAGAGCGGTCGCCGGGTGATCGCGATGGATCAGCGCGGCCACGGTGGATCCGAGGCGCCGCTGCACGGTTACGATCTCGCCGATCTCGCCGACGATGCGACCGATGTCCTGGGCACGCTGGGTATCTCGCGTGCGTCGGTGGTCGGCTGGTCGCTCGGCGGGATGGTCGCGCTGCGCATGGCGCACGTCCGGCCCGACCTGGTCGGCCGGCTGGTTATGGTCGCCTCCAACGGTGTGGCGGCATCGCGCACCGAGCGGTTCCCGTACGGCGTGCCGGCCGATGGGCCGCTGGCGACGATCCTGGCCGCCGAGCACACCGACCGGGTCGCGTTGCGCCGCAGCGCGGTCGGTGATCCGTTCAAGACGCCGCCGGCGCCGTACACCCTCGATTGGCTGCATCGCATCCTTACCTTTCTAGATGGGGTGACCGGAGACCTGTGGTTTCGTAGGCTGTGAGTTGCCCTGGGGCTCCGGGTATGGCTGTCATCGTGTTGCTGGTGGGTACAGCTGAAGGAGAATGGCCGCCCGGTGTCCTGCGACGACTCGACCGCTGATTGAGAGACGCGATGCGATCGCTGTGTAAGGACACGCCGGGGATGTCGTCTGCAGGGATTCCTACTGTTCACCAACGACTCCGGAGGTAGGCACGAATGGCGAGACAAGTATGGGCCGGTGTCGACGCCGGTAAGACCGCGCATCACTGCGTTGTAATCGATACCGATGGGGAGCAACTTTTGTCGCGGCGGATCGACAACGACGAACCCGCCTTGACTGACCTGATCGCCACGGTCGGCGACATTGCCGCCGGTGGCGAGGTCACCTGGGCGATGGACCTCAACGCCGGCGGCGGGGCACTGCTGATCGCTTTGCTGATCGACGCGCAACAGAGGCTGCTTTATCTGCCCGGCAGGACCGTGCACCACGCATCGAAGGGCTACCGAGGTGACGGTAAGTCCGACGCTAAGGATGCGGCAGTCATCGCCGATCAGGCGCGGATGCGCCGCGACCTGCAACCCCTGCGCCCGGGTGACGACATCGCGGTCGACCTCAGGATCCTGACCGCCCGCCGGGCAGACCTGGTCGCCGACCGCACCCGTGCAATCAACCGGATGCGCGCCACCTTGCTGGAGTTCTTCCCTGCGCTCGAGCGAGCCATCGACTACAGCAGTTCCAAGGCCGGGTTGACCTTGTTGACCGGCTACCAGACCCCCGATTCGATTCGCCGTATGGGCCACGCACGACTGGAGGCCTGGTTGCGTAACCGCAAGGTGCGCAATGCAGCCGCGGTCGCGCAGACCGCCATGGACGCGGCGCATCAGCAGCACGTCACGGTCCGCGGTCAGCAGGTCGCCGCGCAGATCGTGGCTCGGTTGGCCAAGGAGGTGATGACCCTCAACAGCGAAATCAGCGACACCGAAGCGCTGATCGAGGACCGATTTCGCCGCCACCCGCACGCCGAAATCCTGACCAGCATGCCCGGCTTCGGGACCATCCTGGCCGCAGAGTTCCTCGCCGCCACCGGCGGCGACATGACCGTCTTCGGCACCGTCGACCGCCTCGCTGGCGTCGCGGGCCTGGCACCAGTTCCCCGCGACTCCGGCCGGATCAGCGGCAACCTGCACCGGCCGCGGCACTACAGCCGCCGACTGCTGCGTTCCTGTTATCTCTCCGCGCAGGTTGCAGTACACCGCGATCCCGTCTCGCAGGTCTACTACCAACGCAAACGCCGCGAGGGCAAGACACACGTGCAAGCAGTCATCGCGCTCGCACGCCGTCGTCTCAACGTTCAATGGGCCATGCTCCGCGACCAGAAGCCCTACACCACAACCGATTCCGCAACCCACGTCCACGGCGCGGCCGCCTGACAACACCCTCCGATTCTCACCCCCTCTGGGGCTTGACAACTTCATTGAGATTCTCCTTGCAGACGCCCACGTGGGCCGGGGCGGCGGCGATGCGTACGCTGCTGTGCGCCGAGCAGACCGAGGCGCTCGACGGACTCGATGTGCCGCTCGTTCAGATCATCGGCACCGCCGACCCGGCGTTGTCGGTCCGTGGTGCTCGCTGGGTGGCCGAACAGGTGGGCGGTAAACTCATCGAGTTCGATTGCGGTCACTATCCGATGCTGGAGATGGCCGATGCGTTCGACGAGGCACTGCTGGCCGCGGTATGAGTACTAGGTCCCGGGTTGCACGTCTGTATAGACGTCTTGTCTGGACAGATCTAGACTTGGCCGCATGACCAGTACTTCGTACGCCCGGCGACGTCCACGGGACTTCGACGGCAATTCCGCCACCGAGTTGGCGGTATTCGACGCGACCGAGGAACTGCTCGCCCAGACATCGCTGCAGAAGCTCACCGTGGCGAAGATCCTGAAGAAGGCGGGGATATCCCGCGCCAACTTCTATCACTACTTCGCCAACAAGTACGACGTCCTCGTCGCGCTGCTGGGCCGGGTACTGGACACCTCCTATGGTGCCGACGGGCCGTGGTCGTCCGAGCCCGGACGTAACCGTTCCCGGCAGATGGGCGTGAGCCTGGAAAGCACCCTGCAGATGTGGGACGAGCATGGCGCGGTCATCTGTGCGGTGCTCGAGCACATGCATTCCGAGCCGGTCGTCGGGCGGATATGGCAGGGCATCTTCGAGCGCTTCGTCGATGCGGTCACCGAACAGATCGAGTTCGAACGCGGCGAGGGCCGCGCACCCGTCGGTCCCCCGGCCGACCTGGTGGCGGCGATGCTCATCAGCGCGGCCGAGCGCACGTTCTACGTGTCGAGCCGCGGTCTGGATCCGCGCCTTCCGGACGTGCGATCCACGGTGGCCCCGCTGCGGGCGATCAACGAGGCGGCGATCTACGGTGGCCGCTCCCTCTCGATCAGGGAGTCGGGCACTCCCATTGTCGCCCAATCAGATTCGATCGTTCTCACAGTGCCCGCCCCCACAGTGCCCGCCTTCGGTGGTGAAGCCGCCGACCTGGAGGGCACCGGCCGGTCGATCCTGGACGCCATGCGCGAACTGCTCGCCGATATCCCGCTGGCCGAACTGAGCGTCGCCCAGGTTCTGGACCGCGCGGGTGTCTCTCGCGCGTCGTTCTACTTCTATTTCCGGAGCAAGGAGGACGCGTTCATCGTCCTGTTCCGGGAGGCGGCCCGCGATGTCGTGACGGGTCTGGCGACGATGGGTGCGATCGATCGCGGTGATCGGGCCGCTTTCGTCGACGGTGTGCGCCAATGGCTCAACCTCGACGAATTCGCCAATGCGGTGATCCGCAACGCCGTGCACACCTGGCCGTGGTTGCCCGAGCTGCGCACCGAGTATCTGACCGCGATGAGTGCGATGGAAACCGTTCTCACGTCACTGATCGAGACCGATCGGGCGGCCGGACTCGCTCCGGCCGGACCCGCGGCGCCGCAGTACGCGGCCACCATCCTGTGGACCGTCGAGCGCACGGTGGCCGGCGCGCTGGCCGGCGAGGAGCACCTGACGGATTTCCCGGCTGTTGCCGCGATGGTCGGCGACTTCCTGTTCGCGGCACTGTACGGCCGTCGCGACACCTGAGCGGCCCGGGACCGCGACACGCGCCGCGCATCGGCCGCCCGTGTCCCGACGTGTGGTGAGCCCCCGCGCTCGGTGAGCCGCTACCGTCCGGTGAACTCCGGTCGGCGACGCTCGGCGAATGCCACTGCACCGGAACGGAAGTCGGCTGAATCGACCAGTGCGGTCTGTCCGGCCACCTCCGACTCGAAGACGGCATCCAGGTGCGGGAGCAGCGCGGCGTTCAGGGTGCGTTTGGTGGCGGCGAAGGCCAGGGTCGGGCCTGTCGCGAAACGCCGAGCCCGCTCGGTGACCGAGCCGGTCAGATCGTCCGCGGCGACGACGGCGTCGACCATTCCCCAGGATGCCGCGGTGGCGGCGTCGACCTGCTCGGCGAGCAGTGCCATCCGGTTGACCCGGCCGAATCCGATGCGGGCGCCGAGCAGCACGGAGGCGCCGGCGTCCAGGGTCAGGCCCACCTTGGCGAAGGCCAGGGAGAACACCGCGGTGTCGGCGGCGATGACGTGATCACAGGCCATGGCCAGTGCGCAGCCCACGCCGATCGCCGGTCCGTTGACCGCGGCGACCACCGGTTTGGGCATGGTGCGGATGGCCTTGACGATCGGGTTGTACCGCATCCGCAGCTCGTCCTCGGTCCGGGGAGCAAGGCGCCGCCCGGGCTCGACATCGGCGATGTCCAGGTCGGCGCCGGCGCAGAACGCCCGGCCGTCGCCGGTGAGCACCACGCAGCGCACCGAGTCGTCGGCGGCCACCCGGTCGATCTCGTCCCGCAGCGCCTGCTGCAGTGCGAAGTCGAAGGCGTTGAGCGAGGCCGGCCGCGACAGCGTCAGCCACGCGGTCGCGCCGGAGCGCCGGGTCCGGAGTACTGGGGGCGTGGATGGGCTCGACATGACTCCGACACTAGGCTATACACGCCGTACAGACAATATGTACGGCGATGGATTCAGTGCTGCGGCAGGGCTTGTCCGGCCATGGACTCCCGGCCGATCTGTACCTCGATGCCGTCCAGGAAGGCGTGCAGCATCCCGGTGAAGAACCTGTCGCCCGACCAGTCGCCGGTGTGCAGCGCGTCGACGACATCGGTATCGAAGGCGGCCGGGTTCGACGGCGTGGCCATCTCCGGCCGGCCGGTTGCGACACATACGGCCGAGCCGATGGTCATCCGGTGTACCGCCTCCAGGATGAACATCTGGAATCGGGGCGGCACCCCGTGCTCGCCGAGGATCCGGCAGTATTCGGCATAGAGACGTTCGAGCATGCCGCGCGGGAAGTACTCCACGACGATGGGTGCGGCCCGCTGGTGGGTGAGCAGGGTGTGGCGCACGGCGGTGGAGGCCTCGACCAGCCAGCTCTTCCAGTCGTCGGTGGCCGCCGGATCGGGGACCACGGGAACCTCGAGCAGCACGGCGCGGGCGACCTCGGCCAGGATCTCGGCCTTGTCGCTGAAGTGGTTGTAGAGCGAGGGCGCCTTGACTCCCAGCCTCCCGGCAACCCGCTCCAGGCTCAGCGCGCCCGGTCCGTCGGTGTCGATGATCTCGAGCGCGGCGGCGACGGCGTCTTCGCGGGCGATCAACGGCTTTCGACCCACCGGTCCCTCCCGTCCTCGTTGCTGGACCACACATTACAGCCGTCGCGACCGTCCGCTTGACGCAATAGACTAATGGCGATAGTTTATTGGGGTGAGGTGAATCACAGCCATGGCCTCGGGGTTCCTCGGGGTTCCCGGATGTGCGCTCGCGAAGAGCGCGTCCCGCACTGTCCACGCGTAACCCCGGGGCAGAGTTTCCGTCAGGAGAATGTGTCGTGCTCGTCGATCAGAATCAGTCGTCAGTCATCCACGCCCGTCGTACCCGCGCGCTGCGTGAACTGCTCAACCACCTCGACACCCGGGTGACCGACCAGTACCCCGACATCGCGAAGTTCGAGGCGATGGACTACCAGGACCCGGTGCGCGCCGAGCTCGAACGCGACCGGATCTTCGGCGAGGTGCCGTTCATCGTCGCGCATTCGTCGGAGGTGGCGCGCACCGGCGACTTCATCTCCCTGGACCTTCCGCGCAACAAGGTCGTCGTGGTGCGCCAGCGTGACGGCTCGGTGCGCGCGTTCATCAACGCGTGCCGCCATCGCGGCGCCCAGCTGGTGACCGAGGACTCGGGGACCTGCCGCATCTTCTCCTGCCCCTATCATCGCTGGTCGTACGGCATCAACGGAGAATTGCGTTCGGTCACGCTGAACAACACGTTCGGCGAATTCGACCGGTCCACCTCGGGGATGATCGAGATACCTGTCGAGGAACGGCACGGATTCGTCTGGGCCATCGACAACGCCGAGCGCGAGATCGATGTCGCCGCATGGCTCGGCCCCGAGATGGACGTCGTCATGGCCGAATACGAGATCGATCGGCTCATCAGCGTCGATCCGCACACCTACCAGCGCCCGGTGAACTGGAAGATCATGCAGGACGGCTTCCTGGACAACTATCACGTCAAGTACGCGCATCCGAACACCGCGGGAAAAATGCTGCACACCAACGCGGTGACCCTCGACGATCTGGGCAGATCCTTCTGGTTCCTCACCGCGCGCAAGAGCATCGACCAGTTCATCGGCCAGGACCTGGAATGGACGAAGGAGATGGAGGGGCACACCATCGAGAGCTGCTTCCTCGCCCCCAACACGATGCTTCTCAAACACGCCACCCATTTCGAGCTGCTCACCTTCCGCCCGGTCGGCGCCGACCCCGGCCAGTCGATCATGCAGATGCGGATCATGGCGCCCTCGGTCGAGGACAGCGGAATCACCGAGGAGCACTGGCATAAGCGCTGGGCCAAGAACTGGGGACTGCTGATCGCGATTCTGCACGACGAGGATTTCCCGATCCTGGACAGCTCGCAGAGTGCGCTGGCGAGTCTGGACGCGGGCACGATGCTGTTGGGTCGCAACGAGTTGGCCAGCCATCTATTCCGGCGCGAGGTCGACCGGCTGATCCGTGCGGAAGCGCCGGGCCGATGACGGTCGGCGAACATGTGCGCGTCGATCCCGCCCCACCGGAACTGGTCACGCTGACCTGGACGTCGGGTCCACCCGGCCCTGTGGCCCGGGAGATCCTCGACGCGGCGGCCCGGGCCGATGCCGAGATGACCTTCGGCCGCGCCGCCGGGGACGGCCTGTACCGGCGGGTATTCGCGACGGCGCTCGTGTACACCCGGCTACGCCGCTGGTCGGCGCCCCGCTCGGCGCACCCGATACCGGCCGCGGTCATCACGGTGCGCGGCGGCGGCGACAGGGGATTGGTGGTCGACGCGACAGTTCATCCCGAGTTCCGGTCCACGGGCGTGCTCACCGCATCGGTCGAGGACCTGCAACGGCGGCCGCCGCCGGCGATGATCGACGGCACTTTGCCGATCATCGTGTGTGCGTACGGTTCTCATCCGGCGGCGTTGCGGGCCGCCCACGGCTTCGGTGCCACGATCGGCGGTCGGCGGGATGTACTCGTGCTTCCGGATATGCAGGCGTATCTGCGGTCCAGGGCCGCGGACGGAAAATCGATGCGGGCGGTCGAGGTGGGTTCGGTGCCGGTCACCTCGCGGCATGCCCCTGTGTGGTCGCACGTCGACGGCCCACAGCAGCCGGTTCACTACGCCGCGACCTGTCCGGCGACCGGGGCGATTTCCGGCTGGTTCACCGTCGACTGGGCCGCACCGCACCACGGTGATAGCGAATCATATTGCACTGCAACACAACTGACGGTAGTAGCGGCCGATCCCGGGTGCCGCGACGAACGGGCCGCGCTGGCCGAGACGATCTCGGCGGCATTGTCGACGGCCTGGTGCCGCAGCACCGACACCCCGATCGAGGCCGTGACCGCCGCCGACGACGCGGTTCTCACCGAAGCCCTGCGGGCCGCGGCCTTCGAGCACGACCGCACGGACGTCGTCTTCCGGGCCGGTACGCGGTGGGCGCCGGATCCCCGGCACCTGTCCGATACCCCGGCGACAACGGCGCCGGCGCAATCGATCACCACGACACCCGGCCCGACCCCGGCGCCATAACAAACAAGGAGAATCTCAATGAAGTTGTCAAGCCCCAGAGGGGGTGAGAATCGGAGGGTGTTGTCAGGCGGCCGCGCCGTGGACGTGGGTTGCGGAATCGGTTGTGGTGTAGGGCTTCTGGTCGCGGAGCATGGCCCATTGAACGTTGAGACGACGGCGTGCGAGCGCGATGACTGCTTGCACGTGTGTCTTGCCCTCGCGGCGTTTGCGTTGGTAGTAGACCTGCGAGACGGGATCGCGGTGTACTGCAACCTGCGCGGAGAGATAACAGGAACGCAGCAGTCGGCGGCTGTAGTGCCGCGGCCGGTGCAGGTTGCCGCTGATCCGGCCGGAGTCGCGGGGAACTGGTGCCAGGCCCGCGACGCCAGCGAGGCGGTCGACGGTGCCGAAGACGGTCATGTCGCCGCCGGTGGCGGCGAGGAACTCTGCGGCCAGGATGGTCCCGAAGCCGGGCATGCTGGTCAGGATTTCGGCGTGCGGGTGGCGGCGAAATCGGTCCTCGATCAGCGCTTCGGTGTCGCTGATTTCGCTGTTGAGGGTCATCACCTCCTTGGCCAACCGAGCCACGATCTGCGCGGCGACCTGCTGACCGCGGACCGTGACGTGCTGCTGATGCGCCGCGTCCATGGCGGTCTGCGCGACCGCGGCTGCATTGCGCACCTTGCGGTTACGCAACCAGGCCTCCAGTCGTGCGTGGCCCATACGGCGAATCGAATCGGGGGTCTGGTAGCCGGTCAACAAGGTCAACCCGGCCTTGGAACTGCTGTAGTCGATGGCTCGCTCGAGCGCAGGGAAGAACTCCAGCAAGGTGGCGCGCATCCGGTTGATTGCACGGGTGCGGTCGGCGACCAGGTCTGCCCGGCGGGCGGTCAGGATCCTGAGGTCGACCGCGATGTCGTCACCCGGGCGCAGGGGTTGCAGGTCGCGGCGCATCCGCGCCTGATCGGCGATGACTGCCGCATCCTTAGCGTCGGACTTACCGTCACCTCGGTAGCCCTTCGATGCGTGGTGCACGGTCCTGCCGGGCAGATAAAGCAGCCTCTGTTGCGCGTCGATCAGCAAAGCGATCAGCAGTGCCCCGCCGCCGGCGTTGAGGTCCATCGCCCAGGTGACCTCGCCACCGGCGGCAATGTCGCCGACCGTGGCGATCAGGTCAGTCAAGGCGGGTTCGTCGTTGTCGATCCGCCGCGACAAAAGTTGCTCCCCATCGGTATCGATTACAACGCAGTGATGCGCGGTCTTACCGGCGTCGACACCGGCCCATACTTGTCTCGCCATTCGTGCCTACCTCCGGAGTCGTTGGTGAACAGTAGGAATCCCTGCAGACGACATCCCCGGCGTGTCCTTACACAGCGATCGCATCGCGTCTCTCAATCAGCGGTCGAGTCGTCGCAGGACACCGGGCGGCCATTCTCCTTCAGCTGTACCCACCAGCAACACGATGACAGCCATACCCGGAGCCCCAGGGCAACTCACAGCCTACGAAACCACAGGTCTCCGGTCACCCCATCTAGAAAGGTAAGGACACCCCGATGAACAGCTCGATACTTCGTCCGCTTGCCGCCTGGGCGAGCCGTAGCCCCGACCTCCAGGTGGTCGAATGTGGTACGGACTCGCTGACCTGGCGGCAATTGGCGTCCGCATCGGATCAGGTGGCCGCGCGGGTGGCGGCCCGTGGCATCAACCCCGGCGACCGGATCGCCGTCATCGGCCGTCCGTCGATCGACTGGGCCGTGGCCGCGTTGGGCATCATCAAGGCCGGTGCCATCATCTGCCCCCTCAACGAGCGCTCGGGACCCGCCGAGATCGATCAGGCGCTGGGCACGTTGGAGCCGGCGGTCGTCGTCGCCGCGGAGGCGTTCCGCGCGCTGATCGACGGCGTCGCGGGCCCGGCGGGGGTCGAGGTGGACGATCTCGCGACCTTCGTCCACGACGACGACGGCCCGGCCGGTGCCCCGGTGCCGGTCTGCACGCGCGCCGACGACGATCCGGTGGCGATCCTGTCGACGTCGGGGTCGACAGGTGCGCCCAAGGGTGTGGTCTTCACGCATCGGTCGCTGCTCAACGCCTTCTTCGAATGGAGTCTGCAGGAGCCGGGTTTCCTGCGCGCCCGGTCGCTGAATGTCAGTTCGATGGCCTTCGGTGCGGGCTTGCTCAACGGCTTCCTCGGGCCGCTGGTGCTGGGCGGGAGTCTGATCTTCCTGCCCAACTGGGACGCGGGTGTCGCGTTGCGGCTGATCCGGGACGGCAAGGTCACCCATCTGGGGGCGACCACCATCTTTTACGAGCAGATGGCCGCCGACCCGGACTTCGCCGACGCCGACCTGTCGTCGCTGACGGTGGCCTTCACCGGCGGAAATCCGGTCACGACCGAGTTGATCGCCGCGTGGTCGGCCAAGGGGATCGGACTGCGTCAGGTCTACGGCCTGACCGAGTCCCAGTCCAATACGACGGTCCCGTCCGTGGAGATGGCCATCGAGTATCCCGAGAGCGTCGGTCTGGGTGGTGTGCTGAACACCTTCGCCCTCAAGAACGCCGACGGCGCTGATTGCGAGCCCGGCGAGCCCGGCGAGATCTGGATCTCCGGCCCCGGTCTGGCGGCCGGGTACTGGCAGGACGCCGAACAGACCGAGGCCGCGTTCGGTGGCGGCTGGCTGCGAACGGGCGATGTCGCGGTGCGCGACGACGCGGGGCGACTGACGATCGTCGGGCGGCTCAAGGACATCATCATCTCCGGGGGCATCAACATCTATGCCGCCGAACTCGAACGCACGATCGCCGAGCTCGACGGCGTGCTCGAGGTCGCGGTGATCGGGGTCGCCGACGACGAGTTCGGCGAGACGCCGGCGGCATTGGTGCGCACCTCGGGCGAGCTGACCGCCGGTGACATCATCGAACACTGCCTGGCGCGGCTGGCGCGGTACAAGGCTCCGCGGTACGTCGAGTTCCTCGAGTCCCCGCTTCCCCGGACCGTGAGTATGAAGATCAAGAAGGGCGATCTGCGCTCGACGTACGCCGATCTGCCCGACCGGACGTCGAAGGTGGCGGTGCCCGGCAGGACGCTGCAGACCAGCTGACCGGACCTTGCGGGAAACCCGGCGCGAGCACCGTCTCGTGCCGGGTTCGTCGCTTTTCGCCCCGTACGGCCCGGGGTACCTGAACTGTCGCCGGCTACTGACGCAGTGCATAATAGTGGGCAGGGCGGTGTCGATGATTCGGTGCCGCAGACCTCACCGGGCAGCGGAAAGGAACCCAGCGCCATGTCGGGGAGTACGCGACGGTTGATCAAGAAGTACTCGAATCGAAAGCTGTACGACACCGAACGCCGCAAATTCACGACGATCGATGACGTCGCCGCGTTGGTCGAATCCGGTATCGACGTGCAGATCGTCGATCACAACACCGGTGTCGACCGGACCGACGAGGTGCTCGTCCAGCTGGTGCGCCGCAAGGTGCAGGCCAAACCCGAGTCGTCGAGCCTGTTCTCGGAGCTGGTTCGTGCTCCCGCCGACGTGGCGCAGAGCCTTGTCGACGGATTGACCACCATCAGCAATCTGCCCGAGGAAGCCAAGCTGCCGGGGCGGGGGCGGGCACGTCGATCGTCGGAACCGCCACCCAAGAACAATCAGGATCAGCAGGAGGAGATCCGGGAGTTGCGCGAGCAGATCGCGAAACTGACCGAGGTGGTCGCCAAGCTGGTCGATGCGCAATCACCGGACGACTCCGCGGACTGACTGCTCGCGCCCTGCGTATCCGTGGCCGATCCGGGCCGTACTCGTACGACGACAAAGGCTGCCGCACGGACGGTGTCCGCTCCGATTTCCGGGCGAGAACACCGTCTTGTGCGGCAGCCTTGATGCCTGCGCCCGTGTGAGGGGCGCTGTTACTACTTGGCGCCGGCCTTCACCGCGGCCAGCTGGTCGACCTTGGCGGTCAGCTCGGCCAGGGCGTTCTTGAGGGTTGCCACCTCATCGGCGCTCGGCGAATCGGTGCTCTCGTCGCTCAGGGCCGAGGTGGCGGCGTCGCGGGTCTTCTCCTCGATGTCCTGGGCGCGGTCGATCAGATCGTCGACGAGTGCCTTGCTGTCATCGATGACATCGCTGAGGAAGGTGGTCAGGGTGTTCTTGCGACGAGCTCCCATGGGAGTTCTCCAATCGTGTGGGGGTTTCGGTGCTTGATTTCTGCACTGCATAAATAATTACACGACGCGTAACGTGCGTCAATCGTCAGAAACTTGATCTGGATCACACCTGTGACCCGAATCCATTACGCGGCACCGGGAATCAATGCGTGAGATGTTCGACGATGAAGACCTGTACCTCGCCGACCAGGAAGCCCAGGATCGCGCCGACCATGATCAGCGTCTTCTCGTCGGCCCGGAAGACCGGGTGCAGAACGTTTTCGAACTCCTCGGGGGTCATCGCGGCCATCTTCTCCGACATCGTCGCCTCGATGTCGAGGGTCTCGGTCAGGTAGTCCGACGCTGAATCGAGCAGCAGATCCGGCAGTGCCACAAGCGCTTCGCTCGCGAACGCAGCACACATCGGTTCGATCTGGGTCAGGTCCAGACCCACCCGCGCGACCCCCTTGGTCGGGCCGCTCAGGATATCGAGGAATCCGTCGAACAGGCGGCCGGCGGAGATCCCCGCGAACTGCAGGTTGCCGAAATCGATGTCGCTGAACAGTGGGAGATCCCGCAGTTCGATGTCCACGTAGTTGCTCAGATCGCCGAGTTCCTCGCGCAGAGTGGCTTCGAGCACCTCGGCGACGACCTTTTCGACACGATCGTTGTCCGGTCCTGAGCACAGGCTGCGGATGAGCCGGTCCGGGGTGAGGACCTTGGTGCCGATCAACGAGCCGTAGTCTCGGGCGACCGGAATGCGGTGCTGCTGGAATAGTCCCTGCCACTTGATGAATCCCAGGTACTTCTTCGGCTCTCGGGGGTAGAAGATGAGCCGCAGTGCCGCCCAGTCGGTGAACCACCCGGTGAACAGACCGAACAGCGGCATGACCCACGGGTTGTGGGTGAGTGCCCAGACGGCAACCTGCACAAGGCCGATGAAGAACCCGAAGACGAAACCGCTGCGCCGGATGAAGGCGAACTCCCGACGCCCGACGCTTTTGAACATGGATTCGAGGGTTGTCGGATCGTTCAGAAACTCGTTGGTGGCCATCGTTTTCAGGTCGAAGACCTCATCGACGCGGTCCACGACCCCGTCCACCACCGACACGATGGCATCGGGTGCCGATCGCTGGACCCGCTCGATCACGAAGTCCTGGACCGGGGCGGGCAGCATATTCCACAGCGTGGGCTGGTACTCGGCCAGGATCTTGCGGGTGATCCGGGAGACCTCCGCCCGCAGCGGCCGATCGATCCGCGCGGCGAGTTCCGCGGGGTCGACGCGCTCGGCGATCTCCTTGGCGTTGATCAGCCGCGGGGTCAGGGTGTCGCACAGGATCGTCACCATCTGTGGTGCGCGCTTGGGGATAATGCCCTGCCATCCGAGCGGCCCGATCCCGGTGAACGTGTGCGGGCGAAACATCATGCGGATGGCGACGAGTTTGGTACTCCAGCCGATCAGCGCCGCCACGAAGGGCATCGCTACGTAGATCGGCCAGTTTCGCTGGAAATCATCGGTGATTTCGGCCCATGTCTGCACTGCTGCGTACTCCTACATCTCGACGCGGGACATCAGTGACCTGGACCTGGGGAACTGACGCTGACATATAACGAAATTTGTCTCATGTTGCATGGACAGTACACGCGGTCCGCGCCTGCGGCGTCGAATCCAAGTGACGTGACGTAAGTCATATTCGTGCCCGAGCCGCGGCGGCACTTGCCGGCCGCGGATGTGCCGACGGTACGGGACTGCCACGAGGGTGCTGACACTTGACAGAATTCGTCTCATGTAGTTTAACTAATGCCCATAGATGTGGCTCGGCTCACAATGGTCGTGTGAGCGAGGTCGGGCCACGGCTCGGCCGGATTCAGGAAGAGAGCGGTAGCGTATGTCGCGTTGGTGCGGGAGAGTGATTGACGTCACGTCCATACACTATGTATGCTCATCCTGTCTTTCGGGCTTCAGTGTCGCGGTGCAGTCAAAGGAAACCGCAGCTCACGCGAGCCGAACCGCAACTACGCAGGGTGTGCTATGACCATTTCCGCAATCACCTCCGACACCGGTAGCGCCGGGATCGCCGACGCCTTCGCCACCGCCCGGGAAACATTCCGGTCCGGCCGTACCCGCTCGCTGCAATGGCGCAAGGCGCAATTGGAAGGCCTGCTCGCGTTCATCGATGAGTGCGAGGGTGAGATCGCCGCCGCGATCGGCGAGGATATCGGTCGCGGTCCGATGGCGACATTCATGGCCGATGTCGCGCCGGTACGCCACGAGATCAGGCATACGCTCGGCAAACTGGCCGGCTGGATGAAGCCGACCTCGGTCTCGCTCAACGCGGCCACCGCCCCCGGCAAGGCCTGGACCATGCCCGAGCCCAAGGGCGTCGTGCTCGTCATCGGTGCGTGGAACTTCCCGGTTCTGCTGACGATCCACCCGCTCGTCAGCGCGCTGGCCGCGGGCAACACCGCGATCGTCAAGCCCTCGGAGCTGTCCGGCGCCACCGCCGAGCTCATCGCCCGGCTGCTGCCCCGCTACCTTGACCCCGGAGCCGTGCGGGTGATCACCGGCGACGCGGCCGTCAGCCGCGAGCTCACCGCACTCCCGGTCGACCACATCTTCTTCACCGGATCGACCGCCGTCGGTCGCGAGATCATGCGCAGCGCCGCGGCCAACCTCACGCCGGTCACACTCGAACTCGGTGGCAAGAGCCCGGTGATCGTCGCCGACGATGCCGACATCGACGTCGCCGCCCGCCGCATCGCGTGGGCCAAGTCGATCAACGCCGGCCAGGCGTGCATCGCGCCCGACTACGTGATCGTCACCGAATCGGCCCGGCCGCGTCTGGTGGAGCGGCTGATCGAGGAACTGCCGGCGCGGGCGTCCGCCGACAGCACCCGGATCGTGAACCGCAGGCATCTGGACCGGCTCGCGAACGCACTGGCCGGCCACGGCGGACATCAGATCGGCGGTCGCGTGAACGTCGCGAAGCTGACCGTGTCGCCGGCGCTGGTCACCGACCCCGACCTTGATTCGCAACTGATGCGCGAGGAGATCTTCGGCCCGATTCTGCCGTTGATCAGCGTGCCGACCATCGACGACGCCATCGATTTCGTCAATGACCGGCCTAAACCCCTTGCGCTATATGTCTTCACCGAATCTCGGGAGACCGAGCGCCGGGTACTGGAGAACACCTCTTCGGGGTCGGTCGGGATCAACCACATGCTCTACCAGCTCCTGGTCGACGAACTCCCTTTCGGAGGAGTCGGCGCATCTGGCATGGGCCGTTACCACGGCAAGCACGGATTTGACACTTTCAGCCATCACAAAGCGGTACTACGCAAGTCGACGAGGCCCGATCCGGCGGTCACCTATCCGCCGTACGGTCGTGCGATGCAGGCGATCCTGCGTCGCGTGATGGGCTGACACGAGGGCGGCAGCCGACTTGCCCGAACCGGATCTTCATGGGGTTCCGGTGCGCTCGTAGCTGCCCTCATACTCAGGCCCACTGAAAACGCCAGGCACCCAAGGTATTCGGGGCCATGGGTGGTCGCGGTACCAATCCAAGAGAGGAAACAATGAGCGTTGTCGCGCTCGAGTCGCAGCGTTCCGGTGTGGGGGACTGGTTCGGTGGTCTACTCGGATTTGTCGGCCGATTCTTTTCCGGCTTCCTAGGTCGGGTCTCGCAGAGCATCGCCACGATCGGGCGCTCCGCCTATCTGGCGGGCGAGATGATCAGGTATTCGGTCACCGACAGCATCTCGCTCCGGCTGGCCGGTGGTGAGGTCATCGACCAGACATGGCGGATGTTCAAGGTCACCGCCCTGCCGGCCCTACTGATGGCGGTGCCGATCGGTGCCGAGGTGTCTGTCCAGGTGGGCGGTGTGATGGACCAGGTGGGCGCCAACTCGCTGGCAGGCGCGGCCAGCGGTCTGGGCGTGGTCAGCCAGGGTGCGCCGATGGCCGCCGGGCTGCTGATGAGTGGTGCCGCCGCGTCGGCCATCGCCTCGGACCTCGGGGCGCGGTCGATCCGGGAGGAGATCGACGCGATGCGGGTGATGGGCGTCAATCCCGTTCAGCGCCTGATCGTTCCCCGGTTCCTGGCGATGATCCTGATCGCCCCCACCCTGTGCGTGATGATCATCGCCTCGGGCGTCGGTGCCGGTCTGGCCATCTCGGCGAACGTCAACAACGTTGTTCCGGCCAGTTTCTGGCAGTCGTTCGGCGCATTCGCCACACCGGTCGATCTGATCTTCTCGGTGGTCAAGGCGATTCTGTTCGCCTTCATCGTCGTGGTCATCGCCAGCCTGCGAGGGCTTGAGGCAAAGGGTGGCCCCAAAGGCGTGGCCAACGCGGTGAACGCGTCGGTCGTCCTCAGTGTGTTCTGCATCTTCATGACCAACCTCGCGGTCAGCCAGCTTCAGACCATGTTCTTCCCGGCTCGATTGGCGTAAACGATGGCACCTGAACCAGCTTCCTCCGAACCATTTGCACAGACAAGCGTTCCCGCGGGAACGATAGCGGCCCCCGGCGGACTTCTCGTCCGCGCCGGGCGGGCGATCTCCGCGAAGATCTCGGCGATGTTCGCCGAGATCGGGCAGATCGGGATGTTCGTCTGGAAGACGATCACCCTGCTGCCGACCACCATCCGGCACTACCGGAAACAGACCCTCAAGACCATGAACGACATGGCTTGGGGCAGCGGCTCGATCATCGTCGACGGCGGTGTGGTCAGCCTGATGTTCTTCCTGGGCATCGCCGTCGGTGCCGTGGTCGCGATCATGGCATTCATGGCCTTCGACCTGCTCGGCTTCGGCGCGCTGACGGGTATCATCAGCTCGTTCGGCAATATCCGGGTTGTCGCCCCGATCATCACGGGTATCGGTTTCGCCGCTCAGGCAGGCTGCCGGATGACCGCCGAGATCGGTGCCATGCGGATCTCGGAAGAGATCGATGCCACCGAGGTGATGGGCCTGCGCGCCATTCCGTTCGTGGTCGGTACCCGGCTCGTCGGCGGCATGCTGGTGGTGCTGCCGAGTTACGTCCTGGCACTGGTGATCAGCTTTATCACCGGCGGCATCATCGTGAAAACCTTCCACGATCAGCCGGCCGGTACCTACGACCACTATTTCGCCCAATTCGTCACCTGGCAGGACCTACTCGCATCGATAGCCAAGACGCTGATCTTCTGCGCCATCGTCACCCTGATCCACTGCTACTACGGGTATTTCGCCAGTGGTGGACCGGCGGGCGTGGGCGCGGCCTCCGGCCGGGCGATCCGGGCCAGCCTCGTCGCCATCGTCCTGCTCAACTTCCTTATGACCGTGCTTATCTGGGGCCTCAACCCGCCCCTTCCATTCAGGGGATGACGTGGCAAAGCTCACCAACCAAGACTTCATCCGGGGATCCGGCAGTACGCAGAATCGGGCACTGACCGTCGCGGGTCTGATCGCCTCGGCGATCATAGTGGTCGCCCTCGTGGGCACCGCGGTCCTGTATCCGCGCATCACCGCTCCCTCGGGCACCGAACTGCGACTGGTCGTGCCGGCCCTCGGACCGGGCGTGAAGACGAAAAGCAAAGTGTTGCTGCGCGGTGCGGAAGTCGGCGTCGTCAAGGGCGTCGACGCCACCGCGCCGGACACCGTGACACTGGACATCGTGCTGACCGACGAGGCGATCAAGAGCCTGACCGACGCCTTCGAGGTCGACTACCGTCCGGCCAACTACTTCGGTATCACCGCGGTCAACCTGATCGCCAAACCCGGCGGATCGCCGTTGCACGCGGGCCAGACCCTGTCGCGGGCCAAGGTCCCGGACTTCACCATGTCGACGATGATCGAACACGGCTCGACCGTGGTGGACGGAACCCTGTCCCGGGAGATGATCGCGACCCTGGACAAGGTGACCCGGTACGCGACCGGCCTGGCACCGCTGATCGAGACCATGATCGTCGTCAGCGATAATGTCGCGCGCACCCAGAAGCAACTGCCCAGCACCCTGCTGGCCAAGATGAACGACATCACCGACGTGTTCCCCGAGGCCAACAAGGAAACACTGCGCGGCCTGAACTCGATCACCAACAGCGTCTTCAACCGGATGCCGGACGGATCCCGCGGGGTGGACGAGGCCTATCACAAGCTGATGGACGATTCGCTGACCGTGGCCGCCACCGGTCTGTTCGGTGCGGTCGGACAGCTGCTCGGCTCCCACAGCACCGAACTCACCCCGTTCGTCACCTCGATCAAGCACCTGGTCGATCCGGTGTCGGGCATCCTCGGTGGCCCGGAATCGATGACCACACTCACCACCGCGGTGAACGCACTGCAGAGCGCCTTCGCCGGACCTCCCGGGGAACAGTCGCTGCGGCTGCGACTGGTACTCGATACGGTGCCCTCGGTGTCCCAGACCCTGGCGAGTGTGGGCGTGCGGCCCTCCTCCGACTACGCCGTGGGTATGAAGAAGGCGGGCACGAAGAAGGCGAGCACGAAGAAGGCCGATTCGAATTACTCGGGCGCCGCCGAGAAGCGGACGGCCGAGAACCAGACCACCGGACAGCCGGGAAGGGGTAACTGACATGGCGTCACCTCGAGTGCAAAATATCAAGACCGGCGTCAAGGTCATCGGTATCGCCGTGATCACCGTCCTGCTGTTCATCCTGGTGGTCAACGCGATGCGCAACCCGGTCGACGTCGACACCCGCAGCTACAGCGCCGATTTCACCGATGCCTCGGGTCTGCACCCGAATGGTGACGTGCGGTTCCGCGGCAAGCGGGTCGGCAAGGTGACCAGTGTCGAACTCAAGCAGGGGGCCGACAAGTCCACGCCGCTCGCACATGTGGAGTTCACCCTCGACACCGATCACGTCATCACCGACACCACCTCGTTGGCCATCAAGTACCAGAACCTGACCGGCGTCCGGTATGTGGACGTCCGGCCGGGGGAGGGGAACGGTCGGCGGGTCAGTCACGTCCCGACCGAGCGGACGGTGCCCTCGTTCGACATCACCCGGCTGTTCAACGGTCTGCAGCCGGTACTGGTGACCATGAACGCCAAGGACATCAACCAGTTCAGCGAGAACGCGATCGCGCTCCTGCAGGGTGATGGCGGCGGTCTGGGACCGATGCTCGACAGCACGCAGAAGCTGACCAAATACGCCAAGAACCGGCAGCAGCTGATCTCCACGCTTACCGGCAACCTCGCCCGCATCACCGAGTCGATGGGTGGACGCAACGAGAACGTCATAGGGTTCCTGCAGGCCGTGGACGAGCCGATGAGTGCCGCGATGACGGTGCTGGACGAGTTCGCCGTCACCGCCAGCGCCGGCCCGGCCCTGTTCGAACCACTCGAGCGGATCCTCGCCGCGCTCGAGATCAAGGAGGACACCGACATGGAGGTTCGGATCAAGTCGGTGTTCAAGGACGCAACCTCGGCGCTCGGCGTGTTCGAGCTGATGCCGAATACCCTGGCGGGCATCAAGTCCGCGGCTGACTTTCAGCCCGGAATACCCCCGTGTTCCAAGGGGAACGTATACATTCCGCTCGAAGCGACCTTCTTCATCAAGGGCAGTGAGGTGGTCCTGTGCAATCCGTGAAACGTAAGAAAGGCCGCAAGGACGGGCCGAATGAGAAGCTGATCGGTCTGACGGTGATCGCCACGGTCGTCGCACTGCTGGTGGCGCTCTTCGTGGTCTACCTGCGCCCGCCGGGAAAGAAGGAACTGTCGTTCGCGGTCACCGATGCCGCATCGTTGAGTTCCGGTGTCGACGTGCGCGTTGCGGGCATCGTCGTCGGCAAGGTCACCGACGTGGCGATCAAGTCCGATCACGTGCTGGTCAAAGCCAAGATCGACAAGTCCACCTTCGTCGGTGACCGCTCGACCGTCGATGTCCGCATGCTGACCCCGGTCGGTGGTTACGCGATCACCCTGATCCCCTCCGGGACAAGGGAATCGTCGGCGACGATCCCCGTCGACCGGGTGACCGTCCCGTACTCCATCGGCGACGTCATCCAGGCGGTACCCGACACCACCGACGAAGTAGACACCACCCGTTGGCATTCCAACATCAGGCAGGTCGCCGATGCGTTCGGTGACAACACCACGTCGCTGCGCTCGATCGTCGATGGTCTGGACTCGGTGACGGAGGTCTTCGCCAAGCAACGCACTCAGATCCATCAGATCGCCCGGCTGGCCTCGGAGTACCTGGGTACCTTCAACAACAATCGGGACTTCGTGTTCGATCTGGTCAAGAAGATCGATTCCGTCGTGACCACTTATCACATCAATTCCGCGGGATTCAACTACGCCTACACGCTGTTTTCCAGCGTGCTGTACAGGCTCGGCCCCTCATTCCGCCTGTACCTGGTGAACAGTGACCAGCTGGCTCCGCAGATTCATTCTCTGCTGGCCGATCTGCGCAAGATCATCAGTGAATTCGAGCCGACCATCACCGGTTTGATCGCGCTCAAGGACAAGCTCATGGGTGGCCTGACACCGGAGAACCTGCGCCAGTTGAGCAATGGACAGCTGTCCTTGAGCGGCCTGTGCATCCCCGTCCGCGGGAGGAAGTGCTGACATGACACCACAGACTAAGGCCACCGTGGGTGGCAAGAAGCCGATCCTGATCGGCGTCCTGGCCGTGGTGTTCGTGACTGCGATCATCGGCGTGGTGGCCGGCCGGGGGATCAGCTCGGGCCGGTCGACGACCGAGGGCGCCGAGGGTGGCGGCGGATTCTGCGCCATGCTCACCGATGCGATCGGCCTGTACAAGGGAAACCCGGTGACCCAGATGGGATTCCGGGTCGGTGAGGTTACCGGTATCGAGAACGCCGGCACCCGTGTGAAGGTGACCTTCTCGCTGGATTCCGGTCGTGCGTACCCGGCCGACGTCACCGCCGTGACCCGCTCGAAGTCGCTTCTGGCCGACCGCAGTCTGGAACTCGTCGGCAACTACACCGACGGTCCGACGCTGAGCAAGGGCCAATGCATCACCACCACGTTCACCCCCAAGAACATCAACGAGGTCGCCGGATCGGCGTCGGACTTTCTCAAGGACCTGTCCGACAACGGCGGACTCGATCTGCAGAACGCCCTCGACGGTGCCGATACCGCGCTCTCGGGAACCGGCGCGAAGGCGCATTCGATGTACGTGAACGCGGCCAAGGCCGCCCAGGACCCCGACGGTTTCACGGCCGATATCGGTTCGGCAATCCGGGATATGGCGCCGCTGACCACCGATGCGCTGAACAACTGGGACACGATCTTGTCGATCACCGGCCAGGCGCCCACGGTCGCCGGGCTCGGTACCGAGCTGTTCTACCACGTGGCGCGGTTCTGCCGCGGCATCGGCTGGACGATCGCGCTGATGTATGACGTCTGGCGGAACTACGGTCACGAGCTGGAACCGCTGATTCTGGGTCTGGCTCCGCCGGAACTGCATGATATCGCCAAGAACCGGGCTCCCGGCTGGGCTCAGGATCTGTCGAATCTGTCGCCGGCGATCGCCGATGCGCTCAAGCAGCAGACATCGACCACCGGTGGCCTGTCGATCCCGTACTCGGCACCGGCGTTCAAGCTCGACAAGCGTCAGTGCGCCGCCGCGGGCAAGGCCTGCGATACCGCCAACGGCACAGTGGACGCGACCAACCTCGTCACCCTCGTCTTGCAGAAGGCAGGCATCCGATGAATGACACGCCGTCGGCGAAGAAAGAGGTTCAGGGGGAGTTGAACAAGACCCTGAACACGCGCCAGAACCGGGGCGTAGGAGAGAGTTCGCATGCCCGCAAGGGCAATTCGCGACACATCGCCCGAATCATGGTGGCGTTGGGGGTTGTTGTCGCCGCGCTCATGGCGACCAGCGGCTGCGCGTTGAGCCCGAACCGGCTGCCGTCGGTGAAGGCCGGCGTCAGCAACGACTACAGCGTGACGCTGAAGTTCGCCAGCGTGCTCAATCTCCCCACCGGCGCCGACGTGATGATGAACGGCCTGCAGGTCGGTCGCGTCAGCGCCCTGAACGAGACCGCCGACGGCGTCGATGTGGTCGTCGGTCTCACCAAATCCCGTCCGGTGCCCGCCAACTCGTCGGCCGTCATCCGGCAGAACACGCCACTGGGTGACACCTACCTCGCGCTGACACCGGACACGAACGCGGTGTCGACCGAGTACCTGCGCGATGGTTCGGTCATCCCGCAGGATCGGACCACCTCACCGCCCACGCTGGAGGACACGATCGCGGTCCTGGCCTACTTCGTGAACGGCGGAACCATCCAGAAGGTCCAGGACACGATGGGTACTCTTAACAAGGTGCTGCCGAAGGTGCGCGATGTGCGCAGGCTGGCGACCACGGTGGCCAAGGACCTGGACGATCTCGCCGACAACACCGACGAGATCGACCGGACCCTGTACGGACTGGACAACGTGGCCAGGTCGTTCCCGGCCGGCGACGCTTACATCAAGAATGTCTTCTCCGACGACGGGGTGCACTTCTTCAAGACCGTCGCGCACACCTTGCTGCGTCACATCGCCACGCTGCTGCCGTCGGTGGGTTCGATCTTCACCGGTGGTCTGTGGGCCACGCCGCTGCTCAACTCGGTCGCCGAGATGCTTGAAACGGCCAATCCGATGTGGCCGGCCGGCGGCGGGACGGTGAAGGCGACCAACAGCTTCATCAGCGACACCCTGCTGCCGTTCCTGAAGAATCCCAAGGTGACGGTCACGTCTGTGAAGGCATCGGGGAGTAATAAGCAATTGCTTGGCGACACCGTCTCGGTGCTGCGGATTCTGGGGGTCATCCGATGATCACGAAAACTCGGGTGTCGGTGCTGGCAATGCTGGTCATCCTGGGGGTGTCGATCATGTACATCTTCAACGTCGGCCTGCACATCAAGACGATCGGCGCCAAACATGCGACGATCACCGTGCCGGATACCAACGGAATCCTGGTGGGTTCACGGGTTCTGCTCCGGGGTATAGAGATCGGTCACGTCACCGACATCTCACAGAGCGTCGAGGGCGCCCGGATCACCTGGGACTACGGCAAATCGACGAAGATTCCGGTCGCCAGCCGGTACCGGGTGGACAATCTGTCGGCACTCGGTGAGGCGTATGTGTCGGTGTTGCCGACGGCCACGACCGGACCGTACCTGCAGAACAACGCCCAGGTCGATACCGGTCAGGTGGAGGTGACCTCGACCTTCAAGGATTTGTCCGAGCAGGTGACCAAGATCCTCACCCAGGTGGATGCCGACAAGGTGCAGGACGTGTTCCGGGAACTCGACGCCGGACTTCCCGAGGACATCGAGGTGCTCGACAACCTCAACAAGGCCGGGACTGCGATGACCAAGCAATTGCTGCGCAATCAGGATTCGCTGCGGACCCTGTTGCAGACCATGCAGCCGCTGCTGATGCGTTCGGGGCCGCTGCCGCAGGATCTGCGGGAGCTGACCCCCAAGGTGTACGACTTCACCGCGATGTTCACCTACATGACGCACGGCGTCAAGGATGCGATCGACTGGTCGGGGCCGATGGTCATCGGTATCAACGAGGGCGCGACCCCCCTGGTGGCGATGCTGCAGAAGTTCCTCGACGGCAGTTCCGGCGACATCAAGGTCATCGGCGACAATCTGTTGCCGCTGACCTCGGCGGGAGCGGCGTCGCTGCGCACCATCGACACCGGCAAGTTGCTCGATCAACTCATCGCCTCCGCCAATGGGGGTGCGCTTACGATCAGAATCGCCCAGCCCAACAACACAGGAGGTCGCTGACATGAAGAGTGTCATCGACACCCGCGCACCGGAGGAGATCGAGGACATGGCAGCGGACAGCACAGACCACGAATCCGACGCCGGGGAATCCGGCGAGGCCACCACGTCCGCCGGTCCCGATTCGACGAGCCCAGATTCAAAGAGCCCAGATTCAAAGAGCACCGAGTCTGCAAGTCCCGAGTCGAAGAAGTCTGCCGCCGGGTCCGATCCCGCCGCGAGCGGGCGGAGATCGGGCACGCTGACCCTGTCGGTGACATCGCTGGCGGTCGGACTTGGTGCGGTGGCCGCTGTCGTCATCGGCGCGGTCCTGATTTGGCTGGTGGTGGACAAATCAGGACAGGTCGACGATTTGAAATCGGCGGCGAAGGACAAGGCGCACGCCGAGGAGGTGGCGCTCGACTACGCCACCGGCGCGGCGAACATGAGCTATGAGGACACGCAGGGCTGGTTGACGCGGCTGACCGCGAACACCACGCCGGAGCTGTCGGCCAAGCTGCGTAACGCCGCGAGCCAGATGGAGCAGTTGCTGCGTCCGATGCAGTGGTCGTCGACGTCCGCACCCATCACCGCGAAGGTGTCGTCGGTGGATGGTGACGTTTACCAGGTCGACGCCTTTGTGCAGATCGTGACCAAGAACGTGCAGACGTCGGCGTCGGGCATCGACACCACCGCCACCTACAAACTGACCATCGACAAGGGCCAGGACTGGAAGATCACCGCGATCACCAGCAACGGCACCAATCTCGACGCCGACGGCGCGAGCACGGACGGCCAGGCTCCCTCGGCCGGCAACCAGAACCAGCAGACTCAGAACCAGCAGACCCCGGATCAGCAGACGCAGAACGGGCAGAACCAGGGCACACCCGGCAATTGAGTGCCGCCGGTATGTGATTGCTGACATCGGAAGGAAATAGCAGTGGGTGTAGAGGTCAGTGTCTCCGGGCTTACCAAGTCGTTCGGGTCGCAGAATATTTGGCGTGATGTGACGTTGACGTTGCCGACGGGTGAGGTCAGTGCGTTGTTGGGGCCTTCGGGTACGGGTAAGTCGGTGTTTTTGAAGACGTTGATCGGTCTGCTGCATCCGGAGCAGGGGTCGGTGGTCATCGATGGCACTGATATCACGCAGTGTTCGGCGAAGGAGTTGTACGAGATTCGTAAGTTGTTCGGTGTGCTGTTTCAGGATGGTGCGCTGTTCGGTTCGATGTCGTTGTATGACAATATCGCGTTCCCTCTTCGTGAGCATACGAAGAAGAAGGAGGACGAGGTTCGTCGGATCGTGATGGAGAAGGTCGACATGGTCGGTCTGTTGGGGGCGGAGGATAAGCTGCCGGGTGAGATTTCCGGTGGTATGCGTAAGCGTGCCGGCTTGGCGCGGGCGTTGGTGTTGGATCCGCAGATCATTTTGTGTGATGAGCCGGATTCGGGTTTGGATCCGGTGCGTACGGCTTATATTTCGCAGTTGTTGATCGATATCAATGCGACGATTGATGCGACGATTTTGATTGTGACGCACAATATCAATATCGCGCGGACGATTCCGGACAATATTGGGATGTTGTTCCGGAAGGAGTTGGTGATGTTTGGTCCGCGTGAGCAGTTGTTGACGTCGGAGCAGCCGGTGGTGAAGCAGTTCTTGTCCGGTGATCGGTTTGGTCCGATCGGTATGTCGGAGGAGAAGGACGAGGCGGTGGCGGCTGCGGAGGCGGCGATGCAGGCCGCGGGTATTTCCGGTGGTGGTACGAAGGATGATTTCACGGAGATCATTCCGCAGGTGCAGCCGAATCCGGGTATGCCGGAGCGGCAGGCGGCGATTCGGCATCGTGCGCGGGTGCATGAGATGTTGCATACGTTGCCGCCGAATGCGCAGGAGGCGATTGTGCGGTCGATGGCGCAGGAGGATGAGATCAAGGCGCAGAATCGGGCCGAGTTGGCGCAGGCGCACGCCGCCGGAGTGGCTGTCGACAACGCCCGCGGCGGGGTGCACGCCGCACCGATCGACGAGTGGTCGCAGGCGCCGACCGAGAGCTTCGGAGCGGTTCGGCGCGGCTGACCGGACCTCATATAATCTACTAACATTAGATTATGAGCTGTCCCGGAACGTCCGGGCATCGCGTACCGACGGAGGGAAGCAGCCCATGACCCTTGACCCGCGAACCCCGGTCCTGGTCGGCGGCGGCCAGATCAACGCGCGCGACGGCGGCATCGAGCCGGTCGACTTGATGGTCTCGGCCGCCCGCGAGGCGGCCGCCGAAGCCGGTTCGGCTCGGCTGCTGGAGCAGGTCGACACCGTGTGGGTGGTCGGTCTGCTGTCCTGGCGCTACCGCGACCCGGGTCTGTTGGTGGGTGAGCGTATCGGGGCCGCCGGTGCGCTGCGCCGGACCGGGTATTCCGGCAACGGCGGCAGCACCCCGCAGGTCATGGTCAACGCGGCGGCGCAGGACATCCTCGCGGGCCGGGCCGATGTGGTCCTGCTCGGCGGTGCCGAGTCCTGGCGTACCCGGATGAAGCTGAGGGCGGCCGGGGAACGGCCGGAATGGACCAAGCAGGACGAGACGGTCGGGCAGGCGCATATCGTCGTCCCGGACGTGCCGATGGAAGCCGAGAGCGAACGGCGGATCGGGATCGACCGCCCGTCGTACGTGTATCCGCTGTTTGAGCAGGCGCGCCGGATCTCGGCGGGCAACTCCATCGCCGATCACGCTCAGGAGATGGGCCGGCTGTGGTCCGCGTTCAGCAAGGTCGCGGCCGGCAATCCCAAGGCCTGGACGCAGAAGGAATACGGCGCCGACGAACTGATCACCGTCTCGCCGGGCAACCGGATGATCGCCTCGCCGTACCCGAAACTGCTCAACTCCAACAACATGGTCGATCAGGGCGCGGCCCTGCTGATGTGTTCGGTGGGCACGGCGCGAGAGCTGGGGATCGATCCGGCGACCTGGGTGTTCCCGCAGGTGGGTACGGAGTCTCACGACACGGACGCGATCGCGGCCCGCGGGGCCCTCGATCGTTCACCGGCCATCCGGATCGGGGCACGTGAGGCATTGGCGGTGGCCGGCCTCGGTCTTGGGGACATCGAGTTCGTCGACGTCTATTCATGCTTCCCCTCCGCGGTGGCGATCGCCGCGGCGGAGATCGGTCTGCCGATCGATGATCCGGCCCGGCCGCTCACCTGTACCGGTGGCCTCACCTTCGCCGGCGGTCCGTGGAACAACTACAGCACTCACGCGATCGCCACGGTTGCCACGAGACTGCGGGAGAATCCGGGCTCGTACGGGCTGGTGACCGCCAACAGCGGTTATCTCACCAAGCACGCCTTCGGGATCTACTCGACGACGCCGCCGGAGTCCGGGTTCTCCCGCCATGACGTCCAGAATCTGGTCGATGCCGAACCGGTGACCACAGAGATGATCTCCTACGCCGGCACCGCCCGCGTCGAATCATGGACCGTGGTGTACGGCCGGGATGGACTGCCCGAGAAGGCTTTCGTGGCGGCCGCACCGCGCTCCGGAGAACGGGTGCTCGCGGTGGTCACCGACGCCGACGACCTGGCGGCGTTCGCCGGTGAGGACGTCGCGGGCCGGGACGTTCGTGTCGGCGAGGCCGGCGACGCGGTGCTGTCTTGATCGCATATATCTAATGACGTAAGGTTTAACGCAACGGGGGTCGATGCAGGATGGTGGTCGAATGACAAGCAATGGCAACGAGATAGAGACGTTTCGGGGCATCTACGAAAAGCATGTGGCGGGTGTGGCCGCCGGTGACATGGAAACGGTGCTCGCCGACATGGTGCGGGCGAATCTGCCGACGGTGTTCGACGGTGTCGACATCCCGCGCGGGAGTATCGAGACCTACGAGATCATCGGTGTCCGCGCCGACGGTGAGCAGATGGTGGGCGAGACCGTGTACCGCACCAAGGCCGGTGTCATCGGGCTGCGGTCGATCTGGGATCGTCACGACGATCGCTGGCTGGCCGCCGAGCTCGCCAACTTCCCCGTCCCCGGCAGCGGCGCGGCCGACGAGGTGGCGCGGTGACGGCAACGGTGCCCTGGGGGCCGGCGGCCGACGGACTCGACCGCCCGTACTGGGACGGCCTTGTCGACGGCGAGCTCCGGCTGCAGCGATGCACCGAGTGTCGTGAGTGGATCTGGGGTCCGCAGTCGGTGTGTGCCGGCTGCTACGGATTCGACATCGGCTGGGAGAGCGTGGAGCCGGTCGGCACCATCTACAGCTGGAGCCGCAGCTGGTATCCGTACATCAGCGAACTGGGCGATGAACTCCCGTATATCAGTGTGCTGGTTGAACTTCCGCAGGCGGGTGGCCGACGCTTGCTGGGCATGCTCATAGGCGATCCTCAGCAGACCCCGCGGATCGGGGAGCGGGTTGTGGGCACAATACAGCGCAGGCCGGATGAGCCGTGGCCGTTGCTGCGGTGGCATCGTGAGGAAGGGCAGGCATGACGCGCGGAATCCAGGGCGCGAGCGCCGTCGTCGGAGTCGCCGAAAGACATTACCGGCGTGGGCAATCTCCGGACAGCGAACAGGTGATGACGCTGCGGGCGATTCTCGACGCCTGCGCCGACGCGGGCATCTCGCCCCGCGAGATCGACGGCTTCGTTTCGTACGCCGGCGGATCCAACGACGGGCCGATCCTCGGTGCGGCTCTGGGGATCGACGAGTTGCGCTGGTCCAACATGATGTGGGGCGGTGGCGGCGGTAGCGTGGCCGCCGCGATCATCAACGGCGCCACCGCGATCGCCGCCGGTCAGGCCGACGTGGTGGTTGTGTACCGGGCGATGGCCCAGGCCGACACCGGTCGGCTCGGATACGCCAAATACCACTATGGGCCGCACTTCCTGGCGCACGGCGTCGGATCGCCCGCGCAGATCTGCGCCATGCGCACCCAGCGGATGCTCGAGCACGACGGGGTACCGCGCGAGGCGCTGCGATCGCTGGTGCTGGCGGCATACCACCACGCGCAACAGAATCCGACCGCCCAGGCATACGGCAAGGCGCTCGACGCCGAGACCTACGACTCCTCGCGGCTGATCGCCGAACCGTTTCACCTGTTCGACTGCTCCCGCGAAAGCGACGGTGCTGTCGCCCTGATCCTGGTCTCGGCCGAACGCGCCCGTGACCTGCGTGCCGATCCCGCGTACATCCTGGCCGGCGCGCAGGGCGCACCGGGCGGCTACAGCGAGAGCATTGACAACGACGCCCACTATTCGACCGCGGGCTTCGGCGCCGCCAACAACGGCAAACCCGGTGTGGCCGAGCGGCTGTGGTCATCGGCGGGACTGGGTCCCGATGATGTCGACGTTGTGCAGGTGTACGAGAACTTCTCCGGACCCGCCGTCGCCGCGCTCATCGACCACGGGCTGTGCCCGCCGGGCGAGGCTGCCGGCGCCGTCCTCACCGTCGACAACCTGACCGCCCCGAACGGCAAGCTGCCGGTCAACACCAGCGGCGGCAATCTGGCCGATGCCTTCGTCAACGGCCTCAACCTGGCGGTCGAGGCCGTCCGCCAGATTCGCGGTACCTCCACCAATCAGGTCGCCGGAGCCCAAACGTCCCTGTTCATCGGCGGACCGATGGCACCGCTCGTGTCGTCGGTCCTGTTCAGCAATTCCGCCGCCCTCCGTGAGGGCTGATCGCAAGGAGCCCACGATGTCCGATCGGCCCCACCTGTTCATCGGTGGATCCTGGACCACCCCGTCGACCCCGGCGCACTTCACCGTGATCGAGGCGGCTACCGAGAAACCGCTCGGATCCGCGGCGCTGGCCGCGCGATCCGACATCGACGCGGCCGTCGTGGCGGCGCGAACGGCGTTCGACGGTCCGTGGCGCTCGCTGAGCCACGATGCGCGCGCGGACCTGCTCGACGCCTACGCGGGCGCCCTGCGGGCACGCGGGCGCGATACCGCCGAACTGGTCAGCCGCGAGAACGGCATGCCGATCTCGCTGTCCAAGGGCGCCAACGGCATCGCTCCAGCCTCGATTATCGCCTACTACGCGCGACTGATCCGGGACAGCGCCGACCAGGACACCAGGGCCAGCGTGTTCGGCGGCCGCACCGTGGTGCGCCGCGAACCCGTCGGCGTGGTCGCCGCGATCACCCCGTGGAACTATCCGCAGGCACTGGCCGCGATGAAGATCGGGCCCGCGCTCGCCGCCGGCTGCACCGTTGTTCTCAAACCGGCCCCCGAGACGGCGCTGGACGCCTACGCGTTCGCCGACGCCGCACTCGACGCCGGGCTGCCGGCCGGGGTGATCAACGTCGTACCCGCGGATCGCGACGAAAGCGCCTATCTGGTGGCGCATCCCGGTATCGACAAGGTGGCCTTCACCGGATCGACCGGTGCGGGGCGGGCCATCGGCCAGATGTGCGGCGGACTGCTGCGTCCGGTGACGCTCGAGCTCGGCGGCAAATCGGCGTCGATCGTGTTGCCCGACGCCGACCTCGACACCTTCGTGCGGGCACTGCCCGAGGTGTCCCTGGCCAACAACGGCCAGACCTGCCACGCCAGCACCCGCATCCTGGCACCCCGCGCCCGCTGGCACGAGGTGGTGTCGGCGGTGACCGACACGGTCGCGGCGCTGTCCATCGGCGACCCGCTCGACAGGACGACCGCCATCGGGCCGCTGGTCAGTGCGGCGCAACGGGACCGGGTACTCGGTTTCATCGAGTCGGGCCGGTCCGAGGGATTCCCGATCACCACCGGCGGTGGGACGCCGCAGGCGCAGGCACAGGGCTGGTTCGTCGAACCCACCGTGTTCGCCGACGTCGACAACTCCGCCCGCATCGCGCAAGAGGAGATCTTCGGCCCGGTACTGACCATCACCGGCTACGACGACGAGGACGAGGCGGTGCGGATCGCCAACGACTCGCCGTACGGGCTCGGCGGCACCATCTGGACCGCCGACGAAGAGCACGGACTGGCGGTGGCCGCGCGGATCGAGACCGGCACGATCGGGGTCAACCACTACGCCCTCGACTTCGCCTCACCGTTCGGCGGTGTCAAGGCGTCGGGGCTGGGCCGCGAACTCGGACCCGAGGGCCTGGCGCCCTATCTGACCGCGAAATCGGTCTACTTCGCCACCAGCTGACAATGCCGCCCTGAGGCGGAACATTGCTGATCCCCACCAACAGTCCCCGGAGAGAAGCCGATGAACGACAATGAGATGGCGGCACTTCCGCTGCGCGGAGTGCGGGTCCTCGACCTGACCGACGGACTCGCCGAGTCCGCGGGCCGCTTCCTCGCCGATCTCGGCGCCGATGTGGTCCGGGTCGAGCCCGAGGCCGGGTCGTACTCGCGGGGCACCGCGCCGTTCCACGAGGGCATCAGTATCCCGTTCGCCCTGCGCAACGCCAATAAGCGCGGTGTGGCACTCGATCTCACGGCGGCCGAGGGCAGGCGCCGGCTCATCGAGCTGGTGCGCGGTGCCGACATCCTGATCGACTCGCCGCGACCGGACGGGGTCGCGGGCTCGGACGTCGATCCCGCCGAACTGCTCGTGGCCAACCCCGCCCTGGTCGCGGTGACGGTGACCGGCTTCGGGCGCACCGGACCGTACCGGGAATGGGCCGCAACCGAATCGGTGATCTACGCGCTCAGCGGCGTGCTCTCGCGCTCGGGCGAACCCGGACGTGAACCGCTGCTGCCGCCCGCCGGGCTGGTCGAGTACGCGGTCGGCACACACGCCGCATGGTCGGCCCTGCTCGCGTACTACTCGCGGCTGCACACGGGCCGGGGGCAACTCGTCGACATATCCGCATTCGAAGTGATCGTGCACGGCTTCGACCCCGGCTTCGGCGTCCAGGGGTCGGCGGCCGCCGGCCGCAAGGTCGACTTCCCGCGTGGGCGGCCCGATGCCGCCGACTTCTACCCCGTGTTCGACTGCGCCGACGGCCGCGTCCGGATCTGCCTGCTGGCGAAACGTCAATGGCGGTCTATGTTCTCGTGGCTCGGTGAACCCGCGGAGTTCGCCGACCCGGTGTACGACACGATTCCGGGGCGGTTCGGCGCCGCCGATCGGCTGCACCCGCTCATCGAGAAGCTGTTCGCCTCGTACACCCGTGACCAACTGGTCGCCGAGGGTGCCACGCGTGGCATCCCGATCGGCGGGGTGCTCGCGGTGGGGGAGGTGCTCACCGCCGAACACTACGGCCGCTCCGGCGTCTTCACCGACGAACAGCTCGCCGCCGGTGTCACCGCGCGGGTGCCGGCCGGGTACGCCACCATCGACGGCCACCGCGCCGGGTGGCGGCATCCGGCACCGGCCGTCGGACAGCACAACAACGAACTGCTGAGTAGCGAATCACTGAATCCGGCGGATTCGGAATCGGCCGATGCCACAGCGGAATCGGTGATCGGCGACGAGGCCGCCCGGCCGTTCGACGGGCTCCGGGTCCTCGATCTCGGCGTGATCGTGTTCGGGGCCGAACTCGGCCGCCAGTTCGCCGACAACGGAGCCGACGTCATCAAGGTGGAGAACGCGGCGTTCCCCGACGGTCTGCGCCAGTCCAAACGAGGTGCGGCACTGGCCGCATCGGTGGCTTGGGGACATCGCAACCGCCGCTCGATCGGCTTGAACCTGCGCGAACCCGAAGGCAAACAGATTTTCCGTGAGCTGGCCGCCTCCGCCGATGTGGTGCTGGCCAACTTCAAACCCGGCACACTCACGTCGATGGGTATTTCCTACGAGGATCTTTCGGTGATCAACGACAAGATCATCGTCGCCGAGAGCAGTGCCTTCGGCAGTGTCGGCCCGTGGAGTACGCGACTGGGGTACGGCCCGCTGGTCCGGGCGGCCTGCGGCGTATCGGATCTGTGGCGGTACGACGGCGCCTACCGGGGGCTGTGCGACGGGTCCACGGTCTATCCCGACCACATCGCCGCCCAGGTGAGCGCCGCCACGGTTCTCGCGGTGCTCGTCGCACGCGAGCGCTCGGGGCGCGGCGCGCATATCGATGTGGCGCAGGCCGATACCGCGATCATGCAGCTCGGCGAACACCTCGTCAGCGAATCACTGGCACCCGGCTCGGTCGCGGTCACCGGGAACGACGACCCGTTCGCCGCACCGTCCGGGGTGTTCGCGTGCGCGGGCGATGACGAGTGGTGCGTGGTGAGCGTGCGTGACGACTCCGACTGGGGCCGGTTGTGCGCGGTGATCGGCCGTGCCGACCTCGTCACCGATGCGGAGCTGGCCACCGCCGCCGGACGCATCGCGAACCGGAGCGCCGCGCAAGCGCCACTGGTGCAATGGTTGTCGCAGCGCACGCCGACCGAGGCGATGACGGCGTTGCAGGATGCCGGTGTACCGGCCGCGGCGATGAAGCGGCTGCCCGAGCTGCTCGTCGACCCCCAGCTGGTGGCCCGATCGGCCTACACCAGCCTTGAACATCCCCTGTTGCCGGCATCGCTGCCCACGGCGTCGCGCGTCGCGCACTTCCAGACGGTTCCCGACGCCCCGCTGCGTCCCGCCCCGCTCGCCGGCGAGCAGACCCGGGAGATCGTGCGAGAGTTGCTGAGCCTGGACGACACCGAGATCGAGCGACTCGTCGACGCCGGAATCCTGCAGGAGTCCCCCGAACCGGTCACCGCCGGCTGACCGCCCCGACACTCCCCACCTCGCCGGCCGAGGCACCCCACCTCGCCGCTTGAGGTACCCCCCACCTCGCCGCCGGTGGGGCGAACATTGTCGGCTTGCGGGGTTTCGAGGCTCGGTCGCTGGGCGACCTCGCACCTCAGCCGGCGAGGTGGGGTGCCTCAGCCGGCGAGGTGGCGCCCACACGCTCGCATCGCAACCCGGCAGGGCCGTGCACCCCGACCCGGCAGGACCGGAGTGCACCGGCTCAGCGCAGGAGATCGCGGTGGATGATCTCTTTCATGATCTCGTTGGTACCGCCGTAGATCCGCTGTACCCGGGCGTCGATGAACGCCTTGGCCACCGGGTACTCCATCATGTATCCGTAGCCGCCGTGCAACTGCACACCGGTGTCGATCACCTTGTCCTGCAGCTCGGTCGCCCACAGTTTGGCCTTGGCGGCGTCGACGGCGGTGAGTGTGCCCTTGTTGTATTCGCGGACGCAGCGGTCGATGTAGGCGCGGGACACCTCGATTCCGGTGGCGAGTTCGGCGAGGGTGAAGCCGAGCCCCTGGAATCGTCCGATCGGCTTGCCGAACGCCTCGCGCTCCTTGACGTAGGCCATCGTCCACTCGAACACGGCCTCCGCGGACACCTGTCCGGCGATGGCGATGCCGAGGCGTTCGAGCGGCAGGCTCCGCATCAGGTAGCTGAATCCGCCGCCCAGTTCACCGAGCAGCTCCTTGCCGCTCACCCGGACGTTGTCGAAGAACAGTTCCGCGGTGTCCTGGGCATGCAGCCCCACCTTGTCGAGTTTGCGGCCGCGGCTGAACCCGGGGGTGCCGTCCTCGACGACGAACAGGCTGAACCCCCTCGACCCGGCGTCGGAGTCGGTTTTCGCGAACACAATGACGAGGTCGGCGAGGATGCCGCTGGTGATGAACGTCTTTGAGCCGTTGATAACCCAGTCATCGCCGTCGCGGACGGCGGTGGTGTCGATACCGCGCAGGTCGCTGCCGGCTCCGGGCTCGCTCATCGCGATCGCGCCGATGGTCTCGCCGGTGATGAAGCCGGGCAGCCAGCGCTTGCGCTGCTCGTCGTCGGCGTGGCGCAGCAGGTAGTTGAGCACGATGTCATCGTTGGTGGAGAAGCCGGACTGCAGGGCCGACGCCCCGACGCGGGCGATCTCCTCCTGGATGACGACCCGGAACCGGTAGTCGGTCTCGCCGGGGCCGCCGTACTCCTCGGGTACCGACAGACCCAGCAGCCCCTGCGCGCCGGCGGCCCGCCAGGTATCCCGGTCGATGAGGCGCTCCGAATCCCACCGTTGCATGTGGGGTTCGACGTACTTGCCGACGAACCCCCGTACGGCATCGCGGAACAGTTCGTGGTCTTCCGAGAAGAGCTCGGTGCGCATGGAATCTCCTGGTCGGCGGCCGAACGGCCGATTGCTAATTACCTATCTATGTTAGATTTATAGCATCCGGGAGCGCAGACCCGGACGTTGTCAAAAATATCGACATACGTTAGGTTTATTCGATGATCGACCAAGCCCAGTCCATCATCTCCTACTCGTGGACACCACAGTTGGAGGGTGACGACCTCGACCAGGTGCTGGCGCTGGTGACCGCTGCGTCGGAGTACGACGACGAGGCCGGTTTCGCCCAGATCGACCCGGCCGATGTCGCGAGCGTCGGCACCACCGGGATCCGGGTGCTGCACCTGCCGATCCGGGCGCGCCGCGACCTGAACCCCATCGACGACGTGCCGCTCGTGGTGGTGGCCTACCTGCGGCTGGCGATCGGTGCCGGTGGGCTCGCCGCGGTGTCCTACGTCGTGCACCCCGACTACCGATCGCGTGGTCTGACAACCCTTCTCGTCGAACAGCTCGGCCTCGACGTCGACGCCGCCGAAGGCTGGGACCGGACCGGGGCGAGTGCGCTGCGATGCTGGGCCTACTCCACTCATCCGGCCGCCGAGCGGCTCACCCGGCGGTTCGGTGTCGGTGCGATCGCCGAACAGTGGGGGCTGGCACGTCCGCTGTCGGGGCCGTTCGCGTTGCCGCTGGAGGCGCCGGTTCCGTCGGCCGGTATCACTCTCGGCGCGCCACGCGCACTGGGCGCCGATATCGAGGATCTGGTGCGGGTGCTGGACTCGGCGTCGGTGCCGCAAGCCCATCGTGACCGGCTCACCTCCGACCTGCGCCGCGGTACGGGCGTCATCATCGACGCACGGGACGAGACCGGAACCGTGCTGGGGTTCGTCTGGTACTCCACCACCACGACCATCCACCTCGAACTGCGGGCGGCCCCGGTGTTCGCGCTGATACTCGACACCGCGGCAACCGGGCGGGGTCTGGGCAGCACACTGCTGGCGGCCGCGATGATCGATCAGCGCGACAATCCGCCGGCCGGCGAACGGGGCGCGCAGGTGTCGTTGCTGCGGATCAACCCCGAGGATCAGGCCGCGGTGCGCATGTGCCGGCTGCTCGGCTACGAGCAGGAGGACTCCGACACCTGCTACCAGGTCGGTCACACCGACCAGCCGGCACCGGTTCTCGGCTGACCGTCCGCGCATATCTGCCCTGATTTTCCTGCTACGCAAGTATTTTCGGCCAAGAACGAGGAGTGTCCGTGACAGAGATCGAACCCGCCGACAACGGACCGGTGCTGTACCGGGTTCACGACCACATCGCCGTCATCACCTTCAACCGGCCCGAGGCGATGAACTCGGTCAACTCGGCGCTCTCGGCGGCGGCCGGTGCCGCACTCGAGCGCGCCGACGCCGACCCGGCCGTGCGGGCCGTGGTGCTCACCGGCGCCGGCAAGGCGTTCTGTGCGGGTGCCGATCTGAAGGAACTGGGCGCCGGGCGGCGGATCGATGACCCGGACCACCGGGAGTGGGACTTCGCCGGCATTGTGCGGCACTGGATTTCCACACCGGTCATTGCCGCTGTGAACGGATTCGCGCTCGGCGGTGGCACCGAGATCGTGCTCACCGCCGATCTGGCGGTGATCGACGAGACGGCGACGATGGGGTTGCCCGAGGTGCGTCGGGGCATTGTCGCCGCGGCCGGCGGGCTGCTGCGCATCCACCGTCAGGTACCGCAGAAGATCGCCGCCGAGATCGCACTCACCGGAGAGCCCATCTCGGCGGCACGGGCATATGAGCTCGGTCTGGTCAACCGGATCGCGCCCGCCGGAACCGCGCTCGATGTCGCACTCGAGCTGGCGGCCACGATCGCCCGCAACGCGCCGCTGGCCGTGGCCGAGAGCAAGCGGGTGATGCACGAGACGGCGCTGGACGAGCGCGGCTGGGACGACCGGTCGTGGCAGATCAACAAGACCGCGATCCGCACGGTGTTCGCCAGCGCCGACGCCAAAGAGGGGCCGCGCGCATTCGCGGAGAAGCGCCCGCCGCAGTGGACGGGAAGGTAGTCTCGGTGACCGTGACAGTCGACAGCGCCGGTGAATCCGATTCGGCAAAAAGCGGATTGGGCAATGAGATTCCCGACACCGCGAGCAACTCGATGACCCGGCAGTCCGATCCGGTGGTATCCGTCGAGATCGACGGGGAGATCGCGGTCATCCGCCTCGACCGGCCCGGCCGGCTCAACGCCTTCACTCATCAGATGTCCGAGGAGATCATCGCGGCCTTCGACGCCACCGACGCCGACGACGCGGTGCGCGCGGTCGTGATCACCGGTAACGGGCGGGCCTTCTGTGCCGGCGCCGACCTCGCCGCCGGTGGCGATACCTTTGTCACCGAAACGTCCGGCGAGGTGCCGCCCGATATCGGCGGCCGGACCACGCTGCGGATCTTCCGTTCGACCAAACCGGTGGTCGCCGCCATCAACGGCCCGGCAGCAGGTGTCGGGGTCACCATGACCCTGCCCGCTGACATCAGGATCGCCTCGGAGACAGCTAAATTCGGTTTCATCTTCACCGCGCGCGGACTCGTCCCGGAGGCGTGCTCGAGCTGGTTCCTGCCGCGACTGGTCGGTGTCGGCACCGCCCTGGAGTGGCTGATCGGCGCCCGGATGGTTCCGGTCACCGAAGCCCATGAGCGCGGCCTGGTGCGGGAAGTCGTTGCGCCGGAGC
This sequence comes from Gordonia pseudamarae, assembly GCF_025273675.1. Lineage (NCBI taxonomy): Bacteria > Bacillati > Actinomycetota > Actinomycetes > Mycobacteriales > Gordoniaceae > Gordonia > Gordonia pseudamarae. The sequence goes on along the minus strand of NZ_CP045809.1, from coordinate 4,480,356 downwards.
AGGTTCTGCCACGGGCGATCGAGGCGGCCCGCGAACTGGTGGCCGGCACCTCGCCGGTGTCGGTGGCCCTCACCCGTGCCATGCTGTGGCGGATGCTGGGTGCGGCCGACCCGATCGACGCGCACCGCGCCGAATCCGTGGGCATCTACCTGCGTGGCCGGTCCGCCGACGTGCGTGAGGGCGTCGATGCGTTCCTCACCAAACGGCGGCCGGAGTTTCCCGATCGCGTCTCCGACGGCCTGCCCGACCTCTTCGCGGAGACCGATCCCGCCGGTTGAGATCCGGGCGGTGACCAACTCCGTCGATTGAGGTGCGAGCCTGCGAGCCTCGAAACCGCGCGAGAGGATGTCCGTCTGCTTACCGGGGTGCCGAGGCTTGTCGCTTGCGCTCCTCCCACCTCAACCACAGTCGGGGTCTACCCGACTGTGGTGCGGTCGAGGTCGTTGTCGCGGATGATTCCGTGCAGGAAACTGCGGACCATCGCCTCGAACAGTTGCTTCTGGCTCAGTTCGTTGTCCGCGAGCGCCTTGGCCAGCAGCGGCTGAGATGACGGGTCGACGTTCGGGAAGATCGTCGACTTGCGGCTCGGCGGCCGCATCGCCTCCATCAGGACGGCGCCGACCGCCTGGGTCTCTATACCGTCGAGGATCTGCACGTGCAGGTCGCTGGGCACGCCCGAATCAAGCAGGAAGCGCGCCGTGTGTTCATACGTGGCGATGAACAGCTCGCGGGGAAAGTGCTGCAGCAGTATCGGTGCGGCGTTGCGGTGCCGGAGAATCGACTGACGGAAGTTGAGGGCGAGTGCCACGAAATACTCCGGCCAGTCCGGCCCGGGCGTCATGCGGGGTCGTGCGACGGTCCGGCCGGCGATATCGCGGGCCACTTCGGTGAGGATCTCGTTCTTGTCGGCGAAGTGGTGATAGAGCGACGGTGCGCGCACACCGAGATGTTTCGCGAGCCGGGGCAGACTGAATGCCTCGAGTCCGTCGGCGTCGATGATCTCGATGGATGCCGCCACCGCGGCCTCCCGGCTGATCAATGGTTTCGATGGTCTCGCCACGCCTACCTCCCTGCCGCCTGATGAGCGCCGATGATCAAGTCTACCGTCGTTAGTTTTGTCCGCGGTGCAGGTGGGTATGGATGCTTGCTCACGGGCCCGGCCGCCGGTGCCGCGCTGCCCGGCGTGTCGATGGTTACTGTTACCGTAAGGTCAACCGTAGATAGGAGTGTCGTGTCCGAACGATCGTTGAGTGGCCGAACCATGCTGATGTCCGGCGGCAGCCGGGGGATCGGCCTGGCAATCGCGTTGCGGGCCGCGGCCGACGGCGCGAATGTGGTACTCCTGGCCAAGACCGCAGAGCCGCACCCCACGCTGACCGGCACCGTGTACACGGCGGCCCAGGAGATCGAGGACGCGGGCGGCAAGGCGTTGCCGGTAGTCGGCGATGTGCGTGAGGAGGCGGATGTGCGGCGCGCCGTCGACGCGGCGGTCGACAGATTCGGCGGTATCGACATCGTGATCAACAATGCCTCGGCCATCGACACCTCACCGACGCGCGAGCTGGCGATGAAGCGCTACGACCTGATGCAGTCCATCAACACCCGCGGCACGTTCCTGCTGTCCAAGACGGCGATCCCGTATCTGGAACGGGGCACCAACCCGCACATCCTCACTCTGTCGCCGCCGATCGACCTCGACCCGAAATGGGTTGGCCCGCAAACCGGTTACACGCTGTCCAAGTACGGAATGAGCCTGTGCACGATTGGTCTGGCCGCCGAACTCGCCGACGCGGGCATCGCCGCCAACTCGCTGTGGCCCCGCACTCCGATCGTCACCGCCGCGATCCTCAACCGGGGCGGTGAGGACAGGGCCGCCACGGCGCGCACACCCGAGATCATGTCCGACGCCGCACACGCCGTCCTCACCCGCGACTCCCGGACCTGCACCGGGAACTTCTTCATCGACGACTCGGTGCTGATCGAGGAGGGTGTCACCAACTTCGCGAAATACCGCACCGCGCAGCGCGAGGAAGATCTGCGGCTGGATATGTACGTCTCCGAGCGGGTGGTCACCTCGTGAGCGGGATCGACACCGGCACCGAACATCTGCTGCTCGACACGGCGGACGGCATCGCCACCGTCACCCTGAACCGCCCCGATGTGAAGAACGCCGTTACGCCCGAGATGCTCGACGCGCTCGCCGTGGTGCTCGCCGATCTCGATGCGGACGCCGGCGTGCGGGCGATCGTACTCACCGGGGCGGGTGCGGCCTTCTGCGCGGGCGGCGATGTGAAGGCGTTCGCCGAACGTGGCGGTGACGTACCGGTCGGTGACGACGGCGTCCAGGACTGGTTCGACAAGCGCGCCCGCAGACAGGTCGGTGTCGTCGGGCGGCTGCGGTCGATGACCACCCCGTCGATCGCGGCGCTGCCCGGCGCGGCCGCAGGTGCCGGGCTCGGCCTTGCGCTGGCCTGCGATCTGCGTGTCGGCGGCCCATCCACCCTGCTGACCACCGCGTTCATCAAGATCGGTCTGCCGGGCGACTTCGGCGTCGCCTGGCAGCTACGCGATCTCATCGGGGTCGGGCCCGCGACCCGGCTGATGCTGCTGTCCGACCGTGTCGGCGCCGACGAGGCGCTCGGCCTCGGGCTGCTCGACTGGCTCGTCCCCGACGACGAGGTGCGGTCCACCGCCCGCGAGATCGCGGGCCGGCTCGCGGCGTCCTCGGCGCAGGCGATCGGCGCGATGAAGGCCAACCTTCGCGATGCCCGGCATCTCGACCTCGGTGCCGCGATGGACGCCGAACTCGTCCGCTACCGGGCGTGCGCCGACGGCGATGAGCACAAGGCCGCAGTGCGTGCCTTCGCCGAACGCGGCCGCAGCACCGGGACTACGCCGCGCCGGGTTTGAGGACGACGAACAGGCCACTCGCCTCCACGCAGAGGCATTCGCCGTTCCAGATCTCGCCGGTCAGGTAGCGTTTGCGGCCCTCCTCGCGGTCGAACCGGACGATCACGGCGAGATCGGTGTCGATCGGTGTGACGTTCCGGTAGTCGACGTGCAGGTTCGCGGTGCGGGCGAGGGTGCGGTCGTGGGTATTGGCGAAGCGGCCGAACGCGTCATCGAAGAACAGCGGGATGGCACCGCCGTGCACGGCGCCGTTGCCGCCGAGGAACTGGCGCCCGAACCGGACGGTGCCGCGCGACTCCGTCTCGGTTTCGGTTTCGATGTGAAACGCCGGGACCAGGGTCTGTCCCCGCCCGGGAACGGGCAGCCGCCCCGACAACTGCGACCACTCGTCGGTCGCGGACTGCGCGAGTACGTCGATGAGTTCGGCGACCAGCTGTGACGCCGTGCGGGTCTGGTCCGCGTCGGGCGCGGCCGCGGTCATCACATCCTGCAGAATCCGGAACTGCTCAGCGAATTCGGCGTACCCCTCGGGAATGACGACCGGGGCCGGCTTGTCCCACCAATTGGGCATGTTCGTGGGCAGTGCTTCCATGGTTGCGATGCGCTCCTGACCTTCGCGGTGTCGATCTTCCCACGTTATCGGTCGCGGTCGCCGAGCCGCAGCGTGGTGGCACCGGGCGTCGTGAGGGTACCCGGCGGGTGGGAAAGCACCTTCCCTGGTCGGCAGGGCATCCTATTTACTAGGATGTCCAAGTAAAGTTCGAGCCTCAGTGTGGAAGGGAGCCCCAGTGGCTGATTCGGATGGTGCGGTGGCCGACAACCCGGCATCGGTGCTGGTGAAGGTGGTTGAGGGCGTCGGTACGATCACCCTCAACAGACCGAAGGCGATCAACGCCCTCGATCATGAGATGGCGCTGGCGATGGAGCAGGCATTGCTCGGCTGGGCGGTCGACTCCGAGATCACCGGGGCCGTCGTACGTGGTGCCGGTGAGCGTGGACTGTGCGCGGGCGGCGATATCGTCGCCATTCACCGCGATGCGGCGATGCTCAGCACCGGTGACAAGACCGACGCCGATGCGGCGGCGTCGCCGTCCGCGGCGTTCTGGCGCGACGAATACCGGCTCAACACGCTCATCTCGCGGTACCCCAAACCGTATGTGGCGATCATGGACGGCATCGTGATGGGCGGCGGCGTCGGCATCTCCGCACACGGCAACACCCGGGTGGTCACCGACCGCACCAAACTGGGTATGCCGGAGGTCGGCATCGGGTTCATCCCCGACGTCGGAGGCACCCACCTGCTGTCGAAGGTGCCCGATGAGCTCGGTACCTATGTGGCGCTGACCGCCGGTACCATCCGGGCCGCCGACGCCATCGCCATCGGCCTGGCCGACCACTACATTCCGGCCGACGGCCTGGCCGCCGCCCTCGAACGGTGGAAGCCGGGCCAGGCGTTCCCCGGGGCGGATCCGGGAGAATCGGCACTGACCGATCAGCGCGGCTGGATCAGTGAGGCCTTCGCCGGTGACTCGGTGGCCGACATCATCGCCCGCTGCCGTGAACTCGGCACTCCCGAGGCGACGAAGGCCGCCGACATCATCGAGGCGAAAAGCCCACTGGCCGCGGCGGTCACGCTGCGGGCCCTGCGTGAGGCCGCATCCAGGGATGACCTGGCCGAGTCGCTGCGTGTCGAGTACCGGCTCGCGCTGCGCTCGCTGCGCAACCCCGATATGGCAGAAGGTATCCGGGCACAGGTCATCGACAAGGACCGCAACCCCACCTGGCGGCACGCGGATCACTCCTCGGTCACCGCGGCGGAGGTAGACGTGTTCTTCGAACCGCTGCCGGTGGAGTTGGAGCTGCCGATCGAGGCGTGGGGCGTGCCCGGCGAATAGCGCCAGGCGACTAGTCCGGGTCCCGACAGCGGCCCGCCAGAAACCGAACTACCCGATCACGACCCGGCCCGTCCGGATTGCGGCACCGGGTACCAACCGCACGAGAGGATCATCAATGACCGCATACGAGACCATCATCGTCGATACCGAGGGCCGCGTCGGCGTGATCACGCTGAACCGGCCGAAGGCGCTCAACGCCCTCAACACGCAGCTGATGAACGAGGTCGTCGGCGCGGCCAAGGCGTTCGACGCGGACCCGGGCATCGGCGCGATCGTGCTGACAGGTTCGGAGAAGGCCTTCGCCGCCGGCGCCGACATCAAGGAGATGTCGTCGAAGACCTACAGTGACGTGGTGTCCGAGGCGTTCTTCGGCGCGTGGGACGACCTGTCCCGGGTACGCACACCCATCATCGCCGCGGTGACCGGCTATGCCCTCGGCGGTGGCTGTGAGCTGGCGATGCTGGCCGACACGATCATCGCCGGTGAGAACGCCCGATTCGGTCAGCCCGAGATCAATCTCGGTGTGATCCCCGGCATCGGTGGATCGCAGCGGCTGACCCGCGCGGTCGGCAAGGCCAAGGCGATGGACCTGGTGCTCACCGGCCGGCAGATGAAGGCAGATGAGGCCGAGCGAGCCGGTTTGGTGTCGCGGGTGGTTCCCACCGAGGAGGCGCTGACCGTCGCCAAGGAGGCCGCCGCGACCATTGCGTCCAAGTCGCTGATCTCGGTGTACCTGGCCAAGGAGGCCGTGAACCGGGCCTTCGACACCACGCTGACCGAAGGCGTGCGCGCCGAGCGGTCGCTGTTCTACTCGCTGTTCGCCACCGAGGACCAGACCGAAGGTATGGCTGCGTTCGTGGACAAGCGTGAACCGGAGTTCAAGCACCGCTGATCCGGCCGGTCGTCACCGGATCGCGCGCGAGCGGACCGGATGCCCGCAGGTTGTCGTCTCAATGTCGTCGACCTGCGGGTTTCTCGTTTCATGGGCTGTCGTGAGTACGTCACAACTGGCTAACGGGACCTGATTCGGCTTGGGATCTGACACAACCAGAGTTACATTTGTTGTATCTGAGACTAATGATGCCAAAGGGGTTAGAGGTGCGACAGGGATTAGTGGTGCGACGAGGTGTGCTGCGCGGCGGGTGGGCCCGCGACGTGGCGGTGATTGCCGGGGTGTTGAGCCTGGTGGTTACCGGTGGCGTGGTCACCACGGCGGCACCTGCTGCCGCCGACCCGGCGCCGACGACGGTGACCGCGGGTGCTGAGCCCACGGTCATCCCGGTGGCCGACACCGACACCGACACCGATGGCGACGCCGAACCCGATCCGGCGGTCTCCCGGATCGACACGGTCATCACCGGTGAGGGTGGCCGGGTCACCGCGATCGTCTATTCGGCGTCGATGCGCAAGATGATCCCCATCGAGATGCTGCGCCCCAAGGACAGTTCCGAGCCCGCGCCGACGTTGTATCTGCTCAACGGCGCCGGCGGCGGCGAGGACTCGGCGACCTGGGCGGCCCGTACGGACTACGAGAAGTTCTTCGCCAACAAGAACGTCAACGTGGTGACCCCGATCGGCGGCGCGTTCTCGTACTACACGGATTGGCAGAAGGACGACAAGGTCCTGGGCCGCAACAAGTGGACGACTTTCCTCACCAAGGAATTGCCGCCGCTGATCGACCGGCGGTTCGGCACCACTGGGACCAACGCGATCGCCGGGATCTCCATGGCCGGCACCTCGGTGATGAATCTGGCGATCAACGCGCCCAAACTGTACAAGTCGGTGGCGGCCTTCAGCGGCTGCACCCGCACCAGCGATCCGTTGGGCCAGGCCTACATTCAGGCTGTCGTGGGCCAGCGCGGTCGTGGCAGTGTCGTCAACATGTGGGGTCTGCCGGGGTCTGCGGGCTGGCGGGAGCACGACCCGTACATCAACGCGGCCAAGCTCCGTGACACCAAGGTTTACATGACCACCGGCAGCGGTCTGCCCGGGCAGTACGACCGTCTCGGCGCGGCCGGAATCGAGAACAACCTCGATGCCCTCGCCAACCAGATCGTGCTCGGCGGCCTGATCGAGGCCGCGGTGAACCGGTGCACCAAGGACATGGCCAGGCGGATGACCCAGCTCAAGATCCCGCACGAGGTGATCACCCGGTCGACCGGTACCCACTCATGGGAGTACTGGGCGCAGGACCTCAAGACCGTCTGGCCCAAGATCGCCAAGGATCTGGGCGTCACATAGCGCACACGAGCGATCAGCCCGGCCGATCCCCAGGGGATCGGCCGGGCTGATCGCTGTATCGAGTGGTCGGGCCGCGCGGGGTCAGCGGTCTTTGAGCAGCAGCCTGACCGTGAGCTCGAGGCGGTTGGCGACGTCGGTGGCCGAGGCGCGGCGGGTGAGCCACTGCACCAGGTTCGACATCCACACGTCGGCGATCACGCGGGCGACGGCGAGGTCGTCGGCGGTCGGTTCGCCCACGTCGACCATCGCGCCGGCGAACAACCGGTCGATGGTGCCGGCGACCTGATCGACCTCGGTGGAGGCCGAGGCGTCGGCGAACATGAACGCCCGGGTCATGGCCTCGGTGAGCAGCGGGTCGCGCTGCATGGCGTAGGTGATCATGTCGAGAACGTGGCGTAGCCGTTCGACGGCGTTGTCGCCGCGCAATTGCGAGCGATCCACTTTGCCCTCGACCCGGCCCAGCTCCCGCGCCATCGCCGTGACCAGTAGATGCACCTTGGACGGAAAGTAGCGGTACAGCGTGCCGACGGCGACATCGGCCTTCTCGGCGACGGTACGCATCTGTACGGCGTCGTAACCGCCCTTGGATGCAAGCGCGAGGGTCGCGTCGAGGATGCGCTTGCGGCGCTCCCGCTGCGCCGATGATCCGGAGTCGGCACCCGGTGCGGGTGCGGCATCGGTGCCGGGTACCGGAATGTCCTCGGTCGAGGCCACGTCGACGGCTGCGTTGTTGATCGTGGAACGTGCCATCGGCTCGGGGTCCTCACATCTCGGGTCTTTCGCGGGCCGGATACCAGGCGGCTACCGGTGCACACTCTCTCGTGGCATATTAGAACAGGTTCTAATTAAGGGTCACAACCCCAACATGCACAGGAGTGTCGTGAGTCTGGTCACGAGTGAAGAACAGAGCGCGGTCTGCGCCGCGATGTCATCCTGGGCGTCGGGCCAGGGCATCGCCGACATCGTCCGCGCCGAATTGGACAAACCCGCAGGAACGCAATCGGATTCGTGGACCAGCCGGTTCGCGCGGCTCGCCGGATTCGGCGTCTTCGGTGCGGCGGTGCCCGACGAGCAGGGCGGGCTCGGCGCCGACTTCGCCGACACCGCCGCGATGATCGAGCAATGCGGCTACGACCTGATCCCCGGTCCGGTAGGACCGACGGTGGCCACCGCGATCGGGTTGTCCCGGTCGGCGGATCCGCGGGCGGCGGCGCTGCTGGCGGCGCTGCTGTCCGGCGACGTCGCCGCGGCCGTTCCGGTGAGCGCCTACACGGTCGCCCACATCGGGCCACCGACGCCGGAATCGGGGGCCGTCGAGCTGGGTCCGGTACCCGGCTACACCGAGGGCTGCGTCCTCACGATCCCACTCGCGGATGAGGGCGGGGCGGTACGGTGGTGGGCGCTGCCGCCCGGGTCGGCGCACATCACCGCCACGGCGCAGCCCGCGACCGACGGCGCCACGCCACTGTCGAGGGTCTCCGTGGACGGTATCGACACCGCACGCCTCATCCGGCTCGGTACCGCAGCGGCGGGTGATGACGCGATCGTGAGCGGTGCCCTGCACGCCGCGCTCGCCGCCTACCAGAGCGGCGTATGTCGATGGGCGCTGGACACCGCCGTCCACTACGCGAAGGTGCGCACCCAATTCGGCCGGCCCATCGGATCATTCCAGGCCGTCAAGCATCTGTGCGCCGACATCCTCTGCCGCAGTGAGCAGATCACATCGGTGGCCTGGGATCTGGCGCGGGCCGTCGATGCCGCGCTCGTCGGTGGTGACGGCGCGCCGGAGCAACTGGAACTCAGCGCGCTGGCCGCGGACGTGATCGTGGCCCAGGCCGCCCCGGCCGCCACCAAGGATTGCATCCAGGTGCTCGGCGGTATCGGCTTCACGTTCGAACACGCGGCGCACCTGTACCTGCGGTCGGCGCTGGCCGCCACGATCCTGCTCGGCCATGCCCGCGGGCAGGCCGACGCGCTGGGTGCAGCCGGACTGAGCGGTGCGCGAAGGGTGTTCGATATCGACCTGTCCGCCGTCGACGGTCGGCGCGACGAGGTACGTGCCGACATCGCGCACATCGCGGCGGTCACCGGCGACGACCGTCGGCGCCGACTGGCCGAATCGGGGTATCTGATGCCGCACTGGCCCGCGCCGTACGGCCTGGCCGCACCGGCCGCGCTGCAACTGCTGATCGACAGCGAACTCGACCGGGCGGGCGTCGACCGCCCCGACCTGGTGATCGCGGGCTGGGCGATCCCGACCATCCTGCAGCACGGCACCGACGCGCAGCGCCGGCGATTCGTCGAACCGACCCTCGCCGGAGACATCGTGTGGTGCCAGATGTTCTCCGAGCCGGAGGCCGGTTCCGACCTGGCGTCACTACGCACCAAGGCGGTGCGTGTCGACGGCGGATGGAGCCTGACCGGACAGAAGATCTGGACCTCTCAGGCGCACAACGCACAGTGGGCGATCTGCCTGGCGCGTACGGATTCCGACGTCGCCAAACACAAGGGGATCACCTACTTCCTCGTCGACATGACCTCGCCCGGACTCGACGTGCGACCCCTGCGCGAGGCCACCGGGCACCCCAAGTTCAACGAGGTCTTCCTCGACGGGGTGTTCGTGCCCGACGACTGCGTGGTCGGCGACATCGGCGGCGGCTGGCGGCTGGCGCGCACCACCCTCGCCAACGAACGGGTCGCGATGGGCGGGACGGGCCTGGGCAAGGAGATGGACACGTTGCTGCGGCAGATCGACGGACTCGGCCGCGAACTCACCGCAGACGAACGTAGAACCTTCGGCACCCTGTTCGCCGACTCCCACGTCGGCCGGGTGATGGACGCACGGGCCGTCGCCGCCCAACTCGCCGGACTGGATCCGGGCGCGGTATCGAGCGTGCGCAAACTGATCGGTGTGCAGCACCGCCAGTCGGTGCCCGACTTCGCGCTCGAACTGTCCGGTCCCGACGGCCTGGCCTGGACCGATTCCGCCGAACAGGTGATCCAGAACCGGTGCCTGTCGATCGCCGGCGGCACCACTCAGATCCTGCGCACCGCCGCGGCCGAGCGGATTCTGGGGCTGCCGCGCGGCTGAGTCACCGGCCCCCGCCTGTCGGGGCCTGGTGACCGGGCCCCGACAGGCGGGGAGCGGATTCATGCTGTCGCACCCGATGCCGGCGGGGTGGTTCAACTCAGACGGTCACACCAGGCCGGCCGCGAACGCGGCGCCCGCGTAGGTGACGCCACCGAACACGTACGCCAGGTGCAGCGGGTTGGGCGGGCTGAACGGGCTGCCGTCGCAGATGTTGTCCAGCGGCAGGCAGTAACGCATGGACTTGTCGGCGTATTCGGCGCCGAGGCGGATCGGCGGGGCGCCGACGTTGCCGAGCCAGTTGTCGGACGGCTGGGAGAACAACACCACGGCGGCGATGTGGTCGGAGATCGACGGGGGCAGCGGAGTCGGCATCGCAAACTGCACGATCGACAGATCCCGGCGAAGGCTCAGGTCCGAGCTGATCGCGTATCCGACGATGGCAGCGCCCTGTGAGAAACCGCCGAGCACGATCTTGGTGTCGGGGCATCGCCTGATGGTGCTGATGATGCGCGACTGGGTGCCGAGCACACCGTTGCGCACCGACAGGAGATACGACAGTGGCCTGGCGTAATTGCCGCTGGCCGCGTACCTGATCCCGTGACCGGCCACCGCCCGTCCCGGAAGCTGCGCCTGGAGCGAACCAAGGAAGGACTGACCGGTGGCGCCGAGCGGGGCGGGCTTCTCGGTGGTGCCGCGCGCATAGATGACCTGCACGGCCGGACACGGCGCGGCCTGTGCCTGTGGTGCCGCCACAATCGTCGCGGCGGCGGTGAGGATCGTGGCTAGACACGCGAGCACCGCCGTGGACACCTTCTTCATACCCGCTGATACTAGCGTCGCCGGTGCCCGAACGTGAGGGCTGAATCGGCGAGTGGTCCGGGTCACGTTCCGATTCGGCGGATAGACGCCGTGACCGGCCGAACCATGGTGTCCGGCCGAGGCGATTCTGGCCGAAATTCCGAAATCCATCCTGTTCGCCGGGGGCATAAGTCGATCGGGAAGAAGACCGCCGGCCATGGGGTTGAGTCCACCAGGCTGAACTTTGGAGGTTGTATGTCCAACACATACTCAGTGCCGGTCCTGTTCGTTCCCGACCTGGTCGTTCTGCCCGGCATGGTGGTGCCCATCCCGCTCGACGACGGCGCGCAGGCCACCGTCGACGCCGCCCGGGCGACCGAATCGGGCAGGCTGCTGGTGGCGCCGCGACTGGACGACCGGTATCCGACACACGGTGCGATCGTGTCGATCGTGCAGGTCGGACGTATCCCCGGTGGGCAGCAGGCCGTCGTCGTCAAGGGCGAGCGGCGTGCGCAGATCGGGTCGGGTACGCCCGGGCATGGGGCGGCACTGTGGGTCGAGGTCACCGAGATCGACGAGGAGCCCGTCACCGACGAGGTGACAGAGCTTGCCGCCGAATACAAGAAACTGGTGCTGGCGATGCTGCAGCGCCGGGAGGCGTGGCAGATCATCGATGCCGTCAACAAGATGACCGACCCGTCGGCGCTGGCCGACACGTCCGGCTACACCACGTGGCTGACCGACCGGCAGAAGCGGGAACTGCTCGAGACCGCCGACATCGCACGCCGGTTGCGGCTGCTGATCGGGTGGACCGGCGAACACATCGCCGAAACGGAGGTGAGCGACAAGATCACCGCAGACGTCCGCGACGGAATGGAGAAGCAGCAGAAGGAGTTCCTGCTGCGCCAGCAACTCGCCGCCATCCGCAAGGAACTCGGCGAGGACGAGCCCGAGGGGGCCGACGACCTCCGTGGCCGGGTGGAGGCCGCCGACCTGCCCGAGAAGGTACGCGAGGCCGCGCTGCGAGAGGTGGGCAAACTCGAGCGGGCCGGTGACCAGTCGCCGGAGTCGGGCTGGATCCGCACCTGGCTGGACACGGTTCTCGAGCTGCCGTGGAACGTCACCACCACTGATTCCACCGACATCGCCGGTGCCCGTGAGATTCTCGATGCCGATCATCACGGTCTCGACGACGTCAAGGATCGCATCGTCGAATTCCTCGCGGTGCGCGCCCGTCGCGCCGAACGCGGGCTGCAGGTGGTCGGCGGACGCGGCTCCGGCGCGGTGATGGTGCTGGCCGGCCCGCCCGGTGTGGGCAAGACCTCGCTCGGGGAGAGCATCGCGCGTGCCCTCGGCCGTGAGTTCGTCCGCGTCGCCCTCGGCGGTGTGCGGGACGAGGCCGAGATACGCGGCCACCGACGAACCTACGTCGGCGCGCTGCCGGGCCGGATCGTGCGTGCCATCGGCGAAGCGGGATCGATGAATCCTGTTGTGCTGCTGGATGAGATCGACAAGGTGGGTTCGGACTACCGTGGCGATCCGGCGGCCGCGCTGCTGGAGGTCCTCGACCCGGCGCAGAACCACACCTTCCGTGACCACTACCTCGACTTCGACCTGGACCTGTCGGATGTGGTGTTCCTGGCCACGGCCAACGTCATCGAGAACATACCGTCGGCGTTGCTCGACCGGATGGAACTGGTGACCATCGACGGCTACACCGAGGACGACAAGATTGCCATCGCCCGCGGGCACCTGGTGCCGAGACAGATCGAGAAGGCGGCGCTGTCGGCGGACGAGGTGGTCATCGGTGATGACGCGCTGCGGGAAGTCGCCGCGAACTTCACCCGCGAACCCGGTGTGCGCCACTATGAACGGCTGTTGGCGAAGATGCTGCGGAAAGTGGCCACGAAACTGGCCACAGGTGGGGCGTCGGCGCCGGTCACGATCGGCGAGGACGATCTCAAGGAATACCTCGGCCGTCCCCGGTTCACCCTGGAATCGGCCGAGCGGACCGAGGTTCCGGGTGTGGCAACGGGTCTCGCGGTCACCGGGATGGGTGGCGACGTGCTGTACATCGAGGCGACCGCCGCCGGCTCCGGCGACGGGGACGGGGATCCCCGACTGCAACTGACCGGTCAGCTCGGTGATGTGATGAAGGAGTCGGCGCAGATAGCTCTGTCGTATGTCCGTGCGCACGCAAGCGAACTCGGTGTCGATCCGGTCGCGCTCAATCGCACCGTCCATGTGCACGTGCCCGCCGGAGCCGTCCCCAAGGACGGCCCGTCGGCCGGGGTCACCATGGTCACCGCGCTGGTGTCGATGGCCACGGGGCGGCGGGTGCGCGGCGACGTGGGCATGACCGGCGAGGTCACGCTGAACGGGCGGGTCCTGCCGATCGGTGGTGTCAAGCAGAAGTTGCTCGCCGCGCAGCGCAACGGGCTGGGGACCGTGTTCATCCCGCAGCGCAACGAGCCCGACCTCGACGACGTGCCCACCGAGATCCTCGACGCGCTGGAGGTGATTCCGGTGGCCGATGTCGCCGAGATCGTCGCCCGTGCGCTGGAACCGGCCACCCGGCCCGAATCGGCGTATCCGGAGTCGTCGGCACGGACCGAGTCGTCGGCGGCCTGAGGGCGCGCCACACACCCCACCGATCCGGCGTGATCGGTGGGGTGTGTGATGTCCGCCCGCCCGTGCGGCTCGGGTGCGTAGAGTCCCGGGTATGACGTCGACCGCGGGAGGGCCGTCCGGCGGCCCGGTGAGCTTCGGAATCCTCGGGCTCGGGGAGGTGGGCACGATGTTCGCCGCGGACCTGGTGGCCGCCGGTGCCATCGTGAGCGCCTACGACCCGGACCCCTCGACCACCGCACCCGACGGTGTCGTGCGCGTCGACAGCGACCGGGCTGCGGCGGAATCGGCCGACGTCGTCATCTCGCTGACCACCGCCGCCTTTGCGGCCCCGGCGCTCGAGGCCGCGCTGCCCGCCGTCCGCGCGGGTGCGTTGTGGGCCGATCTCAACACCACCGAGCCCGGGTTGATGGCGCGGTTCGGCGACCGACTCGCCGAACGTGGCGCATACTTCGCCGATGTGTCGATCATGGCGTACGTGCCGGGCAAGGGCATCGGTGTGCCGATGCTCGCCGCGGGTTCGGGGGCGGCTCGATTCGCCGGGGTCATCTCCGCGCACGGCGGTCGCGTGGAGGTGATCGACGGTCCGGCGGGTGCGGCGGCCGAGCGAAAGCTGTTGCGCAGCGTCTTCTACAAGGGCATGGCCGCGGCGATCGTCGAGGCACTCGACGCCGCGGACAAGCAGGGTCTGGGCGACTGGCTGGCCGACAACATCCGGGCCGAGTTCGACGATCTCTCCGCCGCGTCGCTGGCGGGGATCGTCGAGGGCACCCGGCATCACGCGGCCCGGCGCGCCGAGGAGATGGATGCGGCCACCGCCATGCTCGACGGTCACGGCGTGCCGGCGGATATCGCGCGGGCGGCGGCGGTGTCGCTGCACCGGCTGGCCGGTGCCCGAACCGAATCGCAGACCTGGGCATCGCAGACCTGGGCATCACAGACCTGAGCATCACAGACCTGAGCGTAATCGGATCAACTTTTTCTCCGGAATCGGGAACAACCCCGGGGGTCCACCCGTTGGACCCATCGAGAAACTTGAGCAATACACACTCAACTTGAGTTGACCGCAGGGCGAAGGTTCCGCTAGAACATGAGTCGGCCGCACTGAAGTTGAGTGCCTGCGCAGGTTTCCGGGCAAACCAACCCGGTGCCGTGGGCGGCGCCGGACCCGCAGAAGCTTGGGCTCACGCCCTGAAACAGGAGGAAAAACAGATGTCACGTGCTGTTGGAATCGACCTCGGTACCACCAACTCCGTCGTATCCGTGCTGGAAGGCGGCGAATCGAGCGTCATCGCCAACGCGGAGGGCTCGCGGACCACGCCGTCCGTCGTCGCCTTCGCGCGCAACGGTGAGGTACTTGTCGGGCAGCCCGCCAAGAACCAGGCCGTCACCAACGTCGACCGCACCATCCGTTCGGTCAAGCGTCACATGGGCGAGGACTGGACCGTCGGCATCGACGACAAGAAGTACACCCCGCAGGAGATCAGCGCGCGCACGCTCATGAAGCTCAAGCGCGACGCGGAGGCCTACCTCGGCGAGGACGTCACCGACGCGGTGATCACCGTTCCCGCGTACTTCAACGACGCCCAGCGTCAGGCCACCAAGGAGGCCGGCCAGATCGCGGGCCTGAACGTGCTGCGCATCGTCAACGAGCCCACCGCCGCGGCCCTGGCCTACGGACTGGACAAGGGTGAGAAGGAACAGACCATCCTGGTGTTCGACCTCGGTGGCGGCACCTTCGACGTCTCGTTGCTGGAGATCGGCGACGGTGTCGTGGAGGTCCGCGCGACCTCCGGCGACAACAACCTCGGTGGCGACGACTGGGATCAGCGTGTCGTCGACTGGCTCGTCGAGAAGTTCAAGTCGCAGAACGGCATCGACCTGACCAAGGACAAGATGGCCCTGCAACGTCTGCGCGAGGCCGCGGAGAAGGCCAAGATCGAGCTGTCGGCATCGCAGTCGACCGGGATCAACCTGCCGTACATCACCGTCGACGCCGACAAGAACCCGCTGTTCCTCGACGAGCAGCTGAGCCGGTCGGAATTCCAGAAGATCACCTCCGACCTGCTCGAGCGCACCCGTGCCCCGTTCCAGGCCGTCATCAAGGACGCCGGGATCTCGGTCGGCGACATCGACCACGTGGTCCTCGTCGGCGGCTCCACCCGTATGCCCGCGGTCACCGAGCTGGTCAAGGAGCTGACCGGCGGCCAGGAGCCCAACAAGGGCGTCAACCCCGACGAGGTCGTCGCGGTGGGTGCGGCCCTGCAGGCCGGGGTGCTGCGTGGTGAGGTCAAGGACGTCCTGCTGCTCGATGTGACCCCGCTGTCGCTGGGTATCGAGACCAAGGGCGGCGTGATGCACAAGCTGATCGAACGCAACACCACCATCCCCACCAAGCGGTCGGAGACCTACACCACCGCCGAGGACAACCAGCCCTCGGTGCAGATCCAGGTGTATCAGGGTGAGCGTGAGATCGCCTCGCACAACAAGCTGCTCGGCTCCTTCGAGCTCGGCGGTATCGCCCCGGCACCGCAGGGTGTCCCGCAGATCGAGGTGACCTTCGACATCGACGCCAACGGCATCGTGCACGTCACCGCGAAGGACAAGGGCACCGGCAAGGAGAACAGCATCCGCATCCAGGACGGTTCGGGCCTGAGCAAGGACGAGATCGACCGGATGATCAAGGACGCCGAGGCGCACGCGGAGGAAGACCGCAATCGTCGTGAGGAGGCCGAGACCCGCAACCAGGCCGAGTCGCTGGTCCACCACACCGAGAAGTTCCTCAAGGACAACGAGGACAAGGTGGACGCGGGCCTCAAGGAGAAGGTCAACGCGAGCATCGCCGAGGCCAACGAGGCGCTCAAGGGCACCGACATCGGGGCCGTCAAGAACGCCATCGAGAAGCTGTCGGAGCAGTCGCAGGAAATGGGCCAGGCCATCTACGCCGCCGCCCAGGCCGACGCCACCGCCGACGGTGGCGACGCGGGTGCCGATGCTGGCGCCGATGACGTGGTGGACGCCGAGGTTGTCGACGAGGACAAGAAGTGACGGCTTCGGGCCCCCTGTCCGACGAACCGATCCAGCCTGACGAGCCGATCACCGTCAGCGACCGGCGGCGCATCGATCCCGACACGGGACAGGTGCGCCCCGGCGCGGCGGACGAGGAGCGGGCGGGGCAACCGCGGCAGGGACAGGATGGGACTTCGTCCGAGCAGGACGAGCCGCAACTCGCCACGGCGGCACCCGACGCGGCCGCGCAGGTGGCCGCCGAGCAGGTCGCCGAGCTGACCGCTGCGCTCCAGCGTGAACGGGCCCAGTTCGCCAACTTCAAACGGCGCAGCGCCGAGGAGAAGCAGGGATCGGTGGCCTACGGCAAGCGGGTGCTGGCCGAGAAGCTGTTGCCCATCCTCGACGATCTGGACCGGGCGCGCGCCCACGGCGACCTCGCCGAGGGCCCGCTCAAGTCCGTCGCCGACAAACTCCTCGGTGTGCTCACCGCGGAGGAGCTGGTGCCGTTCGGCACGTCCGGTGATCCCTTCGATCCCGAGTTGCACGAGGCGGTACAGAATGACGGCGACGGCACCAATCCGGTGCTCGGTGACGTGTACCGATGCGGATACCGATTCGGCGACAAGGTGATTCGTACCGCGATGGTGACGGTTACCGATGCACCCGCGGCTCCGGCCGAGGCCGCGACCGACACGCGGGGTGCAGAATAGGGGCAATCCGCCCCGGGTCTGACCGCACATCGGAGATGCCCGGTGACGTCACCACGGCGTCACCGGGCATCTCCGGTCGACAAGAACTTCACAGCAATCACGCGGTCCGCGCGCAGTGTCGTCGGACCCACGTCCCACAGGAGGTGACGTCCGATGGCTCCACAACGCGAATGGCTCGAACGAGACTTCTACAAGGACCTCGGCGTTGCTTCTGACGCTTCGCCTGAGGAAATTCAGAAGGCCTATCGCAAGCTCGCCGCAGAGCTGCACCCTGACCGCAATCCAGGGAACGCGGAGGCCGAAGAGCGATTCAAGAGGGTGTCTGAAGCAAAGAGCGTTCTATCGGATCCCGAGAAGAAGAAAGAGTACGACGAGACCCGTGCGATGTTCGCCGGCGGTCGATTCCGTGGCGGCGGCAACGGCTTCCCCGGCGGCTTTCCGGGCGGCGGGGGCACCAGCTACACGACCAGCACGGGCGCCGACTTCAATATCGGTGACCTGTTCGGTGGTGGTGGCGGCGGTGGCGGCGAATCGGGTGGTTTCGGCGACATCTTCGAGGGCCTGTTCAACCGGGGCGGCCGGTCGCAGACCACCACCCGGCCGCGCCGCGGTAAAGACCTGGAGACCGAGACCTCGCTGACCTTCCGCGACGCGGCCGTCGGTACGACGGTGCCGTTGCGGGTGACCAGCCCGTCGCCGTGCACGTCCTGTCACGGCAGCGGGGCGAAGGCCGGCACCAGCCCGCGCGTGTGCCCGTCGTGCAACGGTTCGGGCTATGTGAGCCGCAATCAGGGCGCGTTCGGTTTCAGCGAGCCGTGCCAGGATTGCCAGGGCACCGGTTCGCGGATCGACGATCCGTGCACCGACTGCGACGGCAGCGGTGTCAAGGTCCGTGCCCGCACCATCAATGTGCGCATCCCCCCGGGCGTGGAGGACGGGCAGCGGATCCGGCTGGCCGGGCAGGGCGAGGCGGGCCGGCGCGGTGCACCGTCCGGCGATCTGTACGTGGTGGTGCACGTCGAGGCGGACAGGGTGTTTACGCGCAGCGGCCAGGATCTGAAGGTGGCCCTGCCGGTGAGTATCTCCGAACTGGTCCTGGGCGCGACGGTGTCGGTCCCGACACTCGACGGCTCGGTGGGCGTGAAGATACCGGCGGGCACCACCGACGGACGCACCCTGCGAGTACGCGGCCGGGGCGTGCCGAAGCGGTCCGGTGGGGCCGGGGACCTGCTGGTCACCGTGAAGGTCGCGGTGCCGCCCGAACTCGACGACGCCGCGCGCGAGGCCATGCGGGCCTACGCTCAGGCCGAGCACGCTAGTGGGTTCGATCCGCGGGCAGACTGGGGACGGTGACCGGCCATGAACACGCGATCGAATTCCGACGGGGTGCCCGGTGGTCGGGACGCGGCCCGCGGCGGTGGTTCCTCTGGGGGCAACACCGCCGATACGACTGCGGTGTTCATGATCTCGGTGGCGGCGGAGCTGGCCGGTATGCACGCGCAGACGTTGCGCACCTACGACCGGCTCGGCCTGGTCACCCCGTCGCGCACCAGCGGCGGGGGCCGTCGGTACTCCTCCCGCGATGTCGAGCTGCTGCGCGAGATTCAGCGCCTTTCCCAGGAGGAGGGCGTGAATCTGGCCGGAATCAAACGGATCATCGATCTGAGCAACCAGGTCGACGCGCTGCGCGCGCGGATCGGTGAACTCACCGAGGAACTGGATTCGGCCCGGTCCCGGCGCGGTGGCGAGCTGGTCCCGGTGCCCCGCACCAGTGCGCTGGTCGTCTGGCAGCCGCGGCGCCGTGGGGGCAGAGGACAGTCGGGTTCGGGCGGTCAGAAGGGCGACCGGCAGCCGGGTTCGGACGGCTGAGATGCGCGCGGCGCCGGCGGGTACGGATGCCGACGGGGAGCCGACAGCCCGAGGCGCCGGGAGTGCGCGCCGACGCTACCCCTACAGTAGTGGGAACACCGGATCGCTCGGGCGGTTCGATCTTGACGAGGGACACGCACGATGACGTACGGCGCGAACGAGCCGGATTCGGAGGCACCGACCGTGGGGGTCGGCCGCCACGAGTCCGCCGGGAACGGCAGCGTGCTGGGCGTGGCTGTCACCGATGACGCGATCATCTCGATCGTGCGGGGGCCGGCCGGCGACATAGTCGCCAGCAATATCGTCGACCTCGTCGCCGGCACGCCGCAGGACGCGTTCGATGCGGTCGCCGAACTCATCGATTCGGTCCCGATGGCCGTCGACGCGATCGGCATCGCGGCCTCCCGTGAGCCGACGGGCGCCTTCCTCGCCGAACAGGTGGCTCTCGGACCTTCCGCTCCGGTATGGGCGGCCAAGGTGCGGATGGTGGATTTCCCGGTCGCACTGGCCGAGGTGGCGCGCGCCGAGCCGACCCGCGGTGGTGTGGTCGCCGTCGTCGATCTTGACGGCGCGGGCGTGCCGTCGTCGGGCCGCTCCATCATCACCGTCGACGTGCAGTCAGGCGCCATCGTGGGTACCGCGTCGTTCAACGACGGCTCACCGGCGCCCATCACCGAACCGGACGGGGCCAACGCGGTCGCCGACGCCGTCACGACGATGCCCGGCGGAGCAGCTGTCGTCCAGGTCATCTGCACCGGTGCCGGGGCGGCGGTGCCGGGAGTGGCGCCGGCCTTCGAGTACGCGGTCGCCCGGCCGGTGTCGATCGCGACCGCACCGGAACTGGCCGTCGCCACCGGCGTGGCCGTGTCCGCGCATCGGTTGCTGTCCGAGCCGGTCCGGCCGGTGCGTACCCCCGCTGCCGCCGCGGTCGTCGGCGATACCCCGCAGGCCCAGCCCCGTCGGTGGTGGCCGGCCGCCGCGGCGATCGTCGGTGCACTCGCGCTCGGGGCGATCGCCGGTGCGGTGATCGCGGACTCGGCCGGATCGGGTGAGGAGAAGGTCTCGACCGCCTCGGATGCGACGGCGACGGTCACGCGGACCACCACCAAGACCGTCAACAGGTCCCGCGCCACCGTCACCGAAACGGTCCGCGGCGACGGGGCCACGGTCACCGAACGCAACACGGAGACGGCGACCGCCACCACCACACGGACGGCGACGCGAACGGTCACCGAGACCGCCACCGAAACCGATATGCAGACCGAGACCGAGACGGTCACGGAGACTCCGGCCACGGTCACGGTGACCACGACGATCGAGGTTCCGGCCGAGCGTAACTACTATGTGCCCGAGCGGTCACAGACCCGCTGGCGACAGGATGCCGAGGACCCGCTCCGATAGAACCACCGGTGCGCCCGGCCCGGTGGTTCAGGTCCCCGGTGGTTCAGGTCAGGGGGTCGTGCTGGATTCTGCGAGCGGGTACGCCGGTGATGATCAGGCGCGTGCGGGTCGACTCGATCATATCGGGCGAGCCGGCCAGCAGTACCTGATGTTCGCTCCAATCGCTGTATGTCACAACCACGTTGGCCAAGGTTCCGTACATGTGCTCGATGCCGAGCTCGGTGGGGGTGACCACCGCGTCCAGCCACCACGGATCCTCGGTGTGTTCGGACACCGCGGTCACGGTGAGCCAGGGGTTGGTGGCGCAGATCCGGCGCAACACCGCCAGGTCGTACAGCTCACCCGGGTAGCGGGTGCCGTAGAAGATGTGTGTGGGCACCTGGTCGGCGCGTCTGGCCATGTCCAGCAGCAGCGCGCGCAGCGGTGCCAGACCGGTGCCGCCCGCCACCATCAGGACGGGTAGCTGCGGTTCGATGTGCAGAGTGCCGTGCGCCTGCGCGAACGTCCAGCGATCGCCGACGGCGGTCTCCTTCACCACCGACGCGCTGAACAGTCCGCCGGGCACGCCCCGGACGTGGAACTCGAGTTCGCCCGCCTCGTTCGGCGGGATCGCCGGCGACAGATTGCGCCACGTCTTGGGCCACTGCGGTATGCACACCTCCAGATACTGTCCCGTCTGATAGACCGGCGGATGATCGGTGAGCAGCCGGACCACGGCAAGGTCGCGGGAGATTCGGAACTTCTCGGCGACCTCGGCCGTCCATACGGCCGGGCCTTCGGCCATCTGTGCGGCCCCGCGCATCACACCGGTGGTCAGCAGCATCGCCTGCGACACCGCCTGCTGGGTCTCGGTGTCCCAGTCGGCGCCCATCATGGCGGCGAATTCATCCATCAGCGCCTGATACATGTGGTTGTAGTGTTCGGGCGTGATTCCGTATTTGCGGTGGTCACGACCGAGCTGGGCCAGGAAGTCGACCAGTTCGTCCTGGCCGCTGGGCGCGGGAATCGTGGCGAGCACATGGTCGATGACGCCGACGAACTTGCTGCGCATCTCGGTCATCGACGGGCCGAACAGGTCGCGTAGTGCCGGTTCGATGCTGAACAGGCGTGCGTACACGTTGGTGGCAAAACCCTGCTGGTCCTCGTTGACCAGGTCTCGCAGATGGTGCAGACCGCGTCGGGAATGGCTGACCACGGTGTATCCGTACCTCCTGTAGCCGGGCTCGGCCCGGGCATGGATTCATCGGGCTGAAGCCAATATTCTAGTCGGTGGCCGGGCGCGGCCGCCGTAGCGGAGAGGTCGTGGCGACCGATCACGGATATGGCCCGGTTGTGGATGTGACGACGACAGTAACGATGTGGTAACGACAGGGACGGCGATCGGGTCGGTCCCGTATGCGACGCTCAGGGGGTGAACAAGTTGGAAGGTGTACCGTCGGGCATCGTCGACGCGCACCTGCATCAATGGAATCCGCGTCGTATGCCGTCGTCGTCGGATGTCCTCACCCGCGGCCTGCGTCAGCTGGCCGGGATGGGCAGCCGGATCATCCCGCGGGTGACCGGCCGCGTCGAGCCGGAGTTCCTGCTCAACCCATCGGCTCTGCTGCGCGCCTATGAGCCCCGTGACTATCTCGCCGATGCCGCGCGGGTGCTGCCGGTGACCGGCGCGCGGATCGACACCGTGGTGTGTGTGGAGTCGCTGTCACTGAGTGGGCGGGACACCTCGCCGGTGGTGGAGACCGGGTATATCGCGTCGTTGCCGTTCGGGGTGGGGTCGGCACCGCGGCTGGGGGCGGTCATCGCCGCGGGCGATCCCGGTGAGGCCGACTTCGGGGCACGGCTGGACGAACACGCGGCGATCACCGATCTGCTGCGCGGTGTGCGCTGGTGCGCGGCCCGGCATCCCGACCCGGGCGTGCGTGACTTCGCGGTCGACGACGGCGCCCTGTCGTCGGCGGAGTTCCTGGCCGGTTTCGAGCAGATCGCCCGGCGCGGACTCGTCTTCGAGGTGATGTGCTATTCGCACCAGCTCTATGACGTGGTGATCCTGGCCCGCGAGTTTCCCGAAACCACCATCGTTGTCGATCACATGGGTATCCCCGTCGGCGCGTTCGGTCCCGTCGGTGTGCGTACCGGCGCGACGGCTGCCGCCCGCGCCGATATCCTGCGGTTGTGGCGTGAACGCATCGTCACCTTGGCCACCTACCCGAACGTGGTGGTGAAGCTGTCGGGACTGGCGCTGCCCGTGTTGGGGTACGGCAAGGCCCGGTGGGGCAATATCGGCGGCCGGGAAACGCTCGCCGAGATGGTCGGTCCGCTGGTCGATCATCTGGCCACCCGGTTCGGTGCCGAGCGGCTCATGTTCGGGTCGGGTTTTCCGGTGGAACGACCCAACGCCACGCTCGAGGATCTGGTGGGAGCGCTCGCCGACGTCCTGGAGGATCGCGGGTCATATTGGCTGCGAAGAGTTTTCGCCGAAAATGCGCGGGACATCTACCGGATCGGCCCCTCCGGACGTCCCGGGTGACAACCACTAGCGTCGGCCTTCGGCCCTGGTGCCCTCGTCGGTGTCGCGCTTGGGAAACCAGCCGAACCTGCGGGCGGGGCGAGGCGGTTCGGGCGATGTCACATCGCGCAGGGTGCGGGCGATGATCGACACGAATTCCTCGCACGTCTCGTATCGGTGACCCGGGTCCTTGGCCAGTGCCTTGGCGAACACGGAATTGAGCGAACTCGGCAGCCAGGGGCGGCGCCCGGTGAGCGGCGGTACCGGGTCGCGGATATGCGCGTACGTGATCGCGAACGCCGTCTGCCGGGGGTAGGGGGGCTTTCCGGTGAGCCATTCGATGAGGCTGCACGCCAGGGCGTACAGGTCGGTGGATGGTGAAAGACGTTGTGCCTGAAGTAGTTCCGGTGCCGCATAGGCGATGGATCCGCGTACCCGGCCGTTTCGGGCCAGCGGCCGGGCGTCATCGAGGAACTGTGCGATTCCGAAATCGCTGAGCAGGGCGTCGGCGGCGGACGCGGTGCGCGAGGTCAGCAGAATGTTGGCCGGTTTGACATCCCGGTGGATCACGTCGTGGTGGTGCGCGTGATCGAGGGCGGCGGCGCTCTGGGTGGCCACCCGCACGATCGTCGGCAGATCCGGTTCGGTTGCGGGGCCCGGGATCAGAACGTCGGAGGCGGGGCCGCCCGCGTACTGCATCGCCATCCACGGGGTGGGGAGCCCGTCCACGGTCAGCTCGCCGTGGTCGTACATCCGCACGATGTGCCGGTGGTGCAGCAGCGAGGCGATGGTGAACTCCCGCTCGAATCTCGCGCGCGCGACATGCTGGCCGGCCTCGCCGGAGTGCAGCACCTTGAACGCCACCGAGCCGGGATCGCCCGGTCGGGGTGCGCGCGGATGTGCCAGGTATACGTCGGCGCTGCTACCTGCGCCGACGAGCCGCTCGATGAGGTGGTTGCCGAGCACGGTGCCCGGTGGAAGCGGCTCACGCCTCGCTGTCATATCGATAGCGTAGGTGCAGCCGCATAGTGTGGCCGTACAGACCGCCCGGCGCCCGCCGACTCCATAGTGTGGGGGCTATGCCGACAGTAGACATCGCCCCGCTCGCCGACGCCCTTCCCGACGGGATGGTGGTCACCGATCCCGACGTCCTCGAAGGGTACCGGCGTGACCGGGCCCAGGACCCCGACGCGGGCACTCCGCGGGCCCTGGTGCGTCCGATCACCACCGAACAGGTGCAGACGACGGTGCGTTGGTGCGCGGCGAACGGCGTAGGGATCGTCACCCGCGGTGCCGGGACCAGCCTGTCCGGTGGGGCGACCGCCGTCGACGGTGCGATCATGTTGTCCACCGAGAAGATGCGGCAGATCGTGATCGACACAGGCACCCGCACCGCGGTCAGTCAGCCCGGCGTGTTCAACGCCGAGGTCAAGGAGGCGGCCAGGGCGCACGGCCTCTGGTATCCACCGGACCCTTCCTCGTTCGAGATCTGCACGATCGGCGGCAACGTCGCCACCAACGCCGGCGGGCTGTGCTGCGTCAAATACGGGGTGACCACCGACTATGTGCTCGGCCTGCAGGTGGTGCTCGCCGACGGCCGTGCGGTCCGGCTCGGCGGCAAGCAGCTCAAGGACTCCGCCGGACTGCCGCTGACCAAACTGTTCGTCGGCAGTGAGGGACTGCTGGGCATCGTCACCGAGGTCACGTTGCGGCTCATCCCCGCCCAGGCGGCGGCATCGACGGTGGTGGGGACGTTCGGTTCGGTGCGCCAGGCCGCCGAGGCGGTTCTGGAGATCACCGGCAGGATACGTCCGGCGCTGCTCGAGTTCATGGACAAGGTGTCGATCAACGCCGTCGAGGACATGCTCCACATGGATCTGGACCGGGACGCCGGGGCGCTGCTGGTGGCACAGTCCGATGCCCCCGGACCGGCCGCGGCCGCCGAGGTGGCGCTCATCGAGGAGGTCTTCGGCCGTCACGGCGCGTCGGAGGTGTTCTCCACCGCCGACCCCGACGAGGGCGAGGCGTTCACCGCGGCACGGCGCGCGGCGATCCCGGCGGTCGAACGTCTGGGGTCGCTGCTTCTGGAAGACGTGGGTGTGCCGATCGCGATGTTGCCGGTCCTGATCGACAGGGTGGGTGCCATCGCCGCCGACGAGCGGGTGATGATCTCGGTGATCGCGCACGCCGGTGACGGCAACACCCATCCGCTCATCGTGTTCGACCCCGACGACGCCGACGAAACCCGGCGCGCGCATTCGGCTTTCGGGCGCGTGATGGATGTGGCCATCGAACTCGGCGGCACCATCACCGGCGAGCACGGGGTCGGCAGACTCAAGAAGGCGTGGCTGCCCGATCAGGTGGGCCCCGACGTCATGGCGATGACCGCCGCCATCAAGAAGGCCCTCGATCCCGATGGTCTGCTCAACCCGGGGGTGCTGCTCTGATCGGACCGCGGGCGTGGGGGACTGGTGGGGCGGGGCGTAGGGGCCGGGCTCAGACCGGTCGTAGACCCGACACCTTCCAGCCCGAACCGATCTTGGTCAGCGACACCTTGACGCGGCTGCCGTCAAGGGTGGCGTCCGGCGAATCGGACGAGGTCGTCTTCTGGTTGACGAACAGCAGGACGTCGGCGCGATCGGCACTGTTGGAGATCAGTCCCGCCTCGACCACCTCGGCCTCGGTGCTCACCTTGCGTTCGGTGGCGCCGGGGATGATCGTGGAGGTCGCCAGCTTCTCGAACTCGTTCCGGAAGTCACCGGTGAGCAGGTCGTATTTCGCGCTGAATTGGGCCTTGACGTTCTCGGCCCGGTAGGACAGCAGGGTCGGCACCAGCTTCTTGGCCGCGGCCACCGATTCCTGTCCGGCGTCGCGGGTTCCGGTGGTGTCGATGGACTTGACCACCGAGTACCCCAGGAATCCCACGGCCAGGACCGCGGCGCAGATCACCGCGGCCAGGGTGCCGCGCAGCCGTGTCGGGGACAGGGCGCCGGTCCGGGCCGCGAGCCGCCCGAATCCGGTGTGTGGGGCGGCGAGCAGACGTTGCCGCCGAGACGGTGCGCCGTTCTCGCCGTTCTTGGTTTCGCGGGTGTCCTGATCGGATGTCTCGGTGTTCACGCCACAAACTCCACGTTCGAGACGAGCCAGCGCCCGTCGTGCCTCTCCAGGGACAATTTCATGCGGTATACGCGCGGTTGGCCGTCGGGGACCTCGGAGTTCTTCACCGTCGAGGTGACCGCGGCGATCGTGGTGGCCGACGAATCGTCGGACGTCACGATCGCGACCTCCCGGGCGGCGCCGGTCGATTCCACCGCGCCCTGCTGCAGGACGGTTGCGAAACTTCCACCGCCGTCGGTGAACTGCTTACGGAAGTCACCGGTCGTGGCGTTGGTGATCTTCTTCAGGTCCTCGTCGGCGGACTGGTGCCGCAGCGTCACCAGACTGCCGACGACCTGCCGGGTGACCAACATGATCTCCTGGTCGCGATCGGCGTCGGAGACCCCGGATCGGTGACCGATGAAGAAGATCGCACCGATCCCGGCGGCGACGATCGCCACCAGCACGCCGATGATGATCGTGGCCGCGGCTCGCGGATTGTCGGTGGCCGGCCCGGCCGCGGGCCCGTCGCGGTGCTCGGCGGTGTCGCCTTCGCCGGGCGAGTCCTGGGCAGTCGGGGCCGGGGCGCCCTCATCGGGGGCGTCCGGCCCGGTGGCAGGTGCCGCCCCGCCGGTTCGGCCGCCGGTGGTCATCGTGCCGCCGGCTCGGGCAGAAAGAGTTGTGGCCATGATGTTTTCTCCTTGCCCCCGGAGATTCCCCGGGCGATGGTGCCGATGCTGTAGGTGGTTCCGGTGGGAGTGCGGAACCGTCCGGTGGCCGGGTCGTACGGAACCGCGGTGACCCTCGGTGCGGTGCGTTGCGACGATCCGGTCGGCCGGGTGCCGGATCGGTGCGCCGAATCCGGTGTGTGTGGTGTGTTGGGGGTGGAGCGGCCGGTGCTGGGCCGGTAGGTCTGCCCGGGCCGGGAGAGCAACTCCGGCCACGTCGAGGGCAGTCCGCGCGGGCACTTGGCGACATCGGCGGTGCGTACTGCCGGGTTGGTGGCGCACGGCAGGTTTCGTGCCCCGCGTACTCCACGGAAGTCGTCCACCTTGAGTTTGCAGTACGAGTTCTCCGGCGCGGGGGCCGTCGACAGGTCGGCCGGGTCGCGCCGGGTGATCTCCTGGTAGCCGTGCGTACAGGGCACCGGGTTGGCGGTGTTGAACAACTTGAGGTCGAGTCTGCCCTGGCCGGTCGACCGGTCGGCCGGGTCCTGCAGCCCGGTGTGCATCGTGTTCACCGCGGCCGCCACCGCGGGATACACCACCAGGATGTGGCGTACACCGGGAAGATTGACCCGTACGACCTGTCCGACGGATTGCAGATTGCTCAGCAGCACCCCAGCGGTGGGAGTGAGGTCCTGCATGAGCGATGATGCCGAATCGAAGAACCCGTCGCCGGTGTCCAGGGCCAGCCGGACCGCCCCGTCGCTCATCGTGAGCTGCTGGGTGAATGACGCCAGATTCCGGGAAAAGGTGTCGATGGCCTTGTCCGACTGCGCGATCTGGGTCAACGGGCGTTGTGCGGAGTCGATGAGCCGCAGGGTCGGGTCGAGGTTGCGGCTCGCCCGGTCGACGACCCTGGTAGCCGCCGACAGTCCCGTGTTGAGTTGTCTGCCCATCCCGGTCAGCGTGGTGGACGCCTCGCGCAGTGTGGTGTCCAGATCGTCCTTGGGGACCGCCTGCAGCAGTGCGCGGACGTCTTCGATGACGGTGGTGGTGGCCACCGGGATGTGGGTCCGGTCGGCGGCGATGACGTCGCCGTCCTTGAGGCGGGGTCCGTCGCCGGTGCGCGGGATGAGGTCCACGAACTGCTCACCGACCGCGGAGATGCTGCGCACCCGCGCGTCGAGGTCCGCGGGGATCTTGTAGTCCGAGGAGATCTGCAACTCGGCGCGCGCGCCCGGCGATCGGAGGCCGACGTCGGTGACGGTGCCCACCTTGACGCCGCGATAGGTGACCAGAGCGTTCACGTACAGTCCGCCGGTGTCCTCGAGTTCTGTGGTGACCGTGTACATTCCGATGCCGGTCTGTCGCTGGATCCCGGCGTAGGCGAAGGCGGCGTATCCGACCCCGATCACCGCGACGACGGTGAAAAAGACGAGTTGGAACCGGACCAGTGTGGAGTGAAGCACTATCGGCCCTTTCGTTGCTGCGTACGCAGGGGCGCGGTCAGGGGATCGGCGTTGTCGCGGGCCAGCCGGGGCTGGACGCGGGGTTGGCGTCCATAGCTCGGGATGACCGCCGTGGTGATCTTCTCCGGGCTGATGTCCAGAGTCAGGAACAGGTTGAGGTAGTCGCCCCTGACACCGCGTTGGACGGTGGTGACGGGGAACGGGATGGTGCCCGCGATCTTGAGTGCCTCGGTCAGGTTGTCGCCCGATTCGGCGAGCTTGTTGACCACCGGTGCCAGATTGTGCAGATTCGCCAGTGTGTCGCGGTTGCTGCGGTCCAGGACGGTGCTGGCGGCGTCGCCGAATCTTCCTACCGCGCTGAGCATGTCGGTGAGCTGGCGCTGCTGGGTGTTGAGTACCTCGACCGCGGGGGTGATCGAATCGATACCCCGGTTGATGATGTCGCGGTCCTTCTCGAGCCGGTCGCTGAGGGCGGCGATGCTGTCGATGGCGCGTCGGATGTCGCCGCGTTGATCGCTGAGATCGGCCACCAGCGTCCGCAGTTTGGGGATCAGGCTCCGCAGATCGCCCTCCCGGCCGCCCAGGACACTGTTGAGTTCGCCGGTGACGGTGCGCAATTGCTGAAGCCCGGCCCCGTTGAGCACCAGCGACACCGCCGAGAGAACCTCTTCCACGGAAGGATACTGCGAGGACTGCTCCAGCGACAGGACCGCCCCGTCGTAGAGGATGCTGCCGTCGTGCCGGGTGTCACCGGTGGCACCGGCCGTCGTGTTCGGGTTGATCAACTCGATGAACTGAGATCCGAAGATGCTGGTCTGGGACAGCTTCACCCGGACGTTCGCGGGAATCTCGGCGTCCTTGCTCAGGTCGAGAACCGCCTCGGCGTGCCAGCCGCTGTTGCCGATGGTGCGGACATTGCCGATGGTGGCGTTGTGGTACTTGACCGGTGAGTTGCCCACGAGGTTCTGGGCGTTGGTCAGCTTCACCGTGACCCGATAGGTCTGGCCGCTGGCCCCGGAATTGCCGGGCAGCGGCAGTGAGTTGATGCCGTCGAAGGTGCACCCGCCCAGGAGCGCCGACGCGGCCGCGGTGGAGGTGAGGACCGTGGCGATCCGGGAATGGCGGCGCCGGGGCGGGTTGCCGCGCGGTGCGGGTGCCGGCGTGGCCTGTTGTCGACGGTTCATCGTTCACCACTTTCGGAAGGCACGTTCTTGGCTGTGCTCGTGGGGGTGGCCGTGCTCTTCGGCCCCGCCGGCTTCGATCCCGCCGGCTTCGACCCCGTCTGGCCATCATTCTTGGTGATCGCCGACTTCTTGTCCGCCGCGGCAAGATTGGTGGCCAACTGGCGGGTCACCTTCACGCAGTCGCTCTGCGGGGCGTCGACGGTCGTCAGCAGCGCGCAGATCAGCGAACGCGGGTCCGGGAAGTCAGGAATCGCCACGTTGCCGGTCAGCGAGTTACCAGCGGGGTCGTAGATGTTGTAGAAGTTGGACAGCGCGTTGGGGCCCGAGTGCAGAATCGAGGCCAGCGTGTCGACACGGTCGACGAGCACCTGGGTTGTCGTATTGGCCTTTCCGACAGCATCTTTCAATGCGGACCGGTTGTTGTCGATGAACGTCTTCACCTCCCCGAAGGCGGCATCGATGCTGTTCAGGAAGGTGTCGAGTTCGGTCCGGTTGTCGTTGAGGACGCCGGACAGCTGGGCCAGCTGCCGGGAGAATGCGGAGATCTGGTCGTCGCTGGTCGACAGGGCGCGGGTGATCGTGCTCAGGTTCTCGACCGTGGTGAACAGGTCGGGTGAGGACTTGTCGAGGGTCGATGCCGCCCTCGACAGCTGGTTGAGCGATTCCCGGAGCAGCTTTCCGTTGCCCTCCAGTGTGTTCGAGCTCGCGTGCAGGAACCGGCCGAGCGATCCCTGCTGCGCGCGACCCTCGGCGCCGGAGGCCGGGCCGAGATCGCGGGAGAGGGCTACGAGTTGTTCCTTGAGTTCGTCGTACTCGACGGGTGTGGCGGTGTCGGCGAGCGCGATCGTCGCGCCGGAGGTCATCTTCGGTCCGCCGGTGTAGGCCGGTGCGAGCTGGACATAGCGCCCCGAGACCAGGGTCGGTGCGATGATGGCGGCGCCGGCGTCGGCGGGAACCGGTTGGTCGGAGGTCAGGGTGAGGGTCAGGCGCGCACCGTCGGGTTGGGGGTCGATCTTGGTGACGGTGCCGATCGGCACGCCCAGCACCATCACCGGGTCACCGAGGTAAAGTCCTGCGGCACTGAGGAAGTAGGCGGTTACGGTTCGGTCGCCGCCGCCGGTGAACGTCGCCGCGGCGGTGGCGGCGACGAGCAGGACGGCCAGTGTCAGATAGATGAGGGTCTTGCGCTTGCCGAAGTTGAGGGCGGTGACGCCGGTGGCGTTGCGCGAGAATCGGTGTGATCGGCTCATCGGGGTGCTCCCGGACTGTAGGGCTGCTGGCCGTTGAGGTTGGCGGGCAGGATGTTCTGCAGCATGGCGGAGAAGAACGGTCCGCTGGACACCGCTTCGCCGACCTGCCTGGCGAAACGCTCGAGCCCGGCCAGTGACCTGTCGATGTTCTGGTAGTTGGCGTTGAGCGTGTCCAGCACCGAGTTGAGCTGATCCAGTGCTGGTCTGAGCGTCGCTCTGTTGTCCGAGGCGATCGCGGTCAGCGCGTTGGCGACCTCGGAGCCCTGCACGAGGACCCGGCGGATCGCCGTCGCCCGCGTGTTCAGGGCGGCGAACAACGTTCTGCCCTGCCCCAGCAACGACACCAGCTGCTGATTGCGTTCGGCGACGATATCGGTGACGGTGCCCGCGTTGTTCAGCAGATCACGCAGGTCGCCGTCGCGTTCGGCCACCGTCGAGGACAGGCGCCGCACACCGTCGATGGTGGAACGCAGATCCTCCGGAAGCGCGTCCTGCAGCTTGGTCAGCTGGTCGAGCGCGCTCGACAGATCAGGCTTGTCGGTCTTGGCGACGGTGTCGGTCACCTCGTTGAGGCTGCGGGTGATGTCGTAGCCCGACGATGTGCGCTCCAGCGCAATGGTGGCACCGGCCGGCAGTGGGTCCCGGCCGGCGGAGACGAGTTCGATGAATCGCCGGCCCAGCGCCGTTTCGACCTTGATCTGCGCGGTGGTCTCCGACTTGAGCGTCAGGTCGCCGGGGTCGGCGGTGAATGTGACGTCCACCTTGGTTCCGTTGATGGAGATGTCGGTGACCTTGCCCACCTCGACGCCCGCTATCTGGACCGCGTCGCCGGTGTGCAGCCCGCTCGCGTCGGCGAACTGTGCGTGGTACTTTTTGCCGCCGTTGACCACCGGCAGCGATCCGTAGTTGAACGCCAGCACGGTGATCGCGATGATGATGATCGTGCCCACGATGCCGATCTTGACCGGGTCGCGTTCGAGGATGCTCTTGCGGTATCGGTTGCTCATGGTTGGCACCGCGCAGCCGGGACGGTGATCATGGGAGTGGTCTCCTGAGTGGTTGAGCCGTAGCGGATCGCCAGCCCGCATACGAAGAAGTTGACGAAGTTGCCGTAGCCGGCAACACGGCCGATCAGGCGGTATGCCTCGGGGAGCTGGGACAGCACCAGATTGACGGTGTCGGTGTTGCGGTTGAGATTGGTGCTCAGTTGCCGCACGCCGGTGACGGTGTCGGCGATGTCCTTGCGGGCGGGCCCGGTGAGATCGCTCAGCGAGCGGGTGAGGCCGTCGATCTTGTCCAGCGAGGTCGTGATGGTCCGCCGATCGTCGGACAGTGCCCGGGTCAGATCGCTCACGCCGGCCAGCAGCGAGTCGAGCTGCCCGCTGCGTTCGGCGACGTCACCGAGCACACCGTTGAAGTTGGTGATGATCGCGCCGATGGATTCATCGCGGTCGGCGATAGAGTTGGTGAGCAGCGCCAGGTCGGCGATCAGTTGGGCCACCGCGGATTCGCGTCCGTTGAGTACTTCTATGAGCGATCCGGTGAGCTGGTTGGCCTGATCGGGGTCCAGGCCCTGCAGCAGTGGCCGGAAACCGTTGACCACCTCGTCGAGATCGAGTGCGGGCGTGGTGTTGGCGACCGGGATCGAGTTGCCCGACAGGGCGGCCGTCCGGCCGCTGCCCTCGGACAGCTCCAGGTAGCGGTCGCCGATCAGGTTCTTGTACAGGATCGACGCCCTGGTCCCGGAGGTGAGTACGACGTCGGAATCGAGCGAAAACTTCACCCGTGCGGTCCCGTCGCTGTTCAGGACGACGTCCTCGATCTTCCCCCGGGTCACCCCGGCGACCTTGACGTCGGACCCGGGCGTGATCCCGGATGCGGAAGAAAACTGTGCGGCATACGATGTGGTGTCACCAAAGCGCAGGTCCCCGGCGATCATCGCCACGAACAGGCCCGCCAGCGCGGTGATCACGGTGAACACTCCCAGTTTGATCAGGGTGGGCGCGATCTTCATCGAGAGCCTCCGAACAGCAGATCGGCGAGCGGGTTTCCGAAGTAGTCCTCCGGGCCGGTGATAGGTGCGTACGCGTCGCTGCCGTCGGGGAAGTCGACGTGCCGCTGTCCGACGTTCGAGTAGCAACTCGGTGCGTTGGGCAGGCCGGTGCGCGGCAGATTCTGCGGGTACTTGTAGGGCGGGTTGCCCATCAGAAGTGTCGCCATGACGTTGAGTCCCGGCCGGGCACTGCCGCCGTTGGTGATCTCCAGGTGCTTGTTGGTCTGCGCCAGGTTCTTCAGGAAACACGGCAGGATCGGCGAGAACTCGCCCAGTAGCTGGGCTGTGGGCACCAGCGTGTCCATCGACTTCTCCAGTGGCGTGCCCGCGGCCCGGAACAATTGTTCGCCGCTGGCGCCGAAGTTGGTGAAACTCAACAGGAATGCGCCGAACTGGGACCGCTTGTCGGTGAGCGTGCCCGCGGTGGTGGTCAGATTGTCGACCGTCCTGAGCATGTCCGGTGCCGTTTCGGAGAGTGTCTGTGCCGCAGCAGATCCCGAACGCAGATCGGTGCGGACCCGGTCGAGGTACGGATTGAACGAGGTCAGGTATTTGTCGAGCGAGGTGACCAGGGTGCCGACGTCGGGGCCGATGCCGCGCAGTGCCGACGACAACGCCGACAGGGTGTCGCTGACCTCGCGGGGCTTGACCACCCTGATCACCGAGACCAGATCTTCGAGTAGGTCGTTGACC
Source organism: Gordonia pseudamarae (assembly GCF_025273675.1). Classification (NCBI taxonomy): domain Bacteria; kingdom Bacillati; phylum Actinomycetota; class Actinomycetes; order Mycobacteriales; family Gordoniaceae; genus Gordonia; species Gordonia pseudamarae. The sequence continues at coordinate 4,446,888 of NZ_CP045809.1, read as the reverse complement.
TCGGTGGTGGTGTCCGCCCCGTTGATCACCGAACCGGATCTCAGCGTTGTCGGGGTGCTGCCGGCCGGTGCGGTCAGGGTGACGAACTTGCGGCCGAACAGGGTGGTGGGGTCGATGGTGGCGGTGACGTCACCGGGCAGCGCCTTGCGGTACTTCGACTCGATGCGCAGGGTCAGATCAGCCCCGGATTCGGTCGCCTTGACCCCCGAGACGGTCCCGATCACCACGCCGGCGACCTTGACGTCGGATCCCTTCTCCAGCATCAGGCCGGCCCGACCGGCGTGCAGGGTGACATCGATGGTGTCGGTGAACGATTGCTTGTAGCTGCCGATCGCGACCAGGGTCAGCGCGACGATCGCGGCGATCAGTCCCAGGCCCAGCCAGATCTCGGTGGACTTCTTTACCTCGCGGAATCCCAGTGCCATTACCCGGACATCCTCACCGCGCCGGAGGGGCCGCCGTAGACGGCGATGCCGATCAGCAGATTGATGATCATGATGGCGATCAGGGAGGTGCGGACCGCACGGCCCACCGCCACCCCGACGCCGGCGGGCCCGCCGTGTGCGTTGTAGCCGTGATAGCAGTGCACCAGCATCACGACGGTGGCCATGCACAACACCTTCAGCACCGACCACAACACATCGGAGGGGACGAGGAAGACGCTGAAGTAGTGGTCGTAGGTACCCGCCGACTGTCCGGCGAGATAGATCGTGACCCATTTGGTGGTGGTGTATCCCACCAGCAGGGAGATCGAGTACAGGGGGATGACCGCGATGATCCCGGCCAGCACCCGCGAAGCCACCAGGTAGGGCAGCGACGGGATGGACATCGTTTCCAGTGCGTCGATCTCCTCGCTGACCCGCATCGCGCCGAGCTGCGCGGTGAAGCCGGCGCCGACGGTCGCGGTCAGTGCGATGCCGGCGATGACCGGCAGTGCCTCGCGGGTGTTGAAGAACGCCGAGATGAATCCGGTCAGTGCCCCGATCCCGATATGTCCGAGGCTGTGCGTGGCCTGCTGTCCGACCTCGTAGCCGACGGCGGTGGTCAGCAGCGTGACGATGACCAGTGTTCCGCCGATCACGGCAAGGGCACCGGTACCCATGCTCACCTCGGCCAGCAGCCGCAGGGTTTCCATGCGGTAGCGGCGCAGCGTGCGTGGCAGCGCCATGAGGGTCTGCGCGTAGAACGACACCTGTCTGCCCATCGACGACATGGTGCCGACGGGTGCCTGGGCGGCCTTGGTGGCGCTGCGTAGGGCTCTTGTGTCAAGAAGTGTTGGTCTTGGCCTGGTCAATGGATCGTCCTTGTCCGAGCATCAGTTCGTCGTCGGTCTTGTTCGTCTGCGGGTGCCGGTGCGCGCACCGCAGCAGGGTGTGTGGGTGTCAGTTCAGCGAGATCGTGGTGATGATCGAGTTGGCCAGGAACAGCAGCAGAAAGCTGAAGACGACGGTCTGGTTGACCGCATCCCCGACGCCCTTCGGGCCACCCTTGACGTTGAGGCCCAGGTGACAGGCCACCAGGCCGGCCAGGAGGCCGAACACCGCGGCCTTGATCTCGGCCACCATGACATCGGGCAGGCCGGTGAGGATGGAGAAGGCCGCCACATACTGCCCGGGGGATGCGCCTTGCAGGTACACCGTCGAGAAGTACCCGCCGATGATGCCGACCGCGGTGACCAGTCCGTTGAGGAACAGGGCCACCACTGTCGAAGCGACAACTCTTGGTACACATAGCCGTTGGATGGGATCGATACCCAGGACCCGCATGGCGTCGATCTCCTCGCGGATGGTCCGCGAGCCCAGGTCGGCGCAGATCGCGGTCGATCCGGCACCGGCCACCACCAGAACGGTGATGACCGGGCCGATCTCCCGGATGATCGCGACGCCGGCACCCGCACCGCTGAGGTCGACCGCGCCGATCTCGGTGAGCAGGATGTTGATCTCGTAGACAAACATCATGCAGAACGGGATGGACATCAGCAGCGCCGGCATCACCGAGATACTGGCGATGAACCACGCCTGGGCCAGAAACTCCTTGAACTGGAACCGGGAGCTGAACAGGTACCGGAACGTCTCGATCGACGTGGCGTAGAAGCTGCCGACCGCGCGTGGCAGCACACCGGCACGAGATTTGGCTGTGCCCGTGCGTTTTCGCGGCGTGTCCCGGTCCGGGGTCGAGTCCGCCGCGGCCGGGGTGCCTGCTGTCTCCGGAGTTTTTTCTGCTGTTTGTGAGGTCATTCAAATTTCCCTACGAAAGCGAACGGTGCGGTGGGCGGGGCTGCCGCGGCGGGGCCGGGGCACCTGCTCGACCGGCGATCGGCTGGGTCGGGCGGGAAGATCGGCGGTATGGATTGTGAGGCTGTTCGCTTACTCGGGTCGCAAGTGCGGTAGATCACATTCGTTATCGGCTCGAACCAAGCTATCTATCCGATTAGGGACTTTCGTCCCCCGGTGGTGGCAATTCGTTGCCTCTTGCGGGGGATATCGCCTTTTTGGTCAGTCCATTTTAGGGCGGGTGGCCTGGGGTGACACGGGCCGTCGCGGCCCGTACCCCTCACGTACGGGGGGAGAATCCCCCCAAGTGGTGACGCGCGTCACGGTCGAGGCCGACACAATTGTGTATCAGCGTGGTTCAGCTCACTGTCCGGTCCTCCGGGCACTCACCCTTCCGTCCCCGCGCCGGGGACGCCCGCAGATCGTCGCGCAAGCGCAGATTCCCGAAAAGAGAGGCATCTCAATGACTGTCACACATGACGGCGTCCGGACCGCTCAGGTTCCCGACCACATCGCCGCCCAGATCATCAATCCCGAAGGTCACCGCGACGAGGTGAAACTGTACGAGGCCTACCGCTGGCTCAGGGAGAACGCCCCGCTGGCACAGGTGTCGGTCGACGGCTGGGATCCCATCTGGCTCATCACCAAATACGCTGATGTCATGGAGGTGGAGAAGCAGCCCGACGTCTTCTCGGCCGGCGGCGGTCCGCACAACAAGGGTGGCAACAATCCGATCCTGAACAACAAGGCAGGTGACGAGTTCACCAAGACTCTCGCCGGTGGTACCTACCGGGTGCTCGACGCGCTGCCCTACATGGACCCGGGCGAGCACACCGAGGTCAAGGCGGTGGCTCAGGACTGGTTCAAACTGGGTAACTTGCGCAAATGGGAGGATCAGATCCGTGCTATCGCACGTGAACAGGTGGCCCGCCTGGTGGCAGGGCCCACCGAGATCGACTTCGCCACTGTGTTCACGCCGTACTACCCGCTGCATGTGATGATGGCGCTGTTCGGGGTTCCGGAAGAGGACGAGGCAATGATGCTGGCACTGAGCAGGGACTTCTTCGGTGGCTCCGATCCGGACGAACAGCGCGACGACGTCGAGTTGTCCCCGGAGGCCGCGGCCGAGCAGTTCACCAAGGCGATCGGCGACTTCTACGCCTACTTCGACAGGCTGGTGGAGGATCGCCGGGCCAACCCCCGCGACGACCTGGCCACCATCATCTCGGTGGCCCGGCAGGCCGACGGTGAGTACTACCCCAAGACGTTCGCCTTCGGCTGGTTCGTCGCCATCGCCACCGCCGGACACGACACCACCGCCAGTACGCTCAACACCACCATCAACGAACTCTCCAAACAACCCGAGACCCTGGCCGAGGTCCAGGAGAATCCCAAACTGATCGGCGCACTGATCAACGAGTCGCTGCGATATGCCTCACCGGTCAAGCACTTCACCCGCCGGGCGGTGGCGGACTACCAGCTGCGGGGGCAGACCATTCATGCGGGCGACCGGCTGATGGTGCTGTTCCAGTCCGCCAATCGCGACGAGGACGTGTTCGACAGGCCCAATGACTTCATCGTCAACCGCAAACCGAACCGGCAGATCGCCTACGGCTACGGTCCGCATCAGTGCATCGGTCAGTTCCTGGCGTCGATGGAGATGCGGGTGATGCTCGAAGAGCTGCTGCCGCATCTGGAGAAGATCGAGGTGACCGGCGATATCAAGGTGTTGCAGACCAACTTCGTCGGCGGCATCAAGAACCTCCCGGTCAGGCTGACCTTCCGCTGATCGGCCGGCCCGGTGCGGTCGGTGTGACCGGCCGCACCGGGTGTTTCTCAGTTGCTTTCCAGGTAGCGGACTATCGCCTCGGACCTGTTGACCGAACCGGTCTTCCTGAGGATCTTCTTCACATGCGATTTGACCGTCTCCAAGGAGATGAACAGGCGTTCGGCGATCTCGTTGTTCGTCGCGCAGGCGGCGATCAGATGCATGATCTCCTGTTCCCGGGGCGTCAGCGCCACCCGTGACTGCTGCCCGGTATCCTCGGCCCGGGTGATTGTGGCCTCATCGACGCCGGTCAGATGCAGATCGGCGTCGATGAGCTTCCGCGTCGCCTCAAGGATGGCCTCGGTCTGCCGGGCGACGATGCTGTGCTGTGCGGCCATCCGGGCCCGGCCCACCTCGCGCGCGTACGAGAGCGCCATCGCATCGCCGTAAAGCCCGATGATGTGCCGGTCCTCGTCGCCGGGCTCTGCGTCGATGCCGCCCGCGGCATGGACCAGGCCGACCGTCCGGCCGGCGTGGACGACCGGTGCGAGCGAGTAGGCGGTGCTGCCCAGGAGTTCACTGAACTCGGCGGTCGCCGTCGCGGCGGTCGCGTTGACGGTGAGAGTGGTTTCCATACATGTCGTCTCGACACCGTCCGGTCGCCGGGGGATACCGGCGGCCAGGTGTTCGGGCAGGTCTCGTTCGGGAGTGTGGGCGATGACCGAATAGTGCCCGGGGTGTACCTCCACAACGCTCGCGCTCGTGAATCCGCCCACCTCGACGAGTTCGGCACAGCCTTGCCGGGCGACCGCTTGCGTCGATGGTTGGGCGGCGACCCGGCGCAGCGATGTGGCCAGTGCCTTGGGACCGAACAGTGTCCGGCGCGCGGCCGACTGCTGCAGCTGAAGCTGCGCGCCGAGCACTGCGGTGACCACGTCGGTGAGCTCGGCCGCAAGGTTGTCGTCGGGTGATCCGGCAACCGCCTCCAATGCGCGATCGATCACCGGATTCCCCTCGGACAAAAGGGTATCGGCGGATGCGTCCGCGGGTGGCGCCGGGAGCCCGAGAAGATCGCGCAATCGCGCGTCGAGCTGCCGGAGCCGTCGGACGGCGGCATCTGCCTGCGACCTGCCGCTCACCGAACGGTATTGCGGGACAGCTGAGCGAACTTGGCGATCGCGGCGGCCCGGGTCGAGGTGCCGAGCTTCTTGGAGATCTGTTTGAGATGGGACTTCACGGTCTCCTCGGAAATGTAAAGTGCCCGTGCGATGTCGGCGTTGGTTGCACCGGTGATCATCTCGCGCATCACGTCGCGCTCGCGGGGGGTGAGAAAGCTCGGTTCGTGGCCGGTGGCACGGGCGGACCGGGTTGCCTGGTCCTCATCGAATTCCTCACCCATCGGGTGCGTGTGCCGACCGGTTTCGGTGAGCTCGGCTGCTACCAGGGCCAGTCCGGATTCTATCTGGGCGGCGCTGGCCGCCAGTCTTTCCTCGAGCAGGGCGTGCTCGAAGAGCAATGACGTACATTCGGCGGCCACGCCGACGATTTCGGCGTCGGTGCGTGAGATCCGGCCGTGGTCGGGCTGGTCGACGTGGAGTAGCCCGATGCTCCGTCCGCGGGAGACGATGGGCGCGGCGATATAGCCTTCGCAGCCGGATATTTCGACGAGTTCCTTGAAGGTCCGCTGGTCGGAATCGGGGCTGGTGCTGAGCATCGGGGCCCGCAGCCGCACGGCTTCGCTCTCGAACGGCGCATACTGCAGGTTGATCCGGTTGGTCGCGACGTAGTCCAGGAACTGTTGTTCGGTGGGCAGCCTGTCGGCGATGTGCAGATGACGGGGTATCCAGGTGCTCCCCGATACGGACGAGACCATGGCCCGCCGGAACGAGAGATTGCCGCAGAGCCGGAGCGGGATGTGGTGAACCAGTTCTGCGGTATTCAGGCCCTCGAGGCCGGCCATGCACTGCCGGATCTCCGAGATCGCCCGGACCGCAGTGGCGCGCCGGCGTTGCAGCCCCCGGCTCTGGGTGCGGTGCACGTCGACGAGAACGCGCAGCGCCTCGGCCCTGACCCGGCCGGTGCTGCGTCGGTCACCCACCACCGACTCCAGGTGCGACCGGGCCGTGGTCAGTGCCGTGTCCGGAACCCTGGTGTGGCCGGCCTGGGCGAGCAGTTCGGCGGTCTTCTCGATGACGCACGCCGGGTCGGTGTGCGTCGGGGAGTCCGATCGGGTCCGATCCGCCGGATCACCGGATGCGGTCGGAGGTGGTTCGTGCAATGTCGCCTGTGCGGCCACCGTGTGTCTCCTAGTCTTCTTCGGCCCCCATCAGAGATGTAGATCACAGTATAGGTGCTGGTGTCCTGGGAAAACGGACGACCTTAAAAGGTCTGTCCATTCACATATGGGCAGGGTACCTCTTTCGAGGGACTGCCGGGGGGAGGTTTGAGTGATTGCCCGGTCGAGGGCTGTTCCCCCGCTCTGTGACGTGCATAACATCACACCATCTGCGGCGCCCACGCGAGTGCCGCCGGTGCCGAACTGACGAGGATCCGCACACGAGGATCCGCATACGAGGAGTGAAGAGCATGGTGGATGTGAAGGCCGCGGTCGTCCCGGCGGTGGGCGCAGATTTCGAGATCCGGACGGTCACCCTCGACGTGCCCGGCCCCGGCGAGGTCGCGATCGACGTCGCGGCGGTGGGTATCTGTCACACCGATCTGGCCATCCGCGACGGGCATCTCCCGTTCCCGCTGCCCGGCGTCCTCGGACACGAGGGCAGCGGCACCGTCACCGCCGTCGGTGAGGGCGTGACGAGCGTGCAGGTCGGTGACCGGGTGGCGGTGAGCTTCAACAGCTGCGGCCGGTGCAAACACTGCAGCCGCAACGAGCCCGCCTACTGCGACAACTTCATGGGCCTGAACCTGGGCGGCGTCCGCCCCGACGGAACCCCGCCCCTGCACGACGGTGACGAGGCACTGGGCAGCAACTTCTTCGGACAGTCGACCTTTGCCACCGCGGCGCTGGCCAACGAACGCAACGTGGTCAGGCTCCCCGACGACGCCCCGCTGGAACTGGTCGGGCCGCTCGGCTGCGGTATCCAGACCGGTGCGGGAGCCATCCTCAATTCGCTCGATGTCGAGGCCGGTTCGTCGGTCGCCATCGCCGGCGCCGGCTCCGTCGGACTCTCGGCGGTGCTGGCCGCGGTGGTGCGGGGTGCCGGCCGCATCTTCGTCATCGAACCCAACGAGGGCCGCCGGCAGCTGGCTCTCGATCTCGGTGCCACCGATGCCATCGACCCGGCCGCGGGCGTGGTTTCCGAACAGATCCGCGCGCTGGTCCCCGAGGGCGTGGACTACGCCCTCGACACCACCGCGATCACCCCGGTGGTGGCGGACCTGACGGCGGCCCTGGCGATCCGCGGAACCATCGGGCTGCTCGGCGTTCCCGCGGATCCCACGGCGGTGTTGCCGGTCCCGCTCATGCTGGCCGCCGCCATCGGCATCAGCGTCCGGGGCATCGTCGAGGGCGACGCCGACCCGCAGACCTTCATCCCCGAACTGCTCGACCTGCACCGGCAGGGCAGGTTTCCCTTCGACAAGCTCATCACCACGATGCCCTTCGACCGGATCAACGAGGCCGTGGCCGCCCAACTCTCCGGCGAGGCCATCAAGGTCGTGCTGGTCAACAGCTGACGTCGGTATCCACCGGGAGATCTCCCGCCACCACCTGAAGGGACAGACACTCACATGACAATCGACTACGGACAGCTCTACCTGGCCGGTACCTGGACCGATCCGGCCGGTTCCGACCGGATCACCGCGATCTCGCCGACCACCGAGGAGACCATCGGTTCGGTGCCCCGGGGCACCGAGGCCGACATCGACGCCGCGGTGGCATCGGCGCGGACCGCGTTCGACGCGCCCGACGGCTGGGCGCGCTGGCACCCCAAGCGGCGGGCCGAGGCGCTCGAACGGTTCGCGGTGGAGCTGGAAAGCCGCGCAGCCGAGACCGCTCGGCGCGTCACCATCCAGAACGGGATGCCGATCTGGCTGGCCCAGCAGTTCGAGGCAGGGTTCCCCGCACTGCTGGTGCGCTACTACAGCGGGCTCATGGCCGACGCGCCGGAGTTCGAGACCCGGCCCGGGATGCTCGGCGGATCGGCGCTCGTGGAGAAGCTGCCGATCGGCGTGGTCGGTGCGATCGTGCCGTGGAACGTCCCGCAGGCCATCACGTTCCTCAAGCTGGCACCGGCGCTGGCCGCGGGCTGCACGGTGGTCCTCAAGCCGGCCGAGGAAACAGTGCTCGACGCCTTCCTGATGGCCGAGGCGGCGGCCGCCGCGGGGCTGCCGGCAGGCGTGCTCAACGTTGTTCCCGGTGGGCGCGACCTGGGGGCCTACCTGGTCTCGCATCCGGGGTTGGACAAGGTGTCCTTCACCGGCAGCACCGCCGCGGGCAAGGCGATCAGCCGCACGTGCGCCGATCTGCTGCGTCCGGTCACACTCGAACTCGGCGGCAAATCGGCGGCGATCCTGCTCGACGATGTCGATCTGGTCGCCTCGCTGGAATCGTTCTTCGCCTCGACTCTGCTCAACAACGGGCAGATCTGCTGGCTGAGCACCCGGATCCTGGCGCCGCGGGCACGCTACGGCGAGATCGTCGACACCATCACGGATCTGGCCAAATCGTTGACCATCGGCGATCCTACCGACCCGGACACCAAGATCGGTCCGTTGGTGTCGGCGCAGCAACGCGCGCGTGTGGAGGGCTACATCGCCAAGGGCAAGGCCGAGGGCGCGCGGCTGACCACCGGTGGCGGACGCCCGGACGGCATCGATCACGGCTGGTTCGTCGAGCCGACTATCTTCGCCGACCTGGACAACAACGCCACCGTTGCCCGCGAGGAGATCTTCGGCCCGGTGCTCTCGGTGATCCCGTACTCGGACGAGACCGAGGCGGTATCCATCGCCAACGACAGCATCTACGGCCTCGGCGGTTCGGTGTGGTCGGCCGACGCGGACCGGGCCACCGCGGTCGCTCGCAAGGTGCAGTCGGGCACCGTCGGGGTCAATCACTATGTGAACGAACCGACGGCACCGTTCGGCGGGATCAAGCAGAGCGGCTTCGGCCGGGAACTCGGTCCCGAGGCGCTCAGCTCGTTCCAGGTGATTCGCACGGTGTACCTGCCGCCCGCCCAGTAGCCGGCCGGTAGCCGTCAACCGAATGTCGTTCCCCCACCCGGCCGTGTGCTGGACAACCACGATTGGAAGCCGTTCATGTGGAGACACAAGGCGATTCGCGTACTGCCCGACATAGCCCGTCACTGGGCCAGGGAACGTCCGGACAAGATCGCGCTCACCGACGGTGTATCGAGCCGTACCTACCGGCAGTTCGATGAGCGCTCCAATCAGATCGCACACGCGCTCGCCGGCGCCGGCATCGGTGCCGGCGAGCGGGTGGGGTACGTCGGCAGGAATTCCATCGAGTTCTGGGAGACCTGGCTCGGTGCCAACAAGGCGGGCGTTGTCTTCGTGCCGCTGAACTGGCGTTTCGCCATCCCCGAATTCGTCGCCCTCGTCGACGACGCCGGGTTGTCGTTGGTGTTCGCCGAGTCCGAGACCGCGCCGACGATGCACGAGGTTGCGGCCGCGGCGGCCGCGCCCTTGCGCATCGTCGAGTTCGGGGCCGGAGCAGGCGGCGCCGGTTCGCTGGAGGAGTGGATCAGCGGGCAGTCCACGGCCGAACCGGGGACGGTCGTGCCGATCGAGGCGACCTCGCTGCTGTCGTACACCTCCGGCACCACCGGACGCCCCAAGGGTGCCCAGATCACCCATGAGGCGTTCAACAACTGGTTCATGATGGCCGCGCTGGAGCCGACGGAACAGTACTGCGACGACGACGTTGTGCTCATGGTCATGCCCAACTTCCACCTCGCCGGGTCGTGGCTGACCCTCTCGGGTATCTACCACGGCAACACCATCGCCGTCCTCGGCCAGTTCGAACCCGTGGCGTTTGTCCGTGCGGTGCAGACATTGCGGCCGACCGTGATGTGCCTGGTTCCCACCGTGATCGGGTTGCTGGTGCACAATCCGGATCTGGCCGATGCGGACTTCAGCTCGGTACGGCGGATTCTGTACGCGGGTTCGGCGATTGCCCCGGATGTGATCGCGCTGGCACTGGAACGCTTCGGTTGCGAACTCGAACAGTTCTACGGAACCACCGAAACCTACATCATCACCATCCTGCGGCCCGAGGCCCACGATCATCCGGACGATCCGGAACTGCTCACCTCCTGCGGCAGCCCTTTCCCGTTCGTGGAGGTGAAGGTGGTTGATGCGGCGGGCGCAGAGACCGCGGCCGGCACGGTGGGCGAGGTGCTCGTCCGCTCACCGATCATGATCCGCGGCTACTGGAACAATCCGGAGGCCACCGCCGCCGCGTTCGACGGTGAGTGGTACCGGACCGGTGATCTCGGGCGCAAGGACGGGTCGGGCAACCTGTATCTGGTCGACCGGGCCAAGGACATGATCGTCACCGGCGGCGAGAACGTCTACTCGGTCGAGGTGGAGAAGGCGCTCAGCGCCCATCCGGCGGTCGCGGCGGTGGCGGTGCTGGGCACCCCGAGTGACCGCTGGGGTGAGCAGGTCACCGCGTTCGTGGTCACCGCCCCCGGCGCATCGGCCGGTGCCGATGAGCTCGTGGCGCACTGCCGCCCGCTCATCGCGGGTTACAAAGTGCCCAAACAGATCATCTTTGTCGAACAGCTGCCGACCACGCCGAGCGGAAAGATCCGCAAGAACGTCTTGCGGGAGTCGGTGGCGGGCGAGCTGGAGACGGCCGGGTCGTAGCGGCCATGTCCGACCGCGGGAGAGCAAGAACCGCGGGGAAACGAGCGATGAGTGAGGATTGCCAGTGAGTAAAGTTCTGTACGAGAAGCGTGGCGAGGTCGCGTGGATCACCATCAACCGGCCCGAGGTGAAGAACGCCGTCGACGTCGAAACGCACGAGCTGCTGTCGGCGGCATTCGCGGACTTTCGGGACGACCCGGAACTGCGGGTGGCGGTCCTGCGTGGTTCGGGTGAGACCTTCACCGCCGGTGCCGATCTCAAAACCCATGCACCGGAATGGCAGACGGTCGGACCGATGGTGGGTCGCGAACGAATCGAGGACGGGCTCTCGGGAATCACACGCGGGCCGCTGTCGCGGATAGCCAAGCCGATCATCGCCTCGATCGACGGTTGGTGTCTGGGGCACGGCATCGAGCTGGCTATGGCGTGTGATCTTCGGATCTGTTCGGACCGAGCGAAATTCGGCACCTTTGAGGTACGTCGCGGGATGCACTCGGCCGACGGCGGAATCGTCAGGCTCGTCAACACCTGCGGTGTCGGATTCGCCATGGAGATGGTGCTCACCGGCGAACACGTGTCGGCGCAGCGGGCATACGCGGCGAACATGGTGAACCGGGTGGTGCCGCACGAGCGGCTTGCGGAAGAGACCGAACTGCTGCTGCGGCAGATTCTCCGGTGCGACCAGGCCGCCATCGAATCGGCGAAGGAGACCGTTCTCGAGATCGTCGGCCGCCCCCTGCACGACCAACTGCGTGTCGAGGCGATGTGGGGATACGCGCTGTGCGGAGGAAACACCACCGTCCAGGCCAGATCGCAACAGTTCTTCGACAAGACCGATCAGGGTCGTGCGGGCGAGACCGCGACACCCCTCAACGGACTCGCGTGACACGCCCCGGGCCGGGTGATGATCGCGGCCGCGGCGCACCCACCCACCCGGTGTTGTTCTGCCACAGAGTGTTCTGCGGATACGTAGCACATTCGGACCCATGAGATTCGCGTGAATTCAATGAAGGTACTCTGATGAGACTCAATTCGCATCAACAATATCTGCAAGATCTGGTCGAGCATCATCGGCGCTGGGAGCCCTACGGCGGAAGCAGCCCCGAAGATCTCATGATCCATTTCGGCCTCACCCCGGTGCGGTTCCGCCAACGGATCCTGGAGGCGGCGCGCAGCAGCGAATTGAACGAGTACTGGGCGACGAAATCGGACCTTCGTATCCGGATTCTCCGGGCCGCGAACTGGATCGGCCACAACACGGGTACCGACCAGATGATCCGGTTGAAAGGCGCCTGACCCGGTGCGGTCCGGTCGCGGGGGATCCGGTCGCGGCGATTCATCCACCGCCTGTCGAGGCCACCACGGGCGACATCAAGCACGAGTGAAATGAAAATTGGAGCAAGGGAAATGACAACAGCTGAATCCAGGACGGATACCGACGAACTGTTCATCGGCGGAGCGTGGCGCACGCCATCGTCGGGCGCGAGGATCACCGTGAACTCGGCCAGTACCGAGGAACGGATCGGGTCGGTACCCGAAGGCGCGCAGAGCGACATCGACGCCGCCGTCGCCGCCGCGCGGGCCGCGTTCGACGATCCGAACGGCTGGGGAGGTTTCACCCCCGATCAGCGGGCCGACGCGATGGAACGCCTCGCCGACGAATACGACAAACGAGCCGGGGCGATCGCGGCGGCGGTGAGCAGCCAGAACGGCATGCCGATCGCGGTCGCGGAGAAGCTGGAGGCGGTGTTCCCGCCGCTGCTGCTGCGCTACTATGCCGGACTGGCCCGGCAGCGTCCGTTCGAGGAGACCCGCCCGGGCCTGCTCGGCGGTTCGACTCTGGTGACCTCCACGCCGATCGGCGTGGTGGGTGCGATCGTGCCGTGGAACTTCCCGCAGGCACTTGCCGCCTTCAAGTACGCACCGGGCCTGGCCGCGGGCTGTACCTTCGTTTTCAAGCCATCCCCGGAGACCGTGCTGGACTCGGTGATCTTCGCCGAGGCCATCGCGGCGGCGGGCATCCCCGACGGGGTGATCAACATCGTCCCGGGTGGTCGCGACCTGGGATCCTACCTTGTGTCGCATCCCGGTATCGACAAGGTGGCGTTCACCGGATCGACCGGCGCGGGCCGGAGTATCGCCGAGGCGTGCGGTCGGCTGCTGCGCCCGGTCACCCTCGAACTCGGTGGCAAGTCCGCCGCGGTGATCCTCGACGACGCCGACCTGGACCTGGCCAAGATCGGCGAGCAGCTCTTCAGCTCCACACTGCTCAACAACGGCCAGACCTGTTTCCTCGGCACCCGTATCCTCGCGCCCAAGAGCCGCTACGACGAGGTGGTGGAAACCTTCACCGGCTTCGCGCAGTACCTGCAGGTCGGTGACGCCCTCGACCCGACCACCCAGATCGGCCCGATGGCCAGCGCACGTCAGCGTGAGCGTGTCGAATCCTACATCGCCAAGGGCCGTGACTCCGGGGCCATGCTCACCACCGGCGGGGGTCGTCCGGAACAGCTCGACAAGGGCTGGTTCGTGCAGCCGACCATCTTTGCCGGCGTAGACAATTCGTCGGTCATCGCCCAGGAGGAGATCTTCGGCCCGGTGCTCTCGATCATCGCCTACGACGGCGATGACGAGGCGGTCCGTATCGCCAACGACTCCGAATACGGTCTGGGAGGCTCCATCTGGACCTCCGACCACGATCACGGCGTGGCCGTGGCGCGCCGGATCGAAACCGGTTCGCTGGGCATCAACGCCTATCTGCCCGATCCGACGGCACCGTTCGGTGGTATCAAGTCCTCGGGACTGGGGCGTGAACTCGGTCCCGAAGGTCTGGAGGCGTACCTGGTCAAGAAGTCGATCTATCTGTGATCGTCCGTGAATCATTGCGGACGGGCAATCGCGGGGCAACGAAGGTGAAGGAAAGACAATGAGTGGTGAGAACTCCGGGCAGGAAGCCAGGCCCGGACCGGTGGTGCGTGAGCTGGCGGACTGCGGTGCGTTGATCGTGGGCGGGACGTCGGGAATCGGGCTGAGTTCGGCGCTGGCGCTGGCCCGGGGCGGGGTTTCGGGCATCGTGCTGGTAGGACGTTCGGCCGACCGCGGTCTGCTCGCCCAGCAGCGGTTCGTCGACGAGGGTCTGCCCAAGCCCCAGTTCGTCGCGGGCGACGCGGTGCGGCCGGAGAGTGCGCAGGAGATCGCCGATCGGGCGGCGGAGTTGTTGCCGGGAATCGATATCCTGCTCAGCTCCACCGCGCCGGATGTACGTCCCGAACCGTTTGGGCGGATGCCGCTCGGCGACATCGGGTCGGTCCTGAGCCAACTCGCACTTGCACCGTTGCAGATGTCGGGCGCGGTGATCCCGCATATGCGCAGGCGCGGTGGCGGTTCGATCATCACCGTCGCCTCCGACGCGGGAAAGACCGCCACGCCGGGTGAATCGGTGATCGGTGCGGCGATGGCGGCGATCATCATGTTCACCAGGACGCTGGCGATCGAGGAGAAGCGCTACGGGATCAGGGCGAACGTGCTCACACCGTCGCTGGTGGAGGGGACGATCACCGCGGAGAAGGTCACCAAGGACGGCTTCAGCGCCAAGCTGTTCGCCAAGGCCGCCCAGGCGGCGAGTCTGGGTGTGGCACGGCCGGAGGATCTCGGCGAGCTGGTGGCCTTCCTGGCCGGGCCGGGAGCGGCCAAGCTCACCGGTCAGGCGATCAGTGTCAACGGTGGAATCTCGGCCGCGTAGCCGCGCGTACCGCACGAAAGAGGGTGGCGGTGACCGGATTTCCGGTCACCGCCACCCTCTTTGGCCGTAGCCCCGGTCAGAATCGGATGACGCCGCGGATGTTCTTGCCCGCGTGCATGTCCTCGTAGCCCCGGTTGATCTCGTCGAGGGAGTACTCGGTGGTGATCACCTCGTCGAGTTTGAGGTAGCCCGCCCGGTAGAGGTCGAGCAGGATCGGGATGTCGGCGCTCGGGTTGGACGATCCGAACAGCGATCCCTTGATCTTCTTCTCGTACAGGGTGAGTTCGAGGATCGAGATCGGCAGCCCCACCGCGGCGGCATTACCCAGCGCCGTCACCACCACGGTGCCCTGCTTACGGATTCCCGAGAATGCCTGGGCCACATGATCACCGGTGATCACGCCGACCGTCACGATGGCGACGTCGGCGCCCTGGCCATTGGTGAACGACTGGGCCAGCGCGATACCTTCCTCCGCGGTGGCGACCGCGTGCGTGGCGCCGAGGGACAGGGCACTTTCCCGCTTGAACTCGACCGGATCGACGACGATGAGCCGCGCGGCGCCGGCATGTGCGGCACCCTGGACCGCGAAGGATCCGATACCGCCGGCGCCGAAGACCAGGACGGTGTCGCCGGCCTGGACATCGCCGGTGCGGACCGCCGAACCCCATCCGGTACCCACGGCGCAACCGAGCAGGCAGGCCTTCTCCAGCGGCGTGTCGTCGGGCACCTTCACCGCGGAATCGACAGCCACGGTGGTGTATTCGGAGAAGGTGGAGATACCCAGTGCCTGGCCGACGGGGGTGCCGTCGGCCAGGGACAGCCGGAAGCTCTCCGGATCGTCCCAGCGGGAGCCGACCAGTACCGTGGCGCCGAGGTCACACAGATTCTGGTGGCCGGTGGCGCACCACCGGCATTTTCCGCAGGCCGGCAGGAACGAGAAGACGACCTTGTCGCCGGGGGCGAATCCCTTGGTGTTGGGGCCGACGGCGTCGACGATGCCCGCGCCCTCGTGCCCACCGCACACCGGATACACCGCCACGGGCAGATCGCCGGTGGCCATGTGGTCGTCGGAGTGGCACATCCCCGAGGCCACCATCTTGACCCTGATCTCATTCTGCCGGGGATCGTCGAGGATCAGGTCGGTGACCTCGAACTTTCCGGGAACGGTCCGCAGGATCGCGCCGCGAGTCTTCATGTGGTCTGGTACCTCCTATGGGGCGGTGGCGCTTTCGCCACTGCGGGAACGGATTCACGCGGACGGTCGACATCGATCGATGCGTGTATGGCGATCCGGCCATGTGTCCGCGGACCCACAGTGTCACACCGGCGGGTGATGCACATCACCCGCCGGGGCGAGCGGTATCCCCCGATAGGGGGGTGGGTGTCAGTAGGCGACGGTGCCGTTGCGGTAGAGGTCGGCGGCGATGATCCGCTTCTGGATCTCGGCGCTGCCGTCGGCGGCCACCAGATACGCCATCACATCCCGGTAGCGCGCCTGATGGGGGAACTCGGCGGCGTAGCCGAGGTTTCCGTGGATGCGCATCGCCACTTCGATGGCCTGGCGTGCCACCTGCGGCGGCCACCACTTGCTCATCGACGCCAGCGAGGTGTGCGGCTGTTCCGCCTCGCGTAACCACAATGCCTTGTAGCAGAGCAGCCTGGCGGCCTCCAGGTAGGTCGCCTGTTCGGCCAGCCCGAACGACACGCCCTGGTAGCGGGAAATCTTCTGCCCGAACGCCTCTCGCTGCTCAGAATAGGTCAGGGCCTCGTCGAGGCTCTGCCGGGCCGCCCCCAGGCACATGAGACCGATTGCCGCCCTGCTGAAATCGAAGTGATTCATCACCGTGTGGAAGCCGCGTCCCTCCTCGCCGACCAGGTGATCGGCCGGGATGAACACGTTGTCGAGGTGGATCGATCCCCAGCCGAGCGGCAGGCAGCCCATCCCGAGCATGTGATGACGGGTGACGCCCTCGGCGGCCATCGGGACCAGGAAGCAGCTCACTCCCTGGGACCGGGTGGTGCCGGGCGTGCGCGCGTAGACGAGCGTTGCCGAGGCGTTCATGGCCCAGCTGATCGCGGTCTTCTCGCCCGACAGTCGCCAGCCACCGTCGACCGGGGTGGCGGTGGTGCGCAGCGCACCGGCGTCCGATCCGGATCCGGGTTCGGTCAGCGCGATGGCCAGTGTCTCCTTTCCGGAGATCAGTGTGGGCAGGTAGCGTTCCTGTACTTCGTCACTCGCGTAGAGCAGCTGGGAGCCGACCAGGCCCACCTGGATGGGGGCCGACGCCAGGTTGATGTCTCCGGCGGCGAGGGTTTCGGTGGCGAGCCCGAGCAGCACGGGGTCTTCGGCGCCTGTGCCGCCGAACTTCTCCGGCAGTCCGATCCCGAGTACCCCGAGCTTGCCGAGTTCGGCGAAGGCGTCGAACGGGAACTCCGTGCTCGCGGCCCGCCGGTTGTAGTGCGGGAGCAGTGCCTTGGTGCTGAAATCGCTTAGCACTTCGGCGAATTGCTGGTGTTCGGCGGAGAAGTTGAACGAAACCATGGTTGTCCTGTCCGGTGGTGGGGGATCGGCCGGCCGCTTCTGGGTAGCGGTATTGACCATCGAGTAAAAATGGTCGTACCATACGAGCAAATGCGAAGCAATGGAGGAAGTCTATGCCTGGCGTGTGGTTCGACGACCTGACGGTCGGCCAGAGGTTTGAGCATCCGATCCGGCGGACCGTCACCGAGACCGACAATGTGCTGTTCACCGCGATGACGCACAATCCGGCCCTGTTGCACCTCGACGAGGAGTACATGAAGGGCACCGACTTCGGGCAGCGGGTTGTCAACAGCGCCTTCACGCTCGGGTTGATGGTGGGAATCTCGGTGGGAGACACCACCCTGGGCACCGCGGTGGCCAATCTGGGCTGGGATGAGGTCAGATTTCCCAAGCCGCTCTTCCATGGCGACACGATTCACGTCGAGTCGGAGGTGATCGACCTGCGCGAGTCCAGGTCGCGGCCCGATCAGGGAATCGTGACCTTCCTGCATCAGGCGTTCAACCAGCACGACGAACTGGTCGCCACCTGCAAGCGCAGCGGTCTGCAGCGGAAGCGTCCGGCGGCATGAGGGCCACCGCCGCCGCGGCGTCGGCCGGTACGCCGATCCGGTCGTTTCTGTTCGTGCCCGGCGACAGCGAGCGTAAGCTCGGCAAAGTTGCTTCCTCGGCCGCCGACGCGGTGATCCTCGATCTCGAGGATGCGGTGAGCGCATCCCGTAAACTGCTTGCGCGACAGATGGTGTCGGAGTTCATCGTCGGCGAGCTGGGCGATCGGGACGGCCCCCGGCTGTGGGTGCGGATCAACCCGCTCGACAGCGGTCTGGCGCTCGAGGACCTGGCCGCGGTGGTTCCGGCGGCCCCTGCCGGGATCATGATCCCCAAGATCGACGGCCCCGACGATGTGCTGCGGGTCGGGCACTATCTGGAGGCACTCGAAACCTCCCACCGGTTGCCGGCCGGCGCCATCAAGGTGTTGCCGGTGGCCACCGAGACGGCCCGCGCGCCGTTCCGGCTCGGTGACTTCGCCACCGCCGGAATTGATCGTCTCTATGGATTGACCTGGGGAGCAGAGGATCTCAGTGCGGCCCTGGGCGCCTCGACGAATGTCGGTCCGGACGGGGAATGGGCGATGACCTATCGATTGGTGCGGTCACTGATGCTGATGGGGGCGCGGGCCGCCGACGTCGAGGCGGTGGAGACCCTCTACGTCGACATCGCCGACGACGAGGGACTGGCCGAATCCTCTCGCCGGGCCCGCGCGGAAGGGTTCTCGGGCCGTATCGCGATACACCCGGGCCAGGTGGACACGATCAACGCCGCGTTCACCCCCACGGCTGGTGAGGTGGAGTACGCACAACGGGTGATCGAGGCGTTCTCCGCCGACGTCGGTACCGTCGCGCTCGACGGCAAGATGCTCGATCTGCCCCATCTCAAGCAGGCGCAGCGCGTTCTGGCGCTGGCCGGCGACCACTGACGGTCCCCCGAATGGGGGAGGTTCGGGGGGTGTCGGAGTGAACTCCACCCGAATCGCGACATTTCCGGCTTCCGATACCGCCTACTGGAACCTACAGGCTTGAATAAATGGTAGGACCATTCTACCATTAAACAATGTGAGACGCGTTACACCCTAAGGATGGGATGACATGACCAACCAGAGAGAGCTCGGCCGGTACACCGCCGCTGACGTCGACAACTACTACGCGAGCGGGCAGTGGTCGAAGGACAACTACACCGACCTGCTCAAGTCCCGGGCGCAGTCCCACGCCGACAAGGTTTTCGTCACCGACGGGATCAACGCGCTGACCTTCGCCGAACTGTACGAGGCCTCTCAGCGCCTCGCGCTGGGTCTGCGCCGCAGCGGTGTGAAAACCGGCGACCGGGTGGCCGTGCAACTGCCCAACTGGGCCGAATTCTTCACCGTGGCCTCCGCCTTGGCGCGGATCGGCGCCGTCATGGTGCCGATCATGCCGATCTACCGCAAGGACGAGGTCGCCCACGTCGTCTCCGATGCCGGCGTCTCCGTTGCCATCGCGCCGGAGGACTTCAAGGGGTTCAAGTATGCCGAGATGTTCGACGACATCCGGTCCGAATCCGGAACCCTGACCACCGTCCTGGCCGTCCGGGTTGCCGACGGGGCGCGAGATGCGTTGCAGAACAGAAATGTCGGTGTTCTCGATGATGTCTTCGTGACCGATGTGGCCGCGGATGCGATCGACGCCGAACTCGATGTCCGTGTGCACCCGGACGACCCGTACGTCATCGTCTACACCTCGGGCACCACCTCGCGGCCCAAGGGTTGTCTGCACACCTTCAACACCTACGCCTCCAGTTCGCGGGCACTGGTTATCGCGTTCGGACAGACCGAGGCCGACGTCCAGTTCGGGCCCTCGCCGATCACCCACACCACCGGCCTCGTCACCAGCCTGCTGGTGCCGCTGATCGTGGGCGCGGCGACCCACGTGATGGCGGAGTGGAGCCCGGCGCAAGGGCTCGTGGAGATCGAGAAGTTCGGGTGCACCGCATCGGTGACCGCGACGGTCTTCCTGCAGACGTTGATCGGTGCCGCCGAGCAGAGCCCGGAGGCGGACCTGTCCTCGCTGCGGGTCTGGACCTGCGCCGGTTCGCCGATCCCGTCGGCGGTGGTGGAGAACGCGAAGGCAAAACTTCCCGGTGCGTCGATCCTGTCGCTCTACGGGCGCAGCGAGAACCTGTGCACCACGACCTGCACCGCGGACGACGATCCGCGCCGCGCCATCACCTCCGACGGTGCCGCCCTGCCGGGCGCCGAGGTCAAGATCGTCGGGGCGGACGGGCTCGAAGTGCCGCGTGGCGAGGAGGGGGACATCGCCTACCGCGGTCCCTCGCACATGATCGCCTACCTCAACCGGCCCGACGACACCGCCGAACTGTTCACCCCCGAAGGGTTCTCCCGGTCGGGCGACCTGGGCGTGATGGATGCCGACGGATTCGTCCGGGTCACCGGGCGCACCAAGGACATCGTGATCCGTGGTGGCATGAACATCAGCGTCCGGGAGGTCGAGGACAAACTCGCCACCCATCCCGAACTCGCGGCGCTGGCGGTGGTGGCGATGCCCGATCCGGTGCTCGGCGAGAAGGTGTGCGTCTTCGTGGTGCCCAACGAGGGCGCGAGTGCACCGTCGGTGGAGCAGCTGCGCCAGTTCCTCACCGATCGGGGCGTCGCCATCCAGAAGACTCCGGAACGGGTCGAGGTGGTGGAATCGCTACCCATGACGGCCACCGGAAAGATTCAGAAACACCTGCTGCGCAAGCAGATCGCCGACAAGCTCGATCAGGTCACGGCCGTGGGCGCGCACTGAGACATGCCGGTCACCGAACTCCTGATCTGCGGTGCCGAGGCGCTGGTCCGGGTGCGTACCCGGGCCTTCGCGGCAGGCGTCTGCGAGTTCACCGTCCGGCCGGGCCCCTGGCTGCACGACCCGGTCGCCGGGTGCAGCCGGGGGTCGCTCGGCGTGGTCCTCGACGATGTCACGGGCTATCTGGCAGCGGCGCGTGCCGCGCCCGGGCGCTGGCCCGTGAGCCTGGGTATCCGCGTCGACTTCCTGGCCGACCCGCCGCTTGCCGGGGAACCGATGGTGGCCGTCGGCGAGCTCGTCTCCGCGGACGTCTCGGGTGCCACCACCCGGGGCACGCTGACGGATGCGGACGGAACGGTGGTGGCGCTGGTCACCCAGCGTTCACACTTCATCGACGCGCAGGCGCCGGCATCCCCGGCGCTGGCCTTCTCCGCGCCCGAGCCGTCCGCGACCGTCCGCGAGGTCCTCGGTATCAGCGAACCCTCGCCCGGCACCGTCGAATTGCCGTCGACCCCGTACGCGGCGAACGGGCGGGGCCACGTCCACGGCGGGATTCTCATCTGCGGGGCCGAGTTCGCCGCCATGTCGGCGATCGGCGCGGACGGCCGATTCCGGACCCTGTCGGTCGATATCAACTATGTCCGGCCCGGTGATGCGCTGGCACCGACGGTGTTCCGTGCCGAGCTCTGCCACCGGGGCCGGAGTCTATGCGTGGTGCGGGTGGTGGCCGAGGGGCCCGCGGGGAAGCCGTACGCATTCGCCACGGTCACGATCTCGCGCCGGCAGTGATGCCATGTGCGGTGACGGTGCCACAGAAGGCGGATGCGCAACCAGACGAGAGAGTGCGTGACCAGAAGTGACGGTGCAACGACAGGAGTCGGCGTGAAGGCGATCGTGATGTCCGGGTTCGGTGAGGCGGAACAACTGGTTGCCCGCGACGTCGCGGAACCGGCGCAACGGCCGGGCTGGGTGACGGTGAAACTGGAGGCGAGCGCATTGAATTGGCACGATGTCCTCGTGCGCCGCGGCCTGTACCGATCGCCGCTCCCGCACACGCCCGGAGCCGACGGTGCGGGAATCCGTACCGACACCGGCGAGCAGGTGGTGATCACCCCGTCGCTGTTCTGGGGCAAGCGAACCGAGGCCCCGGCAGCCGATTTCGAGATTCTCGGCGACGCCACGGCGGGCACGTATGCCGAGTACGTCAGTGTTCCCGAGGAGTGCGTACTCCCCAAACCCGAGGGCTATTCATGGGAGCAGGCGGCCGCACTGGGGCTGGTGGGTATCACGTGCTACCGGGCACTGGTCACCCGGGCCGCCCTGGCCGCGGGGGAGTCGCTGCTGATCGTCGGAGCGGGCGGGGGCGTATCGACGATGGCGCAGGCGCTCGGCTGCGCCATCGGTGCCGATGTCTTCGTGACCGCCTCCGGCGTGGGTAAACTCGACCGGGCGCGGGCGTCCGGCGCATCCGGTGGGGTGCTGCACGACGATGACGGGTGGCCCGAACGCGCCAGGGTGCTGGCCCCCGGAGCCGACGGCTTCGATGTCATCCTCGACCCTGTCGGATTGTGGTCACATTCGGTGCGTGCGCTGCGACCGGGCGGCAGACTGGTCGTCCTGGGTGCGAATGTCGCCGAACAGGTCACCATGGATGTGCGCCCGTTCTTCTTCGGCCAATACAGCCTGCTGGGTACCACGATGGGCAGCCCGCAGGACTTCAGTGGCCTGCTCGGGTTGATCGCGGCCGGTGACGTGCCGCCGCCCACCATCGACTCGGTGTTCTCCCTCAACGAGGCCGCGGCGGCGCACCGCCGCCTGGAGTCGGGTCAGGCCATCGGAAAAATCGTCCTGCGCAACTGATCCGGAAGACAGGACGCACGGCGGGCGAACGCGGGGCGTCGACGGTGATACCGTCGGCGCCCCGCGTTCAAGGTCTACTCGCCGGTCTGCTTGGCCCACTGGCGTTCGGTCTCGGCCAGCACCTCCATCGAGCGCTCGGGAACCGGGATATTGATCGGATCGTACTTGGGGTGCATGGTCTTGATCACCCGGGGCAGTACGTATTTGAGCATCCGGCCGCCGGCGGCGGCCAGCCGTAGCCGGCTCTTTGCGCGGTCGGGGATACGGGCGGCCCGGTAGTCTTCCTCGAGCAGATAGAGCGTCGTGCGGATCATGTACGCGAACATGTGTCTTCCGGCGTACCAGATGCCGTAGAGCCGCCACCAGTATCCTGGGGTGACGGCATCGTAGATGTAGTTGCAGACGTGGCGGTGTTCGTATTCCTCGGCCAGATGCCACCGCCAGAGATCTGCGGTGGGGTCGTCGACGTCGGGTGCCTGCAGTTCCTTCGCGGATTCGAGGAAATAGCAGGCCAGGATCGGGCCGAGGGTCTCGAATCCCTCCGCGTACCCGAGGTTCCACCGCAGATCCTTCTCCTTGAAGAATCGTTCGTAGTCGGCCTTCATCACCGCTTCACGGTCGGCCAGGTCCCGGTAGCCCGATTCGCGGAGCATCCTATTGAATTTGGCGTGGTTCTTGTAGTGCTGGGTCTCCTGCGCGACAAAGATCTTGCAGTCCTCGCGCAACTGTGACTCGGACTCGGGAAGTCTGTTCATTCCCTCTCTGACCACCCGGTTCAGGTACGGCTCAAGGTAGGGCAGGTAGCTGGACGTGGCGTTCCAGAACTGGGCGAACTCGGGAGTGGCCGGTGTCCAATAAACCTTTGCGGTGGAGAAGTCGATATCGATCTTGCGGACCTTCACTGGTGACCTCACAGGATTGCGTTGTTTCGGAGATTTCCTACAATGGTGCTCCCGGACGAGGGTGGGGGAATCACCCGAATTGGGGACGCGATGTCCTTCGTCGGGGTGAAGTATCAAGGCTGACCGCCGAATTCTCCCGTTCGTTCTTGACGAGTAATCCCGGCGTCCGTACGGTTCGGACTACGGAGAACGAACGGTTGCCGAAATTCCTGAATATCTCAGGACGCCTGAAGATCTCAGGTGGTGCCCGCCGGCGCCGATCGACCTCCCGGCCCCCATGGAATCCATATCGCGGAATCCATATCGCGATACCGTCCCAGTTGAGCAAGAACGTCCCGAACGGAGAACTCATGTCCACACCTTTGGCAACAGATATCAGCGTCCTCGAGGCCTACCCCGCAAGGTATTTCGCGGCGTGGACCCAGCGGGACATCGGTGTCGCGCTCGATGTCATCGCCGCCACCGTCGACTGGCAGGACCCGTCGCTACCCGAACCGCTGACCGACCACGAGGGTGCCCGCGGCTTCTTCGAGGCGGCCTGGTCCGGCTTTCCCGACATGGCCTTCGAGTCGGTCGGTGCGCCGATCATCGACCTCGGCCGCGGCCGGGTCGCCCACGAATGGCGGATGACCGGTACCCACACCGGTGAGGGCTTCCCGCCGGGGGTTCCGCCGACGGGCAAGGCATTCGACGTCCCGGGTATGGACGTCTTCGAGGTCGACTCCGATGGCCGGGCGATCTCCGTGCACGCCTACTGGGATGTTGCGACGCTGCTTCGTCAACTCGGTCTGGCCTGAGCCGACCGGTGTCCGGGCCCGGAGCGACAGAGCGCTCCGGGTCCGGCGTCGTCGTGCCGGTTCGGCAGGAGCGCCGTGCGGGGTTCCGGTCAGCGGTGCTGCATGTGTAGCGAGAGAAGCTCCGCCCGGTTGATCGCCCCGACCTTCCGTAGTATCTGCTTCACATGGGATTTGACCGTTTCCACGCTGATGACCAGATACTCGGCGATATCGCGGTTCGCCGCTCCCGTCACGAGCAGGCGATACACCTCCCGTTCGCGGGCGGTGAGCAGATCTTCCACCGGTGAGGGGGCGATCGGCGGCCGGCGTCGCGGTGGTATCGCGCGGTCGTCGGTATCGCGGCGATCGAGTCCGTGGCCATCGGGGGCGTTGTCCAGATCCGTCAGCGAACAGGGGATCGCGTCGGCCAATTCGTCGAGCAGGCGGGCGGTTTCGATGATCGAACGACGGCGCCTGCGGTTGTCCTCGATGCGTCTGCTCCGGCTGTAGGCGGCCGCGACGGCCGTACCGAAGGCATGCAGGACCTCGATCTCGACGAATCCGATGACGCCGGTCGGGGGCCGGGCGCAGTGCAGTAACCCGATCCGGTCGGTGCCCGCGATGATCGGTACCACGGTGTAGGCGTCCGCGTCCAGGACCGTGCATATCGGCGCGGTCGCCTCCGCCGAATCGCGGACGTGGATCACCGAGCCCTCGGTGACCGAGACGTGTTCGGCGGGTGAGGAGTTCCAGGAGCTGCGGACCGTCCGGCCGGTGTCGTCGCCCTCGCCCAGGTCGGTGACGACCCAGCCGTCGTCCTCGGCCACGGCGAAACTCGATGTGCGGTAGCCCAGTTCCCGGGTCGCGGCGACGCAGGCGTTGTGCCGCACCGCGGCCACCGTCGCGGCGCCGGACACGTGCTCGACCGCCTTGGCGAGATCCGTCAGCCGCAGCATATGCCACGACGAGATACGCTGCCGCAGCTGATGTTGTCCGCGCAGCGAACGCAGCATCAGGGTGGTGGTCTCCGGTGGCGTCGCATGACCTTCGGAGAGGGAGAGGCGGACCAGCGCGATCGTCGAGGCGGCCGCGTCGAGGGCGTCGAGCGGCTCGTCCGGCGAAGGCGCGGCGTCGAGGCCGGCGTCGCGGCGCAACTGCCCGTCGATGTCGTGGAGTTCGGCCACAAGAGAGTCGATCCCGGGGGCGCTCATGGGGTGGGTTCCGGGTCGGTGACCGTTCCGCTGCCGGTGAGTGCGGTCTCCGCGTACAAGGCGATCGCCTCGGCACGTGTGGTGGCACCCAGCTTCTTGAAGATCCGTTTCAGATGTGATTTCACCGTCTGCTCGGATACCGCCAGGGCACGGGCGATCTGCCGATTGGTGGCACCGGTGCAGATGTGAGCGATTACCTGGCGTTCGCGGGCCGTCAGCATGTTCTTGGGCGGGGTGGCTGCGATCGGGACGGGCCGGATCGGAGGACGGGCGCGCGATGACGTCGTGCGGCCGGAGCCGTGGTCCCCGTCGGTCTCCGCGCCGCCGGTCCCGCCGAGGCTCTGCCGTAGCGTGTCGATCGAGTCGGCCCAGCCCGGGACCGAGCGCATCCGGGCGCGCAACCGGGCCGATTCATATGCGACCGAGGTGCATCGCGCGTAGATCTGCAGCATCTCCAGGTGTTCGGCTGTGAGGCTGCCCGAACGGGTGCGATCGCCGTGCAGCATCGCCACCACCCGCCCCTGTGAGACCACCGGTGCCCCGACATAGGAGGGCGAACCGGACACCTCTACGATGTCGCGGTAGACGCGGTCGTTGCCGCGGGTGTTGGTGATGAGTTGCGGGATTCGCCTACGGATCATCTCGGTCTCGACGGGTGCCTTGCGCAGAGGTATCCGCGCACCGGTCACGAACGAGACGAAGGCACGATCGGCCGTCGGATTGTTGGTGGACACACTCTTCGGCGCCCACACCGACCCGGTGGCGGCCGACATCATCGCCCGGTCGAGGCCGACGTCGGCGATCAGGCGTTGCGGTACGGCGGTGACCAGTTCTGCCGGGCTGAGTTCGTACAGTGCTTCGATACCGGCGCGGATCCGGCTGAGTCCGCCGACCATCCGGTCGATGGCCAGGGCCATCCGGTGGTGCGTCGCGTCATCGATCCGGATGAGGATGTCGAGCGCGGCGAGCCGGTCGTCCGGGGTGCCCTCACCCCGCACGATCGATCCCTCGATGCGGGTCCGGGCGCGGGCGAGTCGCTCGTCGGTGTCCTGTTCGTCCGGGTGGTGCCGGTGTGTGGGGAACAGGGGGTCACGCGGGGCGGCCGGGCCCGGTGGGCCGGCCAGACCGGCGGCGAACTCCTCGGCCTCGATGAGCGCGGTGTACACCCGGTCGTCCGGATCGCACCGGACGTGCGCCGATGACTCTGTCGGAAACGAGAGACTCATACTCGGACGTTAGGTAGGTCACAGACCGAACCGAAGCGGTTCGGGTGGTACATCCCTCATACCTCCCCCCGGCACTCCCATTCCGGGGGAGACGGAGGTACCCCCGGGGGTGACGCCGGGCACAGTCGCGCACCGACCGAGAGACTCCGACTGTACGACGGGCCTGCCGAACGCGGGCTCCGGTGGACCTCACCGCGTGCGGATGCGCGCTTTCCCCGAGACCACCACCCGGTCGGCCGCCTTGGCCGACAGGTCGAGGCCGATGACATCGCCGTCGGCGGTGGTGACGGTGCCGCTCAGGGTCAGTGTCTCGCCGACGGCCAGAGGCGAGGTGAATCGCACCGAATAGGACAGCAGGTTCTCCACGCCGGCCACATCGGCGATCCATGAGGCGAGCAGGCCGGCCTGCAACTGTCCCATAGCGATGATCCCGGGTAGACCGGCGGCCCGCGCGTAGTCCTCGTCGTGGTGCAGTGGGTTGAAATCGCCTCCCGCGCCGGCGAACCGGACGATATCGGTCTTGGTGATCGGGCCGATCGTACGCGGTTCGAGTTCGTCGCCGACGGCGAACGGCGGTGGTCTGCGAGTCATTGCCGCGTTCCCCTTTCCACCAGTACCTCCCGCTGGGTGAGGGCCACCGCGCCGTCGTCGCCGGTCCAGTCGGTCTGCAGGGTGACCAGCCGCATCGTGCCGCCGCGCTTGCCCTCCCGGGTCGCGTCGCCGACGACGCGACGGATTCCGGTGAGCCGGTCACCCGCGACGAGCGGGCGCGCGTACTCCCATTCGACCGAGCCGACGACTATGCGGCTGATGTCCAGGCCCAGCGCGTTGACGAATCCTCGCTGATCGCGGTGATGTCCGGCCACCACGACGTGGGTCGGGGTGGCCGCCACGGCGTCGAATCCGGCCGCGCGGGCCGCGGCCGGATCGGTGTGTACCGGGTCGGTGGCGTGGGTGGCCCTGGCGAATTCGCCGATCTTTCCCGCTTCCACCGTGAATGTCACCGAGTCGACGACATCGCCGACCAGTCCGTCGTGGCCGGGCGCTTTCCGATGGGGAGTTGCCATCGCGAACCTCCTAGATTTTTTGGTCAGACCTATAGTACCTTTAGCCCGTAACGATCTTGGGAGGTCAGATGGATCTGAGCGAGTCGCCCGACGAACTCGAGTTCCGGCTACGGGTCCGGCGGTGGCTGGAGGAGACGTTGCCGACGCTGCCCTGGCCCGAACCCGCACGGCTGGAGGACAAGCGCGCCTTCTGGTCGGTATGGCAGAGGCAATTGTGCGACGCCGGCTTCGCCGGACTGTCCTGGCCGACCGAATTCGGTGGCGCGGGCGCGGATGCGAAAATCAAGGCCGTCTTCAATGAGGAAACCGACCGCGCGGGAGCGCCCGAGCGGCTCAACATCATCGGCGAGGACTTCGCCGGTCCCACTATCGTCGCCTTCGGCAGCGACGAGCAGAAGCGGCGTCACCTCAGGCCCATCCTGGCCGGCGAGGAGATCTGGTGCCAGCTCTTCTCCGAACCGGAATCGGGATCCGACCTCGCCTCGCTGCGCACCAAGGCCACCAAGGTCGACGGCGGCTGGAAGATCGACGGGCAGAAGATCTGGACCTCCCGCGCCCAGATCGCCGACCACGCGATCCTGCTGGCCAGAACCGGCGGTGGCGAGCGGCACAAGGGCATCACCTACTTCCTGCTGCCGATGTCGACTCCCGGGGTCACGGTCCGGCCGCTGGCCCACATGCTCGGTGAAGCCGAGTTCAACGAGGTCTTCCTCGACGACGTGTTCGTGCCCGACTCGGCGGTGGTCGGGGAGGTGGACGGCGGCTGGAAGGTCGCGATGGGCACGCTCGCATTCGAACGTGTCGGCATCGCCACGGGCCGGGTGAACACCACCCGCGCGGTGGCGGATCTGATCGAACAGGTCGGCCGCACCACCGACGACGAGGGTCGGCCGCTGGCGCAGCAGCCAGCGGTCCGGCAGCGGATCGCCGATCTGTACGGCCGCGCGCTGACGCACTATCTCATCGGGCAGCGTGTGATCAGCGGCGCCGCGTCGGGGCAGCCTCCCGGGCCGGTCACCTCCATCGGCAAGCTGTACTTCTGTCCGCTCGTGGAGGACATCGCCGACTTCGGTCTGGAACTGTCCGATCTCGGCGGGCAGATCGGTCTCGCCGATCCGGACCTCCCGGACTCCGGCGCGTCCACGGCGGCCGCCGACCAGCAGCGCTGGCTGCGCCTGGCCTACCAGGCGCGCGGCACCGCCATCGCAGGCGGATCGACCTATATCCAACGCAATATCGCGGCCGAGCGGGTGCTCGGCATGCCCAGGACCTGACAGAGGCGGCTATGAGCACATATGTGTGGACACCGACCCCCGACCACATCGAGAACGCGAACGTCACCCGGCTGGCCCGCGCCCACGGGCTCGACACGATCACACAACTGCGGGAGCGTTCGACGGCCGACATCGCCTGGTACTGGGACGCGGCGATCACCGACCTGGGGATTCCGTTCGCCACCGGATACGACTCCGTTCTGGACACCTCCGGCGGCATCGAGTTCCCCGAATGGTTCACCGGCGGCACGTTCAACGTTGTCGACGCCTGCATCGGCAGGTGGGTGGCCGAGGGCGCGGGTGACCGGCCCGCGGTCATCCATGAGGCCGAGGACGGCGCCGTCACCATACTGACGTACGCGGAGTTGGCCGACCGGGTGTCCCGGGTCGCGGCGGGACTGGTGCGGCTCGGCGTGCGGGAGGGCGACGCGGTCGGCATCTACCTGCCGATGATCCCGGAGGCGGTGATCGCCTGCTACGCGGTCGCGGGTATCGGCG
Source organism: Gordonia pseudamarae (assembly GCF_025273675.1). Taxonomy (NCBI): domain Bacteria; kingdom Bacillati; phylum Actinomycetota; class Actinomycetes; order Mycobacteriales; family Gordoniaceae; genus Gordonia; species Gordonia pseudamarae. The sequence continues at coordinate 4,417,568 of NZ_CP045809.1, read as the reverse complement.
CGATCCTGGTACCGCTGTTCTCCGGTTTCGCGGCCCCGGCGATCGCGTCCCGGCTCAACGACGCGGAGGTTGCCGCCGTCATCGTGGCCGACGGAACCATCCGGCGCGGTCGCGGTGTCGGGATGGCCGGCGAACTCGCCAAGGCGCTGCGCGAGACCCCTTCGGTGCGGGCCGTCGTCGCCGTCAACAACGTCAACACCGACAACCTCACCACCGACCGGCAGGCCGATCTCGAGGGGGCCGCGGTGCCGGTGACACCGTGGCGCGAACTCCTGGACGACGAGCCGCACACGTTCACCGCGTTCGGCGCGATGCACACCCTCATGCTGGGCTACACCTCCGGGACGACCGGCAAACCCAAGGGCGCGGTGCACACCCACGCCGGGTTCACCGTCAAGGTCGCCTCGGAGGTGGCCTACTCGTTCGATGTCAAGGCCGGCGACGTGTTCTGCTGGATCACCGACATGGGCTGGGTGATGGGACCGCTGTCGGCGCTCGGCACCCACGCCAACGGCGCCACTCTGGTGCTGTACGAGGGATCGCCCGACACCCCCGACCCCTATCGGCTCTGGGACCTGGTGCAGCGGCACCGGATCACCATGCTGGGCGTATCCCCGACACTGATCCGGGCACTGAAATCCTCATCGCCGCAGGAGATCACGGGCCGCGACCTGAGTTCGGTACGCACGCTGGGCTCCACCGGGGAACCGTGGGACCCGGACTCCTACGATTGGCTGGCCGACACGGTGTTCGGCGGCCGGGTGCCGGTGATCAACTTCTCCGGCGGCACGGAGGTCGGCGGTTCGTTCCTGGCGCCCTACCCGGTTGAGCCCATCCCGAGTTGCTCCCTGGGCGGTCCGTCGCTCGGCATGGACGTGGACGTGGTCGACGACGAGGGCAATCCGCTGCGCGGCTCCATCGGCGAACTCGTGTGCCGGCAACCGTGGCCGGCGATGACCCGCGGCGTGTGGCGCGACAACGAACGCTACCTGCAGTCGTACTGGTCCACCTTCGAACACATCTGGTGCCACGGTGACTACGCGCTGATCGACGGCGCCGGACAGTGGTTCATCCTCGGCCGCTCCGACGACGTGATGAACGTGGCGGGCAAACGTCTGGCCCCCGCCGAGGTCGAGTCGGTACTGACCACCCACCCCGCGGTCGCGGAAGCCGCCGCGGTTGGTATCCCGGATCCCAAGAAAGGGGAAACGGTCTGGGCATTCTGGGTACCGAATCCGGGTAGTGACACCGAAGGCGTGTCCGACGAACTCCGCACGTTGGTGGCGGCCGGTGTCGGTAAGCCGTTCGCGCCCTCGAAGGTGTGGCAGGTCGAGGCATTGCCCAAGACCCGATCTGCCAAGATTCTGCGCCGGGCGGTTCGGGCCGCGGCCATCGGCTCCGATCCGGGCGACCTGTCCAGCGCGGAGAACCCCCAAGCTGTCGCGGCGATCGCCGATGTCGTACACAACACTGGCAATCAGAATGCAGGGTAGGGGTAAGTAGATGCGCTGGGAACTGTCCGACGAGCAGGAATTGTTTGCTTCGTCTCTGAAAGAGTGGCTGACCGCCAAATATCCGGCCGAGACGGTGCGGGCATTGTTCGACGCCGCCAGGCCGGGAGACTTCACGCGCGATCTCGTGGACGAGGGCTGGTGGGGCGTCGGTTATCCGGAGGATGCCGGTGGACAGGGCGGTGGTGTGCTCGAGCTGACCCTGGCCGCTCGGGAATTCGGCCGTGCGGGGGTGCCGAACTCACAATGGCTGGCAGCTGCTATTGCCGCGCCCCTGCTGAGTGAGTCCGAATTGGCCCGCCAGATCGACGGAACACGACTGCACGCATTGGCGGTCCGTGCCGACCGGATACCTGAGTTGGGTGTGCTGGACGTCGCCGACGAACGGGTGACCGGAACGGTCGGGCATGTGCTGGGTGCGGAAGGCGCGAACGTATTGCTGGTGCCGGTAGCCGGACCGGGTGGAACGGTGATAGCCCGCGTCGAGGCCGGCGAAGGCGTATCGCTGGTGCCGGACAATCTGCTCGACCGGTCCCGGACCAGCGCCACGGCCACCTTCGACCATGCGCCCGTCGCCGGCTGGATCGATAACCCCGCCGCCCTGGATGAGATCACAGCACGAGCGGCGGTCCTGACCGCCGCCGACGCGCTCGGTGCCGCCGAACGGATGCTGGAACTGTCGGTCGTCTACAGCAAGCAGCGCAAGCAGTTCGGGCAGTTGATCGGTGGATTCCAGGCTGTCAAACACGCCGCCGCGCAGATGCTGGTGAGCGTCGAGGCCGGGTATTCGGCGACCCTGTACGCAGGTGCGGCACTGGACCATCACCTGGCCGATGCCGGCCGTATCGCGGCGGTGGCCAAAGCGCAGGTCACCGCATCTGCTGCCGCATTGGCCGATTCGGCACTCACCGTGCACGGCGCGATCGGCTACACGTGGGAACACGACCTGCACATGCTGTACAAGCGGGCCAAACTGGACCGCATTCTTTTCGGGTCGCCCGGTGCGTGGAATGAACGCATTGCCGCCGAGCTACTCGGCGCCCCAGATGCTTTAGATGCCCAGATGGCTTAGGAGAAGCGCAAGTGGATTTCGAATTGACCGAAGACCAGACCACGATTCGCGATGCGGTCGCCGAACTCGCAGCCAAGTTCGACGATCAATACTGGCAGGAGAAGGACGAGAAGCACGAATTCCCGACGGAGTTCTACAACGCCTTCGCCGAAGGTGGCTGGCTCGGCATCACCACTCCCGAGGAATACGGCGGGCACGGCTACGGCATCACCGAGGCATCGATCATCCTCGAACAGGTGGCGGCCTCGGGCGCAGGGATGAACGGCGCGAGCTCGATGCATCTGTCGATCTTCGGTATGCATCCGGTGATCGTGCACGGCAGTGACGAACTGAAGCAGAGCACCCTGCCACGTATCGTCACCGGCGATCTGCACGTGTGCTTCGGCGTGACCGAACCCGGTGCGGGTCTGGACACCACCAAGATCACCACCTTCGCCAAACGCGACGGCGACCGGTATATCGTCAATGGCCGCAAGGTGTGGATCTCCAAGGCGGTGGAGTCGGAGAAGATCCTGCTGCTCACCCGCACCCAGAAGTTCGACGAGTCACCGCGCAAGACCGACGGCCTGACGCTGTTCCTCACAGATCTCGATCGCAGCAAGATCGACATCCGGCCGATCAAGAAGATGGGCCGCAACGCGGTCACCTCCAACGAACTGTTCATCGACAATCTGGAGATCCCGGTCGAGCATCGGGTGGGCGAGGAGGGCAAAGGTTTCTACTACCTGCTCGACGGTCTCAATCCCGAGCGGATGCTGATCGCCGCCGAGGCACTCGGTATCGGCCGGGCCGCGCTGCGGGCCGGGGTGCGCTACGGCAACGACCGTGAGGTGTTCGGGCGCCCGATCGGCAAGAATCAGGGAATCGCCTTCCCCCTGGCCGACTCCCTGGCCCGGCTCGACGCGGGCGAACTCATGCTGCGCAAGGCGACCTGGCTCTATGACAACGGCAAACCCTGTGGTCGCGAGGCGAATACGGCCAAATACCTGTGCGCCGACGCCGGCTTCGAGGCGGCCGACCGGGCATTGCAGACACACGGCGGAATGGGGTACTCGGAGGAGTACAACGTCGCCCGCTACTTCCGTGAGGCCCGGCTGACGCGCATCGCGCCGATCAGCCAGGAAATGATCCTCAACTATCTCAGTTCACACGTCATGGGTCTGCCGAGGAGCTACTGATGACAGCAACATCCACCGCGAATTCACCCGTGGAGGGCAGTACCCCATTGGGTATTGAAGTATTCGGCCTGGCGGGCCGAACCGCACTGGTCACCGGCGCCGGAGGCGGTGTCGGAGCCGCGGTCGCCGAGGCGTTCGCCGCTGCCGGTGCGGCCGTGCTGGTCACCGACATCGACAGCGCGGCTGCCACGACGGTGGTCGACCGCATCACCGAACGCGGCGGCGTCGCACAGCCGTTCGTTCTGGACGTGACCGATGCGGGCAATGCCCGCGAGGCGGCCGCCGCGGCTGCGCAGCTCGGCGGCGGCACTCTGAACATCGTCGTCAACAACGCCGGCGTGATCGCGCCGGCCATGTTTCCGAAGATGGACGAGGAGCGCTTCCGCAAGGTGCTCGACACCCACCTGATGGGCACTTACCACGTCAGTCACGCGGCACTGGGGTATCTGCCCGATGACGGCAGTGGCCGCATTATCAACGTGACGTCAGCGGCCGGCCTGACCGGGACGATCGGGCAGGCCAACTATGGTGCCGCCAAGGCCGCAATTATCGGTTTGACCAAATCGCTGGCCAAAGAGCTGGCCCGGCAGTCCATCACCGTGAACGCCATCGCTCCACTGGCCGCCACGGCGATGACCGAGACGGTGCGGACGAACGAGAAGTTGGCCGCCAAGAATCTGGCTCGGGTGGCGTTGGGCCGCTGGGCATATCCGGACGAGATTGCACCGTCGTTCGTGTTTCTGGCATCTGCCGCGGCAGGCTACATCACAGGGCAGATTCTGCCCGTCGACGGCGGAACGGTGATCTGACATGGCTTCCAAGGTTTCGGGTCCGTTCGTCGGCGCGGGTCGGGAAGTGGTGATCGCCGAAGCGGTACGCACTCCCATCGGCAAGTCGCATCCGGAGAAGGGGTGGTTCCGCGACACTCACCCCAACGCTATGCTGGCCGCGTCCTACCAGGAATTGATCAGCCGCACCGGGCTCGACCCGGCCGTGGTGGAAGATCTGGTCATAGGGTGCACCGCGCCGTTCGGTGAGCAGTCGCGCAATATCGGCCGCAATGCCTGGCTGCAGGCTGGCTACCCAGCCGAGGTTCCGGCGACCACACTGGACCGCCGCTGCGGGTCGGCACAGACCTCGGTGAACTTCGCCGCCGCGCTGGTCGCTTCGGGAGTGCACGACATAGTTATCGCGGGCGGCGTGGAACACATGGGTCACGTTCCGATGAACTCTCCGGCCAAGATCAGCGAGTTGTACGGCGAACCGTGGCCCGCGGAATTGCGCGCCCGTTACGATTTCGTCGGACAGGGGGAGAGCGCGGAGCTCATCGCCGATCGCTGGGGCATCTCGCGCACCGAGATGGACGAGTTCGCGGTCCGCTCGCATGGGCTGGCCGCGGAGGCGATAGCCGAGGGACGGTTCACCGCCGAGATGGTGCCGATGGAACTCGACGGCGAAGTTCGCTACGCCGACCAGTCGGTGCGCCCGGGAACGAGTCTGGACACCCTGGCCGGACTCAAGACTGTGTTTCGCCCGGATGGTGGCCGGATCACCGCCGGCACCTCGAGCCCGATCTGTGACAGTGCCGCCGCGGTCCTCCTGTGCACCCGTGAGGCGGCGCAGCGGCACGGGCTGCGGATCCGCGCGCGGATCGCCGATCAGACCACCGTCGGCGTCGATCCGATCATCATGTTGACCGGGCCGATTCCGGCCACGCACACGCTGCTTGACCGCAACGGTCTGGTCGTCGGCGATATCGATCTGTTCGAGGTCAACGAGGCATTCTCATCGGTGGTGCTGGCCTGGCAACGGGAGCTGAAGCCCGATATGGACCGGGTGAACGTCAACGGCGGCGCCATCGCACTCGGACATGCGGTGGGTGCCACCGGTTCCCGGCTCATCGCCACGATCCTGGCCGAACTTGAGCGCCGCGACGAGGCGCTGGGTCTGGTGACCATGTGCTGTGGCGGCGGCCTGGGTACCGGCACCCTCATCGAGCGAGTGGGCTGATGGTGGACTTCGGCGGGGCACTGCGACCGGGGATGGGCGTGTGGTGGAGTCAGGCCGCCGCCGAACCCCGGCCGCTGGTCGACCGGCTGCTGGCCGCTGCCCCCGGTATCGGGCCGCTCCGTCTGTTCACCGGACTGAGCTGGAACGACCAACTGGCGCAGTCGATCTCGCCCACCGACACAATGGTCTCCTACGGCGGTCTGGGTGCGCTTCGTGAACTCGGTGCCACTGACCAGCTCGATGTGGTGCCGTGCCACTACTCGGCCCTGCCCCGGATGTTCGCCGAGCACCGACTGCCGTGCGACGCGGGTCTGCTGCAGGTGGCGCCACCGGATTCGGAGGGGATGTGCTCGCTGGGCATCGGCGTCGACTACATGGCGGATGCGATCGCGCACACGGCGCTGCTGTTCGCCGAGATCAATCGGCAGATGCCGGTGGTCGCCGGTTCCCCGCGCATCCCGTTGAGCCGCTTTCACTCCACGATCGGCACCGACCGTCCGCTGCAGGAGGAGGTGAGCCGGCCCGCGGGCGATCCGGACCGGGTCATCGCCGGGCACATCGCCGAACTCGTCGACGACGGGGACACCGTCCAGGTGGGTATCGGTTCGCTGGGGGCCGCGGTCTTCGGCGCGCTCTCCGGTCACAGCGACCTCGGTGTGCACACCGGGATGATCACCGACGGCGTCCTGTCGCTGATCGACAAGGGTGTGGTGACCGGCAGCCGCAAACAGATCGACACCGGGATGGCGGTGGCGGGCACGGCGCTGGGATCGAGCGACCTGTACCGGCGTGCGGCGCACCTGCCGCTGTTGTTCCGGCCTACCAGCTATACGCATGCGCCGCAAACCCTTTCGCAGCTATCCTCGCTGGTCGCGGTCAACTTCGCGATCGAGGTGGACCTCACCGGACAGGTGGGCGCGGAAATGAGCCGCGGCACCTACCTCGGTGCGGTGGGTGGTCAGGTCGACTTCGCCAGGGCCGCGGCACTGACCGGCAAGCGTTCGATCGTGGCGTTGCGGTCGGCGGTCCGGGGAAGGTCGTCGATCAAGGCGCGGCTCGACGAGGGTGTGGTCACCACCGCGCGGGCCGACGTCGACTGCGTGGTGACCGAACACGGCATCGCGCACCTGCGTGGACAACCACTCGCCGAGCGCCGCAGGCGGCTGATCGCCATTGCCGCACCGGAATTCCGGGAACAACTGCGGCATCAGGTGCGGGTGGCTTCGTGACTTACGTTCGTACACTCTCACTTTCAACGAAAGGTATTGATTGACATGGCAAATCGAGTAGCATTCGTCACCGGTGGAGCGCAGGGCATCGGCGAGGGGATCTCGCGCCGGCTCGGCGAGGGCGGGTTCAGGGTGGCCGTCGCCGATCTCAACATCGAAGCCGCGACGCAGACCGCCAAGGAGATCGTCGCCGCCGGCGGCCGGGCCATCGCGGTGCCGATCGACGTGACCGACACCGCCTCGGTGCGGGCCGCGGTGGAGAAGGTGACCGCCGAGCTCGGACCGATCGAGGTCGCGGTCAACAACGCCGGCTGGGACGACTTCATGAAGTTTCTCGACACCACCGAGGAGTTCTGGGACAAGATCCTCGACATCAACTTCAAGGGCGCACTGCGGGTGAACCACACGGTGGTCCCCGGGATGATCGAACGCGGTTTCGGCCGGGTCATCAACATCGGCTCCGACGCGGGCCGGGTCGGATCGTCGCTGGAGGCCGTGTACTCCGGGGCCAAGGGCGGCACCATCGCCTTCACCAAGACACTGGCCCGTGAGGTCGCCACCAAGGGTGTCACCGTCAACACGGTGTGCCCCGGCCCCACCGACACCCCGGCGCTGCGCAAGTTCGCGAACAACTCCGGCCAGGACGCCGACAAGGTGCTCGGCGGGATGACCCGCTCGGTGCCGATGAAGCGGCTCGCGCTGCCCGCCGACATCGCCGCCGCCGTGGCCTTCTTCGCCTCCGACGAGGCCGGCTACATCACCGGTCAGACCCTGTCGGTCAGTGGCGGATTGACCATGGCCTGATGGGTACCGGACCAGATCGCGGGCAGCCGTCCGATTCGGTGGAGTGGTCACGGGTCCGGCGCTACGAGGATGTCGACTACTCGCGGACCGACGACGGGATCGCGAAGATCACGATCTGTCGGCCGCAGGTGCACAACGCCTTCCGGCCACAGACCCTGATCGAGATCTCCGATGCGCTCACCCATGCCCGCGAGGATCCGTCGATCGGCGTGATCATCCTGACCGGCGAAGGGGGCCGGGCGTTCTGTTCGGGCGGCGACCAGCGGGTACGTGGTGACACCGGATATCTCACCGAACCGGATCGGCCCGACGCGGTGGGCAGGTTCCACGTCACCGATCTGCAGGTGCAGATCCGGCGGCTGCCCAAGCCGGTGGTGGCGATGGTGGCCGGGTACGCGATCGGCGGCGGCCACGTATTGCAGATTGTGTGCGATCTGACCGTCGCCGCCGACAACGCCGTCCTCGGACAGGTCGGCCCACGTGTCGGCTCGTTCGACGGCGGATTCGGTGCGGGCCTGCTCGCCGACATCGTGGGAACCCGCAAGGCCAAGGAGATCTGGTTTCTGTGCCGTCAGTACGGCGCGCAACAGGCGCTGGAGATGGGCCTGGTGAACACGGTGGTCCCGCTTGCCGACCTGGAGCGGGAGACCGTCGCGTGGTGCCGGGAGATGCTGCGGCTCTCGCCGATGGCACTGCGGCTGATGAAGGCCTCATTTCACGCCGCCGAGGACGGTTTGGCGGGCATTCAGCAACTCGCCCACGACACCAACCTGCTGTTCTACGCCTCCGACGAGGCGAGGGAGGGGCGGGAATCGTTCAAGGCCAAACGGGAACCGGATTTCAGCCGATTCCCGCGCCGGTCCTGACCGGCTGTCGACAAGGAGCCATGTGATGACGACTTTCGGGGTCAACGCGTTCGGGGTCGGTCGCGGCCGGAACCGGTACGACTCGATGCTGGCGCTGGCGCGGGAGGCCGAGGACGCGGGCTGTGCGGCGGTGTGGCTCAGCGAGTTGTACAGCCGGTCGGCGACGATTCCGATGGCGGTGCTGGCGGCCGGCACCACCCGGGTGCGCATCGGTACCAACATCGCCTACGGGGTGGGCCGCAGCCCGCTGATCTGGGCGGCCGAGGCCCGCGATCTGGACGAACTGTCCGGCGGCCGGATCATCATGGGCCTGGGCAACGGCACCGCGACGATGATGGAGAACTGGCACGGGGTGAGCGGCGAGGCCCCGGCGGCCCGGATGGCAGAACTGCTGACGGTGCTCAAGGCGTTGTGGAAGCTGCACGAAGGGCCCGTCCATCACGACGGCCGGTTCTATCGGGTGCACGTCACACCCACCTCCGATGTGCCCGAGCCGGTGCGTCCGGCGATCCCCGTCTGGATCGCCGGCGTGAACAAGCTGATGCTGCGGACCGCGGGCGCGCACGCCGACGGTCTGGTGGGGCACCCCATGTTCACCGCGGACTATGTCAGGGGGCCCGTGGCGGACGAACTGACGACGGGGGCGGCCACCGCGGACCGTGATCCGGCGGACGTCGCGATCATGGGCATCAAGATGTGCGCGATCAACGACGATGTCGGGCTCGCACGCCGGCAGGCGGCGTTCGCGATCGGCCAGTACGCGGCCTCGCGGGTCTATGACCGGCTCTTCGAACTGCACGGGTGGTCGGGCCCACAGCGCACGATCCGCGAGGCGGCGCGGTCGCGCGACACCGCCGGGCTGATCGCCGCGGTGACCGACGACATGATCGACACGATCGCCATCGCCTGCACCCCGGAGGAGTTCGTGGACCGCCTGGCGACGATTCCCGATGTGTTCGATCACCTGGATCTGATCGCACCGCCGTGGGGGCTGACCGACGCGCAGACGATGGAGATCAACAGATCGATCATCGCGGGCCTGCGTACCCGCACGGCGCCCGGTGCGCAGGGTCCCGATCCGTCCTAGTGCGTCTCGTCGAGCGTGATCTGGGTGCGTTCCTCCACCTGGACCACGGCCTCGGCGTATCCGTGGACGTGTTTGGACATGCGCCGCATCGCGGCGGCCGAATCCTGCGCTCGGATCGCGTCGGTGACCGTCTTGTGCGCGCGGTAGGTGGTCCGGCGCACCTGTTCGTCGACGAACGCGGTGTTCTCGGTGGAGCTGTAGATGGCCTTGGACAGCGCCGACATGAATCCGGTGAGCAGTTCGTTGTGGCTGGCGCCCGCGACGGCCAGGTGCCAGTCCACATTGGCCTGCAGGAACTGCTCCAGTGGGATGTCGAGATCGCCGACTGTCCGGTTGGCGGTGTCGAGGATCGCCAGATCTGCGTCGGTCCGGTACTTGGCCGCCAGGCCGGCGCAGGCCGGTTCGATGGCCTCGCGGGTTTCGAGCAGCGCGGTGAGCCGCAGCTGCTGGCCGCGGATCAGCAGACTCACCGAGGTCGCGACGGCGTCGCCGTCGGGCTGGCGCACGAAGGCGCCCCCCGCACGTCCGGTCTTGATGGACACCAGGCCCTGCACCTCGAGGATGCGCAGGGCCTCGCGGACGGTGGTGCGGCTCATCCTGGTCTGGTTGACCAGTTCGCGTTCGGGCGGGAGTGCGGTGCCGGCGGGAAAATCGCCGCGCAGGATCCGCTCGCGCAGGTCGCCTGCGAGCACATCGGATGCCTTGGGCACCTGCATCGGTTCAAGGCGTACGGGATGCCGGGATACGGCACCCGGTGCGGGCTCGGACATGTCCACCGACTTTCTGTGTATTTGGTCGTACCTAAATCTAACAGGAGGTGGGGAAGGTTTTGCGCGGGAACACTCCCGGCGCCGTCCACCGTATGCTAGTTTGGTCATACCAAAAGTACTATTCAACATGAGTGAGACCGAGGGAATCCGAGGGAACGGGATGGCAGACAAGCCGCAGGACGTGGTCACCTGGAAGATCGTCGCACCGGGAATCACCTCGGTGATCCTGGACAGGCCGCCGGCCAACGCGCTCGGGATACCGCTGCTCGACGGCCTGCACCAGGCGATCGATGCCGCGGAGAAGTCGGGCGATGTGAAGGTGATGATCATCTCGTCTGCGCGGGAAGGATTCTTCGCCGCGGGCGCCGACATCAAACACCTGTCCACCATCGACGCCGCCACGTTCACCGCCTACGGGAACAAGATGCGCGAGGTCAACGACCGGCTGGCGGCGTCGCCGTGGATCTCCATCGCCGCGGTGGACGGAGTGGCCCTGGGCGGCGGACTCGAACTGGCCATGGCCGCCACCCTGCGGGTGTCCGGTGCGCGCGGACGGTTCGGCCTGCCCGAGGTGAAACTCGGCCTGATCCCGGGTGCCGGCGGCACTCAGCGGCTGCCCCGTCTCGTCGGCCGTGGGCGCGCCCTCGACATCATGCTCACCGCACGGCAGGTGAAGGCCGACGAGGCCTACCGTATCGGGTTGGTCGACCGGCTCACCGACGGTGATGTATACACCGCGGCACTGGAATTCGCTCAGGAGCTGCTCGGTCCGTCGCTGCCCGCGCAACTGGCGGTCGTCCGCACCGTCGACGCGGCCGGTGATCTGCCGCTGGCCGACGGTGCCCGGGCCGAGGTCGAGCAGATTCAGGCATTGTTCACCGACGGTGAGGCGGCCGAAGGCATCGCCGCCTTCGTCGGAAAGCGCGCGCCGCGGTTCCGCTGACCGCAGATCCATCACCGAAACGAAATCGCCGAGCATAAGCCGGGAAAGCCCGTGACATCGGGAGTGCCCAGGACACCGGGAGTGCCACTGTGAAAGTCACCGAAACCACCTACGAAACCCTGCTCGTCGACGAAGTGAAACCGGGAATCGTCGTCGTCACCCTGAACCGTCCCGACCGGTTCAACGCGATGACCGACACCATGTTCGTCGAACTGGAGGCGTTGGCCTGGGCGCTCGACGCCGAGGACACCCTGCGGGTGATGATCCTGACCGGCACCGGCAAATCCTTCTGCCCCGGATACGATCTCGCCGACGCCGACGATCTGCCCGGGCTCGGCGCCATCGGCATGCTCGACCAGCAGGAACGGGCCGCGCGGGCGCTGTCGGCGATCCGCGGCCTGCATGTGCCGGTGATCGCCGCAGTCAACGGTCCGGCCGCCGGCGGCGGCTTCTCCCTGGCACTGCAGGCCGACATCCGGCTCGCCTCCCCGGAGGCCAAGTTCAACGCCGCGTTCGTCCGGATCGGGCTCTCGGCCGGCGATCTGGGTACCTCATGGCTGCTCACCAGGCTCATCGGCCCGGCCCACACCAGCGAGATCTGTTTCACCGGAAGGGTTGTGGACGCGGCCGAGGCCGAACGGCTCGGCATCGTGAACGCGGTGGCGCAGGACGTGGTGGCCGATGCGATCGCCCTGGCCGAGAAGATCACCACCAATTCGCCGGGCGGGGTGAAGATGTCCAAGCGGGCGCTGCAGGCCAACATGGAGGTGGGGTCGTACGCCGCCGCGCTGGAACTGGAGAACCGGGGCCAGGCGCTGCTGACCCGGAGCCTGGACATGGCCGAGGCGCTGGCCGCCTTCAAGGAACGGCGCCCACCTGTTTTCGTCGGCAACTGACCACCATCACACATCGCCAGGCATAAGACAGCGATGCACAAGACAGCGAGGCGCAAGATAATGGCGACAGCATTTCCGGAACTCGAAACGCTGACCTTCGAGGAGGCCGAACCCGGGATCGGGATCCTCCGGATGAACCGGCCCGGGCGGGCCAACTCCCAGACCGTCACCATGTTCAGGGAATACCTGGTCGTCGGACGGGCGTTGCGCGACAGCGGTCTGCGCGCCCTGATTGTCACGGGCACCGGGACCCGGGCGTTCTGCGCGGGATTCGATATCGACGAGGTACACGTGCTGACCGAGATGGGCGCCGGCGAGTTCATGAGGTTCCAGGAGACCGCCACCGGCGGTATCGCGTCGATCCGGCATCTGCCGTTCCCGGTGATCGCCGCCATCCACGGGCCTGCCACAGGTGGCGGGATGGCGCTGGCGCTGGCCGCGGACATCCGGCTGGCCGCGCCGACCATGAAGATCAGCGCCGCCTTCGTCCAGGTGGGCCTGTCGTTCGGTGAGCTGGGCACCTCCTACAATCTCGCCCGGCTGATCGGTCCCGCGCGCGCCGCGGAGATCGGTTACACCGCACGCGTGGTCGAGGCCGAAGAGGCCGAACGGATCGGATTGGTCAACCGCATCGTCCCGACCGAACAGCTCCTGGACGAAGCGCTGTCGACAGCACGCCAGATCTCCCTGAACTCTCCTGCCGGAGTGCGCTTTTCCAAACGCGCTATCCAGCGGAACACCGAGATCGGCTCGTACGAGGCTGCACTGGAACTGGAGAATCGGGGCCAGGCGCTGCTGACCCGCACCGAGGACATGCCCGAGGCACTGGCGGCGTTCAAAGAACGCCGGCCGGCGGTCTTCGCCGGAAAGTGAGTGTGGCGTGAGCTGGGACTGGGCCGGAGAATCGCTCGCCGCGCTGACGGGCTTCCTCAATGATCGGGACCTGCTGTCGGGGCCGGTCACCACCCGGCGGATCGGCGACGGTCATTCCAATCTGACCTTCCTGGTGGGCGACGGCCGTCGCAGTGTCGTGGTGCGCCGCCCGCCGCCGCCACCGATCCCGCCCGGCGCCAACGACATGCTGCGTGAGGCGCGGCTGCTGGCGGCGCTGGCGTCCACCGCAGTGCCGGTGCCGCGGGTACTCGCCGTCGCCGACGCCGGCGAGGTCATCGACGTGCCGCTGTATGTGATGAGTTTCGCGCCGGGGCCGGTGGTGACCGACCGCACCCCCGCGCCGCTGGACACACCCGGGCAGCGGAAGCTGATCGGGCACAGCCTCATCGATACTCTCGCCGAGCTGCACCGGGTGGACCGGCATGCCGCCGGTCTGGACGATCTGGGCCGGCCCGAGGGCTTCAATGTCCGGCACCTACGGCGAATGCGTGGACTCATCGCCGACGACAACGGCGATCTGCCGGCGGATTTCACGGCGGTCACCGACTGGCTGGCCGCGCACACGCCGACCGAGTCCGGTGCCACGCTCATCCACTGCGACTACCGGATCGGCAACGTGATCCTCGCCCCCGGCACGCCGGGCCGGATCGCGGCGGTCCTGGACTGGGAACTGGCCACCGCCGGTGATCCGCTGTTCGACGTCGGCTACCTGTTGGCCACCGTGCCCGAACCGGGCCGCCCGCTCAACCCGACGGCAGAGCTGAGCGTGGCCCTGCTCGAGGACGGATATCCATCAAAAAACGAACTTGCCCAACGATATAGCGAACAGACCGGGCGTGATCTGCGCAATCTGGGATGGTACACCACCCTTGCGCTGTGGAAGCTCGCCGTGCTCTACGAATACAGCCGGCGGCGTGTCCACGACGGCATCGGCGACCCCTACTATGCCGACCCCGCACTGGTACGTCGATTCCTCGACGATGCCCGCCGGGCGGCCGGACTCGCGGAGGTTCACCGATATGGCTGAGCAGGCCGAATTTCACGATGCGCTCATCGGCCCGGAACGGACCGATCTACCGGCCGGCTTCTTCGACCGGTTCATGTTCAACATGCATCCGGTGGAGGTGGCACCCGGGTCTCCGTCGATCATCCTGGGGTTCGGCATCTATCCGCCGAAGGACACCACCGACGGCTTTCTGGTGTACGCCGACGGAGCCGAGCAGCGCAATCTGCGCTTTGCCGGTGAACTGGGCGTGACAGGCCGCACCGGCGCCGGTCCGTTGCGCTACGACGTGGAGATCCCGAACGAACGGTGGCGATTGACGCTGGCCGCCAACGATATCGGTGTCGACGGTGAGATCGTCTGGCGGTCGAGGACCCCGGCGTGGTGGGGTGAGGTGGCCGTCGACAACGCCACCTCCACGCGAACCGCGTTCGATCATCTCTTCCAGTCCGGTACCTACACAGGGACTCTGCGCGTCGACGGCGCGGAGGTTTCCCTCGACGGCTGGTACGGGCAGCGTGACCGGTCGCGTGGGGTGCGGACGATGGCCGGCGGTCAGGGACTGCACATCTGGTTCCAGGCACAGTTTCCGGAGTTCTCGATCGGCTTGCTGCTGGTGGAGACCCGGACCGGAGAGCGGCTACTGCTGGAGGGCGCGGTGATGCATGTGGCCGGGCACCTCGATCCGATCACCGGCGTGCGGCACGCATTGACGTTCGACGACGGACTCGACCTGACCGGCGGCCATGTCGAGGTGCGGACCGAGGCCGGGCGGACATATCGCGTCCGGGCCGACCCGGCCGGCCGGGGAGGCTATATGGCGGGTGCGGGATACGGTGGACACCACGGCAATTCGCGTGGAGCCGACCACGTCGAGAGTGATCGGTACCCGCTGGACGGATCGGTGTCGCCCCGCACCCTGGATTCGGCCCTCACCGACCGCCTGTGTGCCTTCGAGCTCGATGGCACACAGGGGTCGGGGATTTTCGAGTTCGCATTGACCCGAAGCCGCAGCTACACCTACCGACGTACGCTATAAGTAGTGAGCCACGACGACGAACGGTTTCGATCCGAGGATGGGTCGAAACCGTTCGTCATCGCGCTGCGGGGGTTCAGCCGACGGGCGTCGGTGAGGGTCCCGTCGGGACCTGTGCACCGTCCCGCTCCGCTGCCTCCTCCCGGTCGAGTTCCTTGAGCATGAACCATGCCGTGCCGACCAGGTAGAAGCCCCAGATCGCCATCGGCAGATAGAATCCGAGAAGTCCGTTGTAGGCGAAAGGACCGCTCTTGAAGAAGGCGGGGCCCGCAGCGGTCATCAGCGTGACCGCCCCGGCGATCGTGAGCCAAGTCATCCAGCGCGGAACCATCGGCTCGGCGCGCTTGTCCGACAATTCCACCACGGCGGTCGACAGCATCTCGATGGACAGATAGATCCACCCGAGCAGGAAAGCGAACCACGCCCAGTCGTACCAGGCCTGGATGACATCGCCACCGTTCTCGGTCCGGTACGCAGCGGTGATCCAGGCGCAGCAATTGAAGAAGATGATCAGCGAGATGAAGATTCCGCATACACCGGTCGTGAAGGACCACAGCGGCCGCCGGCCCTCGATCTTGGACAGCATGAGACCGAACTGGATCGATCCCGGTACCAGGAGTCCGCAGGCGACGTAGAAGATGGTGCACCCGATGATGATGCCCCACCGGTGATCCTCGGTGAACCATTGTTTGATCTGCTCGGCGCTGTTGTCGCCTGGTTCAGGCTTGTAGAAGTTGGCCACGCCCAGCCAGCCGATCACGGTCAGCGCGGCGAAGATCCAGGTGCACCACAATCCGATTCGCTGTGAGCCATAACTTGTCTTGGTTTGTTGCTCT
The DNA here is from genome assembly GCF_025273675.1 of Gordonia pseudamarae. NCBI lineage: Bacteria > Bacillati > Actinomycetota > Actinomycetes > Mycobacteriales > Gordoniaceae > Gordonia > Gordonia pseudamarae. The sequence goes on along the minus strand of NZ_CP045809.1, from coordinate 4,401,433 downwards.
TCCATCGTTTTCTCCCTCGTAGACTGCATGTAGAAGACGCCGGAATCGGTCACCGAGGAGATGAGCAGAGGTTGACGGCATCCGGTTTATGAACTATCCGGATATGTATGGCTAGGCCGCCAAATACAATCCGATGACCCCGATGGTGACCACCGCGACCCAGCCCTCGAATACGATGCGTGCGGCTCGGGGTGCGGTGCCCAATTCCATGAAATAATTTAGCACCAGTCGAGCTTTTATTGCGGCGATCAGAATAATTCCAACGGTGCCCGCGGGCGCCGGAAATGCGTCTTTGGCCAGGAACCAGGTGGTGATGACCGTGGCAAGCATCAGGGTCAGCCAGACCACTGTCGTCGGCCGTTTCAGCAGATCGGTCACGGTCACCTCATCAGGTAGAGCAGCGGAAACAGGATGATCCACAACATGTCGACCATGTGCCAGAAGACGGCGCCCGACTCGAGTGCCAGAAAACGGTTGCTGCTCAACGTGTTCCTGCGGGTCATGTTCCAGAACACCAGCAGCATCACGGTGCCCGCGACGACGTGCATCAGATGAAATCCCGTGAGCACGAAATAGTACATGAAGAAGTCATTGGTGGCCGGGGTCAGTCCGTCGCTTATCTTGGAGGCGTATTCGACCACCTTCAGCGCGGCAAACACGACACCGCAGTAGGCCGCCGCGGGGAGCCAGCGGGAGACCTCCGGGCGCTTGTCGCGGGCGGCCCGCACCGCCATCACCACGCACCAGGAGCTTGTCAGCAGGATCAGGGTGTTGACGCCGCCGAAGGTGGGGTTGAGTACCCGGCGCGCGGTCTCGTACTCCTCAGTCGCATCGCGGCGACCGACCATGAAGGACAAGAACAAGAGCAGGAAGAAGGTCATGTCGACGCCGATGAACACCCACAGCCCCTCGACGCCGGCCAGGCGTCGAGGGGCTGAGGTTTTCGTTGTCGCGGCGGTGGTGGTCGATTCGGTCATGATCGCGGCCGGTCCAGGCGCTCTACACGCTGCGTTGTGACTTGCTCGCCGCTGACGCGGCCTTGCTGGTTTCCTTGATCTGCTGCCAGTCGGCATCGGTCAGGGAGTTCAGGCCCGCAAAGGTCCCCGGACCGGCGAGCATCTGACCGCCGTCCATCGCGACGGTCTGGCCGGTCAGATAGTCACAGGCATCCGAGAGCAGGAACATCGTCAGGTTGGCCAGCTCTTCGATGGTGCCCGCCCGGCCGGCCGGAATCTGATCGGTCTGCGTCGCCCCGACCGAACTCTTGTCGGTGGGGTTGAGCATTTCCCACGCGTAGTCGGTGGGGATGGGACCGGAGGCGATCGCGTTGACCCGGATATTGTATTTCGCCCATTCCACGGCCAATGACATGGTCATCGAATGTACGGCCGCCTTGGCCATCGCCGAGGGCACCACGTACGCCGATCCGGTCCACACCCAGGTGGTCAGTGTCGACAGGACGCTGCCGGGAAGTCCGTCGGCGATCCAGCGTTTGCCGGCGGCGTGGGTGGTGTGGAACGACCCGTTCATCACGGTGCTGGTCACCGCCTCGAAGGCGCGTGGGCTCAGATCCTTGGTCTGTGCGATGAAATTGGCGGCGGCATTGTTGACCACACCGGTCAGCGGTCCGTGATCGGCCCAGATCCGGCTCATCGTCTCGTCGACATTGGCGTAGTCGCGGACGTCGACGGTGTGAATATGAACCGAACCCGGCCGGGACGCCGACGCCTCGGCCGCCGCGTCGGCCAGGACCGCCTCGCGGCGGCCCCACAGATGCACCTGTGCGCCGTGATCGACCAGATGCCGGGCCACCCCGCGGCCCAGACCCGTACCGCCGCCGGTGATCAGGATTCTCTTGCTGGCGAGCAACTCACCTGTGAACGGGGTGGCTTTCGACGGGGTGGCTTTCGACATCGCCGAACTCACTTTCCGCGGTACTGACCGAAGTCGGGTTTGCGCTTCTCGTTGAACGCGGTGATACCTTCGCGGGCCTCCGGCGTCTCGCCGAAGATCTCCAGCGTCGAGTACGCCATCTGGCCGATGCTGACGAAATGCTCGGTGTCGGTGTTCAGCGACTGTTTGAGCACCTTGAGTGCGGTCGGGGAGAACTCCAGCATCTGGTCGGCCCACGTACGCACCTCGTTGCGCAATTCGGCGGCGGGTACGACCTTGTTGACCAGGCCCCACTCCTGGGCCTCCTCGGCCGACAGACGGCGCAGCATGAACCAGATCTCGCGGGCGCGCTTCTCGCCGACGACCCGGGCCAGATAGCCCGAACCCAGACCGGCGTCGAAGGAGCCGACCCGGGGACCGTTCTGGCCGAACTGGGCGGTGTCGGCGGCGATGGTGAGATCTGCCAGTACGTGCAGCACATGCCCGCCACCGATGGCCAGTCCGTTCACCGCGGCGATGACCGGCTTGGGGACGTCACGGATCACCCGGTGCAGGGACTCGACCTCGAACAGGCCGCTGATCGAGGGGCCGTAGTCGCCGGTCTCCATCCGCTGCTTCTGATCGCCGCCGGCGCAGAACGCCTTGTCGCCGGCTCCGGTGAGCGCGATGACACCCACGTCGCTGCTGACCCATGCGCGTTTGAAGGCCAGGATCAGTTCGTCGACCGTCTGCGCGCGGAAGGCGTTGTAGCGATCGGGGCGGTTGATGGTGATCCAGGCGAGCCCGTTGTCGACTTCGTAGGTGATGTCGGTGAATTCGGTCATCAGACTTCGGCGTCCTCTCGTGTCACGGCTAGTCCTATTGTTTTGGACTGACCATTTGCATGACAGTACCGTTTCTGTCGCCGGGGGCGCAAGGGTGTGCGGGCGCGTGGTGGTTCGCTGAGGTCACGGGTAATCCGGCGCGGAAGTGTATGCTGGCGGCTTGACCTGTCACCGACGGACAGGGTTGAGGGGTCCCCGCCGGTGCGGTGGTGGCCACTGCCAAGAACCATTCGGTGAGCAGAGGGCAGGTTGCGCCCACACTGGGTGTTTACCTAGGGTCAGCAAGACATTCCCTGTGGGTGCACCGTATCCACGAACGCTTGTGGCGGCCGGAGGCCGCCGACGCCGGCACAGCCATCAGGTGTCCGCGGATCTGTGAGGAGGGCGCCGTGACGGGTGCGAGAGGATCTGTCGACGGCGCCGCAGCTGCCTCCGATGCCGGCTCCGGCCGTGCGGTATGGGGTGCCCTGGGTAGGCTGCCGCGCGGTGTCACCGCGGTGATGAGGTACTTCGTCGCCCCTCGCTGGTGGGTGGAGATCCTCGTCCTCGGTGCGCTGTACGGAATCTATTCGATGATCCGCAACATGGCCGACGGCGACGTGGGCGTGGCATTCAAGAACGGCCGCGACATCCTGGCCTGGGAGGACGAGTTCGGCCTGGCGTTCGAGCGCTGGCTCAACGAGTTCGTCAACGACACCCCGCCCGTGGCCGCACTCAGCGCGCTCGAATACGCATCGCTGCACTTCATCGTCACCCCGGGCGTCCTGATCTGGTTGTTCGTGGCGCATCGCAACAGGTACCGGCTGATGAGTTCGGTGCTGGTGTTCACCACCGGGTTCGCCCTCATCGGCTTCTACACGATGCCGACGGCGCCGCCGCGGATGCTCGCCGACGAACGCTTCGTCGACATCATGGCCAAGACCGGCTCATGGGGCTGGTGGCCGGAGTCGGGTGCGCCGGGATCGGATGCCGTCTCCAACCAGTTCGCCGCCATGCCGTCGCTGCACTGTGCATGGGCCACCTGGTGCGGCATCATGCTCGTGCACTTCGGCCGCAGACACTGGGTACGGGTGCTCGGCTGCCTCTACCCGTTCACCACCTTCTTCGTGGTGATGGGCACCGGCAATCACTACTTCATCGACGTCGTCGCCGGGCTGGGGACCCTGCTCGTCGGAGCTCTCGCCGCCTACGGCATGCGCTACCTGTGGCGGCGGTATCTGGCGTCGCCGCTGAGCGGGATCACTTGGCGGGATGTCACCGCCGGTGACACGGCGGACATCCGGCCCGGACGGGTATCCCTGCACAAGCCGGAGCGGTCCGCGCGCAACCTGTCCGGTCGCGATCCTTCCGGTCGCGATCCGTCAGAACACGATCCTTCGGGCGGGGATCGGTCGGCGGGGGATCTTTCAGGAAGTGTCCCGGCCGAACGGGTTACGCCGGAGCCGTGAGCATCCTGCACCAGAGTCCCCGATTCCGGCGCGCATGGTTGCCGCTCGGGACCGCGGTCGTGGCCAGCATCGCGCTGCTGCTGGTCAGCCCGGCGCTGTCCGACCTGCAGGCCGCCCTCGCCCGTGAGGACGCCGCACGCTCGGGCGTGGGCCTGGCGTACTGGTTCGGCTGGTACGGCGGGGTCTCGCCGGGCAGTTACTCCCTGATCGTGCCGTCGTTGTCGACGCTGATCGGCTCCCTGCCGCTGCTGTGCGCGGCGACTATCGGCATCGCGGCGCTGGCCTACCCGCTGTCGCGGTCGGCGGCCCATCCGACGATGCTGGCATGGGCCATCGCGGGCGCGGCGGTCCTGAACATGATGTCCGGGCGGGTCGCGTTCGCGGTGGCGGCGGCCATCACCCTGGCCGGTGTGGTGCTGATCCAGCGGCGAATGCTCGTCGTGGGTGCCGCCGTGCTGGTGCTCGGTGGTTGCGCCAGCGCATTGGCCCCGGCGTTCATCGGTCTGGCCGTGGTGCCGTTCGTGGTGCGGTCGCTGCACGACGGCGGTCGGCTGGTATGGCATCACACCGGGGTACCCGCCGCCGATCCACCCGTCGTGAGCAGACCCGATCCCGCGTTATGGGCATTGCTGATCGGTTCGGGTATCGGCGTGCTCGTCCCGTTCGCCCTGTTCGGGGCACCCGGGTCACAGGTGTTTCCGGCCACCACGCTGTTCTGGTGTGTGCTGATCGGTGTGGGCGCCTGGATCGCGCTCAGACCCGAACGCGGGGGACCGGGGGCCGGGGCCCCGGACGGCGACGTCGATTCGGCCGCGAACGTGGTACGCGAGACCGCCGTGTGGATCGCTCCGCTGGCGCTGGCCGTGGCTCTCGCGCTGTTCCTGATCCCCACCGGCATCGGTTCCAACCTCAGCCGATTCTTCTGCTTCGTGCTGCCGTGCCTGGTGCTGTACTTCTCCCGCAGACCGGTGCGGTTCCTGGCGATCGCGCTCGCCCCGGCACTGGTGTACTCGGTGTTCGTGGCCACCGCCGACCAGATCGCGGCCGCCGACGTCGACGACCCGGAAATCTCGTACGCGCCGCTGGTGGAGCAGCTCGAGCGGATTCCCGGTATGGCCAACCATCGCGTCGAACTTGTCGACGCCGGCACCCACGCCGGGTCGCATATGGTGGCCAAGACGGTGAAGCTGGCGCGCGGCTGGGAGAACCAGTCCGATGCCCGGTACAACCCGATCTTCTATGAGACCGATGCCCTGACCGCCGGCAGTTACCGGCTGTGGCTCTCGGACAACGCGGTCGCCTACGTCGTGGTGTCGGCCGCACCCATGCGGCAGATGAAGGCCGAGGCCGAACTGATCGGGTCGGGCCTGCCGTACCTGAGGCGGACGTGGAGCAACGACGACTGGACGCTCTACCGGGTCGCCGAGCCCACCGCCATCGTGCCCGAACCGCTCCGACTCGTGGAGGAGTCGCCGTCGCAGATGGTGATCGAGGTACCGGCGGCCGCCTCGTACCAGATCCGTATCCGGCCCAACCGCTATCTCACGGCGCGTGACGCGGCCGACGCGACGATCACAGCGTGCGTGAGCGCCACCGTCGACGGATGGACGGAGATCCGCGCCCCGGCACCGGGGCGCTACGTGCTGGCCGGCGACTTCAGCTGGCGGGGGGTGCTGTCGGGCGAGGCCGCGCAGTGTCCGGAGAGTTGACGATGACACTGACCCGGTGGATCGGTGCCGGACTGATCGTCGGTGGCATCCGAGTAGTGGCGCACATGTGACGACGACACCTTGTACATGAGGGTGACGGAGTACTTCGGCGTCCGCCGGTTGAACCGGTGACGAGGAACGCCGACGGTGGAGCGACGGGCAGGCGGGTGCCGTGTCCGCCTCGGGTCGGCGAGGCGACGCGTATCAGTCGGCGCTGGTGTCGTAGGGTCCGGATAGTCTTGATGCGGCCAGGACGACAGGAAGGGAGGCCGTACGCCACGTGACTGACGAGCTGCGCTACGCGTTGTCGTTCACCAGCGGTGGTCTCCTTGCTCGCGAGGCCGTGGCCGTCGCGGCTATCTACCTCGATTCTCGCGACTGGGTGCTCACCCGCGCCCGGGTTGTCGACGGCAACCTACTGCAGGCGCGTACGATATCCTCACTGGTCCGGGTCACCCGGGAGACAGTTCAGCGCCTTGCGGTACTCGACGACGACGAAATCGAACTGCTCGCTGACGGCAGCCCGACGGAGCAGTACCACCTGATGTGGGCCGCAGCCTGCCGCCGCTATACGCTGATCGGCGACTTTGCCGAGGAAGTACTGCGGGAACGCTTCCTGCTGTTGACGCCGACGCTGGGCACCGACGACGTCAACCGGTTCCTCACCGGCAAAAGCCTGTGGCATCCGGAACTCGACGGTCTAAAGCCGTCCACGCTGCAGAAGCTCCGGCAAACATTGTTCCGGATGCTCCGTGAGGCCGGTCTGCGTACTGATGCGGGCGACATCGTCCCCGCCGTGCTCTCCGAGCGCGTCGGTGAGGTACTGGACCGCCGCACGCCCAGCGACCTGCGGTTCTTCCCGACCAACACACCACTCACATCATTCGGCGATCAGGTGCAGCGATGACAACGGCCCAGCGAAATCTCGCCCACGACGAGAAGCACGTCTATGACGTGCTGCGTAGCGACCGGTTCTTGAAGATGGAGGGACTCTCCAAAGAGGTTCCGTTCTTCATTTACCACTTCCCGCCCGCCTGGTCCCTGGAAGTCGACGGGATGCGCGACAGGGTCAGCACCAAACTGCGGAGCGACGATGGCATCAGCGTGGTCGACATCGACCTCTATGAGCTCGCTGTCCAACTCCTCACCGAACGCGGAGTCTGGGAACGAGTTCTGGCCGCGGAGCCGACGATGGACAAGGTCGAGTTCCGAGAGATGCTCCAGGGGATGCTCGATCCGCACGATCATCTCGCCCCGGCGATCCGCACCCGTCTCGACGCCGAACCGACAGCCGACTCCCACCGCACAGTCGTTTTCCTCACCGGTATCGGCGAAGTGTTTCCGTTCATCCGTACGCACACGGTTCTGGAGAATCTGCAAAGCGTGGTGGTGGGCCGCCCGTTGCTGGTGTGGTTCCCGGGCACGTACGAGTTCACCCAATCGGCCGGGCATCAGTTGCGTGCACTGAACCTCGGCGCGAGCGACAGTTACTACCGGGCCAAAGACATTCTGGAGCAGGAGGCATGAGTGTGACCACGATCAACGAGATCTTCGCCAAACCGATCGACCGGTCGATCGAAGGGGTCATCAAGGCCGACGACACCTCCCACCTCGCCACCGAGGTGGAGGAGTATGTCCTCACCAACGAGGCCGCCAAGGGCGTTGAGCTGGTGCTGGAGGCGTACACGAACTACACCAACGCCAACGGGGTGTGGATCTCCGGTTTCTTCGGCTCCGGTAAGTCGCACCTGTTGAAGATGCTCGCGCACCTGCTCGGTGACATCGACGATCATACCTACCCGCGCTCCCAGGTCTGCGAACAATTCCACGCAAAGGCCGACGACGAGTTCCTGCCGGCGTTGATCGACAAGGCCGAGCGAATCAAAGCCAAGAGCCTGCTGTTCAACATCGACCAGAAAGCCACCCTGATCTCGAAGGATCAGAAGGACGCCCTGCTGAAGGTGTTCGTGAAGATCTTCGACGAGTCACGGGGCTACTACGGCAATCAGGGGCACATCGCCCGTTTCGAACGTGATCTCGACTCCCGCGACCAGTACGCTGCCTTCCGGGATGCCTTCGAGCGGATCGCGGGTATCCCGTGGACGCAGGGCCGGGAACAGGCCGCCCTTGAAGCGGGCAACATCGACAAAGCCTTCACTGAGGTCAACGGCGTGGAAAGTCCTGGCATCATCCGCCAGTACAGCGCCAACTACGCGGTCTCGATCGAGGACTTCGCCGACGAGGTGGCCGCGTGGCTCGGCGGGCAACCCGCCGGCTACCGGTTGAACTTCTTTGTCGACGAGGTCGGTCAGTTCATCGGTACCAACACGCAGCTGATGCTGAACCTTCAGACGATCGCCGAATCGCTCGCCACCAAGTGCCAGGGGCGGGCGTGGATCTTCGTGACCTCCCAGGAGGATATGGAGAAAGTCGGTGGCGACCGCACCAAGCAGCAGGCCAACGACTTCTCCAAGATTCAGGCGCGTTTCAAGAATCGGCTCAAACTCACCAGTCAGGATGTCGAAGAGGTCATCCGCAAACGGTTGTTGGCCAAGACCGATCAGGCGAGCCACGAGGTCGAGGGGATCTACGACGCGGAGAATGCGAACTTCAAGACCCTGTTCGATTTCGTCGAGGGCCGCCACTATCCGAACTACCGCGACGAGGCGCACTTCATCGGCACCTACCCGTTTGTCACTTACCAGTTCCCGCTGTTCCAGGCGGCGATCGAAACGATCAGCGACCACAATATCTTCGAGGGCCGCAACAGCTCTGTCGGCGAACGCTCTATGCTCGGTGTCGTCCAACAGGTTGCCTCCGGACTCGCCGGTCGGCCGCTCGGCACTCTCGCATCCTTCGACCGGATGTTCGAGGGTATCCGCGCGTCGTTGAAGTCCGCGAATCAGCGTGCCATCATCAACGCTGAAAATGCCTGTGGTAGTGGAAAGATCAGCCCTCTCGCGGTGCGTCTACTCAAAGCGTTGTTCCTGGTGAAGTACGTCGACAGTTTCAAGGCGACGCCCCGCAATCTCACGGTGCTGGTTTACGACCGTTTCGGTACCGATCTCACCCGGCTCGGCAAAGACGTCCTCGAAGCGCTGAACACGTTGGAGGCGCAGACCTACATTCAGCGCAACGGCGACCTGTATGACTATCTGACCAATGAAGAGCAGAAGATCGAGCAGGAAATCAAGGACGTCGACATCGACAGCTCCGACGTTTCCGCGAAACTCAACAAGCTGCTCGCCGAATCAGTGGTGAAAACCACCAAGGCCACCGCCAAGAGTGGCCAGAATTTTCCGTTCGGGTACAAACTTGACGGAGTCCCGTACGGCAAACAGTACGAGTTGGCTTTGCATGTCATCAGCCCCGAGTCCGATTTCAGTCTGGACACGATCAGGATGCAAAGTACCGGTTACGACGAGCTTCGCGTTGTACTCCCGGTGGAAGCCAATCGAATCCTCGCTGACTTACGGCTACTGCTGAAAACCGAGAAATACGTGAAGCGGACCCAGGGATCGGCGCGCACGGCAATCGAGAGCCGCATCCTCAGTGAGAAGGGCACCCAGAACGCCGAACGGGAAAAGGAGATCGTCGAACGACTCCGCACCGCAGTGGGGGCGTCGACGCTGATCCACAACGCCGGAGTTCTCGACGTCACCGCCACCGACGTACAGACACGCATCAACGAGGGCTTCGGCAAGGTTATCGCCGCCACCTACACCAACCTGAGCATGTTGGGTGGTAAGGCCTTCGGCGAGCAGAGTTTGGGCGGACTGGTGAACCCGACGGACGGAATGTTCGAGTCGTCTGCCACCATTTTGGAGGTTCCGGCCGATGACCTGCTCGGGCATCTGGTGATGCGCGGCAAATTGCACGAGATGGTCACGATGAAGCAGCTCATCGCGCGATACATCGCCAAACCTTATGGCTGGGATCTGTGGTCGATCGCCGCCGTGGTGGCCTACCTCGCGGGGCAGTCGAAGATCGAGATCCAGCTCGACGGCATGGCATTGGCTCGTACGGAGATCGCGTCGGCGCTGCGCAACACCCAGCAGCACGCGAAGCTGGTCGTCGCCCCGCAACGTGTCTACGACCAGAAGGTCGTCAATCTGTTCCGCAAGTTCGTCATCGAATTCACCGACGACGGCAGTGTCACCAAGGACGCAGCCGAACTGGGTCGTGTCGGTAAGGAGCATCTCGAAGCCAAACTGGCCGAGCTGACAGCACTACGCGCCGGAGCCGCCGCATACCCCTTTATCGGTCAGCTCGACGAGCCGATCAGGCTCCTCACCGAGTTGAGCGGTAACCCGGCGCCGTGGTTTGTCGAACACTTCACCGGCGCCGATGACCTGCTCGATGCCAAGGACAACACGATCGATCCGATCAAGGCATTCCTCAACGGCAAGCAGCGCACCATCTACGACGACGCACACACATTCGTCCAGACCAACAACACCAACATCGCGCACCTGCCCGCCGGGGCCGCCGACACGATCGAGGCGGCACTGGAGGACGCCCAGATTTTCCGCGGCACCAGGACCACGCAACTCGGGAATGCGGTCACGGCTCTGCAAAAACAGCTCGACGGTGTCCTCATCGAAGAGCGGGCTACAGCCACCACGAAGATCAACGACTACTGGGAGCAGGTGCCGACCAGCGCCTCGTATTCGGCAGCCACCGAGACGGCTCGTCAATCGGTGACCCGTCGGGCCGAGCAGGTACTGGCCCGAGTCGGGCAGGAGACCCAGATCCCGACGATCCGTAGCCTGGCCGCCCAATTCGCCGACACCACCTACCCGGCGATACTCGACGAACTCGAAGCATCGAAAGCTCTGCCGACCCCGAAGCCGAAAGGCGCCGACGACGGGCAAACGACTCGTACGGTGACCACAACCCCGACGAAGCAGAGCATCTCGATAAAAAAACTGTCGCTGCCCGGAGCGGGCGGTGTGCTGGAAACCGAAGCCGAGGTGGACGCCTATCTGGATCAGCTTCGTGCGATGCTGCTCGCAACCATCAACGACGGCAAACGCATCACTCTGTAGCTCACCCCGGTACTTCATAGACCCAGGTAAGGACGCAACATGGACACCAAACCGTTGGAGAGTTTCGCGAAGGCGGCCCGACGCGAACTGATCGCCGCGGTCGAGGCGCGGATGTCGGCGGTACTCGCCACCGGGTCTGTCGCGCGTAGTGAGCGCGCCGACACCGTTCGCGCGCTGGAGGCGGCGATCGGCAACCAGAGCCGCAAGCACGTGGTCGACAAGGTCGCCTACACCTGGTTCAACCGACTCGTCGCCCTGCGTTTCATGGATGCCCGTGGCTACACCGACGCCGGTGTGGTTTCGCCCGCGCACGCCCAGGCCCATGGCCAACCGGAGATCTTGGCCGATGCGAAACGCGGCGACCTCGACGGCGAGGTGGTCACCCATGCGCACGACGCGGTGATCAGTCTCCTCGACGGCACTCGGCGCAGCACCGACCCCGAGGGGGAAGCGTATGCGCTGCTGCTGATGGAGTACTGCCGCCACTGGAACAAGGCGATGCCGTTCATGTTCGAAGCCGAGGGCGCCTACACTGAACTGCTCATGCCGTCTGGTCTGTTGGCAGATGGCAGTGTACTGTCTCGGGCCCGCGATGTGCTCACCGAGGAAGTGTGTCAAGAAGTCGAGGTGATCGGCTGGCTCTACCAGTTCTACATCTCCGACCGTAAAGATGAGGTTTTCGCCGGCTTCAAGAAGAACAAGAAGGCCGGGGCCGAGGAGATCCCTGCCGCCACCCAACTTTTCACCCCGCACTGGATCGTCCGCTACCTGGTGGAGAACTCGCTCGGCCGGTTGTGGCTGCTCAACCGGCCGGATTCACCGCTGGTTGACCAGATGGACTACTACATCGCTCCCGTCGATGAGGAGACCGACTTCCTGAGGATTGCCGGCCCCGAGGAGTTGACGGTGATCGACCCGGCGTGTGGCTCGGGTCACATGCTCACCTACGCCTTCGACCTGCTGTACGCGATGTACGAAGAAGAGGGCCGTGCACCGGCGGACATTCCGGGTCTGATCCTCGCCCACAACCTCCACGGCACCGAAATCGACCCACGCGCCGGAGCGCTGGCCGCGTTCGCACTTACGATGAAGGCACGCGCGAAGCAGCGCACGTTCTTCGGCAAACGAGTGAAGCCGAAAATTTGTGTGATCAAGCCGATCGCCCTTGGCGACGACGACATTGAACAGCTCGCCGACCCCGGTGCCGACCAGGACATGGAACGTGCGTTCTGGCGGCAATTCGAACACGCCGACATGTTCGGGGCCCTGATCCGACCTGACGCGACACAGGCCGAAATCGCCGCGAAACGAGTCACCGAACTCGCCGAGCGCGGTGACCTGTTCGCCACTATCAGTGATCGCGCAGCACAGATCGTCGAGCAGGCCGAATACCTTGCCCGCAAGTACGCGGTCGCCATCGCGAACCCGCCCTACATGGGCTCGAAGCAGATGAACGCCCTCCTTTCACAGTTCATGAAGGACGAATACCCGGAAAGCAAATCCGACCTGTTCGCAGCCTTCATCCAACGTTGTGCTGATCTCGCGTCCCCGCGTGGACTGGCGGCGCTCATCACTATGCAGTCATGGATGTTCCTCAGCTCGTTCGAGAAGTTGCGGATCTCGCTACTCGGCCGCCACCAGATCAGCTCGATGCTGCACCTCGGTACACGCGCTTTCGACTCAATCGGCGGCGAGGTGGTCTCGTCAACGGCGTTTGTCCTGAACGATCGCCCGTCCGGGAGCCAAACCATTGCCGGCACCACGAAGGGCGCTTTTATACGCTTGGTCGACGGTTCCTCAGAGGGCGAGAAGGTCGCTGCATTGCGCGTTGCGCTTGCTGGCCGTGACCAGGAGTCGGGCTTCCATCTCGCGTCCAGTAAAGATTTCGCGACCATCCCAGGCTCGCCGATCGTTTACTGGCTCAGTGAAAAGATGCGGGAGTCATTTGCGGCGGGTCAGCAGCTCAGTGACGTAGTCAACCTCCGGCAAGGGTTGGCGACTGCCGATAACAACCGATTTCTTCGCCTTTGGTGGGAAGTATCAGGCAGCCGCACCGCGTTCAGTTGCACATCACGTGAAGAAGCCGCAGCGAGCGGAGCACGCTGGTTTCCCTACAACAAAGGCGGCGAGTTCCGGAAATGGTACGGCAACCAGGAGTACGTGCTCAACTGGGAGAACGACGGTGCGGAAGTCGTCGATTTCAAGCCACGCGCGGTAATCCGTAACCCCGGAACTTATTTTTCGCAATCAGTGTCCTGGTCGGATATCTCGTCCGGCGAAGCTGCCTTCCGGCGCTACCCTGCCGGATTCGTTCACTCCAATACGGGCCACTCGGGTTTCGGGGCGCAGTCCCTTCTGGATCAGATTGCGATGATCATGAACTCAAAATACGCCATGGAGGTCCTGAAGGTACTCGCTCCAACTATGCACTTCGATATTGGGTACGTAGGACTCGCACCATTCGCGCCTGGAGTCGAGGGACTTCCCGCCGACACAATAGAAAACCTCATAACCACGTCGAGGACGGATTGGGATCGGTCCGAAACATCATGGAACTTCGAGCAAAATCCGTTGGTAAATTTGCATGACCGTATAGATTCCTCGGGTAGGTGAAGTCGACTTTAGTCGCGCTCGAATAAGTCGACCAGCGGGCTTCTGGTGAAGTTCCAGGAGGACTCGAAGGAGTCCCAGTCGGTCTGGGATTGTTCGATAAGGACACCAACCCGATCAACGATAGTGTCGGGCCTATCGTCGGCCATTGGAAGTCCGGCGACCTGGCCAGCTTCGAAATTCAGGGTCGGCGCCACAGCTGCCAACTGGTCGAAGGCCATTTGTGAGTTTGCGAATGCGATCAATGCAGCCCGATCCCTCGGAGAGGTCGCAAATATCGAATTACCCGCATCGGCAAATATAAACCCCGGCGGATATGCACGGAACGATGGCGCACCACTGCTGACTTTTGACCAAGAAACGGATGGAAGAAAATAGAACTCGCGGGACGGAAGTTTGTTCCCGCTTACGCGGAGAACCTCGTAATTCTTCTGATCATAGGCGACCACATGTTCGTGGTTTCCGTACCACTTTCGATACGAACCACCCTTGTTAAGGCTAACCCACTTCCTTCCGCTCGCGTGAACCTCCGAAGTTGACTCCGCATTGCGAAGGCTTTGCCCCTCACTCACCTCGTGCCAATGCCGCACAAATCTGTTGACGTCACCACCGTGCATGCCAGCTTTCGGACTGCCTACCTCACGTATCGGTCTGCCGATGCTAACCTGGGCCTTTCACGGTAATTCCGTGTCGTTAACAAAGAATGGTGCCCTGACCTGGGATGATTGAACTTGCGAAGGTTCCAAACAGACCAGATCGAGGAGCACCATTCAGGTGAGTAAGTCTACGTCGCCGTACCCGTCAGTGTCGGTAGATGGTTCAGGAACCGGTGTCGTGTCGCATGCGGGGGCTGTGGTGTTGCTGCGTACGGCGCACAAAACTGGTCTGACCAGCGCACTGTCACAGGCATTGGCGCCGTGGCGTGCGCCGATGGCAACCCATGATCCGGGCAAGATCATCGCTGATCTGGCCGTGGCGGTCGCGATCGGTGGGGACTGCCTGGCCGACATCAACCAGGTCCGCACCGATCCGGGTGTGTTCGGGCCGGTGGCCTCCGATCCGACGGTGTCACGGCTGGTCTCGACGTTGGCCGCCGATGCCACCACAGCTTTGGCGGCGATCAACACCGCACGCGCAGCCGCGCGTGCGACGGCGTGGTCCGCTGCCGGTGAGGGTGCCCCTGATCATGGCCGTGATGCCCGTGCACCGCTGATCATCGATCTCGATGCCACGTTGGTGACCGCCCATTCGGAGAAGCAGCAGGCCACCGCGACGTGGAAGAAAGGATTCGGGTTCCACCCGTTGTGCGCGTTCGTCGACCACCAGGGCGAGGGTACCGGTGAACCCCTGGCAATCGAGCTACGCCCGGGCAACGCTGGTTCCAACACCGCCGCCGACCACATCACCGTCGTCGAACAAGCGTTGACACAGATCCGGGGCACCGGCGGGTATCGGGTGGGTAAAAGCGTGTTGATCCGCACCGATTCCGCTGGTGGCACACACGATTTCCTGGACTACCTGACCCGTCGGCGCCTGTCCTATTCGGTCGGGTTCGGGCTGACCGAGACCATCGCCACCGTCATCGACCGCCTCCAACCTGCGGCGTGGACACCGGCCTATGACAGCGACGGCACCGAACGCGACGGGGCGTGGGTGGCTGAGCTGACCGGCGTGCTCGACCTGTCGGGTTGGCCCGACGGTATACGCGTGATCGTACGCAAAGAACACCCGCATCCAGGGGCGCAACTGCGCTACACCGACTCCGACGGAATGCGGTTGACCGCTTTCGCCACGAACACCACCACAGGTCAGCTCGCCGCACTGGAACTGCGCCACCGTCGTCGTGCCCGCTGCGAGGACCGCATCCGCAACGCGAAAGACTGTGGCCTGACAAACCTTCCATTGCACGGCTTCGACCAGAACCGCATCTGGTGCGCCATAGTCATGCTCGCCTGCGAACTGATCGCCTGGACCCAACTCCTCGGATTCGACGGCACCACCGCACGCCGTTGGGAACCGAAAAAACTACGACTGCACCTGTTCTCCATCGCCGCCAAGATCACCCGACACGCCCGACGCACCCGACTCAAACTCGCCACACACGCACCCGGCCGACACCTACTACTGGCCGCACTCACCCGGCTGGACACCCTACCCAACCCCCGCTGACCACCCAACCAACCCGACCAACCAACACCGAAAGGACCACATTTCGGGGCCGTGAACCCCAACGCCCACCGACGCCTCGGCACACTCCTCACGGCCTCGGCCCGAAGTCAGGTCCCCAGACCACCCAATCGGGCCATCGGCAACCGACCGCCACCCCACGAAATTTTGAGGCTAAAGGCAGCCCGCATCTTTTCACTGAGCCAGTAAACGATCGGCGAGCCGGGGATCGCGGCGAAGTCCGCCTGCGCCACCTCGTAGCGGTTATACGCAGCATCGAGGAACAGCGCCTCGATCGTGGACACCGACCTGACATCTACGTGCTGCTCGAAGAGGCGTCGATACACGCCACGCGCCGACATGGCCGGTGCGTTGTCGATCACGAAGGCGACGGACCCGAAGTCCGACCCGAAGATGCCGCGTCCGAGGTGGACCATTGAGACGATTCGCTGATCCCTGAGCAGGTCGTGCCGCAGATCTTCGAACGACTTCAACGACATCCACGACGGGAGGTTGATCATCGCCCAGGTACCGCGCCGAACCGTGAACTCCTGCGCACGGACCATAAAGGCGGCCATCAGGTCTGCCTTGCCGGTCGGGTAGTCGTCCTTCATGAACTGTGGCCATCACGTCGGCGTCGTCGTGTATTGATGCAGGTCAAGGTGTTCCAGATCGTCCCCACCCGGTGTGATGCTGTGCTCGATGGCTACCCCGATGGCTACCCTTGCTCGCCGGTCGCGGTCATCATTTGATGATGGCTAAGGTCAAACAACGCAGCAAGGGAACCGGCTCGATTTACCAGAACGCGCGGGGCCAGTGGGTGGCCTCGATCGAGGCTGGGTGGTCCGAACGCGGCTCGCGGCACCGAGTCACCTTTAAAGGACGGACGAAGGCGGCAGTTCGCGCCAGACTCACCGAGGCGCAGCGGAGGGCCACGGCAGAACTGGCCACGTCCCAGACCTGCGGCAGCATCACGGTCAAGCGGTGGGCCGAGCGGTGGCTCGAACAGCGGCAGCGCATCGTGCGGCCGGGCACGTTCGTCTCCGATCGCTCGGGGGTGAACCGCTGGATTGTGCCGACTATCGGACATCTGCGCCTCGATGAACTCGCGCCCGCAGACATTCGCAAGGTCACGACCGCCCAGGAAGATGCGGGTCTCGCGCTCGCCACGATGCAGCGTACGCACGCGGTGCTCGGTAAGATCCTCGCTGATGCGGTGGCCGAAGGTTACGTGGTCCCCCAGCGTGTCCGCGACGTGAGCGGCCCCGGCGCCGGGCATTCCTCACGGCAATCTTTGAGTGCGGAGTCCGCTGCGAGAATCCTCGCCGTGGCCGTCACGCGCCCTGACGCGTCGCGTTGGGTCGCGGCGCTGGTCGAAGGGCTGCGACCTGCGGAGGCGTTGGGGCTTACCTGGGAAATGGTGGACCTCAAGGCTGCGACGATGACGCTGGCCTGGCAGCTCAAGGCGTTGCCTTATCGTGCGTTCAGGCGACCCGAGAGCGGGTTCCGCGTTCCACGCGGGTTCGAGTCTCGACAGATTTGCGGTGCTTACCACCTCGTCCGGCCCAAGACTCGCGCCGGGAGCCGCGTCATCCCGCTCGTGCCGTGGCTCGTCGATTCGCTGTCATCGTGGGCGAAGTGCGCGCCGTCGTCGCCGTCCGGGCTGGTCTGGCCGCGCGGTGACGGCAACCCCCGATCGGCGGAACTGGATCGCCGACAGTGGTATGAGATCGCGCGGGAAGCAAAGGTCTCCGTCACGCTCCCGGACGGCAACAGCCGCACGCCGTTGCTGTACGAGGCGCGCCACACCGCGGCCACACTGCTACTGGCCAACGGCATCGACGAGACGACGATCAAAGCCATACTCGGGCATTCGACGGTGCTGAGTACACAGGCATACCTGCACGCCGACGAGTCGAGGGCACGGGCGGCGCTCGAAGTGTCCGCCAAGACAGTTGGTCTGTCCCGGTGAATCCGGGCGAACCCAAAATGTCCGTACGGCCACGTATGGTCGGCCCTATGGCCGATGGGGGTTCAGGTGAGCGGGCACACCAGCCGCATGACGGCTTGTTCCGGCGGGTGTTCGGTGATCCTAAGCATGCCGGATCAGAACTGCGGTCGGTGCTGTCGGCTGAAGTCGCGGCGCACATCGACCTCGACCATTTGGAGCCCGTCGCGGCGTCGTTCGTCGATGACAACCTGCGCCAGGTGCACAGTGACCTCCTGTTTCGCACGACCCTCGACGGTGATGACGCCTACCGACGCCACGGCCTGGTTGTTTGCGGGACTCGATGATTGGCGAGCCGTCGCGGCGGACGAGCCAGGCCTGCTCGTGGTGTTCTTCACGTATCTTCTAAGAGTCGGCGACATACCCATCGACCGCATTACCGACTTCGCAGCACAACTGGGTGAGGACGCAAAGGAGGCCGCAGTGACGACGGCACAACAGCTCCGCCAAGAAGGCATCGAACAGGGCATCAGTCAGGGCATCAACCAGGGACAAGTACAGATTCTGGTGGCCATGCTCGAAACGAGATTCGGCGAACTCGACAGCGACATCCGCGTTCGCATCGAACGTGCGACCCCCGACCAGGTCGCCGACTGGAGCACGCGCTTCGCCCGCGGGGCTTCGTCTGTGGCCGAGATCTTCGACTGAGTTCGTCTCGATCGGTACGACCCGGGTGCGGTGTCGCACTTGAGGTGTCCGCCAAGACTGTCGGTATGTCCCGGTAATCTGGGCGAACTCACTTCGGCTACCCCGATGGCTACCCTCCCGGGTGTGGCGACGTGATCCGATTCCGTGGCCGACCGTAAGGAACTTGAGTTGAAGACGCTCGAACAGACTGTGGCGCAGCATCGAGACGAGTGGGCGGCGCGCTCACGGGCGCAGCAGCAGTTGGAGATCGCGAACAACGAAGCAGTCGCGAAACTCTACGGGCTTGAGGACGAGGTGTCGTCGGACGTCCCGCTCGAACGGGTGTCCCTCACCAACAACTCCGCATTCCGGTGGCCGAACAAGACGCCAGAAGAACGCGACGCACTCTTCACCGAGTCCGCCATCGTGGACCTCGTCTCGTATGCCGTCGGCTGTATGTTCGGACGCTACAGCCTGGACGCGCCCGGACTGATCCTCGGTGATCAGGGTTCGACGCTGCAGGACTATCTCACCAAGGTTTCGGCAAGCTCTGCTGGTGACCTCCGTTTCATGCCTGACGCCGACAACGTGATCCCATTCGTCGACGACGGCTGGTTCGAGGATGACGTGGTCGAGCAGTTCCGGCAGTTCCTCAAGGTCGCGTTCGGCACCGAACACTTCGAGGCGAACCTGCGGTTCGTGGAGGAGTCGCTGGGGGTCAAGACGCTGCGCGACTATTTCATCACCAGGTCGGGCCGGTCGAAGTTCTACGACGACCACGTGAAGCGCTACAAGAAGCGGCCTATCTACTGGATGTTCGCCAGCCCCAAAGGTTCGTTCAACGCACTGATCTACCTGCACCGCTATACGCCGTCGACGGTGTCGACCGTGCTCAATGAGTACCTGCGTGAGTACGAGAACAAACTGCAACGAGCATTCGAACAGGCCGAGGCGGCAGCAGCCGGCGGGACGTCGGCCAAGGACCAGAAGGAAGCCGATCGGCTGCGCAAGGTGCTCGCCGAGCTGCGGGACTACGAGCATGACGTGCTCTACCCACTCGCCACCCGGCAGGTCTCGATCGACCTCGACGACGGGGTGAAAGTCAACTATCCGAAATTCTACCCGGCGGTAAAGAAGATCGCCGGGCTGGAGGCGAGCGATGGGTGACGGCGATAAGACTGAGCTGGAGCGACGTGGCCAGCCGAGTGACCTGTTCGATCAGGTGTCGGCGCTGATCGACCAGACCCGCGCGGTTGTCGCCGCGCAGGCAAACGTGTCTCTGACCATGATGAACTGGCAGATCGGGCACCTTATCAACACCAAGGTCCTCGGGGAGCAGCGCGCCGAGTACGCCCAGGAGATTGTGGCCACACTGTCGCCACAATTGACCAAGCGCTACGGGCGAGGGTTCGACAAGTCGAGCCTCCACAGGATGGTCCGGTTCGTCCAGACCTTCCCAGACCGCCAGATTGTGGCCACGCTGGGGCAACAATTGAGCTGGAGCCACTTCAAGGTGCTTCTTCCCGTGCATTCCGACGAGGCACGGGACTTCTACATCCAGCAGGCGCTCGATGCCCGACTCAGCGTCCGGGCGCTGCGCGAGCTTATCGGGCGCCAAGGCTTCGAACGCAGGGAGATCGCGAACGCGCAGACACCGGGCGGCTCCACCGTGCCACTCGACAGTTTCCGCGACCCATATTTTCTCGACTTCCTCGGGTTGAGGGACGTCCATGCGGAGCGCGACATTGAGGAGGCCCTCATTCGTGAGATGGAGACTTTCCTCCTCGAAGCGGGCAACGGCTGGGCGTTCGTCGCGCGGCAGAAGCGGATGACGGTCGACAACGACGACTTCTTCCTTGACCTGCTGTTCTTCTCACGTCCGCTTCGTCGCCTGATCGCGGTGGAACTCAAGATCGGCAAGTTCAAACCCGCGTACGAAGGGCAAATGAAATTCTATCTCAAGTGGCTCGACCGCTACGAGCGACGCAAGGACGAAGAGGCGCCCCTGGGGCTGATTCTGTGCACCGAGACTTCCCGGGAGCAGATCGAGATGATGGAGATGCACAAAGATGGCATCGTCGTGGCCGAGTACTGGACCACACTGCCGCCGAAAGAAATTCTGCAGCGGCGGATTACGGAGATTTATCGCGCCGCGCAAGAGCGCATCGCGCGCCGCGCACTCGGCCCCGCCGGTGACGACGAGGATGATGAATGAGTACCACCCCCACCATCGCCGGCCACCTCGCTGATCGGTTCGAATCCCAGCGCATCGTGGTCTGGCACGACACCGACAGTGGCTATGCGACCGAAGTTGACGCACTGGCACCGACCGACGTGACAGTGCTGCGCGTGGCAGACGACGAGTTCGCAATCAAGCACCGGATGCTCCGTGACCAGCCTGCGGTCAAGTTCCTTGTCTACCGATCCGGCACCGTGCCTGAGGGGGTCGGGAACTGGCTACTCGACGTTGAACTGGCCTACGGCCCGGTGTTCACCGCCGACCGCGCCGCCTTGATACGTGCCGACCTGGGTCTCAGCGCGCCGGGTGCGGAGGAGTTGATCGTCCGGTACCCGGCGTTCTTCAACGACGAGAAGTTGGTGACCAATCTTAGGGCGCTGCCGCTGATCGGCGACGATCTGACGGTGGTACGGGCGCAGATGTGTGCGGTACTGCTGAACCAGAAAGAGCACAGCTTTTCCGAGATCACCCGCACACTGCTGGACCAGCACGCGCGCGGCGATACCACCGGAGTTGATGCGCTCACCTCACACGACCTTGTCGACTTCTACTGGGCCGGGGCTTCCAGCATCTACGGATACGCGTCGCAGGCGCCGACCATGGCGGGGTTCGTACTGTGGATGTTCCAGCGTGCCGTCGATGGATTCGAGGTCACCGAATCGAATAAGGCCCGGAACCTGGCGCTCGACTTCCGTGGCTTCCGCGACTCCAAACGCAGCAGCGCGGCGATGAAGGAGTTGGCCCGCACCGTCGAAGGGAACCTTGACTACGCCGATAGTGTCGGTGACGCCGCATGGGAAACACTGAAAAACGAAGACATCTTCGAAGCCAGCGAACGGGAGGTAATCCGGCGCCTGGTCGACGGGATCGGCAACCAGACCATGCCGCAACGCGACATCGCCGACGCGATCAGCGCCCGGCGTCGTGACAGTTTCTGGTTCGACGACTACGCGACGCTCTACGAGGGACTGAGCGCCGCCGCCGAACTACTGCCCGCAATCCGGAACGCCACTGTCCACATCGCCGACTTCGCTGACGGTCTCGCGCGGTATCGGGATGACTGGTTCCGCATCGACCAACGCTACCGCCAGTTCACCCAGGCATACCTGACGGCCGAGTTCAAACAGCCCATTGAGGCACTGGCAGACATTGTCGAGAATACTTATGTCACAGACTTTCTTGCCCCGCTAGGGGTGGCCTGGCAGCAGCAGGTCGATGCGGTGGCGCGGTGGCGCACCATCGGGGTGACCTCACAATCAGCGTTCTACGACCACTATGTCGCCCCGACCCTCAAAGGCCGAAAGAAGGCCGTAGTCATCGTCTCGGACGCGTTGCGCTACGAGGTCGCCGACGAACTGAGCACCAAAATCCGTGGGGAGAACAAGTTTTCCGCAACCATCGAAGCGATGCTCGGCGTGCTGCCGTCGTACACGCAACTCGGGATGGCGGCTCTGCTCCCGCACACCACGTTGGCACACTCCGACGGCGGTGATCCGGTGCTGGTCGACGGACAGAAATCAGACGGCACCGCCAACCGCAGTAAGATCCTGAGTGCGGTGGACGGTGTGGCGATCCAGGCGCGAGACTTCGTCGAGATGAAGTCGGCCGAGCGCCGCAATCTGTACTCGTCAAACCAAGTGCTGTACGTCTACCACGACACGATCGATGCGACCGGCGACAAAGCCGTCTCCGAGCACAAGACCTTCACGGCAGCCGCGGACGCGGTCCGTGAGCTGATCGACATCGTCAAGATGCTCGCAAACGCGAACGCGACCAACATTATCGTCACCGCCGATCACGGGTTCCTGTACCAGCGTTCCAAACTGGCCGAGCACTTCACCCTTACGGCGAAACCGCACGGTGAGCAGATTGTGAAATCGGCGCGACGCTATGTGTTGGGGCGAGGACTGAAGGATGACCCGGCGTTCACGACCTTCAAGCCCGGCCAGGTGGGGCTGTCCGGCGACCTGGAAATACAAATCCCAAGCTCGATCCAGCGGATTGTGCAGCCCGGTGCCGGCTTTCAATTCGTGCACGGCGGCGCTTCCCTGCAAGAGATCGTGGTGCCGGTGATCCAGATCAACAAGAGCCGTAGTGACACCGTGGAGCCGGTGAACGTCGACATCCACCCCGAATCAGACAAGATCACCACCGGGCAGATCGTGGTCAAGCTGTACCAATCGGCCAAGGTGGAGCCGCACAAACCCGCGCGGCGACTGCGTGCCGGGCTCTACTTCGACAACGCGCTGATCTCCAACGAGCAGGAGATGACGTTCGACTCGACCAGCGACGCCGGACGTGACCGATTCCAAAGTGTGACATTGCTTCTCAGCAAAGATGCGGACCAGGCCAATGGCCACGGCGTCGAATTCCGGCTGTCGGAACCGATCGAGGGCACCGACCAGTGGAAGAAGTACAAGAGCGCACCGTACACGGTCAAGCGTGCATTCGCCGGCGACGACGGATGGGATTTCTGATGAGTGAGCACATCGACCTGACCGAAGCAGCCCTCATCGAACAGGCTCCTGACGAAGGCCCCACCGACGTCGTGACCGAGCAGACGCAACTGGATCGCAAGATCAATGCGCACTTCCCAGGCGCGGTGGTGCGTAAGGACCTTGTCAAAGCCGTCAAAGGCAACGCGATCGTGCCGTCATATGTACTGGAATACCTGCTCGGTCAGTTCGCCGCGACCGACGACGAGGCAACGATCCAGGAGGGCATCGAGAAGGTGCGCCGGATACTCGCCGAGCACTATGTGCACCGCAACGAGTCGGAGCTGGTGAAGTCGAAGATCCGGGAGAAAGGCCGCTTCCGGATCATCGACCGCGTCAGTGTGACACTCAACGAGAAGGACGACGTCTATCAGGCATCGTTCGCCAACCTTGGCATCGGTGGGGTACTCGTGGAACCGAATACGGTCAACGCGAACCAGAAGCTGCTGGTGGGCGGGGTGTGGTGCCTGTGCGACATCGAATACTTCCACAGTGACAACGCCAAGGTAGTGCCATGGATTCTGGGTCGGTTGCAGCCGATCCAGATGTCGAGTTTCGACTACGCAGGCTACCTTGAAGCTCGGGCCGAGTTCAGTACTGATGAGTGGATCGACCTGCTCATCCAATCGATCGGCTTCAACCCTGAGATGTTCGGGCGACGCGCGAAGCTGCTCCAACTGACCCGCCTGATCCCGTTCGTGGAACGCAACTACAACCTCGTTGAATTGGGGCCGAAGGGTACCGGCAAATCGCATATCTACTCGGAGTTCTCGCCTCACGGGATGCTGATCTCCGGCGGTGAGATCACCGTGCCGAAACTGTTCGTGAACAACGCCAACGGCAAGATCGGTCTCGTCGGCTATTGGGATGTGGTCGCCTTCGACGAGTTCGCGGGCAAGAAGAAGCGCACCGACAAGGCGTTGGTCGACATCATGAAAAACTATATGGCCAACAAGTCGTTCTCCCGTGGAGTGGAGACACTCGGTGCGGAAGCGTCGATGGTGTTTGTCGGCAATACCTCGCACACCGTGCCATACATGCTCAAACACTCCGACCTCTTCGACGAGCTCCCCGAAAGTTACCACGACTCGGCCTACCTCGATCGTCTGCACTTCTACATTCCCGGCTGGGAAGTCGACACGATCCGCGGTGAAATGTTCTCCAGTGGTTACGGTTTCGTGGTCGATTACATCGCAGAGGTACTCAAGTCGATGCGGAATCTCGACTACTCCGACCGCTACCGGCAGCACTTCGAGCTCGGCTCGGACATCTCAACGCGCGACCGCGACGGTATCCACAAGACCTTCTCCGGTCTGATGAAGCTGCTCTACCCACACGAACAGGCCACCGCAGAGGAGATCGAGGAGGTCCTGCGTTTCGCAATCGAAGGCCGCAAGCGCGTCAAAGATCAGATCCTCCGAATGGACGACACCATGGCCGCGGTGAAGTTCGGATACCAATCGGTCGCGGGAAAGTGGACTGCTGTCACGACTCTCGAAGAAGACGAGTATCCCGGGCACTATCACCGTGGCCGTCCTGGTGTGGCAGACAAGGATGCGGATCCTGTCGATCTGGTTGGCCCGGCGTCAGGTGCGGCCGTCCCGGAACCGGCGGCCACCCAGACTCCCGTTGAGGAAGAACTGTTCCAGGGGCAGAGAGACTTTGCCGAGAACCAGCGCGGCGTCTCCTTCGAGGCTCTCCTCATGCCGTACTTGCGGGGTGCCACTCGTATCGAGTTGCACGACCCGTACATCCGGATGAACCATCAGGGCCGGAATCTGGTCGAACTGTTGGCGCTGATAGCTGCGGCCAAAGACCCCGCTGACGAGGTCACTGTCAGACTGTTCACCGTCCTCGACCCCGACCCCGGGTATCAGAAGAAGCAATTACAGATGCTCAACCAGATAATCCAGGGTGCCGCCCAACAGGGCATCACCGTCGAGGTAGCGAAAGACCCTGGTGGTCACGATCGTTGGATTCGCACCGACAACGGGTGGCGGATCAACCTCGGTCGTGGCCTCGACATATTCCAAAAGCAAGACGGCGGCTGGTTCGATTTCGGCAGTAGCCGCCAGGAGTTCCGTCAGGTCCGGGCCTTCGGCGTGACATACATCCGGGACGAGGCGTGATGTGGCGACGCGCTGGGCCCAACGGTTTCGGTGGTTGGCCGTCATGTCATGTCATGTCGCCGGCCCCCTCGTGACCCTCGCTCGGCCTCGGGGATCAAGAGGGGTGCCACGCCCTTCGTCGTGTCGGCCCGGGAAATCGAAAAGGGTCGCGCGACGAGTAGGCGGTCAGGCGTCGCCGTAGACCGGCACCCGGGCTCCGCTGATGGGGGCGGCGTCGGCGCTGCTGAGGAACGCGATCACCTTGGCGATGGCGGCGGGGCTGACCGCGCGGGCGGCCAGGTCGTCGGACATCCAGGTGCGGTTGGCGGGGGTGTCGATCACCGACGGCAGCACCGTGTTGACCCGGATTTTCTTGGGGCGCAACTCCTCAGCCAGCAACTCGGTGATCCGGACGACGGCGGCCTTGCTGGTGGCGTGGGCCAGTGGCGCGGCACCGGCGACGGCGGTCTTGGAGCCGACGGTGACGATCGATCCGCCGCCGGTGGCCTCGAAACGCTTGGCGGCCTCACGGGCCGACCACACCACCGAGTCGACATTGGAGTCGATCATAGCGTCCCAGATGTCCTCGGTGAGGTCGGCCAGTGAACTCGGCTGGAAACCGCCGGCGAGAGTGACCAGGGTGTCGGGGGTGCCGATCGCGTCGATCGCCTCCCACGCGGCCGTCGTGGCGGCGGCATCGGAGAGCTGGGCGCCCACCGCGTGGACGTTCTCGGTCTGCCCCAGGGCATCGAGGCGCTCACCGGCGATGTCGACGGCGACGACGGCCGCGCCTGCGGCCAGGAACTCGGAGACCACGGCCTGCCCGAGGGCGCCCGCGGCTCCCGTGACGACGACCAGACGCTGCGATGAATCGGTCATTTCTCTCCTCAGATTGCGATGGTGGTGGGCCGGTACAGCCGCGACGGGCTATACCGTAAAACATACCGTAAGGACGAATCAGGGGTTCGGGCGTGCGATCGCGCGCCGGATCTCGGCGAGCAGTTCGAGCGGATAGTCGAGCATCACGTGATGGCCGGCCTCCGGGAAGGTGACGATCCGGGAGATCGTCCGTAGCCCGGACACGATCTCCCCGGCCATGAACGCGGTCATCCGGCCCTTGCCGGAGCGGATCACGGTGACCGTGGCGTCGGGGTCGGGCATCGGTGCCCTGTGATCGAGGTCGATGCCGAACGTCCGGTCGAACTTCCAGCGCCAGCCCTCGCTCTCCTCGACCACCGAACCGGCCGCCACGTAATCCTTGGCGTAGGTGTAGCACGGGTGGTCGGGGACCAGCCGGTAGCGGGCCAGCAGATCGTCCCGGCTCGGGTAGAACCTGCGGCCGGTGCTGCGGATCTCTGGCACCGACTGACCGCCCGTCTGCGCCGCCCGGATCTGGTCGGGGTGGAAGATCTCCGAATCGATGATGAGGATGTTGTCGATGACATCGGGGAACAGCGTCGACGCCTTGGCGGTGATCAGGCCACCGAGGCTGTGGCCCACCACCAGCAGCTGATCAGTCACGCCGGCCGCCAGCGCGACGGCGTGCACCTCGGCGGCCCAGCCGTCGAAGCTGTACGAGTCACGCCAGTCGCTGTCCCCGTGCCCGGACAGGTCGAGGGCCGCCACCCGGCGATCACCGGCCAGCTGCGGTGCCAGGTGATCCCACCAGCCCGAATGCGCGGCACCACCGTGCACCAGCAGCACACCGGGCGCGCCCTCGGGGCCCCACGTGCGGTACACGATCCGCGCGCCGTCGACCTCCAGGCAGTGTTCCTGAGCGGGGGTGCCGACCGCGTCGGTGAACCACTGTGGGGCGGGGGCGGCCTCATCGATCGGCATGGGGGTCCTTCCTGAAAAGGGGCTTTGGATCGACTCTAGGTGAGTACAACCGGACTACCCGCACCGGTGTCGCCGCTGCCTGGGAGAACGCCGCGACCGGCTCCGGGCGGGCGGCCCGGTGTGCTGTGCGCGCCCTGAACTCGGGCAGTATTGAACGATGGTCACAGTGCATCGCAATACGGAATCCGTACGGCCGATCGCACTGATCTACACCGCTCTCACCTCGTCGATCGTGGCCTCCCTCGGCATGCTGCTGGTGCCGACGATCTCCCGGGAACTCGACGTCGCGGTGAGCGCGGCGCAGTGGACCCTCACCATCAATCTGCTGGTCGGCGCCGTCGTCACGCCGGTGATGGGCAGGCTGAGCGACGGACCGCACAAGAAGCGGCTGCTCATGGTGTCGTTACTGATCATCATGGCCGGATCGGTGATCGCGGCGTCGGCGCCCAACTTCTCGGTGTTCCTCGTGGGCCGGGCATTGCAGGGACTGACCTACGGCATCGTGCCGGTGACCATCGCGGTCGCCCGGCGCTATCTGCCGCCCGACCGGCTCGCCGGCGGCATCTCGTCGCTGTCGGTGACGGTCGCGACCGGCCTGGGTCTCGGCTACCCGCTCACCGGTCTGCTGGCCGCCGACTTCGGTTTCCGGACGGCGTTCGGGTTCGCTGTCGCCTTCATCGCCTCGGCGATCGCCGTGGTGTGGTGGACGGTTCCCGACGGCCCGGACGAGCAGGCGCCCACCCGGCCGTTCGACCTGCGCGGCGCGGCGCTGTTCGGTACCGGCCTGGCGGCCCTGCTCATCGGCATCAGCCAGGGACCGGCCTGGGGCTGGATGTCGGGGCGCGCACTCACGACCATCGCAGCCGCGCTCGTCCTGCTGTCCATCTGGGTGGCGGTGTCACTGCGCACCCCGCACGCGATGGTCAACCTGCGGGTGATCCGCCGCCCCGACGTGCTGCTGGCCAACGGCGCCGCCATCGGGCTCGGGATCGCCATGTACATGGGACTCTCGATCATCAGCCTCGTCGCGCAGTCGCCGGAGAGCACCGGTTTCGGTCTCGCGGTGCCGGTGCTGTGGGCGGGTTTCGTGATGCTGCCGCTGTCGGTGGGCAGTTTCGCCGCTAACCGGGTGGTGC
The DNA here is from genome assembly GCF_025273675.1 of Gordonia pseudamarae. Classification (NCBI taxonomy): domain Bacteria; kingdom Bacillati; phylum Actinomycetota; class Actinomycetes; order Mycobacteriales; family Gordoniaceae; genus Gordonia; species Gordonia pseudamarae. The sequence goes on along the minus strand of NZ_CP045809.1, from coordinate 4,373,283 downwards.
GGGCGCTGGCGGCGCGGACGTCGCTGACGACGTTCCTGCCCATCGGGGCGAGCGTGCTGACCGCGGCGGCCTTCGTCATGTTGTTCGCACACACCCACCTGTGGGAACTCATGGCGAGCCAGTTTCTGTTCGGGGTGGGTATCGGCACCACTTACGCCGCGATGCCCGGACTCATCGCGCGCAGCGTCGTCACCGAGGAACTGGGCAGCGCGGTGAGCTTCAATCAGGTGCTGCGCACGCTCGGCGGTGCGATCGGCAGCGCGCTGTCGGGGGCGGTGCTCACCGCGCACGCGGTCAGTGCGGGCGGACCGCCGTCCGAGCGCGGTATCGAGGTGGCGCTGGCGATCAGCGCGGTGGGCTGTGCGGCGGTGTGCGCGGCCCTCACCGTCAACCTGATCCGCGGCGGTGTGCGCGAACGGGAGCAGTGACCGCCGGACGCCGACGGCCACCACAACAACAGCTACGAGGACAACTGGGAGAACAACCACGACGGCGGCCGGACCCGATCGGGTCCGGCCGCCGTGTCGTCGAGGTGGTGGTGACTACGTGCCCGCCGCCGTCGGCCGGGTGTCGGTGAGCTGGGTGTCGGTGAGCGGGGTATCGGCAGGCTGGATGTCGCCGGGCTCGGGGACGCCGTCCACCGGCAATCGGTCGGGCTGGGCTCCCGGCACCAGCATGGCGATGGCGACGCCGACGAAGGCGGCGATGGCGCCGATCAGGAAGCACCAGGTGAAGGTCGAATCGGCGGGGAAACTGATCCCGTCGACGTCGATCGTCGAGGAGGTGAGCACGAGCGCCATCACCGCCGACGCGGAGGTGGTGCCCACCGACCGCATCAGGGAGTTGAAGCCGACGGCCGCACCGGCCTCCGACATCGGGACGTTCCCCAGGATGAGGGTGGGCATCGCCGCATAGCCGATACCCACGCCGGCGGCGCAGATCATCGACGCGATCATCAGCTGCCATGCCGAACCCATCATGAACGCGGCGAACAGGTATCCGAAGCCGAGGACGGTGGCGCCCAGCATCAGCGTGTACTTGGGGCCGATCCGGTTGATCAGGGTCGCCGAGACGGGGGCGAACACCAGCATCATCACACCGCCGGGAGCCATCCACAGACCGGCCTGCAGGATGGTCTGGCCGAGGCCGTAGCCGGTGCTCTTCGGGGATTCGAGCAGCAGCGGCACCACGATCGACTGCGCCATCATGCCGAAACCGATGGCCACACCGGCGATGTTGCAGAACAGCACCGCGGGGCGGGCGCCGGTGCGCAGGTCGATGAGCGGATCGCGGTGGCCGAGTTCGTAGCGGCCCCACGCGGCGAACACGATCAGACCCGCGGCCAGCATGCCCAGTGTCGTCACGCTCGACCAGCCCCAGTCGTTGCCCTTGGTGATCGCGGTGAGCAGCAGGACCAGGCCGGTGGCCAGGCCGATCGCGCCACCCCAGTCGAGGCGGCCGCCGACGGCGTCGTGGACGGACGGCACGACGAAGAACGTCAACACCAGTGTGATCGCCGCGAGGGCGGCGGACACCCAGAACAGGACGTGCCAGTTGCCCGATTCGTAGATCGCGGCGGCCATCGGCAGGCCGATCGCGCCGCCGACACCCATCGTCGCCGACATGGTGGCGACGGCGATCGAGGTCAGCCGGGGCGGGGTGACCTCACGCATCAGGCTGATGGCCACCGGGATGAAGCCCATCGCGAGTCCCTGGACGGCACGCCCGACGACCATCGGGACCAGGCTCGATCCGACGGCGCAGATGACCGAACCGAGCACCAGCAGTGCGGCACTGACCAACAGCACCCGCTTTTTTCCGAACATGTCGGCCAGGCGTCCGGCGATCGGCATCGCGACCGCCGCGGCGAGCAGGGTGGCGGTGATGACCCACGAGGCGTTGGTGCGCGAGGTGTCGAGCAGGCCCGGAAGCTCGGGTTGCAACGGGACGACGAGGGTCTGCATCAGGGAGGCGACCAGACCGCCGAAGCAGAGGGTCGCGATGATCAGTACCGGGTTGGCACCCCTTGCCTGTGCCTCGACGGCGGCCGGGGTCGTATCCGTACCGGCCGGGTCCTGGACGCCCTTGGTGTGCTTGGACATGACACCTCCTTCGGCTATGCATAGTACATATGTAACCTACATATGGGAATCGCCCTCTAGATTGAATACGTGTGACGGGGCGGAATGCCCGATATATGTGTGGCGATCCGCCGGAAGGCGGACTGCCGCGTCGGAAGTGGGTGTGATCGGGAGATGATGTTGGACAGTCGCGAACAGGACGAAGCCGATGGTTCCTTCATGCCGTGGCCGTCCCAACAGATCCACGACATCGTCGATGAACTGCTCCGATTGAATCGGCGCAAGATCAACACCTTCGCCGGTGCCGTCCTGGAGGCATCCGCCTTCACCATCCTGTTGCGGCTCTGGGAGGGCCCGCGCACCCTGCGCGAATTGTCCGTCGAGCTCGAACTCGAACAGTCCACGGTCAATCGCCAGGTCAACGCCGCGATCAAACACGGCTACGTGGAGCGCTTCGCCGTCGAGGGCAGTGCGAGCAAGATGCTGCGACCCACTGAGGCGGGTCGGGCGGCGTTCGTGCACGACGGCAACCTGCGCGCCGACCGCCTGCGCCGGGTGTTCGATGACCTCGCGCCCGGCCGTCCCGAGGTGTTGCTGCACGAACTGCGCGCCTACAACGACGCCTACGAGCGGGCGGTGCGGGCCGAAGGGCTCTGACCCGGGACGGCCCGCAGGACGCCGACGGGTCACCGGTTGCAAGTCAGGGCACGGTATTCGACATCGCGCAATGTTGACGAACACCGGTTACGCTCCGGTAAGTTTCCCTACAGTGTTTTCTGGGGCCGTCTGGTCTCACGGGTGTATCAGGGGAGTGGAATGTCCTTGTCAACGCGTCGTACCTTTCTCAAGGGCGCAGCCGCGGTGGGTGCCGGAGTGGCCGGTGCCCAGCTTGTTCCCGGCGCGGCCTCGGGTGCTCCGCGCGTGCGGACCGACCGGTCCGAGCAGCGTGCGATCGTCATCGGCTCGGGCTTCGGTGGGGGTGTGGCCGCGCTGCGCCTGGCCCAGGCCGGTGTCAACGTGCTGGTCCTCGAGCGTGGTAAGCGCTGGCCCACCGGCCCCAACGCCCGGACCTTTCCCACCGCCCAGAACATGGACCGGCGGACCCTGTGGCACAAGTCCGCGCCCAACCTGTTCGGTCGGCCGTTCGGTCAGGATCCGTACGTCGGCCTGTTCGAGACCGTTGTCAGCCCCACGATGTCGGCGGTGTGCGCGGCCGGTGTCGGTGGCGGATCACTGGTGTACCTCGGCATGACCTTGCAGCCCAGGCGCTCGGTGTTCAACGCCTGGTTCCCCGATGCCCTGGACTACTCGACGATGGATCGCGTCCACTACCCCCGGGTGGCGCGGATGCTCAAGGCGGGTGTCGCGCCCGATGTGCTGATCAACTCGCACGCCTACCGGGGCGCCCGCGAGTTCGCCAAGCGCGCCCGCCGGGCGGGGATGCCGGTGGAGAAACTGCGCGCACCCATCGACTGGAACTACGCGATCGCGGAGAACCATGGCCGGATGCGGCGGTCCTACACCGTGGGCGACACGCTGTTCGGTGTCAACAACGGCGGCAAGCACAGCATCGACGTCACCTACCTGCGTCAGGCCGAGGCCACCGGCCGGGTCACCGTCGCCACCCAGCACGAGGTCACCGGCATCTCCCGCGGCCGTACCGGCAAGTGGATCGTGAACGTCAACCGCACCGATAAATCGGGGCGGGTGGTGCAGCGCAAGGTGTACACCACCAAGGCGCTGATCCTCGCCGCGGGCAGCCTGAACACGAGCAAGCTGCTGGTAAAGGCCAAGCGGAGCGGGGCCATCTCCAACCTGCCCGACGGCGTCGGCCATGGCTGGGGCACCAACGGTGACCGTACCTTCTCCTGGACGGGCATCACCGCCGATCTCGGTGCGCCGCAGGGTGGTCCGGTCGTCTACGGTTCGCGGAACTGGTCCAATCCGCGCACCGCGTACACGCTGGTGCAGGCGGCCGCACCCAAGTTCCTGGGTGTCGACGCCCGCAGCACCATGTTGTTCGGCTACGGGGCGAGCGGCACCCGCGGCAGCATCGGGGTCGACCCGCTGACCGGCAACCCCTCCATCAACTGGCCGCTCGGCGGTGACGCGGGCGTGGCCGGCCGACTCAACGCGGCCGCCCACCGCATCGGCGGCATCGACCCGGTCACCGACCTCAATCTGGTCACCCCGTTCACCTGGCATCCGCTCGGCGGCGCCAACATGGGCGTGGTGTGCGATCTGGAGGGCCGGGTCAAGGGGCAGCGCGGTCTGTATGTTCTGGACGGCTCCCTGCTGCCCGGCACCGCGGGCGCCTGCAACCCGTCGATGACCATCGCGGCGGTCGCCGAACGCGCCATGGACCGGATCGTCACGCGCGACGTCGGCTCCATCATCTGAGTGCCCGGCGTCCGCGGATCGTTCGGTATCCGAAGGGTCGTCATGTCTCATTCAGTGGGACAAATACGTTGTCCGGTAACCTAATTGAGGTGCTCATCACAGTGACACGAAGCGTGTGACCTGGCAGGGTTACCGGTTAGTAGGATAAGTTCCATCACTTGTGTGCGATCCGGGGTGCGTCGCTCGTCCGGGTCTCGGCCAACTGACCCCGGAGTACCGTCATGTCTTCAGCCCTGTCAGCCTCATCCCGCCGTACCTTCATCAAGGGGGCTGCGGCAGTCGGTGCCGGTGCCGCCGCGGCGCAGTTCATCCCGAGTGTCGGATCAGCCTCCGCCGCGCCCCACGCCGCCGGCAAGCCCTCTCGTGTCCGCACCACCCGCGAGGAGCATCGCGTGGTGGTCATCGGGTCCGGATTCGGCGGCGGTATCTCGGCGCTGCGGCTCGCACAGGCGGGCGTCGACGTACTCGTCCTCGAACGCGGCCGCCGCTGGACGGCCGGCCCCAACTCCGACACCTTCCCGCGGGCATCGGCACCCGACAAGCGGATCCTGTGGCATCGGTCCGCACCCACCCTGTTCGGACGCCCCGTCGCCTTCGAGCCGTACGTCGGCCTGCTCGAGACGGTGATGGGCGACAACATGATGGCGATCTGCCCGACCGGCGTCGGCGGGGGATCGCTGATCTATCAGGGCATGACGTTGCAGCCCGCGGAGTCGGTGTTCAACGAGTGGTTCCCCGAACAACTCGACTGGCAGTTGTTGAACCGCGTGCACTACCCGCGGGTCGCCCGGATGCTCAAGATCGCCGTCGCCCCCGACAGGCTGATCAACTCCGCCAACTACAAGGTGGCCCGAGAATTCGCCAAGCGGGTCCGGCGGGCTGGTCTGCCGCTGGCCAAGATTCCGATGCCCATCGACTGGAACTACGCGCTCGCCGAACTCGACGGCAAGATGCGGCCGTCGTACACCAACGGTGACGGTGCGCTCGGCGTCAACAACGGCGGCAAGCACAGCGTCGACGTCACCTACATCGCCAGGGCCGAGGCGACCGGGCGGGTGCGGGTGGCCACCCAGCACACCGTGACCTCCATCGCGCGGCGCGCCGACGGCAAGTGGACCGTCCACGTCGACCGCACCGACGAGACCGGCCGCACCGTGGAGAAGAAGATCCTCACCACCCCGGCGCTGATCATGGCCGCGGGCAGTGTGAACACCAGCAAACTGCTGGTCAAGGCCAAGGCGACCGGCGCCATCTCCGACCTCCCCGACGGTGTCGGCCGGGGGTGGGGCACCAACGCCGACCGCATCTATTCCTGGGTCAGCCCCGCCTCCGGTTTCGGTCCTGTACAGGGTGGGCCGGTCGTGTATGGCTCCAAGAACTGGAGCGATCCCAAAAACGCCTTCACCTTCATCCAGGCGTCGATGCCGCCGGTGGCGCCGGAGGCGGTCGGTGCGACGACGCTGGTCGGTTTCGGCGTCAGTAAGGGGCGGGGCAAGGTTGTCTTCGACTCCGCCACGGGCGAAGCGGTGTTGCGCTGGCCGCACGAGGGCGATGCCTCCATCCAGCACCGCTACATCGAACCGGCGATCCGTAAGATCACCCGGTCCGATCTGCTGCTCGACAGCGCAGCAGTGGTCCCCAACACCTGGCATCCGCTCGGCGGCGCCAACCTGGGTGTGGTGTGCGACCTCGAAGGCCGCGTCAAGGGCCAGAAGGGTCTCTACGTGCTCGACGGCGCGCTGATGCCCGGCAACACCGCGGCGTGCAACCCGTCGATGACCATCGCCGCCATCGCCGAACGCGCCCTCGACGACATTGTCGCCAAGGACGTGGGCAGCCTCATCTGAGTGTGGCCGGAGGTATTCGGACCTAACCGATCTCGTCGACCAGCCCCCACCGGTGCGCGGTGGGGGCGTCGATGGTTTCGCCGGAGAGCAGCAGATAAGCGGTGCGGTGGCGGCCGATACGTCTTGGGACGCTGAACATTCCACCCGCGCCCGGGACAAGTCCGACCGACAGTTCGGGGAGCCCGAGCACCGTGTCGGGGTGTGCGCGGACGGTACCGCAGAAGGCGGCCATCTCCAGTCCGCTGCCGAGTACCTGCCCGTGGATGCGGACGCGCAGCGCGGTGCCCAGGCGTTGTTCGAGCTGGAACAGACCGAGGGCGGGGGAGTGCCGGGTGCGGGCCAGATGCGCCGACGCCGGGTCGTCGAAACCGCCGAAGTCGGCGAGGTCGCCTCCGCTGCAAAAGGATTTACCCGCACCCGAGATCTCGACGGCGGTGATCGTCGGATCCAGATGTGCCAGATTCAGTGCTTCGATGAGCAGTGCCCGCATTCCGTCGTTGAACGCGTTGTGCCGGCGAGGGCGATGGAACTCGATGTGCAGGGTGTCGCCGTCGCGGTGATAGAGCAGGGGCGTGGTCTCGTCGGCCCTGGGCGTCGACGGACCGCGGGAGGCCAGCCACCGGGCGAACTCGGGGCCGGCCTGCAGGGTCGAATAGGCCAGGGATTCGACGATGAGCGCGGGACGCAGGTCGGCGGCCGGGTCGACGGCGCGCAGGACGTCGTCACAGGTGGCCGCCGTGATGGGGGAGTCGGTGACCCGGCGGGCGATCTCGCGGGCCGCCGTGCGGGGATCGGCAACGGTTACCGCGCGCCGGTCATCGGTGGTGGCCGTGGTGAGCGTGACAGTGGCCCGGTCGAGCCAGAACCGGGTGCCGGGGGCGGTGAGGTCGTCGGCGACGGCCACGATCGGCACGCCGAGCGAGGTCGCCTCGTCCGGTGTCACCTCGTCCGGGGTCCTGGGGTCGGACGAGGCGTCGACGATGCGGATGGCGCTGTAGGGGACGATGGAGCTGTCGGGGTCCATCGGACCATCTTGCCCGACGGCCCTGCTCAGTTCGTGAGGCCCTGCTCAGTTCTTGAATCGTCCCGCGAACGCGCGCAGCGGCAGGTCGTTGCTGGTGATGATGCCCGGTGGGGCGGCGACCACCGATCGCAGCGAGTTGAGCAGCGGCATACCGGTGACGGTCATGCCGATCTTCGCGAAGTTGTCCGCGTTCGACAGATCCATGCCCTTGGGCGGGAAAATCATGTGTTTGCTGTAGACCATCGGGTCGCCGGTGATCTGGGTGATGTAGCAGCCCTTGATATCCCACGACGGATCGGTGTGCGGGGTCATCTGCCATTCGAGGTTCGACTCGATGCGCGTCACGCCGTCGACGACGCCCTGATAACTGATGTAGTTGCCGCCGAGTGATCCCTTGGGCAGCTGATACCAGCCAAGATCGACATCCTTTGTGCAGGCACCCAATTCGTAGGTGAAGCGCACCTCGTCGAGTTCCAGTCCGAATGCGTCGGCCAGCAGGTACACCGAGTCGGCGAACACTGCGGTGTACTTGTACAGCGAGTCGGGGATCGTGGGGTCGTCGACGGGACGACCGTAGCCGACCGCCTTCCAGGTGTCCACCGAATGATGGCACGACACGTCGACCGATTCGGTGACCGAGATGTGTTCGATCTCAGCGACATCGGCGGTGTGCACGATGCCGAGAATCTGGTTGAGGCCGGGGTTCATACCCGAACCGTAGAAGGTGGCACCGCCTCGCTCGCAGGCCTCGGCGATCAGCTCGGACACCTTGCGGCCCGACGGATGCGGGTGGTTGGTGTCGCGGTGATAGCCGGTGATCCAGTCGGCGGTGGTGGCCACATTGATGCCGGCTTCCAGGACGGTGACGTACAGGTCCTCGTCGGGGAACACGCCGTGGAAGGTGAGCACATCCGGTGTGGCGGCGATGATCTCCTCGACGGTGCCGGTGGCGATGACCCCGATGGGGTCGATGCCGACGATCTCACCGGCATCGCGGCCGATCTTGTCGGCCGAATAGCAGTGCAGACCGACAAGTTCGAGGTCGGGATGGCGTTGGATGCGGCCGATGGTCTCGGTGCCGAGGTTTCCGGTGGCAACTTGGAAAACCCGGGTCTTCGCGGGGGAGGTCATAGTGATCCTTTCGCAAGGGCTGGATTGATGCCGGCGTCCTGTCGGGATGAAATCTGCTGTCAGATCGCCAGGCCCGCGGCCTTGCGGAGGTCGTCGAGCTCACCGCGCGAAATGGTGACGAGCTCGTCCGGGCCGTCGGGCGTCGGGTAGAACTGGTTGGCCCACTTGCGGATCGCGCGGAATCCTTGTGCCTCGGACCGGGAGAGTGCGGGTGGATCGGAGTAGCGCTGGTGGGACCAGATATGAATATCGGCCTCGAATTGTTCGATCACGAAGCCGGCCATTGTCTTTCCGAACCCGGTGATGTCCGGGGTGTTTTCCTCGCCGCGTTTGCGGCCGATCCAGACGGTGAACCGGACGTCGGACGTCTTGTCGTCGACGGGGGTGACGGCGGGCATGGTGCGGTTGTCGACCATGCCCCAGCTGCGGGTGACGGCGCAGCCCAGGCCCGCGTTGATGGATTCGACTCCGCTGGCGGCGCCTTCGAGGGTCGCGCCCTCCTCGAAGGCGATGGTGAAGTCGACATAGGAGATCGGCCCGGAAAAGTCGTGGCGGGTGAACTCGGGCATGAACGGGGTGCCGTGCACGAACTTGAAGTGTGCGAAGTCGACGCCGTTCTCCATCACGTACTGCGGATGCAATTCCAGGCCGGGGCAGTAGAGGGTGGCCGCCGGTACCGGCGGGTAGTAGTCGTCGGCGGTCTTGTCGTCGGGAAAGTCGGCGAAGATATCCGGTACGTCGAAATACGGCTCGCGGCCCTTCGTGTCGTACCAGATCCACACGGCTTCATTGCGTTCCACCGTCGGGTAGCTGCGAATCCGGCGCCCCTTGTTGGGATGCTCCTCGTAGGGCACGCACACATTGCGGCCCTCGGTATTCCATTCCCAACCGTGGAACGGGCAGGCGAGGTTCTCGCCGACGACGTGTCCGCCGTACCCGAGGTGGGCGCCGAGGTGCTCGCAGTAGGCGTCGAATACGGAGATGCGGCCCGACGCCGAGCGCCAGGCCACCATCTCGCGGCCGAAATACTTCATCGTGTGCACGGCGCCGACGCCGATCTCGGGTGACCAGGCGACCTGGAACCACCCGGTCGGTTCCATCGACAGGGGTGGCGGTGCCATGGTTGATCCTCCGACGAAGCTGTGACGGCAGTAACACCACCGAACATAGAACCCTCTTTGAAAGAAGACAAGAGGGTTCTGTGAAACTGGTCGTCAGATGGTCGCCGACACTAGGATCGCGCACATGACCGAGCCCACACGGCGAGCGAACAAGCGTGGTGTGGCCACCCGCGAGACGATGATCGAGGTCGCGATATCGTCGCTGGCCACCGGTGATCCGGCGGCGGTGTCGGGCAACCGGATCGCCCGTGAGGTGGGCGTGACCTGGGGGGCTATCAAATACCAGTTCGGCGACATCGACGGGCTGTGGGCCGCGGTACTGCGGCACACCGCCCAGCGCCGCGGCGATCTGCCCGCGACCGACAAAGTCGGCGGCACGGTCGCCGACCGGGTCACCGCCCTCGTCGACGGCATGGTGAGCGGCCTGGGCACCCCCGAGGCCCTGGCCATCGAAACGCTGCGGGCCGCACTGCCCCGTGAACAGGCCGAACTCGAACGCGACTACCCGCTCACCGCAGCCGAACTGGCTTCCTGGAAACCCGGTTGGGATGCGGCCTGCGCGCGTGCCTTCGCCGACCTCGGTGTCGACCCGGTACGCGTCCGCCAGGTTGCGGCCCTGCTGCCGGCGGCTCTACGCGGTCTCACCTCCGAGCGTGTTCTGGGGACATACAGCAACCTCGACGACGCCCGCGCCGGCCTCATAGGCTCGGTCACCGCCTACCTGTCGGGATAGCTCGGGTCGATAGCGCGATGGGCTGCTGCGGTGGACATCTGCTCGGTTCCTCGCGAGCGGAGTAACCCGAGCGCATCGGTAGTGGTGAGCGCATCAGTTCGCGCTTAACCATTTCCTTGAATTCCTACTGGATCCGATTGGCGTTCACGGAAACTTCTGAGCGGTTCGGAGATCGGTTCGGTCCGAGGCCGACGAGCCGAGGGCGTCGATGACCAGATTCGCCACCGCGGAATCGTGAGTCATGCCCAGATGACCGACCCGATTGGCGGGAAAGCGGTCCTGAACCGCCAGATTGCGGACCGACGATCCGGTCAGGAATCCCGATTCCGGTGGTGTCACCACGAGATCGTGACGGGTGATAATCGCGGTGTAGTCGACTCCGTCGACGGTTTCGCCACCGCGATCGGTATCGCGGAGAAGTGCGGATCCGGCCAGTTGATCCATGGCCGCGTTGCCCAGGACGGCTGTTTCGACGTCGCGGATCGCCCGCATCGGTTGCGGGAATAGCTTCTGAGCCTCGGCGAGCACTGTCAGGCCGTGTAGCGTCGTGCCGTGGTGCGGTGCGGCCAGTGTCACGACGCGGCGGATAGCGCCGCCACCGCACTCGTGGAGGTAGCGCCGGATCAGCAGCCCGCCCTGCGAGTGCCCGACCAGGTCGACCAGGGTCGAGCCGGTGCGGCTGCGGACGAGGTCGACGAAGGTGTGCAACTGCCTCGTCGATGTGGTCAGCGGTGCGGTGCCGTAGACGCCGGGCAGCGACCCGGCGACCGACCCGGTATCACGCCCGTAGTTGAAGGTGAACACAGAGAAGCCCGCGCGGCTAAGCCGACCGGCGAGATACCCCAGATCGGCGGCCGAAAGAAACGTACCATGTACGAGAATTACCGGCCGTGGATGCGCGGTCCGCGGATTACGAAAACGGTTGGTGCCCGACGGAATGCCGACGAAGCTGTCCGGTGGCAGCGCCGTGGCCCCGGCGGCCGGAGTGGGGTCCGCGAGCGCCGGACCCCGGCCACCCGGTCCCCAGGTCGCGATCAACGCGACTGCTACTGCCGTCACGGCGGCCCACAGGGCTCTACGGGTAGGCGCCGGACCGCCCCCATGGCCGCCGTTCACGCGGTGTCGCTCCCGGCCATCTCGCCGTCGGGTACCTCGTTCTCCGGCATCTTGTGTGCGGCTGCTTTGGTCCCGTCGTCGGACGACGTGTCGTACAGATCAGCGCGTGGTCGCTGCGCCGGACCGGGTGCGAGATCACGCGAATGGCCGATCCTGATCTCCCGCGCCGCCAATCGATCGACAACCGCGCGGTCGTGTGCGACCAGGATGATCCCGACCGATCCCTCGGCCAGCAAATCGTCGAGCAACGTCACGATCGCGGTGGCCGACTCGCTGTCGAGTGCCGATGTCACCTCATCGCACAGCAGGACCTCGGGTTCGGCGGCGAGTGCTCGGGCGATCGCGACGCGCTGCCGTTGGCCGCCGGATAGCTCGTTCGGCATGCGTGTGAGAAGCTCCTGGGCCAGACCCACTTTCGCGAACAACTCGGCGGCCTGCCCGGCTACCTGGGCACGCGGCACCTTGCGCATCCGCAGCACGCGTTCGACGGCGAGCCCGGCCCGCTGGAGGGGATGCAATGCGTCGAGGGTGTTCTGCGGCACGAGCTGAACCGACAGGCGGTCGCGGCGTGAGCGGCGGACGAGGGAACGGTGGAGCGGACGATCGCCGAGCCTGACCTCCCCGGGCGCTCCGCCTGCCAGCCCCGCCACTCCTCGCAATACCGTCGACTTACCGGCTCCGGAGGCTCCGGAGACGGCGACGCATTCGCCCGGTCGTACCGACACGTCCACTTTCTCGCCCTGGTGCGGTCCGTACGGGAGCGTGAACGATCCGCGCAGGACTGGTGGGGAATCTACGTGCCGCGAGACTCGGACGATCCCCGTTCTTGGGGTCGAGGTCGGGGACCAGGTGGTGAGCCTGCCCGCATCGACCGCGACCACGGAGTCGACGATGCCCGTGGTCGAGCGCAGGTCGTGGGTGATCCAGACCAGCGACGTCCCGTCTTCGCGCAGGCGCTGAAGTTCCGCGCGCACATCGGCAATTGCATCCGGGTCCAGCGCCGAGGTCGGCTCGTCGAGTATCAGGATTCGGGGACGCCGGGCCACCGCGATCGCCAGCCCTGCCCGCTGCAATTGTCCACCCGAGAGCTGTTCGGCTGTGCGCGAGAGGAACTCGCCCGGCAGCCCGACCCGTTCGAGAGTGTCGGCATCGGCGCCGATCGCGTCCAGTACGTGGCCGATACGGCGGCCGGGGGGCAGCACGGCCGAGGGATCTTGCCCAAGGTAGGCGATCTGGCGGCCTCGCAGATCGGCGGCCGAACCGGCGGAGGCCGGGATACCGATCATCGTGGTGCCGTTGATTCGCACGCAACCTCTGGCGACGCTGAGTCCGGGCCGGACGTGCCCCAGCAGCGCGAGTCCGAGAGTTGTCTTACCCGAACCGGATTCCCCGAGTATCGCAAGGGATTCGGCGGGTCCGACCCGGAGTGTCACATCGTCGAGGACGACGCCCTCCCGGCTCCGCACCGTCAATCCGGACACGTCGATGAGCGGTGTCACGCCGTCTCCTGACCACGGTCGAGGGCCGAGTCGGCCGCCAGATTGACCGCCACACATAGCACCGCGATACACAGCAACGGTGCGAGCAGCGTCAGCGGCGCCAGATCCGCGGTACTGAGTGAGGTAGCCACTTGCGTGGCCCAGTCGTCGTCACCGGAATGAATACCCAGAACACCGGCCGCCGCCACGAGGTATATCGCCCCGGTGAAGCGAACGCCGAAATCGGCGAAGAACGGTAGGATCAGTAGCGGGGCGAACTCACGGCCGAACATCCACGGTAGGCGTTCACCCCGGGCGAGGGCCGCCTCCACGTGTACGCGGTAGGTGATCGGCCGGGCGAGTTCGGCGAAGACCCGTGCCGAGAGTGGAGTGGACCCGGCGACCACCGCGATGACAATACCGGTGCGGGTCGGCACCGCGGTGAGGATCACGATCGAGGTGATCAGCGGCGGGAGGACTGCCAGCGCATCGGTAGGGCGAGTGAGCAGATAGCCGAGGGCCCGGCGATGCATCCCGACGATGACTGAGCCCACGCCGATCACCGCACCCAGTGTGACCGCGAGGAGGGTGCCGATCGCTGCGGTGCCGATCAAGGATCGACCGCCGCAGAGCACCCGGGAGAACACGTCCCGCCCGAGCTGGTCCGTTCCGAACCAGTGTGACGATGTGGCGCCCTGAAACGGCGCGGCCACGGACTCGGCGGGATCGAAAGGTGCAAGGAGTGGTCCGATCATCGCCATCACGGTGATCGCGAGGACGATGAGGACCGGCAGCAACCGGGCTACCCGGAGTATCGGCTTCCGTGCCGCGTTCGGCGATAGCTCCGACGGGGGCCCGGCCGCGCTGGGCGGACCTGTTGGTGACATCGCATTGCGGGCCGTCGTTTTCGACGTCATCGTTGCCTTCCGGTCCGATGCCGGACGACCATGCCGGCCGTGTCGGTGACCAGCAGAGCGGTCGCCGCGATGGTCGCCAGCAGCAGAGCGAATGTCTGTGCTACAGGCAGGTCGCCCCCCGATACCGCATTGATCAGAGCCTCGCCTATTCCGGGGTATCCGAATACGCCTTCCACCATCACGGTTCCGCCCAGCAGCGTGGTCAATGAGACGACCCACACCTGCACGGCCGCCGGTACCACCGTGGGCAGCACCGCGAGCCTCGTCACCGATAGTATGCTGAAACCGTTGAGCTGCAAAAACTCTGCGTGATCAGACAGATATGACGTGGCGGCGGCGGCGCGAATGACCCGGGTAGCGTAGACCACGGCGGTGGCACCGAGAGTGACGACCGGCAGCACCAGCACCTCCGGCTGCGCGAGCGGACTCTCACCGGGCGGCACGAGGGACAGCGCGGGCAACCATCCCAGCGTCAGGGCGAAGATCAGCACCCACAGTCCTGCCCAGATGAAGTCGGGAATCGACTGCACGCCGACGATGATCGCCGATGCCGCGGTATCGGCGACACTGCCGCGGCGCCATCCGAGCCAGAGTCCGAGCGCCAGCGACACCGGTACCGCCACGATTCCGACGATTCCCACCAGGATGGCAGTGTTCGCGAGACGATGCCCCAGCAGATCGGCAACCCGCACTCCGGTCGCCGATGTTCCCAGGTCTCCCTTGAGGATGCCGGTGAGCCAGTCTATGTATCGGTCGAGTACTGGCCGGTCAAGTCCCATCTGGGACCTGAGCTCAGCTGCCCGCTCGGGGCCCAGTCGACCTTCGCGAACGGAGACCGGATCACCGGGAAGCAGATCAACTCCGATGAAGACGATCACCGAAAGCAGAAGGAGCATGGCGGCCGTCGCTGCGATCCGGCTGATCAGGTAGCGGGTCAGTACTCCAGGTAGCGAGCGAACCGCAGGCGAGGTCGACTCTCGATCAGTGAACAAATCCCACCTTGCCCAGCCATGGGTACTTCGGTGATTCTCGCTCCACTATCCCGCCGAAGTTGTCTGCCGCGATCGCCAGCGTGTCGGCCCTACCCCAGACAATCCAATTTCCCCGGTCGGCGGCGATCTGCTGCGCTGCCTCCCATGCCGTCCGTCGGCCGCCGTCGGTCGTCTCGTGGAGAGCCCTGTCCAATGCCTGCCCGAACTCCTTGTCGTGGAAGGCCAGCGGGGGGAACGATTGTGACAGACCGTAGCAAGTGGGTAGGTTGAAGGCGCCGATAGGGAAAGCGGACGCATCGTCGGCGGCGAGTGACTTCATATCGAATGCCTCGGTCATGGTGACCTCGTTGACGGTGGCATCGAGACCCAGATCGCGCAGTTGTGACGCGAACAGCTTCGCCGAATCAACCAATCCGACTTCGTAGTTGAAGCAACGGATGCGGAACTGCTTACCGATCGCGCCGGCTTCCTCCAGAAGCGTGCGCGCACGGTCCGTGTCGCGTTTCGGTACGGAGGCATCGAGGTAGTACTTGGCTCCCGCTCCGACCAGGTCGTTGCCGGGCTCTCCGTGGCCGAGCATGATGGTGTCCACGAGAGCCTGACGATCGATACCGAGCCGTAGCGCCTTGCGGAATGCCTCCTGCTTACCCAGATCGCGACTCATATTGATTGCGAAGCAGTAGCTTCCACGAAGATTATCGGGCGACGTACGAACCTGGATACCGGACGTGGACGTCGCCTGCATAGCGGTTGCGAAGGGCACGTCTGCTGCGTAGTCGACTACCTTGGTCTTGACGGCGTTGACCCGAGCACCTGGCTCGGGAAGGCTGAGCAGGACGAGCTCATCGACATTGGCCGGCCCCGCCCAGTACTCGTCGAACCGCTTGAGCACGGTCTGCTCGCCTGGGGCAAACTTCGACAGAGCGTAGGGCCCGGTGCCGATGGTGCTCGTCGTGGTGAATGTGGTTGTCCCGGCCTTGACGATCTGCAGGCTGTCCGATGCCAGCGCGGCTTCCGGCCAGCCGATCCGTCGACCCCTTACCGGAACGCGCACGGTGAGTGGTCCGTCGGCCCGAGCTTTGGCGAAGTCGAAGTACATCAGCAGATCCGAGGGATAGACATTCGCAGGCCCGGCAAAACGGGAAAATGTGAACACCACATCGGCGGAGGTTAATGTGCTGCCATCGTGAAAGGTCACACCCTCACGCAATGCGATAACGAGATCATCGCCCTCGTAGGTGACACCGGTGGCCAGACGCGGCTCGGGTGTGGCGTCGTGAAATGCGAATAACGGATCGAAGATGGAAATGCGTCGCGCGTAGTCGACCGCACTGGGCGCGCCAAGGGGATCAAGGGATTCCGTGGCACCTGATCCCGCGAAGGCAAGGCGGGCTCGACCGCCGGTTCCGATATCTCCGGAAGCGCCGGTCGGTAGAGCTTCGTCGGTGGTCGTCGACGATTCGCTTCCGCAGGCCACCGCGGCAACGGCAAGTGATCCGATCCCGATGGCCGTCAGCAGTTGCCGGCGCGTCATACGGAGGTCGGTCACAGTGATGTTCGGCGGCATTTCCACTCCTTGGGGAACCTGATGAAACATGAGTCTGCGAGTCGTGTGTGACTTTGGTCCCGCCGGTCGGAAAAGAGAACTACTTGCGCCAGAGGGCGAATCGGCAGCCGAGCCGACAGGGACGTGGCAAGGCTAGTAAAATCTCGGGCACCATGTCAACGCATGAGGCGAATCCGGCAACCTCTCAAGGCATAGCGAATTGCTTATTAGTCGACCATTGCGAGCGGAGTGTCTGCTGTCGGCGTTGTCGCCGGCGGAATGTGGATTGCATGTTTCGGCGAAGTGCCGGCCCGTATCAATCTGTGTTTGGCACTGGCGATTTGAGGTCGTACGCCGACCCGTTGCCCAATCCCGATGCCTGCTCTGGCCGGGAGCGACGGCCCGGTCCTTGCGCGCGGAAACGTTTAGGGTTACCTTAACTGACAGTTCAGTCTTATCTGGCTGCTCGGCACCTGGGGGCGCTGGAGACGATCGTCGAGACGGTTTGTCGGGGGGGCATGTGGCGAAAACGGACAATTCACCCACGTGATTTGTTCTGGCATAAAACGGACAATTCGGAAAATGTGACTGCTGTTCAGTTCTGGACCCATCTTTCTTGTTGCATGATCAAATTGACTCTCTACCAACGGGTATCGCTGTCGCGTATCCCGGACCATCCATCGCACGGGAGTTCATCAATGCGAGTTCACGAAGTATCCGGTGATCACCATGCCGGTGAAGCTGTGGCGCAGCCGGTCGTTCACGAAGCGCTGATCGACATGTTGACGTGCAAAGTCGAGGAGTGGGGGCGTGGAATCTATTTCGCCACAGCGCGAAGCGAAGACTTCTATCCCTACGCGCAGCTGTACCGGGATACGATCGTAAGCTCCGCCCGGCTGCTCGAAGCAGGTATCTCACCGGGTGATCGTGTGCTCTTTCAAGTGGCCGACTCGCGAGTGCTGATCAGATTGTTCTGGGCGTGCGCGTTCGTCGGCGCGGTGCCCGCACTGCTGCCGCCCGCGGTCTCCGCGGCCGACACGGTGCGCGTTGATCGGGCCGCTGCACTCATGCCGCAAGCGGCAATACTGGCTGATGAGCGTACTCACTCGTTGTTGGAGCGCAGTGGTTCTGCCGATAGAATCGTACGGACGTCTCAGTTGCTCGTAGACCAGGAGGGCGACTTCCGGGCATCGCTGCAGCCTGCCGAGGTCGGCCCGGAGTCCGAACGGCTGATCCAGTTCTCCTCTGGGTCGACCGGCCTGCCGAAAGGGATCATCGTCACTGAGCGCGTCCTGATCGGAACGCTCCAGACAACATTGCCGCAGCATGGCTATCGGTTCCAGAACTCCATGCTGACCTGGCTTCCGCTGGCGCACAACCTGTCGCTCGTGGGCTTCCATGTCAACTCGGTATCGCAGGATTTCGACCAGATCATCATGCCGACGGTCGACTTCCTCGCCAATCCCTACGTATGGATGGAGGCGATCACGCGGCATCGACCGACCGTCACCGTATGCCCGAACTTCGGCATGAAGCATTTCCTGTCCTATGTAGAATCGCGACCACCCGCGGAAGGCAGTTCCTACGATCTGTCGAGTGTGCAAAAGGTCATCACCGGTGCCGAACCGATCGATGCCAATGTGGCCGGGGAGTTTCAGCGTAGGCTTCGTGACTACGGACTTCAGGAGAACACCATCTGGACCGGCTATGGAATGTCGGAAGCATGTCTGACGATCTCCACCGCCGAATTGCGTTCGGAGCTGCGGACTATACAGTTGGATCGTGATCGCATCACCACAGGTGCGCGGTACGCGGATATCGCGACGGGCGACGGCGTTCGCTTCGTTTCGGTCGGGCGGGTCGCTCCGAGCATCACCCTGACGATTCGCGACGATGACGCCACTGTCATAGGCAACGGTGTGGTCGGTGAGATCCACCTGCAAGGGCCCACGATCACCGAGTCGGCGATCACCGATAAGGGCACCGTGCGACATGCCGTCACAGACGATGGTGCATTGCCCACCGGCGATATGGGAATGCTCCACGACGGTGAACTGTATGTGATCGGGCGCCGCAAGGAGATCATCTTCGTCAATGGGAAGAACTACTATTCGCCCGACCTTGAACGAATCATCTGGGAAAACGCGGCCATCGACACGGTCGTCATCGGCAGATCCAACCCGGACACCGGAGGTGAGGATGTGGTGGTCTACGTCGAACGCGGTGAGCATGGCGACCGAGCAGCGGTCGAGCGCTCACTCACATCGGCACTGATGCGAGTTGCCGGTGTGCCCACCACTCAGGTGTGCTGGATCGATTCCATTCCGGTTGCCCCCAACGGAAAGAAGCTCCGCGGCCTGGTCGGAAAGGGGTCGACCGTTGTCGCTGCGCAATGACCTCTCCGGCATGACCACCGAATGTGCCGGCACGTCCGTCGACGATCGACTTACACAGATTCTGTTCAACTCGGGGGGCGCCGTAGTCGACTCGCCCGAAGCGGTGCTTCGCGAGCACATCCCGAACTCGCTCGCTCTGATCCAGACATTCGTCGCGATCGAGGATGAGTATCGAATAACACTGGATTACAGTGGGTTTCACTATGAGATGACCGTTGCGAATCTGGTGGAGGAGATCCGGCGGGCGCCCAGCCGCGAACACGCAGGCGGCATTGCGGACGGTGATCGGCCGGATCGCGATGACGGCCGGGCGGTCATACCGCTCAATCCGATCCAGACGGCGTACGCGCTCGGCTCGCACGACGGCATCGAACTCGGCGGGCAGGCCACTTTCGTCTACTGCGAGGTGCGGTATTCGTACCCGGTCGACGAGGTGGTTGCGGCAGCCAACGCGGTGCTGGCCAGGCACGAAGTCGACGGGTATGTGCTCGACCTCGACTCCGGCGTCCTGTACCGGGAGGTTTGCGACCAGCGGCCCATCCGCCCGGCCCTCGGTGGCGACGGCGATCGGGTGCGTGCTCAACTGATGGATCAGGCGCGCGCCTCCAACGAGACAGGCCCACTGATCGCGGGCGTCGTCGTCGAGGACGCCGACGGTGCGCGCCTGCTGATCTACTTGAACATGATCATCGCGGACGCGGGTTCGGTCTACGTCTTCCTCAATGAGGTCGACGACATGCTGGACGGGCGTGACTTGAATCCGGTGATGTCGATAGTCGAGGCAACCCAGCGGGTGGGATCGGTGCACCGAGCCCGTGATCGCGTTCGCGACCTCGACTACTGGCGGGAAATGAGTGGCCGGCTGCCGACGCGACCCGACTTCGGGGTCACCGTGGCAGGTACGGAACAATGGGAGATGACGCGGAGACAATTCGTCGTCGAGCACGAGACCCTGACAAGGCTTGAAAGCAATGCCCTGATCAATAAGGTCTCACTATCGGCGCTCCTGCTGGCGGTCAACGCGGCGGTGGTCGCGCGTTGGTTGAACTGCTCAGGACTGACGGTGAACGTAACGGTGTCCGAGCGTAGCGCCCTCGATGCGCGGCGTCCGGTCATCGGCGACTTCACCTCCTCGATCCTGGTAGGTGTCGACGTCGACGGTGTGACATCGGTGCCACAGCTGAGCCGGTCCATCGGGCGGTCTATCGATGAGGGACTGGCGCACCGCAGCATCGGCGGAGTCGAAGTGATGAAGTCCTTTCTCCGGGGCGGTGGTGACCAGACCGCGGCGACCGCGCCCATCGTCTTCACCAGCTATGTCGGTGGATCCGGTGGTGAGCGCCTGCGATCGCGACTTGATCACGTCTATTCGCAGACGGCGCAGGTGTGTCTCGATATCCAGGTAATGCCGCGAGGCGACCAACTGGTGATCTCGTGGGACCTGGTCGCCGACTATTTCCCGCAGGCCGAAGCGATGTTCAGCCGAATGATGGCTGCGGTGGCCGAAGTGGCCGATGGTCGTGAGATCCTGCCGCTGCTCGACCCGGTCTCCGAACTCGCGATTTCCGACTACAACAACACCCGGCGGCCTACTACCGAACACACCGTGCTGTCGCTGGTGTATGAGTCGGTTCGTCGGTTCCCCGGCGAGGTAGCGGTCTGCCTGCGCTCGGCGGGCATCTCCTACCGGTACGACGAACTCTGGCGACTCTCGGCAGAGGTTGCGGCCGAGCTCATTCGGCTGGGATGCCGACCCGGAACCAACGTCATCGTGGAGTACACGCGCCATCCCGACGATGTGGTGAATATGCTGGCCGTGTTGCAGGCGGGCTGTGTCTTCGTGCCGGTCGATGCCGGCCTCCCGGCCAATCGGCGGGCATCAATCGCAACCACCTGCGATGCTTTCGCGGAGATACTGACCACCGGATGGCGACATAATCGATGTCCGGAAGTGGTGCGCGCTGATTCGATCGGCGGCTCACAGGACAATCCGATCGCGTCTCACCCGGATAGCCTGGCGTACATCATTTTCACGTCCGGTACCACCGGTCATCCCAAGGGTGTGGAGATCACTCACCGCGGGTGTGTCAATACATTGCTGGATATCAACGAGCGTTACGCGGTCACCGAGACGGACCGAATCATCGGATTGTCGTCACTCGGCTTCGACCTTTCCATATACGACATCTTCGGCACGCTGGCGGTCGGGGCGACGCTGTCGATGATCGCCGACGAGCGTGACGCGGACGAGATCATCGAGGTATTGGCCGCTACCGAGGTGACACTGTGGAACTCGGCACCGGCATTGCTCGAACTGCTCTTGCTGCGCGTCGACGACGGCGTACGGTTTCCCTCGGTCCGCACCGTCATGCTCAGTGGTGACCGGATCGCGGCAGGTCTGCCCGAGCGGGCGCAGATGGTATTCCCGGCGGCCGACATCCACAGCCTCGGCGGTGCCACGGAGGGTAGCATCTGGTCGATTTGCTACCCGCTTGCCGCTGACAGCCTTCGCCATCGGATTCCCTACGGATATCCCATGTCCAATCAGGGGATTCATATCCTCGGCACCGATCTGTCGCACTGCCCGATCGGGGTTCCGGGTGACATCTTCATTTCGGGTCTCGGTGTGGCACGGGGATACTGTGCCGACCCGCAGCGAACCGCTGCCGCATTCTTGGAGATTCCAGGATTGGGCCGGGCCTACCGCACTGGCGACGTCGGAGTGTTCAACGAGGAACGCTTTGTCGAGTTCCTCGGCCGCTCCGATCGACAGGTCAAGATTGCCGGCCATCGAATCGAACTGGGCGAGATCGAATCTGTACTCGAGCGCTCCGGTCTGACTGAATCGGTTATCGCGGTAACGGCTTCGGCTGCGGGCGAGACCGTTTTGGCGTGCTTGTACGTTCCGGTGCCGGGCACCGATGCGCATGCTGAGGCCGTGCTTGCCGAACTTGAGGCGAACCTGCCGCGGTACATGGTTCCTCAGCGCATCGTGGCCGTGGAGGAGATGCCGGTCACCGCCAACGGAAAACTTGATGGAACGGCAGTACAGGCACTCGTCGATGCCACCTCCACCGCGCTTCCCGGTCGAGGCATGCTTGCCGGGCGCGGTGCCGGGGCAGATGTCGCCGCCGCGGACGCCGACACGATCGAACGGGTGGAGGCGATCTGGGATGCGGTGCTCGCCGCACCGTCGCTGGGCCGGACCGAGTCATTCTTCGCCCGTGGCGGCGACTCGCTGGCCTTCCAGCGGATGCTGCGCCGGGTGCAGGCTGATTTCGGTATCCGCCTCAGGTTCAGGGACGTTATCGCCGATCCGTCGATCGACCGAATCGCGAGCCTGCTCAGCACTGCCGGCGACCACACGGCGCCAGAGCCGGCTGCTACCACCGCATCCCCGGACAGTGAGATCGACGACTACGGAAGCGATCCGGGAGATCCGTTTCCGCTCACCGACATGCAGATGGCGTACTACATCGGTCGGAACTCCGGATTCGAACTCGGCGGCGTTACCGAGCACTACTACGCGGAATTCGACTCCGATGTAGACATCGACCGCCTCGAAGAGTCGTTGAACCTGATCATCGAGCATCACCCGATGTTGCGCGCGGTCTTCACCGAGCACGCTACGCAGCGCATCCTGGCCGAAGTACCTCGATACCGCATAGCAGTGGACGATCTATCCCGCGCCTCGATCGGGGACATCGAGAACGCTATCGAGGCTAAGCGTGCCGAACTCAGCCACCAGGTATTCGACCTGGAAGAATGGCCGTTGTTCAGCTTGTCCGCTATCGCTGCGCCCCATGGTCGGCATCGGCTCTTCTTCAGCGTCGACATGATCATCGGCGACGGCGCGAGTCAGCGAATATTCCTTCGCGACCTTGAACTCGCCTATCGCGGAGAACGACTGCCTGATCCGGACGGTGACTACCGGACCTACGTGCTCGCATCGCGGGCGACGTCGCACGCCAGAGGTACCGACCCAGCCGACCTGCGTGCCGAACTCGATGCGATCGTGGACGACTTCCCGGCCGGCAATGTCCTGCCGAAGGTCTGCGAAGCCGCGGATCTGGTGGCGCCGACGATGCGTAGGCTGCACACGCGTCTGAGCCGAGAAGATACTCAACGCTTGTCATCAGCGGCGCGCAACGCCGAAGTGTCCGTGTCGGCGGTGCTGCTGACCCTGTACGCGTGCAGTCTGTCGCTCTGGTCGCTCGACGATGCAGTCGGGGTCAATGTGACTACCTACAACCGTGATTCCGACGTGGCGCCGGCCGAAGGCGTCTTCGGCGACTTCACCGGGTCGGTCCTACTCGGCTTTTCGGAGTTGGGTACCAGGAACCTGAAAGATCTGGTGCAAGAGACACAACGACGCCTGATCGACCATATGGAGATGGGCTACTCGGGAGTCCGACTGATCGGGGAGATCTCCGGCCGACGCGGATTGTGGGGGCAGGCGGTGGCGCCCTTCGTGTACACCTCGTTGCTGTTCGGGCGTGGCGACCGAGCGGCCGAGGAGGTGGTCAGCCCGTCGGTGCTCGGAGACGTGGTGTACGCGGTATCGCAGACTCCGCAGGTGCTGCTCGACCACCAGGTGCTCGACACGGGTGGCCGGCTGAGTATCGCGTGGGATTTCGTAGAGCAGGTCCTCGACCCGGTAATGATGGAGTGCGTGTTCGCGCACTTCGCCGCCACGCTGGACACGATCGTCGCCGACGGCACCTGGACTCTGGCGCCCGTTCCGGTGGCGGACGTGCTCCGACTCAAGAAGCAGCTCGGCGTCGGTGCTTCCGCGACCGGCGATCGACCGAGTGCGGCCATCGCCTCGGGAGTTCTGACTGTGGGTGACCCGGAGGTTATCCGGCAGGTGTGCGAACTCGCAGGTCGGGATCTGCCGACCAGAATCGTTGACCCGGATTCCAACTTGTTCGATCTGGGTCTGAGCTCGCTGCGCTTCGTACAACTGATTCAAGAGGTCCAGCGCCTCGCGGCGATCCGTATTCCCCTGGCGCAGGCATTGAATGAACCATCACCAGCCGCCATCGCCAGACTCGTGGTTGAAGCCGGTGCAGGGCAGGCCGACGGGCCGCTGACCTTGCTCAGAGCTGGTTCGGTGGAACTGCCTGTGGTCATGGTGCACGGTGGATTCGGGACGATCGATATCTACCGCGACCTGGCGCTGGCGCTACCGAACCGATATCAAGTGTGGGGATTGGACTTTCGAGACTTCGCACGCGTACACCCGCGTTGCCTCAGTATCGAGGAGATAGCCGCGTCGTACGTCACGACTATCGACGAAGCATTGTTGGGCGTCGACCACATCGTGCTCGTGGGGTGGAGTATCGGCGGAACGCTCGCTGCGGAGATGGCACGCCAGATCGGAAGCGAGCGTGCTTCATTGGTCATGCTCGACAGCTTGGCTCCGGGGCTGCATGCCGAGGTCGGTGACTTCGACGTCGAGGCAGAGCTGCGTCTCGTCGGCCCGCTGGTGAAGTCCATGACGGCCACGGCCGATCTACCGCCGGCGAGTGAAGCCTCGGCCGGCGAGGTGTGGGAGTGGGTGGAACGTTCGCTCGACGGGATCGGCGACGGTCAGTCGGCATTCGTACGCGAGATCGCGGCAAGAATTTCACCGACGCTGGTCGAAGATCTGGGCATCGTCGGCAACGGGGTCAGTCTCACTAATTTCTCGACCCTGCGCACGCTCGTCGCGGCGCGTAACGGATACCGCCCCGATGGACTCCTCGCCGATAGTGCGCTGTTCATTCTGCCCGACGACGGTGAGGCCGACAATCACGCCGATTGGGCCGACGGGTTGATCGGCGACCTTGCCCTGGTCCGGGTACCCGGTGATCACTACTCATCGGTTTTCGGCGACCGAATCGCGCCCACCGCCGACGCGATTGCTCACTACCTGGCCACCCGCCGGTCGCGGTTGGACCGAACTTCGGCAGACCAGGCTGCCGGCACGGTTGATCTGGAGGCTCCATGAGAATTCTGATAGTAGGTGGCAGCGGTGTCACCGGATCGATGATCCGCAGCAACCTGCACGCCTACGACGTCGACGTGTGGACCGCGTCACGACATCGGCCGCGCGAGGACCGAGACCGTCATTTTGTGATGGACGTCCGCCGAAAGCCGGCCGATGCGATCGAAGTCATGCGCCGATTCGACTGGATCGTGAACTGCACAGGCCCATTCGAGGATCTCGGCGACACGGTCGCCAAGCTCAGCATTCAGGCGGCGAGCAACTACATCGACGTCAACGACTCGATCGACGCCCGCCGGGAGATCCGACGGCTGGATCCGGATGCGCGGGCTGTGGGTGTTCATGTGCTGACCGGATTCGGCCTCTGCCCTGGGTTGTCGACTGCGCTGATGATGAACGCGGTGGACACCGAACTCGTTGCGCCGGAATCGGTGACAGGAATTCGAACGGACCTGGTCATCGGGGAGAAGCAGGTATCGGGTGCGGCCGCCATAGGCTCGATGTTCCGCACGATGCACGGTGACTATCGGGTCCTGCGCCACGGTGTCGAGGCGACGCTCGACCGGGCGACCGCTTCCCGCCCTGTCGAGGGAGCGGTGGCCAACGACGAAGCCGGCGCGAACGCAGACGGCCGGACTGCACTGATCGGCTACGAGTGCCCGGATATCGATGTCGTGACCTCGCTGTTCCCGAACCTCCTCGGCTACGAGTACCGGGTGGCCTTCGAGGCGATCGACGATGCGATGGTGACCAAGCTTCAGCAGTCCAGAGTCTTTACCCTTCCCGTCGTATCCGCAGCGCTCGCCCGGCTTGCCGCACGCGGAACGGCCAGGTCCGCACGTGCAACCGCAGGCCCCGAGCCATCGACACTGACCGTCTCATTCGATGATTCGGGTGTTCGGAGCACGGTTACCGGGTTGTCGTCGTACGCAATTACCGCCGTCGTCCCGGCGGTCACGCTCGGTGCCCTGCTCGAGACCGACACCACCATCCTCGATACCGGACCCGGGGTCATCGAGGTTGCGCAGCGCCC
Source organism: Gordonia pseudamarae (assembly GCF_025273675.1). NCBI lineage: Bacteria > Bacillati > Actinomycetota > Actinomycetes > Mycobacteriales > Gordoniaceae > Gordonia > Gordonia pseudamarae. The sequence goes on along the minus strand of NZ_CP045809.1, from coordinate 4,347,479 downwards.
GGCGATGGTTCCGCATATTCTGCGAGGCGTGAAGGACGCGGGAGCCACGATCGACGTCCTCCCGGCGTTCGACGCGCCGCCTGTCGCGCGGGGAAGGGCTACCGGTGCCTGACGATATCTCCGGACGGTCGGATTCCGATATCGCGATCAAAGCCGTAGGCCTGACCAAGAGTTTCGCGGCCGGAAAAGACAGTCCGGTAACAGTTCTCGACGGGATCTCGTTCGAGGTGCCGCGGGGGGCGATCGTCTCGTTCCTCGGCCACAACGGGGCGGGAAAGACGACGCTGATCCGGATTCTGTCGACGCTGCTGAGCTTCGACGCGGGCAGTGTATCGGTGTTCGGCGACGACCTGGCCCGAGATCCACGAGCGATACGCGACCGAATCGCAACGACAGGGCAATTCGCGGCAGTCGATGAGAACTTGACCGGTCGGGAGAATCTGGAGTTCTTCGGCCGACTGCGTAGGCTGGGTCGGCGCGCCGCGGCGGAGCGGGCAACCGAACTACTGGCGGTCTTCGGTCTCGACGACGCCGCGGATCGCCACGTCAAGGAATACTCCGGCGGGATGCGGCGGCGTATCGACATTGCGATTTCGTTGATGGTGGTGCCGGATCTGCTGTTCCTCGATGAACCGACTACCGGACTGGACCCGGTCAGCCGGGAGGACCTGTGGGCGCTGGTTCGCCGGTTGCGGGACGACGGTATGACCTTGGTATTGACAACGCAGTATCTGGAAGAGGCTCAGGCACTCGCTGATCTGGTCTATCTGCTGAAGGACGGCTCGATTGTGGACGCCGGCACTCCGGGTGAAATCAGGGGGAGGCTGGGCACGCACGTTCTGGTCGCTGCCTTCGAGTCAGACAGTGATGCAAAGCATTTTGGTAGTCACCTGAGTCGTGCGGGGGTCGTAGGTGCGGGCGTACGAACTGAAGGTCGCACGGTGACCTGCGATGTCGCACCAGGGGCGGCGGCCATCACGGAGATCTCCCACGTCGTGGCCGTGAGCGGGATCGCTCCGGAATCTCTGAGCATTTCGCCGCCCACTCTGAACGAAGTGTTCATCCGGGTCAACACCGCAGACGCAGCCGCGACCGGGACAGGTCGATCGGGGAGTGGCCGGTGATCGCGCCGCATCGTCATCCGGAGGCCGAAGCAGCCGATCGTACGGCCGTCAGCGGCGACGCGCCGACAGCGGGCGGAGTCCGTGCGTTCATCCGCCGCGATCTCGCCCTGTTGCGTCGAAACTCCGCGTCACTGATCTCCATGTTCGTTGTTCCGCCCCTATTTCTTCTGTGTCTGGTCGGTGTATTCGGCTATTCGGCAGAGGAAAGTGGCGTCGACTATCTGCGTTATATGCTGGCGGGCTGCATCTTTCAAGCCGGTATGTTTACCTCCAGTGCTTCGGCGATGGCCGTCGCGCACGACGTGGAGTCGGGTATTCTGGATCGGGTCAGGCTCGTTCCCGGCGCTCTCGCCGGATTCTTGACGGGCCGGCTCGTCGTAGACATGGTGCGAATGACCGCCTCGACCGTGACGCTTTTCATCGTAGCCCGACTGTGTGGTTTGTCGTTGAGGTGGTCGGAGTATGGACTGACACTCCTCTGGGGCCTGGTCGCTGCTCTCGTCTTATGCCTCATCACCGACGGGTGGATAGTGTTGTTGGACAAGCCCGTAGCAGCGGCCGCGAGCGTGCAGTCATTCGAGATGCTCTTGTTTCTGTGCTCGACCGCCTTCATTCCCGCAATCGCGCTGTCCGGAGCTCTTCGGGCTGTGATCGAACACATGCCGTTCTCGCCGATCATCGCCGTGATCCGCAACGTGCTCACCCACGAACTATCCCGCGGAGGAACCATCGAGGCCATGACCTGGATCGTCGCACTGGGGTCGGTGGGGATCGCCCTGATCGTCAAGCGGTTCTCGGGACGCAGTGCGACATGATCACCATCACTGTCGTACACGGCTGGCGTATTCTTCGGCAGTGGCTGCGCGGACCACGATTCTGGTTGACGGCCATCGCCTTTCCGTTGCTCTACGCCGGCGTGGTCAATCTGCTGTTCGGTGCGCTGGTCCGGCAGTTCACCGGCGACTTCGATCCCGCGGACGCAACGATTCTCGTCGCCGTGTCCTGGGCGTTCATGCTGTGCATCATGGGCTCGGTGATACGTTGTCCGAGCGCGACAGCGGCATCTACGAACGGTTCGCGACGATGCCCACACCGTACGCCGCTGCGCTCGCAGGTCGGGTCATCGTCGAGTTCGTGCGCCTCATCATCATGATGTTCACTCTGACGGTGGTCACGGAACTGGTGTCCGGGTCGCGACTGCTGGCCGAGAATGCCGCGACTGTGATACCGGTATGGATCATCGTGGCGGCGAGTGCCGCGTGTCTGGGCACCCTCGTCGGCTTCTCGATAAGAACACCGCAGGGTGCGGTCGCGGTCATACCACTGATCGTCGTCGCGATGTTCGTGAACACCGCCATGCAGCCCGCCGAGAATTATCGGCCCGCGCTCAGGTGGCTCGCCGAGCTCACACCGGTGTCGGCGGCGAAGCGGGCCATCACCGAATCCACCCTCGCAGGATGGCTTCCGTTGCTGGTCTGGTCGGGGTTCCTGGTGATCGTGACCGTCGTCGGGCTACAGAAACAAAAAGGGAAGGTGGGAAGTCATTAGGCTTTCAGACACGGCGCATCGGATCATGGATAACAGGATCGTTCTCGCCGGATATGAGAACTATGTATATCCGAAGTTCCTGACCTCCTATGCGAAAGAGCCTTACGACCATGCCCGGGTGTATCGCGAGCTGCGCGCGATCGAGCCCCGGCGAGAGCGCAGGCTGCCGTCGGTCGTCGTCGATCTGTGCTGTGGCACCGGGTGGTTCGCCCGTAAGATCGCCCGCGACGGTACCTGTACGGGCGGCCGTATCATCGGGGTCGACTTCTCGGTCAATGCCATCGACGTGGCGTGCAACCGGCACCGTGACCACAGCAGCGGTATACCGGACGCGGATGTCACATTCTACGTCGCCGACGTTCTGCAACCGGAGACCCGTACCCTACTGTCGGCAGCGCCCGCAGACGAAGTCTGGATCATCGGGTCGTTGCATCAGGTGAGCGACAAAGGGCGGCTGACCGCCTTGGTCGACGAGATCCTCGCTCCCGACGGGCGAGTGCTGATTCAGACTTACCGCGATGTGCCCGGTGCGAACGCCGCTGCCGACATCGCAGCGATGAAACGGTTCGGCCACTCGGTGTTCGCCGAGTCCGAGCTGGCGGAGCTGGCCGGTCGGTACGGCCTCGTAGTGGTCGGTGAGCGGCAGATCGGTCTGCTGTATCTGTGTGTGCTGGAGCGTGATGGTTCTCATGGGAACTGACAGGGCGAATTCCGACGTCGGCAAGGCTCGGACTTCCACGTCCGTCGGCACCGCGACGACCGCCGCCGTACCGCCTGCGGTACGTCCTGCCGACCTGCTCAAGCCGGTACTGGGCAGGCTGTACGGTGTCGCGATGCTGTCTGTGGTGACGGCGGTGGCCACCGTGATTCCGCTGCTGTGCGTCATCGAGATCGCCGACCACGCGGGCGACGAATCACACACGCGGCTGTGGATTCTCGCGGGCATTCTGGTGATTGCGGCGGCGATCAAGGGGGCGGCGAGTGCCGGTGCGGGTTTCTACGGGCATGTCATCGACAACGACGTGCAACTGTACCTGCGGAGCAGCCTCATCGCGCATATCCGGCGGGTTCCGCTCGGGTGGATCGACAGCAGACGCTCGTCGGGTATCGTCGCCGGCGTCGAAGGTGACGTAGCCTCCGTGCACCACATGGTGGCGCACACCGTGCACGAAACCGTTGTCGCGATCCTTGTGCCGGTGATCTCGCTCGTCGCCTTGTTCATCGTCGACTGGCAGTTCGCGCTGATCGCGGTGGTGCCGGTGATCGTCACCTTCCTGGTGATGGCAGTGATGCTGTCAACCGGGGCACAGAAGCAGCAGACGTACAACCGGGCCAACGAGAACATGGCCGCGTCGGTGGTCGAATTCGTACGTGGCATCAGCGTCATGAAGGCCTTCAACGTGACCGCCGCCGGAATGGACCGGTACGCCGATCGCCGGAGGTCGCTCGTCGAGGCGTGGTCGGACTGGTCACGACAGTCGAATGTCTACCTTGCGCTCATCGACATCCTTACCTCACCGGTCACGATTCTGCTCATGATGTGTGCGGTCGGTGTCGGACAGACCCGGGAGGGAACACCCATCGGCCTTATCGCGGGAATCGTCCTGGGACTTGGCCTGGCAGCGTCGATAGTGGCTGCGGCAATGAATTCGGAGGCTCTCATCTCCGGTATCTCGGCGCTCGGCGCGATTGCGGAGGTCCTTTCCACCGAACCCGTGCCCGAACCCGCCGAACCCGTGAACCTCGGCGGCGCGGGGCCGCTCGACGCGACAGTGGTCATGGAAGACGTCACCTTCGGATATGGCGCCGGCGATCCGGTGATCCAGGGGATTTCGATCGAGTTTGCGGCGGGAACGACGACCGCGCTGGTTGGTGCATCAGGCGCGGGAAAGTCTACCGTTGCCACCCTGCTGGCCCGCTTCCACGATCCCACAACCGGGCGAATCACACTGGGTGGGCACGATCTGCGGGAGGTGGCGACCGGCGATCTGTATCGGCACATCGGTGTCGTCTTCCAGGACCCGCTTCTGCTGTCGATGTCACTGCGGGACAACATACGCATCTCTCGCGCATCCGCCACCGACGACGAGATCATGGACGCGGCGCGCCGAGCTCACATCGCCGACGACATCCTGAATCTTCCGAACGGCCTGGACACGGTTCTCGGTGTGGAGGTCGAACTGTCCAGTGGACAGGCGCAGCGCGTCGCCATCGCCCGAGCCTTCGTCACTCGATGTCCGGTACTCATCCTTGATGAGCCGACCGCGTACGCCGACCCCGATTCGGAGGAGTCGGTGCGGGCCGCCGTCGCCGAGTTGTCACGAGATCGCACCGTGATCATGATCGCGCACCGACTCAGCACAGTAGCCGGTGCCGCTCAGATCGTCGTCCTCGACAGCGGGCGGGTGGTGGAGCGCGGCAGACCCGAAGATCTGCTGAAAAATGTTGAGGGCCACTATGCGAAGCTCTGGCGGGCATACGGCGCCGACGCCGAGATATCCGCTTCGGCCGCACCTATCGACGCTATCGGAGGCGACGGTGATTCGTGATCTGTTCGAGCTGGTCGATGAGCGGACCCGCACGATCCTCGGCCGACTGATCGGCCTGACCTCCATCGCGGCGATCTGCCAGGGCATGGCCTTCGTGGCACTGTTCCCGTTGCTGTCGGCGATTATCGACGATGACGAGTCCGGCGTGGATCGGTGGTTCTTCGTGATCGCCATCCTCGCGGCAGTCAATGTCGTGCTCAGCGTCATCGCAGGCTCCGTGGCCCGGTCCGGTTCGGCTTCCCTGCTCGATAGCCTTCTGACGACTCTGGGACAGCGGATCTTGTCGCTGCCGCTCGGATACTTCCGGGATGCTACGGCAGGCCGGTTCTCCGAGATGGCGTCGTCGGGAATCGGGTTCGCCGCGGCTGTGCCGCATGCGGTCATCAGGCCGGTGATCTCAGGGGTGTTGACACCGGCGACCATCGCGATCGGGGTAGCCGTTATCGATTGGCGCGTCGGACTGACGTTGTTGATCGCGGCACCCCTCATCTTCGTAGCCTATCGTGGCATAGGCAGGGCGACAGGACATTCCGACCGGGAGCATACCGCCGCTGCGGCGCTGGCGACATCCAGGATGATCGAGTTCACCCGATGTCAGGTGGTGTTGCGCGCCGCCGACGAGAACTCCCGCGGTGTCGGACTGGTCGAAGAAGCGCTGGTCGGGCAGTACGAAGCGTTCGGCCGAGCCACCAAGACCCAGGGCCGCGCTGTCGCGCGGTTGGGCAGTCTGGTGCAAGCGGTGTTCACCGCCGCGGTGGTGCTGGCGGTGGTGCTGGCGATCACCGACCACCTAGATCCCGTGACACTCATCGCACTACTGATCGTGGTGACCCGATTCACCGACCCGATCATCGCGGCAGGTGTCCTGTCCGGAGGATTCAGTCAAGGCCGCAATACTCTGACCGACCTCAAGGAACTGCTGGATACTCCGGGGTTGAGCGAACCGCTACAGCCCGTGGTGCCACGGCGATACGACATCGAATTCCGTGACGTTTCGGCCGGCTACGGTGGCGAATACGTGATCAACGACGTCGGCTTCACGATTCCCGAGAATTCCCTGGTGGCGATTGTCGGACCGTCGGGATCGGGAAAAACCACGCTCATCCGGTTGCTATGCCGGTTCGCCGATCCGGACGAGGGGCAGATCCTCATCGGCGGTGTGCCGTTGCCGGAAATCGGTACGGCAACGGTGAATAGCCTCGTAACCCCACTCTTTCAGGATACGTTTTTATTCGACGCCACCATCGAGGAGAACATCCGAATCGCTCGGCCGAACGCGACGACGGAAGAGTTGTCCCGGGCGATCGCCGCATCTGCGGTCGAGTCGATGATCGGGGACCTGCCCGGCGCGATGGCCACCAATGTAGGTGAGGGCGGCACGTCGTTGTCCGGTGGACAACGCCAGCGCGTTGCACTCGCGCGGGCGCTACTCAAAGACAGTCCGGTGGTGCTATTGGATGAGCCGACCGCCTCCGTGGATGCGGCCACCGAGGCGGCGATCATCGACGCGCTGTTCGCCCTTCGCGATGCGCACACTGTCGTCGTGGTGGCACACCGCCTGCACACCGTGCGAGACGCTGACCTGATCATCGTGCTCGGAGCCGACGGGCGGGTGGTCGAGTCGGGCACACACGACGAACTCATTGCCGCGGGTGGGCTATACCGCGAGCACTGGGATAGACGGCAGGTTGGCCTCACACCGACCGAAGAGGAGCGGGTACATGGATGACGGTGCGCTGGAACGGGTGCGGAAACTGAACGGCAGCAGGGACAACTTCGGCCGATACATCGGTATCGAGTACTGCGAGGTCACTCCTGACCGGGTACGCGCGGTGGTGAATCTGACGAGTAACCACATGCAGGTGTTCGGCAGGGTGCACGGTGGCGTGTATACGTCGGTCGCGGAAGAGGTTGCCTCGTGTGCCGGTATGAAGTGGCTTGGCGCCAAAGGCACTGTGGTGGGAGTCAATAACAACACAGATCTGCTTCGCGCGAGTCGGAGTGGAACATTGCATGCCACCTGTACTCCTGTGCATCGAGGTCGGTCGCAACAACTGTGGCGGGTCGATATCATTGATGATGAGGGCAAACAGGTGGCAGTCAGCCAGGTGCGTCTGGCGAACGTCGATCCGAGTCGGCAGTGATGGTCGTTCGGTCGGAGAACCGGACCCGATGTCCTAGGTGGAAGGGCGAGCACCGATGAAATCGATCCAGGCGGTGCGTCGGAATCTACTACGGGCACAGGCGGGTTACCCGCGTCCCGAGCGTCCGCTCGCGCCTGCACCCGTCGGTTCGGGGCTGCTGTCAGTCCCCGGCGATTCGGGTCTGCCCCTGGTGGGTAACACGGTGGATATGCTGGGAAACCCGCTGGGCAATGTGCTGCGGCAATATCGGCGATACGGTCAGGTGTCGTGGTCACGGTGGTTCGGTGGCAATATTGTCCACCTGATCGGTCCGGATGCGATCGAGGCGGCGTGGATGGACCGCGACGGAGTGATGTCGTCCGAACTTGGTTGGGGTCAATTGATCGGTCCGTTTTTCGACCGCGGCCTCATGTTGCTGGACTTCGCCGAGCATCGGCACCACCGTCGGATCATGCAGGCCGCGTTCACGCCGCGGCGCCTCGACGGATACCTGGAACTCATGGCTCCGCTCGTCGCCGATCACATTTCGGAGTGGGATGGGGGACAGGGATTCCCGGCTTCGGCCCGGATCAAGGGTCTTCTCCTCGCGGTAGCGAGCGAGGTATTCATGGGCTCGGAGCTCGCACCCGAGCACACCCGCAGGCTGGAGGAAGCGTTCGACGCGACGGTGCACGGCGGACGTGCGTTTCTTCGTGCCGACGTCGGCAACTTCACCTGGGCACGGGGCCTGCGTGGGCGCGAGATGCTGCAGGAGTACTTCCGTTCCTGGATACCGGCACGGCGTGCCGGAAGCGGTGGTGATCTGTTCACCGTGTTGTGCAACAGCTCCGACGAGGACGGTAACGCCTTCACGGACGAAGACGTCGTCAATCACATGATCTTCGCCATGATGGCGGCACATGACACCACGAGCGTTGCGCTATCGATGATGGTGTACTATTTGGGCCTTCATCGTGATTGGCAGGATAGACTGCGGGAAGAATCTTGTGAGCTGGGCGACTCGGCGATCACGGTCAAGAGCCTGGACGCGTTGTCCGGAATGGACCTGGTATTCAGGGAAACCGTTCGTATTAACGCGCCCGTCGGAATGATATTCCGAAAAACAGTCCGCGACACGGATATTCTGGGGCACTACATACCGCAAGGCTGTCTCGTGGGAATACACCCATGGGCTACGATGCAACTGCCCGAATGGTGGCCCGAGCCTAAACGCTGGGACCCCGAACGATTCTCACCGGAACGAAGTGAGGACCGAGTGCACAGGTTCGCCTGGGCTCCCTTCGGTGGCGGTGCCCACCGATGCATCGGAATGTATTTCGCTGCGATGGAGGCGAAACTCATTCTCCATCAGCTGTTGACCAAGTTCGAATGGTCGGTGCCGCAAGGATATCGGATCAGGTTCACCTATGGCACCGGTGCGGTGCCGGCCGATGGATTGCCGATCGACGTCTGCCGTTTGCGCACGCCCCGATCGTCGGTGGTTCATTGATCTCCTAAGCCCGGACCGCACCGGTGCGGGCCGGGCTACTCGGTTACTGGGATGACTCAGGGGTTCTGTGGCACTTGGTAACCCGTCGGCAGCATTGTCGACTTGTGTTCGAGGAACGCTTCGAGCCCTTCGGGTCCGCATTCGCGGCCGATGCCGGAGTTCTTGAAACCGCCGAACGGGGAGCCCGGATCGATGGCGTAGAAGTTGATGCCGAAGGTGCCGGTGCGGATCTTCTCGGAGATCGCGATGCCGCGTTCGACGTCGGCGGTCCATACCGTGCCGGCCAGACCGTAGTCGGAGTCGTTGGCGATGGCGATGGCCTCATCGACGTCGTCGTAGGCGATGACCGAGAGCACCGGGCCGAAGATCTCCTCCTGTGCGATCGCCATATCGTTGGTGACTCCGGTGAAGATCGTCGGAGTGAGAAAGTACCCGCCGTCGAGGCCGTCGGGGCGGCCACCGTCGAGGACTGCGGTGGCCCCGCTGCCTTGCCCGCCTCGATGTCGACCCGGTGAAGGTACGGCAGGTGGCTGCGCTGATGCCGGCGGCCCCGCGCGGGCTCGCCTCGGAACGGACGCTGGGTACTTGCAGGGATCTCGACGACGCCCGCGCGGGTCTGATCGGCGCGGTATGCGCATATCCGGCGGCTTGACATCAAGTTACCCGTGAGTTGGGATCTATGGCGTGGGGTACATCGCCGGCTGTCGGCGACGCACATTACATCGGCGTACCGCGTCGGTGGTGCGGTGTGGTTCCGAGGGTGCTTCACCCTGAGGGGGAGGGTCATTATGGGTTTGGGTTTGAGGCGCGTGGGGGTCATCCTTCTCGCGGTGCTGTCTGTTGTTGCCGCGTTGTGCGTGGCCGTCCCACGGGCCGATGCCGCCCCGCTCGGATTGCACCCGGCGCAGTGGACGAAGACCGCACAGAGCGAGCGGCAGAAGTATCCGCGCGTCGCCGTCAGCACCAGCGTGCCCATCCACATGTCCGACGGCACCGTGCTCCGCGCCGACGTGTACCGCCCCGCCGACTCAAGCGGCCGGGCCGTCGACACCAAGACGCCGGTCATCGTCAACATGACCCCGTACAACAAGCTGATCAGCATGATCGCCGGAGCCGCCGCCAACTACCCCGAATTGTCCAAGCAGGCGTTCGATCTGCTGGCGAGCGTCAACCTGTCGGGCACCGGGATCTCGGGCACCGAACGACTGCTCAAGGTCGCCGCCGGTGGTGTGCCGTCCATCTTCTCCGTCGACGAGAAACTGGTCCGGTCCGGGTACACGCAGATCGTCGCCGAAGTCCGGGGCACCGGCGGCGGTTCGCAGGGTGTGTGGGATGTGTTCGGCAGCCGCGAACAACGTGACACTATCGAGGTTCTCGACTGGGCGCGGACGCGGTCCTACTCCAACGGCAAACTCGGTATGTCCGGGTACTCGTATTCGGCGATCAACCAGATTCAGGCTGCCGCGAAACGGCCCAAGGGCCTCGGCGCGATCTTCCCCGCCGCGCCGATGAGCGACATCGTCGCCGACGTGGTCGCGCCGGGATCGGGTTTCGGTGCGGGTTTTCTCGGGCTATGGCTGTTCGCGGTGAACGCCACCAAGTTCATCCCCGATCTGCCGAGACTGCTGCGCGGACAGTTCGATCCGAAGTGGCTGGCCGATCGCATCGCGAACCCGGCGGTGTTCATCCCCGAGTACATCGAGGGCCTGACCGCCCCGAGCGTCGACGAACTGACCGGTCGCACAAGGGACCTGGTGTCCATGAAGTCCGCGTATCGGAAGGCGCTGACCACTGATGCCGCCAACATCACCACCCCGGCGTTCGTGATCGGCGGCTGGCAGGACCTGTTCACCAACATGGAATGGCGCGCCCTCAACCAGCTCAGTGGATTGCCGGACGACAAGAAGAAGCTGGTGATGAGCACCGGCCAGCACGTGACCAACGGTTGGGACATGGGCCGGAAGGGAACACCGCCGAGCATCACCTCGTTGCAGCGGGCCTGGTTCGACAAGTGGCTCAAAGGCGTCGACAACGGCATCGACAAGTACTCGCAGGCCACCAGTCATCAACAGGGTGGTGGCTGGGTGCAGTCGGCCACCATGCCCCGCACCGATCAGACCCATCGCAGGCTCTACCTGAACGCGGCGCACAGCGGCACCGCGCCGACCGCCCTCAAAGACGGTTCACTGCGATCGTCCGGCGGAACCAAGGCGGCCAAGTGGACGGTATCGGCGGGGGTCACCACGCTCTGCTCAGGTGACTCCAACCGGGCGTTCGTGGGCCTCATCAGCCCGATCGACGGCTGTGCCAACGACAACCGGGTCAGCGAACGCAACGGCCTCACCTTCACCTCCGCGCCGGTGAAGCAGGCGACGTCGATCAACGGTGCGGTCAACGTCCACGTGCGAACCCAGGTGGACGCCCGCGACGGCTTCTATGTCGCGGTGCTCACCGACGTCGCCCCCGACGGGCGGTCGACGATCCTCACCACAGGCAATATGACGGTGTCGATCCGCAACCAGATGGTGCCGGCGCAATCGACGTACGCCCCCAACGGCGATGTCGTCGACCCGTACTACGCGCTCGACGCCTTCACTCGCGCAACCGTGAAACCGGGTTCGGTCCAGAACCTGGACATCGGGTTGCTGGGTACCGACGCCCTGCTCAAGCGCGGCCACCGGCTGCGGGTCACCCTGTACGCCTACAACGCCCCGCAGAGTGTCAGCTTCGGGCCCATCACCAACGACAGCGGCCTCAAACCGCAGCACATCCTGCTCGACCCGAAGAACCCGAGCTGGGTGCAGGTGCCGAGCAACCGCCCCATCGGCTGATCGGTCGATCCCCAAGGGGGCCGGCGGCGTTCGATGCATGACGCAGCCACCCCAGGCCCGCTGGGGCCTGGGGTGGCTGCGCGTGCTCCCCGGTCGGCTACATTCGTAGCCGGCCGGTGGGCGTTTCAGGAGTCCTGTGACACCTGGTAGCCGGCGGGCAGCATCGTCGACTTGTGTTCGAGGAACGCTTCGAGCCCTTCGGGTCCGCATTCGCGGCCGATGCCGGAGTTCTTGAAACCGCCGAACGGGGAGCCCGGATCGATGGCGTAGAAGTTGATGCCGAAGGTGCCGGTGCGGATCTTCTCGGAGATCGCGATGCCGCGTTCGACGTCGGCGGTCCATACCGTGCCGGCCAGACCGTAGTCGGAGTCGTTGGCGATGGCGATGGCCTCATCGACGTCGTCGTAGGCGATGACCGAGAGCACCGGGCCGAAGATCTCCTCCTGTGCGATCGCCATATCGTTGGTGACTCCGGTGAAGATCGTCGGAGTGAGAAAGTACCCGCCGTCGAGGCCGTCGGGGCGGCCACCGTCGAGGACTGCGGTGGCCCCCGCTGCCTTGCCCGCCTCGATGTAGCCCTCGATGCGCTGTCGCTGGCGTTCGCTGATCACGGGGCCGAGTTGGGCGGACGGGTCGTCGGGCAGGCCCACGGTCATCGTCCGGGCGGCGGCGACCATCGCCTCGACGATTTCGTCATGGCGGCTGCGCGGCACCAGGATTCGGGTTTGCGCGACGCATGCCTGGCCGGTGTTGAACAGGCCGAGGAAGGTGATCATGTAGCCGTTGGCGGCGATGTCGACGTCGTCGAGGACGATTGCGGCGGACTTGCCGCCCAGCTCAAGTGAGCACCGTTTGAGGCTGTGGGCGCAGGCCGCGCCGATTGCCTTGCCCGCGGCGGTGGATCCGGTGAAGGTGATCTTGTCGACGCCGGGATGCTCGACAAGTGCCTTTCCGGTGTCGGCGCCGCCCGGCACCACCGAGATCACGCCGTCGGGCACGCCCGCCTCGGCGAACAGTTCGGCCAGGTAGTTGCCGGTGAGCGGGGTCTCGGGTGCGGGTTTGAGCACGATCGAACATCCGGCTGCGAGCGCGGCGCCGAACTTGTTGCAGATCAAGAACAACGGCACATTCCACGCCGTGATCGCACCCACCACGCCCACGGGTTCGCGGGTGATCCGGGTGGTGCCGAACAGGCCGTCACGGTATTCGACCCACGCGTAGTCGCGGGCGGCCTGAGCGTAGGCGCGCAGGACTCCGGTGCCGGGGAGCTGCTGGAGGGTGGCGATGGCCGCCGGCGGTGCGCCCATCTCGGCGGACACCAGCGAGATGATCTCGGCGCTGCGTTCCTCGATGAGTGCGGCGGCGCGGTCGAGGACATCGGCGCGTTCGGCGGGCGGAACACTGCTCCAGACACCGGAGTCGAAACTCGCGCGTGCGGCCCGTACGGCGGCGTCGACGTCGGTGGCGTCGGCGTCGGGGGCGGAGCCGACGCGGGCGCCGGTGGCGGGGGAGAAGACCTCGACGATGGCTGTGGAGTGGGGATCGACCCACGTGCCCCCGATGTAGAGCTGGTGCCGGTCGCCGCCTACGGTATCGGCGGCCTCGGCGGTGTCAGGCGTGCTGGTTTCAGGCATGGACGTGCGGACTCCCTGTGTGTTGTGACCCACTACACGGCCAATACTAGAACACGTTCTATTTTGTGGGTAGAGGGCTGTCCGGTGCGACGATGGTGTCCATGACCGCAACGCTCGTCGCCAAAGGCCTCGCGGGTGGCTACGCCCACCGCGTGCTGTTCGACAACCTCGACCTGACCGTTGCGCCGGGCGATGTCATCGGCGTCGTCGGCGCCAACGGTGCGGGCAAGACGACGCTGCTGCGGGTGCTCGCGGGCGATCTTGCGCCGCTGGCGGGCACCGTGTCACAGACCCCGCCCGACGCCTTCGTCGGCTGGTTGCCGCAGGAGCACGAACGCGTCGCCGGTGAGACGGTCGCACAGTACGTGGCCCGGCGCACCGGTTGTGCGGCCGCCACGGCGCGGATGGATGCCGCCGCCGAGGCGCTGGGCGCCCCGGAGGCCGCCACCGGCGCCGATCCCGCTGATGTCTACGCCGCCGCCCTCGACCACTGGCTTGCCACCGGTGCCGCCGACCTCGACGAACGGCTGCCCGCGGTGCTCGCCGAACTCGGCCTGGACGCCGACGGTGCGGGTATTGACCCGGGATCGGCGTTCATGACCTCGCTGTCGGGTGGCCAGGCCGCCCGGGTCGGGCTGGCCGCGCTGCTGTGTTCGCGCTTCGATATCGTGCTGCTCGACGAACCCACCAACGACCTCGACCTCGACGGCCTCGCCCGTCTCGAAGAGGTGGTGCGCGGTCTGCGGGGCGGGGTGGTACTGGTCAGTCACGACCGGGAGTTCCTCTCGCACAGCGTGACCCGAGTCCTCGAACTCGATATCGCGCAGCATGCCAACACCATCTACGGTGGTGGCTACGACAGCTACCTCGAAGAACGCGAGGTGGCGCGGCGGCACAAGCGGGAGGCGTACGAGGAGTTCGCCGAACAGAAGGCCGACCTCGTCGCGCGGGCGCGCAAGCAACGCGAATGGTCGAGCCAGGGTGTGCGCAATGCGATCCGCAAAGCACCCGACAACGACAAGATCCGCCGCCGCGCCGCATCCGAGTCGAGTGAGAAGCAGGCGCAGAAGGTGCGGCAGATGGAAAGCCGCATCGCTCGGCTGGCGGAGGTGGAGGAGCCGCGCAAGGAGTGGGTGCTCGAATTCACCATCGGCGCCGCCCCGCGATCGAGCTCGGTTGTCGCCACCCTCAACAACGCTGTTGTGCGGCAAGGAGATTTCACGTTCGGTCCGGTGTCCGTCCAGGTGAACGCGGGCGAGCGGATCGGCATCACCGGTCCCAACGGGGCCGGAAAGACGACGCTGCTCCGGACACTGCTGGGGCACACCGCTCCCGACGAGGGCTCGGCCGCCCTCGGCACCAATGTCGCCATCGGCGAAATCGACCAGGCGCGTGGACAGTTCACCGGACCGGAAACGCTGACCGACCGTTTCGAAAGCCTGATGCCGGACATGTCCACCGCCGATGTCCGCACGCTGTTGGCCAAGTTCGGCCTCCGCGCCGACCACGTAGGCCGTCCCGCCGCCGAACTGTCCCCGGGCGAGCGCACCCGTGCCGGGATGGCGCTGCTACAGGCCCGCGGTGTCAACGTGCTGGTCCTGGACGAGCCCACCAACCACCTCGACCTGCCCGCCATCGAACAACTCGAATCGGCCCTCGATTCGTACGAGGGCACCGTCCTGCTCGTCACCCACGACCGCCGGATGCTGGCTGGTGTTCGGACCGACCGACATTGGCACGTCGATGCCGGCCGGGTCACCGAATCGTAGCGTCGTTCTAACCCGTCACCGGAGTCGAGCTCGGCCCGAACGCTGAACCCGAAGGTCGAGTAGCGCTGCTTGTCCATCTGTCCGCTGCTGGAGCAGCACACCACCTTGCCGTCGCGTGCGTAGCAGGGCTGCCCGTAGCAGAGCTCCGGTGCGACAGTCGTGACGATCGATCGCATGGGCGCCAGCCGACCCGGACCGAGCGTGCGGGGCTGTACGGTCGCCGGTTCCTCAACGAGGGCAGCACCCGGGGGCTGTGATACCCACTGTGCGGGCTACCTCGTGAACTCGACCGCCGCGGCCAGGCCGTCGACGGCGTCGTCGAGGATGCGGAGCTGGGTGTCGGCGTCGTCGGCTTCCAGCAGCAACTGCCGGTCCGATGATCCGAGCGGGAACCGCGCCGCCCAGCCGGCGACACCGAGCTCGTCGTGGAGCGCCTCGTCGAGCCGGGACAGGTCGACGATGGCGCGTTCAACCGGGTTCAGTGCGAGCGCCGCAATGCCGCGGTTGTCGGCGAACTCGTCCAGCAAGGTGGCCACCCGGGCACACAGCGACTCGAATGCGGCTCGATGCTCGGCCGTCACCGGTGGGTTGGGCAGCGGCTGCACGGTCGCCAGTGGGTAGGGGGCTTCGGGAAGCCATTCGACGACACGAAAACGATTGCCGCCCACACAGCTCAGCGATGCCTGACCGTCGGGTCGCCGGGACATCTGGGCGATGTCGGCGTAGGTGCCGACGTCGTATCGGATGTCACCGCCACCCACCTCATGCCCTTGCGAGATGAGCACCACACCGAATCCCGGGGGACTCAGGGTCGGGGTGGGGACGTCGGGGTCGGCCTCGCGGCGTTCGAGCAGTTCCCGGTACTCGCCGAGCGTATCGGTGAGCAACGCCCGGTAGCGGGGCTCGAAAACCCTCAGCGGCAACGAATCCCCGGGCAACAACGCGCGACCCAGCGGGAACATCGGGATTGTCGCGGGTTCCCACCGGTCCACGCGCACCCGCCTACGCGGAGGGCTTCTGGTCGATGACGACCTCGAACTCCAGCAGATCGGCGCCGGAGGCCACCGGATTGCGCTGCTCGCCGGCGTGCGCCTCGCGGGCCGGGCCCTTGGCCCAGGTCTGGAAGTCCTCCTCGGTCGCCCAGTTGGTCACCACGAAGTAGCGGTCCTCGCCCTTGACCGGGCGCAGGAGCTGAAAGCCGAGGAAACCGGGAGAGCCGTCGACCGAATGAGCGCGGGCGTGGAACCGCTTCTCCAACTCGGGGCCTGCGCCCTCGGGAACCCTGATCGCGTTGATCTTCACCACTGACATGGCCACCACCCTACTGCCGTACCGCGGGCCGGGATAGATGCGAGGGCCACTTGCGGTCCGGCCGGAGCTTTGCGCGCCGGGGCGAGGGGCCCTACCGGCGTCCGGTACCGGTCGGTGGCATCGTGGGGGGCGGCATCGTGTGGGTGGCACAGTGTGGGCGGCACAATCGGACGGACGTCCAATATCCTGGTGGACGTGACCATGGCGCCGGACAAGCACTACGCGGACATCGGCCTGCTCGACCACGGCGGCCAGGACGGCCCGCTCGGCCCGATCGTCCTGCTGCACGGACTGATGGGACGTGGGCGCACCTGGCGCAGGCAGATTCCGTGGCTGCGCCGCTACGGTCGCGTGTTCACCTTCGACGCGGCCTTCCACACCGGTGCCGACGTCGATCACCCCGACGATCCGTGCGAGTTGTCCACCGAACGTTTCGTCGCCGACGTCGCCGAGATACTCACCTGGATCGACCTCGGCCCGGCGGTGCTGATCGGGCATTCGATGGGCGGCCTGCACGCCTGGTGCACCGCCGCCGCCTACCCGGAGATGGTGACCGCGCTGGTCGTCGAGGACATGGCCCCCGACTTTCGCGGGCAGACCACCCGATCGTGGACGCCGTGGTTCAACAGCTGGCCTGACCGGTTCGCCTCACTCGAGGCCGCCGAGCAGATGTTCGGCCCGGTTGCCGGCCGCTACTTCTACGAGGCCTTCGACGACGGTGCGCTGCACGGCAGCCTCGATATCTGGGCCGATATCGCCGAGGAGTGGGGCGGACGCCACTTCTGGGATCAGTGGGCCGCGGTCGCCGCGCCGACGCTGGTGATCGAGGCCGAGTACGGCGTCACCCCGGCGGGCCAGATGCGCCGGATGTGCGCCGCCAACCCGAACTCGCGCTACCTCCGGGTGCCGGGAGCCGGACACCTGGTGCACGACGACGCCCCGGACACCTATCGCGGGGCGATCGAGGCGTTCCTGTCGATGGAACAGCCCGACTGACGGCCGCACCGGTCGACCGGCGGCCTGAACCGAGGGCGATCACCGAAGTGATCGGCGCAGAAGAATCCCGGTGCCCCCTGAGGAGGCACCGGGATGTCGGGAAAGGTCGTGCGTCGGACCGTCAGTAGGCGGGAGCCGCACCCGGGGCGGGAGCGATCTGCCCACCGGTCATCCGGCGGTAGCAGTGCACGTAGAACAGCTGTGCCAGCGGCAGCGTCACGATCAGGCCGATGTAGCACACAATGGCGCCGACGCCACCGATGATGCCGGCGAGCAGCCACGCGATGAGCGAATCGCCGAGGTTGTTCTTCGCCAGCTCGAACGACGCCTTGATCGCGTTCACCGGGGACAGCGACTTGTCGATGGCGATGACGATCGCGAACTGCGCGAAGAAGGCGACGATGATGCCACCGATGATCACGATCGAGCCGATCGCCACACCGACGGCGACGAGCAGCGCGGTCAGGACGACCGGAACGAGATTGCGCGGAACCAGGAAGTCGCGCGCGGTCACGTCGACACCGTCGGCGACCTTCAACGCGCCGGAGATGATTGCCGACGACAGGTACAGCAGCACGAACCCGAACACGAAGTACAGCAGCATCAGGAAGATCAGGCCGATCGGATTGATCTCCGATGTCGTCGTCGTGTACGAGTAGTCGCCACTGCCGACGCGGACGGTTTCCTCATTGACCGACAGCGCGGTGCCGAAGATCGCCAGGATCAGCAGGATCACGGCGGCGCCGAACACGGCCAGACCCGGCAGGATCATCACCCCGATCTTGGCGCGGAACTGGGCCCATGCCCAGTTGAACGCCTCGCCCACATCCGGCTTGCCGGGCGCGCCCGGAGCGCCGAAACCGCCCGCGCCGTACTGCGGCGCGCCATAGGGGCTCTGACCCGGCTGGCCGTACTGGCCGCCGGCCGGCTGGCCGTACTGCCCCGGGGTGGGCTGCCCGTACTGGGCGCCGCCCGGCTGGCCGTACTGGCCCGGATTGGGTTGGCCGGGGTCTGGCTGGCCGTACTGGCCCGGATTGGGTTGGCCGGGGTTCGGCTGGCCGTACTGGCCCGGGCCCGGCTGACCGTACGAACCGGGCTGACCGTACGAACCGGGCTGGCCGTACTGCCCCGGATTGCCGCCCTGCTGGTAGGGATCTTTGCCCTCGGGCGAAGAGCCCGACGGCGGAGGAGTTGGGGGGTAAGTCATAGCTCGCGACAGTATCAATACTTGCGAGGTGGTGGGTAAACCCTGGAAACCAATTCATTCGATCGTTGCCCGGCGCACACGCGGCCACGGGCAATCCGGCCACGTCCGTGCTAGCCCTCCCGATCGGGACCGGCTTCCCCGGCCAGACAGAACAGGCCCGACCCGGTGGTCTCCACCAGACCGTCCGACAACAACGAATCCAGTGCGCGATCGCGTTGCGCCACATCGGTGGTCCATACGGCATCGAGGCTGCCCCGTGGCACCGGATCGGCAGAACCGCGCAACACATCGAGCAACAGCCCCCGCACCTGGCGGTCGGTGCCCGCGAACTTCTGCACCGTGCGCGCCGGGCCGGTGTGGGCCGGCCGGCCCCGGCGCACCCACCGGCAATCGGTCAGCGGGCAGTTTTCGCACGCCGGATTCCTTGCCGTGCACACCAGCGCGCCCAACTCCATCAACGCCGCCGAGAACCGCGGCGCGTCGGCCGAATAGGAGCCGTCGGCCGACCTCGGCAGCAACACCTCCGCGTCGTCGAGATCACGCCTGCTCGGGTTGCCCGGTTCGGCCCGCCCGTGCACCGCGCGTGCGATCACCCGGCGCACATTGGTGTCGACGACCGGAACCGCCCGGCCATAGGCGAAACAGGCCACCGCCCGCGCCGTGTAGTCGCCGATCCCCGGCAACTCCAGCAGCGTGGCCACATCGTCGGGAACCATATCGTCGTAGTCGGCGGCCAACACCTGGGCGCAACCGTGCAGCCGCAACGCCCGGCGTGGATAGCCGAGTTTTCCCCACGCCCGCAACACCTCGCCCGGTGACGCCGCGGCCATCGCCGACGGTGTCGGCCACCGCCGCACCCACTCCGACCAGGGCCCCAGCACCCTGGCCACCGGGGTCTGCTGCAACATGATCTCGCTGACCAGAATCTCCCAGCCGCTGCGCCCCGGCTCCCGCCACGGCAGATCACGTTCATGGACGTCGAACCACCCCAGCAGAGTGGTCGGTGGCACACTACTTGACATGACCGAAGGACTCAGCCCAAGAGCGGCCTGGCAAGTGCTCAAAGCGGGCAACGAACGTTTCGTGTCGGGACAATCGCAACATCCCAGTCAGGGTATCGAGGATCGGGAACGGCTTGTCGGCGGGCAATACCCGCACGTCGTGCTCTTCGGTTGCGGCGACTCCCGGCTCGCCGCCGAAATCATCTTCGACCAGGGCCTGGGCGACATGTTCGTCGTCCGCACCGCCGGACACGTCATCGACTCCGCAGTGCTCGGGTCACTCGAATACGGACCCGAAGTCCTGTCCGTACCGCTCATCATCATCCTCGGCCACGACAGTTGCGGAGCCATCGCCGCGACTCTCAGCGCTCTCGACGATCTCCAACTGCCCACCGGGTACATCCGCGACGTCGTCGAGAAGGTGGCACCGAGCATCCTGGCCGGCCGCAGCGAAGGTCTCACCCGCGTCGACGAGTTCGAGGCCCGGCATGTCGTCGAAACCGGTCGTGTCCTCATGCAGCGCAGCCGCATCATCGCCGATCGGGTCAACTCGGGCAAGCTCGCCATTGTCGGCCTCACCTATCAACTGGACCAGGGCAAGATCCATGTCCGCGGCGTGTTCGGTGACATCGGTGAGGTCACCATCGAGCCCGTGTAGTGTCTTTGCCCGAATTCACACTCGACACGCCGCGTCACGTCAGCGCGGTGATCGGGGGCGGCCGATAGCGTGGGCGGGGTGATCGAACCGCACGGGCCGCTGCCTCCTGAAGTCTATTGGCGACGACGCATCCTCGCCGGAGTCGTCGCGCTCGCCGTGGTGGCCGTCATCGTCGGACTGATCGTGTGGACCACCAGCGGTGGCGACTCCACACCCGGCAACACCGAGTCATCGACCTCCGCCTCGTCATCGACACCACCCCCGACCACCACCGAACCCGCCGATGAAAGCATCGACGAACGGGTCACCGGGGGCGGTACCGGCGGTTGGGCCGCATCCGGTGGACCGGCCGACACCTCGACGACGCCCAGCGCCGAACCGTCGGCCACCGCGAGCACCACACCCGGGCCCGTGCCCGCGTCCGGCCTGTGTCCCGACGAGAACATCTCGGTCGTCCTCTACACCGACAAGCCCACCTACACCGTCGGCAGCCAGCCGGTGTTCACCATCGTCGTCACCAACGCGGGCTTGAGCGAATGCACCCGCGATGTGGGCAAATCGGCTCAGGACGTGATTGTGCGCACCCTCGACGGCACCCGCACCCTCTGGACCGCACGCGACTGCTCACCGGTCAAGACCCCCGACAACCGGGTACTCAAACCCGCCCAGCAGGTACGCGACACCATCACCTGGTCGGGCACCACCAGCAGCCCCGGCTGCAACAAGCCCCGCGTGCCCGTGGCCGCGGGCCAGTACCAGGCCATCGGCAAGATCGGGGAGAAAGAATCCTCCCCGATCACCTTCAACGTGGTGAATCCGGCCAGCCGCTAGGGTGTGTCTCCCAATTCCTCCGCCGAGGGCGGCACAGGGAATTGGGAGACACACCCTGGACGCGCGGAGCCCGGTGGCCGGGCTACTCGTAGCGCTCGATGCTCGATTCGGCCAGCCTGGACAGGCCCTCGCGGATGTACCGGGCCCAGATCGAGCCGATGCCCTCGACCGCCTGGAGGTCGGCGGCCGAACTGGCCAGCAGGGCCTGCAGCGAGCCGAAACTGCGGACGAGCCGGTCGACGTGCGCGAACTGCAGCCGCGAGATCCGCGCCAGCAGTCGGTATCCGCGCGGACGCATCGTGGTGTCCTGGGCGTCGATGGTGGTGGGGTAGCCGAATGCGCCGGCCAGTAACGTCAGGTCGAGCAGGTCGGCGTCGGAGAAGCCCTCGATGGTTTCCAGCGCCTGCCGTACCTCCTCGATGGTGGCCGGTTCGGGGCTGGCGTAATAGTCGCGTACCAGCAACTCGCGCATCGTGTCGTTGTCGTGGATCAGCTCCTCCAACTGCAGGCTCACCTGCCGGCCGTTGACGCCGAGCTCAAGCACGTACTCGTCGATCTCCACCGAGACCCGGCGCACCATCTCCATCCGTTGTGCCGTCGACATCGCATCGCGCAACAGGACGTAGTCCTCGATCTCGGCGCGGGAGAGCGCCGCGATCACCTCGTCGAGACGTGACTTGTAGCGTTCGAGCGTCGACAGGGCGACGTTGGCGCGCGAGAGGATCGGGTCGGGGCTGTCGACGACCCGCCGGGTCCCGTCGACGTAGATGCTGACGATCGACATCGACGCGCTCACCGAGATCACCGGGTGACCGGTCTGCACGGCGGTGCGTTCGGCCGCACGATGGCGGGTACCGGACTCTTCGGTCGGGATCGAGGGATCGGGGACCAACTGCACATTGGCGCGCACGATCCGCGATCCGTCGGTCGACAGCACCACCGCGCCGTCCATCTTGGCCAGCTCGCGCAGCCGTGTCGGGGCGAACTCGACATCGAGCTGGAATCCACCGTCGCAGATCTTCTCGACCGCCGAATCGTGGCCGAGCACGATGAGCGCGCCCGTTCCGCCGCGCAGGATCCGCTCGAGGCCGTCGCGCAGCCCGGTGCCCGGTGCGACACGGGCCAGCGTCTCCCGCGTCAAAGCATCCCGGCCGCTCCCGTGCTTGTCTGTGTCGGGCACCGCGTGCCACCTCCTTCGGAGTCCGGCAACTAGCCTAACCATCCATGAGAAGTGAATTCGTCGTGCCCACCGATCTCGACACCGCTACCCGCCACCCGCGGGCCGCCGCGCCGGGCGAACCGGTCGGCGAACACAACCCGGTCTGTTACGGGTGTGGTTCGCGGGCGCCGCACGGGCTGAACCTGCGCACGATCGCCGGAGACGGCCTCACCGTCTGGGCGGACATGGCGGTGACGCCGTGGATGGAGGGCGGTCCCGGGGTCATCCACGGCGGGATCCTGTCGACGGCCTTCGACGAGGTCATGGGTGCGATCCCGAAACTGCTCGGCGCCAACGCCGTGACCGTGCACCTGGAGATCGACTACGGCAAACCCGTGTCCGTCGGATCGACGGTGCGCCTGCACGCCGAACTCCTCGGCGTGCAGCGCCGCAAGATCTTCACCAAAGCAGTTGCCCATCTTGGTGATCCGAACGACTCGTTGGCCATTGCGCATGCGGTGTTCGTGACCATCAAAGGCCGTGAACACTTTTCGGACTACGTGGAGAACAGTCGCGCCGCCGACGAGTACCGGCCGCACTTCACGCCGTGACGTACACGCGCGCGCACCGGCGACGGAACAAGTCCGGAACCGAGATCTCGTCTTCGCCGCCCTGCGAACGAGCACGGCGTAGACACCATCGTCGATGTCGCGAATCTGCACGGTCTCAGGCATGGTTGCCTCGTAACGTGCGATTGTGTATGTCCGCTCTGCCTGACGGCACATGGTCGCCCGAGGACGTCAAGGCGTCACAGCCAGTCGCGGCGCCGGAAACTCACGTACAGCACCGCGACGGCGACCACGATCAGTGTGGAGCTGACGATGAAGCCGATGGTCGAGGAGAACCCCGGAAACGGCACGTTCTGCCCGTAGAAGCCCGTGATGGCGGTGGGCACCGCCACGATCGCGGCCCACGAGGTGAGCTTCTTCATCACGGTGTTGAGCCGGGCGTCGGCCAACGACAGATTCGTCTCGAACACGGTCGCGATCATGTCCCGCAACGATTCGGTCCACTCCGCCGCGCGCAGGGCGTGGTCGTAGAGGTCCGAGAAGTGTGGGTCGAGTTCGGGCGGTGCGTGATTGTCGATGCGCCGCCGCTGCACGGTTGCCAGCACCTCGCGCATCGGCAGCACCACGCGGCGCAGGATCACCAGGTCGCGGCGGATGCTGTAGCTGCGACGTTGCAGGTCGCGGCCGCGGCCGTCATCGGCGAAGAGTATTTCTTCGAGTTCCTCGATCTGGTCATCGAGCACCTGCACGGCATCGAAATGTCCGTCGACGACCAGGTCGAGCAGTCCGTGCAGCAACGCCCCGACCCCGTACTGTTCGCCCCCGGTGTCCGCCCACCGCCGCATCAGTTCGTCGACGTCGAAACCGGGTCCACCGCGCACGGTGATGAGGGTGTTTCCCTTGAGGAATATCGAGATGCGGTGCAGTTCGAACGATTCGGCGCGCCGGGATATCGTCGGCGGCCCAGGCGTGTTCGCGGCTACCCGGTCGTCGCCGGACGCCGCCGACCGCGGTGACACCGCGTACACCATGAGGAAGGTGTGGGTGGCGTAGGCGACGGTCTTGACCCGTTCGGCGGCCGCCAGAGTGTCCTCGACGGCGAACGGGGACAGCTTCAGCTCGTGCGCCAGCCGCGACAGCGTGGCGTGCGAGGGGCTTTCCAGGTCGGCCCACACCAGCAGTTCCGGATCGTCGAGGCAGTGCTCGATCGTGTCGAGGGAGAATCCGTCGACGGCCGCACCGTTGCGCCAGATCTGCCCGCGGATTCGCTCGGGCGCGGGTTGTATCCGGTCCGGCCGCGACCGGTCAGAAGGGGGCATCGGCGATCTCGAGGTGTGCACGGGGTGCGGTCCGACCGCCGCCTCCGCGGACACCGCCCGCGGTGATCGCCTCGCCCAGGTTGGCCACCCGTACGACCCGGATACCGGCGGGAAGCTTCTCGTCGGTGCCCGCCGGGATGATGGCGCGGGCGAAACCGAGGCGTTTGGCCTCGGTGAGCCGACGGGCGATACCCGTGATCCGCCGCACCTCGCCCGCCAGCCCGAGCTCGCCGATGACGACGGTGTCCTGGGGGACCGGGGACCGTGTGACGAAGGAGGCCACCGCCATGGCAGCGGCCAGATCGACCGCCGGCTCGGTGACCTTCATGCCGCCGACCGTGGACACATAGACCTCCTGCTTGCCGACCTTCGGATGCCCGTTGGCCTGCAGGACGGCCAGGATCATCGCGATGCGCTGGGAATCGAGGCCGGAGACCGCGCGCCGAGGATTGTGCATGTCGTCGCCGTTGGCCAGGGCCTGTACCTCGCCGACCAGGGCTCGTTTGCCGTCCATGGTCACCATCGTCACCGAACCGAAGATATCCGGGCCGCGCTGGTGCAGGAAGATGCCCGACGGATCGGGTACCTCGTGGATGCCGTCGTCGTGCTGTTCGAAGCAGCCCACCTCGTCGGACGCACCGAACCGGTTCTTGATGCCGCGGATCATGCGGAGCGTCGAATGCTTGTCGCCCTCGAACGAGAGCACCACGTCGACCAGGTGTTCCAGCGAGCGCGGGCCGGCCAGGTTGCCGTCCTTGGTGACGTGGCCGACCAGGACCACCGCGATACCGCGGCTCTTGGCCAAAGACACCAGAGCGGTTGTGACCGCGCGTATCTGGGTGACGCCGCCGGTGACGCCGTCGACCCCGGCGGCGACCACCGTCTGTACCGAGTCGACGATCAGCAGGGTGGGTGCGACGGCGTCGACGTGACCGAGGATGGTCGACAGGTCGGTCTCGGAGGCGAGGAAGATGTTCTCGTGGACGGCGTCGGTGCGCTCGGCGCGCAGTCGCACCTGCGCGGCCGATTCCTCACCGGTGATGTAGAGCGCCGTATTGCCGCGCCGCGCCCAGTGTTTGACCGTCTCCAGCAGCAACGTGGATTTGCCGACACCCGGCTCGCCCGCGAGCAGGATGACCGAGCCGGGCACCACGCCCGACCCGAGAACCCTGTCGAACTCACCGATTCCGGTGGGTACGGCGACCGACGTGGTGGCGTCGATGTCGGTGATCCGCCGCGCCGGGCTCGACGGGGCCACCGACGCCGCCGACCGCGACGTGGGTGCGGGGCCGGCCTCGGCGATGGTGCCCCAGTCGCCGCACCCGGGGCAGCGCCCGACCCACTTGGGCGGTGTGAAGCCGCATGCGGAGCAGGTGTAACTGGTCTTGGGTTTGGCCACGGGGCCACCCTAATGACCGGCTACGACAAGGTTCTAGTGCCCGGCCTCGGCCTGGCGGATCTTGTCCTGACGGGCGAGGTCGCCGCCGTTGAGGGGGACCAGGATGCGCACTTCGCCGGCCTTCTCGAACGTGAAGATCAGCTGGGTGCTGACGCCCGCGCGGACGGTGTCGCCGGCGCCGGTGAGTGTGGCCGTGAGGCGTTCGTCGGCTTCGTCGGCTTCGGGTGCGGCGCTGCTGGGCGCCGCGG
Organism: Gordonia pseudamarae; assembly: GCF_025273675.1. NCBI lineage: Bacteria > Bacillati > Actinomycetota > Actinomycetes > Mycobacteriales > Gordoniaceae > Gordonia > Gordonia pseudamarae. The sequence continues at coordinate 4,321,693 of NZ_CP045809.1, read as the reverse complement.
CGGTGGAGGTCGCCGCCGCCGAACTCGGGGCGCCCGTCTTGGTGGCGTAGCCCTCATCGGTGAGCAGGCCGTCGGGCGTGCCCGCGTGCAGCGCCTTGCCGGGGTTCACGGTGGCATCGCCGGTGAGGGTGACGGTGCCCCGCGGCGGGGTGATCGACACGAGTTTGTCGACGACGGTGGAGCTCTGGTTGCTGATGAGGAAGCTGATGTCGTAGGGGCCGCCCGCCTCGTGGACCGCCTCGGCGTCGTCGCCGGGCCAGACGAAGGTGACGTCGCGGATCAGGAGCGCGCCGATCTTGGCCGAGCCGCCGTTGACGGCGGGCTCCTGGCTGGTGGTCTGTGACACCTGCCCTGTGCCGCAGGCGGAGGTGCCCAGCGCGATGGCCAGGCCGAAAGCACCAACCGCACCGGCAGTCATCAGACGCCGTGTCCTGTTTTGAAGCTGTGACACCCGTTCCTCCAAAGGTCCTCAGATGAAGGTGGCGTGCGAACGCGCACACTCTGCACTACGCAGCGTAGTGGGCGGGTGCGGGGAAAGTCCGTCCGGGTCGCAGATTGGTGCCAAGTTGTGTTTGTGGACCGCCGTCGCGGCTGTGTGAAACAAGTACTTGCGTGGTGTGGATCACGGTGGTATGTGACCATGGCAAACCTGCGTGAATCCGCCTGTGCGGCATGGCTGTAGTGCCGTGACCTGCACTGTTGGCGAAGCCTCCGAAGTCAGGCGTGTTAGACTGGCCTCACTCGAAAGGGGCATAGAACATTGAATTTCAAAGTTGGCGACACCGTTGTGTATCCCCGTCACGGTGCGGCTCGTGTTGCGGACATCGTGACACGGACCATCAAGGGTGAGCAGATCGAATATCTCGTTCTCAAGGTGGCCGATGGCGACATGACGGTTCAGATCCCGTCGTCGAAGCTTCAGGATGTCGGTGTTCGCGACGTCGTGGGTCAAGAGGGTCTCGACAAGGTTTTCCAGGTTCTGCGGGCCCCGCACACCGAGGAGCCCACCAACTGGGCGCGTCGGTTCAAGGCCAATCAGGAGAAGCTCAACTCGGGTGACATCATCAAGGTTGCCGAAATCGTCCGTGACCTGTGGCGTCGTGAGCAGGACCGCGGTCTTTCGGCGGGGGAGAAGAGCATTCTGACGCGTGCGCGCCGGGTGCTCGTGGACGAGTTGTCGCTGGCGCAGAACACGGACGACGAGAAGGCGACGAGCATTCTCGACGAGGTTCTGGCCGCGGCCTCCTGATCGGTGTCCGAAGTAACTCGGTGTCTGAAGTAATCGGTGTCTGAGACCGGACAGCCGGGCGGTTTCGCCCGGGTGGCGGTGATTGTTCCGGCCGCCGGTTCCGGTGTCCGGCTCGGGGAGGATTCCCCGAAAGCGTTTGTCGATCTCGGCGGTTCGACGATTCTGGAACGTTGTGTCTCCGGGATCATCGACGCCGGGATCGACGCATTTGTGGTGGTGGTCGTGCCCGCCGGGCTCATCGCCCGTACCCGTCAGCTGTTGCCGGGGGTGACGGTGGTCGAGGGCGGAGCCCATCGCAGCGAATCGGTACGGGCGGGCCTGGAGGCGTGCGCCGGGGCCGACGTGATTCTCGTCCATGACGCGGCTCGCCCGCTCACCCCGCCGGAAGTGTTCGGGCGGGTCGTGGACGCCGTCCTCGCCGGGCACGAGGCGGTGGTTCCGGGATTACCGGTGGTGGACACTCTCAAACGTGTCCTACCGGGTGCCGACGCCGAGTCGGTCGCCGAAACGGTGGACCGCGAGCCGCTGCGCGCGGTTGCGACCCCGCAGGGTTTTACCCGCGCCGCGCTGCTGCGGGCGCACGCCGACGACGCGGGCCTGGCCACCGACGACGCGGGCCTGGCCGAACGATGCGGCATTGAGGTGGCCGTGGTGCCCGGTGATCCGCTGGGCTTCAAGATCACCACGCAGTGGGATCTGCGTATCGCCCGGATGCTGGTGTCGTGACGGTGTGTTGCCGGTGAAGGCGGGAATGTTGTGAGGGTCGGTATCGGGACGGACGCGCATCGCGTCGACAAGGGCGCGGACTGCTGGATGGTGGGTCTGCATTTTCCGGGTGAGCCGGGCTGCGAGGGACATTCGGACGGCGACGTCGGCGCACATGCCCTGTGTGACGCGGTCCTGTCGGCCGCCGGACTGGGCGATCTGGGCTCGGTGTTCGGCACGGGCCGCCCCGAATGGGCGGGCGTGAGCGGTGTGGAGATGCTCGCGCACGTGGCCTCGCTCGTCGCGGCGGCCGGTCTGACGGTGGTGAACGGCGCCGTGCAGGTGATCGGTAATCGGCCGAAGATCGGTCCGCGGCGCGAGGAGGCCCAGCGGGTTCTGGGTGCGGCGCTGGGTGCTCCGGTGTCGGTGTCGGCGACCACCACCGACGGTCTGGGGATGACGGGCCGCGGTGAGGGCGTGGCGGCGATGGCAACCGCACTGGTGACAAGCAGGTAAGATGGCCCGTCGTGACGTTGCGCCTTTTTGATTCCGCTGCCCGGGAGGTCCGTGCTTTCGAGCCGTGCCGCGACGGACTGGCGTCGATCTACCTCTGTGGCGCAACCGTGCAGGGAGTTCCGCATATCGGTCATGTGCGCAGCGGTATCGCCTTCGACGTGCTGCGGCGCTGGCTGACGTACTCGGGGCTCGACGTGCTGTTCGTGCGCAACGTGACCGACATCGACGACAAGATCCTGCGCAAGGCGGCCGACGCCGGCCGGCCGTGGTGGGAATGGGCCGCCACCCATGAGCGCGAGTTCACCTCCGCCTACGACGCGCTCGGGGTGCTGCCGCCCTCCGCGGAACCGCATGCCACAGGCTTCGTGACGCAGATGGTCGAGTACATGCAGCGGATCATCGACAACGGTCACGGCTACGCCGCCGACGGAAACGTGTACTTCGACGTGCGTAGTCTGCCCGACTACGGCGCGCTGAGCGGACATCGCCTCGAGGACGTGCATCAGGGCGAGAGCGCCGGCACCGGCAAACGCGATCCACGCGATTTCACCCTGTGGAAGGCGGCCAAGCCGGGTGAGCCGTCGTGGCCGACGCCGTGGGGTCCGGGCCGGCCCGGGTGGCATCTGGAATGCTCGGCGATGGCTACGTCGCTGCTCGGTGACAAGTTTGATATCCATTGCGGCGGAATGGACCTCATCTTCCCTCACCATGAGAACGAGATCGCGCAGGCTCGTGCGGCCGGCGACGGCTTCGCCAACTACTGGCTGCACAACGGCTGGGTCACCATGGGCGGCGAGAAGATGTCGAAATCCCTGGGCAATGTGGTCTCGATTCCGGCGATGCTGCGCAAGGTTCGGCCCGTCGAACTGCGCTACTACCTGGGCAGCGCGCACTACCGGTCGATGCTGGAATACTCCGACGGCGCACTCGCCGAGGCAGCCGCGGGCTATCGGCGGATCGAGTCGTTCGTGCACCGGGTGGCCGAGCGGGTCGGCGAGGTGAAGGTCGGTGAGGTGTCGGCGGAGTTCGCCGCCGCCCTGGACGACGACCTCGGGGTGCCGGCGGCGCTGGCGGCCGTGCACAACACCGTCCGCAAGGGCAACACCGAACTCGAATCGGGCAACGGCGTCGCGGCCGCGCAGACTGCGTCGTCGGTGCGTGCCATGACCGGCGTGCTCGGCGTCGATCCGCTCGACGAGCGCTGGGTGTGCGCCGGTGACGATTCGACGGCCACGGCGGCGCTCGATGTGTTGGTTCGCAGCGAACTCGATCGGCGGGCGCAGGCCCGTGCCGACAAGGACTGGGCCACGGCCGACGCGGTGCGCGACCGGCTCACCCGGGCGGGCATCGAGGTGACCGATACCCCGGACGGGGCCAGATGGTCCCTCAAGGAGCCGACCCTGGAGGGGAGTCTGTAGATGGCCGGAAACTCGAAGCGGCGCGGAGCGATCCGCAAAGAGGGCACCAAGAAGGGGCAGGTCGCCGGTTCCGGCGGTCAGCGCCGACGTGGTCTGGAAGGACGCGGCGCCACCCCGAAGGCCGTGGACCGGCCGTACCACCCCGCCCACAAGCGGGCGGCGGCCACCGCGAAACGTGCTGCGGGACGCTCCAATCCGCGCAAGGCCGAGGGTGGTCCGGAGTATGTGGTCGGCCGCAACCCGGTGCTCGAATGCCTGCGGGCGGGAGTCCCGGCGACAGCGTTGTACGTCGCGGTCAACTCCGACCCGGACGAGCGGGTGTCCGAATCGGTGGCACTGGCCGCCGACAAGAGCATCGCGATCCTGGAGGCCACCAAGCCTGAACTGGACCGGATCTCCACCAACGGTCTGCATCAGGGTGTGGCGCTGCAGGTTCCGGAGTACACCTACACCCATCCCGACGATCTGATGGCGCAGGCGCAGGCCAGCGGCACCCCGCCGCTACTGGTGGCCCTCGACAACATCACCGACCCGCGCAACCTGGGCGCGGTGATCCGGTCGGTGGCCGCGTTCGGCGGTCACGGCGTGCTGATCCCGCAGCGGCGCAGCGCCAGCGTCACCGCGGTCGCGTGGCGTACCAGCGCCGGAGCCGCGGCTCGGCTGCCCGTTGCGCAGGCAACCAATCTGACTCGCACGCTGAAGGATTGGGCGTCGACCGGCGTGCAGCTGGTGGGTCTGGACGCGGACGGCGATGTGACTCTCGACGACTACGACGGCACCGGGCCCACCGTGATCGTCGTCGGGTCCGAGGGTAAGGGTCTATCGCGGCTGGTGCGCGAGAACTGTGACTCGATCCTGTCGATCCCGATGGCCGGGGACGTGGAGAGCCTCAACGCGTCGGTCGCCGCGGGCGTGGTGCTGGCCGAATTCTCCCGCCAGCGCAGGCGGGGCTGACGACGGGTCGTGGGTCTTGCGGGACCGTGTGGCGCGGGCATATCTTGTGTGGGGTCCGCGTTAGGCTTGCCTAACAGGAGTCCGCTCGCCGAAAGGTCTCGCCATGAAACGACTTGCCCTGCTGATCACCACCTGCGCCATGATCGGTGCCTTCGGGCTGGCGGCCGCGCCGTCGGCATCGGCACTTCCGAAAGTGGGGGAGCAGGGACTGTGGGTGCGTTCGGAGCATCCCATCGCCCAGCAGCTTCTCGCGCAGATGGCCGCCCTGAACAATCCGGATGTGGCCGACGGACCCAAACGCGCCAACATCTACGACCCGAACGGCACGTACAAGTCCGTGATCGATGTGTGGTTCCGGTACGTACGGTCGTACAAGCAGGGCGATGTCACCTGGTCTACCGGTACGCCACAACAGAATGGCGCCACGATCACGATGCGGGTCAAGTCCACGGCCAAGGGCTACGGCTCCTTCGACGAAAAGTACTTCTGGCAGAAGCATGAAGGCCGCTGGAAGTACGATGTGATCCGTTGGTGCCGGACGTCCGCGAGCTGCCCCGGCAAGAACCTGGTGTAGCGCGTCCGCGTGATCGTCTGCACGGGTATCGAGAAGCACTTCCCGGGCGGTCGTGGTGTCGTGTCGTGCGACTTCGCCGCCGCGGACGGCGAGGTGACCTACCTCGTCGGCCCCAACGGGTCGGGGAAGACGACGCTGCTCCGGATGATCGCGGGCAGTCTGCGGCCCGACGCCGGAACAGTCACTGTCAACGGGCTGAACCTGCGGTGGCGGGCCGACGCCAAGCGGCACCTCGGGGTCAATCTCGACGCGTTCGCCGTCGACAGGTCATTGACGGCGTGGACGCACATCCTCTGGCAGGCCAGAGCGGCCGGCCTGGGGACCGCCGACGCCCGCGCCGCACTCGACCGGGTCGGCCTGTACGAGGTCCGCGGCAAACGACTCACCACCTTCTCGTACGGCATGCTGCAACGCGTCGGCCTCGCCTCGGCGTTGCTGGGTGATCCGAGGACGGTGGTGCTCGACGAACCGCTCAACGGACTCGACGCCGAGGGCATCATCTGGATGCGTGAGCTACTGGCCGAGGAAACCGCCCGCGGCACCTGCTTCCTGGTGGCCTCGCACATCTTCGGTGAGGTGGAGGCGACGGCGTCACGGGTCATCGTGCTGGGTGGTGGACAGATCCTGTTCGATGGCCCGGTCGCCGAGCTGCTGGCACTCGGAGAGGGGCCGCGGCGGTTCGAATCTGCCTATACCGCACTGACTTCCGAATTCGTCTCGTACAGCGGGAAGGGTCGGTGGCCCGGTGTGGGGACTGCGTAACGCGATTCGCGCCGAACTGACCAAACTGACCTGGCGCAGTGGCACCCTGTGGGCCGCGGTACCGCTGTCGATCATCATTCCGGTGCTCGTCACCGGGGTGATCGCCGCGGGTAACCAGATGATCGCCGACACCAACCGCGAGGCCGGGCCCGACGCGGTGCAGTTGCCCGGCGGCTATTCGATGACCCCCGACAACTCCGTCTACTGGGTGCTGTTCTTCGCCACGTTCATCATGATGTGCGCCGCGGTCAATTCGTACGGCACCGAAATCAAGAACAAAACCGTGGACCTGTTCGGCTTCATCCAGCCCGCCAGATGGACACAAGTGGTCGCAAAACTCGTGGTCTTCGGGACGATCGGCGCACTGTCCACCGCCGCCGGGGTGGTGTTCATCAACGGGGTATTCCCGCACCTGTTCCCCGGATCATGGTCCGATGTCGGACTGTTCACCGGCGAAGGGGTGCGATTCCTGTGGTCGATACCGCTGTACACCCTTCTGCTGATCGCCGCGGGCCTGGGCATGGTCGCGATCGTGCGGCACACCTACATCGTGGTGGCGTTCATGCTGTTCGTGAAACTGGGCACGGAGGCGTTTCTGGCGTTCGCCGACATCGACCTGGCCGAGCGGGTGCGCCGGTATTCACCGTTCGTCAACGCCGAATACAGCACCGGGCAGATGCAGGGAATGCCGGACGGCATCTGGGGCGAGAACATCGCGATCGGCTACTACGCGGTGATCTTCCTGGCCGTGTTCGCCGTCGGCGTGTGGCGGTCGGCGCAGGTGAGCCGGAACTAAAGTTGCGCCGGCCGGGCCTCAACCGGCCTGGTGGCGGGGTGCGACAACCTCGATTCCCGCCTCGCGCAGGGCGGCGGCCACGGCGCGGGCGTGTTCGACGGCTCCCGGGGTATCGCCGTGCAGGCACACCGACTGCGCGTCGACACCGATCGTGGTCGCGTCGACGGCGGCGAGTGTCCCGGTGCGGACAAGGGTGACGACGCGGTCGGCGATCTGGGCGCTGTCGGTGAGGACGGCGCCGGGTTGTGACCGCGGGACGAGCGTCCCGTCGGCCGTGTAGGCCCGGTCGGCGAACGCCTCGGTGATCACGCTCAGGCCCGCGCGCCGGGCGCGGCGCAGCACTTCGGAGCCGGGTAGTCCCATCACCGACAGTTGTGAATCATATTGTGCGACAGCATTGATCACCGCATCCGCTTGCGCTTCGTGGTGGACGAGCGCGTTGTACAGAGCGCCGTGCGGTTTCACGTACGCCAGCGCTGTGCCCGCGGCCCGGGCCATCGCATCGAGCGCCCCGATCTGATAGAGCACGTCGGCGGCCAGGTCGTCGGGGGCGATCTCCATGAACCGGCGCCCGAAACCGGCCTTGTCCGGGTAGGAGACCTGTGCGCCGACGCGGGTACCGGCGTCGGCGGCCGCCCGACACGTGGCCAGCAACTCCGAGGGGGTACCCGCGTGGAATCCGCAGGCGATGTTGGCGCTGGTGACCACCTCCAGCATCGCTGCGTCGTCGCCGACGCCTTCGCCGAGATCGGCGTTCAGGTCGACCGACAGGGACATGAGGCGAGTCTAGGGCATGTCGCCCCATTCCCTGTGCCGCCGTCGGCGGATGATATGGGGAGACACGTCCAGTGCGCCGGCGTTCGGTGTCGGAGGCGCATCGCCTTCCGGCTACATTTGAACCATGACAACGCTCAGTAGCATCGTTTCTACCGACCTCGGCCTGGTCGAGGGCGTCCACGGTCGACGCACCCGGAAGGGGACGATCAGCTGGAAGGGCATCCCCTTCGCGGCGGCGCCCATCGCGGGTAACCGCTTCCGCGCACCGCAGCCCGCCACCCCGTGGCCGGGTGTGCGTCCGGCCAAGGCCTACGGCAAGGCCGCGATGCAGGACAAGCGGTTCACCGCCGTCGGCCCCGGCAAGTACCAGCAGACCGGGGAGGACTGCCTCACCCTCAACGTGTTCTCGCCCGATTCGGTGCGTTCGACGCCGCGGCCGGTGATGGTGTTCATCCATGGCGGCGCCTACATCATGGGCACCACGGCAACCCCGCTCTACGACGGTTCCTCCCTCGCCCGTTCACAGGACGTCGTCGTGGTGACCGTGCAGTACCGATTCGGCCCATTCGGGTACCTGGACTTCTCGGCGTACTCCACCGATGAACGAACGTTCGAGAGCAACATCGGTATCCGCGACCACCTCGCCGCCCTCGACTGGGTGCGGCGCAACATCGCCGCGTTCGGCGGCGACCCCGGCAACGTGACCGTCTTCGGCGAGAGCGCGGGCGGTTCGGCGGTGCTGGCACTGATGGCCAGTCCGGCCGCGCGGGGGCTGTTTCACGCGGCGATCGCTCAAAGCCCGGCACCGGAGCTGGTCGTCGAGGCGCCGGATGCCCGCGCGTACGCCGATGCGTTCTTGCGGATCCTGGAGAACCCCCGCTACCGCGCGGGCAGTGCTGGGGATGAGGAGCCGATCAGCGCCGAACGAGCCCGGCAACTGCTCACCCGGGCGTCATCGGCGGACCTGCACAAGGCGGGCGCCCGGTTGATGGGGTACGCCAAACACGCCGACGTGATCTCGCCCATCCCGTACGGGCCGGTCATCGGCGACGACGTCCTCCCCACGGCGCCCCTCTCGGCGGCGCAGGCGGGCACACTGCTGCCGGTCCCGCTGATCATCGGCACCAACCATGATGAGGGACAGCTGTTCGCGAAGGTATGGAACATCTTGCCGCCGGCGGAGAAGACGGTGATCGAGGCGGCGGGTGTCGACAGTTGGAACGAGATCTCGGCACTCTACGAGAGCGGCGGCCCCGACGGCGTCCGGCTGTCGGCGGACGCGGTGTTCTGGGCGCCGTCGATAACGGTCGCCGACGGGCACAGCACCGTCGCGCCCACCTACGTGTACCGGTACGACTACGCCACCGAGATGCTGCACCGGACCGGCTTCGGCGCGACCCACGCGATGGAACTGTTCGCGGTGTTCGGTGCGTTCCGCAGTGCGCTCGGTGCGGGTATGGCGGTCGGCTCGTGGCGGGCGGCCGGGCGGGTCACCCATACCGTGCAACGACATTGGGGCAATTTCGCGCTCGTACACACCCCGGTCGTCGGATGGCCCGCGTACACGACCAATCAGCGGCGGGTGCTGCTCATCGACGACCCGTGCCGCGTACGGGTCGATCCCGGCCGGGAACGGCGCGCGGCGTGGCAGAAGGCGCACGCCGCCCGCGCCAGGTGATCGCGCGGCGCCGGCCGATCAGATGTTCCAGGCGGTCGGCGGCTCGGCCGCCAGAAACGACAACACCAACGGATTGACCACCTCGGGAGACTCCACCGGCAGGTAGTGCGTGCCGGGCAGAACCGCCAGCCGCCCGGCGGGCAGGGCCCGGGACAACTCCAGGGTGTGGTCGATGTCGATCCCGCCCATGTCGGCCGACAGCACGAGCGTCGGGGCCCGCACCGTCGAGAAGTCCTCCGGGGAGTGGTCCGGGCCCGGGATCATCAGGTCGGTGCACTTGCTCAGATAGGTCTCGAAATGGTCGCGCCCGTCGGGGGTGAACGCGGTGAACAACTCGCTGAGCAGGCCGACGATGCCCGGATCGCGGCGGATCAGCGGACCGATGAATTCGTCCTTGTCGACGGCGTCGGAGTTGATGTAGCCACACACCAGCACGAGCTTGTTCACCAGATCGGGGCGTTCGCGCGCCACCAGCAGCGCGGCCACCGCCGCCTCGCTCCACGTGATGATGTGCGCGGGCCGGCGAACCACCGTTTCCAGGTAGGCGATCAGGTGCCGGGCCGTGCCCTCCATGGTGAAGGGTTCGTCACTGTCGGGTGTGTGGCCGTGCCCGACACGTTCGGGGGCGTACAGGTCCAGACCGTTGTCGCCGAAGTCGAGGATCTGCGCGGCCCACGACGCCGACGACGCGAAAACACTGTGCACCAGGACCGTCGCCGGTCCGGCCGGATTTCCGGTGTGCAGATGCCAGGTGGGGACGCCGTGGACGTCGACGTACTCCCCACCGTCTCGGCGCTCGCCGATAGCCACAGACATGTCGACCATCGTGGCAGACGGTTGGGCACCGGTGGAACACGATTGTGGAAAGAACCGGCAACTATCGTTGTCGGCATGGGCAATGAGTGGCGAGCATCGGTCCGGACCCGACACACAGGTCCGGTCCGGACGGTGGCGGCCGCGCTCGCCGCCGGCGCGCTGGCGTGGATGCTCGCCGCGTGCGGCGACTCCGGCGAGGTCGCCGATGACACCACGGCAGGGACGTCGACGAGCGCTTCCGTACCCACAACGACAGGACCCACAACGACAGGGCCCTCGGCAGACGGCAGCCCGGGCCCGGAATACTCGACGACCCCGGAATACCCGACGACGCAGGTGTACCGGCCGCCGTACATCGACCACCTCGAATGGGCCGAGACCGAGGTGGGGCCGAGCCTGCGAATCCATCCGACGGTATCGGGACGCAACACCGACGCACCCACCGCGGGCGACGAGGCGTGGTCGGAGATCCTCACACTGGACCCGAGCGCTGAAAGTCCCGGAATGCGAGCGCAATTCGACTGCCACTGGACGTTCGCCCGCCTCGTCGACCCGGACAAGACCAGCTGGAACCTGGAGCCGCGGCGCCCCGTGGTCACCGCCGACGAGATGATCGCCGCCCGCTGCAACCCCGGATTCGCCGAAGAGCCGGGCAACTGATCGGGCCACCGGATCGGCCGTGCTCATGCGGTCCGGTCGGCCTGCGCGGTGAGGGTATGCAGGGGCTCGCGCCGGATTGGGTTGGTGGCACCCACCCGACTGATCAGACCGTGCACCCTACCGGCCCCGACGAACGGTGAGACGGGTGAACCGTCGTCTGTATCCAGTACAGTAAAGCCGATGGTAGCCATGGAACGAGTTATCGCCACCGACGCGGGGCTGGTCGGCGGCCGCCGCGGCCGGGGCCGGAGCATCAGCTGGCGAGGCATCCCGTTTGCCGCGCCGCCGCTGGGGGAGAACCGGTTCCGTGCACCGCAACCGGCACCGCCGTGGCGCGGCGTGCGCGAATGCGACGAGTACGGCGCCGCGCTCATCCAGGAGAAATACCTGACCCTCACCACCCCGCTCAAACTGCAACCGATGAGCGAGGACTGCCTCACCCTCAACGTCTTCTCGCGCGACTCGGTACCGTCGGCGCTGCGGCCGGTGATGGTGTTCATCCACGGTGGGGGATTCCTGATGGGCATGGCGGCCACCCCCATCTACGACGGCACCCACCTCGCCCGCACCCAGGATGTGGTGGTGGTCACCATCCAATACCGGTTCGGGCCGTTCGGGCTGCTTGACCTCTCCGACTACGCCACCGCGGAACAGCCGTTCGAGACCAACCTCGGCCTGCGCGACCAGATCGCCGCACTGCGGTGGGTGCGGCGCAACATCGCCGCATTCGGCGGCGACCCCGACAACGTGACGGTGTTCGGGGAGAGCGCGGGCGGTACATCGGTGCTCGCGCTGCTGGCATCGCCCGCCGCGAAAGGCCTGTTCGCCGCCGCGATCGCCGAAAGCCCCGCACCCGAACTGATTGTCGACAGGGCCACGGCACGGGTTATCGCCGACGAATTCCTGCGGCTGCTCGACGACCCGGCCAGGAAGCCGGGCGCACCGCACGGGGCCGGGCCGTTTCCCGGTGGGCGGGCGCGTGAACTGCTGGCGCGCGCGTCGGGCGATGATATCCACGGGGCCGGCAAGAAGCTGATGGACTTCGCCCAGAAGACGGACATCGGGGTCTTTCTGCCGCTGGCACCGATCGTCGGCGACGACATCCTGCCGCAATCGCCGCTGCGGGCCGCCCACGCCGGCACCACACACCCCGTGCCGCTCATCATCGGCAACAACCGCGAGGAGGGGGCGCTGTTCTCGCGGTTCTTCGACCTCACACCGGCGGTGGAGAAGACGGTCCGCGCCCTCGCGGGCACCGACGGCGACGAGGCCATCCGCGGCGTCTACCGCGACCACAAGCGGGACAGATCACGACTGTCCGGCGACTTCCTGTTCTGGGGTCCCACCAGCGTGTTCGTCGACGGACACAGCGCGGTGGCCGCCACCTACCACTACCGCTACGACTACGTGACCAGGCTGCTCAAGGCGAGCGGCTTCGGAGCCACCCACACCACCGAGATGCTGGCGGTATTCGGTTCGCTGAAGACCTATGTCGCGGGGTTCCTGGCCATCGCCGACTGGCGGTCGGTCAGCCGCCTCGTCGGCGAGGTGCAGGGCCGCTGGGCCGGCTTCGCCCGGCACCGCAACCCCGGCACCGACTGGCCCGCCTACACCACCGACGACCGGCAGGTCCTGATCATCGACGACCCGAGCCGGGTCGATACCGACCCCGACGCGGGGCGGCGGGAGGTGTGGCGGCGGCTGCACTCAGCCGCTGTGGGCTGAGTGGGGCGTTGGGTCACCGGGTTTCGAGGCTCGTCGCTTGCGCTCCTCGCGCCTCAACCGGCGGTGGGTGGGGTGTGGGTCAGCGGGTGGTCCATACGCGTCGGCGGCCGATGATGCGGCAGACGACGTAGATGATGAACGAGATGGTGGTGACGAACACCGACACCGGGAGCCCGGGGGCCAGGGACAGCACCACCCCGCCGATCGCGGCGATCTCGGCGAACAGAACGGCCAGGCCCATCACGACGGCCGGGTTGGCGCTGACCCGGGACGCGGCCGCGGCCGGAGTGATCATCAGCGACATCACCAGCAGTGCGCCGATGATCTGTACCGCCTGCGCCACGGCAAGTGCCATCAGCACCGCGAACACCACCGACAGCAGCCGGACCGGCACGCCGTGCGCCTGCGCGACGCGCGGGTCGAGCGAGGCGAACAGCAACGGCCGGTAGATGATCGCCATACCGGCCAGCACGATCACGGTGGTGATCGCGGCCGCGACCAGACCGGAGGTGCTGACGCTGACGACCTGTCCGGTGAGCAGTGCGAACGCGGTGGTGGTGCGGCCGTCGTAGAGGGCGATGAACAGCACGCCCAGACCCAGGCCGAACGCCATCAGCACCCCGATCACCGAGTCGCGTTCGCGGGCCTTGTTGCCGAGGAAACCGAAGACGGCCGCCGCGACCACGGCGCCGCCCACGCCACCGAGGTTGACGCTCACCCCGAGTAGCAGGGCCGCGGCCGCACCGGTCAGCGACAGCTCGCCCACCCCGTGCACCGCGAACGACATCTGCCGCGCCACCACCAGCGGGCCGATGACCCCGCCCATCAGCGCGACCAGTGCCAGCGCCAGCAGTGACTGGTGGACGAAATCGCGTTGCAGCAGGTCGGCCGTCTGTGAGAAGTCCCAGAACTGGTGCAGTTCGACCCGGGAGGCCGCCAGCGCGCTCATGCGGCACCGTCGGTGTGCGTATCACCCATGCAGTGATGCCCGTACTCGCCGCCCACCACGAGCAGCCTGCCGCCCACCCGGATCACCTCGATGTCGCTGCCGTACAGCTCCGACAGCGTCCCGGTGGTCATCACCTCGTCGGGCGGACCGATCCGGAACTGCCCGCCCACCAGGTACAGCACCCGGTCGACGTAGGGAAGTACGGGATTGATCTCGTGGGTGACAAACACCACGGCGGTGTTCGCGTCGCGGCGGCGGGCGTCGATCAGTTCGACAACGAGCTGCTGGTTGGCCGGGTCGAGACTGGCGAGGGGTTCGTCGCACAGGAGCAGCCGGGGGTCGCCGGTGAGCGCTTGGGCGACCCGCAGGCGTTGCTGTTCGCCGCCGGAGAGTACCCCGAGCGGGGCGGTGGCGTACTTCTCGGCACCCACCTGCCGCAGGGCGTCGTCGACGAGTGCGCGGCGCCGGGCGCGCCCGCGCAACCCGAATCCCCACGCGCCGCCGTCGACACCGAATCCGACCAGGTCACGCCCGCGCATGGCCATCGCGTCGGCGTCATCGGCGTGCTGTTGGGGGATGTAGCCGACGGCGTCGGTGACCTCCAGCGTGCCCGAGTCGAGCGGGTACTGACGCAACAGCGTGCGCAGGAACGATGTCTTTCCCGAGCCGTTGGGGCCCAGGACCGCGATCCATTCGCCGGGTTCGATGGTCAGGTCGAGGTCGTCCCACAGGACGCGGTCGCCGAACGCCAGGCGGGCGTGGTGATACCGGGCCACCGGAGTGTGGCCGTGGGGTGCTGGACTGCTCACCGGACTATTGTGCGGCGTGCAGGGCATCGGCGAGCGACTGGATCTGTGTTCGCTGCCAGTCGATGAAGTCGTCGACGCCGTCGGGCAGCGTCTCGGTCAGCTCGACGATCGGTACCCCTGCGGACCGCGCCGACTTCATCAGCGCCTCGGTGACCTGGTCGACCTCCTGCGCGTTGACCACGAACACCTTCACCTGACGCTGCGTGAGCAGGTCTTCGAGTGCGGCGCGGTCGGCGGCCGACGGCGACTGGCCGGCCTCGACGGCCCGCGTGAAACCGGCGGGTGCCACGTCCAGGAGTCCGGCCTCGGCCAGCAGGTAGCCGGCGAGCGGTTCGGTCTGGGCGACCTTCACCCCGTTGTGGGTGCGCTTGATCTCGGCGAGCTGTGAGCGCAGCGTCTCGATCTCCTTGCCGAAACGGTCGGCGTTGGCGCGGTAGTCGGCGGCGTGGGCCGGGTCCTTCTCGGCGAGGACTCCGGCGAGTTCGTCGGCGACCTCACCGACCAGGCCGAGGTCGTAGAAGACGTGCTCGTTGTCGGCACCGGTGTGTTCGTGCTCGTCGCCCTCGTGGTCGCCGTCGTTGTGTTCGTCGCCGTCGTGCTCGTTGGTGTTGTCGCCGCCGGAACGCAATTCGTAGGCGTTCACCACGGCGGCGTCGCTGTTCGCGGAGGCGTCCTCGAGATACTCGTCGTAGTGGCCGCCGTTCATCAGAATGATGTCGGCGTCGGCGATCTTGGCGGTGTCGGCGGCGGGTGGCTCGAACTCGTGCGGGTCGCCCTGCGCGTTGGAGAACAGGGCGGTGACCTCGGCCTTGTCCCCGGCTACGGCGGTGGCCACCGAACCCCACACGTCGGTGGAGGTGACGATGGTGGGCATCCCCGACGCCGCCCCGGTGCCGCCGTCGTCGCCGGAGCATCCGGCCAGGACCAGAACACCCGCCCCGATCAGCGCCGTCGCGCCCAGGAGAGCTCGCCGCTTCATATGTACCGCCTTACGCAAATGACAATCGTTACCGAGAGCAGTGTAGGCGAAGGAACGCCCGCCGACGAATCGGGCCCGATCGCGGTGCCGGGCCCGGCCGGTGGCACCCGGGTCCGCCGACCGAACCAGGCCGGGCCCGACCGGATGACTAAGGTGGTGGGC
Organism: Gordonia pseudamarae; assembly: GCF_025273675.1. Lineage (NCBI taxonomy): Bacteria > Bacillati > Actinomycetota > Actinomycetes > Mycobacteriales > Gordoniaceae > Gordonia > Gordonia pseudamarae. The sequence goes on along the minus strand of NZ_CP045809.1, from coordinate 4,306,164 downwards.
ATGTCCGTGATCCCGGTGCCGCGTCGTGTCGCACTGATCTCCGTGCACACCTCGCCGCTGGCGCAGCCGGGAACGGGCGACGCGGGCGGAATGAACGTGTACGTGTGGCAGACCGCCACGCGGCTCGCCCGGCGCGGCGTGAAGGTCGAGATCTTCACGCGCGCCACGTCGTCGTCCGACGCGCCCGTCGTCGACGCCGCGCCCGGGGTGCTCGTGCGGCATGTGGCCGCCGGGCCGTTCGAGGGCCTGGACAAACAGGATCTGCCCGGTCAGTTGTGCGCGTTCACCGCGGGGGTGCTGCGCGCCGAGGCGATGAACGAGCCCGGCTACTACGATCTGATCCACTCGCACTACTGGCTGTCGGGGCAGGTGGGCTGGCTCGCCCGCGACCGCTGGAGCGTTCCGCTGGTGCACACCGCCCACACGCTGGCCGCCGTCAAGAACGCGTCCCTGGCCAAGGGTGACACCGCCGAGCCCCGGCTGCGCGAGATCGGTGAACAGCAGGTGGTGGACGAGGCCGACCGGCTGGTCGCCAACACCGCCACCGAGGCCACCGAGCTGGTGTCGATGTACGGCGCCGACCCCGACCGGATCGACATCGTCACACCCGGCGCCGACCTCGACTGTTACACAACGGGTTCAACGGCCGCGGCGCGGGCCGAGCTGGGTCTGAACCCGGACGAGCGGATCGTCACCTTCGTCGGCCGCATCCAGCCGCTCAAGGCGCCCGACGTCCTGCTCGCCGCGGCCGCGCCGCTGATCCACCGTGCCCGGCAGGCGGGTTCGGGTGTGCCGCCGCTGCGGGTGCTGATCGTCGGCGGCCCCTCGGGATCCGGCCTCGAACGGCCCGGCGTGCTGATCGAACAGGCGGCGCAACTGGGCATTGCCGATGCCGTGACATTTCTGCCGCCGCAACCCTCGCGGCGCCTCGCCGATGTGTATCGGGCGTCGGATCTGGTTGCGGTGCCCAGTTATTCGGAGAGCTTCGGGCTGGTTGCCATCGAGGCGCAGGCATGTGGCACCCCGGTGATCGCGGCCGACGTCGGCGGGCTGAGTGTGGCCGTCGCCGACGGTCGCAGCGGACTGCTGGTGCCCGGGCACGATATCGACACCTGGACATCTGAATTGGAAAGCGTTCTGGGACAACCGGACCGGCTCGCGGAGCTGGCAGCCGCGGCGCGCGGACATGCCGAACAGTTCTCCTGGGAGCACACCGCCGACCAGTTGCTGCTCAGCTACGGCAGGGCGATGGATTCCCTCGAATCATCCAAACATGCTGTTCTCACAGAGCATCTGAGCCGAAAGGGTAGCCTCGGACTCACCGAGGGCATCGGTCAACGAATGCGCCGGAGCTGGTTGCGGCGCCGCACACGTGTGGGTGCCTGACCCGAGTAGAACGGAAACCGTATGGGGTACACCGAGATCGCCCAGATCGTGAAGTCCGCGCTCGAGGAGCGCGAGATCGCCTACGACACCAAGGGGTCCGGTGGTGCGCAGACCGAGCATGTCGTCGTCGAGCTGCCCGGCGAGAAGAAGCTCAAGACCACCGTGCTGCTGACCGCCGAACAGCACGGCCTGCGGGTGGAGGCCTTTGTGTGCCGGCATCCCGACGAGGACTTCGAGCAGGTGTATAAGTACCTGCTCAAGCGCAACCGGCGCATCTACGGGGTCGCGTACACGCTCGACAACGTGGGAGACATCTATCTCGTCGGTCGGATCTCGGCCGACGCGGTCACCCCCGACGAGATCGACCGGGTGCTCGGGCAGATCCTCGAGGCCGCCGACAGCGACTTCAACATTCTGCTTGAGATCGGCTTCCACACCTCCATTCAGCGCGAATGGGCCTGGCGCGTCTCCCGCGGCGAACCCCTGCACAACCTGCGGGCGTTCGAGCACATCATCGACAAGGACGAGAAAGGGTAGCGGTTGGTTCGCCGGTCGGTGCCCCAGAGTTGCCGTCTGGAACTGGCACTTTCGTCCCTATCTGGTTGTGGTGTCCAGTTCCGCAGGGTATGGTCACACCTATCATAGATAGTGAATTGCAAGTCATTGATGAGCCGCGACGCGTTTCTTGGCGGGAAAATCCGCGCTGAGATCACCGGGCCACGTGGAAAATTGATCCAGAATGGCAAGTTCGAGACAGGGTATCAGATCGGATATCCGATATCGTTTGCGCCGAGCGGAGTTTCGATCATGATCGCTACTCCGAGCATTATCGTTGGCGGTTCAGTGGCAATCAAGGTGCCGACAAAGGATGAACCCTCTACGGTGAGTGGCGAGATTCATGCAGAGGCCATGATTGTCCCGTCTCACACCATGTCCTTTACGGTTGAGCGTGGGGGAATTAAGGTCATTCCGACACAAACGTTACGAAGAGTCGACAGGATGAAAAGTTGACGAGTAGAAATCCTTATATAGCAATACTGGTCTTCGAATACAATTCGAATGTGGAAGGATTTCAGTCGCTCTACCGTGAAGATACAGTTCTGATCCATGCTGCTTCGGAGGAGTCGGCGCGACATCTCGCGCAGAAGAAGGCCAGGTGACGGTCGTGGTGACGTTGAAGGCGATCGTGGATGTTTCTCCATGCCTTTCTGGCAATCTTTCGCGGGATGCTGACATCTATTCCAGGTTCTTCCGTGACTACGAGGCTTATGCCCGGGCGGAACCGCTCTTGGACGGTGAGCCTCTGTGATCGGCGCGGTGAAGGTTGGTGTGGTCCTACGGCCGGATTGGTAGTTGCGCGGGAGGTAGTTGAGCAGGATCTGTCTTCCTGAGCCAGTGGAGCCAGTGGAGCCAGTGGAGCCAGTGCCCGGCGAGGTCGGCTGGTCTTCGGTCGCCGGTCAGCGAGTTTGGGAGGCGAACCCTTGCACTCGTGGATCAGGAACTTCAAACTGTACGCTGGATGGGCAGGATTGAAGCCTGATCCGCACCATAGTGAAGGCATGCCTGAATGGCGTCGCGGCTCAGTGTCGGATACTCCGCGAGCACGGCGTCGACCGACAAGTATTCGGCGACGATCTTGAGCACCGTCGACACGGGGATTCGGGTGCCTTTGATGCATGGAGTGCCACCCATGATGGAGGGGTCGGAGGTGATTCTTGCAGCCATGGCGCAAAGGTAGTCACGTAAGGCGTTTCCTGGCAGATAGTTTCTGTCCTTCTGTCCTTCTGTCCTTGTGCCCGGTTTACGGTAGTCTCATGGCGGCCTGCGTCACACCGTTGTAATTCCTGTTGTTACGATTGAGGCGCGAAACCCACTACACGGAGGTCCGATGAGCTTCAAGAACCCGTATCCCGATGTCGAAATCCCCAACGTCAGCGTGTATGACTTTCTTTTCGGTTCCATCGCCGACGAGGATCTGGATCGGGTCGCTCTCGTCGATCCCAAGGCGGGGACCGAAACCACCTACGCCGCCCTGATCGCGCAGATCAACGCCGCCGCAGGCGCGCTCGCCGCCCGCGGTATCGGTGTCGGCGACGTGGTGGGCATCCTCTCGCCCAATGTGCCCGCCTTCGCGACCGTCTTCCATGGCGTGCTGCGTGCGGGCGCCACCGCGACCACCCTCAACGCGCTGTTCACCGCCAACGAGATCGAGAAGCAGCTGATCGACTCCAAGGCCAAGATTCTCATCACGGTCTCGCCGCTGTACGAGCACGCCGCCGAGGCCGCCAAGCGCGTCGGACTCGGTGATGAGAACCTGATCGTCCTCGACGGCGAGGGGCTGGAGAAGTCCGGCCACCCCAACGCCGTCGACCTGCTGGCCCCCAACCATCCCGCACCCGAGGTGTCATTCGACCCCGCCACCCACATCGCGGTGCTGCCGTACAGCTCTGGAACCACGGGAAATCCCAAGGGTGTCAAGCTGTCCCACACCAACCTTGTGGCCAATGTGGCGCAGATCCAGCCGCTGCAGTCGATGAGCCGCGACGACGCCATCATCGCGGTGCTGCCGTTCTTCCACATCTATGGCATGACCGTGCTGCTCAACGCGGCGCTCTACGCACGTGCCCGCCTGGTCATCATGCCGCGCTTCGACCTCGTCGAGTTCCTGGAGAACATCCAGAACCACAAGATCACCTACGCGTTCATCGCGCCGCCGGTGGCCGTGGCGCTGGCCAAGCATCCGATCATCGACAACTACGATCTGTCGTCGCTGCACACCATGCTCTCTGGTGCCGCCTCGCTCGACGCCGAACTCGGCAACGCCGTCGCCGAACGTCTGGATCTGCACATGCTGCAGGGCTACGGCATGAGTGAACTGTCACCGGTCAGCCACCTCATCCCCACCGACTCGCGCGGGGTGCTCGGCAAGGACGAGCCGCCGCTGTCGTCGATCGGCTGGGCCGTGCCCAACACCGAGAACAAGCTGATCGACCCGGCGACCGGCGACGAGATCGGCATCCCGGATTCGGGTGTGTCCGAGCCCGGTGAGCTGTGGGTGAAGGGGCCGAACGTGATGCTCGGCTACCTGAACAACGACCAGGCCACCGCCGACACCATTGACGCCGAGGGCTTCCTGCACACCGGCGACATGGCCACCGTCGACGCCGACGGCTGCGTCTACATCGTCGACCGGCTCAAGGAACTCATCAAGTACAAGGGCTACCAGGTGCCGCCGGCCGAGCTGGAGGCGCTGCTGCTGACCAACCCGAAGATCGCCGACGCCGCGGTCATCGGCGTGATCGAGGAGGAGACCGGTGAGGAGATCCCGAAGGCGTTCGTGGTCCGCCAGTCCGGTGCCGAGATCGACGAGGCCGAGGTGATGGAATTCGTCGCCGAGCGTGTCGCCCCGTACAAGAAGGTGCGCGTGGTCGAGTTCATCGACGTCGTGCCCAAGTCGGCGTCGGGGAAGATCCTGCGTAAGGACCTGCGCAAGTAGGGTTTTGGACAAGCAACGGTGGGCGAACCGAAGTGGTTCGCCCACCGTTGTCGGTTCTGGCTGACTGCGTTAGAGATCATCGGGTAGTAGCCGGAACGCGGCGTGGCCGGTCAGTGGTCGGACCGCTCGGAAGTCGCGTCTGTCGAGAGTCAGTATCGCGGCGGTTTCATAGCGCTCGGCGAGCGAAACGTTGACCGCATCCGCGAGGTCCAGCGTAAGGGCCCGATACTTGTTCTGGACTATGCGTGAGGTGCGCAGGGTATCCGCGGAGATCGTCGCCAGTTCCACCCGGCCGGCCCGCTCCTGCGCCAACAGCCAATCGTTGATCCCATACGCGGCGTCCCGGTTGATATTTCGGGTGACGACATGCTCGACCTCGTGCAATACGAGGGGAGACACAACGATCAATCCCGCCATCTGTAGAGCCGCCCGCGCGGCATCATGCTCAGGATCTCTGACGTTGAAGGTGGCGACCATACCTGATGTGTCGCCGATGAGGATCACCTGGGATCCTTCGTCTCGCCTCCGATGGACTCGCGCACCAGCTCATCGACCTCGTCGGAGGTTACGGCGTGGCCGAAGTCCAGGACGGGTATATCCATGTCCTGATCCCATCGGCGGCTCCGCATTGCTGCCAAATGAAACGCTTCCCTGAAGTATTCGGATTCGGGGCGACCATCGCGTGCGGCTGCCTGTTTGATCAGGTCCAGGTCGGCTTCATCCACCATGACAGTGGTCTTCTTCAGAGGCATGGAGGTTATGGTACCACCACCTTAACTTATCGCCGGGCGGGTTGCCCGAGTGATCGAGTTCAGACCGAACATGTAGCGCGGGTGCTATGACCACAGACTTGGCGAGGCCGCCAGGCCCGTGGGACTTGAGGTGATCGCACCCGGAGCGGGCACGCATGGCGAGGAGACCTGAAATGAAACAAGTGGGCGACGGGGCCCGCTCGATCCGGCGGGTCAGTCGGCCAGGACCGAGTTGGTGAAGGCGTCGACGCGGCGGGTCAGTTCGGCGATCTGCTCGGCTCGGATGGCGTCGAGATCCGTGCCCTTGTGATAGGCGGGCGGCAGTTGCCGGACATTGCGGGAGCAGTGGAATGTCTTGCACACCAACACTCCTACCGTGTCGCCTCGCCGTCCGGCCGGACCGGCGCGGCGGGCCGCGTAGAGCACGGCCTCGTCAGTGAGGTTGACATCGCGGCACCACGAACACATCGCTCGCGCACGGGGTTTGGCGTCGGCGCGGGTCAGCGGCAGGGCGACGACACCGGCGTCGTGGGGGATGACCACGTAGGAGCGTTTGGGCATCTTCGGGTCGCGCCAGCCGTAGAACTCGAGGACGTCGAAGTTGACGGCGTCGAAGTCCACGGCGAAGGTGACCTTCTTGATCTCGCTGCGCGTCGCGCCGCGGAATGAGGACAGGATGTCTTGTCGGGTAACAGATTTCATGGGATGATCATTCGGTGACCCGCCAGCCGTCGCCGGCGGTGAGTGAGGTGAGGGCAGCAAAACCCGTCCGGCCCAGTGGGTCGGTTGCGGGGCGCGATCATCTGCCGAGGGCGCGCGCGGCGCCTACGGACTCCTCAACTCGAACGATCATCACCCAGCCAGTGTATGGGAGCTGTCAAACCAAATCGTCGAGTACTGGATGATTTCTATGCGGGTGCATAGGCCGATCTCAACGTCGAGCAGACGCGTCGAGGGGTGCCGACGGCGATCGTTGAATCATGAATACTACAACGACACACGCACCGACGACTGACGCACCGACGACACGCATAACGAACTACGGGCACTCGCCCCGACCGACCGCTGAACCCGCTATCGCGGCCGACGGACTGACCAAACGGTTCCGGTCCCGGACGGCCGTCGACGCCGCGACGCTGACCATTCCCGTCGGCACCGTCACCGGTCTGGTCGGGCCGAATGGCGCCGGTAAAACGACACTCCTGGCAATGCTGCTGGGACTGGTCCGGCCCACGTCGGAAACCGCTACCGTGCTCGGCGAACCACTGACCCGGCCCACGGCCTACCTGCCCAAGGTGGGTTCGCTGATCGAAACCCCCGCCTTCCACCCGTCCGTCAGCGGTCGGGACAACCTGCGCGCACTCGCCCTACTGGGTGGCCAAAACGCCGCTGACCTGGACGAACTCCTGCACCTGGTGGGGCTCGCCGGCGGTAGCAGTCCTGGTCGCCGGTGTGGCCACGGCGACAATCGTCGCACCCCGGTATGGATTCTCTACGTCGGAATGGTTCAGCGCCAACGGACTTGGCGGCATCGCCGGTGATATCGCCAGGCTCGGCATGTTCGTCCTGATGTATGCGGCCATCGGTACGACGCCGGCCGTCGTCATCCGGTTGACTCCTATCACGCTGGCTGTGCTGCTGCTGTGGTTCGGCCCGATCGAGAACGTCATCGGCGAGGATCTGGACTGGGCGCGCCGCTGGTTCCCCGGTCGTCGCCTACCAGACGGGCCTGGCCGAACCGCCATCGTAACGGACGAGAATGCCCGTCGGCGCCGTCGGGACACAGCCGTCGCCGATGTGGAAAACTCATCGGCATGAGCAACGGCACCCTGATTTTGATGCGGCATGGCGAGAGCGAATGGAACGCGTCCAACCAGTTCACCGGTTGGGTCGACGTCGCGCTCACGGAGAAGGGCACGGCGGAGGCGGTGCGGGCGGGCGAGCTGCTCGTCGAACACGATCTGCTGCCCGACGTCCTGTACACCTCGTTGCTGCGCCGGGCCATCGCCACCGCGCAGATCGCCCTGGACAAAGCCGACCGGCACTGGATCCCGGTGGTCCGCGACTGGCGCCTGAACGAACGCCACTACGGTGCGCTGCAGGGCCTCAACAAGGCCGACACCCTGGAAAAGTACGGCAACGAGCAGTTCATGCTGTGGCGCCGCAGCTACGACACCCCGCCGCCGGCAATCGACGTCGACGCCGAGTACAGCCAATCGAACGACCCGCGGTACGCCGACCTCGACGAGGTTCCGCTGACCGAATGCCTCAAGGACGTCGTCGAGCGGCTCATCCCGTATTTCACCGAGGCCATCGCCGCCGACCTGAAGGCCGGTAAGACCGTGCTGGTCGCCGCTCATGGCAACTCGCTGCGGGCACTGGTCAAGTATCTCGACGGAATCTCCGACGAGGACATCGCCGGCCTGAACATCCCCACCGGAAACCCGCTGCGCTACGACCTCGACGACCAGCTCAAGCCGCTCAACCCGGGCGGCACCTACCTCGATCCGGAGGCCGCCGCGGCAGGCGCCGCCGCCGTCGCCGCGCAGGGACAACAGAAGTAGACAGGCAGCGGCAGGAGAAGTGGACCCGCAACCCTGTGATGCGGGCTACATTGGACCCATGGGCGAAACGGGGACGGTTCACATCAAGCACCTGCCGGGTCAGGAGCGCTACGAGGCTTCGGTGACTTCGGACGACGGTACCGACCTGCAGGTCGGCTACCTCGACTATGTCTCGGAGATCGAGCAGGTGGTGCTCACCCACACGGTGATCTACGAGCGGTTCAGCGGACACGGATACGCGGGTCAGCTGGTGAAGGCGGTCCTCGACGACATCCGGCCCTCGGGCAAGAAGGTGGTGCCGGTGTGCTCGTATGTGGAGGCCTACGTGGGTAAACATCCCGAGTACGCCGACATGGCGGTCAGCGTCCAGCGCTGACCCGGCGAACCGGCGCGGCGGCTGCGTTCGGCGATCGCCCACCGGGAGGTCGTCGCCCCGGCAGCCCCCGGTCGGCCATCGGGTGCGGTATGCGAGCGGAGCCTGTTGCGTTGTGGAACTCTGCGTGAACAGCGGCCGAACTCTCCCGCGAGGAGTGCGACGGGCGTTCGGCGAGCCGTAAAGTACACGTTGTGACCGTTGCTTTGGTTCTCGGCGCGATCGCACTGGCATTGGCTGTCGGCGTTGCTATCGGAACCTTGATTGTGCGACCCCGTTTCGTGGGCGGTGCCCGCGTCCCGGGGCCGCACGCCGCCTCGTCGTCGGTTGCCTCGTCGTCGGTTTCCCCGTCGTCGGTTTCCCCGTCGTCGGTTTCCTTTGTGCATCTGGAGGCGGCACAGTCGCCGCGGGCGGTCCCCGAGGACGCCGAACTGAAGGTGTCCGACGTCGTCGGCCTCACCTCGGACGGTCAGATGACCAAGGCCGGGCTTCTCGGTCTCATCGTGCGCAACTCCGAGACGGCGGTGGCCGTCGTCGACCAGTTCCGTGACGTGGTGCTCTACAACCATCGCGCCGTCGAACTGGGCATCGTGCGTGACAGGCTGCTCGCCGACGTCGTGTGGCGGGCGGCCAAGGACGTCCTCGACACCTCCGCGGAGAAGCGGTTCGAATTCACTCCCAGTCCGTCGACGCTGGGTTTCGTATCCACCGGCCGGGCCACCGTGCGTAACGTCGACTCGGTCGGCTGCCTCGTCCGGCTGGCGGTCGGTGACGACGCGGCAGGAACGGAGCGCGGGAGCAAGGCCAAGGGCGCAGCCGGCCAGGACGAGCGGTACGCGGTGATCTACGGGGTCGACGACACCGAGCACGCGCGGGTGGAGGCCACCCGCCGCGATTTCGTCGCGAATGTCTCACACGAACTCAAGACGCCGGTCGGCGCGATCGGTCTGCTCGGCGAGGCGTTGCTCGAATCAGCCGACGACGTCGACGCGGTCAGCCACTTCGGCACCCAGGTGGTGGGCGAGGCCCAGCGCCTGGGCCGGATGGTCAACGAACTGCTGTCGCTGTCGCGGCTGCAGAGTGGTCGCGCCGAGGGGTTCGCGCACGTCGATGTGGACGCGCTCGTCGACGACGCGCTGGACGCGGCGGCGCTCACCGCCGACGCCGCGGGCATCAAGCTGCAGGCCGACGCGCCGATCGGGCTCGGTGTACGGGGCGACCGGATGCTGCTGCTGACGGCGCTGAACAACCTCATCGTCAACGCCATCGCGTATTCGCCGGAGAACACGATGGTCTCGATCAGCCGTAGACGCACCGACGTCGACGGCGTGCCGATGGTGTCGATCGCGGTCACCGACCGTGGTATCGGTATCGCGCAGGCCGACCAGCAGCGGGTGTTCGAGCGCTTCTTCCGCGTGGACAAGGCGCGGTCGCGGCTGACCGGAGGGACCGGTCTGGGGCTGGCCATCGTCAAGCATGTCGCGGCCAACCACGACGGGACCATCGCGCTGTGGAGCAAACCCGGCACCGGATCGACGTTCACCCTGAGCATCCCGCTGGACGTCCTCGGCGAGGCCGACGACGACGGCGCCGACGACCGGGCCACAGCCGTCGGCGGGGTGCCCGCGGCGTGAATCCGGTATCGCCGTGGACCGGCCCCGACCCCGATTGTCGTCTGAAAATCAAGACAGAAGGAATCTATCTGTGACGCATGTACTGATCGTCGAGGATGAGAAAGCCCTGGCCGATCCGTTGGCCTTCTTGCTGCGTAAGGAGGGATTCGAGACGAGCGTGATCAACGATGGAGCGCAGGCACTCGCCGCGTTCGACCGCATCAATCCCGACATCGTTCTCCTCGATGTGATGCTGCCCGGAATGTCGGGTACCGAGATCTGCCGGGCCCTGCGCGCCCGATCAGGTGTCCCGGTGATCATGGTGACCGCCCGCGACTCGGAGATCGACAAGGTGGTGGGCCTGGAACTCGGCGCCGATGACTATGTGACCAAACCGTATTCGGCGCGTGAGCTCATCGCCCGGATCAGGGCGGTGCTGCGTCGCGGCGACGGCGGCGACGACGAGGTGGCCGTGGCGGTGCTGGAGGCGGGTCCGGTCCGGATGGACGTGGACCGGCACACCGTGGCCGTCAACGGCGAATCGATCACGTTGCCGCTCAAGGAGTTCGATCTTCTCGAGTATCTGATGCGCAATGCCGGACGGGTGCTCACCCGCGGTCAGCTGATCGACCGGGTGTGGGGTGCCGACTACGTCGGTGACACCAAAACCCTTGATGTGCACGTGAAGCGGCTGCGCGCCAAGATCGAACCGGACCCGGGGTCGCCGAAACATCTGGTGACCGTCCGTGGCCTGGGCTACAAACTGGAACCGTGACACCTGTTCTGAAACCAGCCACTGCCGGTTGAGGTGCGAGCGGTTGAGGTGCGACGAGCGTTGGCGACGAGCCTTCAAACCCGGTGAGATGACATTGTCGGCTTTGCGGGGTTTCGAGGCTCGGCCGCCGGGCGGCCGCACACCTCAACCGGCGGGGCCTTCCTGTCTGAACGGGCGGCGGGAGAGTTTTGGTGGCTCAACCGGCAGGTTCAGTCGTCGAGGCGCTCGTACTTGATGTCGGTCTCGCGGCGTGCCGTCGCGGCCGCCGTCGCCGGGTGAACGGCGATGAGTCCCAGACCGTTTCGGCGCTCACACACGGCGGCGAGGGCGTCGTAGGCGGCCTGCCCGATCAGTTCGATCAACTCGGGGGCATATGACTGCCACACCTGGGTGGCACCGACGTGCGCGTCGGGAGACCCCGAGCAGTACCACTTCAGGTCGTGGCCGCCCTCTCCCCAGCCGCGCCGGTCGTACTCGGTGATGGTGGTCTTGAGCACCTGGGTGCCGTCGGGCCGCTCCACCCAGTCCTGCTCGCGGCGTACCGGAAGCTGCCAGCACACATCGGGTTTCACGGTCAGCGGTTCCAGGCCCTTACGCAGCGCCATCGCGTGCAGGGCACATCCGGGCCCCTTGGCGAAATCGGGGCGATTGAGGAAAATGCACGCGCCCTTGTGGGTTCGCGTCTTCAGGGCCGGCTCGTCGTCGAGGTCGCCCTCCTCGAGATAGCCGTGCGGGCCGACCGGGTTCTTGCCCGAACCCTTCTTGTGGAACTGCCAGTCGTCGGCGGTGAGCATCGACATCCCCCTGGCCAGCCGTTTGCGGTCGTCCTTGTCGGACAGATACGCACCGTGGGTGCAGCATCCGTCCGATTCGCGGCCGTCGACGATACCCTGGCACGCGGGCGTGCCGAATACACATGTCCAGTGCGACAACAGCCAGGTGAGGTCGGCGTTGATCACGTGTTCGGGGTCATCGGGATCGGCGAATTCGTACCACTCGCGCGCGAAGTCGAGGTCGACCTCCGGGGTGGGGCGCATCCGCGCGCTCGTCTTGGTGCTCGGCACATGTCAACGGTAGCGCCGTGGGCGCGGATTGTGCCGATCGAGGAGGTAGAAGGGCCGCACAAAGGCCGGTGACCGTGCGTGAATCGAAAAAAAGATGGTGCCTTTGCCGGGAGTCGCTGTCGCGGTCGGCCCGCGACGCAGTAGCGTGTGCGGAGTGCGCTTAGGAGTACTCGATGTGGGCAGCAATACGGTCCACCTGTTGGTCGTCGACGCCCATCCGGGTGGTCATCCCACCCCCATGAGTTCGACGAAGGCGATTTTGCGCCTTGCTGAACAGATTGACGATGACGGGCGTCTGGTCGACCGCGCGGCGGACAAGCTGATCGACGCCGTCGACGAATTCACCCGTATCGCGGAGTCATCGGGATGCGAACAGATCATGGCGTTCGCCACCTCGGCGGTGCGCGATGCGACCAACTGTGATCAGGTTCTCGCCGACGTCGAGGCCAAGACGGGCGTCACGGTCGATGTCCTGTCGGGCACCGACGAGGCGCGCCTTACATCGCTGGCCGTACGCCGCTGGTACGGGTGGAGTGCGGGCCGCATCCTGGCACTGGACATCGGCGGCGGTTCGCTGGAGATGTCCAACGGGGTCGACGAGGAACCCGATGTGGCGCTGTCGCTGCCGTTGGGTGCGGGCAGGCTCACCCGCGAGTGGCTGCCCGACGATCCGCCGGACCGCCGCCGCATCTCGGTGCTGCGCGACTGGCTCGACGCCGAGCTCAAGGGTGCGGCCAAACAGCTTTCCGATTGCGGTCGGCCGGACATGGTGGTGGCCACGTCGAAGACCTTCCGCAGCCTCGCCAGGCTCACCGGGGCGGCGCCGTCGAGCGCCGGACCGCGGGTGCGTCGGGAGTTGACCTCCAGCGGTCTGCGTCAGCTGATCGCGTTCATCTCGAGGATGACCACATCCGACAGGGCCGAACTGGAAGGTGTCAGCAGCGACCGTGCCGGACAACTGGTGGCGGGTGCGCTGGTCGCCGAGGCGGCGATGCGCGCATTGGATATCGATACACTGGAAATCTGTCCGTGGGCGCTGCGGGAGGGTGTGATTCTGCGGCGGCTCGATTCCGGGCTGGAGTAGATCGCCCTGCGGTCGCGGCCCCCCGTGTACTCCGGCATGTGCTCCTGGCACATGCCGGAGTACACGGGCTAGGGTGCGGACGTTTTAAGATGCTGAACGCGGTTGTCGGAGAAACTTTGGGAGAGCGCACGTAATGGTGAACAAGGACGCAGATTCCCGGCCCATTTCCGTATCAGAGCTGTTGGCACGCCATCAGGGTGATGCCGACGCCGCCGGGACCGCGAAGGACGGCCGCAACCGGCGCAGAGTCGGTCGCGCCGGGGCGGTGTCGATGGCGGAGCTGACCGGCGAGGTTCCCCGCGTCTCCTCCGACCCCATCGCCGAACCCCGGCACACCTCGTTCCCGCGCGCCGAGCGCCCGGCCTCCCGGCAATCGGCCGCCAGCGGTATGCCCGCCTACGGCGCCGCCGAATCCGCCCGGCGCGAGCAGACAACGGAGCAGGCCGGACCCGTACCGGTGGCCGATGACACGGCCGACAACGAGGTGACCGGGATCATCGAACGGGTAGATGCCCCCGAATCACCCGAGCCGGCGGACGCCGCCGGTGGCGTGGAGGCGCTGTCGTCCGGCAGTTCACCGTCGGCAGCCGCGACCGATTTCGACTCGTATCGGTCGTTCTCCGACGTCGAATCCGAACCCGAGGTCAAACCACGGCGCGGACTGTTCGGCCGACGCAACAAGGGGCGCGGTGACGCGCGGGTCACTCCGGCCGCGGCCGACGGTCCCACCCAGACGATCGCCGCCACGGCGCAGGTCGCGGACCGCACCGACGCTCTTGATCGAACCGACGCTCTTGATCGAACCGAGGCCCTGGACCGCACCGACGCACCCGGCGGCGCCGGTGTGCCCGGGCCGGCCGACGCCGTCCAGGCGCTCGACCGTACCGATGTCATCGATCGGGCCGGTGACGTCGGCGACGTGCCGGCGTGGGCCGCATCGTCCGAACCGGACCGAGCCGGTGAACGAACCGAGGTGATCGCCCGTGGCGATCTCGACGGTCCCGCCGAACCGGCGGACGACCGGGCGACCGACGTGAACCCCGTCGTCGGCGGGTCGTCCTCGGACTACCTGACCAACCTGTACTCGGGAACCGGCGCTCCCGAGAGTCGTGACTCCGAAGATCGTGACGACGATCTGCGGCCGGGGGAGTCGACCGAGGTCATCGAGCCGATCACCGGCGAGGCACCCTCCTACTCGGCCGACGCGACCGGCGGCTACCGTCCGGATGTGCCCGGATCCGATGATCCCGATCCCGATCCCGCGACCGATGCCGGTACGGACGCCGAGGATGGTGTTCCGGACGCCGACTCCGGCGAGGACACCGCTGCCCATGACCCCCGGACCGACGATGAGCAGGCATTCGACGCGGCCGCACGGGCCGCGAAGGCGCGGGCGGCCAGAACCGCCAAGTCGGCCAAGAAGAAGCGTTTCGGCAGGAAGGCGGCCGAGGCCGACTCGCCGGCCACCGATGCGGCGCTGGATACCGATACCGGGGACCACACGGACACCTCCGTCGCCGATGCTCAGGCGGACGAGAAGCCGACCGGCGCGAAGACCGCCGTGGGCGATTCCAGCAGCGAGAGCGCACGCGAGCGGACCGGTCACGAACGATCGCCGGCGATGGCCTGGCTGCTGCTGGTCGGGGAATCGATCCTCGGTATCGCTGTCGGTATCGGCCTGTTCTGGGGTTTCACCGAACTCTGGCGGTGGAGCGTGCCGTTCGCGCTCGTGCTCGCGGTGGTGGTGATCTTCAGCATCGTGACCATCACACATGTGGTGCGCCGTTCGCGTGACCTGGTCACCACATTGCTCGCGGTGGGCGTCGGGTTGCTGGTGACCATCGGCCCACTGGTATTGCTTGCCACGTGAGGTCCGCTCCGCTGGGCCGCCGCATCGAGCGACCCGAGATCCCGGTGGGATTGTCGACCGCCTCGGTGTATCCGCAGAACACCGAGGCCGCGTTCCAGTACGCGGCGGAGCTGGGCTTCGACGGCATCGAACTGATGGTGTGGGGTGACCCGGTCAGCCAGGACATCGCGCACGTCGAATACCTGTCGTCGCGATACCAGGTGCCGATCCTGTCGATCCACGCGCCGTGTCTGATCATCTCGCAGCGGGTGTGGGGCAAGGACCCGGTGCCGAAGCTGGCGCGGGCGGTGCATGCCGCCGAGGATCTGGGTGCGCCGACCGTCGTGGTGCATCCGCCGTTCCGCTGGCAGCGCTACTACGTCGAGGCGTTCGACGATCTCGTCGGCGAACTCGAGGACGACAGCGGAGTGGCGATCGCGGTGGAGAACATGTTCCCGATGCGCGCGGACCGGCTGTTCGGGACGGGCGAACGCTCGGCGCGGCGGCTGTCGCGACGCGGCGGCGGTCCGGGGGCGTCGGCGTCGGCGTTCGGAAAGTCCATCGACCCCACCGACGACGGCTATCGCAACTACACGCTCGACCTGTCGCACACGGCGATGGCGGGTGCCGACGCACAGGTGATGTTCGGCCGGATGGGCGGCGAACTGACCCACCTGCACCTTGCGGACGGCACCGGCGCCGCTCACGACGAACACCTGCTGCCCGGCGACGGCAACCAGCCGTGCGAGACGATCTGCCGCAGACTGGCGGCAAGCGACTTCGACGGCGCGGTGGTGCTGGAGATCACCACGAGTTCGGCACGTACCAAACCGGAGCGGGGTGCGATGCTTGCTCGGGCCCTCGACTTCGCCCGCACCCATCTGACACGGCACGGAGCATTTCCATGAGCGGACTTCTGACCGAGATTCGAACCCTGACCCGCAGGTCCGGCAACCACGACGGCGTGGCGCTGGCCGCGACCATCGACCCGGTGTTCACGATCGGCCCCAAGGTGCACGGCGGCTCGCTGCAGATGGTGGCAGTTGGTGCGGCGCGCGCGGCGTTCGCCGAACTCGCGCGGGCGAGCGTGGCGACGGGAGAATCCGGACTGATGCCGGTGGCCATCGCCAGCGACTATCTGTCGGCACCCGATCCCGGCGTCGTGGACATCGACGTGACGGTGCGCAAACACGGTCGCACCGTCGCGGTGCTGGCGGTCGATATCGGTCAGCGCGGGCGCACGATGGTGTCGTCGACGGTCACGCTCGCTTACGCGGGCACGGGCGAGCCGGGTCATCGCGCACCGACCGGCGTCGATGACGTGCCCGTCGCCCCACCCGCCGACGGAGTGTCGGTGGACGAGGCGCCGATGCGCGACATCGTGCACTTCGGCCCGGCTCTGGACATGGTGCTCGACCCCTTGACGTTCCCGGTGATGCGCGGGCAGACCGGCCCGGCCCGGATAGTCGGCTGGGCCAGGCCCAAGGGCGCCGAGCCGGATCTCGACTTCGCCGTGCTGGTGGCCGACGCGTCACCACCGGTGGTGATGAATCTCGGTATGTTCGGATGGGCGCCGACGGTGCAGCTGACGACATATCTGCGCCGGCATCCGGCGCCGGGCTGGCTGCGGTTCGAGTCGTCGAGCGTGCAGGTGGGGCCCGGGATGTTCGAGGAGGATCACCTCGTGGTGGACTCGACGGGTGCGGTGGTCGCCCAGTCGCGCCAGCTGGCGCTGCTCCCGAAGCAGTAGCGTTCGCCCGGACCCCGGCCCCGTCGCGAGCGCTTTCGCCGCGATCGGTCCTGCCGGGATCCGTCGCGGTGTCCAGCGCACCCCAGACGCAGTGCACCCCAGAGGAAAGGCAGACAAGTGTCCCAACGTATCGCGATCATCGGTGGCGGAAAGATCGGTGAGGCGCTGCTCGCCGGGCTCGTCCAGTCGGGCAAGCAGACCAAGGATCTCGTCGTCGCCGAGAAGTCCGAGGTCAGGGCCGCCGAGATCGCCGACGAGTACGGCGTTCTGGTGACCGACGTGGTCAACGCCGTCGAAGGGGCCCGGTATGTGTTCATCGCGGTGAAGCCGGACGGGGTGACCGAGGTGCTGCGCAATATCGCATCGGTCGACGACACCGGGGACACCGAGCGCGTCGTGGTCACGCTGGTGGCGGGTCTGCCGTTGTCGCGATACGAGAACGCGCTGCAGGCCGGCTCGTCGATCATCCGGGTGATGCCCAATACGCCCATGCTGGTGAACGAGGCGATGTCGGCGGTGTCGCCGGGCCGGTACGTGAGCGACGAACAGCTTGAGTCGGTGCTCGCCCTGCTGCGTGCGGTCGGCAAGGTGAGCGTCGTGCCCGAGAAGTTGATGGACGCGGTGACCGCGGTCTCGGGTTCGGGACCGGCGTATGTGTTTCTGCTGGTGGAGGCGATGATCGATGCCGGTGTGGGGCTGGGTCTGACGCGGGCGCAGGCCAGTGACCTGGCGGTACAGACCATTCGCGGTGCGGGCATCCTACTCAGCGAGTCCGGGCTGTCGCCGGTGGATCTGCGGGCGGCGGTCACCTCTCCCGGGGGCACCACCGCCGAGGCCATCAGGGAGTTCGAGGCTGCGGGTTTCCGGCACGGCGTGTACCAGGCGATGCGCGCATGTGCCGTGGCCAGCGCAAACGCTGGCCGTCGAGTCGACGTTGAGAGTTTGCCGGGCGGTCCGGCAACTTTGGGCGAATCTGGCGCACCCCGTATCTAGTGGTGCAAAGGTATTTTCACTACTACATATTGTGTTTTCTGGTACGGAATGGGCCATTCCTCGGGCCACACACGTCGCTTTATTCACATCTGCCCCGTTAAGCTGCTCAAAGCACGTGCGTGTCTGATTGCTCGCCGGAGGGGAAGCCGGCGGCCACGATTCGTGCACCGGAGGTATGAGTAAGTCATGGCACCTGTAGAGAAGACCGGATCGGTGAGCAGCACGACCGCGGGGTCGCAATTTCTCACCGTCGCAGAGGTCGCATCCCTGATGCGGGTCTCGAAGATGACCGTTTACCGGCTCGTTCACAGTGGTGAGCTGCCCGCCGTCCGCGTGGGCCGTTCATTCCGTGTTCACGCCAAGGCGGTTCACGACTACCTGGAGACCTCGTACTTCGACGCCGGTTAGGCGGCATGCCGTTCGCCGAGTGCGGGTTGGCACCTCGATTTCTCCTGGAGGTTCCCAACCGGTAGGCTTGGGGATCGCGTGCTGCGATCCCCAACGGCTCTCGGTCGACCTGACCGGCGTTGGCGTTGGCGGGTTGGTTTCTGGCGGGCGGGTTCGGTTCTGGCGAGTAACGGCCGGTAGGTCGGACCCCGAATGCGCCGAAAGCACAGAAGGTTAAGCGTCGAGCGTGAGGAAGCACCCCCATGGGTTCAGTGATCAAGAAGCGCCGCAAGCGCATGTCGAAGAAGAAGCACCGCAAGCTGCTGCGCCGCACTCGCGTTCAGCGTCGTAAACTCGGCAAATAGCCTGTAGTGGCCACAAGGACCCGCGCTATCCGCGCGGGTCCTGTGCGTTATGCCCTACTCTCGAGACCATGACAGGGGAGACAACAACGTCGTCATCGGATTCGCCGCGGTCGGTCCTGGTCACCGGTGCCTCGACGTTTCTCGGCGGGTATCTGGTGGCACGGCTCGCCGCGAACCCCGACATCGAGACAGTCCTCGCAGTCGATTCGCGGGTGCCGCGCAAAGACTTGTTGCGGCGGATGGGCCGCGCCGAGTTCATGCGCCTGGACATCCGCAGGCCGGCGATGGCCAAGGCGATCAGCTCCTACAACGTCGACACAGTCGTCCACGCGGCCACCTCCATCATGGAGGCGGCACCGCATTCGGCGGCGATCAAGGAATTCAACCTGATCGGGTCGATGCAGGTGTGTGCCGCATGTCAGCGCAGCCCGTCGGTCAAGCGGGTGGTGCTGCGGTCCACCGCGATGGTCTACGGCGCCAGCTCCAAGGACCCCTCGCACTTCGACGAGGGCACCGCGGCGCGGCGCGAACCCAAGACCGGCTACGGACGAGACCTGCTCGACGTCGAGGGATATGTGCGCGGTCTGGCACGCAGACGTCACGACATCGATATCACCATCGTGCGCCCGCAGGCGATCCTCGGTCCGCGGATCAACACCCGGATGGGGTCCTACCTGTCGTTGCCGGTGGTGCCGACGGTCATCGGGATGGAACCGCGACTGCAGTTCCTGCACGAGGAGGACGCGCTCGCGGCGATGGAACACGCGGTGCTGGCCAACCGTCCCGGCACCTACAATGTCTCGGGCGACGGGGTGGTCACCCTGACACAGGCCATCCGGCGTCTCGGACACCTCCAACTACCCGTTCCCAAGGGCCTGATGGCCCCGGTCGCCGGTGTTTTCCAGGACCTGCGGTCGGCCAAGCTGAGATCGAGTCAGACGGATTTTCTTACCTACGGCCGGGTCCTCGACACCACCCGGATGCGTACCGAGTTCGGCTTCGTGCCCCGCTACACCACAGATCAGACGCTCGATGACTTTATCCGCCGCGGGTCGGCGAGCCCGGTCATCGGGGCCGATACCTGGCGCGGTTTCGAACACCGGGTCGTCTCTGCCGCGCACCGTCTGGTCGAGGTGTGATCTGTCCGATACCGGGATGCGATCCGGGACTTTGGTCCCTATGGTGCAGTATGCGCAACGCAATTGCAACGTTTACAATGTGATTTTGAGACCTTCTGGGGGAAATGCGGGGAAGACGGCGACGCGCCCCGAGCTGCCATTGGTCAAGGCAAGTATGTAAACCATGGCAAGACGAGAACCAAGGCGAGGATGGTGGGCATCGTGGGGACCGGAGCAACCGACGCACGCACGGCGAAGGTCATTCAGCTCTACGCGACCCCCCGCAGTTCCGCCGACGGTTCGGGGGCCATCGGCCATCCGGGTAAGGCGGACACGGGCCGGGACCTGTCCGAACGTCGGCACCCCAGCCAACTGGCCGGCCATCCCAACACCGACGCGTTCGGCATCCCGCCGGCGAGCGTCACCCCGATCACCGATGAGGTCACCCTCGCCGACGGGCTCGGCGCCGAACACGGCAACGACGTGCGCTCGAGTCCGTTCTTCAGTCTCGGCGGTATCCGCGGCGCCATCGCCGACACCCTCACGTCAACGGCCGGGTTCATCCGCGAACGGATGACCGGCGAGTACGCCGTCGACGAGTTCGGCTTCGACCCACACTTCACCGAATCGGTGTGGTTCCCGGCGATCCGCCAGGTATACGAGAAGTGGTTCCGGGTCGAGGTCACCGGCATCGAGAACCTGCCCGACGAGGGCGCCGCGCTGCTCGTGGCCAACCATGCCGGAGTGATCCCGATCGACGCGCTCATGTCGTCGATCGCCGTCCACGATAATCATCCCGCCGGGCGCTACCTGCGGGTGCTGGCGGCCGACCTGGTGTTCGAGATGCCGGGGATCAGCGAGGTCGCCCGGCAGATCGGCGCCACCATGGCATGCGCGAACGACGCCGACCGGCTGCTGCGCAACGGCGAACTGACCGCGGTGTGGCCGGAGGGCTTCAAGGGCATCGGCAAACCGTACAAGGACCGCTATCGTCTGCAGCGGTTCGGCCGCGGCGGCTTCGTCACCACCGCGCTCAAGAACTCGGCGCCCATCATCCCGATGTCGATCGTCGGTTCGGAGGAGATCTACCCGATGATCGCCGACCTCAAACCGGTCGCGCGGATGCTCGGCCTGCCGTACTTCCCGGTGACCCCGATCTTCCCGCTGCTCGGTCCGCTCGGCGCGGTGCCGCTTCCGTCCAAGTGGCACATCCACTTCGGCCGTCCCATCGACACCAGTGGATACGACGAGTCCGCCGCCGACGATCCGATGGTGGTCTTCGACCTCACCGATCACGTGCGCGAGGAGATCCAGCAGACCCTGTTCCGGATGCTCAGTCGACGCGGCAGCGTCTACTTCGGCTGATCCGCAGGCGGGCACCCACCGTGCGGCCGCCGGGTGATAGCCGGCGCGAGTGTCGCCACCTCGGATGGCGGGGTCGGGGGACACGGTGAGGTTCGGGGACTGCTGTATCCGGCTGCGTGAGCCCGGATCGAAGTGAACCCGTCCCGGAGTGTCGGGGGATCGCCGGACCCGAGGTACTAGGGTATTTCCAGAACTAGTGGCCTTGATCGAGGGAGCTGAGTGTGCGCGCAGTGGTGTGTCATGCGGGTGAGTTGACGGTGCGGGATCTGCCGACGCCGGTACCCGGGCCCGGCGAGGTGCTGTTACGGGTCACTCGTGCCGGGATCTGCGGATCCGATCTGCACGCCCGCGTGCACTGCGACGTCTCCGCCGATGTGTCGGAGGAGGTAGGCTACCCGGGGTTCATGCGGCGCGAGCATTCGGTGGTGTTCGGGCACGAGTTCGCCGGTGAGGTGATCTCGTACGGACCCGATTGTAAGAAGCGCTGGGGGCCGGGCACTCTGGTCGTGGCGGTGCCGATGGTATCGCATGGCGGAGAGCGGCATCTCACGGGATTCTCGGAGTCCGCACCCGGCGCGTACGCCGACTTCGTCGTCGTCGCCGAGGATATGACCTTCGAAGTGCCCGAAGGGGTTTCGGCGGAACACGCGGCGCTCACCGAGCCGATGGCGGTGGCCTACCACGCCGTGCGCCGCGGCGCCGTCGGCAAGCGCGATGTGGCTGTCGTGATCGGTTGTGGTCCCATCGGTTTGGCCGTGATCGCGGTGCTCAAGGCTTCCGGTGTCAAACATGTTGTGGCCAGCGATCTCTCGGAAAGCCGGCGTAAACTCGCACAACGTGTCGGCGCGGACGTGGTGGTCGACCCGCGGGTCGACTCGCCGTGGGACGCGGCGTGCGAACGCGGCCGCTATATCACCAGGGCACCTGACATGCTCGGTGTCGCGTTTGATGCCATGCACCGCCTGCGTCGCCTCCCGGTGGTCCCGTGGCGGCCGGTGTTCCAGGCCGCCGAACGCCTGGGCGCCGTACCCGGCGGCCCCGTCGTCTTCGAATGTGTCGGCGCGCCCGGGATGATCGAAAACATCATCACCGGTGCCCCGTTCCGCTCCCGGATCGTCGTCGTCGGTGTGTGTATGGAACCCGATTCGTACCGTCCGGTCATGGCCATCAACAAAGAACACGATTTCCGCTTCGCGTTCTACTACGATCCGGCCGAGTATCACACCGCGCTGCAGATGATCGCCGACGGCCGTATCGACGTCTCGCCGCTCATCACCGCCACCATCGGATTCGACAGCGTACCGGCAGCTTTCGAGGCGCTCGGGTCCGCCGAACAGCATGCCAAGATCCTCATTGACCCCACCAGTGACGCGGTGCTGTGACGGGTCAGTAGCAGGAGGCGTAGCTGTAATAGTCGCTGCTGTCGTTGGACTTGGCCACGACCTCGCCGTTGACGTAGATCTTGCATGACACGGGCCCGCCATTCGTGTCGACGACGCTGACCGACACGTAGCCACCGTATTCGCCTGTCTCGGTGAGATCGTAGAGGGCACATTTGTTGCCCGACAGATTTCGCGTGAGCTGCTCGGAATTGCCGTACCGGTTCCGCAGGTCGATCTTGACTGTGTCGTTGGCGCACATCACGTAGCGGACCCGATCGTACTGATCGGTCGACACTGCCTCGGCCGACGGCACATTGGCCGCTCCGGCGATACCGGTGACGGCGACGGCGACGCAGGCGGCGCGGGTGAAGAACTTTTTCATGGGGACTCCTTCGTGTGGATGTGATCGGAACAGTAGCCGCGGCCTACGACAAAGCCGTTTCGGTCGCCGTCCGCCCAGGCAGGCGTCGGGCCTGAATCCTCCGAACCCGAGCATCTACACCCCAACCTCCCGGGCATGGCTCAACCTCGTCGAAGTCTGGTTCGGAATCATCGACGGACAGGAGATCGGGCGCGGCGTCTTCATCTCCGTCACCGACCTCAACGCAAAGATCCGAGCCTTCATCAACGGGTGAGCGGGAGGCGGGCTCAGCGGTGGCGCAGCATGCGGGCGGCGACCGCGGCGCCGCCACCGGCCGCACCGACGGCCAGTGCCGTTGTGGCACTGTACTTCGCCGCTTTGCGGGCGGTGCGGAAGTCGTACATCTCCCAGCCGCGGACCTTGGCGACGTCACGAAGATCGGAGTCGGGGTTGATGGCGACGGCCTTGCCGACCAGCGACAGCATCGGGACGTCGTTGTGGGAATCGGAGTAGGCGGTGCACCGTTTGAGGTCGAGACCTTCGCGAATCGCCAAGGAACGCACCGCATGTGCCTTGCCGGGACCGTGCAGGATATCGCCGACGAGGCGGCCGGTGAACACGCCGTCGACGCTCTCGGCGACCGTGCCGAGCGCGCCCGTCAGGCCCAGGCGGCCCGCGATCACCTGGGCCAGCTCCTGTGGGGTGGCGGTGACCAACCAGACCTGCTGGCCCGCGTCGAGGTGACGCTGCGCCAAAGCCTGTGTGCCGGGCCAGATCTTATCGGCGATGTACTCGTCGTAGATCTCCTCGCCCAGATTGATCAGCTCCGAGGTCCGGCGTCCGGCGATGAACGAGAGGGCCTTCTCGCGGCCCTCGGAGACGTCGTTGGCGTTCTCCTTGCCGGTGATCCGGAACTTGGCCTGCGCCCACACCACGTCGAGGATGTCGCTGTACCGAAAATAGTTGTGCGCGGCCAAACCCCGCGTGAAATGTACGATCGACGCGCCGTGCACCAGTGTGTTGTCGACGTCGAAGAAGGCGGCCGCGGTGAGATCGCGGGCCACCGGCGGTGTCCGCGGCACATCGGAATCGTCGGTGCGCTCACCGGTACGCGCCCGCAGCGAGTCCACCGCGGCCTCGGCGCTGGCCTCGCCGGCCAGCCGCTGACGCAACTCGGCCGCGGTCTGCCGGAAACGGCCCGTCGCCGCGCTCGCCCGCTCGGAGATCCAGGTGGTGACCCGGCTCGCCTCGTCGATGTCGTTCTGGTCCGGGTCGTTCTGGTCCGGGTCGTCGTCGCCCGGCGTAGCCGAGTCGTCGGCGGCCCCGTCCGGATCGACGATGTCGGCGTGCGCCTCCCAGTCGTCGGGGTGCGGCAGCACGGTGTCCGGACCGGCGGCGTCCCCGCCGGCCTCCTCCGGCAGCACCGCATCCGGTTGTGCCGGATCCTCGTACGGGGTCGGGGCGTCGTCGATCACGGCGTCCGCACCCGCCTTCGCGGCGTCCGCACCCGACTTCGCGGCGTCCGCACCCGACTGCTCCGCGTTTTGCATTTCGCCCACCGGACCACCTCCCGCACAGCTTGCGTCTACGGACCCACCCTACTTGCCGGGGGCCCGCCGCAAGGCATGTCGGGCAGGCGCGGACACTGGAGCGGACCGGCACATCGGACGTTCACCCTCGGCGCGGGTGGCCGCGTCCGCACCGACCAGGAGGGCTGACGAGATGGATGTCACAACGCCGAGGATCGAATTGCTCGTCCGCGCGGGTTGCGCGGCGTGCGGGCGGGCACGCGCGGACCTCGACAGGATCTGCGGACCGCTGAACGTGCCCGTCACCGAGGTGGACGTCGACGCGGCGGCCGAGGCGGGCCGCGGCGACCTGCGCGCCGAATTCGGTGACCGGCTCCCCGTCGTGCTGCTCGACGGCGAGGAGCACAGCTACTGGGAGGTCGATGCGCCGCGGCTGCTCGCCGACCTGAGCCCGGCCGACGGGTAGGGGTCGGCGGACCGGACATGTCGTCGCCGTGCGGAGGCCGGAGTCGCCGTGCTGGGAGGCCGGAGGGTGAGGCAGAAGACTCCCGCACTAGGCTTACAGGAACGTGTGATCAGTACCGGGCAGACGCAGGACGGGAGCGTGCGATGGGGCGGCCGACGACGATCCCGAGACCGGCCGTGAGCCGCCTGGCCACCTATCTCTACATCCTGCGCTCGTTCACCGCCCGCGGAGTGGTGGTGGCCTCCAGTGGCGAACTGGCCACCGCGGCGGGTGTGAACCCGTCCATCCTGCGCAAGGACCTGTCGTACGTGGGGGCGGTCGGGGTACGCGGCGTCGGCTACGACGTGTCGCGGCTGACCGCGCGCATCAAGCTCGCCCTGCACACCGACAGCACCAACACCGTCGCACTCGCGGGCGCAGGCAGGCTGGGCCGCGCACTCATCTCGCACACCGGCTTCGGCCGCGGTTTCACGGTGGCCGTGCTTTTCGACAGCGATCCCGAGGTCGTCGGCAGTGGGTTCGCCGACGACCTCGTCGTGGCCCCGCTCAGCGAGATCGAGGCGACCCTGGAAGGCCTGGGATCGGGTATTGATTTCGGGGTGATCGCCACCGCCGACGACGACGCGCAGACCGCCTGCGACGCGTTCGTGGCGGGGGGAATCAGCAGGCTGCTCAACGTCACGCCGGTGCACTTGTCCGTCGACTCCGATGTTGTCGTCCGGCAGGTTGATCTAGCCTTGGAATTGCAGGTACTCGGTTTTCAGGCATACGCGGTGCACAGGGCCGACGCACCGGAACGTATTGTGCCTACTACAGAGAGTAATCAGGCTATGGGCGAAGAAGCGGTGACCGCGTGAGTGTTCTGTTGTTCGGAGTGTCGCACCGAAGTGCTCCGGTCGAGGTGCTCGAGCGCATCTCCGTGTCCGAATACGACCGGCCCAAACTCGTCGACAGGCTGCTCGCCCATCGCGCCGTCTCCGAGGCGATGCTCGTCTCCACCTGCAACCGCATCGAGATCTACGCCGTCGTCGACGCATTCCACCCGGCCCTGGAGGCCGTGGGCGAGGTACTGGGCGAACACTCCGGCATGAGTGTCAACGAACTCACCAGACACGCCTATGTCCGGTACTCGGAGGCCGCCGTCGAGCACCTGTTCACCGTGGCCGCCGGGCTGGATTCGCTGGTCGTGGGCGAACAGCAGATCCTCGGCCAGATCCGCAACGCCTACCTCAGCGCCGACGCCAACAAGGCCGCCGGCCGCACCCTGCACGAGCTGGCCCAGCAGGCCCTGCGGGTCGGCAAACGCGTGCACACCGAGACCGGCATCGATCGCGCCGGTGCCTCGGTGGTGTCGGTGGCGCTCAACCGCGCCAAGACGCTGATCGCCGGCGATCCCGAGGCGGCCCGGCTGCGCTCGGCGGTGGTGATCGGCGCCGGTGCGATGGGTGGACTGGCCACCGCGCACCTGGCCCGCGAGGGCGTGGGGCACATGGTGGTGGTCAACCGGACCATGGCCAACGCCGAACATCTCGCCGGCAACGTCGCCGCCAATCACGGCATCTCGGTGCGCGGCGCGGGCCTGGACGACCTGGCGTCGGTGATGGCCGACACCGACATCGTGGTGGTGGCCACCGGCAGCGTCGGCGCCGTCGTGGGTGTCGGCGAGGTGCACTCGGCGCTCGCCGCGCGCACCGCCACCCAGCCCCTCGTCATCTGTGACCTGGGACTTCCCCGCAACGTCGACCCGGCCGCGGCCCGTCTGCCGGGCGTGCACATCGTCGACATCGCGGGACTGCGCGATGACGAGGCGACCCGTGCCGCCGAGAACGACACCCTCGCCGCGCGGTCGATCGTGGCCGACGAACTGGCCGACTACCTGACGTTGCAGCGGCAGGCCGAGGTCACCCCCACCGTCGCGGCGCTGCGCCAGCGGGCCGCCGACGTGGTGGAGGCCGAGATCCTGCGGCTGGAAACACGCCTGCCGGGCCTGGACGATCCGCAGCGTGACGAGGTTGCCAAGACCGTGCGGCGCGTCGTCGATAAGTTGCTGCACGCACCGACGGTGCGGGTCAAGCAACTGGCCGCCACACCCAACGGCGACCACTACGCCGAGGCGCTGCGCGAGTTGTTCGAACTCAAGCCCGGTGCGACCGGCCCGGTGTCGGCGCCCGAGAGCGGTCTCGACGACCAGAGCCGCACGCAGCACTGACTGCGCGTCCCGGACAGTCTCCACCACTGAACCATCCTCGGCGCCGGACTTTCATACGGCGCTGACCCATAAACAACCACTGATCAGGGGCGATACAGTGATTCGGATCGGCACACGCGGCTCTCAGCTGGCCACCACACAGGCGCAGACGATCGCCGACGCACTCACCGCCGCCGGGCATCCGGCAGAACTGGTGATCATCAAGACCGCGGGCGACGTGTCGGCGGCCCCGGTCGCCGAGATCGGCGTCGGAGTGTTCACCACCGCCATCCGGGTGGCGCTGCGCAACCACGAGGTGGACGTCGCCGTGCACTCGTACAAGGATCTGCCGACCGCACCCGAGCCGGACCTGAACATCGCCGCGATCCCACCGCGCGAGGACCCCAGAGATGCGCTGGTCAGCAGGGACAACCTGGTCCTGGGCGAGCTGCCACCGGGGTCGGTGATCGGGACCTCGTCCCCGCGACGGGCGGCACAGCTTAGAGCATTGGGTCTCGGTTTGGAAATTCGCCCCCTAAGAGGCAACCTAGATTCTCGGTTGGGCAAAGTCGCCGGCGGTGAACTCGACGCAGTCGTGGTTGCCAGAGCCGGACTCGCACGCATAGGACGCACAGAAGCGGTGTCCGAGGCGTTCGACCCGGTGGTCATGCTTCCCGCTCCCGCACAGGGGGCGCTGGCCGTCGAATGTCGCGGTGACGATGCCGAACTGGTGAGAATACTCGCCGAGTTGGACGACCCGTCCACAAGGTCGGCCGTGGAGGCCGAGCGGGCGTTGCTCGCGGCCCTGGAGGCCGGATGCACCGCACCGGTCGGTGCCATCGCCGAGGTGGTCGAGTCGATCGACGACGACGGGCGCATCTTCGCCGAACTCTCGTTACGCGGGGGAGTGGCGGCCGAAGACGGATCCGATGTGATCCGGGCTTCGGTGGTGGGTCCGGTCGATCGGGCCGTTCAGCTGGGCAGGGATCTCGCCGCCGAACTGTTGGAGCTGGGAGCCGCGGAGCTCATCGGCACCGGTTCGCGGGACTGAGTGTCGTCGTGCCGAGCACGGCGGGATCACCCCACGTGCCGGCCGCCTACGACATCCGTCGACTCTCACGCTGGTGACAGCGCAAGTTACCGCAGCCCTGAACGGACAGGGCAGGAGAGTGCGAACGCATGAGCCGTGCAGCGAACAACGTCACACCGGGGAACAAGGCAGGCCAGGGGCGACCGGGCCGGATACTCTTCGTGGGTTCGGGTCCGGGAGACCCCGACCTGCTGACAGTGCGGGCGCGCAACGTCATCGTTCACGCGAGGACCGCCTACATCGACCCCGACGTGCCCTCGGCCGTGGCCACGCTGATCGGGTCGGCCTACCGCGATGATGCGCCCGAGCAGACCCGTAGCCGAGCGGGCCGCAAGTCGGCCGCCGCGAAGGCGGCGGAGGCCGCGGCGAAGGCCGGGGACCCGGCCGACACCGCGGACACACCGGTTCCTGTCGCGGAAACCCCCGCAGAACCCGCGGAGGAGGAGTCGGTGGTGCATCCGGCACTCGGCGATCCCACCGAGGTCGCCCGCACGCTCGTCGCCGCCGCGAAGGCCGGCGATGACGTGGTGCGCGTGGTCGCCGGTGACCCGTTGACCACCGATTCGGTGCTCGCCGAGGTGACCGCCGTGGCCCGCACCTCGATCCAGTTCGAGGTGCTGCCCGGGCTGCCCGCCGCATCCGTCGTGCCCAGCTACGCAGGTATGCCGCTCGGCTCCACCCACACCGCGGCCGACGTACGGGGCGAGGTCGAGTGGGCCGCTCTGGCCGCCGCGCCCGGACCGCTGGTGCTGCACGCGACGTCGGGACATCTGGCTGAGGCCGCCAGCGCCCTCACCGAACACGGCATGGCCGCGCAGACCCCGGTCGCCATCACCATCAACGGCACCACCTGTTCGCAACGCACCATCGAGGGCACCCTGGCCACCATCAACGAACTGGGCAACGCCTTGTCCGGGCCGCTGGTGCTGACCGTCGGCAAGGCCGTCACCCAGCGTTCCAAACTGTCGTGGTGGGAGTCGCGTTCGCTGTACGGCTGGACCGTGCTGGTGCCGCGCACCAAGGACCAGGCCGCGGACATGAGCGAGCGGCTCGTCTCGCACGGCGCTGTGCCCAAAGAGGTGCCGACGATCGCCGTCGAACCGCCGCGCAGCCCCGCCCAGATGGAACGGGCCGTCAAGGGACTGGTCGACGGCCGCTACCAGTGGGTCGTGTTCACCTCCACCAACGCCGTGCGCGCGGTGTGGGAGAAGTTCGCCGAATTCGGTCTCGACGCCCGGGCTTTCTCCGGTGTGAAGATCGCCTGCGTCGGCGAGGCCACCGCCGAGAAGGTGCGCGCGTTCGGCATCAACCCCGAACTGCTGCCGACCGGGGAGCAGAGTTCGCTGGGCCTGCTCGAGGCGTTCCCGCCGTACGACGACGTGTTCGACCCGGTTAACCGGGTGCTGCTGCCGCGCGCCGACATCGCCACCGAAACGCTGTCCGAGGGTCTGCGCGACCGCGGCTGGGAGATCGACGATGTCACCGCCTACCGCACCGTGCGGGCAGCGCCGCCGCCGGCCGAGACCCGCGAGATGATCAAGACCGGCGGCTTCGACGCGGTGTGCTTCACCTCGTCGTCGACGGTGCGCAACCTCGTCGGCATCGCCGGCAAGCCGCATGCCCGCACCATCGTCGCGTGCATCGGCCCCAAGACCGCCGAGACGGCCACCGAGTTCGGGCTGCGCGTCGACGTGCAGCCGGAGACCGCGTCGATCCCGGATCTGGTGGACGCGCTCGCCGAGCACGCAGCCCGGCTGCGGGCCGAAGGGGCGCTGCCCCCACCGCGCAAGAAGTCGCGGCGCTCGCGGAGCTGATCGCGCCGGGCCGAGCCGCAGCCGCCGGGCCCGACCCCACAGTCAGGACCAACTCACCGCACGGCAACCCCAGAGGAAGGGACACCCGGTGTCACCTGTGATCCGCCCGCGCCGATTGCGTACCTCACCGGCGATGCGCCGGCTGGTCGCCGAGACCACCCTGGCGCCGCGCCAGCTGGTGCTGCCGATGTTCGTGGCCTACGGAATCGACGAACCCCGCCCCATCTCGTCGATGCCAGGGGTCGTGCAGCACACGCCCGACTCGCTGCGCCGGGCGGCCGAGGAGGCCGTGTCGGCGGGTGTCGGCGGGCTGATGCTGTTCGGGGTGCCCGGGACCGCCGCCAAGGACGCGCGCGGTTCGGGTGCCGACGACCCGGACGGCGTGCTCAACCGGGCGCTGCGCGTGCTCGCCGACGACCTCGGCGACAGCACCGTCCTGATGGCCGACACCTGCCTTGACGAGTTCACCGACCACGGCCATTGCGGTGTGCTCGACGGCGCCGGCCGCGTCGACAACGACGCCACCCTCGACCGCTACGTGGCGATGTCGCTGGCCCAGGCCCGCGCCGGGGCGCACCTGCTCGGCCCCAGCGGCATGATGGACGGCCAGGTGGCCGCCATCCGCGCGGCCCTGGACGCCGAAGGTTTCACCGACACCGGCATCCTGGCCTACGCCGCCAAGTACGCCTCCGCGTTCTACGGGCCGTTCCGGGAGGCCGTCGGATCGTCGTTGCAGGGCGACCGCCGCACCTATCAGCAGGATCCGGGCAACCGGCTCGAAGCGCTCCGCGAGGTGCGCCTGGACCTCGACGAGGGCGCCGACATCGTCATGGTGAAACCGGCCATGGGCTATCTCGACATCGTCCGCGACGTCGCGGAGATCTCCGACGTACCGGTCGCGGCCTACCAGATCAGCGGCGAGTACTCGATGATCACCGCCGCCGCCGAACGCGGCTGGATCGACCGGGACGCGGCCATCCTCGAATCGCTCACCTCGATCCGCCGGGCCGGGGCCACGATCATCCTCACCTACTGGGCATCAGAGGTCGCGGGCCGGCTCGGATAGGCACCGGCCACTGCGCTCCCCGCATACGTGCGGGTGTGCGCCCGGCCGGGCTGAGTGCGGGATAAGTGTGCTCTAAGTCGGGTGTCCTAGTCTTCTCGGTATGTCCGTTCCGTTCCCTTCGGCCCACCGACCCGAGCAACCCGGCGACGGCCCCGCCGGCCGGCCCAAGCTCGCCGATTCGGTGTCCATAGCCGTCGAACTCTGGGTTGTGGTCATCGTCGGGCAGATCATCGCGTTCGTCGGGCAGTACCAGATGATCCGTGACTTCGTCGCCGACTATGTGGCCGACCTGCCCGAAGACACCCCGCAGAGCCAGATCGACCTGCTGTCGGAGCCGTCGACCACCGTCGGGCTGATGGTGGTGGTCGGGACCGTGCTCACCGTGATCTCGATCGGTGTGGTGCTGCTGGTACGCAACGGCTACAATGCCGCCCGCGTCCTGCTCGGCGGCATGAGCGCCTACCTCGCCGTCAGTATGGTGATGGCCTTCTTCGCCGACATGACGCCCGGCTGGGTGATGATTCCCGTCGTGATCAGCGGCGTGGCCGCGCTGGGGGCGGCGGTGATGCTGATGCGCGGGGACTCGTACACCTACTGCCGGGCGATGGCCCGCCACCGCAGGGACAAACGCAACCCGCCGCGACCGCAGATGCCCGCATCCGGTGGATATCCGCCGTATCCCCAGGGCGGATATCCACAGAGCGGATATCCCCAGGCCGGATATCCCCAGGCCGGAGAACCGCCCGCCGGGCAACGGTCGGAGGACCGGCCCACACCCGAACCTGGTTCGTCGTATGGTGAACAACAGCCCACTCAGACCGAAGGACGCAACTCCGGTGATCAAACCTGACCCCGACACCCGCCCGAACCTGGTGACCTGGGCATACCGACTGTGGCTCGCGTCCGGAACCGGTATCGCGGCACTCGGTATCGCCGGGGCGATCGCAGGTTTCCTCGTCGACGGTTCGACCCTCGCTCCGGTCGGCATCGGGGTCCTGCTGACCGCGGTCGGTGTCGCGTTCGTCCTCATGGGCAGCCGGGCGTTCGTCGGCGACGCCCGGTGGCGTTCGTCGCTGGCCGCGCTGACCCTCGTCGTGGTGGTGATGCTGCTGCTGTTCAGCCTGATGTTCATGTCGCCGTGGTTCGCGATCGTGTTGCTCGTGGCCATCGCCGGTCTGTTCGGTTCGCTGCTGGCCTACCGGCCCGAATCCGAGCAGTGGTACACGGGGGAACCTCCGGACAAGCAGTCCCGTGCCGGTGGACGCACGAAGTGAGGGGCTGCCGGTGAACGACGATCCCGAAACCGCAGATCCTCATGACGCAGATCCCCATGACGAGAAGGCGCGGGAAGACGACAGTCGGGAAAACGACGACACGCGGGACGACGGGGCGCGGAAGGAGCGCGCGCCGGCCGAGCCGGTGGACGAGGGCCCGGTGGATGAGGGTGACGTGCTGTTCGCCGAACAGGGCGGCAGCTGGTGGGTCGTCGCGATCGGACCGGTCATGGTCGGCGCCGTCCTCGCGATGGAGATCACCGGACCCGGCCAGGTGCACTGGACGGTGATGTCGATGTTCGCGCTGATCCTGGTCGCGTTCGCGCTGGTCCAGGTGTACGCTGCCCGCCGGCATGTCAGTGTGTGCCTCACCGAGACCACACTGCGGCAGGGCACCAGGACGTTGCCGTTGAGCGACATCAAGAAGATCTACCCGCCCAACGAGAGCCATGAGGCGCAGAAGTGGGAGAGCGCCAAGGCGCTCGGCGAACTGCACGGCGTGCCCCGGCGCCGCAAGGGCATCGGTGTCGTACTCACCGACGGAGCCCTGGCCCAGGCATGGGCACGTGACGTCGAGGGCCTGCGGCGCGAACTCACCGAAGCCGTCCGGGCCGTCCAGTTGGGGCTCCCGCCGCGAGGAACGAAAGACTAGCTCGCGGTGAGAGCCCCCGCCGGCGGTGCGGTCAGCCGTGATCGAGCATGGGGGCGGTGAGCAGGGATTCGGGGATGCCGAACGCGTCGACCAGGGCGCGGGCGTGCGGGCGCAGGTCGGCGCACAGGTCGTTGACGCCGCGGCGGATGGCCTTGGCGCGTTCGACGGAGACGTGCCGGTGCATCAGGAACCAGCCCAGATCCGCTTCGAGCGCCGAGTAGACGAACAGGTCGCACACCTTCCACAGCACCTCGCGTGCGACGGTGGCACCCTCGGTCCCGTCGCCGGCCCGCTCCTCGCACTCGGCGATCGCGGCGATCATCGACTCCAGGATGACGCGTTCGGTGTGCACCTGCCCGACCTTGAGCAGGTGGTCCTGGGCGTTGTTGAACACCTCGAAGGCGTCCTCGTCGGACGATGATTTCCGCAGTCGTTGCGCACAGGTACGCAGCAGATGGTCCTCGCGATTGCGGAACAACCGGATCTGGGTGCCACGGTTGGTGAGGTTCGAGTCCTCCGGATTCTCGTCGGAGTCGTCCAGGAAGGTCTGGATCACCTGCCGGACGGCGGTCTTCTCGGCGACCACGTCGCGGGCCATCGTGGCGACGAACCGGACCCAGCCGCGTGCCGACAGGCCGCGCATGTCCTCGGCATAGGCGCCGAGCAGTTCTTTGCCGACGAGTTGATACAGGACCGTGTTGTCGCCTTCGAAGGTGGTGAACACGTCGATGTCGCCGCGGATGATCGACAGTTGGTTCTCGGCGAGGTACCCGGCTCCACCGCAGGCCTCGCGGGCCACGTTCACCGCGTTCGACGCGTGCCAGGTGGAGTACGCCTTGAACCCGGCGACGTCCGCTTCGAGCCTGCGCGCCCCGTCGGGGTCGGCCTCGGTGAGCCGGGCGGTGATGTCGTTCTGCGCGAACGCGATCGCATACGACTTGGCGATCAGCGGCAACAGTGTGCGCTGGTGGCCGAGGTAGTCGAGGATCGTCACCTCGCCCTGCTCGTCGGGAGCGTCGAACTGCCTGCGCAGCAGGCCGTAGCGGGTCGCCAGGGTCAGTGCCTTGCGGGCGGCGGCCCCGGAGGTGGCGGCCACGCACACCCGGCCGCGGATGAGGGTGCCGAGCATGGTGAAGAAGCGCTTGTTGGTCGACTCGATCGGCGAGGAATAGGTGCCGTCGGCGGCGACGTCGCCGTACCGGTTGAGCAGATTCTCGGCCGGGATGCGCACGTTGTCGAACAGGATGCGGCCGTTGTCGACGCCGGCGAGGCCGCCCTTGTGGCCGCAGTCGGACGTGATGACGCCGGGTAGATCGTGGCCGTCGTCGTCGCGGATCGGTACGACGAAGCAGTGCACCCCCCGGCCTTCGGGTTCCTCATCCGGTCCGCCGGTGATCAGCTGCGCGAAAACCGCTGCGACCCGGGCGTGTTCGGCGGCACCGCCGATGTAGTCCTTGCGCGCCGACGGCGTGGGAGAGTGAATGACGAACTCGGCGGTGGCCGGATCGTAGGTGGCGGTGGTCTCCAGCGAGGCGACGTTGGAGCCGTGCCCGGTCTCGGTCATCGCGAAGCATCCGAGTACGTCCAGGGAGATGATGCCGGGCACGTACTTCTCGTGATGCCTTGCGGTGCCCAGGTTCTCGACGGCGCCGCCGAACAGGCCCCACTGCACCCCCGACTTGACCATCAGTGACAGGTCGGCGTACCCGAGGGTTTCGATGCCGGTGACCGCGGCCCCCACATCGCCGGTGCCGCCGTGACCTTCCGCGAAACCGGGCGCGGCAAAGCCCTGTGCGGCCAGGTCCCGCATTGTGGCGAGGATCCGGCCGCGGGCCTGGTCGAGGGTGTGGGACGGGTCGGGCAGCAGGTCCACCCGGTCGATGTTCTGCCGGACACTGTCCCGGGTCTCGTGCCATTGCCCGTCGAGGACGGTGCGCAGGACTCCGGTGAGGGTGTCGGTGCTGTCGAGGTCGGTCGAATCAGGTGCTACCGGTGCGGACATGGCCTCCACCGTAGGCAACCCGTGGTGACACGGTGATGTGATTTGACGCACCGGTCCGGTGGATGTCGGGCCGGTGGATGTCACCGTGCCATGACGGCGGCCGGCGGAGTGTCGGGGTGCAGGTCGGTGCCGGCCACCGTGAGCATCCGGCGTGCGCGCTGCAACGCTGACTTGATCCAGTGGACTGCCGGGATCATATTGTGGGACGGCACGCCCTCCCAGATCCACGGGTCTTGATCATTCCTCTGGGTGGGGCATACTTGGTGAGTTGTCGGTGGATACTGGTGCGTATGTCGACGACCGAACCTGTGGACCTGCGCACCCGTATGGTGGCCGAGTCGATCAGGCTGTTCGAGGCGCAGGGGTACGAGGCCACGACCGTCGACCAGATCGCGGAGGCGGCGGGTGTGTCGCGGCGGACCCTGTTCCGGCAATTCCGGTCGAAAGAGGACGTGATCTTCGCCGACCATGAGGTGCTGCTGACCGATGTCGCGCGGCGGCTGGCCGCGGTGTCCGGTGATCCGTACAAGGCGGTGTGCGCGGCGGCTGCGTCGGTGTTCGAGCATTTCCGTTCGGCCCGGGACCTGGCGGTGCGCCGGTACCGGGTGGTCGCCGAGGTGTCGGCGCTGCGTGAGCGGGAACTGATCACCACCTACCGCTATCAGCGTGAGTTCGAGGAGTTCCTGCGCGCGCGGCTGCCCGGCGAACCGCCCGAGCGGCTCGTCGCGTTCGCGGCGGCGGTTACCGGCGTGCACAACTATCTGCTGCGCACGATGTTGCGCGGCGACCCGTCGGCGACGCTGGACCGCCTGCACACCGAATTGGCACTGATCCGCCGTTCGCTGACACCGCGTGCCACCGCCGACCTGTTGAGTGGCGAGGCGTCGAGCGGCGAGGCGGCGACCGGGGACCGGGGCGCCAGGGCCGTCACCGTGGTGACGTATCCGGCGGGGACCTCGGTGGAGGAGGTCGCGCGGCAGGTCGCTGAGCAATTGCGGCACCCGTGAGGGCTTCGACGCGCACAATGGGGGTGCGCCGAACGTCACCGCACCGCCATTGACATGGCACTCGGTGCCGTGTACCACTAGAAAGGATGATCTGATGGCACGCAGTGTCATTGCAAGATCCCCGAGCATTGCAAGATCCCCGAGCATTGCACAATCCCTGAGCGAGGAGTGACCATGGGTTTCGGCAACCCCGACTTTGACCTGTTCCAGCTGCCCGAAGAGCATGTGGCCCTGCGCGAGGCCATCCGCGCACTCGCCGAGAAGGACATCGAGCCGCACGCCGCCGACGTCGACGAGCATGCCCGCTTCCCGCGCGAGGCGCTGACCTCGCTGGTCGCCAACGGATTCAACGCCGTCCACGTGCCCGAGGAATACGACGGCCAGGGCGCGGACTCGGTCGCCGCCTGCATCGTCATCGAAGAGGTCGCCCGCGTGTGCGCGTCGTCCTCGCTCATCCCCGCCGTCAACAAGCTCGGCACCATGGGCCTGATCCTCAACGGCTCCGACGACCTCAAGAGGCAGGTCCTCCCCGGGCTGGCCGCCGGTGAGGCCATGGCCTCCTACGCGCTGTCCGAACGCGAAGCCGGCTCCGACGCCGCCGCGATGAAGACCCGTGCGCGCCTGGACGGCAACAACTGGGTCATCAACGGCAGCAAATGCTGGATCACCAACGGCGGCGAATCCACCTGGTACACGGTCATGGCCGTCACCGATCCGGAGAAGCGGGCAAACGGCATCTCCGCGTTCATGGTCCACAAGGACGACCCCGGTTTCACCGTCGGCCCGCTGGAGAAGAAGCTCGGCATCAAGGGCTCGCCGACCGCCGAGCTGTACTTCGAGGACTGCACCATCCCCGCCGACCGCATCATCGGCGACGAGGGCACCGGCTTCAAGACCGCGCTGCAGACCCTCGACCACACCCGGCCCACCATCGGCGCACAGGCCGTGGGCATCGCGCAGGGCGCCCTCGACAAGGCCATCGCCTACGTCAAGGAGCGCAAGCAGTTCGGCAAGTCCATCAGCAGCTTCCAGGGTGTCGAATTCATGATCGCCGACATGGCGATGAAGGTCGAGGCCGCCCGTCTCATGGTGTACGCATCGGCCGCCCGCGCCGAGAAGGGCGAGAAGAACCTGGGCTTCATCTCCTCGGCATCCAAGTGCTTCGCCTCCGACGTGGCCATGGAGGTCACCACCGACGCCGTCCAGCTCTTCGGCGGCGCCGGCTACACCCGTGATTTCCCCGTCGAACGCATGATGCGTGATGCCAAGATCACCCAGATCTACGAGGGCACCAATCAGATTCAGCGAGTGGTCATGAGTCGCGCGCTCCTGAAGTGATATGTGCCGGCTGAGTGTCGTGCTGTCCGCGGCACTGCTGCTGGTGACGGCGTGCGCCGGGGAGTCCGAAGCTCCCCGGCCGCCGGCGCAGGCGGTGGGGGAGCGGTACGTCAACCTCGGCGACAGCTATGCCTCGGGCACCGGAGTTCTGCCGCTGCAGCAGGATTCGCCGTTCCTGTGTTTCCGGTCGACCCGCAACTACGCGACCCTGGTCGCGGAGCGGACCGGGCGCGTGCTGACCGACGTGAGTTGCGCCCGGGCCGCCACCGAACACCTCACCGCCGGCCAGTTCGAGGGTGCCCCACCGCAATTCGACGCCCTGACCGAGGACACCGAGCTGGTCACCATGATGATCGGCGGCAACGACAACGGCGCCTTCGGGCAATCTATCGGCCTGTGCGGCGCCGCGGCCGCCGCCACTCCGCCCGACTCATGTGCGGACGACATCTCCGCGCTACG
Source organism: Gordonia pseudamarae (assembly GCF_025273675.1). Classification (NCBI taxonomy): domain Bacteria; kingdom Bacillati; phylum Actinomycetota; class Actinomycetes; order Mycobacteriales; family Gordoniaceae; genus Gordonia; species Gordonia pseudamarae. The sequence continues at coordinate 4,268,602 of NZ_CP045809.1, read as the reverse complement.
GGACAAGATCGCGACCGCGACGGCGCCCGCGCTGGTCACGGCGGTACGGCAGATCAGGCAGCGTGCCCCACGGGCGAGCGTGCTGCTGATCGGCTACCCGTGGATCCTGCCCGCGCGGACCGGCTGCTACCCCGATGTTCCGGTCGCCGCCCGCGACGTGCCGTCGGTGCACGACCTGCAACGCCACCTCAACGCGGCGATCGGCCGGGCCGCGGCGGCTGCGCCCGGCGTGCGCTACGTCGATATGGCCGGCGTCTCCGACGGCCACGACTCCTGCCGGTCCGAGGGCACGCGCTGGGTCGAACCGGCCCGCAACCGGGCGGCCTCGGTCAGCGCGGTCGGCGGACTGCATCCCAACGCGGCCGGACAGCGGGCCATCGCCGAACAGGTGCTCGCGGCCCTGAATTGACCTGCGGCCATGTCGATCGATACCACAACTCATGTTTGCTGAACCAAAATCCGGGCGGGGTTGCTCGGCCGGTTCCGGGATGCGGCGTGTCGCGGTCTACAGTGGCGGGCGCGCCGCCCGAACGCGCCCGGCGCGGCGCCCGGTCGCGCACACCGCGCGCGGGCATCCGACGAGGCGGCCTGCTGTGAAGGAGTACACGTGATGCGCACGACCGTCCGGACCGCGATCCTGCTGATTGCCGCGGTGGCACTGATCGCCGTGAGCGGCTGCGGCGGAGGCTCCGACCAGGACAGCGCGGCGTCGGCGGCCTCCTCGGCCAGCGAGTCGTCGGCCGACGTCGCCGCCAAGGACTCCACCTTCTTCGCCATGCTCGACATCGCCGGCGTCACCGTGACCGACAAACCCCGATTCATCGCCGCCGCGGTCACACTGTGCGAGGCGATGAGCTCGGGTACCTCCTACACCGACGCCTCCTCGGCCATCGACGTCGGCCTCGACGAAACCGGCAACGCCAAGGTCGCCAGCGCCGGCATCGCCGCCTACTGCCCCGACCAACAGGTCAAGATGGCCACCGGCTGAGCGAACGCCGATCGCCGGACCCCGACGGGGCGTCGGTGGGCCGGTCCGCGTCGGTCGAGTAGCCGACGGGCAGCCTCCAGCGGGTATCGTCAGCTACTACCCGCAAACGGTGGGTACACCCCAATCGTGTTCGCGTGCGTACGCGATGGGGCCCGCACGACAGAGACACCGCCCCGACAGGAAGACGCACCCTATGATCCGACGAATCATCCGCGTGAGTCTGCTGCCGACCGTGGTGGGCGCGGCGCTGGTGCTCGGGGGCTGCACCACCGACGGTACGCCCGTCGCGGACGGGCCCGCGCAGGCCTCACAGTACGACAGCGATCAGACGAACACGGGTCAGACCGACACTGGGCAGACCGACACCGGATCGGGTGCGGACACCAGCCGGACCCCGAGCCCCGAAACAACCACCACCTCACCCGAGGCGAGCGGCCACGGACTGTCCGAGGACAAGGAGAACGAAGCCTTCATCCGCACCCTCCAGCAGCTCGGCGTGGCGGTCCCCGACGAGGCCGAGTACATCGCCGTGGGCAGGCAGGCCTGCGCCGACATCCGCGGTGGGAAACCCTTCATCGATGTCGCGCTCAACCTTTCGCTCGGCCTCGGACCGGTCTCCAACGGCTCGGTGGTGGGGGCGGCGATCGGCGTATTCTGTCCCGACCAGCAGTCCAAGATCTCGACGGGCGGGTAACACCGCACCGGCGCAGCATCATTCGCCGCCGTACCGCGGGTGAAGGTTGCGTCGCAACAATTCACATCAGAACGAAAGACAATCCGGCACGTGCGCGCCGGATGGACGAACACAGGGGAGATCGATGGCGCTGCAACCGGGTTCAGAGTTCGCCGGCTACACCGTCTTGTCCAAACTCGGTCAGGGCGGCATGGGGCAGGTGTACGTCGTCGAACACCCGCACCTCGGTCGCCGTGAGGCGATGAAGATCATCTCCGTCAGCGGTGACCCCGAGTTCGAGCGGCGCTTCACCGCCGAGGCCAAGACCGCCGCCTCCCTCAACCACCCCAGCATCATCACGGTGCACGGCTACGGCGTCGTCGACGGTTCGCCCTGGTTCACCATGTCGTACATCGACGGCCGCGACCTGGCCACCGAACGACTCACCCTGCCCGAGATCGGATCCGTGGCCACCAAGGTCGCCGACGCCCTCGACTACGCGCACCGCAAGAATGTCATCCACCGCGACATCAAACCGGCCAACATCGTCGTCACCCGCGACCCGGACACCAAACAGATCGACGAGGTGGTCGTCCTCGACTTCGGCATCGCCAAACTCGTCACCGACGCCACCTCGATGACGGCCGCCAACATGGTGGTCGGCACCATGGCCTACCTGGCGCCCGAGGTGGTCGCCGGCAATGCGGCCGGCCCGCGCTCGGACCAGTACGCGCTGGCCTGCACCACCTACCAGCTGATCACCGGCACCACCCCGTTCTCCGGCGACACCGCACCGGCCATGATGATGGCGCACGCCACCAAACCGGTTCCCCGGGTCAGCGCGGTGCGACCCGACCTCGCCGCCCTCGACCAGGTCTTCGAGACCGCGCTCGCCAAGGACCCGGCCCGGCGCTTCACCGACTGCCGGGCCTTCGCGGCCGCGCTCGTGCGCGCGCTGCAGGTCGCCCAGAGCACCGCCCAGGGCAGTGCCCGGCCGGGATTCCAGCCGGCCCCCGTCCCCGCACCGACCCCGTCGGGGCCGACAGCACAGCCGGGATCGTGGCCGTCGGGCCCGGCCAACCCGATCCCACCCGGCCAGGGCGGTTTCGGCTCAGGACCCCACCCCGCGCCCAGCAACCCGATCCCCGCCGGAACAGCACCGCTCGGGGCATTCGGAACCGTTCAGCAGAGCGGACCGCAACACAACCCGTACAGCGCCTTCGGCAGCGGACCGCAGAACGCCTCGCTACCGGGTGCCGGCGGACCGGCAGGCGGCGGATCGGGCAACTCCAAGAACCAGACGCGGATCCTGGCCGGCATCGCCGTGTCGGCGGTACTGGTCATCATCATCGCGCTCGTGGTGATCGTCGCCAAGAAATCCGGCAGCGACGACGAGAGCACCACCACCGTCGGCACCACCACCAGCACCACGACGTCGACCGACGACGCCATCACCAGTGAAACCACCACGACCACCACCACCGAGGACACCACCACGACCTCGGCACCGACGACGATCAACCTGCCGGACTCGCAGAAGGACAGCATCTTCATCAAGACGCTCGAATCCTCCGGCATCGCCGTCAACGGCAACGACTCCCAATACATCGCCACCGCCAAACAGGCCTGCACCGATATCCGCGGCGGCAAGTCGTTCCTCGACGTCGCACTCAACCTCAGCATGGGTAACGACCCCACCCAGAAGGGCACCATCGTCGGCGCCGGAATCGCCGTCTACTGCCCCGAGCAGGAGAGTAAAATCACAGCCGGGTCGTAATATGGCGCCCACTCGCAGGCTCGTGGATCGCGGGCCGGAATGCCTGTCAGCCTGTGTCTTCCCTCCTCCCTCACCCGGCTCGTACCTCGCCGGTTCGGTCGTCGGTCCAGACACAGGCGGCATTCCGGCGGGCAGGTGAGCACGGCGCCCACTCGCAGGCTCTCCGATCGCGGGCCGGAATGCCCGTCAGTCCGTCCCACCTGTCGCGCGCAGCACAAATTAGCGCGTAGGGGCGTCTGTTTGGAACACTGGTCAGCGTGACCCGCCCCGCAGCCTCCGGCAATAGTCCTTCAGACGCCAATTCCGCAGCGCTATTCGAACGGGCGGCCCAGGCGATCCCCGGTGGCGTGAACTCGCCCGTACGGGCGTTCTCCGCGGTCGGCGGCACCCCGCGTTTCATCACAAGCGCCCAGGGCTGCACCCTGACCGATGCCGACGGCAACAACTATGTCGACCTGGTGGCGTCGTGGGGACCGATGATCCTGGGACACGCGCACCCGGCGGTCGTGGACGCGGTGCGGCGGGCGGCGGGCACCGGCCTGTCGTTCGGGGCGCCCACCGAAGCCGAGATCGAACTGGCCGAGGAACTGATCGCCCGCGTCGACCCCGTCGAGCAGGTGCGCCTGGTCAACTCGGGAACCGAGGCGACGATGTCGGCGATCCGGCTGGCCCGCGGTGTCACCGGGCGGGGCAAGATCATCAAATTCTCCGGCTGTTACCACGGCCACGTCGACGCGCTCCTGGCCGACGCCGGTTCGGGAATCGCCACACTCGGTCTGCCCACCTCGCCCGGCGTGACCGGTGCGTCCGCACACGACACCGTGGTGCTGCCGTACAACGATCTGGCCGCGGTGGCGGCCGCCTTCGAACGGTACGACGGCCAGATCGCGGCCGTCATCACCGAGGCCGCCGCCGGCAACATGGGGGCGGTGGCACCGGTCGACGGCTTCAACGCGGGCCTGCGTGAGCTGACCCTGCGCCACGGCGCGCTGCTGATCGTCGACGAGGTGATGACCGGATTCCGGGTGAGCCCGGCCGGCTGGTACGGACTCGAAGGTGTCGCCGGTGACCTGTACACCTTCGGCAAGGTGATGAGCGGTGGCCTGCCCGCGGCGGCATTCGGCGGCCGGCGCGAGATCATGGGACATCTGGCGCCGTCGGGACCGGTGTACCAGGCGGGCACACTGTCGGGGAATCCGGTGGCGGTCGCCGCGGGCCTGGCGACGCTGCGCAACGCCGACGCGGCCGTCTACGAGGCACTCGACGCGAACGCCGACCGGCTCGCGTCGCTGCTGACCGAGTCGCTGTCCGCCGCGGGTGTCGCACACCGAGTGCAGAAGGCGGGTAACCTGCTCAGCGTCTTCTTCACCTCGGCCGCCGGCCCGGTGACCGACTACGAGACCGTCAAGGCCACCGAGACATTCCGGTTCGCGCCGTTCTTCCACGCGCTGCTCGACGGCGGTGTGTACGCGCCGCCGAGCGCGTTCGAGGCATGGTTCGTCTCCGCCGCGCTCGACGACGACGCGTTCACCACGATCGCCACCGCCCTTCCGGCGGCCGCCGCTGCCGCCGCCGCGGCCATCGACCCCAGGGGGAACTAGATGCACACCGTTGTCCACATGATGCGCCACGGCGAGGTGTTCAACCCCGAGGGTGTGCTGTACGGGCGGCTGCCCGGGTTCCGCCTGTCCGACACCGGCCGCACCCAGGCGCGACGGGTCGCCGAGACACTCGCCGACCACGATATCGCCGCCGTGTTCGCCTCGCCGCTGCAGCGTGCGCAGGAGACGGCGGCGCCGATCGCCACCGCACACGGCCTGCAGATCGTCACCAACGACGAACTCATCGAGGCCGACAACGTCTTCGAAGGTCTGAAGGTGTCGGTGGGCGGCGGAGCGCTGGGGCGGCCCCGCCACTGGCCCAAGCTGCGTGACCCGTTCACCCCGTCATGGGGCGAACCGTACATCCAGCTCGCCCACCGTATGCTGGCGGCGGCCACCACCGCGCGCGATGCGGCTCGCGGGCATGAGGTGGTCTGCGTGAGTCACCAGTTGCCGGTCTACACCCTGCGCCGGTTCCTCGAGGGCAGCCGACTGTGGCACGACCCGCGGCGCAGGCAGTGTTCGCTGGCCTCGCTGACCAGCCTGATCTACGACGACGACGCGCTCGTCGACATCGTGTACTCCGAGCCCGCCGGGGCATCGGATCCGATGGTGACGGGAGCCTGAGAGAAGTTCTGATGCGAGTTGAGTCCCGGCGCCCCCCGCGAACCGGTCGGGTGGGTGCGCTGATTGTGTCGTTGCTGCTGGCCGTGTGCGCACTGGCCGGCTGTGGTACCGGCGACGACGCGGTGGCCCAGGGCGGCACGTTCCAGTTCGTCTCGCCGGGCGGCAAGACGGTGATCACCTACGACCCCGCCGACCGCAAACCGGTCTCGGGCATGTCCGGGCCGGACGTGATGACCGACGCCACCCTGTCGCTGGCCGACGAGCGCTTCGCGGGCAAGGTGGTGGTGGTCAACGTGTGGGGTCAATGGTGCGGCCCCTGTCGCGGTGAGGCCGACGCGCTCGAAAAGTCCTACGCCACAACCAAGGACAGTGGCGTCGAGTTTCTCGGGATCAACCTGCGCGACGATCGGCAGTCGGCGCGGGATTTCATCACCGACCGCGAGGTGCGCTACCCATCGATCTACGATTTCGCGGGCGCCACCCTGGCCGCGTGGAAGGTACCCACCGCGGTGCTGCCCACCACGATCATCCTCGACCGTCACCATCGTCCCGCGGTCGTGTTCCTCAAGTCCCTCACCACCGACGAACTGATCCCCGCGATCGAGCGCGTCGCGGCGGAAGAACCGGTCCCCGGCGCGCCGGTGGCGTCCACACAGGCGGGTACCCGGTGATCGAGCTTCTCCCGCAGGCCGCCGTCGGCGACACCTTCGCCGACACCGTGTCCAGTGGTCCGCTGCTGCTGGCACTCGGTGCCTGCCTATTGGCCGGGCTGGTGTCGTTCGCCTCGCCGTGCGTGGTGCCGCTGGTGCCCGGGTACCTGTCGTACCTGGCCGGACTGGTCGGCGCGGAGGCACCCGCGGTCAAGGTCGGCGAACCCGCCAAACAGGGGCGCACCCGGGTGGCGGTCGCGGCCGGATTGTTCGTCGCAGGATTCACCGTGGTGTTCGTGGCGGCCACCGCCACCGTACTTGGGGTGACCAGCACGTTCGTGCTCAACCGTGAGCTGCTGCAACGGATCGGCGGTGTGGTCACCATTGTGATGGGCCTGGTGTTCATCGGGCTGATCCCGATGATGCAGCACGAGTTCCGGTTCGCGCCGCGACGACTGTCCAACATCGTCGGCGCCCCGCTCCTCGGCGCGGTGTTCGCGCTGGGCTGGACGCCGTGCCTGGGGCCGACGCTGGCCGCGGTGATCGCGACCGCCAGCGGCACCGAGGGCGCCACCGCCGCGAAGGGCGTACTGCTCATCGTCGCCTACTGCGCGGGGCTCGGTATCCCGTTCGTGGTGCTCGCCTTCTCGTCGGCGTGGGCGCTGCGCAGCCTCGGCTGGCTGCGCAACCACGCCCGCACGATCCAGGTCTTCGGCGGCATCATGCTGCTCGCCGTCGGTATCGCGCTGGTCACCGGACTGTGGGATCAGTTCATCGTGTGGGTGCGTGACGCCTTCGTCTCCGACACGGAGCTACCGATTTGAGCACGCCCACCCTCACCCCGCCGACCCGGCCCGCCGGCAGGCCCGCCGCACCGCACTGGCTGCTGCGCCGGGTGCTGTGGCCGCTGCGCAACCTGTGGCGTTCGCTGACCTCCATGCGCACCGCGCTGGTGCTGTTGTTCCTGCTGGCGCTGGCCGCGATCCCCGGCGCGCTGCTGCCCCAGCGTGAACTCAACGAACAGAAGACACTCGAGTACATCGACAACCACGGCGCGGTCGGGGAGTGGATGGACCGGCTGCAACTGTTCGACGTGTTCAGCTCGGTGTGGTTCACCGCCGTCTACGTGCTGTTGTTCGTCTCGCTCGTGGGCTGTCTCACCCCGAGGATGATCGAGCACGCCAAGAGTCTGCGCGCCACACCGGTCGCCGTGCCGCGCAACCTGGGCAGGCTGCCGCGGCACAAGACCTTCACCGTCGACGGCACCCCCGAACAGATTGCCGAACGCGTCTCCGGGCGGCTGGGCATGTGGCGGCGCAGCACGACCGAGCGCACGCTCTCCGGCGGCACCGCGGTCGTCGAGATCTCCGCCGAGAAGGGCTACCTGCGCGAGTTCGGCAACCTCGTCTTCCACGTCTCCCTGCTCGGCATCCTCGTCGCGATCGCCCTGGGTAAGGTGTACGGCTACGAGGGCACCCGCAGCCTCATCGCCGACGGCGAGCAGGGTCTGTGCAACACCTCCACCGCGGTGTACGACTCCTTCCGCGCGGGCAGTCTCGTCGACGGCACCGATCTGTCGCCGTTCTGCTTCAAGGTCGACGACTTCTCGGCCACCTTCCTGCCCAACGGCCAGCCGTCGATGTACAAGGCCGAGGTCTCCTACACCGAGAACCTCGCCGACGGGGTGCCGACCGACTGGCAACACACCGCGATCAAGGTCAACGAACCGCTGCGGGTGGCCGGCGACCGGGTGTACGTGCTCGGCAACGGCTACGCGCCGACGTTCTCGATCACCTTCCCGAACGGAGAGAAACGCACTCAGACGGTGCTGTTCATCCCCGAGGAGATGGCCACCATGCTGTCCTCGGGCGCCGCCCGCTTCGACACCCCCGCCGGCCTGTACCCCGACGAGGACGAGCGCCGTAACAATCAGATCGCCCTGCAGGGCATCTTCGCGCCGACCGCCGAATTCACCGGCACCGGCGGCACACTGTTGCAGTCCGCGTCGCCGACCCCGAAGAAACCGGCGGTCGCGATCGACGTCTACAAGGGCGACACCGGCCTCGACACCGGGCGCCCGCAGAACGTCTACCAGCTCGATTCGGACCTGATGCATCAGGGACGGCTCAAGCGCGAGGCCCGCGTCAATCTCGAACAGGGGCAGTCGCACACCCTCGCCGACGGCACCATCGTCAGCTTCGACGGCTACAAGCGCTGGGTGTCAGTGCAGGTGTCGCACGATCCGGCGCAGAACTGGGTGCTCGTGTTCGCCGTCGCCATGCTCGCCGGTCTGCTCGTCTCGCTGCTCGTGCGCCGCAGGCGGCTGTGGGTCAGGATGGTCGAGGTGGCCGATACCGCAGACCCCGAGAAACGACGTACTGTAGTAGAGATTGCCGGGCTGGCACGGACCGACCAGGCCGGCTGGGGCGAAGGCTTCAGCGATCAGGCGGCGGCACTCGTCGACGGCGCCGACGGCGCGCGCCGCCGTATCCGCGGCCTGTGACCGGCCCCGGCCATGGTCGGTGACCACCCGGGTTCGTGATCACCGGGCAGAGTTTGTGAGCAAGGAGAACAGATGGATCCCAACGAGGTCGTCGCCGACGTCGACGAGACGCTCGCGCGATACTCCGACCTGTTGTTCGGCACGGCCATCACCGTGTACGTGCTGGCGATGTTCCTGTTCCTGTGGGCGCTCGGCAGCGCCCGCATCCGCCGCATCCAATCCGCCGAGGCCCAACAACTCGTAGGTGCCACATCAGGGCGGGCCACATCAGGGAGCGCACCGGGTGGCGGCCCCGACCTGAACAAGCCGGGCAAACTTGAGACGGCGCCGCGCCAGCCGTTCAGCGAGAAACTCGCCGCCATGGCCTACCCGGTCGTCATCGTCGGCGTCCTGGCCCACCTGGCGTCCATCGTGACCCGCGGCGTGGCCACCGACCGCGCCCCCTGGGGCAACATGTACGAGTTCATCTCGCTCACCTGCGTCGCATGCGTCATCGCCGGGATCGTCGTTCTGCGCAAAGCCGAACACCGGCCGCTGCTGTCGTTCGTGCTGCTGCCCGTCTCCCTGCTCATGTTCATCGCCGGCCGATGGCTCTACACCCAGGCCGCGCCCGTCGTCCCCGCACTCAAGTCGTACTGGCTGGCCATCCACGTCTCGGTCATCTCGATCGCCTCGGGTGTACTGCTCGTCGCGGGAGTCGCCAGCATCCTGTACCTGATCAAGATGCGCTGGGGAGCACCCGGGGACTCCGCCGACCAGCAGCGCACCGGACGAACCGCCGCACTGCGCCGCATCGTCGACGCCATCCCCGGCGCCGAGATCCTCGATCGTCTCGCCTACAAGTCCGTCGTCTTCGGTTTCCCGCTCTTCGGACTCGGCGTGATCCTCGGCGCCATCTGGGCCGAGTCCGCCTGGGGCCGGTTCTGGGGCTGGGACCCCAAGGAGACGGTCTCCTTCATCGCCTGGGTGATCTACGCCGCCTACCTGCACGCCCGCGCCACCGCGGGCTGGAAGCACACCGCCGCGGCCTGGATCAACGTCGCAGGATTCGTGGCCCTGCTGTTCAACCTCTTCATCATCAACCTGGTCGTCAGCGGCCTGCACTCCTACGCGGGACTCTGACGGGCGGTCGTGGCCGACCACCGATCCCGACCCCGTCGGTCGGATCCGTCGGTCGGACACCGGGCGACCCGGGATGGCCGTGATCGCGATCGCTCGCCTACCGGCGGGATGCGGCGAGTGTCTGAATCGCGCGTACTCTTGGGTGGAACAAGGGAGGTCGGCAGTGACATACGTAGTCGCGTTCATCGGCGTCATCGCCATCGCGTATCTGCTGTGGCGCGCCTTCGGTCCCGCCGCCGGATCGCCGGGGCAGACGAGCAGGGGCAACAACCCCGTCGGTCCCGACGACGATCCGGACTTCCTGCGTGATCTCGACCGCCGGAAACACGACTGAATCTGCTGATCGGGGGACCGGCCGCCCAGCCATTCGGGTGGGTCGTCGCCGGTCCGCCGGCCCTGACATCGCACGCCGGGACCCCTGACATCGCGTGCTGGGGCGTTGCCGGGTTTGCGGGGTTTCCAGGTTCGTCGCTGACGCTCCTCGCACCTCCACCGGTGGTGGTCGCAGGTCGGTGGTGGGTGCCGGCGGCGGTTACGTGTCTCGGGGCTCAGCTGCGCCGGTTGAGGAGGGCGACCACGTCGGCCTCGCGGAAGCGGCGGTGTCCGCCGGGCGTGCGGATGGAGCTGAGCATCCCGGAACTGGCCCAGCGCGCGACGGTCTTGGGGTTGACGTTGAACATGGCGGCGACCTGACCGGGGGTCAAGGTGTGCTGTGCGGCGACGCCGGGGGTGATGAACTCGCTGGGGGCGGCTTCTACGGTGGTCACTGGTGTCCTCCCGACTGGGTGGTCGGCGGTCCCGGAGGGGCCGGCCGAACTGGCTGGATGCCAGTCCGCGGGTCCGAAAGCGCTGCGCCTTCGGGTCCTACGGTCTGTGCGTTACATGGATACACGCAAATCGCCCGGGTACTCGAACAGTCAGCTATTGGTAAAGAAACGGCAAAATGGACTGGCGTACCCTGAACCACGTGCGTAGTGACAACGAACAGCGGAGTCAGGGCAGTGGATCCTCGGGGAGCGGGGCCACGGGGTCGACGGGTTCGCTGATCCGTGCGGTGGCCCTGTACACGCTGGCCAGGCTCGCGCTGGTCGCCGTGTTCACCCTGCTCATCCTGTTCGTTCCGCGCCTGTTCGACGTGACGGTGCCGTTCCTCGCGGCGCTCGCCTTCGGCGTGCTGATCGCGCTTCCGCTGGGCATGTTCCTGTTCAGATCATTGCGAATCGACGTCAACGACAACATCGCGGCCGTCGACGCCGAGCGCCGTCGCAAACATGACGACCTGCAGGCCCGCCTGCGCGGCAAGTGACCCGCGTGCCGGGATCCGGGCCGCCGGGGTGGGCGGCATCCGCGCTCGACATCGATCGCCGGGGCGACACCGCGTGGCAGCGCAACGCGGTCCGGCTCATCGAGGCCGACGCGCGGCGCAGTGCCGATACGCACCTGCTGCGGGTCGAGTTGCCCGACTGGTCACGGTGGACCGGCGATGACGGCATCGAGACCGGCGTCGACCTGTATTTGAAGGACGAGAGCACCCATCCGACCGGTTCACTGAAGCATCGGCTGGCCCGGTCGCTGTTCCTGTACGCCATCTGCAACGGCTGGGTAACCCAGAACACCGCGGTGATCGAGGCGTCGTCGGGGTCGACGGCCGTCAGCGAGGCATATTTCGCGAAGCTGGTGGGGGTGCCGTTCGTGGCGGTGATGACCAAGGGCACCTCCCCGGCCAAGACCGCGCTGATCGAACGTGAGGGCGGGCGCTGCCACTTCGTGGACCGGCCGGGTGAGGTGTACGAGGCGGCGCACCGGCTCGCCGACGAGCTGGGTGGGCACTTCATCGACCAGTTCACCATGGCCGAACGGGCCACCGACTGGCGCGGAAACAACAACATCGCCGAATCGATCTTCGCGCAGCTCGAATGCGAACGCCATCCCGTACCGACCTGGATCGTGGTGGGTGCCGGTACCGGTGGCACGTCGGCGACACTGGGCCGCTACCTGCGATACCGGCGGCACCGGACGTGGCTGTGTGTGGTCGACCCCGAGAACTCGGTGTTCACCTCGGCGTACGCGGCGGGCGACGGCTCTCTCACCACCGACACCGGGTCACGGATCGAGGGGATCGGCCGGCCCCGGGTGGAGCCGTCGTTCGTCTCGCAGGTCATCGACCGGATGATGCGGGTTCCCGACGCCGCGTCGGTGGCCACCGCCCGGCTCATGTCCGACCGGCTCGGCAGGCTCGTCGGCGGGTCGACGGGCACCAACATGTGGGGTGCGCTGGCGCTGGTCGCCGAGATGGTCGCCGAACGTCGTCCCGGCGGCGTCGTCACCCTGCTGTGCGACTCGGGCGACAGGTACACCCACACTTATTTCGACGACGGCTGGGTCGCGGCGCAGGGACTGGACTTGGCCGGACCGCGGGCCGTGCTGGAGGAGTTCTTCGCGACCGGGACGTGGGCCGTTCCCGGTGCGCCGGGCGCCTGAGGTGCACATAGGACGCTGCGTTACGATCCGCACCATGAGCGAATCAGCACGAACCGGACCCGCCGGATCCGGGGTGCCACTGGTTCAGGCCCGTAACCTGGTACGCGAGTACCGGATGGGTGATCAGACGGTACGGGCGCTCGACGGCCTGGACCTGACCCTGCCCGGCGGACAGTTCGCATCGGTCGTCGGCCCGTCCGGCGCCGGAAAGTCGACGCTGTTGCATGTGCTGGGCGCGCTCGACACCCCCACCTCCGGCACCATCATCGTCGACGGGGTGGATCTCGGTTCGCTCGACGACACGGAGGCATCGGCGTTCCGGCGTACCCGGGTCGGATTCATCTTCCAGTTCTTCAACCTGGTCCCGACGATGTCGGCGTGGGAGAACGTGGCGCTGCCGCGGTTGCTGGACAGTCAGTCGCTGCGCAAGGCCAAACCGCGCGCCGTCGAACTGCTCGAACGGGTGGGTCTGGGCGACCGCATCGACCACCGGCCTGCCGAACTGTCGGGCGGGCAGATGCAGCGGGTGGCGATCGCCCGGTCGCTGATCATGGACCCGGCGATCCTGCTGGCCGACGAGCCGACCGGAAATCTCGATTCCAAGACGGGACAGTCGGTCCTCGAACTGCTCGGCGAGGTGGCCCATGACCGGGAACGGGAGGCGGGACGCCTGGTGGTGATGGTCACCCACGACGCGGGGGCCGCGGCGTTCGCCGACACCACCATCACCGTCCGCGACGGCCGGGTCGCCTGATCGATGAGCGCACCGCTGCTCGCGGGTCTGACCCGGATTCGCCTGATCAATCTGCGTGAACTGCGCACCCACCGGCTGCGGGTGCTCACCTCGCTGTCGGTGGTGGTGGTGTCCTCGGCACTGCTGATCGCGGTGCTCGGCACCTACGGGTCGATGACCGAATCGGTCCGGCAGTTCAACGCCTCGATCAGCGGGGCGGCGAAGCTGGAGGTCACCGCGATCGGCGACGCGGGTCTGGACGCCGGTATCGCCGGTGAGATCCGCGCCCGGGTACCGGGTGCCAGGGCGGTCGTCCCGATGGTCCGGGGCACCGCGCGGATCGGCCCGGACACCACCGCGGGCGGTGCCGGTGATGACGACAGAACCGTGCCACTGCTCGGTTCGGACTTCCGGGTGTCGTCGCTGTCGGGTGACCTCCGGAAAGCCGTGGCCGACAGCGGAAACCAGGAGGGATTCAGCCGCGACGAGCTGGCCGACGGCGTGATCGTCGGTCCCCGAACGGGATTGACGAAGGGGCAGACCGCCACCGTCAACGGAACCGTCGTCACCGTGCTCGACGTGGTGTCCGGGGACACCCTCAACGGCGGCGCGTTCATGTTCGCCTATCTTGACCTGGCACAACGACTGACCGCCACACAGGGCAAGCTCGACTCGGTTCTGATCGTGCCGCGCGACGGCGTGCCCGTGGCGCAGCTGCGCACCGAGATCACCCGGATCGTCGACGGGCGCGCCGCCGTCGTCGACCCCGGATATCGGGCCAAGCAGCTGGAGACGGCCACCTCGGTGACCCGGGACGCGACACTGCTGGTGTCGTTGATCTCGTTGGTGATCTCCGCCTTCCTGGTGTTCAACACCATGAACATGGCGGTGGCCTCGCGGCGGCAGTCGATGGCGATGCTGCGGGCGCTCGGTGCCAAGCGCGGCCATCTGGTCGCCGACCTGCTCGGCGAATCCGCGGTGTACGGCCTGGTCGGAGGTCTGATCGGGGTGCCGCTCGGCATTCTCGGCGGCCGCGTGACCGTGTCGCAGGGATCGGGGGACTCCTCGCACGGCATGGTGATGCAGTACCACCTGCCGGTCAGCGCGCCGGTGATCGCCGTTCTCGCCTGTGTGCTGGCATGTGTCGCCGCGACGATGCTGGCGGCGAGATCGGTGTTCGCGGTCGCGCCGGTCGAGGCGATGTCACAGGGTGAGGTGGCCGAATCGGCCGCCCAACGCACCGTGGCGCGGTGGGCCGCGGGACTTCTCGGTGCCGCCGTCATCATCGGCGCCTTCATCGTGGCCCTGCAGGTTCCGGGCAGATCGGCGATCGTGGCGGGGGCGGTGTACGCGGTGGGCGTGCTGTTGCTGTGCTACGCGCTGACCGGACAGCTGGTGTGGCTGGTGGTGCGGGTCGCGAACCTGTTCTCCGGACCCGGCCGGCTCGCCGCCGTCAATACCGATCGCGCGCCGCGCCGCGCGTGGGCCACGCTGATGACCGTGGCCGTGGCCATCGCCGTCGGCATGGGAACCTCCGGGGCGCTGGCCAACATGGTCTCGTCGATGTCCGGCTCACTGGACGGGCTCGACGATCCGGACTTCTACGTGGCCTCGCAGCCACTCGGCGAACTGCCCACCGATCCGCTGCTCGCGCCGGCGATCGCGGAGCAGATCCGGCAGGTGCCGGGGGTGGCGTCGGTGTCCGAAGGGCAGTGGGCCACGGTCAACGTCGGCGAGGCCCGGATCATCGTGCAGGGACTCACCGCCGACGCGCTCGCCCCGTTCATGAAGAAGTCCCCACCCGAGGCCCGTCGGCAGATGCTGGCCGGTGAGGGCATGGTGTTCTCCAAGGTGCTCGCCCGCACCCTCGACGTCTCCACCGGCGACACCGTGCGCCTGGCCACTCCCACCGGCTACCGCGAGACCCGCGTGCTCGCCACTGTCGACTACGTGTCGATGGAGTCGGGGACCGCTGCGATGTCGCTGGACCTGCTGCGCGACTGGTTCGACCGCGACGGCGCCACCTACCTGCAGGTGATGCTGTCCGAGGGCGCCGACGCCGATCAGGTGCGGGCGGCGCTGGAGCGGATCGCCGAACAGAATCCGTCGGCGGGCGGTGCGCCCGTCGACGTGCACAGCGGCGCGCAGGCCATCGAGTCGTCGAAACAGCTGGTCGAGCAGTCCGGGGCGTTCACCGTGGCGATCCAGTGGATCGTGTCGGGTGCGGCCGCCATCGCCTTGCTCAACACGCTCTTGCTGTCGGTGATCGAACGGCGCCGCGAACTCGGGGTGCTGCGGGCGATGGGTGCCTCGCGCCGGTTCATCTCCCGGATGGTGCTCGCCGAGGCCGCGGCCGTCGCGATCGTCGGCTCGGCGACCGGTCTGCTCATCGGCGGGGTGCTGCACTGGCTCGCGGACAAGATCCTGTCGGCGACCACCTCGGTCGGTGTCGAGTACTCGCCGCAACCGTCGACGCTGCTGTTCGTCGCCGTCGCGATGGGGTTGTGTCTGCTCGGTGCGCTGGTGCCCGCGATGCGGGCGGCCCGGCTGAACATCAGCGAGTCGATCGCGCAGGAGTGATCGCGCACGAGCAGGAGTGCCGGGGCCGACGAGGACGCCGGTGTCCTCAGATCGTCTTGCGTCGCTTGGCCGGCCGCTCGGACGGCGGCAGTGGATGCACCGCCCCCACGTGCAGGCGCCGGACGAACGGCAGCGGCGCGGCGATGTGCTCGGCATGGCGCGCGCGCTGCCACCAGCGTCGCCTCCGGAACCGCGGGCAGCCGCACGCCGCGCAGTCCTCGCCCGCGCGGTGATGCGCGTGCGCGCTGCGTGAATGGCCGCAGTCGAAACATTCACCATCTCGCATGGGGCGATTCTAGCCAGCGAAACTGTGTGCCAGGTGGGAGTTCGAACACCGGTCAGATCGATACCGGCGGGGGAGCCGGATCGTCGTCCGGCCCGCCGCCGGTCCCGAATTCCAGCCGGACCGGGTCGCCGCCCTCGGTCGCGGGATCGATGACGACCGTGGCCAGCAGCTGCCGGCCCGGCGGCAGTACCCGCACCACCACCGACCCGGAGACGGCCGAGTCGAGTGCCCCGGCCAGCCCGGCCAGCACCGCCGTCCGCCGCTCGGCGGTCACCTCGTCGAGTGCGTGCCCGTCGACCATCACCACCTCCACACCGCGCGCCCGGGCCCGGGCGGCGGCCGCGGATGCTCCCGCGTCGGCGGCGATCACCGGGGCCCGAACCCGGTCTCGCAGCGACTCCTCGAGTCGGCGGCAGTGCGCGCGTTCGACATCGGTGAGTGCCTCGGGCCGCGCGATCCGGTTGAGCGTCGGCCGCACCTCGGCATCGAGATACCGCATCTGCTCACGGTTCTCCTCCAGCACCGCCAGCGCGGCCGCCTGGGCGGCGTTGGTCTGCACCGACCGGTTGCGCAGTTCGTAGATGTTGTCGACGGCCGGCCGGATCGTCAGCGAGAACAGGGTGGCCGCGGCCAGCCCCGCGACGGTGGTGGCCATGAGTTTGCCGGCCTCACCGATGCCCTGTCCGGTGGAGGTGGTCCACACCGAGCACGCGACGGTGCAGCCGATCATCAGTATCCACGCAGCCGCGGTGCGTCCCCGGATACTCAGATAGATGCAGATCGCGGCCACCGTCGCCAACGGCCACGTCTGCTGCGGCGCGGTCGTCGGTGACGGCGTGGTGGTGAACACCATGTACAGCAGGATCGGCACGGTCACGACCATCGCCGCGGTGATCGGCCAGGGCAGCCGATCCCCGGGTGCGGCGAGCAAGGCCAGCCCGCACAGGGCCACCACCAGCAGCAACAGCACACTGGGCCATCGCGGATGCACGTCGCCGGAGACCATGATCATCTGGATGGTCTTCGACACCAGGAACAGACCCGCGAGTGCCCACGCCGCGCCGGTGGTCATCCCGAGCAGCACGCGGACATCGGTCTGGGCGGTGCGGGGCCCCGGTGGGTCGATCACGTCGGGGTCGATCACAGCGGGCTCGATCACGTCGGGGTCGATCATGACGGGACCGTCCAGGCCAGGCGCACCGCGGTGCCCGCACCGGGGGTGGAGACGATCGCGGCCGTGCCGCCGTCGAGTCCGTTGACCCGGCGCAGGATGCTGACGGCCACGCCCAGTCGGTGCGGCGGAATGGCGGCGGGGTCGAATCCGCAGCCGTTGTCGACGACGTCGACGGTCACCGACGTGGCATCGGCCCGGATCGCCACCTGCCGGACGGTTCCGGTGCCCGCGTGCCGGACGGAGTTACGCATGGCCTCGCCGACGGCCGCGTCGAGGACGTCGACCACATCGGCGGGGACGGTCAGGTCGCCGGCGCCGGGGGCGGCGGTGACATCCACGCGCGGGGTCAGATCGACGGCGAGGACCCCGGCGCGCAACTGGGTGAGCGCGGAGCGGACCGGCACCACGGCGGCCGGTGCGGGCCGGGCGTTGAGCTTGTCCAGGGTGGTCAGGGCCTGCCGACGCACAGAGCCGGTGTTGCCGTGGCGGCCGGCCGCCAGCAGGGTGGAGATCACCCAGTCGTGCAGCAGCGCGTCGATCTTGGTGCGATGCGCCTGGCGGGCCAGGGTGGCGGCGGTCTCCGCGGCGGCGGCATAGGTGGCGGCGCGGGTCCGGTCGAGCAGTCGGGCGGTGCGCAGCGTCATCACCCCGGCGGCGACGAACAACAGGGTGAAGCTGAGGGTGAACGCTATCGACAGCGGCAGCACACCCGCCTTGTCGTCCGGGCGGGCCAGGTATTCGGAGGTACAAGCCAGCAGGACCGCCGCGCACAGGAACACCATCGTCGCCCGTGCGGACAGGACGATCGCCGCCGCGAGTGCCGCGAAGACCGGCAGCATCGAGTACCACAGCGTGACCGGGGAGGACTCATGGTTCCACGCGACGAGCCAGGCCAGGCCGGTGGCCAGGTAGCCGTACGCGGTGGCGGCCGCGGACCAGCGCGCCAGACGTCTGCGGCGGGCCAGCGAGGCGATCAGCATGGTCAGCGGTGCGCCGAACACCACGGTCACCGCGGGCGCGGTCCACCACCGGGCGACGAGGTCGGTGTTGGCATCGATCGACGGGATCAGGATGGCGAGGTAGATGAGGTAGGAGCCACCGACGAAAATCCCGAACAGCCGCTCGATGCGGATCTGGGCGTCGTCGTCGGTGACCGGGGTGCTCATGACGCGGCGAACTCGAGGCGGGTGGCGCGCAGGGCGGAATCGGGGCCGGTCGCGTCGGCGGCGGGGTCGATGACCGCGGTCGCGACGAGCTCGCGCCCCGGCGGGAGTACCCGGATGACGATGGAACCGCCGGTGACCGTGTCGAGCGCGTCGGCGAGACGTTCGAGGACGCTTTCCCGGGTGGTGGGCGCGATGTCGTCGAGTCCGTGGCTGTCGACCATCACCACGGTGACGCCGCGGTCGCGGGCCCGGGCGGCGGCGACGGCGGTGCGCTCGTAGCGGGCGAGGACCGGTGCGCGCAGGGCGTCGCGCAATTGTGCCTCCAGCGCCAGACATTGCCGGCGTTCGTCGTCGGTCAACGGGGTGGGGGCGGCGATCCGTTCGAGCATGGGGCGGACCTGCTGGTTGAGGGCCCGCATCTGCTTGTCGTGTTCGGCGACGGCGGCCAGCGCGGCCTCCTGCGCCGCGTTGCGTTCGACGGCCCTGCGGCGCAGTTCGTAGATGCTTGCCGCGGCCGGGCGGATGGTGAAGGCGAACAGCGTCGCCATGAACAGCGGGCCGAAGTTGATCGCGCCGATGCTCAGGCCCTGCGCCGCACCGTCACCGTCGATCAGCGTCCACACCATGGCCGCGAGGACGACCAGGCACATCAGCAGCCATGCCGCGCCGGCGCGCCCGCGGACACACATGTACGTGGCGATGGCGGTGAACGCTCCGAACTGCCAGGTCTGTTCGGGCCGGGTCAGCGGCAGCGGGGTGCCGACGAACGAGGCGTACGCCGCCAGGGGGCCACCGACGGTTACCGCGACCGCGTACCAGACGGGGAGCGGGTCGTCGGGTAGGGCGAGCAGTCCGAGTCCGGCGAGCGCCACCACCAGCAGGACCACCAGGCTCGGCAGCGGGGAACTGCCGGCGTTCACCGCGACGGCGACCTGGGCGGCGAGCGCGATCATGAAGAATCCGGCCACCAGGTGTGCGGTGCGGGTGTTCATCCCGAGCAGGTCGCGGACATCGCCGGTCGTGGCCGCCGACCCTCGGGTTCGCCGGTTCCGCCGGTTCTCGGATCTCTCGCTCATCGGGCGGCCCGTTCGTGCGCGCGTGTCCGCTGGTCGTCGTCGGTCCAGCTCAACGCCACCGTGGTGCCCTCACCGGGGGCGGTGATGAGTTCGGCCGTGCCGCCCGGCAGCGCCCGCAGCCGGCCCAGGACGCTGACTGCCAGGCCGAGTCGGTGTGGTGGGACATCGCCCGGGGCGAATCCGGCACCGTCGTCGGCGACGACCGCATCGATCCCGTGGCCGGTGATGTGCAGGGACACCGTGCGCGAGGCGCCCGGACCGGCGTGGAGGATGCTGTTGCGCACCGCCTCACAGACCGCGGCGTCGATCACGTCGACCACATCGGCGGGGAGTGCGATGCCGTCGTCCTCGACGCGTGCATCGATGTGCTGGGCGAGGTCGACCTCGAGCACACCGGAGCGCAACTGTGCCATCGCGGTGGCCGCCGGCAGCCGGGTCAGGGCGATCGGTCCGGCGTCGAGTTTGCCGAGGGTGACCGTTGCCTGCCTGCGGACCGACTCGGAATTGCCCTGTCGTCCGGCCGCGAGCATCGTCGAGATGACCCAGTCGTGCAGCAGCGCGTCGATATGGCTGCGCTGGCTGCGCCGGGCGTCGGCGGCGGCCGCGGCGGCGGCCTCGGCGTAGGTGTTGGCCCGGGTGGCGTCCAGGACACGACCGGTGCGTACCGCGACGATCGCCGCGGCCAGGAACAGCAAAATGAAGGAGATCGAGAACAGCGTGATGACCAGGACGTTGTCGGTGAACGAGTCTTCACGAGCGAAGTGCTGGTACACGTTGGCCGGGATGACGGCCGCGACCATCGCGGACAGGGCCCACCGCGAGGAGAGGGTGATGGCGGCGGCCAGTGCCGCGACGCCGGGGATCGCGTAGAACCAGAGGTAGCCGGGCACCGGCTGCCCGTCCCAGGCCAGTCCGAAGGTGGCGGCCGCCACGATGTAGCCGACGGCGGCCGCACGGGCTGCCCAGGTCGAGATCGTCCGGTGGTGGGTGAGCGCGGCGACCAGCAGGACCACGGGCGGACCGAAGGTGAGCGTCAGGGCGAACGGTGTCCACCATCCGGCGGTGTGTTCGGCGGTGGCGGCGATGGCGCCGGCCAGCAGCGGGATGTACCCCAGGTAGCCCGCGCCGACGAAGATGGAGAACAGTCGCTCGATGCGGATCTCGGCGGCCTGGTCGTGCCGCCCCTGCGTTACCTGCGCCGCCGTCGGGGGAAGGGTAGCCATCCGTCTTCCAAGGCGCGTCGGTACAGGTCTGTCTTGGTCGATGCGGGCCGTCCGACCTCGGCGTACTTCTGCCGGATCCGGCCGAGATAGTCGTTGACCGTGTCGACGGACAGTTCGGTGAGCGCCGCGACACGGGCGGCCGACTCGCCGGAGGCGTACAGGCTCAGTACCTCTCGCTGTCGGGGACTGAGCTGCGCGGCGGCGAATTCGGTGTCGCCGTCGACGGCCATCGCCCAGTCCAGTGACCGGACCATCTCGCCGCGGCAGGTGGTGCGGATCGCGTCGATGATCACCGCGTCGCGTTCGGCCTTGTTGATGACCCCGAGCACACCGGCCCGGGCGGCGGTGCGCACGAGGTACGGCTCCTCACCCGAGGTGAACACGAGCACCTTGGCGATACCGGCCGCACCCAGGTCGGCGACGTTGGCGGCGGGGGACGAGCCGTCCGGCAGCCGCAGGTCGAGGATGGCCATGTCGATGCCGGTGGCGGAGTCGAGGAGCTCACCGACGGTCGGGGCGGCCGCGACCACCTCGAGGTCGGGTTCGTCGGCCAGGAGCTGGCGCAGGCCGGTGATCACCACCGTGTGGTCCTCGACGATGCCGATGCGGCATGCGGACATTGTTCCTCCGTCCGTCTCGGTGCGGTCTTGTCACAGGTGTTGTTCAGAGTTCTGAGACTAGGCCAAGACACGGACATTTCTGCCGCGACCGGTTGTTCCCCCGGACCGCACGAGAATTTCTGTCAATAATTATTGACAGGACGACGAGCGTCAATATAACCTGACACCATGCACGACGACCTGAGTGAAGCAGCCCGATCGGACGAATCCGCCGACGGCCTCGCCGGACTGGCCGCCTCGGAGGATCCGCGGAACGGCCTCGGTGCGGTGCGCGCACTGCGCACCCTCGCCGACCGACTCGAAGAGGTTCAGGTGGCCAACGCCCGCCGGGCCGGCTGGAGCTGGCAGCAGATCGCTGAGGTGTTGCAGGTCAGCCGACAGGCGGTGCACCAGAAGCACGCCGACGTGCATCAGAAACACACACACGAACACCGGCCGCACCGGCCGGAAGGAGATCAAGAACCATGATGGAACGATTCACGCGAGAAGATCGCATGACAATGGCATTCGCCGAGCAGGAAGCCCGTGACCTCGGGCACCCGGTACCGGGTAACGACCACCTGGTCCTCGGGATGCTCTGCAACGCCCGCAGCCCGCTGTTCGGGCTGCTCGGAGAACGCGGCCTGACACTGGCCGCCGCACGGGCCGCGGTAACGGCCCATCGGGCCGAGCACGGTACCGGCGACACCGCCGAGGAGACCGCCGCGGCCCGCTACGACGAGGACCGAGAGGCGCTGCGCGCCATCGGTATCGACCTGGACAAGGTCCGGGAGGCCGTGCGCGGCAAGTTCGGCGACGACCTGGCCGAGGGCTGGGGCGGGCGCGGCGGCCGGAGCCGCAAGGGCGGCCGAGGTGGCCGCGGGGGATGCGGTGAAGGGCACCGCGGTCCGCGTCATCCCCGATCCGCGGGCTACGGGCCGGATGCCTTCGGACCCGGCGGATTCGGACCCGGCGGATTCGGGCCGGGCTTCGGCCCCGGCGGACCGAGGGGGCCGCAGGAGTTCGCGGACTGCGCCGACACGGGTGAGCAGGGCGACCGGCGAAGCGGCGGACGCGGACGACGCGGACCCGGCGGCGACGCGCCCTGGGAGGGCGGCCGGGGCAGGCGCGGGCCGCGCGGACGCGGCGGTCGGCCACGGTGGGACGCCGACGTCCGCTCGGCGCTGCGCGCGGCGGTCGATGTCGCCCGCGAGCGCGGTGACCGCACACTGACCGCGGCGCATCTGCTCATCGGCATCATCGACACCGCCGACGACGCCTCCCGCGCGGTGCTCACCACGGCGACGGTGCCGGTGGACGACCTGCGCCGGGCGGTCCTGGACTCGCTGCCCCCGGTCGGCGCTCCCGCCTGACCGGGTCGGGCGCGTAGACCAGGGCGTGCTGTCGCCGAACCCGGCTTCGGCGCGGTCTCGGCGCGACACCGGCGCCGGGATCAGTCCAGGTCCACCTGCACGACGTGGGCCCGCTTGCGCGGGACCGCCACGGTACCGATTCCGCGCAGCGCGTAGCCGGTGCCCTCGGCTGTGACCATGACCTTCGCGCCGGGCACGATGCACGCGGCCACCAGGTCGGCCATGAGTGCGTCGTCGCCCTGCGCGTCCTCGGAGATCGAGCGCACCCGGGCCGAGACCGCGCCCGCCGTGCGTGGAAGATCGGGCAGCCGGACGGCAGCGGGCGCAGGCCGACGGGTGTCGCCGCGTTCGGGAATCGGGTTACCCCAGGGCGAGACCAGCGGCCCGATGAGCGCGGACGCCGCGCCCTCGGCGGCTTCGTCGCTCATCACCTGTGCCCAGCGGCACGCCTCGTCGTGGGCCGCGAGGATCGGCACACCCAGCATGTCGACGAGGATCCGTTCGGCCAGACGATGTTTGCGGGTTGATGAGACCGCCAGCGTCAGACCGGTGGCGGTGAGTTCGACCTGCCGGTCGTCGGTCACCCGGATCAGCGACTCGGCCCGCAGGCGCCCGACCATCTGGGAAACCGTCGGACTCGACAACCCGAGCCGGTCGCACAGCCGGGCCCGGCGGGCCGGCACGCCGTCTTCGGCGAGGTTGTAGACGGTCCGCAGATAGGCGATCGCCGTCTCGGACACGGTGTCGGCGATCCCCGGGTCAACGGGTGCCGTGTCGTGCCCGGCGTCGGACAGTAGGGTTGAGTGCTGGTACATACCTACCTGCCTGGAGAAGGGTGAGTAGCAAGGACATGCGCATCCTGCTGGTGGAAGACGACCGCAACGTGGCCGAGACGGTCCGGCGGACGCTCGTGTCGCAGAGTTGGGTGGTAGAGGTGACCGGCGACGGCGAGTCCGGCCTGCACAAGGCCCTTTCCGCGCACTTCGACGTCGTCGTGCTCGACATCATGCTGCCCGGGCTCAACGGCTACGAGGTGGTCCGCCGGATGCGTGCGGCCAAGGTGTGGACCCCGGTGCTGATGCTCACGGCCAAGAGCGGTGAATACGATCTCGCCGATGCCCTCGATCTCGGTGCCGACGACTACCTGACCAAGCCTTTCTCGGTGGTGGTGCTGATCGCGCGGTTGCGTGCGCTCGCCCGCCGGGTGGCCGCCGAACGTCCGACGGTGCTCACCGCCGGTGATCTGAGGCTGGATCCGGGGGCGCACACCGTTTTTCGGGGCGACAGTGAACTTTCCTTGACGCCAAGGGAATTCGCCGTCCTGGAGTATTTGATGCGCAACCGGGGGCAAGTGTGTGCCAAGGCGGACATCCTGGCCGCGGTGTGGGATGCGGAGGCCGGTGGTGACGACAATCTGGTGGAGGTCTACATCAGCTATCTCCGTCGGCGGGTCGACGCGCCCTTCGGTCGCCGTGCCATCGAAACGGTCCGCGGGCACGGCTACCGCCTGGCCGCCGACGGCGGTGCGCGCGTGTCCTGAACCGCCGCAACGTGATCGCGTCATGTGCTAACCGCCCGGGCGTCGTGGGGAGGTGTCTGACCCGGCGTCCCGGCCGTGGCCGCGGCCAGCGGCAAGGTGATCGCGAAGACTGCCCCGCCACCCGGGTTGTCCTCGGCGACAACGGTTCCGCCGTGTGCGCGGACGATATCGGCGACGATGGCCAGACCCAGTCCCGAACCGCCGCGGTCGCGATCACGGGCCGCGTCGAGCCTCACGAATCGGTCGAACACCCTCGTCTTGTCGGCGTCGGCCACACCGGGCCCGTTGTCGGCCACCGAGACCGTCACGGTGCCCGCCCGGTCGTCGCGGGAGATGGCGAACGACAGCGTGCTTCGCGTGTGCCGGGCGGCGTTGTCGGCGATATTGCGGACCGCCCGCGTGAGCTGGCCGGGATCGCCGTCGACGCGGGCCGCGACGATCGCCGACGAGACATCGGCCGGCGACAGGGCGCGCATCCGCGTGACCTCCGAGCGCACGATGTCGTCGAGGTCGACGCTCTGCGGAGTCGTCCGCATCCCCTTCTCATCGGCGCGGGCCAATATCAGCAGGTCCTCGACGAGTTGTCCGAGCCGGTGCGCATCCGGCAGCAGGATCGTCTCGATGGTGTGGATGTCGATCGGTTGGCCGGTGGTCCGGGCCAGGTCGAGCAGTCCGATGATCGTGGTCAGCGGGCTGTTCAGTTCGTGGGAGGCGTCGTTGACGAATTGCAGCTGCCGTGACCGGGAGTGTTCGATGCGTTCGAGCATTTCGTTCATCGTGCTGGCCAGTCCGGCGATCTCGTCGCCGGTGGCCGGCACGGTCAGTCGTCTGCTGGTGTCGCCGCCGGAAATGGCGTCGGCCTGTTTGCGGATGGATTCGACGGGGCGCAGCGCCCGGCCGACCAGGAAGTAGGTGAGCAGTGCGACGCCGATGATGATGCCGGGGAACACCATGCAGATGGTGTAGGCCACCGTGAGCACAGAGGTGGTGATCGGGCCCTGATCGGTGCTGACGATCACGGTGAGCGGGCCGTTCGGGGTGTCCACGCCCACCGCGTTGGCGGTGTAGGTGTAGTTGTAGCGGCCGACCACCCGGATGTCGCGGACGGTCTTGCTGCTCCCGGGCGGCAGGCTTGCCAGCAGCGGCCGGACACCGACGACGCTGGACTTCTCCACCTCACCGTCGGCGTCGATGATCACGACGTCGGCGACGTTGGGATCCCGCGCGAGCATCAGCGGTGTGATGGCGTGCAGTCCGTCGGCTTCGAGGGCGTCGGCGAGCTGCCGGGCCCTGTTCGCGCCGGCGGATTCGGCGTCCGCGATCAGGCTGCGATGCATCGTCAGCAGCATCCCGATGGCGGCCACGGCCATCGCGACGGTCACCACCGCGGTCGCCACCAGGGTGAGCCGGATGCGTACGGGACCGAGCCAGCGTCCTGCGCCGGGGCGGCGATTGTCGGCGGCGGATGACACGCGTCGACAGTAGGTCGACCTACGATTTGGTCGCCAGTGCTACTCAGGGAGCGCTAAGGACTCCCGGAGCCGGCTGCTAGCCCACGGCCAGCGCGCAGGCGGTGGCGACCGACCACAGCAGCATCGCCCGGCCGGTGGTGGCCAGCGACACGATCAGCGCCGGTCCGATGGCGCCGGTGCGCACCGGCCCCGCGGCCACCCAGGCCAGTGGCGCGGCGAGCAGGCCGATGAGGGCCCACCAGGTGGCCGGGATCAGTACGACCGAGACGATCAGCGGCACCGCGAGCAGTGCGCCGAACAGAACGCGGGTCCGGGCGTCGCCGAGCCGGACGGCGAGGGTGATCTTGCCCGATTCGGTGTCCGACGGGATGTCGCGCAGGTTGTTCACCACCAGCACGGCGCTGGAGAAGCAACCGACGGCCACCGCGCACAGCAGTCCCACCCAGTCGACGGTGTCGGCGGTGACGAACTGGGTGCCGAGCACGGCGACGAGACCGAAGAACACGAATACCGCGATCTCACCGAAACCGAGGTAGCCGTAGGGCGAGCTGCCGCCGGTGTAGAACCACGCACCGGCGATGCAGACGACGCCGACGGCCACCAGCCACCACGCGGTACTGACGGCCAGCACCAGCCCGCACACAGCGGCGATGCCGAAGCATAGGAACGCGGCCCGCCTGACCGCCGCAGGGGCGGCCGCGCCGGACCCGACCAGACGCATCGGGCCGACCCGGTCGTCGTCGGTGCCGCGGATGCCGTCGGAGTAGTCGTTGGCGTAGTTGACACCGATGATCAGCGCCAGCGCCACCGCGAGTGCGAGTGCCGCCCGCCACCACGACAGGTCGCCGGTGCCGGGTACCGCGTGGGCGGCGGCGCCGAAGCCCGCCACGACCGGAGAGATCGCGTTGGGGAGGGTGTGTGGGCGCGCGCCCTGGATCCACTGCTGTGCGGTAGCCACCGTCCGATCCTCGCACGCGGTGGGCGCGCTCGACGCATCCAGGTGATGCGGGTCGGGGGTGTTCGGGGATTCTTTCCCGGGACTTGTCGACGTGACACGCCAGGTAGGTGCCGATTTTAGGACCTTGGCCCCTAGTAGCGGGACGTTCGGGATGAATTGGAGGTGGCGTTTTCGCTCGGGGCGTGGCACACTATGTGAAGTCTCTTCCCGGAGACTTGCGCCCTGCCTGCATCCCCCCCAAGTCGGCAGGGCGCTTCTCCGTTTCCGGGGTCTTTTTCTCCCCGGTCAGGCGTGCGCGCAGCGCGGCCCGGTCGGGTTTTCCCGGACCACGCATCGGCAGGGTATCGACGACGATCACTTCTCGTGGCGCCGCGAAACGATCGAGCCGGGACGCCACCAGTGCGGCGATGGCCCGGCCGTCGACCGTTTCGGAGCCCGAGGCGACGACCGCGGCCACCACCTTCTCGCCCAGCCGCGGGTCGGGCAGGCCCAGCACCACGCATTCGGCGACGGTGCGATCTGTGAGGATCACCTCCTCGACGACCTCGGGCAGGATGGTGAGTCCGCCGGTGCTGATCGCCTGGTCGGCGCGCCCGACCACCCGCAGCAGCCCGGCATCGAGGACTCCGACGTCGTCGGTGCGGAACCAGCGCCGCCCGCTGTCCGATCTCCCGGGGATCGTGTGTGCGGTGCCCGGACGTCCCGGCGCGAAGGCCGGGTGGTCCGGCAGGTTCCGGTAACCGTGGGCCACCACCGGCCCGCCCAGCAGGATCCGGCCGGGGCCGGGGTTCTCGGGATTCTCCGGGGTGTCGGGGGTGTCGGGGGAACTGTCGATCAGCACCTCGATCCCGTCGAGCGGAGTGCCGTCGTAGACACAGCCACCCGCGGTCTCGCTCATCCCGTACGTGCACACGACGGCCAGCCCCGCGTCGACCGCTCTGTGCCGCAACGGCTCCGGCGTCGCGGCGCCGCCGACGAGGATCGCGTCGAACGATCCGGCGGCCGCGACGGCGGTCGGGGAGTCCAGAACCTTGATCAGTTGGGTGGGCACCAGTGAGGTGTACCGCCGGTCGCCGTCGAGCCGGTCGGCGCCGCCGATGAAGTCATCGACGTCGAAACCGGCCCGCACGTCGACGACTCCTGGCCGGTAACCCGCGCCGATGGCCCGCAGCAGTACCTGCAGGCCGGCGATGTGGTGCGGTGGCAGGGTCAGCAGCCAGTTGCCGGGCCCGCCCAGGAACGCCTCGGTGGCCTTCGCCGAAGCACGCAGCGTGGCGGCGGTGTGTTGCGCGCCCTTGGGTGTACCGGTCGAACCGGAGGTGGAGATCACCAGGGTGACCTCGTCGGCGATCGGTTCACCGGCGCCGAGTGCGCCGCACAACCGGGCCGCGGCCGCGGCATCGTCGGGCACCGGCAGCACCGCGTGGCGGCTGTCGTCGTCGAGCAGGGCCGCGAGCACCTCGGTATGTGCCAGCACCTGTGGCGCACCCACCAGTTCCAGCGGGTGCAACCGGTTCAGGAGTCGTCTCCGGTCTCGTCGTCCTGCACACCGGCGCCGTGCTGCCCGGCAGGTGGGGGTTCGGCCTGCGGGGGTTCGGCCTGCGGGGGTTCGGACGGAAGGGGTTGGGCCTGTGGGGATTCGGGCCCGGTGGTCGCCGCGGGAGGCGGATCCGGCCGGTCCCCGTCCGGTGGCCGACGATGCGGAAACAGCGTGTCGGCGAGTGGTTCGTCGTCGAACGGCCAGCCCGCCGCGATGAGCAACTGGCGCACCCGGGCGATATCGGCCTCGTGGGGGAGTTCCTCGGTGACCTTGGTGATGCGGACCCCGGCGTCGATCTTGGATATGGGCTCGAGCGCCTGCAGTGAGTCGTCGATCAGATCGCCGGTCACCTGGTCGAGTTCGTCGGCGGAGAGCTGACGGCGGAGCAGTGCCACGAGCGGGATGTAGTCGCCCTGGGGTACCCCGTTGGGGTACCCGGCCCGCAACCATTCGACGATCTTTTTGAGTAGCTGTGGTCGGTCCACGATCGCCTCCGTTCTTCGTGCCAGATGCGGCCTCGATGTTTCCGGTGTCCGGTACGTCTTCCGGTTTCCGGTACCCGGCCGCGCGGGCGGCCAGGTGCGCCGGATCCTTCCCAGTACACACCCTGCGCGGCGCCGCGGCCCGGATGCAGGTAGTGAACGTGCCGATTCGGCGCCAACCCCGGTGGGGTCGGCGCCGAGCTGACGGTCGTCGGTCCGTGCCCTTATCAGGCGTGCACCTCGTCATCGTTGGTTTCGGAGGTGTGTGCCTGGGCGCGGGCGAGCGGCCAGCCCGCCGCGGCCAGCCGGGCCGCCACCTGGTTGATCTTCTCTCCGGTCGGCTTTTCGTCCGTGGCCTTGGCGATGGCCTCACCGATGTTGTCCTCGGTGAGCGGCACGTCGAGATCATGGTCGCGGGCCAGACGCAGCACCACATCGGTCACCTGCCGTTCGTCCAGCGAACGCACCAGCAGGGCGAGCAGCGGGGGAAAGTCGGTGGCCGGGATGCCTTCGGGGTACCCGGCGCGGATCCAGTTGACGGCGGCTTCGAAGGGCGAGACATTGTCGGTCATAGGAGTTCTCCTTTCGGGCGGTTGCCGATGAAACAGGAATCCCGTTCCTTCAAGGACGGGAGGAGTCAAGAAAGCGGTGAGCCTCTCGCGATGGTTGGTCGGGCCGGCGGGTCGATACGGGGACCGGTCGGTACCGGCGACTGGACCGGTACCGGCTACAGGTCAGTACACGGACTCGGGGAAGACCCGGATGCCGAGGTGATAGTCGAGGGTGTGCCGGCAGACCCAGAGGATGCCGACGATGATCACGGCCACCACCAGCCCGAACAGCAGGTAGCCGGCCGCCTTGAGAGCCGGATTGGGCGCGGTCACCGTGCCGTCGGCGTGTTCGTCACCCGCGCCGTCGGCGTGCAGTTTGAGTCCGACCGCGAAGAGCGCGGGCAGTCCGGCGCCCAGGATCAGGCCCACGACCAGCACTTTGGCGATTGATTCGACTGTGTGCATTTTCTGTCAGTCCTTAGCTGGTTGGCTCGGGCCCTAGACCGAGGCCGGGCGGGAGGTCGGGTCGTCACCGGCGGGCAGAACCGAATTGCCCTCGTCGTCCCAGTCGGCGTTGACGTTGTTGTGGTCGACCTTGTTCTGCTGGGCGCGCCAGTACATGTAGCCCGAGGCGGCCACGAGGATCACGAAGATCACGATCGCGCCGGAGACATCGCCGATGAGGTGGCCGACCCAGAAGCACAGGGCACCGACCGCGGCGGCGGCGGGCAGGGTGGTGACCCAGGCGACGGCCATCCGGCCGGCGACGCTCCAGCGGACCTCGGCACCCTTCTTGCCGACGCCGGTACCCAGGATCGAGCCGGTGGCCACGTGGGTGGTCGACAGCGCCATGCCCGCGGTGGACGACGTGAGGATGATCGCCGCGGACGACGCCTCGGCGGCCATGCCCTGCGGGGAACTGATCTCCACCAGGCCCTTGCCCAGCGTGCGGATGATGCGCCAGCCGCCCAGGTAGGTGCCCAGTGCGATCGCGAACGCGCAGGTGAAGATGACCCAGATCGGCAGGCCGTCGCCGACGGTTCCGGCGTCGAGGTGGTCGGTGGCGATCAGCGCGAGGGCGATGACGCCCATGGTCTTCTGGGCGTCGCCGGTGCCATGGGAGAGTGCGACGAGGGAGGCGGTGGCGATCTGCCCGTACCGGAAGCCGGTTTCCTTGTTCTTCTCGGCCACCGACGCGGTGATCTTGTAGATCAGCCAGGTACCCGTGGCGGCGACGAGGCAGGCGATCACGGGTGCGGCCAGTGCGGGCACCAGGATCTTGTTGGTGATGCCCTCCCAGTTGACGCCGCTGGTGCCGATGGCCGCCAGACCCGATCCGATCAGTCCACCGAACAGGGCGTGCGAGGAACTCGACGGCAGGCCGAACAGCCAGGTGAACAGGTTCCAGAGGATGCCGCCGATGAGGCCGGCGAAGATGATCAGCAGCGCCTTCTGGGCGTCGAGACCGGCAACCAGCTCGCCGGTGTGCTCGCCCGTGGTCTCCTGGATCTTCAGGACGTCCTTGGTGATGGTTGCCGCGACCTCGACGGACAGGAAGGCGCCGACGAGATTGAGGATCGCGGCCAGGGTGACCGCCATTTTTGGCTTGAGGGCACCGGTGGCGATCGAGGTTGCCATGGCGTTGCCGGTGTCGTGGAATCCGTTGGTGAAGTCGAAACCCAGTGCGGTGATGACAAGCAGCACCAGGATAAGCATCTCTCCGCTCATGCTCATCATCATGCGGTGCGACGGGCGTTCGCACCTAACTTTCGGACAGCCAAAAGACCCCTATTGACGTGCTTGTTTGCCCGGAGGATCCATCTGTTCATCGAGAGTTCACGTAGCGGCGGCCAAGTGGATATCTTCTGGTGGGTGGCAGGGAGCATTTGGTCCCGTGCCGTTGGTCCGCCGATAACCGGGACGATGCCGGTAAGTCGCCGACCGACCGCTCGGACAAGTGTGGAAGAATCCGACCATGACGTCATCTGGGGCACCGATGAAGCTGGGAATGCCGATCAACTATGCCGGCGATTTCCGCGAGACCATTGACAATCTCGGAGATTTCGAGCGCGCCGGAGTGCGGCGGGTGACCGTTCCGGAGGCGTACAGCTTCGACGCGGTCAGCCAACTCGGCTACATCGCCGCCCGCACCGAGAAGATGGAATTGCAGACCGGCATTCTGCCGATGTTCTCGCGCACCCCCACCAACCTGGCGATGACCGCCGCCGGACTGGACTACATCTCCGGTGGCCGCGCGGTCCTGGGCATCGGCGCCTCCGGCCCCCAGGTCATCGAGGGCTTCCACGGTGTGCCCTACAACGCCCCGCTGGGCCGGGCCCGCGAGCATGTCGAGATCTGCCGCAAGGTGTGGCGACGCGAGCCGGTCGACTTCGACGGCAGGTACTACCATCTGCCGCTGGATGCCGAGCACGGCGGATCCGGCCTGGGCAAGGCACTCAAGATCATCAATCATCCGGTGCGGGAACGCATCCCGATGCTGCTGGCGGCTATCGGTCCCAAGAACACCGAGTTGGCGGCCGAACTCTTCGAGGAGTTCCAGCCGTTCCTGTTCCACCCCGAATACGTCGACGCCGCGTTCGGTGACGCGCTGGCCGCGGGCAAGGCCAAACGCAGCCCGGACCTGCCGCCGCTGAGCATCGTGGTGAACGCGGCGGCACTGATCACCGACGACGCCGACCAGATCGCCGCGGCCACCGAACAGGTCCGGCACCACTACGCGTTGTACATCGGCGGTATGGGCGCCCGCGGCAAGAACTTCTACAACACCCTCGTCGTCCGCTACGGTTTCGCCGACGAGGCCACGCTGATCCAGGATCTGTACCTGGACGGCAAGAAGGCCGAGGCCGCGGCCGCGGTCCCGCAGGATCTGGTCGATTCGACCGTGCTGATCGGGCCCCGGTCGAAGGTTGCCGAGCGGGTCGAGGCATTCCGCGCCGCAGGCGTGGGAGTGTTGCTGGCCGCACCGTCGGCGCGCACCCACGCCGAGCGTGTCGAGGACATGGAGATCCTGAGCGAACTGATCGGCTGAGCACCGCGGGCCGTCCTCCCGCGAATCTTCTGTGGCTAAACCGCTGCGTCCAAACCTCTGCGCCCAAACCTCTGCGCCTAAACCTCTGCGGCGGCGGCGAGAGATATGGGCGCCGTCGCCGGTCGGTCGTCAGGGGCACGGCATCCGGCCGGCCGGAGATCCCGGCCGGCCGTCGCCGTCAGGGGCAGTGCCGCCAGTGGTGGTACGCCGTCAGTAGTAGTACGGGAAGGCGTCCCAGTCGGGGCTGCGCTTCTCCAGGAAAGCGTCACGGCCCTCCACCGCCTCGTCGGTCATGTACGCCAACCGGGTCGCCTCACCGGCGAACACCTGCTGTCCCATCAACCCGTCGTCGGTGAGGTTGAACGCGAACTTGAGCATCCGCTGCGCCGTCGGAGACTTGCCGTTGATGGTGCGCGCCCACTCGATCGCGGTGTTCTCCAACTCGGCGTGGTCGACGACGCGGTTGACCGCGCCCATCCGGTGCATCGTTTCGGCATCGTAGGCCTCGCCGAGGAAGAATATCTCCCGGGCGAACTTCTGGCCGACCTGCTTGGCGAGGTAGGCGCTGCCGTAGCCGGCGTCGAACGAGCCCACGTCGGCGTCGGTCTGTTTGAACCGGGCGTGCTCACGTGAGGCGAGTGTCAGGTCGGCCACCGCGTGCAGCGAATGTCCACCGCCCGCGGCCCAGCCGTTGACCACCGCGATCACCACCTTCGGCATGGTGCGAATGAGTCGCTGCACCTCCAGGATGTGTAGCCGCCCGCCCTCGGCCTTCACCCGTGCCTCGTCGACGCCCTCGATGCCGGCCGCCGCCACATTCGTGTCGTGGCTGGTGGCGTACTGGTAGCCGGACCGGCCGCGGATCCGCTGGTCTCCGCCGCTGCAGAAGGCCCAGCCGCCGTCCTTGGGACTGGGCCCGTTGCCGGTGAGCAACACCGTGCCCACATCGGGGGAGCGGCGCGCGTGATCGAGGGCGCGGTACAACTCGTCGACGGTGTGCGGCCGGAACGCGTTGCGTACCTCCGGCCGGTCGAAGGCGATGCGCACGATGCCGTTGGCCCGGCCCTCGCCGGAGTGCCGGTGGTAGGTGATGTCGGTCAGATCGTCGAATCCGGGGACCGTCGCCCACTGGGTCGGATCGAAGGGTCCCGCTGCCGGTGAGGTGCTCATGGCTACTCACATTAGGCGCCTGGCCATTCGATCCGGTCTCCACCCGAATGCCGGGCCCGCCCGATCGGCCGGCGCGACCGTCAGGTCGATGGCCGGTACCCGGATTCGTCACGCCGATCGGTCCGGTACGCGCATCCTTGAGGGAACCGCGGTACCCGTGATTGAACACGTCCTACTACGGTGATGGGATGAGTGACGCGCAAGACATGGTGACCGGTGTGAACGCCGGGTCCGCAGCCGAGGAGAACACACACCGGGGCGGCTTCCGGCCGATCGACCCGGCCGTCGGAGACCGGGGCGGCCCCCGCTACGGCGAGTTCATCGAGCAGGTGCGGCTGTTCATGGACAACGTGCGCCTGGGGTGCCCGACACCGGAGCTCGGCGACGAACTCATCGACATCCTCAAAGACGTCAACGCCAAACTCGCCGACGTGCAGATCGACGAGTGGCACACCCCGTCCGGCACCCGTATCGACCTGCCCGCCCGCGGCAACATCACCCTGCCGCCGTTCGTCGTCGACCACGTCGATCACGACAACGGCGCGGTCGAGGCGACCGTGACGTTCACCAACTATCACCTCGGCGGCAACAGGGCCGCCCACGGCGGGCAGATCGCCATCGCCTTCGACGACATCGGCGGCTACGCCTCGGCGGTGGCCACCGCCGGGATCTGTCGCACCGGCTACCTGCGGGTCGACTACCGCTCGGTCACCCCGCTCAACACACCCCTCACGGTGCGTGCGTGGGCCGACCGCATCGACGGGCGCAAGGCGTTCATCAAGGGCACCATGCACGACGGCGAGCGCCTGTGCGCAGAGCTCGACGGCCTGTTCATCCGGCTCAACCCCGGCCAGCCGTAACACCCGCTACGGCCTGGGTGCCACAGCGTTGCCGCGCGACATCGTTGCGGTGCTACAGCGCGACGGCGTCGATGGTGCAGCCCGCGCGGCGAAGGCGTGCGATGAGCGCATCGCCCATCGCCACCGCGGGCGTGAGCACACCGTGGCGCTCGGGCAGCGAGTCCCGGTCGAGGGCCAGTGTCAGGGCGCTTTCGCCGAGCATCACCGCCGTCGCCTTGTAACCAGGATCGCCGTGCGCGCGGAAACGGGACCGGTAACGTCGCCCCGTGGTGCTGGTGGTGAATGTCTCGACGGTGAAGTGCCCTCTGTCCCTGGTCTTCTTGTTCGGTCCGTCGCCGGGGGCGGGCAGGATGCGGTCGAGCAGTATGCGGGTGGGTCGTAGACTCATCGCCCCCAGGAAAGCGCCGGTGCCCACACCCACCAGCCCGGCGGTCACCGCCGACACCACCGGGATGTCGCCGACGTTCATCGTTTCCCCGTAGTGGAAGTTCTCGCCGTAGGCGTTGTCCAGCAGGGTGTTCGAGCGCCGGACGATGCGGGTGTTGTGTGAGGCCATGAAGAACGGGGCCAACGTGCCCGACAGTGACGGATCGACCTTGCGCGCCGAGACGATGTTGAGATCGCTGGGCTCCGAACGCATGCCGGCGCGGGGCGGGCTGCCCGGGCCCGACGAGAGCGCCTGCGGATTGAGCATCAGCCTGCGCACCTGCGGGTCCTTGGCCTGTTCGGCGATCACCCGCACCGAGTCGATCGTGCCGCCGGACACCCCGCCGCGGACCGACTGCAACACGAGGGTCGTGTCGGTGAGCTCCCCGGCGCCGTCGTCGGCGATCGTGCGGTACAGCGCCCACACCGTCAGGTCCGACGGGACCGAATCGAAACCGCACGAATGCACGATGCGGGCGCCCGAGGCCGCGGCGATGTCGTGGGCCTTGTCGATGGAGAACCGGACGAACGGCACCTCGCCGGTCAGATCGACATAGTCGGTACCGGCAGTGGCCGCGGCGACCACCAGCGCCTCCCCGTATTTGAGGTAGGGGCCGACGGTGGTGCACACCACGCGGGTGCGGGCCACCATCGCATCCAGCGACGCCGGCGAATCGGCGTCCGCGATGATCACCGGCCAGCCCGCCGCGGCACCGCCGATCCGCTCGCGGACGGCGACGAGCTTGGTCTCCGATCGACCCGCCAGCGCGATCCGTGTCCCGGCGGGCGCATGGTCTGCCAGATAACGGGTGGTCAACTCGCCGACAAAACCCGACGCGCCGAACACCACCACATCGAACTCACGTGCGTCGGAGCCGCCGGACGCCACGGTTGCGTCTTCACTCATGCCGCCGACTCTAGCGCTCCGCCGCACACATCTAGGGTGGGAGGATGCACGAGGCGCACACCGAACACCCATCGACCCTGCAGGCCCGGGTGATCGTCGACGAACTGGTCCGCGGCGGGGTGCGCGAGGCGGTGCTGTGCCCGGGCTCGCGGAACGCGCCGCTGGCGTTCGCGCTGCACGCGGCCGACGCGACCGGACGGCTGCGGCTGCACGTGCGGATCGATGAGCGCTCGGCAGGGTTCCTGGCACTCGGTCTGGCTGCGGCGTCGCGGCATCCGGTGCCGATCATCATGACCAGCGGCACCGCCGTCGCCAACATGTCACCGGCGGTGTTCGAGGCCAACTATGCCCGGATCCCACTGGTGGTGGTGTCGGCGAACCGGCCGTACGAACTGCTCGGGTCCGGCGCCAACCAGACCGTCGAACAGTT
Organism: Gordonia pseudamarae; assembly: GCF_025273675.1. Lineage (NCBI taxonomy): Bacteria > Bacillati > Actinomycetota > Actinomycetes > Mycobacteriales > Gordoniaceae > Gordonia > Gordonia pseudamarae. The sequence continues at coordinate 4,232,585 of NZ_CP045809.1, read as the reverse complement.
CGGCATCTTCGGCACCCAGGTGCGGGCGGCGATCAGCCTCGGCCTGGCCGAACAGGACCTCGACACCAATTCGCAGTGGCGTTCGGCGGTCGGCCGGGTACTCGCGGCCGCGCGCGGCGCGCGCACCGGCAACGCCGGACCCGTCCAGTTCGACATCCCGCTGCGCGAACCGCTTGTGCCGGCCCGCCCGGGCGGTGCCGACCAGGACCCGTGGGAACTGGGCAGGTTCGCCGGACGCCCGGACGGGCTGCCGTGGACGCAGGCACCCACCGGCAGACTCGATGTGCCGCTGCCCATCGACCTGTCACTGGACACCGTCGTCGTCGCCGGGCACGGCGCGGGCATCCACCCCGAACTCGCCGCGGTGCCCACCGTCGCCGAGCCCACCGTCAGCACACCCCCCGGTGGGGGCCCGGGCTCCACACCGTTGCATCCGCTCGCCCTCGACCTGATCTCGCCACGGCAGGCCATCATCTGTGGGCGGCCCACCCTGCACCGGGGAGTGTCTCGACTGCTCGCCGACCCCGATGTGCGTGTGTACGCGCTCACCACCGGCCCTCGCTGGCCCGACGTGTCCGGCAATGTGTACGCCACCGGCACTCGTGCCGAGGTCACCGGCGCCCCCGGCGAGACCTGGCTCAAACACTGCGCCACCGTCCAGCACCGGGTGGTGACCGCCGTCGACGCCGAACTCGACGTGGCCGGCACCACCACCGGACTGCACGTGGCGCGGGCGGTGTCGGCGGCGCTGCGGCCCGGCGACCAGCTGGTGGTGGGCGCCAGCAATCCGATCCGCGACATCGCGCTCGCCGGTCGGGTCAATCCGGAGGTGCGGGTGCTGTCCAATCGGGGTGTCGCCGGTATCGACGGCACCAACTCCACCGCCATCGGTGCCGCCCTGGACCTGCAATCGCGCGACCCCGATGCCCGCACCGTCGCCCTCATGGGTGACCTGACGTTCATCCACGACGCCACCGGACTGGTCATCGGCCCCGGCGAGCCACGGCCGGCCAATCTGCGGATCGTCGTGGCCAACGACGACGGCGGCGGCATCTTCGGCCTCCTTGAACAGGGTGACCCCAGATTCAACACCGGCCCGTACGCCGGCGCCTACGAGCGGGTGTTCGGCACCCCGCACCGCACCGACCTGGCCGCCCTGTGCGCCGGATTCCACATCGAGCACCGCCGCGTGGACGTCGGCGAGCTCGTCGCCCACCTGCAGACCGACGTGCCAGGTGGCCTTGAGGTGGTGGAGGTCAGCACCGATAGGTCACGGCTGCGCGATCTGCACGCCGCGATCGCGACCCGTTGTCGGGGCGCCCGATGACCCCGTCGACCCCGATGACCCCGTCGACCGCCCACACCCGGGGCCGGGGTCTCTCCGCCCGACCGGCCGTCCCGCGATGGTCGGGGCCGCTCAACCCGACGCTGTTGCGCCGCGTCCAGAAGGGACTGCTGCTGATCGGGCTCATCGGCACCGTGATGGGTGTGATCCTGGTGGTCGCCTGCTTTCGCAACGACGGCCAGATCGAGGCGAACAAGGCCACGGTGATGGCCGACGTGCTGTCCGCCGACGCACTGCACGCCGACGTCAGTTTCCAGACCCCCGACGGCCAGCTGCACAGTCCACGACTTGGCCTGCTCTATCCCACCGAGCTGACCGAGGGGCAACGGATCAGCGTCGAATACGATGCCACCAACCCCGACCTCGCCCGTCCCGCCGGCCGCGACGCCACGCTGTCGATCATCCCGGCCCTGTCGGTGGTGGCTCTGCTGTGGCTGATCGTCGGCGTCATCGTCGTGGGCCTGGCCGAAACCAATCGCGGACTCATCGCCCGGGCCGGGGCGGGAGCCGATCGTGACACCTCCACCGATCGTGACATCTCCACGCAGTAGCGTTGACGCCATGGCTGATGCAGCAGGGCCCCGGACGCGGGCGACACTCGACAAGGACCCGGCCGAGGTCGCGGAGATGTTCGACGGCGTCGCCAAGCGCTACGACATCACCAACACGGTGCTCTCGTTCGGGCAGGACCGGCGCTGGCGGGCCGCCACCCGCAAGGCGCTCGCCCTCACCGACTCGGATGTGGTGCTCGACCTCGCCGCCGGCACCGCGGTGTCCACCGTTGAGCTGGCCAAGTCCGGGGCGCGCTGCATCGCCGCGGATTTCTCGCTCGGCATGCTCAAGGCGGGTGCCGGGAGACCGGTGCCCAAGGTGGCCGCGGACGCCTTGAACCTGCCGTTCGCCGACGAATCCTTCGACGCGGCCACGATTTCCTTCGGCCTGCGCAACGTCAACGACGTACCGCGCGCACTGGGCGAATTCCATCGGGTACTCAAACCCGGCGGTCGGCTGGTCATCTGCGAGTTCTCCACGCCCACGCTCGGTCCGTTCCGCACGGTCTACATGGAATACCTGATGAAGGCCCTGCCCTCGGTGGCCACCAGGGTTTCGAGCAACCCCGAGGCCTACGTGTATCTCGCCGAGTCCATCCGGGCCTGGCCCGACCAGTTCGACCTGGGCGAGCTGATCCGCGGCGCCGGATTCTCCGCGGTCCGCTGGCAGAACCTCACCGGCGGCATCGCCGCCATCCACTCCGCCGTCCGCTGACCGCCCCTGATCCTCCTGGGGCCGGTCGCGGGAGGAGCGGGTCAGCGGAACGGCGGACGGTCGTCGACACGGGTGGAGATGCGTCCGGCGGTGCGCCAGGCGCGCGCCACCAGGTCGGCGTCGTCGGGGGTGATCAGGTTGCCCATCACCCGCACCACCATCGACATCAGACGTGCCGACCGGATCCCGGGCCGTCCGAGCGCCGGCACCGCCTGTGGCACGGTGAGCACCCCGGCCAGTCGCCGGGCGGCGGAGAACGCCAGTCCGTAGTGCCCGGTGAGCACGTCACGCCAGCGGGTCGTGTAGTCGTCGGCACCGAGCAGTTCCACCGCCAGGCGCCCGGTCTCCATCGCGTAGTCGATACCCTCGCCGTTGAGGGGGTTGACGCATGCGGCGGCGTCGCCGATCAGCATCCAGTTGCGGCCGGCCACACCGCTGACCGCACCACCCATCGGCAGCAGCGCCGACGCCACCCGCATCGGGTTGCCGGCGATCCGCCATTCGTCGCGGACCTGCTCGGTGTAGTGCTCCAGGATCGGCCGCAGCTGCATGTTCGCCGGCCGCCGGGCGGTCGCGAGCGCACCCACGCCGATGTTGAGTTGCGCGCCGCCGAGGGGGAACACCCAGCCGTAGCCGGGCAGCAGCCCGCCGTCGGGACCGCGCAATTCCAGATGCGACCCCATCCATTCCTCGTCGGCGCGTTCCGATGACACGTACGCCCGTGCCGCGACCCCGTATGCGGTGTCGCGATGCCACTGTCGGCCGAGCACCTTGCCCAGGGTCGAACGCACCCCGTCGGCGACGATCACGTCCCGCACCCGGATCGTCGAGATCCCGTCCGGCCCGGCCAGGGTGACCGCCTCGACGCGGTCCCCGGCCAGCACCGCGTCGACCGCCTTGGTGCCCTGCAGCATGGTCGCCCCCCGTGCCACGGCGTGCGCGCGGATCTGTTCGTCGAGTTCGGTGCGGGCCACCGCGCTGCCGTGTTCGGGGAACCGGCCCGACGGCCACGGCACCTCGCTGGTGGCGCCCCACCCGGCCAGCCGCAATCCGCTGATCCGCGGCCGGCCGTCGAGCAGTCCGCGCAGGCCGACGGAGTCGAGTTCGGCCACGGCGCGCGGGGTGAGTCCGTCGCCGCACGTCTTGTCCCGGGGGAACGTCGCCGCGTCGACGAGCGTCACGTCGCGTCCGGCCGCCGCGGCATGGGCGGCGGCCGCGGCCCCGCCGGGACCGGCGCCGACGACCAGCAGGTCGGCGGGTTTCGGGGTGTTGATCACCCGACCAGTATGTCGGCAGTGGTGAACGGTTACGCTCACAGGCACGTGTGGTGGTCGTCGGTGGCCGCCGCGAGGAGAGCAACGAGATGGGCGGCACGGGACGTGAAGTCGACATTCGCCGGACTTGACCTGGGTACCGACGAGTTCGCCGAGGTGGTGCGGTCGGCGCTGGCCGATGTCGAGGAACTGCTGATCGCCGAGTTGTCCTCGGGCGATGCGATCATGACCGAGGCCGCGACCCATCTGGCCCGGGCGGGCGGCAAACGGTTCCGCCCGATGTTCGCGATCCTCGCCGCGCAGTTCGGTCCGGACCCGGGCGGCCGGGATGTCATCACCTCCGCGACGGTGGTGGAGATGATTCACCTGGCGACCCTCTACCACGACGACGTGATGGACGAGGCGCCGATGCGCCGTGGTGCGCAGTCGGCCAATTCGCGCTGGTCCAACAGCATCGCCATCCTCTCCGGTGACTTCCTGTTCGCACGGGCCTCGAGGCTGGTGTCGACGCTGGGTCCCGACGCAGTGCGGATCATCGCCGAGACATTCGCCGAGCTGGTCACCGGCCAGATGCGCGAGACGGTCGGTGCGGGTGAGGGCGTCGACCCGATCGATCACTATCTGAAGGTGGTGTGGGAGAAGACGGGGTCGCTGATCGCCGCCGCGGCCCGATTCGGGTCGATGGCCGCCCGCGCCGACGCCGACAGCATCGAGCGGCTGGCCCGGATCGGCGACATCATCGGCATCGCCTTCCAGGTGTCCGACGACATCATCGACATCTCCTCGGCGACCGGCGACTCCGGTAAGACGCCTGGCACCGACCTGCGCGAAGGCGTGCACACGCTGCCCGTGCTGTACGCGCTGCGGGGCGAGGACCCGTCGTCGCAGCGGTTGCGCGCACTGCTCCTCGACGCGGAGGGGAATCCGCGGGCGCTGACCGACGACGCCGAGGTGACCGAGGCGCTGGAACGGCTCAACGCCTCGCCCGGCATGGCCCGAGCCCACGCGAAACTGCAGTCCTACGCCGACGAGGCACTCGCCGAACTGGCCCGGCTCCCCGAGACGCCCGCCAGCGGTGCCCTCTCGTCCCTGGTCCGGTACACCATCGACCGCACCGGCTGACGAACGTCGTCCGATTCAGGGTCGGCTCGGCCACATGTGCTTGAGCGGGACGCTGTATCGGACGACATTGTCCGCCCTGGAACTCAACCGCATCTCGCGTACGTTTGACACAGTGAACCGGCCGTGTCGCCGGTGTCGATGTGGAAAGCGGGTGCGCGGTGCATTTCAACGGGCTCAAGACGGCGTTGTTGCTCGGAACGATGTCGGCGATCATCGTCGGGATCGGCGCGATGTTCCGAAGCCCGGTGATCCTGCTGGTGGCGATCGTCTTCGCCGTCGGCATGAACGGCTACGTGTACTTCAACAGCGCCAAGATGGCGTTGCGCTCGATGCGCGCCCAGCCTGTCACCGAGGTCCAGGCGCCGGTGCTGTACCGGATCGTGCGGGAACTGGCCACCATCGCCCATCAGCCGATGCCCGCGCTCTATATCAGCCCCACCGAGTCACCCAACGCGTTCGCCACCGGCCGCAACCCGCAGAACGCCGCGGTGTGCTGCACCGCGGGCATCCTGCAACTGCTCAACGAGCGGGAGCTGCGCGCGGTCCTCGGGCACGAACTGTCCCACGTGTACAACCGCGACATTTTGATCTCGTCGGTGGCCGGAGCGATGGCGTCGGTGATCACCGGTATCGCCAACTTCGCGTTCATGCTCGGCGGCAACCGCAACAACGGACCCGGTCTGCTCGGGGTGCTGGCGATCTCGCTGCTCGGTCCGCTGGCGGCCACCGTGATCAAGATGGCGGTGTCGCGTTCGCGCGAGTTCCAGGCCGACCAGTCCGGTGCCGAACTCACCGGTGATCCGCTGGCACTGGCGTCGGCGCTGGCCAAGATCTCCGGCGGCGTCGACAGAGCCCCGTTGGCGCCCGAACCCGCGATCGAATCGCAGAGTCACCTGATGATCGAGAACCCGTTCCGTGGCGGGGGACTGTCGAAGATGTTCTCGACGCATCCGCCGACCGAGGAGCGGATCGCCCGGCTGCAGGAGATGGCGCGGCGCGGTTGACGCGGGTGATCCGGGCAGGTGAACCCTGCCCGGATCACCCGACGATCACCGGTAGTTGACGAACTGCAGCGCGATCCCGAAATCGTCGCCCTTGAGCAGAGCGATGACGGCCTGCAGGTCATCGCGCTTCTTGCTCGACACCCGTAGCTCGTCGCCCTGGATTTGCGCCTTGACGCCCTTGGGGCCCTCGTCGCGGATCTTCTTGGAGATCTTCTTGGCGTGCTCGGAGTCGATGCCCTGCACGAGGTTGCCGGCGATCTTGTAGGTCTTTCCCGACGAGGTGACCTCGCCGGCGTCGAACGCCTTCAGTGAGATATCTCGCCGGATCAACTTCTCCCTGAATACCTCCAGCCCCGCCTGGGCGCGTTCCTCGGCATCGGAGGTGATCACGATGCCCTCCTCGCCGGACCACGCGATGGTGGTATTGGTGCCGCGGAAGTCGTAGCGCTGCGACAGTTCCTTGGCGGCCTGGTTGAGGGCGTTGTCGACTTCCTGGCGGTCGACCTTGCTCACCACGTCGAACGATGAATCAGCCATGGCTGACAGGGTAACCGCAGGCCCCGGCAGGGAAACCGCAGGCTCTGGCAGGGTTGCCGCAGTCCGCGGTCGTCCCGTCGTCGAGGCCTCTCACCGACTCTCGTGGCAGGCCTCTCACCAGGCGATTTGCGCTATGGGGCATGGTTCGTTGTATTCTTCACCGCGTTGTTCTGATCGGTTCACGCCGACACGGAACAACACGGCAGGTTGCCCGAGCGGCCAAAGGGAGCGGACTGTAAATCCGTCGCGCAAGCTACATAGGTTCGAATCCTATACCTGCCACAACGTGGTTTCTCGTCGAAGACGAGCGCGCCCACATCGCCCGGCGAACAGGCGATTTGGAACGTGCGAGGCTTGGTGTGTAACCTCGTAAAGGCTCTCGGGAAGCCCCACAAGGGCAACCCGGGTACGCCCCCTTAGCTCAGTCGGCAGAGCGTTTCCATGGTAAGGAAAAGGTCGACGGTTCGATTCCGTCAGGGGGCTCGCTGGACCGGACCAGTCCACAGGGCGGTGTAGCTCAGCTGGTTAGAGCGCACGACTCATAATCGTGAGGTCGAGGGATCGAGTCCCTCCACCGCTACTCACAACGGTGCATCGCGACGAGTTCTCGTTCTCCGAACCAGTCGTGAGCCAACCGAAGACCATGAACCCGAAAGAAGACTGCAGTGGCCTCCTCAACCGATGTTCGCCCCAAGATCACCTTGGCATGCGAGGTGTGCAAGCACCGTAACTACATCACGAAGAAGAACCGTCGCAACGATCCCGATCGCCTGGAGATCAAGAAGTTCTGCCCCAACTGCGGAACCCACCAGGCGCACAAAGAATCGCGTTGACACTGTTCGTCCACAGATTTGATCCCATAGCGACAAACCGCGGGCTGCCTCGATAGAGGCGGCCCTTCGGTGTTGTTGTGGCCCGTCTGATGAAGGAGACCACCGAATGTCCCAGGTGTCCGCCGAAGAGTTGACGCAGCGTGCGTTGGCGTTCCGGAGCGGTGAGCGGTCCTCGCCCGAGGAACTCGCGGCCCGAACCGCTGAGCTGGTGGGCTACCACTACACCGTGGACGACTACTTCGAGGTCGGGCGCGAGGACGTCCGTAGACACGCGCTCGCCGTCCAGGACGCCCACCCCGTGCATTGGCATGAGGCCAAGGCCCGTGATCTCGGTCATGACACCCTGATCGCCGCCCCGACCTTCGTCTCGATCATCGGTGTTGTCGCCCAGCGCAAACTGTTCGACGAGGTGATCGTGGGGTACGACCTGTGGTCGATCCTGCAGACCGATCAGCGGCTCATGTACCACCGGCCCATCAAGGTCGGCGATCAGCTCGTCTGCGATGTGACGCTCGATTCGTTCCGGCATGTCACCGGCCCGGAGATCGTCGACCTCATGGTCACCAAGAACGTCATCTGGAACCAGCACGGCGAGCCGGTGATGACCACCTGGACATCGCTCGCGGCCCGGCCGGGACTGGACATCGATCCCGCGCTCGTGGAGTCCCTCGACCACGTGATGATGAAGGTCGACACCGTGCCCGACCCGGGGAAGACCATCGTCGCGGACGCCGGCGCCGAGCGCAGGCCGGATCCGACCGAACTCCCGCAGGCATACGGGGCGATCGACTTCGATTCGCTCACCGTCGGCCAGGAACTGCCCGACAAGCGCTTTCTGCTGACGCGCGGCAACCTGGCCAACTACGCCGGCGTGGCCGGTGACCCCAACCCGATTCACTTCTCCGATCATGTCGTCAAGGCGGCCGGTCTGGAGGGCGTGGTGGCCCACGGCATGCAGACGATGGGCCTGGGCGCGAGTTATATCTCCGAGTTCATCGGTGATCCCGCCGCCTTCTGCGAGTACAACGTGCGCTTCACCAGCATGGTGTACGTGCCCGAGGACGACAGTGCGGCCGTCGACTTCACCGGCAAGATCAAATCGCTCGACCCGCAGAGCCGTCGTGGCACCATCGCGATCGTCGCCAAACAGGGCAGTCGGCGTATCTTCGGCCGGGCGCAGGCGGTCATCCAGTTCGGCTAGCGCCCGTTCGGGGCTGTCGCGTGTCACCCGACTCGGTGACGGATGAACAGTCGAACTCACTCGTGAGGTTGGTGAGAGCTCGCTGAGAATTGATAGATTCTCTCCTGTGAAAATTCGTCGCATGATAGCTACGGCTGGTATCGCACTGGGGGTTGTGGCCGGGGGGAGCCTGGCGTCGCCGACACCGCAGGCCGATGCCTATACATACAATTGGGGCGCCATCGCCTGGGACTGGGACGGGCGCACAGCAGCGGTGATCGACCGCGGCTCGAGCCAGGCCGCCGTCAACGCCGTCGTCCGCAGGTGCGGTCGGCACTGTGGATACTTCAGCTTCTACAACTCGTGCGGGGCCGTCGCCTACACCCACAATCTCTCGCATGTGGGCAGGTCGTGGGGCTACCAGACCGCACGCGGGGCCCGTGGCCGCGCGCTCAAGCAGCTGCCCCGGCGCGGCTACGTGGCGACCTGGGCGTGCACCACTCGTCCGGCCCGATAACCATCCGGTGTGCCCGGCCGGGATCGTCGTATCGTGGCCGGGCACACCCGAGTCCGGGGGCCGTTTTGGGTTCCCGGGTGTTCGTGATCTACACTGAACTGTCGATTGAATTGACTTGCGCGCTGCCCTGAGGGTGGCGCGTTGATTCTGTAGGACGCGGTTTGTCTTCGGGCGTCGTTTCGGAGAGTCTGGGTACTACAGAAGCCGTCAGGCACAATCGACTGTGGCCGCCACGGTGGCCGCAAAGGGGCGTAGCTCAACTGGCAGAGCAGCGGTCTCCAAAACCGCAGGTTGCAGGTTCAAGTCCTGTCGCCCCTGCCCTGGACTGATACTCAGGTAGACCAGTCAGGGCACACGTTGACGAGAGGAACCGCGAAGGTGAGCAAGCGAGACCGCGCTGCCCGGGCCAAAGGTGCCCCCGAAGTCACCGACTCGGTGGCCGACGACCTTGAGGTAGATCTCTCGTCCGACGACGACGCGGACCTTCGCCCCCAGGGCAAGCGTTCGGCGCGGGGACGCCGTCAGGGTTCCGGAGTCGCGGCAGACGTCGGTTCATCGGTGGCCGTTGCCGAACGCGCGAAGGACACCACGGCGTCGAAGAGTGCCAATCCGTTTGTCCGTATCTGGACGTTCCTCAAAGAGGTCGTCACCGAACTGAAGAAGGTCATCTGGCCGACGCGCCGGGAGATGATCACCTACACGATCGTCGTGCTGGTGTTCGTGGTGCTCATGACAGCCTTCATCGCCGGTATCGACCTCGCCTTCGGCAAGGGCGTCCTCTGGCTGTTCGGCTGATCGCCGGGCCGTTCACGCCGGACAACACCGCATCGGATGTGCCGCATCCGATGAGACCGGGCCGGCAGCGCCGCTGCTGACGACCAGCAAGTGAAAGAGGAGCGTGGGCTGCAGTGAGCACCCCCGAGAACGAGATCGAAGCGACCGAGGTGCTGACCGCGGACGCCGATGCGGTGGACGCTGCTGACGTCGACGTTGCCGAAACCGATGAGATCGATTCCGACGTGACCGACGACTCCGCAGCCGATGAGGTACCGTCCGACGAGGCTTCGGACGACGAGGCGGCGGCCACCGAAGTGCCCGCCGGTGAAGCGCCCGTGGAGGAGCCCGCCGAGGTCGATCCGGTCGAGGAGCTGCGCAAGCAACTGCGCCGCGCCCCCGGCGACTGGTACGTCATCCACAGCTACGCCGGTTACGAGAACAAGGTGAAGACCAACCTCGAGACCCGCGTGCAGAACCTTGACGTCGGCGATTACATCTTCCAGGTCGAGGTGCCCACCGAAGAGGTCACCGAGATCAAGAACGGCCAGACCAAGAAGGTCAACCGTAAGGTGCTGCCCGGATACATCCTGGTGCGCATGGAGCTCAACGACGAGTCGTGGGGCGCGGTCCGCAACACACCGGGCGTCACCGGGTTCGTCGGTCTGACCTCCCGACCGTCGCCGCTGTCGATCGATGAGGTGCTCAAGTTCCTCGCGCCGCCCGCCGCGGCCAAGAAGCAGTCGGCCACCAGGGCCGCCGCCGAGACCGTCGAGGCGGCCGCCGCCGCGGCCACCGCGGTCATCGAGGTCGACTTCGAGGTCGGCGAGTCGGTCACCGTCATGGACGGTCCGTTCGCGACGCTGCCCGCCTCCATCAGCGAGGTCAACGCCGAGCAGCGCAAGGTCAAGGTTCTGGTGTCGATCTTCGGTCGCGAGACCCCGGTCGAACTGAACTTCAACCAGGTCGAAAAGATCTGACGCACGCGCTCCCGTTGCGGAGCGGTCACAGACTTCCACGCCTCCAGCGGACGTGGATTCGCAAGGTACGAACAAGGAACAAGAATGCCTCCCAAGAAGAAGAAGCTTGCCGGGATCATCAAGCTCCAGATCCAGGCAGGCGCTGCCAACCCGGCACCGCCCGTCGGCCCCGCACTGGGTCAGCACGGCGTCAACATCATGGAGTTCTGCAAGGCGTACAACGCCGCGACCGAGTCGCAGCGTGGCAACGTCATCCCGGTCGAGATCTTCGTGTACGAAGATCGCTCGTTCGACTTCAAGCTGAAGACTCCGCCCGCCGCGAAGCTGCTGCTCAAGGCAGCCGGTCTGCAGAAGGGCTCGGGCGAGCCGCACACCAAGAAGGTCGGCAAGGTCACCCTCGATCAGGTCCGCGAGATCGCCAAGACCAAGCAGGAAGACCTCAACGCCAACGACATCGACCAGGCGGCGAAGATCATCGCCGGCACCGCCCGCTCCATGGGCATCACGGTCGAGTGAGCTTGCGATCTCGCATCCCTCTCGAGGGTTAAGCACCACCACCACCCCCATTCGTAGTGACTCGTGGGAGGGCCGGCTCGGTCCGCACCACACACCCGCGTCGTACTAGCGGAGAAAGAACAGAGCAATGAGCAAGAAGAGCAAGGCCTACGCCGAATCGTCGGCCAAGGTCGACAAGTCCAAGCTGTACAGCCCGCTGGAGGCTGTGAAGCTCGCCAAGGACACCTCGTCCAAGAACACCGACGCGACCGTCGAGGTGGCCATCCGCCTCGGTGTCGACCCCCGCAAGGCAGACCAGATGGTTCGAGGCACCGTCAATCTGCCGCACGGAACGGGTAAGACCGCCCGCGTGATCGTGTTCGCCGCCGGTGACAAGGCCGCCGAGGCCCTCGCCGCCGGTGCCGACGAGGTGGGCGCCGAGGATCTCATCGAGAAGATCCAGGGTGGCTGGCTGGACTTCGACGCCGCCATCGCCACCCCGGACCAGATGGCCAAGGTCGGCCGCATCGCGCGTGTCCTGGGCCCGCGTGGTCTGATGCCCAACCCGAAGACCGGCACCGTCACCGTCGACGTGACCAAGGCCATCAATGACATCAAGGGCGGCAAGATCAACTTCCGCGTCGACAAGGCCGCCAACCTGCACTTCGTCATCGGCAAGGCCTCGTTCGATCCGGCCAAGCTGGCCGAGAACTACGGCGCCGCCTACGACGAGATCCTGCGGGCCAAGCCGTCGGCGGCCAAGGGCCGGTACCTGAAGAAGGTCACCATCACCACTACCACCGGTCCCGGTATCCCCGTCGACCCGGCCGTCTCGCGTAATTTCACCAGCGAGGCAGACGCCTGATCGCTCCGGTGTAGCCATCGGCGAGAACATGAATCGACCCCCTCACAAGAGGGGGTCGATTCATCTTTGTGTGCAGGGCTGCCGGCAACGGTCCGGCAACAGTTGTACGCGTGGCGAACGGACGGCTCTCTCGACTGCACTACGATGACCGGTGTCGTGAGTGGTGCTCGCCCACCCGGCCCGGGGCGAATTGCCCAGGGTCAGCACCGATCGGCCCGCCATTGCCAGTCCTCGTACAACCAGGTGTTCGGTGTGGTCGGAGTGCCGTCGTAGGCAATGTTGAGCACCGTTGCTGTTGTGTCGTTTTCGATGGTGATGCGGTACCGTTCAGGGCCGGAGAAGTCCCGACCGGATTTCGGCCCATACTTGATCCGGTACGATTCTGCGATGTCGGCGCGGGTTCGACGTTCTTGGCAGCGCCGCGTGTAGAAGTCCCACATGATGTCCCAGTTACCCTGTTGAACATACCGGTACTCCTCATGCAGTCGCAGGCGCAGCGCTGCCATCTTGTCGATGTTCGATTGCCCGCCCGCCGGTGTGGGTGTGATCCGGACATGGCCGGGCAGTGTCGGAAACCGTTGCGGCTCGGCCTTGGCGTCCGGAGCCGCATCGACGCCCGCAGCGGCGATCAGAATCAGCGCGGTACCGGCGAAGCTCGGCATGCGTAATCGGTGGGTCATCTGTGCATCTTCCTCCCCGCAGGATTGAACCTGCTGATCGACATCCACTGCCCATCCTTGCGGGAACCCGTGCACCTGACACGAGTAGTGGACTACTCGAGTCTCGGATGCGCAGCCCGTGATGGCGTGAACGATCCGCCCATCCGCCCATCCGCCCATCCGCCGAGTCGACCGGCGACGTTCGAGCAGTTTCCACCCTCTACGGCGAAGTGGCTGGGCGTTGGCCGGGTTGTGGTAAGGAGGTTCTCTTGCCGAGGGTGTGCCGGCATACCGGCGGCTGCGCATAGCGGGACCGGGTGGGGCGGGTAACAATGGGAGCACGGAGTTCGGACGGTGGAGGGGATCATCTGATGGAAGCTCGGCAAACGAAACTGGCGATCGTCGGGGCGGGTGCGGTCGGTACTGCGGTAGCGTATTCGTCGCTGATCCGCGGCGTGGCCCGCACGGTGGCCCTGCTCGATATCAACAAGGCGAAGGTCGATGCCGAGGTGCTTGACCTGTCGCACGGACTGGAGTTCGTTCCGCGTGCCGACATCATCGGCGGCGATGACGTGGCTGTCTGCGCCGGTGCCGATGTGGTTGTGTTCACCGCGGGCGCCAAACAGAAGCCGGGCCAGTCGCGACTCGAACTGGCCGATGCCACAATCAGATTGACCCGGAACATCCTGCCCGGACTGTTGGAGGTGGCCCCGGACGCCATCTACGTGATGGTCACCAACCCGGTTGATATCGTCACCTACGCGGCGTTGAAGTTCAGCGGCCTGCCGCATAGTCAGTTGTTCGGCTCAGGTACGGTACTCGATTCGTCGCGGCTGCGGTTCTTGCTGTCCCGATACACGGGGGTGGCGCCGCAGAACGTGCACGCCTATATAGCCGGCGAGCACGGCGACAGTGAGATCCCGTTGTGGACATCGGCGACGATCGGGGCGGTGCCGCTGCTCGAATGGGAGGCGCTGCCCGGCTACGAGCCACTCGATGAGGCGGCGCGCCGAACCATCCACGACGAGGTGGTGCACGCCGCCTACCGGATCATCGAAGGCAAAGGCGCCACCAATTACGCGATCGGTTTGGCCGCCACCCGCATCGTCGAGGCGATCCTCAAGGACGAGCACCGTATCCTGCCGGTCTCCACCCTCGCCGACGGTTTCGCCGGCCTCGACGATGTGTGTCTGTCGCTGCCGTCGATCGTCGGCCGCTGCGGGTGCGGCCGTCGGCTCGAGGTCAAGCTCTCCGACGGTGAACGCGCCGGGTTGATGCGGTCGGCGCAGACGTTGCGGGATATGCAGGCCAGATTCGGGCTATAAGTGAAAGAATCACCCTCCACATCCTGCTTTGACACACCGAGCTGTCATCTTGGGCCTCCACTTGGATACGGTTACTTCAAACGCTGTCGTGTCGGTCTCGGACGATAAATACGATGAGATCGTGATGCACTCCGTGAGGGCCGAGTACTTTCGTGCCATATCGACGCGACGAGGTTGTAGCATCGCGCTCGCCCGTTTATGGCTCCCGACGGTTAGTCCACCTCGGTTGAGGAATTCTCCGGCCGCGTTCCAGGAATCCAGGTAATTTCTGAGTAGTCGGCCCGCCAATTCAGGGTCATGGTCCTGCACTTCTTGGGCGGCCTCCGCATAGTCCGAAGCCTTTACGAGTAGTGGCAACGCACTTGCCGGGTAAAGCCAGTATTTGCACGAGATCGACTTGTTGAATGGATTTGTGAAAGTGATTCGGACCTGGTTGACCAAGACCGCCTCGCCTGCGGTTGCGGCATGTCCGGGTCTTGTCTCCCACGCATTGGCGAGGCCCGCGGTTGCGAATGTCGGCACTACCGCGACGATGTACGCGCTCATGATTATTAAAAGGCGCGTGATGAAGGTGCGCATCGGCTGCCTTTCTGGTGTCTGTCGTTGGAAACGGGTTGACACCCTGTTTCTTGGACGAGTGACGTCAGCTTCCGAAGATGTCGTCGAGACTCCCCGATCCGTTCGCCGACTTGGGCTTGATCGCGAATGCTGAATGATCACGCTCCAGGCCGCTTCCGTCGGCGGATGAGCATTCCACATAGCCGGCATATTCGCTGAGGGCCGGCTGTGGCGGTACCCAGGTCGTTGATTCCGATTGCAGAGCATTGAGCGTGTGCCACCCAGATTGTTTTTTCAGGGGAGTCCCGGCGGATGCCATTATTGCGTCTGCTTTGGCAGCGGTTTCATCCGCTTGGGTGGGATTTCCGGCGGCCCGCTGCTTGAATGAAGTGTTGTACAGTTTCGCTGCCTCGCTGAGCTTGCCGAGCTTATTGGCGGTATAAATTGTCTCGAAACACGTCACCTTTTCGGCGGTAGGGTTTTTGAAGGTCACCACCACCTTTCCCTCGTCGATGACACCGGACCCGGCGTGACCGGGGGCGTCGATCCACGCGGTCGCCGACCCTATCCCGGCAATGCTCGCGGCCGCGGCGGCCGCCGCCATCGCGATCGTGAGTCGGTGGCGGACCGGAAGAGCTTTCGGTGCGGGCATGGAGAACCTCCTGTGCGATGTTGGCCGGTACCCGACCGATCTTCGCAAGCCCCTGGGCACTTGCCACGAGTAGTCGACTACTCGAATCGTCTACTCGCACTGGCGAGGGTATGAATGGATCCACGTGTGGGGTGGTGGCGGATGATTCTGCGCCCATCTCGACCTCGACGGCGAGCCGGCCGACAGCAGTCACGCACCCGACCGTAGCGTCCCCGGCTGTCGACTCCGGCAGTAGCCGCCACTTCGGTGGCCAGTCAGGAGGCATCATTACCCTGGCCGCGACTTCCGGGTCGATCTGAGGTCAGACGTCGACCGGCCACACGTGGAACGCGGTGGTATCACCCTGGAACGCCACGGGGCCTTCGGTTGCGGGGTTCGCGTAGCGGCAGTCGGTGAGCGCCGAATAGTGACGGGCCGGTTTTCCGCTCGGCCGAATGAAAATGATTTTCCGGGTACCGGGTGACACGCTTGTGGTGGTACGCGATTCGTACAGGGGCAGGCCGGCTGACCGGAGGGCGGCCGCCGCGTGGGTCAGCGATGTCTGCGCTGCGGACTTCTTCTTGTTCACGAGCTGCTGCTCGGCGAGATTGCTGAAGTACGCCGACTGCCGCAAGATCTTGAGCTTGGCCACCGGGTAGACCCCGACCCGGCATTTGATGCTCGCGTCGAGTGGATTGGTGTAGGTGATACGCACCTGGCCCGCGACAGTCCTCCCGGACCCCGAATGTTGCGGCGTGCCGACCCAGGCATCGGCGGGGGCCGCGGTGATGGTGGACGCGACGGCAAGACCGGTCGCGGCCAGCGCCACACGACGATGAAAGCGCACACTCATTCGGTTCTCCTGTGACAACGGTATCGGAGGACCATCGTGCCATCTGCTGTCGCACGGCGATGAGGCGGGACTCCGACGACGTCGTCGGAGTCCCGAATGTGACGAACCGGGTGTGCCTCGTGTCGCTGATGGCTGATCGGTCCCTTGCGTCAGCTTCCGAATGCTTCCAGGAGTTGATCGAGTGGTGACTTCGGCGTGGCGGGCGTGGGCTCGGGAGCGGGCTTCGGATCGGTGATGTCCTTGGGCAGTGGCTTGATCTTCACCTTGTCGACTGGTCCGTCGATCTTTGGGATCTTGATCTTGGGAGTGTCCTTCTCTTTCGGCTTCGGCGCCAGTTTCACAACCTTCTTCGTATCCGGCACGTCTACCATCAGCTGGGTCTTGATGTCGTATTTTGGCGGAAACAGCCCATCGGTGTGTGAACGGCACTTGCTCCAGAACTGACGCAGACCGGACGGGACGTCGGTCGCGGTGGCGTTGTCTTTCGTACCGCGGGCGACGGCGAAGTCGGGGTAACGTTTGCCGCCGATTGCCCATTCGCAGTTGACGCCCCGGTCCAGCTGATTATCGAGTGTCACCTGAACTTTTCCGGGGGAGGTGGTGATCGTCATGTGAAACTGGTTATCGTAGGCGCCTTGGTGATAGGTCTTGGCGTCGGCATTCCCCGGTGTGGTCCCGAGCAGGCCACCGACGGCTGCGGCGCCTACTATGATTGCTGCTGCTGTGCGTCGACGTGGTGTGATCATCGGGTGCTCCTGTCGGTGTGTGGTTGTTGTGCGAGCCGTGGCGGACAACCGGTAATAACCTTAGGGGCACATGCTCAATCAGCTAAGAGTAGTGGACTACCCGAATCTGCCGACAAGGGTATCGAGGGTCTGCCGGTCGCCACGGCGTGTGGAGTCAGTCCCCGCGGGTTCTCACAATGAATGCAGCGGCTTCGGCGTCGCCGGTGCCGCCGACGCAATGAACGAAAACCGAGCAGGTTTTCGACGGTGAACCCTTCACCGTCAGCGACTTGACCTGTTATTGGCCTGGTGCGAGTGTGACTGTTTGCGAATCGGAGCGGGCGGCGGTGGCATTCGCCGCGGCGCGGAGGAATCTTGTGTATGCCGTCTGTGCTCCGGCCGTGTCTCCTGCCGCCACAGAACGGATAGCTTTGTTGTAGTTCCGAGTAGTCGACTACTCGTTTATCGAATTGATCCGAACGGGCGACTACTCGGCCTTCGCGATACTCAGTGTCGGCGGCCGGTGCGGACCGGTTCGCCGAGTACCCGCGCTGCCCGGTACAGGTGGCCCTCGACGGTGCGCACCGATAGTTGCAGTTTATCGGCGATGCCCTTGTTCGATGCGCCCGCGCGGGCGAGGATGACGATCTCGCGCTGACGGGCCGACAAGCCATCCGACAGCCGGGCCGCTGTCATCATCGGAGTGGCGATACCTCGCGGATCGGCGGTCCGCGCGAGATTCTCCAGTGCGGTAAGGCGAGCGCCGTTGCGGCCTTGATCGCCGTGGGCGATAGCGGCCGCTGCGTGGGCGTCGGCCGCACAGGTGTGGAGGTCGAATCCGGTGTACAGCTCGGCCACCTGGTCAAGTTTCTGGGCATCACCGACCGCTCGCGCGTGGGCAGCGGTCGCGACCGCACGCGGCAGGTCGGGAAATGACTCGGCGAGGAGCTCGGCCCGGGCCACGCAGGTCGTGGCACCGAACCGGACGGCGAACTGCAGCGCGAGAATTTCGTGGCCCACGCGTTCTGCGGTTCGGGCGTCGTCGGCGATACGCAACGCGACTGCGATGGCTGCGGTGACCGCACCCTGCCAGGCCAGCGACCAGGCCTTGAGCAGGTCGATACGTGGCCGCAGAAATCCGAACGCGCCGTGTGCATGGTCGGCCAGATGGGTGATGAGAGTGTCCAGGGTCGCGCGATCGCCTGCCATCGCGGCGGCCTCGGCACGCTCGAGACAGAACGGGATCCACATGAACGGTGGTGCGCCGAGCTCATCGAAGCCGCGGAGTGCGGTGTCCAGGAGCCTGGTCGCGAGACTGATATTGCCGCACGCCACGCCCAGCATTCCGTCGGCGCCGGTCAGCCACACGCGGGGGAGGCCGGGGGCGAAGCCGATGATGTCGGCGAGGTCAGCGACCGCTCGACCGGCGGTGCCGGGATCGCCCAGCAGGCAGCAGAAGTAGGCGTGCAGGTGGGTGAGCGCGCTCCGATGGTGAGCGGTAGTAGGTGTATCGGTCGCCGCATATCCCGCGGCAGCCCATGCCGTGAGGTCATGGACCCTGCCGGTCTCCCCGGTGGCGATGACCATCGCCCAGCAACGAAGAACCTCCCCAAGGGGTGGGACTCCCGAGAACGCCGGACCGTCAAGTGCGTTCAGTACCGCGCACGGACGGCCGGACAGCGCATCGAGGATGCCGCTGATCGTGGCCGCGGTGCGGGGACGGAGGTTTTCGTTGTCGGCGACCGACCGCGCCTCGTCCGGACGATCACGTGTCCAGACATGATTGTTGGCCCGCACCAGTGCGATCAGCTCGATCTCCTCGGGTGTGGCGGCCTGGCCGGTGACGGCGGCCAGCGTGGCCTCGGCCGCATCGCCCTGTCCGAGTAGTGACAGGGCATAGCCCGAGATCAATTGAGACTGAACCGATCGATCAGGTGACCGGACAGCCGCACACAACTGGAGGGCCAACGCCAAATCCGTACTGCCCAAAGCCGCGTGCGCCCCGGCCACCAGAATCTGATCGCGGCCGTCGAAGTCCTCGGCGTCGAGCGCCAGGACCGCCTGCTTTATACCCGACATCGATGATGTGCCCGGCGCCGCTGCCAGCGCACGAGCGATCTGCCCACGTAGTCTGCTGTGTCGCACGGAAGCCGAGGCTCGGCGTATCTCGCCGAGGATCGGATGTGTCAACCGCAGTTCGGGGTGAACGGCGGTGCCGCCGGTGGCGACGAATCCGTGCCGCTCGGCACGTTCGATGGCACCGTATCCGGTCAGTTCAGCCACTACCGGAACTGGAAGTGGCTCGGCGACTGCGAGAACGTCGATCACGTCTATAACATCGGCGCCGGCTGATTCGCAGCGGTTCGCGAGCATCGCGGACAAACTGTCCGGCAACGACGGCCGGCCCGCCGATATCCAGACCCCATCGGACAGAGTGAGGTCGCCGGTGTCGCGGCTGTGCTCCAGGAGAGCGCGCAGGAATAGTGGGTTGCCCCGTGTTCGATGGAACAGTGAGGCAAGTAGCTCATCGGAAGCGGGTGCACCCAGCCCGGCGAAAACGTAATCCGCGGTTTCGGTTTCAGTCAGTCCGGGCAGCTCGATCAGCATCGCGTTCTCGTGGTCGACGACCTCGGCGGACGTCGGGGTGAGTGGATCATCGGACCGGACGGTGGCAATCACCGCGACGTGACCGGCGTGCATCAACGTCATCACCACGAACAATGACATGTCATCGAGCCGCGGCAGGTCATCGACGACAACCAGTGTCGACCGGTCCGATGTCATGGTCTCGATCAGCGTGTTCACCCGCCGTAGCGGATCGGTGACCGTAGGATCAACCCAGGCCGCGAATGCGCCCAGCGGAATGTGTCGGCCGGACAGGGTGCCCCGCACCCAGAACACCGTCCCGTTGAACGCTTTGCCCACTTCCCGCGCGAGGCGTGTCTTGCCGATTCCCCCAGCGCCTCGGATCACGACCGGCCTGCGGTGTGCGTCGGCGATGGCACGAGAGATCGTGGCGCGCTCCTTGGTGCGTCCGATCAACGGCCAGCGCTCGAATCCGGTGCTCACAGTTTGACTCTATGCAGGGCGTAATAACTGCTCAAGACAAGTGTGTCCGCTGTTCGAATCAACTTCGGCCTGGCGACGCATCGTCGATCGATCTGGCGGTGGCCCGCTCACCCGGCCGGGCTCGAATCGGCCTGGAGCATACCGGGCGGTTGTCGACGGCGGCGTCTACGACCCCCACCCGAAGGGAGTCACGTAGACGTACTTGTACGAGCCGTCGTCGGGGAGTTGGATCGCATCGAAGTCACGATACTGCCCGGCGTTCTCTTTGATGAAGCAGGTGACCAGCACGAGATACGCGGCAGTCCAGGGTCGGGCCGGGGCTCGGTACGAGTAGGTCACTGTGGTCTTTCGGGTGGTGACGGACTTGTTGTGGCCACGTGCCGGGATGAGCGGACCGGCCGCCGACCCCAGCGGAGAACCTGCCGACGAGCCGCCGAGGCCGAACGGGCCGCCCTGCTCGTCGATGTTGATGGAACACTTTTTGTTCACCGGCGGTAGGTTGGTGACGCGAACGACGATCATTCCGTTCGACACCGAGTACGTCGCTGTGGGTTTGGCGGGTGCGGCGACCGCCGGTGTCAGGGCGAACGCGTAGCTGAGAAGGGCTGTCAGTGCGGCGACGACGACGCGATGTCGGTGAGGCATGGATGTTCTCCTGATGTCGGCGGTTCTCGGGTTCCGGGGGCCGGTCGCACTCTGACTCTCCGATGACGTCATCGGGCAACCTGAATATGACACATCGGGCCGCGGCCGGCATTCCCCGGCAGTCACTGCGGTTGATCGTGATGTCAGGCATCTCGGATCAACCACAGCGACACGGTGGGAGCCTCGCGGGTGGTTCGGTTCCAGACGGAGGGCCGCTACACCCCGGGGGTCCGCACGATGAACGCTTTGGCATCAGCGACGCTGGTCCCTGCGTCTCGGCAAGCGACCACGACCGAGTATGTTTTCGATGCGGTACCGGTCGGTGTCACGGTCTCGACCTTCGATTGTCCCGGGGTGAGTATGACGGCGCTAGTATCTGCGCGTGAGTTGCCGGCCGAGTACGCGGCACGAATGTACTTGTTGTAGGCCCGGTCCTGGGCCGCGGTATCCCCGGTCTGCACTGCTTTCATGTACTTGTTGTACTGGGTTGCCATGTTCGACAGCCAGTGGAACCGCCCGGTGTCGAAGACGAATCCCGCGCAGTCGACGGTTACCGCTGTCGGGTTCCTGAACGTGATTTCCACGGTCTTGCCCTTGACGATGCCGGATGCCGAGCCTGCGGGGCCGCCGGGGATCGCCGAGGCGGTGCCGCCGCCGACGGCGATGGCGGCCGCCGCCGCGACGGCCGTCGTAGTGGCTGCCATGCGGCGCGAGGTGGTGGTCATTGGTCCTCCATGTGTCGTGGTGGGTGGTGCTGTCGGATGGGACATGATCATCGTCACCGCGAATCGGGTAGGTGGCGTGAGTAGTGGACTACTCGTTTTCGGGAACCGGATCGCCCGAGTGTCGTTCGGGAGGTGTCCACAGGCCCCGACTGCTTCGTGGCATCCGCCCGGATCGGCCATAGGCTGGTGGGTATGCGCGATGACAAGCTGCTGACCCGAATCGCGGCGCTGCTGCGACAGGCCGAGAACACCGACAACGAGCATGAGGCGGAAACGTTTATGCAGGCCGCGCAGCGCCTGGCGACGGCATCGTCGATCGATCTGGCGGTGGCCCGCGCGCATGATCCGGCGGCCCGCAGGCGGACCACGCCGATCACCCGGCAGATCGCGATCGGGGAGGCCGGCCGGCGGGGGCTCAAGACGTACGTGCAGTTGTTCGTCGTCATCGCCCGGGCCAACGACGTGACCGTCGACGTGGCGGGCAATTCGACCTTCGTCATCGCCTACGGCTTCGAATCCGACATCGATACCTGTGAGGCGCTCTACACCTCGCTCGTCGTGCAGATGGTGGCCGCCTCCGACGCGTATCTGCGGTCGGGCGGACATCGGGGAGAGGTTGCCGCGCGGGTGGTCTCGCGCGGCGGCGGGCGCCGGGTTGTCGAGCGGAAGCCGTTGTCGGGAATCACCGCCCGGCTCAACTTCCAATCGGCGTTCGCCACGCGGATCGGTACCCGGCTCACCGAGGCACGCGATGCGGCCCAGGCCGAGGCCGTCGACGCGGAGAAGGCCGGAAATGCGGCGGCATCGACAGCTATAGCACTGCGCGACAAAGAAGTCGAGGTTATCGGGTTCTACCGAAAAGAATCGAAGGCGCGGGGGTCGTGGCGGCCCACATCGGCGTCGGCCGGGTACTCGGAGGCCGCGCGCCGGGCCGGTGACCGGGCCGGACGTCGGGCGAAGATCGGCGCCGATCGCGAATTCGGTTCCGCGCGAGGCGTATTGGAATGAATTATGCCAGACGATGAGGTATGTGGACGGTCAGAGACACCGGGCTATCAGGGGTGCCGGATGATGGGCGGTGCCGGTAGATGAGCGGCCGGGATTCGTTGCGGTCGCGGGTGTACGAGGCCGAACACCTCGCGCACCGGATGTTCGACCGGACGTCGTCGTCGCGTCTCGTGCAGCTCGCCGGAGCGTCCATCACCCTGCCGCCCGAGGCACGGTTCGCCTCGGTCGGCTCGGTGCGTGACTATGTCGGCAGGGTATTGGAGATGGACGTTGTCACAGAACAGTTCACCGCTGCGGGGATTCCCGTCGCGGTGGTCGAGCGCGGGGGGCATCGCTCGGCCGAATATCGTAGACGGCCCGACGGCAGCCGGGAGATAGCCATTCCTACCTCACGTGAAGGTCGGTGGGCGCTACGTGAACTCGTGGTGCTGCACGAGTTGGCGCATCACTTCGATGATTCCGGCGGCCCCGCGCACGGCGTGGGGTTCGTGCATACGCTCATCGCGCTCGTCGGATCGGTACTGGGCCCCGAGGCAGCCTTCGTCTACCGGGTCGTGTTCGCCGATTCGGGTGTCCTGTGATGTGGCGAAAGCCGTCGAACCGGACGGGTGAGTCGGTGATACTGGTGACATGGCATTCAATGACTCGCGTCCGCAGGCGGAACGGCAACGGCTGAGGAAGCTGGCGCAGGCCGCGCTCAACGCGGATGCCACGGTCGATCAGGTCAACGAGATCCTGGGCGGCCTGGGACCGACACTGATCGAACTGGACAAGACGATCGGAAAGCTCGACGCGGCCATCGACGAGTTGAACCCCACTCTGGCCAGGTTCGCCGAGACCATCGACGGCGTCGACAGGGCGGTGGCCGGCCTCGCCGAGATCACCGTGCGGATGGAGCGGGTGGTCACCAGGGTCGAGGCGATCGTCGGGATCGCCGAGGCGGCACTCCGACCCATCAGCATGATCGAGTCGGCGGGACGCAGCATCACCACCCGACTCGGGCTGAGTTGATCGGCCGGTCGCGTCGATCCCCATAGCGGGTCCGAACGCGGACACCCGCCCTGATCGGTGATGGGGGCGGGTGTTCGGGTGTCTGGGTGATATGGCGTCAGATGATCGGCAGATCGGCCTCGAAGGTGAGGTAGCTCGGGTACATCGGGTCGATCACCAGGCGCTGATGGTGGCCGCGGAACTTGATGAGGTTGGGAATCACGTTCAAGTACCGCGGATAGCTGGCGGCGTAGATATCCACGCGCAGCCGGTGACCCGGTTCGAGGACGGCGTCGGTGGGGGTGAGCGAGACGTCGATTCGCACCGGCTCGTCGGCGGGCACCGGCAGTTTGTGGTCCCGGGTGAGCTGGTGGTACGCCTTGGCCACGGCGCCGTCCACGGTGTACCGGGTCCGGGTGTGGTCGAGCGCCCGGTTGGCGGTGGACAGCGCGCCGCTGGTGAGTACGGTCGAGCGGCCGTCGGGGGCGACGTCGTTGACGGTGACCGCCCACACGGCCTCGTGGCCGGTGGTGGCCACGTTGAGCCGGAGGTTGAGCGTGCCGCTGATCCGGACCCGCTCGATCACCGCATCGGAGGTGAACGACAGGCCGCCCTTCTCCTGGAACCGGGCGTCGGTGTTGAAGTGCGGGCCGAGCGCCATCGTCGCGCCGGCGGTGACCTGCGTCATATCGCGCGAGATCAGGCCGCGCAGGTCCCGCTTGACCTTCAGCGATGCCGCGTGTGGGCCCGGTACCGAACTGAGGGTGCCGTCGTGGACGGTGTGTGCGGCGCTGCCCGACGGCGCGTCGGACAGGTACAGGCGCTGATGCTCCACTCCCGGACGCGGGAAACTCGGTCCCGATGTCCAGGCCCCACCCTGCTGCAGCATGGTGACCGGGCCGTAGTACTCGATGCCGTTGCGCTGATCCTTGAGCCAGCGGTCGAACCAAGCGCGTTCGAGTACGTCCAGCCGCGGTGGGGCGGCGTCGCCGCCGTAGCCGGAGCCCGCGTCGAAGTGGTAGCCGTCGCCCACCACCATCTGCTTGCGGCCCGGTTCCATGGCCAGGCGCTCGTAGATGCCGGTGGCGCTGTGGCTGAACAGGTCGTGCCAGGCGCCGACGGTGAACGTCGGTACCTCGATTCGGTTGATTTCGGGATCGCGTTCGTCGAAATAGGGGTCGTCGTGGATGCGCGGATCGCGGGCGGTCAGAAATCCCCAGCCGATCGATCCCAGTTCGGTGGCCGGCGACTTGACCCGCGACGATGCCCAGCGCAGCGTGTCGCCGCGCACCATGTCGCGCAGCATGGTCGATGGGTTGGGCAGCCATTTGAGCACGTTGACCACCGACAGCCAGGCCGGGATGAACGCCGATGGCATCCCGCCGGTGATGTAGATGTCGCGGACGATGTCGTCGCAGCCTTCGACGGCGAACACCGCGCCGAGGCCCTCGGGCCGCTTGTCGGCGGCCTGTAGCGAGTTGATGGCCGAATACGACCAGCCGGCCAGGCCGAGCTTGCCGTTGCACCAGTCCTGTGCGCGCACCCAGTCGAGGATCTCGACGGAGTCCTGCTGTTCGCGGGCGCCGAGGATCTCCCACTTGCCGTGACTGGCGCCGGTGCCGCGGACGTCGACGATGATCTGGACGTAGCCGGCGCGTACCAGGGTGCGGTTGATGCCGAAGATGTCGAAGACGCCGCCGGCGAGGGTCTTGGTGAGTGTGCTCAGGCCTTCGAGCGCGGTGCCGGCGGCGTCGACCGAACCGGCGGCGGTGCGCATGGCCTTACCGACGACGGGCACGTTGAGTATCTGGTCGAGGAAGTCGATCGCGGCCCGGTTGTACGGGTTGATGTTGACGATGGCCGGGTACGGGGTCATCGCGGTCTGGCCGAAGCGGTTGGCGGGGCGGATGACGGTTGCGCGCAGTTTGACGCCGTCGCTCATCCGGATGGTGACGTCGCGGTCGATGGTGACGCGGGGGTAGATCTGGTTGCCGTCGACCTGCTCGCGCCAGCGGATGCCGTCGCCGCCGCCTGTCGGGTCCCCGAGGGGGAGCGTGCCGAAGTGATCGCCGCGGCGCAGTGGCAGGCCGTCGGCGTAGTGGGTCTCGGGAACGGTTCCGAGCTCCGGAACGGCTCCGAGACGGCCACGGACCGGATCGAGTTGATACGTCATGGTGCATCACCTGCTTTCCCACACGTGACGACGTGTCGCCCGCGTGGGTTCACAGGGTGGCTCCGGCGCGTTGTCGGAGGGCCTGTCGGCACATCGTCGTATCGATGCGAACATTGCATACAACAAAATTCATCTGTGTTTTATGTCACGTTCGCGGTCTAGCTGAGACTAACTCAGGTTATGTATCGGACACACAACCGGGGGGTCTCAATGTGATACATGCTCGGAAAGTCCCAGGTCAATCGCTGCGGCGGCCTCCAAAACCATCCATCCGGACAGTTGTACGGACAGGTCTTGCTCCGGCATCTGCGACGACTGTGTGGCTCCGTCCACCGTCTTGCCCACGGCCCCGCCGGACACCGGCATCCGGGCCGGAATCCGCCAATCGTGGCCGAACACGGGGGAGCCGCCGATGTCGAGCCGGTTGGCCCACGCCGCCTCGGCGCTCGTGGTGACGATCGCGGCGGCGCGCCGGCGCAACTCGTCGGCACCGGGTGCGCAGGAGGGCAGATCCGTCGCGATCAACGCCAGATAGCGGGCCAGGATGCCCGAGAACAGGCCGCCGTCACCGCCGCCGCCGAACGGGGCCGCCTTGATGATCTTGTCGGGGGCCAATCGCCGCTCGACCGCCCCGAGCAGCCGGTCGATGCGTTCGGCGTGCACCGCCTCACCGGTCAGCCGCAACAACTCGGTCTCGGCACCCAGGACGACCCCCTGACAATAGGTATAGATCGCGGTGACCCGCTCGGTCCGATCGGGGCCGGGCCGGATGCCGTCGATGATCAGTTGTGACGCTGTATCGACGAGGGTCGTCTCGATCCAGTCGCACATCGCCGCGGCCCGGTCCGCATGTCCGGTCCGTGCCAGCAGGATCGCGGCCGGACCGTTGGCCGGTGCGTTAAAGAACGGATCGGTCTCGTTCGACGCCTTCGCGTTGCGCCATGGGATGCCGCCGCCCGCCTCGGGTGCCCAGGGGGTCAGCAGCTGTCCGGTGAGGTCCCGCAGGGCCCGGGGATGGGACATGCCGAGCTTGCGGTCGGCACGTTCGACCGCCAGGCCGAGCCAGGCCATGTCGTCGTAGTAGTTGTTGATCCACCTGCCGCGGTTGCGCAGCCGGATACCGCGCAGCAACAGCCCGACCGCCCCGGCGACCGCCGGATCGTAGGAACGGTCCCCGTCGGCGCTGCCGCTGGGCCGGTGCACCGCGGCGTCGACCAGCGTGTCGACGAAGTGGGCGTGCCACCAGTAGTGCCAGCTGTGGCTCTTGCGCCGGGGCCAGGCCACGTCGGCGATGCGGGTGCCCGGCAGCCGCAGCAGCCGCCGCAGATGCCGGGTCGCCACCGCATCGGCGGCCTCGGCGGCGCGGTCATTGGGCCCGGCGGTATTGGGAGCGGGGGTTTTGGGAGCGGAGGCCGTGGCGCGCTGCACGTGATCGGGTGCGTCATCCATGGCCGGTAAGCCTAGTGGTGGTCAGGGAGTCGCTCGGCCGCGCACACACCTGTCTCCACCGGAGCGCTCAAGTTCCGCGCGGGACCGGCTGAGCGGTGGGTCCGGAAGGGGATTGGCCTAGCCTGGGCCTTTCACGGTAATTCCGTGTCGTTAACAAAGAATGGTGCCCTGACCTGGGATGATTGAACTTGCGAAGGTTCCAAACAGACCAGATCGAGGAGCACCATTCAGGTGAGTAAGTCTACGTCGCCGTACCCGTCAGTGTCGGTAGATGGTTCAGGAACCGGTGTCGTGTCGCATGCGGGGGCTGTGGTGTTGCTGCGTACGGCGCACAAAACTGGTCTGACCAGCGCACTGTCACAGGCATTGGCGCCGTGGCGTGCGCCGATGGCAACCCATGATCCGGGCAAGATCATCGCTGATCTGGCCGTGGCGGTCGCGATCGGTGGGGACTGCCTGGCCGACATCAACCAGGTCCGCACCGATCCGGGTGTGTTCGGGCCGGTGGCCTCCGATCCGACGGTGTCACGGCTGGTCTCGACGTTGGCCGCCGATGCCACCACAGCTTTGGCGGCGATCAACACCGCACGCGCAGCCGCGCGTGCGACGGCGTGGTCCGCTGCCGGTGAGGGTGCCCCTGATCATGGCCGTGATGCCCGTGCACCGCTGATCATCGATCTCGATGCCACGTTGGTGACCGCCCATTCGGAGAAGCAGCAGGCCACCGCGACGTGGAAGAAAGGATTCGGGTTCCACCCGTTGTGCGCGTTCGTCGACCACCAGGGCGAGGGTACCGGTGAACCCCTGGCAATCGAGCTACGCCCGGGCAACGCTGGTTCCAACACCGCCGCCGACCACATCACCGTCGTCGAACAAGCGTTGACACAGATCCGGGGCACCGGCGGGTATCGGGTGGGTAAAAGCGTGTTGATCCGCACCGATTCCGCTGGTGGCACACACGATTTCCTGGACTACCTGACCCGTCGGCGCCTGTCCTATTCGGTCGGGTTCGGGCTGACCGAGACCATCGCCACCGTCATCGACCGCCTCCAACCTGCGGCGTGGACACCGGCCTATGACAGCGACGGCACCGAACGCGACGGGGCGTGGGTGGCTGAGCTGACCGGCGTGCTCGACCTGTCGGGTTGGCCCGACGGTATACGCGTGATCGTACGCAAAGAACACCCGCATCCAGGGGCGCAACTGCGCTACACCGACTCCGACGGAATGCGGTTGACCGCTTTCGCCACGAACACCACCACAGGTCAGCTCGCCGCACTGGAACTGCGCCACCGTCGTCGTGCCCGCTGCGAGGACCGCATCCGCAACGCGAAAGACTGTGGCCTGACAAACCTTCCATTGCACGGCTTCGACCAGAACCGCATCTGGTGCGCCATAGTCATGCTCGCCTGCGAACTGATCGCCTGGACCCAACTCCTCGGATTCGACGGCACCACCGCACGCCGTTGGGAACCGAAAAAACTACGACTGCACCTGTTCTCCATCGCCGCCAAGATCACCCGACACGCCCGACGCACCCGACTCAAACTCGCCACACACGCACCCGGCCGACACCTACTACTGGCCGCACTCACCCGGCTGGACACCCTACCCAACCCCCGCTGACCACCCAACCAACCCGACCAACCAACACCGAAAGGACCACATTTCGGGGCCGTGAACCCCAACGCCCACCGACGCCTCGGCACACTCCTCACGGCCTCGGCCCGAAGTCAGGTCCCCAGACCACCCAATCGGGCCATCGGCAACCGACCGCCACCCCACGAAATTTTGAGGCTAGCGAAAGAAATCCTCCGAGTAGGAGCCTTCCAGGGAATGCTTTGCGCTGCGAATTAAAATCTATTGTGCGATATGGTTCGCATTGCGTATGTTGTGGCCCATCGGAAAGGGTGACTTCGGTGTGACGCGGGCGATGAAACATCCTCGGATGTGAAATAGAGCAACAATCGACGGTCCGCAATCTTTTTGTCCCCATGGTGATCCGGGATCTGATGTGTGGTGTTTCCCGTGACCGAGATGTCCGGTTGGGTAATCCGTGTTGAACGTGGCCGTAATGCAATTCTGGTTTGTCTCGCCCGATATCCAGAATGTGTTACCTGTGGGTAACCTGGTGTGTGGCACGCATTTAAAAGTGGGCATACACCCTTCGGGCTAGTGGTCATCTCCGTTAGTTCGTCGGGG
This sequence comes from Gordonia pseudamarae, assembly GCF_025273675.1. NCBI lineage: Bacteria > Bacillati > Actinomycetota > Actinomycetes > Mycobacteriales > Gordoniaceae > Gordonia > Gordonia pseudamarae. The sequence continues at coordinate 4,203,381 of NZ_CP045809.1, read as the reverse complement.
GTCACGCCGCTTGGCGGAGGGTGCCGTCGTTGTTGAGTCGGTTGAGGTGGCGGTTGAGGTGGTCGCGGGTGTATTTCCAGCCGAAGGGTTCAGCGTTCTGGTTGTAGCGGTCCTCGAAGGCGAGGATTCGTTGCGCGAGGTCATCGAGGTCGGTGAAGTCGCCGGTGGTGATGGCTTTGCGTTGCAGGATCGAGAAGTAGATCTCGACTTGGTTGAGCCACGAAGCGTGTACGGGCAGGTGCACCAGGACCGCGCTGGGGAACGCCTCACGCATCCGGTCGATCGATGCCTGCCCGGCGTGGGAGGAACCGTTGTCGACGATCCAGAACACCCGCTTCGCTGAGGCATACGGTTCCTGGGTCATCACTTGTTTCACGAGGTGGGTGAACGGCACGATCCCGGTCTTCGGTGCTGTCATTCCATGCACCTGGGCGTGGTGGACGTCGTAGGCAGCGAAGTAGGCCAGCGTGCCACCGCGGCGGTACTCGAACTCGACTCTGCGTGGTTGCCCTGGTGCCGCGGGTGTTTCGGGGTGACGCCGCCTGAGGGCTTGCAGCTGGGACTTCTCATCGGCGCTGATCACGTATTCATCAGCGCCGAGCTCGACACCGTTGTACTGCCGTTGGTACAGGTCCAGCACCGGACTTGCTTTGACCGCGAAGTCGGGGTCGCGGGGAAAGATCCAGGACCGATGCTGCCACGGCTTGATCGCATCGGCGGCCAACCACCGGCCGATCGTGGACGGCGAGACTGGCCGCACCAGCCCGGCCGCAACCGCGTGTGTGCTGAGTTCGGCGGTCGACCACCTCGTTAACGGCAGATCGTGGTCGGCCGGTCGCGTGCACGCGAGTGCTTTGACCTCGGCAACCTCGACCGGGGTGAACACCGGTGGCCGCCCTGATCGGGGCCGGTCCTTAAGCCCGTCAAGACGCTGCACGCAGAAGCGATGTCGCCAGCGGCGGGCGGTGTCCTCGCAGACCCCCACGTCGCGGGCAATCTGGGCGTTCGCGACACCGTCAGCAGCAGCGAGCACGATCCGGGCACGCAGCAGATCGCGATGGGGGCATTTCGCGGCGTTCGCGCGGCGTGTCAGGACATGTCGTTCTTCATCGGTGAGGACCACGACGTCAGCACTGGTGAGAGTCACATCCATTTCTGACGCTCCGAGCCGCCGGAGGCCAAGACGCCACGCCGACACCGAACAGATCAAGGCAGCACATGACGATGCCACGATGATGAGAATCATGGCGAAGATCCCCGACTCGACCCAGACCTCGCTACGGCAAAAGCTCCTGGCCCGCGCCGCCGAACGCTGGCCCCAGATCCAGACCCTGCACACCCGCTACCGTGCGGGGTTCGCCTACATCGACGCCACCCTCACCGACGGCGAGGAGGTGAAGCTATGCCGGCTGCGCTACGCCGGATCGGCCAACCAATGGGGCTTCGCGATCTACCGCGCCAGCCACAACGACTACGAACAAGCCGTCCTCCCCACCGGCTGGCCCTCAGGCACCCCCGAGCAAGCCCTCGACACCGCCTGCGGCCTCTACCTCAACGACCCCACCACCTGGCTCCCAGACCCCCGACGAACTAACGGCGATACCCACTAGGTACGATCCAATCTGAAAACAAGGCAGATTTCGGGTTGAGCACCTCGTAAGTGCGGGCTACGATTCTCGTAATCCTGAATCGTGCAGAATCTGCTCTCTAGCAAACTACTCTCTTCGGGTTCCGCCATGCGCAGAACTGCGTCGGAACCGCCTCCGTCGGAAGGTGAAGCATGATGGCCAGCGATATACGAGCTGACGCATTGCTCGGTGTGCGTCGCCGGAAGTTCGGGGGGGCCGGCAGGGTCCGCGGTGCGATGACCTGGGCTCACGACTATGCTCGTCGGATCGCGCTGACCGATGCGGTTATCGTCACCGCCGCGGTGCTGGTGGCGCTGGTGGTTCGTTTCGGGCGTGAGGCGATCGGTTACAGCGTCGGCATGCAACTGTTCGCGGGCGGACTGGTCCTCGCCTGGGCCTGTGCGTTGCGCATCGGGCGCAGCTACGATCGGCGGATATTCGGCAGCGGGTCGCAGGAGTACAGCCGGGTGGCGACGGCGTGCTTCACGGTCTTCGGTCTGCTGGCGATCGTCGACCTGCTGTTTCAGCTGGGCGTCGCGCGTGGCTTCGTCGCGCTGGCGTTGCCGATCGGCAGCATCGGACTGTTGCTCTCGCGCTGGTTGTGGCGAAAGTGGTTGTGCCGAAGTCGAAAAGCAACCGGTTGCAGGATGGACAAGGTTCTGGTCGTCGGTGGCGAGACCTCGGCGATGAGTCTCGTGCACCGGCTGATCAACACCCCGGAGCTCGGGTATGACGTCGTGGGAATCTGTCTGCCTTCCGGAGCGGAATCCGCACATGACTCGCTGAGAATCGGGGACCGGGTTATTCCGGTGCGCGGAGACTTCGACGATGTCGCCGCTGCGGTCAGCAGATCGTCGGCGACCATTGTTGCCGTCACCTCCGCAGAGGCGCTCGGTCATCAGGCTATGCAGGACCTTTCCTGGGACCTCGAAGGGCTGTCCGTCGATATGGTGGTCGCGCCCGGGGTGATGGACATCGCCGGTCCGCGGATACTCGTTCGCCCGGTTGCCGGACTTCCGCTGCTGCATGTCGACAAACCGCAGTATGCGGGCGCCAACAAGACTCTCAAGGCGCTGGTCGACTGGTTCGGGGCGGCGCTGCTGCTGTTGGCGTTCGCCCCAGTGCTGCTTTCTGTCGCGATCGCGGTCAAGGTCGATTCCCGCGGGCCGGTATTCTATCGTGCGACGCGAGTAGGATTGAACAACAAGTCATTTCGGATGTGGAAGTTCCGTTCGATGGTTGTCGGTGCCGATCTCGCCAAAGTCGACCTCACCGACCGCGACGAAGGTGCGGGAGTGCTCTTCAAGGTGCGCGAGGACCCACGCGTCACTCGTGTGGGACGAATCATCCGGCGGTACAGCCTCGATGAACTCCCGCAGCTGTTCAACGTGCTCGGCGGTTCCATGAGCATGGTCGGCCCACGGCCTCCGCTGCCCGAGGAAGTGCGGAACTACGACGGTCGGATCGCCCGGCGCATGCTGGTCAAACCCGGTATGACCGGCCTCTGGCAAGTGTCCGGACGTTCGGACCTGCCGTGGGAGGAGGCCGTGCGGCTGGATCTGTCCTACGTGGAGAACTGGTCGATCATGCAGGATGCGGTTATCCTGTGGCGCACCCTGCGTGCGGTGGTATCACGTTCCGGCGCTTACTGATTCAATCTTCTTTCCGCCGATCCCCGTCGCCGTGGATCGGGACCAGAACAACCGATGCCTCCCATCGACACAGTCCTGACCGGGCTGTCGGGCGAACCCACTGGAGAAACATGAAGAGAGCTCTGATCACCGGAATCACCGGGCAGGACGGGTCGTATCTGGCGGAACTGCTGCTGTCCAAAGGTTACGAGGTGCACGGCCTGATCCGCCGCTCGTCGAGCTTCAACACCACCCGTATCGACCATCTCTACGTCGACCCGCACGAAACCGGCGCCCGGCTTTTCCTGCACTACGGCGATCTCAGCGACGGCGCCAGGCTGGTGACGCTGGTGGCGACGATCAATCCCGACGAGGTGTACAACCTGGCTGCCCAATCGCACGTCAGGGTGAGCTTCGATGAGCCCGAACACACCGGTGACACCACTGGGATCGGCTCCATCCGGCTGCTGGAGGCGGTTCGGCTGGCCGGCGTCGAATGCCGCTACTACCAGGCGTCGAGTTCGGAGATGTTCGGGGCGTCGCCGCCACCGCAGAACGAGGACACCCTGTTCTATCCGCGGTCACCGTATGGCGCGGCCAAGGTCTACTCCTACTGGGTGACGCGCAACTACCGCGAGGCCTACGGCATGTACGCGGTCAACGGAATCCTCTTCAATCACGAATCTCCGCGGCGCGGCGAGACATTCGTGACGCGAAAGGTCACCCGTGCGGTGGCCCGGATCAAGGTGGGCTCAGAACGCTATCTGTACATGGGCAACCTCGACGCCGTGCGCGACTGGGGGTACGCACCCGAGTACGTCGAGGGGATGTGGCGGATGTTGCAGGCCCCAGAACCCGACGACTATGTACTGGCCACAGGTTTCGCGTTCACCGTCAAGGACTTCCTGGTCGCCTCGTTCGAACACGCCGGTCTGAACTGGGAAGACCACGTCCGGTTCGACGAGCGTTACCTCCGGCCCACTGAGGTGGATTCACTGATCGGTGACGCTACCCGTGCGCAGACCCTGCTCGGCTGGAAGGCAACCGTCGACGCCCCCGAACTCGCCCGGATCATGGTTGACGCCGATATCGCGGCGCTGGGTTGCGAGGGCCGATCGTGGATCGACAGGCCGGTCCTGCCGGCGTGGGGCTGACATCATGGCACGGCAAGCCTCGACCACGGGCATCTTGACGGATACGACAGACAGCACCGATGCGCAGGGCGGTGTCGCGTACCCGATCGACCGCACCGCCAGGGTGTATATCGCCGGACATCGCGGGCTCGTCGGGTCGGCGCTGTGGCGGCACCTGCGGAGCCAGGGATTCACCGATCTGGTGGGCCGCACCAGTTCCGAGCTCGATCTGCGTGATCGGGAAGCGACCTTCGAGTTCTTCGCCATCGAACAACCCGACGTCGTCATACTCGCCGCGGCCAAGGTCGGCGGGATCGGGGCCAACAGCACCCGGCCCGTCGACTTCCTGTCCGACAACCTGCGCATACAGGTCAACGTCCTCGACGCGGCGCTGGCCCACCGGGTCGACCGACTGCTGTTTCTCGGGTCATCGTGCATCTACCCGAAGTTCGCGCCGCAGCCGATCACCGAGGACGCGCTGCTGACCGGGCCACTCGAATCGACCAACGATGCCTACGCCATCGCCAAGATCGCCGGCATTCTCCACGTGCAGGCGGTCCGCCGCCAGTACGGGCTGCCGTGGATCTCGGCGATGCCGACCAACCTGTACGGCCCCGGTGACAACTTCTCGCCGACGGGCAGTCACGTGCTGCCCGCGCTTATCGCGCGGTACGAGCGCGCCCGCGGCCAAGGGGAGCGAAGTGTTGTCAATTGGGGAACCGGCTCGGCGCTCCGAGAGTTCCTGCACGTTGATGATATGGCCGATGCCTGTCTGTTTCTCCTGGAGCATTTCGATGGCCCGACACAGGTCAATGTTGGTACCGGGAAAGATCTTTCGATACGTGAGCTGGCGGAGATGGTGGCCTCGACGGTCGGATTCACCGGTGAAACCCGCTGGGATGAGACGAAGCCCGACGGCACCCCGCGAAAGGTCCTGGATATATCGACACTGACGAAGCTCGGCTGGCGCAGTCGTGTGGGGCTGGCGGAGGGCTTGGCGGCCACCGTCGAGTGGTATCGCACAGCCGGTGCGGGTGTTCGTGGCCAGGGTTGACGGTCGTGGTGATCGATGCGCAAGGAGGTTGCCGCTATGAGGATTCTGGTCGTCGGGATCAATTACGCGCCGGAATGTACGGGTATCGCACCCTACACCACAGGGCTCGCTGACGGACTTGCGGCCCAGGGGAATTCGGTGCAGGTGCTCACCGGCATCGCGCACTATCCGGCGTGGTCGGTGCACGAGGACTTTCGCGACCGGCGTACCTATCGCGGTACGGCCGTCGCCGGAAGTCCTTCGGTCACCCGGTTACGGCACTATGTTCCGAGCCGTCCGAGTATGTTCCGGAGACTGCGGATGGAGCTGAGTTTTGCCCGCCGCGTCGTGCTGTGTCGATGGGGCCGGCCCGATGTGGTGATTGTGACCAGCCCCGCGCTGCTCAGCGCCTCGGCCGTGGTGCTTCGCGCCCGATTGCGGCGCAGGCCGGTGGGTGTGATCGTCCACGATCTGTACAGCCGTGGGGTGAAAGAAACCGGTGCCGCGCCCGCGACGGTGGCAAGGCTCGTCGGCATCATCGAATCATGGACGATGAAGTTGTCGTCCGGTACCGTCGTGGTCCATGAACGGTTCATCGACTCCTTGGTCGGGATCGGTGTCACACCAACAAATCTGAGGGTTGTCCGCAACTGGGTTCACGTGAATCAGGAAGCGCAGGAGCGTCGCGCCGATGTCCGGGACGGCTTGGGCTGGGGCGCGGACGACATCGTCGTCCTGCACAGCGGGAACATGGGCGTGAAGCAGGGACTGGAGAACGTCATCGATGCCGCACGGCTGGCGGAGGAACGGGACTCGAAGATCAGGTTCGTGCTCATGGGTGACGGGAGCAGGCGTGCGGACCTCGAACGCCAGGCGCGGGACGTCAGCCGTCTGCAGTTCGTCGCCCCGGTCGCCGAGGAGCAGTACACCAGCCTGCTGAAAGCCGCGGATCTTTTGCTGGTCAACGAATCTCCTGGCATCGAGGAGATGGCCATTCCGAGCAAACTCACCTCCTACTTCGCGTGTGCGCGGCCTGTGATCGCCGCGGTCGGCCGGCAAGGGCTCACCTCGGGTGAGATCGCCCGCTCAGGTGCGGGTGTCGTCGTCGACGCAGGAGATCCGGAAGCGCTGGTCGCGGTCGCCGAGCAACTCGCAGCCGACCCCGAGCGAATCGCTGTACTGGGTGAAAATGGTTGCAGCTATGCGAGTTCCATGCTTGACCGATCGGCGGCGATCGCCGCATACGGTCAGTGGTGTGCGGATCTGGCTGCTTCCGGGCAGGTTCTGGCAGATCAGCGAAAGGCGTGGCGATGAAGCGATCAACGGGTATCCGGGCAACTCTCCTGGACATGCGTATGGCGGGAACGTACGTTTCCGTCGTGGTCGGTCCTGTCGCGGAGGTGACCGACGATGAACTCCTGAATCGACTACAGCACATGACATCAGGAGGACCGGAGTACCGGATCGGTATTCTGCCGTCGTCCTCGAAGCGGCAGTGGGCATATCAGATTCCCGACGAGGGTTGGGTACACACCGGTACCGGTGCGGATACGCACGACGTCGCCGCGTCGGCTCTTGAGGCCCTGGAGTGGCGGGAGACCGCGCCGGTCGTCGCTGCACGTGGCCGCGATCATCTCACAATCAGATTCGATCACGGTATCGGTGATGCGTTCGTGATGTATTCGGTAATCGGCGCGCTCTGCGCGCTCGACGGACGGTCACCGGTCTTCGAAGAATCGCAGCGCTGGGCGTGGAGTCCGCTGTCCCGTACGGTGATGAAGTCGGTGCTCGTCGGCAGGCGGCAGTATCTGGAGGCCGTGCGATCGACCATCGGCGCGGCGTTCCGGCGAGGCCGCCGACCCGGTCCCGTCGGACCCGGCGGTGACACCGATCGGCTGCCGGAGATGCGTTCCACCGTCGTATTCGCCAGGTCCGGTGACCAACTCTGGACCGAATTGCGTGAGGCGGCCGGTAGGCACGCGGCGGCGACCCCGAGCGCGTTGCTGTGCTACCGACTGTCGTCGGCGCTGCGTCAGCATCTACCCGCGATCGACGACCAGTTGAAGGTGATCGTCAATATGCGCAGATACCTGCCCAAGGGAGAGTCTTTCTACGGAAATATGAATGCCGCGGCCACTCTGGCGGCGAGCTCCGATCAGGATGAGTTCGTAGCCGGCTACGTGGCGGCGGTACGCGATAACACGACACCTGGCCGGCTGGCGGCATCTGTCGTCAAAGCCCGGATCACGACGGCCATCTCCAATCCAGGAAAACAGCGGGCCATCAGCACCGACAACACGATCACCCTGGTGGTTTCGGATATCTCTCGTGGTGACATGTCCGAGGTTATTCACTACGTTGATTCGGGGTCCGTGCCACGCACCTTCTGCGTAGCGCTACCGCTGAGCCGGCCGAACCAAATGTCACTGCTGATCGCGCGTGTCGGGGCAGAAGTCCAGGTGACGGCGACTTTCGACGCGGGCTTGGTGGATGCGGACGCGGTGCGGGCAGCTCTGGCTCACGCACTGCGCGACTCGCAACCGGACGCAGCGGTGACCGAGGTGCGGACGACGGAAGGCATCGGGGAATGATGGCGCGGGTTTCCTGGGTGAAGGAGCGAATACGCGCTGCCGCGGTTATGCCGGCGCGGCTCGCTGTCGTCCCCGTGCTTGCCGTCCTGGTCCTGGCCCAGTGCGGAACAGGGCCGCCGCGGGTGGGCGGTGGCGGAGCGTACCTCGACCCGGTTCCTTGGCGGGGCACCGATCGGCCGCCGCAGGGCAGAATTCTCGAACGGCTTGACGCGGCCGACCTCGGGACCAGCTTCGGCGCCAGTGCCCGCACCGTCGAGAGACTGGTGTATCGGTCGACGGGTCCGACGGGAGCCGACTCACGGGTGAGCGGCGCGTTCTTCATTCCGCGTGGAACACCGCCTGCTGCCGGCTGGCCGGTGGTTTCCATTGCACATGGCACCGTGGGGGTGGCGAATCGGTGTGGGCCGACGTGGGACTCGCGGCTACGCGGCTACGACAAACTGGTCCGATCGCTGCTCGACGCGGGTTACGCGGTAGCACTGACCGATTACGAGGGACTCGGCGACGACGGTGCCCACCCTTATCTGGATGCCGGTGCCGCCGGACGCAACGTCATCGACGCCGTGCGGGTTCTGCACCGACTCTCCGCGGACGTCGACCGGCGGTGGGCTGCGGTCGGTGATTCCCAGGGTGGACAAGCCGCTTGGGCCGCAGCCGAACTCGCGCAGGACTACGGTATCGGCCTGGACCTCGTGGGTGCGGTCACGTTATCTCCGCCGCTTAATATCACGCCCTTGGCGGAAGCGGGAGAGGCCGATGCGCTCACCGACGACCAGCGCACCGTGTTGCCGCTGATTGTGGAGGGGGCGCTCAACGCCGGCCACGATCTCGGTGGCGTGTCGGCACGCCTCGGCGGGGTCGATGACGACCTGCGCGCACGGGCTCTGGGCTGCGATAGCGCCGCCAGGGCCCAGGCGGCCCGACATCTGGCTTCTGTCGGCGGCCTCGACCTGAGCGCGGATGAATGGGACTTACTGTCCGGAGTGCTGAGGCAGAACGCACTGCCCAAGAAACCCACGACTGTCCCCGTACTGGTGGTCAACGGCGACCGGGACCAGATGATACCGGCGGAGTGGACGGGCCGGGCGATAGCGCAGGCATGTTCGTTCGGAACCGGCGTCGATCATCGCTTCGAGGATGCCGGCCACTCCGACCTGCGCATCGACAGCCGGGCAACGGATTGGCTGGCGTCCCGATTCGCCGGAGACCCGGTGCAGGCCACGTGCGTGCAGGAGGGGGCGAACAGATGAGGATCCTTCAGGTCGCCACATTGTTCACCCCGGACGGGGAGTATGGCGGGCCGGTTCGCGTCGCGATGAATCAAGCACTCGCGCTTGCGGCCGCGGGGCATGAGGTGACGCTCGCCGGTGCGGCTCGCGGATTCGGCGGTGAGCGTATGCACGTCGACGGAGTGCGGATGAGGCTCCGGCCCGCGGCACAGGTGATCCCGGGAATCGGTTTCGCGGGACTGTACGCGAAGGGACTGGTACGTGGCCTGGTGCGCGATATCGGTGACTACGACATCGTGCACATCCACCTCTCCCGTGAGTTCGTGACACTTCCGGTCGCCACACTCGTATCCCGCCGAGGGATTCCGTACGTGGTGCAAACCCACGGAATGATCGACCTGTCGAATCACCCGCTGTCGGTGCCGTTGGACAGGTTCCTCACCCGGCCCGCGCTCCGCGGGGCCGACCGGGTCTTGTACCTGACCGGCACCGAATTGGGTCTGTTGCAAGAGTTCGCCGGAAATGATCTGCACACAGCGTGCCTGCGAAATGGTGTGCCGATGCCGGCTGAGTACGTCGAGCCACCGGACGGACCACCGGAAGTCCTCTTTCTCGCCAGGCTCCATCAACGAAAACGTCCCGACCTGTTCGTGCGCGTCGCCCAGGACATTCTGCGGGCGGGCACGTCGGCGACGTTCACCGTGGTAGGCCCCGACGGCGGTATGCTCGCCGCGCTAGAGGCGCAGGTCGGCGAAGACGGGGGTGTCGCCCTGGAAGGTCCGGTCAGCCCGGACGCCGTGGCCGGCAGGATGGCGCGCGCATCGGTGTACGTTCTGCCAGCGGTCAACGAGCCGTACCCGATGTCGGTGCTGGAAGCGATGGCGGTGGGCAGACCCGTGGTGGTCACTCGGACGTGCGGTCTGGCGGATGCTGTTCGCACGTACGAATGCGGAATTGTTGTGGAGGAATCGGCCGCCGCGCTCAAACACGCGATCAGTTTCTACCTCGACAACCCCGACGCGGCCCATGCGCACGGTCGCAACGGCAGAAGGGCAGTGCGCGAGCACTTCTCCATGAACGCGATCCGTGCCGAACTGGAGCAGATCTACCACGGGTGCGGTACCGGCCGCCGCTCTCGAGGTGCACGATGCTGACCGCGGACCTCGGCGGCCTTCTGAGACGATCATGGTGGATCATCGTCGCAAGCATGTGCGGCGCAGTGCTGGTGGGTGGATCCTTCGCGTACTTCTCCGACCCCGAGTACACCGCAACCGCGTCGATCGTCACATCGGCGGACGGTGGTCTGCGTGACGGCGGCGGTATGCGGGAAGCGCAGCTGATGGATTCGCGCATAGCCGAGTACGCGGCGATTGCCGAGGCATCGACATTTCTCGACAGAGTGGTCACCAGCCACGGACTGACGATGTCCGGGCCGGAACTGGGTCGTGTCCTGACGGTCTCCTCACCGAAGTCCACTTCCCTGATTCTGTTGTCGACGACGGGATCGACGCGTGAACTCGCGTCCTACCGGGCGAACGCGGTCGCCAACGAACTGGCCCGTGTCATACCCGTACGCGAGGATCCCATTCCGGTGCGGGTCACCGTCGCCGGCCGGGCCATGCCTGAATACGCGACTCCGGCGAAGAGTGGGTTGCTGGTGACGGTTCAGTGGCTTGTGGTGGGCATGACCTTCGGGTTCTGTCTGGTCATGCTGCGCTGCCGATGGATCGGGCATGACGAGTCCGGAGGTGACAGCTCATGGTGACCGTCTACGCGGTGGTGGCCCTCGCCGCTGTGCTCATCGGATGCTCGCCGATCAGACCGCGATCATTGTCCGGCGACGACCGGATCATGGTGGCGCTCCTGTTCTTCTTGACCGCGTGGCCGATAGGGATGACATTCTTCGTCGGACCGGCGCTTCTCGGAGGCGTGGCGGCTGCGCCATGGTATCCGGCGGCGTGGTACTTCCCGGCATGCCTGCTTGTGCTCTGGTCACTCGCGACGAAGATCCACAGCGGCGTTGCCCGCCTGGATATCTCGGCGGCATTGCTGGTTCCGGTATCGGTGCTCGCGCTGCTGAGTCTGATCCTCGGCCCGGGCGCCGACATCCAGAACCTGCCGCGGTGGGCTCTGTCGGCGGCGATCTTGGCATCGGTTGTCGTCAAGACCGGGCGCATCGGCCTGGACGTGATCGCGGTGGGCTGTCGTCTCGGGCTTCTCGGCACGGCGGTGGCGATCGCATTGACGGTGCTGCTCGTACCGTCGTCGGTCACCGGTTGCCGCGTAGACAAATGCGGTACGGCAGGGTCGGTTCTGACCTCGGAGTTCGCCGGCAACGGGAACATCCTGGGTATCACGGTGGCAATGCTCCTGCCGTTCGCGCTGGCGCGAATCCCGTGGTGGCGCGGTGTCCTGGTTATCGTCGGTGTAGGCGTCATCTGTGAGCTGTCGGGTAGCCGCACCGCGATCGCTGCGGTCGTCGTGATCGTCCTGGGCTACGCACTCGGTCGCCTTGTGCGCCCGGACCGGCGGTCGGCCGCGCTCCTGTGGCTACTGGGGGCATCGGTACTGGCATCGCTGATACCCGCGATATACAACTTCAGCGCAGCGGACTTCAGTTATCGTGCGGCGCTGTGGTTGTCGGCGCGGTCGATGATCGCCACCGACCCCGTCCTCGGGCGGGGGGCCACCGCATGGGAGACGTTCGGGGCGTCGGCATTGTTCGATGCCAACTATTCTCCACACAATTCCTGGCTCGACATCACCGTCTCGGTGGGCCTGGTCGGACTCCTCCTGATCGTTGCCGCAGTGGTATCCAAAGTGGTTCTCCTGGCCGGCGAGGAGCGGGAATACCTGCTCCTGTTTCTTTGCGGACTTGCCGCGGCCTCCACACTGGAATCATTGTTTGTCCCATACTTTCTCGGGATCGTCCCGTTCACCGTTGTCCTTGTGTTCATGCTCGACTCGACCAGGGTCGCGGTCCCTCCTTCGTTGGCCCCCCGACCCCGGAAATTCACGAACAAAGTCATCTATAGCTCCCGGATCTGGAGGTTGGTCAAGTGAATTCGCTGCTGGAAATCTACCGTCGTCGAATACTGTGGGTGGTGCTGTGCGCTCTGATCGCAGTGGCTATCCCGGTCGCACAGGCGATATCGTCGTCGGATTCCTATCGTGCGACAGCTCGACTGTTCGTGGCCACGGCCGCGCAGAACGTCACCGACGCGAATCAGGGAGCGCTTGCCGGGCAGTCCCGCGTCACAACCTATGCCGAGATGGCCACCGGGCCCGAACTTCTTCTCAATGCGGCGGAAGACGTCGGAGGCGGGGTCACCGCCGGGGACATCGCATCGAGTCTGCAGGTGACATCTGTACCGGGCAGTGTGCTGGTGGACATCTCCGCGCGATCGAGCAACCGGGAGCGTGCTGCCGCGATGGCACAGGCGGTGGCCGATCAGCTCGTACATCTGGTGGGCCGTGCGGAGGCGCCGATCAGCGGCGGCACCCCGTCGCTGGGTCTGATGGTGATTCAGCCGGCGGCGTCGGCCATCGAAAAGGTGCCCGCCTACAACTGGAAGGTGATCGGCGCCTGGGTGGTGGGTGGACTGATTCTGGGAAGTCTGCTGGCGATCCTGATTCCCGAGCGTTCCCGACGCCGCGGCGCGAACGACCCTGCTACGGTCCAAGGCGCGCGAGAAGTGCTGCCGGACATGGCCGATGATGATCTTCGTCCTACGCAGGAACTGAGGTTGTAATGAAAGGGCAGCCGCATGGCGTGGTTATCCGGAACCTCGCGGGATACCCGGACTCGGGTTTCGACAGGGGGCGCGCCACATATGTGCGGGTGCTGTGGCTGGCGGTGTGGGGAATGGTGGGCGTGCGGTGGTGGTGTCCCAACCGCGCGCGGCTCGCGATTCTGCGGTTGTTCGGGGCCCGCTTCGGACAGGGATGCATTGTGCGGCCCCGCGTGCGGATCGACCTGCCGTGGAAGCTCGTTGTCGGCGACCATTCGTGGATCGGCGAGGCTGTCTGGATCATCAACCCGGAAACGGTGACAATCGGGTCGAACGTCTGTCTGTCCCAGCAGGCTGTGGTGTGTTCGGGAAGTCATGACGCGTGTTCTCCGGTTTTCGCACGGAACTCCCGGCCGGTCCGGATAGACGACGGCGCGTGGATCGCCCTGCGGGGCACCGTTCTCAGCGGTGTGCGGGTGGGCAGTGGCGCCACAGTGGGTGCGGGTGCCGTCGCCTCCCGTGACATCGCGCCGGGAACATTTGTGCGTCAGGAGACTGCGCCGACGGAGAACATCGCCCAAGAGTCGGAAGGCTGGAAGTGAACAGTCAAGAAGAACAAGCTCTTTCGGTACTGATTCCGGTGTTCAACCCGGGGCCGTATCTGGATCCCGCTCTCGGCAGCGTCCTCGATCAACTCGGTGATGGCGACGAACTGGTGATACAGGACGCCGGTTCGACGGATGGCACTACAGCGGCCCTACTGGCCGCCGCCGAGCGCGACCCACGGATACGGGTTGTGGTCGAACCGGATGACGGGCAGTCCGATGGTCTCAATCGATGCCTGGCCCGGGCGCGCAACCGATGGTGCGTGTGGCTGAACGCCGATGATCTCGTGCTCGACGGTGGGATCGCCGCGCTCAAACGTGAGATTGCCGCGCACCCCGCCGTCGATCTCGTCATCGGAGGACATCGCCTGCTCCGCGCCGACGGGTCGACTGTCGACGAGTTTCCCGGACATCTGCTGACCGTCGAATACTGCGTGGTCCGGGGGATCGCGGGATTCTCCGGCTCCATCGCGATGCGGACAGAGTTCTTGCGGTCGGTAGGTGGATTCAGGAACGACCTCAACACGGTCATGGATCTTGAGCTACAGCTGCGGATGGCGGCCGCGGCTCCCCGGCAGGTCCTCGTCGATGCCCCTGTCGGCGCGTTGCGCCTGCACGACGCGTCGAAGTCGTCGAATCTCGGCCGGCAGTTCGTCTCCGAGAGCCACGCGGTGCGACAGGCATACGCGAAGTCCGCGGGGTTACGTGTGCGGGCGTTCGGCTCCACGATCTTGCATGTCGTTCTCCTCGTCACGTGGCCGGTTCGGCTGCACCCTGCATACCGGCGCGTTCGGGCCGCGATCCGCGCAATGAAATAGTGGGAGGAGCAGCATCCGTGGGCGTCCCCACCCGAGCTCGTCGTACTGACGGCGCGTCTGCCGTGGTCTTCAGCGTGCTCGGACGCGTGGGATCGAGGATCATCAGTTCGCTCGGCCTCGGTGTGGTGATCGTGCTGGTGGCCCGCGCCGCGGGCCCGGCCGAGTTCGGCGTCTTCATGGCGGCTTTCGCGGTGGGCTCGGTCGGTGGTCTGGTCTGTGGCTTCGGTGCTCCGGTGCGAGTGCTGCGGATCGCCGGACAGGACCGCCACCTGGCGGGGCAACTGTATGTGATGTACGTCCTGGCGATACTGCTCGCCGGGGCACTCGCGGTGGCGGTCTGCGGGTTCGCCGGGCTGGGGATGCCGGTGATCGCGGGCCTCGTGTTCGCGATAGGAGACGCTGTTCAGGGGTACGCGCAGGCGCATTTCACCGGACTCGACCGTCAGGGCATCGCCAACCTGCTCGTGGTGACCCATCGCATGCCGCCGCTGTTCGCGGTCATCGTCATCCAGATGGACCGGTGGACCGAGCACTCATGGGCAGTGATGGTGGTGGCCTTCCTGGTATCGGTGGTTGTCGGTGTGCTGGTGCCGATCCGTGCCGCCGCGGGGGTGGATCCCGCCGGCGCGCTGTCCTGCGTATCCGGTGGCCTCGACTACTGGGGGTACTCGCTGTCGGCGGTGACGACGCAGCTGCAACTGCCGTTGTTGGGCTTGGTGGCCTCGCCCGAAGTGACCGGCTGGTTCGCGTTGGCCACCAGAGTGGTGGGTCCCATCGCTTTGGTGCCGACATCGGCTGCCGCGATAGCTGTTCCGGAACTCGTCCGGCGCCAGGGGAGTATCGCCGCGCGTGAGCGGCTGACCAGACAGCTCTACGGCGCCTGTGGCGGCTACGCGATTCTGGTGTGTCTGGGGGCTGTTCCGCTGGCCTACCTCCTGCTGCACTTCACGGGGCCGGAGTACGACGCGGCACTGCCGATCCTCATAGGCGCGATCGTCGGCGCAGCGGTGAGCTCATTCTCGCAGGGCTTCAACGCAAGACTGCTGGCCGACGGTCGACCCCGGCACGCGATGTGGTCAATTCTGGCGGGTTCTGTGGTGGGCCTCACGTTGATCGCGGCTCTGGGCCGGTCGGGCAGCGCGGTTGCGTTGGGCTCGGTGGCAGTCGTTTCTCAGGTCGTTGTCCTGATCGTGATGATGGGAGCAGTTCGTGCGGAGAAGTAGCAGGATCGGATGCATTGCCTTGCTCGCGATGACCCTGGGCATCAACGGATGCTCGCAGGTACCCGAGTTCAGCCGGGTGGCGGGTCCGTCGGCAGCGCTGAACTACCTGGTGCAGCGACAGCACCACATTCTGGTTGTCGGTGACAGTACAACTGCCGGAACAACATTCGGTGGCCATGGCTATACGAACTGGGTCAACGTCGTCGCCACTGACCTGGCGGCCGAAGGGCGTTCGGCGGCCTTCGCCCGGGTCGCTTCGGGAGGTTCCGGATACCTGACGCCGAGTATCGATGACGGCGCCACCTTCTTCTCGGGCGTGCGGCGAAACGCAGGCCCCGACACCGACCTGATCGTCGCGTTCGGCAGCAACAATGACATGGAAGCCCCCGGTGACCTCCGGGATGCGGTGCGCCGAGTCATCGAACTGGCGCAGCAGAGGTCACCGAGAACTGCGATCATTCTGGTGGCGCCGATCTGGATTCGTAGCCCCCAACCGCCCGCATCGCATGACAGGATGACCAGAATTCTGGCCACCGTGGCCGAGGAGTATGACCTCGAGTATCACGACCCGACGCAGGAACGGTGGCTGGCGGACACGTCCGGGTATCTCGGTGAGGACGGTATCCATCCAAATGATGAAGGGCACCGAATACTCGCGAATCGGATGGGCGATGTCATCGGTCGCCGACTCGATCGCCTGGAGGCCGACCAGGCGTGATCAGCCGCCGGTGAGCGAGGTGATGGCGGCGACCACGGGCTTTGGTGTGCCGTCATGTCGGTACAGCCCCATGTTGCCGTCGAGGATGCTCGGACCTGCCACGAGGTCATGGGAATTGAATATGAATATGGCGGCGACCCAATCCGCCGAGTTCGCCAGTGACAGTGCATCGGTCACGATGGACGCCTGCTTGGCCTCGGACACCGACATGGACGATGTACCGGTCGGCTGGCCGAATTCGGTGATCCACACCTTCTTGTTGCCCTCCCCGGCCGCGAGCATCGCGGAACGGATCCAACGTAGGACGGCGGCTCCGCCCCCGTCGCCGAACCGGGGGTCATTGAGCAGGGGGTAGGGAAACGTGTAGGGATGAACTCCGATTCCGTCGATGTAGGGTCTCCCGCCCAGAAGGTAGAGCCGCTCGATGAAGGATATGTCGCGGGTATCGCCGCGTGAACTCGACGTACCGCCGGTGATGATCGGTTGTGTCGCGCCGGACGAACGGATTCCGGAGTACGCGGCGCGGAGCAAAGGCAGGTATTCATCGGCTGTGGGCGGGATCAGGTAGTGCGACAGATTCGGCTCATTCCAGATCTCCCACGCGAATACATAGGGGCTGTAACGGAGGGCGACAGCGCGGGCAAAAGTCCGGAAGTCCTGCGGGTCGAGCGGGGCGTTGCCGTTGGCGAGCGGGTCCGCGCCCGGCTTCTGCGCCCAGACGGGTGCCGGGCCCTCGAGATTGAGCAGCACGTCGAGCCCTTCGGTTCGCGCGGCCCGGACAGCCTGATCGAGCTGCGACCAGTTGTACGCGGCGGCGGCGCCGGGCTGGATCAGATTCCACTTCGCCGGTATCCGGATTGATGACGCTCCGACACCACTGACCTGGGCAGCCTCTCCGGCGTAGTCGCTGCCCGCATACATTGTCGATACCGAGACCACCCCGAGCCGGACCCGGAGTGTGGCGCCCTCGGCTGATCCGGCGAGTCCCAGGGGCGTCAGGGCAAACGCGAGGCCGACCACCGTGCAGATGACGACAGTCCGCAATCTGCGCCGTGTGTGGCGTGGGGTGTGGTGTGTCATACGGCGGGGCTCCGGGGAAGAGGAACGGGTTCGGCGCCCACTTGGGCCGCCACGAACCGGCCACCGCAGCCCTACTGTGATCGAGGTGTTGACCCGGTGTTGTCGGTACTGAGGTCGAACATCGCGCACGGCGGGGCTTCGTAGGGTTGTCGGCTCGTGAACTATTGTGCACGCGAAGCCCTGACGCCGTGTGGCGAAATATTCGAGGCGAGATATTGGCCCCGGGTCTCCTGCCCCGATTCGGGGTCTCGATTTTGAATGCGGGGCTGTGGCCGGTACTGTCGACAGCGATGTGATGCGCAGCTGTGCGTCGTATCGGTTCAACCAGAGACCGTCGGTCACCGGGAGCGATCCCGATCGAAGGCGCGAGAGACCTCGCCGGCCCACGCAGGATGAACGAGGACAGATCCAGCTGTCGCCCGGCCTCGCGCCGTGGTAGCAAGGATATTCGCGCCCCGTGCCTTCTGTGTGCCGGGGCGTTCGTCATTTTCGACGTACGCGGTGTCCAGCCCTCGTTCGACTCCCGAGGCCGGTGGTTCCGATACGTGAACCACGATCCCCGGGTGAGTGTGCGAAGGGGAAATGTCATGTGCGGACTTCGGTCCGCACTCTAGTGAGGAGAGAGGAGGCGAAGTATGGCCAAGTCAGACAAGGTGTCCGCGGTTGCGGAGATCGCAGATCAGTTCAAGGGATCGACGGCGACGGTTGTCACGGAATACCGTGGCCTGTCGGTCAAGCAGATCACCGAGCTGCGTCGTTCCCTCGGCGAGGGCGCAACCTACTCCGTCGCCAAGAACACCCTGGTGAAGCGCGCCGCTGTCGAGGCGGGCGTCGAGGGGCTCGACGAGCTGTTCACCGGCCCGACCGCGATTGCCTTCATCGAAGGTGAGCCGGTGGTGGCCGCCAAGGCGATCAAGACATTCGCCAAGGACAACAAGGCTCTCGTTATCAAGGGCGGGTACATGGACGGCCGTGCGCTGTCCGTGGCCGAGATCGAAGCGATCGCCGACCTTGAGACCCGCGAGGTGCTGTTGGCCAAGCTCGCCGGTGCCATGAAGGGCAACTTGGCAAAGGCCGCCGGACTGTTCAACCAGCCGGCTTCGCAGGTCGCGCGTCTTGCCGCGGCTCTGCAGGAGAAGAAGACCGAAGCCGGCGAATAGTTCGCCGCACCCCCGGACATCTCGTCCGGGAACACCGACTCACTCTGTACCGGTCGAAACGGTACAGAGATAATAAGGAAGGACGCCAACCATGGCGAAGCTCACCGCTGACGAGCTCATCGATCAGTTCAAGGAACTGACCCTGCTGGAGCTCAGCGATTTCGTGAAGAAGTTCGAAGAGGTCTTCGAGGTCACCGCGGCCGCTCCGGTCGCCATCGCCGCCGCCGGTGCTCCGGCCGCCGCCGGTGCTGACGCCGCTGCCGAGCAGGACGAGTTCGACGTCGTGCTCGATGGCGCTGGCGACAAGAAGATCCAGGTCATCAAGGTGGTCCGCGAGATCGTCTCCGGCCTGGGCCTGAAGGAAGCCAAGGAGCTCGTTGAGAGCGCCCCCAAGGCTCTTCTGGAGAAGGTCGACAAGGAGGCCGCTGAGGCTGCCAAGGCCAAGCTCGAAGAGGCCGGCGCCAAGGTCTCCGTCAAGTAGGACGGTTGCCTGGGTGGGCTGTCCCGTACACCGGGATCGTCCCCTCGCGCACGCATACGAAACCCGGGAGCACCTGCTCCCGGGTTTCGTCGCGTCTGTGACCTGGCATTACATGCCCTATGGTTTGGTTGTCCGGCCGCCGAGGCAGGAGGCCGCCGCCGTCGGACGCGCATTCTCGGTGCGGGCGGGAACCGAGGGGCGCGCCGTGCCGCGCCGGGGGCGCCGGGGGTATGCCGGGGTACCGATGATGCGAGTTCGGGCCGCTACGGCGATCTGGACGCGTGTAGCTACTCGGTGTGACGCCGAAGTAGGTCAGTTGTTCAGCTTCGTCATAGTCTGCGCTGAGCCTTTTCTCAGATTCGGGGGCCGTTGACGTCGTTCGGCTGGCTTTACCCGGCTGCGCGGCCTTCGCGGGGCCGGACTTCGGACTAGAGTCGCCGTTGACGATCCAGCAGGCGTATTTTGCGACTGTGATGGGCGGCGCACTTTTGCGAGGAGGGTGGCATGCGCTACTCTGCTCGCACGGCATGGTTACGGGCGAGTAGGGAGCACGGGTGAGCGTCGAACGTCGAAGGATTGCGGCACTCGCCATGCGCCCGTCACGCGGAACGCTGTATAGGTATCCGGGGGCGTCCGCTACAGTGACCCCAACCACAAGTGCCTCCTGGGCGATCGGGTCGTTTCGGCCGTCGCGAACGTGGGGGGCGCCACATGTCTGGAGGATGCAGTGGGTGTAGAGGTCAGTGTCGAGGGGCTTACCAAGTCGTTCGGGTCGCAGAATATTTGGCGTGATGTGACGTTGACGTTGCCGACGGGTGAGGTCAGTGCGTTGTTGGGGCCTTCGGGTACGGGTAAGTCGGTGTTTTTGAAGACGTTGATCGGTCTGCTGCATCCGGAGCAGGGGTCGGTGGTCATCGATGGCACTGATATCACGCAGTGTTCGGCGAAGGAGTTGTACGAGATTCGTAAGTTGTTCGGTGTGCTGTTTCAGGATGGTGCGCTGTTCGGTTCGATGTCGTTGTATGACAATATCGCGTTCCCTCTTCGTGAGCATACGAAGAAGAAGGAGGACGAGGTTCGTCGGATCGTGATGGAGAAGGTCGACATGGTCGGTCTGTTGGGGGCGGAGGATAAGCTGCCGGGTGAGATTTCCGGTGGTATGCGTAAGCGTGCCGGC
This sequence comes from Gordonia pseudamarae, assembly GCF_025273675.1. Classification (NCBI taxonomy): domain Bacteria; kingdom Bacillati; phylum Actinomycetota; class Actinomycetes; order Mycobacteriales; family Gordoniaceae; genus Gordonia; species Gordonia pseudamarae. Next base: position 4,183,143 of record NZ_CP045809.1, on the reverse strand, counting down.
TTGGCGCGGGCGTTGGTGTTGGATCCGCAGATCATTTTGTGTGATGAGCCGGATTCGGGTTTGGATCCGGTGCGTACGGCTTATATTTCGCAGTTGTTGATCGATATCAATGCGACGATTGATGCGACGATTTTGATTGTGACGCACAATATCAATATCGCGCGGACGATTCCGGACAATATTGGGATGTTGTTCCGGAAGGAGTTGGTGATGTTTGGTCCGCGTGAGCAGTTGTTGACGTCGGAGCAGCCGGTGGTGAAGCAGTTCTTGTCCGGTGATCGGTTTGGTCCGATCGGTATGTCGGAGGAGAAGGACGAGGCGGTGGCGGCTGCGGAGGCGGCGATGCAGGCTGCGGGTATTTCCGGTGGTGGTACGAAGGATGATTTCACGGAGATCATTCCGCAGGTGCAGCCGAATCCGGGTATGCCGGAGCGGCAGGCGGCGATTCGGCATCGTGCGCGGGTGCATGAGATGTTGCATACGTTGCCGCCGAATGCGCAGGAGGCGATTTTGCGGTCGATGGCGCAGGAGGATGAGATCAAGGCGCAGAATCGGGCTGAGCGGGCGCAGGCGCATGCCGCGGCCGGGGTCGGTGTGGGTAAGCCGCAGGCCGATTATGCCGGTGATGATGCGGTGACGCAGAGTTGGGCGGTTGCGCCGGGTTTGGCTGATAGTCCGACCATTGAGTACGAAGTCCCGAACGAGGGTGGGCGGCACAGCTCCACCGAAGACCCAGACAACCGGAGCTAATCTTTCATGGCCAGTGCCACCACGCGTGGTATTGATCGGATAGCAAAAGCTGGCAATGGTGCGCTCGCACAGTCCGGCAATATCGTTCAGCTATTCGTCGATGTCGCACGCCAGTCCATTGTGCGCCCGTTCCAGTGGCGAGAGTTCATCCAGCAGGCTTGGTTCATCGCCAGTGTGACGATCTTGCCGACGGCACTCATCGCGATTCCGTTCGGTGCGATCGTCTCTCTGCAGACCGGCTCGCTGATCAAGCAGATCGGTGCCGAGTCGTACACGGGTGCCGCCAGCGTGCTGGTGGTGATCCAGCAGGGCTCGCCCCTGGTCACCTCGCTCCTGATCGCGGGCGCGGCGGGCTCCGCGGTCGCCGCGGACCTCGGTTCACGGACCATCCGCGAGGAGATCGACGCGATGGAGGTGCTGGGCATCAACCCGATCCAGCGCCTGGTGGTGCCGCGCGTGCTGGCCATGATCCTGATCGCGATGCTGCTCAACGGCCTCGTCGCCGTCATCGGTATCGGCGGTGGCTACATGTTCAACGTGGTGCTCCAGAACGGCACACCGGGTGCGTACCTGGCCTCGTTCAGCGCACTGGCGCAGCTCCCGGACCTCTACATCTCCACCATCAAGGCGGCCATTTTCGGTGTTATCGCCGGCGTTGTCGCGGCCTACAAGGGGCTCAACCCCAAGGGGGGACCGAAGGGAGTGGGCGACGCGGTCAACCAGAGCGTCGTCATCACGTTCCTGCTGCTGTTCCTGGCCAATCTGATCATCACGGCGGTCTACCTCCAGATCGTTCCGGCGAAGGGAAGCTGACGCTATGTCCGATCCCGGTGGTGGCGTCACAATCACCAAGTCGCGGTCCGAGTACTACGCGTACGAGGCGCGCAAGCAGCTCAACAAGCCGCTGAAGGTTCTCGACGGTGCGGGCGAGCAGATGTCCTTCTACGGGCGCACCCTCGCCTGGATCCCGAAGACCGTCGTGCACTACCGGCGTGAGGTGCTCCGCCTGCTCGCCGAGGTGGCCTTCGGGACCGGCGGCCTCGCGGTCGTCCTCGGCACCGTCGGCGTCATGGTGATGATGTCCGGTTTCACCGGCGTCGTGGTCGGCATGCAGGGCTACGCCGCCCTCGACCAGCTGGGATCGCAGGCACTGACCGGCTTCCTGTCGGCGTACGTGAACACCCGTGAGGTCGCCCCGCTGGTCGCCGCGCTCGCCCTGTCGGCGACCGTCGGCTGCGGCTTTACCGCCCAACTGGGCGCCATGCGGATCTCCGAGGAGGTCGACGCCATGGAGGTCATGGCCGTCCCGTCGATTCCGTATCTGGTGTCCACCCGCGTCATCGCCGGCTTCATCGCGGTCATCCCGCTGTACGTGCTCGGCCTGATCTCGGCGTACTTCGCCTCCCGTACGGTGACCACCGTGTTCAACGGACAGTCCACGGGTTCCTACGACCACTACTTCAACCTGTTCCTGCCACCCGAAGACGTGTTGTGGTCGTTCGGCAAGGTGCTGGTGTTCGCGTTCGTGATCATCCTCGTGCACTGCTACTACGGGTACTTCGCCAGCGGTGGTCCCGCGGGTGTCGGCGTGGCCGTCGGGCACGCGGTGCGTACGGCGCTCGTCCTGATCGCCCTGCTGGACTTCTTCCTCGGTCTGGCCATCTGGGGCACGACGACAACCGTTCGAGTGGGAGGCTAGGCACCCGATGACCTCAACCGTTCGTCAACGACTCCTCGGTATCCTGTTCCTGCTCATCTGCATCGGCTTCCTGGCATTCACGATCCTGCAGTTCAACAAGGCGTTCACCTCGTTCACCACCGTCAAGTTCACCACCGATTCCGCCGGCAACGCGCTGCCCAACGCCGCCGACGTCAAGGCGCGCGGAGTGATCGTCGGCGAGGTCCGGGACATCACCCCGTCACCCGACGGCAAGGTCGTCGTGACGCTGGGTCTGAACCCCGACATGGCCAAGAAGCTGCCGGTCGAAACAACCGCGCGCATCCTGCCGAAGACCCTGTTCGGCGAACGCTTCGTGGACCTCAAAGTGCCCGACACCTCCGGCGGACCCACGCTGGCCAGTACCAAGAACGCGGTCATCTACACCGACCAGAGCGGCAACGCCAAGGAGATCCAGGAGATGTTCGACAAACTCCTGCCGGTCCTCAAGGCCGTCCCCCCGCAGGATCTCAACATCACGCTGACCGCGCTGTCCAAGGCGCTCTCGGGTCGCGGTGACGAGCTGCGCACCACGATCACCGATCTCAACAAGGTGTTCAGCGGCATCAACAAGGTGCTGCCCGACCTCGAGGGCACGTTGCGGGGTCTGTCGGACTTCTCGCAGACCTATTCCGAGGCGCTGCCCGACATCATCGACGGCCTGGACAATCTGCGCACCACCGGCAACACGATCGTCGAGAAACAGTCCGATCTGCGGAACCTGATCTCGACGCTGGGGGCCGCGGCCACCGACACCACGAGCTGGTTGCGGACCAACCGCAGGGACCTGCTCGACGTCGTCATCAAGGGCGAACCCTTCATGCGCGGTCTGGCGCGTCAGTCGCCGTCGTTCGGCTGCACGTTCGAGAACTTCGCCAGCATCTTCCCCGAATCCGACAGGGTCACCGGCAAGGGCTCGCCCAACCCCGGCCCCCGGGTGAACCTGCAGTTCGTCAACCCGCGCGGGCGCTACCTGCCCAACCAGGACGAACCCCGGTTCTTCGACTACAACCGGCCCGCCACCTGCTTCGGTCCGGCGACCGACAACCGGCCGTTCCCGCAGTATCCGGGAGGTGGGCTCGGTGAGGGCTCCTACCAGCCGCCCTCACGCAACGCCGGCCCCACAACCGTGCCGAACGTGGGCGACGACTTCCCGATCACCCCGCCGAACCAGAACAGCGTGATCCCCGCCGGAACCATCGGCGACACCACGCTGCGAGCCAACCCCTACGACAACGCGGAGTACGTCAATCAGTTGAAGGTCGTGTATGCCAGCACTACCGGCAACGACCCGGATCAGGTTCCCACCTGGGTCACCATGATCGGCGGAATGTCGCTGCAGGGAGCGCAGGTCAACATCCAATGAAATCCATCACCGGACCCCTGATCAAACTCATCGTGTTCGCGGTGGTCACCGTGGTCACGACGTCGATGCTGGCGCTCACGATCGGCAATGTCGGCGGCAGCGGCGACGCTGAGTACAAGGCGATCTTCGACGACGCCGCGATGCTCAACAAGGGTGACGACGTCCGCATCGCGGGCGTGCGGGTGGGCCAGGTGACCGATGTCCGGGTCCACAACCGGAACCAGGCACTGGTCACGTTCAACGCCGACCGCGACCGGCTGCCCGAGGGCACCAACGTCGCGATCAAGTACCGCAACCTCACCGGCCTGCGGTACCTGGCCCTTGAACGCGGCGCGGGCGATCAGCGGGTCACCTACAAGCCCGGCCACGTCTTCGGCACCGACTCCACTACCCCCGCGGTCAACCTCACCGAGCTGTTCAACGGCTTCAAGCCACTGTTTCGCGAGCTGAGCCCGACCGACGTGAACCAGCTCAGCGAGAAGATCATCAACGTCTTCCAGGGGCAGAGCGATGTGATGGCGAGTCTGCTCTCGGACACCGCCGACCTGACCACCGCCCTGGCCGACAAGGACAAGGTGATCGGTGAGCTGATCACCAACCTGACCAAGGTGATGGACACGGTCAACAAGCACAACGACGAGTTCGACTCGCTGTTGGTGAACACCTCGAAGCTGGTCAGCGGTCTGGCGGCGCAACGCGACTCGGTCGGTTCGGCCATCACCTCGGTGTCCAATCTGACCGCGGTCACCTCCGACATCCTCACCAAGACGCGGCCGTCCATCCAGGGCGACATCGCGGGTCTGAAGACGCTGGCCGATCAGGTCAACAAGCGCCAGGACGATGTCGCGCAGGTTCTGACGAATCTGCCGATCAAATTGCAGAAGGTGGGACGTGCGGCCACATTCGGTTCCTGGTTCCAGTTCTACCTGTGCGGCATCGACGTCGTCGCCGGCAACGGCAAGTCAACCTTGCTGACCAAGCCGCTGGTGTCCCTGCCCGACATCAATCATGTGCTGTACACCAGCGCGGCCACCCGCTGCTGGCGTGACAACAACAGGCCCCGGGGGTGAGGAAATTGACACACGAGAACACTCCCGCGGCGGGTGCCGCACAACCGAAGAAGAGCAGGCGATTCGCGGGTCGGAGAAATCCGGTCAGCATCGGTGGCATCGGCATCCTGGTGGTGCTGATGGTCGCGATCTCGGCGTTCTTCCTGAACGAGCTTCCGCTGCTGGGTGCGGGCGCGCGCTACAGCGCCGAGTTCAGTGAGGCCGCAGGCCTCAAGAAGGGGAACGAGGTCCGCGTCGCCGGTATCAAGGTCGGCGAGGTCGACAACGTCGAACTCGACGGCGACCGGGTGAAGGTGACTTTCCGCGCGAACAACACCTGGATCGGCGACCGTACCGAGGCATCGATCCAGATCAAGACGGTGCTGGGGCAGAAGTACCTAGCCCTGACCCCGCTCGGCGATAAGTTGGCCGACCCGGACACACCGATCCCGCTGGACCGGACGGTGTCCCCGTACGACGTCATCGAGGCGTTCTCGGATGCGTCGACCCAGCTGACCGGCGACCCGAACACGGGGGAGTCGGGAATCGACTCCAAGCAACTCGCGCAGTCGTTCAACGCCTTGAGCGATTCGCTGTCGGGTACGGCGGGCAATTTCGCGCCCACCCTCGACGGCCTCTCGCGACTGTCGGAGACCATTGCCAGCCGCGACTCGGAGGTCAAGCGCCTGCTCTCGGCCACCAAGAACACCACCAAGATCCTGGCCGATCGCAACGAGGAGTTCACCCGTCTCATCGCCGGTGCCGGTGAATTGCTCCAGGAGCTGAACAACCGGCAGAAGTCGATCACCAGGCTGCTGGCGACCACCACCTCGCTCAGCAACTCGCTCACCGGTCTGGTCCGGGACAACGAGAAGCAGATCGGGCCCGCGCTCGACGCCCTGGCCGAGACCAACAAGCTGCTGCAACGGCAGAACCAGAACATCCGCGACACCATCAAGTACATGGCGCCCTTCTATCGGCTTTACGGCAACGTCCTCGGGAACGGCCGCTGGCTGGAGTCGGTGGTCACCAATATCCTGCCGCCGGCTCTGCCGCAGCAGAACACCACACGGCCGCCAAACAAGCAGGCCATGCAGAACAACGGCGGAACGGAGGCCGGCTGATGACGGTTCCCGACATGACCCAGACATCGGGCCCGGGCCGCTGGTTCACCCCGCGAACCATTGTGGCGACGGTGTTCGCGCTGATCCTGGCGCTGATCGTCGGCGGTGTCCTGTGGTGGGTGTTCTCCTCGATGGGAGCCACCAAGATCACCGCGACGTTCACACGGTCCGTGGGCATCTACAAGGGCACCGATGTGCGGATCCTCGGTGTCAAGGTCGGCCAGGTCACCGACGTGACTCCCAAAGGGGACAGGGTCCAGGTCAAGATGACCGTCGACCGCGGTATCGACCTGCCCGAGGACGTCAAGGCCGTGCAGGTCGTGCCGTCGGTCGTGGCCGACCGGTATGTGCAGCTCACGCCGGTGTTCCGTGAGGGCGACGCGAAGGCACCCAAGTCGCTGCACCTCACCGTCGACAAGGGGCAGACGATGGTGCCCGTCGAGGTCGACGAGCTCTACCGCGGTATCCAGAACCTCACCGACGCGCTCGGTCCGAACGGGGCCAACAAGCCCGCGAACGGCGAGCAGGAGGGAGCGCTGACCAGGCTGGCCCGGATCGGGGCGGACAACCTCGAAGGAAACGGCGCCAAGCTCGGCGAAACCATCGAGAAGCTGTCGAAGGCCTCGCAGACGCTGGCCGGGTCCAGCGGTGACATCGTCTCGACCATCAAGAACCTGGATGTGTTCGTGGGAGCACTGCGCGAGAACGATCAGCAGGTGCGTCAGTTCAACACGCAGATGGCCTCGTTCAACAAGTACATGGTGGGTGAGCGTGAACAGCTCGGTCTCGCGCTGAACAAGCTGTCGTACGCGCTCGGCGATGTGGCGACCTTCCTCGACGACAACGAGGAGAAGCTCGGCAAGACGGTGCGCGATCTGCAGCCGACCACCAGGGCACTGGCCGACGAGAAGGACAACCTCAAGGAGGTCCTGACGGTGCTGCCGCTGACGATCAGCAACCTGATCAGCGCGTACAACGCCGAATCGGGAACGCTCGACATGCGCCTGACCGTCCCGGATCTGCAGGATCTGCTGGGTGCTGGCTGCCGGACGCTGGATCTGGGCAAGTTGATGCCCGGTGACCCGGCGGCCAAGCAGTGGAGTGCCTCGATGCGGCCGCTCATCGACAACTGCACCAAGGTGGGCAAACAGATCACCAAGGGTGTTCTGGAGCCGACGTTGCCGATCCTTCCGTTCGGCATCATGAGCAACGACAAGCTGCAGCGGAGCCCGGCGCCGGGGACCGTTCCCGGCAACCCCGATCCGCAGCTCAAGCAGACACCGCCGTCGCAGCGTGGGGGCAACTGATGACCAGGATCAGCAGCAGTGGCCGGTCGCGTACCGTCGGACTCGGGGCCGCGCTCGTGGCGGCGACCGTCACGGTGGCCGGTTGTGGCCTCAATATGCAGGAGCTTCCGCTGCCCGGTGGCACCGACACGGGGAGCAATCCGCGCACCTACACCATCCAGTTCGACAACGTGCTCGACCTGGTGCCGCAGTCGCAGGTCAAGAAGAACGGCATCAACGTCGGCCGGATCGTGTCGATCAAGGTGCCCAAGGACTCGTGGCAGGCCGACGTCAAGATCGAGGTCAAGAACGAGGTGAATCTGTCGGAATTGGCGCACGTCGAGATCCAGCAGACCGCCCTCCTCGGCGAGAAGTTCGTGTCGCTGTCGGAGCCGACGGGTTCGCAGAACGCGCCCCGGCAGGATCCCGCACAGCCGATCCGGAACTCGGTCGGCAACGAGCGCACCCGCACCGCCACCGACATCGAGCAAGTGCTCGGTGCGCTGTCGATGCTGCTCAACGGTGGTGGACTCAACCAGCTGACACCGATTGTCAACGAACTGAACAAGGCGCTCGGCCCCGACGGCAAGGAACTGCGTTCGCTGCTGGAGACCGCGCAGACGCTGGTCGCCGGACTGAACCGGCAGCGTGACGACATCGTCAACGCGATCGACGGACTCGACCGGCTGTCTCGGCGCACGGTCGCCCAGACCACGCAGATCGACCGCATTCTCAACGAGCTGCCCGAGGCCGTCCGGGTGCTCGAGGATCAGCGGCCGCAGTTCGTCGAACTGCTCACCAAGCTCGACCGGCTCGGCGAGGTGGGTACCGGCATCCTCACCAAGTCCCGCGACGCTCTGATCACCGATCTGAAGGCGTTGCGGCCGGTGCTCAGCGAGCTGACGAAGGCGGCGCCCGATCTGATCACCTCGGCCCCGTTGTTCCTGACGATTCCGTTCCCGGACGAGATCCTGCCCGCGGTGCACGGTGACTCGACCAACTTGTTCATGACACTGGACCTGCGGATCCTCAACCAGATCGAGGCACTCGGTGTGGGACAGGGAACACCGAAGCACTCGCCGGTCCAGGCGCACCCGTATCCGGTTGATCCGAGCAACCCGTACGTCAACGGCAACGGTCCGCGGGCGGGCTGGCCGACGATCACCCTGATCAACCCGCTGCCCGGTGCGCAGCCCGGTCCGAACACACCGCCCAGTGGCCGCAGATATTCGGCCAAGAAGAAGAACACGGCCGAGTCGGAGTCGAAGTCCCGGGCGAAGACGCAGTATTCGGTCATGCCGGCTCCCGCGGCCGCGGATCAGCGGTTCATCGACGGCCCGCTCTCGATGATCGGGGTAGACAAGTGATCAGCAAGCTAGCCAAAATCCAGCTGATCGCGTTCGCGATCGTCGGCATCGTCGCTGTGGTGTACGCTGGCGCCAAGTACGCGCGCCTGGACAAGTTGTCCGGACTCGGCCAGTACGACGTGACGGTGCAGATGGCCGAGTCGTCGGGCGGCATCTTCAAGAACGCCGAGGTGACCTACCAGGGCACGCCGGTCGGTACGGTCGGCGATCTGAAGCTGACCAAGGACGGCGTCGACGTCATCCTGAATCTCAACAAGAGCGCCCCGAAGGTTCCCGCGTCGGCGAGTGCCGTGATCGCCAACCGCTCGGCGGTCGGCGAACAGTTCATCGACCTGCAGCCGACGTCGTCGGCGGGCCCGTTCCTCAAGGACGGCTCGGTGATCCCGAGGGAGCGCACGTCGATTCCGCCACCGGTCGAAAACATCCTGAACTCGGCGATCAAGTTCACCGAGGAAGTGCCGATCGATGATTTCCACACGGTTGTCACCGAGTTGGGCGAGGCGTTCAACAGGCAGAGTGAGAACCTCGAACGTCTCGTGGACTCGCTGGGTGTGCTGGCCAAGGCGGGTGTCGACTCGTTGCCCGAGACCATCTCGCTGATCGAGAACTCGAATGTGGTGCTGGGTACGCAGGCCGAGCAGAAGGACGAGATCCTGAGCTGGGCCCGCAACCTCGACGTGGTCACCGAGACACTCAAGTCGTCCGATCCGGACATTCGGCGGGTGCTGAAGAACGGTCCGTCGGCGGGTACCGAGTTGTCGGAGTTGTTCCGCAAACACGGTGGTGACCTGACCAAGGTCATGAAGGATCTCGGCACCACGATGCGGACGATCGGGCCTACCGGTTACGCCACCAACACCATCTTCGCGATGCTGTCGGCGCTGTCTTCCGGCAGCAAGAGCGTGGTTCCCGGTGACGGGCAGATCCACTTCGGCATCGTGCTGGAGACCAATAACCCGCCGGCCTGCACCAAGGGCTACGAGAGCACGCAGAAGATCATCGAGGAGATGAAGAAGCGGAACCCGGACTTCGACATCAACTACGACGAGTTTCCGTTCAACACGCAGGCCGAATGCAAGGTTCCGGTGGGCAATCCGACGGGTGTGCGCAGCGCGGCACGCGCCGACCTGGCCAATCCGACGATTCCTCAGCCCTGGGACAACACTCCCAAGAAGGATCCGGACAAGCTCAATCTCAACCCGATCGCGACGCAGCTCGCGGGCCTACTCGGTATCCACGCCAAGTAGCCGAAGGGAGAACCCATGTCGTCCGCTCAGCCGCGGTGGCATGGGTTTTCTCAGCGTGGGGCGCTACAGTGGCCGACGGCCGACGGTGGGCGTGCTCACCCAGGAAGACTCGATGCCCCGTGCGTCGGTGATCCAGGACCTGGATGACCCGTGCCGCGGGGCGGACGATTCGGCGGTGGGCAGGCCCGCTGTCACAGCCAGACCTCAAGGATGACATGACCGACGACAGTTCTCAGCCGGTGAACGAGACCCCCCCTGACGCCCCGGACCCTGACACCCCGAGCCCTGACACCCCGGGCCCTGACACCCCGGGCCCTGACACCCCGGGCCCTGACACCCCGGGCACCGGTTCGGAGACGTCCGCGGAGTCGGCGGATCCTTCGCCCCGGACCCGACTCCTGGTGACGGCTGCGGCCGGGGTGGCCGCGGTGGTTGCCCTGGTGTGTGCGGTGATCTTCGGCATGCACGGCTATGACGTCTACGTCAACCAGAAGCCGACGCAGACCGCCCGCGAGGATTCGAGGATCGGTGCCGAGAACGCCATCGTCAACATCACCACGATCGACCCGGCGAACGTGAAGGACTGGCAGCGGCGGATCGATTCGTCGCTCACCGGTGCCGCGCGCAGTCAGATCACACCCAACGATTTCAAGGCCCTGACCCAGCAGATCGAGTCGGCCGGGACCGGGCAGGTGGCCACGTTGTCGAGCCGGGTGCTGCGTAGCGCGCCGGTGGAGGTGAACGCCGACGAGGGCACCGCAAGGGTGCTGGTGTACGTGGAGGCGACCTCGAAGAAGACCGGTGAGGCCGGCGTCAAACGGTCGATGGGCTTCATGGTGGGAATGACCAAGAAGGGCGACGTGTGGAAGGCGTCGAGCATCGCCTCGCTCGATTCGCTGGCACTGGAGACCGACATCACCAACGCGGGACAGGACCAGACGGGCACCACCGCGACGCCGCAGCCGAGCACAACCCAGGGGGCGGGTAACTGATGATGGCAACGAATCCACGTCCGAAGAAGGCACGCCCGCGTGTTGCGGGTCTCGACCGCGAGGGCAGGCCGATCGCCGACGTATCCGCGGCCGAAACGCCGGATCCGGGTACGTCGCCCGAGCCGGCCGACGGAACACGGAAGCCGGCCGGGCCGCCGAGCCTGGTCAAGCCGTCGTCTCGCCCCGAGAGCCCGACCGACCCCGACAGCTCGACCGACCCCGACAGCTCGACCGACCCCGACAGCTCGACCGACCCCGACAGTTCGGCCGCCGCAGACGGCTCGTCGGGCCCGAAGGCTTCTCCGGTCACCGACGGCCCGGCCGCGACCGGTACCGGATCCTCGTCGTCGGTTCCCGAAACCGCCGCGACGGCCACCCGTGCGCTCCGCGGCCGGTCGCCGTGGTCGGCGGCGATATGGCTGGCCGCGGCTGCGGTGGTGTTCGCCGTCGTCGCGATCGTCGGCGCACTGCATCCGGGTGCGACCATCGGTCCGAACAGGGCGTTCATCGACGAGGCCGCCACCACGGAGCTGGCCTCGCAGGCGGGCAGCAAGGCATGTACCGTGCTCGCCTACGACGGCACGGACTTCAACACCTGGGCCGACAAGGCGCGTTCGGCGCTGACCGGTGAACCGCTCAAGGATTTCAACGAGTATCTACCGACGCAGAAGCAGGCGATCGAGCAGACCAAGGCGGTCGCCGACTGCAAGGTGGACGGCGTGGGCGTGATGGAGCTGACGGGCAGTGGTGAGGGCGCCAGGGCCCACGTGATCATGAACCTGGTGATCAGTCAGTCGCAGAACGGCCAGGCGGCCAACAGCGGGGCGCCCGCGATCGACCTGCGCATGGTGCGCAAGGGCGATACCTGGTTGATCGAACAGGTCGACCAGATCAGCGCGGTGTCGTAGGGCGAGGGCGGGTGTTCGCGGGTGAACAACCGCTGAGAAATCGTGAATGTGGGCGTTTCGCTTGACGCGGAGCTGATCTCGGTCCACTCTGTCTGCAGTGACAGATGAGTGGGTAGCCACCGGCGTCAGCGCCGGATCGTTCCAGAGCCGGATCGCTTCAGGCGTGGGTTGACAAACCGCGCCTATTTTCTGATACAGTTGGACGTTGCGCTGGCTGCCTCCTGTCCATCTTTGATTCTTCCCCAGGCCACATGTGACGCGTCGTGCGTCGCATGAACTTGTGGTTGATGCCGACACAGGTGTGTCTCCAGCGAACGGCCCATCAAGCCGAGCACCGCTAGCTAGGTTCACACTTCGTGTTGGAAGGACGCATCTTGGCAATCAACCGCCAGTCCACCTCAACCATCCCCGGAGCGCCGCACCGCGCTTCATTCGCAAAGATCAGCGAGCCGTTGGAGGTTCCCGGTCTGCTCGATCTGCAGCTCGATTCGTTCGAGTGGCTCGTCGGGTCTCCGGAGTGGCGGGCAAAGGCCCTCACCCGTGGCGTCGAGAACCCGACGGGTGGCCTTGAGGACATCCTGCACGAACTGTCCCCGATCGAGGACTTCTCGGGCTCGATGTCGCTGTCCTTCTCCGATCCGCACTTCGACGAGGTCAAGGCCTCGGTCGATGAGTGCAAGGACAAGGACATGACGTACGCGGCGCCGCTGTTTGTCACCGCCGAGTTCATCAACAACAACACCGGCGAGATCAAGTCGCAGACCGTCTTCATGGGCGACTTCCCGATCATGACCGACAAGGGCAGCTTCGTCATCAACGGCACCGAGCGTGTCGTGGTGAGCCAGCTCGTGCGCAGCCCCGGCGTGTACTTCGACGCCGCCATCGACAAGGCCACCGAGAAGACCCTGCACACCGTCAAGGTGATCCCGGGCCGCGGCGCGTGGCTGGAGTTCGACGTCGACAAGCGCGACACCGTGGGTGTGCGCATCGACCGCAAGCGCCGCCAGCCGGTCACCGTGCTGCTCAAGGCACTCGGCTGGACCACCGAGGAGATCGCCGACCGTTTCGGTTTCTCCGAGATCATGATGTCGACCCTGGAGAAGGACTCCACCTCCAACCAGGACGAGGCGCTGCTGGAGGTCTACCGCAAGCTGCGGCCGGGCGAGCCGCCCACCAAGGAGTCGGCCGAGTCGCTGTTGGAGAACCTGTTCTTCAAGGAGAAGCGCTACGACCTGGCCAGCGTGGGCCGCTACAAGGTCAACAAAAAGCTGGGCCTGACCGCCAATCCGATGGTCGGTGAGTCGACGCTGACCCGTGAGGACATCGCGGCCACCGTCGAATACCTGGTGCGCCTGCACGAGGCCGACCCGCACACGGTCACCTTCTCGTCGGTCACCGGCCCCGAGGGCATCGAGGTGCCCATCGAGGTCGATGACATCGATCACTTCGGCAACCGTCGTCTGCGTACCGTGGGCGAGCTGATCCAGAACCAGATCCGCGTGGGTCTCTCGCGTATGGAACGTGTCGTGCGTGAGCGCATGACCACTCAGGACGTCGAGGCGATCACCCCGCAGACCCTGATCAACATCCGTCCCGTGGTGGCGGCGATCAAGGAGTTCTTCGGCACCAGCCAGCTGTCCCAGTTCATGGACCAGAACAACCCGCTGTCGGGGCTGACCCACAAGCGTCGTCTGTCGGCGCTGGGCCCGGGCGGTCTGTCGCGTGAGCGTGCCGGCCTCGAGGTGCGCGACGTGCACCCCTCGCACTACGGCCGCATGTGCCCGATCGAGACGCCCGAGGGCCCGAACATCGGCCTGATCGGTTCGCTGTCGGTGTACGCGCGGGTCAACCCGTTCGGCTTCATCGAGACCCCGTACCGCAAGGTGGAGAACGGTCACGTCACCGACACCATCGAGTACATGACCGCCGACGAGGAGGATCGTTACCTCATCGGCCAGGCCAACACCTCCTATGGGCTCGACGGCCGCATCACCGACGAGCGCGTCCTGGTGCGGAAGAAGGGCTCGGAGGTCGAGTTCGTCGGCGCCGACGCCGTGCAGTACCTCGACGTGTCGCCGCGCCAGATGGTCTCGGTGGCCACCGCGATGATCCCGTTCCTCGAGCACGACGACGCCAACCGCGCCCTGATGGGTGCCAACATGCAGCGTCAGGCCGTGCCGCTGGTGCGCAACGAGTCGCCGCTGGTGGGTACCGGTATGGAGCTGCGTGCCGCGGTCGATGCCGGCGACGTCATCGTCTCCGAGCTGACCGGTGTCATCGAGGAGGTCTCGGCCGATTACATCACCGTGATGGGTGACGACGGCAGCCGCAAGACCTACCGCCTGAACAAGTTCGCCCGCTCCAACCACGGCACGTGCGCCAACCAGCGCCCGATCGTCGACGAGGGGCAGCGCGTGGAGGTCGGTCAGGTGCTGGCCGACGGCCCGTGCACCGAGAACGGCGAGATGGCGCTCGGCAAGAACCTGCTCGTGGCGATCATGCCGTGGGAGGGCCACAACTACGAGGACGCGATCATCCTGAGCCAGCGGCTCGTGGAGGAGGACGTGCTCACCTCGATCCACATCGAGGAGCACGAGATCGACGCCCGCGACACCAAGCTCGGTGCCGAGGAGATCACCCGCGACATCCCCAACGTTTCCGACGAGGTGCTCGCCGATCTCGACGAGCGCGGCATCGTGCGTATCGGTGCCGAGGTCCGCGACGGCGACATCCTGGTCGGCAAGGTTACCCCGAAGGGCGAGACCGAGCTGACTCCGGAGGAGCGCCTGCTGCGCGCCATCTTCGGTGAGAAGGCCCGCGAGGTCCGCGACACCTCGCTCAAGGTGCCGCACGGTGAGACCGGCAAGGTCATCGGTGTGCGTGTGTTCAGTCGCGACGACGACGACGATCTCGCACCCGGCGTCAACGAACTGGTCCGCGTGTACGTGGCGCAGAAGCGCAAGATCCAGGACGGCGACAAGCTCGCCGGCCGGCACGGCAACAAGGGCGTCATCGGCAAGATCCTCCCGCAGGAGGACATGCCGTTCCTGCCCGACGGCACCCCCGTCGACATCATCCTGAACACGCACGGTGTGCCCCGCCGTATGAATATCGGTCAGATCCTGGAAACCCACCTGGGCTGGATCGCCAAGGCCGGATGGAACATCGACGTGGCCGGCGGTGTGCCGGAGTGGGCGTCGAAGCTGCCCGAGGACATGTACTACTCGGCTCCCGACACCAACACCGCCACCCCGGTGTTCGACGGTGCGCGCGAGGAGGAGCTGACCGGTCTGCTCGGCAGCACCCTGCCCAACCGTGACGGTGAGGTCATGGTCAACGGCGACGGCAAGGCGACGCTGTTCGACGGTCGTTCCGGCGAGCCGTTCCCGTACCCGGTGTCGGTCGGCTACATGTACATCATCAAGCTGCACCACCTCGTCGACGACAAGATTCACGCGCGTTCGACCGGTCCGTACTCGATGATCACCCAGCAGCCGCTCGGCGGTAAGGCCCAGTTCGGTGGTCAGCGCTTCGGTGAGATGGAGTGCTGGGCGATGCAGGCCTACGGCGCCGCCTACACCCTGCAGGAGCTGCTCACCATCAAGTCCGACGATGTCGTCGGGCGCGTGAAGGTGTACGAGGCCATCGTCAAGGGCGAGAACATCCCGGAGCCGGGTATCCCCGAGTCGTTCAAGGTGTTGCTCAAGGAACTGCAGTCGCTGTGCCTGAACGTGGAGGTGCTGTCCTCGGACGGCGCGGCCATCGAGATGGCCGACACCGACGACGAGGATCTCGAGCGCGCCGCGGCCAACCTGGGCATCAATCTGTCGCGCAACGAGTCGGCCACCGTCGACGACCTCGCCAACTGACCCTCACCCCATTGACTGAGCTACTGAAAGGCAACTAGTGCTCGACGTCAACTTTTTCGACGAACTGAAGATCGGCCTGGCCACGGCCGACGACATCCACAACTGGTCGTACGGTGAGGTCAAGAAGCCGGAAACGATCAACTACCGCACGCTCAAGCCGGAGAAGGACGGTCTGTTCTGCGAGAAGATCTTCGGACCGACGCGCGACTGGGAGTGCTACTGCGGTAAGTACAAGCGCGTCCGGTTCAAGGGCATCATCTGCGAGCGGTGCGGCGTCGAGGTCACCAAGGCCAAGGTGCGCCGTGAGCGGATGGGCCACATCGAGCTGGCCGCACCGGTCACCCACATCTGGTACTTCAAGGGTGTGCCGAGCCGGCTGGGCTACCTGCTCGACCTGGCGCCGAAGGATCTGGAAAAGATCATCTACTTCGCCGCCTACGTGATCACCTCCGTCGACGACGAGCTGCGTCATGCGGAGCTCTCGACCCGTGAGGCCGAGATCGAGGTCGAGAAGAAGGCCCTGGCCGATCAGCGCGACGTCGACCTGAACGAGCGCCAGCAGAAGCTGGAGCAGGATCTGGCCGAACTTGAGGCCGAGGGCGCCAAGGCCGATGTGCGCCGCAAGGTCAAGGACGGCGCCGAGCGCGAGATGCGTCGTCTGCGCGATTCGGTCCAGCGCCAGATCGACGAGCTGGTGGAGATCTGGGACAAGTTCACCAAGCTGAGCACCGGCGAACTCATCATCGACGAGAAGCTGTACCGGCAGCTCGACGAGCGTTTCGGTGAGTACTTCACCGGCGCGATGGGTGCCGAGGCGATCAAGAAGCTCCTGGAGATCTTCGACATCGACGCCGAGGCGGAGTTGCTGCGCGAGACCATCCGCAGCGGCAAGGGCCAGAAGAAGCTGCGCGCGCTCAAGCGCCTCAAGGTCGTTGCCGCCTTCCAGCAGTCGGGTAACTCGCCGCTGGGCATGGTGCTCGACGCGGTGCCGGTGATCCCGCCGGAGCTGCGTCCGATGGTGCAGCTCGACGGTGGCCGTTTCGCCACCTCCGACCTGAACGATCTGTACCGCCGGGTCATCAACCGCAACAACCGCCTCAAGCGACTGATCGATCTGGGCGCGCCCGAGATCATCGTCAACAACGAGAAGCGGATGCTGCAGGAGTCGGTGGACGCGCTGTTCGACAACGGCCGTCGCGGCCGTCCGGTGACCGGTCCGGGCAACCGCCCGCTCAAGTCGCTGAGCGATCTGCTCAAGGGCAAGCAGGGCCGGTTCCGCCAGAACCTGCTCGGTAAGCGCGTCGACTACTCGGGCCGTTCGGTCATCGTCGTCGGCCCGCAGCTCAAGCTGCACCAGTGCGGTCTGCCCAAGCTGATGGCGCTGGAGCTGTTCAAGCCGTTCGTGATGAAGCGTCTGGTGGACCTGAACCAGGCGCAGAACATCAAGTCGGCCAAGCGGATGGTGGAGCGTCAGCGTCCCGCCGTGTGGGATGTCCTCGAAGAGGTCATCAACGAGCATCCGGTGCTGCTCAACCGTGCGCCCACGCTGCACCGCCTCGGTATTCAGGCGTTCGAGCCGCAGCTCGTCGAGGGCAAGGCCATCCAGCTGCATCCGCTGGTGTGTGAGGCGTTCAACGCCGACTTCGACGGTGACCAGATGGCCGTGCACCTGCCGCTGAGCGCGGAGGCGCAGGCCGAGGCCCGCATCCTGATGCTGTCGTCGAACAACATCCTCTCGCCCGCCTCGGGCCGTCCGCTGGCCATGCCGCGTCTGGACATGGTGACCGGCCTGTTCTACCTCACCACCCTCAAGGACGGTGCTGTCGGTTCGTACCGGGAGGCCACCACCGACGGTGCGGAGGAGGGTGTCTACTCGAGCCCGGCCGAGGCGCAGATGGCCGTCGACCGCGGTGCACTCACCGTGCAGTCGCGGATCAAGGTGCGGCTGACCGATCAGCGTCCGCCGGCCGACGTCGAGCACGAGGTGTTCCCCGACGGCTGGCGCTACGGTCAGCCGTGGACCACCATCACCACCCTGGGCCGGGTGCTGTTCAACGAACTGCTGCCGATCGAGTACCCGTTCGTCGATGAGCAGATGCCGAAGAAGCGTCAGGCCGCGATCATCAACGATCTCGCCGAGCGCTACCCGATGATCGTCGTCGCGCAGACCGTCGACAAGCTCAAGGACGTGGGCTTCTACTGGGCCACCCGTTCGGGTGTGACGGTGTCGATGGCCGACGTGCTGGTGCCGCCGCAGAAGGCGGAGATCCTCGAACGCTACGAGGAGCGGGCCGACGGCCTGGAGCGCAAGTTCCAGCGTGGCGCGCTGACTCCGGACGAGCGTCGTGATGCGCTGGTGGAGATCTGGAAGCAGGCCACCGAAGAGGTCGGCAAGGTCATGGAGGAGTACTACCCCGAGGACAACCCGATCATCATGATCCCGAAGTCGGGTGCCACCGGTAACCTGACGCAGGTTCGTAACCTGTCGGGCATGAAGGGTCTGGTGACCAACCCGAAGGGTGAGTTCATCCCGCGCCCCATCAAGTCGTCGTTCCGCGAGGGCCTGACGGTGCTGGAGTACTTCATCAACACCCACGGTGCCCGTAAGGGGCTGGCCGACACCGCGCTGCGCACCGCCGACTCGGGTTACTTGACCCGTCGTCTGGTGGACGTCTCGCAGGATGTCATCGTCCGTGAGACCGACTGCGGCACCGAACGCGGCATTCTCGTCGCGCTCGGCGAGAAGCAGCCCGACGGTTCGATCATCCGCGACGCGCATGTGGAGACCTCCGCGTACGCCCGCACCCTGGCGGCCGACGCGACCGACGCCGACGGCAACGTCGTCGTGGAGCGTGGACACGATCTGGGCGATCCGGCGATCGAGGCACTGCTGGCCGCCGGTATCACCGAGGTCAAGGTGCGTTCGGTGCTCACCTGCGGCACCGGCACCGGTGTGTGCGCACATTGCTACGGACGGTCGATGGCCACCGGCAAGCTCGTCGACATCGGCGAGGCCGTCGGTATCATCGCCGCCCAGTCGATCGGTGAGCCCGGCACGCAGCTGACGATGCGTACCTTCCATCAGGGTGGTGTCGGTGACGACATCACCGGCGGTCTGCCGCGTGTCCAGGAGCTGTTCGAGGCGCGCGTACCCAAGGGCGTCGCCCCGATCGCCGAGGTCTCGGGCCGGGTTCGCCTGGAGGACGACGACCGCTTCTACAAGATCACCATCACCCCGGACGACGGTTCGGAAGAGGTTGTCTACGACAAGATCTCGAAGCGTCAGCGGTTGCGCGTGTTCAAGCACGAGGACGGCTCCGAGCGTCTGCTGTCCGACGGCGATCACGTGATGGTCGGCCAGCAGCTCATGGAGGGCTCGGCCAACCCGCACGAGGTGCTGCGCGTGATGGGCCCGCGCCAGGTACAGATCCACCTGGTCAACGAGGTCCAGGAGGTGTACCGGAGCCAGGGTGTGTCGATCCACGACAAGCACATCGAGACGATCGTGCGGCAGATGCTGCGCCGGGTCACCATCATCGATTCGGGTTCGACGGAGTTCCTGCCCGGTTCGCTCACCGAGCGCGCCGAGTTCGAGGCCGCCAACCGCAAGCAGGTCACCGAGGGCGGCGAGCCCGCTGCGGGCCGTCCGGTGCTGATGGGTATCACCAAGGCATCGCTGGCGACCGACTCGTGGCTGTCGGCGGCGTCGTTCCAGGAGACCACCCGCGTGCTCACCGATGCGGCTATCAACAGCCGCAGCGACAAGCTGATCGGTCTCAAGGAGAACGTGATCATCGGTAAGCTGATCCCGGCCGGTACCGGTATCAACAAGTACCGCAACATCCAGGTGCAGCCGACCGAGGAGGCGCGTGCCGCCGCGTACGCGGTGCCGTCCTACGACGACACCTACTACAGCCCGGACGGCACCTTCGGTGCCCCGTCCGGTGCCGCGGTTCCGCTGGACGACTACGGTTTCTCCAACGACTACCGGTAGTCACTGACGGTCTGAAAACCCCTGTGACCCCCGCGCTTTCGGTGCGGGGGTCACAGTCATTCCGGGGCTTCGCATCGCCTGATCGGCGATTCGGGTAGGTCGACAGGTGGTGGATGGGTGATGGGCGGGAACCATTCGCGTGCGTCTGCCCTCTGACGCATTGAACGCATATTTCAACTACTCGCCGACGTCGGTCCGTGTTGTGCGCGGCGCCGATGATCCGGTCAGGTGGGGAAGAGGTAGAGATGAGAGAGCCCGACGTCGTGATCCGCCATTTCACCGATCGGAGCACCGGCGAGTACATGCCCACCCATGTCGTGGTGCGCCGACCGCCGACCGGCTCACCGGCGAGGACGACCGAATACTGCCGCTTTTGCGGCAAGGGTTTCGAAGCGTCGACCTTGTCGGCCGGTACGTTTCGGACACGACGCAGCGTCCTGCTGGCTGTCGAGATGATCTTGTGGATTGGTATCGCCGTGTTGTGCGTACTGGTGCTCACCTCCGATCTGAAGACCTCGACCGTCGGTCTGTCCAACCTCGCGCTCATCCTCGTACTCGGCGTTGTGCATAACGTCCGCAAGTCATCCGGATTCAAGCTGCAGACAGGAGACGACTACGTCCATGAGCTTGCAGTGGGAAAGAAGGCGACCGAGGCGTGAGAACTGTCTGCTAGTGGTGTGTTTCGCAAATAAGTGACTCGTTGTTCGGTATTCATGATTCCATGAATCCACCTGCAGCGCCATTGCGGTTGACGAAGGCTGAGCGTGCGACGTTGGAGTCGTTGTCGCGGGCGCAGGCTGCGCCGCATCGGGAGGCGTTGCGGGCTCGGGTGTTGTTGATGGCCGCGGATGGGGTCGGCAATCGAGTGATCGCTGAGGAACTCGGCGTCACGGCGGTCACGGTGCGGGCGTGGCGGGCGCGGTTCGCCGAGGAAGGACTGGGCAAGTTCGGGCAGGTGCGCAAGGGACGGGGCCGTAAGCCGTCGATCAGCGAGGACGCGGTGGCCGAGATCGTACGGTTGACCAAGACAACCAAGCCGAAGGGGCATACGCACTGGTCGTGTCGGACGATGGCTGACCATGTTGGGGTGAGGCCAGCTACAGTGCAACGGATTTGGTCGGAGTTGGGACTCAAGCCGCATCTGGTGGACACGTTCAAGGTGTCCAATGATCCGCGGTTCGAGGAGAAGCTGGTCGATGTCGTTGGGCTGTATCTGAATCCGCCGGAGAAGGCCATCGTGCTGTGTATGGACGAAAAATCCCAGATTCAGGCCCTCGATCGTACGCAGGCGTCGTTGCCGATGGTCGAGGGCCGGGCGGGCACGATGACCCATGACTACAAACGCAACGGCACCGCCACGTTGTTCGCGGTGCTGGATGTGTTGACCGGAAAGGTGATCGGTCAGTGTCTGCCACGGCACCGGCACGAGGAGTTCATCACCTTTCTCAAGACCATCGACCGCGAAGTGCCCGATGAGTTGGCGGTGCATCTGATCCTCGACAACTATGCCACCCACAAGCATCCTAATGTGCAGCGATGGTTGAACCGGCACAAGCGGTTTCATCTGCATTTCACGCCGACATCGTCGTCGTGGCTCAATCAGGTCGAACGCTGGTTCGGGGAGTTGACCGACAAGAACATTCGCCGAGGGATCTTTCCCGGCGTGCCCGACTTGATCGCCAGCATCGAGGAATTCCTGAACTCGCACAACGACAATCCGAAACCCTACGTTTGGACCGCCACCGCCGAGTCAATACTTGCCAAAGTTGCTCGCGCACGAACCAAACTCGAACAACGAGTCAGCTGAAACTGAGACGGAGCACTAGATCTACGACTGTAGTACTAGCCGTTAGGCGCGCAAGCTCGCACCTGGTCCGAGCCGTCCACCACGACGGTTGAGGCGCGAGCTTGCGAGCCTCGAAACCTGGTGAGACGACCTTTCGGGTCAGGACGCCCACGCACTTCCCGAATTCATGCTGCCGGTACTCACAGGTAGGGTTGTTCAATCCACCATCTGTGCACTTCTGAAGGTTGTTTGACGGCCGGATCGTAGAAGATACACGAACCATATTGACTCGTTTCACGGGTTGAACACAACATATTGTATCCGTCGGTGCCGGCCATCGAATACGAGGTGTAGCTGTTCGGGGAGAACTTGGTGCCGACGTCAGGGTAGGTGGCGCCGGGCTTCTCGACGAACCCGAATGTGATGGCGGCCGCTGTTGCCGCAGTACCGAAATCGTAGACCCGCACTTCGTAATACGGCGATGATTGCATTGAGCTTGGCCAACATGTGATTCCGCTGACCAGCATGGTCATGCTGGGCTCTTCCGCTCTCTTGCACGAGACATATGAGTTGTCCCGGATCTCGCTGGGAATGCGCTCCAGCAGCGCGCACTGTTCAGTGGTGGGTGCGGCCACATCGGTCAGCACACACCCCGATGTGGAGTCGTCCGGCGAGGTGCCCGAATCCGACCCCGAAGTCGAGTCATCCGATGTTCCGGATGAATTGTTGGACGATGCCGCGTCGGTGTTCGGCTCGTCGTCTTGACCGTTGATGATCAGCGTCGCGGTGATTGCCACAAGGACTGCGACGAGGAGTGCGCCGAGGCCGAGCAGCAGTCCGCGTCGACTCTTGCGTCCGGTTTCCGGTGGTGGTTCCGGTGTACGTGCGGTGATGATGGCATCGATGCGTGGAAGGTGCGGGAGTTGGTCGTCGGATACCGACATGGGGGCGATGCTGACGATTCCCCGGCCTGCGGTGACACCTTTCTCCGGTCGCCAGTGGATCTTTCGGACGATTCCTTCGACGGGGGAGTCGAGGGTGAAGGCGGGGCGGCCGGGTGTGGTGTGGCCGGAGGCGACGGGTTGGCCGGCGGTGATGTAGCTGTTGGGTGCGGCGGTCACGGTCATGGTGGACCGGCCCGCGATGGCGGCCGGGATCGTGACCCGTGCTCCCGCCGTCGGCGGAGGAGGTGGCGGAGGCGGGGGCGGGCTTGCGGGTTGGGCCAGGAGCGCGCCTTGGACGACGACGGTTTTGGGGTCGCCGAGGGTGGCGATGGGACCCAGCGCGGACAGTTCACGGTGCACCAGTGGGATGTGGCTGGAGCCGCCGACCAGGTAGATCCGGGATACCGGCCCGGGGTTCCGGTGCTGGGCGGCGTCGATGACGCGGCGGGCCAGGGCGGCGGCGCGTTGCACATCACGGTAGATGAGGGTGTCGAATTCGCCTCGGGTCAACTGGATCGGTGCACCGGCACCGGGTATCGCGATGATCGCCTTGTTCGCGGCGGACAGGGTTTCTTTGGCGTCGCGGATACGGTCGATCAGGGTGAGCCGGGCGTGCGGGTTGTGCAGTTGCGGCATCAGGTGGTTGGCGTGTTCGCTGATGTGTCGCAGGGTCCAGTCGAAGATGCGGCCGTCGATGTCTGTGCCGCCGAGGTCGTCCAGTCCGTCGGATGCGGTGACGGTGTAGCCGGTGGGGGTGCGGTCCAGGACCGCCACATCGCAGGTGCCGGCGCCGAAGTCGAATACGCAGATCCGGCTGTCGGCGGGCAGATCACGATGGGCGCTGTAGTAGTGCGCGGCGGCTTGCGCTTCGGTGATCAACCTGATGCGCTGCCGGTCGAGTCCGGCGGCGATCGCGGCGTCGCGGAGCCGGTTTTGTAGGTGACCGGCCCAGCCGTCGGGGTGGGTGAGTGTGACCTGCCTGAACGGTGTGCCGGCGACGGTGGTGGCGGTGCCGATCACCGACCGCAGGACCGCGGCGACCAGTTCGGTGGTGTCGAACCGGTGGCCACCGAGGATGATGTCCGATTCACGCAGTCGTCGTTTGGGATTGGGTTCGAAGGCGTCGGGGGCGGTGGCCGACAAGTTGATCGCCGCCGATCCCACGACCACACCGGCGCCGGTCGGGCCTCGTTCGGCGAACACCGCCGAAGGCATCAGTGTCGATGTGTGTGACAGTCGTATCTCGTGGATCTGTCCCTGTGGGTCGACCCAGGCGGCCGCGGTGTTGGTGGTGCCGAAATCAATACTCAGACGTGGACCGGCCACAGGTACTCCTCTTCGCCGAGACCGATCGGGTTCTCCCGCGGCGTTCTGTTGTGTCGACAACCTGTGAGAGGCTACCGGACGGCGAAAAGTTCCCGGTCATGCGCAGACAACTGATTGTGATGTTGAGTGTGCTGATGATCCCGGAATCCGGGACTACCAGCACATTCACCTGGTCCGGACCTGCCAGATCCCGCTGATCCTGGCCAGGATGGCGGCGGTGGACCCGTCATCGGTCGGAGTGATGGTGTTGGTGGTGGGGCGCACCGGTTCGTCGGTGATGTCGGCGATATTGATCGACATATGCGCCGCGATACCGTGCACCGCGTGCGCCACATCGCAGCGCTCGATGGCGTACGGCCGGCGCGATCGGACGGTCATCTCGCCACGTATCCGGCCGTCGAGCCACGGCATATCGTAGAGCGGGTCATCGTCGGCGCAATCCTCGCCCACCGGCATCACGGCGATAGGCCGTCGATGCTGGTGCATCTGCCGGTGCGATCCGGACGGAAAATAGTGCACCGCAGCGGTATACACGTGCCGTGGTGACCCCGGCGTCACCAGCGCCGAGCGGGCTTGCACGCGCCAATAGTCCGTACCGCCCTCGCTGACCCGGATTCCCGTCCACGCCGAAGGATCGTCGAGGCGTGCGGCGATCAGCGGAAGATTGGTGACGAGTCGGCGCAGGAGCTCGGAATCGTCGGGGTCGGTGAGAATCGGCGGTCTCATCGCATCTGCGCTCCGGGGGTGTCCGTCGACGACTGCGCGGGGTCGGGGTGCTCGATGACGGCGGAAAAGCTGTCACCATCGAGTAAGCCGTCACCGAATAGTGGCGAGGCCGACTCGGCCGGTTCGTCGGGCTGGACAGGGTCGTTCCGGGGGACATTCGGGACCATTGCGGCAACTCCTGGGTGTCGTGGTTTTCTGTTACCGGTGCCCAGTGGACGTGCGGCTGATCAGTAAGTCGCCTGAAGCGGGTATACCCGTCGCGCCGGTCACCTGATCCGTAGGATGCGCGTGGCACCGGAAAGGTTCCCACGGTTCTTGGCGGTCAACATCGTCATGGCGACACACGTATGGCTCCACCCGTGATGGGGTGAAGCCATAGAGGGACGGCCGAGATCCGAGCGGGAGCGCAACTATAAGTGTGCTCTGCCAATTGAGCTACTCTGGACATCGTCCGGAGGTGGGAATCGAACCCACAACCCCACCCGGGCAATGGAAGTAAGCACGCCCTGCGCACCGGCCGTCGACCACAACCATAGCAGGCCCACGATGTGTACCGCACCCGATTTCTGGAAACGGATTCCGTGCGGGAATGTGCGGGTGGTCCCGTAGTCCGGGACCACCCGCACACCGAGGTGACTCGATCGGCAACGACCGAACTCAGTCCCGGTTACGGCCGAGATGCCACCATTTTCGGGTCGACGGTGGGACGTCGTCGTGGGGGCGGTAACCCGCGTCCACCGGCATCGGTATCTGCATCGGCTGGGTACCTTCCCCGCTCGGTGACCACACCAGCGTGTCCGGGCCCACTACTGTCTGCGGGCCGATTCCGGGCTCGGCGTACTGATTGTGGGCACCGCTGTCACTCAGCACGGTGACGGTTTCGGACACGGTCACCGTTGGCTTGTCCGGCTTCGGGTTACCCGACTTCGGCTCGCCCGTTGCCGGCTTGACCGCATCCCATGGCCATCGGCCACGGGAACTGTTCTCGTTCAACATGATCAGCGGCCAACTCGCGTCGGACAGGCCGCCGTACCAGTAGCGGTTGGAGCTCCCGGCGGCGTGCGCCTGCCGGTAGCCGACCAGGTTGAACGTATGCAGCGGCACGTGCGCGGGTACTACCGCGCCGGGGTCGGCCCCGTGGCCGGTGTATTGCTCGTCGGTCAGGATCACCACCCGGGTGTGCTCGGGCCGCAGATGCCCGCGGAGCGCACGCGCGGTGTCGGTGCCGCCCAGGTCGGAGAACCGCGACAGCATCGGCAGTACCGAACCGCCCTTCGGCACGTGCACCTGGTTGGAGAGGGTGCCGAACTCCACCAGCGTCGCCCGCTTGGCACGCAACGCCAGGGCCGTACCGAACACCGCTGCCGTGTCGGCGAAGGTCAGGTCCGAGCGCTGGCTGGTGGAGTAGAACATTGACCCCGAACGGTCCACCAGGATCAGCGTGTGCCCGTCCAGCCGGGGAATCGCGGCCAGCGAATGCTGCAGCGCCGCCTCCAGCGGGGCGTGCCAGCGCACACTCGGTGCGGCCCGGTACGCCGACAGCAATCGCATCGGCAGAATCCGCGACCGCTCGACGCCGGCCGCATCGGACAGCTTCTCCGAAACCAGTTGCGCCATCTGCGGCGACACACCTGCGGCGTCGAAGTTGCGCAGGTTCCGCGCCAGTGCCATCACTCCCATACTCGGGATGATCGACTCCCACAGCTGTGGTGTCCACGGACCGTCGACCAGTGACGGCACTGCCTCCCACGTCATTCCCGCGGCGGCGAGAATATCGGGCAGGGTGCCTTGGTCGGCGAGCCGATGGATCAGCTCCGCGGGCTGGGCCTTCAACCGCTCCCGCTCGACGATCATCGGCAGGTCACCGATGTCGATGGTGTCGCGGTTGTGGCGACGGTCGATCGCGTACCGGAACAGTGCGCCCTGCTGCGGCGACGACGCCTTCGGATGGGTCAGCTCGATGACATCACCGAACCGGAAGCCCTTCGACGTTCCGTCGTACTTGAGTAGGCTCCGCTGGTGGTACAGCCGGACCACCGCGTCGGCGACACCCCGCTTGACCGGTTTGGGTACGGTGCGCCCGTACTGGGAATGCCAGTAGGCCAGCATCTCGCCGGGCTCGTCGGGTCGTTGCAGCACCACCTCGATCAGCTGCCGGTTGATGCCACGCTCACCCGGCGCGAGGTTGTCGGCGGCGCCGGCGGCAAGCCGTGCGTGTACCGCGTCGGCGGCGATAATCAGCGACGCCGTCCGGATTCGGGCGTCGTCGCGAAGCCAGCGCAGGAAAGACAGCATCCACCGCGGGTCACCGACTGCGATGTCGCCGACGAGGACGCGTTGCCGGGTGAGCCGGCCGCTTTCGCTCTCGTAGAATGTGTTGTCGGTCAGGCTCGACACCGCGGACAGGAACAGTTCACTCCGCGGATCGTGCGAGTAGCCCCGCTGTCCTCCGAAAGTTGTTGTGTCGCTGTGGGTCGAGGTTTGTATCCCCGATGCCGCCATGGGCGTGGGCTTGTTGAACTTGGCCACCGGTTTCCTCCTCTTCGGGTCCGGCCCGACAACAGCCGGGGACGGGGACACGCGTGGCCCGTGCCCGGCTGTTGTCGGGCCGGGATGACCGAGATCGGCGGCGGACATGCACTCGTGGAGTTTGGTTGAAGTAAGCATGCCCTTCGCACCGGTCATCTGATAGGTAGGATGCGCGCGGTGCCGGAAAAGTTCCAGCCAATTTCTTGGTGGTCGGCGTCGTCGTGACAACACACGTGTGGCTCCACCCGTTCTCGGGTGGAGCCGCTGGGGGGACGGCCGAGATCCAAAGCGGGTGTGCGCTTTTTAAAGAAGTAAGCACGCCCTGCGCACCGACCGTCGTGTATGAACGTGGCAGACATACCAGGAGTTTCGCACCCGATATCTGAGTTCCGCTTCCCGGCGTCGGGAACTTTCTCGCCGACTCCGCGCTGATACCTGACATCCACCTCCGAAAACGGAAGACACTATGTCAGATTCAACCACCACCGAGCATACCTCCGCCGAGTCGCAGGTTGCCGCATCCGCGGTGATCGCCGACACCGACGGCGACCGGGAGTCCGGGGAGGCGGCGGGTTCTCATCTTGTAGTCGGAATGAGGCCGCTACTACGTCCGGTCCGATGTTCCGAGGTTGTTTCCATCTCAGCTCCCGCCGTCTATCGAGTGCTCATAACCTCCGAGGTAATCGACGCGGATACCTCGGCGTCGTACCGTGAATTCATCACTACCGGAGGGGGTAATCGATGTTCGCCCGACTGCGAGGTGGCCGGGGAGGCGATTTCTAGAAGTACGCCGGATTGTCCGGGGCTGCATCCTGGCAGTCCGCGATTCCGTCGCCGTCGCCGTCGGGGACGGCCGATGCGGTGCTGGCCGAGTCGGCGATTCCGTCGCCGTCGGTGTCGATCGACACCGATACCACTGTCTCGAACTTGCCGTCCTCGTCGGCGTCGATGCCCACCACGTCGGGGATGCCGTCGGTATTCGAGTCGACGGCGGTGATGTCGGCGACGTCGTTGTAGTCGGAGTCGATTCGGTAGGTGTCGATGATTCCGTCGGTGTTGTCGGTGTCCGAGCCGATGATGTCGACTTTGCCGTCGTTGTTGGTGTCGTAGCCGATGTCGTTGGGGATGCCGTCGAAGTCGCTGTCGACAACCGTGACGTCGAGGGTTCCGTCGCCGTCGCTGTCGTGGCTGGTGGTTTCGAAGTATCCGTCGCCGTCGAGGTCGAATGCGGCGGCGTCGGGGGTGCCGTCCCCATCGTTGTCGAGGATCAGGGCGTCGGGGGTGCCGTCGCCGTCGGTGTCGATGTATTGCGCCATGGTGATCTCCTGCCGGTGTGGGGTTGTTGCTAGGTAGGACGGGCGGTGGTGTCGGAAAGTTCCCGGGCGATGTCAGGGTCGTGGACGTGCGACGCCGTCAGAGCCTGCCCCAGCAGCGGACGGATTTGTCGACGATGGCGCAGGTGGTGGTTCCACGGGTGGTGATCGACGTGGCATCGGCGATGTCGGGGACGCGGACGGGGCTGGTGCGGTCGGTGGTGGTGCCGTCGCCGAGCTGGCCGTCGCCGTTCTCGCCCCAGCAGTACGCGGCGCCGCCGGAGAGCGCGCAGGTGGCGAATCCGCTGGTGTACAGGCTGGTCACATTGGTCAGCCCCGGGATCGGTCCCGGGGTGGCGTGACCGGTCAGCAATCCGTTGCCCAGGGCTCCGCTCGTGTTGTTGCCCCAGCAGTACGGTGTTGTGCCGTCGATGACGCAGGTGGTGCCGCCGCTGGTGGTGATCGACGACGGGTTGACGAAGCCGCCGACCTTTACCGGTGTGGCGCGCGATTCGGTGGTGCCGTCACCTATTTCGCCGCCGCCGTTGGCGCCCCAGCAGTACAGTACGGTGGCGATGGCGCAGGAGGTACCGCCACTGGTGACGATCTCGCTGGCCCCGGTCAGTCCGGGAACAGTTTGCGGCACAGTCTGATCGACCGTTGATTCGTCGCCGAGTCCGCCGTACTTGTTGTTGCCCCAGCAGTACGGGGTGTTGTCGGCGATGGCGCAGGTGGCGCTGGCCAGGGTGCCGTCGCTGTAGTTCGCGGTTCCGGTGGAGATGGTGGTGACCTCGGGCAGCGTGTCGATCCGTACCGGTTCGACACGGTTGGTTGTGCTGCCGTCACCGATCTGGCCGCCGGAGTTGTCTCCCCAGCAGTATGCGGTGCCGTCGGCTATGGCGCAGGTGGTGAGGCCGCTGGTGGTGATGGTGTCGGCCGATGCCAGTCCTTTGACCGGGGTCGGTACGGCGCGGTTGACGGTGGTGCCATCGCCGAGTTGCCCGTAGTGGTTGTCGCCCCAGCAGTACGGGACGGTGTCGGAGACAGCGCACGTCACCGTGCCGTCCTTGCCGTAGCTGGTGGACAGTGAGGTCACTCCGGTGAGGTCGGCGACAGCGGTGATTTCCCGCGGCGGGTCGTCGCTGCCGCTGTTGTTGTCGGTGGTGACCGCGACGGTGGCGACAACTGCCGCCACCGCCACCAGCACGAGTGTGACGAGCGCGATCACCGGTGTGCGACGGGATGCCGAGATGTTCTCCCGACCTCGGTCGTCATGCTGTTGATGCAGATCGTTCTGCTGATATTGATCGTGCTGTTGCCGGTGGTCGTGCTGCTGGTCGCTGTTGTACTGCTGGTGTTGATTGTGCTGTTGGTCCCGGTGGCGCTCCTGGTTTCGGTCGTGGAGGTGGTTCGGGTCGAGTGGGTCGTGCACCGGGATAACCGGCGGTGGCCCTGAGCGTGTTGATGGTTCGCGTAGGGCACCCTCGACAACAACGGTTTTCGGGTCGCCCAGGGTAGCGATGGGGCCGAGTGCGGCGAGCTCACGATGGATGAGTGGAATGTGGCTGGATCCGCCGACCAGGTAGATCTGCCCCAGCGGAATCGGTGCCCGCTGCTGGGCGGCACCCAGTACCCGCGTGGTCAGGGCAACCCCGCGTTGGATGTCGGAGTGGATGAGTGCATCGAATTCGTTGCGGGTCAACTGGATCGGTGTTCCGTCGGGGAGGGGGATGACCGCACGGTTGGCCGTCGACAGGGTTTCCTTGGCATTGCGGATATGGTCGATGAGGGTCAGCCGGGCGTGTGGGTTCTGCAACTGCGGAAGCAGCTGGTTTGCCGGCGTCGTGGTATGTCCCGGCCTGGTGACGTATCGCAGTATCCAATCGAAGATGCGGCCGTCGATATCGTTGCCGCCGAGGTCTTCCAGGCCGTCCGAGGCTACCACCGTATAGCCGGTGTCGGTGCGATCGAGGACCGCCACATCGCAGGTGCCCGCACCGAAGTCGAACACGCACAGCCGTGGCACGGCGGGCAGATCCGTTCTGCTGCTGTAGTACTGTGCGGCCGCTTGCGCCTCGGTGATCAGCCGCAGCCGCTGCGGCGGTATTCCGGCGCGGTGCGCGGCCTCCCGGAGCCGCGACTGCATGAATCCGGCCCACCCGTCCGGGTGGGTGAGGATTACCTCGTCAAACCCTGTGCCGGCCACCGCAGATGCCGAGGACAACACCGAACGAAATACGGCAGCAACAAGTTCCACGGTCGGAAACCGGGCATCGGCCAGCATGATGTCCGGTTCGCGCAGACGCCGCTTCGGATTCGGTTCGAAGGCTTCGGGACGCGTGGCGGATAGATTGATCGCGGCACCGCCGACGACCAGCGCGGCGCGGGTCGCGTGTCCCGTCGCGCCCGCGGTGTCGGCGAAAACCGCCGAGGGCATCAGGGCGGCGGTATGTGACAGCCGGATCTGGTGGAGCTGTCCGTCCCGGTCGAGGAAAGCCGCGGCGGTGTTGGTGGTGCCGAAATCGATACTGAGACGGGTCTGACCCATTGTTTCCTCTCGTCCCGTGTGGCTGGTGCTCACACCGTGCCACTCCTGGCGGTCCGCGTGGTCGTCGGGGTCACCGGGCCCTCATCGGGTGTGAGCGCTGTCAAGCCCGAGAGAGGCTCCCGACTCCCGAATTGATATGGCGGTGGGTCGACGTTCGATCCCTGTCCGGAGGTGCCGGGCGGTGGTACAGGGGCCCCACCAGAGTCGCCAACCCCTGGGGGGTTCAAGTCGCCCGAGCCGCCCGAGGTATTGTCACTCGGCTTGCTATCGTTCGGGGTCTGCTTGCTGGTGGGAGGACTTGTGTCCGCCTTTTTGTCCGGCTCGGTCGGGTCGGTCTGCTGGGTTCCGGATTCGCTGGCCTTACTGAAGTCGACGGTGACCAGCAGCAAAGCCGCGCAGGCGCCGATCACCGCCAGGATGATCATCAGGGGGTTGGGTGATCGTTTCATCGGGGTACTTTCCAGATGGTCACCTCGGGAACCCGGACGACGGCGCCGTCGGCGCGGATCCAGCCGGGCCGCTCGGTGCGGGCGACCAGCTGGTCGACCTGCGGTTCTGATGTACCTTCGGTTGCTACACAACGCATGTGGTCGGCGGAGAAGGGGACACCCGGTTCGATGATGACGATCTCGACGCCCGCCTTGTGCAGTTCTTGCGTGATGTGCAGGCGCACGGACTGCTCCGTGCTGGTGTCGTAGGCGCCGATGAGGGCGCGCAGCAGACGCCCGGCGTCCTCGCCGGGACCGGGCGGCTGGGGAACTACGGGGGGCGGTTGAGGTGCGGCGGGCGGCGCGGCCGGTGGCGGCGGACCGGCCCGCCGACCACGCATCGGTGTGGTGGGCGGTTCGGTGCCGGAGCCGCGGACGGACCGGCCGTGCGCCGACGGTGACATGTCGGCGCTGACCAGGTAGCCCAGGACACCGGCACAGCCGATGACCACCGTCACCAGTAGTAGCCGCCAGAAACTGAAATCGATTGTGCCGAAACCGCTCGCAACGTTCACCGTCGTCCCGCCTTACCGAGCGCGGCGCCCGCTCCGATGACGATCGGCAGCAGAATCCACGGGTTGTCGGTAGCCCAGGAGACCACATCTTCGACGTCGATGGTCTGCTGGTCGTCGGGGGTGCGCTCGAGCAACTCCCGGCCGATGTCCTCGCCGCTGCGCGAGGTGTCTTGGGCACCGAGGGCTTGGGTACCGGGGGTTTGAGTACCGAGCGCGCTGCTGTCTTTGTCGGTCCCGGATTCCAGGAATTCGGCGTTGGGTGACGGCTCGTCACACACGATCATCGTGTTGTTGCTTTCCGCCCACGCCTTCTCGAACTCGTCGAGCGGAACCGCGAGTTGATTGCCGTCGGGGGTGCCGGTGTCCGACAGGTAGACGACGCCGGCCTCCCGGTCGATTTCGGTGATCACGACGCAGTGGTCGGCGCCCACGTCGGTGCCGAGCCACTCGTCGAGGATCTCGGCACCCGGATTCCAGTAGCCCGAATCAACGAACACCATGGCTCCGTGCCCCGATTCCACCAGCGTCTCAAGATCGTCGATGGTGCTGCCCTCGACCATCGTCGCCGGGATGCCGGTGGCCACCATGAGTCGGTATGAATCCTCGATGGTCATCCCGTTGGAGATCTCACCGTCGACGAACATCCCCTGTTCCATCGCGTATGCGACGAAAGCGGACTCGTCGGTGAACTCGACACCCGAGTACTCGGACACGATCTGTGCGACGCTCGCCGGCACGCAGGTGCCGTCGGTGGCCTGGTAGAACCAGTGCTCGTCGAATTCCTCTTTCGGCCCCGAATCGCCGGTCGGGGACCGGCCGGCTTGGGGTTCACCGGTCTCGGGCACGCGCCATTGCTCGTCGGTGTCGATCCCGAGGCTGGGCACCGCCGGGTCCGTATCAGGGTGGGCTTCGTCGGCGCAGACCTCCTCGTCGGGGTCGGTGTCGACTGCGAAGTCGGCCATCGTGTACTCCTTGTGTCGAATCCAGAAAACTCACAAGATGTGATTGCCTGGTCAGAGGGGGCGCCGATGGGAAAAGTTCCACGGACCTGCCTGAAATGCCGGTAAGAATCACGTCGTTTGCCGTCCCCGGTCCATTTCGACCGTTCGGACGGTGGCGATCGGCCGGGTGCCGTGTCAGAATCTGGGGTCGTACTTGAGTGCGGAAGATTCGGAGAGAGAGCATGGAATCGTCGTGGTGATGGAGGCGATCAGTGCACTGCTCAGCGCCGTCGAGCGCGTCGTACCCACCGAGGAGAAGCCTCAGGTGGCGTCGCTGGCGGCGCGGCTGAGCGGGGTGCCGACCATCGCGCTCGCCGGTCGCGTCAGCTCCGGCAAGTCGACGCTGGTCAATGCTCTCGTCGGAGCGCAGATCGCACCCACCGACGCCGGGGAGTGCACGCGGGTGGCGACGCTCTACGAATGCGGTGCCCCGGAACGATTCGAGTTGCATCCGCTCGGCGACGGCCAACCGGCCCGGATACGTGGGCTGGCGCCCGACGATCTCGGGATGCCACCCGGCCAGGTCGATTACGCCGTCGCCTACACACCACAGTCCCGGTTGCGGGATCAATACCGGGTCATCGACACCCCCGGCCTGAGCAGTCATGAGGTGACTTCCGAGAAGGCCACCCGACGGGCGCTGATCGACTTCGGTGGTCTGCCACAGCCGGAGGTGCTGCTGTTTCTCGTCGAAGGTGGGCATCTGCGTACGGACGAGGTCGACTTTCTGCGCGCCATGGGCGCGACCCGACTCAACACCATCGTGGTCATATCGCGCGCCGATGTGGCCGGCGACGGTGTTCTTGGCGCCACCGACCCGTTCGACACCGCCGCCGAGCATGCCGAACGCCTCGCGCGTGAACACAACGATCTGGCCCGCACTGCCATTCCGGTGGCCGGTCTGATGGCCGAGAGCGCCGAGATCGGGATCTCCGAAGCGGAGGCGGCCGCCCTCGGCAGGCTCGCCGACCTGGACGAGTTCGAGTTGGCCGAAGCGGTGGAACGTGGCGACGACCCGGTAATGGCCGCACTACACGACAAGGTCGGGCTGTACGGGCTCGTCCATGGCAGGCGGACTGCGTGTCGTGGCGCAATTGCTTTGTCGGACTGGCTTATAGAGCGCTCCGGTTTGGGTAATCTGCACCGCGCCATCAACGACCGGATCGCGCATACGGGGGGTGTGCTCAAGGCACGCACCACGTTGGCGGTGCTGCGGCAGTTGGCGTGGACGTCAGCGGCGCGGTCGGAGGTGCTCACGCTGCTCGAACGCGCCGAACTCAGCGCCGAATTGCACTGTTTGCGGGAGCTCGCCGCGATGGACCGGTTGGTGCTCAGTGCCTCCAGCAGCCCGTTGATCCAGGAGCTCGAACACGTTCTGCGCGCCGATAATCCGCGGCAGCTGGTGGGCGTGCCCCGATATGTCGGCGATGCCGAGTTGCGTGATGCCGCACTCGGCCGGATCTCCGCGTGCCGCAGTCGCAAGCTGACGGTGTTCTCGGGGGCCGAACGCGAAGCGCTCACGGTGCTCGAACGCAGCTACCAATTGGCGGCCGGGCGCGCCTTGGGCTGACCCTGCAGGAACACCACCATGGAATGCCGCGTCGTGAATCGGGGAACCTTTCGGTTCGCCGATCACTCCTATCGACTGACCACAGATTCCGCATGGATCGACAGCACCGATATGCAGGAGTGCCGATGACCAAGCCTGCTGCAGGCACCACAGTGGATACGCTCGTGGCGGCGCAGGATTCGCTGCGCAAACGCGACAAGATCGCCGAGGCCGACCGGATCGCCGAAGTGGCGGGCCGGGAACCTCCCACCCGGACTCTGGTGATCGTCGGCGAGATCAAACGCGGTAAGAGTTCACTGGTCAACTCGCTGATCGGCAGATCCGATCTGGCCAAGGTGGACACCAAAATCGCCACCTCGGCGCAGGTGCGGTACATCCCGACCGGCGTCGACACCCCCGACGGTTGGGCCGCGCTGATCCTGCCCGACGGGCGCCGCCACCCGATCCCGGCCGGTGAGGTTCTCGACTGGGTCACCGTCGACGGCGTGCACGCGGCCGACGACATCGACGGAGTAATCCCGATCGGTGCCGAAATCGCAGTTGACGCAGTACATCTAGCGGGAACCGTCATCGTTGACACGCCCGGCGTCAACGGGCTCAACCCGCAGCATGTGCAGGCTACCGTCACCGCCACCGAGGGTGCTTGCGCATTGGTGATGGTGTGCGATGCCCTCGCTCCGATCAGTGCGGCGGAGCTGGAATTTCTGCGCGGTGTCACCGCCGAGATCGGTACCGTGATTCTCGCGGTCACCAAGAAGGACAAGGCGTTACGCGAGTGGCGGACCGTCATCGAGGAGAATCGGCGGCTGCTCGCGCAGCATGCGTCGCAGTTCGCCGGAATTCCGGTGCTCGGTGTGTCGAATGCCTTCGCGTTGCGCGCGATATCGATCGGAGACACCGATCGCGCCGCATCGGCGTGGACGTCGTCGGGAGTTCCCGATCTCGGTCAGGTCATCAACACCGCGCTCGGTGATCCGAAACGGATCGTGCGCCGCAATGCCATCCAGTGCGCCCAGGTGGCACTCGGGCAATTGCGGGGCGAACTGGAAGCGCAGAAGCTGGCGATCGTCGACGCACCGAAGACCCACCGGGAGATGACAGAGGAAAAGGCGAGACTCGAAGAGCTGCAGGCCGCCCAGAAGGAATGGGGGACGCGGCTGACTCAGCGCAAGGACCGCCTGCAGCATGAGACCAACGCACAGTTGAGGAAATACGCCGACGAGTTGAAAACGCGATGGGAGGAGCAGATCG
The DNA here is from genome assembly GCF_025273675.1 of Gordonia pseudamarae. Classification (NCBI taxonomy): domain Bacteria; kingdom Bacillati; phylum Actinomycetota; class Actinomycetes; order Mycobacteriales; family Gordoniaceae; genus Gordonia; species Gordonia pseudamarae. Next base: position 4,147,477 of record NZ_CP045809.1, on the reverse strand, counting down.
AGTCGATGGGTGCGGTGGCACTCAACAATCAGTCGCGGTCGGTGGTCGCGGATATATCCGTGGAGGTCGAGACGACGTTCGTGGGGATCGCCAGGCGGCTACAGGAGGAATTGACGGCAATCGCCGTTGACATGGTCGGTGAGGCGCAGGTGCAGGCAGGTCCGATGGCCACCGCGCTATCCGGGTTCGATGACATCGACCTGCGCCCGCCGAAGGAGTACGAGCGGTGGAAGGGATTCTTCGATCCGCATCTGGTCACCATGGGCGCGATGGGGCTCGCCGGCGGCGGTGGTGTCAGTACGGCGGCGGCCGGACTCGTCGGCGTGGCCGGGGCCGCGGCGGGGGCGGTGGTGGGGGGTGTGCTCGGCCCTGCCTGGGTGGCGTTCCTGGTGGGTTTTCGTGCCCGTCGAGTGGGCCGACAGAACCTCACCAGGTGGCTGACTGAGACGATTCGGCAGGCACGAGAGGATACGACGGCCGCGATCGGATCGGCGCTCAGTGAGTTTGTGCCCGAACTGCGACTGCGTTACGCCGATATCTTGTCCGAATCTCTCACCGAAACGCAGAAGCTGATCAACGAGTCCGCCGCGGCTGCTCGCGCCGACGATACCGAGCGGCAGAAGCAGGTCAATATCCTCGACACCGAACTGAAACGGATTACCGCTATTCTCAACGCTTTTCGTGCCGAGCTGGCCAAGTCTCAGGCGTCGGACGTTCCTTCACCGGCTGCCGCGCCCGCGTCGTGAGGGCGATGGTTCTACCCGCACCGCAGGTCGGCCAGTGCGGCCTGCAATGCGGATTTGGCGCGCGAGAGTCGGCTGCGGACCGTCTGCACCGGTATCGACAGGTGTTCGGCGATCTCCTGGTAGCTGAGGTCGCCGTACACCCGGAGCACGAACGTCACCCGGTAGGCGTCGGGGAGCTCGGCCAGTGCGGTCTGGATCCGGTCCGAGGTGGTGACATCGGCGGCGATATCGATGAGCGAGGGGGTTTCGTGGTCGTCGATGTTGTCGGCGGGCATCCGCTTCTTGGATTGGGCGATGGCCGCGTTGGAGGCGATGCGGTAGAGCCAGGTGGAGAATTTAGCGTCGCCACGGAAGGTGCCGATGCCGCGCCAGGCGGCGATCATCGCCTCCTGCAGGGCGTCCTCGGCGTCGAGCCGGTTGCCGGTGATGCGGTAGCAGACCGCCCACAGTTGGTTGCGTTGCATACCGACCAGCGTGACGAAGGCATGCCGGTCACCGGCGGTGGCCGCTCGGACCAGATGGTCGGTGTCTGCGGGGGTGCTCACGGGTACCGAACCAGCCGGTCGCGACTCCGGGTCCGGACGCGGTGGGCGAATGTGACCTTGAGCATCAGATGAGCATATATCGGCGTTGCTGTTTCAGGCACTACCCGACCGGAAAAGTTAGACGGTTGCAACATTCGTCTTTATCGGCGGAAACGAGTTCACCGCCCGCGCACCACACGGGAGTGCCGTTCATCTACTTGCGCATTCGTGAAATTATCCGCGAATCAACAGGGGTGCTAACAATGCCCCTGGCCTCCGTCGTCGCTGAAATCCACTAATTCGATGACGGTGTCGTCGTCGCAGAACTCGGAATCGAACGAATGGCTGTCCGGTTCGGTATCGACGGCAGCGTCGAACTCGTCGCCGGCGAGGTGGTCGTCCTGGTCATCGACGGCCTCCCCGGTGATCTCTGCCGGTGTATCGTACAGGTCGTAGTCCACGTCGCGGCCGTCATCGAACGCGGCATCCAGAGCGCCCTGCCAGGTCGCATCGGGTGGCGAGAGATCGGTGTCATCGATCTGGCTCCACCACTGCGGCAGTCCGTCAGGCGTGCTCATTGTGATAATGCTCCTGTCAGTCGCGGTGGATGTCGGCCGTACCGGATTTGATGTTCTACGACTCGACACTATGTGATCTGCGTCCATGCTCCCGACGGTGCCGAGGTTCGTTCAGGGGTGAGCCTCGCAGCGTCAAGCCCCGACTGCGGCTGCATCCGGGGCTTGAGGTATGGCTCAGTAGTATTCGGGGTTGCTCGGATAGCTGTCCTGGGAGTCGTAGATGCCGTCGCCGTCGTAGTCGCCGTCACTCCACGCCGCGGTACCCGACTGCCCGGCCATATCGACGACCAATCCGCCGACTCCGTCGTAGGAGGGCGTGCCGCCGACGACGCCGCTCGGCGCGAAGGTGTCGCCGGTCATCGTGTAGTCGCCGTTGCTGTAGGTGGTCTGCTGGGTGTCGGCGAGGCCGTCGCCATCGGTATCGACGTAGGTGACGCCATTGGTGACGACGGTCTCGTATCGGCCGTCCTGATTGAAGTCGCCGCCGACCGTCTCCATATAGCCGTCGGCGTTCGCGTCCACCCCGGCGCCGTCGATGTAGCCGTCCTGATTCTGGTCGAGGTGGATGGTTTCGGCGTATCCGTCACCGTTGGTGTCGGTCGCGTACGAGTCGTAGATGCCGTCGCCGTTGGCGTCGTATGCCTGCGTCATGGGAACTCCCCGGTGGCTGTCGGTGAATGGTGTCGACAGGTAGGAGGGTGCGTGGGGCGTCAAAGTTCCCACGATCGGCGAATTGCCTGAATTCATCCCGTGGGCGGCTCACGGTCGGCGTGCGTTGAACTTCTGCCAGAACATCTCGCGCAGCCGGTGTCGGACCGGTTCGGGGATGTCGCCGACAGCGAGGGCGTCGGAGGCGTCCATCAGCATCGCCCGGTCGAGATCCTGCGGGATCGACGGCCGCGACGTGGCGAGCGAGCGGACGTCCTCGACAGAAGCGGTGTCGAGGAAGGAGGACAGGACTCGTTCGGCGACTGCTTCGATGGTGTCGTCGTTGTCGACGTCGATGTCCGTGTCGTAGCCAGGCATCAGAAATTTGCTGATCTCCCCGGTATTGGAGCTGTAGGCCAGGGTGCTGGTCGGTTCCGGTTTGGCGACCGGTCCGGGTTTGACTATCGGGATCTGGGCGGACGCGGCGATGGTCGCCGGGGATGCCTTGCGCGGCTCGGTGGGGGTGGGCTTCGGTGCGGCGGGGTACGGGGCAGCCGGGCGTGGCCCGGGTTTCGGTCCGGGGCGGGCACCCTCCGACGGCCTGGCGGCGGGCTGAGGTTCGGTGCTCTCGGGTACCTTCCGGTCGATCTTGATCACCGCGGCGTCGACGGCCGCACCGTCGATGACGCGCATGTCGTCGACGGCGCGCAGCAGGTGCCGGCTGATGCCGTGCGGCTTTCCGGCGGCGTTGGGGACGGCCAGGACCACCACTTGCACGCCGTGCACCTGTGCTTCCTCGACGGCCTCGGTGAGGTCGTCGTCGCCGGACACGAGGAAGAAGACGTCGGAGGCGTTGTTGCGGGCGTGGGTGACCAGGTCGAGCCCGATGCGCAGGTCCACGCCCTTCTGCTCGCCACCGACCCCGAACCGGCCGAGCCGCAACTTCACCTTGGGCAGTTCACCGATCCGTTCCTGTCGGGCATCGGGTACACCGTCTTTCGCCGAGTCGTACCAGTGCACGCGCAGCGTCGGCCGGCCCGACAGGTCGGCGGCGGTGCTGATCAGCGCGGAGATGAGGGCGGCTTCGTCGACGTTGATGCCGCTGCGCAACGAGGTGCCGGTGGCCCGCGTGGCAGCGGAGGCGATGAGGTAGCCGACATCGACGTAGACACAATTGGTGGACCGCATGTGCGCAGTATGCCATCGTGCATCCGGATACCCGCATCTGCGGTGCGGGCCAGCGTTACGCCCCTCGTCGACAACGTTTCCGCCGCCGTGGGAACCTTCTCCCATCATCGGGCCTCATACCTGATCGACAGCAACCACACAGATAGATAAGGACACCCCGATGTCGGATGCAACAACCACCAACCAAGCCGAGCCCGTCGACCTGGACGGCGACGGCGTCATCGACGCGGCCTACGTCGACACCGACGGTAACGGCGTCGTCGACGCCCTGGCCGCCGACACCAACGCTGACGGCGTCATCGACACCGTCGCGGTCGACCTGGACGAGAACGGTGTGATCGACGGTGTCGCCGTCGACGCCGATGGTGACGGTGAGCTGGAGACGGTCGGTGTCGACGCCGACGAGGACGGCAAGTTCGAGACGGTCGCGGTGGGGGAGGATGTGGCGATCGACACCGACGACGACGGCGAGGCCGACACCTGGGTACAGGACGCCGAGCTGGATTCCACCGTGACCGACGACCCGATCGACGGCGCCGACCTCGTCTGAGCCACGTCCACCATGACCCGGCCGGTACACCGGCCGGGTCATGGTGGACGTGCGGACCCGTACGATCGCCGGCGGACTGTGGGTGGACAGAACAGGAAGACTGATCGAGATATGACGATTCGGGTGGCAATCGACTTCGGGACCTGACTGTGCTGGTCGATTCCTATCGCCGATGCGAAGGGTGGCGGGCGCCTTAGGGATCAGCGTGACCAGCTTGTCGAGGTCAGTGGTCCGCACCCGGTGATAGACCCCGGGACCGTCGTCCACTACCTGGGTTGCGGGGCCCGTGGGTGTCAGGCGGTGAAAATGACGACCAGCATGAACGCGTTCACAACGATTCCGAGCGCGCCCAGTGATATTCCGGTGATGGCCGGTGTGTTGCCGCCGATGGTGCCTCCGGAAGTTGCTATTTCTTTGCGTGCACGAATGCCCAGCCACAGTGCGGCGATCGCGAAAGGGAGTCCGAGCCCGCAGAGGAAGATTCCTACGAAACTGCACGCCAACGACCAGATCGCCGACTTGCTGTCGGTGGTCGGTGTGCCGACGGCGTTGACGGTGGTGATGATCGCGTCCGCGGTCGGGAGGGCGGGCAACTGGTGGTCGGCGACGAATGCGGGTGCGACCGAGATCAGCGCGTCACCGGCGTTCACCCCGGACTCCGGGCGCCAGTGGAGCGCTCGCACGCTACCCTCGACCGGCGAGTCCAGGGTGGCTGCGGGCATTCCTAGCGTTGTGCCGTCGTAGCAGGATGCGATTGGTTGGCCGATTCTCACGTGGCTGCCGGGTTGTGCGGTGAGCGTCAAGGTGACTCGCCCCGCCACGGCCGCCGGAATGGTGATCCGGGCACCCGGCGGAGCGGGTTCGGGCCGTCGGCTCGTGGTGGTGCTGTGGCCGAGGGCGCCGCGGACGACGACGGTCTTCGGATCGCCGAGGGTGGCGATCTCTCCCAGGGCGGCGAGTTCGTCGTGCACCAGCGGAATATGGCTTGATCCGCCGACCAGGTAGATGCGGCTCACCGGTTGTTCACTGATCGTGTGGGCGTCGGCGATCAACTGACGGGTGAGGTCGACCGAGCGCCCGATATCAGCCTGGATCAGGGTGTCGAATTCGCCGCGAGTGAGTTGGATGGACGTGCCACCGGGAACGGCGATGTGCGCCCGCGTCGCCATCGACAGTGTTTCTTTCGCGTTGCGCACGTTATCGACCAAGGTGAGTCGTAGATGGGGATTGTCCAGCTGAGCTGCCAGATGCGGTGCGGTGGCTTGTAGCTGACGGACCGTCCAGGAAAAGATGTGGCCGTCCAGATCGGTGCCGCCCAGGTTGTCCAGGCCGCGGCAGGCGGCAACCGAATAGGTGCCGTCAGCGGCTCTGTCGAGTACCGCGACGTCGCAAGTTCCCGCGCCGAAGTCGTACACGCATATGCGCGAGTCCGGCGGCAGGTGGTCCTGTAGCGAATAGTAGGTGGCCGCGGCTCGTGCTTCGGTCACCAGGGTGATATCCCTCCCTGCGATACCCGCTTGGGTGGCGGCGATGCGCAGTTGCTCCTGGCGATGACCGGCCCAACTGTCCGGGTGGGTGAGAACAACCTCGTCGAAGGTGGTGCCGGCAACCCGGGATGCTTCGCTCAGGACGTGGCGAAATACGGATGCGGCCAGTGCCGTACCGGCAAAGCGTTGTCCGCCCAGGTACACTTCATGCTCCTGAAGTCGTCGTTTCGGGTTGGCCTCGAACGCGGTGGGATCGGTGGCCGCCAGGTTGAGCGCAGCCGTGCCGACGACCAGCTGACCGCGGTCGGCGAATACCGCCGACGGCATCAGCGCCGACCTGGGTGATAGACGAATCTCGTGGGTCATGCCGGCGACGTCGGCGAATGCGGCCGCGGTGTTGGTGGTGCCGAAATCGATGCTCAGGCGAGTGTTTGCCATGGTTCCTCGGGTGGTCGTGTCTTGGTCGGCGGACGCCCGCCGTTCGTCTGTTGGCTATGAGGTGCGGTAACCGCTGTTGGTTCCCGCCGCGCCGAAAGCACGGTTGGTCGACGCCGTTCGCGGCCCCGAATATTGGTCTGCCCCCGGTGGAACCTTTCGCCCCTCGACCACTCGGATAGTTCATAGCTTCCGACACAACGAACATGAAGGAGTGAGCATGTCCTATCCCGCCAATCCTCCCCAAGGCAGCGGTGCGTTTCCGCCGTACGTCCGGCCCGGCGCCGACCAACCGAGGGCACGGCCCGGATCGGTGACCGCGGCGGCCGTGATCGGTCTTGTCTACTCGGCACTCATGGTGCTGGTGGCCATCGGAATGACCGCCCTGGTCGGTGGTGGCCTGGGTATAGCGTTGGCGCTGATTAACCTGGTGCTCGCGACGGCGTTGGCCTGGGCCGCATTCGTCGCCTTTCGAGGAGAGTCGGGCACACCGCTGCTCGCGGTGTCCCTGGTCATCATGGGAGTCAACGCCATCAGCCTGATCGTCCTGGTCCTCAATGACGGGCAGCCCGGCCTGGGGATTCTGGGGATTGTGATTCCGGGCCTGATCTTCAGCAATATCGTAAACGGCAACAGCAAGGCGTACTTCGCCCGGTAATCATCGACCGAAGACTGTCTACAGTCAGAGCCGAGCACAAAATCCTCGCTGCCGCGTTCGGCGTCGGCATCAACCCGGCCGGCACCGACCGGGGCACGCGACACATGAGGAGACCGACATGAATGAAACAGTATTCAACAAGGTATGGGCACTTGAAGCGCCGCCCAAGGTCGGACGGATCAAGGACCGTCACACCGGCACGCTGACCCTGAGTTCTGCCGGATTCCGTTATGTATCCCCGAAGCTGACCCGTGAGGTCCCTGTCGGACAGTTCGGGATCGGCGGATTCGGTGCTGCCGGTAGTGATATCGTCAACAGCTGGGTACGTGTCGTCTATCGGGACCCGATGGGTCTGGAACACGAACTATACTTCAACGACGGCCGATACTTCGGCTGGGGTGGCATATTCGGCGGCGCCGACAAGATCCGCGACGCCATCGCCCACGCGCAGAACAGCCGCTGGGGAAATACACCCTAGGGCGTGTCGCCCAATTCTTCCGCCGAGGGCGGCAAAGGGAACGGGGAGACGCGCCCTGGTCGCGGACGTATGCGTCAGATTCGGTTAGGGTTACGGCATCACTAGGAGATCGGCTATCGATGACAAGTGGGGTACGCACGCGGGTTGCCATTGATTTCGGTACCTGCAATTGTGCTGCGGCAATCCAGTTGGGCGACAACGTGCCGACGACAGTAAGGCTGGGGGACGGCGACACGATGCCGTCGGCGGTATACGCCGACGGACAGAACCTGCTGGTGGGCAAGGCGGCCATCAACAACGCGTTGATCGATCCGCCGGCATTCGAGCGGACGCCGAAACGGCACATCGGTGAACAACGAATGCTGTTGGGTGGACGCCAGATTCCGGTGGTTGAGGTGATTGCCGCGGTCCTCGGGGAGGTCCTGCGGGTCGTGCGACGGCACGCCGGTGTGATCGGCGGTTTCGACGAAGTGGTCATCACCCATCCCGAGGGGTGGGGCGGCGACCGGCTGGGTGTGCTGCGGTCGGCGGCCGCATCGGTGGGTGTGCCCACGGCCACGCTTCGCCTGGTGTCCGAACCCGAGGCCGCCGCCTGGTACTACTCGTCCCGAGAGGGCCTGTTGTGGGACCGACGATTGTGTGTCTTCGATTTCGGCGGCGGCACTTGTGATGTCGCGGTCGTCGACCACGACAATTCGGGGTTTCGGGTGGTTTCGGCGGCCGGCGACGCCGGTCTGGGCGGAGACGACTTCGACGGGCGACTGTTCGCTTGGACTGCACGGAGCCTCACAGCACGTGGTGAAGACCCGGCGTGGCAGGACAATCCGGCCATCGTGCTGACCCTGGCCGATCGGGTACGAGATGCCAAGGAAACGCTGTCGGAGTCGAGTCGGGCGGTTGTCGGGTTGCCGATGGGCGGTACGCCGCTGCAAATCACCAGACATGAATTCGATGATCAGGTATGTGATCTGGTCGAGCGAGCGGCCTGGCTGACACGTCAGGCGCTGGACGCGGCCGGACCGTCCGCCAGGCCGGTGGCGATCCTGCTGTCGGGTGGCTCCAGTCGTATCCCGGCGGTGCACGGGCAACTCGCGACCATCGCCGAGATACAAGCCTTGGGTGATCCGAAAACACTGGTGGCACGGGGTGCGTTGCTCGCATCGGCACCGGTCGGGGGGACTTCCCAAGGTGGCGGAGCGGAGGACCGATCGCGCCCTGATCACCGCACCGCCGCCGACCAGTTCCATGAACCCGACCAGTTCCATGAACCCGACCAGTTCTATGAACCCGGCCGAAGCCATGAACGAAGCAACGAGGCCGGGACCAACGACGAGCCCGGGCACACCTATGAGTCGGACGGCCATGGTCGAGCCGGTCACCGCGGCTTCTCCGATGGGGTGGATCGGCCGGGAATCGGTGATCGCACGGAGCTGGTTCCGATCACCGAGAGCCGGGTCCGGTTGTCAAACTCGGTGACCTATACCCGCACTGTATGGGGCAGTTCGGTGCCGGCGACCGAGCTGGCATCGGCGGCAACCACCATGATGGCGCCAGCGCCGGGGCACCGGTTGACCGAAGCCGGGGAACTGTCGGTATGGCTCCGCGACGATGTCGACGCGGCGACGCTCGTCATCACCGACCGGACGATACCGGGGTGGGCCGCTGGTGCCGGAGAATGGTTTCCCGGCTATCTAACGACGGTCGACCTACCGTGGCGTCGCCCCGGCGGGCCGCGGCGCAGTATCCTCACCGACCCGTATCTCATCGGTGGCTCTCTCGGCGCCCTTGCGATTGTGGTGGTGTCCGGTGTGGGTCGCGGCGGCGGCGAGTCGTGGTGGTTCCTGACACTGTTGTTGGCCGCGTTGGTGTTCGGCGTCGGCCTCGGTATGTCCGGCGCGCGAACGGCGTACTCCGCCGCGCTGACAAGTCCGGGGTGGTCGCGATCGGCGATCCTCTATGGCGTCAGCGGGGTGATCGCGCTCTTCAGTGGGCTTGTACTCGCCGTGACGACCGAGGGTATCCACGGCATCATCGAGACGGCCAAGGGCACGTTGCTGATGTATTCGGCGCTGGCCGTTCCGGCCGCCGTGGTTGCCACCATCGGGGCGGCGATCCGGGTTCGCCCCATCGATGACCCGATGGTTCGGGCGCGGGAAACCGCCGCCACTGCGGTGGCCGCGGGTGTCGCCGACGCCGACAGGGCAGTCACCTGGCACTCATTCGGTGGCGCCCGGCAACCTACGGCCGACGAGCGTCGACAGTTCCTCGCCGACACCGACGCACTCATCGCGAGTCTCGGTCGTACCATGGCCGACAGCGGCGATATCTTCGTCGCATTCCGTGTGCGCGGCATCATCACTCGACGTGCGGAATTGGTGCCGTCCCCGGGTCGTTGACGCGGCACCCGATGATCGGCGCTATGAACCGTAGGTGCTCCTCACAGCGGTGTCTCCGCGACAGTCGGCGCACCGCAACCGGTTGGTCGGCGATTCACGGTGGTGAGGAACTTTTCCCGCTCCGGCGTGCTCATAACTGTTATCAATCATCGGTCGACAACAACCGGCGACCAAGACGAGGAGACGACAATGACGCAGGGATTCGACACCGACGGCGACGGTGTCGCCGACACGCTGGCACTTGATACCACCGGCGACGGTGTTGCCGACGCATTCGCACGGGACACCAACGGTGACAACGTGATCGACACCTACCAGTTCGACCGTAACCAGGATGGTCTCATCGACGGTGAAGCCGTCGACATGGACGGCGACGGACACTTCGAGACGGTCGGCGCCGACAATGATCAGAACGGACTGTTCGAGACGATCGTCGTCAACGGCACCACCTACGTGGACACCGATGGTGAAGGTACGGCGGACACTGCGGTAGCGCCGGGCGGGACGAGCACGACCGGGAGTGGCACCGGACCGGGAAGCCCGCTGTGGAACGCGGCCTTCGACGAGTCCGGGAATATCCGGGATCAGAACGCCTACGATCTGATGCAGAAAATTCAGGACAGCGACAACGAGCAGATCGATGTGTGGTTGGCGCCGACCCCGGATGCCGACCGGGATTCGTGGAGTGATGCGGTCGACAGGGAGCCGTACGACTCGTCGGAGTACTGAGGATCGCTGAGCGGACGGTCTGTGCGGCCTGGCATCCAGAAGACGTTGTCTACCGGCCTGCCCAAGCTTGGGGGACAAGGGTTTTCGTGCATGGTAGATTCACTTGGCCCTGCACCGCCGATTTCCTGCCTGATCATCGGTCGTCGCTGTGGCTCTGCGTAGGTCTTACACCTAGGCCCCTCGGCCCAGCCGGAGCGTGGTCAGGGTGCGGCGGAAGACGTCCTCGAAACGATGGAACTGGGTCGACGGTGTGGTCGCTGTCGTGGTAAAGCCGTGTCCCGGTTCGACGTAGTACAGCTGCATCTGGGTGACGGGCACCCCGTCGGGCGGACGCCAGGAGAACACACGCAGATCACAGGACGTACCATCGTCCAATTGTATTCTCTCGAAGGAGATTTCCCGATAGTCGTCGAATTCCTGGCGCAGCAGGTCGCCCTGGACGGCACTGTACCGGTCGAGGCCGATCGACTCGTCGAGCGGTTCCACCGACACGATCGCATTGGCCTCGCCGTCGGGTGCGAACAGACTCACCGACACCTTCTCGAACCATCCGCCCGGGACGTGCACGGTGATCAGTGATTCCTCGGCCACGGGTCCGCCGGTTACCGAAATCACCTTCGGCGCTGCTGGGGGCATGGACGATGCGGCTGGCGTTGGTCCATCGACGTGCACCATCCGCGCCACCGGACGCGATGCCTGATCGGAGAACGACCACTGCGACGTGATGTCGACAGTGGTGACCTGGGTATAGCGGCCACTGTGGAAGTCTTCGGCCACCATATCCGGGGGAATCAGCTCTACGACGGCTTGCCCATTGTCGGCGATGGTGCCGCGCCACACACAGATTCCGGGAAATGGCCATTCGGTTATCGTGTACGCCGAGGCGGCGGGTGCCTTGCAGATCAGCGTGACCAGCTTGTCGACGTCGTCGGGCCTCAGGACGCAGCAAAATTCGGGCCCTTGGCTCGGGTTGCCGAGCGTGATGTCGGTACAGTGATCGGGGCGATTGGGTGCCGGGGTGATGCGGAACGGGTAATCATCGCTGTCCCAGTATAATTCAAGGGCGGCTGGTTTGATTGCCGAGCTGACTTCCGGGTCGGGGAAGAAGATCAGGGCCAGGACGGTGTTGTCGTCGGGTTCAGTGATCGAAAGATGTATCCCACGACCGGTGTCGATGATCCGTTGATCGGTCACTGCGTCATCCCCGAGGCATTCGACGGCAAAGCCCGACTCGGTGACATGCGACCCCAGCTGCCGGTACCACCTGGGTTGCCGGAGGCGCGGATAGTTGACGACCGTGGGTAGGGGTGCCCGAGAATGAGGTCGGCACCTTCCGAATGTGCCGCTGTCCCATACCGCGTGCCGGATATCGGCCACGCCGCCACCCGCGAAGTCGCCGAGCCATGCGAACATCCCCACCCAGCCGTTGTCGCCGAGATCCCCCATATTTCGGACCGGTAACGAGGCCAGATATTCAATGATGGCTGTTACACCGGATTCCGAGCTGCTCGTGCTGAATCCCATGACGTTATGCGGCGCCCGATGCGACCAGTTCTCGATGTATGCCCGACGCATCAGATCGTGGGTGCCGTTCACCTCATGTGGCGGAACCACCACGAAAGCGACGCTCGACCCGGCTGCGGGGCGTAGCCCGAGCAGGGCGATCGACACCGTTCGCTGAGCGATGGACGTACGCTCGTCCCAGGTGAGCAGCACGGCGAAACCCGGGTGGATGTCGACGACCGACCGGCCGGGAGCGGCGGCGATGACCTGTACGGGTGCGCCCGCCGAAATCGTGTGTAGCGTGTGCAACCCGGTGGTCACGTACCAGGAACTGTTCATCAGGTGAATCCCCATGCGATTCTGCTAAGGGGAGCAGGGGTTGGTATCCGAGTTGGAGAGGTCCTGTCCCGCGTGGTTGCCGTCGATCAGTAGGAGTTCTGGCTCGGGCTCAAAGTTCCTGCTTGTCCGTGGGAACTTTCTCCCGCTGGTCGGTCTCCTACCTGATTGACCACGACCGTACAGAGAGAATCACGAAAAGCCCATGTCGGATGCAGTAGTCAACACCCAGGGTTGGCCGGCCGATCCTCAGATCTCGATGGCGATGGTGTCGTCGACGCCGACGAGAACGGCCTGGTCGAGGCGGCTGCGGTAGGTGAACAGGGTGGTGAGGCCGAGTGAGGTTTGCGGGTCAGGTTCGACGAGGTGGTCCTGACCCCACGTGGAGGGTCGGGGCATGACCGATTGGGGAGCAACTATGGCACGTGAACCTATTCCGACGTGGAGTTTCGCACTTGTCGTCGTCCGCTTGGGGCGGCGGATACTGGTGGTGCACGAGCGCAAACACGGTGAGACGTGGTATATCCCCGCAGGGCGGGTCGAGGTGGGTGAGACCTTCGCCGATGCCGCGCACCGCGAGACCATGGAGGAGGCCGGCATCGAGATCACCCTCGATGGCGTGCTGTCGGTGAACTACCAGCCCGTCGACGGCGGCGCCGCGCGGGCCCGCGTGATCTATGTGGCATCCCCGAAGACCGACGACCCGCCCCGCACCGAACCCAACAAGGATACGCTCGGCGCGAGATGGGCGACATTCGATGAATTGCGAAAGCTCGATCTGCGTTCGTCCGAGGTGGTGACATTGGCGCGGCATGTCCTCGGCGGCGGAGTCGTCTATCCATTGACCATTCTGGGACCGGTTCGCTGACCGTCGTCGACCGCGCATCTTGCTGGAATCTGTACCGGGCGGGGGAAACCGCGGCGGTCGTCGGCGTCGCCGATGTCAACAAGCTGATCGTCGGGTATTCGCTCGCCGGCTCCCGGCAACCCACATCGGATGAGCGGCAACGGTTCCTCGCATTCCTCCTGCGCGGCACCATCGCTCGGCGCGCCAAATGGATCCCCTAATCCGAAGTGCGAAAGATCACAGGTACACCTGATTTTGCCACCAGCCGACCACCTGTGTGGCTGTCCGAACGCGTGGATCGTAACCGATGCATGACGCCGTCTTCGTGCTCCATCGGGTAGTGCATATCTGATGCCACGTGCCCGCGTTGGTGCTGAATGAGTACATTCTTCCGCCGGTGGTACCTGTCGGGGTGGTCCACGTGTTCTGTGAATTGGGTTCGGGCCAGGTGCCGTTCTCCGGTGGCTCGGAAAAGTTGACCGCGGTGATTTCGGTGGCTGAATCGGAGTAGTCGTACAGCACCACGCTGTAATACGGTGCGGATGCGTTGGAGGGTGGAAGGCATTGCACAGCCGTGTTCGAACCGCGCCACGGATCAGTCGGATCACAGGTGGCCACGGACTTGATCTCCGACGGCATCTTGGCCAGGAGCTGACATTGGCGTTCGGTGGGAGAGGTCTCGGTCGCGAAACCGCACCCACCGGAGCCCGACAAAACCTCACCGGTGGAACCGTTGTCGGCTGATGTGCCACCGTCGGAGTTGTCGGAAACATCAGTGCCGGAGCCTGCGGGTTCGTACGATCCGCCGGCGTTGTTCGGTGTCGGCGGATCGTCATTCTGCGCGATGACGACGACGGCTGCGACAATGGCGGTCGCGACGACGACGGCCAACGCGAGCATGCCGACGACCAGCGCCCGACGCTTGGGTGGTGGCGGGGGAGGAGGTGGTGGTGTGGGGTCCGGTCGGGGTCCGGGATCCGGAGGGATCGGTGGTGGAGTCACCGGCGCGGGTCGGGCGAGAGCCCCCTGAACGACGACGGTCTTGGGGTCGCCGAGGGTGGCGATGGTGCCGAGTGCGCTGAGTTCGCGATGGACCAGCGGGATGTGGCTGGACCCGCCGACGAGGTAGATCTGGCCCACCGGGGCGTTCGAGGAGCGGTTGGCGGCAGTGATCACGCGTTGGGTGAGGGCGACCGCGCGTTGTACGTCCCGGTAGATGAGTGAATCGAATTCGTTGCGGGTCAGTTGAATTGGTTCTCCGCCGGGGACAGGGATGATAGCGCGGTTGGCTGTGGAGAGGGATTCCTTGGCGTCGCGGACTCGGTCGATGAGAGTCAGCGCGGCGTGTGGGCTGCGTATTTGCCCGACGATGTGGGGGGTGTTGGCGGTGATGTGCCGCAGCACCCAGTCGTAGACGCGGCTGTCGATGTCGGTGCCACCGAGGTCTTCCAGGCCGTCGGAGGCGGCGACGATGTACTGCCCGCTGGGGGTGCGATCGAGTACGGCTACATCGCAGGTGCCGGCGCCGAAGTCGAAGACGCACAGCCGCGGGTCGTCGGGGAAGTCGTGGTTGGTGCTGTAGAAGTGTGCCGCTGCTTGGGCTTCGGTGATCAGGGTGATCTGCTGAGGGTGCAGTCCGGTGCGGGTGGCCGCTTTGCGGAGTCGCGCCTGCATATGTCCGGCCCAGCCGTCGGGGTGGGTCAGGATGACCTGGTCGAACGGTCCGCCGTGCACGGTGCTCGCGGTGGTGATTGCCGACCGGAGGACCGCCGCGGCGAGTTTGGTGGTCTTGTAACGGACGTCGCCGAGAAGGATGTTCGGTTCGCGGAGGCGTCGTTTCGGGTTGGGTTCGTAGGCATCGGGTCTGGTGGCGGACAGGTTGATCGCCGCTGCTCCCACGACCAGGTTGTCACCGTCGGCAAAGACCGCCGAGGGCATCAACGTAGAGGTATGCGACAGTCGGACCTCGTGGAGGTTGCCGTGGCGGTCGACGAATGCCGCGGCTGTGTTGGTGGTGCCGAAGTCGATACTGAGCTTCGATATGGTCATGGGTGCCCCCTAGGTCAACCGTGAACCTCTTGTCGTCCGAGCCGTTGTCGTCCGAGCTGTCGCCGTCGGTGGCCGCAGACTGTGGGCCGTCTCTTGCCGATGATGTCTGTCGGTGAACAGAAGTATGTCAGATCTGGAAAAGTTCCTCACCTTCCGCTGAAACAGCCTCCGGTCGGGTGCGCGGTACCCCCGAATCGTCACCTCGGCTATCGACGATGGGAACGGCGATATGCGGTGGATCGTGGTCATATCTCAGCCCCGATCCACCGCGTAGGGGTTCGGCCGTCGGCACGACATCGGGAGATCACTTACTGCGCATTCGAGAAATAGGAATGATTGTGCAAAATGCGAGTAGTCGATACTGTCGGGGTCGGCGAATCGGCGGAATGCCATGGCTCGTTTGCGGCATTCGAGTAGTCGACTACTCGTTTCATTTCGGCCGACCGCGCCTAAGGTTCGGCTATCGCTCGGATCTGCCGACGATTCTCGTCGCACCTGTTGTGTGATGGGGTAAACGGGTACGCGCCAACGTAGGTCAATGCGCGTGCTCGACTATCTACGAGGAGTGAATCAATGTACAGAAGATTTTCGGTGGCCGTGATGGCACTGCTCATGGCGATCGGACTGGCGGGATGGGGCGCGGCCCAGGCCGTTGCCGCTCCTTCGAACCATGGCAATAACAATGGGAGGCAGGTCTCCAACAAGCTCGACATCACGGTGTCGACGACGAACTGGAATTCGTGGCGGGGCCCGGAGGTGACCATCACCACCAGGTGGGGACGCTACGTCGCCGGCGCCCGGCAGGTCGACCGGTACCGCGATCACGGCCGGACCACCTTCCGCTATGTGGCCCGGGATCTGCCGTGGAACACACCGCTGAAGGTGAGCGTCTCCGGTGGCCGGTACTACGGTGACAATGAGGTCTACTTCGAGCGCACGTGGCGTGATCGGTTCGTCACCGAGTCGGTGTACCTGCGTCAGGGTGGTGGCCGCCGGTAGGCCCGGGTGAGCCGGTCCGTCGGCCGTCCGCCCCGTGCCGGTGATCCGGTATGGACCCCTACCGGTTCGACCGTAACGAGGGCGGTTTCGCCGACGGTCCGCGGATCCGTCGGTAGTCCGGTTGGACGACTCCCCGGGCCCATCGTGAAACAATTCCGGTAGTTGTGACGAAGTGCACTTCGAGGGGATCATCATGAGACGGACGAGACGTTGCATCGGAAGTGTGGCGCCAGATGCGTCCAACGGAAGGAATTTCAATGTTCAGAAAGCTCACGGTAGCGCTTTTGGCGCTGATTATGTCTGTGGGTCTGGCAGGTTTGGTGGCAGGTGAGGCCGCGGCGCGTCCGAACCCGACCGGGCCGGGCAAGAGCTGGATCAAGGAGACCAACCGGGTCGACATCACGGTGTGGACGACCACGACCTCCCGCCCCGATAACCGCGGCCACGGGCCGCGTTCGTTCGGTCAGGCGCCGACGGTGGTCATCACCGACCGCTGGGGCGGTGTCGTCGCGCATGCGCGGAAGGTCGGCACACAGAACAGCGGCCGGTCGGTCGGATACCGCTACGTCGTCCGCAACCTTCCCTGGAACACCGCGCTCACGGTCAAGGTGTGGGGTGCGGGCTCGTTCTACGGCGACAACCACGTCTACCTCAAGAAGCCGTGGCGTGGCGGTGTGGTCACAGACTCGGTGACTCTGCACCAGGCATGGCGCCGCTGATCGGCCCGGCACGATCAACGCCCGCGGGCGACGCACGTCGTCCGCGGGCGTTTTGCTTTTCCGGATGTTGTCGGTGAGCCGGGGTGGGCAGTCCGTGGCGGTCGGTCGGTCGGTGAACCCCCACTCCCGGGCGCGCGGCGGCACAGAGAATTTGCCAACTCGAATGAGCCGCAATACGTAGACACGGGAACGTGAGCTGGATTACCCTACGGTCTAGTAACCTACGTACACGTAACGTTGCTCGGGAGTTGGGAGGACTTCGGGCGAGATCCGTTCCGAAGTCGCGTTCCCGGCGCCGGGACCATCGCGTCGAGTGCCGACGGGGGGCTGCCACAGTCCGGCACTGCGACACGGGGTTCGTCTGAACGAGTCCGTGCGGCCGGGCCGCGTCCCGCGAGGGGTGGGGCGCGCGGGCCGCGCGTCACTCGTGTGCGGTCAGTGCCAACCGCAAAAAGTGCTGTAGATCAACAGATTTCACAAGCCTGCCAAACGTGAGGGGAAATCCGTGAACAACCAGATGGCCGTGGCGCGTCCACCCGTGGACGGCTCGCCCGCCGAGCCCACGGGGCCACGCAGAATGACCTCGGTCGCCGAACTGATCGGTTCGTCCCGCGACGATCTGATCGCCACGTTCGGACCGTATCAGGGAAACCGTCTCTATCTGCTGTGTAACGGCGGCTGATCGGTGGCGTCGGCGCCGCCGCACCTGCCGGTCACCTATAGTTTTCCGGACGGCGACAGTGCCGAGCCGGCCGCTCCCTGTCGCCCCTGTCACGGAGGCTGAGCCCGGCCAGACGCGTAGGACCCAGAAGCCCCAAACCCGGAAATGCCGGACCCGGGACGTCACGACGTATGGAGGCGGGAGATCGGGTTTCGGTGGACCGCCGGGCTGTGGCGTCGATCGGTCTTCGCGGGTGCGGTCACCGAAAGTGCAGGGTCTGATCACCCCACACCCGCCGGATGGCGGCGTCCAGGTCGTCGACAACACGGTCGGTGGCGTCGATGACCAGTGTCGAGCGGCATTCCTCGTCGAAGGCGGGCCACTGCGGTTCGACGCCCGACGGGATGCCGAGGTGTGCGAACGCAGTCCAGCGCCGGCGCATCCTGTGGGAGACGTCCTCACCGGTCTTGCGTCCGTCGAGGCGGAACGCGACCCCGGCGGGCCCGGTCAACGGGTTGCCCCACACGTACGGCAGTTCGGTCGCGTGTGTCGCGCCCATCTGCAGGGCCTTCATGACCTTTGTGGCCCAGTCGAATCGGTACAGGTATACGGGTGAATGGCGGCCGTGTGCCTCGGCCAGCCACACCGTCGGCATGCGGAAGGCGATGTCGCGGGCGATCCCGAGCCCGGCCACCTTGGTACTGGCCCCGGCGTACGCCGTGGACAGCGATTCCCTGGTGGGGACCGCCGCGGTGGGGTCCTCGGCGCGGATGGTGTCGAACATCCGCTTGATCTCGGGAATCTTCACCGGCATCAGCGGCGGCCGCATCAGTGTGAACAGCGCGGCCTCGTCCTTGTTGGTGCCGATCAGCAGCGGCACGGACATCGATTCGCCGGCCCGGTACACGTCCATCGGGTGCCGGGGCAGGAGGTCGCCGTCGACGACCGGCGCGAACGCGAGCGTGCCCGGTGTCTCCTCCGGAACCTGCCCGTACACCTTCATCGTGGCGGGCAGGATCTGCCGGATGTCGAGGTCATGCAACCGCGCCACGTCGCGGACCCCGATCCCGAGCACCGACAGCAGGTTGCCGGCCACCTTGGCGGCCCGTTCGCCGCCGTATACCGAGGTGGCGGGTGAGCTCTCGGCGATGGCCCGGTGGAACAGGTTCTCGGCCGCGGGCATGGTGAGCAGGGTGGTGACGATGCCGGCGCCGGCGGACTCGCCGAAGACGGTGACATTCTCGGGGTCGCCGCCGAATCCGGCGATCTCGGCCCGCACCCAGGTCAGTGCGGCCAGCACATCGCTCATCGCGGCGTTCGACTCGAACCGCGTGTGCCCGGGTTCGTTGAAGGTGGACAGATCGGCGAAGCCGAGCGCGCCGAGCCGGTAGTTGACGGTGACGACGACGACCTGCCCGTCGACCGCCAGCGTGGTCGCGTCGTACAGGCCCTGGCTTCCCGAACCGAACACGTACGCCCCGCCGTGGATCCATACCATCACCGGCAGCGACGCCCCGGGCGTGACGACAGTGGGACGCCACACGTTCAGGAACAGGCAGTCCTCGCTGAACGTGGCGTCCTTGCCGAGGTCGATGCCCGGGATCAGGGCCTGCGGGCACACCGCCCCGTATGTGGTCGCCTCGATGATCTCGGTGTGCGGTGCGGGTGGCTCGGCGCGCCGCCAGCGCCGGGCCCGGGCGTACCGGATGCCCTTCCACACGTCGGCGCCGGATCCCCGGGCGCCCCGGTACGATCCGTGCGATGTGGTGACGACAAGTCCATCGTTCATGCCTCCCATCCCACCATGAACGCGCGTGCGCGCAGTGCGGATCTGGCCGTCAGCCGGGCGTGGCGACGTGCCTGCGGGCGTGGCGAACGGCGTCGTCGAGATCGTTCATCAGGTGGTTCTTGTGCCGTAGCGAGTCGAAGACGCCGACACCGCTGAGTAATCGGTGGTGTTCGTCCTGCGCGCCTTTGAGGATGACGGTGATGCCGCGGCCCTCGAGGTCGCCGACGATCTGCGCGAGCGTGTGGGCCCCGGTCGCGTCGAGCATCCCGAGATGGGACAACCGGATGATCACCACGCGCATGTCCGGGTCGTCCTCGGCGCCGGTGGTGATCGCCGACGAAATACGTTCGGCAGCACCGAAGAACATGGCACCGTCCACGCGCAGGAGGGCGATGTGTTCGTCGCCGGGCAGGGGTTGGCCGGGAAGCGGTTCGCGGGTGACACTCGAGCGATGGGCGAGTTGGCGCAGCGCGAAGAACGCGGCCACCACGATCCCGATCTGCACGGCCTCGATCAGATCGAAGCAGATGGTGATGATCGCGGTCACGAGGAAGATCGCCGCGTCGGCGCGGGTTGATCGCAGGATCGACCGCACGGTGTGCAGCGAGATCATCCGGAACGAGGTCACCATCAGTACCCCGGCCAGTGCGGCGAGCGGTATGGCGGAGACCGGGCCGGTGGCCAGGTAGACCACGGCCAGGAGCACCAGTGCGTGCACGATCGCCGCGACCCGGGTACGTGCCCCGGCGCGCACGTTGACCGCGGTGCGGGCGATCGCACCGGTGGCGGGCATCCCGCCGAACAGGCCCGAGGCCACCGATGCGAGTCCCTGGCCGGTGAGCTCGCGATCGGGGTCGTACGCGGTGGCGGGTGCCCCCGTGGGTCCGGACGGCGTCATGGTGGCGGCGACGCGCGCCGACAGCAGCGATTCGATGGCGGCGAGTGCGGCGATGGCCGCCGCGGACCCGGCCAGCGACCCGAGTGCCCCGGGGTCGATGTCCGGCAGGGTGGGTGCGGGTAGTTCGGACGGCAGCTCGCCGATCTGTGCCACATCGAGGTGCAGGAGCCCGGCGGCGACGGCCACCACGACGACGGCGGTCAGCGATTCGGGGATCGACCGATGGATTCGCGGCAGGATCAGCATGAACGCGGCGACGGCCGCGACCACCCCGAGCGCGGGCAGCGTCCGTTCCCACTGTGTATGTGCGACAACGTCGATCGCGGCGACGAGGGTGCGTTCGCCGGACGGCGCGGTGGTGCCGAATGCCGCCGGGACCTGCTGCAGAAAGATGATCGCCGCGATACCGAGCGTGAATCCCTCGATGACCGGCCACGGGATGAATGTGACGGCCCGGCCCAGCCCGACGATCCCGGCGGCGAATACGATCAGCCCGGCCATGATGGTCACGATCGCGATGCTCCCCAGACCGTGCTGCGCGACGATCGGCGCGAGGATTACCGCCATCGCACCGGTCGGCCCGGATACCTGAACGTGGGATCCGCCGAACACCGCGGCCACCAGGCCCGCGACGACGGCGGTGATCAGTCCGGCGGCGGCGCCCACGCCGGAGGAGATGCCGAAGGCCAGTGCGAGCGGCAGCGCGACGACACCGACGGTGACCCCGGCGATGATGTCGGTGCGCCAGCTCGAGCGCAGTTGGGTGTAGTCGCTGGGGCGGGGCAGGAATCGGGTGCCTCGCCGAAGCACACTCGCCGGACCCGGGCCGCTCATGCCCGCGTCACCGGCGGTAGCGATGCGATGGCGTCGAATTGATCTCGTTGTGCGGCAAGGGTGTCGGCGAGGAACATGCGGGCGATCACCAGCAGTTCACGGATGGACGGATGGGCGAGCTGGTAGTAGACGGCATTGCCGGAGCGGGCGCTGGTGACCACCTTGTGGCGTTTGAGTACGCCGAGGTGCTGGGACAGCGAGGACGGCTCGAGTTCGGTGGCCGCGAGCAGTTCGCTGACCGGGGTCGGGCCGATGCCGGCGGTCAGTACCTCGAGCACCCGGATGCGGGCGGGGTGGGCCAGCGCCTTGAACAGGTTGGCTTTGATCTCGTACAGCGGCTGATCGGGATGTGTGTACGGCACACCGCCCCCTGGTTGATGAATTAACGGATTGATGAATTTCGCAATCCATGGTACGCCAGCGGGCGCCCGATGCGGAAGTGTCGGGTCGACTACCGGGGGATGCGCAGCGCGCGGAGTGTGCCGCCGCCCGGCCGCAGGCCGATCTCGGCCCACGGCACCGACACATCGACGATCGCGTACGCCGAGGTGGGGAAGCGGTCGATCTCGCCGTCGGGGTCCAGGGTCAGCGCGGTGGCCGGCATACCCGGTTCGTGCCCGACGACCAGCACGGTCCTCGCGTCGTCGGGTACGTGGATGCGCAGCGCCTCCAGGATCTCGAACGGAGCGCCGCCGTAGATGTCCTCGACGTAGTCGACCGGCGCGTCGATGCCCGTCCGCATCAGGGTCTGCCGGGTGCGGGTGGCGGTGGAACACAGCACCAGATCGATGCTCAGCCCGTCGTCGGACATCCAGTCGCCGGCGAGGGCGGCCTGACTGATGCCTCGGTCGGCGAGGGGACGGTCGTGGTCCCACACATCCGGCGGATAGCCGGATTTGCCGTGGCGCATCAGCACGAGGGTCCGGCCGCTCATGCGATGCCGGCCTGTGGGGTGCTGTCGGCCCGGTGCCCGCGTGACTCGATCTGTTTGAGCACGGTCACCGTCGCGCGCCATGCGGAGGCTTCCTGGTGCAGGTACATCGCATCGTCGGTGTTGCCGGCGGCGAACGCGGCATCGGCCTGGTCGTCGAGGTCGAGGTACTGGTCGACGGCCTCGGAGATCAGTGGATACAGTGCGCGCGCACCGAGTAGGGCGGCGTCGATGGTGTCCGTGTCGAGCGTGGCGAGCCGTTCGAGTTCTGTCCGGTGCGGGCAATTCGCGGTGCCGGAGGACCGCACGGCAGCGGGGGGCTCTGGGCAACAGCGGCCGGCGGGTTGGTGCATGAGAATACCGTAAGGGGCAACACCGGCGGCAACAACGAGCAACAGGCCCGTCTTGTCAGATTGTTGGTGTGAAGTACGCCGGTGGTGCCTCTGACGGGTCAGGCGGTGACCGAATCGATGACCGAGGTGAGCGCTCCGGCCCATTCCTCGGCCTGCAAGGTCGGCTTGATCGCGGACGCCGCGTCGTGCCGACCGTGGTCGCCCACCTGGGTGGCGCCGAGGTCACTGAGCTTCTTGGCCATGATCTCGCCGCCGTGGTTGAACGTCTCGTCGTAGATCGAGTCGCCGAGCCCGAACACGGCGAACTTCAGGCCGGTCAGGTCGGGCTTCTTCTCGTCGAGTTCTTCGGCGAACGGTTCGGCGCCGGTCGGCAGTTCGCCGTCGCCGTAGGTCGAGCAGACGATGACGTAGAAATCGGCGGCGTCGAGGTCTTCGACAGCGTAGTCGCTCATGTCGTAGATCGACGGGTCGTAGCTGGTGAGGACGTCGGCCACTGAATCGGCGACGATCTCCGCGTTGCCGCTCTCTGTTCCGTAAAGGATGACGACGGACATGTGGCAGCTCTCCTTTCGTTGTGAGGCAGGCTACCCCAGCCGACCCTGAGTCTTGAATACACGCAGGTAGTCGGGGCTGGGCAAATTTACTAGGATGTCCTAGTATTGTGAGTCGTGGGCCACAGCGCGCGCCCTGGCGAACAGTGCCGGACGTGCAGATCATCGGCTCCGATGCGTGCACCATGTCATGCCGCGTTCCGCTCGGCGGGATCAGCGGCGCACCGCGAAAGGCTGAATAATATGACGCAACTCACAGAGATCCGAAGCATTCCGCATTACCTGAACGGTGCCGCCGTGACGGTCACCGAAGGTCGCCAGGCCGACGTCTTCGACCCCAGCACCGGTGCGGTCCAGGCCCGGGTTCCGCTGGCCTCCGCCGAGGAGGTGTCGGCCGCTGTCGCCACCGCGGTCGAGGCGCAGCGCGGCTGGGCCACCTGGAACCCGCAGCGCCGGGCCCGTGTCCTCATGCGGTTTATCGACCTGGTCAACCAGAACGCCGACGAACTGGCCACCCTGCTCAGCTCCGAACACGGCAAGACCCACGCCGACGCCCTCGGCGACATCCAGCGCGGCATCGAGGTCATCGAGTTCTCCGTCGGCATCCCGCACCTGCTCAAGGGCAGCTTCACCGAAGGCGCCGGCCCGGGCATCGACATCCACTCGATCCGCCAGCCGCTAGGCGTGGTCGCCGGCATCACCCCGTTCAACTTCCCGGCGATGATCCCGCTGTGGAAGGCCGGCCCCGCCCTCGCCTGCGGCAACGCCTTCATCCTTAAGCCGAGCGAGCGCGACCCCTCCGTGCCGGTGCGGCTGGCCGAACTGTTCACCCAGGCCGGGCTGCCCGACGGTGTGTTCCAGGTCGTGAACGGTGACAAGGAAGCCGTCGACGCGCTGCTGACCCACCCCGACGTGAAGGCACTCGGCTTTGTCGGCAGCTCCGACATCGCCCAGTACATCTACTCGACGGCCGCCGCCCACGGAAAGCGTTCGCAGTGCTTCGGCGGCGCCAAGAACCACATGATCATCATGCCCGACGCCGACCTCGACCAGGCGGTCGATGCGTTGATCGGCGCCGGTTACGGTAGTGCGGGCGAGCGTTGCATGGCCATCTCGGTGGCCGTCCCGGTGGGGGAGGAGACCGCGGACCGCCTGCGCGCCAAGCTCGTCGACCGGGTCGTCGCGTTGCGCGTGGGCCACAGCCTCGACCCCAAGGCCGACTACGGCCCGCTGGTCACCGGCGCGGCGCTGGCCCGGGTGCGCTCCTACATCGACAAGGGCGTGGAGGAGGGTGCCGAGCTCGTCGTCGACGGCCGGGAACGCGCCAGCGACGAACAGCAGTTCGGCGACGAGGATCTCTCGGGTGGCTACTTCATCGGCCCCACCCTGTTCGACCACGTCACCAAGGAGATGGTGACCTACACCGACGAGATCTTCGGCCCCGTCCTGCAGATCGTGCGGGCCGCCGACTACGAGGAGGCGCTCGCGCTGGCCACCGATCACCAGTACGGCAACGGGGTCGCGATCTTCACCCGCGACGGCGACGCCGCCCGTGACTTCACCGCCCGTGTCGAGGTCGGTATGGTCGGCGTCAACGTGCCCATCCCGGTTCCGGTGGCGTACTACACCTTCGGCGGCTGGAAGCGGTCCGGTTTCGGCGACCTCAATCAGCACGGACCGGCGTCGATCGAGTTCTACACCAAGACCAAGACCGTCACCACCCGCTGGCCCTCGGGTATCAAGGATGGTGCCGAGTTCGTCATCCCGACGATGGATTGAGTTCTGTGACAGCGACTTTCGACCACGCGCTCGGCCCCGACGCTCTCGACGACGACGCCCGCGTCATCGCCGAGACGGCGGCGGCGTTCGCGGCCAAGAAGATCGGCCCGTATGCACTCGACTGGGATGAGAAGCACCATTTTCCGGTCGACGTCCTGCGCGAGGCCGCCGAGCTGGGTATGGCCGCGATCTACTGTTCCGAGGATGTCGGTGGCAGCGGCCTGACCCGGCTCGACGGGGTGCGGATCTTCGAGGCGCTGGCCCATGCGGATCCCGCCGTGGGTGCGTTCCTGTCGATTCACAACATGTGCACGTGGATGGTCGATCAGTACGGCACCGACGAGCAGCGTCGCACCTGGGTGCCGCGACTGGCGTCGATGGATGCGGTGGCCAGCTACTGCCTGACCGAACCGGGTGCCGGTTCGGATGCGGCGGCGCTGGCCACGCGGGCGATCCGCGACGGCGACGAGTACGTGTTGACCGGGGCCAAGCAGTTCATCTCCGGTGCGGGCACCTCCGACATGTACGTCATCATGGCGCGCACCGGCGGCGACGGTCCCCGCGGCATCTCGACGTTCCTCGTCGACCGGGATGCCCCGGGGGTGAGTTTCGGTGCGCAGGAACGCAAGATGGGCTGGAATGCGCAACCCACCGCCCAGGTCGTCCTCGACGACGTGCGGGTGTCCTCGTCCCGGCTGCTCGGCGGCAAGGAGGGGATCGGTTTCGGTATCGCGATGAACGGCCTGAACGGTGGCCGGCTCAACATCGCGGCCTCCTCCCTGGGTGGCGCGCAGGCCGCGTTCGATCGGGCGGCGGCGTACGTGGCCTCGCGTGAGGCGTTCGGTGGCAAGCTGATCGACGAACCGACCATCCGCTTCACCCTCGCCGACATGGCCACTTCGCTGCACGCCTCCAGGCTGATGCTGCACGACGCCGCGCGGGCTCTCGACGCCGGTACCCCCGACAAGGCCGAACGCTGTGCGATGGCGAAACGATTCGTCACCGACGCCTGCTACGCGGTCGCCGACCAGGCGTTGCAGCTGCACGGCGGCTACGGCTATCTGGCCGAGTACGGACTGGAGAAGATCGTGCGGGATCTGCGCGTGCACCGAATCCTGGAGGGCACCAACGAGATCATGCGGGTGGTGGTCGGTCGCTCGGTCGCCGCCCGGTTCGCCGAGGCCTGACCGCCACTCCGCCGACGCTCCTCGCACCTCGACCCGTGATGGTGGACTCCTCATCCCGGCGCGGGGAACGTCGGCCAACTCCGGCACCGAACGCCCGCAACTGCGTGAAAATAGTTCCTACCGACAACCCGAATGCGAAAGCGATGAACCAATGACGACGATAGCTTTTCTGGGACTGGGCAATATGGGTGGCCCGATGGCCGCCAATCTGGTGAAGGCCGGGCATGCGGTACACGGTTTCGATCCGGTGCCCGCGGCGGTGGAGATCGCCCAGTCCAACGGCATCAAGGTGTTCACCACGGCGGTCGAGGCGGTGGTGGGCGCGCAGGTGGTCATCACGATGCTCCCGAGCGGGCCCATCGTGAAGTCCCTGTACGAGGACATCCTGCCCGTGGCCACCTCCGGTGCGCTGTTCATCGATTCCTCGACCATTTCGGTGGACGAT
Source organism: Gordonia pseudamarae (assembly GCF_025273675.1). NCBI lineage: Bacteria > Bacillati > Actinomycetota > Actinomycetes > Mycobacteriales > Gordoniaceae > Gordonia > Gordonia pseudamarae. Next base: position 4,121,179 of record NZ_CP045809.1, on the reverse strand, counting down.
GCCCGGCGTATCAACGCCCAGGCCGTCGACCGCGGCTTCGCACAGGTCGACGCACCGGTGTCCGGCGGTGTCAAGGGCGCGGTGGCGGGCACGCTGGCATTCATGGTGGGCGGTTCCGATGAGGCCTTCTCGGCGGCCCGTTCGACGCTGGATCCGATGGCCGGCAAGATTATTCACTGCGGTGATACCGGTGCCGGGCAGGCCGCCAAGGTCTGTAACAACATGGTGCTGGCCGTTCAGCAGATCGCGGTCGGCGAGGCGTTCAAGCTCGCCGAGAAACTGGGTCTGTCCGATCAGGCGCTGTACGACGTGATCACCGGCGCCACCGGCAATTGCTGGGCGGTGCAGACCAACTGCCCGGTGCCGGGTCCGGTGCCGACCTCACCGGCCAACAACGACTACAAGCCCGGTTTCGCCACCGCGCTGATGAACAAGGATCTGGGGCTGGCGATGGACGCGGTCACCAGCACCGGGGCCCGCGCCCCGCTCGGCACGCATGCGGCACAGCTGTACCGGTCTTTCGCCGAGCAGCACGCGGATCTGGATTTCTCGGCGATCATCCAGACTCTGCGCTGAACCCGGTCCCGTATCGAGGGGATCAGAAGTCACCGGCGTCGTGGCGCAACGAATGAATTGCATCCACGAGGCCGGTGATCTTTTCTCCGGGTATGCCGACGTTGCCGAACACGTCCCGGTTGAGCGCGACGGTGGCCGTCTCGACGGTGGACCGGCCGGTATCGGTGATCGCCACGATTGTGGTGCGTCCATCTGTGGGATGCGGTTCGCGCAGCACCAGCCCGGCTTCCTCCAGCCGGCGGATCGCGTGGGTGACGCTGGTGACGTGTACCTGCAGGCGATCGGACGCCTTGGCGATCGGCAACGAGCCCGATCGCGAAAAGGCGAGCAGGCGAAGCAATTCGAAGCGGGCGAAGGTGAGACCGTAGGGCCGCAGGACCGCTTCGACGCGTGCCAGCAAAATCTGGTGCGCCCGCATCACGGAGGTGACCGCGACCATGCCGTCGGCGACATCGCCCCAGCCGGACTCGGTCCAATGGGCCCGAGCTTCCTCGATGGGATCGAAACTCATGCTGCGCCCGGACATGATGTTCAGATTAGGCCATGATGACCGATTCTTCGGCCTCGTGCCCGATCCGCTTGCCGCGGGCGCCGCGAATCCGTTCGGCATGAGCACCGCGAACACGCTCGTTCCCGGTCCCGGCGGCTCTACGATGGACGAGTGACCGGACAGACGCCCCCGCCCGATCCCACCGGGCCGGAACACACCAGGCCGGAGCCGCCGGGACCCGAATCCGAACCCCGATCGGGTAGGTTCCGGGCGCCCGGCGCCGACGACTTCGGGCCGATCCCCGGTGATCCGGTGCGCCGTGACCTGGGGCCCGGTGGTCCCGGACCGCACACCCCCGGACCGCACACCGCCGGGGCTCGTTCCCCCGGGCCTCATACTTCCGGGCCCGGCACTCCGGGCGGGGGATTCCCCGGGCAGACGGGACGGCCGGATCGTCGCGGTGCCGTGGCGCCGCGTCCGCCGGGCGCGCCCAGCTGGCCCTTTCCCGCCCAGCAGCCGCTCGGGCAGCCGCCCGCTCAGCAGCCGCCCAGTCGGCCTTTTGCCGCCCAGTACGGGCCGGGTCCGGCCCAACCGGGCTTCAATCGGGGTGGGCTCCCGGCCTCGGGCGGTCCCCGGTTCGCCGGCCCCGACGGTCCCGGTGCACCGTTCGCCGGCCCACCGCCCGGTCGTCCGGCGCGATGGCGGCCGCTTCGGCCCGGACTGCTGAATCGTTCGACTGTCCTTGTCCTCATCTCCGCGGTGGCCGGTCTGGTCACCTACACGATGGGTTTCGTCGACTGGGTGTCGTTCGGCGCCTCGGTCACCGAGGTCGAGCTGGACCGGTGGGGCAACGACCTGACCGGTGTACCCGGGTTCTTCTCCTACGAGATCCTGCTCAACCCGGGCAAATTCCTGATCCTGATGGGCGCGATGGCGGTGGCGGCGGCGCTGCTGGTGGTGCCGGCGTATCGACGGGCGCTGCCGGTGCTGGCCGTGCTCGCCTCGGGCGGCTGGCTGGCGCTGCTGTCGGCGGCCCTGGCGCTGCCCGGGGTGGTCGATCTCGGCGTGGGTGCGATCGTCGCGCTGATCTTCGGCTTCCTGCAGGCGGCGGCGCTCGTCGCGGCGGCCTTCGTCCAAGGTTTCGCGCGCGACTGAGCGGGCAGCGGCCGTGGGGTCCTGGCACACGGTGACGGTGCCGAGTATCGGGCCGGGCCCGCTCTGTCGTGGATCTGCGGCATTGTGGGTGCGTGGTTTCGAGGCTCGTCGCGCGCGCTCCTCATCCGGTGAGGAAGGTTGTGCTCCTTGTACTTCGATCGGTGAGGGGCTTACGCTTCTCTCTCGGTGACGAGGTCATGTGATCAGGTCGGCCAGTGTGCGCCGCACCGTATCGCGATACTGTGCGACATTGTCGAGCTTGATGTGTTCGTAGCCGCGCACCATGTCGGGCAGGGACAGCAGCCCTATGATCGCCGGCCGGTCGTCCACACCGATCCGGCCGTCGTCCCAGGCGGCCAGCACCTGCCCGATCACCTCCCGGTATTCGCCGATCAGTTCGCGTTCGGTGCGGCGGACCTCGGTGTACCTGAACGGATCGAGGGCGGTACCGCGCAGCCGCTTCATCCGGGCCAGCCCGGTCAGCGCCGGTCGCGCCCACCGGCCGAAGCCGACCTTATGGCGGAGGCCGAGCGCCCGCAGTGTCGGCGGATGCAGCCGCACCGCGGTGGTCGCGTCGTCGCCATAGGTGTGGGCGACGGTGGCGGCGAAAGCGGGGTCGGCGGTCAGCCGGGCCACCTCGTACTCGTCCTTGTACGCCATCAGTTTGTATAGGTGACGCGCCACCGCCTCGGTGACATCGGCGCCGAGAGCAGATCTGTCGACCCGGGCCACCACGGCCAGGTATTCGCGGGCGTAATCGCTGTCGGCGTAGGCCGCCAGCTCGTCGTACCGCAGGCGTGTCACCGCGCCGACAGCAGGATCGGTGATCCCGGCCGCCTCCACCGCACGCACCGCATCGGTCGACGGTGCGGTTTCGGCGTGCCGAACGCGGATGGCGAGCGCGGCCGCCAGTGCATCCGGGTCGGCCACCGACTGGCGGCCGCGACGGAAGGCCTGCATGTTGGTGTCCACCGCGACCCCGTTCAGCGCGATCGCCCGCTCGATCGACGCCGCGCTCACCGGCAGCGCACCGGTCTCGTGTGCGGCCCCGACGAGCAGCATGTTGGCGAACTGTTCGTCTCCGAACAGCGCATCGCTGGTGGCCACCGCATCCAGATACAGTGCCCGACCCACATGTTCGTCGATCGCCGAATGCACAGCGGCGTCGGCGGGAAAACCGACCTTGGTGTCGATCACCATCGCACCGGTGGGCATCTTGGTCGTCGACACCACGGCGGTGGTCCGATGTGCCTCGGTCACCGTGAGATTCACCGGATCGGTGCCCACCAGGGCATCGCACACCAGGTACAGGTCGCAGGTACGGGCCGCCACCTTCGCCGCCTCCTCCGCCGGCTCGGGAGTGATCTTCACATCGCTGACCACCGCACCGCCCTTCTGCGCCAGGCCGGTCATGTCGACGGTGCGCGCCGACCGCCCGTCCAGTGTCGCGGCGGTGGCAATCACCTGGGAGATCGTCACCACCCCGGTCCCGCCGATCCCGGTGATCCGCATCGAGAACGTCCCGGTCGTTCCGTCTCCGCGGCGGATGTCCTCCGGGCCGTTCCCCCCGTTGGTTGAGGTATGACGAGCCGCTGGGCGAGGAGCCTCGAAACCCGGTGACGTGACATTGTCATCGTGCGGGGTTTCGAGGCTCGTCGCCTGCGCTCCTCGCACCTCAACCGACGGGGGCACCTCAACCGACGAAGGGGGCACCTCAACCGACGAGGGCACCTCAACCGACGGGGGCACCTCAACCAGCGACGGGGGGATCACGACGGACAGGTCGGGACCGATGTCATCGACGCCGACGCGCTCGGGCGTGCCCGGGGTGACCGTCACGAACGCCGGACAATCTCCGTCCAGACACGAGTAGTCGAGGTTGCACGAGCTTTCGTCTATGCGGGTCTTGCGACCGAACTCGGTGTCCACCGGCTGCACCGACAGACAGTTCGATTGTCGGCCGCAGTCACCGCAGCCCTCGCAGATGCGTTCGTTGATCATCACCCTGGTGGCCGGGGTGTCCTGTTGTCCGCGCTTGCGTTTGCGGCGCTTGTCGGCGGCGCACTGCTGATCGTGGATGAGTACGGTCACTCCGGGTATCGCGGCGAGTTCTGTGTGCACGGTGAGCAACTCGTCGCGGTGGCGGACCCGTACCCCGGACGGTCGCGCGTCCCGCAGCAGCCGCCGGGTGCGGCGCGGATCGTCGGAGGTGACAACCACCCGCGACACCCCTTCGGACATCAGCAGCGATACCAGCTGTGCCAGTCCGGGTCCGCCGACGGCTTCCTGCCCGCCGGTCATGGCGACGGTGCCGTTGTAGAGCAGTTTGTAGGTGATGTTCTCGCCGGAGGCCACCGCCGCCCGCAGCGCGAGCGATCCAGAATGCGCGAATGTGCCGTCGCCGATGTTCTGCACGAAATGATCCTGGGACACGAACGGCGCCATCCCGATCCACTGCGCGCCCTCACCGCCCATCTGCGTGGTGCCCACCACGTCACCGACCTGCCGCGGATCCATCAGCAGAACCATGGCGTGACAACCGATTCCGGCTCCCACCAGGGTGCCGTCGGCGACCCTGGTGGAGCTGTTGTGGGGGCATCCCGAGCAGAAGTACGGGGTGCGCACCGCCAGTGGCAGCTCGATGCGGGTCCGGGTGCGGGCGGCGTTGCTGAGCCAGTCGCGTGCCGCCGGGACGTGGTGGTGGTCGGCAAGCCGGCCGGCCAGGCCGCGGGTGACGGCGTCGACGTCGAGTTCGCCGAACCGGGAGAACAGGGTGGAGCCGTTCTCGTTGACCTTGCCGACGATCGCCGGTGCACCGGGATGCCGGAACAGGATGTCGCGCAACATGGTTTCCACGAAGTCACGCTTCTCCTCGACGACGATCACCTCGCGCAGTCCGCGTCCGGTGGCGGTGTCGCCGATGAACGTGTGCACGATCTCCGGGTCGAGCGGGTACACCATGCCCAGCTTGAGGATCCGGATGCCGAGGCGGTGCAGATCGTCGTCGTCGATCTTGAACAGCCGCAGAGCATTACGCACATCGAGGTAGGTCTTTCCGGCGGCGACGATACCGATCCGGTCGTCGGGGGAGCTGACCACGATCCGGTTGATCCGGTTGCGGCGGGCGTACTCGAGGGCACGTGGAATGCGGACGGTGAGCTGGTTCTGTTCCAGCTCCATCAGGGACGCGCCCAGAAGTCTGCCGCTGGGCACGTGGGGGCTGCGTCCGATCGATTCGGGCCGCAATCGGTCCGGGTGCACCTGTGCGGTCGAGGCGCCGTCGGCGACGTGTGCGGAGATCTTGAGCGCCGTCCACACACCGGTGGCCCGGCTCATCAGCGCCGCATGGACCCCGAGGTCGAGGATGTCCTGCGAGTCGGCCGGGTACAGGGTGGGGATGCACAGGTCGGCGAGTGCCATTTCCGACGCCGACGGCACCGTCGAACTCTTGGCGCCGGGATCGTCGCCCACGATGGCGACGGCACCGCCGTCGGGATGGGTGCCCACGAGGTTGGCATGCCGGATCGCGTCGGTTGCCCGGTCCAGACCCGGGGCCTTGCCGTACCAGTATCCGACGACGCCGTCGATACCCGAATCCGCCCGCAGCCCGATGCCGGGGGCGAGCTGTGAACCCATCACGGAGGTGGCGGCGAGTTCTTCGTTGAGTCCGGGCCGGTGCACCACGTTCAGCGGTGCCAGGTGGGCGCGGCGACGGTCGAGTTCGAGGTCGAGTCCGGCGAGCGGCGAACCCTCGTAGCCGGACACGAACGATGCGGTGCGCAGCCCGAGTGAGTGGTCGAGGCGGGTGCGGTCGGCGATCATCCGGACGAGTGCGGTGATGCCGGTCAGGTAGACGGTCCCGTCCTCGCGGGTGTATCGGTCCTCGAGCCGGGTTTCGGTCGCGACGGGGGAGGGTGCGGGACGGTGCGGCGTGAGGGTCATGGGATCACCAGGCCTTATGTAGCGTCGCCGAGGGCCTGTTGGTGGTGGCCGGTCGCGACGGTTGTGTCGTGGACGAACCCGGGGGTGATGGGTTCTCCGCCATCGTAGGCCGCCGATGTGACCTGGCGCACTATTCGCCGGATCGGCGCTGTTCGATGTGCCGGATCGGCGCTGTTCGGCCCACCGATCGCCGTGCCCGGTCAGGCGCCGTGCCCGTCAGTTCAGGGCGTGCCCGCCGGTGGGGTGTTGCTCTCCTCGATGGCACGGCGACCGATCCGGTCGAGGGCGGCGGTGACGTCCGCGGTGAGGTCACCGCCGTCGGCGCTCTCGGGCAGCCATTCACGCACCTGGGTGACCAGCCAGTCGCGCCAGATGCGGGTCAGCGTCTCCACCTCGGCGCGACCGGTCCGGGTCAGGCTCAGCGTGTCGCCGTGCCGGGTGAGGTAGCCGGCGTCGATGATGCCGTCGTAGAACGAGGTCAGCACGCCTTCAGGGAGTCCGATCCGCTGTTCGAGGGAGGACTGGGTGGCCGTGACACCGAGGTAGCGTTCGCGGATGCCGACGGTCAGCACGCCCCAGGCGGTCGGCACGTCGATGTCATGGCCGGAGTCGGCGATCACGCGGCGCAACACCCCGTCGCGTTCGTTGCGCCGCAAGACCCGGCCGACGATCGTCTCCAATTGCACCCGGCTGCTGCCCTGCTCGGGCATCCCGAATCCTTCGGCCGGTCCCTGAGCGCTTTCTTTCGCGGCCTCGCGCATCGGCACCTGCGGCAGGAAGATCGCGAGCAGCAACGCCACGACCGCGACGGGGACGACCCACAGGAACACATCGTGCAGTGCTTGCGCGTAGGCGTGGATGATCGGCGCCTTCTGGGCGTCGGGCAGTGCGTGCAGGCCCGCCGGCGTGGTCGCCGCCGCCGGATCGGTCAGGGTCGCCTCGATGATCGCCGGCGGCAGTTCCGATCTCAGTGTGTTGGCGTAGAGCGTGCCCATCACCGCCGCGCCGAACGACATGCCCAGGGTGCGGAAGAAGGTGACCGCCGACGTCGCGGTGCCCAGGTCGGCGTAGCTCGAGGTGTTCTGGACGACCAGGGTCAGCACCTGCATCGTCAGGCCGATGCCCAGTCCGAGGACGAAGATGTACAGCGAGGTCACCAGGATCGAGGTGCCCTCGTCCATGCGGGACAGCAGGTACAGTCCGAGCGCGATCACCGCGGAACCGGCGATGGGAAACACCCGATACCGTCCGGTCTTGCCGACGTAGCCGCCGGCGAGGACCGACGTGAGCAGTAGGCCCACCACCATGGGCAGCATCCGGATACCTGAATCGGTGGCCGATGTGCCCTGCACGTACTGCAGGAATGTCGGCAGGAATGTCATCGCGCCCATCATCGCGAAACCCACGATGAACGACAGGATCGAGCAGATCGTGAACACCCGCCCGGAGAACAGGTGCATCGGCAGGATCGGTTCGGCCGCGCGGTGTTCGACAAGTACAAAGACGGCGAAGCTGAGCACCGACCCGGCGAACAGTCCGATGATCTGTACCGAATCCCACGCGTATTCCGATCCGCCCCACGACAACCCGAGCGTCACCGCGACCGCGCCCAGCGAGACGAAAACAATGCCCAGGTAGTCGATCTCGGCTCGGACGCGTTCGCTGATGCCCGGAATCGTCTTGAATGCCAGCGGAATCACGATCAGGGCGATCGGTACGTTGATGTAGAACGCCCACCGCCACGAGAGATGGTCGGTGAACAGGCCGCCGAGCAGTGGGCCGATGACGGTGGTGACGCCGAAGACGGCGCCGAGCGCGCCCTGGTACTTGCCCCGGTCGCGCAACGGGATCACGTCGGCGATCAGTGCGGTCGCGGTCACGGTGATCGCACCGCCGCCGATGCCCTGCACGGCGCGGGCGACGATCAGCCAGGCCATGTTGTTCGCGAGTCCGCAGAAGAACGAGCCGACGATGAACACGGCGACCGCGCTGATGAAGATCGCCTTGCGGCCGTACAGGTCGCCGAACTTGCCGGCGAGCACCGTCGACACGGTTTGGGCGAGTAGGTAGGAGGTGACCACCCAGCTCATGTGTCCGCCGCCACCGAGGTCGCCGACGATGGTGGGCAGGGCGGTCGAGACGATCGTCGAGTCGAGTGCCGCCAGCAGCATCCCGATGACGATGGTGCCGAAGATCCAGTTGCGTTGTGCCATCGAGACGGCCTGCCCGCCGGTGGGTGCTGCTGTGGTCGGCGTCACGATTCCTCCTGAAAGTTGGCGACATCGTAACCATCCGATCGGACGGTCGGGGCGGCTTGGGCCGTGCTGCCGGCGATCCGGACCGACTTGCCCGATTTCCCGGGGTGGATCGGCTTTCGGTGACGGGCGACACATGGTAGGTTCCATTTCGGTTAATCGCTACTAACTGAAAGGCTGATGGTGACCAGCACAGTCAGCTACCGCGACACGCACGAGGCCAATGTGGCCGCCCTGCGTGACCGCCTGCGTACGGTCGCCGAGGGCGGCGGTGCGGCCGCCCGGCAACGCCACCTGTCCCGGGGAAAACTCCTGCCGCGTGAGCGTGTCGACGGGGTGCTCGACGTCGGTTCGCCGTTCCTGGAGATCGCCCCGCTCGCGGCCATCGACATGTACGGGGACAAGGCACCCTCGGCCGGGATCATCGCCGGCATCGGCCGCGTCCACGGCCGTGAATGCATGATCGTCGCCAACGACGCCACCGTCTCGGGCGGCACCTACTATCCGATCACCGTCAAGAAGCACCTGCGGGCCCAGGAGATCGCCGCGACCAACAGGCTGCCGTGTGTCTACCTCGTCGATTCGGGTGGCGCGATGCTGCTGCAGCAGGACGAGGTGTTCCCCGACCGCGATCACTTCGGCCGTATCTTCTTCAATCAAGCCACCATGAGTGCCGCCGGCATCCCGCAGATCTCCGCGGTACTCGGCTCGTCCACCGCCGGCGGTGCGTACGTTCCGGCGATGAGTGACGAGACGGTGATCGTGCGCGATCAGGGCACCATCTTCCTGGCCGGGCCGCCGCTGGTGAAGGCGGCCACCGGGGAGGACGTCTCGGCCGAGGACCTCGGCGGCGGGCTGATGCATTCGTCGGTGTCCGGGGTGGCCGACCACCTCGTGGACAACGACGAGCAGGCGCTGGCCAAGGTGCGCGAGATCGTCGCCACCCTCGGGCCGCGCCGGTCGGCGGGGTGGGAGACCGAGCCGCCGCGTGAACCGCGGCGGGCCCAGACCGACATCTACGAAGTGGTGCCCACCGACCCGCGTATCCCGTACGACGTACGTAAGGTGATCGAGATCGTCGTCGACGGCGGAGAGTACACGGAGTTCAAGGAACTGTACGGCACCACGCTGGTCACCGCGTTCGCCCGTATCCACGGGCATCCCGTCGGCATTATCGCCAACAACGGCGTGCTGTTCAGCGAATCCGCCCTCAAGGGCGCGCATTTCATCGAACTGTGCGACAAGCGCGCCATCCCGCTGGTATTTCTCCAGAACATCACCGGATTCATGGTGGGCCGTGCCTACGAGGAGGGCGGCATCGCCAAGAACGGCGCCAAGATGGTCAATGCGGTCGCCTGCGCGCGGGTCCCCAAGTTCACCGTGATGATCGGCGGCTCGTTCGGCGCGGGCAACTACTCGATGTGCGGTCGCGCCTACAGCCCGCGATTCCTGTGGAGCTGGCCCAACGCGCGGATCTCGGTGATGGGCGGCCCACAGGCCGCCGACACCCTGGCCACGGTGCGCCGCAACCAGATCGAACGACGTGGCGACACCTGGGACGGCGACGCGGAAGAGGAGTTCAAGACGCCCATCCGCGAACAGTTCGAGCGGCAGTCCGACGCGTACTACTCCACCGCCCGGCTGTGGGACGACGGCATCATCGACCCGGCCGACACCCGCACCGTCCTCGGCCTGGCCCTGGAGACCTGCCGCCACGCACCACTGCCCGACGTCTCCTATGGCGTCTTCCGAATGTGAGCCCGCTGATATGTCCGCAACCGCCATTCGTACAGTTCTTATCGCCAACCGCGGCGAGATCGCCTGCCGTGTCATCACCACCCTGCGCCGCATGGGAATCCGCAGCGTCGCGGTCTATTCCGATGCCGATGTGAACGCCCGGCATGTCGCCGAGGCCGATGTCGCCGTCCGTATCGGTCCGGCCGAGGCGGCACAGAGCTACCTTGATATCGGCAGGATCGTCGGCGCGGCCCGCGCCACCGGAGCCGACGCGGTCCACCCGGGCTACGGATTTCTTTCCGAGAACCGGGGATTGGCCGCGGCACTCGAGGTGGCCGGGATCATCTTCATCGGCCCGCCCGCCGCGGCGATCGCCACGATGGGGGACAAGATCGCCGCCCGCGCCGCCGTCGCCGAACGGAATGTGCCGGTGGTGCCGGGTATTTCGCGGCCCGGCCTCACCGATGACGACCTGATCGCCGCCGCCCCGGGCATAGGTTTCCCGGTGCTCATCAAGCCGAGCGCCGGTGGTGGTGGCAAAGGAATGCACTGCGTCGAGGATCCGGTCGATCTCCCGGCCGCGCTGCGGCGTGCCCGGCGTGAGGCGGGCACGGCATTCGGCGACGACTCGCTGTTCCTGGAACATTTCGTCGACACCCCGCGGCATATCGAGGTACAGGTGCTCGCCGACAACCACGGCACGGTGATTCACCTCGGCGAACGTGAATGCTCGTTGCAGCGCCGGCATCAGAAAGTGATCGAGGAGGCGCCGTCGGCGCTGCTCGACGAGGCCACCCGCGCCCGTATCGGCCGGGCCGCATGCGATGCGGCGCGCAGCGTCGGCTACTCGGGCGCGGGCACCGTCGAGTTCATCGTGGCCGGCAAGCGGCCCGACGACTTCTTCTTCATGGAGATGAACACCCGACTTCAGGTGGAACACCCGGTCACCGAACTGGTCGCCGGTGTCGACCTGGTGGAACAACAGATCAGGGTCGCCCGCGGCGAGACGCTCTCGCTCACCCAGGACGACGTGGTCGTGCGCGGGCACGCCGTCGAGGCCCGGGTGTACGCGGAGGACCCGGCGTCCGGATTCCTGCCCACCGGCGGCACCATCGCACTCCTCCAGGAGCCGGAAGGTCCTGGGCTGCGGGTGGATTCGTCGATGCTACCGGGTCTGGTCGTCGGCAGCGACTACGATCCTATGCTGGCCAAGGTCATCGCCCACGGCGCTGATCGGGAACAGGCTCTGGAACGGCTCGACGCGGCGCTCGCCCACACCCGGGTACTCGGCGTCGTCACCAATATCGACTTCTGTCGGCACGTCCTGAACCGGCCCGAGATCATCGACGCCCGGCTCGACACCGGACTGCTCGATCGCCTCGTGGTGGATTATGTGCGGCCACAACCGGTTCCCGAGGCACTGGTGCTGGTCGGGTTGTGCCGCACCGGCGCCCGTGAGTGCGACGTGTGGCGCAATGCGGTGGGTTGGCGGGTCGGCGGTCCGGCGCCGGTGATCACCCGGATCGCCGACGGCGCCGACGCGTACACGGTGTCGATCGTCGTCGAGGAAGCGACCGGAACGTCGCTGCACGGTGTCGCGACGTTGACCCATGACGACGGCCGTGACCCGTGGACGGCGGGTATCGTGTACCACGAAGTTGCCCAAGGTGTTTCACGTCTCATCGTGAACGGCGTGAGTCAGTCGTGGTCGGCCGTCGACATCGACGGCACCTGGTGGGTATCGGGGGTGCCCGGTACCTGGCGATTCACCCTGGCGCGTTCGGTGCTCGCCGACGCGGACCCCACCCACGCCGGTGAGCTGGTCAGTCCGATGCCCGGTACCGTCGTCGCGGTACCCGCCGCCGACGGCGCACCGGTCGCCGCCGGTGCCCCGGTGATCGTGGTGGAGGCGATGAAGATGGAACACACCCTGACCGCACCCGTCGACGGTGTGGTCACCCTGTCGGCAAGGGCCGGCGATAAAGTGGGCGCGGGCCAGATCCTCGCGACAGTGACCCCTTCGCCGGTTGAGTCACCCCCTTCGTCGGTTGAGGTGCCCCCTTCGTCGGTTGAGGTGCCCCCTTCGTCGGTTGAGGTGCCCCCTTCGTCGGTTGAGGTGCGAGGAGCGCAAGCGACGAGCCTCGAAACCTCGTGAGATGACATCGTCGCCTCACCGGGTTTCGAGGCTCCTCGCCCAGCGGCTCGTCACACCTCAACCAGCGCGGTAGCAACAACGAAAAGGTAACCGACATGGAATTGACACAGGACTACACCGACCTGATGCACACGGTGCGTGACTTCGCGCGGACCGTCGTCGCCCCGGTGTCGGCCAAACACGATGAAGAGCACAGCTTTCCGTACGAGGTTGTGGCCAAGATGGGCGAGATGGGACTGTTCGGACTGCCGTTCGCCGAGGAGTACGGCGGCATGGGCGGCGACTACTTCGCGCTCGCACTGGCGCTGGAGGAGCTCGGCAAGGTCGATCAGTCGGTGGCGATCACCCTGGAGGCGGGCGTCGGGCTCGGGGCGATGCCGATCTACAAGTACGGCACCGAGGACCAGAAGCGGCGCTATCTGCCCGATCTTCTGGCGGGGAAGGCACTGGCCGGTTTCGGTCTGACCGAGCCGGGTGCCGGATCCGATGCCGGGGCCACCGCCACCACCGCCCGGCCGGACGGTGGCGAGTGGGTGATCAACGGCGCCAAGCAATTCATCACCAATTCCGGTACCGACATCACCTCGCTGGTCACCGTCACCGCAGTCACCGGCGTGACCGATGACGGCCGCAAGGAGATATCCACGATCATCGTGCCGTCGGATACCCCGGGTTTCGTGGCCGAGCCCGCCTACAACAAGGTCGGCTGGAATGCCTCGGACACCCATCCGCTCTCGTTCTCCGAGGCCCGCGTGCCCGTCGGCAACCTGCTCGGCGAACGGGGCCGCGGCTACGCCAACTTCCTGTCGATTCTGGACGAGGGCCGTATCGCGATCGCCGCGCTGGCCACCGGTGTGGCGCAGGGCTGCGTCGATGAGAGCGTGAAGTACGCGAAGGAACGGCAGTCGTTCGGCAAACCGATCGGGCAGTATCAGTCGATCTCGTTCGCTATCGCCCGGATGGAGGCGCGCGCACACGTCGCCCGCACCGCCTACTACGACGCCGCCGCCAGGATGCTGGCCGGCAAGCCGTTCAAGAAGGAGGCGTCGATCGCCAAGATGATCTCCTCGGAGGCGGCGATGGACAACGCGCGGACGGCCACTCAGATCCACGGCGGCTACGGCTTTATGAACGAGTATCCGGTGGCCCGGCACTACCGGGATTCGAAGATCCTGGAGATCGGCGAGGGCACCACCGAGGTTCAGCTGATGCTGATCGCCCGTGAACTGGGTTTCGCCTGAGCGCCGCACGTGTGAGCCGCCCACCGGCCCTCTGATATACCAGATGGGTCACACTCGTCGAAGGATGTGGGGAAATTGAGCGAGCGCATCGTGCAGCGCGGTCTGTGGTTCGAGGAATACGACATCGGCGCGATTTACGAGCACCGGCCCGGGCGCACCGTCACCGAGGCCGACAACGTCCTGTTCACCACGTTGACGATGAACACCCAGGCACTGCATCTCGATGCCGCCTGGTCGGCGCGGCAGCCCGGTTTCGGCGGTCAGCGCCTGATCAATTCGATGTTCACCCTCTCGACCGTCGTCGGGCTGTCGGTGGCGCAGCTGACCCAGGGCACCCTGGTGGCCAATCTCGGTTTCGGCGAGGTCGCCTTTCCCGCCCCGCTGTTCGCCGGTGACACCCTGTACGGCGAAACCGAATGCACCGGCAAGCGCGAATCCAAGTCGCGCCCCGGTGAGGGCATCGTCAACCTGACACATATCGGGCGCAATCAGCACGGTGACGTCGTCGCCCGGGCCACCCGCTCGACCCTCGTCCGTAAACGACCCGTGGAGTAATCGCATGACACAGTTGCTGACCAATGCCTGGACCCCGCCCGGCCCGGCGATGCTGTTCTGCCCGGCCGACCGGCCCGATCGCTATCGCAAGGCCCTCGACCGGGCCGATGTGGTGATCCTGGACCTCGAGGACGCCGTCGGCCCGGAGAATCGGCCCGCCGCGCGTGAGGCGCTGATCGCCAACCCGATTGATCCCGACCGCGTCGTGGTGCGGATCAACCCGGCGACCACCGGCGACTATCGGCGCGACCTCGCCGCCGTCGCCGAGACCGACTATCGGGTGGTGATGCAGGCCAAGTCCGAGACCCCCGAGTCGGTGATCGAGACCGCGCTGCAGACGATCGCGCTGGTGGAGACGCCGTTCGGCGCCACCAGGGTCAACGAGATCGCCGCCGTCAGCAACTGCATCGGCCTGATGTGGGGTGCCGAGGATCTGGTGGCCGGGCTGGGCGGCAAGTCGAGCCGCTTCGGTGACGGAGAGGAGAATCCGGGCACCTACCGGGACGTGGCGCGGTGGGTGCGGTCGGTGACCCGGCTGGCCGCGGCGGCGTACGGCAAGTTCGCCGTCGACTCGGTACACCTGGACATCGACGACGTGGACGGGCTGGTCGCCGAGATCCGTGACGCCGTTGCCCTGGGGTACGCCGCCACCGCCTGCATCCATCCCTCGCAGGTGGTGCACATCCAGGCCGGCTACGAGCCCACCGAGGACGAGATCGTGTGGGCGAAGAAGGTTGTCGACGGTTCGGCCGAGCACCTGGGCGGGGTGTTCTCCATCGACGGGCAGATGGTCGACGGCCCGGTGCTGCGGCAGGCACAGGCGGTCCTGGCCCGCGCACGGGGGTGACATGAGCACCGGTCAGATCGAGGCATTCGCCGAATCGGTCGGCCTGGGCGGCGCCGAGTACGGACGGCTGTGGCAGTGGTCGGTCGACAACCCGGCGACGTTCTGGCGCGCGGTCTGGGACTTCTACGGCGTTTCGGAGCGCGCGGCCGCGGCCGACGGCGGTCCGTTGGGTCCCGATGACCACGCGGTGCTGGCCCCGGCGACGTCAGGGGCCACGATGCCCGGCGCGCGCTGGTTCCCGGCGATGCGCCTGAACTATGTGGACCAGATCCTGGCGCACGCCGATCAGCCGGGCACGGCGATCGTCGGCGTCACCGAGGACGGCGAACGCGCGGAACTGTCGTGGTCGCGGCTGGCCGACCAGGTGGCCCGGCTCGCGGGCACCCTGGAGGAACTCGGTGTCGGTGAGGGCGATGTGGTCGCGGCGTATCTGCCCGACATCCCCGAAACGGTGGTGGCGTTCCTGGCGACGGTCTCCCTGGGGGCGATCTGGTCGGGTTGCGGTCAGGACTACGCACCCGAGGGGGCGGCGGCCCGGCTCGGTCAGCTGCGGCCCAGGGTGCTGTTCTCCTCGACCGGGTACCGCTTCAACGGCAAGCTCGCCGACAAGAACGCCGACAGCGCCGAACTGGCCGGTCTGCTGACAGATCTCGTCGCGCATATCGTCGTCGTCCCCGCCGACGGGCCGCCCGCGCCTGACGCTCCGGACGGGCCGGTCCGCGTGTGCGCTTTCGCCGACGCGGTGGGCGGTGCGCACCGCGTGCCGCCGCGCCCGGTGCCGTTCGACCATCCGCTGTGGGTGCTGTTCAGTTCCGGCACCACCGGTAAGCCCAAGGGCATCGTGCACGGTCACGGCGGGGTGGTGCTCGAACACCTGAAGGCCGCGGGCCTGCACGCCGATCTGCGGCGCGGAGACATCTTCTTCTGGCATACGGCGCTGAGCTGGATGATGTGGAACTTCCAGGTGGGCGGGCTGCTGACCGGGGCGACGATCGTCACCTACAGCGGCTCGCCGCTGTATCCCGACGCCGACCGGTTGTGGCGGCTCGTCGAATCCGAACATGTCACCTACCTGGGCACCAGCCCCGGCCAGTTGCGCGCCTCGCAGAAGGCCGGTCTGTCACCGGGCCGCGATCACGACCTGTCCACGTTGCGCACCCTGGGCAGTACCGGATCCACCCTGGCCGCCGACCTCTTCGGCTGGGTGGACGCGAATGTGTCTGCGGGCCTGCCGATCTCCTCGATCAGCGGCGGCACCGACGTGGTCTCGGCGTTCGCCGGTGGCAGTGTGGGTGTCCCGGTTGTCGCGGGCGAGCTTTCGGTACGTTATCTCGGTGTGGCGCTGGATAGCTGGGCGCCCGACCGCACTCCGTTGATCGGTGAGGTGGGGGAGATGGTGATCACCGCGCCGATGCCGTCGATGCCGATCTTCTTCTGGGATGATCCAGGCGGAAAACGTTACCGCTCAGCCTATTTCGACCATGAGTGGGAGGGGGGTGCGGCGTCCGGGCCGGTCTGGCGGCACGGCGACTGGGTAACGGTCACCGACCGCGGATCCCTGGTCATCCACGGACGCAGTGACGCCACCCTCAACCGGCACGGTATCCGGATGGGCTCGGCCGACATCTACGAGGTGGTCGAGGGCTTCGACGAGATCACCGAGGCCTTCGTCCTCGGTGTCGACGGCCCCGACGGCGCGTACTGGATGCCGTTGTTCGTCACCCTCGCCGAGGGGGCGGTGGTCGACGACGATCTACGGGCGCGCATCGCGGCCGAGATCCGCACCCGGCTCTCGCCGCGACACGTCCCCGACGAGGTGATCGAGGTGCCCGGCATTCCACATACCCGCACCGGAAAGAAACTCGAGGTCCCGGTGACGGCCATCCTCGCCGGCCGGTCCGAGGTGAACCTGGATCCTCGGTCGGTCGATGACTTCTCACTCATCGACCTCTATGCGCGACTGGGGCGTCAACACCTCTGGTGACGGCACGGGGACCCCGACCGAGGCTGTGCGCATAGGTGCGAATGCCTCCGATGTTCATGTGGATGTGACGGCGAGGCTTGCGAATCACCGCATCGGGTGTACTACCGTGGAACGAGGTCCATTGCGCTCACCGCGGGGGGCGACCACAACCGAGCAGGAGTACAGAGCATTATGTCGTATCAACCAGGTGGTGGCTACGGGCAGCAGCCCGGCGCTTCCGGTCAGTCCTACGGACAGTACCCGGGCTACGGTCAGCAGGGCCCCGGACAACAAGGTGCAGGACAGCAGGATCCGGCTGCCCAGCAGCAGTCGTACGGGCAGCAACAGAGCTACGGTCAGCAGCCGGCGTACGGGGGCGGAGCGCCCGGCTACGGCCAGTCGCCGCAACAGGCACCCGGCCGCTACGGCTACGGGGCGTCCGGCGCGCCGGCCCAGTCGAGCCAGGGGCTGCCCGCCAACACCTCGCTGATCCTGTCGGCGGCGGTCGGTGTCCTCGGCGTGATCGTGCTGTTCTGCGGTTTCGCACCCGGAATCTCCGACGAGAGTCTGTCGGTGCCTGTGTTCGGCACCAGTTCGCCGTTCGCGGCCCCGTATGTCGCCATCGTCGTCGCGGGTCTGCTCGCGCTCACCGCGTTCCTGCCCGGCGGCAAGACCCCGCCCGTCGGGGTGATCACCGCACTGACGGTGACGGGCACGATCGTCACGCTGTTCGCGATAGTCAAGAAGGGTGATCTGGACCCGGGCACCGGTGCCGGTGCCATCATCGTGCTGGTGGGCGGCATCTTGATGTCCATCGCCGCGGTGCTGTGGCTGCTCGTCGACTCCGGCCTGGTCAAGACGGGTCCGAGTGCTCCGGCCACCCCCGCCGGTGGCACACCGACCGCGGCTCCGGCCGCCCCCACGCAGCCCGGTGCGGACGCGGCGGGCACCCCCTACGGAGCGTCCTACGGCAGCTACGGCGCCGGACAGTACGGCCAGTCCGGCTACGGTCAGGGTGCGGCGGCCGGTCAGGCGTCCAACGCCCCCAAGCCGGCGACCGATCCGGGTGCTGCCGCCTCGGGCGGTCCGTCCTACGGCGGCGGCTACGGCAACACGCCCGGTTCGGACAGCGCGACCACCGTGTTCAACAACCCGAACCAGCCCGGCGGCGGTCAGCCCGGCGGGGGACAGCCCGGCGGGGGACAGCAGAGCAACTTCACCCCCGGCGGCTACGGCTTCTGAGCCTGCGCCGATACCCGGTCCAGCCAGCGAGGGTCTGCCGATCGGGGCAGACCCTCGCTGTTGTTTCGGCCACATCCCGAGTCTGCGGTGAGGATGTGAATTTTGGGGTTGGTGCGGCGCGTCTGACCGATGTTGCCAACGGGACGTGTCAGTCTCGGAAGTGATGGCGACACGAACGGCGACCCGGACCGACAATCTCGCGTCGCGCCTGAGGCAGGCGCGGCGCGACAGGCGTGAGCGCCGCATGGTGGTCGACGGTTCCACCCGCGAACTGCTCATCGTCGCCTTCGTCACACCGCTGGTCACCCTCGCGGTGCTCACCGTCCTCACGGTTCTCACCGTCCTGCTGGCCGGCGGCGGCCTGAGCGGGCTCGTCGGCACCATCGGCGCCCTGTGGCTCGCCGTCCACCAGGTGCCGGTCTCCCTGTCGGGGGTCACCCTCGGCGCACTCCCGCTGCTGCCGACGCTGCTGGTGATGGCCGGCACCGCGCGCGTCGTGCGGTCCGCCGGCCACGGACGCGACCGGGGCGAACTGGGCGCGATCGTCGCCGCGGCCGTCGGCGGGCCGATGGTGCTCACGGCGATGGCCGTGGCCGTCGTCATGGACGGATCGTCGACCTCGCAGATCCAGAGCCCGGACGCACTGGCCGCGTTCACCCACACGATGCTGGTCCACGCGGCCGCCGCCGCGCTCGGGGTGGGGGCCGCCCGGGGCGAGCACCGCGACGGGAGATATTCGCGTCCGCTGTGGGAACGGCACCTCACCGTCACCTCGGCCGACCGCACCGGGCTGCGGTTCGGTGTGGCGGCCCTGCTCGCGTTGTTGGCCGCGGGCGGTGTACTGGTGACGGCCCGGCTGATCCTCAACTGGGACCAACTGACCATCCTGTTCGATGAGGGCTACGACTTCGACGGCTACCTCGGCCTCGGTGTGCTGTCGGTGCTGTACCTGCCCAATCTGATCGTCGGTGCCGCCGCCGTCCTGGTCGGGTCGCGGGCGCAGGTCGGTACCGCCTCCGTCGATCTGATGAGCGTGACCGGCGGCGACGTGCCGCCGCTGCCGCTGTTGGCCGCACTCCCCGGCGAGGGGCTCGGCACCACCGGTGCCATGGGGTTCGCGGTGCCCACGGTGATCGCGCTGTTCGTGGCCGTCCGGTGCCGGTCGGTCAACCCGTTCTCGCACTTGCGCGCCGTCGCCGTCGCCGGTGCCGCCGCCGCGGGCCTGATCACGCTTCTCGCGCAACTGTCCGGCGGCCGGATCGGCGAACTCGGCGAGGTGGGTGTCACACCGGTCACCACCGGCATATTCACTCTGGGCTGGAGCGTCCTCGTCGGTGGTCTGGTCGTCGTGATTCACGCATTGCTGCCCTCCACCCGCGCGGCGCGCGCCGGCCGGTCCGGTGAACCGCGATCGGCCGACGCGCGGAACCGGAACGGACACCGCGACCGGGGCAATGCCACTGATCAGGACGACGATCAGGACTGGGACGACGAGCAGGACTGGGACGACGAGCAGGACTGGGACGACGAGCAGAATCGGGACCGTGACGACCTGGACGCCGAGGATGACCCGGACGCCGGGGACGGTGACCCGGACGAGGACCGGCCCGCCGGGACCGGCGACACCCATCGGGACGGTGGGACCAAGAAGTTTGACGACCTGGCCTTCGATTTCGGCGAGATGGATCTCGACGAGTACGACACCGAACGGGCCATCAGCCGCAAGCTCAACGACAGGATGTGAGTACCCACCCTCGACCTGGCGGCAGGTCACATCCGGGTCACGGCTAGGCTTGCACGAGTGAGTGCAACTCCACCAGGATCACCGTCGGTGACACCGCCGTCCACGGCATCGTCGCAGGTCGTGCCCGTCTCCGGTAGGGCGGCCCGCGTTGTGGTGCTCGCCTCCGGTACCGGTTCGCTGCTGGCCGCGCTCATCGAACGCTCCCGCATTCCCGGGTCGGTGTTCGAGATCGTCGCGGTCGGAGCCGACCGGGACTGCGCCGCGGTGGGCATCGCGCGCGAGGCGGGCATAGAGTCGTTCACCTGCCGCGTCGCCGACCACCCCGATCGCGGGGCCTGGGACGAGGCACTGCGTGAGCACGCCGCACGGGCCGAGCCCGATTGGGTGGTCACCGCCGGATTCATGAAGATCCTCGGACCGCGGTTCCTGGACGCGTTCGGCGGGCACATCGTCAATTCGCATCCGGCCCTGTTGCCGTCGTTTCCCGGCGCGCACGGGGTTGCCGAGGCCCTCGCCCACGGCGTCAAGGTGACCGGCACGACGGTCCACCTCGTCGACGCGGGTGTCGACACCGGGCCGATCCTCGCCCAGCGTGCCGTCGAGATCGGCGATGACGACACCGAGGACACCCTGCACGAACGCATCAAGATCATCGAGCGCGAACTGCTCGCAGACGTGGTGGCCGCCCTGGTCACCAAAGGCGTTGTTATCGAAGGACGAAAGGCCCGCATCCTGTGAACGCTCCCATCCCAACCGACGGTTCCATCTCCACCGTCGGTCGCCGACCCATTCGCCGGGCGCTCGTGAGTGTCTACGACAAGAGCGGGCTGCCCGAACTCGCCGCCGCACTGCACAAGGCGGGGGTGGAGATCGTCTCCACCGGTTCCACCGCGAAGACCATCGCCGACACCGGTGTGCCGGTCGTCGAGGTCTCCACCCTCACCGGATTCCCCGAATGCCTGGAGGGCCGGGTCAAAACCCTGCATCCCACGGTGCACGCCGGGATTCTGGCCGATACCCGCAAGGACGACCACCTCGCCCAACTCACCGAACTCGGCGTCGAGGCGTTCGAACTCGTCGTGGTCAACCTGTACCCGTTCACCCAGACCGTCGCCTCGGGCGCCTCGCAGGATGAGTGCGTCGAACAGATCGACATCGGCGGACCGTCGATGGTGCGCGGTGCGGCCAAGAACCATCCGTCGGTCGCGGTCGTGGTCAATCCCCGCGACTACGATGACGTCACCGCCGCCCTCGACGCCGGTGGATTCACCCTCGCGCAGCGTCAACTGCTGGCGGCCAAGGCTTTTCGGCACACCGCCGACTACGACGTGGCCGTCGCCTCGTGGATGTCGCGGGTCGTGGTGTCCGGTACCGGGCGAGCGGAGCGACGGGAGATTGCCGGTGAGGGCGGGTTCCCCGAATGGGCCGGAGAGACCTGGGAGCTCAAAGAGGTGCTGCGATACGGCGAGAACCCGCACCAGCCCGGCGCGCTGTACCAGTCCCAGCACCGGCCCTCGGGGCTGGCCACCGCCGAGCAGTTGCACGGCAAGCAGATGAGCTTCAACAACTACACCGACGCCGACGCGGCCTGGCGCAGTGCCCACGATTTCGACGGCCCGGCGGTCGCGATCATCAAGCACGCCAACCCTTGCGGCATCGCGGTGGGCGCCGACATCGGTGAGGCGCACCGCAAAGCGCATGCCTGCGAC
Source organism: Gordonia pseudamarae (assembly GCF_025273675.1). Lineage (NCBI taxonomy): Bacteria > Bacillati > Actinomycetota > Actinomycetes > Mycobacteriales > Gordoniaceae > Gordonia > Gordonia pseudamarae. Next base: position 4,099,568 of record NZ_CP045809.1, on the reverse strand, counting down.
CCGGTCAGCGCCTACGGCGGTGTGATCGCCGCCAACCGCGAGATCACCGTCGAGATGGCCGAGCAGGTGGCCGAGATCTTCACCGAGGTACTCATCGCCCCGGGCTTCGCCGACGGTGCGCTGTCGGTGCTCACCCGCAAGAAGAACATCCGCGTACTGCGGGCGGTTCCGCCCACCGAGGGCGGGGTCGAGCAGCGTCCGGTATCCGGTGGCATGCTCGTGCAGTGGCGCGACGTGATCGACGCCGAGGGTGACAATCCGGCCAACTGGACCCTTGCGGCCGGTGACCCGGCCGACGCCGACACCCTCGCCGACCTCGAATTCGCCTGGCGGGCATGCCGCGCGGTCAAGTCCAATGCCATCCTGCTGGCCGCCGACGGCGCGTCGGTGGGCGTCGGCATGGGACAGGTCAACCGGGTCGACTCCGCACACCTGGCCGTCACGCGGGCCGGGGAGCGGGCCACGGGCAGCGTCGCCGCCTCCGACGCCTTCTTCCCGTTCCCCGACGGCCTGCAGGTGCTCATCGCCGGTGGCGTGAAAGCCGTTGTGCAGCCCGGTGGTTCGATCCGTGACAACGAGGTCGTCGCAGCCGCGGCCGAGGCCGGGGTCACCCTCTACCTCACGGGTGCGCGTCATTTCGCCCACTGATCGCCGGGCCCGGCCCCGATGAACCCCGTCGTCGAGTTCTTCTTCCTGCTCGCGGCCGGGTTCGGGGCCGGGTTGATCGGGTACGTCACCGGCCTGGCGTCGGTGGTCAGCTATCCGGCCCTGCTGGCGGTCGGGCTCAGCCCGGTCGCGGCGAACGTCACCAACACGGTGTCGGTGGTGGCCGTCGGTGTCGGCAGCACCGCCAAGGCGGGCAGGGCGCTGTTCGACGGTGACCGGCGCCGCACGATCCTGGGCATGGTCGCGTCGGTGATCGGCGGCATCATCGGTGCGGCCGCGCTGCTGCTCAGCTCCGACGGATCGTTCGAGGTGATCGTCCCGTTCCTGGTGGCAATCGCCGCGATAGCGTTGCTGTGCCAGCCGATGCTGAGCAGGCTCGCCACCTCGCATGAAGACCGGCGATGGCTGTTCGTCCTCGGGATATTGGTGATCGCGGTGTACGGCGGCTATTTCGGGGCGGGTGCTGGGATCATGATCCTGGCGTTGATGCTGGTGGTCACCAGTGAACCGCTGTGGAAGGCGACGCTGTCCAAGTCCCTGTTCCTCGGTATTTCCAACTCCGTTGCGGCCGTGGCCTTCTTGATCTGGGGTCCGGTTGATCTGTGGGTCGCGGTGGTGATGGGTGTCGGCTGTTTCGCCGGCGGCTGGTGCGGTCCGCCCGTGGTCAGACGGCTGCCCGCCGGGCCGCTGCGCATCACCATCGGCATCGGGGGTCTGGCACTCGCGGTGTGGCTGGGCGTGCGCTGAACCGGCGCACCGGATTCGGCCGAACCCCTGTCCCGGAGCCCGCTGCCACGCCCACCCGAAGGGCTGCGGCCGGGGTCGTCGCTCCCGGCCGCACCCTCATGGGCGTGGTGCACCCACCGCAGTGTGACCCAGATCGGTGATCACCGGCGACATTTCCTCACCGCGACGACAACTATGGCGCGGGGTCGGGTGAACGAACTACACCTTCTCGGGTGAGTCTGACTTCTGAACCACTGCTCGACGACGCGGTGCCGCCCCGGCCGGGCCGGGCCGACACGTCGACGCGCCTGCGCGCACTGGGATCCCGATGGGGGCTGCCCCTGCTGTCGGTGGTGGTGTTCCTGATCGTCTACCAGCTCGTCGCGGTCAGCGGCATCTGGAGTGAAACCTTCGTCCCCACCATCGGCACCATCTGGGACGCCTTCGTCAACCTGTCGACCACCCACGACGGCGTGCGCGGCTATGCCGACTACTACTGGTGGGAACACCTGTACATGACGTTGCGCCGCGTGCTCGCCGGCGTACTGGTCGGTGTGGTGGCCGGTGTGCTGCTGGGTCTGGCGATGGGCTCGGTCTCCTGGCTGCGGCGCCTGCTGGAGCCGTGGCTGACGTTCCTGCGGGCGCTCCCGCCGCTGGCCTACTTCTTCCTGCTGGTGATCTGGCTGGGCATCGACGAAGCACCCAAGATCACGCTGCTGGCCCTCGCCGCGCTGCCGCCCGCCGCCGTCGCCACCACAGCCGCGGTCAGCGCCGCCCCCGTCGCGCTCATCGAGGCGGCCCGTGCGCTCGGCGCCTCGCGCGCGGAGGTGATCCGCGACGTCGTGGTGCCCGCCGCACTGCCCGAGACGTTCACCGGGATCCGGCTGGCCGTGGGCATGGCGTACTCGTCGGTGGTGGCCGCCGAACTGTTCAACGGCATCCCCGGAATCGGTGGCGTGGTCAAGGACGCCAGCAACTACAACAACACCCCCGTCGTCCTGGTCGGCATCGTGTTGATCGGTCTGTCCGGTCTGATCATCGACGGGGTTCTGCGAGCAATCGAGCACCGTGCGGTGCCATGGCGTGGAAAGGCCTGAGAAGTCCCGTGAATATCCCCAACAAGTCCCGCGGTCGTTCGCGGACCCGTGTCTCCGCGCAGATCGTCGGTGCGCTGTCGGCAGTGCTGGTGGCCGTGCTCGCCCTGGCGGGCTGCTCGGTCGACCGCTCCGGTGCCGACGATTCCAAACCCACCATTCGCCTTGCCTACCAGGCGTTCCCGAGTGGTGATCTGATCGTCAAGAACAACAGGTGGCTGGAGGAGGCGCTACCCGGGTTCAACATCAAGTGGACCAAGTTCGATTCGGGCGCCGACGTGAACACCGCTTTCGTCGCCAAGGAGGTCGACTTCGCGGCCATCGGATCGAGCCCGGTGGCCCGCGGGCTGTCGGCGCCGTTGAACATCCCGTACCAGGTGGCGTTCATCCTCGACGTCGCCGGCGACAATGAGGCGCTGGTCGCACGCAACGGGACCGGCGTCAACTCCGTCGCCGATCTGCGCGGCAAGCGAGTGGCCACCGCGTTCGCCTCCACCGCCCACTACAGCCTGCTGGCCGCCCTCAATCAGGCCGGGCTCACCGTCAAGGACGTCAACCTGATCGACCTGCAGCCGCAGGCATCGCTGGCCGCGTGGCAGCGCGGCGATGTCGATGCCGTCTACACCTGGCTGCCGACGCTCGACGAGCTGCGCAAGGACGGCAAGACGCTGATCGCGAGCCGCGAGCTGGCCACCGCCGGCAAACCGACCCTCGACCTGGGTGTGGTGTCCACGGCGTTCGCGGAGAAGAACCCGGAGGCCGTCGACGCCTGGCGCACGGCGCAGGCGCGGGCCCTCGAACTGATCAAGTCCGATCCGGATGCGGCGGCCGAAGCCATCGCGGCGCAGCTCGGCACCACCCCGCAGGACGCCGCCAACCAGCTCAAGCAGGGCACGTACCTGACCGTTGCCGAGCTCACCTCACCCACCTGGCTGGGCACCGAGAGCGCACCGGGAAATGTTTCCCAGAACCTGTACAGCGCGGCGCGATTCCTCGCCGACCAACAGCAGATCCCATCCGCCCCGGCGCTTGAGGTGTTCCAGAAGGCGCTCTATACCAAGGGACTACCCGATGTCCTCAAGCAGTAAGACGACAGTCGCGCCCTCGACGGCGACCACCCCGGCCCACACCTCGTCGGCTGATGGCCGGCCCGGATCGATCAGCCTGCGCGGGGTGTCACAGATCTACGGCAAGGGCGCCGACCGGGTGACCGCCGTCGGTCCCGTCGACCTCGAGGTGGAGCCGGGCGAGTTCCTGGTCCTCGTCGGGGCATCGGGATGTGGCAAGTCGACCCTGCTGCGGCTCATCGCCGGATTCGAGCAGCCCGCGGAGGGCGGCGTCGAGGTATCCGGAGGTGCGGCCGTCCCCGGTCATACCTCGGGGGTGGTGTTTCAGCAGCCGCGATTGTTCCCGTGGCGCACCGTGGGCGGCAACATCGACCTCGCACTCAAGTACGCCGGTGTCGCCAAGTCCGAAAGGCTCGCGCGCCGTAAGGAGTTGCTGGAGCGGGTCGGTCTGATCGACGTGGACAAGCGCCGCATCTGGGAGATCTCGGGCGGTCAGCAGCAGCGGGTGGCGATCGCGCGGGCGCTGGCCGCCCGTACCTCGCTGCTGTTGCTCGACGAACCGTTCGCCGCGCTCGACGCGCTCACCCGCGAACGGCTGCAGGACGATCTGCGCACGGTGAGTGTGGAATCGGGCCGCACCAATGTGTTCGTCACGCACAGTGCCGAGGAGGCCGCGTTCCTCGGCACCCGGATCGTGGTGCTCACCAAACGGCCCGGCCGCATCGTCCTCGACATCGCCTCACCGATCCTGCGGACCGGTCTCAGTGCCGGGGAACTGCGTGATTCGCCCGAGTACACGGTGTTGCGCACCCAGGTGCACGAGGCCATCAAAGGCGCTGCCGAATAACCTGATCCGACTCCGCCGCCCCGGGCTGTCCGGGTCGGCGGAACTTCTGAACCACGGAGGAGTCCGATGTCTGTGACCACCCGGAACGCCGACACCGTTGCCGGCCCCAATACCCCTGCCGGCCCCAATACCCCTGCCGGCCCCGTTACCCCTGCCGGGACCGTGCCGATCCCCGGGCGGGCGGCTGTGTCCTCGGGTGTCGAGTTCGACATCGACGAGTTCGGCCCACGCTTCGGTGCCGAGATCCGGGGTGTCGACGTGGCCTCGGCCTCCGATGATCAGGTGCGGGCCATCCGTGCGGCGCTGGTGGCCTACAAGGTGATCGTCTTCCGGGGGCAGTCGCTCGACGACGGCGCGCACATCGAGTTCGGCCGCAGACTCGGCGAACTCACCTACGGGCATCCGGTGTGGAACAGCGGTGAGGTACCGGCGGAGGTGTACTCCCTCGACAGTGCCGACAACGGTTTTGCCGACGTCTGGCACACCGACGTCACTTTCATGGAGCGGCCACCGCTCGGCTCGATCCTGCGTCCGGTCATCCTGCCGCGTAACGGCGGTGACACCAGCTGGGCCGACGCCGAACTGGCCTACGAGTCGCTGTCCGCGCCGGTGCGTGGGCTCATCGACGGCCTGACCGCCGTGCACGATGGCAACCGCGAATTCGGCTACTACCTCAAGAATCGACGTGGGGGACGCGGAAATCTCTGGGACGGAAAGGAAGTGACCGAACTGGTGCCCGTTCGGCATCCGGTGGTGCGGGTGCACCCGGAGACCGGACGCAGGTCGCTGTTCGTCAACCCGGGTTTCACCTCGCACATCGACGGTGTGTCCGAGGCCGAGAGTCGCGGCATCCTCGACCTGCTCTACGCCCATCTCACCAAACCCGAACACATCGTCCGCCACCGTTGGCGCCTGGGCGATCTGGTGCTGTGGGACAACCGGAACACCGCCCACTACGCCAATCGCGACTACGGCGATGCCCGCAGGGTTATGCATCGCATCACCCTGCGTGGCGACGCCCCGGTCGGTCCGTAGCGCCGGCGGACCGTTCCTCGCGGCGGCTTTATCAACCAGAGGGTTGACAAAGCCGCCGCATAGGCGTTCACTCTTATTCAACCAACAGGTTGAGGAAGGGCTCGATGACGGATCAGCTCTCCAAGGCGTTCGCCGCACTCGCCGACCCCACCCGCCGCGACATCGTCGCCCGGCTGACACGGTCCGATGCGACGGTCGGCGAGATCGCGGAGCCGTACGAGGTCAGTCTGCAGGCCGTTTCCAAACATCTGAAGGTTCTCGAGGACGCGGGACTGGTCTCGCGGACCCGGGAGGCGCAGCGGCGCCCGGTTCATCTGGAAGCGGAGGTATTGGACCTCATGACCGCATGGATCGAGCGGTACCGCAGGCGGGCCGAGGAACGCTACACGCGCCTGGACGCCCTGCTCGAGGAGATGAACGGTGTCGACCTCCCAGACACCCCCGAACGCGACACCACCGAACGCGACGCCGGCTGACTCGACTCCCCCGGCCGCGGCAGAGGAAAGGCACCGGCATGACCACTCACACCCGTTACCCGCAGGCGGCCATCGAGGCCGACCCGAAGGTTCCGATTATCCGTATCACCCGCGACTTCCGGGCTACGCCTGCGCAATTGATGAAGGCGCACACCGATCCCGAGCTGTACTCCCGGTGGGTCGGCCCCGACGACGTGCCGTGCACGATCATCGACTGGGACGCCCGCGACGGCGGCAGCTGGCGGTATGTCGCGGTCGCCGGCGGCGACGAGCACCGTTTCCGCGGGTGCTTCCACACCGTCTCCGCCGACAAGATCGTGCAGACCTTCACCTGGGAGGGCATGCCCGACCAGGTGTCGCTGGAAACGCTCTCGTTCGAGGACCTCGGCGATGGCACGACCCGCCTGCATGCCCAGTCCCTGTGCGACAGCTTCGAAGCCCGCGACGGCTGGCTCGCCTCGGGGATGGAGGTGGGCGTCAACGACGGATACGCCGCCATCGACCGCCTGCTCGAATCCGGGGAGCTTTGAACACCGATGGCGGACCCGCGCGGTATCACCGGTCCGGGTAGCGGATCGGCCCGGCCGGCGGCGATGGTCCCACCCACACCGGCCGGGCGGCCGATGTCCCCCGGATCCGCGGAGTAGCGTGGACGGGGTGCCAGAGGAGACCTTCACCACAACGACCTCGCAGACCACCGAAACCCGCCACCCGGCCGCCCGTACGCTGGGCGAGCTGCGGGCCGGTGGCCACGTGCAGCGGACCGTCCGCGACGAGATCCGCAACAATCTGCTGACCGCGCTGCGGGAGGGCCGTGACCCGTGGCCCGGCATCGTCGGTTTCGAATCCACCGTGATCCCGCAGCTCGAACGGGCCCTCATCGCCGGTCACGACGTGGTGATGCTCGGCGAACGCGGCCAGGGCAAAACGCGTGTCCTGCGCACCCTCGCCGGGCTGCTCGACGAGTGGACGCCGGTCATCGCCGGGTCCGAGCTCGGTGAACATCCGTACGAGCCGATCACCCCGGCGTCCATCCGGCGCGCGGCCGACCTGCTCGACGACCTGCCCATCGAATGGCGTCACCGCTCGCAGCGGTACAGCGAGAAGCTGGCCACCCCCGACACCTCGGTGGCCGACCTCGTCGGCGACATCGACCCGATGAAGGTCGCCGAGGGCCGCAGCCTCGGTGACCCCGAAACCATCCACTTCGGACTCATCCCGCGTGCGCATCGCGGCATCATCGCCATCAACGAACTGCCCGACCTGGCCGAACGGATCCAGGTGTCGATGCTCAACGTGATGGAGGAACGCGACATCCAGGTGCGCGGTTACTCGCTGCGGCTGCCGCTGGACGTGCTGGTGATGGCCAGTGCCAACCCGGAGGACTACACCAACCGCGGCCGCATCATCACCCCCCTCAAGGACCGCTTCGGCGCCGAGATCCGCACCCACTACCCGCTCGAACTCGACGACGAGGTGGCCGTCATCGAGCAGGAGGCCGACCTCACCGCCACCGTGCCCGATGTGATTCTGGAGATCATCGCCCGGTTCACCCGATATGCCCGCGACCATCCCTCCATCGACCGCAGGTCGGGTGTGTCGGCGCGTTTCTCCATCGCCGCCGCCGAAACGGTCGCCGCCGCGGCCCTGCACCGGGCCACGGTGACCGGGGAAGAAACGCCGGTCGCCCGCATCGTCGACCTCGAATCGGTGGTGGAGGTGCTGCGCGGCAAGATCGAGTTCGAGTCCGGTGAGGAGGGCCGCGAACTGGAGATCCTCGAGCACCTGATGCGTAAGTCGACGGCCGATGCCGTGCGCGCGCATCTGGGTGGCGTCGACATGGGTCCGCTGGTCACCGCGCTGGAGGACGGCGAACCCGTCGTCACCGGCGACCGCGTCACCGCCGCCGACTTCCTCGCCTCCATCCCCGACACCCCGGTGGTCGAGGAGATCGCAGCCCGGCTCGACGCCGACGGCGAGGGCGAACGCGCCAACGCCGTCGAACTGGCGCTGGAAGGCCTCTACCTCGCCCGCCGCATCGGCAAGGAAGCCGACGAAACAGGCCAGACCGTCTACGGCTGACCGATGGCCGACGTCGCGGTGATCCCGCCCCTTCGCCGGTGGTGTGAAGACCTGCCAGGTCATGTCCCGGTGATCGCAACCCTTCGCCGGTTGAGGTGTGAAGAGCCGCCAGGCGATGAGCCTCGAAACCCGGTGAGACGACATCGGCACCGTGCGGGGTGCCCAGACTCGCCCGCCGGGCAACCGCACACCTCGACCAACGAGGTGGTGGCGTGATGAGTACTTTCCCGATCTACGCGAATCGAGGCACGTGACCATGGCTGACAAACCGGCAACACCGCGGCGCAGCTTCCACCGCGCCCGCTACCAGCGGTACACGGGCGGACCGGACCCGCTGGCCCCACCCGTCGACCTGCGCGAGGCGCTGCGGGAGATCGGCGACGACGTGATGGCCGGCTCGTCGCCACAACGTGCGCTGCGCGAGTTCCTGCGACGCGGCTCGCAGAACGTGCGTGGCCTGGACAAACTGCGCGAACAGATCAACCGCCGACGCCAGGAGTTGCTGCGTAGTCGCAACCTCGACGGCACCTTCCAGGAGATCCGCGAACTGCTCGACCGGGCCGTCCTGGAGGAGCGCAAGCAGCTCGCCCGCGACCTCGACGACGATGCCCGGTTCGCCGAGATGCAGATCGGGAACCTGCCCGCGTCGACGGCGCAGGCGGTGGAGGAGCTGTCGAACTACGACTGGCGCAGCGCGCGGGCCCGCGAGGACTTCGAGAAGATCAAAGATCTCCTCGGTCGGGAACTGCTCGATCAGCGGTTCGCCGGGATGAAGCAGGCGATGGAGGGTGCCACCGACGCCGACCGGCAACGCATCACCGACATGCTCGCCGACCTCAACAAATTGCTCGATGCCCACAATCGCGGCGAGGACACGACCGAACAGTTCCGCGAGTTCATGGCCGAACACGGCGAGTTCTTTCCCGAGAATCCGCGCAACACGGAGGAACTGATCGACTCGCTGGCGCAGCGGGCGGCGGCCGCGCAACAGTTTTACAACTCGCTCACTCCCGAGCAGCGAGCCGAACTCGATCAGCTCGCACAACAGGCGTTCGGTTCACCCGAGCTGATGAGTCAGCTGGCGCAGATGGATTCGGCGCTGCGGCAGGCCCGACCGGGTCTGGGCTGGGATGAATCGAGCGAATTCTCCGGCGGGCAGGGGATGGGATTGGGCGAGGGCGCCGCAGCCCTGCACGACATCGGCGAGCTCGACGCGCTCAGTGAACAACTCTCCCAACAGTATTCCGGTGCCCAGCTCGACGACATCGACCTGGACGCGTTGATGCGTCAGCTCGGTGAGGAGGCCGTCGTCGACGCCCGGCGCCTGGCCGAACTCGACAAGGCGCTGCGGGACGAAGGATTCTTCGACCGCTCCGCCGACGGTGAGTTCCGGCTGAGTCCCAAGGCGATGCGTCAACTCGGGCAGTCGATCTTCAAGGATGTCGCCGAGCAGATGTCGGGCCGCGGCGGCGAACGGCAGACCCGCAACAGCGGCCGGCTCGGCGAGCCCACCGGCTCCTCACGCGAATGGCAGTTCGGCGACACGGACCCGTGGGATGTGACCCGCACCGTCTCCAACGCCGTCCTGCGCACGCTGAGCGAATCTCCGGACGCGTCCGTGTCGGACCCCGATGCGGCGGTCCGCGCGATCGCCGACGGCGGCGTCCGCATCGACGTGCGCGACGTGGAGGTCGCCGACACCGAGTCGCGCACACAGGCTGCGGTGGTGCTCCTGGTGGACACCTCGTTCTCGATGGAGATGGAGGGCCGGTGGACGCCGATGAAACGTACCGCCATCGCGCTCAATCATCTTGTGTCCACCCGCTTCCGGTCCGACGAGCTGCATCTGATCGCCTTCGGCAGGCACGCCCGCACCATCGACATCGCCGAACTGACCGGGTTGCAGCCGCGCTGGGAACAGGGCACCAACCTGCATCACGCGCTGCTGCTGGCGCAACGTCACCTGCGGCGTTTTCCCAACGCTCAGCCGGTGGTACTGGTGGTGACCGACGGTGAGCCGACCGCCCACCTCGACCCCTCGGGTGAGCCGTTCTTCTTCTATCCGCCGCACCCGCAGACCATCGCGCTGACGGTCCGCGAACTCGACCACATCTCCCGGCTCGGTGCCCAGGTGACGTTTTTCCGCCTCGGTGAGGATCCCGGCCTGGCAGAGTTCATGGACCAGATCGCCCGCCGCATCGGCGGCCGTGTCGTCGCCCCCGACCTCGACGGACTCGGTGCCGCGGTAGTCGGCGACTATCTCCGCTCCCGTTCCCGCCGCTGACCCTCGGCCGTCCGAGTGTGGACGTGCCCCTCTGCCGCCTGAGGTGCGATGACTGCGGACGTGCCCCTTTCTGCTGGTTGAGGTGCGAGGAGCGCTGGCGACGAGCCTCGAAACCACACCACGGCACCCTCATCCCACCGCCCCCGAACCCTGATCCCGGACCACCTACTGTCGTATCAACGGTAGGATCGTCAGGATGGTGGAGATGGCAACGATCGCCGAGGTGGGACGCACCCTCAAGAACATCGCGCTCGGGGCGTCACCGTGGGTGCCCGGGCAGAGCCGTCATGGCGTCGGCGGGTTCACGGCCGACGAACTGACCGCGGCACTCGCGGGCGAGGTGCCCGGCGCCCGCATCGAGAGCGTGGACGTCCGCGCCGGTGACGCGATGACCACCGACCACGCCCATCTCGCCCTCACCTGGAACGAGGCCGGACGCACCGCCGGCCTGCCCACAGCACTGTTCACCAAAGGAACCCCCGCCGGAGCGTCGACACGCATCCTCAACTCGGCGTTCGGCCTGTGCCAGAACGAGGTTCGGTTCTACAACGAGCTGTACCCGGCGGTCGCCGACGTCACCCTCACCCCGTACGGCGCGCGGCTGCGCAGCGGCGGTCGGTTCGCGATAGCCCTGGCCACGCTCGAACCGCACGAGGCGACGTTCTTCGAACTCGGGCAGACCGTTCCGCTCGCGCACGCCGGGTCCGTCGTCGACGCACTGGCGACACTGCATTCGGCATACTGGGATTCACCGAGATTCGGTGGCGATCTGAACTGGCTCACCCCGTACTCCCGCCAACCCGGCTGGCCCATCGGGCAGCGGGTGATGCCACTGGTCAACCGTACCTGGCTGCAGCGCCGTGACGATGTTCCGCCGGCGATCAAACAGCTCACCACCGGATACCTCAAGAATCAGCGCGTCTTCGACGCCGAACTCGAATCTCTGCCGTCGACGTTCTGCCACGGCGACACCCACGCCGCCAACACCTTCGCCCGCGCCGACGGCACTGCGGGCCTGTTCGATTGGCAGCAGGTGCACAAGGCACCCGGCATGCGCGATGTCACCTACTTCATCGGCTGGTCGCTCGAACCGGATGTGCGCGCGGCGTCGGAAAGAGATTTGATCGCCCGCTACCTCGACGGCCTGCGGACCCACGGCGTGACCGGCGTCCCGTCCCTCGATGAGGCTTTCGCGCTGCACCGATGGTTGATGATGATTGCCTGGAACGCGGCCTGGGCGCCGCTGGCGATGTACGGCGGAGACGACCACACCCTCTGCACCCGGCTGTTGTCCCGCTTCATCGCCGCCCTCGATGACCTCGACACCGCGGGTGCGGTGCGTGCCGTTCTCGATCGACACGCCTGACCGCGTTGTGGCCGCGACGAGCCATCGGAGAAATGTCGCCGCGGTGTCAGCGGTTCCAGTTGTCCGGCGGCCGGTTGACCGGGTACCCGCCCGGATCGGCCGGCGGGTAGCCGGGGCCGGCCTGCGGATAGTTCGGGTAGCCGCCGGGCGGTGGATAGTTGGGGTAGCCGCCGGAGGCGGCCGGAGGGTATGTGGTCGGCGGTTGCTTCCGGCTTGCCCCGATGATCCACAGAATCCCGCCGACAACCGCGAGGAAGGCTCCAGCACCGCCACCGAACACCGTGAGGAGAACGCCGCCGACGCTCTGGAAGATCCCTGCCGCCGAGATCTCCGATGTTGCCACCGCATAGCTGTCGCAGGTGATCGTGTACGACCCGGATTCGGTGAAACCGACTCCCTGATACGACTTCACCGAACGGCCGTCGTAGGTGAACGTGGTGTTGAAACCCGAGGTGACGGTCGTGGTCGGAGCCGGTCCGTCGAATCGGCAGTTCGGCCGCTCGTAGTCGGTGCCCGAGCTCTGACCGAACAGGAATATCTCATCGCCCGCGTCGAACTGTCTGGTCACCGAACCTTCGATGACGAAGGCGTTGTCGGCCATGTCGGCGACCTTGCCGAAACCGGTCACGGCGAAGATGACGCCTACGACGACGGACACGAGCATGATCAGGATCCCCAGGATCGTGAACAACTTGCCGACTTTTGCCATGTCTGAATGGTTCCATACTCCGCAGTCGAAGTCAGGGTGTAACTGGGGGATTGTCCGGAGTCCGAACGACCGCACCGCCACTACGCTGGGTACATGACCACCTCGCCCGAGCCATCGGAGGGCCTCACATCAGGGTCCGACGGATCGACCACTCCAGCCGATCCCGCCGTGCCGGTCACCGCACCCGACCCGATTCCGCCGGTCAGCGCGCCCCAGCCGATCCCGCTGCGCAAGACCGATATCGCCGCCGCCCACGTACAGAGTCTTGACCCGCGCGCGCGACTGCGCGCCTCCGACGCCGATCGCGAACTGGTGCAACAGATTCTGTCGGCGGCCCTGTCCAATGGCAGCCTGTCGCTGTCGGAGTTCGACGAACGGTCGTCGAAGGTCTTGGTGGCCAAGACATTCGGCGACCTCGACAATCTCACCGACGATCTTCCGGTGGCTCAGCTGGGAGTGCCGATCCCGCCGGCATCGGGGGTCGTACCGGCATACCGGGCCGGCACCGGTTCGGGGCGCCGCCGGGTGCAGAACGCGGTCGCGGTGATGTCGGGGTGGGAGATCGGTGGCAACTCGGCGGTAGGCGGCAGCCTGCAGGCGTTCGCGCTGATGGGCGGTATCGATATCGACCTGCGCGACGTGGAGTTCACCGAACCCCGGCTCGCCATCCGCTGTGCGGCGATCATGGGCGGCATCGACATCGTCGTCCCACCCGACGTCACTGTCGAGGTGAACGGCTTCGCCCTGATGGGTGGCTTCGGCACCACGGCCGCCGGACTGGGTGCTCCCGGTGCGCCCACCGTCGTCGTCACCGGCCTCGCGCTGATGGGTGGCGTCGATGTCAAGCGCAAACCCCGCAAAGATCGTCCGAAATAGGGGCCGGCTCGGGCATATGCCCGAGCGGAGCCCTATTTCGGACGAACTTTGCGGATGCGGTGGCGACCCGCGTCGGTGACCGTGCAGATGTCGGCCAGTGCCTCGTCCCAGCCGAAGAGCACGTCGTCGTACGTCAGGCGCATTGTCATCCATCGCCCGGCCAGACTCTTGCGGTCGCGGCGCCGATCCTTGCGGTAGTTCTCGGGGCTGGTGTGATGAAGCCTGCTGTCGCACTCGATCAGGAGCCGACCGATACGCAGGTCGGCGTACCCGCCGATGGACTCGATCCTCGGTTGCACGACGACATGAAAGCCGCGGTTTCGCAGGCGGGTGCGGACAATGGATTCGGTTCCCGACTGCGACCGGGCGTCGCACGCCCGCATCCAGTCGGCCACCGGGCTCGGGATGTGTCCCATCCGGAATCGGAGTTCGTCGGCAGAGATCCGTCGTGAGTTCATCACCGAATCGGCGGCGGCTATCCAATGCTCGCGGGTCATGCAGCGCGCCGCGTACATCAGGGCGAGCGGAACATCGTCGACAGCCTTGGTGACCGGCAGCGGTCCGCCGAATCCGGAGCAGAAGCCGTCGGCCATCGATCTGCTGTATTTGCCGGCGCGCACGTGCAGGTCCGGGTAGCCGGGCGCGACCCACACCTGATGTTTGCTGAGTGCGGATACGCACCCGAGCGCACCGCCCCGGCGTACGGCGGCCACGACTTCGGGGTCCGCGGACCGGTCGGCATACCAGCCGCTGCGCACCCGGTGCAGGACGCCCGCGTCCAGTGCGTCGCGGATCTGGCGGTCTCGGTATCCGTGGGCGAGCAGGTCTGCTCGCCGGTAAACGTGATGATCCATGGGGATTGGACGCACGAGAAGCCTGTTTGGATCCATCGAAAATGCTTTCGTCGGATATAGGGGTCGGCGCCGCCATATGTCCGAGCCGGCCCCTATATCGGACGAAGTTTGCGGCCTCAGGCCAGCAGGAGGGCGATCACCGCGATGGTGGGGATGGAACCGAGGGTGGTGATCAGGGCGGTGTCGCGGGCCAGGATCTGGCCGCGGCGGTAGCGGGTGGCGTAGACCAGCACGTTCTGGGCGGTGGGCAGGGCGGCGATCACCACCTGCGCGAACAACTGGTGGCCGGTCTGGCCGAACCCGAATCGTGCCACCAGGTACACCATCACGGGCATCACCACCAGCTTGAGTACGCTCGCCAGCGCGATGTCGCGCCGCGGACTCTCGCCCTTCTTGAACACGGCGACGCCGGTCAAGGACAGGCCGAACGCGAGCAGCGCCGCCGGTACGGACGCCGAACCGAGCATCTCGAACGACTTCATGATGGCCTCGGGCGGTGTCCAGCCGATCAGCGAGATGATCAGTCCCGTGACCCCGCCGAGCACGATCGGGTTGGTGACCGGGGTGATCACCGAGTCGAGCAGGGTGGCGCGCCGGCCGGTTCCCGATTGCCGGCCGAGTGCGGTCAGGTCGAGTGCGGTCAGGGCGATCGGTGAGTAGATGAGGATCTGGAACAGCAGCAGCGGGGCGATGAACGAGGCGTCGTCGAGGACGAAGATCGCGATCGGCAGGCCCAGGTTGACGCTGTTCACATACGACGCGGACAGGGCGCCGATGGTCAGCTCGGGGATCGGCCCGCGCAGCCACAGACCTGCGATGAGCAGGTAGACCACCCCTATCGCGAAGGCGCTGCCGCCGGCGATGACCAAAGTGGAGGAGAACACCACCGACAGGTCCGAGGTCACCAGCGAGTGCAGCAGCAGCGCTGGGGTGCATACGAAGAACACCAACCGGGAGAGCACCTCGTGGGCGTGCTCGCCGAGTGTGTTGGTGCGTCCGAGCAGATACCCGGCGCCTACCACGATGAAGATGACGGTGAACCCGGATATCACGCCAGACATTTGAATGATTCTAGGGAGCCGGGTGGGTGTGACCGGCCACTCGCCGCGGTGGCGGGCTAATCTGGGCGGCATACGAGGGCCGAACCCGCCCGGGAAACCGGCGATGCTCATGGAGGCGACGATTCATGTCCAACTCGAACGGAACGTCCGACCCGGCGGGGCAACCGGACCCGAAGCCCGGTCCGGACCTGACCAAACGAGACGGCGCCGCGGCCGCGGAGACCTCCCGGTTCGGCACGACGCCGGAGGGCTGGTCGCGTGCTCCGGCCGACGGCGACGGCAGCCCCGAGCAGTTCGCGCCCACCCAGTTCGGCGTTCCGTCGCAGTTCGATGTGCCCACCCAGTTCGGGACCACCCCGACCCCCGCGCCCGACAATCCGTACGGGCAACCGGGCGCCCCCGATACGTACGGGCTCGGCGGATCGGGATCGGCCCCGTACAGCCCGTCCCCATACACTCCGCCTGCTTACACTCCATCTGGCTACAATTCGGGGCCCTACGACCCCGGCCCGTACGGTGCGCCGGGCTATGGCCCGTCGCCGTACGCGTACGGCGCACAACCGACCAACAACGGTAAGGCGATCGGGTCGCTGGTGTGCGGCATCGTCGCGGTGGTGGGACTGACTTTTTGCCTCGGGGCTCTCGTCGGTATCCCGGCGGTGATCCTCGGTCCGCAGGCGAAGCGGGAGATCGCCGCGTCGGGCGGAACGCAGACCGGCGACGGGATGGCGACGGCCGGTATCGTGCTGGGCTGGATCTCGATCGGCCTGACCGCGGCGCTGGTCGCGTTCTTCGTGGTGGTCGGTGCTTTCGGGTGACGGTCTCGTCGGCGCCGGAGCAGGCCGTTTTGGAGCTTTGCGGTCATCGGCGCTAGTCTGGTTGGGTTGTGTGTTGCGCCCGGCAGGGCGCTGCGCACAGTTCGGCCGGTCGTCCTACGAGCTTCGATGCGCATAACAGGCGGTCGCGCGAGACTTGTAGTGCAGACAGTAACAAGAAGGGTTCAACCATGGCTGTTCCGAAGCGCCGGATGTCGCGGGCCAACTCCCGTAGCCGTCGTTCGCAGTGGAAAGCGGACAATCCCGCTCTCCAGGAGGTGAAGGTGAACGGTGTTCCGCAGCGTCTGCCGCGTCGCCTCGTCAAGGCCGTGCAGGCCGGGATCCTCGATCTCGACCGTCGCTGACGGCTCCGTCACCGGGTAATCGGTGACCATTAGAAGATACTGACGACAGCCGCCCCGACCATGTGTCGGGGCGGTTGTCGTCGTCGGTGGCAAATGCCGTGGAATCGGGTGCCGGTGGCGCGGGCCTGGTCTAGTGTCGCGCACTATGGGGCGCCTTGCGGGTCGTGTCGATGTTCCGGCGGTGCGTCGAGCGCCGATCATCCCGGGCAGGACGATGCGGACCTGGGTTCCGTTCGTCACGGCCCTGGTGACCGCGGTCCTGCTCACCGTCACCCTGGCAGATCCGCCGCGCGCCGATGCCGCGGTGCGCACCGGTACCGGCGCCGGAAGTGTCACGCAGGCCTATCTGGTCGACGCGGAGCCGGGTGCGCGGGTGCGACTGATCGGTCCGTCGGGCGCGATTGCCGGTGGTGGTCGTGTGGATCGGCTGGGTTCGTTCCTGGTCCGGGAACTGGCCCCCGGCCCCGGCTATCGGTTCGAGGTCGCCGGCCGCGCCGGCAATACGTTCGCGGTGTTGTCCGGACAACCGCCGGACAGGTCGCTGTACCGGGGCCAGCGGTTCGGGGCGGGCTATCACTATGTGCGGATGCGAGACGGTGTGGAGCTGGCGGTGATGGTGCGGCTGCCGGTGGGTGCGACGATGGCCGACGGACCGTTCCCGACGGTCATCGAATACTCGGGTTACCAGGCTGCCGCACCCGGCGATGTCGCGGTCGGTGCGGTGCGCGAGCGGCTGGGCGACGCCGATCCGCTGGCGGCGTCGGTGGGAGTGATCCTCGGTGGTGCGCTCGCCCCGGCCGCGGGTTTTGCCACGGTCGTCGTGCAGATGCGCGGCAGTGGCTGTTCGGGCGGCGCGTTCGACCTGTTCGACTATCCGACGATCTACGACGGCTATGACATCGTAGAAATCGTTGCCGGCCAGCCGTGGGTGGCGGGCAACAAGGTCGGCATGGTGGGCATCTCGTTCTCGGGAATCTCGCAGTTGTCGGTGGCCGGGACGCGCCCGCCGGGTCTGGCGGCGATCGCCCCGATGTCGATCACCGACGATCTGTATTCGACGGGCTTTCCCGGAGGGATCTTCAACACCGGGTTTGCCAATTCGTGGATCACCGAGCGGCAGAAGGACGCGCGGCCCGCACCCGACGGCGGGCAGCCGTACGCGCGGGAACTGGTGCGGCGCGGCGACCGGCGGTGCCTGAACAATCAGAAGCTGCGTCTGCGGACGCAGAACATTCGCCGGTTGATCGAGGAGAACCCAACGCGCACACCCTCGTTGCTCGATCATCGGTCGCCGTCGTACTGGGCGTCGAAGGTCGACGTGCCGGTGCTGCTGACCGGTGCGCTGCAGGACGAGCAGGTGGGGGCGCAGTGGACCTCGATCATCGACGAGTTCAGCGGCAAGGACGACGTGTGGGTCAAGATGATCAACGGACCCCACCTCGACAGCGTGGCGCCGCAACTGCTCGGTTCCTGGTATGAGTTTCTGAATATCTTTGTGGCGAAACGGGTTCCCAGGTTCAGTGCCCCGCTGGTGGCTCTCGCGCCGGTCGTGTACGGGGCGAGTACCTCGACACCGGGGACGCCGGTGCGTACCGATCGGCTCGCCGGTGCCCGCGATGTCGACGACGCGCGACGGCGGTTCGCCCGGGATCCCCGGATACAGGTGTGGTTCGACAGTGGGTCCGGTTCGCCGGTGCCGGGCAATATTTCGGCGCACTGGCAGCGCGGGTTCGCGGCGTGGCCGCCGGCGTCGGTGGGTTCGGGGACCCGGCTGACGCTGGCCGCACGAGGGAGACTGACGGAAGCGAAACCGGCAGAAGGGAAACCGGCCGCAGGGCGTGCGCCGTCGTCGACGGTGTCCCTGCGTCCCGATCCGGGCTCGCGGCCCGCGGGCACGCTGAATGCGGTGGGCGCCTCGCAGGTCCCGTGGCAGGGGCTCCCGCCGTATCGCTGGTTGCAGGCGCCGGGACGGTCGGGTCTCGGGTTTATCTCTACCGCAAACGATCACGATGTGCTGGTGGTGGGTCCGGCGAGCCTGGATCTGCTGTTGGCGTCGTCTGCGGGGGACACCGATCTGCAGGCCACGCTCAGTGAGGTGCGACCCGACGGCCGGGAGACGTATGTGACCACCGGGCAGTTGCGGGCATCCTTCCGGGATGTCACCGCGGCGTCGACGGTCTTTGAGCCGCGGCGCAATTGGCTGAATCCGAGACGCTTACGGGCCGGTTTCCAGAGTGTGCGCATCGCCCTGAATCCGGTGGCGCACGTCTTCCGGAAAGGGTCGCGGATCCGGATCACGATCACCGCTCCGGGCGGTGACATGGCATCGTGGCGATTCGACACCCCGGCGACCGGCGGGCGGATCGTCGACACCATCGCGCTGGGTCCGGGCGGTTCTTCGCTTGTGCTGCCGGTGGTTCCGGGTGGGCGGGCGGGTGCGCCGCTCTCGCCGTGCGGCGGTCAGCGTGGTCGCCCGTGCCGCGTCTACCGCCCCGCGTTCAACGGCGGGTGAGCGGTGTTGGTGAGATGACGATGCCCGCGGCGCCTTGCGGTGCCGCGGGCATCGTGGACAGGGGTGCGGTCAGCTCTGCGCGAGGTACTTGTTGATGGTCCGCGAGACGAAGTTGGGGACGAACTTGGCGGCGTTGGCCAACACGGTGGTCTGCACGCCCACGGTGTAGGACGTGCGGTGCAGCAGCCGGTCCTGGGTACTCGGGTGCACCGACTCCCACACCTTGTCGGCGATCTGTTCGGGGGTGATGCGCACACCGAGGGTCTTGGTGGACTTGGCGTCGTTCTGGGCGAGTGCGGTCTTGGCCCACAGTGGCCAGATGCCGACGACGCGGATGTCGTCGTTCTCCCATTCGAGTTCGAGCGCCTCGGTCAGGCCCGCGACGAAGAATTTGGCCGCGCTGTAGACGGCGATCTCGGGCTGACCGTAGATGGCCGACGCGGAGGCGATGTTCACCAGGTGAGCGCCGGGGGTGCGGGTGAGGTAAGGGTGGGCGGCCTGCGCGCCGAGCGCGACGCCGAGCGCGTCGATCTCGATCTGGCGGCGTACGGCGTCCGCCGAGATGTCGGCGAGCAGACCCGCGACCAGGATGCCGGCGTTGTTGTCGAGCACGTCGAGAGTGCCGCCGGTGTGCGCGGTGAATTCTTCGAGCGCCTGCGCCCACTGCTTCTCGTCGCGCACGTCGAGGGCGCCGGTGATCCACTCGGGGTGCTCGGCCTTGACCGTGGCCAGGCCGTCGGCGTCGACGTCGTAGACGCCCACTGTCCAGCCTTCGCGGGAGAACCGCTCCGCGGTTGCCAGGCCGATTCCGGCCGCGCCGCCGGTGATGAGGATTGATGGCACTTGTGATGCTCCTGCCTTGATGAACACAGATCCGTGACCTGTGCGCGGTGCCCGATGGGCGATGTGCGCTGACGTGATGTGACCAGCAACTTACCGGCCAGTATCAGACCACCGAACACCGGCCCCGACCAGTGACTGTGATCTACGGCACTGTGAGTGGGATTACTGGCGAGGCTCTCAGTGGCGACTCGGAGCCGGCCCTTCCCGGCGTGAACGTGTTCCTGCTAACTTAACAACGACTATTGATATGACAGTGATCGTTGGTATGATCCAAGTCATACACCGGACGGAGGGACCCACGATGACCACCGCAATGGAACGTGATTTCGGCGGCAACGACGCTACTGACCAGGAGAATCTCGACAACGTCGTCAGCATGCGCGACGAGGGCGCCAACGAGGTCTCCAAGCGGCTGCTGGCCTCGGCGGCGCGGCTCTCGCGCAACGCGATGACCGAGATCGACTGGTCGGCGCCGCTCGACCCCACCAAGTACGGGTGCAGCCCCGAATGGTCCTCGCTCTACGGCACCTCCTACTGGGACGAACTCACCGAGGAGCAGCGCATTTCGGTCACCCGGCATGAGTTCTCGTCGATCATGTGCATCGGCATCTGGTTCGAGATGATCCTGCAGGAAATGGTTATCCGCGACCAGTACCTCGGTGCCTACCACAGCCCCGAATTCCAGTTCGCGCTCACCGAGGTCGCCGATGAGTGCCGCCACTCCATCATGTTCTCCAAGGCGTCGGAGAAGCTGGTCGGCCGCTCCTACAAGCCGCGCCCGTACGTCGGCTTCGCCGGTAAGTTCTTCAAGGCCACCGCCAAGAACGAGGTCGCCTACGCCGGCATTCTCGTCGCCGAAGAGGTGCTCGACGTGTTTCAGCGTGGCTGCATGCGCGACGAGCGCGTCCTGCCGCTCATCCGCACCGTCAACGAGATCCACGTCCTTGAAGAATCGCGGCACATGAAGTTCGCCCGCGAGCAGGTGCGCGACTCGGTCAAGGGCATCGGCGCGGCCCGCCGCCGGTTCAGTGCCCTCTACATCGCACTCGGCGCGTACTTCATCGTCTCCAGCCTGGTCCAGCGTCAGGCATTCGCCGACGCCGGTCTCGACGCCGACCGGGCGGTCAAGGAGATGAAGGGCAATGCGCACTTCCAGTCCATGATCCGCAGCAGCTGCGCCCACCTCATGGAATTCCTCGACGAGGTCGGCCTGCTCACCAAGCCCGCGATGTTCTGGTACCGGAAAGCGAATATGCTCTGATGTTTGTTATCACCCAATCGTGTTGCAGCGACGCGGCATGCGTCGCCGTGTGCCCGGTGAACTGCATTCATCCGACCCCGGAGGAACGCGGCTTCGGCAGCTCCGACATTCTGCACATCGACCCGCAGGCGTGTATCGACTGCGGTGCGTGCGCCGACGCCTGCCCGGTGAACGCGATCTATCCGGCCGACAAACTCGGCACCCGTGACAAGGTGTTCGTCGATATCAACGCCGACTATTACAAGAGCCACCCCGAGATCCGGTCCGGCTACGCCCCCACCGGCGCCGAATTGCCCGGCATGGCACCGTTTCCGGACGTGGTCGCCGCCACCGACGACGACTGGCCCGGCATCACCTACCCGGAGATCCCGAAACTTCCGGGGGGACTGCGGGTTGCGCTCGTGGGCACCGGGCCGTCGGGTGGCTACGCACTGCGTACGCTGCTCGACCGGACCGAGGCGACCGTGACCGTCATTGACAGGCTGCCGACTCCGGGCGGTCTGGTCCGTGCCGGAGTGGCCCCGGACCATCCGGGTACCAAGGGCGTGCTGCACGGTTTCGACCTGCTCTACCGCGATCCGCGTGTCACCATGCTCACCAATGTCGGGGTGGGCGACGGGCCCGACGAGGTGACCCCGGCCGAACTGGCCGATCACTTCGACGCGGTCATCTACGCGGTGGGCGCCAGTGAGTCTCGGCTCCTGGGCATTCCGGGCGAGGACCTGCCCGGCTCGACATCGGCGACCGATCTGGTGGCCTGGTACAACGCCGCACCCGGCGCCGACGCGGGCCCGCCGATCCGGGGTGTGGGCGACGACCGCGCGACGGGCCGCGCGGTGATCGTCGGCACCGGAAACGTCGCCCTCGACGTCGCCCGCATTCTGGTGTCGCCGCCGGAACTGCTGGCCACCACCGACATCGCCGACCGTGCCTTGCAGATCCTGCGGGAACAGAACGTGCACGAGGTGGTCCTGCTGGGTCGTCGTGGCCAGGATTCGGCCGCCTACACCGCACCCGAGTTCCGGGCGCTGTCGGCGATCCCCGGCGTCGACATCGAGGTCATCGACACCGCCGACGGTGAGGTCCCCGATCTGTCGGCACCGGCGAACCACGAACGCCGACGCATCGTGTTCCTGTTCCATTCCTCACCCGAGGAGATCATCGGCGACGACGCCGTCGACGCGGTCGCGATCCGTACCGGCGGCACCAGCCACAAGGTGGCCACCGACCTGGTCGTGCGGTCCATCGGCTATCGCTGCACCCCGATCCCGGGGCTGGCATTCGACGACGCGCGCGGGGTGCTGCGCAACGACGATGGGCGACTGCTCGACGAGGCGGGCCGGGTCATCCCGGGTGGTTACGTGATCGGCTGGGCCAAACGCGGCCCCAGTGGCGGTATCGGCGCCAACAAAATGTGCGCGCAGGCCACCGTCGAGGAGTTCATCGTCGATGCCGCGGCCGGAACACTGACCCGTACGGGCAAGGACGTCAAGGCGTTTGGTTCGCTGGTGCGCGGCCGCGTCAAGCACGTCATCGGCTATCGGGGTATGAAGGCCATCGACCGTGTCGAACGTCGTCTCGGTGCCGCCCAGGGCCGTCCCCGCGTCAAGTTCACCCAGCTCGCCGACATGGTCGGCGCGGCCGGCCGCCGTCGACGCTGACGGAGGTCAGCTCACCGGGATTCGTCATCTCACCGGGCGTTGAATCCTCGTGGGCCGACATTGTCGTCTCGCCGGTGTCGCCGCCGCCGGTGAGGTACTCACAACGCGGCCGTAACATCGCGGCAAGTCGCATTTGACCGGACCGACGGATAGTTGCGACATGTCCAGTACACCGCACTTCCTGCAGGGCGTCTTCGACTTCACCGGAAAAGGCCTGGCCGAGCCGGTGCCGATCGACGCGGCGTGCAGATTTGTGGTGCCCACCGGACTGACCGCGCAGCCGCTGTACTTCCGGGGCGGCAACGCTTCGCCCGAACTCATCGTGGTGACACTACTGCGCGACGGAAAACCGATGCGGCTGTTCCCGGTCGGGGCGCAGGACTCGGTGAACGTACCGCTGCGGGTGGTGGAGGACATTGACTCCGACGCCACCCTGGAACTGCTTCTGGCCGCACCCGACGGTGTCGCCGGCCAGGTGGTCATCGACTTCGGCATGGTGGTGTTCTGATGACCGGGGCGAGCGCAGCGACGGGGGATATCGGGGCGAGCGCAGCGACGGGGGATATCGGGGCGAGCGCAGCGACGGGGGATATCGAGGCGGGGGATACCGGCCCGCGGCTGTTGGTGGTGGGCAACGGCATGGCCGGCGCCCGGACGGTGGAGGAGATACTCGCGCGACGGGGCGAGCGCAGCGACGGGGGATATCGGGGCGAGCGCAGCGACGGGGGATATCGGGGCGAGCGCAGCGACGGGGGGTATCGGGGTTCCCGAGGCGGCGTCGCACGCGAATTCGACATCACGATGATCGGTGACGAACCGTACGGAAACTACAACCGCATCATGCTCTCGCACGTCCTGTCCGGTGAGGCCGACGTCGAGGACGACGATCTGATGCTCAACCCCATGGCCTGGTACCGGGAGAATGGCATCGCGCTGCATGTGGGGGACAGTGCGGAGTCGATCGACAGGTTCGCCAAGACGGTCACCTGCGCGAGCGGACGGGTCATCGGCTTCGACACGCTGATCATCGCGACCGGCTCCAACACCTTCTTTCCCAATATGGACGGTCTGCGCGAGTCCGATGGCCGGTTGGCGCGCGGGGTTTTCGGGTTCCGCACGATCGCCGACACCAACGGCATGCTGCAGATGGCGCAGGCCCGCGACGATGTGCGCGCGGTGGTGATCGGCGGGGGTCTGCTGGGGCTGGAGGCGGCGTACGGGCTGACCACGCAGGGTGTGGCGGTGGACGTGGTCCATTCGCCGGGACACCTGATGAATCAGCAGCTCGACGAGCGCGGCGGGAAAGTGCTGCGCAACAAGATCGAATCCCTGGGCGTGGGTGTGCATACCGGCAAACGCACGACCGCCGTCCTGAGGGGGGACGACGGTTCCGTGTGCGGTGTGGGTTTCGCCGATGGTTCCACGATCGCCGCCGACATGATCGTGGTGGCGGCCGGCATCCGCCCGAACATCGAACTCGCGCGGCGGGCGGGGCTGGTCACCGAACGCGGCATCGTCGTCGACGATCAGATGCGTTGCGAGGACGAGGGTTCGATCTTCGCGGTCGGTGAGTGCGCGCAGCACCGCAACGAGGTGTACGGGCTGGTGGCGCCGCTGTGGGAGCAGGCGGTGGTGCTCGCCGATGTGGTGACCGGCGCCGATCCCGATGCGGCATACCACGGTTCGCGTACCACCACCAAGCTGAAGGTGGCCGGGGTGGATGTGGCCGCGATGGGGGTGAAGGGCCCGGAACATCCCGACGACGAGTTTGTGCAGTTCTACGAACCGAAGAAGGGCATCTACAAGAGCGTCGTGGTGCGCGACAACAAGCTGATCGGCGCGATGCTGCTCGGCGACGTGTCCAAGGTGGGATTCCTCAGCCAGGCCTTCGACGACAAGGTGCCGCTGCCCGAGGAACGCATCTCGATGCTGTTCGACATGGGAACCCCCAGTGCCGCAACCGGTGCCGCCGAACTGTCCGACGACGCGGTGGTGTGTAACTGCAATGGTGTCAGCAAGGGCGACATCGTCGCGTGTGTGGGCTCGGGCTGCACCAGTGTGGCGCAGGTGTGTGCCAAGACCCGCGCCGGCAAGGGGTGTGGCTCGTGCAAGGGGATGGTCGCCGACATCGTGGCCCTCGCCGCGGGCGGGGATCTGACCGTCGACGCCTCCGCCGACTGGTACGTGCCGTCCATTCCGATGACCAAACCCCAATTGATCGAAGTGATCCGGGAGCGGGAGCTGCGGTCGGTGAGTGAGGTCATCGCCGAACTCGCCCCCGACGGTGAGGACGCGGCGGCGAAGATGCCGCTCGCATCGCTGCTGCGGGTGATCTGGGGCGCGGAGTGGAAACGGGAGGAGGGTGCCCTGTTCATCAATGACCGTGTACACGCCAACATTCAGCGAGACGGGACGTTCTCGGTGGTTCCGCAGATGCGGGGCGGGGTCACCTCGCCCGAACAGTTGCGCAAGATCGCCGACGTCGCCGAGAAGTACGAGATCCCGATGATCAAGGCGACCGGCGGGCAGCGGCTGGACCTGCTCGGGGTGCGCAAGGAGGATCTGCCCAAAGTGTGGGCCGATCTGGGGATGCCGTCGGGCTACGCCTACGGCAAGAGCTTCCGAACGGTGAAAACATGTGTGGGAACCGACTACTGCCGGTTCGGTCTCGGTGATTCGACCGCGCTCGGTATCGCGCTGGAAAACCGGTATCAAGGATTGGAGTCGCCCGCGAAGCTGAAGCTGGCGGTGACCGGCTGCCCGCGAAACTGCGCCGAGTCGCTGTGCAAGGACTTCGGCGTGGTCGCCATCGGCGAGGGCAAGTGGGAGATCTACGTGGGCGGGGCGGCCGGTGCCCACATCCGCAAGGGTGACGTGCTGGCCACCGTCGATTCGGCCGACGAGGTGATCCGGTTGTGCGGCTTGTTCATCCAGTACTACCGGGAGCAGGCCAAATGGCTCGAACGCACGTATGCGTGGGTGCCCCGGGTGGGTATCGAGGAATTGCGCGCGATCCTCGTCGACGACCGGGACGGGCTGGTCGAGGGCCTGCAGCGACGCATCGATGAGGCCGTCGCCGGTTACGTCGATCCATGGCTTGACCGGGCCGAACCGAAGTCGCCCGTCCAGTTCACGCCCGCCCTGCCGCTGCTGCCGCTTCCCGCGGTCCCGGCGCGCGGTGCGGCACCGTCCCCGTCGGTGGTGGCCTCATGAGTGTCGACACAACGTCGGGTACCGCGGTGGTGCTCGGACCGATGTCCGATGTCCAACTGGGGGAGGGCCGGGCGTACGCGGTCGGTGACCGGCAGATCGCCGTGTTCCGGCTCTCCGACGGCACTCTGCGCGCCACCGACGCGGCCTGCCCGCATAAGGGCGGCCCACTCGCCGACGGCCAGTCCGATCTGGGTGTCGTCGTGTGCCCGTTGCACCAGTACGCTTTCCGCTTCTCCGACGGCGGCTGCACCACCGCCGGGATCGGTGCGGTCCACACCTACCGGATCTCCGACGAGGCCGGGAACATCGTCGTCGTCATCGACCCGGACTGAGTTCCCGGCCGGGGTGTTCGGGATTCCCAAGTCGGTGCCAAGCCGGTTCCAAGGGCCCGGACGCATCCTTTCGGCATGTACTACGAACTGTTGTCCTCGCCGGCGTTCCAGATTGCGCACCGCGTCGTCGTGATCGCATCGAGCTGTGGCCTCATGGTTTTGGCCGCCTATCATCCCGCGCTGTTGCCGTGATCTGGGCGGGGTGGTCACCGGGGGTTTCGAGGCTCCTCGCCTGGCGGCTCGTCGCACCTCAACCGGCGCCTGGCGGCTCGTCGCGCCTCAACCGGCGGTTGGGGGCTCGTCGCTCCTCGGCCGGCGGATGGGGTTTCGGTCGCGGCTCAGGTGGCGGTGGGGCGTGAGGTGCCGGTCAGTAGACGTCGCGGACGTAGCGCTTCTCGGCGGCAAGGGCCTTGACGTAGGCCTCGGCGCTCTTGGGGGAGAGTTTGCCGTGCTGGGCGACGATGCCCTTGAGGGTACGGTCGACGTCCTTGGCCATGCGGGAGGCGTCGCCGCAGACGTATACGTGGGCGCCGTCGTGGAGCCAGCGGTATAGCTCGGCGCCCTGCTCCCGCATGCGGTCCTGGACGTAGATCTTGCGGTCCTGGTCGCGGGAGAAGGCGACGTCGAGCCGGGTGAGCAGGCCGTCGGACAGCATCGAGGTGAGTTCGTCGCGGTAGTAGAAGTCGGTGGCCGAGTACTGTTCTCCGAAGAACAGCCAATTGTGGCCTTCGTGGCCGAGGGCCTGCCGTTCGTGGAGGAATCCACGGAACGGGGCGATGCCGGTGCCGGGGCCGATCATGATCATCGGTGCGTCCGGGTCGGCGGGCGGTCCGAAATTCGCTGCGTGGGTGACGAACACGCCGATGTCCTGGTCGTCGTCGGCGTGGTCGGCGAGGAACGTCGAGCACACACCGCCCCGGGGTACCCCGAACCGGTTATAGCGCACGGTCGACACCGTCAACTGCACCTCGTCGGGCTTTTCCCGGGGACTCGACGAGATCGAATACTGGCGCGGTGTCAACGATTTGAACACCTCCACCCACTCCTCGGCCGAAGCGGTGACCGGGTACTCGGCCAGCACGTCCACCGGTTGCCGTCCCCACGCCCACTCGCCCAGTGCCTGCTTGTTGCCCGGCGTGGCCAGGTTGTGCAAGTCGTCGGAACCGTTGCGCTCGGCCACGAACCGTACGAAATCCGCCGATATCTTGGCGAATTCGAGGCGTTCGCGCAGCGCCCGGCGGAATGTCATGTCGTCGCCCCACACATTGACCCGGGTGTTCTCGTCCAGTCCGGTGACGGCGAGCCATTCGTCGATCAGCGGGTGACTGTTGAGTGGCCACACCCCGAGTGCGTCACCCGCGGTGTACGGCAGGATGTCGGAGGGCAGGTGGAAGGCGAGGTTGCGGACATCTTTCGCCGACCCGTCGGCGTTGAGCCGGTGATTGCGGGTCAGAGTGGTGACGAACGGCTTCTTCCGGGAGAAGGTGCCGGTCCTGATCGACGGTGCGGCCGACGAATCGGCGGGTTCGCTGACCACCACCACCCGGTCGTCGGGCGTGCCGGTCGAACTGTCGGGCGCCTGACGGTGACTCATCGCTGTGACGATCTTGTCGAGCCACCCGCCCGCGGTGTCTTCGTAGTCGGGTTCGCAATCGGCCCGGTCGGCGATGCGGGTGCCGCCGAGTGCACCGATCCGTTCGTCGAGTTTGCGGCCGTGGCCGCAGAAGTCGTCGTAGCTGGAGTCGCCGAATGCCAGCACCGAGAAGTTGACTCCCGACAGGTCGGGCGCGGAATCGGCGGACAAGGCGTCCCAGAACGAACTGCCGTTGTCCGGCGGGTCACCGTCGCCGGTGGTCGAGGACAGGAACAGGGTGGTGCCGGTGAGGTCGTTGATGTCGAGTTCGTCCATCGCGCGGGCAACCACCTCGCGGCCTGACTCCTTGAGCCGGGCGATGCACTGTTCGGCGAATTCCTCGGCGGTGCCGGTCTGTGAGGCCCAGGTGACGGTGACCTTCTCGGCGGGGGATTCGGCGGTGTCCGCGGTGGGGGTGCTGCTCAGGGCGGTGAGAACGGTGTCGAGCCAGGCCCGTGCGGTGTCGCCGTAGTCGGGTTCGCAACTGGCCCGGTCGGCGATGCGGGTGCCGCCGAGTGCACCGATCCGTTCGTCGAGGTTGCGGGCGTGGCCGCAGAAGTCGTCGTAGTTGGAGTCGCCGAAACCCAGCACGGCGTAGTTCACGCCGGCCAGGCTCGGCGCCGAGTCGGCGGACAGCGCATCCCAGAAGGAGCTGCCGTTGTCCGGCGGGTCGCCGTCGCCGGTGGTGGCCGTGAGTACCAGCACTGTGCCGGTGAGGGCTGTGACATCGACGTCGTCCATCGCGGACGAGATCACCTCGCGTCCCGAATCCTTCAGTCGCGCAACACACTCACCGACAAACTCTTCGGTGTTTCCCGTTTGCGAGGCCCAGATGACGGTGACGGTCTGTACCGCCGCCTCGGCGGTGGTCTCGGCGTCGATGATGACTTCGCCCGGTGCGGCCGCCGTGATACCGGCGGAACCGGCGGGCAGTGCAGCGGCCGCGCCGACGATGTGGCTGCGGGCGAACATTCCTGACAGCAGACCCGCCACCCAGTTGCGGATCTCGGGACGCAGCGGGGCGTCCGGCGGAATCGTGGGAACACCCGCCGGATTCGCCTGCAGGCCGGCGACGAGTCCGGCGAGATAGATGCGCTCGGCATCGTTGGGTTCGGGTGCGGCGATCCCGGTGACCCCGAGCGACTGGGCGAGGAGGGTGAGCAATTCTGGTCTCCATTTCTCGGTTGTCTCCGCACCCGCCGTTGTCTCCGCCGCTGTCGGCTCCGCATCCGGCTTGGCGGAGACGGCGGGGATCTTCACCTTGGTGAGGGTGACCGCGCACACCTTGAACTCGGGTTGCTGGGAGGCCGGGTCGATGGCGTCGGAGGTGACGGCGTTGATGGCGAGGTGCTCGCCGAACGAGTCGTTCCAGTGGAAGGGCGCGAAACAGTTGCCCGGTCGCACCCGGTCGGACACGGACGCGGGCAGCACCGCCCGGCCCCGGCGGGAGGCCACCTCCACCGGATCGCCCTCGCTGATGCCGAAACGTCCGGCGTCATCGGGATGGATTTCGATGAACGGCCCCGGATTGAGCTTGGTGAGTTTGGCGACGCGGCCCGTCTTGGTCATGGTGTGCCACTGGTGCGCCAGCCGGCCGGTGTTGAGCAGGATCGGATAGTCGTCGTCCGGCATTTCGAACGGATCCATGTGCGGCCGGGCGAAGAACTGGGCCCGGCGGTTCGGGGTGGCGAACGCGAGCCGCGGAATGCTGCCGTCCGGTGCGGTGAACAGGCTTTGGCTGATGCCGTCGTTGAGGTACCGGATGGGGTTGCGGGCACCGTCGGCGGTGGGGTCGGGCCGTTCTTCCGACGGCGGTGGGCACGGCCACTGCATCGGGGTCTTGCGCAGCCGGTCGTAGGTGACCCCGCGAATGTCGTAACCTGTTCGCGGATTATGGAATTGCTTGATCTCCTCGAAGATCTCCTCGGCGTCGGCGTAGGTGAACGCGTCGGCGTAACCCATCTCGCAGGCGACGCGGGCGATGATCTGCCAGTCGGGGATGGCCTGACCGGGTGCACGCAGCGCAGGCTCGAACAGCGTCAGGTTGCGTTCGGAATTGATGAACACGCCTGTCGATTCACTCCACAGGGAGGCGGGCAGCACGACATCGGCGTAGGCGCTGGTCTCCATGTCGACGAACGTCTCCTGCACGATCACCAGCTCGGCACGTTCGAGTCCCTCGATGACGGTTTTCCGGTTGGCGACGGACGCAACGGGATTGGTGCAGATGATCCAGCATGCCTTGATGTCGCCCGCGGCCATCTTGGCGTACATGTCGATGGTGCCGCCGCCGAGCCGGGTGTGCAGGGTGCCTTCCGGTACACCCCAGATGTTTTCGCAGAAGGCGCGGTCGTCGTCGGACAGGACGGCCCGCTGACCGGGCAATCCCGGTCCCATGTAACCCATTTCGCGGCCGCCCATCGCATTGGGCTGGCCGGTGAGGGAGAACGGTCCGCTGCCCGTGCGGCACAGGGCCCCGGTGGCCATGTGCAGGTTGAGCAGCGCGTTGGTGTTCCAGGTGCCGTGCGTGGACTGGTTCAGACCCATTGTCCAGCAGGACATCCAGTTCTCGGCGGTGCCGATGAGCTCGGCGGCCCGCCGTAGGTCGTCGGCGTCGATCCCGCAGGTCTGCGCGACCACATCCGGCGGATACTGGGCGGCGAATTCGGGCATCTGCTCGAAACCGTCGGTGAAGTCGGCGATGAATTCGGGGTCGGTGTGCCCGTTCTCGATGATCAGGTGCAGCAGACCGTTCAGCAGGGCGAGGTCGGTGCCGCCCTTGACCTGCAGAAACAGGTCCGCCTTCTCGGCGGTGGTGTTGCGCCGTGGATCGACCACGATCAGCTTGGCCCCCGCTTTGACCCGATCCATCATGCGCAGGAACAGGATCGGGTGGCAGTCGGCCATGTTGGCGCCGATGACGAAGAACACGTCGGCGTGGTCGAAGTCCTGATACGAACCGGGCGGGGCGTCGGAGCCGAACGTCTGTTTGTAGCCGGTGCCCGCGCTGGCCATGCACAGCCGCGAGTTGGACTCGATCTGATTGGTGCCGATGAACCCTTTGGTGAGCTTATTGGACAGGTACTGCGCTTCCAGCGACATCTGCCCCGACACGTACAGCGCGACGGCGTCGGGTCCGTGTTCGTCGATGATGGCGCGCAGGCGCCGGGCGGTGTGGGTGATGGCGATGTCGACGTCGATGGCGGTGGGTTCGTCTCCGCGTGTGGGCCGCACCTGGGCTGTGGTCAGGCGTCCACCCGCGTTCAGCATGTCGGCGGTCGTGGAGCCTTTGGTGCACAGCCGCCCGAAGTTGGTGGGGTGATTCTTGCGGCCGGCCGATTTGGTGACCTTCGCGTCACCGTCGACGGTGAAGTCCACGCCGCAGCCGACACCGCAATAGGCGCACAGCGAGGACACGGTCGTGGTGGTCACGCGCTCCAGGGTCGCCACGTCATGTTTCCCGTCGGCGCTGTGTCGGTTACGCGACCGTCAACCAGATCTCACAGCCCTGATCGCGATTGTGATGGATGCGGTACCGGTGGGCGTCACCAGCGAATGTGCGTGTCTCAGCCCGTTCACAGTCGTGGTCATTAAGACTGTATGTATGCGAATTCTGGTGGTCGACGATGATCGTGCGGTACGCGAGTCGTTGCGACGGTCACTGACGTTCAACGGGTACACCGTCGACACGGCCGGCGACGGTCTGGAGGCGTTGGAGAAGATCCTCGCCGACCGGCCCGACCTGGCGATTCTCGATGTGATGATGCCGCGGTTGGACGGGCTGGAGGTGTGCCGACGGCTGCGTTCGGCCGGCGACGACCTGCCGATCCTGGTGCTCACCGCCCGCGACACCGTGTCCGAGCGGGTGTCGGGGCTCGACGCCGGCGCCGACGACTACCTGCCCAAGCCGTTCGCGCTCGAAGAACTGCTGGCCCGGCTGCGGGCTTTGCTGCGCCGGTCGTCGGCCGTCGGTGAGGAGGAGTCGGAGGCGATGACGTTCTCCGATCTCACCCTGGACCCGGTGACGCGGGATGTGACGCGCGGGGAGCGCTCCATCAGCCTGACCCGCACCGAGTTCGCGCTGCTGGAGATGCTGATGGCCAATCCACGCCGGGTGCTCTCACGCAGCCGCATCCTCGAGGAGGTGTGGGGCTATGACTTCCCGACGTCGGGCAACGCGCTGGAGGTGTACGTGGGCTACCTGCGCCGCAAGACCGAGGCCGACGGTGAGCCGCGGCTGATCCACACCGTGCGCGGCGTCGGATACGTCCTGCGCGAGACCCCACCGTGATCACAACCTCCCCGTCGGTTGAGGTGCCAGCGTGCGCAACGTCCCTGTCGGTTGAGGTGCGAGCTTGCGAGCCTCGAAACCCGGTGAGCAGACGTTGTCGTCTCAGCCTCACGGGGTTCCGAGGCTCCTCGCCCGGCCACTCCGCGCACCTCAAGCAGCGATGGGACGAGGGAGCTGATTCATGATGCAGTTGCGGGCGCAGAGCGCCCGGCCCCGGGAGATGCGTGCGCCGACACCGCTGACGAGGTCGGTGTCGTTGCGCAGCCGCGTCACCGTGCTGTCGGCGACGGTGGTGCTCGTGTCGGTGAGCCTGATGGCGGCGGCGGCCTATTTCACGGTGCACCGGGCGATGTACGCGGACATCGACAAGCAGTTGGAGTCGCGGGCCGACGGTCTGACGGCGATGGCGAGCGTGTCGCTACTGCAGCGGCAACCGGAGGCGTTGCTGCAGGGCACGGTGTTCTCCACGAGCATCTCGGTGATGATGGTGTCGGTCGGCGGGCTGGCGTTGCAGATCGGTGATGTGCCGGTCGGTGCCCGTGAGCGGGCCATCATGGACACCCCGGAGTCGGCGCGGTCGGTGCAGAGCGTGCGCACGGTCGAGGGCAAACGGGTGCTGGCCCGCAAACTGCCCAACGGCAGCACGGTGATCCTGGCGGAGAGTCTGCTGCACACCGATCGGGTGCTCAAACGGCTGGCCTGGGTACTGCTGGTGGTGGGCGGCGGTGGTGTGGCCTTTGCCGCTCTTGCCGGTACCGCGGTGGCGCGGGCCGGGTTGCGGCCGGTGGCCAGGCTCACCAGCGCCACCGAACGGGTGGCCAAGACGCAGGACCTCACGCCGATCCCGGTGACCGGCAAGGATGAGCTGGCGCGGTTGACGGAGAGTTTCAACACGATGCTGGCGGCGCTCGCCGAATCTCGCGACAGGCAGTCGCGACTGGTTGCCGACGCCGGACACGAATTAAAGACGCCGCTGACCTCGTTGCGCACCAACCTGGAGTTGCTGATGGCGGCGAGTGCGCCCGGAGCTCCGGTGATGGACGCCTCGGACATGATCGAGCTGCGTTCGGATGTGCTGGCGCAGATCGAGGAATTGTCGACGCTGGTGGGCGATCTGGTGGATCTGGCGCGTGAGGACGCCCAGCACGTGATCCTCGAGGAACTCGACCTGGTGGAGATCACCGAGCGGGCGCTGGAGCGGGCGCGTAGGCGCCGTACGGACGTCGAGTTCACCACGACGCTGGTGCCGTGGTTCGTGTTCGGTGAGGAGCACGGGTTGAGCCGGGCCATTCTCAACATCCTCGACAACGCCGCCAAGTGGAGTCCGCGCGGTCATGCGGTGGAGGTGACCCTCGACCAGGTGGGTCCGACGACGGTCGAGCTGACGGTGGCCGATTCGGGTCCGGGTATTCCGGCCGAGGATCGGGAACTGGTGTTCGAGCGGTTCTACCGGTCGGCGGAGGCCCGGTCGATGCCGGGGTCGGGGCTGGGTCTGGCGATTGTGCGGCAGGTGGTGTTGCGGCACGGCGGCACGATCTCGGCCGAGCAGTCCGATGCGGGCGGGGCACTGATCAGGATGACGTTGCCCGGTCATCCCGTGGCGATGGAACCAACCCCGCGCGTCGTTCGTCAGTAGGATCAGGTGCGGCCGGCGCAACGGCCGTCGGGGTGGCTCGGTCCGTCCGGCTGCGAACGGACGGCCGGCGATGTGCCGGGTCGCCGGTGCCGGAAAGTGCCGGGAAGTTCATAGCCGTGCCCCAGGTTGACGTCAGTACCGCAAAAGACTGTGGCGGTACACATAGAGTCGATACCAACAACAATTGAATCAGCCGGTCCGCACAGGCCCGGTGAACCCACAAGTCGGCACGGCCGCCGGGGCACCAAGCCCGGTGCGCTCGTGGAGCGGATGAGGAGAACGAGATGACCGGTGGCGGCTCGCAGGGCGGCTTTCCCGGATACGGCGACCACGGCGCGGCCGGCGGTGGCAGCGGTGACGGTTCGGGCTCCCGCGGTCCCGCAGACCCGGATTCGGCCACCACCCGGATCGGCCGTGACGGCGCGACGACGCCGGAATCGGCCGGGTTCGGGGAACAGCCGACGAAGGCGGTGCCCAATCCTTTTGCCGGGCAGTACGGCACGGGTTCGATCCCGGCACAGTCGCAGTGGGCTGATCCTGCTGCGGGACAACAGTCTTCGGATTCGCCGTCCCCGGGGCAGCAGGGTCCGGGCGGCGGTGAGCAGTCGCCGTATGGCAGTTCATTCCCGCCCGCCGGCTATTCGCCCTACGGCGCGACCCAGCAGGTGACCGGCCAGCCGGTTTCGGGCCAGCCGGGTTCTGGCCAGTACGGCTACGGTCCACAGCCGTTCGGTGCGCAGAGCTACGGGAACCAGGGGTTCGCGGCAGCAGGTCCGGGATCAGGGCCGTCCTCGCCGTTCGATACTGAGCCCGAGGCCGGGCAGCCGCCCAAGAAGAAGGGCGGGCGCAAAGCGCTGGCGGCCGCGGGGGTGGTGACCCTCGCGCTGGTTGCCGGTGGTGTCGGCGGGGTCGTGGGCGCCAACATCGGTGACGACGACGCGACGTCCGTGACATCGGCCACCGGCTCCGGACCGCTCGGCGGCGACCCGAACAGTCAGGCCACCCAGCAGGTCGACGCACCGAAGGGGTCGGTCCAGGACGTGGCGTCCCGGGTGCTGCCGTCGGTCGTGTCGATCGATGTGGTGGTGGGCAACCAGCAGGGTGAGGGTTCGGGTGTGGTGCTCTCGGCCGACGGTGTGATCATGACCAACAACCACGTGGTCAGCCTCACCGGCACGCCCGCCGACGCCGTGCAGGTCAATTTCTCCGACGGCACGTCGGCGCGCGCCAAGGTGCTGGGCACCGACTCGATCTCCGATATCGCCGTCCTCAAGGCCGACAAGACCGGCTTGACGCCCATCTCGGTGGGTACCTCCAAGAATCTGGCCGTCGGCCAGGACGTGATCGCGATCGGCGCGCCGCTGGGTCTTGCGGGCACCGTCACCACCGGCATCATCTCGGCGCTCAACCGCCCGGTGTCCACCTCGCGTGAGTCGGGCACCACGTCGGTGATCGACGCCATCCAGACCGACGCCGCGATCAACCCCGGTAACTCCGGCGGTGCGCTGGTGAACGCGCGGGGTGCGCTCATCGGCATCAATACGGCGATCGCAACGCTCGGCGGCAGTTCGAGCTCGGAGGCGGGCAGCGGCAGCATCGGACTCGGTTTCGCCATCCCGATCGATCAGGCCTACCGGGTGGCCAAGCAGTTGCAGGAGACGGGCAGCGCCACGCACGCCGGGCTCGGCGTGTCGGTGCGGCAGACCGCGGGTGTCATCGGGCAGACGGGTGCGCTGCTCAGCGATGTACAGGCGGGCGGTCCGGCCGGCAAAGCGGGTATCCCGAAGGGCGCAGTGGTGACCAAGTTCGGTGACCGGCTGATCGCCTCGGGTGATGCCCTGGTGGCGGCGGTACGTTCGCATGAACCGGGCGAGCAGGTGCAGGTCACCTACGAGGTGGGCGGCCAGACCAAGACGGCGACGGTGACGCTCGAGGATCTGAAGGTCGGCTGACCCGGCCCCGGCCTGAGGCGTTCGACCCTGAGGTGTTCGACCCCGAGGAAGTCAACCCTGGGGAAGTCAACCCTGAGGAGTTCGAAAGAGTCCGGCCGTTCCGCTGGTGTGTGGTCGGCCGGACTGGTCAGATTGTTAGGGCGACGTATGCCGGTGGCCGCCGGGGACCCGAGCGCGTCGCACGGCGAGGAGGCAGCAATGAACAACCTGGGTTCCACGATCGATCCCGAGGACGTGGTGGCGGCCGACGCCGCCGCCCGCGAGTTTGTGCAGCGCCACCGTGACGACGACCCGGTGGTCACACCCGTCGACGAGATCGGCCGGGCTCTGGTGGTGGTGGTCGACGACCGCGCCGCGCATGGCGAACGGCCGAGCCCGCTGGGCCCGCTGGTGCGGGAATTGCTGGCGGAGGCGGGTTTTCACGTCGATGCGACGGTCAGCGTGCCGGGCGACGAGATCGAGATCCGCAACGCGGTGAACACCGCCGTGATCGGCGGTGTCGATCTGGTGGTGTCGGTGGGCGGTGTGGGCGTGGGTGCCCGCGATGTGACGCCCGAGGCCACCGGGCCGCTGCTGGATCGCCGGTTGCGTGGTATCGAGGAGGCGATCCGTAGTTCGGGTCTGGCGGCCGGCGCCACCGACGGTGGATTGTCGCGCGGGCTGGCCGGATTGTCGGGGCAGACGCTGGTGGTGAACATAGCCAGTTCGCGGGCGGCCGTGCGCGATGGCATGGCCACCGTCGCACCGCTGGCGAAGTATGTCATCGAGGCGATCAGTGAGTTCTGAATTCGGGAATTCCACGCTCGGGAGTTCCGGGTCCGGTGATCGCGGCCGGACCGGATCCGGCCCGGGAGATCTCGGCCCGGGGCGTCGCGAATCGGGAGATTCCGAGCCCACGCGCGCTGATTCCGGGGTGTCCGCATCCGGCGCGGACGCACCCGATCTATCCGATCGGGCAGGTGCTGACCTGCCCGAATCGGCCGCAGCTGATCGCCGACCATCCTCCGACGGCCGCGAGGCGGACTGGCGCCGCCGCCGCCGGCTCGATGCGATCTTCGGCTCGGGAGAGGGGCGATCACCGTCCGCAGAATGTGATGAAGATCACATTTCATTCACGGGTGAGTGGTACGCCTCCAATCGGCCACCGCATCACGCGTAGTGGCGGTACCGGGCAACATGCCGAGTGCTGCGTGTTTTCCTTCTGTTAACAGACGCGCATATTTCCATTCCCCACAGTGCATATGTTTCTGCACGGAGGCGGACGTCTCATTCTGAGGACAATTTGTGACAGGCCTGAGTGCATCTGTTGCCGCAGCTGAGACAACTCCGATACCGTTCGCGGTGATGTAACCGGCGCCCACCCTTCCGGGTGCCGGGGAGATCCTGCGGTCTACGTCTGAGTAGGACCCCTTCTCATCGGAGGCCGTGGTGGCCATGGCAGGAGTTGCAATGTTCGCGATGACGACCCGCACAGGCGGGGGTCGGACCACTCGCGGTCGCGCACATTGACCACGCCGGTGGCCGGGGGTGTGGGCGTAGTCCACGTCTTTAGAAGCCGAACATCCTCTGAGAGGGAACGAATGAGCAAGTTCAGCAAGCTTGGGCTGCGTCGTGCCGCTGGTGCGACAGCTCTGGCCGCCGTTGCGGCACTGGGCCTGGGAAGCACCATCGGAACGGGTGCGGCTGACGCAAAGCCGCTGCGCGATGGGTTCAAGTCCGTCAGCGGAATCGATGGCGAGAAGGCCAGTCTGTGGCGTCAGCACGAGTCGCAGTTCTCGGTCAAGCGCGTCGCCTACAACGGCCTCGGCCGCACCGCCCTGCTGTCGGGCGTGTACACGACCAAGCTCAGCAAGGATGTCAACGGTAACCTGCAGACCTACGTCCTGGCTGGCTGCCAGGTCGATGTGAGTGGCATCAGTGCGTCGAGTGCTGCCAGCCTCCTCATCAAGGCGGAGCCGTCGGTCAGCCTGACCGGTGGCCTCAGTGCACCGCTGCGGCCGGGCGAGGTCACCGCTTACACGGTCACCGACAAGGACATCGCCGCGGGCAAGGCCGGCGCGATCCAGCTGTCCAACTTCGAGATCGAATTCCCGAACTGCGGCGGCTACGCCTCGGCCCGTTCGGTGGTCAAGGTCATCGCCGCCAAGGGCTTCGAGATCAACGGCGATGACGACGTCGTGACCGGTGAGGGCACCCTCCTGCAGTCCACCCTGTACGGCCAGCCCTTCTTTGTGAGCTGACGTTCAGCAGATAACCAGAAGACCACTGAGATTTATCTGCCGAAGCGCAGATCTTCACACTCCACGAAGGGGAATCATGAGCAAGACCATCACGCGCCGCGTGGTCGCCGGAGTCAGCCTCGCCGCTGTCTCCGCGTTCGGCCTGAGCGCCCTCGGCGCCGGTGGCGCCGTCGCCGGCAAGGTGCCGGGCACCACCGCCACCAAGAAGCTCGTCGACGGCACCCCCGTCAAGATCGACCTGTTCGATCAGAACGTCCGCTACAAGAACACCATCGTCGAGTCCTTCAACCTGACCCGCGAGGTGTGGGTGTCGGGCAAGGTTCGCGTCACTGTCGGCGGTAAGGCCGAGGGTGGCAGCATTGCAGCTGGCTACATCATCGGTTGCCAGGTAGCCATTGGCATTGACTCGACGGCTGACGTTAGCGGTGATGTGTCAGGAACCCTGGCACCGTCTTCCAATGGTGCAACATTGACAACCGGGGGCGGCATCGACACCCCCGGAGACAGCGGCGTTCCCCCAACGGCTTCGGCGAACCTGTCCCTCGGTCCCGGTCAGGCCGGTTACGTGCCGATCATCCAGGAGGCCGATGACGACGACGATGCCGTCAACTCCTTCAGGTTCAAGGGTAAGAAGGGTGGCGCCGCGTTCAAGGACGAGTCCTTCAAGGTCACCGGCTGTGGAGGCTT
The DNA here is from genome assembly GCF_025273675.1 of Gordonia pseudamarae. NCBI lineage: Bacteria > Bacillati > Actinomycetota > Actinomycetes > Mycobacteriales > Gordoniaceae > Gordonia > Gordonia pseudamarae. Next base: position 4,060,984 of record NZ_CP045809.1, on the reverse strand, counting down.
TGCCGAGGGCAAGGCCAAGGTCAAGGTTACCGTCAACACCGAGGCCGTCAAGGGTGTTGTCAGCATCTACGGCAAGCCGTTCAGCCTCGGCTGATTGAGCAGAAACCGGTAGGCCGGTAAGGGCGGGTGTTCATAACAAGCGGACCCCGCCCTTATCGCTTCCGGCACCAGATCCGCTGGGCACCGATCCGGCGCATGTGCGATGCGGGCATCCGAGTTCCGCACGTCACCACCACATGAATGGAGAAGTCACATGGTAGGCAAAGATCTTCTCTGGCAATTCGAAAATACGCTGGTTTTCGACCTCGTCACCGGCAGCTCCGATGGGGGCACCGAGTGGGGCAGCAGCTAAGCGGGCTTGCTTCCGCTCCCAGCGCATCGTCAATCTTCATTTGCGGGCACGCAATAACTATACGATCATGAAAGGAATCCGAAATGGCACAGTTCGGTAATACCTTCGAATCCCTCCTCGTCAACCTGTTCGACGATGGCTCCTCGGGACAGAGCAGCGACGGCCAGTCCTCGAGCCCGACCACTCCGACGACGCCCGCTTAGCAGTAGCTGGCACGGCATCGACGAGAACCGCCCCGCCATATGCGGGGCGGTTTTCGTAGGAGGAGTGCCGATACTCTCCGCTGAAATAGCATCTGCCCGCTGTTGTTTCAGCGGCTTCTTGGTATCTCGTTGAGACTGGGCCGCGACCGTAGCGAGTAGGTGCTGGTGCTGGCAGATGGCATAGGCGGCGTATTCGGCCGGCAGTCGATGTACGTCAGTCGAAGACATCGGCGAGGACGGTGGCGGTGGCCGCGCGGGTTGCCCACGTTTCGAGTTGGTCGGGGTCCTGGCATCGGGTGATGCGCTCACGTACGGAGTCATCGACGTCGATGCCACGGGCGTGCAACACCGCCAGTACCATCCGGGCCTGGTAGGCGAAGCCCTGTTGCATCCCCTGTTGCATCCCTTGCTGGATCCCTTGCTGCATCCCTTGTTGCATGCCTTGTTGCATGCCTTGCCGCATACCTGTGGCGAGCCCTTCCTTGGTGGCTTCGGCCCTGATTTTGTCGATGAGTTCTCGGCCCCAGTCGGTGTCTGCGACCCAGGCGTGTGCTTGCGTGGTCATGATCATTCCCAGTCGTTGTCGGGCGGCTTCGGGTAAGACGGTCTGGCTGATCGCAGCGTACATCCGATGGTGAGGGATGTCAGGGGCGAAAACGGCGGGAAGTGCGTCGATGACGTCCGGGTTGTCGGGGTGGGTCATCGCCGAAAGCACGGCCAACTCGGGAGACGCCCGGGTGGTCGCGGCGTCGGTGATCGCCGGTATCTGTTCGGGACCCAGGACTGTGGGAGCGAACAGTCCGGTGCCGGTGTCGATTGGTGTGGCTGCCCATCGCGCGGTGCCGGTGTCCGGGCAGATGACCAGCAGGTATACCTTGCTTCGGAGTCTGCTGCGCAGTGCGCTGGCGTAGAGGGGCCAACTGAATCGCTTGCTGTCGTCGGGGCGGCGCTGGACTTCGATGACGATTCCGGCGACCATGTGGTGCTCGTCGTCGCGTAGCACGATGACGGCATCGGCAAGTAGTTGTTTGGATACCGGCGTAGTCAGGTCGCTGTCACCGATGGCGGCACTCTGGTGATTCGGGACCGAGACATCGGCGATGGCGGTGAGCAACTCGACTCCGAATTCTGCCCTGTTGCGGATGAGGTCCAGTGGCGCTTCGTGTTCGGGTGCGGGCATAGTAAGACGGTAGGGCCTGATCCGGTGTTCGATCAGTCGCGGACGGTTCGCCTTGCGACTTTGGGGACAACCCCTCTGTTGTGGACCAACCGCTTGGATACCTCGGCCGCCTTGTCGTAGTGGAGAACTATGTCTTCAAGTGTGGTTTCGGTTCGGCATGAGGCGATCGTCGAGTCGATTCGGTCGCGTCCGGGGTTTGCGGAGGATATGCCCACCGGCATCGCCGATATTTCTGTACCCAATACGATTCGGCGATGTTGGCCTCTGCCGCCCTGGGGGTGCGGTGCCGTCCGAGTGCGCCGACGCCGTTGTCGCGGTGAGTGATAGGGGCGGCAGTTGCCGCCTCCTTGTGACTTGAATTCCGATTCAGGTAAGGTGTCGCCATCGGCGCGGGACTCGCCGCGCCCCGCCGGAAGGGTGACAGGCACATGCGCGCGATCCACATCAGCAGACTCGACGGTCCGGAGGCGATGGAGGTCGTCGACGTCCCCGCGCCTGTCGATGACAGCAAAGTGCTCATCGACGTCAAGGCTGCCGGTGTCGCATTCCCGGAGCTGCTGCAAACGCGCGGGCTCTACCAGGTGAAACCGCCGCTGCCGTTTATTCCGGGCGCCGAGGTGGCCGGTGTGGTGGTGTCGGCGCCCGAAGGCTCGGGGCTGGTGACCGGTGACAAGGTCTGCGCACTTCCACTGATCGGTGGATTCGCCGAACGGGTTGTGGCACAGCCGGATATGGCGTTCAAGTTGCCCGACTCCGTATCGTTCGAGCAGGGTGCGGCGTTCATGTTCAACTACGGCACCAGTTACTTCGCGCTCATCGAACGCGGACATCTCGCCGAAGGTGACACCGTGCTGGTTCACGGCGCGGCCGGCGGAATCGGCACCAGCGCCATCCAGGTGGCCAAGGCGTTCGGCGCGGGCCGGGTCATCGGTGTGGTCTCCACCGACGAGAAGGGCGCCATCGCGCTGGAGGCCGGTGCCGACGAGTACGTGCTCGCCGACGGATTCAAGGATGCCGTGGGCAAGAACGTCGACATCGTCGTCGACCCGGTGGGCGGCGACCGCTTCACCGATTCGCTGCGCACCCTCCGCGAACACGGCCGGTTGCTGGTCATCGGTTTCACGGCGGGGCAGATTCCGACCGTTGCCGTGAATCGTCTGCTGCTCAACAACATCTCGGTCACCGGCGTGGGCTGGGGTGCGTTCTGCCTGCCGCGCCCCGGGCACATCGCGGGCGAGTGGGCGGCGATGCTGCCGCATCTGGCCGGCGGTGCGCTCAGACCGGTCCCGGGACCGGCCTTTCCGCTGGCGCGGGCCGCGGAGGCGGTGCAGTGCCTGGAATCCCGTTCGGCCACCGGCAAAGTGGTCCTGACTCTCTGACCCTCCTGCCGCCATCGTCCACCGGTACTGTCGGACGATGGCCTGAGGGTTGCCGGGTCGGCTACGGCGGCGGCGCCGGATGGCTGGTCTCGGAGCCATGAGCGCCGCCGAGCCGCCCCGCCATCGGTGGCTTCTGCACGTGGACCTCGACCAGTTTCAGGTGGCCGACGATCGTCGCGACAGGGGACTAACTTAGCTAACATGTGTTCATGGAGCAGTACAACGTGCACGACGCGAAGTCTCAATTGTCGCGGATCCTTGAGCGGGTGGAGAACGGCGAAGATGTGGTGATCAGCCGGGCCGGCGTCCCCGTCGCGAAGGTCGTCCGGTACCGGCGGCGCGCGGCACGTACCAGCAGGGGTGAGTTGGCGGGGAAGATAACCTACTCGTCCGACTGGGATTCGGATGAGGTGAACGCCCGAATTGCGGCAGACTTCGAGGGCAAAGGGTGACGGCGCCGAAGGGTGACCGACTCCTGCTCGATACCCACATCGTCCTGTGGTGGCTGACAGATTCCGATGAACTGACCGATGCGGTGAAATCCGCCATCGACAATGAGCCCGAGGTCTACCTCAGCGCGGCCTCGGTGTGGGAAGTTGCTATCAAACAGCAGATCGGAAAGTTGCGATCCGACCGGAATCTTGGTGCGACGCTGGAACAATGCGATCTTCAGCCATTGCCGATCTCGCTGCGACACGTGCGTGCGGTCGGCGAGCTACCACTCATCCACCGCGACCCGTTTGATCGCATACTCCTCGCACAAGCCCGTACCGAGGGTCTGACCCTGTTGACCAGGGATCCGATCGTGGCGTCCTATGGTGGTGCGGTCATCGTGGTGTGACGCGAACGGGGTTGTCACCGTCGGCTACTCGGGGATGAGGTCGGGGCGGGCGTCGGCGAGGAGTTCATCGCGATCGTCGGCGAGGGCGAACCCCGCGGTGATCGCGGCGTCGGTGTGGGCTCGGTAGGCGACGAGATACGCCTGGCGGGAACCGTAGCGGGCATGCAGCGTGTCGCCGGGGATCGAGCCGGTGGAACCGAACAGCATGCAGATGCGAGAAGGCGCGTCCGGTACGATCCCGGACAGAACCTGCGTGGGCGCCTCCACACACGGGGTGCGGACACCGCCCCGGGCATTGCCCAGCTCGTCGACGTCGAAGAACGGTTCGGCCGTCTCCACGCCCAACAGGGTGGTGACCACCGACAGCGGCGGCGCCACCGGCGGAGCCGTACCCTCGTGCACCCAGGAGTTCAGGTGGCGCAACGCCGCCCGCAACACGAAACGCTGCTGGCCCCGGTTCACCGGCTGAGGACAGCCCAGATACTCCTCGAACGGACCCACCTGATGCAGGTCGGCGTGCGCCGAACCGGCCACCTCCCAGGTGCGTACGGTCCCCGAATCCCGCTGGCGGGCCAGATGAAAGCGAAAATCGGTGAGCAGATCGGTCTCGGTCTGCACGGTGAACACCGGAACCGGAACGGAGCCGTCGATGGGAGTCGGCGCGCCCCGGAAGGTCGCGGCGATATCGGCGGCACCGCCCACCGGACCCAACGGCAGACCGGCCAGCGCGCGCGAATGAATCAGAAACCCGTCGAAGATGCCGTGCTGGGCGGCAAAGGTGTTGACGTAGGTGGTCAGAGCCATCGCAGACTGCGACTCGCCGATCGCCAGCACCTTCTCGACGGACAAACCGGCCAGCGGGGTGCCGGTGCGCAGAGCGCCGGCAATGGCGGCGAACATGGTGTGACAGTAGGCATCACCCGGGTGATGCAGAGAACCGTAACGATCCGGGTCCTTCGTCGCCAGACTGTCGCCGCCGATGCCCACCGACCCCGAACCGCCCTCGACGCCGACGAACTGCGCCGACACCCCGACCCACACGTACCCGCCGCGTACCAACTCCGGTGCCACATAGGTGTACTCGGCCGGGGTGTCGTTGCCACTGCTCACATTCAGCCACTCCACCACCACAGTGCCGTTGAACCTCGCGCCGTCCGCCGGCCGGCGCACCAGGATCCGCGTGGTGAACTCCGCGGCCGGAACCGGCCCGTCCGATGCCACGCCCTCCACTGAGCCCGACACCGCGTACTCGGTTTCGGTGTAGCCGGCGGCCGCGAGGTCGGGCCCGGGCACGGCACTGAGCAACGAGCACCCGTTGCCCCCGGACAGCGGTGCGAATTTCATTGTTCTCCTTGGGATTTACTGACGGTGGTCAGGTTACCCCTCGCCGGTTGTGGTACCCCGCACCTCAACCGGCGAGCGGGCTATTCGGCGGCCTTGGCCTGCTGCTTCTGGTAGTTCTTGATCACCTTGCCGAACATGAAATGCATCTTGGTGCCCAACGGCCAGCCGACGTAATAGCAGAGGAACAGCGAGATCTCCTCCAATTGCTGAGGGGTCAGCTCACCGTTGGTCAGCGCCGCACCAGCCTGGATCTCGGCGACGTCCTCCTGGCCCGCGGCCGCCAACGCACCGAGCAGCAACAGCCGGCGGTCCCGATTGGTCAAACCCTCACGTGTCCACACCGTGCCGAACACCTGATCACAGGTGTGGGCGAAGAAGTCGCCCGGGCCGTCGGACATCTCCCAGCCGTACACCTCCGACATCTTGGCCAGACCCCGCCTGCGGAGTTCGGTCTGCTCCGGTGAATCCACCGATTCGGTTGTCATGCTGATTCTCCTTCGATATGCGGGACGCCGATCGCGGCGGCGAAATCACGCAACGCGATCTCGCCGAGCGGCAGATCGACACCCAGTTCCCGGCCCAGATCCAGGGCCAGCGACAGGTCCTTTTCGCCCAATGTTCGCACCGGCGCGAAGATGCCGTACCAGAAATCATCGGATTCGATCGGAGCCGTGGTCTCGCGCAACATGATCGATCCCGCACCGCCGGTGATGGCATCGGTGTGCCGAACCACCTTGCCCAGCTTGGCGATGTCGATGCCGGCGGCCTCGGCCAGCCGCGACGCCTCCGCGGTGGCGGTGAACGCGATGAAATGCAGCAGGTTACGGGCCAGCTTCATCCGGGTACCGGCACCCACCTCGTCACCGGCATGGATCAGCATCTCGGCGGTCAGCTTGTAGGGCTCCTTGAGCCGGGTGTACGCCTCGCGCGGACCGCCCACCATGACCGCCAGCCGGCCCGATTGGGCGGCGACCGCACCCCCTGAGATGGGGGCGTCCAGGACGACGACGCCCTTCTCCGCGGCCTCGGCCGCCAGATCGATCGCAGTCCGCGGACTGATCGTCGAATGGATCGCGATGATCGTGCCCGGAGCGGCGGTCGACAGCAGACCGCCCTCACCCGACACCACCTGGACCACCTGCGCGTCGTTGAGAACACAGATGCCGATGATGTCGGCTCTCGCCCCGAGATCGGCAAGCGAATCCGCCGCGGCCGCACCGGCGTCCACGAGCGTGGCGACGGCCTTTTCGGACAGATCGAAGACGGTCATCGCGCCTTCCCACTTGGCCAGGCTCGTCGCCATCGGCCCGCCGATATTGCCCAGACCCACATAGCCCAGACGAATCGTGTTCCCACTCATGCCCGGTACACCTGACCGCCGTCGACGTTGAACACCTGTCCGGTGATCCAGGACGCCTCATCGGAGAGCAGGAACTTGAGCATCCCCACGTGATCCTCGGCCTTGCCGAACCGCTTGATCGGCAGCGCCTTGACCATGTCCTTCACCATCTCCTCGGGGGTGGTGGTGCGGGTGGCCTCGGTGTCGGTGGGGCCCGGGGCGATCGCGTTGACGCGGATCCTGTTGCCGCCCAGCTCTTGGGACAACTGGAAGGTCAGATTGTTGATACCGGCCTTGGCCAGGCCGTAGAAGCCGCTGTAAAGCCAGGCGGCGGTGGAGGACTGGTTGACGATGGCGCCGCCCTCGGTCATCTTCGGATACACCGCGCGGGTCACATTCAGCGCGCCGTCGAGGTTGACCGACATGAACTTCTTGTAGTAATCCCACGGCACGGTGATCAGGAAGTCGAGCTTCATACCGCCGTAGATCGCCGCGTTGTTCACCAGGCCGTGCACCGGGCCCGACTCGGCCGCGAACTCGGCCAGTGCCAGTGCTGAATCCGGATCGGCGACATCGGTGTGGATGTAGCGGCCACCGATGTCGGCGGCCACCTTCTCGCCGGCCTCGTCGTTGAGGTCGGCGATCACCACGGCGGCCCCCTCCTCGGCCAGGCCGCGGGCGTACGCCTCGCCGATACCACCGGCGGCGCCGGTCACGATGATGTTCTTGCCGTCAAAACGTCCGGAACTCATGGGATTCTTCTTTCTTCGTTGACTATCGGTGGTTGATGTTTCGGGTTTCGTCGCGCGACTGGGGCTTTGGTGGCCGGTTGCCGACATTGTCGTCTCACCGGGTTTCGAGGGTCCTCGCCTGGCGGCTCGTCGCACCTCAACCGGCGGAAAACGGGCTCCTCCTTGCCGGTTGAGGTGCGAAACCGGGATTCTGCCGGTTGAGGTGCGAGCCTGCGAGCCTCGAAACCCGGTGACCAGAGGGTCAGACGGGCCGGGCGACGGCCTTGATCTCCAGGTATTCCTCGAAGCCCCGGACACCCATCTCGCGGCCGATGCCCGATGCCTTGTAGCCGCCGAACGGTACGTCGGCCGCGTACCAGATGCCGCCGTTGATGCCCATGGTGCCGGTGCGCACCCCGTCGACGACCTTGTTGATGCGGGTCTCGTCGGTGCCGTACACCATGCCCGACAGGCCGTAGGGGGAGTCGTTGGCGATGCGGATGGCGTCGTCGTCGCCGTCGTGGGCGATGACCACCAGGACGGGTCCGAAGATCTCCTCCTGGGCCACCCGCGCCGAGTTGTCCAGACCCGAGATGAGGGTTGGCTCGACGTAGAAGCCCTTGTCCTTGTCGGCGGGGCGTCCGCCGCCGACCTCGATGGTGCCGCCTTCCTCGACGGCCAGCCTGATGTACGACTCGACGCGTTCGCGCTGGGTCGCCGAGATCAGTGGGCCGCAGATGGTTCCGGGATTCGTCGGGTCGTTGGCGGCGAGTCCGGCCATCGCGTCACCGGTGGCCTTGATGGCGTCGGCGAGTTTCGCACGGGGCACCACCAGCCGGGTGGTGATGGCGCAGCCCTGGCCGGCGTGGGTGACCACGGCGAAAGCGGCCATCGCGCAGGCGGAGCCGAGGTCGGCGTCGTCCAGGACGATGAACGCCGACTTGCCGCCCAACTCCAGGAACACCTTCTTGAGCGATTCGGCGGCGGCGGCCATCACCTTGCGGCCGGTGGCGGTGGAGCCGGTGAACGAGACGATATCGACACGCGGGTCCGACGAGAGTTGCGCGCCCACGGCGTGATCGGAGGAGGTGACGATGTTGATGACGCCGGGCGGGAAGTCGGTTTCCTCGGCGATCACCTTGCCGACGAGTGCCGCGCACCACGGGGTGTCCGGGGCTGGTTTGAGCACCACGGTGCAGCCGGCGGCCAGGGCCGGGCCGATCTTGGCGAAGTTGATCTGGTGCGGGAAGTTCCACGGGGTGATCGCACCGACCACGCCCACGGCTTCCGATCGCAGTTCGCGGTGGTTCTTGATGCCCATCGGTGTGGCTTCGCCCAGGTCCTGGGTCCAGGCATGGCTTTCGGCGAGGTCGGCGAAGTAGCCGAGATCGGTGATGGGGCCTTCGAGTTGCGGGCCATGGGTGAGGAAGACCGGGCAGCCCACCTCGGCGACGGTGAGTTCGCGCAGTTCGTCGGCGTGGGCGAGCAGGGCGTCGCGCAGCTGGCGCAGGCAGCGGGCCCGCAGCGCATGGTCGCGGGACCAGTCGGTGGTGTCAAAGGCGTTGCGGGCAGCGGCTATCGCGCTGTCCATATCGGCGGCGGTGGCATCGGCGGCCTTGCCGATGACCTCTTCCGAGGCGGGGTTGACGATGTCGAAGGTGCCACCGGATCCGGGGACGAGTTTGCCGTCGATCAGCAGATCGGATGCAACCGCGGGGCGAAGTGTCATGAACTGGAACCCTATCTGGACAGGTGTCTGGACTCACGTTCAAACCTAGTGTAGTGTGCCTCACATGTCCAGCCCCGTGTCCCAGGAAAGTACGCGTCGCCGACTCTCCGCTCAGCAGGCCGAGACCGTCGCCAAGCTGACCGACGCCGCCGTCGACGTGCTCAATACGGAGGGGTTCGACGGGCTGACCGTGCGGATGGTGGCCAAACGCGCCGGGGTTGCGCCGGCCACCGCGTACACGTACTTCTCGTCCAAGAGTCACCTTGTGGCCGAGGTATTCTGGCGCAGGCTCGCCGACGGTGTGCAGGCTCCCGATCCGGGCCTCGACCCCGTCGATCGCGTCGCGGGCGTGCTCCGCGCGGTATCGCTGGTGGTGGCGGGGGAGGGGCAGCTCGGCGGCGCGGTCACCGTCGCCCTGCTGGGTACCGACCCTGATGTCGAACACCTGCGCTGGCGGATCGGCGGCTTCATCCGCGTCCGCCTCGCCGAGGCCGTCGGGGTCGACCCGGAAAATCCCGGCCCTCTGGTCGACGCCCTGGAGATGCTGTACGCCGGCGGCCTGGTCCACGCCGGGATGGGCCATCTGAGCTACGAACAGACTTCCGAACGACTTGTCGCCGCAGCCCGAATGATCATGGAGAACCAGCAATGACCGATACGGCCACCCGTGCGGGAATGGAACATCTCATTCCGTTCGATCCGTACTCCTACGACTTTCACGAGGACCCGTACCCCACCTACGCCCGGCTGCGCGCCGAGGCGCCCGTGTACTACAACGCCACCCAGGATTTCTGGGCGCTGTCCCGGCATAAGGACGTGCGCAACGCATTTCGCGACACCGTCCGGCTGTCCAACAGCTGGGGCGTGTCGATGGACCCGTCGTCGTACGGACCCAACGCTCATCTGGCGATGTCGTTCCTGGCGATGGACGATCCCAAGCACATGCGTATCCGCAAGCTGGTGTCCAAGGGATTCACCCCGCGCCGCGTCAACGAACTCGGCGCGCGTATCCGGGAACTGACCGCCCAGCATTGGCAGGTCTGCCTCGACAAGGGCGAGTTCGACTACGTCGGCGACTTCGCCGGTCTGCTGCCGATGGATGTGGTGTCCGAACTGCTCGGCGTGCCCGAATCCGATCGCGCGCACCTGCGCGCACAGTCCGACGCGCTGGTGCACCGTGACGAAGGCGTGCTCGACGTTCCCGAGTCTGCCGTGTTCGCCTACCTCGAATTGCACCGCTACTACGCCGCCCTGATCGCCGAGCGGCGCAAGAATCCGGGGCAGGACATGGTCTCGGCGCTGCTGGGTGCCGAGATCCTCGACGACGCGACCGGTGAGAAGAGCTCGCTTTCGGACGACGAACTGATCGGCTTCATGATCCTGATGATCGTGGCCGGCAACGAGACCACCACCAAGCTGCTCGCCAACGCCGTCTACTGGGCCGCCCGCAATCCTGATCAGCTCGCGCGGGTGCTGGCCGACCCGGAACTGGTCCCGGACTGGACCGAAGAGACCCTGCGATACGACAATTCGAGCCAGATGGTGCTGCGCAAGGTGCTGTCAGACGCGGAGTTCGGCGGTATCACCATCCCCGAGGGCGACAGGGTCCTGCTGCTGATCGGCTCGGCCAACCGCGATGCCGACGTGTTCGGGCCCGACGTGGACAAGTACGTCATCGGCCGCGACAACGGACAGAACCTGATGAGTTTCGGTATCGGAACCCACTTCTGCCTCGGCTCCCACCTGGCCCGCCTCGAAGGCAACATCGGCCTCGCGCAGGTGATCGGCACCGTGAAGAACTACGACATCGACTTCGACCGGGCCGTCCGGGTGCATTCGGTGAATGTGCGCGGATTCGCCGAACTTCCGATGAAAGTGCAGGCACGCTGACATGGCATTCATCCCACATCCCGAACGACGCCCCGTCCTGGTGGCCGGTGCCTCCTCCGGAATCGGCGCGGCGACAGCCGAATGGCTCGCCGCGGCTGGACATCCGGTGGCCCTGACCGCGCGGCGCGTCGACAAACTGCAGCAGCTGGCCGACAAGATCACCGCTGCCGGCGGCGAGGCGGTGGCCGTGCCCCTGGACGTGACCGACGAACAGTCCGTGCTCGACTGCGTCGCCAAGGCCGAAGCGGCACTGGGTGCTCTGGAAGTGGTGGTCTCCGGTGCCGGCGATCTTGCGGTCGGGCGCTCCTACGAAACCCCGGTGGAACAGTTCACCGACCAGATCAACATCCACCTCAACGGTGCCTACCGCCTGTACCGCGCGGTGGTGCCCGGCATGATCGAGCGCACCCGAGGCGACTTCGTGTTCATCGGCTCCGACGTCACTCAGCGTCCGCGCACCTTCTCCTCGGCATACGTGGCCGCAAAATCCGGCATCGACGGCCTCGTCGCCACCGTGCAGATGGAACTCGAAGGCACCGGTGTACGCGCGGGCCTCGTGCGTCCCGGCCAGACCCTCACCGGCATGGGCATGGATCTGGACCAGAAGACCACCGAGGACATGCTCAACGACTGGATCAAGTTCGGCAACGCGCGGCACGGCAACTTCCTCTCGCCCGAACACATCGCCCAGGCGATCGCCGGAATGATCGCGATGCCCCGCGGGGCGCACATGCGCATCGTGGAGGTCGAAGCCGAGGGCGCCGTGCCGAAAACGAAGCACTGACCATGATCCCGCATCGGCCGGCGACCGGATGCCCGTGCGATCGGAATGTCGGCGGGTGTCCACCGGCATCGTCGGTCGGGGGTTTCGAGGCTCGCAAGCTCGCACCTCAACCGGCGGGAAGACCACAGCTCACGCCTGAATCGGCGACACAACTACCTGTGAAAGGACTGACACGTCATGACCGTCGTGACCGAATCGGGCCTGAGTGAAGACCTGAAAGAGCCCCAACGTGTGTCCGGAGGAGAGGGGGAGCACGGTCACCTCGACGAGCTCGCCACCGATCCCATCGCCCTGTTCTGGCGTATCCGCAACGAGTGCGGCGACGTCGGCAAGTTCCAGCTCGCCGACCGCGAGGTGGTGCTGGTGACCGGTGCCCAGGCCAACGAGGAGTTCTTCCGCGCACCCGACGAGGTGCTCGACCAGGCCGCCGCGTATCCGTTCATGACCCCGGTGTTCGGGGAGGGCGTGGTGTTCGACACCAGCCCCGAGGAGCGGTCGAAGGCGCTGCACAACCAGGCGCTCAAGGGTGCCCACATGAAGCAGCACGCGATCACCATCCCCAACGAGGTCGAGCGGATGATCGCGGACTGGGGCGAGCAGGGGGAAATCGACCTGCTCGAATGGTTCGGCGAGCTGACGCTGTACACCTCGTCGTCGTGTCTCATCGGCCGCAAGTTCCGTGAGAAGCTGTCCAAGCGGATCTCGGGGATCTACCACGATCTCGAACGCGGCACCGACCCGTACGCCTACGTGGATTACAACGCCGACATTGAGAGCTTCCGGCGCCGCGACGCCGCCCGCGCCGAACTCGTCGAGTTCATGGCCGGTGTGCTCAAGGAGTACGAGGCGAACCCGGAGTCGGACAAGGAGAAGCGCGACCTGCTCGACGTGCTGGTGTCGCTGAAGAACGCGGACGGCACGCCGATGTTCAGCGCCGACACCGTCACCGGCATGTTCATCTCGATGATGTTCGCCGGGCACCACACCACCCAGGGCACGGCCGCGTGGACACTGCTGGAGCTGTTGCGCAATCCCGGCTACATGGAGCAGGTTGTCGCCGAGCTCGACGACATCTACTCCGATAAGGGAGAAGGCAAGCCCGCCTACAGTTTCGCCGCGATGCGCCAGATCCCCAAGCTGGAGGCCTCGCTGAAGGAGGCGCTGCGTCTGCACCCGCCGCTGATCATCCTGATGCGGGTGGCGCAGGAGGACATCGAGGTGGAGGGCCACATCATCCACAAAGGCCAGTCGATCGCCGTCTCGCCCGCGGTGTCCAACCAGCTCGAGCCCGACTTCGTGAACGCCGGATCCTTCGACCCTGACCGGTATTTCGATCCTCGGCAGGAGGATCTGGCCAACCGGTGGACCTGGATTCCGTTCGGTGCCGGCCGGCACCGTTGTGTCGGAGCGCCTTTCGCCATCATGCAACTCAAGGCGATCTTCTCGGTGCTGCTGCAGAACTACGAGTTCGAGCTGGCGCAGCCGCCGGAGTCCTACCACAACGATCACTCCAAGATGGTTGTGCAGCTTGCCCAGCCGTGCAAGGTGCGCTACCGGCGGCGGACGTCGCCGGCGGCCCGGTAACGGCAGCTCCCGAACAGCCGAAGCAAGAAAGGCCGCACGCAGATGCGTATCGAAGTGGATCTGGACCTGTGCCAAGGACACGGCATGTGTGAACTGGAGGCCCCGGAAGTCTTCGAGGCGCACAAGGACTGGGTGGAGGTTCTCGACAAGGAACCCGACGAATCCCTGCGGGCCCAGGTGTTGGCCGCGGTCCAGTACTGCCCGACCCAAGCACTACGAATTGTCCCAGAAGCTTGACGAACCGACGACTGAACCATGGAGAGACACATGTCTTTTGATCGCGCCGAACTGGAAGAGATGAAAGAGCGCTGGCTCGCCGCCAACATCGAGGCCGAGAAGGCCGGTGACTGGAAGCCGCTCGCCGAGTTCTACACCGAGGACGCCACCTACGGCTGGAACTACGGCCCCAAGAAGGACTTCATGGCGGTGGGCCGTGAGGAGATCCGCGAACTGGCCCTCGGTCAGGAGATGGAAGGCCTGGAGGGCTGGACCTATCCGTACCAGGCGTGGGTGATCGACGACCGTACCGGCGACATGATCGGCCTGTGGAAGCAGGTCTACGAGGCTACCCGCGAGGACGGCTCGCACTACGCCCTCGACGGCATCCAGGGCTCCTGGTTCAAGTACGGCGGCAACTTCCAGTTCTCCTGGCAGCGTGACTTCTTCGACTACGGCAACGTGTCGTCACTGTTCATCGAACTGATGACGGACAAGAAGATGAGCGACTCGATGCTCAAGCGTGTCGAGAAGTCGGCCCCCGGCACCCTGCCCGGCTGGTACGACTACGGCACCGCGCCGGTCAAGTTCTGGTAGTCGCCCGATGACCAACGCAGCCCCCTACGGCGGCCTGAGTCAGGAGCAGTTGGCCACCATGGTGCCCGAACTGCTCCTGACCGGTCAGCTGATCGACCGTAGTGGCATGGCGCACCTCATCGGCGCGTTCGGACGTGATGTCATGGGGCAGGTCGCCATCGAGGAATGGATGGCGGCCAGTCCCGTGTACACCCACCGCATGCGCACCGCCCTCGGCATCGACGGCGACGGCGTGGAGGACATGTTCAAATGCCTCCAGCTCGACATCGGCGCACCACCGCAGTTCATGGACTTCCGGTACGAGATCGAGGACGAATACCACGGTTCGTTCGTACTCAATCATTGTGGCGCACTGCTCGATGTGGAACCGATGGGCGATGACTATGTCACCACCATGTGCCACGACATCGAGGACCCGACCTTCGACGCCACCGCCATCGCCACCAACCGGCGTGCCCGGATCCGGCCCATTCACCGGCCGCCACGCGCACCGGCCGACCGGCATCCGCACTGCGCGTGGACGGTCACCATCGAACCCGACCGCGAGGAACTGCCGCTGCCCGAGGACGCGGCGCGCATGTTCATGTCGCGGGCCGGTACGGTGGCGCTCTCCCCGATCGATACCTCCGCCGTCGATGGCTGGGTCGACTACCGCGGACCGCTCGTGGCCGACATCCAGTTCCGCGAATGGGCACACACCACGCTCACCCGGGTGGCCGAAGAGGTTGCGCTGCAACACCAACTACTGGCATTGGGCTTTCTGTGGAGCGTCCGCCGACAGACCGACGACGCCGACCAGATCCTCGACATCTACCGCAAACAGCTCAGCGGTATCGCCGGGATCGCGGCCGAACGGGTCCGCAATGCCCTCGGGTTGGGCAGCGGTGCGGCCGATCTGGCCAAGGTCTTCCGGCTGCATCCGTGCTTCGGTCCCGTCCAGTACACCGGGGTGAGTGCGGAGGTCATCGAAAATGCCGATGGCACTGAGGATGTGGTGGTGATCATCCCCGACGATTCACCCGCTGTCATCGACGGCGGCTGGGTGTCGGTGCTCGACGCCGAACATCTCGAACCGCTGCAGGACGCGGCCACCGCCGTCGGTGACCGCTGGGTTGTGTCCGCCGAGGACACCCAGGGCGGTCTGCGGGTCCGGATCACGCTGGGCGCCGAGAGCCGGCGGGAGTCGGGCGAGGTGGCCATCGCCCGGTTCAGCAAGGGAGCCAGCTGGGAGTTCGAGAACCGGGGCCGTTCCATCCCGATCACCCCGGTGGGTGCGAACCTCTGATGAATACACCAGGTCTGGCCGGTCAGGTGGCCGTGGTCGCGGGCGCCACCCGCGGCATCGGTCTGGCCGTCGCCTATCAGCTCGCCGGGTCGGGGGTGTCCCTGGTGATCAACGGCCGCGACCCCGATGCGGTGGACGCGGCCGTCGCCGAGATTCGTGGCAGCGGCGGCTACGCGGTCGGCGTCCGCGGATCGGCCGGCGAGGAGAGCGTCGCGCAGCAGCTGGTCGACACCGCGCTGGGTGAGTTCGGTGCGCTCGACATCGCCGTCAACTGCGCGGGAATCGCCGAACCGGCCGGTTCGACCGTCCTGACCATCACCACCGACGAGTTCCGCGCACAACTCGACGCCCACCTGATGAGCGCCTTCCACCTCACCCGGGCCGCCGGACGGGTGTTCGCCGACCAGGGGTCGGGGTCGATCGTGCTCACCGGATCGGCGGCCTCCCTCGGCATGTTCGGCGGCAGTGGCTATCCGGCGGCCAAGGGCGGGGTCAACGCGCTCGCGCTGGCCGTCGCCGCAGACCTCGGCCCCTCGGGGGTACGGGTGAACGTGATCACCCCCGGCGCCAGGTCACGGCTGTCGACGGGGGAGGACTACGAACGACACATCCACGGCCTGTACGAGCGCGGCATCCTCGACGAGTTCACCCGCGACGCGGCGCTGAACCCGGCACCGCCGGACTACGTCGCGCCGCTGTACGTGTTCCTCGCCAGTCCGGCCGCAGCTCACATCAACGGGCAGATATTCAGCGCCGCAGGAGGATTTATCGGTAAGTTCGAGCCGCATCAGCCGGGTTTCGTCGCCTATCGCGACCATGCCGACTCCGCCCCCTACACCCTGACCGAGCTGGTCGGACTACTCACGTGACACGGTGACCTCCGGTAAGTGGAGATCAGCTGCCGAAGACGGTGTGTCGCAATCACCGGTCCGTGTTTCGTGGCGGTCTTGCATCGGTCGGCCGCCGAACACCTCGGACGGACCCGGTCACACGCGTTCGGCCCGGCGCCGGTCGCGGCGCTCCACCCAGAAGCGGGCGCCCTCGGCGACGGCGTCGAGAACCGGACGCGGATGCCAATCCAGTTCGGTTTCGGCCTTGGCATGGCTCATCGGTGACATGAAGTGCATGAGACGTACCGTGTCGATGTTGAGGATCTGCGGTGTGCCGGTGACCTTCGCCAGCGCACTGCCGCCCGCGCCGATCGCGTACATCACCGGTCGCGGCAACACCGGGCGCGGTGGCCGCCGCCCGGCGGCCACCGCGGCGGTCTCGATGAGTTCACCCAGATCGAGAAACCGTTCGGAGACGATGTAGCGTTCACCGCTGCGGCCGCGCGCGGCGGCCAGCGTCATAGCCAGCGCGGCGTCGTCGACGGCGACCGACTCGGTGGCCATGCCCCGGGTGCGGAACGGAAAGCCACCCAGGGCAGGACCTTTGACAAAGACTCCGTGGTTGGTGGGTTTCCAGTCGTACGGTCCGTACGTGTTGGCCACACACATCGCCCGCACCGGCACCCGGCCCTCGCGCGCATACCGCAAAGCCACGTTCTCGGCCGCCACCCGTGACCTGATGTAGTCCGTGGCCACATCACCCCAATTGAACTCGTCGGTCTCATCGACCGTGCGGTCATGATGACCGATGGTGCCGATGGTGGAGGCGAACACGAACGACCGCAGATCGGCGCCCGCGGCGGCGTCGAGCACGTTGCGCAGGCCGTCGACGTTGGCGCGGAACAGCGGCGCCGGATCGATCAGCCAGGCGCGGGTGTCGACGGCACAGTGGAACACATCGTCCACCCCGCGCATCGCCGCGACCAGTGACGCGCGGTCGAACAGATCGCCGGTGACGCGCTCGATCCGACCGTCGCCGGCGGGGATCTCGTCGATAGCCCTGGTGTTGCTGGTGGCGCGGGTGAGCACGCGCACCTGCTCGCCGTCGGCGACCAGGCGGCGCACCACATGTGAGCCGAGAAAACCGTTGGCGCCGATCACCAGTTTCATGCGCCCGACACCTCGTAGGAGCGGGTGCGGGCAGGTCTGATCCATAGTTGCCCGCCGGCCGCGGTCGCGCCCTCGTTCTTGAGTTGGCGCTTGATGATCTTGTTGGTGGCGGTCGTCGGCAGGTCGGAGTTGATACGCACATAGCGCGGCCAGGCCTTCGGCGACAGGTCGCGCTGATCGCGGAGAAACTCCTCGAACTGCTGCGGGGACAGGGAGTCGTCGTCGCCCAGGACGATAGCCGCCATCACCGCATCCCCGACATGCTCATCGGGGACCGCGTAGACGGCCACCCGGTTGACCTGAGGTAGCCGCTGCAACACACGTTCAACGGGGCCGGCGGTCATGTTCTCGCCGTCGACACGCATCCAGTCGCCGGTGCGCCCGGCCAGATAGATCCAGTCGTCGGCGTCGACATAGGCCAGATCGCCCGACCAGTACATGCCGTCGTGCAGGCGTTCACCGGTTGCCTTGTCGTCGTTGTGGTAGCCGGTGAACAGTCCGCCGCCGCCGGTGTTGACGATCTCGCCGATCGCCTCGTCGGCGTTGAGCAGAGCGCCGTTCGCATCGAATCGCGCCCGCGGACATTCGGTGAGGGTGTCCGGGTTGTACACGGCCACACCGGGAAATCCTTTGCCGATGGAGCCGGCCGGGGTGCTCGGTTCGCGGGTGATGATCACCGCGAGCTCGGTGGAACCGTAACCGTCCCACAGCGCGCACCCGAACCGTCTGCTGAACTCGTCGAGATCGCGGTCGGAGGCCTCGTTGCCGAACCCGGCACGAAGCGGGGTGTCGGCGTCGTCGGGGCGTTCGGGGGTGGCCAGCACGTACGACAGCGCCTTGCCGACATAGTGCACATAGGTGACGCCGTAGCGGCGCAGGTCGTCGACGAAGGTGGACGCCGAGAACTGGGCGGGTACGATCGCCGCCCCGGCCACGAGCGCCACGCAATAGCCGCCGAGCAGCGCCGCCGAATGGAACAGCGGCATCGACAGGTAGCAGATGTCCTCGGAGGTGATGCCGAACTTCTGCACCAGTGGCGGGCCGGCGAACGGAATCATCATGTGCGCGAATCGGACCGGCTTGGGATTGCCGCTGGTTCCGGAGGTAAAGATCAGCATGAACGGATCCATCGGTCCGGGAACCGAATACGGAGTCAGATCTCCGGCCTGTGCTGTGCGGCCACGCCATTGGTCACCATCCACGTCGAACACCCGCACGCCGGGCAGGTCGAGGCCGTCGAGCAGCGGCCGGTGTGCCGCGTCGACAAGCAGTATCCGGCAGTCGGCGCGGGCGATATCGGCGCCCAGCGCCGCACCCCGGCGGGTGTTGTTGACCCCGACGGTCACGTACCCGCCGAGCGCGCCCGCGGCCAGCGCGATGAGCATCTGCGGGGTGTTGCCCAGCAGGACGCCGACATGCAACGGGACATTTCCCGTCGCTTCGCTCGCCGCGGTGTCATTTCCCGTCGCTTCGCTCGCCGCGGTGTCATTTCCCGTCGCTTCGCTCGCCGCGGTGTCATTTCCCGTCGCTTCGCTCGCCGCGGTGTCATTTCCCGTCGCTTCGCTCGCCGCGGTGTCATTTCCCGTCGCTTCGCTCGCCGCGGTGTCATTTCCCGTCGCTTCGCTCGCCGCGGTGTCATTTCCCGTCGCTTCGCTCGCCCCGGCGACCTCGATGGTGGCCGACGCCCAGCGGGTGGCCTCGGCGACGTACTCACGCCATGACCAGCGTTCGTCGTCGTAGATGATGGCGGGATTGTCGTCCTCGGCACGTTCGAGGAGCAGCTGTGTCACAGTGTCGGCCATCACACTAATTTAGAACATGTTCTCGTTGCCGCCTATGCCGGGTTTCGGCACCTGCTGTGATTCACCCGACACCGCATGGAACCTGAACTAGGCGTCAGGTGCGGCGCTTGGTAGACACGGTGCATGAGCTCAGCAGACACCGCCGACCAGGCGCCCGCCTTCGACAACCCGCTCACGCCGTTCGGCGTCGGCGACCTCGGCCGGGAAGGTCTGGTGGGCACGTTGGTGGGCCAGCTCGGCCCGCGCCTGGCCGACCATCGCGGCCGAATCGACCTGCCCGTGTTCGCGGTTCTGTTCGATCACGTCGGCGGCTTCCCGTTCTTCCTCGCCCAGGAGGACGGAGCGTCGACGTTGCAGTCGCGGCTGTCGATGTCGCTGCTCGCCGACGTCGCCGTCACCGAACGGCTCACCGGCCGCGCCGAGGTGCGAACCGATGACGGTACCTACGGGGTCAGCACCGTCGACCTGCGTACCGCCGCCGGGCGGCTGTGTGTGACCGGCACCGCCCGCAGCGTGCGGGTCGGTCGCGGTGGTGAGGACACCGACATGGATTCGCTCGCCGCGCCGTCCGCCGCCGGTGAGGGCTGTCTGCCCGAACCGATAGACCCCGAACTGTCCGGGCGTGACATCGTCGACGCGATCGCCGCCGGCGCCCTCGACCCCGGACCGATCGTCCGGCTGCTCGACGGCCGGATCGAGGAGGGACGGTTCGTGGTGCGCACCGCCCCCTGGATGGGCAATCACTTCGGCACCATGCACGGCGGGCTCATCGCCACCATCGTCGCGCAGGGGATATCACTTGCCGCGCAAGCTCATACCGCGCCGGGGGTGGACTACCGGGTTGCCGATCTGAGTGTCGGCTTCTATCGGTCGCCGGCCGTCGACGGCGGCGAGGTGATCGTCGAGGTGGAGCCGGTGAAGGTGGGCCGGCGCATCGGCTCGTTCGACGCGGTCCTGCGCACCCGCGATGGCCTGCTGCTCAGTAAGGCCGTCGCCGACGTGATTTTCCGCTAGGGCGGTCTTCCGCCGGGGCGATGCGCTGCCGGGGTGATGCTCTACGGGGTGATCTTCCGCCGGGTGTGGCGTGAGGAGTCGTCCGTCCTCCTTGCGTCGCGCCGGTGGGGTGTGCGGAGGCCGCTCATAAAACAAGCGTTCGTGCTTGCTTTTTTGTGGGAGGTGTGTGATCGTCTGAACATGGCGCTGATCGATGAGCTGATCGCGGACCTGCACGCCGAGTCGGCGAGCCTCGACGCGATCGTCGCGGACCTGCCCGCGCGGGACTGGGCCACGCCCACCCCGGCGGCCGGCTGGACCGTCGCTCACCAGATCGGGCATCTGTGCTGGACCGATATGGTGGCCACCATCGCCGTCACCGACCCGGACGCGTTCGGGTCGGTCCTCACCGACGCGTGGTCCAACCCGCTCGGCTTCGTCGACGCCGAGGCCGAGGCGATGGCCCGGTGCCGGCCCGCCGAGATACTCCGGGAGTGGCGGCGGTGGCGGCCCGGCCTGACCGATGCGCTGGCGGCTGTGCCCGCCGGGGCCGTGATCGCATGGTTCGGTCCGCCGATGTCGGCCGCGTCGATGGCCACCGCCCGGCTCATGGAGACCTGGGCGCACGGCCTCGACGTCGCCGAGGCGCTCGGGGTGCGCCGCGAACCCACCGACCGGATCAAGTCGATCGCGCATCTCGGGGTGCGTACCCGCGACTTCGCGTACCTGGTCAACGAACTCGAACCGCCCGCCGGACCGTTCCGGATCGAGCTGACCGCACCGTCGGGCGAACTCTGGACATGGGGACCGGTCGACGCGTCGAACACCGTGCGCGGCAGCGCCATTGACTTCTGCCTGCTCGTCACCCAGCGGCGGGCGTTCGGTGATCTGGCGTTGGCGGTGTCCGGCGCCGATGCCCGGACGTGGGTGTCGATCGCGCAATGTTTTGCCGGTCCGCCCGGGCGGGGACGAGGGGTCGGCGACGGCCCGGTACGAGGAGAGGAACGATGATCAGAGTCGGAAACGCGTCGGGCTTTTACGGGGACAGATTCACGGCGGTCCGCGAGATGCTCGAAGGCGGTGAGCTGGACTACCTGACCGGGGACTATCTGGCCGAGCTCACCATGCTCATCCTCGGCCGCGACAAGCTGAAGAATCCCGACCTCGGCTACGCCAAGACGTTCCTGCGGCAGATGGAGGACTCACTCGGTCTGGCCGTCGATCGCGGGGTGAAGATCGTCGTCAACGCCGGTGGGCTCAACCCGCATGGACTGACCGTCGCGCTGCGCGAGCTGGCCGACAGACTCGGCGTCGACGCGTCGATCGGCTTCGTCTCGGGCGACGACCTGCTGCCACGGGCACAGGCGCTGGGATTGGAGAATACCGACGGTGCGGGGACGCTCCTGACCGCCAACGCCTATCTGGGCGCGTTCGGCATCAAGGCGGCACTCGACGCGGGCGCCGACGTGGTGGTCACCGGCCGCGTCACCGATGCCTCACTGGCCATCGGCGCCGCCGCCGCCGCGCACGGCTGGGGGTACCACGACCTCGACGCGCTCGCCGGTGCGACCGTCGCCGGCCACATCATCGAATGCGGCGCCCAGGCCACCGGCGGCAACTACGCCTTCTTCACCGAGATCGGGTCCGCGACGCGCATCGGATTTCCCATCGCCGAGATCGCCGCCGACGGATCGTCGGTGATCACCAAACACGAGGGCACCGGCGGCGCGGTGACCGTGGGCACCGTGACCGCGCAACTGCTGTACGAGATCGGTGGGCCACGCTACCTCGGACCGGACGTGACCACTCGCCTGGACACCATCGAACTGAGCCAGGCGGGCCCCGACCGGGTGGCGGTGCGCGGGGTGCGGGGCGAGGCACCCCCCGCGACGGTCAAGGTGTCGCTCAATTACCTTGCCGGACTGCGCAACGAGATCAACGTGGTGCTCACCGGTCTCGACATCGACGCCAAGGCCGCACTGTTCACCGAACAGTTCGAGGCCGCACTGCCGACACGGCCGGCATCCCTGGACTGGACCCTCTCGCGACTCGACCGGCCCGACGCCGACACAGAGGAACGGGCCAGCGCGCTGCTGCGCTGCGTGGTGCGCGACACCGACCCGGCGATCGTCGGACGGACGTTCACCTCCACGGCCGTCGAACTCGCACTGGCCAGCTACCCCGGCTTCACGATGACCGCACCACCCGGACATGGCTCGCCCTATGGTGTTTTCGAACCCGGATACGTCGACGCCGGCGAGGTGGAACATCGGGTGGCGTTGCCGTCGGGGGTGGTGCAGCGCATCGACCCGAGCCCGCTGCGCGGCCGGCCGGCCGGCGACGAACCGGCCGAGCCGGTCGCCGGTTACACCGACCACGGTCCGACGCGCCGGGTGCCGCTCGGACTCATCGCCGGCGCCCGCTCCGGCGACAAGGGCGGCAGCGCGAACATCGGTGTGTGGGTGCGAAACCGGGAACAGTTCGACTGGTTGTCGGCGACCCTGGACACCGACAGGTTGCGCGAACTGCTGCCCGAGACCACGGATCTGGTGGTGCACCGCCATTCGCTGCCCAACCTGCTCGCCGTCAACTTCGTCATCGAGGGCATCCTCGGTCGCGGTGTGGCCGACAATGTCCGCTTCGACCCGCAGGCCAAGGGGCTCGGCGAGTGGTTGCGATCGAGGAATATCGATGTCCCCGAACGATTCTTGTCCGGCACAGGTGCCGGTGGGGAGGAATGAACAGTGCCGATAGGTAGCTCGGTGTGGGATACCCCCGAACGGCTCGCGCTACGGGCGACGGTGCGGGAGTTCACGGAGAAACTAATTCTGCCGCACCAGGACAGGTGGGAACGCGACGGCGAACTGCCGCATTCGCTGCACCGGGCGGCCGCCGACATCGGCCTGCTGGGGATCGGAATCGACGACGAGGTGGGCGGATCGGGCGGCGATCTGATCGACGTCACCGTCGTCGGCGAAGAACTGCACTACGCGGGAGCCGCCGGCGGCGTCTACGCCTCGCTGTTCACCCACGGAATCGCATTGCCGCACATCATCGCGGCCGCGGACCCGGCACAGATCGACACGTGGGTGCGGCCGACCCTGGCCGGTGAGACCATCGGCAGCCTGGCGATCACCGAGCCGGGCGGCGGCAGCGATGTGGGCCACCTGCGCACCCGTGCGGTCCGCGACGGCGACCACTACGTCGTGAACGGTGCCAAGACGTACATCACCTCCGGGGTACGAGCCGACTTCGTGGTGACCGCGGTCCGTACCGGCGGGCCGGGTGCGGCGGGGGTGTCACTGCTCGTGGTGGACACCGGCACACCCGGATTCACCGTCACCCGCGCACTCGACAAGATGGGCTGGCGCAGTTCGGACACCGCCGAACTGTCGTATGTGGATGTCCGGGTGCCGGTGGGCAACCTGGTGGGACCGGAGAACTCGGGATTCGCGCAGATCGCGGCGGCGTTCGTCACCGAACGTGCGGCCCTGGCGGTGCAGGCGTACGCCGGTGCACAACGCTGCCTCGACCTGACCGTGCGGTGGGCCCGTGACCGGGAGACCTTCGGCAAGCCGCTGATCTCCCGGCAGAGCGTGCAGAACACCCTCGCCGACATGGCCCGCCGCATCGACGTCGCCCGCACCTACACCCGCGCGGTGGTCGAACGGAAGGTGGCCGTCGAATCGGGAGATGCCGGCGCGGGCCCCGGCGACGACCTGCTCGCCGAGGTGTGTTTCGCCAAGAACACCGCCGTCGAAACAGGGGAATGGGTGGCCAACCAGGCGGTGCAGCTGTTCGGCGGACTCGGCTACATGACCGGTACCGAGGTCGAACGCCAGTACCGGGACATGCGGATCCTCGGCATCGGCGGCGGCACCACCGAAATACTCACCGCTCTGGCGGCAAAACGATTGGGGTATCAGCGATGACAATACTTCGCTCGAGTGTGGACGTCACCGGCGAGGCCTACGCCGACGCCGGTGCGGCGATGGCCGGGAAACTCGGCGATCTGTCCGCCGAATTCGACAAGGTGCTCGCCGGTGGTGGTGAGAAATACGTCGAGCGCCACCGCGCGCGCGGCAAGATGCTCGCCCGCGAACGGGTCGAACTGCTCATCGACCCCGATACCGCGTTCCTGGAATTGTGCCCGCTCGCCGCACACGGGTCACAGTTCCCGGTCGGTGCGTCGGTGGTGATGGGGATCGGTGTGATCGAGGGCGTCGAATGCCTGATCGTGGCCAACGACCCCACCGTCAAGGGCGGCACCTCCAACCCGTGGACCCTGCGGAAAATACTGCGGGGAAACAATATAGCGCTGGAGAACCGCCTGCCGGTGGTGTCCTTGGTGGAGTCGGGCGGGGCCGATCTGCCCACCCAGAAAGAGGTGTTCATCCCCGGCGGCCGGATGTTCCGGGACCTGACCCGGCTGTCGGCCGCCGGTATCCCCACCATCGCGCTGGTGTTCGGCAACTCCACCGCGGGCGGCGCCTACGTGCCCGGTCTGAGCGATCACGTCGTGATGATCGAGAACCAGTCGAAGGTGTTTCTGGGCGGACCGCCCCTGGTGAAGATGGCCACCGGCGAGGAAAGCGACGACGAATCCCTGGGCGGCGCACAGATGCACGCGCGCACCTCCGGCCTGGCCGACTACTACGCCACCGACGAACAGGACTGCATCCGCATCGGCCGGGGCATCGTCGCCCGCCTCAACTGGCGCAAGAAGGGGCCCGGACCGAACGTGCCGTTCCTCGAACCACGTTACGACGCTGAGGAACTCATCGGCATCGTGCCGCCCGACCTGAAAATCCCGTTCAATCCGCGTGATGTGATCGCCCGCATCGTCGACGACAGCGACTTCGACGAGTTCAAGGCCGAATACGGGTCGTCGCTGTGCACCGGCTGGGCCCGGATCCACGGCTACCCGGTGGGGATCCTGGCGAATGCGCAGGGGGTGCTGTTCAGCGCCGAATCGCAGAAGGCCACCCAGTTCATCCAGCTCGCCAACCGCAGCGACACCCCGCTGCTGTTCCTGCACAACACCACCGGCTACATGGTGGGCAAGGAGTACGAGCAGGGCGGCATCATCAAACACGGATCGGCGATGATCAACGCGGTGTCCAATTCGACGGTGCCGCACATCTCGGTCCTGATGGGTGCCAGCTACGGTGCCGGACACTACGGAATGTGCGGGCGCGCCTACGATCCGCGGTTCCTGTTCGCCTGGCCCAGCGCCAAATCCGCGGTGATGGGGGCGGCGCAACTGGCCGGCGTCATCTCCATCGTGTCGCGCGCCGCCACCGAGGCGCGCGGCGGTGTGGTCGACGAGCAGGCCGACGCCGGACTGCGCGCCATGATCGAGGCACAGATCGAACTCGAATCGGTACCCGCGTTCCTGTCGGGGATGTTGTACGACGACGGCGTGATCGACCCGCGTGACACCAGGACGGTGCTCGGCCTGTGCCTGTCGGCGATCGACTCGGCAGAGGTCACGGGCACCAGCAACTTCGGCGTCTTCCGGATGTGAGGGAAGCAATTACATGAGTATCACTTCAGTGCTGGTCGCCAACCGAGGCGAGATCGCCTGCCGGGTGTTCGCCACCTGCCGGCGGATGGGACTGTCGACGGTCGCGGTGTTCTCCGACCCCGACGCCGATATGCCGCACGTGCGGGCCGCCGACCTCGCCGTGCGGCTACCGGGACAGACCGCGGCAGACACCTACCTGCGGGGTGAGGCGGTCATCGGCGCGGCCCTGTCCGCGGGCGCCGATGCGATCCATCCGGGATACGGGTTCCTCTCCGAGAACGCCGGATTCGCGCAGGCGGTGCTCGATGCCGGTCTGGTGTGGATCGGCCCACCGCCGGCCGCGATCGAGGCGATGGGTGCCAAGGTCAACGCGAAGGAACTGATGCAGCGGGCCGGGGTTCCGGTGCTCGGTTCCATCGACCCGGCCTCGGCCACGGCCGCCGACCTGCCGCTGCTGATCAAGGCATCCGCCGGTGGCGGCGGGCGCGGCATGCGGATTGTGCGCGAGCTGGCCGACCTCGACTCTCATGTGGTGTCCGCCGCGCGAGAAGCGCAGTCGGCGTTCGGTGATCCGACCGTGTTCTGCGAGCCGTACATCGAACGCGGACACCACATCGAGGTGCAGATCCTCGCCGACACGCACGGCGGCGTGTGGGCGGTGGGCGAACGGGAATGCTCCATCCAGCGCCGGCACCAGAAGGTGGTGGAGGAGGCGCCCGCCCCGCTCGTCGACCGGGTCGGCGGCGATCTGCGGGACCGGCTGTACGCCGCCGCGCGGGATGCGGCCAAGGCGATCGACTACGTCGGCGCCGGGACCGTCGAGTTCCTGGCCGATGAACAGGGCCGGTTCTACTTCCTGGAAACCAACACCCGGTTGCAGGTGGAACACCCGGTCACCGAACTGACCACCGGTACCGACCTGGTGCAGTGGCAGCTGCGGATCGCCGCGGGCGAGCCCTTGGACGCCGCGGAACCGGTCAGTGACGGACACGCCATCGAGGTGCGCCTGTACGCCGAGGACCCTGCGGCGGACTGGCAACCCCAGTCCGGGGCGGTGCACGCCGTCGACATCCGGTCCGACAGCATGTTCTCCGGACTGTCCCGGCCGGGTATCCGCGTCGACGCCGGCATCGCATCGGGGTCGGTGATATCGACCTTCTACGATCCGATGCTGGCCAAGGTGATCTCGTGGGCGCCCGACCGGCGTCTGGCCGCCGCGATGCTTGCCCGCACCCTGGCTGATGCCGCGCTGCACGGGCCGGTCACCAACCGCGACCTGCTGGTGAACATCCTGCGGGACAAAGACTTTCTCGACGGTCACACCGACACCGGTTTCCTCGACGCCGCCGGCGACGGGTATGCCGCACTGGTCGCGCCGGCGGCCGATGACGATGCCGCGCGACTGGCCGCCCTCGCCGCGGCGTTGGCCGACGCGGCGGCCAATCGGGTGTCGGCGAGAGTCCAGGGCGGGCTGCCCGGCGGGTGGCGGAACCTGGCGTCGGGCTACCAGACCAAAAAGTTCGTGGCCGCAGGTGGTACCGACGAGATCGTCGTCCGGTACCGGCCGGCGCGGGGCGGGTATGAACTGCCGGACCACCCCGGGGTGCGGGTCGTCAGAACCGCGCCCGACGAGGTGCGTGTCGACGTCGACGGGGTGCAGCGCGCGCTGGCCGTTGCCCGGTACGACGACACCGTCTACGTCGACGGGCCGGGAATCGCCGTGGCGTTGCGGATCGTGCCGCGGTTCACCGACCCGTCCGCGGTGCGCACACCTGGCTCGCTGCTCGCGCCGATGCCAGGATCGATTGTCAGGATCGCCGTCGCGCAAGGGGATCGGGTGACCGCGGGTCAGCCGCTGATCTGGCTGGAGGCGATGAAGATGGAACACACCATCGGCGCCCCCGCCGACGGTGTCGTCGAGACACTGGCGGTCACAGAGGGACAACAACTTTCCGTCGGCGACGTACTCGCCGTGATCACCGAAGCAGCCGAAGGGGACGACGCATGAGCGCATTCACCGAAACCAGCGAGCACCGAGAGCTGCGCAACGCCGTGGCGGCTCTCGCGGCCAAATATGGGCGGGAGTATTTTCACACCTGCGCCAGAGAAGGCCGCAAGACCGACGAATTGTGGTCCGAGGCGGGCACACTCGGCTTCATCGGCGTGAACCTGCCCGAGGAGTACGGCGGTGGCGGGGCGGGCATGTACGAACTGTCGATCGTCATGGAGGAGATCGCCGCCGCGGGCACCGGCCTGCTGATGCTGGTCGTGTCACCGGCCATCTGCGGCAACATCATCGTCCGCTACGGTACCGACGAACAGAAGCAGCGGTGGGTGCCGGGCCTGGCCGACGGCACGTACACGATGGCCTTCGGAATCACCGAACCCGACGCCGGATCCAACTCGCACCGCATCAGCACCACCGCCCGCCGCGACGGCTCCGACTGGCTGCTCAGCGGACAGAAGGTCTTCATCTCCGGTGTGGACCAGGCCGATTCGGTGCTGATCGTCGCCCGCACCGAGGACGCCAGGACCGGCACACTCAAGCCGGCGTTGTTCGTGGTGCCCACAGACGCACCCGGATTCAGCCGCACCATGATCGACATGGAACTGCTGAACCCGGAGAAGCAGTTCCAGTTGTTCCTCGATGACGTACGGCTGCCCGCCGACGCACTGATCGGTGACGAGGACGCCGGCCTCGCCCAACTGTTCGCCGGGCTCAACCCCGAACGCATCATGGCCGCCGCATCCGGCATCGGACTGGCCCGCTACGCACTCGACAAGGCCGTGGACTATGTCAAGGACCGCACCGTGTGGAAGGCGCCCATCGCCACCCACCAGGCCATCGCGCATCCGCTCGCGCAGTGCAAGATCGAGATCGAGATGGCCAAGCTGATGATGCAGAAGGCGGCGGTCCTGTACGACTCGGGCGACGACCGGGGAGCCGCCGAAGCCGCCAACATGGCCAAGTACGCGGCCGGTGAGGCATGTGTGAAGACCGTTGACCAGGCGGTACATTCACTCGGTGGCAACGGGCTCACCGCCGAGTACGGGCTCGCCTCGGCACTCGCCCTGGCGAGGATCACCCGGATCGCGCCGGTGAGCCGGGAGATGATTCTCAACTTCGTCGCCCAGACGGCCCTGGGACTGCCGAAATCGTACTGAGCACGTCGTCGTGGGGTTTCGGAGCTCGAAACCCATTGAGATGACGGTGCTGGAGAAGGAGATCGTGGTGACCGAGACCAAGGTGCGGCAGGACGTCGACGCGGGAGTGCTGACGTTGACGCTGGATTCGCCGACCAACCGGAACGCGTTGAGCACAACGCTTGTCACACAGCTGGGTTCGGGGCTCGCGGAGGCCGCGCGAAACCCGGATGTGCGGGCGGTGGTGTTGACACACACCGGTGGAACATTCTGCGCCGGAGCCGACCTGAGCGAGGCCCTGGCGTCGGGTGCGACACCCGAACAGGCGTCCGCGCAGGGGACCGGTGCGATGATTGCGCTGATGCGTTCGATCCTGGAACTGCCGAAGCCGGTGATAGCCCGGATCGACGGTCACGTACGGGCCGGTGGGTTCGGTCTCGTCGCCGCCGCCGACATCGCGATCGGCGGTCCGGCGTGCACATTTGCGCTCACCGAGTCGCGGCTCGGGCTGGCGCCGGCGGTCATCTCACTGACAGTGCTACCCCGGCTTTCCTCGCGGGCGGCCTCACGCTACTTTCTGACGGGAGAGAAATTCGGCCCGGGGCAGGCCGTCGAGATCGGTCTGCTCACCGCGGCCGCCGACGACGCGGAAGGGATCGACGCACATATGACCGATGTACTGACCGGTGTTCGCAAGGCGTCGCCGCAGGGGCTGGCGGCGTCGAAGGCACTGACCACCGAACACGTCCTGGCGACATTCGCCGACTCGTCGGCCCGGCGCGCCGAGGAGTCCGCGGCACTGTTCGGCACCGATGAGGCACACGAAGGGATGACCGCGTTTTTGTCGAAGCGGAAACCGGCCTGGGATCTGACGTGACCGAACGCGTTCCGCAGCAAGAGCGTTCGCGTATCACCCGGGAAGGGTTGCTGCGCGCGGCCGTCGACGTACTGGCCGAGCAGGGCTGGTCGGCGGCCACCGTCGCCACCGTCGCCGCCCGCGCCGGGGTATCCAGGGGAGCCGCCCAGCATCATTTCCCCACCCGCGAGGCACTCGTCACCGCCACGCTGGAACAGATCTTCGCCGATCTGACCGAGGTGGCATCGTCGGCCACTGCCACTGCCACTGCCACTGGGGAGGGCGACCGCGTCGCGGCTGTTGTCCACCGCGCCGTCGGCATCTACACCGGCAAGGAGTTCAAGGCCGCGCTACAGGTGTGGGCGGCCGCGGCCTCCGACCCGGCCCTGCGCGAGCTGATCCTGCCGCTCGAGGCGAAGTTCGCCCGCGCCGCCCACCGCATGACCGTCGAGGCGCTCGGGCACTCCGACGACCAGGCACACATCCATCGCATCGCCCAGCTCACCCTCGACCTCGCGCGCGGACTCGGCCTGGCCGACACTCTCTCCGACGACTCCACACGCCGTGCCCAGGTTGTCGCGACCTACATCGACCTGGTGCGGTCGGCGCTGGGGGAGTGACGGGCGGTGCTCGGCCCCGAGCCGCGCCCGAGCAGGCGAGCGGGTTCAGAGGTTTCGGTGGAGGGCGGCGGTGATGGTGGCGGCGTCGGTGCCGTCGGGGTCCATCTGGCGATTCGTGGCCGAGCGGCGACCGGCGTACCAGCGGTCCACGGCGGTGGCCTGCTGCTCCAGATTGCAGTCGGCCCAGACGACGGGGTCCTCGCCGATGCGATAGACCTGGTCGCCGAGTTCGTTGCGGATCTGGACGTCGGCGGCATGGGAGAGAAACGCGGCCAGTGACGGGGCGTGCGCGATCTGCCAGGCGTGGACCAGTTCGTGGACGAGGATCTGGCCGATCGCCGGATAGAGGCGGTTGCCGTCGAGTGGGGCGGCGAATCCCTTGCGGCCCAGGTTGAGATAGGTGTGGCCATCGGCGCCGGGGAAGGCGAACGCCCGTCCGTTCTGAACCGAGATCGAGGTCAGGCGGACGTCGTCGAGCCAGTCGGCGTCACCGAACACCTGCACCGCGATCGCCCGCTCGTACCGGTCGAGCGGCCGGGAACGCACCCGCCACGCGATGGCCGCGGCGGCGATCGAGCCGGCCGCCGCCGACGCGACCACCCCGATCGGCCCGAGCCAGAACGTCAGCGCGAGCACGTGCGCGCCGGCCAGCAGACCGATCGTCGACGCCGGTCCGGGCAGTCGTGGGAAACCCGCGCGACGGGCGGCGGTCAGCAGCACGCCTACGGCGCCGCCGTAGACGCGGGCCACCCTGGTCGCGACCGGTGTCACGGCCCGGGCCAGTGCCGGGTTCGCCCGCGCGAATCGGGCCGCCATCACTTCGCCTTGGCGTGCGGCGGCGGCACCATCGTGCCGCCGCGCGCGGCCGGACGTTTGACGGAAGTCGACATACCAAAAGGTTACCTGTTGGTCCGGTGGGACGTGCTTGAGTTCACCGTGGGGTCTCCTGTGGTTGAACCAGTCGATGTACTCGGCGACGTCTGTCTCGACGTCGCCGACGGACTTCCAGCCACCGGTGGGTCGCATCACAGAGTTGCGGATGCATTCGGTCTTGAACAGCGAGTTCAGTGCTGCGGCCAGCACGTTGTCGTACGAATCGCCATGGCTCCCCACAGGAGAAGACTCGCAAGACCACCCACGGCGAGGGAGTCGAGACACCGCGGCCCGAGGACCGCGTCGAACGCGACTTCACCGCGTTGCCATGACTCTCATCCTTCGCTGGTTTGAGAGTCTCCATCAGACTCGGGGCGATTCACTGTGATCAGCTTTGCATGACCCAGTCCCGTATTCCGGGGATACTGTAGGCGATTTGCCATGTGCCCATGTGTTCGGATGCTCCGCCACCGGTGGATGGCACGGTTCCGGGTAAGAACGATACGTAGTTGATGTTGGTTTCCTTCGATGTAACGTCGTCAACCGCGGTGGCAAACTGTGCCTGGGTGGCTCGGGCGTCCCAGGTGGCTGTGGTGACCTGGCCGCCGTTGTCCTGGACGACGGCCATGGTCTCGTTCCCCATCGGGTATGCCTTCGCATCGCCCTGGGAAACGGTCACCCATAATCGCTTGTGTGCCAAGGGTGCCGCTTGATCGGAGGGCCATTGCCCGGCGACCACGTAGGACGTGGAGAACAGGTCGGGGTGACGGATGTTGAGGCCCAGCGTCATCATCGCACCCATCGACTGGCCGGTCGCGTGCATATGTGCCGTGTCAATCGAATACTGCGAGGTAAGGGTGTTGATCAGATTGACGGTGGTTTCGAATAGCGGTCCCGGGTTGTAGTCATCGCTGACGACGACAGTCTGGTATTGCGGTGCCACCACGAAACATTCGTGACGGGCCTGATCTTCAGGTGATGCCCAGCAGACCGCGCCGAGCCCTTGTACCAGTGTCCCTTTCACGTCGGCGCCGACGACGCTCGCGTCGTGCATGAACAGCACGAGCGGATACTTCCGTGCCGGTGAGTAGTTCTTGGGCACAAAGAGGTTGTACTGCAACGTCTGTCCGGTTGTGGCGTCGGAAAAGGTCTTCTGCTCGAACAGATCGACGAGCGGATCGACGGTCTTGGTTGTGGTGACCTCGGCGGTCGGGGTACCCGCATATGTGGTGCCTGCGGTCGTGGTGACCGCCCCGGTCTGGCTCACCGTCGCGGTCGCGGACTTGATCACCGGCTTACTGGACGATCCAAGGGGCGGGCCCGCAACGGAGGGGTCCTGACTTGCGGGTGTCGACGACTGCCCGGCCGGCGCTGTGCCGGCGGAGGGGTCCGTTGATCCCGAGGTTCCGCCGTTGGCCGGTTCGGGACCGGCCCACAGGAGTGCGTTTGAATCCGTCGGCGATAGTTCGACGATGACGAACGGGCCGTTGACCGGCGTGTCGGTGATTGCGGCTGACGTGTTCGCGTAGACCTTGGTCACTGTACGGCCGGTCACCGTAAACGAAGAGGTCGCAAGTTTGGTGGTGTCGATGTTCGAGTCGTATTCAATCCCGACCGCGATGAGTTTCTGTCCCTCGCCATACACCTGGGTGATCGCGGTCGCACTTCTCACGTGTTCCATCTCAATAGATGATCCGGAGGAGCACGCCGTGCCAATGGCCGTAACCGCGCCCACGCCGATGGTGCCGAGAATGAATTGCCGTCTGTTCATGGTTCTCCGAGGCTAGCAGCCTCTCGTGCCCGATTTCTGTAGTTCGGCTGGATGCCCGCTGTGAATCGGCGTCCGGGAACCGTGAGTGAATCACCGGCACCGATGACTCCCTTATTGTCGAGTGCCGACGTCGGAAGGGAGCAGATAACGACAAAGATTTCGCGACGGGCGTTTCTCGGTGGTGTGGCGGCCACCGCGGCGGCCTGCGTTTGGGTGAGGCCGGTGAATGCCTCACCAGCCCAAAAGTTGTTCTGCGCATAGTGGATCGTGCGCTCGACCCGAGGCTTGTCGGTCGGTGTACCCACCCTCGCAGTGTCGGTGACGAACCCGGCATGCCGACTGTAATCCTACCAACCCCGAGATAATCTCGGGTTCAGTGTGTAAGCCTGGGTAACAACAGGTTTCATGTTGTCCGGGATCAGCACCGCGAACACCTTGCGGCGCTTCCCTGTTTCCCCGTCATCAAGCATGCCCAGATGGCCGAAGTCGATCTGGTATTCCGCTCCGGGATCACCATCAACGATCCGCACCGTCGTGGTGCGGCGATACCCACACCGATCAGAGGCGAACCGGATCAACGTACGATACGGAACCACGATCCCCTGACGGCCCAACAGAACATGAATCTTGGTGACCGTCAACGGAACCGGATGCTCCTTCGTACCCCCTTTGGCTCAGGTCGTGATCTGATCAATCAACGGCACCAACGATTCTCGCGCCTGACCATGACCATCGGGCCGCACCGGACGAACCCCGGCCACCACCGACGAGATCAACTCCGCCGCCCGCGCCGCCGCCACGTACCGTCGGACCGCCTTGCGATCGACGCCCGCATGTGCGGCGATCGTAGGCAGCCCCGGCGCCGGCAACCCCATCGCCGACCCCAACCGCAACACTTCCCTGATCTCCTCCACAGCAACCTCCCTGTAGCCATGCCGCACCCGCTTCCATGACGTCGTCACAGCCGCGTCAACGGACAGACGAGAGGCCACCAGCGCGACACGCCGGTGGTCCCATAACTGGCAATCGAGGTGGCCCCATCCTCATGGCAAGAGATCAGCCCAGGGTGGTCCCTTCGCGGTGGCAGATGACACGTCGCACCTCACAACCGGCTGAAGGGGACGGCTCGACCAGCTGGAGGGGAGGATCGGGCGGTGGAGGGGACGGTCGGGTTGTGGTCGTCGTGGGTTTACCTCTTGTTTGCGCTGGGTAGGCGCTTTTTGACCTGTGCAAATCGGATCGGTAGAGTGAATCGCCGGTGCCCGGCACATGCTGGGCCAGTCTGCGTGCCCACCCGCATGCTCGGAGGTGACTCCGCGGAGGGCGTGCAGCGCTGACAGGCGCTGATACGAGGCCAGGCAACACGCCCGACCTCGGGGTAGCGATACGTGTACTGACCAGCACAAACGGGCTGGTGGGGCGAGTTGCGGAGTAACCGCGGACCTCGGTTCGCGGATGCTGCCCGGAGCACAAACCGCGACAACAGAAGATTGCCAACCAAGGAAGGGCCTCAGTGCCAACCATTAATCAGCTGGTCCGCAAGGGCCGCCACGACAAGCCGGCGAAGACCAAGACCGCGGCTCTGAAAGAGAGCCCGCAGCGTCGCGGTGTGTGCACGCGCGTGTACACCACCACCCCGAAGAAGCCGAACTCGGCGCTCCGGAAGGTCGCCCGTGTGCGACTGACCACCTCCGTCGAGGTGACCGCCTACATCCCCGGTGAGGGCCACAACCTGCAGGAGCACTCGATGGTGCTCGTCCGCGGTGGTCGTGTGAAGGACCTCCCCGGTGTTCGTTACAAGGTTATCCGCGGCTCGCTCGACACCCAGGGTGTCAAAGACCGCAAGCAGGCCCGCAGCAAATACGGCGCCAAGAAGGGATAAGCGACATGCCACGTAAAGGACCCGCCCCCAAGCGTCCGCTGATCAACGACCCGGTCTACGGTTCGCCGCTGGTCACCCAGCTGATCAACAAGATCCTCCTCGACGGCAAGAAGTCGACCGCCGAGCGCATCGTGTACCAGGCCCTCGAGCAGGCCCGTGATAAGACCGGCACCGATCCGGTCATCACCCTCAAGCGTGCGCTCGACAACGTCAAGCCCACCCTTGAGGTCAAGAGCCGTCGCGTCGGTGGTGCCACCTACCAGGTGCCGATCGAGGTCAAGCCGGGCCGCGCCAACACCCTGGCCCTGCGCTGGCTGGTCACCTTCAGCCGTCAGCGCCGGGAGAAGACCATGGTCGAGCGCCTGGCCAACGAGTTGCTGGACGCCTCCAACGGTCTGGGCGCCTCGGTGAAGCGTCGCGAGGACACGCACAAGATGGCCGAGGCCAACCGGGCCTTCGCGCACTACCGCTGGTGACGATATTCGCTTCGCGCAGTCGGTGGTAAATGGTGAGATGGTGATCATGAACCGACACGCTCCGGCCGGGACCCGGGCCCTCGCCACGAGCGGGGCCGCCCGGCCGGCCCGCCCGGCATCAGCCGGGCGGGGCGAAGCGACAACCGGCGAAAGCCACTACAGACTTACAGTCCACGAATTCCCGAAGGGAACGTAATGGCACAGGAAGTGCTCAGCGACCTCAACAAGGTTCGCAACATCGGCATCATGGCGCACATCGATGCCGGCAAGACCACCACCACCGAGCGAATCCTCTTCTACACCGGTGTGAACTACAAGATCGGTGAAACCCACGACGGTGCCTCGACCACCGACTGGATGGAGCAGGAAAAGGAGCGTGGTATCACCATCACCTCCGCCGCGGTGACGTGCTTCTGGAACAAGAACCAGATCAACATCATCGACACCCCCGGCCACGTCGACTTCACCGTCGAGGTGGAGCGTTCGTTGCGCGTCCTCGACGGCGCCGTCGCCGTGTTCGACGGCAAGGAAGGCGTCGAGCCGCAGTCCGAGCAGGTGTGGCGGCAGGCCGCCAAGTACGACGTCCCCCGGATCTGCTTCGTCAACAAGATGGACAAGCTCGGTGCGGACTTCTACTTCACCGTGCAGACCATCATCGACCGCCTCGGTGCCAAGCCGCTGGTCCTGCAACTCCCGATCGGTGCCGAGGACGACTTCGTCGGCGTCGTCGACCTCCTGGAGATGCGCGCGCTGGTCTGGCCGGGCGACGCCAAGGGCGACGTGACGATGGGTGCCTCGTACGAGGTGCAGGAGATCCCCGCGGATCTCGCCGACAAGGCCGCCGAGTACCGCGAGAAGCTGCTGGAGACCGTCGCCGAGTCGGACGAGGCACTCATGGAGAAGTACTTCTCGGGTGAGGAACTCTCCGTCGAGGAGATCAAGGGTGCTATCCGCAAGCTGACCGTCAACTCCGAGCTGTACCCGGTGCTGTGTGGTTCGGCGTTCAAGAACCGCGGCGTGCAGCCGATGCTCGACGCCGTGATCGACTTCCTGCCGACCCCGCTGGATATCGGCGAGGTGCACGGCCACAAGGTGGGTGACGAGGAACAGGAACTGATCCGCAAGCCCAGCAAGGAAGAGCCGTTCTCGGCGCTGGCCTTCAAGATCGCGGCTCACCCGTTCTTCGGCAAGCTGACGTTCGTGCGTGTGTACTCCGGTCACATCACCGCGGGCACCCAGGTGCTGAACTCCACCAAGGGCAAGAAGGAGCGCATCGGGAAGCTGTTCCAGATGCACGCCAACAAGGAAATGCCGGTCGAGGACGCCACCGCGGGCCACATCTACGCGATGATCGGTCTCAAGGACACCACCACCGGTGACACCCTGTGCGACTCGGCCTCGCCGATCGTGCTGGAGTCGATGAGCTTCCCGGACCCGGTCATCAACGTCTCGATCGAGCCGAAGACCAAGTCCGACCAGGAGAAGCTGGGCACCGCGATCCAGAAGCTCGCCGAAGAGGACCCGACCTTCTCGGTCAAGCTCGACGAGGAGACCGGCCAGACCGTCATCGGCGGCATGGGCGAGCTCCACCTCGACATCCTGGTCGACCGTATGCGTCGTGAGTTCAAGGTCGAGGCGAACGTGGGCAAGCCCCAGGTCGCCTACCGCGAAACCATTCGCCGGGTGGTGGAGAAGCACGAGTACACCCACAAGAAGCAGACCGGTGGATCGGGGCAGTTCGCCAAGGTCATCATCAAGCTCGAGCCGCTCGTGGACGCCGAGGACGGCGCCACCTACGAGTTCGAGAATGCTGTCACCGGTGGCCGTGTTCCGCGCGAGTACATCCCGTCCGTGGACGCGGGTGCGCAGGACGCCATGCAGTACGGTGTCCTCGCCGGCTACCCGCTGGTGAACCTGAAGGTGACGCTGCTCGACGGTCAGTACCACGACGTCGACTCGTCGGAAATGGCCTTCAAGATCGCCGGTGCGCAGGCCCTCAAGGAAGCCGCGAGGCAGGCCAACCCGGTCATCCTCGAACCGATCATGGCCGTCGAGGTCACCACGCCCGAGGACTACATGGGCGATGTGATCGGCGACCTGAACTCCCGCCGTGGCCAGATCCAGGCCATGGAGGAGCGCAGCGGTGCGCGCGTCGTCAAGGCGCAGGTGCCGCTGTCGGAGATGTTCGGCTACATCGGAGACCTTCGGTCGAAGACTCAGGGCCGGGCAAACTACTCCATGGTGTTCGACTCGTACGCCGAGGTTCCGGCGAACGTGTCGAAGGAGATCATCGCGAAGGCCACCGGCGAGTAGTAGTACCGCCGCCTGGTGGTGGGTGGACCACCTTCTCCGTCCACCACCGGCCCACGCGGAGCGCTTCTCGTGATGAGGACCGCGAGCGTCACCCCGGGCATCGGGGAACCACGGCGCGACACAACCCATAAATAGATCTCTGCTGGGATCCGCCCAGCAGTGCAACAGTCCAGGAGGACAATCAAGTGGCGAAGGCGAAGTTCGAGCGGACCAAGCCGCACGTGAACATCGGCACCATCGGTCACGTCGACCACGGCAAGACCACCCTGACGGCGGCCATCACCAAGGTGCTGCACGACAAGTACCCGGACCTCAACAAGAGCTTTGCGTTCGATCAGATCGACAAGGCTCCTGAGGAGAAGGCTCGCGGTATCACCATCAACATCTCGCATGTTGAGTACGAGACCGAGAAGCGTCACTACGCACACGTCGACGCCCCGGGCCACGCCGACTACATCAAGAACATGATCACCGGTGCCGCCCAGATGGACGGCGCGATCCTGGTGGTCGCCGCAACTGACGGCCCGATGCCGCAGACCCGTGAGCACGTGCTGCTGGCCCGCCAGGTCGGCGTTCCGTACATCCTGGTCGCGCTGAACAAGGCCGACATGGTCGACGACGAGGAAATCCTCGAGCTCGTCGAGATGGAGGTCCGCGAACTGCTGGCCGCTCAGGAGTTCGACGAGGAAGCCCCCGTCGTCAAGGTGTCGGCGCTCAAGGCTCTTGAGGGCGACCCGGAGTGGGCCAAGTCGGTCGAGGAGCTCATGGCTGCCGTCGACGAGTCGATCCCGGACCCGGTCCGCGAGACCGACAAGCCGTTCCTCATGCCCGTCGAGGACGTCTTCACCATCACCGGTCGTGGCACCGTCGTCACCGGTCGTGTGGAGCGCGGCTCGGTCAACGTGAACGAGGAAGTCGAGATCGTCGGTATCCGCGAGAAGTCGCAGAAGACCACGGTCACCGGCATCGAGATGTTCCACAAGCTGCTCGATTCGGCCGAGGCCGGCGACAACGCGGGTCTGCTGCTGCGCGGCCTCAAGCGTGAGGACGTCGAGCGCGGTCAGGTCATCGTGAAGCCGGGTACCACCACCCCGCACACCGAGTTCGAGGGCCAGGCGTACATCCTGTCGAAGGACGAGGGCGGCCGCCACACCCCGTTCTTCAACAACTACCGTCCGCAGTTCTACTTCCGTACCACCGACGTGACCGGCGTCGTGACCCTCCCCGAGGGCACCGAAATGGTCATGCCGGGCGACAACACCGAGATGAGCGTTGTGCTCATCCAGCCGGTCGCCATGGACGAGGGCCTGCGCTTCGCCATCCGCGAAGGTGGCCGCACCGTCGGTGCCGGTCGCGTCACCAAGATCGTCAAGTGATCTGCTGATCATCTGGTGATCTGACTCGACGAGTCATCGAAGACACCCAGCCGGGTTCACCGGCTGGGTGTCTTTGTGCGTGTCGGTCCGGTGCGGTCCATTCCGGTGGATAGTCCGTCACAAGGCTATATTCCAGTCACACTGTTCACTTTGGTAACAACCATGTTTCGATCTGTCCCGACCTCTCGCATTGCGAAGACTTGTCGCATTGACTGGTCGGGTGAGATCCCTGCCTGTCCGGATTTCCGCTCGACCGCTGACCGAGCCCCCGAGGCGCGGGCGTCGGCGGTCGACGCGTGTGGGCGCCTTCCTGGTGGTCGTGCTGATCGCGGTGGGTCTCGGGATGATCGGTGCGGGCCGGGCCTCGGCCGTCGCGCACTACCGGTTCCACATCGGCGGCTGCGGTATGCCGGCCACACCCGTCGACATGTGGGCCGGCTACGGCAACTACAAGACCGTGATCGCGCTCGACGGCCTCCGCGCGACCAGCCGCACGAGCGGCTGGGCGCACCAGACCAACATCGCCAAGATGGCCTACAGTGGGGTCAACGTGGTCCAGCCGGTCGGCGGGCTCGCCAGCTTCTACACCGACTGGGACGCCAAGTCGGGGAACAAGGTCAAGTACCGGTACCGCTGGACGTGCAGGCTCACCAAGATCATCGAGGAACTCGACGCCCGCGGGATGGCCGTCGGGCGCAGCGGCAAGTACGCCATCATGGGCATCTCGATGGGCGGCGGCGCGGCCCTCACCTACGGTGCCTATCACCGCAAGCGCATCTCGCACGCCTTCTCCATGTCGGGATACATCAGCCTGGCCTCGCCCGGTATGCGTACCGCGATCCGGCTGGCGATGATCGACGCCGGTATCGAGGCCGGGGTGGGTCCGTTCAACTCGGACGCGATGTGGGGGCCGCCGTGGAGTATCCGCTGGATCAACAACGATCCGGTCATGCAGCTCAACCGGATGCGCGGCATGAAGGTCCGCATCGCCTCGGCGACCGGTATCTGGGGCCGGTACAACACCGACCCCATCGGGTCGGTCAAGGGCACGCCGCTGGAGATACTCGCATTGCAGCAGGCCGGAATCTTCCAGGCCGCGGCCGCCGCCCAGAGTGTGCCGATCACCACCGACTACGCACTGCTGGGCACCCATCAGTGGGGCTACTGGCAGGACATGGTCTGGCGGGCCAAGAACTCGGGCTGGTTCCGCGACCGCTGATCCGGGCGTGCGGGCCACCCCCTACTCTGGACGGCATGCGAACCGTGTCCGGTGCCGACGGCACCACCCTCGCGGTCCGGACATCGGGACCACTCGGCAGCGGCACTACTCCGGTCCTGCTGGTGCACGGGATGGGATCGGACCACAGCACCTGGCGGTCGACGGCGGCGTTGCTGCGCGCGGCCGGGCGCCCGGTGATCGCCTCGGATCTGCGCGGCCAC
The DNA here is from genome assembly GCF_025273675.1 of Gordonia pseudamarae. Taxonomy (NCBI): domain Bacteria; kingdom Bacillati; phylum Actinomycetota; class Actinomycetes; order Mycobacteriales; family Gordoniaceae; genus Gordonia; species Gordonia pseudamarae. The sequence continues at coordinate 4,020,457 of NZ_CP045809.1, read as the reverse complement.
GGGCGTAGTGAGCACACCACCGACTACGGGCTCGGCACCTTCGCCGACGACCTGCGGGCCGTCATCGACGCGCTGGGTGTCGGGCAGGTCGATGTGATCGGTCATTCGCTGGGGGCGCATGCGGCGCTGCGGCTGGCGATGGACCATCCGGCGCGGGTGCGTTCGCTCGTGCTGGAGGAGGTGCCGCCGATGCCGCGCGACGACGCCGACCTCGCCGAGGAGATCACGATGGGAGCCGGTCTCGGGGAGCGGGTGCGGGGTGTGGCCGCGCTGCTGCGCAACCCGCTGCCGGTGCTGCGATCCGACCGTGCCGTCGGCGAGGCGGTGCAGCGCCAGTTCGCGGCCGCGGACCCGTACTGGTGGGACCGGCTGGCGCGCGTACGGTCACCGGCGCTGATCGTCTCGGGCGGCTCCCGGAGTTTCCTGCGACCGGATCATCTGCGCGCACTGGCGGCGAGTCTGCCCGGATCGGACTTCACGACGATCGACATCGGGCACAGCGTGCACCGCGACGCCGGTACCGAGTTCAACTCGGCCGTGGCGACATTCCTCGGGATCGGTCGGTCCTGAGTGGCCCGCGACCATCGGTGTGTGCGTCCCTGCGCGCCGGCCGGGTGCGCGATACTGGTCGGATGCGTGAGTTGATGATCGACGCGATGGGCTGTCGGTATGACCGGTAGCGGACCCGGGACCGGATTGCCGGCCGGCTTCGCGTTGCCCGACGCCGCCGATATCGACGCCACCGCGGTGGTCGTCTCCCTGCCCATGCGTACCCGGTTCCGGGGTATCACCGCGCGTGAGGTCATGCTGTTCCGGGGACCGGCGGGTTGGGGCGAGTTCGCCCCGTTCACCGAATACGACGACACCGAATCGGCGGCGTGGCTGGCGGCCGGGATCGAGGCCGCCTATCTCGGGCCGCCGCCCGCGCGCCGCGACCGGGTGCCGGTGAACGCGACGGTTCCGGCGGTACCCGCCGACCAGGTCGCCGCGATACTCGCCCGATACCCGGGGGCGACGACGGCCAAGGTGAAGGTGGCAGAGCCCGGCCAGAGCCTCGATGACGATGTCGCACGGGTGGCGGCGGCGCGCGCAGTGGTGCCGTCGGTGCGCATCGACGCGAACGGAGGCTGGTCGGTGCGGGAGGCGGTGACCGCCATCGCCGCGATCGGTGAGGTCGAGTACGTCGAACAGCCCTGCCGCACCGTCGACGAGTTGGCGCGGGTGCGTCGGTGCGTGGACGTGCCGATCGCCGCCGACGAGTCGATCCGCAAGGCGGGCGATCCGTTGCGGGTGGTGGCCGCCGACGCCGCCGATATCGCGATCGTGAAGGTGGCCCCGCTCGGCGGGATGCGTGCGGTGCTGGCGCTGGCCGAGCGGATCGGGCTGCCGGTGGTGGTGTCGAGCGCGCTGGACTCGGCGGTGGGGATGGCGGCCGGGGTGGCGGCGGCGGCCGCGCTGCCGGAATTGGGGCTGGCCTGCGGGCTGGGTACCGGATCCCTGTTCACCGTGGATGTGGCACCGTCGTTCGTGCCGGTCGAGGGATCGGTGACGCCGCGCTGGTTCGGGGCGACGGGGAGTGTCACCGGGGCGAGCGGAGCGACGGGGGATATCACCGCCGGCGGTGTCGAGATTCCGGGCATGTTGCGGGTGGATGCGTCCCGTGAGCGGTGGTGGCGTGCGCGGCTGGCCCGCTGCCACTCGTTGCTGGCGGGCTGAATTGTGTATGTGTACGAACGGAGTAGCACGTGATGTCAGGCCGCAAGACCCGGAACACCCTCAGCTCGCAGGATCAGGAATTGATGATCCTGGCGGCGGCCGAGTTGGAGTTCACCGAGGCCGGGGTGCGCAAGGCGAACATCGACACCGTCGCCGCCCGCGCGGGGGTCAGCCGGAGCACCCTGTATCGGCGGTTCGCCAACAAGGAGGAACTGCTGCTCGCGGTGGCCCAGCACGTGTATGACCGGGTGATGCGTGAGCTCGACACCGCGGTGGCCGGGCTGAGTCCGCAGGATGCGGTGGTGGAGGCGTTCGTGGCGGGCGCGCGGATCATCGAGCAGGACAACCTGGTCCGACGACTGCTCGTGGACGGTGACGTGAAGGTACTGACGGCACAGATGCCCGCCCTGTTCATCGAGTTGGCCATCGCGCGGGTCGCGTCCACGTTGCGCCGGGCCGGTGCCCGGATGCCCGATGCCGATCTGCATGACGTGGTGGAGATTCATGTGCGGCTGGTGATGTCGTTCATGGAGGTGCCGCCGTCCGATACCGGCCGGTGGGCGCCCGCGAAGGTCCGCGACACTGTCGGCAGGTTCATCGCCCCGATGGTCTGGTAGCCCCACCGCGGGTCGAGACGTGAGGAGCCGCCGGGGTGGTGAATCCCGCGAGGGTTCCGGCGGCGGCCGGCGGGACGGACTCAGTCGGCGAGGGTGAGGATGCGCGGGCCGTCGTCGGTGATGGCGATGGTGTGTTCGGTGTGCGCGGTCATCGATCCGTCGGCCGAGCGCAGTGTCCAGCCGTCGGGGTCGATGGTGAGCCGGTTGGTGCCGCGTGCCCACCACGGTTCGATGGCCAACGTCATCCCGGCCCGCAGACGCAGCCCGGTGCCGCGTTCGCCGAGGTTGGGGATGTGTGGGTCCTCGTGCATGGTGCGGCCGAGTCCGTGCCCTCCGAACTGGGTGTTCACGGTGTAGCCGTCGTCGATGGCGACGGCGCCGATCGCGGCGGAGACGTCGCCGAGGTGCCCGCCCGGCACGGCGGCGGCGATTCCGGCGGCCAGGGCCCGCCGGGTCGAGTCGATGAGTCGCTGGTTGGCCTCGCGTTCGGGGCCGCCGCTGCCGGCGATGACGGTGATCGCTGCGTCGGCGACCCAGCCGTCGATGGAGACGGCGAAGTCGAGGGTGAGCACGTCGCCGTCGGCGAGGACGTGGCTGCGTGGTTTGCCGTGCAGGACGGCGTCGTTCACCGACAGGCAGATCACGTTGCGGAACGGTCCGTCGCCGAAGGAGGGCGCGTAGTCCCAGTAGCACGATTGCGCACCGCGTTCGGCGACGAGCTCGCGCGCGTGGTGTTCGAGGTCGAGCAGGTTCACCCCCGGTTGTGCCCGCGCGCCGAGGGTGGCCAGGGTCTGTGCGACGAACCGCCCGGTGACCGCCATCTTGTCGATCTCCTGTGGCGTCTTCAGTTCGGTCATCGGTTTCTCCTGGTTCGATTCGGCCGGTATAACAATACCGGTATTTGTATACCATGTACGGTGGTTCGGCTGTCGCATACCGACTACCCTGGCCGCATGGTTCGCGTTCCCCTCACCGCAGAGCAGGTCGCGGCAGGACGGCGTCTCGGCGGAGTCATCCGGGCCGCTCGCGGAGACCGGGATCCCCGGCGCATCGCCGTCGCCGCCGGCATCTCGCCGGAAACGCTGCGCAAGATCGAAAGCGGGCGGATGCCCAGCCCGGGTTTCGGCACGATAGTCGGTCTCTGCGACGCACTCGATCTGCCGCTGGCGGAGGCCGTCGACGCCTGGCGCGGCGCCGTCGCTGACCAGTCCATCGCCTGACGCATTCGCGCGCATCGGTTCCCGGGAAGTCGAACCGGGACGAAGTGTCGGGGGTGGGGCATACGATCGTCGGCATGACGTCCCGACCTGATGTGACCCGGCTCGTGCTGTTCAAGCATGGCATCGCCTATCTGGAACGCAGCGGTCCGGCCGACGGTGACTTCGAGTTGTCGTTCCGGAAGGGCGACATGAATGACGTGCTCAAGTCGCTGTCGGTCGGGGTTGTCGCCGGAGATGCGACGGTGGAGGCGCTGGCGTACGAGGCGCCGACCGATCCCGACGACGAGCTGGCCCGGCGCAATCTGTATCTGGAACCGGGCGAGGCGCTGCCGGGGCTGCTGACGGCGGTGCGTGGCCGGGTGGTGGAGGTGCGGACCGCCGACGGGGTGACCCATCGCGGTGAGGTGATCGGAGTCGACGAGAGCGGGACCGGCACCACCGGGGTGCGGCGGCTGCTGGCGATCCGTACCGACTCCGCGGCCGTCGGGCTGGTCGATCTGGCGCAGGTTCGGTCCATCGGCTTCGCCGACGACTCCTCCCGCAGCGACCTGGCCTATCTGATCGACCGGTCGCGGGCGGCCACCGCCGGGGAGAACCGGACGGTCCGGGTCGTCGTGAACGGGCGCGCCGATCGTCTCGACATCTCGTACGTGCTGGCCGCGCCGATCTGGCGGATTTCGTACCGGCTTGTGCGAAAACAGGATTCGGTGACGATTATCGCGATGGGGATTGTGCACAATCCTGTCGATGAGGATCTCACCGACGTGGAGCTGACACTCACCACCGGGCAGCCGGTGTCCTTCGACATCGACCTGTACAACGCGCGCTGGGCCGGGCGGGCGCTGATCGAGGAGGCCGAGCGTGGTGGGGTGGTGCCCACCAGCTACGGGCAGGCCTACGGCGGCGCGGACATGGATCTGCCCGACGCCGAGCTGCCTGTACTGGAGGTGCCGGCGCCGGTCGGCAGGCTGATGGCACGTTCTTTCGCTACCGAGAAACTGGCCGTAACAGGTTCTGCCGGTGAATATTTCGAGTACAGGGTGGGTGTTCCCGTCTCGCTCAGGCGTGGTACCGCGGCAATGGTCCCATTGGTGGTGGCCGACCTGGACGGTGTTGTCACCGAACGCATCTGGCGGGACGGATCGGGCCCAAACCCCGACATCGTGCTCAGTTTCGACAACAACAGCGGCGCGGTGCTGGAGGAAGGTCCGGCGGTGGTCTATGATGCGGCGGCGGGGGACGGTGCCGAGGGCTTCGGTGCTGCCGGCTACGCGGGCGAGGCGATGATGCCGTACACCACGCGTGGCACTCATGTGCGGCTCGGCTTCGCCCGCGACCTGTCGGTACGATGCGGCCGGTCGTCGACGGTGAACACCGTTGACACCCGTCTGCGGCTCACGGCCAGCGCGCTGGTCGCCGAGATGCGCCGCGACGAGATTCACACGATCCGGGTGGAACACGACGACGACTCGGAGACGGAGGTGATCGTCGAACTGCCCAGGAATCACGACACCACCCTGATCACCCGCGCCGGGTACCTCACGCCGTTCGAGGAGACCGCCGACCATCGCCGGTTCAGGGTGACGGTGGCGGGCCGCGGCGTCACCGAGGTGACGGTGGGCGAATCGAGGGTGCTCTCGCGGTACACCGGATACCCCGACCTCACCGGTCCGGCGCTGGACGAGTGGCTGTCACAGCGGCTGCTCGACCGCACGACCTTCGATGAACTGTCCGCGGTGATGGCGCACCGGATCCGGGCACGGCACCTGGGTGACCTGGTCGAACAACTCGAAGCCGAACGGGAAGCGGTGTATACCAACCAGTCCCGGGTGGCCGAACAGCTCAAGGTGCTCGGCGAGGCCGGTGAGGAGGGTCGGGTGCGGCAACGGACCGTCGCCTCGCTGGTGTCCCTGCAGGACCGCGAGGCCGCACTGGACGCCGAGATCGACAGGACCAAGGCGGCGGTGGCCGCGGAACTGGCCGCCGCCGAGGACCAACTGGCCGGGCTGGTGCGGGAGTAGCCGGCCCGCGCCGTTCGATCGTGCGGCGCGCAACGCCGCCGTGCCGCTCGTCGGCGCGACACGACAGGGGTTCGGCCGGTCCTGTCAGTGTGTGGGATCGAGTGGTTCGACCCATTGGACCAGTTGGTAGATCACGCCGTTGGGGTCGGCCATCTGGAAGAAGCGTTCGCCCCACGGCTCGGTGTCGATGGGGGTGACGATCTCGACTCCGCTGTCGCGCAGTCGTGCGTAGTCGGTGTCGATGTCGTCGACGGTGAACACCACGAGCAGCCCGTCGGCGGTGCCCGACGCCGAGGATGGTGTGAACGTCGGTAGGCCCGTCCGCAGGTAGATCAGGTTGAAACCCGCGTCGGGACGGGTCAGTGAACTGAAGCCGTCCGCCGACATGACCTCCTCGAAATCCAGGTATGTGCGGGCCCATTCGACTGATGCCCGCACATCGGGGACGTTGACGGAAATGGCGGATGCGGTGATCTGCATGGCGGCTCCTCGGCCAGGTACTCTGTACGTTGTACAACGTACATCGTATAGCAAAGATGTGCCAGAATTGCCCCATGGCCGACAACAGAACCGGGGCCGGTGAGCCCAGCCGCACTCTCGCGCTGTTGTGGGGCGAGCAGTCCGCACCCGCGCGGCGCAAGGGGCCGGCCCGGTCGGTCACCGTCGGCCAGATCGTCGACGCCGCTGTGTCGCTCGCCGACGAGCACGGCCTGTCGGCGGTGACCGTTCGTGCGGTCGCCGACAAGGTCGGTGTGTCGGCGATGTCGGTCTACACCTATGTGCCGGGAAAGCCCGAACTGCTCGACCTGATGGTCGACACCTGCTACGCCCGCATGGAACGCCCCCGGTGGGGGCGGGAGCGCTGGCGCAGACGGCTGATCGCGGTCTCGGAGTCCAATCGTGCGTTACTGCTGGCACATCCGTGGCTGACCGAGGTGGCCGCACTGAGCCGGCCGCCGTTGGGGCCCGGGGTGATGGCGAAGTACGAGCACGAGCTGGCGGCACTCGACGGCACCGGGCTGTCCGATATCGACACCGATGCCGCGCTCAACTATCTGCTCGGTTTCGTCCGGTCGCACTGCCGGGCCGCACACGACGCGGTGCGGGCAACCACCGATTCGGCGATATCCGACGCCGATTGGTGGGCGGCCAATCAGCCCGTCCTGGCCAGGGCCTTCGACGCCGAGCGCTATCCGCGGGCGGTGCGTATCGGCGCGGCCGCGGGCGAAGCCCAGGGCAGCGCCTGGAACGCCTACCTCGCCTGGGAGTTCGGGCTGGCCCGGACCCTCGACGGTCTGGCGGCACTGATCGATTCGGCGCGCTGAACCGGTTCCGGGGCCAGCGCGTGAGTGGCCGGGTCGGGAGTGTCACCGGGGCAGGACGACCACCGGTACGGGGGAGTGCCGGATCAGTGTGGTCGAGCGTGAACCGATGAACACCCGGCGCAGCGGACCTTCGCGGGTGCTGCCCAGCAGCAGCACCTCGCCGCCCATCCAGTCGATCGAATCGACGGCCTCGCGCCACCCCCGCCCGATGGCGAGGTCGGTGATCGTGTCGTCGGCGACGAGTCCGTCGGCGCGCAACGCCTCGTGCGCCCGGGTCGACTGGGCGATCCACTGGTCCAGGACCTCGTCCTCCCCGGCGAGCCCGACCAGCGGCGGATACATGGCGCCGCCGCGTACCGCGAAGGTCACCACCCGCAGCGGCGCGGTCATGGTGTCGGCCAGCTCGTGTGCGCGGGCCAGGACGGCGCGGTCCTGTGGGTCGTCGCCGGCGATCGCCACCGTGACCCTGGTGAGCAGGCCGTCGCGGGGAGACCGGTAGCCGCGCGGGCTCAACCCGACGGCAACCTCGCACCGGTGCAGCAGGGCGTCGGCGGTTGAGCCGACGACGATCTGCCCGAGCTGGCCGTCGCCGGTGGAACTGAGCACCACCGCCGCTGCCCCGATCCCGGCGGCATGCGCGGCGAGCGCGGTGGCGGCCGCACGATGGTCGAGGCGGTCGAACCGCCAGGTCAGCGCTGCCGGGTAGCTGTTCATGTAGGCCGACACCTCCGAGTACGCCTGGTCGATGAACCGGTCGGTCCAGTCGACGAATTCGGCATCGACCCGCGCCATCGACGGGTTGGTCCACGGTGTCGGCGCGACCGTCGCGATCACCAGGTCGGTGTCCAGGGATTCGGCCAGCATCGCCCCGAGCCGGATGCCGGCCGTCCCACCCTCCCCGGGCACATAACCCACCACGATCGTCATCGCGTAGGCCCCGTGACGGTCACACGCTGCACACACGGTGTGTCACCCAGTTCGATGAGGGCCGACAGGCGATCCTCCGGCGGGAAGTCGTCGCCGTCGATGCGCTGGGCGATGTCGAAGGCGGCGCGGTAGTCTCGCCCGCCGACGGACCGGGGCACCTCGATCAGGCCGACCGTCGTCGGATCGTAGGCGCGATCGTCGACGAAGACGCGACCTCCCCGGGTGGGGGCGGCCTCGACGTTCGAGCGCGCCTCGCTGCCCGCACAGGTGACCGTGCGCGCGGCGGCCCAGTCCTTGTCGTCGACGGCGGTGAAGAAGTCGGTGATCAGTGACGATGCTTCGGTGAGGGTGGTGGCGTCCTCGTTGTGGTCGCCGTGGTTGTAGACGGCGCCGAACGCGAAGAGCGCCACCCCGGCCGCGGCCAGGACCCCGGTCCAGATCTTGAAGCCGCGCCCGAGCGGGGCGGTCGCCGAGGAGCCGGACCGTTCGGCCGGGAGGTGGTTGAGTTTGCTGGACTTGCGTCCCCACACCAGATAGATCGTCACGAATACGAGCACCCACAGTCCGAACGCGAGGTAGGTGACGAGCTTGAGACCCGAGAGGATCCACAGGCACGCGGCGATCGACAAGATGGGGGTCACCGGGTAGCCCGGCACCCGGAACGAGCGTTCCAGGTCGGGCATCGTGTTGCGCAGGATGAGGACCCCGGCGGAGACGACGCTGAACGCGGCGAGCGTCCCGATCGACACCATGTCGATGAGTTTGCCGATGGGCAGCAGTCCGGCCAGGAGGCCGACCACCACGCACACCACCACGGTGTTCCACACCGGTGTCATCGTCCTGGGATCGACCTGGGCGAACTTGCCGGGCAGCAGTCCGTCGCGGCCCATCGCGAACAGGATGCGGGTCTGCCCGTAGAGCACCACCAGTGTCACCGAGAAGATGGAGATGACCGCACCGGCGGCGAGCAGCGTTCCCGGCCAGGTGGATTCGGTGACGCGTTCGATGATCACCGCGAGCCCGGCCTCGGCCTGGTCGGGGGAGGCGAATTTGGGCCAGGCCTGCGCGCCGATTCCGGCGACGGCGACCAGCAGGTAGATGGTGACGACGGTGATGAGCGCACCCATGATGGCCCGTGGCATCGCCTTCTGCGGGTCCTTCACCTCGTCGCCGGCGGTGGACACGGCGTCGAGGCCGATGAAGGAGAAGAAGATCGCGCCCGCCGCCGCGGTGATGCCGGCCGCGCCGAACGGGGCGAAACCGGCGAAGTTGTCGGTGGAGAAGGCGGTGAAGGCGATCCCGGCGAACAACACCAGCACGGCCAGTTTGACCAGCACCATGACGGCGTTGGTGCGGGCCGACTCGCTGGCGCCGCGGATCAACAGGAAACAGCACAGTGCCACCAGGACGGCCGCCGGAAGGTTGAACCAGCCCGGTTCAACGCCTTCCTCGGTGAGCGGCGCCGCCGACAACGCCTGCGGGAACCGGAAACCGAACAGGTTGTCGAGGAGTTTGTTGAGGTAGCCGCTCCATCCGACGGCCGTGGCGGCGGCCGACACCCCGTATTCCAGCAGTAGGCAGGCGCCGATGGCGATGGCGACGAGTTCGCCCATGGTCGCGTACGAGTAAGAGTAAGACGATCCGGACACCGGGACCGACGAGGCCATCTCGGCGTAGCAGATGGCGGCGAGCCCGGCGGCCAGTCCGGCGACGAGGAAGGCGATGATCACCGCCGGACCGGCGTCGGGCACCGCCTCGGGCAGCACGAAGAAGATACCGGTGCCGACGGTGGCGCCCACGCCGAACAGGGTCAGCTGGAAGGTGGTGATGCTGCGTGCCAGGTGCGGCTCGCCGCCGACGTCCGCGCCCCGGGCCTGCGTACTCCCGGGCGGATCGACCGGTTTGCGGCGCAGCAGTGTCGCCATCGAGATCGGTGCGGTTCGAGATGCTGTCATCGCCAACACTCCTGGAGGCCCGGGTGCGTTCGATTGTGCGCCCTGGTCTGCGCGCGTGCACGGGGAACGCGCGATGTGGCGCGGCTGCCGGTGCGGATACTGTAATGGTCACGGCGCAGGGTCGGACGGGAACACGGGAGAGGTGACGATGGCGCGCAGCGAGGTGCTCGCCCGCGAGCGGGCCGCGCGCGTGGCGCTGCGCGAGGCCGTCGACGATCTGCGCGCCGCGCAGGTCGCCGCAGGTGGCGGCGCCCGCGCCGCGGTGGTGGCGGTGGGCGGCGGTGGTGGCCGTGGTGGTCTCGGTGGTGGCGGCGGGCTGGGGGGTCGCACGATGGGCGGCGGCCTCCGGCCGGATCACCGACGCAGGCTACGAACGGGCGGCCACAGATCGGGTCACGCTGCTGTTGAGTCCGGACTACCGGCAGCCCGGCCGCGCCCAGCGGATCCTGGCCGGCGCGACCGGCGAGTTCTACGACGAGTTCGCGCAGTCCGCCGACGCGTACACCCGGTTCGTCGCCGCCCGCGGCACCGTCGCCGAAGGACTGGTCGACGGCGCGGCGATCAGCGGCCGGACCGAGGCCGGCGCGACCGTGCTGGTGGCGGCCACCGTGCGGTTCACCGGGCCCGACACAGGCGCGAACACCACAGGCCAGACCACGCCGGGTTCGGACGGCGGGGGCACGGCCACCGGGGACCCGGATTCGGGCGGGACGGGGGACCGGACGCAGCGATTCCGGCTGCGGGTGTTGCTGACCGATTCGGACGGCGGCCCGAAACTCGCGGCGGTGCAGTACCTGCCATGAGACCACCAATCCCGGCGGCGGTGCGCCGCCCGATCATCGGCACCCGGACCGCGATCACCGCACTGGTGTCCGCACTGTTGGTCGTCGCGGTCCTGGCCGCCGTCGTGACGGTCGCCGCCCGCGACGGCGATCCGGTGGTGGACCGCGACGATCTGCGCGCGTCGTCCGGCCGCGTCGTCGCCGCCGTGTTCTCCGTCGCCGCCGGATCATGGAAGGCCGATCGTAACCGGGCCTCAGCCCTGGTGACCGCCGATTTCGCCGAATCCTACGGCGACCTGCTGCAGGGTCCGCCGCAGTCGGGGGTGCGCAGCGTGGTCTGGCGCCCGACATCGTCGTCGATCATCGAGTCCGGCCGGGACTGGGGTGAGACGCTCACCGCCTTCGACGTCGTGACCACGCCGGAATCGGGGGAGCCGGTGACCACCACCCACACCCTGTGGGTGCGGCTGGCCGAGTCGGCGGGCACCTGGAAACTGTCTCGGGTCTGGGAGGTCGCATGAGCGGCACCGGCGATCGGGTCGAGGCGGCCTCCGACCGGGTGCGGGCCGCCGAACGAAACGCCAGGCTCGCCCGGATCGCGGCGGCCGACGAACTCCGGACCGGTGCGATCGCCCGTACCCGGATGCTCAAAGCGGCTGTCGCAGTCCTGATCGTGGTGGCCGTTGCGTCGGCGGCCGCGGCGATCGTCCTGTTCGCGACCGGTGCGGAAGGCCACGACGATGCGGGCCGGGCGCAGGTGCTGGCCGCGGCCACCGAGGGGGTCACCACGATGCTGACCGCAGACCCCGCCGACCCGGAGGGTTTCGCCGATCGGGTGATCGCGGTGTCGGCGGGCCCGCGCCGCGAACAGCTCACCGCCGCCCGTGACGTGCTGATGGGTGAGGCCGCCGGGCTGACCGCGCCCAGTGTCGGTCACGTGGTGGCCGCGGGTCTGCGCATCGATCCCACCGATGGCGATGCCGAGGGTTCGGCCGCCGAGGTGCTGCTGGTGGCCGAGGCGTCCGATCCAGAACTCGTCGGCAGCCTCTCGCAGGGCGACAGGATCACCCTCACCGTGCGGCTGGTGCGTACCGCCGACGGATGGCGGATCACCGGTGCGGTTCCGGTGAAGGCGGGGTCGTGATGACGGATACACGTCGCGTGGGCCGCGGTGCCGGCCCGTTCACGCCGCCGGCCCCCGCGCGCCGACTCGGCCCGGGGTATCGGCGGTGGCTGACGATGTGCGCGGTGATCGTGGTTCTCGCGCTGGCAGTGGGGGTGGTCGCGTTCGTGGCCGCGGCGCGTTCGTCCACCGGGATGAGCCGCGATCATCGCGACCTGTTGCAGGCGGCCACCCGTGATGCCGTGCAGGAGTTGATGACCTTCTCCCCGGCGACGGAGCAGCGGGACCGCGAACGCGTCGCCGTGCATCTGACCGGCCGGTTGGCCGCCGAGTACGGCTCGCAGGGGCCGGATGTGGTGTTCGTGGGGGCACGGCGGCTCAACGTCACGATGACCGCGAAGGTGGTCGGGGTGGGGGTCCGGACGGCCGGCCACGACGGGGACGATGTGGGCTGGACGCGCATGCTGGTGTTCGTCGATCAGACGATCACGGTTCCCGGCAACGCCGATACCACTGACCAGCGGGCCTCTATCGCCCGATGGGCGTTTATGCGTAATGTCGACGGGAATTGGCGACTGGCCGACCTCACTCCCGTGGGCCGGGTGGCGGGAGGCGGCAGTGTGCCGCAATAGCATCCCGGTTCCGCGAATATCACCGGGCGAGCAGATTTGACGGGGAAATGCGACCGCCCGATCGGGCAGACAAGGAGAACAATCGCACATGGGTCAGAACGCTGGGGTGGTCATCGTCGGTGCGGGACTCGGTGGAATCCGGGTTGCCGAGGCGGTGCGCACCGCGGGATACGACGGTCCGGTCACGTTGATCGGGGCCGAGGCACATCCGCCGTACGATCGGCCGCCGCTGTCGAAGGGGGTGCTGGCGGGTAAGCAGGAACGCCCGGATCTCAAGCCGGAGAACTTCTTCGCCGACTCGTCGATCGATCTGCGGACCGGTCGCACGGTGGTGTCGGTCGATCCGTCGGCGCATACGCTGATCGTGGCCGAGGCCGGTGATCCGGAACGCACGGAGACCGTCGCCTACGGCAAGCTCGTGCTGGCGACGGGGCTGACGCCGAGGACCTTTCCGGGTGTCGACGGGGGGCTGTCGGGCCTGCACACCTTGCGGACCATCGACGAAGCACTCGCCTTGCGCGCCGAAATCGACGGTGCGCGTTCGGCTGTGGTGATCGGCGCCGGGTTCATCGGCTGCGAGGTGGCCGCCACCATCCGTGAGCACGGGGTTCCGGTGACGCTCGTGGAGCCCGCACCCACACCGCTGGCGGCCGCGCTCGGTGAGCAGATCGGCGCGTTGGTGACCCGGTTGCATGTCGGCAATGACGTGGACGTGCGTGCCGGGGTAGGGGTCACCGAGATAGTCGGCGGCGGAGCCGGACCCGATGCGAAGGTGACCGCCGTCAGGCTCGACGACGGCACCGAGTTGCCCGCCGACATCGTCGTCGTCGGCATCGGATCGATACCGGTGGTCGACTTCCTCGACGGCTCGGGTATCGCGCTGGCCGAGCCGTCGGCGGGTGGCGGGATCGCCTGTGATGGCAGTGGTAAGACCTCCGACGAGGACGTGTACGCGGTCGGCGATGTTGCCAATTGGCTTGATGACGAAGGTAATCCGAAGCGGGTCGAGCACTGGAATCATGTTGTCGAGCAGGCTTCGGTCGTTGCCGCGGCCATCACCGGTGGTGAGCCGGTACGTGGGGCGGTGCCGTACTTCTGGAGTGACCAGTTCGACGTCAAGATCCAGGTGCTCGGCGAGCCGCGCGTCGATGACGACGTCCACATCGTGGACGACGACGGCAAGAAGTTTCTCGCCTACTACAGTCGCGGCGGAATCCTGACCGCGGTGGTGGGGGCGGGTAAGGTGGCCGCGGTTATGAAGACCAGGCCCAAGCTGATGACCGAAACCCCGATCAGCGAACTGATCTGAGGGTTTGCCGCACCCCCGTACCGATCGGTGCGGGGGTGCGGCGCATCGGCTCAGAACTCCACGCGCAGCCGGTCCGCGGTCGGTTTGGACTGGCAGCCCAGGATGTATCCGTCGGCGATGTCGTCGTCGTCGAGCGCGCCCGGATTGTCCATGTCGACGGTGCCCTCGGTGAGAGTGCAGGCGCACGAACCGCATTCGCCTTCCAGGCACGAGTACGGAACGTCGATCCCGGCGGCGATCATGACGTCGACGAGGCTGCGTTCGCGCGGCCACCGCAGTGTGTGCGTCTCGCCGTCGAGTTCGACCTCGACGGTCGCCGCGTTGGCTTCCTCCTCGGCGGTGGGGGCGTCGATGTCGATATCGGTGAAGGGGTCGCCCGACAGCGAGCTGTAGACCTCCGAGTGCACGTCGTGGTGGGGGAATCCGGCGGCGGCCAGACCTTTGTGAACGGCGTCCATGAAGGGGCCGGGACCGCACAGGTAGGCGTGGTGGCCGACGAACGGGGAGAACACCCGCGCCAGCGTCGTCTCCGAGGGCAGGCCGGACAGGCTTTCGAGCCAGTGGATGACGGTGAGCCGGTCGTCGTGGGCGTGGGTCAGCTCACGCAGTTCGGTGGCGAAGATGACGTCGTTCTCGGAGCGGTTGGCGTAGAAGAACACGATCGGCGCACTCCCGGCGGCGAGGGCGGTCTTGAGGATGGACATCACCGGGGTGACCCCGCTGCCGGCGGCGATCAGCAGCAGCGGGGCGTCGAGGTCGGTGGGGGTGAAGACGCCGCTCGGCGGCAGCGCCTCGATCTGCGATCCGGCCGTGAGGTTGTCGCACACCCAGTGGGAGCCGTAGCCGTCGCGGGTGCGTTTGACGGTGACCTTGGGCAGTTCGCCCGACAGCGGCGAGGATGCGAGGGAGTAGCAACGGGCCACCGACCCGGTCCGGTCGCTCGGTATGCGCAGGGTGAGGAACTGGCCCGGCCGGTATCCGGTGAACTTGTCGGCCATCGCGGCGGGGACATCGAAGATGATCGACCGGGCGTCGTCGGTCTCGTCGACCACGTCGGCTACGGTAAGGATCACGCTGCGGGAGCTGTGGGGGGTCAGGTCGGTCATCGATTCTCCGCCTCTTGGTGCTGTACACCACAAGTAGAACATGTTCTAGTTTTGCTTGCCAGTCCCTCGGCCGACGTGGGTGTGCGTGGCGCTGTTATCGTCTGCGAATGGGTACCGGGGCGAGCGGAGCGACGGGGGATGTCACCGGGGCGAGCGGAGCGACGGGGGATGTCACCGGGGCGAGCGGAGCGACGGGGGATGTCACCGGGGCGAGCGGAGCGACGGGGGATGTCACCGGGGCGAGCGGAGCGACGGGGGGCACCCCGACGTGGGAAGAACTCCTTCGCCGAAACCGTGCGACCGCGACCAGCGCCATCCGCGCGACCGTCCATACCTCCGGGCCCGGTGGTCTGCGCGTACAACACGTCTGGCACGCACCTCCGGACCTGTGGCGGATAGAGGACGCGGACGGGAACCCCGAGCGGATCGTCGGCACCCGCTGGTGCTTCGACCGGTCGGGTGAGGTGATGGTGCGCACCGATAGGTTCGCGCAGCGGGCCACCGGCGCCGCGCATGCCGGCGGTCCCGAACAACTGCTCGTGCTGCACCGTGACTGGCCGGCCGAGGCTCCGCGCACGGCGTCGTTGCAGGCGATCGTGCTAGACGCCGACGGGACAGGGGGACGCTCGGCCACCTTCGAGGCTCCCGAGGCACCCGAACCTCCCTACCGTCCGGTCGGCACGATCGAGGCCGCCGTGGTCGGCGGCCGGGCCGGGTGGACGGTGCACTGCGTGCGCACCGCGAGCGGGCACCCGATCACCTGGACATTCGACGACGAGACGGGAGTCGTCATCGGCCGCAACGCCGGTGGGTTCGGTGCGATCGAACTCGTCGATGTCGAGATCGCCGACCACTTCTCGCCCGCGGTATTCGGTTTCCACGGCGCCTTCACCGATCTCGCGCAGCTGCGCCGCGACAGCGAACGCGGCATGTTGCTCGATGAGGACTACCGTGACAACCAGGGTGCCGGGGATGGCCTGGAACGTCACCTCGGCACCTTCGTGCCGCTGCTGGTGCGCACCGACTTCACCGACAGATCGTCGTGGGAGGCGGTGGTGGGCGTGGTCGGCGGCCGCACCAGTGACGGCGACGAACCCGACTTCACGCTCATCGACAACCCCGACTACGACGGGTGGACGCCGGAGCGGTTCCTGGAGGTCATCGACGGGATTCCCGACTACGTCCTCCTCGCCGACGCCACCACCATGACCCACCCGGACCTGCCGGTGCTGTTTCTCTCCACCGCAGACCCGGCCGCCACCTGGGCCGGCCGCGGCGCGCGGGTGCGGGTCGCCGCCCGTTCGGTCGCCGCCGTCGACGCCGCGCTCTCGCTCGGAGACCGGACCGTCGCCGACATCGCCGCGGCGGCCGGCCGCGACGGCGTGTACCGGTGAGGGCGGTGTGTGCTGACGGCGTGGGCGGGCCCGTGAATCAGTGGAGCGCGCCGACGCCGTCGGCGAGCAGGTCGCTGCCCGCCTCGATCAATGCGAGCAGATCGGCGCCGGGGTCGGCCAGCCACTGCTCGTAGGCGGCCAGGGCGGTACCCAGGCACAGCCAGCCGATGGCCTGGGGAAGGTGTTCGTTCGAGTCCGCGCCGAGCCGGGCCGCACAGAAGGTGGCGATCACCTGCCGCCAGTCCGCGTACATGATCATCGAATGAGCTTGCAGGGCTGGGACTTCCAGGAGCAGCCGCAGGCGGCGGCGATGGTTGTCGAGTTCGCCGTCCGGTATCTCGTTGAATGTCACCAGGGCCTGGCGCAGCGCATCGGCGATGGGCAGATCGTCGGGTATCAGCGTGAGCCGGGTGCGCATCGCGTCGAGATGGGCGGCGAAGTCGCCCCAGGCGATGGCGTTCTTGCTCGGGAAGTAGCGGAACAGGGTGCGCCGCGCGATGCCCGCGGCCTCGGCGATGTCGTCGACGCTGGTCTCGTCGAAACCCTTGCGGGTGAACAGGTCGATGGCGATGGTGCTGATCTGGGCGTGTGAGGTGACCGGCCGGCGGCCGGGCTGCGGCGGGGGGACGAGCGGATGCGGGACCCGGCCCGGGGCGGCCCTCCCGGCTGCCGCGGCTTCCGTCTCCGCCCCTGTTGCGGTCACCGTTTTCGCGGTCAGCTCTGTCGCGGTGGTGCGGTCGGCGGCGACGTGATCGACGGCCATGGTCACCTCCCCCGGTGGGCCTGGGCGGCGCCGCGGGAGGGCGGTGCCGGGGTCATCGTTGTCCGGAATCATCGTATTCCCGATGCCGCCCGCCAGGGAAAATACCTGGATCGGACTGTCTGTTCGGCTAGTTTCGGCCGGGTAACTGGATTGATGCACCGGGTGCCATTATAGTATGTCGTGATCCGCATCACTACTGATACAGGAGGATGGATCATGGCAGACCAAACAGCCAATATGACCGAGGTGACCACCCCCGAGCTCGTCGGCGAATCGCTCGTCGAAGAGGTGTCGATCGATGGGATGTGCGGGGTCTACTGATGTCGGCCCCGGCAACCATGCCGGACTCCGGCGGTCGTGGAGACACGGCCGCCGGGGCCCCGGCGCAGACACATACATCCGGCGCCTTCGACCTCGGCGCCGCCTGGGTGCTCAATCCGAAGGTGGCATTGCGTCCCGAACCGTTCGGTGCGCTGCTCTATCACTTCGGCACCCGCAAGCTGTCATTCCTCAAGAACCTGACCGTCGTCGCCATCGTGCAATCCCTCGCCGAGCAGCCCTCGGCCGAGGCCGCGCTGGCCGAACACCGCATCACCCACGCCGAACGTCCCCTCTATCTGCAGGCCCTCGGGGCGCTCGCCGACTCGGGGATGATCACCCGGCGCTGACGCCGCCCTGCCCGTACCCACACCACCACCTGGAGACTTCCGATGACCACACTTGAGATGCCGCCCAGCGCAGCAGATCTGGCAGCGCAGGTACGGGCTACGCCGCAGCTCGACCTGCCCGCCCCGCCCAAGGTCGGCCGCCTGGTCGATCAGTTCGAAAAGGGCCTGGACGCGCCCATCTGTCTCACCTGGGAACTCACCTACGCCTGCAACCTGGCGTGCGTGCACTGCCTGTCGTCGTCGGGCAAGCGCGACCCGCGTGAGCTGTCCACCGAACAGTGCAAGGCCATCATCGACGAGCTCGAGCGCATGCAGGTGTTCTACGTGAACATCGGCGGCGGCGAACCCACCGTCCGCTCGGACTTCTGGGAGCTCGTCGACTACGCCACCAGCCACAAGGTGGGCGTCAAGTTCTCCACCAACGGCCTGCGGATCGACAAGAAGGTCGCCGCGCGTCTGGCCGCGTCCGACTACGTCGATGTGCAGATCTCGCTCGACGGCGCCACCGCCGAGGTGAACGACGCCGTGCGTGGCAAGGGCTCGTTCGACATGGCGGTGCGGGCCCTGGAGAACCTGCACGAGGCCGGCTTCAAGGACGCCAAGATCTCGGTGGTGATGACTCGCGAGAACGTCTCGCAGCTCGATGAGTTCAAGGCGCTCGCCGACCGCTACAACGCCACCCTGCGCATCACCCGCATGCGCCCGTCCGGCCGCGGCGCCGACGTGTGGGATGACCTGCACCCACTGCCAGAGCAGCAGCTCGAGCTGTACAACTGGCTTGTGGCGCACGGTGATCGCGTGCTCACCGGTGACTCGTTCTTCCACCTGGCCGCATTCGACCAGGGTGGGGGAGGACTGCCCGGCCTCAACCTGTGCGGCGCCGGCCGCGTGGTGTGCCTGATCGACCCGGTCGGCGACGTGTACGCCTGCCCGTTCGCGATCCACGAGAACTTCCTCGCCGGAAACATCCTGTCCGGCGGCGGTTTCCAGGAAATCTGGCAGCGTTCGGATCTGTTCACCGAACTGCGCGAACCGCAGTCGGCGGGCGCGTGTGCCAAGTGCAACCACTTCGACGCCTGCCGTGGCGGCTGCATGGCCGCCAAGTTCTTCACCGGTCTGCCCCTCGACGGACCCGACCCCGAATGCGTTCAGGGTTACGGGGAGTCGCTGCTCGCCGGTGAGCGCACCAAGCCGACGGCCAACAAGGATCATTCGCGAGGCACTCCGCTGACGCTGATGACCCGCGGCTCCGACGGCAGCTTCACCCCTCTCGGGCGGCCGTCCAAGAGCTGTGACGAGAATCCGCTGGCCGGGTTCAGTCCCGTCGGCTGACGAGGTCGACCCACCACTCAACGCATCAAACCCAAAGGCGAAAGATCAATGGCGAACTTCAAGCTGACCAACCCCTGGGCCCGAAATCCCTGGTTCGAGACCGTTGCCGAGGCTCAGCGGCGGGCCAAGCAGCGCTTGCCCAAGTCGGTGTACTTGTCTCTCGTGGCCGGTACCCAGGGCGGCATCACCGTCAACGACAATGTGGACGCTTTCTCGGAGATCGGTTTCGCCCCGCACGTGGTGGGTGCCCAGGACGAGCGCGACATGTCGACGTCGGTGATGGGCGTGGATCTGTCGTTCCCGGTGATGATCTCGCCGACCGGCGTGCAGGCCGTCGACAAGGACGGTGAGGTGGCGGTGGCGCGGGCCGCGGCCGCCCGTGGCACCGCGATGGGTCTGTCGAGTTTCGCCAGCCACCCGATCGAAGAGGTCACCGCGGTCAACGACAAGATCTTCTTCCAGATCTACTGGCTCGGCACCAAGGAGGAGATCCTGGCCCGCGCCGAACGCGCCCGTGAGGCCGGTGCCAAGGGCCTGATCGTCACCACCGACTGGGTGTTCAACATCGGTCGTGACTGGGGTAGCCCGGAGATCCCGGAGAAGATGGATCTCAAGGCGCTGATCCGATTGGCGCCGGAGGTCGCGGTCAAGCCGCGCTACGCCTGGGACTGGTTCAACAAGGGCAACCTGACCATCCCGGATCTGACCGCCCCCAACGTCTCCCACGGCAAGGGGCTGCCGGGCCCCACGTTCTTCGGTGCCTACGGCGAGTGGATGAACACCCCGTCGCCCACCTGGGAGGACCTGGAGTGGTTGCGCGAGCAGTGGGGCGGGCCGTTCATGGTCAAGGGCATCACCCGCATCGACGACGCCAAGCGCGCCGTTGACATCGGCGCCACCGCGATCTCGGTGTCCAACCACGGCGGTAACAATCTCGACGGCACCCCCGCCACCATCCGGCTGCTCGGCCCTATCGCCGACGCCGTCGGCAAGGACGTCGACGTGTTGCTCGACGGCGGAATCCGCCGCGGCAGCGACGTGGCCAAGGCCGTCGCCCTCGGCGCCAAGGCCGTGATGGTCGGCCGCGCTTACCTGTGGGGTCTGGCCGCCAACGGCCAGGCCGGCGTCGAGAACGTTCTCGACCTGCTGCGCATGGGGCTCGACGGCGTGCTCATGGGTACCGGCCACAAGTCGGTGCACGATCTGAGCCGCGACGACCTGATCCTTCCGGAAGGATTCGAGCGCTCGTACGGCGGGTAGTCCGCCGCACATCACACGAACAGCCCCCGGCGACGCGAGTCATCGCGACGCCGGGGGCTGTTCGCGGTATCACACGTAGCCAAAAACTAGAACGTGTTACAGTTTTTGTATGGGTAATTTCGACGGCAAGGTCGTCTACATCACTGGTATCGCCAGAGGCCAGGGACGCAATCACGCGCTCCGTTTCGCACGCGAGGGTGCCTCGATCATCGGCCTGGACATCGCCGGCCCGATCGCCGAGCACACCACATATCCGCCCGCCACGCGCGAGGACCTGGATGAGACGGTCCGGCTTGTGGAGGAGGCCGGCGGCAAGATCCTCGCCCGGCAGGGCGATGTGCGTGACCTCGCGTTCCAGCAGCAACTGGTGGCCGACGGGGTCGCCCAGTTTGGCGGACTGGACTTCGTGGTGGTCAACGCGGGCGTGCTCACCTGGGCCCTGACCTGGGAGATGACCGAGGAACAGTTCACCGACGTCATCGACATCAACCTCGTCGGTGCGTGGAAGACGTTGCGCGCCGCACTTCCCGTGATGATCGAGGGGGGAAACGGCGGCTCTGTCGTTGTCGTGTCGTCGGTGGCCGGACTGAAGGCGATGCCGGTGCAGGCCTCCTACAGCGCGTCCAAGTACGGGCTGACCGGGCTGGCCCAGACGCTGGCGAAAGAGGCTGCCCCGTACCAGATTCGGGTCAACTCGCTGCACCCGTACGCGGTCAACACCCTGATGGGTGTGGGCGACACCTCTGCGGTAGAGGCATTCGTGGATCCGAAGTTCTCCCGGTACTTCCCGTCGATGATGGACCACAACCCGATAGCCGATCCGGACGAGATCTCCGACGCCATCCTGTACCTGTGTTCGGATTCCGCCAAATCCATCACCGGAGTGCAGTTCCCGGTCGATATGGGTCATTCCAAGGTCTGACGGATCACGAACACCGATGAGGGGTACCTCCCGACGGGAGGTACCCCTCATCCGTTACCTGCTATACCCAGACGGTTGCGGGGTCGGTTGCCTCCGTGGTCGGTCCGGCCGGTGTCTCGGGTGAGGTGCGCGAGAACCGCGGGGCCACCTGAGCCTGCCGTACGCCGTCGATCTCGACGAGATTGGCGCGGGCCGCCATGTGCGGTTCGTCGGGAGCCTCACCGAATGTGAGGACGGGCGAGACGCAGGCATCGGTACCGTCGAACACGGCGGTCCACTCCTCGCGGGTGCGGGTGGCGAAGGTGTCGGTGAAGACCTTGCGTATCTCGGGCCAGCGCGAGATGTCGCCCTGCCCGGGCAGGGCGGCGGCGTCCAGGCCCAGTCCCGCGAGGAGTTGGGCGTAGAACTGCGGCTCGATGGCGCCCACGGCCATGTACTTTCCGTCGGAGGTCTCGTAGACGTCGTAGAACGGCGCGCCTGAGTCGAGGAAGTTCACGCCCCGCTCATCCGACCATCGACCACTCGCGCGGAAGGCCCACATCATCTGTCCCAGAAGCGAAGCGCCGTCGACCATGGCGGCATCGACAACCTGTCCGCGGCCCGACGACTGGCGTTCGAGGAGCGCCGAGAGGACACCCACGACCAGGAACATCGATCCGCCGCCGAAGTCGCCGAACAGGTTCAGCGGCGGCACGGGGCGTTCCCCGGCACGGCCGACGGCATGCAGCAGTCCGGTCAGTGAGATGTAGTTGATGTCGTGACCGGCCCGATCGGCGCGCGGGCCCTCCTGGCCCCACCCGGTCATCCGCCCGTACACCAGGCCGGGGTTGACCTCGGCGAGATCGTCCGGCCCGAAACCGAGACGTTCCATCACGCCGGGACGGAAACCCTCGATGAGCACATCAGCTTTGGCGATGAGGCCGAGCACGGTCTCCCGGTCCGCGGGACTCTTGAGGTCGGCCTCCACCACCGTGCGCCCGCGCAGCAGGGCGTCACCGACGTCGCCAGGCGCCGGCAACTGGCCGGGCCGCTGTACCCGCACCACGTCCGCGCCGAGGTCCGACAGCAGCATCGCGGCGTGCGGACCGGGGCCGATGCCGGCGAATTCGATGACCCGGATCGCGTCCAGGGGGCCGCTCTTTCCGCTGGTGTTGCCGGTCTTCCCACTGGTACTACCGGGGGTGGATGTCATGGCTTCCGATCTCCTCAAGGAATGGCGACCCCGTCCTGCCGGCCGGTGCCCGTCGGCTGCGTGGTCTGATGATTGTGTTGTCGGTCACCACAGCTTGGCACAACCCGAGCGATCGTTCGGGAAGGGGTGGGCAAATCATATATGTGTCGGGGTCGGGTTGCCCTTACCTCGATGCCGACGCATCGCTAGAGTTGACCGAATGACGCGTGGCACGGGACTCGGCGCACTCTGCTGGCCTGAGCTTGACGGTTCTGCCGTCACATTGCTCGTTCCACTCGGCGCCGTCGAACAGCACGGCCCCCACCTTCCGCTCGACACCGACATCCGGATCGCCGACGCCGTGGCCCGCCGTGCCCAGCCCCGGCTCGCCGGCGACCGACCCGATTCGGAGTTGTTCATCGTGGCTCCCGGTCTGCCGTACGGGGCCTCGGGCGAACACGAGGGCTTCCCGGGCACGGTCTCGCTCGGCCATGAGGCGCTGCGGCTGGTGCTCGTGGAGTACGGGCGCAGCGCGTGCCGGTGGGCGCGTCGGATCGTGTTCGTCAACGGACACGGCGGCAACGGCCGGACCCTCGTCGATGCGGTGCGGCTGCTGCGCTACGAGGGGCGTGAGGTGGCCTGGTTCGCCTGTGGCCATCCCGGTGGCGATGCGCATGCCGGTGATACCGAAACTTCTGTGCTGCTCAACCTTTCACCCGACGACGTGCGCCTTTCGGAGGCTGTCGCCGGTAACCGCGCACCGATCGCGGAGTTGCTGTCGCCGATGCGATCCGGCGGGGTGGCCGCCGTCAGCGCCAACGGCGTACTCGGCGACCCCACCACCGCCACGGCCGACCGCGGCGGCACGCTGCTCGCGGGGTTCGCCGACGCCCTGGTGGCGGCCGTCGGCCGCTGGGACGTCGACGAGCGCGGGCTGCTGCGGGGCGGAGCCGCCGCGTGAGTGTGCCGGACAGCCGCGGCCGGGATGACGGTGTCGCGGCCGCGCGGACCGACCTGCCGGACGGCTTTCAGGTTCAGGTCGACCTACGGTGCGCGCAGCGCGGCGATCTGCGCTATCTGGTCGGCGGGTCCCCGACACGGATGCTGCGCCTGTCCGAAGCGGCGCTGGGGATGATGTCGGCGGACGGACGTATCGCGGTGTGTGACAGCGCCACGCGCACGCTCTGCCGACGCCTGCTCGACGCCGGGATCGCCCATCCTCGGCCGATGTTCGGGCCGTCCGCAGACCAGGTGACCGTGGTGGTTCCGGTGCGCGACAACCAGGAGGGGATCGACCGGTTGATCCGGACCCGTGGCAAGGCCCGGATGATCGTTGTCGACGACGGTTCGGAGCCGCCGATCACCGTGCACGGCGACGGGGTGAGTGTGCTGCGGCTGGACCGCAATCAGGGTCCGGCCGCCGCCCGCAACGCCGGAGCGGCCACCGCGACAACTGATTTTGTGGCGTTCATTGATTCGGACTGTGTACCGGCCCCGGACTGGCTGACGATGCTGCTGCCGCATTTCTCCGACCCGGCGGTGGCGATCACCGCCCCCCGAATCGTCGGGCTGAACACGCGGCCCGGGTTCTTCTCGCTCGCCGCGCGCTATGAGAACGGCTACTCCTCGCTCGACATGGGGCCGGCCGAGGCGCCGGTGGTGCCGTCCACTCCGATGCCGTATGTGCCCAGCGCGGCGATAGTGTTGCGGCGCAGTGCCTTCCCCGGATTTGACGAGTCGTTGCGGGTGGCCGAGGATGTGGATTTGTGCTGGCGTCTGCACGACGCGGGCTGGCGGTTGCGCTACGATCCGGTGGCTCGGGTGGCCCACGAGCACCGCACCGGTCTGCGCACGGTGCTCGATCGCCGGCGCTTCTACGGCACCGGAGCCGCCTATCTGGCCGACCGGCACGAGAGGCTGGCCGCGCCGATGGTCATGTCGGCGACCATGGCCGCGGCCGTCGTCGCGTTGCTCACCCGCACCGCCACCGGCTCGGCCATCGCGCTGTTGCTGCTCGGACAAATGGCGGTCCGGTTGCGCCGACGGCTCGACGGGCTGCCCCGCGCTCCGCTGGTTGCCGTGCAGATGACCGGCAGGGCTGCGGGTTTCGGTCTGCTGCAGGCGGGTTCCGCGATCTGCCGGCATTACTGGCCGATAGCGCTGCTGCCCACGCTGTTCTCGCGCCGGTACCGCACGCTGGTGGTGGAGGTCGCGATTGCCGAGGGACTCATCGACTGGGTGCGGCGGGTCATCAGCGAACCGGGGGTGCGGCCTGCTCTGGGGCCGGTCAGCTACCTCGTCATGCGCCGGCTCGACGACCTGGCCTACGGGCTCGGGCTGTGGCAAGGGGTGATCACCCATCGCGACGCGGGCGCACTGCGGCCCGTGCTGAGCAAGTGACCGCGCGGTGGTTCACGACGTCGTCATCGTCGGTGCCGGCAGTGCGGGATGCGTACTGGCCGAGCGATTGTCCCGGCATCCCGACCGTTCGGTGCTGCTGCTTGAGCGCGGACCGGGGTGGCCCGGCACCGAGGTGACCGACCTGTACCATCTGCCCGTCGGTGCCGATGCCGCCCGGCTGGGGCGCACCGTCGGTTACCCGGTGAGGCCCGACGGGTCGACGGTGGTGCGCGGGAATGGTATCGGCGGTTCGGCCGCGGTCAATGGCGCCTACTTCCTGCGGTGGCATCGTGACGACTTCCGATCCTGGGAGCACACCCTCGCCGACATCGACGCCGCCTACCGTGACGTGGAGTCGGCGATGTCGGTGAGTGCCTTTCGCGATGACGAACTGACCGATACGACACACGCTTTCGAGCAGTGGTTCGGGCCGGTGGCCGGCGGCCGGTCGTCCGTCGATGCCGGGAGGGGTCCGGCCGGCCGGGAGGGTATCGATAGCCGGTGGCCGAGGGTCGGGGTGAACAGGGTTCGGTCCAACAGTATTCGTGACGCATGCGGCGGACGCCGGGTCACCTCGGCGGAGGCGATCCTGCGGCCGGCGCTGGATCGTTCGAATCTCACGGTGCGTATCGGGGCGGAGGTGACCGCACTCGAGCGGTCCGGTGATCGGGTGACCGGCGTGCGTTGCGGTGCGGAGGTGATCGGCTGCGGCGAGGTGGTGCTGTGCGCGGGCACGCTCGGCACGGCGTCGTTGCTGTTCGGCTCCGGGTTCGCGGCCGGATCCCTGCGCATCGACGAGCACCGGGAGATCCTGGTGCACTATCAGCCCACCACCCCGGCCGAGTGTCCGGTGCCGCTGCTGCCGTCGGTTGCGCACACCGAATCGGGTGTGGAAATCCGCTGCTACGGCGGTGATTTCGCTGACTACATCGACGGTGTGCCGCGCGTCGGTCCGGCGATGGGGGTGGCCGCGATGTCTCCGGCGACCTCAGGTGAACTGAGATGGGACGGCATCGGGCTGACTGTCGACCTGGGTGCGGCCCCAGACCTTCCCGCCCGGCTGGGGCCCGAACTCGACCAGGTACGGGACATGCTGCACTCCGCCGCTTTCCGTGGCCTCGTCGTGCCGAGTTCGGTGCGGGTCGATCCGGTGGTGCGCACCTCGCAACACGCGTTCGGCTCATTGCCCATGGGCGAGCGAACCGACCGGTTCGGCGTAGTCGAGGGTGCCCGCGGACTGCGCGTCGTCGACGGGTCGATTCTGCCCGTCGGCGGGCGCAGCGGTCCACACGCCACCATCACCATGCTGGCCGGGTTGATCGGGGCGAGCGCGCGGTGAACCCGGACCCGTCGGGGGTTGTTGCAGGTCAGGCCGGAGTCACCCATGTGGTGATCTCGCAGTGGACCACTTCGGTGCCGGCGGTGTCGCGGATCTCGATGGATACCACCACGTCGGTACCGTCGGTGACGGTCGCGAAGTCGATCGGGGTGGCGAGGGTGGCGGTCGCGGTGAGCCGGGTCGTGGCCTTGGTCAGGTACGAGGCCGACATGCCCTTGGGGATCCAGCGGTGGGTGGTGGGGGTGGTCGCTTCCATCAGCATGCCCATCGCGACCTCGGCGAGGTTGCACGCGGCGATGGCGTGGAACGTGCCGATGTGGTTGTGCACCCCGAACCACTTCGGTGCGGTGACCACACAGCGACCGGGTTCCATCTCCGAGACGTACGGCAGGACGGTGCCGAAGTAGGGCACCCGAGCCACCATGCCCAGCGAGAAGACGGCGTTTCCGACGATGTTGTCGGGCAGCTTCCGGCGTAGGCGGTAGGTGGCGCTTCCGGCTGATGCGGCGATCGACATGGACACGATCTTACCGCTGGGTAAGAAAGGTGTGCTACCGAGCCTCGCCGACCAGCTCAGGAGCCGCGAGCGAACGGTTCGAGCAGACCGGTATACCGTTTGGCCGGGGGGGCGGCGAACTCTCCACCCCGGGTCCCGGTCCGGGCGCCGACCGACGCAAGTGCGGACAGCATGCCCACCCCGGCGGCCACTCCGTCGATCACCGGCGCGCCGATGTCGGCGCCGATCCGCGCGGCCAGGTCTGCCATCCCCGCGCAACCGAGCACGATCGCATCGGACCTGTCGTGCAGCAGCGTCTCCGCGCAGGCCGCGGTGATGATGTCGGCCGCATCCGGGTTGGAGTCCAGATCGAGGACCGGGATCTCGCAGGCATGGACTCCTCGGCAGCTGCGGGTGAATCCGTAGTGGTCGACCAGATCCCGGGCTCGGCCCACCGTCCGTGACAGCGTCGTCACGATCGAGAATCCACGGCCCAACGGCGCGGCGAGATGCATCGCTGCCTCCGCGATCCCGAGCACCGGTGCCACGGCGATCTCCCGCGCGGCGTCGAGGCCCGGATCACCGAAGCACGCCAGTAGATATCCGTCGGCACCGGGGTTGGCGTCGACGGCTGCCAACACGCCGGGGACCGCGAGCGCCTCGTCGTAGTGGCTCTCGATCGAGACCGGCCCCATCGGTGAGGTGACGCTGACGATCTCGGCGTCGGGCCGGGCGACCGAGCGGGCCGCGGCGTCGATGCCGGCGGTCATCGACGCGGTCGTGTTGGGGTTGATGACGACGATTCGCATGACGACTCCGGGCGTAGGCGGTGGTTCGAATACGGGTGAACGCTCCCCGAGGGCATGCGATGCCCTGATGACCGGGGAGCGTTCCACTCGGTTCGGCCTCAGAACAGGGTGCGGTCTGCGCTCCCGTCAGCTGCGTCTTCGCCGACCACCGGCGCGACGCCGGTGTCATAGAGGAAGCTGTCCGGCGCGTAACGCATCCCCAGCCAGTAGACCGCTCCGGCCACCCCGGCACCGATGAACCAGGTGAAGCTCGCCGCGTAGGCGGTACCCCAGATGACCACGCACAGTGGGGGAACAAGGCCCACGACGGTGGCGATCACGGCGACCGGGTTCACCCCCTTGCGGTAGGCGTAGGTGGCTCCCGGTTCCATGCTGAACAGATCGTCGACCACCACCTTCTGCTTCTTGATGATGTAGAAGTCCACCAGCAGGATGCCGAACAGCGGGCCGATCACCGCGCCGAGGGTGTCGAGGGTGTAGTGGATGGCGTCGGGATTGTTGAACAGATTCCACGGGGTGATCAGCACCGAACCCACAGCAGCGATCATTCCGCCGGTACGCCAGGTGATCTTGGTGGGCGCGACATTGGAGAAGTCGAAGGCGGGGGAGACGAAGTTGGCGACGATATTGATACCGATGGTGGCGATCGCAAAGGTCAGCACGCCCAGAACCGCGGCGGTGGTGTTGTCGATGCGGTCGACGATGTGCACCGGGTCGGTGATGATCGCTCCGCTCTCGTCCTTGCCGATGACCGTGACCGCGGCGGAGACGGTGCACACCACCAGCAGCGAGAAGAACAGGAAGTTGACCGGAAGGCCCCAGAAGTTGCCCTTCTTCACCTCGCCGAATGTCTTGCCATATCGGGAGAAGTCTCCGAAGTTGAGCATTGGACCCGAAAAATAGGACACCACAAGGGCTATCGCGCCGATAGTCGCGGTCACCGAATCCCAGCCGACCTTGCCCGGGCCGACGGACAGATCGAGCGATACGTTGCTCCATCCGGCCTTGGCGATGAGATAGCCGGCGAGGATCACCATGACGACATAGACGGCGGGTCCGCAGAAGTCGATGAACTTGCGGATGGTTTCCATGCCGTTCCAGAAAACGACGGCCTGTAGAACCCACATCAGAATGAAGCCACCCCACCCGAGGAGGCTCAGGCCGAGGAACCCGTAGTCATCGACGTTGTCGTATTTCGCCAGACTTGGCCAGAACTTGAGGGCCAGCAGGCCGAATGCCACCGACGCCAGGTATGTCTGGATTCCGTACCAGGCCACCGCGATCAAGCCGCGCAGAATCGCCGGAATATTGGCGCCCATCACGCCGAAGGACACGCGGGTGGTCACCGGGTAGGGAACCCCGGCCAGCTGGGAAGGTTTGGCCACCAGGTTACACAGGATGTTGACGGCCACGATGCCGATGATCAGTGCTACCAGCACCTGCCAGGCCGCGATGCCGAGGGCGAATAGGCTGCCGGCGAAAACATAACCGCCGACACTGTGAATATCGGACATCCAGAAAGCGAAGAAGTTGTACCAGGTCCAGCTTTGTTTACGCAGCGGCGCGAGGTCGCTGTTGGTCAATCGCTGGTGATACTCGAGCTTTATGACGCTTTCGCCCGCGGCGCTGTGCGCGGCCTCGGATGCGTCCATCGTGGAAGTCATATATTCTCCTCGGTTAACCCGCCGGTCGGGTCGACGTTGACTGCACACAACCTAAGAAGGCTGTGTTACTCGGCGATTACCTCGCGGATATATTTTTCGCCGCCGCCGCCGCCGCCGCTGTCCGGTCCGAAGAACGGCCGACCGGGTCTTCCGGGGCGTTCGATGCGGGCATCGACAACCGGGGACAATAAAATTGTGCGGTGACTTACCGATGATCCGGTCGAAGCGTGAGATCGGCTTCGGCCATGGCTATGGCATCGGCAAGACGCGCATGATGGCTTCTCGCGAGGGACAGCACGGTATCGGTGTCACCGGCCGCGACCGCGTCGAGCGTTCGGGCGTGGTCGTCGTTGAGGGTGTGCTGGATGTCCTCGGACACCGATCGCATCACCTGAAATGGCTCGGTGAGATTCCAGGTCGACTCGAACATGTTGAGTAGCCGCGGCATCGCGCAGGGCAAGACGAGTTGCCGGTGGAACTTGCGCGAGACATCGTGAAACGACTTGCGGTCGCGGAACTTCGTCGCGGTCAACAATTGCTCGTGATACCTGCGGGCGCGGGTCAGGTGGTCCTCGGTCATCTTTTCCACGGCGCGGGCGAGGGCGGCCTCCTCCAGCACGCCACGGACGAAGTAGATCTCGTGCAGTTCCTCCACCGACAGCAGGCTGACGTTGTAGCCGCCGTGCGGCCGATGATCGACGAGACCCTCGCCGATCAGTGTCTTGAGTGCCTCGCGCACCGGAATAGTGCTGATGGAGAACGCGTATGCGACGTCCGCCGGGGGGATCTGGGTGCCGGGTGGCACCGACCCGGACAGGATGAGGCGGCGCAGCTCCTCCAGCACGTTGGCGCGGGTGTTGCCCGAGCGTGTCTCGGCGAGTTGGGCGATGAGGTGGTTGGACACCGGGCGGGGCGGCACTCCTCACCGCCCCTGTGACATCTGCATGGGTCCGCGTGACATCGACCGGGAACCCGGCGGACGCCTCCGCGCAGTCGGTGGCATCGCCGGAGCGTGCGGCGCGGTCTGTCGAGTCACCTTGCAGAGCGTACGGCCACCGCCCGCCGTCGGCAGCGCGAACGGCGACGCGGAAGCGGACGGTCGGTGGCCGGCGGACCGGGCGGTGGTCGGATGGCCCGGTCGGCCGGGCGGTGTCGGGGTGTGGTGCGGCGCCGCGTGGGAGGAAGGTCACCCGGTCGGGCTGGGGCGGCGGGTGCGGGCAGGTGTAAAGTTACTTGTGTCAATCAACTATATAGAAAGGTTTTGCCAATGGCGCCGCGACGTGAGACCGTCGTCGAACTCGTCGACGAGATGTCGTTGCTGATACGCGCGGCACGGGCGATGGTCCAGCATTCGAGCGTCCGCCTGGACATGCCCGTTCCGTTGCTGGGCGTGTTGTGGGCGCTGTACACCCACGGCGCGCTGAGGCAGAACCAACTCGCCGAGAGGCTGTGCATCAGCGAATCGGCGCTCAGCCGGCAGATCGCGGCACTGGCCGCCGACGGGCTCGTCGAACGGACCCGGAGCGAGGAGGACGGACGCGTGAGTCTGGTGCAGATCAGCGACGTCGGCCGCGAACGGATGAAGGTCGGACTCGAACATCGCGTCGACGACTACGCGCCCAAATTCGCGGCCTGGTCGGACGAGCAGACCAGAGAGGCGCTCGACACCGTCGCCCGGCTCCGGCGCGCGATCGCCGCCGAATGACAGGACGACCCGCTCCGGCCCCACAATCGGCCGCACGGGGTCGTCAAGCAGATCTTTCAGGGATGTGAAGCAAGTAGAGGATGAGGAAATGAGTTCACCAACCGCAGCGGCGGAGGCATCGCCCACCACCGCCATGACGCACCGCGAGGTTCTGGAGGCCATGACCGGCCTGCTCGCGGGTCTGTTCACGGCCCTGCTGTCGTCGACGATCGTCGCCACAGCCCTGCCGACGATCGTCGGCGACCTCGAGGGCACACAGACCCAGTACGCCTGGGTCGTCACGGTGGCGTTGCTCGCCAACGCCGCGTCCACGCCCATCTGGGGCAAACTGTCGGATCTGTTCAACAAGAAGCTCCTGGTCCAAACCGCGCTGGTGGTCTTCGTGGTCGGCTCCGCAGTGGCCGGTGTCGCGCACAACATGGAACTGTTGCTCGTCGGCCGCGTCATCCAGGGCCTCGGCATGGGTGGTCTGACCGCGCTCGTGGTCGCCATCATCGGCTCCATCGTCGCGCCGCGCGAACGTGGCCGGTACTCGGGTTACATGGGTGCGGTGATGGCGCTGGCGATGGCCGGTGGACCCGTCCTCGGCGGCGTCATCGCCGACAGCCCGCTCGGCTGGCGCTGGTGCTTCTATGTCTGCATCCCGCTCGCGGTGATCGCCCTGGTCGTGCTGCAGCGCACGTTGCACCTGGAAACCCAGCGCAAGGAGAACGTCCGCATCGACTGGCTGGGTGCGGCCCTGATGACCGCCGGTGTCAGCATCCTGCTGATCTGGGTCTCGTTCGCCGGTAAGGACGACTACTACGACTGGATCTCCACCGAGAGCGCCCTGTACGTCATCGGCGGCGTGGCGCTGCTGGCGCTGACCGTCTTCGTCGAATCCAGGGTCAAGGACCCGATCATCCCGCTCAAGATCGTCACAGAGCGCACCACCGCCCTGGCGATCATCGCCTCGATCATGGTCGGCCTGGCACTGTTCGGTGCCATCACCTTCCTCGGGCAGTACTTCCAGACCGCCCGGCACTACAGCCCCACCGAGGCCGGTCTGCTGACCATCCCGCTGGTCGCCGGCATGCTCACCGGCACGCTCGTATCCGGTCAGATGATCACCCGGTTCGGTAAATGGAAGCCGTTCATCATCGGCGGATCCATCCTGCTGACCGGCGGGCTGCTCCTGCTGGGAACCATCGACCACGCGACGAACATCGTGCTGATCAGCGTCTACATGTTCATCATGGGTCTGGGAACCGGTTCGCTGTTGCAGAACCTGGTCCTGGCGGTGCAGAACACGGTGAGTGTCGAGGACATCGGCGCGGCCTCGTCCAACGTCGCGTTCTTCCGGACCTTCGGCGGTGCGATCGGTGTGTCGGTGCTCGGCTCGGTGCTCGCCACCCACGTCGCGGACCTGTCCAAGAGCGGGCTGGCCAAGCTGGGCGTGGACACCACCAGGCAGTCCGGCGGCGGCAGCCTCGACCTCGACGCGCTGCCCGAACCGGTGGCCGAGGTGATCCGGCACGCCTACGGCGACGCGACGGCGACGATCTTCCTGATCGGCGCGGCCTGTGCCGCGGTCGCGATCGTCGCGATCTTGTTCATCCCGAACAGGCCGTTGCGCAAGACCATCGACATCGAGACGCCGGCCGTCGCGGCCGAGGTGGTCGAGGTGGCCACGGAGATCACCGGTGCCGATACCGAAACCGACGAGCAGAGCCGCTCCACCGCCGGTTGAGAGGCGAAGCGCCCCTTCTTGCTGGTTGAGGCGTGAGGAGCGCAAGCGACGAGCCTCGAAACCCGGTGAGCCGACGATGGCATCCCACCGGGTTTCGAGGCCCATCATCGGACGGCGCCTAAGCCGACGAGGGGCACCGCGGCCGGCACCAGGGGCGCTTCGGCCGGCGAGGTGTGCCGATTTGAACCCGACAGCCCCGATGGTGCATACTTGTCGGGTTGCCTTGACCGGCGCCGTGGTGAACTGCTGCATCGGGTGAGGTGAATGACTCCCAGGCTCCCGACGCGGGATCTGGCGTGTTCCGCGTGCAACCGATCAGGTTTACGGCCACGACACGCCCGACCGCGGGTGCCGGAGCGCAACAGGTTCGTTCAAGCAACGAGCCAACGTACAACGATAGATGAACAGCGTCGATCCCCGAATCTCACGCGGGTGGTCATGTGACCGTCGGCCTTCGCGCCGATGCCCCGGTGCCGTCGTGGCAGCGGATGCGTAACGGACACGCGGTGTTTGTCTGTCGAGAACAACTGACGGAAGAGGACACAGCGTGGCGGGACAGAAGATCCGCATCAGGCTCAAGGCCTACGACCACGAGGCGATCGACGCTTCGGCGCGCAAAATCGTGGAGACCGTGACCCGTACGGGTGCACGCGTCGTCGGCCCGGTGCCGTTGCCCACCGAAAAGAATGTGTACTGCGTCATCCGTTCGCCGCACAAGTACAAGGACAGCCGCGAACACTTCGAGATGCGCACTCACAAGCGACTCATCGACATCCTCGACCCGACGCCGAAGACCGTCGACGCGCTGATGCGCATCGACCTTCCGGCCAGCGTCGACGTCAACATCCAGTAGGGCGGGGGCGAGAAAAGACATGAGCAACCAAGCCAGTACCAAAGGCATCCTGGGCACCAAGCTCGGCATGACGCAGGTTTTCGACGAGAACAACCGCGTCGTTCCGGTCACCGTCGTTCAGGCGGGCCCGAACGTCATCACCCAGCTGCGCACCGCCGAGCAGGACGGCTACACCGCCGTGCAGCTCGCCTACGGCGCCATCGACCCGCGCAAGGTCAACAAGCCTGTCGCCGGTCAGTTCGCCAAGGCCGGGGTCACCCCGCGCCGGCACCTGGCCGAGATCCGCGTCGCCGATACGGCCGAGTACAGCGTCGGCCAGGAGCTGACCGCCGAGATCTTCGCCGACGGAGCGCTGGTCGACGTGACCGGCACCTCCAAGGGCAAGGGTTTCGCCGGCGTCATGAAGCGTCACGGCTTCGCCGGTCTGGGTGCCAGCCACGGCGTTCACCGCGTGCACCGCGCTCCCGGTTCGATCGGTGGCTGCGCCACCCCCGGCCGCGTGTTCAAGGGCATGCGGATGGCCGGACGCATGGGCAACGACAAGGTGACCACGCAGAATCTGACCGTCCACAAGGTGGACGCAGAAGCGGGTCTGCTGTTGATCAAGGGCGCGATCCCCGGCCGCAAGGGCGGCATCGTGGTGATCCGCGACGCAGTGAAGGGTGGTGCGTAATGAGCACCGATCTGACCAAATCCGCAACCAAGCTGACGCTGGACGTCAAGGCCGCCGACGGCTCCGTCAACGGCACCGTCGACCTGCCGGCAGAGCTGTTCGACGCACCGGCCAACATCTCGCTGATGCACCAGGTCGTCATCGCACAGCAGGCTGCCAAGCGTCAGGGCACCCACGCGACCAAGACCCGTGGCCAGGTCAGCGGTGGCGGCGCCAAGCCGTACCGCCAGAAGGGCACCGGTCGGGCACGCCAGGGCTCCACCCGCGCACCGCAGTTCGTCGGCGGTGGCACCGTCCACGGCCCGCAGCCGCGTGACTACAGCCAGCGCACCCCCAAGAAGATGAAGGCAGCCGCCCTGCGCGGAGCCCTCTCGGACCGGGCCCGCAACGAGCGCATCCACGTAATCACCGAACTGGTCGCCGGACAGGTTCCGTCCACCAAGTCGGCGCGCACCTTCCTCGAGTCGCTCAGCGACCGCACCAAGTTCCTGGTGGTGCTGCCGCGCGAGGATCTGACCGCATGGAAGAGTGTGGCGAACCTGCAGAACGTTCTGCCGATCGCCGCGGATCAGCTCAACACCTATGACGTCCTCGATTCCGATGACGTGGTGTTCAGCGTCGAGACGCTCAACGCGTTCATCGCCGCGAACACGAAGACCGCGAAGACAGAGGAGGCGTGAGATGGCGACCATTGCCGATCCTCGCGACATCATTCTGGCGCCGGTGATCTCGGAGAAGTCCTACGGACTCATCGAGGATGACGTGTACACCTTCGTGGTGCACCCGGATGCCAACAAGACGCAGATCAAGATCGCCGTGGAGAAGATCTTCGGTGTCAAGGTGGCCGGCGTGAACACGCTGAACCGTCCGGGCAAGCGCAAGCGCACCCGCTACGGCTACGGCCGTCGCAAGGCCACCAAGCGCGCCATCGTCACGCTGGCCGAGGGCAGCAAGTCCATCGAGATCTTCGGAGGCCCGGTCAGCTGACCGGGTTTCGAAAGTAGGGACTGAATTCAACTATGGCTATTCGTAAGTACAAGCCGACAACCCCCGGTCGCCGCGGGTCCAGCGGCTCCGACTTCGCCGAGGTCACCCGTGACCACCCGGAGAAGTCGCTGGTCCGCCCGCTGCACGGCCGCGGTGGCCGTAACGCGCACGGTCGTATCACCACCCGGCACAAGGGTGGCGGCCACAAGCGCGCCTACCGAGTCATCGATTTCCGCCGCAACGACAAAGACGGCATCAACGCCAAGGTCGCTCACATCGAGTACGATCCGAACCGCACCGCGCGGATCGCGTTGCTGCACTACGTCGACGGCGAGAAGCGATACATCATCGCACCCAAGGGCCTGAACCAGGGCGCCGTCGTCGAAAGCGGACCCGGTGCCGATATCAAGCCCGGCAACAACCTGCCGCTGCGCAACATCCCCACCGGTACCCAGGTGCACGCCGTCGAGCTGCGTCCGGGCGGCGGTGCCAAGATGGCCCGCAGCGCCGGTGCCTCGATCCAGCTGCTGGGCAAGGAAGGCCCCTACGCCACGCTGCGTATGCCTTCCGGCGAAATCCGCCGTGTCGACGTGCGCTGCCGCGCCACCGTCGGCGAGGTGGGCAACGCCGAGCAGTCCAACATCAACTGGGGCAAGGCCGGCCGTATGCGGTGGAAGGGCAAGCGCCCCACCGTCCGCGGTGTGGTCATGAACCCGGTCGACCACCCGCACGGCGGTGGTGAGGGCAAGACCTCCGGTGGTCGCCACCCGGTCAGCCCCTGGGGTCAGCCTGAAGGCCGCACCCGTAAGAACAAGGCCAGCGACAAGCTGATCGTCCGGCGTCGTCGCACCGGCAAGAACAAGCGATAAGCACAGGAGGGAGTTAGAGAATGCCACGCAGCCTCAAGAAGGGCCCGTTCGTC
Source organism: Gordonia pseudamarae (assembly GCF_025273675.1). Taxonomy (NCBI): domain Bacteria; kingdom Bacillati; phylum Actinomycetota; class Actinomycetes; order Mycobacteriales; family Gordoniaceae; genus Gordonia; species Gordonia pseudamarae. The sequence continues at coordinate 3,984,637 of NZ_CP045809.1, read as the reverse complement.
GACGACCACCTCCTTGCGAAGGTGGACGCCCAGAACGAAAAGGGTACCAAGCAGGTCATCAAGACCTGGTCGCGCCGCTCGACCATCATCCCCGACTTCATCGGTCACACCTTCGCCGTCCACGACGGTCGCAAGCACGTGCCGGTGTTCATCTCGGACAACATGGTCGGACACAAGCTGGGCGAGTTCGCGCCCACCCGCACGTTCAAGGGTCACATCAAGGATGACCGGAAAGCGAAGCGCCGGTAACCATGAGCACACAGACTGAAAACCCGACCGCCAAGGCCACGGCGCGCTTCGTGCGTGTCACGCCGATGAAGGCCCGTCGCGTGCTGGACCTGATCCGCGGCAAGGATGTCGACGAAGCGCTCGACATCCTGCGGTTCGCCCCGCAGTCGGCGTCCGAGCCGGTGTACAAGGTGCTCGCCAGCGCCATCGCCAACGCCACCAACAACCTCGGTGTCGACCGCCGGACCCTCGTGGTCAACACGGCGTTCGCCGACGAGGGCCCGACGCTCAAGCGGTTCCAGCCGCGTGCTCAGGGTCGTGCGTTCCGTATCCGTAAGCGCACCAGCCACATCACCGTGGTCGTCGAGTCGCTGCCGGAGAAGGCGACCGCGGGCCGTGCACGTTCGCGCCAGCCGAAGAAGAAGGGAGCCTAGTAGTGGGCCAGAAAATCAACCCGCACGGCTTCCGGCTGGGTATCACCACCGACTGGAAGTCGCGGTGGTACGCCGACAAGCAGTACGCGGAGTACGTGAAAGAGGATGTCGCCATCCGCAAGCTCCTCTCGCAGGGGCTTGAGCGCGCCGGCATCGCCAAGGTGGAGATCGAGCGCACCCGTGACCGGGTTCGCGTCGACATCCACACCGCCCGTCCGGGCATCGTCATCGGCCGCCGCGGCGCCGAGGCCGACCGGATCCGCGGCGACCTGGAGAAGCTGACCGGCAAGCAGGTTCAGCTCAACATCCTCGAGGTCAAGAACGCCGAGTCCGAGGCCCAGCTCGTGGCCCAGGGTGTCGCCGAGCAGCTGAGCAACCGTGTGGCATTCCGCCGCGCGATGCGCAAGGCGATCCAGTCGGCGATGCGTCAGCCGAACGTGAAGGGCATCCGGGTCCAGTGCTCGGGTCGTCTGGGCGGCGCCGAGATGAGCCGCAGTGAGTTCTACCGCGAGGGACGCGTGCCGCTGCACACGCTGCGCGCCGACATCGACTACGGGCTCTACGAAGCCAAGACCACCTTCGGCCGCATCGGCGTGAAGGTCTGGATCTACAAGGGCGACATCGTCGGCGGCCGTCGCGAACTGGCCGCTGCTGCTCCGGCATCGGAAGACCGTCGTCCCCGCCGTCCCAGCCGTCCGCGTCGCAGCGGTTCGTCGGGCACCACGGCCACCAGCACCGAAGCGGGTCGCGCCGCCGACGCTCCGGCCGAGGTTCCCGCGAATGCCGGTGCGGCCACCGAGAATCAGGAGGGCTAGCCCATGTTGATCCCTCGCCGGGTCAAGCACCGCAAGCAGCACCACCCCAGCCTGAAGGGCCAGGCATCGGGTGGCACCAAGGTCACCTTCGGTGACTACGGTATCCAGGCGCTCGAAGGCGCCTACATCACCAACCGGCAGATCGAGTCCGCTCGTATCGCCATCAACCGGCACATCAAGCGTGGCGGCAAGGTCTGGATCAACATCTTCCCGGACCGCCCGCTCACCAAGAAGCCGGCCGAAACCCGCATGGGTTCGGGTAAGGGTTCTCCCGAGTGGTGGGTCGCCCCGGTCAAGCCGGGCCGGGTGCTGTTCGAGATGACCTACCCCAATGAGGAGATCGCTCGCGAGGCCCTGCGTCGCGCGCAGCACAAGCTCCCCATCAAGACCAGGATCGTCACCAGAGAGGAGCAGTTCTGATGGGACTGGGAGTGGCAGCCGCAGAGCTGCGTGACCTCACCGACACCGATCTGGTCGACCGTCTGAAGGAGTCGAAGGAAGAGCTGTTCAACCTTCGTTTTCAGATGGCCACCGGCCAGCTCGACAACAATCGTCGGCTGCGGACCGTGCGTCGCGAGATCGCCCGGATCTACACCGTGATGCGTGAGCGTGAACTCGGCCTCGCGGCCGGGCCGGACGGTGACGACGCATGAGTGAGGACCAGAACGTGACCGAAACCCAGGCTGAGGTCCGTAACCGCCGCAAGGAACGCATCGGTTACGTCGTCAGCGACAAGATGCAGAAGACCATCGTGGTCGAGCTGGAAGATCGCAAGAGCCACCCGCTCTACAACAAGATCATCCGGACCACCAGCAAGGTCAAGGCACACGACGAGAACGGCGATGCCGGCGTCGGTGATCGCGTGCGGATCATGGAGACCCGCCCGCTGTCGGCGACCAAGCACTGGCGTCTGGTCGAGGTGCTGGAGAAGGCCAAGTAGGCCCGATTCACAACCATATGAAAGTTGGCCCACTTCCGAAAGGAAGTGGGCCACTTTGTATTACACCCGGTATTACGCCCGGCGTGTGCTCATGGTTTCACACCCTGGTCGGCGCAGTCGAACGCACTCGTGTGGGCGTCCCACATGTAGCTGAAGCTGGAGTCGGCGATGTTGTCCGACCCGGTGGGCTGCCAACTCGAGCCGACGAATGTGTAGTAGTTCTCCTCGCGGCGCCCGCCGCCGGGTACTGCTATCCCTTCCGAGGTGGCAGCAGTCAGTACGGTCAACGCGATCTCACCGGGCTGCCGGCACCTGACGGAGTCTTGTCCACCGTGCGAGGAGCGCAAATACCAGATACCTCTCTGTTCTGCACCGGTCAGGTTCGTTCTGGGTGGTTCAGGTAGGGCGACGAGGCGGTCGCCGTCCCAGCTGATCACGGCGAACTGCTCGGCATTGCCGCTACCGTCGACGAGGTGCAGTACGAGGTCGGCGCCGTGGGCACGACTGAGCAGGAATGCGCCGCGATAGATATCGGTCGGGTCGGTATACGGCACACCTGTGACGCTGTGGGCGATGCTGTGCCGGGTGCCGTTGATCGCGACAATTGTCGTGACTCGACCTGTCGCATAGGCGATGCCGATTTGATCGGGGGTCCCGTCTCCGTCGACGTCGGTGTTCGCCACATGTGTGCAGGTGCCGGGTGCACCTGCACACGGGTCGACCACTATGGCGGTCTGTGTGGCATGAGATGGCGAGGTCGATTCACCAGGCGGAGCCGATACCGATTCCGCGGGCGGGCGCGATGCCGATCCGCCGGGCGGACGCGACGCGTTGTCGTTACCGGAGGAACTGCCGCAACCGGCTGCGGCGAACGTTGCGGTAAGGATCGTCAAGGCAGTGATCACGAAGCGGCGAGAGTGGGTCACGGGCAGGACCATTCTGTGGAAGGGGTTGAAACGCAGGGCTATTCGCCGAAGCCGACGTAGGTCACCTTGGTGACGGTGAGGGATTGGAGGGGCCTACTGCCGTCTTTGCCGTAGGTTGCCGTCCACGTGGAGCCGCGTCGGAAGGGGTCGGCATCGCCCTGCGACCAAAGGTAGGTCACGTCTGTGCCGATGCCACCGCAGCTGTACTGTCCCTTGGCGTCGGGTGCGGTCTCGTTGGTAACTGAGAATCCGCGGACGAGGCTGTAGGCGCATGTGATGCCACCTTCGAGCGTGACCCACAACGGCATATGCGGCGACATCGCCTTGGGAACCACCGTGAGCGCTTTCGATGGTGTCTTGAGGGTCAGGACCTTCCGCTCCGGATCGATTACGCACAGCAGTGCGTTGCCGTTGAACGATTTCGCACAGACGCCTTGATCAATTCCCGACGACCCCGAACACCAGTACAGGCCGTCGTCGACGACGCCCGGCACGGGGGAGTGGTCACATCCGTAGTAGCCGTGATTGTGGGTGGCGTCTTTCATCCATCCAGCGGTCGTCGAGCCTGTCTTCGTCACGGGTCGCAGTACCTCCGTGACAGGTCCGCTTGCCCCGGATTGTGGGTGAGTACCGCATGAGCACACGATGATTCGCGTCACCTTGGCGCTGTCGCCGGAGCCGTCGAAGGTGATCCGGTAGCCCGCATCGGAATTCGAATCAGCATTAAACGTGTAGGTGACGGTGTCGCCGGTCTCTCTCGCCTGGGCGGTGGGGTTGCCGTAGTAGCGCTTCACCTCGGCGAAGGTGCTGCCCACGGTGATCCCGTCTATCGTACGTCCGTGATAGGGGCGGATCTCGGTCAGCGCGCCGTCGGAGCCGAACACCCAGCCGCAGTCGCGCCAGACGATGACGGTCGTGTCGCCGTCGCGGCGCCCGCCCGCCGGAAAGTCGCTGTGCTGTTTCCGAACGTCGATAAGCTTGGTGCCCAGGGCGATACCATCCAGCGCGTCGCCGTTGATCAATGCCGTGGTGTCACCGCTGGTGGTGGCCAGCAGTCGAGCCTCCAATTGCGCGGAGTTCTGTGCGGCGACGAATAGCCCATCGCTCGCGTCGGCGATGCACCGCAGTGCTGAACTGGCGCGTCCATCGGTGCGGAATCCGACAGTCGAGATCTGCAACTGAGGGTGAGCTTTCACCAGTGTGCGAGCTACCGGGCACGGCGGGCGACCGCAGGTATCCTTCCCGTCGGAGACCAACACGATCGACGCGGGTCCCGGTGCTGTCAACAAGGCCGCGGCGCGGGTGAGTGCTTCAGCGATCGGGGTGAGCCCGCGCGGGGTGAGCCCGTTGATGGCGGCGGTGGCTGTGGTGCGGTCGACGCTGCCGAGTGGTACGAGCGTGCTGACGTCGCGACAGCCTTTGGCGTGTTCTGCCGGGGTGGTGCCGGTACCGGTTCCGTAGGTGAGGATCGCCAGCTTGGCTCCCTCGGGCAGCGCGTCGACGAGTCCACTTGCCGCCGACTTCGCCGCGTCGATGCGCTTGCCGGGAGCATCGTTGGTCAGCATCGAGTCGGAGGCGTCGACGATCAGCACGGTAGGCGCGATGGCGGTGGCTGTGGTGGTCGAGGCTGCGGAATTCGACGCAGCGGAAGCTGAGTCGGCGGGCGCGGCGGTGCCATTGCGTGAACAAGCGGCGACGCCGAGCATAAGGGCGATCGACAGTATGGCGATGATGTGGCGAGCACACATGTCCGTATTGTTCCGGTCGGACGGTGTCCGGTGATATACCCCAAACAGCTGAACTCACAGCAAAACGGGCGTTCGGGAACACTGTCCCGCGGTGAATGGTCGCAGGCAGGGCTCCGCAGGATCGTGACCCCGGCGAGGTCAAGCTGGAAGATCGCAAGAGCCACCCGCTCTACAACAAGATCATCCGGACCATCAGCAAGGTCAAGGCACACGACGAGAACGGCGATGCCGGCGTCGGTGACCGCGTGCGGATCATGGAGACCCGCCCGCTGTCGGCGACCAGGCACTGGCGTCTGGTCGAGGTGCTGGAGAAGGCCAAGTAGGCCTTTCCCGAAGCCCTGAAGCGGCCCGTTTCCCCACTCTGTTGACGCGGAGCACAGGGGGAGCGGGCCGCTTCGCCGTTTCCGGGCGCCGCTACCCGGCCGGAGCGATGAGCGCACGAAGAAAAGCGGGCACCAGGTAGGCCGGGTCCGGTTCGGTGTCCCGACCCCACGCGGTGCCGACGGTCACCTCGGGCAGGCTCAACCGGGAACCGTGGATCCAGTCGGCGATGCTCACCCGCGAGTAGTCGACCTCCCAACCGTGCTCCCGGGCCAGCAGCCGGACGAACAGCTTGCCGGCCCGCCCGTTGCAGTCACGGAACGGATGGGCGTAGTTGAGCCGCGCGTACACCTGCGCCAGGGCGGCAGCCGTCTCCTCGTGGCCCAGCGACGCCCAGCGCTGCCCGCGGACGAATCGTGCGGTCTTGCCCAGCTGGCCGTCGATGATGTGGGTGGGGGCGAAGGAGACGCTGCCACGAGCCAGTTCGTAGCCACGGCACCGGCCCGCCCACGGATAGATGTCGCCCACCAGGGCCACATGCAGCGCCTTGAGATGGTCGAAATCGTAGGTCGCGGCGATGGCGGTGGAGCCGTCGAGGATGCGCAGTTCGGCGTCACACGCCAGTACGAACTCGGCCCGCTGCAACTGCCGGGCGTCGGTGATGCCGAGCGAGTTGGCCAGGATGTAGGTGCCCGGGATGAACGTGGCCTCCCACTCGGCACGGGCTCTGCGCTGTTTGAACACGGTCGGGGTCAGCCGCCGAGGCGCCAGGCCGCGAGCAGGTCGGCGCGGCTGACCTCGCCCTGGCGAAGCCGGACCATCGTCGTCACGAACTCCTCATCGGGGTCCAGGCCCTCGTGCATCGCGCTGCCCAGGGTGCCGACGAGGTCGGCGCGGGCCCGCGCCGACAGCGGTGCCAGGACATCGCGGAAGCGGCCGGCCAGGTCCGCGGACTCCGGTGCGCCTCGCTCGGGGTCCGCACTGCCGGGACCCGCCGACGGTGGCGGTTCGGAAAGGCTCATGTGACGACTGTGTCAGCAAGTGCGGACATCCGCAGGCTTGGCGCGGGGAGTCAGCGACCCGACGCGGCCTTGTGGTATCCGCGCAGCGCCGGATAGATCGACAGACCCAGGATCACCACCGACCAGATCACCACCAGGATGAAGTGTTCGGTGACCGGACCGCCCAGCGACAACGACTTCATCGTCTCGACGGCCGGTGACATGGGCTGATACTTGACGATCGGCTGCAACCATTCCGGATACATCTCCAGCGGCACGAACCCGGTGTTGAAGAACATCATCACGCTCGAGAGCAACGACAGATACGGCACCAGGGTGACGCCGGGACGGGTGCTCACGGACACCGCCAGAACCATCATCGCGAAGGCGACCGCATACATGAACGCCACGGCGATGATGGGCAGCACCGTCCAGATGCCGTTGGGGAATCTGAACCCGATCAGGCTGCCGACGGCGAGCAGTACGCAGGTGGTGATGATGATCCGGATGAGTTCGCTGACGATGCGGGCGGTCAGGTCGGCGCCGCGGCTGATCGGCATCACGTACAGCCTGCTGAGCAGGCCGGTGGCGCGTTCATTGTTGAGCCGGATACCGGCGACCATCGACCCGAACATCGAACCGATCAGCACGATCATCGGTACGGTCCGGTAGGCGCTGTTCTGGCCGGTGGCGAGCTCGATCGAATCGCCGAGCACCACTTTGAGCATGACCATCGAGAGCGCGGGCATGAGGATGCTTTGCAGCATGGTGACCGGTTCCCGGGTCCAGACGATGAGCTGTCGCCCGATCAGCGGAACAGCCTGCGAGATGAGCGCTCGCAGGCTGCCCTCCGGTGGTGCGTCGGCCGGTGCCGGCATGATCATGATGGTCATCGGGTTGCCTTGTTCGCCTTCCGGATTCCCAGTGTCAGCAGCAACGAGCCCAGCGCCAGCAGGCCCAGGCACCACCAGACGGTCGGGCCGATCGTGTACCAGGACGCGTTGCCCTCGTCGAGGGAGCGCATAGCCGTCGCGAGCTGCGAGATCGGCTGGTTGCGGACGAACGGCCGAATCCATTCGGGGAACCGTTCGATCGTGCTGAAGCCGGTGGAACACATGCCCAGGATGATCATCGGCAGACCGGTGAGCTGACTGGTTGCCTGCGGCGAGGTGGCCATCATGCCGATGCCGTCGGCCAGGAGGCTGACGATGACCCCGATCGCGAGCGCGAGCGCGTACAGACTGATGGTGCCCCACAGTCCGCCCTGCGGCCGCCAGCCGATGACCAGGCAGATGAGGCTGGCGAAGATGATCGACACGGTGAGCAGGCCGACATTGGTGGCCATCCTGGCCAGGGTCGGGATCGCGCGGTTGATGGGCAGCACCCGCAACCGCTGGTCGATGCCGGTACCCAGGTCCATTGATGCCCGCATCGCCGAGGTGCCGGCGGCGAAGCCGACGGACTGCAGCACGATGATCGGCATCAGGAACTGGGCGTAGTCGATGCCCTGCCGCTCCATCACCCGGTGAAGCGGGAGGTAGAAGCACACGGCCAGGAACAGCGGGGAGACCACCGAGAAGATGAACTCGCCGCTCTTGATGACGTTCAGGACGCCTCGGCGGGTGAGCGCGGACAGCTGCCCCCACGAGCTGATCGACGTGGGGGACCGGCCGAGCAGTGTCGTGGTGTCGGCCGCGCTCATGAGTCGGAGTCCCCGGCGGCGTCGGGATCGGTCAGCCGCAGGAACACCTCGTCGAGGGAGGGGCGGCGCATCGTGATGTCCGACAGCCGTAGCCCGCTCTCACTGGTCCGCCGGACGACCTCTACCAGCGTGTCGGCACCGTCGGGCGCCGGAACGACCACCGTCAGGCCGGTCTGCCGGTGACCCGGTGGCAACAGGTCGGCGAGGATCGCGAGCAATCGCGGCAGGTCCGCGGCGTGTTCGGGGGTGACATCGCAGTACGAGGCGCCGGTCGCGGCCTTGAGCTCGTCGGAGGTGCCCTCGGCGATCACCCGGCCGCGGTCGATAACCACGATATTGTCCGACAGCATGTCGGCCTCTTCGAGGTACTGGGTGGTCAGCAACGTGGTGACACCCGCGTCCTTGAGCTGTTCGACCAGTGCCCACACGTCCTGTCTGCTGCGTGGATCCAGGCCGGTGGTGGGTTCGTCCAGGAACACCACCTTGGGTGAGGTGACCAGGCCGCAGGCGATGTCGATGCGGCGGCGCATACCACCGGAGTACTCCCGGACCCGTTTGTCGGCGGCCTCCACGAGGCCGAAATGTTCGAGTAGATCCGCACCCCGGGATTTGGCCTCGTCCTTGCGCAGGCCGAGGAGCCGGCCGAACAGGATGAGATTCTCCCGCCCGGTGAGCCCCTCGTCGAGGGCGGCGAACTGACCGGTCAGGGAGATCATCCGGCGGACCGCCGGTGCCTCCTCGGCCACGTCGTGTCCGTGGATGAGTGCCGTGCCGCCGTCCGGTTTGAGCAGTGTGCACAGCATGTTGACGGTCGTGGTCTTACCGGCCCCGTTGGGGCCGAGGAGTGCCACGATACTGCCCGCGGGGACACTGAAGGTCACGTCGTCGACGGCGAGGGTGTCCTTGAAGCGTTTGTGCAGATTGACGGCCTCGATGGCGATGGCCGACCGTGCGGGGGTGGCCGGGGTGTGGGTCGCGGCGGCGTGGACCGTACGGGCCGGGTTCGCCGGAGCAGCGGCCACGGCACCGGATAACCGTCGCGGCGCCGGTCCGGTGATCGGTATGCGCAGGGTCTCCTGATCGTCGTCGTAACCCGAGCCGTACTGCCCGCCCGAACTGTACCCGGAGAAGCCGTTGTGCCCGCCCGACTCGTGCGCGCCCGAGGTGTCCCGAGCTTCCTCCGGTACCGTCCGGCGCGAGTGCGTGGGCCCGCGCGACGTCGTGGTCACGGGGTCCGGTGACATCGAGGGCTGTCGTCGCGCCCGCAGATTGGGCGTGGTGGAGGGCGCGTAGCCACGTGCGCGCAGGTCGTCATCACCGTCGCGGGCGACCCGGTTCATCGAGCTATGCGGACCGTCGGCTGACGCGTCACCCGGGAATGCCGACGTGTCGGCGGGGTCGGGCGTAAGGCCTGCGGCCTCAGGCATGGTGCTCCTGGTGTCGTCGCTGGGATGGCTGTCGTGTCCGGCGGGGCGCGATGCCGCCTATGGGCATGGTGACTATCGACTTTGTGAAAGCATACTTCCCGGTTCTCGTGTGCCGGCCCGACACTGTCACGGCACTGCATCGATATGCCGGTGCGGCACTCGCCTCGCCGCGGGCGTGGCTACGGTCGAACGTCGAATGACATGCGATGTTCATGCAGATGTGTGTGACGACCGCTGTCGGTGACCCAGGAGGAGGGCCTCACGACTATTGATGGTGCATTTTCAATCGTTCGGGCTACTTTTCGGAGGCGATGTCCCTGCCCGGCCCACCGGTCCGGCGGGCTAAGTGCAAGGTCAGTCGCCTCTACATGCACATTCGCCCGTCGGTCGGGGGGATGGTCCGTGTCGTGCGTCGGCCACGGGGTGACAGAATGGTTGATGCCCTATGGTTAAACGCTCGGTATCGAACTCAGGAGTCGCTACGTGGTTGTAACGTCCAGTGTGCTCTGGTCGAACACCGGGGTGGCGGTAAACCGGGTTACGGTTTGGCGAACAGACACGCGGCTACGAGGCGGGAGTGAAGGGCGGTACGGATACGGCGCGGCGCTACCTACGTGATTTCCGGTGTGGGGGTGCAGAACACGTGGTGGTCAGAGGTGGCGAGCGAGGGAGGTAGAGGTCGATGACTGGGTCGAGCGCGGACTGCGGTGGAGATTCCGTGGAGCGTGTGGACGGCGTCGAGTCGTTGCCCGGCACTGTGCTGCCCGACGATCTGTTGCCGCTCACCCCCGCACAGCGCGGCATGTGGTTCGCCGAGAACCTGTCGCCCGACTACTCCGTCAACATCGCCCAGTACGTCGATATCCAGCACGCACCCGGCGGTTTCGATGACCGGCTCTTCACCGAGATCTGCGAACTCGTCGGCAAGCAGATCCAGTCGCCGTACGTGCGGATCACCGAGGTCGATGGCGTGCCCATGCAGTACGTCGACCTCGACTTCGACCAGCATTCGCAGATCATCGACCTGCGTGAGGACGCCGATCCCGTAGCGGCGGCCATGACCTGGATGGAAGCGGAATACCGCCGTCCGGTCGATCTGATCACCGATCAGTTCATCGTCCTGATTCTGCTGCGCGTCGCCGACGACCGCGTATTCTGGTACATGCGCAGCCATCACATCATCGTCGACGGCTATGCCGCGCTGTCCATCCTGCGTCGCATCGTCGACCACTACAACGCCGTACGCCGCGGTGAGCAGGTCGTCGACGTCAAGCCCGCGGCGACGATGGCCGAGATCGTCGACTACGAGAATTCCTACGTCACCGGCACCCGGCGCACGACCGACCGCGAGCACTGGCTGGAGCGGGTCCAGAATCTGCCCGAGCGGGTCACGTTGTCGCATGTGCCCACCACCGCGCCGCTGTCCTTCGACAACGTCGTGGTCAGCCAGGCCCTCGACGCCTCGCTGCAGGCACGGCTCGAAGCGACCGCCAAGGAGTGCCGTTCGTCGATGGCGGTGGTCCTCACCGCGGCCTTCAGTGCCTTCCTGGGGCGGATGTCGGGTACCGACGACATCGTGATGAGTCTGCCGGTCACGGGCCGATCCACGGCCAAGATCAAGCGGTCGGGCGGCATGGTGTCCAACATCCTGCCCATCCGGCTGCGGGACGTGTCGGCCCAGACGGTGCGTGAGCTCATCGGATCGGCGCAGTTGGAGATGACGGGGGCGCTGCGGCACCAGCGGTACCGGTCCGAGGACATCAAGCGCGACGCGGGTATGGACGGCAGTTCTTTCGGGTTCGGCCCGCGGATCAACATGGTCTTCTTCGATGAGCCCATCGCCATCGACGGGGCTGAGGTCACCTATCGCATCCTGACCTCGGGCATCCTCGACGATCTGTTGGTCAACCTGTACCAGTCGAGCCCCGGTGCGCCGCTGGTGGTCGATCTGCACGGCAATCCCCACCTGTACACCCGGGTCGAGATCGAATCGCATCACCGGCGCTTTCTGGCATTCGTGGAGCGGATGCTCAATGACCTCGACGCCGGTGTCCGCGACATCGAACTGCTGCTGCCCGGCGAGGCCGCCGACCTCACCGCGCTGCAGACCGGTCCGGTCCGGGCCTGGGACGAGCGCTCCGCCTGCGACACCGATCTGCTGGCGCTCTTCCGCGCGCGGGTGGCCGAGCACCCCGATCGGGTGGCGATCACCGACGACACCGCTGAGTGGACCTACGCCGAGTTCGACGCCCTCCGGCGCGCGCTGGGGGCGCGGCTGGTGGCCGACGGCGTTCGTCCGGGTGATCGCGTAGGCGTGGTACTTGATCGCGGCATCGAGCAGGTGGTGGCGATCTACGCGGCGCTGACCGCCGGCGGTGCGTACGTGCCGCTCGATCCGACCTCGCCCGAGGGCCGTCGTCGGCTGGTGCTCGACACCGCCGGGCCGACCAAGGTCATCGACGCCGAATACCTGGCCGAGATCGGTTTCTCCGCGGTGCCGGGCGAGTTCGGGACCGACGGGCCGGTGATTCCCCGCGCGGCGCGCACCGCCTATGTCATCTTCACCTCCGGGTCGACGGGTGTGCCCAAGGGCGTGAACGTGAGTGTGGCCGCGGTGTCCAACCGGCTGGCCTGGATGCAGGCGCACTATCCGGTGGGCGCCGGTGACGCGGTCCTGTACAAGACACCGTTCACCTTTGACGTCTCGGTGGGCGAGCTGTTCTGGCCGCTACAGGTGGGCGCCCGGATGGTGATCGCCCGCGCGGGCGGTCACCGCGACCCGGCCTATCTGCGCTCGCTCATCGTCGAGCGCGAAGTGACCAACGTGCATTTCGTGCCGTCGATGCTGGACGTTTTCGTCGACGCGGCCACCCCGGGCATACCCGCGCTGCCCGCCTCGGTGCGGCGCGTGTTCACCTCCGGCGAGGGTTTGCCGGCGGGGCTGGCCCACCGGGTCGTCGGCGAGTCCGATGCCGCGCTGATCAACCTATACGGGCCGACGGAGGCCGCGGTCGAGGTCACCGAGTACCAGGTGACCGGCGGTGAGCACGCCATCCCGATCGGCCGTCCGGTGCCCAACACCCGCACCTATGTCCTCGACGCGCAGCTGCGCCGGGTTCCCGTCGGCATCGCCGGCGAACTCTATCTGGCCGGAGTGCAACTGGCCGACGGCTACGAGGCCCAGTCGGCGCTGACCGCGGAGCGTTTCGTCGCCGATCCGTTCGTATTCGGTGAGCGTATGTACCGGACCGGCGACCTGGTCCGCTGGAACGTCGGCGGCGACCTCGACTACCTCGGCCGCACCGACTTCCAGGTGAAGATCCGTGGCCAGCGGGTCGAACTCGGCGAGATCGAGGCGACCCTGCGCGGTGCGGGCAGCATCGACGGCGCCGTCGTGATGGTCCGGCACGAGACCGGCTCGCCCGCGATCGTCGCCTATGTGCGGCCCAAGGCCGGTACACCGGTGGCCAACCTGTCCGACGCCCTGATGCGCTGGTGCCGCCGGCATCTGCCGCGCTACATGGTGCCCTCCTCCGTCGTGGTTCTCGATGCTTTTCCCGTCAACACCTCGGGCAAGCTCGACCGCGCCGCGCTGCCGGTGCCGACGCTGGTCCTCGATGAGACGGTCGAGTATGTGGAGCCGGAGACCCAGGTCCAGCACCGACTGGTCGCCGTGCTGTCGGAGCTGCTGGAGTCCGAGCGGATCGGTCTTCGGGACAATATCTTCACGCTCGGGGCCGACTCGCTGATCGCGGCCCGGCTGGCGGCGCGTCTGCGTAACGAGTTCGGTGTGGCGGTCTCGCTCAACGACATCTTCGACAGCCGGGACGTGGCCGAGTTGGCCACCGCGATCGACAGCGCCGACAACGTCGGGCAGCGGCTTCCCCTGCATGCCGGGACACGTCCGGCGCGTATCCCGGTCGCGTTCGCCCAGGCGCGGATCTGGTTCATCAACCGGATGGATCCGGACGCCCCGACCTACAACATGCCCGGTGCCGTCCGGCTCGGCCCGGACATCGACCTGCCGGCGCTGCGCACGGCGGTCCTCGACGTGGTGGCCCGGCACGAGATCCTGCGTACCAGGTTCCCGGCCATCGACGGTGAGCCCGTCCAGGAGATCCTCCCGGTCGCGGATGTGGCCGACCGGTTCGCCATGGACGTCATCGACTGTGCTCCCGGCGAGTTGGACGCCACGGTCACGGCCCAGGCCGCGCGGGGCTTCGACCTGATCTCCGAGATCCCGTTCCGGGCCTCGGTGCTGCGATCGGGCGGCGACTACGTCCTGGTCCTGGTGCTGCATCATGTGGCCGGCGACGGCGCGTCGCTGCGACCGCTGATCTCCGATCTCATGGCCGCCTACCTGGCCCGCCGCGACGACCACGCGCTGATGTGGGAGCCGCTGGCGGTGCAGTACGCCGACTTCGCGATCTGGCAGCGCGCCGTGCTCGGCGAGCCGGACGACCCGGACTCTCAGCTGAGTCACGAGCTGGCCTTCTGGCAGGACGAACTGTCCGGCCTGCCGGAGTTGCTGGCGCTCCCGACGGACCGGCCCCGGCCGCGCACCCCGACGGGGGTCGGCGCGTTCCTCGACACCGAGTTGTCGTCGGAGACCGCGGCACGGGTGCGGACCCTCGCGGGCCGGCTCGGGGTGACCACGTTCTCGGTGCTGCACGCGGCGCTGGCCGTGGTACTGCACCGGCTCGCCGACACCGACGATGTGGCCGTGGGCACCGCCGTCGCCGGTCGTGACGAGCCGGAGACCTCCGATCTGATCGGCATGTTCGTCAACACGGTCGTGTTGCGCACGCTCATCGATCCCTCGCTGTCGGTGGCCGAGGCGGTGGCCACGGCCCACCGGTCCCGCACGCGCGCGCTGCAACATTCGCAGGTCCCGTTCGAGCAGGTCGTCGACGCGGTCGCGACCAATCGTTCGCGGCTGCACAGTCCGTTGTTCCAGGTGATCCTGTCGATGCAGCGCGACCCGGTCGGGATCTCCGCCGACGATGGCGGGCTCGACGTCCTCGACGCCCGCGTGCCGGTGGCCAAATACGATCTGGGCCTGACCGTCATCGAGTCGGACGCCGGGGCGCCCCGGCTCGCGCTGGAGTTCTGCTACGCCACCGACATCTTCGATCACGAGACCATCGCCGACCTCTCCCGGCAGTTCATCCGGGTCGTCGAGGCGATGGTGGCCGACCCGGCCCGGCCGGTCGGCCGGATCGACATCGTCGACGATGGGGTGCTGGCGGGTCTGCGGCAGCCGCTGCCCGGCCCGCCCGGACAGACCCTGCGTCAGTTGTTCGCCACGGGCACCCGTTCGGTGGGCCGGCTGGGGCCAGCGGTCAGCGGTGCCGGCGAGATCATCTCGCACCGGCTGTTCGGCGCCCGGGTCAATCAGCTGGCCCGTGACCTGATCTCCCGCGGCATCGGTCCCGGAGATGTGGTGGCCATCAGCATTCCGCGATCGCCGCAGTCGGTGATCGCCCTGGCCGCCGTGGCCACGGCGGGTGCGGCGTTCGTGATGATCGATCCGCGCCATCCGCTCGACCGTAAGCAGGTGATGGTCGCGGACTCGGACCCGATCGTCGGGCTGACCGTCGGCGAGGTCGCAGAGCTGGCGGAACTGGACTGGATCGTCCTGGATTCGGCGGATGTGGAGCTGCGGCTGGCCGGCTACAACGGTGCGGCGGTGTCCGATGCCGAGCTGGTTCGGCCCGCCCACGTCGCGGACGTGGCGTATCTGCTGTACACGTCCGGCTCCACGGGGGCGCCGAAGGGGGTTTCGGTCGCCTCCGGTGGGCTGGCGAGTCTGTGCGCGGACACGATTGAGCGGCTCGGCCTCGACCACGACTCGTGCGTGCTGCATGTGTCGGCCCCGAGCTTCGATGCCACGGTCCTGGAGCTGATCATGGCGCTGCCGGTGGGCGCGGAGCTGGCCGTCGCCGATTTCGACACGTTCGCCGGCGCCCAGCTCGAGGAGTTCATCAACGAGCATCAGGTCACCCACACGTTCCTGGTGCCGGCGCTGCTCGACACTCTGGATCCGGTCCGGGTACCCACGCTCACCACGATCTGTGTCGGCGGAGAGGCGCTGCCGCCGGATGTGATGCGTCGCTGGGTGTCCCAGGACCGCCGCGTGGTCAACATCTACGGGCCCACCGAGACCACGGTGTGGGTCACCGTCGACGACCCGTACTCGATCGACGACGAGATCACCATCGGCCGGCCGGGAACCTCGGTCGGGGCCCTCATCCTGGACCGCGGTCTGCGTCCGCTGCCCCTCGGGGTTCCGGGTGAGCTGTACATCAGCGGTGATCGGCTCGCGGAAGGGTACCGGAATCAGCCCGGTCTCACCGCGGCCAGGTTCGTCGCCCACCCGTTCCTGCCCGGTGCCCGTATGTACCGCACCGGCGACCGGGCCACCCTGCGCGCCGACGGCCGCATCGAATACCACGGCCGTACCGATTTCCAGCTCAAGATCCGCGGTCAGCGGATCGAGCCGGGTGAACTCGATGCCGCATTGCTGTCGCATCCGGATGTGCGCAACGCCGTCAGCCTCGGTGTCGACGGCCCGTCGGGTGAAAAGGTCCTGGTGGCCTATGCGACGCTGTGGCCGGGGGCCGCGGTGACCGGTGAGTCGTTGGTCGCCTATGTCACCGACCTGCTGCCGGTGTACCTGATTCCGCTCACCGTCAAGATCGTCGACGAGTTCGCCACGACCGCCGTCGGCAAGGTCGACCGGTCCATGTTGCCACCTATCGACTTCACCGAGGTCGTGGGTGCCTTCGTCGCTCCGCGAACCCAGCTGGAGTCGGTTGTCGCCGACATCTTCGGTCAGGTTCTGGGCGTGGACCGGGTGAGCGTACACGATTCCTTCTTCGACCTGGGCGGCAACTCGCTGTCGGCGACCAAGGTCGTCGCGCGGATCGGTGCGGTCGTCGACCGCCAGGTGCCGGTGCGGGAACTGTTCGAACATCCGACCGTCGCCCGGCTCGCCGAGTACGTGTCGGGTCTGATGGCCGGTCAGGCCGCACCCCCGCTGGGGCCGCGAACGCGTGCCGCGGTGGTTCCGGTGTCGGGTGTGCAGCGCAGCATGTGGCTGATCAACCGCGCGGACCCGCATTCGCCGGCCTACAACATCGCGATGGCGCTGCGGCTGGCCGGTCCGCTCGATCTGGCCGCGCTGCGCAGTGCGGTGGGTGATCTGGTCCGCAGGCACGAGACACTGCGCACCAGCTACCCGATGATCAACGGTGAGCCGTCGCAGGTGATCAGCCCGCCGGACGCGATCATCGCCGGTCTGGTGCTCAATCCGGTACCGGTCGAGGGAGCGCTGGACGAGGCGATCCGCAAGGTCACCGCCACGGGTTTCGACATCACCACCCGGCCGCCGGTGCGACTGGCGTTGCTCCGGACCGGCCGGGACGAGTACGTGGTGGTGCTGGTGATTCACCACATCAGTGCGGATGGTGCGTCGATGGCGCCCCTGGCCCGGGATCTGATGACCGCATACGCCTCCCGGGTCGCCGGTACGTCCCCGACGTGGGCGCCGTTGCGGGTGCAGTACGCCGATTACACTCTGTGGCGTTCGGAGCGGCTGGCCGCGATCGGTGCCGACGGTGTCGACGAGGAGACCCGTCAGCTCGATTATTGGCGCGGCCGTCTGGCGGATGCGCCCGAGGTCATCACGCTGCCCACCGACCGGGCCCGTCCACCGGTGCCGACGTTCGAGGGCGAGCAGGTGCCGTTCGAGGTGTCCGCGGAGCTGGTGGCCGGACTCGAATCGGTGGCGCACGCGCACAACACCACGTTGTTCATGGTCACCCAGGCCGCGTTCGCGGTGCTGCTGGGCAGGCTGGCCGGCACCACCGACGTGGTGGTCGGCACCCCGTACGTCGGCCGCGGCGACCCGGCTCTCGATGATGTGATCGGTATGTTCGTCAACACGCTGGCGTTGCGCACCACTCTGGACTCCACCGAGATGTTCGGTTCGCTGCTGGAGCGGGTCCGGACCTCGGACCTGGCCGACATGGCCAATGCGGATGTGGCGTTCGATGAGGTTGTCGGCGTGCTGGGGCGCTCGCGCACCAGTGCCTTCAACCCGGTGTTCCAGACGATGTTCGCCTTCCAGAATCTGGACTTCCCGACCGTCGAGTTGGCGGGGCTGGAGATCTCCCCGGTGTCCGAGGAACTGGTGGCGGCCAAGGTCGATCTGCAGCTCACGCTGTTCCCCAGCGATCCGACGGATCCGGGGCAGGCCGATCCGGACAGGCCGATGCGCGGCGAGTTGCTCTTCGCGACCGATCTTTTCGATGCGGCGACGGTGGCCAGGCACGCTCAGCGGTATCTGCGGATCCTTGAGCAGATCGCGGAGGATCCGTCGCGGGTGGTCGGTGACATCTCAATCGCCACCCCCGACGAACTCTCCGACGCCCAGGCGGGTGCGGAGGAGAAGGCGCAGTTGCCGCTGCCCGAGCTCGTCGCGTCGGCCGTCGCGGCCACTCCCGATGCCGAGGCGTTTGCCGATGGCGGAATGACGGTGAGCTTTGCCGCGTTGTCGGCGATGGCCACCGCGATGGCGGCGACCCTGCCCGATGCCGACTCCGCGCTGATCACGGCACTGATGAGTCTGGTGCCGAGCTTGGCAGTGCAAGGACCGGAGAAGCTGGGCGAAGCGCTGGACACACTCCGCAGCAACGCGACAGCGTCGACATCGTCCACACTGTAGATGGCTCGAAGACTTTCTAAGACGTTTGCTGAATATCGAAAGTACGGAAAAACGTGACTGATCTCGAAGTGTTGGCTGCTGCATTCTCCAGGATCTGGGGAGCCGAACCGTCAACCGTCGATCTGATCGGCTTCGCCGCCGCCGCGGCTCCGGACCTGCCGGCTCTTCCCGGGACGCAGGTGCCGGTGACTTTTGCCCAGCTCAATGCCCAGATCTCGGCGACCGTGACGGTGTTCGCGGCGCAGGGGCTGGACACCGAGGCCGCGGTCGGTGCCGCCGTGACCCCGGCGCTGCTGGCGGCCGGCACGGCGCCCGGTGATCTGGCGGCCGCCACCGGTGAGGCGATCTCGGCGATCCGTACCGCGGCGTTCGATCTCGCCGGTTCGGCGGATCTGGGCTCCCTGCCGGGTATCTTCGCGTCGATCGCGGCGCGGTTCGGCGACAGGACAGCGGTGCGCGATACCTCCGGTGCCTCGCTGACCTATGCCGAGCTCGATGAGCGTTCCGATGTTCTGGCGGCCGGTCTGATCGCCGCCGGCGCGGGACCGGAGACGCTGGTCGGTGTGGCATTGCCGCGTGATGCCGATCTGATCGTCGCGCTGCTCGCGGTGTCGAAGACGGGTGCGGCATATCTGCCACTGGATCAGTCCCATCCGCTCGATCGGCTGGCGACGATCGTCGATGACGCACACCCGGTACTCGCGTTGACCGACGAGGCGACGGTCGGGGCGTGGGCGGAGTTGAACGTTCCCCTGGCCACCATCGCGGAACAGTCCGCGGCCGCCACCGAGCGCACTCGTGCCGCGATCCCGTCCCGGGTCGACGGCAGGCATCCGGCGTACGTGATGTACACCTCCGGCTCGACAGGTAAGCCCAAGGGTGTGGTGGTCACGCACGCCGATGTGGTGGCGTTGCTGTCGGCGATGGGTCGTGAATACGACTACACCCCCGACGATGTGTGGACGATGTTCCAGTCGTACGCCTTCGATGTGTCGGTGGGCGAGATCTGGGTATCGCTGGCGTGGGGCGGCACCCTGGTGGTCTTGGACTACCTGACCACCCGTACCCCGGACGAGTTCGCACGGGTTCTGCGCCGTGAGCGCGTGACGGTGGTGAACCTGACGCCGTCGGCGTTCTATCAGCTCGCCGGTGCCGTGCGCGAGCCGTCACCGGAGACATTGTCACAGTCGGTGCGGTCGATGATCTTCGTCGGCGAGGCCCTCGACTTCGAGCAGGTGCGGCGCTGGTTCGCCGATCGGCAGCGCTACGACGGCAACGACGGTCCACAGCTGAACAACATGTACGGGCCCACGGAGGCCACCGTATACATGACTCGCCGGGAGCTGACCCCGGCTTTTGTCGCATCTACGCTGGCCAGCGATGTGGGTGCGGCGCTCGATTCCTCACGGATGTACGTGCTCGACTCCCGGCTGGCCAAGGCACCCGACGGCGTGCCCGGCGATCTGTATCTGGCCGGCGATCAGCTGGCCCGCGGCTATGCGGGCCGGTTCGCGCTCAACGCCACCCGGTTCGTGGCCGACCCGCACGGGGCGCCCGGCGACCGGATGTACCAGTCCGGCGACGTGGCCATCTTCCGCAACGGCAGCCTGGAGTTCCTTGGCCGCGCCGACGACCAGGTCAAACTGCGTGGCTATCGCATCGAACTCGGAGAGGTCGAGGCGGCGCTGCTGTCGGCGGACGGGGTGAACGCCGCGGCCGCCGCGATCAAGGTGCGGCCCGGTTTCCCCGATCAGCTCGTCGGCTATGTGGTCGGTGCGTCGGCCGACGGCGGCGAGCTCGTCGCGGCCGATATCAAGCAGGCCGCCGCCACCAAGGTGCCCGACTACATGGTGCCCGACATCATCATGGTGCTCGAGCAGTTGCCGCTGAACGTCAACGGCAAGCTCGATCGTCGCGCCCTGCCCGACCCGGTGATCGAGTCGACGGTGGAATACATCGCGCCCGAGACCAACACGGAAACCGTGCTGGCCACGATCTTCGCCGAGGTGCTCGGTGTCGACGAGATCAGCGTGCTCCAGTCGATCTTCGACATGGGCGGCAACTCGCTGCTGGCCGCCCGGATCGTCGGGCGCGCCTGTGACGAACTCGGTGTCGATCTGAATCTGCGTGACCTGTTCGAGGCGCCCACCGTCCGTGCCTTCGCCGAACGCGCCGGCCAGGTGGATGCGGGTCTGCCGCCGGTCACCGCGGTCGTGCCGCGCCCGGACCGGATTCCGGTGTCCTTCGCGCAGGCCCGGATGTGGTTCATCAACCAGATGGACACCGCGTCGGCGGCGTACAACATCCCGGTGGTGCTGCGCATGAGCGGCGATCTGGATGTGTCGGCGCTGCGCGCGGCTGTGGTCGACGTGGTGATGCGGCATGAGGTGTTGCGCACCGTTTTCCATTCCGACCGTCAGCAGCTGAGCCAGATCGTCACGCCCGCCGAGTCGGTGGACGCGAATCTGGACTGGGCGGTGGCCGGGTCGGCGGCCGAGCTGTACGACGCCGTCGCCGAGGGCTTCGACGTGTCGGTGCGGACGCCTATCCGGGTACGGGTGCTGCAGACCCTGGCCGGCGATTCCCGGACGCAGCCCGAATGGCTGTTGGCCGTGGTGGTGCACCACATCGCCGCCGACGGCGAGTCGATGCTGCCGCTGGTCTCGGACATGCTGACCGCCTACGTGGCGCGGGCGGCCGGCCGGGCCCCCGAGTTCGAGCCGTTGCCGGTGCAGGTCGCCGACTTCGCTCTCTGGCAGCACGCCGAGCTGGGTTCGCCCGACGACCCGCAGTCGGTGGTGGGCAAGCAGCTGGCGTACTGGACCGGGCAGCTGGACGGTCTGCCGGATGTGCTCGAGTTGCCGACCGATTTCCCGCGTCCGGAGGTGGCGTCGGGCCGGGGCGGCAAGATCACGGTCGGGATCCCCGCGCTCGTCGGCGGGCAGATCGATGATCTCGCCCGGGGTTACGGCGTCACCCCGTTCATGGTGGTGCACGCCGCGCTCGCGGTGCTGCTGGCCAGGCTCAGCGCCTCCGAGGACATCGCGATCTCGACGCCGATCGCCGGGCGCGGGCATGCTGCGCTCGACGGGCTGGTCGGCATGTTCGTCAACACCCTGGTGTTGCGTTCTGCCGTGGCACCGGGAATGACGTTCGTGGAGTTGCTCGATCAGATCCGGTTGACCGATCTGGATGCCTTCGCCAACTCCGACGTGCCGTTCGAGACGATCGTCGAGGCCTCGGCCCCGGTGCGTTCCCAGGCCTTCGAGCCGCTGGCGCAGGTGATGTTGTCGTTCAATCCGGCGGCCGAGGTGGCAACTCTCGACATCTCGGCGGCGGGACTGCAAGTCACCGAGATCGATCCCGAAGATGTTCCGACGCAGCGCGATCTCACAATCGTGGTGTCCCCGGGAAGTGATGGGTGGCGGTGTTCGGCCACCTTTGCCACCGATCTTTTCACCGAATCCACCGTCGCCGCGATGATGGCTCGTTTCGTCCGGTTGTTGTCGGTGCTGACCGATGATCCGCTGCGTGTGGTGGGCGACGTGGATCTGCTGTCGGCACACGAGGTCGAGCGTCTGGCCGAGCTGCCCGCGCCCGTGACCCACACCATGAACGCGGGCCGCTCGCTGGTCGATGTCTTCAACCAATCAGCTGCGGCGCATCGTGATTCGACGGCGGTCAGTGCCCATCCGGGTACCCCTCACGAGCAGGTGCTGTCGTACGCGGAGTTGGCGCGCCGTTCGGATGCGATTGCCGCGAGTCTGGTGTCCCGAGGTGTGCGGCCCGGAGATCTGGTGGGCGTGGCCACCGCGCGGTCGGTCGATCTGGTGTCGGCGGTCGTCGGTGTGCTCAAGGTGGGTGCTGCCTATCTGCCGCTGGATGTGACCAACCCGGTCGGTCGCCTGAGTCATATCGTCACCGATTCCGGTGTGCGCGTGGTGATCACCGATAGCTCGACTGCCGGCCACGAGTTGTGGACCGTCATGCCCGCCGATGTGGCGGTCGTCGACGTCGCCGCGTTGATCGCGGACTCCGGTACCGGCTTCGTCCCGGTACCGGTGCTCGCCGATGCGCGTGCGTATGTGATTTACACCTCCGGTTCCACCGGCCTGCCCAAGGGGGTGGAGGTCACCCACCGCGACGTGGTGACCCTGATGGACACCACGGTGGAGGATTTCGACTTCCGGTCCGACGACGTGTGGACGCTGTTCCACTCGTACGCCTTCGACTTCTCGGTGTGGGAATTGTGGGGCGCCCTCTATCGGGGCGCGCGGTGTGTCATCGTCGGGGCCGAGCTGGCGCGCGATCCTGACGCATTCTGGGAAGTTCTTGCGGCGCAGGGCGTCACGGTGCTCAGTCAGACTCCGTCGGCCTTCTACCAGCTGATCGACGCGCGTCGTCGTGCCGGTGAGCGGGCGGCGGGGAACTCCTCGTTGCGCTACATCGTGTTCGGCGGCGAGGCGCTCAGTTTCGATCAGGTGCGGCGATGGTACGACACGTTCGCAGCCGACGATGCCCTGCTGGTCAACATGTACGGCATCACCGAGACCACGGTGCACGTCAGTTTCCGTGCGCTCGAACGTGACTCGGTGTCGGCGTCGGACGCCTCCTACATCGGCCGCCCGCTCGCCTCGCTCGGTATCCACATCCTCGACACCCGGCTCAATCCGGTGCCGGATGGTGTCGCCGGCGAAATCTACGTCACCGGTGGGCAATTGGCGCAGAGCTATCTGAAGCGCGCGGGGCTGTCGGCGACCCGGTTCGTCGCCGACCCGCATCCGTCGTCCGCCGGCGGATCGCGGATGTACCGCACCGGAGACCGGGCCCGCCGGGTCGCCGGCGACATCGAGTACCTCGGTCGCGGCGACTCCCAGGTCCAGCTGCGCGGTTTCCGGATCGAGTTCGGCGAGGTGGAGGCCGCTCTGCTGCACGCCCCCGGAGTGGTGGCGGCCGCGGCGCGGATCATCGTGGCGCCCACCATCGGCGAGCAACTCGTCGGCTACGTGGTGGCCGATGCCGATGTGGAACTCGATGTTCGGCAGGTACGCGAGACCGCGGCGCTGTACGCGCCCTCGTACATGGTTCCCTCGGTGGTCCAGGTGATCGGGGCGTTGCCGCTGACGGCCAATGGCAAGCTCGATCGCGATGGCCTGCCCGAGCCGGACTTCGGTTCCCTCGACGTGACCTATATCGCGCCCGAGAATGACAGGGAGATCCTTGTCGCCCAGGTGTTCGCCGATGTGCTCGGGGCCGAGCGGGTCGGGGTCACCGAGTCGTTCTTCGATCTCGGTGGCAACTCGCTGTCGGCCACCAGGCTGGCCGCGCGGACCGCGGAGGTGCTCGGCGTCGATGTGGCCATCCGCGACGTCTTCGACGCGCCTACCGTGAGGTCGCTGATCGTCAAGGTGTCCGACAACGCCAGTGCACTCGCCCCGGTCACCATCGTGGTGCCGCGGCCCGATGAGGTCCCGCTGTCGTTCGCCCAGCAACGCATGTGGTTCATCAACCAGTTCCAGCCGGGACTGCCCACCTACAACATTCCGGCCGTCGTCCCGGTGACCGGCGCGCTCGATGTCGATGCCCTGCGCACGGCCGTCACGGATCTCGTCGCCCGGCACGAGGTTCTGCGCACTGTCTTTCCCGCCGTCGATGGTGTTCCGGTGCAGCGGATCTGCGACATCGCCGAGTTCGACGAGCAGCAGGTCTGGGCGGTCGTCGGTTCGCGGGAGGAGCTCGAGAACGCGCTGACCACCGGTTTCGACGTGCGCTCGGAGTGGCCGCTGCGCGTTCGCCTGTTGCCGTCGGCCGATACGCCGGACGCGTACTCGCTGGCCGTCGTGGTACACCACATCGCCGCCGACGGTGAGTCGATGCTGCCGCTGTTCTCCGACGTGATCGCCGCCTATTCCGCGCGCGTCGACGGGCGGGCACCCGAATTCGATTCCCTCACCGTTCAGTTCGCGGACTACGCGATGTGGCAGCATGAGGTCCTCGGCTCACCGGACGATCCGGATTCGGTGGTCGGCAGGCAGGTCGGCTACTGGCGCGAGCGATTGGCGGGCATCCCGGACGTGCTCGACCTGCCCGCCGACCGGCCCCGGCCCAAGGTGTCCTCGCATCAGGGTGCGGAGGTGTCCTTCGCGGTGCCGGCGAGTGTGGTCGACCGCATCGGAGCGGTGGCCAGGGAACGCGGAGTCACCCCGTTCATGGTGGTGCATGCGGCGCTGGCGGTCCTGCTGTCCCGGTTGAGTGCGACCGGCGACATCGCCATCGCCACCCCGATCGCCGGCCGGGGATCGGCCGCTCTGGACCGCGTGGTCGGCATGTTCGTCAACACCCTGGTGCTGCGTACCGAGGTGACGCCCGAGATGTCGTTCGCGGAGCTGCTCGAACAGGTCCGGACCGTCGATCTCGATGCCTTCGCCCACGCCGACGTGCCCTTCGAGTTCGTCGTCGAGGCCATCGACCCGGTGCGGTCGGAGGGCTTTTCGCCGTTGGCGCAGGTCGCGTTCTCGTTCGATCCGGCCTCGTCGGTCGCCGGCGCGGACATCTCGGTGGCCGGGGTGCGGTTCGCGCCCGCCGAGGCGCCGCTGCTGACCGCCAAGGTGGACCTGTCGCTGATCCTGCGGACCACGCAGGACGGCAGCGACTGGTCGGGCTGGATGGTGTACGCCACCGACCTGTTCGACCAGGCCACGGTACAGCGGTTCGGTGACGGGCTGGTTCGGGTCCTGACGACTGTGACGGCCGATCCGGCCGCGGCGGTCGGTGACGCGGCGGTGCAGGCGCCCGAGCATCAGCGTGAGATGCTCGCCCTCTCGGAGGGTGAGGAGTCGCTCGCGGTGGCGGCCACGGTCGCCGATATGGTCGCGGCGCAGGTGGCCTCGCGTGCCGACGAGACCGCACTGATCTTCCGGGACCGGCGGGTGTCCTACCGCGAATTCGGCGCTCGGGTGAATGTTCTTGCCCGCGAACTGATCGCAGCGGGAATTGGGCCCGAGACCCCGGTGGGGATCGTGATCGACCGTAGCGTCGAGATGTTCGTGGCCGTCCACGCGGTCATCGCGGCCGGCGGCCAGTACGTTCCGATCGCCACCGACGCCCCCGCCGACCGGGTGCGCTACATGACCGAGACCGCGGGTGTCGGCATCGTCCTGGTCGTCGACAATGGTGCGCGCGTCGACGCCGCCCGCACCATTGTCGTCGACTGCTCCGGTGCCGCCGATCTGACCGTTCCGCCGGTCACCGACGCCGAGCGGATCAGCCCGCTGCGCGCCGACTCGGCGATCTACACCCTGTTCACCTCGGGGTCCACCGGCCGACCCAAGGGCGTGACCCTCTCGCACGCCGCGGTCGCCAACGTGCTCACCTGGTTCGACGCCGACGGCCAGGGCAGCGCCCATGTGGCGCTGGCCAAGACGCCGTACACCTTCGACGCGTCCGGTCTTGAGCTGCTCGCGCCGCTGACGATGGGTGCGGCGGTGGTGATCGCCGAACCCGGTGGGCATCGGGATCTGGCGTACCTGATGGATCTCATCGATACCCACCGGGTGTCGCTGCTGCAGTTCGTGCCGTCGCTGTTGTCGGTGTTCGTCGACGCGCTCGAGTCGGCGCCCCGGCGGCTGCCCGCGCTGCGCCGGATCTGGGCGGGCGGTGAGGCACTGCCCGCGTCGGTGGTGGCCCAGACGTACCGGCTGCTGCCGGATGTGGTCCTGGTCAACAAGTACGGTCCCACCGAGGCGGCGATCGATGTCACCGCGCGGGTGATGGAACCGGACGACGTGGTGGTGCCGATCGGTGTCCCGGGTGCGAATACATCGATGTACGTGCTCGATTCGCGGCTGCGTCCGGTGCCCGAAGGCGTGCCGGGCGAGCTGTACCTCGGCGGTGTGCAGGTGGCCCGCGCCTACGTCTCGCAGCCCGCGCTGACGGCCGAGCGGTTCGTCGCCGACCCGTTCCATCCGGGTGAGCGGCTGTACCGCACGGGCGATCTGGCCAAGTGGAATGTCAACGGTGAGATCGAGTATCTCGGCCGCACCGACTTCCAGGTCAAACTGCGCGGCCAGCGACTGGAGCTCGGCGAGATCGAGGCCGTGCTGGCATCGGTCCCGGGCGTAGTCCACGCCGCGGCGATGGTGGCGTCGACGGAGTCGGGGGCGGAGTTCCTCGTCGGCTATGTCGCGCCCGCCACCGCCTCGATCGACGACGTCAAGTCGGTGGCCGCCGACTCGCTTCCGTCGTACATGGTTCCGACGGTGTGGGTCCGGCTCGAGGACGTGCCGTTCAACTCGTCGGGCAAACTCGACCGGCGCGCCCTGCCCGCCCCCGACCTGGAATCGGCCGCGACCGCCGACTACGTCGCTCCCGAGTCCGCGGACGAGGCTGCTCTGGCGGAGATCGTCGCGGAGCTGCTGGGGTTGCGGCAGGTATCGGTCACCGAGTCGTTCTTCGACCTGGGCGGCAACTCGCTGGCCGCGATGCGGCTGGCGGCCCGGGCCGGTGACGTCCTCGGTGTCGAGGTCGCGATCCGTGATGTCTTCGGCTCGCCGTCGATCCGTGAATTGGTGGCGACGGTCGCGGGACGGTCGGCCACCTCGGTGCCCGTCACCGCCGTGTCGCCGCGCCCCGAACGGATTCCGCTGTCGTTCGCGCAGCAGCGCATGTGGTTCATCAACCGCTTCGATCCGTCGTCCTCGGCGTACAACATCCCCACCGTGCTGCGGCTCACCGGCACCCTCGATGTGCCCGCGATGGCCGCCGCGGTGGCCGATGTCGTCGCACGCCAGGACATTCTGCGCACAACCTTCCCGGCCGCCGACGGCGTTCCGTACCAGCTGATCGGCGCGGTTGATGAGTTCGACGCTCGTGGGATCTGGCAGACCGTCGATGACGAAACCGCGCTCTACGCGGCGGTGACCGGCGGGTTTGACGTCACCACCGAGTGGCCGTTGCGGGTACGGCTGTGGCAGTCCGCGCCGGATGCGTATGTCCTGGCCGTCATCACCCACCACATCGGTTCGGACGGTGAGTCCAGACTTCCGCTGATCACCGACGTGGTGACGGCCTATGCGGCGCGGGCGGCCGGCCGCATGCCCGAATTCGGACCGCTGCCGGTGCAATTCGCCGACTTCGCCATCTGGCAGCACGCGGCGCTCGGTGCGCCCGACGACGCCGGGTCGGTAGTCGGACAGCAACTCGACTACTGGCGCCGACAGCTCGCGGGCCTGCCCGACGTGCTGGACCTTCCCACCGACCGCCCCCGCCCGCACAAGGCCTCGCAGCGCGGTGAGTGGATTACGTTCACCATGCCCGAGGTGCTCGGCACCCGGATCGAACGGGTCGCCCGGGACAACGGTGCCACACCGTACATGGTGGTGCACGCGGCACTCGCGGTGCTGCTGTCGCGGCTGAGTGCCACCGATGACATCGCGGTGGCCACCCCGATCGCCGGTCGCGGCCAGCGGATCCTGGATCCGCTCGTCGGTATGTTCGTCAACACCCTCGTGCTGCGCACCGAAGTGCGCTCGGATGAGACGTTCGCCGGACTGCTCGACAGGGTCCGCGCGGTCGACGTCGAGGCATTCGCGCATGCGGACGTTCCGTTCGAGACGGTCGTGGAAGCACTCGACCCGGTGCGGTCCGAGGCGTTCGCGCCGTTGGCGCAGGTCACGCTCTCATTCGACCCGGCCGCCGCCGCGGCTGCCGCCGATGTGTCGATCGCCGGCCTCGACATCACGCAGGTGCAGCCGCGATCGGTCGCCGCCCGCGATGACATGACTGTTGTGATCCAGTCGGGCGCAAGCCGTTCCGACGGTGACGCGGGGTGGTTCGGGTCCGTGGTGTATGCCACCGACCTGTTCGACCAGGCCACGGCCCGTGCCTTCGCCGACCGACTGGTCGCGCTGCTCGACGCCCTGACCGCCGATCCGCGGACCGTCGTCGGCGACGCGGTGCTGCTGACCGCCGACGATGTGGCCGCCGTCGCGGCGGCCGAGCGCGGACCGGTGGTGCCGGTGACCGCCGATTCGGTGGTGGATTCGGTGTTCGCGCAGGTCAGCCGTACTCCGGAGGCGCCGGCAGTCTGGTTCGAGGGGCGAAGTGTCTCTTATGCCGAGTTCGGTGCGCGGGTGAGTGTGCTCGCGCGGGACCTGATCTCGATGGGCGTCGGCCCGGATACCGCGGTGGCGCTGTGCATTCCGCGGTCGGTCGAGATGGTGGTGGCGATCCACGCGATCGTCGCCGCCGGCGGCCAGTACGTGCCGATCGGCCTGGGTACCCCGGCCGATCGCATCCAGTACATGCTGGAGACCTCCGGCGCGACACTGATCCTCGCCACCGAGCACACCGTCCCGGCCCTTGCCGAAGCGACCACTTCGCCGGTTGAGGTGCGAGGAGCGCAAGCGACGAGCCTCGAAACCCCGCAAACCGGCAACGTCCGCATCCACGTCATCGACTGCACCGCAGAGGTCGACCTGGCCACCCCGCCGGTGACCGACGCCGATCGGGTTGCCCCGATCCGCCCCGATGCGGCGATCTACACGCTGTTCACCTCGGGTTCGACGGGCCGCCCCAAGGGGGTGACGTTGCCGCACGAGGCGGTGGTGAACCGCCTGTGGTGGGGTGTCGACGAACTGCCCATCGACGGCTCCGACACGGTGATCCTGAAGACGCCGTATACCTTCGACGTCTCGGTGCCGGAACTGTTCGCGCCGCTGATGGTCGGTGCGCGGATGGTGATCCTCAAGGAAGGCGGCCACACCGAGCCGCTGTATGTGGCCGATGTGATCGAACAGACCCACGCGACGATGGTGCATTTCGTGCCGTCGATGCTGTCGGTGTTCGTGGACGTGGTGGGCACGGGCCGGATCGCGGCGATGAATTCGGTGCGGATCATCTCGATGACCGGTGAGGCGGTGCCGCCCGCGGTTGCCGCGCAGGTCCGGGAGGCGTTGCCGGGCATCCTGTTCTACAACCTGTACGGCCCCACGGAGGCGGCGGTCGAGATCACCGCCGAGAACATCGAGCGGGTGTCGGCCTCCGACGGTTCGGTGCCGATCGGCGTGCCGATCTGGAATTCGTCATCGATGGTGCTCGACGCGCGTCTGCGCCGGGTGCCCGAGGGTGTTGCGGGTGAGCTGTATCTCGGCGGTGTGCAGCTGGCGCGTGGTTACGCCGCGCGTGGTGATCTGACCGCCGATCGCTTCCTGGCCGATCCGTACGGCGCGCCGGGTGCGCGCATGTACCGCACCGGGGACCTCGTCCGCAGAAGTGCTGACGGCGTGTTGGAATACCTGGGACGCACCGACTTCCAGGTGAAGCTGCGTGGTCAGCGCGTCGAGCTGGGGGAGATCGAGTCGGCAATCGCCTCGGCACCCGGTGTGGTGCACGCGGCGGCGACGGTGCTGGAAACCGAGTCCGGTGATCAGCATCTTATCGGCTATGTCTCGCCGGCGACGGTCGACACCGATGTCGTGCGTGCGTCGGTGGCCGCGATGCTGCCGGGGTACATGGTGCCGTCGGTGTGGGTGGGTATCGAGGAGGTGGTGCTCAACTCTGCGGGCAAGCTGGACCGCAAGGCGCTGCCCGCACCCGATTTCGCCACCGTCGAAGCCGAATACGTGGCGCCGGAGTCCGGCACCGAGGCGGCGCTGGCGGAGGCCTTCGCCGATGTCCTCGGTGCGCAGCGTGTGTCGGTGACCGCATCGTTCTTCGATCTGGGCGGCAACTCGCTGTCGGCGATGCGTCTGGCCGCGCGTGCCGGAGATGTTCTCGGGGTGGAGGTGTCGGTGCGCGAGGTGTTCGACGCCCCGACGGTGCGCGAGTTGATCGCGGCCACCACCGGCAACGCGGAGGTGCTCGCGCCCGTCACCGCCGGCCCACGCCCGCAACGTATTCCGTTGTCGCCGCTGCAGCGGCGCATGTGGTTCATCAATCAGTACGACACCGTCTCGGCCGCCTACAACATCCCGATGCCGTTGCGTTTCACCGGCTTGATCGACCTCGACGTGCTGCGTGCGGCGGTGGCCGATGTGGTTGCCCGGCACGAGATCCTGCGCACCCGCTATCCGTCCGACGAGATCGGTCCGTGGCAGGAGATCGTCGACGGGCAGAGCGCCGCCGGTGCCCTGGACTGGGCGCGGTCGGATGCTCAGGCAGAGTTGTTCGCCGCGGCCCGCACCGGATTCGACGTCGCGACCGACCTTCCGCTGCGTGTGCGGTTCTGGCGCTCGCCGGACGGCAACACGACTGATGTGCTTGTCGTCGTCCACCACATCGCCTTCGACGGTGAGTCGGCCAAGGTGCTCGCCGCTGATCTGCTCACCGCCTACGCCGCGCGTTCGGCCGGTGACGCACCGCAGTGGTCGCCGCTGCCGGTGCAGTACGCCGACTACACACTGTGGCAGGCCCGCGAACTCGGTGATATCGACACCGAGGGCAGTAGGCTGGCCCGCCAGCTCGATTACTGGACGGGCACGCTGGCCGATCTGCCGGCGGTCACCGATCTGCCGATGGACCGGCCGCGTCCGGCGGTGTTCGATCCGGC
This sequence comes from Gordonia pseudamarae, assembly GCF_025273675.1. Taxonomy (NCBI): domain Bacteria; kingdom Bacillati; phylum Actinomycetota; class Actinomycetes; order Mycobacteriales; family Gordoniaceae; genus Gordonia; species Gordonia pseudamarae. Next base: position 3,953,820 of record NZ_CP045809.1, on the reverse strand, counting down.
GGGCGGACGTGTGCGGATCACCGTCCCCGACGAGGTGGCACAACGTATTCCGGAGTTCGCCGCCGAACACAACGTCACCCCGTTCATGGTGTTCCACGCGGTGCTCGCGATCACTGTCGCGCGACTGGCGGCCACCGCGGATGTGGTGATCGGCGCACCGATCGCCGGTCGCGGCGACGCCGCCCTCGACGGCCTGCTCGGAATGTTCGTCAACACCCTGGTGCTGCGGACGCCGGTGGATGCGGGTGCTGGTACCGCGGAACTGCTCGCGCAGGTCCGCGCCACCGATCTCGACGCCTTCGCCCATCCCGACGTGCAGTTCGAGCAGCTGGTGGAAAAGCTCGCGCCCGAACGCTCCACGGCGTACACGCCGCTGTTCCAGATAGTGCTCACGCACACCGCCGGCGATCTCGACACCGGTGCGGCGGTGCCGCTGTCCGACGGTGGGGTGTCGGTCGAGCCGATCACCCTCGATGTCGACGAGGTCAAGTTCGACCTCACCGTCGGTGTCCACGAAGGGTCGCGTACGACTGTCGAATTCGTCTACGCGGCTTCGCTGTTCGACGAATCGACGATCATCCGCCTGGCCGCGGTGTGGCAGCGGGTGCTCACCGCCATGATCGACGACCCGGCCCGGGCCGTCGGTGACATAGACATCATTCGGGACATAGACATCATTCGGGACATAGACATCATTCGGGACATAGACAGCACAGGGGAATCCGTGACCAGCGAGCCGACTTCGGGGCAGGCCCGCCAGATGACTCCCACTGCGGGAATGCCGTCGGCCGAGCGCACAGGCGCGCCCATCGGCGGAACGGCGGAAACGGGTACCCTCCCGGCGATGCTCGCCGAACGCGACCTCGATCCCACCCATCCCGCGCTGATCTGCGGCGACGACGAGATCGATTACGAGGAATTCGAAGAGCGCACCAACCGTGTCGCCCGCGAGCTGATCGCCCGCGGCGCCGGTCCCGAGGACGTGGTGGCGGTCGGGCTCGAACGTTCCATCGAGTCGGTGGTCGCCGTATTCGGCGTCATCAAGTCGGGCGCCGCGTACGTCCCGATCGACCCCGCCTATCCGGTCGATCGCATCGAATACATGCTCTCGGATTCGGGTGCACGCCTCGGGATCACGAGCGAGCAGACGCGCGCCAAGCTGGGTGATTCGGCGGCCACCTGGCTCGACATCAGCGAGTTGGAGGCCACCGGACATCCGACCGACCCGGTCTCCGATGCCGAGCGGCACGGTTCGGTCCGCGTGACCAACCTCGCGTATCTGATCTACACGTCCGGTTCCACGGGCCGGCCGAAGGCGGTGGCGGTCACCCACTCGGGTCTGCCCAATCTGTTCGCGACCGCCGAATCCCTCAGCGGCACCCGCGAGGACAACCCGGACACCCGCGTGCTGCACGTCTCGTCGCCGAGCTTCGATGCCTCGGTGTGGGAGATGCTGCTGACCGTGCTGGCCGGGCACACCCTGGTCATCGCACCGCAGTCGGAGTACGCGGGCGACGTGCTCGGCGAGGTGATCGAGCGCGGCGAGGTCACCGACATGCTGATCACGCCGACGGTACTGGCCACCGTCGACCCGGCCTACGCGGAGACGGTCCGCACCCTGATGCCCGCCGGTGAGGCGTGCCCGCCGGAACTGGTGCAGCGCTGGGCCGCCCGCGGTCGCCGCATCTTCAACATGTACGGACCCACCGAGTGCACGGTCATCTCCACCCGCGCCCGGCTGATGCCGAAGAAGCCGATCACCATCGGCCGCGGCATCGAGGGATTCACCACCCTGGTTCTCGACGCCCGGCTGCATCCGGTGCCCCAGGGCGTCACAGGTGAGCTGTATCTGGCCACACCTGCCCTGGCCCGTGGTTACCTCGGGCAGCCCGACCGTACCTCGACGACGTTCATCGCCAATCCCTATGGTGCTCCGGGCGAACGGATGTATCGCACGGGCGACCTCGTGCGCATCACCAAGTCCGGGGACATCGAATACGCCGGCCGCGGCGACCACCAGGTGAAGGTGAGCGGCCAGCGCATCGAACTCGGCGAGATCGAGTCGGTGCTCGGCGACGTCGCCGGCGTCACCCGCGCCCTGGTCGTCGGCGTCAAGGACGAGGGCACCGGCCGTACCCGGCTCGTCGGCTACCTGGAGACCCCCGGCGGCGACGTGAACGTCGACGATGTGATGACACAGGCCGCCGAACGTCTTCCGGCACACATGGTTCCGTCGCAGTTGATCACTGTGGAGGAGATGCCGGTCACCCCCGGCGGCAAACTCGACCGGGATGCGCTGCCCGCGCCGGGCGCGGTGGCCGAGGACGAGTACGTAGCCCCCGGGACCGATGCCGAACGCACCATCGCGGGCATCGTCGGCGGCCTGCTCGGGCAGGACAGGATCAGCGTCACCGACTCGTTCTTCGCGCTCGGCGGCGACTCGATCATGTCGATCCAGCTGTCGTCGGCGCTGCGCACGGCGGGATTCGAACTTCGCCCGCGTGACATCTTCGAATTGAAGACGGTCCGGGCACTCGCGGGTGCCGCGGCCGGCAGTGCGGCCGTGGTGCTCGCCGAGCTCGACGGGGGACCCGCCGGCGAGGTGACGCTGCCGCCGCTGATCGAGTGGATGATCGAACGCGGCGACAGCCCCGCCGACTACGCCGACTTCTCGCAGTCGCGGGTGCTGGTACTGCCGGCGGGCACCACCGAGCAGACCATCGCAGCGGTGTTGTCGGCGATGGTCGCCTGCCACCCCGCCCTCACCGCCACGCTCACCGTCCCCACCGGTGACACTCCGAACCCCGGCGGTGTACCGGTGATGCGTACCGGTGCGGTCGACTTCGATGCCGCGGCGGCGATCACCGTCGACACCGCGGCCGGCGCACCCGGAAGTCCCGAGTTCACCGAGGCGGTCGAGGCCGCCCACACCGCGGTGCTGGGCCGGCTCGACCCGGCGAGCGGCCTGATGGTGGCCGCCGCCGCACTCCTGCCCGCCGACGGCGCGGACGGGCGCCTGATCCTGGCGATCCATCACGCTGTCGTCGACATCGTCTCGTGGCAGACGGTGCTGGCCGACCTGGTGACCGCCGCCGGCCAGCTCGGTGCCGGGCAGGCGATCGCCCTGCAGGCCGAGGGCACCTCGGTGCGGCGCTGGGCACAGGTGCAGGCCGAACTCGGTGCCGACCGCGGCGCCGAGATCGACTACTGGCGCAGCCAGTTGCCCGAGACACCGGAGTGGTTCGGGCACACCGTGAACCGCGCCACCGACCGGGAACGCGCACTCGCGCGGACCGCCGTGCGGGTGCCGTCCGACGTCACCGAACGTCTGCTGTCGGAGGTGCCGGAGGCATTCCGCACCGGACCGTCGGAGGCGATGATCGCGGCACTCGCCGCGGCGGTCGACCGCTGGAGCCGCGGGCACGGACTGGCCGCCGCCCGCGTGTCGATCCTGCTGGAAGGGCACGGTCGTGCCGAGGAGATAGCCGCCGGTGCCGATCTCGCCCGCACAGTCGGCTGGTTCACCGCATTCTCGCCGGTGTCGGTCGATGTCACCGACACCGATCCGCGAGCACTGGTCAAGCAGGCCAAGGAAGCCATCCTGAGCCAGCCCGGTGACGGAATCGCCTTCGCACCACTGCGTTACGGGCCGCACCGGGACGCCTTCGCCGATGCCCCGATGCCCGCGGTGTCGTTCAACTACGCCGGTAACCGTGGCGTGCGTGCCGACGACGACGCGGCACTGGCATCGCTCGCGTTCGCGCCGGCCGCCGAGGGCTACGATCTGCCCGGTACACGGTCGGGAGCGATGGTGGCCTCGGCGGCGCTGACCTTGGACGCCGGAATCGGCAGTGACGGCGGCAACCGGGTACTGGTGGCCAACATCGGCTACCTCACCTCGGTGCTCTCGGCGGACGACGCCGCCGAGATCGGCCGCCACTGGGTCGAGTACCTCGCCGAGGTCGTCGATGCGGTGGCCTCCTCGGACGGCCTCGTGGGCCGCAGCCCCTCGGATGTGGTGGGGGTCGACCTCACCCAGGCCGACGTCGATGTGCTCGACGCGCGCTACCCGACCGCGCAGCTGTGGTCGCTCTCGCCGTTGCAGCAGGGCCTGTACTTCCAGTCCCAGCTGGCCGCGGCCTCCGACGGCGCCGTGGACGTGTATGTGGCGCAGGCCGTCCTGCAACTGGGGCAGGTCGACGCCGAACGGCTGCACACCGCCGCCCGGCAGGTGGTGGCCCATCACGCGGTGCTGCGGTCCGGATTCGTGTCCGCGCCGAGCGGTGCGGTGGTCACCGTCGTCCACGATGAGGCCGAACTTCCCTGGGCGGTAGTCGATCTGACCGGCCTCGAGGAGTCGGTCGCGCAGCGGCGCGTCCAGGAGATCGTGGAGGAGCAGCGCGCCATCCCGTTCGATCTCACCGATCCGCCGCTGGTGCGGTTCGTGCTCGCCATGCACGGTGATTCGTCGACGCTGGTGGTCACCAACCATCACATCATCCTCGACGGGTGGTCGGGCCCGCTGGTGGTGGCGGACGTACTGGCGCTGTACGCGCTGGGGCGGCCGTTCACCCCGGTCACCGACTTCTCCGAGTATCTGGCGCAGATAGCGCGCACCGACGACGCGAGCGGCCTGGCCGCGTGGAACGAGGTCCTGGCACCCGTCGACAGTCCGACGATGGTGGCCGCCGGGCAAGAGGCGCAGCGTGATTCGCTGCCGCGCGATCGACGTGAGCGTCTCGGCGCCGAACTGACCGCGGGCCTGGAGGCCGTATCGCGGTCGACCGGCGCCACGATGGCCACGATCACCCAGTTCGCGTGGGCGGTGCTGCTCTCGCGGCTCACCGGCAACCGGGTGGTCACCTTCGGTGAGACCGTCTCCGGTCGTCCGGCCGACCTGCCCGGCGTCGAGTCGATGGTGGGCCTGTTCATCAACACGCTGCCCGCGGTCGTCGACGTCGACCCCGACGCGTCGATCGCCGACGTGCTCGCGAAGCTGCAGGCCGACAAGGTCAAGGTTCTTGACCATCAGCACCTGGGGATGCCGCAGATCCTGGCCCACACCGGGCACGGACCGCTCTTCGACACGCTGACGGTGTTCGAGTCCTACCCCGTCAACACCGACACCCTGACCACCGCCGACACATCCTCGGCCGGTCTGGACGTACGGCAGGTCGACGTTCTCGACTCGGTGCACTATCCGCTCGGCTTCGGTGCGACGCCGACCGATGACCAGCTGCAGCTGCGGCTGGCATACCTGCCGTCGGTGTTCACCGACGCGCAGATCGAGGTGTTCGTACGTGCACTCGCGCACATCCTGCGGGTTGTCGCCGAGGGGCCCGATACGCCGACGCGGGAGATCGGGCTGCTCGACGGACCCGACCGGGAGCAGTTGCTCGCGTGGTCACGTCCGGCGGCGCCCGTGGTCGGGCGTGAGCTGGTCAGTGACCTGCTCGCGGCGCGTGCCGCCGATGCCGCGGACGCGACCGCGCTGATCTTCCAGGGGCGTGGTGTCTCTTACGCTGAGCTCAATGCCCGGGCGAGTGTCCTTGCACGCCAACTGATCGCGTTCGGTGTGGGCCCCGATACCGCGGTCGGGGTGATGATCGGCCGATCGGTCGAGATGATGGTCGCCATTCACGCGGTGCTCGCCGCCGGCGGACAGTTCGTGCCCATCGACACCGAAGCCCCGGCCGACCGGGTCGAGTACATCGTCGAGACCGCCAACCTCGCACTGGTCATCACCTCTGCGACCACCCCCTCCGGGGCCGACGCGGATCGGTCGCTGCCGTCCGGCGTGGCAACGGTCGTCGTCGATGCCGGTGGTGCCGTCGACTTGGGTACCGCACCGGTGTCCGACGCCGAGCGCAGTGCGCCGGTACACCCCGACAACGCCGCCTACACGGTGTTCACCTCGGGCTCCACCGGACGCCCCAAGGGCGTCACGGTGTCGCACCGGTCGCTGATCACCGAACTCGTCGCCGACCGCGACCACTACGGTTTCGACGGTTCCGACGTGTTTCTGCAGGTGCTGGAGTTCACCTTCGACCCGTCGGTGATGGAGTTCCTGCGCCCGGTCCTGGTGGGTGCGCCGCTGGTGCTGCTGGCGCCCGGTGAGCACCGCGACCCGGTGGCGCTCTCGGCGGCGATCGCCGCCCATGGCGTGACCACGGCCATGATCGTGCCGTCGATGCTGGCGGTACTGCTCGACGTGCTCGGCGACGACGTCGCGTGGGCGTCATCGTTGCGGCGGATCAACACCGGCGGCGAGGCGGTCCCCCCGGCGGTCGCCGCGGGTGTGGCCGCCACCTGGCCGGGTGTGCGGGTCTTCAACCAGTACGGCCCCACCGAAACCACCATCTACTCGACGATTCAGGAGTTCGACCCCGAGGTCGGCCGCATCACCATCGGCCGTCCCGTCGCGGGCGTCGCCGGCTACGTCCTCGACGAGCGGCTGCGGCTGCTGCCGGTGGGTGTGCCGGGCGAGCTGTATCTCGGCGGCCCGCAAGTGGCGCGCGGATACGCTGCACGTGCGGATCTGACCGCCGAACGCTTTGTCGCCGACCCGTTCTCGTCCGACGAACTCGGTACGGCGGGCAACCGTCTCTACCGCACCGGCGATCTCGCCCGGTGGACGGACGACGGCGAGATCGAGTACCTGGGCCGCACCGACTTCCAGGTGAAGTTGCGTGGTCAGCGCATGGAACTCGGCGAGGTCGAGGCAGCTCTCACGGCCGCGCCCGGCGTGGTGTACGCGGCGGCGGCTGTCGCCACCTCACCCACCGGGGCACAGCATCTGGTGGGGTACCTCTCACCCGGAGGCGTCGACGTCGAACACGTGAAGTCGGTCGTCGCGCAAACGCTGGCGACCTACATGGTGCCGACGGTGTGGGTGGCGCTGGAACAGATGCCGCTGAACTCGGCGGGCAAGGTCGACCGAAGATCTCTGCCTCAGCCCGACTTCGCCGCCATGGAAAGCGAATTCGTGGCACCGGCCACCGGCACCGAGTCGGCGCTGGCGGCCGTGTACGCCGAGCTGCTGGGCGTGGAGCGGGTATCGGTGACCGCGTCGTTCTTCGACATCGGCGGCAACTCGTTGTCGGCGATGCGGCTCTCCGCCCGGGCGTCCGAGGTGCTCGGCGTGGAGGTGTCGGTCCGCGACATCTTCGGCGCGCCGACTGTTCGTGAGCTGATCACCGCCGTCGCCGGCAACACCGCGGCCCTGGCTCCGGTGACTGTGGTGTCGCCGCGCCCGCAGCACATTCCGCTGTCGTTCGCGCAGCAGCGCATGTGGTTCATCAACCAGTTCGACACCAACGACGCCACCTACAATCTGCCGGCCGTTCTCGAGCTGACCGGATCGCTCGACGTGGCGGCGCTGCGTTCGGCGGTCCTCGACGTGGTGACCCGGCACGAGGTGCTGCGGACCTCGTTCCCGGCGGCCGACGGCACGCCGTACCAGTCGATCGGCGATCTCACCGAGTTCGATGACCGCGGCATCTGGCGGGCCGTCGAGACGGAGGCCGATCTGTCGGCGGCGGCGACAACAGGTTTCGACGTCAGCGGCGAATGGCCGCTGCGCGTCCGCCTCCTCGAACGCGGACCGGGCGATCATGTGCTGGCAGTCGTCGCACACCACATCGGTGTCGACGGCGAGTCGATGCTGCCGCTGGTCACCGACATCGTCACCGCCTATGCGGCGCGCGCCCACGGGCAGGCGCCGGAGTTCGCGCCGCTGGAGGTACAGTTCGCCGACTTCGCGATCTGGCAGCACCAGGTTCTCGGTACGGCGGATGACTCCGATTCTGTTGTGGCACAACAGCTGGAATACTGGACGGACAAGCTCGACGGTATCCCCGATGTCATCGAACTGCCGACCGACCGTCCGCGGCCGCAGATCGCCTCGCATCGCGGCGGCCGTGTCGCATTCACGATTCCCGCGCACATCGCCGAACGTATCGAACCGCTGGCCCGTGATTTCGGGTCGACCCCGTTCATGGTGGTGCACGCGGCATTCGCCACGCTGCTCTCGCGGCTTACCGCGAATGGTGATGTGGCGGTGGCGACTCCGATCGCCGGGCGCGGCGACCGGGTGCTCGATCCGCTGATCGGCATGTTTGTCAATACGCTGGTGCTGCGTACCGAACTCGCGAGCGGTGAGACGTTCGCTCAGTTCCTCGAACGTGTTCGTACCACCGACCTCGATGCGTTCGCACACGCCGACGTCCCGTTCGAGGCGATCGTCGAGGCCGTCGATCCCGTTCGTTCCGAATCGTTCTCACCGCTCGCGCAGGTGATGCTCTCGTTCGATCCGGCCGCCTCGATCGCCGACGCCGATGTTACCGTCGCCGGAGTCGAGATCAGTCCGGTGACCCTGGACGTGATCCCGGCCCAGGTCGACCTGACGATGTCGGTGTCGACGGCGGCGTCCGGCGATCTGGACGAAGGCAGCTGGTCCGGTGCGTTCACCTACGCCACCGACCTGTTCGACGAGTCGACGGTCACCGAGTTCGCCGCTCGTTTCGTGCGGGTGCTCGACGCGGTCACCGCCAATCCGGCCATCGCCGTGGGTGATGTTCCCGTCCTGGTCGAGGCAGACCGTGACGCCGTCCTCGCGCGATCCGTGGGTCCGGCTGCCGTTGTCCCGGCCGGTACCGTCGCTGATGCGCTTGTGGCGCGGGCTGCTTCGACGCCTGAGTTGTCGGCGTTGTGGTTTGAGGGGCGCAGTGTCTCTTACGCCGAGTTGTCGGCGCGTACCAGTGTGCTTGCCCGTGAGCTGATGTCGGTCGGGGTTGGGCCGGATGTGGCTGTCGGTGTGTGTATCGACCGCTCGGTGGAGATGGTCGTGGCAATCCACGCGGTGGTCGCCGCCGGTGGCCAGTACGTCCCGATCGCCACCGATGCTCCGGCTGATCGTGTCCAGTACATGCTGGACACCGCCGGTGTGGGTGTTGTCCTGGTGTCGGACTCGTCATCTCACGTGGTGTCGGGGCTCGTCGCTGACGCTCCTCACACCTCAACCGGCAATGAGGATTCGTCGGTTGAGGTGCCGCGAGCGCCGGCGAGTGGCCTCGAAACCTGGCGGGCCGGGAATGTCCGCACGATCGTCGTCTCGTGTGATGGTGAGGTGGATCTGTCGACCGCTCCGGTCACCGATGCTGAACGTATAGCTCCGTTGTCGTTGGATAACGCGTTGTACACGCTCTTCACCTCCGGTTCGACGGGTCGGCCGAAGGGTGTGACGGTGTCGCATCGTGCGGTGCTCAACCGCCTGTGGTGGGGGTTGGATGCGTTTGCGTGGGGTGTGGGCGACAGGGTGATTCAGAAGACGCCGTACACCTTTGATGTGTCGGTGCCGGAGTTGTTCGCGCCGTTGTTCACGGGCGCTCAGGTGGTGATCGCGCGTCCGGGTGGTCATGCGGATCCGGAGTACATCGCGGATCTGATCGCTGAAACTCAGGCAACCTCGGTGCATTTTGTGCCGTCGATGTTGTCGGTGTTTGTTGATGTGGTCGATCGTGACCGGTTGGCGCAGTTGACGAGCTTGAAGTGGGTGTTTGCTTCGGGTGAGGCTTTGCCGGCGGCTGTGGTGGCTCAGGTGCACGAGGTGTGGCCGTGGGTGGGTATTCATAATCTGTTCGGTCCGACTGAGGCTGCGGTTGAGGTCAGTTGGGCGGATGTGTCGGATGCGCCGGAGTCGGTGACGATTGGTGCGCCGGTGTGGAATACCGAGACACTGGTGTTGGATGATCGTCTGCGTCCGGTGCCGGTGGGTGTTCCGGGTGAGTTGTATCTGGGTGGTGTGCAGGTGGCGCGTGGTTACGCCGCGCAGCCTGATCTGACCGCTGAGCGGTTCATCCCGGATCCGTACGGTGACCCCGGTTCACGGTTGTACCGCACCGGTGACCTGGTGCGCTGGAACACCGACGGCACTATCGAGTATCTGGGTCGTACGGACTTCCAGGTGAAGTTGCGTGGTCAGCGCATCGAGCTCGGCGAGATCGAAGCGGTCCTGGCGGCCGCACCCGGAGTGGTACACGCCGCTGCCACCGTCGCTGCCACCGAGACCGGCGCCGAGCACCTGGTGGCCTACCTGGCACCGGCCGGCGTCGATGTGGACGCGGTCAAGGCGGCCGCGGAACACGCGCTGCCGAACTACATGGTGCCGTCGGTGTGGATGGTGATCGATGAGGTGCCGCTCAACAGTGCGGGCAAGCTGGATCGTCGTGCCCTGCCCGCACCCGACTTCGGTGCCCTCAGCGCCGACTACGTGGCCCCGCTCGGTGCTGTTGAGGAACTTCTTGCCTCGATCGTCGCCGGTCTGCTCGGCGTGGACCGGATCAGTGTCACCGAATCGTTCTTCGCGCTCGGCGGCGATTCGATCATGTCGATCCAGCTGGCGTCGGCGGTGCGGGCCGCCGGGTTCAATCTGTCGCCACGGGAGATCTTCGAACGACGCACCGTACGGGGGATGGCTGCGGCAATCACCGACACCTCGGCCCGACTACCCGAACTGGCCGAGCCTGACGGTGGCGCCGTCGGTGTGATGCCGGTGCCGTCGGTGGTGTCGTGGATGCTCGAACATTCCGACACCGCCGCGGATTTCGCCGACTTCAACCAGTCCGCAACCCTGGCCGCACCGAAAGGCCTGACCGAGGACGTGCTGGCCGAACTGCTCGGCGAACTCGTCGCCCATCACCCGATGCTGTCCGCGTCGCTGGTGCCGACCACCTCGCCGACGGCCGGCTGGGAACTCGTTGCCGGTCGCGAGTTCGATGCCGCGGCGGCGGTATCGTCGTTGACCTCCGAACATGCCATCGGAACGGATGGTTTCGACGCGGATCTACAGTCGGCACACGTCGCGGCCACCCGCCGATTCAACACTGCCACTGGTCAACTGGTGCAGGCTGTGCTGGTCACCGACGCAACAACCGGTGCAGCGCGCATCGTGCTCACTGTTCACCATCTCGGTGTGGACGCGGTGTCGTGGCGCGCGATCATCGAGGACCTGGTCACCCTGTGGGCGCAACGTAGCGGAGGGCACCGGTATCAGTTGCGGGCCACCACCACCTCGCAGCGCGCATGGATGACGGCGCTGGCCGGCCGCACCGATGCCCATATCGCCGAGGCGGACTACTGGCTGGACCGTCTTCCCGAGCACCGCAACAACTTCGGGACCGAACTCGACCCTGCCCGCGACCGCCAGCACACCACGGTGACGGTGACCGGCCAGATCGACGCGACAGTCACCGAAGCGATACTCACCAGTGTTCCGGACGCGTTCGGTAGCAAGGCGACTGCGGGCAATGTCAACGACGTGCTCCTCGGCTCCCTGGCCCGCGCGGTACGGGCCTGGCAGCATGACCGCGGTCTCGTCGATCACGCGCCGATCTCGGTGCTCACCGAAGGCCACGGCCGCTACGAAGACGTCCTCGAAACCGGACCCGAGCCGGTACGCGCCGACCTGTCCCGGTCGGTCGGCTGGTTCACCTCGATCGCACCGCTGGCCCTCGACCCGGCCGCCGACATCGTGCACGCGATCAAGGCCGCCAAGGAAGAACGCCTGGCCCAACCGGATTCGGGCATCGGATTCGGTTGGCTGCGGTACAACAACGTGACATCTCCCGTCGCTGCGCTCGCCCCGGTTGCCGGTCTGGCCGAGCGTCCGCTCCCGGCGATCCTGTTCAACTACCTCGGTGCCGCGGGGGCGGGCGCGGACTCCGGAGATCCGTTGCCGCTGAGCGGTGTCCGCGGACCGGTCTACGATCCGGCACCCACCGGTGCCATGGCCGCCCTGGCGGCACTGAACCTCAGCGTCGGCGTTGCCGTCGGCGACGACGGTTCGCGCCGCCTCAACGTGATCGCGAATGTGCCGCGGGCAATCCTGTCCGAGGCCGACGTCGACGACCTGATCGGCTTCTGGGCCGCCGAACTCACGTCGGCGGTTGACGCGGTGGCGCACACGTCACCGGGTTTGTCACCGTCGGATGTGCCGGGCGTCGACATCTCCCAGGACGATCTCGACGACCTGGCCGTTCGTTACCCCGGTTCGGATGTGTGGGCGCTGGCCCCCTTGCAACGTGGTCTGTACTTCCAGGCCGAGTTGGGCCATGCGGCGGCCGACGACGCGGCGGTGGACGTCTATCTCACCCAGGTGGTGTTGCATCTGGGCAGCACGGTCGACGTGACCAGGCTGCGTGGTGCGGTTGATGAGATGGTGTCCCGGCATCGGGTACTGCGTTCGGGCTTCGTCCGCACACGTGGTGGTTCGGTTGTCGGACTCATCCAACCGTCGGTAGAGGTTCCTTGGCAGACAATTGATCTCGGAGACATGTCGGGGACCGATGCCCGTGCTCGTATTGCCGAGATCGGCATCGAGCAGAAGACTGTTCCGTTTGATCTGGCGGCGCCGCCGCTGCTTCGGGTGGTGGTGGTGCGGCATGCCGACGGTATCGGTGTGGTCATCACCAACCATCACATTCTCTTCGATGGCTGGTCGGGTCCGTTGGTGCTGGCCGATCTACTGGCCTTGTACGCGACCGGCGATGTGTTCACCGTCGATACCGGCCACGATTTCGCCGACTTCCTCGCCGCTGTTGCCGCCAAGGACACCACGGCCGGATTGGCGGCCTGGCGTGGCGTGGTGGAACGTGCCGACGGCGCCACCCTGGTGGCGCCGGGTATCGAGGCGACTGTCGACTCGATGCCGCGCAAACACGCTGCCGTCCTCGGTTCGGAGATCGTAGCTGCGCTGGAATCAGTTGCTCGGAAACATAATTCGACGATCGCGACGACGCTGCAAACGGCCTGGGCGATTCTGCTGTCTCGGATCACCGGCAATCGGGTGGTCACCTTCGGTGAGACCGTGTCAGGGCGCCCGGCAGACCTGCCGGGGGTGGAGACGATGGTTGGTTTGTTCATCAACACTCTGCCGGTGGTGGTCGATGTCGACCCGAACGCGCCGGTCGCGGCGGTCATCGAACAGGTGCAGGCCGACAAGGTGGCGGTCCTGGACCATCAGTATCTGACCCTGCCCGAAATCCTGGCAACCACGGCAGTGCCGGCCGGATTCGATACTCTGACGATCCACGAGTCGTATCCGGTGAATACCGAATCGTTGTCGGCCGCCGACACCGGTGCGGCGGCCGGTCTGCGGATTCTCGAGGTCGAAGCCAGTGACGCGACCCACTATCCGCTGAATATGGTGACTGCTCCGGTCGCTGACGGATTGTCCGTGGAAATCAAGTATCTTCCGGGCGCGTTCGCCGACGATCAAATTCAGGTGTTCGCCGACGCTCTCCTGCAGATCTTGTGCGGTATCGCTGCCGACGCCGACCGGGTATGCGGTGACATCGAGCTCCTGAATTCCGCTCAATTGGCCGTCGTTGAGGCCGCCGAGTGGGGTGATCGGGTTGATGTGCAGTCCGCAACCACTCTCGACAGTCCTGTATTCGCGCAGGTCACACGCACTCCCGAGGCGACAGCGCTGTGGTTCGAGGGGCGAAGTGTCTCCTATGCGGAGTTCGGTGCACGCGTTAGCGTGCTTGCCCGCGAACTGATCTCACTCGGGGTGGGGCCGGACACCGCGGTAGCCCTATGTATTCCTCGCTCGGTGGAGATGGTCGTCGCCATCCACGCGATTGTGGCGGCGGGTGGTCAGTACGTGCCTATCGGCTTGGGCACTCCCACGGACCGTGTGGAATACATGGTGGAAACCGCAGCCGCGGAACTGGTGCTGGCTGTTGAAACCACAGCCCCCGCAATGGCGCAGGTGCGCGGGCCGCAGGCGATGAGTGCCGGAACCGCGCAGGGCAACGGGATCCATATCCACTTGGTCGACTGCTCAGGTGATGTCGACCTGGCGACCCCGGCGATTACGGCTGCGGATCGGTTGGCTCCGGTGTCCCCGGACAACGCTGCCTACAGTCTGTTCACATCCGGTTCCACGGGCAGGCCCAAGGGCGTCACCCTGTCGCACAGGGCTGTGCTGAACCGGCTGTGGTGGGGTTTGGACGAACTCCCGATCGACCAGTCGGACACGGTGATTCTGAAGACGCCGTATACTTTCGATGTATCGGTGCCCGAGTTGTTCGCGCCGTTGATGGCGGGTGCGCGGCTGGTCATCCTGAAAGAGGGTGGGCATACCGAGCCGCTGTACGTGGCCGAGGTCATCGAGGATACGCGGGCCACTATGGTCCACTTCGTGCCGTCGATGCTGTCGGTGTTCGTCGACGTCGTGGGTACGCACCGAATCTCGGCAATGGATTCGGTGCGCATCATCTCGCTGACCGGCGAGGCGGTTCCACCCGCAGTTGCCGCGCAAGTGCGCGAGGCGTTGCCGAACATTCTGTTCTACAACCTGTACGGCCCCACTGAGGCCGCGATCGAGATCACCGCCGAGAACATCAAGCGGGCAATGGCATCCGACGCGTCGGTGCCGATCGGTGTGCCGATCTGGAACTCGTCCGCGCTGGTTCTCGACGCACGCCTGCAGCGGGTCCCGGCAGGGGTGCCGGGTGAGTTGTACCTCGGTGGTGTCCAGTTGGCGCGAGGCTACGCATCGCGGGGCGATCTGACCGCGGACCGGTTCATCGCCGACCCGTGCGGCGAGCCGGGCACCCGCATGTACCGGACCGGCGACCTGGTGCGTCGGCGTACCGACGGGGTGTTGGAGTACCTGGGTCGCACCGACTTCCAGGTCAAACTCCGCGGCCAGCGAGTCGAACTGGGCGAGATCGAGTCGGCGATCGCGTCGTCGCCGGGCGTGGTGCATGCGGCGGCGACCGTGCTTGAATCGGCGACCGGGGACCAGCACCTCATCGGATACGTGTCTCCGGCGTCGGTGGACACCGAGGCGGTGCGAGCGTCGGTGGCGCAGTCGCTGCCGGTATACATGGTGCCGACCGTCTGGGTGGGTATCGATGACGTGACACTCAACTCGGCGGGCAAACTGGATCGTAAGGCTTTGCCCGCGCCGGATTTCGAGACCGTGGCCGCGGAGTTCGTGGCGCCGGCAACCGCGGTTGAAGCGGCGTTGTCGACGGCGTTCGCCGATGTCCTTGGTGCTGACCGGGTCAGTGTTGCCGGCTCGTTCTTCGACCTCGGCGGTAATTCGTTGTCCGCTATGCGGTTGGCGGCGCGGGCGTCGGAGATACTCGGCGTAGAGGTAACGGTGCGTGATGTGTTCACCGCGCCGACCGTGCGGGAACTGATCGCGGCTACGACCGATCATGCGGGCGCGCTCGTGCCCGTTACCAAGGCCGATCCGCGCCCCGAGCGAATCCCGTTGTCCTTTGCCCAGCAGCGGATGTGGTTCATCAACCAGTTCGATACCAGCGCAACCGCCTACAATATCCCGGTCGTACTGCGCCTATCCGGGACGCTGGACGTGCCCGCCCTTCGCGCGGCCATCATCGACGTGCTGAACCGGCACGAGATCCTGCGGACCGTCTTCCCCGCCGTCGACGGTGTGCCGCATCAGGTGATCGGCGACATCGCAGAGTTCGACGGCCGCGGTATCTGGCGTACGGTTCACTCCGACGACGACTTGTTCGCCTCCGTGGCAAGCGGTTTCGATGTCACCCGGGAGTGGCCTGTGCGTGTCGTTCTCCGCGAGACCTCAGGTGGTACGGCTCCGGAGGTCAATGAGTATCTCCTGGCCGTGGTTGCCCACCATATCGCCGCCGATGGTGAGTCGATGCGTCCGCTGGTCACCGATATCGTCACCGCATACGTGGCGCGGGTCGCCGGAGTCGCGCCGGAATTCGTACCGCTGGATGTGCAGTTCGCTGATTTCGCGATCTGGCAGCATCGCGTGCTGGGTTCGCCCGGCGATGCGGATTCGGTGGCAGGTCGGCAGCTGGGGTACTGGCGTGAGCAGTTGGCCGGTGTTCCCGACGTGTTGGCACTACCGACCGATCGGCCGCGGCCACCGGTGGCCTCGCAGCGGGGTGGGCGGGTCCAGTTTGCGATTCCGGCGTCGTTGTGCGCCAGGATCGAGCGGACGGCGGCCGGTCATGGGGTGACCTCGTTCATGGTGGTGCACGGTGCGTTGGCCGTATTGCTGGCACGGTTGACGGCGTCCGACGACATCACGATCGGTACTCCGGTCGCCGGTCGTGGTCAGGCAGCGTTGGACCGGTTGGTCGGAATGTTTGTCAACACGCTGGTGTTGCGGACGCGGATGGACCTCGGTGCGAGGTTCATCGATGTCCTCGCTGATGTCAAGGACACCGATCTGGCTGCGTTCACACATGACTCCGTCCCCTTCGAAGCGGTCGTCGATGCGGTGAGCCCGGTCCGTTCGGAGGCCTTTGCGCCGTTGACGCAAGTGTGGTTGTCGTTGTTCCAGAACGCCGCTGAGACCGCACCTTCCGGGCGAGATGCCGCCGCCGGTGACGACTTGATGGTGTCGGCGGTCGACCTCGATGCCGCACCGGTTCAGGTTGACCTGATCATCGAGATCGCGGTAAACGAACCCGGAACCGGTTGGTTCGGCAGTGCACGGTTCGCAACAGACCTGTTCGACGAGCCGACTGTCGAGTCGATGATGTCCCGGTTGATCATGGTCCTCGATGCCGTGACACGGGATTCGTCGGTTGTGGTCGGTGATGTCGCACTGCTCGACGATGCCGGGGCCACCTGGGTTGCCGAGCTGGCGCACGGTGTGGATCTGATTGGTGCCGAACCGTATTCAGTCACAGGTTCGATTCCGGCGACACTGGCGGATGTGGTGGTCCAGCGGGTTGCCGCTTGTCCCTCGTCTCCGGCGCTGATCGCCGGCGAGGTGACACTGTCGTATGCCGAGTTGGGTTCGGCAGTCGCGGCGTTGGCGCTGCGACTGGGTGAGCTGGGTGTGGGTGTCGAGGATGCGGTGGCGGTGTGTTTGCCGCGATCGGTGTCGTTGGCGGTAGCGGTGTACGCGGTCGCGGTGGCCGGTGCGCAGTTCGTGCCGGTTGACCCGGAATCCTTGGCCGATCGGATGTCGTACATCGTGGAGACCGCGGGTGCGCGGGTGGTGTTGGTTCCGGCCGGTGGTGGTTCGGAGCAGGTTGCGGTGGCCGTGGAGCGGACCGGTGTTCGGATCGTCGAGGTCGATGACGCGCAGGTGATCGCGACGGCACGTGCGGGGGATTCGGTGCCTTTGGGTGAAGTCGCACGGGCATGTGATGTCGATGCCGCGGCATACACGATGTTCACATCGGGGTCGACGGGTCGGCCCAAGGGTGTGGTGGTGTCCCATCGTTCGGTGGTGACGCATCTGCGCCACGATGTGGCGGTCAATGGGTTCACTGATCGGGATGTGTTCGCGCAGGTGCTGTCGTTCACCTTCGATCCGGCGGTGCTGGAGTTTTTCCGGCCGATCGCCGTAGGCGGTTCGCTGGTGATGTTGACCGGTGACGAGCATCGTGACCCGACCGCACTGGTGGCGTTGTGGGCTCGGCATCGGGTGAACACGGTGATAGTGGTGCCGTCGATGCTGGCCACGATCATGGAGGTCGTCGACGATGCGGTGTTGAGGACGATCGGACTGCGGGTGTTGTGTGTGGGTGGGGAACCGATGCCACAGATGTTGGTGGACCGGGTGGCCCACATATGGCCCGCGGTGGTGGTGGCCAATCAGTACGGTCCCACCGAGGCGACGATTTACGCCACACGTGCACAGTTGTCCGCGCATCGGCCGGTGACGATCGGTGCTCCGGTGTCACGGACGGTCGCGAGGGTCCTTGACGGCCGATTGCACCCGGTGCCGGTGGGGGTGGCCGGCGAGTTGTACCTCGGTGGTGCGTTGGTGGCGCGCGGCTATGCCGGGCGGTCCGCTCTGACCGCCGAGCGGTTCATCGCCGATCGGTTCGGCGATGCGGGTGACCGGCTGTACCGCACCGGTGACATCGTGCGGTGGAACACCGACGGCGACCTGGAGTATGTGGGCCGTACCGATTTCCAGGTCAAGCTGCGTGGGCAGCGGGTGGAACTCGGTGAGATCGAGGCGGTCCTCGTCGCAGCACCGGGTGTGTCCCATGCCGCTGTCACCCTCGTGGGCAAGGGTGAGGATGCGGTGCTGGTGGGGTACGTGTCACCGTCCTCGGTGGATATCGATGCGGTCAAGGCCCATGCGGCGGCGTCGTTGGCCGGGTTCATGGTGCCCGCGGTGTGGGCGCCGGTGGAGCACATGCCGCTCAACGCGGCGGGCAAGATCGACCGCACGCAGTTGCCCGCACCCGATATCGAAGGCGACAGAGCCACCCGGTTTGTGGCACCTCATACCGGTTCCGAACACGTCCTCGTGACGGTGTTCGCTGAACTGCTCGGTGTCGAGCGCGTGTCGGTCACCGAGTCGTTCTTCGATATCGGTGGGAACTCACTGTCGGCGATGCGCCTTGCAGCGCGGGCATCGGCGGCGTTGGGTGTGAACGTGTCGGTGCGTGATGTGTTCGCTGCGCCGTCGGTGCGTGAGCTGATCGCGGTGGTGTCGGGTCACGGGGCGGCGCTCGTGCCCATCACCAAGGCCGATCCGCGGCCTGACCGAATCCCGTTGTCGTTCGCCCAGCAGCGGATGTGGTTCCTCAATCAGTTCGATCCGACACAGCCCACTTACAACATCCCAGCGGTGCTGCGGATCAACGGCGATCTCGACGTGGACGCGTTGCGGGAGTCGGTCACCGATCTGCTTGTGCGGCACGAGGTGCTGCGGACATCGTTCCCGGTGGTCAATGGCGAACCGGCTCAGGTGGTCGGTGATATCGCGGAATTCGCCGACCGGGACGTGTGGTCGATCGTCGAGGCTGAGCAGGATCTGACCAATACCGTCACATCCGGATTCGATGTCACCACTGATTGGCCGATACGGATCCGATTGCTGCGCAGTAATACCGATGAATTCATCCTCGCGGTTGTGGTGCATCATATCGCCTCGGACGGCGAGTCGATGTTGCCGTTGGTGACCGATCTCACTGTGGCCTATGCCGCTCGGGTGCAAGGAAAAGCACCTGATTTCACGCCGTTGGAGGTGCAGTTCGCCGACTATGCGATCTGGCAGCACTCGGTATTGGGGTCGGCTGCTGATCCCGAGTCTACGGTGGGTCGTCAGCTGGGTTATTGGCGTGATCAACTCACCGGTGCTCCTGACGTGTTGGATCTGCCGGCTGATCGTCCGCGGCCGCTCGTCGCGTCGCATCGTGGCGCGCGAGCAGACTTCCAGATTCCCGCCGAGGTGGGTGCTCGGGTGGAGGCGGTGGCACGTGAGCACGGTGTTACCCCGTTCATGGTGGTTCATGCGGCGTTGTCGACGTTGCTGGCCCGGTTGAGCGCGACTGCCGATATCACTGTTGCCACGCCGATCGCCGGCCGTGGTGATCGGGTACTTGATCCGTTGGTCGGTATGTTTGTCAACACGTTGGTGTTGCGGACCGAGGTGTTCGCCGGTGTGTCGTTCGCCGAGTTACTGGAGCAGGTGCGCACCGTCGATTTGGATGCGTTCGCTCATTCTGATGTGCCGTTCGAGACGATTGTCGAAGCTCTCGATCCGGTGCGTTCGGAAGCGTTCTCGCCGCTGGCGCAGGTGATGCTGTCGTACGATCCGGCAGCTTCGGTTGCTGATACGGAAGTATCGGTGGCCGGACTGGAGATCAGTCCGCTCGCCGCCCCGATTGTCCCGGCGCAACTGGATCTGTCAGTGCTCGTCGCGCCGCGCGGCGATGGCTTGGACTGGGCTGGTTCGGTGGTGTTCGCCACCGAACTGTTCGAGGAGTCGACGGTGTTGTCGATGGCGGACAAGTTCGTTCGGCTTCTGGACGTACTGACTGCTGACACGTCGATTGCAGTTGGTGATGCGTCGTGGTTGTCGGCGGACACCGTCCGGGCGGCGTTGGACGCCGCTACCGGCCCCGAGGTTGTTGTTCCGCGTGGCACGGTCGCTGATGCGCTTGTGGCGCGGGCTGCTTCGACGCCTGAGTTGTCGGCGTTGTGGTTTGAGGGGCGCAGTGTC
Source organism: Gordonia pseudamarae (assembly GCF_025273675.1). Classification (NCBI taxonomy): domain Bacteria; kingdom Bacillati; phylum Actinomycetota; class Actinomycetes; order Mycobacteriales; family Gordoniaceae; genus Gordonia; species Gordonia pseudamarae. The sequence continues at coordinate 3,933,833 of NZ_CP045809.1, read as the reverse complement.
TCTTACGCCGAGTTGTCGGCGCGTACCAGTGTGCTTGCCCGTGAGCTGATGTCGGTCGGGGTTGGGCCGGATGTGGCTGTCGGTGTGTGTATCGATCGTTCCATCGAGATGGTCGTGGCAATCCACGCGGTGGTCGCCGCCGGTGGCCAGTACGTCCCGATCGCCACCGATGCTCCGGCTGATCGTGTCCAGTACATGCTGGACACCGCCGGTGTGGGTGTGGTGTTGGTGACGGACACGTCATCTCACGTGGTTTCGAGGCTCGTCGCTGACGCTCCTCGCACCTCAACCGGCAATGGGGCAACCTCGTCGGTGGAGGTGACCTCTTCGCAGGTTGAGACGTTCTCTTCGTCGGTGGAGGTGTCGCCTTCGTCGGTTGAGGTGCCGCGAGCGCAAGCGAGTGGCGTCGAAACCTGGCGGGCCGGGAATGTCCGTACCATCGTCGTCTCGTGTGATGCCGAGGTGGATCTGACGGCACCGCCGGTCACTGATGCTGATCGTCTGGCTCCGTTGTCGTTGGATAACGCGTTGTACACGTTGTTCACGTCGGGTTCGACGGGTCGGCCGAAGGGTGTGACGGTGTCGCATCGTGCGGTGCTGAACCGTTTGTGGTGGGGGTTGGATGCGTTTGCGTGGGGTGTGGGCGACAGGGTGATTCAGAAGACGCCGTACACGTTCGATGTGTCGGTGCCGGAGTTGTTTGCGCCGTTGTTCACGGGCGCTCAGGTGGTGATTGCGCGTCCGGGTGGTCATGCGGATCCGGAGTACATCGCGGGTCTGATCGCGGAGACGGAGGCGACGTCGGTGCATTTTGTGCCGTCGATGTTGTCGGTGTTTGTTGATGTGGTCGATCGTGATCGGTTGGCGCAGTTGACGAGCTTGAAGTGGGTGTTTGCTTCGGGTGAGGCTTTGCCGGCGGCTGTGGTGGCTCAGGTGCACGAGGTGTGGCCGTGGGTGGGTATTCATAATCTGTTCGGTCCGACTGAGGCTGCGGTTGAGGTGGCGTGGGCGGATGTGTCGGATGCGCCGGAGTCGGTGACGATTGGTGCGCCGGTGTGGAATACCGAGACTCTGGTGCTCGATGATCGTCTGCGTCCGGTGCCGGTGGGTGTTCCGGGTGAGTTGTATCTGGGTGGTGTGCAGGTGGCGCGTGGTTACGCCGCGCAGCCTGATCTGACCGCTGAGCGGTTCATCCCGGATCCGTACGGTGACCCCGGTTCACGGTTGTACCGCACCGGTGACCTGGTGCGCTGGAACACCGACGGCACTATCGAGTATCTGGGTCGTACGGACTTCCAGGTGAAGTTGCGTGGTCAGCGTGTCGAGTTGGGTGAGATCGAGGCGGTGCTCGCCGCAGTACCGGGTGTGGTGCACGTGGCCGCCACGGTGGTCTCCGCCGAGACCGGTACCGAGCATCTGGTGGCGTACCTGTCGCCGTCGAGCATTGACGTAGACGCGGTGAAAGCGGCTGTTGCGCAGTCGTTGCCGTCGTACATGGTGCCGTCGGTGTGGACGCTCATCGATGATGTTCCACTGAACAGTGCGGGCAAGCTGGATCGGCGTGCGCTGCCATCACCCGACTTCGCTTCCGTCACGGCCGAATTCGTCGCGCCGGAAAGCGGTACCGAAGAGTCGGTGGCACAGGTGTTCGCGGAGTTGCTTGGTGCTGATCGGGTGTCGGTGACCGAGTCGTTCTTCGATATCGGCGGCAACTCGTTGTCGGCGATGCGGTTGGCGGCCCGGGCGTCGGAGGTGCTCGGGGTTGCGGTGTCGGTGCGTGACGTATTCGAGGCGCCATCGGTGCGTGCACTGATCACGGCAACTTCCGGTCATGGCGCCACGGTCGCGCCGATCACCGCGGTTGTGCCACGGCCGCAGCGGATTCCGTTGTCGTTCGCGCAGCGTCGCATGTGGTTCATCAACCAGTTCGATCCGACCCGGCCGACGTACAACATCCCCGCGGTCCTGCGCCTGTCCGGCGAACTCGACGTCGACGCGCTGCGCATCGCCGTGCGTGACGTGCTGGGCCGGCACGAGGTGTTGCGCACCTCGTTCCCGGCCGAGGACGGTCATCCCTACCAGCTGATCGGTGATATCGCCGAGTTCGACGACCGCGGAGTGTGGCGAGTCGTTGACTCCGACGACGACCTGTTCACCAGCGTGTCAACCGGTTTCGACGTGGCGCGGGAATGGCCGCTGCGCGTCGTGGTGCGTGAACAAACCGGCGGCGAATACCTGCTGGCCGTGGTCGCGCACCACATCGGCGCCGACGGTGAGTCGCTGCTGCCGCTGGTGACCGACATCGTCACCGCGTACGCGGCACGCACCGCGGGTGAGATCCCGTGGATCGAGCCGCTGACGGTGCAGTTCGCCGATTTCGCGATCTGGCAGCACGACGTGCTCGGCGATCCCGCCGACGAATCGTCGGTGCTCGGTCGTCAGCTCGCCTACTGGCGCGGCAAGCTGGCCGGCGTCCCCGACGTTCTCGAACTGCCCGCGGACCGTCCCCGTCCGCTCATCGCCTCCAACCGGGGCGCTCAGGTCGGATTCGAGATTCCCGGCGATATTGCCGCCCGTGTCGAGGCCGTTGCCACCGAACGCGGTATCACCCCGTTCATGGTGGTGCACGGCGGGCTCGCCACGCTGCTGGCGCGGCTGTCGGCCACCGAGGACATCGCGGTCGCCACCCCGATCGCCGGTCGTGGCCAGCGGGTTCTCGATCCGCTGATCGGTATGTTCGTCAACACCCTCGTGCTGCGCACCACCGTCGCCACGGGCGGATCGTTCGATGAACTGCTCAACCAGGTCCGGAGTACCGACCTCGACGCCTTCGCACACTCCGACGTGCCGTTCGAGGCGATCGTGGAGGCGCTCGATCCCGTCCGGTCCGAGGCGTTCTCGCCGCTCGCTCAGGTGATGTTGTCATTCGATCCGGCGGCCTCTGTCGCTGATGCCGACGTGTCCGTCGCGGGTGTGCAGATCAGCCCCGTCACGGTGGACGGCGTACCCGCACAGCTCGACCTGTCGGTCGCGGTATCCACCGCAGACAGCGGATCGGCATGGTCCGGTCTGGTCACCTATGCCACCGATCTGTTCGACGAATCCACCGTCGCAGAGTTCGCCAACCGGTTCGTCCGGGTACTCGGCGTGCTGACCGCCGACCCGTCGATCGCGCTCGGCGACGCCATCTTCATCGACGACGCCACCCGCACCGCGGTACTCGCGCGGGCCGTCGGTCCTGACGTCGCGGTGCCCGCCGGTACCGTCGCCGACGCTCTTGTCGCGCAGGCTGCGTCGACCCCCGATGCGCCCGCGTTGTGGTTCGAGGGGCGAGTTGTCTCGTACGCGGAGTTGTCGGCCCGGACGAGTGTGCTCGCTCGTGAGCTGATCTCGATCGGTGTCGGTCCGGACGTGGCAGTCGGTGTGTGCATCGATCGCTCGATCGAGATGATCGTCGCGATCCACGCTGTGGTTGCCGCGGGTGGCCAGTACGTGCCGATCGCCACCGACGCTCCCGCCGACCGTGTTGAGTTCATGCTCGATACCGCCGGTGTGGAGATGGTTCTGGTCGTGGACACGTTCGGGATCGGCGGCGTCCGCACCATCGCCGTGTCGTGTGCCGACGAGGTGGATCTGTCCATCGCACCGGTTACCGATGCTGAACGTTCGGCGCCGCTGACGCCGGATAACGCGCTCTACACGCTGTTCACCTCCGGTTCGACAGGCCGCCCCAAGGGGGTGACGGTGTCGCACCGGGCGATCCTGAACCGGCTGTGGTGGGGTCTGGACGCCTTCCCCTGGACGGTCGGGGACAGAGTGATTCAGAAGACGCCGTACACGTTCGATGTGTCGGTACCGGAGTTGTTTGCGCCACTGTTCACCGGCGCGCAGATGATTATCGCCCGCCCGGGCGGCCATGCCGATCCGGATTACATTGTCGATCTGATCGAGGAGACCGCGGCGACGTCGGTGCACTTCGTACCGTCGATGCTGTCGGTGTTCGTCGATGTTGTCGACCGTGACCGGTTGGCGCAGTTGACGAGCCTGAGGTGGGTGTTCGCCTCGGGTGAGGCGCTGCCGGCCGCTGTGGTCACGCGGGTCCACGATGTCTGGCCGAACGTCGGTATTCACAACCTGTTCGGCCCTACCGAGGCCGCGGTCGAGGTCAGCTGGGCCGATGTATCCGACGCGCCGGAGATGGTGACGATCGGTGCGCCGGTGTGGAACACCGAGACGTTGGTTCTCGATGATCGCCTCCGTCCGGTGCCGGTCGGTGTTCCCGGGGAGCTGTACCTCGGTGGCATCCAGATCGCGCGCGGTTACGCCACGCAGCCCGGTCTGACCGCCGAACGGTTCATCCCAGATCCGTACGGTGTCGATGGCTCACGGCTTTACCGGACCGGTGACCTGGTGCGCTGGAATGCCGACGGGAACATCGAATACCTGGGCCGCACCGACTTCCAGGTCAAGTTGCGTGGCCAGCGCGTCGAGCTCGGCGAGATCGAAGCGGTACTCGCCGCCGCACCGGGCGTGGTGCACGCCGCCGCGACGGTGGCGCGGGCCGAAACCGGTGCCGAACATCTCGTGGCGTACCTGTCTCCGTCCACGGTCGATGTGGATGTGGTGAAGTCCGCCGTGGAGCAGGCACTGCCGTCGTACATGGTGCCGTCGGTGTGGATGCTGCTCGGCGAAGTGCCATTGAACTCGGCGGGCAAACTGGACCGTAAAGCGCTGCCTACTCCCGACTTCGGTGTGGTGAGCCTGGACTATGCGGCCCCGCTGGGTGCGGTTGAAGAGCTTCTGGCCTCCATCGTCGGGGGCTTGCTCGGTGTTGACCGCGTCAGCGTCACCGAGTCATTCTTCGCGCTCGGCGGTGACTCGATCATGTCGATCCAGCTCGCCTCCGCGGTGCGGGCAGCGGGCTTCGATCTGTCGCCGCGAGAGATCTTCGAACGGCGCACGGTGCGCGGGATGGCCGCCGCCATCACCGACACCTCGGCGCGTCTGCCCGAGCTGGCTGAGCCCGAAGGTGGTGCGTCCGGTGTGATGCCGGTGCCGCCGGTGGTGTCGTGGATGATCGAACATGCCGATACCGCAGCCGATTTCGCCGACTTCAACCAGTCGAACATCCTCGCTGCCCCCAATGGTCTGACCGCGGACGTGCTGGCCGAGCTGCTCGGCGAACTCGTCGCCCACCACCCGATGCTGTCGGCATCACTGACATCTTCGCCGGCCCCGGTGCGAGGAGTGCAGGCGACGAGCCGCGAAACCCCGCAAGAATCCCTTGGCGGCGCAACGGCATGGGAGCTCGTCGCAGGCAACGACTTCGACGCCGCCGCGGCGGTGTCCGCGATCAGTTCCGAACACACCGTCGGCACCGAAGGATTCAACGCCGATCTGGTGACCGCGCACGAACAGGCAACCCGCCGGTTCGGCACCGCCACCGGACAACTGGTGCAGACCGTGCTGGTCACCGATCCGGCCGGTACCGGCCGGATCGTGCTCGCGATCCATCACCTCGGCGTCGACGCCGTGTCGTGGCAGGCCATCATCGAGGACCTGGTCACCCTGTGGGCTCAGCGTTCGCAGGGGCAGCCGTACCAGTTGCGGGCAACCACCACCTCGCAGCGGGCATGGATCACCGCACTGGCCGAACGCTCCGGTGACCACGCCGGTGAAACCGGGTACTGGCTGGAACGACTCCCGCAGCGGCCCACCGACTTCGGCACCGCACCGGACCGGACCCGCGATCGTGTCTCGACCTCGGACACCTATCTGCACCAGGTGGCCGCGGAAATCACCGAACCATTGGTGACGACGGTGCCGGAAGCCTACGGCGCCAACGTGTCCGACGCACTCCTCGGTGCCTTCGCCCGGGCCGTTCGGTCCTGGCAGCGCGACCGCGGCATCGTCGATGATGCGCCCGTCTCAGTTCTCATCGAAGGCCACGGCCGTTATGAGGACGTCCTCGAATCAGGGAGCAACCCGGCCCGGGCCGACCTGTCGCGTACCGTCGGCTGGTTCACCTCCATCGCACCGCTGTCCCTCGACCCGGGCGCCGACATCGTGCACGCGGTCAAGGCGGCCAAGGAAGAACGTCTGGGACAACCGGATTCGGGAATCGGCTTCGGCTGGCTGCGCTACGGCCCGCACGCCGACAGTGAACTCGCAACCCGCCCGCTGCCGTCGGTGGTGTTCAACTACCTCGGCGCGAGCGCGGGTGGCAGCGGATCCGACGCCGAACCGCTCGCATTCGGCGGTGCGGCCGGACCGGGACTCTCACCGTCGCCGGCCGGCGGCATGGTCGCGCAGGGTGCGCTCACTATCAACGCCAACGTCGGTACTGTCGCCGGGCAGCGCCGTCTCGGCGCGTCCGTCACCTACCCGCGCGGCGTGTTCGCCGAGGACGACATCCGCGACCTGATGGACCGCTGGACAACCGAACTCGGGGCAGTTGCAGCATCCGTCGCCGACGGCGCGGATCCCGGTCTCTCGCCATCCGACGTACCCGGCACCGACATCACCCAGGCCGACCTGGACCTGCTCGCGACCCGGTATCCGGGTGCGGACGTGTGGCCACTCGCGCCACTGCAGCGCGGCCTGTTCTTCGAGTCCGAACTCGCCAGTGCGTCCGATGCTGCTGTCGATGTGTATGTGGCGCAGGGTGTCGTCACCGTCGGGGCGATCGACGCGCATCGGCTACGCGAGGCCGCGTCCCGGTTGCTGACCACGCACCGGGCGCTGCGGGCAGGGTTCGTGCTGACGGCGAGTGGTGCGGCGGTGTCGGTGGTGCCCGCCGACGCCACCCTGCCGTGGACGGAGCTGGATCTGGCAGACGCGGCAGATGACGTTGTAGCCGAACGTATTTCAGAGATCGCTCAGCAGCAGCGACTCGTCCCGTTCGACCTGACCGCACCGCCGCTGTTGCGGTTCGTGCTGATCCGGCACGGTGGGGCGTCGACGCTGGTGGTTACCAATCACCATCTGATCCTCGACGGCTGGTCCGGCCCGCTGGTGATGGCAGACCTGCTGGCCCTGTATGCGACGGGACAGCCGTTCACCGGTGTGCAGAGCGCCGATTTCGGTGACTACCTCGACCTGATCTCACGTCGTGACGAAGCGGTCGGCATGGCCGCGTGGAAGAAGGTGCTGGACAAGGTCGACGGACCGACGCTGGTGGCGGCCGGGCAGACCGGCAGCACCGACGTACTGCCGCAGGAGGTGCACACCTTCCTCGACGCCGAACTGGTGTCCGGGGTGGAGGAATCGGCACGCGCCAACGGTGCGACCCTGGCGACCGCACTGCAGGTGGCGTGGGGTGTGCTGGTGTCGCGGCTGACCGGTAATCGGGTCGTCACGTTCGGCGAGACGGTGTCCGGACGCCCCGCCGAATTGGCCGGTGTCGAGACGATGGTCGGCCTCTTCATCAACACCCTGCCCGCGGTGGTCGACGTCGACCCGTCCGCGAGTATCGCGCAGGTGCTGGCGGCAGTGCAGGACGACAAGGTCGCGGTGCTGGACTACCAGCACCTGAGCCTTCCCGACATCATCAGGGGCACAGGTGTATCCGTCGGGTTCGACACCCTGGCGGTGCACGAGTCGTACCCGGTCGACGCGCAATCGCTGTCGGCCGCCGGTCAGCAGGGCGCCGACGGTTCAGGTGGTGAGCTGGGCATTCGATCGGCACAGTTCACCGACTCGACCCAGTACCCGCTCAATCTCGGTACCTCACCCGCCGCCGGCGGCGGGCTCGCGGTGCGGCTGGCGTATCTGCCGGCCGCGTTCACCGCAACTCAGGTCGAGGTGTTCGCCGAGGTGTTCACGCAGATTCTGCGGGTGATCGCGGCGGAACCGCAGACATTGACCGCCGATATCGCCCTGGCTTCGTCGGGAACGCTCGACACGGTGCTGGGATTTGCCGATGGGCCCGCGCTTGCGGAGGCCCCGCAGGTGGTCGGAGGGGACACGATCGTCGACCTGCTCGCGAATCGGGTGTCGGCGACCCCGGAGGCGACGGCGCTGTGGTTCGGCGACCGGTCCGTCTCGTACGCCGAGCTCGGTGCCAGGGTGAGTGTCCTTGCCCGTGAACTGATTTCGCTCGGTATCGGGCCGGACGCCGCGGTCGGCCTGATGCTGCCGCGTTCGGTGGAGATGATCGTGGCGGTGCACGCGGTGCTCGCCGCCGGTGGCCAGTTCGTGCCCATCGACCCCGCGGCGCCCGCCGACCGGGTGGAGTACATCACCGCGACGGCGGACGTGTCGGTGATCGTCACCGGTCCTGACGCACCGGCCACTGTGGCCGGAGCGGCTATCGAGTCGGTTGTCGCCGTGGATTGCTCGGGCACGGTCGACCCGGCGACACCGCTGATCGGGGTCGCGGACCGGCGCGGTCGCGTGCATGCGGAGACCGCCGCTTACACAATCTTCACGTCGGGTTCGACGGGCCGGCCCAAGGGCGTGACCGTGTCGCACGGTGCGCTGCTGACGGAAGTGATCGCGGACATCCAGTACTACCGTCTCGACGAGTCCGACATCTTCCTGCAGACGCTGGAATACACGTTCGATCCGGCGGTGTTGGAGATCCTGCGGCCGGTGACGACGGGGGCGCCGCTGGTGTTGTTGGCACCAGGCGCCCACCGTGATCCGCGGGCGATCGAGACTGCCGTGCGTGGCCGGGGCGTGACCACCATGATGATCGTGCCGCCGATGCTGGCGGTGATGGTCGAGGTGACCGCGGACGACCGGAGTTGGGCCGCGACCCTGCGTCGGATCAATACCGGTGGTGACACCTTGCCGCCGGCCGTGGCCGCGGCTGTGGCGGACGCCTGGCCGTGGGCGCGGTTGTACAACCAGTACGGACCGACCGAGACGACGATCTTCTCCACGATCGATCAGTACGATCCGGCGGTGCCGCAGGTAACCATCGGCCGCCCCCTGGCCGGTATCCGGGCATACGTGCTCGATGAGCGGCTGCATCCGGTGCCGGTGGGAATCCCCGGTGAGCTGTATCTGGGTGGTGCGCAGGTCGCGCGTGGCTACGCCGGACAGGCCGGCCTGACCGCGGAGCGGTTCGTCGCCGATCCGACGGGGGAGCCGGGCCGGCGGCTGTATCGCACGGGTGACCTGGCTGTGTGGGATGCCGATGGCCGACTGACCTACCTGGGCCGTTCGGACTTCCAGGTGAAGCTGCGCGGCCAGCGCCTGGAACTCGGCGAGGTGGAAGCGGCACTTGCCGCGGCACCGGGCGTGCGGCACTCCGCGGCCACGGTGTCCTCGACTGAATCCGGCGCTCAGCATCTGGTGGCGTACCTGTCGCCGGGCAGCGTCGACGTGGATGCGGTGAGAGCGTCTGTGGCGCAGACCTTGCCGGTGTTCATGGTGCCGACGGTCTGGAATGTGCTGGACGAGGTGCCGCTCAACAGCGCGGGCAAGATCGATCGTCGCGCTCTGCCTGCGCCGGACTTCGGTTCGTTGACGGCCGACTACGTCGCTCCGGACACCGATACCGAACGGTTGCTGGCCGACGTGTTCGGGCAGCTTCTCGGGATGGAGCAGGTGTCGGTCACCGAGTCGTTCTTCGACCTCGGCGGCAATTCACTGTCGGCGATGCGCCTGGCGGCCCGTGCCGGCGAGGCGCTGGGTGTGGAGGTGTCCGTCCGCGACATCTTCGGCGCTCCGTCGATCCGCGAGCTGATCGCCGCGACCGCCGACCACGCCGCGGCCCTCGCCCCGGTCGTCGCGGTCGATCCTCGGCCGCAGCGTATTCCGCTGTCGTTCGCGCAGCAGCGGATGTGGTTCATCAACCAGTTCGATCCGACCGAGGCCACCTACAACCTACCCGCGGTCCTGCGGCTCACCGGTGAACTCGATACCGCGGCGCTGCGCGTAGCCGTGCTCGATGTGGTTGCCCGGCACGAGGTGCTGCGGACCTCGTTCCCGTCAGCGGACGGCAAGCCGCACCAGTCGATCGGTGCGATCGGCGAGTTTGACGAGCGTGCGATCTGGCGGACGGCGGACTCTGAGGCCGATCTGTTCGCCTCGGCGACAACCGGTTTCGATGTGAGCCGGGAATGGCCGCTGCGGGTGCGCCTGCTCGCGCAGGGCGAGCAGGAACACCTGCTGGCGGTGATCGTCCACCACATCGGCGCAGACGGCGAATCCATGCTGCCGCTGGTCACCGACATCGTCACCGCATACAGCGCCCGCGTCGACGGGCAGGCGCCGCAGTGGGAGCCACTGGCCGTGCAGTTCGCGGACTTCGCGATCTGGCAGCATGAAGTGCTCGGTAGCGCCGACGACGCCGATTCGGTGGTCGGCCGCCAACTGGGCTACTGGACCACCCAGCTCGCCGGCCTGCCCGACGTTCTGGAACTGCCGGCGGACCGTCCGCGGCCGCAGGTCGCTTCCCACCGCGGAGACGTCGTCAACACCGAGATCCCCGCCGAGATCGGTGACCGCATCGTCGCCATCGCCCAGCGGTACGGTGTCACCCCGTTCATGGTCGTCCACGCCGGCTTCGCGACGCTGCTGTCGCGGCTGTCGGCAACCGACGACATCGCCGTCGCCACCCCGATCGCCGGTCGAGGCGACCGGGTGCTTGACCCGCTGGTCGGGATGTTCGTCAACACCCTGGTACTGCGTACGCAGATCGCCCCGGGTGAATCCTTCGCCGACTTCCTGGGCCGAGTCCGGGTCACCGACCTGGATGCCTTCGGCCACGCCGATCTGCCGTTCGAGTCGCTGGTGGAGGCACTCGACCCCGTTCGCAGCGAGGCATTCTCGCCGCTCGCGCAGGTGATGCTGTCGTTCGATCCGGCGGCCTCGGTCGCCGATGCGGGGGTGTCGGTCGCCGGTCTGCAGGTCGGTGCACTGCCCACCCGGACCGCCGCCCAGCTCGACCTGTCGTTCGAGGTGTCCTCGGGCGCGGCCGGTCAGGGCTGGCCGATCGCCGCGATCTTCGCCACCGATCTGTACGACGCCGACACCGTGGCGACGATGGTTGAGCGGCTCGTCCGGATCCTCGACGCCGTCACCGCCGACCCCACAGTCGCGGTCGGCGACATCGCGCTCACCGGCGACGACACCGCCGTCCTGGCGGCCTCGGCCGGCGAGACGATCCCGGTTCCGGCCGGATCGATCGCCGATGCTGTTGCCGCGCAGGTGGTGTCGGTCCCGGATGCGACCGCTGTGGTGTTCGGGGACCGGGTTGTCTCGTTCGCCGAGTTCGGTGCGCGGGTCACTACGCTTGCGCGTGAGCTGATCGCGGCCGGTGTGGCTCCCGATGTGGCTGTCGGTGTGGTGATCGACCGCAGTGTCGAGATGATGGTGGCGATTCACGCGGTGGTCGCCGCGGGTGGCCAGTACGTGCCGATCGCGACCGATGCTCCGGCCGATCGTGTGCGGTACATGCTCGATACCGCCGGTGTACGGATCGTGTTGGTGACGGACACGTCATCCCACGTGGTTTCGAGGCTCGTCGCTGACGCTCCTCACACCTCAACCGGCGGCAACAGCTCGTCGGTTGAGGTGCGACGTGCGATTTCGGCCGGTAGTGATGGTTCGTCTGAGGTGCGACGTGCGACTTCGGCCGGTAGTGATGGTTCATCGGTTGAGGTGCGAGGTACGGGCCTCGAAACCTCGCAGGCCGAGAGCGTCCGCACCATCGTCGTGTCGTGTGACGGTGCGGCAGATCTGTCGGTTGCCCCGGTGACCGATGCCGATCGGATCGCGCCGATTATGGCGGATACGGCCTTGTACACGTTGTTCACCTCGGGTTCGACGGGTCGTCCGAAGGGGGTGACGGTGTCGCATCGTTCGGTGCGGAACCGTCTGGCCTGGATGGCCGACTGGTACGGGCTGTCGTCGGCGGACGTCTATGTTCAGAAGACACCGACCACATTCGATGTGTCGGTGTGGGAGCTGTTCCTGCCGTTGATGGCCGGCGCGACGCTGGTGATCGCCGAGCCGGACCGTCACGGTGACCCGGCGTACGTGGCCGATCTCGTCGAGAGGCGGCGGGTGTCGGTGATGCACTTCGTGCCGTCGATGCTGTCGGCGTTCGTCGACATGCTGGGCGCCGATCGTCTGGCGGATCTGGTGTCGCTCGGTGTGGTGTTCACCTCCGGTGAAGCACTCACCGCGCAGCCGGCGCGGGCACTGCTGACGGCGATCCCGTCGGCGCGGCTGGTGAACCTGTACGGCCCGACGGAGGCCGCGGTCGACGTGACCGCGTACGAGGTGCGTCACGGGGATACCGTGATCCCGATCGGTGTTCCGGTGCCGAACACCACGACGCTGGTGCTGGATGCCCGTCTGCGTCCGACACCGGTGGGTGTGCCGGGTGAGTTGTATCTCGGTGGCGTGCAGGTGGCACGTGGCTATGCGGCACGCACGGATCTGACCGCCGAACGTTTTGTGGCCGACCCGTTCAACACGGGCGGCGGCCGGCTGTACCGCACGGGCGACCTGGTCCGGTGGGGCCGCGACGGTCAGCTGGAATATCTGGGCCGCACCGACTTCCAGGTGAAGTTGCGCGGTCAGCGTCTGGAACTCGGGGAAATCGAGGCCGTGCTGGCATCGGTACCGGGTGTGGTGCATGCGGCGGCAACCGTCGCCACCACCGACGCGGGTGCCCAGCACCTCGTCGCCTACCTGTCGCCGTCCGGTGTGGACCTCACCCAGGTGCAGGCGGCGGCCGAGGCCGCGCTGCCCGCCTACATGGTGCCCACCGTGTGGAACATGCTCGACGACGTGCCGCTGGGCAGTTCCGGCAAACTCGACCGCAAGGCCCTGCCCGCACCCGACTTCGGAGCGCTCACCGGCGATTACGTCGCACCGCTCGGCGCGGTCGAGGAACTGCTCGCCTCCGTGGTGGGCGGTCTGCTCGGCGCCGACCGGGTGTCGGTCACCGAATCGTTCTTCGCCCTCGGCGGCGACTCCATCATGTCGATCCAGTTGGCCTCGGCGATGCGGGCGGCGGGATTCGCCCTCTCCCCGCGCGACATCTTCGAACACCGAACCGTCCGCGCGATGGCGGCGGCGATGACCGATCCGAGCGCACATCTGCCGGAACTGGCCGAGCCGGACGGTGGTGGCGCGGGCGATATGGTGATCCCGCCGATCGTGTCGTGGATGACCGAATACGCCGACATTCCGGCCGACTTCGCCGACTTCAACCAGGCCGTGGTGCTCGCCGCACCGCGCGGTGTGTCCGTCGACGTGCTCGCCGAACTGCTCGCCGTGCTGGTCGCGCAGCATCCGATGCTGTCGGCGCGTCTGACCCGAACCGGCGGTGACTGGGCACTGACCGCGGGCACCGAATTCGATGCCGCATCCGCTATCTCGGCGATGACTTCCGCACATGCGTTGGGCAGCAGTGGCTTCGACGACGACTTGGTGGCCGCGCACGCCGCCGCAGCCGGTCGTCTGGACCCGGCGACCGGCCGGATCATCGAACTGGTGGTGTTGGCCTCCGCAGATGGTGTGGGCCGCATCGTCACCGTGATCCATCACCTCGGTACCGATGCGGTGTCGTGGGCGGCGATCATCGAGGACCTGGTCACGCTGTGGGCACAGCATTCGGCCGGTCATCCGCTGCACCTGCGTGACACCGGAACCTCGCTGCGGGCCTGGTCCGCGGCGCTGGCCGAGCGTATCGGCGAACGTGAAGCCGAGACCGGATACTGGCTGGACCGGTTGCCGCAGCGGCCCACCGACTTCGGTGCGCCCCTGGACCGTAGCCGGGACCGGGCGTCGACGGCGGTGTCGCTCACGCACACCGTCGACCCCGATGTCACCGAAGCCGTGCTGACCACGGTTCCGGAAGCATTCAGCAGCAAGGCTTCCGGCGGCAACGTCAACGACGTGCTGCTCGGTACGTTCGCGCGGGCGGTCCGCGGTTGGCAGCACGATCACGCTATCGCCGACCACGCACCCGTCTCGATCCTCCTCGAAGGCCACGGCCGCAACGAAGAGGTCCTCGAGACCGGAGCAGATCCGCGGCGCGCCGACCTGTCCCGGTCGGTCGGCTGGTTCACCACCATCGCCCCGGTGTCGATAGACCCCGCCGATGATGTGCTCCATGCCGTCAAGGCGGCCAAGGAAGAACGTTTGGGACAACCGGATTCGGGCATCGGTTTCGGCTGGCTGCGCTACCGGGCGGCCACAACCGCCGAACTCGCGCAGCGGCCGTTGCCGTCGATCCTGTTCAACTATCTCGGCGCCGGTGGCCGGTCGGCCACCGAACCCGGCCGGGAGCCGTCACCGTTCACCGGCGTGCCCAACCCGGGCTTCGCGGCCTCGCCCGCCGGAGCGATGGCCGCGCAGGCGATTCTCGCGATCAACGCCGGTACCGACATCGTCGACGGCCGGCGCTGCCTGACCGCGACCATCGCCTTCCCCGAAGCGGTCCTGGGCGCCGACGCCGTGCGGGAACTGATGGACCGGTGGTCGGCCGAGCTGGCCGCGGTCGTCGACGCGGTCGCCGCCGGCTCGCCAGGGCTGTCGCCGTCCGACGTTCCGGGTGCCGCCGTCACGCAGGCCGACCTCGACGCGCTGGCCGAGCGGTTCCCGGGCGCCGATGTATGGCCGTTGTCGCCGCTGCAGGGTGGTCTGTACTTCCAGGCCGAGATGGCTGACGAGCATGCGCTCGACGTCTACCTGACGCAGGCCGTACTCGACCTGGGGCCGGGCGTCGACCTGGACCGTCTGCACCGGGCCGTCGACACCCTGGTCGACCAGCATCGGGTGCTGCGCTCGGCGTTCGTGCGCACCGACAGCGGTGCCGTCGTCGCCGTGGTCCCGACGTCGGTGCGGGTGCCGTGGCAGATCGTCGACCTCGGCGCTCTCGCCGGAGAAGAAGCCCGGACCAGGGTCGCCGGCATCGCCGCCGCCCAGAAGACGGTGCCGTTCGACATGGCCGCGGCCCCGCTGCTGCGGGTGATCGTGGTGACCCACGCCGACGGGATGAGTGTGGTCATCACCAACCACCACATTCTGTTCGACGGCTGGTCCGGACCGCTGGTGCTCGCCGACCTGCTGGCCCTGTACGCCACCGGTTCGACCTTCACCGGCGCCGCTCCGGAGAGCACGGACTTCGCCGACTACGTGATGTCCGTCGCGCGCAAGGGTGACACCGGGCTCGACGTCTGGCGGCAGATCGTCGGCCGCGCCGACGGCGCCACCTTCGTCGCACCGGGTGCCGAAGCCACCGTCGAGGCGATGCCGCGCAAGCTGCACGCGCTTCTCCCCGCGGATGCGCTCGAGCGTCTCGAAGCGGTTGCTCGCGAACACAACGCCACTCTGGCCACCGCTCTGCAGGCCGCGTGGGCGGTGCTGCTGTCGCGGATCACCGGCAACCAGGTGGTCACCTTCGGTGAGACCGTCTCCGGACGCCCGGCCGAACTCACCGGCGTGGAGTCGATGGTGGGTCTGTTCATCAACACCCTGCCGGTGGTCGTCGACGTCGACCCGGCCCGGACCGTGGGCGGACTCCTCGAAGCTCTGCAGGCCGACAAGGTGAAGGTGCTCGACTACCAGCACATTCCGTTGCCGAAGATCTTCGCGGCCGCGGGAGTGGCGGCATCGTTCGACACCCTGATGGTGCACGAGTCGTACCCGATCAACACCGACTCGCTCTCGACCGCGGACGCCGGTGCAGTCGGCGGTCTGGAGATCGTCGGCATCGAGGCCACCGATGCCACGCACTACCCGCTGAACATGATCACCGCACCGGTCGCCGACGGCCTCGCCGTCGACCTCAAGTACCTGCCGTCGGCGTTCAGTGCCGAACACGTGCAGCAATATTCGGATGCGCTGGTACAGATCCTGACATCGTTCGCCATGGGCGATGACCGCGTACTCGCCGACATCGACCTGCTCACCGACACCCGTCGGGCGCAGGTAGCCGAACTCGAACGTGGCCCGGTCGCACAGGTTCCGGCCGGTACCGTTGCTGATGCTCTTGTGGCGCGGTCTGCTTCGACTCCTGAGTTGTCGGCGTTGTGGTTTGAGGGGCGCAGTGTCTCTTATGGCGAGTTGTCGGCGCGTACGGGTGTGCTTGCGCGTGAGTTGATTGCGGCTGGGGTGGGGCCGGATGTGGCTGTGGGTGTGTGTATCGACCGCTCGGTGGAGATGGTCGTGGCAATCCACGCGGTGGTCGCCGCCGGTGGCCAGTACGTCCCGATCGCCACCGATGCTCCGGCTGATCGTGTCCAGTACATGCTGGACACCGCCGGTGTGGGTGTGGTGTTGGTGACGGACACGTCATCTCACGTGGTTTCGAGGCTCGTCGCTGACGCTCCTCGCACCTCAACCGGCAATGGGGCAACCTCGTCGGTGGAGGTGACCTCTTCGCAGGTTGAGACGTTCTCTTCGTCGGTGGAGGTGTCGCCTTCGTCGGTTGAGGTGCCGCGAGCGCAAGCGAGTGGCGTCGAAACCTGGCGGGCCGGGAATGTCCGTACCATCGTCGTCTCGTGTGATGCCGAGGTGGATCTGACGGCACCGCCGGTCACTGATGCTGATCGTCTGGCTCCGTTGTCGTTGGATAACGCGTTGTACACGTTGTTCACGTCGGGTTCGACGGGTCGGCCGAAGGGTGTGACGGTGTCGCATCGTGCGGTGCTGAACCGTTTGTGGTGGGGGTTGGATGCGTTTGCGTGGGGTGTGGGCGACAGGGTGATTCAGAAGACGCCGTACACGTTCGATGTGTCGGTGCCGGAGTTGTTTGCGCCGTTGTTCACGGGCGCTCAGGTGGTGATTGCGCGTCCGGGTGGTCATGCGGATCCGGAGTACATCGCGGGTCTGATCGCTGAAACTCAGGCAACCTCGGTGCATTTTGTGCCGTCGATGTTGTCGGTGTTTGTTGATGTGGTCGATCGTGACCGGTTGGCGCAGTTGACGAGCTTGAAGTGGGTGTTTGCTTCGGGTGAGGCTTTGCCGGCGGCTGTGGTGGCTCAGGTGCACGAGGTGTGGCCGTGGGTGGGTATTCATAATCTGTTCGGTCCGACTGAGGCTGCGGTTGAGGTGGCGTGGTCCGATGTGAGTTCCGCGCCCGGCGTGGTGACTATTGGTGCGCCGGTGTGGAATACCGAAACCCTGGTCCTGGACAACCGTCTGCGGCCGGTACCTGTGGGTATCCCCGGCGAGTTGTACCTCGGTGGCGTCCAGATCGCTCGTGGTTATGCGGGGCAGCCGGGGATGAGTGCTGAACGGTTTGTCGCCGATCCGTACGGTGAGCCCGGTTCACGGCTGTACCGGACCGGTGATCTGGTGCGGTGGAACACCGCTGGTGAGATCGAGTATCTGGGTCGTACTGATTTCCAGGTGAAGTTGCGTGGTCAGCGCATCGAGCTCGGTGAGATCGAGGCGGTGTTGGCGGCGGTGCCGGGTGTGGTGCACGCGGCGGCGACCGTCGCCGCGACCGAGACCGGCGCCGATCATCTGGTGGCGTATCTGGCCCCGGCCGACATCGATGTCGAAGCGGTGAAGTCCGCTGCGGCACAATCGTTGCCGTCGTACATGGTGCCGTCGGTGTGGATGCTGCTCGATGAGGTGCCGCTGAACTCGGCGGGCAAGCTGGATCGCCGGGCTCTGCCCGCACCCGACTTCGGTGCGGTGAGTGCCGACTTCGTCGCCCCGCTCGGTGCGGTGGAAGAGCTCCTCGCCTCTGTCGTCGCGGGCCTGCTCGGTGTGGACCGGGTCAGTGCCACCGAGTCGTTCTTCGCGCTCGGTGGTGACTCGATCATGTCGATTCAGCTGGCTTCGGCGGTGCGGGCGGCCGGGTTCGATCTGTCGCCGCGGGAGATTTTTGAGCGGCGCACGGTGCGGGGGATGGCTGCGGCGATCACCGATACCTCGGCGCGTCTGCCTGAGCTGGCCGAGCCCGAAGGTGGGGCGGTGGGCGCGATGCCGCTACCCGCGATCGTCTCGTGGATGCTTGAGCATTCGGACAGCGCAACCGATTTCGCCGACTTCAACCAGGCGGTCACCCTGGCCGCGCCGCGGGATCTGACCGTCGAGGTGCTCACCGAGCTGGTGGCCGAACTGGTCGCGCATCATCCGATGCTGTCCGCTGCGATGGTGCCGTCGGCGAGCCTCGACGCCCCACGACACGACCTCGCGGTCGCAGCCGCGTGGCAGTTGTTCGCCGGTGCCGACTTCGATGCCGCCGCAGCGGTGTCCGTGATCAACTCCGAACACGCCGTCGGTACCGCCGGATTCTCGGCCGACCTCACCCGCGCCCACCGACTGGGGGCGGGCCGCCTCGACCCGGCCACCGGCAGCATGGTGCAGGCGGTACTGGTGACCGGGGCGAGCGCGGCGACGGGGGATGATACCGACGCGGCAGGCGTCGGGCGGATCGTGCTCACGATCCATCACCTGAGCGTGGACGCGGTGTCATGGCAGGCGATCATCGAGGATCTCGTCACCCTGTGGGCCCAGCGTTCTCAGGGCCATCCGTACCGGTTGCGGGTCAACACCACCTCGCAGCGCGCGTGGGCCACTGCCATCGCCGAGCGTGCCGGTGAGCACACCGGTGAGGTCGGTTACTGGCTCGAACGGCTGCCCGAGCGGCCCACCGATCTCGGCGCCACGGTCGACCGGGCGCGTGATCGCGTCAGCACGCTGCGCGCGCACACCGGTTTCGTCGACGCCACCGTCACCGAAACGGTCCTCACGGCCGCGCCAGAAGCGTTCCGGTCCAACGTGAGTGATGTGCTGCTGGCCGCACTCGCGCGGGCCGTGCGCTCGTGGCAGCGCGATCACGGCATCGTCGACGACAACCCCGTGTCGGTGCTCGCCGAAGGCCACGGACGGTACGAGGAAGTCCTCGAAGCCGGGCCGGACCCGGTGCGGGCCGACCTGTCGCGGTCGGTCGGCTGGTTCACCAGTATCGCACCGCTCAACCTCGACCCGGCCGCCGACGCGGTACACGCGGTGAAGGCCGCCAAGGAGGAACGGCTCGCACAGCCGTACTCCGGCATCGGATTCGGCCCGCTGCGTTACGGCGCCGCGACAGAGCTCGCAGCCCGTCCGCTGCCGTCGATCGTGTTCAACTATCTGGGTGCCGGTAGCGGCGGAACATCCCGGGCCAGCGGAACGACGGGGGGATCGTCGACAGCCGCCGCGACCGAGCCGCTGCCGTTCATGGGTGCCGAAGGCCCCGGCTACCCGGGTTCGCCCGCCGGCGGCATGGTGGCCCAGGGGGTTCTCAACATCAACGTCGCCACCGTCGGAGTCGACGGCGGACGCCGGCTCAGTGCCACCGTCAGCTACCCGGCCGGTGTCATCGGCGAGGCCGACGTGGCAGACCTGACCGCACGCTGGTCGGCGGAACTGGCCGACATCGCCGCCTTCGTCGCCGCCGGCAACGATCCCGGTCTGTCGCCGTCGGACGTTCCGGGGACCGACATCGGGCAGGCCGATCTCGACGCCCTGGCGCAGCGGTACCCGACCGCCGACGTGTGGCCGCTCGCACCACTGCAGCGTGGCCTGTTCTTCGAGGCCGAACTGGCCGCCGCCACCGACGCCGGCGTCGACGTGTACGTCGCCCAGTCTGTCGTCGCGCTCGGCGACATCGACACGGCCCGGTTGCGTAGTGCCGCCGACGGCCTGGTCGCCCAGCACCGGGTGCTGCGGTCCGGCTTCGTGCTGACCGACTCCGGGGCGGTGGTGTCGGTGGTGCCCGAGCAGGTGACGGTGCCGTGGTCCGAGATCGATCTCGGCGACATCACCGACGATGCCGCATCGCGCCGTGTCTCGGAGATCGCGACGCAGCAGCGGGTGCTGCCGTTCGACCTGGCCGTACCGCCGCTGCTGCGGTTCGTTCTCGTGCACTACGGCGCGTCGTCGACGCTGATCGTCACCAACCATCACCTGATCCTCGACGGCTGGTCGGGTCCGCTGGTGATGGCCGATCTGCTGTCGCTATACGCCACCGGCAAGCCGTTCACCGGCACCCGGCCCACCGACTTCGGTGACTACCTGCGGCTCATCGCGCACCGCGACGAAGCCGCCGGAGTACAGGCCTGGCGCGAGGTACTCGCGCCGGTCGAGGGCCCGACGCTGGTCGCCGGAGCCGTCGAGGCCAGCGAAGCCCTGCTGCCGCGCGACAGCGAAACCGTTATCGACGGTGAGCTGATCACCCGCGTCGAAGCGGTGGCCCGCGAACACGGCGCCACCCTGGCCACCGTGCTGCAGGCCGCGTGGGCGGTGCTGCTGTCGCGGATCACCGGCAACCAGGTGGTCACCTTCGGTGAGACCGTCTCCGGACGCCCCGCAGACCTCGACGGGGTCGAATCGATGGTGGGCCTGTTCATCAACACCCTGCCCGCGGTGGTCGACGTCGATCCGTCGGCGACGATCGCGCAGGTGCTGCGGCGGGTGCAGTCCGACAAGGTGAAGGTGCTCGACTATCAGCACCTTTCGCTGCCCGACATCGCTGCGACATCCGGAAGCCGGATCGGCTTCGACACGCTCGTGGTGCACGAGTCGTATCCGGTGGATGCGGCGGCCATCGAGAACGCCGGCGCATCGGGGGCAGGTGGTCTGGCGGTGCGTTCGGCCGACTTCAGCGACTCCACGCACTACCCGCTCAACATGGTGACCATGCCCGAGGGCGACGGCCTACTGCTGCGCCTGAAGTACCTGCCTGCCGCGTTCACCGAAGCTCAGGTGCAGGTGTTCGCCGGTGCGCTGGTGTCGATCCTCGATGCGATCGCCGCTGATCCGGACGGCCTGACGGCGGACATGGTGTTGGCTTCCGCCGACGTTCTCGACGCCGCGGTCGCGTCCGGGACCGGCCCGGTCACCACGGTTCCGGCCGGTACCGTTGCTGATGCTCTTGTGGCGCGGGCTGCTTCGACTCCTGAGTTGTCGGCGTTGTGGTTTGAGGGGCGTGGTGTCTCTTATGCCGAGTTGTCGGCGCGTACGGGTGTGCTTGCCCGTGAGTTGATTGCGGTCGGGGTGGGGCCGGATGCGGCTGTTGGTGTGTGTATCGACCGCTCGGTGGAGATGGTGGTGGCTATTCACGCCGTCGTTGCTGCCGGTGGTCAGTATGTGCCGATCGCCACGGATGCTCCGGCTGATCGGGTGCGGTTCATGCTCGAGACTGCTGGTGTGGGTGTTGTCCTGGTGTCGGACACGTCATCTCACGTGGTTTCGAGGCTCGTCGCTGACGCTCCTCACGCCTCAACCGGCAATGGGGCAACCTCGTCGGTTGAGGTGCCGCGAGCGCAAGCGAGTGGCGTCGAAACCTGGCGGGCCGGGAATGTCCGTACCATCGTCGTCTCGTGTGATGCCGAGGTGGATCTGACGGCACCGCCGGTCACTGATGCTGATCGTCTGGCTCCGTTGTCGTTGGATAACGCGTTGTACACGTTGTTCACGTCGGGTTCGACGGGTCGGCCGAAGGGTGTGACGGTGTCGCATCGTGCGGTGCTGAACCGTTTGTGGTGGGGGTTGGATGCGTTTGCGTGGGGTGTGGGCGACAGGGTGATTCAGAAGACGCCGTACACGTTCGATGTGTCGGTGCCGGAGTTGTTTGCGCCGTTGTTCACGGGCGCTCAGGTGGTGATTGCGCGTCCGGGTGGTCATGCGGATCCGGAGTACATCGCGGGTCTGATCGCTGAAACTCAGGCAACCTCGGTGCATTTTGTGCCGTCGATGTTGTCGGTGTTTGTTGATGTGGTCGATCGTGACCGGTTGGCGCAGTTGACGAGCTTGAAGTGGGTGTTTGCTTCGGGTGAGGCTTTGCCGGCGGCTGTGGTGGCTCAGGTGCACGAGGTGTG
This sequence comes from Gordonia pseudamarae, assembly GCF_025273675.1. Lineage (NCBI taxonomy): Bacteria > Bacillati > Actinomycetota > Actinomycetes > Mycobacteriales > Gordoniaceae > Gordonia > Gordonia pseudamarae. The sequence continues at coordinate 3,912,045 of NZ_CP045809.1, read as the reverse complement.
GCCGTGGGTGGGTATTCATAATCTGTTCGGTCCGACTGAGGCTGCGGTTGAGGTGGCGTGGTCCGATGTGAGTTCCGCGCCCGGCGTGGTGACTATTGGTGCGCCGGTGTGGAATACCGAAACCCTGGTCCTGGACAACCGTCTGCGGCCGGTACCTGTGGGTATCCCCGGCGAGTTGTACCTCGGTGGCGTCCAGATCGCTCGTGGTTATGCGGGGCAGCCGGGGATGAGTGCTGAACGGTTTGTCGCCGATCCGTACGGTGAGCCCGGTTCACGGCTGTACCGGACCGGTGATCTGGTGCGGTGGAACACCGCTGGTGAGATCGAGTATCTGGGTCGTACTGATTTCCAGGTGAAGTTGCGTGGTCAGCGCATCGAGCTCGGTGAGATCGAGGCGGTGTTGGCGGCGGTGCCGGGTGTGGTGCACGCGGCGGCGACCGTCGCCGCGACCGAGACCGGCGCCGATCATCTGGTGGCGTATCTGGCCCCGGCCGACATCGATGTCGAAGCGGTGAAGTCCGCTGCGGCACAATCGTTGCCGTCGTACATGGTGCCGTCGGTGTGGATGCTGCTCGATGAGGTGCCGCTGAACTCGGCGGGCAAGCTGGATCGCCGGGCTCTGCCCGCACCCGACTTCGGTGCGGTTGCGGCAGGATACGTCGCCCCGGCGACCGACTCCGAAACCTCGCTGGCCGCGGTGTTCGCACACCTGCTCGGCGTCGAGCAGGTGTCGGTGACCGAGTCGTTCTTCGATATCGGCGGCAACTCGTTGTCGGCGATGCGCCTGGCCGCCCGAGCCTCCGATGCCCTGGGTGTGGAGGTGTCGGTGCGTGATGTGTTCTCCGCACCGAGTGTTCGGGAACTGATCGCCGCGACCTCCGGTCACGGCACCGCTCTGGCCCCGATCACCGCTACCGTGCCCCGGCCGCAACGGATTCCGTTGTCGTTCGCGCAGCAGCGGATGTGGTTCATCAACCAGTTCAATCCGGGATCGGCCGCGTACAACATGCCCGCAGTACTCCGGTTTGGTGCGGCCAGGGAGGTCGATACCCGACTGGACCTCGAAGCGCTGCGGTTGGCTGTCATCGATGTGCTGTCCAGACAGGAGGTGTTGCGCACGACGTTCCCGGCAGAGGCCGGAGTGCCGTGGCAGCACATCGGTGATGTGAACGAGTTCGATGCTCGTCACATCTGGTCGGTAGTCGATTCGGAGGCCGATCTGGTCGCCGCTGCCACAACCGGATTCGATCTCACTGCCGACTGGCCGGTACGGGTTCGGGTACTCCCCGAAGGCGATTCGGTGCTATTCGCCTTGGTCCTGCACCACATTGCCGCGGACGGGGAGTCCTTTGCTCCGCTGTTGACCGACATGATCGCCGCCTATATGGCACGGTCCGCCGGCCGGATACCGGACTTCGCACCGCTGGAGGTGCAGTTCGCCGACTACGCGATCTGGCAGCACACGCAGTTGGGTTCACCCGATGATCCCGATTCCGTGGTGGGCCGCCAGCTCTCTTACTGGCGTGAGCAGTTGCGCGGAATCCCCGACGTCCTGGCATTGCCCACCGATCGGCCCCGTCCGCCGGTGGCTTCGCAACACGGCGGGAACGTCGGGTTCTCGCTACCGGAAGAACTCACCGAACGTATCGGGCGAACAGCCCGCGCCCACGGCGTCACTCCGTTCATGGTTGTGCACGGTGCACTGGCCGTGCTGCTGGCTCGACTGAGCGGATCCGACGACATCACCATCGGCACTCCGGTCGCCGGTCGTGGTCAGTCGGTGCTGGATCGACTGGTCGGCATGTTCGTCAACACGCTGGTCCTGCGGACCCGCGTAGATTTCGGAGCGACGTTCGATGACATCCTTGCCGACGTCAAGGCCACCGATCTGGCCGCATTCACCAACGACGCGGTGCCTTTTGAAGCGATCGTCGATGCGCTCAACCCGATACGGTCCGAAGCGTTCGCGCCACTGACCCAGGTGTGGTTCTCGGTGCAGCAAGATGCCGGGGCGGAACTGATCCCAGCCGACGGAATCACCGCTGACGATGCACTGGTGGTCTCTTCCGTCGACACCGGACCGGCGCCGGTACAGGTCGATCTCATCATCGATATCGACACCCGGGCATCGGCAGGCCACTGGCAAGGTAGCGCTCGGTTCGCGACCGACCTGTTCGACGAGGCATCGATAGAGCTTCTGGTGTCGAGGTTGGTCATGGTTCTCGATGAGGTGACCAAGGACTCGTCGGTGGTGATCGGCGATATCGGATTGCTCGACGAAGCAGAGGCCACGGCGATCGCATCGCTTGAGTCCGGTGTCGATATCGAGACTGACGGTACTGATCCGGTGATCGTCGGCGAACAGGTCACGCTGGCGGATCTGGTGGTGCGGCGGGTGGAGCAATCACCGTCACAACTGGCACTGATCGCCGGCGACGTGAGGTTGTCGTTCGCCGAACTGGGATCGGCCGTCACATCGCTGGCACAGCAGCTGGGTGTGGCTGCGGAGGACGCGGTTGCGGTCAGCATGCCGCGGTCGGCGTCGCTGGCGGTGGCGGTATACGCCATTGCGGTGTCCGGTGCCCAGTTCGTGCCGCTCGACCCTGAGGCACTGACTGATCGAGCGTCCTACATTCTGCGTACTTCGGGTGCACAGGTGATTGTGGTGCCCGCAGGTGGGGTATCGGCCGAGATCGCCGAAGCGGCCGCGCGTGCCGGTGCCCGTCTCATCGAGGTCGATGACGAGGCGGTGATCGAGGCCGCACGTGGAGCCGACGCGGCGGATCTGGAGTCGGTCGTCCACGTGCCTCGGATGGATGCGGCGGCGTACACGATGTTCACCTCCGGGTCGACGGGTCGGCCGAAGGGTGTTGTGGTGTCGCATCGCTCGGTGGTGACGCATCTGCTCCACGATGTGGCAGCCAACGAGCTAACCGCGCGCGATGTCTTCGCGCAGGTCCTTTCGTTCACATTCGATCCGTCGGTGCTGGAGTTCTTTCGGCCGGTCGCCGTTGGCGGTCCGCTCGTCATGCTCACGCAGGACGAACACCGGGATCCGGCCCAGTTGGTGTCGTTGTTCGTCCGGAATCAGGTGTCAACGGCGATCATGGTGCCGTCCATGCTCGCGACGATTCTGGAGATTGCCGCCGACACGTCGCTCAGAGCGATTCCGTTCCGGGTGTTGTGCGTTGGCGGTGAGACGATGCCGGCAGCGTTGGTGCGTCGGGCGTTCGAGCTGTGGCCGGGATTGCTGGTACCGAATCAGTATGGGCCGACCGAGACGACGATCTACGCGACGCGAGCGGAGCTGTCACCGGGGGTCCCGGTGACGATCGGTCGGCCGCTGTCGAAGACCGTGGCTCGGGTGCTTGATGAGCGTTTGCATCCGGTTCCGGTGGGTGTCGCCGGTGAGCTGTACCTGGGTGGCGACTTGGTGGCGCGCGGCTACGCGGGGCGGCCCGGATTGACCGCTGAACGGTTCATCGCCGATCTGTACGGTTCAGCCGGCGAGAGGCTGTATCGCACCGGTGATGTGGTGCGGTGGACGGCTTCGGGCGAGCTGATGTACGTGGGCCGGTCTGATTTCCAGGTGAAATTGCGTGGTCAGCGTCTGGAGCTGGGGGAGATCGAGACCGTCCTTGCGTCGGCGCCGGGCGTGTCGCATGCCGCAGCCGCGTTGACCGGTAGTGCTGCGGACGCGGTCTTGGTCGGATATGTGTCACCGGCGTCGGTGGACCTGAATGCGGTCAAGGAACACGCATCGGCGTCGTTGGCCGCGTTCATGGTGCCGTCGGTGTGGGTTCGGCTGGAGACCATGCCGCTCAGCGCCTCGGGAAAGACCGATCGCAGGGCGTTGCCCGCAGTCGGCGCGGGCGGAGCGGATCGGGAGTTCGTCGCACCTGAGACCGGGCGGGAACAAGTCCTCGCCGCGGTGTTCGCCGAGTTGCTCGGCGTCGATGAGGTGTCGGTGGCCGAGTCGTTCTTCGACCTCGGCGGCAACTCGCTGTCGGCGATGCGTCTGGCCGCCCGAGCCTCCGATGCGCTGGGTGTGGAGGTGTCGGTGCGGGATGTGTTCGACGCACCGAGCGTGCGGGAACTCATTGTGGCCGTGGCCGGGAACTCCGCGGCACTGGCTCCGATCACGGCGGCCGACCCGCGGCCCGCACACATCCCGCTGTCGTTCGCGCAGCAGCGCATGTGGTTCCTCAACCAGTTCGATCCGGCGGCGGCGACCTACAACATCCCGGTCGCGCTCAGCGTCTCGGGCGATCTGGACGTGGATGCGCTGCGGCAGGCCGTGATGGATGTGGTGGCCCGGCACGAGGTGCTGCGCACCACCTTCCCTGCGGTCGACGGTGAGCCCTACCAGCAGATCCACGATGTGGACTGGGCACAGGCCAACCTCGACTGGCAGGTCGTCGACTCGCAGGACGAGGTCGCCGCCGCGATGTCGACGGGCTTCGATGTGGCCCGCCGGCCCGCGTTCCGGGTGCGGCTGCTGCGCACCGCCCCGGCCGAATGGGTGTTCGCGGCGGTCATTCATCACATCGTCGGTGACGGTGAGTCGATGCGTCCGCTCGTCACCGACGTGATGACCGCCTACATCGCCCGGTCGGCCGGACATGCGCCGGAGTTCGCGCCGCTGGAGGTCCAGTTCGCCGACGTCGCGATCTGGCAGCACACGATGCTCGGCGACCCGCGTGATCCCGAATCGGTGGCCGGCGGCCAGCTGGCGTACTGGCGACGGCAACTCGGCGGCCTGCCCGACGTACTCGAGCTGCCCGCAGACCGGCCGAGGCCCATCGTGGCCTCGTCGGCAGGTGCGCAGATCGGTTTCACCGTGCCCGCCGACGTGTCGGCCCGCATCGACGAACTGTCGGCCCGTCGCGGGGTCACCGCCTTCATGACGGTGCACGCCGCGCTCGCGGTGCTGTTGTCCAGACTCACCGCGACCGACGACATCGCCGTGGCCACCCCGATCGCCGGGCGCGGTGATCGGGTGCTCGACCCGCTCGTCGGCATGTTTGTCAACACTCTGGTGCTGCGGGCCGAGGTCGATCCGGTGATGTCGTTCAGTGACCTGCTCGATCAGGTCCGGTCGGCAGACCTGGGCGCCTTCGCCAACGCCGACGTACCGTTCGAGGCCGTCGTCGACGCCGTCGACCCGGTGCGGTCGCAGGCATTCGCACCGTTGGCGCAGGTGATGCTGACGCTCGTGCATACGGGCGGGAGTTCACCGGACGCGCAGAACTCCGACGGTGTCCAGGCCGGTGGTGTGCGGGTCACACCGATCGACGCGCCGCTCACATTTGCCCAGCGGGACCTGTCGGTGAACATCGGTGTGGTGCCGGGCGGTGAATGGGGTGGATCGCTCACCTATGCGACCGACCTGTTCGACGAGGTGACGATGCGTACCTTCGCCCGGCGTCTGGTGATGCTTCTCGACGCGCTGACCGCCGCGCCGGACGACGCGGTCGGCACCGCGCCGATCATCGCAACCGACGAACGTGACAACCTGGCGCAATGGTCGAGCGGTTCGGTGATGACTCTGACGTCGCGGACTATCACCGACTCGCTGGCCGTCCTCCGTTCGGGCGATAGAATTAACGGTTCGGGTGCCCTGGGCGATAATCGACCTGGTGACAACTGAGCGGTGAGGGCATCGCGTGGCGTGGTGACACGCCTGGCGATGCCCCCACGGCGACGTTGCCCACCGCCGACCAGCAGGTACCCGGGTACGACACCCGGAGACACCGGGTACGTCGTGACCAGCCGGCAACCAGGACAAGGGGCAGTAACACGTGGCTGAATTCATTCAGGCAGCTACAGGTTCGGAGCGGATCGCACTCGCGTTCGGCGGCCGGGCAGTGGGCTACCAGGAATTTTCGGCCCGCGTGGCGGTTCTGGCCCGTGACCTGATCTTGCGTGGCGTGGGCCCCGACGTCGCCGTCGCCGTCAGTATCGATCGTTCGGTCGAACTGCTGGTGGCCATCCACGCCGTCGTCGCCGCCGGCGGCCACTACGTGCCGCTCGACCCCGAGGCGCCCGCCGATCGCGTCGAGTACATGCTGCGGACCTCGGGTGCCCGGATCGTGCTCGTGGCCGGGGACACGGAACCTCACGGTGTTTCGAGGCTTGTCGCTGACGCTCCTCACACCTCAACCGGCAATAGCTCGCCGGTTGAGGTGCCGCGAGCGCAGGCGAGTGGCGTCGAAACCTCGCACGGCGACAGCGTCCGCACCGTTGTCGTCGACTGCTCGGGCGAGGTGGACCTGTCCACGCCGCCGGTCACCGACGGTGAACGCCTGGCGCCGGTACGTCCGGAGACGGCCCTGTACACACTGTTCACCTCCGGCTCGACCGGTCGCCCCAAGGGCGTGACCGTGTCGCACGAGGCGGTGGTGAACCGCCTCGAATGGATGCGTCTGTGGTACAGCCTCACCGCTGACCACATTTTTCTGCAGAAGACCCCCACCACCTTCGACGTGTCGGTGTGGGAGTTGTTCCTGCCGCTGCGCGTCGGCGCCGGTCTGGTCATCGCCGAACCGGGCCGGCACGGCGACGCCCAGTACCTTGCCGACACCATCGCCGCCCACCAGGTCGGTGTCGTCCACTTCGTTCCGTCGATGCTGTCGGCGTTCGTCGACGCGCTGGGCGGGCAGGTTGCGCGGCTCGACTCGTTGCGATTCGTGTTCACCTCCGGTGAGGCCCTCACCGGGGGTCCGGCGAACGCCCTGCTGTCGGCGTTGCCGTCGCTGCGGCTGGTCAACCTGTACGGCCCCACCGAAGCAGCCGTCGACGTCACCGCATACGAGGTGCGGCAGGGCGACCGGACCATCCCCATCGGTGGACCCGTGCCCAACACCTCGACGATGATCCTGGACCGCCTGCTCCAGGTGGTTCCCGCCGGTGTTCCGGGTGAGCTGTACCTCGGCGGCGTGCAGTTGGCCCGCGGCTACGCCGCCCGCGCGGACCTGACCGCGGAACGATTCGTCGCCGACCCCTTCGGCGAGCCGGGCAACCGGCTGTACCGCACCGGCGACCTGGTCCGCTGGAACTCCGGCGGCGATATCGAATACCTCGGCCGTACCGACTTCCAGGTCAAGCTGCGCGGGCAGCGTCTCGAACTCGGCGAGGTCGAGGCGGTCCTGGCATCGGCGCCCGGCGTGGTGCACGCGGCCGCCGGGGTCACCCGGCTGGCGGGCGGCGATCACCTCGTCGGCTACCTGTCTCCGGCCGACGTCGACATCGAGGCCGTCAAGAAGGCGATCGCCCAGATCCTGCCCGAATACATGCGGCCCACCCTGTGGGTTCCGCTCGACGAGATGCCGTTGGGTTCCTCCGGCAAAGTCAACCGCCGGCTGCTACCGGCACCCGAACTGGAATCGCACGAGTACGTGGCCCCGGCCAATGAGGCCGAGACGGCGGTGGCCGCGGTCTTCGAAGAGCTGCTCGGCGAGGGGCCGGTCTCGGTCACCGCCTCGTTCTTCGACCTCGGCGGCAATTCGCTCGGCGCCACCCGGCTGGCCGCCCGCGCGGGTGCCGTACTCGGTGTCGAGGTGTCGGTGCGGGAGGTGTTCGACGCGCCGTCGGTGCGGGAGCTGATCGCGGCGGTCGCCGGTAACGCCGTCGCCCTGGCGCCGATCGTCGCCGTCGACCCGCGCCCGGACCGGATCCCGTTGTCGTTCGCGCAGCAGCGCATGTGGTTCATCAACCAGTTCGACAAATCCAACGCCACCTACAACATCCCGGCAGTCCTGCGGGTGACCGGCCCGCTCGATGTCGACGCGCTGCGCGATGCCGTCGTCGACGTGGTGGCCCGCCACGAGGTGCTGCGTACCACCTTCCCGTCGTCGGACGGTGTGCCGTATCAGCGCATCGGCAAGGTGTCGACGATCGGCGCCAAACTCGACTGGGACATCGTCGAGGACCTGTCCGAACTCGAAGAGGCCGTGGGGGAGGGTTTCGACGTCACCCGGCAGTGGTCCCTGCGGGTGCGGGTTCTGGAAGTGGGTCCGGAGGAGAACGTGTTGGCGGTGGTGGCACACCACATCGCCGTCGACGGTGAGTCGATGCTGCCGTTGCTGATGGATCTGGTGACCGCCTACACCGCGCGGGCCGCCGGCGACGAACCCCATTTCGCCCCGCTCCCAGTGCAATTCGCCGATTTCGCGATCTGGCAGCACGAGGTTCTCGGCTCGCCGGACGATGCGGAGTCGGTGATCGGCAAGCAGCTCGCCCACTGGCGTGAAGCGCTCGCCGGAGCCCCCGATGTCCTGGAGTTGCCCGCCGACCGGCCGCGGCCGAGAATCGCCTCGCACCGTGGCGCCTCCACCGACTTAGAGATTCCCGCAGCTATCGGCAAACGTATCGAGGTACTCGCCGGACAGTCCGGTGCGACCCCGTTCATGGTGGTGCACGCGGCACTTGCCGTGCTGTTGTCCCGGTTGAGCGGCACCGACGACATCACGGTCTCCACTCCGGCAGCCGGCCGTGGACAGGCCGTCCTCGACCCGTTGATCGGCATGTTCGTCAACACCCTGGTTCTGCGTGCGCGGGTCGATCCGGCGACGTCGTTCGCCGCGCTGATCGAGCAGGTACGCGGCACCGATCTCGATGCATTCGCCCATGCCGACGTGCCCTTCGAGTCGGTCGTCGAGGCCGTGGACCCGGTTCGCTCCGAAGCGTTCTCGCCACTGGCGCAGGTGACCCTGTCGTTCGATCCGGCGGCCTCGGCCGGTGACGCGGCCGTGTCGGTGGCCGGGATCGGTTTCGAGCCCGTCGCCTCACCCGTCGTTCCCGCGCACACCGACCTGTCGGTGGTGGTGCATTCGGGTCCCGCCGACACGCCGTGGTCGTTGTCGCTGCTGTACGCCACCGACCTGTTCGACGAGTCGACGGCGCATACGATCGGGGAACGATTCGTCCGGCTTCTGGACGGGCTGACCGCCGATCCCGGTGTGGCCGTGGGCGATGCGATTCTGCTCGATACCGCCGACGAGCGTGCGGCACTCGCCGCGGCCGAGGGTGAGCCGTTGAGCGTGGGGTTCGCGACCGTCGCCGACATGGTGGCCGCGCAGGTCCGTGCGCGTGGCGACGGGGCCGCGCTCATCTTCGGTGAGCGCAGTGTCTCATACGCCGAGTTCGGGGCCAGGGTCACTACCTTTGCCCGGGAACTCATCTCGTCGGGTGTCGGTCCGGAGTCCGCGGTCGGCGTCATGATCGACCGCAGTGTCGAGATGTTCGTGGCCATTCACGCCGTCATCGCCGCAGGCGGCCAGTACGTGCCCATCGACACCGAGGCGCCCGCCGACCGTGTGCAGTACATGATCGACACCGCCGGGGTGGAACTGCTGCTGGTCGCCGACACGGAGAGTCCGGTGGTTTCGAGGCTCGTTCCTCACACCTCAACCGGCAAGGGGCAGAACCCCTCTCCACGTGATGAGGACGATTCGACCCCCTCGCCGGTTGAGGTGCGAGGAGCGCAAGCGACGAGCCCCGAAACCTCGCGAGCCGGCACCATCCGCACTGTCGTCATCGACTGCTCCGGCGATATCGACCTGTCAGCAGCCCCGATCACCGACGCCGAACGGATCACCCGGCTGCGGCCGGAATCGGCGATCTACACACTGTTCACCTCCGGCTCCACCGGTCGCCCCAAGGGTGTGACCCTCGACCACGCGGCGCTGGTGAACGTCCTCACCTGGTTCGACGCAGCCGGACAGGGCGCCGGTGAGGTGGCGCTGGCCAAGACTCCGTATACCTTCGACGCCTCCGGTCTGGAGTTGCTGGCGCCGTTGACAATGGGTGCGGCGGTGGTGATCGCCGCACCGGGCGGGCACCGCGACCTGGCCTACCTGTTGGGTCTGATCGAGACGCACGGAGTGTCGATCCTGCAGTTCGTGCCGTCACTGCTGGCGGTGTTCCTGGAGGGAATGGAATCGGCGCCACGCGAACTGCCCGCGCTCAAACGTATCTGGGCCGGAGGCGAGGCGCTGCCCGCCTCGGTGGTCGCCAAGGCCGCACGGCTGTTGCCCGATGTGGTGGTGGTGAACAAGTACGGACCGACCGAGGCCGCGATCGACGTGACCGCGCGGCCGATGGCCGGCGACGAGACAACCGTACCGATCGGCGCCCCGGGTGCGAATTGCTCGATGCTGGTGCTCGATTCGCGACTGCGGCCGGTGGCCGACGGGGTACCGGGCGAACTGTATCTGGGCGGGGTGCAGATCGCCCGTGCCTACGCCTCGCAGCCGGGGCTGACCGCCGAACGTTTCGTTGCCCATCCCGTAGCGCCGGGTGAACGTCTCTACCGCACCGGAGATCTCGCCAAACGGAATCGCGCCGGTGAGATCGAGTACCTGGGCCGCACCGACTTTCAGGTCAAGCTGCGCGGCCAGCGACTCGAGCTCGGCGAGATCGAGGCAGTCCTGGCGGCGTCACCGGGCGTGGTGCACACGGCCGCGACGGTTGCCGCCTCCGACACCGGTGCCGAATTCCTGGTGGGCTACCTGGCGCCTGCCACGGTCGACCTGGATGCGGTGAAGGCCGCCGCCGCAGCGGCATTGCCCGCCTACATGGTGCCCACGGTGTGGGTTCTGCTGGAGACCGTGCCGTTCAACTCGTCGGGCAAACTCGACCGGCGTGCGCTGCCCTCGCCTGATCTGCAGACCGCCGCGGCCGAGTACGTGGCGCCCGACACCGACACCGAGCGCACACTGGCCGCGGTGTACGCGGACCTGCTCGGCCTGACCCGGGTGGGCGTCACCGAGTCCTTCTTCGATCTCGGTGGCAACTCGCTGGCCGCGATGCGTCTGGCCGCCCGGGCCGGAGAGGCGCTCGGCGTGGAGGTCTCGGTGCGCGACATTTTCGATACCCCCACCGTTCGCGGCCTCGCCGCCGCCGTCGTGGGAAACCAGGTGGCGCTGGCCCCGATCGTGGCCGTCACCGATCGTCCCAAGCGCATCCCGTTGTCGTTCGCGCAGCAGCGCATGTGGTTCATCAACCAGATGAATACCGATTCGGCCGTGTACAACCAGCCGACGGTGCTGAAACTCTCCGGCGACCTCGATATCGACGCTCTGCACGCCGCGCTCGTAGATGTTGTTGCCCGGCATGAGGTTTTGCGCACCACATTCCCGGCGGCCGACGGCGTGCCCTATCAGAAGATCGGCCGCGCCTCCACGATCGGCGCCAAACTCGACTGGGACGTCACCGATGAGCCTGCCGAGTTCGCCGAGGCCATCGGCGCCGGATTCGACGTCACCAAGCAGTGGCCGATCCGGGTACGGGTACTCGAACTGGACGATACCGACGACTACGTGCTCGGCGTGGTCACCCACCACATTGCCTCCGACGGTGAATCGCGCACCCCGCTGATCACCGATATGGTGACCGCCTACAGCGCGCACGCCGCCGACCGCACCCCCGAATTCTCCCCGCTGGAGGTACAGTTCGCCGACTACGCGATCTGGCAGCATGAGGTTCTCGGCTCGCCGGACGACCCGGAATCGGTGGTCGGCCGCCAGCTCGAGTACTGGCGCGGTCAGCTCGCCGGCCTGCCCGACGTGGTGGACCTGCCCGCCGACCGGCCGCGGCCGTCGACTGCCAGTGGTCGGGGGGCCGCCCTGGGCTTCGAGATCTCGGCCGACACCGGAAGCCGCCTCGTCGAGTATGCGGCGCAGGTCGGTGCCACCCCGTTCATGGTGGTGCACAGCGCACTGGCGGTGCTGCTGGCCCGGTTGTCGGCCGGCGACGACATCGCGATCGGTACACCGGTCGCCGGCCGTGGTCAGCGTGTCCTGGACCCGCTGATCGGTATGTTCGTCAACACGCTCATCCTGCGCACCCACGTCGACGGATCGCTGTCGTTCGGCGACTTCGTCCGCAACACACGGGCCGTCGACCTCGACGCCGTCGCCAACGCCGACGTGCCGTTCGAGACGGTCGCCGACGCCGCGGGTGCGGTGCGTTCGCAGGCGTTCTCACCGTTCTCGCAGGTGTGGCTGAGCCTGAACAGGGCCGTGCTCCCCGAACTTGCCGACGTCGACACCGCCACCGGAGAGGTTGCCGGGCTGACGGTCTCGGGCGTCGGAACCGACGAGGTGCCGGCCAAGGTCGACCTGCTCGTCGGCATCGGTCAGACCGACACCGGACCATGGCATTCGTCGATGGTCTACGCGACCGATCTGTTCGACGAGGCAACCGTGCAGGTGTTCGCCGACCAGTTGCTCGCGATCATCGACGCCGTGCTCGACAATCCCGATATCGCCGTCGGCGACATCGAGTTGGGCTCGGGGGTGAGCGGGTTGACCAGGCAGCGACCGTCGGTCGCCGCACCGGCACCGGTCACCAGGCAGATCGTGGACGCCGACTACGTTCTCACCGGCGGTCGGGGTGTCGATCCGGTGGTGCTCGGTGACCTGTTCGCCCGTGCCGCCGAGAAGTGGGGCCCACGGCAGGCGGTGATCGACGGCTCCGGTGCCACGCTCAGCTATACCCAACTCGATGAGCGGTCGAATCGTCTGGCGCGCTGGCTGATCGGTCGCGGAGTCGGCGCCGAGGACCTGGTGGCGATCTCGATGCGCCGTTCGGTGGAACTGCTCGTCACCATCGCTGCGGTCGCCAAGACCGGTGCCGGTTATGTGCCCGTCGACCCCGATTACCCCGCCGACCGCCGTCAGGCGTTCATCGCGGATTCGGCGGCGTCGCTGTGTCTGACGATCATCGCGGACGCGGACGCGGACGCGGACGGTTCCGGTGGCGCCACGGCGGACATCGAATACGTGCTGCTCGACGACCCGGCGGTGGAGGCCGAGGTCACCGCGCTCGACGGACGGCCGATCACCGACGACGACCGGCTGCGCCCGATTCGCCCGGACAACCTCGCTTACATCATCTTCACCTCCGGTTCGACGGGCCGCCCCAAGGGCGTGGCCGTGACCCACTGGGGTCTGGCCAACCTCGGCCGCGAACTGGTCGACCGGGCCAACGCGGACGAGTACTCGCGGATCCTCGGGTTCGCCTCGCCGAGCTTCGACGCCTCTGTGCTCGAATACATGATGGCGCTCACCGCCGGTGGTGCGCTCGTCTACCGTCCGGTCGACGCGGTCGGTGGAGATGTGTTGCAGGACTTCATGTCCCGGCAGGCGGTCTCCCACCTCTTCCTGACCCCGACTGTCCTGGCGACACTCGACCCGGCGACGCTGCCCGCGCTGCGGATGGTGTACGTCGGTGGCGAGGCCGTACCGCAGTCCCTCAAGGACGCCTGGGCGCCGTTCCGCCGGTTCCAGAACCTGTACGGTCCCACCGAAACAACCGTTGCCGTGACGATCTCGACACCTCTGTCGGTCGGCGCCCCGGTGGTGCTCGGTGATGCGTTCACCGGGACCGGACTGATGGTGCTGGACGGCCGGCTGCGTCCGGCGCCGACGGGTGCGGTGGGTGACCTGTACATCACCGGCTTCGGGATGGCGCGCGGGTACCTCGGCCGTGCGGCACTCACCGCGGGCGCGTTCGTGGCCAATCCGCACGGCAACCCCGGCGATCTGATGTACAAGACCGGCGACCTGGTGCGTGTGCGCCGAGGCGCCGACGGCGCGACCGAACTTGAATACGCCGGGCGTTCGGACGACCAGGTGAAGCTGCGGGGACTGCGCATCGAACTCGGCGAGATCGAGTCCGTGCTCACCGGGCACCCGTCGGTTCATTCGGCGGTCGTGGTCGGTGTGGGCGGGTCGGTGGCCACCGCGCTCGCCGCGTACGTTGTTGCCGACAAGGGCGCCGAGATCGACGTAGACGAGTTGAGAGCCGCTGCCGGACAGCATCTTCCCGACTACATGATCCCGGCCTCGATCATGGTGCTCGACGAGTTCCCGCGCACCCCGATCGGCAAACTCGACAAGAGCGCGCTCCCCGAACCCGTCATCGAGGCGGGGGAGTACGTCGCACCGCAGACCCCACGGGAAGAGGCCGTCGCCGCGGCGTTCGCCGAGATTCTCGGTGTGGACGAGCTGTCGGTGACCACCTCGTTCTTCGAAGCGGGCGGAAACTCGCTGTCGGCCACCAGGGTCGCGGCGCGGGCGTCGGCCGCCCTCGGCGTGGAGGTCACGCTGCGCGACGTGTTCGAGGCGCCGAGCGTGCGTGAGCTGATCGCCGCTGTCGCCGGGAACTCGACCGCGCTCGCACCGGTGACGGCCGTCGACCCGCGACCGGACCGGGTCCCGTTGTCGTTCGCGCAGCAGCGCATGTGGTTCCTCAACCGGTTCGATCCCGGCCTGTCGACGTACAACATTCCGGCGGTACTGCGTCTGTCCGGGTCGCTGGATGCGCAGGCGCTGCATGCGGCGGTCATCGACGTGGTCAGGCGCCATGAGGTGCTGCGCACCACGTTCCCGGCCGCCGACGGCGTCCCGTACCAGCTGATTGCGCCCATCGAATCGGTTGCCCCGCAGCTGGACTGGGCGATCGTCGACTCGCAGGCCGAGGTCGAGGCCGCCGTCACGAGCGGATTCGATCTCACCGCGCAGTGGCCGATCCGGTTCCGGTTGTGGCGGACCGGTGAGGACTTCGTGTTCGCGCTGGTTGCCCATCACATCGCCGCGGACGGTGAATCACTGGCACCGCTGGTCACCGACCTCGTCACCGCTTACGCGGCGCGCGCCGCCGGGCAGCAGCCACAGTTCACCGAACTCGAGGTGCAGTTCGCCGACTACGCCATCTGGCAGCACGAGGTGCTCGGCTCACCCGAGGACCCCGAATCGCCGGTCGGCCGTCAGCTCGCCTATTGGACAGAGCAACTCGCGGGCATGCCCGATCTACTGGAACTTCCCACAGACAGGCCCCGGCCGCCGGTGGCCAGTCAACGCGGCGCGGTCATGTCGGTACCGGTTCCCACCGAATTGTCCTCGGCCATTGAAGAACTCGCCACCGATGTCGATGTCACCCCGTTCATGGTCTTCCACGCGGCGCTCGCGGTCGTCCTGTCGCGGCTGTCCGGGGCCGACGATGTCGCGGTGGGTACCTCGGTGGCCGGCCGCGGGCAGGCGGCACTCGACCCGCTCATCGGCATGTTCGTGAACACGATCGTGCTGCGTACCCGGATCGACGGCGGCCGGTCGTTCCAGGATCTGCTCGCCCAGGTCCGGCAGACCGACATGGACGGCTACTCGCACGCCGAACTGCCGTTCGAGACGTTGGTGGAGGCGCTCAATCCGGTGCGTTCGGAGGCATTCGCACCGCTCGCACAGGTGCTGTTGTTCTTCAACAACGGTGCTCCCGCACGCCCGGTCGCCGTATCCGGCATCACCGTCAGCCCCGTCGAGGCACCGGCCGCGACTTCCCGGGTCGATCTGACCGTCGGCGTCGGCGCACCTCCCGGGGCACAGTGGGCCATCTCGCTCGAATACGCCACCGACCTGTTCGATGCCGCCACCGTCGACGCATTCGGCGCCCGGTTGCTGTCGCTGCTCACGCAGGTCACCGCCGACCCGGAGATCCTCGTCGGTGACTGCGACCTGCTGCTGTCCTCGGACACCGTCTCCGGCGACGTGGAGTGGGGTCCGGAGATGTCGGTGCCCGCCGGCACCGTGGCCGAGGCCGTCGCCGCGCAGATCGCCCGCACCCCCGACGCGGTCGCGTTGCGATTCGAGGACCGCGAGGTGACCTACCGCGAGTTCGGTGCCCGCGTCAACCGACTCGCCCGCGACCTGATCGCAGCCGGTGTCGGACCGGAATCGGCCGTGGCGGTATGTATTCCGCGTTCGGTAGAGATGATGGTGGCCATTCATGCGGTAATCGCCGCCGGTGGCCACTATGTGCCGATCGCCGTCGACGCCCCCGCGGACCGGGTGCAGTACATGTTCGACACCGCAGGTGTCGAGATCGCGGTGGTCTCGGACGTGTCATCAACCCCGCGAGCCGAGGGGGTTCATACCATCGTCGTGGACTGCTCGGGATACTGCGACCTGTCCGAACCGCCGGTCTCCGACCCCGATCGCCGGGCCCGGCTGACCCCGGACCACGCGGTGTACACGCTGTTCACGTCGGGCTCCACGGGCCGGCCCAAGGGTGTGACCCTGACCCACGAGGCCGTCGTCAATCGCCTGTGGTGGGGTCTGGACGAATTGCCGATCGACTCCGGCGACACGGTGATCCAGAAGACCCCGTACACCTTCGACTGCTCGGTGCCCGAACTGCTGGCCCCGCTGATGGTGGGCGCGAAGCTGGTGGTGCTGCGCGACGGAGGCCACCTCGAGCCGCTGTACGTGGCCGACGTGATCGAACAGTCGCGGGCTACCATGGTGCATTTCGTGCCGTCGATGCTGTCGGTGTTCCTCGACCTGGTGGGCACCGAACGGCTGGCCGCGATGTCGTCGATCCGGATCATCTCCACCACCGGTGAGGCATTGCCGCCGGGTGTGGCCGCGCAGGTGCGTGAAGCGTTGCCGCACATCCTGTTCTACAATCTGTACGGCCCCACCGAAGCCGCCGTCGAGATCACCTACGAGAAGATCGAAACGGTTTCCGCCGGCGACCTGTCGGTGCCGATCGGTGTGCCCGTATGGAATTCGTCGGCGGTGATCCTTGACGCCCGCCTGCATCGGGTGCCCGACGGTGTGCCCGGCGAGCTGTACCTGGGCGGTGTGCAACTGGCCCGCGGCTACGCCTCGCGGGGCGACCTCACCGCCGACCGGTTTATCGCCGACCCGTACGGTGCGCCCGGTGCGCGGCTGTACCGCACCGGCGATCTGGTGCGCCGGTCGCCGGACGGGAGCATCGACTACCTGGGCCGCACCGACTTCCAGGTGAAGTTGCGTGGCCAGCGCATCGAACTCGGTGAGATCGAATCGGTCCTGGCGTCGGCTCCCGGTGTGGTGCACGCGGCCGCGACCGTCGCCGACGGTCCGGGCGGTTCTCAGCATCTGGTCGGCTATCTGGCCGGCCGGCCGGGTCAGCGGCCCGATGTGGACGCGGTCACCGAGGCGGCACGACGTGCGCTGCCCGTGTACATGGTGCCGAGCGTGTGGATGGTGCTCGACGACATCGCGCTCAACTCCGCGGGCAAACTTGATCGTAAAGCGTTGCCGGAACCTGATTTCGCCTCGGTCGAAGCGGAGTTCGAGGTGCCGGTCAACGCCGCCGAGGAGGCGGTCGCCGCGGCGTTCGCCGACGTGCTCGGTGTGGACAAGGTGTCGGTGACCGGTTCCTTCTTCGATCTCGGCGGCAACTCGCTGTCGGCGATGCGGCTGGCCGCCCGCGCCGGTGACGCTCTGGGCGTGGACATCTCGGTGCGGGACATCTTCGAGTCGCCCACCGTACGCGGACTGGTCGTGGTGTCGTCCGGCCTGGGAGTCGCGTCGACCCCGATCACCGCCGTCGATCCGCGGCCGCAGCGGATTCCGCTGTCGTTCGCGCAGCAGCGGATGTGGTTCATCAACCAGTTCGATCCGGCCCAGCCCACCTACAACATCCCCGCGATCCTGCGGCTGCGCGGCGATCTCGACGTGCCCGTGTTGCGCTCGGCCGTCATCGATGTGGTTGCCCGCCAGGAGATCCTGCGGACCAGCTTCCCATCGGAGGACGGCTCCCCGTATCAGCTGATCGGCGACATGGCCGAGTTCGACAGCCGGGGTGTGTGGCGCACCGTCGACACCGACGAAGAGGTGCTCGCCGCCGCCGCAACCGGATTCGACGTCACCCGGGAATGGCCGCTGCGGGTGGCCCTGCGCGGCGGTGACGGCGACTACCTGCTCGCGGTGGTCGTCCACCACATCGGCGCCGACGCCGAATCACTGGCACCGCTGGTCACCGACATCATCACCGCCTACACCGCCAGGCTCGCCGGGCAGGAACCGCGGTGGGAGGCACCGACAGTGCAGTTCGCCGACTACGCGATCTGGCAGCACGAGGTGCTCGGCTCCGCCGACGACGCGTCATCGGTGGTCGGCCGCCAGCTCGACTACTGGCGCGAGCACCTCGCGGGCCTGCCGGACGTGCTTGAACTACCGGCCGACCGGCCGCGCCCGCCGGTCGCCTCCCATGTCGGCGCACGAGTGACCGCCGAGATCCCGGGACCGGTTGCCCAGCGCGTCGACGCTCTGGCACGCGACCTGGGCGCCTCGCCGTTCATGGTGGTCCACGCCGCACTGGCGGTTCTGCTGGCCCGGCTGTCGGCGACCGACGACATCGCCATCGCCACACCCATCAGCGGCCGGGCGCAGGAAGTGCTGTCGCCGCTGATCGGGATGTTCGTCAACACGTTGGTGTTGCGCAGCGCCGTCGACCCCGATCAGCCGTTCACCGCGTTGCTCGAGCGCACCCGCACCGACGACCTCGACGGATTCGCGCACGCCGACATCCCGTTCGAAACCCTCGTCGAGGCGCTCGATCCGGTGCGCAGCGAGGCATTCTCGCCGCTCGCCCAGGTGATGCTGAACTTCAACCCGGGTGCGTCGATCGCCGATGCCGAGGTGAGCATCGCGGGTCTGGAGGTGTCACCGGTGGCCGCGCCCGTGGTGCCCGCACAACTGGATCTGACGGTGGTGGTATCGCAGGCGGCATCCGGCGAGGGCTGGCCGGTATCGGTGCTCTACGCCACCGAGCTGTTCGACGAGAGCACGATCGCCGCGTTCTGCCGGCGGTTCGTCGCCGTGATCGACGCGCTCACCGCCGACCCGACGCTGGCCGTCGGCGACGCACCGCTGCTGATCGGTGCCGAACACGACCAGGTGGCGGCCTGGTCGGGCGGACCGGTGCGGTCCGCACCTGAACGCAGCGCCGTGGACTGGCCGGCCGAACGGCTCGGCGGTACATCGGACGCGGTCCGATGACCGGCACCCGAACAAGTGACGACCATTCGACGATTTTCAAAGGGGCATGACCACAGTGGCTGAGTTCGCTGAAATGGCCGCGACGGCTGACCACACCGCACTGATCTTCGGCGACCGGCATGTTCCGTACGGCGAATTCACGGCGCGGGTATCGACTCTCGCGCGCGAGCTGATCGCCGACGGCGTCGGACCCGACGTCGCGGTCGCGGTCCGCATCGACAGGTCGGTGGAACTGCTGGTCGCGGTGCACGCGATCGTCGCGGCGGGCGGCCAGTACGTGCCCATCGCCACCGATACCCCCGCCGACCGTGTCGGGTACATGCTCGACATGTCGGGCGCCCGGTTGATGCTGCGATCGGCGGATGCGGCCGATCCGGCCGAATCCGGCGGCATCCGAACACTGGTCGTCGACTGCTCCGGTGATGTCGACCTGGCCGCGTCACCGGTCACCGACGCAGAACGGGTGTCGCTGCTGAGTCCCGACAGCGCCGCCTACACCCTGTTCACCTCCGGCTCGACAGGCCGGCCGAAGGGCGTGACGGTCACGCACCGGGCGCTGGCGAACCGACTGGACTGGATGGCCGACTGGTACGGGCTCGGCGCGGGCGATGTGTTCCTGCAGAAGACGCCGACGACGTTCGACGTGTCGGTGTGGGAATTGTTCCTGCCGTTCGTGATCGGTGCCCGGCTGGTGATCGCCGAGCCCGGCGGCCATGCCGACCCCGACTACCTGGCGGACACGATCACGCATCAGGGTGTCTCGGTCATCCACTTCGTGCCGTCGATGCTGTCGGCCTTCGTCGACGTGCTCGGCGGCGACCGGATCGCCGCGCTGACGTCGCTGCGGGCCGTATTCACCTCCGGCGAGGCGCTGACCTCGCAGCCCGCGCAGGAACTGCTCGCGGCTTTGCCGGGGTCGCGGCTGCTCAACCTGTACGGGCCCACCGAGGCCGCGGTCGATGTCACCGCATATGAGGTGCGGCGCGGCGACGACCTGATCCCGATCGGCGCACCGGTCACCAATACCGCCACCCGGATCCTGGACCGGCGACTGCGCATGGTCCCGGTGGGCGTGCCGGGCGAACTCTACCTCGGCGGGGTCCAGTTGGCCCGCGGCTACGCCGCGCAACCGGGTCTGACGTCCGAGCGGTTTGTCGCCGACCCGTTCAATCCGGGTGTGCGCCTCTACCGCACCGGTGACCTCGTGCGGTGGAATGCCGCCGGCGTGATCGAATACCTGGGCCGCACCGACTTCCAGGTCAAGCTGCGCGGTCAGCGACTGGAACTCGGCGAGGTCGAGGCGGTGCTGGCCGCCGCTCCGGGTGTGGTGCACGCCGCGGCGGCCGTGGCCACCACGAACGGCGGTGAGCAGCATCTGGTCGCCTACCTCGCGCCCGGCTCCGTCGCCGTCGAAGAGGTTAAATCGTTTGTGGCGGCACGACTTCCGTCGTACATGGTCCCCACGGTGTGGACCGTGCTCGACGAGGTGCCGCTCGGCAGCTCCGGTAAACTCGACCGCCGGGCCCTGCCCGCACCCGACTTCGGTTCCGTCGAAGCCGAATACGTCGCACCGGTCAACGCAGTCGAAGAAGCGGTGTCCGCGGTGTTCGCCGGGGTACTGGGTCTGGACCGGGTATCGGTGACCGATTCGTTCTTCGATCTCGGCGGCAACTCGCTGTCGGCCACCAGACTCGCCGCCCGCACGGGGCAGGAACTCGGCGTCACGGTGTCGGTGCGCGATGTGTTCACCGCGCCGACGGTCCGGGAACTCATCGCCGCGGTCTCCGGAAACGACGAGGCATCGGCCCCGATCGTCGCGGTCGTGCCGCGGCCACAACGGATTCCACTGTCGTTCGCGCAGCAGCGCATGTGGTTCATCAACCGGTTCGAACCCAGATCCGCGGTGTACAACCTGCCCGCGGTGCTGCGGCTCACCGGCGAACTCGACGTGCTCGCACTGCATCAGGCGATCCTCGATGTCATCGAGCGGCACGAGATCCTGCGCACATCGTTCCCCGACGACGGCGGCGTGCCCTATCAGCTGATCGGGGAGATCGGCGAGGCACCGGACCGGAAGGTGTGGGAAATCGTCGACTCCGAGGCCGAACTGTGGGGCGACGTCACCACCGGTTTCGACGTCGGCACCGAATGGCCCATCCGGGTGCGGCTGCTCGTCGCCGGACCCGCCGAATACCTGCTCGCGGTGGTCACCCATCACATCGGCGCCGATGGTGAGTCGTTGCTGCCGCTGGTCGCCGACATAGTCACCGCGTACGCCGCCCGCGCTGCCGGTGCGGCTCCGTCATTCGCGCCGATGCCGGTGCAGTTCGCCGACTTCGCGATCTGGCAGCACAAGGTGCTCGGCGCGGCCGACGACCCCGCGTCCACGGTGCGTCGCCAGCTCGACTACTGGACGGCGCAATTGGCGGGTCTGCCCGAGGTATTGGACCTGCCGGCGGACCGGCCGCGGCCACAGGTGGCCTCCCATCGCGGCGCACGGATCCGGTTCGGTATCCCGGCACACGTCGGTGCCCGCGTCGAGGCACTGGCCGCCGGACTGGGTGCGACACCGTTCATGGTGGTGCACGCCGCACTCGCCGCGCTCCTCGCACGACTGACCGCAACCGACGACATCGCGATCGCCACGCCGATCGCCGGCCGAGGTCAGGCGGTCCTCGACCCGCTCGTCGGCATGTTCGTCAACACACTGGTGTTGCGAACCCGGGTCCGGTCGGGCGAATCGTTCACCGGTCTCGTCGAACAGGCTCGCATCGCCGACCTGGACGCGTTCGCACATGCCGACGTACCGTTCGAAACGGTCGTGGAGGCCGTTGATCCTGTTCGCTCCGAAGCATTCTCGCCACTGGCCCAGGTGATGCTGTCCTTCGATCCGGGTGCCTCGGTCAATGAGGTCGACACCTCGGTGGGCGGACTGGCGGTCGAACCGGTCGCCGCGCCGGACGTCCCCGCCCAGCTCGACCTGCTCGTCGTGGTGTCGTCGGCGCCGGACGGACACGACTGGCTGGGGTCGATGGTGTTCGCGACCGATATATTCGACACCTCGCGGGTGGCGGAGCTGAGCGAGCGGTTCGTCCGGCTGCTCGACGAACTCACCGCCGAGCCCGCCCGCGCGCTCGGTGACGCCGGCCTGCTCGGGGTGGCCGAACGCGACACCGTCGTGGCGCGGTCCGTCGGTCCCGATGCCGTCGTTCCGGCCGGTACCGTTGCTGATGCTCTTGTGGCGCGGTCTGCTTCGACTCCTGAGTTGTCGGCGTTGTGGTTTGAGGGGCGCAGTGTCTCTTATGGCGAGTTGTCGGCGCGTACGGGTGTGCTTGCGCGTGAGTTGATTGCGGCTGGGGTGGGGCCGGATGTGGCTGTGGGTGTGTGTATCGACCGCTCGGTGGAGATGGTCGTGGCAATCCACGCGGTGGTCGCCGCCGGTGGCCAGTACGTCCCGATCGCCACCGATGCTCCGGCTGATCGTGTCCAGTACATGCTGGACACCGCCGGTGTGGGTGTGGTGTTGGTGACGGACACGTCATCTCACGTGGTTTCGAGGCTCGTCGCTGACGCTCCTCGCACCTCAACCGGCAATGGGGCAACCTCGTCGGTGGAGGTGACCTCTTCGCAGGTTGAGACGTTCTCTTCGTCGGTGGAGGTGTCGCCTTCGTCGGTTGAGGTGCCGCGAGCGCAAGCGAGTGGCGTCGAAACCTGGCGGGCCGGGAATGTCCGTACCATCGTCGTCTCGTGTGATGCCGAGGTGGATCTGACGGCACCGCCGGTCACTGATGCTGATCGTCTGGCTCCGTTGTCGTTGGATAACGCGTTGTACACGTTGTTCACGTCGGGTTCGACGGGTCGGCCGAAGGGTGTGACGGTGTCGCATCGTGCGGTGCTGAACCGTTTGTGGTGGGGGTTGGATGCGTTTGCGTGGGGTGTGGGCGACAGGGTGATTCAGAAGACGCCGTACACGTTCGATGTGTCGGTGCCGGAGTTGTTTGCGCCGTTGTTCACGGGCGCTCAGGTGGTGATTGCGCGTCCGGGTGGTCATGCGGATCCGGAGTACATCGCGGGTCTGATCGCGGAGACGGAGGCGACGTCGGTGCATTTTGTGCCGTCGATGTTGTCGGTGTTTGTTGATGTGGTCGATCGTGATCGGTTGGCGCAGTTGACGAGCTTGAAGTGGGTGTTTGCTTCGGGTGAGGCTTTGCCGGCGGCTGTGGTGGCTCAGGTGCACGAGGTGTGGCCGTGGGTGGGTATTCATAATCTGTTCGGTCCGACTGAGGCTGCGGTTGAGGTGGCGTGGGCGGATGTGTCTGATGCGCCGGAGTCGGTGACGATTGGTGCGCCGGTGTGGAATACCGAAACCCTGGTGCTCGATGATCGCCTCCGGCCGGTGCCGGTCGGTGTGC
Organism: Gordonia pseudamarae; assembly: GCF_025273675.1. Lineage (NCBI taxonomy): Bacteria > Bacillati > Actinomycetota > Actinomycetes > Mycobacteriales > Gordoniaceae > Gordonia > Gordonia pseudamarae. The sequence goes on along the minus strand of NZ_CP045809.1, from coordinate 3,888,803 downwards.
CGGGCGAGTTGTACCTCGGTGGTGTGCAGGTGGCGCGTGGTTATGCGGCGCAGCCTGGTCTGACTGCTGAGCGGTTTGTCGCCGATCCTTTCGGTGAGCCGGGTTCACGGCTGTATCGGACCGGTGACTTGGTGCGGTGGAACACTTTCGGTGAGATCGAGTACTTGGGTCGTACTGATTTCCAGGTGAAGTTGCGTGGTCAGCGTGTCGAGTTGGGTGAGATCGAGGCGGTGTTGGCGGCGGTGCCGGGTGTGGTGCACGCGGCGGCGACGGTCGCTGTGACTGAGAGTGGTGCTGAGCATCTGGTGGCCTACTTGGCACCCGCGTCGGTGGATGTGGAGGCGGTGAAGTCCGCCGCGTCGCAGGCGTTGCCGAACTACATGGTGCCGTCGGTGTGGATGGTGATTGATGAGGTGCCGCTCAACAGTGCGGGCAAGCTGGATCGGCGTGCCCTGCCGGATCCTGATTTCGGTGCGGTGAGCCTGGATTATGTCGCCCCGCTCGGTGCGGTGGAAGAACTCCTCGCCTCTGTCGTCGCCGGTCTGCTCGGTGTGGACCGGGTCAGTGCCACCGAGTCGTTCTTCGCGCTCGGTGGTGACTCGATCATGTCGATTCAGCTGGCTTCGGCGGTGCGGGCGGCCGGGTTCGATCTGTCGCCGCGGGAGATTTTTGAGCGGCGCACGGTGCGGGGGATGGCCGCGGCGATCACCGATACCTCGGCGCGTCTGCCTGAGCTGGCCGAGCCCGAAGGTGGGGCGGTGGGCGCGATGCCGGTGCCGCCGGTGGTGTCGTGGATGCTCGAACATTCCGACACCGCAGACGATTTCGCTGATTTCAACCAGTCCGTAACCCTGGCCGCGCCGAGTGGCCTGACCGAGGACGTGCTGGCCGAGCTGCTCGGCGAACTCGTCGCCCACCACCCGATGCTGTCGGCATCACTGACACCCTCGCCGGCCCCGGTGCGAGCAGCGCAGGCGACGGGCCTCGAAACCCCGCAGGAATCAGTCGGTGGCGCAACCGCATGGGAGCTGGTCGCGGGCAACGACTTCGATTCCGCCGCGGCGGTGTCCACGCGCGTCTGCGGGCATGCCGTCGGCACTGACGGGTTCGACACCGATCTGCGGGCCGCGCACGTCGAGGCGACCCGCCGGTTCGATACCGCGACGGGACAACTGGTGCAGGCGGTGCTGGTGACCGATCCGTCGGGCTCCGGGCGGATCGTGCTCGCGATCCATCACCTCGGTGTCGACGCGGTGTCCTGGCGGGCGATCATCGAGGACCTGGTCACCCTGTGGGCACAGCGTTCGCAGGGGCAGCCGTACGCGTTGCGTCCGGTCAGCACCAGCCAGCGCGCCTGGATCACCGCGCTCGCCGCACGGGCCGGCGACCACGCCGACGAGGCCGCCTACTGGCTGGAGCGGCTCCCGGCCCGGCCGACCGGATTCGGCGCAACCCTCGACCGGACCCGCGACCGGGTCTCGACCACGCGAACCGTCACCCACCAGGTCGATACCGAGGTCACCGAGGCCGTACTGGCCGATGTTCCCGAAGCCTTCGGCGGCAACGTCGCCGACGTCCTGATGGCGGCGTTCGCACGGGCGGTGCGCTCGTGGCAGCACGACCACGGCATCACCGACGATTCGCCTGTTTCCGTGCTCACCGAAGGCCACGGCCGCTACGAGGATGTTCTGGCGAAGGGGCCGGACGCCGTCCGCGCCGACCTGTCGCGGACTGTGGGGTGGTTCACCACAATCGCACCGATCCGGCTCGATCCGACGGGCGACATCGTGCACGCGGTCAAGGCAGCCAAGGAAGAACGTCTGGGACAACCTGATTCGGGTATCGGATGTGGTTGGCTGCGCTACGGCACGGAAGCCGACGAGGCCATCGCAGCCCGTCCGCTGCCGTCGGTGGTGTTCAACTACCTCGGCGCGGGCAGGCGTTCGACCCGCACGGCAGGTGTCGCCGAGCCAACCCCGTTCGCGGGTGTCCCCGGCCCGTTCTACGACGCCTCACCCGCGGGTGGCATGGCGGCGCAGGCGGTGCTCACCATCAACGTCAACACCGTCACCGGTGACGGTGGTCGGCAGTTCAACGCCTCCGTCATCCACCCGCCCACCGTGATCTCCGGTGACGACGTCTCCGACCTTATGACCCGGTGGTCGGCGCAGTTGGCGGCTGCCGTCGACGCCGTGAGCGCAGGCCCTCCGGGGCTGTCGCCGTCGGATGTGCCGGGCACGGGCATCACCCAGGCCGAACTCGACGCACTCGCGCAGCGGTACCCGGGTGCCGATGTGTGGCCGCTCGCGCCCCTGCAGCGCGGCCTGTTCTTCCAGTCCGAATTGGCCACCGGTTCGGATGCGGCCGTGGACGTGTATGTGGCGCAGGCAGTGGTTACGGTCGGCGCGATCGACGCGGACCGACTGCGAGGTGCGGCGGCACAGCTGTTGGCCACCCATCGGGTGCTACGGTCGGGCTTCGTTCTCACCCCCGGCGGTGCGGTGGTATCGGTGGTTCCGACCGAGGCCGAGCTGCCGTGGACAGAGGTGGACCTCGGTGATGGATCCGACGACGTTGTTGCCGAACAGATATCAGAGATCGCCCAGCAGCAGCGGGTGACCCGGTTCGACCTCGCCGAGCCGCCACTCGTGCGGTTCGTACTGATCCGGCACGGCGAATCGTCGACCTTGGTCACCACGAACCACCACCTGATTCTCGACGGCTGGTCGGGTCCGTTGGTGATGGCCGACTTGTTGGCGTTGTACGCGACGGGTCAGCCGTTCACCGGTGCGCAGAGCACCGACTTCGGTGACTATCTTGATCTGATCGCCCGCCGCGATGATGCGGCCGGTATGGCGGCGTGGCAGCAGGTGCTGGCTCCGGTCGACGGTTCCACTCGGGTGGCGGCCGGGATGACCGGGACCACCGATGCCTTGCCGCGGGAGGTGCATACCTTCATCGGCCCCGAGTTGGTGTCGGGGGTGGAGGCGTCGGCGCGGGCCTGCGGTGCGACGCTGGCCACGGCGCTGCAGGTGGCGTGGGGTGTGCTGTTGTCGCGGCTGACCGGTAACCGGGTGGTCACCTTCGGTGAGACGGTGTCCGGGCGTCCCGCAGATCTGCCGGGTGTGGAGAGCATGGTGGGTCTGTTCATCAACACGCTCCCCGCGGTGGTCGATGTGGACCCGGATGCGAGTGTCGCGCGGGTGCTGGCCACGGTGCAGGACGACAAGATCGCCGTGCTCGACCACCAGCATCTCAGCCTTCCCGAGATCTCCTCGGGCACAGGTATATCCGTCGACTTCGACACCCTGGTGGTGCACGAGTCCTACCCGGTTGACGCCGAATCATTGTCGGGCGCGGGAGTCGCCGATGGCGGTGACGGATCTCAGGATCGGCTGGGGATTCGTTCGGCTCGGTTCACCGACTCGACCCATTACCCTCTCAACCTGGGTACCTCGCCCGTCGGTGGTGGGCTCGCTGTTCGGCTGGCGTATTTGCCGGATGCGTTCACCGCGGGTCAGGTTGAAGTGTTTGCCGAGGTGTTGACTCAGGTGCTGCGGGTGATCGCGGCTGATCCGCAGACGTTGACCGCTGATATCGCGCTGGTTTCGCCGGAAACACGTGACACGGTGTTGGGGTTTGCCGATGGGCCTGAACTTTCGGGGGCTCCGCAGGTGGTCGGCGGGGATACGCTGGTGGATTTGTTGGCCGAGCGGGTGTCGGCGGCCGCAGAGGTGACTGCGTTGTGGTTCGGTGACCGTTCGGTGTCATATGCCGAGTTGGGTGCTCGGGTGAGTGTTCTTGCCCGTGAACTGATCTCGCTGGGGGTGGGCCCGGAAGCGGCGGTGGGACTGATGCTGCCGCGTTCGGTGGAGATGATCGTGGCGATTCATGCGGTACTGGCCGCCGGTGGTCAGTTCGTGCCCATCGACGTCTCCGCGCCCGCCGACCGGGTGGACTACATAACCGCTACCGCGGGTGTGTCGACGATCATCACCGGCCCGGACTCCCCGACCACAGCACGTAGCGCAGGCATCACATCGTTTGTTGTCGTGGACTGCTCGGTGGCGATCGACTCCGTCGCCGCGCCCATCACTGATGCCGATCGGCGTGGCCGGGTACGCCCGGAGTCGGCCGCGTACACCATTTTCACCTCGGGATCGACGGGCAGGCCCAAAGGTGTGACGGTCTCGCACGCGGCTCTGCTCGCGGAGGTGGCCGCCGACCGTCAGTACTACGGACTCGATGAATCCGACGTCTTCCTGCAGACATTGGAGTACACCTTCGACCCGTCGGTGCTGGAGATCCTGCGCCCGGTGTCGGTCGGAGCGTCGCTGGTGCTGTTGGCGCCCGGAGCCCATCGCGACCCGCGGGCCATCGAATCTGCCGTCGCCGACCGGGGCGTCACCACCATGATGATGGTGCCGTCGATGCTGGCGGTGATGGTTGACGTGGCCGGTGACGCCGATGGTGGTTGGGCGTCGACTCTGCGCAGGATCAACACCGGCGGTGAGGCATTGCCGCCCGCGGTCGCGGATGCGGTGTCGGCCGCCTGGCCGTCGGCGACGCTGTACAACCAGTACGGACCAACCGAGACCACGATCTTCTCCACCATCGACGCCTACAACCCGGCAGAGCGGAAGGTCACCATCGGTCGTCCTGTCGCCGGAATACGGGCATATGTACTCGACAGGCGATTGCGTCCGGTGCCCGTTGGGATTCCCGGCGAGTTGTATCTGGGCGGTGTTCAGGTTGCGCGTGGGTATACGGGGCAGCCCGGGCTGACCGCGGACCGGTTCATCGCAGATCCGGTGGGGCAGGCGGGTGAACGGTTGTACCGCACCGGTGACCTCGCGGCATGGGATGCCGATGGCAGACTGAACTATCTGGGGCGCTCGGATTTCCAGGTGAAGTTGCGCGGTCAGCGGCTGGAACTCGGTGAGGTGGAAGCGGCACTCGCCGCGGCCCCTGGAGTACGGTATTCGGCTGCGACCGTAGTGTCGACGGAGTCGGGTGCCCAGCACCTGGTGGCCTATCTGTCGCCCGACACCGTCGATCTGAATGCGGTGAAGGCGTCGGTGGCGCAGACGTTGCCGGCATTCATGGTGCCGACGGTCTGGACAGTGCTCGCACAGGTGCCACTCAACAGTGCCGGAAAACTCGATCGTAGCGCGTTGCCCGATCCGGATTTCACTTCCGTCGCAGCCGAATACGTGGCACCCGGCACCGATGACGAGCGGTTGCTGGCCGGTGTCTTCGGCACACTTCTCGGGCTGGACCGGGTGTCGGTGACCGAGTCGTTCTTCGATCTGGGTGGCAACTCGTTGTCGGCGATGCGGCTGGCGGCCCGTGCCGGTGAGGCCCTGGGCGTCACCGTGTCGGTGCGAGACGTGTTCGAGGCGCCCAGCGTGCGCGAACTCGCCGCGGCCTCGGCGCGGCTCGGTACTGGCCTGGCACCCATTGTGGCCATATCGCCACGACCGCAGCATATTCCGCTGTCATTCGCGCAGCAGCGGATGTGGTTCCTCAACCGGTTCGATCCGGGACTGCCCACCTACAACATTCCGGCGGTGCTGCGGATCACCGGCCGCCTCGATGTCGCCGCCCTGCGTACGGCGGTGGTGGACGTGGTCCGCAGGCACGAGGTGCTGCGCACCACCTTCCCGGCCGTCGACGGCGAACCGTATCAGCTGATCGATTCGCCCGAATCGGTGGACAAACACCTTGACTGGGCGATCACGGGATCGCCCACCGACATCGAGCACGCCGTGACCACCGGCTTCGACGTGACCACGCAGTGGCCGTTGCGGGTGCGGGTGCTGCACACGCCGAGCGATTCCGGCCCCGACGAATACGTACTGGCGCTGGTGGCCCACCACATCGCCGCGGACGGCGAATCCAGGATTCCGCTGGTTCGCGACATCGTGACCGCCTACGCCGCACGCAGTGTCGGCCGGACACCCGAATTCACCCCGCTGGAGGTGCAGTTCGCCGACTACGCGATCTGGCAGCGTGAGAACTTCGGATCCGCGGACGACCCGGAATCATTGCTCGGCCGTCAATTGGCCTACTGGACACAGCAACTCGCCGGACTGCCGGACGTACTCGAGCTGCCCGCCGATCGGCCCCGCCCGGTCGTGGCCGGACATCACGGTGGCCGCGTCGATCTCGTGGTGCCCGGCAGTGTCGTCGGTGCGGTGGACATTCTTGCCGCACAGCACAATGCCACCCCGTTCATGGTGTTGCACGCCGCGCTGTCGGTGCTCTTGGCGCGTTTGGGATCCACCGAGGACGTGGCCGTCGGAGCGTCCGTCGCCGGGCGCGGTCAGGCGGTACTCGATCCGCTGGTGGGCATGTTCGTCAACACTCTCGTGCTGCGCGCGCGGATCGATCCCGGTGAGTCGTTCACCGAACTGCTCACCCGGGTCCGGCGCGACGACCTCGATGCCTTCGCTCATGCCGACGTACCGTTCGAGGTGCTGGTCGAAGAGCTCAACCCGGTGCGCAGCGAGGCGTTCGCGCCGCTGGCCCAAGTCCTGCTGTTCTTCAACGAGACCGGTCTGGACACCGGTGAGCAGACACCCGCGCCGGACGGTTCGGGACTGAGCGTGCAACCGATCGCCGCGGACTCGACCACCGCTCGCGTCGATCTCACGTTCTCGGTGGCCACCCGCGGCCCGGGCGAGCCATGGTCGGTGGGCGTCGAGTATGCCGCGGAACTCTTTGACCGGGGCACCGTGGAAACCTTCGGCCGACAGCTTGTCGACCTGCTCGCCGGTCTCACCGCACGACCCGGGTCGGCCGTGGGCGATGTGGATCTGATGGCCGGAAGCGATGATCGGATCGCCGCCCGCGAATACGGCGATATCGTCCCGGTGCGGTCGGACACGACGATCGACACGGTGGTGGCCGCACAGATCGAGCGCACCCCGGACGCCGTCGCCCTGTGGTTCGACGGGCGAGAGGTCGCCTACGGTGAATTCGGTGCCCGGGTCAACGCCCTGGCACGACAACTGATCGCAGCCGGAGTCGGACCGGAGACGGCCGTCGCCCTGCGTATCCCGCGATCGGTGGAAATGGTGGTGGCCGTTCACGCGGTGCTCGCCGCCGGTGGCCAATACGTACCGGTCGATGTCTCGGCACCCGCCGAACGTGTGCGGTACATGTTCGAGACCGCGGGTGTGACCGTACTGCTCGTCACCGCCGGCGCCGATCCGGGTGCGGTGGCCGCCGGGGTGCGAACGATCGTCGTCGACTGTTCGGATGCGGTCGAGCGGTCGGCCACCACGCCGATCACCGACGCAGAACGGCTCGCGCCAGTCCGGCCCGACGCCGCCGCCTACACACTGTTCACCTCGGGATCGACCGGCAGGCCCAAGGGCGTGACCCTCAGTCATCGTGCCGTGCTCAACCGACTGTGGTGGGGTCTGGCCGAACTGCCGATCGATGAGAGCGACACCGTGGTGCTCAAGACGCCGTACACGTTCGACGTGTCGGTGCCCGAACTGTTCGCACCACTCATGGTGGGGGCCAGAGTGGCGGTGCTCGACGCCGACGGACACCTGAATCCGCACTATGTGGCAGATGTCATCGAACGGACACGGGCGACGATGGTGCACTTCGTGCCGTCGATGCTGTCGGTGTTCTGCGACGTCGTCGGAGGCGACCGGATCGCCACGCTGACCTCGGTGCGGATCGTCTCGACCACGGGTGAGGCGCTGCCGCCCGCGGTGGCCGCCCAACTGCGTGCCGCGTTGCCGGACGTGTTGTTCTACAACCTGTACGGGCCGACCGAGGCCGCGGTGGAGATCACCGCCGAGCGTATCGAGGCGGTGCAGGCGGGTGCTTCATCGGTGGCCATCGGTGTGCCGGTGTGGAACTCGTCGTCGGTGGTGCTCGATTCACGCCTGCACCGGGTGCCGGACGGGGTGGCCGGCGAGTTGTACCTCGGCGGTGTCCAACTGGCGCGCGGGTACGCGGCGCGGCCCGACCTGACCTCCGAACGTTTCGTCGCCGACCCGTTCAACGCGGGCGAACGGCTCTACCGCACCGGCGACCTGGTCCGCAGGCGGACCGTCCGGGGCGAGCGCAGCGACGGGGGATTGCGCAGCGTGCTGGAGTACCTGGGCCGCACCGACTTCCAGGTGAAGCTGCGTGGCCAGCGTGTTGAACTCGGTGAGATCGAGTCGGCGATCGCGTCGGCGCCGGGCGTGGTGCACGCGGCCGCGACCGTGCTCGAAACCACTTCCGGCGAACAACATCTGGTGGGGTACGTGTCACCGGCCTCGGTGGACACCGAGATGGTGCGTGCGGCCGTGGTGTCGGCGTTGCCGGTGTACATGGTGCCCACCGTGTGGGTGGGCATAGACGACGTGGTGCTGAACTCTGCGGGCAAACTTGACCGCAAGGCATTGCCGGCACCGGATTTCGCCTCGGTGACCGATCTGCACGTCGAGCCGGCGACGGAGGAGGAAGCCACCGTCGCCGCGGTGTACGCGGAACTACTGGACGTTGAGAGCGTCGGGGTCACCGAATCGTTCTTCGACATCGGCGGCAACTCACTGTCGGCGATGCGGCTGGCGGCACGGGCATCGGATGCGCTGGGCGTCGAGATCACCGTCCGCGACGTCTTCGAATCGCCCAGTGTGCGTGAGCTCGTCGAGGCGTCGTCAGCCAATTCGGCGGCGCTGGCACCCATCACCCGGACAGATCCGCGGCCCGACCGGATCCCGCTGTCGTTCTCGCAGCAGCGGATGTGGTTTATCAACCAGTTCGACGGCGATTCCCCCGCCTACAACATCCCGGCCGTCGTCGAACTGGCCACCGACCTCGACGTGGACGCGCTGCACCAGGCCGTCGTCGACGTCGTCGCCCGGCACGAGGTGCTGCGCACGGTGTATCCGTCCGCCGACGGTGTGGCCTACCAGCAGATTGAGGACATCGATGGCTTCAACCGCAATACGGTGTGGCAGGAGGTGCGCGCCCAGAGCAGTATCGCGACGGCCCTGTCCACCGGGTTCGACGTGACCACCCGATGGCCGCTGCGGGTGCGCCTGTGGCAACCACGCGGCGGCGACCGCCCGTATGTGCTGGCCGTGGTGGCCCACCACATCGCGGCGGACGGGCAGTCGATGGCACCGCTGATGAACGATCTGGTGACCGCGTACACCGCCCGCGCCGCCGGACACGCGCCGGCGTTCGACGAACTGCCGGTGCAGTTCGCCGACTACGCCCTCTGGCAGCATCGTGAACTGGGCTCGCCCGAGGACCCGGCCTCGCCGCTGGCCCGGCAGCTCGGCTACTGGCGGGACCGGCTCGCCGGACTGCCGGACGTGCTGGACCTGCCCGCCGACCGGCCACGGCCGTCGGTGGCGAGCCGGCGCGGCCGTCGAGTGCGGTTCGAGATCCCGGAGACCGTGACGGCCCGGATCACCGAGCTGGCGACGGCATCACGGACCACCCCGTTCATGGTGATCCATGCGGCGCTGTCGGTGCTGCTGGCGCGACTGAGCGCCACCGACGACATCGCGATCGGTACCCCGGTCGCCGGACGCGGCCAGGAGGTCCTGGACCCTCTGGTCGGTATGTTCGTCAACACGCTGGTGTTGCGTGCACGGGTCGAGGGCACCGCGTCGTTCGGCGAGTTGCTCGATCACGTCCGCGACATCGACCTGGCGGCCTTCGAACACGGCGTCGTGCCGTTCGAGACCGTCGTCGAAGCGGTGAACCCGGTGCGCTCCGAATCGTTCGCGCCGCTCACCCAGGTCTGGCTGTCCGTGGAGAAGGGTGCGGCCGCCTCGCGTCCGCCCGCCGATGGCCGGCCTGCGCCCGACGCACTGGTGGTATCGGCCGTCGACAGCGATGATGTGCCGATCCAGGTGGACCTGATCGTGGAGATCGTGGCAGCCGAGGCGGGCGAACCATGGCGCGCCGCCATCCGGTTTGCCACCGACCTCTTCGACGAGACGACCGCGGCCCGGTTCGGCGACGGACTGCGGCGGCTGCTGGAGTCGGCAACCGCAGAACCGCGGATACCCGTCGGTGACCTGCCCATCCTCGACATCGAGCAGGCGGTCGCGCTCGGCGAATGGTCGCACGGTGTCGCCCATGTGGCGCCGCGCCACGATGCGATGTTGGCGGATCTGTTCGTCGAACGGGTCGCCGCGACACCCCGTACGGCGGCCCTGGTGACCGACGAGGTCGTGCTCGACTACACCGGACTCGACCGGATGGTCGGTGAGTTGGCCACCGTCCTCACCGACTCGGGCGTCGGCCCGGACGATGCCGTCGCGGTGTGTATGCCGCGGTCGATCACCCTGATCGGCGCGCTGCATGCCTGCTCGATCGCGGGTGGACAGTTCGTGACCGTGGATCCGGCTGCTCCCGCCGAGCGGATCAGGTACCTGCTGCGTACGTCGGGGGCCCGCGTGATGCTGGTACTCGCCGACGATGCGCTGCCGGAGGTGATGGCCGCGGCCGACGAGTGCGATGTCCGGGTCGTCGAGGTGTACGAGGACGTGCTGCTGCAGGCCGCGCACGATGAATCATCGGTGACCGCCACCGAGATCGTCGCCGCACAGTCGTTCGTGCGCTCGCCCGACGCTGCGGCGTACACCATGTTCACCTCGGGATCGACCGGACGGCCCAAGGGCGTGGTGGTCTCGCACCGGGCCATCGTCGCCCACATGCGTCATGACGCGGCGTCCCACGGCTACGGTGACGGGGAGGTGTTCGGTCAGGTGTCGGCAGCGACGTTCGACGCGTTGGTGCTCGAGCTCCTGCGTCCGATTGCCGCGGGCGGCACCCTCGTCGTGCTCGCCGAAGGTCAGCAGCGTGACCCGCGTGCGCTGGCCGAGGTATTCGCCCGGCACTCGGTGACCGCGGTGCTGCTGGTGCCGTCGATGCTGTCGACGATGCTCGATGTGCTCGACGAGCGGCAGCTCTCGTCGATCAGGCTGAACCATCTCGATGTCGGTGGCGAGGCGGTGACACCGGCGCTGGTCCGTCGGGTCAATGAGTTGTGGCCGTTCACGCGCATCCGCAACATGTACGGTCCGACCGAGGGCGCCATCTGCGTCACCGCCACCGAAGCGCTGAGAGACCCCGGACCCGCCGTGCCGATCGGCGGACCCACCTCGTACACGGTGGCCCGGGTCCTGGACGCGCGGCTGCATCCGGTGCCGGCGGGCGTCCCCGGGGAGCTGTACGTGGGTGGTCCGCAGCTGGCGCGCGGATATGCCTCGCGCGCGGATCTGACCGCCGATCGATTTGTGGCCGACCTGTACGGAGCACCGGGTGAGCGGCTCTACCGCACCGGCGACCTGGTGCGCTGGGTGCGCACCGATCAGGGTTCCGGTGGTGAGCTGGAGTACCTGGGCCGCACCGATTTCCAGGTGAAGCTGCGCGGTCAGCGCATCGAACTCGGTGAGATCGAGTCTGTGATCGCGGCATCGTCGGGGGTGGTGCACTGCGCCGCGGCCGTGGGGGTGGCGTCCGGCGGCGGCCAGTATCTGGTGGCCTATGTCTCGCCCGCGTCGGTGGATACCGACGCGGTGCGGGCTGAGGTCGCCGATTCGCTGGCCGCCTACATGGTGCCGTCGGTGTGGGTGTCACTGGACGAGTTGCCGTTCAATGCCGCGGGCAAAATCGATCGCCGCGCACTGCCCGAACCCGACCCGTCGGCGTTCGTTGCCGGCTTCGTGCCCCCCGCAGGACCGATGGAGACCATCGTCGCGCAGGTCTTCGGGCAGGTACTCGGGCTCGAACAGGTGTCGGCGACCGCGTCGTTCTTCGACCTCGGCGGTAACTCGCTGTCGGCGGTGCGGGTCGTCGAACGGCTCCGCGCCGACCACGGCATCGATGTCGGGCTGGCCGGTCTGTTCTCGGACCCCACGGTTCGGGGGATCGCCTTCCAGGTGGAATCGGAGGCCCGCGCGGCCAACGGAGTGCTGCTGACATTGCGCGCCCAGGGCGACCGGGCACCGCTGTTCTGTGTGCATCCGGCGGGTGGTCTGTCGTGGTTCTACGGCGGACTGGCGCCGTATCTGCAGGACAGGCCGATCTATGGTCTGCAGGATCCGCATGTGGTCGCCGATGAACCGACCCGCACCGACGCGGACGAACTCGCCGCGAGGTATGTCGAGGAGATCCGCCGGGTTCAGCCGACCGGTCCGTACCACCTGCTGGGCTGGTCGGTCGGTGGGGTGATCGCCCAGGCGATGGCCACCCTGCTGCAACGTGACGCCCAGACGGTCGCCTACCTCGGGGTCATGGATACCGCGCCGCTTCCGGTGGTGCCGGAGTCGGGCGATGCGGCGGTATCCGGTGCTGAGGAGCCGGTCGCCGACGCCCGGGCCGTGGATGTGGACGATTCGGCCACCGCTGATTCGGCCACCGATGCCGGGTCCACGGCACCGGTGGCCGCCGACGGTGATCTCCCGGCTGCGGGTTCACCCACGTGCCCCGACGTCGGCGCCGCACACGACGGTGAGGAGCCGGCGCAGCCGGACGGGACCGAGCCGGACGGGGCCGAGGTGGTGGCCGACCTCCTCGGCGGTTGGCGTGATCTGTTCGATCTCGGTGACCTGACGGTCAGCACGCCTGAGGAGGCGGTCGACGTGGTCCGGCAGCAGATCGCCGCGATGGGTCTGTTCACCGAGGACGAGGTGGGCCGGGTGATGGATTCCTTCTCGTCGGCCGGCGCGGTGCTGTGGGGCTTCCGGCCGCGGCACTACGAGGGTGACCTGCAGGTGTTTGTGGCGACCGCCGACAAGGACGATCCGTCGGCGGTGGCCGAGGCGTGGCGTGGCTACGTGTCCGGCAAGGTGAGCGAGGTTCCGGTGGACACCTACCATCTTGGTCTGGCCAATCCAGAGGCACTGTCGGTGATCGGTCCCGAGCTCGAGCGGGCGCTGCTGCATGCGGCGGCCGGGCGGAGAAGTGGCGGCGAGCAGGACGCGTAGCCGATATCACGACATGCCCTACAGTGTATTTCTGAGAAAAGGAGAAAGTGAATGACCAACCCCTTTGACGACGAGAACGGCCGTTTCTTCGTGCTGGTCAACGACGAGAACCAGCACTCGTTGTGGCCGACCTTTGCCGACATCCCGGCCGGCTGGACGAAGGTGTTCGGCGAGGAGAGCCGTGAGGCCTGCTTGAAGTACGTCGAAGAGAACTGGACGGACCTGCGGCCCAAGAGCCTCATCGACGCCATGGAGGCCGACAAAGCACAGAGCTGACGGGCGCGTTCCGTCATGCGTGAATCGCCCCGCCGGCCGCTCGTGTAGGCCCGGGGCGATTCGTCGTGCCGCGAGTAGGTGGGTGTGATCGGGCAGTGTGCCGGGATCCTGTTACACCTGCGTTACATTCTCGCTGTCCCCAGTTCTGGGGGCGTGAAATATAACACTTCGACATCGACCCTGCTGCCCCACCTGTCACACGAGTGACCTCAGTCACCTTGCATCTCACCAGCAACAAGCGTCCGATACGAATTTGTTACAAAACCCGCTGTAGCTATTGATGAAGCACCGATCGTAAGGCACAGTAGAGAGCAGGAAATTTCGGTCCCGGATCCTGGGGATGGACCCCCATCTGAAGGGCCACGGCTGTGGCGGACTTTGCGCAGACGAGGAGGGTGACATGTACAACGATCCTGAGATTCGGGATGTGATCACCGATATCCATCAGCGCGCCCGGACTACGCCGAGTCTGGTAGCGGTGCGTCTCGATGGCCAGGCGATCACCTATCGCGAACTCGACGAGCGGATCGTCGACTACCGCACCGTGCTGGAGCGTTACGGGATGTCGGGAGGGTCTCCGTTCGCCGCCGCACTTATGCATTGCGTGCCCAATCTCAGCGGGCGTGATCTCTCCTGCGCCCGTCGGATCAACGACGCGGCCGTATGGCTCGGACGGCATCTCGACCCGCCGGCCCACGGCGGTCTGCGCGTCGTCAGCTGACGCTCGCCGCGTTCCCCGTTTTCTCAATCGGTGCCCGAGTCCTGACTCGGGCGCCGATTTTTCTTTCGTCCGTGGTGATGGTGCTCACATTGCTGCGTTGGAAGTGTTCAAGGTGGGTATATGTATTCCTCGAATGGCGGCTCGGGGTGGCTGTCGCTAGACTTTCGGCTGACGGCTATCTGCTCTGAAAGTCGTTGTTAATCAAGCTAAGTGGGGATTCTTGGCTGATGTCAAGGCTGTGGACAGAGTTGATGACTCCACGATGAAATCTGCGTGAAATCACAGGGGGTCGGGGAATTAGAATGGATAAAGCGGTTCCGAACGCGGCCGGAGTATCGACGCCGCGGCATGCATTGCCGGATGGGCCTCTTCAGCCTGCCGGCGACGGTTCCGAGGTCAGGGTCGCCGAGGCGCTGGTCGCGCATTTCGGGCGTCCGATGGTGGTGAACGCGCACAGGCGGGGCAGATCGCAGTTCCTGGTGACGATCACGCTGGGCGACTGCAACGAGTACGGGAACCCACGAGAGCCCGAATTGCTGAGGCTGCTGGTCGACACGCTGCATCACGAGGTCGTGGCAGGGCTGATCGCCTTGGAGGTGGCCTGGGTCGATCAGGACAGTCACTCGGTGGTCGCCCTCATGAGTGCGCCCGGCGCTGCTCGGCTGCGAGCCCGCGTGGGCGACATCTGCCGGACCCTGACCGGTACGTCCTGGGTGCTCGATGACGGGACGGTGCACCGGATCGTGCTGGGTGCCGGCTATTCGCGGATCGGCAGCGAGGTCACACGGCAGGAGGTCGACGAGGCTGTCGAGACGGCGCTCGGCGCGGCACGGCGTTCGATGGCGCGCCGCGACCTGGTCTGCCTGGGCCCACAGCGTACGCGCAAGGCGTGGCGGGGGCTGCCGGCCCGGCTACGGTTGCCGGTCCAGATTCTCTTCACGCTGTCGGTGAGTATCCTCGGGCCGTACGCCGTCTTGCGTCTCGCGTACTCCCACGGTGTCGATCTGTCCGGCTACGCGTACATCGGCATCGTCATCGCCCTCGGTTTCACGGCCCTACTGATCTGGGCGGAAACGTTGTGCGCGCTGTCTCGGCCCAGGCTTCCCGCGATGCCCGACATTCCGGCACCGACCGCGACGGCGGTGGTGGCCGCCTATCTGCCCAATGAGGCCGACACCATCGTCGAGACTCTCGGGCACGTACTCGGGCAGCAGTACCCCGGCGAGTTGCAGGTGATCCTGGCGTACAACACGCCCGTGGATCTGCCCGTCGAGACGGAGCTTCGGGCGTTGGCGCGCAAGCATCCGGAACTGATGCTCCTCAAGGTCGAGGACAGTACGTCCAAGGCCCAGAACGTCAACGCGGCTCTCGGCGTGGCCGTCGGGGAGTTCGTGGGAGTCTTCGACGCCGACCATCACCCGGCCCCGGATTCGTTCACCCGGGCGTGGCGATGGATAGCCGACGGCGCGGACGTTGTCCAAGGGCACTGTGTGATCCGGAACGGGAACGAATCGTACGTGGCCCGCGCGGTGGCAGTGGAGTTCGAACAGATCTACGCGGTCAGCCACCCGGGGCGCGCGCGGCTCCACGGCTTCGGCGTTTTCGGTGGATCCAACGGATTCTGGCGCACCGATATGCTTCACGAGGTGCGGATGCGGGCAGACCGCCTCACCGAGGACATCGATGCGTCGCTGCGTTCGTTGCTGCGCGGTTCGACGATCGTGAGCGATCCGGACCTGCTCAGCCGCGAACTCGCCCCGGTCACCATGGCCGCGCTGTGGCGGCAGCGAATGCGATGGTCACAGGGCTGGTTTCAGGTTTCGGTACGTCAGTTGTCGTCGGTCGTGACCAGCCGGACGATCGGGATGAGACAACGCGTCGGAATGCTGGTCCTGTTCGGATGGCGGGAGGTGAACCCGTGGGTGTCGCCGATGGTCTTCGGCGTCCTGCTGTTTGTATTGTGGCGTGATGACCACCTGTCGTGGGCGACTCCCATATTTCTGCTCACGACGCTCTACACGCTGTCGGCCGGGCCGGTACAGCTGATGTTCGCCTGGAAGCTGGCCGCACCCGATATCCGTGCGCGCACGAAGTGGTTTGCCTGGTACCTGGTTTTCGCCGCGCCGCTGTACACCGAATGGAAGAACCTGATAGCCCGTATCGCCCAGCTCAATGAACTCATGGGCGACCACGAATGGCACGTCACCCCCCGCGGGACTATGCGTGTTCATAAACCGGCGTCGGCACCACCGCGCGCCGAAACCGCAGACGCTGCCGAAATCGCACACTGTGCCGAGACCGCCGATCGTGCCGCGCGGCGGGCCGACGAGCGCCCGGCGGAGGTGGCGGCACCCGACCGGAAGTCCGGTTGGGACCCCGAACTCGCGATGCGCATCCCGGTGCTGCCCGAACGCAAGGCGGTATGAGAATTGCCCGGTCCGATCCAGGAGAAGGTCGGGCCGGGCAATCTCACCGTAGGGTCAGCGACTGTACTGCTGGGCGAACGAGGTCAGCATGTTGATCGCTTCGGAACTCAGCTTCCAGGAGCCGTCGACCTTGGCGTACGTCAGCTCCACATCCACCGGCATCGGCGCGTGGGGGCTCTTCACCGCCACCGTTGCGGTGGCCGTGTCGCCGCTGACGCTCACCTTGGACACGGTGTACACCTCGGGAGTGTAGCCGGCGGCGTTCGATGCCTTGGCGAAAGCCTGCAGCGTGCCGATCACGGCCGGGTTGCCGGAGTCGACGACCTTCTTGAGGTCGTCGGCACTCGTCTCGTCGGATACGGCGGTGCGCAGAATGGTCTGCGCGCTCTGCTCGGTGAGCTCGGAGAGCGTGTCCGTGTCGCTGTCGGATGTAGGAGTGGTCGCATCGGATTCGGAAACGGTCTGCGATACGGCAGTCGTCGTTGAAGTGGCACTCGAACTGTCGTCGTCCGAGCACGCGGCAACACCCAGGACGGCGGCACCGGCGATGGCGGCGGCCGCGAGGGGCCTTCTCAACATCATGTGTACTCCTTTGATCAAGGTGGCCCTCACCAACCTACTCCGGGCGTCCGGCCGGCCCGTGAACGACACAAGCCCCGGCCGTGCGGCCGGGGCTTGTGTGCGGTGGTGATTCAGGCGCCGAGATCCTTGGCGAGCTTGGGCCAGGTGCGGTGCAGGTCGCCTTCCCAGTAGGCCCACGAATGGGTACCGGTGGGACGGAAGTCCACGTTGACCGGGATCTTCAACTGATTGAGCTTGTCGACCATCTGATGCGTGCACAGGTTGGCCGCGGCCTCGATACCACCGCCGACGATGAGCAGGTCGGCCCAGACCAATGCGTTGCCCTTGGGCTGATCGTGGAGACCGTCGCGCTTACCGGGGAGCCCGCTTCCGGTGGTGAGGTAGATCTTGGTGCCACGGAGCTTGGCCGCGTTGAGGTACGGGTCGTTCTTGCGCCAGCCGGCGCCCGTGAGCGGGCCCCACATGTTCGTCATGTCGCCGCCGCCGCGAACCTCCACGACCTGCTTGATGTATTCCTGGCCGAGCGGATCACTGGTTCTGGCGCAGCCGCTGAAGCCGGCCACCGACTTGTACAGCCCGGGCGCGGCGATCGCGATGTTCAGAACGCTGGTGCCGGCCATCGAGATGCCACCGATCGCGTTGACCTTGGTGGTCTTGAAATTCGCGTCGATGATCGGCGGGAGTTCCTTGGTGAGGAAGGTCTGCCACTTGCTGCGGCCGAGCTTCGGGTCGTCCTTCTGCCAGTCGGTGTAGTAGGAGAACGCGCCACCGATGGGGGTGACCACGAAGACGTTCTTGTTCTTGAAGTACTGCTTGTACTTGGTCTTGGCGTTCCAGGTGGCGCCGTCCTCGCCGCCACCGGCACCGTTGAGCAGGTAGAAGACCGAGCGTGCCTTGCTCTGATCGTGCGGGGTCAGCACGGTGACCGGTATGACCTTGTCCATCGACGGGGAGTAGACGGACACCGTCACTTCCTGCTTGTCGACCTGGACCTTGGCCTCGACCTTCGCCGCCTTCTGAGGCGCGGCCTGCGCGATGCCTCCGCCGGCGAGCGGGATCAGGGCCGCGACCACCGCGATGGCCGCTGCGCGCTTGCCGCGCGTGCGAACACCGGTCCGTCTGCTGGCAGATTTCAACACTGGCACTCCGTCCTGGTCGCGTTGGTGCGGCGACGTGGTTTGCATGAGGCACACTACCCGCGGACCCGGACAGCGCACAGGATTCTCCCAGACGCACAACCTATGGCGCGCATCACATAAATCGGGTGGATCAGCAGTTGGCCGAGCCGCCGCTGCCGTTGGTGGCCGCATCGACGATCCGGCCGTTGATGCGTACCTCGCAGCGCGCGTAGCTGCCGCGAGAGGTGATCTCCGTTCCGGCCGGTTGCTTCGTCGAGGCGCGGTGCGAAAGGCGCAGGCGATACTTCTCGCGGCCGTGTCCGCTCGGGTTGGGGCCGAAGTGCGAGTAGGTGCGCTTCATCAGCGTACCGTTCTGGCCGTAGTAGCTGAACGTGTTGCGCGCTGTGTCCGACCAGTACGTGTAGGTGATCAGCGAGCCTTTGGCGGCGGTGTGCGGCGTGATGGCCGGTGCGGCGTCCGCGGTGGTGGGCGCGGTCAGTGCGCCGGCGGCGATGCCGAGGGCAGCCGCGGCAGTGGCGAAGCGTCGTTTCACGACCTTGTCTCCTTGTCGA
The DNA here is from genome assembly GCF_025273675.1 of Gordonia pseudamarae. Lineage (NCBI taxonomy): Bacteria > Bacillati > Actinomycetota > Actinomycetes > Mycobacteriales > Gordoniaceae > Gordonia > Gordonia pseudamarae. Next base: position 3,870,146 of record NZ_CP045809.1, on the reverse strand, counting down.
CGGGACGGACCCGGGTGGGTGACTCTGGTGGGCCGGCGATCAGCAGACCGCGAAGCCGCCGCTGACGTTGCGGGCCGAGTCCACGCGCCGGCCGTCGATACGGACCTCGCATTTGGCGTACTTACCGCTGCCGGACCGGATGCGGATGCCCGCAGGCTGTGTCCGCTGGGCCTTGAAAGTAACGGACAGGGTGTACGCGCCGCCGCCGGTGTCGCTGAACCGCGCGTGGTGGTTGGTCGTGATGAGCGCGCCCTTGAAGCCGTAGTAGTGGTACACGTTGCGGCGGGAATCGGACCACAGTGTGTACGTGATGTCGGACCCGGCAGGTGCCGTGTGCGGGGTGATCCGGGGGGCTGCGTCGGCGGTGCCGGGCACTGTCAGCGCGGTCGCGAGGCCTGCGAGCGCGGCGGAGACCGCCAAGGTGCGTTTCACGATTGTTCTCCTAAGGGAAGAGGTCGGGGCTCAGAGTACCCGTCCCTGTCGGGCCTTTCGAAAAAGTAGATCGCTTGAACTACACCGCACTGTTACCAGTCGGGTCGACTGTTTCGGCGTCACCGAAGGACATTTCCAGATGGCCGACCGAACTGGTCATCAGTGCGCGGCGGCTCAGCTTCAGCCCGGAAAGCTCCCGCGCGATCTCGTGGTCACCGAGGGTCAGCGACGCCCCGCCCAGCCGGGTGCGGGTTCCGGCCGTGCCGGTCATCCGCCACGGTGTGGCCCGTAGCACCCCGTCGAGCTGCGAATAGGCATTCAGTACGGTGTCGCCGGAGGTGTCGGGTACGCGCAGACCCTTGCGGACGGACACGTCGACGATCAGCCTGCCGTCGGCGCTCACCCGGCCGTGTTTGGTGGCGGAGTCGTGGTCGACGTCGAAGTGGGCGAGGGTCTTGGGGAAGCCCCAGATTCCGCGGCCGGCGGCCAGGGTGAATTCGCCGTCGACCGGCAGCCGGTGGATGAGCGCACGGGCGTCGCCCTTGGCCAGGGCCCGCAGCGCCGCGATCCGCGAGGCAGGTGGATCCGCGGGGTCCTCGACGAGGAAGCACACACCGAACTCGTTGTACGGCCCGAGATCGCCGTCGATGTAGTCGACGAAGACCAGCATGCACATGGTGCGGCCCGGCCGGATCTGCAGCGGCCGCAGGCGCGTTGTGCCGTCGCCGGCCCGCGCGATGGCCGCCGACACCGCGGTCGCGTCGGCGGTGAAGCCCGCGACGAAGCACGTGGCGTGGCGGATACGTACGGGTATGGTGACGGTGCGGTCGAGGATCTGATGGGTGGGCGGTGTCGGATCGGCGGGCATCGGGGCAGCTCCTGTACGGTATTCGACACAAAACTAGAACATGTTCATCTTATGTGACGATGTTGCCCGCGGTCGATGCCGTGGCGTCCGGCGTCTGTGCTTTCGGGGGGCACTAAACTCATCGACCATGACGGGGCTATCGGGCGACCGAGTACTACGGGTCGGAATGGTCGATGACCACCGATCGCCGATCTGGGGAATCGAGCGGCTGCTGGAGGCGGAGCCGGATCTGGAAATGGTATGCGCGGGGAGCACCGTCGACGAGCTTCTCGGTCAGGCGGGACAGCTCAGCGAAGGTCTCGACATCGTCATCCTCGATCTTCGGCTCGGCGACGCGTCCACGCCCCGGGAGAACGTGATCCGCTTGACCGAGGCCGGTATCGGGACCGTGGTGTACACCTCCGGCGAGCACCCGGCGCTGCTGCGGTCGGCGGCCAAGGCGGGTGTGCTCGGTGTGGTTCTCAAGTCGGCGGCCGAGGCCGAGATCATCGGTGCGATCCGGGCGGCGGCGCAGGGCAACGAGGTGCTGACCACCGAATGGGCGGCGGCCATCGACGGCGATCCCGAACTGGCCGCCGTCGACCTGAGTCCGCAATTGCAGCGCGTGCTGGCGCTCTACGCCTCGGGGGAGACCTCGGCGACCGTGGGCCGATCGCTCGGTGTCACCGCCGACACGGTCAACGAATATCTGAAACGGATCAGGCAGAAGTACGCCGACGCCGGACGGCCCACCCGGACCAAGGTCGATCTGTTCAAACGTGCGGTGGAAGACGGCTGGCTGCCCGTGCCCGAGCGTGGTGCCGATCGATCGGCCGGGTCGGCCGCGCACGATCATTGATGGGAGTGGGTTCGCAGCTGGCGGCGTGGCGGGACCGGGCCGGCGAGATCCTGATGCGCCCGCGCACCGACCGGAAACGGATCGTCGCGTCCCAGACCGTGCGGCTGCAGGTATTCGGCGGGTACCTGCTGCTCAGCGGTGTCGTGGTGAGCCTGGCGATGGGCGTCCGGTCGATGCCGACCGAGCACGCGGCCGCGTGGTTCGACCCGGTCGCGGTCGCGCTGGTGGTAATCCCGACGGTGGGCGTGGTGCTGGCCGCGGCCCATCGCAACGCGCGCATGCTGGATATCTCCACCCGCATCTACGTGGGCGGATACTTCATCGCCATCGCGCTGTGGGCGGTGGCCTGGGACGGTGTGCCGATCGACGACGTGCGCGTCAACTGGCTGACCAGCCTCATCGGCCTGGCCGCGTTCGCGGCGGTGATCATGCAGCCGTTCGCGGTGGCGCTGTTGGTACTGCTGCTGAGCGTCATCGGCTATGTGTGGATGAGTGCGATCTCCTCGGTCGACGGCCTGAGCCGGGACCTGATCGCGACGGCGATGTGGCCGCTGCTGTTCACCGCGCTGCTGCTGACCCTGGCTCGCAAGACACTGAACACAGTGCGTGAATACGATGACGCGCGCTCGATGGCCATCGAGGAGGCCGTCGAGGAGGCGCGGCTGGAGGCCGGTAATCGCGAGCGGGCCCGTTTCGACGCGCTCGTCCACGACAGGGTCATCGCCACGCTCATCGCGGCCGAACCCGGTGCGCAGAGCCCGACCACGATCGCGCAGGCCCGCTCGGCGCTCAGCGAGCTCGACCGGCTCGCCTCCGGTGGCCTCGACGGGGCGACCATCGGTGACACCGAATCGCTGGCCCGGCTGCGCAACGCGGTATCCGATCTCAGCGACCGGGTGGAGGTACGTGTCGAGGCCCGGTTCGACCTGGGCCGCGAACCCGATGCGGACGGCGGATCCGACAGTGGTCCCGAACCGGTGTCCTACCCGTCGCCGGTGGTGCACGCTCTCAGCGAAGCCGCAGGTGAGGCGGTCCGCAACAGCCTGCGGCACGCCGGGGACGACGCGAACATCGCAGTGCTCATCGAGATGAAGCCGCGATTCGTGCGCGTCACCGTTTCCGACGACGGACGGGGTTTCGACCCGGCGGCGGTCCCTCCCGAACGCCTGGGCATCGCGGTCAGCATTCGTCGCCGGATGTCCCTGATCGACGGCGGCTGGGGCAGGCTGGCCAGTGTCATCGACCGGGGCACCACGGTGCAGGTGGGGTGGAGTGGCTCATGACCTCGATGCTGCGCCAGCGCTATCTGCTCGACCCGCGCCGGGACGGTCTGACCGACGCGATGGGGCTACCTACGTTCCCGTTCCGGCTGCAGGTCGCGGTCTTCGTGCTGTCGTGCGCCGCGCTGGCCGTCGTCGACCCGACACCGGTCAACTGGCCGGTCTACCTGCTGGGGCTGGTGCTGGCCACTGCGGGGGTCACGGTGGCCGCGCGTGCGTCCGGCGACCCGGTCGACACCCGGAGTGCGGTGCTCTCGGCGGTGTTGTCGATGCCGGCATTCCCCGCGATTCTCATCGCCTACGACGGAGTGGCCTGCGCGGGCGCGCTCACCATCGCGGGGGTCGGGGCGCTCAGCGCTGTGCTGCTGATGCTGCGTGGCGCGATGCTCGTGACGCTGGCCGCGATGGCGTTGTACGTCGCGATGGGGTGTGTGGTGGGTATCGCGCTGGGTATCGATCCGGTGCCCCAGCTGCTCCTGCACTTCAACCTGGCGCCCTCGCTGTCGATCGTCGGATTGTGCGCGATCGTGGCCCGTCCGGCGGTGTCGGCGGCGATGGCGCTGCGCACCCAGATCACCCAGGAGGCGGCGGCCGGCGCCGCGCAGGCCGCTGCACTGCGGGAGAGGGATGCCCAACTCGGGCGACTCGACAGCGATGCCCGCGAGATGCTGGAACGGATCGCCGTCGGTGAGGAGTTCAGTATCGCCGACGTCCGGCGGTGCCGCCTCATCCAGGCCAGATTGCGCGACGGCATCCGCGCGCCGAGTCTGGACTCGCCCGAACTGTCCGATGCGGTGTGGGCCGCCCGCGACCGGGGAGTGCGTGTCACCCTGCTTGATGACCGGGCGGGCGGTGCAGACACCATCAAGGAGGAACTGGCGCGGGTCCACGCGTCGGCCATCGATGTCATCGCCGGGGCGAAGGCGACCGACGAGGTGACGGTGCGGGTGCTGCCGATGGGCCGCGAACATCTCGCGACCATCGTGTCCCGGTCGCCGGACGGCGGCGTTCGGCGTGAGTTCTCTCTTGACGGCTCGCTGACCTGACGTTTTTCGTCCCGAATCGCGATGACCCTATTTCTGGGTCTAACGTCCAAGTCTTTCGTCCCATAGTCTCTTCCGCACATGCGAGGACCATCAACTCGACGTTGTTCCGATCATGACCACCAGAGCACTTGATGCCGATCCGCAGGGGGTTAGGACATGGGATTTGACGGTAGGACCTCGGCTCGCGCGGTCAGGAGCGAGGTTGCGGGTGCGCGCCCGGCCCCACTCGGGCGGGAGGCCGTCCAGGACGCGCGACTCGCACGGCTGGCCGACTATCGCCCTCATTCCGTCTTCGGTCAGCTGACCAAACCCGACCTGTCGGCCCGTGAGGTCGAGGTCCTGCTCACGTGGCTGGCCTCGGATTCCAAGGAGCAGGCGGCCGAGGCGCTGTTCATCTCGGCATCCACGGTGAGTACCCACCTCGCGCGCATCCGCGCCAAGTACACCGCGGTGGGTCGCACAGCGCCCACCAAGACGCACCTGTTCGCCCGTGCTCTCCAGGATGGTTACACCAGCCTCGACCGGTGGTGATGCCGTGCTTATGCGGCGGGCCTTGGTTGTTGATGCCTTGACCCCCGTTCTTCCTCCGTCGTTCGCGCGGGCTCCCTTCGAGGCTCGTACCTCGCACCTCAGGACGGCGCCTTCGTCGCCCGGCTTTCTCCGTCGTCCAGAACGGGGCGGCCTCAACAGTCAAACCCGCCTGGGCGACCAGGATTCCGGGTGGCGTTGGTAGTGGCCTCTTACGTTGGTTTGGCATCTACCTGGGTGTTCGCGTACGATTGACGGGTTGCCTACGACGCTGCGTGCGTCGTGAATCGGTTCGCGAACCCACTCCGGCGGTCATCTTGATGGCATTCCCGGCGGCAGGCGCGTGTCCGACGGCAGCAGACCGTGTGCGTCGGGTCGGAAATCCGGCGTACATAACGTTCCAGGTCAAGGAGACTACGCACTGTGATTCAGCAGGAATCGCGTCTGCGCGTCGCCGACAACACCGGTGCCAAGGAAATCTTGTGCATCCGCGTGCTCGGCGGATCGTCGCGACGCTACGCAGGCATTGGTGACGTCATCGTCGCCACTGTCAAGGACGCCATCCCCGGTGGCAACGTGAAAAAGGGTGAGGTCGTCAAGGCCGTCATCGTGCGCACCGTCAAGGAGCGTCGCCGCCCGGACGGCAGCTACATCCGTTTCGACGAGAACGCTGCCGTCATCCTCAAGGGTGAGAGCGACCCGCGCGGTACCCGCATCTTCGGCCCCGTCGGCCGTGAGCTGCGTGAGAAGAAGTTCATGAAGATCGTGTCGCTGGCACCGGAGGTGATCTGACATGAAGGTGCACAAGGGTGACACCGTGATCGTCATCTCGGGCAAGGACAAGGGCGCCAAGGGCAAGGTCATCCAGGCCTTCCCGAAGACCCAGCGTGTCCTCGTCGAGGGCGTCAACCGAATCAAGAAGCACACCGCCGCGTCGGCCAATGAGCGCGGTGCCTCCTCCGGCGGCATCGTGACCCAGGAAGCCGCCATCCACGTGTCCAACGTGATGGTTGTGGACTCCGACGGCAACCCCACCCGCGTCGGGTACCGCATCGATGAGGAGTCCGGCAAGAAGGTCCGGATCTCGCGCAAGAGCGGGAAGGACATCTGAGCATGACCACCACCGAGAACGTGACGCCCCGCCTGAAGACCCGCTACCGCGAGGAAATCAAGGCCGAGCTCAACAAAGAATTCGACTACGCCAACGTGATGCAGATCCCGGGCGTGGTCAAGGTTGTTGTCAACATGGGTGTGGGCGATGCCGCCCGCGACGCCAAGCTGATCAACGGTGCCGTCGCCGACCTGGAGCTGATCACCGGTCAGCGTCCGGAGATCCGTCGCGCCCGCAAGTCGATCGCGCAGTTCAAGCTGCGTGAGGGCATGCCGATCGGCGCCCGCGTCACCCTGCGTGGCGACCGGATGTGGGAGTTCCTCGACCGCCTCGTGTCGATCGCACTGCCGCGTATCCGCGACTTCCGTGGCCTGTCGGACCGTCAGTTCGACGGCAACGGCAACTACACGTTCGGCCTGAACGAGCAGTCGATGTTCCATGAGATCAACATCGACAAGATCGATCGTCCGCGCGGTATGGACATCACTGTCGTCACCACCGCCACCAATGACGACGAAGGCCGTGCGCTGCTGCGTCACCTCGGCTTCCCGTTCAAAGACAACAACGCCAAGGAGGCCTGACATGGCAAAGAAGGCTCTGGTCAACAAGGCCAACAAGAAGCCGAAGTTCGCCGTGCGCGGCTACACCCGCTGCAACAAGTGCGGCCGCCCGCACTCGGTGTACCGCAAGTTCGGCCTGTGCCGCGTGTGCCTGCGCGACATGGCCCACGCCGGCGAACTGCCGGGCGTGCAAAAGTCCAGCTGGTGACCCGCCCGGCTCGCTGAGCCGACCTCGAAACCACCGACAGCTCCCACCTTCGTCTCGAAGATGGGGGCTGTCGGCGTTGTGGCCGTTTCAGGTTGCCGTTGAACCCGGTTTCCGGGATCAACAGCAACCTGAGTGGCGGTCGTGAGCACTACGACGTCATCATCGCTTGCTTAGGACCTCAAACCCGTTGCGAAGCAATAGGTCACGTGCCCCTCGTGACTCCTCCGCTAACGTTCCGGACCTCGGGGATCAGGATGCCGTCCCCATCAACGAATCGGCCGACGAGCTGCGGAGTCATGCCCTCCTGGTGCGAATCGCCTGTGATCTGGTGAGAATCAAGCAGTGCGACAACAAGTCCGACCCTACCGGAGAAGACGTACGTACGCACCAGACGTTGCGCGTCGACCAAGCGGCAGTGGGTGAGGTAGAAGTATCCGTCGGTCAAGCGAACCGCCGCGATCCACACCGTCAACGAGATGATGGCACCTTGTATCGCGGCCGAGCAACTGAACAACAGGGGAGAAAGAGATGACTCAGCATAGTGCCGAAACCTGATGCATGAAAGTAGCATGATAGTCTCATGTAGTGAGCACCCTTCAGATTCGGAACCTCCCGGACGAGTTGCACGCGCTGCTCAGTGAGCGGTCGGCGCGGCTGGATATGTCGATGTCCGAGTACGTCACCAGACTGTTGCGTGACGATCTGAGCCGGCCGCTGTTCGATGACTGGGCCGACGCCATCCGGGGCGACGGACCACGGCGGCCCATCGACACTGTCGGTGCACTCGACGCGGTTCGCGAGGAGTACGACGCCGCCGACGCTCAAACATGAGGCGGGTTGTCGACGCGAGCGCCCTGATCGACTCACTTCTCCCATCGGATCGCCAGGACGCAGCCCTCGCCGCAATGTCGGGACGTGAGCTATGGGCGCCGGCGGTCATCGACATGGAGGTCAGCTCCGCGATATGGCGGCTTGAACGCACCGCGCAGATCAGTTCCGGCGAAGCTGAGCGTGCCGTCGCGGCGCTGTGGACGGTGCCGTTGCGTCGTGCGCAGAACGGGCAGATATCCCGTGCGGCATGGAGATTGCGGAAATCCCTGCGAGTCTCCGATGCGTTCTATGTGGCGACGGCACAGCTACTGCATGCCGAGCTGATCACCGCCGATGCGCGGCTGTCCCGCGCTCCCTCGCTCGTCATCCCGATCGTCGTGCTCCCGCACTGAGCTCGCCGTACTGTCTGCAAAGTATGGGCCGTGTGTCGTCGCCGGATGCGGAGAAGACCACTGGCCCGGCAACAGCAGGTACCATATATGGCATGCACAAGACCACGGTGTACCTGCCGGAAGAACTCGACCAGAGGCTGGAGGCCGAGGCGAAGGCTGAGGGCGTCAGCAAGGCCGAACTCATCCGCAGAGGAGTGACCAAGCTGCTCGACGAGAGTCGTCGGCCCCGGCAGGCGAAACCGTTTCCGGTCTTCCGGAGCGGACGTAGTCGGACTGTCGACGAGCTGCGGGAGGATTTGGTCGGGCAGATCGCCGAGCGTGCCGCGCGTCGATGATCGTCATCGCCGATACGTCGGCGCTCTTCGCGCACTTCGACGCTGACCAGGACGAACACGTGCGTGCTCAGGAGGTGATGGCCGCGGAGCGGATGGTGATCTCGCCATTCGTTCTTGCCGAACTTGATCACCTCGTTCACCGTGATGTGGGGTACCGGGCCGCGGTACTTGCTGTTGAGTCCCTCACCGACAGGATCGCCGACGGCGACTACGTGCTTGCCGCCGTCTCGAACGACGACCTCACCGCGGCGGCGCGCGTTCGACAGCGATACGCGGACTTGAGGCTGGATCTGGCGGATGCGGTGGGCGTGGTGATCGCCGACAATTTCGGCACCAACCGCATCTTCACCTTGGATCAGCGTGACTTTAGGGCGATCGTTCCGTTGACTTCGGGATTCGACAGCTTCACGATCCTGCCCGCAGACAGAATCTAACACCTGAACCTCCCCGGTTTGAGTGGACACCTGAGATAGCGGGGCGAAGGGTCCTGCTGGGAGGATGTCAGCATGTCCAGGACGCGTCGGTCGTTTACAAACACTCACGTCGGGTACTGGGCTGGTCGCTGGCTGATCACATGCGAACCGAGTTGGTCGAGGCCGCCGTGGACGCTGCGGTGTTCACCCGTGGCGGGTCGGTGGCCGGCACCATCCTGCATTCGGACCGGGGCAGCCAGTACACCGGCTACGACATGGCCGCGGTCTGCGGCAAGCACCGCTTGCGGCGCTCAATGGGGGCAACGGGGATCTGCTGGGACAAAGCCGGTGCCGAATCGCTGTGGTCGACCGTCAAGCACGAGTACTACAAGCGCCACGCGTTCACTACCTACGCGAATCTCACTGCGGGACTTGACAAGTACATCCGATTCTACAACCATGGCAGGAGGCACGCGGCGTTGGGCATGATCTCGCCCATCGACTTCGAGATCAGGTCATTGGCAAGTCAGCAATCAAGCTAACCGTGTCCACTTTTCCGGGGTCAAGTCCCGTCGCCCATTGTTCGCCGACTGGGCGGCCGGCGTCCGGGGCGATGGACCCGGCGACCTATCAACACTATCGGTGCGCTCGACACGGTCCGCGAGGAGTACGACACCGAGCCATGAGGCGGGTTGTCGACGCGAGCGCCCTGATCGACTCCGTTCTCCCATCGGATCGGCAGGACGCGGCCCTTACCGCGATGTCCGCAGGCGAGCTGTGGGCGCCGCCGGTGATCGACATGGAAGTCAGCTCCCCGATATGGCGGCTCGAACGTACCGCGCAGATCAGTTCCGCAGAAGCCGAGCGTGCCGTCGCGGCGTTGTGGACGGTGCCGCTATGCCGCGCTCAGAGCGTTCAGATTTCCCGATTCGCGGAGATTGCGGAAATCTCTGCGAACCTCCGATGCGTTCTACATGGCGACGGCGCAATTACTGGATGCCGAGCTGATCACCGCCGACGCGCGACTGTCCCGCGCGCCGTCGCTCGGCGTCGCGATTGTTCTGTTGCCGCGCTGAGATGGCCCGAGCCACATTTTCGACTCGTCGAGCTGATCGCGGCGGGCTCCTCGGCGATTTTCCTCAGGTGCGGTCTTGCTTACGGATGACGAAGGCGGTGGTCAGGGCTGCGGCCACGGCGAAGGCAGACAGGAGCGCCAGGCCGAGGGTGTAGCTGTGGGCGTCGGCGTCGTAGGTGGCGCCCATGACCATCGGCGGGAAGAAGCCGCCAAGCCCGCCGGCGGCGCCGACGATTCCGGTGACCGATCCGACGCGTTCGGGCGGGGCGACCTGGGCGACCCAGGTGAACACCGAGCCGGATCCCAGGCCCATGAACAGCGCCATCAGCACGAAGTCGATGCCGGCGGGAATCTCCAGGGGTGGCTTGGTGAGCATCCAAATCGCCAGAACCGCGGCGCCCGCACACGAAATGAAGGTGATCAGGCGGGGGCCGTATCTGTCGGCGAGCACACCGCCGGCGGGGCGGGCGATCACGGCTGCGATGGCGAATCCGGCGGTGCGGGTGCCGGCGCCCTGGGTGTCGATGGAGTAGACGTCGTTGAGGTAGGTGGGCAGATAGGTGGAGAAGGCGACGAATCCGCCGAACGCCGCCGCGTACAGGAAACCCATCTCCCAAGTGATGGGCAGTTTCGCGGCGCCGACCAATTTCGGCAGCACCGGGTCGTGGTTGGGTGCCCAGCGGGGTGAATCACGCATGAATGCCCGGCAGATCACGGCCACCACGACGAGTACGACGGCGATGATGACGTGGGTGGTGAAGTAACCGAACCAGTCGACGAAGCGCGGGGTGAAGAACGCCGACAGTGCGGTGCCCCCCATGCCCGCACCGAAAACGCCGGTCGCGAAACCACGTCTGGACGGGTCGTACCAGGCGTTGACGAACGGGATGCCGACGGCGAAGGTGGTGCCGCCGACACCGAGGAAGAATCCGGCCACCAGCAGCAGCCAGTAGCTGTCGAGTTCACCGGCGACGGCGATGAGCAGTACGAACGGCACGGTGGCGATCAGCAGCGCCGGGAACATGGTGCGGCCGCCGTAGCGGTCGGTGAGCGCGCCGGTGATGATGCGGCCGAGGGAGCCGACGAGGATGGGGATCGCCACCAGCACCGACTTCTGGCCCGCCGACAGGCCGAGGTCGGCTGCGTACGTGATGGCCAACGGCCCCACCAGGTTCCACGCCCAGAAGCTGACGGTGAAGGCCAGGGTCGCCAGTGCCAGGTTGGTGGCCTGGGCGCGGGAGGTGATCGGGGGTGCGGGGGTTGCGGTGGTCATCGGTCGCGGTCCTTCACTCCGACGGGAGCCCAACCACGCCTGGTGGGCCGGGCACCCGGTGCGGGATGCGGGTCACGGCTGCGGTAGACGATGTAGGGGCGGAACAGGTAGTGCAGTGGCGCGGTGAAGATGTGAATGAGACGGGTGAACGGGACGAGGCAGAACAGGGCCATACCGACCAGAACGTGTACATGAAAACGCAAGGGGGCTTGCGACATCGCGTCGATGTCGGGCTGCAGAAAGAAGATCGACCGGAACCACGGGGCAACGGTTTCCCGGTAGTTGACGCCGACCCCGTGCGGGTCAACGGTGCCGACGAGCGTGATGAACGTGCCCGCGAGCAGTGCCGACACCAGGACCACGTACATCAGTTTGTCGTTGCGGGTGGTGGCCATGAACACCGGTCCGGTGCGCCGGCGCCGGTAGATCAGCAGTGCGCATCCGACTACCGTGGCGGCGGCGGCGATGAGGCCGGAGATCGCGGCCGTCCAGTGGTACAGATCCTCGGAGATGCCGAAGAACTCGGTCCATGATTCGGGGATCACCAGGCCGATGGCGTGACCGGCGATCACCACCAGGATGCCGTAGTGGAACAGCGGGGAGGCGATGCGCAGCAGCCGTGACTCGTACAGCTCCGATGACCGCGTGGTCCAGCCGAATCGATCGAACCGGTAGCGCCAGATGGTACCGCCGATCACCAGAAGCAGTGTCACGTAGGGGATCACACCCCACAGAAAGACTTCCATGTTTGCTATCTCCGGTTCGGTGCTTGCGTCGGCTGTAGCGGAAGCAGCCGGGGATCGTACGGTTCGAGTCCGACGGATTCGAACGGTGTGCGGTGTTGCGCAATCGGATTCAGGTCAGATGGGGTGTCGGGCAAGGTGGCGATGACGGCGGTGAGGGCGTCGGAGTACAGGCTGCCCCGGTCGCGTAGTGCCCGTTCGATCTGCTCGAGTGCGCCGCGATAGCGGGTGAGGAGTTGCAGGCCCCGCTCCTGGTCCGCGCGGGCGGTGAACTCCAACACGATGGGCAGATGGTCGGGCAGTTCGCCGCGCAGGTCGGTGACGAAACCGCTGTCGCGGTAGAGCTGTTTGACCGCGCCGAGCGACTCACCGCGCCGCCTGGTATCGCCGTCGGTCCAATATGTCAGGTACAGGGTGTGATTGCGAGACAGGTCGAACACATCCACGTATGCGTGGCACAGTTCGTCGGGGTCGGCGCGCAGCAGGGCCTCGACGACGTTGCCGAGCAACGCCACCGGCCCGCTGCGCGGTTGTTCGTCGAGGGCCGAGCGGATCAGTGGCAGTAGTCCCAGCAGCCTCTCGTCGGGGTAGCTCAGGCACCACGACGCGCCCTGATGGACGATCCGCCAGTCCGATATCGCGGGTTTGTGTTGCAGCAGAGGAATTCTCATGTCCGTGGCGCCTTCTCCGGGAATAGTCCCGCCGGTGCGCCGTTGCCGTCCCAGTTGAGCAGGTTGGTGCGTCCGGCGAGCGCGGACTTCCCGGTGGGGGAATCACTGGTCTGTCGCTGACGCAGGGCGTGGAAGGTTTCCACCGACACCGGCGCCGGGCGTCCGCTGGCCTCCCCGAACATGCCGGAGTCGAACATTCCGGGGCCGCCGTCGTAGTCGAGCGAACACGCCGTCTCATCGAGACCACCGGCCTGTTCGCTGTGCGCGGTCGGAATCACATAGCGGTCATCGTATTTGGCGATGGCGAGCAGTCGGTACATCTCGTACACCTGCTCCTCGGTCATGCCGACCGCGGCCGGGATCTCGGGCCGTGTCTCGCGGCCGAGGGTGATATCACGCATGTACGAGCGCATCGCGGCCAGCTTGCGCAGCACCCCGTCGACGATGGTGGTGTCACCTGCGGTGAACAGCTCGGCCAGGTAGTCCACCGGAATCCGCAGCGCGTCGATGGCGCCGAACAGGGTGGTGTGCGATTCGGCGTCGTGGCCCTGATCGGCCAACAGATCGACGATGGGCGAGAGCGGCGGGACGTACCAGACCATCGGCATGGTGCGGTATTCCGGATGCAGCGGCAGCGCCACCTTGTACTTCTTGGCCAGCGCGTACACCGGTGACCGCCGGGCCGCGGCCAGCCAGTCGTCGCTGATACCGTTCTCGCGGGCGGCGGCGATGATCGTCGGATCGTTCGGATCGAGCAGCAGGTCGAGTTGCGCCCGGTACAGGTCCTTCTCGTCGGGTGTCGACGCCGCCGCCGTCACCGCGTCGGCGTCGTAGAGGAACACCCCGAGATACCGCAGCCGGCCGACGCAGGTCTCCGAACACACCGTCGGCAGCCCGGCCTCCACGCGCGGGTAGCAGAGGGTGCACTTCTCCGCTTTTCCGGATTTGTGGTTGAAGTAGATCTTCTTGTACGGACAGCCGGTGATGCATTGCCGCCAGCCGCGGCATTGATCCTGGTCGACCAGCACGATGCCGTCCTCGCTGCGCTTGTAGATCGCCCCGGAGGGGCACGAGGCCATACATGAGGGGTTGAGGCAGTGTTCGCAGATGCGCGGCAGGTAGAACATGAAGGTCTGCTCGAAGCTGAACTTGATCGCATCCTCGGACTCTTTGCGGAGCTTGGCGACGATCGGATCGAGGTGGCCGAGTTCGGTCGTGCCGCCGAGATTGTCGTCCCAGTTGGCCGACCAGGAGACTTGCATGTCCTGGCCGGTGAGCAGTGATTTGGGCCGGGCGACGGGAAAGTCGTCGCCCAGCGGCGCCTCGACGAGGGTCTGGTAGTCGTAGGTCCACGGTTCGTAGTAGTCGTTGATGGTGGGCTGTACGGGGCTGGCGAACAGGGTCAGCAGCTTCTGGAGCCGACCACCGGTGCGTAGCCGTAGCTTGCCGCGACGGTTGAGCCGCCAGCCGCCGCGCCACTTCCGCTGATCCTCGTATTGCCGTGGATAGCCCTGTCCGGGACGGGTTTCCACGTTGTTGAACCACACATACTCGGTCCCCGCCCGGTTGGTCCAGGCCTGCTTGCAGGTGACCGAGCAGGTATGGCAGCCGATGCATTTGTCGAGATTCATCACCATCCCGACCTGAGCCATGACGCGCATCAGTAGGTCACCTCCTGGTTGCGTTTGCGGATCGTCGACACCATGTCGCGCTGGTTTCCGGTGGGCCCGAGATAGTTGAAGGCGTACGAGAGTTGGGCGTACCCGCCGATCAAGTGGGTGGGTTTGACCAGCAGCCGGGTCACCGAATTGTGGATGCCGCCGCGCCGTCCGGTGGCCTCGGACTTGGGTACGTCGATGGTGCGTTCCTGAGCGTGATGCACGTATATAACACCTTTCGGCATGCGGTGGCTGACGACGGCCCGGCACACCAGCACCCCGTTGGCGTTGGTGCATTCGATCCAGTCGTTGTCGGCGACGTCGATGGCGGCGGCGTCGTCGGGGCTCATCCAGGCCGTCGGGCCGCCGCGCGACAGTGACAGCATGAACAGGTTGTCCTGGTACTCCGAATGGATCGACCACTTGGAATGCGGGGTCAGGTAGCGGACCGTGATCTGTTGGGCACCATCGGGTCCCAGTGTCGGCTCGGCGAAGAGCCGGTGCATGTCCAGTGGCGGCCGGTAGGTGGGCAACGACTCGCCGGTATCGATCATCCAGTCGTGGTCGAGGTAGAAGTGCATCCGGCCGGTGAGGGTGTGAAAAGGTTTGAGTCGCTCGATGTTGACCGTGAACGGGGCGTATCGCCGTCCGCCCGTCTCGGACCCGGACCACTCGGGCGAGGTGATCACCGGGACGGGGGCGCGTTGGGTGTCGGCGAAGGTGATCCGCTTTTCCTCCGATCCGCGGGCCAGGTCGTCGAGCAGGAAGCCGACGCGCTGTTGCAGGGTGCGGAAACCCTGCACGGCGAGTTCGCCGTTGGTGGTGCCCGACAGTGTGAGGATGGCCTCGGCGAGTTTGGCGTCGGTGTCGATGGCGGGCCGGCCGTCGCCGGCGCCGCCGAGCATCACCCCGTTCGACGTGGCCAGCTTCCCGGTCTGCTCGGTGAGGTCGAAGGTGACGTTCTTGACGGTGAAACCGAGCTTGTCGGCGAGTGGCCCGATCGAGGCCAGCTTGTCGGCGATCGCCGTGTAATCGCGTTCGGCCACCACGAAATTGGGTGCGTTCCGCCCCGGTCGCACCGGATGTTCACCGTCGCGCCAGTCGGCGACCCGCCCGTGCGGTTGCGCCATCTCACCGGGGGTGTCGTGCTGCACGGGCACACTCACCAGATCCTTGCGCACACCCAGGTGCTTGCGGGACAGGTCTGAGAGCCTTTGTGCCAGAGCGTGGAACAGGTCGAAGTCGGTTTTTGCCTCCCACGGCGGATCGATCGCGGGGGAGAAGGCGTGGACGTACGGATGCATGTCGGTGGAGGACAGATCGTGTTTCTCGTACCAGGTGGCCGCCGGTAGCACCACATCCGAGAGCAGGGTGGTGGAGGTCATCCGGAAGTCCGCCGACAGCAGCAGATCGAGCTTGCCCTCGGGTGGGTCGTCGTGCCAGGCGATGTCGACGGGCCGAGGTGTGTTCGGGTTCTCGTGACCGAGCACGTTGTGATGGGTGCCGAGCAGGGTGCGCAGGAAGTATTCGTTGCCCTTGGCTGAGGATCCGAGCAGATTGGACCGCCACAGCACCAGAGTGCGCGGCCAATTCTCCGGGGCGTCGACGTCGTTGATCGCGGGCGTGAGCGAACCGTCCCGCAGCCGCGTGGCCACATAGGATGCGGGGCTGTCGGCGGTGCCGGCCTCGACGGCGGCCGCCGCCGCCTCGCCCACATCGAGCGGGTTGCTGCCGAACTGTGGGTAGAACGGCATCCAGCCCAGCCGCGCCGACTGGGCGATCGCGTCGGCGGTGTGTTTGTCGCCCAGGGAGCCGGTCGCCAGCGGCGAGGCCAGCGATGCGGTCGAGTAGCCGTCGTTGCGCCACTGACCGGTGTGCATGTACCAGTACGACGTGCCGGTCATGGTGCGGGGCGGCCGCGACCAGTCCAGCGCGTTGGCAAGCGATATCCAGCCGGTGATGGGGCGGCACTTCTCCTGCCCCACGTAGTGGGCCCACCCCCCACCGTTGCGGCCCATGCAGCCGGTGAGGATCAGCAGGGTGAGAATGGCGCGATAGGTGGCGTCGCCGTGGAACCACTGGCAGATGCCGGCACCCATGATGATCATCGAACGACCGTCGGAATCGACCGCGTTGCGGGCGAACTCTCGGGCCACCCGGATCGCCGCCTCGGCGGGCACGCTGGTGATCTCGGCCTGCCAGGCCGGGGTGTACGGTGCGTTCGCGTCGTCGTAGCCGGTGGGCCACCGTCCGGGCAGTCCGTCGCGGGCGACACCGTATTGTGCGAGCATCAGGTCGAAGACGGTGGTGACCAGGTGACCGTTGACCCGCACCGCGGGCACCCCGCGGGAGGTGATCACCCCGCTGCCGTCCGGGGTGTCGAACGCGGGGAACGACACCGGAACCGCCTGCGCCTCGGGGCGTTCGAACAGGGTCAGGGCCGGGGTGACGCCTTCGAGGTCGAGGTTCCATCTGCCGTTGCCGTCGGCCGAGTACCGGAAACCCATGGATCCGTTGGGAACCACCGGCGCTCCGGTGCTCTCATCGAGCAGCACGGTCCGCCACGCCGCGTCCTCACCTTCTGCATTCGCACTGTCCGCACCCCCGCTATCCCCGTCGAGGTCTTCTTCTGTCACGAACTTCCCTGGAACATAACCGGTTTCGTGTTCGTCGAGGTGGATCAGGAACGGCAGATCGGTGTAGGTGCGCACATACTTGTCGAAGAACCCGGTGCGCCGCTCGACGAAGAACTCCGTGAGAATCACGTGTCCCATCGCCATCGCCAGGGCGGCATCGGTGCCGGCCTGCGCCGGCAGCCATTCATCGGCGAACTTGGTGTTGTCGGCGTAGTCGGGGCTGACGGTGACCACCTTGGTGCCCCGGTAACGGACCTCGGCCATCCAGTGGGCGTCGGGTGTGCGGGTGACCGGCACGTTGGATCCCCACATCATCAGATAGGTGGCATCCCACCAGTCGCCGGACTCGGGTACATCGGTCTGATCACCGAACACCTGCGGGCTGGCGACCGGAAGGTCGGCGTACCAGTCGTAGAACGAGGTCATCACGCCGCCGATGAGCTGAATGAATCGTGTTCCCACACAATGCGAGACCATCGACATGGCGGGGATCGGGGAGAATCCGGCGCACCGGTCGGGGCCGTACTTCTTGATGGTGTGTACGTGTGCGGCGGCGGCGATATCAATGGCCTCCTCCCAGCTCACCCGCACCAGGCCACCTTTGCCGCGGGCCTGCTGGTATGCGCGACGGCGCAGTGGATCGCCGACCACATCGGCCCAGGCCAGTACCGAATCGCCCAGGCGCGCTTTGGCGTCGCGGAACATCTCGACCAGGACTCCACGCGCGTACGGGTATCGGACGCGCGTGGGCGAATAGGTGTACCACGAGAACGCGGCTCCGCGCGGACATCCTCGCGGCTCGTACTCGGGGCGGTCCGGTCCGACCGACGGATAGTCGGTTTCCTGGGTTTCCCAGGTGATGATGCCGTCCTTGACGTACACCTTCCACGAGCAGGAGCCCGTGCAGTTGACGCCGTGGGTGGATCGCACGATCTTGTCGTGACTCCACCGGTCCCGGTAGAACACATCTCCGGCACGCCCGCCCTCGCGGAACACGGCACGACCGTCGTCGGACTCGTCCCAGCGGGTGAAGAACCTGCCGAGGTCGAGAAGTGCCGTCGCGGCCTTCCCCTGGACATCAGATGAGCGGGCCATGGGGCCACCATACGAGCGACTGCTGCTGTCCGTCGGAGTTTGATTGCACGTCCGCGATACCCACAGCCGTTGTGGTAACTCCGATGTCACAATCGTTCCGGCAACGTCCGGTATGCACAGTGGCTTAAGTCCCTAGCGTGGCATGCATTCATCCCGATGTGTTCCCCTGAAATTGCGCACGAAAGGTGAATAACCCCTCGAAAGCGCGAAAATCACAGGAATTCAGATGCGGATGTGAGGTCTATTTCGTTATCGGCACGATCAGGAATAGGTCGTCATCGATCGTTGACCATCGACATCAGTAGCCCAGCCGCCCGGCATACCGCCCGACGCACTCCGGGGAGAGCAGATCGGCATGGCGGCACGGTGCCTCGATGACACGGACCGGTCCCGCGAGGTGACCGGACCAGTCCGCTACGGCGGGCGGTCCGGCGGTGCGGTTGTTGCCGGTGGGGTCGATGGCAGCGGAGACGGCGGCGGTCACGAACACCGTGGCACCGGTGAAGACACCCGGATGCCACACCGCGGCAGCCGGACCGGCCTGCTGATACACCGCGTGCAGGGCCGCGACATCGGCATCGCTGAGTGCGGCGAGCGGACCGCCCGCACTGCGCACCACCCTGGCGATCTCCGGCAGTCCCGGTTCGGGCCCGTCGGCGGGCATCGCGGCCCCACCGAGCTCCGCGAGCAGTTCCCGGGTCGACGGTTGCCGTTGCAATTCGGGGCGTGCGGACACGACGTAGGTGTCGAGCAGGGTGAGCTGTTCGACGATCCGACCGTCGCGTTGCAGGGTGGCGGCGATCTCGTGGGCGACGAGTCCACCGATCGACCAGCCCAGCAGGTGGTAGGGCCCGGTGGGTACGATCTCGGTGATCAGCCGGACGTAATGTGCGGCAAGATCACCGATCAAGATGGTTCCCGACCGGGTGGCGATATCGGTGCCCGCAAGCCCGGGGTGCTGGAGGCCGTACACGGCCCGACCCGCGCCGATGTGCGGCAGCAGGGCGCTGTAGCTCCACGACAATCCCATCGCCGGGTGGATCACGAACAGCGGCGGCGGGGTGTGCCCGTCGGCCGTGGGCCGGCGCAACGGCAGGACAGTGGCGAACGCGGGCGACACGGTGGTGGGTCCGGTTGTGGCGAGCGCGACGGCCAACTCCGCCGGGCTGGGTGCGGCGAACAGCATTTGCACGGTGACCTCGGTGCCGAGCGCGGCGCTGAGCCGCGTCGCCGCAGTGGTCGCCAGCAGGGAGGTTCCGCCCAGGTCGAAGAAGCCGTCATCCGCCCCCACCGCGTCTGCCCCCGCGGCGCCGGGTTCGGCCGGGTCGCCGCCGACGTCGAGGCCGAGCAGCCGGGTGAACTCGGCGGCGATGATCGATTCGGGTCCGGGCGCCGGTGCCCGGCCGGGAGCGGTGCGCGGTATCGGCAGCGCCCGCTGGTCCAGCTTTCCGGCCGGGGTCAGCGGGAGTTCGTCGAGGACGGCGACGGTCGCGGGCACCATGTGCCGGGGCAGCCGGCGGGCGACCGATGAGCGCAGCACAGTCGGGTCGGGCGGCTGCGCGGCGGATCGGTCCCCGATCACATAGCTGCGCAATATCGCAGTGCCGTTGCGGGTGTCGACGACGGTGACGGCGCTGCGTACACCCGGCTGCGCGGCGAGGACGGCGTCGATCTCGGAGAGTTCGATCCGGAAGCCCCGCACCTGTACCTGGGTGTCGGCGCGGCCCAGGTACTCGAGAGCGCCGGCCGCCCCGGATGCGGTGACGGTCCACCGGACGAGGTCGCCGGTGCGATATATCCGCCGCCCGGCATGGCCGGGACCGAGTGCGGCGGGAGCGGCGACGAAGCGGGCCGCGGTCAGAGCCGTCTGCCCGTGGTAACCCCGCGCGATCTGATCGCCGAGCAGGTACAGCTCACCGGTCACGCCGGCCGGTACCGGATGCAGGCGCGCGTCGAGGACGACGGCGCCGACTCCGGCGTTCGGGCCGCCGATGGTGACGGGGGCGTCGCCGAGCAGCACGCCGCTGGTGGTGGTGACGGTGGCCTCGGTGGGGCCGTAGAAGTTGACCATCGTGCGGCCGGCCGCCCATGCCCGCACCACCTGTGGGTTCGTGGCCTCGCCACCCACGCCGAGATGCGTCAGCGACGGTGCCGCCGCCGGATCCATCCCGGCCACCGCGGCCGGTGTGATGAACGCGTGGGTGATGCGGTGCCGGTCGATGAACGTGGTGAGGTCGGCGCCGCCGTAGATGCCCGGCGGCACGATCACCGCGGTCGACGCGGCGGCGGTGGACAGCAGCATCTCCAGGATGGCCGCGTCGAAACTGGGTGATGCGAAATGCAGTACCCGCGAAGTGCTTTCGGTGTTCATACGGCTTCGCAGGGTGGTGCTCAGGGCGGCGATGCCACGGTGCGGGACCAGGACGCCCTTCGGTGTTCCGGTCGATCCGGAGGTGTAGATCAGGTACGCCAGGTGGTCCGGGGTGAGCCTTGCGCGTCTTGCCGAGTCGGCGATCGGCGCGGTGGACACCAGCGACAGCAGGGAGCGGGTGTCGGGGTCGTCGAGCAGCACGGCGTGCCGTCCGTCGCGTAGTGCGGCGTCGGCGGCGGTGGTCACCACGAGCGTCGCGTCCGAGTCGGTGAGCATGTGCGCGATCCGTTCTGCCGGATAGCCGGGATCGATCGGCAGATACACCGCGCCGGTCTTGACGATCGCCCAGAAGGCGACGAGCGCGTCGACCGAGCGGGTCAGGGCCATGGCGATCACCGGTTGATGTCCGTCCCAGCGCGATGGGAGACGGCCCAGCAGCACCCTCGCGAGCGCGTTGGAGCGGGCATCCAGTTCGGCGTAGGTCATCGAACATGCTGTCCCGGTGCAGTTGTCGCCGACCACCGCCACCGTCGCGGGCGCCGACATGACGGCGCCGGCAAGGATCTGGCGGACGGTGACGGCCTCGGGGGCCGGTGATCCGGCGGCCGGTGCGATCGCACGGATCTCGCCGGGTTCGGTCACCGCGATGTCGCCGATCGTGGCCCCGGGGGTGGTGACGATCGTGGTGATCACCCGCACGAGTCGCCGCAGGAGTGCGGCCGCATGACTGTCGTCGTAGCGTCCGGTGTCATAGGTGAGGCTGATACGTGGGGCCGCGGCCGACTCCCGCATCCCGGTGACGGTGAACTGCGCGTCGAATTTCGCTGCTCCGGTGTCGGATTCGCGGACCGTGGCACGCAGCCCAGGCAACACGTCGAGGTGTGCGTCGACGGTGTCGGCGTAGTCGTGCACGGACAGTACGATGCCCACCAGCGGATGACGCCCGGGCACCCGATCGGGGTTGACGGCCGCGACGACGTCGTCGAACGGCGCGTCGAGATGATCCCAGGCCGCGGCGTCGTCGGCCGTCACCTGCGCGAGAAGCGTTTCGGCGCTGTCGGAGTGGGCCAACACGGTGCGCAGTGCGAGCGTGTTGACGAACATGCCGACCACCCCCGGATAGTCTGCGCGGCCCGCGGCGGGCGTGCCGATCACCAGATCGTCACCGGTGCCGAGTCTGTGCAGCAGGATCGCCAGCGCGGTATGCAGCATCGAGAAGGGCGTGCTGCGGCGGGCGCGGGCAAATCCGATCAGGCTGTCGCGCAGCGACTCTTCCAGTTCGATCGACACCGTCGCACCGGACGTTCGGCCCGTCGGCGGGTGTCCGACCGGGGGCAGAGTGGTCTCGGCGGGCGCACCCCGCAACGCATCGGTCCAGTACGCCAGCGCCGCTGAGGCCCGATCGGCCTGCCCGCTGCCGGTCCGGCCTGCTCCGGCCATGGCGAAGGCGTAGTCGCGGTAATCCGGGCCCGCCGGTTCCCACACGGCGCGGCGCCCGGCGGCGCGTTCGGTGTACGCGGTCAGCAGGTCGCCGACCACGATCGGCAGCGATGCGCCGTCGGCGGCGATGTGATGGACGAGAAGGACCAGCGCGTGGTGGTCGGCCTCGCACCGCACCAGCGCGGCCCGGAACGGTGCCTCGACGGTGATATCGATTCCGGTGTCGCACAACCGGCCGGCACAGTCGGCGGCGTCGACGTCCTCGCGTACCGGGAGGTCGCCGACGACCGAGGCCGGGTCCGCCACGATGGTGCCCATAGCGCCGTCAGGGGTGTCGGCGAATGTGGTACGCAGCGCCGTATGTCGGGCGACCACGTCGATGAGCGCGTTCCGCAACGATGCGATATCCAGATGACCGTGCAGTTCGACGATCAGCGGCAGCAGATAGTCGGCGGACCGGGGTGCGCTGCGGGCGAACAGCCACAGCCGTCGCTGCATGGGGGCCAACGGTATTCCGGTGATCGGTCGCGGACCGGCGGGTATGGCGGGAGCCGGTGATGCCGGCAGGGCCGGTGATTCGGGCAACAGTGCGGCCAGCTCGGCGGGGCTCGGTGAGGTGAACAGTTGCCGGACCGAGGTGTCGACGCCGAGGGACCGCAGCCGGGATACGAGCGTGGTGGCCGTCAGCGACGTCCCGCCCAGGTCGAAGAAGTCGTCGTCGGCGCTCACCGGTGCTCCGCCCAGAACGTCCGAGAACGCCTGCGCGATCAGTGCTTCGGTGACGGTCCGCGGGGCGCGGCCACCGTCGCCGTCAGGGATCGGCAGCGCGGCGACATCGAGTTTGCCGTTGCGGGTGCGCGGGAACTCCTCGAGCACGGTGATGCTGGTGGGCACCATGTGCCTGGGCAACCGTCGGCCGAGGGATTCACGCGTCCGATCGGCCAGATCCGGTGCCGCGTCGTCGTTCCCGATGAGGTAGCTGCGCAGGACGGGGGAGCCGCGTCGATCGTCGACGACGGTCACGCAGCCGCGTACACCGGGGCAGTCGCCGGCCGCGCTGTCGATCTCGGACAATTCGACCCGGAATCCTCGGATCTGTACCTGATCGTCGGAGCGGCCCACATACTCCAGGGCGCCGGCGGTGGTCCATCGCACCAGATCGCCGGTGCGGTACATGCGTTGCGAGCCCGTGCGTTCCAGCGTCGCCGGCACCGCGAGGTACCGGGTGGCGGTGAGCCCCGGCCGGCCCTGATAGCCGCGGGTCACCTGCTCGCCGAGCACATACAGCTCACCGACC
The DNA here is from genome assembly GCF_025273675.1 of Gordonia pseudamarae. Lineage (NCBI taxonomy): Bacteria > Bacillati > Actinomycetota > Actinomycetes > Mycobacteriales > Gordoniaceae > Gordonia > Gordonia pseudamarae. The sequence goes on along the minus strand of NZ_CP045809.1, from coordinate 3,847,045 downwards.
ACCCCCGGCGGCACCGGATGCAGCCGGGTATCGAGGACGGCCACCGCCACACCGCGGTTCGGCTGCCCGATGGTGACCGGATCGCCCTGCGCCACCTGGCTGTTGGTGACGATGATCGTCGACTCGGTGGGGCCGTAGACGTTATGCAGGACGCGTCCCGGCGCCCACCGGCGTACGAGATCGGCCGGCACGGCTTCGCCGCCCACCGCCAGTTGGGTCAGCCCGGGCACCGCGGTGGGGTCCATGCCGGCCACTGCGGCCGGGGTGATGAAGGCGTGCGTGATGCTGTTGCGGGCGATGAACGCGGTGAGGTCGTCGCCGCCGAGGATGTCGGGGCCGGCGATCACCATCGTGGACGCCGACGCGGTGGCCAGCAGCAGTTCCAGCACGGACGCGTCGAAGCCGGGGGAGGCGAAGGCCAGGACCCGGGAGCCGGTGCGCGGGCGCATCATCGTCGCGAGTTGTTCACTCACCGCGCCCAGACCCCGATGCGGCACCAGAACACCCTTCGGGGTGCCTGTCGATCCCGACGTGTAGATGATGTACGCCAGATGATCGACCGTGATGGCGGGGCGTTCCCGCCCGGTCAACGGTTCGGCGGACGAAGCGGCTATCTGCCGGAGCACCGCCAGATCATCGAGGCAGAGTGCCGGTGTGTCGGGCCGGTCGGCCGTGATGGCGGCCGCGGTGGCCCGGTCGGCGGCGAGAACGAGTTCGGCGCGGCTGTCGGTGAGCATGTAGGTGATGCGATCGCGCGGATATCCGGGGTCGACGGGCAGGTACGCGGCGCCGGTCTTGGTGATCGCCCAGATCGCGATCAGCGCGTCGACGGACCGGCCGACGGCCATCGCCACCACGCTTTGCCGCCGTGGATCGCCGTTCACGCCCCGCTCGAGCAGAACCCGCGCGAGCCGGGTGGAGCGGGTGTCGAGTTCGGTGTAGGTGATGGACACGGCGGCGCCGTTGTCGGTTTCCGAGATCGCCGCGATACCGCCGGGGTCGGAGGCGACGGCACGGGCGAACAGTTCGGCCAGAGTTGCCGGCCGCCCCGCCCGCGGACCGGCCGCGGGGGTCAACCGGGCCAGCTCGTCCGGGCCGCTGAGGGCGATGTCGCCGACGGGAAGTTCAGGTGTTTCGGTCAGCGCGTGCAGGACCCGGACAAATCGATCGGTCGTGGCGCGGGCGGTCTCGTCGGTGTACAGGTCGGTCGCGTAGGTCAGGGTGAGGGTGGGCCGCTCGGCTCCGGCGGAGACTCCGGTGATGGTGAACTGGGCATCGAACTTGGCTACGCCGGTGTCGAATTCGCCGCACGAGAGTGACAGGCCGGAGTCGTCGGGAGCGCCGGGGGTCAGGTTGTCGGCAAAGCCGTGCACGGACAGTATCACCCCCAGCAGTGGATGATGGCCTTGTCGCCGAGTGGGGTTGAGTACGGCGACGACGTCGTCGAACGGGGCGTCGAGGTGATCCCAGGCCGCCAGGTCGTCGTCCCGGACCCGGTCGATGAGCGTGGCCGCGGCTTCGGCCGGATCGATGAGTGTGCGCAGTGCCAGCGTATTGACGAACATGCCCACGACCTCGGAGCAGTCGAGTCCGGCTCCGGGCACGCCCCGGTTGCTCACGGGTGTGCCGATGACGAGATCGTCGCCGGCGCCGAGCCGGTGCAGCAGAATGGCCAGCGCGGTGTGCAGGACGGTGAACGGTGTGGTCCGGTGTGTTCGTGCCACGTCGATCAGTTTGTCGCGCAGGGATGTTCCGAGTTCGACGGAGACGCTCGATCCGGGCGGCGCGCTCTCGCGGGCCGGCGCCGGCCCCGAGTACGGTACGGCGGTGTCGGTGGGGGCGTCGGCGAGGAGTCCGGTCCAGTAGTCGGTGTCGGCGGCGGCGGACTCCAGCGCCTCGTCCGAGGTCATCGCCAGGGTGTAGTCGCGGAAATCGGGATAGGCCGGTTCCCATGGTGCGGTGCGACCGGCCACCCGTTCGTGATAGGCGGCCGCCAGGTCGCCGACAAGGATCGGCAGCGATGCGCCGTCGGCGGCGATGTGATGGATCACCAGCAACAGCGTGTGCGTGCCGGGATCGACCGCCACCAGCACCGCCCGCAACGGTGGACCGGATGCGAGATCGATTCCGGTGGAAAGCAATTCCCGTGCATACTCGTCGACACCGCCGTTGGTGCGGACCGGCAGATCGCCGACGGCCTCGGCCGCGTCCATGAGCGCGCCCTCGGCCCCGTCGGGGGTTTCGGTGTACACGGTGCGCAGCACGGCATGGCGGGACACGATGTCCACGAGCGCCCCGCGCAGCGCGAGCGTGTCGAGGTCGCCGCGGAATGTGATGGTCAGCGGCAGCAGATAGTCCGCGGCCGACGGATCGGTCCGGGAGATCAGCCACAGTCGTCTCTGGTTGGGTGCCTGCGGAATCCGCGTCTCCGGGCGCGGCCCGAGGTCGCGCTGCCGGACGGGTGCGGCCCCGTCGAGACGGACCAGCCGGGCGAGCGCTTCGACGGTCGGCTGGTCGAAGACCGCGCGCACCGGGATGCGATCGCCCGTGTGCACGGCATTGATCCGCGAGATCAGCGTTGTCGCGGTCAGCGAGGTGCCGCCGAGTTCGAAGAAGTCATCGGTTGCGGCGATCGACCCGGCTGGGTGCCCGATGATATCGGCCACGACCCCGGCGACGGCGAGTTCCTCGGCGGTGTCCGGGGCCCGCCCGGCATCGCCCGGGTCGTGCGCCAGGATCGGGGCGGGGAGCGAGGACCGGTCGACCTTACCGCTGGTGGTCAACGGAATCCGGTCGAGGACCAGCACCGCGTCGGGCACCATGTGCCGTGGCAGCCGTCCGGCGAGCACTGTGCGCAGACCGGGGCCGGTGATGTCGGCGCCGGGCTCGACGGTCACGTATGACGCCAGACCTGCCGACGCGCCGTCACCGTGCGGGACCGTGACCGCGAACTCGACCGACGGATGCGCGAGCAGGGCGCCGTCGATCTCACCGAGTTCGATCCGGAACCCGCGCACCTTGACCTGTTTGTCGGTGCGGCCACGGTAGATGAGCCTGCCGTGATGGTCGGTCATCACCAGGTCGCCGGTCCGGTACATGCGTTCGCCGGGCCGATCGGGATGGGCCACGAACGCCGCCGCGGTCCGGCCGGGCTGCCCGTGGTAGCCGCGGGCCAGGCCCGGACCGCACACATACAGTTCGCCGGGCACGTACGGCGGCAGCGGGTGCAGGCGTGCGTCGAGCACCAGCAGCCGGGTTCCGTCGACCGGACCGCCGATCGGGATCGGTCCGGTAGCTCGCAGCGGTTCCGAGATCGTCGCCGCCACAGTGGTTTCAGTGGGCCCGTACATGTTGATCACATGCCGGCCGGGAATCCACGGCGCGATGTGTTCGGTGCGCAGCGATTCGCCGCCCAGGCCGAGTGTCCGCAGGTGCGGCAGCGGCCGATACGATGCCGCCGCGAGCGCGGCCGGGGTGATGAACGCGTGGGTGATGCGTTGATCGTCGAGGAAGTCGACCAGTTCGTCTCCGCCGTAGATATCGGTCGGTGCGATCACCAGCGTCGCACCCGAATTGGCGGCCAGTAACAATTCCAGGATCGATGCGTCGAAGGTGGGTGAGGCGAAATGCAGGGTACGCGAGCCCGGCTCGACGCCGAAGCGTCGGGTCTGGCTGTCGGCGAAGGCAATCAGCCCCCGGTGGGTGACGGCCACACCCTTCGGCCGTCCGGTCGAGCCTGATGTGTAGATGACGTAGGCGACCGATGCCGGGTCCGCGACGGCCGGTGCCGTCGCCGGGACCTCGTGCCGACCGGAGTCCAGATCGGCGATCCTGATCCAGGGAATCCGTTGCGGCAGTGTGGCGACGGAGTCTTCGGCGGTGATCCCGAGGACGGCCCTCGAATCGGCCACCAGATGTGCGACGCGTTCGGCCGGCTGCCGGGGATCCACGGGGACGAAGGCCGCACCGGCCGTCGTCACCGCCCACACCACGGCCACCGATTCGATGGACCGGGAGACGGCCACGACCACGGCATCTTCGGCGCCTATCCCACGGTCGGCCAGGGCCACCGCCCAACGCCGGGTCAGGGCACCGAACTCGCGGTAGGTCAGCGCGCGCACACCGTCGGTGACGGCCGGACGATCGGGGTGCGCGGTGACGACGTCGGCCAGCAGCAGCGCCAGATGCCGTGGTTGCCGGGCCGGCACACCCACGAGGGCGGCGGCCACGCAGTCGTCGGGGACGTGGTAGTCGTCCAGGCGTCGATCGGGGTCGGCCACCACCTGCTCGGCGAGCCTGCCGAGCACCAGGGCCAGGCCCCGCACGTGCTGGTCGGCGAACACCGTCGCGTCGTAGGTGAATCGTGCTACGTCGCCGCGAACCCGCACCTCCAACGCGAAACGTGTGTCGCCGGTGTCGAGTTCCTCCGGGGTGACCGTCAGGCCGGCCAGGTCGATCGACGGAGTGGACGGCAGATTCTCCACCGACAGGATGACGTCGAGGAGTCGCGGTCCGCCGGGGCGGGTGGATCCGTCCGCCGATCCGGGCGCGGCGGCCAGGACCTCCTCGATCGGGATGTCGGCGTGCGAGAAGGCGTCCAGGTCGGCCGTCCGGACCTTTGCCAGCAGATCCGCGAACGTCTCCGACGGGTCGATCCGGGTGCGTAGGGCCACCAGGTTGACAAACATGCCGACCACATCGCCGAGGCGGTGGTCGTCGCGACCGGCGCTGGGCGTGCCGATGATGATGTCACCGCCGTGGTGCCGGACATCGATGTCGGTGTGCGTGCGGAACAGCAACAACGCCACCAGCGCGTGCACCGCCATGAACTCGGTCGCACCGGAAGGATGTCGGGTGTCGACGCGTCCGCGCAGGGCCTCGCGCACCGACGCCGGGAACGGCACCTCGATGAACCCCGCACGTGCGCCGCGCGAGTCGTCGTCGCGGTAGTCGGCACTGGCCATCACCGCCGGGGCGGTGCCGATACCGGCCAGCTCCCGCGCCCACCAGTTCGCCGACGCGGTGAGGTCCAGGGCGGCCTGGCGGCGCAGGTAGTCCCGGTAGGTCACCGGCAGCGGGGTCAGGGACGGTGCGTTTCCGCCGGTCAGGTCGGCGTAGGCGCGGGTGATGTCGCGGGCCAGCGGCGCCATCGACCAGCCGTCGGCGGCGATGTGGTGGATGACGACCGTGAGCTTGTGATGGTCGGGGGCCAGCCGGTGCAGCCACACCCGCAGCGGCAGTTCGGTGGTGAGATCGAAGGGCAACCTGGCCGATTCCCGTGCCAGCGCGAGCCACTCGTCGGCGTCGGCGGTGACGGCCTCCAGGGAGAAGGTGACCTCGCCCGCCGGTCGGATGTCGAGCACCGGCCTGCCATCGGACTCCGGGTAGCGCGTGCGCAGCGGCTCGTGGCGTTCGACGGCGGCCAGCAGCGCACCCCGCAGAGCATCCACGTCGAGCGGTCCGCGCAGATCCAGGGCGAACGCGATCGCATACTCCGCGCCGGCCTCGTTGATCCGGTTGGCGAACCACATCCGGTGCTGAGCGGTCCCCGGCTCGGCGGGGGCACCGGGATCGTGCACCAGACCCGGCAGCTCACGGACGTCGGGGGTGCATTCGGCGACAAACCTCGCCAGATCCGCGATCCGGGGGTGCTCGAAGATCGCCCGGACCGGGACGCGCCGGCCGGCGAGTGCTTCGAGTTGCCCGCCCATCACCGTCGCCAGCAGGGAGTTGCCACCGAGGGCGAAGAAGTCGTGGTCCCGGCCCACCGAATCGGGTTCGAGTTCCAGGATTTCGGCGACGGTCGCGGCGATCCGGGCCTCGATCGGTCCGCGCGGGGCCACGTACTCGGCCGTGCCGACGATATCGACATCGCCGGCCGCGAGTGTCCGAGGGTCGGGAAGTGCCCGCAGATCGGTCTTGCCCACCGGGGTCAGCGGGATGGTGTCGACTCGTACGATCGTCGGCGGGACCATGTGCGCCGGTAGATGATCGGACAGCACGGTGCGCAGGGCGCGTAGGTCGAGCCCGGTACCGGTGACATAGGAGACCAGAGCGGCTTGCGTTCCGGTACCTGATACGACAGTCGCCGATCGGGTCACCGACGGATCGCCGGCGAGGACCGCGTCGATCTCACCGAGCTGGATGCGGAAGCCGCGGATCTTGGTCTGCTGATCGATACGGCCCCGGAACTCGAGCCGACTATCGGCACGCCATCGCACGAGATCACCTGTGCGGTAGAGACGTTCACCGTTCTCGCCGTACGGGTTGGCGACGAACCGGGACGCGGTGATCGCCGCCGCACCGTGATATCCGCGGGCCAGGCGACCGCCGCCGATATACAGCTCGCCGACAACGCCGGGTGCCACCGGGCGCAGTCGCTCGTCGAGAACCAGCAACGACGCCCCGCGCAGCGGAGAACCGAGCGGCACCGAGCCGTCCGCGAACACGTCCGCGGCGGTCAGCGGGTCCGACGAGGTCACCATGACCGTGGTTTCGGTGGGGCCGTATCCGTTGAACAGCATCCGGTCGATCGACCACTGACGCACCGCGTCGGGGTTCGGCGCCTCCCCACCGATCACCAGGGACCGGAGTTCGGGGACGTCGGCCGGCGACATCGCCGTCAGCAGCGACGGTGTCATGAACGCGTGGGTGATGCGATGGCGAGCGATGAAGTCGGACAGCTCGCGGCCGCCGACAATGCCGGGCGGCACTATGTACATTGTCGAGGACGTAGCGAGCGGGCTGAGCAGTTCGAGGATCGAGGCGTCAAAACTCGGTGAAACAAGTTGTATCGTACGGCTGTTCGAATGAACGCCGTAATTTTCGACGGCGGAGGCCAGCAGATCTGCCAGGCCGCGGTGGGTGACCGCCACGCCCTTCGGGGTGCCGGTGGTGCCGGAGGTGTAGATCAGGTAGGCGATGTGATCGACGCGAATCGGTGCGGTGCGTTCGGCATCGACGATCGGTGCCGACGAATACGCGTCGAGTTCGGCGGCCAGTTCGGGGCTTCCGAGAACGATGGTCCGGTGTCCGGAGTCCGGGCCGGATTCGGGATCGGTGTCACCGGCGTGGTCGATATCGGTGATCACCAGCCGTGCACCGGAATCGGCGAGCATGAACGACCGGCGGCGAGCGGGGTAGGCGGGGTCGACCGGCACCCAGGCGGCACCGGTGCGGGTGATCGCCCAGATCGCCACCAGCGACGCCATGCTGCGCGGCAACGACACCGCCACATACTGTTCGGGTCCGGCTCCGGCCCGGATCAGCACGCGGGCAAGCCGGTTGGCGAGGCGATCGAGTTCGGTGTAGGTGAGTGACCTGTCGCCGTCGACCACAGCCGTCGTCCCGGGCGCCTCGCGCACGGCATCGGCCAGGAGTTGCGACAGGTGCCGGGGGGTGCGTGAGGCGCGACCGGGCGCGGGCACGAGAGCGATGCGTTCGTGCGGTTCCAGAACCTCGATGTCGCCGATCACGATGTACGGGTCAGCGGTGACCGCGGCCAGCACCCGCTGCAGTCGGATGGCCAGGGCGTCGATTGTGGTCCGATCGAAAAGATCTGTTGCGTAGGAGAACTCGATATCCATCCGGGACGGCAGGCTGCCCGTGGTCACTCGGTGCGGGACGAACGACACGTGCAGATCGAATTTGGCGATACCGGTGTCGACGCGCGAGGCCGTCACCGACAGTCCGGGGAAGTCCAAGTCGATGGCGACATCGTCGTCGAGTCCGACGGCCACGCTGAAGAACGGCTGGCCGGTGCCACCGCGCGCCGGATTGAGTTCGGCGACGATCCTGTCGAACGGATAGGAGGCGTTGTCGAAGGCGTCGAGATCGGCGGACTTGACCTGTGCGAGGAACTCCGCGAACGTCAGTGACTTGTCGGTTCGGGTGCGCAGCGCGAGCGTGTTGACGAACATACCGACCAGCGAGTCGAGTTCGGCTGCGCCACGCCCCGATACGGCGGTGCCCAGCACGATGTCGTCGGTGCGGGAAAGGGTGCGCAGCAACACCGCCACCACCGCGTGCAGCACCATGAACATCGTCGCGTCGTGGGCGGCCGCGATGTCGCGGAGCCGGACCAGTACCTCGGGGGCGATCGCCGAGTGCGCCGTGGCTCCGGCGAGCACTCCGCTCGTTGGTCCCGCGCTCGTTGGTCTCGCGCTCGTTGGTCTCGCGCTTGTTGGTCGTTGACCGGTGTAGGGCAGTTCGGTTTCAGCCGGGGTGTCGCGCAGCGTGCGTGACCAGAAATCGAGTTCGGCCGGGGCGCTCGAGCGGGGATCGTCGAGCCAGGTGTGGGCGGCGAGCGCGGCCCGGCTATAGCTGACCGGCAGTGCGGTCCATGCGGGGGCGGTGTTCTCGCGGCGTGCCCGGTAGGCGGCGGCGAGGTCGGCGGCCAGGGGAGCCAGCGACCAGCCGTCGGCGGCGATGTGATGAATCACCATGGTCAGGCTGTGATCGTCGTCTGCGTGGGTGACGAGTCGGGCCCGGATCGGCAGGTCGGTGGCCAGGTCGATGGGCAGCCGCGCGAAGTCGCGGTCGGAGAGCGCATCCCCGCTGTGGGTGTCGAGTTCGATGAGGTCGGGCCGGACGTCGACGATCCGCTGGTACGCGATGCCGTCGACCTCCGACACCGTGGTGCGCAACGGCTCGTGGCGGGCGACCACGTCGTTCAATGCGGCACGCAGCGCCTCGACGTCGAGCGGTCCGACAAACCGTACGGTGAACGGGATATGGTAGGCCGCCGATTCCCGGGGGTCGATCCGGGCGGTCAGCCACAGTCGGTGCTGGGCCGGGGACAGCGGTACCGCCCGCTGGTCGGCGGTCAGTGTGTCATCGGTCAGTGCGTCGGCGGTCAGTGCGTCATCGGGGCCGGTCGGTGCCGCCGATCCCATATTGTCGGCCACGTCGTCATCGGTGACGCCCGACTCCCGCAGCGCGGCGACGATGCCCGCGGCGTCGTCACCGTCGAAGATGGCCCGGATACCGATCCGGCGCCCGGTCGCCGCGGACAGGCGTGCGGCGACCCGGGTGGCGGCCAGCGAATTGCCGCCGAGGTCGAAGAAGCCGGTCGTCATCGACACCCCGGTGTGGTGCGGTGCACCGATCTCCGGTGCGTCGGCGATACCCAGGACATCGCCGATGGTGCGGGTCACCAGCCGCGACAACCGGTCGGTGGGCACCACCATCTCGGCGTCCGGTTCGCCGAGTACGGGTTCGGGAAGTGCGCGACGGTCGAGCTTGCCGCTCGGCGTGAGCGGCAGATCGTCGAGGACGACTATCGCCGTGGGCACCATATGCGCGGGCAGATGCGCGGAAAGCTCTTTGCGCATGACCTGACTGTTGAGATTGTCGGCACCGCAGACATATCCGGCGAGGATGGCGGTGTCGGCGGTGGTCCCGCCGACGATCACGGCGGCCGCCGAACGCACCCCCGGCAGCTGGGTGAGTGCGCTTTCGACCTCGCCCAGTTCTACGCGTTGCCCGCGGATCTTGACCTGGGCGTCGTCGCGGCCCACGTACTCCAGTGCGCCGTCGATCCGCATGCGCACCAGGTCACCCGTGCGGTACAGCCTCTCGCCCGGGCCGCCGAACGGGTCGGCGACGAATCGGGAGGCGGTGAGCGCGGGCCGGTTCACATACCCGCGGGCCAGTTGTACCCCGCCCAGATACAGTTCTCCGATCGCCCCGGCGGGCTGTGGCCGTAACGCGCGGTCGAGTACCCGGACGGTGGTGTTCCAGACGGGGCGGCCGATGGGAATCACCGAATCGTCCGCGCGGCAGTCATTGTGGTGGGTCACGTCGATGGCGGCCTCGGTGGGCCCATACAGATTGTGGACGGGCGCCGGGCAGATCGCGGCCATCGCGGCGACGGTGGTCGGTGTGAGCGCTTCGCCGCTGGTGATGATACGGCGCAGGCCGCGCAGATCGTCCCCGGCGCCGTCGGCGTGGGCGGCGGCGAACGCCGACAGCATCGACGGCACGAAATGCACCGTGGTGACACCGTGCCGGGCGATCGTCTCGCGCAGATACCAGGGATCGCGATGTCCGTCGGGGGTGGGCACCACCAGACCCGCGCCGACGATGAACGGCCAATAGAATTCCCACACCGACACGTCGAAGGTGGCCGGGGTCTTCTGCAGGACGCGATCCTGTTCGGTCAGCGCGTATTCCGCCTGCATCCAGCGAAGCCGGTTGACGATGGCACGGTGACTGATCACCACACCCTTGGGCAGGCCGGTGGAGCCGGAGGTGAACAGGACATACGCGGGGTGGTCGGGCCGGGGCCGGGCGGGTGCGACGCCGGTGGTGTCGGCGGCCAGATCGTCGAGGGTCACCACCGGGACATCGATGCCCGCGTGTGGGGTATCGGCGGCGATGACGAGTGCCGGCCGGGCCGTGGCGAGAATGTGCGCGCGTCGCGGGGCCGGTTCACCGGGGTCGATGGGCAGGTACGCCGCACCGGAACGGGTGACGGCGTGCAGCGCGACCACCTGGTCGACGGACCGGGGGATCATGACCGCCACCACCACTTCGGGCCCGACCCCGCGTGCGGCCAAGGCGCGGGCGATCCGCTCGGCGCGCACGCGCAGTCCGGCATGGGTGAGGGTGGTGTCCAGGTCGTCGGTGAGGGCGGTCAGTTCACCGTGCTCGTCGGCGGTGGCGTCGAGCAGATCGATCAGTGTGTGTTCGCCGACGGTGACGTGTTCACCGGCGGCGCCACGACCGTCGGTGCCCGGATCGGCGGGCAGCGTGACGGCGGCGACGGGAGCGTCGGGGCCGACGTGTACCAGCTGATGGAGCAGGTCGATGATCCGCCGGTGGTGCAGCTCGATGTCGTTGGCACTGTATATGTTCGGATTCGCCTCCAGGTCCAGGCGCATGCCCCCGTCGAATCCGCGGTAAAGATTGATCGACATGTCCTCGACCGGCCCGGTGGTTACCACGTTGACGTCGGCGCGGGTGGGACCGAAGTCGAGGTGGGACATGAACATCATCACGTTCACCATGGGCCCGAAGAACCCGCGGCGGCCCTGCGCGGCGGGCAGGATCTCGGTGGAGATGTCCTCGTGGCGGAACCACTGATGCCGCACCGCTCCGGCGATCTCGGTGTCAACCCGGGCGAGTAGCTGGGCGACGGTCGGCGACGTGCCGTCATCGCCGGTCAGGCGCGCGCGGATCGGCAGGACGTTGGAGGTCACGCCCGCGCAGCCACGTAGTTCGTCGGTGTCCCGGACGGCGAGTGGTAGGCTCAGCGTCGCATCGTCGACGTCGTTGAATCGGGCGAGATAGATTGCGACGGCGGTGGCCAGGATCGTGGCCGTGCGGACCCCGGACTTCTTCGCGAGGTCCCGGATATGTTGCGTCAGCGTGCTGTTCAGGTCGGCCGATCGGACGATGGCCACGGGTGCGGCAGGTTCGGAGGTCGCTGAGAACGACATCATTTCCGGTTCGTCGGCCGATCCCGCGAGGCGTTCGGTCCAGTACGCGAGGTCGGCGGCGAAGCGTTCGGACTGCCGGTAGTGCTCGTCGACGCCGGCGAGCTGCGCGAGGGACAGGGGTTCGAACGTGGGCAACTGCTCACCGGCGACGCCCGCCGCGTAGTGCGCGGCGACCCGGGCCATCGCGATGGTGGCGCCATAGCCGTCGAGGACCAGATGGTGGCACCACAGGTACCAGATCGAGTGACCTTCGCCGAGGTGCAGGAGATGGGTGGTGACCAGTCTGTCCGCGAGCACGTCGACGGGCGTGGAGCGGTGGTTGTCGATCCACGACATAGCGGCCTGCCGTGGATCGTTGGATTGCGAAAGGTCCACGTGGCGCAGTGTCAGATCGAGGGAGGTGTCGACGACGAGTCGCGGCTCGTCATCTCCGGCCGGCTGCAGCCGGGCGAAACCCGACTGGGTCTCCATGCATGCGGCGACCGTGGCCCGTTCGAGCAGGTCGGCGTCGACCGTGTCGTGGAACTCGAAGAACGCGGCCACCGACATCGGGACGTCCGGGTCGAGCTCCTGCGCGTAGAAGATTCCTCGCTGAGCCGCGGTGAGGCGCATCGTGCCATCGGTAGCGGGCGCACTCGTCTCTGCAGTCGGGCGCGACGACGTCTCGGGGGAACTCAAGCGGGTAACTCCTTGCCAACATCAATCCGTACCCGGTCGGGTGCGGTCCCCCTCACATCCGGCCGACAAGTACCAAACAGTACGTCGGGTACTAGGACGTAAGGCTATCCCGACCCATGACAAAAGTCCTAGCCGAGTAGGGCATTTGAGACCGTTGGGTGTATCGCGCATCACACTAGGACGTTGCGCGCGAGCGCTGCACAGTCCAGTTGTGGCGACACGTGCAAGGCGGCCCGACCGTCCTTCGCTCTCGGTTCCCGGCGCCCGGGCGGAGGCCGGGACACCGGGGGCTTCCTGCGGAGATGCGCCGCGGCTGAGTGCTAATATGCTTTTATGCGCACAACTGTCGATCTTCCCGCTGAGCTGATGCGTGCGGCCAAGGTTGCCGCCGCGGATCGCGGCATGACTTTGAAAGAGCTGGTCATCAAGGCTCTGACCAGAGAGGTCGCGGCCGGGGTCAACGATGGGCAACGTGTCACGTTTCCGCTGATCAAATCCGATGGGCCTCGCGTGGATATGACCAACAGCGACATCGAGGCCGCTCTCGATGCCGAGGAAGTGGAGAAGTACACCCGATGATCCTGGTGGATGTGGGTGTCTGGCTGGCCGCGGCGTGGGGACGGCACGTGCATCACGAGCCCGCGGCGCACTGGTTCGACGCACAGACCGAGGACTTGATTCTGTGCCGAGTCACGCAGACCGGTCTGTTGCGGTTGATGTCCAACCCGTCGGTGATGGGCGACGATGTCGTGACTCGTGCGCAAGCATGGCAACACGTCGATGCGATCGCCGCCGACGAGCGGGTGATCTGGGCAGACGAACCCGCTGCCCTGGACACCGTTTTCCGGGCGTTTTCCGCACAGCCTGACGGTAGCCACAAACTGTGGACCGACGACTACCTCGCCGCGTTCGCTCATTCGGCAGGCGCTGGTCTGGCGACGCTCGACCGCAAACTTGCCGCGCGATATCCATCCGTCCGAGTGCATACGGTGCGGCTGTAGCCGGGCCGTGTGCCACCCGCTCCAATTGCTGGTCGCGGGCGTTGCTCATCGTACGCGGAACGGCGACCCGCTGGTATCGAATTGACTGCATACCAGGCGATTGGCGGACTGACGCCAGCGACCACCACCCGAGCATCAGTGCGCATGTACGAGCAACTGCCCTGGCGTCGAATCTGCATGTACTCGGCCGTCACGGTCATGTTCGAGACCGCAGGGTATTCGGCGCTGCATCTACCTCATCATGATCCAGGATGCTCAGGGTCAACGTCAGACATTTCGCACGGCTGGGTGTGCCTTTCATAGCGTCTTCCTGCCCGTGCCGGGCATGTTCGTGCGCTTCGGACGGTCGGTCCACAGCAGACGGGCGGACTATTCTGCACATAACCCGCTTACGTCATTCGAAGGCTCCATCCAGAGTCCGCTGCATCGGAGCCGAACTTATCGTGAATCATGTCTCGATTTCTGCCCTGGATCTTGAACGATCCTACCCTTCTCTGTTGTTTGGCGGTGAATATCCAGTAGCAACCCTTGTTGCACGCGATCAGAACCTGGTCGCCTTTGGCGAAGATCGAGAGATCTCCGTCGTCTTCGGTGTGCTTCATGAGCATGGCAATTCAACTCTCAATTGAATGCGTGAGGATACTTTTTTGACTCATTTTAGTGCCCATTTCACGATACGGTAGAAATTCTACACTAACTATGGAATAGTCCGTATTCTCGGCGTGGATCCAATGTTTCCCGGATCGACTGTGACATCGCTCAAATTCCTGTTGTTGGATCGGCCTGTTTAATCACGACAATTCGGGTTGCGCCCAAGACTGCCACTGTCTGCGGTGCCGACCTGCCCGGTGTGATGTGGAGGTGGCCGTACGGTTGGCCGGGAAGCGTGGTGGTTGCGGTGGGGTGCCGGCGGGATGCCAGTGGAGTGCCGGGCATGATTCTTGTGCGAGACGCGCATTCGGACACACTCCAGGGATAGTTCGATGAAGCTTCCTCAATGATCACCGGTGCCGTCGGGCGGCGATATGTGAGCCGACTACCTATTTTCCTCCGACGACTACTCAATTGTGCGATATGTGCAGGTGGAGGCGTGGTTATCGCGACAGTTGCATCTGTTCGGGATACAGTCCGAACGTACGGTTCGGGGGATGCGCGACTGACCGTAGGGACGCTTTCGACGGCTTGGGCGCGGTGCTGTTCGTCGCGATCGATAGCGACCGCACGTCGCTCAGGTCAAGTCCCGCGTAGTGGTGTAACTGGTTGTGGTCCTTCGTAGGTGGTCAGGCGGGTAGTTGGATCAGTGGGTCGGTGTTCACCTCCGGTGTGTGGTCGGTGTCGGTGACGGTCAGTCGGCAACGGCTGAGCACTTCGAGGCCGAGGTAGCGGCGGCCTTCGGCCCATTCGTCGGTCTGCTCGGCGAGCACTGCGCCAATGAGACGGACGATGGCATCGCGGTTCGGGAAGATGCCTACGACGTCGGTGCGGCGCCGGATCTCGCGGTTGAGTCGTTCTGTGGGGTTGTTGGACCAGATCTGGCGCCACACGTCATCAGGAAACGCGGCGAATGCCAGCAGGTCTTCACGGGCGTCACCGAGGTGTTCGGCCACTTCGGGTAGGCGGTCTTCGGTGTATTCGAGCAGCCGGTCGAACTGGGCGTTCACCGCACCAGCAGTGGGTTGGTCATAGACGCTGTGCAGCATGGCCTTGACCGCTGGCCACATCGACTTCGGACACACCGCCATCAGATTCGCCGCGTAATGGGTGCGGCAGCGTTGCCAGGCAGCTCCCGGTAGGTTCGCTGCGATCGCCTCGATGAGCCCGGCATGGGCATCGGAAGTCACCAGGCGAACTCCGCCCAGGCCGCGGGCCACGAGGTCGGCGAAGAAGGTGTTCCACGAGGCTGTGGTCTCACTGGTGGCGACCTGCATGCCAAGCACCTCACGATGACCGTCACCATTGACTCCGGTAGCCAGCAGCACGACGGCTTTGACGACCTGCTTGTTCTCGCGGACCTTGATCGTCAACGCATCCGCGGTGACGAACGTGAACGGTCCCGCCTCGTCCAGTCGGCGGTGACGAAACGCGGCAACCTGTTCGTCGAGGTCTTCGGCCATGCGGGAGACCTGCGACTTCGACAACGAATCGATGCCCAGGGTCTTGACCAACTTGTCCATCCGGCGGGTCGAGACCCCGGCGAGATAGCAGTCAGCGACCACGGTGATCAGCGCGGACTCGGCGCGTTTGCGGCGTTCGAGCAACCACTCGGGGAAGTAGGTGCCCGACCGGAGCTTGGGCACGGCGACGTCGATGGTGCCTACGCGGGTATCGAGGGGTCGGTGGCGGTAGCCGTTGCGGTAGTTGGTGCGCTCTTCGGACCGGCGGCCCCATTCGGCGCCGCACACGGCGTCGGCATCCGCAGACAGCAGGGCGTTAATCACTGTCTGCAGCAGCTCGCGCATCAGATCCGGTGACGCGTCGGTCAGAGCTTGGCTCAACAGGCCGGCCGGGTCGACAATGTGGGGTGCGGTCATCGTGATGACTCCATTCGAGGATTCTGTGAGAGGTTGACTCGAAGGATCACACGGTGACCGCTTCCATACCGACAGCCACACGCTGCCGGCCACGGTCCTGGTCACCGAGTTACACCACTCTATGGGGCACTACTGTCGCTCACGGAGAACGCGTCGACAGTTGCGTGTCACTCGGGGGCGTTCACCGGTGCGGCCGTGGATCAAACGGCTGTGCTCACGAACTGATACGTTCGCGGACTTTCGACCGGAATGCCGTCACCGTCGACGGTCGGATGCCCAAGGCCTGCGCCACCTCGGCGCGGGAACTGCCCGCCTCGGTCATCGCATGGATCTCCAGTTCACGGGGCGAAAGATTGACGCCCAGTTCGGCGGCGAGAACAGCGGGTGACAGAAAGTCGTCGGCGGTGCGGCGGAGCCGGCCCAGTCGCGGCGTCAGGCCGTGTGCTTTGCGCCGCGATCCGCACGCCCGCAACGCCACGATGGAGTGTGCGAGTGCGTCGGCGGCGTAGGGAATATAGCCGAGCTCGGCGAATTCATCGCTGACGGCCTGTAGCCCGCGGGCATCGCCGTCGAGGAACGCGCGCGCATGGGTCGCCATCAGCTGGGCGATCGCGCCCTCACCCCGGTACCTGGGGTCGCAGAGTTGCCGGGCCGCGTCCCGATCGCCGAATCGGACCGACCAGTACAGGTAGATCATGCCGTCGGCGACCTGCTGGTGGGAGAACAAAATCGCGGCCGCAGAGCGGAAACAGTCGATCGGCGCGGAAATCTCGCCGCCGGCAGCACGGACGAACCCGTCGCACTGAATCAGGTTCACCTCGGTCCAGTCGTCGATGTGGAAGGTCATCGATTCGCACTGCTGCCGGGCCCATCGCGCGCCGTCCACGTCACCGAACATCGCCCGGACCCCGGCCAGCGATGCCGCGACACCACGACCCAGCCCGCTACGGTCGTCGGCGGGCAGCGCGTGCAGACTGTCCAGGGCCAGACGCTGCGCCTTGCCGAACCGGCCCTCCGCGATGGCCACCAGCGTTGATGTCGAACACGCTACCGCACGCGGAAGTGACTGGAGTGCAACATTGTCGGCGAATCGGTCCGCCACAGCCCGTGCCTCGTCGAGTCGGCCCCGGGCGATGTGGATGAGGGTGACGGTGCGGAGTGCGCCGACGCCTACGAGGGGACCGACCGCAGCCGACAAGTGCACCGCGTCCTCGCCGATGACCGTCGGTCGATGGGTCTCACCGAGTCTGCGCAGCACTTCGGCCTCGACGTAACGGGCCAGCGCAACCCACACCATGTCATCCCACTCACCTGTCAAACACGCACGTGCACTGGACAATGCCTCAGCGAGTCGGCCGGCGTTGAGCGTGACTATCGCCCGCATGGCGTGGGTAGCCCCGCGCAGCGGCGGCAGTGCGATCAGCGGGCACAACTCGTCCAGCAGCCTCAATGAACGAGTGTGCTCACCGATGGCGGCCGAATAGTGCACGCACGCCGTCACCAGGTACGTGGCAAGTCCCACTTCGTCGAGAGTGTCGACATCAATATCATCGAGCAGTCGTCGCGCGCGGACCGCATCGCCCTGGGCGGCCACCGCACGAACCTGTTGGCAACGGGCGAACGGTGAGGAATCAACCGATGCCGCCAACGACGCCAGCCGCTCGGACAACACGAACTGACCGTTGTTGAACGCAGTTGCCGCGGCGTCGAGATTCGCCTGCGCGGGCAGTGGCCGACCGATCTCGTCGGCAAGCCGGGCCCGGTGCAACGCGGCGACCGGGGTGGTTGCCGTCGCCAGTACATCCACCAATTCGGCGGTGAGCTGGGCGCGGCGCAGCCGGCCGAGTCGGCTGTACACCACGTCACCGATGATCGCGTGTGCCGGGTATACCACCGCACCGGTGGTGGTCACCAGATCGGCAGGAGCGGATGTGGCGGTATCGCCGAGGCCGAGTGCGGACACCATCGCCATCGACAGCGGATTGAGAATACTGAGAAACTCCAACAGTTTTCGGGTGTTCGGACCGGCCGTGTCCACGGCGGCCCCGACGATCGCGCCCAGTTCCGGGGTGACAACAAACTCCCGTCTCAGGAAGTACGTTCCGTCTGGCCGCCGATCGAGCGCGCCGACCGAACCGGTGACCAGATGCCGGACATAGAACGGGTTGCCCTCGCACTCGGCGTGAATCCGCGCCACATCTGCGTAATCCATCGGTGCGAGCAGGAAGTCGCCAATCACTGTGGCGACTTCATCGACCGACAGCGGGTCCGGCGTCACGTGCACCGCCCGTGTCACCGTCAGTGCCGCCACCAGGGCCGGGTCGACGTCGGCGAGGGTCGTCGATCGGCTCATCACCACCACTCCGGGTGCCGCACCGGCCCGGACCAACTGCGCGAGCACCGTTGCCGACGCCGTGTCGAGCTGATCGGCGCCCTCGACGGCCAGTATCGCCTCGCGTTCGGTCAGGCGTTCGGTGAGAGCGGCGAGAACCGCTCGCACGTCACCTAGTCCGTCTATCGGAACGACCGGAACGAGCGCGCCGAAGGCGTTGTCGCGTAAGGACTCTGATCCGATCACCCAGTCGATTGCCGACCCGCGTCCGGTCAGCGCGGCCCTTGTCAGACTGGTCTTGCCGATTCCCGCCGGCCCGGTGACCACCACCGGGCGCCGGTCATGCACCGCGGTGATGATGGTGCGTGCTTCGGCCGGTCGCGGCAGATACGGCCACACCCGGCTCACGCCGAAGGACTCCATATGTGCGCGGCCTCTCCGCGGGAGCGCACACCGAGTTTGGCGCACACCCGCAACACGTGCCCCTCGACGGTGCGCACCGACAACTCGAGCTGGTCGGCGATCTCCTTGTTGGACAACCCCCGACACACCAGCTCGATGATCTGCTTCTCCCTCCTGGTCAGTCGGGCGCCGTCCTCGATGCGCTGTTGCGCCGGTGATCTCAGTCGATCGAAGCGGGCGGACAGTAGCCGGGCCTGGGTCCGGGCCGCGTACGCACCCGGTCCGTCGTGGGCATCGTCGAACGCTTCGGCGGCCTGTGCGGCGGCGTCGGCGGCGGTCGGCAGGTTGCCTGCCGTCTCGAAGTCCCTGGCGACGGCCCGCAGTGCTTCGCCGTCCTGGTGCTGCCAGGCATCGGCGTAATGCACTGTCAGTGCAAATCTGCTGAGCGGATTGTGTCGTCGGGCAAGGTCGCGCAGAGCGGTCGGTACGCAGGCTTCGTCGGGGTGGCACAGCCGGGTGGCCAGTTCGCTGCAATCGGCGGCAACCGCGGGTGCGCCGCCGGCGACGGCATCATGTGCGGCGTCCTGCAACATCGCCACCGCGTCGTCGATCCTGTTGTCGGCCACCATCACCCACGCGCGATTGGTGACATCCATCGAGGTGAACGAGGTGACCGTAGAACCTCCGGGTACAGGCGATGCCGACACCGCGAACTCGGTGTCGATTGTTCCCGATTCCATCGCCGATATGCGGGCGATCAACCCTGTGAACAGTTGTCGGCCCACCGAGTCGACGAAGATCTCGGCTCCCTCGTGCAGACCGGCACGCGCCTGCGCGAACTGACCGGATTCGGCGTACGTGGCGGCGGCCACGAGTGCGGCCATCGCACGCACTCGCGGCGGGGCAGTGCGGGTGTCTTCGATGAGCCGGTCGGCACTGGCGCAGGCACGGGCCACATCCCCGCACATACGCAGCGCCATGACACGAGTGCCACGCATATAGAGGTTGAGCATTGCGTCCGAGGTCGTCGGCCCGGGACCTGTGCCGACCGGGTCGGCGAGCGCCAGAATGGCCCGGACCGTGTCGATATCGCCGGCGACGGCGAATGCGTTCGCGTACAGCGCGGCGATCCACGTTCCGACGATGGTGTCGGCGGCCAGTGCCCTGGTGACCGCCGCGCACGGGTCCGCTGTGAGAGAACGCAATTCGCCCGGACCCCGGCCCGCCCACACCTCGACGCATCCGGCCACGGCGACCAGCGCGGGGAATCTCGGGGTCGATGCTGCCAGCAGCTCGCGCAGCTTCGCCACATCCGCCAGATGCAGTGCGGCCCAACCCACCGACTCGGGCGGGCTGGGACAGGCGCTGCCGAGCCGGATCGTGGTGAGGTGTTCGCCCTGGCGCAGCGCGGCGTCGGCGGCTGCCGCCAGTACATCCGGGTCCGGACGCGGTGTCAACCGGCTCAGCTCACCGGCCAGCATCAGGGTCCGGTCGGTCGTGTCGTCGTCCGCGCCCGGGTCGGTGGAACGGCGCGCGGCCAGCAGACAGCCGTCGGCCAGCCGCTGCGCCCACATCGCGGCGTCCAATTGCCGGGTACCGGACGCCGCCCACGACGCGAGGTACGGTTTGCGTAGCCATACCTGGCGGCGGTCGGCGTCGAGCACTCCGCACTTTTCCGCCGCCACCAGATCCTCCACCGCACACACCGCCAGCACCGCGTCGAGGGGAATCCCTCCACCGCAATGGGACTCGCAGGCCAGCGTGGCCACCGCCAGGGACGCGACCACCTGCTGGACCGGCTCGGGCAGTGCCGTGAACTCCGCACACGCCTGGTCGTGCAGGCGGGGAGTGAGAGCCGGCGTCCACCGGAATACCGCGACATCGCCGGTCTCCACCCAGCAGCGGCGCTCGATCGACAGGGCGACACCTTCGACGAACGCGGCGGGGCTGCCACCGGCCCAGCGCAACAACCGGGACACCCCCGAGGCGGTGGGTGCCCGACCGAGCGCCGCCCGGAGGTAGTCGGTCGCTTCGTCGACGGTCAGGTCGGCCAGATCCAGGCGGGGCAGGTGGCCATCTTTCCAGATCGTGGCGATGGCCGCAGGCGCCGACCGGTCGGGTGTCTCGGTCCGGCAGGTCAGGAAGGTCGGGATGTGGTCGTGAACCGCCAGGGCGTGCACGATGGCCGCGGACCCGGCGTCGAGCAGATGGGCATCGTCGATGGCCAGGGCCGCGGCGTCGGACCGCAGGCGTTCGGCCACCACCCAGCGGGCGGAGTCTCCGGTGGTGTCGGACAGGCCCGGAAAAGCGAGGCCGAGGTTGCCGAGCGTGCCCGAAATCATGGTGACGGGGCCGCCGATCGTGCGTGTCAATTCCAGTAGGGCTGTCGTCTTGCCCGAACCCGGGCCACCGATGATGACGCAGCCGCCGGGGAACGTTCCGCTGTGCGCCGTCGCCCGATTCAGGGCCTGGGCGCTCCGCACTTCGGATAGCGACATCGACACCTCTCACATAATGGGGGGCAGAGCCGCCCTATGGGTAGGTGAAACCGCATTCTTAGCCCGAACGGTGTCCGATCGGACAGGTCGGGGTCGGGATAGGGGGTTCAGTGCCGGGGGTTGGGCTGCGCGGGAACCGCCCGGAGGTCGGTGCGCAGCCGCCGCCACAGCGGCACCGCGATCAACAGCGAACCGAGGGTTTCCACCGCGGCGTACGTCCAGCCGATGCCGGTGATGCCGTGCCGCGGGATCACCCACAGGCAGCCGGTGATGACGCCGACGGTGGACACCACCTGCAGCGCGACCGCAGGCGCCATGGTGCGGTGTACCCGGCACAGGCACGCGAACACAACTCCGGGTGCGCTCGCGATCGGGACCAGCGCCGCCGCCAGCATCAGCGACCACGCGTTGGCCGCGTAGTCGGGGCTGACCAGCCACAGTGCGACCGGACCTCCGACCCCCAAAGCGCACGCGGCCAGCACGCTGGCCGCACCGAACAGGCGCAGGAATCTGCGCAGGAGGGCGGCGAGTTGCTCGGGGTGGGCGGCGGCCTCGGCGATAAACGGCCCGCACACCATCAGCACCGCCACCAGAATCGCCGAGACGATGGTCCATGACACGGTGAAGTAGGCGGTGTCGGTGGCCCCGGCCTGCACCACCACCAACAGCGGCAACACCAGCGGGGTGATGCTGGCCAGCGCCGCGATGCCGAACGTGCTCGCGAAGTAGCTCAGCAGCTGCCGATTGGGCGGCAACGACGGCTCGGTGCGGGACTGGGCACGGACCGACATCACCACCACGGCCTGCACCGCGATCACCGCGACGGCCGCCGTGAGCACCCACGACACCTCGATCGCCGTGCTTCCGGGCATCGATCCGCCGGACATCGAATCGTTCCGGTCGGCCACGGTGATGCCGAGCCCGCACAACACGGTGAGCTTCAGCACGGCGAGGGTGATGTTCTTGACCGCGGCCCACCGGGCGATGCGCAGACCCACGAGCACCGAATCGGCCAGCGCGAAGGCGGCCAGCACGGCCACGCACAGCGGGAACAGCCCCTTGCCCGTGGTGGACCCGAACAAGTCGTCGGCCGGACCGACGGCGATGAAGATCGCGCCGAGGGTCAGTGCGAGCGTCCCGGTCACGACGTAGCCGCGGATCAACAGTCCGCCGGTAAGGCGTCCGGCGAGCGGAAGGAAGCGTTCGTACAATGCGCCGAGACTCAGGTTGGCCAGCGTCGACAGCATGACCGCGGTGTTGATGACCGCGCCGGCGCGCCCCACCTCGGCTTCGACGAAGAAGCGCGCGGCCAGCGCCCAGAACACCAGGCCGAGCGCACTGTTGATCAACCCCGCCGCCATCAGCGCGGTTGAATTGAACTCCAGGCTCTGCCACCGTGACCGGCCACCCGGGTCGGTGGACGGTTCGGCTCCCATGGTGACCTGCTCTGTCACGGCCTAGTTGACCTGACGGTCCCGGCCCGACCAGAATTCGGCTCGCAGTTCACGACGCAATATCTTGCCACTGGGATTACGCGGAATCGATTCGACGATGTGATACCTCGCTGGAAGCTTGAACGCCGCGAGCCGCGTGGAGGCGAACTCCACCAGCGAGCGCGTCTCGATCTGGGCACCCGCGGTCACGGTGACAAACGCGTGGATCGCCTCGCCCCAGCGTTCGTCGGGGACGCCGATCACCGCGACATCGTGTACCGCCGGATGCCCGGCGAGCACGTTCTCGATCTCGGCCGGATACACGTTCTCACCCGCGGAGATGATCATGTCCTTGATGCGGTCGTGGATGTACAGATATCCGTCGGAATCCAGGTATCCCGCGTCGCCGGTGATGATCCAGCCGTCGACGAGGGTTGCCGCGGTCGCCTCCGGCAGCCGCCAGTACTCCAGCATCCGGGCCGGGGTTCGCAGATGCACCTCGCCGACGACTCCCACCGGCAGCGTCCGACTGTCGTCGTCGACGATGCGGCACTCGACACCGGGATAGGGGCGTCCGGCCGCACGCATCCGTGTGGTTCCCGGGCGATGCTGGTCCGGCGGCAGGCAGACGGCGGTATTGCCGGTTTCGGTGAGTCCGTAGATCTGTGCGAAATCGCATCGGAGGATCGTCATCGCCCGTTGCAGCAGATCCTCGCTGATGGGTGATCCGCCGTAGATGACCTTGCGCAGTGAGGCGAAGGTGCGCCGCGACACCGACGGATCGCTGAGCAGGATCTGAATCATCGCCGCCGCCATGCAGCCGGTGGTGACACGGTATCGCGAGAACAGGGCGAGCGCGTGTTCGGCGCTGAAGAACGGCATCACCGCATTGGTGATCCCGGCACGGAAACCCTGCATCGCCCACCACAATCCGCCGATGTGGAAACCAGGCAGGCCGATCAGGCTCACATCGCCCTCGCGCCAGTCGATCCAGTCGACCCCGGCCTCGGCGAGCAGGTCGCCGATGGCGAAGAAGCTGCGTTGCGGCAGTACGACACCCTTGGGCAGACCGGTGGTGCCGCTGGTGTACAGCTGGGCGATCGGGTCGTTCTCTGTGGTGTCCGGTATCACCGGAGCGTCATCGAACCGGTCGAGCCAGTCCGGGTAATCGCTTGTGTCATAACGAATCATGGTGACCGAGGGCAGTTGTTCGGCGGTGTCGGTCGAGCCGTCGGCGAACAGGAACATGGCCTGTGAATCGTTGAGGATGTGCGCCACCTCGGGGGCCGACAGTCGCCAGTTGACCGGGACCAGGACGGCCCCGATCTTGGCCACCGCGAACAGCAGCTCGTAGTAGTGGGCGCTCTCATGCCCGATCACCGCGATCCGGGTGCCGGCCTCGGCGCCGGCGTCGGCCAGGGCGCGAGCCAGTCGGTTGCTGGTGCCGTCGAGATCGTGGTAGCTGAGCGTGGACTGCGCGGTCACCACCGCCGGATGCTCTGGTATCCGTGCGGCGTGAAAGGCGAGTGTTCCTGTGAGGGTGCGGCATTCGGGAAAGTAGAGCCGATCCTGGGTGATCTGGTGAGCGGTGTCGGTCATCGCTTCACCGGCGGCTGGACGATGGCCAGGCGGACGGTTCCCGAGCACTGCCCGCCGGTGTCGTCACTGAAGGCGATCGCGGTGTCCAGGACCAGGAGCCGGTTGCCGGCCATCGTCGATGTGACGGAGAACCGGCCGGTGAACGCGGTTGATGCGATGGGCCGGATGAACTTGGACGTGGTTTCGACGATCAGGACATCGGGCAGTTGCTTGGCCCAGTAGTCCTCCAGTGTCCACGGCGCGAACTGCGGGGTGAGGTCATCGCGTACCGCCACCGCAAGGGCGTGGTACATCAGCTGGTTGTAGCAGATGATGAACTCGGCCGCGTTGAAGTGGCCGGTGTCATCGATGTAGCAGGGCTCGGAAATGCTGTAAGAACCTGCACTACAAAGGTTTCCGTCTTCGACGGTGACTGTTGGCGGTTCGGTGAGATAGATGGCCCGTTTGCCGGCGTACGGGGCCATGACCCGTGTGAAAAGCTCGGCGTCGGAAAGTCTTCGATGATGTTCGGGCAGGGTGACGGTCATGTCGGGATAGTCCAATCGTGAGGCGAGACCGGGCCGGACAGATCGTGTGCGGCCCGGTCTCGCCGGTAAGGCGGGTAGTGCTCAGACCGGCTGGAGGGTTGCTCCGTCGGACACGGTGACGCGGTGTGAGACGGTCGGTTCCGGCGTGGGGGTGTGTAACGCACGATGGATCAGCGAGCGGTTGTCCCACATCAGCAGATCACCCGGTTCGGGGGTCACCAGGTGGGTGCCCGGCTGCGAGCAACTGTCGTCGAGTTGGCCGGTGGCCTCGAACAGGCGTTGTAGCAGGTCCTCACCCAGATCGTTGCCGTCGCCGTCCTGGATTCCCACGGTGAAACCTTCACTGATATACAGCACCGGCTCACCCGTACGTGGATGCTTGACGACGGTCGGGCAGATGTGCGGCGGGGTCTTGGTCTCCACCTCGCGGATGACCTCACTGAGCGGCCGGTAGACATCGCTCGGGCGGATCTTGAAGTACTTGCGCACCGAATGGACGCTGTAGGTGCCCTCGATCTCGCGTTTGAGGTCCCCGGGCAACCTGCGGTAGGCGTCGGCCATGTTGATGTAGAAGGTGCCCCGGTTTTTGATGGGGATGACTTGCGGATAGATGAAGGTGATGGCGAAGGGGTCGGACCGGAACTGGTAGTCCGAATGCCAGAACTTTCCGGTGCGCGGCACACCGATCTGCTTGCCGTCCTTCGGAACGTTCGACGAGACGAAGATGTCCGGGTGCTCGGGGTGTTCGTACATCGGTTCGTAGTAGCGGACGACGTCACCGAATCGGCGCGCGAATTCGAGGTAGTCGGGGCTGGGCAGATCCTGGTTCTTGAGAATCACCAGCTTGTGTTCGAACACGGCGTCGTGCAATTGCCTGATCTCGTCATCGGTGGCCACCTGCGGAATCAGTCCGCGCACAGTGATTCCGAGTTGATTTGCCGACACGGTAGAAAATTCCATAGCGCCTCACCAAGTCTAAAATTAGGTAAGCCTTAGCTAACACTATTTACTGTCTCTTTGCAAACCGGCCGGGTGTGCCCGGTTGATGTGGGGCACAAGGTCCCTACGGTGCGTGGTTGAGGCTGTCCAGACACCGCTCGGTGATGAGATCGGCGCACAATGTGGCGACAAAAGTGTCCCGCAACGGATCGTTGTGCCGCTCGCAGATCTCGGTGAATTCAGTTTCCGAGCCGGTGAAATGCCGCCACAGTTCGATGTGGTCGATGTATTCGCGGCTGAAGGCGATCGTCATCGGGTGGTCGAAAGGGCGCAGGCGGTGCCGATCGTGAGACCGCCGGCCACGCTCCCAGGCGATGTCCTGTTGCGTCTTGACGTCGAACTGCACGATACCGCACGCCGCGACCCTGGCGTGGGTGAGCAATCTTTCGTGCATCGGCGGGGTGGCGGCGGCCGGAGCGCCGTCGCCGCGGGCTCGCCCGGCCGGCGGATTCGCGGAGTCGGTCGGGTTCGCGGGCGCGGAGCGGGCCGGGACCCGCGGATCAATCAGCACCAGCGGCGCCACCTGCGCTCCGGAATCGCGCAGCAGTCGAGCGCACTCGAGGGCGACGACCGCACCCGAGGAATGTCCGGCCAGGTGGTAGACGCCCGACGGTTGGATCGCACGGATCTGCCGGACCTGGCGCCGCGCCTGCCCCTTGAGGGTCAATTCGGGGATGCCCCGCGTTTCCTGGCCGCGCCCGTGCAACGAGTAGACGGTGATGTCGGGCTCGAGCGCGGCGGCGAGTCTGACAAAGCTGAGCGTTGACGCACCCGCACCGGCCACGCAGAACAGCGTGTCACCGGGCGGCGAACCTTCTTGCAGCCGAATGGTCGTCGATGTCCGGGTGCGGAAACCGCGGCTGCGGACGGCGTCAATATGTGCGGCGAACTCGCGCAGCGTCGGGTGCTCGACGAGGTCTGCGGGGGTCAGTGCGACGGCCCAGTCGTACCGGAAACCGTCCAGCATCTCGACCACCTGCAGTGACGAACCGCCGAGATCGTAGAACGTGTCATCCGGGCCCACATCGACGCCGCCGAGCGCCTTCGCCCAGCGCTGCGCCAGCAGTTGTTCGGTGGTGGAGCCCGTCTGACGGCCCCTGGTTGTGCGCAGGATGCGGCGGCGACCCAGCGGCATCGCACTCCTCCTGACACATACCGACGGCCGTCAACCCGTCGGCGACAATGCGCGACGAGTTTGTTATGGCTTGCCTAACCAGGGCCTTGCCATCGCGAATCCTGTCACAGTGGACTCACAGGGTCAAGAGGTGTTGTGAGGTACCCCGGGGAGTCCGAGGTCAGAAGTCGGAACCTCCGTCGACGTTGAGGTCGGCGCCGGTCATGTATGTGTTGGTCCGCGACCCGGCGAACGCGATGACCGGCCCGATCTCGGCGGGCAGGGCCGCGCGGCGGATGAAGGCGGGATGACCGAACTCGGCGTCGATCGAGTCCATGACCGCGTACAGATCATCCAGGTCGGGACGACGGTCCTCGGGAAGCCGGGACAGGTAGTCACGCAGGCCCTGGGACAGGAACGATCCGGGGGAAACCGTGTTGACCAGGATTCCCTCGGGTGCAAGGGTTTGCGAGAGGTTCTTGCTGACGCTGGTCAGTGCGGCCTTGGCGGCGGTATAGGCGATCAGGGTGGGCGACTGGCGTCGCACCGAATGCGCGGACACGTTCACGATGCGTGCCCACTGCGCCTTGCGGAGCAACGGGAGTGCGGCCTCGACACATTTGACGGCGCTGAGGGTGCCGATGTCGAAGGTGGCGTGCCAATTGGCATCGTCGACGGCATCGAGCGGGCCGATGCCCACATCGACCGGCCCGACGGCGTTGACCAGCGTGTTGACCACGCCCCAACGCTGCCCGATCGTGGCGAACGCGGCGTCGATCTCGGTGCGGCTGTTGAGGTCGGTGGGAATCGGCAGGACGTCGGCGGCGCCCAGCTCGGTCAGTCGCGCCGACGTATCGGCCAGACCCTGCTCACCCCGGGCCAGCAGCGCCACCTTCGCGCCTTCGGCCGCGACCGTCTCGGCCGCCGCCCGGCCCATCCCCTTGGTGCCGCCGTTGACCACGACCACGGCGCCGGCAAATCCCAGATCCACGTCTCAATCCCTCCACCGATCGACTCTTGTTCAGCTTACTGTAAGCCATTCGGTTTGGATGACGGTCGTGGCCACTGATAACCCGGCACCTGAGTCGAGGAACTGCGCCAACGCGACTGAAATCACGTTGGGCACCAGGTGTGCCTTCGCTCCAGCGTGGCGACGCCGGCTTGATCAAGAATCTGAACTGACTGAGATCATCACGCGGGACGGCATACCTTCCCCGATCTACAGTTCGTGATCATTCCTCGTCAGCCGACGGTCCAGCGGTACAGCGTCGTACCGGGCGGCTTCTGGTGCGACTTGTCGAGGGTGGTCACCCCGACGGTCTTCAGTGTCGACCTCTTCGGGACCTCGATGACCCTGCAGAAGTCACCAGTGGAGGCAACGTTGCCGGTGGTGTTCTTGCACGAATCGAACGGCTCGCTGAAGGTCAGCGTGCTCACGAGCTGGTCGTCGGAGGTGCCGAAGGAGAACTCCGGGTTGATAATCACGTTCGGCTGAGCCTCGTAGGGACGATCGTCGGACATCACCTCGACGGTGAAGCGCAGGTACTTGATCGGACCGTAGGAGTTGCGCTTGTTTCGGTTGATGCGCAGGAAGTCGCTGCTCGACAACGGTGCGACCTCGGTGACAGTGAACTTCACCTTGCCCTGGCGACCCTCATAGTCGGTGTACTTGACCAGCACCGGCTCGCCGAGCTTGACGGTGGTGCCCTCCGGTGTGGTCCCGGTGATCGGAGCATGCTTGTCGGGCTCGGGTACCTTGCCCGCCGCGAGGATCTGGCTCAGCTCGTCATGCTGCGCCGTAGTGCCTATCCACCCGTCGCACTTCTTGCGGAACGCCTCGAAAACCTGCTTCGTCTGAGTGACGATCTGGTTCTGTACGGCAGGATCCTTGGTCTCGTTGAGGCGGTTGGCCAGCGAGGCGCCCTGCTCGGCAAGCTTCTTCAGCTCCGGATCGTGGATCTGGTCCAGCTCGTCCGATGTCAGCACGACGGCGGACAGCGTCGTCGTACCGCCACTCTTCTTGTAGCGCTCGAGAGTCTGTGGGACATCGGACACGGCGCGCCACACGGCACCGCAGTCGGCCGTCGCCTTCTCCTCCGGACTGTCGGAACACGCACCCAGCGCGAACGCAGCAGACAAAGCGAGCGCGACCGCGCTCCATCGTGAAGCCAAGAGACTCCCCCTCCCAGATACGAACGGCGTGATGTTAGCAGCGCTCCGCAGAACCACTGAGCGCGACCGGCCCGACACGCAATTGTGTCGGGACCTTCTCCCCGCGTCGCATACCCCGTCTAGCCCGAGAACGGGTTCTGCTTGGTGACCTGCTCCAGTTCGCCCACCTCGAGTCGTTGCCCGAGGATCAGCCTTCCGGTCACCGATTCCAGTGCGCCGACCCACCATTCGGCCCTGGCCAGCACCGGCTCGGCGACCGATCGGTCGACGGCGCTCAGGGCGACCAGGCGCTGAGCCACATCGTCGGCGGCCAATTCGATCTGCACACGCCCGTCGATCAGCGAGATGTCGGTGCCGGGCGCGTTGTGCAGCGGCGTGAGGGCGTCCCGGATGCGCCGGAACAGCCGTGCCTCCGGGGAATGTCCGAGTGCCCAGCCCTCGGGCGCCTCGATAGACCTGCCCGGATACAGCTGCGTCGACTGCTGCAACTGTGCCCGAGAAGACCTGCGCAACATCAGCAGCAGTGCGACCACGGCAACCGCTACACCGGCGACAACGAGCACAATGGCGCCCAGTACGAGGATTCCCATCGCTATCTCACCGCCTGTACGAGAATGACTATCGCCGCGATGAGCGCGAGGGCGGCGACGATCGCGGAGATGATCTTGGTCTTACTGTACGGCCGCGAACCCTGCACCTCGCCGGTGACACCGTTGATGTACACCTGGAACGGTTTCGAGTCGTACACCACCGTCAGCAGCCAGATGGGCAGCAACAGATACCGGAACTGCAATGGGTTGAATCGCGATTCCGACGACGAGATGCGCTGCTTGTCGCCGCCGATATCGCGGCGCACCGTCGACGTGATCCGCGCATCGATCTCCTCGCGGCGGGCGATCTGGAAACCCTCATCGGGGCCGATCTCATAGGTGCGGGCGAGGTGACCGGCCAGATACTCGCCGGTGAACGGGCGTGCCGTCTGGATCGGCCACGGCTTGAGTTCCTCCACACGCTCCGCATCGATGCCCTTATTTGCCAGGGCTGCAACATCTTTGAAGTTATCGACCACCTCGCCGTGAACGTGGCTCCAGCGGGTGCGGGTTTCGGTGTGCCTATCGTCTCCCTCGCCGACGACGACTGTGTAGTCGTCACCGCGCTGCCCGGAGTAACGGGTGTAAGCGGTGGTGTCGTAACTGAAGTACGAGAAGTACACGCTGGAGAACGAACCGAGGGTGCGGTATTTCTTGAACTCCGTCGGCGCGAACCAGCGTGAACTGATCCATTTCTCGATATTCTGCCGCGCCTGTTTGCTGTCGACCCCGAACGGGATCACCCCGTCGACGGGCAACGTCTTGGGCGCGTCCTGAATGTCGTCGCGCTGGATCGGTGACGCGCAGTACGGGCAGCGGGTTGCGGTCAGTGTTCCGGTGAACACGGTTGTGCCACCGCAGTTCTGGCACACCACCTGGTGTTCGTCGGAGGCTGCGGGATCGTCCGCCGACAACAGCCCACGGGTGCTGCCGGCCGCGACCTCGGAACTGCGCAGATCGTGCAGACCGATCCTGGCGTCGGTGCGGGCGATTTCGCGGGTGCTGTTGCAGCTGGGGCAGCGCAGCACGCCGGTCGCCGGATCGAACACCAGGTTGGCGCCGCAATTGACGCACGGAAACGTGCGGGTGTCCTCGGTGGCGTGATACTGGCCGGCCCGCCCGGAGCGTGAGTCGGGCACCGGGGCCTGCGCGGCAGGCGGTCGTCGGTCCTGCGGCGGCCCGGCCTGCCGGGGCGGGATCGGTGGCGGGCTGCCCGCACCCGTGGGTGGCAGCGGTGGTGGGGCGCCGGGCGGTGGAGGTGGCGGTCCGTCGGACGGCAGCGGTGGCGGCACGGGGGGAGTGGTCATCGAGGGATCCTCTCGGACAAGAATGCGGCGGTCTCAGGTCGGGTGCTGAACCTGGCCGAGCATCTGGACCGGTGAAATCTGGCGAGTGTCTAGGCCGGGGGCATCGATGGCGGCAGCGGCGGCGGAACGGCGGGGAACAGCGCGGCGAGTTCGGGAACCTGCCCGGCCGCCGTCCACCCGGCCATGTTCGCCGACCACACCAGCGTCTGCCTGGTCACCGAACCGGCGGCGATGGACTGCTGCAACTGCGCGGCCGTGTACGGTCCGCCGGCCTGACCGTTCTGTTCCACGTGATATTGGGTGGCCGTCGGCAGCGGCGGTGGTGCCGCCGCGGGGGCCGGAGCCGGCTGTGCGGGACCGGCGACGGCGCCGCCCATGCCCATCTGCTGGCCGAGCGCCATACCCATACCGGCACCCAGGAAATCGCCCACCGAACTGCCGCCGGGATTGGCCGCGCCCGCGACCATCGCCTCACCGAGCTTGCCCTGCTGATAGCGCTGCATGTCGTCGACCTGATTGAGGAAACCCTGCTCCTCCACACCGCGCGCCACGCCCCGGGTCATCGCCGCGGTGATCTCCTCCGGCAGCGACACGTTGAGCAGAATGTCCTCGATCCCGAGTCCGTACTCGTCGTCGACCCGCTCCTGGACGAACACCTTCAGCTTCTGCGAGAGCTCACCGACCTTGCCCTGCAGATCGATCACCCCGACGCCGGTCTGCAGGATCATGTCGGAAAATGCCTGCGCGATGATGCGCCGCAGCAACTCCGAGATCTCATCGACGTTGACGTTGCTGTCGGTGCCGATCACCTCACGCAGGAAGATCGCGGGATCGGCCACCCGCACCACACACATGCCGTTGGCCCGGACCTGCACCATCTTGAAATCGGGGTCGCGGATGGTGATCGGGTTGGGGGTGCCCCACCGCAGTTCGGTGACCGGCCGGGTGTTGATGAAGTACACCTCGGAACGGAACGGGCTCTTGAAACCGTGCTTCCACCCCTGGATCGTTGACAGGATCGGCAGATTTTCGGTGGTCAGCTCATAGTTACCCGGCCCGAAGGTGTCCGCGAGCCGGCCGCGGTACACGAACACCGCCTTCTGGCCCTCCCGGACGATCAGCTGGGCACCGTTCTTGATTTCGTTGTTGTAGCGCGGAAAACGCCACGCCAGCGTCGTGCGAGTGTCGTCGAACCATTCGATGATGTCGACGAGCTCGCCCTTGAGCTTGGAGATCACGCCCATGTCTCTGCAGTCCTCCGGTCGGTGATGCGTCAGGAGCGTTAGCCAGCCTAGTCACTTCCTGCGGGTTCGGGAGGAAGTGTCGTGCCATCGGATGAGTGGTGCGGATCAGTGCGAGGACGCCGAGGTGCGGGCGATCGCAATGACCTCCTCCTCCGAGGGCGGGCTCGGCGGGTGGTAGCTGAGGCACAGGGGGGTGCGGATCTTGGTGAATGGGCCGCCGTCGACGGCCGCGTAGTAGACACCGGTGGTCAGACGGCCGATGTCCGAAACGTCTGAACTCTTGGCTGCCGCGAGTTCCTTGGCCGCAGAGATGTGGACCGGCGACTGGAATCGGCCGAGGAACTGGTTGGAGGCGTTCCCCGCGATCTTGCTGTGCAGGCCTTTAGGTGCCTGAGTCGCGAAGATGAGGCCCAGCCCGTACTTCCTTGCCTGAGCTGCCAGTGCCAAGGTGCTTTCCGTGCATGTCGTGGTTTTCTCCGACGGTGCGAAATTCTGCGCCTCGTCCATGACCAGGACGGCACCGAGCGGTTTGTTGCCGGCCGGGTGCTTCTTGATCCACGCGAACAGCGACATTTGTAGTTGGCCGATGAAGTTGTTGCGCTTGTTGGCGTCGGGCAGACCGGACAGGTTGATCACCGAAACCCTGGCACGGTAGCCGGGCGGAGGTGTCAGCAGGACCGACGGGTCGACCGGTTCGTTGCTGTACACGTGGTCGGTGATCAGGTCGGAACGCAGGTTGTCCGATAACTCCCGCCCGAGTTTGGGGCTGTCGGCGAATTCGCACAAGGTGTCGGGGAGGTCGGCGAGCAGGTCCACGAGCGTGTCGATGGTGCCGCCACCGGTCCGGCCGAAATGTTCGATGGTCTGTTTGAGCGTGGCCATCATGCGCTTGTGCTTGGCCGACTTGCCGATCGCGAGGGCCCGTGGCGCCAACGCTCCGAGCGCCGAGGCGACTGCGGCGCCGAACTCGTCGGGGTTGTCGACGACCTCGGTGAAGTCGGGCAGCATCTGGAAGCTCAACGGCCGCCCCGACATCTTTCCCGGAGTGAACACGGCGACATCGGTGTTCGCGATGTAGTCGCGGGCCGCGGTCTCCTCGTCGGCGTTCGGCCATTCACGGGAGCCCGCCGGCCATGGCTGTCCGAGGCGGGCGAGGTCGTTGTTCACATCGAGAACGATGGATGAGACTCCACGCAAAGCGCACTCTTCAATGATGCGCCGGATGAGAACTGTTTTGCCTGAACCGGATCCGGCGAAGATCACCGTGTGTTTGCGCAGTGCCTCCAGGTCGATGCCGACCTCGCGCGCGGTCAGTGCGCCGACCACCGACCCCAGGGTGAAATGATCCGGTCGCACCTGGATGGGCTCTGGGTGCGGTGCCGGAGCCACTGGTTCGGCGTTGCGGGTGGGTTCGTCGTCGGCGGACGGTTGTGGAGAGATGGAAGTAGTGGCGTTGTTGCTCTCGGGGTACTCGGGCCTGTCATTATCTGGACCGTCACTGTTCTGCGGGTGAACATCCGGCGGGGGTGGAACCGCGCTCGGTTCGTGATCCGGTTCGTGCGGTGAGGGTTCACCGGAAGGAGCGCCGGAACTGTCCCCGGTCGGGGATAGGATTTGATCGAGCCACGCGATTCGTGACACGGGGTTCCGTGACACGATCCATTCACCGAGACGGTCGGCGTGTTCGGCGCGAAGCGCGCGCACTGCGATCAATACCCGGATGTCGTCGGCGGACCAGGCGATCACCCGGCCACCGCGATCGATGAATTCGGTGACCACGGTTGCGGTCTTGGGGCCCGACGGCCACGGTGCCTGCCGCAGGATGACCAGAGTATTGAGGTGGTTGGTTAATCCGGCTGCGGCGGAGGCTTTCGCCAGACGGGTCTGTGCCGCAATCGCGTTGGTCGATGCGATGGCCCGGAACGACCAGGATTGTTGGGCGTCGGTGTCCGGGTCGATGGTCCGGCGAAGTCGGGCATGGAGATTGGGTTGCTTACCCGGCCTATCATCCCACCGGTAGGATTCAGCGTCGGCCGCGAGGGCACCGACCCAGGTCGCCAAACCGGCCATCAATAACTCCGGGACACGGGTGTCCTCCGTCGACGGGTCGATGATCGCCGTCGGATCGGCTGCCCGGATCAAATCGTCGAATCGCTGGTCGAGCGCGGCGAACTCAGGGTCGTCGTGAGCGGTCACGGTCTTGGTGGTACTGCTGTCGCGGAGGGTCATCATCTCCGATGATGTTCCCGTGCGCAGACATATCCCAATGTGCCGATCGGCGGCCTGCATCAGCGTGCGTGGGGTGTGGTTGATGGATTCGGCCAGAGCGGCCTCATTGATCGGCCAGGTCGGGTACGGCGGGGTGAAGGAAGCTGTTTCGTAGAACGCGGCGAATCGTCTGGCCAGTAGGGCGCGGCCGAAGTCGGCCGACGTCGGCCGTTGCAGTGGCGGTAGTTTGCGGAATCTGTCGACGACCGCGCGTGGGGCTTCGTCTTCGAGGATGGTCCAGGCAGTCGACAGGCATGACACAATTGACGTTGTCCGGCTGAGTGTTTCACGTAGGGTCATCAAGCCGTGCGCGATGGTGTCGACGGCGCTCTGGTCGGAGTGTCCGTCGTGGTCGGTCACGATGAGGGTGTCGAGCTGGTCGATCGCGAGCACGGCCGCTTCGTCCATGGCCAGGATGCGCGAAATATTCTCGACGACCTCCTGGTATCCGAGCCTCTTGACCTGGATGCCCCAGGTCTTGGCTTCGTCGTCATCGTCGAGTTGGAGAAAAAGGAAAGCGGCACCGAGGTCCTGGAGAGCGAAATCCTCTGCGGCGGTGAGGACAAGGGCGCGCAGAATGTGCTGAGAACGTCGGCGGTGCGTGGGGTGCTTGCGGTAGACACGACGGATGAATCGTTCGAGAATCTCAGGTGACAGCGGCGCGTCGCCGACGATCGACCGCTGGTCGTCGGGGGACAGGCCGGCTTCCCGGCCGAGTTGGTCGAGAAGCTGGACCAATTGTGACGAGTGGGTCGGCGACGGCCGATTCAGGTCTTCGGTGATGCACACGATGATCGATTGCCAAAAGTTCGTACCATCGAGGAGCTTGGCGAGAAAGAAGTAGCCGCCCGCGTTCTGGACTCGTTCGCGGACCTGTCCCAGCAGGTGTGTTTTTCCCGATCCGGCGGGCCCCTGGATCACCACGCCGAGCGGGCTCGCTGCCGTGCTGGCCCGCGCATCGCTGAACGATCGCATCGTCTCGTCGATGACGGCGCTATGCAGGCCGTCGACGTGTACCAAGGCCTGAGGTTCCCAGATGTCGTCGCGGGTGGTCGCCCAATCCAGTCGGATCGATTCGAGTGCCCGTCGTGTTTGTGGATCCATCAGTCCTCGATCGCAAACAGGTGGCAGAACTGATTGCCGACCCGAACCGCTGCGGCACGATCCTCGGCGGTGAGCGAAGACTGCTTCTCGTTGGGCTCAAGGCGGACGCCGGGCTCATGCTGCAACGCGACCAGGGTTGCGTCGAAGTCGTTCCGGTCGATGTCTGCCAGCGAGGCGCGCAGTTCGGCGACCCGCACCCACGCGCCGGGGCGAGAACGCATGCCGCCATATGCCGCGCGCACGCGGGCTCCGAGGTCGGCTGCAGGACCTGCGGACGTCTGGTTTGCGGATTTCTGTTGCGGGGGCGCCTCGATACCGAAAATGTCCGACAACAGTGTGTCAGTGGCGCTCAGGTAGCGGCCGATGCCGCGCAGGACCTCGGCCAGCGCTCTCTCCGCGGTTCGTGCCTTCGGTGGCGTCGGTGCACTGAGTTCCGCCGAACACCAGGCCCAACCGGCGTCGGTGAGGGTGTGGACGTAAGTCCGTGTGACCATTGAGGACTCGACCAGTCCCAACTTGTTGAATTTCGCCCTGCGAGTCGGAGTCATCTCGGGTGCGATTGCCTTGAGGTCCGGGTTCCGGATCGTGGTCGCATGAGCCATCAGCGCGAAGAGGATGGTGCGTTCGGGAGGCGACAGTGCATCGTTGGTCACAGGGTGATCTTTCCTTATTGCCAGGGTTGCTGCCCAGTCTTCGGTCGGCCTAATCGCTTCGAGCGCGCACGACTTCGCGGAGTTCGGTGACGACCGCCCCCACATCATCGAGAACTCGTTCATTCGGATAGCGCAGGACCATATAGCCGGCAAATTGGAGGAGGTTGTCGCGCAATCGGTCTGCGGCGTATTTCTGCGGAGCGCGATGGTCGGCGCCGTCGAGCTCGACGATGATGCGTTCGTACCGCCACTGCAGGTCGACGCGGATGGGCTGAGCCAGTGCATCCAGACCATCCACGCCACGGTTCCACACCCGTTCACTCGCCCACGGTTCACGCGCCAACGCCCGTTCGAGGAACTGTTCGGCTGCGCTGTTCGCCGCGGGTCGGCCACCGAACGGGGTGAGCGTGATGGCCGCCGATGCCGTGGCCGTATCTGGGGATCCGGAGGGGACGGCTGTGGCTGTGGCCCCGCGGTCGCAACGCAGATTGATGCACGGTATCCGGGTGAGCTGGTCGAATTCGTGGCCGACGAGCCACACGGTGAGGCGTCCGGCATGTGCCAGCCACTCGGCCGCAGACCCGATCGCTGCCGCCCTGTCGGTGACCTCGTAGTCCGCGGTCACGACTATGACGATGTCGTCGCGACCGTAACTGCGCCGAAGCAGATCGGCCAGACCGGACAATCGGATATCGGTCGGGTACTCGGATCGTGGTTGTGTGTTCGATGCGGCCGACCGGGCAAGATCGACGACGAACGGTGAGTAGGCGGTGGTCTGTTTGCTCATACGCCGGGCGATCGCTACTGCGGCTGCAACACCGAGCGAACCTCTATCAGCCGTGAGGCCGGCGTCGCCGAACGCCGATAGCCATGTCGGGTACAGATTCAGCACGGCGTTCTGCAGTTCCCCGGCGACCAAGTCGACGATCGTCCGCGCCCGGGCACCTGATTCAGGAGGGCAGAGCCCGACGACGATCGGACTGTTCGGGGCATCGATCTCCGTCAGCGCGTCAAGGTCGTCACCGCTCACGCCGAGCACGCGCAGCGCCTTTCCCGCCCGGATCGCCTCCTGCCACCACATCGGCCCGCCGCCTTCATTGGGATTGATGCTGGATGCATTCTCACAACTGCATCCGATGGTAGGTGTGGCTACTGACAGCTGCAGCTATCTGGAATGGGTCGACAAGCGGTGGGGTTTGGGACCTGATCCGGGACGATTTGGGTTCTGACCGCAGGTTCCCTACACTTGAGCGGTTGCCTGGGTGAACTGTGCCCCCAGGAGCCACAACTTCATACCCGACGCGGTGCCGGCGAAAAGCCAATGGCATCGCCAGGGGAGAACCTGCACAACTGTCCACTTCGTGGAAGGCCCACCGGGGGAGTGTCCGCACTCCCGCGTTGTATGGGAACCACTACGAGAAAGGTTGACGGTCAACCATGACCATGACTGACCCGATCGCAGACTTTTTGACACGTCTGCGCAACGCCAACTCGGCGTACCACGACGAGGTCACCCTTCCGTCGTCGAAGATCAAGGTGGCTATCGCAGAGATCCTCAAGCGCGAGGGTTACATCACCGACTTCCGCACCGAAGATGCAGAGGTCGGCAAGAGCCTGGTCGTCTCCCTCAAGTACGGCCCGAGCCGTGAACGCAGCATCGCCGGTCTGCGCCGCGTCTCCAAGCCGGGTCTGCGGGTGTACGCGAAGTCCACCAATCTGCCCAAGGTCCTGGGCGGCCTCGGCGTGGCCATCATCTCCACGTCGTCCGGCCTGCTCACCGATCGTCAGGCGGCCAACCAGGGCGTGGGCGGCGAAGTCCTCGCCTACGTCTGGTAAGGGAGGCTGAACAATGTCGCGTATCGGTAAGAATCCCATCGCCATCCCCTCCGGTGTCACCGTCTCGATCGACGGCCAGAACGTCACCGTGAAGGGCCCCAAGGGCGAGCTCACCCACACCGTCACCGAGCCCATCGCGGTTGCTCAGGAAGACGGCAGCATCGTGGTGACCCGTCCCAACGACGAGCGCCGCAGCCGTGCCCTGCACGGCCTCAACCGGTCTCTGGTGAACAACCTCGTCATCGGCGTCACGCAGGGCTACACCAACAAGATGGAAATCTTCGGTGTCGGCTACCGCGTGCAGGCCAAGGGCAAGGACCTGGAGTTCGCGCTCGGTTACAGCCATCCCGTGCCGATCGAGGCTCCCGAAGGCATCACCTTCGCCGTCGAGTCGCCCACCAAGTTCTCGGTGTCGGGTATCGACAAGCAGAAAGTCGGCGAGATCTCGGCGGTCATCCGTCGCCTGCGTCGCCCCGACCCGTACAAGGGCAAGGGCATCCGCTACGAGGGTGAGCAGATCCGTCGCAAGGTCGGAAAGACGGGTAAGTAAGCCATGAGTGAAACCAAGATCGATCGCAAGCCGCTCGGCAAGGACGTCTCGACTCGTCGTCGCACCGCGACCGCGAACCGGCACTTCCGTCTGCGTAAGAAGGTCGCCGGCACCGCCGAGCGTCCGCGTCTGGCCGTCAAGCGCAGCAGCCGCCACATCCACGTCCAGCTGATCGACGACCTCGCCGGCAAGACCGTTGCCGCCGCGTCGTCGATCGAGGCCGAGGTTCGCTCGGTGGACGGCGACAAGTCGGCACATGCCCGCAAGGTGGGCGAGCTGATCGCCGCCCGTGCCAAGGCCGCCGGTGTCGAGGCCGTCGTGTTCGACCGTGGTGGCAAGGACTACCACGGCCGTATCGCCGCGCTCGCCGACGCCGCCCGCGAGGGAGGCCTGAGCTTCTGATGACCATCTCGACCAGCAACACC
Organism: Gordonia pseudamarae; assembly: GCF_025273675.1. Classification (NCBI taxonomy): domain Bacteria; kingdom Bacillati; phylum Actinomycetota; class Actinomycetes; order Mycobacteriales; family Gordoniaceae; genus Gordonia; species Gordonia pseudamarae. Next base: position 3,808,341 of record NZ_CP045809.1, on the reverse strand, counting down.
ACAGTGACCGGAGGGAACCTCTGATGCCCGGACGTCAGCGTGACGGCGGAAACGGACCCGCCGGAAACGACAACAACAACAACAACGAGCGCCGCGGCCGCGGCGACCGCCGTGACCGCGGCGGCCGTGATCGCGAGCAGGACCGCAATCAGCTTGAGCGCGTGGTCGCGATCAACCGCGTGTCCAAGGTGGTCAAGGGTGGCCGTCGATTCTCCTTCACCGCTCTCGTGGTGGTCGGCGACGGCCAGGGCCTCGTCGGCGTCGGCTACGGCAAGGCCAAGGAAGTTCCGGCCGCGATCCAGAAGGGTGTCGAAGAGGCTCGCAAGAACTTCTTCCGCGTCCCGCTGATCGGCGGCACCGTGACCCACCCGGTTCAGGGTGAGGCCGCAGCCGGTGTCGTCATGCTTCGTCCGGCCAGCCCCGGTACCGGTGTGATCGCCGGTGGCGCGGTTCGTGCCGTGCTCGAATGCGCCGGTGTGCACGACGTTCTCGCCAAGAGCCTCGGCTCCGACAATGCGATCAACGTCGTCCACGCCACCGTTGCCGCGCTCAAGATGCTGCAGCGCCCCGAAGAGGTCGCGGCCCGTCGTGGCCTCCCGATCGAAGATGTGGCACCGGCCGGTATGCTCCGCGCCCGTGCCGGTCAGGGAGTGTAGATCATGGCCGAACTGAAGATCACTCAGATCAAGGGCACCATCGGTACCAAGAAGAACCAGCGTGACAGCCTGCGGACCCTCGGCCTGAAGGGCATCCGCAAGACCGTCACCCGCGAGGACACCCCGCAGAACCGCGGTCTGATCAACGTGGTGCGCCACCTCGTGACAGTCGAAGAGGTTTAAGCAAATGACCATCAAGCTTCATCACCTTCGCCCCGCGGAGGGCGCGAAGACCGAGAAGACCCGTGTGGGTCGCGGTGAGGGTTCCAAGGGTAAGACCGCCGGTCGCGGCACCAAGGGCACCAAGGCACGCAAGAACGTGCCCGCCGCATTCGAGGGCGGCCAGATGCCGATCCACATGCGGCTGCCGAAGCTCAAGGGCTTCACCAACCGCAACCGGGTCGAGTACCAGGTTGTGAACGTCGGCGACATCGCCCGGCTGTTCCCGCAGGGCGGCACCATCGGCGTCGACGAGCTCGTCGCCGCCGGCGCGGTCCGCAAGAACCAGCTGGTCAAGGTGCTCGGCGACGGCGACCTGTCGGTGGCCGTCAACGTCACCGCCAACAAGTTCACCGCCGCGGCCAAGGAGAAGATCACCGCCGCCGGTGGTAGCGTCTCCGAGCTCTGACAAGCTCACGAGCCGCCGGACAAGAGCAGCCTCATGCGCTTCTCTTGACCGGCGGCTCGCTGCGGTTTGTGTCGGCCGCCAGTCGGCCGTTCATTAGCGAAACCGACAAAAGTCCTGGTCACACTGTGGCCGACGAGCCGGTTTCGGCGCCACTGTTAGAGTTTCACATGACGTTCCCGGCCACCTCGGCCGACACCACCCCGGACTAGGAGGAACTTAGTGCTCTCCCCCCTCGTCGCGGCCTTCAGGACGCCGGACCTGAGGAAGAAGATCCTCTTCGTCATCGGCATCGTCATCCTGTACCGCCTCGGCGCTACCATCCCGTCCCCGGGCGTGAACTACAAAGTAGTGAACGACTGCATGGACCAGATCAACTCCGGTGACAACCAGGTCTATGCGCTGATCAACATGTTCTCCGGCGGCGCACTTCTGCAGCTGGCGGTGTTCGCGATCGGCATCATGCCGTACATCACCGCGAGCATCATCGTGCAGCTGCTGACCGTCGTCATCCCGCGCTTCGAACAACTGCGCAAAGAAGGCCAATCCGGCCAGGCCAAGATGACGCAGTACACCCGCTACCTGACGGTGGCGCTGGCCCTGCTGCAGTCGACGGGCATCGTCGCTCTCGCCTCGCGCGGTCAGCTCCTTCCCGACAGCTGCACCGGCGACGTGCTCAACGACGAGTCGGTGTTCGCGCTGACGATCGTCGTGCTCGTCATGACCGCGGGCGCCTGCGTCGTCATGTGGATGGGCGAGCTGATCACCGAACGCGGCGTCGGCAACGGAATGTCGCTGCTGATCTTCGCCGGTATCGCCGCCCGTATCCCCGCCGAGGGCAAGGCCATCCTCGACCAGCGTGGCGGACTCGCCTTCGCGCTGGTGTGTGTGGCCGCACTGGTCATCGTCGCCGGTGTCGTGTTCGTCGAGCAGGGCCAGCGCCGTATCCCGGTGCAGTACGCCAAGCGGATGGTCGGTCGCAAGATGTACGGCGGATCGTCGACATATCTGCCGCTCAAGGTCAACCAGGCCGGTGTTATCCCGGTGATCTTCGCGTCGTCGCTGCTGTATTTGCCGCAGCTGATCCTGCAGCTCACCGCGGGCTCCGACGACACCTCGGGCTGGAAGAAATTCGTCAACGACTATCTGACGGATCCGACCAGCTGGTCGCACATCCTGATCTACTTCGCGATGATCATCTTCTTCACGTACTTCTACGTGGCGGTCACCTTCAACCCTGAAGAGCGGGCCGACGACATGAAGAAGTACGGCGGCTTCATCCCGGGTATCCGTCCTGGCCAGCCCACCGCCGACTACCTCGGTTACGTGCTGAGCCGAATCACGCTGCCCGGTTCGATCTACCTCGGTATCATCGCCGTGTTGCCCAATGTCTTCCTCGACATGAGCAGCGGTGGCGCGGCCAGCGGCCTGAACTTCTTCGGTGGAACCGCGGTGCTGATCATGGTGGGTGTCGGTTTGGACACGATGAAGCAGGTCAACAGTCAATTGATGCAACGGAAGTACGAAGGGTTCCTCAAGTGAGACTCGTTATTCTCGGTCCGCCCGGCGCGGGTAAAGGTACACAGGCAGAGCTGCTGAGCGAGGCGCTGGGAATCCCGCACATCTCCACCGGCGATCTGTTCCGGGCCAACATCTCGCAGGGCACCCCGGTGGGCATCGAGGCCAAGAAGTACCTCGACGCCGGCAACCTGGTTCCGTCGGAGATCACCGTCGACATGGTGCGCGCCCGGCTCGCCGAGCCCGACGCCGTCAAAGGCTTCATCCTCGACGGGTTTCCGCGCTCGACCGAACAGGGCGATGCGCTCGCCCAGATCCTCGCCGATCTCGACGCGACCCTCGACGGTGTGCTGTCGTTCGATGTCGACGCCGACGTGGTGGTGGAGCGGATGCTGTCCCGTGGCCGTGCCGACGACACCGAGGACGTGATCCGCAACCGGCTGTCGGTGTACGCCACCGAGACCGCGCCGCTGCTGGAGTACTACGCCGGACAGGTCACCACCATCGACGCCGTCGGTGATGTGCAGGAAGTCCATCAGCGTGTGCTCGCGGTGCTCGCCGCGGTGGAGAAGTGAGTCGTCGACTCACGTGAGTGTGTTACGTAGAGGCAGAAAGCGCGTACCGTTTCGCACGGCCGGCGAGGTCGATGCGATGGCGGCGGCGGGGGCGGTCGTCGGGGCTGCCCTCGTCGCGGTACGTGCCGAGGCCACAGCGGGAATGTCGACCCTCGACCTCGACGAGATCGCAGAATCGGTGATCCGCGAGGCGGGGGCGACCCCGTCGTTCAAGGGCTACCACGGCTTTCCCGGATCCATCTGCAGTTCCGTCAACGATGTGGTGGTGCACGGCATCCCCACCAAGGACGCTGTCCTGGCCGAGGGCGATCTGGTGTCCATCGACTGCGGTGCCATCCTCGACGGCTGGCACGGCGACTCCGCCTGGACGTTCGGTATCGGCGAACTGTCGCAGGCCGATTCGGATCTGAGCGAGGCCACCCGGTTGACGCTGGAGGCGGGCATCGCCGCCATGGTCGACGGTGCCCGGCTCACCGATATCTCCCACGCTCTGGAAAAGGCGACCCGCGCCGCCGAGGTCACGTTCGGTCGCAGATTCGGCATCGTCTCCGGCTACGGCGGTCACGGCATCGGCCGCGAAATGCACCTCGACCCGTTCCTGGCGAACGAGGGCAAACCGAACCGGGGGCCGCTGCTCGTCATCGGTTCCACCCTCGCCATCGAGCCGATGCTCACGCTCGGCACCACCGAGACGTCGGTGCTCGATGACGACTGGACCGTCGTCACCGATGACGGATCGCGGGCCGCGCATTGGGAACACACCGTCGTCGTGACCGGTGACGGACCGAGGATCCTGACCACGCGCCCGTAGCGCGACGTCGGCCCGAACAGTCCCGTCGGTTCACCGGACCGACGCCGGATACCAGCGGCGACGGGCGGTGCCACATCGCACTCACACCGGTGCCGCCCCGTCGATGCGGTCCTCACGGGTATAGGCGACGAGGGAGTCGCCGCGGACGAAACCGAGGAGGGTGAGGCCGGATTCGTCGGCGAGGTCGGCGGCCAGTGATGATGGGGCGGACACCGCCGAGAGCATCGGGATTCCGGCCATCACCGCCTTCTGCACCAATTCGAAACTGGCACGGCCGGATACCTGGAGGATGTGGCCGCGCAGCGGCAGCAGTCCCTGGGTGAGGGCCCAGCCGACGACCTTGTCGACGGCGTTGTGCCGGCCTACGTCCTCACGCACCACCACCGGCTCACCGGTGGCGCCGTCGAAGAGTGCGGCGGCGTGCAGGCCGCCCGTCTTGTCGAAGACGTTCTGGTGATCACGCAGGCGGTCGGGCAGCCGCAGGAGCATGGTGGCGGTAACCGTCAGCGGGTCGTCGGCGACACCGAACGACGACCGGGTGCCGATCGCGTCGATGCTGTCCTTGCCGCACACCCCGCAGGCGCTGGTGGTGGTGAAGCTGCGCGCCAACTCCGGCGCGGGGGGAGCCACGTGCGGGGCGAGCGCGAGGTCGAGGACGTTGTAGCTGTTGGCGCCGTCGGCGTCGGCGCCCGCGCAGTAGCGGGCGGTCAGCAGGTCATCGGCTCCGGTCAGCACACCCTCGGACACCAGGAATCCGGCGGCGAGTTCGACGTCGTGGCCGGGGGTGCGCATGGTCACCACCAGCGACCGGCCGCCGACCCGGATCTCCAGTGGCTCCTCCACCGCGAGCGTGTCCGGTCGCCGCACGGTGTGCCCGTCGCCCCTGATTCGGGTGACGGGGCGGCGGGTGGTGATACGTCCCATGCGTTTCTCCTATGTCAAGCCGCTTGGGCGAGGGCGGTCGTCGCGGCGGCGTGATCGGCGGTCATGCGGTTGAATACGACGCGCGCGAGGCGCCGTTTGAGGCATCGCAGGGCCTCGGGTGTGGACATGCCTTCGGCCTTCTTCTTCTCGTAGTAGGCCCGGCCGAGGCCATCGAGTCGGATCTGGGTGACGGCTATGCGGTGGATGGCTGCGTTCAGTTGTCTGTTGCCTGACCTGGTGAGCCGGACCCGGCCCTTGGTGTTGCCCGACCAGACCGGGATCGGCGCGATCCCGGCATGCCGGGCGAACGCTGCCTCGGATTTGAACCGGCTGATGCCGGCGGCTTCACCGACTAGCTTGGCCGCGGTCAGGGCGCCAACACCGGGCATGGCCAGCAGCGTCGGCGCGGCCTGCTCGACCAGCCCCGCGATCCGCCGCTGGAGCTGGTTGATCCGCACCGTCAGATCGACGATGTCAGCGAGCTCGTCACGGGCCAGTTCGGCCACGATCCCGGGCGCGCCAGCGAGCCGGTCAGCAAGGATCTGCTGGTGCTTGGCCAGGTCTAGAGACGTCGCCTTCGGCGCCCATGCAGGGTCGAGTTCGTGGACGCGCCACAGTAGTCGGTTGATCGTCGCCGTGCGGTGTTTGACCAGGTCATCACGCCTGTCGACCAGCAGCTTCAGCTCCCGCGACTGCTCATCATGGGAGGCGATCGGAAGGTCCGGCTCGCGTAACGCGGCCCGGGCGACCGCGAGCGCGTCGATCGGGTCCGACTTGCCCCGCGTGCGGGCGGTACGTCGCTGCTCGGCCATCATCTTCGGCGGCACCCGCACCACCTGCTGGCCCACGGTCAACAGATCACGCTCAAGTCGTGCTGAGAGGTGGCGGCAGTCTTCGATCGCCCACAGCAGCTCGGTCCCGAACCGTTCACGCGCCCACGCGACGGCCTTGCGATGGCCAGCGGAGTCCGCGTCGAACGTCTTGTGGCCGAGCTCGCGGCCAGCCTCATCGACAGCGACAAACGTGTGCGTCCGCTTGTGTACGTCGGCTCCAACAACAACCATGGTGGTTGCCTCCTTCACTCAGATGCGAGGACGATTGGGCCGGTCGGCGGACACATCTCAGTCGGGGCGACGCCACGCTCCTATCAAGTCACGCCGGCCGGTCCTTCACACCCGATGCCGGCAAAACGCATGCTCGTCAGCCCGAAGGCGACACCAACGCTATGAGCCAGGCACCGAATGCTCAGGATCCAACCAGCCACCGATGGCGGCTGCCTTAACCCTGACACTGAGCCAACGCTAACGCCGGTCGGTGTCCAGGATGAGGGTGACCGGCCCGTCGTTGACCAGCGACACGTGCATGTGGGCACCGAAGCGCCCGGTGGCGACGGTGGCACCGAACGATCGCAGTTCCTCGACCACGGCGTCGACGAGTGGTTCTGCCACCGGTCCGGGAGCGGCGGCGTTCCACGACGGTCGGCGACCCTTGGCGGTGTTGGCGTACAGGGTGAACTGGCTGATCACCAGGATCGGTGCGCCGAGATCGGCGGCGGACAGTTCGCGCTCGTCACCGGGCAGGATCCGCAGTCGCCAGAGCTTGTCGGCAAGGCGCACGGCGTCATCGGTGGTGTCGTCATGGGTGACGCCCACAAGCACGACGAGGCCGTGCTCGCAGGTGGTGCCGGTGCCGGGGATGTCGAGGACGGCGACTACTTCGCCATCGACGGTGACACTCGCCTGGCTGACTCGCTGGATGACCGCTCGCATCGGTCCAGGATGCCAGCCTCGCCGGTGCGGTGCGTGCGGGGCAGGAACACCCCGAACACCACCGCACCGGCGAGACCGACCAGCCCGGTGCACGCCGATGCCGCGCCCAGCCCGAGCAGCCCGGCCAAGGCACCGACCGCCGCGGGTGCGCCCGCCGACCCGCCGTCGTGCAGCAGCCGCCACAGAGCGAGGAACTGCGGACGGGCATCCTCGCAGGCGGCGTCGGCGCCGATCGTCATGACCAGCCCATTGGTGAGGCCGTTCGCCGAGGCGACGACGAGCGCCACGATCCACACCCCGGCCTCGGAGTCGGCCAGTGGAATGCACAGCAGGCCGGCGGCATAGAGCGTCATCGCCGGGACGGCCATTGCGCGCCGGCCGAACCTGTCGAGGCCGACCCCGGCCGGATACGACAGGCCGACGTCGAGTGCGCCCGCCACACCGAACACGAGGGCGATCGTCGCACCCGACATACCGATGTGCTCAGCCCACAGCGGCAGCACCACCGTTCGCGAGGCCCGGACCGCGCCGAGTGCCAACGCCCCCGGGCCCAGACGCAGCAGTGTTCCGCGTTCGCGGGCGGCGACCCGGCGGATCGGTAGCGACACGGTGCGAGCGCGCGGCTGCGGCGGGTCGGCCATGGTCGCGAACAGCACGCCGGCGATCACCACCATCGCCAGCTGCACCGCGAACACGTACGACAGGTGGCCCGAACCCCCGTCGTCGCCGGTGGTTTCCGCCCCCAGGATGACGGCGGTGATGAACGGGCCGAGGAAGAAGCCGAGCCTGCTCATGCCGGCCATCGCCGAAATCGCCCGTGCCCGTTGCCCGAACGGCACGACCGCGGTCAGGTACGACTGCCGCGCCAGCCCCCACACAGCCTGCGCGAGGCCGAGCAGGACCACTCCGGCGCCGAGCGTGAGCAGCGAGACGTCGGCCACGCACAGCAGCGCGCCGATCACGCCGATCGCACTGCCGATGGCGATGGACCAGCGTTCCCCGATTCGTGCCACCAGGCTTCCGGCGGGCAGATCGGCCGTGACCATACCGAGCCCGCCGCCGGCCACCACCAATCCGGCCTGCGACACCGACGCCCCGTGGGCCAGCGCCGCCAGCACCACGATGGGCGCGGTGGCGCCGCCGGCCACACCGAGCAGACCTGTCGGCAGGTGGACGTGCAGGGCGAGCGTGCGGGCGGATGCGGTCTCGCCGGTACAGGCGGGGTCCGAGCCCCTCAACTGGCGCTCTGCGCCGACGCCTGCCGGACGGCGAACTGGTTCTCCGGCCGCGGCAGGCCGAGATGATCGCGCAGGGTGGTGCCGGTGTATTCGGTACGGAACAGGCCGCGGCGCTGCAGTATCGGTACGACGTGCTCGGTGAAGTCGGTGAGTCCGCCCGGGTAGTAGGGCGGCATCACGTTGAACCCGTCGGCGGCGCCCCGGGTGAACCACTCCTCGATGGTGTCGGCGATCTGTTCGGGGGTGCCGGCGACGACCCGATGTCCGCGCGCCCCGGCGAGCCGGTGCAGCAGTTCGCGGACGGTGGGCCGTTCCTTCGCGACGATCTCGGCCACCACCTGCTTGCGGCTGCGCTGGTTGTCGGTGACGTTGCCCGCCTGGCCGAATGCGTCGAGGGGGACCGGGGCGTCGAGGTCCAGGGCCGATAGGTCGACATCGGCGATGCCGCGAATCTGCTTGAGGCCGTAGGCGGGAACGGTGAGCTTGTTGAACTCGCGCTCCAAATCCTTCGCCGCTGCCTCGGTGTCGCCTATGAACGGGCTCAGGCCGGGCAGGATCTTGATGTGATCGGGGTTGCGGCCCAGGCCGCGTGCCTGGTCCTTGATGTCGGAGTAGAAGGCCTGCGCGTTGGCGAGCGATTGATGCGCGGTGAAGATCGCCTCGGCGTACCGTGCGGCGAACGCACGCCCGTCGTTGGACGCCCCCGCCTGCACCAGCACCGGATAGCCTTGCGGGGAGCGAGGTGCGTTGAAAGCGCCGCGCACCGTGAGATGTTCGCCGACGAACTCGGCGCGGTGGATCTTGTCGGTGTCCGCGTACTGTCCGTTGTCCCGGTCGAGGACGACCGCATCATCCTCCCAGGAATCCCATAGCCGGGTCGCGGTGTCGACGAACTCCGCGGCCCGTCGATACCGCGCCTGCGGATCGGGATGTGCGGTGAGGCCGAAGTTTTCGGCGGCGGCATCGGTGGAGGTGGTGACGATGTTCCAGCCGGCCCGACCCTTGGAGAGGAAGTCGAGTGTCGAGAACAGGCGCGCCAGATTGTACGGCTCGTAGTAGGTGGTGGAGGCGGTGGCGATCAGACCGATTCGTTCAGTGGCCGCGGCGATCGCGCCGAGTACGGTGATCGGTTCGAGCCGGCCCGCGGTGCTGAAGGCGGCCTCACTGCGCAGCGCTGGGCCGTCGGCGAAGAAGACCGCATCGAAAAGCGCTGCCTCGGCGGCCTTTCCGATCTCCTGGTAGTAGTCGGCATCGAAGATGCGGTGCGGTTGGCTGCGTGGGTGACGCCATGCGGCCTCGTGATGGCCCGCGGGATAGATGAAGGCATTCAGGTGGAGCTGTTGTGTGCTCACGGGTGTGTTCCTTCCGTCGGTCAGTGAGTGGTGATGTCGACGCCGAGCGCGGCGAGCAGGGCTTCGCGATGGGCGACGAACTCGGGGTCGCGCAGGGAGCGCAGGGGGCCGAGCGAATCGAGATCGCGGTCGGCGACGAACCGGCCGTTGTCCAGGACCAGGACCCGGTCCGCGAGGGTGATCGCCTCGTCGACGTCGTGGGTCACCAGCAGCACCCCCGGCCGGTACTTGCCGCACAATTCGCGGAGCAGGCCGTGCATGCGGATACGGGTGAGGGCGTCGAGCGCGCCGAAGGGCTCATCGGCGAGCAACAGCTCGGGTTGGCGCACGAGCGATCTGGCGAGTGCCACCCGTTGCTGTTCGCCGCCGGACAATTCGTTGGGCCAGGCCCGCATCCGGCCTTCGAGGCCGACGTCGGTGAGCGCGGTGCGCCCGGCGTCGGCGGCGTTGCGGCCCGACAGCCCGAGGGTGACGTTGGGCAGTACCCGTGACCACGGGAGCAGGCGCGAATCCTGGAACACCACGGACGAATTGCGGGCGACGAACAGGTCGCCGGTGCCGTCGACACCGACGTCGAGCCCGGCGACCGCGCGCAGCAACGTGGACTTGCCGCTGCCGCTGCGGCCGAGCAGGGCCACGAACTCACCGCGCGCGATGGTCAGGTCGATCTCGTCGAGGACGGTGCGCTCGCCGAACCGGCGGGTGAGCTTGTCGGCCACCAGAACCGGATCGTCGACCACTGCCCGGTGTGCCGCCGGTGTGGGTTGGTGCCCAGGAGAATCGATCAGCTGCCCAGTGACTTGCGCCATGTCAGTGCCCTCCGTTCGATGATGCGTACCACGGTGTCGCTCAGGAGACCGAACACGCCGTATACGACGAGTCCGACGACGACGATGTCGAGTTGCCCGTAGGTGCGGGCCTGGTCCATCAGATAGCCGATACCTTTGGTGGCGTTGATCTGTTCGACCACCACCAGTGCCAGCCACGAGGTGGTGACGGCCAGTCGCAGGCCGGTGAAGAAGCCGGGGATGGCGCCGGGTAAGGCGACCCGCCGGATGAACTCGAGTCGGGAAAGACCCACGGTCTGAGCGAGTTCGACGTGCCGCAGATCCACGCCACGCAACTGGGCGTGGGTATTGATGTAGATCGGGACCAGCACGGCCAGGGCGATGATGGTGATCTTCATGGTGTCGCCGATGCCGAACCACATGATCGCCAGCGGGATGATCGCCAGAGTGGGGATGGCGCGTTTGATCTGCACCGGCCCGTCGAGCAGGGCCTCTCCGAGTCGGCTCAGGCCGGCGACCAGCGCCATCACCAGGCCGGCGAGTACGCCGATCACCAAGGAGATCGAGGCCAGCTTGAGCGAGGCGAGAATGTTGTCGGGGAGCCGGCCGTCGGACCACAGGTCGGCGCCCGTCTCGGCGATCGTCCAGGGGGCGGGCAGCGTGCGTTCGTCGATGAACCCGGTGGCCGAACCGATGAACCAGATCGCCACCAGCAGCGCCGGTCCCAGCAGCCAGCCGCCGCGGATCGGGTTTCCCGGGCCGAGCCTTCGCCGTGGCGCGCCGGTGCGATGTTCGAGGCCCGGATAGTCGTCCGACCTGTCGGTGTCGCGTGGTGGGGCGGTGTTTTGGTTGCGGGACAGACTGTTCCGCGCGACTGTGGTGGTCATCGGATGACTCCCGATTCACTCGGCGCGCCCGATTCCTTCTTGGCGTCCTCGATCACTGGGGTGAAGCGGAGATCGAAATCGTCTGCTGCGCGCACCTTCTTGGGCAACTGGCCGGCGTTGTCGAGAACGTCGATGGTGGCCTGCTGGCGTTCGATCAGCGCGTCGTCGAGCGGCGGGAAGGCGACGGTGCCGGTGCTGCGCAGGATGCGCCGGCCGTCGTCGGCGGTGACGTTCTGATTATTGACGTAGTACTGCTCGATCCACTCGGCCGGATGGGTGTTGGCCCACTGGTATGCCTTGATGACCACGCCCACGAGGTGGCGCAGCGCGGCGGCCTTGGCCGGGTCGGTCAGTGATTCGCCGCGGGCGTACACGTAGCTCAGGCCCTCCGAGACCCGGCCGAGGCTGTTCGGATCGACCGTCGAGGCGCCGTCACGACCGAAATCGCGCAGGTAGCGGGTCAGTCGCGGCTCGTTCAATGGTGCCACATCAACCTGATTGGCGCCCAGTGCATCCGAGAACTCCGCGAGTTTCAGCTTGACCAGCCGGACATCCCTGACCTCAAGTCCGGCATTGGCCAGGGCACGCAGTACCACGGCCTGCTGGGCGGTACCCTCGGCGTAGGCGATCTTCTTGCCGCGCAGATCGGTGGCGGTCTTCACATCCGCCCCCGGGGCGGTGGCCAGATCGTAGGTGGTGAGGCTGTTCTGCAGCGCCAGCACGATCGGTACCTTCTGATCGGTGAGTTGCGCGTGGATCGGGGGCACGTCACCGACTCCCGCGATATCGGCGGTGCCGGCGCGGAACGACTCGAGGACGGCGGGCCCGCCGGTGAAGTTGGCGTATTCCAGCTTGTAGGGCAGGTCCTTGTCGAGACCGGATGCGGCGAAAAGGGTTTGGTACTTGTTCTGTTGGTCGGCCCACACGATCGTGGTTCCGGCGGGGATCTCGGTGGGCAGATCCTTGCTCAGGTCCACCCCGTGGTCGTCGGAGGAGCCGCAGGCGGTGAGGACCAGCGCGATGATCGCGAGGAGGGCTGACAGGATCGGGAGGGTGGCGGATCGGGTGTTCCGGCTGATGCGCACGGTGTTCGCTCGCTTCGGTGTTGACGAATCAGGGTGGTGAAAGCAGTCGGGGCACGGCCAAGCGGTGCGCCCGATAACTCGGGTAAGAGTGCCAACACGGCCGTGCACACCCAACGGTTGGATTCGGGCTGAGAAATAGTCGCCCCCAAGGAATGAGAACGTGCGATCCTGCGTTGACCCGGATCGGCTGCGGGCGCAGAAGACCCCGGAACGGCCCGGTTCGTCGGGAGCGGTGCCGGGGGCCAAGGCGTGTCCGCCACATACGGGTGGCCCCACACACGGGCCACCCGCATACAGGGAACGACGAAGGGAACCCCGATGTCCGGTGATGATGACCTGAGCTCGCGGGCGGCACACAAGAAGCGGTTCGGCACATACGGTGTCTGGGGCGGATTTGCGCAGTTCTCCGCCGACGAGGTGGCCCGGTTCGAGCGACTCGGGCTCGGCACCGTCTGGCTCGGCGGGTCACCGGCGCACCTGCGGCCGGTGCGAAAAGTGCTCCAAGCCACCGAGAACATCACCGTCGCCACGGGCATCGTCAACATCTGGAACACCGACCCCGCGGTGATCGCGGGCGAGTTCCGGGCGCTGGACGAGGACTTTCCGGGCCGCTTCTACCTCGGTCTGGGCGCCGGTCATCCCGAGGCCACCTCGGAGTACACGAAACCGTATGAGGCACTGACCGACTACCTCGACGTGCTCGATGCCGAAGGGGTTCCGCGCGATCGACGGGTGCTCGCCGCGCTCGGGCCGCGGGTGCTGAGACTGTCGGCGCGGCGTGCCCTCGGCGCGCATCCCTACCTGGTGCCGGCGGCCCACTCGCGGGTTGCCCGCGAGATCCTCGGGCCGGAGGCGTTGCTCGCCCCGGAACACAAGGTGGTCCTCGACGCCGACCCGGTCTCGGCGCGAGCGGTGGGCAGGCCGCCGGTCGATCAGCCCTACCTGCACCTGGTCAACTACACGAACAACCTGCGCCGGCTCGGATACACCGACGCCGACATTGGTGCCGGCGGCAGCGACTCGCTCATCGACGCGCTGGTGGCGCACGGAGATGCGGCCGACGTCAAGAAGCAGATCGACGAGCACCTGGCCGGTGGCGCCGACCACGTCGCCATCCAGATCCTCGGTTCGTCGGCACCCGCCGAACAACTCGCCGCGATCCTGGGGGCCTGAGCGGGTCCCGGCCGGGCTACGTGAGTGTGAACGACACCGTGACCGTGAAGGTGAGGGTCTGTTGTCCGGGGGAGATGAGAACCGCGGCGTCGAGAGCGCTCTCGCGGGCATAGTTCTTGGGGGAGGCGCCGCTGACCTGCTCGTCGATCGAGAGCACCGGGCCGAGCTTGTCCCCGGACAGGGACGCGTACTGTTCGGCGCGGGTGCGGGCGTCGGTGAAGGCGCGGGTGCGGGCCTGTTCGAGCAGGTCGGCGTCGTCGTCGATGGACAGGCCGACGCTGGTGATACGGGTGTTGTCGCCACCGGCGTCGACGGCCGCGCTCAATGCCACGGAGGCGGTGCCGACGTCGCGGACCTTGATGGTGAGCGTATTGGCGGCGGTGTACCCGCCGATACCCGACACCTGCCCCGGTCCCGGGCTGGTGTGTCGCGGGGACAGCGAGACCTGCTGGGTCTGCACGTCTTCGGCCTTGACGCCGACCTTGACCACGGCGTCGGTGACGGCCTTGATCTTGGTGTTGGCCTCGTTCAGGGCTGTCGACACGTCGTCGCCCTCGGCCTCGACGCCCACCACCGCGGTGACGGTGTCGGGGACACCGGTGACCTCGCCGGTGCCGATGACGGTGACCCTGCGGGGTTCGTCGCCGGCGGAACCGTCGTCGCCACAACCGGCGAGCAGTCCCGCCGCGACAACCGGAACCGACAGCAGGATCAGCGGACGTGTGGTCATCGGGCGCCTTCGGACGATTCGGATGACACCGACCCTATCGGTCGGCCCACCGCCACGGGTCCTCTTTCAGCGTCAGGTCGAGGATCCAGCTGACGATCGAGACGACGATCGCGCCGAGGATCGCCGACCAGAAGAAATCGTCCACGGCCAGCCCCCAGTGGGTGGTGTTACGCGTGATCCAGGCCGTCAGCTCCAGCATCAGCGCGTTGATCGCGATGTGCACGAGCCCGATGGTGAGGATGTACAGCGGGATCGCGAACAATTGCACGACAGGTTTGACGACCGCGTTGACCAGGCCGAAGATGATCGCCACGACAACGACGATGCCGATCTTCTCCCACGTCTCGTCGCCACCGACGAAGTCGAGGCCGGGCACGATCAGCGTCGCTATCCACAGGGTGATCGCCGTCAGCGCGGTGCGCACCAGAAACTGCTGCATCAGCCAAGTGTGCCAGGCCGACGCCCGCGCGTGCAGGCCGGATCGCCGGTCGCGCCCGCGGAGCTTTCTCGTGGCGGACGCCGCTTCGGCGTCGCATTTGGACCCGATAGCGCACTAGGCGTAACATGGATCGTCGGTGCGCGTCGCGTGCCCGGTTTTCGCGTGTCATCGCTCCGGCGGCGGCTCGTGGCCGGGGAGGCGCACCACGGTGGTCTCCGGCAGCGGAGTGCCATCACCCTAACGGATAGACATGGATTCAACCGGGCTTGCGGGCAATCGCACGCCAGGATCGCGGAGGATATGGCGAAGAAAGACGGGGCCATCGAGGTCGAGGGGCGTGTTGTCGAACCTCTGCCCAATGCGATGTTCCGCATTGAGCTGGAGAACGGACATAAGGTCCTCGCCCACATCAGCGGCAAGATGCGGCAGCACTACATCCGCATCCTGCCTGAGGATCGGGTGGTCGTTGAGCTTTCGCCCTACGACCTCGGACGTGGCCGAATCGTGTACCGGTACAAGTAATCGGGTCTGGTAGTCACACCACTGGACCGCCCAGCCGGTCTGGTGGGCAGGAAGGCGTGTCCGGTCTGGACTGACGAGCGAGGGGGAGCTTGCGATCCCGAGCGAGGAGGGAAGACCGGACTCAAGCCCGACGCCCAGCAGGCCCATGTTAAGGAGCGAGACGTGAAGGTTCAGCCGAGCGTCAAGCCGATCTGCGAGAAGTGCAAAGTGATCCGCCGCAACGGCCGGGTCATGGTGATCTGCGACAACCTGCGCCACAAGCAGCGTCAGGGCTGATCACAGCACCACTCGTGGTCGCTTGAGACACACAACTGAATACGCAAGAACTGAGTTAGGCACGACCAGAGCTGAACAGACTTTTGTGAAGCCCTCCCAGCACCAGCGTCGGCATACGCCGCAGGCGCCCACCCCCGGTTCAGAGGCCGGGGCCCGATACGGATTCACCACGGAATCCGCACAGGCGGGACGGACTGGGAGCAGACCTCTGACAAGTAAAGGAATCACGCCACATGGCACGTGTTGCTGGTGTGGATCTTCCCCGCGAAAAGCGGCTGGAGATCGCACTCACGTACATCTACGGAGTTGGTCGCACCACCTCCAAGGAGATCCTGGCCGCCACCGGCCTGAGCGCCGACCTGCGCGCCAAGGATCTGACCGACGCAGACATCTCTAAGCTGCGCGAGTACATCGAAGCCTCGGTGAAGGTCGAGGGTGACCTGCGCCGCGAGGTCCAGGCCGACATCCGTCGCAAGATCGAGATCGGCTGCTACCAAGGCCTGCGCCACCGTCGTGGTCTGCCGGTCCGCGGACAGCGCACCAAGACCAATGCCCGCACTCGTAAGGGCCCGAAGAAGACCATCGCCGGGAAGAAGAAGTAATGCCTCCGAAGTCACGCGCCGCAGGCCCCAAGAAGGGCACACGCCGTCGGGATAAGAAGAACGTCCCGCACGGCAACGCACACATCAAGTCGACGTTCAACAACACCATCGTCTCGATCACCGACCCCAACGGCAACGTGATCAGCTGGGCGTCGTCGGGTCACGTGGGCTTCAAGGGTTCGCGTAAGAGCACCCCGTTCGCCGCGCAGCTCGCCGCCGAGAACGCCGCCCGCAAGGCGCAGGAACACGGCGTCAAGAAGGTCGACGTGTTCGTCAAGGGACCGGGTTCGGGTCGCGAGACCGCCATCCGGTCGTTGCAGGCCGCCGGCCTTGAGGTCGGCACCATCTCCGATGTCACCCCGCAGCCGCACAACGGTTGCCGTCCGCCCAAGCGGCGTCGGGTCTAAGCGGGAAAGGAACAGAGAAACTCATGGCTCGTTATACCGGCCCCGCCACCAAGAAGTCTCGTCGTCTGCGTGTCGATCTCATCGGCGGAGACCAGGCGTTCGAACGTCGCCCCTACCCGCCCGGCCAGCACGGCCGCGCGCGGATCAAGGAGAGCGAGTACCTGCTCCAGCTGCAGGAGAAGCAGAAGGCCCGCTTCACCTACGGCATCCTGGAAAAGCAGTTCCGCCGCTACTACGAGGAAGCCAACCGTCGCTCCGGCAAGACCGGTGACGAGCTGCTGCGCATCCTCGAGACGCGTCTCGACAACGTCGTGTACCGCTCCGGCATCGCCCGGACCCGTCGCCAAGCCCGCCAGCTGGTCAGCCACGGCCACTTCACCGTCAACGGTGTGAAGGTCGATGTGCCCAGCTACCGCGTCAGCCAGTACGACATCATCGATGTCCGGCCGAAGTCGCTGGCCACCACGCCGTTCCAGATCGCCAAGGAGCTCGTCGGCGATCGTCCGGTTCCGGGCTGGCTGCAGGTGGTTCCGTCGACGCTGCGGATCCTGGTGCACAACGTTCCCGAGCGCGCCCAGATCGAGATCCCGATCTCCGAACAGCTCATCGTCGAGTTCTACTCCAAGTAGTCCTCAGATCGCTACAGCCTTACAGCACAAGCTGTTCGGTCCACTTCTAGGCCGTCAAATAGCGGTCGGCCATAGGGAGAAATCCACCAGATGCTCATCTCACAGCGACCTGCCCTCACCGAAGAGATCGTCGCCGAGAATCGGTCGAAGTTCGTCATCGAACCGCTCGAACCCGGTTTCGGCTACACCCTCGGTAACTCGCTGCGCCGTACCCTGCTCTCGTCGATCCCGGGCGCTGCCATCACCAGCATCCGCATCGACGGTGTCCTGCACGAGTTCACCACCGTCCCCGGCGTGAAGGAGGATGTCACCGACATCATCCTGAACCTCAAGGGCCTCGTGGTGAGCTCCGAGGAAGACGAGCCGGTCACCATGTACGTGCGCAAGCAGGGGCCGGGCACCGTGACCGGCGCCGACATCGTGCCCCCGGCCGGTGTCACCGTGCACAACCCCGATCTGCACATCGCCACCCTCAATGACAAGGGCAAGCTCGAAATCGAGCTCGTCGTCGAGCGTGGCCGCGGTTATGTTCCCGCGGTGCAGAACAAGGCGTCGGGTGCCGAGATCGGCCGGATTCCGGTCGACTCGATCTACTCGCCGGTCCTGAAGGTCACCTACAAGGTCGAGGCCACCCGCGTCGAGCAGCGCACCGACTTCGATCGGCTCGTGCTCGACGTCGAGACCAAGAACTCGATCAGCGCACGCGATGCGCTGGCGTCGGCGGGCAAGACCCTCGTCGAGCTGTTCGGGCTCGCCCGGGAGCTCAACGTGGAGGCCGAGGGCATCGAGATCGGGCCGTCGCCGGCCGAAGCGGATCACATCCAGTCGTTCAGCCTGCCGATCGAGGAGCTCGAGCTCACCGTCCGGTCGTACAACTGCCTCAAGCGCGAAGGTGTGCACACCGTCGGCGAGCTGGTTGCCCGCACCGAGTCGGACCTGCTCGACATCCGCAACTTCGGCCAGAAGTCGATCGATGAGGTGAAGGTCAAGCTGCACGCGCTGGGTCTGTCGCTCAAGGACAGCCCGGCCAGCTTCGACCCGTCGCAGGTCGCCGGTTACGACCCGGCCACCGGCACGTGGTCGGACGATGCCACGTTCAGCGATGAAGGCGGCGAGGATTTCGCAGAGACCGAACAACTCTGACCGAACAGCGCTGGGGGCTGTAGCCCACCATCAGAACCCGTGACTCGAGGTCTTCGGAAAAGATCGAGAGTCGTCTCTTCTAGGAGATAGCAATGCCCAAGCCCACAAAGGGTGCCCGCCTCGGCGGGTCGGCGAGCCATCAGAAGGCGATCTTGGCGAACCTCGCCACCTCGCTCTTCGAGCACGGCCGCATCACCACCACCGAAGCCAAGGCCAAGCGGTTGCGCCCGTACGCCGAGAAGCTGATCACGCACGCCAAGCACGGCAAGCTCGCCAACCGTCGTGAGGTCCTCAAGGTCATCCGTGACAAGGACATCGTGCACGTGCTGTTCGAGGAGATCGGTCCGTCGTACGCCGATCGCAACGGCGGCTACACCCGCATCATCAAGACGCTGAACCGCAAGGGCGACAACGCCCCCATGGCAGTGATCGAGCTGGTGACCGGTGAGACTGTGTCGACCGAGGCCAACCGCGCCAACCGCGCGGCCGCGTCCAAGGCCGCCGAGGCGCAGAAGGCGGCCGAGGCCACCGACGCCCCCGAGTCCGAGGAGACCGCCGCTCCGGTGGGTCTGCTCGACACCTCGGAGGCTCCCGCGGCCACCGGTTCGCACGCCCCGCTCGAGGACGGATCGCAGCCGGAGGGCTTCCCGATCAAGGGCAACGAGAGCTCCAAGCTCTACCACCGCCCCGGCACCCGGTTCTACGACTCGACGGTCGCCGAGGTCTGGTTCGCCACTGACGCCGATGCCGAGGCCGCGGGTTACTCGCTGCCGCCGAGCCAGCAGGAGTCGGAAGACTGAGCAGCAACGCTGCCCACGAACCCGTCGTCACCTCAGGTGACGACGGGTTCGTTGTGTGTGGGATCAGCGGGGATACGCAACGAGGCCCGGTGAATCAGCTCAGCGGGTTAGTCCGTCTGCGGCTCGATGTGGGTTACGACGGAACGGATTTCGCGGGCTGGGCGCGGCAGACCGATCAGCGGACGGTATGCGCGGTCCTCGAAGACACCCTGGCGATGGTGTTGCGGGTGCCGGTGCGGCTTACCGTCGCCGGCCGCACCGATGCGGGAGTACACGCCACCGGGCAGGTATGCCACGCGGACATCCCGGAGTCGGCCCTCGACACCCGCAGCATCGCGGGCGATCCGTCGATGCTCGTCGGAAGGCTGGGCAAGATGCTGCCCGACGATGTGCGGGTCAAGGAGATCCACCGGGTGCCCGCCGACTTTGATGCCCGCTTCTCGGCGTTGCGACGGCACTACGAGTACCGGCTTACCGATGCCCGGTGGGGTGCCGAACCGGTGGTCGCCCGCACCACAGCCGCGTGGCGTCGGCCGCTCGACGTCGACGCGATGAACGCCGCATCACAGACTTTGTTGGGGCTCAACGATTTCGCCGCATTCTGCCGGCGACGTGAGGGCGCCACCACCATCCGCGAGCTGCAACGCTTTACCTGGCGCCGCGACGACGACGGTGTGCTGGTCGGATCGGTGAGCGCCGACGCGTTCTGCTGGTCGATGGTCCGCTCCCTGGTCGGCGCCGTCGCCAGTGTCGGAGACGGCCGTCGCGACATCGGCTGGTGCCGACGGTTGCTCGGTGCGACTGAACGCAACCAGCAAGTACCTGTCGCAGAGGCCCGCGGATTGTGCCTGATCGGTGTCGACTATCCCGCCGACGCCGAACTCTCGGCTCGCAACGCGATCACGCGTGACGTGCGAACTCCCGGTGGCTGCTGCGGCACCTGAACCCTTGCCGCCCACCGTGCCGGTTGAGGCGCGAGGAGCACGAGTGACGAGCCTGGACCGACGGGTGGGTCGCCTTCCGGCCGCCGCCGCGGATATTCGGAATCGCCCGGCTGAATCGGTGGGTCAGGTGGCGCTGCGCTCGTCCTCGAACGCTTCGAGCACCTCGTCGATGGTCTCCTCGTCACCTTCGAAGTCGGCGGTCTGAGCGCCTCCCGAACTCATCAGTTCACGCCACATGAGCGGATCGAAATCCAGCGGTGTGGTGCGTTCGATGAAGTCGATGAGGGTGCGGGTGAAGCGTTCGGGATCGTCGTGGAACGGGAAGTGACCGGAGCCCTCGAAGGTGACGAGCTCCGAATGCGGGATGACGGTGTTGGTGATGATCGCGTGATGGTAGGGGATGACGGTGTCCTCGTCGCCCCAGAGCACCAGCATCGGCAGGCGTTCGGTGAGATAACAACGGTCGAGCATGGTGACCGACTGCCCGCGCCAGTCGACGACGGCGTGCAGAGTCCGCAGGAACGCCTTGGAAGCGCCCGGGTCGGCGAGTCCGCTCACAACCCGCAGTAGGTCGTCGTGGTCCTTGAGCGCCCCGCTCGGTGACCAGCCGGCGGGGACACCGGGCAGACGGGGTGCATCGGCCAGCTTGTCGACGCCCCAGCGCACTGCGGGCAGTACGCCGGGAATCCGGAGCATGGCCAGGAGTTCGCCGGCTCCGGGCAGGGTCACCATCCGCAGGACGGGGTTGACCTCGCGCATCACCCCACCCGCCGCGACCAGCACGAGCCGTTCGACGAACCGGGGGAACTGGTAGCAGAACTGCATGGCGACGCCGCCGCCAAGGGAATGGCCGATCACGGTGACCTTGGGGATACCGAGTACCACCAGCAGGTCACGCATACCGTTGGCGAAAGCGGCCACCGAATAGTCGGCGCGCGGCTTGTCGGACTGGCCGTGGCCGAGCAGGTCGGGAGCGATCACGGTGTAGTGCTGAGCCAACGTGGGAATGATCTCGTCCCAGGTGGACGAGTTGTCGCCGATGCCGTGGATCAACAACAACGCGGGGCCGCCGCCGGCGATCCGGAACGCGCGCCGGTAGCCGTGCACCGTCCGGTACTCGATCCGGATCCGGGTGTCGGAGACGGGACGGAGGTTGGGCGCGCCGGGTCGGGTGCCGGGTGGCGGGGTGTGGGGCTTGTCGGGGCCGGGCACGGTGACTCCTCGGTGAGCGGCGTCGCGGGCTGGCTGGATGTGGCACCGGATGCGACGTTTCCGGCGTCCACCCGACAGTCAACCGTATGTTCGCCGGATATGCGCGCCGAAGTCGTCCAGGAGCAACCGGGTGGTGGGCAAACGCTCAACGGGGCCGGGTTCGTGCTCGGGCGGCGCTGGGACGGCTTGTGGCGCGACCATTGTGGAGTCGTGATTACCGCGTGATATTAGTTTAGTTAAAGAAGGATTTGCGACAGGAATATACTGAAAAGCTCGTGATGGTGCCGGTAGTGCAGCCCGATCGGCGGGTGTCAACAGATGGTCCCGTGATTCTTGATCAGTGTTCTGCGCACACTATGGGCGCCCGGCGTTGCCACCATCTCGTTCGCATTTCACACATACGAAGAGAGAGAACGGATTCGATGTTCAGAATCCGTTCTCTCTCTGGTGGATCGAAAACTAGTCGCCCGACGAACCGCCGCCGTCGATGAGGCCGCCGACGATGCTGCCGACGATGTCGCCGATGATGTCGCCCTGGCTGGGAACGCCGCCTTCACGAAGTGCCATTATTGCTCCTTATAGGTGGGTGGTCATGGCCGATTCGGCCATGACCAGAAGTTAGCATAGAGGATCAGGAGTGTGCCAGCTTTTCGGATTTGTGGGTGGAACGACCACATATCGAGTCGTGATCGGGGCGCAATACACCGGGGGCGAGTTGGCAAACCTGCCGCTGTGTGGCCGGTCGTGGTTTAGTCTGCCCATCGGGACCCGAGGCCGTGGCGATCGGATCGGGCGAGGAACGGCGACGAGCCGAGATGGAGGTGGGCGGGTGAAGCCGACAGGCCGCGGGCCGATGGTGATCGGAGGCCATGACCGTGAGGTGAGTTGCCGGATGCTGGGTCCCGGCGACCGGGAACAGGTGGTGGATCTGGTGAGTGCTGCCTATCTGGAGTTGCCTGTGTACCGCTGGTTGTTCGGGGACGCGCTGTCGTATGAGTCTGCGCGCTGGCTGGCCGACATCCGGTGCGGTGTGCTGGAGTCGGGGGATGCGTTCGGCGCGTTCGACGCTTCGGGCGTGCTGGTCGGTGTCGTTCTGCTGCGGGTGCCGGGCCGTTCGCCCGCCCCGGCCTCCGAGGAACAAGTGGCATATACCAAGGCCTTTGTCACGGCGCATCCGGACTTTGCGCAACGGTACGCGGCCATGCGCGATGCCGACGCCGCGGTGTGGTCAAATCCTGAGGCCATCGACGTAAGCCTTGCGATCGTCAGCCCGAACACCCGCAATACCGGGGTGCTGTCGGCGCTTGTGCTGGAGGTTGGGGACCTCGCCGAGGCCCGCGGCGAATCGGTTGTGCTGCGGACCAACGATCCGGCGCTGGCCGACATGTACCGGCGCAAGTGGTCCTTGGCCGATCGTGGTGCCCACGCGCATGTTGCGGGCTTGACCGTGTGGACATTCGAGGTGGTCGCCGCCGACATTCCCGCGATCAAGGCCGGCCTGCGCGCATAGCTGATTCTGGTCGTCCACGACTCGCCGATTCTGGTCATACACGACAAGGCCGGTCACGCTCAGCGTGACCGGCCTTGTGTGCGGCATATCCAGAGGCTGAGGCTACTCCGAGCTCAGCCCCGACGTTCCTCACTCGGAGGAACTGTTGACAATCTGATCCGCGACGGCGCCGACGATGACCGTTGCGATTGCGCCACCGATGACGTCTGCCTTGTGAGCCATGTGGGTCTCCTCTGTGGGTAGCGATCCGGCCTGGATGGCCATGGGAAAGCTAACACCCACCAGCGGCCCGCTATATGACCCGGAACACACCAGCATGAAGGGTTATCAATTTGTGACAATATGGTTGTAATGGGGAGAGAGTGTGCAGCTCACAGGTGCTAGGAGAAGTGAACGCTGTTATTACACAATGATAACTTTCACGAAGGATTCAACTGTTGTATACGTGCTCCGGGGGCGACGATTCCGCCCCTCTCGCGGTCGATCGGCGAGAGGGGCGGGACAGAGAATCGTCTCAGCGCAGAGCCTGCTCGTAAAACGACCACGAACGGTGCAGCTGTGACTGCCAGTACAGCCACGAATGCGAGCCCGCGGGCTCGAGATCGACGGTCGCCGGAATCTTCAGCGTGCGCAGGCGCTGGGCGAGATTCTGGGTGCAGTACAACGACCCGCCCTCCAGGACGCCGCCCACCACGATCTGATCGGCCAGCGTCTTGGCGTCCGTGACGTAGCGGAAGTTGTCGTAGCGGCCGGGCAGACCCGAGCCGCTCGACAGGTAGAGTTTGAGACCACGCAACTTGTCCGCGTGCACCACCGGGTCATTGGCCCGCCACGCCGGACCGTCGAGCGGCCCCCACATGTTGGTCGCATCGCCGTTGCCCCGGGATTCGACGACGAGCCGGATGCTGCGCTGCCCGAAGGCGTCCGAGGTCTGGGCACAACCGCTGTAGGCGGCCACGGCCTTGTACAGGCCCTTGTGCTCGATCGCCAGGTTCAGAACCGACGTGGCCGACGACGAGATGCCGCCGATGGCATTGCGGCCGTTGGTGTTGAAGGTGGCGTCGATGACCGGTGGCAATTCCTTGCCGAGGAAGGTCGACCACTTGTACACACCCAGTTCGGGGTCGGGCTTCTGCCAGTCGGTGTAGTAACTGAACCGTCCCTTGTTGGGGATCACCACGTAGAGGTTCTTGTTCGCGGTGAACTTCTCGATGTCGGACTTGTTGAGCCAGTTGGCGTTGTCCTCGCCGCCACCGGCACCGTTGAGCAGATAGATAACCCCGCGCGGCCTGGACTGATCCTTCGGCTTGATGATTGTCAGCGGGATGTCGTTGTTCATCGACGGCGAATGCACGACGATGTCGGTGACCCGATCGGACGTGGAACCGGCGTCGACCAGCAGCGACGACGGATCGGCGGACGCGACCCCGGTCGCCGAGGACGCGATCAACGACAGTGCGGTGACCGCGGCGGCGATCGCCCCCACCCGGGCGAACGCAGTGACGGGACGCTGACCGATGCGTACTTTCAACACAAGACCTCCATCTATTCCCAGGGAACCGTCGTGTTGATACGGCCCAATACCTGTGTCGGTGTTTCGTCGTAACTGGCCCGGCGGGCCCCCCGAGTGCGCGAGGCGACGTCGGAGACATCCTCTTGCCTGTCTCGCTCGCATCGTTGAGCGTAGCTGCCCCCGGCGGCGATCAGATCACGATGGGTGCCACATTCGACCACCCGGCCGCCTTCAAGGACGACTATCTGGTCGGCGAGGGCCGCCGTGGCCAGGCGATGGGTGACCAGCAGGGTGGTGGTTCTGCTGCGCAAGCGCAGCAGTGCCCGCTGAATCAGCAGTTCGGTACGGGGATCGGCGGAGCTGGTCGCCTCATCGAGCACCAGGATCCGGGGCTGGGCCGCGATCGCTCGGGCCACGGTCACCAGCTGGAGTTCACCCGCGCTCAGGTTTCCGCCGTCATTGCCGACCGTCGTGTCCAGGCCCTCGGGCAGAACGGACACGATCTGGCCCACATGACTGTCGACGATGGCCTCGGCCAGGGCCAGTTCACGTGCCCCCGCATCGCTCTGGTCGTCGGTCTCGCGCAGCCCGTAGGCCACGTTGTCGCCGACGCTGCCGGTGAACAGCCACGGCTCCTGGGCGACGGCCGCGATCATCGAGCGCGTCCCCGCCCTGCCCAGGTCGGTGACATCGGTGCCGTTGATCCGGATGCTGCCCGAATCGGGGGTGTAGAAGCACTGCAACAGGCTGGTCAGTGTGGTCTTGCCCGACCCGGTGGTTCCCACGATCGCCGTGGTGGTTCCCGGTGGCATCGAGAACGAGACCTCGTGCAGCACCCGGGCGCCGGGATCGTAGCCGAAACCGACGTTGTCGAACTCGATTCGCGGTGGACCCTCCGGCGAGACCGGCAGCTCGGCGGCGTCGACGGCCGGATCGGATTCCGCGGGAGTCTGCAGCAGGTCCCGCACCTGGCCCGCGGACACGGCACCGGACTGGATGCGTGGCAGGAAGCCCGCGAGTTCCTTGACCGATCCGGCCAGCTGAGAGGCGAAGACGACCACGACCTGTGCGGCGCCGAGGCTCAGGTCGCCGTTGATCACCTGCACACCGCCCACCACCGCGAGGATGAGATATACGATCGCGTTCATGCAGGTCAGGGCAGGAGCCAGAGTTCCGGCCGTCCACTGTGCCGACCGCATCGACGAGAACAGGGTGTCGTTGAGTGTGGTGAACCGCTCCCTCACGAGGTCATCGGCCTCATAGGCCTTGAGCATCTGCCGCGCGGTCAGCTCCTCCTCGAAACTTCCGGACAGCGACGAGGTGGCCTGCCACTGCCGCGTCAGGTTCGGCTTGGCGCGTTTGGCGACGACCATCGCGGCCACCGCCGAGACCGGCGCGGACAACAGGATGATCGCCGCCAGCAGTGGCGAGATCCAGAACAACACGACGGTGGTGAACACCGCGGTCAGCAGATTGGTCGGCAGTGAGACGAACAACGGCCCGAGCACCGTGGTGGCGTTGTCGATGTGGGTGGTGGCCTTGGCCATCAGCTCACCGCGTTTGGTCGACTCGGTGAACCCGATGGGGACCCGCGGGATCAGTTCGGACACCTTGGCGCGCAGCCTCGCGATCGACAGTTGCACGGTGGTGGTCAGCAGCAGCCCCTGGGTCAGCGTGCAGACATAGCTGATCAGGTAGATCGCGGCGGCCGCCACGATCAGGGTCCACAGCAGGTCCCAGTCCATCGCGCCCGATTCGGCGCCGACCGGTCCGGTGGTGCCGTCGACGATCACGTTGGTGGCGGCGCCCAGGATGATGGGGGTGGCGAGCGTGCCCACCGTGGCGAGAACGGCCAGGGCCGACACCGCCGCCATCCGCGGACGGCTCACCCGGATCTGCGTCAGCAGCCAGGCCAGTGTTCTCATTCCGGTCGTATCCTCCGGCGACGAGGTCTGCTCAGACACCGGCCACCGCCTGCGCATCGGCCAGTTCCCGGTACACGGTGGAATCGGCGAGCAGCGAACGATGCGTCCCGACGGCGACGATGCGGCCCGCCTCGATGACGGCGATCTGATCGGCGTTCCGTATCGACGAGACACGCTGGGTGCCGATCACGATGGTCGAGGTGGGGCATGCGGTCCGGATGGCTCGGACGATCGCCTGTTCGGTGTCGGTGTCAAGGGCGCTGAACGGCTCGTCGAGAACGAAGACGTCGGGACGGCGCAGAAGGGCCCTGGCAAGGGCCAGTCGCTGCCGTTGTCCACCGGAGAAGTTGCGGCCTGCGGGTGTGACCTGCGCGTCCAGGCCCCCGTCGCGTTCGCGGACGAAGCCTGCCGAGGCCAGGTCGAGGGCCTGCCACAGTTCGTCGTCGGTGGCGTCGGTCCGGCCGATACGCAGGTTGGTGGCGATGGTGCCGGTGATCAGGGACGTGCCGGCGGAGATGTAGGAGATTCTGGACCGGACCTCGGTGGGCGCGAAGTCGGTGGCGTCGGCGCCGTTCCAGCGGATGCTGCCCGCCGTGGGATCGATGAGTCGGGGCAGCAGTGCGAGCAGCGTCGACTTGCCGCTCGCGGTGCCGCCGATGATGCCGGTGGTCGATTGCGGCCGCAGGGTCAGGGAGATCGAGTCGAGCGCGGGGGATTCGGCACCGGCGTAGCGGAAGCCGACCCGGTCGAGGTCGATCAGCGGGGCCCGGTCGGTGACACCGCCGGCGGTCAGGCCCGCCGATTGGCCACCGGGGCCCGCACCGTCGATGGACGGCTCGCAATCGCGGATCTCGATGATGCGGGCGGCGCTCGCGCTGGCCCGTGGAATCACTCCGGCGACCACCGAGAGCGTCGAGACGGCGACGAGGATCTGCATCAGGTAGCCGCTGGTGGCGGTGAGCTGACCGATCCTCATCCAGCCGTGGTCGATGAAGATCGCCCCCAGTGCCGACACCGCGACCGTCGCGAGCCCCGAGACGAGGGTGACCGTGGGCAACAGCGCCGTCTGCCAGCGTCCCATCCGGAGCGCGACGGTGAACAGATCGGTGTTGGCCTCCTCGTAACGGGCCAGTTCGGTGCGTTCACGGCTGAATGCGCGGATCACCCGTTGTCCCGAAAGCTGTTCGCGGATGACCCGATTCAGGGCGTCGATGCGCTTCTGCAGGAGTGTGGCGGCGGGTATGAGTTGCCGGATGAACAGGCCGATACCCGCCGACAGGATGATTCCGGCGACGATGATGACCGGAGACAGACGCCACCCCTGCACAAGTGAGAGCACGGTGGCCCCGACCAGGATGAACGGGGCCGTGACCGCGACCGCGAGGACCGCGAACAACAGCACCTGCACGTTGGATACGTCACCGGTGGCGCGCGTGAGCAGGCTGGGGACGCCGAAACGGGATGCCTGGGCGTCCGACAGCAGGGCAACCCGGTCCCGGACCGATATCCGCAGCTCCCGTGCCATCGACGCGGAGATGTGCGCCGAGAGGTATGTCGCCGCGAGCGAGACCACGAGGTTGACCAGCGCCACGATCAGCATGTAGCCGCCGACGCGGTAGATGGTGCCGGTGTCGCCGGCCATGATGCCGTCGTCGATGATCCGGGCGTTGAGTGCGGGCTGTGCCAGCGCGGTGAAGGTGGCGGCGAGCTGACACAGCGCGAACAGCGCGACGAGCCGCCACCGCGGAGCCAGTGCTTCGGTGAAGAGCACCGACAAGGGCCTTCGCCGTGCTGTGTGGGTGTCCTGAACGGGATGCGCGGAGGCGCGACCGGTGTCTGTCATGGCCCTCTAACAATACGAACGAGCCGCCCCGCGTGTTGCGCGGGACGGCTCGATCCAGGTCGGCAGGTGTGCCCGGTTCAGGAACCGGTGCTGCCGGTTCCGCCGGCGTTGCCCGCGTCGCTGCTGCCGGCGCCGGTGAAGATGGCGTTGCCGATCTGCTGGATTGCGTCCTTGATGACGGTGTCGGGACCGATATCGGCCATGGTGTCGCTCCTGGTAGTTCGTGGGTTGCTAGGCGTAGGGATGAGCAGAATGGGCGGTCAGTGCGCCGTCGATCACCCCGGGTGGCTGGGGAGCCGGCGGATCAGGAGCCGGTGCCCTGCGAGCTGACGTCGCCTGCGACCGCCTGGACGGCCTGCGAGATGGTGGCGTTGAGGACCTCGTCCACGGTGTAGCCCATGTCATTGCTCCGATCTGGATGTGAAGAACGTCAGCAATCGCTACTTCGGATTGCGCAAGGCTAACCTAACATGGATGATCCCGTCAGAGTAAAGCGATGGTCATGGTGAGGTAAAGACAATGGCCCGCGGCATCTTCGGATGCGGCACTGGATGCATTCGGTTTACCGGTCTGAACTGCGGTGATGCCGCAGGTGTTCGCGTGGTGGGACTATGGATGAGATGAAGATCACGGACGGGACGAAACGGAGACGGCGTGTATACCTCGGAAGGCCTGACCACGCGGGCGATCAGACTCGACGATCGCGCGGAATGGGCCCGGGCAGTGGAGATCCTGGTCCAGGCCATCCCGGAGATTCCACACTTTCGATGGTTGATGGGTGATCTGATGTCCCCGCCGCTCGTCCGCTGGCTGGCCGAGGTCGTGTTGTCGCCGGCGCGCACCGAAGGCGTGCACGGCACGTTCGACGAATCGGGAGAGCTGTGTGCCGTGGTCGTGTGGTCCGCACCGGATCACCCCGCATATGCGCCCGACCCGGAGTTGATCGCGAAGGGGGCTGAACTGTTCGGGCGGGACGCCGGTTTCGTGGCGCGCTATCGGGAGAGCCAGGAGGCCGACGCCGAGACGTGGTCGGTGCCCGGTGCCCTCAACATCTCGATAGCGGCCGTCGCGAGCGACTACCGCCGGCGCGGAATACTCAGTGCCACAGTGGCGCCCGTGGTGGAGGAAAGTATCAGGCGCAACGTTCCGGGGGTGATCAGGACCGGTACGCGGGACCTCGCCGACGCCTACGCCAGACTGTTCGCGGCCGTCGAGCTCGGCAGCTATAAGCTCAGTGACGGGTCGACGGTCTGGGTACTCGAGGTGCCGGTCGGCGGGCGGGCACGGTCACCGCACTGACCCGCGGGCGAACAGCCAGGTCCGTCGGCAGCTGCCCGGCGTCGGCCGGGAAACGGCGATTGCGGCAGCAGTGAGAGTCGGAGGTCCGGATGACGGCGACACCGAGCGGGATGATCGCACGTGCTGTGCGGCTCGACGATCCCGCCGAGCGGGCGCGTGCGGTGGAGATCGTCGCGCAGGGCATTCCCGATATTCCGCATTTGAACTGGCTGTTCGGTGATCTCATGTCGCCGCGGTTGGCGCGTTGGTTCGCCGAGGTCGAGCTCAACCCGGCGCGGCAGAGCGGCGTGAACGGGGCGTTCACCGAATCCGGTGAATTGCTCGGGGTCGTGGTGTGGTCGGCGCCCGACCATGTGAAGGTGTCCCCGCTGCCCGAGCAGGTCGAGGAGGGCCGGGAGCTCATCGGTGGCAACGAGGCATTCATGGCCAGATTCAAGGAGAATGGCGACGCCGAACGGAATTCGTCGCGGGTCGAGGACTCGGCGAGCGTGGTGCTTGCCGCCGTGGCGCCGGAACATCGCCGATCCGGTGTGCTGCAGGTGGCGGTCCGGCCTGTCATCGAAGAGGCCACCGCACGTCGGCTGACCTTTCTGCTCCGGGCCGGGACGAGAGAACTGGCCGATGCGTACACCCGCACCTTCGGTCTCATCGAAGGGGAGAGCTATACCCTTACCGACGGGCCGACGGTGCAGGTCCTGGAATGGCGACCGCCCGCGTAACCCGGTCCGGGGTTGCGGCGTGATCCGGGCTCGGCGTGGCGTGGGGTACGAAAAGCCAAAACCGCCCCACATCGCTGTGCGGGACGGTTTTCGTATTGTTCGGCGCGCTACGGGGTGGACGAACCGGTGCTGTCATCGTGCCAGGTGGTGGTATCGCTGCTGGCGAGGCCCTCGAGGAGCTTGACGATCTGACCCAGTGCGTTATCGGCGCCATTGCCCTTGGTGGTGTGCATTGATTCCTGCTTTCGATCGTGCGAGCTGTTGCTTCGGCGGTGTCGGCCGGAGCTCGCATGAACACTAACCTGAGAGCGATTCAAATCACAATCGAGGCCTATCGACATAGCCTATTTGCTTAGGCGAGCGAATGATATTTCGCTATGGTCCAGCTTTGGAGGGGGTGAATCCTTTCGTCCGTCGGGTGACCGGACGCATCCGGTGACTGTGCGACTCGGCAGACTATTGTGACCGGACCGGTCGATTACCGGCCCGGCTGCCGAAAGGTGCTCGCGAAATCGTCGGCCATCGTCGCGGCGAGTTCCACAAAAGCGAGCCGCGTCTGCTTGTTGATCAGGTCGAGGTCGATTTCGGCGCCCTCGGCCAGATGATCGTCGAACGGGATGCGCTGCACCGCACGGCAGCGGGTGAGGAAGTGTTGTGCGAGCTTGACCGTGTCGATGGTCGACGCGCCGGGGCGGGCCGAACTGAGCACCACGACCGATCGCGGTACGAGGTGGGCGTAGCCGTGGGAGCTGAGCCAGTCGAGGGTCGCCGCAGCACTGCGGGCGCCGTCCATCGCCGGCGAGGTCACCAGGATCACCGCATTGGCCAAATCGAGAACGCCGTTCATGGCCGAATGGCTCAGGCCGGTGCCGCAGTCGGTGATGATGATGTTGTAAAAGCGCTGAAGCACCGACATCGCGGTGCTGTACTCGGCGGCGTTCAAGGTCTCCGCGGCCGCCGGGTCGCGCTCGGAGGCGAGCACCTCCAGGCGGCTCGAAGCCTGCGAGGTATGTGCGCGCACATCGGCGTACGACGTCACCGATTGCTCCGCGATCAGGTCGCGCACCGTAGATCCGGTCTGCTGAGGCACCCGCTGCGCCAGCGTACCGAGATCGGGATTGGCGTCGACCGCGATCACCCGGTCACCGCGCAGCCAGGCGAAGGTGGAGCCCAAACCGACCGACGTGGTGGTCTTGCCCACCCCGCCCTTCAGGGATAGGACCGCGATCCGGTAGTCACCGCGCACCGGTCGGTTGACACGTTCGAGCAGCCGGGCGTACTCGATGTCTGCCGGTGATTCGCCCGGATTGATAGCCCCGCCGGACAGGGTGTGCACCAGGCGCCGCCAGCCGTGGGTGGGCGCGCGCCGGTTCGTGCGCAGCAATGCCACGTCGTCGAGTCCGCCGACGAGCATCGGGGGTGGGGGATTCGGGGGTCCGGCCGGGGTGGCCATCGGTACCGCGCCGGGGCCGGTGGGTGCGGCCGGCGCCGGTGGGCTGTCGGCGGGGTGGCAATCGGTGGCTGCGGGCTCGCCGGGACGGACGGACCGAACCGGTGACGACAGCGTCGCCGGACGTCCCGATCGCGACCGGCGCGACCGGAAGGGGACTTGTCCGGCTGTCGGGTTTTGTCCGGCGGCCTTGGTCGGTCCGGTGGGCGGAGTGCGCGCAGTTGCGGCCGAAAAGGGCTGCCCGGCCGGTCCCGGAACGTCGGACCGCGTTGTGGGTGGCGCGAATTGAGGTGGCCGGGCGGCGGATTCGGGAGGGGCGGGAGTGTCCGTGATGTCCCGTCGCAGAGGGGGCAGGGGAGGCCGCGGACCGTCGGGGCGTGGCAGTGGACGGGCCGGATCGATTGCCGCCCTTCGGGACCGGGGTGTGTCCGGGGTTGATTGCCGGGCGCGTTGTGTCGGTGGAGGCCTGTTGACGCGCCGATCGGCGGGCGGCGGACCCTCGGTTACCCGCATGCCGGGTCGCGGCCACGCCGGCAGAGGTGTCCGCGGGCCGTGCGGGGCCCCGGCCGCACCAGGGGAGTCGGGGCCCAGCGGCGGCCTGGCGGGGAAGGGGAGCAATGCGCCGGTGCCGTCGGTGGTGTTGTCGGTCATCGATCAGCTCCCCATCGGCGTGGTGGACGGCCGGTGAGGCCGATGGCGTGCAGTCTACCGAACCCGATACGAGGTCCTGCTGCCGTCGCCGGACGGTTATCCACAGGCGCGCGGCGAGGCCTCAACGAATGCCGTGAGCGACGACATCACCATGCCGTCGCCGGACGGTTATCCACAGGCGCGCGGCGAGCCTATGGCCAGCCGTGGGTGTATATGGCACTATCACCTCAGCGCAACCGACAAGCCGGACAATCACTATCTGCACAACTGTCTGGTAGCTGGTCAAGATTATTGTGGTACAGGGTATTCCATGTAGTGCAATTGATAGTTGACACGGTGTACCCAGGTGCGCCACAACAACGATACGGGGGTATTCGGGTTGAAGAAGGGTGCAACGCTCACCGATCAGTGGTGGGCACGCTCGCAGGGTGATTGTTCCAGCGGATTCGCCGACGCGTTGGCCACGGTCAGGTCGCGGTCCGGTGCGGTCACGGTGACGGCGACCAATCAGGGCCTGCCGGTGTCGATCAAGATCTCCGATGACGAAATGCGGTGCGATATGGCGGGGTTGGCCCGCGAGATCACCGCCCTGTGTCACAGTGCCGCGATGGTGTCCGGAATCCGTTTGCGGGCACAGCTTCTCGAAGAGGGTGTGGATGCCGACGTGGTGGGTGCGATGGGACTGCCCACGCCGGACGACCTCGCCGAGCTTGAGCGCTCCGTCGACGATATTCGGTGAGCGGGCGAAATGAACTGGGAAATAGATGAACTCGAATCCCGGGCGCGCACGCAACTGAGTCGGATGCAGGACTTTTCCGACCGACTCGGGGCAATCGCGGTACGTGAGACATCGCCGGACGGAATGGTTTCCATCGAGGTCGACGGTGTGGGCGGGGTTCGTGGTATCGAGTTGTCGCCGCAGGCCGGGCGGCTGGGTGCCTCGCGTCTCGGGGAGACGATCGTCGCCACCGCGGCCTTGGCCGCGCAGCGGGCGTTCGCCCGGCGTGCCCGGATCACCGAGGAATTCACGGAATCCTTCGCCGAACTGCTGGGCAGTCGGCCTCGCTGACGTCAGGGGCCACTGAACATCCGGCACCACTGACATCCGGCACCACTGACATCCGGCACCACTGACATCGGGCACCACTGACATCCGGCCCACCGGCAGACGACCGGCGCATGGCGGTCCGCGTGATCGAGTCGGTGCCGGCCCGCCCGTGCCGCCCGCGAATGTCGGCCGCTATGTGCGCAGTCGCATCCCAATTTCGTTGTCACCACAGGTAATTGATTGTCGCCACATTGTTGAATATCGCCGGGCTATCGAGTAATGCAACGTCGGGTAGTCGGCAGATGGACTCGGCGACTGATGAAGGGGGAATCGATGAATACCACTGTCGTTCCTGATGCGGTCCGGATCTACGGGGAGAGTGCGGCCGCCATCGGCGTTGCCGTGGCCGGTGCCGGTGCGATCAACGCCGGCGCCAATACCGCTGCGCTCATCCCCGTGTTCGGCCTGATCGGGCAGGAATTCCTGGCGTCGTTCATCGGCGCCCAGGCCAATCATCTGCTGTCGGTGGGTGAGGTGTCGGCAGTCCATCTCGGCACCGCCGCGGCCGCCATCCACGGCGCCGCGGACTTCGAGGGTACCGATCGTGACGGTGCATCCGGCATCTCGCACACCCTCGGGATGAAGGCATGAGTGCGGGCGATGCGGGGACCCGGAACGGTGTGGTCGGGGTCGGCCACCCGCTCCGCGGTGACGTCGGGGAGATGTCGGTCAACGACATGATCGCCGCGACGCCGCTCGGGCCGATTCTCGATCGCCCGGTCAACGACATCCTGTCCGGGCTGTCGCTGCCCACTCTGCCGCGCGTCCCGGAGATTCCGCCGCTGCCGGGGCTGCCGGTACTGCCCACCCTCGACCTGACCGCGCTGCTCAAGCCGCTCACCGATCTTCTCGGCGGTTTCGGGACCGGGAACCTCGCAACCGCCGCGATCGACCCGTCGAAGCTGTTCACCGCGTTGTCGGGGGCACTCGACAGTGCGGTGTCGACATCGTCGGGCGCGCTGAAGGTGGCCGCGCAGATCTGGGACGGTCAGGCGTCGCAGGCCGCGCTGATCAAGAACGTGAAGGT
Source organism: Gordonia pseudamarae (assembly GCF_025273675.1). NCBI lineage: Bacteria > Bacillati > Actinomycetota > Actinomycetes > Mycobacteriales > Gordoniaceae > Gordonia > Gordonia pseudamarae. Next base: position 3,774,191 of record NZ_CP045809.1, on the reverse strand, counting down.
CGGTGCCGACACCACCGCGGTATCCAGACAGGGCGCCACGATGTCGATCGACATCCAGGCCGCGGCCACTATCGTCGGTACCGGGCTCACCCAGGTGCAGGGCATCATCGCGGCGACGGTGAGCAAGATCGGCGCGACGCTGCCGGTCATCGGGACACCGGCCGGACAGGGGCTCGCGCTGGGCTTCGCGGCCGAGGGGCTGGCGCAGGCGATCGCGGTGGTCACCGCCACCCGCGCACAACTGCTGGGACCGACCGCCCACATGAGTACCAACGGGCTCAAGATCAAGGTCACCAACGTGCCGCGGGTCAACGGGGTCAACCCGTTCTCCGTCGCCGGTTCCGCACTCGACGCGGTCACCCCGGTGGTCAGTGCGGCCAAACAGATCCCGACCGAGCTCACCACCCGCACCACTCCGGACCCGGTGAAGACCGTTCCGACAACCACCACACAGACCACGACGACCACCACGAAGGCCGACAGGTTATTGACCGCGACACAGAACGATCCCCCGGTACGGTCCGCCGCCGCGGGCCCGGGCACAATCGGCCACCCGTCCTCGGCGCAGCTGTCGGCAAACGCCCCGGGGCTTCCTACGGGTGGGCCGGCATCGCAGACGCCCGCCGGTACCTATCGGCCGACGATGCCGACCGGCGGCGCCGAACCTGCGGTGGGGCCGGGCGTCCGAACCCTCGCCGGAAGCAGTACGTACGGGCCGGGCGCGCCGATGGCCGCCACGCCGGTCGGCGGCGCGGCTCGCGGTGGCGGGGACGGCGCCCACGGCAGCGCGGCCTACCTCGTCAACGAGGACAACGGGCGCAGGGTCGTCGGCGAGACCGGGCCCGCCGTGCCCGCGGTGTTCGGCGACGACGACCGCGTCCCGGCCGAGCGGGCACCGGCACCGGACATCGCGTTGAGGCTGAACCTCTCCCTCTCCGCCGACATCGGCAGGTCCTGATCCCGGTGCGGCCGGGGTATTCCTACTTGTGAATCGAGCAACTTCCATGACCACACATGACTTCTGGGTGGACGCCCATGCGTTGCGGGTCACCGCGGCACAATTCGACACCTACGCCGAACGGATCTGTGATGTGGCACGTACACGTGGGCCCGCACTGACCGTCCGGCCGGCGGCACTGGACGAGGTGTCGGCTGGTGTGGCCCGCTCGGCGGGCGCGGGCGGCGACCGGTTCGTGTCCGAGATCGACTCCGGCGCAGCGGAACTACGTGCGGTGGCGGTAGTGCTTCGTGCGCATGCCGACGAGGTGGACACCGCCGATGAGCGGCTCGCCACTCGATTGCGGCTGTAGCGATGGTCGGGTTCACAGGTGTCGAATGGGAGAACAGGACCGCGCTGCGGCTGACCACCGATCTCGCCGCGGGCCCGGGCGCCATGCCGCTCGCGGAGGCGGCCGCGGCCTGGACCGGTGCCGGTGGTGACCTCGCCCAGATCGGCGTCGACCTCAGCGCGACGGTACGGCGACTCGGTACCGTGTGGAGCGTCGCCGACGGGCCGGAGGTGAGTGCGGCGTTGCGCCGTATCGTCGACTGGATCGCCGAAATATCCCGCTCCGCACATCAATCAGGCGATCTCGCCGACCGTCAGGCCGCGGCCGTGGAGGTGGCGCGAAGGACGATGCCGCACCCGGACACGATGGCCGGGACCGAACTCTCCCGCGCACTGGCGGCCATCGGTCCCGCCGGTGCGGTCCTGCTGGGGATCATGGCCGACGTGGAGCACGCGCAGCAGTCGGGACGGCTGCGTGCCGCGCGGGTGATGGCGGCGTACGAGCAGGCCGCGACGGAGGCGGTCCGGTCCTGGTACGCGCCGACCGGACCACCGACGGCGCTCGCGACCAAGCAGGGACTCGCCGACCCGGTGGTCGGCGACACCGAACGACACACCGGCGACCACGACGTGACCGGACCACGGGAGCCCCGGACATCGGTGACGGGGACCGGGGCCGGCACGCCGGGCATAGCCATGGCCGGTGTGTCCATGGTCCCGGGCCCGGCCGCGCCCGGGAGATACACCCACACCAGGGTCGGTGCGACCGGTGGCGACGGTTCCGGAACAGGCTCGCGGACAGCGTGTTCGGCGACAATCGACGAGACCGGCGTCATCGGGAACGCGGCACGGTCACCGGCGCCCGCCGGCACATCACCGGGAACCGGAGCCGTGCCCTCGGCGGTGCCCGCAGCCGCGCCTGTCCCGGCACAACCGGCGCCAGGTGCCCAGGCCTCCCCGACGGGTGACCGATGGGCCCGCGTCGAGGCCGACGCCGCGCCCGGCGACAGCGATCGTCGACCGACCTGGGCCGATATCGCGGTGATGGATGTCGCAGCGGTGGATGTTGCGGTGATGGATGTCGCGGCAGCTGACCACGTGTCCGGCACGACCACCGCTCAGTCCGCTGCGCCACCGGAAGCCGGAGGGGGTGACCGATGACAGCGCCCGCCGAATACGCCGTCGGAGCCGAAGGTCTGAGTGCGCTGCGGGCGGCGATCGGAGTGCAGACCTGGCCCGCGGTGCTCGACGAACCACCGACCGGCGACGAGGCCCGGCCCGCGGGCGACGAACCGGCGGACAGGGACGGCCCGACGGACGAGATCCCGTGGTGGCTCGCGGAAAGCCTGCGCGTCCTGGCAAATCCGTCGTGTCACATCGAGATCAGAACCGTTGATGACAGTCGGGGCGATATCGAGAGAACCTGTGTCGCGGCCGGGCCGGGCCGGGTTGTTGCGGCGACAGCCACACGGCGGTGCGGCGACGGCATGACAACGATGTTCCGTGACCTGGGCACACCCGCCGATCTCGTCCGCGACGGTCCGGCCGTCCTGGCCGCCGCCGTGCGGCGGTACTTCGGCGACGCGGCCACACCCGCGTTCGGGTCGGTGACCGCGCCCCGCGACCACGTCGTCGACATTCTGCGGCATGCGGCCGGACTGGAGGACACGGCGCTGCGCGAGGCGGTGGCCGACGGTCTGCGCCGCCTGTGCGCCGACGATCACCGGGCACGGAGCGCGGCGGCATTCGCGACCGCCGGTCGGCGCAGCGAGATAGTCGCCTACGCGGCGGCCGGTGCGGTCCGGACCCGGTCGTCGGGGGCCGTAGGGATCTTCGAGTGCGCGGGCGGGCGGATCATCGCCAGTGCCGCCGACGCCGCGGACGGCCGACTGTGGACGACCTTGTCCCCGGGCACCGGCCACCGTATCGAGCAGTCGGTGACATTACTGCTCGAACCACTCCACGGGCTCATCGCCGCCGGGGCGCACTGACCGTGCGCGCGTCACCGGCACCAGCGGCGACACCATCGGTATCCACCCCAACCGGCTCGCTCCGGTTGTCTCAACAAGAGGAGAAACAATGCAGTTCGGTTCATCCAACGGAGTGTCCATCGATCTGGCGGCCAGCCAGTCCTCGGCCAACTCCATCAGCACCATCGTCGGTGAGATGAAGGGGATCCTGGGCCAGATCCGGACCTCGGCGGGCACCGGCCAATCCACGTGGAGCGGGCAGGCGGCCATCGCCTTCGGCAACACCCACAACAACTGGCAGGATGTCGCGACCCGGCTCAACACCGCACTCAACGAGATCGAGGCCAACCTGACCACCAGCTTCAAGGGTTACGACAGCCAGGACTCGGAGGTCGCGAGTGCGGTGACCCAGAGCGTGGGCACCTCGACCCTCAAGCTCTGATCCCGCTCGCGGCCTCATCCGGTCGGGCCTCATCCGGTCGGGCCTCCGCCGTCGTCTGGAGTCCGCCACAGAATCCACCGTCGGGCGATCGTGTCCACCAACCTTTCACCACTCACAACCTCAGGAGCACACCATGTCCAACAACGGCGTCATCGCCTACAACTTCGCCGGCCTCGACACTCTTTCCGGTGACCTCAAGAGCCAGTTCGCCAAGCTCGGCGCGCTCGCCGACGAGCTCAAGACCCAGGTCAACAAGCTCGGTGCGAACTGGCAGTCACAGGAGGGTGCCGCGTCATATCAGGCGGCGCAGAACAAGTGGGACATCGCTTTCGCCGATGTCCGCACCCAGCTCAACGGCCTCGGCAGCGGTGTCGAGAACGCGGGCGTGATGATGCGCAACGCCGACCGCCGGGTGCGCGACAGCTTCGCCTGATCCGCCGGAGACCACCGCATCGCCCCGACCGGGTCGCCACACCGGCGGCTCGGCGGGGCGATGCACCGTCGACGCAGTATCGTCAACGCTGATCGAGCCGCGTCGACCTGTGCAGGGCCGAGGTCCGCACGGATCGGTCCGCGTGAGCGTCCACCTCACGTGCCGATCAGGCCGGTTCCGACCGTGTCGTCGCCGAATTCAGGAGTGCCGTGTCCGCAGAGGGATCCAAGCGCGCGATCATCGCCGCGCTGCTGGCCAACGCAGGAATCGCCGCAGCCAAGTTCGCGGGCTTCCTCATCACCGGATCGTCATCGATGGCCGCCGAAGCGGTGCATTCGGTGGCCGACACCTCCAATCAGGGCCTGCTGCTGCTGGGGCAGAACCGCGCGGCCAAGAAGGCCAACCGGCTGCACCCGTTCGGCTACGGCCGCAGCCGCTACTTCTACTCGTTCGTGGTCGCGCTCGTGCTGTTCACCCTCGGGTCGATGTTCGCGATCTACGAGGGCATCGAGAAGATCCGGCACGCGCACGACCACGGACTCGAGTCACCGATCGTCGCGGTGGTGATCCTGGTGGTCGCGATCTGCCTGGAGAGCTACAGCTTCCGGACCGCCTACAAGGAATCCAAGCCGCTCAAGGGCGATGCCACCTGGTGGCAGTTCATCCGCAACGCACGGACCCCCGAGCTTCCCGTCGTGCTGCTGGAGGACACCGGTGCGCTCATCGGTCTGGTCCTGGCGCTCGGCGGTGTCGGACTGACGATGATCACCGACGACGCCATCTGGGACGGCGTGGGCACACTGTCGATCGGGGTGCTGCTCGGCATCATCGCGGTCGTGCTGATCGTCGAGATGCACAGCCTGCTGATCGGTGAGGGTGCCACCGACACGGAGGAACGGACACTGCTCACCGAGTTGGCCGCGACCGACGGCGTCGACCGGGTCATCCACATGAAGACCCAGTACCTCGGTCCCGACGAGATGCTCGTCGCGGCCAAGATCGCCATCTCCCCGGGCAGCGACATCGGGAAGATCGCCGACACCATCGACGCGGCGGAACTTCGTGTGCGCACCTCACTCCCGCAGGCGCGGCTGATCTATCTCGAACCCGATATCGACAAGGGTGGGGACGACCGGAGCTGAACCCTGCGTAACCGGCACGAGAACCGGCACCGGTGCGCTAGCGTCGATGCGGTGACGGGGGCCCGGTCTCGACGAGGTGAGAGGACGCTGCGGTGGCAAGTGCGGACACGGCCGGTACGAGTGCGCCGGGCCAGAACAGGGAGACCTGGACGCGCAACTCCGGTTTCATCTTCGCCGCCATCGGTTCGGCGGTGGGGCTGGGAAACATCTGGCGTTTTCCCGGCGTCGCCTACGAGAGCGGTGGCGGCGCATTCCTGATTCCTTATCTGATCGCGCTGCTGACAGCGGGTATTCCGATCCTGTTCCTCGATTATGCGATCGGCCACCGCCACCGGGGGACCGCGCCGCTCGCGTTCCGCAGGATCAAAAAGCCGGCGGAAGCACTGGGCTGGTTCCAGACGATGCTGCTGTTCCTCATCTCGATCTACTACGCCGCCGTGATCGCCTGGGCACTGAGCTACTTCTTCTATTCGTTCACCCAGAAATGGGGCGACGATCCGGCCGACTTCTTCGTCAACAAGTACCTCAAGGTCGACGATCCGGGCGTGTCGACGACCGTCGTCGGACATGTCGCACTGCCGCTGCTCGCGGTCTGGCTGGTCGCGCTGGTGGTTCTGGCGCTGGGCGTGGCCAAGGGCGTCGAGAAGATGAATTACATATTCATCCCGCTGTTGTTCGTCGGTTTCACCGGACTGGTCATCCGCGCGGTCACCCTCGACGGTGCGGTCGACGGACTCAACGCCCTGTTCACACCTGATTGGGGTGCGCTCACCGATCTGGACGTGTGGATCGCGGCCTACAGTCAGATCTTCTTCTCGCTGTCGATCGCGTTCGGCATCATGATCGCCTACTCCTCGTTCCAGCGCCGTAAGGCGAACATGACCAGTTCCGGTCTCGTGGTGGCATTCGCCAATTCGTCGTTCGAGATACTGGCGGGTATCGGGGTGTTCAGCGCGCTCGGTTTCCTCGCACATCAGCAGCAGGTCGCGGTGGCCGACCTCGAAGGCCTCACCGGTCCGATCCTGTCCTTCGTCACGTTTCCCGCGGTGATCTCGGAGATGCCCGGGTCGGCATTCTTCGGTGTCTTGTTCTTCGGGTCGTTGGTGATCGCGGGTTTCACGTCGCTGATCTCGTTGCTGATCGGCGTTTCCAACGGCATTCAGGAGAAGTTCGGAATCGGCCGGACGACGGCTGCCGTCGGTGTCACCGTCGTCTGCGGACTGATCTCGCTGGGCCTGTTCTCGACCACCACCGGCCTCATCGCGCTCGACACCATCGACATGTTCGCCAACAACGTGGGTGTGGTGTCCTCCGCGATCATCATGACGGTGTTCACGGTGTGGGTCGCCCGCAACGCGGATCTGCTGCGACTGCATCTGAGTGCGGTGTCGACGTTCAAGGTGGGGCGGTGGTGGATCGTCCTGATCGGTGTCGTCGGACCGGTATTCCTGACGATCATGCTGGTCGACAAGCTCCTGTCGGTGATCCAGGACGGCTACGAGGGCTATCCGACGTGGTACATCGGTGTGTTCGGCTGGGGTGTGATAGCCGTGGCGATCATCGGCGCGATCGCGCTGACCCTGCCGTCGTGGCGCGGCCGGGACGATCCGGGCTTCGTGCCGTGGCCTCCGGAGGCCGAACTGCTCAACCGGGAGAAGGAGGCGGTCCGATGAGCACGTCCGCGATCGTGATGCTGATCATCGCGGTCACCATCGTGTGGGGAGGGCTGGTGGCCGCCATCGTGTTCATCAGGCGGTACCCCGACGTGGTGGATGGCCCGTTCGAGGACCCGGACCTGGTGCATGAGGACGAGGTACGCGCCGGGCTGCCCCATCCCACCCGCGACACCTGAGTCGGCGGCCCGATACTCACACACCGCACCTGAGGGCACCCTAACCAAAGGCCGTCGGATAGCCTCGGAGTCGACTGCCTACGCGCCGGACGACAACAGTGCCGTGCTGCTATCGACGAAGGGTTACAGATGACATCTGTGGACACGCTCAACGGGATCGACTTCAAGGTCGCCGACCTGGCGCTGGCCGAGTTCGGCCGCAAGGAGATCGACCTGGCCGAACACGAGATGCCGGGTCTGATGTCGCTGCGCCGCGAGTACGCCGATGTGCTGCCGCTCAAGGGCGCGCGCGTCTCGGGTTCGCTGCACATGACCGTGCAGACCGCCGTCCTCATCGAGACGCTCGTCGCTCTCGGGGCCGAGGTCCGCTGGGCGTCGTGCAACATCTTCTCCACCCAGGACCATGCCGCCGCGGCCGTGGTCGTCGGCCCGCACGGCACCGTCGAGGAGCCCAAGGGCGTGCCGGTGTTCGCGTGGAAGGGCGAAACGCTCGAGGAATACTGGTGGGCCGCCGAGCAGATGCTGACCTGGCCGGGCGAGCCGGCCAACATGATCCTCGATGACGGCGGCGATGCCACCATGCTGGTGCTGCGCGGAGCCGAATTCGAGAAGGCCGGTGTGGTGCCGCCGGCCGACGACGATCATTCGGCCGAGTACAAGGTGTTCCTGGAACTGCTGCGCACGTCGTTCGAGAACGACAAGACCAAATGGTCGACGATCTCCGACTCGGTGCAGGGTGTCACCGAGGAGACCACCACCGGTGTGCTCCGTCTGTACCAGTTCGCCGCAGCCGGTGATCTGACATTCCCGGCGATCAACGTCAACGACTCGGTCACCAAGAGCAAGTTCGACAACAAGTACGGCACCCGCCACTCGCTGGTCGACGGCATCAACCGCGGTACCGACGTCCTCATCGGCGGCAAGAAGGTGCTCGTCTGCGGCTACGGCGACGTGGGCAAGGGATGTGCCGAATCGCTCGCCGGACAGGGCGCGCGCGTGCAGGTCACCGAGATCGATCCGATCAACGCGCTGCAGGCGCTGATGGACGGCTTCGACGTGGTGACCGTGGAGCAGGCGATCGGCGAGGCCGACATCGTCATCACCTCCACCGGCAACCTGGGCATCATCACCCTCGACCACATGAAGCGGATGAAGAACCAGGCCATCCTGGGCAACATCGGTCACTTCGACAACGAGATCGACATGGCCGGCCTGGAGGGTTCGGGCGCCACCTGCCTCAACATCAAGCCGCAAGTCGACAAGTGGACCTTCGACGACGGCAAGTCGATCATCGTGCTCAGCGAGGGCCGCCTGCTCAACCTCGGCAACGCCACCGGCCACCCGTCGTTCGTGATGAGCAACAGTTTCTCCAACCAGGTCATCGCGCAGATCGAGCTGTGGACGAAGAACGACGAGTACGACAACGAGGTCTACCGTCTGCCCAAGCACCTCGATGAGAAGGTCGCCCGCATCCACGTCGAGGCACTCGGCGGCACCCTCACCAAGCTCTCCAAGGAGCAGGCCGAGTACATCGGGGTCGACGTCGAAGGCCCGTACAAGCCGGAGCACTACCGCTACTGAGCATTCGGAGCAGTCGCGGCACCACGTGATTCGGCAATACGTGAAACGGACGCCCTCGCCCACCCGGTCGGGGGCGTCCGCCCGTCACGACCACAACCCGTCACGAACGCAATCGGTGGGCGAGTTCGGCCGGGTCGGCGCCGTCGGTGACGATCCACGGTGAATGCCAGTGTGTGCGCGCCAGCTGGTGATAGACGACGTCGACGCGGTGTTGCAGGCTGTTGTCGCGCTCGTAGAAGTCGCGTTCGCGCGCGGCGGATTCCTCGCGCCCGCGGGCCCGCGACATCGCGACCTCGGGGGTCACTCCCAGCAGCACGTGCCGGTCGGGGACCGGCAGACCGAACCGGCCGAACTCCAGCTCGTCCACCCATGTCACCACCTCGCCGTCGGCGTCCTGCCCGAGCCGCCCGGCGTTGTACGCGGCGTTGGAGGCCACATACCGATCGCAGATGACGATGTCGCAGTCGGCGACCGCCGCGGCGATGGACGCATGCGCCGCACGCCGGTCCAGCGCGAACAGCAACGCCATGGCGTAGACGCTCTCGCGCAGATCACCGTGGCCGCCGTGCAGGGCCTCGGCGGCCAGGTCGGCGTGCACCGACCGGCCGTAGCGGGGGAAGGTGAAATGTGCCACGCGCAGCCCCCCGGACTGCCAGATGGCGGTCAGCGCCGTCACGAGAGTGTTCTTGCCCGCACCGTCGAGCCCTTCGATGGCGATGAGTTGGCTCATGACCGGAGATGGTAATCGTCGCCGCTATGGCGCACCGTGCCGCCCCGAACGAAAAAGTCCAGGTCGGGAGCGGGGGGTCGGCCGGTACGGCGCGTCATATTCGTCGTTTTCCGGCGAAGATGCCACCATGGGATCCATGAAGCCACGGATCCTTGTTGTCGACGACGATGCCGCGCTCGCCGAAATGCTGACGATCGTGCTCCGTGGCGAAGGTTTCGAACCGTTCGTGGTGGGCGACGGGACCCAGGCGCTGACGGCGGTCCGCGAGATCAGGCCTGACCTGGTGTTGCTCGACCTGATGCTCCCGGGCATGAACGGTATCGACGTATGCCGGGTGCTGCGTGCCGATTCGGGCGTGCCGATCGTCATGCTCACCGCCAAATCCGACACCGTCGACGTCGTCCTCGGACTGGAGTCCGGCGCCGACGACTACATGGTGAAGCCGTTCAAACCGAAGGAACTCGTCGCCCGCATCCGCGCCCGGCTGCGCCGAACCGACGACGAGCCGGCCGAGCTCCTGTCGATCGGGCCGGTCGAGATCGACGTGCCCGCGCACAAGGTCAGCCGCGACGGTGTCCCGATCTCCCTCACCCCGCTCGAATTCGATCTGCTCGTGGCACTGGCCCGTAAGCCGCGACAGGTGTTCACCCGCGATGTGCTCCTCGAACAGGTTTGGGGCTACCGGCATCCCGCCGACACCCGGCTGGTCAACGTGCACGTGCAGCGACTGCGCGCGAAAGTCGAAACCGACCCGGAGAACCCGGAGATCGTGCTGACCGTGAGAGGGGTCGGCTACAAGGCCGGACCGCCGTGATCGGACGTTCCAGGAGAATCAACAGCACCCTGGGGCAGATCACCCGGGCGGCCGCACGATTCGGCCGCTCGTCGAGCAGGATCTGGCGGCGCTCGCTGCAACTGCGAGTGGTGGTCTCCACACTGTTGCTGTCGTTGGTGGTGTTGATGGTGCTCGGTCTGGTTCTGGTCAGCCAGATCACCGACAGCCTGCTCAACGTGAAGCTGGCCGCCGCCACCGAGGCACTCGACCGCTCCCGTGTCACCGTCGAACGAGACCTGTCGAGCAGCGACGGTGCGATGTCCACCGAGAACCGGCTGCGTCAGACCCGGTCACTGCTCACCGATCGTAGGTCGGGCTCCGGCCAGGGAACCGACGACGTCGGAACGTTCGACACCGTGCTGATCGTGCGCAATTCGGTCCGCGACAGTGCCGAGACCGGCGCCGGACCGGGCAACGAGATCCCCGACAACCTGCGCGACATGGTGCAGGGCGGGCAGGTGGCCTACCAGTACTCGTCCGTCGACAACGGCTCCGGCACCGATGTTCCGGCACTCATCATCGGCACCCCCACCAACTCGGCGATCGCCGGGCTCGAACTGTATCTGGTGTTCCCGCTGACCAACGAACAGAACATGGTGAACCTCGTGCGCGGCACCCTGCTCACCGGCGGAGTGGTGTTGCTCGGACTGCTGGCCGCCATCGCCTGGCTCGTGTCGCGGCAGGTGGTGATCCCGGTCCGATCCGCATCGCGCATCGCCGTGCGTTTCGCCGACGGCCGGCTCAAAGAACGCATGCCGGTCCGCGGTGAGGACGACATCGCGCGTCTGGCGATGTCGTTCAACGACATGGCCGAAAGCCTGTCCAAACAGATCACCCACCTCGAGGAGTTCGGCGGCCTCCAACGCCAGTTCACCTCCGACGTCAGCCACGAACTGCGGACGCCGCTCACCACCGTCCGGATGGCCTCGGATGTGCTGTACGAGGCCCGCGACGAACTCGACCCCATGTATAAGCGGTCGGTCGAACTGCTCGACAAGGAGCTCGACCGATTCGAGACGCTGCTCACCGAGCTCCTGGAGATCTCCCGGCACGACGCGGGCATGGCCGAACTCGCCGCCGAGCGCATGGACATGGCCATCCCGATCGAGGGCGCCATCGCCACCGTCCGCCATCTCGCCGAGGACACCGGCACGACACTGGTGTTCGACCTGCCCGAGGAACCCGTACTGGCCGAGATCGACCCGCGCCGTGTCGAGCGGATCCTGCGCAACCTTCTCGCCAACGCCATCGACCACGGTGAACGCAAACCCGTCACCCTGACCATGCGTTCGGACGGCGACGCCGTTGCCATCACCGTGCGTGACAACGGCATCGGGTTGCGGCCGGGGGAGGAGAAGCTGGTCTTCAACCGTTTCTGGCGTTCGGATCCGTCCAGGTTCCGGCGATCGGGCGGTACGGGACTCGGCCTGGCCATCAGCATTGAGGACGCCCGGCTGCATCAGGGCCGGCTCGAGGCGTGGGGCGAACCGGGCAACGGCGCCTGCTTCCGGCTCACGCTGCCACTCGTGCGCGGCCACAAGGTGCTCGGCAGCCCGCTGCCCCTCAAACAACCCGGCCATCCCAAGGCCGCCGTCACCGAAGGTGAGCTCACATGACCGCCCGCAACCGGGCGACGATCATCGGTGCGTTGCTCACGGTGCTCGCCGTCGTCGCCGGCTGCGGAGCGATACCCGACAACTCCTCGCCCCAGCCTATCCGCGCCTTCCATCGCGAGAACCCGCCCAACGCGGTACCCGTGCCGCAGGCCGACATGGATTCGGAGGCACTGGTGCGTGCCTTCGTCAAGGCCACCGCCAACCCGCGCGGCAACTACCGCGCCGCTCGCAAGTTCCTCACCAGAACCGCCTCCGCACAGTGGGACTCCAGCGGTGACATGGTTGTCGTCGATGAGGTCAATGTGTTCATCGACGAGCGCAGCGCCACCACCGTGCGGTTACGGCTCGTCGGCGACAACGTGGGCACACTGCGTCCCGACGGCCAACTCCTGCCCGCCACCGGACGTGTCGCGGCCACTTTCGATCTGCGCCTCGTCAACGATCAGTGGCGTATCGACGGCCGCCTGCCCAGCGGCACGCTCATCGACAAGAACCAATTCGAATCGCTCTACCGGTCGGCCACTCTCTACTTCCCGAACAACGAGCGCACCGCCCTGGTACCCGATCCGCGCTGGCTGTACGCGGGCACCGACACCGACCCCGGCACCCTCATCCGGCGACTCATCGCCGGACCGGCCGCCGACCTGCGCGCCGCCGCGGGCACCGCCTTCCCCCGGACCGCCGCGTTGCGCGGCAAGGTCGGCGCCGTCGCCGACGGTGGGGTTCAGGTGCCGCTGACGGGCATCGGTGAACAGTCCGATGCCGACCAGCAACTCATGGTCGCGCAGATCGTGTGGACCCTCGAAGGGCTGGAGATCGCCGGTCCCTACCAGATCACCGATGACGGCCACCCGATCCGCGAGGACCACGCCGACGGCTGGCAGAGCACCGATGTCGCCGGACTCGATCCCAACGGAACCGTCACCGCGGACGCCGGACTCAGCGTCATCCGGGATGGCGCGCTTCTGCGGGTCGGTGCCACCACCACCCCGGTGGCCGGTGAACTCGGTACCGGTGACGATCTGCGCAGCGCCTCGATCTCGCCCGACGGCAAACGGGTCGCCGGGGTGCTGGCCCGCAGGCCCGGCGCCGCATCCTCCGAACTCGTCGCCGCCCCCTACGGCGGCGCGCCCACCACGCTCGTGGTCGCCGACTCGATCGCCCGGCCGTCCTTCGGTCATGACGCCGGGACGATCTGGTCGGTCGTCGATGGCCGGGTCCAGCGATGGGAACGTGGTGAGGACGGTGCGGACCACATGTCCGCCGTCGACATCACCGCTGTCAACAACGTCGTTCGTGGCGCCGTCACCGAACTGCAGGTCGCTCCCGACGGTGTGCGCGTGGCGATGGTCGTCGACGGTCAGCTGGTGTTCGCCGTCGTCTCCACCAACATCGAGGGCCGGGTCATGCTCAGTGGTCCCCGCATCGCCGCCTACAACGTCGGCAGCCGGGTCACCGCCATCGACTGGGCCTCACCGACGACGCTCGTCCTGGCCCGGGACGCGCCCGAATCACCGGTACTGCAGCTGTCCATCAACGGCACCCAGGCGGTGGGGCTGCTCAGCGGAAACCTGTCACCGCCTGTGCGTTCGGTCGCCGCGGACCTGTCCACGGTCTACGTCGGCGACAGCCGCGGCGTGCTCAGTCTGGGCAGCACCAACGGCGAGCCCGACCAGTACTGGACGGAGGTCGAGAGCGCGATGACCCCAGGAGCCACACCGGTATTGCCGTGAGCTTCGCCGCGGTCGGACAGGTGGCCGCGGGGGCAACGGACTGCCGCCTCTCGGACGGCCTCCGCTGTCCGGGCCGCCCAGTGTGTGGGGACCGCTAAGCGGCGGCGAGGACCAGTACCGCGTCGAGTGCGATTCCCCGGGCGGCCAGGACCCTGGCCGATTCGGCGGCGGTGGTGCCGGTGGTGATCACGTCGTCGACCAGGACCGTGACGGCGCGCGGGTGCAGGCGCGTGTGTGTTCTCGACCGGATCCGGCCGGACAGGTTGCGGGTGCGTTCGGCCGCCGACAGGCCCGCTGAATCTGCCGTCCAGGCCGCGGTGTACAGGGCCGGCACCACCCGGACGCGGGCGCCCAGCCCGGTTGCCGCCGCGCGGGTCATCGCCGTGACGGTGTCGCCGCCGCGCCGCCGGGCCGACGTCGCCCGGGTGGGGGCGGGCAGCAGTTGCAGCAGCGGACCGTCGGGCAGCTCGCCCCAGTGCGCCAGCACGCGCAGGGCGTGTGCCAGTGCGGCGCCCAGGGGTGCCGCCAGGTCGGTGCGGCCGTGTTCCTTGCCCGCGATCACCGCCCGCCGGGCCGGGCCCCGATACCGCCCGCACGCCCACACGGGGGCGGGCACGGGCACCCGGGTGGTGATCGCGATGGGCGAATCCGTCAGCACCGCGGCACACCGCGGACACCAGCGGATGCCGGGACGATCGCAGCCGGCGCAGCACAGCGGCACGGCCAGGTCGATGCCCGCCCGAATCACTTTCCCGCAGAACGCCTTCAGCTGATGTGGTGTGCTCACACCGACACTCTGCCAGGGCGTGCTGCCAGACCCAAAGGTCCTGTCCACACCCTGCCCGGCAGGAGTCCGATGGATCGAATTGGTCCCCACTAGCCGACATGCTCGCCGGAAACGTAGCCGTTCGGCGAACTTCGGGCTACGGTCGAAGGCACGAAAGGTTACCGGCGACGATGCCGGTACCTGGGACCACCCGACCAGGGCGGTCCATGCGTCAGGGAGGTGATAGCGCGTTCGTGAGTGCCAGCCGTCGGCTGGTATGGCCACCATCCCCGTCTTCACGGAAAATCGGAGCCGTCGGGTCACGGAACGTCGAACGCTATCAGGTGGTGAGACCCGCAGAGATATCCGAGATCCCATGTACCGCAGTCTGATCGGATGTCAAGAGTCCGATCGACCACAGCTGTGGAGTGGGGGCCGGGTCATCTGCGCAGACGCCGCCCGGATATTCGCCGGACCGTCAGGCCACGGTGACCGCGTGGACCGGGGAAGTAATTCAGGAGGAAATTGCATGTCCAGTGTCATCCACCGCAAGGGCCAGCGTGAACCGAAAGTCGACGCGCGAGCGATCCGCGACGACGAGATCGATTCGGCATTCGTCGTGCCGCCGGGGACCATCGAGTCCGCCGAGCCCGCGGAGCCTGACGCCGCCGTCGAGTTCACCGGCCGCAACGTGACCATTCCCGACCACTATCGGGTCCACGTGCGCGACAAGCTCGCTCGGCTCGAACGTTTTGATCCTGGAATCTTCCGCTTCGACGTGCGGTTGAGCCACGAACGTAACCGCAGACAGTCCAAGGTGTGTCAGCAGGTGGAGCTCACCGCCATCGGCAAGGGGCCGGTGGTCCGCGGCCAGGCGGGTGGGGAGAACTTCTACTCCGCACTCGAGACCGCGGTCAGCAAACTCGAATCCGGCCTGCGCCGGGTCAAGGACCGCCGGCGTGTCTCGCACGGCAACCGCACCCCGATCTCGGTGGCAACGGCGACCGAGGTCGGCGCACCGCCACTGCGAGGTGATCAGCTCGCCCACGAACTGTCACAGCCGGTGGACGAGAGCGAGCAGACCTGGGACGACGGCGTCACCGAACGCACACCGGGGCAGATCGTCCGCGTCAAGGAGCACAAGGCGCCGCCGATGACCGTCGACGACGCCCTCTACGAGATGGAACTCGTCGGTCACGACTTCTTCCTCTTCCATGACAAGGAGACCGACAAGCCGTCCGTGGTGTACCGGCGCCACGCGTTCGACTACGGACTTATCCGCCTGGCCGACACGCACTGACGCGCCGCGCCGCACACCCTGGGGTGGGTTCACACAAGTGGACCCACCCCAGAGTCATGTCGGGTCCGTGGGCCGGTGGCCGTCGCGTGCCGGTCAGCGTCTACTCAGCCGGGCTGAGTACCATGGTCGGCGATCTGTGCTTCGGTGGCCGCGGTGGGAAAGTCGCGGTGGGAAACCGGGTGGGGATTCGGGGCGTCGGACGACGGATCCGAAGGACTGAGTGAGGATTGGCAACACGGTGCTGAACAAGCTGCTGCGCATGGGCGAGGGCCGCATGGTCAAACGACTCGATGCGATCGCATCCCACGTCGAAGCGCTCTCCGACGAGATGGAGGCCTTGTCGGACGCGGAGCTGAGCGCCAAGACCGACGAGTTCAAGGAGCGCTACGCCGGGGGCGAGACCCTCGACGAGCTGTTGCCGGAGGCGTTCGCAGTAGCCCGCGAAGCGGCGTGGCGGGTGCTCGACCAGAAGCACTTCCACGTACAGATCATGGGCGGTGCGGCGCTGCACTTCGGCAACATCGCCGAGATGAAGACCGGTGAGGGCAAGACCCTGACCTGTGTGCTGCCGGCTTACCTCAACGCCATCTCCGGCGAAGGCGTGCACGTGGTCACCGTGAACGACTACCTGGCCAAACGCGACTCCGAATGGATGGGGCGCGTCCACCGCTTCCTCGGTCTGGAGACCGCGGTGATCCTGACCGGGATGAGTCCGGACGCCCGCCGGGAGGCGTACCGTGCCGACATCACCTACGGCACCAACAACGAGTTCGGCTTCGACTACCTGCGTGACAACATGGCGCATACGCTCGACGAACTGGTGCAGCGCGGCCACTACTTCGCGATCGTCGACGAGGTCGACTCGATCCTCATCGACGAGGCGCGCACCCCGCTCATCATCTCGGGCCCCACCGATTCGTCGAGCAAGTGGTACGCCGAGTTCGCCCGCATCGCCCCGTTGCTGGAGAAGGACGTCCACTACGAGGTCGATATCAAGAAGAAGACCGTCGGCGTGCACGAGGCCGGTGTCGAATTCGTGGAGGATCAGCTCGGCATCGACAACCTGTACGAGGCCGCCAACTCGCCGCTCGTCGGCTACCTGAACAACGCGATCAAGGTCAAAGAGCTCTTCCACCGCGACAAGGACTACATCGTCCGCAACGGTGAGGTGGTGATCGTCGACGAGTTCACCGGCCGCGTGCTCGACGGTCGCCGGTTCAACGAGGGACTTCACCAGGCCATCGAGGCCAAGGAGCGGGTGGAGATCAAGGCCGAGAATCAGACGCTGGCCACGATCACCCTGCAGAACTACTTCCGCATGTACGACAAGCTCGCGGGCATGACCGGTACCGCCGAGACCGAGGCGGCCGAGTTCGACCAGATCTACAAGCTCGGTGTGCTGCCGATCCCCACCAACCGGCCGATGATCCGCAAGGACCAGTCCGACCTCATCTACAAGACCGAGGAGGCCAAGTTCGCCGCGGTCGTCGACGACATCACCGAACGGCATGAGCTGGGCCAGCCGGTGCTGATCGGCACGACCAGCGTCGAACGGTCGGAGTACCTGTCCCGGCAGCTGGACAAGCGCGGCATCCCGCACTCGGTGCTCAACGCGAAGTTCCACGAGCAGGAGGCGCAGATCGTGGCCGAGGCCGGCCGGATCGGCGCGGTCACGGTGGCCACCAACATGGCCGGCCGCGGCACCGACGTGGTGCTCGGCGGCAACCCCGACATCATCGCCGACGTGCGGCTGCGCAAGGCCGGACTGGATCCGGTGACCACGCCCGAGGAGTACGAGGCGGCGTGGGACGAGGCCATCACGATCGCCCGCGAGGATGCGGCCGAGCAGGCCAAGGCGGTGCGCGAGGCCGGCGGTCTCTACGTGCTCGGTACCGAACGGCACGAGTCGCGTCGTATCGACAACCAGCTGCGCGGCCGGTCGGGACGTCAGGGCGACCCGGGCGAGTCGCGGTTCTATCTGTCCCTGGGCGACGAGCTCATGCGGCGGTTCAACGGTGCGGCACTCGAGGCGATCATGACGCGCGTCAACCTGCCCGACGACGTGCCGATCGAGGCCAAGATGGTCACCCGTGCCATCCGCAGCGCGCAGACGCAGGTGGAGCAGCAGAACTTCGAGGTCCGCAAGAACGTCCTCAAGTACGACGAGGTGATGAACGAGCAGCGCAAGGTCATTTACGGTGAGCGGCGCACCATCCTCGAGGGCGAGGACCACGCCGACGAGGTGCGGCGGATGATCGACGATGTCGTCGGTGCCTATGTGGACGGTGCGACCGCCGAAGGCTACGCCGAGGACTGGGACGTCGACGAGCTGTGGCGGGCCATGCGCACGCTGTATCCGCTCGAACTCGACCCCGACACGGTCTTCCACACCGATGTCGACGGGACACGGGACGATGTCTCGCCGGAGGATCTGCGCGAGACCCTGCTCAATGACGCGCACGAGTCGTATACCGCCCGCGAGACCGAGATCGATCAGATAGCCGGCGAGGGCGCCATGCGCCAGCTCGAGCGCAGCATCCTGCTCAACGTGATCGACCGCAAGTGGCGTGACCACCTCTACGAGATGGACTACCTGCGCGAAGGCATCCATCTGCGTTCGATGGCGCAGCGTGACCCGGTCGCCGAGTATCAGCGTGAGGGCTTCGACATGTTCACCGGCATGCTCGAAGGCATCAAGGAGGAGGCCCTGGGCTTCCTGTACAACGTGCAGGTCCAGACGCAGGAGATCGCACCCGCGCCGTCGCTCAGCAAGCCGGTGCCGGCGCCGATGCTGTCGGCGGCGGCCGCCGCACAGGCGGAGAACGAGGCCGCCGGTACCCAGGCCCCCGCCGCGCTGCGCGCGGTCGGGATCGGCGAGGGCGGTCCCGCCGATTCGGAGATGACCTACAGCGGTCCGGCGGAGAACGGCGGGGTGGAGATCCTCACCGACGAGGAGGAAGAGGGCGACCCGGCGTTGACCTCGCGTCGCGAGCGCCGAGCCGCGGCCCGTGCCGGGACGAAGGGCGGAGCCAAGCCGCCGAAGTCGAAGAAGCGCCGCCGCTGACAGTTCGCGGACGTACCGCTCCTGCCTTCCATCAACCGTGCAACGGCGTGTCGCATGCGGCACGCCGTTGCACTTGATTTGGTGAAAGAAAGTTGCCCCTGAAAGGGAACCAAACGGTGTTTCGCTGCGTCCGATTCCCATGCAGACACCTCGAGTAGTTATCCGCACCGCGCCCGACTACGAACGTCCGGCCGTCGCGGCATCCGCACCGTCCCCGTCGGGCGACCCGCGCCGACCGCACGGTCCGGGCGGGCAACAGCGGCAGCGTGGGCGGTCCGGGCAATCGGGCGCCGGGGCACGGACGGCCCCACCCGCGGCGCCGCACGAGGGCGCTCAGGTGCGCACGTTCGCCATCGGCGCCCTCACCGTCGTGTTCGAGGCCCTCGACGGTCGTCGTGGTTTCGGGCAGTTATCGGCGTCGGTGGCGCCGGAGCTTCTCGACCGGCTCACCGTGCTGCGCCGACTGGGCGTGCGCCCGCACGCGCGTGAGTTGCCCGTCGCGACCGGTACCGCGACGCTGCGCCGCGTCCACGTGCAGATGAGCGGCGACGGTTCGGCGAGGATCTTCGGCAGTTATACGATCGGCGGCCGGGTACGCGCCTTCTGCGGGGTCACCCGGCGCACCCCGCACAAGATTCCCCGGCCGATCGACGCGGATGTGCTCACGCCCGCACGCTGGGAGTATCGCTGGCAACTCGTCGCGCTCGACTTCTGCTGACGCCGACCGGCCGCGTCGGCGGGATCGCCCGACAGCTACGCGGGCGCCGGGTATAACGTTATGCCGGTGAGTGCTCGAGGTGCCCGATGACACGGCTGAGTCCCAGGGATGCGACCTTCTATTTCCTCGACGAGGCCGGGGCGACGACGCACCTGGGCGCACTGCTGATCGTCGCACCCGACACGCCGACCAAGGCGAAGCAGGCCGGGGCGAAGCAGGCCGGGGAGGCGTCGGCGCCCGCGCGGCCGGCGCTCGACTACAAGCGTCTGGTCGAACTGGTGGAGAACAGGCTGCAGCTGGTGCCGCGCTACCGGCAGCTGGTCATCCCGGTCACGCTCGGGCTTGCTCGGCCGGTGTGGGCCGACGACCCGGATTTCGACATCAACTTCCACATCCGGCGCGCCGGGCTGCCGGCGCCCGGGGCGACCGATCAGCTCGACGACCTGGTGTCGCGGATCATGTCGCGGCCGCTGGACCGGACTCGGCCGCTGTGGGAGATGTACCTGATCGAGGGGCTGGCGGACGGCAGGCTGGCGGTGCTGACCAAGTCGCATCGCTGCCTGGTGGACGAGATCGAGCACCGCGAGATCAGCGAGGTCCTCACCGACGACTCCCGCGAGCAGGAGATGATGCCGGAGGATCTGTGGATGGCGCGTTCGGTGCCGACCGCCTCGCGGCTCGCGGTGGGTGCGATCGCCGAGGCGGTGGCCCGGCCGGGGGATCTGATCAGTTCGGTGCTCACCGGCAACGGCCTGGTGTCGGAGGCGTGGTCGCTGGCCGGGCGCACCGTGCGGCGCACCGGATCGCTGGTGCAGCAGGTGATGGATTCGGCGCCGGCGAGTCCGCTCAACCGGTCGAGCACGCCGACGCGATCGTTCACCGAGGTGTCGGTGCCGCGCCGTGGCTGCGCGAAGATCGCCGAGCGCTACAACTGCACCGTCAACGACGTGGTGCTCACCATCATCAGCGGGGTGCTGCGGCGGTGGAAACTGTCGCTCGCCTCGACCATCGCGCCGGGCGACACCGTGCGGGTGGTGCTGCCACTGTCCTCGCGCGATCCGTCGATGCAGCACCGAATGGATACCGAGCCGCGATCGGTGGCCGTGGGAACGCCCGGATTCGTCACCGATCTTCCTGTGGGCGAGGACAACCCGTCGATGCGCCTGGTGCAGGTCGCGGGTCTGGCCAACCGCTACGCGCATTCGTCACGCCGGGTGTCGATGGGTATCCGGCCGATCCTTCCCGAACTGGGTATGGTGCCGTTTGCCGAGTTCAGTTCACGGGCGTTGAGCACCATCACCAGCCGCCCCTACAACGTTCCGGTGACCATGCCGAGCGCGCCCATCTCGCGTCGATATCTCGCCGGGCACAAGGTGTCGGACATGTATTCGGTACCGGTGTTCCTGCAGCAGCACGCTCTCGCCGTAGGAGTGGTCGAATACTGTGGCACCCTGCAGTTCTCGTTCATCGCTGATCGCGGTGTGCTACCGGATCTGGTCGCGATGTCGGAGTACGTCACCGAGTCGTACGAGGAGCTTCTCGCGGCCTTGTGAGGTGCGGCAAGGGCGTGTCCCCCAATTCTTCTGCCGGGCCCCGATTCTTCTGCCGGGCCCCAATTCTTCTGCCGGGTATCGGGCCGCCGAGGGCGGCACAGGGAAGTCGGAGACATGCCCTAGGCTCGTGGTCATGAGGATCTACCTGCCCGCAACTCTGGCGATGCTGATGCGGTTGGGCGAGTCGGGGGAGTTCACGCCGGTCGGCGGCACCGCGTTCGCGCTCACACCCGCGTTGCGGGAGTCCTATCTGTCGGGAGACGACGAGGAACTGTCCGAGGCCGCGATGCGTGAGGCGGCGCGGGCATCGTTGCGCCTGCTGGCCGGTGAGTCGCAGGTGTCGGCGGACGGCGGCGCGCGGCCCGAATCCGAGCCCACTGTCGGCACGCCCGAACCTGTTGACATACAGAGGTTTCCGCCCCGGCGGGTGGTGGTCGCGGCCGACGTGGAGGAGGTGCGGCTGCGCCCGGATCTGGATGCCGCGGTGGTGAAGGTGCCGGGTCCGGTGCCGTTGTCGGCGATCGCGTCGGTGCATGTCGACGGTGCCGACGCCGAGGATGCGGTGCGTGTGGCGGTGGTGGTCGTGGACGCGGCCGATCTCGGTGATGAGGACGCCGAACTGGCCGTTGGCGACGTGGAGGATTTCGATCTGGCCTGGTACGCGACCCAGGAGTTGCCGTTCCTGCTCGAATTGCTCTGATCGGCCGGGTCGGCCGGGATGGGCGTGGTGGCCGTCGAGCGCAAGTTCCGGTACCGTAACCTACGCATGCGTAGGTTTGCTCGGCTCACTGAATGAAGGTGCATATGGTCATGGGTATCGATGATCGCGGCGTGAACGATCCCGGTGTGGATGGTTCTGGTGTGGACGATCGTGAGCCTCGTGCGCGGTCGTGGCGGGAGCGTTTCGAGGCGCCGGTGGCGCACGTCTCGTCGCAGAATCGCGCGGCCAACTGGGTTCGTGCGGCCGCCGCGCGGATAACCACGCCGCTGCTGCCCGACGACTACCTGCATCTGGCCAATCCGTTGTGGTCGGCACGCGAGCTGCGCGGCAAGATCGTCTCCGTCAGTCGGGAGACCGAGGACTCGGCCACCATCGGCATCAAGCCGGGCTGGGGATTCTCGTTCGACTACACGGCGGGCCAGTATGTGGGCATCGGTGTGCTGGTGGACGGCCGCTGGACCTGGCGGTCGTACTCGCTGACATCGGTCCCGGACATCTCCCGCTCGGACAAGACGATCTCCATCACCGTCAAGGCGATGCCCGAGGGCTTCTTGTCGACGCACCTGGTCAACGGTCTGCAGCCCGGAACGATCGTGCGGCTGGCGGCTCCGCGCGGCGAGTTCGTGCTGCCGGACCCGTTGCCGCAGAAGATCCTGTTCGCCACGGCCGGCAGCGGTATCACGCCGATCATCTCCATGGTGCGGATGATCCGTCACCGCGGCCAGGAAGCCGACATCGTCCTGGTCCATTCGGCGCCCACGCGCGACGATCTGCTGTTCGGTGACGAACTCGCCGAGCTCTCGGGCGACGGCGTCGTCACCGTGCACACCGTGTTCACCCGTTCCGACGGCAAGCTGACCGCACAGCGCCTGGCCGCGTTGTGCCCTGATCTGGCCGACCGGCAGACGTGGGCGTGCGGTCCGGCCGGTTTCCTGGAGATGCTCGAGCAGACGTTCGCCGACGCGGGCGTCCCCGACAACCTGCACCTGGAACGGTTTGCTCTCGAACGCGGCGCGTCGGGGGCACAGGGCGGCGAGGTCACCTTCGGTCGTAGCGGCCGGACCGCGACCGTGGACGGCGCGACCACGCTGCTGGAGGCGGGCGAGCAGTCGGGTGTGTTGATGCCGTTCGGCTGCCGGATGGGTATCTGCCAGAGCTGTGTGGTGATGATCGACAAGGGCGCCGTGCGCGATCTGCGCACCGGCCGCGAACATGTCGAAGGGGAGCGGGTGCAGACCTGTGTCAGTGCCGCGGCGGGGGACTGCACTCTCGACGTGTGATCGGCGCGGAGAAGACGATAGGGGGCGTGGCCTCGGATTCCGGTGACGGAAATCCGAGGTCACGCCCCTTTTTCCTCAGCCCGCAACCGTGGATCGCCGAGGGCTGGACAACTACGCTACCGTAACCTACGATTGCGTAAGTTACGGTTACGTAGTCGATGGGTTGGAGATAGACGGAAACGATGGCGATTACTGACATCCCCGAATACGCGCACCTGTCCGAGTCGGACGTCGAGGCGCTGTGCGCCGACCTCGACGCGATCCGCGCGGACATCGAGGCGGACCGCGGTGAACGTGATGCGCGCTACCTGCGCAACACGATCCGCTTTCAGCGAGGCCTCGAACTCGCCGGACGCGTGATGATCGCGGGTTCCACGAAGCGGCCACTCTGGTGGGCGGGCGCCTCGGTGCTCGGCGTCGCCAAGATCGTCGAGAACATGGAACTCGGGCACAACGTGATGCACGGGCAGTGGGACTGGATGAACGATCCGGAGGTGCACTCCACGACGTGGGAGTGGGACAACACCGATCCGTCCGCGCACTGGAAGCACACGCACAACTACATCCATCACAAGTACACCAATGTGCTCGGGATGGACGACGACGTGGGCTACGGCCTGCTGCGGGTGACCCGCGACCAGCGCTGGCGCCCGTTCTACCTGGGCAATATCGCGTACAACACGATCCTGGCGCTCGCCTTCCAGTGGGGTGTTGCCGCGCAGCACCTGGAACTGGGCAAAAAGCGCAAGACGCCCGAGGCCAAGGCCGAGTTCCGCCGCGACCTGGCCGACGTGGGCAGCAAGGTGGGCAAGCAGGTCGCCAGGGACTACCTCGTGTATCCGGCGATCGTCGCGGCCACCACGGGCACCAAGGCCGGTCGTGCGCGGGCCTTCGGCAAGGCGGTCACCGCCACCGCCCTGGCCAACGTGATCCGCAACGTGTGGGCCAACGCGGTCATCTTCTGCGGACATTTCCCCGACGGCGCCGAGAAGTTCACCAAGCAGGACGTCGACTCGGAGACCCAGGGCGAGTGGTACCTGCGGCAGATGCTCGGCAGTGCCAACTTCCGGTCCGGTCCGGTACTGGCGTTCCTGAGCGGAAACCTGTCGTACCAGATCGAGCACCACATCTTCCCGGATCTGCCCAGCAACCGGCTGGCCGAGATCTCGGTGCGGGTGCAGGCGCTGTGCGACAAGTACGACCTGCCGTACACCACTGGCTCATTCCTGCTGCAGTACCTGAAGTCGTGGCGGACCATCGCCAAGCTGTCGCTGCCGGACAAGTACCTGTCGGCGACCCGCGACGATGCGCCGGAGACGGCATCGGAACAGCGGTTCAAGCAGGAACTGTCCGAGGGTGAGCGGCTGCGGACCACCATCGACCCGGACACCGGCCGTCGTCGTGGCCTGCGCACGGCCATCACCTCGCTGCGTGGCAGGGGACGCCGGTCGGTGGGCATCGTCACCGAACGGAAGGCTGCGTAGCGCACCACGCGACGGACAGGCGCCGACGAGTAGAGCTCACCGCGCTCCCGTGACAGCACAGGCCGGCCGTATCTCTCACCGGGTGAGGGGTACGGGCCGGTCTCGTCATGACGGCGACACCACGGCCGCAAATGGGGGCCGTGGTGTCGGGCTCGCACGCCGGACATCCGTCACCGAGTGCATACTTGTACCAATGGCGATTTCCGATATCAATTCATACGCGCATCTCACCGATGCGGACGTCGAGGCCCTGGGGCACGAACTCGACGCCATTCGTCGCGAGGTCGAAGCCGATCGCGGCCGGCGAGACGTCCGGTACCTGCACCGGACGATCAAGCTGCAACGATCCCTGGAGCTGTCCGGCCGGGCGGTGCTGCTCGGCAGCCACCGCAGATCGTTGTGGCTGCTGGGCACGGCGGCCCTCGGGCTGGCCAAGATCATCGAGAACATGGAGCTCGGGCACAACGTGATGCACGGGCAGTGGGACTGGATGAACGATCCCGAGGTGCATTCGACCACCTACGAGTGGGACATGGTGTGTGCGTCGCCACACTGGAAGCATTCCCATAACTACATCCATCACAAGTACACCAACGTCATCGGGATGGACGACGACGTGGGCTACAAGGTTCTGCGGGTCACCCGCGACGAGGCATGGGAACCGCGCCGGCTCTTCCAGCCGATCACCAACGTCGTACTCGCCTCGACCTTCGAATGGGGCATCGGCCTGCACGATATCGGTCTGCGCGAGATCATCGACGGTGAGAAGCCCAGAGAGATCGGAGTGCCACAGCTGAAACTGTTCGGCCGCAAGATTATTCGGCAAATGGGCAAGGACTACGTACTCTTTCCTGCGCTCACCGGACCGAATTTCGTGAACACCCTCACCGCCAACGCCACCGCGAACCTGATCCGGAACCTGTGGGCCTATGTGGTCATCTTCTGCGGTCATTTCCCGGACGGGGCCGAGAAGTTCACCGTCGAGAGTCTGGAGCACGAGACGCAGGGCCAGTGGTATCTGCGGCAGATGCTCGGCAGCGCGAACTTCCACGCAGGCCCGGTGATGGCGTTCATGTCGGGCAACCTCTGCTACCAGATCGAGCACCACCTGTTCCCGGACCTGCCGAGTAACCGGCTCGCCGAGATATCGGTGCGCGTCCGGGAACTGTGCGAGAAATACGACCTGCCGTACACCACCGGATCGTTGCCGGTGCAATACCTCAAGACGCTGCGCACCATCAACAAGCTCGCGCTGCCCGACCAGTTGCTGCGCGACACCGCCGACGACGCACCCGAAACCGCCTCCGAACGACGCTTCGCGTCGCTGCCCGAACCGAAGGGTCTCCGGGTGTCGGGTGGCCTCAAAACCGCCATCGCGGAGCTGCGTGAACAGCGCAGACGGCGCAAGGCCCGGCGGTAGTCGCGGCGCGGCCGGTGGGTAGGGTGGCGCCATGGGATCCGACACCGTGACGTCCGTCCGTGAAGCGATGCTGGCTCGCTGCTCCTGGTCCAAGGTGACCGACGACGCGCCCACCCACGATCAACTCGTCGCCCTGGTCGCCGCGGCCGGCCGGGTCGCCGACCACGCGGGCCTGGCCCCATGGCGACTCATCGAGCTGCGCGGGGGTGACAGGGAACGGCTCGGCGCCGCGTTCACCGAGGTTCTCGGTCACGACGGCTCGGCGGACAAACCGCTGCGCGCGCCGCTACTCATCGCGATCGTATCGAGCACCACCGCGCACCCCAAGGTGCCCGATTGGGAGCAGGAGGCGGTCGCCGCCGGAGTCGGGCACGCGCTGAGCCTGCTGCTGGACGAGGCAGGCTACGGCGTCATCTGGCGGACCGGTCCGTTCACCCGGGCCGAACCCGTCGCCCGTCTGCACGGGCTCGGCGACAACGAAAAGCTCCTCGGCTGGCTGTACGTCGGCGGAAAACCTGACGGGGCACCCGTCCGCCGGCCCGTCGACGCCGAACGATGTGTGACCCGGCTGCCCGACTGAGGCCCCCGACTGAGGCCCCCGGCATCTCAACCGGCCGGCGGTGCGGCGGGCGACTCCGGGTCGTCGGGGGCGGGTGTCCCCGAGGTCACCGCGATCAGCAGCCGGCGGACCGCCATCGCCCGCCGCCGTGAATGCCCAGTCAACGCGTCGAGCGCGCACTCCGGATCGGCGGGAGGGCCCAGGTGTGTACAGCCGCGCGGGCATTCGTCGATCGTGTCCCGCAGGTCGGCAAACGCGTCGACGATGTCGTCGGGCTCTACATGAGCCAGCCCGAACGACCGGATACCGGGGGTGTCGACCACCCAATCGTATCCCGTGGCTTCGCCCGCCACCCGGCCCGCGGGGCTGTGTTCTTCGGTCCGGCCCAGCGGCAAGGCCACCGACTGGGTCGAGGTATGCCGGCCCTTGCCCACCCCCGACACCTCGCCGGTTGCCCGATCGGCTTCGGGAACAAGTCGATTGACCAACGTCGACTTCCCTACACCCGAATGTCCCACCAGTGCGGTGATCTTGCCCGCCAGCATCGCGGTGACCTCGGTCAGATCGTCGTCGCGCCCGGCCATCACCACCGGCAGATCGAGATCGGCGAAAGCGGCCGTGAACTCGGCCGGATCGGCCAGATCCGACTTCGTCAGACACAGAATCGGTGCCAATCCGCCCACATACGCCGCGGCCAGGGCGCGTTCGACGAAACCCGTCCGCGGCGGCGGATCGGCCAACGCCGTCACGATCAGCAACTGGTCGGCATTGGCCACCACGATCCGTTCGTACGGATCCGTGTCGTCGGCGGTGCGCCGCAACACCGTCGACCGTTCGGCCACCCGCACGATGCGCGCCAGGGAGTCCTTGCGTCCGGTCAGATCACCCACCACACCGACCCGGTCACCCACCACCACCGGGGTGCGGCCGAGTTCCCGGGCCCGCATCGCCACCACCCGCCGGTGCGGATCCCCGTCGATCACACAACCCCACCGGCCCCGATCCACCGACACCACCATCGCATCGGCCGCATCATCATGTGACGGACGGGTTTTGGTTCGCGGGCGCGAACCCTTGCCCGGCCGCACCCGGACATCGGACTCGTCGTAGCTGGCCGCCGCGCGCCGGCGGTGCGCCGAGGCGTTCACCGCGGCCACGATGCGGCCCTTCCTGCCGGCGGGTGCGATGAGACGGCCATCAGCCCGCGATCATCCGCTGCCACATGGCGGGGAAATCGGGGAGCGTCTTGGCGGTGGTCTCGATGTCGTCGACGTCGACATCGTCGGTGACCAGGCCGATCAGGGCGCCGGCGGTGGCCATGCGGTGGTCGGCGTACGACAGCCACCTCCCGCCGTGCAGTGTCGCCGACTCGATGCGCAGGCCGTCGTCGGTTTCGGTCACACGCCCGCCGAGACGGTTGATCTCGGTGGCCAGCGCGGTCAGCCGGTCGGTCTCGTGGCCACGCAGATGCGCGATCCCCGACAGTACCGACGTGCCGTCGGCGAGCGCGGCCAGCGCGGCGATGGTCGGGGTGAGCTCCCCGATGTCGTGCAGGTCGATACCGATGGGCGACAACCGATCCGGACCGGTGACCGTCAGCAGTCCGTCGGCAGATGTGACCTCGCAGCCCATGTCGCGCAGAACGTCGGTGATCTGGGCGCCCGGCTGCGTGGTGATCGCCGGCCAGTTGGGCACCGAGATGCTGCCGCCGGTGGCCGCGGCGGCCGCCAAGAACGCCGCCGCATTGGACAGGTCGGGTTCGACGACCCAGTCGACGGCTGTGATCGGCCCGGGCGCCACCCGCCATGTGTCGGCCCCGGATGCGTCCACCGATACCCCGGCCGTGGTGAGCATGTCGACGGTCATGTCGATATGCGGCGTCGACGGAACCGGTTTGCCCACATGATGGACCGTCACACCGTTGTCGAAACGCGGCGCCGACAGCAGCAGCCCGGACACGAACTGCGAAGACGCCGACGCGTCGATCGTCACCGCGCCACCGGGCGCCGTGCCCCGGCCGTTGACCGTGAACGGCAGCGCATCGCCGGCCACGTCCACGCCCAGCACCCGCAACGCGCCCAGAATCGTCGACTGCGGCCGGAGACGCGCCTGCTCGTCGGCGTCGAAGCGGACCGGACCGGACGCGAACGCCGCGACCGGCGGCAGGAACCGCAACACCGTGCCGGCGAGCCCGCAGAACACGTCGGCCCCGCGCAGCGGCGCGGGGGTGATGCGCACGGTGGTCGCCCCCGGAGTGTCGGGTTCGATACCGACGCCGAGCGCCGACAGCGCGCCGAGCATCAGGTCGGTGTCCCGGCTGCGCAGCACTCCGCGCACGGTCGAGGGACCGTCGGCCAGCGCGGCCAGGATCAGGGCGCGGTTGGTGATGGATTTGGATCCGGGCAGCTCGACGGTGGCCGTCACCGGCCCGGTGACCCTGGGGGCACGCCATACAGTCATGCGTTCAGTCTGTCATCACCACGAGAGGCGGCTACGTCCGCAGGTCACGCCGCAGGGGGTGGTCCTCCGGGATCTCCACCACGATCAGCGCGCGGCCGTCGGGATCGGCGATGTGCATCTCGATCAGCCCCCATGGTTCGGTGACCGGTTCGCGGGTCACGCTCACCCCGGCGTCGCGCAGCTGCTTCTCGGTGCCGGCGATGTCGCGGACCTGCAGCCACAACACGGCGCCGGAGGTTCCCACCGGATCCGTCGACATGTGTCCGGGCACCTCGATGAGCCCGGAGCCGGCGTGAAAGACGATCCCGCCCGGATATTCGCGGGCCACGGCGAGACCGAGCTGATCGCGGTAGAACCGTTGCAGCCGCACCGGGTCGGGTGATCGCAGCAGTACCCGGCTGGTCAGTACCTCCACCCGCTCACCTGCCCTCGGTGGTGCCGCCGCTGCCGCCGACGGCGTGGCCACGGTCGATGGGCGCCGAGGTCCGGGCGGCGTCGTAGACGGCCCTCTCGCGGGCGATGCGGTCGGTCTCGCCGATCGGTGTGGCGTCGCCGAATGCGAACGGCGACCCGTGCTCGTAGGTGTGAGGAACGTCCGGATCGGGTTCGGGGGCGGGTTGCGGATGGGAGCCGGGCTCTGCGGTGCCGAATTCGTGTGGACTGGGCATACCTTCCACGATAGGCGTCGCGGCACCGGATCCGGTGTCGTTGGGGCTATGTGTTTGTTGCGGAACGGCTTTCGCCGCAGACTCGGCACACACGCGAACGGCGGGCCCCTGAATCCGGCGGCCCGCCGTCGGGCGGAGGTCAGCTGCCGCCGCGGGTGGAGAAGCTGCCGTGGGTATAGCCGTCCCACTTCTCGAACAATCGCAGCACCTTCGGATCGCCGAGCCCCTTGATCCAGTCGCACAGATCCTTGGGCGCCGACGGGTTGGTGACGATGAACGGGTGCAGACCCTCGTCCCGTTCGGCGAGATACCGCAGGGTCTCCTCGGAGGTCGCCGGGTCGGCGGCCAGCAGTGCGTCACGCGGGTCGAAGGCGGGACCGCGCGGGGCGTCGGAGGCCGCCGGCGCCACGTCGATCTCGCCGGTGTTGTGGTAATCGACCGGGTCGGGTGAGGTCGACCTGGTGTTGAGGATCAGATTCAGGACGATCGCGCACACCGCACCCGCGGAGATGCCCGAGTGGAAGATTGTCTGGAACCAATCGGGGAACTGGTGATACAGGTCGAGCTTCACATTGACCGGTTCGTCGCCGGATCGGTCGGTGTAGTAGAGGCTGGCCTCGGTCAGCATCGCCACGCCGATCGAGATCGCCACCACCAGGATGTTGGTGTTGTCGAATTTCACCTTGGACAGGGTCCGGATGCCGCTGGCCGCGACCATGCCGAACAGCGCCACGCCGGCACCGCCGAGCACCGCCTGCGGAATGCCCTCGACGACCGCACCCATCTTGGGCAGCAGACCGAGGATCACCAAGATCACGCCCGCGCAGGTCGCCACATGCCGGGTGCGGACGCCGGTGATCGCGACCAGACCCACGTTCTGGGCGAAGGCGGTGTACGGGAAGGTGTTGAAGATGCCGCCCAGGACAGTGCCCGCGCCGTCGGCACGCATGCCGTCGGCAAGCCTGCGCGGGGTGATCTTTTTGTCGACGATCTCGCCGACCGCGACGATGTCGCCGGTGGTCTCGGTCATGATGACGATGGCAACGATGATCATCGAGATGATCGCCGACAGCTCGAATTCGGGCATGCCGAACTGGAACGGCTGCGGAACGCCGATCCAGGCGTTGTCGCCGACAGAATCCCACGTGGGCATCCCGAACGGGATGGACACCAGGGTGCCGATGATCAGACCGAGCAGCACCGACACGCGGCGGATCGAGTCGGGGGCGAAGCGTTCGATGGCCAGGATGAGAACGAGGGTGCCGAAACCGAAAGCGATGGCCTGGGGATCGCCGAAGTCCTCGCCGGTTGCGGTGCCGCCACCGAACCAGCCGGCCGCCACCCGCATCAGCGAAATACCGATGATCACGATGATCGTGCCGGTCACCAGGGGTGGGAAGAATCTGATGAGTTTGCCGACGACCGGCGCCATCACGATCATGAAAACACCCGACGCTATCACCGCGCCGTAAATGGCGGTTATGCCATGGCTGGTGCCGATCGTGATCATCGGACCGACGGCCGCGAACGTGACGCCCTGCATCAGCGGCAATCGAACACCGAATCGCCAGAAGCCCACCGACTGCAGCAATGTGGCGATACCGGCGACGAACAGGTCGGCCATGATGAGGTGGACGATGTCGCCCTCGTCGAGTTCGCCCGCGCTGACCATCGCCCCGCCGACGATCAGTGGAACGGCAACCGCGCCCGCATACATCGCGAGCACATGTTGCAGACCGAGCGGGAACAATTTGACGAACGGGGGAATCTCATCAACGGGATGTGGCGTCTTCTTCCCGTTCTTTATCGTATCGAGGACAGTCATGGACAATTGTGTACGGGCAGGTTGTTTCCGCCGAACCGCATGACGGTGACGGCGATATTTCCCGCAATTAATATCAGTGCCGGCCGCCGGCGCAATGGCCGAATGACACGCCCGACATCCGCGCACCAGGAGTCGCCGGTGCCGAGCGGGTGGATCCCGACCGGCTGTGGGGATCGCGATCAGGACCGTCCCGTGGTCATGGGTCCTGGGCCGTACCCTGCGCGAGCGCGGGCGAGTGTGACCGGGGTCTCGCCGGGTGTTAGTGTGTGTCACCATCCTGAGGGTGCGGCATCGGACAGGGGCGTGCGATCCGGGCCGAACCCCGACACGACGGAGTGGACCAAGGGGGCAGATGTCGGACTCTTTCGACCTCGATTGGGCGGGGCTGCGCCGTATCCCGCAGCAGGCCCGTAGCCGCGAGCGGCTGTTGCAGGTGTTGGCCGCGGCCGATCGCATCTTGGTCTCCGAAGGACCGGCGATGCTGACCACCACCCGCGTCGCCGCGGAGGCCGGGGTGTCGGTGGCCTCGCTCTACCAATATCTACCCGACCGGGACGCGATCATCGAAACCCTCGCCGAGACGTACCTGCATCGGTTGGAGACCCGGATGCGACTGCTGCTCGAGCTGTCGGGTCGGCGCACCTGGTCCGATCCCGTAGGGATCCTGTTCGATACCTTCGTCGACGCGTACCGGGTCGAGGACGGTTTCCGTGCCCTGTGGTTCAGCAGGTCGTTGACCGAGGCGACGCAGGCGGTCGACCGGGAGCACAAACTGCGGATGACGCGGATGCTGCGGAGCATCCTGACCGCACAGGGCATCGCGGATTCGCCGCGCCTGGAGGTGGTCACCCGGGCCGCGCATCTGGTGGCCGACACCATGCTGCAGGAGGCCTTTCGTTCCGACCCCGACGGCGATGCCGCGCTGATCGACGAGGCCAAGACCATCCTGCGCGGCTACCTGCGCGAGTACCTCGCCACCGCCGAGTTCTAGGTTTCCCGATCCCGGGTGCCGGGGTCCGGGGTGCGGGGGTTTGGGGTACGGGGACGGCGGAGGAACGGTTCGACGAGTCCGGGTGAGATCCGCGCCGCAAGTGCGCTCGCGTCGGCACCGTCGACGTCGATGATGCCGTACGCCTCGGTGCCCGCGGCGCCGGCGGCCACCAGGGTGACCAACCCCTGACGACGCTGGAACCAGGTGGCGCGAACCGACCAGCCGATGATGCCGTCCGGGTACAGCAGATTGCGGTGGCGCGCCGTCGTCGGCGGCGCGATCACCAGGGCACGGTCGGTGAAGCGGTGCCCGAGATTGCGGTAGCGCAGTTCACCGACCGCCGCACCGGCGCACAACAGCGCTACGACCCCGGCGATGGCCACCGCGAGCGGCAGCGGCCCCGGTGTCCACGCGACGATCAACGCGGTGGACAGGACGAGCGCACCGACGACGGCGCGGGTGATCCGGCGCCGCCGGGCGGCCCGCGGGTGCGCGACGAGCGGTGCCGACAGGTCGCCGCCCGCCCCTGACACCGCCCGGCCGACATGCCCGACCACGTCGGCGGGGGCCGGTGGCAGCAGCAGCGGATGCTTCTGCGCGCCGGTGGCGATGGCGTGCAGCCGGGCCCCGCGCAGCGGCCGCATCAGCAACGGCTCGTGCAGATGCACACCGCGCACCCGGTTCTCGTCGAGCGTCGTCGACGTGGTGGTGAACAGTCCGCGACGCACCCGAAGCGTGCCGTCGTCGTGGCGGGACAGGGTGAAATCCCAGTAACTGAGCACGTATGCGGTCACCGACAGCAACGCTCCGACGGCGATGGTCACGATGATGCCGACGACGATGACGACTGCGAGCGGGATGTCGTCGATCTGATCCCACAGGCCGGTGCCGAACTCGGCGGCGTGATCGAACAGCCCGAGTTCGTCGGCCAGCTGCGCGCCGAAACCGAAAACCGCTGCCGCGGCTGCAATACCGAGCAGCGAGAACGGAGCGAAGCGAAGCCAGCGCGACTCGTAGCGGGCAAGGATGACAGGTGGGTGCGCGGAACCGGGGAGAGCGCCGGCCTCGGTATCGGCGGGATCGGAAGGTACGCCGGTGGGCATCAGATGGTCGCGCAGCGCGCTCGCGTACCGCTTGTCGACGGCGGTGAGCACCACGTTCGACGACGCCTTGTCGCCGCCGGTGCCGATGGTCACCTTCTCCAGCGCGAGCAGCCGATGCACGAGAGAGGCGGTGGTTTCGACGCTGCGGATACGGTCGCGCCGCGCCGTGGCCACCTTGCGGTTGACCACCCCGCTGCGGACCCGGACGTGTTCGTCGGTGGCCTGATATGTGGTGGCCAGCCATGGCACCACCGTCACCAGCGGGGCGAGCACGATGGCGACGACGAGCGCGATGACGGGTGCGGCCTGGGCGGCGAAGACGATGCCGACCAGACCGGGCAGCAGTTGCGGGGCCAGTTCGATCGGCCGCACCACCATCATGCCGGGGGACAGGCGATGCCAGGTGTCGGGCCCGTCGACCCGGGGTGCACCGCCGTCAGGTCGCGTCACCGGTGTGCTCCTGGGTGGCGATGGTCAGGTCGGCGGCGGTCCGAGCGGCGACGGCCGCGTCGAGCCCGACGATTTTGACGGTGCCCGCCGACGATGCGGTCGTGACGGTGAGGGTGGCCAGCTTGAGCAGTTGTTCGAGCGGCCCGGCCTCGGTGTCGACCACCTGGATGCGGGCGATCGGGATGATCACCGCGTGCCGGGTGAACCAGCCCGACTGGGTGTACACCGCATCGTCGGACACCTCCCACCGGTGGAAGTGGTACCGCCACGCCGGTACCACCGCGACGTAGAGAACGAGCAGAGGCAGTGTCGCCGCCAGCACCAACAGGGGGATCCACCGATACGATCCGCTGAACGCCACGGCGATCAGCGCCCCGATCGCGACCGGAACACCGCAGATCAGCGGCACGATCCGCCACAGTCGCTTGGCTCGCGG
The DNA here is from genome assembly GCF_025273675.1 of Gordonia pseudamarae. Classification (NCBI taxonomy): domain Bacteria; kingdom Bacillati; phylum Actinomycetota; class Actinomycetes; order Mycobacteriales; family Gordoniaceae; genus Gordonia; species Gordonia pseudamarae. The sequence goes on along the minus strand of NZ_CP045809.1, from coordinate 3,739,771 downwards.
ATCGACGCGGTGGACCGGCTCACGCAGGCTCAGGTTAACGGCGGATGGGGACGTCGGTGTGGGTTCCATCATTTCCCAGTATGTCGGTTCGGCCGACACAATCGTCCGATATAGGTGCTGGCTCGGGCATATGCCCGAGCCAGCACCTATATCGGACGAAGTTATCCCGGTCAGTTGATGGTGATGCCGCCGTCGACCGGGATGATCTGGTCGATGACCTGGCGGAACTGTTCGGGGGTTTCACGGGTCGCCGGCACCGCGGTGCCCACGTCGGCGTTGTTGATCAGGATGTCGACCCTGCCGAACTCGGCCAGCGCGGCGTCGACGGCGGCGCGGCGCTGTTCGGGATCGGACACATCGGTCCGCACCGGCAGGGCCTTGCGGCCGGCGGCCTCGACGAGTGCGGCGGTGTCGGTGAGCTTCTCCAGACGCCGCGCCGCGAGCACCACGTCGGCGCCGGCCTCGGCGAATCCCTTCGCGAACGCGACGCCGAGGCCCGACGATGCGCCGGTCACGATCACGACCTTGTCGGTGAGGGCGAACCTGTCCATGATTGTCATTGTGTAGGTTGGCCTTTCGTGTGAATCGGTAGGCGTTGGTCAGAACCATTCGGCCGGGGTGTCGAGGGTGGTGCGATCCTTGGCCATCACGAGGTCGAACATCGGGCCGGTCTTGGGTAATTCGTAGGTGAAGAAGTAACGGGTCGCGGCCCGCTTGCCGTCGTAGAAGTCGCCTTCCTTGCCGTCTGCGGCCAGAAACTGCTCCAGCCACAGCCAGGCCAGGACGGTGTGCCCGGTGGCCTCCAGGAACGCGGTCGCGTTGGCCAGTGCCACGGCGGGGTCTGCGTCGGCCCATGCGGTGAGCACGGCGGCCGGGATCCGCTCGAGGGCCGCCCGCAACGCGGCCGCGTAACCGGCGGCCGCCCCGCCTGCGGCGGTGGCGCGGTCGATCGTCTCGGTGATGGTCTCGACCAGCACCCGAAGACCTGTCCCGCCCTTCATCGTGAACTTGCGGCCCAGCAGGTCGATGGCCTGAACGCCGTGCGTGCCCTCATGGATGGGGTTGAGCCGGTTGTCGCGATAGCACTGCTCGACGTCGAACTCCTTGGTGTACCCGTAGCCGCCGTGTACCTGGATCGCCAGATCGTTGGCGGTCAGGCACCACTGCGACGGCCAGCTCTTGCTGATGGGCGTGATCACATCGAGAAGCAGTGCGGCACGGGCACGTTCGTCCTCGTCGCCGGTGGTGGCGACGCGATCGACCAGCAGTGACGACCACAGGCAGAGCGCCAACGCACCCTCCACGTACGACTTCTGCGCCAGCAGCATCCGCTTGACGTCGGGATGTTCGATGATCGCCACCGGCTTGGCGGCGGGATCCTTGGCGTCCACCGGCCGGCCCTGCACGCGGGTCTTGGCGTACTCCACCGACTGCAGGTAGCCGGCGTAGCCGATGGCGGTGGCCAGGAAGCCGACGCCGATGCGTGCCTCGTTCATCATGTGGAACATGTAGAACAGGCCCTTGTGCTCCTCGCCGACGAGGTAGCCGAGCGCGCCCTGCCCGTCGCCCACCGGGAACGTGCCGTCGCCGAAGTTGAGCAGGGTGTTGGTGGTGCCGCGTTGCCCCATCTTGTGGTTGAGGCCCACCAGAGCGACGTCGTTGCGGGTGCCGTCGGGCAACACCTTGGGCACGATGAACAGGGAGATGCCCTTGACGCCCGGCCCGCCGCCCGGCGCCTTGGCCAGCACCAGGTGGACGATATTCTCGCCGAGTTCGTGATCGCCGGCCGATATCCACATCTTGGTGCCGGTGACGCGGTAGGTGCCGTCACCGACGGGGGTGGCCTTGGTGGTGATGTCCGACAGCGACGACCCGGCGCCCGGCTCGGACAGGCACATCGTCCCGAAGAACCGGCCCTCCAGCATCGGCCGCACCCAGGTGTCGATCTGGTCGGGCGTGCCGTATTCGGCGAGCAGGCCGGCATTGCCGACGGTCAGGAAGGTGTACGACGACATCGCCGGGTTGGCGGCCTGGAACCAGATCATCGCCGCCTGGTGCACGGTGGCCGGCAGGCTGCCGCCGTCGAGTTCGGTGCCGAAGGGCCCGGCGATCAGTCCGGCGGCGAGAAATTCGCGCACGGCGTCGCCGGTGGCGTCGGGCAGTACCACCTTGCCGTCGTCGCCGATATACGGCTCGTTCTGGTCGCAGTACTTGTTGAACGGCGCGTACTTCTTGATCGCGATGTCCGATGCCAGGTCGAGGACTGCGTCGAAGGTGTCCTTGGAGTGCTCGGCGTATCGATCGGCCTTGGTGAGTTGTTCGACGTCGAGCCACTCGTAGAGCAGGAAGTCGACGTCGCGGCGGGAGATCGGGTCGGCCATGAGAACTCTCCTCAGGATGGTCTTGTCGGGATGGTCTTGATGACCTCGTGGAACTAAGCGATCGCTCATAGAGTAAGCACTCGCATATGATGCACCTCACGTATCGGCCGCGGGCGGTGGTCGCGGCGTTCGCCGCGTGGCAGGCCCGCCACCACAAACACCCCAAGGTTGTGTAGTACGAGCTGTATGCCCTCGACCCACACCACTTCCGGGGGCGATCATCGGAAACATCGTTCACGAGGGGATCCGGTGCGGTGCGTACACTGTCGACAATCCCGACGAGGCGGTGCCGGCCATCTCGTCGCTGTGCGGGGACGTATGCCGCTGGTTCCCGAGCCGTACCCGCTCGGACCCGGCGGCGGTCGGTGCCGACTCCGCCGGGCTCGCCCTGCGCATGGTGCGGTGAGGGGTCGGTACAGTCGCAGGCATGCAGATCAGGGGACTGGACCCGGCCGGTGTCGTGGACAAGCTGCGCGACCCCGACCTCGTGGAGAAACTGCGGCGCCGCGAGATCATCTACCTGATCGCGCCGTCGGGCTACCCCAACTACGGCGACGAACTGATCGCCCGTGCCTGGCTGAGATATCTGGCGAGGGAACGGCCGCGGGCCACCGTGGTGCTCGACTGCCACTCCCCGGGCCAGGCGGCATTGCTGTTTCGGGGAGTGCATCCTCGTGCGGTCTTCGTCGACACCGTCTGGAAGCTCACCGTGCACGCAGGCGGGCTGTCGGGTGAGGTGGCCGACACCGAGGGCCTGGACCCGGACCGGCCGTGGGAATGGGTCGCAACGGCGGCAACCGAATTCGGGCACGCTCCCGGCCTGGCCGAGGGCGTCGACCTGTTCCGGCGGGCATCCTCGGTGCATCTGCTCGGCGGCGGCTACGTCAACGCCGTGTGGCCGTACCAGGTGAGTCTCGTGTCCGCGGCCGCCGCGCTGGCGCGGACCACCGGCGTGCCCGCCTACGCGAGTGGGCTGGGACTGATCCCGGCAGTCGCCGAACCCGCGTTGTCCGCCCTGCGTGAGGCGGCGCGCGTGTTCACCGTGTTCGACGTGCGCGACACCGCCTCGGCCGCGGCACTGGGCGATGACGCGCGGCTCGGTGGTGACGACGCATGGCTCGCGTGGGGAGATCGGCGACTGCTCACCCGGCGGCCCCGGCCGGCTCCGGGCGGTGTGACCCTGTGCATCCAGGCCGACCTGACCGAGGATTTCGCCGCATTCGGGCAGACCGGCGTCGACGCGCTCACCGAGGTGGTGCGCCGGACCCTGGACGCGTGGGAGGTGCCCGGGTCGGCGGTGACCGTGGTGGAAGGGATTCCGGGCAAGGACATGACGGTGCCGGTGAAACTCGCCGACCGCCTTGAGGGGTCGACGTCGGTGTCGTTCCTGGACATCTGGCGGCGCGGACTGCCCGCCGGCCGTGGAGACACCTGGATCAGTACCCGGTTCCATCCGCATCTGATCGCGGCGGCCGCGGGCGCGTCCGGCGTCGCGCTGGTTACGCGACCCGACTACTACACCACCAAGCATGCCTCGCTCGCCGACATCGGTTCGCGCTGGACGATCGTCGATGACCCCGAGCAGATCCCGGATCGCCCGCATTCGGGTGGTTTCACCGTCGCGGACCGATCCCGTGCCGTCGAGGCCAAACGTGTACTGGCGGCGGAGCTGTACGGCCGCAAACGGATCCACGGCTGACTCGCCCCTCCGGTCGGCCTGTGCGGCACCGGCTCAGCGGGTGAACCGGGCCAGCCGGGAGATCCCTTCGGACAGTTGTGATCTGTTGACCGAATAGGACAGCCGGACGAACCGATCGGCACCGGCGACGCCGAAATCCTTTCCGGGGGTGAGAGCCACGTGCGCCTCGGTGAGGGCGCGATCGCAGAACCGGGAGGCGGTCAGTCCGGTGGAGCTGACATCGATGTACACGTAGAACGCCCCGTCGGGGACCACCGGGACGTCGAGGCCGATCGCGGCCAGGCCCTCGAGCACCAGCGTTCGGCGTTCCCGGAATTCGGTGCGCCGGGCCTCGGCCACTGCCAACGATTCTTCGCCGAAACAGGTCAGTGCCGCGAACTGGGACGGGGTGGGCGGGCAGATGTAGTAATTCTGCGCCAGCCGCTCGAACACCTCGACCAGGTCGTCGGGCACGATGGCCCAGCCGAGCCGCCAGCCGGTGAGGCCGAAGTACTTGGAAAAGCTGTTGATCACAATCGCATCCGGGTCGGCGGCGAGCACGCTGCGCGGCGGCAGGTCCGGATGCGACCCGTCCGGATCGGCCAGGCCGAGGTAGATCTCGTCGACGATCCGCCGGCCGCCGCGGGCGCGGGCGACATCACAGATCGCGGCCAGTTCGCCGGCCGGTACCGATGTCCCCGTCGGATTGGACGGGGTTGCCACCATCACCACGCGGGTGGCGTCCGTCCACGCGGCCGACACCGAGTCGGCGGTGAGCTGGAACCGGTCGGACACCGTCGTTGGGACTAAATGCACTGCTGCGCCGAAGCTTTCGGCGAACTGCCGGTTGCATGGGTACGACGGATCGGCGATCAACACCTCATCGCCCGGGTCGACGAGGGCCGCGCACGCCATCAGCAACGCCGCCGACGCACCCGAGGTCACCACCACCCGCCGCGCCGGGACGTCGCAGCGGAAATGGTCGGAGTAGAACCGCGCGATCGCCTCCCGCAGCGTGGGCGATCCGAGCGCGTCGGTGTAGGGGAGTGGACGGCCGTCGCACAGGTCACGCGCCGCGGCCAGGAACGCCGGCGGCGCCCCGAAGTCGGGTTCACCGATGTTGAACCGGATCACGTCGTGGCCGTCGGCGATCAATTCCGCCGCGCGCCGGCCGTATTCCATCGCGTAGAACGGGCTGATCGCGGCGGCACGGCGGGAGATCCTCATGTCTGCGATTGTGTCAGGCCCGCTGCCGGTGCCCGGCGGGTCACCGCCGGAACCAGGCATGCTCGTTGCCGCTGAGGGCGTGGGTGATGCACGGTCGGGATCCATGATGGGCGAAGGTCACGGGGCACCCTGATTTATCCCCCAAACAGGCGTCTCAGGGTGTCGCCGCCGACGGCGGGCGGGCATGGTGGAGGCATGAACACATCAGCTCCTTTCAACACCTCCACCGGCGGTGGTCTGGGTTTCTGGAAGATCCTGGCCGTCATCGCCGTCATCCTCATCGCGTGCGCGGTGATCGTTCCGATACTCAAGGGTCTGTTCTGGGTGGCGCTCATCGGACTCGCGCTGTACGGCGGATTCATGCTTTTCGGCAAGTCGAATCAGTAGCATCGCTACTACCGACTCTTCGAAAGCAGGTAGGTCATGTTGGCACTGGGGTTTTTCGGCTGGGTCATCATCGGCGGTCTCGCCGGATGGATCGCGGGCAAGGTCATGGACGACAAGAAGGGCCTGATCCTCAATATCGTGCTCGGCATCGTCGGCGGCCTCCTCGGCGGCTGGCTGCTCAAGATCATCGGCGTCGACGTCGAGGGCGGCGGGCTGATCTTCAGCTTCGTCACCTGTCTGGCGGGCGCGTGCCTGGTGTTGTGGATCGCCAGGCTCCTCGGGGCCCGATCCCGGGGGTAGCCCGATCTCGGAGGTGGTGACGCCGTGGCTCGCTACTGTGGGATAAGACAATTCACCCCACGAGAGCAGGCCCCATGAGTTCGATCGCCATCATCGGCGGGCACGGCAAGATCGCGCTGCGCCTGGCCGCAATTCTCACCGGCCGTGGTGACACGGTCACCTCGATCATCCGCAACCCCGACCACGCCGACGACATCATCGGCACCGGTGCGACCCCGGCCGTCGCCGACATCGAAACCCTCGACACCGACGTCCTCGCCGAACTGCTCGGCGGGCACGACGCCGTCGTGTTCTCCGCCGGGGCCGGTGGTGGCAATCCGGCCCGCACCTATGCCGTCGACCGTGACGCGGCGATCCGCTCCGTCGACGCTGCGCGGGCCGCCGGGGTCCGCCGTTACGTGATGGTGTCGTACTTCGGAGCCGGACCCGGCCACGGCGTCGACCCCGGTGATTCGTTCTTCCCGTACGCCGAGGCGAAGGCGGCCGCCGACACCTATCTCAAGGCCTCCGACCTGGACTGGACGATTCTCGGCCCCTCCCGGCTCACCGACAATCCGGGCACCTCGGCCATCTCCGTCGGCGCCGGCGGCATCGAGACAGCGGAGGTGAGCCGGGACAATGTCGCACAGGTCATCGCCGCCGTCCTCGGGAATCCTGCGACCGTACACCGGGTCATCGAGTTCAACGACGGCCCTACGCCCATAACCGAAGCCCTCGGCGGGTAGTGGTGACGATGTCGCCGCAATCGGCCCTGGATCGTCTCGCCGCGATCGTCGGCGCCGCCCACGTGATCACCGACCCGGACACCCTCACCGGGTATCTCACCGACTGGACCGGCCGGTGGACCGGTGTCGCCGACGCCGTGGTTCGTCCCCGGACCTGCGAGGAGGTCGCCGAGGTGATCGCCGTGTGTGCGGCCGACGGCATTTCGGTGTGCGTGCAGGGCGGCAACACCGGCCTTGTGGGCGGCTCCATCCCACCGGCCGCCGGGGATTCGCCGACGCGGCTGACCATCGTGCTCAGCACCGCCCGGATGACCGACCTCGACGACGTCGACGTGATCGGCCGTAGCGTCGGTGTGGCGGCGGGGGCGACTGTCGATGCCGTCGACCGGCACGCGGCACGGCACGGGCTGCGGTTCGGGGTGGATCTGGCCGCCCGCGAGTCGGCGACCGCCGGCGGCGTGGTGGCCACCAACGCGGGCGGCATCCGGATGATCCGGCACGGCAACACCCGCAGCCAGGTGCTCGGTATCGAGGCGGTGCTCGCCGACGGCCGGATTCTGCGTCGCTGGTCGCCGCTGATCAAGGACAATGTCGGCTACGATCTGCCCGGTCTGCTCGCGGGCAGCGAGGGCACCCTCGCGGTCATCACGAAAGTCCTGTTCTCACTGGTCACACCGCCGGCTGCGACAACCGTCGCGGTGGTGGCCGTCGACAGGGTGGCCGCGGCCACCGAACTGATCGCGGTGGCGGGCAGGCGCGGGCTGGTCGTCGAGGCCGCCGAGATCATGACCGAGGCCGGAATCGAACTGGTTCACGCACACGGTGCGCGGCGTCCGGTTTCCGAACCGGCGCCGTTCGAGTTTCTCATCGAGGTCTCCGGGGCCGGTGCGGTGGACGAAGAGCTGTTCGCCGCGATCGAGGACATCGACGGGGTACTCGACGCGGTGGCCGAGCCCGGTCCGGCGCCCGCCCTGTGGGCCGCCCGGGAGACACACACCGAGGCGATCGCCCGCGACACCAGCACGCCGGTGGTGAAACTGGATGTGTCCGTTCCGATCCGGTCCTTGCCCGCCGCCTTCGACCGACTGCACGCGGTACCCGGCGACCTCGGCATCGGGTGCCGGCCGATCCTGTTCGGGCACGTCGGTGACGGCAATATCCACGCCAACTTCCTCGACGTCCCCGCCGCCGACGTCCACCGGGTCACCGAGGCGGTGTTCTCCGTCATCGCCGATCTCGGCGGCAGTATCTCCGCCGAGCACGGCATCGGCCGGGCCAAGTCCGCGTGGATCGGGCTGGGCCGCGGCGATGTCGACCTCGGCGTGATGCGCACCCTCAAGACGGCCCTGGACCCGCAGGGCCTGCTCAACCCGGGAGTCATCTTCGGCTGACCGGCTCTCGTCACCACCGATCACATATCCGGACGTCCAGGAGGTCGCCGGCCAGTCCCGTGTTCGAGTCCACGACTTCGCCATCTCGCTCGACGGTTTCGGTGTCGGGGAAGGCCACACCGGGCAGTCGCCGTTCGGCCATGCCGCACCCGACTCCTGAGAATGGGCCTTTCCGACCCGCACGGGCACCGAGATGGGTCTGGACGGTGAACGGCCGGGTTCCGCGGGCATCGACGAGACGTTCGCCGGTCGATGGAACGTCGGGCTCGAAGAGCTCGAAGAACGCTTCGGCATCGAATCGGTGACCTCGCCGAGCGGAGTCATACACGTGTCGTCCTCGCGCCGCCGTGACCGCGCGCGGGGAGACTGAGCCGCACTCATCCGGCGTGCCGGGCCGAATGCTGCGACGATGGTCGGGTGAGCACCGTTGACCGTACGCGGCTGGTGGAGTTGGCGGCCCGGCTGGGCGTCGCCGACAGCTACGTGGGCTGGGACAAACTCGATCACGAGGTGGCCGACGACACCCTGATCGGTGTGCTGGCCGCGCTCGGCGTCGACACCGAGCGCCCGGACTGGGTCGGGGCGGCGCTGGCCGATGCCGACGCCGACGATTGGCGGGATTTCTTGCCCGCCGTGACCGTGGCCGTCGAGGGTTCCGGTCACTGGTTCCACGTGCACGTACCGCACTGGGATCCGGTCCACGTGTGGATCACCGACGAAGGCGGCCGGTCGGTTCCGGTCCGGCAGGCCGATCACTGGGTGGAGCCGCGGGAGATCGACGGCGTGCTCACCGGACGGGCGAGCTTCATCGTCCCGCCGGAGCTGGGTATCGGCTACCACACGCTGCACGCGCACAATCCGGCGCGCGAGAGCACCGTCGAGGCCCCGCTCATCGTGACTCCGGCGCGGCTCACCACCGCCGACGCCCTCGGCGACCGGCAACGATGGGGGCTGGCCGTTCAGCTGTACTCGATCCGATCGGCGGCATCGTGGGGGGTGGGTGACCTGGGGGATCTGGCCCGGATCTGTGAGATCGCGGGCACCGGATACGGTGCGGACTTCGTGCAGATCAACCCGTTGCACGCCGCTGAACCCACACCGCCGGTGGAGGATTCGCCATATCTGCCGACCACCCGGCGCTTCGTCAACCCGCTCTACATCCGCGTCACCGACATCCCGGAGGTCGCGCGACTGTCTAAGGGGCTGCGCAAGAAGTTGGGCAAGGTCACCCGGGAGTTCGCGGCGGTCAACACCTCGGCCCGCACGATCAAGCGTGACAAGTCCTATCGGCAGAAGCTGCGGTGGCTCAACAAGATCTATGCGGCGGGCCGGTCGGAGGAACGGGCCGCGGAGTTCGCGGCGTTCCGGGAACGCGAGGGTGAGGGCCTTGTCCGGTTCGCCACCTGGTGCGCCCTCGCGGAACGGTACGGTTCCCGCACCGACCGCTGGCCGGATCGGCTCGGCGATCCGGAGCAACTGGCGCGCAAGGTGTCCCGGCTCGCCGATCGCATCGACTTCCACTGCTGGCTGCAATGGATCTGCGACGGGCAACTGGCCGCCGCCGATTCCGCGGCGGCCCTGGCCGGCATGGCGATCGGGGTGGTCGCGGACCTCGCGGTCGGGGTCAACCGCACCGGAGCCGACGCCTGGGCGCTCAGGGATGTCCTCGCCCAGGGGGTCGGTGTCGGCGCGCCACCGGACGGATTCAACCAGCAGGGGCAGGACTGGAGCCAGCCGCCGTGGCATCCGCGCCGACTCGCCGAGGCCGGCTATGCGCCCTACCGTGACATGCTGCGCACCGTTCTCCGTCATGCGGGCGGAGTGCGTGTCGACCACATCCTCGGGCTGTTCCGGCTGTGGTGGATACCTGAGGGCAACCCGCCCTCGGCCGGCGCCTACGTGCGCTACGACCACAACGCCCTCATCGGAATCCTGGCACTCGAGGCGCAACGCGCCGGAGCCGTCGTCATCGGCGAGGACCTGGGCGTATTCGAACCCGTCGTGCAGGACACGCTGTGTGAGCGGGGCATTCTCGGCACGTCCATCCTATGGTTCGAACACGGGCCGTACGCACCCATCGCACCCGAGGAGTATCGGGCGCTGTGCCTGACTGCCGTCACCACCCACGATCTGCCGCCCACCCTCGGCTACCTCGCCGGGGACCACATCGACCTGCGCTCGCAACTCGGTCTCCTGGAAACCGGTGAGGAAGCCGAAAGGGCCCGCGACGTACGCGACCGTGACGCCATCGTGAACCTGGCCGTCGAACGCGGCCTGCTCGCTGCGGGCGCCGAACTCGTCGACCGGACGACCGTCGAGGCGCTGCACCGGCTGATCGCGCGCAGCCCGTCGGTGCTGCTCAGCGTCGCCCTCGTCGACGCCGTCGGGGAGCGGCGCATCCAGAACCAGCCCGGCACCACCGGCGACCGGTACCCCAACTGGCGCATCCCGCTGGCCGACGACACCGGGACCGCGGTTCTCGTCGAGGACCTCGCCGACAACCCGCGCATCGCCTCGCTCATCGACGCGCTCACCAGGGGGTGAGGCGATGGCGTCGGCCCCCGCCGACGCCTTCGCCGGTGTGGCTGTGCCGAATCGGCGGTGAGTGCGATCATGGAGGGCATGTCACGTACCGAGCCTTCCCTGATTCAGCGCGTGAAGTACCTGCTCGGCCGGCCGTTGCCCGACGAGATGCGCGAGTGGGTGCGCAACGACGTCACCGGGCCGGGGGCCGCCCGCCGCTATTTCATGCGCGGCATCGTGCCGCTGATCCCGATCCTCATCGCGTTCGCGTTCGTGCCGGGACCGGTGATCATCCGGCTGTGCATGATGCTGTTGCTGCTGCTTCCACTGCTCTACTTCCAGTTCGCTCTGATCAAGGTGTACCGCCGGCACCTGCTCAGCACCAACGGCCTGGACCCCGAGCTGATCAACGCGACCCGCGATCGTCGCCGGGACAGCACCCGGAGCGAATACGAAAGCATCTACCGGCGGGACTAGACCCGAGCCAGCAACTCCGGACCGTTGTTGGCGACCCGGTTGACCAGCGGCGACACCTCGCGGATGGCGATGGCGTCGGCGAGGTGGGCCGACGGTGCGCGGAACAGTGCGCTGGGCGCCAGGTGATCGGGGTCGAGCCACCGATCCCACTGGTCGAACGGCATGATCAGCGGCATCCGGTCGTGGACCTCGCGCAGTGCACCGACGGCGTCGGTGGTCAGGATCGAGCAGCTCAGCAGCGGAGGAGCGGTCGCATCGTCCGTCGGGTGCCACACCGACCACAGCCCGGCCATGAACAGCCGGGTGCCGTCGCGCGGTGACATGAAAAACGGCACCTTGGTGGGTTTCCCCGTGCTGTCGAGCGGTCCCTTCTTCCACTCGTACCAGCCGTCCATCGGCACCAGACATCGATACGACCGCACCGACGACCGGAACGAACTCTTCTGCGCCGCCGTTTCGGCGCGGGCGTTGAACAGCAACGGTCCCTTGCCCGGTCCCTTCGACCACGACGGCACCAGGCCCCAGCGCATCGCCCGTATGCGCAGTCGGGGGTCGTCGTCGGGCTGAGAGTAATCGTGACGGCTGACCACCGTCATCACCGTGGTGGTGGGGGCGACGTTGTAGCTGACACCCGGCACACCCCTGGCCGCCGCCACCGGGTCGGTGCCCTCGGCCGGGAGGTCGGGAACCTCGTTGATCGCGTCGATCTCGGCGGCCAGCTTCGCCGGATCGGTGGTCACCGCATAACGTCCGCACATCCGTCCATGGTGTCGTACGTCGGTACCGGGCGTCGCGCATAGAGCGCCGCGGCCATGGCCGTGAGCGACAGTTTCCCGGGGACCGCCCGATCGCCTCCGCCGGCGGCCGGGTCGTTTCCACCACCAGCGTCGTGACGATCCGGTCGGGGTCGACGCCCGGTGTGGACGACGTACGGAACAAACTCCTACGGGACTCTGTTGGCAAGTCATGTCACCTGCCCATGCCGACAGCGGAGGTCGAAAGCCGTGAGCGCCAGCCCCAGCCTGCTTCCCCGAGAGTACGGCGACGAGTCGACCGCCCCACATGCACCCGGCGGGGAGGCACCGTCGGTAAGCTTGTCCGACAGCAGTGGGCGCCCCGGCACGTTGCCGCGGCACATCGAGTTCCGTCAGGTGCTCACCGTGCCGCAGACGCCGGTGCCCGCGCCGGTCGACATCGAAGGGATCGCAGTGGCTGACTCGGATTCGGGCGCGACACATGGTTCAGCCGTGGAGGCGGACGGGCACACGACATCGGATGCCGCGCCCCGCCGCGCCGACCCGAACGAATCGGATACCGAGCTGAGCGCCAGATTCGAGCGGGACGCGCTGCCGTTGCTCGACCAGATGTACGGCGCCGCGCTGCGGATGACACGCAACCCGGCCGACGCCGAGGACCTGGTGCAGGAGACCTACATCAAGGCCTACACGGCGTTCGCCTCATTCCGCGACGGCACCAACCTGAAGGCCTGGCTGTACCGGATCCTGACCAATACCTACATCAACTCCTACCGTAAGAAGCAGCGCCAGCCCGCGCAGTACCCGACCGACGAGATCACCGACTGGCAGCTGGCCGCGACGGCCGAGCACACGTCGACGGGTCTGCGCTCGGCCGAGATCGAAGCACTCGACGCGCTGCCCGACGACGAGATCAAGCAGGCCTTGCAGGCATTGCCGGAGGACTTCCGGATGGCCGTCTACTACGCCGACGTCGAAGGGCTGCCGTACAAGGAGATCGCCGAGATCATGGACACCCCCATCGGGACGGTCATGTCGCGGCTGCACCGCGGCAGACGCCAGCTGCGGGAACTGCTCTCCGAGGTGGCCCGCGAGCGCGGTTTCAATCGTTCGCCCCAGGGTGCCGGCGCGAGCACGGCTTCCGCCAAGAAATCCGACGACAAGAAGGCTGCGCCCGGAGCGCGGAAGAGCGAGGTATCACGGTGAGCGTCACTGAACCGGATGGCACCGGCGTGCCGGGAGATGCCGACCCCGAGTTCGTCACCCTCGATTGCAGCGCGGTACTCGCCGACGTGTGGCTGCTGCTGGACAACGAATGTGACTCCGATGCCCGGACCCGGATCCAGGGCCACATCGACAACTGTCCGTCGTGCCTGGCGCATTACGGTATCGAGCGTGACCTCAAGGCACTGATCAGCCGCAAGTGCGGCGGCGACGAGGCCCCGCAGGGCCTGCGCGATCGGCTGCGCATCGAGATCCGTAAGACCGTCATCAGCCAGACCACGGTCGTCTTTCCCGACGACAACGGTCGCTGACCCGCAGCCCCGGCCTTAGGGAAACGGGGGTTGGGCGGATGCGACAAGACCCGGGCGCACCGTGTGCGGTCCCGGGTCTTGTGGGTCGAACTCGACGTTTGTCGTTTACAGACGTATGTCAGGAGTTCGGGCGCTTGCCGTGGTTGGCTGCGTTCTTCTTGCGAGCGCGCTTCTTGCGTCCACGCTTGCCCATGGCGGATCTCCTTTGATGTCTACCGTTGGTCAGCGTCGATCATCCCACGTCGAGGCCCGCACCCGGAAATCAACCCCGCCGCCGGGGCCCGTCCCGCGACCGCGCGGGGTCGGCTAGATTCTCCTCATGGCTGAAGATGTCGTCGCGGAGATCGTGGCAACCGTCCTGGAGGTCTCCGCGTCAGCGGGACAGCATGTCGAGGTGGGGGACACCCTGGTGCTGCTCGAATCGATGAAGATGGAGATCCCGGTGCTCGCCGAGGACGCCGGCACCCTCGCCGAGGTGAAGGTCGCGGTCGGCGATGTGATCCAGGCCGGCGACATCATCGCCGTCTACCGATAGCCGGCAGCGACCTCCAGGTGCGGGGATAGATGTCGACGCTGGTTGATCTGCTCGCCGAACACACCACACTGTCCGATGCCGCGGCCGGGCATCTGCAGCGGCTCGTCGCCGAATGGCAGTTGCTCGCCGACCTGTCGTTCGCCGACCTGATGCTCACGGTGCGCGGCGACACCGGGGCAATGGTCACCGTCGCCCAGTGCCGGCCCAACACCGCCTCCACGGTGTTCCCCGCCGACGAGGTGGGGCGCATCCTCGCCCCCGGCGCCGACGACCAGGTCGCCAGAGCGTTCGCCGACGGACGGATTCACCGCGACGAGGATCCGACCTGGCACGGTGCGGTCGCCATCCGGCGTGAGGTGATACCGGTGGCGAATCCGCTCACGCCACCGGAAGCGGGTACCGACCCGGCGATTCTCGGGGTGCTGATCAGGGCCACCGACCTGACCCATCCGCGGCTGCCGTCCCCGTTGGAGATGGCGTACCAGGAATCGGCACACGACCTGTGCCAGATGGTGGCCGACGGCACCTTCCCCGAACAGGAGGGCAACTCGCAGGGATTGTCGACGCCGCGGGCCGGTGACGGATTCATCCGGCTCGACCCCGCCGGTGTGGTCTCCTATGCCAGCCCCAACGCGTTGTCGGCATTTCACCGGATGGGGTGGACCTCCGAACTGGCCAATCGGCGGCTCACCGAGGTGGCCGCGGATCTGCTGACCGACAGGTTCGAATCCGAGGATGTGGCCGCGATGGTCGACACGGCCGTCGGGCTCGGGCGGGCCACCCAGGTGCCCTACCGCGACGACGTGGGCATGCGGATGGAGGTCGACGCCCGCCGGGCGACGGTGCTGCTGCGTGCGGTGGCCCTGCGCCCACGCGGCACACGACATGGTGCGGTCATCCTCATCCGCGACGTCACCGAGGTCAAACGCCGCGACCTCGCACTCATCAGCAAAGACGCCACCATCCGCGAGATACACCACCGTGTCAAGAACAACCTGCAGTCGGTGTCGGCGCTGCTGCGGCTGCAGTCGCGGCGCACCACCAACCCGGAGGCGAAAACCGCACTCGACGAAGCGGTCCGGCGGGTCGCGTCCATCGCACTCGTACACGAACTGCTGTCGGGGAGTGTGGACGAGGAAGTCGACCTCGATGAGGTCACCGACCGGCTGGTGCCCATCCTCGTCGACGTCGCCGGCGAGTCCCGGGTCTCGGTGCGGCGCGTCGACCGGCTCGGTGTGCTGCCCGCCGATCAGGCGATGCCGCTGGTCATGGTCCTGACCGAGCTCATCCAGAACGCCATCGAACACGGCATCGGCAGCGGCGACGACGAGGCGAACCGGACCGCGCACATCGAGGTCCGCGCCAGCCGAGACGTGCGCGAACTGGTTATCGAGGTGATCGACAACGGTGCCGGCCTGCCCGACGGGTTCGACCTGAGCACCTCCGACAGATTGGGCCTGCAGATTGTGCAGACGATGGTCTCGATCGACCTCGGCGGCACTCTCGACATGCGCCGTGCGGACACCGGCGGTACCGAGGCCCGGGTTGTGGTCCCGCTGCGCTGAACGGTTGCCCGTGCCGCCCCCTGCGGCCCACACCGGACACTGCGACGGGGATTCGGGATCACCGGAGGCCGCGGCCAGAGTCCGGGAGGTGGCGAACAGATCCGTACGGTGACGGACATGGGAACTATGGTGGGGCGAAGATCACGCTTGATCCGGAAACGTGCCTGGTCCGAAGACGGGGCTTGATCCGAAGACTGGGCTTGATCCGGAAACGACGATGGGCCCGGCAATGATGCCGGGCCCATCGTCAGTGATTCTCCGACAGACGAATGCCGGAAACCGAAGTCACACGGAGCTGCGGGTGCGGGTCCGCGCGTTCCGGCGCTTGAGGGCGCGACGCTCGTCCTCGCTCATGCCACCCCAGACGCCCGCGTCCTGTCCTGACTCGAGCGCCCACGACAGACACTCGGCGGTGACCGGGCACCGGCCGCAAACAAGCTTCGCGTCGGCGATCTGCGCGATGGCCGGTCCGCTCGTTCCCACGGGGAAGAACAGTTCCGGATCCTCGTCACGACAGATGGCCTTGTGCCGCCAGTCCATTCCAACTACTCCTTCTGCGTGCTGCGTGCACGGTTCGACAATGCTTATAAAACTTCGGATGGCTGTAACCGATCGTTCACACGGAGGCACCAGATGTTTCCGTGCTGTTGCTTGTGAATACTTTCACGAATTCAGCCGAAGTCAATGGTGTTCCGTTAACACGTGTGCAATGTCACCCTTTCGGCGTATAGCACTTGTGCTGTGGAGCTGGGTCAAGGGGTGCTTGCACCGGTTGTGTACCGATGCACTATGCTACGCCGGGTTGGTCTCGCTGTCACCGGATATTTTGCGAATGTGTATCTGGTTGTGACATTTTGCACTAGCGCTTGAAAACCGTCTGACCTTGCAGTACTCGGCGGTAACCAGCGGTTGTGGCGGCTCGGTCGACCCCGGGTCTCACGCGCCGTTCACACGGGCTCCCACGCCCGCACTGTTCACTCGGCGGTCGGCGGTGGGGTCGGGCGACACCGACCCGATCAGGAATCGGAGACGGGCGCGACCACCGTGATGGCGTCGGCACGACGGCCGAAACTGAGGTGGGTGTGGGTGCCGATGTAGTCGCCGTCCATCTGCACGTCCAGGGGCGTCTCGGCCTCGAAACGCACCCAGTTGAGGTCGTCGTTGCGATACAGGTGGCGGGCCTTGGGGGAGCTTTGCGCCAGGAGCCGGGTCGCCAGCGGCAGATTGCGCACCACCGAGGTCGAGGTGGCGGCGAACAGGCCGAGCCCGGTGTTGAAACCAGTGCCGGGGTTGGTGCGGATCTCGCGGGTGCCCAGGTAGGTCCACGGGCTGGTGTTGCTGACGAATCCGAATTTGACGCCGGTGATGGGGTCGTGGCCGGGGACGTGCGCGGTGAAGCTCGCGGGGTTGGTGGCGTTGGCGAAGAACGAGGTGACGGTGGTCCACAGATAACGGCTGGGTGTTGCGGTTTTTCCGTTGTGCCGTTTGCGTTCCATCTCGCGGACGACGATGGCGTCCATGCCCATGCCGGTGTTGAACAGGAACCAGCGGTCGGCGGTGTGACCGAGCCCGATGGAGCGGTGCTGCCCGGTTTCGAGGAGTTCGATGTGCTGGCGGGTTGCGGTGAGCGGGTCCGCGTTGACGCCGAAGGTGCGAGCGAAGACGTTCGCGCTGCCGCCCGGGATGACACCGAGCTGCGGTTGTGGACGGGTGGTGAAGTCGGCGGGGGCGCCGAGCATGCCGTTGACGGTCTCGTTGACGGTTCCGTCGCCGCCGTGGACCAGGACCGCGTCGTGGCCGGCGGCAACCGCCGCGGCGCCGAGTTCGCTGGCGTGCCCGCGGTGCGTGGTGTGTTCCACGTCGACGGTGAACCGCGATTCGAGGGTGTGGACGAGGGCGTCCCGTCCTGCCGCGGTGGTTGCGGTGGCGAAGGGATTGACGATCAGCATGACGCGCACGAGAACCCAGGATATGGGGCCGGAGGGTCTTCGGCTAAATCTGCGGTGGGTCGGGTGGGCCGTCCGGTGGGCCGACGGGGGATTACCTCGCGGTCGGCGCGGGGCGAATAGGGTGGTCTGCGTGAGTGAGAATCGTCCCGGCAGAAGCGGCGGTACGGGTGGTCGGGGAGGCGCCGGTGAGCCGGAACCGTCGGCCGGTGTCCAGGACGTCGATGGGGTGCCCCGGTATGTACGGATCGCGGGGGCGATAACCATGGCCCAGGGCGCGGTGGCGATCGTGATGGCGGTCATACTGGTCATCCGGGAGGCGGCGGGCCACAAGGAGGCCGCGATCAGTGGCTACGGCACGGCGGCCTGGTTCGGGATCATCTTCGGGGGTGTGCTGGCCGGTGGCGCGGCACTGTGGACCGGTCGCCGCTGGGGCCGGGCGATCGCGGTGGTGGCGCAGTTGCTGTTGCTGCCGGTGTCGTACTACCTGGTGACCAGCGGTCAGGCGGTGTTCGGGGTGCCGTTGGCGTTGATCGCGATCGGTGTTCTGGTGTTGCTGTTCATGCCGTCGTCGGTGCAGTGGCTGGCCAACGACTACGCGCCGGACGCACAACCCGGCGATACGGGCCGGCCGGGGCAGGGCCGTGATCGGGGCCGGCGGCCGCGCTGACGCGATGACATACCCGCTGGTGCGGGAGTTGCCGGGGTGTGGTTCGTTCGGACGATGTCGGCGCGGCGCGGTGCGATGGTGACGCACGTCGGTGGACCTGACCTCGTATGGTTGGGGAATGACACGGATTCTGGCGGTTGCCAATCAGAAGGGCGGCGTCGCGAAAACCACGACAGTGGCCTCGCTCGGGGCAGCACTGGCCGATCTGGATGCGTCCGTCCTCGTCGTGGATCTGGATCCACAGGGGTGTCTGACGTTCTCGCTCGGCCACAATCCGGATGAGCTGGAGGCCTCGGTCCACGATGTGTTGCTGGGCGATGAGGAGATCGCCGATGTGCTGCTCGACACCGGCGACAAGGTGACGTTGCTGCCGGCCACGATCGATCTGGCCGGTGCCGAGGCGTTGCTGCTGATGCGTCCGGGCCGCGAATACGCGCTCAAGCGTGCGTTGGCGGAGGTCGCCGAGGATTTCGATGTCATCCTGATCGACTGCCCGCCGTCGTTGGGGGTGCTCACCCTGAACGGATTGACCGCGGCCGACCAGGTGATAGTCCCGCTGCAGTGCGAGACGCTGGCACATCGGGGTGTCGGGCAGCTGATGCGGACGGTGACCGAGGTGCAGCAGATCACCAACCCGGGGTTGCAGTTGCTCGGCGCGGTGGCGACGTTGTTCGACGCCCGCACCACTCACAGTCGCGATGTGCTCTCCGATGTGGCCGACCGTTACGGGTTGCCGGTGCTGGATCCGCCGATCCCGCGGACGGTGCGGTTCGCGGAGGCCTCGGCATCGGGCACATCGGTGATGCAGGGCCGAAAGAACAAGGGCGCCACCGCTTATCGCGAGCTGGCAGAAAATCTGTGGAAGCATTGGGAGGCCGGCGAACAGGTGCGCACCTCCGACTTGTCCTGACCTTCGGCACGCTCAGTCGGGCGGGCCGTACACGGCCACCGTCGACGACCACTGCTCGACGACCCGGTCGCCGAGTACCCGTAGTGCGATCTGGCCGTCGCGATCGCGGTCGTAGCCGTCGCGGCGGTAGCCGATCGTGCCGGTCTCACGCATCGTGGCCGGATCGCGCACGCTTATCCCGGAGTCGATCGGCAGCAACAGTTTTCCGGCCATCACCTGTCCGGGGCCGAGTGTCTGCGGTACCTGGAACAGCGGCCGCATACTGTTCGCGTCGAGTACGACGGTGGCCTGCCCGGTCCAGAAGGTGGTGAGTCCGTCGCCGGTGATCGAGGCGTTGACCCTGGGCAGGGACTGCTGACCGTTGACGGTGTTGGTGCGCTGCTGCACGCCGTCGACGCTGAACTGCCGGACGGCCGCGCGGCGCGGTGCGGCGCTGTCGGCGACGGGCGCAGTGTCGGGTTCGGGTGGGTTGGCGCCGCCGTCGTAGACGGCGATCGTGGTGCCACTCATGGCGACCACCGCGGGCGGCGGGCCGTCGGCGGTGCCGCGGGTGATGATCGTCGACCCGAACTGGCGGACCTTCTCGTCGTCGTCCTGATTGATTCCGAGCACCGTCAGCCGGTAGCCGCTGTCACCGTCGCAGTGTTCGACCACGGCGAGCCGGTCGGTGCCCAGGACCGCGGAGGAGATGACGCATCCGGTGCGTTGCGGCTGCGCGTCGGGTTTCACCGGCGCATCGATCCTGCCGTATTCGATGCCCCGCACCAGGTTCGATCCCCACGTCTCGAGTCGGGTGCGGCCCTGGGCGAGCACGTGCCCGGATCCGGCGACGAGTTCGACGGCATCGTCGGCGTCACTGGAGCGTGCGCCCGACCGTGCTCCGGTGTCGGCACGCAGGGCCGTCACCTCGCTGCATCCACGGGAATCGCGGTACACCGACAGCACGGTGTCGTGGGAGTCGGTCCAGGCCGCGAGTACCCCGCACAGCTGCCGGTTGCGGTGATAGCGCCACACCGGGGTGCCGGTCGCCGGATCACGTCCGGCCACGGCCCCCTCGTCGCCGGTGACGACGAGGGACCGGGTCAAGGCCGGGATGTGGGTGGCCGCCGACGGCGCCTGCCACAGCGGTACCAGTGCGGCGGGCACCTCGGCGGCGCGCTCGGCGGCCGGAACGATGCGGCCGCTCTGGTCGAGTGTGGTGTGCCGTACCGGGCTGAACCACCAGATCACCGCACCGGCGACCAGTACCGCCACCACGATCAGCACGCTGATCAGCAGATCGGTCCGGGTACGCCGTTCCGGTGCGAGCCGGGACCACCTAGGTCGCATGGCATCCCAGGGTAGCGGTGCGCGAGGTCATTCGGCCGCCGCGACCGCCTCACCGGATGCCGATGCGCCGTCGGCGGTGTCACGGGCCGGTGTGCGGCCCGATCCGCCGCGTCGGCGCCGACGGCGGCGCGGCGCCTTCGCGGCCCCGCCGCCCTCGGCCGCGTCGGTTGCGGTGTCGCTCCCGGTCGCGGCGGTCTCGGTGTCTTTCGGCAGGTTCTCGTCGGTCCGGGTGCCGCCGTCCGTGGCTGCCGGCGAATCGGAGTCGCCGGTGCCGGAGTCGGCGTCGTCGACGGGCCTGCCGCCGCGGGTCCGCCTGCGCGAACGGGTCCGGGTCGGCGCCGACCGCTCCCGGCGCGGCCGGGGCTCGGCGGACGCCTCTCGCGGCGGCGGGGTCACCCGTCCGGTCGCCGACTCGGGTACGTCAAGGTCGGTGCGCAGGTTCTCCGAAGTCGAATACGTCTCCACCGGTTCGGGGATACCGATGCCCAGCGCCGAATTGATCAGCTCCCAGCGGTGCAGCTCGTCCCAGTCGACCAGTGTGATCGCGATGCCGGTGCGGCCGGCGCGACCCGTACGGCCGATGCGGTGCACATACGTCTTGTCGTCCTCGGGGCACTGATAATTGATGACGTGCGTCACATCGTCGATGTCGATGCCGCGCGCCGCCACATCAGTGGCAACAAGCACGTCGATCGTGCCCTCGCGGAACTTCTTGAGTGCCTTCTCCCGTGCCACCTGCCCGAGATCGCCGTGTACGGCGCCGACCTTGAAACCGCGTTCGGCCAGATCGTCGGCGACCTTCTGCGCGGTCCGCTTGGTGCGGGTGAAGATCATCGTCGCGCCCCGGCCCTCGGCCTGCAGGATGCGCGCCACCAGTTCGGCCTTGTCCAGCGCGTGCGCGCGATAGACGAACTGCGCGGTGCGGTCGTGGACCGCCGAATCGTTGGCCTGTTCGGCGCGGATATGCGTCGGCCGGTTCAGGAATGTGCGGGCCAGCGTCACGATGGGGCCGGGCATCGTCGCCGAGAACAGCATCGTCTGCCGATCGGCGGGCAGGCTCGCCAAGATGCGTTCGATGTCGGGCAAGAAGCCCAGGTCGAGCATCTCGTCGGCCTCATCGAGGACCAGTACCTGGACCTTGCCGAGGATCAGATGGCCCTGCTGGGCCAGGTCGAGCAGTCGTCCCGGTGTGCCGATCACCACGTCGACACCGGTCTGCAGTTCAGCGATCTGTGACTCGTAGGGGCGGCCGCCGTAGATCGAGGTCACCCGCAGCGGGCGGGTGTCGTCACCGAGCGGAACCCGGAC
Source organism: Gordonia pseudamarae (assembly GCF_025273675.1). NCBI lineage: Bacteria > Bacillati > Actinomycetota > Actinomycetes > Mycobacteriales > Gordoniaceae > Gordonia > Gordonia pseudamarae. Next base: position 3,718,129 of record NZ_CP045809.1, on the reverse strand, counting down.
CTTCTTCGCGGCCAGTTCGATGTCGCCGGTGACCTGGATGCACAGCTCGCGGGTCGGCACGATGATCAGGGCGCGCGGTGTGGTGTCGAGGGCGCGGACCCCGGTGGTCTCCGCGTTCGCGAGGCGGTGCAGCAGGGGAACACCGAAGCCGAAGGTCTTGCCCATGCCGGTGCGGGCCTGACCGATGAGGTCGTCGCCGGCCATCGCCAGCGGAAGGGTCAGTTCCTGGATCGCGAAAGTGTGGGATTTGCCGTCGGCGACGAGCGACTCGACGATCTGCGGGTCGACGCCGAGTTCGGCGAACGTCGGCGGCACATGCGCCTCGTCGACGATCGTCGTGTGGACGTCATGTGATCCCGCGGTAGTGGTATCGGGGTTGGACATATTCGGTTGGAGCCTTTCGGTATTGCGTCAGCACGCACGCACCTACTCAGCTGCGGACGAATCGCCCCCGGACGCCACACCGCACCTGCGGAAGGGCGTGCCGGGCGATCACAGACCGGCTTCCCGGCGCCGAACGCGATGGGCGCGTTCACGCGGGGCGACCTGGTGATCGCGATTGTGCTCAGGTTGTGCGCGCACAAGTCAGGTGCCGCGACCGCCTCGGGAAGTCCACGGTCACAGTCAGGTCACAGTGGGACTGCCCGGCCATGCTCATCGAATCGTCCAGGAACAAGGACACACAGATCGACGGACATCGCGGTCGGCGATGGCACCACCGCACAGTGTACTGGTAGTTGGTGCCGTCCGGCCGCAGTGCCTACGATCGGCGCATGACCTCGACAGCCGCGCCCTCGGGAGGCGCCACCGGCCGACCCTCCGCACAGACCGGTCAGGCGGCCATCACGGGCGCGTCCGCGACCACCAAGATGTTCGCGATTCTGCTGGCGGGCGAACATGCGGCCTTCACCCGGCTGATGATCGAATCGCAGCTGGCCCCCGATACTGCCGGGCAGGTCGCGCTCGGCAAGCTGATCGCCGCCGAGGTGGACCACTACAACACCCTCGAACGCTTCATCCGCGCCGCCGGCATCGACCCGGTCGACGCCATCACCCGCTATCGGGGGGTCTTCGACCAGTACCACGGGGCGACCACGCCGTCGAACTGGAACGAGGTCCTCATCAAGGCGTATATCGGCGACAACCTCGCCGCCGACTTCTACGCCGAGTTCATCGACGTGGTGCCGGCCGTGCCGATCGGCGACACCATCCGCGAGGTGATGTCGCAGACCGACCACTCGCAGTTCGCGTGTGCGCACGTGCGCGCGGCCATCGCCCGCGACCCCGACAGCGCCGCCCCCCTCAAACTGTGGGCCCGCAGGCTCCTCGGCGAGGCCGTCACCCACGCCCAGTGGGTACTCGCCGCAGAGGAGGACGTCACCGATCTGCTGTTCTCGGGGATGACCTCCCTGCAAGGTGTCGCGAACTTCTTCGACACCGTCGAACAACGCCATGCCCAGCGGATGGCCGACCTCGGGCTCGTCTAGAACCTGCGGCCGGGCACGGTGTTGCGTCGGCCATGGCCTGCTGCGTTCGCTGGTAGCGGAGTGGTGAGTGGTGCCGGCGCCTTCTGCACTAACGTGGGGGCGAAGCTTTGGTGATGTGATGCCGGGTCTACCGGCTGCGGATGGAAAAGGGTGGTCATGGCCGTAGAAGTGAAGATCGGGATCGTCGACAGCCCGCGTGAGCTGGCCGTGCAGACCGCGCTGTCGAGCGACGAGGCATACGCCGCCGTGCGGGCGGTGCTGGCCGGTGACTCGGCGTCCCTGGAACTGACCGACGACAAGGGTTCGCGGGTGCTGGTTCCGGCCGCGCGAATCGCCTACGTCGAGGTGGGCGCCGCCGAGGCACGCAAGGTGGGCTTCGGTTCCTGACAGACAGGACACAACAGCTGAGGAGGGCTCCGGTTCACGAACCGGAGCCCTCCTCAGCTGTCAACGACGTAGTGGTCGAGATTCAACCCTGTCTGTCGCGTTCAACCCTGTCGCGTTCAACCCTGTCGCGTTCAACCCTGTCGCGTTCAACCCTGTAGCGGCACGTGGGACAGTCCACCCCAGAGCAGGGTGACGGTGGTGTCGATGGCGGTCTGCTTGTCGACCGGCCGTTTGGCTTCGAGCCAGTAGCGGGCGTTGACCTGGCTGGCCCCGACCAGACCGGCCGCGAGCATGCGTGAACGGTGCGGGTCGAGTCCGGAGTCGTGCATGACGAGGCCGTAGACGGCGTCGACACAGCCCTCGGTGGCGCTTTCGATCCGCCGGATGACCGCGGGGTCCATCGCATCGGAGGAGAAGATCAGCCGGTACCCGGAGTTGTCCTCGTCGATGAAGTCGAAGAACGCCTTGACCGCGGCGCGCACACGCTGCTTGTTGTCGGTGGTGGTGAGGAGCGCGGTGTTGACGTCGCTGACGAGCTTTTCCGCATGCGAGTCGACCACTGCGAGGTACAGGTCGAGTTTGGAAGGGAAATGTTGGTAGAGAACAGGTTTGCTGACTCCGGCGTGAATGGCGATCTCGTCCATGCCGGCGGAGTGGTATCCGCGCTCGACGAAGATCTCACTGGCCGCTTCCAGCAACTGCAACCTGCGCGCACTGCGCGGCAAGCGCGTGCTGCGTCCCGCGTTGGCGGGTGAGTTCGTGGCAGTCGACATGCTCTGAGAGTACTCGTGCTGTGACGATGTGTTGGTTCGGGCGGTCCTGTGCTGCCGGACGGCCGACGGGACGCACCCCGTTCACGTGCATGGCAATCGCCGTGGCCTGTGAGAAAGTTGTCTCGTGACTGGCCCAGAGGAAGGTGAGCGAGGTTCGGCGCCCGATCCGATGAGTGCGGGGTTCGGTACCGGCGGTCCTGCGTGGGGACGGCGGAACCGGCCGTATCCGGACCAGCCGTTGCGAGCCCGGTGGGATCCCACCGACAGCAGCGGCCGCCGGCGGGTGGACCGTGATGCGCAACCCGAGCCTAAGCAGCGGAGCGCGCTGGGCCGTTTCGTGTCCACCTACGGGTGGCGCGCGTACATGATCCCGGCGCTGACGGTGCTGACCGTCGTGCTGTTGGTGCTGACCATCCGCAACGGCGAGCCCGCGGCGCTGGACGACGGTCCGGCGGATCTGACCGCGCGCAACCTCGACATCAACAAGACGACGACCGCGGTCGGTGCGCCCAGTGAGCAGGTCAATCCCGACGCGATGCCGGCGGGCGTGCTGCCGGCGGGCGGTCCGTTCACCGCGCAGGGCGAAAAGGTGTATCACCAGGTGCGGGAGTGGGGCGCGCAGGTGGGCACCGGTCAGGTGTACACCTACACCGTCGAGGTGGAGGACGGGGTGGACCCGCAGAATTTCGGCGGGGAGGCGTCGTTCGCGAAGATGGTCGACGCGACGCTGGCGAATCGGCGCAGTTGGATCGGTGACGGGAAGATCGCGTTCCGGAGGGTCATCTCGGACAATCCCGATATGCGTATCTCGCTGAGTTCGTCCGGGACGGCGCGGGAGCTGTGCGGCTATCAGATCAAGTTGGAGACGTCGTGCTACTACCCGCCCGACAAGCGGGTGGTGCTCAACGAGGCCCGCTGGGTGCGGGGCGCACATTCCTACCAGGGCGATGACCTGCTGTATCGGCAGTATCTGATCAACCACGAGGTCGGTCACGGAATCGGCTACGAGCATCATCTGCCGTGTCCGCGCGACGGTGCGCTCGCCCCGGTGATGATGCAGCAGTCCTTCGGTGTGTCGAACAAGGACATTCTCACGTTCGACCCGGACATCGACGCCGATCCGTCGTTCGTATGCACACCCAATCCATGGCCGTTCCCGGACAAGGGCTGATCGCATGTCGGGTCGGCGGTGACGTAAAGCCCGGGCGCGGGATTACCGGGGCGGCCGGCGCCGTTGAGGACGGATAAGACCAGTCCAACACAGGAGTTTGCCGTGTCTACTCTTCCTCCGCTGGTACAGCCGGCGGCCGAACTCAGCAACGACGAGGTCGCCCGATACAGTCGGCACCTGATCATCCCCGATGTGGGTATGGACGGGCAGAAGCGGCTGAAGAACGCGAAAGTCTTGGTCATCGGTGCGGGCGGGCTGGGCTCGCCGACGCTGCTGTACCTGGCGGCCGCCGGTGTGGGCACCATCGGGATCGTCGAGTTCGATGTGGTCGACGAGTCGAATCTGCAGCGGCAGGTGATTCACGGCCAGTCCGATGTGGGCCGGTCCAAGGGGGAGAGCGCCCGCGATTCGATCCACGAGATCAACCCGTACGTGACGGTGAATCTGCATCAGCGCCGACTGGAGGCCGAGGGCGCGGTGGAACTGTTCAGCGGGTACGACCTGATCCTGGACGGTACCGACAACTTCGCCACCCGCTACCTGGTCAACGATGCGGCGGTGCTCGCGCACAAGCCGTACGTGTGGGGTTCGATCTACCGGTTCGAGGGGCAGGTGTCGGTGTTCTGGGAGGATGCGCCCGACGGTCGGGGCATCAACTATCGGGACCTGTATCCGCAGGCGCCGCCGCCGGGGATGGTGCCCTCGTGCGCGGAGGGCGGGGTGCTGGGCATCCTGTGCGCGTCGATCGGTTCGATCATGGGCACCGAGGCGATCAAGCTGATCTGCGGAATCGGGGAGCCGCTGCTGGGCAGGCTGATGGTCTACGACGCCCTCGACATGACCTACCGGACCATCCGCATCCGCAAGGATCCGGACGGGGCCAAGATCACCGAGCTCATCGACTACGACGAGTTCTGCGGTGTGGTGTCGGCCGAGGCCGTCGACGCGGCGGCCGGTTCGACGGTGACCGCCGCCGAGCTGAAGGCGAAGTTCGATGCCGGTGAGCGGTTCGCGCTGATCGATGTGCGGGAGCCGGTGGAGTGGGACATCGTGCACATCGAGGGCGCCGAATTGGTGCCCAAGGGCGACATCCTGTCGGGTACGGGGCTGGCGAAGATCCCGCAGGACAGGCCGACGGTGCTGTACTGCAAGACCGGCATCCGGTCGGCGGAGGCGCTGGCCGCGCTCAAGCGGGCGGGGTTCGCCGACGCTACGCACCTGCAGGGCGGGGTGACGGCGTGGGCCCATCAGGTGGACGCGTCATTGCCGGTGTACTGAACCCGCTCCGGCCCCGAGTAGCCGGGGCCGGGTTCCGGACGGGCGGTGGCCGGTCTGCCGTGGATGCCGAGTTTGCGGTAGGCGCGGGCCACGTGATTGCGCACCGTGGTCACCGACAGACCGAGCTCGTCGGCCACCTCCCGCGCCGTCCAGCGCCGCGTGTACAACGCCATCACCTCCGCTTCGCGCGGGGTGAGGACGTCGGCGCGGCCCAGTGATCGGCGCAGCGCGGTGACCATCGGCGCCGCCGGCCCGCGGGGTACCGATGTGCCGGCCGCCAGTGCCGCATCGAGGGCCGACGCCAATTGTTCGGCGTCGATGTTGTTCTCGCGCATGGTTCTGCGGGCCCTGTCGATGTCGGTTCGTCCGGACCTGCCGCGACGGGCGGCCAGGACCGCGGCGGCCAGGTGGGTGTGATGCTCGCCGGTGACGGCCGCACCGGGCAGTGCTGCGGCGTCCTTGAGTGCGGTTGCGGCCCAATCGCTGTGGCCCGCGCAGGCGCAGGTGAGTGCGAGCCATTGCCGGGCGATGCGTTCGTCGCTGCGGTGATGGCTGCGCCGTAACAGTTCGGCCGCGGTGCGTGCCGACCCGGCCGCCTTTTCGAAATCGCCTGACCAGAAGGCGATCTCGGATCTCAGTGTGGCCAGCCAGGCTCGCATGCGCAGGTCTCCCAGGGTGACGGTGGCTTCGGCGGCCGTGGCGTGAAGGTCGGCGGTGGTCAGATCGAGTACATGAATGTTTGTGCGGCACCGCATCGCATGGAGCTGTGTGGGGCTGAGCCCGTGTGTGGCGGCGTCGGCGATGGGCGGCAGTAGGGCCAGGGTCGCGGTGTCGGCGGTCAGATCGGCGGCGAGGAAGGCCGCCGACCATGCGGCTCCCCGCACGGCCGGATCGCCGGTACCGGTGATGATCTTCAACGGTGTTGTCGTGTCGGGGTTTCCGGTGTAGGTGCGCAGCAGCGCGCCGGCCACGACGACCAGCGGGTGGGTGCGGTCGGTGATCCGGTCGAGTCGCGCCGTTGCGGCGTCGGGATCGGCGTCTTTGATCAGGGTGATCAGGGCGGCCGGCGCCGCCAGTTGTGGGCCGAACCCGCCCAGGGTCTGGCCGATGTGGTCGATGCTGTGGGCGACCTCGGCACCCGACTGGGTTCCCAGGAGCATGGCGTGCAGCCAGCCGAAGGCGGTGTCGGGGCCGGGCGCGGCGCGCCACGCGGTTTCCGCGAAGCGGCGCGCGGTGTCGGTGTCACCGGCGCGCAGCGCGTGATCGGAAGCCGCGACGAGTTCGTCGACCGGAGGATTCTCACCGATCTCCAGCGCCCAGCGCACCCGTGCGACGGGGTCCGCGACGGCGGTACGCAGGCGCCGGGCGTGCTGTCTGCGCCGGGCCCCGGTGCGTCGTTCGTTGACTGTGTCGGCAACCAGTGCCGACCTGGGCCGCACGCCGTCGCCCGTGGCGGCCACCAGGTCCTCGTCCTCGAGGGTGTGCAGGTCCTCGAGCAGGTTCAGCGTCTCGGCCGCGGCCCAGTCGAGGTGACCGGCCTGGGCCAGCAGGTCGAGGGTGTCGGCGCAGGTTCCGGGCAGATCGGTGAGCCGGTCGGCGACGGCACCGGATGTCCGGTCGTGGGCGAGTGCGCAGATGAGTTCGGGGTTACCGGCGGCGGCGGCGATCAGGGCTGCGGCCCGCGGGGTGTCCGGCAACCCGGCCGATCGGCCGAGCAGGCGCGCGGCGTCGTCGCCGAGCGGGCCGATCCGGTGCTGCGCCCACGATCGGGTGAGCAGCGGCAGGCCGCATGCCCACGGTAGGTCGGCGCCGGTCCGCGCCGACGCCACGAACGCCGGTGCGTACAACTCGCCGACCGCGGCGATGAAGGCGCAGGTGGTGGTGTCGGCGTGGTGGAGGTCGTCGACGATGATCGTCGCGGTGTGCCGTTCGGCGCCGAGCGCGTGGTGGAGCGAGCGGAGGTGGAGCGCGGAGTTGACGGGCCCGATCAGGTGCACGGGGCCGGTGCGGCGGGCGGCGAATTCGGCGAGTACCCGGGTCCGGCCGAGTCCGGCCGAACCGGTCACCAGCACACCACCGTGGGTGCGCAGCAGGGTGCCGATCGTGTGCAGGTCGACGTCGCGGCCGACGAGCGGGACCGGTACCCGGCCGCCGCCGGGCAGCCCGTGCAGTCGGTAGCGGCCACCGGTGCGGGTCAGGGTGTGCGCGGGCAGGTGGTTGTGCAATCTGCTGATCGCGGTCCGAAGTGTCGCCGGGGGATCTGCGGGTGGGTGTTCGGCCCAGACCATGGCGATCAGGTCGTTGTCGTCGACACCGTCGGGATGCCGGAGCAGCACCCCGAGCAGCCGCTGCAGGGTGGGGCGGATGGGGATCCGGTCGCCGGTGTTATCGACGAGATGGGTGTCGGGGATGGTCGCGTAGGCCACCGCGCGAGGACGCATCATCCGATGATGGCACGCATTTCCATGATGAGTTGCCACCTGATCAATCAGTGATCATGTGGGGTGGTCGACAGCCGATCACCATCGAGGTCATGTGGAAACTCGTGATGGTGATGTGGACGTCGGCACTGGCCTGGATGGTGTGCCTGGTATCGGGAGGTCTCGCGCTGACCTGGGCGTCGTCCGACGGGATGGGCGATGAGGCGGTGCTGGCCGCCGGGGTGGCGGTGTTCTCGAGCGCCGTGGCGGTGGGCACGATCGCGCTGGTACGGGCATGCAATCGCCGCAACGGGACCACATACACGATCTTCACCCTATGACGGCGATGCCGACCCGGGGCGGTGTCGCCCCGGATCGGCGGTTCACCACGGGCCGGCGGTTCACCACGGGCCGGCGGCACCGGACATACGGCCGAAAGAGCGCCATGGTGGCAGGTGTTCGCGTCGTTGGGTGCGATAGTAAGTTCGCATCGCTAACCTCAACGATGTGAACACGTTCGCCCCGCCCGACCATGTGCTCAATACATTCGGTCTGACCGCGCATCCGCCGATAGAAGTCGGTGATGTGTGGCACGGTGGCTGGCGCGTGGGCGAAGTGGTGCTGTCCCTGGTGCCCGACCACGCCCGGGCCGCGTGGTCGGCGAAGGTCCGCGAACATCTGTACGTCGACGGTCTGCGGATCGCGCGCCCGTTCCGGGCCACCGACGGGCGATACGTGGTGTCCGGGTGGCGGGCCGACACCTACATCGCCGGCAGCACCGAACCGCGCCACGACGAGGTGCTGGCGGTCGCCGATCGCCTGCACGCCGCGCTCGCCGACATCGAACGGCCGCGTTTCCTGGCGCAACCACCGGCGCCGCCGCACACCGACGTCGACGTGTTCACCGCCGCCGACCGTGCGGCGTGGGAGGACACGCCGCTGCGTTCGGCCCGGGCGGCGGGGATGGCCGAACCCGTCTCCGTCGACGGGCAGACCAGCGTCGAGGCGCTCAAGATGCTCGCCAAGCTGCGCAAGCCGGTGGAACTGCCATCACAGGTGGTGCACGGCGACCTGTTCGGGACGGTGCTTTTCGCCGGTGCCGCGGCCCCCGGTATCAGCGATATCGTGCCGTACTGGCGGCCGGCGGTATGGGCCTCGGCGGTGGTCGTGGTGGATTCGCTGGCCTGGGGCGGTGCCGACGAAGGCCTGGTCAACCGCTGGGCCGATCAGGATGAGTGGCCGCAGATGTTGTTGCGTGCCACGATGTTCCGACTGGCGGTACATGCGCTGCACCCGCGTTCGACGGGTGGGGCACTACCCGGCCTGCTGCGCGTCGTCGACGTGGTGCGGCTGTTGGTCTAGTCCCCGGCCGCATCCGGATCGGACCGGCACGGCATCTCTCACCTTCGCCACGGTGATGTGAGAACAACGTGATTGTTCGGTCACCGACGGGCAAACCCGCGAAACACACGCTTTCTACCTTGGATCACAACCGACATCGGGGTCGGCGACATATCGGCACCGGCGCCGGTACCACCCGACAGATGATCCAAGGGGAGTCATATGCCGTCAACTCTGTTGGCCAACCTGCGGCGCGACCGCACAATCACCGATTGGGATCCCGAGGACCGGGAGGCCTGGGACAACGGCAATGCCGCGATCGCCAAGCGCAACCTGGTGTGGAGTGTGATCTGCGAGCACGTCGGATTCTCCATCTGGTCGTTGTTCTCGGTGATGGCCCTGTTCATGGGGCCCGAGTACGGGATCAGCCTCGACCAGAAGTTCATGATCGCGGCGACGGCGACGTTCGTCGGTTCGTGCCTGCGCATTCCGTACACCCAGGCCACGGCGCGTTTCGGTGGTCGCAACTGGGCCATTTTCAGCGCGATCGTGCTGGTGATCCCCACCGGGCTCACCATGATGCTGATGATGAACCCGGGAGAGTTCGGTTTCGGCTGGTTCCTGGCTGTCGCGGCGATCACCGGTTTCGGCGGCGGCAACTTCGCCTCGTCGATGACCAACATCAACGCCTTCTACCCGCAGCGGCTCAAGGGCTGGGCGCTGGGCCTGAACGCCGGCGGCGGCAACATCGGTGTGCCGGCCGTGCAGTTGATCGGTCTGCTGGTGATCTGGCTCGCCGCCGACAGTCCCGAGATCGTGTGCGCCTTCTACCTGCTGCTGCTGGCCGTCGCCGGTGCGGGTGCGGCCCTCTACATGGACAATCTCGATCACCAGACCTCCAGCGCCACGGCGATGATCGACTGCCTGCGGCACCGCGACACCTGGGTCATCGGCATCCTGTACGTCGGCACCTTCGGCTCCTTCATCGGTTTCGGATTCGCCTTCAGTCAGGTCCTCAACATCAGCTTCACCTCCTCGGGCGCCGCCAAACCGGCACTGGCCGCGGCGCAGATCGCCTGGATCGGCCCGCTGCTCGGCTCGCTGGCCCGTCCGTACGGAGGCAAGCTCGCCGACCGGATCGGCGGCGGCAAGGTCACCATGTACACGTTCGTCGGCATGATCGCCGCCGCGGCGATCCTGGTGGTCGCGGGCACGATGGCCGACAACAACGGCAAGGTCATCGACAGCGGACACCTGGTGGGCCTGATCGTCGGCTTCATCCTGCTGTTCCTGCTTTCCGGTATCGCCAACGGCTCCGTGTACAAGATCATCCCGACCATCTGGGAGGAGAAGGCGCAGTCCCGCACCGACCTGGGCGCGATGGAGAAGGTCACCTGGTCGCGGTCGATGTCGGGTGCGCTGATCGGTCTGGCCGGCGCGGCCGGCGGCCTCGGCGGCGTAGGAATCAACCTGGTGCTGCGGGCCAGCTACAAGTCCAATCAGTCCGCGACGGTGGCGTTCTGGATCTTCATGGCGTTCTACGTGCTCGCCGCGGTGATCACCTGGTGGTTTTACGTGCGCAGCCGGTCGGTCGTGAGCAATGAGACCACCGACATCGTGGTCGAGGTTCCGGGTACCGCCCCGGCGGCGGACATGTCCGCGGGGGGCGCCGAGGCGGCGGTGGAAACCGCCGGGCAGCCGAAGGTTTCGACATCAGCCGGAAACGGGACGCTCGCCTGACGGCGTACGTCCGCCACGCAGACACCGAATACGGTTCGAGGAGAAGTATCAAGATGAGCAGGCAGACAGTGGTGGTCGCGGGCCACGGTATGGTCGGACACCGGTTCGTGCAGGCTTTGCGCAACCGTGATTCCGGGGGTGACTGGGACGTGGTGGTGATCGGCGAAGAGGCCGACCCCGCCTACGACCGGGTGGCACTTTCCTCCTATGTCGGTTCCTGGCACCGTGATTCGCTGGCACTGGACGGCAACACCTACGCCGGTGACGAGGCGGTGGTCAGCCATCTCGGTGAGTTGGTCACCGGGGTCGACCGCTCCGGCAAGCGGGTCACCACCGACTCCGGCCGGGTCGTCGACTACGACGCGCTGGTCCTGGCGACCGGGTCGTATGCCTTCGTCCCGCCCGTCGACGGCCACGATCACCGGCGGTGCTTCGTCTACCGCACGCTCGACGATCTCGACGGCATCCGCACCGCCGCAGAGGCCGCCGGGCCGGGGGCGGTGGGTGTGGTCGTCGGCGGCGGTCTGCTGGGGCTGGAGGCGGCCAACGCGCTCAAGCTCCTCGGAATGACCCCGCACGTGGTGGAATTCGCACCGCGGCTGATGCCGATGCAGGTCGACGACGGCGGCGGCGCCGTGCTCAAGGGCCTGATCACCGACCTCGGCCTGCACGTGCACACCGGTGTGGGTACCTCGAGTATCGCCGATCACCCGGACGTGCCCGACACCCTGCGGGTCACCCTCAGCGATGATTCGACCATCGACGCCGCGCTGGTGGTGTTCTCCGCCGGTGTGCGCCCGCGCGATCAGCTGGCCCGCGAGGCCGGTCTCGACGTCGGCGAACGTGGTGGTGTGCTCACCGACTCCTATTGCCGCACATCCGATCCCGATGTGTACGCGATCGGTGAGGTGGCCGCCGTCGACGGCCGGTGCTACGGCCTGGTGGCACCCGGATACACCACCGCAGAGGTGGTGGCCGACCAGTTGCTCGGCGGTGACAGCCGTTTCCCGGGTGCCGACATGTCCACCAAACTCAAGCTGCTCGGCGTGGACGTGGCGAGCTTCGGCGATGCGATGGGCACCACCGAGAACGCGCTGGAGATCGTCTACCACGACCCGGTTGCCGGCCGGTACGCCAAGGTGGTGCTCTCGGACGACGCCAAGACGCTGCTCGGCGGCATCCTGGTGGGCGATGCCTCGGCGTACGCGATGCTCAAGCCGATGGTCGGCCGCGAGATCCCCGGGGATCCGTCGTCGTTGATCGCGCCGTCCTCGTCGGGGCCGTCGATCGGGGTCGACGCACTGCCCGACGACGCCGAGATCTGTTCGTGCAACGGTGTTTCCAAGGGCACCATCTGCTCGGCGATCGCCGAGGGCGCGTGTGACCTGGCCGCGATCAAGGGCTGCACCTCGGCCGGGACAACCTGCGGTGGCTGCCTGCCGTCGATCAAGTCGCTGCTGGCCGCATCCGGAGTAGAACTGAGCAAGTCGCTGTGCGAACACTTCTCGCAGTCCCGCGCCGAACTGTTCGAGATCGTCTCGGTCACCGGCATCCGGACCTTCTCCGGCCTCATCGAACGTTTCGGCACCGGTCAGGGCTGCGACATCTGCAAGCCGACGGTGGCCTCGATCCTGGCGTCCACCTCCAGCGAGCACATCCTCGACGGCGAGCAGGCCGCTCTGCAGGACACCAATGATCACTTCCTGGCCAACATGCAGAAGAACGGCTCGTACTCGGTGGTGCCGCGGATGCCCGGCGGCGAGGTGACACCCGAACAACTCATCGTGATCGGTGAGATCGCCCGCGACTACGGCCTCTACACCAAGATCACCGGCGGTCAGCGCATCGACCTGTTCGGGGCTCGCGTCGACCAGCTCCCGGAGATCTGGCGGCGGCTGGTGGCGGTCGGCATGGAGTCGGGGCAGGCGTACGGCAAGAGCCTGCGTACCGTCAAGAGCTGCGTCGGCTCCACCTGGTGCCGGTACGGCGTGCAGGACTCGGTGGGGATGGCGGTGTTCCTGGAGAAGCGCTATCGCGGCCTGCGGTCACCACACAAGATCAAGTTCGGCGTGTCGGGGTGTGCGCGGGAGTGCGCGGAGGCCCGCGGCAAGGACGTCGGCGTCATCGCCACCGAACACGGCTGGAATCTGTACGTGGCCGGCAACGGCGGACAGAGCCCCAAGCATGCGGTGCTGCTGGCCGGCGGAGTGGATGACCAGACGCTGGTCGCCTACATTGATCGGTACCTGATGTTCTATATCCGCACCGCGGACAGGCTGCAGCGCACCGCGCCGTGGCTGGAGTCCCTGGACGGTGGTCTGGACCATCTCAAAGCGGTGGTCTGCGACGACAGCCTGGGCCTGGCCGCCGAATTGGAGGAAGCGATGGAACGCCATGTCGCGGGGTACCGCGACGAGTGGGCGGCGGTGCTCGACGACGAGGAGAAACTGAGCCGCTTCGTCTCCTTCGTCAACGCCCCGGACGTCGCCGACCCGACCATCCGCTTCGCCGACTACGAGCGGCGGGTACCGGTTCTGCTCGACATGCCCCCGATGCCTCCGGCCCCGGCCGGGGTGTCCACCGAACAGGATTCACCGGCGTCGGTGTAACCGGACCCGACCGATCGGCTCTTCCCAGCCCGAAGGAGCACTGAAATGACAACACAACAGACAACCGACGAGACCCTGGTCGCCCCGCGCTCGATGGTCCGGGAGGTGGCGGCGACCCATCCCGGCGCCGTCGACGGATCGTGGGTGCGGGCGTGCATGCTGGCCGACCTCTCGATCGGCCGCGGCGTGGGGGTCCTCGGACCGGATTTCGAACAGGTCGCGCTGTTCCGCGTGCCTGCCGCCGAATCGGACCGCGAGGCCGGTCCCGGCCGCAGCAAGCTGTACGCGGTGGGCAACATCGACCCCTTCGCGCGGGCCGCGGTGATCTCGCGTGGGCTGACCGGAGACCGTGACGGCGAGCCGATGGTGACCAGCCCGCTCGGCAAACAGGCATTCTCGTTGCGCAGCGGCGTGTGCCTCGACGACGACTCACGGTCGTTGTCGAGCTATGCGGTCGTCGTGCGGGCCGGCGCCGTCGAGGTGTTCTTCCCGAAACGATGAGTACCGGACCAACTGGGAGCGTCGGTCCGGTCGGGCGGACGGCATCCACCCGCGCCAGGACCGTCCCGCCCGCACCCGGCGCCGACACGTCCGACGACGGTGACGGAGGTGATGCCCCGTTGCCGCTGACCGGATTCACCATCGGACTCACCGCCGCACGCCGCTCGGAGGAGTTCGGCGCACTGCTCGCCCGGCGCGGCGCCCAGGTGATGAGTGCGCCGACGATCATCATCGTGCCGCTGGCCGACGATTCGGCGCTGGCCGAGGTCACCGAGGAGATCATCGCCGATCCGCCCGATCTGATGGTGGCCACCACCGGCATCGGCTTCCGTGGCTGGGTCGAGGCCGCGGAGGGTTGGGGGAATGCCGAGGAATTGCTGGGGGCGCTCGGCGGCAGCAGACTGATCGCGCGTGGCCCCAAGGCCAAGGGTGCCATCCGGGCCGCCGGACTGACCGAGGAGTGGTCGCCCGACAGTGAGTCGTCCTCGGAGGTGCTCGACAAACTTCTCGACGAGGGTGTCGAGGGTCTGCGGGTGGCGGTGCAGTTGCACGGGGCGACAACCGAATGGGAACCACTGCCGGACTTCTGCGATGTGTTGCGGGCTGCCGGTGCGAACGTGCTGCCGGTGCCCGTGTACCGCTGGAACGTCCACCCGGACGTGGCACGGATCGACAAACTGATCGCGGCCGTCATCCGGTCGGATCTGGACGCGATCACCTTCACCAGCGCACCCGCGGTGGCCGCGCTGTTCACCCGCGCGAAGGAACTGGGCAAGATGGCCGCGCTCACCCACGCCATGCGTACCTCGGTGCCGGTGTTCTGCGTGGGTTCGGTGACGGCGGGGCCGATTGAGGCGCAGCAGATTCCGACGATATACCCACACCGCTACCGGTTGGGCGCGCTGGCCCGGCTGATCACCGACGAACTGCCGCGGCGCAGCCACCGCCTCCGCGTGCACGGCCACGACACCGCCATTCGCGGCCAGTCGGTGATAGTGGACGACAAGCTGCTCGAACTGTCGGCGACCAGCATGACCCTGCTCAAGACCCTGGCGGTCAACCCGGGCAGGGTGGTCTCGCGCACCGACCTGCTCGCGGGTTTGCCCGGGGACAGCTGTGACACCCACGCCGTCGAGGTGGCCGTGGCCAGACTTCGTGGCGCGCTGGGTGATCCGAAGATGATTCAGACCGTGGTCAAGCGCGGGTACCGGCTGGCCGTCGACCTGGAGTACGACGGGGAGGACGAATGATGGAGACACCTTTGCCCCTCGGCGACCGGATGCGGGAGGTGAATCCCGTGATCGTTGCTCATGGGACGCGAAACCCGCATGGCGTCAACATGATCGCCGAGATCGCCGCCGCCGTCGGTGAGCGGGTCGGAACCACCCGGACCGCGTTCGTCGACGTTCTCGGCCCGACACCGGCCGAGGTGCTCAACGATCTCGCCGACGATCGTCCGGCCGTCATCGTTCCTGCCTTCCTGGCATCGGGATATCATGTGCGCCAGGATCTTCCGGGATATATCGCAGAGTCCGGACGTTCCGGATCGATCGTCACGCGCGCACTCGGGCCCGACCCGGTGATCGCCGCGGTGCTGCGATTGCGGTTGATCGAGGCCGGCTGGGAGCCCGGTGACACGGTGGTGCTGGCGGCGGCCGGGTCGTCGGATGCCTCGGCCCGGGGGCAGGTGCATCTGGCCGCCCGGCAGCTCGAATCCCTGATCGGGGGCCGGGTTGAGGTCGGTTTCATCGCCACCGCCGAACCCACTGTGCCCCAGGCGATCGCCCGTTCCCGGCGACTGCTGCGCCGCGGCGGGAAACTCGTCGTCGCCAGCTATCTGCTGGCACCGGGTCTGTTCCATTCCCGGCTGCACACCATGGACGTGGACGCGGTCGCCGAACCCCTCGGCGCCGACCCGCGCATCTGCGACCTCATCGTCACCCGGATGCGCGCCGCCGTCAGCCCCTACCGTCGCTCCACCGCAGTCACCTGGCGCTGAAATCGCCACCCCTCGCCGGTTAAGGTGCAAGGAGCGTAAGCGACGAGCCTCGAAACCCCGTGAGATGACGCGTGGCGGGTTTCAACGCTCACAGCGCTCAACTCGTCGCAGCCCTCGACACGCAATGCTCCGATCATGCCGTGGGCGGCTGCCACCGGCATTCCCGCAGCCGGATCCGGCCGTCGGCGCAGGGCACGCCTTCCTCTCGCAGCCGGTCGAGTTGACGGTTCTCCAGGTGGGCGGCGGGCCGGCCGCTCGCGGGGACCACCCGGTGCCAGGGGAGGTCGGCGGAGTCGGTGCGCATGATCCAGCCCACGATCCGGGGAGACGACAGACCGACGGCGGTGGCCAGGTCGCCATACGTGGTGACCCGACCTTCGGGGATTGCGGCGACGAGGGCCCGGACCGCCTCGATGTCGTTGTCGGAAACAGTAGCCATCGGGCTACCAGATCGCCTCGCGGATCAGCCGGGCCACCAGGCCGGGTTCCAGGAACGGCACCATGTGTTCGCAATCTGCATGCAGCACAGTCACATCCGGTCCGCAGTCGGCGAGGAATTGTTCGCTGATGAACGGGGGGTCGACGCGGTCGGCGACCACGATCGTCGTCGGAACACCTTCGGGTGCGGCCACCGCTGGCCGGGCCATCTCACTCCACGCGGTCGCCGCCGCCGGTGCGCTGACCCGCCACTGCACCCGGCCCGCGGAGTTGGGGACCAGGTGCGTGGTGATCTCGTGCTCGAGAATGTATTCGGGCACCAGCGCCCATCCTTCGGCGCGTTTGGCCGAGCGTGCGGCGTCGGCATCGGCGTAGTCCCAGTGCTCCAGGCTCAGCGTCGACACCTCCAGCGCCCGCTGCGGGTCGAGGCCCTGCGCCGGATCGAGCGCGATGACCGCCCGCACGCGTACCGCCGACGCGGCGAGCCGGTGCGCCAGCCGCATTGCCAACGCGCCGCCGAATGAATGTCCCACGATCACCAGTTCAGTCGGATCCTCTATGGCGACAATATCTTCGAGACCGTCGAGGTTGGCCTCGAAGGACCACGGAGGGGTGAACGGTGACTGTCCGTGCCCACGCAGATCGGGTGCGAGGATGCGGACCTCCGGCAGGTCGGCGGCCAGGAAGCGCCAGCGGTCACCGTGCCCGGTCAGCCCGTGGATCGCCAGAACCGTGGGTGTTCCGGTCGGCACCTCGTGGCGGGCCGGACCGAAAGCGTGGGTGAACAGAGTCATGCGGCCATTATCCCGGACGCCGGGCGGGCAGTGTCGGTGGCGCGTGATTGCATAGGGATCATGTCCCGACGGTCACAACCACGCAATCAGCCAGTGCGGGGTACCGCCCTGCGCGCGCGGCTGATCGCCGCACACGGCGACATGGGTGCACCGCGCCGGTGGCCCGAGCCGGTGCGCAGGGTCATCGACGACGTACGCCGATCACCGGATGCGCGGGCGTGGCGGCCGTACCGGGTGCACGGCGGACCGGGCACCGGTAAGACGGCGCTGGTCGTCGACGCCGCCGTCGCCAGGCTGTCCACACCCGGCGTCGACCCCGAATCGGTGCTGGTGATCGCGCCCAGCCGGCGGGCGTCGATCGCGCTGCGGGAGGAGATCACCCGGCGGGTACTGGCCGGCCGGGACCCGGCCGTCGGAACCGCCGGGTTCGGCGGCGCGTTGCGGGAGCCGCTGGTGCGTACCGTGCATTCGTACGCCTTCGCGATCCTCCGGTTGCAGGCCGCCGCACACGGCAATCCGCCGCCCCGGCTCATCACCGGTTCCGAGCAGGACGTGGTGTTACGGGAGTTGCTCGCGGGCGACATCGAGGACGGGGCCGGGTACTGGCCGGTACACCTGCGGCCCGCGCTGGGTACGGACGGATTCGCGCAGGCGTTGCGTGATCTGCTGATGCGGGCGGCCGAACGTGGCGCCGGTCCTGAGGAACTGGTGGCGTTGGGGCGCAAGCATAAACGTCCCGAATGGGTGGCGGCCGGCCGTGCCTATGCCCAGTACGAGCAGACGATGCTGCTGCGCGGCAGCGTCGGCCTGTCCACCCCGGGAGCCTCCGCGCCGGCCGTCGACGCCGCCGAACTCGTCGGGTCGGCGTTGTCGGCGTTCGCCACTGATCCGGACCTGCTCACCGCCCAACGCCGTCGCATCCGCCACCTCATCGTCGACGACGCCCAGCACCTGGACCCGCAGGCCGCCTACCTGCTGAAGCTCGTCGGCACCGGTACCGCATCGACGATCATCACCGCCGACACCGACCAGTCGGTGTTCGGATTCCGCGGCGCCAGCCCGGTTTTCGCGGATGGCCTCGCCGAGTCCGGCAGCGACCACGACATCGTCCTCACCGAGGACCTGCGTTCGCATCCCGAGGTCAACCGCGTCGGCGGACTGCTGGCCCGTCGGCTGCCCGGTGCCCGCCCGCACCCGTATCCCGAACCCCAGGACCCCGAACCACAAGACCCTGAGCAACCCGACGCCGAGGAGCGGCCGGGGTCGGCATCGGTGCGGGTGTTCAGCTCGGCGGCAAAGGAAGCCACCGCCGTGGCCGATCTGCTGCGCCGGGCGCATCTGTTCGAGGGGGTGCCGTGGTCGCAGATGGCGGTGATCGTGCGCTCCGTGTCGTTGTCGATGCCCGCGTTGCGGCGCGCGTTCCGGTCGGCCGGGGTACCGATGAGCACCCAGACCTCCGATCTGCCGCTGCACCGCCAGCGCGCGGTGACCGGCCTGATGCTGGTGCTGCGCGCCGTCGCCGCCCGCGATGATCCGGCCCTGTCCGAGCGAGGGAGGAAGACGGGGTCTGAGGGGCCGGCCGGGACCCGACCATTGGATACAGAGCTGTTCGGGATCGACCACACCGTCGAGCTGATCACCGGGGTGATAGGTGGCGCCGATCCGGGCGCGATGCGCAGGTTGCGTCGCGGTATCCGGCGGTACGACGAGGCCCATCCTGCGCAGATCGCCGGTGACGGCCAGGTGCCCGATTCGCTGGTGTCGTTGCGGGCGGCGATCCTCGACGACGCCGTGGCCGATCGGTACGCGAAAGCCTTGTCCGACACCGAACTCGCGCCACTTAACCGGGTGCGCAAGGCCGTCGGCGCCGGGTATCGGGCGCATGCCGGCGGAATGGGACTCGAACACACCCTGTGGGCGGCGTGGCAGGCGACCGGACATGATCGGCGCTGGGCGGCAACGGCTTTGCGGGGTGGTCCGATCGGCGAGCAGGCCGACCGGGATCTGGACGCGGTGATCGCGATGTTCGAGGTCGCCGGAACGTTCACCGACAACCTGCCCACGGCCGGACCGGCCGCGTTCGTCCGTCATCTGACTCAGTTGCAGATTCCCCGCGACAGTCGTACCCCGCATGTGGCCGCAGAATCGGTGTCGGTGATGTCGGCGCATGCGGCGGTGGGCCGCGAGTGGGAGGTCGTCGCGGTGGCCGGGGTGGCCGACGGTCTGTGGCCGTCGCTGCGCAGCCGGGGCAGCGTGCTTGCCACCGGGTCGCTCGTGGATCTGCTCGACGGCGTGCATCCCGATGCCGTCGACACCGTTGCCCGTGGGTCGGTGGCGCTGGCCGACGAACGCAGGCTGTTGCTGGTGGCGTGCAGCCGGGCGCGGCGCACGCTGATGCTTTCGGCGGTCGATGACGGCGACACGTCGTCGCCGTCCCGGTTTCTGTTGGAGATCGCCGACACTCTCGGCCTGACCACATCGGACCCGGCGGACGGGCAGGCGCCGCCCGCAGATCTGCCACTGGACCCAGGCGTCGACAGGGTGTTGTCCCTGCCGTCGCTGGTGGCCGCGCTGCGGACCGCGCTGGTGGCGGGAACCGAAGGTACGGAACCGGAGTCGGTGCGCCGGGTGCAGGCGGCGGCTGCGTTGTTGGCCGAGCTGGCCGACGCGGATGTGCCCGGTGCCCACCCGCGCGACTGGTACGGGCTGGCCGGACCCAGCACCGATGCCGCGCTGTGGACGCCCGACGACGGGCCGGTGGTGCTGTCCCCGTCCACCACCGAGACGTTGTCGCTGTGTTCGCTGCGCTGGCTGCTGGAGCGGCACGGGGGCCGGGACGGCGATCAGGCTCCCGCGGTCACCGGCACCCTGGTGCACACGCTGGTGCAGGCCACGGCCGGCCGGATCGACCCCGCCGAGGTGACCGCGGCACTGCGGGAGGTGTGGGATCGGGTCGACAGTGGTGCGGCGTGGTTCTCGCGACGCGAACTCGAGCGTGCCGAGGCGATGCTGGCCAATTTCCGTGAGTGGCTGAGAGTGTCGCGGGCCGATCTCAGCGAGTTCGGGGTGGAGGCCGATATCGACGCGGTGCTGCCGCCGGAGAGGGGCGACGGCGGCGAGGATGGTCCGGCTGACCCCGCGGTGCGTCTGCGAGGGCGGATCGATCGCCTCGAACTCGATCACAGGGGGCGTCCGGTGGTGATCGACGTGAAGACCGGAAAGACCCCGATCTCCAAGGCCGACGCGCAGGAACACGCCCAGCTGGCCACCTACCAGGTGGCGCTGACACTCGGCGGGGTGCCGGGGCTGGGCGGGAACAAGAACGGTGAGGACAAGAACGGTGCGGACAAGAACGGTGTGGGGGACACCGGGGGTGGCCGGCTGGTGTATGTGTCCTCGTCCAATCGCACCACCGGTGCGTCCGAACGAGTGCAGGACCCGCCCGATGCCGAGGTGATGGACGAATGGATCATGTTGATACGCAAGGCTGCCCGGGCATCGATCGGACCGCGGTATGCCGCCTCGCCCAATCCTGGTTGCCCGCACTGCCCGGTCACCACCAGCTGTCCCGCCCACCACGAGGGCAGGACCGTTCTCGATGATTAGTGCGCGGGCGTTGGCTGCCGCATTGGGTTTGCCGTCGCCGACGGAGGAACAGGTGGCCGTCATCGAGGCACCGATGGAGCCGGTGCTGGTGGTGGCGGGTGCCGGCGCGGGCAAGACCGAGACGATGGCCTCACGGGTGGTGTGGCTGGTGGCCAACCAGCTGGCCGGGCCGGAGGAGGTGCTCGGGCTGACGTTCACGCGCAAGGCGGCCAGTGAACTGGGGGCGCGGATCCGGCGGCGGCTGTCGATGCTGGCGGGTTCGCCGGCATTGCGTATGTGGGATCCGGGTGGGGAGTTGGCCGCCCGGCTGCGCAGCGCTGATCCGGAGGTGAGTACCTATCACGCGTACGCGGGCAGGTTGATCGCCGACTACGGGCTGCTGTTGCCGATGGAGCCGTCGTCCACGCTGCTGTCGGAGACGGAGTTGTGGCAGTTGGCGTTCTCGGTGGTGTCGAACTGGGTGGGTGAACTCGACACCGACAAGACGCCCGCATCGGTGACCGAGGCGGTCTTGTCGCTGTATTCGGAGTTGGCCGAGCATCTGGTGGACGTGTCCGCGCTCGCGACCGCCGGTGACACTCTGTACGGGCTGATCGACACGCTGCCCAAGGCGCCGCGCCAGCGGGCCGAGCCGAGTCAGGCGCTGCGCAAGGTTCAGGCGGTGATCGACGAGCGGCGGCAGTTGGTGCCGCTGGTGGTGGAGTTGGGTGCGGAGATGCGCCGGCAGTCGGCGCTTGATTTCGGGTCGCAGATGTCGATGGCGGCGCGGCTGGTGCGTGACAATCCGGAGGTGGCCGAGTCCGAACGCGGCGCGGTGCGGGCGGTGTTGCTCGACGAGTATCAGGACACCGGACATTCCCAGCGGATCCTGTTGTCCTCGTTGTTCGGTCGGCAGATCGGGGGAGGGGGGTCGGTGGCGGTGACCGCGGTGGGCGATCCGATCCAGTCCATCTACGGCTGGCGTGGTGCGTCGGCGGCCAACCTGCCGCGATTCACCCGTGATTTCCGGTGGGCGGACGGTTCGCAGGCCCGGCGCCTGGAGCTGCTGACGAGTTGGCGCAACAGCAGGACCGCGCTGAAACTGGCCAACGAGACCTCCGAAGAGTTGCGGCGCAGGGGTATTCCGGTGAGCGTGCTGCGTCCGCGCGAGGGTGCGCCCGCCGGTGTCGCGAGATTAGCGCTGTGCGACACCGTCATCGACGAACGCGACTGGGTGGCCGACCGGATCGAGGACCGGTACCGGGCCGCGGAGGAGGCCGGGCGGACCCCGCCGACGGCGGCGATCCTGGTGCGGCGCAACGAGGACTCGGCGCCGCTGGCCGCCGCGCTGGCCGCCCGGGGTATTCCCGCGGAGGTGGTGGGCATCGGCGGCCTGCTGCACGTTCCGGAGGTCGCCGATATCGTCGCGACGCTCAAGCTGGTGGCCGACCCGCTGGCGGGGTCGGCGGCGATGCGCCTGTTGACCGGTCCGCGCTGGCAGCTGGGGGCCGCCGACATCAGCGCGCTGTGGCGCCGGGCCCGCGAACTGGCGGTGGCGTCGGGCTATGGGACGTCGGGGGCGGTGGCCACCCGGGAGGAGTTGGACAAGGCGCTCGACGCGGTGCTGCCGACCGACCTGATCGACCAGGCCGGTATCGGTGACGCGCTGGTGGATCCGGGTGACCCGGACCGCTACAGTCCCGACGGCTATGCCCGGATCCGCGCCTTCGGCGGGCAGGTGGAGTCGTTGCGCCGCAGGATCGGTCAGCCGCTGCCGGAGCTGGTGGCCGATGTGGAGCACACCCTGGGAGTGTCGGTGGAGGCACAGATCCAGGCGCGGCGGATGCGCGGAACCGTCACCGGCCGTGAGCAACTCGACGCATTCGCCGCGTACGTGTCGAGGTTCGCCGACCGGCCCGGCGCGAATCTGCCCGGTCTGCTGTCGTTCCTGGCCGCGGCGCAGTCCATCGAGAAGGGGCTCGAGCCCGGACATGTGGAGGTAGCCGAACATCGGGTGCAGATTCTGACGGTGCACGCCGCGAAAGGCCTGGAATGGGATGTGGTGGCCGTGGTGCATCTGTGTGACCGGATCTTCCCGGGAGGCAAGGCCGATTCGACGTGGCTGGGCAGTGCGCGGGAACTGCCCGCCGAGCTTCGTGGTGATCTGGCCGATGCCGGCACGAAAGGTGCTGAATCAGAGGGTTTTCCCCGATGTGATGTGTCCGGGGCGGCCGACCGCAAGGAGTTGGAGAATCTCCTGGTCGAGCATCGGGAGGCCATCAAGGAGCGTCGGCTGGAGGAGGATCGCAGGCTGTTGTATGTGGCGCTGACCCGCGCCAAGGACGAGTTGCTGGTGTCGGCTCACCACTGGTCCGAGGGCGATGATAAGCCGCGCGGTCCGTCGGTGTTCTTCGACGAACTGCTGGAGATCACCCGGTCGGCGCTGGCCGATCCGGCCGCCGACTCCGAGGGTCTGCGACTGGATGAGGTGGCCGATCCGCCCGAGGACGGCGACAGCAATCCGCTCGCCGAGCTGGACGCCTCGCGGCCGTGGCCACACGATCCGCTCGCCGGGCGGCGGGAGGTGATGCGTGAGGCCGCGGACCGGGTGTTCGGCGCCCTCGCCGGACGGGAGGCGCCGGGCCTGTTCGACGCGCCGGCCGAAGCCGCACCGCGAAAACCCGGGCGTGGGAGCCGCAAACGTGGCCCTGCCGCATCGGCTCCGGTGGTGGCCGACCCCGACGATCCGGTGATCGCGGCCTGGCGTGCCGAGGCCGACGCACTGCTCGCCGAACTGCGCAGTGTCAACCAGGCGCTGATCGAGGTGGAGTTGCCGGCACATCTGTCGGTGAGTCAGCTCGTCGAACTCGACGCCGACGAGCAGACTTTCGCGCAGCGCCTGCGCCGGCCGACCCCGTTTCCGCCGAATCCGACCGCGAGGCGCGGCACCGCCTTTCACGCCTGGGTGGAGCGTTGGTTCGGGGCGACCCGGCTCCTGGACATCGACGAGTTGCCGGGGGCCGCCGACGCGACTGCCGCGCCCGACTCCGATCTGGACGCACTGCGGGAGCGGTTCCTTGCCTCACGATGGGCTCAGCGCACCCCGAGCGAGGTGGAGGTGCCGTTCGAGACGGTGATCGGTACGACGGTGATCCGCGGCCGCATCGACGCGGTATTCGCCGAGGGTGAGGGCCGCTGGCTGGTGGTGGACTGGAAGACGGGGTCGGTGCCCGAACCGGCCAGGCGGACGTCGTTGATCGTGCAGCTGGCCGCGTACCGGATCGCGTGGGCGCAGCTGGCCGGGGTACCGGTGGAGAAGGTACGCGCCGCGTTCCACTACGTGCGGTCGGGGGAGACACTCGAACCGGACGATCTGCCCGACCGGGAGGCGCTCGCGGCGTTGCTGGCCAGATAGGCGCGGAGGCGGCCGGCGAATCCCGGTGCGGCGTGCCGCGTCCGCCCCTGCTTG
The DNA here is from genome assembly GCF_025273675.1 of Gordonia pseudamarae. Taxonomy (NCBI): domain Bacteria; kingdom Bacillati; phylum Actinomycetota; class Actinomycetes; order Mycobacteriales; family Gordoniaceae; genus Gordonia; species Gordonia pseudamarae. Next base: position 3,694,137 of record NZ_CP045809.1, on the reverse strand, counting down.
CGAAACCGCCGGAGGGTATTAGATTCAAGGTCTTGTGAGGCATGTATCGCGCGCTACGCGACACCGGGCGTCGGTTGCCGGACGCGGGTTGACGATGACCGATGGGCGTCGGTGTGGCCGTCCGTAACCGGATCCGGCTGCGCTCGGATCAGTTGTCGGAGGGGCCCGACTACGCGCTCGTGGGCGTCATCAGTATTCCCGAACTGCAGGCCAGCCCGTGGCGGGCGATCGGCAAGCGGGTGGTGTTCGCGGTCGTGGCGCTGTTCTTCACCGCGGTGATCGTCTACCTCGACCGCCACGGCTACCGCGACGCGCAGGGCAACGCGCTGTCGTTCCTCGACTCGCTCTACTATTCGGCGGTCACCCTCTCGACCACCGGCTACGGTGACATCACGCCGCTGTCGCCGCAGGCGCGGCTGGTGAACATTCTGATCATCACGCCGATGCGTGTGCTGTTCCTGATCGTGCTGATCGGTACCACCCTGGAGGTGCTCACCGAGCGTTCGCGGCAGGCCTTGAAGATTCAGCGATGGAGGAACTCAGTGCGTAATCACACGGTGGTGATCGGTTACGGCACCAAGGGCCGCACGGCCGTCGAGGCGATGATCGGCGACGGCATCAAACGGGCCGAGATCGTCGTCGTCGACGCCGACGCGGCGGTGCTGGAGGCGGCCGCGCAGGACGGTCTGGTGACGGTGCGCGGTGATGCCACCAAGTCCGATGTGCTGCGGCTGGCGGGGGTGGCACACGCGGCATCGATCGTGGTGGCCACCAACCGCGACGACACGGCGGTGCTGGCGACGCTGACGGCCCGTGAGATCAATCCGCGGGCCAAGATCGTCGCCTCCATCCGGGAGGCCGAGAATCAGCACCTGATGCGCCAGTCGGGTGCGAATTCGGTTGTGGTGTCGTCGGAGACGGCGGGCCGGTTGCTGGGCATCGCCACCAAGACCCCGACCGTGGTGGAGGTGATCGAGGATCTGCTGACCCCGGATGAGGGCTACTCGATCGCCGAACGCGAGGTGGACCCGACCGAGACCGGCGGCTCGCCCAAGCACACCAAGGACATCGTGCTCGGGGTGGTTCGTGAGGGCGTGCTGTACCGCGTGGACGACAGTGAGGTGGAACAGATCGAAGTGGGCGATCGCCTGCTGTACGTACGACAGGGCGGACCGGCCGATGACTGAATCCCGACGTCAGGCGCTTCGGTTCACGCTGACGCAGCCGCCGCTGTTGTCGCGTGCGACATTCCACCGTGCCGACGAACTGCGTGACGACCCGGCCGCGCTGCTGTCGGGCTGGCCGTCGGCGCGGGTGCTGCTCGTCGATTCCACCGGACGCTATCCGGTGACCGGCGATGGCACGCTGCACTGGGTCGATGCGCAGACGCTCGGCCCCGAACCGGGCCCCGATGCGGTGTTCCTCGGGGTGTCCGACGCGGTGTCTGCCGGAGTCTCCGACGCGCAGGACGCTTCCGGTCACCTGTGGGCGCGGCGCGTCGATCATGTGGACGGGCCGACCGCCGACCCCCGCCGCGGAGCCGAACTGCTCGGCGCCGACGAGGCGGGGCTGCTGGTCACCGCCCTGGGCATTCTCAATTGGCATGCCACCGCTCGTTTCTCGCCCGTCGACGGGGTACCGATCGTCGCGGCGCGCGGCGGTTGGGTGCGCCGGCCCGCACTGGGCGGCCCGAACCTGGCCGGACACAACAAGGCGACCGCCGCCGACGAGTTCCCGCGTACCGATCCGGCGATCATCACGGTGGTGCACGACGGTGCCGACCGAGTGCTGCTCGGCCGGCAGGCGGTGTGGCCCGACGGCTGGTACTCGACTCTGGCCGGTTTCGTCGAACCGGGTGAATCGCTGGAACAGTGCGTGATCCGCGAGGTGCACGAGGAGGTCGGCATCACGGTGCGCGACCCGCGGTACCTCGGCAGCCAGCCGTGGCCGTTCCCGCGATCGCTGATGCTCGGATTCGAAGCGCTCGGCGACCCCGACGAGCCGCTGCGCTTTCTCGACGGCGAGATCGGCGACGCCATCTGGTTCCATCGCGACGAGGTGCGCGAGGCGCTCGCGGCGGGCGGCGGCTGGTCGCGCGCCGACGGCGCCCGGATATCTCCCGTCGCCCCGGCATCTCCGCTCGCCCCGGCATCTCCCGTCGCTCCGCTCGCCCCGGCACCGGCCGGTGCCGGGGCGCCGCGGCTGCGGCTGCCCGGTTCGATCTCGATCGCCCGCGCCATGATCGAGGCGTGGGCGGACCCGCAGGCCGGACGGTAACGCGACTCCACCCGGAACACCGCGCCGACCTGTGGTGTTATGTGCTGCATGAGCAATGTGATCGATGACGACACGCGTACCTCCGACGACGGCGAACTGACCATGTACACCACCTCGTGGTGTGGTTACTGTGCACGGCTCAAGACCGCGCTCAAGGCCAGCGGTATCGGCTGGCAGGAGATCGACATCGAGGTCAACCCGGATGCGGCCGAGTTCGTCGGCAGCGTCAACGGCGGCAACCATGTGGTGCCCACCGTGCGGTACGCCGACGGCAGCACCGCCACCAATCCGTCGATCGCCGAGGTGAAGGCCAAGCTCGGAGTGTGATCAGAGCGAGCGGAGCGACGGGGGATGTGCAGGCGAGCGGAGCGACGGGGGATGTGCAGGCGAGCGTAGCGACGGGGGATGTCCCGGTCACCCGGCGAACGGGTGTGCGAAGACGCTGTCGTAGGGCCCTGCGATAGTGGTGTCGTGCCCGACATCCTCGATGGTCTCGATCCCGAGCAGCGTGCCGCCGTCCTCGCTCCGCGCGGACCGGTGTGCGTGCTGGCGGGTGCGGGCACCGGCAAGACCCGGACCATCACCCGGCGCATTGCGCATCTCACCACATCGGGGCAGGTCAATCCCGGCCAGGTGCTCGCGGTCACGTTCACCGCGCGGGCGGCCGGGGAGATGCGCGGGCGCCTGCGCTCGCTCGAGGTGGGCGGAGTACAGGCGCAGACCTTTCACGCCGCGGCGTTGCGTCAACTGCGCTACTTCTGGCCGCAGGCGTTCGGTGGGCTGCGCTGGGAATTGCTCGACAACAAGTTCCAGATGGTCTCGCGGGCCGCGCACCGGGTGGGTCTGCCCACCTCGAAGGAGGCGGTCCGCGACCTCGCCGCCGAGATCGAATGGGCCAAGGCATCGCTGATCGGTCCGGCGCGCTATGTCGAGGACGTCGCCGAACTGGGCCGTGACACACCGCAACCGGCCGAGCGTGTCGCCGCCGTGTTTGCCGCGTACGAACGGCTGAAGGTCGACGAGAACGGTGATCGGCTCTTCGATTTCGACGATCTGCTGATCTACACCACCGAGATTCTGCGGACCGACCGGGCGATCGCCGAGGAGTTCCGCGAACGTTATCGTTGCTTCGTCGTCGACGAATACCAGGACGTCACCCCCGTGCAGCAGGGCCTGCTCGCTGAATGGCTGGGTGCCCGGGACGATCTGACGGTGGTGGGGGATGCCAACCAGACCATCTATTCGTTCACCGGTGCCACCCCGTCGTACCTGCTCGACTTCACCCGTCGATTCCCCGATGCCACCCTGGTGCGGCTGGAACGCGACTACCGTTCGACACCGCAGGTGGTCGACCTCGCCAACCGGGTGATCGGGCAGGCGCGCGGCCGGATCGCCGGTACGCGGCTGCGGCTGCTGGGTCAGCGGTCGGCCGGGCCCGAGCCGGTGTTCGCCGAGTATCCGGACGAGCCTGCCGAGGCGGCCGCCGTGGCGCTGAAGGTGGCCGACCTGATCGAGCAGGGGGTGCCGGCGTCGGAGATCGCGATTTTGTACCGGATCAACGCGCAGTCGGACAATCACGAACAGGCGCTCACCGAGGCCGGTATCCCGTATCAGGTGCGCGGCGGCGAATCGTTCTTCGCCCGCACCGAGGTGCGGCAGGCGATGCGCGGGCTGACCGAGGCCGCGCATCGCGACGATCTGCCCGCCGACGCCGATGTGCCGATGGTGACCCGTGCCGTGCTGGCCCCGCTGGGGCTGTCTCCGGATGAACCGTCGGGCGCGCAGGCGCGGGCCCGCTGGGAGTCGCTGCGGGCGGTCGCGGCCCTCGTCGACGATCTTGCCGTTGCCCAGCCCGATCTGACGCTGCGCTCGGTGGTGGCCGAACTGAACGCCCGAGCGCAGTCCCGGCACCCTCCCACCGTGCAGGGCGTCACGTTGTCGTCGCTGCACGCGGCCAAGGGCCTGGAATGGGATGCGGTGTTCCTGGTCGGTCTGACCGACGGTTCGTTGCCGATCTCGCAGGCCATCAATTCCGGTTTCGAGGCGATCGAGGAGGAGCGCCGGCTGTTCTACGTCGGTGTGACCCGCGCCCGGGAACATCTGCGGGTGTCGTGGGCGCTGGCCCGCAACGAGGGCGGCCGGGCCCGGCGCCGTTCGCGCTTCGTCACCGACGACATCGTGCCCGACACGTCACCGGCCTCCCGGATCGCCGAACCGGCGCCGGTACGCCGCGGCCCGTCGTGCCGGATCTGCGGCACCCGTCTCGTCGGGTCGGCGGCCGCGCTGCTCGGCCGCTGTGAACGCTGCCCGGCCGACATCGACGAGAATCTGCTCGCCGAACTGAGGCAGTGGCGCGACGAGGTCGCCGACGCCAAGAAGGTGCCCGGTTTCACCGTTCTGAGCGAGAAGCTGCTCACCTCGATCGCCGAACAGGCCCCGGCCACCCCCAGGAGTTGATCAAGATCCACGGCATCGGCCAGAAGAAGCTCACCGACTACGGCGACGACATCGTCGCGATCGTCGTGAGAACGCGGTCATCCGGTCGTCTGCCCGGCTAGTGGTAACGGATTCCGGCCGCCCGGATGGTCAGGGACGGTCTTCGGCGAGCGCCTTGATCCGCCGGAGCGTATGACGGATTCCCTCGTCAGCATCCTTACGGCGGATGGTGAACCATTTCTCGGCATCATCGCCGTACCTGTCGACGTAGAAGGCGCTGCCCGTTTCGGTGAACTCGGTGTACTCGGTGAGCAGCGTTCCGGTCGATGACGGCTCGAGTCGGTATCCCCAGCGGGTGCCGGTGACGACGACCTCCCAGGAGAATTCGCTGTTCGGGTCACTCGCGACAACGGCCGACACGGTTGACCATTCCTGGTCAGTGGTGCGGTTATGGCCGGTGAAAGTCGCGCCGACGCCGCGTTCGCCGGTATCCCATTCGCATCGGTAGCACTGCGGACTCCACTCCCCGGTTCGGGTGACGTCACTGACGAGTGCGAACACAACCGGCGGTGCGGCATCGACGGTGAGGGAGTGACTGAGTCGGTAGGTCATCATGTGTCCGAGGCTAGCCCGCGAGATGGCGCGCAGGGGAGGGTCGGATCGTCGGCGGGTCATGCCGCATCTTCGTGAAAAGTGCTGGTCAAAATTAGGTTGTGTGGTTTCTGATCGGCCTCTACTCTGGTCAGCACGACACGGGGAGAGTGTCGTGTGTCCCACATCGGGTGGGCTCGCCCAGTACCCAGCAGTCTCCCGATCGAGCACGGAAAGGAGTGTCGGACCCATGAACAATCGAGTCGATGATCAGCTCGTCGCCGGCGCTGCTCCGTGCGCGGCCGATGTCCATCCGGCGGCCTCGTCGCCGTTCGGGTATCCGGCCGTGACCGATCGGGTGTCGGGCGTTGGCCATCCGGCTCCGGGGGCAGGCGCTGAACATGCGCACGCCACCGCCCGCGCGACCGCGGTACAGGCACAACACGTCGACGGACTGCATTGTTCGTGGCGTGGATGTGAATTGTCCGGCAAGGCGAAGCCCGCTCCCGCGGCAATCGCATCTGTCGGCGCACTGCGTATCGCCGAGGCCGGTATCGACGCGATTGCGCGAGCCAGGCAAAGATTCCCCGTGTTCTTGCCGAAATCCCTGAAATAGGGAGATCGGGCAGCACAGGCCACGGCGGATCGCGAAGACGAACCCCGTGGCCCTTTTGATTGTGAAACCTCGTGATCGTTTCCCTCCCCCCCGGAGCGGACGTCCGAGGACCACATCCACGGCGGCGGGTCAGTCACCAAAGACCGACAGCTTCAAACCGAGATGTGGAGACAACAAGTCATGACCGTTGAGTGTGTACTCGAGTCGTGTACCGGGGCGGACCGCAAGGCCGCGCTCGATCTGCCGTGCCAGGTGGCAGACGCCGACCTGTGGTTCGCCGAGGACCCCCGTGAGCTCGAACAGGCCAAGGCACTGTGCGCGCAGTGCCCGCTTCGGGCCGAATGCCTGCGGGCAGCCCTCGATCGGGGCGAGCCATGGGGCGTGTGGGGCGGCGAGATCTTCGATCGGGGCACCGTGGTGGCGCGCAAGCGCCCACGCGGCCGCCCGCGCAAGGATGCCGTCGCCTGATGTCCGGCCGTCGAGTGCGGTCCGGCCGGGGCGCGGTTGACAGGCAGGTGAGACGACAACCGGTAGGCCACCCTGACGGCGAGGGCGGCCTACCGGTCGTCGTGGCCACGGCACGGATCCCCGGTACCGACGAATTCTGGGTATCGTCGCAGGTCATCGCATACAGACGAGGCAAAAGCCCGACAATGTGCAGCTTAGGGTAGCCTAAACCTGCGATAGTGTTGCCCTGACATCGGCTCGGGGCCGACTGGGGAACGGATGACGATGACCATTCTGGACGTGAATCGGACTGCCCTGGCCAAACAGGTCCTGGGTGAGGACGGTTACCGGCGGGCGATCCGCAAGTGGGGGATCTGGAAGCAGCGTCCACGGGTGGGCCATGTGCGGTTCGGGCAGCTGCGGCGCACCGAACCGATCTGCCGCGAATATGGTTTCGCGCGGGGACTGCCCATCGACAGGTACTACATCGAGAACTTCCTCGATGAGGAGCGCGCGTTGGTCACAGGCCGGGTGCTGGAGATCGGGGAGCGGACCTACACCGAACGCTTCGGCCACGACGTCACCGCATCGGACATGTCGCACTTCAACGAGGTGCCCGGCGCCACCTATGCTGCCGACCTCACCGACGCCCCGCACATTCCCGGCGACACCTACGACTGCATCATCATCACGCAGACGCTGCAATTCATCTTCGACATGCGGGCCGCCGTTGCCACGCTGCACCGCATTCTCGCACCGGGAGGGGTGGTGCTGTGCACCGTCCCAGGAATCAGCCAGATCGCCGATCCTGACTGGCAGGCGAGTTGGTCGCTCAACGATCAGACCGCGCGGTGGTTGTTCGCCACCGCATTCGACGACAGCGACCTGAAGATCACCACCAACGGCAACGTGCTGTCGGCGACGGCGTTTCTGCACGGGCTCGCCACGAGCGAGTTGACCACAGACGAACTCGACGTCGTCGACACCGAATATCCGGTGACGGTGACCATCGTCGCCCGGAAGGGAGCGGCCACACCCGAATCGGACGCCGATGGCGATTCCTGATGTGAGGCTGGTCCGGTCGGGAATCCGTCGGCGGGTGCGCGCATATCGTCCGCGTGGCGGGATCCTGATGTACCACCGGGTGATCGATACGGCGGTCGACCCGTGGGGCGTCTGCGTGTCGCCGGAGAAGTTCGGCGAACAGATGCAGGTGCTTGCCGAGTCACGCGGCGCCGTCGGCATCGACGGTTTCGCCGGTGGGGGCCGGGCGTACCGCACGTCCGGCCGCCGACTCGCCGTGACGTTCGACGACGGCTATGCCGACAATGTGGCCGTCGCGCTGCCGATCCTGGAACGGCACGAGATTCCGGCGACCGTGTTCGTGATCGGCAACGCGGTCGGCCGGACCCGGGAGTTCTGGTGGGACGCGCTCGACCGTGCGGTACTCGCACCTGCGGTGCTGCCCGGCGAACTGGAGATCAACCTGGGCGCCGATCGGCGCCGCTTCACCATCGGCGACGGTTCGGACATGCGGGCGGGCGACGGACGCTGGCGTGCCGACATCGACCAACCCGTCACCGACCGGCAGCGACTGTTCTTCGAGCTCTGGAATGCGATCGTGGTGCTCGATCCCGATGAACAGAACCAGGCCGCCGATGAACTGCTCGCCTGGTCCGGACAGCCGGGGTCGGTGCCGCCGATCATGATCGACGGCGACGAGTTCGCCGCGCTCGCCGGGCATCCATTGATCACCATCGGCAGCCACACCCTGGACCATCTGTCGCTGACCGACCTGTCGCCGCAACGGCAACGCGCACAGATCCATGACGGGCACCGGCGGATCGAGGAGCTCGCCGGGCGTCGGGTCACATGCATGTCGTTCCCGTTCGGGCGCTTCGACGATTCATCGGTCGGCGCGGTCCGTGAGCTCGGCGTCGACATGGCCTGTACCAGCGTGCCCGAGGCCGCGACGGCCACCGACGATCGGCACCGGCTGCCGCGACTGCAGGCCCTCGACATCGGCGGCGACGAGTTCGCCCGGTGGCTCAGGGACGATCACCGGCTGCTGCGGACCTGAGCGGCATCCGGTTCAGCCGGCGACGCCGGGCACCCACTTCTCCATGATCGACCGGTAGGGGGCCTCGGCGTTCATCTGCGCGGCGATGCCCACACACCCGGCGAGCACCCGGAACACCATCACATACTGTTTGGGCACGTTCAGGTGCCGTGACGTCTTGTACACGTCGCCGCGGATGTCGGTGGCCTGCCCCGCGGCCCGCTGTAACCATGCGCGGGTGAAGTGGAACGACTCGGTGTACAGCGGGTCGACGTACGGTTTGAGGTAGTTCTCGATGTCAACCGCACTGACCTTGGCGACATGGCTGGGCCGGATGAAATCGGCTTTGACCAGGAGGTCCTTGAGTTCGCTGTAGCGCTTGTCGCGGGCCAGCCGCAGAATCGGGCCGACATCGGGCGGGAGGCCGTCCGGGAAGTGGCCGACCGCGCCGAAGTCGAGCACCCCGAAGCGGCCGTCGTCGGCGAGGAAGAAATTGCCGGGGTGCGGGTCGCCGTGCAGCAGACCGACCCGGACCGGCGACGAGAACTCGAAGGTGGCGAGTCTGGTGGCGGCATCGTTGCGGGTGGCCTGGTCGCCGGTGCTGATGATCCGCGAGAGCGGAATGCCGTCGACCCATTCGGACACGATCACCTTCGGGGCGCTGGCCACCACCTTCGGTATCACGAAGTCGGGATCGTCGGCGAACGCCTTGGCGAAGGCGCGCTGGTTGTCGGCCTCGCCGAGGTAGTCGAGTTCGGCCTCGGTGCGGTCGATGAGCTCGTCCATCATCGACTTGACGTCGGTGCCGGGAGACATGCGCTGCATGAGTCCCGACATCCGCGACAGTGTTTTCAGGTCGGCCTTCAGCGCGTGATCCGCGCCCGGGTACTGGATCTTGACCGCCACCTCGCGGCCGTCGGACCAGACGGCCTTGTGGACCTGGCCGATGCTCGCGGCGGCCGCCGGATCGTCGGAGAACTCCTTGAACCGGCCGCGCCACCGGGTGCCGAGTTGCTGGTCGAGAACGCGGTGCACCGTGGCCGCGGGCAGAGGCGGCGCCTCGGCCTGCAGCTTGGTGAGAGCCTCGCGGAACGGTTCGCCGTACTCCTCGGGGATGGCGGCTTCCATGATGGACAGCGCCTGTCCGACCTTCATGGCACCGCCCTTGAGTTCACCGAGTACGGCGAACAACTGCGCGGCGGCCTTGTCCATCAACTCCTGGTTGACGGTGTCCTTGTCCTTGCCCGCGATACGTTTGCCCAGCCCTGCCGCCGCCCGTCCGGCGATACCGATCGGCAGGGCCGCCAGTTTGGCATTGCGTCGGCCCGACCCGCGGGTGATCTCATTCATGCGACTCCTTTCCCCACCCGCGACATTAGCGGACTGCGGCCGCCGCCGATCCTAGTAAGCCGCAGATGCTTCCCGGCAGCCGCACAGCGGATGAGGTGTCCAGTGCCGCAGTTCGAATCGGGTCGGTCCGGGGTGCAGTTCGAGGACATGATCGACCAGCTGCGGCGGACCGGGCCGGGCCCGGCCGTGGGCGATCGACGCCACGGCGTCGGCCAGTTCCTCGATCTGCCATTGGGCGAGTGCGGCGGTGGCCCGTATCTGGGCGAGCGCGGCGTCGGAGGTGCGGCCGACCAGCCCGGCGGCGATGACCGGCCACTGCGGTTCGACCGTGGTGCGGTGATGGTCGGCGCAGCGCAGACAACTGGTCCGGCCGGGCAGCACGAGCGGCCCGATCAATCCGGCGCCGTCGCGCATGCGGACCTGTAGGTGGGCCCGGCCGCGGCGCATCAGCGTGTCCACGACGTGCGGGTCGGGGACGAGATGGTCGGCGAGAATCGTCAGGTTGGCGTCGTCGAATCCGGTCACGGCGATGCCGACACCCGGCAGGTGCGCCCGCAGCCGCGTGGTCAGCGGCCCGCGGCCCTCGATGCTGACGCGTACCGGCCGCCGGGTCTCGTGCTGCCGGGGCTCGTGTTGCCGCAGGGTACCGGCGGTGGCGTCACCGACCGGGTGCGGTGGGTCCTCGGTGAGGCCGGCACCGATGAGTGCGTGGACGACGCCGGTGATGTCGCGGCGCGTCAGGCCGACGGTGCGGGCGCGGCGGATGATGTCGTCCCGGCGTCGGCGGACCCGCATCCAGCCGAGCAGCGCGCACATCCTGTCGATGTCGATGTCGTCGGCCACGATCAGTTCAAGGCTGCCCGCGGGGCCGGAACCGATGCGGATCCGGTTGCGCGTCAACGCGATGACATGCACGTGCGGGTGCAGTGCGGGAAAACTCGTCGGCGGTGACGGCGTGGTGTCGGCGATGATCCCCCTGCTCATCAGGCAAGTGTGCCAGCCGAATCAGTCGCTCCGCGGTGTCGATCTCGCGGCTGTGGATAACCCGCGCTACCCGCTCGTGCCGCCGTTGTTCTTGTCACCGTCCTGCTCGTCGGTGTTGTTCTGCCGTCCGCCCTGCTCGCGCTCCTGGGCGAGGGTGCGTTCGAGTTCGGCGATCGGATCGTCGAAAGCGCTTGTGTCGCCACCGATGACCCGATCGACGAAGGCGGCCGGGTTGTCGAGGTCGGTGGAGTCGGGGATCAGGTCGGGGTGTGCCCACACGCCGTCGCGGGTGGCGACGTCGGAGGCCTCCAGCAGTTGCCGCCACAGCGTTGAGGCCTCACGCACCTTGCGGGGCCGCAGCTCGAGTCCGATCAGCGTCGCGAAGGTCTGTTCGGCGGGACCGCCCGAGGCCCGCCGCCGCCGCATCGTCTCGGTGAGCGCGCCGGTTCCGGGGATGCGATCGCCGAGGGCATGGGTGACAACCTGCTCGACCCAGCCCTCGATGAGGGCCAGCAGCGTTTCGAGCCGGGTGAGCGCGGCCTGTTGTTCGGGGGTGGTCTTCGGCTCGAACGATGCCGAGGAACTGATGAGCTCTTCGAGCTTGGACGGGTCGGAGAACAACTGGGTGGGATCGAGGTCGGTGGTGAGCTGTTCGATTCCGCTGAAGTCGATGCTGATGCCGCGCGCGTACTCCTCGACCGTCGACAACAGCCGCTGGCGCAGCCATGGCACGTGTGCGAACAGCCGGACCGCGGCCGCCTCGCGGGCGGCGAGGAACACCAGCACTTCCTGCGCGGGCTGTTCGAGGCCGTCGGTGAACGTGGCGATCGCCTCGGGCAGCAGCACCGCGACACCGTCGGGCGCCAGCGGCAGACCGATGTCGGTGCCGCCGAGCACCTCCTTGGCGAGTTGGCCGAGTCCCTGACCGAGCTGGGTACCGAAGGCCATCCCGCTCATCTGTGTGAGCATGCCCATCATCGGTCCGGCGAACTGGGCGGCCTCGGCCGGCAGATTGCTCTCCCACGTCTTGGAGAGCTGGACGGCGACCGGGTCGCAGAGTCGTCGCCACGTGGGCATCGTCTCCTCCAGCCACTGCACCGGTGTCCAGGCCACGGATGTGCTGATGCCGCTGGGGAACACGGCGGCGTCGTCGAGCCACACCTCGGCGAGCCGGATCGCGTCCTCGACGGCCTTGGTCTCACCCGTGCTGACCGGGGTGAACCTGCCGATCTGCTGGCGGGCGAGGTTGCCGGCGAGCTGGTAGTTGACCGGCCCCGCAGATCCGCCGGCCGACATTCCCGACCCCATGCCGCTGAACAGGCTGCCGAGTTGGGAGAACATCTGCCCCAGCGCGGCGGGGTCGAACGCGGACGGGTCGAAACCCGGTGCGCCCGCACCACCGAACCCGAACGGGTTCTGGCCGCCCGGGCCCCTGCCCGGGTTGTCGTCGCCTTTCCCGCCGCTGTTGTCGCCGGAGTCATGGCGGTCCTCGTCGTCGCCGGATGAGGAGAAACCGAAGGGCAGGTCAGTCATGCCTTCAACGGTACAGTTCGGATCCCGGGGATATCGGTCCGAGGCGTTCGCCGTGAGCGATAGCCGGTGCCCGATGGGCGGGCGCCGCCGCGACGATGGGAAGCCGGAGGAAGACAGGGGCGTGAGGGGCAAAATCAGGTCCGCCGCATACACTGGGCCGAATGAGTCTGAAGCCCGGCCTTCGGCGCCTGGTCACCGTGGCCGTGACGGTACTGGCATTCGTGGCGCTTCTGGTGATCGGTACATCCGTCAAGGTTCCCTATGTCGCATTGGGGCCGGGTCCCACCGTCAACACCCTGGGCATGGCCGGTGACAAACCGGTGGTGCAGATCGAGGGGGCCCAGGTCGACAAGACCGCGGGCAATCTCAACCTGACCACGGTGTCGGTCGTCGACGGGATGAGCCTTTTCGACTCGATCGGCAAGTGGGTGTCGGGCGAGTACACACTGTCGCCGCGGGACCGGGTGTTCCCGTCCGATCAGTCGCCCCAACAGGTCCGCGAAGGCAATCTGCGCGACATGACCGACTCGGAGGACAACGCCACGCTGGCGGCGCTGCTGCATCTGAATCGACCGACCGAGCTGATCGTGGAAGACGTGGCGGCGGACGGTCCGGCCGCCGGCGTGTTGCGTAAGGACGACGTGCTGGTGAGTGTCGCCGGCGAGCCGGTCAGGACGACCGCCCAGGTGCAACAGATCATCCGCGCGCTGGCGCCGGGCACCGCGCTGGCGCTTGAGGTGCGGCGGGGCACGGCGATACAGCACGTCTCGGTCACAGTGGGCAAGCGGCCGGACGATCCCAAGCGCGGATACCTCGGCGTGACGCCGGAGCTGCGCAACGCCGATCCGAATCTGAAGATCACCTTCAACGTGGGTGACATCGGCGGTCCGTCGGCGGGTCTGATGATGACGCTGGCGGTGATTGACAAACTCACTCCCGGCCTGCTGAACAGCGGCAAGTTCATCGCCGGAACCGGCACGATCGATCCGGACGGCAATGTCGGGCTGATCGGCGGTATCACCCACAAGACGCGTGCGGCCAGGGACGAGGGTGCCACGGTGTTCCTGGTTCCGGTGGGCAATTGCAGCGAGGCCAAGGGCGACAAGCCCGACGGTTTGGAGCTGGTCAAGGTGAACACCCTCGATGACGCACTCGGTGCCCTCGAGAAGCTGGGAGCCGGACAGCCGCTCCCGCAGTGTTGATCCCCGCAGTGTTGATTCCCGCAGTGTTGATTCCCGCGGTGTTGATTCCCGCAGTGCTGCCCAAAGGATGGGATCGGTCGGGTTCGGATCGGGTGGGATCGAGCGGAGCCTGATCCGGCCCCGGACGTCACAGCGTCGACGCGAGGGCCGCCACCAGATTGGGGGCGAGGTCGGGATGGGTGAGGAGTTCTTGGGGGTCCTCGTCTCCGGTTTCTGGCTTGAGCTGCATGAGGACCAGCTGCGTTCCGCCGCGCAGCGCGCCGACGATGAGCCGGGCGACCCGGCTTCCGGGGTGCGTCCTGGCGACTTCGCGGGCGGCGGCCTCTGCGGCGTCCGGGTCGCCCAGGAGTGGTTCGAAGGCGGAGTCGAGGGCGGCCTCGGCCTCGGGCGGGACGACGACAACCTGCAGGACGAGAGCGCAGCCCGCGACGGCGTCGGGCCACGAGGTGGTGGCGAGGACCTGTTCGAGTTCGGCGTGGTGGTCGTCGGTGTCGAGGCGGAGCGGGTCCTGGGCCACGGGACTCAGTTCGGAGTCGTCGCCGGCGTCGATGAGTCCGGGGTTGGCCGCGGCGAGGACGTGGGTGGGGACGAGGGCGAAAAGGGCGGGGGGCTGGTTCCAGCCGTCGGCGCCGACATATGTGGCGACATCGCGCAGCGCGCTGCCCAGCGCGTCGGGGGTCAGTGCGGTACTCACCCCTTCATCTTGCCCGTATCGCCGCGATCGGGCCCGGGTGGTGTCGGGTGCCGGTTCTATCAGGTCGGCCGTGCGGTGACCGTGCGCAAGTAGAGTGGGTGACCGATGTCCGGCTTCGCCGTGGTGCGGGGCGGGTGGTGGCATTCTGGTGGTCACTGCCATGTGGCTAGAGTTCTGGTAGATGTCCGAATTGGGAACTTTGGAGAGTAGGTCAGGTGAGCGTTCGCGGGCCGGCGGGATTGCCGACACTGTCACGCAGAAGCAAGGTGGTGATCTGGATCGGCGTTGCCGTCCTGATCCTGCTGTTGGTGGGCCCTCGTGCCGTCAGCCTGATCACTGATTGGTTGTGGTTCTCCGACATCGGATACACCGAGGTGTTCTCCACGATCATCTGGACGCGGATCATCGTGTTCCTGGTGGCGGCGGTGGTCACCGGGTTGATCGTGTTCGCGGCGATCGCGGTCGCCTACCGGTCCCGGTCGGTGTTCGTGCCGTCGGGGATCGGACCGGATCCGCTCGCGCGGTATCGCACCACGGTGATGAGCCGGGTGCGCTGGTTCGCGGTGCTGCCCCCGGTGCTCATCGGTGTGCTCGCCGGTCTGGTGGCGCAGGGGTCGTGGTCCACGGTTCAGGTGTTCCTCAAGGGTGAGTCGTTCGGCGTGAAGGACCCGCAGTTCGGTCTGGACGTGGGCTTCTACGCCTTCGATCTGCCGTTTTGGCGTTTCGTGCTCAACCTGCTGTTCGTCATCGTCGTGGTGGCCTTCGTGGTGAATCTGCTGACGCACTACCTGTTCGGGTCGATCCGGCTCGGCGGTGGTGGCGTCGCGCCGTCGATCTCCATGTCGGCGCGGGTCCAGCTGTCGGTGCTCGCGGGCATCTTCCTGCTGCTCAAGGCGGTGGCGTACTGGCTGGACCGCTATGCGCTGCTGTCGAGTGAACGCAAACAGGAAACGTTTACCGGCATGAGCTACACCGACGCCAACGCGGTGCTGTCCTCGAAGCTGATCCTGATGGCGATCGCGATCATCTGCGCGGTGGCGTTCTTCGCGGGCGTGGTGCTGCGCGACCTTCGGGTCCCGGCCCTGGCGACCGTGCTGATGCTGGTGTCGGCGTTGCTGATCGGTGTGGGATGGCCGCTGGCGGTCGAGCAGTTCTCGGTCAAGCCGAACGCCGCGCAGAAGGAGGCCAAGTACATCGCGCGAAATATCGAGGCCACCGAACAGGCGTACGGCATAGGCGAGGACAACGTCACGGTCAGAGACAACTGGGCCTCGACCGACCCCGATCCGGCCACGGTCAACGGCGACAAGGCGACGCTGTCCAATATCCGCATCCTCGACCCGAACATCGTCTCGGGCACGTACACGCAGTTGCAGCAGCGGCAGAACTTCTACGGCTTCCCCAGCCAGCTGTCGATCGACCGGTACAAGGTCGACGGCGAACTGCGCGACTACGTGGTGGCGGTTCGCGAGATCGATCCGGACCGGCTGGCCGGCGACCAGGCGAACTGGCTCAACAAGCATCTGACGTACACGCACGGCAACGGTTTCGTCGCGGCCCCGGCCAACACGGTCCGCAAGGCCGCGGCCGACGAGAACGACACCCAGGGTTCGGGTGAACCGGACTTCCTGGTGGGCGACCTGAGCAACTACCGGTCGGAGGAGTACCGCAAGAATTCGCCGATCAAGGTCACCGAGCCGCGCATCTACTTCGGTGAGCTGATTTCCAAGGGCACTCCCGACTACGCGATCGTCGGTTCCGACGGTGCCCCGGCCCGTGAATACGACACCGACAACACCAAGTACACCTATCAGGGTGACTCGGGGGTGTCGCTGGGCAACTGGCTCAACCGGTTCATGTACTCGGTGAAGTTCGGCGAGCGCAACTTCCTGCTGTCGAGCGAGATCAACAAGAACTCCACGATCCTGTACAACCGGGATCCGCGGGACCGGGTCAAGAAGGCGGCACCGTGGCTGACCGTGGATTCGAAGACGTACCCGGCGGTGATGTCGGACGGCTCGATCAAGTGGATCGTCGACGGTTACACCACGCTCGAAAGCTATCCGTACGCGCAGAAGACATCGCTGCAGGCGCTGACCACCGACGCGCAGGAGCTCAACCGCGGGCAGACCGGACGTACCCAGGTCAATCGGACCGTGTCGTATGTGCGCAACTCGGTGAAGGCCACGGTCGACGCGTACAGCGGTGAGGTGAAGCTGTACCAGTTCGACGACAAGGACCCGGTGCTCAAGACGTGGATGAAGGTGTTCCCGGGCACCGTCGAAACACGTGCCGAATTCGACAAGCAGGGCGATCTGCGTGACCACGTGCGGTATCCGGAGGATCTGTTCAAGATTCAGCGGACCCTGCTGGCGAGGTATCACGTGAAGGACCCGCAGGCGTTCTTCCAGGGCAGCCAGTTCTGGTCGGTGCCCGCGGACCCGACCAACGAGCAGGCCGACCGCCAAGGCCTCGATCAGCCACCGTATTACTTCGTGGCGGCCGATCCCGACGACAAGCGTTCCTCGTTCCAGCTCACCTCGGTGATGACGCGGCTGAACCGGCCGATCCTGGGTGCCTACATGACGGCGTCGTCCGATCCGGACGATTACGGCCGGATCACGTTGCGCACGTTGCCGCTGAGCTCGCAGCGAGTCGGTCCCAAGCAGGCGTTCAACCCGATGAAGGCCGACCCCCGGGTCTCGGAGAACCTGAAGAACCTGGAGAACACGGCCACCACCCAGTTCGGCAACCTGCTGACACTGCCGGTGGGCGACAACGGCGTCCTCTACGTGATGCCGCTGTATGTGCAGGCCAAGGGTGAGGGTTCGTATCCACGTCTGTTCCGGATCGTGACGCAGTATCAGGACAAGATCGGCAGTACCGCACGCATCGGTTACGCCTCCACCACCGCCGGTGCGCTGGCGCAGGTGGGTATCGACCCGGAAAACGCGGTCACCGTCCCCGGCGAGACGACCACGCCGAACCAGCCCGAGGGCAATCAGCAGGGCACGACGACGCCGCCGGCGACGTCGGGTGGGCAGTCGTCGCAGCGTGACAATGCGGTCGCGGCGATGGGTTCGGCGCTCGACGAGCTGAAGGCCGCCCAGCAGGCGGGCGATTTCACGGCCTACGGCGAGGCCTTGGACAAGCTCCAGCAGGCTGTCGACGCATACGAGAACGCCGGAGGCTGATCCTCGGGCGGAGTGCCTGCGCGGCGGAGTCCCCTGGTCCTGGTGACCGGGGGACTCCGTGCCTTCTGTTGACGTCGTGCTTTCCGTTGACGCGGTGCCTTGTGTTGACGTCGTTCGTCCGTTGCCGGTGTGCTCTCTGCCGGCCGTGTGGCTTCTGCCGTCAGTCGCGGTACTCGTGTAGGTATCGCCGGGTCTCGGCGTCGGTGTTGTCGGGCAGGAGCGGACTGTGGTGGGTGCGCCGGGTCAGCATCACGAAGATGGTCACCGCGCTGCCGAAGGCGAGTGCCGCGGCGATGCCGTAGCCGATGGCGGGGCCCGTGCTGTCGCCGGCAAGGTGTACCAGCCAGAGCGCGGCCGTGGTGAATCCGGTGAGAACGAGGATGAATCCGACGTAGCTCATCGGGTGGTTTCCGTGGCTTTCGTGCCTGTGCGGGTAATGGGTGGTGTACGAGCTGTGGGCGGTCATGGGAACCTCCTGTGGGTCGCCTCCTGCTGATCTGGTGTAGGGCAAGTCTCAGCGTACGCCTGTGTGTGCCAAATCACATATGCCGCTGATCGGCGGATATGTCGCAGAATCCACGTCCGTCGCCGGGATTTGTCGCCTGTTGCGAGTAAATTCCCAGTTCAGAGCGTGTCGAGGGCTACGTGGCAACTGATTTGCGTGCGCGCTTGGCCGCCCTGTAACGTGGTGTTCACCAACGCGGGGTGGAGCAGCTCGGTAGCTCGCTGGGCTCATAACCCAGAGGTCGCAGGTTCAAATCCTGTCCCCGCTACCAACGACGCCTCCGCCGGTGATTCACCGGCGGAGGCGTCACTTTTCCCCGGCGTGACGCCTCGATACGGGCCTGTCGCCGATCGCCGATGTGGGCCCGCCAAGGCCGTCCGGTCTGATTCGCGATGAGAGTTGCTCGCGGGCTGTCTCTTTCGATGCCAAGCTTTGTGTGGTGGTGCGAACTGGTATGCACCGCAACGCTATCGGATATCGAAACGAAAGTATCCAATTCTACGGGAGATCAATTCACCTGATACTGTCGGCAATCTGCCGCACCCGAAAATGTGGCTCGGGATAGTTGTGTGATCCCTGTCGTCCCATCTCGGGATATGACAGCGGCCGCGGTCGACACCGGAAAACCAGTACCGCCGCGGCCGTGAACCACCGGGCTGCAAGAACCACTGGGCTGAAAGAAAGGTCAGTGAGCTGCTTCGTACGCCTCGATCACCTCGCGGGCGATGCGGCCGCGAGGTGAGACGCTGAATCCGTTCTCCACCGCCCATTCGCGGATTTCGGAGGTGTTGGAACTTCCGCCGCGGGCTGCTGTGCTGCTCGGTGCCGGGGCCGCCGGACGACCGAAGGTTGAACGCTTACGGCCACCGACGCGGGTGGAGGAGTCCAGCAGCTTGGCAACGGTAACCTTACCGTTCTCGATCTTGTCGAGGTTGGCACCGGAAACGTCCAGTTGATATTCGACGCCCAGCCACGTCCACGAAATCGTGTGCTGATCGTCCGGGTCGAGCTCCTTGCCGTCGAGGTCGTCAACAAAGGTGACAGTTTGAATCTTCGCCATGCGTACACGGTAACCGAACATCGGCACATTGTGCGAGAACTGGCCGTGTTTGCGAATGAAATAGCCCCGGCTCACCGATGACGGTGGCCGGGGCTATCGGCTTGTGACGACCGGATCAGTGGAACTTTCGTCCGGCCACCTTTTCCGAGATCCCTTCCCGGTCAAGCAGTTGCGTGATTCCGCCATTCCAGAACTGGAATCCGGCGCCCGTGATCATCGCCAGATCGATATCTTCGGGCGCCGATGCGACACCTTCGTCGAGCATCCGGCGGATTTCGTCGGCGAGGCCGTCGAGAGTGATGCTGCGCACCTCTTCCGGCGACAACTGCTTGTCGCCGACGGTGAGCAGAGCCTCGACCTCCGGGTCGAGCTTTCCGTCGGCGCCGTAAAACGACCGTTTGCCCGCCTCAACCACCTTGTGCAGATTCTCCGACAGGTAGAACCGGTCGGGGAACGCCTTGGTCAGCGTTTCGTTGTTGTGGTAGGCGATAGCCGGGCCGACAAGTGCGATCAACACATACGGCGGCATGGGTGCGACACCGGCGAATGCCGAATCCACGACGGCGACCGGGGTTCCCTCATCGGCGATGCGGGCGACCTCTCCCATGAACCGGCCGAGCAGCCGGTTCACGATGAACGACGGCGAATCCTTGACCAGAATGGTGGTTTTGCCCAGCTTTTTCCCGGTGGCGAAAGCGGTGGCCAGCGCCGCGTCAGAGGTGTACTCGCCCTTGATGACCTCCAGCAGCGGCATCACGGCAACCGGGTTGAAGAAGTGGAAACCCACCACCCGTTCAGGGTTCTTCAGTTTCGAGGCCATTTCGGTGATCGACAACGACGAGGTGTTGGTGGCGAAGACCGCTGTTTCGGGGGCCACCAGCTCGGCATTGTGGAAAACGGTCTGCTTGACGCCCATTTCCTCGAAAACCGCTTCGATGATGAAGTCGGCGTCGCCGAATGCCTTCTGGTAGTCGACCTCTCCGGTCACCAGTGCCTTGAGGCGATTGGTGGCATCCTGGGTCGCCCGGCCGGCGGCGAGCTTCTTGTCGAGTTCGGCGTGCACATACGCCACACCCTTGTCGGCGCGGTCCTGGTCCAAATCCACCAGCACCACAGGAACTTTGAGCTTCGAGACGAACAGCAACGCGAACTGCGAGGCCATCAATCCGGCGCCGATGATGCCGACCTTGGTGACCTTCTGTGCCAGATTCTTGTCGGGTGCGCCGGCCGGGCGTTTGGCCCGCTTCTGCACCAGCTCGAACGAGTACAGCGATGCGACCAGCTCCGGTGTCCGCGACATCGCGACCAGCGCGTCGTCCTCGGCGGCGAAACCGTCGTCGGCGGTGGCGGTCTTGGCCAGCGTGAGCAGCTCGATGGCCTTGGCGGCGGCGGGGGAGGTGCCACTGGTCTTGCCCGCGACGAAGGCCGCGGCCTTGGCGACGGCGTCGTCCCAGGCCTGGCCGCGGTCGATCTCCGGCCGGGACACCACGATCTCACCGGTGAGCACCTTGTCGGCCCACACCAGCGACTGCTCGAGGAAGTCGGCGCCGTTGAACGCGACGTCGGCGATACCCAGGTCGCGCACCTGCAGGCCCTTGAGCACCCTGCCGTTGTTGAGCGGATTCTCGATGAACACCTTGGCGGCGTTCTCCGGACCGATCAGGTTGGGCAGCAGGTAGCCGCCGCCCCAGCCGGGGATCAGGCCCAGCATCACCTCGGGCAGGCCCACGGCCGGGACCGAGTCGATGACGGTGCGGTAGTCGGCGTGCAGCGCCACCTCCAGGCCGCCGCCGAGCGCCAGACCGTTGATGAACCCGAACGACGGCTTACGGCGCTGATTCGGCCCGCTCGCTGCGCTCCCGGCGCCGCCGCTGATCTTACGGAACACGGCGTGACCGAGTTCGGCGATCGTGCGGATGCCGTCGGGGCCACCGGCCTGCAACGAGGTCAGGTCGGCGCCGGCGGCCAGGATGAACTGCTTGCCGGTGACCGCGATCGCGTCGATGTCGTCGTCGGCGAGGGCGGCGTCGTAGGCGGTGTTCAGCGACACCAGCGACTTGGGTCCGAACGTGTTGGGGCGGGTGTGGTCGAGCCCGTTGTCGAGGGTGACCAGGCCCAGTACCTTGCCTGAGGCCAGGGTGACCTTGCGCAGATGCGCGGTGGTCACCACCTCGTCGTCGCTGTAGAGCTTCGCCACGTCGGCGAGCAGGGTTTCGATGGGGGTGCTCATGATCAGGCCGCGCCCTTCTTCTCGCCGTTCCAGTGCGGGTTCTCCCAGATGACGGTGCCGCCCATACCCAGGCCCACACACATGGTGGTCAGGCCGTAACGGATCGACGGATCCTCCTCGAATTGCCGGGCCAGCTGGATCATCAGCCGCACGCCCGAGGAGGCGAGCGGATGGCCGAAGGCGATGGCGCCGCCGTACGGGTTGACACGGTCGTCGTTCTGGTCGATGCCGTAGTGATCGAGGAAGGCGAGCACCTGCACGGCGAACGCCTCGTTGATCTCGAAGGCGTCGATGTCCTCGATGGTCAGTCCGGCCTTGGCCAGCGCCTTGTCGGTGGACGGAATGGGGCCGACGGCCATCACCTCGGGTGCCACGCCCGCGAATGCGTAGGTGACCAACCGCATCTTGATGGGCAGACCCAGTTCCTTGGCGGTCTCCTCCGAGGCGAGCAGCGAGGCTGTGGCACCGTCGTTGATGCCCGCGGCGTTGCCGGCGGTGACTCGGCCGTGCGGGCGGAACGGCGTCTTGAGCTTGCCGAGGTCGTCCACGGTGGTGCCGGGGCGCATCGGTTCGTCGGTGGTGGCCAGGCCGAAACCGAGCTCGGCCGAGCGGGTGGCCACGGGTACCAGGTCGGGTTGGATCTTGCCGTCGGCGTATGCCTGCGCGGCCAGATCCTGCGAGCGCACCGCGTAGGCGTCGGTGCGGTCCTTGGTGATGGCCGGGTAGCGATCGTGCACATTTTCGGCAGTGTTGCCCATGACCAGCGCCGACGGGTCGACGAGACGTTCGGACACGATCCGCGGGTTAGGGTCGACGCCCTCACCCATCGGGTGGCGGCCCATGTGCTCGACACCGCCGGCGATGGCGACGTCGTAGGCGCCGAAGGCGATCGACCCGGCGGTGGTGGTGACCGCGGTCATCGCGCCCGCGCACATGCGGTCGATGGCGTAGCCGGGGACGGACTCGGGCAGGCCGGCCAGAATGGCGGCGGTGCGGCCGATGGTCAGGCCCTGATCGCCGGTCTGGGTGGTGGCCGCGATGGCGACCTCGTCGATCCGCTCCGGCGGGAGTTCGGGGTGCCGGCGGACGAGTTCACGGATCAGCTTGACGACCAGGTCGTCGGCGCGGGTTTCGGCGTACTGGCCTTTGCCTTTACCGAAAGGTGTGCGAACGCCGTCGACGAAGACGACCTCGCGCAAGGGGCGTGTCAACAGACTCTCCTCAATCTTTGAGTTCTTCGAAGTGAGCAGGGGAGTCCCGCGCTCAGCACCGGCCATGTTACTCGCTGGTAGCTTGTGCCGCGCGTGGATGCCCCGTGGTTGGCCGGGGTCTGATGGTGAGGCCGACGAAGCACTGTGGCGGCGATGTACGGACCTGTGGACAACGGAGCTGACTGCGGCGGACCGATCGCCTAGTGTTGTCGACCGGGGAGCGGTGAATACCGCGAGGGAGGGAACCGGCAGTGGGGGATGTACCGGGTTGCGGCGCGGACAGCGGCCGCGGATCGATGATGCGGCAGGCGCAGATCGATGCCCTTGGAGTAGCGAGAAGTGTTCCGGTGCAATCGGTCCGGACGCCTTGGTCGATGCGGTCGGCGGCACTCTTCGCGGGGATCGGAATGGTATGTGCCGCTGGGATGTCGGCGTTCGTCTGCATTGTTCGCACAGGTGCGGTGCGCGGTGGTGTGCAGCCGGATGATCGATTGAGGTTCGATCAACTGTGGCTTCCGGCGAATGCGATCGTGGCAATGGCGACGGTTGCCGTGTGCCTCATCGCGGGTATTGCTCTGATCCGAGGTTCCGCTTCGCGGCAGGTGGTGACGGTAGCGGTGGTGGCCGGGCTGATCTTTGTCGGTGCGGTGGGCCTCGTCGTGGGCGTATCGGATGCTCGCGATCTGATATTTGCCGCCGGTAGCTGGCCGCGCCCATCTCTGTTGCTGTGGACCTACATATCGGCGGTCGCCGGATTCGGTGCGATTATTATTGGTACACAATCATTGTCAGATAACAGGCGCGGGGTCCGAAATCTCTTGGCTGCGGCATGTGCGGTGACACTCGTCGCCGGCGGCGCGACGCTGATCGCCTGGCCGGACGACAAACCCGATGTGTCGCCGGTGATCGTCACGGCCGACATGCACGACGTGCGGCTCGGCCTGCCCGATTCGGTGACCACCCGGCCCGCCAACCTCGAGAATCCGACGTGGCTGTGGCCGATAGCCGCGGTCGGTCCGGGATTCGTCTCGCTCGGCCGCAGAGATGGGACCCCTGGCCACAACACCGACTATCGCTTCGCCGTCGGTGCCCACGAATGGGCCGAATCCTCGTACAGCATCAGATTCACCAACGGCGACGACCTCACACCTCGATGGTGGATGCGGCTGCCCTCACACGGCTGGCTGTCCCGAGTTGTCGTCGTTCCCGCCCACACGGTGATCGTGGCCACAGTGACGACCGAAGAGGGATCGCTCACCTACGGGATCGATCCCACTGCGGGCAGAATCCGTTGGTCACGGCCAGGAGAACTGATCGGCGATCTCCGCACCCTCTCTACGAGGACGCCCGGCCCGCTTCCGCCGCCGACCTCCGAGATGACGACCGCGTCAAGCTTGGTCGATATCGAACCCCTCGGACGTGCGGTGACGGCTTGGTCGCCGGACACCGGCGCCGACCTCTGGCAACACGACGTCGGGCCGGACTGCTCGGCACACTCGATCGAGGATGAGCGGACGTGGATCAACGTGGGCGTGAGTTGCCCCGGCGGAGTCAAGACCGATCGCGCCCTCGATACGCGCGACGGCCGGTACATCGGGGAATGGTCGATGTTCGACAACCGGCGTGAACCCGGTAGGAACTGCGCGCCCTATATGTGCGTCGCCCGGATTCCGCAGGATCAGGCAACCGGGGATGTTCAGTTTTCCTGGTACGACTTCCCCAACGATCTGGTCGACATGCGGACGGGAAGGACGGTGCTGTCGGTGTCGGCGGGCGAGTTTGTGGCCTGCAACGACGGCGGCGACTGCATTGTCTCCGACCGGGAAAACAATGTGCGGGTGGCACGTGCCGGCGGAACATCGGTACGTGTCAGGGGAATTGCCGGCGTACACGGCAGGCCGAGCACGGGAACAGTGGTGTCTTTGCGTGACCAGATCGTATGGCGGACCGGTGGGTCCGAGGTGGTGGTGATGCACAGGGCAACGGGCACGGCCACGATGTTTGCGGCGCACGACACGGCGAGCGACAGCGGGACACTCGTGCAGGCCGGGTATCTCTTTATCACCGACAGTGGTCGCGCCGTGATCCTGCCGAGGGGGCGGTGATGTCGGGTGACGTGGACGGCCAGGGAGCGACGAGGCCCGGAGTGCCAGCAGGAAGCCGGTCGGCAATTCCAGGTGAACTTATCGGTGCAGCAATAGGTTTCGGTGCTGCTGCGGCCATTCTCGGCGGCTTGTCGATTGCCTTGTCGGCCGACCTCGCCAGTGTCGGCGTCGGGGTGGGAATCGCATCCGCGGCGTTCGCGGTCGTCGCCGGAATGACCGTGTCCGTTCACGCGTGGCGCATCCGTCAGCGCACGTCCGTTCCGGGCTTCGCCATCCTGAGTACAGGCACCCGGCGTGGCTATCTGATGCTCGGGGCAGCCTGCCTGTGGCTGGGTGTGATGGCTGCTCGTCGGGTGTCGGCCCCGCCTGACATCCTCAGGGCGGTCGACGGGGCCGGAGCGACCGTTCTCGCGGCGATGGCCGGTGCCTGCGGGGGAATCGCCGCGCTGGTGACGGCTGCGGCGACCCCCGAGGTTCGCCGTGATCGTGGCCGGCGCGATCTTGCCGCAGGGCTTGTTGTGGCCGTGGTGTGTTCGGTGACGGTCGCCGGTACGGCCAGGCAGTTCTATTCCGCTTACGGCGCCTGGTCGCCGGCGGTGGCCGAACAGGTTCTCGTGCCGGATCTGCCGGTCTCTGTCGGCGCCGTCGCCTATCGCACTCGGCTCGCCGAATCGCCCGATGCGCTACTGAAGGCCGGCGCTGGTTTTGTGATCAAGACCGGTTCCCGGCTGATCGCCTACGGCGGTCGCAGCGGAAAGGTGCGGTGGCAGGCGGACTTCTCGCAGATCGGAGTCAAGGACCTGGACCTCTCGGATATTTCGCAGGGAAAGGTTGCGGGTACCGATGTACTGCGGATCCGGGTAGGCGCAGTCTTGTTCTCGCTCGACGAGATCACCGGGAGAATCGTGAAAACTGAACATGTGAACGATGATTCGAATGGTCCTTCGGCGCTGAAGGGGTTCCGAGAGGAACTTCGTGACCTGAGGTTCGGGGACGGTGGGACTGTCACCGCGAGACAATCTCTCAAGGGGCCCCGAGTTATTCGCCTCGATTATCGGGCTGACCTTGAGGAGAAGCCGAAGCGCACGGAGATACAGGTTGTCGACGCCGGGTTCGCCCGCCCCAACCTCGAACGTATCGGCGGTCATGTTGTGGTTGTCGCCTCGCCTGCGAACCTGTACGAAGTCGATCCGGTCGCCGGTAACGTTGTCGGCGCACACACCAACCCGTGTGCGCCTGATGGCGAAACTCGGCTCTACTCGGTGCCTGGGGCGTTCGTGGTGTGGTGCAGGCACTTCGAAGCCACGGCCATCAGCCACGATGAAATCGTCGGCCTTGTCCCACGGACTCGGTGATTTCACCCAGTAGCCGACGTCCCCGGCCGCCGATTTTCCCAGCCTGATCCACCCAGATCAGGCGACGAGTACCTGCGCGACGTACGCCTGCACGATCGGCGGCACCCGCGTCCCGGCGTCCGATACTCCGTGGTGGACGGAGGATGGCAGATGGCGTCACCGGGGTGAGGTGGCACCTACCGTTTGTCGCGTCCGGCCGACCGATCGGCGCAGCCTTGCCGATGCATCGCCTCGGCAATGTGGCTGCCTATACAGTTTGGGGGAAAGTGTGACGTAGGTCGCGACATGGTGGTCGTGACGAGAAGGAGGAACCAGATGGGTAAGTACGCCGACGCATTCGACCGCAGTATCAGCGACCGGGAATCCTTCTGGCTCGACGCGGCACGGGCCGTCGACTGGGTGACCCCGCCCGGCACGGCGCTCGACGAGTCGGCGGCCCCGCTGTACCGCTGGTTCCCCGGCGCCGAACTGAACACCTCGGTCAACGCCCTCGACCGGCACGTCGCCGCGGGCCGGGCCGATCAGGCCGCGCTCATCTGGGATTCGGCGATGGTGGGGGAGGTACGCACCTACACGTACGCGCAACTGCTCGACGAAGTGTCCAGATTTGCGGGTGTGCTTGCCGCGCAGGGCGTCGCCAAGGGTGACCGGGTCATCATCTACATGCCGATGATCCCCGAGGCCGCGATCGCAATGCTGGCGTGCGCGCGTATCGGTGCCGTCCACTCCGTGGTGTTCGGCGGATTCGCCGCCCCCGAACTGGCCACCCGCATCGATGACGCCCAGCCGGTCGCCCTTGTTGCCGCATCGGGCGGTATCGAACCCGGACGCACCATCGAATACCTGCCGATGGTGGCCAAAGCACTTGAGTTGTCCGAGTTTCCGCCCACCACCGTCATCGTCAAGGACCGCACGCAGGTGGCCGGTTCGGCAGCCGACCACGACGGCTGGCTCGACTGGGACACCGAGATCACCGGCGTCGCACCCGCCGACGCGGTCACCGTGGCCGCCACCGACCCGCTGTACGTGCTGTACACCTCCGGCACCACCGGCAAACCCAAGGGCGTGGTGCGCGACAACGGCGGACACGCCGTCGCGATGACCTGGTCGATGACCAACGTCTATGGCATCAACCCCGGTGACGTCTTCTGGGCGGCCTCCGACGTCGGCTGGGTCGTCGGGCACAGCTACATCGTGTACGCGCCGCTGCTGTCGGGCGCCACCACCGTCATGTACGAGGGCAAACCCGTCGGCACCCCCGATGCGGGTGCCTTCTGGCGGGTTGTCGCCGACCACAAGGTGAACGCACTGTTCACCGCCCCCACCGCGATCCGCGCCATCCGCAAGGCCGACCCGGACGCCAAAGAACTCGCCAAGTACGACGTCTCGTCGATGCACACACTGTTCGCAGCCGGTGAGCGCCTCGACCCCGACACCTACGAGTGGGCCACCCAGGTTCTCGGGGTGCCGGTCGTCGATCACTGGTGGCAGACCGAAACAGGCTGGGCGATCGCCGCCAACCTGCGCGGCCTGGAGCCGTTGCCCCTCAAGGCCGGTTCGCCGACCGTCCGGGTGCCCGGCTATCAGGTGGAGATCCTCGATGCCGGCGGCACCCGGATCACCGACGGCAGCGAAGGCAACATCGTCATCAAACTGCCGCTGCCGCCGGGCACCCTTGTCGGCCTGTGGCGCGACGACGACCGCTACCGCTCCTCGTACCTGTCGGCGTTCGACGGCTACTACCTGACCGGCGACTCCGGCTACATCGACGCCGACGGTTACGTGTTCGTGCTCGGCCGCTCCGACGACGTCATCAACGTCGCCGGACACCGCCTGTCCACCGGCGGTATCGAGGCCGTGGTGGCCTCACATCCGGCGGTTGCCGAATGCGCCGTGATCGGCATCCACGACGACCTCAAGGGTCAGCGGCCCAGCGGTTACGTGGTGCTCAAATCGGGTGTCGAGATCGATCCCGACACGTTGCGTTCGGAACTGGTGAAGCTGGTTCGCGACGAGATCGGCGCCGTCGCCACCTTCCGTGACGTGACCGTCGTCGCGGCGCTGCCCAAGACCCGTTCGGGCAAGATACTGCGTAAGACGATGCGCCAGATCGCCGACAACGAGGAGTACACGGTGCCCTCCACCATCGAGGACCGCGCCGTCCTCGACGCGCTCGCCGCACAACTCGGCGGCAAGTAGCCCCCGTTGATGGTTGAGGTGTGAGGAGCGAAAGCGACGAGCCTCGAAACCCGGTGAGGCGACATTGTCATCTCACGAGGTTTCGAGGCTCATCGCCTGGCGGCTCTTCGCACCTCAACCAGCAGCGGGGTGATCGCTCAACCAGCGAAGGTGATCACTTCAGTTCGGCGCTGCTCTTTCCGAGAACCCGTCGGGCGATGATCAGGTTCTGGATCTGCTGGGTGCCCTCGAAGATGTCGAGGATCTTGGAGTCGCGGGCCCACTTCTCGATCAGCAGGCGCTCGGAGTAGCCGAGGGTGCCGGTCAGCTCCACCGTCTTGTTGGTGATGTCGGTGACGGTGCGGCCGGCCTTGGCCTTGGACATCGACGCCTCGGTGGAGTTGGGGATTTTGTTGTCGGCCATCCAGGTGGCACGCATCGTCAGCAGGTAGGCGGCCTCGAAATCGGCTTCCATCCGGATGAATTCGGCCGCGGCGGCATGCTGGTCGGCCGCGGGACGGTCGTAGTCGATCTCCACGCCGGCCTCCTCGAGGATGCCGCGCAGCTCTTCGAGGGCGGCACGCGCCAGACCGACGGCCATCCCGGCCACCAGCGGACGGGTGTTGTCGAAGGTCTGCATGACCCCGCCGAATCCCTTCTTGACATCCACCTCGGGGGAGCCGAGCAGGTTGTCCTTGGAGACGCGGCAGTTGTCGAAGCGGATGACGGCGGTATCGGACGCCTTGATGCCGAGTTTGTGTTCCAGGCGCACGATCTCCACGCCCGGATGTTCACGCGGTACGACGAACGACTTGATCGCCGCCCGGCCCAGGCTCTTGTCGACTGTCGCCCACACCACGATGTGGGTGGCGCGCGAACCGGAGGTGACGAAGATCTTCTCGCCGTTGATGACGTAGTCGTCGCCGTCGCGGGTGGCGGTGGTGCTTACCGCGGCCGAGTCGGAGCCGAAGCTCGGCTCGGTGATGGCCATCGCGGCCCACACCTTGCCGAACTTCTTGAGCTGCTCGTCGGTGGCGACGGCGGCGATCGCCGAGTTGCCCAGACCCTGGTACGGGATCGACAGCATCAGGCCGACGTCGCCCCACGAGGTCTCCATGACATTGAGGACCGACTGCATGTTGCCGCCGTTGACGATCTCGCCCTCGGCCTTCGGCTTCTTCTTGGCGGTCTGACTGCGACCGCCGTCGGCGCCGGCACCGGCCTGGCCGGTTTCGGACAGGCCGTCGTACAGGCTGGCGAGGGTGTCGAGCTCGACCGGGTAGGCGTGCTCGGCCAGGTCGTACTTGCGCGAGATGGGACGGAAGATCTCCGCGGCCGCCTGGTGCGCCTGGTCGATGGTGACGTGCAGCTTCTTGGGAAGCTCAAGGTTGATGGCCATGAGTGTTCTCTCCTAAACCCTTCTGCCGCGCCGTCAGAGGACGACGATGCCCTCGCCGATGCCCGCGCCGCGCAGGTCGCGGTACCAGCGCTCGACCGGATGTTCCTTGGTGAAGCCGTGGCCACCCAGCAACTGCACGCCGTCGAGGCCGATCTGCAGGCCCTTGTCGATGGTCAGCTTGCGCGAGAGTGCGGCTTCGCGGGCGAACGACAGGCCCTGCTCGGCACGCGAGGCACCACGCAGGGTGACCAGTCGGATGGCGTCGAGTTCGGTGGCGATGTTGGCCACCATGAAGGCGACCGCCTGCCGGTTGGAGATCGGCTCGCCGAACGCCTCACGCTCGTTGACGTAGGGGATCACGTAGTCGAGTACGGCCTTGCCGGTGCCGGCGGCGAGCGCCGACCAGCCCAGGCGCGACAGGCGCACCACGTCGCGGTAGGCGGCGAACGCCTCCTCGCCGGGCTCTTCGCCCAGGAGCGCGGACTCGGGCACGGCCACATCCTGCAGCAGCAGTCGGCCCATGCCCGCGGCGCGCACGCCCATGCCCGGGTCGGCCTCGATGATCAGGCCCTTGGAGTCCGACTCGACGATGAACAGGGCGGGCTTTCCGTCGAGCTGGGCGCCGACGATGAACAGTTCCGACGATCCGGCGGCCGGAACGAACGACTTCACACCGTTGAGGCGGTAGCCGCTGGGCACGCGGGTGGCCTTGGTCGCCAGGGCGAACGCGTCGAACAGCGGTCGCGGTTCGGCGATGACCACGGCCGACTGCGGCACGTTCTCGCCGGCGAAGTCGGGCAGGTAGGTCTTCTGCTGGCCCTCGGAGCCGAAGTTGGTGAGGGCGGTGGCCACACCGCTCGGGGCGAGCAGCGGCAGCGCCAGACCCATGTCGCCGTACGCCATGGCCTCGGCGACCAGCGCGTTGGTGACCACACCACGCTCGGAGGCGGCGCCGTCGTATTCCTCGGGGACGTTGATCATGGTGATGCCGAGTTCGGCCGACCGCGTGAGGATGTCCTCGGGCGTGGTGGCGTCGTGGTCGGCGTCGTAGGCGGCCGGGCGCAGGATCTCGGTGGCGAAATCGGTGACCGTCTCGGTGATCATCTGCTGCTCGTCGTCGGGCGTCAGATTGAAGTAGTTCTTGGTGGACTTGGCCGGGCGGGCCGCCTCACCCGAGCCGCCCTGTACCTTCTTGAAGGCCCGGCCCGCGGCGCCGAGGGACTGGAAGCCGGTCTTGGTGGCCTGGTAGGCGACCCGGTTGATGGGCTCGCGGAGCTGGTACTTCTCGGCGAACTCGGAGCCGGTGACCGTGGTCAGCACGCGCATCGCGGTGCCGATGAAGTTGCGGGGATGCGGATTCTTTCCGACTGCGGAGGTGTCGCGCGGTTCGGCGTGAGTGGTCATGTCCTCAGCTCTTCTTCCTGGGCCCCCGGGGCGGGTGTCCCCGGGACTGGATGGAAACGTTCGCACCGATCTTACTCGGTAGTAAGAACAGACCTTACTACTCGGTCAGAACGATGTCACGCGTCGGTGCGAACGTGTTTCACCGACGTACGGACGGGTGCGGTGCGAGAGTGGATACATGCAGATCACCCACTTCGGCCATTCCTGCCTTCTGGTGGAAATCGACGGCACCCGGATCCTGTTCGACCCGGGCAATTTCTCCCACGGCTTCGAAGGACTCACCGGGCTCGACGCGATCCTGGTGACCCACCAGCATCCCGACCACTGCGACGTGGCACGCCTGCCCGACCTCGTCGCCGCCAACCCCGGTGCCGTGCTCTACGCCGACCCGCAGACCACCGCCCAGATCACCCGCGACGACGTCGCCGGATCATGGACGGCCGCGCACGCCGGCGACCAGGTCGCTGTCGGCGAGGTGTCGGTGCGGGTGACCGGCGGTCGGCATGCCGTCATCCACCCCGAGATCCCGGTCATCGACAACGTCGCCTACATCCTCGACAGCGCCGACGACCCCGGCCGGTTCATGCATCCGGGTGACTCGTTCTACATCCCGTTCGAGAAGGTCGATGTCCTCGCCCTCCCGTCGGCCGCGCCCTGGATGAAACTGAGCGAATCGGTCGACTACCTGCGCGCCATGGCACCCCGCGTCGCCGTCCCCATCCATCAGGCAATCCTGTCCGATGCCGGCACCGGCATCCACTACGGTCGGCTGGCCGACATGAAAGCTGCCGCCACCGAGTTCCGGGTCCTCGACAGGGAATCGGCCGTCGAGATGTGAAGAAGTTGCTCCGGGTCTATCGGCAAACTCAGACCGGCCGCTGCCGCACCCAGCGGTACGACCGCGTTAATGACTTTCATGCAAGCCGTTATCGGGTCCGTGGGGGCGAAACCGAACCCTTCACGGAGACCATCGATCACGACCTCGCGCTTCTCGGCGATATGGCCTGATCGCCTGGTGGGCTAAATAGTCCGTTGTCACGCTCTCAGGCCAGTTCGTACAGGGTGCCGTGTTTGCCGGCCATAGTGGATTCGACGGACCGCGCGAGGCCCGAGTCCTGGACGAGGAGCCCGAACTCGATGTTCCGGTTCTCCGCGCTGAAGGAGAAGTTGGCGCTGGTGAGCAGTAGCATCTCGTGGTCGATGACGACAAACTTGGCGTGGCTCACTACGAGCCGGCCATTGGGCAGTTCGGCTGACTTATAGATAGTTGCGCGTGGAAGTTGGGTCTTTACCTTTGCCGCGTCGGCCTTGTCGCCGTCAACGTATACGGTGACATCGACGCCGGGCTCCTCGGATGCCTCCTTCAGCACGGTCCACATCTGGGAGGTTTGCGCGAAGTTGTAGGTCGCGCATACGACGGACTGACGAGCAGCCTGGACCAGGTGATGGAACTGCCCGGTGAGGTGGCCGGTCGTTGCCTCGTTTCCGGGCATGGTCCACACCGGGGTGAGGTCGCGGTTGTGCGACTTGGCCCCGGCGATGGCGCGCAGGACTCCCGCAGCGCGCTCCGCGTCGTGGTGGTCGAGCCCGGCCTCGCCAAGGAGTCGCTTCGCTTCGGCGCGTCGCGCGGTGTTCACCACCGCCAGCGCTTTGACTACATGCCTGTCTGAATCAAGCTGGACGGCGAGCGCCTCGGCCTCCCGGGCGGTCAGGAACTCCCCGAGCGCGACGAACGGGTCAGAGGGCATCCGCGCTCCCGAAGAACCCCGGCACGGTCTCGCCGGTGGCCGACGGCAGGTCGAGTAGGAATCGCCGGTCGAGGAAGCGGTTGGCCTTCTCACAGGAGGTTTCCGAGGCGAAGGCACAGCAGTGGCAGGCGGCGCCGTGCAGGAAGTCCTCCGGGTCACTCGGGACCCGGCTTGCGCACACCGGATCAGACGAGCAGCGCGCGGCACGACGCAATGCGGCCACCACGAGTCGCCTGAGGCGATCGGGCTCGGATAATGCCACCAGGCCACCCAGAGTGCCCGCGCTGTCCGATGCGGTAGTGCAGATCAACAGTCCGGCGGCGGCCTCGCGCTGCGGGGTGCGGGTCCAGCCGTAAATGCGTTCACTGAGGCTGGCCGCGCCGTACCCGCTCGACATCGCCATCTCCCGGATGAGTGTGTGCGCGAGGGTGTGCAGCAACCAGTAGCGCGGTGCGGGTAGTCGGGAGTCGGGCTCGACATCCTTTGCTGTCTCGGAAAACCTGCGCCGGAAGTTGCGTTCGTGTGACGCCCGGTGGGCCTCCCACAGCGGCGTGTTGCTGATGGACTGTTCCCAGTTGTCCACAGCGGCCAGATCCAGTTGCAGGAAGATGCCTTCCCCCCGATCCTCGGTCGCGGGTACCCACTTCGGCCTGCGGTCGCGCGTGAGAGTGACCAGGCGTCCGGGCAGATCATTCACGCGGTCCATCTCGTCGAGGCGGGTGAATCCGAAAACGGCGTTGACCTTCTTCATCTTGTTGACCGCGACCACCCGGCTGATTCTCGGATGCAGGTCGCTGTCGCGTGTCATCTCGGTGACCATGAGGCCGTCGGCGTTTGGTTGCTGCTGGAACAGTGTCTTCTTCTGGAGGTACCGCCATTCGGGAACGAGTAGTTCGACCGGGTCCCAACCTTCAAGCTTCTTGTTGCGCTCCTCGTCTGACTCGGCAGGGGTGAGTGCGTCGCCGACGGCGGCAGCGATATCGCCATCCGTGAAGCCTTCGAGGTCAATACCGTTCGCGGTTGCCAGTGCCTTGATGACCGCGATTTGGCTACCGAACTGCTTGATCTGTTCGATTCCGAGTGCGGCGCGCAGGCGATCGGAAAGCGCGTCCTTCTCTTCGGCGTCGCTGCGTGGTATGACGATCACTGACTGGGTTGAGGCGAACCACAGATTGGATGCACCCATCATGATGAGTGCCGGCTTCGCCTCACATTCCTTGTCGAATGCGTTGAGGTGTGGGTGGCGCCCACGACACTTCTGCGGCAGTTTCTCTCGTCCGATGGACCCCTGTGCTTCGGCCATGCCCCGGGTCTGACCACAGGAGGCACATGCGATGGTTGATCCGACACTTTTGCCGACGTTGGCGTCGCGCATTTTGAGGTCGGGCAGTTCAGCTTTGGGGCACTTCTTTCCACGGTGCACCCATAGCGAGTATGGAAACTCGTCCAGGTGACCGTTGGTGCAGGTCAATAGATGCTGCGCGGGGACAGCCGGGCTACCTGGTCCCTTCTTGGGCTTGCCGCCACGACCCGGGCAGTTCTTGTGGGTGAACTCGGCATGGTCGGGTCGGAACGGTTGGGTGTTGGTGTAGTGGAATCGGGGTAGCGGTCCGAGGTAATCGCAGCCGGTGCACCGCAGCCACTGGGGAAACACGCGGGCGGGTATGCCGAGGTCGGAACCTTCGGTGGACATGCCCATCCGCTGCGGCTGCCACGGGTAGGGGCGCAGCGAGTCCACCTGTCGTCCCAGATGATCGCGAACGACTTTGAGGAGCCGCGGTTCGATAATTGTTGGAATATGAGTGCGGCGCTGCCAGATCCGGTCCCAGTCGCCCAGGCCGGCTGGCATGATTGAGAAGTGCGGCAGGTCCATGATGGCGCCGGGGCCGTAGGTATAGAGCAACGACGAAGGTCTGGCGGAGCCCACCTTGGCACGGTTCTTGACCGCGTTCTTTTCTGCGTCGCTGATCGGGTCGAGTTCCTCGTCGGTGCTCAGCATGTCGTCGTCTGATTCCGGTAGCACGTCGGTCATCAGTTCTCCTCCTCACTGGGGAGTTTCCAGTCGTCGACGTCGTCGGGCGTTCTGGCGAACAGTAGTTCCGGGACAGGACTGACCAACAGGTTGATTTCGGGCTGTACTTCGCGCATGGAGTTGGCGATCGCGAAGGGCGGCTCCTTCGATCCTCCGGCGGACGCCTGGAGATTCTCCGGACTGATGATGAGCGGGAGGTACTTGTCGCCCTCGCCGGTTCGTTCGTAGACGAGTGTTTGGCCACCGGCAGTCGCACTGGCGGCACGTGTGTCCCAACGTCCGATCCTGTTGATTAGCAGGTCGTTTGCTCGTTTGATCGAGGCTTCTTCGGGGGCGGCTGCGGCGATACGCTTCTTCAGTTTCGCTACGATCGCCTCCACCGCAGTGCGTTGATCTTTGATCCGCCACGCCGCACGTTCCGGTGAGAGCCCGTCGGCAACCGACGCCTGTACGACTCGGGCAGCGCTGACGAGGAGCCCACTGATGCCGCGCTCGAGCGAGGTCGGCGAGAAAGGCGTCACCGACAGCGCTTCGACTTGGGCGTAGAACGTCTCGTGATAATGCCGGAATTGTTCGAAATGCGCGAGGTCCCGGGGTCGTGCCCAGTTTCCCAGTGACACAACTAGTCCCGGCCGGTCGGAAGGATCGCGTCCGACGCGTGAGGACGCCTGGATGTATTCGGCCGTGTTCTTCGGCTGGCCGACCACGAGCATGAGCCCCAGCCGCTGCACGTCCACACCCACCTGCAGCATCGATGTCGCGAGTACGACGTCGAAGGGTGAGTCGGCTTCGGAGCGGCGCGGAACCTTCTTGCCGTCCTTGGCGTCGGCGATGCGTTGATGAGCGGCCGCTGTCGTATCGTAGTCCGGATCGAATTCGAGCCCGAGTCGGTCGAGGTTCGTACCGATCTCCGCCGACCCGATACGTGAGGTCAGTTCACCCTTCTTGAGCAGGCCGAAACTCGCTCCGCGCCTACTCGGGAATCCGGAATCCTTGCGTGGCCGTTTGACTCGGCTCTGGACGTCGTCGGTGACGTAGCGCGCCATACCGGCCAGTTCGCGGGTGGCGTTGAAATAGCCGACCAACGTCATGTACGGATCGGCGGCCGCACCCGCCTTGTCGAGGAGTAGTTGCCCGGCCGACAGCAGCACTTCCGCCACGCGGATCTCGGCGCTCGACAGCCGGACACCCTGCGCGCTGACGCCGATATAGCGACGACCCGGGTTCTTGGAATCGATCGGGACTTCCTGCGAGAAGTAGGTGTCGGCGACGTCGAGGACCTGCGGCGGGAAGATCTCGACGAGGCGGCCATAGAGTCCGCGCACTTGGTCTTGGGCGTTGCGGGATGTCGCGGTGGAGGCCACGATGAGTGGTTTGACCGATGCGCCGTCGGGTGTCTCCCACGACGACAACGTTTCGACAACCACCTCGAACAGGCCGACGGAGGTGCCGAGCGCGCCGGTGATGAGGTGCAACTCGTCCTGGATGATGAGGTCGGGCGGACGCAGTCGGCCGACGGGTGCGACAGTCGCCGCCGGTAGGCCGTTTTTCGCCGTATGCGACCCGACGTTGCACGCCGGGTAGTCCTGGTGGACGTAACCATGCCGTCCGCAACGTCGGCTGACGTACCCGAACAGTGCGGCGGCCTCGCCTTCCCGTGCGAGCCGGGCAAACTTGTCGACGGTGGCGATCACGAATGCCGGTGTAAGGCGGTAGATTTCCTCGTCGACGGTCAGTACCGGCAGTCCTTCGCGGACGGCACCGCCTTTGGCGAATGGGCACCGAGCCAACTCATCGCCGCAGTGCACGAACACGCGGCGGTAGTTGGCGTCCGCTTTGACCTGCTTGCCGGTGATCGGTGTGCCGCACCACGGGCACCGTTGAATCTGCAGGACGGTCAGGCGATGCCCGTAGCCCTCGTTCACTTTCTTGAGTTGTTCGTCGGCCTCCTCGAAACGTTTGGGGCTGACATCGGTTCCAACCCACAGGCCGATACGGAAAGGTTCTGTTCCCCAGGTCGTTTCGTCTTCGAGGCGGGCGAGTTCTGCGGCGCAGACAAGTGTGGTCGCGCGCTGGAACTGCTGCGCGGTGAGCAGCCGAAGCGTGTAACGCATCAACACCGCGATACCGCTGCGGCCGTCGAGCGGTCCGTCGGCCGATTCCACGACGCCTTGGCGACGTCGGATTGCGAAAGTGTATGCCGCGAGCCCGAGATACGCCTCGGTCTTGCCGCCACCGGTCGGGAAGAACAGCAACTCGACGTTCGACAGATGCTCCGAACTACGGACTGTAGTTGTCGGGTCGGTCAGCGCGCCGAGCTGCATCAGGATGAAGGCGAGCTGGAACGGACGCCACGACGCGGCGGCAGGCCCGCGCGCCGCCACAATCTCCTGGGCCGCGTCGATGGGTAGCGCGGAGTCGGCGGCCCGAGCCGCGGCGACCTGCGACGCGATGCGCTGGTCACGCATGACCCGGTTCATGAACTGGAAGCAGCGCAGCGCCTCGGCGTCGGTGACGACATGGTCGAGCCCGGCGGCGAGCCGTTTGTGTGCGTGGCGGGCTTCCGACAAGGCCGCGTCGGCGGTCTCCCGAAGGTGCTGGGGCAAGTCGGCGGCGGCGGCTTCCTGGGTGCCGAGCCAGGTGTTGTAGCCGTTGACCAGTGGCTCGAGTCCCGCGCGCAGCCCGTCAGCAGACACCGTCGCCAGTGCGTCCATCGACAACAGCGCATCATCGACCGACCGCGCCTTTGTCTGAGGTGTCTCGCCGATAGGGAGCCACGTCGTTTCGACGGCTGTGGCGCGACGGGCCCCCGTCCTCACCGTCCAGTCGGCTGAGCAGGTTCGGCCGATGGCGAATTCCATGCGGTTGCGATACTGCAAGTTGAGGCGTTTGATCTCGTCGTCGTGTTCGGGCCAGTCGTGGTCCATCACGTCCTGCACCGGTAGGAAGACTTCGGACCCGCCGGCGTCGACAAGCAACTTGGTTTGGAAGATCCACATGTTCAGTGGGATCGGCATAGGGGTTTCGCGGTCGTTGCACAGTGCGATCTCGACGAGCACCCGACCGTACGCGGCGTCGTCGTAGCGATCGACCCGCAGCACAATCGACTCCCGCAACACCACGGTTGCCGTGCGGCCGGGACTCAGATCGGCGAGGCGGATGGTGCGAGTTTCCTCGACCGGTGTCCGCTGATGTTCGCGCACCGGATTGCCGGTCTTGGTGACCTTGCCAGTTTCAACCGTCTCGTAGGTTCCCCACGACGCGACCACACGAAAGGTATCGAGGTCGGCCGGGACTTGGAACCGCAACCCCATCGATGCGGGGATCATCAGTCCCTGCTTGGGGGCGCGGTCCTCCACATCGTCGTCTTCAGCATCGGCCTCGGAGTCGTCGGCGGCGTACGTTGGAACACCGCGGCCCTCGGCGGCACCGTCGGTGTCGGTGCGCACTTCGATGATGTCGTCACCGTCGGTGTTCTCCGATGTCGCGGTCGCGGCGCCGGAAATTTTGACCGGCGCGATATGACCGACCAGGTACTGCGAGCGAGGGCTGTACGGCAGCGTTTCCTCAGGACCGTGGATCGGGCCGAGCAGTTCGCGTTCGAGGATGTCGACGAGGTTCTCGCGCACCGCGTTCGACGACCCGTCCAGGTCGTAGTTCAGC
Source organism: Gordonia pseudamarae (assembly GCF_025273675.1). Lineage (NCBI taxonomy): Bacteria > Bacillati > Actinomycetota > Actinomycetes > Mycobacteriales > Gordoniaceae > Gordonia > Gordonia pseudamarae. The sequence goes on along the minus strand of NZ_CP045809.1, from coordinate 3,655,864 downwards.
TCGTACGTCGCCTGGGGGCCTGTTGCCTGGGTAGCTGCCTCTGCCATGGCGGTCAGTCTGCCTTAGGGGTCGGACAATGGTCCGTTGAATCGGTCGTGTCGGACCCATCGGCCATACTCCAACCATTGGGAAATCCCCAAAGCATGGTTAGGGTGGGGGAATGGACGCGATGGTTGAGCTTGGTCAACGGGTCCGGAGTCGTATGCCGGCGGGGATGAGTCAGAACCGTCTTGCCGAGCGTGTCGGTATGACACCGGACGCGTTGTCGCGTGCGCTGAATGGCCGACGCGGACTGTCCTTAACTGAGGTGACGTCGATCGCCGAAGTGTTGGGTGCCGACACCCACTGGCTCATCACCGGCGCCGACGACCCGTTCGCGGTGTCCGTCGCGGCCCGCCATTCGTGGGATGCCCGCAGCAGGGTGCGCGTCAACAACGGCCGCGCCGACGATCAGGTGGTTCTCGATCAAGTGGTCGCGCTCTACCGTGCCGCCTACCCGCCGCACGGGCCAGGTGCCTCGGTCGAGCTCCCCGCCGACCCATCAACGCTGCGGGACCTGCTCGGACCGTCGTTCACTCGGACGTTCGCCGACGTGACCGAGCAGAATCTCGGTGTCGATGTGATCCGAATCCCGGGCTTGAAGACCGACTACTCCGTCCGGATCGGCGGCAGGGGAGTGATCGTTCTGGCGACGCGGTCGAGTTGGTTCCGCAGCAACTGGTCCCTGGCGCATGAGCTCGGGCACCTGGCTTTGGGGCATCACAGTTCTTATGGTCCGTCGCGCCGGGATCAGCCCGACGAACAGGCCGCAGACAAGTTCGCCGCCGCGCTGCTCCTTCCCGCAGCAGTGGCGGACGAGTTCACCACGCTGACGAGCGAAGCGGACGCTGCGCGGGTCGTATGGGATTTGGGAGTGTCCACCGAAGCTGTCCGGAACCGACTTCGCAGCACCGGAAGCCAGCTGACGGAGGTTGTCGCGGCGGCGTTGGAGAAAACGACGCCACGGCTGCTACAGGACAACCGTGCGGCGATCGGACTCGCGACCGAACCTGATCCCATCGTCGTGCGGGAACAGCAATCGTCGGCGCGCCGGGTCCCGCTCACGTTGCTCTCGGCGCTGCAGCACCAAGTCGACCGGGGCTCGGCGTCGCCGGAGCTGTTGGCGTGGGCGCTCGATGTACCCGTCGATGACATCGACTTCCCCGAACCTGACGACGACGCGGCCGCTGACGCGTACGCCGTGATGCTCACCGACCGCCCGACAGTGGCCGACTTGCGGGCTATGGTCACCGGCGCGGCCGGATGACTGATGAGCTGTCTTGGCAACACATCACCACTCGCCGCGAGGCTCGGATTCTGCAAGGGTTCACCTGCACCACCGACCTCCCACGGACTTCTGGCGGGCGAAAACTGCCGCATATCCGACCGTGGGAGTGGGAGGCGCAAGCCCACCTGCGGCAGCTGTGGCAGCGGCTCCGGCCTGGTGATCTTGTCTTGGTGGGGCGCGCGGAGTCCGAGATACTCGCGTGCGCCCACCTCCAATTCGACCGGCAGGACGAAGTCCTCAATGCGTTTCACGTAGTGGCCGGAGTATCGATGACGGTGCGTGGCCAAGGCGGACAGATCGCCGACCAACTCCTCTCACAGGCACGTAAAGTCGCCGTCGAGCGGGCGACCGAGTTGGAGTGCGTGGAGGTTGTGCTCAGCGGCAAGATCCACGTCAGCAATGGCGCGAGCGAACGAATGGTGGTTCGCGCGGGCTGGGAGCCGCAAGGACCGCCGACCGATTACCAGCTATGGGCGGCGATCCTGACTCTGTGATTCCGGTACGGAAGGCTGTTCGGCAGCCGAGTCCCGCCACCGGAGCAGCACCCTGTTCTCATCGAAGTAGCGGCCGACGACACCCCGGCGGACGCGCAGACTCGCCAGTTGGGTGAGCAGAATCTCCCGCCGCGCCTCGTCGCTGTTCCCGGCAGCGGCCCAGTGAGCCCGCACCGTGGAACCACCGAGAGGTTCGGCGCCACGCTCATCCAGCAGCCGCGTGATGAGATACGGGTCGAAAGCTGAACGACTCATCGTCTGGCGACACGACGGACAATAGAGGACGGGTCGCTTCTGGTTCGTGCCCCGACACATGAACACGTCACAGTCGTCGCAGCGGACGACGCGGGAGAGGAACGGGCTGGTGGGTTCGCGTTCGCTGCGCTTACGGGCCTGCGGCGTACTGCGCGAATCGAGGAGCATCTGCAGCGTCCTGAACTCTTCGGTGGTGATGACCGCCAGCGTCTCGTTGACGACCGCCTCGCCGGTCTCGTCACGGAACACCGCGAATGGGTCGGCACGTTTGGCGCTTTTCGGCCGCCCCGGATTATGCGGGGTCATTCCGGCCAGTACCGGGTTGCGGAGGATACCGTCGACGGTTTGCCGATTCCATCCGGTCGCCCCCGACTTCCGTCTGGCGATCGAGCCTTCGGGCAGTGGTGCCCCTGCGGTGGTCAGCCAGGTGGTGATGGCATTGACGGTCGCTCCGCCGAGTGCCTTACCCACGATCTCGGTCAGCCACGGCTGCCGCTCCGGGTCTTTGACCAGCACCCATCCCGGACCGTCCGGGTTCGTCGACGACCGGTAACCGTACGGAATACCACCGCCCGCCCAGCGGCCGTCCTTCAGCAGCTGCGCCCGCGCCGCTCGCACCCGAGCGCGAATCGCCTCGGCCTCCATCTCCCCGAACACCGCCAGCATCACCGCAAAAGCCCGCCCCTGCGGGCTCGTCATGTCGATCGGATCCTCGACGGCCACGAGACCGGCACCACGCTTCTGCAGTGCTTCGTCGGCGTGCAGAAAGTCGAGTACGCGCCGGGCGAGCCGGTCGACCTTCCAGATGATGACCGCATCGAAGTCGGTCGCCGCGAGCAGTGCGGCCCACCCTTTCCGATCCTCGGGCTTGTTGGCCGTGGCGGACACACCATCGTCGATGAACTCGCCGACCACCTCCCAGCCCCGCGCCTCGGCGTACCGACGACACGACAGCAGTTGGCGGGCAATCGAAACGGACTCTTCCTTGGTGACGCTGAGCCGTGCATAGAGCACGCAGCGCCGTGCTTGTTGTGTATTCACCCACCCATCTCAGTGACGAGGCATGCGTCACCCTTTGCGCGATGGAGTTCTGAATACATTCCGAATATGGTGGCTGCATGACGACGTCGACTGCACGCCGCACCTCTACGCGCAGATCTTCGGACCTGAGCAGGCACTCTGCTGAGGTATTCGCCGAAGCTGAGGACCACCCTGTGACGGTGACCCGCCGTGACGGTGATCCCCTTGTGCTGATGTCGCAACGGGAGGCCGACAATCGTGCCCGGTTGCTTGAGTTCGCCGCACAACTCATCGGAGTAGTGGTGGACGATGATGGCCCGCTCGCCGGACGGATGGCTCGCGCGTTTCCCTGGATGTTCGCGCTGTCCCCCGACGACAGGGAGACCTGTGCCCAAGACCTCATCAACGCCGCACGAGCGTCGTTCTCCACCGATCAGCCGCATCTGATCGTTGCGGAACTGACTTCGTGGCGAGAAACTTCGACCGCCATTGCCGCCGGGTTGGGTGGAGCCGAGGTGGATTGGCTCGATGAGAGTGATGACACCGCCGTCGAGCGCCCGTAGCGATGGGAGAACGCGGAAAACTGGTCCCACGGCCGCCGAAGAGGGTTGAGTACGAAATCTGTTTCGCGAGCACACAGGCACGGAGGGGATGGCAGGACTTGGCAGTGACGACCCGCAATCCACTGGCCGACGCGTGGGACTTCCTGACCCGGACTCCGACGGCGGTAACGCCGACCAACTATCCACTGCGCGGAGAGCTCGGCGACATCGTCCGCGATGGCGAGACCTACACCCGATGGCAGCATAAGCCAACCCTCAAAGGGTCCGCCCGCATCTGGTTCTACGTCCAGGGGTCAAGTCCCGCGTAGTGGTGTAACTGGTTGTGGTCCTTCGTAGGTGGTCAGGCGGGTAGTTGGATCAGTGGGTCGGTGTTCACCTCCGGTGTGTGGTCGGTGTCGGTGACGGTCAGTCGGCAACGGCTGAGCACTTCGAGGCCGAGGTAGCGGCGGCCTTCGGCCCATTCGTCGGTCTGCTCGGCGAGCACTGCTCCGATGAGCCGGACGATGGCATCGCGGTTCGGGAAGATGCCTACGACGTCGGTGCGGCGCCGGATCTCGCGGTTGAGTCGTTCTGTGGGGTTGTTGGACCAGATCTGGCGCCACACGTCATCAGGAAACGCGGCGAATGCCAGCAGGTCTTCACGGGCGTCGCCGAGGTGTTCGGCGACGTCGGGTAGGCGGTCTTCGGTGTATTCGATGAGTCGGTCGAACTGGGCATTGACCGCACCAGCAGTGGGTTGGTCATAGACGCTGTGCAGCATGGCCTTGACTGCTGGCCACATCGACTTCGGACACACCGCCATCAGATTCGCCGCGTAATGGGTGCGGCAGCGTTGCCAGGCCGCTCCCGGTAGGTTCGCTGCGATCGCCTCGATGAGCCCGGCATGGGCATCGGAAGTCACCAGGCGAACTCCGCCCAGGCCGCGGGCCACGAGGTCGGCGAAGAAGGTGTTCCACGAGGCTGTGGTCTCACTGGTGGCGACCTGCATGCCGAGCACCTCACGATGACCGTCACCGTTGACGCCGGTAGCCAGCAGCACGACGGCTTTGACGACCTGCTTGTTCTCGCGGACCTTGATCGTCAACGCATCCGCGGTGACGAACGTGAACGGTCCCGCCTCGTCCAGTCGGCGGTGACGAAACGCGGCAACCTGTTCGTCGAGGTCTTCGGCCATGCGGGAGACCTGCGACTTCGACAACGAATCGATGCCCAGGGTCTTGACCAACTTGTCCATCCGGCGGGTCGAGACCCCGGCGAGATAGCAGTCAGCGACCACGGTGATCAGCGCGGACTCGGCGCGTTTGCGGCGTTCGAGCAACCACTCGGGGAAGTAGGTGCCCGACCGGAGCTTGGGCACGGCGACGTCGATGGTGCCTACGCGGGTATCGAGGGGTCGGTGGCGGTAGCCGTTGCGGTAGTTGGTGCGCTCTTCGGACCGGCGGCCCCATTCGGCGCCGCACACGGCGTCGGCATCCGCAGACAGCAGGGCGTTAATCACTGTCTGCAGCAGCTCGCGCATCAGATCCGGTGACGCGTCGGTCAGAGCTTGGCTCAACAGGCCGGCCGGGTCGACAATGTGGGGTGCGGTCATCGTGATGACTCCATTCGAGGATTCTGTGAGAGGTTGACTCGAAGGATCACACGGTGACCGCTTCCATACCGACAGCCACACGCTGCCGGCCACGGTCCTGGTCACCGAGTTACACCACTCTATGGGGCACTACTCGTCCATCCAGGACCGAACCGTTCACCTCGAACAGGTACACACCAGCCACCCGAACGAGACGAAGTAGGTGGGGCCAGGATCAGGTGGCACCACTACCCGGCCGGTGACCAGGTGTAAACGTTGCGAATGGGTGCGACCTCGCTCTTGCGAACAAACGGCACCCTCGGGCTCATCGCCACCAACACCGTCGCCCAAGGCGACAGCCGCGAAGTCGGACTCGACGCGATGGTCGAGGGCGGGTTCACCATCACCCGCGCGATCCAATCCCGGTCATGGCCAGCCGCGAGTGCCAACCTCGAGTACGCCGCCGTTTGGGGGACAGTCGGATCAGTCGCCGACGATGTGCCACGGGTTGCCGACGACATCGAAGTACGTCGCATCAGCACCCTCCTCGAAGCGCAAGGGTGCACTGAAGGCAACCCAATTCGGCTCGCCGAGAACGCTGGCATAGCCTTCCAGGGATGCATCGTGCTTGGCATGGGATTCGTCCTCGAGCCGGCAGAGGCGCAAGAGTGGATTGCCGCAGATCCCCGCAACACCGACGTACTCTTCCCATACCTCAGCGGCGAGGACCTGAACCAGCGTCCCGATGCAACAGCCTCTCGCTGGGTCATCGATTTCAACGATTGGTCTGAGGACCGCGCGCGTTCTTTCGCGCTGCCGTACGAACGTCTGGCCCAGCGTGTGAAACCCGAACGCCAGCGACGAAGACAGGACGGTCAGTACGCGCTGAGAAAGCCACTTCCCGAACGTTGGTGGCAATATGCGGAGAAACGTCCCGCTATGCGTAAGGCTATCTCAGGGTTGTCTGAGGTGTTGGTCATCGCTCGTGTCAGCAAGACTGTCATGCCCCTCCGGGTCCCAACTAGTCAGGTATTTCACGAGAAAGTTGTCGTCTTCGCTACCGCGTCATTCGCTATGCAAGCGCTACTCTCCTCGAGCCTCCACCAATTGTGGGCCATAAAATATGGCACTACGCTTCGAACTGATGCCACGTACACGCCTGACCTCGTGTTCGGATCTCTCCCTAGACCCGAGTCGACCGATGTACTGCGGGACGTTGGTTTGGCCTTGGACTCAGAGCGACGCGAGATTATGGCACGTCGGGGAGTCGGGGCCACTAAGCTGTATAGCATGGTCAACAATTTCGACCTCCGTGACGATACCGATATTGCGCGCTTGCGTGACCTACAGGTTGCAGTCGACGAAGCCGCAGTGTGCGCCTATGGCTGGAACGACTTAGAACTCGACCACGGGTTCCATGTGTACCGCCAAGTCGCTCGATGGAGCGTCAGCCCTCGTGCACGCATAGAGTTGCTCGATCGACTTCTTGACGAGAATAAGTCGCGCACCCTAAATCAGGATGCGCATACCGGCGTTGCAGACTTGGGTGTACGGGGCGAGGCATCGTTGTTCGACTGAGGAGGAGGTTATTCGAATAAAGTAGCCTCAGCGCCCGTCATTGTCACCTCGTCCACGGCAGTCTCGTTGACATGGCCTACTCGCGAATGGTTCAGCTCAAGGAGTCGATCAAGGAGTTCGATGCGAGCTGCGGGATCAGGACTCCAGCGTCGAACCTGCCGGTACGAGTGGAACCCGTGCCGAAGCGGAAGGTCCCATCTATACGCTTCAGCGACTGCGTGGTCAATCTCAACCTGAAGTTCCCGGATCCTACGAACGTCGACATCGACGACTTCGGGGTCGTTTACGAAGTTGTAGAGTTTCGTAAGACCAACGCCTCTCCGCTTCATAATATCCCGACGTTCTACGTCAAGAGCAAACCCTGCTGTCTCCATTCTTTCAGTCGGTTCGGGCATCGGGAAGGTAAGAAATACATCCGATGGAGAATAACTCAAGTCGTTCTTCATCGCACCGGAGTACTTGCGCGCCCAGAAATAGTGTAGCGAGGATGATAGAAGAGTCAGCAGCACACGGCTCTCGGACGCGAAGACAACAATTTTGTGGCTCGGGACGATTCCTCGGGGAATGAGCATCGGCTGCGCAGTGTTGCTGACTTGCGCGAGGACCAACACCTCAGACAACCCTGAGATAGCCTTACGCATAGCGGGACGTTTCTCCGCATATTGCCACCAACGTTCGGGAAGTGGCTTTCTCAGCGCGTACTGACCGTCCTGTCTTCGTCGCTGGCGTTCGGGTTTCACACGCTGGGCCAGACGTTCGTACGGCAGCGCGAAAGAACGCGCGCGGTCCTCAGACCAATCGTTGAAATCGATGACCCAGCGAGAGGCTGTTGCATCGGGACGCTGGTTCAGGTCCTCGCCGCTGAGGTATGGGAAGAGTACGTCGGTGTTGCGGGGATCTGCGGCAATCCACTCTTGCGCCTCTGCCGGTTCGAGGACGAATCCCATGCCGAGCGCATAACAGCCTATGAAAGCGATTCCCGAGTTCTCATCAAGTCGCACAGGGTTCCCAACGGTTCGACCCTCCGCTTCAAGCAAGGTGCTTACGCGGCGAACGTCTGTGTCATCGGACACCCGCGGAACGTCGTCATCCACCGGACCGACTGTCCCCCAGACGGCGGCGTACTCGAGGTTGGCACTGGCCGCTGGCCATGACCGCGACTGGATCGCGCGGGTGATGGTGAACCCGCCCTCGACCATTGCATCGAGTCCGACTTCGCGGCTGTCGCCTTGGGCGACGGTGTTGGTGGCGATGAGCCCGAGGGTGCCGTTTGTTCGCAAGAGCGAGGTCGCACGCAGGAAGAAGTAGGCGACGAGGTCGGCGCTTCCCCGGCGGCCTTCGGCGATGATGTTGACGAACGAATCGCGGACGTTGGTTCCCATCGCCCCGGTCAGTTTTTGCCCACCGAGGAACGGCGGGTTGCCGATGATCGCGTCGAATCCGCCGTTGTCGACGACTACGTCCGGTGCCTCGATCACCCAGTGCAACGGTTGCCAGCGCTCATAGTCCGTGTCAACGGTCGGCGTCAGACCTTGCGCGAGCATCGTGTCGAGGACTTGTGCATTCTCGTCGGCGTCGTTCTTCACGGCAATACGAAGGGTCTCGTATTTGTCGTCGAGCGCCCGACCCGGCTTGCTCCCAACCGCAAGGCCGGCGGCGACGATTCCATCCGCCCACCTGCGGAGCTGGTTGCTCAGTTCCCGCGAACGCCGATGTTGCCGACGCTTGGCCGCCGTCGCCAGCATCGGATCACCTTCCTTGACCGGGCTGGTCAAGTCCTTGCGGAGGGAGGCTACCTCCTTGAGGATGCCGTCGATGTCTACGTCGAACTCCTCGGAGAAGACGAACTTCGGCTTCTTCTTCGGGTCGATGTGGAGGTTGCGTAGCTGCCTGCGGTCGGTGATCCCGAGAAGCGAGTTGCCGACGAAGATCTTGTCGTCGACGAAACTGAACGGCTGGTCGCGATCAAGTGAGACGAGCCAGAGTGACAGCTTGCACATTTCGACGGCCATGTCGTTGATGTCGGCGCCGTAGAGGCACCGCGCCACTACTTCGCGGATGGCCCAAGTCTTGAGCTCAGCGCGATCCTCGCGAGCAGGGTCCTCGGCGACGAGTGCTTCGACAAGCCGATCCGCGAGGTAGCGGCCGGCCGCGACAAGGAATGCACCCGAACCGCAGGCAATGTCAGCGACCTTAAGGCTCCGCAACTCTGACGGTGACCTCAGCTTCCACTCGTCCTGGTTGGCTGTCTGGTGCGGACCGGGAGAATAGCAGAGTGGTTGAAGTGCGTGCAGCACAACATCTTCGGCCAGCGACTTCGGGGTGTAGTGCGCCCCGGAGTTTTTGCGGGACGGGGTCTCTTTGACGACGAGACCACCGTCGAGGATTACGAACGGGCGTTGGCGCAGGTCGAGGCGGATCACGCCGAGCCACGGTTTCACTCGATCCCGGAGGTCGAGGTTGTCACCCACGGCCTGGGTGAGGGCGCTGACGACGTTCGGTTCGACATTGGCGCTTATCGCCTTGGCGATTGCTGGCATGGTTGATGGTTTGCATGACGGCTGGTCTTCGAGCACATAGGTGCGGATGGCTGCGGCCAGCTTCTTCGGGTCGGTGTGTTGGGTCGCCAGCTCTTCGAGCTTGGCGAGTGGAATCTCGGGTTCCTCGCCGAGTTTGCCCTTGAGGCCGACGATAATTTCGTCGGCTACTGTGGCGGTGTACCCGAGCAGGCCCTCGTAGATGTAGCCGATCTGTTCAACATCGATGTCGCGGAAGGAGATTCGTCGGGCTTCGCTCTTGATGTCGGCGACTTGTACCGATCGTAGGACGTGCAGCATGACCCGGTCGGAGACGGTGATCGCCAGGGTTCCGTGATCGTTGATCTCGGTGAGGAACGGGAAGCGGTCCGGGTCGAACAAGGAGCCACCGTAGGCTGGCATCCGAAGGTTCTCGAAAGTCGCCCCCTGGTAGAGGGCCTGGCTGGTGGCGAGGAGCCGGTGCCACGTCAACGATGTGGCGTCGAGTGCTTCTTCGCTTTCCTCGGTTTCGCGGGCCTGGAGGCGCTCCAACTCGCGGGCAATTCCGTAGCCCTGCTCGAACAACTCACCCGACGGCAGTAGTCCACGTTCCTCGGCGAACAAGAGGAACACGGTCCGCATCATCACCGTGACAGCCGCTTCATACGTGTCGTGAGTGCGCGTTGGCAGCGGGTCGGGGAGGCCACGGCGGCGGGCGTCGGACGCAGACTCGGAGAAGGACTGGATCAGCAGCTCGACGGCCCGGCGGACCTGCGCACCAAGGGCTTCGGTGATCTCTTCGGCAGCCGCTACGGATTCCTCGAACAGGACGGGCAGTCGTTCCGACGGATCACCGCCGACAAGGTGCTGCCGCCCGATGAGCGTGAAGAAGGCGTCGCGGGTGCGCGACTCCTCGATCCAGGTGAGGGCGTCGATGATGCCGGACGCGGCGACCGCCCCGTCACGGGCGCAGACCAGACCCCACCAGCGGCCGTCGGTGACAATACCGATCGAGACCTTGCTCTCCCGCAACATGACTTCGACGCGGTCGATCGGGGTGGCGGCCCATAGGTCGCCCGGTGTTTGACGTAGTGAGTCGACGGAGTCGACGACATGCACGATCGCACCGATACCGTCAGCACCGCTCAATGACGCCTGCGCCCGGATCGTCACCGCACGGTTTGGTGATTGAGCCTGCGCGTCGGGCACCTCACCCCACGACAGCGACTCAGCCCACCCTGCCACATCACGCAAGATGGTCTCCACCCACTTGTCGCGCGCGACGCGGTAAGAAACCCGCACCTCGTCGGCGTCAGGGGCTTGATCGAGTTGCTCCCAGGCGCCCTCGAAGTCCTTGCGGGCGTCGACGAGTGCGGTTTTGCGTTCGTCATCGAGGCTGGGCATGCCCTGCGGCCATACCCGCTTCAGCGGCGGGATCGCCAGGAATGGGCCGTCGGTGTCGACGAGTTCGAGCCATGCTCGATGCTGGTCGGTGGCATTGATCTTCTTGCCGCCGCGACTTGCTGTGCGTGCCATCAGCTGACCCACCCTTCTGCATCAGTGCCAGTTAGTGCGAACACGACAGCCGCCGCAGTGGTGTGTGGCTTCACGTCCGCGTAGCGGTCGGTGATGGCGGCGATCTCTCGTGCCTCCTCGTCGTCGAGTTCATCGAAGCGGCGGTTCATGGCGTCGATGTCACGCCGCCACTGACGCTGCTGGTCGGGGTCGGCGAACAGTTGCCCCTGAGCCTCGGCTTCCTCTGCGCGTAGCCGGACCAGGGAGTCACGCAGGTTGGTGCGGAACGCCGCGAAAATCTCCTTGGCACGCTGGACATCTGCGGCCTGGCGCTTCGCCAGCTGCTCGGTGACCAACTGGTGCCGACGGTCTGCTCGGGACTTCATCGACTCTTCGAGACGCAATCGCAGCGGTGCGTCGGGGACATTCCACAGGTCACAGAGTTGTCGGCGAACTTGGTCGTCCGCGAGGGACAGGTGCCCGCGGTCGAGTGCCTTGTCGAGGGCGGCTTCGGCCTTCTCCTCGGCCATCGCCCGGCGACCCTTCACCCGAACCCCCGCCAGGAAAATCTCTTCATGCAGGCGCACGCCGCCACGCCCAACCAGCACCATCCGGGTGACGGCTGCGACGAAGGACTCTTCGAGGTCGTCGACCACCACTGCGGTGACCCGGTTGAGTGGCGAGTCGACACTCCACAGCGCGCGCCGCAATAGCCGCTGAGCCTTCTGGACAATCGGATGCCCAAGGTGGACATAGACAAGATCGGCGCGGCCTTCGGCGGTGGCCGGGTCAAAGGTGATCGGTCGCAGTTCACCGGGTTTGAGTCTCGTGTCAAGACCACGGAGCGCGTCATGCCAACCAGCCGTCAGCGAGGGCACGGTGAAGACTTCCGCATCGGTGTCTTGCGCGAACTTGTCGGTGGGGAGCAACGGCGACTGGTGATTGATGCGCAGAGCGGTATCGACGACGCGTCGTAAATTGGCCGGGTCGAGGTGCATCTCGGTGCGTGACCCGTCGTATCCCTGCTCCAATTGGGTCAGGCGGGCGTTCAGTTCCATACCGCCGGCCAGCGCCGAGTTGATGACCTCGTTGGCGTCGACACCCTTTGGCTTCTTCTTCGTCTGCCTCCGCTTGCCGAAATGGCCCTGGATCTCTTCGCCGACAACCTGATTCGCTGACCCGAGATCGTATTCGACCTGTGCGATCTTGCGGGCGATGCGCTCCATGAAGTTCAGATCGGTGGCGTATGTCGAGGAACCGGCGACCGGCACGAAATGGAAAACTTCCGGTGCCTCGGTCTGACCGTAGCGGTCGATGCGGCCGATGCGTTGTTCCAGGCGGGACGGGTTGAACGGGATGTCGAAATTGACCAGCCGATGGCAGTGGGTTTGCAGGTCGATGCCCTCACCGGCGGCGTCGGTGGCGAGCAGGACACGGACCGGTTCGGTGGCCGGGTCGGTGGTGAACTGCGTACGGATGTACTCGCGGTCCTCGGTAGGAGTGGACCCCTGGATGACAGCCAGCCGATCCTCGGTGTACCCACGCTGATTGAGCACCCGGGTCAGCCAGTCGACGGTGTGGGCGTACTCGGTGAACACCACCACCCGCTCATTCGACCAGTGCTTGCCATCCGGTCGGCAGATGGCGTCGAGATGTTTGATCAGCCGGTCCAGCCGCGAATCGGCCCGGCTCTCGTAGCTCAGGCCCCACTCGATCAGGGCGTCGAGCTGGCCGGGTTCAGCGGCGATCAGCGGGTCCGACCCCTTGGATTCACGCAGTTTCGTCGTCTCGTCCTGCTCCCACAGGCCCTCCTCCTCGTCGGCCTGACCTTCGCCGAAGAGATCGTCGTACTCATCGTCGGACAACCCACGCCCGGCTTTCGACGAGAGGTAATGGCTCAGTGTCATTCCGAACGCGAACGGGCTGGACAGGAAACGCTTCTTCAACAGCATCGTGACGATGTCGCCGCCCGGTTTGGTGCCGTTCAGCTTGGCGCTGGCGGTCACGATCTCATCGAGCAGGGAAAACATCTGCTGCTCGGAGTCGGTCGGTTCGACGCCGAGAGCCTCGACTATGCGTTTCTTGAAGCCTTTTCCGGGCAAGTCTGTTTTGAGCCTGCGGACGGTGACGTCCTTCAACGCGGCGGCGTCGAGACTCGCGCCGCGGGCGAAGCGGTGCGGGTCGATCATTTCCATCAGTGCCGTGAAGGACTCGGGATGGCCGTTATGTGGGGTGGCGCTCAGGAACAAGCGGTGCTCGCAGCGCTCCGCGAGTCGGCGAACGGCGACGGTACGTTGCGTGTCTACCGCATAACCTCGGCCACCGGCGATCACCGACGGACTCGACGGCGCGACGTGGTGAGCCTCATCCACCACGAGGATGTCGAAGGCGTAGCGTTTCCCGATCTTCGGGTTGGTCGCCTGGGAGTAGACATCACGGAGCAACCGCTGCGCACGGACCTGCGGGAGCCATGCCATGCTAACGATGACCCGTGGGAACAGCTGGAACGGATTGGCGTGCAAACCGTGGGTCCGACGCACCTGCGCCATCAACTCAGAGTTGACGATGGTGAACTCCAAACCGAACTTCTCGCGCATCTCGTCCTGCCACTTCAACGCCAGACTCGGCGGACAGACGATGACCGCAGTGCGCGCGCGATGACGCAGCAACAACTCCTGAATCACCAGTCCGCCCTCGATGGTCTTGCCGAGACCGACATCGTCGGCGAGGAGAAGATTCGTGCGCGGAGCCCCGAGGGCACGGCGGAGTGGTTCGAGCTGATACGCCTCGACATTCACGCCCGACCAGAACGGCGCCTGGTAACGGTTGGGGTCGGCGCTGGTCACCGCGCCCCACCGCATCGCATCGATGAAACCGGCCAGCGTGGCTGGCTCATCAAAAGCATCGGCGTGGATCACATCGGGAAGTCCCTGAGCAGGCGTGACGGTGTGTCCGACTTCGAGATCCCACACCACCGAGAGCTGCTCGCCGAGCCGGTCCTCGTCGAGTGACTGCAACTCGACAACATGCGAGAGACCAGGGGCGGACTCATCGGCTGAGCTGCGCGTCAAGCCTTGTGCTTGTACATCGGCAACCGCCCACATCGACCCACGCACCTCGACCACCTGGCCCGGTTCTGGGAGCGTTGGCAGAGCAGACCGGCTGCTCCGGGAATGCCGGTCATCGAGCGTGGTGTTTTCGGCCATCGTCACAGGAATAAACGTATCAATGGGTTCGTACAGACGGGGTTTACGGCGGTCACCGACCAGCGTTGGGTGAGCGTAGCGGGCGGCGATCGGCTGTTGAACCCGAAAATCCGGACCCAACAGGAACATTTCAGGTCAGGCAGGTGGTGCGAAGAACTCGAGCGCGATGTTGTCCGGGTCGCGGAACGAGATGCCGGAACCGTAGCGCGCGTGTTTGATACCGCTGCGCGCGACGCCGAGCTCGTCGAGCCGGGCGACCCAGCCGTCGAGCTGGTCGCGGGTGATGGTGAACGCAATGTGATCGAGGCCGACGCGGCGCTCGTCGAATGTTTCGGCGGCGGGCTGCTCGGTGTGGGTGTGCAGTCCGAATAGCATTCCGCCGTCGAGGGCGAACACATTGTGGTGGAAGGTGCCCGACTCCTCATCCTCGTCGAGAACCGGCTGGGCGTCGAAAAGCTTTGCGTACCAGGCGGTGCTGGCCGCCAGGTCGGAGACCGTGATCGCGATGTGGCCGATGCCGGGGAATGCCGCCATTGTCTCACTCCTTCACCGAGGTGTCCGACCGGACGCTAGTCGGCTGTCGGCCCGGTGGCAGCGAATCGACGCTGTGATGTCCGATCGGACAGGTCGAACGAACCATGCGGCCAGGGCGAAACGGCGATCGCCCACCGCGGCTCGGCGAGGCTTGTTAGCCTCGCCGCATAGCAGTGCCGACGTGGGATGAGCTGATAGACCGCAACCGGACCACGGCATCGAAGGCGATCGGTGCGACGGTGTACTCAGCGGGCAACGTGGGCAACGGCTGGGACGCCGAACGGGTGTGGTTCGCGCCGCCGAACCAGTGGCGGGTCGAGGACGACGACGGTGTCTCCCTGGTGGCCGGACCGCGGTGGACGTACCGCCGGGTGGAGGGGCGTCTGGAACGCAGTGCGGCGCCGTCGACACCGCGGATCGACACCGGAACCGTGAACGCATGGAACCACATGCCCCGCGAGCTGCTGGTATTGTACCGGGACTGGCCCGCGCCTGAACCCGAACCCGAGGTCTCGCGGCATGGGACGTCGCGGCGGCCGGTCGCCGGATTCATGCCCGCCGGTGGCCGCGCCCCGGAACCGACATATCTGCCGCTCGGCCCGGCCGAGCAGGCTGACGTCCGTGGCCGGAATGGGTGGACCGTCCCCTGTGAGAAGACCAGGACAGCGCCCTATCGGCAGAAGGTCACCTGGACTTTCGACGACGAGACCGGCGTCGTCATCGGTTGCAACGTGGGTGCGCAGTTCAGCACCGTCGAGGTCGCCGACCTGGTGGTGACCGACGCGTTCGGCCCGGAGGTGTTCACCTACGACGGTCCGTACATCGACTCCGCCGTCGCCGAACGCGAACGCGAGCAGGAGCGGTCGCGGGAGACGCACTATCGCGACAATCGCGGTGCCGGGAACACCGTCGAACGGTACGTCGGCACCTACGGTGTGCCGCTGATCCGGACCGGTTTCAGCGACGACGACGCGTGGAACACCACCGTCGACACCGTTTACGCACCGATCCACGAGGGGTTCGAGGAGTACGAAGTCGGTCTGGCGCTGATCGACAACCAGACATATACGGGGTGGACCGTCGATAGATTCCTCGACCTGATAGCCGACCGGCCCAGCTATATCGTCATCGCCGACACCATGACCATGGCCCACCCGGAGCATCCGGTGCTGTTCCTGGGCACCGATGCCGCCGATACCGAATCGTCGCACCGCGGCCTCGAATTGCGTGCAGCGGCAGCTTTCGCAGGTGTGGTCGAGGCCAATCTGTCGATCGCGAATGTGTCATGGGAAGAGTTCATCGAGACGGCGGGCCCCGACGGTATCTGCCGCGCTTGAGGCAGGGTCAGCGGGTGAGTGCGGCCAGGACCGCGTCGTGCAGGTGACCGTTGGTGGCCACGGCGCTGCCGCCGCCCGGGCCGGAGGAGCCGTCGAGGGCGGTGAACCGGCCACCGGCCTCACGGACGATGATGTCGAGCGGCGCCAGATCCCACAGCGACACCTCGGGTTCGCAGGCGATGTCGACGGCCCCTTCGGCGACGAGACAGTAGCTGAAGAAGTCTCCGTAGGCGCGCACCCGCCACACCTCGTCGGTGAGCCCGAAGAATTTGTCGCGCAGTCCGCGCTCGGCCCAGCCGGAGATGCTGGAGAACGACAACGACGACGATTCCAGCTGCGTGACGCCCGAGGCGGAGATGGCGTGCGCGGGCTGGTCGTCGAAGGCGACGAACGCCCCCAGACCGGACCCGGCCCACCAGCGTCGGCGCAGCGCGGGGGCCGACACCACGCCCACGACGGGCACGCCGTCGACCAGCAGCGCGATCAGCGTCGCCCATATGGGTACGCCGCGCACGAAGTTCTTGGTGCCGTCGATCGGGTCGATCACCCACTGACGTCCCGACAGCGCCACGTCGCCGCCGAACTCCTCGCCCAGGATCTCGTCGCCCGGCCGTATCGCGGCCAGTCGCTCACGCACCATCGCCTCGCACGCCAGGTCGGCGTCGGAGACCGGGGTGAGGTCGGGCTTGTCATCGACACGCAGGTCGACGGCACCGAACCGGCGCATCGTCAGCACGTCGGCCGATTCGGCCAGTGACAACGTCAGTTCGAGATCATCGGAAATCGAGTACGGGTTCTCAGTGGACACGATGGCCAGCGTAGCGCCGGTAGGCTGGCGACCATGCTTGAGTTCGTCTTCATCATCGTGCTGGTGGCCGTGATCGTCGCGCTGGTGGTGCAGTGGCGGGGCGGGCGCGGCGGGAAGGTCCTGTCGCCGGGCGCCGCGGCCCAGTTCGTCCAGGGCGTGTTCACCGTGACAGGTGTGTCCGAGCGTCCGGTCGGGACCGACAAGAACGGCGAGAGTTACTGCACCATCTCCGGCACCATCTCCGGTCCGCAGACGAATCCGACCGAGGTGTACGGGACGCTGGTCGTCGGCGCGCTCGGCCAGTGGCCGCAGATCGGCACCGACATGCCGGTCATCTACAAACCTGACAAGGCCGAGACCACGTGGCGGTTCGGGACCGCCCAGCCGCCGCCGGAGGCGCCCGGGGTGTGACGGTGGGGCTGTGACGACGGCTCCCGGCCGTGAGGCGGTAGGCTCGATCACTGTGCATCCCGATGTGACCGTTGATCTCGAATCGCTCGACGCGACCCTCACCACCGTCGAGAAGGTCGTCGACCTGGAGGAATTGCGCCGTCGCATCGACGAGCTGGAGATGCAGGCGTCCGATCCCGAACTGTGGAACAACCAGGACCATGCCCAGAAGGTGACCAGCGAGCTGTCGCACGCTCAGTCGGAGTTCCGTAAGGTGAGCGAACTGCGCCAGCGTCTGGAGGACATGCCGGTCCTGTACGAGCTGGCCGAGTCGGAGGAGGGCGAGGACCGCACCGCGGCCCTGGCCGACGCCGACGAGGAGCGCGCCTCGCTACGCGTGGACATCGAGGCGATGGAAGTCAAGACGATGCTGGCCGGCGAGTACGACCAGCGCGACGCCCTGGTGAACATCCGGTCCGGTGCCGGTGGTGTCGACGCCGCCGACTGGGCGCAGATGCTGATGCGGATGTACATCCGGTGGGCCGAAAAACACAACTACGGCGTTGAGGTGTACGACACCTCCTATGCCGAGGAGGCGGGCATCAAGTCGGCGACGTTCGCCGTGAAGTCGCCGTACATGTACGGCACGCTATCGGTGGAGCAGGGCACCCACCGGCTGGTCCGGATCAGCCCGTTCGACAACCAAAGCCGCAGGCAGACGTCCTTTGCCGAGGTGGAGGTGCTGCCGGTGGTGGAGACCACCGACCACATCGACATCGCCGAGACCGACCTGCGGGTGGATGTGTACCGGTCGTCGGGTCCGGGCGGACAGTCGGTCAACACCACCGATTCCGCCGTCCGGCTCACACACATACCCACCGGTATCGTGGTGACCTGTCAGAACGAGAAGAGCCAGCTGCAAAACAAGGCCGCCGCGATGCGCGTGCTGCAGGCCAAGCTGCTCGAACGCAAACGACAGGAGGAGCGTGCCGAACTCGACGCACTCAAGGGCGATGGCGGATCCAGCTGGGGCAATCAGATGCGATCGTATGTGCTGCACCCCTACCAGATGGTCAAGGATCTGCGCACCAACGTCGAGAACAACAATCCGTCGGCCGTCCTCGACGGTGAGATCGACCCGTTCATCGAGGCCGGTATCCGCTGGCGGATGGCGTCGGCCGACGCCTGATCGGTATGTTCGCTGACGCGGGCGCGGCACCGTCGACGACGGTGGCCGCGGCCCAGGTGCCCTTCGAGTCGATGATCGGGGACTGGTACCGGTGGGTGGTCACCGACGGCCTGTCGATCCTGCTGTGGGTTCTCGGCGCGGCCATCGTGATCCGGTTCATCCGGTGGCTGGCCGAACGGTACGAGACGCGGATCGAGGCGGACTTCGCCGACAGCGACATGCTGGTGCGGACCGAGCGGTCCAAACACATGCGGGCGGTGATCCAGGTGGTCGCCTGGACGTCGATCGTGATCGTGGCGCTCGTCTGCGGTCTGAAGATCCTCGGGGTGCTCAATGTGCCCGTGACCAGCCTGGTGGGGCCGAGCGCGGTGATCGGCGCAGCACTCGGTTTCGGCGCCCAGCGGGTGGTGCAGGACATCCTCGCCGGATTCTTCGTGGTCACCGAGAAGCAGTACGGGTACGGCGACGTGGTCGATCTCGCGGTTACCGGCGGCAGCAACAAGCAGGGCACCGTCGAGGACGTCACGTTGCGCGTGACCAGGCTGCGCACCAGCGACGGTGAGGTGGTGACCGTGCCCAACGGGCAGATCATCACCGCCACCAACCTGTCGAAGGACTGGGCTCGGGCCGTCGTCGACGTGCCGATCCCGAGCGAGGCCGACATCGCGTGCGTCACCGAGATCCTCGATCAGGTCGGTGAGCGATTCTTCGAGGAAGAGCGCTGGCATAAGTTCCTGCTCGACGCGCCGGCCCCGCTCGGCATCACCGACCTCGAGCTGGAGTCGCTGACCATCAGGATGGTGGCGCGGACGTTGCCGGGTCAGCAGTTCGCGGTGAGCCGTGCGCTGCGCAGCCGAATCGTGCGGGCGCTCGCCGCCGAGGGCATCAGCGTCCGGGAGGTACCCACGCACACCGACCCGGCCCCGGTCGGCGGTTCCGATGAGGGAGGTGCGCGGTAGCCATGGGTGAGGACGGACCCAAGGTCATCTACCGCACCCGCATCCGGGTGCGTACGGCGGTGCTGGTGGTGGCGTTCCTGGTGCTGCAGGGCGTCTACGGCTACACGTCGGAGCGGTATCCGGATGCGCAGAAGCAGGCGGCGCGACAGGTCGTCGACAACCGGCAGGTGACCCCGACCCCGGAAACGTCGGTGTGGCCGTCGAGTTCGGTGTCCACGTCGTCGATACCGGCGAGCAGCACCGACGAATCCGGCACCCCATCGACGACAGGCACGGAGCAGACCGGTGCGGACCGGTCGTCGGACGGCGATACCGGGACGTCGACGAGCACCGGCGGGCGGCCGAAACTGACCACCACCTCGGTGCCCGGGATACCGGTACCGATCCCGCGGATCACCACCGAGGACGGGGAGGAAACCACCACCGCCGAGGAGTCGTCGGCACCTTGAGGGACGTCCGCGGCATCCGGCGCTCGGACTCGCGCGGTCCCGCGCGAGTCTGAGCGGAGTTCTCAGCGGCCCTGGCTACACTGGCTTGCTGTGATCAAGCTGGAGAACGTCTCGATGAAGTACAAGGCGTCGAGTCGGCCCGCCCTGTCGGGGCTCGATGTGGAGGTGGACAAAGGTGAGTTCGCCTTCCTCATCGGACCGTCCGGTTCGGGTAAGTCGACGTTCTTCAGGTTGTTGCTGAAAGAGGACCGGCCCACCGCCGGGGAGGTGTACGTGGGCGAGTACCACGTCAACCGACTCAAGGCCCGGATGGTGCCCAAACTGCGCCAATCGGTGGGGTGTGTGTTCCAGGACTTCCGGTTGCTGCAGCAGAAGTCGGTCGCCGACAATGTGGCGTTCGCGCTGGCGGTGATCGGCAAGCAGCCGTCGGTGATCCGCAAGGTGGTACCCGAGGTACTCGACTATGTGGGTCTGAGCGGCAAGGCCGACCGGATGCCCAACGAACTGTCCGGCGGCGAGATGCAGCGTGTGGCGATCGCTCGCGCCATCGCCAACCGTCCGCTGGTGTTGCTGGCCGACGAGCCCACCGGAAACCTTGATCCGGAGACCAGCGAGGAGATCGTCGATGTCCTGGACCGGGTGAACCGGCGCGGCACCACGGTGCTCATGGCCACCCACGACCGGCACATCGTGGACGCGATGCGGCGACGGGTTCTCGAATTCGACAGCGGGCATCTGGTCCGCAACGACGAACGCGGCGTGTACGGCATCGGCTGACCGTCCCGACTCAGCGGACCCCGACCGCCCCGACACGGCGGCCCCCGACCCGGCGGACCTGCACCCGGGCGACATACGACAACGGAGCACGATGCGCGCGAACTTCATCTTCAGCGAGGTCCTCAACGGGCTGCGCCGCAACGTCACGATGACCATCGCGATGATCCTGACCACCGCCATCACCCTGGCGATGTTCGGCGGCGGCCTGCTGGTCATCCAGATGGCCGACAAGAGTCAGAAGATCTTCCTCGACCGCGTCGAGATGCAGTTTTTCATGAACCTCGATGTCAGCAAGTCCGATCCGGACTGCACGAAGGCGCCGTGCGCCACACTGCGCACCGAGTTGGAGAACGCGCAGGGTGTGGCGACGGTCACCTACATCTCGCAAAAGGAGTCGTACGAGGCCTCGAAGGAGGCGTTCGCCGACAGCCCGGAGATCGCCGAAATGATCGACCCGTCGAGCACTCAGGCCGCGCTGCGGGTGCGGATGAAGGATCCGGACCGGTTCGGCGCAGTGCTCGACGAGTTCGCCGACCGCAAGGATCTGGGTGTGGACAGTGTTCTGGATCAGCGTGATCTGGTCAAACGGATCTTCAGCGTGCTCGACGGCGCCCGGAACGGCGCGTTCGCGGTGGCGGTGGTCCTCGCTGTCGCGGCAATGCTATTGATAGTCAATATGATTCAGATCGCGGCATTCACCCGCCGGACCGAGGTGTCCATCATGCGGCTGGTGGGTGCGACCCGCTGGTACACGCAGCTGCCGTTCCTGCTCGAGGCGATGGTGGCCGCGCTGGTCGGTGCGTTCCTGGCGATCGGTGGGCTGTTCGGTGCCAAGGCGCTGTTCTTCGACCGGGCCCTCGAAGACCTGTACGGTATCAATATTCTTGCCCGCATCACCAATTCGGATGTCCTGGTGGTGGCGCCGTGGTTGATTCTGGGCGGAATCATGTTGGCCGGAATCACCTCGTATGTCACGCTTCGTGTGTACGTACGTGAATGAGGAGGTGAGATAACCATGCCCAAGGAGAAAGGTCGCAGTGTGATCGCGACCAACCGCAAGGCGCGGCACAATTACGCCATCCTCGACACCTACGAGGCCGGGATCGCGTTGGTCGGCACCGAGGTGAAGGCGCTGCGCGACGGCAAGGCGTCGCTGGTCGATGCGTTCGCCACGGTCGACGACGGCGAGGTGTGGCTGCGTGGGCTCAACATCGCCGAATACGGCAACGGTTCGTGGACCAACCACGCCCCCAGGCGGAACCGGAAGCTGCTTCTGCATCGACGTGAGATCGATAATCTGATCGGCAAGATCCGCGACGGCAATCTGACGCTCGTCCCGTTGTCGCTCTACTTCAACGACGGCCGGGTGAAGGTCGAGCTGGCGCTGGCCCGCGGCAAGCAGGCCCACGACAAGCGTCACGACATCGCCCAGCGCACCGCCAGGCGGGAAGTGGAGCGGGAAGTCGGCAGGCGCGTCAAAGGTATGTGAGGTGATGGGCATCCGCCGGGTCCTCGGGGGACGACCGGACCACGACCGTCGGGGCCGGATCGCCCGTGCCGTGGTCGCCGCGCTCGCGCCGGCGATGGTCGTGGCCGGATGCACCGCCGTCCCGGAGGATCGGATCGGCGGCGAGCGTCCCGCCATCGACGGTGTGGCGAAAACCCCGCCGATGGGCTGGAGCAGTGCCCAGTCACTTGGCTGCGAGGTGTCGGAGACGGCGATCCATGAGCAGGCCGACGCCCTGGTGTCGTCGGGTCTGCGCGATGCCGGGTACCGGTATGTGATCGTCGGCGATTGCTGGTCCGCGCGCGAACGGGCGGCGGACGGCGCCCTGGTACCGGACCCTCGCCGCTTTCCGTCCGGGATGACCGCGCTGGGGCGGTATCTGCACGATCGGGGTCTGCTGTTCGGGCTGTCGTCGGCGGCCGGTACCCGCACCTGTGCCCAGCATTCAGGTCGTAGCGCGGGCAGCACCGGCAGTCTCGGACATGAGGCGCGTGATGCCGCGACATTCGCCGACTGGGGTGTGGACTACCTTGCCTACGACTGGTGTTCGGCGCAGTCCGACCGCGACGAGCAGATCGCCGCGTTCACCGTGATGCGTGATGCCCTGCGTGAATTGGGCACGCCGATCGTGTACGCCATCAACCCCAATCGCGGACTCGACACGACCCGTCCGGGATGGGACTCGTACTGGGGTGGCGTCGCCACGGTCACCAGGGTGACCGGTCCGACGGTGCCCGCCTGGTCGACCGAGGGCCGGGACCGCAAGGCACAGGGGGTCGTCGAGGTGATCGACGCGCTGGCGCCGCTGGCCGGTCGGGTGCGGCCGGGAACCTACAACGACCCGGGTCTGCTGCCGGTGGGTATCGCGCCCGGCTCCGGTGAACTGACCGAATCGGAGCAGCGGACCCAGGTGTCGATGTGGGCGATGATGGCGGCGCCGTTGATGGTAGGCGTCGACCTGACCCGGATGCCCGGGTCGGCGATCCGCATCCTCACCAATCGCGCCATCGTGCGGATCGACCAGGACGAGCGGGTCAGCGCGGGTGCCCGGGTCGCGGGCAATCCGGAGGTGTGGTCGCGGGCGATCGGCGACAGGGGACTGGTGGTATCTCTGACCAACCGCGGCCCGGCGCCGCGCAGATTGTCGGTGTCGTTGCGCGATCTCGGACTCACCGGTGACGGTCGGGTCGCCGGTGTGGATGCCTGGACCGGCGACCGGTACCGGGCTGTCGACGGCAGACTTGCCGTGACGGTGGCCGCGCACGACACCGCCGTCCTGACGATCGTCTGACGATGTCATTCGGCTTGCCGACACCGGCTCCGCGTCGACCGGGGACCTGCTAGGTTCGCTGTCACACAGACCCGACAGGGTTCCCCGCAGCTTCTCGTGATCGGAGACGTGCCGTGCCAGTGGCCCGCGCCGGAAAAGTGTTCGTGCTGGCCGTGGCGCTGGTGCTGGGTGTCGGCACCGGGTGTTCAGACCTGTTGTCCTCGGACGGCGACCCGGCCGGGACGCCCGATACCCCGGTTACGTCAACGGCTGTGGTGAATCCGAAAGCCTGTCTGCCCGATTCGTGCCCGCAATTGCCCACGCCGGCGCAGCAGTTCGACGGCAGCGGGGTGACTGCCGACAATGCCGACACCACGGTGTCGCCCTACCTGGTGTCGCTGCTCGACGACCTCGACGATGCGTGGGGCGGCTGGTTCGTCGAACTCGACTGGGGTGATCCGTCGACGGGCCGCGCACTGATCGAACCGGGCACCACTTTTCGGACGGACTGCACTGACGGTGATGCCACGATCGGCGCCGTGTCTTCGGATATGAAGAACGCCTTCTTCTGTGGCGTCGACTCACAGCCGAACGGGCAGGGCGCAATCACCGAGGGCACGGTCATCCTGCCGGTGGAAACGTTCGTCGGCATCTGGCGCGGCGACGTATTCGGGGCGTCGGTGCCGTCGGCCGTCGTGGGTGATTTCACCGCGGCCACGGTGGTGGCGCACGAATACGGGCACAACGTGGTCTTCCGGATCGCGCGGGCGCTCGGCATCCCCGACAGTTCATACCCGCAGGGCAACAATCGGGAGCTGATCGCCGACTGCTTCGCGGGTAACTGGGCGGCAACGGTATTCGATCGCGACGACCTGTCGGTCCGCAACATCCTGCAGGCCGCGACGCTGCTGCCGCTCATCGGCGACCCTGGCCCCGACCAAGGGCATGGGACGATCCGGGAACGCGCGGCAGCGCTGACCACCGGGCTGACCGGCAAGGCGCTGCCGACCTTCGAGCGCCGCGGTCAGCCGGTGGACTGTCTCGTCAAGTACTGGCCGGAACGATTCTCCGGCTAGGACATTCACCGCGCGAATCGAGGCCCCGCGGCGCACATCGCTCATCGGTGGGAAGCGGTATGTGAGCGATCGGCCCCCTGCGGGAAACGATCGCGTGAATGGCAGGCAATACGCCGGCGCGATCCTTGACGTGCGGCCTCGATGCGGCCGACAACTACTACGGGGAGGTGTGGTCGATGCATTCGATGACCCGGAGCGTTGCCGACGTGCGGTCCAAGCTGCGGTCGGCCGTGCCGCGGCTGCCCGTCCGAGACGACGGCCGGGCGGCTGTGACGGCGGCATGTGTGTTGCCGGTGGGCGGTCCGGAGGCGCCGCATGATCACACCGTCGACATCGTGTTGCCGCACTACCTGCGTTCGCTGGGGGTGGACTGCGTCCGGGTGCTGCGGTGCGCCGACGATACCTCCAGCATCCGGGAGGCCATCCGGTCGGCATCCGACGTCGACCTCGTGTGTGTGGTGGGCGCCATCGACAGCCCCGATGACTGCGTGCGTCCGGCGCTCGGTCAGCTCGGCGCCTCGACCGTCGTCGACGGAGTGCGGTGCGATCCCGGTGGCACACAGATCGTGGCGCAACTGTTCGCCGGGCCCATCGTGCACTGCCTGCCCGCGGAACCGTTCGCGGTGACGGCGGCGGTGTTCGTGGTGACCGCCGCGATCGTCGACGCCCTGACCGCGACATCGTCGGTGATACCGAGTTTCACGACGGTGCCGCATGCCTTCTCGGTGGTCGACGCGGTGCGGGTGTTGCCCGCGACCCGGATCGGTGACGGTTCGTGGCATGTCGAGGACGCCGACGGTGCCGACTCCCACGGCGGACTCATCGACCGGGACGCGATAGCGCTGGTCTCGCCGTCGTCGGATGCGGGAGTGGCACTCGTCGAGCTGATCGAACTGCCGCGGTAGCCCCGGGAACTAGACGCCCAGGCTGCGGCCGATCAGATCCTTCATGATCTCGGTGGTGCCGCCGAAGATCGTCTGGATGCGGATGTCGGTGTAGGCGCGGGCCACACGGTACTCGTTCATGTAGCCGTAGCCGCCGTGCAACTGCAGGCACGAGTCGACGACCCGTTTGCTCAGCTCCGTGCCCCACCACTTCGCCTTCGAGGCGTCGACCGCGCTGGCCTCGCCGTCGAGTACGCCCTGGATGCAGCGGTCGATGTAGGCCTCGGCGACGTCTAGTTCGGTGGCCATCTCGGCGAGGGTGAAGCGATTGGCCTGGAACGTGCCGATCGGTTTGCCGAATGCCTTGCGGTCTTTGCAGTACTGCAGTGTCTCCTCGTACACCGAACGCGCGATCGCGGTGGCGGTGACCGCGATCGACAGCCGCTCCGACGGCAGGTTGTGCATCAGGTGATAGAAGCCCTGATCGACCTGGCCGAGAACGTTGGCGGCCGGAACCCGCACATTGTCGAAGTGCAGTTCGGCGGTGTCCTGCGATTTCAGGCCCATCTTGTCGAGCTTGCGGCCGCGTTCGAAGCCCGCCATACCGCGTTCGACGACGAGCAGCGAGAACGCCTTGTGCTTGGCCGCGGGGTCGGGGTTGGTGCGGCACACCACCACCACGAGGTCGGAGTTGATGCCGGAGGAGATGAAGGTCTTGCTGCCGTTGAGGACCCAGTCGTCGCCGTCGCGGACCGCGCTCGTCTTGATCCCGGCGAGGTCGCTGCCTGCGCCGGGCTCGGTCATCGCGACGGCGACGATGGTCTCGCCGGTGGCCATCCCGCGCAGCCAGCGCGTGCGTTGTTCGTCGTTCGACAACGAGGTGAAGTAGGGCACGACGACGTCGTTCTGCAGAGTGAACGCGGGGCCGGCGTGGCTGGCGCGGGCCATTTCCTCGGCGACGACGACGTTGAACCGGAAGTCGTCGACACCTCCGCCGCCGAACTCCTCGGCCACGTTGAACCCGACGAGCCCGGCCTCGCCGGCCTTGCGGTAGATGTCGCGATCGACCTGACCCGCTGCCTCCCATTCTTGCGCGTGCGGCTCGATTTCCCGGGAGATGAACGCGCGAACCGTGTCGCGGAACTGTTCGTGCTCGGGTTCAAAGATCAGGCGCTTCATCGCGTGCCTTCCAGGTGGCGGGGTGTGTCGTAGGTAACCATACAAGTACCTCCCGGGTGACCGATCGTTCGGTCGGGCCACCTGTCGGAGGCCGGTATCCGCAGGTTGTCGCCGCTATAGGGCCGCAGCCGGACCACTCGGGAAATTGGGGATGAAAAGACGGCGAGAGGTTGTTAGTATCGAGTGCCCGCCGGAAAACCGGAGGGACCTGACTCGGGGCTGATCGGATTCGACTACGTGCGCCGAGGCAGGGGAAGCGTGCCGGTGCAGGCTGGAGACCACCGTATAAGCGTCGCGGCAACCAATTAAGCGCCGATAAGAATCAGCGCGACTACGCCCTCGCTGCCTGAGCAGCGACGGCTAGTCTGTCGGCCCGAGGGTGCTCTCACCTCGGTCCCCGGCATCATCTTCGGGAGCTCACCGTCGCCGCCGGTCGCGGGTGGCGACGGGACAACTCACAGCGACTGGGATCGTCATCTCGGCTTGTTCGCGTGACTGAGAGATCCGAGTAGAGACGCAGCGGACTGCGCACGGAGAAGCCCTGCCGACTCGACGGAGGACCCGGGTTCAATTCCCGGCAGCTCCACGGAAGTCCCCCACCTGTTTGCGCAGGTGGGGGACTTTTTTCGGGCCCTATCGCCGCCGGTACCGTTTGCGGGCGCCATGCTCGTGGCAATCGGCGTGGTCCTCTACGCAGCCGATGCCCAGGCCGCCGGAACGGCTCTGGTGTTCGCCGGAGCGGGATCGATCGGCGCGGCGGCTCTCGTTCTGCTCCTGTCGAGCCCGGACAAGCGCGGTGCGGCGCTGAAGCAGGGTGTGATCCCGCTCCTCGCCGTCCTCGCCGTCGCCATCGGTCTCGGTGTCTGACGGCCGGAGAGCACCGCAGATCGCCACGACAAAGAGTCTGTCCCCGCCTGTGAGGCCGCATGAACGACACCCGCGGGCACCCCCATTCACCACCATGAGCTATTTCGGCGATCCTGCACTATCCGATCCCGTGCCGATCAGTGGACCAGGTTTGCCTCCGTCATCACCGGATCCGTGCATGCCGTCCACCCGCGGTACCCAGTTGAGCCATGACGGCCAGTACCAGTTGTGCCGTCCCAGGATCTCCATCGTGGAGGGAACCAACAGCATTCGCACTACCGTCGCGTCAACGAAAACTGCCACCGCCAGCCCCAGCCCCATGGCCTTGAGACCTCGATCGTCGAAGAAGATGAAGCTGGCAAAGACGCAGACCATGATCGCTGCGGCTGCGGTGATCACCCTCGCTGTTGCCGCCAGGCCTTCGGTCACCGACGTGGTGGGGTTGCCGGTCGTGAGGAATCGCTCCCGGATGCGTGAAACCAAGAACACCTCGTAGTCCATTGCCAAGCCGAATGCCACGGCGAACAGCACGATCGGCACCCAGGCCTCGGTCGGACCCACTTTGCCCACCCCGATGAGTTCCATCCCCCAGCCCCATTGGAAGACCGCGACGATCACGCCGAAGGATGCCCCCAACGACAACAGATTCATGATGATAGCTTTGACCGGCACCACCAGTGATCGGAATGCCAAGGCCAACAGAATGAACGAGCAGGCCAAGACGACTGCGACCATCAGCGGAAGCCGCTGAAGTGTTAGTTCGGCGAAGTCGCTGCCACCGACCGTCGCTCCGGTCATCTCGATGGGGAGTCCCGAGCTCGGCACGATGTCATCGCGAATGTGGTGGACGAGGTCCAGAGTCGCGGCTTCTTGAGGCCCCGTCGTCGGGGTCACGATCAACATCGTGACTTCGTTTCCGTCGACGGACCCGACTCCGATCGGCGGACTCACCGACGCAACACCATCGGTCGTGTCGAGCTCGGCCGCGAGTGCGGCCAATTTATCGCCGTTGTCAGGGTTGTCAGGCAACTCGGCAACCAGGAACAGCGGACCGTTGGACCCGTCGCCAAAGCCACGGGCCAGGTCGTCGTAGGCGATTCGGGTGGTGTCGCTGGTCGCCCGATTCCCGGCGTCGCCGAAGCCGAGGTGCAGATCATAGGCCGGAATCAGCATGATACCGAGGATGATCAAGGCCGACAGCACACCAAGGTAGGGATGCCGCTGAACGATTTTGCTCCAGCGTTGGGCCAACGCCCCCTCCGAGCCCGGTGTGGTGCGCAATCCGGGAACGGCCAGCCTGTTGACTCGGGTACCGACGATCGCAAGCAGAGCAGGAAGCAGGGTGAGCGCCGCGACCAGCACTGCCAGGACACCAGCGCAACCGGCCAATGTCATTGTCGGCCCGATGACTCCGCCCTGGGTAAGCAGCCCGGCGATGGCGATCGTCACCGTGGCGCCCGCGAACACCACGGCACGTCCAGCGGTATTCATCGCGGAGATGATTGCCTCCGGAACGTCGTGGCCATCGGCAAGAGCTGATCTGAACCTGGTGAGAATGAGCAGCGCGTAGTCGATTCCGACACCGATTCCGAGCATCGCCGCCAAGGACACCGCGAAGTCTGGAGTCTCGATGACATTCTGCAGCAAGATCAGGATCGACGCTCCGACTCCGACGCCGAAAAGTGCCGTCAGCAGGGGCAAACCTGCGGCCACCACAGTTCCGAAAGCGATCAGTAGGATGATCATCGCCAAACCGAGACCGATGGCCTCGCCCACCCCCGCGGGAGCGACATCGGCAAACCAGTCCCCGGCGAAGGATAATCGGACGCCGTCTGCGTCGAACTCCGTTGCGGTGTCCTTGATCTTCTCGACCAACGCATTGCGCTCGTTGTCGGAGTCCGATTCGACGGTCAGTGTCGTGTAGGCAACCCGCCGATCCGGTGAGATTGCGACATTGCGCGAGAGTCCGGTCGCGTAGAGGTCCGCCATTCGTGTGGTCGGGTCGATCTCGGTGATTCGCTCACGTAGTGCGTCGACCTCCGCACGCACCTCAGCGTTGTCGATCCCGCCGGCGACCGATGGGTCGACCGCGAAAACCACCCGCGCCTCATCGGCCGCCGATCCTCCGCCGGCAGCATTCATTGTCGCCAACGCACGTCCCGATTCGGTCCGGTCATCGTCGGCGAAGTCGGTAATCGAGTCACCCCCGAAGGCGCCCGCCAATATGATGCACGACACCACGGCAGCCACCCAGCCGCCCACCACCATCCACCGATGCCGTACCGACCAACCCGCAAGTGAATTGAGCATGGAGCTGATCGTTCCCTAGTCGTCACGTTCTTGGGAATGGGGGATTCCCCCGATCTGCCCCTGACAAGTACTCCCGACAGTCGACCTCATGATGTGCAATATCCGTGACTTGTACTGGCGCGCAACGTGATCACCGAGAATATCCCCGATGGCCGGTCCGGTGCCGGTGCCGAGGTCTCCGTCATGTGGGCGGAATCACAGCGGATGCACCGGGTGGATTCAATGTCGTTCGGCCACATGACAGAAGTGCCCCCGACCGGCAGACGGTTCGTGTGATCGTCGCAGCAGTCGGGGGCACATTGTTTCTCCCCCATTTTGGTGTCATCCGTTCGGACCTCGGCTGCGCGGGTGGGGCTGCCGAACTCCGAACGGATCGCCGGTCAACGGGTTGCGTCGACCCGGACGTTTTCGGCCACCGCGATGTCGGTGGTGTGCGGTGCCAGGGCAGTGGGCAGCCGCGGCTCACGAGTCTTGGCGTGCGTCCAGTACATGGTCAGGCCGACGAACGACAGACCGCCGACGATGTTGCCGAGCACGGTGGGGATCTCGTTCCACACCAGGTAGTCGCCGATGGTGAAGTCGGCACCCAGCAGCAGCCCGGACGGGAACAGGAACATGTTGACGATCGAATGTTCGAAGCCCATGTAGAAGAACAGCATGATCGGCATCCACATCGCGACCGCCTTGCCGACGACGCTGTCGGACATCATGGCGCCCGCGACACCGGTGCACACCATCCAATTGCACAGCATGCCCCGCACGAACAGGGTGAGCATGCCGGCCGCCCCGTGGTCGGCGTAGCCGACGGTCCTGCCGTGCCCGATTTCGCTGATCGCCTGGCCCACCGCGTTCGGTTCGGTGTCGAATCCGTAGGTGACGATGATCGCCATCAGGACGGCGACGAGGAACGCGCCGAGGAAGTTTCCGAGAAACACCAGTCCCCAGTTGCGCAGCAGAGCCTTCATCCCGATGCCGGGCCTGCGGTCGATCCAGGCCAACGGGACCAGCATGAACACCCCGGTCAGCAGGTCGAAGCCCATCAGGTACAGCAAGATGAAACCCACCGGGAACAGCAGCGCACCCAGCAGTGGCTCCCCCGTGTTCACGGTGACGGTCACCGCGAACGCCGCCGCGAGCGCGAGGATCGCGCCGCCCATGAACGCGCGGACGAGGGTGTCGCGCGTCGACAGCAGCGCCTTGTACTCGCCCGCGTCGACCAACCTGTTCACCAGGTCTGCGGGTTTCACGTATGCAACGTCGGACATCGATTCCAACTCCTTGTGCACCACACGGGTGCGGCATCTGTCGGTTCCGCCCGCATCGTCGGGGGCAGGAGGTCTGCCGAACAGAGTTGTTCGTGGGGATTGCCGAGGGTTCACCGGTCTATTGCGGCGATGACGCCAACATCGCACGCGGGCCGTGTCGTCGGGTGAGCTTTCACGATCGCGCGGTGACATTCGAGATGCCGGCCGACACCGACTCCCGACAGGGGCGAGACGGGTACGTGCTGACCGGACAGCGGTGACCGCAGGTCAGCACTCATTCAATTCGGTCACCGCCGACCGCCGACAGTACCGTCCGGCCGGGTCCGGCCTCCGGCGACACCGACACCGACGGCCAGGAGAGCGACCCCGATGACCGAGAGGTACCGGGTCCACTCGGTGTCGCCGATATGGGAAAGCTTCAGCGCGGCCTCCATCCAGCCGACCAGACCCGCCGACAAGACCGCCGCGATGACCGCGACGGTGCGCCGGCCGGCGAGAACGGCGATCGCCGTCACCGTCGCGGCCGCCGCGAGCAGACCGTGGCCCCAGACAAAGAACGCCCGCGCCACGGTCGTAGGCCATCCCGGACGAGCATGTGTGCCGCACAACTCGGGCACCCGTCGGGCCGCGTCGACGAACGTGCTGCCGCCCGGGTCCTGGCCGGGCACCCAGTTCGCGGCGTACAGGCACAGCAGCGTGGCGATCGCCCCGCACACGGCGAGCAGGCCCGCCGCTCCCGCCCTGTGGTCGGCGACCCTGCCCACACCGAACCCGGCCCGGCGCCGCGGTCCGGGATCGGTGGGCCGCGACGCCGTCACGGCGCGTGCGCGTGACGATCGCCCGGCCGGGTCATCGTGGTCAGGGACTTGGCGTACACGCTGCCCAGCGTCAGGATCATCAGCCCGCTGACGATGAACACGATCACCCGGAACACCCCGTCGAGCGCGGCCAGATCGAACAGGAACAGCTTCGCGACGGCCGCCGCCACCAGTATCAGCCCGGCGGTCAGCGTCAATGCCCGCAACGGTCCGTCGGCACTGCCGAACGCTGCGCTCGTCGGAACATTTCCCGTCGCTGCGCTCGCCGGAACATTTCCCGTCGCTGCGCTCGCCGGAACATTTCCCGTCGCTGCGCTCGCCCCGGGCCGTCGGCGCGTGTAGCCGAGCAGGACGGCGGCCGTCGTCATCCACACGATGGTCGCCGCCACGTGTCCGGCGCGGAAGCCCGCATCGGGGTCGACGAGGACGCCGACGCTCACGCACAGGTCGGTGATCGCGGCCACCGCGACGAACCCGGAGAAGCACCACATGATGCGCGCCGATTCACGGTCGGTGAGCCGCTGGTAGCCGTGGCCGATCGCGATCGCCGCCGTGCCCAGCACGATCGCGTACAGCGGCTCCCATGACTGTCGCGGGCCGTCGAGTTGATCGTTGACGACAAGTGCGGCGAGTCGATCGGCGTTCAGGAAACTCAGCGCGCCGAGCGTGCCGAAGGCTGTCGCGATGAACAGGACGGCCTTGCCGGTGTCACCGAGGACGGGTGCGGCCACCGCGCACACGACCGCGACGGCCAGGACGGTGACCGCGAGCGCCGGCCCGCCGAGCAGCATGGTGGCGGCGGCGAACACGGCTGTGGCCGAGGCGGCCAGCCAAATCTGCCGGACGGCGGGCGTCACACCGGGTAGGCCGGGCGCGGTGTAGACCACGACCAGCAGCACAGCGGCGCAGCCGAGCAGGCAGATCGCGACCGGCGCCGACTGCGTCGAACCGCCCGCGACCGCGAACGGGACGAGCGAGAGTGCGGCAGCCACCGCGTACTGGGCACCGAGACCGGTGCGGCGCAGTGCGAGCAGGGCACCACCGAAGGCGAGAACGACGCCGAGCAGGCCCGCGACCGGGTACAGCCACGCCGACATGCCGTCCACGCGGAGGTCGTCGGCGTTGGTCACCAGCACGCCGGTCAGGGTGGCAGATGTGGCGACGACCCGTGCGGTGAACAGTCCGACCCAATCGTGGTCGATCTGCGTCAGCAGTCCCGCCGCCGACAGCGCCAGCATGAAACACGCGGTGACCAGGTCGAATCCGCCGGTGATGATGGGTGCCAGAACCATCAGTGGGACCATCACGAGCAGCCCGAGGGCCTCGCTCGACCACCGGTGCGCCAGCGCCAGCCCGGCCCCGCCGATCACTCCGCACACCACCAGGCCGACCGGCTCGGGCAGCCAGCGATAGATGACGGTGGCGGCGAGAACGTCGAGATAGGCGGCACCGACACCGGTGGCGCACAGCGAGATCGCGCCGGTCCGGTATCCGGGTCTGCCCGACAGCCATAGACCGCCGCCGACCAGTGCGGCGGCGAGGACGCCGCCGCCGGCAACTCGTAGACCGGGCCCGAGCCAGCCCGCCTGCGCGGCCAGCACCAGCAGCAGAACGACACCGATCAGGGTGACGCCGACGCCGAGGCCGGCGAGGATCCTGCCGACCAGACCGCGATCGAACGCCGCCGACAGACGTTCGGAAAGAGGGACTACCGGGGGAGCGGGGTAGTGCGGCGCACCGTACGCGGGCATCGGGGGCATTGTGGACCGGGCAGGAGCAGGGTGGCCGGCCGGTCCGATCGGCTGACCGCCCGCAAACGCTCCCACGCCGCCGGGAGGCCGGAATCCCGGTGCCGGATATCCGGCGGCCGGCCCCTGGGGGAACGGTCGGGCCTGATGGCCCACGCCGGTCGGGACGGAGCAGGGAAATGCGGTGCCGGCGAACGCCGGGGTGACCATGGTGTTCATGCCGGAGAACACGGTATTCGGTCCGGCGGCGATCGGATCGGCCGGAACGTGCGGTGGCGCGGTCGGAACCGGTGGTGGCATCGGCGCTGCGGGGGTGGGTGCCGCACCGGATCTGAGCAGCGCGGTGAGCGAGTCCACCTCGGCGCCGACCCGCGCCAGGCGCGCCGACAGGTCGGTGACGTCGTCGGACAGCCTGTTCAGGCCGGTCAGGACGGCAGCTCGGGAATCTGCGGGCGTTGTCATGGTGTCGAGTCTGGCGTCGGTGCCACCGGGGCACATCCGCACAACTACCTACTGTCGACGACACCGCCTGCGCACGGGTGAGAACAGTTGCGAGGCAGGTCCGCTCACCGTGCGAGCGCGCGGGCTTCCTCGAGCGAACGCCCGACGAACCGAAGCGCCTCACCCTGCCAGGTGAGTATGTGGTCGAGCATCGGATGGCCCCCGCCGGGGATCGGTACATATGTCGCGTCGACTCCGCGTGCGGAGAGTTCGGCGACACCCTTCTCGGTGCGCCGTGCGTAGGTGCGGGTGTCGGCGGTGCCGTGCACGGCAACCACCCGGACGTCGTCGTGGATGTGTCGCCAGTCGGCGAACTGCCACCACGGGGCGAGGGCGAGCAGTGATCCGACGCTGTGGTGCGCGGCCAGCCGCGCACCGACCCGGCCGCCCATCGAATGCCCGATGAGCGCCACCGGAATCCCCGGATGGCGTGCGGTGATGTCGTCGAGGGCTTTGCGCGCGTACAGCATCGGACTGTTCTGCTCCCCGTTCCAGCCGTACACCCGATAGCGGACGTCGCGCACCGCCACCGCCGACCCGTAGCGGGCGCGGATGGAGGCACTGAACGGGTACATGCGCATCGCGGACCCTTGGAGTGGGCTGAACGGTTTGTAGCTGGAATCGGTACCGCCGGGCAACACCAGGACGGCCAGTGCCGGGGACGACGGGGCGCGCAGAAGCATGCCTGCCGTTCTACACGATGTGCCGGCCGCGATGTCCGGCCGGCGACGATCTGGGGCCGGTCTGTGGACTGACGGTGAACGTGGTGTGATCATGCGCGCGCGGACCGCTCCGATGGCAGAATCGGCCTATGGCTCACCCGCGCGCAGGAACCCCGGCCTTACCCGAAGATCTGATCGACGTCGACGCCGTCGAGCGGGCCTACTACCAGAACAAGCCCGATCCGTCGGATCCGTTGCAGCAGGTCGTGTTCGGTACCTCCGGGCATCGCGGATCGAGTCTGGACAACGCGTTCAACGAGGATCACATCCTGGCGACGACGCAGGCGATCGTCGAATACCGTGCGGGGGCGGGGATCACCGGGCCGCTGTTCATCGGTTTCGACACCCACCTGCTGTCGATCCCGGCATGGCGCAGCGCGCTGGAGGTGCTCGTCGCGAACGGGGTCAGCGTATGCACGGCGGCCGGTGACGCGTTCACGCCCACCCCTGCGGTCAGTCACGCGATCCTCGCCTTCAACCGTGACCACCCGGGTGTGCTCTCCGACGGCATCGTCGTCACCCCGTCGCACAACCCACCCCGCGACGGCGGATTCAAATACAATCCGCCCAGCGGCGGTCCGGCCGACACCGGCATCACCTCGGTGGTCGCCGATCGGGCCAACCAGCTTCTCGCCGAAGGTCTTTCCGGGGTCAGGCGGGTGTCGTTCGAGGCGGCGCGGGCCAGTGACCTGGTCGCCGACCACTCCTTCATCGACGGCTACTTCGCCGATCTGGCCGGCGTCGTCGACATCGACGCCATCCGCTCGGCGGGTGTGCGGATCGGCGCCGACCCGATGGGCGGTGCGTCGGTCGGCTACTGGGCCGAGCTGGGTGAACGGTTCGACCTGCCGAACTTCACCGTCGTCAACGCCACGGTCGACCCCACATTCGGTTTCATGACCCTCGACACCGACGGCAAGATCCGGATGGACTGCTCCTCGCCGAACGCGATGGCGTCGCTGATCTCCGCCCGCGACAACTACGACATCGCCACCGGCAACGACGCCGATTCCGACCGCCACGGCATCGTCACCCCCGACGCCGGTCTGATGAACCCGAACCACTATCTGGCCGTCGCCATCGAATACCTGTTCACGCACCGCCCCGGCTGGAACCCGGCTGCGGCGGTGGGCAAGACACTCGTGTCGTCCTCACTCATCGATCGGGTGGTGGCCGGTATCGGCCGCACGCTCCTGGAAGTGCCGGTGGGATTCAAATGGTTCGTCGACGGCCTGCTCGACGGGTCGATCGCGTTCGGCGGAGAGGAGAGCGCGGGGGCCTCGTTCCTCACGTTCGACGGCAGGCCGTGGTCCACCGACAAGGACGGCATCATCCTGGCGTTGCTCGCCGCCGAGATCCAGGCGGTGACCGGACAGTCGCCGTCGCAGCACTATCGCAGGCTCGCCGACACCTACGGCGAATCGGTGTACGCCCGCGTCGACGCCCCGGCCAGTCGCGAACAGAAGGCGACGCTGGCCAAGCTGTCGGCCGACCAGATCACCGCCACCGAACTCGCCGGTGAACCGATCACCGCGATCCTCACCGAGGCGCCCGGGAACGGCGCGGCGATCGGCGGGCTCAAGGTGACCACCGAGAACGCCTGGTTCGCGGCCCGTCCGTCGGGCACCGAGGACGTGTACAAAATCTACGGCGAATCGTTCAAGGGCGCCGATCACCTGGCCCAGGTGCAGGAGCAGGCGCAGGAGGTCGTCGACGCCGCGCTCGGTGGGTGACCCGGAAACGTCGGGCACGCGTTCAGGAAGCTCTTACGGCCTGGTCGCTAAAGTTGTCGAGGAGACACTCAGCCCGGCCGTGTCGTGACGGCCTGGCTCTGAACAGCAGAAGGACAGGTCAGTGAGCAAAGACCGCAAGCAACAGGTGCCCAAGGTAGGAAAATCGGGGTACAAGCCACAATCCAACTCGAGCACGATGACCTACATCCTGTTCGGTGTGGCGATTGTGGTGATCGCTGCGGTCGTCATCGGCGGCATCGTGTGGAGCAACAACGACGGCGGCGAGCAGGTCGACGAATCGCAGCTCACCAACACCGCGCTGGCCATCGGCGAGGAATCCGCACCCGTCACCATCGACGTGTTCGAGGATTTCATGTGCCCGGCCTGTGGCCAGTTCGAGGCCTCGCAGGGTCAGCAGATCCTCGAAGCGGTCAACAACAAGCAGCTGCGGGTGCGTTACCACATGCTCAACTTCCTCAACAGGAGTTCGGCATCCGGTGACTACTCCACCCGCGCGGCCGCGGCCTTCCAGTGCGTCGCCGACGGTGGCGAGAAGCAGGACGTGATCGAGAAGTTCCACTCCACCCTGTTCCAGAACCAGCCCACCGAGGGCGGTTCAACCGACCACGACAACAAGCAACTGGCCGAGTTCGCCGCCGACGCCGGCGCGAGCAGCAACACCCAGGCGTGCATCTCCTCGGGTGCCCGCGTCAAGAAGGCCGAGGAGAACGCCGACGCGGCGCAGCAGACACTCGCCAAGGCCACCGGCGGACAGGTCAGCACCCCATCGGTGCTGCACGACGGCAAGCTGGTCACTCTCAGCGACACCTGGCTAACCGACCTCCTGAAGTAACCGTTATCGTCCCGGTCGCCGCGTTTACGCAGGTGACCGGGACGATTTGGTGAGCGTGCCGATGGTGGTGTAACTTTTCAAAGGCGCTCAGGGAAACCGCGAGCGACAACCGAATACGGGGCTATGGCGCAGCTGGTAGCGCACCACACTGGCAGTGTGGGGGTCAGGGGTTCGAGTCCCCTTAGCTCCACCGATGAGAAACCCGTTCCGACCTGCGTCGGAACGGGTTTCGTCGTTGGTGGGGTCGTTGCCTACCCTCGCCGGATTGCCTAACTATTGCCTACGGCCTTGGAAAATACGTCAGCGGCGGCCTTGAGTCGGTCGTCGCTCACGCGCCCGTAAACCGCCGTCGTCATGCGCTCGCTGTGGCCGTGCCACGCCGCCACGACGTCGGCGGGTACGCCCGCCGCCCGCATACGCGAGACCGACGAGTGCCGAAGGTTGCGCAGCGTGATCGGCGGGAGCTTGGCCGCCTTGCGCCGAGCGGTGAACAACCGCGTGTAGTCGCGCACCGGGAGCGGCGACCCGTCGATCCGAGCGAGGATGAGATCGCCCTCGGCCAGTGGCCGGCCGACGGCCATGCGCTCGCGGAGGTGGGCGGTGCGCATCGCCTTGACCATCGCGAGTTCGCGCGGCGGGATCGGCAGGTCGCGCACGCTGCGCGCGTTCTTCGGGTCGCCGACGACGTCGCGCCCGTTGACGTCGACCCGAGCCTGACGGATACGCAGCTCGCCCGCGTCGAGGTCGAGATCCGACCAGCGCAGCCCGCCGACTTCCTCGCGGCGTAGGCCGAGCAGTGTCAGGGCGAAGCAACCAGCGAGGCGATGGTCGGCCACCGAGTCGAGAAACGCCGTCATCTGCTCGGGCGTCCAGATCTCACCCTCGGCGACGGCCACAATCACCTTCTGACCGGGCGCGTCGAGGTTGGCGGTCGGGTCGTAGTTCACCCACCGCATCCGCACCGCGTGCGCCATGACGGCCTTAACCGTGACGATCGCGCGCCGCTTGGTCGAGGCCGCGAGCGGTCGGCCGGGCTTGGGCGTGCCGTCGGCGTTGGTGCCGGGCTTGGTGGTCAGGTTCAGCGACCAGTCGACCAGCACCTCGGGCGTGAGCTTCTGCACGGCCACCGACCCGAACGCCCGCCGGGCGTATGCCAGCGACTCGCGATCGGCGCGGATCGTGTTCGCGCGCGTGCCGTCGTCGGCGGCGCGCACCTTGAGCCAGTGGTCGGCGACGTCGTCAAAGGTGCGTTCGGACTTGGCCGACCACGTGTGCGCGTCCCACTGCTTGCGCTGCTCGGTGATCCATTCGCGAGCTGCGCCCTTGGTCGAGAACGTGCGGTAGGGCCGAACCTGTTTGCCGGTCACCGGGTCGGTGCCGAGGGTCGGCCGGGCTCGCCAACGCCCGTCGGCGAGCTTGGTCAGACCGTCGTCGGTTCTCGGGCCGCGCTTGCGGGTGTCGTCGGCGCTCATCGGTTCGTGTCCTTCTGTCGGGGTTGTGGGCGTTTCGGCAGGTCGTCGGCGTCGAGGAATCCCTCGGCCTTGGCCTTGGCGAGTAGGCGGTCGGCGGTGCGCGTCGACACCACGAGGTCGTCGGCGACGGTCTGGCGCACGGGCAGCCCGAGGGCGAGCGCCCGGTCGGCGATCCGCGCGGCGTCCCACACTCGCGGGTCGGCGTCCTCGGGTCGCGTGCGGGTCTCGGCCTGGTCGCTCGCGTAGGCGACCTGGCCGCCGAGTCGCGCGATCCACTGCGCGGCCGAGTATGCGAGGCGGCGGGCCGGGATCTCGCGGAGCGCCGCCGGGTCGACGGTAGTTCCCGCGTCGGCGATGACCGACAACTCGGTGAGCTGTGGCTCGCGGCCGGTTGTCACGACGCGCACGACGTAGGTACGCGGGTGTCCGTGAAGGCGGATCGCGACGCGTTCATCGGGTGCGGGCGCTCGAAACGGACTGCGGCGCTTGGGCTGTGGGTCGGCGTATGTGATTGAGGCAACGTCTCCCCGGTCTCGCCGTGCTGTGCTCATGTTGGCGACTCTACACGCTAGACATTCGCCATGCGAGTAACGACGCTAGAGACATGACCACAACCGACAGCACCGCCGCCCCGACACTTGACGAGCTGCGCGAGGGACCGCCCACCGTGAGCATCGAGCGCGCCGCCGAATACCTCGGCGTCTCCCGCGCTTACGGTTACCGGCTCGCGCAAGCCGGGCATATCCCGACGATCCGCCTCGGCGCGCGGCGTCTGCGAGTCCCGGCGGCGGCGCTGTATCGGCTGCTGACTGAGGGCGAGACCGCCACCTCGGCGTAACGAGACCAACTAGCGCGCGGTGATCCGGCGAGACCGGCCGGCATGGTTTCGGACCTCGGCCGGTCTCGCCGTCAACTTGTGAAGTGAGGCAAGGGAATTGACCAAGAATGAGAGTGCCCGCCCGGTGGCCTCACCGGACGGGCAACGCGAACCCGAGGGCACGGGGTCGGTCTTCGATCCTACCGCTCTCGCGGCGGAAACGGTGAGCCCGTTCCCGAGCAACCCGCCGACCGCCCGGGCGACCGCCGAGCGTGAGGTGGCGACCGAGGCGCGTCTCAAGCGGTGGGCCGGTTGCCGTTTCGCGCTGGCCGATCTCCCGACGACCTCGCAACTGTGGGCGCGCAAGCTCGCCGACAAGGTCGAGCGCGACAACGCATTCACGCTCGGGAGCAAGACGCCGACGCTCATGGTCAAGGGTGACGCGGCGGTGTCCGCCGGCGCGACCGACGACCAGCTCGCCGCACTGACACCGCTCGACCTCGACGGGATCGCGGCGCTACTGATAGAGGCAGCCGCGATCGCCGACGACGTTCGCCGTCAGATCGGCACGCGCTCCCGCTCGCTCGCCGCGCAGCGCGAGGCGGCCGTGGTGCCGCCCGCCCCGACGAACCTCGCTGATCTGCTCGCGCAGCCCGACGACGAGGCCGCCTACCGCGTCGGCGAACTGTGGCCCACGGGCGGGCGTGTACTGCTCGCCGCGCAGTTCAAGGCCGGTAAATCGACACTGGTCGGCAACGTGTTGCGGTCGCTGGTCGACGGCGACAAGTTCCTCGACAGGTTCGACGCGGTGCCGGTGGGTCGGGTCGCGTTGATCGACACCGAACTCGACACGCGCACACTGCGCCGCTGGCTGCGCGAGCAGGCGATCGACAACACCGAGCGAGTCTCGGTTCTCCCGCTGCGCGGTGCGGTCTCGACGTTCGACATTCTCGACCCAGCGACGCGTGCACGGTGGGCCGCGCAGCTCTCCGGTGCCGACGTCGTGATTCTCGATTGTCTGCGGCCGATCCTCGACGCGCTCGGGCTGAGCGAGGACAAAGACGCCGGCCGGGTTCTGGTCGCGTTCGACGCGCTGCTCGCCGAGATCGGCGCAACCGAGGGCTTGGTCGTGACGCACATGGGGCACGAGGCCGAGCGCGCTCGCGGTGACTCACGGTTGCGCGATTGGCCCGACGCCGAATGGAAGATCGCGCGCGGCGGTGACGACAGCGATGACGACGGGCGGCGGCCTCGATACTTCTCGGCGCTGGGCCGTGACGTCTCGCTGCCTGAGGGGCTGCTCACGTTCGATCCCGAGACCCGCCGACTCGCGTACGGCGAGGGCAACCGACGCGATTCCAACGCCCGCGCAGCGCTGCCCGAACTCATGGCGTTGATCCGAGCCGAGCCCGGCACCCTGTCGAAGAACGCCGCCGAGATCCGCCTACGCGACGAGCACGCGATACCGCAACGCGTGGCGCGTCAGGCCATCGCCGCCGCGATTCGATCGGGCGATCTCGACGTCACGGCCGGGCCGCGCAACGCGAAGCTGCTCTCGCCCGGGGCCGATCCGTTCACCGTCGAGGCGGTCGGAATATGAGCCAGCTCAACAGTTCAACGCAGTTCGTCAAAACGAACTGTCGAAGTCCCGAGATCGAGTTCGTTAGTTCGTCTATAGGACGAACTAACTCACTCGGTGCGAACTGGCGGGGTCCGGGGCGACCTCGACGTAACGAACTCAACCGACATCGGGCGGCCATGGCCCGAGAGCGGTGTGACACCGCACCCGTCGCCGACACACAGCTACCCAACGCCGGGAGCTGTGACCAACCCGAGGGAGCAACCGACATGACCGCGATTCACGAACTGAGCCGAGAACGCCGACGCCGAGCGGCGGCGGCCGAGCTTGGCCTCGGCCCTGACCTGACGCCGCTGCCGCCGAGAGCTGCGCTCGACCGAGCCCGCTCGGCCGCCGACGTGCTCGACGCCGAGAGCGGCGGGCACCGCGACGCCGTCGAGGTGACCTCGGCACTCGCTGCGGTCGCGTCGGCCGAAGCTGCGGAGCGTTCCGCCGCCGCGCTCGAATCGATCGCCGCCGCACTGACCCGCCTCGCCGAGGTGGCCGAGCGGTGAGCGCACCGACCGCCGGCTATGACGCGCTCGGCCGGGAGACCGCCGACGCGTTCATGGCCGGGCGTCTCGATACCGACGGCCTCGCCGAGGTCGCCCGGCACGTGCTCGCGCTCGACCTCGCCGGCGCGTTCACCGCTGTCCGTTCTGGCATGTCCGCCACTCACACCGAAGGGAAACACCATGCCCAAGCCTGACCAGCCCCAGCCCGGCGAGCGCGAACGCGCGGTCGCTGCGCTGAACCTGCGCCGCGACGGCCTGCCGTACCGCGAGATCGCCGCCCGGCTCGCCTACGCCGACGAGAGCGGCGCACGTAAGGCGGTGAGCCGCCTACTCGACCGCGTCGAGGCCGAGGGGGTCGCCGAGCTGCGCCGCCTCGAATCCGAACGCCTCGACGCGCTCATGGCCGGGCACTGGTCGGCTGCGATCGCCGGTGACACCGACGCCGCGCGGATCGTGCTCGGCGTGATCGACCGCCGTACCAAACTGCTCGGCCTGAACGCACCGACCGCCGTGTCGGTCGGCGTCGAGCCGATCGGTGAGCGCGAGTTCGCCGAGGCTGCGGTCGAGCTGATCGCGTCGTTGCGCCCCGACATGGCCGACGCCCTCGCGGGCACGCTGCCCGGGATCCACGGTGCCGCCCGATCGGCGGTGCCCGAGGGTAACCAGACCAGCGAGCCGGTTTCGCCCGCGAGCGTGGCGCACAGCGCCGAAACCGACGTCGAGTCGTGGGCCGACGTGGACGACTACCCGGTGCGCGCACCTGCGCCGGCCGCACCCGAGCCCGTCGAACCCGAGCCGGTCGCCGAGCCCGAGCCGACACCGCGCCGCGTCTACGCACCGCCGTCCGCGTTCCCGGGCTTCGCCCAACGCCTCGGCGGTAACCGGCCGACGACGATCATCCACAACGCGCCGTAATCGACTGCACAACAACGACTTAGGAGGAATCGTCACCATGACAGTTCGACACACCACGCGCCGCGACATCGACCACCGCGACACCTCGACGCCGACACACGCGGCGCTGCGCGCCCGACAACGCCGCTGGCCCGCTCG
Organism: Gordonia pseudamarae; assembly: GCF_025273675.1. Classification (NCBI taxonomy): domain Bacteria; kingdom Bacillati; phylum Actinomycetota; class Actinomycetes; order Mycobacteriales; family Gordoniaceae; genus Gordonia; species Gordonia pseudamarae. The sequence goes on along the minus strand of NZ_CP045809.1, from coordinate 3,613,169 downwards.
TACCGAGCCGATCATCTACGACCAGACCGAGCAGCGAGCGCGGCGGCGCAACCGCTTACCCGTCGCGCTCGACGGACGGTTCGATCTCGCCGTCGAGGTCGCCGCGATCCTCGGCCCGGTCGCCGAGGTGGTGGCCGCCGAGCCGAGCCCGGGCGCGTACCTCGCGCCCGCCGACGAGGTGATCGACGCGACGTTCGCCGCCGTGTCGACGCTGGCCGACCTGCTCGCCGATCGTGGCGCGCGCGGCCAGCTCGACGCCGTGCGACCCGACGATCGAGGCCGTGCACGCCGTGCGCTGCGCGCTCTCGCACCGCGCCCGAATCGGCCGACTCTGACCCGCGACGATCTCGCCGGCGGATCGTGGGCGGCGACCCTGGCCGACATGGCGCGCCCGTTCGCTGAGCCGCTGGCCGACTACCTCGGCCGCGTCGTCTCGCCCGACGGTGAGCCCTCGGCGGTGAGCGACACCGTGGTCGAGGCGCTGCGCGGGATCGACCGAGCGGCGCTCTCGCTGACCCGCCGGGCCGAGCGTGCCGCGTTCTATCGCCGCGAGTGCGCCACCTCGACGCCGAGATCCGAGGCCGACCAGCACCGGGAGACGCTGCGCGAGCTGGGAATCGAGGTCGAGCGGTGAGCGCCGACTACTTGCACGCCTGCACCGGCTGCGGGACGCCGACGGTCCGGTGGCGCGGCACCGTGCACGGGTACACGTGCGATCGGTGCATGACGGCGCGGATCGGCCTCGATCGGCCGCCGACACGACAGCAGCGGCGAAACGCCCACTACATCGAGCAGGGACACCCGAAGGAATCGAACCGATGACCAAGACACTGACCGACCTCACCGCCACCGAGCGGCGCGAACTGACGACCGCGCTGCACGAGGCGGCGCACGCCGTCGTCGGGCGCGTCATGGGCCTGACCGTGCGGCGCGCCGTGATCCACGCGCCCGACAGCCTCGGCCACGCCGGCCGCTGCGAGTTCGCCGCCGCACCGCTCGGCAAGCCGGGCGAGGTCGACCTCGCCGGTACTGTCGCCGAGCTGCGATTCGAGCGCGGCCCGAGGTTCAGCGCCTACGCCGTGACCGACCGCCTCGGCGTTCACTGCGACGACCGCGACGCGCTGACCGCGAGCGGTGACCCGGGCACCCTCGACCGAACGCGCCGAGTGGTCGAGACCACTTGGCGGCCGATCCGCGAGCTTGCGGCTCGGCTGTACGGGTATCGCGAGGTCAGCGGCGAGCAGGTCGACGCCGCGCTACGTCTGTCCGAGTACGCCGACGAAGCGGTGATCCAGCTCTCGGCGATCCGCTCGGGCCGCTGGCCCGCCGCCCGGCCGATCGTGCCCGGTGGCGGCGACCAGTGGCGTCTACACCTGCACTGACGCGAACGCGTGTTCGGGGCTGCGGGCGATTGCCTACCGATTGCCTAAGACACCGAGACACCCGGTGCGACTCGGTAGACGCATGAGGACGTAGAACCGCTGGCAGGCGCGACGCCGAGCGACGCGGGAGACACCCGAGTACACCCGTATTCACCCTGGCAGTGTGGGGGTCAGGGGTTCGAGTCCCCTTAGCTCCACAAGCAGAATCCCCCCTGCGTCGGAGGGGTTTCTCATTCCCGGGGTAGCCCGACTCAGAGCCTCAGTGGGCCAACGGTGGGCCAAGGGTTTCAGTGGGCCTCACAGCCGCCCGTTGGCGAAGGGCAGACGGCCGTGGTGGTCACGGAACGCGGCGATCATGGCGCTCTCGGTCGGGGCGGCGTCGGCGTCCGATATCTCGCGCCAGCCGACGAGAAAGTTGGCGTGACCGGCGAGCTGCCAGACACGGCGGCCTCCGGTGTGCGCGACGGGCTCACCGGCTCCGTAGCGGCGGTACTCGCTCAGGCGCACATGGAGTCCGCGACGCCCGGTCTTTCCGGCGTTGGCTTTGCCGATGTAGATCACACGGCTCTCCGGTACCCAGCGATCCTGGAGGGCGGCGATGGGCTCGGTGCGGTCGATGCCTTTGAAGTGGCCTGCCGGTGATACGTCCAGTCTCCTCCATGATTCGGTCTCTCCACAGCGGGAAGTACGCCCGTTGCTCGGCGAACGTGAGGCGCAGGTCAACTTTGTTGGTCGCACCAGCACGCAAGCGTCGAGCAACGGGCGAAACCCCGCCATTACCCCTTGCGCTCCTCAGCAATCTCGTGGCGAGCAGTGCGTACGGCGTCGCGGTAGTCCTCGGCGGGCACGTCGTACAGGCCGCTTTCCTCGGTGTCATCCACGAGAACTTGCAATGCCTTGCGCCGCTCCACAGTCCGCTGCGACTGGTAGTCGAGCAGGTCACCCAACTCCACGCGCCGGTGACGGCTGCCCTCGACGGTCTCGAAGGGGATCTTGCCGCTCTCTAGCAGTTTGATGAGCGTGGGGCGGCTGATGCCGAGGTAGTCGGCGGCCTCCTGAGTCGAGAGCTTCTGATCGACCGGAGCGACCACGACTGCACGGTGAGCGCACATGGCTTCCACGATCTGTGTCAGCGTGCTGTAGACCTCCAGCGGGAGGGGGATTTGCTCACCGTCGGGGCCGAGGAGCGTGGCGGGCTCATCGTGGTGGTCGAGGAACTTCGACAGGTCCATGAGGGCGTCGAGGTTGGTGGCGTCTGTCGGAGGGAAGAACGTTCCTTTTCGGCGGGGTGCGGTGGCGGTGCTCATGTAGCCAGTTTGCCGACTAATCGAAATAACCGCAATGCCTGATGATGGGCTGTGGATAGTCCACGGCTACCCACGCGTGCCGACGGTGCTCACCGGAGGCGGTGATCATCGCCGCGTCGTTGGTGTTGCGTGCCAGGCTGCGGCGGATTCCGGCTGAGGTCCGATCGCGACGATCCGCGGGAGTCCCTGAGCAGCGGGGGAGCGCCACAGCCTCCCACGCACGTGAGCCCGTCGAACCAGGCCGGCCGTCCACCTGTCCGGGCCGCGAGTGCGGCCGAGATGCCGTACCACGGAAACCCGCGCATCGTGGCGAGGCGCGGACGAGAGGCGTCAGCGGCGCCGGGCGGTCGGGGCCAGCTCGTGGGCGCCGTAGCTGTTGTCGTCGGGGTTGACGGTCACGCCGGGCGCGACGATCTCATCGATCCGGTCCAGGACGTCGGCGGAGAGGGGGGTTCCGGCGGCGGGCAGCTGGGACTCCAGCTGGTCCATGGTGCGCGGGCCGATGATCGCGCTGGTGACGCCCGGGTGGCGGATGACAAACGCGATCGCCAGCTGCAGGAGCGGGATCCCGGCGTCCTCGGCGAGCAGGGCCAGGGTCTCCACGGCGTCCAGCTTGCGGAGGTTCGCGGGCGCGGTCATGTCGAAGCGGGCGCTGGGCCGCGCCGAGGAGGTAGGCCGTCCCGCGGAGTCCTTCCGCCAGCGTCCCGACAACCAGCCGCCCGCGAGGGGGCTATAGGTCAAGGTGCCCATGCCGTGCCGCTGCACGGCGGGCAGGACGTCCTCCTCGATGCCGCGCACGAGGATCGAGTACGGCGGCTGCTCGGTGACGAAGCGCTCGAGCCCCCGCTCGCGGGCCGCCCACTGGGCCTCGACGATCTGCGAGCCGGAGTAGGACGAGGAGCCGAGGTATCGGACCTTGCCCTGCCGGACGAGGTCGGTGAGCGCGCCCAGGGTTTCCTCGACGTCGGTCGTGGCCGAGGGGCGGTGGACCTGGTAAAGGTCGATGTAGTCGGTGCCGAGCCTGCGCAGGGAGTCCTCGACGGCGCGCATGATGTACTTGCGCGACCCGCCGGAACGGTTGGGACCCTTGCCCATCGGCATGAAGAACTTCGTGGCGAGGACCACGTCGTCGCGTCGCCCCTGCAAAGCCTTCCCGACGATCTCCTCGCTCACGCCCGCCGAGTAGACGTCGGCCGTGTCGACGAAGTTGATCCCGGCGTCGAGCGCTCGATGGATGATGCGGATGCTGTCGGCCTTGTCGTCGTTGCCCCATGGGCCGAACATCATCGTGCCCAGGGCGAGGGGGCTGACGGACACGCCGGTGCGTCCGAGCCGGCGGTATTCCATGGGGGCTCCTTCGATCGGTCAGGGGCGGACGAGGACCTTGAGGGCCTCGCGGTCGGCCATCGCGCGGTATCCGTCGGGAACGCCGTCCAGGTCCACGGTGCGGTCGAAGACGCGGCCGGGCTCGATCGTCCCGTCCAGCACCAGCGGTAGCAGCGTCGGGATGTAGGCGCGGGCCGGGGCGACGCCGCCGGTCAGGGTCACGTTGCGCAGGAAGCCGCCGAACCCGAACGGCACCCCGGAGTACTGCGGAGCGCCGACCCGACTGATGACGCCGCCGTCGCGGACGATCGCGAACGCTGTCTCCAGCGCGGGCTTCAGCCCCACGGCCTCCAGGACGACGTGGGTGCCGTCGCCGCCGGTGAGCTCGGTGACCCGGGCGATGCCGTCGTCGCCGCGTTCGGCGACCACGTCGGTGGCCCCGAACTCGCGGCCCAGATCGGTACGTGCCTGGTGGCGGCCCATCAGGATGATCCGCTCGGCGCCGAGCAACTTCGCCGAGAGCACGGCCGAGAGCCCGACCGCGCCGTCACCGATCACCGTCACGGACTTGCCCGGGGCGACGCCGCCGGTGACGGCAGCGTGGTACCCGGTCGACATCACATCCGAGAGCGCCAGCAGCGACGGGATCAGCGCCTGGTCGAATCCGGCGGGGACGACCACGAGGGTGCCGTCGGCCTGCGGGACACGGACCCGATCGCCCTGGCCGCCGTCGTTGGCGCCGCCCCAGTGGGCCCCGTGGCGGCAGGAGGTCTGCAGGCCCTCCCGGCAGAAGTCACAGGTCCCGTCGGAGGCGACGAACGGGGCTATCACGAAGTCGCCGACGGCGACGCCGGAGACCTCAGCGCCGGTCTCCTCGACCACGCCCACGAATTCGTGGCCCATCCGGCGTGCCGTCTCCGAGGCCGCCATGGATGCGTAGGGCCACAGGTCCGATCCGCAGATGCAGCCGGCGACCACGCGGACGACCGCGTCGGTGGGCTGTTGGATCACCGGGTCGGGGACCGTCTCGATGCGGACGTCCCCGGCGTGGTGCATGACTGCTGCGCGCATGTGCGTGTACTCCTGATGTCATTCGGTTCTCGGCGGCCGGCCCAGGACTGTCCGTGGTCGCGGCCTCCGGCTGAATCGGTGGGTGCACCCCGCCGGTCTTCGCCCTCAACTATTCGACCGCGGATGAGGATCGGGAGGAAGCTACTGCCAGTACCTCCCATCCGGGCCTCACGCGGCCGCTCCGGCTGCGCGCCGGTGCTCAGTCGAGCAGGTCCAGGCCAGTCAGCCTCAGCTCCTCGACGTCCAGGCGTGTCTGGATTCTGCGGGCGACGGCGTCGTCGATGGCCCCGTCTCGTTTGAGCCTGAGCAGTACCCGCGCTTGCGGGCGAGCACCGCCAGCCGCAGCCGTGACTGGTCGTCCGCGACGCCTATCGGCGCGGCGCCGCTTTCGTTCTCTTCGCGCGCATTGGAACGGCGGTCAGCGTCGTCGGGATCGTTGTCGCCTTCCACTAGATGGTTGATTCCTTGGACGCGGTCAGTGGTCGTACGCGATCAGGGATCGTTTGGTGGTGATGCCGGTGGTCCAGTTGTGCCAGATGCCGGCGGACATCGCCAGGAGGCGTTGACTCACTCGGGCGAACACTCCGTGGGTGGTCCGGCCGCCGTGTTTCTCCAGGCCGAGCTGCCCTTTGAGGGTCTGGTTGACCGATTCGATCCACTGCCGCACCCCGCCGAGGTTGCCGTTGCGGTAGGTCTCGTCCTTGCGGTCCGGGCGCAGCAACCGCAGGCCCATCGCGGCGGTTGTGGCAGCGAACGTCTTTCCGGAGAAGCCCTTGTCGGCGAGCAGCACCTGCCCGGAGCGGATGAGGTGGTGATCGCGTTCGAGCAGCGCGGTCACCACCTCGCGTTCACCGATCTTCGGATGCGCCAGGCACCACATGATCGGCATCCCGTCGCCGGCGCACACCAGATACAACTTCAAGCCCCAGTAGAAACGCGAGTGTGACGCGCAGTAGCCGTATCCGGCGTGCCCGGCCAGGCCGGACCGCTTGACCGTTTCCCTTGACATGCCACACGGAACCGGGGTGGCGTCGGTGATCCACAGGTCGTCGAACCACGACGGTGAGAGCCGTGCCACCGCCTGAATTGTCTTGCACAGCAACCCTCGTGCCGCCCTGACACGCTTGTTGTAGTCGGACTGGCCCGGCAGATACGGGAACAGTGCGCGCAGTTGCTCGTTGCCGTGGACGTGCCGGATCCAACGCCGTTCACTGTCGAACCCGAGCAACACCTGCGCTACCGCGAGCGTGAGCAGTTCGGCATCGGAGAGCAGCGGGCGCCAGCCGCGTCCCGAGCGGGGTTCGACGACGTGGTCGTCGATGAGGACATAGAGTTCAGTCAGGAGGGTTTCGAGTTCTTTCGTCACACATTGATCTTGAAGCCCTCCGCCTACCTCGTTGCCGACGGCACCTTCAAGGAATCAACCATCTAGCGGGGGCTTCGTGAACTCGAGGTGTCGGTGGTAGTCCTGGCGGAGCTGCTCGCGCGCGTGCGTGCCGATGCCGAGTTCATCGGCCAGCTCGTCGATCGCCGCGACGGCGGCGCTGCTCAATGCTCGTTCGGCGAGTTGCTCCTCCTCCTGCTCCTGCGCGTCCTCGGGCAGGCGCGCCCAGCGCACGATGACCGGGAGGAGTGGGCCCTGCACGAGCAGGGTCAGCAGGATCACTCCGGCGGTGACGAAGACGATCTCGTCCCGCCCGGCCAGGGCATCGCCGGCGTCGGTCGTGACGGGCACGGCGAGGGCGATCGCCAGGGACACCGCGCCTCGGAAGCTCGCTGCGGAGCTCACCATGCGGGCGCGATAGGTCATGCGGCGTTGCCGCTGGGACGGGCGTCGATCCAGCAGCCGGATCACCGTGATGCTCAGCGTTTCGAAAGCGAAGCGGACCACCATGAGGATGATCCACACTGCGATCGTGATGGCGGTGAGCCGGCCGACGGTCTCGGCGGAGATGTCGCGGACGACAACCTGCGCCTCGATGCCGATCAGCACGAAGAGCGCGCCGTTGAGGAGGGTCGATCCCAGCGGCCAGACCGCCTCGGTCTGGGCGCGCGAAGCCGCGGTGCTGATCCGCGGGCCCGCGTAGGCGACGATCAGTCCGGAGGTAACGACCGCCAGCACACCGGAGGCGTGAATCAGCTCCGCTGACAGGAACGCGGTGAAAGGTACGAGCAGGAGCGCGATGTTGATCACCAGCGCTTCCGTCAGTCGCCGCATCACCGAGACGGCGAGCAGCCCGACCACGACGCCGGCGGCGATGCAGCCCACGTACGACAGGGTGACTATCGCCGTGACGTCCAGCGGCGTATAAGACCCGCCGGTCGCGAGCCCGACGGCGATCGCGTAGACCACCAGCGCCGTGCCGTCGTTGGTGAGGCTCTCGGCTTTCAGGAGCGTGAAGTTGCGCCGGGGCAGCATCCGGCCGGGCGCCGCCACCGCGGTCGCGTCCGGAGGCGCGACCGCTGCACCGAGAATGAGCGCGGCCTCCCACGGCAGGCCCATGAGGTGCGCGATGCCTGCGACGGCGAAGGCGGTCGCCACCACCAACAGGGTGCTCAACAGGACGATCCCGCGCAGGTCGCGCCGGATCGAGCGCAGCGAGGTGGTCAGGCTCTCCCAGAACAACATGACCGGCAGGAACAGCAGGAGCACCGTCTCGGGCGGCAGCTGTACGTCTCGCACCTCCGGTACGAAGGCAAGCAGGATGCCGAGCACCACCAGGGCGAGCGGCGTCGCGATCCGCAACCGCGGCGCGAGGAGCGTCCCTGCCAGGACCGCTGCCCCGAGCAGTACCGTGACCTCCAGTCCGTCCATTCCTGGCTCCTGTCCATCACCATCAGTCAACCGGGCGGATCACCACGTCGAGGCGACGGTGTCCTGTGCGATATGGCCGTCCGGCGTCCGCTCGAACCTCATCGTCAGCCGCAGTCGCCACGTCCCGTGGCCGCCCCATCAATCCTCGGCCCGGTCGAACAGGTGAACCAGGTACCACGGGTATCCCTGTGCGCACCGGCATCGGCCGGGAACCCGCCGACGTGGCAAGGTCCGACCCGTCGATGCCTGATCGACGGGTCGGACGACGCCGCTCAGCGTGACATAGATGTCGAAACAGTGGAATTGGGTGAGTGCGAGCGCCCGTCCCCGGTCGTTCCGTGAGGTCGAGACGGTCTCAGGAGGGGCGCGGTGAGTCGTCGAGGCTCCGCTGCGCCGGCCGGTCAGCGTGCAGGCTTGCCAGCAGCGCGAGGGTATCTGCCTATGGGCTGCCGGGTTCCGCGCTGTAGATGATCATCGTCAGGCCGGCGTCGGCCGTCAGTTCCATCGGCTCGTAGTTCAGCTCGAGGAGTTCACTCGCTGAGGCGCACACGTCGAAGGGAGGTACTGACGGTGTCTGGTAACGGCGCTCACCGCCGGACGAGGATGTGAGGGCAGGGATGGACGAGGCGGGGATCGCTTCGGACCTCACAGATCGAAAGGGGACAGAGGGAACATCATGACCAGTGTCATCGTCGCCATCGGGGCGGGTCTGATCGAGCAGGCCATCGCCCGCCGGGTGGGCTCCGGCAAGCATGTGCTGCTGGCCGACGTGCGCCAGGAGAACGCCGACGCCGCTGCGCGGGTGCTCGCCGACGCGGGGTTCGAGACGAGCACCGCCGTGGTGGATGTCTCCTCCCGCGACTCGGTGCACGCGCTGGCCGAGACCGCCACCGGCCTCGGCGAGGTCACCGGCGTGATCCACGCCGCCGGAGTCTCGGCCAGCCAAGCAAGCATCGCCCAGATCCTGCACGTCGACCTGTACGGCACCGCCCTCGTCCTCGAGGAGTTCGGCCGCGTGATCGCCGCGGGCGGATCCGCCGTCGTCATCTCCTCGTAGTCCGGGCATCGCCTCCCGGCGCTGTCTGTGGACCAGGACCGGGCGCCGGCGACCACGCCCGTCGACGAGCTGCTCGCCCTGCCGATGCTGCAGGCCGGTCGGCTCAGCGACGGCCTGCACGCCTACCAGGTCTCCAAACGCGCCAACGTGCTCCGCGTGCAAGCCGAGGCCGTGCGCTGGGGCGAGCGTGGGGCGCGGGTGAACGCGATCAGCCCCGGCATCGTCATCACCCCACTCGCCCGTGACGAGCTCAACGGCGCGAACGGTGCCGGCTACCGACGGATGATCGAACTCGCCCCCGCCGGCCGCGCCGGCACCCCGGACGAGATCGGCACCGTCGGCGAACTGCTCATGACCGAGCGCGGCGCGTTCATCACCGGCAGTGACGTCCTCATCGACAGGCGGCGGCACCGCGTCGTTCTTTTACGGCTCGATCTCCGGCCAGGCCCCGACCCCGAAGGACTGACAGTGACGCCCGAGAACTCCACGGCCCTCATCGTCGGCGCGACCGGCAGCATCGGCCGCCACGCCGTCTCCGAGGCGCTCCGCCAGGGCTACGACGTGCGCGCCCTCGTCCGCGACCGCAACGGAGCCGAGCGCCTGCTGCCGGACGGAGTCGAGTTCGTCGTCGGCGACCTCGCCCGTCCTGACACGCTCGACGCGGCCGTCGACGACGTCGACGCGATCGTCTTCACACACGGCTCGAGCACCCGGGAGTCCGACGTCCGCGACATCGACTACGCCGGCGTCGCGAACGTGCTCGCCGCGCTCGCCGGCCGGCCGGTGCGGATCGCGCTGATGACGGCCGTCGGCACCACCCGTCCCGGCGTCCCCTACGCGGCCTGGAAGCGCCGCGGCGAGCGGCTCGTCCGGGCCAGTGGCAACGACTACACGATCGTCCGCCCCGGCTGGTTCGACTACAACGACGCCGACCAGCGTCGCATCGTCATGCGCCAGGGCGACACCGCCCAGTCCGGCGGACCCGCCGACGGCGTCATCGCCCGCGACGAGATCGCCCGAGTGCTCGTCGACAGCCTGAGCTCCGACCCCGCGAACCGGAAGACCCTCGAGCTCGCCGCGGAGAGGGGTGCGGAGCAGGACGACCTCGCCGCGGTGTTCGCTGCGCTCCGTCCCGACGAACCCGGGGCGCTGGACGGCGTCCTGGACACCAACACGGTGCCGGTGGATGACGAGCCCGCACGGTTCCGCGACGATCTGTCACGGATCGCCGGAGGAAGCCAGTAATCAGGAGCGGGTCCTGGCCGAGACGCCGGGCCCCAGCCCGGCCCGGGCCAGATCCTCGTCCGCAACCGGGCGTCGGCGACGAACAACGCCGACCTGCTGATGCTCGCGAAGGCCGATCCCACGAGCGGGGGCCCTGGCCGGTAAGACCATCCACCCGTTCCTCTGTCAGAATGTGCCGGCCACGGATTGCATGACTCTCCATTCACCATCCACTTTGGCCAGGCGGGCGGTGCCGGTGAGGTTCCACACCCGGCGGGTCCCGTAGATGGTGGCATCGATGCTGGTGCGACTCTCGATGATCGCGGTGTCGCCATCGATGGTCAGTTCCCATGCCACCTCTTCGCTGGAGTGGTATTGTATCTGCCCGCTGCTGATGTCGGCGAGCCATTCGTCCTTCGGCTGGACGTAGCCGCTGATGTTGAGTGGCTGTGAAGCCGTCATCGAGGAGACGATCCAGCGTCTCCACGTCGTCGGCGAGTACGGACGCCCAGTGGCGTGGACGTCCGGAAGGGACGGTTGAGCCAGGCACCACCGGTGCACCTCTTACTCGATCGCGGCTTCCAACCGGTCGAGTGCGGCGCGCCCGGCTGATCCGGGCGAGGCCGAGTACACAAACAGCAGCAAACCCTCGTCTCCGCCCAGTTCCATCGCCTCGTAGTCAACCTCGACGTCTCCGACGACCGGATGACGGATGAGCTTCGTGCCGCTACGACTGAAGCTGACCTCGTGTGACGCCCACAACTGCCGGAATTCCGGCGACTGCTCGTTGAGATCGGCGATCAGCGCATTGAGGTCCTCATCGACCGGGTACCGGCCGACCGCATAGCGCAGCATGGCCGTGGTCTCCCAGGCTCGCTGGTCCCAGTCCCACCACGAATCCTTGGACGCCCGGTTCAAGAACAGTTCCCTCGGGTAGTTCGCCGTCGAGCCTGCATTGGGGGTATCGGAACGGTACAACTCCAGCATCAACGGGTTGATCGCCAGGATGTCTACGATCGAGTTCTGGACGAAGCAGGGCACCCCGCGGGTTTGCTCGACCATCGCCCGAACCGACGGACGCAGCACAGTGGTCGAGCGCGTCCGCTGCGAAACCAATATCCCGGCCCGGCCCTGATCGACCAGGTCGAGCAGATGGCGGCGCTCAAACTCATCAAGCCGCAGGGCACCCGCGATCGCCTCCAGCACCTGATCGGACACCCCCGCCAACTGGCCGCGCTCAATCCGGTTGTAGTAATCGACGCTCACGTTGGCCAGCAGCGCAACCTCCTCGCGACGCAGTCCCGGCACGCGCCGGCGACCACTGACCGCGAAACCCGCATCCTCGGGGCTCACCGCGGCGCGCCGCGACCGGAGGAACTCACCTATGTCGCCGCCCGTCATGACCTCACTTTAGGGTGCCCTGCCAGGACACGGATCAGCACGACCTTCCAGACGCCGGTGGCAAACGCGTTTCCTTGAAGGTGTCGCCGCTCCCGTCCGAACGGAGCCGATCGACGAGTCAACCCGAGGAGAACAGAATGAACAACCAAGTCGTCGTCGTTACCGGAGCCGGCTCGATGGGTCTGGCCATCGCCCGCCGCGTCGCCCAGGACCGCACCATTGTGCTGGCCGACATCAACCGGACCAATCTGGATGCCGCCACGACCCTCCTCACCGGCGAGGGCTACCGGGTGACAACCCACGTGGTCGACACCTCTGATCCCGCCTCGGTGGCCACACTGGCCGCCGACGCCGCCGCGCTCGGCGATGTGCACACGCTGATCCACACCGCTGGGGTCTCGCCCAACCTCGCGCCCGCACAGAAGATCATCGCGGTCGATCTGATCGGCACCGCTCACGTCCTGGAGCAGTTCGGCAAGGTCATCGCCGACGGTGGTGCCGGTGTCGTGATCGCCAGCCAGGCCGGCCATATGGGCGATCCGCTCTCCGCCGACCTGGCAGATTCCTTGCGCGTCACCCCCGCCGCGGAGCTGGCCGACCTCGAGTTCATCGCCGCGATTGATGACCCCGGCATGGCGTACGGCGTCGCCAAGCGGGCCAACTCGCTGCGGGTCCAGGCGGAGTCAGTCACCTGGGCCGACCGCGGCGCCCGGCTGAACGCGATCAGTCCCGGAGTGATCTGCACCCCACTCGCCATCCAGGAGATGGACGGACCCAACCGGGCCGGCTACGAGAACATGATCACCACCAGCGCAGCCGGACGTATGGGCACCCCCACCGAGATCGCCGAACTGGCCGCGCTACTGCTCGGCGAGAACGGAAGGTTCATCTCCGGCGCCGACTTCCTGATCGACGGAGGCGTCATCGCCGCCATCGCCACCGGACGCTACACCCTCGGCGGCTGACCCCGGCCGCCCGGACCGCGGTCGCCGTCGCGACCGCGCTGCGCGCTGAGGAATGAGGTCGGCTGCTTCGTGGATACGGGAAGGATCGAACCGTCCACGGCGGATCGTCACCTCCCGACGGGTGGGGAGGGCGAAGCCGCCAGAGCCACAGAGGCCGGTCGCACCGATTTTCTCCCCGTCCACGAACGCGCGGTCGCCGAGGTAGACGACTCCGGCGTGGAAGCCAGTCGGTGTACACGTCTTTGGCCATACTCAGAGCGGTCCAGGACTAGGTGTAAGTCTCATCCAGGATGCTCATGCGTTCACCGTGCCCGGCACCGAGCTCACGGGCTCACGGGCTCTTCGCCGTCGGCCTGGTACCAGCCGCCGCCGCCGCCCGTGCCGTGGTGGATGTGCCGGTTGTTGCGGCAGCCCCACGCTCCCAACCGTCACGATATGGTCGGCGTGATGGGCCGCGCCGGCGCAGCCGGAAACAACGCGTCCATGGAGTCGTTCTCCGGCCGGCGGCGGGGCGTCGTGGGTTTACCGGAACAGGCCGGAGTCGCGGGCCGTGGCGACAGCGGCCGTGCGGGAGGAGACGCCGAGTTTGGTGTAGATGTGCACGAGGTGGGATTTCACCGTCGCTTCGCTGATGTGCAGGCGCGTGGCGATGTCGTTATTCGTCGCGCCGCCGGCAACGAGGCGCAGAACTTCGAGCTCGCGGGTGCTGAGGCCGGGCCGCGGTGAGCGCATCCGGGCGAGTAGGCGGCCCGCGATCGCGGGGGCCAGGGCGGTCTCTCCCGCGGCGGCGGCGCGGATCGCGGCGATCAGCTCATCGGGTGGGGCGTCTTTGAGGAGGTAGCCGCTCGCGCCGGCCTCGACGGCGCCGAGGATGTCACCGTCGGTGTCGTAGTTCGTGAGCACCAGCACCGCCGGCGGTGCTGGTAGGGCGCGGATGCGGCGGGTGGCATCGGCACCGGTCTCCGCCGTCCCGAACTGCAGGTCCATGAGCACGACGTCCGGCCTCAGGTCGGTCACGAGGGCGACGGCGTCGTCGGGTGTGGCGGCTTCGCCGATCAGGTCGAGATCGGGGTCACCGGCAAGCATCGCACGCAACCCCGCGCGCACCACGGGGTGATCGTCGGCGAGCACGATCCGGATCATGGCCGTGTCCTGCTTTCCGTCGGGAGCGGCAGCCGGGCGGTGACCTCGCTGCCGTGGCCGGGGGCCGAGGTGATGGTGAGGGTGCCGTCGAGTTGTTCGACCCGCTCGCGTATGGCGTGCAGTCCGAACGAGCCGGCCTCGGGGGAGTCAGCGACCGCGGTGGACACATCGAAGCCGTGCCCGTCATCGCGCACCACCAGTGATACGGCGTCGTCTGCGGCGAGTGCGATGGTGATCCGGGTGGCGTTCGCGTGACGGATCGCGTTGGACAATGCACCCTGAGCGATGCGCAGCAGTGCGGTCTGGGTGCCCATCGGGAGGGCGAGGTCCTCGGCGGTCACCTCGATCGGGACCGATGCGCGGTCGGATTGCTCCTGGCCGAGCCTGCGCAGCGCGGCGGCGAGGCCGTCGTCGAGACGGGCGGGGGTGAGTTCGCGGATGATCTGCCTCGTGTCGACGAGGCTGTCGGCCGCGGCCTCGCGGGCCGTTCTCAGATACCCGGCGCCGGGTTCGGGGGTGTCGCGTTCGGCGGCCCGCAGGAGCATCTGAATCGAGGAGAGCCCCTGGGCGACGGTGTCGTGGATGTCGCGGGCCAATCGTGCCCGCTCAGCCAGCGCGCCCTGTTCGCGCTCGGTGTCGGCGAGTTGCTGCCGGGTGTGGATCAGTTCGGTGAGGAGTCGTTCGCGTTCCTCGGCTTCGCGGGTGAGCGCGCGATAGGCCAGCCCGATGAGCAGGGCGACGCCGGCGCCGATGAGCGGGCCGATCACCCCGCCCACGCTGAAGCCGAGGTGCAGGCCTAGCGCGAAGATCGCGAACGCGGTCGTGACCACGATCGCCGCGACCCCGCGCGGGCCGGGCAGGACGTGAAGGTAGAGGAAGAAGAGGGGGAAGACCAGGTAGGCGCCCTCGGGGCTCAACCATGTCAGCACTGCCCACAGCAGCGTGAGCGCCGCCGCCCAGCCGACGGCGAAGCCGCGCCGCGGGATCTTCGTCCGGAGCGCGCGGGCGGCCCCGGCGCCGGTGAGGTAGACCGCGACGAATGCGATCCCGACAGTCAGTACCCATACGGCGGCCGGGGACGAGACGACGAATGCGCGCAGCACGGCGAAGCCCGCGAGCCCGATGAGCAGAGCGTGCAGGCCGAGCCGGAGACCGGTGAACACCGGGGCGAGGGTGGAGTGCGGCATGACAATCCCCAGCCTATGCGAGTCGGTTTCCCCGGCCATCAACCGAAAGGTTGACCGCGAATCCCATGATTCGGGCGATGCCGGCCCTTGCCTCCGGAGACGAGGGTTGAGGGGTGGCTCGTGCAGAGTGCGCGAGGGGAAAGGTACTCATCGTGTTCGTCGCGTGGAGAGAGCTGCGGTTCGCCCGTGGCAGGTTCTTGCTCATCGGGGCCGTCGTCGCCCTGATCACCCTGCTCGTCGGGTTCCTCTCGGGGCTGACCGGAGGGCTTGCCGCCCAGAACATCTCCTCCGTGCTACACCTGCCCGGCGACCGTCTCGTGCTGCAGCAGCCCCAGAGCAGCGCACCGAGCTACGCCACCTCCTCCCTCGATCCGGACACCGTGCGGGCGTGGGAACACGCTGACGGGGTCACGTCGGTGACACGGGTCGGGATCGTCCAGTCGCGCGCATCGGCCGACGGCACCGACGACCCGACCGGTGTCGCGCTCTTTGGGCTACCGCCGGATGCTTCGGGCACCGGATCGGGCCCGCTGGTCGACCTCACCCCCGCCCACGACAACGAGGTCGGTCTCTCCGCCGGAGCGGCCGAGGACCTCGGCGTTGAGGTCGGTGACACGATCTCGATCACCGGTACCGACTTCACCGTCGCCTCCATCGGCGGGGACCTCTGGTACAGCCACACCCCGGTCGCCGTCATGTCGCTGGACGCGTGGAGTGCGGCCGGCAAGCGTGTCGGCGGCACCGGGGAGGCGACCGTCCTCGCCGTCACCGGCGACGCGGACTGGGCGGCCATCGGTTCCGAGACCGGCACGGTCGCCCAGACACGACTGTCGAGTCTGACCGCGCTGGAGGCGTTCCGGTCCGAGATCGGATCGCTCGGGCTCATGATCGCCATGCTGTTCGGCATCTCCGCCCTCGTCGTGGGTGCGTTCTTCACCGTGTGGACGATGCAGCGCGCCGGCGACATCGCCGTCCTCAAGGCGCTCGGCGCCACCACCGGTTCACTTATACGAGACTCCCTCGGCCAGGCTCTCATCGTCCTGGCCGCCGGGATCAGCGTTGGACTCGCCGCCGTGCTCGGCCTCGGCATGCTCGCGGGTCGGGCGCTGCCGTTCATCGTCAGCCCGCTGACCACCCTCGCCCCGGCCGCCGTGATGGCGGTACTGGGTCTCGCGGGAGCCGCGTTCGCGCTGCGCTCGGTCACCAAGGCCGACCCGCTCACCGCCCTCGGGAGCAACCGATGATCGAACTGCAGGACGTCACCCTCACCTTCCCCGACGGCCAGAACCGCATCACCGCCGTCGACCATGTCACCCTCCGCGGCGACAACGGCACCGTCACCGGCATCACCGGACCCTCCGGATCGGGCAAGTCCAGCATCCTGGCCGTCGCCGCGACCCTGATCCGCCCCGACTCCGGCGGCGTCCTCATCGGCAACGACACGGACACTGTCGACGCCGCCCAGCTGTCGAGGACCGCCGCGACCACGCTGCGCCGCGAGCGCATCGGCATCGTCTTCCAGCAGTCCAACCTGCTCCCCGCGCTGACCGTGCGTGAGCAGTTGCAGGTCATGGCCCGGCTCGGCGGGGCCGCCGTCCGGAACAGGCGGGTGAAGATCGATGCCCGTGTCGGGGAGTTGCTCGATGCGGTGGGCCTCACCGAGCACGCCGACAAACACCCTCACCAGCTTTCCGGCGGGCAACGCCAGCGGGTCGCGATCGCCCGCGGCCTCGTACACGACCCTGAGGTTCTCCTGGTGGACGAGCCCACCAGCGCCCTCGATCAGGAGCGCGGTGCCGAGATCATGCAGCTCATCGCGCGGCTTACCCACGAGCGTGGCACGGCCACACTGCTCGTCACCCACGACCTGATCCACCGCGATGCCCTCGATGCCCTCGTCGCCGTCGTCGATGGCCGGATCACCACCTCGGTCGCCGCCCTGCCCGCCACCACGCGCCGAGTACGACAGCGCGGGAGGGAGATGGTGTGCTGTTGTGGATGAGAATGCGATATGTCAACCCGCATCGGGGATTTGCCGGCGGGGAACCCGGGGGGTCGGCGGTCCGCATCCGGCGTACGCGGTGTTGCTGTTGACGGCTGTTTGCGGGGCGTAGGTGTACACTGCGGCGACGGATTTTCCGGAGACCATCACATACCGGTCGGGACGAACTACTGCCGCTCGCTGGCCGGCGTCCGAGAGCCATTGTCCGAGAGATGATCCGGGTTCCAATTCGATGACGTCCGTGCCGCGTCGGGAGAGTTCGGTTCGCTGGTCCGACCTGGGTGGATCGAGGGTGACCAGGGCGAATCGGGGGCCGACGATGTCGTCGAAACGGCTTTCGCCGTCGACAAGGGCATTGGGGCACAGGGTGCCGGCCAGTTGCCGCGACGACAGATGCGCGACTGCGGGACGAAGTGTGGCGGGCAGGGCGGCGGCCGACCGCGGGCGAACGAACGCCGACGGCGGCAGCGGCGCGGTCGTGCTGTCGACAGCCTTGGCGGCCAGTGACGGAACGTACTGGGTGCGAGGTACGATGACGCGGCGCAAAGTGTTTCCGGTTCTTCCGCCACTGGTCATGATGACCCCGACCGTCATCGCCAGCCGGATGAGGCCGACGGTGTGTGGTTTGCGTTCGGCCTGGTAGCTGGCGAGCGCGTCCGGGCCGAGTGTCCCGTTCAGCACGGCCGCGAGCTTCCAGGCGAGGTTGTGTGCATCCCGGAGTCCTGAGCCGAGACCTTGGCCGATGAACGGGGGTGTCAGGTGTGCGGCGTCGCCGGCCAGCAGGATTCGGCGGTCGTGCCACCGGTCGGCGACTCGCGCCCGGAAGGTGTACTCGGTGCTGCGCACCAGCCTCACGTCGGTGTGGTCGTCGCCCAGCCACGGCCCCAGCAGTGGTGCCAGCGTGGTCAGGTCCTGGTAGTGGTCGGCGGTTTCGGAGTCGTGCAGCCGGAATTCCCACCGGTACCGGGTGTCGCCGATCCGCATGAATGTGCCGGCCCGGTCGGGGTCGCAGATTTGATAGACGCCGTCCCACGCGTGCAGGTCGCGGGGCGTGTCGATGTCGACGACCAGCCAGCGTTGGGTGAAACCCAAATCTTGCCAACGGCTTCCGATCTTGCTGCGCACGATACTGTTGGCTCCGTCGCAGCCGATCACGTAACGTGCACGCAGCACGCGCCGCTCGCCGGAGACCCGGCCGGCGGTGAGCACCCGGACCCGGTCACCTTCGATGAGGACATCGAGTACCTCGGTGTCGGGGACGAGGGTGACCAGGTCGCGCTCGGCGACCGCCGCCCGCAGTACCGCCTCCAAGTCGGGCTGGTCGTACATCGACGCACTGCGAAAGCCGTGCCGGCCGACCGGTTGGTCCCGTCGATACTCGCCGAGCGTCCGCAGTTGCGCGTCCACCAGACGCAGACCATGCCCGGCACGCGAGATCTCCGCGAAGGCGTCGGCGACACCGATGTGACCGAGGATGCGCAGCACCTCGTCGTCGAGGTGCACGGCCCGGGGCTGCGGGTAGATACCCGGCCACCGTTCGACGATCGTCGACGCGATCCCGAGGTCGGCCAACAGCGCCGCGGCGGTGAGTCCGGTCGGCCCCGCACCGACGATCAGAACCGTTGTGTCGACCGTTGATTCAGGCATATCTGACCACCGTGCGCTGAGTACCCAGATCGAGGGCGCCGTCGGCGGTGGCGGCGGTGAGTTCCACGACGTCTCCGTCCCGCAAATACTTCGGATTATTGCTCTGCCTGTCGAAGAAGGTCTTCCACTTGACGTGCGGCGGCAGCAGCGACCCGATGATCTCCACGACCTTTGCCGGCGCACTCAGCGCGGTACCGGCGGGGGTGCCGGTCAGCAGGACGTCGCCCGGGTCAAGTCGCTGAAAGCCCGACAGTCCGGTTACCGCCGCCAAAGGTGAGAACACGATGTCGTCACCGATCACCATGTCCTGGCGTACTTGACCGTTGACTCGCAGCGTCAGGTGCAGATCGCCGAACCGGTCCAACTCTCCGGCCTCCAGCAACACCAGCCGCGGCCCGAGCGGAGTGAACGTCGGATACGACTTGGCCTCGTAGAACTGGGTTTTGGGCAGCTGAAGGTCGCGCGCCGATACATCGTTGGCGATGACGACACCGGCGACGTACTCGGCCAGGACTTCCCTGGTGACCGGTGTCCCGACCGGGAGCGACTTGCCGAACACCAGACCGATCTCGATCTCGTAGTCGAGGAGTGTCACGTGTACGGGTTTGACGATGTCATCGTACGGTCCGGAGATCGACCCGGACGTCTTGCGGAAGAACGTCAGTGGAACGGTGTCCGGGTTCATTCCCGAATCGGTTATGTGCGACCGGAAGTTGGTCATCTGCGCGACAATCCGGCACGGCGCGCTCACCGGTGAGATCGGTTCGAGGAGCGCGACGTCGGTGAGGTCGCCGGTGCCCGATGCGGCGGCGTCGACGGCGGTACGGTCGGTGAGAAGTTCGGCGGTGGTGCTCGCGGCGGTGTCGACGCGGCGGGCGGCGGTGGCGTCGTCGGTGAGCACCCACCAGGCGTCGGCGGTGCGGAGGACGGAGATGCTCATGCGTTGGGTACCTTCAGTAGGCCGAGCAGGCGTTCGGCGTCGAATTCGTTGTCGGGGGTTGCAAGGGCGCTCAGGATCGAACGCACCTCCTTCATCGATCTGGTTCCTGGCTTGACGCCGAGGAAGTCGGCGGTGGCCGGTGGTCCCCACTGCGCCAGACCCGACGCGGTCATCGGTGCCCAGCCCGGGTTCAGTGAGCAGTCGAACAGGTCGCCGTCGGCGTAGTGTTCCACCAGGAATCCGTCCGGATCGCGCCAGTAGTCGAAGATCTGGCTTCCCTGGATGTGCCGGCCGATGCCCCACGACCGGTAATGGCCACGGCCACGCAGGAATTCGCCACCACGAGCAAGGGTATCGAGGTCGGCAACCTGGAATGCCGAGTGCACATAGCGATTCGACGGCCCGAGCGTCATCGCCAGAGTGTGGTGATCGGCGGGCGTGTCGCCGCGGTCGCAGCGGATGAAACTCATCACCGGTCCCCGGGCGCGTTGTCCCGGGTAGAACAGGAAGTCACTGACGATCAGCCCGAGATGTTCGAGGTACCAGTTCAGGGTTTCCAGGTAGCGGTTCGATTGCAGGACGATATGTCCGATGCGCTGCACCTGCGCCGGTGCCAATGGGGCGCGTTGGGTGGTGTTGACCCGGGCGGGGTGGTCGCGAAAGTTGTACTGCCGTTCGGCGGTTGCATCGGGGAGCGCCGGGTGAGTGATCGCCCCCGATATCACGCGGACCCGGGCGCCGCCGGGGTCGGCGGCGGTGACGGCGATGCCGCCGAGTGTATCGGGCAGTGGCCGGGGTGCGATGCCCAACCGGTTCGACAGCCGGAGCAGGTCGTCGTGATCGGCGGCGTGGAACGCGGGGCCACGGAAGACCGACCGACGGCCTTTGCGCACGATCACACACGGCGGCCCGGGTAGCGAGCCACGCAGATGCAGTTCGTCGTCGGTGTGCAGGGTAGGTGTGAAACCGAAATCGGCAGCGAACGCCGCGGTCCTGGGCAGGTCGGGTTTCTCGAACTCCAGCCAGGCCAGCCCGGTGGCTTTGATCACGGGATTGGGGTGCCTGCCGGGATGCTCGCCGGGCAGCGCGCCCTGATCGACGTGCAGTCCGTGGTGGACGTCGTGGTCGACAGGCATTGCCGCACCACCTTTCGCAGAGACAACTACTAACTGACGAAATCGTCACATATGAGCCCAGGGTTGGTCAAGGGATTCTGACGAAATCGTCATAAATGATGTTCGCTAGCATCGAGGTGGATGACGGAGGAGATGTCGATGGCCATCGGGAATGAGGCGACGCCGACTCGTGTCGACCGGCGCAAAGCCGCGACTCGTGCCGCGCTCATCGGTGCCGCGCAGAAACTGCTGGCCGAGGGGCGCCAGAACGTGCCGGTCCTGGAGATCACCACGGCCGCCGACGTCGGCATGGGTTCCTTCTACAACCATTTTTCCAGTAAGGAGGAGCTGTTCGAGGCCGCTGTCCTGGCGGCACTTGATGCGCACGGCGCGATGATGGACGCCTACTGCGCCGACCTCGACGACCCGGCCGAAGCGTTCACCCAGAGTTTTCGGCTAACCGGACGCATGCACCGCCGGCTACCCGAACTGAGTCTGGCCATCCTGCGGGCGGGAGGGGGTCTGGCCTACGCCGAGCGTGGTCTGGCCGAACGTGCCCGCCGCGACATCGGAGCCGCCGCCGCCGCGGGCCGGTTCGACGTCGCCGACCTGGACGTCGCAATGATCGGGGTGGTCGGCAGTGTTGTGGCGTTGGGGCAGTTCCTGCATGATCACCCCGACCGGGACGACGCTGTCATCACCGACGCGGTGACCCGCACCCTGCTGCGCGGTTTCGGGATGAGCGCTGCCGACGCCGAACAACTCTGCGACCGGTCGCTGCCGGATCCAGCTTGATATAGAGACGTGCTTTGGCTGGAGTACAGGTGCCACCAGGTGGCACCTGTACTCCGTGTTGGCCTGCCGGACAATCGCGATCGTGGTGTGGTCGGCGGCCGCGGCCCGGGTGACGCAGCGAGGCCGCGCATGTCTCGGCCGGCGCCGTGTCGACGTTCGACGGCGCGCCGCGGGAGATGGTTGAGCGCGATCAATCGAGTGTCTGCGTCCGAGGGCTCTCCGGTATGCCGAGTGGCCGCGGCTCACACTTGTTAGTGTAGCGGTCACTACATTAAGGTGGGGGCTACTCAACCCGACCCTGAGGAGCGCCCGCAATGAGTGACGCATCCGTTCGAGCCGGCACCGATTCGATCGAGCAGTTGGCCGAGAGCCTGCATGAAGCCCTGATCCGAGCACGTCCGGTTCCGCCGCTCACCGAGCGGAATCCCGCGCTCGGGGTCGCCGACGCCTACGCGATCCAGCAGATCAATCTCGGCCGTGCGTTGGCCGCCGGGGCCACGTTGGTGGGTCGCAAGATCGGCCTGACTTCCGAGCCGATGCAGAAGCTGCTCGGCGTCGACGAACCGGATTTCGGATACATCCTCGACTCGATGCTCGTCCCCGACTGCGGGACAATCGTGAGGTCGCGTATGTGCGCTCCGCGGGTGGAGCCGGAGATCGCTTTCCGTCTGTCACGACCGCTGTCGGGTCCAGGCGTCACCATCGACGACGTTCTGGACGCAACGGAATACGTAGCCGCCGCACTGGAGATCGTCGACAGCCGGATCGCCGACTGGCGAATCACCCTGCCCGACACGGTGGCCGACAATGCCAGCTCCGGGATGGTGGTGCTCGGCTCGTGGGTGGACATCAAGGACGTGGCTTCGCTCGGCACCGTCGCGGCCTCGTTTGCCGTCAACGGCGTGACCATCGACTCCGGGCTCGGGTCGGCGGTGTTGGGTCATCCGGCCGCGGCGGTGGCCTGGCTGGTCAACGCGCTGGCGCCCTTCGGTACCGGAATCGAGGCCGGACAATTCGTCATGTCCGGTTCGATCACCGGCGCCTCTTTTGTGGACACCGGTGACACGGCATCGGCCCAGCTCGCCGGCCTCGGCACCGTCTCCGTCCACTTCGCCTGAGGGAGAAGAATCATGTCCGACAACGTATCCGCGCCGGGAGACTACCCGGTTGCGATCATCGGCTCCGGCAATATCGGCACCGATCTGATGCTCAAGATCATCGCCGGGGCGGGACCGCTGCGAGTGGCCGCCATGGTCGGTATCGACCCGGCATCCGACGGGTTGGCCCGTGCGCGCGGGTTCGGCATCACCACGGTGTCCGACGGAGTGGAGGGACTGTTGGCCCTTCCCGATTTCGACGCCGTCCGGCTCGTATTCGATGCGACTTCGGCCGGTACGCACCGGGCCAACTGGGCCGCACTCAAGGACAGCGGGGTGCGAGTCCTCGACCTCACCCCGGCATCGATCGGCCCCTACTGTGTGCCGGTCGTCAACCTCGATGAACACCTGGACGAACCCAATCTCAACATGGTCACCTGCGGTGGGCAGGCGACGGTCCCCATCGTCGCCGCCGTGGGCGCGGCGGCACCAGTGGCCTATGCGGAGATCGTGTCGGCGATCTCGTCGCTGTCGGCAGGTCCCGGCACCCGCGCGAACATCGACGAGTTCACCGAGACCACGTCGGCGGCGCTGTGCGCTGTCGGCGGCGCCGGACGGGGCAAGGTGGTGATGATTCTCAACCCGGCTGATCCGCCGATCATGATGCGTAACACCGTTTTCTGTCTCGTCGAGGGATCGCCGGACCATCATGCGATTGAGAAATCGGTCCAGGAGATGGTGGCGCGGGTGCACGCGTATGTGCCCGGTTACCGGCTTACACAGGACGTGCAGTTCGAAACCTTCGGCGTCGACGACCCACTGTTCATCCCTGAAACGGGAAAGTTCGTGGGTACCAGGGCCACGGTCGTGCTCGAAGTCACCGGCGCCGCCCACTACCTGCCCGCGTATGCCGGAAACCTCGACATCATGACCTCCGCGGCCATGGCGACCGCCGAACGAATCGCACGCCACGCCAACGCAACCACCCGGTCGGGAGCACACCGATGAATCCTTCACCACAGATCTACGTCAGCGACGTCACCCTGCGCGACGGCCAGCACGCCGTCCGCCACCAGTATTCGATTGAGCAGATGGTCGCCATCGCCACCGCACTCGACCGGGCAGGCGTCGATTCCATCGAGGTGGCCCACGGCGACGGGCTGTCCGGGTCCAGTTGTGTCTATGGTTTCGGCGCGCACACCGACCTCGAATGGATCGAAGCGGTTGCCGGTGCGGTCGACAACGCCGCGGTGGCGACGTTGCTGCTCCCCGGTATCGGTACGGTCGGCAATCTCAAGGATGCCTACCGCGCCGGTGCGCGTATCGTGCGTGTCGCCACGCACTGCAGCGAGGCCGACATCTCCGCCCGGCACATCGCGGCCGCCCGCGAATTGGGTATGGACACCGTCGGATTCCTGATGATGAGTCACATGATCACCCCCGCGGACCTGGCGGAGCAGGCGGCGAAGATGGAATCCTACGGCGCCACCTGCGTGTACGTTGTCGATTCCGGCGGTGCGATGACGATGCCCGATATCGCGAGCCGGGTCGACGCGCTCCGCCGGACATTGGATGCGGCCACCGCCATCGGTATCCACGCTCATCACAACCTGAGTTTGGGTGTGGCGAATTCGATTGTCGCGGTGGAGCACGGCGCGACACGCGTGGACGCCTCCCTGGCCGGGATGGGTGCGGGCGCCGGTAACGCGCCGTTGGAGGTGTTCATCGCCGCCGCCGCCCGAATGGGTTGGGAGCACGGCTGCGACCTGCATGCACTGGAGGACGCCGCCGACGACATCGTCCGGCCGCTGCAAGACCGTCCGGTCCGCGTAGACCGCGAAACACTCACCCTCGGCTATGCCGGGGTGTATTCCAGCTTTCTGCGCCACGCCGAGAATGCCGCCGCACGCTTCGACGTCGATGCTCGCAGCCTGCTGGAGGAAGCCGGGCGGCGTGGGATGGTGGGCGGCCAGGAGGACATGCTCATCGACATCGCACTCGATCTCACGAGGTAGTGGCCCGAACGGCGACCGGCCAAGGACGCCGACGCGATCAGCGTCACGGTGAGGGAGCTTTCACGCTGATTGGTCGTCGTGAAGGTAACGGTCGTGTCCTGACCGGAGCTCCCAGCTCGACGGTCATGGTGCTCGGGATCAGTCGTCGGCGATACCGGGACCGCTCAGCGCGGCCACCGGGTCCTCGTGGTGTCCGAGATTGCCCACGGCCTCTCGGACGCGCGTGAATGCGTTGACGAACTTGTCCACCTCGGGCCGATGCCCCCAGATGCTGATGCCCTGATGGGTCGTCGGTTCCCACGCGTTCTCGTCGATGACGATCGGATTCCAGCCGGTTTCCCACTCGAAACCGGACGGTGTGCGGGCATAGAAGGACAGTTCTTTGTCGTTGGTGTGTTGTCCCATCGACATGGTGATACCGAAGCCCAGTTCTTTGGTCCGCTGGTACGCCTGCATCATGTCGTCGAGTTCGGTGACCTGAATATTGAGGTGCTGCACCCTGGTTCGGACCGGATTCAGTGGTGCGTCGCGCATATTGGCGATCGCGATCGAATGATGACGTTCGTTGACCCGCATGAACCGGATCTTCATGCGGGCGCCGCTGATCGTCTCATCGATGTAGTCCGAGAGGCGGGCGTCGAAGACAGTGGAATAGTAGCCCCGCATCTGGTGCGGATTCTTGGTGACGACGGCGACATGCCCCAGACCCGATTCGCCGGTCACGAATCCGCCCGAAGCCACCGCGACCAGCGGCTCGGTTGTGGTGTGCGCGCGGGTGAACAATTCTTGGACAAGACCATTGGGCCCCGGGAATCGGACGGCGCGTTCCACTCCGCGTAGCTGGGCCTCCTCCGGTCGCAATTCGACCAGCGGCACACCGTGCGCGATCACCCGGGCCAGCACGCCGTCGAAGGATTCGTGGTCGTCGATCTGCCAGCCGATTGCCATGACGTCCTCGGCCGGGCCACGCCGCAACAGGAATCGGGTTTTGTGGTCGTCGAGCCGAAACCGCAGTACATCGCCGGTCGGCGTGTCGACGTGCAGCCCGATCGCGTCGCGACCGAAGCGTTCCCAATCGCTGAACTTGCGAGTCTCGATCACGATGTAGCCCAGATGAACTCGTCCGAAGATCGACGAATCCGGGGGCGCGGGTGCGGCGGGTAAGCCCGCGGTGGTGGTGCCGGTCGGCGAATAGGCCGTGATCATCGCAGTCCTCCATCGGTTGCGGTGAGGAAGTCGATGACAAGCCTGTTGAACAGGTCCGCCCGTTCCCACTGCAACCAGTGCCCCGTCGCGGCGGTCATCACCAGATCGGCGTTGGGGAGGGTCTTGTGGAGACGATAGCCGCCTGCCGGGCGGTTGACCTTGTCCTCGGCTCCCCACAGGATCAACGTCTGTGTGTGCAGGTGGGTCAGCCGCGGATCGCGGGTGAGGTCCATCTTCCACACGGTCTTGAGAGCCCCGGGACCAGATGGTCGGCGCAGCGGCGGATTCGCCACGACCTCCGGATCGATCGACGCCCGGTACCGTTCATCGATCACCTCGTCGGGGACGGCGCCCCCGTCGAAGACGAGATAGGTGCGGACGAAGTCGGCGAGCTTGTCCCTCGACGGTCCGTCGCCGGTGTAGTAGCCGAGCAGACAGTTCAGTCCCCTGGTCGGTACACCGCGCGTGGTGCCGATCCCCCCCGGCCCCATCAGGACGAGCTTGCGGACGCGGTGCGGGGAGTCCAACGCCAACCGCAGTGCGCACGCACCGCCGTAGGAATTGCCGATCAGGTCGGCGGTGTCGATGTCGAGCGCGTCGAGCAGCCCGCGGATTCCGTCGGCGAGTGAACCGAACGGGTCCGCCTGGTCGAGGTTCTTGCTCGACTTCCCGTATCCGGGCATGTCGGGCACAATGACCCGGAAATGCTGTGCGAGAGCATCGATGTTGCGGCCGTAGTTGGCCACACCGGAGGCACCCGGGCCGCCACCGTGCAGCATGACGACGGGAGTTCCCGAACCCGCCTCGACGTAGTGGATGTCGGTGTCACCGTTGACGGTGACGGTGCTGGCGGTCAGTTCGACTGTCATGACGCCATTTTCATCGAGCCGGGGGGTGGGGGTAGGGGTGTGCCGGGGGATGCTGCGGCGTACACGAATCCGTCGGGCCGGATCGCGACCGTCTCGGCGTCGTGCTCACGCAGCCAGGTGGTCAGGATCCCGGTGGCGTCGACGATGCTGCCCGGCGTCCCGGGGCGGTTCGCGACGATGATCGTGGGTACGGCCACGTCACTCCACGCCGTCGGGCGTGGCGTCGCCGATGTGGTGAGGACGGTCCACCCCTTGCCGCGCGTATCGTCGAACCGCACCGTGGTGCCGTTGTCGTCGATGACGTCGGGCTGTGGGAGTTGCCAACCGCGTGCCTTGTGTGCGGTGGGGTGGACGAAGCCTTTGGGGTAGTGCGCGTTGGGAATCCAGTGTGTGGCGACGATCCACTTGGCGAAGCCGGGGATTCGATTGAGGCCGCGCATCGTGACGTTGCGGATCGCGGCCACCCATTCGCGGCGTTCGGTGATGAGGCGACCGCTGAACACCGCGTGATCGGTGGTTTCCCGCACGTGCGGATCACGTTCGGTCTGGTAGCTGTCGAGCACCGACTCGTCGAGGTTTCCCCGGATCACGGCCTCAAGCTTCCAGCACAGGTTGGCGGCGTCGCGGACGCCGGCAGCCATGCCCTGCCCGATCCACGGCGGCATCGCGTGCGCGGCGTCGCCGGCGAGGAAGACCCGGCCCACTCGCCACCGGTCGGCGAAACGCACGTGGTGGCTGTAGATCACCGCGCGCAGGATCTTCACCTGCTGGTCGGTGATGCCCTGATCGTTGAGGACCCGCCAGATGCTTTCGCCCTTGACCAGTTCGTCTTCGTCCTCGTCGGCGCGGACCGGGAACTCCCACCGATGATGGTCGAGCGGCGTGGGGCAGTCGACGGCCGGCCGTTTCGGGTTGCAGTGGAACCGCAGGCGCGAACTGCCCGGCCAGTCCTGGAGGACTTCGGTGTCGATGACGACCCACCGTTCGGAGAAGGTCTTACCCGCATACCCGACGCCGAGGATTCCGCGGATCGCCGACGACCCGCCGTCGGCGGCGATCACATACGACGCGCGAATCCGGACGAACTCGTCGGTCACCAGGTTCGCGGCCAGCACCTCGACGGACTCCCCGTCTTGTTTCACCTTCAGCGCCTCGTGCCGGGTGAGGATGGTGACGTTGGGGAACCGGTCGGCCCCCTTGCGGAGCACGCCGTCGACGGCGGGCTGATAGATGAACTGCTGAGCTGGATGACCTGCTCCGCGGGAGGGTGGGCTGACCTCGGAGAACGGCCGGCCGTCGGCGTCGACGAAAGCGACGACCCCGCCGGGAAGCATGCTTTCCTGCAGTTCGTCGGCCAGTCCGACGCTCTGCCAGATGCGCATGACCTCCTCGTCGGTGGAGATGGCGCGGGCCCGTCCGTAGATGTCCGGGTCGCGTTCGAGGACTACGACCCGCAGCCCTGCCTGTCCGAGAATGTTCGCCGCGGTGGCGCCCGTGGGGCCGTAGCCCACGATCGCCACGTCGAAAATGGAGTCTGTCTCGCTCACGTTCTGTTCCTGATGTTGGACCGGGGCCACCGAACCCGCTCGTGTTCCGGCTGAACACGAGCCCGATAGTTTGGACCGAAGGCGACTCGCACGGGGCGCCGCGGCGATTCAGTGATGCTGTAGTGATCACTACAGTAATTGTCGGGGTGCCGTGCGTCAATGCCCCGACGAGAAAGGAGACCCCAGATGGCCGCAGAATCGGCACGTAAGCGACGGGCCAACGGAGAGGAATCGCGCAATAAGATCCTCGACGCCGCCACCGAGATCGCCGGGGAGCGCGGCTATGAAGGCACGAGCATCGGGAGGGTGAGTAAGCAGTGCGGTTTGCCGGCGAGTTCCATCTATTGGCACTTCAAGGACAAGGACGACCTCATCGCGGCGGTGATCGAACGATCATTCGCGGACTGGCTCTCGGCATGGGAACTGCCCGACGCGTCGACACCTCGGGACCGGGTGATCGAACTCGGCCGCCAAGTGGCGAAGTCCCTGCTGGCGTCACCCGATTTTCTTCGGCTCGGTCTGATGCTCGCCCTGGAGCGGCGTCCCGAGGAACCGCGCGCCCGCGAAAAGTTTCTTCAGGTACGCGCGCAGGCGACCGAACGGATGATGGCGGTGGTCCGCGACCTGGCACCCCAACTCTCCGAGGATGGCGCTCGTCAGGTCGTCCTGTACGCGATCGCCGCAGCCGACGGCCTGTTCATCGCCAAGGAAATCGGGGGTGACGACGTCGATCTCGGCGCGCTGTTCGAAATGCATGCGCACGCGGTACTTGCGGTGGTCAGTGCCTATGGCGGTATTGTAGCGATCGATACAGGAATCCGGGCCCCGGAATGAGCTGACCTGGCCGGGCATCAAGACGCAGGAGTCGACGCCGTGAACAAGCCCCAGACCC
Organism: Gordonia pseudamarae; assembly: GCF_025273675.1. NCBI lineage: Bacteria > Bacillati > Actinomycetota > Actinomycetes > Mycobacteriales > Gordoniaceae > Gordonia > Gordonia pseudamarae. The sequence continues at coordinate 3,584,166 of NZ_CP045809.1, read as the reverse complement.
AATCGGACCCGGCGGCCTCAGGCCCCAGTCGTCGTCGACTCATCCAGGGCGCATCCCTCGCGGCGGGGGCGGTGCTCGCCGGGGCGGCGACCGCGACGACCGCAGGACCTGCCGGTGCCGCGCCTACCGGGCGCTATCGGATCGATCTGCACGCCCACTTCCTTCCACCGGAGTACCGCTCGGCGCTGCTGTCCCACGGACATGTCACCATCGGTGGCTACCCGACCCCGGCGTGGTCGCCGGACGCGGCGATCGACTTCATGGATCGGTGGGGCATCGAGGCGCAGGCGCTGTCGATCTCCGATCCCGGTGTCGGATTCCTACGGGGTAAGGAGGCCCGCGACATGGCGCGCTACTGCAACACCTACGTTTCGCGGCTGTTCACCCGGCATGGCAAGCGATTCGGCGCGTTCGCGGTGCTGCCGATGCCCGACGTCGCGGCATCGATCACCGAACTCGCCTACGCACTCGATACGCTGCGCCTGGACGGTGTCGTCCTACTCAGTGCCTACCACGGTGTGTACCTCGGTGATCCGCGGTTCGAGCCGCTGATGGCGGAGCTGAATCGGCGCGGCACCTACGTGTTCATCCATCCGGCCGCCATCCCGGATTCGGCGAAGCCGGGGCTGCCGCTGCCGGACTTCTTGTACGAGTTCACTTTCGACACCACCCGAGCCGTGACCTGGTTGATGGCCACCGGGGTGATGAACAGGTACCCTCGTATCCGGTTCCAGCTCGCACACGCCGGCGGTACCGTCCCGTTCCTGTCACACCGGCTGGGTGTGGTCTCGCAGTCCGCCGTCGGGCAGGCGCTACCGAAGATGGCGCGGGCCTCGCTACTGGACACCAAGAAGCTGATCTCACGGTTCTACTACGACACCGCCCTGAGTGCCTCGAAAGCAGCGATGAGTGCGGTCGGTGCGGTCGCCGACCGCTCGCACATCGTGTTCGGGTCCGATTGGCCGTTCAGTGCGCTGACCTTCAGCGGCGGCGGAGATCCGGCGCCGGGACTGAGCGAGGTGTTTACCGCCGCGCAGCGGCGGGAAGTGGAGCGGCTCAACCCGCTCACACAACTGCCGAGGCTTGCCGCACGACTACGATGACGCACCTACCGTCGTCGGCGATCGAGGTAGCCGCCGATCGACGCGACCGCCTGCTCCAGGACCGCGTCGTCGGGTAGGCAGACGATGCGGAAATGGTCGGGTTCGGGCCAGTTGAAGCCGGTGCCGTGGGTGACCAGGATGTGTTCGGCGCGCAGCAGATCGAGGACGAACTCCTCGTCGCTGTCGATGCCGAACAGCTCGGTGTCGATGCGGGGGAAGCAGTACAGCGCTCCGCGCGGCGCGACGCAACTCACCCCGGGGATGGTGTTGAGCGCGTCGGCGGTGAGCGCGAGTCGCCGCTCCAGCACCCCGCCGGGGTCGACGATGTCGGCGGGCAGTGGAGAGCCCGGTGTTCCGGCGCCGAGGGCAAGGGCGATCGCGTGCTGGCCGGTGACATTGGGGCAGACCCGCATGTTGGACAGCAGGGTGATTCCTTCGAGGAGATCACCGGCCAGGTGCAGGGGTCCGGTCGCCACAACCCAGCCGGCGCGGTACCCGCACACGCGATAGGCCTTCGAGAGGCCGCCGAATGTCAGGCACAGCACGTCGTCGCCGGCGGCGCGGGCGGCGTAGTGATGCCGCGCCTGGCCGAACACCAGCTCCTCGTAGATCTCGTCGCTGAGCAGGATCAGTCCGTGGCGGCGGGCGATGTCGGCGATCCCGCGCACGGTCTCCTCGCTGTAGACCGCCCCGGTCGGGTTGTTGGGGTTGATCAGTACGAGCGCGGTGGTTCGCGGGGTCACCTTCGACTCGATGTCCTCCAGCGACGGATTCCAGCCGTCGGACTCGTCGGCCAGATAGTGCACGGGTACACCGCCGGTGAGGTTCACCGCACCGGTCCAGGTGGGGTAGTCGGGTGCGGGCACGAGGATCTCATCACCCGGGTTGACCAGCGCCTGCAGGGTGAGGGTGATGAGTTCACTGACCCCGTTGCCCAGGAACACGTTGTCGGCCCGCACACCGTCGATCCCGCGCCCCAGATAGTGCTCGGCCACCGCCTGCCGGGCCGCGGGGATGCCGCGTGAATCCGAATACGCTTGGGCCGTATCCAGGTTGGCGGCAACGGCGTCGACGATCTCCGGGCGTGCGACGAGCCCGAAGGGGCGCATGTTGCCGAGGTTGAGCCGCAGCACGTCATGTCCCTGGCCCTCCAGGCGCATCGCTTCGGTGAGGATCGGGCCGCGGACGTCGTAGCGCACGTTTTTGAGGCGGTGGGATTGCCGGAACTTCGTCATGACGCCATTCCATCGCGTAAGTGGCCGTTGATGAAGGTCCACTTCCGTCAATTCGGCGGGACCACTTTGGCCCGGATCGGCCTACTCTTGTGCCATGGCCCGTACCGCTCGCCCCGGATCCCTGGTTCTCGACGACGTCTCGGGAGCGGCGGATCTGGTGGGTGCGATCGTCGACCGTATCGCCGACGGTGTGCTCGCCGACGGTGACCGGCTGCCGTCCAGCCGTGCACTGGCGGGGCAGACCGGACTGTCCCGGGGCACTGTGGTGCGTGCCTTCGACGAACTGGCGGCCGCGGGATTCATCGTCGCCGAACACGGTTCGGGAACGCGGGTGAGTGCGGGCGTGGTACAGGCGGCGCGGGCCGGGGCGCGCACCCGGGGCCTGCGCGAGGCCGTACCGGAGAGGGCGCTCGCGCCACGACGGGGGCGTTCGGTCCGTGACCTGCGTCCGGGGATTCCCGATGCGGGCCTGGTCGACCGGCGGGCGTGGCGCAGCGCGGTCCGGGCGGCGGCCTCCGACGGCATGGCCGGACTGAACCCGTGGGAGGAGCCGAGTCCGCGACTGCGCGCCGAACTGTCCGGCCACCTGCGCCGGCATCGAGGCATCGCCGACGCCGATCCGTTGCTGTTCGACAGCTCGCGTTCGGCGATCGCCGCGCTGTGTGCGGCGTTCGCCGCCGAACGTAGGGCTTCTTGTGGTCGGGTCCCGGTCGGCCCTCAAGACCGGGCCGGGCCAACCGAACCCTCCGATGCGTGCGGGATTCCGTTCCACATTGAGGACCCCGGCTATCGCGGGGCCCTGCTCATGGCACGTGAGCAGGACCTCGATGTCCGGTTCCACCCCGTGGAAGCCGACGGACTCGACGTCGCCGTCCTCGGCGACGAGCCGGGCATCGTGTTCACCACGCCGGCGCATCAGTATCCGCTCGGTCACCGGATCAGTGTCGACCGTCGGGTTGCCCTCGTCGAATGGGCCAGGCGAACAGGATCTTTGGTGATCGAAGACGACTACGACGGCGAGTTTCGCTACGGCGTCGCCCCGCTGCCCGCGCTGGTCACACTGCCCGGCGCGAGCGGGTGCGTGGCGTATGTGGGCACCTCGTCGAAGTCGGTGTCGCCGGATCTGCGCGTCGCCTGGTGCGTGCCGCCCGCCGCGCTGCGCAGGTCCGTCGAGCGGTGGCTGGCAGTGCATCGCCGAGGGCCGTCGGCGCTGCCCGCCGACGCGCTGGGTGAATTCATCGGCTCGGGCGCGATGGACCGCCACCTGGCCAGGGCCGCCCGCGTGTACAGCGATCGCCGCGCCAGGCTGGTGGCCGCACTGGCCCGCGAATGCCCCCGACTGGCCGTCACCGGGGTCGAGGCCGGTCTGCATCTGTGTGTGCTGCTACCGGGACTCGACGACGAGGCGGTGGTCACCGGACTTGACCAGGCCGGCTGGCGCACAAGGTCATTGAGCAGCCAGTCGGCAACACACGCGGTGTCCGGGCTGGTGCTGTCCTATTCGCGGCTCGGTGGCCGCGGAGCGGGGGAGTTCGCGTCCGCGCTGCGCGTGGTGGTCGGGCGCGTGCGGGGTCAGGAGTTCGGTCCGGCCGGTCCTTGAGCCGGAGGATCGCTTCGTGCAGGTCTCTTTGCAGCAGTTCGGCATTCCAGTGCGGTGTTCCTTCGGAAGGTCACCGGCATTCCTGGCGCTGTGTAGGGCCGACCGTAGCAGCGGCGGCCGGGAGTCGGCGGGCACGATGTCCGAGTTCGGGCGGTCCGTCCTATACTCAGCGGACCAGCATGCCCACATGGGCGGGGAACCCGGTGCAAATCCGGGACTGACGCGCAGCGGTGAGAGGGACGTGCCGGACACGATGCCACTGGTCGAGGAAGACCGGGAAGGCGCCCGGCGGCGGTTGATCTCGAGTCCGAAGACCTGCTGGTATCGTGCGGGCCGCCGCCCGCGCGATCGCAGGACAACGGCCCCGCGAGATGGGCCGCGACCAGAAGGAACCTCGTTATGCGCGCTCGGCGTACCTCCCCGTCCCGACGCTCGACGCTCTCACCGCCGCGGGCTTTCGCGCGCCGACGTCCGTTGATGCTGGGTACCGCGCTGCTCGGCGCGGTCGCGGTGGTGCTCGCCGGATGCTCCGACGTCGACCACGAAGGGGACGACGCGGTGGCCGGTGAAGGCTTCCCGGTGACGGTGGAGAACTGCGGTGAGAAGGTGACGATGAACGCCGCGCCGCAGCGCATCGTGTCGATGAACCAGGGCACCACCGAGGTGCTGCTGTCACTGGGCCTGGCCGATCGGGTGGTGGGCACCGCCACCTGGACCGACCCCATCCTCGATTCGTTGGCCGGGGACAACGAAGGCATCAAGCGCCTGGCCGACAACAAGCCGTCCCTGGAGGCGGTGCTCGCCGAGAACCCCGATTTCGTCACCGCCTCGTTCAGCTCGACACTCGGGGACGGTGGCGTGGCCACCCGCGCCCGGTTCGACGAGCTGAAGGTCCCCAACTATCTGGCGCCGTCGGACTGCGAGGGCAAGGTCGCCGACGGGGGTGACGGTACGCGGGAGAGCCCGGCGAGCCTCGACCAGGTGTACAAGGAGATCACTCAGCTCGGTGAGCTCACCGGTACCTCGGACAAGGCGACGTCGGTGATCGACGACCTCAAGGGACGGGTCACCGCTGCCCAGAAGTCGGTGAACGCCCAGGGCGTCAGCGTCCTGTACTGGTTCGCCAACGCCGAACAGCCGTATATCGCCGGCTGCTGCGGGGCGCCCGGCATCATCACCAACACGCTCGGCCTCAAGAACGTCTTCGATGACACGAAAGCCGAATGGCCGCAGGTGAGTTGGGAAGCGGTCGCCAGTCGTAACCCGCAGGTACTGGTGCTCGGCGACCTGACCCGCAAGAGCCAGACCGCCGAAACCGGCGAGGCCAAGATCCGGTTCCTGGAAACTAATCCGGTGACCAGGGAGATGGACGCGGTCAAGAACAAGCGGTACATCCTGGTGACCGGTGCGGAGATGAATCCGTCGCTGCGCACCGTGTACGGCATTCAGAACGTCGCCGACGGGTTGGTCGAACTCGGCTTGAGCAAGTGACCGCGACCGCCACGGTCCGCGATGGCGGACGGCGGTACGGCCGTGTCGGCGGGATCGCGGTGCTGTGGGTGGGTGGACTGATCGCGCTGGTCATGTCCATCGCGTTCGCCATCACGATCGGACCCGCCGGGCTGGGGATCGGCGATGTGCTGCGATCGGCACGCGCCCACGTCGTCGGCGGCAGCACCGGGCTCACCGCGCTCGAGGATGCGATCATCTGGGACTCGCGGCTGCCGCAGTCGTTGCTCGCGGCCACGTGCGGCGCCGGTCTGGCGGTGTGCGGTGCGGTGCTGCAGGCGCTGCTGCGCAACCCGCTCGCCGACCCGTTCGTGCTCGGTATCTCCTCGGGTGCGTCGGTGGGTGCGGTGGCGGTGGTGCTGCTGGGCGTGGGATCGGGAGTCGTCGGCATGGCCGGCGGCGCGTTCGTCGGTGCCGGACTGGCCTTCTCGCTGGTGCTGCTGCTGTCGTGGCTGGCCGGCGGCACCACCGATCGGGTGCTTCTCGCCGGTATCGCGGTGACGCAGCTGTTCTCGGCACTCACCTCGTTCATCGTCTACACCGCCGCCGACGCGGAGCAGACCCGGGGGGTGCTGTTCTGGCTGCTCGGTTCGCTGTCGGCGCCCACCTGGTCGCAGGTGCAGATCTGCGCGGCGGTGGCGTTGATGGGTGTGCTGGTGTGCTTGTTCTCATCGGGTTCGCTGGATGCGTTCACTTTCGGCAACGACACCGCGCTCTCGCTCGGTGTCAATGTCGCCCGCGCCCGGATAATCCTGCTGACGGTGACCGCGCTGCTGACCGCGGTGATCGTCAGTGTTGCCGGTGCCATCGGTTTCGTCGGCCTGGTCCTGCCGCACGCGGCGCGTGCACTGGTGGGGGTGCGCCACCGCATCATGCTGCCCACGGTGGTGATTCTGGGTGCGCTGTTCCTGGTGTGGGCCGATATCGCGGGCCGGGTGCTGGTCTCGCCGCAGGAGCTTCCGATCGGCGTGGTGACCGCGATCGTCGGAGTGCCGGCGTTCGTGATCATCCTGATCAGGCAGGGCCGACGATGAAACTCACCGCCACCGGCGTCCGCTGGAAGGTGGGCCGGCGCACCATCCTCGACGGGATCGACCTGTCGGTCGCCGAAGGTCAACTGGTGGGGCTGATCGGTCCCAACGGCTCGGGCAAGTCGTCGCTGCTGCGGCTGCTCGCCGGGTTGCGCAGGCCCAGTGCCGGGGTGATCGAACTCGACGGCCGGTCGTTGCAGTCGTTGCCGCGCAGGGCGGTGGCCCGCCGGATCGCGTTCGTCGAACAGGCCGCGGTCACCGATCAGAACCCGCTCGTCCGTGACGTGCTCGACCTGGGACGCACACCGCACCGGCAGGCGTGGTCGATGGTCTCGGACACCGATCGGGCGGTGATCGACAGGGTGGCCCGCGACACCGACATCGAATCGATGCTGCTCTCGCACTACGGCTCGCTCTCCGGCGGGGAACGCCAGCGGGTGCAGATCGCCCGCGGATTCGTGCAGGAACCGGAACTGCTGATCCTCGACGAGCCGACCAACCACCTCGACATCAAGTACCAGCTGAGTCTGCTCGAGCTGGTCGCCGAGAATGTCCGGCGCACCGGCACCGCGGCCATCATGGCGGTGCACGATCTCAACCTCGCCGCGATGTACTGCGACCGCATCGTCGTCCTGGCCGGCGGTCGCGTGGTGGAGGAAGGAATCCCGCGCGAGACCATCACCGCCGCCACCATCGCCGGTGTGTTCGGTGTGGATGCCGACGTGACCGTCGACGACGGGCTGTGGGTCCGGCTGCGGCGGGGCTAGACTAGCTGTTCTTCCCTGAGCGGTTGTGAACGCGTGAGGTGAACGAAGCCTCCGGGCAGGGTTGGGTTCCCACGACTCGCGTCCACACCACGGAGGCGGTCATGACTCACGCTAATGCACCCTTGACCCCGGGAGCGCGTCGTCGTCTCGCGGTGTTGATCGTCGAGGACGGCTGACCCTAGCGGCCGGCGTGCTGTCGCACGATTCCAGCGCTCACCGTCGACAGCGAAGCGGTGGGCTGATCGCTATCGGGCCGGGCCGTCGCTGACTGATCGGTCCTCGCGGCCGCGTCGGTCACCGCAACGAATCTCCCGCAAACGTGAACGCCGGATCATTGGTTTGCGGTTCACCCGGCGGTGGGGACCACACGGGATCGCCTATCACTTCGGGATCGCCCGTTCCACGGTCGGGCGCTCCATCACTACAATCACCACCGACCACATACCGGCATCGGAGGCCAGACCCCCGCCGACCGAGTCCCTAACCTCTCGGGGAGAAGCAACTAACTACCGGTTGCGCACCCCGGAATGGGTCCCGATCACCGGCAGGCCAGGTACGACTGCAACGCCGAATCGATGCACTCGATCAGAGCGACGTTCTCGTCGGTCTCACCCATCCAACGCCGGAAGCCGAACTCGACCACCGCCAAGAGGCTGCAGACCGTGGTTCCGGGCATCCAGTCCCGCTCGGGGTCACAGCCCATGCGCTCCGCCGCGAGGCGGATTAGCTCCCGCCGGTCGGTTTCGGTTATCAGGGCAACCCGGTCGAGGACACCGGGCACGGCGCGGATTACCGCACGCCAGCGCAAGTGCAGTTCCGGGTCGATCTGGGAGGTCTGGGCGCGGATCGCCTCGACGAGTCCGGCGATGACATCGGATCCAGAGTATGCGGAAAACAGCGCGACGATACCGGCGCTACTCGATCGTAGCGGCCGCAACAGTAGGTCGACCTTGCTTGGGACGTGCCGGAAGTACGTGCTCGGTGAGACGCCGGCCGCGGCGGCGATCTCCTCGGTCGTCACCCGCTCGTAGCCGTGTTCCACGAAAAGTCGCAAGGCAGCCGCGTCGATGTCGCTGCGCACCCGGAGTCGCTGTTTGGTCCTGAGTGAGGAAGCCATGAATTCATCAAACGCGGTTGTGGATAAACTCGCAACCTGATAGAAACTGTCACCATGAGTTTAACTGTCACAAATGAGGTAGACCTCGTGGTGGTGGGAACCGGCGCCGGAGGAATGTCCACTGCCATCAGCGCGGCCGGACATGGACTGTCGGTCTGTCTACTGGAGAAATCCGCAACCTGGGGAGGCTCAACGGCACGCTCCGGGGGCGGCGTGTGGATCCCAGGGAACGACATCCTCCGTCGTGAAGCCCCCGCCGACCATCTGGAGGATGCGCGCCGGTACCTGCACGCCATCGTGGGCGACGACGTATCGCCCGAGCGCATCGACGCGTACATCGACCGCGGCCCGGAGGCACTGCGGTTCCTCATTGACCGGTCCGAGCTGGACTTGCATTGGGTACCCGGGTACAGCGACTACCTTCCCGAACAACCTGGCGGCCAGGCGGCCGGGCGGTCGGTGGAGCCCCGTCCCTTCGACGTCCGGCGCCTGGGTGACGACGAGACGACCCTGACGCCCTTCTATGCGAAGGCCCCGGCCAACATGGTTGTCCTGCAAGAGGATTACCGGTGGATCAGCACAGGTCTTCGCACGTGGCGCGGACCCTGGCACATGCTGCGAATCGCCACCCGCACAGCAGTCGCCCGAGTCCGCGGACAACGCATGGTGGGCCTGGGGAATGCGCTCGCCGGGTCGCTGATGCTGGGCGTGCGCCGGGCTGGTGTGCCGGTGCTGCTCAATACCGCCGTCGTTGATCTGATCACCGAGGGCAACCGCGTGACCGGCGTCGTGACCTCGGACGGTGCCCGGATCGCGGGGCGCCGCGGAGTGGTGCTGGCCTGCGGGGGATTCGACCACAATGAGGAGATGCGGCGCCAATACCAGCGAGAGCCCGCGAGTGCGGCGCTGTCGCTCGGGGCTACCGGTAACACCGGTGACGGGATCCTGGCGGCCCAACATTTGGGAGCTGGCACGGCCTTGATGGATGACGCCTGGTGGGCGCCGTCCATTCCGCTACCACGCCGGCCGTGGTTCGCGCTCGCAGAACGATCCCTACCACGCAGCCTGATGGTCAACGACCGTGGCCGGCGATTCATGAACGAATCGCTGCCCTATGTTGAGGCGACCCACGCAATGTTCGGTGGGGCGCGGGGCGCCGGTGACGGGCCGGCGGAAAACCTGCCCGCCTGGCTGATCTTCGACCAAGGTTACCGGGACCGCTATATGTTCGCCGGCAGACCTGCGCGTACGCCACTTCCGCAAGCGTGGTTCGACGCAGGAGCATTGATTCGGGCCGACTCGATCGGCGCCCTGGCAACGGCGATCGGCGTCGAACCACACGCACTGGAATACACCGTCACCCGCTTCAACCGCTTCGCCATGGACGGGGTGGACACCGACTTCAGCCGCGGCGAGTCGGCATACGACCACTACTACGGCGACACCTCCAACAAACCCAACCCGAGCCTGGGACCACTGGACAGAGCTCCGTACTACGCTGCGCAAATGGTACCCGCTGACCTGGGAACAAAAGGGGGACTGTTGACCGACCACGTCGCACGGGTCCTGACCGACGACGGGCTCGCGATAGACGGCCTGTACGCGGTCGGCAATACCGCAGCGGCAGTGATGGGCCGCACCTACGCCGGCCCGGGAGCCACCATCGGCCCGGCTCTGGTCTTCGGCTACCTCGCCGCGAGACATGCTGCAGGACTGGAACCTCGCTGACATGCCCCGAGTGGCACGTGTCCAGATATTCTTCTGGCGACCATTAATCCATCTTGGTGAAACATATTGCATAACAACGATTTAGACGGTTCTCGGATGGTGGAATGACCTTAGTTAAGGGTTCCCGGCATTGCGCGAAAAACCGCGCTAACGCACCTCACGGGTGAACACCATTCGAGGTAGACGCGGGTACGTGCGGGTACTCATGGGAGCGGTACCCTCAGCATTACGTGAGTGTCGTCGCGGATGCACGGCTAGCGCTCAGACCCACTTCCAGAGTTTGGGTGGACGGCCGCCGGTGGCCGGCGCGGTTCCCGCCTCGGCCAGTGCCGCGTTCTTGGCGAGGTCGCGGTTGAGGTTGGCCCGGTGCGGCGGCCGACCGTCGAGTTGTTCGGTGATGGCGACGGCGTCGGTGGCCGAGAACACCGGCCCGGTCAGCGCTCGGGTGAACCGGGCGTCCCGCCACAGTGAGTCGGCCAGCAGGACGCGGGCGGCCTCGATGATGGCGTTGTGGTCGAAGGCCAACTCGGGCACTTCCCCGAACGGGAACCATTCGGCGTGGTCAGCCCGTCGGGCTGCCGCGTCGTCGAATACCGCCCACATGGCGATCGACAGGGACGGCCCGCGCGGATCGCGGGCGGGCTCGTCGAAGGTACGCAACTGGCCGACGGCGTCGGGGGCACTGAGCCCGAGCTTGGCGAGCGCCCGCCCGGCGGCGTCGCGCAGACGTTCACCACTGGTCACCACCACACCGGGCAGGACCAGCTGTCCGGTGAACGGTTCGCCCGTGCGCCGATGCACACCGACGACGACCCGCCGATCGTCGCGCCGATAACTGAGCGCGACGACGTCGACACACACGATGCTCAACAGATGAGGTTCGGGCACAACATCCTTCGGTCGGTTCGCTGCGGACCTGCCGCGATGAGGACCACCGGGCATCCGGTTGCCGAAGTTATCATCTCAAGCACCTCCTCGACAGTGCCGGGCAGCGGCCGGTAGTCCGGTCGCGCCGCCGCCGCCCGCGCGGTAAGTGCCTCCAGCTCGCCGGTGTCGGTGCCCGACGGTTGTGGCAGGGGATCGGCGGTTCCCGACCAGCCGGTGGCCACCGACAGCCCGGCGGTACCCACCGCGTCGAGGTGCGAGACCCCGATACCGTCGACTCCGCCGGCCGCGGCCACTGCGTACCGCAGCGCCGGCAGATCCAGATGTCCTGTCCGCCAGGTGCCTTGGTATCGGCCCTCCTTGTTGTGGACGTCGGGCAACGCGAGTGCCGGGTCCTCGGTGGGCATGGGCCCGGCCCCGTGCCGGGTGGCATAACTGCGCGTCAGGCCCAGCACATAGGGCCGGTGACCCGCCGCGCGGAGCGCGGTCACCAGGTTCCGGGGCGTGATTGTCGACCAGGTGGTGTACGGGTGGAAGCCGTACCACTCGTCGAGCAGCACACCCTGGCTGCCCTCGAAGATCACCGTCCCGGACGACAGCGCGTCGCCCAGGTGGGCATCGATGTCGTCGGCGACGCGCACCTGCGCGGCGATCTCACATAGCGCGTCGGCGATCGCCGTCACCGGTTCGTGTGCCGCGTCGGGGTGCCGCACCGATTCCAGCAGCGGCCGTGCGTAACCCGCCAGGGCGTCGAGGGCGGCGACGGTGTCCGGACGGTCCCGCAACGTGCCCATGGTGAGCGCGGGGGCGTCGGGGAGGTCGGCGTGGACCGGGAAGTTGCCCACCGAGTCCCCGCGCCGGGCCCGGGACCCGACCGCCAGCGCGTACGCCCGGGTCTCCCCGACGCCCTCTCCACACGAACCGTGCCGTGCCGCGCCCCGGGCGATCTCGCGGGCCCGGTTCATCGCCACGTGGATCGGTGTGGTCACCAGCGCGTTCGCGTCGACGGTGAGCAGCCCGAACGGGTCGCCGACCCCGAGCACCGCCAGTTCGGCGGCCTCGGTGGCCAGCGAGATCGGGTTGACCAGCATGGGTGCCCGCGCGATGGTGCGCACCCCGCGCAGCGTGCCCGAGCCGAACTGCCGGAACGTGTGGTGCCGTGGGCCGTGACACACGTTGTGGGCCGCCTGCCCACCCCCGGACCAGCGCACCACCGCGGCGGTGTCACCGATCGTGGAGGCGAGGTAATCGACTGTGGCGCCTTTTGATTCGTCGCCGTAGCCCAGTCCAACCACCACGATCGGCCGGCCCGGCACCCGCGCGGTCACAGGTCCTCCGGCAAGCGGCCACCACCGGCGGGCACCGGGCGGTCGGCGAAGGGGATGAGGGCCTTGCCGACCGCGCGGCCTGCGGTCGAACCAGCGTCCTTCAGGTCCGCCAGACCCTGCTTGAGGTCGATGGCGTCCTCGGTCATCCCGATCGTCAGTGCGATCAGGTCGGCCACCCCGGCGGGGTCGTCGAGTTTGAGGAAGCGTTCACCGACCAGCGGGCGCCAGTGGTTCTCGATCTCCGGATCGTTGTAGTAGCTGGTGAGATCGGGCAGCACGTAGAAGGTGTGCCAGCGCCGGGCCAGTTGCTCGTACACCTGCTCGACGGCCAGGTCCTCGGTCAGTTCGTCACCGAGGACGCGGCGCACCGACCGCGCGTAGACGGCGGGTTTGTTCATCTCGTCGCCGATGAAGAACACATATCCCTTGCGGCCGCGCCGATCCCAGGCGTCGGTCTGGGCGCGGGTGTTCAGGAAGTACGCGGCCAGCGCGTAACCCTCGCGCTTGTCGCCGCCGCCACCACCCTCGAGATAGATGTTGCGCAACTGCTCATCGATCCGGTTGTCGGATTCGAACTGACCGATCTGCAACGGTACGTCGTCGAACTGGTCGTCGCCGATGGCGCCGATCATGATCTGCGGGTCGGTGGTGTACCCGCCCCGCGTGAGCAGGCCGAGCAGGTCGGCGAGCCGTTTCTGTACGGTCACCGGCACCATTCCCATCGATCCGGTGACGTCGAACAGGACGACGATCGGTGTCGAGGCGGGGTGCTCGTCGCTGTCGCGGGACTCGCGGCGCGTGGCGCCGAAGACGTCGAGTTCGGGTGCGGCGGTGCGCTGATCGCGCGGCAGGTTCCGCATCCGGTTGCTGTATCCGAAGTCGGGGTCCCCGGCTGCCTTTCTGGCCGCCGCGGCCGCGTCGAATGCGCTTGTGTCCCAGTATCCTCCGCCCATGATGGGCCTCCTATCGACTGTTGTTGGGGTCGGGCATCGTGAACGGCCGGAAACGTCTGCGGCCGTAGGTGTGTCGCAACAGCAGGTTGTATTCGGCCAGTTGCCGCTCGGGCGGTAGGTGCCGCGCCGCGCGCATGAACCGGGACTGGCGCGGGTCGCCGGATCCGAGCATCGTGTCGGTGAGCTCGGCCAGGGCCGGCCCGTCGCCGCCGGTCGCCGCGGTCCACCCGGTGAGCACCACGCCGTGCTGGTCGGGATGGATGAGCACGGTGTCGATGCCCAGGTTGCCGTGTGGCCGGCGCGCGGTGGCCAGTGTCATCAGGATCCGGCGCAGCATCCACGCCCAATCGCGCCCGTCGAGACCATCGGGGTATGCCGCATGGACCTCGCGCAGTGACACCATGCCCGGCGGCACCCGATAGGCGATCCAGCCGCGTCCGCCGGTGACCTCAGCGTCGATGATGTCGGGCAGGAATGACGACATTCCGCTGAGTGCGACGTCGGGCCAGACCTCGCCGAGCGCGCCGGTGCAGCGCCCGCCCGCGGCGCGATCGAGCTCGATCCGTACACCGGCTTCGGCGCCGGCGTAGCAGGCGACACGCTCGTCGGCCCACAGGCGCACTCGTAGCGGATAGGTGCCGTGGGTGCCGATGACGTGCGGTCCGGGTGTGCTGTCTTGCTGCCAGTCCGCGTACAGCTCGGACAGCCGGGCGGCCGCGCCCCGGGCGTGGTCCTGTCCGGTGGCGGCGGTGCGGTCGGGGTGTACCGCGGCGAGCAGGGACCGGAAGGTCCGGCGGGCGGCCAGCCGGTCAGCGCTGTTGCGGGGGTCGCCGGCGAACAGGTCACGGGCGGCGGTGGCACGGCAGATCAGGGTGATCGCCTGCCCGGGGGTCGTCTTCCTCATGCCTTTTACTCTAACAGAGTAAAAGAATCTGTCAATGGGCCTACCCCGGACGTGGACCAAAAGCGGCATCGGCCGCCGGGGTACGGGGCTACCGTGAATGCATGAGTACGGAGATCCCGGTTCCCCCGCCGACCCTCGCCCTCGACCCGGAGCCCGCGCTACGCGACAACCCGGGCAGCGAACGGTATGAACTGTGGTCCGGCGACGAACTCATCGGCCTGGAGGGATACCGGCATCGTGACGACGGCGCGCTCGTACTGCTGCACACGATCGCAACCGACGCCTACGAGCGAAAGGGGTTCGCCCGGCTGCTCGTCCGATCGGTTCTCGATGAGGTTGCCGCGCAGGGGCTCACGATCGTTCCGGTGTGTACCTATGTCCGGTCGTTCCTGGAGCGCTTTCCGCAGTATCAGGTGCTCGTCGCCGACGACACGCGGGAATGAATGGCCCGATCACCGCCGCGCGGTGAGCATGGCCCGCACCGACCGGTAGTCATCGGCTCGAAGTGCCGAGGGGGTACCGAAAACCTTTACCGGACTTCCGGTTTCCTCGTACCGGGGCCAGCCCGGGTCCCCGTCGGTGACGAAATCGACCGCTGCGCGATGTACTTCGTCGGCAAGTGGCCGGGGCGGATGCCCGCCGGTGAGCGGCGCCAGCGCCGGACCGTCGAGGCAGTCGAAGAAGAACGGCACATCGATGCAGTGGCCGGCCAGGCCGTCGTTGCCCGACGGCCACGAGAACCGGTACGTCCAGGTGGGGCCCGGGCCGCGGGCCTCGAGTATCCGCAGCACATTGGCCCGGAACACCGCGTCGGTCAGCACCCGGCCGGTCAGCCGGATCTTGCCGAGCGCTGCCACCTCGGCGTTGGCGGCGAGGTATGCGGTGCGGGCGTCGCCGCTCAGCCCCGCCGTGCGCAGGAGCAGGTTACGGGGGATCCACCGCAGCACCGCCCCGCTCCGGGCGGCCACCGCGGTGAACTCGTCGTCGGCCGAGCCCACCACGAACGGTTTGTCGCCGCCGATGCCCTCCCGCAGGGATGCCAGCGGCGAACGCCGGATCAGGTCCCCGTCGACGGTCGGCCCCAACGGCAGCCCGCCTGTGCGCATCGACCTCAGTGTGCGCGGGCCGATCCTGGTCTGGTCCTTCTGTAGTTCGAGGATGCGTTCCTCCGGCAGTGCCGACCAGCCGAGACGGGTCGGTGCCACCCCGCCGCGTTCGGCAAGTGCCCGCCCGAACTCCTGCGCCCTGGCCGCAGGCAGCGCGCCCATCGCGCCGGAGAGGCAGTACGCGCTGTGGAACAGGTGCTGTGCGGACTCCATGCCCAGCAGCGTGGTCACCGCCCCGCCGCCCGCGGACTGACCGGCGATGGTCACTCGGCCCGGGTCACCGCCGAATGCCGCGATATTGCGCCGTACCCACTCCAGGGCCAGTAGCCAGTCGCGCACACCGCGATTGGACGGCGCGTCCTGGATCCAGCCGAAACCGTCGAAACCGAGCCGATAGGAGATGGTCACCGTGACCACACCGTCGCGGTTGAAGTTGCGGCCGTCGTACCAGGGACTGGCCGGCGAACCCGCGTAGTAGCCGCCGCCGTGGATCCAGACCAGCACCGGCAGACCCGGAAACCGGCGGCGGGGTGCCGGAGTGAAGACGTTGACATTGAGGGTGCTCGGTCCCGGCACGCTCGGCTCCGGGATGAGGGTGACGCCCGGATCACCGCGCTGGGGGGTGGCGCCGAACGCTGTCGCATCAAGCACCCCGTCCCACGGGGCTTTCGGGACGGGGGCGGCAAACCGGAGTTCCGCGACCGGTGGCTCGGCGAACGGGATCCCCAAGAACGCCGCCGACGACGCCGCGCCGGTACCTCCGGTGGTAGGCCGCCACCAGCCGCGCACCCGGCCCTCGGCGGTCGCGACCTCCGGATATTGTTCCCGTGCACCCGTATCCGACCCCATGGCACGAATCTACCGGCATGTTCGGGCGGTGTCTCATGCCCCGGCGGTGGATGTCACAGGGCGCGGATGTCACAGACGGTGGATGTCCGAGGCGGTGTATCTCACGGACGGCGTCTGTCCCGGTCGTGAGGTTCACACCTTGGACAGAAACCCCGGGACGGCGTCGGTGAAGGCGTCGTTCACGTCGCCGGCGACCATGTGCCCGGCGCCCCGGACGTCGACGAACTCCGCGTGCGGTACCAGATCGAGAAACTCGCGCGCGTCGTCCTCGGTGAGGACGTCCGATTCTCTGCCCCGGATCAGCAGGACCGGCAACGTGAGTGCGCGCGCCGCGGCGAACAGGCGCTCACGGTCGACGACATCAGGCCGCTGAGTGAGGCCCCGATCAGCACCGGATCGGGGAAGGTGCGGCCCAGCACGTCGATGTCGTCGACGAGAGCGTCCAGTGAGTAGTCGCCGGTCGCCGACCATCCGCTGTCGCCGTGGCCGCGCAGATCCACCGACACCGCCGTCATGACGCTGCCGGCGATGGTGCGGGCCGTGGCGCGCCACGACTGCCGGGTCTGGCCACCGCCGTGCAGGAGGATCGCGGTGCCGTCGGTGTCGGTGTTCTCGAAGACATCGGCCGCCAGGGTGAGGTCGTCGCGGTCGATCCGGTGCCGCGTCGGGAGTGTTGGCATTTGTCGGGATTCCTCTCAGCTCGTGGTGTATCCGCCGTTGATCGGGATGGTCTGGCCGGTGGTCCAGCCGCCGTCCTCGGACACCAGCCACGATACGGCCGAGGCCACGTTGTCGTAGGTGCCGAGCCTGCGCAGCGGATATCGCTTGGCGTGGGCCAGCATCCGGTCGGTACCCGCCACCTCGGCGGACACGATGGTCCCCAGTGACAATGTGTTGCAGGTGATTCCGGCGCGGCCGAGTTCCTTGGACAACGATCGCATCAGCGATGCGCCCGCCGCCTTCGATGCCGCGTACACCGCCATCCGCGCCTCACCGGTGCGTGCCGAATCGGAGGTGATGGTGATGATGCGACCCCAGCGGAGTTCGGTCATCTGGCCGATCACCGCGTGGGTGCATTGCAGGACGCCGTAGATGTTCAGCCGGATCATCGCGTCCCAGTCGTCGGGGGAGGTCTCGGCGAACGGGGCGAGGGCGACGCCGCCGGCGGGGATGCCCGCGTTGTTGACGAGGATCGCGATCGGGCCGAGCGTGTCCCGTACGTCGTCGACGATGCGGGTGACGGTGGCCGGGTCGGTGATGTCTCCGGGAACCGAGACGGCGCGCCCGCCCGCTGCGACGACGGCGGCGGCCGATT
The DNA here is from genome assembly GCF_025273675.1 of Gordonia pseudamarae. NCBI lineage: Bacteria > Bacillati > Actinomycetota > Actinomycetes > Mycobacteriales > Gordoniaceae > Gordonia > Gordonia pseudamarae. The sequence goes on along the minus strand of NZ_CP045809.1, from coordinate 3,566,736 downwards.
CCTCGGCGCGTGCGGGTACCAGGTCGTTGACCGCGATCGCGATGCCGTCGGCGGCCAGCCGCAGCGCGGTGGTGGCACCGAGACCGCGGCCGGCGCCGGTGATCAGTGCGACACGCGGCGTCGGTGGGGGAAAGGGCGGTTCGTCGGGCATCGACGGTCTCCGATCGGTTCGGGCGGCAACGGGTGGCTACTTCGAAACTACAACCGTTGCCCTTACCGTTGACGGCCGCGTTCGAATATTCGACTTGGCCGCGGTGTGTCGGCGTCCGATTCCGGGTGGGGACCGGAATGTGAGCACCTTGTATTCCGCGCGGGAGCTACCACTGCGGCCGAGAGTGCGCAACACTTGACGAATAATAAGGTAAGGCTAACCTGGATATCACCACGATATGGAGGTAGTCATGACAGACGTTCAAGCACTCGCGCGTTTCGTGGCCTCGGCGGATTACGACCAGCTCAGCGACAAGGCTTTGCAGCAGACGACGGATTCTCCGCGCGGTTCCCGGCGGAGATGCCCGCCGACCTGACGGTGGTCCTGGCCGACGGCATCAAATGGGCGGGCGGATCGTTCTCGCTCGTCCCCTCCGAACAGGTGAAGGCGTGCAGCGACATCGCCCATGACCATGGTGCGTACGTGTCCTCGGGCGGCTGGATCGAAACCGTCCTGCGCTACGGTGACGATGCCGTCGACCAGTACCTCAAGGAGGCCAAGAACGTCGGGTTCGATGTCATCGAGATCTCCACCGGCTTCATCATGCTCAACACGTCGGGACTGATCCGGCTGGTGGAGAAGGTGGTCAAGGCGGGTCTCAAGGCCAAACCGGAACTGGGAATCCAGATCGGGTCCGGTGGCGACTCGGGCGAGGCCGAGCTGGCCGCGGAGACCAAAAAGGATGTGGGCGACCTCATCTCACGTGCTCAGAAATGTCTCGATGCGGGTGCCGACATCATCATGATCGAATCCGAAGGCATCACCGAGAACGTCGGCGTGTGGAACACCGGGGTGGCCGCATCCATCATCAACGGCGTCGGCCTGGAGAACGTGATGTTCGAGGCCGCCGACGGACCCGTCTTCGAGTGGTATGTCAAGAACTACGGCAACGAGGTCAACCTGTTCGTCGACCACAGTCAGATCCTCCAGCTCGAAGGCCTGCGCCAGAACATCTGGGGCAACAAATCCACCTGGGGGCGGGTGATCAACCCGGCGCCATAGCCGCGTCCCCATTGCCGCGATGCCCAGGTGCTGCCGTCGAGCGTACCTGGGCATCGGTCTTTTCCGGGACGCGATCTTCTTCGGGGCAGCGACCTTCTTCCGGCGTCGTCACCGGCCCGCGGCGGCTACCCCCGCAGCAACGGCAGGAGCCGGCTGCCCTGACGTTCGATCTCACGCAGGTACGGGGTATCGGACAACACGAACTGGGTGATGCCCAGATCGGCATATTTGCGAAGCGATTTGGCCACGTCCTCGGCCGAGCCGACCAGCCAGGTGGTGCCCGCCCCGCCGCCGCCGAACGTGCCGGGGGTGGTGTACAGATTGTCGTCGAGGACCTCACCGCGCGCGGCAAGATCGAAGAGGCGGCGCTGGCCGACGGCCTCGCGGCGCCGGACGAAATCGGTGGCGGTGGGCTCGGATTCGGCCATCTGCGCCACCCGGGCCTGCGCCTCCGACCATGCCTGGTCGGTGGTATCACGGATGAATGTGGTGATACGCAAACCGAATTCGAGAGGAGCGTGCTGCCGGTCGACGGTCTCCGAAAGCTTCTTGAGTCGGTCGATACGCTCGGCGACACCGTCGAGCGGTTCACCCCAGAACAATTGGACGTCGGCCTCGGCGGCGGCCACCCGCTCGGCCGCCGCCGAGGCGCCGCCGAAATAGATCTTGGGATGCGGGCGTCCCTCGCGGGCGGCGATACGCGGTACCACCGTGGAATTCTCGACGGAGAAGTGTTCACCCCGGAACGTCACGTTCTCCTCGGTCCACAGTCTGCGGATGATCTGGATGAACTCGCGGGTGCGGTCATAGCGGTCCGCCTGCTGCGCCTCCGCATCGCCGTACGCGCCGAGATCGTCCTTGCCGGAGACGATGTTGATACGCACGCGTCCGCCGGTCAGATGATCGAGGGTGGCGATCGACGAGGCGAAATTGGCCGGCCGCCAGTATCCGGGCCGCACCGCGATGAGTGGCTCGAAGGTGGTGGTGCGCGCGGTGAGCGCCGTTGCCACGGTGACGGTGTCCGGGCGCCCCCACGAGGTGCCGATGAGCGCACCGGTCCAGCCGTTGCGCTCGAGCGCCAATGCGTGCCCGGTCAGCGTCTCCAGGCTGTTGTGGCCGTCGACGGCGGTGTCGCCGCGATGGCCGGGCTCGTTCTGATTGGGGATGTACCAGAGGTATTCGGACTCGGCGGTGCTCATGACGTTCTCACTTGCGTGGTCGGGGATATGCGGCCTACGAACCTCACGAAAGCTAGTGCCGCACAGGCGTAGCGCGACGACTTGCGATCACCGCGGGCACAACGGGTGACCGGCGGTCCGGGCAGCGCCTAGGTTCGCGGCAGAACTGCCACGTGTGCAGCACACGAGCCGCAACCGGAAGGAAACCCGTGTCCTACGGACCCACCGAACTCACCTATACCGCCGATCCCGCCCGCTACGACAACGCGACATTCCGCCGGACCGGCCGCTCGGGACTGGACTTGCCCACCTTCTCTTTCGGCCTGTGGCAGAAGTTCGGCGCCGACTACGCCTATCAGACGCAACGCGAGATCATTCTGCACGCCTTCGACCTGGGCATCACCCACTTCGACAACGCCGACCGGTACGGCCCGCCGCACCGCGCCGCCCAGCACAACTTCGGCCGGGTCCTGGCCAAGGATCTCGCGCCGTACCGCGACGAACTGATTCTGTCCACCAAGGCCGGCAATCCGATCGGGCCGAGTCCCTATCTGAAGGGCGGATCGCGCAAGTCGCTGCTGGCCTCGCTCGATCACAGCCTGCGTGACCTGGGCACCGACTACGTCGACATCTTCTACCACCACAGCCCCGATGAGTCGACGCCGCTGGAGGAGACGGTGTCGGGTCTGGTGTCGGCGGTGCGCTCGGGCAAGGCGCTCTACGTCGGCATCTCCAACTACCTGCCCGACCGCGCGCACGCGATCGCCGAGGCACTGGCCGCGGAGGGGGTGCCGCTGCTCATCCATCAGCCCCGATACTCGATCTTCGATCGGCGCATCGAACAGAACGGTCTCCTGGACGCCGCCGAGCGCGACGGATTCGGTGTGATCGTGTACTCGCCGTTGGCGCAGGGCCTGCTGACCGACAAGTACCTGGAGGAGATCCCCGAGGGAGCGCGTGCGGTCAACTCGACGTTCCTGAACCCCGACGTCATCGACGACACCTACCGCCGGCGGGCGCGGGAGCTGAACAAGCTGGCCGAATCCCGTGGGCAGTCCCTCGCGCAGCTGGCGCTGCAGTGGGTGCTGCGCCGTCCACAGGTCACCTCCGCGCTGATCGGGGCCAGCTCCACCTGGCAGCTCGATCACAACGTGGCCGCCGTCGACTTCCCGGAGTTCGCCGACGACGAGCTGGCGCTGATCGACGAACACGGCGTTCACGGCACCGGACTCGCGCTCTGACGAGCACCCCGTGGCCGGGCCCGGTGATCCACGTCGCGGATCAGGGTCATTTGGGTTGATGTAATGGGACTTTGGCCCCGTGAAGTGCGGTTTGCCTAAGCGTACGTTTCGTACTCGAGGTGAGAAATGTCTGAATCAGCCCAGCCCGGACCCGGCCACGACGGAGTATCGGCGACCGTCCAGTACAGCACACTCGATCGTGTCCGTCCCGGCCATACCGCAACCGTGGTCGGTATATCCGGCAACGCGGAAGGCCATGTGGCGCACCGCCTCGCCGCGATGGGGCTGGTGCGAGGCACGGAGGTCACGGTCCTGCGCGCGGCCCCACTGCGTGATCCACGACAGTACCGCTTCCGGGACACCTCGATCTGCCTGCGCGGCGTGCAGACCTCGCTGATCGACGTCGAGATATCCGGCGAGGCCGGTGGCGGCCATGACTGAGCACTGCGATCACGGGTCGAGCACCGAAGCCGCCTGTCCACATTGCGATTCCGGTCCCAGGACGGAGAACCGGACGCTGGCGGCCTCGTCGGCGAAGGTCGCACTCGTCGGTGCGCCCAACACCGGGAAGTCGACGGTGTTCAACGCCGTCACCGGCCTGAAGGCCAAAACCGGCAACTACCCGGGCGTCACCGTCAGCAGAACGGTCGGCATCGTCAAGGTCGGTGACAAGCAGATCACGCTGGAGGATCTGCCGGGCACCTACGACCTGACCCCCGTCAGCATCGACGAACAAGTGGTCGCCGACGTGCTCGCCGGGGAGATCGAGGGCGTGGAGAAACCCGACGCGATCGTGGTGGTGGCCGACGCGGGTACCCTGCGTCGATCATTCGGGCTGATCGCCGACGTGATGTCGCTGGATCTGCCGACGGTGTTGTGCCTGACGATGCTCGACGAGCTGGCCCGCCGCGGCGGCTCCATCGACACCGACAAACTCGGTGCGGCCCTGGGTATTCCGGTCGCCGCCATCGACGGGCGGCGTAAGGGTTCCGGTGCGCGGGTCCGGGATCTGCTCGGCGACATCGACCACTGGTCGCATCCGGTGATCGACCCCCCGACGTCGGGCACCGAAGAGTGGGCCGCGTGGAGCGAGTCGGTGCTGGCCGAGGCCGACTACCGTTCACCCGATCCCGATCCGATTACCGAGCGCATCGACAAGGTGCTGCTGCACCCGGTGATCGGCACACTGATCTTCTTCGCGGTGATGTTCGGCTTCTTCCAGACGATCTTCGCGGTGGCCGCACCGCTGCAGGACTATGTCGAGACGGGCTTCGGGCACCTCGGCGACTGGGTGTACGAGGTGGGTGGTGACAACTGGTTGACCGGCTTCATCGCCGACGCCCTCATCGGCGGCGTGGGCGGTGTGCTGGTGTTCGTGCCGCAGATCGCGCTGCTGTTCGTCCTCATCACCTTCCTGGAACAACTCGGATACCTTTCGCGCGCGGCCTTCCTGATGGACCGGGTGATGGGCACGGTCGGGCTCGAGGGCCGGGCGTTCGTGGCGATGCTCTCGTCGGTGGCCTGCGCTATCCCCGGCATCATGGCCACCCGCACCATGCCGTCGGCGCGCCAGCGATTCGCCACCATGATGTCGTTGCCGCTGATGACCTGTGCGGCCCGGATGCCGGTGTACACGCTGCTCATCGGGATGCTCGTCGCGTCCGAGTCCAAGGTGTGGATCTTCAACGCGCAGGGCACCGTGCTGTTCGGGCTGTACCTGCTCGGGGCGATTTCGACCATGACCGTCGCCAAGATCATCTCGGTGTTTTCCCGGCGCCGCGGGCCGGTGATGCCGTTCACGATGGAGATGCCGCCGTACCGGGTGCCGTCGTGGAAGCTGATGCTGGTCGAGATCTGGTCCCCGGTCAAAGGTTTCATCCGCAAGGCCGGCACCATCATCCTGTTCGCGACCGTGGTGCTGTGGGCGTTGCTGAACCTGCCGATACGTTCGGACGCCGCTCTCGAGTCGGCAGGTATCGACCCCACCGACTCGGCGGCGGTGTCCACCTACACGATGAACCACAGTATCGCCGCGCGACTCGGGCACAGTGTGGAGCCGATCTTCGATCCGCTCGGTTTCGACTGGAAGACCAACGTGGCCGTGCTGTCGTCGCTGGCGGCGCGGGAAACCTTCGTCGCCACCCTGGGCCAGATGTCGGCGGCCGAGGACCCGGAGGACCCGGCGGCCCGGCTCGAAGAGGCCCGCTACGACGACGGATCCAACAAGGGCGACAAGGTGTTCACCCCGCCGACCATCGTGGCGCTGCTCGTCTTCTTCGTTTACGCACTCCAATGCACCTCGACGCTGGCGGTACTGCGCCGCGAGACCGCCACCTGGCGCTGGCCGATCATCATCTTCGCCGCGTACTCGTTGCTGGCCTGGGTGATGGCGTACATCGCGCACACCATCGCCGTCTGGGTGTGGTGACCGCACCCGTGCTGAACAGAGTCGTGCCGAACAGAGCGCGGGCCGCCGCCAGGCACGGACACCCACGCGAGACCGTCGCACTGGACCTGCCGACGGTGCGCGTCGGTGAGCGCGCCGCGGCCGTCCCGATGCACCCCGAACCCGGCGACCTGCCGGGCCAGATCCGGTGGATCATCGGACCCGGCATCCTCGACGTGCGCGGACCGGTGCGGGCACCGGGTGAACTCGGCCGAATGCAGCACGACGGGACTATTCGCGAGATCACCGTCGGACCGCGTTCGGTGGTACTGACCGCCGACGAGGCGGCGTGGCGCCGGATCGGGTCGGCGGTGCGTACCGCGCTCACCGACGCCTTGCGCACGCCCGGCGACTGGCGGCCGGATACCGCGGCATCGAGCGGTCAGATGTCCGACGAGGCGATCGCCCGGATCGTGCACGAGGTGATCGGCACCCGGGTCGGGGACTACGTCCGCTCACACGGCGGCCGGATCGAACTGGTCGGGGTACACGACGGTGTGGTCACCGTCGACCTGTCCGGTACCTGTCGGGATTGCCCGGCGTCGGCGGACACGCTGCGTTCGGGTGTCGAGGCAGAGCTGCGGCGGCTCTGCCGCGATGTCATCGGGGTGCGGGCCCGCAGGCGCTGAAACCCGCTCAGGCCAGCCCGGCGTCGTGCATCACGATGGCCACCTGTACCCGGTTGGCGGCACCGAGTTTTCCGAAGATGTGCGAGATGTGGGCCTTGACGGTGGCCACGCTCATGAACAGCTCGGCGGCGATCTCCGCGTTGGAGTTGCCCGTGGCCAGGCACACCGCGACCTCGCGTTCACGGTCGGTGAGCAGTGCCGCGGCCCGCCGTGCGGCGGCCGACCGGTCGCCGCCGGAACCATCGACGACCTGCTTGATGAGCGCCGCGGTCACCGACGGACTCAGCGCCGGCCGTCCCGCCAGCACCTCACGGATCGCGTCCACGATCTCCGGTGGATCGGTGTCCTTGAGCAGAAAGCCGTCGGCGCCGACAGCCAGGGCGCGCACCACGTAGTCGTCGGCGTCGAAAGTGGTCAGCACCAGGATCGCCGGCGGCGTGGGCAACTGCTTGAGGGTGCGGGTGGCGTCGATGCCGTCGAGGACGGGCATCCGCAGATCCATCAGCAGCAGATCGACCGGGTCGGCGGTGTACATGGTCACCGCCTCACGGCCGTTCGCCGCCACGGCGACAATCGCCAGATCGCTCTGGCCGCCGAGCAGCAGACGCAGCCCTGATCGGACGAGTGGGTCGTCGTCGACGAGCATGATGCGTGCGGTCACGAGGTCCACGGTAGCCACACGTGCAGAACGAAACGCCGGTCGTCGGTCAGTGTCGCCGAGTACCGCCCGCCCGCGAGCGCGACCCGTTCGGCCAGGCCGACCAGACCGAGCCCCGACGCGGGAACACCGGCCGGTGCGGTCAACGGCAGCGGGTTGTCTACCAGCAGGTCGACGCCGCCGCTCCCGGAATCCTTGAGCCGCACCGAGACCAGCACGCCGGGCGCGTGTTTGCGGGCATTGGTCAGTGCCTCCTGCAGGCAGCGGTACAACGTGCGCAGGAGTGGCTCGGGCAGCTCGGCCAGCTCCATCGACCGCGTGTACGTGACGCGCGTTCCGTCGCGCACGCCGTCGGCGATCAGTTCGTCTATGTCGAAAGCCCCCGATTGTGGTTGTTCGGGATGGGCGTCGCCAGGGTCGTCGCGCAACACTCCGAGCACCTCGCGCAGCTCGTGCAGCGCCAGGTTGGCGGTGTCCCGGATGGTCTGCGCGGTCTCGCGCATCGCCCCGGGCGGGAGGTCGGTGCGAAAGGCGAGTGCACCCGCGTGCATGCTGATCGCCGAGATGCGGTGTGCCACGATGTCGTGCATCTCGCGGGCGATGCGGGTGCGTTCGAGGGTGCGGGCACGTGCCACCTCCGCGTCGCGTTCGGCCTCGGCCAGCACCGTTCGCGCCCGCAGTTCGGCCAGGAGTTCACGTCGCGACCCGATGTACATGCCCCATGCCACCAGCGCCGCGGTGACCATCGTCGCCGCCCCGTACTGCACCGCCTGCGATTCCGGCCGGGGCGTGCCGAAGAACTGCTGCGCCACCACCGTCATCATCAACCCCAGCAGTGCCTGCGGAATGATCTCGACCCATCGGCGTCGCGTCGAGAGCGATACCAACGCCAAGCAGGCCGGACCTGCGCAGGTAGCCGACACCGTTGACGCGACATTGATGACTGTGTTGACAGCCACGGGGTGCGAGCGGCGCCATCCCACTGCCACGAACGATGCCGCGCCCAGCGCCAGGTCGGCGACGAACTGCCACCGCACATGTTCCCAGAGATACGCCGCGCGGCCTTGGTCGGCGAACCCGATTGCACTGACCAGCAGCATCAACGCCAGCCGCCACGCATGACTGCGCGCGGTGAGCACGGGCTGATAGTCCTCGGGGCGCACATGGACAACGCTATCGGCATCGCGGGAAGTCGGGGACTTCCGGTGGAAACCTCGACCACAAGTATCGGGGTGGAATCCGACTTTCGGCCGATGCCCGATTCGTACCGCCGCCCGATGTGCGCGGTGCCGGGCCGGACGAGGATGGAGACCATGATCACTGTCGAACACCTCACCAAGAGATACGGCGACTACGTCGCGGTCGATGACGTGTCGTTCACGTCGAAACCGGGACGGGTCACCGGATTCCTCGGACCCAACGGTGCCGGGAAGTCGACCACGATGCGCATCATCGCCGGTCTCACACCCGCCACCTCCGGAACTGCCACGGTCGACGGCACCGCCTACCGGGACATGCCCAACCCGGCCACCGAGGTCGGGGTTCTGCTGGACGCGTCCGCGCAGCACGCCGGGCGCACCGGCGCCGAGATTCTCCGGCTGAGCGCGATGACCCTGGGCGTCGGCAAGGGCCGCGTCGAGGAGATGCTGGACATGGTCAGTCTCACCCCGGAGGAGTCCGGGCGCCGGGTGCGCAACTATTCGCTCGGTATGCGCCAGCGTCTGGGAATCGCCAACGCGCTGCTCGGCAACCCTCGGATCCTGATCCTCGACGAACCCGCGAACGGTCTGGACCCGGCCGGTATCCACTGGATGCGGACCCTGCTGCGCGACTACGCCGACCGCGGAGGAACGGTGCTGCTGTCCTCGCACCTGCTGCACGAGATCGAGATCATCGCCGATGACCTCGTCGTGATCGGGCACGGTCGCATCGTGGCGCAGGGCACCAAGGAGGAACTGCTCGCCGGTAATGGAACCCGGGTGCGTTCGCTCGATGACGACGCGCTGCTACGGGCGATGACGGCGGCCGGTATTGTCGCGCGGCCGGTCGCCGAGGGTGGCTTTCTCGCCGACGTCGCGCCCGAGGTCATCGGCAGGCTCGCCGCCCGTGTCCAGATACCACTTGTCGAACTGCGTCCCGGTGACGGGGCCAACCTGGAGCAGATGTTTCTCGATCTCACCGCGGCCACGGCGCGGGAGAGCACAACCACCCAAGGGGCTCGGCCATGACAACCACACCCACCGGAACCACACCCACCGGCAGCGGTGTGCACCGTCCGGGAATCCCGTTGGACAGACTCGTCCGGGTCGAGTTGCGAAAACTCGTCGACACCCGTGCCGGCTTCTGGTTGATCGCCTCGATCGGAATCATTTCGCTGGCCGTGATGATCGGCATCCTGGCGGGCAACCGGAACAATCCCGAGAACCTGAACTTCGGCGAGTTCTTCGGCCTGATGAACATTCCCACCGCGATCATCCTGCCGGTGATGGCGATTCTGCTGGTCACCGGCGAATGGAGTCAGCGGACGGCGCTCACCACATTCGCGATGGAACCGCGACGGGAACGGGTGGTACTTGCCAAACTCGCCGCCGCCTTCATCGCCGCGGTGGGTGCCGTCGCACTCAGTCTGGTGCTCGGGGCGGTCGGCAACGTCATTGCCGGAGTCGTCTATTCCGATCCGGCCGGCGCGTGGTCGATGCCTGTGGCCGGCATCGTCAATTCGTTCGTCATTCAGATCTTCAATCTGTTGCTCGGCTTCGCGTTCGCGGCGCTCATCCTGAACACGCCGGGAGCGATTGTCGGCTACTTCGCACTGCCGACCGCGCTGAGCATCGTGAACGAGCTGTTGCCCTCGTTCCGGGACAGCGTGGGCGAGTGGATCGATTCGTCGCTCACGCAGGTTCCGTTCCAGTCGGGTGACTGGGTCGGCGGCGGGGAATGGCTGCGCCTGATCGTCTCGGGCATAGTCTGGATCGGCATTCCACTGACGCTGGGCATCATGCGGATTCTGCGTACCGAGATCAAGTGATCGTGCTGTGGGAAGGTGCGTGCGGCCCGGTTGTCGAAACCGGCCCGCACGCACCGCTGTGCGTTCCGGACGTCAGTGCGCGGCCTCGTACGCCTCGATGATGAAGTGGGCGATCCGGCCTCGATCACTGACCTCGTAGCCGTTGTCCTGTGCCCATTCCCGGATGGCCTGGGTCTGTTCTTTGCTTCGCACACCTTTGACCGCGGTGCCACGATGAGACGCGCGGGCCGGTGAGGTCGGCCGGGAAATGGCGACATAGGTGGCGAGCGTGTCCCGGAACTCTTCGGCGTGCTCGGCTGAGGTGTCGAACTCGTACGACTTGCCGTCGAGGCTCCACTCGATGGTTTCGTATTCGTCGAGAGCCGCGCCGTCCAGATCATCAATGACCTGGATCACTTCCTTCTTTGCCATTCTGCGCTCCGTTCGTGATTGCCAAGTCGTGACATGTCGATATCGGTCGAGCCTGTCGACCGAAAGGGTGAAACAAGCATACAACAGCGAGTGGGAACCTATAGTTCGGCTGATGTCCGCGGGTTTGTGATCAGATGGTCCCGAATGCGCGTGGGTCGAATTCCTGCCATAGCGAATCGAGGTCGATACCGAAACATACGCCACTATTCACAGGAAAATGTAAGGTTTCTATCCCGTCGGGCCGGTCGGCATCGTACTGATGTCCGGGTCGTCTTCCGTAAGCATCGATTTCGGCGCGGGATCGGAGGCGTAGATCACGGCGAATTGCTTGTCGGTGATCATGAAACCGCTATTGGACCTCGATTCGAGGCAATATAGACCCGACACATCGGCCAGACACGAAATCCGCGACATCGTGATCGTGGTGCCGTAGGGCAGCACGGTACTGCGATACAGAAGGTTGACCTCCGTGCCGGCGTCGCACAACCCCGGCCGCGAGCCGTCCCTGGTCAACGTGACCAGATTCTCGCTGCCGTCGCAGGTCATCCCGGCGCTGTCTGTGCCCGAGGCGCCGGAGCCGGGTGCGCCGGTGAGATCGCCGTCGTTGTTGCGGCATACCAGTGTGCGATTGTCGAACGAGGTGGAGCAGTTGATCTCACGGTCGGGGGTGGAGAAGTGGAAGCCCGACGCCGTACCGCGCGATCCCGTCGGGGATGTGGCGCCTCTGCCGTAGTCGGCGGTGTCGGCCCGCGGGGCCATGGCGATGACCCGTCCGATGGTCCCGGACCGAAGCCGGTCCGGGGTGTCGCCGCCGGTCTCCTCGGAGGTGGGCGCCGTCGTCGTGGAGGGGGCGGTGAACGTCGACAATTCGTCGGTGGGCGGCAGCACGATGCCCTCGGGTGCCGAATCGTCGAGCAGTGAGCATCCGGCGATCAGCAGCGGCGCGATCATCGCGAGCCCCGATCCGGCGGTCCGTCGGCGCGACCGCGTCCGGTGTGCGCCGAGTCCGTACCATGGCACCGTGGCAACCCCTAAGATCGTGCTTTTCTACGTGTTCACCCCGTTGGCGGACCCGGAGGCGATCAGGCTGTGGCAGCAGGCGGTCGGCGAGTCCGCCGGGGTCACCGGCAGGATAATCGTGTCCACCCACGGGATCAACGCCACGGTCGGTGGCGACATCTCCGAGGTCAAACAGTACGTCAGGGCAACCCGCCGGTACCCGCGGTTCGCCGACGCCGACATCAAGTGGTCCGACGGCACGGGGACCGACTTTCCCCGGCTCAGTGTCAAGGTCCGGCCCGAGATCGTCACCTTCGGGGTGCCCGGTGAGGTCGAGGTCGACGAACACGGCGTCGTCGGCGGCGGCACCCGCCTGACACCCGAGCAACTGCACCGGCTCGTCGCAGACAGAGGAGACGACCTGGTCTTCTTCGACGGCCGCAACGCCATCGAGGCCCAGGTCGGCCGGTTCAAGAACGCCGTCGTCCCGCCGGTGGAGACCACCCGCGACTTCGTCCCACTCCTGGACAGCGGCGCGTTCGACGAGCTCAAGGACCGCGCCGTGGTGACCTATTGCACCGGCGGCGTGCGCTGCGAGGTCCTCACCAGGCTGATGAGGGCACGCGGTTTCGGCGAGGTCTACCAGCTCGACGGCGGCATCGTCCGATACGGCGAAACCTACGGTGACGACGGACTGTGGGAAGGATCGATGTACGTCTTCGACGACCGGATGACCGTCGACTTCTCCGACCACACCGAGGTGATCGGGCGGTGCGGCGAATGCGGTGCGCCCACCAGCAACATCGAGAACTATCCGGATCGGCTCGGCCGCGAACTGCGCGTGGTGTGCCCCGACTGCGTGCCGGCGGGCACCGCGGTCGCCCCCGCGAACTCGTGAGCGTGCGCCGGCACCGGGAGGCGATCCCGGTGGTCATCGTCGCCGGATTTCTGGGTGCGGGCAAGACGACACTGCTCAACGCGCTGCTCGCCAATCCGGTGGGTGCGCGACTGGGGGTGATCGTCAACGACTTCGGTGCGATCAACATCGACGCGCTGTTGGTGGCCGGGCAGAGCGCGGGCACGATCAGCTTCGGCAACGGATGCCTGTGCTGCAGCGTCGATGCGGACGGCCTGGGACAGGCGCTGGCCGGTCTGGCCGATCCGGCGGCCGGGCTGGACGCGATCGTCGTGGAGGCCAGCGGCATCGCCGAACCGCGGGCCCTGATCAAGATGATCGCCGGGATCGCCGATCGGGCGATCCGGTACGGCGGCCTGGTCTACGTCGTCGACGTCGCCGCCGTGACGGCCACCGTGCGGCGTCACCCCGAGATCGGCGGCCACATCGCGATCGCCGATCTGGTGGTTGTCAATAAGGCGGACCTGGTCGACGGCGAGACACTCGCGGAGGTACTCGCAAAGGTCGCCGAACTCAATCCGACGGCGCCACGGGTGGTCACCTCCGACGGCCGGATCGATTGCACGGCGCTGTTCGATCCGGCGCCACGCCCGGACGACGACGCCGATGTGCCGCGACAGTTGACCCTGGACGAACTGCTCCGCGGCGAGGGGCCGGAGTGCGGGCACGGTGGCCACCTGCACGAACAGTTCAACTCGGTCTCGGTGCAGGTGCCCGGCGTCCTCGATCCGCGCAGGCTCGCGCAGGTGCTCGAACGACCGCCCACCGGGTGCTACCGGATCAAGGGTGTGGTGTGGCTTGCGGGAGCCGACGAGCAGTTCGGGGTGCATGCCGTCGGCGGCTTCGTGCGCACCGAGCGGACGGGCTCCCGGCGGCTGCCGGCCGCACCGGGCAGCAGCCTCGTCGTCATCGGCACCGGCCTGGACGAGGCTCGGGTCAGGGCGCTGCTGGAGGGGCTGGTCGCCGCCCCGGACCTCGACGACGAGTTCGGGATCCTGGGTATCATGCGGCATCTTCCGGCGGCGTCACAGCTGCCTAACGATTGATCCCGCAGGCTCTCGCGGAGTTACCTTTCTGGCGAAGATCTGGTTCACTTGTTACAAATGAGGCTGTTGTGACCAGTGTTGCGCAATTGAAGGGAGGCGGCACGGAACCCGCACACCCGTGCGGCGTCGTGCCGAAGATGCATGAACAACACCCGATTCGCTCGAAAGCGCATATCCGTGGCCATGGTGACGTTCGCGGCCACCGCGTCGACACTCGCCGCGACCACACTCGTCGCACCCGACGCCCACGCGGCCCCGCGAACGGCGTCGCTGGCCGGTAAGACCGTGTTCCTCGATCCGGGGCACCAGGGCAGCGCGGCCGGGAACCGGCTCAACGCCCAGGTGCCCGACGGCCGAGGCGGAAAGAAAGACTGCCAGACCACAGGCGCCACCGGAGTCAACGGCGTGCCCGAACACACCGTCAACTGGCAGATCGCCCAGCTGGTGAAGGCCGGGCTGGAAAGTCAGGGTGCCAAGGTGGTACTCAGCCGCCCCGACGACACCGGATGGGGCGGGTGCGTCGACAAGCGGGCCGCGGCCGCGAGCCGGTCCGGCGCGGCCGTCGCGGTCAGTCTGCACGCGGACTCCACCTCCACCGGCGCCGACGCCACCAACAAGGGCTTCCACATCATCGTGCCCACACTCCCGATCCCCGACGCGACCGTCAACCGGGTGCAGTCCGGGGCCGGGCGAACCGCATCGACCGCGATGCGGGACGCCCTCGTCGGAGCCGGTCTGTCGCCGGCCAACTACGGGGGTGTGACCGACGGCCTGCAGACCCGATCGGACATCGCCGCGGTGAATCTCACCAAGGTGCCGGTGGTGTTCATTGAGATGGGCAATCTGTCGAACCCGGCGGAGGCCGCGGCGCTGACTTCCAAGGAGGGACAGCTCAAGTACGCGCTCGCCATCACCGACGGCATCACCCGGTACGTCACCAAGTCGGGCAACAAGGTGGTGTCCACGGCCGCGTCGAAGACCCCTGCCATGGATACCACTGCCATGGATACCCCTGCCTTGAAGACGCCCGACACGACTCCGGTGAGCACGGGCAACCCGCCCGATCCGACCACCCCGGCCGCCGACGACGACAACCCGTTCACCGGGCTGCGATCGGTGCTGCCGTTCGTGGAGAAGGTGATGGCCGCCGACGACACCTCCGAGATCATCAAACTCCTCACCACCGACGGATCGGACGTTTTCTCCGACGTGCTCAAAGCGATGCTCGAGGTCGTGTACGGTCTCGCGGGAGGCAAACTGCCGATCTGACCCCGCCGACCCGACCGTTGGACCCACCGGGTTCACAGCACACCTCACGCGAGTAACGGGGTGGCGTGAGCGCCGACCGATCGCTGATTAAGGTCAAGCTATGGCATTGAAGGAACTCGTCGTCATGAAGCCGCCGGTGCCCACGCTCCGTGGTCGCACGGTTCTCATCACCGGAGCGGCCAGCGGCATCGGCCGGGCGACCGCGCTCGCCGCCGCCCGCGACGGTGCCCGGCTGGTGCTCACCGACCTGCGCGCCGCCGACCTCGACGAGGTAGTCGCCGAGATCGCCTCCTCCGGCGGCACGGTCGCGCTGCACCGGGCCGGGGACGTGTCCGACTACGACTGGGTGGTGTCCTTCGCCCGTGAGGTCGATGAGCAGGTCGGCACGATGGACGTGGTGATGAACGTGGCCGGCATCTCCGCGTGGGGCACCGTGGAGAACCTGGAGCACCGGCACTGGCGGGCGATGGTCGAGGTCAACCTCATGGGGCCCATACACATCATCGAAAGCTTTGTGCCGCAGATGGTTCGGCGTGGCGAGGGCGGCCACCTGGTGAATGTCTCGTCGGCGGCCGGGCTGCTCGCACTGCCCTGGCACGCCGCCTACAGCGCCAGCAAGTTCGGCATCCGCGGGGTGTCCGAGGTGCTGCGGATGGACCTGCGTCGGCACAACATCGGGGTCTCGGTGGTGTGCCCGGGCGGTGTGGCCACCCCGCTCGTCGGAACCGTCGACATCGTCGGCGTCGACAAGAATGATCCCAAGGTGCGCAAACAGATCGACAACTTTCACAAGATCGCCGTCACCCCGGAGAAGGCGGCCTCGGCGATCATCTCCGGTGTCGAGAAGAACAAGTTCATCGTGTACACGTCTTTCGACACCCGCTTCGGTTACTGGTGGAAGCGCAAGTTCGCGCTGCCGTACGAAGTGGTGATGCGCATCGCCAACAACAGGTTCAGCGCACTGGCCCGCCCGAGAGCGTAAACCACCGCGCAGACCGCACGCCGACGAGGCGATCGGCAAGCACCGGCTCGGTGCACGGCGGACATCGGGAGACCGATCTGGCGATGCTCGAACTGGTCGGCGTCCGGCTTTCGGACGATATTCTCGACGGCTATCTGACGGAGTTCCCCATCCGGCCGGCCGCCGCGATCGGGTGCCGCCGCGATCGGGTGCCGCTGCACCGGCTGCATCCGCGCGCCGTCCATGCCGTCGGTCACGGACCCGGCTACGGGCACCGCGCTCGGCCGGGCTGCGCGGGCCAACGCCGCAATGGCAGCATAGGCGGCGTGACCGTACTCGATCCCGGAATCCTGCTCGTGTCCGCCACCCGATCAGAGGCCCGCTACGTTCCCGACGACGCACGCCTGCTGATCACCGGTATCGGCAAGGTCGCCGCGGCCGTCGCCGTGACCCGCGAGCTCGCGGCCGGCGCGCCGACCCGCCGCATCGTCAACATCGGCACCGCCGGAGCGCTGCATGATCACCACGCAGGTCTGTTCCTGCCGTCGACGGTCATCGAACACGACATCAGCAGCGAGGCGCTGCAGGCCATGGGGTATCCGGTGGTCGACAGCTGGAACCTGGACGGCGGCGACGGCACCGTGCTCGCCACCGGTGACACCTTCGTCGCCGATCCCGTTCACCGGCAGGCGCTCGCCGTCCGCGCGGATCTGGTCGACATGGAGGGCTGCGCCGTCGCGCACGTCGGCGCCGCGTTCGAGATTCCGGTGACGTTGGTGAAGGTGGTCAGCGACAGTGCCGACGAGAAGGCACTCGACTGGCCGCAGCTGGTCGACCGGGCCGCACGGGACCTGGGGGACTGGGTGCGCGCCGAACTGTCCTGACCGGTGATCCGGTGCACACTCGGCCTCACTTGATCGGGTGCCCGCCCGATCAGGTGAGGTCGGTCGGCGGTGTCTCGAACGCCTCGGTGCGCTCGGCGGCGGGCGCACCGGGAATGAAGGATTGGGCGGCGGCCCGTGACACCTGTCCGGCCGTCGCCCGCCGCTGACCACCGGCGGCGGTGTGGGCCGGAGCGGCGTGAGCCGGCTGGCCGGTACGGGCGGTACGGGACGCCCCGGATTCGCCGGCCTGACCGGGCGGCCGTGTCCGGCGTGTCCGGCTTCGCTCCGAGGGGGTGATCACCGTCTGCTCACCGGACGACGGCGGTTCCCGATCACCCCGGTTCGGATCGCCCCGGTCCGGATCGCCCCGGCGGGCCTGTCGGGTGGTCGTGCCCGCGGAGTCGGTTGTCCGGGGTGGTCGGGTGTGCTTGCGCCTGGTGGTCGAGTCGGCGGTGCGCGGCGTGGACGAGTCGGGTTCGGCTTCTCTGGTGATGTACCAGCGGCCGACGACCAGGGCCAACGTCACCAGGAAAGTGAACGCCAGCCACGGGAACACATCCGCGATCGGCAGGAGGACCTGCAGGATCAGGCTCTTGAGGCTTGCCGCCGATTCGTCGGTGTTGGCCGTGTACAGGGTGATGATGCCCACGCCGAAGGCGACCAGCGGAGGTTGCGCGGCAGCGGTGAACAGGGCCCGTCGGCGCACCAGCAGGGCCGCGGCGACACATCCGACCAGGAAGCAGAACCTGAACGTCCCGCCGAGTTCGCTGGTGCTGCGGGCGTCGATACCCGCGCCCACCGCGGTGACCGCGACGGCGATCAGAACCGCTCCCCACCAGGGAACACCGCGCATGGCGGGCAACACCGACTGTTCATCGGCGGGCACCGCCGATGCGGTTCGTTGCGCAGAAAACACATTTAGACGGTACCGGTAATGGAGCCCGATGCGCCGTACCGCTGTGCAGGTGTCTTCCGATCAGTGTTGCTGGGTACGACTCCCGGGGATCATGGGGCGGACGGTGTCGTCGTCGTCGGCGCGCTCCGGCGCGGCCGATCTGGGCACCGCGTCCACCTCCGCCGGTGTGGTGGGTTCGGCCAGGTCACCGAGAGCATCGAGATCGGCCAGCTTGCGCGCGGTGACCGCGACTCGGGTATCGATGACGCCGATCACCGAGTTGTACGACTCGACCGCGCGACGTAGCGACACCCCGACCCGGTCGATGTGACTGAGCACACTGTCGATCCGCTGATGGAGTTCGACGCCGAGCCGGTGGATCGTGGCCGCATCCTGCGCCATCGCATCGGTACGCCACGACAGGGCGACGGTACGCAGCAGCGTCATCAATGTCGCCGGTGTAGCCGGCACCACGTTCAGGCCGAACGCGTACTCGATCAGATCCGGATCGGCGCGGGCGGCGGCGTCGAGCACCGGGTCGCTGGGCAGGAACAAGACGACCAGCTCGGGAGTGTTGTCGAAGGAGGACCAGTACGCCTTCGACGAGAGTTGTTTGATATGCCCGCGCAGCGCCCGGGCGTGCGCCGTCAGGGCATCGGCGATCGCATCGGGGTCGGTGTCGGCGGCCGCCTCCAGGTAAGCGTGCAGTGGCACCTTGGAGTCGATGACGATGTTGCGGCCCCCCGGCAGATGTACCACCATGTCGGGCCGGACCCCGGACGGATCGTCGCCGCGGCTGCCCGCGCGCGAGACCTGCGTGGAGAAGTCGCAGTGCCTGCTCATGCCGGACAACTCGACGACGCGCTCGAGCTGGACCTCACCCCAGCGGCCCCGGACATGCGGGGTGTGCAGAGCGTTGGTCAGCGCGCGGGTCTGGTCCTGCAGCCGGTGCGAGGTCTGGTGCATGCCCCGGACCTGCTCGGTCAGACCGGCGTAGGCGTTGATGCGGCCGTGTTCGACGCGGCGCAACTCTTCGCCGAGCTGGTTGAGGGTGCTGCGTAGCGGATCGACCAGATGTCCCACCGCCGATCCGATGGCAGCGGATTGTCTGCGCGCGGCGTCCTCGGACGCCGCGGCGAGGGCGCCCGCGGCCATCTCGTGCGACGACCGCAGGGCGGCGGCCTCGGCGCGGGCGGCGGCCAGTTCGGCCCCGCCGCGGGCGGCGCGGGTGGTCCAGCCCAGCGCGAAACCCACCAACAGCGCGATGGCGGTCAACACGACGGCGGCGAGACTCATGGGTCACATGATGCCCGGTGGCTACGACAATCGGTCCCACGTTGCCGCCACGTTGGTGATGCAGATCATATCTGGTGTATTAATGAGTGCATGAGCACACCATTTCGTCTGGGCGGCACCGATCCGGGAGCCGGAGACGTACCCCTGTCGGAATACCCGCGATGGGCGCTCGATGTTCTCGCCGGGCTCTACGGTGCCGACGCCGTCGACGCCGAGGTCCGGCGCGAGGAGCACCGGACGGCACC
This sequence comes from Gordonia pseudamarae, assembly GCF_025273675.1. NCBI lineage: Bacteria > Bacillati > Actinomycetota > Actinomycetes > Mycobacteriales > Gordoniaceae > Gordonia > Gordonia pseudamarae. Next base: position 3,547,421 of record NZ_CP045809.1, on the reverse strand, counting down.
GGCCCCACGCCCCGACGGAGTGACCGTTTCGGCGACCTGTCTCGAACTCGAGGCCATCACACAACTGGCCCGGGCCATCGAAGGGTGGTTCGGGCGTCGTCGGCGTGCCCGGCACGCCGATCCCGCCTGATCGCCGGAATTCGGTTGAATTCGACTGTTCGGCGGAACCGTGTGAGCGGCGATCAGCGCGTCCCGCTCGGAAGACACCGAAGTGTGTGAGGATGCGAGGGTGACTGACACACCCGACGGGGGCGGTGCCGCCGCATCCGGGCAATTTCCGACTCGTACAGCCGTCTTCTTGAGTGGGCTGCGGTCGACGGCCGTCGTCAGCCTGCAGGTGGCGGCGTGCGCGCTCGGCCTGTGGATCCTGTTCTGGGTATTGGGCAAAACCTGGGTGGTCCTGCTGCCGGTGCTGTTCGCCATCGTGCTGTGCACGGTGCTGTGGCCGCCGGTCCGGTGGATGGTTGCCCACCGGGTGCCGCCGGCGGCCGCGGCGGTGGTGATGATGCTGGTCGCCCTCGGGGTGGTTGCCGGAATCCTCGCGATCATCGTGCCCACGATCATCGACCAGGCGCCGGACTTGGCGAGCAAGGCCACCGACGGCATCAATAAGGTGTACGACTGGTTGCAGGGGCCGCCACTCAACATCGACGACAACCAGGTCGACAACGTCGTCGACACCATCATCGACAAGGTTCAATCGAGCGCCACCACCATTGCCGCCGGCGTGTTCTCCGGTGTCGGCACCGCCACCTCGATCATCGTGACGCTGTTCACCACGCTGGTCCTGGTGTTCTTCTTCCTCAAGGACGGGCCGAAGTTCGTGCCGTGGCTCGACCGCACGGTGGGACGTCCCGCCGGCTACCACATCGGCGAAGTGCTGCGGAGGATGTGGGACACCCTCGGCGGATTCATCCGCACGCAGGCGTTGGTCAGTTTCATCGACGCCTTCTTCATCGGTCTCGGTCTGCTGATCCTCGACGTTCCGCTGGCCTGGGTGTTGGTGGTGATCACCTTCCTCGGCGGCTTCATCCCGATCGTCGGCGCGTTCGTCGCCGGTGCGCTGGCCGTGCTGATCGCACTGGTCACCAACGGCCTGACGACGGCGCTGATCGTCCTGGGCATCATCATCGCAGTGCAGCAGTTGGAGGGGAACGTGCTGCAGCCGTGGCTACAGGCCAAGTCGATGGATCTGCACGCGGTGATCGTGCTGCTCGCGGTCACTCTGGGCAGCTCGATGTTCGGCATCACGGGCGCCTTCCTGGCGGTGCCCGCGGCGGCGTGCCTGGCCGTGGTGTTCCGTTATGTCAACGAGCAGATCGCCGAACGGGCGGGGGAGACACTACCGCCGGTCGGTGCTCCGCTCCCGGAGATGGGCCACGACGACGAGCCTTCTTCCGACGATGAGGGCGCGGGCGTGCCCGCCGGCTCCGGTGGCGCGGCCGACAAGCCGGAATCGGAGCAGGACGGTGGTGAGGACGCCGGGTCGCGCCCGATAGACTGACCCCTCGTGAGCCTCACCCTCGGGATCGTCGGTCTGCCCAACGTCGGCAAGTCCACCCTCTTCAACGCCCTGACCCGTAACGACGTCCTCGCCGCGAACTACCCGTTCGCGACGATCGAACCGAACATCGGTGTCGTCGAACTGCCCGATGCCCGGTTGACCCGGCTCGCCGAGATCTTCGGCTCGGAGCGGATACTGCCCGCCACGGTGTCGTTCGTCGACATCGCCGGCATCGTCAAGGGCGCCTCCGAGGGGGAGGGGATGGGCAATCAGTTCCTCGCCAACATCCGTGAGGCCGACGCCATCTGTCAGGTGGTGCGGGTGTTCGCCGACGACGACGTGGTGCACGTCGACGGCCGTGTTGATCCGCTCGCCGACATCGAGGTCATCGAGACCGAACTGATCCTCGCCGACCTGCAGACGCTGGAGAAGGCGATCCCGCGGTTGGAGAAGGAGGCGAAGAAGAACAAGGATCTGGCCGAGAGCCTCGCCGCCGCCAAGCAGGCACAGGAACTGCTGAACTCGGGTAAGACCCTGTTCTCCCAGCACGATTCGTTCGATCTGTCGTCGGTGCGCGACCTGCATCTGATGACCGCCAAGCCGTTCCTGTACGTCTTCAACGCCGACGAATCGGTGCTCACCGACGCCGACAAGAAGAAGGAACTGCTGGCGGCCGTCGCCCCCGCTGACGGCGTGTTCCTCGACGCCAAGGTCGAAAGCGAACTCCTCGAACTCGACGAGGAGGACGCCCAGGAACTCCTCGACTCCATCGGCCAGGACGAACCAGGCCTGCGCTCCCTCGCCCGCGCCGGCTTCCACACCCTGGGTCTGCAGACCTATCTCACCGCCGGTCCCAAAGAGGCCCGTGCCTGGACGATCAACCAGGGCGACACCGCCCCCAAGGCCGCAGGTGTCATCCACACCGACTTCGAAAAGGGCTTTATCAAAGCCGAAATCGTCTCCTTCGACGACCTCGACGCCAACGGCACCATGGCCGCCGCCAAAGCCGCGGGCAAGGTTCGCATGGAAGGCAAGGACTACGTCATGAAAGACGGCGACGTCGTGGAATTTAGATTTAACGTATAGCGTTACTGACGATCTCCGTTATATACTGGTCGAGTGATCAGGTCGTTCGGGAGCAAGGACACCGAGCGCATCTGGCACGAGCAGTACGTCACGGGCGTTGATCGGGTCGTGCAGCGAGCGACGCTGCGGAAACTCGAACTGATCCATGCGGCGAAGGCTGTTGAGGACCTCAGGATCCCGCCGGGCAACCGGTTGGAGCAGCTTGTCGGCGACCGTCGCGGGCAGCACAGCATTCGAGTCAACGCGCAGTGGCGGATCTGCTTCGTCTGGACAGATGGAGGTGCGGAAGATGTCGAACTCGTCGACTACCACTGAGGCCGACCTGATCGAGCCCATTCACCCGGGAGAGATCCTGATGGAGGACTTCATCGAGGGCTTCGGGATCACGCAGAACAAGCTCGCGGTCTCGGTCGGTGTGCCGCCGCGGCGGATCAACGAGATCGTGCACGGCAAGCGGGGGATCACGGCCGACACGGCGATTCGCCTGGCGCGCTATTTCGGGACGTCCGAGGAGTTCTGGATGAACCTGCAGGCGAATTACGAGCTGCGACTCAAGCGCCGTGTGTTGCGGGATGCCGTCGCCGCGATCACGCCGTTGGAGGTCGCGTGAGTGCGGCTTCACGTTCGCCGGGTTGGGTTGCTCATGTTCGTCAAGTTCAAGCCCTCATGTCTGCTGATTCGAGGGAATGGAACTGAACGGATGTGTTCCCCGCCGTCTCAGTGAGATCTTGGCGGGGCAGGTGCAGATCGAGCCGGTGATGGCGCTGCATGGTCCACGGTCGGTGGGCAGGTCAACGGTGCCTCCATTCGCTCACGTCCCCAAGGGGAGCTCGAGGGAGCTCGGGAGAACCTGCTCGAGACGCTCTCAGCGGATGCTGGTGCTGTCGTGAGCACCGACCCGTCGTCGACGGCGACGCGAGCTGAGTATGTCGATCGCGTGTGCTCCGGTGGGTTGCCTCTCGCGCTGCGGCGATCAGGTCCGGCCAGGGCACGGGTGGTTCGACGACTTCGTCCTAGCGTCCGTCGAGCGCGATGCTGTCGAACTGAGCAGGATCCGCGAGCGTCAGGCGCTGGCGGACCGCCTCGGGTATGTTGCGGCGCCGACCGGTCAGCTGCTGAACGCGACAACGGCGGCTGAGAAGCTGGGCGTCAGCAGGCCCACCGCTGAGAATCATCTCCGGCTTCTTGAGGATCTCTTCCTGATCGTGCGTCTCCTCGCGTGGGGCAAGCCCCCGGGAAGGAGTTCCGTGCTCGGGCCCAGCTCCGTGACCTGCTGGGGGAGAGGTTTATCGGAGGCATCATGCTCATGACCGGTGCCCGTTCCTACACCTACGAGGATCGGCTGCATGTGATGCGCATCGACCGACTCTGAACGCCAGTCCCTACCTGAACGTCGCGCACATGGTTCTTTGTGCGGAACGTGGTCGAGTTCCACTCTAATGTAAAGCGTTACTGACGGAAGTCGTTATGTCACTGATGATTCGGAGAGACTCGCCCAGAAAATACCCACTATGTGGATTTATGGCACAATCGACGTTGTGAAGAACGCGGCAGGTGCACGTCGAGGTCGGCCGCCGAAGGGTGCGTCAGTGTTGTCGAGGGAGACTATCGTCGGCGCGACCTTCCAGGTGATCGACACAGCGGGCGTCGGCGGCGTCAGCATGCGTGCCGTGGGCCGGGTCCTCGGCGTCGACCCCAAGAGTCTCTACAACCACGTCGACGGTAAGGAAGGCCTTCTGGATGCCGTAGCCGAGGCGCTTCTGAGCACTCTCGACCTCCCCGAACCGACGGGTGATCTGACGACCGACTTGAGAGCGATCGCTTACGCGTTCCGAGCCCGGGCCCTGTCGCACCCGGAGGCGGCGTCACTGGTCCTCACCCGCCAGCTGTCCTCTTTCGAGGGCCTTGCGCCCATTGAGGCGGTACTGAGAATCCTGCGCGACGCGGGCTTCGACGTAGAGGAGTCGGTCCATCTTCTTCGAGTTGTGCTCGCCGCGTTGATAGGCACGCTCCTGCGCGAGGTCAATGCGGGACCGACCTACGGGTCAGAGGATGCCGCTGGTATCGCGGAGCGTACGGCTGTCCTTGAGGCCAGTGAGCTGCCCGCGGTGACCGCTGCCGCTTCTCACCTGGCGAGATTCGATGCGGACAAGGAATTCGAGTACGCGGTTGAGTTGGCGCTGGATGCCGTGGTTCATCGTGCGCCGAAGGGGCAGAACCAGCGCTGAGCAGAGCGATCGTCATGCGGTGTTCCGCACTGCTCGGAGGAGCGCCGGGTCATGGGCGTTGACGATCTGCAGGCCAGGATCGCCCGATGCCCACAGTTCGGCCAAACGGTGGTGGTTGTCGCGGACTTTCGGCCAGTCGTAGGCGATGACGCGCTCCATTCCGGTGAGAGCGATCGGCGCTCTGCTGTGTCCGTCGATCTGCCCGTGGTGGTAGAACGAGTCGCCGGCGTGCAGGATCCAGCGGTCGTCGCCGGCGTCGACCGCGACTGCGGCGTGACCGCGACTGTGGCCCGGCAGGGCCAGCAGAACGACTCCGTCGGCGACCTCGGTCAGTTCGGTGGCGGTGGCGAAGCCGTGCCATTGGTCGCCGACCTCGGGATGGTGGCGAACCAGGTCGGGGTGGTGGTCGCGCTGGGCCGGTAGGTAGCGTGCCTTCTCGGTGACCGTCCGCGGGGCGAGTGCTGCCGTGGCTTCGTCTCCGGTGAGATGGACTCGCGCCCAGGGAAAGTCGGCGAGTCCTCCGACGTGGTCGGCGTCGAAGTGGGTCAGGATGATGTCGCGTACGTCATGCGGATCGAACCCGAGTGCGCGGATCTGGTTGATCGCGGCTTCGGCCTCGTCGAAGACCGGGCGGACGTAGAACCGGGACGGCCCGAACAGCTTTCCGGGTGCGCGGCCGTAGCCCAGGCCCAGGCCGGTATCGACCAACGCCAGCCCCGAGGGGGTTTCAACAAGCAGGACATGGCAGACCAGTCCGCTGGGTACGCCCCATGGGCGCATGGTGCCGCAATTGAGGTGATGGACTTTCATAGTGCCTATCCCAACTCGGCGAGCAGTGCGGCCGCTACTTCGGGGTCTCCGCCGATCAGCGCCGGATCGATCTCCTGGATGGGATTGGATCCGTCCCAGCCCTCGGCGGCCATCTTGATCAGACCGAAGACGAATGCTTTGGTGCCGCCGAGGTCGCTGATTTCGATGACGGTCCCGGGATGGGTTTCGGTGGCCAGGTAGGCGAAGCGGCCGTCGTCGCCGCCGATACGACCCTCTTGCCCGACGGTGAATCCCGCGGCCAGGGCGCGGTCGTAGAGGTCTTGGTAGTTCTCCGACCAGTATGCGACGTGCTGAACTCCTTCGTTCCCCGCGTCGAGGAAGTCCTTGTACATCGAGGGCGCGTCGTTGGTGGGGGTGATCAACTCGATCTGGATGTCGCCGCTGTTGGCCACGGCCACGTCCATCGCCATCTCTGACGGCTGTCCGCGGTAGGTGAAGTCGCCGGGCTTGACGTCCTTGAGGTAGAACCAGGGCCCGATACCCGACTGGACGAACCTCGCCATCGACGCCTCGATGTCCTTGACGACGTAACCGATCTGGCGGATGGAGCCGAAGAAGTTGGCCACCGGTACCGGCGCGGGTGCGGCGCCGGTATGGGCCTCGGCGAAGGAGAGGACGATCTTGCCGGTGGCGCCGTTGGCGCGCAGCTTCTCCGCCGCTCTTGCGGCGTCCTCCGGTGTGTACACGCTGTCGAGACGGCCCGTTACCGTGCCTTCGGCGACTGCGGGCAGAGCCTGGTCGGCCAGGGCGGCGACGACCTCGCCGAGTTCGGTACGGGTCCGGATGCTGAACGTCGTACCGATCAGCTTTTGACGTCGGAAGGCGACGGTGTCCAGGTTGAGGTTGGTGGCCGGTCCGGCCAGGCGCCCGATGCTCACGATGCGGCCACCGATCGCGGTGGCGTTCGGCAGCGACCCGAACTGGGTGCCGCCGACGTGGTCGAGGGTGATGTCGGCGCCGGCGCCGTCGGTGGCGGCCAGGACCGCCTCGATGAGGTCTTCGTTGCTGGTGTCGACTGCGGCGTCTGCGCCGGCGTCGAGGAGGACCTGGCGCTTGTCGGGGCTGGTGGTCGTCGCGATGACCTTGCCCGCGCCCAGGGCTTTGGCCAGTTGGATGCCGATCAGGCCGATGGAGCTGGTGCCGCCGACGACGAGGACACTGTTTCCGGCGGCGAATCCGGCCTGGGTGACGAGGGCGTCATGCTCGGTGATCAGGCCCACCGGCACAGTGGCGGCTTCCTCGAAGGAGAGGCCGTCGGGGATAGGCACCATTAGTCGGGGGTGGCCCAGCGCGTAGTCGGCGAATCCTCCGGTGGTGATGCCCATGACCCGGGTGCCGGCCGGCAAGTGCGGGGCGAGGGGGCTGCTGCGTTCGACGATGCCGGCGATCTCCATGCCCGCGGTGAACGGGCCGTCCTCCTGGGAGTTGGCGGTGTATGAGCCTTCCAGGGCGTACAGGTCGGCACGGTTGAGGCCTGCGGCGTGCACCTGAATACGCAAGGCGCCCAGCTGCTCGGGCAGATCGACCTGTTCAAGGGTCCAATCGTCGCCCTTGCCGCCGATCAGTGCGCGCATGGTGTCAGTTCTCGTGGTGGTCATCTTCGGTTCCTTCCACAGTGGGGTCAGTCGGTGAAGTCGGGCGGAGTCGTGGTCATCAGCCTGGGGTCGGGCTGGGAGCCGGCCATGGCAAGCGCGCCCTTGAGCACACCGGCGAGTGTGGCGAGGTCTTTCGGGCTGGACTTGTCCAGGCCGCCGATGAGCTGCTTGAGGATGGTGAGCTGGTCGAAGTAGATGCGCTCGATGATCAGGTGCTCGTCCTCGTCGAACACGAAGTACGCGGTCATGCGGGTCCGGTGCTTGCTGCCGGTCGGCGGGATCTTGCCCAGATACCCCTTGTGCGTGCCCAAGAGCCAGAACTCGACGATGACAGCGTCATGGCTGTGCCGGAAGGCGATGATTTCGTGGTCCTGGTCCGGGAAGGCCGCGCGAGTGTCGTTGTAGTAGTCACGCACTTCCTGATCACCGTCGTGCACGATCATCTGAGCGATCAACTCGTAGTGCGGATGCGGGAACGTCGAGAGGGTCGCGTCCCAATCCTGTATCACCTCGTCATGGAAGTGGTCCAGGACGAGCTTCTCGCGGGCGCGGAGAACATCTTCCGAAGGAAGAGTGAATCGGTCGGTCACGGAGGGGCCTCCTTGATGCGTTCGGGGCTGTTGACCGGGGTGAGGCCGGGCGGTGTGGCTGATCGAACCGTGAATGAAGGTCGGGGTACGGCAAGTCAGCGACATCAGCCAGTGGAAACCCCGTCGTGACTCCTTGATTAATCCACGACGTGGGTTATTTGTTGCGCCGTCGACAATATATCCACGGCGTGGATTTGTCGAGGAGTACATCTATCCGGCGGCGATCGAGACGCCTCCGACGCTGCCCAACGAGACCGGCATGCATCGCGTGGCCATTTCCGTCGACGATCTCGACAGGGTGCTCGAGATCGCCGCGCGGGCGGTGGCCGTCAGTGGCGGGCGAGGATGGTCTGCAGGTCGGTACCCACCGGCAGCGTGCCGTATTCGAAGCCACGGTCGTCGCCGAGCCGGGCGGCGATGAATGCCTCGGACACCGCGGTGGGGGAGAACCGCACCAGCAGTGAGGCCTCCAGCGCCAGCGCCATCGACTCGACGGTCCGTCGGGCGCGGCGTTGCGCCGCGGCGGCATCGAGTCCGGCCAGTTCGGTGAGCTCGCGGCGTAGCCGATCCAGGTGGCCGTCGAGAACGGGGTGTGTGCCGCGCGCGAGGTTGACCTCGGTGTCGAAGGCGGCCACCGACTCCGGTTCGCGGGTCATGGCGCGCAGCACATCGAGGGCGATCACATTGCCCGAACCCTCCCACACCGCCATCACCGGCTGCTCGCGGTAGCGCATCGCCAGCGGGAAGGCCTCGGTGTATCCGTTACCGCCCAGGCATTCCAGTGCCTCGTAGGAGTGATGCGGTCCGCGCTTGCAGATCCAGTACTTGGCGACGGCGGTGGCCAGCCGGCGGAAGGCGCGTTCGGCATCACCGGCGTCCTCGTCGTGGGCGCGGGCCAGCCGCATGGCGGTGACGGTCGCGGCCTCCGATTCGAGTGCCAGATCGGCGAGCACCGCGGTCATCGCCGGCTGATCGGCGAGCATGGCGCCGAATGCGGTGCGGTGGCGGGTATGCCACAGCGCCTCGGCCACCGACTGGCGCATGCCGGCGGTGCTGCCGAGCACACAGTCGAGGCGGGTCTGGGAGACCATCTCGATGATGGTGCGCACCCCGCGACCGGGCTCGCCGATCATCACCGCGACGGTACCGTCGAGTTCGATCTCGCTCGATGCGTTCGACTTGTTGCCCAGCTTGTCCTTCAACCGCTGGATGCGGAACACATTGCGGGTGCCGTCGGGCAGTACCCGGGGCAGCAGGAAGCAGGAGAGTCCTTCGCCGCCAGGACCTTCCGCCTGGGCCAGGACCAGGAACGCATCCGACATGGGTGCCGAGCAGAACCATTTGTGACCGGTCAGCAGATACTCGGCCCCCGGGCCACCGGCGCCCACCGGCCGGGCGACGGTGGTGTTGGCGCGAACATCGGACCCGCCCTGCTTCTCCGTCATCGACATTCCGAAGATCGCCGATTGCTTGTCGGCGCTCAGGTCGGGGGAATAGCTGCGCGAGAGCGCTTTCGGTACCCACAACGCGGCCACGTCCGGCTGCAGCTCCAGCGACGGGATCACCGCATGGGTCATCGACACCGGGCAGGCGTGACCGGGTTCGATCTGGCCGAACAGCAGGAAGATCGCGGCCCGCGCCACATGTGAACCGGGCCGCGGATCGTCCCAGCAGCGGGTGTGCGCGCCGTGGGCGACCGCGGCGGAGATGATCCGGTGATACGCCGGATGGTAGTCGACATCATCGATCCGGTGTCCCCACCGGTCGAAGGCGCGCAATTCGGGCGTGTGGATGTTCGCGAGCGCCGCGTCCTGCTGGAACCGGGCGGAGCCGACCAGGGCGCCTACCTGCCGCAGTTCGTCGTCGGCCCAGCCTGCGTCGTGACGGGTAACCGCCTCGGCAAGAACAGGATTCAGGTCGTACTCGTTGACGTTTACACGCGGTTCCGGTTGGTTGAACACCTCGTGCGTAGGGTGGGGTCGCGGATGTGTGACGGGACTGGTGGCGGTCATCGATCACCTTCTCCTCGGCGTGCCGCCCGCACCCGCCCGGCTCCCTGCGCCGGTATGCATGTATGACGCACAGGTTTGTATGGCAGACAGTATGCCCCTGATCCCTGCCGGTCAAGGCCCCTCACTGCCGGTCGTGACGGTATTGCGGTCCCGGATCGCCGGTGTTCACCCCGGGTGGGTTCGCGGGCGCCTCAGTACGAGTTGTCGGCGACGATCTGTTCGGCGACGAACAGGCCGGCCGGTTCACCGTTGCCGTCGATGCGCTCGCGCACCAGTGCGCGTACCCGCTCGCGTGAGGTGCGCGAATCGCGGGCGTCGACTCCGCCCACCGCAACAACCAGCGCCGACCAGTCCGTACGCCATGCCTGTGCTGCGTTGAGCGGCAACGGGATCGGGATGGTTCCGGTCGGATCCAGTGTCGCGCGCGCGTGGAGTTCGGGTTCGGGCAGCGACACCGCCACCTGTACCGGTTCGGCCGTCCGGCCGGGCAGCAGCTCGATCCGGATCTGGGCGACCACCTCGGGCGCGGCGTCCACCGACCAGCTGATCGTGTTCTCGGCGGCGTCGAAGGTGTGCGCCGGCACCGACTCCCACGGCAGTGACGCCCGTCCGTGGGCTATGCCCGTACCCGGTCCGGCGGACCTGCCCGGGCCGGCGGCCAGGGCATAGTCGTCGGCATTGCCGGACGGGATCGACATCGGTTCCGGTTCTTCGGCGTCCAGGTCGAGTAGTAGCCGATGCAGGTTGCGCACGTCCGGCCGGGGATGTCGCGCCAGTGCCGCGATGTCGGCGTCACTGTGCCCGCCGAGCGCCGCGCGCGGGTCACCGTCGAAAGCGGTGCCGTCGAAGTACATCTCGCAATCGGTGGTGAGGACGGCTACCTCCGCGTCGAGCACCACGGCGGGCAGGGGGTCGATGCCGTCCCTGATGCTCGTCGGCCACCAGCGGCGCAGCCAGTGACCCCACGCCAGCCGGTGCAGCAGGGCGAGTTCGCGGGGACCGGTCACCTCGACGTCGGTGTCGCGGCGGGTGGCCGGCGCCGTCAGCGTGTCCACGTGCGCCGATTCGCCGACGATCCGCCACAACCAGTCGGCGTCGCCGGCTGCCCACAGCTGCAGATGCGGGGCGGCGTCGCGAGGTTGGTGCAGGTCCCAGGTGAACGTGCCTCCGGCCACCTCCAGAACGAGCGCCGACCAGGGCGTCGCCGGCGCCGCGGGGGCGGAGGAGATCCTCATCGGCCCGTCCTCTCGATGGCCGAACGGATACGTGAACGCTGATCGTAGCTGACCGATCGGGCGATTCCCTCCAGCAGATCCAGCAGTGCGACCGAATCGAATTCAGCTGTACCCACGTGTGATTCGGTCACCGACCGGCCGTGCAGGCGGACCCATAGCCGGTTCATATACGGTCGCCAGAACACCGCCAGGTCGTCGGCGAGACCTGCGCAGGCCGGCGGCTGCGACAGCAGATACCGACGGGTGTAGGCGATATGCGCCTGCGTCGCCAGCCGCCGGGACATTGTGTCGGCGAAGGCATGCACGCACGACTGCGGGGCCAGCGGGCGCAGTTGCGCCGCGACCACGACACCCACCAGCATCGCCGCCTGCCACACCGCTCCATCCAGCGCCCACGGGGCCCGTGAGCGCACGATCTCGTCGTCGACAAGTTCGCCGATGGCGGGCAGGTCGCCGCGGTCGCGGGACCGGCGCAGGGTGGTGCTCACCCGGGATGCGATCGATCTGTCCAGCGGACGCTCCTCACCCGAGCCCCGCAGCGACGGCCTCGTGGGTGGTGATTGTGCCGAGAGCGTCGGCACGTCAACGACTTCGACGATCGTCACCCCGCAGGAATCGAGCAGGTCGGCGATCGTCGACCCCGGCGTGAAGACGGCGAGTCCGATCCGGGCCGCGAGCCCTGACCCGGCCAGCCGATCCCAGTGCGCGTCACGCTCGGCGGTGGTCGCCGAACCGTTCAGCAACGCGTCCAGCAGGGCTGCCGTCTCGGTCCCTGCGGGTGGGGCCTGGTCCCCGGTGGGCGCGGCGGCCCACACCCGGTCCAGCTGGGCGTCGAGGTCGGCGTGCTGACGGTCGAGGTGGGCGGCGAGATCGTCGACCGATCGGCCTTCGCCGGGGCGGTGGATGTCGTCGATCATCTCCGCGGCGACGGCCCGGGCGTCGGGACCCGGCGGACCGAAGGCGACCGCGAGCTCGAACGCACGCGGAAAGTACTGCTCCTGGATGTTGCCACCGGTGATCCCGGCCGCTCGGCGGCATGCCTTGAGCTCGGCGAACCAGCGCGCGGCATCGGCGATACGCGGTGTGGCCTCGGCGATCAGCACGGCCACCTCGCCCTGGCTGTCGGCCTCGAGCAGTGGCCTGCCCAGCGCCGGATTCGCACGAATCCGCAGCACCAGCGGGTCGAGGAGGCACTTCACCGTGCGCGCGAGCGGTCCGCCGTCCCGGCCCGTCATCACCGACAGTGGATCGGTGCCGGTCCCGATGACGGTGTCGGCGACGGCCGTGCGCCATGCCTCGTCGATCACCGCGGTGCGCGGACGGGGAGCGGTCACGGGTATCGGCCTTCTGCTGCGGTGCGTGCACAACTGTCCCGCAGAATCTACCGTGAACCCATGGTCGAACTCGATGACGAGGCCGTGCGGGTGCGCCGGCTGGTGGAGATCCTGGCCGGACAGTTGCAGGCCGGCGACCCGCAGTGGTCGGCGACCCTGGAACAGGCGCGGACCGTCGCAACGACCATCACCGACCCCCGCTCGCGGATCGACGCCCGACTCCGGGTGGCCAACATCGATCACGTGATCAGCCTGAATGCCGGCGATGTGAGCGGGGCGCTCGGACATTTGGACCGCTGCCTGGAACTGATCGGTGCCGCGCGTGTCGTCGATGTCGCCGAGGCCGACCAGCGCAGACTCGACGAGCAGGAATGGGGTGTGCGGCTCAACCGCAGTCAGGCGTTGCAGGCGATCGGCGACATCGACGGCGCCGACGCCGAGTGCGTCGTCGCATTGGATCTGGCTTCGCGCACCGGCAACGCTGGCCGCCATCGGGCGGCCACCCTGTGCACTGTCGCGGCCATTGCCTCCGAACGTGAACAATGGTCGCGGGCACTGCGTTATGCCACCGAGGCCGTCGATGAGTGCGCGGCGCACAATCCGGCCGCGCTCGGGGTCGCGCTGGTCAATCTGGCTCAGGCACATGCCGCGATCGGTGACTACGACGAGGCCTCTCGGGTGGCGGACCGGGCTGAGGCGGTTGTGGACGACGTGCAGTCCGGGGCCGCGCTGGCACATGTGCGCGGCTACATCGCCATGGGCCGCAAAGATGTGGAGCGTGCCGCCGAACTGTTCGGCGAATACGCCGAATCGGCGAAGGAACACGCTGATTTCCTTGAGCCGCACCATCGGTCGGAATCGTTGAAGGCTCTGGGTTTCGGTGTGCACCGGCGTGACCCGCTGGGTGCGCGCGAACATTATCTGGTCGTGGTCGAGCGGATCAGGGCCGAGGAGGGCGCCCCGATGACACTGGTGGCCGCGCTCGTGCAACTGTCGGGTGCGACGCAGGATTGTGCGCTGACCGAAGTGGATCCGGTGACGGCGCAGGCGTGGCACGAGGAGGCCGTCGGTCTGGTCGCGCAGGCCGCCGATCTGGCTCTGGCACACAATCGGCCGACGATGGCGGCGGTGTGCGACCTGACGGGGGTGCGGTACGCCGAGCAGTTCTTTCGTGAGGCGACCGCCGTCAACCGGCCCGCGTTGCGGGCGGCGCTGGCGACCGTCCTGGCGGCCGCCGTATACCTGCACCATGCGAGCTTCTCCTCCTCCCGTCACGCGCAACGCCGGCACTTCGCGGCCGAACGTGGCACGGAGGCGTTCGCGCTGGCCTTCGTCGTGGCCGCCCGGTTGGGGGCCGGCGACGTCATCGCCGAACTCGTCGAGTTGCGCAGTGCGGCAGCATTCTTCATACCGACTCGCGGCGTGCGGGACATCGGGGACTCCGGTACCCGCACGCCGCGCGAGCAGACGGGCCGCGAGCAGTTGGGCAGTGCCGGATCCGGCGGCGCCGACGGTGATGTCCCCGGCCGCCCCGATCTCGCCGACCTGATGATCGGTGACGGCCCGGCACCGGCGGCCGGCGGCACCCCGTCACTGGTGGCGACCGCACCGCCGCCGCTGCTGCTGACCCCGTCCGCGGTCGTGCTCACCGAGGCGTTCGACGTCGCGCGTACGCGATTCGGCCTCGTCGACGACCGCGACGCGGTGGCAACCTGGTAGCCGCGGTGACCGCCGCCGGGCTCGGCCCGGTACCGGACGGTCCGCCGCGGCGTGGCCGGACATCACGGGCAGGTGACCTTGATCTCGAAGGACTTCTTCGACGGCGCGGTCGGGTTCGCGGTGTCGACGGCGGTCACATTTCCGGAGATCATGTACTTCTTGCCGTCCTTGGTGGCCGTGGCCTCACCGCCCGGGGTGCCCTTGACCCAGCCGAGCACCTGGCCGCCGGCCGAGCCCAGACCCACCGTCTCGACCTGTGGGTTGTCGCCGGTGGTCAGGGTCGCGCCGACCCCGGTGCCCGCGCCCGCGGCGGTGCCGTCGCCGATCGCGATCACCCACTTTCCGGCCTGCTCGGTGCAGACGACGGTCGTCGATCCGAGATCGAGCGCCTTGCCCTCGACGGTCACCGATGCCTGGCCACCGGACTTGACGGCGTCCGGGGATGCCGATGTGTCGTCGTCCGAACAGGCGCTCATGGCGCCCATCAGGCTGATGGCGGCGATGCTGACGATGAGGGACTGGATCTTGCGCATGATGTTCTCCTGAGGTTGTTCGTATCCGGCACCCGCTCCGGGGAGAGCGGTGCGGCCCGGTCTTTCGTCCGGGACCGGCGGCGCTGGTGGGCCCGCTGAGAAGAAACCTAGAAGCGTGATCGGCCTACCGATCACAGGTTGTGCGCGATATCCACATCACACGGTGGTGGTGAGTGCCGACCACAGCAACGGATTGTCGGCGGGTCGGCCGTCGTCGTACCAGCGTGTGCGGGATTCGGTCTGCCCGCGCCGCAGGTCGCCGACCGGGTCATCACCACGATGCGCGGCGTCGACGGCCAGGACCAGTTCCTCCAGCGGCGCACGGTCACCGAGATCGCCCGCCCGGGCGAGCGCCCGGTTGGTGGGCACCGCCCACCGGGTGGCCGTCACCAGATGCGCGCCGGCCGCCAGCGCGGCCATCGACAACCCCATCCCGTCGGGGTGGGCGAGGTCGCCACCGGAGTTGCAGCCGATCAGCGCCGTGCGCGGCGGGAACATGTAGTCGCCGGTGAGCATGTCGTGGGCCCGGAGTGGGAGGTGTGCGCCACCGTTGTCGGTGCAGCACAGGTGCAGCGCAGCGTCGACGCTCTCGCCGGTGGTCTCGGCGGCGCTGACATGCCCCACGTACAGCAGGCGAGAAGCACTGATCATGTTCTCGCGCAGCCATTCCCGGTCGATGTCGGTACGCCTGGCCAGTTCGCGGTAGCTCGATACCATGGGATGGATGCCGGCCGAGTCGCGCATGAGCGCGGCCAGCGGGGAGTTGTCGGCAGGTCTGCCCAGAACCGATCCGAGTGCGGAGGAGGCCGACTGTCCGGGGATGCGCGGATCTATCACGGCCACCGCCGGGCCGCCCGGCCGATCGGTGGAGCGGCGGCGCGGCACACTCGACGGAGCCGAGGACACCACGTCGGCGAGGTCGTCGACGGTGGTGTCGTCGATCAGCAGCATCTCCCACGGCACCCGGGTCAGCGATTCACTCGGCTGGATGCGCAGCAGCGGGCGGTGCGGAGCCTGCCGGATCGCCGCCACGAGGTCGTCCGGCAGCAATACCCGGCTGAGGTCGCGGGCCAGCCGCGCCGTCGATTCGGGATGCGAGAACGGTCCGCGCAGCAGTGCCCGGTCGATACCCTCGGACACCGTTTCACCCGGCAGGGCATCGGGTACCGCGCGGGCGAGCGTGTCGCGGACCGCGGCTATCTGGGCGGCGCCGATCGCGGCGACCCCTGTGAACGGGTCGGGGCCGTCGGCGCGAATCCATCGCCACGTCAGGTATGCGTCGCCGGCCTCGGCGAACTTGACCAGCAGCGTCTGTGTGTCGGGCACTACTGAAGTGTGCCAGCCGCCCCGCAAACTTCGTCCGATATGGCGGCCCGCTCGGACATATGCCCGAGCCGACCGCCATATCGGACGAAGTTTGCGGGTAACGATTCGGGAGCACTCCGGGATGTCACGTATGAGGTTGTTGATACTGGTGTGATGACTGTTGCGCGGCGATGTGCTGTGGTGCTGGGGACGGTGCTGATCGCGGGTGTGTTTCTGATGGCACCGGGAGTGGTGCGGGCCGAGCCCGCGCCGCAGTGGCGGTACACCCTGGTCGGATTCAGCAGTGCCAGTGCCCGAGATATGGATGTGTACGAGTCGCCGGACGGCACCGACTTCACGATGATCGGAAAGTCAGCGTACCGGCCCGCGGTCGGGTATGTGCGCGATCCGAGCATCGTCAGGCACACCGACGGCATGTATTACGTCACCTATACCACCGCCGACGGTGCCACCATCGGTATCGCGCGCAGCTCCGACCGCCTCGGCTGGGAGCATGTGCGCACTGTGCCGTTGCCGCTGTGCTGTGCCTTTCTGTGGGGGACCGGTGACGGAAAAGGCCCGGTCGCACCGCCGCTGTTCTCCGGCTCGGCGGGGTTCAGGGACGGACCGTCGTTGTCGCCGTTCACCACCAAGGCATGGGCACCCGAGTGGTTCGTCGACGGTGACCGCGTGCACATCATCGTCTCCCTCTCCACCGGTGGCGGATTTGTGCCGTACCTGCTCACCGCGACCGATTCGTCACTGCGGAAGTGGGGCTGGCCGGTGCCCATCGCCGGGATCGGTGCCGACCATATCGACACCACCGTGGTGAAGGTCGGGTCGCTCTATCACGCGTTCACCAAGAACGAGACGAAGAAGCTCATCGAGCATGCCGTCGCGCCGGCGCTGCGGGGACCGTATTCATTTGTGTCACCGGGAAAGTGGGGGCACCTCATTGAGGGCCCGGCGGTCATCGAACTGCCGGACGGAAAGTGGCGGATGTACCTCGACGCCTACGCCGAACGCAAGTACCTGTACTCCGACAGCGCGGATCTGACCACCTGGTCGACGCCGAAGGAGTTGCCCGGGCTGTCCGGGACGGTTCGTCACTTCAGTGTGCTGAGAGAGCCCGGGATTCCGGTGGGCTGAGAGGAGCGACTCGGCGGGAGGGCGCGAAGGCAGGTCTGGTTGTGGTGTTCATCACGTGCTACTTTGAGCATCAAAGAAACAAACTAGCCGATCCATTCCAACAGTCCGGATCGTCGCGAGTCAGATGCCTGGAGTAGTCGATGACCCTTGCCGACAGCACCACCCCCGATACGCGTGATGCAGTGGCGAACGACGCCGCCCCGACCTTCGAGGACGGGGTGCGGCAGGCGCGCCCGATGCCGGTGTCCACCGCCGAGGTCAACCAGGTCGAGCCGCTGGGGCCGCACTCGCTGGTGTGGAAGTACTACGGCGACCACCGGCAGGTCCTGGGCTTCCAGCGTGTGGCCGGCACCGAGAACTGCATCGAGCAACTCGCCAAGGGTGTCGAGGACCATTCGGTGATCTTCTCCGACTTCATGGGCCGGGCCGAGCGTACCGTGCCGCCGATCATGAGCACCGTCTACAGCGCCGAACCGCACGCCTGGGGGCGTAAGGTCCGCGACTTCCATCGCAACATCAAGGGCACCGTCGACAGTGACGGATCGTCGTACCACGCGATGAACCCGGAGCTGTTCTACTGGGCGCACGCCACCTTCGTCGATCAGGTCATCTACGTCGCCGACACCTTCATCCGCAGGCTCAGCCACGAAGAGAAGGCGCAGATCTTCGAGGAGAGCAAGCGCTGGTACGCGCTCTACGGTGTCGACGACCGCGCCGAGCCCCAGACGTACGAGGAGTTCCTCACCTACTGGGACGACATGCTCGAGCGCTTCGTGCCGACCAAGACCATCATGTACGCGACCGGTTACCTGCGAAAAGGTCTGCCGCGACCCAAGCGGGTTCCGCCCGCGGTGTGGTCGATCGTCTCGGTTCCGGTGAACGCCCTGGTGCGCACCCTCGTCATCGGCACGCTGCCCCGCCAGATGCGCGAGGTGTGCCAACTCGAGTGGAACGACCGGATGCAGAAGCGCTTCGACCGGATGGCCGCTCTCATCAGGGCGCTGAACCCCGTCATCAACAGGCTGCCGGTGGATAAGCTGTACACCCCATGGGCGGCGCAGGCGTGGGCGCGGACCGGGGTCGACCCCCGCCGGATCAACAACGGACGATAACAGCCCGAACGTCAGGAGTGATCGAGATGACCAATTACCTCGCCCCCGCACCCGCCGGCAGTGGATTGAAGCCGGTGCCGTGCTCCAACGTGCCGGGCGTGATCGATGTTCTTACGACACGACGTGACCCATACGAAAAAACTGCCAAACGGGTGGCGGCGATGGGTCCGATCTCGGGTATGAACGCCTTCGGGATCAAGATCGTCAACGTGTCCGGCGCGGCCGGTGCGCAGGAGATCCTGATGAACAAGGACAAGGCCTTCGCCAACGGTCCGGCGTGGAGCTTCTTCATCGGGCCGTTCTTCCATCGCGGTGTCATGCTGATGGACTTCGATGAGCACCGCTATCACCGCCGGATCCTGCAGGCGGCGTTCACTCCCACCGCGCTGAAGGGCTATCTGCAGGAGATGCAGCCGGTGATCGCCGAGCGGGTACATCAGCTCCCGACCGGCCAGGTGGAGATGTTCAGCTGGATCAAGCAGTTGACGCTGGACGTGGCGCTGGAGGTCTTTCTCGGTGTGGAATTGCCCCGCGCGGAGGCGGACAAGCTGAACAAGGCCTTCATCGACACCGTGGCCGCAGGGACCGCCCTGGTGCGTCACCCCGTTCCGGGCGGTCGCTGGTGGCGGGGTCTGCGCTCTCGGAAGGTGCTCGAGGAATTCTTCTACGCCAACATCGCCGCCAAACGTGCCCATGAGACCCCCGACCTGTTCTCGGCGCTGTGCCACGCCGAGAGTGAGGACGGTGACCGGTTCACCGACGAGGACGTGGTCAACCACATGATCTTCGTCCTGATGGCCGCGCACGACACTTCCACGATGACCATGTCACAGATGGTGTACTGGACGGCCAAGAACCCGCAGTGGCAGGACCGGGCCAGGGAACAGTCCCTTGAGCTCGAGCCGGAGATCGGCTTCGACACGCTGAACAGGTTCACCGACCTCGACCTGATCATGCGGGAATCGCTGCGGATGTGCCCACCGGTTCCCGCGATGCCGCGGATGGCGCTGAAGGACACCGAGGTCCAGGGGTACCACATTCCCGAGGGGTCGATCGTGGCGGTGCTGCAACAGACCAATCACCGCGATCCGGCCTACTTCACCAACCCCGACGTCTTCGATCCCGATCGCTTCTCGCCCGAGCGTGCGGAGGACCGCGGACACCGGATGGCGTGGTCGCCGTTCGGCGGCGGGGCGCACAAATGTATCGGGCTGCACTTCGGGCAGATGGAGATCAAGACGGTGATGCACCGGCTACTGCGTGAATTCGAATGGTCGGTACCGGACGACTACGAGGTACCGATGAACTACAGCGCGCTGCCGGTACCCAAGGATAACCTGCCGGTGTTCATCCACCGACGCTGACGACACGGATCGGAACGACATGAGCAGGATATGGAGGGGCCGGAGACAGGCCGGCCCGCGCGGATCAGTGAGCGGAAAGGTCGTCGGTATCACCGGCGGAGCCCGTGGAATCGGCTTTCGGACAGCGCAATTGCTCACCGAGGCCGGAGCGGTGGTGGCGATCGGCGATGTCGACGCCGATGCGGTGGCAAAGGCGGCCGCAGAGATCGGGATCGACGGCGGTGGGGTCGATGTCACCGAAGGCGGATCGTATGCGGACTGGCTCGACGGAGTCGAGGAACGGCTCGGGCCGATCGACGTGCTCATCAACAACGCGGGCATCATGCCGGTCGGATCGTTCCTCGACTACGATCCGGCGATCATCCGGCGCACCGTCGAAATCGACTTGCTCGGGGTGTACACCGGGTCACAGCTCGCCGCCCGGCGGATGGTCGAACGCGGTTCCGGGCACATCATCAACATCGCCTCGGTCGCGGGGCGGATGGCGACACCGGGACTCACCGTCTACAACGGTGTCAAAGCAGGGGTGATCGAATTCTCCGAGGCGCTCGACGCCGAGCTCGAAGGCCAGGGAGTGCGGGTGTCCGCGGTTCTGCCGACATTTGCCCGGACCGGGCTCATCTCGGGACTGCAGACCAACAGCGTCGTACGTGCGGTCGAACCCGACGACGTCGCGCGGGTGATCGTCCAGGTCGTCGCCCGGCCGCGTGTCCGGGTGACCGCACCCGAGAACATGCGCTGGGTGCACACCAACGCGATGCTCGGCGAGGGGATGAAGCGGCGGCTGCGCCGGTCGACCGGGATCGACCGGATCTTCCTGGACTATGACGCGGGCGCACGGGACGAGTACTCGCGACGTATCGCGGGTCCGGTCAGTCGTCCACGGACCGCACAGACCGGGTGACCCCGGGGACCGGACGGGCCGGACGCACACGGGTGGCTTCGGGCCACCGTGCCGGGTGGATACGGATCGCGCGGCCCTGACGGGCGCGTTCCCGAACGCCGAAGGGCGGCCCCATGACGGGGCCGCCCTTCGGTGGCCATGAGGGTGGCTGCATCGGGGCGCGGTCGGCCCTGCGATGTGCCCTCGGTGGGCCGTGAGGCCCACAGCCCGGTTCGGCGGTGCTTACAGGTAAGCGCCGCACACCGGCCATGCGCCGGGGCCCTGGCTCACCAGGGTGTTCTCGGCGACGCGGATCTGCTCGTCGCGCGGAGCCAGGTGCGGCATGCCGTAGCCACCGTTGGCGGCCCAGGTGGACGGCGAGAACTGCAGGCCGCCGTAGTAGCCGTTTCCGGTGTTGATGCCCCAGTTGCCGCCGCTTTCGCACGCTGCGACCGCGTCCCAGTTGTGGCCGGCGGCAGATGCGGTGGCGGTAGCCAGACCGAAGGGCACCGCGGCCAGTACGCCGATAACGCCGGCTCGGGCGGCGAACTTCTTCATGGTGGTCGTCATCGTTTCCTCCTGTCGTCCGCCCTGTGTCGGCGGTGCGATTCTCGGACCGGTGACGACACTAGAGGCCGATAACGGCGCGGTCACATCGCATTCGTGACCTGCGACGAGCGGATAACAGTCGGATAACACCTTTGTTGTTTGGCATTTTGCCTGCATATCGCTGCTATTTGTAAACAATTACAAAAGCAGATTGTGAATCGAAATGTGACGGATAACACTGTCGAATTGTGAAACCAATCACTCAAATATAAGTAGTTCTTTCATCAACTCGCCGGGGTATGGCCGGCGCGGATTCGCGAGAAACTAGCAATGCGGCCAGGTGAATCCTGGTCGATATCGGTGTTGACTGGGGTGGTACGGATCGCCGATGAAGGGACTACGCGCATGAGCAACAGTGACTCCGTCACCGATCAAGCGTCGAGTGTGATGCAGGACACTCCCGTGCCGGTGGTTGTGGAGGTCGAGGCGCCGCTGGGCATCATCACCCTGAACGCCGCGCGCAGGCGAAACCCGCTTTCGGCGGCCACGATGACGGCGGTCACGGAGGCCTTGCGCGCGCTGGGGGAGAACGAGGGTGTTCGCGTGGTCATAGTGCGGGCGGACGGACCCGCCTTCTCGGCCGGGCACGATCTGGCAGAACTGCGCGATCGGACGCAGGAGGACGAGCGTGCGGTCTTCGATACCTGCGTGGAGCTGATGACCGCAGTCCATGACCTCGACCGGCCGGTGATCGCCGAGGTGGCCGGCGCGGCCTTCGCCGCCGGGTGCCAGCTGGTGGCCGCCTGCGACCTGGCCGTCGCGTCGACCGAGGCGACCTTCAGTACACCCGGGGTGCGGATCGGGTTGTTCTGTTCGACGCCGATGGTGGCACTGACCCGCGCGGTGGGCCGCAAGCGTGCGATGAAGATGCTGCTGACCGGCGATCGGATAGACGCGATCACCGCGGCCGAGTGGGGTTTGGTCAACGATGTAGTGGCACCGGACGAGCTGGCCGGTGCGGTGCGCGAGTTGGCCCTGCGGATCGCCGGATCGAGCAGGTCGACATTGTCCATCGGTAAGCGGGCGTTCTATGCGCAGGTTGACGCCACCGAGCCCGATGCCTATTCGATGATGGCGGCGACCATGGCCGACAACGCGATGACCTGTGACGCGCAGGAGGGGATCGCGGCGTTCCTGGAGAAGCGGCGACCGGTGTGGAGTGATCGATGATCGCGCGCTGAACCGCACCGTCACCCGTGCGCGGTGGACCCGCCCTGCGACCTGGGTCGACGAGAACCCGCCGACGGCAACGTCGGCGGGTTTTTCTGTGGCGGACACTCTGCACTATCGAGAAATCGTGGTGGTAACGACCCGGAAACCGGTTGTTCATCGCGATTCACGCGTCAGTAACACGCCACCCCTATCTTTCTCTCTTGTATACAAACCTTGTGTACGTGGTTATCCCGCGCCCGGTGTTCAACGATGATTATGTGGCGCCAAGTGCTGTACTCGTGCTTGTGATGCGCTCCCTTTCCCGGTGTCATCATGTTCTGCTCTTAGAAAGGTTCATCTATGTCGTCAGACCTCACGACGCGGCCCGCGTCGTCTCGCCGCCGAAATTCCCGCCGCCTCGCGCTGGCGCTGCCCGCCGCATTGTCGGTGGTGGCGGTGGCGCTGAGTGCCTGCGGTGCTTCTGCGGATGAGGAGAGTTCGTCCTCGGCGGCGTCGTGCGTGGACACCTCGGGTGCCAAGATCAAGGTCGGATCGCTCAATTCGCTGTCCGGTACGATGGCTATTTCCGAAGTGACAGTTCGTGATTCAATCAAACTCGCGGTTGAGCAGATCAACGCCTCCGGCGGTGTGCTGGGCAAGCAGATCGACCTGGTCGGCGAGGACGGGGCCTCGGAGCCGACGGTGTTCGCGGAGAAGGCCGAGAAGCTGATCAGCGGCGATTGTGTGGCCGCGGTGTTCGGTGGCTGGACCTCCTCCAGCCGCAAGGCGATGCTCCCGGTGTTCGAGGACAAGAACGCGCTGCTCTATTATCCGGTCCAGTATGAGGGCCTGGAATCGTCGAAGAACATCTTCTACACCGGCGCCACCACCAATCAGCAGATTGTTCCCGCTCTGGACTATCTGAAGGAAAAGGGAATCACTTCGCTGTATCTGGTGGGCAGTGACTATGTATTCCCGCAGACCGCGAACCGGATAATCAAGGCGTACGCCGGTGCGAACGGCATCGAGATCAAGGGCGAGGACTACACGCCGCTCGGCTCGACGGACTTCTCCACCATCGTCAACAAGGTTCGCGCGTCGAACGCCGGTGCCGTGTTCAACACGCTCAACGGTGACTCCAACGTCGCCTTCTTCCGCGAGTACAAGAACGTCGGACTGACCCCGGCGACGATGCCCGTGGTGTCGGTGTCGATCGCAGAGGAGGAGGTCGGCGGCATCGGCGTGCAGAACATCGAGGGCCAGCTGACCGCCTGGAACTACTACCAGACCGTCGACACCCCCGCCAACAAGGCGTTCGTCGAGGCGTACAAGGCCAGATACGGCGCCGACAAGCCCACCTCCGATCCGATGGAGGCGGCCTACACCTCGGTGTTCCTGTGGAAGAAGTCGGTGGAGAAGGCCAACTCGTTCGCGGTTCCGGACGTGCAGAAGGCGTCCGGCGGAGTGAGTTTCGACGCCCCTGAGGGCACTGTGACCATCAACGCCGAGAACAACCACATCACCAAGACCGCCCGGATCGGTGAGATCCGTGACGACGGTCTGATCTACACCGTCTGGGATTCGGGCCAGCCCATCGAGCCGGACCCCTACCTCAAGGGCTACGACTGGGCCGAGGGTCTGGGATAGCCGACGACACCGCCCGGCCGCGTCGGCGCGCCATGCGTGCGGCCGGCCGGGCGGTGTCGGTGGTTCGTGTCCTCGCCCGGCGAGGCAACCGACATAGAGAGGGAGAGGCGTGGAAACGCTGATAGGGCAGACGTTCACCGGCCTGAGTCTGGGCTCCATCCTGCTGCTGGCAGCTCTGGGGCTGACGCTCACCTTCGGCCAGATGGGCGTGATCAACATGGCGCACGGTGCCTTCATCATGGCCGGCTCATACACCGCGTACACCGTCCAGGAACATCTGGTTTCCAATACCGATGTGTCGCTGATTGTTTCACTTTTCATCGGGTTCATCGTCGCGGGCCTGATGGGGGTGTTGCTGGAGGTCACCCTCATCCGGAGAATGTATGATCGCCCGCTCGACACGCTGCTGGTCACTTTCGGTGTGGGACTGGTGTTACAGCAACTCGCCCGCGACATCTTCGGGGCGCCCGCGGTATATGTCGACGCGCCCGGCTGGCTCGACGGGTCCTACGACATCCTCGGCGCGGTAGTGCCCAAGACCCGGATCTTCATCCTGGTGCTGGCGCTGGTCTGCGTGTGCGCGGTGGCCGCCGCCATGCGGTACACGGCAGCCGGCCGACGCATCAGGGCAGTGGTGCAGCACCGGGATCTGGCCGAGACGAGCGGTATTTCGAGCCGTTCCACCGACATCACCACCTTCTTCGTGGGTTCGGGCCTGGCAGGTGTGGCCGGTGTGGCGCTGACGCTGATCGGTTCGACCAGCGCCAACACCGGGACGTCGTACCTGGTGGATGCGTTCCTGGTGGTGGTCCTCGGCGGCCTCGGCCAGATCAAGGGCGCGGTGATCGCCGCGTTCGCTCTCGGCCTGCTCAATTCGTTCATCGAATACAGCACCACCGCATCGGTGGCGAAGGTCATCGTGTTTGTCATCATCGTGATCGCGTTGCAGGTCAAACCGCAGGGCCTGTTCACGGTCCGGACGAGGAGTCTGGTGTGAGGAACAATCTCGCGAACAGCTGGAAGGTATACGCGGGCTTCGCGATCGCCGCGATCGTACTCTTCGCGATCGCCCCCGCGATGCTCTCGGACTTCCGTCTCAACCAGTTGGGCAAGTACCTGTGCTTCGGCATCGTCGCGGTCGGTATCGGCCTGGCCTGGGGGCGTGGCGGCATGCTCACCCTCGGGCAGGGCGTGTTCTTCGGCCTGGGCGCGTACATGATGGCGATGCACTTGAAGATCGCCGACGCCGAACTGCGTGGCCAGGACGTGCCCGACTTCATGCAGACCGCGGGCCTGACCGAACTTCCCGGCTACTGGGTGCCGTTCACCTCACCGGTGGTGACCATCGTGGGCATCGTGGTACTCCCGGTGCTGGTCGCGGTGGTGCTCGGTCTCGGGGTGTTCAAACGCAAGGTCAAGGGCGCCTACTTCGCGATCCTGTCGCAGGCGCTGGTGGCCGCGTTCGCCACGCTGCTGATCGGTCAGCAGAAGACCACCGGCGGCAGCAACGGCCTCAACTACTTCCGGAGCTTCTTCGGTCTCGCGCTCAACGACCCGGCCAACCGGCGGCTGCTGTTCTTCATCACCGCGGCGACATTGCTGATCATCGTGGCCATCACCCGGCAGATCATGTACAGCCGATATGGGGAACTCCTTGTGGCTGTGCGTGATCAGGAAGAGCGGGTCCGCTTCCTCGGTTACGATCCGGCCAACGTGAAGGTGGTCGCCTACGCGGTGGCCGCACTGTTCGCCAGCATCGCCGGAGCGCTCTTCGTACCGATCGTCGGGATCGTCTCGCCCAACGACATCGGCGTGGTGCCCTCGATCGCGTTCCTCATCGGGGTGGCCATCGGCGGACGCACCACACTGCTCGGACCCGTCCTCGGCGCTATCGCGGTGGCCTGGGCGCAGACGAGCCTGTCGGAGAACTTTCCGTCCGGCTGGACTTACGCACAGGGCCTGATCTTCATCTTGGTCGTCGGATTCTTCCCGGCGGGCCTGGCCGGCCTCGGCGCGGTGGCCCGTCGCCGGAAGAAGCGGTCCGATACGCATCCGTCGGCGACCTCCGATATCGCGACCATCACCACCGATGCGGGCACCGTACCCGCGGAAGGGGCCAAGACGCCATGAGTCCGGCCGCACAGACAACCACCACCGACACGCCCCCGGGACCGATCGCCGGCGGCAACGCGGGCATGGACAGCGAATACCTGCAGATCCGCAACCTTGCAGTGCAATTCGACGGCTTTCGGGCCGTCGACGGTGTGGACCTGACTCTGATGCAGGGCGACCTGCGCTTCCTCATCGGACCCAACGGCGCGGGCAAGACCACCATCATCGACGCGATCACCGGTCTGGTGAAAGCCACCGGCTCCATCCAGAAGTCGGGTGTCGAGGTGGTGGGCAAGAAGGTCCACCAGATCGCCCGGCTCGGCATCGGCCGGACCTTCCAGACCGCGAGCGTCTTCGAGGAACTGACGGTGTTGCAGAACCTGGACATCGCGGCGGGCGCGGGCCGGTCGGTGTGGACGATGCTGCGCAGGCGTCCGGCGCAGATTCCCGACGACATTCTCGAGGTACTGGAGACGATCGGTCTGGCCGATCATCGCGAGACCAAGGCCGGGGTGCTCGCACACGGTCAGAAGCAGTGGCTGGAGATCGGAATGCTGTTGGTGCAGAACGCGTCCGTTCTGCTGCTCGACGAACCGGTGGCCGGTATGAGCGGCGAGGAACGCGAGGAAACCGGTCAGTTGCTGCGTCGTATCGGCGGTGAACGGACGGTCGTCGTCGTCGAGCACGATATGGATTTCATGCGGTCGTTCGCCACGTCGGTGTCGGTTCTGGCCCGGGGCAAGGTGATCGCCGAAGGGTCGGTCGCCCAGGTGCAGGCCAACCCGAAGGTGCAGGAGGTCTACCTCGGTACCGCCGCCGCTGTCGGGAGTGCCCCTGTCGGGAGTGCCGACGCCGATGCGTCCGCGGAGAAGGAGTGAGCATGCTGGTTTTGGAGGACGTGCGCGCCGGATACGGCCGGACGGAAGTGATTCACGGTGTGAGCCTTGAGGTTCCAGCCGACGGGGTGGTCGCGGTGATGGGACACAACGGCGCCGGCAAGACCACCCTGCTGCGGGCGGCGGTCGGTCTGGTGAAGACGAACTCGGGAAAGATCCTGTTCGACGGCGAGGAC
This sequence comes from Gordonia pseudamarae, assembly GCF_025273675.1. Classification (NCBI taxonomy): domain Bacteria; kingdom Bacillati; phylum Actinomycetota; class Actinomycetes; order Mycobacteriales; family Gordoniaceae; genus Gordonia; species Gordonia pseudamarae. The sequence goes on along the minus strand of NZ_CP045809.1, from coordinate 3,520,349 downwards.
ATCTCGTCGTTGCGGCCGAGCGGACGGGTGCGCCGTGGCATCGCCTATGTGCCACAGGGACAGCAGAGCTTCCCGCAACTGACGACGGCAGAGAACCTGCAGGTGGTGGCCGATGGCCGCACACGCGGTAAAGAACTGATCGGTGAGATGCTCGACCTGTTCCCGGCACTCAAGGATCTGCTCGGACGCCGGGCGGGCCTGCTCTCGGGCGGCCAGCGCCAGCAGCTGGCGATCGCGCGGGCACTGATCACCGAACCGAAGATGCTGATCCTCGACGAGCCGACCGAGGGCATCCAGCCGTCGGTGGTCGCCGAGATCGAGCAGACCATCACCTCGCTGACCGAGCGCGGCGGTCTGGGCGTACTGCTCGTGGAACAGCACATCGGGTTCGCGCTCGGTGCCGCGCAACGCTACTACGTCCTCGAAAGCGGGCGGATGACGTCCTCGGGTGCCGGTGGGGCAGGCTCGGAGCAGGCCGTGCGCGAGGCGATGACCATCTGACGTGCGAGGTGGGTGAGATGTCGGGGACCACGGACAAGAAGCGTGTGCGGCGGCGAGAGCCCTTGTCGCAACGCATCTATCGAGAACTGAGCAAGGATCTCGCGGCCGGTGAGTTCGGCCCGGGAGCAACACTGGGCGAGGAGCGCCTGGCCGAACGATATCGTGCCTCGCGTACCCCGGTGCGCGAGGCACTGGTCCGGCTCATCTCCGACGGGCTGGTCGAACGGCGCGGCACCATGCTGTATCCGGTGCGGTCGCCGGCCGACGGGCTGGCCGAGTACTACGACGCGCGGGCACTCATCGAGGTCGCGGGCCTGGACCGGGTCCGCGCAGGGCTGTCCCGGGCGCACGATCCGGCCGTGCTCGCGGTGGAGGCCGACCGGTGGCGGGCGATGCGTGCGGAACCCGGTGGCGGCGATGTCGGGGCCGACATCGACTTCGTGCTGGCCGACGACCGCTTCCACGTGGCGCTGCTCGCCGCCTCGGGCAACGGCGCCCTGGCCGAGGCGCTGGTGGCGGTCCAGAAGAAGATCCGCGGCGTATGGCTGCTGGACTATCCGACACCGGGCAGGACACGGATGATCGTCGAGGACCATCTGGTGATCGTCGACGCGCTGCGGGCCGGTGACCTGGACACCGCACGCGCGGTGCTGACCGCCCACATCGACGATTCCCGGCGGCTGGTGCAGGCCGCACCCGGCGCGGGCCACGGCCGTCCGGCCTGACCCGGGCGTCCGCCGGTATCGGCGACGGTGACGGTGGCGGGCCCGGTGCCGGGTGTGGACACTGGAGGGCAGCGCCCGGCACAAGGCGTCGGTGCCCACACAAGGGATGTGATCATGGCAGGCAACAACTGGAACAACGGTCCGTTCGGTTTCGGCCCCGAGGACTTCGATCGTTTCGCGCGGGAGGCCGGCGAAGAATTGCGTGAGGTGGTCGGGCGGCTGTTCGAGAGCAAGGGCGCGCCGGCGGCGTGGTCGGCGATGTTCGAGTCCGGATTCGCGCCCAGGGCGCCGCACACCGCACCCGCGCCCGAACCGGAGACCACCGGCGACACCGGGTCGGGGGTGTGGGCGGTGTTCGTCGTCGACGACGGCGGCGGTGCTCGCGTCGAGCAGGTGTACGCCACCGAACTGGACGCGCTGCGCGCCAACGCCCGCAACACCGATCCGCTGCGCAAGGTACGTTTCCTGCCTTACGGCATCACGGTGAGTGCGCTCGACGAGGAGGACCGGGGTACACCGGAGCCCAGGTGACCGCGTGACCCGGTGTTCGGGAGCGGGGCGGCTATCCACAGGTGGTCGCGTCCGTCGCTGACAGGCGCCCGACCGTCGGGTACGGTCTGGGACCAGCGGGCCGGGTTCGCGCACTTCGCGTGACCGTACCCGCGGGGTGACCGGGGGCGGCGCCGCCGATCGGCGCCGGGACGAGGGGGGCTGCGTGCTACGCAGGATCGTGGGTGTTGTTCTGGTGTCGGGGCTGTTGCTGGCGGGCCTCAACGGGTCGTGGTGTGTGGTGGCCGCGGCGGACGAGGGAAACGCGGCGGTGGTCGAGAAGGTGGGCGCTTCGCTCGTCTTCATCAGGACCCAGTTCATCGGACAGGTGAGGATGTCCACCGAAGCCGGTACGCAATGGTCGGATTCGTACGTGGTTGCCGGACAGTGCACGGGATATGTGGTCGATCCGCGCGGCTACATCGTCACCGCGGGGCATTGCGTCAACGGCGCCGACAAGGAGATCCACAACGCACTGCGGATGAAGTTGCTGGCCGAGGCCGCGCAGGTACTGGGCAAGGGCAGTGAATGGGTGCGCAACTGGTATCAGGTGGCCGTTGCCCAGGAGTGGCTGATCCGGGGTGATGAGAAGACCGCCGGGCCGGTGGTGGAGGTGTCGGTGCGGCAACCGGCCGGTACCGGTCAGGTGTTGCGATCGTGGGCCGACGCCCACGTGGTGGACTTTCAGGAGTTCACGGCCGGTGACAACGCCATTCTCAAGGTGGCTCCGGTACGGGAATTGTCGCCCCTCGTGATCTCCGGTAGGACGCCCACTCCAGGTGACGACGTGGTGAGCGTCGGATTTCCCGGTGCGGTGCGCGCGAACGCGGGCGGTGCCGCGGTGCCGCAGCCGTCGTACAAGACCGGAACCGTGTCGTCCCGGCAGGTCGACGTTTCCGGAATCACCCGTACCGAGGTCTCGGCGACGATGGGCAGCGGTATGTCCGGTGGGCCCACCGTCAACGCCAGGGGCGAGGTGATCGGCACCAACTCGTCGGGCAACTCGCTGCCGGAGGAGAACGACAGCTTCAACTTCATCACCGACAACCTGGCCCTGCGGACGTATCTGTCGGCAAACAATGTTGTTCTGGCGCAACCGGAACCGGAGGACCGGCGGTCGGTGTGGGCCTGGCAGGTGGTGCTGGCCGGCGTGCTTGCCGCGGTGATCGTCGTGATGCTGGTCGTCATCTGGCTGCGCAGGCGCCGCCGGTCCGTGCCGCCGCCCGCGTTCCACCTGCCCCCGTCCGGGCCGCCGCCGCACAGTCCTTACGACGCGGCGCAATTCGCCCGGCCGCCGATGCCGACTCCTCCGGTTCGGCCACAGCAGGTCTCCGTGCCCGGTCCGCCGGTACATACCGCCCCGGTTGTGCGATCGGCGCCGCACGGGCATGTGTCCCAGCAGGTGCCCCCGTACCATCCGGCGCCCAGTCCTCCGGTACCGCGCGAGCAGATCGGGCACCAGCCCGTACCGCTGTGGCGTGGTCCGACGATGATGGCAGGCCCGGCCGGTGGTGTGGCGGTGGGGATGCGGGCAGCATCACATTCGCCGGCGCCGCTCCATGTGCGGCCGACGGTGCCGGTCGCGGTTCCGGTTGCGGCCCAACCCCCGACACCCCAGAACCCGACACCCCAGAACCCGACACCCCAGACCGGTGCGGTGGTCCGGACCGGAACGCCCCAAGCGGCTGCGGTTCCGGGCGGGCGGCCGCCGGAGGTATCACTGCGACAGGCGACGGCGGACAACGATCCGGGGCCGACGATTGTGGGGCCGACGATCGTGGGGCCGACGGCGGTCATCGCGCTGCCCGCGAACCCGGCCGCCGCCGAACCGGATCGGTAACGTGGACGGATGCGGAGACTGTCGGCGCCGGATGCGGCGATGTACTGGCGATCGGCGATGCTGCCCAGCGACCAGTTCGTGGTCTACTGCTTCGATGCCCCACACGAACAGGTCGACCTCGTTTCGGTGATGGCCGGACTGCGCGAACGCTCTTGTGGGATCAACGATCTGCGGCTGCGGATCCTGCCCGTACCCGGCGACCTCGACCGTCCGTACTGGGTGCGGGCCGACGTCGATCACGCCGCGTTCGCCGTTCATCGCCCGGCCACCTGGGGCGAGTGTCTGACGATGATCGCCGAACTCATCGACGATCAGCTTGATCCCGCCGAATCTGCTTGGCGGGTACACCTTTTCGGTCCGATCGCTGATGCGCCGTGTGGAGACGGGGGTGGCGACGGCCCGGCCGTGGTGGCAGTCGTGCAGGTCAGTCACGCGCTCGCGGACGGGCGCGGAACCGCTGCCATCTGCCGGGCGCTGTTCGGCACCGGCGGTCGCGAGGTGACAGATCCCGCCGGCGACGTCGCGGGGTGGACAGGGGCGGTGCGGTGGATACGGACGATGCGGTGGATGCTGGCGGCGGCGGGTGTGGTGCGACTACCGGTGTCGGTTGGCTCGATGATCTGGTTCGGGATGCGATCATTCATCGAATACCGCAGGGCCGCAACAGAACAAATCGCCACGCCGACCCGCGCACCGCAGCCGGCCGGTGTGCTCAACAGGCATCCCGGGAGCCGGCGTTCGCTGCGTGTGATCGTGCTGCCGCGCCCGTCGCTGTCCGCCGATCACAGCGTGACCGTCGTCGCGCTGACCGCGATCTCGTTCGCACTCGACGAACTGCTCGGTCCGGCGCCGCGACGTGCGATCGAACTCACCGTCGGTACACCGCCCCGGGCGGGGCAACGCAACAACTTTCGCAATGCGGCGATCGAGCTGCACCCGGAGTCGACCGGCGCGGGCGAGCGGATGGCACGGATCGCCGAGGAGGTGGCCGTTGCGCGGCGCTTCGTGGCCGACCCCGATCCGGTGGCCGTCGCGGCCCGGCGCGCCGAATCGGCCACCCCGGCGTTCCTGGCGCACTGGGGAGTCCGGCAACTCGAGGCCGATACGCCGCCGAGCACCGTCACCGGGGTCACCGTCGTGTCGTCGGTCAACCGGGGGCCGGCGGACCTCATGCTGGCCGGGGGTGCGGTGCGGTTCACGGCCGGCTTCCCGGCGCTGTCCCCGGCGCAAGGACTGACCCACGGCGTGCACGGCATCGGCCTGACCGTGGCGATCTCGGTGACCACGTCACCGGAGATCGTGGACGTGGACTCCTACATCGCGATGCTGCGCCGCGGACTCGACCGGGTCACCGGTGACGGCGAGGGCCGTGCGGCCCGCTGAGTCCGTCGCTCAGCGCTCGTGACTGTCGTCCTCGGGCGTCGAGGAACCGAGTGCCCGCGATTGGCCGTGGCCCGACGACCCGCCGACGGGTGTGCGTGGTTTCGCCGTGAGCCGTTTGGGCAGGCGCTCAGCCAGACCGCCGAGCGGCGCGACGCTCTGGGTGAGCAGATCAACCGTCGCCGACAGTTCGTGCACCGTGTCCTGCATCGCGATGAGTGTCGGTGCGAGCTGCCCGATCATCTCGGTGAGTTCGGCGATGCGGTCGAGCGGACCGCCGGGCGCGATCGCGCGTTCGACGGCACCGCCCTCACCGACGAGTTGCTCGAGCAGACCGTCGTCCTCGACCATCCGGTCCAGGATTCCGCCTGGTGCGCTGATCTTGTCGAGCACGCCGTCGGGCGCGGTGAGTTTGTCGAGCACACCGCCCGTGGTGGTCAGCCGCTCGAGGATTCCCTCGTTATCGGTGATCTGATCGATCACGCCGCCCTCACGGGTGAGACGGTCGATGGGGCCGCCCTGCGCGGCAACCCGCATCAGGATGCCGTCCTCGGCGGTGATCTGATCGAGCAGACCACCCCTGGCGGTGGCCTTCTCCAACAGCCCATCCTTGGCGACGAGGCGGTCGATCACCCCGCCGTGCACCAGCAGTCGTTCGAGGGGACCGCCCGCGGCCAGGATGCGGCCGAACGGGCGGTCGGGGCCGAGCAGATCGGCGAGCTGGGTCAACAGGGCGATCGGGGTCCGGGCGACGCCGAGTTCGTCGCTGTCATCGATCCCGAGGGACTGGTTGATCTCGTTCTGCACGCTGTCGGCGGTGACCCGGGCGATGTTGACGGCCGACTCCGACGCCGTGAGCACGACGCCGGTGATGGCGAAGCCCATGCGGAAGGGCAGCCCGACGAGGGCCCGGGGCGAGGTTCCGGACGAGGACAGATCCATAGGACCAAAGACTAGGCCACCGGGTGCGGGCCGTGCGCATGCCTTGCGCAAACGCGCGCATGGAATCCATCGGGGGAATCTGTCCGGGAATCCGACCCGGGGAACCGGCCCGGCGCCCGTGATCGCTAGGTCGACGCCTTGGCGGCGGCCTTCGCCGCCTTTTTGAAGTCACGAACCTTCTGCAGCGAGTCGGGGCCGGTGACATCGGCGACCGAACGGAAACCGGTCTTGCTGTAGTCGCCGGTCACGGTGGTCCAGCCGGCGGGTTTGACGCCGAGCTGTTTGGCCAGCAGGGCCACGAAGATCTTGGCCTTCTGCTCGCCGAACCCGGGCAGCGCCCGCACCCGCGCGAACAGGTCACGCCCGTCGCGGGCCTGCGACCAGATATTCTCGGCATCACCGTCGTAGTCGGCCACCACGGTCGCGGCCAGCGCCTGCACGCGGGCGGCCATCGAACGCCCGTACCGGTGCACGGCCGGCGGCGTGGCACACAGGTCGGCGAACGCCTCGGGGTCGGCGGCGGCGATCGCCTCCGGGTCGAGGGTGCCCAACCGCTCCTTGATCTTGGCCGGTCCGGCGAAGGCGCGTTCCATCGGGAATTGCTGGTCGAGCAGCATCCCGGTGAGCAGCGCGAAGGCGTCGGAGGACAGCAGTTCGTCGGCGACCGGGTCCTGGGCGATGTGGAGTTCAGCCATGAGCTCATCGTAGTGAGCCCTGGCCGCGACACCAGCCATCTGCCCCGGCCCGCCCAGATCAGTCGGTGCGCAGGCCAGGGGTGGTCGTCGCGGTGACCAGCGAGGTGACCAGCAGCCACTGCGCGGCGAAGTAGGAGCCCAGCACCCATGTCTCGGCGACCAGTCGCGAGCGCGGATCGGTGAGCAGGTACCGGCGGTTGATGATGGCCAGGTCGGACAGAACGAACAGCACCCCGCCGGCGCGCAGTGCGGGCTGTGGCCGCGGCGCGTCGGAGGCCAGCGCCGACATCGTCGCGAGCGCGTTGCCGTACGGGCCGAGTACCGGGAGCGCCGCCGGATCCTTGCGGGCAAGGATGACGGCCGATTCACCGAGCAGCGCCAGTCGCGGCAGGAGTTTTGCCACCCGCGGGCGGGCGCCCCGCCGCACCAACAATGCGCACAGGCAGGCCTGTGCGCCCGCGAACAGGCCTGCGCCCAGCGCCAGGTGCCGTTCGCGCAGGTCGGCATCGGTGCCGAATTCCTCCAGCAGCATCGCGCGGTCACCCGCCGCGGAGAACGCGACGGCCCCGACGAGCAATGCGGAGTCGGCCGCGCGGGTGTTCTCCTTGCCGATCGTCGATACCGTGACGGCGCCCAGCACCAGCATCGGCAGGGGTTTGGTCAGCGCGGCCAGTCGGCGATGCCCGCGGGCGCCGGCGATGGTGGCCGCTGCGGCGCTCGCCGTGTACAGACCGGCGGCGATCACGGCCCGTGACGGTGTTCGGCGGGAGAGTGTCATGAGGTTGCCACACGGATTACCGGAACGAACGAGCAACCACGTTCATCGTCGCGGGAGGTGTTCGACACAAAGGCCAGCTCGGTGCCGAACCGGGACTTGATCGGGGCCAGTCGGAGCCCGTGCGAGGAGGCGAGGGCGCGCGGCAGGGTTTCGGTGGTGGCATCGGTGACCAGGTCGGCGAATCCGCCCTGCAACGTCGTGGTGTTGAGCCAGGCGATCCGGATCGGGCCGGTGGCCGCAGTCTTCTTCCCGGCGCTGCTGTTCGGGGCCTGCCCGGTCGGGGCGGGGGCGGCCCGGAGCCGTCGGTCGGCTGTCGTCGTGCTCGTGGGGGTGGGTGTGGTCACCGGTGCCAGTGCGAACGCCACCTCGCCGGTGTCGACGAGTCGCGGGTCGATCGCGGTGGGCAGGACGAGCCGGGGCAGATTCTGGGCCCGGGTCGCCGCCGCGAGGGTGCGCGGGGATTCGGCGACCGGCCACCGCCCGCTGAGGTGCCCGACGAGAGTGGCCAGGCCGAGCGGATTGTCGGAGGTGGGCCGGGTGCAGATGGGCGCCGACACCGGGGTGAACGTTCGCAGACCGGTCCGCTGCCCTGCACTCCGGTCCGGCCGTGTCGTCGGCCGTGGTGCCGCGGTTCCCGGTGCTGTGGTTCGTGATGCTGTGGTTCGTGATGTCGTGGTTCGGTCCGCCGCCGTTCCCGGTGCCTCGGTGGGGGTGCCGGCGTATCCGCGGTGCGTTCGGCCGATGTTGTTGTACACGGTGGCCACCGCGCTGTTGAGCGCGTCGACGGACAACTGGCCGTTGCTGGCCAGGATCACCTGGGCGGCCTGTATCGCCATTTGGTCGATTCCGGCGGCCTTGAGCATACGCACGACGCCGGCCAGTTCGCGGTCGAGGGGTACGGCGATCGCCTCGATCTCCTCGCGGGTGGGCAGTCTGTTCCCCGGTGTGGTGCGCTTACGGGTGGCCGACTTTTTCTTGGAGCCGGGGTTCTGGTGGCTGTTCTTCTGGGCGGTGGCCTTGGGGGCGGTGGCCGTGGGAGCCGCCTGGGCCGTGCCGGCGGGCAGCGCGACCCCGAACGCGGTCACGGCGCCGATGGCCAGCGTTGCCGTCGCGACCCGGACCGTCCCGGTGCGGCTGCGTGCTTGTCCGGTACTCAGGCTCCCGGCCATGCGTTCTCCTCGGCGTTGGTGACTCCACGGGTGGTACGTCCGGTGCTGCGGCTGGTGGCCACGGCGTATCGGCGCGGCCGGTGCTGATGTTGCTGATGTTACTAGTGATGTTAGCGAACCATTGATCGGGCGGGAATTCAACCACTTGTGGTGCGTCGTGATGCTCTTGCGACGTCGCGGCCACCGAATGCGCTCCCTCGGACGCGCGTGCGCCGGGGGTGGAGAAACACCGACACCCCCGGCGCTGCCGGGGGTGTCGGTGTGGAATGTCGGCTGTCGCCGATCAGATGATGGCCAGGCCGATCGTCGGGGCGATACCGCACGAGGCGACCTTGCCCTTGCTCGTGGTGGTCACCGTGCCGTGGATGGTGGAGATGACACGGCCCTTTCCGGTGCGGGCGATGCCGGTGAAGGTGCCGGGTCCGTCCGCGACGTTGATCCGCTCGTTGCGCTTGAGCTCGGTCTGTCCGTTGCGGCCGGTGTCGATGTTGAGCCAGCTCACCCACAGCTTCTGGGCGGGGTTCTTCACCGCGGGACCGGTGCCGAGGGCGGTGTACACGTAGCCGGCCTCACCGGTCTTGGGGCCGGGAGCGGGTGCTTCCTGCGGACCCGCGGTGGTCAGGGCCCGTCCGAGCGAGGCGGTGAAACCGTCGGACAGGCCCATGCAGCCGATGCCGATGGTGGGGTACAGGAACTCCTGGATCTTCGGGGCATTCGGTCCGGTCGGGATCACCGGATCACTTTCGGCCTTCTTCCTGGTGTACTTCTTGGTGTCGGCCTCGGGAACGACCTTCGTGCCGGCCGCCTTCTGCTGGGCGATCAACTTCTTCTCGCCGGGTGTGCCGACGAAATCCATCACCGTGTTCCAGATCTTGGTGGCATCGGCGGGAACGCCCGGCGCGGTCGCGAGCGAGCGGGCCTGCCGGATCAGCCCGGCATTGACCTTCCCGTCGGGGCCGGGGGTGGTGACCGCGCCGATGATCGCGGGCGCGAACACGCCCATCGTGTCGAGGACCCGTTTGTCGACGTTGCCGATGGACTTGGGGCCGACCGACTTCGATGCGGGTGCCGCGTGCGCTGCCGGAACGGTCAGCGACGTGGCGGCCGCGATGGCAGTTGCCGCGAGGACCAGGCGAGCCGCGCGCCGGGGGCTACGCGAGGACGGGTGGGCTGGCAGGCGCACTGTGATGAGTCCTATCGGTCGATCGGGGTCCGGCCGCGGGGAGGTCCCCCTAAGGTCGGTGCCCCAGAGGTTGATTCAAGGAGCGGGTCGCCGCACATTCTACGCACAATCGCGTCGGTGACTAGTCAGGAGGCTACCGCAGAGTTATGTCTACTTATGATAGAGAAAGTGTAATTGTAATCTAGTGTGACGAAAGTTGCTGGGGTGGTGTGCGGTGTTGGGCCGGGCCACACCCAGTGGTCGACTTTTGCCTGGTTAGATCGGATATGCCTGCCGGAGGCAGACTGTCGACGGCGTGAATATCAACCGGGAGGACCACCAGAGTGAGCGTCATCAGGCTGTGCGGCGGACGCCGCAGTAGGGGAGTGGGCACACCGTCCCGGACCGTCACCGTCGCGGCGATGGTCGCGGTCTGCGGCGTGCTCGGCGCGGGACTGACCGCGTGCGGCGATGACGACGACGAGTCCTCCGGCGCAGGTGGTGAGGTCACGATGCTGACCCACGACTCGTTCGAGCTGCCCGACTCGGTCTACGAGACCTTCACCGAGGAGACCGGATTGACCCTGCGGGTCATCAAATCCGGTGATGCCGGCAAGCTCGCGTCCACGATCTCGCTGACCCCGGGGAAGCCGAAGGCCGACGTCGTCTTCGGGATCGACAACACCTTCGCCTCCCGCCCCATCGAGAACGGCGCACTTGAACCGTACAAGTCGCCGCTCGCCGAGGACGGGGCGTCGGCCTATGCGGTGGCGGACTCGAACAACGAACTGACCGCGGTCACCCGTGGTGATGTCTGCCTCAACCTCGATGACTCCTGGTTCGAGAAGAACGACGTGGAGCCGCCCAAGAGTTTCCGTGATCTCACCGATCCCAGGTATGCCAACCTGTCGGCATTGCTCGACCCCGGCACCTCCTCGCCGGGCATGGCCTTCCTGCTCACCACCGTCAACGCCGACCCCCGTGGCTGGCAGGACTACTGGAAGAAGCTGGCGGCCAACAAGGCGACCATCGTCTCGGGCTGGGAGATCGCCTACAACCAGCTGTTCTCGGCCGGCGAGGGACGCGGCCAGAAACCGATCGTGCTGTCCTACGCGTCGTCGCCGGCCGCCACCCCCGGAACCTCGGCACTGCTCGACAGCTGCTTCGGCCAGGTCGAGTACGTCGGGGTCCTCAAAGGGGCCAAGAACGCCGCCGGTGCCCGCAAGGTCGTCGACTTCATGGTGAGTCAGACCGTGCAGCGTGAGCTGCCCTCATCGATGTACGTGTATCCGGTGCAAAAGGACACGCCGCTGCCCGACGGCTGGCAGGACCGGGCGCCCGTCCCGTCGTGGACGGTCAAGATTCCGCCCGCGGTGATCGCCAAGAACCGTGAACAGTGGCTGCAGCAGTGGCGAGACGCCGTCGGGCGTTGATGTCCCGCGTGCCACTGCCCCGGCTGTCCGGCCGTTGGGTACCGGCACTGATCACGCTGGTACCGGCGCTGTTCGTCGCGGTGTTCTTCGGGTGGCCGGTGCTCGCGCTGGTCCACCGCGCCGTCATCACCTCCGACGGGGCCGGGATCGGTGAACTGCTGGGCAACGCCGACGCGTTCGAATTGCTCGCGATCACTCTCGGGCAGGCGCTCGCCTCGACCATTCTGGTCGCGGTCGTGTCCATTCCCGTCGTCTGGCTCGTGGCGCGGGTGGACCTGCCCGGCTCGAGTCTGCTGATGATGGTGGTGACCGTGCCCTTCGTGCTGCCCACGGTGGTGGTCGGCATCGTCTTCCGGGCCGTGTTCACCGGTCCGCTCGCCGGGCTGGGCATCGAGTCCGGCTTCTGGGCCGTGCTGATCGCGCACGTGTTCCTCAACGTCGCCGTGTTCGTGCGGGTCGTCGGGGCGGCGCTGCGCTCGCAGGCAACCCGCGCCGCGGAGGCCGCACGCTGTCTCGGTGCGACCCCGGTGCGGGCATTCGTCACGGTGCTGTTGCCGCCGTTGCTGCCGGCGATCGGGGCCGCGGCGTCGCTGGTGTTTCTTTTCTGCTCCACCAGTTTCGGCGTGGTCATCATTCTCGGCGACGGCAGGCTGCGGACGCTGGAGACCGAGATCTATCAGCAGGCAATCAGCTACTTCCGGATTCCCGAGGCGGTGGCGCTGTCGTTGCTGCAGATCGTGGTGGTGATCGCGGCCCTGCTGCTCACCAGGATCTTCACCGATCCGTCCGCGTCCGGGGCGGCGGGGGGACCGGCGCACCGGCGGCGGCCGCACGGTCTGGGGTGGGTGCCGGTGGCCGCTGCCGTCGTCTACACCGTGGTGCTGTTGGTGGGGCCGTTGCTGGTGCTGGCGATCCGGTCGGTGCGGCCCGCCGCCGACGGCGGCTGGACGCTGCGCGGGTATCGGGCGCTGGCCGACGGCGTCAACGGCATCAGCCCACTCGACACCGTCGGCTACTCGCTGACCACCGCGGCCTCGGCGACCCTCATCGCGACGGTGGTGGGGACGCTCGGGGCGCTCGCCCTGCATCGGGCCTCGGGGGCGGTGGCCGTGGTCGGCAACGTCCTGGCGATGATTCCGCTGGGTGTCAGCGCCGTCACCCTGGGTTTCGGATATCTGATCGCGCTGTCGGAACTACCTGCCCGGGTGGCGGCGTCGCCGCTGGTCATTCCGTGTGTGCAGGCGCTCATCGCCGTGCCGTTCGTGATCCGGGTACTGCTGCCGGCGCTGGCGTCGGTGCCGCCCAGGCTGCGGCAGGCCGCGGTGGTGTGCGGCGCCTCGCCGTGGCGGGTGTTCATCACCATCGACCTGCCGACGATCGGTCGATCGCTCGGTGCGGCGGGCGGTTTCGCCTTCGTGATGGCGCTCGGCGAGTTCGGCGCCACCGGATTCCTGGCCCAGCCGGACACCACGACACTGCCCGTGCTCATCGGCTCGGCCCTGAGCCGCCCGGGTGCGGACAATCTGGCCACGGCGATGGCCTCGGCGATGCTGCTGGTGGTTGTCACCGCGATCGCCGTCGGTGTCATCGAATTGTTCGGTCCGCGGCCGCACCGCTCCCGTACGGGGCAGTCGGATCGGCCCGGGATACGGGCGGTGATCTGATGCTGGAGATCGACTCGATCGCGGTGCGCTACGGCGCCGACGTAGTGATCGACGACCTGAGCTGGTCGGTCGGTGCGCAGGCGCCGGCAGCGGCGCTGCTCGGTCCGTCGGGGTGCGGGAAGTCGACGCTGCTGCGGGCCATAGCCGGACTCGAACCGGTGGTTGCCGGACGGATCTCGTTCGACGGTCAGGACCTGGCCTCGGTGCCGGCGCACCGGCGGGATTTCGGGGTGGTGTTCCAGGACGGGCAGTTGTTCGACGGCCGGTCGGTGGCCGCGAACGTGGCCTACGGGCTGAAGATGCGCCGCTGGCGTCGCCGCGACATCGACGCCCGGGTCGAGGAGATGCTGTCGCTGGTCGGCTTGGCCGGCCTCGGCGGCAGATCGGTGCGCGAGATCTCCGGTGGGCAGGCGCAGCGGGTGGCACTCGCCCGGGCGCTGGCCCCGCGGCCCCGGCTTCTCCTGCTCGACGAACCGCTGGCCGCGCTCGACAAATTGCTCCGCGACCGACTCGCCGTCGATATCGCGGCCATCGTGCGCGAGACCCGTACGCCCACCGTCATCGTCACCCATGATCACACGGAGGCCGCGCTGATGGCCGATCGGGTGTCGGTGATGCGGGACGGGCAGATCGTGCAGACCGACACCCCGGCCCACCTGTGGCGCAGTCCGATCGACGAGTGGACGGCCCGATTCCTGGGTATCACAACGATTCTCGACACCACGGTGTCCGGCGGTGTGGCGGACTGCGCGCTCGGCCGGGTCGTCCTCGACGTCCCCGATGGTGTGGTACGTCTCGGTTTGCGTCCAGAATCTGTTGTTGCCGAACCTATTTCCGGGAGCGAGAAATCTGTTACCGGCGATACCGGGGCCGGCTCGACGCCGGCGGAGGTGATGCATGTCGCGGTGCTGCCCGGTGGGGTGCGGTTGGATGTGCGCCCGCACCCGGATGTCGGTGATGAGGTGATCGCGGTGACCTCGCGATCGGACCGGATAGCTCCCGGCGACCTGGTGTGCCTGCGGCTGGACGCCGACCGCGTCGCGGTAGTGGGGCCGGATCGGGCCGGGCCGGATGCCCGGACGGACCCGGGGGTGCGGCGGTGAACAGGATCGTCGTGGCGGCGGCCATCATCGACGACACGTCGCGAATGCTGCTGCTCGCGCAGCGCCGCTATCCGCCGGAGGTCGCCGGGCTGTGGGAACTGCCCGGTGGCAAGGTGGAGGACGGCGAGAGCCGACGGTCCGCGCTGGAGCGGGAGATCGCCGAGGAACTCGGCACCGCGATCGAGGCGGGTGAGCAGGTGGGTGCGGCGGTGGTGTTGCGGCCAGGACTGGAACTGGTGGCCCTGCGCGCGCGTCTGGCCGGGCCGCCGCCGCGGGCCCTCGATCACACGGCGCTGTGCTGGGTGGATGCCGGCCGGCTACGGGCGATGGCCGCCGCCGGTGAGCTGGTGCCGGCGGACACGGCGTGGGTGCCGGACCTGCTGGAGCTGCTCGCCTGAGATCAGGCGGCGCGGGCCTTCTTCAGGGCGTGGGTGAGTTCCTTCTTAGACATGTGACGGGTGTCGAGTTTGCCCATCCGGTGAATCACGACGGGGCAGCGCACACACCGCGTCTTCTTGCGGCAGCACTTCTTCTTCGCCTTCAGGCCCCCGACCTTCGCGGGATTCACCTTGCCCATGGATTCACGTTAGCACCGCCTAACATAAATGCCCCCGTAACCCTGTGATCGGCGTCGCACAGCACCCAAGCGGTACCATAGGCCGGTTGACCTGCCGATCACGGCCGGTTCACTACTGCCCAACACCTGGAAAGAGAGTCAGTGAGCGCTGCCCCCAACTTCCGTAACGTCGCGATCGTCGCGCACGTCGACCATGGTAAGACCACGCTGGTCGACGCGATGCTCCGCCAGTCCGGGGTTTTCGGCGAGCGAGCCGAACTCGTCGACCGGGTCATGGACTCCGGTGACCTCGAACGCGAGAAGGGCATCACCATTCTCGCCAAGAACACCGCGGTGCACCGTCGACAGCCCGACGGCACCGAGTTCGTCATCAACGTCATCGACACCCCCGGCCACGCCGACTTCGGCGGCGAGGTCGAGCGCGGTCTGTCGATGGTCGACGGTGTCGTCCTGCTGGTCGATGCCTCCGAGGGTCCGCTGCCGCAGACCCGTTTCGTGCTGCGCAAGGCGCTGGCGGCGTCGCTGCCGGTGATTCTGGTGGTCAACAAGACCGACCGCCCCGACGCCCGTATCCAGGAGGTCGTCGACGAAAGTCAGGACCTGCTGCTCGACCTGGCCTCCGATCTCGACGACGAGGCCGCCGAGGCGGCCGAACTCGCCCTTGAACTGCCGGTTCTGTACGCCTCCGGCCGGGCCGGTATCGCGAGCACCGAGCAGCCCGCCGACGGCGAGGTGCCGGCGGGGGAGAACCTCGACCCGTTCTTCGATGTGCTGCTCGAATACGTGCCCGCGCCCAAGGGCGATCCCGCAGCGCCGTTGCAGGCGCACGTCACCAACCTCGACGCGTCGGCGTTCCTGGGCCGGCTGGCCCTGGTGCGCATCCACAACGGCACTCTGCGCAAGGGACAGCAGGTGTCGTGGTGCCGCGAGGTCGACGGCGAAGCCGTGGTCGAACGTGCCAAGATCACCGAACTGCTCGCCACCGTCGGCGTCGACCGGGCGCCCGCGGAGTCCGCCGTCGCCGGTGACATCGTCGCCGTCGCCGGTATGCCCGAGATCATGATCGGCGACACCCTCGCCGATCTGGAGAACCCGGTCCCGCTGCGGCGCATCACGGTCGACGAACCCGCGATCTCGGTGACCATCGGCACCAACAGCTCGCCGCTGGCCGGCCGGGTGTCCGGGCACAAGCTGACCGCCCGCATGGTCAAGAGCCGCCTCGACTCCGAGCTCATCGGCAACGTCTCGCTGCGGGTGCTCGACATCGGCCGCCCCGACGCGTGGGAGGTACAGGGCCGTGGTGAACTGGCGCTCGCGATCCTGGTGGAGCAGATGCGCCGCGAAGGCTTCGAACTGACCGTCGGCAAGCCGCAGGTGGTGACCAAGAAGGTCGACGGCAAGGTGCACGAGCCGTTCGAGCATCTCACCGTCGACGTTCCCGAGGAGTACCTGGGCGCGGTCACCCAGCTGCTGGCCGCCCGCAAGGGCCGGATGGAGCAGATGAACAACCACGGTACCGGCTGGGTGCGCCTGGAGTTCGTCGTGCCCTCGCGTGGCCTGATCGGTTTCCGTACCGACTTCATGACCGAGACCCGCGGCACCGGTATCGCCAACGCCGTGTTCAACGGATATGACGCGTGGGCCGGGGAGATCCGCGCCCGGCACACCGGTTCGCTGGTGTCCGACCGTGCCGGCAGTGTCACCCCGTACGCGATGATCCAGCTCGCCGACCGTGGCACCTTCTTCGTCAACCCGGGCGATGACAGCTACGAGGGGCATGTCGTGGGCATCAACCCGCGCGCCGAGGACCTCGACATCAACGTGTGCCGCGAGAAGAAGCTCACCAACATGCGGCAGTCGTCGGCGGACGTGATGGAGACCCTCGCCAAGCCGATGCAGCTCGACCTTGAGGGCGCGATGGAGTTCTGCGCCGCCGACGAGTGCGTCGAGGTCACGCCCGAGGTGGTGCGGGTACGCAAGTTGCACTTGGATTCCTCAACGCGTGCCCGCGAGCGTTCGCGCGCCAAGGCACGCGACCAGTCTGCGGGCTGAGGGTCTGCGGGCTGAGGGTCTGCGGGCTGACAGTCTGCGGGCCGGGCGGCCTGTGAGTCCGAACGGGCTGTGAGTCCGAACGGGCTGTGACTTCGACCAAGCAGGGGGCCGGCACCGCCTACTGTGGTGGATCAGGGCGTGACGGCGCCCGATCCACCACGGTCACAGTCACGTGGTCCGGTACGACTCCGAAGGAGATGCGACGGGTGCGCGAACGACGCAAGGCGGTGCTACCCGCGCTCGCCACGGCGATTCTGCTGATAGCCGGATGCAGTGCCGACCCGCCCCCACCGGTGCGGGAGACGGCCCCCCCGGCCACCCCGGTGCCCTACCCGGACGACAAGACCATCTATGTCGCCACCGGATCGATCGGTGCGGGATTCAACCCGCATCTGGCCGCCGACCAGGGTGTGGTGACCACGGCGATCGCGGCGATGACATTGCCGAGTGTGTTCGCGCCCGTCCAGACACCCACCGGCATCCGATGGGACCTGCAGGAGGATTTCGTCACCTCGGCCGAGGTCACCAGGACCGAACCGTTCACCGTCACCTACCGGATCCACAAGAACGCCCAATGGTCCGACGGGCTCCCGGTGACCGGCGATGACTTCAGCTACCTGTGGAAGCAGATGTCGCGCCGGCCGGGCACCGTGGCCCCGGCCGGCTACCGGCTCATCGACTCGGTCGCCACGAGTTCGGGCGGCAAGACCGTCGAGGTGCGTTTCGCCGCCGCCTTCCCCGCGTGGCGGGAACTGTTCACCGGTCTGCTGCCCAGCCACGTCCTGCGCGGCACGCCGTCGGGATTCGAGACCGGCATGGACAGCGGGATGCCGGTGTCGGCGGGCCCGTTCCTGATCCGCTCGATCGACCAGACCCGTGACGAGGTCCGGCTCATCCGCAACGACCGATACTGGGCACAGCCCTCCGAGCTCGATCAGGTTGTGCTGCGCCGTGCCGGTACCGTGCCGCAGATGGTCGCCTCCATCCGGGTACGTGACTCGGCGATCGTGAACTTTCCCAGCGGGCAGTCGACCCAGGCTGAGCTGTCGGCGGTGCCGGGTACCGCGACCCGCCGCAATCCGGTACCGCGGGCGCTCACCGTCAGCGCCAACACCCGCACCCCGGCGATGCGCGAGCTGGGTGTGCGCACCGCGATCCTGGGCGTGATCGACCCGCAGGTGGTGACGTTCGCGGCAGCCGGCGACGAGGTGGCCACACGATTCGCCAACACGGTGTACGCGCCCTCGGACGCCGGTTACCGGCCCGTCGACAGGCAACGTCCGGACAAGGCGCGCATCGAGACGTTGCTGACCGACGCCGGATATGTGCGCGGTCCGGTGGTCACCGACGACGCCGACGAGGATTCGGTGGACGGCGGTGATTCGGGAAGCGGCGGTGACTCGGGAAGCGATGGGGTGCCGGGGTCGTCGACGGTGCCGCAGTCCCCGACGACGACCGGCGCGCCGGGTCCGTCGTCACCGGATGCGTCCGGGGTGCCGTCCGGCACGGCGGGCGAGAGCGGCGCCCCGGCGAGTGAGGTCAGCGGCACCACGGGTGAGAGCACCGAGCGCGACGATTCCGATGTGCCGTCGGTCCCGGTGGGGGTGGCGCCGTTCCAGAAGGACGGCCGCGACCTGACGATCCGGGTCGGTGCGATCTCGGGGGATCCGCGTGCGACATCGGCGGCGGCGACGATCGTCGATCAGCTGCGTGCGATGGGTCTTCGTGCCCGCACGCGACTGCTGGCCGGCAATGAACTGTATGGGTCGGCGCTGATGGAGTCGGAGGTCGATCTGGTGGTCGGCTGGACCGGGCTGGGTATGCCGCCGGCCGTCACGTTCGCCTCGCAGGTCGACTGTGCGGCACCTAAATCCGAATCGGCCGACGCGGAGGTGTCCGGCTCCCCGACGGCGCCGACGACACCCGCAGGTTCATCCCCCGGGTCACCGGCGCCCACGTCGACGCCCGGCGCGGGGCCCTCGTCGTCGGGTGTTCCGGCCGACGGTGCGGATTCGGACTACATCAGCAACACGTCCGGGTTGTGCGACGAGGAGCTGATCAGGCTGGCGCGCGCGGCGCTGTCGGCGCAGGATCCGGCTCCGCTGCTGGAAGAGGCCGAGCCGCTGCTGGCCGCGCAGTCGGTGTATCTGCCGATCTATCAGGAGTTGTCGCTGGTCGGGGTGACCGATCAGGTGACCGGCGTGCCGTTGTCCGGACCGATCCAGGTGGGGATCTTCGGTGATGCCGACCTGTGGGATCAGAAGTGACGCCCGTGACCGGGGCGAGCGCAGCGACGGGGAAGTCGACCGGGGCGAGCGCGGCGACGGGAATCGAACAAGAAGGGTGCGAGTGTGGATGAATCGGTGACGGCAGGTCGCAGGCTGCTGCTGGTGCATGCCCATCCCGACGACGAGACGATCATGACCGGTGGCACGATCGCCCGCTATCTGGCCGAGGGCGCGCAGGTAGCGGTGGTGACCTTCACCCTGGGCGAGGAGGGGGAGGTGATCGGTGACCGGTGGGCGCAACTCGTCGCCGACGGCGGAGCCGATCAGCTCGGCGGGTTCCGCATCTTCGAACTCACCACGGCATTGGCGGCGTTGAGTCCACCCGATGCGTCGGCCGAACGGGTGCTGCGGCCCCGGTTCCTGGGCGGTGCCGGACATTTCCGCGATTCGGGGATGGCCGGCTCGCCGTCGGCGCGGCATCCGCGCGCGCTGGTGCAGGCGCCGCTGGACGCGCCGGTGGCCTTGCTGGCCGACATCATCACCGAGTTCGCCCCGCAGGTGGTCGTCACCTATGACCCTGCCGGAACCTATGGGCATCCCGATCATGTGCGGGTGCACGAGGTGACCGCGGCGGCGTTGCCGATCGCCCGCGGTCGGCTCGGCACCGACATCAAGGTGTACGAGTCGGTGACCGGGCAGAGCGCACTGGAGTCGGGTCTGCGGGCGGCGGCGGGACGCGTGCCGTCGGGCTGGCGGATGCCGCACGAGGGTGAGCTGCCGCGCTGTCCCGACGATGTGATCACCGCCGAGGTCGATGTCCGCGGGGTGTATGCGCGCAAGGTGGCGGCGCTGGCCGCGCATGCCACCCAGGTGACCGTGGCTCCGTCGGGCACCGAGTACGCGCTGTCGAACAACATCCTCACCCCGATCAGTGAGGTGGAGCATTTCGTGCAGGTGGACGGACCGCGTTCAGGTGCGGTGGGCCGCGAGAGCGATCTGTTCGCCGGACTGGACTGCGGGTATGGCGGCTGAGAGGAAGCGGCGCGGCGCGTCGGCGAAGAAGCGCCGGAACGCGGCGGCGAAGAAGCACAAGGACGCTGCTGAGGACAAGCGCAAAAACCCGACATCGGCTCCCACGGGTTCTCTCGCGCCCCCGAACGATCCCGCCCCGGCGCGGCCGCAGACCCTGGTGGGCACGCTGAAGGTGTCTCTGGCGCGCATCGCCACGGAGGTGGCCGAGGCGTGGTCCGGGCCCAGCGTCGTCTTCGACCGGGTGATGCTGGGATTGCTGGTGTGCGCGGCGGTTCCGGTCGCTCTGTTGTCGGTGGGATTCGCCCCGCAGCGGTTTTTCGGTGAGCCGATCCCGGTGGTGGCCGTTCTCGCCGGGCTGGCCAATGCGGTGTTGCTGTGGCTGGCCGCCGGGTTCACCGGTGGTGTCGGTCGGGTGGCGCCGCTGATCGTGTGGTTGTTGACGCTGATGGTGGCCGCGATGGCGGGCCCCGGGCACGATGTGGTGTTGCCGCTGGACGGCACGACTGTGCTGCCGACATTTCTGCTGGTGGTGGTGGGGGCCGGATTGCCGTTGGCCCTGTTGTGGTCGGGACGGTTGAACACCGGTCCACGCTGACGGGGCGGTGATGCGGCGGCGATCCCACCGTCCGGGTCGGGTGCCGGAGCCCCCGGTGGTTCTGGAGCCCCCGGTGGTTACAGTGTGATCATGGTCCTACGCGCGTGGGCTCGGGATGTGGTGGCCGAGACGTCGGATGTTCGTGCGGCGCTGCGGCGTGTGTCGGCCGATCCGACCTCACCCACCGACGACGACTGGGCGGCGTTGCTCGGCGCCGACGGCGACGAACTCGACGAGTTGTGTGCGGTCGCCGATTCGGCCCGGCGGTCGGTGACCGACCCGGACGCGTTGACGTTCGTGGTCAACCGCAATGTCGATACCGCGGTGATCGCCGCCGGCGGCCCTGACGTGCCGGATCTGGCCGAGCTGGTCGGTGAGGCCTGGCGGCTGGGTGCCACCGAGATCTGTATGCAGGGACCGCTGCCGGCCGACGCACCCGCCGACGGTTATCTGCGGTTGATCGAGCAGGTCCACCGCGCGGCACCGGAGATCCATCTGCACGCGTTCCGGCCGCCGGAGGTGCGTGACGGCGCCACACGGATGGATATGCCGGTCGCGGCGTTTCTGGGTGCGGCCCGCGATGCGGGGCTGGGTTCGGTACCGGGTACCGCGGCCCAGATTCTCGACGACCAGGTGCGGGCGCGGTTGTCGGGTGGGTCGGCGCCGCCGGTGTCCGAGTGGGTCGAGACCATCGAGGCCGCCCACGATGTGGGGTTGTTCTCCACGTCCACGCTGCTGTACGGGCATGTGGAGTCGCCCCGGCATGTGGTCGCGCATCTGCGTCTGCTGAACGAGATCCAGGAACGGACCAACGGCTTCAGCGAGCTGATCGTCATGCCGATGTTGCCGTCGGCGGCACCGGCATATCTGGGCGCCCGTGGTGTGGCCTCGCGGCGGGAGACGCGTGCGGTGCATGCGGTGGCGCGCCTGCTGACGTTCGGGCGTATCGCTCATCTGCAGGTGGCGTGGACCAAACTCGACCCGGATTCGGTTCTCGACGTGTTGCGCGGCGGAGCCGACGACATCGGGGGGCTACTGCTCGACGGTGTGTTGATGCCGGAGGCCGGTCAGGAGGCGGGCCGGGTGCTCTCGGCACGGGAGGTGGCCGACATCGCGGCCCGCGTCGGTCGCACACCGGTGCAGCGCACCACCGGCTACGGCGCTCCCTCGGCGGCGTTGTTGACACCGATCCCGCAGGTGCACGGTCGGTGAGCCGGGCGAGCGAAGCGACGGGGGATGTGGTCGCGAGCGAAGCGACGGGGGATGTGGTCGCGAGCGAAGCGACGGGGGATGTGGTCGCGAGCGAAGCGACGGGGGATGTGGTCGCGAGCGAAGCGACGGGGGATGTGGTCGCGAGCGAAGCGGCGGGGGATTCGGTCGCGACTGATGTCGATGTGGCCATCGTGGGGGCGGGTTTCGCGGGTATTGGCATGGCGACGCAGTTGATGCGGCGCGGCCGGGAGTCGTTCGTGGTGCTTGAGCGGGCCGATGCCGTCGGCGGTACGTGGCGCGACAACGTGTATCCGGGAATCGCGTGCGACATCCCGGCCCACCTGTACTCGTTCTCGTTCCGGCCGCCCGCCGACTGGGCGACGTTGTTCCCCCGAGGCGCCGAGATCCGGGATTACCTGCAGCGCACCGTCGATGAGGAGGGCGTGGCGCCGTTCATCCGGCTCGGGTGCGAGGTGCTTGATGCGCGTTGGGACGCGGAGTCGGCGCGGTGGTCGGTGACGACCACCGGCGGCGGCCCGGTCCGGGCGCGGATGCTGGTGCTGGCCGTCGGCAGGTTGTCCGAACCGCATAGTCCGCAGGTCGAGGGTCTTGACGGGTTTTCCGGGACGGTGGTGCACACCGCGCGGTGGGATCCGGGTGCGGTGTCGGGCGGTGAGCGGATCGGTGTGGTGGGCAGCGGGGCGTCCGCGGTGCAGATCATCCCGCATCTTGCGGAGTTGGCCGAGGAACTGGTTGTCTTCGCGCGTACTCCGGCTTATGTTGTGCCGCGCAGGGATCGGGCGTTCAGCGCGGAGGAGCGGGCCCGGCTGCGCGATGTCGGTGCCGCGAAGGAGTTGCGGGAGCAGTTGCTGCTCGATGCCGATCGGGCGTTCGCGCAACGGTTGCGGCTGGTACCCGATATCGACCAGATCCGGGATCTGGCACTCGGCCATCTACGCGATCAGGTTGCCAATCCGATTCTGCGGCAATATCTCACACCCGACTATGAGATCGGCTGCAAACGTATTCTGCTCAGCGATGACTACTATCCGGCGCTGGGGCGGCCGAATGTGGTGTACGAGCCGAGTGCGTTGACCTCGGTCGTGGAGAACAAGGCGTGTGCGGCGAACGGTGCCACGCACGATCTCGATGTGCTGGTGCTGGCCACGGGATTCGAGGCGACGCGCCCGCCGGTGGCGGTACGGGTTCGCGGACGCGACGGGAAGGTGCTCGACGATCATTGGTCGAAGGGCATGGTGTCGTACGCGTCGACGACGGTGGCCGGTTTTCCCAATATGTTCGTGATCGACGGGCCGAATGCCGCGCTCGGCCACAACTCGGCCATCTACATGATCGAGACGCAACTCGACTACGTGCTGGGTGCCCTGGACTATGTTGCCGCCGAGTCGGTGTTGTCGCTGGAGGTGTCCGCGGAGGCGGAGGCGGCCTACACCGCCGAAATCGACGAGCGCAGCGCACCGACGGTATGGCTGACCGGCTGCAACAGTTGGTATGTCGATCCACGCAGCGGTCGGCTCACGTTGTTGTGGCCGGGTACGGCGGTGTCGTTCCGTGAACGCAACGGAACCTTCGACCCGGCGCCGTATGTGGTGTGTGTCGACGGCGCGGGAGGTGTTCGATGACCACGGGGTTGGTGTCGATGGCGCTGGACGCGGCACGGGTCGCGGCGGCGACGGGCCGGTCGGCGGCGCTCGACGACGTGGTGACGTTGTTGTCGTGCCGGGGTGCGGACCTGCGTGAGTTGCAGTCGGTGGCCGCGCGGCTGCGTGACGAGGGTCTGGCGGCGGCGGGCCGGCCGGGCCGGATCACGTACTCGCGCAAGGTCTTTGTGCCGCTGACGCGGCTGTGCCGGGACCGTTGCCACTACTGCACTTTTGTGACCGTTCCGGGCAAGCTGCGCCGCGACGGCCACGGCATGTATCTGGAGATCGATCAGGTTGTGGCGCTGGCCCGGCAGGGGGCGGCGCTCGGCTGCAAGGAGGCGCTGTTCACGCTCGGTGACCGGCCCGAGGACCGGTGGCCGGAGGCCGGGGAATGGCTTGCCGCACGCGGCTATTCGTCGACTCTGGACTATGTGCGGGCCGCGTCGGTGGCGGTCCTGGAAGGCACCGGACTGTTGCCGCATCTGAATCCGGGCGTCATGTCATTGGCGGAGTTGCGCGAGTTGCGTCCGGTGGCGCCGTCGATGGGCATGATGCTGGAGACCACCGCTCGGCGGCTGTTCACCGACAAGGGGCAGCCGCATTACGGAAGCCCCGACAAGGACCCGCTGGTGCGGCTTCAGGTGTTGCGCGACGCGGGTACCGCGAAGGTGCCGTTCACCACCGGAATTCTGGTCGGTATCGGCGAAACCCTCACCGAGAGAGCTGAATCGCTACTGGCGATCGCCGATGTGCATCGTGCCTACGGGCATATCCAGGAAGTGATCGTGCAGAACTTCCGGGCCAAGCCCGATACCGCGATGCGCGGGGTGCCGGATGCGGAGATGTCGGAGTTTCTCGCCGCCGTCGCGGTGGCGCGGGTGGTGATGGGGCCGGAGGTGGCGATTCAGGCACCGCCGAATCTGGTGTCGCAGGAGGAGTGCGCGGCGCTGATCGCCTCGGGGATCGCGGATTGGGGGGGTGTGTCGCCGCTGACCCCCGATCATGTGAACCCGGAGCGTCCGTGGCCCAACCTGGACACGCTCGCCGATCTGACGGCGCGGTGCGGGTTCACCCTGACCGAACGGGTGACCGCCGAACCGCCGTTCGTCCTCGACCGTGAGAGTTGGATCGACGATGCGCTCACCGGGCATCTCGACGCGCTGGCCGACCCGGTGACGGGTCTGGCGGCCGATGTGCGGCCGGCGGGTCTGCCCTGGCCGGGGGTGCCGGCGGCTCGTCCCGCCTGACGGCCCGGCCCGGCCGGTGGGTCGAGCTGGGACGGTGGGCCGAACTTACTCGGGGAGTTGTTTCAGCTCGGTCCGTGTGCGTCGCAACGTGCCGTGGTCGGTGACCTCGTAGTACGACTGCGCCGTCAGCGGTGGCGAGTACACCTGGACGGTGAGGGTCGGAGCGGCCTCGGGTACGGCGTCGGCCGGGTCGGGGCCGCGCATCAGATCGTGCACCCAGCCGATCGGGAACGATGCCTGGTCTCCCGTGCCGAGGACCCGGACGCGCAGGTCCTCACCGGTCCAGTGATATTCGCGCAGCGATCCCGACATCACGGTGAGCGCGCCGAGTGAGCCGGCGTGATCGTGCAGTTCGGATTCGCCGTCGTCGATCCAGCTGACCAGCCACAGTTCGAGGTCGTCGCGCTGTTCGAGGCGGGTCGCCGATCGGTTGGCGCGGTCCCATCGGGAGGGCAGGAGGGCGTCGTAGCGGCCGTCGAGGATGTCGGCGACGCCCTGGTCGGCGATCCGCAACAGATCGGCGGGGCGCAACCGGGTGGGCAGGTGCCGGGTCTGTGGGGGTCGAGCGCGGCCAGGTGCGGACATGCCCGCGCGAGATGTCCCCGCTTGAGATGTCCCCGCTTGAGATGTCCCCGCTTGAGATGTCCCCGCTTGAGATGTCCCCGCTTGAGATGTCACGGATGCCGTCATGACGTCCACAGTGCCCGACCCGGGTTCCGCGGTCGACGGTTAGTTGCACGCTGATCGCAAGCGCGCAAGCGCGCAAGCGCACATAGCCCCCGGCAGTTGTGATCCGTGTTACTCGTAGGTCCGGAAGGCGCTGGTGAGGTCATCGTAGTCGCTGGTTAGGGCACAGTCAGTTTTTCTTCGGGGAGGTGTAGGGCGGATACTGTGGTGCGCGATCTTTTCGCTGGGCACAGGCGTGCCCGCGAGAGGGTTCGCAGGTGGTGCAATCAGCCCTTGCGCCATTTGCCGCCGCGGCACCCAACCGCCGACACCGGTCGCCGGCATCGGCCCGACGCGGCGGATACGAACGTGCAGCGAAGGAGAGAGTGGTGACCTACATCATCGCGGAGCCTTGCGTCGATGTCATGGACAAGGCCTGCGTCGAAGAATGCCCGGTGGACTGCATCTACGAGGGCGGGCGGAGCCTGTACATCCAGCCCGACGAATGCGTCGACTGTGGTGCCTGTGAGCCGGTGTGTCCGGTCGAGGCGATCTTCTACGAAGATGATGTACCCGACGAGTGGGAACCGTACGTCAGTGCCAACGCCGACTTCTTCGACGACCTCGGTTCGCCGGGCGGCGCCAGCAAGGTCGGCAAGACCGACTACGATCCGCCGTTCGTCGCCGCGCTCGCGCCGATCGAGGAATAGTCTCGAGCCCGTAGTGACACGGCCGCACGTCACGCGCTGAATGCGGTCGGCGGTCGGTCGATGAGGCCTGCGGAGACGGGCTCAGGGAATGGGGAACCAGTGGGAATCGCAGCACGTCGCAGGGTCAGTTCGACGCTGCCAGACTTTCCGTGGGACACGATCGCCGGGGCGAAGGCCACTGCCGCCGCACACCCCGACGGTATCGTCGACCTGTCGGTCGGCACACCCGTCGACCCGGTCGATCCGCTGATCCGGCGCGCTCTCGACGACGGTTCGCGGTTTCCGGGGTATCCGACGACGATCGGCACCACCGAGTTGCGCCAGGCGGCGGCCGCCGCACTGACCAGGCGCTACGGTGTGGCGGAGCTGGGCACTGATCAGATCCTGCCGGTGATCGGTACGAAGGAGGCCATCGCCGGCCTGACGTCGACACTGGGTTTCGGTGCGGGCGACACGGTGGTGATCCCCGAGGTCGCCTATCCGACGTACGAGGTGAGTGCGCTGTTGGCCGGGGCCACCGTGCTGCGGGCGGATTCGACTGTGCAGATCGGGCCGGCGAGCCCGGCGCTGATGTTCATCAACTCCCCGTCCAACCCCACCGGCAAGGTGCTGGGTATCGACCATCTGCGCAAGGTCGTCGAGTGGGCCCGGCAGCGCGGCGTGATCGTGGCTTCCGACGAGTGCTACCTGGGTCTGACCTGGGAAGGTGAGGCGTACTCGATCCTCGACCCGCGCGTGTGCGACGGCGACCACACCGGTCTGCTGGCCATCCATTCGCTGTCGAAGGTGTCGAACCTGGCGTCGTACCGGGCCGGGTTCTTCGCCGGCGACCGCGACCTGATCGGCGAACTGCTCGCCGTCCGCAAACACGCCGGGCTGATAGTGCCGTTCCCCATCCAGGCCGCCATGACCGCCGCGCTGAACGACGACACGCACGTCGACGCCCAGCGGGAGCGGTACCGTGTCCGCCGTGACGTGCTCAAGACGGCCGTCGAGAATGCCGGATTCACCGTCGACCACTCCGAAGCGGGCCTCTACCTATGGGTCACTCGCGGCGAGGACTCCCGCACCGCCCATAGCTGGCTGGCCGAACGCGGCATCCTCGCCGCCCCCGGCGACTTCTACGGCCCGGCCGGCACCACACACGTCCGGATGGCCCTCACCGCCACCGACGAACGCATCGCCGCCGCAGCCGCCCGACTCTGACTCCGATTCCCCCAGTCAGAAGCGTTCGGTGGCCGCGCCGGGTGCGATCACGTCGATCCCCGCCGACCTTGCCGCTTCAGCGAGCCTGCGGTCATAGGTCAGCACCGCCGCGGCTTCGAGCCGGATTGCCGCCTCAAGATGCAGGGCATCGAGGGTTCGAAGGAAGGGCATCGGCAGGAAGCCCGCATTGCGGAACGCCGCCCGATCGAGGGCTGCGAGCGAGATACCTTCGAGAATTCGGGTCACGTCGGCATGGTCGAGATCTTCGCGGACCGCGAGGCGACGCAACTCGGTCTCGAGCAGATCGCTCGATACCAGCGTGACATCAGCTGTGTCCAACCACTCCTCGACGTGTGCGCTCTCGGGTTGTTCGATCAGTAATGCACCGAGTGCCGACGTGTCAACGTAGACGACAGCTCGATGGGTCACGCGCGGTCACTGCGCAGGTCATCGAGGATTGACTGGGGCTCTTGGGTAGTGCGCTTGCGCACGATCCGCAGATCAGCCCAGCCACCGGTGCGGCGGGCCGGACGTGTGATAGGCAATGCCTGCGCGGGGGCGTCGAGGGGAACGATCCGCCCGACGGGAACGCCGCGATTGGTGAGAACGAACGAGTGGCCCTCACTGACCGACCGCAGCACCCGACCTGACTCGTTACGCAACTCTCGCTGCGACAGGCTCTCCAACGGTTCAGGCGTACTCACGAACTCGATCGTAGCACGTGCGCTACGGAACCGAATGGGTTGATCGGTGATAGTGAATTCTTCGACCAATCCAGGGATGCGTGCGATCGGATGCGACCCACTTTCTCGGGGCAATCGTTATCCAGCAGGTTCCGACGACGCTCGGCGGGCTGCCCACCTGGAACGTCATCGACGGCCAGCAGCGGCTCACCACGATTCAGCTGCTCCTCGATGCCTTGCACGCCGAGTTGGAGCATCGGGGCTGGGCACAGCTTGCCGGTCAGATTCTGCCGCTGGTTGAGAATCCGGCCGACTACTGCGACGACGAGCACGATCGTTACAAGTTGTGGCCTACCAATCGCGACCGCAACGCCTTCGTCTCGGTGATGTCGGCGGCAACACCGGTCGACTACGCGGTGGTTGCGAAGTCTCGGCTGAGCGATGCCCATCGATTCTTCGCGGAGTCGATCAGCACGTGGCTCGGGGACGACGTCGGTGAGCGCCGTGCACGGATGCTCGTCGCGACCGTCATGGAACGGTTGGAGATCGCGAGCATTCGTCTCGACGCGAACGAGGACGCGCAAGCAATCTTCGAGACGTTGAACGCCCGTGGTACTCCGCTGTCAGCTGCCGATCTCATCAAGAACTTCGTCTTCCAATCGTTCGCTGGCGCACCGTCGGATGCGGAAACGGCATACCTGAGCTACTGGGCAGAGTTCGAGACGCCCTGGTGGGAGACCGAGATCACTACAGGGCGAATCAAGAACTCCCGTGCATCGCTGTTCCTCTGGCAGTGGCTCACCGCGCGCACCCTGGATGACTTTCCGATCCGCGAGGTGTTCACCCAGTTCAAGCACTATGTCAACACTGTCGCCAAGGACGTGGGTGCCCTCCTGCCTCAGATCAAGGCGGCCGCCGACCGTTACCGGGCTGCCATCGAGGGCTCGGAGCAAGTGCATGGGCCGCTCAGCCGCGTCGAGCTGTTCAGCTACCGGGTTGGGACGCTTGACTCGGAGATCTCGCGCCCGTTGCTGATATGGCTGGATGAGCCCGAACAATCAGGCATCCCTCCCGCCGATCGCGGCAATATCCTCGCAACCCTGGAGAGCTGGTTCGTGCGGCGGGCTCTGGTCAAGGCACCATCGCAGGGATCGAATCGCTTCATCATCGACCTCATGCAACATGTCAGCACACAGCCGAAGGAAGAGGTCGCCGCCGCAGTCACGGCTTATCTTGAGACGAACCATACCTCGGTCGGGTACTGGCCGGGTGATGCGGAGGTGCGTGAGGCGCTCACAGGGGCAACTGTCTACCGGAGGTACCGGCTTGCTCGTTTGCGTATGGTGCTGGAGGCTATCGAAGACGAGAAGCGTGGATACCCCGACGGCAAGAAGCTCGCTATGGGTCCGATTGCTCGGGGCATAGGTACCATCGAACACCTCATGCCGCAGAAGTGGCGCAAGCATTGGCCGGCCGACCTGACCGAAGACCAGGAGTCGGTTCGTGATCGTGTCGTGCAGCAGCTCGGCAATCTCACGCTGGTCACGCAAGAACTCAACAGCAAGTTGAGTAACGGACCGTGGACAACAAAGCGTGACCATTTCCTGCAATACGACGATGTACTGCTCACAAAGGATGCGTTGAACCCGGGTGATACTTGGGACGAACTGAGTATCGAGCAGCGCACAGACCAACTGGTGGAGCAGATTCTGAATCTTTGGCCGACTCCGGCGGGCCATGTCGGCCTCATAGGTGGCTCGGGTCTGGCACCTGCTGCCGTGAGCGTGGACGTTGCGCAACTCGTGGCGACAGGTTGGCTAGAGCCAGGCACTCGACTGCGGTGTCGTTATCCGGGTTCGCAGCATGCAGATGCTCTTGCGCTTGTTGCGCAGGACGGTCGGCTATATGTCGGCGACGTCGCATTCCAGACTCCATCGGGAGCCGCTAGTTCGATCACTGGGAAGACCGCGAACGGATGGTGGTGGTGGGTGATCGAAGGAACTCAGACCAGCCTTCAGGACATTCGCGAGAACTACGTGGCGAGCCTCGGTGAGGCCGACGCCGAGATTGCGGACGACGAGCCCAGCGGGAGCACGGGTCAACTAACGCTGGTCGTCTACGACGATGACCGGGCCGAGTAGCGAGCGATGCCCCTCTCACGGCAGCCTTTGAACGTGACGGCGTCACCTGACTTATCGTCTGGGGGTGGATCTTGCTCCGCGTCATGGTTTCGGTCCGCCTGTCGACGGACCGAAACCACGGGCAAGGTCAGATGTGAACGCGACGTGGGCGCGTCGCGAGGCTCAGTCGTTTTTATGCAGGATGTGGTTGAGGGCGATGCCGTCGCCCTTCCAGGGCAGTACCTCGACGGCGCCGGTGATGCTGTTGCGACGGAACAGCAGGTTGGAGGCGCCGGCGAAATCGCGGGCGCTGACCCGGGTGCCGTCGGGGCCGGTCACCTTGGTGCCGGCGGTGACGTACAGTCCGGCCTCGATGACGCAGTCGTCGCCGAGCGGGATACCGCAGCCGGAGTTCGCGCCGAGCAGGCACCGTTCGCCGAGTGCGATGATCTCTTTGCCGCCGCCGGACAGTGTGCCCATGGTCGACGCACCGCCGCCCACGTCCGAGCCGTCGCCGACGACGACGCCCGCCGAGATACGGCCCTCGACCATCGAGGTGCCGAGGGTGCCGGCGTTGAAGTTGACGAAACCCTCGTGCATGACGGTGGTACCGGATGCCAGGTGTGCGCCCAGTCGCACACGGTCGGCGTCACCGATCCGGATGCCGGTGGGGATCACGTAGTCGACCATCCGTGGGAACTTGTCGATGTGGGTGACGGTCACGGGGCCGCGGGCCCGTAGCCGCAGCCGCGTCTTCTCGAATCCGTCGACGGCGCACGGGCCGTGGTTGGTCCACACCACGTTGGTGAGCAGCCCGAACTGGCCGTCGAGGTTGATCCCGTGGGGTGCGACGAGCCGGTGCGAGAGCAGATGCAGTCGCAGGTACACGTCGTGGGCGTCGATGGGGGCGGCGGCGATGTCGGCGATGGACGTGCGGACCGCGACGATCTTGACCCCGCGTGCCTCGTCGGTGCCCACGAGCGGTTCGAGGTCGGCGGGGATGTCGGCGAGGTCGAGGATCTCCGTGCCGGTGGTGGCGACATCGTTCTCGAGTGCGGGTTCGGGGAACCAGGTGTCGAGGACGGCGCCGTCGTCGGTCAGGGTGGCGATACCAGTTGCGATTGCTCCAGTCACGTGGTGCAGTTTACGGCCTGCCCGCGGGTGCGGGCCGCGCCGATGTGTCCGGCTGCGGCGGTGAATGCGATGAGGTGAACGGGAAGGGCCAACCCGACGGTGGGATTCGTGGCGGGGCGCCGACTACCGTGGACGTGTGAGCATCCCGCAGCTGGACCTGAGCGCCGATCCCGTCGAACTGACCGCGGCTCTGGTCGATATCGAGAGCGTGTCGCGCGACGAGAGCTTGATCGCCGATGCGGTGGAAGCGGCGTTGCGGGCGCAGACCAGCGGTTTCGACGTGGTCCGGCACGGCAACTGCGTGCTCGCCCGCACCGATCGTGGTTTGCCGACACGGGTGCTGCTCGCCGGGCATCTCGACACAGTGCCTATCGCCGGGAACGTTCCGCACCGCCGGGGTTCGGGTTTCGACGAGCACTACGGCATCGACGACGAGTTCCTGCACGGGTGCGGTACGACCGACATGAAATCGGGTGACGCGGTGTTCCTGCATCTGGCGGCGACCCTGGAGAACCCGGCACACGATCTGACGTTGGTGTTCTACGACTGTGAGGAGATCGCCGCCGAGTTCAACGGTCTCGGGCACATCCAACGCGATCTGCCGCACTGGCTGGCCGCCGACGTGGCGATCCTCGGCGAGCCGACGTCGGGCCTCATCGAGGCGGGCTGTCAGGGCACGCTGCGGGTACGCCTGACGGCCGGTGGAACACGCGCGCATTCGGCCCGATCGTGGATGGGGGACAACGCCGTTCACAAGCTCGGCGATGTGCTCACCACGTTGGCGTCCTACCAGCCGCGCCGTGTGGACATCGACGGCTGCGAATACCGTGAGGGGCTTTCGGCGGTGGCGATCGGCGGTGGCGTCGCGGGCAATGTCATCCCGGATGCGGCGCACGTCGACGTGAACTTCCGGTTCGCACCCGACCGGAGCATCGACACCGCGCTGGCGCATGTCCGGGAGGTGTTCGCCGCTCAGCTCGATTCGGGATCGGTCACGCTCGAACTCACCGATGCGGCGGCGGGGGCGCTGCCGGGTCTGGCGCATCCGGCCGCGGCGGCGCTGGTGGCGGCCGCGTCAGGGCGGTTCCGGGCGAAGTTCGGGTGGACCGACGTGTCCCGGTTCTCCGCGCTCGGGATTCCGGCGGTCAATCTGGGGCCGGGCGATCCGAGCCTGGCGCACCGCGCCGACGAACGGGTGCCGACGAGTCAGATCCGTGAGGTGACCGATCTGTTGCGCGGCTATCTGTCGGCCTGATCGATTGGCCGGGGCAGAATCGTTTCAATCCCGAAACGAGCTGTCACGCGCTGCTAGCGTTGCGTCAGTGTCAGGGTTAAGGCAGCCGCCATCGGTGGCTGGTTGGATCCTGAGCATTCGGTGCCTGGCTCATAGCGTTGGTGTCGCCTTCGGGCTGACGAGCATGCGTTTTGCCGGCATCGGGTGTGAAGGACCGGCCGGCGTGACTTGATAGGAGCGTGGCGTCGCCCCGACTGAGATGTGTCCGCCGACCGGCCCAATCGTCCTCGCATCTGAGTGAAGGAGGCAACCACCATGGTTGTTGTTGGAGCCGACGTACACAAGCGGACGCACACGTTTGTCGCTGTCGATGAGGCTGGCCGCGAGCTCGGCCACAAGACGTTCGACGCGGACTCCGCTGGCCATCGCAAGGCCGTCGCGTGGGCGCGTGAACGGTTCGGGACCGAGCTGCTGTGGGCGATCGAAGACTGCCGCCACCTCTCAGCACGACTTGAGCGTGATCTGTTGACCGTGGGCCAGCAGGTGGTGCGGGTGCCGCCGAAGATGATGGCCGAGCAGCGACGTACCGCCCGCACGCGGGGCAAGTCGGACCCGATCGACGCGCTCGCGGTCGCCCGGGCCGCGTTACGCGAGCCGGACCTTCCGATCGCCTCCCATGATGAGCAGTCGCGGGAGCTGAAGCTGCTGGTCGACAGGCGTGATGACCTGGTCAAACACCGCACGGCGACGATCAACCGACTACTGTGGCGCGTCCACGAACTCGACCCTGCATGGGCGCCGAAGGCGACGTCTCTAGACCTGGCCAAGCACCAGCAGATCCTTGCTGACCGGCTCGCTGGCGCGCCCGGGATCGTGGCCGAACTGGCCCGTGACGAGCTCGCTGACATCGTCGATCTGACGGTGCGGATCAACCAGCTCCAGCGGCGGATCGCGGGGCTGGTCGAGCAGGCCGCGCCGACGCTGCTGGCCATGCCCGGTGTTGGCGCCCTGACCGCGGCCAAGCTAGTCGGTGAAGCCGCCGGCATCAGCCGGTTCAAATCCGAGGCAGCGTTCGCCCGGCATGCCGGGATCGCGCCGATCCCGGTCTGGTCGGGCAACACCAAGGGCCGGGTCCGGCTCACCAGGTCAGGCAACAGACAACTGAACGCAGCCATCCACCGCGTAGCCGTCACCCAGATCCGACTCGATGGCCTCGGCCGGGCCTACTACGAGAAGAAGAAGGCCGAAGGCATGTCCACACCCGAGGCCCTGCGATGCCTCAAACGGCGCCTCGCGCGCGTCGTATTCAACCGCATGACCGCCGATCACGCCGCCGCGACGACCGCCCTCGCCCAAGCGGCTTGACATAGGAGAAACGCGTGAGTCAACCAGATCTGCCGCCCACCCCGGATACGTCGGCCAGCTACGCCGGACCGATCATGTTTCGCCGCGACCCGTCCGAGGAGACCACCGACCGGCATCTGCTGGCCTGGGTTGACCCGCGTGACCCCAACCTGCGGGTGGACCGCACCGTCCGCGATTCGTGGCGGGTACTGCGCATCCAGTCCGAGTTCGTCGCCGGCTTCGACGCGATGAGTGAGGTGGCCGAGGCGGTCACGGTGTTCGGGTCTGCCCGCATCAAACCGGACACCGAGGCCTACCATCTGGCCGTCCGGCTCGGTCAGGCGCTCGGGGAGGCCGGCTACGCGGTGATCACCGGCGGCGGTCCGGGTGTCATGGAGGCCGCCAACCGTGGTGCCTACGACGCCGGCACCCAGTCAATCGGTCTGAACATCGAGTTGCCCTTCGAGCAGCACATCAACCCGTGGGTCGATGTCGGCATGAATTTCCGGTATTTCTTCGTGCGTAAGACGATGTTCGTCAAGTACGCGCAGGCGTTCGTCTGCCTCCCGGGCGGCTTCGGCACCCTCGATGAGCTTTTCGAGGCGTTGACCCTGGTGCAGACCAAGAAGGTCGGGCGGTTTCCGATCGTGCTGATCGGCCGTGAGTACTGGGGTGGCCTGATCGACTGGATGCGTGAGCGGCTGCTCGGGGAGGGGATGATCGCGGTCGATGACCTGGATCTGCTGCACGTGGTCGACACCCCCGAGGAGGCCGTGGAGATCGTGAAAACCGCGTGCCCCACCTGTGGCAAGGACGATAACGGACGGCTGGTCCGATGAGTGCCCCGATCACGATCTGCGTGTACTGCGCCTCCGGTCCGGTCGACGGGCACTACCTGGATCTGGCGGCGGAGGTGGGTGCGGCGATCGCCGCGGGCGGTCACACCCTGGTCTCGGGCGGCGGCAATGTATCGATGATGGGTGCGCTGGCCCGGGCGGTGCGTGCGGGCGGCGGTCGCACCGTCGGGATCATCCCCACCGCGCTGATGGAGCGGGAGGTGGCCGACGTCGACGCCGACGAGCTGATCGTCACCGACACGATGCGTCAGCGCAAGCAGGCGATGGACGACCGCGCCGACGCGTTCATCACTCTCCCCGGGGGGATCGGCACGCTCGAGGAACTGTTCGAGACGTGGACCGGTGGCTTCCTCGGGATGCACGACAAGCCGGTCGTCCTGCTCGATCCGGAGGGCTTCTACGCGCCGCTGCTGGACTGGCTCAACGCCCGCCTGGCCGACGGGTTCGTGTCGCGGCGGGCCATGGACCGGTTGCTGGTGGTCGATTCGGTGGTCGGTGCGCTCGAACTTGCTACCGGCCGGTAAAGTGATCTGCACCACCGGTGCCGGCGGTGACGGTTCCCTGCGGGGGGCCGGCCTCAGGGTATCCGGTGTTCACGTGTGCACTCGATGGCTGTGGCCAGAAGACCAGGGGAGATCCGAAACATATGGGCAACGACGATCGTAAGACAGTCGGTGTGGCCGACGTGGCACGCGGACTGGTGAAGATGGCCCCCGACATTCCGGGCATCGTCAAGCACGCTCCGGGTCTGGTCCTGCGTTCGCCTTCGATGAAGAAGACCATCGGCCTGATCTTCCAGAACCTGGCGAAGGCGCATCCGGAGCGCCCGTTCGTGCGGTTCGAGGGCGTCACCACCTCTTACGGCGAGGCCAACCGCCTGGTGAACCGGTACGCGGCGGTACTCGTGGAGAACGGCGTCGGTAGCGGCGACGTGGTGGCGATCCTGTCGAAGAACTGCCCGACCGATCTGTACGTCATCCTGGCCACGGTCAAACTCGGCGCGACCGCGGGAATGATGAACTACAACCAGCTCGGGGATGTCGCCGAGCACAGCCTGTCGCTACTCCAGGCCAAGGTTCTGGTGTACGACCCCGAGTGCGCCGACGTGTATCACTCGGTGTCGTCGGCCGCGTTGCCGCCGCGGGCCTTCGACTTCACCGCGCTGAACGTGGCCGCCGACGGCAAACCCGACACCGATCCGGCGATCACCAAGGAACTGCCCGCCGCCACCGACGCGTTCTACATCTTCACCTCCGGCACCACCGGCCTGCCCAAGGCCAGCGTCATGAGCCATAACCGCTGGCTGGCCAACTATTCGGGAATCGGTGGTCTCGGGGTGCGGCTGCATCACGACGACACCATGTACGTAGCGCTGCCGCTGTACCACAACAACGCGCTGTCGGTGTCGCTCGGATCGGTCCTGGCCGGTGGGGCGTGTGTGGCGATCGGCCGCAAGTTCTCGGCGTCGAAATTCTGGGACGACGTGATCCTCAACCGCGCCACCGCATTCTGCTACATCGGTGAACTGTGCCGGTACTTGGCCGCGCAGCCGCCCAAGGAGACCGATCGCGGGCACTCGGTGCGCCTGATCGTCGGCAACGGTATGCGCCCGGACATCTGGGAAGAGTTCGCGCAGCGATTCGGTATCGACCGGATCGTCGAGTTCTACGGCGCGAGCGAACTCAACATCGCCTTCATCAACGCGTTCAGCGTCGACAAGACCGCCGGGTTCTGCCCGTTGCCGTACGTGATCGTCGACTACAACGACGACGGCAGCCCCAAGCGGGATGCCAAGGGACGCCTCTCCAAGGTGGGTAAGGGTGGTACGGGCCTGTTGCTCGCCCAGATCAGCGACCGGGTCCCGCTCGACGGCTACACCGACGCCCAGGAGACCGAGAAGAAGGTGATCCGCGATGCCTTCAAGGACGGTGACGCCTACTTCAACTCCGGTGATCTGGTACACGATCAGGGCTTCTCGCATGTCTCGTTCGTCGACCGACTCGGCGATACCTTTCGGTGGAAGGGTGAGAACGTCGCCACCACCGAGGTCGAGGGCGCGGTCGACGTGGTCGACGGGGTCGAGCAGGCCGTCGCCTACGGTGTGGCGATCCCGGGTACCGATGGCAAGGCCGGCATGGTCGCGGTGAAGCTGTATGACGGGCAGAGCCTGGACCCGGTGAAACTGGCCGCACATCTCTACGACACGCTGCCCGGGTACGCGATCCCGCTGTTCGTGCGCATCGTCGACGAACTGGAGGCGACCTCCACGTTCAAGACCCGCAAGGTGGAGTTGCGCAACGAGGGCTACGGCGAGGCGGGCGGTGACCCGCTGTACGTGCTCGCCGGCCGGATGAAGGGCTATGTCCCCTTCTACGACGGGTACGTCGCCGATGTCGCCGCCGCGAAGGTTCCGCGCGGGTAGCGCCCGGGCGCGCCGGGCCGGGGCTGTTCCCGGGGCCGGCTGACGGCCCCGGGGCGGCGACCGCCCGCGCGGGACGGGGCCGGGGATATTCACCGGGTGCCGTTAGTGTGGGAAGTATGACAGTGGGGAACCCATGATCTGGCCAACCCTGTGCGGCCGTCCGGTGGCAACCGACCGCGCGCTCGTGATGGCCATCGTCAACCGCACCCCGGATTCGTTCTACGACCGGGGTGCGAGCTTTGCCGACGCACCCGCGCAGGCGCGGGTGCACCGGGTTGTCGCCGAGGGCGCCGACGTCATCGACATCGGCGGGGTCAAGGCGGGGCCCGGCGAGGAGGTGGACGCCGCCACCGAGGCGCAGCGGGTCGTGGGCATGATCGGCTGGATCCGGGAGCAGTACCCCGACGTGCTCATCAGCGTCGACACCTGGCGCGCGGAGGTGGCCGCCAAGGCCTGCGCCGAAGGCGCCGACCTGATCAATGACACCTGGGCCGGGGCCGACCCGGAGTTGGTGTCGGTGGCCGCGACGATGGGCGCGGGCATCGTGTGCTCGCACACGGGCGGGGCGCGGGTGCGTACCCGTCCGCACCGCGTCGCCTACGACGACGTGGTGTCCGATGTGCTCGCCGAGGTGACCTCGGCCGCCGATCGGGCGCTGGCCGTGGGCGTGGCCCGCGACTCGATCGTTATCGACCCGACGCACGATTTCGGGAAAAACACTTTCCACGGATTGGCCTTGTTACGTCAGCTGAAAGATCTTGTTAATACCGGTTGGCCGGTGTTGATGGCGCTGAGTAACAAGGATTTTGTGGGGGAGACTCTTGGTGTGGATCTCGCAGACCGGCTGGAGGGAACACTCGCCGCAACAGCATTGGCCGCCGCCGACGGCGCCCGGATGTTTCGTGTGCACGAGGTTGCCGCCACCCGACGCGTGGTCGACATGGTCGCTGCCATAGCGGGAACGAGAGCTCCCGCCCGAACAGTCAGGGGACTTGCATGACCAAACCAGCCAAGCGACGCACGCCGAGCAAGATCAGCACGCGCGACAAGGCCGCGATGTGGCCCGCACCGGCCGACACGGGCAGCCCCAGGCGGGACTGGTCCGTCACGCACACCTGGGAACAGCCCGACTGGACGATCGAGGAGCTCGTCGCCGCCAAGGACGGCCGCACCATCTCGGTGGTGCTGCCCGCGCTCAATGAGGAGGAGACGGTCGCCGACGTGATCGCCTCGATCATGCCGCTGTACCCGGATCTGGTCGACGAGGTCATCGTTCTCGACTCCGGGTCGACCGACGCCACCGCCGAGCGTGCCACGGCGGCGGGCGCGCGGGTGATCAGCCGTGAGGAGGCGGTGCCCGAACTCGAACCCGTCAAGGGCAAGGGTGAGGTGCTGTGGCGTTCGATCGCGGTCACCGGCGGAGACCTGATCGCCTTCGTCGACTCGGACCTGATCGATCCCGATCCGATGTTCGTGCCCAAGATGCTCGGCCCGTTGCTGATGAATCCGGAGATCCATCTGGTGAAGGGCTACTACCGGCGTCCGCTGAAGACCGGTGGGTCCTCCGATCCCAACGGCGGCGGCCGGGTGACCGAGCTGGTCGCGAGGCCGCTGCTGGCCTCGCAGAAGCCGGATCTGACCGCGGTGCTGCAGCCGCTGGGCGGCGAGTACGCGGGTACCCGTGAGCTGTTGTCGTCGGTACCGTTCGCACCGGGTTACGGCGTGGAGATCGGCCTGCTGGTCGACACCTACGACAAGTACGGCCTGAACGGCATCGGACAGGTCAATCTGGGTGTGCGCACGCACCGCAACCGGCCACTGATCGAGCTCGGCGTGATGAGCCGGCAGATCGTGGGAACGTTCATGCGGCGGTGCGGTTTTCCCGATTCCAACGTGGGTCTGACCCAGTTCACGGCCGAACCCGACGGTTCGTTCAGCCCGCATACCACCGATGTCTATCTGGAAGACCGCCCGCCGATGAGCACCATCCGCCCGGAAGCGGCCGGTGACGAGGAGATCGCCTCGTAGCCGGCGGGCGCGGGAGTTGATGGACCGCCCACGAGCGGGTGCGGCGATCGGCCGGGCACGCCGTGCCACTATGGAGGCGTGCAGACAATCCTGATCTATCTGCTGGTGATGGCGCTCGTGGTGGTGGTGGTCTTCGCGGTGGTCTGGTTCGTGTTCGGCCGGGGCGAGGATCTCCCCCCGCTGGAGCGCGGTACGACGCTGACCCGGCTGCCGCGGGCCGGGGTGTCCGGGGACGATGTGCGGGCCCTGACGTTCACGCAGGCGGTCCGTGGCTATCGCCAGGACGAGGTGGACTGGGCGCTGGAGAAGCTGGCCCGCGAACTCGACGAGTTGCACGCGGTGGTGGTTCGGCTTCGGGCGCGCCCGGAATCATCCGGCGGGCCGGAATCACCCGAGAGCGCCGGCCGCCCGGAATCAGCGGAGGGTCCGGAATCAGCGGAGGGTCCGGAATCACCCGGAGGCGGGGTATCACCGGAGGTTTCATCAGGGGTTTCATCGGACCACGGGCAATCACTGGACAGTACTGACGGGTAACATGGATGGCTGTGCCGGTTACCCGGTGCCGGACCGGCACGTGATCGGCGTGTACGGGTGGTGCGGCAAGTACTATATGAGCCAGGCAGTTGCTCTGAAGGGAGTTCGAGAATGGCGGCGATGAAGCCACGTACTGGGGATGGTCCTCTCGAGGCGGCCAAGGAAGGGCGTGGAATCGTTGTCAGGATTCCCATCGAGGGCGGCGGACGCCTTGTTGTCGAACTGACGCCCGACGAGGCCAGCGCACTCGGCGAAGAACTGCGCGGAGTCACCGGCTGACCTCGGGTGCTTTCGTCCGGCCCGCGCTCGGCGCGGTGCTTGACGAACTGCGCTGCCCGGTCTGTGCGACCCGAGGCGCATCAGCGTCGGTCGCGTCATCGTCCGGTGACGACGGCCTTGTCGGGTCGCTGCGCGCCGGACCCGGGGGCCGATCGCTGATCTGTGCGGCGGCACACTCCTTCGATGTCGCAAAACAGGGATATGTCTCGTTGCTCGACGGGCGCAGTCGTGGATTGCGTTCGGACACTTCGACGATGGTGGCCGCGCGCGAGCGCGTGCACGGTGCGGGGGCGTTCGATCCTGTGGCGGCGGCGGTGGCCGAGATCGTGTCGGCGGTGATCGCCGAGACCGTGGGGCCGGCGGGTCCGGTCCATCCATACGGTCCGGTCGTCGCGGACATCGGTTGCGGTACCGGGCACTACCTCGCGGCCGTGCTCGACGCGCGGCCGGATGCGCGGGGAATCGGTATCGATCTGTCCAAGTCCTGCGCCAGGGCGACCGTGCGGTCGCACATCCGCTCCGCCGCTGTGGTGGCGGATGCGTGGTCGGGGTTGCCGATTCGTTCGTCGTCGGTGGCCGCGGTGTTGTCGGTGTTCTCACCGCGCAATGTCGCCGACTTCGCCCGCATCCTGCGACCCGGTGGGGTGGTGGTGACGGTGACCCCCGAACCCGGGCATCTGGCCGAACTCGCGGGTCCGATGGATATGCTGCGGATCGCCGAGGACAAGGATGCCAGGCTCGACGCCGATATGGCGGCG
Source organism: Gordonia pseudamarae (assembly GCF_025273675.1). Taxonomy (NCBI): domain Bacteria; kingdom Bacillati; phylum Actinomycetota; class Actinomycetes; order Mycobacteriales; family Gordoniaceae; genus Gordonia; species Gordonia pseudamarae. Next base: position 3,479,826 of record NZ_CP045809.1, on the reverse strand, counting down.
CAGTTCGAGCCACCGTCGGCGCGCTCGCTCACCTACCGGGTCGACGCGTCGGCTGCGCTGGTGGCAGATCTGGTGGCGATGGGTCCGACGGCATTTCATCGCGGCGAGGCCGAGATCGCGGCCTCCGCACAGGCGATGGCGGGTGATCGGTCCACGGTCCCGGTCACCGTCGCGGTGCGAGTGGCGGTGTTCCCACTTCAGGGCTGAGGACTGGCGGGGTGTGCGCCCGGGCCGGATTGGGCCTGGATGAGAGTCGAGCGGTACACCTGGAGGGTCTGTTCGGCGATTGCCGCCCAGGAGAACTCCGCGGCGGCCCGCTCGCGCCCGGCGATGCCCATCGCGGCGGCCTCGGCCGGATTGTTCACCACGGCGTTCACCGCGTCGGCGAGCGCATGCTCGAACCCGGTCGGGTCGGCCGGATCGTACGGTACGAGGCTGCCGGTGACGGTGTCCTCGACCACCTCGGGGATACCGCCGACGGCCGAGGCCACCACCGCGGTCCGGCATGCCATCGCCTCAAGGTTGACGATGCCCAGCGGTTCGTACACCGATGGACAAACGAAAACACTTGCCGCGGTGAGGATCTCTCTGATCCGGGGAAGGGGGAGCATGTCCCTGACCCAATACACACCCGCCCGTGCCGCAGAGAGCGCCGCCACCGACGACTCGATCTCGGCCCCGATCTCCGGGGTGTCGGGCGCGCCGGCGCACAGCACCAGCTGGATCGATGGATCGAAGTGGTGGGCGGCGGCCACCAGGTGCGCCACGCCCTTCTGCCGGGTGATCCGGCCGACGAATGCGACGATCGGCCGGTCCGGGTCGACGCCGAGTGCGGTCAACGTCGACTCCGGTCCGTACGGGTCGTCGACCGGATACCACGATTCGGTGTCGATGCCGTTGCGCACCACGTGAACACGGTCGGGGTCCAGACGCGGATAGGTGGTGCACACGTCGGTCCGCATCCCGGAGCTGACGGCGATGACCGCGTCGGCGTATTCGACGGCGTTGCGCTCGGCCCAACTCGACACCCGGTAGCCGCCGCCCAGTTGTTCGGCCTTCCACGGCCGCATCGGCTCGAGGGAGTGCGCGGTGAGAATGTGCGGGACGCCGTACAACTGGGCCGCGAGATGACCGGCCAGGCCCGTGTACCAGGTGTGCGAATGCACGATGTCGGCACCGGCGGCGCCGACGGCCATCCGCAGGTCCGTGGACAGTGTGGTGATGGCGGCGTTGGCCCCGGCCAGTCCGGGGTCGGGCCCGTACACCGCCGCGGTCGGGCGTTCGGCGCCCATGCAGTGCACCTCGACCGTGGTCAAAGCACCGAGATGTCTGACGAGTTCGGTGACATGTACACCGGCACCGCCGTAGACCTCGGGAGGATACTCACGCGTCATCATCGCCACCCGCATGCGCACGACGCTAGTGCTCCGGTCCGCAGTCCGCCACACAACCCGACAATTGGTGACGAAAGGTCCCGAACGTTCGAGGGTCTCGTGAGTATTGCCCGCTCGTTCGTATGGCCAGGGTCCCCGTTGGCGGTTAAGTTGAGAGGGTGAGATCACAGCCGCACGTGCTCGGTATTGTCCTCGCCGGCGGCGAGGGCAAGCGCCTGTACCCACTGACCATGGACCGCGCCAAGCCGGCCGTGCCGTTCGGGGGTGCCTATCGCCTCATCGACTTTGTCCTGTCGAATCTGGTGAACGCCGGTTACGAGCGGATTTGCGTACTGACGCAATACAAGTCGCATTCGCTCGACAGGCACATCTCCCAGACGTGGTGGAGTTCGGGCTTCCACGGCGAGTACATCACTCCCGTGCCGGCCCAGCAGCGGCTCGGCCCGCGCTGGTACACCGGCAGTGCGGATGCGATCTTCCAGTCGATGAACCTGATCACCGACGAGAAGCCCGAGTACATCGTGGTTTTCGGCGCCGATCACGTGTACCGGATGGATCCGTCGCAGATGGTCGAGGCCCATGTGCGCTCGGGTGCCGATGTGACGGTGGCCGGGATCCGGGTGCCCCGGTCCGAGGCCTTCGCCTTCGGCTGTATCGACGCGGACGCCTCCGGTCGCATCACCCGCTTCCTGGAGAAGCCCAAGGATCCGCCGGGTACCCCCGACGATCCGGACGTCACCTTCGCCTCGATGGGTAACTACGTGTTCACCACCGACGCGCTCGTGCAGGCGTTGCGGTCGGACGCCGCCGACTCGGACTCCGATCACGACATGGGCGGCGACATCATCCCCGCCTTCGTCGCCCGCGAGTCCGCGTACGTCTACGACTTCAAGGACAACGAGGTTCCCGGTGCCACCGAACGTGACAAGGGCTATTGGCGCGACGTGGGTACGCTCGACGCGTTCTACGACGCCCACATGGATCTGGTATCGGTGCACCCGGTGTTCAATCTGTACAACAGGCGCTGGCCGATCCGGGGCGAAAGCCTGAACCTGCCCCCGGCCAAGTTCGTCGAGGGTGGCCACGCCGAGAACTCGGTGGTCGGTGCCGGCTGCATCATCTCCGGGGCGACCGTCACCCGCTCGGTGCTGTCCTCGGACGTGGTGGTCGAGACCGGTGCGATCGTGGAGGACAGCGTGCTCATGCCGGGAGTCCGCGTCGGAAAGGGCGCGGTGGTGCGCCGCGCGATTCTCGACAAGAACGTCGTGGTCGCCGACGGTCAGGCCATCGGTGTCGACCCGGAGGCCGATCGTGCCCAGTACTCGGTGAGTTCGGGCGGCGTGGTGGCCGTCGGCAAGGGCGTGACGGTCGGCGGCACCTGACCGGGCTGCCGTACCTGACCGGGCTGCGGGTTCAGGCGCCGGTGGACCGGCGAAGAGCGATGCGGGCCTGCCCGATCAGTTCGGGCAGGTCGGTGCCGTGGTTGTCGGGCAGGGCGTCGACGGGCCACCAGGCCAGGTCGGTCGATTCGTCGCTGCGGGTGATCGGTGGCAGCGAACCGTCGGATACGGGTGCGGTCACCGCGACGAACCGCACATCGAGGTGGCGGGTGGGTACACCGAGCGAACAGGTGATGGGGTGGGTGTGGAGCCCGGCGATACCGGCGCTCAGGTCGAGGTTCTCGATCCCGGATTCCTCCCGGCCCTCGCGCAGCGCCGCGTCGGCGATGCTCGCGTCGTCGGGTTCGCAGTGTCCGCCGAGCTGAATCCAGGCGCCGACGCGTGGATGCAGGGTGAGCAGCACGTGGCTGTGGGTGGCGTCGAGGACGATGACCGAGGCGGTGAGGTGTCCGGGTACCGATCGCCGCAGGCAGGCGTCGGGTGTTGCGTCGAGAAACGCGAGGTAGGTGTGGCGCAACGTGTTCTGCGCCTCGTCGGGCGGCTGCCAGGCACTCAATGTGGCGACGGCCGACCGGTGCAGTGCGGTGCTCACAGTTCCACGACCAAGCCGACGGTATCGGCGGGCGGGCGCAGTCCCGCCTCGCCGAGGGGGTATCCGACGGCGATCGCGCCCAGCGGTTCCCAGTGCGGGTCGAGACAGAGTACCTCGCGGACGGTGTCGGCGGCGAAGATGGTGGAACCGATCCAGCAACTGCCCACGCCCCGCACCGACAGCGCCACCAGCAGCGCGTTCACCGCACCGCCGGCGGCAACGGTGAACATGGTGTGCTCGCAGGTGTTGCGGCGTTCGTCCGGATAAGTGTGCGCGCCGTCGCCGACGAGGAAGGGTATGACCACCTCCGGCGCGGTGTAGAGGATATCGCCCCGGGCCAGTCGCCTGTCGATGGATTCGGCTGTCATGGAATCGGATCGGAGGTCGGTGCGCCAGCGGTCGGCCATCGCCTCCAGCAGCTTTGCCCGGCGGGCACGGTCGCGCAGCCAGACGAACCGCACCGGGTGCGTGTGATGCGGCGCGGGTGCGGTGAGCGCATCGGCACACGCCTCGCGCAGGATTTCCGGTTCGACCGTACGGGAATCGAAGGCACGGACCGAACGCCGCGTCAGCAACGCCTCGAGCCGGCCCTGCCGGATTGCCTCCTCGGTGCCGAGCCGAAACAAGTCGTCCTCGATGGGCCGCACCAGATCGCGGGCGGTGGTGCCGTCGTCGATCACCCGCAGGCCGCGCACAACGGCCACGGGCACGCCGCCGAGCTTTCCCTTGGCGAGGTCGGCGGCGGCGGCGATCTCATCGGCGACCGCGATGTCGGTGACGATCAGCGGGTTGCCGTAGGAGTCCACGGAGCCGTCGTAGCCGTGCGATACGGCGATGCCCGCCGCTCCGATCGCCACATCGGTCTGCCCGGTCCGCCAGGCCCGGCCCATGGTGTCGGTGACGATGACACCGACTGTGCGGCTGGACAGCTCATTGATCCGGCGACGGAGAGCGGCGGCGCTGGCGTCGGGGTCGAGGGGGAGCAGAGCGAGTTGATCGCGGGCCACGTTCGATCCGTCGACACCGGCGGCGGCCTGCACGAGCCCGTTGCGGTTCTCGGTGATCCAGGTGGCGTTCCTGCGGGCCAGGATGCGGACGGTCTCCTCGCTGATCAGCTTGCGGCGCAGCCGGTCCCGTTCCTCGGGGGCGGTCGGCGCCGGCACCATGCGGCCTTCGGTCTTGGAGAAGATCTTGCTGGTCACCACCACCACGTCGCCGTCACGAAGGCCTGGTCCACCGGATCGATCTGTTGCGCCGATGATCTCGGCGGCGATGTCCGAGCCGGGACCGAATTCGCCGAGACCGGTGACCGGGAAGATCTCGATCGCCGAACCGGGCGCGTGGTCGGTGATGGTCATCGGTTCTCCCCGTCGATGTGCGGTGTGTCGACGGCCGGTGTGTCGACACCGACGAGCGCGCAGGCGTCGGCGACTATGCGCGCGGTGGTGCGCGGGTCGGTCATCAGCAACGGTGCGTTGCCGACGGCGATACCGTCGACCCGGGCCTGGTCGCCCTCGGCGATCAGCCAGCCGTCGAGGATTCCGTTTGCCCGGCGCGGACCGTAGTGCGCGGCGATGGCCTGTGCCGAGGTGGACACCCCGATCGCGGACAGGCACTCGTCGGCCATGCCGCGCAGAGGCTTGTTGTCGATGACCGGGGATACGCCCACAACAGGCGCCCGCGTGGTGCGCAGCGCGCCGCGGATGCCGGGTACGGCGAGAATCGCCCCGATGCTGACGACCGGATTGCTCGGCGCGAGCAGGATGATGTCGGCCTCGGCGATCGCCTCGAGCACTCCGGGGGCGGCGGTGGCGCGGTCGGCGCCGATCTGCACGAAGCCGTGCGCGGGTAGCTGGGCGCGATGGCGCACCCACCATTCCTCGAAGTGAATGGCGACGTATTCGCCTTCCCCGCCACCGGGTTTGGCGACCTTCACATGGGTTTCGCAGCGGTTGTCGGTGGCCGGCAGCAACCGTACGCCGGGCTGCCACCTGCGGCACAGTGCGGCGGTGATGTCCGACAGCCGGTATCCGGCGTCGAGCATCTGCGTGCGGATCAGATGGGTGGCCAGGTCGCGGTCACCGAGACCGAACCAGTCGGGATCGGCCCCATAGGCGGCCAATTCTTCTTTGGCGTTCCATGTTTCGTGTTCGCGACCCCAGCCGCGCTCGGCGTCGATACCGCCGCCGAGGGTATACATGCAGGTATCGAGGTCGGGACAGATCCGCATTCCGTGCATCCGGACGTCGTCGCCCACATTGACTATCGCGGTCACCTCATGATCACCGGCCGAATCGGCCGGTTCGCCCGATTCGGTGAGTGGGGGAGGAAACGGAGTCGGGCCGAGCAGCTCACGTACGCCGAGCAGGAATCTGGCGCCGCCGACACCACCGGCGAGCACGGTCACTTTCACCGCATCGAGTCTAGGGCATACCGTGCCGGCGGTCGGTCGTGGTGTTCATGTCGTTCCGTAGTAGTGGGGGTCCTGGACGGTCTGGACGGTCTGGGCAGTTGGTATGACCGGGGTACGGGCAGCAGGGGTATAGGTGCGCGGACTCGGGGCGCCCGGATCGCAGAACACCTCTCGGGTGTTGCGCAGTGCCACGATATGTCCGTACGCAGGACGGACGGCTGCTGTCACCGGTAGGTTTATGGTCCCCGGCGAGGTGGTGTTTGTCGCTGTGAACCGGTTGCCGCCCGTGGGGGACGGAGGTTCGTGATCGGGTGGACGCGGTCGGGAAGGATCGATATTGACTGATCTTGGATTCGGACTTGACCGGAGCGCGCAGGGGCGTGTGTAATCACAACGGTGTCATTTATGATTTGAGATCGAAAATGGTTGAGAGTCCTTGGATGTCACAACGTTCGATCGAATGTTCGATTATTTGCCGACGTGAAGTACTTATTCGGGGTGAGTGATGACACGAAGGATTGTCCAGATCGGCTCGGCCGGTGGCCGGGCGTGGTCATCGGGGGTGTCCGATGACCGGATCGGCGGCGTGTGCCGCCGTGTTGAGGGTTTGAGTTCTGACAGCGACCGGCCGATCGTCGGCACTGACTTTCACGAGGGAGGGGCTCCGAGATGACTTCCGACCACTCGATCGAGAATCCACGTGAAGACCTAGATGCCCGGGAGTTGGGTGGTACACGGGCTGACAGCGTGGAATCTGTTGTTGCGCAACCGAGTTCGGGCGTGCGTCATTTGTCGTTGGTGGCCAACGATTTTGACGACATGTTTGACGAGTTGGAGCACCAGTGGCAGGACCGCGCACTGTGCGCGCAGACCGATCCTGAGGCATTTTTCCCTGAAAAGGGCGGATCGACACGTGAGGCGAAGCGAATCTGCCACGGCTGCGAAGTCCAGGCCGAGTGTCTTGAGTACGCATTGGGCAACGACGAACGGTTCGGTATCTGGGGCGGGCTCTCCGAGCGGGAGCGTCGTCGCATCAAGCGCGGAATCGTCTGACAGGTTTCCCAACACACTGCCGCCGGAGTGACCACATCGCTCCGGCGGCAGTGTGTTTTCCGGGGTCTTCCTCCGGGTCGGCCGTCACGGTGTCACGCCCTAGTCCGGGCCGTTGTCGATGGTGTCCTCGTCGACACCGAGATGGGTCGCGACCTGCTGCACGAGAACCTCATGGATGAGTTCGAGCAGGTCGGACCCCCGTTTGGCCCGCATCTCCAGCGGGCGTCGAAAGAGGATGATCTGCGCGCGCGTGGGCCGTCCGTGCACGTCGATCCCGGCGGGTATCAGGCGCGCGAGCGGGACGGCGCCGTCGGCCGTCACCTCGTCGGGCCACTGTACCGAGTCCGGATCCATCGGCAGCATCCGCGGGATCTCGTCGACGGCGATGTCCAGATCGGCGATGCGGTCGTGCCAGTGCTGATCGATGTCGGCGAAGGCTTCGAGTGCGTTGCGGTCGAAGTCATCTGACCTGCTCATATGAGCAGGCACCGTCTGCGGCAGCAGAGGGGCGCGCAGACCGCGGCCACGCCGGTCCCGTCCCGCGCGGGAGGTGCCCCGGCGGTTGAGGGTGCCGGCTGGTTCGTTCCGGCGTCGGGGATCGGTGCGCATGGCGAAAGTGTAGTGCCACGGCGTGTCCGGACGTGCATCGCGCGCCGACTCCGGTGCGGCGCGCGCCGCCGGCAGGCGACCGGTGGTCCGCGGATCGAACCGCTGCCACGCTTGTCACCAATTGCGGTGACAAGCGTCCGGTGATTCAGTGTGCGTGTTGGTGCGTGTCTGAGGTATCGGTAAGCGCTCCGGCACGATAATCTCGTGGGGTGAAACTTCCACGACAGTGCTGCAGGCCCGGTTGCTCGCGGCCTGCCGTGGCGACTTTGACGTTCGTCTACGCCGAGTCGACGGCGGTGGTGGGACCGCTGGCGACCACGGATGAGCCGCATTCCTGGGACCTGTGTGAAGACCACGCCCTGCGGATCACCGTGCCCCGCGGATGGGAGATGCTGCGCAGCGAACGAGGGTTCTCGGCCCCGGTCGCCGAGGACTACGAGCTGACCGCACTGGCCGAGGCGGTGCGGGAGGTCGGCGGCAGATCGCGGATGGCCACCGAGAGCATGGCCGGGTTCGACGGCCTCGACGAGACCCGGGTGGGTCGGCATCGCCGGGCCGGGTTCTCGCCGCGGTTGCCGGGGGAGACCATCTACGACCGTCCCATGCGCGGCGACGGCGGTGGCGGTCAGCCGTTGTCACCGGTGAAGCCGCGGCCCGGCAGGCGTGGGCACCTGCGGGTACTGCCCGATCCCGTCGACTGATTGCCGATCTGCGATCGGGGTGACCCGTTCGATACAGATCACCGCGGACGGGGTGCGCGGGTTTTCGCCACGGGACATTAGGGTGTAATCATGCGCACCGGGATTCCGGATCTGGATGATGTCGAGGGATTGGTGGCACTTGACGTCGATGGGCTGTTGCAGTCGGTCGCGCGTGCGGGTGCTCAGGTTCGCGCGGTCGCCGAGGCCGTGCGCGAGGGCGGCCTCCGGCCGCTGGCCGATCTGCGTCCACGCAGCGTCGTAGTTGTCTTCGGTTCCAGCCGTACCGCCGCCTGCGCTGCCGAACTCGCTGTCGCGGTGCTTGCCGCGCACACCGATGTGCCGCTGGTGTGTGGTCCGGCGTTGCCCGGATGGGTGGGTCCGCTCGATGTGGTGGTGATCGTCGGGGATGACGCCGGTGATATGGCGCTCGCCGATGCCGCGGCCCGGGCCGCCCGCCGCCGTGCCGAGGTCGTGATCGGTGCACCGATGGAGGGTCCGCTGCGCGATGCGGTGGGCGGCACCGGCATCGATCTGTCCCCCCGGGTCCACGTCGACCGCCGATTCGGTTTCGCCGGCTTCGTGGCGGTCATCGTGTCGGTGGTGATGGGTCTGTCGTCGGTCCGGTTCTCCGGTGCGGGTCCCGACCTCGACGCTCTCGCCGATGCGCTCGACGCGGAGGCGGCCACCAACCATGTTGCCCGTGAGTTGTTCCGCAACCAGGCCAAACTGCTTGCGTCACGAATGTCGGGCACCACCATGGTGCTCTGCGGCGACACACCCGCCTCGGTCACCGTCGCCGCACACGCGGCCCGGACGGTGCTGGCCGTCGCCGGCGATGCGTGCGGAGCGGCCGACGTCGCCGACGCGGTGGCGCTGGTCCGCGATCACGGTTCGGGCGACGCGCCCGTGGACTCACTGTTCCACGATCCGTTCATCGACGGTCCGGCACCGCGGGCCACCACCATTCTGGTACTGGGCGTGCCGCGCCACGAATGGCGTCTGCGCCGCCTGCTGGGCGCACTCGGAGACGCGGTGTTGGTCGTCGGATCCACGCCCGCCGACGCCGCCCCCGCTGCTTTTCCGGTCGCCGGGTCTCTGGTCGGGCAGGAAGATCGGCCGATCTATCCCGATTCACCGAGTGATGCGGGCGGCGATCTTCCCGCCGATCTGGAGGCGTTGTTGTTGGCGTTGCTGCGTGTGGACATGGCCGCGGTGTATCTGCGGCTGATCAGGGGAAGCTGAATGGAACTACTGGAAGGGGTGGTCCGCCCGTATGCGTGGGGGTCGCGGACAGCCATCGCATCGTTGCAGGGCCGGCCAACCCCCTCGGCACATCCGGAGGCCGAACTGTGGTTTGGAGCGCACCCGGCCGCACCCGCGCAGTGTGTGAGAGATACCGCCGTCGAACAGAATTCGTCCGACAGTAACCTGCTGTCGGTGATCCGGGAGGATCCGGCGCATGAGCTGGGTGCGGCCGTGCTCGGCAGATTCGGTGAGCGGCTGCCGTTCCTGCTCAAGATCCTCGCCGCCGAGGAGCCGCTGTCGCTGCAGGCACACCCGACCCTGGCGCAGGCCGACGAGGGTTTTGCCCGGGAGAACGCACTGGGGCTCGCGCTGGACGCGCCCGAGCGCAACTACCGCGATCCATGGCACAAACCCGAACTCGTCGTCGCGGTGACGCAGTTCGACGCACTGGCGGGTTTCCGTCCGCCCACCCGGACCGTCGAGCTGTTCCGCGAGTTGCAGGTGCCCGCACTCGACCCGTACCTGGGGTTGCTGGCCGGACAAGCAGATCGAGACGGCCTGCGCGCGTTGTTCACCACCTGGTTGACCTTGCCGGACAAGGCGATCACCACATTGGTGACGGCGGTTCTCGAAGGCGCTGTCGCCGTGCTCGAGTCGGGTGCTGACACATTCACCGACGAACTGCGGACGCTTCTCGAACTGGGTGAGATGTATCCCGGTGATCCGGGCGTGCTCGCCTCGCTGCTGCTCAACCGGGTGCGCCTGAATCCTGGTGAGAGTCTCTATCTGCCGGCGGGGAGCCTGCACGCCTACCTGCACGGAACCGCGGTCGAGATCATGGCGAACTCCGACAACGTGCTGCGGGGAGGCCTGACGCCCAAGCATATCGACGTACCCGAACTGCTCCGCGTGCTCGACTTCACCCCGACGTCGGACGACGAGTTGTTGCCCACGGTCCGGACGCTGGGCGCCGAACGCATCTACCTGACCCCGGCCGCCGAATTCCGCCTGTCCCGGATCGAATTGGACGGGACCGGATTGCTTTTGTCGCAATCGATCTCGTTCGACATGCCGGGTCCGCAGATGCTCGCCGTGCTGGGTGGAACGATCGAGGTCCGTGCGGCCACCGGCGATACGGTGTCCGTTGCCGCCGGATCGGCGCTGTGGCTTGCCGACGGAGATCCGGATGTCGTCGTGCGCGCGTCGTCGTCGCGGGCCACATTCGTGCGGGTACTCGTTCCGGTCAGTCAGGTTGCGGCACCGGGACAGGTGCCGGCGGTACCGGGATCGGCCGGCGCGGGACCGGACGCGCCGGAGTAGGGCGGGATATCGCCGGGCGGCCGGCGATGATCGTCCATTCATAGTCCACTGCCACAACCGATAGTGTTGTGGTGCCGGTGTGTGTGTCGACGCTGAAGGAACGTTGATCGTGGCGGTCCTGCCTGATGAACACGGTCGAGGAGGGTGTATCGCCGGGCCTGGCCGAATCGTCGTCCTGTCCCCGTATGTGAAAGATCGTGACGCCCGGCGAGTCCTCGGGCGGTGTGCGCCCGTCGTAGACGTGTACCGGTGACCACAACCCGGTGGGCTCGGTCGGGACGGCGCTGAGCCGGTCCGGCGAATCCACAGTGGCGATCATCGGTTGCCACCGGGTCTGATCGTCGGTATGCAGAACGATCCGCGCACCGGTGGCGATGGCCCGCAGTACGATCTGCGCGGCCAACGGCCACTGCGCGTCGATGATCACCCGCGACACTCCGGGTCCGGCGAGCGGCAGGGCCACCGGTCTGCCCTCGCGGTCCGCACCCAGGAGCTGTCCTGAACCGCTGCACGGCAGGGCTGTTCGCCGCACCAGCTGGGTGGCCGCCGAACCCCGCACCGGCGCCACGTGGTGCCACACGGTGTGCGAGTCCGGGTGGAGGAGACCGGCGAACGAGGCCACGGCCTGGTGGCCGCACAATGCGTGGGTCTCGGGCGCCGGGTCCGGTTCGGTGGGCGGGAGCCCCTCACCCGCGGTGGTGACCATACGGGTCAGCGCGCGCACGTAGGGTGCCTCGGCCGTACCGGTGAGGTTGATGACGGTGGTCGTGGCGACAACGTCGGAGGGGAGTTCGCCGCCGACCGCGGGGTGGGTCGCCGAATCGATGGCGGCATAGCGTTCGGCGGCGCCGCCCCGGTCGACCGGGATCGTCCGGCACCGCAGGCCGTCGGAGTTGAGATGGTCCCAGTGTTCGCGGCCACAGGACTGGTCCCGGCCGCAGGTCAGTTCGTGTAGCACGCCGGGAATGTCCGCGGCGGCAAGCACATCGGCCGTCAGGCCCTGTTCGTTGATGCGCGCGGCCACCCGCCTGGTGGCCACCGCGACGGTACGCAGCGTGCCGTCGGCCCCGCCTCCACGCCGCGCGATCGCCTCGGTGCAGCTTCTCGGATCGAGGCGCACGACCACGTACGTGCTGGTGCGCGGGATGGACCTCATGGGTCCCAAAGTTTCTGCGTATGAGCGTGATACCGGGTCCGGAGCATTCTCGTGCGGGGTATGGACGAGCACATCGATCGAATGCAGGACGATGTCGAACTGGGCCAGGCACTCGGCCAGCGGAGCAAGCGCGAGCTGTGGCTCGGTGCCCGGGCCGCTGTCACGTCCGGTGCGGGTGAGGTGACGGATCGCCGGTGAGGTGGGCCGGACCCGGATCACGGTGACCAGCATGCCCGCCGACACCGACACACCGATGTCCTGCCGGGACCGTGCGGCCCGGATCGGTGCGGGGACCAATGCGTCCGTCAGTGGGCCACCGGCCGCGGGGACGTCGAGCACGTCCACCCCGAACGGTGCCGGGTCACCGGATGGCCGGCCGGCCGGTGCCGTGCCGGTCTGTGTACTTCTGGATCGTGACATATTGATACGAAACATGATTCGTGTCCAGAATGAGCGGACCGCCCGGATTCGGGTGCAACACCACCAACTCCCGATCAGTGCCGTCGCGACGGTGCCCACCACGGCGGCCGACGTTCCGGAATAGCGGTTCCATACCCCGAGTACTGCCGCCGCGGCGATCTGGACCGTGAGCAGATAGCCGATCCCGCTCTGGGAATCGGATTGCGGCAGTGTCCGGTTCGATGTCACGCTACCCCCCTTGGCGCGGAAGCGGCCGATGCGCGCAGACTCTGCTGTGCATGAGGCTCTCGCCCGGCCGCCGTCGTTTCGATACGCTACTACGGCATCAACCCGCCGCGAAAGGGCCGTACGCCGGCCCTGTGGATTGCCGATCCGCCGATGCGTGGCATGGGGGAGATCGCATGGCTGACTGTGTGGGGAGGACACATTGGCAAGGCAACTGACTACGCGTGCGCAGGTCAACGGATACAGATTCATGATCCGCAGGCTCGAGCACGCCCTGGTCCGCCGGGACGTGCGGATGATCGACGACCCGATGCGATCGCAGACCAATGCGCTCGCGGTCGGTGCGGTACTGGCCGTGGTGATCCTGGCGGGCTGTGCCATCTGGGGCATGATCCGGCCGCAGGGGGCGATCGGTGATTCGGTGATCGTCGTCGGAAAGAGCAGCGGGGCAACGTATGTTGTGGTGTCGGGGCGCCTGCATCCGGTGCTGAACCTGGCATCGGCCAGGCTGATCACCGGCAGATCCGATTCGCCGCGATCGGTCGCCGACAATAAGCTGGGCAGCTATCCTCGCGGACCGCTGCTGGGGATTCCAGGCGCCCCCTCGGCCCTGCCCGGGGCCGGCGAGGCCGCGCGGGCATGGACGGTGTGCGATGAGGCGGACGGCTCGTCGGGAGCGGCCGGGTCCGTACGGCTCAGCGTGATCGCGGCGCCGCCGGAGGCGGCCGGAGGTGCGGCTCCGGCGGGACGGCGTTCGGCACTGCTGATCTCGTACGCGGACACCACGTATCTCGTCTACCGATCCGAGGGCGAGGGGTCCGCGGTGCGGGCCCGGGTCGATATGAACTCGGCCGAGGTACGGTCGGTCTTGCACCTGGACGGGATCGAGCCACGGCCGGTCAGCGCAGGTTTGCTCGCGCTGTTCCCGGAGGTACCGCCGATCGAGGTTCCCCCGATTCCGGGGAAGGGCCGCAAGGGTGTCATCACCGACCCGGGGGTCGGGGTGGGGTCGGTGGTGCGGTCGGTCGCCGTCAACGACGTGGTCTCGTACTACCTCGTGCTCGCCGATGCGATACAGAAGGTGGGCCCGGTGGCCGCCGAGATCCTGCGGACCGTGGATCTGCGTGGATCGGGCGCGGTGACCACGGTGGCTCCCGCCCGGATCGCCGCGCTGCCCACCACCACAGCGGTGGCCGTCAACGACTTCCCGGCGGCGGTCCCGATCATCGCATCGGCCGAATCCCGGCCGGTCGTATGCCAGTCGTGGTTGCCGGCCGTCGACGGTGGGGCGGCGCGCATGACTCTGCTCCTGGGTTCGGCGCCACCGGTTCCCGCCGGCGGTGTGCCGGTGCCGGTGGCGGGCGCGGACGGCGGCGGCCCGGCCGTCGACAGCGTGTACCTGCGGCCGGGCAGTGGTGAGTCGGTGATCGTCACCGGTATCGAACCCCGCAGTGCGCGAGCACAATCCCGCTACTACATCGGTGACTCGGGAGTGCGATTCGGGCTACCCGATCAGCAGGTGGCGTCGGTGCTCGGGCTGTCGGCGGAGCCTGTGCCGGTGCCCTGGCCCATCATCTCTCTGCTGCCGGTCGGCCCCACCCTGAGCAGGTCCGCCGCGCTCGTGGCGCACGACGGTCTCGGCCAGGGCTGAGGCACGCCCGGCCGGAGACGGCAGGCGGGGCCGACCGTGTGGCCTGCCCGCACACGTGTCTCAGGTCAGCGGACCGCCGATGATGTTGCCGACGATGCCGCGCAGGATGTTGCTGCCGTCCTCCTCGCGGAGTTCGGCGTACCAGGCCGCGGTCTTCTCCGGATCCTTGCCGTGTGTCACGTCGCAGCGTTTGCGGGCACGCAGCACCAGGTCGCCGGCGCGGGCGGTGCGCGCCGACTCGTACGCGGCCAGTGCCGCGTCGATGTCGCCGGGATGGTCGGAGAAGGCGGACTGCAGGCTGACGGCGTCCTCCATCGCCGAGCAACCGCCTTGGCCGATATCGGGTGTGGTGTTGTGGGCGGCATCGCCGAGGAGCGCGACACGTCGCTTGACCCACGTGTGGAACGGGTCGAGGTCGAGTATCTCCACGCGGTTGGTGGTTGCCGGGTCGAGCTTGTCGATGAGCTTGCGCACACCCGGAGCCCAGTCACCGAACTCGTCGGCCAGGACCTCCCGGGCAGTTCCCCGCTCGTAGGGAACACCCTGCGGCATAGGCACATCGAAGAAGAAGTAGAAGCGGTTCTCCGATACCGGCATCACCGACACCCGCCGGTTCTCGCCCACATAGGTCGTCCATTCGGTGGCGGCGCCGATCTCCTCGTCGACCTCGACCAGTCCGTTGAAGTTCACGTAGCCGGCATAGCGTCGATCCACCGGTCCGCCCAGTACATATTCGCGGGTGAGGGAGCTGGCACCGTCCGCCCCGATCATGAAATCTCCTGTGGCGGTAGAGCCGTCGCTGAAAGTGACCGTGACTCCCGCCTCGGTCTCAGTCAGTGACACCATCTTCCGGCCGAAGGCGATGTCGTCGAATCCGTAGGCGTTCATCAGCATCAACTGCAGTTCGGCGCGCGCCATGGGGTACGGCCGCTGGCCGACCTCGTCGATCAGTGGTTGCATACTGAACCGGCACATCGTCTCGCCGGTGCGTGCCTCGAGGTAGCTCATCGTGTCGACGATGCCGCCGAGCGCTGCCGCCTCGGATTCCAGGCCAAGGTGATTGAGGCATTTGACGCCGTTGGACCATACCGAGATGGCCGCTCCGACTGGCTTGTTCTCGGTGACCCGTTCGTAGACCTCGACCTCGATCCCGATCTGCTTCAAGGCGATCGCCGCGCTGAGTCCGCCCATTCCTGCGCCGACAACGATTGCTTTCATCGTGTCCTCGTCTCCCTGTTGATGTCCGGGCATGTCGCGGTTCAGGGTAAGTCCGCAGCACCGGCCGCGCATCGCGAGCGGCTGCCGAAGGCGCCCGGCGGGACCGGGGGCGGGTTCAGAGCGCGGCCCGCGCACCCGAGACCAGGAGCCGGACCATCGCCTCCCATTGATCGAAGATCGTCTCGGTATCCAGGCCGACAACGTTGCGCATATGGGCGACCGCGGAGGCGTTGAGCGGCGTCTGGATGGCGACGGTGAGCACCTCGACCCTCGGTCCGAGGCCGAGTAGCCCGAGCAGGAATCCGACGTGGGTGGTCGACGCTGCCCACACGGGGTGGCTCAGGAAGGAGCCGCCGGCGCTGTCGGCCTCCAGGAGCACGTCCAGATGGGTGACCGTCATCTCCAGCCGGGCGCGACCGTAGGCGATGAGCCGCTCCAACGGCGGTGCGCCGGGGCCCAGTGGCGGCGGGCCGGACAGGAATCCCTGCTGGAGTTCTGCCTCGGAATGGTCGAGCAGGGCGATCATCAGGCCGGTGCGGCTGCCGAAACGCCGGAACACCGTTCCCTTCCCGACACCGGCCTCGTGGGCGACGGCCTCCATCGTCAGCGACGAGACCGGCTGTGTCGCCATCAATCGGTGCGCGGCGGCCAACAGCAGTCTGCGGTTGCGTGCGGCATCGGCGCGCTCGGGTTCAGCGGCGAACAGTCCGGCGGAGTGCGGCGAGAGCGGGAGTGCGTGTGTGTGAACCGGGACGACGCGGCTGCGGGTGGTGCGGTCGGCGTCGTCCGGCCCGGGACTGTCCGGCACGGGACCGTCCGGTCCCGTGCTGTCGGCTGCCACGTCGTCGGACACGCCACCGAGCCTATCCCTTGCACCCGTCCGGAATATATCGGACCCCGGTCCGGTTAGTCGTGGACAGTAGATAGTCATGGTCACGTGGATCACGATGCTTCAGGAAGGGGCATATTCATGTCGCAGGATTCGATCG
This sequence comes from Gordonia pseudamarae, assembly GCF_025273675.1. NCBI lineage: Bacteria > Bacillati > Actinomycetota > Actinomycetes > Mycobacteriales > Gordoniaceae > Gordonia > Gordonia pseudamarae. Next base: position 3,463,440 of record NZ_CP045809.1, on the reverse strand, counting down.
AGAACGATCAGGTACGGCCGGCCAAGGTCGTGGCGCTCGTCGGCAGTCTTCGCCAGGCGTCGGTCAACCGGCAGCTCGCGCAGGTCGCCGCGGACAACGCGCCCGACGGTGTTCGGGTGAGCGTGATCGACACGCTCGGCGCACTGCCCTTCTACAACGAGGACACCGATCCGTCGGTGAATCCCGCCGCGGGCGAGGTCGACGCTCAGGTCGCGGGGTTGCGGACCGTCGTCGCCGACGCCGACGCGGTGCTGATCGTCACCCCCGAGCACAACGGCAGCATCCCCGCAGCGCTCAAGAACGCGATCGACTGGCTGTCGCGGCCGTACGGAACCGGTGCCATCAAGGGCAAGCCGGTCGGTGTGATCGGCGCGGCGCTCGGCCAGTACGCCGGCACCTGGTCGCGCACCGAGACCCGTAAGTCCGTCGGCATCGCCGGCGGGCAGGTCGTGGAAGAGGTCGAGGTCGGCATCAACTCGTCCAAGCTCGGCGAGCAGGGCGTGTCCGCTCCCGAGGTCGTCGAGCAGGTCGTCGGCGCCGTCACCCGGCTCACCGGCGAGGTCGCCGCTGCCGTGTAGTGCCCGGTTCACACCACCGGCCGTGTCCGGTCGTCCGCAGGGGCGTCCCGGGCGCGGCCGGCGGTGGTGTGAGGGGGTTGGCCGGGCGTTCGCGCGACACTCCCGATGACCAGGGAGTCTAGGATCGCGGACCGCTTCTACCTGCGACTTTCACGTATGTAATTCCCAAGGTCTAGTGGCGTGGGCAAACGCTACCCACTAGGTGTAGTGTTTGTGGAACCGGCGGGGCGGACTGACGAGCGATCGGTGAATCGCGGATCACATGCACGAGGTTTGAAGTCGCGTACGAGACTGTTGGGTCGCGTAGGTCACGAACTTCGCGCTGGGGAGGCTTCCCGAAGGGGCGCCTCGCAGCACCGTTCGAGACAGCAGCAGCAGTCAGATCACGAGGGAGATTCGATGGCTATCACCGTCTACACCAAGCCGGCCTGCGTGCAGTGCAACGCAACGTACAAGGCCCTCGACAAGGCGGGTCTGTCGTACGAGGTCGTCGACATCAGCAAGGACGACGCCGCCCGCGATTACGTCATGGCGCTCGGTTACCTTCAGGCCCCGGTCGTCGTGTCCGGTGACGAGCACTGGTCGGGATTCCGTCCCGATCGCATCAAGGCACTGGCCACCAACGCAGCCTGACCGCGCCGTCGGGCACAGCAATATCAGAGGACGGTCCGGGTCCGGCGCACGTGCCGGGTCATCGGGTACGGATCGGCAGGATGTAGTGAATCGGCGGTCGTACGACCGATCGACGGGAATGCGATGGGGAAGTCGAATTCTCTCGTATCCGATTCACCGGATCTGACGACCCACGCTCGCCGACCGCACCGTCGTTTCGCCGGTGCGGTCACCCGGCGCGTCCGCCGTCCGGCACGTTCGCCCTGTCGGTCGGCAGTTCACCCGTCAGATGGAAGGTGCGGCGATGCCCAGCCACGAGCTGCCACTCCACCACGAGCTGCCACTCATCGTGTACTTCTCGTCGGTGTCGGAGAACACCCACCGCTTCGTCACCAGGCTCTGCGCGCGTGCGATCCGTATCCCGGTCAACGATCGGCACGGCACCGTGACCGTCGACGAGCCGTACGTCCTGATCAGCCCCACCTACGGTGGTGGCAAGGTCTCGTCCGCGACGGGCGGCGGGTATGTGCCCAAGCAGGTCATCAGATTCCTCAACGACGCGCACAACAGATCTCTGATCAGGGGCGTGATCGCTGCGGGAAACACCAACTTCGGCGAGGAATTCTGCCTCGCCGGTGACGTGATATCGCGTAAGTGCGGTGTACCGTACCTGTACCGGTTCGAACTGATGGGCACCACCGACGACATCGAGCGGGTGCGTTCCGGACTGGCGGAGTTCGCCACCGGAATGAGTGCGTACCACGCGCCCGCCTGACCAGTCCGATCCAGGTCTACCGCCGATATACCTGCACGCCAGCCCCTTTCATTTGTGTCACTGTCACATCCACCCTGATTCCGCCCCAGACGTATCCGTCGTGTCACCAGGAGCATCCCGTGTCGCCAACCGCATCAGTCACCGACAACATCGCGTCGGCAAGCCAGTCCGGTGTGCACGCCGGTCCGTCCGGACATGAACCGGGCGACCTCGACTATCACGCGCTCAACGCGATGCTCAACCTGTACGACAGGGACGGCCGGATCCAGTTCGACCGGGATCGCGAGGCCGCCCGGCAGTACTTCCTGCAGCACGTCAACCAGAACACGGTGTTCTTCCACGACCTGGACGAGAAGCTCGACTACCTGGTGGAGGAGAACTACTACGAGCCCGAGGTGCTGGACAAGTACGACAGGGAGTTCGTCAAGGGCCTGTTCAAGCAGGCCTACGCGAAGAAGTTCCGCTTCCCGACGTTCCTCGGCGCATTCAAGTACTACACCAGCTATACCCTCAAGACGTTCGATGGCAAGCGCTATCTGGAGCGGTTCGAAGACCGGGTCTGCATGGTGGCGCTGACGCTCGCCGAGGGTGACACCGCTCTCGCCCGCAACCTCGTCGACGAGATCATCGAGGGCCGATTCCAGCCGGCCACTCCCACTTTCCTGAATTCCGGCAAAAAACAGCGCGGCGAGCCGGTAAGCTGTTTTCTGCTTCGCATCGAAGATAATATGGAATCCATTGGTCGGTCCATCAATTCGGCGTTGCAGCTGTCCAAGCGTGGCGGTGGTGTGGCCTTGCTGCTGAGCAATGTGCGCGAGCACGGCGCGCCGATCAAGAAGATCGAGAACCAGTCCTCGGGTGTCATCCCGATCATGAAACTGCTGGAGGACTCGTTCTCCTACGCCAACCAGCTCGGTGCGCGGCAAGGTGCGGGTGCGGTGTATCTGCACGCCCACCATCCCGACATCTACCGCTTCCTCGACACCAAGCGGGAGAACGCCGACGAGAAGATCCGTATCAAGACGTTGTCACTGGGTGTGGTGATCCCCGACATCACCTTCGAGCTGGCCAAGGCCAACGACGACATGTACCTGTTCAGCCCGTACGACGTCGAACGCGTCTACGGGGTGCCGTTCGCCGATGTGAATGTCACCGACAAGTACCACGAGATGGTGGGCGACAAGCGGATCCGCAAAACCAAGATCAAGGCGCGCGAGTTCTTCCAAACACTCGCCGAGTTGCAGTTCGAGTCGGGTTACCCGTACATCATGTTCGAAGACACGGTGAACCGGGCCAATCCGATCGACGGCAAGATCACCCACTCCAACCTGTGCTCAGAGATCCTGCAGGTGTCCACACCGTCGACGTACAACGACGATCTCTCGTACGCCGAGGTCGGCAAGGACATCTCGTGCAACCTGGGTTCGCTCAACATCGCCAAGACGATGGATTCACCCGACATCGGGCAGACCATCGAGACCGCGATCCGGGGTCTGACCGCGGTCAGCGATCAGACCGCGATCACCTCGGTACCGTCGATCGAGAAGGGTAACAACGAGTCCCACGCCATCGGTCTCGGGCAGATGAACCTGCACGGCTACCTGGCGCGCGAGCGGATCTTCTACGGCAGCGACGAGGGCGTCGATTTCACCAACATCTACTTCTATACGGTGCTCTATCACGCGCTGCGGTCGTCGAACAAGATCGCCCGCGAACGTGGCCGGGCGTTCGGTGGTTTCGAGAAGTCGACCTACGCTTCGGGCGAGTTCTTCGCCAAGTACATCGACCGGGCATGGGAGCCGAAGACCCAGAAGGTGCGGGATATCTTCGGGCAGGCCGGGATTCATATCCCCAACCAAGACGACTGGCGCGAGCTGCAGGCCGCGGTACAGCGTGACGGCATCTACAACCAGAACCTGCAGGCGGTGCCGCCGACCGGTTCGATCAGCTACATCAATCATTCGACGAGTTCTATCCACCCGGTCGCGGCGAAGATCGAGATCCGCAAAGAGGGCAAGATCGGCCGCGTGTACTATCCGGCGCCGTACATGACCAATGACAACCTGGACTACTATCAGGATGCGTACGAGATCGGGTACGAGAAGATCATCGACACCTACGCCGCGGCCACCCAGCACGTCGATCAGGGGTTGAGCCTGACCCTGTTCTTCAAGGACACCGCCACCACCCGCGACGTCAACAAGGCGCAGATCTATGCGTGGCGCAAAGGCATCAAGACGCTCTACTATATCCGGCTGCGCCAGCTCGCCATCGAGGGTACGGAGGTGGAGGGTTGCGTCAGCTGCATGTTGTGATGGCACAACGGAATTCATCCATCACGCCCGTTAATTCCAGGAGAGTCCGATGACCACCACCGAGAGCCACAGCCCCGCCGACGGCGCACCCATCAAACTGGTGAGCCGGGTATCGGCGATCAACTGGAACCGTGTTCCCGACGAGAAGGACGCCGAGGTCTGGGACCGGCTGACCGGCAACTTCTGGCTGCCCGAGAAGGTTCCGGTGTCCAACGATATTCCGTCGTGGAACACGCTCACCGAGTACGAGAAGCAGCTGACGATGCGGGTGTTCACCGGCCTGACTCTGCTCGACACCATTCAGGGCACCGTCGGCGCGGTGTCGCTGATCCCCGACGCGGTCACCCCGCACGAGGAGGCGGTGCTCACCAACATCGCGTTCATGGAGTCGGTGCACGCCAAGAGCTATAGCTCGATCTTCTCCACGCTGTGCTCCACCAAGGACATCGATGAGGCGTTCCGCTGGTCGGAGGAGAACGAGCACCTGCAGCGCAAGGCCCGCATCGTCATGGACTACTACCGTGGCGACGACCCGCTCAAGCGCAAGGTAGCCTCGACGCTACTCGAGTCGTTTCTGTTCTACTCGGGCTTCTACCTGCCGATGTACTGGTCGAGCCGGGCCAAGCTCACCAACACCGCCGACGTCATCCGGCTCATCATCCGTGACGAGGCCGTGCACGGCTACTACATCGGCTACAAGTACCAGCGCGGCCTGGAAACCCAGACCGCCGAGCGTCGTCAGGAACTCAAGGACTACACCTTCGAGTTGCTGTTCGAGTTGTACGACAACGAATCGGACTACACCGAGGCGCTGTACGACGAGGTGGGTCTCACTGAGGACGTCAAGAAGTTCTTGCGCTACAACGCCAACAAGGCGCTGATGAACCTCGGCTACGAGGCGATGTTCCCCAAGGATGAGACCGACGTGAACCCGGCGATCCTGGCGGCACTGTCGCCCAACGCCGACGAGAATCACGATTTCTTCTCCGGCTCGGGCAGTTCCTATGTCATCGGCAAGGCCGTCAACACCGAGGACGAGGACTGGGACTTCTAAGCGCGAACTCGGTCTCCTCGGCCGTTCAAGCCGGGGCGAGCGCCGTCTATCGTTCGAGCTGATCGGTAACGTTCGGTGCGTCGCGGACGAAGGTCGTTTTCCACGACAGCAAGCGATCGTTGTGAAGCCTGGGCGGTTTCGGAACTTGTCAAGCGGGACACGCCGGAGGCTATGGACGCACACTCGGATTTGTCCGCACAGATCCTGAACAACCCAGTCGTCCGCGACAATGTGGAGTCGGAGTTGATTCCGGCGATCTATCGTCGATTGCGTGCCGAGTAAGCCTCGTAGCCACTGTTGCCTGCCACGGCTGTGCCCTATGCGTCGGAGCACGTCCCGGAGCTGCTACGCGAGGGTTGTGTGTACGAAACACTCGGAGTATCGTGTACGTAAATAGTCGGGGGTGACTGTGACGCGTGTGCTGGTGCAGGTGCACGAGTCGGCACTGGAGCATGGGCTGAGTGTCGACGAGGTGGTTCGAAATGTGGATCGAGGGTGTGGATGAGGTGGTGATCGACGATGACGAGCCACCGCGATACCTGCGGCTTGCATTTGACGATGCCGGCCGACCCTGGGAGATTGCCGCATTGCGCTTCGGGAACGGTGCACGGGATCTTGTTATCCACGCGATGCCTGCGCGAAGGTCGGTTGTGGCGAAGGTTCAGAGGAGGCGTCGATGAGTGACCGGGTGGCAAAGCCGGTGAACGGTTCTTTCGGGAGTATCAACGGGGTGGAGATCACCGAGGAGGTGCTAGCGCGGCTGGTCAAGAACGCCGAGAGCGGGTTTCCGGGTGCGACCTTTCGGGAACCCGGACGGCCGTCGCGAACCGACGAGCCGACCCGCGCTGTCACGGTCAGGCTGAGCGAGTCCGAACTCGCCGCGGTGATGGCGCGCGCCGATCGAGAGCATTTGACACGTTCCGAGGCGATACGCGAGGCACTCGAGCTATGGGCACACGCATCAGCCTGAGCGGTGACCTTCCCGCGTCACCAACTGCGTCCCGCGTATCGGATTCTGCGACATCCGATACGCGGGACGCAGTTCGCTACGCGGGAGCGGGGCTCATGAATCGGTGTCGTCGGAGCGGTGGTTGAGGTAGATGATCCGCTGCTCGTGCTCCTCCAGGAGACGCAGGCCGGCACGGATGACATCGCTGGCCGATCCGTAGCGTCCGGACTCGACGAGATCGTGCACAAACGCGTTGAAGTGATCACCCAGGATGATCGAGGTGTTCCGGGCCACAGTGCCCTCCCTTCGGATGATGTATTATTAAGTAATACTCGCCTGGTCGTGATGGTACCGCGTCGGCTGAATGGGTTACGGGAGGCATGCGGGGCGAGGCCCATACCGCTTATCGTGCGGGGGATCACGTGAGGCGGTCACACGGAAGGGGTGGCGCGTGACGGTTGTGTTCGGAGTTGTTTTCGCGATCGGTCTGCTTGCATTGCTCGCCGCGCTCTTTGCCGGCGAGATCGGCGAGGTGGGCGAGATCGGCGACGACGGCGGTCTGCCGTTCCTGAGTCTGACGACGCTGGCCACGGCCTTGTTCGGGTTCGGTGCGGGTGGCCTCGGTGCCGACCTCACCGGCCTGCCCACGCCGGCGGCCATCGGTATCGGTGCGGGTACCGCCGCCGTGCTCGTCGGGATATTCCGGGGCCTGCTGCTCCCGTACATGCTTCGGCAACAATCGAATTCGCACTTCGGACGGGCGTCGTACCTGGGTATGACGGGCCGGGTCGAGCTCCCGATCGCCCCCGACGGATGGGGCGAGATCACCATCGTCGATCCGGACGGTGCGCGCGTGCGGCTCAAGGCCAGAAGCGAGGAAACGGCCACGCTCAAGGCCGGTGAGCAGGTGTACATCTGCGACATCGATGCCGAATATGTTCGAGTGGTGTCGATTCCGGCGCTGGACTGACCGAAGTTTCGGCGTCACAACAAGACCTGACAACACAACACAGAGGGAAACGGGGTGCACATGGTTACGATCATTGCAGTGATCGCCGTCGTGGCGATCGTGGTGTTCATTCTCATTCCGGTGATCTACGTCCGGAACTACATCAAGGTCCCACCCAATGAGGTCGCGGTGTTCACCGGTCGTGGGGCGCCCAAGGTGGTCCGGGGTGGCGCGCGTTTCCGGATACCGGGCATCGAGCGGGTGGACGTGATGTCGCTCGAACCCTTCAACGTGAATATCAATCTGCAGAATGCTCTGTCCAACAACGGTGTTCCCGTCAATGTCGAGGCCGTCGGCCTGGTGCGTATCGGTTCGGCCGATGAGGCCGTGCAGACCGCCGTGCAACGGTTCCTCACCTCCGACAGCAATGAACTACAGCGCCAGATCAACGAGATCCTGGCCGGCAGCCTCCGCGGCATCACCGCGACGATGACCGTCGAGGACCTCAACTCCAACCGGGACACCCTCGCCCGCAGCGTGGTGGAGGAAGCCGGCGGCGACCTCGCACGCATCGGCATGGAGGTCGACGTCCTCAAGATCGCCGGCATCTCCGACCGCAACGGTTACCTCGAATCGCTCGGCCAGCGCCGTATCGCCGAGGTCAAGCGTGATGCGGCCGTCGGTACCGCCGAAGCCGAACGCGACTCGCAGATCTTCTCCGCGAAAGCACGCCAGGAGGGTTCGACCGCGCAGGCCGAGGCCGACACCGCGATCGCCACCGCCAACCAGCGCCGTGACGTCGAACTGGCCAGGTTGCGCGCGCAGACGGAGGCGGAGAACGCCGAGGCCGATCAGGCCGGTCCGCTCGCGCAGGCCCGCGCCGAGAAGGCAGTCGGCATCGCCAGGGAAGAGGCGGAGGCGGCCCGTGTCGAAGCCCGCACCGAGGTGGAACGTAAACGTACCCTGCAGTCGCAGGCCTCGCTGGAAGCGGACGTGATCGCCCCGGCCGAGGCCGAACGGCAGGCATCGGTGGCGCGCGCCGAAGGTGAACGTCAGGCCGCCATCCTGCATGCGCAGGCCGAGGCCGAGGCTGCCCGGCAGTCGGGTGCGGCCAGCGCCGACGCCCGCAAGCTCGCCGCCGACGCCCAGCGATCGGAAGCGCAGGCCCAGGCCGACGGTCTGCTCGCCAACCGTGCCGCCGAGGCCGACGCCCGCAAGCTCGCCGCCGAGGCGTTGCGCGCCGAACAGCAGGCCGAGGCCGACGGTCTGAAGGCGAAGCTGGAGGCCGAGGCCACCGGTAAACGCCAGATCGCCGACTCGCTCAACGCGTTCAGCGAGCAGGCCGTGCGGATGGAGATCCTGCCCGCGGTGCTGCAGGCGCTGGTCGAGGCCACCGGAAAGTCGGCCGAGCAGCTCGGCAACATCGACAAGATCTCGATTATCGGTGGATCCGCGGAGGCCAAGTCCTCGCTCGGCGGACTGCTCGGGATCTCCCCGCAGACCATCGCCGGGGTCATCTCCACACTCGAGGACTCCGGTATCGACGTCACCGGCCTGGTCAACGGCCGGGGCGCGGCGAAAGCCGAGCCGGTGGCGCCGAAGGGAATCGTCACCGCCGACGACGCCGAGGCGACCCAGCTCGATGCTTGAGGTACCAGGCGCAGCTGGGCGGTGAGCTCCGAGACCCGATGAGGTAGCCGTGTCCGCAACCACCTTCACCGGTGGTTGCGGACATTCTCGTGTTGTGGGGTTCGCGGGCCCGGCGACGTGCCTCGCGCACCTGCGCCGGGTGAGTGAACGACTCAGCCGGCCGGCGGATCGACGACGAGGACGTCGTAGAGTTCGGCGAGCTGGTCGACGGCCTCGCCGACGTCGCCGGCCGCAATGCCGCAGGCGCGCAGCGCAGCGTGCAGGGCCTTGATATCAAGGTCCATGATCGGATTCATCCGCGGCGGATCCGGCAGTGGGGGCAGCGTCGGCGCAGCCGGCAACGACAGGGTGGAGTCGGCGGACGCGGCGTCCGGTGTCGTGGTGCCTGACTGGGATTCGACCGCCGAGAGCAGTTCGGGCAGGTCGGTGCCCATCAGGGTGAGCAGCGTGGTGGCGTGCCTGTCGATCTCGGCCGCCACCTCGTAGGTGACGGCGAGAACGTGAATACAGCGGACCGTGTCGTCGGGACAACTGCACTCGGAGGCGATGTCCGCGGATTCGGTGGGCAGGACAAGTTGGCCGAGCACCTCGGGCTGGGTGCCGCGGGTCAACGACAGCAGGTCCTCGACGGAGTTCTGTGAGCGCAACAGCGTTGCGACGGTGGGGGCGTGGACGGTGCGCATCGTGACCCGCACCTGGAACGGCTCGAGCTGGCTGCCGTCGACAAGAGCGGTCACCAGGCCGTTCCCGATGGTCAGCTGCCGGACGTTTCGGTCTCGAAAGTAGCTGCGGGCCTTGTTGATGCGGCGAGAATCGACGGGGCCCACGTCGCGTCCCTCCACCACATCACACAGGGCGCGCGACCACGGAGTCGCCGCGTAACCGCGGGTCGGCGTGCGTCCGCCGCCGCGCGGGCTCATTCGCCCACCGCCTCGTCGCGCAGCGCGAACAACTCGTACAGCTCGTCGTTGCCGAAGTCGCCGAGCCAACTCTCACCCGTGGCGACGGTCAACGCCGACAACTCGCGTTTGCTGTGGATCATGTCGTCGATCCGCTCCTCCACGGTGCCCACGCACACGAAGCGGCGAACATGCACGTCACGGCGCTGCCCGATGCGGTACGCGCGGTCGGTGGCCTGGTCCTCGACGGCCGGATTCCACCACCGGTCCACGTGAATCACGTGGTTGGCGGCGGTCAGGTTCAGACCGGTGCCCCCGGCCTTCAGGGTCGCCACCATGACCGGCGGCGCGTCGTCGCCCGATTGAAAACGGGCCACCATCGCGTCGCGGTCGGTGCGCGGGACCCCACCGTGCAGCAACGGGACCTCGGTGCCGAGCAGTCCGCCGAGCCACCCGGTCAGCAACTCGCCGAACGCCGCGAACTGGGTGAACACCAATGCCCGATCACCCTCGTCGACAAGGGTTGTCACGATGTCGGCCAGCAGTTCCACCTTGCCGGACCGGTGACCGTCGCGGCGGGTGACCGGTGAGCCGTCGGCGAGATAGTGGGCCGGATGGTTGCAGATCTGTTTGAGCCGGGTGAGTGCGGCCAGTACGGTGCGTCGGCGCAACACCCGCTGCTCCCTGTCGCTGAGGGCTTCCATCAGCTCGTCCACGACGGCCCGGTACAGACCGGCCTGCTCGACGGTCAGGTTGGCCCGGACTGTCAGTTCCTTCTTCGCCGGCAGATCGGGAATGATTGCCGGATCGGTCTTCTCGCGGCGCAGGATGAACGGGCGGGTGAGCCGGCCCAGATGCCGCAACGCCGCCCGATCGCGTTCGCGTTCGATCGGTTCGGCGAACCGCGCCCGGAATACCGAACCGGAACCGAGGAGTCCGGGATTCACGAAATCGATGACCGCGCGCAGATCTTCGAGCCGATTCTCCACCGGGGTGCCGGTGAGCGCGATGCGGTGGTCGGCGGGGATGGTACGGATCGCCTTGGCGGCAGCGGTGTTCACATTTTTGATGTGTTGGGCCTCGTCGACGACTATCCGCCGCCACGGACGTCCGGCCAACAGCGCTCGGTCGCGGGTGGCGGTGGCGAAGGTGGTGATGACCACGTCGGCATCGCGATGCTGCGCCGCGAATGCCGCGCCGCCCGCGCGGTGCGGTCCGTGGTGCATGACAACGCCGAGTTCGGGTGCGAAACGGCCGATCTCGCGTTGCCAATTGCCGATCACCGACATCGGGCAGATCACCAACGTGGGCAGCGAGGCGTCGTCGGGCCCACTGCCGCGTCGCTCGTGCGCCAGTACCGCGATCACCTGGACGGTCTTGCCCAGGCCCATGTCGTCGGCCAACACCGCGCCGACCCCGAGACCGGACAGGTGGGTCAGCCATTCGAATCCGCGCTGCTGATAGGGGCGCAGCGTCGCGTCCGACAGCGTTGCCGCCGGAAGTTCGGGCGGACGAAGCGAACCCGCGTCGGCGATGTCGTCGAGCCAGGACATGCCCGAGACCGTCGTGACAGGCACGCCGGTGCGGTCGTCGGCGCCGGTCACCAGATCGAGCAACTCGCCCATGCCGGGCGGTGTGCCCGCCGCGGCGGCGGCGCGCTGGGCGGCGATGAACCCGGCGGCCCGCGTCAGCGCGGCCCCTTCCGCGTGCATCCAGATTCCCCGCACCCGGACCAGAGCGCCCTTTTGCCTGGCCAATTCGTCGATATCGGCATCACTGAGCGTGACCGCGTCGCCGCCGGTGCCGAGCGCCAGCCGCCACTGGAAGTCACGCACCGCGCGCAGCCCGACCATCGCGTTGCGGCGCGGACTGCCCACCACCGGTCGCCCGGTGAGCGAGAGCGTGGGCCGGACATCGGCGACGGTGCGCGGCAGCAGGACCGTGAAACCGGCCCGGCCCAGTGCCGATACCCCGTCGGAAAGGAGTTCGGTCACCGCGTCGGTGGTGAGCAGGTAATCCAGACTCGAGCGGTCCGGCCGGGCCTGCCGCAGCGGCCCGAACGCGGTGACCGCCGCCGCCAGATCGGTGGTCACCCGGTCCAGATCGGTCGGCGCGAGCCGGTGCGGAGCGACCGGCTCGAGGTGTCCCTCGGCATCGCGCAGGCAGACCTGGAACCGCCACAGCACCTCGGTGTCGAGATCGGGTGGGTCCTCGTCCTCGTCGGGCTCGTGCAGCCGGAACACCAGCGAGGTCTCGTCACCGCCGGCGCTCTCCTGCCACGAGAGCCACGCCGCCCGCGCCGCACCGGCCCGGCTCTGTGTCACCGCCTCGTCCGTCGAGCCCGGCAGTAGAGCGTTGACGAATCCGAAGCGGTGTCCCCCCGGCCCGCCGGCGCAGGCCGCGCCCGAGGTGTCGGATCCGATCGATCCCAGACGAGCCCGGCACAGGTGATCGGTGAGCTCGATGACCAGATCGTCGACGGCGGCGCGCGGGTCGGGATTGTTCGCGGCGATCAGTTCGGGGGCCGCGCCCCACAACACCGCCGACCAACTCCGCCACACCGGGGTGGAGATCGGCTGCCAGCGCACCAGTGGTGCGCCCGCCGTCGAGGTCACGGTGGGGGCGACGCATCCGGCGCCGACCACGCGCCGCACCCCGTCGAGCAGGTGGCGGTACCACGCGATCTCCGGTGATGCCGACAGCGATCGTGAGGCGTCCAGAAAGACCACGGTTGCGGTGATGCCGAGGGTGGCGGTGGCGGCGAAGTCCCGGCGGCTGTCCGAGCCGATGACGGCGACCCTCGTGCTGAACCGCCGGCCGGCGAGCAGCGCGGCGATCGGATCAGGGAGGGCGGTGATCGGATCAGGGGTGGTGCCGGGGACATCGGGCCACAATGCCATCCCGGCCCCCGGACGCCAGAGGGCGTGGAGGCCGAGCGGGTGACGCGGTTCGGATGTGGTGGCGATGATCGAACACTTTATCGGCCACCGGTGACATCAGGTCGGCGCTCAGCCCGCGTGGGCCGCAGAGGGAGCCTGCGGTGCGGTCCTGGGGATGAAGTGTTGTGCGTCGAGGATCAGCACCACCCGATCGTCGACATCGGCGGGAACCGGCTCGTCGGGGTTGCCGTAATGGCGACCGAGTTGGCGGTAGAAGTCGCCGTCGGGATCTCCGCCGACGGTGACCAGCCAGCCGGTGATCTCCAGCACGCGTTCCGGGATGTCGGGGTCGGTGATGATGAACGAATAGTTGGGGTTGGCCTGTAGCGGCACGAACTTGCGCCGCGGGATGGTCTGGCTCATCCGCAGGTGGGCGCCGTCCCAGGTGAACCGCATCGGCTGTTGGCTGGGGCGGCCGTCGGGGGAGACGGTCGCGAGGATCCCGATGAGCGGCCGCTCAAGCAGATCCCGGTACTCGTCGGGCAGTGTGTGGATCATGGGTTCGATGGTAGCGACCCCGGCCCGATATTGAAAAGCTTTCGGTAGGCATTCCCGTAACGGTCCGACGAGGGCCCGGTGATCGGTCGGCGATCACGACGCCGAGTCCAAGGACCCCTTCACGTCGTTGAGCACGAGCCACGCCGCGGCCAGCCCCGACGTCGAGTACCAGACCGTGTCGTCGACGGCCAGGACCCGCTTCCACGTGGGTGCGCCCATGTCGAGCCAGCGGTCGCTCTCCAGAATCGAACGGGCGTGTCCGAAGGCGGTGCTGCCCTTCACATCCGGGCCGGTCACGTCGCCCGCGTCCCGGTAGCTCACGTAGATGAGATCGGCATCCGCGTCTGTGAGGTTGTCGTCGGTCAGCCCGGTGCTGCCCGGCCGGCGCTGGGAAACCGGCCGCTGTACCCCGATCGCGGCCAGCACCTGCGCGGCGAACGAGTCGGTACCCTCCATGGTCTGCCCATCGGCGGCGAACCGCACCAGGGACACCTCGGTGTGCACGGCATCTTTGCGTGTGCCGGTCCTGGTGGCCTCCCGGGTGAATCGGGCGAGCAGGTCGGTGGCCGCCGTCGTCCGGTTCAGCGCCGAGGCCACCGACAGGTAGCGATCGGCCCAGTTCGCGGCCGGATCGGCGGTGGGGTCGACGGTCACAACGCGGGTCCCGGCGAATCCCGCCGCGCGTGCGGACGTGTCCGGTGTGGTCAGCACGATGTCGGGGTCCGCGGTGCCGACCGCGGCCGCGTCGGGCGACTCTCCGATCGTGGGCACCGAGGCCAGCTGCGGGCCGAGGTAGCGCGGCACGTCGCCGTCGGCCACGGTGATCCCGGTGACCTTGGCGCCGACGCCGAGCGCACACAGGTCGTCGAGCAGCAGCGGATCGGTGACGACGATCCGGTTCACGTCCTGCTTGCCAGGATCGGGGGCGGTCGGGGCGAAGCAGGTCTTGGCGTAGTCGCGGTCGGCGCCGACGATGTTGACCTCGGCCAGTCGTGTGGTCGGGGTGGAGATGAGTGAGCCGTCCGGGGTGGTCAAGGTCTGGTCGTCGCCACCACAGGCGCTCACCAGCAGCATCGCCGCGGTCAGCGCCGCCACTCCGGTCACCGCCCGAGTGGACAGGGCGGGTCGTGAGCGGGTCGGTCGGAGGCGGGAGTTGCTGGTTCCGGGGCGGCATCGCACCCGCCCAACGTAGTGGGCGGTCTCGGAAACCGGCAACCGGCTCGCGGCGACCGGCACGGGCCTCGCTCGGCGGCCCCGGGGACCGATCCGGCCGGCATCGCCCGGTCGCGGCGCGCCGCGCCGCGCACGCGGTCCGACCCTCCTGAAGGCATTCTGACCTGCATATATGCGTGCGGCACCGGATCAAGTACGACAGTTCGTAGGACCCGCTCTGTCAGGGCGGTCCGGAGGGTTTAGGATCACTACAAGCGCTCGGCACTGCCATGTGCCGACCCAGGGGCGGATTGTCCGTCGCCCACGACACAAAGGTCGCGCTAGAGGAGGATCTGTGACTGCGGTAGACCAGCCCGCCACGCAAGTGGCACCAGTGCGTCCGTTCCCGGAGCGCTATCAGCCCAAGGGCTCGTTCTTCTACAAGCTCATCACCACGACCGATCACAAGCTGATCGGAATGATGTACATCACCACCTGCTTCGCGTTCTTCCTCGTGGGTGGTCTGATGGCTCTGCTGATGCGCGGCGAACTCGCGCATCCGGGTATGCAATTCCTGTCGACGGAACAGTTCAACCAGCTGTTCACCATGCACGGCACCGTCATGCTGCTGCTGTACGCGACGCCCATCGTCATCGGTTTCGCGAACTTCGTGCTGCCGCTGCAGATCGGCTCGCCCGACGTCGCGTTCCCGCGTCTGAACGCGATGGGCTTCTGGCTCTTCCTGTTCGGTGCGCTCGTGGCCCTCGGCGGCTTCCTGACCCCCGGTGGTGCCGCCGACTTCGGCTGGACCGCCTACACTCCGCTGACCGACGCGGTGCATTCGCCGGGTGTCGGCGCCGACCTGTGGATCATGGGTCTGGGCGTCGGTGGTCTGGGTACCATCCTCGGTGCGGTCAACATGATCACGACTGTGGTGTGCCTGCGCGCCCCGGGTATGACGATGTTCCGGATGCCGATCTTCACCTGGAACATCCTGGTCACCAGCGTGCTGATCCTGCTGGTGTTCCCGCTGCTCACCGCGGCCCTGCTCGGCCTCGAGGTCGACCGCCAGTTCGGCGCACACCTCTACGACCCGGCCAACGGCGGCGTCATCCTGTGGCAGCACCTGTTCTGGTTCTTCGGCCACCCCGAGGTGTACGTCATCGCCCTGCCGTTCTTCGGCATCGTGTCCGAGGTCTTCCCGGTGTTCGCCCGCAAACCGCTGTTCGGCTACTCAGGCCTGGTGTACGCGACCCTGGGTATCGCCGCGCTGTCGGTGGCCGTGTGGGCGCACCACATGTACGTCACCGGTGCGGTCCTGCTGCCGTTCTTCTCCTTCATGACCTTCCTGATCGCGGTCCCGACCGGTGTGAAGTTCTTCAACTGGATCGGCACCATGTGGAAGGGAAACATGACCTTCGAGTCACCGATGCTCTTCTCGGTGGGCTTTATCGTCACGTTCCTGTTCGGTGGTCTGACCGGTGTGCTGCTCGCCAGCCCGCCGCTGGACTTCCACCTGTCCGACTCCTACTTCGTGGTCGCGCACTTCCACTACGTGCTCTTCGGCACCATCGTGTTCGCCACCTACGCCGGCGTCTACTTCTGGTTCCCCAAGATGACCGGCCGGATGCTCGACGAAGGCCTGGCCCGCTGGCACTTCTGGCTGACCTTCATCGGCTTCCACACCACGTTCCTGGTCCAGCACTGGCTCGGCAACGAGGGCATGCCCCGTCGCTACGCCGACTACCTGCCGTCGGACGGATTCACCGAACTCAACATCATCTCGACCGTCGGTGCGTTCATCCTCGGCCTGTCGACGCTGCCGTTCCTGTGGAACGTCTTCCGCAGCTACCGCTACGGCGAGGTCGTGACCGTCGATGATCCGTGGGGCTTCGGCAACTCGCTCGAATGGGCCACGAGCTGCCCGCCGCCGCGGCACAACTTCACGGAACTGCCCCGCATCCGGTCCGAGCGCCCCGCGTTCGAGCTGCATTACCCGCACATGATCGAGCGGCTCAAGGCCGAGGCGCACGTGGGTCCCGGCCACGGCAACGCCAAGGAATCGGTCGGCGCGGGTTCGGGCGGCGGTTCGCTGCCCGGCGGATCGCACTGACACCGGATCGAATACAGCACGCGGAACGGCCCTCGCTCAGCGAGGGCCGTTTGGCGTTGCGGCGATCGCGCCCTCTACGATTTGGACTCGTGGCCAATTCCTCCGAGGAGACAACAGTTCTGATCACGGTCACCGGGCCCGACAAGCCCGGTGTGACCTCGACCCTGATGGGAGCACTGGCAGGTCAGCGGGTGAGTCTTCTCGACGTCGAGCAGGTCGTCATCCGCGGACGGCTGACGCTCGGGGTCCTCGTGGCGAGCACCGGTGACCCGCAGGACGTTCAGGAGGTGGTCGAGCAGGCCATGGACTCGGTCGGCATCGACGTGCACGTCGATGTCGGCGTCAACTCGGGCAGCCGGAGCCCGTCCACACATGCGGTGGTGCTCCTGGGCAGCCCGGTCACCGCGCGAGCGTTCCGGGCGGTCGCCGCGGCGCTGGCGGCCCAGGGCGGCAACATCGATTCGATCCGCGGGATCGCCGACTACCCGCTCACGGGTCTGGAACTGATGGTGAGTGTGGCCGGCCGCGACGATGTCGCCGCCGACGCGGTACTGCGCAAGGCACTCGCGGAGGTCGCCGCCGGACACGAGGTCGACATCGCCGTCGAACGCGGCGGCCTGGCCCGGCGGGCCAAACGGCTGATCGTGTTCGATGTCGACTCCACCCTGATCCAGGGCGAGGTGATCGAGATGCTGGCCGCCAAGGCGGGCCGTGAGGCCGAGGTCGCCGCGGTCACCGAGTCGGCGATGCGCGGCGAACTCGATTTCGCGCAGTCGCTGCACCAGCGGGTGGCCGCCCTGGCCGGTCTCGACGCATCGGTCATCGACGAGGTCGCCGCTTCGCTCGAGCTGACGCCGGGCGCCCGCACCACGATCCGGACCCTGCACCGCCTCGGGTATCACTGCGGTGTGGTGTCGGGCGGCTTCCGCCAGGTGATCGACCCTCTCGCGGCCGAACTCGAACTCGACTTCGTCCGGGCCAACACGCTGGAGATCGGCCCCGACGGCACACTCACCGGAAAGGTGGTCGGCGAGATCGTCGACCGTCCGGGCAAGGCGCGCGCCCTGCGGGCATTCGCCGAGCAGGTCGGTATCCCGATGGCGCAGACCGTGGCCGTCGGCGACGGCGCCAACGACATCGACATGCTCAGCGTCGCGGGGCAGGGAATCGCGTTCAACGCGAAGCCGGCGTTGCGTGAGGTGGCCGACGCCGCGCTCAGTCACCCGTTCCTGGATGCGGTGCTGTTCATCCTGGGCATCACCCGAGACGAGATCGAGGCCGCCGACGCCGCAGACGGGGTGCTGCGCCGCGTCCCGCTGGACTAGTCTCGTGAACCCGGACGAGCAGCACGTGGGTATCGAGGCGTACCGGCGGCTGACCCGCTACGTCGGCGGGCACGAGGACCCGCCCGATCCCGCCGACGTACTGGCGATGCAGATGGTGCTGCGCATCGAGAAGACCTCGCCGCCGGACCGTACCGATCTGCTGACCGCCGCGGCCCGCGCGGTGGCCCTGCTGTGCCTGGACGAACGGACCGAGGGCGAGGGTCCGTGGGCGGCGCCGATGGACGCCTGGTGTGATGCCCGGATCCGCAAGATCGCCCGCCGGGCGCGGGGCGCGCAGTGGGAGGCGGCCCAGCAGGTGTGGGGCGTCACCGCCACCGAAGGCGATGCCGGTGCCCGGGCCTACGTTCCCGGCCGGGTCGGGGACATCGACCGGAGGATCGGCAAACTGCAGATCGGCGGCACCGACGTACCCGGTGAGCTGCAGACGGCACCCGGCCCCGGCGTGGTCCTGTGGCTCGGTCCGGACCTGAACATGACCGTCGGCAAGTGTGCCGCCCAGGTGGGGCATGCCGCGATGCTGGCGGTGCGCCTGATGTCCGCCGGGGACGCCACGCGATGGCACGACGACGGCTGCCCGCTGATGGTGCGTCAGGCGGCCACCGGACGCTGGCACGCACTGCTGGAGGCGGACGCGCGGGGCACGGCGGTGGCGGTGCGCGATGCCGGGTTCACCGAGATCGCGCCCGGCTCGGTCACCGTGATCGCCGACATCGGCTGACCCGTCGCCCTGCCGCCACGGCGGGGGTTCAGCCGACTGGTGCCGGAACGGGGGCCAGGTGGGCGAAGGTGTTGCGCCACACCTCACGGTCGGGGGCGAACGAGGCGAGGATCAACTCGTCGGCGTCGGCGTGTCCGGTGAACCAGTCGAGGTATTCGCGCACCTGCGCTGGGGTGCCGACGCCGCAGTAGGTCATCATCTGTTCGATCTGGCGTCCCTGCGGCATCGTCAGGATCGCGTCGCACTCCTCGTCGGTGAACTGCCGGTCGCGTGCGAACAGGACGTTGATGCGGGCCCGTTTGGCCGCCCGCAGCTGGGCCGCGGCGCGATCGGCGTCCTCGTCGGCGATCACCCCGACACCGGCGATCACATATGGTTGCGCGAGTACGGCAGACGGGCGGAACTCACGCCGGTACAGGGCGACGGCCTCGGTGAGGGCCTGCGGTGCGAAGTGTGAGGCGAAAGCGTAGGGGAGCCCGAGCGCGGCGGCCACCTGGGCGCCGAACAACGACGAACCCAGGATGTAGAGTGGCACGTCGGTGCCCGCACCGGGGGTGGCGGTGACGCCTTCGACGTGGGACTGCCCGGTCAGGTATCCCTGCAACTCCAGAACGTCCTGCGGGAAGCGTTCGGCGTCGGCGATGGTGCGGCGCAGCGCGGTGAACGTCTTCTGGTCGCTGCCGGGAGCCCGGCCCAGGCCCAGGTCGATACGCCCCGGATGCAGTTCGGCCAGTGTCCCGAACTGTTCGGCGACGGTGAGCGGTGCGTGGTTGGGCAGCATCACGCCGCCGGCGCCGAGCCGGATGCTGCTGGTGTGGGCGGCCACATGTGCGATGAGGACCGCCGGGGCCGAGGAGGCGATGGTGGACATGTTGTGGTGTTCGGCGTACCAGATGCGCTTGTAGCCCCATTGTTCGGCGCCTCGGGCCAGGTCGACGCTCGCGGCGAAACTGGCCGCGACGGTTTCCGAACGGCCTACCTGTGCAAGATCGAGAATCGAAAGATCAACGGACATATGGAAGTCAAGGGATTCGGGCGCCCGGGTATTCCGGCGGGCAGATTGTGCACCGTGTTGTGGACGTGGCGGTTTTGCACGTGGCGAGGCACGTGTGGCGGGGCGGTGATGCAAGATGGACACCGTGACATCGCCGCAGAGTGCCGCCGCCGAATCAGACTCCGTGCTCGAATCAGACTCCGTGCTCGAATCCGATCCTGATCTGCTCATCGATTTTCGTGATGTGTCGGTGGTCCGTGACGGGAAAACACTTCTCGGGCCGGTGTCCTGGCAGGTCGAACTCGACGAGCGCTGGGTGATCATCGGTCCCAACGGCGCCGGTAAGACCACTCTGATGCGCCTTGCCGCGGGCGAGCTGTACCCGACGACCGGTGCCGCGTTCGTCCTCAATGAGCAACTCGGCCGCGTCGAACTGCGCGAGTTGAGCACCCGGATCGGGGTGTCCAGTCCCGCACTGGTGGATCGGGTGCCCGACGACGAGGTGGTCAGCGACGTGGTGGTGTCCGCCGGCTACGCAGTGCTCGGGCGGTGGAAGGAACAGTACGACGATGTCGATCGGTCGCAGGCGGTGGAGTCACTCGAATCGATGGGTGCCGAGCATCTGGCCGACCGTGCGTTCGGCACCCTGTCGGAGGGGGAACGCAAGCGGGTGATCATCTCGCGCGCGTTGATGACCGACCCCGAACTGCTGTTGCTCGACGAACCGGCCGCAGGGCTCGACCTGGGCGGGCGGGAGGAACTGGTGGCCCGGCTCTCGGATCTGGCACAGGACCCCGACGCCCCGGCGATCGCGTTGATCACCCACCACGTCGAGGAGATCCCGGCGGGCTTCACCCACGCCTTGCTGCTCTCGGAGGGCGGGGTGATCGCGCAGGGACTGTTGCCGGAGGTACTCACCAGCGCCAATCTGTCCACCGCGTTCCGCCAGCAGATCATGCTCTCGAAGTCGGGGGGCCGGTTCTTCGCGCGGCGTAGCCGCAGGGCCGGGGGACACCGCCGGGCCTGACACCGGGACGGGTACTCGCCGACCTCCGCCGATCGTGCGATCGGTCGGCCCGCTAGGGTCGAGACAGCGCGGTCCCCGACGGTGGGCCGACGAGTGCAGGAGGTGCGGCCATGGCAGATCAGTCACGGGTGGATAGGTCGGCGATGGATAGGTCGGTGATGGATAGGTCGGGGTCCGGGGTCGACCCGGACACCGGGGCGGCCGTTCCGGCACAGCCGTCGGTACCGCGTGATGCGGCCACGGTGCTGCTGGTCCGCGACGGCACCGACGGCGTGGAGGTGTTTCTGCAACGGCGCGTCAAGACGATGGCGTTCGCCGGTGGGATGACGGTATTTCCCGGTGGCGGTGTCGACGAGCGTGACGCAGAGGCCGATATCGCCTGGAGCGGCCCGGATGCCCAGTGGTGGGCGCGGACCTTCGGATCCACCGAACCGGTCGCGCAGTCGCTGGTATGTGCGGCGGTCCGTGAGACGTTCGAGGAATGCGGCGTGCTGATCGCCACCGACGTCGACGGCAGATTTCCCGAACCCGGCACCCTTGCCGACGAGCGCGCGCGGCTCGTCGACAAGTCCCTTTCGCTGGCCGGCTTCCTGACCGCCCGGGGATTGACGTTGCGTGCGGATCTGCTTGCGCCGCTGTCGCATTGGATTGCCCCGGTGATTGAGAAGCGACGCTATGACACCCGTTTCTTCATCGCGGCCCTGCCCGCGGGTCAGCAGGCCGACGCCGAGACCTCGGAGGTGTCGGTCGCGGGCTGGTTGTCGGCGCGTGAGGCGCTGCGCCGTTGGGCCGATCGGCAACATTTCCTGCTGCCGCCCACCTGGTCGCAGCTGCGCGAGCTCGCTCGTCACGACACCGTCGCCGAACTCATGGCGGCACCCCGTGAGATCACCACCGTGATGCCGGAGGCGACCACGGCGATGATGACCGGGCTGCGGTTCCCGTTCTCGGACGAGTACTTCGTCGAGCTCGACGGCCGGTTGCCGTCCGACGCGCTCCGCTGAGCGGGACGTTTCAGGAGCGATATGCCAGAGGAGAAGTCCCTCGACCGGTGGCTCGTCGAGGCAGGGCAGCGCACCGCGCCGATGCCGGAGGTGATCGCCACGCCGCGTGATGCGGCGACGGTGGTTCTGGTGCGGGACGGGGTGTCGGGGCTCGAGGTGTTCTTGCTGCGCAGGGTCGCCGAGATGGCGTTCGCCGCGGGGATGACCGTGTTTCCCGGCGGCGGCGTCGATGCCGCCGACGACACCGACGTGGATTGGGCCGGGCCGGGGCCGTCGTGGTGGGCCGACAGGTTCGGTACCGATCCGGTGGCCGCCCGGATGCTGGTGGTGGCCGCGGTCCGGGAGACTTTCGAGGAGTGCGGGGTGCTGCTGGCCACCGGCGGCGACGGACTGGTCCCATCGCCCGGTGAGGTGGCCGCCGACCGCGACGCGCTGGTGGCAAAGGAGTTGTCGTTCGGCGGCCTCATGCGCCGCAGAGCCCTCACACTGCGCGCTGATTGGCTTGCGCCCCTGGCGCATTGGATCACTCCGCCGGTGTCGGTCAGGCGGTACAGTACGCATTTCTTCCTCGCGGCACTGCCCGACGGGCAGGAGGCCGACGGTTCCACCTCCGAGGCCTCCGCGGTGGCCTGGGTCCGGCCCGGCGACGCTCTGGAAGCGTGGTCACGAGGCGTGCATTCGCTGCTTCCGCCAACCTGGGCGCGGTTGCGTGAGCTGAGCTCGTACCGCACGGTCGCCGACGCCTTTGCCGCCGAACGGGCGGTCGAGGTGGTGGGCCAGGACGACGCCGCGGACCCGTACGGCCTGACGTTCGACGGCTCGGCCGACTATTTCGCCATGTTCAACGCACGGGATGATCGATCCGGTCGGTGACACCGCGGATCCGGTCGGTCACGGTGCCCCGATCTGCCGGTTGACGTGCCCTGATCAGCCGGTGATCCGGTGATCCGGGTGGCTCGGCTCGGCGGGGATTCGGGACCTCCATCGGCGATTCGGGGATCTCACCCGTCGGACCGGTGTCCTTCCGGGTTGTCGCGGTCGGCCCGGTCGAAAGTACTCCGACCGGGACTCGAGGGGGCAATGGTGCGTCCGCCCACTGTGCGCTCAACGCTATCGGCTGGTCGTGTTCCCACCTCGCCAACCGTGGTGGTCGGCGTCACCGATGGCAGGCGAGTTGCCGAGTGACCGCAATTAAATCCCGTAAGCCATCCGATAAGGCAAGCGTGAGCTAACCCAAGGGTTGCTTGACGGCGCCGGAACGGTAGCCTCGGTGTCCATGGCCGAGTATGTCACCCTCGAAACCTCCGCGGACCACCCCGGTGTGGGCACGATCCTGCTGAGCAGACCGCCGATGAACGCGCTGAGTCGGCAGGTACAGGCCGAGTTGGCCGCAGCCGCACGTGAGGCGTCGGTGCGCGACGACATCAAGGCCGTCGTCGTCTACGGCGGCCCCAAGGTGCTGGCCGCGGGCGCCGACGTGAAGGAGATGAACGACCTGAGCTACGCGGAGATAACGAAGATCACCGCCGACCTGCAGGCCGACCTCGGTTCGATCGCGGGCATCCCCAAGCCCACGGTCGCGGCGATCACCGGTTACGCCCTGGGCGGCGGCCTTGAGGTGGCCCTGGGCGCGGACCGGCGCATCGCCGGTGACAACGCGAAGCTGGGCGTGCCGGAGATCCTGCTCGGCATCATCCCCGGTGGCGGTGGCACCCAGCGGCTCGCCCGGCTCATCGGCCCGGCCAAGGCCAAGGATCTGATCTTTACCGGCCGCTTCGTCGGTGCCGAGGAGGCATTGGCGATCGGGCTGGTCGACGAGGTCGTGGCCCCCGATGACGTGTACAGCGCGGCACTGGCGTGGGCCGGCCAGTTCGTCGGCGCCGCTTCGGTGGCGCTGGCCGCGGCCAAGGCCGCCATCGACCTGGGAGTGGAAACCGACCTGGCGACCGGCCTGAAGATCGAGGAACAGCAGTTCGCCACGCTGTTCACCACCGAGGACCGGACCATCGGCATGGCCTCGTTCGTCGAGAACGGTCCCGGTAAGGCCACGTTCGTCGGCCGCTAGTTCGCGCCGTCGGCCTGGTCCGCGCCATCGATCGTGTCCGTGGCATGGAACTTGTCCGGGCCGTAGCACTTGTCCGGGCCGCAGCACTTGGCCACGTGACTGGACACTTTGTACTACCCCTGAAGAAAGCTGAGACGATGACGACCGAACCCACCATCGATCCCGAACCCAACCCGCACGCCACCGAGGAGCAGGTGCAGGCGGCACTCAAGGACACCAAGCTCGCGCAGGTGCTCTACCACGACTGGGAAGCCGAGACCTACGACGAGAAGTGGTCGATCAGTTTCGACGAGCGCTGCATCGACTACGCGCGTGGGCGTTTCGACGCGGCCATCGGGGCGGACGATGCTCCGTTGCCGTACGGCCGGGCCATGGAACTGGGTTGCGGCACCGGATTCTTCCTGCTCAACCTGATGCAGTCCGGCGTGGCGGAGAAGGGTTCGGTCACCGACCTGTCGCCGGGCATGGTGAAGGTGGCGCTGCGCAACGCCGAGAACCTGGGCCTGGACGTCGACGGCCGCGTCGCCGACGCCGAGAAGATCCCGTACGACGACAACACCTTCGATCTGGTTGTCGGGCATGCGGTGCTGCATCACATCCCGGACGTCGAGCTGTCGTTGCGCGAGGTGCTGCGGGTGCTCAAGCCCGGCGGCCGGTTCGTGTTCGCCGGTGAGCCGTCCACCATCGGTGACTTCTACGCCCGCTGGATGAGCCGCGCCACCTGGTGGGCCACCACCAACATCACCAAGATCGGCCCCTTGCAGTCGTGGCGCCGCCCGCAGGAGGAACTCGACGAGTCCTCGCGCGCAGCGGCTCTGGAGGCCGTGGTCGACATCCACACCTTCGATCCGGACGAGCTGGCCGGCATCGCCCGCAGCGCGGGTGCCACCGACGTCAAGACTGCCACCGAAGAGCTGGCCGCCGCCATGCTCGGCTGGCCGGTGCGTACCTTCGAGGCCGCCGTACCCGCCGAGAAGCTCGGCTGGGGCTGGGCCGGATTCGCCTTCGGCGGCTGGAAGCGGATGACCTGGCTCGATGAGAACGTCCTGCGCAAGGTCGTTCCGCAGAAGTACTTTTACAACGTCGTAGTCACCGGTGTGAAGCCCGGCGAGCCGTCGGACGTCTGATCGCCGATCGATAGGGGGCGGCGCGTTGGGCTATTCGTTCACGGCCGACGACGTCGCCTTTCTGCGGTCGGGGCAGGGACATGCGGCGTTGCGTGCGGCCTCGTCGCTGCCGCTGAGTCCGGCGTCGATGATCGCCGACATCGGTGAACTGCGCGGCAGGTACACGCCGTTCGACGCCGCGTTGATCGAGACGGTGACCTGCCGGCGCAGGGCACGGACCAAACTGCGGCACGCCGATGATCTGCTGTTGACCGACGACGCGGTGCAGCAGGCCACGGCATGGCCGGTGGCGCAGGCACGTTCGGTGGAGATCGTGCGGCGCTATCCCGATGCGGTGGTCCATGACGTGACCTGCTCGGTAGGGGCCGAACTTGTGGAACTGTCCTCGCGGCTCGGTGTGGCGGGTGTCATCGGCAGCGACATCGACCCGGTGCGCGTGGCGATGGCGGCGCATAACGCCGGGACCGTCGAACTGTCGGCGCCGACGGTGCTGTTGCGCGCGGATGCGCTCACCCGGGCGTCCTCGGCCGATGTGGTGCTCGCCGACCCGGCTCGGCGTACCGGATCGGGCCGGGTGTTCCGGCTCGACCAGCTCACCCCATCGCTGTTCGAGCTGTTCACCGTGTATGCCGGGCGTCCGTTGGTCGTGAAGTGTGCGCCGGGGCTCGACCATCAGAACCTGCGCGAGCAGTTCGGATTCGATGGGGAGGCGCAGGTCACCTCCCTCGACGGTGGTGTACGTGAAACCTGCCTCTGGTCGGGGCCGGGTACGCGGCCGGTGCGCCGGGCCACGGTCCTGCGTAGCGGTGAGGGCGGTGCGGTCGCGCGCTACGAGATCACCGATGACACCGACGACGACGTCCCGTCCGCCGAACCGGGGGAGTGGATCATCGACCCCGACGGCGCGATCGTGCGCGCCGGACTGGTGCGCCACTACGCTCACCGGCACGGGTTGTGGCAGTTGGATCCGCAGATCGCCTACCTGACCGGTGATTCGGTTCCGGAGGCCGGCCGTGGGTTCCGCATCATCGGACAGACTACGGTGTCGGACAAGGTATTACGCAAAGCCCTGCACACACTCGACTGCGGCGCGCTGGAGATCCTGGTCCGGGGACTCGACGTGGACCCAGATGCCTTGCGTAAGCGACTCAAGCCCAAGGGGACCCGGCCGCTGTCGTTGGTGCTCACCCGCATCGGACGCAAAGGTGTGGCGTTCATCTGCGAACCCGGGGTGCGCGGCGAACGTTGATCGGGTCAGCGTTTGATTGTCCGGACGGCGTCCGGTGCCCGGATGCGTGGCCGCGAGATCAACGATGGGCGAGAGGTCCTCGCGGTCGCGGGCCCGTCGGTTCGCATCGATTCGGTCGGGGTCGAACTTCTTTTGTTGCGCAACCTGATTGAACACCCGGAGGAGCGGCGCGGCATCGGTACCGTAGCCGGCGCCCCATTGCCGATTGAACGGGTTGCTGGCCTCGTCGGCGTTGACGAGCGTGTCCCAGAATCAGGCCGCGCCGATATGCCGGTCTATTGGTATCGGCGCTCCCTGTGGGTGTGGTCCCGTCGGTGTGAGCGGGTGGCCACCAAATACGGGCGCCGCGAACGCGGGAACTTTGTCGGACTGCCCGCTCTCTGAAGAGTTGACCGGAACGAACGACTGAACGTACAAGCTTCCACCGCTGGTGCGGGTGGAGGACCTGGGAGGAGTGACCTGATGGACTACGATATCGATGGCGACGGAGTGGCCGACGCATTCGACACCGATAACGATGGGGCCATCGACTACCGCCGATTCGACACCAACGGTGACGGTCTGTTCGACGTGTTCGCTTACGATTCGAACGGTGACGGAGTCGACGACATCATCGGGTACGACACGAACGGCGACGGCGTGGTCGATCAGGTGAGGATGGACGGCGACGCCGACGGATACCTGGAGGTGGCCGCGTTCGATTCGAATCAGGACGGTGTTTTCGAGGTCGTACACATCGATACCGATCGCGACGGACACTTCGACCGTTCGGTCAGCGGCGAGCCGTCGCACGCCCAACAGGTCACCTGGAACGATACGGGCCGTGGCTACTCGGTCTCCGAACTGCCGGGCGGCTACATCACCCCGAACATTGTCGGTGACAACGGATTGTATGAAGAGCTTGCCGCGCAGCACCAGCCGGGTGCGAGCGCCTTGTGGGAAATCAACAACAGCCACAATACGGCCGTGAACGAGATCTGGTTGGAGACGGACAGCGACGGCGACGGGATCGCCAACCATCGCGACATGTATCCGAACGACCGTGGCCGTAACTGATCGACCGGAGTATCCGATGGTCCACCAGCCATACGAAGAGCCTTATCCATCCGGCCCGCTGGGTATCTTGCCCGCCGACCGTCTTCTCCCATACTCGTCGCAATCGATCCAGGGCGAGGGCTCCACGCATCTGTCCATCCTGTGTCAACAGTCATGCGACCCGGTGGCGGTGGTGGCGACGGCACTGTTCGAGGACCTGCTGGTGCGGGGGAAACAGATCGACAAGATCACCATCGACGGCGACGGCGACAGTCTCCGGGTGAGCGTGTCGGTCGGTGGAGAGGTCGGCAACACCCACTACATAGTGAGCACCAGACCGGACGGACCGCCCGGCTACCATCATCCTGTCCACCCACGTACGAGATCGTTCCTGTTGTCGTCGTCGATGTATTGCCCGGCTCGGTCGGATGCGAACGACATGACCACCGACGGCAAGGGTGCGACCGGGCAACGATCCCGACGCGGCGCTGCCCGATTCTTTGGGGCCCGGTTCCTTTGGGGCCCGGTTCCTCCGGGCCGGAGGTGAGGTCCTCGCCGCAACGGGATCGAGGCTGACCGGGCAGTTGCCCTATGCTCCCGACCTGCGCAGGGTCACCCGGTACGTGTAGTGCTCGGGGAGGAAGTAGCTGACCGCCAGCTCGACGCCGACCCCACGCGCGTTGTTGTACAGTCGGTCCACCCGCAACACCGGATGCCCCACCGGGCAACCGAGCACCTCGGCGACCCGACGCTCGGCCGTGGCCGCGGTGATCGACTGTATACATTCGGAGATCGGTTCGGCCAGAAGCGGTTCGAGCAGTCCGATCATGGTGTGTTCGCTGACCGCGCCCGCCGACACCTCAGGCCTGCCGACGATCAGTTCGGCTACCGGAGCAGGCCACCACACCGTGGTCAGCACGAACGGAACATCGTCGTGGGAGCGGGTGAAGACGATCCGGTAGACCACGTCGGTGTCCAGCCGCAGGCGACCGGCGGCGGACACGTCCACGCGCCGGGCCGGTGGTTCGACCACCCGCATCTCGGTGTCGGCCGACAGATTCATCAGATCCTCGATCGACCCGAGCTGACGAAGATACCTGCCGGCGTTCTCGCTGGCGAACGTGCCCCGACCCGGTATCCGGTAGACGGCGCCTTCACCGACGAGCTCGAGGAACGCCCGGCGCACGGTCTGCCTGCTCAGGCCGAACTCGGCGGCGAGTTCGGCCTCGGTGGGCAGGCGCACACCGTCGGGGTAGTGGCCGGCCATGATGCGGCCGCGCAATTCGGCCGCCAGCGTGCGGTAGGCCGGCTCGGACTGCTCAGGCGCGTTCATCGATCACAATCCTGCCACCGGTGCCGGGTCGCGGTCACGACGGCGTGTCAGATGCCGCCACGGGCGACCAGCTGTCCGGCGATCACGGTGCGCTGGATCTCGTTGGTGCCCTCACCGACGATCATCAGCGGCGCGTCGCGGAAGTAGCGTTCGACGTCGAACTCGGTGGAGTAGCCGTAACCGCCGTGGATCCGGACGGCGTTGAGCGCGATCTCCATCGCCACCTCCGATGCGAACAATTTGGCCATCCCGGCCTCCATGTCGCAGCGCTCGCCGCTGTCGAAGCGACGGGCCGCGTGCCAGGTGAGCTGGCGGGCGGCGGTCAGTTTGGTGGCCATATCGGCCAGATAGTTGCCGACGGACTGGTGCTTCCAGATGGGTTGCCCGAAGGATTCGCGTTCCTGCGCGTACCGCAGTGCGTCCTCCAGGGCCGCGGTCGCGACACCCAATGCGCGGGAGGCGACCTGGATGCGGCCGGTTTCCAGGCCCTTCATCATCTGCGCAAAACCTTTGCCCGGCACGGTGCCCAGGATCGCCGACCGCGGTACCCGGTAGTCGTCGAACGACAGTTCGCACGTTTCGACGCCCTTGTAACCGAGTTTCGGCAGATCCCGGGACACGGTCAGCCCCGGTCCGTGTTCGGCGAGTACGATCGAGATCCCGCGATGGCGGGGTTCTGCCTTCGGGTCGGTCTTGCACAACAGTGCGATGAGGCCGGATCGGCGCGCGTTGGAGATCCACGTCTTGGAGCCGTTGATGACCAGATTGCCGCCGTCGGCCCGGGCGACGGTGGCCATGTTCTGCAGGTCCGAACCGCCGCCGGGTTCGGTGAGCGCCATCGTCGCACGCAGCTCACCGGAGGCCATCCGTGGCAGATAGTTCTGCCTCTGCTCCTCGGTGCCGAAGGTGGTCAGCAGCTTGGCGACCACCGTATGCCCGCCCATCGCACCGGCCAGGCTCATCCAGCCGCGGGACAGCTCTTGGGTGACCTGCGCGTAGCACGGCATCGACACCGGCGCGCCGCCGTATTCCTCGGGGACGGCCAGTCCGTAGATGCCGAGTTGCTTCATCTGCTCGATCCACGTCTCGGGGTAGGCGTTGTCGTGTTCGACCTGCTGCACCGTCGGCTTCACATCGCGGTCGACGAACGCGCGCACCGTCTCGACCAGCATCGTTTCTTCGGCATTGAGATCTTCTGTTGCGTTCATCTGACACCTCGCGTCGTACTGCCCAGATTTGTACGGCCATATTGTCGCTACCGGGTTCGTAAGTCAAGTTACGGCTCGGTATTCACCGAGCTATCAGGGCTATTCTGTAGTAAATATCCTGTTCACGCAGGATGTGCGAAGGCGCACTTCTCCTGACGCCGACGATCTGCTAGAACAGGAGGGGCGTTTTTTGGCCGCACATTTGAGACCTGGTTACCACCATCACCTCACCGAGAATCGAGACACCATCGATGACAGACGAGCGAATCCGCGTCGGAGGCCCCTACTTCGATGACCTGTCCGTCGGCGACGTCTTCGACGGAGCACCGTCGATCACGCTGACCGATGGTCTGGCGGCGAGCCACCAGGCGATCCTCGGGGATCGGCTCCGGCTTCCCCTCGACGCGACGCTGGCACACGCGGTGACCGGCGGGGGACCACCCGCCCATCCAGGTCTGGTCTGCGATCTCGCGATCGGGCAGTCGACTCTGGTCACTCACCACGTGAAGGCGAATCTGTTCTACCGGGGCCTGCGGTTCCTGCGGTACCCGCTCATCGGCGACACGCTCACCACCACCACCGAGGTGGTGGGACTCAAGGAGAACTCGACCAGACCAGGCCGTGCCGCAACAGGATTGGCGGCGCTGCACATGGTGACGGTCGATCAGCACGGTGAGACCGTGCTCGACTTCCACCGGTGTGCCATGATCGCGCTGTCGGCCGACGCGGACCCGGACCGGGTGGTCCACGCCGACGACCTGTCGGCGATCGGGCCGGCCGACCCGCCCGAACCGGTGCTCCCGCCATGGGACCTCGCGCGCTATCGCACGGAGGTCTCGGGTGAACACTTCACCACCGACCTCGTCGGCAACGTCTACCTGTCGAGCGGCGATGTGGTGTCGAGCGCACCGGAATTGGCCCGCCTTTCACTCAATGTCGCTGCCACCCACCATGATCAACGGATCGCCGGCCGCCGCCTGGTCTACGGGGGGCACACGATCGGGCTGGCACTGGCCCAGGCCACCCGGGCGCTGCCGAACCTGGTGACGGTGGTGTCGTGGGATTCCTGTGATCACACCGGACCCGTCCACGAAGGTGACACCTTGTCGAGCGAACTCCATGTCGAGGAGGCCGCCGAGGCCGCCTCCGGTGGTGTCCTCACCCTGCGCTCGCGTGTCTTCGCGCATGAATCCGATGGCAGCGCACGTGATGTGCTGGATTGGCGGTTCCGGGCGGTGATGGCATGAGCGCCCGTCCGCTCGAGGGTATCCGGGTGGTGGAGGTGTCGAGTTTCGTCGCCTCGCCGCTGTGCGGGTTGACCCTGGCGCAGCTCGGCGCCGAAGTGATCCGGATCGATCCGGTCGGCGGCGCAGCCGATGTCCACCGCTGGCCGCTGACCTCCGACGGCCACTCCATCTATTGGACGGGGCTGAACAAGGGCAAGAAGTCGGTGACCGTCGATCTGCGGTCGCCCGAAGGTCAGACGTCGGTGCAGGATCTGGTGACCGGCTCGGGTCCCGGCGGTGGCATTCTGGTCACCAATGCCGGTGGGCGCCAATGGATGAGCCACGACACGCTGGCCGCGCTCCGGCCGGATGTGATCACCCTGGAGCTGCTCGGTCGATCCGACGGATCACCCGGTGTCGACTACACCGTCAACGCCGGTATCGGCTTTCCGTCGATCACCGGTCCGCTCGATGCGGCCGGTGAACCGGCCGGAGTGGTGAATCATGTTCTGCCCGCTTGGGATGTCGTCTGCGGAATCTATGCCGCGCTGGCGATCACGGCGGCGGTCCGCCGCCGCGAACAGACCGGGACCGGTGCCCGCATCACGCTGCCGCTGGAGGACACCGCGCTGGCGATCGCCGGAGCCCTCGGCTATCTGACCGAACCTCAGGTGAACGGAGCGGTGCGGCCGGCCACCGGCAACGACGTCTACGGCACGTACGGAACCGATTTCGAAACTGCCGACGGCGGGCGCTTCATGATCGTCGCCCTGACGCCCCGGCATTTCCGTGATCTGGTGCGGCTCACCGGGACCACCGACGCGGTGGACGCGGTGGAGAAGTCGCTGGGGGCCGATTTCTCCACCGACACCGACCGATTCAATCACCGTGCGGTGCTCACCCCGCTCTTCGCGGCCTGGTTCGCCCGGCATACCACCGCCGATGTCGAGGAAGCACTCGCATCGTCGTCGGTACTGTCGCAGCGCTACCGCGACTTCGCAGAGGTCGCCGGTACCGATCTGACCGGCAACCCGCTGTTCGCGCCGCTCGTCCAACCCGGTCTCGGCGAGTATCTCGCGGCCGGTCTGCCCGCCGTGTTCGACGGCGAGCACTATCACACCGGACCCGCACCGGCGCTCGGGGCGGACAACGGCACAGCGTTCGGATAGTTCCGGCGGCGGCGCGGGGGCGGCACGAGGCCGTCGTCGCGCCGCTGTGGTGTGCGGCCGGCCCGTGGTGCGGCCCGCTGTGCTTTTGAATGAGATTTCAATCGTGACATACTGGGGCAATGTCAACGCCACCCGC
The DNA here is from genome assembly GCF_025273675.1 of Gordonia pseudamarae. Classification (NCBI taxonomy): domain Bacteria; kingdom Bacillati; phylum Actinomycetota; class Actinomycetes; order Mycobacteriales; family Gordoniaceae; genus Gordonia; species Gordonia pseudamarae. The sequence continues at coordinate 3,431,320 of NZ_CP045809.1, read as the reverse complement.
GCAGACCCGGACCGAGCGCCGTCGCGCCCGGACGCGGCAGAACCTCACTGCGGCGGGGCGGGAATTGATCGCCGAGAAGGGCGTTGCGGGCCTGCGTATCCAGGACATCACCGAACGTGCCGATGTTGCCATGGGCTCGTTCTACAACTATTTCCAGACCAAGGACGACCTGGTCGACGCGGTTGTCGCCGAAACCCTGGAAGAGCTCGCGCGCACGTCGGTGCAGTCCGACGATGAGTCGCAGGACCCCGCGTACGGCGTCGCCCGGGCCGCGCGCCGCATCGTGCGGCTGGCCTTCGACGATCCGGGGTTCGCGCGGTTGCTCATCAACCTCAACCACGCGGGTCCGCTGTTCGAGCACGCGATGTACCCGTACGCACGGGCGTTGGTCGATCGCGGTATCGAATCGGGCCGGTTCTCCACCCCGGACGTGGATCTGATGCTCAACCTGATCATCGGGGGATCGTTGTCGCTGATCCGCGGCATCGTCGACGGCAATTTCGGTGAGGGCACCGAGGTCACCCATGCCGAGGTCGTCCTGCGAGCGCTGGGTCTGGACGCCGCGGACGCCGCGCACGTCAGCCGCGCTTCCGTCATCTGATCCGAACACACTCCGGCCGCTCGCGCGGTCTACTGCCGAAGGCACCGTCGGCCCCGACCGGCCGGGGCTGTGCCGGTTGTGCACAATTTCTAGTCTGAACTAATTTTCAGTCTTGAGTTCTCCTTCATTCGTGGTGTAATGTGAGTCACGTTCCAAATGGCAGGCGACCACGCCGCCATATCCAGGCCGAGTCCGGTCAAGCCCCCGTCCTCGACGACAGGAGTGACGTTGCACCCCGCTTTCATCCTCGCCGCGCCGGCTATACCGGCCCACCCGACGACGCAGATGCCGGAGTCGGCGGAGATCATCTTCACGATCTTCCTCGGGCTTCCGGTTGCGATCGGATTGTTCTTCGCCATCCGGCACCTGCTGACCGGCCGCGGCCCATTGCTGCTGATGTGCCTGCTGGGCGGTGCGCTCGCGTGCCAATTCGAGCCGATAGTCGACACCTTGGGTCTGTGTTACATCCGCGAAGGCGCGATGATGACCACCTTCTCCTCATTCGGTCGCGACTTTCCGTTGTTCATCAATTTCGTATATATCTGGTACGTGGGCGGTCTGGCCTACCTCGCCTACCGCATCTTCTCCAACGGCGTGACGGTCAAGGGGATATTCCAGCTGTACGTCATGGACGTCTTCATCAATATCTTCCTGGAAAGCCCGGGTGTGTTGATGGGCGCGTACGAGTACTACGGCCCACAGCCGCTGAACTTCTGGGGTCTTCCGCTCTGGTGGGTGTGCGTCAATCCGATCATGCCGATGACCGCCGGCGCGTTGATCTATCGACTGCTTCCGCATCTGCAGGGGTGGAAGATCGCCCTGGTCATCGCATTTATCCCGATGGCCGACGGAATCGCCAACGGAGCCACCGCATGGCCGATGTGGACAGCGCTCAATCTCAACACCTCGCTCGTGGTGTCCCATCTCGCATGGCTGGTGACGCTCGGACTCGCGATCACCGCGGTGTGGATCCTGTCCTTCGTGGTCTGCCGGCCGGACGACGAGGTGCTGATCACCTCCAAACTCGGCATCGTCAAAGCCGCGATCTTCGGTATCCCCGTCGACAGCGAGCCATTGCTGCAGAAGGACATCCAGCCCCAGACGTAGTCAATCGGTCACAGAGGCAGTCAATCGGTCACAGGCATAGTTGTTCTGCCACAGACATCGTCGATCAATAACAGTCGATAGAGGCTCCCGCACAACTGATCCCATTTTCGAAGGGAAATAAAAAAATGGCACTACAGAATTCGACGGATCCGGCCGAGGCCGCCCGGGCACTGGAAAAGTGGCTGCAGCAGAAGCTGCCCGAGGCAGGTGACATCGTGGTCTCGGACGTGAACACACCGTCGGCGGCCGGGCTCTCCGCCGAAACCCTGCTCTTCGGCGCCGCATGGACCGAGGACGGTACGCGGGTCGCCCATCAGCTCGTCGCCCGGGTCGCCCCGTCGTCACCGGGGATCTTCCAGCACTATCGCCTCGACCGCGAATTCGCGGTGATCAACGCGCTGTACAACACCGGCAGCGTACCGATCCCGAAAGCGTGGTGGTACGAGGAGGATTCGTCGGTGCTGGGTGCCCCGTTCCTGGTGCTGTCGCGGGTGGACGGGCGAATCGCGGCCGACGACCCGCCCTTCACCGCGGCCGGCTGGGTCGCCGAACTGCCGGCCGATGAGCAGGGTGTCCTGGTGGAGAACTCGCTGGCCGGGATGGCCGCGATCCACGCCGTCGACCGACAGGCGGCAGCCCTTCCCGCACTTGACAGTTCCGGCGCCGACGGCGACGAACTCATCACACGGCACCTGGAGATCTGGCGCGAGTACTACCGCTGGGCGGGTGCGGGCGAGTCGAGCCCGACGATCGACGCCGGCTTCCGGTGGCTCGAGGAGAACCGGCCCGCCGTCGTCGGGCCGACCGTGCTCAACTGGGGCGACGCGCGGCTGGGCAACCAGATCATCGGCGACGATCTGTCGGTGCTGGCGACCATCGACTGGGAGATGGTCGACTTCGGCACGCGCGAAATGGATCTCGCGTGGTGGATCTTCATCCTGCGGCACCACACCGAGGGGATCGGGGTGCCCCGGCCCGACGGTATCCCCGATCGCGAGGCCATCGTGGCGGCCTACGAACGCATCAGTGGTCAACCGGTCAACGACCTGCACTACTACGAGGTCTTCGCGGCGGTCCGCCTCTCGGCGATCATGTTCCGGGCGGGCAGTCTGATGATCGAGATCGGGTTCCTGCCCCCGGACGCCCCGATGAAGCTCAACAACCCGGCCAGTCAACTTCTCGCCGGTCTGATCGGGTTCGACATACCCGACGGCGACGCGCAGACATTCATCGGCAACCGCAACTGACCGAACCGCCCGCAGGATCTACGACCGAAGGAATTACGACTATGTCACTGGTAACCCAACCCGGCGAAAGCGATCTGTGGCTGGCCCGGCCCGCCGACGGCGCGCAGTGGAATCCGCACACGATTCATACCCACTATTTCGGCTTCGCCGTGCCCGAGGCGCAGATCGGTGCCTTCCTCTATGTGCGGTGGATGCCCGCCTTCGGCCTGATCCAGGGCGGTCCGGTCCTGTTCCAGGGCATGGACAATGTGCACACCACCGACAATCTCTTCCAGGACTATCAGATGACGATGCCCTGGCCCGAGGTCGTCGACAACGCCTACACCACGGCGAACGGGCTGCGCGTGGAGTTCCTCGAACCCGGGTCCCGAATCCGGGTGGCCTTCGACAGCGGTGACGGCGCCGTGGCATTCGACACGGTCCACGAAGCGGTGACCCCGCTGCTGGCCCGCGGGCACATCGTGCCCGGTGAGGACGATCATCACGGTGATACCACGGTGGCGGCCACGGGCGGTTCCGAACAGTTCATGCATGTGACCGGTACCCTCACGCTGCACGGTGAGCGGTACGCGATTGACAGCCACTATCCCCGGGACCGGTCCTGGGGTCAGGTGCGGGAAGAACGCCGCGGCGGTCCTCGTCCGATGCCGCCGGTGGGCTGGTCGCCGATGTACTTCGGCGAGGATCTGATCTTCAACCAGATCAGCGTCGAACATCCCGACACCGACCCGGCGTGGGCCGATGCCTTCGAGTTCCCGGCCGGCGCACCGACGCACCATTTTGCCTGGGTGGTGGAGAACGGGGTGACCAAGGAGATCGTGCGCGTGCATCGTCAGGCACACGAGTATCACCCGACCCTCGACGTCGTGACCCGGCAGACCGTCGAGGCGGAAGCCGCCGACGGTACGGTGTACCGATTCACCGGTGAGGCCATCGCGGCGGCGAATGTGCCCGCATGGCCCAACGCATCGTTCCGGGACACCGTCTACCGCTGGGATGACGGACGTGGCCGGGTGACGCATTCGACGTACCAGGAATTGTGGTACGACAAATATCAGAATGTGATGAACAATCGCCGTCGCGCCGTGACCTCAGCCGGCCGCTGACAATGATCAGCCGAATTTCTGATGACCCTTCACTATCTGGAGCCTACTGATTCATGATCACCGACATCGACCTGTCCGCATACGAATTGCCCGCTGAGACCGACTATCTCATCATCGGTGCCGGACACAACGGATTGACCGCCGGTTCCTATCTTGCCCGCGCCGGCCATCAGGTGACGGTCGTGGAGACCTCGCCTACGCTCGGCGGAATGACCTCGACCAATGCGATCATGCCGAAGGCGCCGGGGCACCGATTCAACGAGGGCGCCATTCAGGCCACCGGCATCTACAACGTCTCCGGTGTCACCGAGGACCTGGAACTGCACAAGTACGGTCTCACCCTCATCCCGGTGGATCCCGCCCACGTGCAACTCGCACCGGACGGCAGCTCGCTGGCGATCTGGACCGATGCGAGCCGTACCGCCGACGAACTGCGCAGGTTCTCCCGCAAGGACGCCGACACCTGGCTGGAACTGGCGAACGCGCTTGCGCCCGCGATGGACATCGCGGTCGCCTACATGAAGACCCATCCGCTGCGGCCGTGGTCGAAAGAGCTCGGCAAAGCGATACTGCGCGCCTCTGCGCACCCGAAAAGGCTTGCACCACTGATTCATTTCGCGACGGCATCGCACACGGAGTTTCTGGAGGAGACCTTCGAGACGGAGCTGCCCAAGGGCGCGTTGGCGGCGATGGCGGCGTTCTCCCAGATGCGCCTGGACATGACCGCATGGTCGATGATCTACCTGGGCATCGTCCAGAAGGTTCCCAATGCGATGCCGATCGGCGGTACCGGTGCGCTGCCCGCGGCGATCGCCCGGTATCTACTGGCGCACGGCGGCACCATTCACCCGAACTCGCCGGTGGCCGAAATCGTTCTCTCGCACGGCCGCGCGACCGCGGTCAAACTCGTCGACGGGCGGACGGTGCGCGCGCGCAAGGGAATCATCAGTGCCTGCAATCCGGTGGTGACGTTCGGCGAGCTGCTGCCCGAGGACGCCCTGGACCATAGGCTGGCCACCCGTGCCAAGGACATCCCGATCCGGAAGACCCATGCCACGTCGCTGAAGATCAACGTCGCGCTCGAAGGCGAGGTGTCGATGGAGCGGCACGAGCAGTGGCGCGGCGACGGGCTCGACATCCGCAAGCACCTCGTGTCCTGGCATACGCTCGAAGAGCAGGACGCGGCGTGGAACGCTGTGGTGCGGGGTGAATGGCCCGAGATCGTGCCCAACAGTTGTTCGATGATCCCGTCGGCGGTCGACCCGACTCAGGCACCGCAGGGCCAGAGCACATTCTGGTTCTGGTCCGGCGTCATCCCGGTGACACCACGCGAACCGTGGGATGACGTGCGGGACAAGATCGGCGATGCCGTGCTGCGCGACTGCGCCCTCTACTACAAGGGACTGGACAGCCTGGAGATCGATCGCCGGGTCCTCGGCGGACCGGACATCGAGGAGAGGTTCAACGCGCCGGCCGGCAATGTCTACCATGTCGATCCGCTGATCACCCGATTCGGTCCGCTCAAGCCGGCACCGGGGCTGGGCGGCTACAGCCTGCCCATCGACGGGCTGTTCCTGAGCGGGGCGGGCACCCATCCGGTCGGCGGTGTGTGCGCGCTGCCGGGCAAGCTCGCGGCCGAAGAGGCACTCCGCGTCGAGGCGAAGCGGCGCTAGGCGTCGGCGACAGCGGATAGGTGACCGATGGTTTCGGGGTTTCTGGTCGGCTCGGAGCGGGCTCGGCAACGCAGGCTGCGGCGTACCGGCGCGGTGGGGGCGGCCACCGTGGCGGCCGCGCTGGTGGTGGGAACGGCGGTGGTACCCGCATTGCGGTCGGACGGCGACGATGCGGTGAGGGTCTCCATCGTCACCGACAGGGTCGGTGCTGGTATCGATGAGGGCACCGCGGTGATGCTGCACGGTGTCGAGGTCGGTACCGTCACCGCGCTCACGTCCCGCGACGACGGCACGGCGGAACTGTCGGCCACGCTGCGGCGCGGGCTGATCGACGGCGTCAAACAAGATCTCGAACTCGACTTCCGGCCGAAGAACTACTTCGGCATCAGTGCGGTCACGATCGTCGAGGCCGGGAGCCCGAACGCCGGGCCCCTGCGCGACGGTGCCCGCGTGATGCGCCGCGACCTGGCCGACAACACCATGGCGACGATGATCGAGCAGGCCTCGATCGTCACCGGCGGAACACTGCAACAGGACATGGTGAACTCGATCGACCGGGTGCTGACCTACGCCGACACGCTCGAACCGCTCTTCCATGCCGGCGTCGTGTTCGCCGACGAGGTCGCCCAGGTGCAGCGCAAGACCCCGGCGTACCTGATCGACCGGTACAACGAGGTGGTCGGCTCGTTGCCGCCGTTCGTCAACGGGATCAGTGTGGCGGTGGATTCGATCTACCGCAGTCCGCTGCACCCCACGGGCGATGAGATGCAGAACCGCCTCGCCGAATCGTTGTACGCGGTGGCCGACAACTTCTTCACGTTGGTCGGGCGCCTGCTCAACGGCAACGCCGACAAGCTCGCGCCCGCGACGGCGGTCATCGGGAAGGCATCCGAACTCCTGCCCAACATCGGTGCCGGCGCGGTGAACACCGAATCGGTGGGTGACCTCCTGCGGCGACTGAACGGAGCGTTCACGGCAGGGCCCGACGGCGGGCCGGTACTGAATCTCAAGGTCCTCCTCGAATCGAACCGCTCCCGCGCCGCCCAGGCCGGTGACCGGCCGGCGAATGGCGGTCGATGATGCGGGAGAGGCTAGCGGGTTCGGTGCGCGTCCTGTCGCCGCTGTGGCGGCTGTGTCTGGCGGCGGTGGTGGCCGCCGGGCTGATGATGCTCATCATCGGTGGCATCACCACGCCGATCAGGGGCGGTACCGACGACTACTCGGCAGATTTCACCGACACCTCCGGCCTGCGGCCCAACGCCGATGTCCGGATACGCGGCGTCAAGGTCGGCAAGGTCACCGCCATCGACCTCGAACAGGACGCCACCACCAACAGCGTCCGGTCGGTGGTCTCATTCACGCTCGACAAGAACCACCGGGTGACCGGTCGGTCCACGGCTGCGGTGAAATACGCCAACCTGTCCGGCGTTCGGTATCTCGATCTGGCGAATGTGGATGGCAGTGGAAACACGTTGCGGCACATAGGACTCGAAAACACCACGCCGTCCTTCAACATCACGAGGCTGTTCAACGGTCTGCAGCCGGTGTTGCAGACGTTGAGTACCGACGAGATCAACCGATTCACCGAGAACGCGCTGACGGTGCTACAGGGCGACGGAAGCGGCCTCGGCCCGATGCTGGCGAGCGTGGACAAGCTCAGCCGGTACACCACCGATCGGGGGCAGGTGATCTCCGCGCTCGTCACCAATATGTCGAGAATATCGGACACCCTGGGTGGGAAATCGCCGCAGATCGTCCAGTTTCTCCGCGAAATGGAAACCCCGATCGACGCCGCCAACTCGGTGCTCGACGAGTTCCGCAAGGCCGCAACATTCGGACCACCGTTCATGCGGCAGATCGATCACCTCCTGCAGGCGCTGGGGCTGGAGCAGGGGCGCGAAATCGACCGCCAGCTCTCGGAGGCCTTCCCGACCATCGATGATGCCTGGAAGTCGCTGCGCCTGCTGCGCTCGATGATCCAGAGCATCCAGCTGCCGGCCGTCGCGGACGGCAAGGACAACCGGTGCTCCAAGGGAAGGCTCGACATGCCCGGTCTCGCACAGGTTCTCGTCAACGGTGTCGGGGTGAGCGTATGTCGCGGCTGAGGAAGCTCGGTGCTGCTGTGGCGGGAAACGATCTGCTGGCCGGTATCACCGCCTGTGTAGTCGTCGCGGCGATGATCGCCGGTGCGGCATGGTTCTACCTGTCCCCGCCGGGACGGCAGACCGTCTCGTTCACCACCCGTGACGCGGCGGCGATCAAAGGCGGCGACGACGTCCGCGTCGCCGGGGTATCGGTGGGCAAGGTGGCGTCGGTGGACCTGCGCGACAACGATGTCCGGGTGTCACTGGACGTCGACAGCGATATCCGGATCGGTGACCGGACCTCGGTGCGGGTGGAGCTGCTGACGGCGGTGGGTGGCTACTTCGTCACCATGACCCCCGGCGGCGCCGTCACCACCGGCAGCCACGAGATCTCGCCCGAACGGGTCACCGTTCCCTACACCATCGCCGATATCCTGCAGGAGTTACCGCGGGTCACCGATGACGTCGACGGCCGGCCGGTGGACGAATCACTGCGACAGGTGGCCGACGGACTCGCCGACAATGTGAGTTCGCTGCGCACCACGATGCGGGGCCTGCAGACGATGGCCGCCATTGTCGACAAGCAGAAGTCACAGGTGGAGTCCGTCCTCCGGATGGCGAGTTCCTACACGGTCACCTTCAATGACAGCAAGGTGTTCATCTTCGATCTGGTACGGCGCGCCAACATTCTGTTGTCGCAGTTCCATACCTATCGGGTCGGATTCGTACGCGCCTACGCAGAACTGGGCAGCGTTCTGGAACGGCTGGCCCTGGTCGCCCGCTTCTACTTCACCCACCGCGACGAGATCTTTCCCGTCATCGACCAGATGCGGGACAAAGCAGGAGAGATGACAACGGTGATCGACAAACTTGTATCCCAGTTGGGGCCGGCGCGCGACGGTCTCCTCACCCTGCTCGGGGGCACGTCACCGGACCGCTCGACGCAGTGGATCATCGACGCGACATCGATGTGTCTGCCGGTACCAGGACAGAGATGCTGATGAGCAGGCAAAGATTGCGCAATGTCGCGGTTCTGGGTGTGGTGGTTGCCGTCGTCGTCGCGGCTGTCGCGTTCGTGGGTTCACGCGGATCGAGGTCGGTGTCGGGCTACTGTGCCTATCTGCCTGACGCCATCGGTCTGTACGAGGGAAATCCTGTGACACGCATGGGTTATGAACTCGGCAAGATCACCTCGATCTCGGCCGCCGGTACCGGTGTCCGGGTCGGGTTCTCCGTGGAAGAAGGACGCACGATACCGGCCGGGGCCGCGGCGGTCACCCGTTCGAAGTCGGTGCTGGCCGACAGATCGCTGGAACTGGTGGGCAACTCGACCGGGCATGCACTCGAACCCGGCGAATGCATCTCCCGGGAGAACTCACACACCCCGAAGAGCATTTCCGAGATCATGGGTTCGGCCGCCGATCTCGTCGAAGAGATGGCTCCCGGCGGCGATGACCGCACGATCGCGGACTCCGTCGACGCGATCGCACGAGCGATGGACGGCGGCGGTGCGGACCTGGACAAGCTGCTCCGGACCGCATCGTCGGCGGTGAAGAACCCGGACCGGATGATCTCCGACATCGGCGCCATCATCGTGGCCACCGGTCCGCTGACCGGCGCGGTCCTCGACCAGTGGCGGGACATCGCCTCGATATTCCGGAAACTCCCGGCATCGATGCGGATCGGCGCCGACGAGATGTGGCCGGGCCTATATCACATGATGTGGGGGCTCAGTCCGGTGTTGCAGATGGTGTACGACGTCATGGGGAGATACGGCGAGGACATCTACCGGCTGCTGGACTTCGCCGGCACGGCCGAGATTCCGATGGCCAAGGTGAACTCGGTGAGCCAGGCGCTCACCGTGCTGCCGACTCTCGCGAGCGCGGCCACCCTGACCGTGGTCAAGGGCAAGGGGGCGGCGGTGCGCGTGTCCGGCCCGGCAGTCACCGTCAAACACCAACGGCCCGAAATACTGTGCCAACAGCTCAACGGAATTCGCACAGGCAGTTGTCAGGTGCTCCGCGACGGGCCCGAGCCCGCTGCCAAGGTCAATGTCATGGGACTGCTCGGGGAAGTGCGGAGGTGATCGGCCGGAGGAGGAACTGGTCACGATGTGTGGTCGTGGCGCTGACCGCCCTGATCGTCGCCGGATGTGCGGTCGATCCCGGAACCTTCACCTCGTCGGTGCGGTCCGGTGGCGGCGACAGGACGCTGACGATCCGGTTCGCGGATGCGCTGAATCTGCCCACCGGAACCGATGTCACGTTGAACGGGCTGCGCATCGGGTCGGTGTCCTCGGTGCGGCTTCACCGATCTCGTGTCGACATCGTGGCCAAGGTGCGCGAGAACTCGCGGATCACCACCGACGCCGCCGCGTCGATCCGGCAGGACACGGTACTGGGCGACCCGTACGTGGCGATACTGTCCTCGGTGTCCGCGCCACTGCTTGAGGGAGACACCATCGAGCTCGAACGTACGGCGTCGGCACCTCCGCTGGAGGACACGCTGTCGGTGGTCGCCAACTTTGTCAACGCCGGCAGTATCCAAGACATCGAGAAGGTGATGAGGTCGGCCAATACTGCTCTGCCCCATAGGAAGCAGACCACAAGGGTTGCCCGGATCGCGTCGATCGACCTGCGCAGTCTGGCCGCCGACACCCGTCGGATCGACCAGATGCTCGACGGTCTCGATGCCACCGCCGGCACGGTGAACCGGTGGCTGCCGTCCCTGTCGCAGGCGCTGGCCCCCAAGGGAATGCACTGGTGGAGCCAACTGTCGAACGCATCCGGTGGAATCGGCGTACTGCTGCCGAGCATCGGCAGCGTGTTCGAAGGGGGTATGTGGCTCATGCCGATGCTCACGAGGCTGAACGGTTCGGCCGACGTCATGGTCGAGTGGGTGCACGCGGTTGCCCGCAACGATGACCAGATCCGGAAGTTCGTGGTCGACAACTTCTTTCCGTTCGTGCAGAGTCCGCGTATGAACATCGTCACCGCCACTGCCGCCGAGGGACAGGAAATGATCGGGACCATCACCCGGCTGCTGCGAATGCTGGGAGCCGTCCGATGAGGAGCCGGAGGTTGTCGGCGCCGGCCGCCCGATCGGCCCTGTCGGTCGCGGGACTGCTCACGCTGATCGTCGTGGCGCTGGCCTACCTGGGCTCGGTGGGCGTCAGCGTGACCGAGAATCGGCATGTGCGGACCGCGACGCTCCACGTCCCCGACGCGAACGGTCTCGTGGAAGGATCACGGGTGCTGTATCTGGGGATCCCGATAGGCCGGATCGTCGGGGTGACATCATCGGGCTCCGGCGTCGAGATCGCCTGGAACTACAAGACCAGGTACCGGATCCCGGAGGATTCGCACTACCGGGTCGACAATCTGTCGGCATTGGGGGAAAGCTACCTGGGTATCACACCGCAGGTCGAATCCGGCCGGGCATTGCCCGACGGCGTGCGGCTCACCGGTGCACGCACCACCGTTCCCACGACCTTCACAGAGCTGTCGGCCCGCCTGACCAGATTGCTGGAGCAGGTCAATGTCACCAATGTCCGCAAGATCATCACCGAGACCAACACCGGGCTGGTGTCGGACCCGGTCGTCATCGATCAATTGGCCAGGGCCGGTGCCCTGCTCGAATCCACGGTGCTCACGACCCGGGGGTCGTTGCGGGATCTGCTCGAGAGGTTCCAGACCTGGCTCGACCATGGTGCGGCGATCAGCCCCTACGCCCGCGCGTCGGGCGTACCCATCGCCGACTTCGGCACGGGATTCTCGAAGTTCCTCGGCATCGCGGCGGGGACGAAGGAGTACACGCCCGACCATCGCGACGGATTCGTCCCCGCGACGGATTCTCCGCGGCTGCTGAACGAGGTCGCCGGACCGCTCCTGCAGAAGATCGAGCGGGTGCTCGACAATGTCTCGCCCGCCGCCCAGCAATGGGGCGTGGCATCCATGCCGTCGGTGACCTCGGCCGTCGAACGGATGCGTTCGGTCGATGTCAGCGATCTGATGCGGACCGCGATGGCGACGGCCGGTGACGGCGACGGGCTGGTGGTCCGGGTGGGCGGTCGGTGAGTGATGCGGCGTACCGACAGGGAAGGTTGAGCGAAATGGTCTCTACCGGATACAAGTTCACCGACGAGGATGTTCTCGCCGATATCGAGTTGACCCGGCGGATACAGGTATTCGGCGCCTGGTGCGGCCCGGCATTCGTGCTGTTGCTGTTCGGTTGCTGGGGGTTGATGGCCGGCTTCATACCGATGATTCCGCCCGATGCCGCCCCGGGTGAGGTCGCCGACCGATACGCCGACAACCAGGCGTTGCTGTTGGTGGGCCTGATTCTCGGCATGGTCGGCGTGTTCTTGACCCAGCCTTACTTTTTCGTCGTCAGTATGCAGATGCGCAGATCGGCACCGGGGGTACCCGCACTGGCCATAGTGCAATTCGGGGCCGGCATCGTCACGACCGTTGTGCTGTTGATCCCCATGTTGATTTTCATCGTCGGCGGGTTTCGCCCTGAGCGGTCACCCGAGCTGACCCAGATGCTCAACGACATGTCGTACATCATGTTGATCCTGCCGTGGCCGCCGATCCTCGGCCAGAACATCCCGCTGGCGATATCGGTATTCAGCGACAGGCGCCGGCGTCCTGTGTTTCCCCGGTGGGTCGCCTATGTGAATCTGTGGATAGCGGTTCTCGTGACACCGGCGAGCCTGCTCATCTTTTTCAAGGTCGGGCCGTTCGCCTGGAACGGGCTGCTGGGATTCTGGATTCCGGCGGCTGTGTTCGCGAGTTGGTACATAGCGATGACCTACGCGTTGCTCCGCGCGGTCAGGGACGAGGCCGAGGAGGCCCGGCGTGCGGTCATGGCGGACGGCGACGCCGCCGGGGGCGCGGCGGCAAGGAAAGGTGAGGCAGTCGTATGACCACTCGGGAATCTGTGTTGCCACCACCGGTGGCCGACAACCACTCAGGGCCCTCGGCGCACCCCCGGCGGGTGCCGGGTGAACCCGGACTCTGGCTGATCATCCTCGGCGACATCGTGATGTTCGCGGTCCTGCTGTGCGTGTTGCTGTACTACCGGAGCTCTGATCGCGCGGGATACGCCGCAGCGCAATCACATCTGTCGATTTCGCAGGGACTGGCCGAGACCCTGGTTCTGCTTGCCAGTTCGCTCGCGGTGGTGGTGGCGGTCGTCGCCTACCGGGCGCAACGGATCGGCCGGGCCAACGGCGCGATGCTGATCGCGCTGGGTCTGGGTGCGGCGTTCACCGTGTTGAAGGTCGTGGAGTGGTCGACACACGCCGCCGACGGTCTCACGCCGCACAGCAATGACTTTTTTATGTTGTACTACATTTTGACCGGGCTGCATCTCGGCCATGTCGTGGTCGGGATGTTCGTCCTCGAACTCGTCCGCCGGATGGCCAAACGGCCTTTGCCGGGCAAACACGACACCGACTACTTCGTCGGGGCCGCGGTGTTCTGGCACATGGTGGATCTGATCTGGCTCTTTCTGGCCCCGCTGTTGTTCTTGGTGGTGTGACCGATGGATACGAATTCTTCCCTCTTACGCGATCCGGTGCTGCGGTCCTCGTGTGCCGTCTGGCTCGCAGTGGTGATGATCACCGTGGTTTCCTGGGCGCTCGGGGCAAATCACGGATTGTCCGAGAACGCCACCGCCGTCGTGATCATCTCGTTGGCGGTCATCAAATCCATCGTGGTCGCCGCGTACTTCATGGAGTTGCGGGACGCGCCGCGCCGCCTCGCCTATGCGGTGTACGCGACGCTGGTGGCAACGGGTGTGGCGATCGTGGTGTTCATCGTGGCGGCCCCGCCCCTATAGACCCCTGCCGTTGTGGACCCACCGCCCTGGCCGGGCCACGCCGGGCCACGCCGGGGGGGGGGTCACGGGGTCCGCAGGCACAGCGTGGCGGTACTGCGAGCGAACAGCTTCCCGGACTCGTCACGCAGGTCGATGGTCATGACGACCAGTCGACGGCCACGGCGGATGATGTCCACCGCGAACTCGTATCCGGCCGCCGACGGGCTCGGCGATCGCATCAGTTCGATGCTCAGGTCGGTCAGCGCGCAATCGCCGGCACCCTCATCACGCAGTGCGTCGCCGACGATGTCGGTCACCGCCGCGGTCGCGCTGAGAATGCTGCCGCCCTGCGCGGTGCCCAGTGAGTTGAGTGTCCATTCCGGTACCTGCCAGCGGACGCCGAACCGATCGGCCGACGATCCGTCGTTGATCCGGGTGAGACCGAGGTGGGTCGAGAGCGGCTGCTGGTCGTCGAACGCCGCGGGGTCCGACCGGAACTCCGCGAGCAGGTCGTCGGGCAGGTTCGGCCGCACGGTCTGCACGGATCGGCATCGTGCGGCCGCGATGAGTGTGGTACCCGATTCCATCCGGGCGGTGGCCAGACCGGTACCGGTGTGGTCGTCGACCGCCAGTGGGGAGGCGGTGGCGATCACCTCGTCGCCGATGACCTCCCAGGGGGCCATCGACACCGAGATGTGCGAGACCACGTATTCGTTCTCGGGCCGCAGCAGGTAGATGCCCGAGCCCGCGGTGACATCGAGGAGGATGCCGAGGGATGCCAGGCCCGCACGTCCTTGCCGGTCGCGCTGCCAGGCCTGGACCCGCTGGGCGAACGCGACCTCGTCGGGGGCCGTCGCATGGGCGAGCCGAACGCCGGCGGTGTTGCCGGCGGGGTCGGTGGTGAACTTCGCGAGCAGTGTCGCGGGAAGGGTCCGGGGATCGGGATGACCGGGCTCGGGAGAGTTGCGCACAGGGTCACGGTAGCAAGGGCTGTGGGTTCCGGGCACGATCCGGTCGCTCCCTATTCAAATTTGACTTCGATATCGATCGCGACCCCCTGGCGGCTGAGACATCTGCCATATTACGAATTTAATGCAGAATAAAATATGTGAGATTGGCATCCTGACGTGGAAAGCGCGTCATCTCCGTCCGGCGATCGGCCGGGCGCCAGGTGGACGCAGTCATGTAGGAGAAGCAAGAGCAGTGCAGACATGGGCGCAGATCACCGACGACTTCCACCGGAACTGGCCGATCTATGTGGCGATGCCGTTCGTGGCTGCACTGATCGGCTGGGTCACCAAGGTCGTCGCCATCCGGATGATGTTCCGTCCGCATACGTTCAAGGGCATCGGGCCGATGGGGTGGCAGGGCATCATCCCGAAGCGGGCTCCGCAGATGGTGACCGTGCTGTGCGAGACACTGACACCCCGGCTGGTCAATGCTCAGGAGATCGCCGAGCGGATCGATGCCGCCGAACTCGCGGCGCTGATCGATCGTCCGTTGCGTGCCGAGGTCGCGCGGATCACCCGTAAGGTGCTGGCCGAGTATCAGCCGACGCTGTGGGGCGTGCTCCCACCGCTCGCGCAGGACTTCCTGGTCGAACGGATCCAGCGGTCGGCTCCCGATGCCATCGTCGCGGTGGTCGACGGGGTCGTCGATCGTATCGACGACGTCTTCGACCTGCAGACGATGGCGACCAAGGAGTTCCTGGACGATCCGATCACACTGGAATCGATGTTCCGGGACGTCGGGCGGCGGGAGTTCGCGTTCATCCGACGCAGCGGTCTCGTCTTCGGATTCTTCATCGGCCTCGTGCAGGTCGCGGTCTGGGCGCTCACCCACAATCCCTGGGTCATGCCCCTGTTCGGGTTGTTCACCGGCTGGTTCACGGACTGGGCGGCGCTGCGGCTGATCTTCTACCCCCGGGAACCGAAGAAGTACTTCGGCCTCGTCACCTGGCAGGGATTGTTTCAGCAGCACCGGGTGCCGGTGGCCAAGGAATACGGTTCGCTGATCGCGACAAGGGTGTTGACGCCCGACAGACTCATCCGGAGTATCTGCGGCGGCGGCGATTCCGCCGACGTGGTGAACGTGGTCGCGCAGGTGCTCGAGACGGAGTTGTGCAAGGAACTCGGTGATCTCAATCGCTATGTCGACCTGGAACTGCGGGAGCTGCCGCTGTTCCGGGACCTGGACCTGGGCGCCCTGCGAATCGCGGGCCTGTCGGCGACCGGGCTGGTGAACGGTTTGCTGGACGTGCTGAGCGGGCCGACCAGGGGTGTCGCCGGTGTCGGCCTCGATCTGACGCAGATCGAACCGATGTGTGCGGCATTCGCATCCGAGGCGGTGGACGTGTTGCCCGATCTGCTGCTCGGCTCGGCGGAGCGATATCTGGTGCAGACCCTCGACATCGAGGGCACGATGTCGGAGAAGATGGCCGCGATGACGCCCCAGGAGTTCGAAGGGGTGCTGCGGCCCGCCTTCCGTGCCGATGAGAAGACCTTGATTGCGGTCGGTGCGGCGCTCGGCTTCCTCGTCGGTGAGCTCCAGGTCCTCCTGGTGGAGCATATGACGAGATGATCGATTGCAGCACAACAGATTCAGATCGGTAGCACAAAATTCTTCCGGTCGGCAAGAATGGGGGTTGACGCACTATTACGCTCCGTGTAGCGTATTACGCAGAGCAGAATAACGCTCGAATCCTTACCGGAACCCCCCTCACAAGATTGGAGACCTCCCATGGGAGCTCGACGCAAGAACACCTTCACCACCTTCCTCAGCGACGTGATCGACGACAGCAAGGCGCTCGTCGACGATCTGATCGACCGGGCTCAGGAGTTCGAGGAGAAGACCCGTGATGCGGCGACATCGGCTCTCGGAGATGAAGATTCGTCTTCGCCCAGCGCAGATGAGGTCGCCGGCCTCAAGTGCGCGCTCAGTGAACTCACCGAGAAGGTCGACCGGCTGGCGGCGGTCAAGGCCGGCGCCAAGTAGCGCTACCGCGGTAACGGTAGACACGACGATCCACCGCCCCTGGGGTATTCGCCCGTAGATCCGGCGAATCCCGTCGGTGCGGTGGATCTGTCGGTCAGCCGCCGATCAGCGCGCGCAGCGTCTGCATGTCCTCGAGACGCTCGGGGTGAGTGGGGGCGACCGGCTCGACCAGTGCGCAGCCGACGCCCGCCGCCTCGAATGCCGCGACGCGTTCGGCCACGGCCGACTTCGTGCCGATCATGGATATCGCGTCCACCAGGTCGTCGGGCACCGCCGCGGCCGCCGCCTCCTTGCGTCCGCCCAGATAGAGGTCCTGGATCAGTGCGGCCTCGCGCTCGTATCCGTATCGCACGGCCAGCGCGTTGTAGAAGTTCTTGCCGCGGGCACCCATACCGCCGATGTAGAGTGCTGCGTGGTCCCGGACGGCCTGCCTGGCCCGTTCGATCTGCTGCCGGTCGTCGGTGACGAGCAGCGAGGCGGTCACGACGATCGTCAACGGCGGCAGCGCGGGATCGCGTTTGGCGGTTCCCTCGCGCAATGCGTCGCCGAATGCGGCACGGGCGTGTTCGGGATGGAACAGGAACGGCTGGAACTCCTCGAACAGCTCGGCGGCCAGTGCGGTGTTCTTCGGGCCGGTGGCGGCCAACAACATGGGGATCCGGTCGCGCACGGGATGATGCATGAGCTTGAGCGGTTTGCCCAGACCCGAGCCGCCGCGTTCGGGTGTGAGCGGAAGGTCGTAGTGGGTGCCGTGATGTTCGACCTTCTCCCGGCGCCACACCTGACGGCAGATGTCGACGTGTTCGCGGGTGCGGCCGATCGGAAAGTCGTACTTCACGCCGTGAAAGCCCTCGATCACCTGGGGGCCGGACGCACCGAGTCCCAGCACGGCCCGGCCGTCGGAGACGTAGTCGAGGCCCGCTGCGGTCATCGCCAGGTTGGTGGGGGTCCGGGTGTAGAGCGGCAGGATCCCGGTCTGCAGTTCGATCCGTTCGGTGCGCGAGGCGATATAGGCGAGCTGGGTCACCGAATCGAAGGTGTACGCCTCGGGGACGGCAACACGTTCGACTCCCACGCGCTCATAATCGACGATGGCGGCGACAGTCTCGCGGAAATTCTCCGCACGGTACACCTGCATACCGAGTTTCATTGACATTCTGGGCATCTTTCCGGATAGGCGACTATTGCGGGTTACCGCAGGATGAGTACGAGTGAGATGAGGCCGACGACCAGCAACCAGGTATCGGCGAATCGTTGCGCAGTGGTGCCGCGCAATTCCATGAAGTCCATGGCGACAAAACGTGCCTTGATAAAGGCGAGTACGGCTGCGCAGGCGGCGGCGCCGCGGACGCTAAAGATGTCGCTGATGCTCGGCACGGTGACCAGCAGAGCCACGAATGTCAGAGCGACCAGCACCAGGAGTACCGCAGTGGCCCGGTCGCGAGGAGCGATCAGGGGAGAACGGACGTTCATGTGTGGCTCCCGATGTAGACGAGCGAGAAGATGACCAGCCACAGCAGGTCGACCATGTGCCAGTAGCCCGCGCAGCATTCGGCGAACCGAATCGACTGCTTGCGGCCGGTGCGCTGCCCGTGCCTCCACGTCATCAGCAGCACGCTGCCGATGGCGACGTGCATCAGGTGCAATCCGGTGAGCACGAAATAGTACGTGAAGAAGGTCGACGATGTCAGGGTGTGATCGCCGGCGATCTCGACGCTGTATTCGGTGATCTTGATGACGGCGAAGCACGCCGCACCGCCCAGCGCCCAGGCGATCAGGGTACTCGGATCGGATCCGGCCCGTTGTGCGCGGACCGCCAGCACCACGGCATAGGACGAGGCCAGCAGGATCAGGGTGTTGATCAGTCCCGGCCACACGCTCACATGCGCTGCCTCGCGGGCAAACCCGGATCGGTCGCTGCCGAATTCCCACAGATATGCGATGAAGAACCCGGCAAACACCGTCATATCGGCGAAGACGAAACCCCAGAACGGTGCTTCGGCGGGTAGCCTTGTGTGGGTAGCGCTTTCGCTCGGTGCGGTATCGGTCTTGCTCATCTTGAGGGCTCCGCTTCGTCGTCGGTGTCGACGGCCACGGGCCGCAGTGCCGAGTAGCGGACGAACAGTCCCATCACCACCAGAAATATCGTGTACGTGGACAGTGCGAGCCAGAAGATCAGAACCCCGTTCCAGGCGAACGGTCCGCGATGGATCACCAGCGCCAGCACATCGAAGGAGAAGGTGAACGCGATCCAGCAGTTGAGATACCCGCACTGTGGACATAGTTTTCCTGATTCGCTACCAGCGTGGCGCGCGGTCGAGGCTGCGCAGTGAGTTGAGATCGACGATGGCCTGCCCCGTTCGCTGTACGAGGGTGCGGACGTGCGCCTCGGGCTGAAGGGGCGAGATCTTGCCGACGAGATGGGTATATGTCCAGTAGATGAATCCGCGAAACATCTGTTGCCGGTATGCTAGGAACGCTTCATCAACTGTCGGGGGTTTGCCCCCGAACTCGGCCAGCCGGTCGACGTATAGTTCGATGAGGTCGTGCTCCCACTCGCGTCGGTCGTCGGTGGTCAGCGCCGCGCTGAGCGCATAGCTCACATCGAGTGCCCAGCCACCGCGGCCGATGCCTTGCCAATCGTAGAGATTCAGCGAACCGTCGGGCAGACGAAACCAGTTTCCGGGATGGACGTCCTGGTGTAGCAATGTCATTGGTCCGTCCACGTTGTACTCCAGCGACCGCATCAGCGCGGTCCGGATGTCCTTCTTCCGGTTCTGTAGTATGTCAGGGACCTCCTCGCGGAGCATGCGCATCGCCACCGTCGCACCGCGGTCGAAGCCGATGCGTGCGTTGAACATTCGTTGCCAGTCGTTGGCCGCCAGTAGATTCCAGGAACCTTCGAGTCGAGGATCCTCCCAGAGTCGGCCGTGGTAGCGGGCGAGTTCGGTGACCATCGACTCGGCGCTGCTCCTGTCGATATACATCCTTGATGCGTCGGCGAATGTCGCGCCTCGCGTCGTGGCGACATCCTCGGTGAGCACCATTGACCGGCATGATCGCGGCTCCCACGATCCGTGGTAGCCGGCCGGTGCGCCGATATCGAGGTGGGGACGAATATCTTGGTAGAACAATGCTTCGGCACCCGCAGCGCCCGTGGTACCGATCAGTAGCCGATTCAGCAGTGTTGGTGTGGATTTGGAATATATCGCGGTGGGTAGACCCGCTGCGGTTCCGGTTTCGTTCCACTCCACGGTAATCGCCCGGCGCGAACTGGTCCCGTCCGAGCCCTCGCCGAGCCGGAAAGCGGTGACGGTGGCACCGGGGACATGCGCGCCGAGTGCAGCGGTGAGCCACTCCTCGGTGAGTTGGTCAACGGTGGCCGGGGTTTCGGCCGGTCGCCTCACCTTGTGGCGTCCCCGGATTTTTTCGCTACCGGAGGCGCCGACGACTCGGGCGACCGCGCCGAGCATCAGTACTGGTTCGGGTACAGCGGACATGAGCGAGGACCGTACAGGGCGGGCCGGGGGAGTATCAGCAGGGCGCACGGCGCGATCCTTTCACTGCAATTCGTGGACCTGAGTTCAGGGACTCGGACATGGTGCTCGTCAGATCGGTGAGATCGAACGGCGTTTCCCGGGCACCCGTACGTCGCGACGTCGTCGGGCACGCCGAACGGCCTGGATGAGAGCTGCTCTGGTCTGTCCGGGGGTGATGATGTTGTCGATACCGAAACCCGATGCGGCTCGCAGCGGGTTGACGCCGGCGCGCAGCCGGTCGATGACGGCGTCGCGGTGCGCGGCGGGATTATCGGCCGCCTCGATCTGACGCCGGTAGGCGATGTCGACGGCGCTGTCTATGGGCATCGCGCAGATCTCCGCGGTCGGCCAGGCCACGACGAGGTCGGCGTCGATACTGCGGCCACCGCCCATGGCGACATACGCTGCGCCGTACGCCTTGCGCATCACGATCACATAGCGCGGTACGGTGGCCACGGCCAGCTCATACATCAGGCGTCCGCTTCGGCGTCCCAGTTGGCTGGACTCGGCGGCAGTGCCGATCAGGAAACCGGGCAGGTCGATCATAAGTACCAGCGGCAGGCCGAAGGCGTCGCACACGGCGATGAAATGTGCAGCCTTCTCACATGCTCCGCTGTCGAGCGAACCCCCCAGGTGCATAGGCTGATTGGCGACCACGCCGACAGCTTTTCCGCCGATGCGGGCGAAACAGGTGACGATGTTCGGTGCGGCGGCGCCCCGGATCTCGAACAGTGAATCCGCGTCGGAGATCGCCTCAACGACGTCGCGGACGTCGTAGGCGCGGCGCGGTGAATCCGGGATCAGTGCGTCGGCGTCGATGCTCGATTCCACGCCACTGCCCAGGGGGATGTCCCCATCGGCTGCCGACGGCAGGTAGCTGAGGTAGGCGCGGACGGCGTCGAGCGCCTCGTGCTCGTCGTCGGCGGCGATGTCGGCGATCCCGTTGCGGGCCTGGACGTCGGCTCCGCCGATCTGTTCGTTGGTCAGTTCCTCCCCGGTACCGGCCTTCACGAACGGTGCCGCCGACATCCCCATCGTCGAGATGCCCCGGACCATCACGACGAAGTCGCACAGCGCAGCGAGATTGGTTGCCAACCCGAATCCCGGGCCCATCATCACCGCCACGGTCGGCACCAGGCCGGACAGATCGACCAGACGGGTGAGCATCGTCGATCCGAGTGCGGCAAGCCGGGAGTCTAAGCCCTCCTGGATCCGGTGCCCGCCGCCGTCGCACAGCAGCACCAGCGGGATCCGGTCATCCAGTGATGTCTGGATGCAGCGGCCGATCTTTCGCATGCCGACGTCGCCATTGCTGCCGCCGAGGACGGTGAAGTCGAATGCGGCGATCGTGACCGGCCTGCCGTCGACGAAGCCGGTCCCGGTGACCACGCCGTCTCCGTGGAGGCAGGTGTTCTCGGCGTGTGGTTGTCCGGCGATGAGATCGGGGGTGGCCAGGGCGCCGAATTCGGCGAAGTCATCCCCGCACAGCAGTGAGATCCGTTCCCGGGCACTGAGCTTGCCCCGGTCGTGCTGGGCGGTGACCGGGCCGGGTCGGGCCGGATCGGCGGTGGCGGCGTAGGCGGCGGCGATCTGGTCGAAACTCGTTGGCACTGGGCGGCCTCCTGGCTGTGGGAACGAGGCTTGCGGGTCGGGCTCCGCCTGGCGGCGGCGGACCGTTGTGTCGCAGTTTAACTTAATCTACATTCGAATTTATAGAGTTCGCCGACGGACCGCGGATGCGGCCGGAATGAGGAGTGTGATCGTGGCTGGTGTGGATCAGCGTGTTGTCATTGTGACCGGGGCGGGCGGCGGCCTGGGCCGCGAATACGCCGGGCTACTGGCGTCGCGAGGAGCGAAAGTCGTGGTCAACGACCTGGGCGGGGCAAGGGACGGATCGGGATCGGGGTCGGCCGCCGCCGACGGTGTGGTGGCCGAGATTGTCGCGGCGGGCGGGCAGGCCGTCGCCAACTACGACTCGGTGGCCACCGCCGAGGGTGCGGCCTCGATCGTGGCCACCGCACTGGAGGCGTTCGGCGAGGTACACGGCGTGGTGAGCAATGCGGGCATTCTGCGCGACACCAGCTACGCCAAGATGACCGACGAGCAATGGGATGCGGTGCTGCGGGTTCACCTGGACGGCGGCTACCACATCACCCACGCCCTTTGGCCGCACTTCCGTGAGCAGCGGTTCGGCCGGATCGTCGTGGCGACCTCGACCACGGGGCTGTACGGCAACTTCGGACAGGCCAACTACGGTGCGGCCAAACTCGGCCTGGTCGGGTTGATCAACACCCTGGCCATCGAGGGCGCCAAGTACGGCATCTTGGCCAACGCCGTCGCGCCGATCGCGGCCACCCGCATGACCGAGGACCTGGTGTCCGAGGAGGTGCTGGCCAAGCTGCCGCCCGCGTTCGTCGCACCCGTCGTGACCCAACTGCTGACCGAGGAACTGCCCGACACCGGTTCGGTCTTCGTGGTCGGCGGTGGCCAGGTGCAGCGTGTTCAGCAGTTCGCCAATGCCGGAGTCACTTTCGCCGAACCGCCGGCTCCCGAGGTGATCGCCGAACGGTGGGCCGAGATCACCGACATGACCGGTGCGGTGCCCGGCGTCAATCCGGTCGGCTGAGCGCCGGTCGCCGGATACCGACCGGGTGACCGACGAGGGGGCCGGGGCGACATCGTCGCCCCGGCCCCCTCGTCCTCGTCATGCAGGCACGCTACCGGGCGATATCGCGACCGATGATCTCCTTCATCACTTCGGTGGTCCCGCCGTAGATGGTCTGGATACGGGTGTCGATATAGGCCTTGCCGACGGCGTATTCGCGCATGTAGCCGTATCCACCGTGCAATTGCAGGCAGCGATCGACGACTCGTTTCTGCAGTTCGCTGATGTACCACTTGCCCTTCGCCGCGTCGACCGGGGACAGTGTGCCCGCGTTGTAGGCGAGCACACTGGCGTCGACATACGCTGTCGCGATATCGATTTCGGTGGACATCTCGGCCAGCTCGAATCGGGTGTGCTGCAGATCGATGATCGGTTTGCCGTAGGCCCTGCGGTCCTTGCAGTAGTCCACTGTCAGCTCGTAGATGGCGCGGGTGGTCGCCATCGCCTTGGCCGTCACCCCGAGTCGTTCGCGCGGCAGGTGACCCATCAGGTACTGCAGGCCGCGGCCTTCCTCTCCGAGCAGGTTCGCCGCGGGTACCCGGGCGTCGTCGAAGAACAGCTCCGCGGTGTCCTGCGCGGGCAGGCCGATCTTGTCGAGCTGGCGTCCCCGGACGAATCCCGGCGTGTCCCTCTCCACCACGAACAGGCTCAGGCCGCGCGAACCGGCGTCCGGGTCGGTGCAGGCCGCCACCACGACCAGGTCGGCCATGATGCCGCTGGAGATGAACGTCTTCTGCCCGTTGAGAACCCAGTGATCCCCGTCGCGCCGTGCACTGGTCCGGATGCCGCGCAGATCGCTGCCGGTGCCGGGCTCGGTCATCGCTAGGGCACCGATGGTCTCGCCCGCGGCGAATCCCGGCAGCCAGCGCTGCTTCTGCGCGTCGTCGGTCAGGTCGAGCAGATAGTGCAGCACGAGGTCGTCCTGCAGACTGACCGTCAGGCCGAACGACAACGCGTTGATCCGGGAGACCTCTTCGCACACCACCATCCGGTACCGGTAGTCGGGCTCGCCGGAACCGCCGTACTGTTCGGGAACCTGCAGTGCGTAGATGCCGGTCTTGGCCGCACGGGCGAACACCTCCCGGTCGATCCACTTCTCGTCGTCCCACTTGTCCTTGTGGGGTTCGACCTCGCGTGCCAGGAACTCGCGCACGGTCTCCCGATAGGCCTCATGGTCGGCGTTGTAGAGGGAACGCTCCATGGTCTCAGAGCCTTTCGAGAATGGTGACGTTGGCCTGGCCGCCGCCTTCGCACATCGTCTGCAGGCCGTAGCGGCCGCCGGTGCGCTCGAGTTCGTGCAGCATCGAGGTCATCAGCCGCGCACCGGTGCATCCGATGGGGTGCCCCAGGGCGATGGCGCCGCCGTTGGGGTTGACCTTGGCCGGGTCCGCGCCGAGTTCCGCGAGCCAGGCCAGCGCCACCGGGGCGAAGGCCTCGTTGATCTCGACGGTGTCGATGTCATCGATCGACAGTCCGGCGCGTTTGAGCGCGTGCTGTGTGGCGGGAATCGGTGCGGCGAGCATCATCACCGGATCGGCGCCGCGGGCGGAGATATGGTGCACGCGGGCGCGGGGGGTGAATCCGTAGCGCTTGACGGCGGCCTCGGAGACCACCAGCAGGGCGGCCGCGCCGTCGGAGATCTGGCTGGCGACACCCGCGGTCAGCATGCCGCCCTCGACCAGTGTTTTCAGTCCGGCCAGCTTCTCGGCCGAGGTGTCCCGACGCGGTCCCTCGTCGGTGGTGATGCCCTCGTATCCGGTGATCTCCTTCTCGAAATACCCGTTGTCGATGGCCGAAAGTGCACGCCGGTGGCTCTCCAGAGCGAACCGCTCGTTGTCCTCGCGGGACAGTTTCCACTGCTGCGCGATCATCTCCGCGCCCCGGAACTGCGAGATCTCCTGGTCGCCGTACCGCTCGTACCAGCCTTTGCAGCCGGTCCACGGATCGGCGGAGCCGAAGGGCTCGCCGGCGCCGAAGGCGGACAGGATCGGGTACTGGCTCATCTTCTGCACGCCGCCCGCGACGATGATGTCGGCCGTGCCGCTCATCACCGCCTGCGCCGCGAATGACACGGCCTGCTGGGCCGATCCGCACTGCCGGTCGACGGTCACCCCGGGCACGCTCTCGGGCAGACCGGCGGCCAGGGCGGCGGTGCGGGCGATGTCGCCGGCCTGTGAGCCGATGTTGTCCAGGCAGCCGAGGATGACGTCGTCGATATCGGACGGGTCGAAGTCGTGCCGTTCGACGACGGTCTTGATGACGTGTGCGGCCATGTCGGCCGGATGCGAATCGGCGAAGCCGCCGCCTCGCCTGCCGACGGCGGTGCGTGCCGCGTCGACGATATATGCCTCTGGCATTGATCCTCCTCGAGATGATGTCCAGTTGAATTTAACATAGACTCAAAATTGTTGGCGCGAAATCTCACGGCCCCACAGCGGCCGGGCCGGTGGGACTCAGCCGGCCAGCGCGGCGGTGACAAGCGTGATGGCGGTGGCCGCGAGTTCGTCGACGGGGTTGTCGGGGGTCCACCATTCGACGGCCCAGTTGAGCGCGCCGATCACCAGCATCCTGGCCACCGAGAGGTCGAGATCCTCACTGATGTCGCCGGACTCGCGCCCGCGCTGGAGCAGCGCCCGCCACACGTCGTGGTAGGCGTCGCTCTCGGCCTGTATCCGGTCGCGTGCGGCGGGTGGGCCATGGCCGGCGTTGCGGCTGACGGCCCTGGCGAAATCGGCCATCTCCAACTGGACGCCGAGGTGGGCGGTCACCGCGGCGGCCAGCTGGTCCGGCCACGGTCCCGGTGTCGCCCGGATCGCCGACTGAACCCGTTGCCGGAGCTTGCGCTGCCCGACGCACAGGGTGTCGGCGACGAGTTCGTCGCGTGAGGAGAAGTGGTAGTAGATCGCCGGGCTCCGAACGCCTGCCAGGGCCGCGATGTCCTGGAGGCGGGTCTGCCCGTATCCCTTTTCCGCGAGGATGGCCGCGGTGCTGCGCAGCAGCCGGTCCCGGGTGTCGGCACCCCCGCGGGAATCCGTGCCGACGTGGTGGCGGTCGGCGGTGGTCATGGCATCGTGTAGCCGCCGCTGACCGAGATCAGCTGTCCTGTCACCTGTCGGGCGGAGATATCGGAGCTGAGCCACAGCACCGCGTCGGCGATGTCCTTGGCCAAGGTGAGCCGTTGCAGGGGGGTGTCTTTGAGTAGATAGTCGATCTGCTTGTCGTTGAATACCGCGTCCGTCCCGCCCGACCAGAGGCTCTGATCCCCGACGGCCTCGGGGCCGTCGGGGATCACCAGGCCCGGGCAGACGATGTTGGACCGGATGCCGTGGCGGCCGTGTTCGCGTGCCACGGTGCGGGCCAGTGCGACCTGCGCGGCCTTGGTGGCGCCGTAGACGCCCTGGCGGATCTGGCCGAAGGCGGCCTCGCTGGCCACGGTCACGATCGAACCGCCGGGGGTGTCGTCGGCGCGCATCGCGGCGATCGCGGCCTGGGTGGTCTCGATCGTCGCGAACAGGTTGATGTCGACCAGCTTCTGCCACCGGTCCCGGTCGTGATCGCGGGCCACGAACTCGCCGATGCTCCAGCCCGCGTTGTTGACCAGAACGTCCACCCCGCCCCAGGCCGCGACAGCCTCGCCGATGGCCCGCTCACCGGCGCCGGGGCCGGTCAGGTCGGCGACAACGACCAGCACCTCCGCAGCGCCGCGCTCGCGCGCCTCACGCTCGACGCGCGCGGCCTGCTGTCCGTCGATGTCGCAGAGCAGTATTCGCGATCCCTCGGCGGCGTACCCGTGGACGATGCCCCGGCCGATATTCGAAGCGCCGCCGGTGACGACAACTCGTGCGTTATCCAGTCCCAGATCCATGTTTCACCAATTCGCGTTCATTGACTTGATCGGTGACTTAATCTAGCTTCAATTTTGTAGGGCGTCCAGAGCCCGCGGTGATCGGCGGCGGGGCCGTTGCGATTTCGCGACGGCGGTGATCGCCGACGGATGACGGCGGGTCGACGGCCCGCCCGGGATCGCCGGGAACAGCGTGCGGAAGGTGATGTGATGGTTGGACTGCTGGCGGACAAGCGGGCGGTGGTGACCGGTGCGGCGCAGGGGATCGGGTTGGCCATCGCCACCGAACTGACGGCGCACGGGGCCAAGGTGGCGCTGATCGATCTCGACGCGAAACGTGCGGGTGAGGCGGCGGCGCAACTCGGTGCGGACGCGATCGGCATCGGCGCCGATGTTACGTCCGAGGAGGACATGCGCGCGGCGGCCGATGCGGTCGTAGGTGCCTGGGGTGGCCTGGACATCTGGGTCAACAACGCGGGCGTGACCCGTGACGCCTCGTTGCGCAAGATGACGCTGGCCGATTTCGAACTCGTCATCGATGTCCACCTGCGCGGGAGCTGGCTCGGCGTCCGGGAGGCCGCGGCGATCATGCGGGGCAAGGGCGGCAGCATCATCAACCTGTCCTCGATGTCGGGCAAGATCGGCAATCCGGGACAGACCAACTACAGCGCCGCCAAGGCCGGGATCGTCGGGCTGACCAAGGCCGCGGCCAAGGAACTGGCCCACCATGGGGTGCGGGTGAACGCGGTCGCTCCCGGTCTCATCAGGACACCGATGACCGCCGCCATGAGTGCGGAGGCCTTCGCGGCCACCGAGGCCACCATTCCCATGCGCCGCGCCGGAGAGCCTCGCGAGGTGGCCGGCGTGGTCGCCTTCCTGGCATCGGATCTGGCCGGCTATGTCACCGGAACCGTCACCGAGGTCAGCGGCGGGCGGGGAATGTGAGTACCACACCGACACCGGTCGTCGAGGTGACGGTGGCCGATGCTATCGCCACGATCACGCTCAATCGGCCCGAACAGATGAACGCGATCACCGTCGAACTCGGTGAACAACTCCGGAGAGCGCTGGCCGAGTCGTCGATCCGCGCCGACGTCAACGTCGTCGTCGTTCGGGGATCCGGCGGAAACTTCTGCGCCGGAGGCGACTTCGCCGAGGTGGAGCGGCTGCGTGCGGTGGGTGCCGATGGGTTGCGGGAGTTGTTCGTCAACTTCTCGCTCGCCTGCGCGGAGGTGGCGCGGAGCCCGGTGCCGGTGATCGCGGTGGTCGAGGGTGTCGCGATGGCGGGCGGATTCGAGTTCATGCAGGCCGCCGACATCGTCCTGGTACGCGAGGATGCCCGGATCGCCGACAACCACATTCGGTTCGGGCAGATACCCGGTGGCGGGAGTACTCAGCGTCTGCCCCGGATCGTCGGGCGCCAGCGCGCACTGGGGCTGCTGCTCTCGGGCGCACGACTGTCCGGTGGTGAGGCCGTCGACCTCGGACTCGCCTATGCCGCGTGGCCGGCCGAGACCTTCGAGGCCGAGGTCCAGGCCTTCGTCGGGGCCCTGGCGCAACGGCGCCGCGATGCCGTGATTTGCATTAAAAAGCTTGTTCTGCAAGGGCTGGGTACGGATCTGGACGCGGGGCTGGCCGCCGAACTCGACGCCGTGGTGGCGCACATCGGCGGCGATGCCGGCGGCGACGGAGTGCGGGCGTTCGGTACCAGAGACTCCGCCGGCCCGCGGTGAACGAAGACGACAACAAGGTCAGGAAACAGGAGCAGCCATGAGTGAGGATTCGATGTCGAGAACCGGCGGGGCACCCGCGGTGTTGCTCGACATCACCGACGGCATCGGATGGATACGGCTCAACCGGCCGGACGCGGCGAACGGTCTGGACGTGGAATTGCTGCGCGCACTCAACGACGCCGTGCTCACCTGCCACGGCGATCCGTCGGTACGGGTGGTGATGCTGACCGGTGAGGGCAAGATCTTCTGTGCGGGCGGTGACGTGAAGACATTCGCCGCCAAAGGGGAACAACTGCCGGACTATCTGCGTGAGGCGACCGCGTGGCTGCAGATCGCGACGGCCTCGCTGCTGCGGCTCAAGGCGCCGGTGGTCACCGGCATCCACGGTTTCGCCGCAGGTGGAGGCGGTCTCGGGCTGGTGTGCGCGTCCGACATCGTCGTGGCCGCACGTTCGACCAAACTCTTCTCCGGTGCGGTGCGGGTCGGTATGGCGCCCGACGGCGGCACCACCGTCACGCTCACCCAGCTGGTCGGACTGCGCAAGGCGCTGGAGATCCTGCTGACCAATCCCACGCTGACGGCTCAGGAGGCCAAGGACATCGGCCTGGTAACCGAGGTGGTCGACGACGACGCGCTCACAGACCGGGTCCGCGAACTGGCACGGCAGCTGGCCGACATGGCTCCGCTGGCGGTCGCGGCCACCAAGCGGCTCGTCTGGGACGGGGTGGGGTCGTCGGTGGAGGCGCGGCTGGGCGAGGAGGCGCGCGTGGTGTCGGCCCTGTCGGGCACGGCCGATTCGCTCGAAGGACTGGCCGCCGTCATCGGCAGGCGCGCACCGAAGTTCGTGGGATCATGAGCGCCGCGACGGTCCTGACCGAACGCCGGGGTGCGGCCCTGCTGGTCACCCTCAATCGGCCCGACCGGCGGAACGCGATCGATCTGCGACTGCGGGCCGAACTCGCGGAGA
Organism: Gordonia pseudamarae; assembly: GCF_025273675.1. Taxonomy (NCBI): domain Bacteria; kingdom Bacillati; phylum Actinomycetota; class Actinomycetes; order Mycobacteriales; family Gordoniaceae; genus Gordonia; species Gordonia pseudamarae. Next base: position 3,401,937 of record NZ_CP045809.1, on the reverse strand, counting down.
TCCTCGAAGCGGCCGCGGCCGACGATGCGGTCCGGTCGATCGTGATCACCGGGGCGGGCAAGGTCTTCTGTTCGGGTGGTGATGTGTCGACGATGAAGCGGGTGACACCCGAGGAGGCGCGCCCGCGCACCGAGGCCGCCCAACGGGTGATCCGGGCCATCTGGGGGACGCCGAAACCGGTGATCGCCGCGGTGGAGGGCGCCGCGTACGGTGCGGGGGTCTCGCTCGCACTGGCCTGCGACCGGGTCGTCGTCGGCGACACGGTGCGGATGTCGATGGCGTTCACCGGCGTGGGTCTGGCCGGTGACATGGGCATCTTCGCCAGTCTGCCCGCCCGGGTCGGCCCGGCCCGGGCCAAACAGCTGCTGCTGCTGCCGAGAGTCGTGGCCGCGCCCGAAGCGCTGCAACTGGGTATGGCCGACGAGGTGGTGCCCGAGGGCGAGGTGCTGGCCAGGGCCCTGGACGATGCGGCGGTGTTGGCGGCCGGACCCGCCGGTGCCTACGGCGCCATCAAATCGATGCTCGCCGAGCCGGTCGGGACCGTCCCGGAGATCCTGGACCGTGAGCTGGCCAACCAGATTCAGCTTTTCGCCAGCGATGACTTCGCCGAGGGGGTCGCGGCATTCGCCGAACGCCGCACACCCCGTTTCGGGCAACCGACGATCTGACCGTATCCATCCGCGCACGTGCGCGTTCACCACGAGGTGTCCATGGCAACACAGTCCCAGACCCCATCACTTTCGGCCCCGTCACCCTCGAACCCGTCACGAGCGGGGACATCGTCCGGGCTGACCGAATCATTCCGTCCCGCAGACACATCGGTGCCGCTGGAAGAGCTGACGGTGGGCGAACTGCTCATCCGCCGGGCGGCCGAACACCCCGGGCGCCCGGCACTGATCGGTACCCGTCACGGCAGCGGCGACAGTGCCCGGCTCACCTATGCCGAACTGCTCGACGAGGCCGCGCGGGTGGCCACCGGTCTCTCCCGGCTCGCCGACCGTGGCGACTTCGTGGCGCTGTGGGCGCCGAATGTCGTGGAATGGCCGATCATCGAGTTCGGTGCGGCGCTGGCCGGGGTCACCCTCGTGGCACTCAACCCGGTTCTGCGGCTCGATGAACTGGACTACGCCATCGGGCATTCCGGGGCGAAGGTGCTTATTCACGCCGACCGGAGCCGGGACTACGACATGGCGGCAGTCGCCGCCGAACTGGTGGCCGCACGACCCGACGTGCGTGCGGTGAGTTTGTCCGAGACCGACGTGTATCGGCCCGATCACGCCGCCGAGACAATCCTGGCGCAGGCACCGACCGATCCGTCGGCACCGGTGATGCTGCAGTACACCTCGGGGACCACCGGCAACCCGAAAGGGGTGCTGCTGCGGCACCGTTCGCTGGTGAACAATGCCCGGCTGACGATGCTCGGCGTGCACGCCCGCCCGGGTGCCGTGGCGGTCAACCCGCTTCCCATGTTCCATACCGCGGCCTGCGTGATCGGGACGCTGGGTCCGCTGTGGATCGGCGGGACGCACATCTTGATCGAACAGTTCGCGCCGGCGACGACCCTGGACCTCATCAGGTCCGAAAGCGCCGACATCCTCTTCTACGTGCCCGCGATACTCGGTGCGGTACTCGCGGCCCAGGCGGCATCGGCCGGGCCGGCCCCCCGCCTGGACATCATCATGGGCGGCGCCTCGGACGTGCCGGCGGCGATGATCGAGGGCGCCGAGCAGGTGTTCGGCGCGGGCGTGTTCAACCTCTACGGCCAGACCGAACTGGCGCCGGTACTGGCGGTGACCCGGCCCGGTGACAGCCGTGAGGATCTGCTGCGCAGCGTGGGTCGTCCGCTTCCGCACGCCGACTGCAAGATCACCGATCCGGCGACGGGTGCGGTGGCCGGTATCGGGGTGGCCGGTGAGATCTGCGCGCGCGGCTACCAGCAATTCATCGAGTACCTGCACGATCCGGCCGCGACATCGGCCGCGGTCGATTCCGACGGGTTCGTGCACACCGGCGATCTGGGCGTGATGGACGAGCGCGGCTATCTGAAGGTCACCGGCCGGCTGAAGGAACTGATCATCCGCGGCGGTGAGAACATCGCCCCGGTCGCGGTGGAGAACGCGATCGCCGAACATCCGCTGGTGGCGGGTGCGGCCGTCATCGGGCTGCCCGACGAGAGATTCGGCGAGATCGTGGCCGCGGTGCTGATCGTGCGCGGCCAAACGCCCGACGACCTCGCCGACCAGCTCAGAGCGCATACCGCAGAACGTATATCGCCGTTCATGGTGCCCTCCCGCTGGTTCGTGGCCGATGCTTTCCCGGCCACGCCGACGGGAAAGGTCCGCAAGTTCGCGGTACGCGATCAGGTGATCTCGGCGCGGCTGCGTGAGATCACGCCGACCAAGGATTGAGACCGAGGATTGAGACCGGGGAGCCATGATGATCGACAAGACCACCGCGACCGACAAGACCACCGCGACCCACACACCCACCACGACCCACACGCCCGGCCCGAGCAAACCCGTCGATGAGCGCCGGGCGGCCCTGCTGGCGCGGTTCCCGGAATGGACACCGCGAACCCTGGACGGCTGGCTCGACGTGTGCGCGGCCGACTACGCGGACCGGCCACTGGTCATCACCGACGAGGTGACGCTGAGCTATGCCCAGGTCGCCGATCTGTCCCGGACGATCGCCGACGCCCTGGTCTCACTCGGAGTTCGCCCCGGTGACAGGGTGGGCATGCTGCTGGCCAACTATCCCGAGTTCCTGCCCATCAAGTTCGCGATCGCGCGGGCCGGCGCCATCGCCATTCCGTTCAACTTCCTGTACCGCACCGAAGAACTCGGCTATGTGCTGGAGCAGTCCGAGTGTTCGGTCCTGTTCACCATGACCGGATTCGCGGGCCTGGACTATCTGGACATGCTCGACACCCTGTCGCCGGGATGGGAGGGCGCGCCGGCGTTCGCCGCGTTGCGTCAGGTGATCACCTTGTCCACGGACGGCCGTGAGCGGTCCGGCGCGCTGCGCTACGCCGACCTCCTCGATCGCGGGGCGCAGCACGCCGGTGCGGCCTCGGACGTGGCGCACACCCCCGGGGACATCGGCGACATGCTGTACACCTCGGGCAGTACGGGTTCGCCCAAGGGTGTGGTGGTCACCCACGACGCGGTACTGCGTACCGGCTACGCCTCGGCACTGACCCGGGCCTATGACGACGGCCGCCGGATCCTGTTCTCGCTGCCGTGCTATCACATGTTCGGATACATCGAGGGCATCCTGTCGGCGATGTACGTCGGCGGGGCGGTCGTCCTGCAGACCTCGTTCAGCGCCGAGGGCTATCTCGCCGGAATCGAGCGTCATCGTGCCGACGACATCCTGTGTGTCCCGACGATGGCGGTGGCGATGGTCGAATCGCCCCGGCGCGCGGACTACGACACCTCGTCACTGAGCGCGATCCTGTGCGGCTCCGCACCGGCACCGACGTGGTTGTGGGAGCAGCGGTTCAAGGTGCCCAAGAGGGTGGTCTTCGTCGACGCCGACGGCCTGCCGAAGACGCCCACCGGGAAGGTGCAGAAGTACCGACTTGTGGCCCTGGTCTCGAATCTAGGTTAAAAATAGTGTTTAATGCAGATTAAACACTAGAAAGGGAGATGTCATGACCTCTGTCGTCGGCCCCGGCGCTGGTCTGGAAAACCCGCAGCGCGAAGCGAAGAGCATCGTCAGCGATCTGATCAGGTCGGACCAGGTTCATGGTTCGCTGTACACCAACCCGGAGATCTTTGCCGAGGAACTGCGCAAGATCTGGTTCACCACCTGGGTGTTCGTCGGGCACGAGAGCGAGGTGCCCCAACCGTTCGACTACGTCCGCAAGAAGCTCGCGACCCAGGATGTGGTGATGACCCGGGACAAGAGCGGCGAGGTGCACCTGCTGATCAACCGGTGCGCGCACCGGGGTCTGCAGGTGTGCGACGCCGACAAGGGCAATTCTCGCGCGTTCCGCTGCCCCTACCACGGCTGGACGTTCCGCAACGACGGCAAGCTGATCGGCTACCCGTTCGCCAAGGGCTACGGCGGATCCAAGGAACTGGACCTGAGCATGGGCCGGGTCCCGCGCGTCGCGTCGTACCGGGGATTCGTCTTCGGCTCGATGGCTGCCGACGGGCCCTCGCTGGAGGAACACCTCGGCGCGGCGGCGGGCGAGATCGACCGGCTCGCCGGGCTCTCGCCCACCGAGGAGATCACCCTCGACGCCGGCTGGCTCGGCCATCGCACCCGGTCGAACTGGAAGTTCCTTGCCGAGAACGAAACCGATGGCTACCACCCGCAATTCGTGCACGGCTCGATCTTCACCGTCACCGGAAGCACCATCGGGCCGCTCTACGGCGATTCGTCCACCGCGGTGACCAGGGAACTCGGCAACGGCCACAGCGAGAATGACCTGCGGCCGGAGTTCCGGAAGTTCGACGAACCGATGCGCTGGTTCGCCACCACGCCCGAGCGCGTGCCCAGGTACGCGGCGGCCATGGAGGAGGCCTACGGTCAGGACGCCCGGCGCCGCATGGTGGAAGGCGCTCCGCACGTGATGATCTTCCCCAACCTGTTCATCGCCGAGATCCAGGTGTTCAACATTCAGCCGGTCGCGGTCGGCGAATGTGTGTCGTACGCGACGGCCGTCCAGCTGGGCGGCGCCGAAGAGCTGAACCGCCGGTTCATCCAGCAGTCGATCGGTTCGGTCGGACCGGCCGGCATGCTGCTCGCCGACGACACCGAGATGTACGAACGCAACCAGGTCGGGGTGAGCATGCTCGACCCCGAATGGCTCGACGTACGACGCGGACTGATCCGTGAGGACATCGACGATAACGGCTTCCGCATCGGTGGCGCCACCGACGAGACCGGCATGCGCGGGTTCTGGAAGCACTACCGCACTTTGATGGAGGCCTGAGATGACCGCATCGACATCGACGACCCCGGGCACCGATCAGCTGGGCCCCGTACCTGTGGACTGGACCTACGACGAGGTCTGCCAGTTCCTCTACAAGGAAGCCCGGTTCGCGGACGAGAACAACTACGACGACTGGGAAGATCTCTGGACCGACGACGCCCTCTACTGGGTTCCGGCCGGTGGAGCAGATATCGACCCGATGCGTACCGTCTCGGTGATCTACGACAACCGCAACCGTATTCGCACCCGGCTCAAGCAGGTCCGGACCGGACGACGCTACGCACAGGCGCCGCCGTCGGATCTGCGCCGGCTGATCAGCAATATAGAACTGCTCGGTGGACGTGAGAATGCCGGGGGCACGGTCGACATCGAGATCGGCGCCAACTTTCTCGCCTTCGAGTCCAAGGAGCGGGGCAATCAGCTCTGGGGTGGGCGCACCACCTACCGGCTGCGCAGGGTCGACGGCGATATCAAGTTGGCCTACAAGAAGGTGGTTCTGGTGGACAACGAGAAGCCACTGCCCACGCTGGCCTTCCTCATCTAGCCGGCCGAAAGGGATTGTGATGTCTATTGAGATGGGTGACCGTGGCCCGTTCGACATTCCGGACATCGGGCCGGTGGTGGGCAGCGAGTTCGCCGAGGTGACGGTGGACGTGGACAACGAGGCGAACTCCCCGAGGCTGCGCCTGAAGGACCTGCGTACCGGCCGCGTCCGCTTTCTCGACGCGCTCGAGCTCGAAACCCTCATCTGGTTGCCGGAGGGGCATCTGACCCGGCTGCTCGATCCTTCCGCCGACAGGTGGAAGGAAGGTCCGTCGGGACAGCGCTGAATGCCCGTCGGCGACCGAAACAGATCGTGTAGGAGGAGAACAACTGTGAGACGTGTGGCGATAGTGCAGCCGGTGCGTTCGGCCGTCGGGGCCTTCGGCAAGACGCTCCGCCCGCTGGCCGCGGCGGATCTGGCCGCACAGGTGCTGACGGCGCTGGTCGACCGGACCGGGATCGACCCGGCGACCATCGAGGAGGTGGTGTTCGCCCAGTCCTACGCCAACTCCGAGGCGCCGTGCATCGGCCGGTGGGCGGCCCTGGCCGCCGGGCTGCCGGTGGACGTGCCCGGATCGCAGACCGACCGGCGGTGCGGTGGTGGCCTACAGGCGGTCGCGACCGCCGCCATGATGGTGCAGACCGGTGCCGCCGACGTCGTCGTCGCGGGCGGTGTGGAGTCGATGAGCAATATCGAGCACTACACGACCACCGCGCGCTGGGGCTCACGCTCGGGCAATCAGACGTTGTACGACCGCCTCGAACGCGGCCGCGAACGCTCCCAGCCGGAATGGCGTTTCGGGAAGATCAGCGGAATGATCGAGACCGCCGAGAATCTTGCCGACAAATACGGCATCGGCAGGGAAGAAGCGGACCGGTTTGCCGCCCGCAGCCAGCAGAATGCCGCGGCCGCAACAGAATCCGGAAAGTTCGCCGAAGAAATCGTCCCGGTGCAGGTTCCGGTGCGCCGTGGCGATCCGGTGATTCTCGACCGCGACGAGGGAATCCGTCCGGAGACCACCGAGCAGACCTTGGCCGGTCTGCGTCCGCTCATTCCCTGCGGCACCGTCACAGCGGGCAATTCGGCTCAGCAGAACGATGCCGCCGCGGCCTGCCTGGTGGTGGCCGAGGACCACCTCGACAGACTCGGCCTCACCCCGCTCGCCTGGTTCGAGGGCTGGGCCGCGGTGGGCTGCGAGCCCGCGACGATGGGGATCGGCCCAGTCGGGGCGGTCGACAAGTTGTTCCGCCGCACCGGCATCGGCTTCGACGATCTCACACTGATCGAAATCAACGAGGCCTTCGCGGTGCAGGTGCTCGCGGTGTTGCGCGAGTGGGGTCTGCCGCCGGACGAACTGGTAGACCGGCTGAACGTCAACGGGTCCGGCATCTCGCTGGGCCATCCGATCGGCGCCACCGGCGGCCGGATACTGGCCACGATGCTGCGTGAACTCGATCGCCGGGGCGGCGGCCTGGCCCTGGAGACGATGTGCGTGGGCGGCGGCCAGGGCATCGCCGCACTCTTCCGGGGGGCATCGGCATGACCAATGCGATTCTCGCGTACGCGAGCTATCTGCCGTCGTGGCGGGTCGACCCCGCGGGCCGGGGGACGGCCCGGCGGATCGTCGCCTCGTTCGACGAGGATGCGATCACGATGTCGGTGGCCGCCGCCCGGTCGCTCCGTGCTGCCGAATCGGCGCGGTCGCTCGTGTTGGCGACGAGTTCACCGGCGTACCTGGACAAGACCAATGCGACGACGGTCCACGCGGCGCTCGGTCTGGACCGCCGGATCCCGGCATCGGATGCGATCGGGACGGCTCGCTCGACGCTCGCGGCGGTACGGGCCGCGGTTGCCGGGCAGGGGGCGCTGATCGTCGCGGCCGACGTGCGCACCGGTCGCCCCGGGTCCGCGGACGAGCGGACCGGGACCGATGCGGCGGCGGCGGTGCTCATCGGCGCTGCGACGCCGGAGCAGCCGGCGATCGCCGAGGTGTTGGCGACGGTGTCGCTCACCGAAGAATTCCTCGACAGGTGGCGCTCACCCGCCGAGCCGTCGGCATCGAGTTGGGAGGAGCGGTTCGGCTACGAACAGTACGCGCCGCTGGTCCGGGAGGCGGCCACCGCCGCACTCGACGCCGCGGGCGTTGCCCAGGCCGATCATGTGGTTCTCACCGGTTCCAACAGTGCCATCACCAAGAGGGCGTCGACCCTGGTCAAGGGCGTTCTTTCCACAGGTGGATCGCCTGTCGGTTTCGCCGGGGCGGTCGATCCGCTGCTGGGCCTGGCCGCGGTACTCGACGAGGCCGGCCCCGCGGAGACGATTCTGCTGATCTCGGCGGCCGATGGCGTCGACGCCACCGTGTTGCGTACCACCACCGCGCTTTCCGCGCACCGGCAGCCCGAACCTGTTGCCGCCGCCGCGGCGGCCGACGGGCGTATGGTGCCCTATCCCACCTATCTGTCGTGGCGGGGACTTCTCGACATGGAGCCGCCGCGCCGGCCCGAACCGGACCGCCCCGCAGGTCCGCCGTCGGCTCGCGCGGCCGGCTGGAAGTTCGCACTCACCGGAAATCGCTGCAGCGCATGCGGATTCTTGCACGTGCCGCCGATGCGCGTGTGCCGGGCGTGCGGGGTTGCCGATCAGAGTGAACCGGTATCGGTACGTGACCGCGGCGGGCGGATCGCGACGTTCACCGTCGACCGGCTCGCGTATTCGCCGTCACCGCCGGTCGTGGACGTGGTGGTCGACTTCGACGGCGGTGGCCGCGCCACCTTCGAGGTCGCCGATGCCGCTCCGGAGGCGCTGGGCGTGGGCGGCGAGGTCACGATGGTGTTCCGTCGCCTGTTCACCGCGGGCGGAGTGCACAACTATTTCTGGAAAGCACGCCAGGTGCCGGCGGCCGCCGACACGTCCGGTGAGGAGAACTGATGGGCAGCAAGGGAATCGCCGACAAGGTCGCGATCGTCGCGATGGGCTGCACGCAGTTCGGTGAACTCTGGGACCAGTCCCAGGAAGACATGATCATCACCGCGGTCGATGAAGCGCTCGGCCGGGCCCGGCTCGCCCGCGACGACATCGATGCCTTCTGGCTGGGCACGCTCGGCTCGGCGCAATCGGGGCTTCTCCTGTCCCGGGCGCTGGGTACCGACTACAAGCCGGTCACCCGCGTGGAGAACTATTGCGCCACCGGATCGGAGTCCTTCCGCAACGCCTGCTACGCCGTTGCTTCGGGCGCATACGACCGGGTCATGGCGGTCGGTGTGGAAAAGCTCAAGGATTCGGGCTTCGCGGGTCTGCTGCGCGGCGATCCACCCGGCGACGGCACCGCCCCGGAACTGTCGGTCACCGCACCGGCCGCGTTCTCCCTGCTCGACCCGGCATATTGCGCCAAGTACGGCGTGGACGCCGGGCAGATGCGGGAGGCGATGACCCACGTCGCCTGGAAGAACCACGTCAACGGCGCACGGAACCCGAAGGCGCAGTTCCGTTCGGAGGTATCCAAGGAGAAGATCACCGGTGCGCCCAAGGTGGCCGGCCGGCTCGGCGTCTTCGACTGCTCCGGGGTGTCCGACGGCGCGGCGTGCGCGATCATCGTGCGCGCCGAGGACGCCTACGACTACACCGATCGGCCCGTCTTCGTCAAAGGGCTTGCACTGGCGGCGGGTCCGGCGCGCGGCTCGGTCGATCCCGGCTACGACTTCACCACCTTTCCCGAGGTGGAGCGATCGGCGCAGGACGCCTACGAGCAGGCCGGGATCGCCGATCCACGAGCCGAGATCTCGCTGGCCGAGGTACACGACTGTTTCACTCCCACCGAACTCGTGCTCATGGAGGATCTGGGGTTCTGCAACCGCGGGCAGGCGTGGAAGGAATCGTTGTCGGGGGCCTTCGACGCGGACGGCCGGCTGCCGGTCAATATCGACGGCGGGCTGAAATCATTCGGGCATCCGGTCGGCGCCAGCGGGCTGCGGATGCTGTACGAGGCATGGCTGCAACTACGTGGCGAGGCCGGTCCACGGCAACTCGACGATCCACGAACGGCGTTGACCCACAACCTCGGTGGCAGGCCCGGCGCCTGTGTGTCGTTCGTGGCGGTCGTCGGTTCGCAACTCTCCGGTTCGGCAACCCGATGAGGGGCGCCCAGGCAGCGGACCGGGTCAGCACCGCGCAGACCCTGTACTCCGCATTGGCGCACGGCGATGCCGAGACGGTCCGCGGTCTGCTCGACACGGAATTCGTCGGCGAGACCGCGCCGGGCCTGCCGCTCGGGCTCGGCGGCACCTATCGCGGCCGCGACGACATGATCGGCAATTTCTGGTGGCGGCTGGGCCGGACGTTCCGGGCCCGCGCGGAGGCCGACAGTTTCGACCTTCTGGACGGCAACCGCCTTCACGTGAGCGGCACCTATCGCGGGCGGTGCAGGCCGACCGGACGTGAACTGAACGCGGCGTTCGTCCACGTGCTGACGTTCTCCGACTCCGGAACCATCACCGGACTGCGGCAGTTGACGGACACCGCGCTCTGGCGTGAGGCATTCGCCGGCGGCGAGGTCGGCACCTTCCCGGGGTATTCGATGCCGACGATCGCCGAACTCGAAACGATCGACTATTCGGTGGACCGGGGTGTGGCCCAGGTGATCCTGGATCGACCCGAACAACGCAACGGGATCAACCTGCGGCTCGCCGAGGAGACGCTGGTGGTGGCCCGCGCCATCGAGGCCGATCCGCGGGTGCGCGCGGTGTTCATCGCGGGCAACGGTCCCGCGCTGTCGGTGGGCGGGGACCTCGACTATTTCCGGACGGTGCAACCCGGCACGATAGGTGCCCTGACGTCGGGAATGACCGAACCATTCCACGAGGGCTTCCGCATCCTCGACCGACTCGACGTACCGATCGTCACCGCGGCCCACGGATCGGTGGCCGGCGGCGGCCTGGGATTCGTCTACGCCGCGGACATCGCGATCGCCGCGACGAACACGATCTTCTGCACGGCGTTCAGCGCGATCGGGATGTCCGGAGACGGCGGCGGAACATGGCACCTGCCACGTCTGATCGGCCCGGCCAGGGCACGCCGGATGTATCTGACGAACCTGCGAGTGGATGCGGCACTGGCCGAGCAGTGGGGGCTGGTGGCCGAGGTCGTCGGCGACGACGAACTGCGCGATCACGCCCTGACCACAGCGCGAAAACTCGCCTCCGGCCCGACTCTGGGTTTCGCGGCACAGCGCAGGCTCTTTCGGGACAGTCCCGGCAGCAGTCTGTCGGACCAACTGCGCGCCGAGACCGACGCCCTCGCGGTGGTGGGCAGAACCAGGGACGCACAGCACGCGATCGAGGCATTCATTGACAAAGAAGTACCGATCTTTGAAGGAAGATAGCAGCCCATGACCGGTTTGATACACGACAGCGACGACCACCGGGCGATCCGGGAGAGCACCCGTGCCATCGCGAAGAAGTACGGGCCGCAGTACTTCCTGGAACGCGGCCGTTCGGGCGGCGATATCGATGAACTGTGGCAGGATCTCGGCGCCGCGGGCCTGCTCGGTGTTCACCTTCCCGAGGAGTACGGCGGCGGAGGCGGGGGAATGGCCGAAGCCGTGGTCATCGTCGAAGAGCTTGCGGCCGAGGGCCTGCCACTGCTGATCTGGGTGATCTCCCCGGCGATCTGCGGCTCGATCATCGCCGCACACGGCAGTGAGCAGATGAAGCGGAACTGGCTGCCGTCTCTGGCGGACGGTACTCGCAAGATGGCGTTCGGCCTGACTGAACCGGACGCGGGATCGAACAGCCACAACGTGAAGTCGACCGCCCGCCGCGATGGTGACGGTTGGCTGATCTCCGGCCAGAAGTACTACATCTCGGCGATCGATCAGGCCGACGCGGTCCTGCTCATCGCCCGCGACGGCGACCTGTCGACCGATGAGAAGAAGAAGCTGTCGATCTTTGTGATCCCCACCGACTCACCGGGCCTGACCATCCAGCAGATCCCCACGTCGATCGTCTCGCCCGATAAGCAATTCACGGTGTTTCTCGACGAGGTGCGCGTCGGACCGGAGGCATTGGTGGGGGAGGCCGGAAGCGGCCTGCACCAGGTGTTCGCCGGCCTCAATCCCGAACGCGTCCTGGTCGGTGCGCTGTGTGGCGGCATCGGTCGCTACGCGATCGCCAAGGCCACCGACTACGCGCGCAACCGCAAGGTCTGGTCCACCCCGATCGGTACGCACCAGGGTGTTTCGCATCCCGTGGCCGAAGCACACATCAATGTGGAGGTGGCCCGGCTCGCGACGCGGTTGTCGGCGGAACTGTCCGACAGCGACTCGCCGGGCGTCGGTGAGGCCGCCAACATCGCGAAGTTCGCCGCGTCCGAGGCCGCGCTGAAGGCCCTCGACCAGGCGATTCAGGTGCACGGCGGCAACGGACTGTCGCACGAGTACGGACTGTCCGAGCTCTGGTTTGTCACCCGGCTGATGCGGACCGCGCCGGTGAGCCGCGAGATGGTCCTCAATTTTGTGGCACAGACCTCGCTGGGTCTGCCGCGTTCGTACTGAACCTCTTTCGCCGGCGGACTGCGAAAGATACGGAAGGACAATGAGTATGACAGTCAATGACTACGATGTGATCGTCATCGGGGCCGGCGCGGGAGGTCTGTTCACCGCCGCCAGGCTCGCCCATCGGGGTTATCGGACTCTGGTGGTCGAGCGGCTGGACAAGGTGGGCGGCCGCGCCTCCACCACAGACGTGGACGGCTTCAAGGTGAACGACGGTGCGATCGTCATCGAGGTCGGCGGCATCACCGAGCAGACCTTCGACGAGGTGGGTGCCACGTTCGACATCCGTGAACCACAGCCCCCTATCCTGTACCGGATCGCCGGCAAGGACGTCGACGTCACCCGGGGAGGGTGGGGCCTGCTGCTGGGCAAGTTGACCCGGCAGGGTGCCAAGCTCGCCAAGGGCATCGGTGCCGCCCGCCATGACTCGGGGTTGCCCGAGGACGAGTTGTCCACCGCGGACTGGGTGCGTAAGTACACCAAGAACGAAGGGGTACACGGCATCTTCCGCAACATGTGCGCCTCGGTGTTCGCGGTGGGCTCCGAGGAGCTGCCGGCGCGGGTGTTTCTCACCTACTTCACCCGCAAGAGCGCGTTCAAACGCTTCGGCTTTCATCCGGAGGGGACGATCGGCGTGTGGCGGGCGCTGGCCGAGGCGTTCATCGGGCACGGCGGTGTGCTCGAACTGTCCACCGAGGTGACCCGGATCAACGTCGCCGACGGAGCGGTCACCGGGGTGACGCTGGTGCGTGACGGCGACGAGCGAACCGTCACCGCACCGGTCGTGGTCAGCGATATCGGACCGTTCGCGACCGTCGGCCTGGCCGGCGAAGACGCCTTCGACGAGGACTACGTGAGTCTGGTCAACAAGCGCAACCGCCCGTGCGCGATGCTCACGATCAACTTCGCCGCCCAGGAGCCACTGCTCGAAGCCCCCGGTATGCTCAGCTTCTCCAGCAGCCGCCGGCTGGCCTACATCGCGAACTTCACCGAGACCTGTCCGGAGATGGCGCCCGCCGGCTGGCACCTGTATGTCGGGACCTCGGTGCCCGAACCGGCCATCGGCGATTTCGACGAGGCGGCCGAGATCGAGCTGTTGCGTGCGGATCTGCGCGAGACGATTCCCGGATTCGATGACAAGGCACGGATTCTGAGCACCGTCATCACCCGAGACGGGTGGCCGCCGCAGCGTGCCGTGGCCGGATTCGACCTGCCGCACACCACCGACATCACCGGTCTGTGGAACGTCGGTGACGCGGTGAAGGAATACGCCAACGGCGGTACCACGGCATGTGCGGAAACCGCGAAACTGGTGGTCGATGAGATCGTCGGACAATTCCCGAAGTAGTGGAACACATTCGGCATAATCTTGTAATCTAACATCAAATCGAATGACTCGGGGTGGTGTCGCCGACGGGGGCGCGGCGTATTCGCCGGCGACACCCCTCCCGGGCCGCGACAACTCGTGGGAGCCATGATGACACTGATTTCACCGCAATCGGATCTGCGGGCGGATCTGCGGGCACCGGAGACGAATCTCGACGCGGCCCGCATCCGTAACGACTACCGGCTCCTGCGGACGGCGTTGCTCCTGGTCGGCTGTTACGTCTTCTTCGGCCTTCTCGGCTTTGCCGTCTTCGCCGGATTCTGGCCACCGCCCGGCCCGGACATGAGCGCGGCCGAGATTCACTCCTACTTCGTCGAACACCAGACCGGCCTCACCATCGGAATGGTCATGATGGCATTCGCCGCTCCCTTCTACGCACCGTGGAGCGTCGCGATCTCGCGCGTCATCAGCAGGATGGAGAGCCCGATCGGCGGGCTGGCCCAGATCCAGCTGATCGGTGGCGTGCTGACCGCGGTGGTGACCCTGGTGCCCGCGACGATCTGGCTGACGGCCGCGCTCCGCGCCGACGAGTACTCCGCCGAGATCGTGCAGTTGTTCTACCACTTCGGCTGGACGTTCTTCGACACCACCTACGTGTGCTCGGTACTGCAATGCGTCGCGATCGGAGTGGCCATACTCTGCGACCGCCGGATGCGTCCGCTGCTGCCGAAGTGGTTTGCCTGGTGCAGCTTCCTCACCGCTGCCTGCTACGTCCCGCTCAGCCTGATGCCGTTCTTTCGCACCGGGCCGTTCGCGTGGAACGGGATCGTCAGCTTCTGGGTCGTCTTCGTGGAGTTCTTCGTCTTCACGGCGATGGCCACGTTCTTGTGCCTGCACGCGCTCAGGCGCCTGGAAGCAGAAGATCTGCTCGCGGTATCGGACCGATGACGAGCATCGACACCCGACCCCCGCCGACAAGCAGCCGTACCCCCCGGCGGATGCCCGGCATCGAAGGGTTCTGGGTGTTCATCGCCGGTGATATGGCGATATTCACGCTGATGTTCCTGGCATTCGCCGTCACGCGCCGGGACGACGTGCCAGGATTCGAAGCAGCCCGTGCGACCCTGGATATCGACCGGGGAGGTATCAACACCCTTGTGCTGCTCACGAGTTCGGCATGCGTGGCGTCGGCGCTCAAGTGGCTTCGAGCGGGTGAACAACACATCGCGGCCAGGTGGACGGCCTGGGGGATCGTCGGTGGCCTGGTGTTCATCGCGCTCAAGAGCACCGAGTACGTTACGGGATTCCGAGACGGCCATACCCCCGCCGCGAGTGAGTTCTATGTCTACTATCTGGCCATCACGGGTATTCACCTGATCCACGTCATCGCCGGATGCATTGTGCTCGGCACCTTCTGGGTGCGTATGCGTCGCTCACCCATGCCGGGTGTCACCGGTTTCGAGACCGCGGCCTGCTATTGGCACCTGGTGGACCTGTTGTGGTTGCTCATCTTCCCGCTCATCTACCTGATCAGGTGACCACAATGAACCAGCCGCGATCGAACCTCGGCACGGAGAACCGCGCCACGAAATATCCGGCGGGGCAGAACCGGGCAGCGCGCCAGAGCTCCCGTGGGGTGTGCGAAGACACGCTCCGACGAGTGCTCGGGGTCAGGCCGATCGGCGTGACCTGGGGTCTGCTGGTGGCTGCCACGGTGGTGACGACCTGGATACTGACAATGCACTCGATCGACCATCGGTGGGCGGCGTTCGCCATGCTGGCGGTGGCCGCGTGGAAGGTCTGGCTCGTATTGTCGGACTTCATGGAACTGCGTGATGCCCCGCCAGCGGGCCGGCTGCTGTTCGGTGGGTGGGCGGTGGCACTCCCGGTGGTGCTGGCGGTCCTCGTCTGGCACTGACCGCCGGGCGAGATCTCCCAGGCCCGTCAGGAAAATGAATCTACGATAGAAACTTGGCCCGCGCAAGGTGTCCGGCGATCCGCGTGTGGGATGCGTCCGGTGCGCAGGCGGGCCGGGTGTGTGGCCGCGGGTCGGCCGAACCCCGGCACCGTAGATCCTTGCCGAATCCAGATTTGAAAATGCCTGGACATAACTCCGGTTGTCGCCTAGCCTGAGAGGCAGATCACACGGAGTCACGGCTCGTCTGCGGTCTTGACTATAAGTCAGCTTACGCTAGGCTGTGATCCGGCTCATACGGACACATACGGGGCCTGATGGCCCGCGGGTGGCTCTTCGATTCAGTTTTGAATCGAATTTATATTCTAATCGGAGGATGGACATGGGATTCAAGGACTCGGCCGAGGTTGTCAAGTACATCGGCGGCATCTTCGAGACGGCGTTCGAGGACGCCGAGATCGGCCCCAAGCTGGTCGACAGCGGTCTGGTCTTCGCATTCGACTTCACCGAGCCCGCGGCGGTCGTGGTGGTCGACGCGGTGAACAAGCAGGTCTATGACGCCTTCGAGGGCAATCCCGAACCGATGGCGACGATGAAGATGCCCGCCGAGACGGGCAACGCCTATTGGCAGGGCAAGGTGAATCTTCCGCTGGCGATGGCCAAGAAGAAGATCGGCGTCGAGGGCAACGTCGCGAGCCTGCTCAAGCTGGCGCCGCTGGGCAAGAAGCTGTTCCCGGTCTACGTCAACAATCTCAAGTCCGACGGGCGTGAGGACCTGCTGGTCTGAGTGCCCCGCCGGCCCACGCCGTCTATGCGTGGGCCGTTGTTCGGCCCGCACCACCACCCGCGCTTCGTGGAGCGCGTCACCGCCACCCACTATCTGAGGAGAACAAGCGACATGTTTCCGGGAGTACACGCCGCGTCGAATCCGGACCATCCGGCGATCATCATGGCCGGCAGTGGCCGCGTGACCACATACGGCGAACTGGAGGAGCGTTCGGCGGCGCTGGCCGGTGCTCTGCACGACCGTGGCCTGCGCAAGGGCGATGTGATAGCCGTGCTGAGCGAGAACGCGGCCGAGGTCATGGAGATCTTTTGGGCGGCCATGCGTTCGGGCCTGTACATCACCGCCGTCAACTGGCACCTGCAGCCGGCCGAGGTCGCCTACATCGTCAATGACAGCGACGCCAAAGTGCTGTTCGCATCGGCCGGGCAGGCAGAGCTGGCCCGGCAGGTCACGGCCGGGTGCGACAACCCGGACCTGTTGTCGGTCGCCTTCGCCGGATCGATCGAGGGCTTCGGTTCTTACGACGAATTGCTATCCTCCACGACGCGACTGGCGGAGATTCCGCGTGGTTCGGAGATGCTGTACTCGTCGGGCACCACCGGCCGGCCGAAGGGGATCAAGCCGACGCTCCTGCCGATCCAGGTCGATCAGCCCGGAGATCCGATCACCGGTCTGGTCCAGCACGTGTTCAAGGTCGGGGCGGCCGATGTTTATCTGTCGCCCGCGCCGATGTACCATGCGGCACCGCTCAAGTGGGGCGGGGCGGTGCACGCGCTCGGCGGAACAGTGGTTGTTCTGGAGAAGTTCGACGCGGAGGCCGCGCTGGCGGCGATCGACAGGTACAAGGTCACCATCGCCCAGTTCGTTCCGACTATGTTCGTCCGGTTGCTACAACTGCCCGACGAGGTCCGGGACCGCTACGATGTGTCCTCGCTGAGGATCGCCGTCCACGCGGCCGCCCCCTGCCCACCCGAGGTGAAGCAGGCGATGATCGATTGGTGGGGACCGATTCTGGTCGAGTACTACAGCGCGACCGAGCAGCACGGCACCACCATCATCACCAGCCAGGAATGGCTGACCAAGCGCGGGTCGGTGGGGAAGTCGGCGCTGGGGCCGGTACACATCTGCGACGACGACGGCAACGTCCTTCCGGTCGGCGAAGTGGGCCAGGTCTACTTCGAGCGGGAACGCCGGACATTCTCCTATCACAAGGATCCGGACAAGACGAAGGCCGCCGAACACCCCGACCACGAGAACTGGACTACGGTGGGCGATCTCGGGTATGTCGACGAGGACGGCTATCTGTTCCTCACCGACCGCAAGGCGTTCATGATCATCTCGGGCGGGGTCAACATCTATCCGCAGGAGATCGAGAACGCGCTGACCCTGCATCCCAAGATCTTCGACGTCGCGGTGATCGGGGTCCCTGACCCCGAATACGGGCAGCAGGTCAAAGCGGTGGTGCAACTGCGTGAGGGACATCAGGCGTCCGAGTCGCTCGCCGCGGAGATCATCGACTACGCGCGATCGAAGATCGCACACTTCAAGGCTCCCAGATCGGTCGATTTCGTGGACGAACTGCCGCGGTCGGCGACCGGAAAGCTCGTCAAACGCGAGATCGAGAAGAAGTATCTGGCAGCCGCACACTGACGGGAGTAGGAACAATGTCTGAATTCACTGATAAGCGCTACGTCGTCACCGGAGCGGCCTCCGGAATCGGCGCGGCGGTAGCACAGCGTCTGCTCGCCGACGGCGCGCAGGTATACACCCTGGACCGCAACGTCCCGACGTTCGAGGCGACCGCTCACGTCGAGGTCGATCTGGCGAATCCCAACAGCATCGACGCCGCTCTGGAGCAACTTGAGGGCAGTTTCGACGGATTGCTCAACGTCGCGGGTATTCCCGGAACGGCACCGTCCGAACTGGTCTTCGCGGTCAACTCGCTGGCCGTGCGGCATCTGGCCGAGGCGTTCTTCGAGCGCCTCAATCCGGGCGGGTCGATCACGGTGGTGTCCTCGACCGCGGGCTTCGGCTGGCCCGCCCGGCTCGATGCGATCAGGGACCTGCTGGCCACCGACACCTTCGAGGAAGGTCTGGCGTGGTTCAAGGCCAACCCGCAGGAGGGCAATACCTACAACTTCTCCAAAGAGGTGACCACCGTGTACACGCAGTCGATGGGACTCGCGCTGGCACAGTTGGGATTTCGGATCAACTCGGTACTTCCGGGACCGGTGGAGACGCCGATCCTGGCCGACTTCGAGGAATCGATGGGCAAGGAGACCCTCGACGGGGTGAAGGATCTTCTCGGGCGGCACGCGACGCCCGACGATATCGCGGACGCCCTGCTCTTCCTGGCCTCCGACGCGGCCCGGTGGATCAACGGCCACGCGCTCGTCGTCGACGGCGGTATTACCGGAGCGGTCGTCACCGGCGTGGTTCCGGCACCCGAAATCTGACCGACATCTCACGGAAGAGAAAAGACCTATGACCGAAGCAGTGCAAAACACCGCGGATGTGATCGTGGTCGGTGCCGGCCACAACGGATTGGTCTCGGCCGCCTATCTCGCGCAGGCCGGACTCGATGTCCTGGTGGTCGAGGCATCGCCCACCATCGGCGGTATGACCTCGACCAATCCGTTCGAACCGGAGGCGCCCGGGTACATCATCAACGAGGCGTCGATGCAGGCCTCGCTGTTCCGGACCACGACCATCGACAAGGACCTCGGTCTGTCATCGAAATTCGGTCTGCGCCAGACGGTTATCGATCCGGCACATGTGCAGCTGAACTATGACGGCACCTCGTTGGCCCTGTGGCGTGATCCCACGCGGACCGCGGACGAACTGCGCTACTTCTCGCCGGCCGACGCCGAGGCGCTGATCGATCTGTACCGGGTCATCGATGCCGCGGTGGAGATCGGTCTGCCGCTGATGCAGACCAGCCCGGTCTCGCCCGATATCAAGGCGGTTCTGAAGGCGGCCAAGGGAATGGCCAAGAACCGCAAGGAACTCATCGCCATCGGCCGGTGGAT
Organism: Gordonia pseudamarae; assembly: GCF_025273675.1. Lineage (NCBI taxonomy): Bacteria > Bacillati > Actinomycetota > Actinomycetes > Mycobacteriales > Gordoniaceae > Gordonia > Gordonia pseudamarae. The sequence continues at coordinate 3,382,846 of NZ_CP045809.1, read as the reverse complement.
GGCATCCTCGCAGGCCGAGGCCATCGAGGACAGTTTTGAAAGCGACGCGATCCGTGCGCCCCTGACCATCGCGCTCCCGTTCATGCCGTTCGACGCCGATCTGTCGGGCTGGTCGTTGATCTATCTCGGGGTGCTCAGCAAGTACGGCGTGTCGATGTTCCACGGTGGCACGGGGGCGTTCCCGGCGGCGCTGGCCAAGAGCATCGCCGCCAATCGTGGGCGGATCAGGACGTCCGCACCGGTGGAGTCGTTGGTGGTGACCAACGGCCGGGTGACCGGTGTCCGGTTGCAGGGCGGGGAGGAACTGTACGCCAGGCGCGCGGTACTGACGGCGTGCAGCCCGAAGACCACCCTGACGCGGTTGCTGCCGGAGGGGACCCTGCCGCGGGTCCTGCAGAACAAGGCCGACAAGATTCCCACCCGCCGGCGCGGAATCGCCGACTACAAGCTGAATGTCGCGCTCAGTGGCAAGATCACGATGGAAAAGCACGAGAAGTGGCGTGGCGACGGCATCGACCTGCGACTTGGCTGCAACAGCTTCAACACCTATCAGGAAAGCCTGGATGCGGCCAAAGCCAGTATCAGGGGCGAAGTGCCCGAGCATATTCCGGGTCTGGGTCACGCGACTACATCGTTCGACCAGGGATTCGCCCCCGAAGGCTGCGACATCTTCTGGTTCTGGGCGGGTATCACCCCGTCCGATCCCCGGGTCGGCTGGGATGAGGCGAAGAAGCAGATCACCGAGCGGGTGATCAAGGATGCCTCGCACTACTACCAGGGAATCGAATCCCTGGAGGTCGCCCGGCGTGATCTGGCACTGCCCGACATCGAGGAACGGTTCTGGGCGATCGACGGCAGCGTGTATCACGTGGACCCGGTGATCTCTCGTTTCGGTCCGCTCAAGCCCGCGGAGAAGTTCGCCGGCTACCACACCCCGGTTCCGGGTCTGTACCTCACCGGTGCGGGCACCCATCCGGTCGCGGGCATCTCCGGTATGCCCGGCCAGAACGCGGCGAGGGTCATGCTCAAGGACTTCCGCAAGCAGGACAACGGAGGCCTGACCGACCGGGTGAAGGCGGCCGCGGCCACCGAGAACATCCTGAGTGCTCGTTTCGACAAGGCGAATTCCGCGAAATAACCGCCCGCGCATCGGCGGCGTGCTACGTTCCGGCGTGAACGTCAGCACGCCGCCGTAGGCCGGCAGTTTTGAATCAAATCTCAATTAATATTGTCTCAGGGCGCCGCCTCGACCGTCGTTCCGGGAATCAGATCGGAGAGGGAGGAATGCAGGGTCTCAATCCCGTCGACGCGCGGCTGGAAGCGATGGCAGGCCACGCTGCCCTGGACGCGCCGGCGCCGATGTTCGCAGGTGCCGGTCCGGCCATGGACCGGGCGATGGAGGGGGTCGTCACATGGGTGACCACGGTACCGAGAAATTCGCTGGCGACCATCGGGCGAGCCGCCCAATTGGCTGTCCAGGTGATCTGGTACGCGATCACCGGTATCGCACGAATGCGCATACCTGTGGTGGAAACCCTTGAGCAGGCATGGTTCCTGCTGACGGTCACCGCCCTGCCCGCCGTGCTCATCGCACTGCCCTTCGGCACCGAGATCTCCATCCAGGTCGGCGCCGTGGTCAATCAGGTCGGCGCCAAATCGCTGGCCGGCGCGGCCAGCGGCATCGGGGTCATCTCCCAGGGCGCGCCGATCGCGGCGGGCCTGCTCATGGGCGGCGCGGCGGCATCGGCCATCGCGGCCGACCTCGGCGCCCGCTCCATCCGTGAAGAGATCGACGCGATGCGGGTGATGGGTGTCAATCCCGTTCAGCGCCTGGTGCTGCCGCGGTTGCTGGCGATCCTGCTCATCGCTCCTATTCTCTGTGTGGTGATCGTGGCCTCGGCCGTGGCCGCGGGCTTTTCACTGGCGGTGTCGATCAACGGGGTCATCCCGGGAAGCTTCTGGCAGTCATTCGGCGCGTTCGCCACGACCACCGACTTCTACTTCGCGATTCTCAAGACGATGTTGTTCGGGATGGAGGTCGTGATCATCGCCAGCCTGCGCGGACTGGAAGCCAAGGGCGGGCCACGGGGCGTGGCCGACGCGGTGAACGCATCGGTGGTGCTGGGCTTTATCGCCGTGTTCATCACCAACCTGCTCACCACGCAGATCCAATCGATGTTCTTTCCGAGCGCGGTCGGGTGATCTGAGATGGCACAGCCGAGCACACATACGGCAGATCACGCGGTCACCCGCGTCGGTCGATGGTTGTCCACCAGTGTCTTCGCCATCGGCGAGGGCATAGGCCGGTGGATCCTGTTCACGGTCCAGACCATCGTGCACCTGCCGTACACGTTGCGTCACTATCGCAAGCAGACCACCAAGACCATGAACAGCATGGCCTGGGGGCGCGGATCGATCATCGTCGACGGCGGCGTCATCCCGCTCCTGATCATCCTCGGTATCGCCATCGGTGTGGCCGTCGCGATCGAGGCCTACAACACACTCAATCTCATCGGATTCGGTCCGCTCACCGGTGTGATCGGAGCGTTCCTCAACATCCGTGAGATGGGTCCGATCATGACCGGCATCGGTTTCGCGGCCCAGGTCGGCTGCCGGATGACCGCCGAGATCGGTTCGATGCGGATCGCCGAGGAGATCGACGCCACCGAAACCCTGGGCATCAGGTCCATCCCGTTCGTGGTGGGCACCCGCCTGGTCGGTGGCATGCTCTGCGTCATCCCCGGCTACCTGCTGAGTCTGGCGATCGGCTTCCTCACGGCCAGCACGTTTGTCAAGTATGTACAAGGTGCGCCCGAAGGTACTTACGATCACTATTTCAGTCAGTTTCTCGACCCGGTTGAAGTGTTCTATTCGCTGGTCAAAGCGGTGACATTCTGTGCGGTGATCACCATTATCCATTGCTACTACGGGTTTTTCGCCTCCGGCGGGCCCGAAGGGGTGGGCCGTGCGTGTGGGCGGGCCATCCGGGCGAGTCTGGTCATGACCATCGTGATGAATCTTGTGATGACGATCCTGCTGTGGGGTCTGCATCCGGATCTGGTTTTCAAGGGGTAGACGATGGTCTCAGGATTTCTGGTCGGTTCCGACCATGCGCGCCGGGCGACGATGCGAAAGACCGGGCTGATCGGGGTGATCGTCGCGATTGCCGTGGCGCTGCTGTTCGCCTTCGTGATTCCCGCGATCACCCCGAAGAACAAGGATCTGATGACGGTGGACATCAACACCGCGGCCGTGGGGTCGGGCGTCGAACACGGTACCGAGGTGATGCTGCGGGGTGCGGCCGTGGGCCGGGTCAGTCATCTCAAGGTCAACGAGGACGGCAGCTCCCGCGTCACCGTCGAACTGAGCAAACGTCTGGTCGAGGGAATGGGCGAGGACTTCGCGGTGGACTTCCGGCCGAAGAACTACTTCGGGATCACCGGGATCACCATCACCGACCCGGGAAGCGGCCGGGCCGCGCCGCTGCGGGACGGGGCACGGGTGGAGCGCCGGGACGCGGCCGACTACTCGATGGCGACGATGATCGAGCGGGGTTCGGATGTGGCCAACGGCACGCTGGTGGATGAGACGATCACGGTGATCGAACGAATGCTGTCCTACAGCAAGGCGTTCGAGCCGCTGATGCACACCGGTGTGGTGTTCGCCGACGTGGTGGCCAAGACGCAGGCGCACACCCCGGCCTATCTGCTCGACCGATACAACGACATAGTCACCGCGCTGCCACCGTTCGCCGACGGGGCGCTCGCGGGCCTGACGTCCTTCTACGACAGCGACATCCGGCTCTCGGGCGACACGGTGCAGAACAACTTCACCAACACATTGCAGGCGATCTCGGACAACTTCTTCTCCATGGTGGGCAGGTTGCTCAAATCCAACGAGGCAAACCTGCTGCCCTGGGTGAACATCATCAAGGAGGTAGGCACGGTGCTGCCGGCGATCGGGGAGGGGACAGTGACCACCACGACCGTGCGGGATCTGATGACCCGGCTCAACGGGGCATTCGGCCCCGGCCGTGACGGAGGCAGGAATCTCAAGGTCAACCTGGCCATCGAGCAGCTGCCATCGTTCGCCGGGCCGGTCATCGGCCTGCCGATCAAGGCGGGTCGCTGATGGGCGGGCAACTGGCGGGAAGCATCCGCGTCATCCGGCCGCTGTGGAAGCTGATCGTCGCCGCGCTGGCCGCCCTCGTCCTGTACTTCGTGATCGCCAACGGGATCACCGCCCCGTACAGCGGCTCGACCCGCGAGTACAGTGCCGACTTCACCGATGCCACCGGGTTGCGGCCCAACGCCGACGTCCGTATCCGCGGCGTCAAGGTCGGCAAGGTCACCGGAGTCGAACTACAACAGACCGATGACAACTCGGCGGTGGCCAAGGTCGAGTTCACCGTGAACCAGGATCACTCGCTGACCACCGAGTCCAAGGCCGCCGTGCGCTACGCCAACCTCTCCGGCGTCCGGTACCTCGACGTGACCGGCGCCGACGGTCGCGGCGAGCGGGTGCGGCACCTGCCCACGGCGAACACGGTGTCCTCGTTCGATGTCACCGAACTGTTCAACGGCCTGCAACCGGTTCTGCAGACACTGAGCCCGGAGGAGATCAACGACTTCTCCAACAACGCGCTGACGGTGCTGCAAGGGGACGGAAGTGGGTTGGCCCCGCTGCTCAAGAGCGTCGACGAACTGAGCCGATACACCGCGAACCGTGAGAAGACGATCTCCACCCTCGTCGGCAACATGGCGCGGATCTCGGACAGTCTGGGCGGAACCTCGCCGCAGATCCTGCAGTTCCTCAAGGAGATCGAGGTGCCGATCGATTCGGTGCTGACCGTGCTCGACGAGTTCCGCAAGGCCGACAAGTACGGTCCGCCCCTGATGACGGTGCTCAACCAGCTGATGGCCGCGATCGGATTGCAGACCACCACCGATCTGGATCAGGAACTGGCCCGGGCATTCCCCGATATCAACAACATGTGGAAGTCGATGGACCTGTTCCCGAGCGTCGTGGAGAGCATGCAATTGCCGGCGATCGCGTCGGAGAAGACCAACAAATGTTCCAAAGGAGAACTGCCCTTGCCCGAGCTAGGCCAGATTCTGGTGAACGGCAGTGGGGCGGTCGTATGTCGCGCATGAGAAGGTTCCAGGAGCGTCTGACGAACAACGATCTGCTCGCCGGAGCGCTGGTGGTGGCGGTGATCGCCATCGTCGTCGCGGGGGTGTCGTACTTCTACCTGGCCCCGCCCGGCCGCCAGAGCGTCACATTCACCACCCGCGACGCGGCCGCGGTCACCGGCGGAGAAGACGTGCGGGTCGCCGGTATCTCGGTGGGCAAGGTGAGTTCGGTCGAACTGCGGGACAAGGACGTCAAGGTGACCGTCGAACTCGACGACACGGTCCGGGTGGGCAACCGCACTCGGGTGAAGGTGCAACTGCTGACCGCTGTCGGCGGCTACTTCGTCGCGCTCCAGCCCTCGGGCCCGGTGTCGCAGGACAGCCGCACGATCACACCCGACCGGGTGACCGTGCCCTACACCGTCGCCGACATCCTCCAGGAACTGCCCAGGGTGACCGACAATGTGACCGGAGCGCCGGTCGATCAATCGATGGTCCAGGTGGCCGACGGCGTCGGACGCAACACCGCCGCCTTCCGCAACGCCATGGACGGACTGCAGACGGTGGCCACGATCATGGACCGGCAGAAGGGACAGGTCGAGTCGATCCTGTCGATGGCCGGTCAGTACACGGGCACCTTTGCCAAGAGTCGAGACTTTGTGATGGAACTGGTCCGCAAGGTGAATGTGGCACTGTCGCAGTACTATACGTATCGCTACGGGTTCTCCGAGGCGTTCCGCCAACTCGGCGGCGTCCTGGAGCGGCTCGGTGTGCTCACGCAGTTCTACCTCAATCACGAGTACGAGTTCGACAACGGCGTCGTCGGCCTGCGAGACCTGGCCAAGCGGCTGGAAACCTCGACGCAATCGGTGATCGACAGGCTCGAACCGATGCGCGATCAGCTCATGCGGCTGGTGGGCGACGGAAAACACAAATCGAGTGACCAGTTCGTGATCGACGCGTCGGCCATGTGCCTGCCGGTACCGGGAAGGACCTGCTGATGGCGAAAAAATCATGGATCACACTGCTCGCACTGATCTGTGTGCCGGCCACCGTGGTGTCGATGATCGTGATGTCCGGGCGCAACAACTCCTCGCAACGGACCGGGTTCTGCGCGATGCTGCCCGACACCATCGGCCTGTACGTCGGGAACGCCGTCACCCGGATGGGATATCAGGTCGGCAAGATCACCTCGATCAAGCCGTATCCGGACGCGGTGCGGGTGCAGTTCAGTATGGAAACGCGCTGGTCGGTGCCCGCCGACGTCAAGGCGGTCACCCGGTCCAAGTCGATCCTCGCCGACCGATCGCTGGAACTGGTAGGCGATTCCGCCGGAGCGAGGCTGGCACCGGATGCCTGCATTTCGGTCCAGGACTCGTACACACCGAAAAGCATTTCCCAGATCACCGGCTCGGCGGCCGATCTGATCGACGCGATCGCCCCGGACGGCGACACCCGCGCGGTGGAGGGCTCGATCAATGAGCTGGCCCAAGCGCTCGACGGTACCGGACCGACCCTGGCGAATCTGATGAAAACCGCGGGGAGAGCGGCGAAGAACCCTGAATCGACCATCTCCGACATCGGTTCGATCATTCTCAATACGGCACCGTTGACCACAGACGTCCTGAACCAGTGGTCCGACGTGGCCTCGATCATCACCAAACTGGCGCCGGCGGCCCAGGTCGGTGCCGACATCCTGTGGCCGGGTGCGGTACACATGATCTACGGAATGCAACCCGTACTCCTGGCGATCTACAAGTTCGAGCCACGCTACGGAAAAGAACTGTACGACTTCCTCGACGGTGCCCCGCCGAGCATCCACGTCGCCGCGACACAGTCGGGCAAGATCAGCCGAGCGCTCCAGTCACTGCCGGTCCTGGCCACCACGGCCTCGCTGGTCACGGTGAAGAACAAGGGTGCGGGGATCAGCATCGCTGTCCCGCAGATCCGGGTTCAGACCTCGGCGCCCAAGACGTTCTGCCGCGGCCTGAACAGGGCGCGCGCGGGATCGTGTGTTCCGGAACAAAATTCGAGCAGACTGGTGCGGGTTGATGCGCTGGATCTGCTGGTGGCGGGAGGCGTGCGATGAGACCGAGCGCAGACAGGCCACGCCGCGTGCGAGGCCTCGGACGCATCTGGGGATTCGTGGCCGCAGCCGCGATGATCGCCGCATTCAGCGGATGTTCGCTCAACCCCTCGGACATGGCATCGTCGATCCGCTCGTCGGGCGGCGGCAAGACGCTCACACTGCAGTTCACCAACACCTTGAACATGCCCGAGGGCGCCGATGTCACCCTCAACGGGCTGCGCGTGGGATCGGTGAAGGATGTGGTGCTGCGCCGCGGCTACGTCGATGTGACCGCCACCGTCGACGACGTACGGATCTCCGCCGATGCGACGGCCGCCATCCGGCAGAGCACCGTCCTGGGCGATCCGTACGTGTCGATCCGGGCATCGGGCACAGGTCCGGAGCTGGCCGAGAGCACCATTCCGCTGGCCGGCACGATCTCGCCGCCGGCGCTCGAGGACACTCTCGTCGTCCTGGCGAACTTCGTGAACGCGGGCAGCATTCAGGACATGCAGGACGTCATTCGTTCGGTCAACGCCGCCCTGCCCGAGATCAAGCAAACACAGCGGGTGGCCAACATCGCGGCCGTCGACCTCAGGAGCGTGGCCCGGGACACTTCCCGGATCGACACCCTGATAAAGGGTTTGAACGACACGAGCAAGACGGTGATCCCGCGCCTGCCGAAGATCGAGGAGATGTTCAACCCGGCCGGCATGCACTACTGGGACCAGATGTCGCGGTTGTTCGGCAATATCGGCATCGTTCTGCCGAGTATCGGCAGCGTGTTCGAGGGCGGCTTCTGGCTGGTACCGATGCTGGACTCGCTCAACGACACCGCCGACACATTGGTGGGTGTGGGGACGGCGATCGGGGAGAACGACGCGCTGATCCGGAAGTTCCTCACCGAGAATCTGCAGCCGTTCATGAAGAAACCAGGCCTGGATATTGTGTCGTTGCGGACCCCCGAGGGGCAGAACGTGATCACCGACATGGTCCGGCTGCTCAAGATGCTGGGAGCGGTGCGATGAACAGGGTCAAGGCGATCACCGCATCCGGGATGCGGACCGGACTGTCGGTGCTGGCGATGCTGGCGTTGATGGCCGTGTCGATCCTCTATCTCGGCTCGGTCGGCCTGAGCGTCACCGACAACCACGGTGTGCGAACGGCGAACCTGGAACTGCGCGAGACCAACGGCCTGGTGGTCGGATCGCGTGTGCTGTACCGAGGTGTTCCCGTCGGCAAGGTGACCAAGGTCGAACCGTCGGTGACCGGAGTCGCCGTCGAGTGGAACTACAAGGAGAAGTACACGATTCCCGCGAACTCCGGGTTCCGGGTCGACAATCTGTCGGCACTCGGCGAGACCTATCTGGGGATCACCCCGCGCGGCGCCGGCGGACCGGAACTGTCCGACGGGGTACGCCTGGCGGCCTCGAGTGTTGAGGTACCCACGACCATCGACGAACTGTCGGCACGGTTCACCCGGCTGCTCGAGCAGGTCAACGAGAAGAAGGTCCGCACGATCATCGACGAGGCCAACACCGGTCTGGTGCCCGACCGCGAACTGCTCGGCGACATCGCCAATGCCAGTGCTCTTCTGGAAGCGACGATCATCACCACGCGCGGTTCGCTGACCGAGTTGCTCGACCGGTTCCAGCCGCTGCTCATCAAGGGCGCCGAGGTGAGCGACGCGATGGCGGCAGCCGGGAAACCGTTCGCCGGGTTCGCCGACGGCCTGGCCCTGTTCGTCACCGAGGGCGGCAAGAGCAGACCGACCAGCCGGGACGGCAAGGACGGATTCATCGTCTCCACCTACGCCCCGGACTCGCTGAACAATCAGGCCGGACCGTTGCTGACCAACATTCAGCGGTTCCTGGATCGATCCGCCCCGGACCTGAAGATTCTGGGTGAGGCCGTCTCACCCGCGGTGACCGCGAGCGCCGCCACACTGCGGACCGTTGATCTCGGTGACCTGATGCGCACGGCATTGGCCACCGCGGGAGACGGAAACGGTCTGGTCGTCACGGTGGCGGGCTGACCTTCGGCCGCACAGGCGTGGAGCCAGGAGCGAGAGGAAAACGGAAGTGACCATCGATATAGGCGAAGGCGAAGGCGAAGCCGACATGGAGTCGACCGAACACGACGACAACAGTCACGCCGAGAGCACGCGCGACGAGAGCACGCACGACGGCGGCACCAAGGATGACAGCAACACGGACGCGCGGGACAATGCAACCGTCCCGGCGGACGAGGGTGCTGCGGACGAGAGCACGAAGGGCGGACCCGGAAAGCGGACACAATCGCGACGCGCCGCGACGAAGCCGGACCGGGCGCCGCGCTCGTTCCGCATCGGTGCGACGACGCTCGTACTGGGCGCGCTGGTTGTTGTCCTCGCGGTTGCCGTGGGTGTGCTCAGCTACGTGGTCACCGACCGGGGCGGCACGATCGACACGATGAGATCCGACGCGGCCGATACAGTCCACGCCGAGAAGGTGGCGCTGGACTACGCCACCGGCGCCGCGCAGATGGACTACAACGATCTGGCCGCGTGGAACAAGCGACTGACCGCGGGCACATCCAAGGAACTGGCTACGAAACTCACTGATGCGGCCACGGCGATGGAGCAGGTCATCGTGCCGCTGCAGTGGAAGTCGACCTCGGCGCCGGTGTCGGCGAAGGTGAAGAGTCAGGACGGCGACATCTTTGTCGTCGCGGCGTTCGTCAGCGTGAACACCAAGAACGCGCAGGCCCCGGACGGGGTGCAGTCGACGGCCAGCTACACCGTGACGGTCGATCGGTCCAGGAAGTGGCTGATTACCGATGTCGGCGGTGTTGACGCCGCAGTCAAGTAGATCGCGCAGTCAAGTAGATCGCGCAGTCAAGTAGATCGCGCGATCACATAGATCCTGTGGTCACATAGATAGATGGTGGCTTTGCGGGTTTTCCGCGAAGCCACTATCGCTTCTCCCGGACCGGCCCGGAATCGCCGTAGAGGGTACCGCGCCACATCGTGATGAGTGCGTCGACCGCGGATTCCTCGTCGGGCAACGCCGGATCGACACCGAGCCCGGCGATGTGCAGGACGCGTTCGGTTCCCCAGAAGAGGGTGGTCGCCAGGGTGCGTCCGGGCAGGGGCGAGGCGATGACACCGGCGGCCTGTTCGCGTTCGATCTCACGCGCGCCGGCGTCGATGAAGCGCTCGGCGATGGCCAGCCAGACCTCGCGAAGGTCCGGGTCGGTGGGCCACTGGAGCGCGACCGACCGCAGGACGGTGCGGTGTGTGTGCCAGCTGTGGGCCACCGATCGGATGCTGCGTTCGAGGGCGCGTCCCACCGGCTCCGGCGATTCGGCTTCGGGTGACGGCCGATCCCGCCCTTCGTTGCGCAGGAACGGCGTGACCGTGGCGAAGATATCGTCCATCGCGCGTTCGAGCAGCCTACGCAGTACCGCGGGTTTGGATGAGAAGTACGCGTAGAACGTGGTGCGGGAGATGTTTGCGCCCGTGAGGATCTGCGCGACGCTGATCTCGGGGTAGGGCGTCGTCTCCATCAGCCGAAGCGTCGCGGTGTAGATGTCCTCGGCGATCGTTCCCTCGCTGTCGTCGAGGGAACGCTGTTTTCCGCGGGTGCGCACTGTATCGGCCACGTTCGACGAGAGTACCGGGCTTCACGCCATAGCCACACTTTCTACTGTTACTTCAAAAAGTGCTGTACACAGTGTTTGGCAAATGCTAGTGTGACGCGGTACACAGATGTTCGTTTTCGCTCCGCTCTTCATCTGAGAGGTGACATACCGTGAGTAATATTCTGAATCTGGCCGACAGTGCGTGGCCACTGGTCACGGAAGAGGGGTGGCCGCCCAATATGGAGCCGCACCCCAGCAATTTCAGCGTGGGTTCGGCTCAGGAGATCGCTTTCTTCTTCATCGCCGGGGCCGCCGTGGTCATCTTCGCGCTGCCGTGGGCGGTCAATGCCGCGGCCAAGAGCCGTAACTGGGTGCCGCTGTTGGTGATCGGCAGTGGTCTGATCTGTAGCCTGCTTGAGCCGATGCTGGACCTGCTCGGCCACCTGCACTGGGCCAACAACCTCATTCCGGCCTTCACCAACTTCGGTATCACGGTACCGGCGCTGATTCCGCTGTGTTATGTCGCGTTCTTGGGTCTGGAAGCGTATTTCTGCTACTTCGTAATTCGCAATGGCGCGCACCGCAAGCATTTCGTGATGCTGCTCGGAATGGGCATCATCACCGATGCCGTGATGGAGACGATCGGTATCAACCTCGGCGTGTACGAGTACTACGGTGTTCAGCCCTTCGAGGTGTTCGGCTTCCCGTACTGGTGGGGATTCATCAACGGTGGGTCCTTCGTCACCATCGGCGCCATCCTCGCGTTCGCCGTGCCGCGACTCAAGGGCTACTACAAGCTGATGATCCTGCTGTCCGCGCCGTTCGGCATGATGGTCGCCTACTTCGGGGTCGGCTGGGTGCACATCCTGGTCCACAACTCGGCACTGTTCACCTGGATTCGCTGGGTGGCCGCCGCTGTGATGATGGTGATGATGGTCGGCTGGATGTTCGTGCTGCACAAGCTCGTCGGCCGCAAGGACACCGAGCCCGCACCGAACTGGAACCTGGGCCGCATGTTCCTCTACTCGTGGGTGCTGCACACCAAGGCCGGCCGGCAGCGGCTGTGGGACAAGATGATCGACGACGCCGGACCGGCCGCACGGGCCCAGCTCGCCGCCGATCCCGAGAAACCCGAACTGGTCGTTGTCGGAGCACACACCCCGCTCGGCACCGGTGTCCGTGAGGCCGATCTGGTGCACTGATCGGTCGGATCCCGGGGGCGACCGGGTCGGATCCGTAAACCGGCTCGATCAGATCCGGAGAACACCGGCAGGGCCCGGCAGCCATCGTGCGGCTGCCGGGTCCTGCCGGTGTTCTCCGGTGAGGTGTTGAGGCGGTGCGGGGGAGGGAACTCGGGCTGATCAGGCGTCCTGAGGATGGGGCATCAGTGCGTTGCGGACGAAGTCCTGGGTGGTCGCGACCACCTTCTCCACCGACCCGCGTCGCGGGTTCCACCATTCCGCCGCCCAGTTCAGGGCCCCGAGGATCAGCATCTGGGTGATGTAGAGATCCAGATCGGGGCGGATCGCGCCTTCGTCGTGGGCGGCGCGGATGAGCTCGCGCCAAATGCGCCCGTATTTGGTCTCCTCGCTCACCTGACGCTTGCGGATAGAGTCCGGTGTCTGCCCGGAATTGCGGATCGACGCCGTGGTGTACGAGGAGATCTCCAGTTCGTGGCGCAGGTGGGTGTCCACCGCGACCAGAATCCGCTCCATGGGGTCGGTGCCGTCGGGCAGCGCATCGAGCACCACCGTGAGGTGTTTACGCATGTCCGCGATCCCGAACCACATGACCTCCTCGATGAGGTCCTCGCGCGAGTCGAAATAGTAGTAGATGGCCGGGGCCTGGATCTCGGCCACCTGGGCCACATCGGTCAGACGCATGCCGGCGTAACCCTTGTGACTGAGTACCTCGGCCGCGGCGTCGAGAATCCTGGCGCGGGTGCGTTCGGACTTGGACGCGGACTCGTCGGTCGTCGGACTCTGGCGGGGCTTCCGGGGCGGCATACGCCGAATTCTAATCTACGATCAGCACAACACCGCAGGTGGTGTTACCTGCGGTGTCGTGCCGTGCCTCAGAGGACGCGTCGTAGCAGCTTCTTCGCGAACTCACTGTACGGCGGGTACTGCAGTCTCAGATCGGGCTTTTGGGTCTTGGTCAGGACCGCCTTGCGGTGGCTGAACGTCTCGAATCCCCACCTGCCGTGATAGGTGCCCATGCCGCTCGCGCCCACCCCGCCGAACGGCAGGCTCGGCACCAGGCAGTGCATCGCCACGTGATTGACCACCGCGCCGCCCGAGGGGACATCGCGGATCAGCCGGTCGGCGGTGGCCCTGGACCGGGTGAACACATAGAACGCCAACGGCTTCGGCCTGCTGTTGACGAATGCCACCGCGGCCTCGGCATTCGCGACACCCAGGACCGGGAGGATCGGGCCGAAGATCTCCTCGGTCATCACCGCATCGGTCGGGGCGGGTTCGTCGATGATGGTGGGTTCGATGGAGATCGACGCGGCGTCGGTGCACCCGCCGGTCACCACAGATCCCGACGTGGACTCCAGATAGCCTGCCAGACGAGCGAACTGGCGTTGGTTGACAATGCGCTGCGCGTCGGGTTCGCCGGCCCGCAGTTCGGCGAGCACCTTGCGCAATGCGTCGATGAACGCCGGTTTGACCGAATTCTCCACCAGGATATAGTCGGGTGCGATACACGTCTGGCCCGAATTGAGCAGCTTGACCCACAGGATGCGCCGGGCCGCGACCTCCAGATCGGCGTCGGACAGGATCACCACCGGGCTCTTGCCGCCCAGTTCCAGCGTGACCGGCGTCAGCGTCTTGGCCGCACCCTCCATGATCTTCTTGCCGATCTCGGTGCCGCCGGTGAACAGCGCGTGATCGAAGCCCTGCGCGAGCAGGGCCTGAGTGCCGGCGCCGTCGCCCTCCACCACCCGGATGGCCTCGCCGTCCACGTACTGCGGCAGGATGCGGGCCAGCAGCTCAGAGGTCTTCGGGGCCAGCTCGGACGGCTTGATCACCACCGTGTTGCCGGCCGCGACGGCGCCGACGAGCGGCGACAGGGTCAGGAACACCGGATAGTTCCACGGACCGATGATCAATACCGTGCCCAGCGGCTCGAACTCCACCCGGGCCGAGCCGGGCAGCTGGATCAGCGGCAGCGACCGGCGCTGCGGGCGCACCCACCGCTTGAGGTTCTTGCGCGCGATGTCGATCTCGGCTTTGGTGCCGACGATCTCACCGAACCACGTGTCATAGGCATTGCGCCCGAGGTCGGCGGCCATGGCCTCGGCGATCGCCGGTTCCTGCTCGGCCAGCAGCCGGTCCAGGCCGTCCAACTGCGCCAGCCGCCAGGCCAGCGGCCGGGTACGCCGGGTGGCGTACACCGCGCGCAGGTCGGCGACGACGGTGTCGGCGCCGGGGGTGGGACTGATTGCCACCGCGGCAGCCGGCTTCGTTTGCCTCTTCGATGGGGTCGTGGCCCGGGTCATGGACTCTCCTGTATGGCGTTGGGGGATTGGTGTTCAGCGTCTGTGGCTGTTCACGGCGTGTGTGGCTGTTTACAGCGGGTAGGGCTGTTTACAGCGTGTAGGGCATGGACTTCACGGCGCGGACGAAGTTGCCGGTCAGGTACTCGGGTTCACCGACACGCAGGGTCGGGGCACGGTGCAGCAGCTCGCGGAAGATCTCGCGAAGCTGGGAGCGCGCGACGAAGTTACCCATGCAATTGTGGGGGCCGCCACCGCCGAAACCCAGGTGAGGGTTGTTCGTTCGCGTGATATCGAACCGGTCCGGATCGGCGAAGACCTTCGAGTCGCGATTGGCGGAGGAATAGATGATCGCGACCCAGTCGCCTTCCCGGATGAACTGGCCGCCGAGTTCGACGTCCTGAGTCGCCGTGCGCCGGAATGTCATCACCGGGGAGGCGAAACGGACAAACTCCTCCACCGCGTCGTCGATCCGGTTGTCGAAATCGGCGAGCAAGAGGTCCCGCTGGTCCGGAAAACCTTGAAATGTCTTGGTGGTCAGCGTGATCGAATTGCGCGTGGTGTCATTTCCGGCGACCGAGAGGAGGACGAAGAACGAGGCGATCTCCTCGTCGGTGAGTTGTTCGCCGTCGACCTCGGCCTGTACGAGGTTGGTCATGAGGTCATTGCGCGGACTGATGCGGCGCTGATCGGCCAGGTCGAAGCCGATCTCCAGCAGGCCGACCAGTGCGTCGTTGAGCACCTCGCCCGGCTCGCGGCCCGCCGCGACATCCTCATCGGCCCAGGAGACCATGCCGTCGGCGTGGTGCGCTGCCAGTTCGCGCGCTTCCTGATCGTCGAGCCCGACCATCTCGTAGATGGTCCACATCGGGAGTTTCTTGGAAACCGCAGAGACGAAGTCGCCCTCCGGGGCGGCCAGCAGATCGTCGACGATCACCTTGGCCTGGTTACGGATCTGGTCGTGGATCTTGGCGATCTGTTTGGGGGTGAACGCCGTACTCACCAGCCGTCGGAGCTTGGCGTGGCGCGGATCGTCCATGCCGAGGAAGGAACCCGCTGCGGTCAGGATGTCCTCGGGTACTTCCTCGAACTGGAAGCCCCGTCCGGAACAGAATATCTTCGCCTTGCGGCTGACCTCCCGTACCAACTCGTGGCTGGTCACCACCCACACGCCGTCGTTCTCCGGCGGCATGAGAGATCCGTCGAGCGGACGATGCCAGCTCACCGGGCGGTTCTCGCGCAGAACCTTGAAGGTCTTGTCCCGTTCCTCGGCCGTCGCGGCCCAGAAGTCAAGGGACGAGACGGAGAGTTCGTCGTAGGCGGGGCGGGACGGTGCGGCGACGGTGGTCATCGGAGTCTCCTCGGGGGCGTGGACTGGTTGTTCGAAAAGGGGCGGTGCCATGTCGGTGGCTGTGCCGACGGGCGGATACCGATCGAGGTACGCTGCCGACATCGACATAACTCAAGTTATGCGACCTGGCTCGCAGTCTAGGTGCTACGGTCGGCGTTGTCGAGGACTTTTCGAATATCTATTAACAAATGGGGTTCGTGCGGTGGCCGGAGAGCCGGCGCCCACGGGCGGAAAGGGATGCGACAGATGGGCAGAGCCATGCGTCCGGCCGAACTCTACTTCGACGCCGCGTACGCCATCCTGGCCGAGCAGGGACACGCGAACCTGAAACTGTCGGCGATCTGCGGTCGTGTGGGAGTGACGACCGGCGGCTTTTATCACAACTTCGACAGCTGGCGTGATTTCACGGGCCAGTTCCTTGAGCACTGGCATGCCAACCAGACCACCAGGCTCGTAGGAATCGTTGTGCGAGAACCTGATCCGATCGTGCGGCTGAGACTGCTGCTGGAAAGTGCGGCTCGGCTGCCGCACCGTGCGGAGGCCGCGATCCGGGCCTGGAGTGCTGCGGACGAGCGGGTGGCCGCGGTGCAGCGCAGTGTCGATGACGAACGGCTACAGGTTGTCGTCGAGTCGTTCAGGCAGATGTCACTGCCCCCCGGCCAGGCGCGATCGCGAGGGCTGGCCGGGATGTACCTGTTGATCGGCTATGAACTGGGTGAGGCGATCCGGGACGACGACGCGCTGCGCTGGGGGTTGGCGATGCTGATCGACGGCGTGGATGGTCTGGGCCGTACGAATATGACGAACAAGGCTGTGCCCGAATCTCGTTGAGTTCAACCCGGTGGGGTCGACGAAGTGCCGGCCGAGACGTTCGGCCGGCACCTGCCGGATATGAGGCGGGCTCGTTCAGCCGGCGACGGCGAACTCCCGGTCGGCCGCCGAGGGGTGTGGGCGCAGCGACGGATCGCGCGGCGGCTGCCCTTCGACGAGGTGTTTGCCGAGCATGGCGATTGTCCAGGCGATCACGCCGGCGACGGTGAGTGCGCCGAGGTAGAGCGCCCACATCGGCGGGTTCTCCGATGCCGTACGGATCGACAGATAGATGATGCCGCCGCCGAACAGGCCGTAGGCGAAGCAACTCGGTATCAGGAGAACGAGGTACAGCTGCGACGCGCCGCGCAGCAACGGCACGAGACGACTGGCGATGATCCCGCCGACGACCGCCGACATCGCGTTGGTGAAAGCCAGGAACATCGGATAGCCGAGAACCTTGAAGGGGTGCTCACCCGGATAGCCGTACACCTCGAGCACGCTGATGTAGGTGATCTCGGCGATCAGTGCCATGGCCACGACGGCGAAATACATGCGCCACACCGTGCGCATGCTCGGGTACCGGGCGATGGTGCGCGCGATGATGACCGACGCGCCGCCGTAGAAGGCGACGTACGCCGCGGGGACCCACACCGGCTGCGCGCTGCCGAACGTCGTGTACAGGTGCCACTGTCCGCCTCGGGGGAACACCAGGCCGTAGAGGTGATCGAACAACGGTTCCATCAGGGCGGCCAGTCCGCCGGACACCGTCAGGATCGCCGGCCAGATGATCTTCTCGCGGATGCAGATCCGCGCGACGAAGCAGATTGCCGCTAACGCCAGTGCAAAGGTCAGCCCGGTGGCCAGCCACTGGCCAACCTCGCTGACCTGCGCGTTGAGTACTTCAGGGGATTCCGGTTTCATCGCTTCCTCCCATTGGGAACTTTAATCTGGTTTCAGAATCTACCATAAGTTGAGTTATAGTGTGCCGGATCACACAGTGAATCTGGGATGGGGCGGCCTCGGCCACCCGAACGGGAGTGAGGAATCAGAAAGTGACCAGTGTCAACGAACGTTGCGTGGACGACACCTCGGTGTTACCCGCGGTACCGGATGTGCCACCACTGCAGCGACGCGGCTCGACGACCTTCCTCGCGTCAATCGGACTCGTCTGGTTCGCGCTGTGCGTCGTCGTGGTGGCCAGGTGGGTCGGGTCGGACCAGTTCACCCCCGCACCCAAGATCGGGCCAGACGAAATGGAGACCTGGCGGCTGATCGCCCTCCGGGTCTTCGAAGTGATCAGCCTTATCGTGCTGCTGCTGTTCCTCTGGTACTCGGTGATCAAACCGGTCCGCCAAACCGGGAGGCTCAGCCTCGACGGCCGGTTCGTCATCGGCGGTCTGATCTGCTTCGTCGCCGATGCCTTCCTGAACGTGCAGAAGTACCTGTTCGCCTGGAACAGTGAGAACATCAACATGGGTGTCTGGGTGAAATTCCTGCCGTTCCACGGTTCGGACGCGCCCACGCAGTACGCGGAGTCACTGATCTGGGGCCCGCCGATGTACGTCTACTTCTGCGCGGGCGTGGCGATCGTCGCCTGCTATCACGCCAAGAAAGTCCGGCGCCGCTGGCCCTACATCAGCAAGGTCACCTTGTTCGTCGGGATCTTCGTGTTCGAGTTCCTCTTCGACTTCATCGTGGAGAACGTGGTCATCCGCACCACCCACGCCTACGCCTTCGCCAACACCTACGAGCCGCTCACGCTGTGGGCCGGTGAGGTGCACCAGTTCCCGATCTACGAGTCGATCCTGGTCGCCTTCGTCGGGTGCGTGTTCACCTGGATGCGGATGGAAGCCGAGGACCATCCCGAGGGTCTCTCGCCGATCGAATCCGGACTCGTGCACTGGCGGCCGGAACTGCGAGGCTGGGTGCGCAACTTCGCGGTGCTCGGATTCTGCATGGTCACCCTCTGCTTCGTGTACCACCTGCCGTTCAACTGGCTCGGGCTCATCGGCGACTCGGTGGCCGACATGCCCAGCTACCTGTTACCGGCCTGACACGCGGGCGGCGCACCCTGCCCGCACAGGCCCGGGAGATCACGAGCGGACCGTCGCCGGTCAACCCGCGGCGGTCCGCTCCGTGGGCACCCCCGCGGCCGTCCGCTCCGTCGACACCGAGGCGCGTTCCCTGGAGATGGATTCGACCCACTGCGCCGCCGTCCACCGGAGGGTGTCGAGATCGACCGACAGGGTTGTCTGCTCGTAGCCGATGATGATGAGGAGCGCCCAGTGCGCGTAGCGCGCACCGGCCTCGGGATCGAGCACCCGGCCGACGATGTTGTGGACGACGTCGTAACGAAGCTGGTCGGCAACCTCCACGACGCGTCGGACCGCGGGATCGGCCGAACTCCACGAGCGGATGGCGCCCTCGGCCCCATGCGGCAGCATCAGGCCGTACGAGATGAGCGCGTCGAGTGCGACGTCGGCGTCGGGTTCGGCGAGCAGCGGACCGAGATGGCTCTGGGTGTGCGTGGTGAACCAGTAGTCCGGCAGCGCGCTGGTGTAGTCGGCCCAGTTGCGAAAGAAATGGTAGAACGAGCCGGTGGTCACACCCATCCGCCGACACACCTCGGACTGCTTGAGCGCGCCGTAACCGTCGGAGGCGAGGATCTCCAGGCCGATCCTGAGGTACGCGTCGCGAGATGCGGTGGTTGCCATCTGTCTTACGTTAACCGAGCGTGGCCACGGTCTGCTGAGCCGCATGAGGTGCCGTCAGCGCCTGCCTGATCAGGGCCTGTGCGGACGTCACGACGGTGGCCACCGGAACGAGGTCGGCGCGGTGCCATTCGGCGGCCCAATTCAGGGAGCCGAGCAGCAGCATCCGCACCACAAAAAGATCCATGTCCGACCGGATCTCGCCCTCGTGGGCCGCGTCCTCGATGAGCTGGTGCCACATCCTGCCGTAGTCGGCGGCCTCCTTGCCGGCCCGTGTGCGCAGATGCTCGGGGATCTGCGCGGTGTTGCGAATCGAGGCCGTCGTGTAGTCGGACACCTCGAGTTCGCGGCGCAGATGGGCGTCGACCGCCATCATGATGCGGTCGATGCGGTTGTCGCAGGGGCCGGCCGCGTCCAGGGTGTCGCGGACATGCCGGCGTAGATCGGCAAGGCCCCACCACAGAACCTCCTCGACGAGCGCGTCGCGGGAGTCGAAATAGTAGTAGATAGCGGTCGCGCGTACGCCCGCGACTTCGGCGACATCGCGCAGATGGGTGCCCGCGTAGCCCTTCGTGCTGAGCACCTTCGCGGTGGCATCCAGGATTCGGGTGCGGGTCTGGATCGACTTGCGACCGCGTCGCTCCCCGCGCTCCGACGGGGACCCAACCCCCAATTCTGATTTCGAATTAGATGCCACGGTATCGACTATAGGGTGGCGGAACCGTTGGGCGGTTGAGCATTTGGTCCCTCTGACCGGCCGGGCGCCGACCTGACGTGCGTGCGGACATCGAGGTCAGGGCATCGGTGGGCCGATCGGCGGGCAAGGGTACCGGCATGGATCGAATTAGGGTAGTTTGTCCCTGTGGTCGACAGCACAAATAGACTAAGGAGTGGTGTGTACCATCCTGACGTCCGTCGTCTCATCGGTCATCTGTGATGAGATGTGTCGGCCAGCGTTTCACACGCGGTGCCGGGCGACCACCTGACGGTGTCCGCCGCGGCACCCCAACCACAAGTGCCTCCTGGGCGATCGGGCCGTTTCGGCCGTCGCGAACGTGGGGGGCGCCACATGTCTGGAGGATGCAGTGGGTGTAGAGGTCAGTGTCGAGGGGCTTACCAAGTCGTTCGGGTCGCAGAATATTTGGCGTGATGTGACGTTGACGTTGCCGACGGGTGAGGTCAGTGCGTTGTTGGGGCCTTCGGGTACGGGTAAGTCGGTGTTTTTGAAGACGTTGATCGGTCTGCTGCATCCGGAGCAGGGGTCGGTGGTCATCGATGGCACTGATATCACGCAGTGTTCGGCGAAGGAGTTGTACGAGATTCGTAAGTTGTTCGGTGTGCTGTTTCAGGATGGTGCGCTGTTCGGTTCGATGTCGTTGTATGACAATATCGCGTTCCCTCTTCGTGAGCATACGAAGAAGAAGGAGGACGAGGTTCGTCGGATCGTGATGGAGAAGGTCGACATGGTCGGTCTGTTGGGGGCGGAGGATAAGCTGCCGGGTGAGATTTCCGGTGGTATGCGTAAGCGTGCCGGCTTGGCGCGGGCGTTGGTGTTGGATCCGCAGATCATTTTGTGTGATGAGCCGGATTCGGGTTTGGATCCGGTGCGTACGGCTTATATTTCGCAGTTGTTGATCGATATCAATGCGACGATTGATGCGACGATTTTGATTGTGACGCACAATATCAATATCGCGCGGACGATTCCGGACAATATTGGGATGTTGTTCCGGAAGGAGTTGGTGATGTTTGGTCCGCGTGAGCAGTTGTTGACGTCGGAGCAGCCGGTGGTGAAGCAGTTCTTGTCCGGTGATCGGTTTGGTCCGATCGGTATGTCGGAGGAGAAGGACGAGGCGGTGGCGGCTGCGGAGGCGGCGATGCAGGCTGCGGGTATTTCCGGTGGTGGTACGAAGGATGATTTCACGG
Organism: Gordonia pseudamarae; assembly: GCF_025273675.1. Taxonomy (NCBI): domain Bacteria; kingdom Bacillati; phylum Actinomycetota; class Actinomycetes; order Mycobacteriales; family Gordoniaceae; genus Gordonia; species Gordonia pseudamarae. The sequence goes on along the minus strand of NZ_CP045809.1, from coordinate 3,361,722 downwards.
AGATCATTCCGCAGGTGCAGCCGAATCCGGGTATGCCGGAGCGGCAGGCGGCGATTCGGCATCGTGCGCGGGTGCATGAGATGTTGCATACGTTGCCGCCGAATGCGCAGGAGGCGATTGTGCGGTCGATGGCGCAGGAGGATGAGATCAAGGCGCAGAATCGGGCTGAGCGGGCGCAGGCGCATGCCGCGGCCGGGGTCGGTGTGGGTAAGCCGCAGGCCGATTATGCCGGTGATGATGCGGTGACGCAGAGTTGGGCGGTTGTGCCGGGTGTGGCTGATGGTCCGACCGTTGAGTACGAAGTCCCGAACGAGGGTGGGCGGCACAGCTCCTAGATCCGCGTTCACCGGGCACACAGTGGTGTGCGCCGGAGCATGATCCCGAGGCCGGTGCACCGCAGTGAAGGTGGTGCACCGGCTTTTGTGTTGCTTCGGTCCGCTGTTGCTTCGGCCTGGCGTTGCTTCGGACCGGTGCCGCCTTGTCTGCGGCGAAGGGGATCAGTAGCGGTTGCGGGCGGAATCGAACAGATAGACCTCGCCGATGTGGGTGGCCGTGGCGACCTGCCCGGCCGCCGACACCGCCACACCGGTGGCAAAGCCCTTCGAGCCCGGCATCGGGATCGTCGTGAGTGTCCGGCCGTCGGCCACCGACACCTGCGTCAGTGACAGCGAGTCCTTCCCGGCGTCGCGCACAACGGTCCAGGCGGTGTCCTGCGCGGTGAGCGTGGACAGACTGACCACGGCCAGATCGGTGCGCTGCCACACCTGTTCGGCCGAGTCGCCGGTGTCGCGGAGCAACGTGAGCGGGGCACCGACCGAACCGGTGGGAATGATCAGGCCGTCGGGGGAGACGCTGAGCGTGGCAAAACCGTGCTCGCCGAGATCGTGTGTCCACACGATGTCGCCGGTGGTGGTGTCGACGGCCACCAGCTTGCCGGGTGCGGAGACGGCGTAGACACGGCTGCCGTCGGCGGACAGCGTGGGCGGACCGACCATGCCGCCGGGGATCGGCGACGACCACGCCTGGCCGATCGCACGTTTGCCGTCCTTCTCGCCGTAGTCGAGTGCCACCAGCGCCGACGCGTCCGCACCGGACGGCCACACGTTCAGGTAGGCGCGCTGACGGCCGGCATCGACGGCCGGAGGTGCCGGGACCGGGCACTGCGGGCCGTCGGTGATGCAGTCGCCGTAACCGAAAGCCGGATCGTCGAGATCGACGTCCTCGCGCAGCCGCAGTTCGGGAGCCACCTGATCGCCGGTCTGCGAGTTGAGCAGCAGTACCTGCCCCTGCGTGGTGGCCACCAGCACCACACCGCGGTCGGCGAACCTGGCCGAGCGCGGGATACCGATCGTCGGGACCCGCCAGCGGATCGCGCCGCCCGCGTTGAACGCGATGAACAGGCCCTTCTCACCCACGTACGGCTGGTCGTACTGGTCGACGAGCAGAGTGTTGGTGGCGGCACCGTCCTGCATCCGTTTGCAGTAGTTCTTGCGGCCCTGTCGCGGGTCGAACACAAACAGATTGCAGCCGTTGGAGGTGGTGGCGGTGACCCCGATGTTGCCGTTGCCCGAGATCGACAGCGGTGCGGTGATGGGACCACCGGTGGGACGTGACCAGCGCAGTTCCAGATCGTCGGGGATCTGCGGGTACGCGAAATTCGCGTTGGCCGAACTGCCGCCGTAACCCGACCAGCCCCACGCCGACACCGACCGCACGTCGGTGTGGCCGTCGGAACAGGCCGACACCGCCAGCATGACGAGCGTCGTCAGCAGCGCGAATCCGGTTCCGGCCCGCCGCCGCCGGCCGGCATACCCCGTCGCTGAGTTCGCCCCGGGCTGATGCGCCCCGGCCGCTGCAGGCATCCCGCTCCCATCACCGTCGTCTCTCGGATCGTCGGGTACCGCCGGCACCCAACCTCCAGAGCCTATCGTGTGCGATTTTGCGCTCGGTTAATGTTTGTCCTCATGACCACCATGTGGAATGCCTCCTACCGTTCCCGCTGGAAGGCCGGTCGGCGCCGCGACCCGGCCCAAGTGCGCTTCCTGACCCTCGACTCGCTGCGCTGGGTGCTGCGCAACAAGGCGTACACGCCCTGGTACCTGGTGCGCTACTTCCGGCTGGCCAAATTCCGGCTCGCCAACCCCCACGTGGTGCTGCGCGGCATGGTGTTCCTGGGTAAGGACGTGGAAATCCACGCCACACCGGAGATGTCGCGGATGGAGATCGGCCGGTGGGTGCACATCGGTGACGGCAACTCGATCCGCTGCCACGAGGGCAGCCTGCGTATCGGCGACAAGACGGTGTTCGGCTGCAACAACGTCGTCAACGCCTACCTCGACATCGAGTTCGGCGGATCGACACTGATCGCGGACTGGTGCTACATCTGCGACTTCGACCACGTCACCGACAACATCAACATGCCGATCAAGGACCAGGGCATCGTGAAGGGCCCCGTGCGGATCGGCCCCGACACGTGGGTCGCGGCCAAGGTGTCGGTGCTGCGAAACACCATCGTTGGCCGTGGTTGCGTACTGGGCGCGCACTCGGTGGTCAAAGGTGTGATCCCGGACTACTCGATCGCCGTCGGCGCACCGGCCAAGGTGGTCAAGAACCGCAACGAGGCGTGGGCCGCCAACGCCGAGCAGCGCGCCGAACTCGAACGCGCCCTCGCCGACATCGAACGCAAGAAGGCCGCCGCCGAGGCGAAAGCCGTATCGGAGGGCTGACACCTTGTGCCGGGGCGTGCTCGCCGGTGGGTCACGCCCCGCGGAACGGCCTGCCCTCGCTCGGCTGGATCACGACGAAACCCGGACCTTGGAACGCGAGCTGGAACGATTCACCCGAGCCGCGGCCGATGAGCGAACCCATCTTGAAATCGTTCTTGATGGTCGGGTTGAGATTGGCCGACCAGCAGATCGCGGCCTGCGGGTCGACGTAGGTGGGCTGCCGGGAGCAGTCCAGGATCAGCGGCGGACCCTCACTGGTGACGCCCACGGTGCCGTGTCCGGAGACCTGCAGGTTGAACAACCCGCCCGCCAGCATCCCGGCGTTGCCGATGGTGGTGATGTTCCACTGCAACGTCGCGTCGAATGCGAGCAGACTCGACGTGTTGATGGTGATGGCGTCGCCCTCAAGGTCCATCGTGAATACGTGCGCGGCGTTGCGGGCGAAAAACACCTCGCCCTGACCGCTCACCCGCATCAGGCTGCCGCCCTCGTTGGTGACGGCGCGTTTGAGGAAGTTGGTCATGCTGCCCGCGCCCTCATGGCTGAAGTCCATGACCCCGTTGTAGGCCACCATCGCACCCTTGGCGGCCAGCGCGTCGGGCCCGAACCCGACACGCAGCATCCGTTCGGACTGCAATGCCCAACGTTCGTGGGACTGGACCACCTGGTGTTTCTGGTCGAAAATCGGACTGCGCATGACCGCAGCCTACTGACCGGTGACAAACGTCTGGCGATATAGCTCCCCGCACGGGCATATGCCCGAGCCAGGTGCTATATCGCCAGAAGTTTGTCGCTACTTGCCGGGGTCGCGTTCGGGGAGGGGGCGTTCGATGATCGTCGGGCGACCGTAGGCGTGGCGGACGCGGCGTTTGGCGGCCAGGTAGACGCCTTCGGTGCGCTCGGCCACCTCACGCCAGGAGAAGTCCTCGGTGAGGCGGTCGCGGGCGCGGCGGGCGCGCACGGCGGCGGCGGCCGGGTCGTCGAGGGTCTTGCGGATGGCGGTGGCGATGCCGGCGACGTCGGCGGGTTGGAAGGTGAAGCCGCTCATACCGTCGTCGACGGCCTCACCGAGTCCACCCGCGGTGGACACGACCAGCGGAATGCCGGTGGCGGCCGCCTCGAGGGCGACGATACCGAACGGTTCGTAGCGGCTCGGCAGCACGATCGCGGCGCACCGCTGCATCGCGGCGACCAGTGCGTTGTGATCGAGGGCGCCGACGAACCGCACCGACCGGGTCACCTTGTGTTTGCGGGCGGTCTCCATCAGCCAGTCGAGCTGGGTGCCGGTGCCCGCAATAGTCAGGGTAGTGCCGGGATGGGTGCGGCGTACCCGCGGCAGTGCGGCGAGCAAATCCTGCACGCCCTTCTCATACTCGAGGCGCCCGGCGAACAGCAATTCGGCCGGACCGGCGGTCTGCGGGCGCGGCGCGAACGGCCAGGTGTCGACGTCGATGCCGTTATGGATGACCTGGATCTCCTCGGGACCGAACAGCCGGTTGACCTCGTCGCGCATCGACTCCGAGCAGGTGATGAGGGCGTCTGCCTCGTTGGCCAGCCACCATTCGACCGAGTGGACCTGCCGGTTGGTCGATCCGCTGACCCAGCCGCTGTGCCGGCCCGCCTCGGTGGCGTGGATGGTGGCCACCAGCGGTACGTCGAAGAACTCGGCGAGGGTGATGGCCGGGTGCGCGACGAGCCAGTCGTGGGCGTGCACCACATCGGGCACCCATGCGGTCTCCTGGTCGCCCGCCAGGACACGCAGGCCCGCCCGGACGAACGAATGGCCCATCGCCAGCGTCCACGACATCATGTCGGTGCCGAACCGGAACTCGTGCGGGTCCTCGGCGACCGCGATAACCCGTACCCCGTCGGACCGTTCATCGGTGGTGGGGTGGGTCAGCGAGTCGGTGCCCGACGGCCGGCGGGTGATGACGGTGACCTCATGTCCCATCCCGGCCAGATCGATCGCCAGATGGTGCACATGGCGGCCAAGGCCCCCCACGATCACCGGCGGATACTCCCACGACACCATCAACACACGCATGTGGCAGTCCCCCCGTCAGTGTCCGTGCCGGCCGCTTTCGTGGTCTCGGCGGCCGAGGTGCGGGTGGCATCCCCGGTCAGTGTTGTATCGCCCAGTGCTGGATCCCTCAGCGGTTCGCCCGAGAGTAGTGCTTCCGCCACCAGTCTGCGAGCGTCGATCCCGGCGAATAGATTGTCGGCCCGCGCCCAGCTCTCGGCCAGTCGGGCGGCCTGCTCGTCCTTGCCGCGCGCGGCGGCATCACAGATCTCGCGCGTGGCGTGGGCGTGTTTGTGCGCCCGGTCCACCGCGTAGCCGGCCGCGGTGTCCTTGGACACCATGAACGGCCAGTCCGACTGCACCGTCATCAGCGTCTCGCGGACGATCTGATCGGCGACCCGATCCCGGGTGCCGATGCCGGCCAGACGTTTGTCGACGGTGTTGAGCGCGGTCTCGACGACCTCTGCGTTCAGTTGCACCAGGTGCTGCACCTGCGGTCCGTTCCACACCCGCCAGTCCTTGCCCGAACCCCACGACGAGGCGGGCAGGTTCACGGGCTCACCCACATATCCGGCGCGGCGGGCGCCGGCGAGGGTGCCCACGTTCACGCCGACCTCGGGCAGCCTGCGCAACACCTTGTCGAGCCACATCGGACCCTCGTGCCACCAGTGGCCGAACAGTTCGGTGTCGAACGCGGCGATGACGAGCGCGGGCCGGCCGATGCGTGCGGATTCGGCGATCAGCCGCTCCCGGACGTGACCGACGAAATCGTCGACGTGCTTGTCGAGCACGGACTCGATGCGCGATGGATCGTACGGCTTCTTCTGATCAGACGGCACCGTGCGGCCGGTGACCCGGGACGGTTTGAGTCCGGTCTCGTGGTCGTAGGTGTGAAAGTCGCGATACACCGCATGCCCCGGATAACCGGATTTGGGTGACCATACGCGGTAGCTGACCGACAGGTCCCGGCCGAATGCGACGACGTCGGTGTCGCCGACGGGCCGACCGAGCGCGGTGTCGCCGTGCAGGCTGGGGCCGTCGACCATGAAATGCCCGATGCCCGCAGCGGCATACTCGCGTTCCATACCTGGTGTGAACGCGCATTCGGGTGCCCAGATCCCGGGCGGATCGTATCGCCAGCGGGCGTGCGCGTCGGCCAGGCCCTCACGTAGTGAGAACCGGCGCAGTCGCGGATCGAGCAGTGGCTGGAACGGATGTGCAAGCGGTCCGCCGAGCAGTTCGATGACGCCGGAGTCGATGAGCGCGCGGATCTGCGGGCTGCCACCGTGGCGCCACTGCGTCTCGAACTCGCGCAGCGCGTGCGCCGACGCGCGGTATTCGCGGTGGCCGAGTTCACGGCGGTCGCCGTCGCGGGACACGGCGGCCTCCATCGACCGCAACTGCCAGTCGGCGAGCCATTCGTGCATCGACGACAGACAGTGCGGGTCGTCGAGTTGGGCGGCGAGCACCGGGGTGATGCCGAGCGACATCTGGGCGCGGTAGCCGTCGGCGGCCAGGCCGCGCAGCACCTCGAACACCGGCAGATACGACGACGCCCACGATTGGTACAGCCACTCCTCGCCGACGGGCCAGCGGCCGTGGTTGGCCAGCCACGGCAGGTGCGAGTGCAGCACCAGGGTGAACTGTCCGGGGACATGTGTGGTGTTCAGGGCCGCACCGCCACCGCGAACAGGTCGAGGCTGGCGTCGATGTCGCCGGTCCCGCGCGTGGTGTCGAGCACATCGAAGTCGTCGGTGGCGATGGCGGCGACGTCGTCGGTCAGCTCGGCCGGCCACGGCACGCCCGCCAGCGATCGTTCGATCTGGGCGTCGATGATCGACCCGCCCCACTTCTCATCGAGCGCGATCAGCGCCGCCCCATGGTAGACGCCGAACATCGTCTCGACCTCGAAACCGCCGTCGACCAGCAGTTCGGTGAGTTCGGCGGCGTTGAGCTCGCGGGTATGGAACGGGTTGAGCGGGGTGTCGCGGCCGGGGGAGAAGGTGATCCGGTTGGGTGTGGAGATCAGCAGTCTGCCGCCGGGACGCAGGACGCGCAGGCATTCGGCGACGAACTGCGGCTGATCCCACAGATGCTCGATGACCTGGAAGTTGACGACGATGTCGACGGCCGCGTCGGCGATCGGCAGTTCGATCAGGTTGCCCTGGTGGACGGTGAGTTCGGGATACCGGCGGCGGGTGTGTTCGACGGCGGAGGTGTCGTAGTCGACGCAGATGACCGATTCGGCGACCGTGGCCACCATCGATGCGCCGTAGCCCTCGCCGGAACCGGCTTCCAGCACCGTCTTGCCGCGGCACTCGTCCAGGATCGACGTGTAGGCGATCTCGTGGCGGCGGAACCAGTAGTTCTCCTCGGCGATACCCGGAACGGTGCGCTCACCGGTGAGCGCGAGCTGCGTGTCCGGCGCCGTGGCGTCTTGTGCTGCCGATTCGTGGTGAAGGGTCACCTGACCGAGCCTAGGGTATGACCGGCCGACTTATCGAACCCCATACAGTATCGGGGAGCTCTCGGGTCCGATGGCAGGTCGGGCCGTACTGGCCGGACTCTCGGTCCGGCGCCCGCGGATACTGTGACGAAGTCGGTGTTCAGTGTGTTGGACCAGCACGTTAAAGTAGGTGAGACCAAACGCAACTTACTCGTCGGTAAGTTGCTGACACCGACGCAGGAGGTCGACGTAGACCCATGACAAACATTGTGGTTCTGATCAAGCAGGTTCCCGACAGCGGTTCCGAGCGCCAGCTCAGTGATGACTTCTCGCTGGATCGCTCGATCGATCCCGTGATCGACGAGATCAATGAAAAGGCCGTCGAAGCCGCTCTGCAGATCAAAGAGGCCAACGGCGGTGAGGTCACCGTACTGACCGCAGGCCCCGCCGGCGCGACCGACGCGATCCGCAAAGCACTGTCGATGGGCGCGGACAAGGCCATCCACATCCAGGACGACGCGCTGCACGGCTCCGACGCCGTCCAGACCGCCTATGTCCTGGCCCGCGCGCTGGGCACCGTCGAGGGTGTCGAGCTGGTCATCGCCGGCAACGAGGCCACCGACGGCCGCGTCGGAGCGGTTCCGGCGATGATTGCCGAATACCTGGAGCTCCCGCACCTGACATCGCTCCGTTCGCTGAAGGTCGAGGGTGAGACCGTCACCGGTGAGCGTGAGACCGACGAAGGCATTTTCACCCTCGAAGGGGAGTTGCCGGCCATCGTCAGCGTCAACGAGAAGATCAACGAGGCACGCTTCCCGTCGTTCAAGGGCATCATGGCTGCCAAGAAGAAGGAGATCGCGGTCGTCAGCCTCGCCGAGATCGATGTCGAGGGTGATGACGTAGGCGCCACGAACGCGGGCAGCGAGGTTCTCTCCGCCACTCCGAAGCCGCCGAAGCAGGCCGGTGAGCGTGTCGCCGATGAAGGTGACGGCGGTACCAAGGTCGTCGAATTCCTGGTCTCGCAGAAGATCATCTAGTTCTCCTCGACCAGAATTCATCCAGACCTAACCGACGACATTCATTCCAGGAGTTAAGAAATCATGGCAGAAGTACTCGTTCTCGCCGAGCTCGACGCCGAGGGTGGCCTGAAAAAGGCAACCGGCGAGCTCATCACCGCCGCCCGTGAACTGGGCACCCCGTCGGCCGTCGTGGCCGCCGGTCCCGGCACCGCCGACGGCGTCATCGATGCCCTCAAGGAGGCCGGCGCCGAGAAGATCTACGTCGCCGAGTCCGACACGATCACCGGCATCCTGATCAGCCCGAAGGTTGACGTCCTCGCCTCGATCGCCGAGTCGGTCTCTCCTGCCGGGATCATCGTTGCCTCCAGCACCGACGGCAAGGAGATCGCCGGCCGTCTCGCGGTGCGCCTGGGTTCGGGTGTGCTGGCCGACGTCGTCGCCATCAAGGAAGGTGGCGTGGGCGTGCACTCGATTTTCGGTGGTTCGTTCACCGTCGAGGTGCAGGCCAAGGGCGAGGTTCCCGTGTTCTCACTGCGTCCGGGTGCTGTCGACGCGGTCGCGCAGGCCGGTGCCGGTGAGCGTGTCGACGTCGAGGTCCCCGAGCAGGCCGAGAACGCCGTCAAGATCGTCAAGGCCGAGCCGAATGTCGGCGGCGACCGTCCGGAGCTGACCGAGGCGTCGATCGTCGTCTCCGGCGGTCGTGGTGTGGGTTCGGCGGAGAAGTTCTCCGTCGTTGAAGCCCTCGCCGACTCGCTCGGTGCCGCCGTCGGCGCATCGCGTGCGGCTGTGGATTCCGGCTACTACCCGGGTCAGTTCCAGGTCGGTCAGACCGGCAAGACCGTGTCGCCGCAGCTGTACATCGCCCTGGGTATCTCGGGCGCCATCCAGCACCGCGCCGGCATGCAGACCTCGAAGACCATCGTGGCCGTCAACAAGGACGAAGAGGCCCCGATCTTCGAGATCTCCGACTTCGGTGTCGTCGGTGACCTGTTCAACGTCGCACCGCAGCTGACCGAGGCCGTCAACGCTCGTAAGTGATACTTGGGCTCGTAAGTAATACTTGGGCTCGTCAGTGATTCACCGGTGAGGTCCCCCGCCCCGCGCTCGGCGGGCGGGGGACTTTCCCGTTTCCGGGACATGATCGCCGGCTGAAGTCCCTCGGCAGACGTTCATCTGCCGCGCCCCGACGCGACAGGCCGTGGTCGCCGGGTTGTCGTGCCACGGGTCTTGTATTCGGGTCATGACAACTACGCAGGTCATGACCACGACAGCGGGGCCGGTCGGAGCCGGTCGCGCGCCCGCCACCGGCGAACCGATCGCGATGCTCAGCGCCGGCCCGGTGCGGGTGCTGCTCTCCGACGCCCCGGCCGACATCGTCGCCGCCCAGCGGCTACGGTACCGGGTGTTCAGCGAGGAGCCGGGCTTCTCCGACCGCATCGGTGACCACGACACCGGCCGGGACGCCGACCGATTCGACGACTTCGCGCAGCAACTGATCGTCCGGCACGACGACGACGGGGTGATCGGTTGCGCGCGGCTACTGGCACCGGTGCGGGCCGCGGCGGCCGGCGGCTGGTACTCGGCTACCGAATTCGACCTGCGGGCCCTGGACCCGATCGCGGCGCGGACCGTCGAGATGGGCCGGGCATGCGTGGACTCGGCCCATCGCAGCGGCTCGGTGACCGCCCTGATGTGGGCGTCGGTGCTGCGCTACCTCGATCTGACCGGGCTGCGATATGTGATGGGTTCGGTGTCGGTTCCGTTGCGCGGCAGCCTCGGCGCCCCGCGCGGTGCCGAACTTCGTTCGGTGCGTGATCGGCTCGTCGAGCGCCATCTCGCGCCGTGGCGGACAGAACCGCTGGTGCCTCCGCGTGTCGACGGCACGGCACTCGACGACATCGCGCCGTACCCGGAGACGGCGTTGCCGCCGTTGCTTCGTGGCTACCTGCGCCTGGGTGCCCGGGTGTGTGGGGAGCCGGCGGTGGACGAGGTGTTCGATGTCGGGGACTTCCTGACCGTCATCGACCGGGACGGTGCCACCCGCCGCTATCTCGACCGACTCACCTCCACGGTGACCCGGCTGGCGGGATCGGGCGGCCGGTGACCACGATGGGTTCGGCGGCGCCGGCGGTCGATCCCGCACCCGTTCGCCCGTCGCCGGTGACACCGCTCTCGGTGGTCCCGGACCGGGTCGGGTCCGGTGATCCGGGCCGGGTGGCCGTCGCGCCGGACAGCGGATTGCATCCGTGGTACCCGCTGAGTCCGTGCGGTACGGAATGTATTGACGAGCAGCGAAACCGGGTGTCGACGATGCGGATGGCCGTACGGGTGCTGCGGGTGGCCGCGGTTATCCTGTCGGCGGTCTGCGCGTGGCCGGTGGTCGCGGTGTCGCCGGCCCTGGCGCGCCGGCGGTTCCTGCGCGGGCTGTCGCGGCGGGTGCTGCGGGCGCTCGGGCTGACCGTGGTGATCGACGACCGCCGGCCGTTCGCCTCCCACACCCGCGGACTCGTCGTGGCCAACCACGTCTCGTATCTCGACATCCCGGCCGTGGCGATGATCAGCCCGGCCTCCTTCGTGGCCAAGGCCGAGATCGCATGCGACCCGGTCTCGGCCGTGCCGGCCAGGATCTTCGGGACCATCCGCGTCGAGCGGAACTCCTTGCGGCAGTTGCCGGCAACTGTTCGCACCGTGACCGAGCGGCTGGAGGCCGATGCGTCGGTGGTGGTGTTCCCGGAGGGAACCACCCGCTGCGGTACGAGCATCGGCACGTTCGCCCCGGCGTTCTTCCAGGCGGCCATCGACGCGGGTGTGCCGGTGCTCCCGATCGGGCTGGAGTTTGCCACGGCGTCGGGACATCGCGGGGCGGCCGCGTTCATCGGGGACGACACGCCCTGGGACACACTGCGCCGGGTGCTGCGCACGCGGGGCCTGAGCGTGCGGGTCACCGTGCACGAGAGCCAACTGGCCGGTGAGGACCGCCGCGAACTCGCGGCCAGGTGCGCACGGCTCATCGCAGGCGCGTGACCTCCTCGATCACATCGGGCAGTCCCAGACGCGTTGCCCGGTTGTGGATGTCGTCCAGGTCGCGGGTGCGCCGCGCCGACGGGGCGGTGCGTGCGACGGCGAGCAGGCGGCACCGCAGCTCCGACGGCGCACCCGAGCCGCGGGTGGCGACCTCGTGTGCCTCGCGCAGGGCCGCGTCGCCCTCCTCGTCCTCGCCCACCAGATAGTGCAGTCTGGCCAGGGCCAGCCCGACCGTGCCGACCTGTCCGATCTGGCCGAGGGTGGCGATGCAGCCCCGGTAGGGCGTGAGGTAGTCGATGAAATACCGTGCGTAACCCGGTAGTCGGAGATCGGCGACGACATAGGCCAGCAGCACCGCCTGGCACAGCGAGGTCCACACCATCGGCCGTTCGTCGGACAACCACACGGTGATCATCCGTTCGGCGAGAACGTGATCGCCGTCCGCGTCGGCGATCATCGCGACACCCGCGGCCAGCAACACCGTCATCTGGTCGTCGGAGAATTCGTCGGCGATCGACCTGGCCCAGTCGAGGGTGGACACATTCTTGTCGGCCAGCTCGTTGGTCTCGATGACGGCGTCGAGCAGATGCCGTTCGGTGGCCAGCCCGATCATGGCCACGGTGTCGCTTCCCGCCACGTACAGCTCGGTCATCTGCTGGACTTTGACCGCGGTGCGGAAATGCTCCATCGCCACCTCGAAGTCGCCGTGCCACACCGCGAGTGAGGTCTCCATCCAGCGCAGCTGGGCGCGCAGGATCGGCAGCCGGAAGCGCTCGCTGCCGACGATACCGCGACGCACCAGCCGTTCGGTTTCGGCGACGTCGCCGAGCGTCATCGTCGACATGGTGAGTACCGTATCCACGATCACGTCATCCACATCGGTTGCGGTGTAGCCAGTTTCATCACTACTGGGGCGCATGCCGGCGCGTATGGCCCGGATCCGTTCGGCGAGCCCGATCGACAGTGTCGCGTACTCGGCCACGCCCGAATAGGTGATCAGGCGGGCCATCAGCACATCGACGAGCACCGAGTCGTCATCGAGACCGGCGGCCACCTCATCGGCCCGATCGAGCAGACCGGCCGGAACGGATGCGTCGTGGTGGTAGCAGTGACCGACGGCCAGCGCACCGAGTGTCCGTGCGGTCGCCGGACCGTCTCCCGACACCGCGTCGAGTGCCGATTCCAATGTCGAGCAGAGCCGTTCGTTGTCGACGTTGGGACCGACCCAAGGCCACGAACCGCCCGCGCGCAACAGGATTCCGGCCAGCGCGCCGAGTGTCCGCGGTGAGCCTGCGGCGATCGCCTCGACCAGTCGGGTCTCGACGGTGGCCAGTGCCTGCTGCACCTGTCCGGCACGGGTCTGCGCGGTGAGCAGTCCCACCAGCAGACCGTCGCGTTCTGCGATGTTCGGACTGAGTCGTTGCGAGGACTCGACAATCCGCAGCGCGGCGTCAAGCCAGTAGGCGGCCTTCTCCGAATCCCAGGCGGCGGTGGCGTCGGCGGCGGCGGCGCGGCAGGCGGCCACCACCTCGCCAGGGTCGGCGACCGGGAGCGCGTCGAGCAGGTGGGCCGCGCGTACCGCCCGCGCATCGCCGCCGTCGATGTCGGCGAGTGCCCGCGCGATCCGCAGGTGGATCCTGGCCCGGCGCAGCGGCCGGATCATGCCGAGCGCGCCCTGGCGGAGCAGCGAGTGCGCGAACCGGGTGGCACCGGGTGCGGTGCGCCGGTCGCCGGGGAGATCGTGCGCGGCGCGGGTGATCAGGATGTGCTCGTCGACGGCCTCGTCCAGACAGTCCGCGACGTCATCGGGGTCGCGCCCGGTGACCGTCACCAGCAGCGGCACGTCGATGCCCTCGCCGATCGCCGCAGCGTAGCCGATCACCTCCAGCACCGCCGGATCCAAGGACTTCAGGCGGCGGTCGAGGATAGACCGGATCGCCTCGGGGATCTGCTCGTCGCGGCGCCCGTCCTGGGTGAGCCGGGCGAACTCGGTCACGAACAACGGGTTTCCGCCCGTCCGCTCGGTGAGCAGGTCGAGATCGGCCGATGAGATCCGTTCGTCGGAGACGGCCCGCACGAGTTCGGCGACCTCGTCGCGGGCCATGTGCGGGACGGCGATCACGGTGGCGCCGGTTCTGTTGGCCGTAGCCCGGAATCTGTCGACGTCGGGCCCGCCCTCGCCGTCGCGGGCGGTGGCGAGGGCGGTGATCGCGCTGCCGCGCAGCACCGACATCAGGTAGGAGAGCAGCCCGAGCGACATCGGGTCGGCCCACTGCAGGTCGTCGATCACGAGGACCAGCGGTGAATCGGCCGCGGCCTGCTCGAGCATCGTGTGCACCCGGTCGTAGACGGTGAACCGGGCGGTGTCCGCGTCCGAACCCGCCGGCACCGACAGCACCCGCGCGGGGTCGGCGCCGAGCGCGCGGCACGCCTGCCGAAGCGGCCACCAGGCGGGGATGCCCTCGGTGTCCGGGCACCGCACCCACACCACCGTGGTGTCCTGTCCGTGGAGGTCGGTGGCGATGCGCACCGTCTCCTCGGCGAGGGCGGTCTTCCCGATCCCCGGCGGTCCGGTGAGCAGCATCCACCGTGGGTCGGGCGATGCCTCCGACACCACGGCACGCAATCGCCGCAGTTCCTCGGCGCGGCCGATGAAGCGCGGCCCGGCGGGCGGGGTGGGGTCGTCGACGGATCGTTGCGTCACGGCCCCGGCGGCCGGCGCGCTGACCTCCACCGACCCCGTCCAGTGCGGTGGGCGCGGCCAGGCCGCGATCACCGGGTCGTGCCGCAGGACCGCACCCTGCAACGCCACGAGTTCGGCGCCCGGGTCGAGGCCCAGATCGGTGTCGAGGACGGCGGCGTAGTCGGTGTACGCCGCCAGGGCCTCGGTGCCCCGGCCGGCGCGATAGAGCGCGACCATCTGCAACCAGACGGTGCGTTCGCGCAGCGGGTCACGGATACGGAGTGCGGCGATCTCGCTCAACGCCCCGCCGACGTCGCCGCCGGCGAGCAGGGCGCTGATATGGATGTCGTCGACGGCCGTGCGGGTTTCGGCCAGCGCGGCGGCCTCGGCGGCCGCCCATCCCACCTCACCGAGTTCGCCGCCGGCCAGTTCGCCGCGCCACAGGGCCAGCGCCGCCGACGAATCGTCGAGGGCCTGCGCCCAGCGCGCCTCGTCGCGGGCCGTGCGCGCGGCACCGGCGAGCCGGATGAAGTCGGCGACGTCAACCCGATCCTCGCCCACCACGAGCCGGTAGCCGTTGCCGATCCGCTCGATGGGGGACGGGTCCGAACCTTCGGTCCGCAGGGCCCGGCGCAGATTGGAGATGTAGGCCTGCAGGCTGGTGGTGGCCGCGGCGGGTGCGCCCGAGGGCCACACCGTGTCCACCAATCGGTCGACGGACACGACCGCGCCGCGCGCCAAGATCAGCGTGGCGAGAACCGCCCGCTGCTTGGGAGAGCCGAGATCGACGGGCGTGCCCTCGCTCCGAACCTGCAGGGGCCCGAGCACCCCATATGCGCGGGTACCCGAATCCGCGCTCGCGCTTGCCATCACAGAGACAGTTTAGAGGCAGATCCGGGCTTTCCAAGTCGATGCCAAGAGTCTCTCAAGAGTCCTGCCTGACGCTGTGGTCACCAGTTCGCAGACCCCTTGAAGGAGATTGACATGACCATCGGCCCGATCACCGTCCGACCCGATCTGACGGCGCTGCGCGCGGTCGTTGGCGGCGCCGTCCACGGTCCCGGCGACGCGGGATACGCCACGACCGGTTTCAACCTCGCGGTCACACGCACCCCGTGTGCGGTCGTCGATGTCGCCGACACCGACGACATCGCGGCCGTCATCCGGTTCGCCGGTGACGCGGGGCTGCGCGTGGCGGTGTTCGCCACCGGGCACGGCGGCGTCGAGGTCGGTCCCGACACTGTCCTGGTGCGCACCGCAGCCCTGGACGTGTGCGAGATCGACCCGTCCACCAGGACCGCGCGGATCGGCGCGGGCGTACGGGTGCAGACCGTGCTCGATGCCGCCGCGCCCCACGGACTGGCTCTGGTGTGCGGGTCCTCGACGACGGTGGGTGTCGTCGGATTTCTTACCGGCGGCGGGATCGGCCCGCTGGTGCGGTCGCTCGGATCGTCGGCCGGGTACGTGCGGTCGGTGCGGGTGGTGACCGGCGACGGGACCGTCACGGACGCGTCCGCCGAGGTCAACCCCGAACTGTTCTGGGGTCTGCGTGGCGGCAAGGCGACGCTCGGGATCATCACCGAGGTTGTCGTCGACCTACTGCCGATCTCCGAGATCTACGGCGGTGCGGTCTATTTCGACGGCGCCGAGGCATCCGGACTGCTGCGTGCCTGGCGGGACTGGGCGGCGGACCTGCCTCGGGAGGCCGGCACCTCGGTGGCACTGATGCGCCTGCCCGAGATGCCGGGTGTGCCGCCCGCGTTGGCCGGCAGGCTCACCGTCGCGGTGCGGTTCGCCGCCGTCGGTGATCATGGCGCCGCCCAGCGCCTGCTGGCGCCGATGAGGGCGGCGGCGACCCCGTTGCTCGACGCGATCGGTCCGCTCCCGTACGCCGCGATCGGTGCGATCCACGCCGATCCGGCCGTCCCCATGCCCGTACACGAGGGCACCACCTTGCTGCGCGATGTGTCCGACGGGACGATCGACGCGATCGTCGGCGCCGCCGGGCCGCGATCGGCGTCGCAGCTGATCGTTGTCGAGTTGCGTCAGCTCGGTGGTGCGTTCGCCGACGAACAGAAGGTGCGCAGTGCGTTCGGTCACCGTGATGCCGCGTTCAACCTGCACGCGGTCGGGGTACTCGCCCCGCCGCCCGGCCCGGATCACGGCTCCGCCGACGGCGTCGAGCCGGTGTCCTCCACCACAGCGCACCTGCTGGCGGCTGTGCGGCCGTGGAGCACCGGCACCAGCCTGGCCAACTTCAACGCCTCGGCCGATCCGGCGGTGATCCGCACCTGCTACGACGAGGACACCTACGCCTGGCTCGCCGCCCTCGCGGCCCGTCTGGACCCCCGGGGCGTCCTGCACACAGGCCAGGTCGTGCGGTGAACGGGGGAGTGTGCCGCGGCGGTGTTCGGCGGGCCCGGGCCGGGTCCGGTGTGCACGGGAATTTGTCCCGGCTGCCCGCACGTTTATCCTTGGCAGCGACATGTCCACACCGTCCCGGCCCCCCGTCTACCTCGATCACGCCGCATCGACCGTGATGCTTCCCGAAGCCGTCGAGGCGATGACGGCCGTCCACGCCCATCCCGGCAACGCCTCGTCGCTGCACGGTTCGGGGCGCCGGGCGCGGCGCAGGCTCGAAGAATCCCGCGAAACCATCGCCGGGGCATTGGGTGCGCGGCCGTCGGAGGTCATCTTCACCGGCGGCGGCACGGAGTCGGACAATCTGGCGATCAAGGGCATCTATCGGGCCCGCCGGGCGGAGAACCCCGAGCGTCGCCGGATCATCGTGTCCGCGGTGGAGCATCACGCGATCCTCGATCCGGCGCAGTGGCTCGCCGACGACGAGGACGCCGAACTGGTGGTGCTCCCTGTCGACAGCACCGGCATCGTCTCGGTCGACGACCTTCGCGGCGCGCTGGCCGAACACGCCGGACGCACGGCGCTGATCTCGGTGATGTGGGCCAACAACGAGGTCGGTGCGATCCAGCCGGTCGCCGACCTCGCCGCGCTCGGCGCGGAGTTCGGCGTGCCGGTGCATTCGGACGCGATCCAGGCGGTGGGCCACATCCCGGTCGACTTCGCCGCGTCGGGGTTGTCGGCGCTGAGCCTGGCCGCGCACAAGTTCGGCGGGCCCCAGGGGACCGGTGCGTTGCTGCTGCGCCGGGACGTGGCGTGCGTGCCGCTGCTGCACGGCGGTGGCCACGAACGTGACATCCGCTCGGGCACGCAGGACGTGGCCGGTGCCGTCGGCATGGCCACGGCCCTGCACAGCGCCACCGGGTCGATGGCGGCCACGGCAGCGCGGATCACCCGGCTGCGCGACCGACTGGTCGATGTGCTGCTCGAGGTTCCCGGCGCGAGCCTCAACGGGCCCGTCGGCGACCTGCGGCTGCCGGGCAACGCACATGTCACGTTCGGCGACTGCGAAGGCGACTCATTGTTGATGCTGCTCGATGCCAACGGCATCGAATGTTCCACCGGGTCGGCGTGCACCGCCGGGGTGGCACGGGCCAGCCATGTGCTGCTCGCGATGGGTTTCGACGTGGCGCACGCCCGCGGCTCGCTGCGTTTCTCGTTCGGCGCCACCAGCACGGACGCCGACGTCGACGCGGTGGCCGAGGCGATCGGCGACGTGGTGGACCGGGCGCGCACCGCCGGGTTGGTTTCGGTTCGTGGAGGTATCCGGTGAGAGTTCTTGCGGCGATGAGCGGCGGCGTCGATTCGGCGGTGGCCGCGGCGCGTGCGGTAGAGGCCGGGCACGACGTGGTCGGCGTGCATCTGGCGTTGTCGACGGCGCCGGGTGCGCTGCGCACCGGATCGCGCGGGTGCTGCTCGCGCGAGGATGCCGACGACGCCCGGCGCGCGGCCGATGTGCTGGGTATCCCGTTCTACGTGTGGGACTTCGCCGACCGCTTCAAAGAGGACGTGATCGACGAGTTCGTCGAGGCCTACGCTGAGGGGCAAACCCCCAATCCGTGCCTGACCTGCAACGAGAAGATCAAGTTCGCGGCGCTGGCCGACAAGGCCATCGCGCTTGGCTTCGACGCGCTGGCCACCGGTCACTACGCCCGGCTCTCCGGCGGTGAGCTGCGCCGGGCCGTCGACGACGACAAGGACCAGTCGTACGTGCTCGCGGTGCTCGATCACGCGCAGCTGAGCCGGGCGATGTTCCCGTGCGGCGACACCCCCAAACCGCAGATTCGCGAGGAGGCGGCGCGCCGCGGTCTGTCGGTGGCCGACAAGCCCGATTCCCACGACATCTGCTTCATCCCCACCGGAGACACCCGCGCCTTCCTGGGCGCGCGCATCGGCATCCGGCCCGGTGCCGTCGTCGACGCCGACTCGGGCGAGCGCCTGGCCGAACACGAAGGCGTGCACGGGTTCACGATCGGCCAGCGCAAGGGCTTGGGCGTCGAGGCGCCGGCCGTCGACGGCAAGCCCCGTTACGTCACCGACATCGACCCCGAGTCGGGCACCGTCACCGTCGGATCCGCCGAACATCTGCAGGTGTGGACGATCGAGGCCGGGCGCGCGGTGTGGACGTCGGGCCAGGTTCCCGACGGTCCCGTCGACTGCGTCGTACAGGTGCGCGCCCACGGCGGTCTCGCACCCGCCAGGGCGATCCCGGTGATCCGCGACGGTGATGCCGGCATCGACATCGAACTCGCGCAGCCGCTGACCGGCGTCGCCCGCGGGCAGGCGGCGGTTCTGTACCTGCCGGACGAGACCGACGGCGACCTCGTGATCGGTTCGGGCCGTATCATCGGCACGTCATCCCTGGCCAGGGTGTGACGGGCTCCATACCCACCGCGGTGGGTACGGGTATCGGGTCGATGCCCGGCACCGATCCGCGGGAGTCCGCCGCGATCATCAACGGTGAGCTGGACTTTGCCCACCTGGTCGAGCTGCCCGCCCGGGGTATGGGGGCGGACATGGTCGGCCGGATGGCAACGATCCTGGTGGACATGCCGATGGATGCGGGCGCGTGGGGGTACCGGCTGTCGGGTCGGCGTTCGGCGGTGGCCAGGCGGGCGGCCGATTTCCTGTCCGCCGATCTCGACGCCGTCGAAGAGCTCTGGGATGCGGCGGGTTTCATCGGAACCGGGCGGCCGTTCAAGATTCAGGTGTGCGGGCCGTTCACCTTCGCCGCATCGGCCGAACTTGCCAACGGGCACAAGATCCTTCGTGACAAGGGTGCGTGGTCGGATGTGATCGCCTCGGCCACCGAGGGCATCGGCGTACTTGCCGCCGAGACCGAACGCAGGCTCGGTGCGCGGGTCGTCGTGCAACTCGACGAGCCGTCGATCGGGTCGGTGATCGACGGGACCGTCCGGCCGCTGACGCGTTTCGACACGATCGCGGCGATTCCGGTCGCCGAGGTGGCCGACGCGCTCGGGGAACTGGTCGCCGGAGTGGGTCGGCCGCTGATCCTGCACGACTGCGGTGGGCCGCGGTGGGACCTGATCCGACTCCTGCCCGGGGTGGCGCTGTCCTGCGATGTGTCGTCGTGGACCGACGGTTCGAGCATCGATCTCGACGGTGCCGGTGCGCTGATCGACGGGGGTGGGGTCCTGATGGCCGGGCTCGTGTCCACGACGGCACCGGCGAGCGCGGGAAACGATACGTCCCGCGCCGAGCTGGTCGCGTCGGCTGCGGCGCGGATCATCGACCGTATCGGGCTGAACCGGTCGGTACTGCGCGACAACGTCGTCATCACACCGACCTGCGGGCTCGCCGGGGCCGGCGCGGGGTGGGCGAGGTCGGCGGCGTCGATCGCGGCGAAGGCGGGGGAGTTGCTGACCGACTTCGACGCGCTCTAGCTGTACATCTAGCCGACAGTGGACTGCACCTCGTTATAGCGATGGGGGCGCCCGCCGCGCCCGCGTCATTGCACAGAAACTTTGTGCAATTGAACAGTGTTCCGGCTCAGTGGGTTTCCGCTGTGTGAACACCCTCACCCGGGTATTTCCGGTCCGGTATCGGGGTCGGTAGACTTGCGCCACCCGCGTCGTCGAGAAGCCACCGACGTCGCGGGCGGGGTAGAACAGTCACGCGAACGCCAGGGGGTGTTTCATGGATGCTGAAACGCATTCGCGAGATCGGTGGCGCCCGGTGCGGTCCGAGGCGACCGAACCGAAGGACAACGCGCCGCTCGGCGACATGTTGCGCGCCCTCGTGGAGGAGGCGGCCCGCCAGTGGCTTCCGCGCCGGGCGACCAGCCACGAACAGCCGGGTCCCCCGGAACGGCCCGCGTGGTCGCCGTATCAGACCACCTCCTACGAGGTGCCCAGACTCGAACCCCTGCGCAACCCGGCGGACATCACCCGCAGGACCGAGCTGCCGCCGCTGGACAGTGACCGCCATCGCGACCCGGGCGCGACGGCGGGAGAGCGCCGGCAGCGCCGCGAACCGGGCCGCAGCCGGCACCTGCCACCGCTCTGAACGTTCACCCAGCCTCATCGAGTTTCGCGACCGACCGTTTCGGGGCCACCTGCCGATAGCTGGCGTCGAGCAGTTCGGTCACCTCGGTCCAGTCGGTGTCGTCGTCGAGCAGAATGCCGAGCCAGCCGGCCGGCCCGAAGTAGGCGGGCACGTAGAAACGCCGGTCGCCGATGAGGGCCGCACGCTCGACGGGGTCGGGGATGAACAGCAGCGACTGCTCGTGCCGCACACCGCCCTTCACCGATCCGCCGTAGTTGCCGAACATCTTTCCGCAGCGGAATGTCGGGCGCCCGTGCGCGACGGCCTCGACCGCATCGGGCAGCGCCAGCGCGATCGCGCGAACCTCGGCCAGGTAGGGGTCGTCGTCGCTGAACATGATCGGATGCGGCATGGATCTCAGCGTAGGCGGAGAAGGACGGGACGGCCGAGATTTGATCTCCTCGTTCGCCGGCCGGGTCGCTCAGGAGCGTCCGGGTATCGGGAAGGGAGTCGCGACGATGTCCTTCGGGGCACTGATCGAGCGCGGGGTGTTCGCCCGGAAACAACCCGGCGCCACGCCGCGGGAAAGGTTTGGCGACCTCGACACCGGGTCCATGATCGACACAGCGTTCATAGTCGACACGGGGATCGTGATCAGTGCGGCCAACCCTGCGCCGAGTTAAGCGCGCGGTGGTCGATAACCTTGTCGGGCCCGCCACCTTCGCCGATGCGCGGCCGGTCATGGTCATCGGTACCCGCGCCGGCGCGGTAACACTAGGTTGGTGCGCATGGACTTCGGAATCTTCATCCCGCAGGGCTGGCGCCTGGACCTGGTCGGTGTCGAACCCGCCCACCAGTGGCCGCTGATCAAACGTCTCGCGCAGGATGCCGACGCAGGACCGTGGACATCGCTCTGGGTGTACGACCACTTCCACACCGTGCCCGCCCCGACACAGGAGGCGACACACGAAGCCTGGACACTGATGTCGGCCTTCGCCGCATCGACGGACCGGATCCGGCTCGGGCAGATGTGTACTTGCATCGCCTATCGCAACCCCGTCTATCTGGCCAAGGTCGCCACCACCGTCGACCATGTCTCCGGTGGGCGCGTCGAGATGGGAATCGGTGCGGGCTGGTACGAACATGAATGGCTGGCCTACGGATACGGATTCCCCGGTGCCGGTGAACGGCTGCGCGCCCTCGACGAGGGCGTGCGCATCTTCGTCCAGGCCTGGCGCGAGGGCAACGTCACCCTCGACGGCGCGACCTATCAGGTCGACGGTGCGATCGTGCAACCACTGCCGCTGCAGGACAACGGGATCCCGCTGTGGATAGCCGGTGGCGGGGAGCGCAAGACGCTGCGGATCGCCGCGAAGTACGCGCAGTACACCAACTTCGACGGCACTCCCGAGGGTTTTGCCCGTAAGTCGGCGATTCTCGAGCAGCATGCCAAAGAGCTCGGCCGCGATTTTGCCGAGATCACCCGCTCGGCGAACTACAACGTGGTCATCGGCGAGACCGACAAGGACGTCGCAGACAAACTCGACTGGATTCAGGCCCACTACAGCAAGCTGGTTCCCGGCGAACCGGCCGAACGCTACAACACGACGTTCCGCTCCGGCCATCTGGTGGGCACACCCGAGCAGATCGTCGAAAAGCTGGGTACCGTCCGTGACCTCGGGCTGGACTACACCATCACCAACTTCGTCGATCTGGCCTATGACCAGACGGGGGCGCGACTGTTCGCCGACAAGGTGATCCCGGAGTTCTCCTAGGTTTTCCCGGCACAAGACCCACCGGAGGACCCGTACGGTCACGACCGGTGTTCCTTGCACTGAGGCTCGCCCTTGCCCCGTGGAAGCGTGGCGCGTACGGCTGCGAATACAGCGCCATCACCCCGCGTGCGAATCTCGCCCAGGATGACGGCTGATCGTCGCGGGGAGATCCGCGCGACTGGGTTAACCTCGACGGCGTGGCAGAGGACAACACGACCCCCCCAGAGGGCGATCGAGCAGACGGCGACGTGATCGAGCCCGTCGCGACGGGTGCCGGACGCGCGGACACGGCCACGCACGAGCGATGGACGGAACTGGTCGAGGAGATCCGCGACCACCAGTTCCGGTATTACGTGCGGGACTCGCCGATCATCAGCGACGGCGAGTTCGACGCGCTGGTGCGGCAGCTGCAGGAGCTGGAGGACCGCTATCCCGAACTGGCGGTGGCCGATTCACCCACCAAGCTGGTGGGTGGGGGATTCTCCACGGCCTTCACCCCGGTCGATCACCTCGAACGGATGATGTCGCTGGACAATGTCTTCGACTACGACGAGATGACCGGGTGGGTGCAGAAGGTCGATGACGACGCCGGGGCGGCGGTCGAGTTCCTGTGCGAACTGAAGATCGACGGTGTCGCGCTGAGCCTCGTGTACGAGGACGGTGTGCTGGTGCGGGGGGTCACCCGTGGCGACGGCCGGACCGGGGAGGACGTCACTCTCAACGCGCGCACCATCGAGGACATCCCGGCCAGGCTCACCGCCACCGACGACTACCCGATCCCCACGCTGCTGGAGGTTCGGGGTGAGGTGTTCTTCCGGCTGGAGGACTTCGCCACCCTCAACGCCTCACTGATCGAGGACGGCAAACCGCCGTTCGCCAACCCGCGCAACTCCGCGGCCGGCTCACTGCGGCAGAAGAACCCGCAGGTCACCGCGCGACGGCGGCTCCGGATGATTTGCCACGGCCTCGGCAAGGTCGAGGGCTGGCGGCCCGCATCCCTGCACGATGCCTACCTGGCGCTCGGCGCCTGGGGCCTGCCCGTGTCGGGGCACACCGCCAAGGCCGGTTCCGGCACCGAGGTCCTGGACAAGATCAGCTACTGGGGCGAACATCGGCACGACGTCGAGCACGAGATCGACGGCATCGTGGTCAAGGTCGACGACTTCGGTATCCAGCGCCGCCTCGGTGCCACCTCGCGTGCCCCGCGCTGGGCGATCGCCTACAAGTATCCGCCCGAGGAGGTCACCACCCGGCTGCTCGGCATCGAGGTCGGAGTCGGGCGCACCGGTCGCGTGACCCCGTACGCGGTTCTCGAACCGGTGCCGGTCGCCGGCTCGACCGTCGCCCGGGCCACTCTGCACAACCAGTCCGAGGTGAAACGCAAAGGTGTCAAGATCGGCGACACCGTCACCATCCGCAAGGCCGGCGACGTCATTCCCGAGGTCCTCGGACCGGTCGTCGACCTGCGGGACGGGTCCGAAACCGACTTCGTGATGCCCACCGTATGTCCCGAATGCGGGGCGCAGCTGCGTCCCGAGAAGGAAGGTGACGCCGACATTCGTTGTCCCAACAGCGAATCCTGCCCGGCACAACTGCGCGAGCGGCTGTTCTTCCTCGCCGCGCGCGGCTCCTTCGATATCGAGGCGCTCGGTTACAAGGCGGCCCAAGCGCTTCTCGAGGCCGGGGTGATCCGCAACGAGGGCGACCTGTTCTCGCTGACCGCCGACGACCTGCTCAAGGTCCCGTTGTTCACCAACAACACCGGCGAACTGTCGGCCAACGGACAGTGGCTGATCGCCAATCTGGACAAGGCCAAGGAGATCCCGCTGTGGCGGGTGCTGGTGGCGCTCTCGATCCGGCACGTCGGACCATCGGCGGCCCGTTCCCTGGCAACGCATTTCGGATCCCTACGGGCCATCGAAGACGCCTCGGCCGACGATCTGGCGCAGGTCGACGGTCTGGGCGCGACCCTCGCGCAGAGCATCGTCGACTGGTTTGCCGTCGACTGGCATCGCGTGATCGTCGAAAAGTGGCGTGCCGCGGGTGTTTCCATGGCGGACAAACGCGATGAGACGATCGCCCGCACCCTGGAGGGCAAGACCATCGTCGTCACCGGCTCGCTCCAGGACTTCTCCCGGGATGGCGCGAAGGAGGCCATCCTCTCCCGCGGCGGCAAGGCATCGGGATCGGTGTCGAAGAAGACCGACTACGTGGTGGTGGGCGACTCGCCCGGCTCGAAAGCCGCCAAGGCCGAACAGCTCGGGGTGCCTATTCTGGACGAGGATGCCTTCAAGGCGCTGCTGGAGACCGGCACCGCACCGGGGTCCGCGGACAACTGACACGCACATGGGAGTGTAGGTGTCATCCCCGTGGCACCTACACTCCCGGTGGTTCGCCGTCCACTCGCAGTGGTTCGCCGTCGCCTATCGCGGCCGTGACGACGACGTGGCGAGCAGGAACGTCGACAGCAACACCATGATCGGGTACTCCCAGATCAGCTGATCGGACAGCCAATAAGTCGTGAGCGTGAAGACTGATCCACCACCTACCATGCGCGCGAGTATCGTTGTCGGCAGTCGATCGGCGAACTTCCGCGACGCGACGACCGCGATGAACCCGATACCGAGAGCCACTTCAAGAGCGGGCATCGCGAAGCCGAACAGTCCGGCATTCGGACCGAGAATGTGGGTGCAGAATTCTTGGAAGAATCCGGGAACCCGTGAATTCTGGGCGGCGCTGTCGGCGACGAGACGGATGTCGGCGGCACCGAAGCCGGCGTGATACTTGGTCCAACCCTCACCGATCCACAACACCCCGAGCGTCACACCGACGATTCCGGACAACACGATCACGGCGACGTGCCGCCGGGAGGTGCCATCGGCCGAACCGGGGACCACCGTCGTCGCGGTAGTCATCGCGATCAGCTCAGCATCGCGGCGCCGAATACCACTTTTGCTTTGTCGCAATGGATGACGACGTTGTGGTACATGCCGGTGTCGATTCCGTCGAGGGAGAAGGTCTGCGAGTTCTTCATCAGATCGATGGCGCTGATGTGCTTGCCCGCCATCACCGCGGCCTCGTCGGTGCCGTTGGTCAGATACACATGCAGATCGGGCCCCTCGTCGGTCCGGAAGTCCGACAGTGTGAGCATACCGTCGGCGATGGTCGCCATACCGGCCACACTCTTGCCGCCGAGTCCGGAGAATGTGCCGGTCATCGACGCCATCATCGGCGCCGACATGGGCATCGACGATTCGGGTGCCATCGACACCGCCGCCGACATCGAAGCGGTGGGCATGGAATCATCGTCGGAATCGCCACAAGCACTCAATGTCAGGGCGGTGGCGATGATTCCCGCGCCGATGATTCCGGAATAGATCTTGGTACGCATAGCTCTCACCTTTCGGTTGCTGGAAATACTTTCAGTCGCTGGAAATGCTTCAGGTGGCACGTGCGCCACGGCACCGAACGTAACCGCACACAACGCCGATCGGGTCAAACATTTCAGCTCCGTAAGAAGTGGCCGCACCGGCTGTGCGGGCGACTATCGTCATCATCGTGACGGCGACGGTGATGATCGTGGAGGACGATGCGGCGGTGCGGACCGCGGTCGGTGACTACCTGCGTGCGGCGGGCTACGCGGTGACCGCCGTCGCCGACGGTGGCCGGGCCCGCACCGAACTCGCCGATCACACCCCTGACGTGGTGGTTCTTGACCGGATGCTGCCGATTGTGGGTGGTGACGTGCTGTGCGGCGAGATCCGGCAGCACTCACCGCAGGTCATGGTGATCATGCTGACCGCTCTCGATTCGGTGGCCCAACGAATCAGTGGTCTCGAACACGGCGCCGACGACTATCTGGTCAAACCGTTCTCGATGCGAGAACTACACCTGCGCATCGAAACCCTGCTGCGGCGTGGGCAGAAGAGTCCACTGGTGCCGATGGAACTGGGACCGTTCCGCATCGACCCGGCCCGACGGATCGCATTCCTGCACAACACGGCGATTGAACTCACCACCCGCGAGTATGAATTGTTGCTGTTCCTGATGCGCCATCCCGATGAGGTGCTCACCCGCGACGACATTCTCCGCGAGGTGTGGGGCTGGACATTCGGGGAGGCGTCGACGGTGACGGTGCATGTGCGGCGATTGCGCGAGAAGATCGAGCCCGAACCGCGCTTTCCGCGTTACCTGCTCACCGAATGGGGTGCGGGATACCGGTTCACGGTGGGCGACGTGGCGGCCCGCGCCGACAAGGTGCCCGGGACGGGAGCCGGCCGATGATGTTGCACACCTGGGACATCGCGCAGATCGTCGCCATCGCCGCGGTGTGCACCACCGTGGTCACCGCGCTCTGCGCGGGCGGCGTCCGGTGGAATGCGCGCGGTTCGATCACCTCACAGATCTGGCTGATGGCCATCGCCTCACCGCTGTCGGTGGTGGCCGCGGTCACCGTGATCGCCGTTCAGATGTACGTCTCGCAGCACGACTTTCAGGTGCTGTTGTGGGTGCTCGGGGTGTCGTCGGTGATGAGCGTGGCGGCCGCCACCGTCGTCGGCCGCACCGCCCGGTTGTCGATGGTGGCGTTGCGTGACTCCGCACGCCGCGTCGGTGACGGCGATGTCGTCGGCGCCGACGGGACCGGGTGGAAGGAGTTCGCCGAGGTGTCTCAGCAACTCGCCGACACGTCGCGGCGACTCGCGTCAGCCCGCAGGGAGATCGAGGAACTCGACGCCTCCCGCCGACAGTTCTTCGCGTGGATCTCGCACGACCTGAGGACGCCGCTCACCGGTGTGCGGGCGATGGCCGAGGTCCTCGAGGAGGGAGTGGCGGCCGATCCCGGTGACTACATTCGCCGCATCCGGGAACAAGTCGACAGTATGAGCCGCCTCGTCGACGATCTCTTCGAGCTGTCCCGACTGACCGAGAGCGGACTGCGGCTGCGTTGCGAACCGCTCGAGCTGGTCGACATCGTTTCCGACGCCGTCGCCGATGTGCGGGTGGCCGCGGCCGAACGCGGCATGCGGATCATCCACGATGGGGTACACGGCATCACGGTGTGGGCGGACCCGCACGAGTTCACCCGGGTGGTGGTGAACCTGCTGACGAACAGCATCAAGTACGCACCGCGCGGATCGGAGATCCTGATTTCGGCCCGTACCGATGAGCTCACCGGCAACACCGTGGTGAGCGTCGCCGACCAGGGGCCGGGTGTGGCCGATGCCGACCTGCCGAGCATCTTCGAGGTGGGCTGGCGGGCGGATGTCGCGCGGACGCCGTCGTCGCGGGATTCGTCGCTGTCCGGGAGTTCGTCGTCGGCCGGGCTGGGACTGGCCATCGTGCGCGGCATCGTGCAGGCACACGGGGGCGAGGTGCGCGCCGAGAACGTCTCCGGAGGTTTCCGGCTGGACGTGGTGTTGCCGGGGGAACGTCGATCGGGGTCACGCTGACCCGGCAAGCGCGGGTCAGAGCGAGGTACGCAGCACCGTGCTGACGATTCCGGCGAGATAGCCGAGCCGGGCCACCTCCGACGGCCGGAAATCGGGGCCGCCAATCCGGCCGAGCAGGATCGCCTTGTCGCCGTGACCGAGTGGCGCGGCGGCCAGTCGGGTGTCCATGTCCTTCCATGTCTGCGGAACCCAGTCGCCGTCGGAGTCCAACTGCACCGGACGCGTCAGCGGAAGCCAGTCGACCTCCGCCAACTGTGTTTCCGGTGCGCCCGAGGAGGCGAACAGTTGCAGCACACCGCTGCCCCCGGAAGTGATGACCGTCGCCCACGACACCCGCAGCACCCGCGGGGTGTTGTCGACGAGGACCTGCAGTTTGTCGCCGGCGGTGGCCACCTGGTCGATCAATTCCAGCTCACGGTGGGTATCGAGGACACCCGAGTAGGGCCGGATCGAATCGACCCGCACACCCTCTACCTTCTCCGCCGCGGTGATCAGACTGTCGGGCAGACCGCCCGGCGCCACATCGACGACGAGGTCGTCGACCGCGTACCCGGCGCCGCGTTCGACCACCTCCAAGGAGAGGATGTCGGCGCCGACGGAACCGAGTTGGACCGCCAGCAGGCCAAGACTGCCCGGGCGGTCCTGCAGATAGACGCGTAGCAGATACGACACGGCCACATTGTCGCACCGGGCACGGATGTGCGTGCGGCGAGTGGCTTCGGGCACAGTGATCGGCATCTGCTACGGCTGTGCCGCCGTCACCGGCGGCGACGGCGCGGGTAAGTGGAGGCTGCTCTCGGTTCTCGCGGCACGGTCCCATAGGCTGGGCGATGAATTGTGTCCCCGGTGAGAAAGGACGGCTCGGTGGCAGCAGAACCGCAGTCGATATCGCGCGCGGAGGTCGAGCATCTGGCGCGGCTGTCGCGGCTGGCGTTGACCGACGACGAACTCGACCAGTACGCCGCGCAGCTCGACTCGATCCTCGCGCACGTGGCGCAGGTGTCCGAGGTGGCCGCCGACGACGTACCGCCGACAGCGCATCCCGCGCAGCTCGCCAATGTGCTGCGCAGCGACGAGGTGGTACCGGGCCTGACCACCGACGAGGCGCTCTCGGGTGCCCCGGCCGTGGAGCAGGACCGGTTCGCCGTTCCGCAGATCCTGGGAGAAGAGCAGTAGTGGCCGGGGCGAACGGAGTGACGGGGAATGCCGGGGCGAACGAAGTGACGGGACGTGAGATGGCGGGTACCCGCGCCGCGGGCGATATCACCGGCCTGTCGGCCGCCGAACTCGCCGGCAAGATTGCCGCGCGCGAATTGTCGTCGGTGGAGGTCACCCAGGCTCATCTGGACCGTATCGCCGAGGTCGATGACCGGCTCGGCGCGTTCCTGCACGTCAGCGGCGCCGAGGCGCTGGTGGCGGCCAAGGCCGCCGACGACGCCATCGCCGCGGGCAACGCGCCCTCGGCGCTGGCGGGTGTGCCGCTGGCACTCAAGGACGTGTTCACCACGACCGATGCCCCCACCACATGCGGTTCGAAGATGCTGGAAGGGTGGGTGCCGCCGTACGACGCGACGGTCACCGCCCGCCTGCGTGCGGCGGGCATCCCGATCCTGGGAAAGACCAACATGGACGAGTTCGCGATGGGATCGTCCACGGAGAACTCCGCCTACCACGTCACCCGCAATCCGTGGGACACCGACCGCATACCGGGCGGATCCGGTGGCGGCAGTGCCGCGGCGCTGGCGTCGTATCAGGCGCCGCTGGCCATCGGCACCGACACCGGCGGCTCGATCCGTCAGCCGGCCGCGGTCACCGCGACCGTCGGCGTCAAACCCACCTACGGCACCGTGTCCCGGTACGGACTGGTGGCCTGCGCGTCGTCGCTGGATCAGGGTGGCCCGTGTGCTCGTACCGTGCTCGACACCGCGCTGCTGCACGAGGTGATCGCCGGTCATGACCCCCGTGATTCCACCTCCGTCGACGTCCCGGTGCCCGACGTGGTGGCCGCCGCTCGGGCCGGCGCCGAAGGCGATCTGACCGGCGTGAGGATCGGCATCGTCACGGAGTTGCAGGGCGAGGGCTATCAGACGGGCGTGCTCGATTCGTTCGCCGCGGCCGTCAAGGTGCTCACCGACCGCGGTGCCGAGGTGATCGAGGTGTCGTGCCCCAAGTTCACCTACGCGCTCGGCGCCTACTATCTGATCCTGCCGTCGGAGGTGTCGAGCAACCTCGCACGGTTTGACGCGATGCGGTACGGCCTGCGCGTCGGTGACGACGGATCGCACAGTGCCGATGAGGTCATGGCACTCACGCGGGACGCGGGTTTCGGCCCGGAGGTCAAGCGGCGCATCATGATCGGCACCTACGCGCTGTCGTCGGGCTACTACGACGCCTACTATGGTCAGGCGCAGAAGGTCCGTACGCTCATCGCCCGCGATTTCGCGGCGGCCTTCGAGCGGGTGGACGTGTTGATCTCACCCACCACACCCACCACGGCGTTCAAGCTCGGTGAGAAAGTCGACGACCCGCTCGCGATGTATCTGTTCGACCTGTGCACGCTGCCGGTGAACCTGGCCGGTGTCGGTGCGATGTCGGTGCCGTCGGGTCTGTCCGCCGACGACGGGCTGCCGGTGGGTCTGCAGATCATGGCACCCGCCCTCGCCGACGACCGGCTCTACCGGGTGGGTGCGGCGTACGAGGCGGCGCGCGGCCCGATCGGCTGACGTCCCCACCCCGATCACGAGCAGACGGTACGGCAACGGTCCACGAGCGCGAAGCTCGTGGACCGTTGCCGTACAGCGGGTCAGGAACCGAAGTCGGCCGCCGCGGTGTCGCATACCACCCAGTTGCCGTCTTCCTTCGTGAAGTACAGCGTGGATGTCCGGCCGTCCGACGGGAACGTCAGTGTTGTCTTGGCGCTGTCGCCGGACACCTCGGTGCCGGAGACATCGAACTTCTCGGGGGCAGCCGCATTGTCGCCCTCGCCGGAGGTGGGGGCGGTGGAGTCGTCGGTACCCACCCGCTCCGCCTCGGCCTGACACATGAGGCCGGTCATCGTCGAGGTGTCCTGTGCGGCGACGGCGTCGGCGAACTCCGAACTCACCCGTTCGATGGCCTCCTCGTCGCTCTCACCGCGATTCAGGAACCAGAACAGACCGCCGCCGATAACGGCGAGCAAGGCCACCACCGCGGCCACGATCAGCGCGATCTTGAGGCCCTTCTTGCTCTTCGCGGGCTGTCCCGGCTGATCGGGGAAGGGTGGTTGCCCGGAGGCGGGTCCGCCGTAGGGCGGGAACGGCTGTGAACCAAACGCCTGCGAGTCGGCCCCGTAGGGCTGCTGCTCGCCGAACGGTGTGGTGCCGGGCTGTGTGCTGCCCGAGGGCGCGCCGTACGGCTGTCGGCTGTATGCCTGTGCGGGATCGGGCTGGTCGGCGGCGGGCATCCCGAACGTCGGCTGGCCGACCATCGTCTGATCGTATTGGGCTGCCTGATCGTATTGGGCTGCCTGATCGTATTGGGCTGCCTGGCCGTATTGGGCAGGTTGGCCGTATGGGGATCCCGGGTTGTACTGGGGCATCGCCGGTGTTTGCCCGGGTCCGGACGGGAACGCCCCGGCCCCCGACCCCGGCGGCGGGGTCTGTGGTGACGGGTTCTGGGGCGACGGGTTCTGGGGCGACGAGACCTGAGTCCGGTCGCCAGGTGTGTCCGACCACTGTGCCCCGGGCAGGTGACCGTCCGACGGCTGTCCCCCCGACTGCTGGTTGCCCGATTGCTGGTCGCCGGGCTGCTGGGGTCCTTGGGGTGGTTGCGTCATGGTTTCTCCGCACCCGCTGCTCGGGCGATGGTCGTCACTGCGGCTTCTCGCTCGCGATGAGCTGGGCGATCAGGGTCACCAGCTTCTGCTCGATGCCGGTCTGCAGGTCGATCTGCTTGTCGAACCACGTCTCGTCGGTGCCGGTGACCGCGGCGACACTGCCGGAGACCCTCGACAGCGAGGCGTTGCGGGAGAGCCATTGCAGGTTGAGCGGTGCCCGCGAGACGTAGTACATCGATTCGGCGCTGAGCTTGGTGAATCCTTCGACCGACAGCAGTCGGGCGAGCGGGACCACCCGGTCGACGGTCACCGCGACCTTACCGTCGGGCGCCTTGACGATGGTTCGGCCGCTCTTGGCCGAGTAGGCGGCGTCACGGTCGCCCACGGTGGGCTTGGACACGCTCTGCAAGGTGGCCTCCGCGGCGGGTTGGAGGTTGCCGTCGTCGAGTGCGTCGTAAAGCGGCTGCAGTTCGGCGGCCACTACGACGGTGGTGGTCGAGCGGGTGGGCTTCTGCAGCGCCGGCGGCGTGTATCCGGTGGGGATCTTCGCCGCCGCGTCCTTGATCTTGGTGATCGTCGCGGCGTCGGGGGCCGGGATGTCCTGATTGTCGGTGAGCGCCTTGATCGCGGCCACACAGTTGGTGTAGTTGGTGCGGGTCGTCTTGATCTGCGAGTTCAGCTTGGCCGCACGCGCGTTGTAGGCGTCGTAGGCGGCTTGCTGGGCGGGCAGCGTGAATGTGCGCGGCTCGGCGTTGTGGGACCGGATCTGCTTCTGGATGTCCAGGAAGGACTGGTATTGCGCGTCGCATGGCTGCGCGGCGGTCGCCGGCGCGGCCGCGACAACGCCGGAAACAACGACCCCGAGACAGATCCCTGCAACAGCAACACGTCCGCGGAGCGTCTTACGTGATGAGAGGGGAGGCACGATCCAGATGCTATATGTCCTGGGACCCAGGACCAATGTCACGAACCCGATCGTTATCTGTCGGTGCTGGTGATGGTGGTCGGATGTCGTTCGGCCGGGGGACCGATCAGTCTGCCCTGCCCGGTGCCGTAGCTGTGCCCGGTTCCTGCGGGGCCGTCGAGGGAGGCGATCAGGTCGATGCTGGTCTGCACAAACGAGACCACCGGCAACCAGGGTGGTGCGGACAGTCGGGGGCCGGTTGGGATGACGTTGTCCGGGGAGCGCGCCGGACGCCACAGGAGGGCGGGTGACCAGCGGGTCACCGGGTCGGAGTGGTTGGCGATGATCGTGCGTGGGGTGGCGCTTCGTGCGGCCACCGACCCGGCGGGCATACCGGCGAGCACGGTGCCCGCGATCGCATCCCGGGCATGGGTCTGCGCCCACTCGCGGGCGTCGTCGGCGCCCACCGCGCCCAGGCTCTGCCCGTACAGATAGATCGGTGGCAGGCCGTCGCGGGGTGCGGCGGCGATCACCGCGCGCAGGAGGGTGATCGCACTGCGTCCGGCGCTGTCGCGGTCGGCGGTGAACACCCGCCACGACGGTGCGTCCGCGTATTGCAGGGCCAGCATCGTGACCCGCGGCCCCCACCGCAGGCGAACGCCGTCCACCATGTCGGGGTCGACCCAGCCCGAGCCCGTAGGTACCGCGATCACCAGGGGTGAACCGGGGTCCGGGTGCGCGCGGGTCCAGCGGTCGGCCAGTGCGCGGGCCCGCCGGTCCAGGTCCGATGCGCTCTCGCCGGACGACGGCAGGGGGCTGTAGAGCACCTGTCCGGGCGCGCGTGGTGACCGCGCCCCGGCGTCGGCCACCGACAGGTGACCGCACACCAGCGCGGCCACCAGCGCCGCGCCGATCGCCGTCACCCGCGGACACCAGATGATCGCGGCGCCCACTGCCAGTGCGGGACCGGCGACGACGGCCGCCCACTGCCAGGCGAACAGCGGCCCGGTGGGCGGGGTTCCGGTGGCCGCGGCGATCTCATCGCGCAGCAGCGCCTGCCAGTGGCCGCCGGCCACGGTCGCCCCCACCGACACCACCGTGGCGGTGGCCAGGGCCGTCCGGCCGGCCCGGGCGCAGACCGGATGTGCGCAGACCGGGTGTGCGCAGACCGGGCGTGCGCCGTGCCGCCGCTCGCGCATACCCACCAGGGCCGTCGCGAGCAGTGTCCCGGCGGCACAGAACAGGGCCGTCACCAGTGCGGCGACCAGCGGGGAACGCGGCAGCAGGCTCGGATAAGAGGCGACCAGGATTCCCGCGCAGGCCGCGGTGGGGATCAGCGGGTGCGGGGTGCTCATCGGGCGATCTCGGTCACGGCGTGCAGCGGTGCGGTCCACAGGCCCGCGACGGCGCCCACCAGGGACACCCCGGCCGACAGCGGGGACTCGGCCGAGATGGGCGGGCCGAATCGCTGTCGCCACGAGTTCAGGCCCAGACCGATCCGGGCGGTCTCGGCCGCGGCGTGGCAGGTGGGGTCGGTGCAGGATGCGTGCATCTGCCGGATGAGTGTGTGGTCCAGGGTCAGCCGGGCCCAGCCGCCGAGCGGCCGGTGTTCGCGGTCGGCGTAGCGCAGCAGGTCGTATCCGAAATCGTGTGCACGACAGAATGGTTCAAATTGCCGCGGCAGATCGACCGGGGACGAACAAGAGCCGTTCGGATTGACCGTCAGCCCCTCGGACACCACCGGGCGATAGCCCATCACCGCCGCGAAACCCGGCGGGATGTGCACCGCCGCGAGATCGGGCCGGTTTCCGGACAGGATCCGGATCGCCTGCGCAGCAGGGGAGGTGTCGGACATGCCGGTGCCGCGCAGGGCGGCGGCGTGGCCGGCGCCTGCCTGTAGCCCGAGGATCACCAGAACCCCCGCCAGCAGGGTCGTTGAGATGCTCCGCCGTATTAAGTGAAAGTCCATGTGGCTCAAGCTATGAGCGGATAGCACTCGCACACATCGGACTGTCGATGGGTCTACCGCTCACCCGTGTGGACTATCCGCCGCGAGTACCCGCCCCCGATGTACGGGGACGAATTCACCCAAAAGTATGAGGACCGGCGAGACCGGCGCCGATAGCCTCGGACGAAGACCCGGGCGGTGTGCCCGGCGAGGTGAGGACAGAGATGCAGGGCAAGTTCGTCGACGGAATCCGTTCGGTCGGTACGGTACTCGTGCGTGAGGTGGCCGATCATCCGGCGATGACCGACCCCGCCGTACGTCGGTACTTCTCGTCCAAGGTCAACTGGTTGTTCCTGATGGTTGCGCTCATCATGTACGCGGTCGCCTGGCCGACGCTGACACTGACGCACGATCTGCCCGCCTATTGGCTGCCGATCGTGTCGGCGTTCGCGGCACTGCCCATCGCCCTGTCGTGGTCAGCGCCGTCGGTGGGCTGGGCGGTGTCGGTCCTGTCGGCCTACCTTGTAGCGCTACTGGTCCCCGTCGACCCCGGGTGGAACTGGGAGATCCAGGTCGTGCACATCATCGAACTGCTGGTGCTCACGTTCTTCGTCT
This sequence comes from Gordonia pseudamarae, assembly GCF_025273675.1. Taxonomy (NCBI): domain Bacteria; kingdom Bacillati; phylum Actinomycetota; class Actinomycetes; order Mycobacteriales; family Gordoniaceae; genus Gordonia; species Gordonia pseudamarae. The sequence goes on along the minus strand of NZ_CP045809.1, from coordinate 3,326,875 downwards.
TCGCCCGCGGCCCGCTGAGAAGTCTTCCGCTGGTGTGGATCTGTACCGTCGTGATCTTCGTCCTGGTCGCGCCCGCCGAGGCCCGCGTCGGCTGGGCGGTGGGTCTGACCTTCCTGGCCGTGGTCACCGCGCTGGTGCGGGGGCTGCTGCGGGTCAGCACCCAACTGCGAGCCAGCACAGAGGAAACCGAGCTCGCCGAATCGCGCAAGGTGGTCCTGGAGGAACGGGCCCGCATCGCCCGGGATCTGCACGATGTGGTCGCCCACCGGATGTCGGTGGTGGTGGTGATGGCGCAGACCGCCCGCTACCGGCTCGACGACGTCGGCGACGATGCGGTCGCCGAGTTCGACGCGATCGCCGACGCGGCCCGCGCATCGCTGGACGAGGTACGCCAGATGCTGGGCGTGCTGCGGCTGGACGACGGTTCGGGCTCCTATCTGGCGGCGCCCAATCCGGGCCTGGGCGACATCGCCGAACTGGTCGCCCAGACCGGCCGTACCGGCGTCGACGTCCTGCTCGACGACACCGCCGACCGGGAGACCGTCGGCGACGCGTCGGCGCTGGTGATCTACCGGATCGTGCAGGAATCGCTGGCGAACGCGACCAGACACGCACCGGGCGCGGCCATCAGTGTGCGGCTGTCCCCGGCACGTGGGGAGGCCACCGACGTCGTCATCACCAACGGGCCTGCGCGCGGTGAACCGCTACGCCTGGCGGGGGCCGGCACCGGGCTGGCGGGAATGGCCGAACGGGCCCGCATCGTCGGCGGCAGCGTGTCCGCCGGTGAACGGGACGGCGGCGGTTTCGAGGTCCGGGCGCAGATCCCGGACGGGCCGTGGGCCGCCACCGGCGTGGCCGGGCGCTAGCGCGGCGATACTGTCGAGAACGTGCCCACCTCACAGCAACCCGCCCCGCGATCCGGTCCGGTCACCGTTGTCGTGGTCGACGACCAGGCCATGGTCCGGCAGGGCTTTACCGCCCTGCTGGCGGCCCAGCCCGACATCTCGGTGCTCGGCGACGCCTCCGACGGGGTGGAGGCCGTCGAACTGTGTTCGCGGTTGCGGCCGGACGTTGCGCTCATGGACGTGCGGATGCCGCGTCGCGACGGGTTGTGGGCGGCACGGCAGATCCTCGGCGGCGATCCGGGTTCGCCGGGCCCCGGTTCTGCGGGCCCGGGTTCTGCGGGCACCAGGGTGCTGATGCTGACCACCTTCGACATCGACGACTATGTGTACGAGGCACTGCGGATCGGGGCCTCGGGCTTCATGCTCAAGGATGCCCCGGCCGACGAACTGGTCCGGGCCGTGCGTGTGGTGGCCGCGGGGGAGGCGTTGCTGGCGCCGTCGATCACCAGACGGCTCATCGAGGAGGTGACCGCCCGCCGGGCACGCACGCCCCGCTCGTCGGCGGTCGACGCCCTCACCCCGCGTGAACGGGAAGTGCTGGAACAGGTGTCCGACGGAAAGTCGAACGCTGAGATCGCGGCCACGTTGTTCGTCTCCGAACAGACCGTCAAGACCCATGTCAGCAGCGTGCTGGCCAAGTTGGCGCTGCGCGATCGGGCGCAGGCCGTTGTGTTCGCCTACGAGAACGGATTGAAGTAGCCGCCGGTACCACGCGGGATACGCCGTGGTGCCCTAGATTGGTGGGCGTTGTGGTCTTCCGGTAGAACGCGGACACTCACAGAAGGCGGGCGAAGAATGGGTAAGCGATTCGGAATACTGACTTCGGGCGGTGACTGCCCCGGCCTCAACGCGGTGATCCGCGGTGCCGTTCTCAAAGGTGAGACCGTATACGGCCACACCTTCGTCGGCTTCCGCGACGGCTGGCGGGGCCTGGTATACGGCGACGTCCTGGAATTGGACCGGTCCACCGTCCGCGGCCTGTCCAATCAGGGCGGCACCATCCTGGGCACCAGCCGGTTCGGCCCGTACACCGAACCCGACGGCGGCCCGGAGAATATCAAGAAGGTCCTCGCCGACCTGGACCTGCAAGGGGTGATCGCGATCGGCGGCGACGGCACCGCCGCCGCCGCCAACCGGCTCTTCAACGACGGCATCAATATCGTCGGTGTACCCAAGACGATCGACAACGACATCGATGCCACCGACTACACGTTCGGCTTCAACACCGCGGTCGAGATCGCGACCGAGGCCATCGACCGGCTGCGCACCACCGGGAACTCCCACCGGCGTTGCATGGTGCTGGAGGTGATGGGTCGGCACGCCGGCTGGATCGCGCTGCATTCGGGGATCGCGGGCGGCGCTCACGCCATCCTCATCCCCGAACAACCTGAGAGTCTCAACCAGATCTGTGCTTGGGTCACCAGCGTCAAGAACCGTGGCCGGTCACCGATGGTGGTGGTGGCTGAAGGGTTCACCCTCCCCGACATGAAGGAAGCGCACGCCGTGAAGGGCCTCGACGGCTTCAACAGGCCGCGCCTCGGTGGGATCGGTGAGGTCCTGGCGCCGCTCATCGAGGAGCGCACCGGCATCGAAACCCGCGCCACCGTGCTCGGCCACATCCAGCGCGGGGGTGTGCCGAGCGCCTGGGACCGGGTGCTGGCCACCCGCATGGGCATGGCCGTGGCCGATCTCGTCGCCGACAGCGCCTGGGGTCACCTGGTGGCCCTGCATGGTACCGAGATCGCCCGCATCACCTTCGACGAGGCGCTCGGCAACCTCAAACAGGTTCCGCAGGACCAGTATCAGGAGGTCCGGGTCATCTTCGGCTGACCGTCGGTCCTTGCGACCGTCATGCGGCCGCGCGCGGAATCACCAGCCACAACGCCAGGTACACCAACAACTGTGGCCCGGGTAGCAGGATCGACAGCGCGAAGGCCAGCCGCACCAGATTCGGGTCCCAGCCGAAATACTCACCGATACCGCCGCACACGCCGCCGATCCAGCGGTCCTGCCGCGATCGCAGGAGCCGTTTGGGGTCCGATCCGAACCCGGGTGCGGCCGGAGTAGCGGCGTACGACGGGCCGGTGGCGGCGGCCACCCCGAACGATCCGGGTGTATAGCCCGCGGTACCGGTGCCCGGACCGGACGGGACGTATCCGGCGAAGGCGGTGGGTCGGCCCAACTGCGGAAAGACCTCGGACGGGTCCGGAATCCGGCCGGCCCCGGCTCCGCTGTCGGCGTCCTGGCCGGCCGCGGCGGGCCGGTCGCCGCCCGACACCTCGTCGGCGGGATGTTTGTCGAGATCAGGGGTGGTCGCGGGGGCTGCGCCGATCGGTTCTGATGTGCTCATCGCGGGATCCTTTCGTCACGATCCACGCTAGAAGCGCGAGCACGCCGCAGCATCGGGGTACGCCCTGATCTTGTCCCGGACATCTTGATCTTGTCCCGGACCTCGTGATCTTGCGCCGGACCTCGTGATCTTGCGCCGGACCTTGGCCCGCGCCGGTGACCGTCGCCCCCTCCGCATAAACTGTTGGCCATGACTTCGGCTACGACTGAACTTCTCGACTATGACCAGGTCATCGCGGATTTCGATCCGGTGATGGGTCTGGAGGTACATGTCGAGCTCGGCACCCGGACCAAGATGTTCTGCGGCTGCCCCACGGCGTTCGGCGCCGAACCCAACACCCAGGTGTGCCCGGTGTGCCTGGGCTTCCCCGGTTCGCTGCCGGTGGCCAACAGCAAGGCCATCGAGTCGGCCATCCGCATCGGTCTGGCCCTGAACTGCTCGATCCGGCCGTCGAGCCTGTTCGCGCGCAAGAACTACTTCTATCCCGATCAGCCGAAGAACTACCAGATCTCCCAGTACGACGACCCGATCGCCTACGACGGGCATCTGGACGTGGTGCTGCCCGACGGCACGCCGTGGCGGATCGAGATCGAACGCGCCCACATGGAGGAGGACACCGGAAAGTCGCTGCACATCGGCGGCGCCACCGGACGCATCCACGGTGCGAGCCATTCGCTGCTCGACTACAACCGGGCCGGGGTGCCGCTGGTGGAGATCGTCACCAAGCCGATCGTCGGCGCCGGGGAGCGGGCGCCGGAGGTGGCCCGCGCGTACGTGAGCGCGCTGCGTGATCTGCTCAGGGCGCTCGACGTCTCGGACGTGCGCATGGATCAGGGTTCGATGCGCTGCGACGTGAACCTGTCCCTGATGCGCAAGGACGCCGACGAATTCGGCACCCGCACCGAAACCAAGAACGTCAACTCGCTCAAGAGTGTCGAGGTGGCCGTGCGGTACGAGATGGGCCGCCAGGGCGCCATCCTCACCGACGGCGGCGAGATCGTGCAGGAGACCCGGCACTTCCACGAAACGGACGGCACCACCTCGGCCGGCCGCCGCAAGGAGACCGCCGAGGACTACCGGTACTTCCCCGAACCCGATCTGCCCCCGGTGCAGCCGGCCGCCGAATGGGTCGAGGAACTGCGCGGCACCCTCCCCGAACTGCCCTGGGTGCGCCGCGCGCGCATCCAGCAGGAATGGGGCGTGTCCGACGAGGTGATGCGCGACCTGGTGAACGTGGGTGCGGTTGAGTTGATCATCGCCACCACCGATGCCGGCGCCAAAGCTGACGCCGCACGCAGCTGGTGGGTGTCGTTCCTGGCGCAGCAGGCCAACACGCGCGGCACTGAACTCGCCGACCTGCCCATCACCCCCGCCCAGGTCGCCACCATCATCGGTTTCATCGACGAGGGCAAACTCACCACCAAACTCGGCCAGCAGGTGGCCGTGGCCGTCCTCGACGGCGAGGGCGAGCCCGCCCAGATCGTCACCGACCGCGGACTGGAAGTGGTGCGCGACGATTCGGCGCTGCAGAAGGCCGTCGACGACGCGCTGGCCGCCAACCCCGACATCGTCGAGAAGATCAAGGGCGGCAAGGTCAAGGCCGCCGGCAAGATCGTCGGCGACGTGATGAAAGCCACCCGAGGCCAAGCCGACGCCGCCCGCGTCCAAGAACTCGTCCTCGCAGCGGTCAACGGCTCCTGACCGACCCATCGTCGGTTGAGGTGCGAGCCTCGAAACCTGCCCCTCCGTCGGTTGAGGTGCGAGCTTGCGAGCCTCGAAACCCGTTGAGAAGACATCGTTCTCTCACCGGGTTTCGAGGTTCGTCGCCAGCGCTCCTCGCACCTCAACCGGCGAAGGTGCGCCGCCGCGAGCTACATACGATCCTCGGTGGGCTGGGGCGGGTTGAAGATGGCGACGCGGTCGTCGTAGGTTTTCACTTCGGCACCGGGCACCGACTTGTTGACCGTGGCCAGCTGGACACCGCCGGGGATGGGGGCCAGGCGGGCGACGTGACCGAATCGTTTGGCGACGTCGGCGGGTGCCGGATCGGTGATGGTGGGTTTCTGCGCGGTAGGCGCGGCGATCGAATCGATGCGCTTGGCGCGGGTCATCGCCACGTAGATGACACCGCCGGACGCCGCACAGCCGCCGATCTGCGGGTTGTCGTTCCACTGCCACAGCTTCTTCGGACCGTTCTTGTCGACGGAGAACAGCCGGTCACCGGCTTCGCCGTGGTCGGCGACATAGAGGGTCTTGGTGTCGGAGTCGGGGCAGAGGGCGACGTTGCCGCCGAATCCACCGGCCACCACCTGGGGGCGTCCGGCATCGCGGAACGGGGACACCTTCAGCACCTTGCCCGCGAGTGAGGACGGGTTGTCGGCGGCGGCCGTACTGCCCGCGTTGCCGGTGGCCACGATCAGTTCACCGGCCGACTGAAAGTACATCGACCCCATGTTGCCGGTGGCGCCTTTGGGGATTCCGGTGAGAATCGGTTTGGGCACATCACCGGCCGCCACCCGCACGATGCGGTTGTCGCTGCCGGTGGTGATGAGGGCGAAGATCAGCCCGTCCTGGTCGTAGGTGGGCGAGAAGGCGAAGTCGATCAGCCCGCCGTCGCCACTCGCATCGACCGGAATCGTGGCCAGAACACGTTGTGGCCCATATCGTTTGGAAACGATGATGTTGCCGGTGGTGCGTTCGGCGACGTAGGTGGTCCTGCCTTCGGCGTCGGCCGGGTGCACGCCGCCGGTGGATGTCAGGCAGGTGGCGATCACCGCGTTGTCGGGGTCGACGCAGGGTCCGGTGGGTGGCGGCCCCTGTTGCCCCTCGCTCGGGTCGGCCGGTGAGTCCGGGGTGGTCGGCGCGATGATGTCGGGTACCGGATTGTTGCTGAACCCGCCGGCTTCGCGGGTCTGATCCTGGTCGTTGAAACTGACACACCCGGACAGGGCGAGGACAGTTGAACCGAGGATCGCGGCAACCCCGAGCGAGGCACGCCGGAAGGTGCCGTGCGCCGCGCCGACGGGATCACCGGCACGGCTGTCGGTGGGGGCGGCGGGCCGATTGCGCATGCCTCCACAGTAGCGATCGTCCGAGGGTGGGTTCGCGTCCGATCGGATGCGATGGCGGTACCCGGCCGGTGGTGGCCGACTCGCCGCAGCGTGATCCGGCGGACGCGCGCCGCCAGTGTTTACAGTCGATGATGTGAGCGGCGGCAACAGCGACGACGGGAACGGTGCGAGCCCGTACGACGAACCGACGGGCGCGTTCGAGCTGCCCGACAGCGCGCGACAACCACAGTCGAGACCCCGGCCGGGTGAGGACGTCGACCGGGACAGTTTCTATGATCGGCATGCGCGGGCGGGGCTCCGCCGGGTCGATGATCTGGACGACCTGGATCCGGGGGAGGTGGAGACGGTCACCCCCAGTGTCCGCGGCAGGCGGCAGGATCCGTCGGTGCGCCCGGACCAACCGCCCGCGGCGCCGGTTGCCGCCGAATGGAGGGCGCCGGATCAGGCGGGCGTTCCGGGTCAGGCAGGCGCTCAGGGGTGGGACGTGCCGCAATCGGCGCCGGCCGCCGTTCAGGCTTCGGCCCCCGAATCCGGTGACTTCTCCGGTGACGTCCGGTCAGCTGATACCGGCGACACGTCGGCGGACGTGGCCACCGAACCCATCGCGTCCGCCCCGGCGGGCCCGGATCCGACCCCTGATCGGGCGTGGCCGGATCAGGCGGAGTCCGATCAGGCGTGGCCGGATCAGGCGGAGTCCGGTCAGGCGTGGCCGGATCAGGAGTCGGATCAGGCGGGGCCGGATCAGGGGTCGGAACCGACGGAGGTGGTCGAACGTCCGGCCGGGCGGGCAGTCCCGCAACGCATCGAATCGGTGAAGAAATCCCGCTGGGCAGCCTTCCGTCCAGGTGGCGGCGCCAAACAGGACGAACCGCCCGCCGACCCCGGAGCGCAGGAGCAGCCGGGCGAGGCGACAGGGTACGCGGCGGCTCCGCACACCGACGACACGGAAGCGCAACCGTCGGCGACCGCCGCCCCGGCCACCGATCCCGATCCCGATCCGGCAACCGTCGCGACCGCCTCGATCCGCAACCCCGTCCCCATCGATGACGCGGCCGATGACGAATACCCCGCCGGCCCGGCCACACCACAGCCGACGCAGGAGCTGCTTCCTGAACCGGCGATGGCGTACTCGGCGGTCGGCCCGGCACTGTACGACGAGCGCTGGTCCGACGATCCGGGCGAGCCGGCACGTGTGGACACCGCCGAAACGTCCGTACTCGACCCCCGCGACACCGTCGATCCGGCCGCCGATCACACGCAGGCCGCCGAGGGCACCGAAACCCGCCGCGGCACCCTCGACGTAGGTCTTCTGGTGCTCCGGGCGGCCGTGGGGGCGGCGGCACTCGCGCACGGGTTGCAGAAGTTGTTCGGCTGGTGGAACGGTCCCGGCCTCGACGGATTCGAGGACTTCCTGGTCAATGCGGCCGATCCGTCGATCGGCTTCGACAGTTCGGCCGCCGGCTGGTTGTCGGTGCTCGGGGCGGTCAGCGAGGCAGCGGGCGGCGCGCTGCTGATCCTCGGGTTGCTGACGCCGGTCGCGGCGTCGGCGGTGCTCGGGGTGATGCTGGTGGCGGCCACGTTCAAGGTGACTCTGGCCGGTGGCCTGTGGTACTTCACCGGCAGCGGGGTAGGCATCGAGTATGAGGTGACGCTGATCTGCGCGGCCCTGGCGATTCTGCTCACCGGCCCGGGCCGGCTGGCCCTGGACTACGGTCGTGGCTGGACCACGAGGCCGCTGTGGGGATCACTCGGTCTGGTCGTGGTCAGTGTGGCCGCCGCGGTCACGATCTGGGTGTTGTTCAACGGCACCAATCCGCTGGACTCACCGGGAAACCCGGCTCCCTGATCACGACGTACCCTCGAACCCGGTGAGCGGACATCGTCGTCTCACCGGGTTTCGAGGCTCGCAGGCTCGCACCTCAACCGGCGTAAATCAGGGCTGCGCCTCAACCGGCGGGTGTCGGGGCTTGCGACTCGGACGGTGGGGCGAGGGTCAGTCGACCTGACGGACGGCGCCCCTGTCGGCGGAGGTGGCCATCTTGGCGTAGGCGCGCAGCGCCATGGTGACCGGACGAACGCGGTCCTTCGGCTGCCACGGCCTTTCCGATGCCTCCATCTTGGCGCGACGTTCGGCCAGCACATCGTCGTCGACGAGAACCTTGAGGGCGCGCGTCTTGACGTCGATGAAGATGCGGTCGCCGTCCTCGATCAGGCCGATGGCTCCGCCGGATGCGGCCTCGGGGGAGATATGGCCGATCGACAGGCCCGACGATCCACCGGAGAACCGACCGTCGGTGATGAGGGCGCACTTCTTGCCCATGCCGGTGCCTTTCATGAAGGCGGTGGGGTGCAGCATCTCCTGCATGCCGGGACCGCCCGCGGGGCCCTCGTAGCGGACCACCAGCACCTCGCCGGCCTGAATGGTCTTGGACAGGATGACCTGCACGGCCTCTTCCTGGCTTTCGACGACGCGGGCGGGGCCCTCGAAGTTCCACAGGTCTTCGTCGATGCCGGCGGTCTTGAGGATCGCGCCGTCGGGTGCGATGTTGCCGCGCAGCACGCACAGTCCGCCCTCGACGGTGTAGGCGTGCGCGAGGTCGCGGATGCAGCCGCCTTCGGCGTCGGTGTCGAGGCTGCTCCACTGGTTGGCGGTGGAGAAGGGCTCGGTGGTGCGCACCCCGCCCGGGGCCGCGTGGAACAGGGCGAACGCCTCGTCGACCGCCCTGCCGCCGCGGATGTCCCAGTCGTCGAGTGCCTGCGCCATCGACGGGGAGTACACGGTGCTCGTCGAGTCGTCGATCAGTCCGGCACGGCGGAGTTCCCCGAGGATCGCGGGGATTCCACCGGCCCGGTGCACGTCCTCCATGTGGTAGTCGGAGTTGGGGGAGACCTTCGACAGGCACGGCACGCGACGGCTGATCTCATCGATGGTGGACAGGTCGAAGTCGCTGACCTCGCCTTCTTGGGCGGCGGCGAGGATGTGCAGCACGGTGTTGGTGGAGCCGCCCATCGCCACGTCGAGCGCCATCGCGTTGCGGAAGGCGGTGGCGGTGGCGACGTTGCGTGGCAGCACGGAGGCGTCGTCGTTCTGGTACCAGCGGTTCGCGGCCTCGATGACGATGCGTCCGGCCTTCTCGAACAGTGCGCGGCGTGCCTCATGGGTGGCCAGTGTCGAGCCGTTTCCGGGCAGGGCGAGGCCGAGTGCCTCGGTGAGGCAGTTCATCGAGTTGGCGGTGAACATGCCCGAACACGACCCGCAGGTGGGGCATGCCGAGCGTTCGACCTCGCTGAGGCCGTCGTCATCGACGTCGCTGTTGGCGGAGGCGGAGATGGTGGTGATCAGGTCCGACGACGGGTGCGCCACCTCGCCGACGATCACCGCCTTGCCGGCCTCCATCGGTCCGCCGGAGACGAAGACGGTGGGGATGTTCAGCCGCATCGCCGCGTTGAGCATGCCGGGGGTGATCTTGTCGCAGTTGGAGATGCAGACGAGGGCGTCGGCGGTGTGTGCGTTGACCATGTATTCGACGGAGTCGGCGATGATCTCGCGGCTGGGCAGCGAGTACAGCATGCCGCCGTGGCCCATGGCGATGCCGTCGTCGACGGCGATGGTGTTGAACTCCTTGGCGACGCCGCCGGCGGCGCGCACCGACTCGGCGACGATCTCGCCGACATTGCGCAGGTGCACGTGACCGGGCACGAACTGGGTGAACGAGTTGGCGATGGCCACGATCGGCTTGCCGAAATCGTCGTCGGTCATGCCGGTCGCGCGCCACAGGGAGCGTGCGCCGGCCGCTTCGCGACCGAAGGTGGTGGTGCGTGATCTCAGGGCTGGCATCGTGGTTTCCTCTGAATCTCCGTGAGAGAACTGAGCTCTCAGGACCTCTGGTGTGGTTGAGATGCCGGTCGGGCGGGGCAGAGGTGGCTTCCCGCCGGCCGGCCGACGCTGGATGTCCTGGGTTCAACACCAAGCGGTGGGCTGTTTATTCGCTCGACGCTGTAAGCGTCACACCCAGCAAGATTACGCCCAGTCCGCACACCGCATCAAAACCGGCCGCGTGGCGAAGTCCGGTGACGGGGCGTGGCGAACGTGCGGCTGATCCCGGTCGTACTTGTGTGTTTGTCAGGCCGCCCGGCCTCGGTGACCGCCGGTGCGCCGCACCTCGCCCGGCGAACGGGTCACTCGGGCACGGACCGGCTATTTCGCGTACGGGTCGGGGATTCGCCCGTCGCTGGCAGCCGAGAGCAGAGGGAGGTCGCGGAAGGTGACGGCGGGCAGGCGGACCCGCGAACCGTCGTCGAGGACGGCCCGCACCGACGACCATTTCGGGAATTGCAGGCCGCGGATCCGGTCCCAGGGCAGATCCTTCTCGCCCAGGGTGTGTACGACGTGCAGGCCGGTGTCGGTGACGTCGGTGCGGACGCGGCGGATCCAGAGCAGCAGGAGGACGGGCACGATGATTGTCCAGCCGAGCCACACGACGGATGCGCCGGCCAGGATCACCGCGACGAGGAGGGTGAGGGGGATGGTGAAGTAGGCCAGTTTGCTGATGTGGAAGGACACCGGCAGCGCGATCACCTCGGTTGCCGGGCGTGCCGGGTTCGCGGCCACCGCCCCGTCGGCCTTACCGTCGCCGGTCGTGCTGTCGGACGGCGCTCCGGTGTTCACCGCGTCCGCCGCGTCATCGTGTGCCGGGCTGTTGTCGCCCGAGTTGTTGTCCACTGCGTTGTTGTCCAGAGCGTTGTTGTCCACAGAGTCGTTGTCGGCCGGGTTGTTCTCCACGGTCCTCATTGTGGACGACGGCCCTCGTCGGGGACGACCGGGTCGGGGTGGTGGACACAGTGGAGTGGATTCGACCTGCCATTTCCCAAAATATGGGAGTATTTGGGATGGAGTTTGACTCCGCAGTAGGTGCGGTTCTACGGTGTTTGCCGTGATGCAGTTTGAGTTTCTCGTAGTAATCGGCCGGCGCGTCGTCGCCTGACCGGTCACTTCGTAGACCTCACAGCATCGACGCGCCACCCTCGCACAGCACAGCTGTCGAGGGTTTTTTGTTGTCAGCAGCAGTTTCAGTCAAACCAGATGAGGATCGTGCAGTGAGCGCACCAACAGCACGCAGCGGGGCGGGCGAGGCGCCAGTCTCAGATATCGCAGCAGGCGCGGCGCGAGGCCGGCAGCCGTCGCCCGCGGGTGGCAACCTCCGTGCCATTTCCCAGAATGTCGTCGCGCCCGAGCGGGTCAGCGGAGCGCAGTCGGTGGTCCGCTCGCTCGAGGAACTCGGCGTCGACGTGGTCTTCGGTATCCCCGGTGGTGCGGTGCTCCCCGTGTACGACCCGCTGCTCGATTCCACCAAGGTCCGGCATGTCCTGGTCCGTCACGAGCAGGGCGCGGGTCACGCCGCGACCGGTTACGCGCAGGTCGCCGGCCGGGCCGGTGTCATGATGGCCACATCGGGCCCGGGTGCCACCAACCTGGTCACCCCGCTGGCCGACGCCCAGATGGATTCGGTTCCGGTCGTCGCGATCACCGGCCAGGTGGCCCGCCACCTGATCGGTACCGACGGGTTCCAGGAAGCCGACATCTCCGGTATCACGATGCCGGTCACTAAGCACAACTTCCTGGTGAAGGCCGCCGCCGACATCCCGAAGGTGATCGCCGAGGCGTTCCACATCGCCGAAAGCGGCCGTCCCGGTGCGGTTCTCGTTGATATCCCGAAGGACATCCTGCAGGCCCAGACCACGTTCTCGTGGCCGCCGCAGATCGATCTGCCGGGCTACCGCCCGGTCACCAAACCGCACGGCAAGCAGGTGCGGGAGGCCGCGCGGCTCATCAACGCCGCCAAGTCCCCGGTGCTGTACGTCGGCGGTGGCGTCATCAAGGCCAACGCGTCGGCCGAACTGCTGGAGCTGGCCGAGCTGACCGGCATTCCGGTGGTCACCACGCTCATGGCGCGTGGCGCCTTCCCCGACAGCCACCAGCAGCACCTGGGCATGCCCGGTATGCACGGCACCGTCGCCGCGGTGGCCGCCCTGCAGCGCAGCGACCTGCTGATTACCCTCGGTGCCCGGTTCGACGACCGCGTCACCGGCCAGCTCGACTCGTTCGCACCCGATGCCAAGGTCATCCACGCCGACATCGACCCGGCCGAGATCGGCAAGAACCGGGCCGTCGACGTGCCGATCGTCGGTGACTGCCAGGCCGTCATCATCGACCTGATCGAGACCCTGCGGGGCGAGCGGGCCACCGCTCCGGCGGTGCCCGACATCAGTGAATGGTGGGCGTACCTGAACAAGATGCGCAGTACCTACCCGTTGAGCTACGACCGTCAGTCCGACGGTTCGATGTCGCCGGAGTTCGTCATCTCCTCGATCGGCAAGGCGGCCGGTCCGGACGCGGTGTACGTCGCGGGCGTCGGCCAGCACCAGATGTGGGCCGCGCAGTTCATCTCGTACGAGAAGCCGCGCAGCTGGCTCAACTCCGGTGGCCTGGGCACGATGGGGTACGCGGTGCCGGCGGCGATGGGCGCCAAGATGGCCTCTCCCGAGACCGAGGTGTGGGCCATCGACGGCGACGGCTGCTTCCAGATGACCAATCAGGAGCTGGCCACCTGCGCCATCGAGGGCATCCCGATCAAGGTCGCGCTCATCAACAACGGCAACCTGGGCATGGTCCGGCAGTGGCAGACCCTGTTCTACGATGAGCGATACTCCAACACCGACCTGTCGACGCATTCGAAGATGATCCCCGACTTCGTCAAGCTGGCCGAGGCACTCGGCTGTGCGGCGTTCCGGGTGGAGAACGAGGCCGACGTCGACGAGGTGATCGCCCAGGCCCGCGCCATCAACGACCGCCCGGTGGTCGTCGACTTCATCGTCGGCAAGGACGCGCAGGTGTGGCCGATGGTCGCCGCCGGTACCAGCAACGACGAGATCATGGCGGCCTTCAATATCCGGCCGCTATTCGACGAGGAGGACTCGGCGTCCGATCCGGTCGACATCCACGAAACGATGGCCCGCCCGGACGCGGCGGCCGACAACAAGGCCACAGACGGCAAGAAGGGTGACCAGTGAGCACCACACATACCCTCAGCGTGCTGGTCGAGGACCTGCCGGGTGTTCTGGCCCGCGTGTCCTCGCTGTTCTCGCGCCGCGGATTCAACATCGAGTCCCTCGCGGTGGGACCGACCGAACTCAAGGGTGTTTCGCGGATGACCATCATGGTCAGCGTCGAGGACTTCCCGCTCGAGCAGGTCACCAAGCAGCTCAACAAGCTCATCAATGTCATCAAGATCGTCGAGCAGGATCCGGCGGCGTCGGTGGCGCGTGAGCTGATGCTGATCAAGGTGCGGTCGGATTCGGCGGTCCGCAGCGAGGTTCTCGAAGTGGTGAATCTCTTCCGCGCCAAGGTTATCGACGTCTCACCCGAGTCGCTGACCGTCGAGGCCACCGGTACCTCGGAAAAGCTGGAGGCGCTGCTGCGGATGCTCGATCCGTACGGCATCCGGGAGATCGCGCAGTCCGGTGCCGTGGCGCTGGGCCGCGGTCCCAAGAGTATGTCCACCAACCGCTGAGCAGCCCCTGCTCATCGGCCCCATGCTCTTTCGCTTCGGGCCGATCGGCTAAGACTGATAGCAACCACCCACTCCGTGAGAAGCGCAGAGTTTCTCCGCGGGCCACATATCGAAGGGAATCCACTGTGGCGATCGAACTTTTCTACGACGACGACGCTGATCTGTCGATCATCCAGGGCCGCAAGGTCGCCGTCATCGGCTACGGCAGCCAGGGACACGCACACTCGCTGTCACTGCGCGACTCCGGCGTCGAGGTCGCGATCGGTCTCCGCGAGGGCAGCAAGTCGCGGGAAAAGGCTGAGGAGCAGGGTCTGAAGGTGCTCAGCAACGCCGAGGCCGCCGCCTGGGCCGACGTGATCATGCTGCTGGCCCCCGACACCAGCCAGGCCAAGATCTTCACCGAGGATATCGAGCCCAACCTCAAGGACGGCGACGCGCTGTTCTTCGGTCACGGCCTCAACATCCACTTCGGCCTGATCAAGCCCCCGGCCAATGTCACCATCGGCATGGTCGCCCCGAAGGGCCCCGGTCACCTGGTGCGCCGCCAGTACGTCGACGGCAAGGGCGTGCCCTGCCTGATCGCCGTCGACCAGGACCCCAAGGGCGAGGGTCAGGCCCTGGCGCTGAGCTACGCCTCCGCGATCGGCGGTGGCCGCGCCGGCGTCATCAAGACCACCTTCAAGGAAGAGACCGAGACCGACCTGTTCGGCGAGCAGGCCGTGCTGTGTGGTGGCACCGAGGAACTGGTCAAGACCGGTTTCGAGGTCATGGTCGAGGCCGGCTACGCCCCCGAGATGGCCTACTTCGAGGTGCTGCACGAGCTGAAGCTGATCGTCGACCTCATGTACGAGGGCGGCATCGCGCGCATGAACTACTCGGTGTCCGACACCGCCGAGTTCGGTGGCTACCTGTCGGGTCCGCGCGTCATCGACGCCGACACCAAGGAGCGGATGCGCGCCATCCTCACCGACATCCAGGACGGCACCTTCGTCAAGCGTCTGGTCGCCAACGTAGAGGGCGGCAACACCGAACTCGAAGGTCTGCGTAAGGCCAACGCCGAGCACCCGATCGAGGTCACCGGTAAGAAGCTGCGCGATCTGATGAGCTGGGTGGATCGTCCGATCACCGAAACCGCCTGATTCTCAGCGCTTTTCATCGCACCGTCCGGGTCTTCATCCGATTGGATGAGGACCCGGACGGTTGCTTCTATGGGTTCGGATAGGAACGTGGATCTTCCGTTTCGATGTCGATCTCACAGGGGTCCTCGCTTTCGTAACCGGCGGTACCGGTAACGCAACTGCACCCATCGAACACACCAGCGACTCGTCGATTGTGTCGCCGAACACGAAAACAACCACACTCGTACCCGGCACAAGCTAGTGGTTGATGCGCTTACCAGGCCCTGAAGGACCGGGCTTGCGCGCTACGTTTCCCGGTCATCGCGTCTGGACGATCTTCGTCCGCAAATGGTAGTGTATCGACCCCGTGAGAGGTAGCGTAGTGATTCCGTGAGAGGTGGCGTAGCCGCAGTGACCTACCTGGACCGGACCGTTGACCTCGAACTTGATGAGCTGTTGCCAGCCGCACCGGCGATCGCGCTCGACGGACCCAAGAATGTGGGCAAGACGGACACCGCGCGCCGTCGCGCGACTGCGGCTCTGTACCTCGATGACCCAGCCCAGCGTGAGGTGGCCAGAGCGGATTTCACACTCGCGTCCTTGCCCGAGTGGCACAGTTCTGATCGATGAGTGGCAGAAACTACCTCAGGTCTGGGATTCGGTTCGGCGACAGGTCGATACCGGAGTGCCGGTCGGCCGATTTCTGCTCACCGGGTCGGCGACCGCAGGTGACGCCGGGGGCACGCACAGTGGCGCGGGTCGAATTCTGTCGTTGCGTATGCGGCCGATGGGTTTGCACGAGCGCGGAATCACGGTTCCGACGGTCTCGCTGTCGACTCTTCTCGACGGGAGTGGCGTGATCTCCGGGCAGACGACATTCGGGATCGGTGATGATGATGAACCCGATCCCGGGATGGTTGCCGGCGAACAACGCGATCAGCCGACTTCAGCAGGCCCCGAAACATCAGCTCGCCGATCTCGCGCTCGCCGCGCGCCTGTTGAACCTATCGGCAGAATCGCTGCTCGGACCAGTCGGTGCGCATATGGCCGGACCATTGTTCGAATCGCTGGTAATGCTTGGTATTCGGGTGATGGCACAGGCGGCGGAGGCTCGCGTCAGCCACCTTCGCCTCGCCGGAGGCGACCGCGAGGTCGATCTCGTCGTCGAAGGTGCCGATGGTCGTATCTTGGGCGTCGAGGTGAAGCTCGCGCCTGATGTGACCGCGCGAGATGTGCGTCACCTCATCTGGCTCCGAGAACGGCTGCCGCATCGAATGGCCGACCTCATCGTTGTGACGACGGGCACGACCGCTTATCGGCGATCCGACGGTGTGGCGGTGGTGCCGCTCGCGCTCGTGGGTCCGTGAGAGCCGGGCCGGGCTGGTCAAGCGCCTCGTCGCGAACGTTGAGGGCGGCAACACTGAGACTCGAAGGTCTGTGTAAAGCCAACGCCGAGCACCCGATCGGGGTCGCCGGAAAGAAGCTGCGCGACCTGATGAGCTGGGTTGATCGCCCGATCACCGAAACCGCCTGATTTGGGGCGCTTGTAAGTCAGAACGGCCTTTCCGCAGGTGAATCGACCGGCCGCCGCGTGGCGGCGGCATCGCCTGTTGGTATGTTGGCCGATACGGCCAACGGCGACAGGGAGCGTGTGGTGAGTCCGAAGCAGCGGCCGGTGTTCTTCGTCTCCGACAGCACCGGTATCACCGCGGAGACACTGGGCAACGCGCTGCTCGTACAGTTCCCGGATTTCGACTTCGAACGGCATGTCCTGCCGTTCACCGACTCGGTCGAAGCGGCCCGCCGAGCCGTCGGCATCATCCGTGCGGCGGCGGACGGGTCGGCGGTGAAGCCGATCGTGTTCGTCACCGTCCGTGCGGCCGGTGTCGCCGAAGAGTTCCAGGACGCCCCGGGGGAGATCATCGACCTTCTCGGGCCGCATCTGACGCACCTGGAAGAGGCCCTGGACACCATCCGCACCGGGGAGGCGACCGAATACCATCGCGTCGGTGACCTGGCCCGCTACCACGAGCGCATCGACGCGGTGGAGTACACCTTCGCCCATGACGACGCCCAGTCCCTGCGGCACATCGACCGGGCCGACCTGATCATCGTCGCGCCGTCGCGCTGCGGCAAGACTCCCACCGCGATGTACCTCGCTCTGCAGTACGGCCTGCGGGTGGCCAACTACCCACTCACCGACGACGACACGCCGGGTGTGATGCCCGAAGCGATCGCACCGTACCGCGATCGGCTGTTCGGGCTGACCACGACCGCACAACGGCTGAGCCAGGTGCGGGGCGAGCGCAGGCCCGGCAGTGGCTATGCGTCTCTCGCGCGTTGCCGCACCGAGCTGCGCGACGCAGAAACCCTGTACCGGGACAACGGGATTCCCTTCATAAACTCCCACGCCATGAGCGTGGAAGAAATGGCCAGCATCATTCTCACGACGATGAAACTGCGCCACCGCTGATACGGACGGCACACCACCCGAAAGGCTCCTCGATGTCTACGATTCTCTGGTTCACCGAAATCGGCATGTCCGATGTTCCGCAGGTCGGCGGTAAGAACGCCTCGCTCGGCGAGATGGTCGTCAACCTCGCCGATGCGGGTGTCCGGGTCCCCGGAGGCTTCGCCACGACGGCCGACGCGTACCGGGACTTCCTCGCCGAGGGCGGGCTGGATGCGACGATCCGGGACATCCTCACCGGACTCGACGTGGAGGACGTCACCGAACTCGCCAAGCGCGGTGAGCAGATCCGCCGACTCATCCTCGACCACCCGTTCCCCGAGCCGCTCGAGCACGACATCCGCGCCGCCTACGACAAACTCGTGGCCGCCGACACCCACCCGGACGAGGTGACCTGGGCGGTCCGTTCCAGCGCCACCGCCGAGGATCTCCCCGATGCATCGTTCGCCGGCCAGCAGGAGACCTACCTCAACATCGGCGGCATCGAGAACATCCTCGAAGCGGTCAAGTCGGTGTTCGCCTCGCTGTACAATGACCGCGCAATCGCCTACCGCGTCCACCACGGCTTCGTCCACGACGAGGTCGCCCTGTCCGCGGGTGTGCAGCGGATGGTGCGTACCGACATCGGTGCCTCGGGGGTCATGTTCACCGTCGACACCGAATCGGGTTTCGACCGGGCCGTGTTCATCACCGCCGCCTACGGACTCGGTGAGGCCGTGGTGCAGGGCGCGGTGAACCCGGACGAGTTCTACGTCTACAAACCCGCCATCGAGGAGGGCAAGAGCGGCCGCGACGCCATCTTGTCGCGCACCGTCGGCGAGAAGGCCGTGGCGATGCGGTACGCGGAGGGGACCGGTATCGATTCGGCGACCCGCTGGGTGGACGTCGACGCCGACGAGCGGCTGCGGTTCTCCATCGACGACGACGAGGTCACCGAACTCGCCCGGCACGCCGTCGCGATTGAGAAGCACTATGGCAGGCCGATGGACATCGAATGGGGTCGTGACGGCCTCGACGGCCGGCTCTACATTCTGCAGGCGCGGCCCGAGACGGTGGTCTCCCGGCGCGGCGAGGCCGGACAGTCGTTGTCGCGGTTCGAGATCGATCGTGCCGCCGCCGACGCAGCCGACGTCCTCGCCGAGGGCCGCTCGATCGGGCAGCGGATAGGGTCCGGTCCGGTGCGGGTGCTGCGCTCGATCAAGGAGATGGACCGGGTGCAGCCCGGTGACGTGCTGGTCGCCGCGATCACCGACCCGGACTGGGAGCCGGTGATGAAGCGCGCCGCAGCGATCATCACCGAGCGCGGTGGCCGTACCTGCCATGCCGCGATCATCGCCCGCGAACTGGGCGTACCCGCGATCGTCGGGACCGGCGATGCCACCACCACGCTCACCGACGGCCAGGACGTCACCGTGTCCTGCGCCGAGGGTGACACCGGCCGGGTGTACCGGGGACTGGTGCCGTTCCAGGAGCATCTGACGTCGCTGGAGGACATGCCGGAGATCCCGGTGAAGCTGATGATGAACGTCGCCACCCCCGACCAGGCTTTCGCGTTCGCCGCACTGCCCAACAGTGGGGTGGGGCTGGCGCGGATGGAGTTCATCATCAACCGGCAGATCGGGGTGCATCCGAAGGCGCTCATCGAACGTGACACGCTGGCACCGGAACTGCGTGATCAGGTCGACCGGATCACCGCCGCATACCCGACGCCCGCAGAGTTCTTCACCAGCCGTGTCGCCGAGGGGGTGGCCACGATCGCCGCCGCCTTCGATCCGAAACCGGTGATCGTGCGCCTGTCGGACTTCAAGTCCAACGAGTACGCCAACCTGCTGGCCGGCGACATCTACGAGCCCGACGAGGAGAACCCGATGATCGGGTACCGCGGTGCGGCCCGCTACGTCTCCGAGGGTTTCCGGGAGTGTTTCGCCCTCGAATGCGAGGCGCTGCGCCGGGTCCGGGACGAGATGGGCCTGCGCAACGTCACGATCATGGTTCCGTTCGTGCGGACCGTCGAAGAGCTCGATGACGTGCTGGAGATCATGGCCTCGCACGGTCTGCGGCGCGGCGAGAACGGTCTGCGGGTTGTCATGATGTGCGAGGTTCCGGTGAACTATCTGCTCGCCGACGAATTCCTCGACCGCGTCGACGGCTTCTCCATCGGCTCCAACGACATGACCCAGCTGATCCTGGGCGTCGACCGGGATTCGGCGCTGGTGGCGCACGACTTCGATGAGCGCAATCCCGCGGTTCTCAAGGTGCTGGCCTCGGTCATCGAAACGTGCGTGCGCCGCGGCAAGTACGTCGGCATCTGCGGCCAGGGCCCCTCGGACCACCCGGACCTCGCGGCGTGGCTGGTGGAGCGGGGGATCGAGTCGATGTCGCTGACTCCGGACACCGTGGTGCAGACCTGGCTGTCGCTGGCGGGCGCCGAGTAGCGAACCCCCGGGCGACGTGCCCGCGATGCCGAACACCCCGCGTCACGGACGCGGGGTGTTCGGCATCGGGTGTTCGAGGTTGCGGCGTGGCGCCGGTCAGATCGTGCGGAACCCGCCGTAGGAGGGCAACGCCGCGACGCGGGTGAGGATGGGGCCGATGTTGGTGCCGGTTTCGGTGCCGATGCAGCCGAATGTGTAGTAGGCGTTGACCATTCCGACCAGTTTGTCACCGACGACGACGGGGGAGCCCGAGTCGCCCTCGACGATGCAGATCTGGCTGTAGTGTTCGTGCCCCTTCGAGAACCAGGCGATGCCGCAGGTGTTGCCGGTGGTGCGGCCCTGCTTGCAGGCGATGGTCGGGAATGACAGCGGCCGGGCGTCGATGCCGTTGATGGCCACACCCTGCACCTTGCGCAGCGGGGTGACCAGCTTCTCGTCGAACTCGATGACGGCGATATCGATGTCCTGGGCGGAGTAGGTGATCACGCCGGCGATGCCACGGTCGGTGAACTTTTCCGACAGCACGTACTGCCCGCGTTCACCGCAGTGCCCGGCGGTGATGCCGATGAGCTTGTTGGTCTTCTTGGCGCGGCCGATGGTGGTGAGGGTGCAGGACGAGGCCATATCCTTGCTCTTCATCACGTAGATGCCCGATCCGCCGCCGAGAGGGATCTTCGCCGGTGCCGCATTCGCCGCACCCGACCCCCAGGCTGCCAGCACCATCGTGGCCAACACAGCCACCAGTGCCGTCAGTTTTCGCGCCATTCCCGCTCCAGCTTCGTCTCAGTGCGCACCACCGACCGTCGGCAGTGATGTGTTCCCGGAGCTCATGGTGCCCGGTTGTCAGGCCCGATGGGCCCGATAGGGTCCGAGTGGTTCCGTCGTGTTCCGATCCGCGACGGCTGAGTCCGTGTGGTCCCATGTGAAGACAGACCCTACGGCATGTAATACCGACCACAATGTATACAACAATGTGCCGACGCTCCATGTGTGGCAGATCCGCTGGCCCGGCCCGTTGTGGCGACCTCTAAGCTGGCGGGTGCGCACCTAGCATTTCGCCCGGTCGGCACCACGGTGTCCGGGGTGGATCCATTCCGAAAACTGGAGAAGAGAACTGTGACCTCAGCAGGACGTCCGGTCGTCTTGATCGCTGACAAACTGGCCCCCTCGACCGTCGAGGCTCTCGGCGACGGTGTGGAGGTCCGCTGGGTGGACGGTCCCGACCGTCCCAAGCTGTTGGAGGCCGTCGTCGACGCCGACGCCATCCTGGTCCGATCGGCCACCACCGTCGACGCTGAGGTGCTTGAGGCCGGTAAGAACCTCAAGATCATCGCCCGCGCCGGTGTGGGCCTGGACAACGTCGACGTGCCCGCCGCCACCGAACGAGGCGTGATGGTCGTCAACGCGCCCACCTCGAACATCCACACCGCCGCCGAGCACGCGATCGCGCTGCTGATGTCGGCGTCGCGGCAGATCCCGGCCGCCGACGCCACCCTGCGCGAACACACCTGGAAGCGGTCCTCGTTCAACGGTGTCGAGATCTTCGACAAAACGGTCGGCGTGGTGGGCCTGGGCCGCATCGGCCAGCTCGTCGCGGCCCGTTTGGCCGCCTTCGAAACGCACATCATCGCCTACGACCCGTACGTGTCGGCGGCCCGCGCGGCTCAGCTCGGCATCGAGCTGGTCACCCTCGATGAGCTGCTCGAGCGTGCCGACTTCATCACCGTGCACCTGCCCAAGACGCCCGAGACCCTCGGTCTCATCGGCGCCGACCAGCTCGCCCGCACCAAGAAGGGCGTGGTCATCGTCAACGCCGCCCGCGGTGGCCTGGTCGACGAGCAGGCGCTGGCCGACGCCATCACCTCCGGCCAGGTCCGCGCTGCCGGCCTGGACGTGTTCAACTCCGAACCGTGCACCGATTCGCCGCTGTTCGACCTGCCCCAGGTCGTGGTGACCCCGCACCTGGGTGCCTCCACCAGCGAGGCGCAGGACCGCGCCGGAACCGACGTCGCCAAGAGCGTACGGCTGGCCCTGGCCGGACATTTCGTGCCCGACGCGGTCAACATCACCGGCGGCGCTGTCGACGAAGAGGTCGCCCCGTGGCTGGAGGTGGCCCGCAAGCTCGGTGTGCTCATCGGCGCCATCACCACCGACGTACCCACCTCGATCAACGTCGAGGTGCTCGGTGAACTCGCCGCCGGCAACGTCGACGTGCTCGGCCTGTCGGCGCTGCGAGGTCTGTTCTCGGCGGTCCTGGACGAGCCCATCACCTTCGTCAACGCCCCCGCGGTTGCGCAGGCGCGCGGCGTGACCAGTGAGGTCACCACCGCCACCGAAAGCCCCAACCATCGCAGCGTCGTCGACGTCAAGGCCGTGTTCGCCGACGGGTCCGTCGCCAATGTGTCGGGCACCCTCACCGAGCCACGCCTGGTGCAGAAGATCGTCAACATCAACGGCCGCAACATCGACCTGCGCGCCGAGGGCCTCAACCTGATCGTCAGCTACTCCGATCAGCCCGGTTCGCTCGGCAAGGTCGGCACGCTGCTCGGTACCGCGGGCATCGACATCCTCGCCGCCGCGCTGTCGCAGGATGTCGAGGGCGACGGCGCCACCCTGATCCTGCGCGTCGACCGTGAACTCGGTGACGACCTGATCGCCGAGATCCGTGACGCCGTCGGCGCCACCCTGATCGAACAGGTGGACCTGGCATGAAACTGGCAGTGATCGCCGGCGACGGCATCGGACCCGAGGTCATCGATCAGGCGCTGCGGGTCGCCCGCAAGCTCGAGCCGGAACTGACCACCACCGACTACGACTTCGGTGCGCGGCGCTACCACGCGACCGGTGAGCTGCTCACCGACGCCGATCTGGCCTCGTTGCGTGAGCACGACGCGATTCTGCTCGGCGCGATCGGCGACCCGTCGGTGCCGTCGGGCGTGCTCGAACGCGGCTTTCTGCTGAAGCTGCGGTTCGCCATGGACCACCATGTCAACCTGCGGCCGTCGATCCTGTTCGACGGTGTGCGGTCGCCGCTGGCCGGTGACCCGAAGATCGACTTCGTGGTGGTCCGCGAGGGCACCGAGGGCCCGTACACCGGCAACGGTGGCGCGATCCGCGTCGGCACTCCGCACGAGGTGGCCACCGAGGTCAGCGTCAACACCCGCTTCGGTATCGAGCGGGTGGTACGGGACGCGTTCGCGCGGGCGCGCGAGCGCGGCAAGAAGCTGACGCTGGTGCACAAGAACAATGTGCTCACCTTCGCCGGTTCGATGTGGGCGCGGACCGTGGAGGAGGTGGGCGCCGAGTTCCCCGACGTCACCACCGACTACTGCCATGTCGACGCCGCCACCATCTACCTCGTCACCGATCCGTCGCGGTTTGATGTGATCGTCACCGACAATCTGTTCGGCGACATCATCACCGACCTCGCGGCCGCGGTGACCGGCGGTATCGGGCTGGCCGCCTCGGGCAACATCGACGCCACCGGCACCAACCCGTCGATGTTCGAGCCGGTGCACGGCAGTGCGCCCGACATCGCCGGCCAGGACAAGGCCGACCCGACTGCCGCCATCCTGTCGGTGGCGCTGCTGTTCCGGCACCTGGGCCGTGCCGACGACGCCGCCCGCATCGAGGCCGCGGTGGCCGCCGATGTGGCCGAGCGTGGTGACGAGACCCTTGGCACCACGGCGATCGGCGACCGGATCCTCGCCCGCGTCTGATTCCGACCCCGATGTCCGCGACCTCCTTCTGGCGGTCGCGGACATCGTCGTCTCACGGGGTTTCGGCGCTCACGCCCGCCGACCCGTGAAGCGCCGTCCCACTGACCGAGGTACGAAGAGCCGCCCCGCGATGAGCTGTCCTGCCGGTTGAGGTGCGAAGAGCCGCTAGGCGATGACTTGTCCTGCCGGTTGAGGTGCGAAGAGCCGCTAGGCGATGAGCCTCGAAACCCCGTGAGATCACCCTGTCCGCAACCACTTACGTGGCATCGCGCGGGATTAGCGGCAGCGCGATCAACGGGGCGAGGGCCGTCAACCCGAAGGCGGCCGCGAAACCGAGATGCGAGACCGCCGAACCGAGAAGCGGTGTGGTGGCGGCTGTCGCCAGGTGCTGCGCGGTGTTCTGGATTCCGAGGCTGCGGCCACTCCAGCGGGGACCGGCGTATTCGGCGATCGCCGTGAACGCGAGACCGTTGTCGGCGACCGACGCGATCGAGGCGATGACCATGATCGCCACCGCGACCGGAGAGTTGACGGCGTCGAGCACTGCCAGCGCACCGGTGGCGGTGCCTGCGGTGATGGCGATCAGGCTGATCGGCCGCATCCGCGAACCCATCACGTCCGAGAGCTTTCCGGCCCCGATGCGGCCGAGTGCGCCGGTGATCTGTGTTGCGGTGATCAGGGTTCCGGCGGCGGCCGGTGCCCAGCCGCGGTCGACGATCAGCCAGGTGGGTACGAATGTCCACAGCATGGACTGCGGAATCACCAGCGCCACACTGAGTGCGTGCACGCGGGCCAGGAAGTTGCTTGTTCGGTAAGGATTGTCCGGGGTGGCCGGCGTTGTGTCCGGTCGGCTCGGGCCGGCGGATTCGGTGGTCGAGGGCGGGTCCTGGATGCCGAAGACGCAGCAGGCCAGTCCCACCGCGGTGACCGCGACCGGGACCAGCAGTGCCGCACCGACCCCGTGTGCGGCGGCGATGATGGGCATCGTCAAGGCGCATAGTCCCATACCGAGGGGCTGAGCCATCTGCCGGAAGCCCATCGCGGTGCCGCGCCGGTGTGCCGGGAACCAGCCGACGACGATCCGGCCGCTGGCACCGTTGGCGGCACCTGAGGCCACGCCGCCCAGGAACAGGCACGCCGAGAGCGCGGCGGTCGGTGCGTCGCCGAGTGCGGCGGCCGCGGCGGCCACGGCGGCCACGAGGGTGCCCGACAGCGACACCATCAGCACCAGTCGTTCGCCGTAGCGGTCGAGCAGTACGCCCCACGGGATGATCCCGATCATCAGGCCGATGGTGGGAACGGTGGCCACCACGGATGCGGTGGTCAGTGACAGTCCTTCGTCGGTGTGCAGCGTGGGGATGAGGTAGGGGACGCCGCTGACGACGCAGGTGGTGGTCATCGCGGCGATCATCGAGCAGACCAGCATCGACCACCGTTGCGCGTTGCTCACATCATCGTGCATGGGGGCGCCTTTCGGGAGCGGCGTTGTTGAGTTCCCAATATTTGGGAACATATGTCCATATTCTAGTACAGGCGGTGTGACGTCGATTGCCGGGGTGCATAGCGCTGCCACTCCGTCGGCTAGGCTTTCCGCATGCGTTTAGGTCGTATCGCCAGTCCCGACGGCGTCGCGTTCGTCTCCATCGAAGACGGCTCCACCGCTGAGAACGGGGGTGTGCCCGTCGCCAGGGAGATCGCGGAGCATCCTTTCGGCACGCCGACTTTCACCGGCCGGTCCTGGCCGTTGGCCGACGTGCGGGTCCTGGCTCCGATCCTGGCCACCAAGGTGATCTGCATCGGCAAGAACTACGCGGCGCATATCGCCGAGATGGGCGGTGAGGCTCCCGCCGATCCGGTGATCTTCATCAAACCCAACACCTCGATCATCGGACCCGAGGTGCCCATCGTGCGTCCGCCGTCGTCCCGGCGCGTCGACTTCGAGGGTGAACTCGCCGTCGTCATCGGCAAGCCCTGCAAGGACGTTCCCGCGGCGAAGGCTGCGAGCGTCATCCTGGGCTACACAATCGCCAACGACGTGACCGCCCGCGATCACCAGCAGGCCGACGGGCAGTGGACCCGGGGCAAGGGGTACGACTCCTTCTGCCCGCTCGGCCCGTGGATCGACACCGACTTCGATCCCTCCGATGTCGAACTGATCACCGAACTCGACGGTGAGGTGAAGCAGCGCTCGCGGACCTCGCTGATGATTCACGACATCGGCGCGATCATCGAATGGATCTCCCGGGTGATGACACTGCTACCCGGTGACGTCATCCTCACCGGCACTCCCGAAGGCGTGGGTCCCATGGTAGCGGGCCAACGTGTTTCGGTCAGCGTCGCCGGCCTCGGCACACTCTCGAACCCTGTGGTGGACAAAGCATGAAGAAACCTGAGATCGCCCGCATCAACGGCATCGACATCTCCTATGAGGTCGCCGGCTCCGGCCCGCTCATCGTCATGGTGATGGGAACCGGTAGCCCCGGACGGGTCTGGAAGGCCAACCAGCAACCCGCCCTCCTCAAAGCCGGATTCCGCGTCGCCCTCTTCGACAATCGCGGTATCGCACCCAGTTCCGAATGCCCCGACGGGTTCGCCATCGGTGACATGGTGGCCGATACCGCCGGACTCATCGAACATCTCGGAGAGGGTCCGGCCATCGTTGTGGGCACCTCCCTCGGTGCCCACATCACCCAGGAGTTGGCCCTGGCCCGGCCAGATGTCGTTCGTGGTGCCGTCATGATCGCCACCTATGGCCGTAACACCCCACTGCAGCGGGCGATCTCGGCCGGTGAACGTGCCCTCTACGACAACGGCATCAACCTGCCGCCGGAGTACGAGGCCGCGATCACCGCCCACCTCAATCTGTCGCCGCACACCCTCGACAACGATCGGGCCGCCCAGGACTGGCTCGACATCATCGGTTTCTCCCCTCAGAAGGTCACCCCGGGCGTGCGCGCCCAGTACGGGATCCACCAACACGAGGGCAACCGTCTGGCCGCCTATCGCGGTATCACCGTTCCGTCCATGGTGATCGGCTTCGCCGACGACCGCACACTCCCGGTCAAACTCGCCAAGGAAGTAGCCGACGCCATCCCCGGCTCACGCTACGAGCTTGTCGAGAAGGCCGGTCACTTCGGCTACCTCGAACAACCCGAGGCGGTGAACGCGCTGCTCATCGACTTCGCGCGCGGGTTGTGATCGGGACGAGAAGCGCGCAAAAGACCGGTCCTTCAGGTCGTTGACCTGACCGTCCAAATGTTGCTGTGGGGTCCGGATTCCGGACCGCACAGCAACATTTCGCGCAAGTCGTCGCCGGATCTGTAGTTGCCGGTAAGGCCCGTGCTCCGAACAGCCCGAGCGGTGCCGCGATCCGTCGGCGACCGGACTGTTCAGTCGAAGACGTCGCTGATGGTCTCGGCTGTGGCGGCCGGGCTCAGCCATGTCGGGAGTGTGTCGATATCGTCGCAGTCTCGCACGCGGTCACCGAGCGCGTCGGGCGCGTCAATACCTTGCGCTGACAGAACGGACAGGACGGCGACGACCGTCTCTTCAATCTTGCTTTTGGCCTTGCCCTTTCAACCTTGCCCGCCCCGAAGTAGGTCCGGGTGACGGGGGATTGGTATTCCCATGCTGTATTGGTCATCAGTTGGGCTGAGTCATGTTCTGTAGACGGCGGAACCCCTGATTTTTATGCGGCCTGATCGGCTGTGGGGTCGGTGCGGGCGAGGAAGTTGTTCATCGCGTGTGCGGGGTTTGGTCGTTGATCGTTGCCGCGCTCGGGCAACTCGTCAGAGCTGGGATTGTTCGATAAGGATCACACCAGCGCTGTGGTGTCGGCACGTTTGATTACGACCAGCCGTGTGACATCGCCATCGGTCACGAATTGGAGCACGGTTCCGTCGGCCGCGATCTGAACTCCGCCGACAGGCCTGTCGGGCACGGTTGTCGTGGTTGTCGTGCCGGTGGCGCTGAGGCTGGTGATGTGGGTGGTGCCGTCGCCGGTGCTGAAGTCGTAGGTGTAGGTCGCTCGGTAGACGGTGCCATCGGGGCCGAGCTGCATGTCGCCGGCGGGCTCTCCGAGCAATGGGGTGGTGGTTATGGGTCCGGTAGTGCTGATACTGGCGATGTGGTATGTGGTGAATCCGGTGTTGGGGTCAGAGGTGTGGATGGTTTGGTAGACAGCGCCGTCAGGGCCGATCAGCATGTCGCCCCAGGGGGCGCCGGGCAGGGGCGTTGTGGTTGTGGTTCCGGTGGGGCTGATGGTGATGACGTACGTTTCGTCGGTGTTGGGGTCGAGGCTGCGGGTGATTTGGTAGGAGGTGCCGTCGGGGCCGAACTGCGTGGCGTTGCTGTAGGGGTAGCCGGGCAGGGTGGTGGTGGTGACGGTTCCGGTGGTGCTGATGCTGGTGATGTGAAAGGTGTCGACGCCGGTCATGGGGTCTGAGGTGTATGTGACTTGGTGTACGGTGCCGTCCGGGCCGATCTCCATGACGGAGTAAAGGAAGCCGGGCAGGGTGGTGGTGACGGTTCCGGTGGTGCTGATGCTGGTGATGTAGTAGCTGTAGTCGCCGTAGGTGGTTTGGTAGATGGTGCCGTCCGGGCCGATCTGAACTCCGCCGACAGGCGAGCCGGGCAGGGTTGTGGTGGTTGTGGTTCCGGTGGTGCTGATGCTGGTGATAGTGGTGTTGGTGTCGTAGGGGCCGGTGGTTTGGTAGACGGTGCCGTCAGGACCGATCTGCATGGTGCCCAAGGGGTAGTCGGGCAGGGTTGTGGTGGTGGCGGTTCCGGTAGGGCTGATGCTGGTGATGCGGTAGCCGTAGTCGCCGGTGTTGGGGTCGATACCCATGGTGGTTTGGTGTGCGGTGCCGTCAGGGCCGATCTGAACGCTGCCCAAAGGTGAGCCTGGCAGGGCGGTGGTGATGGTTCCGGTGGGGTTGATACTGGTGACGTACGTTTCGTCGGTGTTGGGGTCGATGGCCATGGTGGTCTGGTGGACGGTGCCGTCAGGGCTGAACTGCATGCCGCCGGAGGGGAAGCCTGGAAGGATTGTGGTGGTTGTGGTTCCGGTGGTGCTGATGCTGGTGATGTAGAAGCCGTTGGGGGAATGGGTCGTGGGGTCGCTGGTGAAGGTGCCCTGGTGGGCGGTGCCGTCAGGGCCGACGTTAATGACACTGAAGGGCATGCCGAGCAGAGCGATGGTTGTGGTTCCGGTGGGGCTGATACTGGTGATGTAGACAGTGTCGAGGGCGCCGGTAGTGGGGTCGACTGTGGCGGTGCCCTGGTGGACGGTGCCGTCAGGGCCGAACTGCGTGTCCAAGTAGCCGCCGCCGGGGAGGATTATTCCGGATACCGGCGCGTCGATGCTTTCGGTGACAGTTCCGCCGTGTCCGTCGTCGACGGTGAGAGTGACGATTTCTGAGAGGTCCGCAGTGGTGGCGTTTACGTAGGACGCCGCGAGTTGTTGTGCGCCGGAGGGAGTGTACGTGTAGGTGCCGGTGGTCGGGTCGATGACCAGCGTGGCGCCGCCTGCGGTGATGAAAGTATTTGTGCCGGTGGGTGTTGCACCGGCAACAGTGAAAGTGAGGTCGTCGGAGTCGTTGTCTCCGGTGGTGATGGTGCCGGTGACTGTTGCCGAACCTGGTGTGGGGGTGGATGGTGGGGAGATCGCGAGGGTGGGGGTGGTGTTCTGCGGGCCGATGGGGACGACGACGGTGAGGTCGACGGTGCCGCCGTTACCGTCATCGGCGGTGATGACGATGGTGTGGGTGTGCGGGGCACCCGGGACGGCGGCGTCGTGGCGAAGTTCGGTGGTTGGTGTCCACGTGAAGGTGCCGGGGTTCTGATCGTCGAAGACGACGTCGGTGTCGGTGGTGTAGAAGATCAGTGGGTCGTTGTCGGGGTCGGTGACCATGCTCGCCAGGCCGGTGACCACCACCGAACCGGTGACGGCGTCGGGGGTGCCGACAGTGGGTTCCTGGTCGGGGTCGACCACCGGCGGCTGGTTGGCAGGTGGCGTGCTGGTTTCGGGGATGTGGATGGTGACGGTGCGGGTGTGTGGGTTCTGCCCGGTGAAGAGGGCGAGAATACTTGCCAGTCCGTGAATGTGGGGACCGGAGTCACTGATGGTGACGGTGAACTGATCGGCGGCGGTACTGCCGGCGTTGGGGGTGTAGGTGAAGGTGCCGTCGGCGTTGGGGGTGATGACACCGTTGGTGGGCTGTGTGGTGATGGTGGTGGTGAGTGGGTCGCCGTCGGGGTCGGTGGCGCCCAGGCTGATGGTGTACCCATCACCCGTTGGGGTCAGTGTGGGTGCGGCCGTGGGGCTTTGGTTGTTCAGCAGTGACCGGGCGCGTTGGGTCCACCACAGCAGGGTCCACGGTGCGGGGTTGGCCGCCGGTACGACCGGGCCACCGGCGGGCAGTAGTCCGAGGAATGCCAGAGCACCGACCAGGCCTTGGGAGGTGCTCGGAGCCGGAACCGGGGCTGTTGTGGTGGTCGTCGCCGCGGCCATGAAGGCCTGTGGCGCGGTAGATCCCGCCGACGGCGTGAAGGTGACCGGTTCGGGGGCTCCTGGTGCGTCGATCCCGGGTTCGGACACTGTTGACGCGGCCGGTCCGGTGATGTCAGCGGCCGGTTCGGTCGGGGTACTTGAGTCGGGCTCGGTGGCGGAATTATCGCTACTGGAGTTTGTTTCGTGCGTGTCGGTGGGCGATGGGGCCGAATATCCGGTGGTCGAGCCGCTCGTATCGGGTTCGGTGCTGGTCCAGATCGAGGTGTCCGAGGCTGCGGGTTCGGTGGCCGGGGCTTGCTCGGTGGCCGGTTCAGGCGGCGTTGTGTTGGTGGTGTCTGGTTCGGTCGAGGATTGTTCGGTGCTGGTGGCCGGTGCCGACGCGTCCGGGGTGTCGATGGTGTCAGACGAGTCAGGAGAGTCAGGGGCTACGGTACCGGTGTCGCTGGAGGAATCGGTCGAGTCGCCCGAGGAATCCGGCGAATCCGAGGACGTTCCGGAGGAGTCTGAGGACGTTCCGGAGGTGTCCGAGGAGGTGTCCGAGGCGCTTGAACTCGGCGCATCCGATGCTCCGCTGCCCGCCGACGAGTCACCGCCGGAGGAGCTTTCGGTGTCCGAGGACTGCGAGGAGGTGGAGTCCCCGGATGAGCTGGTGTCGTCGGCGGCGGCTTGACCTGGGTTGACCAGCAGTGCGACACCGGCGGCTGCGGCGATGATGCGGGCACGGTTTTTGGTTGAGATGCGCATGACATTCCTAGGCTGGTTGTCCGATGTGTCAACAATAATCTGATATGCGTGATCGCGAAATATAACTTCACTGCCTGATGTGTCGCGGGACACTGCATCGATTGGGTGAATGCCCTGGTCAAGGGGATTCAAGTGCGGACAGTTCATCCGTTCGGACTACACGGCGGGTGTGGGTCGCCGGTCCGCTACGAGTCCAGGTGGCGATTGATCTACGCGCTGCGGGACACTGTTCCCGATTCGATACCCTGATCGGCATGTCCAGTCCTGATCAGGTTCGTGTCCGTTTCTGTCCGTCGCCGACAGGTACCCCGCACGTGGGAATGGTGCGTACCGCGCTGTTCAATTTCGCGCAGGCCCGCCACAACAAGGGCACCTTCGTGTTCCGAATCGAGGACACCGACGCCGCCCGTGACAGCGAGGAATCGTACGAGGCCATCCTCGATTCGCTGCGCTGGCTGGGGCTGGATTGGGACGAGGGCCCAGAGGTGGGGGGACCGTACGGTCCGTACCGGCAGTCCGAACGCGCGGACATCCATGACGATGTGGTCCGCAGACTTCTCGACGCGGGCGAGGCGTACGAGGCGTACTCGACGCCCGAGGAGGTGGAGGCACGCCATCGCGCAGCGGGCCGCGACCCCAAGCTCGGCTACGACAATTTCGATCGCGACCTCACCGACGAACAGCGTGCCGCCTACCGGGCCGAGGGGCGTAATCCGGTTGTGCGACTGCGGATGCCCGACCGTGACTTGATTTGGGATGATCTGGTGCGCGGCACCACCACCATCAAGGCCGGCACCGTGCCCGACTTCGCGTTGACCAGGGCCAACGGCAAACCGTTGTACACGCTCGTCAACCCCGTCGACGATGCCATGATGAAGATCACGCATGTGCTGCGCGGGGAGGACCTGCTCTCGTCCACGCCGCGGCAGATCGCGTTGTACGAGGCACTGATGCGGCTCGGCATCGCCGACAGGGTGCCCGAGTTCGGGCATCTGCCGTTCGTGATGGGGGAGGGCAACAAGAAGCTCTCCAAACGTGATCCCGAATCGAATCTCCTGCACCATCGTGACCGCGGGTTCCTGCCCGAGGGGCTGCTGAACTATCTGGCGCTCCTGGGCTGGGGGTACAAGGCCGACGTCGACGTGTTTACCCTCGACGAGATGATCGAGGCCTTCGACGTACGCGCGGTCAACTCCAACCCGGCCCGCTTCGACCAGAAGAAGGCGGATGCGATCAACGCCGAGCACATCCGTCGGCTGAGCCCGGAGGACTTCGCGGGCAGGCTCAAGACCTACCTCGTCGGCCACGGACTGCTCCCCGAGCAGATCGATGAGGCCGCGTTCGCCATTCTCGCGGACTTGGTCCAGACCCGGATCCAGGTTCTCGGCGACGCGTGGGGCCTGATGTCGTTCCTGTATGTCTCCGATGACGAGTTCACCATCGACGAGAAATCCGCGGCCAAGAATCTGGGCGCCGACGCGGCCCCCGTGCTCGACGCTGCGGTCGCCGCGCTCGAATCGGTGGAGTGGACCACCGACGCCATCCAGTCGGCCCTCCAGGCCGCGCTGGTGGACGGTTTGGAGCTCAAACCGCGTAAAGCCTTCGGCCCGGTCCGTGTCGGCGTCACGGGATCGGCGGTCAGCCCGCCGCTGTTCGAGTCGATGGAACTACTCGGCCGCGACACCACCCTGGCCCGGCTGCGCTCGGCACGCGCAAACTGCCCGGTTTAGGGCCTCTGACCTGCCGATTTGTAGTTTAGGGGTATATCTTTGCTAAGGTTCTTCTCGGCCCTGAAGGGGGCCGAGAGGGTAAACCCCTTGGGGTATGGTGTAATTGGCAACACAGCTGATTCTGGTTCAGCCATTCTAGGTTCGAGTCCTGGTACCCCAGCGAGCACTCGCCCACCACGGTGTGCAACACTACCGTGTACGAGAGTTCAGAACTGAATATGCGGGTTCTCTGGCGACGATGTCGCCGGCGGAACCGTTCTAGGGCCCCGTCGTCTAGCGGCCTAGGACGCCGCCCTCTCAAGGCGGTAGCGCGGGTTCGAATCCCGTCGGGGCTACAACCGAGATCGACCCTCACCGGCAAGGTGAGGGTCGATCTTCGTCGTGTGGGCCGTTGCTCGGTCACGGGCGTCGAGGATGATCGCCACGGGGTGATCGGCGACACACGGCGGTGGCCATGAACACAGTGCAGCGATCATCTACGCAGAGCGAGGGGGTGTCCACCACATCGGGTGGACACCCCCTCGCTCAGCCTCTGGGCGGGATCGTGTCGGCGCTCAGGACGCGTTGGCGATCAGTTCGCGCTGCTGGTTGAACATCGATGCCAGATCGGATTCGACACCCGATGCGGACTCGGCGCCGGTGCTGACCAGGCTGTGGGTGATCTCGATGCCGACCTGTCGTTCGATGCCGAGCACGACGTGCATGATCAAGTTCACCTTGACGCCGCTCATCTCGAAGGCGCCCGTCATCGTGGCGGCCTTGTAGGTGCCGGTGATGCCGGGGACCGAAAATGTCGACATCGTCATCGTCGCTGTGACCGGCGTGCCGTCGTTGTTGATGGTCATGGTGAAGTCCGAGCATTTCGACACGATGTCATCGAAGTCGTCGAGCTCGGAGCCGTCGACGGGTTTGGTCACCTCGGCCTCGTAGGAGGTCTCGGAGAATGACCCGGTACCCGAGCGCGAGATCGTGAGCTCGCGCGAGGCCTTCTCCCGGTTCCCCTCCGACTCGGCGTTGACGATGCTGTTGCACGCGTCGTTGTCGATGGTGACGTCGTCATCGTCATCGTCGTCATTGCCGTCGGAGGTGGAGAACTCACCGCCGACCGAGCTGGGGAAACCGGACTCGGACAGGACGAGGTCCTTGGCCGCGGCCACAGGCGCCGGCTTGCCGGAGTCGTTGTCGTCGCCCGAGGTGGTCAGGGCTAGGACCAGGGCGATGATGGCCACCACGACGAGTGCGGCGACACCGCCGCCGAGCCACAGCAACTTCTTGGAGCCGCCGCCGGACGGTGGAGTCGGCGACGGATACGGACCGCCCTGGCCGGGCCAGTTCGGTTGCGGCTGCGCTGCGCCCTGCGCCGGCCATCCCTGCTGGGGGTGGCCCGCCTGCTGGCCGGGCACGTTCTGCGCGGGATTCTGCGGCCATTGCTGACCGCCCGGGTACTGCTGGGGGTTGCCCGACTGTGTCGGGTCGTACGGGTTGCCCAATGTCGGGGTCCTCTCGAATCGGTGTTCTCACAGATCCTCGCACGTGGGCCCCGCGAAAATACAGACAATCCCGGCGGACGCCATCCATCCGAATTACCGCGTGCGGGTCCCCGCGTGGCCTCGACGGGGCCGCGCGGTCAGGATTCGCCTGCCGCCAGACGCTTCTGGATGGCGTCCGCGGCGGCGAGCAGGTCGGCCGCCCAGCGTGCGCCGGGGCGCCGCCCCATCCTGTCGATGGGGCCGGAGACGGAGATCGCGGCGATCACCTCGCCGGCGGCGTCGCGTACCGGTGCGGACACGCTGGCCACCCCTGCCGCGCGTTCACCCGCGCTCTGAGCCCAGCCGCGGCGACGGATCTCGTGCAGTGCGCGTTCGCCGAACACGCTGTCCGAGAGTAGCGCCCGCTGCGTGGCACCCTCGGTCCAGGCGGCCAGGACCTTGGCCGCCGAACCCGCGTTCATCGGGAAGCGGGTGCCCACCGGCACGGTGTCGCGCAGCCCGGTGGGCGGTTCCATCGCGGCGACACAGATACGTTCGGTGCCCTCGCGACGGTAGATCTGCACCGATTCGCCGGTGATCTCACGTAGTCGCGGCAGCACCATCAACGCGGCCTCGCGCACCGGGTCGTGGGCCGAGGACGCCAGCTCGCCCAGCGCCGGGCCCGGGTACCATTTTCCGGAAGCGTTGCGCGCCAACAGCCTGTGCGATTCCAGGCCGACGGCGAGACGGTGCGCGGTGGCCCGCGGCAGGCCGGTCCGCTCGCACAGCTCGCCGAGGTTGCACGGAGCGTCGGCCACCGCTCGCAGCACAGTGACCGATTTATCGAGGACGCCGATTCCGCTGGTGACCTCGGGTGCGCTATCCTTTCCCATAGGACGATACTAGCTGTCCATATAGTGGGATCGCTAATTTTGGTTCCGGGCGGGTGCGAGAATGCCTCACCGGAGCCGGAAGGCCATGCGGAACAGCCCCCGGGTGGTTGGCGAATGAGTAGATGCGGGTACAGCCATGAGCAGTGAGCGAATCGAAGAATCACCGAACGCGCAGTCGGCGAACGCGGGCGGCGACACACGCGGTCGGTCCGGCGGCGCCGGCCCGGACCGGCCGCGAACCCTTGCCGAAAAGGTGTGGGACGACCACGTTGTGGTGCGTGGTGAGGTCGACGAGTCCGGCAACCGGAATCCCGATCTGATCTATATCGACCTTCATCTGGTGCACGAGGTCACCAGCCCGCAGGCCTTCGACGGTCTGCGGATGGCCGGACGCCCCCTGCGCCGTGTCGATCTGACGATCGCGACCGAGGACCACAATGTGCCGACGATCGATATCGACAAGCCGATCGCCGACGAGGTCTCCCGACTGCAGGTCGACACGTTGCGCCGCAACTGCGAGGAGTTCGGTGTCCGGCTGTACAGCATGGGAAACCGCGAACAGGGTATTGTTCACGTCGTCGGCCCGCAGCTCGGTCTGACCCAGCCCGGCATGACCGTCGTCTGCGGTGACAGCCACACCTCCACCCACGGCGCCTTCGGTTCCATCGCGATGGGCATCGGCACCTCGGAGGTCGAGCACGTGATGGCGACGCAGACCCTGTCGCTCAAGCCGTTCCGCACGATGGCCATCAACGTCGACGGCGAGTTGGGGCCGGGCGTCACCAGCAAGGACCTGATCCTGGCGGTGATCGCCAAGATCGGCACCGGCGGCGGTCAGGGCTACGTGCTGGAGTATCGCGGCGCGGCGATCGAGAAGCTGTCGATGGAAGCGCGGATGACCATCTGCAACATGTCGATCGAGGCGGGGGCCCGGGCCGGCATGATCGCTCCCGACGAGGTCACCTACGAGTACCTCAAAGGCCGCGAGCATGCGCCGAAGGGGGCGGACTGGGACGCCGCTGTGGCGTACTGGGATTCGCTGCGCACCGACCCGGACGCGCGGTTCGACGCCGACGTGCACATCGACGCGTCGTCGTTGACCCCGTTCGTGACCTGGGGTACCAACCCGGGTCAGGGTGCCCCGCTGGGTGATCGGGTGCCCGACCCGGCGCTGATCGCAGACGAGACGGAGTCGCTGGCCGCGGCCAAGGCGCTGGACTACATGGGTCTGGAAGCGGGAACACCGCTGCGGAATGTGAAGATCGACACGGTTTTCGTCGGATCATGCACCAACGGCCGGATCGAGGATCTGCGCGCCGTCGCGGGAATCCTCAAAGGCCGCCACGTGGCCGACGGTATGCGGATGCTGATCGTGCCGGGCTCGATGCGCGTGCGCGCACAGGCCGAGGACGAGGGGCTCGGTGAGATCTTCACCGCCGCCGGGGCCGAGTGGCGTCAGGCCGGATGCTCGATGTGCCTGGGTATGAACCCGGACCAGCTGTCGCCGGGTGAGCGTTGCGCCTCCACGTCCAACCGTAATTTCGAAGGGCGCCAAGGCAAGGGCGGCCGTACGCATCTGGTGTCGCCGCTGGTGGCGGCGGCGACGGCGGTTCGGGGCACGCTCTCGGCACCCGCGGACCTGGCCTGACCGGCGCACCCCACGAACACCACAGCACGCCGGACAACGGTTTCCGAAGACTATCGAAAGCTTTGACATGCAACCTTTTATCACGCACACCGGAATCGGCGTCCCGATGCGCCGCAGCAACGTCGACACCGACCAGATCATCCCGGCCGTCTACCTCAAGCGGGTCACCCGCACCGGCTTCGAGGACGGGCTGTTCGCCGGCTGGCGGGCCGATCCCGACTTCATCCTGAACAACGAACCGTGGAGCCGGGGCTCGGTTCTGGTCGCCGGCCCTGACTTCGGCACCGGCTCGTCCCGTGAGCACGCGGTGTGGGCTTTGTCGGACTTCGGCTTTCGGGTGGTCATCTCCTCCCGCTTCGCGGACATCTTCCGTGGCAACGCAGGCAAGGCCGGTCTCGTCGCCGCTCAGGTCGAGCAGTCCGATGTGGAGTTGCTGTGGAAGCGCCTCGAGCAGGAGCCGGGTCTGGAACTGACCGTGAGCCTTGAGGATAAGACGGTGACCGCCGGAGACCTTGTGGTGCCGTTGGCGATTGATGACTACACACGCTGGCGCCTGATGGAGGGCCTGGACGACATCGGACTGACATTGCGCCAGGTAGAAGCGATTTCCGAGTACGAGAAGTCGCGTCCGGCATGGAAGCCGACGACGCTGGGACAGTGATCTCGGCCCCTCGGGTATGACCTCCACCGGGACCATACCCGAGGGTCCTGTTCGGGGATTACGGCAAGCCGCATACCCCTTGACGTTTCGGGACACGCCTCACTAATTCGTGTGGAAGATGGACCTTTTCGGTTCCGACGTTTACCGTGTGTGGTTAAGTGACCACGTTCGGAGTGGTTTACAACGGCTTGCGGAGGTACCCAACATGAACAAGGCAGAGCTCATCGACGAGCTGACCAAGAAGCTCGACGCGGATCGGAAGACCGCGACAGAGGCGGTCGAGCTGGTCGTCGACACGATCGTGCGCGCGGTCCATCGCGGCGAGAGTGTCACCATCACCGGCTTCGGTGTCTTCGAGAAGCGCAAGCGCGCACCGCGTGTGGCGCGTAACCCGCGCACCGGTGAGACCGTGAAGGTCCGGGCCACCTCGGTGCCCGCGTTCCGTCCGGGTGCGCAGTTCAAGGCTGTCGTCGCCGGAAAGCAGAAGTTGTCGGCTACCGGCCCGGCCGTCAAGCGCGGCAGTGCCGCCAGCACCGCGGCCGCCAAGAAGGCCGCGGCCAAGAAGACCACCGCGGCCAAGAAGACCACCACCACCGCGGCTGCCAAGAAGACCACCGCGGCCAAGAAGACCACCACCACCGCGGCTGCCAAGAAGACCACCGCGGCCAAGAAGACCACCACCACCGCGGCTGCCAAGAAGACCACCACCACCGCCGCGGCGAAGAAGACCACGGCCGCCAAGAAGGCTCCGGCGAAGACCACCACCGCGGCCAAGAAGACCACCGCGGCGAAGAAGACCACGGCCGCCAAGAAGGCTCCGGCGAAGACCACCCGCCGCAGCAGCCGCTAGCCGAACTCTGGTCCGACCACGTTCAGCCCACTCCTGCCCCCGACGGACTTCCCCCGTCGGGGGCAGGATTGTGTTGTGGTCCCTACGGTGTCGATGTGATCCCTATGGCGCCGATGTGGCGGGAGCGGATGCGGAAGTGCCGCCGATGAACCCGGACGGTGTCCGGTCGGCGCCGGGCAGTGGGCTGTCCCAATAGTCCGCGGCAACCAGAACGGGGCCGTCGACGGTCAGTACCCACATGCTGGCCTTGTGATTGCCGACATCCGGAAGCCGGATCCCGCTGCGCCGACTCCACTCCGCGAGCAGCGGCGGAACCACCTTGCCCTGGCTGCACACCGCGTGGATGCGCGCGTGGGACGCGATGTGGATGATGCGGGCCAGCGCGCGGGCCGGGTCGCCGCGATAGCCTTCCTCCGACAACGCGGGCTCGTCGTGCACACCGGCACCGAGACGTTCGGCCAGCGGGGCCAGCGTCTGTCGGCAGCGCACCCTGTCGGCGGCGTGCAGCTTCTGCGCGCCATACGCGGCCAGCAGCGGCGCCAATGCCTCGGCCTGCTCGTGGCCGGAGTCATCGAGAGGACGCTCGCGGTCGTCACCCCGGTAGTCGGAACGGTTGCCCGCCTTGGCATGGCGCACCAGCAGCACGGTATGCAGGTCGGCGGGCAGACGGGTGAACTCATCGAGGACCTTCTGGTCCAGCCGGTAGGAGAGCCGTTCGCGGGCGGCGGGTATCGGCAACCACTCGACGCGATCGACCTCGTGATTGGCTTCGAACGATCCCGAGATCGCCCGCGCCGACCAGTAGCGGACGTGTTTGCTGTCGCCGCGCGGCAGCCGGTAGGTCACATCGCGCAGCCAGCGTCCGAGCCGGACCGCATGCCCGGTCTCCTCGGCCAGCTCTCGGACGGCCGTGTCGGCCAGCGTCTCGCCCGCGTCGGCTTTGCCCTTGGGCAGCGACCAGTCGTCGTAGTGGGGCCGATGGACCAGCCCCACCTCCACCGGCGAGTCGTCGGACTCCTTGCGCCACAGCACGCCCCCGGCCGCCCACACCGTCTTGTCGTTCTTGGACATGACGGGTCAGGCGGAACGCTCGGGACGGCGGCGGTGGCGCCTGATCATCTGGAGCTGATGATCGCGCACCTCCTCGCCCGCGGCGGGTGAGGCCAGCCAACTGCCGTCGGACTGCAATACCCAGCAGCGGGTGCGCGCGTCGAGCGCCGAATCGAACATGTCACGGATCTCGACCACCGAGTGCGCGTCGCGCACCTGCACCATCACCTCGACGCGCCGGTCGAGGTTGCGGTGCATCATGTCGGCCGAACCGATCCAGTACTCGTCCACCGAACTGAAATGCAGGATGCGCGAATGTTCCAGGAATTGGCCGAGGATGGAACGGACGACGATGTTCTCGCTGAGTCCCGGTATGCCCGGTCGCAACGCGCAGATACCCCGCACCACCACATCCACCGGCACCCCGGCCTGCGAGGCCCGGTAGAGCGCGTCGATGATCTGCTCGTCGACGAGCGCGTTGGCCTTCAGCTGAATTCGCGCACGCTTGTCGCCGGCACGGCTGCGGTCGATCTCGGCGGCGATCCGGTCCACGATGCCCGACCGGATTCCGTGCGGCGACACCAGGATGTTGCGGTAGCCGGTCTTGCGCGAGTATCCGGTGAGCGTGTTGAACAGATCGGTGAGGTCCGCGCCCACATCCGGTGCTGCGGTGAACAGGCCCATGTCCTCGTACAGGCGCGCGGTCTTGGGATTGTAGTTGCCGGTGCCGATGTGGCAGTACCGTTTGATCGTCGATCCCTCGCGCCGCACCACCAGGCACGTCTTGCAGTGGGTTTTGAGTCCGACGAGGCCGTACACCACGTGTACGCCCGCCTGCTCGAGTTTGCGGGCCCAGCGGATGTTGGCCTGCTCGTCGAAGCGTGCCTTCAACTCCACCAGCGCCACAACCTGTTTGCCGGCCTCGGCGGCGTCGATGAGGGCGTTGACGATCGGTGAATCACCGGAGGTGCGGTACAGGGTCTGCTTGATGGCCAGCACGTGCGGGTCGGCCGCCGCCTGCTCGATGAACCGCTGCACGCTGGTGGAGAACGAGTCGTACGGGTGGTGGACCAGCACATCACCCTCCTTGAGGGTGGCGAAGATGCTGCGCGGCGTTTCCCTTTCACCGAACGCCGGGTGGGTGGCCGGCACGAACGGGCGGTCCTTGAGCTGTGGGCGATCCACCCCGTAGATCTCGAACAGCGACGACAGGTCGAGCAGGCCGGGCACCTGGATCACGTCGGCGGGGTTGACGTCGAGTTCGCGCAGGAGCAGCTCGAGCATGTGCTCGGTCATGTCATCGGCCACCTCCAGGCGGACCGGTGAGCCGAATCGTCTACGAGCCAGCTCACGTTCGAGGGCCTGCAGCAGGTCCTCGTCGCGGTCCTCGTCGACCTCGAAATCGGCGTTCCGGGTGACACGGAAGGCATGGCAGTCGGCGACCTCCATGCCAGGGAACAGATGCTCGAGGTTGGCCGCGATCAGCCGTTCGGTGGGCAGGAAGACCGCCGCGGCGGGTCCGTCGTCGGAGCTGTCCGGCTCGGGGATGAGGGTGTCGACGCGGACGAAGCGCTTCACATTGTCCGGGACCTTGACGCGGGCGAAGTGCTCCGGTCCTTCTGGAGAGTCACGAACCGTGACAGCAAGATTCAGGCTCAGGCTGCTGATGTAGGGGAACGGGTGGGCCGGGTCGACGGCCAGTGGGGTGAGGACCGGGAACACCTGCTCGTTGAAGTACTGGACGAGCCGCTCGCGTTGTTGCGGTGACAGATCGTTCCAGCCCACCACGTGAATGTTGTTCTCCGCCAACTCAGGCTGCACCATGTCGAGGAACACCCGGGCGTGCCGGTCGGCGATCGTCTGGGTACGGCCGGCGATCCGCTGCAACTGCTCGCGCGGCGACAGCCCGTCGGCCGACCGCACCGACAGTCCGGTTTCGTCTCGACGTTTGAGACCGGCCACCCGGACCATGAAGAACTCGTCGAGGTTCGAGGCGAAGATCGCCAGGAACTTGGCCCGCTCCAGCAGCGGCTGCGAGGTGTCCTCGGCCAGCGCCAGAACCCTGGAGTTGAAGTCCAGCCAACTCAATTCACGGTTGAGATAGCGGTCGTCGGGCAGATCGGTGAGTTCATCGGGGCTGAGTGTGGCCGCCGGTGGCGCTCCCGGAATCGCCACATCCGGGCCGTCACCGGCCGCGGCCGCCTGGGAGGGGATCGTGTTGACGCTGTCGGGGCTTGCGGTGTCGTCGGCAGGGCTCACCGGTCAATCATGACGTATCCGCGTCCGCGATGGCATGCGGTGGGTGAACATTCCGCGGTACCGGGGATATCGGGGTCGGGACCATCACACAGGACCCGCGCCGTGCGGACGCCCACCCCCAGGGCCGCCGCCGCGACCAGATCCTCGGCGGTGTCGACGTCGCGGCGCAGTCCGGGCCATCGGGCGCGCCCGGGATCGAGTTCGGTCGCCCCGTCGCGGCGGTGCAGCGCGGCCGAGTCGGGGCCGAAGCGGGTCGGTGTGCCGATGTGGGCATCGCGCACCAGCATGGCGGTGCCGTCGCCGCGCACATCTGCCACCAGCGCCTGACGATGCGGGGCAGCCGCGACGAGTGCCTCGAGGATCTGCTTACCGGTGGCCGCGGGCAGGTCCGCCTGGACCAGCAGCACCCGGCGCAGTTCGGGGAGCCGGCGGCGAGCCGCGCCGATCCCCTCGGCCATCGCGAGGTTCAGGCCGTCGCCGGTGCCGGTGAGGGTCTCGGCGATCCCAGTCGCGCCCGAGTCGGCGGCCTCCCGCAGGACCACCGGGTCGGGCGAGACCACCCACACATGCGGGCATCCGGCCGCGCGGATCGCGGCGATCGTGTCGGCGAGCATCGCGGTCACCAGTGCGCGGCGGTTGTGATCGTCCCAGCCGGTGAGCCGGGACTTGGCGTCGGCCAGGGACTTCACCGCCAGAATCGCGGCGGTGTGGTCCGTCGCGGGTCGGTGATCCGGCCGGTCGGCTGGCATGGTCATGGCCTCCATCATGGCCGACGGCCCGGCGGGCTGCGAGGGGGTGCCGGGGCGGCGCGCCGATGCGGTCCCGCCGCGCGGTGCACGAGCGCTACTGTGTCGGTAAGGACGGGTGGCCCGGCGGGTCGGCGGGTGGCCCGATGGCGGATCGACTGCCCGAGAGTGTGGCCCGGCGAGAGGACTGTGTGTGCGTGCTGTGGTGATGGGATCCGGATCGTGGGGGACGGCAACCGCGAAAGTGCTGGTCGATGCCGGTGTCGAGACCACGATGTGGGCGCGTCGCCCGGCCCTGGCCGAGGCGATCAACACCGCTCACACCAATCCCGATTATCTGAAGGGGATCGCGCTGCCCGAGTCCCTGCGGGCGACGTCGTCGGTGCCCGAGGCGTTGAGCGGCGCGGACATCGTGGTGTGCGCGGTGCCGTCGCAGTCGCTGCGCGCGAATCTCGCCGAATGGCGCGAACACCTGCGGCCCACGGCATCGCTGGTGTCCCTGGCCAAGGGCGTGGAAACCAGCACCCTGATGCGGATGACCGAGGT
Organism: Gordonia pseudamarae; assembly: GCF_025273675.1. NCBI lineage: Bacteria > Bacillati > Actinomycetota > Actinomycetes > Mycobacteriales > Gordoniaceae > Gordonia > Gordonia pseudamarae. The sequence continues at coordinate 3,284,129 of NZ_CP045809.1, read as the reverse complement.
GATCGCGGAGGTCAGTGGTTTTCCCGCCGACCAGATCGCCGTACTCAGCGGACCGAATCTGGCTCGCGAGGTGGCCGAGCAGCAGCCGGCCGCGACGGTGATCGCATGCCCGGACGAGGCACGCGCCACCGAGCTGCAGGCCGCGTTCTCCACCGCTTACTTCCGTCCGTACACCAACACCGACGTCGTCGGCTGCGAGATCGGCGGCGCCGTCAAGAACGTGATCGCGCTGGCATGCGGGATGGCGGGCGGGATGGGCTTCGGCATGAACACCCTGGCCAGCATCATCACCCGGGGGCTGGCCGAGACCATCCGGCTCGGTCATGCCCTGGGGGCGCAGGCCGAGACGTTCGCGGGGCTGGCCGGGGTCGGGGATCTCGTCGCCACCTGTTCCTCGCCGCTCTCACGCAACCGCACCTTCGGCGCAAAACTGGGTGAGGGCGCGACGATGGAGGAGGCGCAGGCGGCCACCAACGGGCAGGTCGCCGAAGGCGTCAAGTCGTGTGTGTCGGTGCGCGCGCTCGCCCGCGAGCACGGTGTGGAGATGCCGTTGACCGATGCCGTCGCCGCCGTCTGCCACGAGGGGATGTCGACGGGAGAGGCGGTCAGCTCGCTGCTGGGCCGTAGCCGCAAACCCGAGACCTACGGCCGCCCCACCGCCTGAGCGCTCGACTGTACCGACCGATATCCGGGTCGGCCGAGATCAGGGTCAGCCGAAGTCCAGTGGGGCCATCGGCAGGGTCTTGCTGATGATCGCGGAGATATCGGTGATCGGTGCATTGCCGGCGTTGACCGGCAACCACAACGCCACGTAGGGGCGACGGTCGACGCTCACGTACGCCTGGCCGGACCCGTCGCGGGTGTCGGTCATGAACCACTGCACGGGATTGACCACCTGCAGATTGCTGGTCGGGGCCAGGCCCGCGGGCCGGTCGACACCGCACCGCAGCACGATGTCGCCGTCAGAGGAGGTGTATCGCACCAGCCCGTCGTCGGATGTCTTCTTGTCGGAGAAACCGTCGAATCGGTCGGGTAGTGCGTCCACGAGTGCGGCGCATTCCGTCGACGACGACCCCGGCGCGGCCAAGGACGCGACCGGGTTGGCCTCGGCATCGGGCTTCAGTGCCGCCACCACGATGAAGAAGGTCAGCACCACCACGGGGATGGTGACCAGGGTCGCGATCAGTGCGGGGCTGAGTCGGCGCGAATCATCGCGCGGTGCCGGAACAGCCCGGGTACCGGTGCCGGTGACATCTGGACCGGGGGTATCGGCCGGGGGAGAGGTGTCCGCGGGGGCGGGCGCGCCGGGCCCGTCGCCGGCGGGGCTGCTGCCGGCGGCGGGCGACCGGTCGTCGGACTGCCCGGATCCTGAGTCGTTCACAACACCAAGGCTAAACGCGGCGCGCATGGGCACCGGCGCGGGTCCCCAGGCGGGGGCCCACCGGTCTCAGCGGGCCCCGACGACCGGACAGGTCAGGGTGCGGGTGATGCCGTCGACCTTCTGGATCTGCGGCACGATGTCCTCGGTGAGCCGACCGGCGTCGGTGGTTTCCACGCGCACGATCACGTCGTACGGTCCGCTGACCTCCTCGGACGAGGACACCCCGCTGATCTCCGCGATCGCCGCGGCGGCCAGTGCGGCCCGCCCTACCTCGGTCTGAATCAGTATGTATGCCTGAACCATTCGCGTCCTCCGTCCTGCGCCGGCACCGTGGTGCCCCGCGCCGTGTTCCGTCGGCGGCGCCGAGATGGCCACCGGCACCGGCAGCACCTGCCGCCACGGCGTGACGCCGGCGCGGGTGCGCCGACCCCTACACTGTCGCCATATTGTCGCCGACAACGCAGGTGCGCGCGACTCAAACGACCCGGCCAGGAGATCCAGTGGAACCGATTGCTCCCGGCCCGGCGCCGGCACCGCCGCCCGGGCGCACCGTAGGAGAGGTGGGCGAGCGCGGCGTGCTGACCGAACTGACGCGCGCCGCCGATCCGCCCGGTGGCACAGGTACGCCGGTGTCCGGCATCACCGTGGTGGGCACCGGCGACGATGCCGCGGTATTCCGGTCCCCGGGTCACACGGCGATCAGTACCGACACCCTCGTCGAGGGGCGCCACTTCCGGCTCGACCTGTCGTCGCCGTGGCAGATCGGTGCGCGGGCGGTCGTGCAGGCCACCGCCGATGTCGCCGCGATGGGGGCGCGCATCACGGGGGTCGTCGTGTCCATCGCGGTACCAGCCTCGACGGCCGTCGAGGCGGTGACCGGTATCAATCGTGGCATCGTCGACGCCGCCGCAGACCTCGGCGCGGTGTTGCTCGGCGGCGATCTCGTCGCGGCGGACCAGATCGTGATCACCGTGACCGCGCTCGGTGCCATGGACGGGTACCGGCCGGTACCGATCGGCGGTGCCCGGCCCGGTGATGTGCTGGCCGTCAGCGGCCCGCTCGGCGGATCGGCCGCCGGCCTGGCGATCCTGCTGTCCGGTCGTCGCGACCTGGGTGACGACTTCGCCGAGCTCGTCGCAGCGTTCCGGATTCCCGGCCCCGACCTCGGACAGGGTGTGATCGCCGCCGCGGCCGGAGCCCATGCGATGACCGACGTCTCCGACGGGCTCATCGAGGAACTGATCACCATGGCCGACAGGTCCGGGGTGCGGGTGGCCGTCGATACCGACGCGGTGCCGAGGCCCGCGGCACTCGGCGCGGCGGCCGCCGCGCTCGGTTCGGACGCGACGGACTGGGTGCTGGCCGGGGGTGAGGACCACCAGCTGCTGGCCGCGTTCGGGCGGGCCGACCAGGTGCCGTCCGGCTGGACCGTCATCGGTGATGTCCGGGCGCAGCCGCCGGGCGCGGCCGGGGTACTGATCGACGAGGTACTGATCGACGGGGTACTGATCGACGGGGCACCCGCCGGAGCGGTGCGTGGCTGGCAATCGTTCGATGGTTAGATCGTGGAATGGCGATCTACGCACTCGGCGACCGTGAACCGACCTTGGGGAAGGACTCCTACGTCCATCCCGACGCCACCGTGATCGGTGCGGTGACCCTCGGCGACGGGGTGTCGGTGTGGCCGGGGGCGGTGCTTCGCGGTGACTACGGTGCCATCACCATCGGTGCGCGCAGCAATATTCAGGACGGCACCGTCATCCACTGCACTATGGTCGACGCGACGGTGCTGGGGGAGGGCTGCGTCGTCGGCCACAACGCCCACATCGAGGGATCCACCATCGGCAACGACGTACTCATCGCCTCCGGCTCGATCGTGCTCAACGGTTCGGTGATCGGCGACGGGGCGATCGTCGGGGCGGGTGCGGTGATCCCGTTCGGGTTCACCGTCGGGCCGCGGCAGATGGCGCTCGGCGTGCCGGCCAAGATCCGCCAGGGCTATGAGGTGCCCGAGGGGCACCTGGACCTGAACGCGACGATGTATTACGAGAACGCCCAGTACTACCGGCGTGAACTGAGGAGACTCGATTGAGCCCGAAACCACTGTCCGAATTGGTCGATCCGGGGTGGGCGCGGGCGCTGGAGCCGGTCGAACCGATCGTCACCGAGATGGGACAGTTCCTCCGGGACGAGGTGACGGCCGGGCGCCGGTACCTGCCGGCCGGAGCGAATGTCTTGCGCGCCTTCACCTATCCGTTCGACGACGTGCGGGTGCTGATCGTCGGACAAGATCCCTATCCCACCCCCGGGCACGCGGTCGGACTGAGTTTCTCTGTGGCACCTGATGTTTCGCCGATCCCACGGTCGCTGGCGAATATCTACACCGAGTACTGCCAGGATCTGGGCTACCCGATGCCCGGCACCGGTGACCTCACCCCGTGGGCCGACAACGGTGTCCTGCTGCTCAACAGAGTCCTCACGGTGCGGCCGGGAGAGGCCGGATCGCACCGTAAGAAGGGCTGGGAGCAGGTCACCGAATGTGCCATCAAGGCCCTCGTCGCGCGCGAGGCCGAACCGCTGGTGGCGATCCTGTGGGGCCGTGACGCGCAAAGTCTGGAGGAGTGGCTGCCGGATGTGCCGGTGATCAAGTCGGCACATCCGTCGCCGCTGTCCGCCAGCCGCGGGTTCTTCGGTTCCCGGCCGTTCAGCCAGGCCAACGAGGCTCTGGAAGACCTCGGCGCCGAACCCGTCGACTGGCGACTGCCGTAGCGGTCACCCCCAGTTGGGCTTGCGCTTTCCGATGAACGCATCCACACCCTCGATGCCCTCGGGCCGCCCGGCGAGGGTCGAGATGGACCGGGCCTCGATGTTGAGGTGTTCGTCCAAGGAGTTGCCCGCCGACGTGCTGAGCAGTCTGCGCGCCGCCCGGATCGCGTTCACCGGTCCTGCGGCGATCTTTCGGGCGCGTTCGAGGGCCACCGCGTTCACCTGATCGTCGTCGACGATCTCGGAGAGGATGCCCCAGGACAGGGCCTCGTCGGCGGTGATGACGCGGTTGGTGAGGATGACATTGCGGGCGCGCGCGGCGCCGATGGCGCGGGGCAGCGCCCAGCTCATGCCGCCGTCGGGGGACAGGCCGATGCCGCCGTACGCGGGCTGGAGTTTGGTGGACGGGCCGCCGATGACGACGTCACCGTGCAGAACGAAGCTCATCCCGATGCCCGCTGCCCAGTTCTTGGCGGCGACGACGACGGGGATGTCGGCTTCGTAGATGGCGCGGACGAAGGCGTGCGCGTCGTCGGCGAGCCCACGCAGGTATGCCGAACGGTCGTCGGCGGAGGCGAACGCCCGCACATTGCCGCCGGCGCAGAAGTTGGCACCGCGACCGGAGAGCAGGAGGACTCTGGCATCGCGGTCGCCGCGGGCGACGGCCTGCAGAGCTGCCGCGCCGTCGAGGATGGTGTCGCGGGCCATCGCGGTGCCGGCTGCCGGGTCGGCGATGGGGACGATCAGGACGTGGCCGTCCTGGGAGACGACGTTGCCGGTCGAGGGATCTGTGGGTGCGGTCATGCCGAGAACATTATCGGGGCGGTTCGTGGTTCCGGTCACCGGGCGCGAGCGAGTGTTCGGTCGCTGAATGGATTGTCCGCACAAGCACACTGGGCTGTCCGTAAAACAAACATCGACGGCACGCCCACCAGGTGTGGGCGACCGCCGATGTCGGGTCGGTAGGGCTAGACGCTGGTCTTGCCGGCCTTCAAGCACGAGGTGCAGACGTTCTTGCGCTTGCGGTTGCCGGGGGCGACCTCCACGCGAACGGACTGGATGTTGGGATTCCACCGACGGTTGGTGCGACGGTGTGAGTGCGAGACGGACTTGCCGAAGCCCGGGCCCTTGCCGCAGATATCGCAGACGGCAGCCATGTTCGAACTCCCTTGGGTAGATGGATGGTCGGTGGTTCTACCTCGGGCGTACCGGCGGCCGGATGGCCGCGGACGTCACAAGGCAACCCTGCAAGAGTAGCCGGACCGGGCGGCCCGAACAAAATCGGGCGGCTGGCGACAGCTGACCGGAGACGCTACCCTTGTTCAAAGCGGACTGCGGTCCGTTTTTCTGGTCGGGACCACCACGACGAAATTGGGAGAACACACAGTGCTCGGAATCAACAGCGGCGCCCACCTGGTGGCGCGTGTCATCCTCGGCTACATCTTCGTGATGCACGGCTGGCAGAAACTGTCCACCAACGGCATCGACGCCACCAAGGCCGGATTCGACGCCATGGGTGTGCCGGCCCCCGGACCGGCCGCGTACTTCGCAACCTGGGTGGAACTGATCGGCGGCATCCTGCTGATCGTGGGACTGGCCCTCCCGCTCGCGGCGGTCCTCCTGATCGCGGACATGATCGGCGCCATCTTCTACGCCCATCTCGACGCCGGCCTCTGGTCGATGGACGGCGGCTACGAGTTCCCGCTCGCCCTCATCGCCGGCCTCTTGGCGGTCGGCTTCGTCAAGGCGGGCCCGATCGCCGTCGACCACTACGTCCTGCCCCGTATGCGCGGCCAGGCAAGCTGACCGGCACCCCTCACCGGGACGGACACTCGCCGACAGCCCGCGCGGGCAGCCGGGGGACCGGGTTCCGGTGTCCCGCCCGAACGCCCGGGGCGGGCTCGCGTGCGGACGACTCACCGCCGGTGTCCGGGTAGTCTCAGACCACCCGGCGATCCGATTGTGACCGGCGACAGACGCGCGGCAGAGCGAGAGGTGTGTGGATGACGGCCCCGGACGGACCCCTTCCCGCGTCGGTGAATCCGCAGGTGGTGCGTGACTGGGCCGACGCATGCGTCGCGGGGCTCGACGAACTGCGCGGCGAGATCAACGACCTCAACGTCTTTCCGATCCCCGACTCCGACACCGGCAGCAACATGCTGTTCACGATGCGGGGGGCGGCCGAGGCGGCGCGGGCCACCCCCGCCCGCGCCGATCTGGCGACGGTGACCCGCGCGCTGGCCGACGGCGCGGTGTCGTCGGCGCGTGGCAACTCCGGCATCATCCTGTCACAGGTACTGGTCGGTCTGGCCGATGCCGCCGACGTGCTGATGCAGGACCCTGATGCGACGTTCAACATGCTGTACTCGTCCGGTCTGCGGCTCGCGGCCCGCGGCGCCGTCCGGGCGGTGAGCGATCCACGCGAGGGTACTGTGCTCACAGTTGTCGCGGTCGCCGCCCGGACCGCCGCCGAGCACGTCGGCGACAGCCCGGCCGACCTGGCCCGTGCGGTTGCCGACGACACCGCCGAAGCCCTCGAACGCACCCCCGAGCAGTTGCCCGAGCTCGCGTCCGCGGGCGTGGTGGACGCGGGCGCCCGGGGCTTCCTCGTCCTGGCTGACGCCCTTGTCGGGGTGCTGACCGGGGTGACGCAGCGACGGCGGCGCTATCGCGGAATCCTCACCGGTGGCGGTCAACCCGGACATTCGGCCGACGAGGCGTGCACGTCGTCGGACATGGACTACGAGGTGATGTTCCTGCTGGAGGGCAGCGCCGCCGAGCATGTGGCCACCCTGCGTGCCCGGCTCGACGAGATCGGCGACGCGGTGGTTATCGTCGGTGACAGTTCGGGCGATGCGGGCGAACGGTTCTCGGTGCATGTGCACACCGATCAGCCGGGTGCGGCGGTGGAGGCGGGTATCGCACGGGGCACGCTCTCCGACATCCGGATCTCATGTTTCGCCCTCGACGAGATCAAGAAGCAGACCGTCAACGACGGACCGCCGCCCCGGCACCGGCGCGCGGTGGTCGCGGTCGTGCGCGGCGAGGGTGCGGCCGCCTTGTTCGCGGAGGCGGGCGCCGCGGTGGTGCGTGCCGACGACGGATTGACCCCCGAGCACCTGGCCGAGGCGATCCGCGACACCGACAGCGCCCACGTGGTGGTGATGGGCAACGGCGCGATGTCGTCGGCGGATCTGGTGGCGGTGACCTCGGACGTGCGCACCCCGCAGCGTGCGGTGGTGTCGTTGCCGACCCTGTCGATGACGCAATGCCTTGCCGCGCTTGCCGTCCACGATCCCGCCGAAACACCCGACGCCGATGCCTACGCGATGGCCGAGGCCGCGGCGGGCGCGCGATGGGGTTCGCTCACCGTTGCCGAGACGAAGATGATGACGCTCGCCGGAACGTGCGATGTGGGTGACATCCTGGGTCTGATCGGAAGCGACGTCCTGGTGGTGGCCGAGCAACAACCCGAGGCCGCGACCGCCCTGATCGACCTCATGCTGGCCACCGGCGGCGAGATGGTGACGGTGCTGGCAGGTGCGCAGATCGGCGATGACACCGTCACGGTCATCGACCAGCACCTGCGGCGGTCGTACCCTGGTGTGGAACTGCTCGTATATCAGACCGGGCAGCGGAACGATCTGATTCAGGTGGGAGTCGAATAGTGCTGTCGTTGCAGGACTCGCCGGATGTCCTTCTCGACAAGAAGACGACCGAAGGCCTTGCCTCGCTCAACATCACCACTATCGGTGAGTTGCTGCGACACCCGCCACGACGCTATGTGCGGCAAGGGCACCTCGACCAGCGTGAGCGGCTCGAGGCCGGCGAGTGGACCACCGTGGTCGGCACCATCGCCTCGTCCCAACTGATCTCGATGAAGCGCAAGCACGGCCAGTTCCTCAAAGTGGTTGTCGACGACGGTCATCAGCGGATCGAGGCGACCTTTTTCAACCCCCGCGCCATCCGCCGCGCCCTGCAACCGGGTGCGCGGGTCATGATGGCGGGCAAGGTGAAATACTTCCGCGAACAGGTGCAGCTCTCGCATCCGCAGTGGGCGGTGATCCCCGACGGCGACGCCGACACCGGCAAGGTCATCGGTTCGGCGATGGCCACCGAGATGTACACGGCCGACAACGAATTGTCGGAACAAGACCAGGAGGCGCCCGCGTTCGACCGGCCCATCATCCCGATGTACCCGGCCTCCAGCGACATCCAGACGTGGACGATCTGGAACGCGGTGCGCCGTGTACTCGTCCGGCTGCCTCCGCAACCGGATGCACTCGATGAGCGGTCGCGGCTGTCGCGGGGCCTGATCACCGCCGACGAGGCGCTGCGCAAGATCCATCTGCCCGACACCGAGGACGATATCGTCGCCGCGCGCGAGCGCCTGAAGTTCGACGAGGCCCTGGCCATCCAGACCGTGCTGGCGCGGCGGCGGATCGGCGGTCACCGCGAACGCGCGGCATCCTGCCCGCCCGTCGCCGACGGGCTGGAAGCGAAACTACTGCGACGACTTCCGTTCGAACTCACCGCGGGGCAGCAGGAAGTGGTGGCCGAGATCGGCGAGGACCTGGCCGGTGAGAGCCCGATGAGCCGGTTGCTGCAGGGTGAGGTGGGCTCGGGTAAGACGCTGGTGTCGTTGCTCACGATGCTGCGCGTCGTCGACAACGGCCACCAGTGCGTGTTGATGGCCCCGACCGAGGTTCTCGCCGCACAGCACTACCGGACCATTCGCTCGATGCTCGGCGACCTGGCGGAGGCGGGGGAGCTGACCGCGGCCGAGGGTGCCACCAAGATCGCGCTGCTCACCGGATCGATGAGAACCAAGGGCAAGCGGCAGACACTCCTGGACGTGGTCACCGGTGAAGCCGGCATCATCATCGGTACCCACGCACTCCTCGAGGAGAACGTGACCTTCTTCGATCTGGGCATGGTGGTGGTCGACGAACAGCACCGGTTCGGCGTCGAACAACGCGACATTCTCCGGGGGCGGGGCAAAGACGGTGCGCAACCACATTTTCTGGTGATGACGGCAACACCGATCCCGCGGACCGTCGCCATGACCGCGTTCGGCGATCTCGACACCTCGACATTGCGGGAGCTTCCGCGCGGCCGGCAACCGATCAGCACCACGGTTGTCCCGATGGGTAACGGCAAATGGGTTGATCGGGTGTGGGCGCGTGCGGCCGAGGAGATCGGTTCCGGTCGGCAGGTGTACGTGGTCTGCTCGCGTATCGGCGACGACGGTCCCGAGGACGAACTGCGCAAGGCCGACGACGACCCGGCGCTGCGTACCACTTCGGTGTCGGAGATGTTCGAAGAACTGTCGAACGGGCCACTGGGCGGGCACAGCATCGAGATGCTCCACGGACGGATGCCCGCCGACGAGAAGAATCTCGTGATGGACCGTTTCGGTGCCGGTGACGTCGATATCGTCGTCTCCACCACGGTCATCGAGGTCGGTGTCGATGTCCCCAACGCCACCATGATGGTGATCGTCGACGCCGACAGGTTCGGGGTGTCCCAGTTGCATCAGCTGAGGGGACGCGTCGGCCGCGGCGGGCACGCCGGACTGTGCCTGTTGATGACCAAGGCCAACCCGGTGTCGCAGTCGATGGAACGTCTCACCGCGGTCGCCGGGTCTGGTGACGGATTCGAACTCGCTCGGATCGACCTACAGCAACGCCGCGAAGGCGACGTGCTCGGTTCGCTACAGTCCGGCGGTAAGTCGTCGCTGCATTTCCTGTCGCTGCTCGATGACGCCGACGTGATCGCCGACGCCCGCGAACTCGCCGAAGAGATCGTCTCGGCCGACCTCTCCCTCGCCGACCATCGCCCGCTCGCCGAGCTCGTCGACGGCATACTCGCCCCACAGAAGGTTGCCTACCTCGACAAGTCATGACGTCAAGGTGCCGGCGGCGGCATCTTCGGGAGTGTCAACTTCGTGAACTCGATTGCCAGGTTGCACAGTTCGGACTCGGGAGGTGGATTCCAGAGTCGGGTGACGATTGTCGAAACTGACGCGTGCTCGACCTCGACAGTGGTTATGCAGCGGGACGAATCCCAATAGTCGACCAACACCAGGCGTCCGTCGATCGTAATGTCGTATGACTTCTCGTACCACGACCGGTCTTTCTTTTCTTCTTCAAATGTCGGTTTGTCGCCCGTGAAATGACTGACCCCTCCCATCCAGCGCCCACGGTATGACCAGATACAGCCACGGGCAGTTTGGTGGTTGGCCAAAGCGACGTCTTTGACGGTCGTGGGGTCGACACCCAGAGCGGACAACTCGGTGTCGGTGAGGGATGTGCACGGTTCGTACGTTGTTCCGTCGTTGTTGGCCGACCACCGATCTGGGAACTTTGTCGTAAACGGCAGTTCCTTGCCGTGGTCGTCGGTTTGGCGAATAGACGTCGGCGTACTGGTGGTGTCGGTGCTGTCCGCAGATGGTGATGGTACACCGGCGATCGCGCAGGATACCGTCGCGAAAGCGGCTCCCAGCGACCAGAGCATACGCCAACGCGGCCGGCTAGACATGTTGTGATACAAGATGACTAGCTATAAGATTGGATCTTATCCGCAGCCTCGCTGTCGGCCGCCGAGATTGTGCGCGCAGCCGCGTAACACGATTTGGCCAGGTTGTGGGCGGAAGCTGCTTGATCTCGAAGGTCTAGCACCCACGTGTCTACGATTCCGCGGAACAGCTCGTGGGTGGCGCGTCCTTCCACGCAGTCGCCCCAGTGGTTTTTTCGGAAAATCGGATCGACCTGCTCGATGAGGGCGTGCAGGTCGTTTGCGGCGGTTTCGGCTGCTCTGCCTCGCGCCTTCCACCATCCCTCACTGGACTCCAGCAGGTCGCCGGTGTCGAAGTTGTACTGCTGCCCCCGTGATTCATTGTCGCCTGCCATGGCATCCCCGTGTTGTGGTATCGAACATTCTTTGTCAAGTGAAACCTGTTGATGGATCACTTAACTCGTCACAGTGAACACGGTAGAGTCGTCGCTGTCCAGAGCGTGACAGGTGCCGTGAACAGATTCGGGGGTGGCTGTGGTGGGGAGTCCGTGGGCTTTGATGAGTATTGGCGAGGTGCTCGTCGTCGTACGATCGATGAATGGAGGCGACGTCACCGGTGACACTGATGCGTTGAGCCTCGCGATCTCGGAGGCGCATCGCATCGGCTTCGAACTGAGTGGGAGTTTCAGCGATGCCGGTGCGAAAGGCGTTGGTGTGGAGGCATGCCGGGATGCGGGCGACATCCTCGGATGGAACCTGCGGGTCCGAACCGAGCGGCCTGCCGTAGGCCGGGATTCGGCGAGCACGGCGCGGGGTATCGTAGGTGCGACGGTCGGGCGTGAACCAGATTTGGTAAGTCTGCAAGGGTATGCCACCTCCAGTCTTGGACGGTTACAGACCGCGACCATTCGGTCCTACCTTGAGCAGACGATGAATTCCACGTACACGTATCCGATCACGGGTATCAATGTGTCGACCGAACGCGAATTGCGGGACGCCGACAAGCGTATGGCCACCCTCTCGTCGTTCGCCACCACACATGCGTCCGGAGCCATCACCGCAAGCGTCCATCCATCGGCGTCCGTACCGTCGACGACCACCGCGCCGAACAGAATATCTCCTGTGACACATACTGATTCGAGCGATGACACGACGACCTCCGGAAACTCCCCGGCGGCGACGGCGCGGCAGACCATCACCGGACAACCACACACCCGGACAACGCCGAATACCACCACGACCACCGACACGTCGCCGAACACGGCCCGCGACACGACGAATACCACTACACGTCAACAGGATACGAACAACGTCGACGACCGGAAGGTCGCCGCGGCCAGGGACACCACATCGCCGACGGCCTCCCCGAACAATGCGGCTCCCAACACCCCAGGTCCCAACACCGGCGGCCCGCACGGCACCGGGCCGGGCGATCGGAGCCTGAACCTGTCGGCACCGCTGTCGTTGCCGGGACTGAACACGCCCACCGGCACACCGGGATCGCCGACGTCCACGCCACGGACGATCAACGGTCCGGTCACCCCTGGAGGCCCGCGTACGACGATATCGCCGCGAGGTGCCGGTCCCGTCTCCACCACGACGGGGACCCCGCCGACATCGACGGTGCCCGGAACGACCCGGCCGACGGCCGGTGGCACCGTGCCACCGGGAGCCCGCTCGGCCGGATCACGAGAGGGTGACGGCCGGCATACGGTGGCCGGCTACCTGCGCACCCAGGGAAACGGTGCGGAAGCGGTGGGGTCGCTGCCGCTGGTATCCCCGCCGGTTCTCGGTGACTGGTCGGCAGGTCCGGAAACCGCTGAACGGGACGACGATTCCGGCACCGACGATCGCGACCGCTGACCGAGAGACGGGGAACGAGGGATTCGACGGTGCCCGGTGGACGGTCCCGCCATTGCCGGACATGCCGCTGCACAGCGTATTCCACTGTTCGGCGATGGCAACTGGTGGTGCACCGGTATCGCCGGTGGCTGATGCGCACCGTGTCCTCGTCACGGTGGCCGGTCACTCGTTGGCTCGCCGTGTGGGCAGCGGCGGTGACCGCGGTGATCGTCGCGATCGGTGCGGTACTGGCCGACACCGGAGCGGGCGCCGATCCGGCGCTGCGCCGGGCGGCGGACCGGGCGGCCGCGACCCTGGCGCGCATCCCGACAGTCGAGTACCGTGCCGGAGCCGACGGCAGTTACGACCGCGCGCGGTTCGGCAGCGCCTGGACGGATGCGGTATCGGTGACCGGCGGCGGCAACGGTTGCGACACCCGCAACGACGTCCTCACCCGCGACCTGTCCGACATCACCACCGGTGTCACCTCCTCGTGTCCGAAAGCGGTGCTGTCGGGGGAGTTCCGCAGCCCCTACACCGGCGAGTTCATCGTGTTCTCGCGGGAACGGGCGCCGTCGGCGGTGCAGATCGACCACATCGTGCCGCTTGCTTTCGCATGGGCGATGGGTGCGCGCGGCTGGCCGGCGGCGCGACGGTACGCGTTCGCCAACGACCCGGCGAATCTCGTTGCCGTCGATGCCCGCTCCAACCAGGACAAGAGCGATGCCGAACCGGCACGGTGGATGCCGCCGCTCACCGGGTTCCGATGTCAGTACTCGATACAGTTCGTCGCCGTCGTCGATGCCTACGGCCTGGCACTCGACCTGCCGTCCCGAAAGGTGCTCGCGCAGGTATTGCGTGGCTGTTGATCAGATAGTGGACGGCCGGGTGGACCTGCGCCGAGCGGGGTTCGCAGTCGACGACCTTGACGCGCTTCCGGTGCGGACCAGTCCGCACCGGCCGCCTGGTGCCAGGGTGTGGGCGCTTCGCGAGAATGTCACCCCGTACGACGCGCTCTACGTGGCCCTTGCCGGGGCACTTGAGTGCGTGCTCGTGACCACGGATGCACAGCTCGGTCGGGCCCCGGGAATCGGCTGCCGGTGTGAGGTGCTCGTCTCCGAGAGATAGGCACATGCGTGTGCCTGTCTCCCACTGCACGGACTCCCTTGGCCGGTGGGGATCTGCACCGACTATAGGGGGACGTGCCAGGAAGACACCCGGGCTCGGATACGCTGGTGACCGACCGATTGCCGACGTCAAGCGAGGATTCATGAGCGCACCCACCGCAGAATCGGTCGGGACCGACATCGAGAGCGTGGTGTTGTCGCAGGCAAGCGCCGCCAAAGCCGCCTCGCGCAGCCTGACCGGGCTCACCACCGCCACCAAGAACGAGGTGCTGCTCGCCGCCGCCGATGCCATCGAGGCCAACGCCGATTCGATCCTGGCGGCCAACACCTCCGACGTCGGCCGCGCAGAGGCCGCCGGCACCGAGGCCGGTCTGATCGACCGGCTGCGACTGACCGCCGACCGGGTCAGCGGTATCGCCGATGGCCTGCGTCAGGTCGCCGCCCTCGCCGACCCGATCGGCGAGGTGATCTCCGGCAAGACCCTGCCCAACGGTCTGGAACTTCGGCAGGTGAGGGTACCGCTCGGTGTGGTGGGCATCGTGTACGAGGCCCGCCCCAACGTCACCGTCGACGCCTTCGGCATCGCCTTCAAATCCGGCAACGCGGTGCTGTTGCGCGGGTCGTCCTCGGCGGCCGGCTCCAACGCCGAACTGGTCCGAATCCTGCGCGAGGTACTCCTGGCACAGGGTGTGAACGCGGACGCGGTGGCCTTGCTGCCCAGCGAGGACCGGGCCAGCGTCACCGCGTTGATCCGCGCCCGTGGCCTCGTCGACGTCGTCATCCCGCGCGGAGGCGCCGGACTGATCAACGCCGTCGTGTCCAACGCGACCGTGCCGACCATCGAAACCGGCACGGGCAACTGCCACGTGTACGTGCACGCCCTCGCCGACATCGATGTGGCCACCCGCGTGGTCCTCAACGCCAAGACCCGCAGGCCGAGCGTGTGCAACACCGCCGAAACCGTCCTCATCGACAAGGCGGTCGCCGCCGACGCGTTGCCGCAGATCTCGCAGGCCCTGCAGGTGCAGGGGGTCACCATCCACGGCGACGAACCCGGCATGGTCCCGGCCACCGACACCGACTGGTCCGACGAATACCTGTCGCTCGACATCGCGATGAAGGTGGTCGACGACCTCGACGCCGCCGTCGCACATATCGACACCTACGGCACCGGCCACACCGAGGCCATCATCACCACCGACCTCGCCGCGGCCCGTGAATTCACCACCCGCGTCGACGCGGCCGCGGTGATGGTCAATGCGTCCACCGCCTTCACCGACGGCGAACAGTTCGGTTTCGGTGCCGAGATCGGTATCTCGACGCAGAAGCTGCACGCCCGCGGACCGATGGGGCTGCCCGAACTGACCTCCACCAAATGGGTGGTGTGGGGCGACGGCCACGTGCGGCCCGCATGAGCGCGATCGTTCCGTCGTTCCACGGCGTGCCCGACGTTGTCACGCGACTGCGCCAGACCGGCTACCTCGCCGACGATGCCACCGCCACCAGTGCCTTCCTCGCCGACCGGCTCGGTAAACCGCTGCTGGTGGAAGGTCCCGCCGGTGTCGGCAAGACGGAGTTGGCGCGAGCGCTGGCCACAGCCACCGGTGCCGAACTCATCCGTCTGCAGTGCTACGAGGGCATCGACGAGGCCCGCGCCCTGTACGAGTGGAACCACGCCAAGCAGATCCTCGCGATCCAGGCGACCGGCACCCGTTCGTGGGACGAGGCCAAGAGCGACATCTTCTCCGACGAGTTCCTGCTGCCGAGACCGCTGCTGCGCGCCATCTCCCGCGACGAACCCACGGTCCTGCTGATCGACGAAGTGGACAAGGCCGACGTCGACATGGAAGGTCTGCTGTTGGAGGTGCTCAGCGATTTCGCCGTCACCATCCCCGAGATGGGTACGGTCGCCGCGACCCGACGCCCGATCGTGCTGCTCACCTCCAACGCCACCCGCGAACTGTCGGAGGCGCTCAAGCGGCGCTGCCTGTACCTGTACATCGATTTCCCCGACAGCCACCGCGAACGGGAGATCCTGGCCTCGCGGGTGCCCGAGCTCGGTGGCGCGCTGTCGGCGGAGATCGTGCGGATCATCGGGGTGCTGCGCACCCTGGACATCCGCAAGAAGCCGTCGGTGGCCGAAACCATCGACTGGGCCAACACGTTGCTCGCGCTCGGTGCCGGCGACGACGTGTCCGGGCGTCGCGCCACGCTCGACGACGGGTTGATCGCCCGCACCCTCGGCGTGGTGCTCAAGCATCGCCCCGATCTGAAGACGGCGATCAAAGAACTCAAACTCGGTTGATGACCGACACCGCGCGGACCACGCTCGACGACGTACCCCTGGTGGGGCAGCTCACCGGGTTCGTCGATGCTCTGCGCGGGCGGGGTATGCCGGTCAACCCGTCGGCGCTCATCGACGCCGCCCGCGCGATGGCGGTCCTCGATCTGCTCGACCGCACCAGCCTGCGAGAAGGTCTGGCGGCGACCCTGCTGACCGATCAGACCCATCGGCTGGTCTTCGACAAGCTCTTCGACCTGTGGTTTCCGCCCGCACCGGGGGTACGCACCACCACATTCGAGTTGCCCCGCGACACCGACGGTGAGATCGACGTGGAGGCGACCCGCTCGATGATCGCCGACCTGCTCGCCGACGACGAGGCCGAGCGCGACGGGCGGCTCGCGGAGCTGGTGGCACAGATCGTCGACCAGCTCGGCCGGTACGAGTCGACGCGTGGGGAGGCGTTCTCCACCTATCAGGCGATGTCGGTGGTCAGCCCGCAAACCCTCATCGCCAAGATCGCCGCCGCGTTGGACGCCGGCAACGACGAGAGCGCGGGCCGCGCCGGCACCGCCGAACGGTACCGGGCGGCGGCCCGCGCCCGCGCCGGTGGGCTGCGTGCGGCGATCGAATCGGAAACCCAGCGGCGGATGGCGATGCGCAACGGCCGCGACGCCGTCGCCGACTATGCGGTGCCCAAGCTGCCGGAGAACATCAACTTCCTGTCGGCCGGGGCGCGTGAGCAGGCGCAGATCCGGCGCACCATCGAGCCACTGGCCCGGCTGCTGGCGGCGAAACTGGAGATCCGCCGGCGCCGTTCGCATCGTGGGCAGGTCGATGTGCGCAAGACGCTGCGGGCGTCGATGTCCACCGGTGGGGTGCCCATCGACCTCATCCATCGCGCACCGCGGCCGCACCGGCCGGAACTGGTGATCATCTGCGATGTGTCGGGGTCTGTCGCCGGTTTCTCCCAGTTCACACTGCGGTTGGTTTACGCTCTGCGGCAACAGTTCTCGAAAGTGCGGGTATTCGCTTTCGTGGACACCGTCGATGAGGTGACCGAATACTTCGACCGGCACACCGACGACGGAGACTTCGGCGCCGCGATGCACCAGATGATCTCCACCGCGCGCATCGCCACCCTCGACGGGCATTCGGACTACGGCAACATGCTGCGCGGATTCGCCGACGAGTACGCCGAGTCGCTCACCCATCGGGGTGCGCTGCTGATCCTCGGTGACGCCCGCAACAACTACCACGACGCCCGCCTCGACGCGCTCACCGAACTCGTCGACCGGGCCCGCAACTCGTACTGGCTCAACCCGGAGGCCGAATCGGTGTGGGGAACCGGCGACTCCGCCGCGACCCGGTACGCGCAGGTGATCCAGATGTACGAATGCCGCAATGTCACCCAGCTCGGCGAAGTCATCGCCGACCTGCTGCCGGTGTAGGGTGCGACGGCCCCTCCGGCCTGCACCGGTAGACTCACCCTTCATGTCCTCCGACCGCCCTCGCGTGCGCCGTATCGGTGTGATGGGCGGAACCTTCGATCCCATTCACAACGGGCACCTGGTGGCGGCCAGCGAGGTCGCCTACCGGTGCAGGCTCGACGAGGTCATCTTCGTGCCCACCGGGCAGCCGTGGCAGAAGATGACCGGTGACGCGGAGAACGGCACCGCGCCGCGTTCGGTCAGTCCCGCCGAGGACCGTTACCTGATGACAGTGATCGCCACCGCGTCCAACCCGCGATTCAGCGTCAGCCGCGTCGACATCGAACGCGAAGGCGCCACCTACACCGTCGACACCCTGCGCGATCTGCGTGCCGTCCTCCCCGATGCGCAGCTGTACTTCATCACCGGCGCCGACGCGCTCGAATCGATCCTGTCGTGGCAGCACTGGGAAGAGCTGTTCGCCCTGGCCAAGTTCGTCGGCGTCAGCAGGCCCGGCTACGAACTGCACGCCGAGCACCTCGCCGACCACCTGAAGACGCTGCCCGCCGACACCTTGCAGACCCTCGAGATCCCGGCCCTGGCGATCTCGTCCACCGACTGCCGCGAACGCGCCGCCACCGGCCGGCCCGTCTGGTATCTGGTGCCCGACGGGGTGGTGCAGTACATCGCCAAACGGCGTCTCTACCGAGCGCGCGCCTCGCGCGGGGTGAGCGCACCATGACCGCTGCTATGTCGGTTGAGGCGCGACGTCGCCCGCCGGCCGAGCCTCGAAACCCCGTAAGAGAACAATGTCTTCTCACCGGGTTCCGAGGCTCGTCGCTTGCGCTCCTCGCACCTCAACCGGCGGTGGGTCCGCCACCGAGTTCGATCAACAACGAGAGGGGACGCCGTTGAGCGCCGCACCTGAATCCCTGACGATGGCCGAGGTCGCCGCCCGGGCGGCCGCCGACAAGCTGGGCCACGACATCGCCGTGATCGACGTGTCCGAGCAGTTGGTGATCACCGACCTGTTCGTGATCGCCTCCGCCGACAACGAACGTCAGGTCAACGCGATCGTCGACGAGGTCGAGGACAAGATGCGTGAGGCCGGGTACAAGCCCGCGCGTCGCGAGGGCACACGTGAGGGACGCTGGGTGCTGCTCGACTTCATCGACATCGTCGTCCATATCCAGCACGCGGAGGAGCGCAGCGTGTACGCACTGGACCGGATGTGGAAGGACTGCCCGGTCATCGAGATTGACGGCCTATGAGCGGCGGACCCGACTCGCACGACACCTCCGTCGAACGGTTGACGCCGGTGGCGCGCAGGCTGCTGCTGTTGCGGCACGGTCAGACCGAGTACAACGCGGACAGCCGGATGCAGGGCCAACTCGACACCGACCTGTCCGAACTCGGGGTGCGGCAGGCCGCCGCCGCGGCGACGGTGCTGGCGAAGCGCTCGCCGCTGCTGATCCGGTCGTCGGATCTGCGGCGCGCGCACGACACCGCGCTCGCGCTGGGCGAGGAGTCCGGGCTGGAGGTCACCACCGATATCCGGCTGCGCGAAACACATCTCGGCGACTGGCAGGGTATGACGCACCTGGAGGTCGACCAGATCGCGCCGGGTGCCCGGCGGGTGTGGCGCGACGACGCGACGTGGGGTCCGCCCGGCGGTGAAACGCGCGTGGATGTGGCTGGCCGCGCCGCGCCGGTGGTCGCCGAACTGGTCGATGCCCTGCCCGAGTGGGGGACCGGTGACAATCCGGACGCGCCGGTGGTGCTCGTCGCACACGGCGGGGTGATCGCTGCGATGACCGCCGCACTGCTGGACCTGCCGATCGGGTCGTGGCCGGTGTTCGGGGGTCTGGCGAACACCAGCTGGGTGCAGTTGTCCGGGCACGGGGTGCCCGGTGAGGCGCCGAGGTGGCGTCTGGACGTCTGGAATGCGTCGGCCGAAGACGCCGACCCGGGAGTGCAATGAGCATCGTCGTTCTGTCCGATTCTCTGGCGTTCTTCGGTCCGAAAGGGGGTTTGGCGGCCAACGATCCGAACATCTGGCCGTCGATCGTCGCCGCCGACTGCGCCCGCGAACTCAAACTGTTCGGCCGTATCGGCTGGACCAGCCGCGACGTGTGGTGGGCGCTGACCCAGGACCCCAACATCTGGGCCGCCATCCCCGACGCGGAGGTCGTGGTGATGGCGTTCGGTGGCATGGATTCGCTGCCGTCCCCGTTGCCGACGGCGTTTCGGGAACAGATCCGCTACATCCGCCCCAACTGGCTGCGCCAGCGCGTCCGTGACGGCTACCAGTGGGTGCAGCCGCGCGCGTCGAAACTCGGTAAGCCGCTGGCGTTGCCCGGGTCGGTGACCGCCGAGTACTGGGACAAGATCGGGTCGTCGATCAAGCAGCTGCGGCCCGAACTGCCGATCGTGGTGTGCCTGCCGCCGACACATGCGAGCCCGTACTACGGCTACGTTCACAAGGGCCGGATGGAGACGACCACCGCCATCGCCGACTATGCGCGGGCCAACTCGTTTCCGACCGTCGACTTCTATCCGACGACACGCGATGCGTTCGCCGACCCCGATCAGCAGATGAATCCAGACGGCATCCATTGGGGTTTCCAATGTCATCGTGATCTCGCGGCGCTGGTCACGCCGGTGGTGAGCAAGGCATTGACGGTGACGGGATAACGTAGACGCCGTGCCTGTTGTCGTCGTCACTGATTCGTCGTCCTGTTTGCCGTCGTCGGTCGCCGACCACTACGGGATCCGGCGTGTGCCCTTGCATCTGACGGTCGACGGCGTCGACTACAGCGACGGCGTCGACGAGGTGCCCGACGACATCGTGCGGATCCCCGGGGTGAGCACCTCCGGCGCCAACCCGCACGAGATCGGCGAGGCGCTCGAGGAAGCGGTGGCGGCCAGCGACGGTGCCGGTGTGGTGGCGGTGCACATCTCCCGCAAGTTGTCCGGTACCTGGGGGGCGGCACGGCTCGCGGCGGAGAAGTTCTCCGGTCAGGTGCGTGTCGTCGATTCCCGTTCGGTGGGCCTGGCCGTGGGGTTCGCGGCGATCGCCGCGGCGCAGGCGGCCACAACCGGAGCCGACCGGGACCGCGTGTACGAGGCGGCGATCCGGCAGGCCGCGACCGTCGACTCCCTGTTCTGCGTGCAGACCCTCGACAACCTGCGCGCAGGTGGCCGCATCAGTGCGGCCGGGAAGATGCTCGGCTCGGCGCTGTCGATCAAACCGATCCTGCACATGGTGGACGGCACCATGACCCTGCGTGAACGGCACCGCACCTTCTCCAAGGCGGTCGCCAAACTCGAGGAGGGTGCGCTCGAATCGGCCGGTGGGCGAGCGGTGACGCTCGGTGTCCAGCATTGCGAGGCACCCGAACTGGCCCACGAGGTGGCCGACGACCTGCGCAAGAAGCTCAAGATGGTCACCTCGTCGCTGATCGTCGAGATCTCCC
Organism: Gordonia pseudamarae; assembly: GCF_025273675.1. Lineage (NCBI taxonomy): Bacteria > Bacillati > Actinomycetota > Actinomycetes > Mycobacteriales > Gordoniaceae > Gordonia > Gordonia pseudamarae. The sequence goes on along the minus strand of NZ_CP045809.1, from coordinate 3,263,310 downwards.
CGGTCCTCGGCAGCCATGTCGGCCCGGGGGCGGTCGGTGTGGTGATCGGAACCCACCTCGATCCCATCGAGGGAATCGCCGAGGACTGAGTCGGCCGGGAAGTCTTTGTCAATTGCGCGATGCACAGCCGCGCACATGTCTCGACTTGTCCACAGATATTGCGGCGTAAGCACTTTCGTCGGTCTCGATCGCTGGGTCCGGCCGTAGGGTCGAGCCATGGCCTCCAAGATCGGTGAACAGTCGTCGCGCACACCTGCGGGTGAGAACAAGCGGGAACCGCACCGGGGATCGACGCCGGCGAGCCCGCTGGAGCGCTTGCGCAGCGCACCGCCCTTCCTGGCCGACGATGACCGGTTGCCGGGTCCGTCCGGTATCACGCCGCCCACCGAACCCGATGTTCCCGTCGGCCTGGAACCGCCCGTCGGCCCGGAACCGCCGACCGACCTGGAACCGCCCGTCAGCCCGGAACCGCCCGTCAGCCCGGAACCGCCCGTCAGCCCGGAACCGATCGTGCGGTTGCCGTCACCGCCGAGACATCACGACACCGACGGTCCTGTGCCCGCGGATGATCAGACCGATCCGGAGCCGATCACCACTGCCGCCGGGACGTGGGGACGTCGCGACGACGGGAGTGGCGGGAGTGGCGCGCGCGGGATGGGATCGGAGTGGGCTGCCGGGAGCATGCCTGCGTGGCTGTCCGGTGTACCCCCGGCGATTCCGCGCGTGGAACCGGCCGATGCGCGCGGACATCTCGACGGTGTTCCTGACCCAGACCAGCGCGGCACCGACTATCGCGACACCGACAATCGAGACACCCGCCATCGAGACACCGATGACCGGCGGAGAGACACCGATGACCGGCGGAGAGACCGATGGGACGAACCGGACGAGGACTGGGAGTGGGACGACGACGAACCGCCGGGTGGGCGATCCCGTTCCAGGTTCGCCGTGGCACCGCCCGCCGCGATCGCCTTGATTCTGGTGGGGGTCATCGCCTGTGCGGTGGCGGGTTTCGCAATCTGGGGCAGTGACGACCCGGTGCCGGGCGTGGACTTTCCGGCCGCCGCGGCACACACCTCGACGGCCCCGTCGACGGTGCAACCGGCACCGGACGAGTCCGCACCGGCCCCCGCCGCGGCCGAACCGAGCAGGTCGGCCCCGCAACCGGATGCGATGGTGGTGAGCGTGGTGGGGCTGGTGGGCAGGCCGGGGCTGGTCCGGCTGCCGCCCGGCGCGCGGGTCGCCGATGCCATCGAGCGGGCCGGCGGTGCCCGTAAGAATGCGGACCTGTTGTCGCTCAACCTCGCTCAGCTGCTGCGTGACGGCGACCAGGTACTCGTCGGATACGCCGGACGCGACGGTGAGATGTCGATGCGCAGTGCCGTTGTCGGGGCCGGGCCGACGAGTGCACCGGCTTCGGACGAATCGTCCGTTCCCGACCCGGCCGGTGGGACGGCCCCGACCGGTGGGTCGGGCACCGTCAACCTCAACACCGCCTCGCAAACCGAGCTCGAATCTCTGCCCGGCGTCGGACCGGTGACCGCGAAGTCGATCCTCGACTGGCGGCAGCGCAACGGCCGGTTCACCTCCGTCGACCAGCTCACCGAAGTCGACGGGATCGGGCCGGCGCGGCTGGAGAAGTTGCGCGACAAGGTCATCGTGTGACCTCGACGCGCGACCTGCGGCTGGTCGCGCCCGCCGCGGCGGTGTGGATGATCACGATGGTCGGGCTGGCCGCCCCGTCCGCGATCAGGGTGATCGTGATCATCGGTGGTGCCGCGCTGTTCGGTGTCACGGGTGCGGTGTGGTTGCGGCTGCTGTCGTGGCGGCTGGTCGGGCCGGTGGTGCTGATGCTGGGTATGGCAGTCACGGCCGGTATCGCGCTGTCCCTCAAAGTCACCGCGATACAACAATCTCCGCTGCATGAGGATCGTGGAAAGTCGACGGTCACCGTCCGCGTCGTCGACGATCCCGTGCCGCTGCGGCCCGCGGCGTCGGGGCGATCGCGCATCCGGGTCGACGTGGTGGCCGTGGGGGAGCGGCAGATCGGCGCGGCGGGTGCGCATCTGGTGGGAGCAACGCAACAGTGGTCGCAACTCGTACCTGGGCAACGGGTCAGGGTGCTGGTGCGGGTCCGGCCTCCACCCGAGCACACCATGCTGGTGGCCTCGCTGACCGCCGTGGGCACCCCGGCGCTGGTGGGCGCGCCGCCCGCACACCAGCGGGTCGCCGCGTACATCCGGGCCCGGCTGCGCACCATCAGCGCCCGGGCCTTGGGCGCCCCCGAATCGGGCCTGCTGCCCGGCCTGGTGCTCGGCGACACCTCAGGGCTCGATGACGATGTGCGCGAAGACTTTCGGGATGCCGGACTCACCCACCTGACCGCGGTATCCGGTAGCAACTTCGCGATCGTATGCGGTGCGGCGCTGGCGGCGCTCGCGCTGATCGGTTGCCCCCGCGGATATCTGCCGGTTCTCGGGCTGATCGTGATCGCCGGCTTCGTCATCCTGGTCCGACCGTCGCCGAGCGTCCTGCGGGCGGCGATGATGGGTGCCGTCGGCCTTCTGGCGATGCTCGGCCGACGGCGATCACAGGCACTGCCCGCGCTGGGGACGGCGGTGATCGTGGGTCTGCTGTGGTGGCCGGAGTTGGCGCTGGCGCCTGGTTTCGTGCTGTCGGTGGCCGCGACCGCGGGGATCGTGCTGTGGGGGCCCGCTATCCGGGATTTGTTGTGGGACCATCGGGTCCCGACAGGTGTCGCGGAGGTGCTCGGCATGGCGATTGCGGCGCAGTCGGTGACCGCGCCGTTCATCGCGCTGATCAGTGGCCGGTTCAGTGTCGTCGCGATCCTTGCCAATGTCGTGGTGGTGCCGGTCGTCGGCGTGATCAGCGTGGTCGGCACCCTTGCGGCTCTGATCGGTTCGCTCGGCCCGCCCGGCGGCGTCGGCTGGGTTCTGGCCGAATTGCTCGCCCGGATGCTCGGCCCGGCCTTGTGGTGGATGGTGACCTGCGCGCGTGTTCTCGGCGGGTGGGCGTGGTCGTCGATCCCTGTTCCCGATGGTGTGCTGGGCGCGGCGGTGGTGGCGGGCGCGACGGTTGCTGTGGGGCTGGTGGTGCGGAATCAGCTGTCCCGTCGTGGGTTCGGCCCCGATGGGCGGTAGTTCGTCGGCCCGTACGCTGGTGTCGGTTCAGGGCGTGCGGTAGCCGGTGCCGGAGGGGGTGAATGTCGGCGGTGGCGGTTGCGGATCGTCTGGCACGATGGTGGCCGTGAGTGAACGGCTGCACCTGCTGTTGGGTGACGACGACTTCCTGACCGGTCGCGTCGTCGAATCGATCGTCGCCGAGCGATCGGCGCAGAGCGGTGCCGACGTGCCCGTCACCCGGGTCCGCGCCGGGGATGTGACCGAACACGAACTGGCCGAACTGCTCAGCCCGTCCCTGTTCGCCGAGGAACGGGTGATCGTCGTCGAATCGGCCGCCGAGGCAGGCAAGGCCCCCGCCGAACTGGTGGCGACAACCGCGAAGGCGCTGCCGGACGGCATCACGCTGGCGGTCGTGCATTCCGGCGGTGGCCGTGCCAAATCGATGGTCCCCGCGCTCAAGAAGGCCGGCGCCGTCGAGTACGACTGCGCATCGCCGAAATGGCCGTCGGACCGGGCCACGTTCGTCAGCGCCGAATTCACACGGCTCGGCGCGCGGGTCAGCGGTGATGTCGTCGAGCAGGTCGTCGACAGCGTGGGCGGGGAACTGCGGGAGCTGGCGGCCGCATGCGGCCAGTTGGTCGCCGACACCACCGGCAAGGTGACCCGTGACATCGTGCTCACCTACTATCAGGGCCGCGCCGAGGTCACCGGATTCGAGGTGGCCGACAAGGCCGTCACCGGCGACCGCGCCGGTGCCCTCGAATCACTGGCCTGGGCGTGTCACCACGGCGTGCCCAGGGTGCTGCTCGCCGACGCACTCGCCGAAGCGGTACACGCCATCGCGCGTGTGCGCGGAGTGTCCGGTGACCACTACTCGGTGGCCCGCGAACTCGGCATGCCTGCCGGGCGCGTCAAGAAGGTGCAGGGGCAGGCGCGGGCATGGGATTCGGTATCCATCGCGCAGGCGATGATCGTCGTCGCCCAACTCAACGGCGACGTGAAAGGTCAGGCCGCCGACGCCGACTACGCCCTCGAACACGCGGTGTCGACGGTTGCGGGTCTGCGGCCGGACGTGCGTTCGCGGGTGCGGTGAAGGGCATACGCTTGTAAGTGCGGGCCTTGTGCGAGCTTGTGAGTGTCGACACCACTCGGCCGGACGGTGCTGTCCCACGGGGTTTCGAGGTTATCTCACCGGGTTTCGAGGTTCGTCGCTTGCGCTCCTCGCACCTCAGCCGGCTGGGTGAAGGGCGGGGTGTGGACACGCCAGAAACCCGGTGATCGCGTGGAGATCACCGGGTTGTTCGTCAGCTACAGGTCAGAGCTTGTTGACGGCCAGCGCGATGGCCGACTTCTTGTTGGCGGCCTGGTTGGCGTGGATGACGCCCTTGCTGGCGGCCTTGTCGAGCTTCTTGCTCGCGAACTGGCCCAGCTCGGCGGCCTTGTCCTTATCGCCGGTGGCAACGGCCTCGCGGAAGTTGCGGATCGCGGTCCGCAGCGACGAGCGCACCGACTGGTTGCGCTGACGACGCGCTTCGTTGGTCAGGTTGCGCTTGATCTGCGATTTGATGTTTGCCACGCGGGTTCCCTCTACGTTTGCGGTGAAAAAGCTGTCAACTGTTCATGTGTGGTGGCTTGCACCACCGGATCACACCTGCCATGGGTGGCGGTGTGCAACAGCGATCTACTTTACCTGACGGGCCGCGACGCCCCCAAATCCGTCGGCAACCGGCCGAGATGGACGGCTCCTCCCGGTTCCCGTCGGCCCGACCCAATAGGCTCGGTTCATCATGTCAGTCGTATACCTCCACATCGGACTACCCAAGACCGGAACCACCCATCTGCAGGATCGTCTGTGGCGCAACCGGGACCTCGCGCTCGACTCGTCGGGCCTGCTGTATCCGGGCAACGAGATCGCCGACCATTTCCACGCCGCGGCACATCTGCAGCCCGAGCGCTACCTGGACTGGGTAGACCCGGAGTTTGCGTCGGCGTGGCCGACGATGGTGGCCCAGATGAAGGCGTGGCCGGAGCGTTCCCTGGTCAGTCACGAACTACTGGCCACGGCCACCGAGCCGCAGATCGGGAAACTCATGTCGGATCTGGGCTTCGCCGACGACGTGCATGTGGTGGTGACCGTGCGTGACCTCGGTCGGCAGTTGCCGTCGGTGTGGCAGGAGAACGTCAAGAACCAGCGGACCGCCACGTTCGCCGAGTTCGTCGACTCGGTCCGCGCGCACGCCGGCGGCCCACACACTCCGGCGGCCGGCGGCGACGGGCCTTCCCGCCAAGCGCGCGTCGGTGAAGAACCCTTTTGGGAATTCCAGGACTATGTGCGCATCCTGCGCACCTGGGCGCCGTTCGTCGGGCCCGACCGGGTGCATGTGATCACCGTCCCGCAGACCCGTGGCGGTGACGAACTGTGGAATCGGTTCCTGTCGGTCATCGGCGTCGATCCGGCGGCGCTGACCATCGCGGTTCCCGACCTGAACTCGTCGCTGTCGGCGGTGCAGACGGAGTTCGTGCGCCGGCTCAACACCCGACTGCAACCCGATGCGATCGAATGGCGGCGGTACGAGCGGGTGATGAAAGGCCAGATCATCGGCGAGATCCTGTTCGCCGAACGCGGCGGGACACCGCGCCGGATATCGGGGGAGCAGTTGGCCTGGGCGGCCGAACAGAGCCGCGCGATGATCGCGGAGATCGCCGCCGCCGGTTACCGGATCGCCGGTGATCTCGACGACCTGGCACTCGCCCGGCCGGACGACGCCGTGCCCGAACCGACGGACGCCGATGTCCTCGAGGTGGCATTGGACACAGTGGCGGCGCTGGTCGTTTCGGCACCCCTGCCACGGGTGCGTCCGCGCTGGCAGACACGGGCGGCGAATGTGGTGCGCAGGGGACGGCGCCGGGTCCTCGGGATGCGCCGGCACCTGCGCTGATCCGGGCGCGCGATGGGTGCCGGGGCGAATCAGTCACTCAACAGTCCTGCCGAGTCGGGGTTTTTGTAGCACCATGTCAAGTTATGAGTCCCGCGTCGACAACCAAGGCCGCCAAGCGGACCCCCGCCAAGGCTGCCGCGACCAAGCCCGCGTCCACGGCGGCGGTCGTCCCCAAGTCCGCCACATCCAGAGCCGCGGCCAAACGCGCCAAGCCGGCGACGGCGCAGTCGCGGGCGCTGACGGACACGATCTTTGACGGTTACACCGGCGCCCCGTCGTTCGGCAGGCCATACGACGAGATGTTCGATGCCAACGGCGACATCCGGCCGGCCTACCGGGGCATCTTCAAGGCGATGGCCGAATCGGATCGTGCCGACATCGAAACCCGGATCGACGCCCTGGGAAGGGCATTCATCGATCAGGGGGTCACCTTCTCGTTGTCGGGTAAGGAACGTCCGTTCCCGCTCGACGTCGTACCGCGTGTCATCTCGGCCGCCGAGTGGCACAAACTCGAAGGCGGGATCGCCCAGCGGGTGCAGGCACTTGAGCTCTTCCTCGACGACGTGTACGGGACGCAGGAGATCCTTCGCGACGGGGTGCTGCCGAAGCGACTTGTCCACTCGTGTGAGCACTTTCACCGTCAGGCGGCAAACATCCGACCGCCCAACGGGGTTCGGATCCATGTCGCCGGTATCGATCTGATCCGCGACGAGAACGGTGAGTTCCGGGTGCTGGAGGACAACCTGCGCTCGCCGTCGGGTGTGTCGTACGTGATCGAGAACCGGCGCACGATGGCGAGGGTGTTCCCGGACCTGTTCGCCTCACACAAGGTTCGTGCGGTCGGGGACTACCCGAGTCATCTGCTGCGCGCGCTGCGGGCCTCGGCCGCGGTCAACGAGGCCGACCCCAACATCGTGGTTCTCACTCCGGGCGTTGCCAATTCGGCCTACTTCGAACATTCGTTGCTGGCCCGGCTGATGGGTGTCGAACTCGTCGAGGGCCGCGACCTGTTCTGCCGCGACAATGTCGTCTACATGCGCACCACCGAGGGCGAGCAACGCGTGGACGTCATCTATCGGCGTATCGATGACGATTTCCTCGACCCCATGCAGTTCCGTCCCGACTCGATGCTGGGCGTGGCCGGCCTGCTCAACGCCGCCCGCGCCGGCAATGTGGTGATCTCCAGCGCCGTGGGCAACGGTGTCGGCGACGACAAGCTCATCTACACCTATGTGCCGGAGATCATCCGGTACTACCTGGGCGAGAAGCCATCTCTCAAGAACGTCGACACCCTGCGGTGCTGGTTGCCCGAGGAATGCGAAGAAGTCCTCGACCGCATCGACGAACTCGTCGTCAAACCCGTTGAAGGATCCGGTGGTTACGGTATCGTTTTCGGTCCGGACGCGACCGGCGCCGAACTCGACGCACTGGCCAAGAAGGTCCGCAACGACCCGCGTGGCTGGATAGCGCAGCCGGTGGTGCAGTTGTCGACGGTGCCCACCAAGGCCGGCGATCAGCTCCGGCCGCGGCATGTCGACCTGCGGCCGTTCGCGGTCAACGACGGTGAGTCGGTCTGGGTGCTGCCGGGTGGTCTGACCCGCGTCGCCCTGCCGGAGGGCTCACTGGTGGTCAACTCCAGCCAGGGCGGCGGCTCCAAGGACACCTGGGTGCTGGCCGCGCGTGGTTCCGAGGGGGAGCGCGAACTGGCCGGGGCCAAGGTCGTGTCGAGCCGCGTGGCGGCGCGCCCGGCCGAGAGCGCCCCCGAACCCGTGCACACCCAGACCCAGCAACAGCAACAGCACGGGACGGCCCCCGCACAGGCCCGCGAAGGACAGGAAGAGGTCGGGCAATGATGCTGGCCAGAAATGCCGAATCCCTGTATTGGATCGGCAGATATGTGGAACGTGCCGACGACATGGCCCGCATCCTCGACGTCGTGGTCCATCAGATCTTGGAGGATTCCACCGTCGACGTCGATCGGGCCGCGCGGCGGGTGATCCAGGTGCTCGGCCTGCAGGCGCCCGACGCCGGCGTCGAGGCGGACATCTTCACCCTTACCGAACGCGTTGCCTACAACCAGGATTCGTTCGGTTCTATCGTCGATCTGATTCACGCGGCCCGCGAGAACGCCCGCGGCGCGCGTGAGGTCACCTCCTCGGAGATGTGGGAGTGCCTCAACACCACCTACAACGGGCTCAGCGACGCCGAGAAGCGGGCCCGCACACTCGGCCCGCACGAATTCCTGTCGTATGTGAAGAACCGCGCGGCGATGTTCGCCGGGCTGGCCGACGCCACCCTCAGCCACGACGACGGATACCGATACCTGCTGCTCGGCCGGTCCATCGAACGTGTCGACATGACCATCCGCATGCTCCTGTCCCGAGCGGGTGACCGGGTCACGTCACCGCAGTGGGTGAGTGTGCTGGTGTCGGCGGGTGCACACGACACCTACCTGCGCACCTACCGGGGCGTGATCGACGCCGAGAAGGTGCTCGAATTCATGTTGCTGGACCGGCTTTTTCCGCGGTCGGTGTTCCATGCGCTGCGCGTGGCCGAACACAATCTGTCCGACCTCGAGAAGGGTCCTAGCCGCGTCGGTGCGCAGGCACCGGCGCTGCTGTTGCTGGGCCGGGCGCGCAGTTCACTGGAGTTCCTGGATTCCGGGGTACTGCTCGAGGGGCTCGAGGAGCGTCTGCTCGATCTGCAGGACACCTGCCGCGCGGTCAACGAAGCGGTCACCAAGCAGTACTTCCACGTGTCACCGTATGTGTCATGGGCCGACGCCCGGGTGAGCGACGGCGAAGTGCTCGTCATCGAGGAGAGTGAACTGTGAGCTGGCGTCTGCGGGTCGTCCATTCGACGGGTTTCGCCTACAAGAGTGCCGTGACCTCGTCGTACAACGAGGCGCGGCTGACACCGCGCAGCGATCACCGGCAGAACGTCATCGTCAATCGTGTGGAGACGGTGCCGTCCTCACGCGCGTACCGGTACACCGACTACTGGGGGTCGGCGGTCACCGCTTTCGATCTGCACGCACCGCACAACGAGCTCGAGGTGTCAGGGCTGTCGGTGGTGGAGACCGATGCGGGCGAGCGGCCACAACAACAGGCCACCTGGGAGGAGTTGCACACCGAGTACATCAAGGACCGCTACGACGAGATGCTCGCCAACACCGCGTACGTGCCGAAGAACCGGGGCCTGGGGACGACGGCAAAACGCCTGGCCAAGGGCCGCACCCCGGAGGACGCGGTCGAGGCGGTCTGCAAGTTCGTGTACGACGAGATGGAGTACGTACCCGGCACCACCGGTGTGCACACCACCGCCGTCGATGCCTGGAACGAACGCAAAGGTGTCTGCCAGGACTACGCCCATCTCACCCTGCTGATGCTGCGGTCTCTGGGCATCCCGTCGCGGTACGTGTCGGGGTATCTGCACCCCGACCCGAACGCGCCGATCGACAAGACCGTCGCGGGCCAGAGCCACGCGTGGATCGAGGCGTGGACCGGCGGTTGGTGGGGCCATGACCCCACCAACGACACCACGATCACCGAACGCCACGTGTCGGTGGGTGTGGGCCGCGACTACGCCGATGTCTCACCGCTGCGCGGGGTGTACACCGGCGGCGGGGCCACCGACCTCGACGTCGTCGTGGAGATCACCCGGCTGGCCTGAGCCATCGACCCAGTGGACGACTCAGCGCCAGTCGTAGTGGGTTCGTAGTTCGGCGGCAATCGCAGTGAAGTGACGCTCGTCCAGGATGGCTCCTTCGCGACGGATTCCGTTGTCGTCGATGACCAGTACCCGGTCGAGTCGGATGTAGCTGTCGCGGTGTTCGGCATCCCACTCGCCGGTGCCGATGGCCAGCCAGTGCTCGTCGTCGCGGCGGTGGCCTTTGCTCGACAGCATCAGCCCGAGCACATTGTCGGGATCGTTGTCGCGAAGGTCGCGGCCCACCACGAGTACCGGACGGTCCTTGCCCTGGTTCGGGTCGTCCTCGTAGGGAACCCATGTCCACACGATCTCACCGGGGTCGGCGTCGCCGTCGAGTTCGGGGGTGTAGCTGATGACGCGCGCGAGGTCGGCGGTGCGGCGGCTGCGCGGAGCGGGACTCACTGAAGGGCCTTTCGGTCGAAGAACAAGGTGTCGACGGCTTTGGCGGCGAGCCCGGAGACTCCGGTCTTGTCCGGTTTGAGGTCGTGCGGTGCGGTGACCTCCACAACGCGCACCGGCGCGGTGAACAGCGCGATCGCGCCGGCGAGTTCGGTGGTGGTGGCGAACGGGTCTCGGGAGCCGTGCACGATCACCGTCGGCACCGTGATATCAGGCAGGTGCTCGGTGCGCATCCGTTCCGGTTTGCCCGGCGGATGCAGCGGATACGACGACAACAGCAACCCGTCGGCGACGCCGGGATCCTCGGCGACAAGCATCGATGCCTGCCGTCCGCCGTACGAGTGTCCGCCCACGATCAGCGGTCCGTCCGATTCGCCGCGGAACTGTGCACACGCCTCCCGGATCCCGTCCCGGTCGGCCGCGGCCTTCGACGGACTCGGCGGACCTTTCGGTCGCTGCTGCCGATACGGCATATCGATCCGCGCCACCACCAGCCCCCGCGCGCACAGCGCGTCGGCGTACGCGCGCAGGATGGCCGCATCCCGGTTCCCACCCGCGCCATGCGCCAACACCACAACCCCCCGCACCGCCCCATTGGGCCGCACCACATCCGCCACCACACTCATGTGCCCACGTTAAGCCATCGCATACTCAGCGCTTTGTGTCGCCTGGCGCGACAAATCGCGGAGTTTTCGGTTGAGATGGAACCACCCCGAGATGGTTCGGCTTCTGGAAGGTGTCGGAGACGGCGCGCGGTCGGCGGCCGAACGTGTGGTGGCCGTGCTGCTGCGCCGGGCGCGGATTCGAGGGTGGGTGGCCAATCATCCGACCGCCGGCTACTGCGTCGATGTCGCGTTCCTGGAGGAAATGCTTGCCGTCGAGATCGACGGCATGGCCAGTCATGGCGGTGCGCGAGCCTTTCAGCGCGACAGAACTCGTCGGAACGCACTGATCGCCGCAGGTTGGACGGTACTCAACTTCACGTGGGCCGACCTCATTGAACGCCCCACCTACGTCCCCGACTCCATCCACCAGTCCCTCGCCGCCCTCACCGATCCAAGACTCCGCGTCTTGTAGCGCCAGGCGACACAAAACGCTGATCATGCGGTTACGTGGCTTTACACGACCGAGGTTCCGAACACCCGCAGCTCGCGATAGCCGACGCGGAAGCGCGCACGCGTATGCAGGTTGCCCGCTTCACCGTCGTGCGCGACGCGGAAGGGTTCGTCGGATTCGATGGTCACCACCGGTGCCTGCAACTCGCGGTAGATCGTGGAGTTCCGGAGCCGGCCGCCGAGCCACGATGCGAGCAGCCGTGTGGTCGCGTTGCGGTGCCCGACCTCGAGGTAGCGGACGTCGAGCACACCGTCGTCGAGACGGGTCCGCCTGCCGGGAAGGAAGCTCGGGGCACCGTAGACGGAATTGCCCAGAAAGAAGTACGAGACCGTGACCGGGCGGCCCTCGATGCGCACCCGCACCGGCGACGAGTCGCGCAGCACCTTGAGCACCGCGTGCATGGTCGCCGTGGGTCGTTCGATGCGCCGGCGCTGGTAGCGCGAACGTGCGCGCACGAAATCCGGGTATGCGCCGATGCTGGCCGTGTTGAGCAGCAGTGTCTCGTCATTGAGCCACACCACGTCGACACGCGCCACCCGGCCGGCCTGAAACGATTCGATGCTGGAGGCGACGTTCACCGCATCGATGTCCTTCGCGAAGTGGTTGAACGTTCCCGCAGGGAAGACCGCCAGCGGCTTGTCCGCCGCGATCGCGTGCCGGGCGACGGCGGCGACCGTGCCATCGCCGCCCGCGACGCCGAGGAAGTCGGCGCGGGCGGCGGCGTCGGCGGCGATCGCGTCGATATCTGAATCGTCGTCGAGTTCCACGATCTCGGCCGCCGGAAGACTGTCCCGCAACTCGTCTGCGACCCGCGCGCCCGACCCGTCGCCGGACGCCGGATTGAGCACGACGACGAGCCCGGCGCCGTCCGGATCGGGTCGCAGGTTCTCGACGCTCGGCTCCGCGATGAGGGCCCGGCTGTCCTCGACCGCCGGGATCACCCGCGCACCCGCGACCGCGATGCCCGCGCCCAGCGTGAACCCGGCCAGCACATCACCGGGAAAGTGCGCGCCCGTCGCGACACGGGAGAGCCCGACCGCGCCGGCCAGACCGGCCAACAGATAGCCGGCCGTCCGGTTCTCCAGGCCGACGCCGATCGCGAACGCGGCCGCGCTGGCGGAATGGCCCGACGGGAAGGAGTTGGATGTCGGCTGGCGTCGTAGCCGCGAGAGCGGCACACCCGTGGACAGGGGACGGGTACGCGGGTAGAGCCGTTTGAACCCCTGATTGACCACCAGGCTGGTGACCCCGAGAGTCACCAGGCCGCGCGCCGCGCCGCGCCGCATCGACAGACTTCCCGACGATCCCAGGCCCGCGCCGATCAACATCCACAGCTTGGAGTGATCCGCGGCCGCGGACAGCGGGCGCATGGTGAGGTCGAGCAGGGGGCTCGGTGACTCGGCGACGGCGTCGAACAGTCGGCGGTCGAGGTCCTCGAGTCCCTCGCCGAGGGTCCGCAACGGGTATGGGAGGGAGCGTGGCATGGTGTCGAACGTACCCGTGGCGGGCATCGGTACCGGCGTGTTTCGTCGCGCGACGCACCGCCGCGTCCGCGGGCTATGTCGGCAGGTCTCGGGGAGCGCCTCCGGAGGCGTCGATGAGAAGTTGCAGGAACTGGGCGATGACGGGCGCCGAGATCAGCCATCCCACGATTGCCCATGCCAGGTTCAGATGGGTCATCACAGCGCCGACGGCGCGAATCCCGTCAAGCGCGTACGACGGCGAATCGTGCTCGTACCGGATCCGGCGCAGCGCCCCGGGATGATCCTCGGCGGCGGTCAACGCGATCAACAACACACCGCAGACCTGCATGGGGTTCGCCAGGTATGCGTACGGGCCGCTGGTGACCAACTGCTCCGGCGGATCCCACGGCCACGGCGTGCCGCCGGCACAATAGAACTCGATCACCGCGGCCAACGCGATCAGCGTGATCACCGCGCCGATCTGGATGAGGATCATGTCGACCGGGCCACCGACGTGCACACGCCGGTCACCCGCCACGCGGAACGCCGGCGCGTGCCGCGTTGCCGTCATCGTCAGAACCGGCACCGCGACGAACAGCACCGAAGTGAACAGCATCACCTGCAACGCGACCCGGACCCGTAGCGCACGACGTCGGACGGTGAGTTCGGCCAACAGCACACCCGGCAGCAGGCAGACGGCTATCGCCAGCAGTTCGCCCCACCACCAGTCGGCGGCCAGTGGGACGATCGGATCGAGCCGCGCCATCCCGTACACGTCCAGGAGCACCGGCCCTGTCACCAGATACGGTAGCGGAATCCACCTGGCCATGAGCACCGGGATCAATGACCACAGCAGTGCCCACGCGATCAGCAGGTCGACGGGTGCGGTGTGGTGCCCTCCAAAGCCAGCATCCCCAACAGCACCGGGGCCACGAACAACCCGGCACCCGGCGGTCGATCGCCCTCACGCCACGCCTCCACCGACTTGGCGCCGGTGAAGACGAAGAAATAGAACAGCGGCGCGGCCAGCAGCACACAGATCGCGCCCTCGCCCAGCACCGGTACCGACAACAGCAGAAGCAGCGTCGTCACCCTCAACGCGGTGCCGGTCGCTCGCTTCGGTGGCGCCGACAGCGCCAGGATGACGGCGAGGACGAGGGGATGCCCACGTACAGCGCCGCCGATCGACCGAGGTCGCCGTCGTGCCTGAACCAGCGATACAGCACGAATCCGGCCCCGAACGCCACGATCGCGCCCACCAGGGTCCACTGACGGGCCGTCGGCCGATGATGCCCGGCCGGTGGTGGTGCCTAGGGTACGGGTTCGGTCATGCGGCGACCCTATCGAGCGGGTGTGGGAAACTGGACGGTGACCTGTGCCAGTACGTGGCACCCGCCGAAGGAGCAGTAGAGATTCCCAACTTCGCCGACACCACCTTCACCGACCCATCACTGATCCGGAACTTCTGCATCATCGCCCACATCGACCACGGCAAGTCGACGCTGGCCGACCGGATGCTGCAGCTCACCGGCGTGGTGGAGGAGCGTGCGATGCGCGCGCAGTACCTGGACCGGATGGACATCGAACGCGAGCGTGGCATCACCATCAAGGCGCAGAATGTGCGGTTGCCGTGGAAGGTGGACGACCAGGACTACGTCATCCACCTCATCGACACCCCCGGCCACGTCGACTTCACCTACGAGGTGAGCCGGGCACTGGAGGCGTGCGAGGGGGCCGTGCTGCTCGTCGACGCCGCTCAGGGCATCGAGGCACAGACCCTGGCCAACCTGTACCTGGCGATGGACAACGACCTCACCATTATCCCGGTGCTCAACAAGATCGATCTACCCGCCGCCGATCCCGACCGGTACGCCGGGGAGATCGCGCACATCATCGGCTGCGAACCCGAGGACGTCCTGCGGGTGTCGGGCAAGACCGGTGTGGGTGTGGCCGAACTGCTCGACGAGGTGATCCGGCTGGTGCCGCCGCCGGAGGGCGACCCGGACGCGCCGGCGCGGGCGATGATCTTCGACTCGGTGTATGACACCTACCGCGGTGTGGTCACGTACGTGCGGGTGGTCGACGGCAAGATCGTGCCGCGCGAGAAGATCGCGATGATGTCGACCGGCGCCACCCACGAGTTGCTTGAGGTGGGTATCGTCTCGCCCGAACCGAAGCCGTCGAAGGGGCTCGGTGTCGGCGAGGTGGGCTATCTCATCACCGGCGTGAAGGACGTGCGCCAGTCGAAGGTCGGCGACACGGTCACCACTGCCCGTCACGGCGCCGCCCAAGCGCTCACCGGCTATCGTGAGCCCCGCCCGATGGTGTACTCGGGCCTGTACCCGGTCGACGGATCGGACTATCCGGTGCTGCGCGAGGCCCTGGACAAACTGCAGCTCAACGATGCCGCGCTCACCTACGAACCCGAGACCTCGGTGGCGCTGGGCTTCGGTTTCCGGTGCGGCTTCCTCGGGCTGCTGCACATGGAGATCACCCGCGAACGCCTCGAACGCGAATTCGATCTCAACCTGATCTCCACCGCGCCCAACGTGGTGTACCGGGTGGTCATGGACGACGGTGCCGAGCACATCGTCACCAACCCGTCGGACTGGCCGGAAGGCAAGTCGCGCACCATCTTCGAACCGGTCGTGAAGATGACGATCATCGCGCCGAGCGAGTTCATCGGCGCCATCATGGAGTTGTGCCAATCCCGGCGCGGCGACCTCGGCGGTATGGACTATCTGTCCGAGACGCGGGTGGAGATGCGGTACACGATGCCGCTGGCCGAGATCATCTTCGACTTCTTCGACGCCCTCAAGTCACGCACCCGCGGCTACGCCAGCCTCGACTACGAGGAGGCCGGTGAGCAGGAGGCCGACCTGGTGAAGGTCGACATCCTGCTGCAGGGTGAGGCCGTCGACGCGTTCAGCGCGATCGTGCATAAGGACGCCGCCTACACCTACGGCAACAAGATGGCGCTCAAACTCAAAGAACTCATCCCTCGGCAGCAGTTCGAGGTGCCCATCCAGGCGGCGATCGGATCGAAGATCATCGCGCGCGAGAATATCCGGGCCATCCGCAAGGACGTCCTCGCCAAATGCTACGGCGGCGATATCTCGCGTAAGCGCAAGCTGCTGGAGAAGCAGAAGGAGGGCAAGAAGCGGATGAAGACCATCGGCCGCGTCGACGTGCCGCAGGAGGCGTTCGTCGCCGCGCTCTCGACCGATCAGTCCGGGGACAAGCCGAAGGGTAAATGAGATGAATCCCGTTCTCGCGCAGTCGAAGCTGCCGCATGGTCTGCCAGATTTCGCGTCGATCTCCGACGACGACTTCCTGCCCGCGTTCACCGAGGCCATGGCCACCCGGCTCGCCGAGGTGGACAAGATCGCGGCGAATACGGAGCCGGTCACCTTCGCCAACACCGCCGAGGCGCTGGAGTTGTGCGGCCGGGACCTGGCGCGCGCGAGCGGGATCTTCTTCAACCTCATCGGACCCGACACCAACCCACGGCGCAACGAGATCGCCCAGCACCTGTCGACCGCACTCACCGATCACGCCAACACGATCGCGATGAACCCCGAACTGTTCGCGCGGATCTCGTCGCTGCACGAGCGTGCCGACGACCTCGGACTGACCGAGCCGCAACGCCGCCTGCTCGACAAGCAATATCGCGGCATGGTGCGCTCGGGCGCGGGACTGTCCGCCGACGGGCAGGCGCAGATGCGGGAGATCTCCTCGCGGCTGGCATATCTGACCACCACGTTCTCGCAACTGCTACTCGATGACACCAACGATTCGGCCGTCCTCGTCGACGACGCCGCCGATCTCGACGGGTTGTCGGTCGGTCAGATCACCGCGGCCGCCCGGGCGGCCGCCGACGCCGGACACGACGGCAAGTACCTGCTGGCGCTGCAACTTCCGACCAGTCAGTCGGTGCTCACCTCGCTCACCGATCCGGCTGTGCGGCAACGGGTTTTCGATGCCTCGGTGCGGCGATGCCTGCGCGGCAACGACTTCGACACCCGGGATATCGTGCTGGAGATCGTTCGGTTGCGGGCACGACGTGCCGAACTACTCGGCTACCGCACACATGCCGACTATGTGATCGCCGAGGAGACCGCACCCGATCCGGCGGCCGTCGAGAACCTGCTGGCCGAGCTGGCGGCGTCGGCGATGCGCGCGGGTACGGCCGAGCTGGACCGGCTCGCCGAGCTCGCGGGCGGCGCCATCGGACCGGCCGACGTCACATATTGGCTCACCCGCGAGCGCACGGCGCAGGCCCCGGTCGACCTGAGCGCGTTCACCGAGTACTGCGAACTCGATCGAGTGCTCGACGACGGTGTGTTCCATGCCGCGGGCAGGCTGTACGGCCTCGAGTTCACCCCGCGCCCGGACCTGCACGGCTACCATCCCGATGTGCGGGTGTGGGAGGTCCGCGACGACACCGGCGCCGGTATCGGACTGTATCTTGGTGACTTCTACGCCCGTCCGTCCAAACGCGGCGGGGCGTGGATGAACAGCATCGTCGACCAGTCCACGGCGCTGCGCAGCACACCGATCATCGTCAACGTGCTGAACTTGACCAAGCCCGATGCGGGCGAACCGTGCCTGCTCTCGACCGACCAGCTGACCACGCTGTTCCATGAGTTCGGGCATACGCTGCACGGTTTGCTGTCGTCGGTGGAGTATCCCTCGCAGTCGGGCACGTCGGTGCCGCGTGATTTCGTCGAATTCCCTTCGCAGGTCAACGAGATGTGGGCGCTGCACCCCGACGTGCTGGCAAACTACGCCCGCCACTACAGCACCGGTGAGCCGATTCCCGCCGACCTGGCGCAGGCCGCGCGGGATGCGGCCACCACCGAATCCGCGCACGGCACCGTCGAATACCTGGCGGCGGCCGTCCTGGACCTGGAGTGGCACCGGCTGAGTGCGGAGCAGGCCGAAGCCGTCACCGACGTCGAAGAATTCGAGCGGGCGGCGCTGGAGAAGGCCGCTCTGGCCACCGATCTGATCCCGCCCAGGTATCGCACCGCCTACTTCAACCACATCTTCGGCGGCGGCTACTCGGCAGGCTATTACTCGTACATCTGGTCGGAGATCCTCGACGCCGAGACCGAACAGTGGTTCCTCGCCGAAGGCGGACTCTCGCGTGAGAACGGCCGCCGGTTCGCCGAGTCGACGCTGTCGCGCGGAGACAGCGTCGATCCGCTTGCCGCGCACCGGGAACTGATCGGCCGCGCCCCGGGTATCGATCCGCTGCTGAGGCGACGCGGGCTCGCGGTGTCGTGAACGCGGAGCAGGATCGGGCGTGGGGATGACGTGCCCGACGATCCACAGCTCATCGCGCGGGCGCCGGAAGCGGTGGACGTAGGATGGGCGTCGGCCCGGTGCGCCGTTTCGGAGGCCGGGGTAATGCAATCAGGATGAATGAAACCTCCGCCCGCAGGCGGACCGACGAGGTGAGATGACGTGGCGGCCTTCCTGGACTGGTGGGACGGCGTCGAGGAGTGGCTGACCGGATTGGCGTTCGTGCCGCAGCTGCTGGTGACCCTCGCGGTGGTGGTGCCGTTGGCCGTAGGGGCTGCCGTGCTGCTGAATCTGCTGGTCGGGGCGGTGTCCGGTCTGGTCGACCGGCGGCGGTTTCTCGACGACGATGGGACTGGGCTGTAGCGATGATCCGTTCACGTGTGACGATGGCGTTGCTCGCCCTCCTTGTGCTGGTGCTCATCGCCTGGCTGATCACCCGCTGACACCGCAGCTCAGGGGGGTTCGGATCAGCGTGATTGCAAGGCGCCTCGAGGTGCCCTGCCATTGCTAGCTTGTATCGGCATCAGTCATTCGGGGTCCTGACAGGGGATCCGACCGCCGGTGAGGAGAGCAATGAACAGAAGGGCCAGGTCATGGCGTGCCATGGTGACCGGACTGGTCGCGCTCTGCGCGGCCGGCACCGTCACCGCGTGCGGCGGCGGATCGACCGACGAACCCGGCGGAGAGGACATCTCCAGCGGCAGCCAGCACGTCAACCTCGTTGCCTACGCCGTCCCGAAAGCCGGGTTCGACCTGATCATCCCCGCCTTCCGGGAAACCGATGAGGGCCGCGACGTCGGCTTCTCCCAGTCGTACGGTGCCTCGGGCGACCAGTCGCGCAAAGTGGCTCGCCGTGTCCCCGCCGACGTCGTCAACTTCTCGGTCGAACCCGACATCACGCGTCTGGTGAAAGAGGGCGTCGTCGACAAGGACTGGCAGGACCAGGCGCCCAATAGGTCGACACCGTTCGGTTCGGTCGTCGCGCTGGTGGTGCGCAAGGGCAACCCCAAGAACATCAAGGACTGGGACGACCTGCTCAAGCCCGGTGTCCAGGTGGTCACCCCCAATCCCGGCAGCTCGGGATCGGCAAAATGGAACCTGCTCGCCCCGTTCGCGGCGAAGAGCAACGGCGGCCAGAACGTTCAGGCCGGACTCGACTACGTCAGCGAACTGATCCGCGATCACGTCACCGTGGTGCCCAAGTCGGGCCGCGAAGCCACCACCGCCTTCGAACAGGGGCAGGGTGATGTGCTGATCAGCTACGAGAACGAGGCGATCATGCTCGAACGGCAGAACGCGACATCGTCGAAGAATCAGCAGGTCGACTACGTGCTGCCGCCGCAGACGTTCAAGATCGAGAACCCGGTGGCCGTGGTGAACACCTCCGACCACAAACCCGCGGCCAGGGCGTTCGTGGACTTCCTGTTCACCTCCGAGGCGCAGCGGCTATGGGCCAAGCAGGGATTCCGCCCGGTCGTGCCCGAGATCATCACTGAGACCGCAGGCCAGTTCCCCGGCACGATCGAGAAGCTGTGGACCATCGACGAGCTCGGCGAGGTCCTCGGCGTGGGCACCGCAGACAAGAACGACGGTAAAGACCTGACCGGCTGGAAAGCGGTCGACGGCGCGCTCTTCGGCTCCAAGGGCGCTATCACCAAGATCTACAACTCCGGAGGGCGACTGTGAGTACCGCAACCGACCACAAACCCTCCGGGGACAAGCCCGCCGGGGCGGGGGCGCCGGGTGGATTCCTCGGCAGATCCCGCACCTTCAGCGGCGTCTCGCCCGTCCAGATCGGCGTCGCATGGCTGTGGCTGAGTATCATCGTGCTGTTGCCGCTGGCCGCGATCACCGTCCAGTCGTTCGACAACGGCTGGAGCGGGTTCTGGGACGCCATCACCGACGACGCCGCGATCGACGCGCTGCGGATCACCGTGTGGGTGTCACTGATCGTCGCACTGATCAACGTCGTCTTCGGCACCCTCATCGCCTGGGTGCTGGTGCGCGACGAGTTCCCCGGTAAAGCGTTCGTCAACGCCATCATCGACCTGCCGTTCGCGCTGCCGACGATCGTCGCCAGCCTCGTGCTGCTCTCGCTGTACGGTCCCAACAGCCCGATCGACATTCAACTCAACGCCACCCAGCCCGCGCTGGTCATCGCTCTGACATTCGTCACGCTGCCGTTCGTGGTGCGCCAGGTGCAGCCGGTGCTGCTCGAACTCGACAGGGACGTCGAGGAAGCGGCGGCGGTACTCGGGGCCAGCAACGTCACCACCTTCACCAAGATCGTGCTGCCGGCGTTGCTGCCGTCGATCCTCACCGGTGCAGGCCTCGCGTTCACCCGCGCCATCGGTGAATTCGGGTCGGTCGTGCTCATCGGCGGCAACATCCCCGGCGAAACCCAGGTGGCATCCCAGTACATCCAGCAACAGATCGAGGTCGACGAGCCGGTGAACGCCGCCGCCATCTCGGTGGTCCTGCTGGTCATCGCGTTCATCGCACTGCTCGTCCTGCGGATCGTCGGCAGGCGGCAGTCGGTCCGAGAGGAGAAGGACCAGTGAAAATCACACCCTGGGTCCGCCTGAGCCTGCGATCGGTGGCACTCGCCTACCTGTTCGTGCTACTCGTCGTCCCGGTGTCGCTGATCTTCTGGCGCTCCTTCGAACACGGTTTCGGCCAGTTCTGGGACTGGATCACCACACCCGCCGCCATCTCGGCTCTGCAGCTGAGCCTGATCATCGTCGCCATCGTGGTGCCGCTGAACGTGGTCTTCGGCATCGCCACCGCGCTGGCGCTGGTTCGCGGCAAGTTCCCCGGAAAGGGGTTCCTGCAGGCGGTGGTGGACCTGCCGTTCGCGGTGTCACCGGTCGTCGTCGGCGTCGCGCTGATCCTGCTGTGGGGACACGGCGGCTGGTTCGGCGGCATCGAAAGTCTCGGATTCCGCATTATCTTCGGTTTCCCCGGTCTGGTCCTGGCCACCATCTTCGTGACCCTGCCGTTCGTGGTGCGTGAGGTGGAGCCGGTGCTGCGGGAGATCGGCACCGAACAGGAACAGGCCGCCGCCACCCTCGGCGCCAACGCCTGGCAGACCTTCTACCGCATCACACTGCCGGCGATCCGGTGGGGCCTGACCTACGGCGTCGTGCTCACCATCGCCCGCTCGCTCGGCGAGTACGGCGCGGTCACCATGGTCTCGTCCAACTTCCCGGGCGTATCGCAGACCCTCACATTGCTGGTGCACTCGCGCTATACCGACGATTACAACGAGTTCGGCGCATACGCCGCCGCGACATTGTTGATGTTCGTGGCCATCCTGGTGCTGATCGCGATGACCTTCATCGAACATCGCGCCAAAGGTCGCCTCGCCGAGGCAAGCCAGTCCTACACCGCCGCCCCCGGTGGGTCGGCGGACACAGCAGAATCCGCCGCATCGGGCGGCGACAATCATCCCTCCGGCAGCACAGCGGTTCTCGCAGGGGCCACCGGCGGCAAGGAAGGTGTGTGACATGTCCATCACAGTGACCGGCGCCAACAAGCGCTACGGAGATTTCGCCGCACTCGACGACGTGTCGATCGAGATCCCCGAAGGCTCGCTCACATCGCTGCTCGGACCGTCCGGTTCGGGGAAGTCGACACTGCTGCGCGCCATCGCGGGACTCGACGCACTCGACTCGGGCACTGTGGTGATCAAGGGCAATGATGTGTCCACCGCGTCCCCGCAGAAGCGCGACATCGGGTTCGTGTTCCAGCACTACGCCGCGTTCAAACACCTCACCGTCCGCGACAATGTGGCGTTCGGGCTCAAGATCCGCAAGCGGCCCAAGACCGAGGTCGATGCCAAGGTCGACGAACTGCTGGAGATCGTCGGGCTCGCCGGCTTCCAGAAGCGCTATCCGGCACAGCTTTCGGGCGGTCAGCGCCAGCGTATGGCGCTGGCCCGGGCACTCGCGGTCGATCCGCAGGTGTTGCTGCTCGACGAGCCGTTCGGCGCCCTCGACGCCAAGGTCCGCGATGACCTGCGCAAATGGTTGCGTCGCCTGCACGAAGACGTCGGAGTGACCACCGTGCTGGTGACCCACGACCAGCAGGAGGCGCTCGACGTGTCCGACCGGATCGCGGTACTCAACAAGGGACGCATCGAGCAGGTCGGCTCACCCGACGACCTGTACGACCGCCCGGCCAACGAGTTCGTCGCCTCATTCCTCGGACAGACCGTCCGGCTCAACGGCGAGCTGGTGCGTCCGCACGACATCCGGATCGGCCGCAACCCCGAACTCGCCCTGCCCGCCGCCGACGCCAAGCTCGACACCGGCGTCATCAAGGCCACCGTCGACCGGGTGGTTCACCTCGGTTTCGAGACCCGCGTCGAGCTCACGTCGTTGGCCTCGGGAGAGGAGTTCGCCGCACAGATCACCCGTGGTGACGCCAACGCGCTGAACCTGGTCACCGGCGAGCAGATCTACGCCCGCGCCACCAAGGTCCCGGCCCTCACGACCGTCTGAGTATCGGCCGGGTGAGGCGGGTGATGGCGGCGGCGACGTCGGCGGGGCGTTCCCGGTGCAGCATGTGGCCGGCGTCGGGGAGGTCGATGCGCTCGACGTTCGGTGCGGCGGCGGAGATGGTGTCGGCGATCAGGCGCATGTCCTCGACATCCCGGCCACCGCTGAGCAGGACGGTCGGCGTCCGGAGGGTGTGCAGGCGTTCGATGTCGGGGAGTTCGGGACGCTGGTCGTCGCCGAGCCATTGCCGGCCGTGATAGCGGTCCAGGGCCTCTCTCAGGTCGCCGGCACCGGAGGTTTCCCGTACCGCGTCGAACATCGGGTGCGCCCACCACAGAGATCGGGCGGCATCGATGTCGCCGGCCCGGACCAGTGCGGCGACGTCCCTCCAGCGGGTGCGCCAGTCGCGGGACCAGCGCCAGCCGATCAGTCCCGGGCTGATCAGCACCAGGCCCGACACCCGATCGGGATGGTTGAGCGCGGTGTTGGCGACGATCGCACCGCCCATCGACACCCCCACCAGGACGGCGCGGTCGATGCCCTGGGCATCGAGCACGGCGATCAGATCGTCCGAATGTGAAAACGTGACGCCGTCGGTCGCCGTGGACGCACCGAACCCGCGAAGGTCGTAGCGCAGGAGCGCGAGCGAGTCCGGAAGCGTGTCGACGAGCATGTTCCAGTCGTACCGGTCACCGGCCATCCCGTGCACCAGCACGACGGCCGGTGCCTCGGAGGTTTCGCCCGAAAGCCGTGCACCGTCGACATCGGTGATGAAATCCCGCATGGTGTGAGCCTATGCCCGTGGGCGGGCATAGGCCTCAGCAGGATCGGAGACCTTCGGGGACGAGCTCGTCGGCCCGGCCGTCGGACGCCGGACCGAACCCGGCGGCGTCGGCGTACAGGTCGGTGACCGCGCTGACCACATCGGGGTGTGCGCCGAGGGGGCCGGCAACCAGGGCGTCGGGGCACAACCGGTCGAGGGCGGTGTCGACGCGTTCGGTGAGCAGACCCGCCGACAGGAAGTAGGGGCTGAGCGCGATGCGCCGCGCACCGGTGGCTTTCAGCCGCCGGACCGCGGACAGCAGCTCGTGTTCACCCGATCCGAGTTTGGTGGCGAACACGACCTCGACGGGCCGGTGCAGCAGTGTCGACAGTTCGATGGCGCGGTGCCGGACATGCCGGTCGGCGCCCGCGTCGGACGAACCGACGGCGCACAGCAGTACGCCGTCGCCGTCGCACAGGCCCGCTTCGGCCAGCCGGTCGGCGAGCGCGCGGGCCAACGGATGAGAACCGATCACCGGGGTCTGGACCACCCGGCGACCCGGAAGGGAATGTTCGGCGATGATCGCCGGCAGATCGATCTTGGAGTGGAATCCTTCGGCGAACAGCAGCGGGACGACCACACAGTCGCCGGACCGCTCGATCGCCTCACCGATGGTCGGTTCGTTCAGATCGAGGTATGCCAGTTCGACATCGACACCGGGCATCGCCGAGGCGACCGATGCCGTCACCCGTCGCGCGGTGGCCGCGAACCGAGGATCGCGGCTCCCGTGCGCGACGAGCAGCAGCCGGGGAGAATCGACGGGCACAGCCGTCAGACGAGTTCGGCCTGCTGCAGGTGCAGTGGGGCCAACGCGTCGCCCACCAAGCCCGCGGCCAGGGTGTTGCCGCCCTGCGGGTCGATGAGCAGGAAGCTGCCGTTCTCCCGGTTCACCTGGTAGTCGTCGGCGACGATCGGTTCGGCCGTCTGTACCGTGATACGGCCGATCTGGTTGAGTTCCACCGTGTTCGGTGACTCGATCAGGGTCAGATTCTGCTCGTCGAACAGCGCGTCGAGGCCGCCGATGATTGCCTGCGTGGTGCGGGTGCCGTGTTTGAGGAGCAGCCGGGCACCCGGGCGCAGCGGCTTCTCGGCCAGCCAGCACACCGTGGCGGTGAACTGCTGAATCGGCTCGGGAGCGTCCGCGACGGCGGCGATGACATCACCGCGGGAGGCATCCACATCGTCGGCGAGCAGCAGGGTGACGCTGCGCCCGGTGTGCGCGGTGGCCAGTTGCCCGTCGGCGGTATCGATCTGGCTGATGGTGGTGCGCGTTCCCGACGGCAGTATCACCACCTCGTCGCCCACCGACACCCGGCCGGCCGCGATCTGTCCGGCATAGCCGCGGTAGTCGGGGTACTCGGCTGTGCGGGGACGGATGACGTACTGCACCGGAAAACGCAGGCCCACCTGGCGGCGGTCGGTGACGTTGGGCACCGTCTCCAGGTGCTCGATGAGAGTCGGACCGTCGTAGTAGGGGGTGCGGTCGGACTTGATCGCGACGTTGTCGCCGTGCAGTGCCGACACCGGGATCTCGATGACCTGGTCATCGGACCAGCCGAGCGAACGGGTCAGTTCGCCGAACTCCTGCGAGATCTGCGCGAACACCTCCGCGGGATTGTTCACCAGATCGATCTTGTTGACCGCCAGAACCAGTTGCGGCACACCGAGAAGTGCCATCACCGCGGCGTGCCGCCGGGTCTGGGCGACGACGCCGTTGCGGGCGTCGACCAGCAGGATGACCAGCTGTGCGGTGGAGGCGCCGGACACGGTGTTGCGGGTGTACTGCACGTGGCCGGGGGTGTCGGCGAGGACGAACGAGCGCTGCGGCGTGGCGAAATAGCGGTAGGCCACGTCGATGGTGATGCCCTGTTCACGCTCGGCGCGCAGGCCGTCGACGAGCAGGGACAGGTCGGGGCCGTCGAGACCGCGGTCGACCGATGCGCGTACGACGGCGTCGATCTGGTCGGCCAGAACGGATTTGGTGTCGTAGAGCAGCCGTCCGACCAGGGTGGACTTACCGTCGTCGACGCTGCCCGCCGTGGCGATGCGCAGCAGATCGGGGAGGTGTTTCATCAGAAGTATCCTTCGCGTTTGCGGTCTTCCATCGCGGCCTCGGAGACCCGGTCGTCGCCGCGGGTGGCGCCGCGTTCGGTGAGCCGGGACGCCGCCACCTCGTCGAGGACGGCCTCGTTGGTGTCTGCATCGGAAAGTATTGCGCCGGTGGTGGATCCGTCGCCCACGGTGCGGTAGCGCACTGTGCGGACCTCCACGGTCTCGTCTTCGCGGGGCCCGCCCCACGAACCGGAGGTCATCCACATGCCGTCGCGTTCGTACACCTCGCGCTCGTGCGCGTAGTACAGCGGAGCGAGCAGGACCTGTTCGCGGGCGATGTAGCGCCAGATGTCGAGTTCGGTCCAGTTGCTCAGCGGGAACACGCGCACATGCTCACCCGGCGCGTGCTTGCCGTTGTACACGTTCCACAGTTCGGGACGCTGACGCTTGGGATCCCACTGGCCGAAGGCGTTGCGCAGCGAGAAGATCCGCTCCTTGGCCCGCGAACGCTCCTCGTCGCGGCGACCGCCGCCGAACACCGCGTCGAAGCGGTTCTCGGTGATGGCGTCGAGCAGGGGGATGGTCTGCAGCGGGTTGCGGATGCCGTCGGGCCGTTCGGTGAGGCGGCCGTCGGCCAGATACTCCTCGACCGAGGCCACATGCAGGCGCAGGTTGTGCCGTTCGACGATCTCGTCGCGGAACTGGATGATCTCGGGCAGATTGTGTCCGGTGTCCACGTGCAGCAATGCGAACGGCAGCGGTGCCGGCCAGAACGCCTTGAGCGCCAGGTGCAGCAGAACGGTGGAGTCCTTGCCGCCGGAGAACAGGATCACCGGCCGCTCGAACTCGCCGGCCACCTCGCGGAAGATGTGGATTGCCTCGGATTCGAGCGCGTCCAGCGTGGTGAACTCGTCGGCGTGGATCTCTTCTGGGGGAAGCTCGTCGATAAACACGTCGGCTCCTGCTCTGCTGGTATCGATGGTGGTCATGCGTGTAGCCCACATTCTGTCTTGGCGCGGCCGGCCCACCGGCCACTGCGCGGATCGGATCCGGGTTCGGGTTTGGCGGTGCACGGGGCGCATCCGATGGACGGATAACCCTCGTCGACAAGCAGATTGACGAGGACGCCGTTGGTGTCGATGTAGTCCTGCATCACCTCGTCGGACCAGGGGGCGATCGGGTTGATCTTGACCAGCCCGAAGCCCTCGTCGAACGAGATCAACGGGGCATTGGCGCGCGTGGGTGCCTCGACGCGGCGGATGCCGGTCACCCAGGCGTCGTAGCGCGCCAGATTGGTCTTGAGCGGCACCACCTTCCGCAACCGGCAGCATTCGCCGGGGTCACGGGAGAACAGGTTGCGGCCCAGCAGTTCATCCTGTTCGGCGACGGTGTGCTCGGGGTGGATATTGACCATCTCCACGCCGTAGACCTGCTCGACCGCGTCACGGGTGCCGAGGGTTTCGACGAAGTGATAGCCGGTGTCCAGGAACAGGATCTTGAGTGGGTGCCCGTCGAGCAGGTCGGTGTCGATGTGCTTGGCGGCCAGATCGACCAGGACGGCATCCTGCATGTTGGAGGCCACCACGAAGTTGTCGCCGAATGTCCGTGCCGTCCAGGCCAGCAACTCCTCCGGGCCGGCGTCGGTGCCGAGTTCGGCGGCACCCCGCTCGGCGATCGCGCGCAACTCGTCCTCGCTGTGCCGTCTGCCAGTGCGGGTCACGGTTCCGGTGGTCATCGCAGTGCCTCCTCGTCTGCGCGAACGGCCCATTGGGCGAACCGCTCGCCTTGCTCACGCTGTGCGACGAAATTGCGGACGACCCGGTCGATGTAATCGCCCAGTTCGACGGAGGTCACCTTGTGCTGACGCAGCTTGCGGCCGAAACCGGAATCCAGGCCGAGGCTTCCGCCCAGGTGCACCTGGAAACCCTCGACCTGCCCGCCGTTGTCGTCCTCCACGAGCTGGCCCTTGAAACCGATGTCGGCGACCTGCGAACGCGCGCACGAGTTGGGGCAGCCGTTGATGTTCACGGTGATCGGAACGTCGAGCTGAGAGTTGATATCGGCCAGGCGCTCTTCGAGTTCGGGCACCAGATCCTGGGAGCGCTTGCGGGTTTCGACGAACGATAGCTTGCAGAACTCGATTCCGCTGCACGCCATGAGGTTGCGGCGCCAGTTGGACGGGCGGCCCGACAGTCCGTGACCGGCGAGCTCGGAGATGAGCGAATCGACCTTGTCGTCGGGCACATCGAGCACGATCAGCTTCTGATATGGGGTGAACCGGATCCGGTCCGAGCCGGCACGTTCGGCGGCGTCGGCGACGGCGGTGAGCTTGGTACCCGACACCCGACCGGCGATGGCGGCGAAACCGACGGCATTGAGGCCGTTCTTGAGCTTCTGCACCCCGACGTGGTTACGTGGTTCGGTGAGTGGTTCGGGTGCCGGGCCGTCGATGAGTTTGCGGCCGAGGTACTCGTCCTCGAGGACCTGGCGGAACTTCTCGATTCCCCAGTCCTTGATGAGGAACTTCAGCCGTGCCTTGGACCGCAACCGGCGGTAGCCGTAGTCGCGGAAGATCGAGCACACGCCCTCCCACACATCAGGGACCTCGTCCAGTGGCACCCACGCGCCGACCCGCTGGGCCAGCATCGGGTTGGTCGACAGACCGCCGCCGACCCACAGGTCCAGACCTGGGCCGTGTTCGGGGTGGACGACACCGATGAAGGCGATGTCGTTGATCTCGTGCGCCACATCTTGCAGGCCGGAGATGGCGGTCTTGAACTTGCGCGGCAGGTTGGACAGGTTCTTGTCGCCGATGTAACGGCGGACGATCTCGTCGATCGCCGGGGTGGGGTCGAGAACCTCATCGACGGCCTCGCCGGCCAGTGGTGAACCGAGCACGACGCGGGGGCAGTCGCCGCAGGCCTGGGTGGTCTTGAGTCCGACGGCCTCGATACGTTCCCAGATGGTGGGCACGTCCTCGACGCGGATCCAGTGGTACTGGACGTTCTCGCGGTCGGACAGGTCGGCGGTGTCGCGGGCGAATTCGGTCGACAGCTGACCGAGCGTGCGCAGCTGCTCGGCCGACAGCGCGCCGGCGTCGCAGCGGATCCGCATCATGAAGTGGTTGTCTTCGAGCAGGTCGATGTTCTCGTCGCCGGTCCAGGTGCCGTCGTAGCCCTCGCGGCGCTGGGTGTACAGGCCCCACCAGCGCATCCGGCCGCGCAGGTCCTGCTTGTCGATCGAGTCGAAACCGTTCTTGGCGTAGATGTTCTCGATGCGGGCGCGAACGTTGAGCGGGTGGTCGTCCTTCTTGGCCTGCTCGTTGGGGTTCAGCGGCTCGCGGTAACCGAGCTTCCACTGGCCTTCGGCGCGGCGCTTGACCGGACGCGCCTTGCGGGCCGGTGCCTCGCCGTCGGTGCGCGGGGTCCGGGGTGCCCGGGTGCGGGCGGGTGCCTCGCCGTCGGTGGGGGTGGCGGCGGCGCGCGGGGTCCGGGTGCGGGCGGGTGTCTCACCCTCTGCCCTTGGTGTGCGCGGGGTGCGGGCGCGGGGTTCCTCACCATCGGCGGCGGGTGTGCGCGGGGTGCGGGCGCGCGGGGCTTCGCCGTCGGCGGCCGGGCGTGGGGTCCGCTGGCGGACGGGGGCCTCGCCGGTGGACGGGGCCCGGGCCGTGCGGGGCCTGGTACGCGGCCGGGTTGCCGGGGCGGCCTCGTCGGACGCGGTGCCGCCGTTCGCGGGTGTGCGGTCACCGGTTACGGCGCTGTCCGAGGGTTCGGTGCTGTCCTGGGTGGTGAGGGCATCCGTGGTCGACGTCATGGAGTCTCCTGTCGGCGCGCAGCGCCGGGTCATGTCACGATCAAATGGGCTGAAGATCACGTGGCGGCATCCCGCGCGGGCGGGGGACTGTTTCGGGGCCGAGAATCTGTCGCGGTGGTTCGAAAGGCGCTGCTGGCCACTGGACCGGGGAACGCGGCGGACGGAATCCGCGACAGTCACACGTCGTCTAAGGACGACAGGATGCGCTGGCTACGCGCTTGAGATCAATGTGGCGACGCATCGTCAGCCACACCCCGGAAGAAGTCACGCCGTCCATGGTGCCACGGGACGGGCCGCCGCGTCTACTTGGGGTTATTTTTCCTCACGGTGACGCAAAAGCTCGATTGGGATAGTCGCAGGACTGGGCGCATGATGGGCGGGTGAGTTCCATCATCGACACCGCCACGGTACCGGTGACGTCCGCGGTCGGGTCGGCGTGCCGCTCGGCCGACCCGTCGAGGGGTTTCGGCCTCTATCTGCACGTGCCGTTCTGCGCCTCCCGCTGCGGCTACTGCGACTTCAATACCTACACAGCCGGCGAACTCGGATCGTCGGCGTCGCCGGCGTCGTGGCATGAGGCGGTGGCCCGCGAACTGGACATCGCCGCAGCCGCACTCGGTTCGGTGAGGCCGGTGTCGACGGTCTTCGTCGGCGGTGGCACCCCGTCGCTGCTCGGCACCGCGGGGCTCGCCCGGCTGCTCGACGACGTGCGTGGCTCCTTCGAGCTGGCGCCGGGTGCCGAGGTCACCACCGAGTCCAACCCCGAGTCCACCTCGCCGGAGTTCTTCGCCGGTCTGCGGGAGGCCGGCTACACCCGGATATCGCTGGGCATGCAGTCGGCCGCTCAGCACGTGCTGGCCGTCCTTGATCGCAAGCACACCCCCGGCCGGGCCGTCGCCGCCGCGCGGGAGGCCCGCGCCGCCGGATTCGAGCACGTCAACCTCGATCTCATCTACGGCACGCCGGGCGAATCCGACGACGACCTGCGGGCCAGCCTCGACGCCGTGTTGTCCGCGGGGGTCGATCACGTGTCCGCGTACGCCCTGATCGTGGAGGACGGCACCGCACTGGCCCGGCGGGTGCGGCGCGGCGAGTTGCCCGCCCCCGACGACGACGTGCTGGCCCGCCGCTACCGGCTCATCGACGCACGGCTGGCCGCCGCCGGACTCGAGTGGTACGAGGTGTCGAACTGGGCGTCCGGCCCGGAGTCGGTGTGCCGGCACAACATCGCCTACTGGGACAGCGACGACTGGTGGGGGATAGGCCCGGGCGCGCATTCACACGTCAACGGTGTGCGGTGGTGGAACCACAAGCACCCGTCGCGCTACGCGAGTGTGCTCGCTGGTGGCGCGCTGCCGATCGCCGACGACGAGAGACTTGCCGACGAGGATCGGCACACCGAACGTGTGATGTTGCAGATCCGTTGCCGCACAGGACTTCCGGTATCGGAATTGTCCGATCGTGAACGGGCCGGGGCTGATGTCTTCGTCGCCGACGGGCTCCTGTGCGACGCCGGTGCCCACCTGGTCCTGACCGACTCGGGCCGCCTTCTCGCCGACGGTATCGTCCGCGACATCCTCACCGCGTAGTCGGGCGGCACCGCATCCGTTGTCGTTGGTGATCGGGCATCCGGCCGGCCCGCGACTATTGAACCTGAAGGCGGATTCAACTACGGTGGGGCCATGCGGATCAATGGTGCGGTGGCTGTGGTGACCGGTGCGGGCGGTGGAATCGGGGCCGCGATCGCGCGGGCGCTGGTGGACGGTGGGGCGCGGGTCGTGCTCACCGACATCAACGGTGACGCGGTCGCCCGGGTTGCCGCCGATCTGCCGCCGGACGCGGTGGCGCTCGCCTCGGGTGACGCCGGCGCCGACGAACACATCGACGAGGTGGTGGCACTGGCCGAGAACACCTTCGGTCCGGTCGACTTCTACTTCGCCAACGCGGGCATCATGGGCGCCCCCGGCCTGCACGCCACCGACGCGCAGTGGGACGCCGCGCTCAACGTCAACGTCCTCGCGCACGTACGGGCCGCCCGGCGCCTGGTGCCGGGCTGGGTCGAACGCGGCAGCGGATACTTCATCAGCACCGCATCGGCGGCCGGGCTGCTGACCCAGCTCGGATCGGCGACCTACTCGGTCACCAAACACGCGGCCGTAGGTTTTGCCGAATGGCTCAGCGTCACCTACGGAGCACAGGGTGTGAAGGTGAGCTGCCTGTGCCCGATGGGCGTCGACACCGCACTGCTGCGCCCTTCGGAGGCGCCCACGGACGCCGAGCAGGCGCTGATGCAGCGTGCGGTGACCACCGCCGGCCGGGTTCTGACCGCCGACGAGGTGGCCGCCGTCGTCCTGGCGGCGATCGTCGAGGAACACTTCCTGATCCTGCCGCACGCCGAGGTGCTGGACATGTACCGGCACAAGGGATCTGACTACGACCGCTGGTTGCGCGGGATGCAGCGCTACCTGAGCGCGTTGACGAGCTGACCACACCCGACAAGATCTGGAGATGACGTGAACACACTTTTCGAGCCGTCCGAGCGCGCCGAGGGCTTCCGGCAGCGGTTGTTGGCGTTCATGGACGAGCACATCTACCCCAACGAATCGGTGTACGAGGAGCAGACGCGTGAGCTGGCCGCGCAGGGCAATCCACATGCCACACCGCAGATTTTGCTCGACCTCAAGAAGAAGGCCAAGGCGGCCGAGCTGTGGAACATGTTCCATCCGCACGCCGAATGGGGGCCGGGCCTGACCAACCTGGAGTACTCGCATCTGGCCGAGATCACCGGCCGCGTGCCGTGGTCACCCGAGGTGTTCAACTGCAACGCCCCCGACACCGGCAATATGGAGGTCTTGACCCTGTTCGGCACCGACGAGCACAAGGAGCGCTACCTCAAGCCGCTGCTCGACGGTGAGATCGCCTCGGCCTTCGCGATGACCGAGCCGGCCGTCGCCAGCTCCGACGCCACCAATGTGGAACTGCGGATGGAACGCGACGGTGACGAGTACGTCCTCAACGGACGAAAGTGGTTTGCCTCCAACGCTGTCCGTCCGGACTGCAAGGTTCTGATCGTGATGGGGAAGACGGACCCGACGGCGCCCACCCACCGGCAGCAGTCGATGATGGTGGTGCCCACCGACGCACCCGGCCTGACCATCCTGCGCAACCTGAACGTCTTCGGCTATGTGGACCGGGAAAGCCACGGCGAGTTGATCTTCGAGAACGTGCGGGTGCCGCTCAAAGATGTGCTCAAGGGTGAGGGCGAGGGGTTCGCGATCGCGCAGGCCCGACTCGGGCCGGGCCGTATCCACCACTGCATGCGCAGTATCGGCATGGCCGAACGCGCACTGGAACTGATGTGCAGGCGGGCGGTCTCGCGCACCACCTTCGGCGCGCCGCTCGCCGACCGGGCCAATATTCAGGACTGGATCGCCGAGGCGCGCATCGAGATCGAGATGGTACGGCTGCTCACCCTCAAGGCCGCGCACATGATGGACACCGTAGGAAACAAGAAGGCCGCCACCGAGATCGCGGCCATCAAGGTGGCCGCGCCCACTATCGCGCTCACGGTCGTCGACCGCGCCATCCAGGTGTTCGGTGGCATGGGCGTCACCGACGACGTGCCGCTGGCCATGTTCTACGCGCATCTGCGCACCCTGCGTCTGGCCGACGGCCCCGACGAGGTGCACAAGCGGGCCATCGCCCGGCGTGAGCTGCGGCCCTATGTCAAGGCGCTGGCCGAGACCGTTCCCGGCGTGTCCGATGACGTGCTGTCGGCGCGTTTCTGACAGCTTCCGGGTTCTGGAACCCCGACAGCCGGAACCCCGACAGCCGGAACCCCGACAACCGGAACCCCGACAACGGGAACCCGGATAGTCGGAATACTGAACAACAATCACGAATGGGGAGACGCGGTGAGTGACGGTTCGGCAGGGTTGGCCACGATTCCGGAATTGGATCCGGCCGAGTTCGGGAGGTGGTCTCGCGGCAACGGGATCGACATTCCGGACGATGTGGCGGTGACCCGGGTGGGTATCGGGCAATCCAACCTGACCTATCTGCTCACCGCCGGGGATGTGCGGTGGGTGCTGCGGCGCCCGCCCGTGGGCAATCTCCTGGCTTCGGCACACGATGTGGTGCGCGAGGCGAGGATCCTGTCGGCGCTGGCGGATACCCCGGTGCCGGTGCCGCGTATCCACGGCGTGTGCACCGATACCGCCGTCGCGCCCGCCCCGCTGGTGGTGATGGAGTTCGTCGAGGCCGTCGCGCTCGACAACCTGCCCGCCGCCGAGGCGCTGACCGTCGAGCAGCGGCGGTCGGTCGGAAAATCGATGATCGACACCCTTGCCACGATTCACGAGGTCGATCTCGAGGCCGTCGGACTGTCCGATCTGGCCAGTCACAAGCCGTACGCGGCACGTCAGCTGAAGCGATGGAGTTCGCAGTGGGAGAAGTCCAGGACACGCGACATCCCGGCCGTCGATGACCTGACGCGGCGGTTTCTGGCCCACGCGCCCGAGCAGCACGAGACACGACTGGTGCACGGCGACTTCCATATCCGCAACGTGATGATCGACCCGGCGGCCGCCTCGGTGCGGGCCGTTCTCGACTGGGAACTGTCCACCCTGGGCGATCCGCTCGCCGATATCGGCAGCACCCTGGCGTACTGGCCGGCGCCCGGCGGGCCGCAGCTCAGCGCGGTACCGGTGGAGTTGCTCGACGGTTTCCCCGACCGGGCCACCCTCGCCGCTGACTACATCGAGCGCACCGGGCGCGACCCGCAGGCCCTGGCGTACTGGCATGCGCTTGGGTTGTGGAAGGTGGCGATCATCGCCCAGGGCATCCTCAAGCGGGTCGAGGACAACGCGTCCAAT
Source organism: Gordonia pseudamarae (assembly GCF_025273675.1). Lineage (NCBI taxonomy): Bacteria > Bacillati > Actinomycetota > Actinomycetes > Mycobacteriales > Gordoniaceae > Gordonia > Gordonia pseudamarae. The sequence goes on along the minus strand of NZ_CP045809.1, from coordinate 3,229,171 downwards.
CGGGCCGCCGGCGGGGTGCCCACCACGACCGTCGTCGACACGCTGGTCGAGATGGCGCAGTCGGTGGCCGGCGAAGCCGGTATCTGAGAGATTTCGTGCCGGGCGATGACATCGACCCGGTCGTCTCCGACCATCAGCGCTGGACCTGGGAAGATGTCCGACATGACACAGAAGCACGCGCCGGAACCGAACTGGCCGTTGCCCTCGCTGGCGGGTGAGTCGGTGGACAAGCCCAAGCAGCCCGTGACCGCGCGCGGTGAGCGCACCAGGAACGCACTGGTCGCCGCCGCGCGCAGGGTGTTCGAGCGCGATGGTTTTCAGGAGTCGCGGCTCACCGACATCACCGCGGAGGCCAACTGCTCCACCGGAACCTTCTACACCTATTTCCAGAGCAAAGAGGAGATCCTCGACGCGGTCTTCAGTGAGGCCCATGAGGACATGCTGCATCCGGGAGCCCCGCATCTCGGCGACGACGCCGACCCGATCGCGGTGCTCGAGGCGTCCAACCGCGCCTACTTCGAGGCCTACCGGCGTAACGCCAAACTGCGGCTCGTCCTCGAACAGGTGACTGCCAACAGCCCCGAGTTCCGCGAGCAACGGCTCCTGCGCGGCAGCGTGTTCTCCGAACGCAACGCCCGCGAGATCGCCCGGTTGCAGGAACGCGGCCTCGCTGACCCCGACATCGATCCGGACTCGGCGGCGGCCGCGTTGTCGGGCATGGTCTCGCGTATGGCGTATCAGGCCTTCGCGCTCGGTTCGGGAGCGGACATCGACCAACTGGTGTCCACGGCAACCCGATTGTGGGCCAACGCCATCGGTATGCGCCGGCCGGACTGACCAGGTGCGGCCGGTGGGCAGTCAGCCGGTGGAGGTCAGGTCGTCGATGTCGATGGCGCGCTTGAGGATCGTGCCGGTGGCGCCGACGTCTCCGGGGTACACGTTGTAGCCGCCCCGGATGATCGAGGTCCTTCTTGCGGTCGACGATCCGGATGTTGCCGTCGGGATCGACCGATCCGAGGTCGCCGGTGGCCGGCCACCCGTCCCGCAGGGTCGCGCTCATTCGACGTAGCGGCGCGGCACGTTCACCAGCATCTCGGTGATCTGCTCGTCGGTGACCCCGCGTTCGCGCAGGGTGGGCAGGACGTCCTCGCTGATGTGCCGGTAGTTCCACTTGGGTGTGACCGCCCGCTTGGCCTCGGGGTCGAACCAGTCGATGAAGCACGAGGCGTCGTGGGCGAGCGCCATCCGGTCGGCGTATCCGCGGTGGGCGAGTTCGACGATGGTGGTGATGCGGTCCTCGAACGGCAGCAGGACGTCGAGGCCGAAACGGTCCATACCCAGGATCGATCCGGCGTCGGCGAGCCGCATCAGGTAGTCGAGATCGGTGCTGTCGCCGGAGTGGCCGATGACCACCTTGGTGAGGTCGACGCCCTCTTCGGCGAGGACCTTCTGGGCGACCAGACCGGACTGGGTGTGCGGGTTGGTGTGAACGGTGATGGGGGCCCCGGTCTGCGCGCTGGTCTGACCGACGGCGCGCATCACCCGTTCCACCCCTGGGGTCAGGCCCTGTTCTTCGATGGCGCACTTGAGGAATGCCGCCCGGACGCCGGTGTCGGCGATGCCTTCGGTCAGGTCCCGGGTGAACAGGGTCACCAGGGGTTCGGGGATGTCGAACAGCAGGCCGGGGCCGCTGTAGTGGAACTGGAACGGGATCTCGTTGTAGGTGTACAGCCCGGTGGCGACGACGATGTTGAGCTCGGTCCGCGCGGCGATTTTCTGGATTCGGGGGATGTAGCGTCCCAGGCCGATGACGGTGGGGTCGAAGATGGTGTCGATGCCCAGGCCCTTGAGTTCGTCGAGGTCTCGCACGGCGGCGGCGATCTTCTCATCTTCGTCCCAGTCGTCCTGGTAGTTCTGCCGGTACTCCTCGCCGAGCACGAAGATGTGTTCGTGGACCAGTGTCCTGCCCAACTCGGCGGAATCGATGGGGCCGGTGACTGTTTGTACGGTGCTCATGGGTTGGCGAACCCTCCACGTGATCGGCGACAGTGCCAGAGTGCGAGTGAGGTGGATCACTCGTTAGGCTGTGATGGTAGTTGAGGTCGAGTTCAAGTTCAAGGGCCCGGCGGTGGCGGACGGCCACCATCAGGGTCGGGAATCGAGGTACACGGATGTCGCGAGTACTGGTGGCCAATCGGGGCGAGATCGCCCTGCGCATCATCGCCACCGCCACCGAACTGGGGATGGAGACGATCGCCGTGTACGCGGCGGACGACGCACACATGCCCCATGTGAGGGCGGCGTCGACCGCTGTGGCGCTGGACGGTTCGGGTCCGTCGGCCTATCTCGACCGGGCCGCCGTGGTTGCCGCGGGCCGAGATCACGGCGCCGACCTGGTTCATCCCGGATACGGGTTCCTCAGCGAGGACGCCGATTTCGCCGCCGACTGCGCCGCCGCCGGACTCACCTTCGTGGGCCCCGATCCGCGGGTACTGCGCACTTTCGGCGACAAGGTGAGCGCCCGCGCCGCCGCCGTCGCCGCCGGGGTGCCGGTACCGGCGGCTACCGCATCCGCGATCGACGAGGCCGGCGCGGCGGAGTTCCTGGCCGGACATCCCGGCGGCGTCATGATCAAGGCCGTCGCCGGCGGCGGTGGTCGCGGCATCCGTCCGGTCACCACCGCGCGGCAGCTGTCGCAGGTGTTCGGGATATGTGCCGCCGAGGCCCGCGCGGCCTTCGGCAACGGCGACCTGTTCGTCGAGGAACTGTTGCCCGCCGCCCGGCACATCGAGGTGCAGGTGGTTGCGGCACCCGACAATGACGGTGGCACAACCGCTCTGGCGATAGGTGACCGTGATTGCAGCGTGCAGCGCGGGCGGCAGAAGCTCATCGAGGTCGCGCCCGCGCAATGGCTCGACGACGACCTGCGCGCCGCACTGCACCGCGCGGCCGTCGAACTGATCGCCGGCGGCGGCTACCGGGGCCTGGCCACCGTCGAATTCCTCGTCACCGCCGACAGGTTCGTCTTCCTGGAGGTCAATCCGCGGATCCAGGTGGAGCATACGGTCACCGAGGAGGTGACCGGCGTGGATCTCGTGGAGGTGGGTCTGCGTATCGCGCAGGGCGCCACGATCGCCGAACTGCTCCTGCCGCAGGGGATGGCGGCGAACGGCGGGATCGTCTCGGGGGCGTGCGCACGGGCCTGCGGCGTCGCGATACAGACGCGGGTGAACACCGAGACCGTGGCCGCGGACGGCGCGCGGATCGGCGCGGTGGGCACGCTCACCGAATTCGTCCCGCCGACCGGACCGGGGGTCCGGGTGGACACCTTCGGCAGGCCGGGCCTGGAGATCGGCGCCCGCTATGATTCGCTGCTGGCCAAGGTCATCGCGCATACGCGGGCCGGGGACATCGCCGCATGCTGCCGCAAGGCCGCGGCGGCGCTCGATGCCTTCACGATCGCCGGAGTCGACACGAACGCCGCCGCACTGCGCGCGATTCTCCGGGACGAGGAGTTCGTCTCCGGGCCGGTGACCACGACCTATCTGCAGGGGCGGTCGACGGAAGGGGCCGCGACCGCGCCGGCGACACCCGCTGAGCCGGTCCCCGACCCCGACACCGACCCCGGGGAACAGGTGGTGCGGGCACACCTGACCGGGATCGTGGTCGAGGCCCCGGTCACCGGCGCCGCCGTGGCCGCCGGTGCGCCGTTGGCGGTGCTCGAGGCCATGAAGATGCAGCACGTGGTCTCCGCCGACCATCCGGTGACGGTGGCGCGATCGCTTGTCGAGGCCGGTCGCACGGTAGGTGTCGGTGACCCGCTCGCGGTGGTCCGCCGCACCGGCGGCGCCGGAGTGGATGAGGTGGCCACCGAGGTCGACCCCGATCACGTTCGCGCCGACCTCGCCGAGGTGCTGGCCCGGCGCGCACGGACCGCCGACGCGGCCCGGCCCGAGGCCGTGGCCAGACGGCACGATGCCGGTCGCCGGACCGCACGCGAGAACATCGACGACCTGATCGACGCGGGGAGCTTCGTGGAGTATGGCGCCCTGACGCTGGCCGCCCAGCGCGGTCGCAGATCGGAGGCGGACCTGATCGCGAACACGCCCGCCGACGGGTTCGTCGCCGGACTCGCGACGATCGGCGCCGACGTCCACGGCGCTGCGGCCGCCACCGCCGCGGTCATGTCATACGACTACACGGTGCTGGCGGGTACACAGGGGATGCGCAACCACGCCAAGACCGACCGGCTGCTGGAGGTGGTGCGCCGTAAGCGGATTCCGCTGGTGCTGTTCGCCGAAGGTGGTGGGGGCCGGCCCGGGGACACCGACGCCAACGGCGCGTTCGGCCTGGAATTGGGCACCTTCCGGGCTCTGGCCGGGCTCCGGGGCCGGGTGCCGACCGTGGCCGTGGTGTCCGGGCGCTGCTTCGCCGGGAACGCCGCGCTCGCCGGGGCGTGCGACGTGCTGATCGCCACGCCCGAGGCGAACATCGGGATGGGTGGGCCGGCGATGGTCGAGGGCGGCGGCCTCGGCGTGTACCGGCCCGAGGAGATCGGCCCCATCGACGTGCAGACGCGCAACGGTGTGGTGCATGTGGTGGCCGGCGACGAGGCAGAGGCCGTCGACATCGCCCGCCGGTATCTGTCGTACTTCCAGGGGCCGGTGGCCGACTGGACCGCACCCGACCCGGGTCATGCCCGGCACGTGGTGCCCGAGAACCGGTTGCGGTCCTACGATGTGCGTGCCGCGATCGACGCGCTCGCCGACGTCGGCTCCGTGCTCGAGCTTCGTCGTGACTTCGGGGCCGGGGTGGTGACCGCGCTGATCCGGGTCGAGGGAGTGGCTTACGGGGTGGTGGCCAATTCGAGTCTGCACCTGGGCGGGGCGATCGACGCCGAGGCGTCCGACAAGGCCGCGGACTTTCTCAACCTGTGTGAAAGTCATCAGGTTCCGCTGGTGATGCTCTGTGACACACCGGGATTCATGGTCGGTCCGGATTCGGAGACCGAGGCGACGGTGCGCCGCTTCGCTAATCTGTTCGTCGCCGGGGCGCGGCTGACGGTGCCGTTCGGGATGATCATCCTGCGCAAGGCCTACGGGCTCGGCGCGATGGCGATGGGTGGCGGATCATTCCACGCCCCCGAGTTCACCGTTGCCTGGCCGACCGGCGAGGTGGGGCCGATGGGTCTGGAAGGTGCTGTGCGGCTGGGCTTCCGAAAAGAACTCGAATCCGCCGACCCGGCCGCGCGCGAGGAGTTGTTCGCCAATCTGGTGGCCCTGGCCTACGAACGCGGCAAAGCGCTGTACGCCGCCACCACCTACGAGATCGACGACGTCATCGACCCCGCCGCATCGCGGGAGTGGATACGGCAGCTGGGCCGACACGGCGATCGGTAGCGGCCGGCTCGAGCGAACCGGCGGCGTTGTCGCCGGTCACCAGTTGGGGGTCCGCCAGCCCCGGCGGATCCCCCGTGAGTCGGGGCCGGGTGCGGCGGGCCTGGTCTCGGCCCCTGGCGGCGCGGCCGGGCGCGGCGGACGCACCACCGGGCCGGTGTCGGCCTCACGCATCTGCTGTTCGACCGGACCGGCCGCCGGGTCGAAGGTATCCAGGTCGAGCATCCGGGCGTGGATCACATTCCGGTTCCGCAGCGCCGACCGCACCGCGCGATGCAATCCGTCCTCCAGGTACAACTCGCCCCGCCACCTGACCACATGCGCGAACAGATCGCCGTAGAACGTCGAATCCTCGCTGAGCAGCCGGTCCAGGGCCAGCACGGTGGTGGTCGTCGACAACTCGTCGAGGCGGAACTGGCGGGGCGGGATCGTCGCCCAGGTACGTCCGGACACGTCGTGGTCGGGATAGGGCTTGCCGTCCTGAACCCGTTTGAAGATCATCGTCTCCCAGCTCCTCGGTCGTGTCGGTAGGGGCCGACCACAATTGTGTCCGGTGGACATCCTCCCGGTCGGGGCCGCCCGGCGCAGCCCGGACGGCGGTGACCGACCACAGGTTCGCCGATGCGGGGTGGCCGGTGGCTCCGGGGATCACGCTACTGTCAGCGCGCCGAACCGGGGGGCTCCCACGCGCCGGGAGTGTGGGTCATCGTGCCCGGCGACACCGTTTCGTAGAATGGTGCTCTGTCCGCGATCGGGAAGGCGTGAGGAGGTGGGTGCGGTGTCGGTGACCGACGACCGGCGATTCGCTATCCTGCGCGCGATCGTCACCGACTACGTGTCCACCCAGGAACCGGTCGGCTCGAAGAATCTGGTCGAACGGCACAAGCTCGGCGTGTCCAGCGCCACCGTACGCAACGACATGGCCGTGCTCGAGGCCGAGGGCTACATCGCCCAACCGCACACCAGCTCCGGCCGGGTGCCCACCGACAAGGGCTACCGGCTGTTCGTCGACCGCATCAGCGAGGTCAAGCCGCTCTCGCCGGCCGAACGGCGCGCGATCCTGTCGGTGCTCGACTCGGGGGTCGACCTCGACGACGTGCTCCGGCGGTCGGTGAAACTGCTCGCCCAGCTCACCAGGCAGGTCGCGATCATCCAGTATCCGGTCCTGTCCGCGGCGACGGTCCGTCACCTCGAGGTGGTGTCCCTGTCGCCGTCGCGGTTGCTGCTGGTGGTGATCACCGACAACGGGCGCGTCGAGCAGCGGATGGTGTCCCTGTCGGCCGACATCGACGACGACGACAGCGCCCGGCTGCGCGACATGTTCTCCACGGCCCTGCACGGTCAGCGCCTGGAGGCGGCGTCGGCGGCGGTCGCCGAACTGGCCAACCAGGCACCTGATGACATCCGGCACCATGTGGTGCGGGTGGCCACCGTGCTGGTGGAGACGCTGGTCGAACGCGGCGACGACAGGCTCATTCTCGGCGGTACCTCCAACCTTGCGCGGTCGGCATCGGACTTCACCCCGTTGCTCGGCGGGATGGACTCGGTTCTGGAAGCGCTCGAAGAGCAGGTGGTGGTGCTCAAACTGCTCGCGCACACCCAGCAGGTGGGCGGGGTCACCGTGCAGATCGGCGAGGAGACACAAACGGCGAACCTGCGGGGCACCGCCGTCGTGTCCACCGGGTACGGTGCATCGGGAACCGTGTTCGGCGGCGTCGGTGTGGTCGGGCCCACCCGGATGGACTATCCGGGAACCATCGCGTCGGTCGCAGCCGTTGCCAAGTACGTCGGCGAGGTGCTCGCCGAAAGGTGAACAGGTGCTCCGGGCCTGAGGATTTCGAGCCGCCGGACACGAAAATTGGTCAAGAACTGAGGACGAAGACAACCGTGGCACGTGACTACTACGGAATCCTGGGCGTTTCCAGAGATGCGAGCGATCAGGAGATCAAGCGCGCCTATCGCAAGAAGGCCCGCGAGCTGCATCCCGATGTCAATCCGGGCCAGGAGGAACAGTTCAAGGAGGTCAGCACCGCGTATGAGGTGCTCAGTGACCCCGACAAACGCCGTATCGTCGACGCCGGTGGCGACCCGCTGGCCGGTCCTGGTGCCGGTGGCGGCGGTTTCGCCGGCGGCGGCCTGGGCGATGTGTTCGATGCGTTCTTCGGTGGCGGCGGTGGCGGTTTCGGCGGCGGCCGCGGGCCCAAGAGCAGGGTACGGCCCGGCGAACGCGCCTTCGTCAGCGTCCAGCTCGACCTCGCCGAGTGCGCCACCGGTGCGCAGAAGGAGATCACCGTCGACACGGCGATCCTGTGCGATCAGTGCAAGGGAGCCGGTACGGCGGGCGAGTCCAAGCCGGTGACCTGTGGAATCTGCCACGGTGCCGGTGAGATCCAGGCCGTGCAGCGTTCGTTCCTCGGCCAGGTGATGACCGTGCGCGAATGCCCCACCTGCCACGGTGTCGGCGAGGTGATCTCCGACCCGTGCGGCAAGTGCGGCGGCGACGGGCGTGTCAAGTCCCGGCGCACCATGAGTGTCAAGATCCCGGCCGGTGTCGAAGCCGGAATGCAGGTGCGGCTCACCGGCCAGGGCGAGGTGGGCCCGGGCGGGGGACCCGCGGGCGACCTGTACGTGGAGATCACCGAGAAGCGTCACGACATCTTCGTCCGCGACAAGGACGACCTGCACTGCACCGTCACCGTCCCGATCGCCGACGCCGCGCTCGGCGGTGAGGTGGTCGTCGACTCGATCCTCGGCGATCCGGTGACGATCGCCATCCCGCAGGGCACTCAGCCAGGTCAGGTCGTCAAGGTTCGCGGCCAGGGCATGCCGCACCTCAACACCGGCGTACGCGGTACCCTGCATGCGCATCTCGACGTGGTGGTACCTACCAAGCTGGATCCGGCACAGACGGATTCGCTCCGTGCTTTCCAGGGGTTGAGCGGTGTGTCGCCCGCCGTCGTCGACGCGTCGGTGGCAACCGCGCCGGGTGGTTTCTTCTCCCGGCTGCGCAACGCGTTCGCGACCCGCTGACCAGATGAGCGCGCCACTGTTCTGGGTGGAGTCGGTACCCTCGGCGGGCTCGGAGGTACTCGTGAGCGGACCCGAGGGCCGACATGCGGTGACCGTGGTGCGCGTCCGCGCCGGGGAGATGATCCGTATCGGTGACGGCCACGGATCGGTGGCCGAATGCGAAGTCGTCGAGGTACTGGGCAAGGACCGGCTACGTGCGAAGGTCCGGACGTTCACCTACACCGACCGGCCGCGACCCTCGGTGACCGTGGTGCAGGCACTGCCTAAGGCCGAACGTTCCGAACTGGCCGTCGACCTGGCCACCCAGGCCGGTGCCGACCGTATCGTGCCGTGGCAGGCGGCGCGGTGTGTGTCGCGGTGGGCGGGCAAGTCCGACAAAGGCGTCCGCAAATGGGAGCAGGCGGCCGAGGCGGCCGCCAAACAGGCCCGTCGCGCCTGGGTCCCGGAGGTCACCGCCCTGGCCGGCACCACCGATGTGCGGGCCCGGTGCGCGGCCGTGGTCGCCGCCGGCGGCGTCGTCGCGGTGCTGCACGAGGAGGCCACCACCGGCTTCGCGACGCTGCCGCTCGCACACGCCACGGAGATCGTGCTGGTGGTCGGGCCCGAGGGCGGGATCGACGAGACCGAACTGGCCGACCTGACCGCCCTGGGCGCCAGGGCCGTGCTGCTCGGTCCGGAGGTGCTGCGCACCGCCACGGCGGCGGCGGTAGCGCTGGGTGCGATCGGTGCGCTGACATCGCGGTGGCCCCGATGACGGCCGCCCGGACTCCGGTCAACCGGATCACGGTGACCTACGGTGATTCGCCGTCGACGTTCGGCCACATCTACCACGCGACGTCGGCCCCGGCCGGCACGATCCCCGGCGGCCGGATGCGGCCCGTCGTGCTGATCCACGGCGGATACTGGTCGGACGAGTTCTCCCTGACGATCCAGTCGGCGATCGCCCGGCAGTACGCGCAATCCGGTGCGCTGGTGTGGAACATCGAATATCGCCGCGTGGGTCAGGCCGGCGGCGGCTGGCCCGGCACCGGCCGCGATGTTCTCGCCGCGATCCGGGCACTCGACGATCTCGTACCGGCGGCCCTCGATCCACAGGTGGCGCACCGGGTGGACTGGTCGCAGGTGGCGGTGGTGGGCCACTCGGCCGGCGGACAGCTCGCCGTGTGGGCGACGGCGCAGCTGCGTGCGCGTACCAGGCACTGCGTCATCAGCACGGTGATCGCCCAATCGGCGGCCCTGAACCTGGAGGCGGCGGCCCGCGCCGGCAGTGAATCGGTACGCCGGCTGATCGGCCGCCCCTACGAGGAGGCGCCGCACCTGTACCGGGAGGCATCGCCGTCGGCGCAGGAGCCGTTCGACGCGCACGTGGTGGCGGTGCACACCGCCGACGACGAGGCGATCCCGCTCGTCGTCAGCCGCCGCTACGTGGAACTGATGACCGAGCGCGGCCAGTCGGCCGAGCTGGTGGTGGTACCGGGTGAGGGACACAGTGCGTTCTGCGATCCGCGCAGCCGGGCGAACCGCGAAACCGCACGTCTGCTCGGCATCTGAGCGCCCCGATATCGACTCCTGGTTGTGCGCCGTCGCGGGTTAGACTGACTTTCGCCCCTCAGTATCCGTTTCGAGCAGTATCAAGGAGTGATCCAGTACGTGAGTGACGACAACCCCGATTCGTCCGGACATCACGACCGGCCGTCTGCGGTCACGTCGACCACCGACATTGCTCCTGACGTGGTTTTCGCTCTGCTCGGCACACACGACGAGAACCTGCGCGCACTCGAGAGCCTGTTGCCCGCCGACATCCACGTGCGCGGCAACCGCGTCACCATGAGCGGGGCGCCCGAGGACGTCGCCGGTTCCGAACGCGTCCTGGGTGAGCTGCTCGATCTGGTGCACCGTGGTACCCCGCTCACCCCTGATCTGGTGCGCAACAGTGTGTCGATGCTTTCGCAGAACACCGGCGACTCACCGGCCGAGGTGCTCTCGCTCGACATCCTGTCCCGTCGCGGCAAGACCATCCGGCCCAAGACACTGAACCAGAAGCGCTACGTCGATGCCATCGACAAGCACACCATCGTGTTCGGGCTCGGACCGGCCGGTACCGGCAAGACGTACCTGGCGATGGCCAAGGCCGTGCAGGCGCTGCAGGCCAAGGCGGTCACCCGCATCATCCTGACCCGGCCGGCCGTCGAGGCGGGCGAGCGCCTGGGCTTTCTGCCCGGCACCCTCAGCGAGAAGATCGACCCGTATCTGCGTCCGCTGTACGACGCGCTGCACGACATGATGGATCCGGAGAACATCCCCAAACTGATGGAAGCCGGGGTGATCGAGGTGGCCCCACTGGCGTTCATGCGCGGGCGCACCCTCAACGACTCGTTCATCATTCTCGACGAGGCGCAGAACACCACCGGTGAGCAGATGAAGATGTTCCTGACCCGGCTGGGTTTCGGTTCCAAGATCGTTGTCACCGGCGACATCAGCCAGGTCGACCTGCCCGGTGCCTCGCAGAGCGGCCTGGCGGCGGCCACCCGCATCCTCGAGGGCGTCGATGACATCCATTTCGCACAACTCACCAGCGCCGACGTCGTGCGGCACCGGCTCGTCGCCGACATCGTGGACGCCTACGGGCGCGCGGAGTCGCAACTGTCGGGCAATCGTGCGACGCGGCGTGCCTCGGCCCAGGGACGGCGTTCATGACCATCGAATTCGCGAACGAGTCGGGCGTCGACGTCCCCGACCAGCTGATCATGGACTCGGCGCGTTTCGCGATCGCCGCTCTGGACGTGAACCCGGCGGCCGAACTGTCGGTGCTGTGCGTCGACCTGGACACGATGGCCGACATGCACGTGCAGTGGATGGATCTGCCCGGGCCCACCGACGTGATGAGTTTCCCGATGGACGAACTGGTGCCCGGCAGCCGGCCGGACAGTTCCGAACCCGGACCGGCGTTGCTCGGCGACATCGTGCTGTGCCCGGAGTTCGCGGCGCGCCAGGCCAAGGAGGCGCGGCATTCGTTCGAGCACGAGCTGTCGGTGCTCACCGTGCACGGCGTGCTGCATCTGCTCGGCTACGACCATGCCGAACCCGATGAGGAACGTGAGATGTTCGGGCTGCAGGCCAAGATCATCGACGAGTTCTACGCCGATCGCCATCGCACCGCACAGCGTGCGCGGCAGTCGGCCAAGGACGACAGACTGCTGAGCAACATCGGTTTCACCGAAGCCGGTGACGCCCGGCCCACCACCCCGCGAGCCGAGGAAGAGGACGGGCGGTGAGCACACCCGGCGACCTGTGGATGATTTTCGCCGCGGCGGTCGCCATGGGTGTGGGCGGGTTGTTCGCCGCCATCGACGCCGCCGTCTCCACGGTGTCCGCGGCCCGGGTCGAGGACCTGGTCAAGGACAGACGGGCCGGGGCCGCGCGACTGGAGAAGATCCTCGATGTGCGCGGCGTCTACGTCGGTCTGGCCGTGCTGCTGCGAGTGGCGTGCGAGACGACGGCGATCGCTCTGGTCGCGGTGGTTCTCACCGATTCGGCACTCGGCGTGGGCTGGGGGCTGGTGGTCACGGTGGCCGCGATGGCGGTGATCTCCTACATCGCGGTCGGGGTGGGGCCGCGCACGCTCGGCCGCCAGCACGCCTACTCCATCGCACTGGGATCGGTGTTCCTGTTGCAGACACTCGGTGTGCTGTTCACACCGCTGACCCGGTTGCTGATCCTGCTCGGTAACGCGGTCACACCGGGCAAGGGTTTCCGCAACGGGCCGTTCGCCACGGAAGTGGAGTTGCGTGAGGTCGTCGACCTGGCCGAGGCGAGTGGGGTGGTGGCCGCCGACGAACGCCGGATGATCCAGTCGGTGTTCGATCTCGGCGACACCAACGCCCGGGAGGTGATGGTGCCGCGCCCGGAGATGATCTGGATCGAGGCCGATAAGACCGTCACCCAGGCCGCCAATCTCGCTGTGCGTTCCGGCCATTCGCGGATACCGGTGATCGGGGAGAACCCCGATGACATCCTGGGCGTGGTGTATCTGAAAGACCTGGTCGCCCATTCGCTGACCGCTTCCGGTGGGCCGGCCGCGGTTCGTGCGACCGATCGGACCGTTACGGATTCGGCGGTTCCCGTGTCCGCGGTTCCGGTGTCGGCGCTGATGCGGCCCGCCGAGTTCATCCCCGACTCCAAACCGCTCGACAAGGTGCTGGCCGACATGCAGCGCACCCGTAACCACATGGCACTGCTGGTGGACGAGTACGGCGGCATCGCGGGCCTGGTCACCATCGAGGATGTGCTGGAGGAGATCGTCGGCGAGATCACCGACGAGTACGACACCGATGAGGTGGCACCGGTCGAGGAACTCGGGGACGGCGGCTATCGGGTGTCGGCGCGGCTGCCGGTGGAGGATCTCGGTGAACTGTTCGATCTCGACATCGATGACGACGAGGTGGAGACGGTCGGCGGGCTTGTCGGCCTGAAGCTGGGCAGGGTGCCGCTGCCGGGTGCGCAGGTGGAGGCCGAAGGGCTGTTGCTGACCGCCGAGGGCGGTCCCAATCATCAAGGTCGGCAACGGATCACCACGATACTCGTGCGGCGGGCGGTCGAACCCGACGCGGCGTCCGACGACCCGGATTCCGGGGACGCCGCCGACCGCCACCGGCGCAAGGAACCGCACGGCCGCAAAGAACCGCATAAGGAACAGTGATGAGCACACCCGCCCCTGAGGACGACAAACTGATCGTGCTGGCCCGCGGCGCACTTGCCCGTGCCGAAGCCGCCACCGGTGCTTCGGTGCGCGACGGCGACGGCCGCACCTACGCCGGTGCGCCGGTGGTCACCCGGGCGCTGACGCTGACCGCGCTGCAGGTGGCGGCGGCCACCGCGCTGTCGAGCGGTGCGCGGTCGATCGAGGCGGCGGTGATCGTCGGAGGCGACGGGCTTGATCCCGGGATCGGGCTGGTCACCGAGATCAGTCCGGACGCATACACACTGATCACCGACCTGAAGGGATCTGTGGTGTCGAAGGTGGTTTCCCGATGAGCGGCGCATCGCCCGCGGCGGAGTTCCGTTCGGGTTTCATCTGTTTCGTCGGCCGGCCCAATACCGGCAAGTCGACGCTGACCAATGCGCTCGTCGGCGAGAAGATCGCCATCACCTCCAACCGTCCGCAGACCACCCGGCACACCATCCGCGGCATCGTCAACCGTGACGACGCGCAGCTGATACTGGTGGACACACCCGGTCTGCACCGGCCCCGGACCCTGCTCGGGCAGCGGCTCAACGACCTCGTGCGCGACACCTATTCGGAGGTCGACGTGATCGGGGTATGCATCCCGGCAGACGAGGCGATCGGTCCCGGCGACCGCTGGATCGTGAAACAGGTCCGCGAGATGGCGCCGCGCACAACGGTCCTCGGCGTGGTCACGAAGATCGATCGGGTCACCCCGGACAAGGTGGGCGAACAGCTGATCGCGCTGGCCCAGCTCCTCGGCCCCGACAGCGAGGTGATCCCGGTGTCGGCGAAGTCGGGTAAACAGCTCGACGTGCTCGCCGACCTGCTGGTCTCGCTCGTCGAGCCGGGCCCGGCGTTCTATCCCGACGGGGAGCTGACCGACGAGCCCGAACAGGTGCTGATGGCCGAGTTCATCCGCGAGGCCGCGCTCGAAGGCGTCCGCGACGAACTCCCGCATTCGCTGGCGGTGGTGATCGAGGAGGTCATCGACCGTGAGGACCGCCGCGACGATCAGCCTCCCATGGTGGATGTGCATGCGATCCTGTACGTCGAACGGGACAGCCAGAAGGGCATCATCATCGGCAAGAAGGGTGCCCGGCTCAAAGAGGTGGGCACCACGGCGCGCACCCAGATCGAGAAGCTGCTCGGCACCAAGGTGTATCTCGACCTGCACGTGAAGGTGGCCAAGGACTGGCAGCGCGATCCCAAGCAGCTGCGGCGGATGGGGTTCTGAGGCCGGTTGTGCGCCCACTGGTCCGCGCGCACCGCATAATGGCACGGTGCGGGTGTATCGGGACGAGGCGGTGGTGCTGCGGCAGCATAAGCTGGGTGAGGCCGACCGCATCATCACCCTGCTGACCCGCGATCACGGTCTGGTGCGGGCCGTCGCCAAGGGCGTGCGGCGTACCCGATCCAAGTTCGGTGCCCGGCTCGAACCATTCGCGCACGTGGACGTGCAGCTGTACCCGGGCCGCAACCTGGACACCATCACCCAGGCGCACACCATCGACGCGTTCTGTGATCTGATCGCCGCCGACTACGGCCGGTACACCACCGGTTGCGCGATCGTGGAGACCGCCGAACGGCTCGCCGGTGAAGAACGCGCTCCCGCCGCCCGGCTGCATCAGCTGACGGTGGGCGCGTTGGCCGCACTCGCCGAGGACCGGCGGCCCAGGGAGCTGATCCTGGACGCGTTCCTGTTGCGGGCCATGTCGTACGCGGGGTGGATGCCCTCGCTGTGCGAGTGCGCCCGGTGTGGGCGTCCCGGGCCGCACCGGGCCTTTCACGTGGCCGCCGGTGGTGCGGTGTGCCTGCTGTGCCGACCGACCGGCGCCGCGACACCGGCGCCCGGCGTGCTGGAGCTGATGGACGCGCTGTATCGCGGTGATTGGGCCGCCACCGAGGGGGTGGGCGAATCGGTGGGCCGGCAGGCCAGCGGGCTGACCGCGGCCCATCTGCAATGGCATCTGGAGCGGCAGCTGCGAACCCTGCCGCTCATCGAACGTTCGGCGCCGCATAGTGTGGGGTCCTGAGCCGGTATGGACCCCACCGGTGCGGCCCGGCGCGTGCATCGTCGCGAGGGCGGCCGATCTCGGCGGGGTCGGAGTCAGGGCCGGCGTGCGGAGAGGAGCCGATGGAGATGGCGTTACGTCCGGGGCGGCGGGTGACCGAGCCCGTCAGGCAGGTCCGTCCGCCCGACCCGCATCCCAGTGGCGCCGTAGCGCCGGCGATCCCCGCCCAATTCGTGCCCAGGCATGTGGCGCTCGTGATGGACGGTAACGGCCGGTGGGCACAGGAGCGGGGTCTGCCGCGCACCGAAGGGCACAAACGCGGTGAGGCAGTGCTCATGGACGCGGTGTGCGGCTGTATCGAGCTGGGTGTGCAATGGCTTTCGGCGTATGCCTTTTCGACGGAGAACTGGTCGCGCAGCCCGGAGGAGGTGAAGTTCCTGATGGGCTTCAACCGGGATGTGATCCGCCGCCGCCGCGACGAGATGAACGAGATGGGGGTGCGGGTGCGCTGGGCCGGACGTCGGCCCCGGTTGTGGCGCAGCGTGATCCGCGAACTCGAGGTGGCCGAGGAACTCACCGCCGACAATACCGTGATGACGCTCACGATGTGCGTCAACTACGGTGGACGTGCCGAAATCGCGGATGCGGCAAAGGAAATCGCCCGGCGTGCGGCGCGGGGTGAGATCGACCCCGAGCGCATCACCGAGGCGTCGTTCGCGAAATACCTCGATGAGCCCGACATGCCGGACGTCGACCTGTTCCTGCGCCCGTCGGGGGAGCAGCGCATCTCCAACTTCCTGCTGTGGCAGTCGGCCTACGCCGAGATGGTGTACCAGGAGAAGCTGTTTCCCGACTTCGACCGTCGCGACCTGTGGGCGGCGTGCCTGGAGTACGCCGAGCGGGACCGGCGTTTCGGTGGTGTGACACAGTGACGGGCGGGACCGATCCCGTCGACCTGGTACGACGGATCGCCGGGATCGTCGGTCAGCTCGGCGAGGTGGTGAGCGTCGACGAAGAGTCGGTGGTGGTCACCGTCGGCGCCACCCGGGCATCGCTGCGGGTGCTCGCGCTGGCCCCCGGCCTGGACGTGGTGAGCGTGATCCAGTTGGTGGCCGACCGGGTCACCAACTCGGAGGCGTTGCGGGACATGATCGAAACCGCCGGTAGTGGCCTCAGTTTCGGGTCGCTGCGGCGTTCGGATCCCGAACACCCGATCACCGATGTGCTGCTCTACTACACCTTCCCGGCCGGAACACTGGCCGACGACGCACTGCTCACGTTGCTGCACATCGTGCTGTCGTCGGGCGCCGATCTCGCCGAGGCGGTGGGATAGCGGCGGTGTCCGGTGACATCGGTTGTCGCACGGGGTTTCGAGGCTCATCGCCTAGCGGCTCTTCGCGCCTCAACCGGCGTGGGGTCGGCTTGCCTGGGCGGGGAGACGGCGACGTTTCAGCCGGTTGCGATGGTGCAGGTGGGGCAGTAGCCGAACACCTCGACGGTGTGGTTGATGCCGGTGAAGCCGTGCTCGGCGGCGACCCGCGCCGCCCATTCCTCGACCGGCTCGGCCTGAACCTCGACGGTGGTCCCGCAGGTACGGCACACCAGGTGGTGGTGGTGGCCGGCCGAACAGTGGCGGTAGCGGGTCTCCCCGGAGCCGTCCCACAGTGCGTCGATCTGTCCGTCCTGGCTGAGTGCCTGCAGGTTGCGGTAGACGGTGGTCAGGCCGATCGATTCGCCGCGCTGCTTGAGCTGATCGTGTAGTTCCTGGGCCGACAGGAAGTCGTCCGAGGCGGAGAGGGCGTCGGCGATGGCGGTCCGCTGGCGGGTCGAACGGACACCGGTGACGGGTCGGGCCTTGCCGGTGCCGTCGGGGTCGGTCACCGGTGTGCCCGTGGGGTGCCGGCGATTCCGGGGACGGCCGCGGACCTGTTCGACTCGGACCTGTTCGACTCGGACCTGTTCGACTCGGACCTGTTCGACTCGGACCTGTTCGACTCGGACCTGTTCGGCTCGGGCTCGTTCGGCTCGGACGCGTGGACCAGGGCGTCGGTGACGATGTGGGCGAGGTGGTCATCGACCAGCTCGTACATGATCTCGCGCCCGTTGCGGCGGCCGCGGACCACGTCGGCATCCTTGAGGACCCGCAGGTGCTGGCTGACCAGCGGCTGGCTCAGGCCGAGCTCACCGACGAGTTCGTGGACACACCGCGAACCCGAACGCAGGCTCAGCACGATCCCGATACGGGTGGGCGATGCCAGCGCGCGCAGCAGTTCGCTCGCCGCCTCGCGGGCGGCAGGGCCATCCGGGGTGACCGGTGTGCTCATCGCGATCCTTTCGGGGCTTGGGTTGTGACCAGTTTAAAGGAAATCGTTTTCAACCGGGACGGCACAGGTCGGGGCCCGAGTTTCGGGCGGTACCCTGTATGGGTTGCCGTTCACCCCACTACTCATCGGAGATCAGTTAGCCGTGGCCCCGCAGTCGAAAGTCGATGCCGTCGTCAACCTCGCCAAACGCCGAGGTCTGGTGTTCCCGTGCGGGGAGATCTACGGCGGAACACGCTCCGCCTGGGACTACGGCCCACTCGGTGTGGAGCTCAAGGAGAACATCAAACGGCAGTGGTGGCGGTCGATGGTGACCAGCCGCGATGACGTCGTCGGCCTGGACTCGTCGGTGATCCTGCCGCGCGCGGTGTGGGAGGCGTCGGGCCACGTCGAAGTGTTCACCGATCCGCTCGTCGAATCGCTGTACACCCATAAGCGCTACCGTGCCGACCACCTCATCGAGGCGTACGAGGCCAAGCACGGCCACCCACCGGCCAACGGCCTCGCCGACATCAAGGACCCGGAGACCGGCCAGCCCGGCAACTGGACCGAACCCAAGGCGTTCAGCGGCCTGATGAAGACCTACCTCGGTCCCGTCGACGACGAGGAGGGGCTGCACTATCTGCGGCCGGAGACCGCGCAGGGCATCTTCGTCAACTTCAAGAACGTGATGACCACCGCCCGCAAGAAGCCGCCGTTCGGTATCGCGCAGATCGGCAAGAGCTTCCGCAACGAGATCACCCCCGGCAACTTCATCTTCCGCACCCGCGAGTTCGAACAGATGGAGATGGAATTCTTCGTCAAGCCGGGTGAGGACGAGCAGTGGCATCAGTACTGGATCGATCAGCGATTCGCCTGGTACACCGGCCTCGGAATCGACGCCGACAATCTGCGCCTGTACGACCACCCCAAAGAGAAGCTGTCGCACTACTCCAAGCGAACCGTCGACGTGGAGTACAAGTTCGGTTTCTCGGGCAACCCGTGGGGAGAGCTCGAAGGTGTGGCCAACCGGACCGATTTCGACCTCAGGACGCACACCGAACACTCCGGCGAGGACCTGTCGTTCTTCGACCAGGCCTCGGGGGACCGGTACACCCCGTTCGTCATCGAGCCGGCGGCCGGGCTGACCCGTTCACTGATGGCCTTCCTGTGCGATGCGCTCACCGAGGAGGAGGTGCCGAACGCGAAGGGCGGCACCGATACCCGAACGGTACTCAAACTCGACCGGCGGTTGGCGCCGATCAAGGCCGCGGTGCTTCCGCTCTCGCGCAACGAGCAGCTCTCGCCCAAGGCCCGCGATCTGGCGGCCGAACTGCGTAAGCACTGGAACGTCGAATTCGACGACGCGCAGGGTATCGGCAAGCGTTACCGCCGCCAGGACGAGATCGGCACGCCGTTCTGTGTGACCGTCGACTTCGACACCCTCGACGACCAGGCGGTCACGGTGCGCGAGCGCGACACCATGGGGCAGGAGCGGGTGGCCCTGGACAAGGTCGTCGAGTATCTGGGCGGCAAGCTCGTCGGCATGTGACGGGTCCGGTCGTCACCGGTTCGGCCGGGTCGCCGTGCGGTATGTGGGCCTGTGAGTCGCCGCGACCGGTGGTGTTCTGTCATAGTTGACCAATCAAGGTGATCGTCGCGGGCAATGGCGAGGACGAGGGGTCCACGATGCCACGACGGAGTGAGAGCGAGTAAGTCATGGCCGAGAGCGGCAAGGTTGTCCACTACGACCCGAATCGGGGATTCGGGTTCCTCGCGCCGGACTCCGGTGGCGCCGATGTGTTCTTGCACATCAACGACATCGACATCGATGAGGGTCTGCTCAAGCCGGGCGCCAAGGTGTCCTTCGACGTGGAGGACACCGACCGCGGTTCCAAGGCGACCAATGTGGCCGTGACCGAACCGGCCGCCGACGACGGACCGAGCGGCCGGCCGAACCGCCGGGACGACCGCGACGGCGGCCATCGTGGGCACGACCGCGGTCACGACCGTGACCGTGGACACGACAGGGGTCATGACCGTGGCCCGCGTCGGCCACGCGGCGGGTCCGGCTCACTCGACGCGGCGGTCTTCTCCGAGGAGATCACCGAACTGCTTCTGGACTCGGCCGACGACCTGACCGCGGCACAGATCGTGGCCATCCGCCGGCGGGTCACCGACTTCGCCGTGGCCCGCGGCTGGGTGCTCGACTGAGCACACGCGATACTGGGCCCATGCTCAACCCGGCACTCGCACCCGGTGCACCGGCGACCGCCTACTACGGCGAGGAAGCGGTCGAACGGATCGTTCCCGAGGCCGCCAAGGTGGCCGGTCTGCCCGGCACCCGCACCGATCACCGCAGCGACCACGCCCGTGACCGGGCGCGGGTGCTGCACTGCGCCGCCCTGCGCCGTCTCGCCGACAAGACGCAGGTGGTGGGTCCGCGCGAAGGTGACACGCCGCGTACCCGGCTCACGCATTCGCTGGAGGTCGGCCAGATCGGCCGGGGCATCGCGATCGGGCTCGGCTGCGAACCCGACCTCGTCGAACTCGCGGGCCTGGCCCACGACATCGGGCACCCGCCGTACGGGCACAACGGCGAACGCGCCCTCAACGCCTTTGCCGCCGACCACGGCGGATTCGAGGGAAACGCGCAGAACCTGCGGATCCTGACCCGGCTCGAACCGAAGATCGTGTATGCCGACGGCAGCAGCGCCGGGCTCAATCTGACGCGTGCGTCGCTGGACGCCACACTCAAGTATCCGTGGACGCGTCGTCCGCCGAAAGTAAAGTTCGGTGCCTACGACGACGACAAGCACATCCTGGACTGGATTCGCCGCGACGCCCCGGAGAACACCAAATGCCTTGAGGCGCAGGTGATGGACTGGTCCGACGATGTCGCGTACTCGGTCCACGACCTCGAGGACGGGGTGATCTCCAACCGCATCGACCTGCGTACCCTGGCCGACCCGAGCGACCAGCGTGCGCTGGCCGAGATCGGGATGATGGAGTTCGACGGTCTGGAGGAGAACGCACTCATCGACGCCTCGCAGCGGTTGTCGAGGATGGAGATCGTCAAGGCGGTCGGCGCCTTCGACGGCACGCTCGACGCGTCGGTGGCGCTCAAGCGGCTCACGAGCGAGCTGATCGGCCGGTTCGCGTCGGCCGCCATCGAGGGCACCCGCGACGCGGTGGACCGGCGGCCGGTGAGCCGTTATGACGCCGATCTCGTTGTCGATCCGCTGGTGGCAGCGGAGGTGGCGACGCTGAAAACGCTTGCGCTGCGCTATATTTTCTCCAACGAGCGGCACAAGGCCAACCAGGCCCG
This sequence comes from Gordonia pseudamarae, assembly GCF_025273675.1. Classification (NCBI taxonomy): domain Bacteria; kingdom Bacillati; phylum Actinomycetota; class Actinomycetes; order Mycobacteriales; family Gordoniaceae; genus Gordonia; species Gordonia pseudamarae. Next base: position 3,208,379 of record NZ_CP045809.1, on the reverse strand, counting down.
CCAGCGCGAGCGTATCCATCGGGTCGCTGAATGGCTGACCGTCGCCGCGCCCGGCGGGCTCGACCCGATCCTGGTGCCGATGTGGGAGGCCGCGGACACCGACACCGCCCGGATGCGGGTGATCGTCGACCAGATCGCGTCGATGACCGAGGGGCGCCTGGAGCGTACAGACAAACAGAACTCGGGTGCTCAGGCGCACCTGGGATAGCCCCGCCCCGCCTACCCGGCGTGGGCGAGGTCGACGACCAGTCGCGTCGGATTGGTCAGCGAGGTGACCCGCACCGCCGGCTTGTCGGCGTCGACGCCGATGAAACCGACTGCCTCACCTTCAAATACGCCGGTCAGGTGCACCTGCTCCACGGTGTGGACCCCGTCGACCGGGTTGGGGCCGGTGTACTCGTCGACGCCGGTGTCCATCGGGTAGCCGAGGCCGATGAGCACCACCTGCAGCACGCTCCGCCCGCGCACGGTGATCGGCGCACCGCTGCCGGGTCGGGTGGGCTCGTCGGTGTAGTCGACCCGCCAGCCAGGGGTTCCCGATCCGCCCAGGTCGAACACGACCCGGTCGAAACCGTCGTGGTGACCGACACGGATGCCGGTCACGCTCAGCGCCGCACCGTCCGATGCCCGGTGGGTCGTGGGGACGGTTCCGGTGGGGGCCGCATCCCCGGTCGTGCCCGCGTTGCCGGCGGAGCCCGTGTTCCCGGTGCTGTCGGCCGGAGGTGGATCCGACGGTGTGACGGTGTGGGTGGCGGTCACTGTGGCCGGTGACCGGTCACCGCCGTCGTCGCAACCGGCCGCCAGCAGGACGGCGGCGGTACCCAGAGCGATCACCCATCGTGTGCTGTACATATCTCCGCTATACGCCCGAATCGGGCGCGGCGACAGGGATGTCATTCGCCTGATCGGGCCCGTCGGTACTGTTGTTCGCCTGGTCCGTGTTGTTCGCCTGTTCGAGGATGCTCTGCAGGTACTCCCGTGGCAACCGGCCGCCGGAGAAGTCGACCAGACGCCCGAGCGGGACCGATGCCATCATCGCGGCCACGTCGGTGCCCAGCGATCCGCCGGATGTGTCCTGGTCGCCCTGTGCGTCCTCGCGCGTCCCGCCGAACAGTGCGTCGGTGAGCGGCTTGACGGCCTCGGCCGCCGCCGGATCGGCGGTCACCTCGGCGATGGTCGACTCGAGCGTCAGCGGGAGGCGGACCGCGTCGCCGGTGACCTCGACACCTGCGGTGAGCCGGATATCTCGACTCGATGATCCGACATACACTGTATAAGAACCTGATTCGACTATGAAATCGTGAATGCGGGTGTCCCAGTAGGCGATGTCCCCGCGGGTAAGCAGGATCGACACCGGTACCGACTCGCCCGCGGCGACACCGACATTGGCAAATCCTTTCAGCTCGCGTGGCGGACGGGCCACCGACGACGTGTCGGCACCGAGATACACCTGGACGATCTCCCGGCCGTCGCGGTCCCCGGTGTTTGTGAGCCGCAACGTGACCCGGATGCCATCGGCTCCGGACTCGACGGCCAGGCCGTCGTACCCGAAGGTGGTGTACGACAATCCGTGCCCGAACGGGTAGGTGACGTCGAGTCCGCGTGCGTCGTACCAGCGATATCCGATGAACAGGCCCTCGCCGTAGCTGACATGACCGTGCTCGCCCGGGAAGTTGAGGAACGCCGGGGTGTCCTCGATCCGGCGGGGCAGGGTCTCGGCGAGTCGCCCGGACGGGTTGATGTCACCGAACAGGACGTCGGCCAGAGCGGAGCCCACAGCCTGCCCGAGCAGCGCGGCGTCCAGGACGGCGGGAGCATCGATCACCGAAACCTGAACCGCACCACCGTGACACAGTATTACAACGGTCCTCGGGTTGGCGGCGAGCACTCGCACCGCGAGAGCGATCTGGTCGTCGGGCAGGTCGATGGTGGTGCGGTCGAAACCCTCCGATTCCTGGGCTTCGGCCAGACCGAGGAACAGTACGATGGTGCTCGCCGACCCGGCCAGGGCGATCGCCTCGTCGGCCAGCAGCGGCGCAGCCTCACGGCCGGTGCTGTATCCGGCGGCGAACCGAACCTCGCGGCCGGTCCGGGCGCGGATCGCCGCCAGCGGGGCATCGACACCGGTGGCGTTCACATGCGACGACCCGCCGCCCTGATAACGCGGCTCGACGGCCAGTGCCCCGATGACCGCGATATCGTCCTCCGGGGTGAGGGGGAGCAGGTTCTCGTCGTTGCGCAGCAGTACCACCGCCTGCGCCGCGATCTCGCGGGCCAGGGCGTGATGGGCGTCGAGGTCGACTGGGCCCGTGTCGGGTACGGCGGCGGCGGCCGCACCGGCCCTGACCGCCAGATCGATCACCCGGCCGGCGGAGGTGAGCAGATCGGCGGCCTCGAGGGTGCCGTCGGCCACCGCCTCGGCGACCAGGTCGTCGCCGGCCGGGCCGCCGAACGGCATCGTCAGATCGAGTCCGGCGGCGACGGCGCTCACCCGGTCGGCGACAGCGCCCCAGTCGCTGACGACGAGTCCGGTGAAACCCCACGCCTCGCGCAGGATTGTGGTGAGCAACTCGCGGTTCTCGAACGAGTAGACACCGTTGATCTTGTTGTATGAGCACATCACCGTCCACGGCGACGCGGTGCGCACGACATGCCGGAAAGCCCGCAGATACAACTCGTGGAGGGTGCGCTCGTCGACGTCGGCACTCACCCGCATCCGGTCGGTCTCCTGGTTGTTGGCGGCGAAATGTTTGAGCGAGGTGCCCACGCCGCGGCTCTGCACACCGTCGACGAAGGCGGCCGCCATCTGCCCGGTCAGCAGCGGATCCTCGGAGAAATATTCGAAATTGCGGCCCCCGAGCGGGGAGCGCTTCAGGTTGATGCCGGGGCCGAGCAGCACCGATACCCGCTGGGCGCGGGCCTCGTCGGCGATGGCACCACCGGCGCGGCGGGCCAGATCGGGATTCCAGGTCTGCGCCAGCGCCACCGCCGGCGGGAAGCAGGTGGCGGGCACGCTGCCTGCGACACCGAGATGGTCGGCGGGACCGTCCTGTTTGCGTAGCCCGTGCGGGCCGTCGGTCAGCATGATAGACGGCACACCGGCCACGCTCTTGGTGGTCCAGAAATCCTGCCCGCTGGTCAGCTGGGCCTGTTGTTCGATGGTGAGATCGGCTGCGTTCGGAGTGTTGTCGGCCACGGATACGACCGTATCGCGTGATGCGGTCCGCCGGGCCCGGTTGTGCGCGGCCGGTCGCCGGACCGGAGGGAGCCGGTCCGCCGGCGCGGGTCCTACAATGGCTGCGTGCCAGGACGAATCCCCGATCGTGATATCGCCGCGATCCGCGAGCGGACACACATCGAGGAGATCATCGGCGACTACGTGGCCCTGCGGCGTGCAGGCGCCGACTCCATGAAGGGTCTGTGCCCGTTCCACGACGAGAAGTCGCCGTCGTTTCACGTTCGGCCCAACCGGGGACTCTTTCACTGCTTCGGCTGCGGGGAGGGCGGCGACGTCTTCTCGTTTCTGCAGAAGCAGGAACACGTCTCGTTCGTCGAGGCCGTCGAGCAACTGGCCGACCGGATCGGCTACCGCATCAACTACGAGGGGGGCGGCACCGCGATCGCGGTCAGCCGCGGCACCCGGGCCCGCTTGGTGGCCGCCAACACCGCGGCGCAGAAGTTCTACGCCGAGCAGTTGCAGAGCCCGGCGGCGCAGAAAGCCCGCGACTACCTGACCGAGCGTGACTTCGACGCCGCCGCGGCCCGCGGTTTCGGGTGCGGATATGCCCCCGACGGCTGGGATGTGATGACCAAAGCCCTTCTTTCGCAAGGGTTCACATTCGAGGAGCTCAAAGAGGCCGGGCTCTCCACCGAAGGGCGCAGGGGCCCCGTCGACAGGTTCCGTCGTCGGCTGCTCTGGCCGATCCGCAACCTCGGCGGAGACGTGATCGGGTTCGGGGCCCGGAAACTGTTCGACGACGACAACCTCGGCAAATACATGAACACGCCGGAAACCATGCTGTACAAGAAGTCTCAGGTGCTGTTCGGTCTCGATCACGCCAAGAAGAACATCGCCAAGGGACACCAGGTGGTGGTCGTCGAGGGATACACCGACGTGATGGCGATGCACCTGGCCGGAGTGACCACCGCGGTGGCCTCGTGCGGCACCGCATTCGGCGAGGAACACCTGTCGCTGATCCGCCGACTGATGATGGACGACTCGTACTTCCGTGGTGAGGTGATCTACACCTTCGACGGCGACGACGCGGGAAAGGCCGCCGCACTCAAGGCCTTCGAAGGCGAACAGAGCATTTCCGGACAGACGTTCGTGGCGATCGCCCCCGACGGCATGGACCCGTGCGAGCTGCGCCAGCGCGGCGGGGACGGGGCGGTACGCGATCTGATCGCGCGCCGGGTACCGATGTTCGAGTTCGCCATCAAGGCGCTGCTGTCCGAACATGACCTGGACACCGCCGAGGGCCGCGTCCACGCGCTGCGCGACGCGGTGCCGGTGGTGGCACGTATCAAGGACGTGAGCCTGCGCGATGAGTACGCGCGCCAGCTCTCGGGCTGGGTGGGCTGGGAAGACGTGGCGCAGGTGCTCGGCAGAGTGCGCCGGGAAAGCGCGGCTCACGGCAAGGGAGCCGGACGCAAGGGCCAGCGTCCCACCCGTGGCCGCGCCGCCGTGCCGGAGGCGGCCACCCCGCCGATGGGTGTCACCCCGCGTGCCGACGACCCCGCGCTGTGGCCGCAGCGCGAAGGACTCAAAGCGGCCCTGCAATACCCGGGAATCGCCGGCACCATCTTCGATTCACTGCCCGAGGACTGCTTCACCGACCCGTCGTACGCTCTGATCCGGGCGGCGATCGCGCAGGCGGGCGGATGTGCGGTGGGCCTGAGCGGGGTGGGGTGGACCGACGCGGTCACCCAGCACATCGATGACCCGGTGGTCGCGTCGTTGGTGACCGAGCTGGCGGTGGAGTCGATGGCGGTCGAGGAATCGGCCGTACCGCGCTATGTCACCAGCGTGCTCGCCCGGCTGCAGGAGGTATGGGTGGGCGCGCAGATCGCCGACATCAAGTCACGGCTGCGGCGGATGTCACCGGGGGACGACCCCGACGGATACAACGCCGTCTTCGGTGATCTGGTGGCCCTCGAGTCGTACCGGCGCAGCCTGCTCGACCAGGACTGACCCGCCGCCGGGCATCTCCGGGACACGCGCCGGTGTTCCGGGGACACGCGCCGGTATTCCGGGGACACCCGACGGGCTCGTCGCCCGAGGGGCGGACCGGGCGGGATCAGAACGGGCGGAAGCTGACCGGCGCCTTGGTGTCCTGAGTGCGGTCGGGCACGCCGTGGGCGGACAGGGTGCGGATCGAGCAGCGGTTGACCTTACAGTTGATCTTGCCCGACACGGCCTTCACCTTGATACGGGTGCTGAACTTGCCGCCGCGGATCTCGTTCGGGCGCAGCCACTTGGTCTCACCGAACGAATCCTGCTTGGTGGGACCGTACTTGTTGTCCTGTGCCAGGCCGACGTAGATGCCGAAGTTCTTGCCGGAGAAGTTCTTGCCGCTGACCGTGATCCACTCGCCGTTCGGGTTGAGGTTGCGCGTCTTGGACACGGTGATGGCGGCGTGCGGAGCGGCATCGGCGACCGATTCGACGGCGATTGTCCCGCCGAGGGCGATACCCGCGGCGAGAACGGCTGCGCCCGCCCGGCGGGCGGAAGTGAGGGAAGTGTGCATGACGCGAAGGCTACGCTTACCGATTCCGCCTTTTCCAGCCGGTTGACCGAACTCACAGGAAGTGTGCCGGACTTGCCGGAGTCGCGCCGAAAGCGGTGCGGATCGAAGGCATTACGCACCGGTGGGGGCCGGTGCCGCCGGTAGGGTCCGGCCCGGCGGGAACCCGGATCAGGCCGCCTGTGACGACCGGATGCCCGGGCGGATCTCCTCCGGGAACATCGGGCGATGCGGATCGTCGGAGTTGTACACGCAGCCGCCGGCGTAGGTGTGCCGTCCCGTGCAGCGATCGGGTGTCGGGCGGACTTTCCCCCAGATGTATGTGATCGGTCCCGTCATCGTGTCTCCCTCCTGAACCGGGCGCCCGGGCCGGGGCGTCGCCGGTTCTGTCAGTGTGCGGCGTCGGCGATGTTTGTGCAGGTCCCGACGTGTGAAATCACGTGCGAGGGGCTGGTGAGACCGGCGTCACCGTGACGGCCGTGGAGGCGAGGGGTTGTGCTTTCGGCCATATCGACAGCCTCGACGGATGGGTACCGCGACAGCTGATCGACATCGCACCCGACCATCCGATCACCAAACACCTGAGCGTCGGCCAATGGAAGGGCAGCGGCTGACCCGATGGTGCGGGGGTGCGGGGTAGGAGGCGTGGTCGTCGGGTAATGTGTCGATGCCTGGGGAGTTAGCTCAGTTGGTCAGAGCCGTCGACTCATAATCGATTGGTCGCGGGTTCAAGCCCCGCACTCCCCACCATCTTTCCCGCGTCGACGCGGGCGTGAGCTCCGCAGCCCTGCGGGACGACACCGTCATCCCGCAGGGCTTTGCGCAACCTCGCCGCAGCACCTTGCCGACCGCGGCGGCGGAGCGGTCGGGGCGGGGCCCCAGCTGCGGTGCGGGGTCCTCAAAATCGGTATTGAGCAGGCGTTTTGTTGTCCAGAGTGTTCATAGGCTAGAGTCATCTCTCGGTTCGGGTGACACCGGCGAGAGTCGGAGCCACCGGGATCAAAACAATCCCCCATAGCTCAATTGGCAGAGCATTCGACTGTTAATCGAACGGTTACTGGTTCGAGTCCAGTTGGGGGAGCATGAGAAAGCCCCTCACCTGCATACACAGGTGAGGGGCTTTCTCGTTCTCGGGGCTGACTCACGGTTTACCCACTGACAACGACATGGACCGTCAGCTTGGATGAACATCGATGTAGGTGCGGTCCGTGGCGCGTGCTGAGGATCCGGCCGCGCCTTGCGCTGTTGCTACAGGTCCACTTCCGGCTTCACGGCATCAGAATCGGTGCGGTGATCCCCGCGATGGACTCCGACAGCGCGTCAGTCCCCGTGCGTCTCGTCGTTGGTATACTTGGTTGGATCCGGTCCGGCGACCGGCTACCCACTCATGTCGGCATTTCCTCGTAGGTGTCAGCGACGATCGCGTCGACTTCCTGGCACACGTTGTTCTCGGCCAGGGACACGATGCCGTCGGTGAGCGCATCACCCCAGGCGAGTCCGATCCGGTTGTGGATCGCGGCGGTCAGGTTCTGAATGTCGTTGTACACAGCATCCACGAGCACCGACGCCAGAGTGCCACCATTGCGGGCGAACTCGATCTGCCGGCGCTCGTACTCGCCCTGCGACAGCCCACCACCGAGCGGGAGGATTTTGACCCCGCTTGTCGGCGCCCGCATCGCGGCCGAGGATGACCGGCGGGCGGAGCATCCCAATTGCGGAACTTCACCGTCCGGTTGGTGTGCACGAGGGTCGCGAAATTCAACCTCGTCGGTATCGACGAACTTCTTCGGAAACAGCTGCGTAAGCTGCGTGTTCGACGGCGACGGAACATTCTGCGCGAACGTGGTGATCGCATCGAGCGGGACGGGCCCGTCGAAAAACAGTGCCATGATTCATACCCTCCCTAGGAACCCGAAACGAGGTTCTCGAACCGGATCTGGACCAGGTCGGCGGCGCCGGCCGCGTCGATCGGGAACGGCAGCTTGGCCGCGTCGACGAACCCGTGCACCAGCACCCCGGAACCGACATGGGTGGCGGTGGTGCCGTTTGACCGGATCACCCGGCAATCGGCGAACAGAATCCCGGCCGCGTCCTCGGTGCCGTTGGATGCGCCCGGATCGTAGGGGCCGGCCTTACCGGTCGCCTCGACGATCCCGACCACGGTCCCGGACCGGATGTACCCGTTCGGGTAGTGCGTTGCCGGAGTCGGAACTTGTCAAGGGGTTTGAGACCAGCGGGTGTTAAGCGGCTGCCGGATTTGTCGGTTCTCGGTCCTCCTGTTCGGGTTGGTTGATCCATGCTGCTTCGGGCATCTCGAGGATCTTCGGGGCGGGGTCGTTTGCACCGCTGAATCGTGCGGGCGTGGTTTGGCGGGCCTGGGCGAGAGTGTCCGAGCGTAGCGCGGCAACGGTCGGTGCATGGCCGTAGTGCACGTCGGCGGGCGTGTGCAGACCGATACCGCTGTGGTGGTGGGCGTGGTTGTACCACTCCACGAACTCGGCCATGAACTTTCGCGCGTGTTGGAGCGACCCGAATCGGGTCGGGAATACCGGCGCGTATTTCATTGTCTTGAACCAGGCTTCGCTGTACGGGTTGTCATTGGACACGTGCGGTCGGGAATGCGATTTGGTGACGTGCAGGTCGGCGAGCAACTCGGGCACCGTCTTCGAGGTCATCGAGGTCCCGCGATCGGCGTGCACCACCTGCGGGATGCCTTGGATGGCAAACACCTCTTGCATCATTTCCTTCGCCAGCGGACCGGATTCATGGGCGTGGACGTGCACTCCGACGATGTAGTGGGAGTAGATGTCGATCATCACGTACGCGTCGTAGTACACCCCGTGTGCCGGGCCGGCCAGTTTGGTGATGTCCCAGGTGTAGACCTGCTGCGGCGCGGTCGCCACCAGTTCCGGGATCGCCGTCGACCGATGCGTGGCCAACCGGCGGCGTTCTTTGACCTGCTTGTTCTCACCCAAGATGCGATACATCGTGGAGATCGAACACAGGTAGCGGCCCTCGCCGAGCAGGGTGGCATACACCTGGGTGGGTGTCGCGTCGACGAAACGGTCACTGTTGGGCACCGCCACCACCGCCGCACGTTCGACCTCATCGAGTCTGTTCACCGGCTCCACACGGTCGCGAACCCGTTGTGCCACAGCATCACAGAGCTCATCGCTGGCGACGGGTGTGGAGGCGCGGCGGGACATGGTGACTCGCGACAGGCCCGTCAACCGGGCAGCGGTACGCCCGGTGGTGCCGGCGGCGATCAGGTCGGCGAACGCGGTCATCACCGCTTGCCGCGTTTGGGTTCGGAATCCGCGCTCTTGGAGATCTGCTCCAAGAGCGCGTGCGCTCTTCCCATGATATCGAGGGCTGTCTGGGTGGTCTCCAACTTGGCGTTAGCCTCAAAATTTTGTGGGGTGGCGGTCGGTTGCCGATGGCCCGATTGGGTGGTCTGGGGACCTGACTTCGGGCCGAGGCCGTGAGGAGTGTGCCGAGGCGTCGGTGGGCGTTGGGGTTCACGGCCCCGAAATGTGGTCCTTTCGGTGTTGGTTGGTCGGGTTGGTTGGGTGGTCAGCGGGGGTTGGGTAGGGTGTCCAGCCGGGTGAGTGCGGCCAGTAGTAGGTGTATGCCGGGTGCGTGTGTGGCGAGTTTGAGTCGGGTGCGTCGGGCGTGTCGGGTGGTCTTGGCGGCGATGGAGAACAGGTGCAGTCGTAGTTTTTTCGGTTCCCAACGGCGTGCGGTGGTGCCGTCGAATCCGAGGAGTTGGGTCCAGGCGATCAGTTCGCAGGCGAGCATGACTATGGCGCACCAGATGCGGTTCTGGTCGAAGCCGTGCAATGGAAGGTTTGTCAGGCCACAGTCTTTCGCGTTGCGGATGCGGTCCTCGCAGCGGGCACGACGACGGTGGCGCAGTTCCAGTGCGGCGAGCTGACCTGTGGTGGTGTTCGTGGCGAAAGCGGTCAACCGCATTCCGTCGGAGTCGGTGTAGCGCAGTTGCGCCCCTGGATGCGGGTGTTCTTTGCGTACGATCACGCGTATACCGTCGGGCCAACCCGACAGGTCGAGCACGCCGGTCAGCTCAGCCACCCACGCCCCGTCGCGTTCGGTGCCGTCGCTGTCATAGGCCGGTGTCCACGCCGCAGGTTGGAGGCGGTCGATGACGGTGGCGATGGTCTCGGTCAGCCCGAACCCGACCGAATAGGACAGGCGCCGACGGGTCAGGTAGTCCAGGAAATCGTGTGTGCCACCAGCGGAATCGGTGCGGATCAACACGCTTTTACCCACCCGATACCCGCCGGTGCCCCGGATCTGTGTCAACGCTTGTTCGACGACGGTGATGTGGTCGGCGGCGGTGTTGGAACCAGCGTTGCCCGGGCGTAGCTCGATTGCCAGGGGTTCACCGGTACCCTCGCCCTGGTGGTCGACGAACGCGCACAACGGGTGGAACCCGAATCCTTTCTTCCACGTCGCGGTGGCCTGCTGCTTCTCCGAATGGGCGGTCACCAACGTGGCATCGAGATCGATGATCAGCGGTGCACGGGCATCACGGCCATGATCAGGGGCACCCTCACCGGCAGCGGACCACGCCGTCGCACGCGCGGCTGCGCGTGCGGTGTTGATCGCCGCCAAAGCTGTGGTGGCATCGGCGGCCAACGTCGAGACCAGCCGTGACACCGTCGGATCGGAGGCCACCGGCCCGAACACACCCGGATCGGTGCGGACCTGGTTGATGTCGGCCAGGCAGTCCCCACCGATCGCGACCGCCACGGCCAGATCAGCGATGATCTTGCCCGGATCATGGGTTGCCATCGGCGCACGCCACGGCGCCAATGCCTGTGACAGTGTGCTGGTCAGACCAGTTTTGTGCGCCGTACGCAGCAACACCACAGCCCCCGCATGCGACACGACACCGGTTCCTGAACCATCTACCGACACTGACGGGTACGGCGACGTAGACTTACTCACCTGAATGGTGCTCCTCGATCTGGTCTGTTTGGAACCTTCGCAAGTTCAATCATCCCAGGTCAGGGCACCATTCTTTGTTAACGACACGGAATTACCGTGAAAGGCCCAGGCTAGGTTCCGCGCCATCGCTGCTTGACTCGCCGAGTCGAGCGTCTTGATCTCCGCAGGAATCCATCCCACACCGTCGTGGAGAATTGAATCAGGGCGACGGATGTCGTTGTCGCGCTCTACCGAGATGATCCGGTGATTGCCGGTGTCGCGCAGCCAATCGGCAGCAACCTTCTCCTTGGGCAGGAAGTGTCTGTCGGGCGAGCTTTCGGGTGCCAAAAACGGCGCCAGTTGCCGGTCAAGTCCCGCGTAGTGGTGTAGCTGATTGTGGTCCTTCGTAGGTGGTCAGGCAGGTAGTTGGATCAGCGGGTCGGTGTTCACCTCCGGCGTGTGGTCGGTGTCGGTGACGGTCAGCCGACAGCGGCTGAGCACTTCGAGGCCGAGGTAGCGGCGGCCTTCGGCCCATTCGTCGGTCTGCTCGGCCAGCACGGCGCCAATGAGACGGACGATGGCATCGTGGTTCGGGAAGATGCCTACGACGTCGGTGCGGCGCCGGATCTCGCGGTTGAGTCGTTCTGTGGGGTTGTTGGACCAGATCTGGCACCACACGTCATCAGGAAACGCGGCGAATGCCAGGAGATCTTCGCGGGCGTCACCGAGGTGTTCGGCCACTTCGGGTAGGCGGTCTTCGGTGTATTCGAGCAGCCGGTCGAACTGGGCGTTCACCGCCCCTGCCGTGGGCTGGTCATAGACGCTGTGGAGCATCGCTTTGACCGCTGGCCACATCGACTTCGGACACACCGCCATCAGATTCGCCGCGTAATGGGTGCGGCAGCGTTGCCAGGCAGCTCCGGGCAGGTTCGCCGCGATCGCCTCGACCAACCCGGCATGGGCATCAGAAGTCACCAGGCGGACCCCACCCAGGCCGCGGGCGACCAGGTCAGCGAAGAAGGTGTTCCACGACGCCTTGGTTTCGCTGGTGGCGACCTGCATGCCAAGCACTTCACGGTGCCCGTCACCATTGACTCCGGTGGCCAGCAGAACGACGGCTTTGACGACCTGCTTGTTCTCCCGGACCTTGATCGTCAGCGCATCAGCGGTGACGAACGTGAACGGGCCGGCCTCGTCCAGTCGGCGATGACAGAACGCTGCGACTTGTTCGTCGAGATCCTCGGCCATGCGCGAGACCTGCGACTTCGACAACGAATCGATGCCCAAAGTCTTGACCAGCTTGTCCATCCGGCGGGTCGAGACCCCGGCCAGGTAGCAGTCGGCCACGACGGTGATCAGCGCCGACTCGGCGCGCTTGCGGCGTTCGAGCAACCACTCGGGAAAATAGGTGCCAGAGCGCAGCTTCGGCACGGCGACGTCGATCGTGCCCACACGGGTATCGAGAGGCCGGTGCCGGTATCCGTTCCGGTGATTGATGCGTTCTTCGGACCGGCGGCCCCACTCGGCGCCGCACACAGCGTCAGCATCGGCGGACAGCAGGGCATTGATCATCGTCTGCAACAGCTCACGCATCAGATCGGGCGAGGCCTCAGCCAGGGCTTGGCCAAGCAAGCCAGCAGGGTCGACAATGTGGGGTGCGGTCATCGTGATGACTCCGTTCGAGGATTCTGTGGAAGGTTGACTCGAAGGATCACACGGTGACCGCTTCCCTGCCCGACAGCTACACGCTGTCAGTTACGGTCCTGGTCACCGAGTTACACCACTCTATGGAGCACTACTTCAGTTGATCGCACGGGCAATTTCATGGGCCCCAAACAATCGGTTCTGGCTCCTGCCGGTTATCTCCACCAAGACCCCGTGGCTTACTAGCTTTGCTATCGCTTGATTGGCCGCTTCGAACGTCTTGCCTATTAGAATGCTTGCGGTTCGTACATCTATTACCGGGTATCCGATCAGGATCTCAGCAATCTCAATCGCTGAACCACGCATCCCGGCGGCGCGCAGCTCGGAAATCATACGATCACGAATCGCCATCAGATGCTGTATCTTATGCAAACCCTCGCGGGCTTGTACAGCTACCGCGTGCGCAAATAGCTCAACCCATGGACTGAAGTCGCCGGTAAGGGTCACATCCATCAACCCCCCTTGGTATTGATCGCGTCGGCTTTCAAACCATGGCGCAATGTTGAGAACGGGCCAGCGCAGCTCGCCCGCTTTCATGAGCTGAAGCATCGACACCAACCGACCCAGGCGCCCATTTCCGTCACCGAACGGGTGTAATGTCTCAAACTGGTAGTGAGCTATTGCTACTTTTGCGACGACCAATAGATCAGTTTCTGCGGCGACCCAGTCTTCCCACGCGCTCACGCCTGCCACCAACTGATCACCGGGCGGGCATGGAACGAATCTGGCCTGTTCGATTGGCCGGTTGTCGGCACCGATAGCGACCTGGTGTGGGCGAATATCGCCAGAGTCAGCAGTTTCACCGCGCGTTCCGCGAACAATCATGTGCTGAAGTGCGCCCAGGTACGCGCGACTGATACGACGGTCAGTGATCTGAGCGCAGGCGGCTTCTGTGGCTGCGACGTAGTTCCGAATCTCACGTTGCTCGGAAGACATCTGACGATCCTCTAGGAAGTCCGCTTCTAGCACATCGTCGAACGACGCGTAGGTACCTTCAAGGGCAGAGGTGCTGGCAGCCTCCTTGCGGATGATCGGACGAACCAGGATCTCGGGTCGTAGTAACTGAGCCACAGCTTCATCCAGTCGAGCGACAGCCGCACCGGCGGCGGCCGCCTTGGAGATGGCACGTGGCGTCAAGGAGGGCATCTCGGGGAGATCGTTAGGTAAGTAGGCCCAGTACTTCCACTCCTGCATCGTTCGTGGATCTATCCCCGAGATGGGCACCAGCTCGCCAATGGGAGACTCTCCGATCGCCTTCACGTCCATAATTCAAGATTAACTCAATTTGCTTGAATCACTCGCGCGGGGTGCAACGTAGCTTGAACGGTAGCCCGTCACGTTCAAGATATGTAACACTTGCTTGAATCACGCCCGTGCATGTTCGAGCATCTGATCGATTGCCCGAGTAGGAAGCGGCCTCGCTCGTTGACCCAGTAGAACCATCCACCAGGAGAGATTCCCATGTCACAGCACCATCCATCACGATCCTGGCGCGGTTGCGCCATGTGCAAACCACACAAGCGCCGTGGTGTCGGCCGCGCCGGACGTGACCCGTTCGCTGTTCGCCGGCGACTCGGTATCGCACGCCGCTACTCGCGTCACCACTGACCGTGGCCCGGCCGCCGCTGCCCCTGGGCACCTGGGGCAAGATCACCCGCACCGAGGTCGGACCCCGGCGGTGGCGGGCCCGCGCGAGCTACCGCGACTACGACGGCCGCACTCGCGTAGTCGAGCGCTTCGACACCAGCGGCGCCCGCGCCGAACGTAAACTCCTGGCCGCGCTCACCGACCGCGCCACGCCCGCGTCGAGACGCGGTATCACTCGGGACACCACCATCGTCGACCTCGCCGACGCATGGATCGCGGCACGCGAGGCCGAAGGAAACACTGAGACCGCAAACGATCACCATGTACCGGCAGTCCATCGACCGGCACGTCCTTCCAGCCCTCGCCGACGTGCGCGTCGGGGAAGCCACCACCGGCCTGCTCGACGCGGTCATCCGCGCCATCGCATCCACCTCGCAGGGCAAGACCGCGCGTGTCGTGCTCACCGGCATGCTCAGTATGGCCGCACGCCACGACGCCGTCGACCATAATCCAGTCCGCGAAACCACACCGCGGACCGTCGCGCCCGCGGCGGCGCGGGCGCTGACCGTCGACGAGGTCGCGCATCTGCGCCGCAATGTCACCTCGTGGGCCGGATCCAACCGCGCCGGACCCGCACGCGGAATGGATCTACCCGAGATCGTCGACCTGTTGCTGGGAACCGGCGCGCGCATCGGAGAGATCCTCGCGCTGCGTATCCCGGACTGCGCGCTCGGGGGCGACCCACCGACCGTCGAGATCACCGGCACTATCGTCGAAGGGAAGCGCCAGCCGGCGCCGAAAACCGACTACAGCTACCGCCGTTTGGTGTTGCCGGGGTTCGCCGCGACGGCGCTGCGCCGGCAGATCGGGCGCGGGCTGCCGACCGACGCCGACGAGCTGGTGTTCCCCTCACGCGTCGGCGGGCCGCGCACCCCGGCCAACGTGCGCAGGCAGCTGCGCGAAGCGCGCAAGGACCGGCCCGGCGACCCCACGGACACCACGTTCGACTGGGTGAGCCCAAAGGCGTTCCGCAAGACGGTGGCAACCGCGCTCGCCCGCGCGGAAGACATCGACACTGCGGCCGCGAGCTCGGGCACTCCGGGTCGGCCGTCACGCGCCGGCACTACCTGGAACGCGCCAGGCTCGGACCGGACGCCCGCGCGGCCCTCAGCGAGTTCTCGCCGGTGGTGGACGCGGGCTGAAAAACCCACCGAAAACCCACGGTTTACCCACTGAAAATGAATGAGAATCACCGCAAAAACTGCACACCTGCGAACAGCCGTACCTGTTTAGAACTTCTGTGACCTGCGCTGATGAGAATAATGGGAACGGTGAACGCCGCAGTACCCTGGCGAGGTTCTCGAACCGGATCTGGACCAGGTCGGCGGCGCCGGCCGCGTCGATCGGGAACGGCAGCTTGGCCGCGTCGACGAACCCGTGCACCAGCACCCCGGAACCGACATGGGTGGCGGTGGTGCCGTTTGACCGGATCACCCGGCAATCGGCGAACAGAATCCCGGCCGCGTCCTCGGTGCCGTTGGATGCGCCCGGATCGTAGGGGCCGGCCTTACCGGTCGCCTCGACGATCCCGACCACGGTCCCGGACCGGATGTACCCGTTCGGGTAGTGCGTTGCCGGAGTCGGAACTTGTCAAGGGGTTTGAGACCAGCGGGTGTTAAGCGGCTGCCGGATTTGTCGGTTCTCGGTCCTCCTGTTCGGGTTGGTTGATCCATGCTGCTTCGGGCATCTCGAGGATCTTCGGGGCGGGGTCGTTTGCACCGCTGAATCGTGCGGGCGTGGTTTGGCGGGCCTGGGCGAGAGTGTCCGAGCGTAGCGCGGCAACGGTCGGTGCATGGCCGTAGTGCACGTCGGCGGGCGTGTGCAGACCGATACCGCTGTGGTGGTGGGCGTGGTTGTACCACTCCACGAACTCGGCCATGAACTTTCGCGCGTGTTGGAGCGACCCGAATCGGGTCGGGAATACCGGCGCGTATTTCATTGTCTTGAACCAGGCTTCGCTGTACGGGTTGTCATTGGACACGTGCGGTCGGGAATGCGATTTGGTGACGTGCAGGTCGGCGAGCAACTCGGGCACCGTCTTCGAGGTCATCGAGGTCCCGCGATCGGCGTGCACCACCTGCGGGATGCCTTGGATGGCAAACACCTCTTGCATCATTTCCTTCGCCAGCGGACCGGATTCATGGGCGTGGACGTGCACTCCGACGATGTAGTGGGAGTAGATGTCGATCATCACGTACGCGTCGTAGTACACCCCGTGTGCCGGGCCGGCCAGTTTGGTGATGTCCCAGGTGTAGACCTGCTGCGGCGCGGTCGCCACCAGTTCCGGGATCGCCGTCGACCGATGCGTGGCCAACCGGCGGCGTTCTTTGACCTGCTTGTTCTCACCCAAGATGCGATACATCGTGGAGATCGAACACAGGTAGCGGCCCTCGCCGAGCAGGGTGGCATACACCTGGGTGGGTGTCGCGTCGACGAAACGGTCACTGTTGGGCACCGCCACCACCGCCGCACGTTCGACCTCATCGAGTCTGTTCACCGGCTCCACACGGTCGCGAACCCGTTGTGCCACAGCATCACAGAGCTCATCGCTGGCGACGGGTGTGGAGGCGCGGCGGGACATGGTGACTCGCGACAGGCCCGTCAACCGGGCAGCGGTACGCCCGGTGGTGCCGGCGGCGATCAGGTCGGCGAACGCGGTCATCACCGCTTGCCGCGTTTGGGTTCGGAATCCGCGCTCTTGGAGATCTGCTCCAAGAGCGCGTGCGCTCTTCCCATGATATCGAGGGCTGTCTGGGTGGTCTCCAACTTGGCGTTAGAGTGGGCCAGTTCCTTTTTCAACCGTGCGATCTCGGCCTGCTCGGCAGTCAACCCCGACCGGCGAGGCGCCCGCGACACCGCAAACATCATCAGCGCCTGAGGACCCCGGCATCACGCAGCCGCCGCCACTCACTCATCAACGACGAATACAGGCCCTCACGCCGTAGGTAGGCGCCGCCCTCGCCGGTCTCACACGCCTTCTCATAGGCCGCGAGGTAGCGCAGCTTGTCCTCGGCGGTGAAGCTGCGGCGCCGCCGCGGCCCGCCGTCCCCGCCCGGGGACTGTTCACTACTACTGCTCATCACCCCATTATCCGGGCCGGTGATAGTGGAAACAGATATCGATACTCATCCTGATCTCGCCCTGCCAAAACGAAGACTTGCTACCAAGCGTTGGTCTCAACTCACCCTGACAGACAGGGAACCCAGCGCCGCGCCGTCTGAGGGCGGCGGCTGGTTGTTGTTGCTCTGACCCCACTGCCGGGAGGGCCCGGGCTGCGCGCCCACGAAGGTCGCCAGATGCGCCCGCAGGCCCGCAGTGTCGAACGTGCCGTCCGAACCGAGGAACTTCGACGCATCGGTCATCGCCAGCACCGCCTTCTGCTGCTCCGGCGACAACCCCGAACCGGCGACCGTGGCCTCGAGCAGTTGCCCGGCCATCTCTCCGCGTATCTTCGTCTCCGTCGCAGCAGTCGCCTCGGCGGTGGCCAGCTCACGCGCGTCGGCGATCGCCTTGTCCGCGGCCGAGAGCTGCTCACGTTCGAGCTCTGCCACCCGATCGGCTGCCGCTTTCGCCGCCTCCGGGGTGATCCCGCCGAACTTCTTGAGCTGCTCGGCCTTACGCCGATCGTGATGCTTGAAGTAGGCGAGCTGCTGCTCGACCGTCATCTCCGCGATCGGCGTGTTCTCCGGAAACCCACGATCCACCGGCGGCTGCTCGCCGCCCTGGTCGCCGGCGGCCGGCGGTGCGCCACCGTCGTGGTCACCGCTGGCGCCGATGACGGGCCAGATAGGACCACGCTTGGAGAAACCAATCGCCCGAACACCGGTGATCGGGTGCAGTGGCAATTCTTGGGGCATGACAACAACCCCTCATGTCGAGGGGAATGAACAAACGAGATGCCCGATGACGGGCGAAACCCCTCACCCCGGACCGAGGGAGGGGAAGACCTGTAGATATAAAAGAACCCCGCACCCAATGGGTTACGAGGTTCTCGGTGCGCCTTGTGTGGTTCCTATGATGCGACCGCGTGACGGTCGCGCAAGGTGCGAATCGCCGCCAGGGTCTCCTGCGTTGATCGTGCACCGGGTCGGAGCATCCGCCGGGCCAGGTCCTCAATACTGTCGACGGCGCTATCGCTAAGGGTCACTTCATTCTGAACTGCGGTGTTCACCGCAGCGAGAAATTCCAGAAGACTGTCGCGATAGTCGGGGACTTCATCGACGCCGACTGCGGCATACAGAACGCGTGTGGCTTCGAAACAGTCCATACGAGTCATCCTACCCCTCGTCCGGTTCCCACGCGTTCAGGAAGCGCAGGTCGAGCGGCACCAGCCCTCCATCTCGTCCGTCAGCGTCGTTGCGACGAACTTCATCCCCGTTTACCGGGTGGACAGTGCGCGGGGTGCCCCAGCGGTCAACTGCTACGTCGGCAATCACTCGATTGCTGCCAATATTCACGAGCCCGCGGAAAACGTATGACTGGTGCACTTCATCCAATCTGACCATTGCGTAGTTCGCCAGCACCGCGTCATGGACCTCTTGCAGGTCCGCCAGCGAATCAACGGCAACTGGAAACTTGGTAGCGCGAGGGACCCTTGAATCGTGACGGTGCCCGCCGCCCGAATGCCCGGTGCCTCTGAAGTGCTCCTCATCCCACTCTCCGAGCTCCGCGATGTCGTCGCGGCGGAACGGTACCCAATCGGGGAACTCGCGGCCACCCGGATCACCAAAACCTGTCCGGCCTCCGCCAGTCCCGTCATCACCGCCACCACCACCGCCTGCGGTCTGCCCGCTGCGACGATTGGCGTCTTCATCTCGCGCTGGCCGCTGTGGCGGCACGCTCGACTTCCGAGGCATCGCCCCGGGCGACGGGCGGCTGGCGCCAACCCCCGCGGCCTCTAGGTGTACTTCCCCGTGAGGTTGTGAACGCGGTCTGAGGGGACTTGGCCTCCGATTCCGGTGTGGGGTCGGTGGTGATTGTAGTGGTGCAGCCACGCGGTGTAGGCGGTGGTGCGTTCGGCTTCGCTGGTGTAGGGGCGGGCGTAGGCCCACTCGGCGGCCAGGGTTCGGTTGAAACGTTCGACCTTCCCGTTCGTCTGCGGCCGATACGGCTTGGTCTTCTTGTGCTTGATCCCGGTCTCGGCCAGTGCCTGGGCGAACGCGTTGGAGCGGTAGCAGGAACCGTTGTCGGTCATTACCGCGGTCACTTCGACGCCGCGCTCGGCGAAGAACGTGTTGGCGCGCCGCCAGAATCTGGCCGCGGTCTCTTTCCGTTCGTCGTCGAGGATCTCCGAATACGCCACCCGGGAGTGGTCGTCGACGGCATGGTGCAGGTAGCGGTAGCCCCGCGAGTGCGGTGCTCCCGAGCGTGCTGCCCGGCCACGGGCCACACCGGCAGTACGGTCCGCGGCCGATCCGCGACCATGAGCACGCCAGCCACCACCGTCGGGGATTCGGCCTTGCTTCTTGATGTCGACGTGCACGAGTCGTCCGGGCCGGTCGACCTCGTACCGTTTCGGTTTCGGTCTGCGCACCGGTAGTCCGGTGGCCTGGTCGATGTTCGACAGCAGCGGCATCCGGTAGCGCTCCAGGACCCGACCGACCGTCGAACGCGCGATACCCAGGTGATAGGAGATCCGGTGCGGTCCCCACCGGCGGGAGTAACGCAGGCAGATGATTCGTCGTTCGGTGCGTCGGGGCAGCCGGGCCGGTGAGCGGGCGGGGCGGGAACTGCGGTCGGTCAGGCACTGGCCGGCGCGGTAACGGTCGGCCCACCGCTTGGCCGTGGCCGGCGAACACTGGAACCGTTCGGCAGCGCGCCGCAAAGACCAGCCCTCATCGATGATCAGGGAAGCAAGACGGCGACGCCCCTCGGGCGTCAACGGTGCGTTAGCGTGAGTCACGAAGACCTCCGTGGCTAGATGGTGAGTGTGGTAACCCACATCCTGCCCGGAGGTCTTCGCCTTACCTCAGATGTTCACAACGTGTCGGGGAAGTACATCTAGGTCGTTGCGGACGGTCTGGTCCGACACTCCGAGCGTCTCTGCGATCTCGGCAGTCGACGCTCCGTCCCGATGCATCTTGGCGGCGAGCTTGCGTCGAGCTGAGGTGGCCCGGGCGCGTTCCTCGCGGGTCTTGTGCGCGGCCTTGGGCACCAAGACCGCGCCGAGCTCGCCGTGCTCGTCGACCTGGTAGCGGGTACGCACCAGCGCCCGCCGGTAGTTGCCCTGTGCGTCGCCGTACAGGCGGGCCAGATCCTCATCGTTGACCATCTTCGGGTCGAAGTCGGCGGTGATCGCCGCGACCGTGCAATGGCACCCCGAGTGGATCGGTTTCAGGTCGCCGATGTTGTAGCGGCGGTTCGCCGCGACCAGACATATTCCGCACGAGCCCCCCTTGGCCAGCTCCGGGTGCACGATGCGCCGGTACCCGAGGACCTTGTCGTCGAGGTCGGCAGCCTGCGCGAGGGCCTCATGCTCGGCGATCCGCTGAGCGAGCATCAGGTTGTCGTCGATGACGCGCGCCAGGCGTTCCTCGGCGGCGGTGTTCGCCTCCACTTCTCACCGGTGGTCGACGCGGTCTGAAAGACCCGCCGAAAGCCCACGGTTTACCCACTGAAAACGAATGAGAATCACGGCGAGAACCGCGTCGCGTATGACACAGTGTGGCGTGGATGTTGACGCACTCAGGGACTCTGATCCGGTGACCGCCGCGAGTCGGGTGCTCGGTGCGATCCTCACCGTCGGTGAGGTTGTCGCGCGGATCGTCGAGGTGGAGGCGTACGGGTCGCCTGCGAACGGTCCGTGGCCCGATCCTGCCGCACATTCGTACCCCGGACCGACACCGCGCAACAGGGTGATGTTCGGGCCGCCCGGAGTGCTGTACGTGTACCTGAGCTATGGCATTCATCGCTGTATGAATGTCGTGTGCGGGCCCGAGGACACCGCGTGCGCGGTACTGCTCAGATCGGCGGAGATCATCGAGGGAGCCGACGTGGTCACCGCCCGGCGGCCGGGTGCACGCCGGGCCGCCGACCTTGCGCGGGGACCGGGAAATCTGGGACGGGCACTCGGAATCGAGCTGTCCGACAACGGGACCGAACTCTTCGATCCGGCGTCGCCGATCAGGCTGGAGTTGCGGGGTGTTCCTTCATGGGCGGCAGGGCCCCGCGTCGGTATCAGCGAGGCGGCCGACCGCCCCTGGCGTCTCTGGTTCCCCGACTCGCCCGCTGTCTCCACCTACCGTCGCAGCCCCCGCGCTACTCCGCCCGACACCGGTGTTCCCGCGTAGCCGCTTTCTATATGAGCCAAACGGATCCCATTGGCGTTCAAGGAAGTCGTTGCGCGCGAACGGGGCAGATGTGACGGGGTAGGTTTGGCGTGTGGAGGATGAGCTGATCGCGTTGGTGAATGTGGCTCGGGGGGCGGACGGGCTGGGGTGGGTGCGGGCCCATGCGGGGCTGGCCGGGTTCGCGAGTTCGCACGCCGAGCGGCTGGCCGACGAGCTGAATCTGTACCACCAGGATCTGACGCCGGTGCTGGAGTCCACCGACCTGAACTGGGCCGCCGAGAACATCGCGTGCGGTCAGCCCGACGCCGCCACCGCACACCTGGCGTGGTGGAACTCGCCCGGGCATCGGGTGAACATCATGAACCCGGAGTTCGACCGGATCGGTGTGGGTGTGTCCCAGGGGCGCAACGGTACGTACTTCTACGTCCAACTGTTCGGTCGGGCGGCCCCGGCTTGATCGTCGTGACAGCCGGTCGTCGTGACAGCTAGTGGTCATCTCCGTTAGTTCGTCGGGGGTCACGCCGCTTGGCGGAGGGTGCCGTCGTTGTTGAGTCGGTTGAGGTGGCGGTTGAGGTGGTCGCGGGTGTATTTCCAGCCGAAGGGTTCAGCGTTCTGGTTGTAGCGGTCCTCGAAGGCGAGGATTCGTTGCGCGAGGTCATCGAGGTCGGTGAAGTCGCCGGTGGTGATGGCTTTGCGTTGCAGGATCGAGAAGTAGATCTCGACTTGGTTGAGCCACGAAGCGTGTACGGGCAGGTGCACCAGGACCGCGCTGGGGAACGCCTCACGCATCCGGTCGATCGATGCCTGCCCGGCGTGGGAGGAACCGTTGTCGACGATCCAGAACACCCGCTTCGCTGAGGCATACGGTTCCTGGGTCATCACTTGTTTCACGAGGTGGGTGAACGGCACGATCCCGGTCTTCGGTGCTGTCATTCCATGCACCTGGGCGTGGTGGACGTCGTAGGCAGCGAAGTAGGCCAGCGTGCCACCGCGGCGGTACTCGAACTCGACTCTGCGTGGTTGCCCTGGTGCCGCGGGTGTTTCGGGGTGACGCCGCCTGAGGGCTTGCAGCTGGGACTTCTCATCGGCGCTGATCACGTATTCATCAGCGCCGAGCTCGACACCGTTGTACTGCCGTTGGTACAGGTCCAGCACCGGACTTGCTTTGACCGCGAAGTCGGGGTCGCGGGGAAAGATCCAGGACCGATGCTGCCACGGCTTGATCGCATCGGCGGCCAACCACCGGCCGATCGTGGACGGCGAGACTGGCCGCACCAGCCCGGCCGCAACCGCGTGTGTGCTGAGTTCGGCGGTCGACCACCTCGTTAACGGCAGATCGTGGTCGGCCGGTCGCGTGCACGCGAGTGCTTTGACCTCGGCAACCTCGACCGGGGTGAACACCGGTGGCCGCCCTGATCGGGGCCGGTCCTTAAGCCCGTCAAGACGCTGCACGCAGAAGCGATGTCGCCAGCGGCGGGCGGTGTCCTCGCAGACCCCCACGTCGCGGGCAATCTGGGCGTTCGCGACACCGTCAGCAGCAGCGAGCACGATCCGGGCACGCAGCAGATCGCGATGGGGGCATTTCGCGGCGTTCGCGCGGCGTGTCAGGACATGTCGTTCTTCATCGGTGAGGACCACGACGTCAGCACTGGTGAGAGTCACATCCATTTCTGACGCTCCGAGCCGCCGGAGGCCAAGACGCCACGCCGACACCGAACAGATCAAGGCAGCACATGACGATGCCACGATGATGAGAATCATGGCGAAGATCCCCGACTCGACCCAGACCTCGCTACGGCAAAAGCTCCTGGCCCGCGCCGCCGAACGCTGGCCCCAGATCCAGACCCTGCACACCCGCTACCGTGCGGGGTTCGCCTACATCGACGCCACCCTCACCGACGGCGAGGAGGTGAAGCTATGCCGGCTGCGCTACGCCGGATCGGCCAACCAATGGGGCTTCGCGATCTACCGCGCCAGCCACAACGACTACGAACAAGCCGTCCTCCCCACCGGCTGGCCCTCAGGCACCCCCGAGCAAGCCCTCGACACCGCCTGCGGCCTCTACCTCAACGACCCCACCACCTGGCTCCCAGACCCCCGACGAACTAACGGCGATACCCACTAGTCCCAGATTCCGGTGGCCTCCAGATGTCTGGTGAGACGGGCAGCGCCATCGGTGAACTGGCGGCGGGTCTGTTCGATGATCTGCTCGCGGTCGCCCGCGCGGTAGGCGGCGATGAGTTTGGCGTGTGAATCCACCGCGACCTCACCCCACTCCGGGTCGGTCGCATACAGCTGAGCGGGGGTGTAGCGGGTGGCGCTGAGCAGGAACCAGGACAGCTTGTCGCTGTCGGCGACCAGGTTGTGGATGCGGTGGAACTCGAACTCGGCGTCGGCCACCTCCGGTCCATCACCCGCGCGGACCGCGGCGGACAGCTTCTGGTTGCACCATTCGAGCTCACCGATTTGCTCGGGGGTGATCGCCGCGGCGGTACGCAGCGCCAGGCGCACCGCGATCTCGCACTGCAGCCAGAACAGATCTTCGACATCGACACGGCTCAGGTCGGCCACGATGTAGCCGCGGTGAGGGGCGAGGTTGACCATGCCCTCCCCGCGCAGGGTGAGCAGGGCCTCGCGGACCGGGGTGACGCTCACCCCGAGCCGCGAGGCCATGTCGTCCATCCTGACGAACTCGCCGGGCCGGATCTCGGCGGTCATGATCGCGTGACGCAGGTGGGCGGCGACCTCCTCGGACAGCTGTGGGCGTTTGCGGATCTTGCCCGCCGATGTCCGGCTGCCGGAGATCTGAGCCGATGCCGTGGGTTGTGCCGTCCCCTGACCCGGCGCGCCTCGACGCGGTGCCACCTTCATGTGCCTACTTCCCATGCGTTCGCGACCCGGCGGTCACCCGGTCTACAGGCCGAAGGTCTTGCCGATGATGTCGCGCTGAATCTCGTTGGTACCACCGTAGACAGTAGAGATGATCGAGGCACGCATCATCGCCTCGGCGTCGAACTCCGTGGCGTAGCCGTAGCCGCCCATCATCTGCATCGCGTCGATGGTCATCTTCTTGGACGTCTCGGTCGCCTTGAGCTTGGCCATCGATGCCTCACGCGGGAGCAGCTTGTCCGGGTTGTCGTCGGCCTTGCGGGCCACCGAGTACACGAGCAGTCTGGTGCACTCGATCTCGGTGGCCAGATCGGCCATCCGGTGGCGCAGTGCTTGGAAGGTGCCGATGGGCCGTCCGAACTGTTTGCGTTCAGTGATGAACTGCAGCGTCTGCGCGAACGAGCGTTCGGCCAGACCGAGCTGCATCGCGGCCAGGATGAGCCGTTCGGTGTTGAGGCCGGCCATCAGCTGGTTCCAGCCGTTGCCGACCTGTCCGACGACGGCCGAATCCGGCAGGAAGCAGTCGGTGAAATACAGGTCGTTGACCTCCCGGCCACCGAGGGTGTCGATGCCACGGATCTCCAGGCCGGCGGTGCCCGCGGGGACGTGGAACTGGGTCAGTCCCTCATGCTTCCGACCGCTCTTGTCGGTGCGGGCGATGAGCAGGATGGACCGGGCGAAGTGCGCATTGGAACACCACGTCTTCTGCCCGTTGATCAGCCAGCCACCGTCCACTTTATCGGCGCGGCAGGTCAGCGCGGCCACATCGGAACCGGCTTCGGGCTCCGACATCGACACCGACAGCGAGTCGCCGGCCACGACGCCGGCGAGCACCTCGCGCTTGAGGTCCTCGGCGGCGAACTTCTGATAGCCGGCCGCGGTGATCAGGGTGGGACCGATACCGCCGATCGGGGCGCCGCCGCGCAGACATTCCTCCAGCAGAATGCACAGCTCGACGTTGCCCGCACCCGCTCCGCCGTACTCCTCGGGCACGACGATCCCGGTCCAGCCGAGTTCGGCCATCTTCTTGTACAGGTCCTGTGAGTGCAGCTCGGCGCCGTGATTTGTCAGCACATCGCGCTGGGCTCGGGTGCCGGTCTCGCGTTGGCAGAAGTCGGCGACGGAGTCGGCGAACGCGCGTTGTTCGGCGGTGAACGCAACCATGGGGGTCCTTCCGGGACAGACGGTGCGGCCTCAGTGGCCGCGGATGATCGTGAGGCTGACTGTAGAACATATATCGTATATGTTCTACCCGGAAAGAGTGTTCCACATCTCATGGACCACGTACCGTGAACCGAACGAATCAGACACACGAGGAGATGCGATGACTTCCACAGACCTGTCGGGTGATGCCCAGCGCCGTATGATCGACGGCCGTGCGGCCGAGCCACTGCGCTCGCGGCGCAACAACTGGAACAATCAGGTCCGCCGACATGCACTGACCACGCCCGACGGGCCCGCCCTCAAGTACGCGGGCAAGGTGACAACCTGGTCCGAGCTCGACGCCCGCTCGCATGCGTTCGCCGCCGCCCTGCACCGGCGCGGTGTCGGCTTCGGTGACCGGGTGCTTCTGCTCATGCTCAATCGCTCCGAGTACGTCGAGGCGATCTTCGGTGCCAACATTCTGGGTGCGATCGCGGTGCCGGTGAACATCCGGATGGCACCCGCCGAGATCGCGTTCCTGGTCGCCGACAGCGGGGCCAAGACGGTGGTCACCGAGACGCTGCTCGCGCCGCTGGCCGGAGCGGTCCAGGCCGCCGCGGGTCTGGAGCAGATCATCGTCGTCGGTGGATCGGAGTCGCCCGATCACCTCGACTACGAGGAACTGCTGGCGGAGGGGGCCGACGATCTGCCGGAGATCGACGTGCCCGAGGAGTCGGTCGCGCTCATCATGTACACCTCGGGAACCACCGGAAAACCCAAGGGTGCCATGCTGACCCATCAGAACATGCAGGCGCAGGCGGTGACCTGCCTGCGGGTACTGCAAACCAGCTCCGACGATATCGGCTCGATGGTGGTGCCGATGTTCCACATCGCCGCGATCGGTGCGATGTCGGCGTTGTTCTACATGGGTGCGCTGTCGGTGATCCACCCGCTCGGTGCCTTCGACCCGGACGAACTGCTCGACGCCCTCGAAGCCGAACGCACCACCTCGATCTTCCTGGTGCCGGTGCAATGGCAGGCCGTGTGCGCGGCACAGCAGGCCAGGCCGCGTGATCTGGCGTTGCGCATCATCAGCTGGGGTGCCGCCCCGGCGTCGGATACCGTGCTCAAGGCGATGGATGCGACCTTCCCGCAGGCGCTCAACGTCGCGGTGTTCGGCCAGACCGAGATGTCGCCGATCACCTGTGTGCTCGAGGGCAAGGACGCGCTGGCCAGGCTCGGTTCGGTGGGCAAAGTGATTCCATCGGTGACCGCGCGCATCGTCGACTCGGCGATGAACGACGTCGCCGACGGTGAGGTCGGTGAGATCGTGTATCGCGGACCGAATCTGATGCTCGGCTATTGGCAGAACCCCGAGGGCACCGCCGATGCGTTCCATGACGGTTGGTTCCACTCCGGTGACCTGGTGCGGCGGGACTCGGAGGGATTCATCTACGTGGTCGACCGTGCCAAGGACATGATCATCTCCGGCGGTGAGAACATCTACTGCGCCGAGGTTGAGAACGTGCTGTACTCACACCCGCGGATCCTCGAGGCGGCCGTGATCGGGCGGGCCGATCCCAAGTGGGGCGAGGTCCCGGTGGCGGTGGTGGTCGCCAACGACGGTGGCGATCTGACTCTCGCGGACCTGGAGGAGCATCTGAATGCCAACCTGGCCCGCTACAAGCATCCGAAGGATCTCGTGCTGGTCGCGGAGCTGCCGCGCAACGCCAGCGGCAAGATCGTCAAACCGGCGCTGCGCACGTCGTACGGAAGCAAGGACGCGGGGTTGGCGGACCACGCGGTGTAGGGAAGTTCCCGGCCGGTGCATCGACAACTAGAACACGTTCCATTTCCGTCGAATAGTGGCTAGGGTCTTCCTATGTCACCCGCCGACGTCGGCGGGGCGCGGCGCGGGTGCCGCGTTATCGATGTGGAGGTAAGTAGTGAAGACCAAAGGTGCGCTGATCCGGGCACACAACGAGCCCTGGGAGATCGAAGAACTCGACCTGGGCGATCCGCGTCCGCACGAGATCAAGATCCGCATGGAAGCCGCGGGCATGTGCCACTCCGACCATCATCTGATGACCGGCGGCATTCCGATGGGCGGCTTTCCGATCCTCGGAGGCCACGAGGGCGCCGGCGTGGTCGTCGAACTCGGCGAGGGGGTCACCGACTTCGAGGTCGGTGACCACGTCGTGCTCTCGTTCATCCCGTCGTGCGGCAAATGTTCCTCGTGCAAGCGCGGGTTGGCCAACCTGTGCGACATGGGGGCGCTCCTCCTCCAGGGGGAGGCCGTGTCGGACAATACGTTCCGCATTCACACCGCGAAGGGTGAGAATGTGTACCCGATGACACTGCTGGGTACCTTCTCGCCGTACATGGTGGTGCACGAGGCGTCGGCGGTGAAGATCGACAAGGACATCCCGTTCGAGGTGGCCGCGCTCGTGGGTTGCGGCATACCCACCGGCTACGGATCGTCGACGCGTAGCGGCGACGTCCGGCCCGGTGAGGATGTCGCGATCGTCGGCGTCGGGGGTGTGGGTACCGCCGCACTGCAGGGTGCCGTCATCGCCGGTGCCCGGTACGTGTTCGCGATCGACCCGGTGCCGTGGAAGCGTGAGCAGGCGCTCAAATTCGGTGCCACGCACGCGTTCGAGTCGGTTGCCGAGGCATCGGCGAAAATCGCCGAACTCACCTGGGGGCACATGTGTCACAAGGTGATCGTCACCGTCGGCGAGGTGCACGGCAAGGATGTGGACACCTGGATGGGCATCACCGCCAAGGCGGGTACCTGTGTGCTGACCGGGATGGGCAACATGATGGACAGTGAGGTGACGCTGAATCTGGCCATGTTGACGCTCCTGCAGAAGAACCTGCAGGGCACCATCTTCGGTGGGGCCAACCCCAAGCTCGACATCCCACAGCTGCTGTCGATGTACAAGGTGGGCAAACTGAACATCGAGGACATGATCACCCGGCAGTACCGACTTGACCAGATTAACCAGGGTTACCAGGACATGCTCGACGGGAAGAACATCAGAGGTGTGATCCGGTACACTGAAGAAGATTGGTGATCGTATATCCGGTACGCTCACTGATGTGCCAAGTCTGGAATCGCTGAGCACCTGGCCCGTCGGCTCGGTATCGGCGGCGATCATCACGGCCGACGGCGTTGTCGAGGAGTACGGCAACACGTCGGCCGTTTTCTCGCTCGCCTCGGTCACCAAGCTACTCGTCGCGCAGGCCGTACTCGTCGCGGTGGAGGAGGGGGCGATCGAACTCGACTCCCAGGCGGGACCGCCCGGGTCCACGGTCGCCCATCTGCTGGCGCACGCATCCGGGCTGGCCTTTGCCACGCGGGATATCGAGGCGCCGGTCGGAACCAGGCGTATCTATTCGAGTGCCGGCTTCGAGGTCCTCGCCGACACCGTGCAGGAGGCCACCGGTATCGAATTCGCCGAATACCTGCGGCAGGCGGTCTGCGAGCCGCTCGGGATGGCCTCGACGCAACTCGCCGGGCCGGCCGGGCACGGGGCGCGGTCGAACGTCGACGATCTGGCGCGGTTCACCCGCGATCTGCTGAGTCCTTCGGTGCTGTCCGGGAAACTCGCCGGACAGGCGCGCCGGGTGTGGTTTGCTGGTTTGGACGGGTTTGTGCCCGGCTACGGCAAGCATCGGCCCAACGACTGGGGATTGGGGTGCGAGATTCGATCACACAAGGCGCCACACTGGACCGGTCGGCACAACTCGCCGGATACTTTTGGGCATTTTGGACAATCTGGCACTTTCTTGTGGGTCGATCCTGCGCTGGGTGCCGGATGCGTGGTACTCACAGATCGTGACTTCGGATCGTGGGCCAAGCCGCTGTGGGGAGACTTCAACGATAGTGTTGTCAGGAGTCTCACTGAAAACTAGCGCAACACACGCCACTTGAGGCACAATAGGCAACAGTAGTAGTTCCGGGGTATCGACGAGGTGTGTTGGGGAAGACGTTCCTCGTCGAAACCCGGAGGTGAAACCAGTGCGCAATCTGAATCAGTTTGCGGAACTGACGACAGGAGTGGTGTACATCCACTCCGCGCCCGTCGCGCTGTGCCCGCATGTGGAGTGGGCCTTGTCGTCGACGCTGAATGCGCGCGCGAACCTCAAGTGGGGGGCGCAGGAAGCGGAAGTAGGTCTGCAGCGGGCCACGGTCGATTGGACCGGACCCGTCGGCACGGCCGCACGACTTACCGTCGCGTTGCGTGAATGGTCCGCGCTGCGCTTCGAAGTCACCGAAGACGCCAGCGAAGGCGTGGACGGTGAACGGTACAGCTACGTACCCGGCCTCGGCCTGTGGCGTGGTTCCATGAGCGCCAATGGCGACGTGGTCCTCGGCGAGATGCAGCTGCGTACTCTTCTCGACTCCCAGCCCGACGGCTCCGGTCTTGCCGGCGCCATCGAAGCCGCCCTCGGCACCGCATGGGACGTCGCCCTGGAGCCCTACCGCATCGGGGGAGCGGGTGCCGAAGTCACCTGGCTCACCCAGAGAGTTGGATAGGTGGTGGGCCTCTCCGCTGCGCTTATCACCACTCTTCCCTCGTCGCACTCGGTAGCAAGCTCCCTCGCACTCCTCAATCCAGAGCGGCGACGCTCTGAACCCAACACCGCGACCGAGATCGTGACCAATAATGTAGGGCCTCTCACCAGCTGGTGAGAGGCCCTGCATCACTTGCGCCGCATCTTGGCCGCGTGTTGTGGGTCGGAGGCGGAGCGTCGCCGCTCTGGACCGAGGAGAGCGCCGGGGGAGCTTGCGAGCCCGCACGAACGACGAGGAAGAGCGGTGGTAGGCGCAGCCGGAGAGCCCACAACACAATTACAAGGGTATGTTCTTGTGGCGGCCGCGGCGGGCGGGGGCGGCGGCCAGCGCTTCGGCGATGATGCTGCGGGTCCTGGCGGGGTCGATGATCTCGTCGACGACGCCGATGGACTGGGCGCGGCCGACACCGCCCGCGATGGCCTCGTGTTCGGCGGCGAGGCGGTCGTGGAGGACTTCGCGTTCGTCGTCGGGGGCGGCGGCGAGGGCCTTCTTGTGCAGGATGCCGACGGCGGCCTTGGCACCCATGACGGCGACTTCGGAGCCGGGCCAGGCGAATACGGCGGTGGCGCCGAGCGCACGGGAGTTCATGGCGATATAGGCGCCGCCGTAGATCTTGCGGGTGACGAGGGTGACGCGGGGAACGGTGCACTCGGCGAACGCGTGCAGCAGTTTGGCTCCGCGGCGCACGACACCGTCCCATTCCTGACCCACGCCGGGCAGATAGCCGGGTACGTCGGTGAGGACGATCAGGGGGATGCCGAAGGCGTCGCACAGCCGGACGAAACGCGATGCCTTCTCGGCGCTTTCGGAGTTGAGGCAGCCGCCCATGCGCAGTGGGTTGTTGGCGATGACGCCGACGCTGCGGCCGGCGAGCCTGCCGAATCCGACGACGATGTTGGGCGCCCATTTGGCCTGGATCTCCTCGAACGAGGAGATCGTGGTGTCGCGGTCGGAGTCGAGCTGAGTGTCGAGAAGTTGCTCGATGATGGGGTGCACGTCGTAGGCGCGGCGTGGTGATTCGGGGAGCAGTGCGCGCAGATCGCTGTCGCCGGCGGCGGCGTGGGCGGAGTTGAAATTGCCCTGCCGGCTGAAGGTGGACACGAGACGGCGTGCGCGCCGGTAGGCGTCGGGTTCGGAGTCGGCGACGATATGGCAGACACCGGACTTCTTGCCGTGGGTTAGTGGACCGCCGAGCGATTCCATGTCGACATCCTCGCCGGTCACGCTCTTGACGACGTCGGGTCCGGTGACGAAGACCCGGCCGGCGGGGGCCATGATGACCACGTCGGTGAGCGCGGGCCCGTAGGCGGCGCCACCGGCGGCGAAGCCGACGACGACGGAGATCTGCGGGATGTAACCCGATGCGCGCACCATCGCCTCGAAGACGCCGCCGACCGCGTGTAGCGCCTCGACGCCCTCGGCCAGCCGAGCACCACCGGAGTGCCAGATCCCGATGACCGGGGCCTGCTCGGCGATGGCGGTGTCGATGGCGTTGACGATGTGCTTGCACCCGACGATCCCCATGGCACCGCCCATCACGGTGCCGTCGGTGCAGTAGGAGACGGTGCGCACACCGTTGACCAGGCCGACGGCCGCCTGCACTCCCGATCTGTCGCGCGGGTGAAGCAGCGACATGGTGCCTTCGTCGAAGAAGTTGGTGAGGCGCAGCAGCGGATCGCGAGGATCCGCTGAGTCTTCACGGCCGTGGATGGGAGCCAATGTGGTCATCGGTGTCTCCTGGGGGATGTCGGGTGTGGGTGCGGCCCTCAGTAGCGGCCGAAGGCGATCGCCACGTTGTGGCCGCCGAAACCGAACGAGTTGTTGAGGGCGTACTCGATCTGGAGAGACCGGGGCTCGCCGTGCACCACGTCGAGGTCGATCTCGGGGTCCTGGTTGTCCAGGTTGAGGGTGGGCGGAATGACGCCTTCCTCGATGGATTTGACCGTCAGCGCCGATTCGAGCGCCCCGACTGCGCCGATCGAGTGGCCGAGGGCCGATTTGGGTGCGTAGATCGCGGCGTGGTTTCCGATTGCCGAGTGGATGCCGACGGCTTCGGCGGTGTCGCCGATGGGCGTGGCGGTGGCGTGCGCGTTGACGTGGGTGATGTCCGATTTGGTCAGGCCCGCTGTCTGCAGGGCCCTGACCATCGCGCGGGCGTTGCCCTGACCGCTGGGGTCGGGGGCGACGAGATGGAAACCGTCGGAGGTGATTCCGGCGCCGAGGACGCGGGCATGGATGTGTGCGCCGCGGGCCTTGGCGTGGTCCTCGCGTTCGATGATCAGCAGCGAGGCCGCCTCGCCGAACACGAACCCGTCGCGATCCTTGTCGAACGGCCGCGATGCCGCTGCCGGGTCGTCGTTGCGGGTGCTCAGCGCCCGCATCATCGAGAACGCGGCGATCGGCAGGGCCTCGATGCGACCCTCGACGCCGCCGCACATGACCATGTCGGCGTCGCCCATGACGATGTGCCGCCACGCGTGTGCGATGGCCTCGGCGCCCGACGAACATGCGGACACGGGCGTGATGGCCCCTGCGCGGGCTCCGATATTGAGCGCTGCCACCGCAGCCGGCCCGTTGGGCATACCCATCTGTACCGCCAGCGGCGATACCTTGCGGTAGTTCTTGGTCTCCCGCATCAGGACGGTGTTCTCGACCATCGAGTCGCTGCCGCCTTGGCCCGTGCCGATGATGACCGCGAGGCGTTCGGGGTCGACGTCGGGGGTGCCGGCCTGTTCCCACAGGCGTTTGCTCATGACGTGCGCGACGCGCTCGACGTAGGCCATCCGGCGTGCCTCGACCCTGCTGACCTCGTCGGCCGGATCTTGCACGAGGCGGCCACCGATGCGGACCGGCAGGTTGTATTCCTCGATGAACGGGTCGGTGAGTTCGCGGATGCCGCTCTCACCCGCCAGCAGGTTCTTCCAGGTGGAGTCGAGATCTTCCCCGAGGCTGGTGGTGGCCACCATCGAGGTGACCACCACGCTCGGAAAGTTCCCACCCAGAGTGGAGTACTCGCGCAGGGAACCGCTCACTTGTCAGGCGTCCTTTTTGTCCGCGTCGAGGGTCGCTGCGATGGCGGCTGCGGCTTCGGGGTTCTCGGACTCGAGCTTCTGGATGTAGGCGACGGCGTCGCCGACGGTGCGCAGTCCGGCGAGGTCCTCGTCGGGGATCTTCACGCCGTACTTGTCCTCGGTCTGGACGGCGATCTCGACCATGGACAGCGAATCGATGTCGAGGTCGTCGACGAACGACTTCTCGATCGTCACCTCGGACGGCTCGATGCCGGTCACCTCCTCGACGATCTCGGCGATGCCGGCAATGAGTTCTTCCTGGGTGGCGGCCACTATGTGGCTCCCTTCTGGTGGGTGTTGCTGGTTGTTTGGTCCGGAGCAACCCGCGCCCACGCGTCATCGGCGGGGACGGGCGCTTGGATGACCGGGGACCGGTCTCCGGGTGATCACGGCCGGCGGAGGCCGCGATCAACTATCCAAGTTCGGTGAGGGTATCGAGATCCTCGGGCGTCTTGAGTGCGCGACCGGGAATCCCTTTCAGTTCTCGTCGGGCGATACCGACCAATGTCCCGGCGGGCGGCAACTCGACGATGGCGGTGGTGCCGAGTTCACGTAGTCGGGCCGAGCACAGGTCCCACCGCACCGGGCGGGTGACCTGCCCCACGAGTTTGTTCAGCGCGTCGGCGCCGTTCGTTACAGGTAGGCCGTCGGAGTTGGACAGCAGGGTGGTGGCCGGGTCGGACGGGGTGATCGCCGCGGCGGCCTCGGCGACGGCCTCGCGGGCCGAGGCCATGTACTCGGTGTGGAACGCGCCGGCGACGGCGATCGGGCGGACGCGGGCCCTTTCCGGCGGGTTGGCGACGAGTTCGTCGATCGCCTCGACGGCACCGGCGGCGACGATCTGGCCGGCGGCGTTGCGGTTGGCCGGAATGAGGCTGAGCTCGTCGAGGCGGGCCAGGACGGCCTCCTCGGCGCCGCCCAGCACCGCGGCCATCGTGGTGGGTTCGGTAGCGCAGGCCTGCGCCATGGCGTCGCCGCGCACTGCGGCCAGGGTGACGGCCTCGTCGGCGCTGATCACGCCCGCGATGGCGGCCGCGGTGAGCTCACCCACGGAGTGGCCGGCGACGACGGTGTCGGCGGGCAGGGTGCCGCGTTTGGAGAGTTCGTCGTAGGCCAGCAGCGATGCGGCGACGATCAGGGGCTGCGTGACGGCAGTGTCGGTGATCTCGTCGGCGGTGGCGGTGGTGCCGAGCCGTTCGAGGTCCAGGCCCGCGAGTTTGGACCAGGTGGCGAGCTGATCGCGGACTCCCGGCAGCTCGAGCCATGGGGCGAGCATTCCGGGCGTTTGTGAGCCCTGTCCGGGCGCGAGGATCGAAAGCACGTGACCAGAGAACACCTTCGTGACGGGATTTGTGGGTGCTGTTGAGCATGAACCTTACCGCATCGTTTTGTAGGAACTCTACAAAACGCCTTGTTGCGGACTCTTCTCGTCATAGGCCTGTGATGTGTTACTCAGTCGTGCCTTCATCTATAGTGCTGCGGCAAAGGCATGACAGGACTGTGACATGTGTTACTTATGTGGTTATTGTGGTGGATTTGTTTCCTAAGCGTGTCAAACGTCCTACTGTGCTCGCGACCCGCAGGACGTAGGCGTCGCGGGCGTTGGTCGGGTCACGTCCTGTGATGTCTGCAATTTTCTTTAGGCGATATCGGACAGTATTCGGGTGGATGTATAGACCCCGCGCGCAGGCCTCGATCGACCCACCCGAGTCGAGATACGCGTCGAGGGTCGGCACCAGCGTCTCACCACCCCTGACCAGCGGCTCGATCAACATGGCGGTCATGGTCTCGATGGCCATCGGGTCGCCGTTGAGGGCACGCTCGGGCAGCAACTCGGAACTGTGCACCGGCCGCGGTGCGTTGGGCCAGCCCGGCACCGCACTGATCGCCGCCATCGCCTCCAGGGCACTCGCGTGGGCGCTGCCGAGATTGGGGGCGGTCGGTCCGATCACCACCGCGCCGTCGGCGAAATGACGGAGCAACGCCACCGCGAACCGCTCGGTCGGATACAACGGCCCACTGATGATTGTCACCAGCAGCGAACCCTGCACCACCGACAGCGCCGACCGGTTGAACGACTTGGCCGTCGAATGAATGGACAACGGCACCGAGACGTTCTGCTCCGGTGGTGGGGCACCCACGATCACCGTCGCGGGGGCGTCCGAGGCCCAACTCAGCGCCGCGGCGCGCGAGAGCAGCTCCGGGCCGCTGTCACCGCGGACCACGGCGTCGACCACCAGCGCCTCCAATCGCGAATCCCACGCGCCGCGGGACTCCGCCGCCGACGCGTAGATGGCCGCCGCGGCGAATCCGATCTCGCGGCCGTACCGCAGAATGGCCTCCGTCAGCGCCCGCAGCTGGGCGTCGTTGCGGGCCAGGGCGGGCAGCCAGGTCTCGAAGAACTCCATCGCCACCCGGACCATCTCGACCGTCTGCAACAGCGAGATGCGTCTGGCCAGATCCTGTGGCACCTCCTGGAATGCTTCCACGGTGAACTTCACATCACCCTCGGAGTCCTGCAACCACTCCACGAAGTTCACAACAGCGGTCTGGACCACCAACTGAACACTGGCCCGCTGGGCGGCGTCGAGTTCGGCGAAATACGGCAACTGCTCCTGCATCGAACCGATCGCCTCGGTCGCCAGCCGGCCGCTGTACTGCTTGAGACGGCGCAGCAGTCCGTCCGCGAACGCCTCGTGCAGGGTGTCGTGCGCGTCGGTGGTGGTGACGAAGCGGTTGCTGCGGATACGCGGCGCCGCCGATCGAGGGCCGGACTTCTCGGGCATGTTCCCAATGTAGGTCGTGCGCAAGGCTGTGCGTCGGGCATCGGCCGGTGGGCCCGAAGACGGTTCCGGGCCCACCGGACGATGCCGGACGGGTTACGCGCTGCCGGGGTCGCTGGTCTGTGCCGGAGCGGCCGTGACGTCGGTGATCCGGTACTTGTCGGCCGCTGCGGCGGCCACCGAGACGTCGAGGTGTCCGTCCCGGGCGAGAGCGACGAGCACCGCCACCACGATCGACTCGGCGTCGACGTTGAAGAACCGGCGGGCGGCGGGCCGGGTGTCGGAGAATCCGAACCCGTCGGTGCCCAAGGTGAGATAGGTGCCGGGCACGTACGCCCGGATCTGATCGGTCACCCCGCGTTCGTAGTCGCTGACTCCGACGAACGGGCCCTCGGCGGACGAGAGCGCCGTGGTCAGGAACGGCTGCGCCACCTCGGACCCGGGTTCGCGTACCGAGTCGCGGTCCAGGGCCCGGCCGTCACGGGCCAGTTCGTTCCACGACGTCACCGAATACACGGCGGCGCCCACATCCCACTCGTCGGCCAGGATCTGCGCGGCGCGCAGCGCTTCGGGCATCGTCACCCCGGACACCAGGATGTTGGCCGGATGCTTCTTGCCGACCGGGGCCGACATATACCGGTAGATGCCCTTGAGCAGGCTTTCGACGTCCACGTCGTCGGGCTGCGACGGTTGCAGGATCGGCTCGTTGTAGACGGTGATGTAGTAGTAGATGTTCTCCGGGTTGTCGCCGAACATGCGCTTGAGTCCGTCGGCGATGATGTGGCCGAGCTCATAGGCGAAGGCCGGGTCGTAGGCGACCACCGACGGGTTGGTCGCGGCCAGCAGATGCGAGTGGCCGTCGGCGTGCTGCAGACCCTCACCGGTGAGCGTGGTACGCCCGGCGGTGGCGCCGATGACGAAACCGCGCGCCATCTGATCGGCCGCCGCCCAGAAGTTGTCGCCGGTGCGCTGGAAGCCGAACATCGAATAGAAGATGTACAGCGGGATCATCGGCTCGTCATGGGTGGCGTAGGAGGTGCCGACGGCGACGAATGAGGCCGTCGAACCGTCCTCGTTGATGCCCTCGTGCAGGATCTGGCCCTGAGCGCTCTCCTTGTAGGCGAGCATCAGATCGGCGTCGACCGAGGTGTAGAGCTGCCCGTTGCGGTTGTAGATCTTGAGTGTCGGGAACCAGCTGTCCATACCGAAGGTGCGTGCCTCGTCGGGGACGATCGGTACGATGCGGTGGCCGATCTCCTTGTCGCGCAACAGGTCCTTGAAGATGCGGACCAGTGCCATGGTGGTGGCCACCTGCTGTTTGCCCGAGCCCTTGGCCGCGGTCTTGAGCGCCCGCGACACATCGGGGTGCAGCGGCTTGGCGGTGGTGCGCCGACTCGGCAGGAAACCGCCGAGCGACTTGCGCCGATCGAGCATGTACTGGATCTCGGGAGCATCCGGCCCCGGGTGGTAGTACGGCGGCAGGTACGGATTCTCCTCGAGCTGGGCATCGGTGATCGGGATCCGGGTGCTGTCGCGGAAGTCCTTGAGATCGTTGAGCGTCAGCTTCTTCATCTGGTGGGTCGCGTTGCGGCCCTCGAAGTGTTTGCCGAGCGTGTAGCCCTTGATGGTCTTGGCCAGGATCACCGTCGGCTGCCCCTTGTGGGCCATCGCCTTGGCGTAGGCGGCGTACACCTTGCGATAGTCGTGGCCACCGCGTTTGAGGTTCCAGATCTGCTGGTCGGTGAGGTCCTTGACCAGGTTCTTGGTGCGCGGGTCACGTCCGAAGAAGTGCTCCCGCACGAATGCGCCGTCGTTGGCCTTGTAGGTTTGGTAGTCGCCGTCGGGGGTGGTGTTCATCAGGTTGACCAGTGCGCCGTCACGGTCGGCGTGCAGCAGGGCGTCCCATTCGCGGCCCCAGACCACCTTGATCACGTTCCAGCCGGCCCCGCGGAAGTACGCTTCGAGTTCCTGGATGATCTTGCCGTTGCCGCGTACCGGGCCGTCGAGGCGTTGCAGGTTGCAGTTGACGACGAAGGTCAGATTGTCCAGACCCTCCAGCGCGGCCATGCTGGCGTACGCGCGCGACTCCGGCTCGTCCATCTCGCCGTCACCGAGGAACGCCCACACGTGCTGGTCGGAGGTGTCCTTGATACCGCGGTCGTGCAGGTAGTGGTTGAACCTGGCCTGGTAGATGGCGTTCATCGGGCCCAGACCCATCGACACCGTGGGGAACTCCCAGAACTCCGGCATCAGGTGCGGGTGCGGATACGAGGGCAGGCCGCCGCCGAGCCCGGCGTGGCTGCGTTCCTGCCGGAAACCGTCCAGGCGGTGCGCGTCGAGGCGGCCCTCCAGGAAGGCGCGGGCGTAGATGCCGGGGGAGGCGTGTCCCTGGACGAAGATCTGGTCACCGCCGCCGGGGTGGTCCTTGCCGCGGAAGAAGTGGTTGAAACCGACCTCGTACAGCGACGCCGACGAGGCGTACGTAGAGATATGACCGCCGACGCCGACCCCGGGACGCTGGGCCCGGTGCACCATGATGGCCGCGTTCCAGCGGATGAACTGCCGGAATTTGCGTTCGAGATCCTCGTCGCCGGGGAACCACGGCTCGTTTTCGGTGGGGATGGTGTTGACGTAGTCGGTGGAGGTCAGGGCGGGGATCGAGACGTTCTTCTCGTTCGCACGCTCGAGCATGCGCAGCAGCAGATAGCGGGCACGGCCCGGGCCCGCGGCGGTGAGGAGCTGGTCGAACGAATCGAGCCATTCGCCGGTCTCTTCCGGGTCGATGTCCGGCAGATACGACGCGACACCTTCGCGGATGACCCGCACGCGGTTCTTCGCGGCTTCGGTGGTGGGCATCGACTGATTCAACTGGTCGGTCACGTTGCTGACAGCTCCTCGTTTCTCGGCCGGCGCATCTGGTGGTCGCCGGCGACTCGGATCACCCGGCCCGGTGGAACCGGTGCCGACCGATCGTGCTGTGGGTTGATCGTGTTGTGGTCGATCAATGGAACCGGCGTCGTGATGTGGGCCACGCCGGTTCCATCCAATATCGTGCCCCATTTCGTTCGGAACGTCGTTGTTACCGTGCGGTACGCGAGGTTGGTCACGACGAAAGGCCCAAATTCGTCCGCAGGTCGCCCGTGCGTCTTGCCCCGGCGACCTCTAGGCTGTTCCTATTGTCAGATATCGCCGGGAGAATGTCCCGGTGGATACCGAACATCGAGAACTTGGGAGGTCGCGCGCGGTGGTTGCCGCCACAGAGTCCGGTAATACCGAAGGGGAGAGCCCGGCACAGGTCGGACGCAAGCTGGGTTTCACTCTCGGCCTGGTCGTCCAGGAACGCGGCTGGGACGAGGACACCGACGACAAACTCCGTATCGCCATCGAGGACGCGATCGACGCCGAGATGCTCGACGAGGATTCCGACGACGTCGCCGACGTCGTGGTCCTGTGGTGGCGCGATGACGACGGAGACCTGGTCGACGGCCTGATCAATGCCATCGCCCCGCTCGCGGACGACGGGTTCGTGTGGGTGTTCACGCCGAAGACAGGCCAGGACGGCTACGTCGACCCGGCCGACATCTCCGAGGCCGCCTCGACGGCCGGCCTCACGCAGACGAGCGTGGTCAATTTCGGCACCTGGTCGGGTTCGCGGCTGGTGCAGCCTAAATCGCGGACCGGCAAACGAGCATGAGCGGTCCGCTCGCGGTGGGTGGGCAGGCACCGGAATTCGAACTGCGCGACCAGAACATGCGGAAGGTGTCGCTGTCCGCGTTACGCGCGGACCGCCGCGTCCTGCTGGTGTTCTTCCCGCTCGCGTTCACCGGCACCTGTCAGGGCGAGCTCGGCCATATCCGGGACAACCTCGACTCGTTCAGCAACGACGAGGTGACCACCGTCGCCATCTCCGTCGGACCCCCGCCCACCCACAAGGTGTGGGCGTCGGCGCAGGGTTTCCTGTTCCCGATCCTGTCGGACTTCTGGCCGCACGGGGAGGTGGCCCGGGCCTACGGGGTGTTCAACGAGACCAGCGGATACGCCAACCGCGGCACCTTCCTCGTCGAGCGTGACGGCACCATCGCCTTCGCCGACGTCATCGGCCCGGGGGAGTCCCGCGATGAGGCGGTCTGGACCAAGGTCCTGGCCGCCGTCTGATCGCCGGACCACGCGCTTGGTCCCGCCCGGCGAGACGGACGGGTCTCCACCACCATCGTCGCGGGGCGATCGACATCCCATGGGTCAGGGTCGCCGAGTCGTCGGCAATGGATGTGACGTCGACTCCGACGGTATGCTAGAAGACTCGCCGACTCACCTCACGTCCGGCTGACCGGCGGGTGCATTCCGGGCAAGCTGTCGATGTCCGCCGCTCGTGGTGATTGCCGGTGCCCCGGACGGGCACAGCCGACGCGGCGGCTCAGCCGACGTCGGTTTCGGTTCCGGGGGTGACCCGGAGCAGGCCGCGGTAGGCCTGGGCGGGGGTCATCTGGCCCTGTACGACGGCGGCGACGGTCTCGGCGATCGGCATCGCGACGTTGAACTCGGTGGCCAGTTCCAGCACCGTCGGCGCGGTTTTGGCGCCCTCGGCGACCTGGCCGAGTTCGGTGACGGCCTCCTCGGTGGTGCGTCCCTGGGCGAGCAGTTCGCCGAGGCGGCGGTTGCGGGAGCGGGGGCTGGTGCAGGTGGCGATGAGGTCGCCCATGCCGGTGAGCCCGGCGAACGATCGGGGATTGGCGCCCATCGCCTCACCCAGACGGGTCATCTCGGCCAAGCCGCGGGACAGGACCATGGCCCGCGTGTTGTCGCCGACGTCGAGACCTTCGGCCATGCCGCTGGCGATGGCGACGATGTTCTTGAGGATGCCGCCGAGTTCGCAGCCCAGGACGTCGTCGTTGCGGTACACACGAAAGACCTTCGAGGTGAACAGCGGTTGCAGCGCGGTGGCCACCCGCTCGTCCTCGGTGGCGATGACGGCGGCCGCCGCCTTGCCCTCGGCGATCTCGC
Organism: Gordonia pseudamarae; assembly: GCF_025273675.1. NCBI lineage: Bacteria > Bacillati > Actinomycetota > Actinomycetes > Mycobacteriales > Gordoniaceae > Gordonia > Gordonia pseudamarae. Next base: position 3,167,579 of record NZ_CP045809.1, on the reverse strand, counting down.
CCGCGATATTGGGGCCGGCCAGCAATCCCACCGGATGACCGGGCAGGCATTCGGCGATCACCTCGGTCGGCCGGCGCCGCGTTCCCGGTTCCAGTCCCTTGGCCAGGGAGATCGCCGGCACCCACGGTCGCAGTTCGGGGGCGAGCGGTCCGAGGGTTTCGCGCATCGCATGCGAGGGGATACCGACGGCCAGCACATCGGCGAAGTCGGCGAGTTCGGCCAGGTCGGTGGTGGCACGCAGCGAGTCGGGCAGTGGTATGTCACCGAGGTACCGGCTGTTGCGTTGCCGGGTGTTGATGTCGTCGGCTGTGGCGCTGTCTCGGGCCCAGACGAGGGTGGGGGTGTTGCGGGCGGCCAGCGCGGCGACCGAGGTTCCCCACGACCCTCCGCCGAGCACGGCCACTCTCAATGAACGGGACAACCTTCGACTCCTTCGTTGGGGGTTCGTCGAGTCATTGAACCGCACGGGACGCCCGATCACGGCCGGTTTCGGAGATCACGTGGGCGTCGGCGAGATCACGCCGCCGACGCGTGCGAGCGGGCGGGCGGGGGCGCCACCGGATGGGGACGGCCGGTGTCGTCGCTCCCGGTGAATGTGGCCTGCACCTGAAGCCACATCGCCAACGTCTGGCAGCCGGTCACCTCGGCGTCGGTGAGCGGGGTTTGCCCGTACGGCGTGGCCGCGTACGAGGTATGTTGTCCGCCTTCGGTGTTGGCCAGTCGAACCCGATGCCAGCCGAGTGTGCGTGGCAGATAGCCACGAACCTCGCGCCAGGCGGTGGCGATCCGCCCAGGATCGCGGCGCCACTGTTCCGGTGATACCGAGGTGGCATCGGCGTTCTGAAGGTCGTTGTGAGACAATCGTTCCCGTATCTGCGACCACCATCTCAGAGGGTGATGCAAGGACATGGTGCCGGTGAGATCGGCGATATCGCGCAGCAAGGAATCCGGGCTCGCGTTGCAGATCATGTCGTTGCGGGCACCGATCCAGAACACCGGGACCGAGGCGGGCAGCGGCTCGCCGGGGCCCGCCACACCCCAGCCGTGGCAGCCGGGAACACCACCGGGCGGCTGGTGCGGGTCGGCGACCAGGCCCATGCCGATGATCGGCTCGCACTGCCCGGCGGTCAGGGCGGCGGCGAATCGCCGCACCACGACCGCGCCCTGCGAATAGCCGAGCAGCGCGACATCCCCGGCGCACTCGCCGAACGCGGCGGCCAGGTTGGCGACGCCGCCGTCGACGCTCTCGGCATAGCTGAGGCCGTCGCGCTGCGGAACCGGACCGTAGCTGGCGGCATACGGCACCCATTGCGCGGTGAACCGGTCGTCGAGGCAGTCGGTGACCGCCGACAGCAGACCGATGACCTCGGTGCGCGAATCTCCCGCAAACGACTCGCCGGTGCCGCCGACGGCCAGGACCGTGATACCCATGAAGCCGATGGTGCGCCCGCATCCGTGGAAGGGGGCAAGACCAGGCTGAGCTTTCACTGTGAATGGTGATGGCCGCAGGCATCGTGCGGGGCGGCCCCGGACCTCCGACAGGTGCCGGGGCATCGGTACGCCGAGGGTGACAGCTCTCCCGATCGTCCGTTTTCACAGTATCGGGTAGGCGTCGGATCAACGAGTCAGGGCCGGTCCCCCCGTAGTGGAAAACCGGCCCTGACCTGCGAAGTCGGTGCGCGCAAAGGGATTTGAACCCCTGACCGCTGGTGTGTAAAACCAGTGGTAATCGTGTTTTCGCAGGCTGAGAGCGTTTTCTCAGCGGGGAGTGGCGGTACCCACCAGGGGGTTTCGTGAGAATCGGCGCAGGGTTGTGTCAACTCTGTGTCACATCGGGGCGGTGACACAGAGGACGTGACGCCTGTTCAGGCGGCAGTTGGCGCGGCGGGTGGTGCGCGATTCGGTGGGCGGTAGAGCATGGAGGCATGACCGATGACACCGCAGCCTCCCGCCCTTCTGCTCTCGACATCGTGAGGGCCTTTGCCGACGACGGCGGCGATCTCATCGCGCTCCATCGGCTCGCGCGGGCGCGAGCTGGCGGTGCCGTCGAGCTGAGCGGGCCGGGGAGTGCGGTGAGCCTCGTATGGGGGCAAGGGCGGGACGAGGCGGCGCTGACGCAGCTCGCGAGGGCGGCGAGGATCGAGGCTGTCGAGAGGGCTGCGCTGGCGGCTGAGCGGGCGTCTGACGAGGAGCTGGACTGAATGAGTGAGGCCCCCGGGAAGGTGTTCCCCGGGGGCCTTACTGGTGGGTGGGTCAGCCCACTTGGCACGCGTGCCTGTCGAGCCTGTCGCCGAACGCCTGTGCCTCGGCGGGCAGCTCCGCAAGCGGAACGCACGCCGAGCAACGCAGGCCGCTGAATAGCGACGCGCCCCGGTACTTGCAGCAGCTACACCGCTCCTGCCAAATCTGGTCGGCCTTGTCTGTCACCCGACCGCTGCGCAACATCATCTGAATCACCCCCTCCCCTCAATCCTTGGCGACCCACCGGGGGCCGAGCAGCGAGCCCTCCGCCGGGATGGGCACGCCCATCACTTCGCTACGCATAGTCTCCACCAGCCGGTCGAGCAGTTCCTCGGCGCGGTCCTCGGGCACTTGCAGCAGCAGCTCGTCGTGGATCGGCATGACGAGGTACTGGCCGAGTCCGGCGTCCTCGCACCGGAGGATCGCGTGGACCAGTACGTCGCGGCTGAGCCCCTGGATCACCACGTTGAGCGCCTTCCAGGCGTCGCCGGGGTCGATAGCTTGAATCCGTCCGGACGGCAGCCGCCAGATCGGGCGTCCGAGGTCGGTGGTCTGCGGAGTCAGGGTCTCACGCGCCCAGGTGCTGAGCGCCGGGTACATGCGCCCGTACGCGTCCAGTGCCGCGTTCACCGCGTCCAGGGGCAGCCCGGCCTGCTCGGCGAGGGCTTCGCCCGCTCCGCCGTACATGCGCCCCAGCACCACGCTCTTGACCGCGCCCCGGTCGGCCTTGGACGCCTGGGGGCCGTGCAGATCCCAGGCCATGAGCCAGTAGGGGCACCGGGTCCGGGGGTCCTCGCCGCCGGCCAGCGGGGCGGTGTAGAGCGGGAGGAGGCCGGGATCGCGGGTGATCGCGGCGGCGACGCGCATCTCGATGGACGAGAAGTCGGCGCTGATGAACGCCATGCCGGGGTCGGCAATGAAGCACTCGCGCACCTGCGCGGCTGCGCTGCGGCTGGGCAGGTTCTGGAAGTTGGGGTCGCTGCTGGACATGCGCCCGGTGCGCGCCTTGATGGTGTCCACCGTCGGGTGGATGCGCTCTCCGCCGGAGCGCAGGTAGCGGGTGAAGTACGTTTTGAGCAGCTTGTCGGCGGTGCGCCAGGCGAGCAGCGGCTCGGCCAGCCGGGACCCGAGCGCGGCGTACTCCGCGAGCGTCACGCTGCCGGTGGAGCGTCCGCCCTTGTCGGTGAAGTGCGGGGGCATGGCCTCGCCGTCGAGGAACGTCACAATGTCGGCGGCGCGGGAGGGGATACCGGTGAACCCGGCGGCGCGCATCTCGGCCAGCGCGGCGTCCTTCCCGCGTTGGCAGTCGTCCCGCCGAGCGACGGTAAAGTCGCGGTCGAGCCGGACTCCCCGCAGCGTCATCTCGGCGGCGATCCGGGCGACCCGATGCTCGGTGTCCACGACCTCGCCCAGCGCCAGACGGGCGATGGGTTCCAGCACCGCGACCAAGCGCGCGCTGTCGGCGATGTCAGCGGCGGCGTACGCGATGAACGCGATGTCAGCGAGGTCGATCTGCGCCCAACCGTTGTCCCCCGCCGTCGGGTCGGGGTTGTCGTAGACCTTCCACTGTTGGCTGAGGCCCTTCCACTTGTGCGCCGCGAAGGCGGCGTCGAGGTCGGCTTTCGCGTCCGCCGACACGGCAGAAGCACCGCACCAGGCCCTCGTCTGCGACTTCAAGTCCCGGTATCCGAGATCGGAGGTGGGCGGCTCGATGAGACTGGTCAGGATGTAGGTGTCGGCCATGCGGTCCCAGATCGACGGCAGGGAGTCGATGACCCCGACGCGGGCCAGGCGCACGGTGTCGTACGCCGCATTGTGGGCGGTCCACCGGACCGCCTCGTCGTTAAGCAGGTCGGCGGCGGCGTCCAGGGCGTTCGCGTCGGAAGCGTCGAGCACCAGGATCACGCGGGAGGTACCGAGCTGGATCGTGCGGACCGCTTCGCGCGGGTCACCGAGGTCGAGTGCGTTGGTCTCGATGTCCACGGCGGCACGCTCCCTGGGGTGCGCGGCCAGGTCTGCGCGCAGAAGCACGACTGCCTCGGACAGGTCGTCGCCAGTCGGGTACGCGTACACGTCGGCGTTGTGCAGGCTCAGGGGCTTCAAGTCAGGCTCCAATCAGGGCGGTGAGGGTGGCAGGGTCCAGGACGCTGCTGTAGGCGGTCAGGTCGGGGGCGAGGGTGAAAAGGTCGCGGTAACGAACGGCGACGTGCTCGTGCGATACCAAAACGCGCGCGAGGTGCTGCTCGGCGCGGGCAAGGTTCTGTTCGGCGTCGGAGAGGGCTATCTGCTCGGCAACGCCCGTCGCCTTCTTCGCCGCCGCACGGGTGGCGGCGGCTACGGCGGTCGTCGCGGTCTTGACCGCCGTCTTGGCCGTCCGCAGCTCCCGGTCCGCCGCGTCCTTCTCCCTGCGGCGTTCGGCGCGCTCCGGCTTCGGGACGAACACCCCGCCGTAGGGTGCCCAGTGCTCGACCGTCGGCACCACGTCGCCGCGTTCCAGCCGGTGCTCGCGCAGGGAGATACCGAGCGCATCGAGCGGGACGATCATCTGCCGGAGATATGCCCGGTACCGCTCCGGGGCGACTCCCGCCGCCTTGGCGGCGTCGGTCAGCCTCCACAGGGGGCGTGCCTCGGCTGCGGCCTGCGGAGCGGTCATACCGGGTGGCACAGCCGGGCTGATACGGATGATCGTCGGCAGCACCGGGGCCAGCAGCGCGAAGCCGGGGTGCTGGGCGCAGATCGCGTCAGCGGCGGTCTGCGCCAGCTCCAACGCGGCGGCGGTCATGGGGTAGCTCCTTCGTGCGGGAACAGGATGGGTCGCAGGTGGGCGTACGGGTCGGTCGCGCCGGTGTTCCAGTCCCGGTGCGGAAGCACCCGGACATTCAGGGCGCGGGTGCGCTGAGCACCGACGCGGATTTCCTGCACGGCGGGGAGCTGGGTCAGCCGCGACGCGAACTTGTTGCGCCCCATCGGCGTACGGGCCCCCTCGTCCCGGCACCAACGCTCGAACGCGAAGTAGAGGTGGCTCAGCGTGGCTGATCCGGGCGTGCCGGGGTCGTCCATAGCCCCAGGTGCGGGGGCCGACCGTCGGCGTCGAGAGCGGTCTCGGTGGTGCATGGCACGGTGACCGATGCGACGAAACGGGCGACCCGATCCGCGCCTGAGCGGAAGGTCTCGACGACTTCCGGGTGCGGTACCGGCGGGGTCCCTGGGTGCCGCACGAACCGGTTGAAGATGCCCGACATCTCGGCCAGCAGCCGGGCTTCCAGGGTCATGTCCTCAGAACCCAGGAAGCTCTTGACGAAAGCCACGGGGATCATGCGTGCGAACGCGGCCCCGCCCTCTGGGAGCGACGGAATCTCGTTAGACGAGAAGGCGAGCGTGGCCGTGTTTCGGAACCCGAACATGTCCTTGTTCTTCGGGTTGGCCTGAATCTGGTCACCACCCGTGAGCTGCTTGAACACGCCCAGGTCGTCGGTGTCCGCGCCCGGGAGGTCCGCGCACGAGTTCAGTAGCTTGCCGTACAGATTCACGCTGTAGTGCTCGCGGTGGAGCTGCTGCAAAGCCACGGACGACGTGCGTTCGGGGCCGGCGATCTCGGTGAGCAGTTTGAGCAGCATGCTCTTGGCCGTGCGCGGCGGCCCGACCAGCATGAGGGCGAAGCGCGGCATGGCCGACGGGTCGATCATCTGCCGACCGATGGCGTCGATCACCGCCGCCTGTTCCGGCCCGGCGCGGTCGATGATCCACTCGTCGTAGAGCGGGCACGTCGCCGCCGGGTCGTACTCGATCGGGAGTTGGATCGAGGATCGGTACTTCGGGTCGTGCGGCAGGAGCTGACCGGTGTGCAAGTCCACCATGCCGTTGCGGACGTTCACCAACGGCTCCGGCATGAGCCCGTCGGGGAGGACGACTCCCCGCACTTCGGCGTACGACCGGCACTGATCCTCGACCGCCTGCACACGGCCCGGCGTCTGGTCATCGAGCAAGGTGAGCCGGACGACAGTGCGCAGCGGGGATAGGTCGTCCAGATAGACGCCCTGCTTGGAGTACATGGCGACCGGCGAGCGCACCCCCTGGATCAGGTGGTACTGCTCCATCGCGGCGCGGGCGAGATAGTCAGGCCGGATCGCCCCGTCGGCCCAGTAGGGCTCGGTCAGCAGGAGCGCGCGGCGGGTACCGTCCGCCCCCGCACGGGCCGGAGCATTGGTCGTCTTGGCCCTCGGCTTGACCGGGGCGGGGGCGCTGATCGCGTACTCGCCGAGCGTTTCCAGCTCCCGGCCACGCCGCTCGCGGGGGTGCCCGGCGAGGTAGTCGTCCAGGCCCTCGGTGCCGGTGACGGGGAGCTGGACGAACCGCACCGACCTCGCACCCGCGCCCTTGACGTTCTTCCCCAGCAGCTCGGAGGCGGCGTACACACGCGCGTTGGTGCGGGCGTCGGCGTCGGGGATCACGATGACTTCGCGGCCCCGGAAGCGGGCGAACAGCTCCACCGGGACACCGCGCGTCCAGGAGTCGATACCGGGAATACCGATGACCGTCGCGTACCCTGCCCCGGATGGACGGGCCGCGAGCGCGGCAGCGGCGGCGCGAGACTGCTTGGTGCCCTCCACCAGCCAGACCGGGTGCAAGCGCCGACCGGTGTCGGCGATGATCCCGTACGACAGCACTCCCGGGGCGTCGGCTACCTCGGCGTCGCCCTCCGCGTCCGGGCGGCGGGGGCCGATGTACTTCATCGGTCGCCCGGTCGAGTCTGTCGGCGGGGTATGCGGGTTGAGCTGCCAGATCGCGGTGCCGTCGGCCTGCGTCCAGATGAACACCAGCCCGGTGCTCGAAGCATCCTCGCGCGCCCGGACCCACTGCAAACCCTCGGGGAACTCGGTGTCGGCGTCGTAAGAGAACGCCGCGCCGGGATGGGCGTCGAGCCAGTCGCCGTCTACGGCGTGCGCGACCAGGTGGTCGCGGTCGGCGTCGGTGAGGATTCCGGTCTCGGACACGGGAACCGCCTCTCAATCAGTAGGAATCGCGGGATCAGTGCCGGTCGGCGGCGTCGGCCTGCTCGTAGGCGTCCACGGCGTCGGACACCTGGTCGGCCAGGTCGTCGAGGCGCGAAAAGTCGGGGGCGACGGCTTCCGCGACGGTGCGGAGAGCGTCGGGCAGGTGGTCGGCGACGCGCGGGAGGGCATCGTCCACGCGTCCCAGCTCGGCCTCAGCCCGGTCGCCGGACACGGCGATCTCGCTGAGCACGTCGCGCAGTTCGTCGGCGGCGTCGCGGAGCCGGTCGGCGAGAGCGGTCCACTCCTCGGCGCTCGGCACGGAGTCGTCGCCGGTCTGTGCCCCGCGATCCTGGTCGAGCTGCGGGGCGCGGCTGATCGGCTTGCCGACGAACCGGACGCACTCGGACCAGAGGAAGCCGTGACGAGTACCCGGGGCGGTGAGCATGGGCCGGGGGTGCGCCGGGATGATCCCGGCTTCGACGCCCTCTCGGATGGTGTTCTCGCGGACACCGAGACGTGCGGCCAACTCGGCGACGGTCAGGTACGCCTCGTATTCGGTATTCATGGCGCTTGCTCCTCCTGGGGCTTCGGTAGCTGCCGCCTCGGTGGCGGTACCTACATCTTGTGCCCGTTCATCGCCCAACGCCACTAGCAGAATTACACGGAGTATCTACAATGTTTGACGTTTTACCAGCAGGAATAGACAACTTCGCGAAGTTGAATCGCCTCGTCAGGGGTGTTTCCCCGACCACAAGATGTAGTGCTGGAGGCGCACTAGCCTGGGCCTTTCACGGTAATTCCGTGTCGTTAACAAAGAATGGTGCCCTGACCTGGGATGATTGAACTTGCGAAGGTTCCAAACAGACCAGATCGAGGAGCACCATTCAGGTGAGTAAGTCTACGTCGCCGTACCCGTCAGTGTCGGTAGATGGTTCAGGAACCGGTGTCGTGTCGCATGCGGGGGCTGTGGTGTTGCTGCGTACGGCGCACAAAACTGGTCTGACCAGCACACTGTCACAGGCATTGGCGCCGTGGCGTGCGCCGATGGCAACCCATGATCCGGGCAAGATCATCGCTGATCTGGCCGTGGCGGTCGCGATCGGTGGGGACTGCCTGGCCGACATCAACCAGGTCCGCACCGATCCGGGTGTGTTCGGGCCGGTGGCCTCCGATCCGACGGTGTCACGGCTGGTCTCGACGTTGGCCGCCGATGCCACCACAGCTTTGGCGGCGATCAACACCGCACGCGCAGCCGCGCGTGCGACGGCGTGGTCCGCTGCCGGTGAGGGTGCCCCTGATCATGGCCGTGATGCCCGTGCACCGCTGATCATCGATCTCGATGCCACGTTGGTGACCGCCCATTCGGAGAAGCAGCAGGCCACCGCGACGTGGAAGAAAGGATTCGGGTTCCACCCGTTGTGCGCGTTCGTCGACCACCAGGGCGAGGGTACCGGTGAACCCCTGGCAATCGAGCTACGCCCGGGCAACGCTGGTTCCAACACCGCCGCCGACCACATCACCGTCGTCGAACAAGCGTTGACACAGATCCGGGGCACCGGCGGGTATCGGGTGGGTAAAAGCGTGTTGATCCGCACCGATTCCGCTGGTGGCACACACGATTTCCTGGACTACCTGACCCGTCGGCGCCTGTCCTATTCGGTCGGGTTCGGGCTGACCGAGACCATCGCCACCGTCATCGACCGCCTCCAACCTGCGGCGTGGACACCGGCCTATGACAGCGACGGCACCGAACGCGACGGGGCGTGGGTGGCTGAGCTGACCGGCGTGCTCGACCTGTCGGGTTGGCCCGACGGTATACGCGTGATCGTACGCAAAGAACACCCGCATCCAGGGGCGCAACTGCGCTACACCGACTCCGACGGAATGCGGTTGACCGCTTTCGCCACGAACACCACCACAGGTCAGCTCGCCGCACTGGAACTGCGCCACCGTCGTCGTGCCCGCTGCGAGGACCGCATCCGCAACGCGAAAGACTGTGGCCTGACAAACCTTCCATTGCACGGCTTCGACCAGAACCGCATCTGGTGCGCCATAGTCATGCTCGCCTGCGAACTGATCGCCTGGACCCAACTCCTCGGATTCGACGGCACCACCGCACGCCGTTGGGAACCGAAAAAACTACGACTGCACCTGTTCTCCATCGCCGCCAAGACCACCCGACACGCCCGACGCACCCGACTCAAACTCGCCACACACGCACCCGGCATACACCTACTACTGGCCGCACTCACCCGGCTGGACACCCTACCCAACCCCCGCTGACCACCCAACCAACCCGACCAACCAACACCGAAAGGACCACATTTCGGGGCCGTGAACCCCAACGCCCACCGACGCCTCGGCACACTCCTCACGGCCTCGGCCCGAAGTCAGGTCCCCAGACCACCCAATCGGGCCATCGGCAACCGACCGCCACCCCACGAAATTTTGAGGCTAGATGGTTGATTCCTTGAAGGTGCCGTCGGCAACGAGGTAGGCGGAGGGCTTCAAGATCAATGTGTGACGAAAGAACTCGAAACCCTCCTGACTGAACTCTATGTCCTCATCGACGACCACGTCGTCGAACCCCGCTCGGGACGCGGCCGGCGCCCGCTGCTCTCCGATGCCGAACTGCTCACGCTCGCGGTAGCGCAGGTGTTGCTCGGGTTCGACAGTGAACGGCGTTGGATCCGGCACGTCCACGGCAACGAGCAACTGCGCGCACTGTTCCCGTATCTGCCGGGCCAGTCCGACTACAACAAGCGTGTCAGGGCTGCACGAGGGTTGCTGTGCAAGACAATTCAGGCGGTGGCACGGCTCTCACCGTCGTGGTTCGACGACCTGTGGATCACCGACGCCACCCCGGTTCCGTGTGGCATGTCAAGGGAAACGGTCAAGCGGTCCGGCCTGGCCGGGCACGCCGGATACGGCTACTGCGCGTCACACTCGCGTTTCTACTGGGGCTTGAAGTTGTATCTGGTGTGCGCCGGCGACGGGATGCCGATCATGTGGTGCCTGGCGCATCCGAAGATCGGTGAACGCGAGGTGGTGACCGCGCTGCTCGAACGCGATCACCACCTCATCCGCTCCGGGCAGGTGCTGCTCGCCGACAAGGGCTTCTCCGGAAAGACGTTCGCTGCCACAACCGCCGCGATGGGCCTGCGGTTGCTGCGCCCGGACCGCAAGGACGAGACCTACCGCAACGGCAACCTCGGCGGGGTGCGGCAGTGGATCGAATCGGTCAACCAGACCCTCAAAGGGCAGCTCGGCCTGGAGAAACACGGCGGCCGGACCACCCACGGAGTGTTCGCCCGAGTGAGTCAACGCCTCCTGGCGATGTCCGCCGGCATCTGGCACAACTGGACCACCGGCATCACCACCAAACGATCCCTGATCGCGTACGACCACTGACCGCGTCCAAGGAATCAACCATCTAGTGGACTTGGCCACAGTTTGATAACGGCGACAGGTTCTGCGGCTCGCGTCACCAGTTGCCCCAGAAGGAGCCGCACAGACGGGCGGACGAGGACTCGGCGGGAAAGTTGCCCGGACGTTTCCGCAGGTCAGAGCCCTTATTCACTACCTTCCGGGCAACTCTGCAAAATAGTTGCCCTACTAGTTTGCCCGCACATTTCCGCAGGTCAGAGCTCCTATTGACTACCTTCCGGGCAACTAGGGCAACTATTCCTATACCTATGTGTGCGGGAAAGAATGTTCGTGTGGCGCGACGAGAAACGCGTTCCCGTATATAGCCGGTAGTGCCGAAAAGTTGCCCGCTGCCCGGAACACCCACTTTCGCCCGGATTCTGTACTCTGACCTGCACAAATCGCCCGGGCAGCTTTGGTGCCTCAAACGGGCCGAAAATCAAGAGTTGCCCGGAAAGCGGTGCACGCCGACGTGGCTTCGATCCTCCGCGTGGGGCGCGAGGCCCGAATCCACCTGGTGATCGCCACGCAGAACTCCGGGTCCAGGCGGATGATCGTGGACGCCGACACCGGTCAGGCCCGCAGCTTCCAGTCGTACTGGCAGTACAGCCCCGGTACGACCGAGCTGGCCGACGCCCCCGACTCGGCCATCCGCGAGGCGTGGGCCGCGACCGCCCAGGTGCTCGGCACCCGTGGCCGGACCGCGCCCCGGGTCGCCCCGCAGGTGGACGGCCAGGAGTTCCGCGACCTCGACGTGGAGGAGCTGCGGGACCTCGCCCCGGTGCTGCTGGACACCCCGACCGGACCGGACCCCGATGCCGCCCAGTACGGCCCGTCCTCGCCCTCGTGGCTCGGTGCCGCCGCCCTCGACGCGGGCTCCGGCATGGACTGGGACACCGGCGGCACGCCGCCCACCCCCACCACTTCCTTGACGCCCGACGCCGTACCCCGCACCCCGGCCCCGCCGGAGCCGAGCGCCGAGGGACTGGGGGGCGCTCGTGACGCAAATGCGCCCGAGACGATCTCGCCTCTGCCGCGCTGGCGAGCCTGATGCTGGGCCCCCGGCTGAGGGCACTAGCAGCCGCCGAGCTGACGAGCCTGCTGCGGGATTCCACCAACGATGAGCCGGTGGCCGGGGGCGACGCGGCACCCGCTTCCGCAGCCGATGACGACGGCTTCACCGACCTCCTGGCCGGACTCGATGACCTCCTGAAAGGGGACCACTGATGACTACCCACACCCCGCCGCCGAGCTACGTCGGCGTCTCGATGACGGCCACTCAGGCGGTCATCGCCACCGTGACCCCGGGCCTGGCACGCGACGGCGGGGGACTGCTGGCACAGGCTGTCGATCCCGCCGCTGTGATCCCGCGCACCGAACGCGGGCGTCGGCCCCACGTCGCCCGCGCGCTCGATCTGGGCGGGCGGATCGGCGCAGCCCTGGCCGCAGCCCTCGACACCGCCGGGATCGGCTGGGACTGCGTGGACCGTCGCACGCTCGCCGCTGCGGTCCACGGCGACGCCGGTGCAGGCGAGAGCACTCTGTCGCTGCACTCGGCGGCGATGTACGGGGAGGTCGCCGCCGGCGGGAAGGGCCGCGCCGGACAGGCACTCGATCTCGCCGTGCTGGCCGCGTACGCCGCCGGAGCACTCGATGAGCAGTCGTGGTCGCTGCTGAGCACCGCCGACTGGCCGGGCTTCGAGGGCGTGGAGGCTGCGGAGACCGGGGACTCGACACCCCCAGCCACAACCGAGCCGGAGCAGTCGGTGGACGAGCTGATCGCTGCCATCGTCGCCCGGCCCGAGGCTCCCCGCGAGCAGGTGGAGGCCGCAGCCAAGCTCCTGGACACCGACGCCCTGGACCGGGTGCTCGACAAGGCGGCGGGAGGTGGTCGCCGGGCCGCACTGGTCGCGGCCATCGAGTCCATCGGCGAGCCCCGGCTGGGAAGCTCTGGAGCCATCGCAGGTGCGCTGCTCATGGCCGCGCAGGGCACGACACGCGAGAGTGCGATCCGGGCGGCACTCGGCCTCTGACCGGGGCAGACCCCCGGCACCTGATCGCAGGGGCCGGGGTTCTAGCTAGTTGTACTTCCCCGACACGTTGTGAACATCTGAGGTAAGGCGAAGACCTCCGGGCAGGATGTGGGTTACCACACTCACCATCTAGCCACGGAGGTCTTCGTGACTCACGCTAACGCACCGTTGACGCCCGAGGGGCGTCGCCGTCTTGCTTCCCTGATCATCGATGAGGGCTGGTCTTTGCGGCGCGCTGCCGAACGGTTCCAGTGTTCGCCGGCCACGGCCAAGCGGTGGGCCGACCGTTACCGCGCCGGCCAGTGCCTGACCGACCGCAGTTCCCGCCCCGCCCGCTCACCGGCCCGGCTGCCCCGACGCACCGAACGACGAATCATCTGCCTGCGTTACTCCCGCCGGTGGGGACCGCACCGGATCTCCTATCACCTGGGTATCGCGCGTTCGACGGTCGGTCGGGTCCTGGAGCGCTACCGGATGCCGCTGCTGTCGAACATCGACCAGGCCACCGGACTACCGGTGCGCAGACCGAAACCGAAACGGTACGAGGTCGACCGGCCCGGACGACTCGTGCACGTCGACATCAAGAAGCAAGGCCGAATCCCCGACGGTGGTGGCTGGCGTGCTCATGGTCGCGGATCGGCCGCGGACCGTACTGCCGGTGTGGCCCGTGGCCGGGCAGCACGCTCGGGAGCACCGCACTCGCGGGGCTACCGCTACCTGCACCATGCCGTCGACGACCACTCCCGGGTGGCGTATTCGGAGATCCTCGACGACGAACGGAAAGAGACCGCGGCCAGATTCTGGCGGCGCGCCAACACGTTCTTCGCCGAGCGCGGCGTCGAAGTGACCGCGGTAATGACCGACAACGGTTCCTGCTACCGCTCCAACGCGTTCGCCCAGGCACTGGCCGAGACCGGGATCAAGCACAAGAAGACCAAGCCGTATCGGCCGCAGACGAACGGGAAGGTCGAACGTTTCAACCGAACCCTGGCCGCCGAGTGGGCCTACGCCCGCCCCTACACCAGCGAAGCCGAACGCACCACCGCCTACACCGCGTGGCTGCACCACTACAATCACCACCGACCCCACACCGGAATCGGAGGCCAAGTCCCCTCAGACCGCGTTCACAACCTCACGGGGAAGTACAGCTAGTTGGCTAGATCACGTCATCGGTTGACGTTGCAGTCTGTAGGCGGTGGAGAGAGACATATCGCTGTTTCCGAACAAAAGCCGAACCGAGCCCCTTACTGCGATTGGGAATCGCGGCAGGCAACGTCCGGTGGTCCTGTGCGCCAGGCCCACTCAGAAGAAAGACCTGGTACTCGCCAGATTGCTTCCACCCCTGTGCCCGGCTCGTTTGAATGACCGAGGCGATCTTGCGGTCGTTCTTATCGTTGGACTGCGCGAGGCGAGCTGCCTCGTGGTCGGTCCAGGTCACGTTGTCACGCCGGTGTCTGATCTTGGGCACCTCTGGCTGGATCGCCCTGTCCGCATAGAAGGCCAGGCGCTCGGTCTCCTGGAACGCGCGATTTGGCTGACAAACGTATGCCTGGACCATTTGGTAGAGGGGCCATGCGTCATTGGCCGGGACCACCAACGTGTCGATGACGCTGTGGGGGCGCGCCCGATACACCGCGTCGGTGCGGTCCACACTTTCGATCCACTCGACGGCTGCCGTTCCAAGAAACGATGCCACGCGGTGCATACGTCGAACCTCGAAAGGAACATCAACGTTGAGCATCGAGTCGTGGTGCGCGATCCTATTCCGCAGCTTCCTTAATGCCTCCAGTTCCCTCGAAACATCCGCTCGCCGCCCACTCGACCCGGGGAACGCCTTGAACAGCGCGGTACGCCAGAGGTCGTCGTACTTGTTCCCAGTCATCTGCGTCCAGAACCCGAAGCTCATTGCAGCGACGATCTGGTGCCGCGTGTCCTTACCGTTTGGACGCAGCCTACTGCGTTCCGTTTCAATCAGGCCTGCCATCGCGGCTGATGCCGGTGGTTTGCGGAGGAACCAAGGGATGCCGACTGCCTCATCCTTGAAGTGTTGTGCCAGGGTGCGGTCTATCGAGTTCCGTATCATCACTTCAAGGTGGGAGAACAGCTCGAACATCGCCATCGACATCGAAGCACTCCACTCATAGAGCAGGAGGGCGTCGTCGGGATCGTCGCCAGAGTGCCGAAGGTATGGGGCGAACCTCCCCGGCGAGAGCAGCACCACGACATCATCAGTTGAGAACGACATGGCGCGATGGTAGCTTGGTTGATGAACGCCCCGGACCCGCCTCTGATTCATTGCGAATCATGCGCCCGGGGCTTTGTACTTCCCCCCATCTCCCTCCCACAAACCACCGGATAGAGGACTGGTGACCAGCGACCGGGTGCCCGCAGCATCGGCCCAGCTCGCCCGGTCCCGGTTCCCCGTCCCGATTCCTCCTCCGTCCCGCTACTCGATGTCGTACCCATACGGGACGATCCCGGCATGACCACCACCTCGGCTCCCGTCTCCGGCCAGCTCCTCGGCTACGCCCGCGTCTCGACCACAGCGCAGGACGAGTCACTACAGCTCGACGCCCTGGCCGCAGCCGGGGCCGAGCGCGTGTTCACCGACCGGATCACCGGGTCGGTGCTCGACCGGCCCGGCCTGGACGAGCTGCTGGCCTACTGCCGCAGCGGCGACACCATCGTCGTCTACTCCCTGTCGCGACTCTCGCGCTCGACCCGTGACCTGCTCCGGCTGGCCGACGAACTGGCCGCGCGCGGCGTGGGGCTACGCAGCCTCACCGAGCCCGTAGACACGAGCACGTCGAGCCCCTACGGGCAGTTCACGCTGAGCCTCCTCGGTGCGCTCGCGGAGCTGGAACGCGGCATCCTGCGTGAGCGGACGCGGGACGGCGTGGCTGCCGCCCGAGCCCGTGGCCGCGTCGGTGGTCGCCGTCCCGTCGATCCATCCAAGGTCTCCGCAGCCGCCGACCTCGTGGCCGCTGGAAGGTCGGTGGCCGAGGCGGCGAAGATCGTCGGGCTTGGACGATCCACCCTTTACCGCGCACTCCGGGACGACCGCCACGAGACGGTCCCGACGTAACCGTCGGGGTCTCTCTGCCCGGCTCCGGCACCCCCGGAGCGGATGTACTCAGTCCGCGTGAATCGTCCAGCCGGCTCCGTCACATCCCCTCCAAACTCCGGGTGATCCGCAGCCTCGACACCCCGGCCCGAGGGAGTCGGGTGTGCGGTGCACAATGGGCTGCCGCGACGGTGGACCATCAAAGCGGAGACGCCAGGCATAGGTTGGTAAGGAAGTATAGGTAGATAAGGAATCGGATATAGCGCCCCTACGGCTGCCCTGCCGCAGCTCATCTGGGCTGCTTTTCCCCGCCCTACGGCACTCGGTGCAGGAGGGTGGCGGAAACCTTCTGCCCGAGGACTCCGCTCCGCGAGCGATCTCGCAATTGGTCAGGCTCACAGCGCTATTCGCGGAAATGGTGGCGAGTCCAGCCGCTCGCGGCGTGGCCCTACGAGCCCCCCTACGGTCGTTCCTACGGCGATTCCTACGAGCCCCCCTACGGTCGTTCCTACGGCGATTCCTACGAGCCCCCCTACGGTCGTTCCTACGGCAATTCCTACAGACTGGCCTGGCCTCAGAAGTGGATGGGCATCGGACAGGCAAGCGCAGATCGTAGCGAACCTCGTGCGCGACAGGCACCCGATTGCGCGCTGGGTTGATGCTGACCCGCTCTGGCGCGACGCGAGTGGGCAGCGGGTGAACAGGCACTGAGGGTTCGGTCAGGTGGCGCGGTGAACGGTCACGGTATCGAGCCGCCGGTGAACCAAGGACACGGTGCCCAGCACGTCGAGAGCGTCGTGCTCGGACAGCGCCCACTCAACCCTCGGCTCATGCGCCGAGGGGTTCAGGCGCGAAGGCGGGTGCTGCGCTGCCTCAGAGTCGGTGGTGGTGCGCGTTGTGCGCGACACCCGGCCATCGTTGAGCACCTTCAGTCCAGAGAGGGAAAGCACCTGCTTCAGACTGTCCCGCGCCGTCGCGGCTTCGGCGCGGTGAGCGAGGGTGCGGTCGGGCTTCATCGCCTCCTTCACCAGAGCCACTAGCGGGCGACCATCACCCTGCCGGTTCTGCTTGATCCGCCGCGAGGCATCGATCCGCCGCCACTTGGTGCCGTCAGCAATCGGCAGCGGCAGACCGGTGTCGATGAGGAGCTGGTTCACCTCGGTACCGGTGTAGAGGTCGCCGATGGCGCGTGAGACCGCCTCGATGGTTCCTGCCGGGAACGGCGGGATGTGTGTACGGTCAGTCATCGCCGAGGAGCCGCCTGATGGTCTCGTTGATCTCCGCGCTGACTCCCTGCTCCGCTATGCCAGCGGCCACGAGCTTCCGTGCTGCCTGGAACGTACGCGCACCTGTCACGTCCACGGCTGCGGCCACCTCAGCAGCATCTACTCCGAGCGCGGCAATGCGCTGGTGTAGTTCACTCGTTGGGTCGAACTTCGGGAACGGCACGAGGAACACATACTTGTCGAAGTGACGGGCACCGAACAACCCGAGAGTCTGTAACGGCTTCACCCTCGCCAGAAGTTCAGCCGAGTTCAGGACCGCGCACAAGTAGTTCGCTTCGGCTTCTGAGGCCACAGACGACCAGTAGAGCGACGTGTCGATCACGGCCCTCGGGTCCTCGATGACCGTTGCGGCCAAGGTGTTACCGGCCTTCGTGTAGACGACCCGCCGGTGCGCGAGCGGGAACTGCGCGGAGAGCTGCCCGTGGTAGTCGATCCGGTCCAGCAGCCGCGACCGATCCTGAGATGGCTTGTCCTTCTCCCAGGCTGCTTCTGCGGGCTCCCACCACGAGAGGAGGCCCGGGGACTGTTCGATCTCCTCTGCACTCATCAGTTCATCCATCACCGGGAGTACCGCTTTTCGAGGTCTCACCGAGCGGAAGGGCAGGATCGTCTCACCGAGATAGACGGGGCGGACGAATCGACTCTCGACACGAGCTTGGAGCGAGGGCAGCGATTTCCACGGTTCCTTCTCCAACGTCGAGCGATGCGACACCACTGCGACGCGGCCCGCACCCGCACCGAGCGGCCCGGCCGAAGTCTCCGTGACGAACAGACATACTCGCGGCGCGAGTACCGCGCCCTGACGGAATAGGTTCTTGTACGGCGACGTGGGAACCTCAGCCCCGGCGGCGTGCGCCACGATTCTCCCCGGCGCAGTGGTGATCTTCGCGCTCGCTTCCGCCCAAGGAACGTCAGCACGCGGCAGGCGACCAGTCCAACAGACTGTCTCGGACGGCAGAGGTGCCGGTATCGCTGACCGGTCGCCAAACACGACACAGGAGACCATCGGGAATCCCGTGGTCGCGTTCGCCAGGTCCCAGCTCTCCGCGAATCGCACCGCAAGAGGCTCTGACGTGCGGGTCTCCCACTCACCCGTACGGAAGCCTGTATGCGGCTTGCGGGTGAGTATCCCGTGGGGCATGACGAAGGCGAACCGGCCTCCGGCCCGTAGATACAGCTCTACTGCGCGGACGACGAACAGTGTTGAGAGGTCCCGGCTAGAAGCGCCGAGGCCACCGGTGAGCAGGTTCCTCGGCTTCGCCAGGTTCTTGTAACGCTCCTGCATGTTGGCCGTCATCTTGGAGTACCGCAGCCAGGGCGGGTTGCCGACCATCACGTCAACTCGGTTGGCTGGCTCGGAGAGCCACAACGGGCGAATGAGGTTGCGGACGTAATAGCCCCAGATGTGGTTGCGCCCGGTGCGGTGGAGCGCGCGCATGGTCGAGAACGTCGTCGTCAGCACCTTGCCTTCGTCCTCGGTCACCCCGAAGTTCTTCAACACCGGGTCGATCAGTTCCACGTCGGTGCGCATGAGCTTCCCGTTCTTGAACACGCGAACGTCGAGTGCCCGGTCGGCCATTTCGGTGACCAGGCGGTCGAACCTTCCGGCATCGGCGAGCACGCTGCGAGGGAACACGAGGTCGTCGCCGAACAGGACGCCGCCGCCTTCGACCAGCTCATCGCCCTCGGTCGCCACGGTGACCAGTTCCCCGCCGTCGATCAGGTCGCGGCGCTGCTCCCATTGCATTGAGTCGCCGAGGTAGACGGGGATCGTGAGGGGGCCGCGATCCGGGTGCTGAATCCGGTCCAGGCCAATCGCCAGCAGGTAGGTGACGCGGGCTAGGGTCACTGCAACCGGGTGTACGTCCATCCCGACGACCTGTGCCGTCACATGGTCGAGGGCCTTGTTCGGAGGCGCGCCTCCGGCCTCGGCGGCGTCGAGGTACCGGCGGATCGCATGGAACAGGAACGTGCCCGAACCGCAGCTAGGGTCCGCGACCCTCATGTTCAACGGGTCGGTAACTGTCTCGTGGACCACGCGGTCCGCCAGCCAGTCCGGGGTGTAGTACTCGCCCAGTCGCTCGCGTTCCTGCGTCGGTATTACCGACTCGTACAGGATTTTCAGAACGTCGTGTTCGACCTCGTTCCAGTTGAACCGGGACAGCCGACGGCCCAGCTCAGAGACGAACGTGCCACCGCCTTCGACCTGGGTTACCCAGTCGAAGAAGTCGGCCTCGATGACGCCGTGAATCTGGGATGCCTGGAACTCCGAGCCCGAGATGAGCTGAACGGGGCTGAGCGGTCCATGCGGGGAGATGTCCCAGCCGATAGCGGCGTGGGCGATCAGCTCGGCGGTGACCACCAGCAGCGTGTGGTTGATGAACAGGTCAGGGTCGTCGGTGAACTGCTTGCCGAACGCCGTGCGCAGGAGCTTGGCCCACAGCTCGCGCTTCAACTTCACTTCGGGATGGTCCTTGTTCGCCTCGTAGAGCGCGGCGAGCGAGGCGTGGTCGAGGTGGTGGCCGGGAGAGTCCGCGCCGAGGCGTTCCTCGATCTCAGCCGGGGTGGGCTTGATCTGCTCGCGCGTCGCCATGACCGATTCGAGCCAGACCAGCAGTCGCTCGGCGTCGGGGCGCTGCGGGGTCAGGGCCAGGTCGGAAACGTAGGCCAGCTCCCCGTCAAGGAGGTGATAGAGCCGCCAAGTCGTGCCGTCGGTCAGGATTCCGACGTACCGGCTGGCGAGTTCGGTGGTGCGCTGCTGGACGTACCCGGCGAGCTGACTCTCGTACTCGGCCAAGTTCCCGACTCGCAGGTCCTTCTTCACCTCGATGACGACGTGCCCGGCTTCCACGTCGATCCGGCGGCGAGTGCCGTCGGCGACCGGCGACTCCATCTTCCGCGCGTCGGACTCGTCCAGGCCGAGGGGCGCGAGCGTCAGCAGGGAGTAGATGTCGGCTTGGATTTCCGCTTCGGGGCGCACGGGCTTGCGGGAGGCAAGGCGCGAGACGATCCCCTCGATCACTTCACTAGGCACTACGTCACCGTATGCGAGGTGGCTGGTCCCCTCCGGGACGCGAGCCGTGGCGGTGTCGGCGAAGGTCTGTCGTGTCCAGGGCCGCGCATAGGCTGGGGACATGGCCCGATCCGTCCTTTCGCAGTCCAACGGTGAGTTCTGGCTGGCCGACGGGATCGGCGAGCACATGCGGGGGCAGTTGGAGCTACCCGTAGGCGACCGAGCGTCGGTGGTCCTCGACGGGGTGATCCCCGACGATCCAACAGTCACCGTAGAGCGGACCGGCCCCACGACGACCACGACGACACTCTCTGCTGACCCGGAGAAGCACGTCCAGGCGTTCGCGCCGCGCGATCTGCACGGGGTCCTCGACACGAGCGAGCAAGTGAGTCTGGTCGAGGCCCGCAACCACGGAGGGTCCGGGCACTTCGGTGCGCCCTTCTTCGAGCCGGACGCGGCGATCTTCGGAGCCCACGTCACCCGTGACCAGCCCTACACTGCGATCCGCTTCCGGCTCGATGATCCCTCCTGGCTGGTACACCTGACCGACGGCGACAGCGCCGTGGTGCCCGACGATCACTCGATACTGCGGGCCGAGGTCACCGACGGAACCGCCTGGCTCGTCTACGAGTCGGCGCAACCAAGCGACCTCGACCAGCTCATGCGCCGGGCCGTCTCTGGCTGTCGGGCTCTCGCGTGGCTGGTCCTGGACAGGCAGCTCGTCGTCATGCGGACCCAGGTGCGAATCAGCGACGGCCCGTGGCTGCGCGTCCACGGCGCGAACTTCGAGCACGAAGAACCTGTCGAGTGGAAGAAGCCCCTGCTCGACCCAGCGCTGCTCACCGTCGAGAAGTTCGCCGAGTGGATCGCCATGCACTCTCGCCTGGACGGACTCGACTGGGCGGTGATGGAGCTGGATTCCGATCGCCCGGTAGAGGTCCGCGCGATGCTGGGAACCACGCTCATCGAGGGCTTCCACCGGCGGCTCCCGTTCCCTCAGAAGCGGTTCCCCGAAGCGTCCAAGAACGCGCTTCGGGCGATCAGGAGTGCGGCTACCGCTGCCGCTGAGGCCGAGGCGCGTAAACACCAGGGCGTGGACCCCGAGGCCGTTCGGGAGGCCGTACGCGCCGCCGTAGGACACCTGGGCGATGTCGGATTCAGCGCCCGGGTCCGGGACATGCAAGCCGAGGTCGCCGACGTGGTGCCGGACCTGATCGCGGCGGTGCCTGACATCGCGCAGCTCTACAAGAACGCGCGGAACGATCTGGCCCATCATCTCCGGCCTCGGGACGGAGTACATGGCGCGTCGTTCCTGCGGTGGGCGGCGTCGGCTCACTCGCTGCCGTGGTTCCTCCGCGCGTTCCTACTGACGCGTGCCGGGTACGACCACGCTGCACTCGCAGAGGCCATCGACAAACGCGACCGATACCAGTACGAGTGCGCGAACACCCGGGCGTTCCTCCGTGAGTTGCAGCGTGTGGAAGCCGAGACACAGTGATGCCTGGCGACGACGACGAACGCCCCGAGTACGCCGAGGATTTCCCGGACGGCACCGGGGCGTTGCCCGAGGCCGTGCGCGAGTTCCTGGCCGGGGAGCGTGCGTACTGGCGGCAGGTGCGCGGGGACCCCGGGCCGGAGCAGCCGGACCACGCCGAGGCGCTGCGGGAGATCGAGAAGCGAGTCGCACTTGAAACGGGGTACGGCGATTGGGTCGGCATGGACCCGACGCCGCGCCTCGACCTGTCAGAGCTGGACGAGCGGCCAGAGTAGATCACCTGCCTCGGTGTGGCACGGGTACCCCTGCTCTCCGCAGCGCGCTCGCCGCGTTCAGGGGTCCCCGGCGGTCGCTGCCGGTACACGGGATCACGAGCGGCCTGACCGGCTCGCCGCAGCGGTCGGTCCATCCGGGCGGGGGTACCAGGCGCGGGTGCCGCCGCCCGTGCTGCACAGTCCAGCCGTGAGCCTCGGCGGCGCGGACGAGCGGGCGGAGGTCCGGGTCCACGCGGCGGGTCACATCGTCTCCCAGCGCTGCGCGGGGTCCCCGATTTGGGTCCATCCGCAGCAGTCACAGTCCCAGTAGCCAGCCTCGTCCTGCTCGCCGACGAGGGCCAGGAGGCCCGCCGCTTCGAGGAACGCAGTGACCCGCAGCTCGTCCTCGGCATCGAGGTGGCTGGTGTCCGCGTTCGCCGCGACCACGGAGCATGAGAGGCAGAGGCGGTAGATCATCAGCGGACCCGCTTCCCGCGCTTAGTGATGAGGCCGAGGCGGCGCAGGAGGCCGTGGGCGGTGCGGGGGTGCCCGGCGATGATGAGGCCCTGACCGAGCAGCCAGGGGTCGAGCGGATCGGCGTCATCCTCGGTCAGCTCGCGGCAAAGGGCGTAGACGGGGCCGAGGCCGAGGTGTCCGGCGGCTACGTCGGCGAGGAGGGTGAGGACGGGCTGCTCAGGGCCGAGGGCGTCGGCTACCCAGGCGGACAGCTCGGCTTCGTCGTCGGTGGCCGGAGGGTCGCCCCAGAGCGCAGCGCCGGTGCTCACAGGATCACCGGCTCGGCTTGCAGAGTCGCCGAGAGGATGTGCTGCATCTTGGAGGCCAGGAACTCGTCGCTGATCCCGTCGGTGATGGTCCGCTGCCGGGCGTTGTAGAGGTCGATCACGTCGGGGCGGGCGTCGAGGAGGACGGCGCGGTACTGGTCGATCACGGCGGCGACGGCGGACCCGGAGCATGTGCCGAAGGTGCTTCCGGCAACGGACATGGAGAGATGGTCAGCGATCAGTCCGTCGGCGAGGGCCGTGGCGCACTGGATGAGTGCGGGAGGGCGGCAGGTGTGGTGCTCGGTCATGGGCTCATAGTGCCGCCGAGCGGTGACAAACTGGGCCGTCAGCGAGGGCAGCGGGCGTCACGTCCTAGCCCTGGTCAGACGGCGCGCGGGGCGGGTACCGTGGGGCTGTCCTCTCGTAGCAAAGCGGACGACTGAGCCCCGCAGACACCCCCTGGTTGCGGGGCTCAGTCATGCGGCGGCGATACGCTGAGCGAGCTACGAGAGGGAGGGACGATGCCTCGGCTGCCTGCGCACATCGAGCGAGTCGCGCTGCCCTCGGGGGCCGTGCGCTTCGAGGTCCGGCCCGCCGGGCTCGATCCGGCGACGGGTCGCCGTCGCCAGTTCCGGCGGCGGTTCCGCACGGTGGACGAGGCCCACGCGTTCTACGTCGAGATCGCTGGGGACCCGGTGCAGGCGACCGTCCGCGCCGACCGGGGGCGCGGCTCCCGCACGTTTGTGCAGGAGGCCGAGGACTGGCTGCTCACGCTGCGGAAGCGAGCACGCTCGACGGTGGACGGCTACGGGTACGACTTGAAGCGTGCCTACCCGTACCTGGGTGACAAAAGGGTCCGCGACATCACCGACCGCGACGTAGAGGAGATGGTCACCGCGCTGCTGGATCGCGGCCTGGTGGAGACCACGGTGGACGCGACGCTGACGCGAGTGCGCCAGGTCCTCCGCTGGCTGGTGCAGCGACACCAGCTCACCTACAACGCGGCGGAGCACGTCGAGGGGCCGAAGGTCTCACGGGATCACTACGAGGGGCTGCGCGACGCGATACCCGACGCCGACCTCGCCGCGATCTATGAGGTGATCGACGGCGACCGGTTCGGGCACCTGTGGCGGCTGGCGCTCCTCGGCCTGCGCCGGTCGGAGCTGGCAGGTCTGCGGTGGCGGGACATAGACCTCGACGCCGACCCCGCCACGGTGTCGGTAGCGGTGCCGCGTACCGCCGTGCGTGGCGGCGCGGATGAGAGCGACGGCAAGAACGAGACTTCGATCAGGACCCTCCCACTACCGCAGGAGGAGGCCGAGGCGCTGAGGGCCGCGTGGGACCGCAAGCTGCGGGACATCGAGCGGCAGGGACGCCGCTACCGTCCGACGGACCTGCTGGCCGTGTCCGTCGGCGGAGTGCCCCGGAATCCTTCGACGTTGAGCAAGGACTGGGCCGCGATGCTGCGGAACGCGGGGCTGCCGCACGTCCGGCTGCACGACGCCCGGCACACCGCAGCCTCGTCCATGCTGGCCCGGGGGATCGACCCGGCCACGGTGGCGGCGTGGCTCGGCCATGCGAACGCACGGGTGACATTGGGCGTGTACGCGCACTCGAACCCGGGCCGTCTCGTAGTGGTGGCCGAGGGTTTCCACGACAAGCCGGAGCCCGAGAAGAAGCCAAAGAAGCGCAAGCCATGAAGGCTGATTGACGAGTGACACGCGAGTGTCACCGCAGGTCGTTAGGTCGCTGATTGTGTCAACTTGTGTCAACTTCACCGCTCCGGGCGCTCGGCCCGGTTGCATATCCGCTGGTCAGATGGTGCGCGCAGTAGGGATCGAACCTACGACCGCTGGTGTGTAAGACCAGAGCTCTACCGCTGAGCTATACGCGCGGGCGGCACGCACAGATGCGCGCACCAACGTAAGAATCTAGCGGTTCTCGCGCCACGGCCCAAACCGGCAGGTCGGACACGAGAGCGATCAGGCACTTGTGATCGACCTGCGGTAGCGTTCGGCCAGGCGGTCGTGCTCCTCGGCGAGGGCGGCGCATTCGACGCGCAGCGCCTCGGGTTCGAGGATGTCGAAGTCGGCGTTGAAGGCACGCAGCCAACGGGCGATCGAGGTCAGGGATTTGCTGTAGACCCGGAGTTCGCACGCGGAGTCGTCGCCGGATTCGATGGTGGCCCATTCGTCGGAGACCATCGCGGCGATGTCGGTCAGAGGTGCGTGGACGCGCACCCTGGCCGTCGCCGCGCGGTGCACGGCGCCGATGCTGCGGGCCAGGTAGGCGCCCGCGCCGCCCTCGGGAAGTTCGCGGGGCGAGAACCGGGGGCCGGTGGGCGTCTTGGGTTCCATCCGGTCGATACGGAACGATCGCCAGTCCGCCCGCGCGAGATCCCAGCCGATCAGATACCAGCGTGAACCGTTGCGGACCACCCGATACGGTTCGATGTCGCGGCGGCTTTCGGTGCCGTCGGCCTTGCGATAGTCGAAACGCAGCCGTTCGTGGCGGTGGCAGGTGGTGGCGATGTCGGTGAGCCGGTCCGCCGGGATCGACGTCCACGACGCGTTGCGGGGCACCGAATCCACCGACAGTGCGTCGAGGCGGTGCCGCAGCCGCGACGGCATCACCTGGCGCAGCTTGGTCAGCGCCCCCGCCGAGGCGTCCTGGATACCGGCGATACCGCCCGCCGCCACCGTGTTCAGGCCGACGGCGACGGCCAGCACCTCCTGGTCGTCGAGCAGCAGTGGCGGCATCTCGGCACCCGCGCCGAGCCGGTAGCCTCCGCCGACACCGACATTGGCCTCCACCGGATAGCCGAGGTCGCGCAGTTTGTCGATGTCGCGGCGGACGGTGCGGGTAGTGATGTTCAGCCTGTTCGCGAGCTCGGGGCCCGTCCACTCCTGCCGCATCTGCAGCAGGGACAGCAGGCGCAGTAGTCGTGCCGACGTTTCCAACATGCGGTCATCCTGCACCACCGGGCGGACGATTACTGTCCGCAATCGGCGGCAGACCGGAATGTACCCGCGATGGTTCCGGATCCCGCAGAACCGGGCGTGAGCCGAAGGCACGGACCTGTTCCCCGACGACCAACGACGACGGGAGGGCGTCGGACAGGAGTCTGCGCACCAGGGCCGGGTCGGCGTCGAGGGGGCCGTCGGAACCGACGATGACGACGTTGCCCGTGCGCCGCCCCTTCAGCATCGACGGATCGGCGATGATCGCGGTGTTGGCGAAGGTGTCGGCGACTGTGGCGACCTCGGCGCGGGCCCGGCGCAGGGTGCGGTCGTCGCCGCAGTTGGCCAGATACAGCCCGCCCGGGGCGAGGACCCGGTGGGCGTGGCCGGTGAACTCGCGGGTGGTCAGGTGGTCGGGGGTGACGGCGTCGCTGAACGCATCGCGCACAATGACGTCACGGGAGTCGTCGTGCGCGGCTTCGAGAACCTCGCGGGCGTCGCCGACGCGGATGCGCAGCAGCGGCGACCGGGGCAGGGCGAACCATTCGCGGACCAGCCGGGCGAGTGTGGCGTCGACCTCCACCGCCACCTGCCGGGCGTTCGGGTAGCGGGCGGCGAGGTAACGGGGCAACGAGCAGGCCGCACCGCCCAGGTGCAACACCCGCAGGGGCGCCGGCGGTTCGTGTCGTTGCTCGATGACCGCGACCATCTGCCGCATGTAGTCGAAGTCGAGCAGCAGCGGATCGTCGGGGTCGATGTGGGAGCTGTGCGCGCCGTTGATGGTGAGCAGCCAGCCGCCCGCGATCAGGTCGGGGGCCAGTTCGCAGGTACCCGAATCGATCTGGTGAACGCCGGTCACCGGGGCCGGCTGGGTCTTGGACATCCGGGTCAGTGTAGTGGCGGGGTGGCCGGTGTTACGCTCACGCCCCGTGGGCGTACGGATGGATTCTGTTGCGGTGGGTGTCGTCGCGGGCTACGCCGCCGACCGGATACTCGGCGATCCGCGGCGCTACCACCCTGTCGCCGGACTCGGCCGGGTGCTCGGCGGCCTGGAGCGCGCGCTGTACCGGGACTCGCGGAGCGCGGGCCTGGCGCACGTCGCGCTGGCCGTCGGCGGTGTGGCCGTGACCTCGGCGCTGCTGACCGGGCGGCTGCGGCGGACAGAACCCCTGCTGGTGGCGGCCGCGACATGGGCAGTGCTCGGCGGTACCACGTTGGCCGCTGTCGGCGAGCAGATGGCCGACAGTCTTGACGCCGGCGATCTGGAGGCGGCCCGCGCGTTGATCCCGAGCCTGTGCGGGCGTGACCCGAACTCCCTGGATGCCGACGGCATGTGCCGGGCCGCGGTGGAGTCGATCGCCGAGAACACCTCCGACGCCACGGTCGCCCCCGTCCTGTGGGGTGCAGTCGCCGGTGTCCCCGGCCTGCTGGCCTATCGCACCGTCAACACCCTTGACGCGATGGTCGGCTACCGGTCGCCCCGGTACGAACGATTCGGGTGGGCGAGCGCCCGGCTCGACGACCTGGCCAACTTCGTTCCCGCGCGCGTCGGCGGCGTGCTGGCGGTGGTGCTGGGACCGGATCCCGCGGCGTCGTGGGCGGCGTGGCACCGCGATGCGCACAACCATCCGAGCCCCAACGCCGGAGTCGTGGAGGCCTCGTTCGCCGGTGCGCTCGGTATCGGGCTCGGTGGGCGCACCGTGTACGCGCACGGGGTGGAGATGCGCCCGGAACTGGGTCGCGGGCACGCACCCGGACCCGTCGACCTGCGGGCGGCCGTGCGGTTGTCACGCCGGGTGCAGACCGGTGCCGTGGCGGTCGCCGTCGGCTACCGGGTGGTGCGGGCGGTGTTCAGCCGCCGTAGCGCCGGCTGAGTTTCTCGCGGACCGCCGCCGCCGAATGCTGCGTGTCGGGGCCGTGCCCGATGCCGGTGCTCTCGCCGGTGTGCGCATCGGCCGGCACCTCGGCACCCGAGGCGGCCCGACGCATGTCGGCGCGGGCCCGGGCCCGTTTGGAGGCGACCCGCTCCGGATCGTCGCCGGAGTCACCGGAGTCGCCGGAGACGGGGGCCGCGGCGCGACGGCGGTGTTTGAGCTCGGACCAGATGAAATAGCCCAGACCCAGCGGTGCCATGATCCCGAACGCGAGCCACTGCAGGCCGTACGACAGGTACGGTCCCGAGTCGAGTTGCGGCAACGCGATGGTGCCGAGCGATCCGGGCATGCCGGCCGACAGTTGCAGGTAGAACGGATCGAAGGTCAGCGCGGCGGCGGCACCAACCTCGGCGGGGTCGATGGTGTACACCGCCGGGGCGCCCGCCTCCTGGTGGGCGCCGCGTCCCGGTGAGGTGCCCTCGGAGGCGCGGATACGTCCGGTGATGGTGGTCCGGCCGGACGGCGCGGCGGGTACGTCGGTGACGGCCCGGGTCTGTTCGGGCCGCACGTAGCCGCGATTGACAAGCACCACCCGGTCCGACCCCGCCACCGCGAACGGGGTGAGAACCTCGATCGCCGGCCGCTCCTCGGCCGACCGCAGCCGCACCAGTACCTGCTTGCCGGGCAGGTAGTTGCCGGTGACGGTGACCGCCCGCCACTCGGTGTCCTTGTCGAAGGGGGCACCGGCGCGGGCGACCTCGTCGAGAGGGACGGCGTCGGTGGCCACCGCCTGCTTGATGAGGTCGTTGCGATGTTCGGTATTCGAGTTCTTGCCGAGTTGCCACGGTGCCAGCAGCATGAAGCAGGCGGCGGCGAAGGCGATCACCACCACGCCCAGGACCAGCCATCCGGGCCGAAGGAATGTTCGCAGCACATGCACCCCTCAACGGTACCGACCGGACGAGGGTGGGTGTCGAGGGTGTCGGGACACGGTCGTTCGCGTTCCGCACCGGATCGCGGTATCGGCGGTAGCGTCTTCCTCGTGCGTGACTTCCTTTGCCGCGAATGCGGCCAGCGGCTCTCCTTCGAGAACAGCCTGTGCCTACATTGCCAGTCGCCGCTCGGCTTCTGGCTCGAGACCAGGAGCATCTACACCCTCGACGATTCCGGGAAGGTTGAGGTTGACGACATACTTCTGGACAAATGCGCCAATGCGGTGGTGGCGCAGTGTAACTGGCTCATCGAATGGACCGGTCACCCCGAACTGTGCCCGTCGTGCGCGCTGACCCGCACCCGGCCCTCCGACGCCGATCAGGAGGCACTCAAGGCGTTCGGGCAGGCCGAGTCGGCCAAACGCAGACTGGTGCTCGAACTCACCGAACTCGGCCTGCCGATCTCCGGCTTCGAGGGCAACCCGGTCAACGGCCTGGCCTTCGACCTGCTCTCCAGCGCATCGGAGTCGGTAGTCACCGGCCATGCGAACGGGGTGATCACCCTCGACCTCGCCGAAGGCGATGACGTGCACCGCGAGCAGATGCGCGTCGAGCTCGCCGAACCGTACCGCACGGTGCTCGGGCACTTCCGGCACGAGATCGGTCACTACTTCCAGATGGTGTTGGTCGACGACGCGGCACGCCCGGGTTTCGAGGCGCTGTTCGGCAATCCGGACGAGGACTATCAGGCAGCGATCGACCGGCACTACTCGGAGGGCGCGCCGCAGGGGTGGGAGCAGAATTACGTGTCGTCGTACGCGACGATGCATCCGGCAGAGGATTTCGCCGAGACGTTCGCGCACTACCTGCACATCCGCGACACCCTCGACACCGCGGCCGCGTTCGCGATGGCGCCGGCCGGTTCGACCCTCGACAGCGATCTGCCGGGCGATGTGGGCTTCGACCGGATCATCGAATGGTGGCTGCCGTTGTCCTGGGCGCTCAACCAGATCAACCGGTCGATGGGGCATCCGGACATGTACCCGTTCGTGCTCGCCGGTCCGGTGCTGGACAAGATCCGGTTCGTACACAGCCTGATCAGCTCGGACTAGCCGGGCAACCGGCCCCGGTCGCGGGCCCTGACGGCCGGGCCGGGAGCCTGAGATGGCCCGCGGCTACAGTTCGTCGAGCGCAGTGGTGGTCCAGTCGATGAGACCGGGGATCGCGGCCTCGATCTGCGCCCGGGTGTCGGCGAAGTCGGCGGGCGTGCCGTAGTAGGGATCGCTCAGGTCGAGGTCGGCGGGGTCCGCGGTCGGGTCGAAGCTGCGTAGCAGACGTACCCGGTCACCGAGGCGCTTGCGTTCCAGATCACGGACATGCCCGTGATCGGCGGCCACGAACAGATCGGCGTCGAAGTGTTCGGGCGAGAGTTGGGCGGCGACGTGATCGTCGGGGTAGCCGTGCGCGAGCAGTTCGGTGCGCGCCCGGTTGTCGGCGGGTTCGCCGGTGTGGAATCCGCTGGTCCCGCAGCTGCTGACGCGGACCCGGTGGTTGAGGCCCGCGTTCAGGAGTGCGGCCCGGAAGATGTTTTGGGCCATCGCCGACCGGCAGATGTTGCCGGTGCAGACAAAGCAGATATGGAGGTCGTCGTCAGACACTGTGCATTTCCTCTGGCAGTTCGCAATCGCTGGCAGGTTATGGACATAACACGCGCACTATTTAGTACAACAACTGAAGTTTCATATGAGAAATTACCGGCCGGGGGCGCGGATCCCCGCGCGACTGGACCATGGTGTCGGGCGTCACACTCCGAGTAGGGTACGGAGTTCGGGAACCGAACGCACACCCCAGGCCGCGGCCCCGGCCTCGCCGTCGAGCGCGTAACCCCAACCGACCTGGATCGTCGCGATGCCGAAACCCGCCGCGCCCTCGATGTCATGGAACCGATCGCCGATCATCACCACCGGCGCGTCCACGGCCCCCGTGCCGTCGACGGTCACACCCAGGCCGGCGAGCGCGTACGCGATCACATCCGACTTGTGGCGGCGCGCACCGTCGTCGGAGGCACCCGCGATCAGCTCGAAATGCTGCGCGAGGCCGAAATGATCAAGGATCTTGACGGCTGTCGCCTGATTCTTGGACGTGGCCACCGCCATCCGGCGACCGGCCGCCGACAGATCCGCCAACAGCTGGGCCATCCCGGCGAATACCGCGTTCTCCAGATATCCGACACTGGTGTAGCGCTCACGATAGGCGGCCATGGCCGCGGCCGCCACCGGTTCGTCCAGCCCCAGGGTGCGCAAGGTGTCGAGCATCGGTGGCCCGGCGATCCCCGCCACGACCTCCTCCGCCGCCGGCGGCAGCCCGACGGCGGCGAGCGCATGGGCGAAGCTGTTCGCGATCCCGGCGAAACTGTCGGTGATGGTGCCGTCGAGGTCGAGCAGGAGCGTCGTCGCGACATCGTGCGGCGGCGCGGCCCGGTCGGGAGTGACCCCGTCGGGTGTGATGCGGTCCGATGGGCTTTTCTGCACGCCCTCTATCGTGCACGTGTGGAACGGCTCAGGCACATCGAGGGCACCGAATCAGGACATCTCTGTGGATACGGTATGGTATGGCACCGCCGCTTCCGGCCGCCGGCCACACGGCCGCACCGGTGGAAAACGGCGGGGCACGGTCGATGAACGGACGGTCGATGAACGGACGGTCGATGAACGGGGAACTGTTCGCGCTCGACCGGCACGGCGACAGCGACAGTGAGGCGGGGCTGACCGACTTCGCGGTGAACGTCCGGCCGGGGCCGCCGCGGTTCGTTCTGGACGCCCTCACCGCGCGCCTGCCCGACCTGGCGCGGTATCCGACCGCCGGTGACGACGCGCGTGCCGTCGACGCCGTCGCACGGGCGCACCGCCGGACCCCCGGCGAGATCCTGCTGCTCTCGGGTGCGGCCGAGGGTTTCGAATTGCTGCCGAGGCTGGGGGCGCGCCATGCCGCGCTCATCCAGCCGTCGTTCACCGAACCGGAACTCGCCTTGCGGTCCGCCGGAATCCCGATCACCCAGGTGGTACTCGACCGTCCATGGCGACTCGACGCCGACGGTATCGCCCGGCTGATTCCCGCCGACGCCGACCTGGTGGTGATCGGCAATCCGACCAACCCGACGTCGGTGCTGCATCCGGCCGACGTCATCGAGGCCCTGCGGGCACCGGGGCGGCTGGTCGTCGTCGACGAGGCGTTCGCCGACCTCACCCTCGACCCGGTGTCGGGGGAGCGGGAGCCGCAGTCGGTTGCCTCGCGGCGATGGCCGGATGTGATCGTGCTGCGCAGCATCACCAAGACGTTCGGCCTGGCCGGTCTGCGCGCGGGGTATCTGCTGGCCGACCCCGCGATCATCGACCGGCTGTCGATGGGGCGGCGTCCGTGGGCACTGGGCACACTGTCGCTGGTCGCGCTCGCCGAATGCGTCGGCCCGCGAGGTGAGCGGTACTGCCGGAAGGTGGCCGCGGAGGTCGCCGAGCAGCGCTCCGATCTGATCGCGGGTCTGCGTGAGCTCGGTATCGAGCCCGCCACCACACCCGAGGCGTCGTTCGTGCTGATCGAGGTCGACGACGGGCTGGGGGTGAAGCGGCGGCTGTTCGAGCAGGGGATCGCGGTGCGCAGTGCCGCCAACTTCGTCGGCCTGGGGCCGGGGTTCCTGCGATTGGCGGTCCGCGACCGGCCGACGACCGCCCGGCTGATCGAGTCGCTGCGGGCCGGTGGGTGAGGTTGTCTGGCGGGTGACGTTGTGAACCATCCGGGTCGGTGACAGGGTGAGGAACCATGAGTGAGAACACGGTCCGGACGCTCGCCGACGTCATCGGCGTCCTCGACGAGGCCTATCCGCGCCGGCTCGCCGAATCCTGGGACTCGGTGGGACTGGTGTGCGGAGACCCCGCGGAATCGGTGACGCGGGCACTGGTCTGCGTCGATGTCACCGATCGGGTCGTCGACGCGGCCGTCGCGTCCGGGGCGGACCTGATTCTCGCTCATCATCCGCTGCTGCTGCGCGGCGTCGACTCGGTGGCCGCCGACACCCCGAAGGGCCGCGTCATCCACCGGCTCGTACGGGCCGGGATCGCGCTGTTCACCGCCCACACCAACGCCGACAGCGCCCGCCCAGGGGTGTCCGACGCGCTCGCCGCCCGGTTCGGCCTGCTCGACACCGTGCCTTTGCGGCCGCTGCCGGCCCGCCCGATGGACAAATGGGTGGTGATGGTTCCCGAAGGCAGCAGCGACCAGGTGAGCGAGGCGATGTTCGCCGCCGGTGCCGGTGCGATCGGTGAGTACCGGGACTGTTCGTGGTCGGTGACCGGCATCGGCCAGTTCGAGCCGCAGGCGGCGGCCAACCCGGCGATCGGGGTCATCGGGAGACGCGAACGCGTCGACGAGGCGCGCGTGGAGATGGTCGCCGAGCGGGGGCTGCGCAACCGGGTGCTCGCCGCGCTGCGCGCCGCGCACCCGTACGAGGAACCGGCCTTCGACATCCTCGAACTCGCCGAGGTCGACAGCGAACTGGGTCTGGGACGCATCGGGCGGCTACCCGGACCGGTGACGGCCGCCGAGTTCGTGGCGCTGGCCCAACGAGAGCTGCGCGGGCCGTGGGGAGTGCGTGCCGCCGGTGATCCGGCGACCGTGATCGAGGCCGTCGCGGTGTGCGGCGGCGCCGGCGACTCACTGCTCGGTGCGGCTGCCGCCGCCGGCGTCGACCTGTATCTGACGGGCGATCTGCGTCATCACCCGGCCGACGAGGCCATCCGTGCCGGCGGGCCGGTGCTCGTCGACGCCGGGCACTGGGCGACCGAGTTCCCGTGGTGCCGGGGTGCCGCCGACCTGTTGCGTGGGCGCGCGGGGATCGTTGCGCAGGTGTACCCCGAACCCACCGATCCGTTCGGGATGTACTGCGGCCCCGGGCTGTGATCGCGGTGGACCGGGCGCGCGATGTGCCCGGTGAACGGCAGGTGACACAATCGATCAGTTGACCGTTGACTTCCGACAAGAAAGCAGGCCCCGATGAAGGCTGGTTCCGGCGCACAAAGGCAGCTCCTCGATCTGGCTGATCTTGATGCTGAGCTGGCTCGCATCGCACACCGCGCGCGGACGCTGCCCGAGGAGGCCGAGCTCGCCGTACTGGCCGAACAGCGCGACGCCGCGCGCGGCGACCTCGTCCGCGCCGAGATCGCCGCAGAGGACCTGGACCGCGAGTACCGGCGCATCGATTCCGAGGTCACCGGGATGAGCGCGCGCGAGGCGAAGGACACGGCCCTGCTGCAATCGGGAAAGCTGGCACCCAAGGCGCTCACCGAACTGCAGCACGAACTCGCCGGCCTGGGCCGGCGGCGGTCGGTGCTGGAGGACGAACTGCTGGCGGTGATGGAACAGCAGGAGGCCCTCGGCGCCGAGGCCGAACGTGCGCAGGCCACGGTCCTCGACATCGAGGCCAAGGTCGCCGAGGCCACCGGCCGCCGCGACGCGGCTCTGGCCGGGCTCGACGGCGAACGTGAGGTGAAGGCACAACGCCGCGCCGAGGTGGTGGCGCTCGTCGACGAGGCTCTGCTGGCCGTGTACGACCGGCAGCGCGCGCAGGGCCGGGCCGGTGCGGCGTTGCTGCGGGCCCGCCGGTGCGGGGGCTGCGGCATGGAACTCGACCGTGGTCTCATCGGGCAGATCAGCGCGGCCGCCGACGACGAGGTGGTGCGGTGTGACGAGTGCGGCGCGGTCTTGGTGCGCACACCCGAGTCGGGGCTGTAGATGGCCGGGCCGAAGTCGACGCCGACCTGGCAGGGGCAGCGGCAGGAGCCGACACGTCTGGTGCTGTTGCGGCACGGGCAGACTCCGCTGTCGGTGGAGCGGCGCTATTCCGGTCGCGGCAACCCCGAACTGACCGAGCTGGGCCGCGCGCAGGCAGCCGCGGCGGGTCGGCGGCTCGGTGCCGACAGTTCCATCTCGGCCATCGTGTCGTCGCCGTTGGCGCGGGCGACCGCCACGGCTCGCGCCGTCGCCGACGTCAACGGGCTCGATGTGGAGGTTGTCGACGGCCTCACCGAAACCGACTTCGGTGAGTGGGAGGGGCTGACTTTTCTCGAGGCCGCCGGGCGCGACCCGCAGGTGCACCGCGAATGGCTGGGCGATGTGACGCTGCCGCCGCCGGGCGGGGAGAGCTTCGCCGCCGTGGCCGGGCGGATCGGGGACGTCAAACAGTCCCTGCTGCAAAGGTTTCCGGGCCGGACAGTGCTTGTCGTCTCGCACGTGACGCCGATCAAGACACTGCTGCGGGATGCCTTGCGAGCCGGGCCCGAGGTGCTTTACAGCATCCATCTGGATCTGGCATCGGTATCGATCGTCGAGTTCTACCCGGACGGTGGTTCGGTGGTGCGACTCGTCAACGACACGAGCCACCTCTAGGGCGTGCTCCGGTCTCCGGCGGCCCGTCGCGGTGGTCTATCCTTGCAGGGCGAACGAGTCGGCCGGGCGGCCGCGGCGCACGGAACGACCGGTCACCGGGGATGCCGAGCGCCGAGGAAAGTCCGGACTCCACGGAGCAGGGTGGTTGTTAACGGCAACCCGGGGTGACCCGCGGGACAGTGCCACAGAAAACAGACCGCCGCCGGCACCTCGGTGCCGTCGGTAAGGGTGAAACGGTGCGGTAAGAGCGCACCAGCGACGCGGGTGACCGCGCCGGCTCGGTAAACCCCACCCGGAGCAAGGCTGAAGCCCGCACCACCCGGTGCGGGTGCGCAGGTGTTCGAGGGCTGCTCGCCCGAGCCTGCGGGTGGGCCGCTTGAGGTACCCGGTGACGGTGTGCCCAGATGGATGGTCGCCGCCCACGCCTGGCGTGGGCACAGGATCCGGCTTACAGGCCGACTCGTTCGCTCTGGCGCCGCCCGCCGCACCCGGTAGGGTGGGGCAATGTCTGGATTCGCTGTCGTCGCCGCCGAATGCGTTGCGCTGACCCGTCCGGTGACGTGAGCGGGCAGCAGGTATCCATCGTTCCTAGCGAACTGCTGCGGAAGTTCGGCAGCGGAGCGATGAGCAAGGGCACCCGGTATTCCAACACCGACATGATCATCGACTACGGCTGGAACGCGCGCGGTGAGCTGACCGGCCGGTGCCGCGGCTCGGGTCGGGAGATCTATCAGGTGACTGTCGCGTTCACCGGGGCGCCGTCGTCGCGGACGGTGCGGATGGCGATGTGTTCGTGTCCTGTCGGGCTGAACTGCAAACACGCGGTGGCGCTCCTGCTGGTGGCGGGCCGAGCCGGGGTGCGTACATCGGTACCCGAGGTGTCCTGGCGGACGATGCTGTCGGCGGTGCTCGACGACGCTTCGCCGGGCTCACCGGCCGTGCCCGAGACCCGGCCGCTGGCGTTGCACATAGGGATGACTGCCGCGCCGCGGTACGCCACCCGCATGTCGGGAGACACCGCTCCGACGTTGACGATGGCGCCGATGACCATGGGTAAACGAGGGCGGTGGATCAAGACCGGTGCGTCGTGGAGCAACGTCCTCGATGCCTATAACCGGGACTTCGCGCCCGCCCAGAAGGCCGCGATGTCGGCG
This sequence comes from Gordonia pseudamarae, assembly GCF_025273675.1. Classification (NCBI taxonomy): domain Bacteria; kingdom Bacillati; phylum Actinomycetota; class Actinomycetes; order Mycobacteriales; family Gordoniaceae; genus Gordonia; species Gordonia pseudamarae. The sequence goes on along the minus strand of NZ_CP045809.1, from coordinate 3,131,633 downwards.
TTGTACCGCGAGTTCGTCGGCAACGCCTACAGTCACGGTGCCATCGACACACTTCGGCTGACCGGTGCACCCGCCACGATATGGCCTCTGCTGGACGCCGTGGTGGAGGCCGGCGTGTCGCTGACCGTCGACGGCGGGCTCACGGCGAACGCCGTGCGTCTGGCCACGGGACGACTGCGGTACACCCTGGCCGCCCACGAATCGGGTGCTCGGCTCACCGCGGCATTCGAGATCGATCCGCCGTCGAGCGGCGGAGCGGAACAACAACTTTCACCCGGCGACGTCGGTGGCTATCTCGGCCCCGACGCCCGCCGGTCGCATGGGCTGTGGACCGTGGACGGCGGCACCCTCGTCCTCGCCGGATTCGATCCGGTGCCCAGCCCCGCCGAACTCGACGCCGTCCGCTCCGACGCACAGGTGTTGATCCCACAGGAAGACCTGCCCGAATTCGCCGCGCAGGTGCTGCCTCGACTGTCCCACGTGCGCAGCATCGAGGTGCGCGACGCCGAGCTGTTCGCGCCACCGCGAATCGAGGGTCCGTTCGTGACGCTGACATTGACGGCGGAGTCGGCCGGCGGTGCGCGACTGTCGTGGAGCACCGGCTACCGGGTCAACGACACCACGCACCTGTTCGATCCCGCGGAGCGAGTCGGCACGGGATACCGGGATCAGGCCGAGGAAGACGCACTGTGGCAGTCGGTCCGGCCCGAACTGTCGGCGACGGCGTGGGTGTGCCGCGGCTGGGTAGCCGATGCGACGGCGCACTGGCAGCGTCGGCAGCATCGCGAGCACTCCGCGCTGATCGTGGGGGAACTGGGCCTGCTGCGCAGCGGCCGACCACTCGCCGACGTGATCACCGATGCCGACATCGAAAGTCTGCGATTGCCGGTGTCGTTGTCGGAGGTCGAGGCGGCGGTGCTGTGCGTGGAGGCGCTGCCCGAACTCGAGGCGCATCCCGACATCGTCGTCGACAATCGGCTCGGTGTCGATTATCGGGCGGCACCGACCCCGCCCAGCATCGAATTCTTCGCCGACGCCGGCGAATCGGGCGATGACGGGAATCTCGGCAATGACTGGTTCGGTCTCGGGATCACGGTGACCGTCGGACCTGTGCCGGTGCCGGTCGCCGACATCATCCGCGAGATCGTGTCGGGCGCGACGCACATGCTCGTCGGTGACGGCGTGTACTTCCCGCTCGACACCCCCGAACTGATGAAGCTGTCCGAATTGCTCGCCGAGGCGCGAGCACTCGGCGAGATCGAATCGGGCAAAGTGCACACCGCCAGCCTGAACGCGACATTCTGGGAGGAACTGCTCGCGCTAGGCGTGGTCGACGAACAACTCGCCCGGTGGCACAAACGGATGGCCATGCTCGCCGACGCCGTGCCGCCGCACCCGGTCGACCCACCCACTGAACTGTGCGCGCAGCTCCGCGACTACCAACAAGCCGGGTTCGACTGGTTGAATTTCCTGTGGGACAACGGACTCGGCGGCATCCTCGCCGACGACATGGGTTTGGGCAAGACCGTGCAGACCCTCGCGCTCATAGCCCGTGCCGTGGCCGAGGACGCCGATGCGAGCTTCCTGGTGATCGCCCCCACCAGCGTGGTGGCCAACTGGGCGGCCGAATGTCGCAAATTCGTTCCGGACCTGCGGACGGTCGCGGTGACGGGCACCGAGGCCAAGACCGGGCTGAGTTTCGCCGACCAGGCCACCGGTGCGAACCTGGTGGTCACCTCGTACACGCTCCTGCGGCTGATGTTCGATGAGATCAACGAATTCCACTGGAGCGGAGCGATATTCGACGAAGCTCAATTCATCAAGAACCATGCCGGAAAAACGCATCAGTGTGCTCGGCGCATCGACGCCGGCTTCAAACTCGCCATCACCGGCACTCCGATGGAGAACAACCTGATGGAACTGTGGTCGCTGCTGTCGGTGACGGCCCCCGGGCTGTTCCCGTCACCGACCGCTTTCACGGACTACTTCCGCAAACCCATCGAATCGCATTCGGCACCTGAGCGATTGGGAGTGTTACGCCGACGGATCAAGCCGGTCATGTTGCGTCGCACCAAGGATCAGGTGGCCATCGACCTGCCGCCCAAGCAGGAGCAGGTGCTGACTCTGGAGCTGTCGGCTCGGCACCGCAAGATCTACGACACCCGGCTCGCCCGGGAGCGGCAGAAAGTCCTCGGGCTGCTCGGTGACTGGGAGAAAAACCGGTTCCAGGTGTTCCGTTCGCTCAGCGTGCTGCGCCAGCTCAGCCTGCACGCCATGCTCGTCGACGACACCCACCACGGTGTTTCATCGGCGAAGGTCGAATATCTCACCGAACAATTGCCCGAACTGATCGCCGAGGGACACACCGCACTCGTCTTCAGTCAGTTCACCCGGTTCTTGCACATCCTCACCACGCACCTGGACAAGGTGGGCATCGCCTACAGCTACCTCGACGGGTCGATGAACGCCGCTCAGCGCGCCGACGCCGTGGCACGGTTCACCGGCGGCCGGACGCAGGTGTTCCTGATCAGCCTCAAGGCCGGCGGTTTCGGACTCAACCTCACCGAGGCCGACTACTGCTTCGTCTGCGATCCGTGGTGGAATCCGGCCGCCGAGGCGCAGGCCGTTGACCGGGCACATCGCCTCGGGCAGCAACGCCCGGTCACCGTCTACCGGATGGTGTCGGCCGACACCATCGAAGAACGGGTAGTGGCCCTGCAGGAACGCAAACGAGCCCTGTTCGACGCGGTTGTCGACGACGGTGAACTGTTCGGGACCACGATCAGCGCCAACGACATCCGGGACATGATCGGCTGACGTCGGCTGCAGGATTCGTGTCCCGCGTTCAGAACTGTGTCCCGCGTAGTGGTTGTCGCGATATCCGATACGCGGGACGTATATCGGGACGCGAGAACTCAGGCGTCGGATGGCAACGGCGCTGTTCGGCTGAGTGTGAGCCAGGTGGTTGCGAGCTGCTCTGGTGGGCATGGCTTCTCGCCGGACCCTCGTGCCCCTCGCTCGCTCGTCGCTTCGGCCTCGGGGATCACGTGGACCCGCACGACACCATTATCGGCGGGCGAGCCCGGGGCGGTGCTGCGGCGCGGATGTAAGACTGGTAACCATGACGGTGGTTGACGAATTGCAGGCTGACCGGTTCCGAACGGAGTTGATCGGGTACTGCTACCGGTATTTCGCCTCATACGCCGAAGCCGAGGACGCGGTACAGGAAACGTTGACTCGGGCCTGGCAGCACGCCGATGAGTTCCGTGACGAATCGTCGCTGCGGACCTGGCTGTACCGCATCGCCACCAACATCTGCCTGGACATGGCCAAGGCCCCGCAGCGGCGGACACTGCCGATGGATCTGTCGGGACCCGGCGCCATCCCCGACGATCCGACGGCCCTCACGACCCTGCCCGAAGCCACCTGGGTGGGACCGATCGCCGACGCCGCGCTCACCACCGACCCGGCCGATGCGACCATCGTCGGCGAGTCGATCCGATTGGCTTTCATCACCGCGCTGCAGGTGCTGCCACCACGCCAGCGGGTCGTTCTTATTCTGCGGGATGTGCTTGGGTGGTCGGCCCAAGAAAGTGCGAAGCTGCTCGGATTTTCCGTTGCTTCGGTGAATTCGGCCTTGGCTCGCGCCCGCAAGACGTTATCCGACGCATCCGGGTCCGACGCATCCGGCGGCACCCGCCCGGTCAGTGCCCGGGACCCGGCCCAGCGCCGCCGTGACCAGGAACTGCTGACCGCGTACGTCGCCGCCTTCCGGGCGTACGACGTAGACCGTCTGGTCGAACTGCTCGCCGAGGACGCCACCTTCTCCATGCCGCCGTTCGAACTATGGCTGCACGGCATCGACAACATCGAAAGGTGGTGGCGCGGACCGGGCCAGGTGTGCCGAAACTCACGCACCATCGTCACCGCCGCCAATGGTCAGCCCGCTGTCGCCGTCTACCACGACAACGGGACCGGGCTCTGGTTACCGTTCGCGATCCACGTGCTCGACACCTCCGACGACGCGATCACCGGCATCACCCATTTCATGGGCATCGAGGTGTTCGACCAGTTCGGGCTACCCGAGAGCGTCGTCGAAGAATAATTCCCGCCCGTCACCGATCAGATGTGCGGTGCCGCGTCGTCTACATCTATGAGACGGGTAACTGACCCGCTCCCGACGACAAGGAACTCTCATGGCACGCACAGTGAGCGCCCACCTCTTTCACTCGATCAACGGTGTGGTCGAAAGCCCCGACCAGTGGCAGTTCGACTGCTTCGGAGCCGAAGAAGGCCAGGCAATGGGCGCAGCGATCGGCGACGTCACCGACGTGATCATCGGCCGCAAACTCTGGGACGAATGGCGTGAATACTGGCCCTGCGCCGACGACCCGTTCGGCGCCTGGATCAACCCCGTCCGCAAGCACGTCCTATCGCGCACACTGACCGGCGAAGTGCCGTGGAACAGTGTCGCCATCGACGGTGATCCGATCGACTATGTGAAGGCGCTCCGCGCACAAGGTGATGGCGGAATCTCGGTAGCGGGCGGCATCGACACCGTGCGGTTGCTGTTCCTCGGCGGCGTCGTGGACACGCTGACCCTCACCACTCATCCGGTGGTCGCGGGCGTCGGACGGCAGCTCTTCGACGATTCGGTGCCGACGACCCGCCTCGCCCTGGTGGACGCCGTCCCCACGGCCGCCGGAAATGTGATGCACACTTACACGTTGCGCGCGGACAACTGATCGAGGACGAGACAACCATGGCCACCTATACTTTCGACGCGTTCTGCACCGTCGACGGATTCGGCTCGTACAACGAGGACGGCGACTGGGGCGGGTACTGGGGTAAGCAGACCCAGGAGTTCCTGGACCACCGCCTGGCCCAGTACCGCGAGAGTGTCCGACTTGTGCTTGGCGCCAACACTTTCCGATCGTTTCAGCGGTACCTGGGTGGCATCACCCCGGAATCGGCGGGCGATGACCCGGTGAACGCCGCGATGAAGTTTCTGCCGACAACGGTGTTATCAACCACTCTCACCGGCCCGCTCGACTGGCCCGACGCGACGCTCGTCGCGGGTGATGTGGTCGACGCCGTCGCGCGATTGAAGGAGCAGTCGAGCGTGTCATTGCGGTCTCATGGCAGTCTCCGATTGAACCGTGCCCTGATGGCCGCCGGTCTGGTCGACATCGTTCAGTTGACCGTCTTTCCGGTGATCTCCGGAACCACCGGCTCCGAACCGATTTTCGCCGGTGCCGCAGACTTCGACCTCGAACTGCTCGGCAGCACCACATTCGACGGCGGCATCGCCGAACTCATCTACCGCCCCACGCGACGTTCGTGAAGGAACGCTCCCACGGAACTCATGATCGGCTTCAGTACCGCACTCGACCGCGATCGCCGCCGGGCTCGCAGACCGCTTCCGGTGATGGTGTTCCCGGTGATCACCGGCAAGACCTGTCCGTACCGCGTCATCTGATCAGTCAGCGCCGTGATCGACCGGGGGTATGCCCGCGACTGGGCCGAACTTGTTACCGTAGCTTGGGTGAACCCCGATCCGGTGGAGGTGTACAACGAGGTGGAGGACACCGACGAATCACGGTCGACCGCCATCCTGCTCGACGCAATGCTCGCCGAGGCACAGAAGTCCGCATCCGAACGTGCCCTCGACCGATTGCGCATGGCTTTCGCGGGTACCCGGAAGACTCAGGCAGAGGTAGCCGACCGGCTTGGCACCTCACGTACCCGACTCAACTCCTACCTTCCCGGAAATGTCACGCCGCCGGTGGACGTTCTTGTCGCGGTAGAGGAGCTGGCTTCCGAACGGCGCGCACCGTCGTCGGCCGCGATGCCGGTGCCGCGTTGACGAGCCACGACCGGTCCGGTGCGCCGACGGTGCCACTCGCCGAACAGGAGCGGCTATCCGGCGACAGCGTGCGCCGGGTGGCGATGCCGATGATCTACCACTATCTGGGGGACAAGCGATTCACGTACGCGCTGCCGCGGGCCCTCGCGCTGCAGATCCTGCACCCGGGCAATGCGGCCGGCCTGGTCCAGCATGTGCACGGCGGTTTGTGGGCGCACAAGCAGCGCTCGGTGGGTCAAATGGTGTACATCGCCTACAGCAACCGGGATCTGCGGTCGGTGATGCGCAGTGCCCACGTGCACGTCAAGGGCAAGGACTCGTCGGGAGCCCGCTATCATGCGCTGAATCCGGAACTGTTCCATTTTCAGCACGCCACCTACGTCGACGCACTGTTCTTCTCGATCGAGCATTTCCACCATCGGCTCAGCGCCGGGGAGAAAGAGGAACTCTATCGGCAGTGCTGTCTGTGGTACGGCAAGTACGACATCTCCGACCGGGCGGTACCGGCAACGTACGGCGAATTCCAGGACTACCTCGAGGATTACTGTGCGCGCGAGCTCCGGCTGAGCCCGGAGGCCGCACAGTTGCGCGAACAGGTACTCAATCCGAATACCTGGTATCCGCGGAAGGTGCCGACCGCCGCGATCCGGGCCATGCTGCATCCGCGTGCCGCCGAATTGCTCGACATCGCACCGTCCGGGCGAGACCGCGCCTCGCTCGCCGCGTTTGCGGCAAAGGCCAAGACCCAGGCGGCATTGAGCAGCGCACACCGACGTCTCATACCGCCGGCCCGGCATGATCCCGACAGCTGACCGGTGCCGAGGCAGCGCATGACGGCGTTCCCACCGACTTGATCTCTTCGTACAAGTACTGAGCGGTAGCTCTCGCCAACGATGGAACGGTGCTGAAGAAGACCACAACTGTCCGTCGGGGCTACCTCGCCACGGTCGCGGTAGCGATCATGCTCGCAGTCGCCGGCATCGTCTTGCTGCCCTCCACCCAAACCCGGTTGCTCACCGACGGGATGACGGCCGATTCCGCCGAATCGGTGCGCGCGGCGGCGCAATTGACGGAGCATTTCCCGTCGGCACGGCCCGATATCGTGCTGGTCCTGACGCCGGGGCGATCGGGCGCCGACGCGGTCGGCGGCGTTCTCGACGACGTGCGATCGGTGACCGGCGTACGCGAGGTCCACGCCGTACCGGCCGACGGCCCGGTGGGCAGCAGTCTGGCCTTGGTGAGCCTGACACCGGGCCTGCCCACGCACGACGTCGCCGACATCGCCGATACCGTTCGCGACATCGGTGACCGTGCCGGCGTGCGGGTCGCCGCGACCGGCGACGGGGTGATCGACGGATCCATCGACGTACTCGCCGAGGACAGCCTCGTACGCGCCGAACTGTTCGCCGCGCCGATCGTCGCGCTCATCCTGCTCGCCGTCTTCGGATCGTTCTGGGCCGCCGTCATACCGCTGCTCGCCGGCGGCATCGCGGTGGCCATCGCCATGCTCGGCCTCAACCTGCTCACCCGGATCACCGATGTGTCGACGTTCGCGCTCAACCTGGCCACCGCCATCGGCTTCGGTCTGGCCATCGACTACAGCCTGTTCCTGGTCGTCCGCTGGCGCGAGGGCAGACAACGCGGGCTCTCACCCGAGGCCGCCCGTGCGCTGGCCGTGCGGACCTCCGGGCGCACCATCGTCTTCTCCGGGATGACCGTGGTGATCGCGATGGCCGCGCTGCTGGTGTTCCCCGGATACTTCCTGCCGTCGCTGGCCTACTCCGGCATTCTCACCGTCACCGCGGTCATGGCGGTGACCATCTGCATCGTGCCCAGATTGCTGGTACTGCTCGGTGATCGCGCGACCCGGCGGTACACGTGGAGCCGCTGGGCCAGTGTCGAACGCGAACCGGAGACCGCGTCGGGATCGCCGTCGATCACGCGGTCGTGGGCGACGGCAATCGTGGTGACCGCTGCCCTGGTGGCGGTGGCGGCGCCGTTCCTCGGTGCGCACTTCATCCTGAGCGACTACCGGGAGCTGCCACCGGGCGAGCCCGCCCGCGTTGCGGCCGAACAGATCCGAACCGATTTTCCGGAGGTGGGGCAGGGTTCGATGGATGTGGTGTTCGATCGGGCCCCGGGCGCCCGGAGATCGGCCGAAGCCGCCGAGCGGATCGCCTCGCTCGACCACGTGGCCGCCGTCGCGTGGAGTGGCGGCACCGCGCGCCGGTCCGGCGACGGTCCGGTACGGCTCACGCCCGCCGACGCGCGGCATCGACACACCTTCGTATCGCCGGACGGCGCGGAGTGGATGCGGGTCGATCTCACCGTCGACCCGGGATCACCGGAGGCGGGCGCGCTGCTGCGGCGGGTCCGGGAAGAAGTCGCCGGGTCCGGCGGCCTGGTCGGCGGACCCACCGCCGAGGTTGTCGACACCACCGACGGGCTGCGCTCGCGTCTTCCGTATGCGATCACCGCGATCGTCCTGGTCACCGCGGTGCTGCTGTTCCTGCTCACCGGTTCACTCGTGCTGCCGCTGCTCGGCGTCGTACTGTCGGTGCTGTCGCTGGGCGCCACGTTCGGGCTGCTCGTGCACATCTTCCAGGACGGGAACTTTGCCGGACTCCTCGGCGGGTTCACCGCCTTCGGCGCGATCAACGTCTCCGCGCCGATCCTGTTGTTCTGCATCGCCTACGGGCTGTCGATGGACTACCAGATGTTCATCATGGCCCGGATCGCCGAAGAACACGAGTCCGGCCGGTCGGCCGACGAATCGGTCCGGGTCGGCATCGCCGTGACCCGCCGGGTCATCGGTGCGGCGGCGATCCTGATCTCGGTGGTGCTCGCGGCGATGGCCACCTCGGGGCTCACCTACCTCAAGATGCTCGGGCTCGGACTGGCCGTGGCGGTGCTGGTCGACGCGTTCGTGGTGCGGCTGTTTCTGCTGCCCGCGGTGATGCGGATCTGCGGGGAGGCCGTCTGGTACCGGCCACGGCTGCTCGACGGTGTGTACGGTCGGATGCGGCTGTCGCACGAGAGCTGACGGCGGTGAGGTGTCTGCGTGGCCGTGGACGGCACGGCACCGGTGAACGGGGGTCGATGTCCGAGGCACAGCGCTTCAGCGGCGACTACTTCGACTTCGGTGCGAGCGCCGTGGTCTATCGCGGCACCTTCACGCCGACCGCGCCCCATCGGCACTACGCCATCCAGTTGATCGACTGCCCGCAGGGGATCGACCTGCATCGGGGTGAGGACGCGCTGACCGGGGTGACAGGTGTCGTGATCGGCTCCGGTGTGCCGCACCAATTGCTCTCGTACGGCCGTGCGACGGTCACCTACGTCGCACCGCACACCGCCGCCGGGCGCCGGATCGGCGAATGGATCGAGCGCCACGACGATCCTCGTGCCGGAGAGCGCCCGGCGCTCGGCGCGGCGCGGTCGGTGGACGTCGCCGCCGATTCGGTGGCCGACGAGATGGTGCTGTGGATCGGGCGGCGCATCAGTGACAGCCCGACCACAGCGCTGCAACTGTCCGAGGTCGCCGCGGAATTCCACCGGTCGGCGCCCTCGGTGCGCCGTATGCTGGCCACCGGCCTGGGCGTGAGCTATTCCCAGATCGTGCAGTGGGAACGACTGCGGCTGGCGATAGATCTCATCGCGGCGGGCAGCGGATGCACCGACGCCGCCACGGGCGCCGGGTTCTACGACGGTCCGCATTTCAGCCGGGTCTGCAAGGCGATGCTCGGCATCGCGCCGAGGTTGATCGAACTGCGTCACGTCCGGCCGGCGCCTTTTGCCATCCGGGCCTGGGACGACCTGCCCGATCCGCGGATCGGCCGGATCGACGGCCGGGGGCACTAAGGTCGGTGATTATGCATCGTCGTTTCTGGGCACCCGACATCGACTTCGACGCCATCCGCACCGAACTCGGGGTGGTCGAGGACTACGGCGACGACGCGCTCGCCGAGGCGCGGGGCGCCGTCGACCGGCATGCGGGGGAGCGTGAGGACCGCACCGATCTGCCGGTGGTGACCATCGACCCGCCGACGTCGATGGACCTCGACCAGGCCGTGCACATCGCCCGGGACGGCGATGACTTCGTCATCGACTACGCCATCGCCGATGTCGCCGCGCTCATCGAACCAGAAGGCGCGCTCGATGCGGAAAGCAGGCGGCGCGGCACCACCGTGTACTTTCCGGACGGATCGGTTCCGCTGCATCCGCGGGACCTGTCCGAAGGCGCCGGATCGCTGCTCCCCGAGCAGATCCGGCCGTGTGTGCTGTGGACCATCCGGGTGTCGGCGGCGGGGGAGCCGGTGCAGGTGCGGGTGCGCCGCGCCACGGTGCGGTCGGTGGCCAAGCTCACCTACGCCGGTGTGTACGCCGACGCCTGCGCCGGGCGGCTGCACCCGTCGATCGCGGCGTTACCCGACTTCGGCGAACTCCGCGCCCGGGTGGCACTCGACCGCGGGGCCGTCGACCTCAACCTGCCCGACCAGGAGGTGGTGCGCGGGGACGGCGGCTGGTCGGTGCAGCTGGCCCCGCGTACCCCCGCCGACGGCTGGAACTCGCAGTTGTCGCTGCTCACGGGAATGTGTGCGGGAAGGATCATGGCCGATGCCGGCGCCGGGCTGCTGCGCACCCTGCCTCCGGGCACACCGGAGGCGGTCGGCACGCTCCGGGCCACCGCGGCGGCGCTCGGTGTGCCCTGGCCGGACGGCCACTCGCCCGGCCGGTTCCTCGCCGGCCTGGCCGCCGACGAGCCGTCGACGCCGGCGCTGATGAACGCGGCGACCTCACTGATGCGGGGTGCGGACTATCTGGTGCTCGGCCGCAGCGCCGACGGTGTGCTGATCGACGCGATACGTGACGAGCCGGTCACCGACGAGGACACCCGGCACGCGGCGATCGCCGGACAGTACGCACACGTCACCGCCCCGCTGCGCCGTCTCGGCGACAGGTTCGCCACCGAGGTGTGTCTGTCGGTGACCGCGGGAAAACCGGTGCCGGATTGGGTGGATCGCGCGCTGCCGTCGCTGCCGAAGGCGTTGCGGTCCGCGGACTCGCTGAATTCGGCGGCGGACCGGGCCAGTGTCGACCTGGCCGAGTCGATAGTTCTGGAAGGCCTGATCGGGCAACGCTTCTCGGCGGTCACCATCCGGGCGGCGAACGGAAAGAGGCCGGCCGAGGTGTACATCGACACCCCGGCCGTCATCGCGCCGTGCGACGGCGAACCCGAGCCCGGCCGCCGCCTGGACGTCGAACTGTCGGCGGCTGACCCGGTGCGGCGTCAGGTGCGGTTGCGTCCCGTCACAAATCCTTGAGGACCGAGCTGTAGGTGCCGATGGCGCGCTGCATCGCCGCGGCCTGCCGGGTGTCGACGCGGCCGAGAACGAACAGATCCCTCGGCTCGAGCCGGAGTTCGCCCGACTGGGCCTGGGCCACCAACTCGGCGATGCGCTGCCGGTTGATGAGCGCGTCGTTGACATCGCCGAGCGCCGTCTGGATCACCTTGGCCACCTTGCCCGCCCGATGATGGTGCTTCTTGCCCAGCGGTGCGACCGCGTCGACCCGGTAGCGCAGCCGTTTGGCCTTCTTGCGCACCACATGCAACTGTTCGAGCCACTCGTCCGAGCCTTCGGGCAGGGCGGCCAGCCGGTTCTGTTCCTGCCGGATCCGCTTGCGGCTGCGGCCGATCGACTTGTCGGCGGCCGCCTCGGCGGTCGCCTCGGCGAGCGGGCCGGTGGGCGGATCGGCGATCAGTTCGTCGATGTCGTCGAGCAATGCGAAATAGCGGTCGGAGTTCATCGCCGCGTGCGCCACGCGCAGGGCCCGCTCGTGACCGATCTCCTCCTGACCGACCAGTGCCGCCCGCAGCGCGTCGGACACGTCCTCACCCTCCAGCAGTGAGATGTCGATGTCGATCTGCACCTCGCTGTCGCGGGCGTCGCCGAGAATGCGGGCCAGCAACCGGAGTTCGCCGTCGAGGTGGGTGGTCTTCTCGTCGTCGAGCACACCCTTGAATCCGGTGAGCACACTGCGCAGCCGCCGCGAGGACACCCGCATCTGGTGTACCGCGTCGTAGGCGTCGACCCGCACCTGCGGGTCCCACGCGAGGAGCGCGTTGCGGTGGGTTGCCAGGTCGGTGAGCACCAGGTCCAGTGCGGTCGGGTTCTTTCCGAGTCCGGGCACCGTGTTGGACACCGCCGGGGTGGCGCCGATGGCCCGGGCCAGCTTCGAGGCGCTCGACGGCTCGCGGCCACCGGCGCGGGTCAGCATCCGCGACGCGGCCTTGAGGAGACGATTGTTCCCGGTGTCGCCGAGCAACTCGAACTCCCACTCCGCCCACTGGCTGCTGTGCCCGCCGGGAAGCAGCGACTGGGCGGTGACCAGATCGGCGGCGAGTTCGGCGATCGGCTCGTCGCCCGCACCGAGCAGCGTGGTGACGGTGCGCTGTGTGGAGATCACGGCCACCGGGATCAGCGGTCGGCTGCGGATGAGCACACGCACCGGATCGGTGAGCGCGGTGGGTGGGGTCACCTCGTCGGGAGCCTCGTCGAAGCCGACCTGGAGTTCGCGGCGGGCTCCGGCGATCGCGGTGGGACGCTTGAGATGCCAACCCGAATCGTGGCCGCCGGTGCGTCGCCGCATGGTGATCTTGTTGCTCGCCAGGTCGAGGTTCTCGGTGTCGAAGTAGGTGGCGTCGAGCTGGAAGGTCTCGGGTTCGCGGGCGCCGACCACACCCGGCAGGACTCGGAGGTCGGGGGCGTCGGTACTCGCGTCCACATCAAACTTGAGTTCGACTTCGATCTGTTCGGATGCTGCCACCGCGACTCCTTTGTGCTGACCCCACCGCCGGCGACGGAGAGTGGGATTGTGTGGCGCGACCGCGAACCGGCCACGTTGTCCGATTCTAACCGGTGCGGGGTGGCGTCCCGGGCAAGCGCCGACCGATGGTCAGCGGTCGGCGAACCGGTCGGTGGCCTCGATGAGCTGGTGTTTGATGCCTGGTTCGTAGGAGGCGTGCCCGGCGTCGTCGACGATGTACAGTTGCGCCGCCGGCCACGCCCGGTGCAGATCCCACGCGCTGCGCGCCGGGCACACCACGTCGTAGCGGCCCTGCACGATGACGCCGGGGATGTGGCTGATGCGGTCGATGTCGGCCAGCAGCTGTCCGTCGGTGAGGAATCCGCCGTGGGTGAAGTAGTGGTTCTCGATGGTCGCGAACGCGAGATCGAACCGGGACCCATCGGCGCCGGAATCAGATTGGGGGAGAAGGTGACTGGTTGACTGCTCCCATGCCGTCCACGCCGACGCCGCCCGCCGCGCCAGCTCGCGGTCGTCGGAGGTCAGCAGCCGGTGATAGGCGGCCACCAGGTCGCCGTCGCGTTCGGCCTCCGGGACGGGCGCCAGGTACTCCTCCCACCGGTCGGGGTAGATGTTGGCGGCGCCGCCGTTGTAGTACCAGTCGATCTCGCTGCGGCGCAGCAGGAAAATGCCGCGCAACACCAGTTCGGTGACCCGTTCGGGATATGTCTGGGCATAGGCCAGCCCCAGCGTCGAACCCCATGACCCGCCGAACACCTGCCACCGTTCGATGCCCAGATGCGCACGCAGGGCTTCCATATCGGCGATCAGGTGGTCGGTGGTGTTGACCGACAGATCGGCCCCGTCGGCGATGTGTGGACGGGACTGTCCGCAGCCGCGTTGATCGAACAGCACTATCCGGTACCGGTCGGGGTTGAAGAAGCGGCGCTGGTCGGGGCCCGTGCCGCCGCCCGGCCCGCCGTGCACGAAGACGACCGGTTTGCCCTCGGGCGATCCCGAGGTCTCCCAGTACATGAGCTGACCATCGCCGACATCGAGGAGCCCGGAGTCGTAGGGTTCGATCGTAGGGTAGAAGTCGCGCATGATCAGTCTCATCTGTGCGTGGTTGGCGGGGAGTGGGGGTGTACCCGAATTCGCAGGTGAACGTTACCGCATCTGTCCGAATCCGAAAGGGCCCTGCCGCAGGGTGCGTCCGGTCGGACGACACAGTTTCGGACCGGCGACGGCGGCGCCGACGGTGGCGGGCAGACGATCGCTTGCCGCACGGATCGGCCGGTCGGGCTCCCCAGCATTGTCCGGTATGTCATACCGTGGGCGGTGCGGGTGCGCACCGGACGGTTCGCGCCCGACCGGATCACCGGCGGCGAAAGGATGAGCGTGACCTTTGAGACTCGCGGTGCGCCGCGGCGCGCCGCCTGGGGCGGCCGGGGACAGCCGGAGGATCCGCGTTCGCAGATCATCGAGGCCGCCGTTCGCTCGCTCGCCTCGCACGGTCTGGAACGGATCTCGCTGACCGTCATAGCGCGCGAGGCCAGGGTGTCACGGCAGACGGTGTACAACTACTTCTCCACCAAGGAGGAGATTGTCGAGATCGCACTGGAACGGGCGGTCACCGACGCAGGCGATCGTCTGGTCGCCCTGGCCCGCGCGGCCGGCACCGCCGGCGATTTCGTCGTCGAGTTGTGTCTGTCGGTGGTCCGCGAGTTCACCGCCAACCCCGCCATCTCCCCGATGATCACCGTCCTGGAACAGCCGGACGCCCGGCGCCGGCTGCTGGCGCCGGAGGCGCTGGCCATGGCGCGTGGCTACCTCGAGCCGGTGCTGGAACATCGCCCCGACCGTGCCGGCGACCTGGATGAGATGACCGAGACCTTTTTGCGTTTCGTGGTTTCGCTGATGACCTTCGAGGGCCCGTCGGGCCGCAGCGAGGACGGGCTGCGCGGATACCTACGCCGGGTGCTGGTCCCGGCCATGGGGCTCGGTGACGGGGCCGACCCTTATCGACCGGGTGTGATTGACCGAGCATGATTGACAACTAAGACTGCAAGTGTCAATCTCGTCGCTGTAGGTGTTCTGAATCACAAGCAGGGGGCGGTCGATGACGGCGCTGGAAGTACGCAGGATTCCGTTCGACTTCGGCGACGACCTGCCGTTCGTATGGAATCCGCGCAATGTCGCCTTCTCCACGTTCATGAACGTCGTGTCGGTGTACGCGGTGGCGTTCGAGAAGATGATCGTCGCCGCGGTCCGCGAGGCCATCCCGCTCATCGACGACGAGGGGGCGGCGCAGGAGGCCAAGGACTTTCTCCGGCAGGAGGCGCAGCATTCGGCGTGCCACCGTCGGCACCTCAAGGCGCTGGTGCGGCACTATCCGGGTCTGGAGCAGACCTTCGACGCCGTGATCGCCTCCTTCGACGAGATCACCGAGACCCGCTCGCTCGAGTACCGCCTGGCCTACATTGCCGACCTGGAGGCGACGTTCACCCCCTTCTTCAAACTGCTACTGGACAACGAGGACGTGCTGTTCCGCCCCGGTGACGACAGGGTGTCCTCACTTCTGTTGTGGCACTTCGTGGAAGAGGTGGAGCATCGCAGTTCGGCACTGGTCATCTATGGCGCCGTCGTCGACAGTGACTGGTACCGGGTGCGGGTGCTGCCGTCGGTGCTGCGGCATCTGCTGGCCGCCGCGCGGATCGTCGCCGACGGAATGAACGAACACGTACCCTTCGCCGAACGCGGGATGGACGCGCACGACATCAAACCGGCGCTGAGTATGCGGACCGCGCTGCTGTCGCGGATTCCCGGCGTCACGCCCAAGACCGCGCCGGTGCTCCCGGCGCTCGGCGAGGTGCCATGGCGGGAGAAACTCGTCAGCGGATTTCGGATCATGCTGAGCCAGACCCCGTTTCACGATCCGGCCACAGAGCCGCTGCCCGATTTCGCCGACATCTGGTTCGAACGCTACCGGCGCGGCGGCGACGTCGCGCACTGGTACGGCGCGTCCGACGCGGCGGCCGACCGCCGTGGGGATGCCTAGATGGCCGGTCCCTGTCCCGACGACTTCGCCGCGATGGCCGACGAACTCGGATTCTCCTGTGCCGACGTGCAACCGCTGGTGAATGTGCGCAACCCGCTCGGGCTCGAGAACTGGACGCTGCCTGTCGTCGAGGCGCTGTTGGTGTCGTTGGCGATCGCCGCCGCGGTGCACGCCGTCCGGCGGTGGCGGGCCGGCGATGTGACGCCTTCCGCGCTATGGCTCGGCTCGGTGGTCTACCTGCTGGTGATGGAGCCGCCGGTGTACTTCCCCGCGCAGTTCGGTATCGCCGATCACCTGAAAACAGCGTTCGTGCACAACGTGTTCACCGTCGAGTTCATGTTCGACCGGATGCCGCTCTACATACTCTGCCTGTACCCGGCGATGGCGGTGCTCAGCTATGAGTCGGTGCGCAGTCTCGGGGTGTTCCGCAGGCGGGGTGTGCTCATCGGCGCGGTCTGCGTCGGTTTCGTGCACCACTGTTTCTACGAGATCTTCGACCAGCTCGGCCCGCAGCTGAGGTGGTGGGCGTGGAATCCCGATGAGAAGAACATCGCGGCGGTGATCGGATCGGCGCCGGTGTCGAGTGTGTTCATGTTCGCCACCGTCGGTCCGGCCGCGCTCACCTACCTGGTCCGCACGCTCGTCACCGACCGGCCGGCGCGCGGGGGGCTCGGCGTGCTCGGGGGTGTGGTGCTCAGTGGTGTGCTGACGACGGTCGTCGTGCTGATCGCCGGGATCCCGGGAATCGTCGCGGGCATGATCGGTGGCGACCCCGACACCACCGCGCAGACTGTGGTCATGATGGCGTTGGTGGCCGTCTTCGCGGCCGTCGCGTTGAGCGTGCTGCCCACCGAATGGCGGCGCAATCGGTCCGCCGGCGCGGGACCCGGTGAGGGCGGGCATTCCGAGGATGACACCGCACGCCCTTACGCGGTTGCCGCGGCGGTTGCGTACTGCGTGGTCTTCGCCGTCCTGTGGGCTTCGGAACTTCCCGGCCTGCTGTCGGGTTCGGTGGACGAGCGGCTCGCCGCGAACGTGCCGTACACGCTGGCCTGCTTCGTGCTGGTGATCGTGTTCACCGCCGCCGTGGCGACCGGCGGCCGGGTGGACGCCCCGCGCGAACCGGCCGTGGAGAGCGAGACGGTGTGACGGCCGAGCCCGAGGCCCTTGAGATCACGGGTGCGGTGGGAGACGCCGAGGCATGTTCACAGTCGTATCGGCGGCGATCCGGCGATACGATCGCCAGGTGACCAAACGGCTGACTGTGGTGCTGTTGTGTTGGGTGACCGTGTTGTCGATGGGTGTGATCGCCGGTCAGGGACGCGCGGACGCGGCCCGCTGTCCCGACGTCGAGGTGATATTCGCCCGCGGAACCGCCGAGACGGCGCCGCCCGTCGGACTGACCGGGCTCGCGTTCAGTACTGAACTGCGCCGGCTGCTGCCGGGCAGGAGTGTGAACGTCTGGGGAGTGCCCTACAAGGCCAGCGCCCGGTTCAGTGACCGGCGGTACGTGGCGCAGACCGCGATCGACGGCATCAACATGATCCAGCGGCGGATGGAGCGGATCGCCTCGGCATGCCCCAGGACGAAGATCGTGCTCGGCGGCTACTCGCAGGGGGCGGTGATCACCACCTACGCGACGTCGTCGACACCGGTGCGGCTGCCCGCGAGGTACGAACGCGAGCTGACCGGACTGCCACCGGTGCTGCCCACATCCGTGGCCGGACACGTCGCGGCGGTGGTGCTGCTCGGTGCTCCGTCGGACCGGTGGATGCGTGACATCGGCACTCCGCCGCTGCGCGTCGGCACCGCGTACCGGGGCAAGACCTACCGGTACTGCATCCCCGGCGACACCATCTGCAACGGCACCAAGGTCGGTCAGCCCAACGCGCTGCACGTGCTGTACGGGCCGGGACCGGTGAGCGTGGCGGCCGCCCGTTACGCGGCGCAACGCATCAGGTAGTACCGCCGCCCGCGCCCGGCGCGGCGCGGGTTCGTCCGGCGCCGGGGGTCGGGGTGCGTAGCGAACCGAGCCTGCTGAGCGTTCGTGCGACGTCGGGCGGTGGGGCCGGGGCGTCCAGAATGCGGCCGGGTGGTCCCGCAGAGTGGACGTCGAGCCGGATGTTGCGGTCATGCAGGATGTCGACGAGGTTGGCCAACCGCATCAGCGGGTCCCGTTCGGCCGAGGCGAGGTCGGGCACCCCGGTGATGGTGATGGACTCGAAAGAGTCTGCGAGCCAGAGGTATTGGTGCGATCCCACCGGACGTTCGCAGAGTTCGGCGAAGGTGAGGTGTGCTGCCCGGCCGGTCACTCGCAGCGCCATCAGCTTGATCCCGCCGGCGCACAGCGGTACCGGTGTCGCCGGGGTGCCGGTGTTCTCCGGCGGACCGCAGATCCAGGAGCCGGAACCGAACCCACGTTCCGGAGGTCCCGCGAGCGTGCGATAGTCGGGTCCGCCGGCGATGTCGACCACGGTCATCGACCCGGTGATGATGGTGATGGCCGGGGCGAAGCGACTGTGGAACAACGGGTTCGGCATGAGATCGGCGGGGGAGTAGTTGCTGGTCGCGATCACCAGCGTGCGGCCGTTGCACAGGTTGCCGAGCATCTCGGTCAGGTAGATCGCGTCGGCGACATCATGGACATGAAACTCGTCGAAGAAGACGGCGTCCGTTGGTCCGATGACCGATCGTATCGCCTCGGAATGCGATCGCCCCGAGTGCGCGATATGTGACTGGACCCCGGCCAGGAAATCGTGGAAGTGGACGCGAGTCTTGTGTTGCGTCGGGATCGCGTCGAAATACAGGGTGGCGAGCGCGGTTTTGCCGCGACCGGTGGTGCCGTGCAGATAGTAGCCGCAGTCGGTCGGCCCGCTGAGGCGGTCAATGGCGTGGCGCTGGGCGTCGTCGAAGCCGATGCCCGCGTGGGCGAGGGCATCGCGGAACCGAGGTGCGGTCCGGGCGGCCAATGATGTGACCGGAGAACCGCGGAATCGTCGGCGTCGATGCATGACACCACCTCCATTACTCTATATTTGTAGAGTAATGGAACGATGGCAGTTGAGACGAGGAGGGTGCGATGCCACGACCGGGGGACAGGCGCCCGCTCATCACCGACCATGCGATCGCGGTTCTGGCCGACGGTGGCGCGAGGGTGCTGACCCATCAGGCCGTCGACCGGCACGCCGGGCTGGCCGCGGGTTCGACGTCGTACTACTTCCGGACCCGGCAGGCGTTGGTCGAAGCCGTCGTCGAACGGATCCGGCATCACTCACGTGCGGCATTCGAGGATGCGCGGTCGCAGGCGGAGGAACCGGTCACGGTGGAGGGGGCGGCGGAGCTGATCGCCGGGCAGTTGGGGCATCTCGCCGACGGCCGGCGCGATCAGGCACTCGCGGTGTTCGCGCTGCTCGGCGAGGTGCGTGAACACCGGGAGCTGCGACAGTCGCTGATGCGCTGCCTGTTCTCGGTCGAATTGGCCGCCGGGCTGTTCCGGTCCTTGGGCAGTGATTCACCCCAGGCCGACGCCGCCGATCTCGTCGACCTGCTGACGGGACGGCTAGTAGGAATGCTGTTCGGCGACGGTGACCTCTTGCCCGAGCAGGTGCGGGAAACGGTTGCCAGGTTCGTGCGGCGGTGCGCCGGCGGCTATGCGGGTGCGACCACGTGAATCCCGGCAGTGGTTGCCGCCGGTGCGAGTTCGGAATCGTAGGTGAACACTCGTCGACCCCCCTTGTGCGGGCCGGGCGAGCGGCACCGGCGGCGTCGATCACATCGTTGCCGCCGGTGCACGTCGTGCGGTTGGCCGCGACCGACAGCAAACCTTGCTGTTTGCTGTCGGATTTCGGAGCAAACAGCAAGGTTTGGGGACTGGAACTCAGTAGGAGTGTTCGGGGCCGGGGAAGGCGCCCCGGCGGACCTCGTCGGCGTACTGTTCGGCGGCCTTGCGCAGGTCGCCGCCGACATCGGCGAAGCGTTTGACGAACTTGGCGGTCTTGCCGTGGGTGAAACCGGCCATGTCCTGCCAGACGAGGACCTGGGCGTCGGTCTCGTTGCCCGCGCCGATCCCGACGGTGGGGATGGTGAGTTTGCGGGTGATCTGGCCGGCGAGGTCGGCGGGAACCATCTCCATGACGACGGCGATCGCGCCGGCCTCCTGGACTGCGATGGCGTCGGCGATGAGCTGATCACCGGCGTCGCCACGGCCCTGGACGCGGAAGCCGCCGAGGCCGTTGACGGACTGCGGGGTGAACCCGATGTGTGCGACGACGGGAATTCCGGCGGCGGTGAGCGTGGCGATCTGATCGGCGACGCGTTCGCCGCCTTCGATCTTCACCGCATGCGCGCCGGTCTCCTTGAAGACGCGCGTGGCCGATTCGAGGGCCTGCCGCGGGCCCGCCTCATAGCTGCCGAAGGTGAGGTCGGCGACGACCAGGGCGTGCGGGGCGCCGCGTACGACGCCGCGGATCAGTGGGATCATCTCGTCGAGCGTGACGGGGATGGTGGTGTCGTAGCCGTAGACGACGTTGGCGGCCGAGTCGCCGACGAGCAACACCGGAATGCCTGCCTCATCGAAAATGCGGGCGGTGGAATAGTCGTAGGCGGTGAGCATCGACCACTTCTCGCCGTCGGCCTTCATCTGCGCGAGGTGGTGTACGCGCATCGCGCGACGGGGCTTGGCCGAATCGGTGGGGGTGGCACCGTAAACCGAGGTTTCGGACATCGCTGTCTCATTTCGTTCCTCGAGTCCTGCGTCGAGCAGGTACCCGGGCGGGTAGGACACCACGTATTGTCCACCTGCCGAACGCTCGTTCACACCCGTCGGAGCTGTGGTTTTACTCACATCACCGGCCCGGTTCCTGCGTGGCCGTAGACCTGCGCGCCGACCGCGCGATCACGCCGCGAGACACCCGCCCGTGGGGCGAAACGCCATTGCGAACCGGTTGATCCGGCGCCCTGCGGTGTCTCACACCGACGCTTCGCACCGGTGAGACGGGCATGGCGAAGTTGTCCTATATGGTGAGATCTCTTTAGCAAAGTTGCAGGTTATCGCATCGGAATTGTGAATGTAACACGGATTTAACAGGTGACTCCTAGTGTCCGATGGCATGGATCGCCAAAAGGAATTCGTGCTCCGGACCCTCGAAGAGCGTGACATCCGATTCGTTCGATTGTGGTTCACCGACGTCCTCGGATATCTGAAGTCAGTGGCGATCGCCCCCGCCGAACTTGAGGGTGCCTTCACCGAGGGCATCGGCTTCGACGGCTCCGCCATCGAAGGGTTCTCGCGCGTCTCCGAAGCGGACACCGTCCTCAAACCCGACCCGTCCAGTTTTCAGATCCTGCCCTGGACCACCTCCAACGGTCGCCACCATTCGGCCCGCATGTTCTGCGACGTGGCCATGCCCGACGGCACGCCCAGCTGGGCCGACTCCCGCCACGTCCTGCGCCGTGGACTCAACCGCGCCGCCGACCTCGGCTTCAGCTGCTACGTCCACCCCGAGATCGAGTTCTTCCTCCTCAAGGACGCGCCCCTGGACGGCACACCGCCGACCCCCGCCGACCGCGGTGGCTACTTCGACCAGGCCGTGCACGACGCCGCACCGCACTTTCGCCGGCATGCCATCGAGGCATTGGAGTCGATGGGCATCTCCGTCGAGTTCTCCCACCACGAGGGCGCGCCCGGCCAGCAGGAGATCGACCTCCGGTACGCCGACGCCCTCTCCATGGCCGACAACGTGATGACCTTCCGCTACGTCATCAAGGAAGTGGCCATCTCCGAAGGCAGCACCGCCACCTTCATGCCCAAACCGTTCAGCGAACATCCCGGCTCGGCCATGCACACCCACATGAGCCTGTTCGAAGGCGACACCAACGCCTTCCACAACCCCGACGATCCGATGCAGCTCTCGGACACCGGCAAGAAGTTCATCGCGGGCATCCTGCACCATGCCAACGAGATCAGCGCCGTCACCAACCAGTGGGTCAACAGCTACAAGCGCCTCATCCACGGCGGTGAGGCGCCCACCGCCGCCAGCTGGGGACGCGCCAACCGGTCCGCCCTCGTCCGGCTGCCGCTGTACACGCCCAACAAGGTGTCCTCGCGGCGCGTCGAGATCCGCAGCGTCGATTCGGCCTGCAATCCCTACCTGGCCTTCTCCGTACTCCTGGCGGCCGGCCTCAAGGGCGTCACCGAGGACTACGAACTACCCGACGAAGCCGAGGACGATGTGTGGGCGCTGACCCCCGCCGAACGACGCGCGATGGGTTACAAGGAGCTCCCCGGCAGCCTCGCGGAGGCGCTGGTCGCGATGGAGGAGTCCGAACTCGTCGCTGAAACCCTCGGCGAACACGTCTTCGACTACTTCCTGCGCAACAAGTGGACCGAGTGGAACAACTATCGCAGCCACGTCACCCCGTTCGAGCTCCGCAACTACCTGCCGCTGTAATTGTCGGTGGATAAACATGTGGTCGTCTCGGGGACGGCCTGGTGCGGTGACTGCGTGTAACCAGATCGCAACGGGTTGGGGGGACCGGCTACGGTTTTGGGTGTGAGTACCTTGTACGGACGTGGCAGTGTGCCCAGCGCCGGACGTCTCGGGCTGCTCGACAGTTCCGCGGCGGCCAACCTCGCGATGCTGGGGTGGAGCAACGAGAAGTCGGTCGATGTCTTGTGGTCGTTGTCCCGGGCCCCCGACGCCGACCTGGCATTGC
Organism: Gordonia pseudamarae; assembly: GCF_025273675.1. Taxonomy (NCBI): domain Bacteria; kingdom Bacillati; phylum Actinomycetota; class Actinomycetes; order Mycobacteriales; family Gordoniaceae; genus Gordonia; species Gordonia pseudamarae. Next base: position 3,109,188 of record NZ_CP045809.1, on the reverse strand, counting down.
GGGCGTTGATCCGGCTGCAGGACGCGGCCGGCGCCGAATGGGCCGATATCGATGCCGAACTGCGCACCGACAAGGGGTTCCGCGGCCGGTTGTTCGGTGTTCTCGGGTCCTCCGATGCGATCGGTGACCATCTGGTGGCGGAGACGTCGAGCTGGCGCCGGCTCCTGTCGGCGGATCTGCCCGACCGCGACGAACTGTTCCGGCAGATGCTGGCGTCGGTCGGCGCCGAACCCGAACCCGGCGAGTTGGAGAAGGGCAACCTGGTCTACCGGTCCGCCATCACCGGTCCCAAAGCTGTTGTCGCGCTGCGTACCGCCTACCGCAGTCTGCTGCTCGAACTCGCCGCGCACGACGTCGCCTCGACCGTCGAGGACGAACCGGTCATGTGGTTCCCGCAGGTGGGCGCCTACCTCGCCGACCTTGCCGACGCCGCGCTGACCGCGGCCCTGGCCGTCGCCCACCGGGAGGTGTTCGGCGACAAGCCGATCACGGTGCGCCTGGCGGTGATCGCGATGGGCAAATGTGGTGCCCGCGAGCTCAACTACGTCAGTGACGTCGACGTCGTGTTCGTCAGCGAACCCGCCGACGGCAAGACCGCGCGGGTGGCCGGTGAGATGATGCGGGTGGGTACGCTCGCGTTTTTCGAGGTCGATGCCGCGCTGCGGCCCGAGGGCAAGGCCGGCGCACTCACCCGGACCCTCGAATCGCATCTGGCCTACTACAAGCGCTGGGCCAAGACCTGGGAGTTCCAGGCGCTGCTCAAGGCCCGGCCGATGACCGGCGACATGGAACTGGCCCGCGAATACTACGAGGCCGTCAACCCGATGGTGTGGCAGGCCGCCGAACGCGACGACTTCGTCCCCGAAGTGCAGGCGATGCGTCGACGCGTGGAATTCCTCGTCCCCGAAGAACTGCGCGACCGCAACCTCAAACTGGGCAGGGGCAGCCTGCGCGATGTGGAGTTCGCGGTGCAACTGCTGCAGATGGTGCACGGACGCGTCGACGAGAGCCTGCGTGTGCAGGCCACCGTCGACGCGCTCGCCGCACTCACCGCCGGCGGCTACGTCGGACGCGACGACGGCGCCAACCTGAATGCGTCGTACCAGTTCCTGCGGCTGCTCGAACACCGGTTGCAGTTGCAGAAGCTGAGCCGCACGCATCTGCTGCCCGAATTCGACGACGACGCCAACATGCGCTGGCTCGCCCGGGCGGCGCACATCCGCCGTGAAGGCGACAAAACCCCGACCGACGTGCTGCGGGCCGAGATCCGGCACCAGAGCCTGCGGATCCGCCGGCTGCACGAGAAGCTGTTCTACCGTCCGCTGCTCGAATCGGTCATCCACTTCAACGCCGACGAACTGACCCTGAGCAGCACCGCGGCGCAGCGGCGACTGGCCGCGCTGGGATACGCCAAACCCGACCGGGCGCTCAGTCACATCAGGGCGCTCGCCTCTGGGGCGGGCCGCCGCGGGCAGATCCAGCTGTTGATCCTGCCTCAGCTGCTCGAACTGATCGGCCGTACCCCCGACCCCGATGCCGGTCTGCTCAACTACCGCAAACTGTGCGACGAACTCGTCGACCAGGACTGGTTCCTGCGACTGCTGCGCGACGACGGCGTGGTCGCCGAGCGGCTCATGAAGCTGCTCGGCACCTCCGAGTACATCGCCAACCTGCTGATGCGCTCACCCGAGACGATCCGCCTGTACTCAGACGGCTCGGACGGACCCAAACTGTGTGAACAGCAACCCGAGGACGTGGCGAAGGGGCTGATCGCCTCCACGGTGCGCCAGGCCGACCTCAAACGCGCGGTGGCCGTCGCGCGCTCGCACCGGCGCGCCGAACTGGCCCGTGTCGCCTCCGCCGACATCCTGGGCATGATGGACGTGCCGCAGGTGTGCCGTGCGCTGTCCTCGGTATGGGCTGCGGTGCTCAACGCCGCGCTCACCGTCGTCATCGACGAATCCGTCCGCCAATCGGGCACACCGGCGCCCGCCCGGATGGCCGTCATCGGAATGGGCCGGCTCGGCGGGGGTGAGCTGGGCTACGGCTCCGACGCCGACGTCCTGTTCGTCTGCGATCCCGACCCGGGCGTCGACGAGGAGACCGCCGTCAAATGGGCCCGGACCATCGCCGAGAACGTGCGCACCATGCTCGGCTCGCCCAGCCAGGACCCACCGCTGGAGGTGGACACCGGGTTGCGCCCGGAGGGACGCAACGGCCCGATCGTGCGCACCCTGGCCTCCTATGCCGCCTACTACGAACAGTGGGCCCAGCCCTGGGAGATCCAGGCGCTGCTGCGCGCCCACCAGGTGGCCGGCGACGACGAGCTCGGTATCGCCTTCCTGCACATGGCCGACCGCATCCGCTACCCCGAGGGCGGGGTGTCCGGTGACGCGGTCAAGGAGATCAGGCGCATCAAGGCGCGTGTCGATTCCGAACGGCTGCCGCGGGGCGCCGACCCGATGACACACACCAAACTCGGCCGCGGCGGACTCGCCGACGTCGAATGGACCGTGCAGCTGCTGCAGCTCAAGTACGCGCACCGCTACCCGGCCCTGCACAACACCTCCACACTCGAATCGCTTGATGTCATCGGTGCGGTCGAACTGCTGGCCGAAAACGATGTCGCCATGCTCAAGGAGGCGTGGCTGACCGCGACCAAGGCACGCAACGCGCTGGTCCTGGTGCGCGGAAAGCCCGTCGACCAGCTGCCCGGACCCGGCCAGCAACTACGGCAGATCGCGTTCGCGGCAGGCTGGGCCGAGGATGAGGGGGCCGAGTTCCTGGAGCACTACCTGCGGGTCACCCGCCGGGCAAAGGTCGTCGTCCGCAAGGTGTTCGGTGCCTGACGACGCCCGGGGGGTGCTGTGGCGCGGGCTACGCGTCGCGGTGCTCGTCGCGGGTGCGGTGATGGTCGCGGCCACCCTGTTCGCGATCCTGCTGCACTATGTGCCGTTCACGCGGCCGACGCTGATCGCGCTCACCAGCGGGGTGCCGTTCTTCCTCGGCACCGCCGTCGTCTCGATCGTGATCTTCGCCGGACTCAAGCAGTGGATCGCCACCGGTGTGGCCGCCGTCGTCGCGGCGGTACTCGTCCAGACCCAGGTTCCGCTCTTCGTGGGCACCGATGCCCCCGACGGACCGACCATCACCGTGGTCTCGGTCAACCTGCTCAAGGGCAACGGCGACCTGAGCGCGGTGGAAAAGCTGGTCCGCGACAGCGGCGCCGACATCCTGTCGCTGCAGGAGGTCACCACCGAATGGCTCGACAAGGCGCGGGTCAGCGGCCTGGCGCAGCGCCTGCCGTTCGAACAGTCCGAGGTAGTCCCGTTCGCCGCCGCGGCCGGGTCGGCGCTGCTGAGCCGCACTCCGCTGCGCGACCGCGACATCATCGATGACACCGCGTTCAAGAATCTGCGCGGGGTCACCGACCTGCCCGGCGCTCGCGCCACCCGGGTATTGGCGATCCATCCCGCCGCACCCACCGGCGACGGCCGGGACTGGGTACACGACACCGACACCATCAAGGCCTACCTGCACGAGCTCGGCGACGGGCCGGTCATCGCGGCCGGTGACTACAACGCCACCTGGGATCAGGCGCGCTTCCGCGGATTCCTGCGCCATGGGTTCGCCGACGCCGGCGAACAATCCGGGTCCGGCTTCCTGCCGACCTATCCCACCAACGGCCGACTCGGGAACCGGCCGGTCGTGGCCATCGACCATGTCGTCATCAAGGGTTTCGTGGCGACCTCGGTGCGCACGCACTTCGTGAAGGGCTCCGACCATCGGGCCATCGTGGTGAAGCTCGTCGCGGCCTGATATCCGGGCACCCGGGGTGGGGGATATTCCCGACGGCGGGGCACCTGACACCGGGCACCGGCCTGTGAGGTTCCGTTCAGTTCGGGCCCCGGGGTTTCGGGAGACGCCGGTGCCTGGTATTTCTTGTCACATCATGAGCACTGTTTCCCTGGGCGAACGGCCATCCATCTCCACGAGCCTGCGCGATGCGACCGCGACGGCGCACGAACGCGCCGAGCGCTCCGATTTCATTGACGACCTCATGGCCGGCCGCCTCGACGTGCGGGCCTACAGCACCCTCGCGGCCCAGCTGTACTTCGTCTACCGTGCGCTCGAAGAGGTGGGTGACGATCTCAACGCCGCTGACGACACCAAACCCGTCGTCGCACCCATCTTCGACGAGCGCCTGCGCCGGCTGCCGCGCCTGGCCGCCGATCTCGACGTGCTCGGTGTGGACATCAGCACGGTGGAACCGCTCCCGGCGGTCACCCGCTACGTCGCGGCGATCGACGCCACCCGCGCTGATCCCGCGCGATACGTGGCACACCACTACACGCGCTACCTCGGTGATCTCAGCGGCGGTCAGGTGATCAAAAGCCGGATGATCTCGCACTACGGCATCGACAAGGACGCGCTGACCTTCTACGCCTTCGACGGTATTGACAAGCTCAAGCGCTACAAGGACGGCTACCGCGACGCACTCGACGGCCTGCCCATCGACGAGGCCGCCCACGGTCGCCTGCTTGACGAGGCCGTGCGCGCGTTCGAGTTCAACGAGGCGCTCTTCGCGGAACTGACCGCCTGATCGGAGAGGTCAGAGAACCTCGACGACCTCGCCCGCCTTCAGCACGATCTGATTGCGGTCATCGGAACTGAGCACCAGTTCGATCAGTCGGTCGTTGGTGCCGTGTGGATGATTCGTCCGGACTGTTCCGTGCCAGCCCGCGATGGCGATGCGGTCTCCGGGAGCCAGGTCGTCGGCGAAACGTGTGCGGTACATAACTTGATATTTGCTTGTGTGATCTGGGTGCGGCAGGGCACAAGGTCCCCTGCTGACCAGGAAAAACACCCCTACCCTGCGGTACGGAACGGCCGACGGTACAGAACGGTACGCGGCGCGGGACTGTCCGGGGCACGCAACGACAAAGCCCGCCCAGCAGATGTGCTGGGCGGGCCCTGTGCTGTACTGCGCGCGGAAAGACCGTGCGATCAGCAGCCCGTACGACTCAGTGCTCAGCAGTCGTAGTAGAGCGCGAACTCGTAGGGGTGCGGACGGATCTGCACCGGCTCGATCTCGTTCTCACGCTTGAGCGCGATCCAGGTCTCGATCAGGTCCTCGGTGAAGACACCACCTGCGGTGAGGTATTCGTGATCCTCTTCGAGCTTGTCGATGACCGCGGCCAGCGAGGTGGGGGCCTGCGGGATACCCTTGGCCTCCTCCGGCGGGAGCTCGTAGAGGTCCTTGTCGACGGGCTCGTGCGGCTCGATCTTGTTCTTGATACCGTCCAGGCCGGCCATCATCATCGCCGCGAACGCCAGGTACGGGTTGCCCGAGCTGTCCGGGCAACGGAACTCCAGGCGCTTGGCCTTCGGGTTGTTGCCGGTGATCGGGATACGCACACAGGCCGACCGGTTGCGCTGGCTGTAGACCAAATTGATCGGTGCCTCGTAGCCGGGGACCAGACGCTTGTACGAGTTGATGGTCGGGTTGGTGAACGCCAGCAGCGACGGAGCGTGGTGCAGGATGCCGCCGATGTAGTAGCGCGCCAGATCCGACAGGCCCGCGTAGCCCGACTCGTCGTGGAACAGCGGCTTGCCGTCCTTCCACAGCGACTGGTGGGCGTGCATACCCGAACCGTTGTCACCGAACAGCGGCTTGGGCATGAACGTGACGGTCTTGCCGGCCTGGTAGGCGGTGTTCTTGATGATGTACTTGAACAGCAGCACATCGTCGGCCGCGTGCAGCAGGGTGTTGAACTTGTAGTTGATCTCGGCCTGGCCGCCGGTGCCGACCTCGTGGTGACCGCGCTCCAGGGTGAACCCGGCATTGGTGAGGTTGGTGGACATCTCGTCGCGCAGATCCACATAGTGGTCGTACGGCGCGACCGGGAAGTAGCCGCCCTTCGGGCGGACCTTGTAGCCCAGGTTGGGGCTGCCGTCGGGATCGGTCGGCGAACCGGTGTTCCACCAGCCCGACTCCGACTCGATCTCGTAGAACGTGCCGTTCATCTGCGAGTCGAAGGACACCGAGTCGAAGATGTAGAACTCGGCCTCGGCGCCGAAGAAGCAGGTGTCGGCGATGCCGGTGGAGGCCAGGTAGTCCTCGGCCTTGCGGGCGACGTTACGGGGGTCGCGGGAGTAGGCCTCACGGGTGAACGGGTCGTGGACGAAGAAGCTCAGGTTCATCGTCTTGGCCTTGCGGAACGGATCGATCCGCGCGGTTGCCGGGTCGGGCAGCAGCATCATGTCGGACTCGTCGATCGACTGGAAGCCGCGCACCGAGGAGCCGTCGAACGCCAGGCCTTCCTCGAACACGTCCGCGGTGAACGCCGATGCGGGGATCGAGAAATGCTGCATCACGCCGGGCACGTCGCAGAAGCGGATGTCGACGTACTCGACGCCCTCCTTCTTGATGCCCTCTAGTAGTTCTTCGTTGCTGCTGTACACCGTCCGGTGACTCCTTCGTGATCGGTTGCCGGGTTGCCGGCGCCGGGAGCGAAACGCGCGTGCACCCCGGTCTCAGCGGTCCGCTGCGACCGTGGCGCCCACTCGCCTCATCCGCCACCGAGCTTCCAGCAGCGGATCTCAAGTCAGAACGCTATGGAGCCGAGGTTGCCCAGGAGTCAAGCCTATGTTTCCCCTGTGTTACGTCGGCGGGCTCTGGTTCTGGCGCTGTCAACACTATTCCTCCGGGCGCTCCGATGTGGTGCCGATCGCCGGTCTGTCGCGGGGGTGAGCGGACACCCGGTCGGCCTCTACTATGGACGCCATGGGTCGAGTAACCGGATCATGGCTGTCGGGTCCCCAGATCGGCAGCCCCGAAGACGTCGAGTACCGGGGAGCTGATCTGGGTCTGCCCGAGTCCGGCCCGGGATCGCTGGCCACCGGCTGGACGCGGGTTCTCGGCCTGCTCGTCGACTGGATCCTCGCCTACGGGGTGAGTCTGCTGTTCGTCCCGCTCGACTCGGCCTACCTGGGTACCGCGGTGCTGGGCGTCTGGTTCGTGATCGGGGTGGTGGCCGTGTCGATCTTCGGTTTCACCCCCGGCCAGTTCGTCGTCGGGATGCGCGTGATGCGCGTCGACCTCGGCACCGAACGCGCCACCGCCGAGGTGACCGGCACCACCGCGCCTGCCGCCGTCGGGATCGTCCGGGCGATCGCCCGGCAGGTACTCATCGTGTTTCTGGTACCCGCGCTGATCAACGACTACAACGGCCGCGCGCTGCACGACCGGGGCACCGGCACCGCGCTGATCCGCACCCGCTGACCCGCGGGTGGCGCAACCGCGACGGCGGGTGCCGTTGGCACCGCACCCATGTGATGTGCTTGGGTAGCACGAATGGGGAGAATCGCAGGTTTTACGCTGTTCGGCCTCGGCGTCGTCAGCGCTCTCGTCATGGCGCTCATCGCGGCCGTGGCGGTGCCGGTCCAGCTGAACGGCACCTCATCGAGGATCACGCTCAAACAGGTGGAGGCGGGCGAGTCCATCACACTCACGTCGATGCCCGCGCAGCCGGACAACCGCTGGGAGAACGACGCCACCACGCTGTTCGGACAGTCACGCAGCGTGAAGTACCTGATGATCCGCACGGCCGACGCCGACATGGCGATCGTCGCCGGGTTGTCGAGCGACCAGGGGCCCGCGCCTATCATGGCCGTCGACCCCACCGACGGGAAGCCGCTGTGGGACGCACCCAGTCCGGTCCTGGCCACATGGTGCGCCATCAGCCGGGACAAGAAGCTGGCGTGCCTGCGGAACGACAGCAACTCCGCGAGCTCCACCCAGGTCGCGTTCATCGACCCGGCCGACGGCTCCGAACTACGCACCGTCACCGTCACGGCACCCGGAAGTGCCAAGATCCAGCGCGCCGGCAACGGATTCGTGGTGTGGACCAGAAAATACGACTCCGACGGCAACAAGTCGCAGGCCTCGATCGCCTGGGTCAGCTCCGACGGCGCAAAGCAGTGGAACAGGCAGCCGCGGATCGGCCAGGACGACCTGACCCTGTCCGAAGCCGGCAATGTGGTCGCCGTCCGCGAAGACACAAAGTCGGCGTCGGTGTATCAGATGGACACCGGCGCGCTGCTGTACGACTCCACCGACGACAAGTTCGCCTTCACAGAGGAATCGGACAAGAAGAGCCGCATCGGCAGCGTGGATGTGTACATGAGCGCGGTACCGCACGCCGGGGGATTCGCGGTCAGCTACCGCTCGATATATCAGTCGGTGATCAAGTTCTACGACAGCAACGGCATCCACATCAAGGACATCGACGACATCCAGCTCCCGTCCTACGCCGACGGCACCGAAAGCGCGGCCGTGGTGTTCCAGCGGGAGGGCAAGAGCTCCGACTACACCACCGGCGTGATCAGGACGACGGACCATTCGGTGCTGTGGGAGGACTCGGCGGGGTTCACCTATTCCACTGACGTCGAGACCGTCGCCGGTACCTTCGTGGTCGAAAGCGATTACGAGAACGACGAGAAGAAGTGGCAGGTGTACAAGCTCGCCGACGGTGCCCGTCTGGCGACCTTCACCACCAGCATCTATCAGAAGATCGTCGGCAGTGACGGAGAACGGATCGTGTTCGACGGAGACCGCACCTCGGACGAACCCGGTCCCGGCGCGATAACCGCGTACGACAGCGTCACCGGAAAAGAGGTGTGGCGCGTCAAGTCGACCGAAAGCGCAGACGACGTCAACCTGCGGATGGTCGGCCCGTACCTGTTCTGGTACAACGCGAGCACCGGCACCCGTCAGGCATCCCTGATCCGCTACGGATAGCCGATCCACCGCGCGCGGTGATGCCTACGATGTCGCCGGTTACGTCAGTCGATGCTGACGATGTCGCCGTCGACGACCTTGCCGAGCAGGTCGACGGACGGCGGACCGGTTTCGGCTCCGTTCGCCGAGTCGTCACCGCCGCCCTGTGCGTAACTGGCGTGGACCGCCACACACCTGTCGCCGGCCTTGCCGCGGACCTCACCGGACTGCACGCCGCTGCTGGTACGCACCGTGGTGCTCCACAACCAGGAGCCGTCGCCGCCGCACCGCCCGACCGTGGTGATGGTCAGGAAGTTGGCCCCACGCGAGGACGAGCCGAGTTGCGCGGAGGTGAGGGCGTCGGTCAGTCCGGCGAGGTCGCGGTCATCGCCCTTCGGGGTGAGCAGAACCGTACCGTCGGCCTCGCGCGCCTGCCAGCCGCTCGGTGGTTGCACCTGCACCGTCGTGCCGCCGGCGAGGGTGAACTCCTCGCCGGCCGGATCGGACATACAGGCGGTCAGTGCGCCCGCGCAAACCAGGATCACCCCGACCGCGCCGGCCGTTGTCCTGCACGAGTCGGTGATGTGCATGCGCGGTCCTCAGCTGCGCCGACGGGCGGTACGTTGCATACCGCGCATCTTGGCGCCGGTGGGCAACGGACCCTTCGGCATACCGGCCGCACCCGACTTTCCGCCCAGCGCCTGCAACCTGCCCTCGAGTGCGTCGATACGTTTGCCGTCGATGTTGCGGGGCAGCTTGTTGATATGCCGTTCCAGCTTGGACAACGGCACCTGACCCTCGTCGTTGCCGACGATGATCTCGTAGATGGGGGTGTCGCCGACGATGCGGGCGGCCTTCTTCTTCTCCTGTGCGAGCAGTTGTTTGATGCGGCCCGAGTTGCCTTCGGCGACGAAGATCACCCCCGGTTTACCGATCACCCGGTGCACGGCGTCCAGGTGCGAGGTGCCCACCACTGCCTGCTTGACCCGCCACTGACCACGCATGTTGCCCAGCGCCCACCCGGCGGCACCGGGTTGTCCCTCGGCCTTCTTATACACCGAGCTCTGTACGCGGCGGCCGAACAGGATGAACGCGGCGAGCACACCGAGCACGATGCTCAGCGGGATGAACAGCCACGGTGCGCCGATCAGGAAGCCCACCAGGACACCGAGCGCGACGACCAGCAGGAATGCCCCGACCATGTACGGGATGAGGCGCTTGTCGTCCTTGCGTTGCATCTGGAACGCCTGCCAGAGCTGCTGACGCCGTTCTTTCGACGCCTGCTTACGTGCCTGTTTGGCCGCGGCCTTCGCTTCTTTGCTGACCGCCGACTTCGCCTTTGCCATGGTGGTCAGTTTACGTGGTGGGCCCGGCTCCGGGTGGCCGGGTTCGCCCGCTGCGAACGGTCCGTCAGCGAGCCATGCGGGCGAGCACGCTCGATGCCTCCTGGCTGGCCGTACCCTCGGCGGCCAGATGCACCAGCGACTCGGACAGCTCCCGCCCGTGCCGGGCCATCGCCTGCGCGTACAGGCGACCGGCGCGGTAGGACGAGCGCACCAGCGGCCCGGCCATCACCCCGGCGAAGCCGAGTTCCTCGGCGAACCGCGAGTGTTCGACGAACTCCTCCGGCTTGACCCAGCGTTCCACCGGATGATGCCGGGGAGAAGGGCGCAGGTACTGGGTGATGGTGACGATGTCACAGCCGGCCTCGTACAGATCGGTGAGGGCCTCGCGGACCTCCTCCGGGGTCTCACCCATCCCCAGGATCAGATTCGACTTGGTGACGAGACCGACATCACGTGCCGCGGTGAGCACGTCGAGGGACCGTTCGTAGCGGAAGGCCGGCCGGATGCGTTTGAAGATGCGCGGCACCGTCTCCAGATTGTGCGCCAGCACCTCCGGGCGGGCGTCGAACACCTCCGCCAGCAGATCGGGTTTGGCGTGGAAGTCGGGGATCAGGTTCTCCACACCCGTACCCGGGTTGAGCCGGTGGATTGCGCGGACCGTCTCGGCGTACAGCCAGGCGCCCTCGTCGGGCAGGTCATCGCGGGCCACGCCGGTGATCGTCGAATAGCGAAGCCCCATCGCCTGCACGCTTTCGGCGACGCGGCGCGGTTCGTCGAGGTCGAGTGCGGCCGGTTTGCCCGTGTCGATCTGGCAGAAGTCGCAACGCCTGGTGCACTGCTCCCCGCCGATCAGGAACGTCGCCTCGCGATCCTCCCAACATTCGTAGATGTTGGGGCAGCCCGCCTCCTCGCACACCGTGTGCAGGCCCTCCCGCTTCACCAGACCCTTGAGCTCGCTGTACTCCGGGCCCATCGTGGCCCGGGTCCTGATCCACTTGGGTTTGCGCTCGATGGGGGTCTGGGCGTTGCGGATCTCCAGGCGCAGCAGCTTGCGGCCGTCCTTGGGTGCGGGGGATGCGGGTGCGGGGGATGCGGGTGCGGGGGATGCGGTCGCGGCGGCGGCGGTCTCGGGCGCGGTGGGACCGCAGCCGCCGGAACCGCAGCAGCCACCCGCGTCGGATGACGACCGGCCCGGGCCGACATCATGCAGGGGGAGTGGACGGATGTCGGGGGTGGCTGTCACTGTGCTGATCCTACGCGCGTCGGGGACATCGGGCCCGGGGCCGCGGTGCCGTGGATATCTGGGTCGGGGGTGGGCCGGATGTCGGTGGCAGCGGGGTTGCCGACCCGACCGGGGGAGGAAGGACGCGGAGCGTCCAGCGCCTCGGCGATCCGGGCACACACGTCGTCGATGACATCGGTCACCGAGAGCGGCCGGTGCAGTTCACGGGCGAGTGAGGTGACGCCGGCATCGGCGATGCCGCAGGGGACGATCGCGGCGAACGCCGACATGTCCGGGTCCACGTTGAGCGCGAAACCGTGCAGCGCCACACCCCGGGCCACGCGGATACCGATCTGACCGAGCTTCCGCTCGCCGGCATCGTCGCTGATCCACACCCCGGACCGGCCGTCGACACGTCCGGTGACGACGCCGAGACCGGCGCACACCGCGATGAGCGCCGACTCCAGCCGGCGCACGTACTCGACCACGTCGAGCGGTTCGGCGAGCCGGATGATCGGGTAGCCGACGAGCTGACCGGGGCCGTGCCAGGTGATGCGGCCGCCGCGGTCGACGTCGATGACCGGCGAGCCGTCGGTGGGACGGTCGGAGTCCTCGGTGCGTTTGCCCGCGGTGTAGGTGGACGGGTGCTCGAGCAGCAGCAGCACGTCGTGATCGAGGATGCCGTCGGCCCGCTCGGCCGCGAGCCGGTGCTGCAGGTCGTAGGCCTCACGGTAGTCCACGACGCCGAGCCGGCGGATCTCGACGGGGCCGGCGCTCATACGCACGCCGCTGCCCAAGTACGTGTCGGGGTCAGGCACCGGCGTACTCCAATGCCGCGTCGATGTCGGGATGGGCGAAGGTGAAACCGCTGTTGGTGAGCACCTGCGGTACAACGCGCTGGGAATACAGAATCATTTCCTCGGCCATTTCACCGCCGAGTCCGCGCACCACGAAACCCGGCACGGCCAGCCGTGCCGGGCGGTGCAGCGCTGAGCCCAGCGCCTTGGCGAAAACGGTGAACCGCACCGGATTGGGCGCGCACAGGTTGACCGGACCGGTGATGTTGTTCTCCAGGATCGTCACGATCGCCGCGATCTCGTCGGGCAGCGTGATCCAGGAGAAGTACTGGTCGCCGCCACCCACGGTGGCACCCAGACCCATCCGGAACAGCGGCTTGAGCCTGCCGAGGAGCCCGCCGCGCGCCGAGAGCACCGGGGCGGTGCGCAGCAGGGTGACGCCGGCCGAACCGGTGGCCGAGGTGGCCGCGTCCTCCCAGTCCCGCACCACCTCGGCCAGGAAACCCGTTCCGGCCTGGTCTGTTTCGACCGCGGCACGCGATCCGGTGTCGCCGTAGTATCCGGTGGCGCTGGCGTTGATGAACCTCGGTACCCCGGCCGTGGCGACTGCCTCGGCCAGCACCTCGGTGGGGGTGATCCGGGAGTCGCGGATCTCCTGCTTGAAGCGGCCCGACCAGCGGTGATCGCCGATCCCGACGCCACCGAGCCCGATCACGGCCTCGACCCCGGTCAGGGCTTGCGGGTCGACCCCGAACGTCTCCGGATCCCAGTGGTGTTCGTCGGCCTCCCGCGCCTGCCTGCGTACCAGGCGGGTCACGGTGTGGCCGGAGCCGCGCAGGGTGTCGACGAGAGCTGAACCGATCAGCCCCGCCGACCCTGCGACGGCAATCCTCATGGCCGCTACAGACCCAGATCCGCGGCGAACGACCCGCTCTCGAGTCGCTTCTTGACAGTGGTCAGGAAACGTCCGGCGTCGGCGCCGTCGATCAGCCGGTGATCGTAGGTCAGCGGCAGGTACGACATTGAGCGGATGGCGATCACATCGGAACCGTCGGGTTCGGTGACGACCACCGGGCGTTTGACGATCGCGCCGGTGCCGAGCATGGCCGCCTGCGGCGGAACCAGGATCGGGGTGTCGAACAGCGCGCCCTGGCTGCCGATGTTGGTGATGGTGAACGTGCCACCGGCCAGTTCGTCGGGCTTGAGCCCGCCCGAACGGGCGCGGGCGGCGATGTCGGCGATCGCCCGGGCCAGGCCGGCGATCGACAGATCGTCGGCGTTGTGGATGACCGGGGACAGCAGACCCTGCTCGGTGTCAACGGCGATACCGAGGTGCACGTTGCCGTAGTAGGTGATCTCCTTGGCGGCCTCGTCGATGGACGCGTTCACATTCGGATGCGCCTTGAGCGCCTCCACAATCGCCTTGGCGATGAACGGCAGGAACGTCAGGTTGACACCTTCGGACGCCTTGAAGGACTCCTTGGCGGCCTTGCGCAGGGCGACGATCTTGCTCATGTCGACCTCGAAAACCTGCGTCAGCTGCGCGCTCTCCTGCAGCGATTCGCGGGTCTTCTTGGCGGTGATCTGGCGGATCCGGTTGACCTTCTGGGTCGTTCCGCGCAGCGCTGCGAGTTCGGGCTTGACCTCGGGGGCCGCGGCCGACTCGGTCGGTGTGCCCGCCGCGGGTGCGGCGGCGGGTGCGGCCGGGGCCGGAGCCGGGGCCTTGGCGGCCTCGGCCGCCGCCAGCACGTCCTGCTTGCGGATGCGACCACCCACACCGGTGCCCTTGAGCGAGTTCAGGTCGATGTTGTTCTCCGCGGCCAGCTTGCGCACCAGCGGGGTCACATACGGTGTCGACTCGATCGTCGGCGGGTCGGCCTTGACGACGGTCGCCGACTCGGCCGGTGCCGACACAGTGGGTGCCGGTGCCGGTGCCGGTGCCGGCTCGGGTGCGGTTGCCACTGGCTCGGGTTCGGGCTCGGGGGCCGGGGCCGCGGGTGCGGCGGCCGGGACGGCACCGGCCGCACCGATGATCGCCAGCTTGCCGCCGACCTCGACTACGTCGTCCTCCTCGGCGAAGATCGCCAGCAGGGTGCCTGAGACGGGCGCGGGGATCTCGGTGTCGACTTTGTCGGTGGAGACCTCAAGCAGCGGCTCGTCCGCGGACACCTCGTCGCCGACGGCCTTGAGCCAGGTGGTGACGGTGCCCTCGGTGACCGATTCGCCGAGCGCCGGCATGACGACCTCGGTGCCCTCGGTGCCCTCGGTGCCCTCGGCGTCCGAGGCCGGTGCGGCGGGCGCGGCTGCGGGTTCGGCTGCCGGTTCGGGTTCGGGTGCGGCGGGTTCCTCGGCGGCGGGCGCGGCGGGAGCGGGTGCGTCGCCGGCGGACTCGGACGGATCGCCGATCAGCGCCAGCTCACCGCCGATCTCCACCACATCGTCCTCCTGTGCGACGATCTTGATCAGCACACCGGACGCGGGAGCCGGGATCTCGGTGTCAACCTTGTCGGTCGATACTTCGAGCAATGGCTCGTCGGCCTCGACCGTGTCTCCCTCCTCCTTGAGCCACCTGGTCACTGTTCCTTCGGTGACACTTTCACCCAGGGCGGGCATCTGGACGGAGAAGGCCATCGTTGTTGACTCCTCAAACTCAAAACTTGACACGTTGTTGACGGGCAAATTGTGTGCGGGTCGGCATCGGCGGGTGGTCGACACCTCGGGATAGAACCCTACCCGTGTTCGCTTATGGACATGTGATGTGCGGTACTTACCGCCCGGGCAGTTCGGCAGCCGGCCACTCGGTTGCACACCTCACCGCCGGGCGGCGACCGGTGAACAGAGCTCAGCCGTTGGCGGCGACGTCCTCGAGAACGGCCAGGATCGTGCGGACCGGTACGCCCGTACCGCCCTTGGGGTTGTAGCCCCACGGACCGCCGGTGTTGAACGCGGGACCGGCGATGTCGATGTGTGCCCACTGCACGTCGGCGGGCACGAACTCCTTGAGGAACACACCCGCCAGCAGCATCCCGCCCCAGCGCTGGGAGCCGGCGTTCACCAGATCGGCAACCCGCGAATTGAGCTCGGCGCGCAACTCTCCCGGCAGCGGCATCGGCCAGGCGTTCTCGCCGATCTCGGTGGACAGGCGTGCCACCCGGTCGCGGAACTCGTCGGTGCCCATCACGCCGGGGGTGCGGGTGCCCAGGGCCACCATCTGCGCACCGGTGAGTGTGGCGGTGTCGATGAGGTAGTCGGGGTTGTCCTCACCCGCCCGGACGATCGCGTCGGCCAGGATCAGCCTGCCCTCGGCGTCGGTGTTGATGATTTCGACGGTGGTGCCGCCGTACTGCGTGAGCACGTCACCCGGCCGCTGCGCGGTGTGCGAGGGCATGTTCTCGGCCATCGGCACGGTGGCGATGACGTTCACGTCCAGCTTGAGTCTGGCGGCCAGGATCGTCGAGGCGATCACGGCGGCGGCGCCACCCATGTCGGAGGTCATGTTCTCCATGCCGGCGGGCGGCTTGAGCGAGATGCCGCCGGTGTCGAAGGTGATGCCCTTGCCCACCAGCGCGACCGTCTTGGCGTCCTTGCCGGCGTTGTGGGTCAGCCGGACCAGCCGGGGCAGGCGGGAGGACCCCTTGCCGACGCCGACGATGCCGCCGTAGCCGTTCTTCTCCAGCTCGGTGTCGTCGAGGATCTCGACCTTCAGTCCGGCACCGCCGGCCAGGATGCGGGCCCGGTCGGCGAACTCCTGCGGGTAGAGATGGCTCGGCGGGGTGTTGACGAAATCACGCGCCAGCGCCACGCAGTCGGCGACGGCGGCGGCGTGGGCGAGTTCGGCCCTGGCCTCCTTGCTCCGCTCCTCCACGAGCAGGGTGACCGACGACAGCGGCGCCTTCTTCGACCGCGACTTGTCGGAGCGGAACTCCTCGAACCGGTAGGCGCCGAGGAAGAATCCTTCAGCGGCCGCGGCCAGGTTCGCATCCGAGAGTGTGGTGGCCACCGAGTCCCGGCCGTCGAGGGAGCGCGCGACGATGCCCGCGGCCTGTCGTACCTTGTCGGCGTCGTCGAGATCGGTTGCCGCGCCCAGGCCGACGGTGACGATCAGCTCGACCGGAACCGAGGCCGGGGCGGGGAAGCGGTGCACCTCACCGTGTTTGCCGGTCGCGCCGAGTGCCGCCAGCGATGCCGAGATCTGTTCGGCGGCGGCGTCGTCGAGGATTCCGTCGACGGTGACGAGGGTGGGTTCGCCCGTATCGCCGTCACCGTCGCCGTCGGTGGATTCGGGGCCGATCAGGCCGAGAACGAGGACCGTGTCGTCGGCGTCGATGGTGGCGGACAGGTGCAGTTCGGGGCCGCGGACGCGGTCGAAGGAGTCGTTCTTGCTCACCCGGTCAACTCTGCCACAGCGGACACACCGAGCGTCGAGGTTGCGGCCGTCGCCGGTCCGGGTGGGCGGAACGGCACGGGAGATCGGATGGACCCAGTAGCCTAGAGCGCCATGAGTGAACTTCTGGACGGGCCGATCGCCGACCGGCACATCGCGCTGGGTGCGAGTTTCGCCGAGTTCGGCGGCTGGAACATGCCGGTGTCGTACGCGGGCACCGTCGCCGAGCACACCGCCGTCCGTGAGGCGGCGGGTGTCTTCGACGTCAGTCACCTCGGCAAGGCTCTGGTCGCCGGTCCGGGGGCCGCTGACTTCGTGAACTCGACGCTGACCAACGACCTGGGCAAGATCGCCCCGGGCAAGGCCCAATACACGTTGTGCTGCACTGAGTCCGGGGGTGTCGTCGACGACCTGATCGCCTACCTGGTCGGCCCGGACGAGGTGTTCCTGGTGCCGAACGCGGCCAACACGGCGACCGTCGTCGAGGCACTGCGCGCCGTCGCACCCGGGTCGATCACGATCACCGACCAGCATCGCGAGTACGCGGTGTTCGCGGTGCAGGGCCCCCGTGCGCCCGAGGTCCTGGAAAATCTCGGACTGCCCGCGGACATGGAGTACATGGCGTTCGCCGACGCCGAACTGTCCCTGCCCGCCGGCGCGGTACCGGTACGCGTGTGCCGGACCGGCTATACCGGCGAACGTGGCTTCGAGATCCTGCCGCGCTGGTCCGACGCCGGCCCGGTCTTCGACGCGCTTGCCGAGCAGGTCGGCGCAGTCGGCGGACAACCCGCCGGACTCGGCGCCCGCGACACCCTGCGCACCGAGATGGGCTACGCGCTGCACGGGCACGAACTGTCCACCGCGATCACCCCCGTACAGACGCGGGTGGGCTGGGCCGTCGGCTGGGACAAGCCCGCCTTCTTCGGCCGCGACGCCCTGCTCGCCGAGAAGGCCGCGGGTCCCTCGCGGCGCCTGTACGGGCTGCGCGCCACCGGACGCGGCATCCCGCGCGAGGGTTGCTCGGTGACCGCGGCCGACGGAACGCCGATCGGCACCTGTACCTCGGGTACGTTTTCGCCGACCCTCAAACACGGCATCGCGCTGGCGCTGCTCGACACCGCGTCGGGCGTGCGCACGGGCGACGAGGTGGCGATCGACGTCCGGGGACGTGCGCTGGCCTGCGAAGTGGTGATCCCGCCGTTCGTCACATCACACGTCTGAACCGGACAGCGCCGATCGTGTATGCGGGTCGGCGGAAATCAGTTGGCCCGCGGCGATAAGATGGTCCGATGACCTTGCAGTTCAGCCGTACCGAACATCCGCACCCCGTCTCGGAGGGGCGGCGCTCGGAAATTCTCGCCGCACCGGGATTCGGGCAGTTCTTCACCGACAACATGGTGATGGTCGACTACGACGTCGACCGGGGATGGCACAACGCGCAGGTAAAGCCGTACGGCCCGATCGCCCTCGATCCGTCGGCGATGGTCCTGCACTACGGCCAGGAGATCTTCGAGGGTCTCAAGGCCTACCGCCAGCCGGACGGTTCGATCGCCGCCTTCCGCCCCGAGGCCAACGGCGCGCGTCTGCAGCGTTCGGCCGAGCGCCTGGCCATGCCGGCGCTGCCCATCGACGACTTCATCGGCTCGCTCAAGGCGCTGCTCGACGCCGACAACGCGTGGGTGCCCGAGGCCGGTGGCGAGGAGTCGCTGTACCTGCGCCCGTTCATGTTCGCCTCGCAGGCCGGTCTCGGCGTCAACGCGCCGTCCGGGTCGTACCTGTACTCGGTGATCGCCTCCCCGGCCGGTGCCTACTTCGCCGGCGGCATCAAGCCGGTGAGCGTGTGGCTGTGCACCGAATATGTGCGCGCGGCCCCGGGTGGTACCGGTTTCGCCAAGTGCGGCGGCAACTACGCCGCCGCGTTCCTCGCCCAGCAGCAGGCCACCGCGCAGGGCTGCGATCAGGTGATCTGGCTCGACGCCATCGAGCGCCGCTACATCGAGGAGATGGGCGGCATGAACCTGTTCTTCGTGTTCGGGTCGGGTTCGGACGCACGCCTGGTCACCCCGGAGCTGAGCGGTTCGCTGCTGCCCGGGATCACCCGTGACTCACTGCTCACCCTGGCCGCCGACGCCGGATTCGGTGTCGAGGAGCGCAAGATCAGCACCGAGGAACTCCGCAAGGGGGCGGCCTCGGGCGACATCACCGAGGTGTTCGCCTGTGGCACCGCCGCGGTCATCACGCCCGTCGGCCGGGTTCGCGGGGTCGGTGAGGATTACACCATCGCCGACGGACAGCCGGGTGAGGTCACCATGGCGCTGCGCGACACCCTCACCGGCATCCAGCGCGGCACCTTCGCCGACACCCACGGCTGGATGACCCGCCTGCACTGACGACGTATCGAGGTCGCTGTCGATGCCGGCATACGGGATCGACGGCGGCCTCACTGCGACCGGCTACCGACCCGCTTCGGGTGACTTACGACTGAAAGCCGCCGAACGGGGTGACCCAGAGCGTCGTCGAGCGTACGAAGCTGAACGGCGACGCGCCGTTCAGGTCCGCGAAGCAGTGCACGAAAGTGTAGTAGCGGTACGGCAACGGGTGAAGCTGCGGAACCGCCGCGAGCGTGACGGACCCGGTTCTGACCGTGCGTTGTTTCACGATGCGGTTGGTGTCGAAGCCCCAGGGCAGGGGATCAGGGATCCACAGTTGGCATTGGATCGGGCGGCGGGGGAGATTGTGGACGTGTACGACGACCGCCCCGTTCGACACCTCGAATCCGGCCTGGGGAGGGGTTGCGGCGTCGGCGCGAGAGGGTACCGACACGAGTAGCGCTCCTACGAGCGCCACCAACAGCGCGGGGGCCTGGGCCCGGCATATCGTGAGGGGAGTCCTTGCCATCATGCCTCCTGGAAGGTCTGTGACGCCGCGAAGCCGCCGACGGGGGTTTGCTATCGGATGAGGATACCGACGAGAGTCATCGCCAGGCCCAGTTCGATGGCCGCGCCCAGAACATCGCCGGTGATGCCGCCGATGCGGCGGGCACAGTGCCGCGACAGCAGCAGTATCGATGCCGCCACGACCACGAAAGTCGTTGCCGCGGCCACAGCGTGGGCCGCGTCGTAGCCGCCGGGCCCGGCGGCGCCGAGCGTGGCGGCGCCGGCCAGGAGGATGATCGGCCAGACGATCAGCGACCGTCGCTGTGTACCGGCGACGATCGCGCCGAATCCGGTGGCGGCGGCCGGGCCCAGCCCGCGCCGACACGCGAGGACTGCGGCGAAACGGCCCACCACGACCGCGAAAACGATGTCGTACCAACGATGCTGGTCGGTGAGCGCGGCGAAGCCGACGGCCTGCACCGCACCCGCCGCGACAATCGCCGCCGCACCGAACGGCCCGACCGAACCCGACTTCATCACCTCGGCGACCCGCTCGGGAGGTCCGTAACAGCCCAGTCCGTCGACGGTGTCGGCCAGGCCGTCGACGTGCATGCCGCGGGTGATCAGGGCCAGACCCACCACCAACAGCACCCCGATCAGCGCCGTCGGCAGCGCGGTGTGGGACAGGCCGAACGCCGATGCGGCGGCGACGGTTCCGAGGAGGGCGCCGACGACGGGGACGGCCGTGATCACCGCGCCGCCGGTGCACCGATCCATCTCGACGGTAGGGGTGGGCACCGGCACGACCGTCAGCCAGCTGACGGCGACATGGATGGCGCGGACGGGGGAGTGGTGCTTCATCGGAGTGGCCTCAGCCGCCCGAGACACCCGCCTCGCCGAACGTCGCCATCGAGGTGAGTACGTCGATCGCCGACTGCACCACCGGCAACGCCAGCATGGCCCCGGTGCCCTCGCCGAGCCGCATCGACATCTCCAGGATCGGATCCAGATCGAGATGTTCGAGCGCGAGCGAATGGGCGGGTTCGGCCGAACGGTGCCCGGCCACCCACCACTGTGCGGCACCCGGCGCCAACTGCTCGGCGACCAGCGCCGTCGCGGTGACGATGACCCCGTCGACGATGACCGGCGTCTTGCGGACCGCGGCCTGCGCGAGGAACCCCGCCATCGCGGTCAGGTCGGCACCCGCGACGGCGGCGAGCATCGCGAGCGGGTCGTGCCGGTGTCTGCGCACCCGGCGCATCCCGTCGCGGATCGCGGCGGTCTTGCGGATCCAGCCGGCGTCGTCGATACCCGAACCCCGGCCGACGACCTCCACCGGTTCGCGGGAGGCGATCGTGCCGACCAGGATGGCGGCCGGGGTGGTGTTGCCGATCCCCATCTCACCGGCGATGAGCAGGTCGGCGCCGGAGTCGACGAGACTGTCGGCGATGGCCCGGCCGGCCGCGAGCGCCCGGCGCGCCTCGTCGAGGCTGAGCGTGTCGGTGATCCGCAGATCATCGCTGCTGCGCCGCACCTTGAAGGCGGAGATCGCCGGGTCGGTGTCGGCGTCGACGGAGATGTCGGCCACATGCACCGTCGCGCCGGCCCGCCGGGCCAGCACGTTGATAGCGGCACCGCCGTCGCAGATGTTGGCCACCATCTGTGCGGTGACCTCCGGCGGATACGCCGACACGCCGTCGCGGGCGACGCCGTGGTCGCCCGCGAACACCACGACCCTGGGCGCGCGCAGCGGATGCGGCGGGCACATCCCCTGGCACGCGGCGATCCAGGTGCCCAGATCTTCGAGCCGGCCGAGCGATCGCGGCGGTTTGGTGAGGGTGAGCTGCCGGGCGCGGGCAGCCTCGGCCGCGTCGTGATCGGGCGCGTCGATCGGGGGGAAGATCTCGGCGTCGGCGGGGTCGACGGGCCGCGCGGGTACCGGCAGGGCGCCCGTCCGCTCCGCCCCGTACCTCTGATGGTCCGGCCCCTGATCGGGGTGCCGGTCCGCGTTGTCGGTGCGGGCGGGGCCCGCGGTGACCGTCGGCCCGCCGTCGACCGGCAGTGTCACGGTGGGTACAGGAACGGCGGGCACAGGAATGGCGGGCACAGGAACGGTGGGCACAGGAACGGTGGGCACAGGAATGGCGGGCACAGGAACGGTGGGCACAGGAACGGTGGGCACAGGAATGGCGGGCACAGGAACGGGCGCCGCGTGAACAATGTCCGCCGCGTCGGCGGCGGGAAGCGCGCCGTCGACGGTCGCACCCGGCAGTTCCAGCACCCGGCCGGCCACCACCAGCAGCACCCGGTCGCAGACCCGGGCGATCCGCGCGTTGAGTGCACCCAGATCGTCCTGGAAGCGGCGCCCGGCAGGGGTCATCGGCACCGGGGCCAGACCCACTTCCGGACTGATCAGCACCAGGTCCCCGGTGAAGGCGGCCACCGCCGCCGCGAACGCCGCCGCCGCGTCCTCGATGTCGCGGGCGGGATCGTCCCAGCCGGAGACGGAGTCGACCTGCGCGGCGACCCAGTTGCCGAGGTCGTCGACGAGCGTCGGCGTGGCCGGATCGTCGGCGAGCGCGCGCGCCACATCGGAGGTCTCGACGGTCCGGTAGCGCTCGCCGCGGCGTTCGCGGTGTGCGCGCACCCGGGCCACCCATTCGGTGTCCGACGACGTGGTCGGGCCGGTGGCCAGATAGCGGACCCGCGGGTGGGCGGCCAGGAGTGCCTCCCCGTGGGCCGACTTACCCGACCGCACCCCGCCCAGGATGAGGGTTCGTGTTCCGGTCATGCGCTCAGACCGGGTCACCGGCCGACACGCGCGGTCGCGGCGCGCGCATCCGGCGCAGCTGCATCGCCCGGCTGAACGAATACCAGCCCAGCTTGAAACCGCCGTCGGCGCTGTCGGGGAAGCGCTCGCGGACCCGACGATTGACCAGGCGGCCCAGGATCACCGCGTCGACCACCATCAAGATCACGAACAGCAGCAGCACGATGTTCATGATCATCGGATAGTTGACCGAGATCGGCGTGAACATGAAGAAGATCAGCACGATCGCGAACGGCATGAACAGACCGGCCAGGTTGCGCCGCGAGTCGACGACGTCGCGGGTGAATCCGCGCACCGGACCCTGGTCACGGGGCATCAGGTAGCGCTCGTCGCCGGCCATCATCTTCTCGCGCTGTTCGACCCGCCGGGCCCTGCGCTCGTCGGACGCGGCGCGCTTCTCCTCGCGCGTCATCGTCGACTTGAGTTCCTTCTTGCGGGCCCGCGCCTCGGCCCTGGTCGTCGGTGCCGGGGTCACCGGGCCACGCCTGCGGCCCTGCGCCTCCCGCCGCGACGGGGTCGGGCGGCCCTTGCCGGGTGTATAGGCACTGCCCTTGCCGGTGGCGGACTCGTCCGCCTCGGCGGTGTCCGCCGCCGCCTGTTCGTCGTCGGTTGGCGAAGGGGCGTCGTCGTCCTTTTTCCATGGCAGTTTCACGCGTTCGAGAGTAGGCGATTCTGTCCTGCCGATGTGCGCGGACCTCCCTATACTCCGGCTATGACTCAGCCCATGCCCGAGCCCATGACCGTGCTGGTGGCACCGGACTCCTTCGGCGATACGCTCACCGCCGTCGCCGCCGCCGAATGTATCGCCGCCGGCTGGCTGGCGGCCCGCGCAGCCGACACCGTGCTGCTGGCGCCCCAGTCCGACGGCGGGCCCGGTTTCGTGGAGGTGCTCGCGTCCCGGTTCGGCACGGTCCGCACCACCAGGGTGTGCGGCCCGCTCGGCGCCGGAGTCGACGCGCGGTGGCTGCTGGATACCGGACCGCACGTCGCGACCGCTTATCTGGAATCCGCGCAGTGCTGCGGCCTGCACCAGCTCGGCGGCGCGCCGACCCCGCGCACCGCGCTCGCCGCCGGCACCGAGGGGCTGGGCGAACTGATCGCGGCCGCCCTCGCCGCCGGGGCACGGCGGCTGGTTATCGGGCTCGGCGGCAGTGCCACCAGCGACGGCGGAGCCGGCCTGATCGGCGCGCTCGGCGGGCCCGGTGCCGCCCGGGAACTGCTGGCCGACACCGAGATCGTGGTGGCCTCCGACGTGGAGAACCCCCTGCTCGGACCGCTCGGCGCGGCATCGGTGTTCGGACCGCAGAAGGGGGCCGATCCGGCCACCGTCACCGAGATCGAGGACCGGTTGACCTCGTGGTCGCGGGTGCTCGCCGAGATCGCCGGGCGCGATGTCGGCGAACTTCCCGGGGCCGGGGCCGCGGGTGGGCTGGGCGCGGCACTGCTGGCGCTGGGCGGTCACCGGGTGTCCGGGGCGACCGTCGTCGCGCAGGCCACCGGCCAGGCCGAGGTGCTGGCCGCGGCCGACCTGGTGATCACCGGCGAGGGCAAGTTCGACTCGCAGACGTTGCGCGGCAAGGTCGTCGCCGCGCTCACCTCGGCCGCCATCGGCCGCGGAGTACCCGCGGTCGTCTTCGCCGGGCAGGTCGTGCTCGCGGCCGACGAGATCGCCGACGCCGGGATCACCGGGGCCTACGCGATCGTTGACCGAGCCGGTTCGGTCGAGCTGGCGATGTCGGATGCGGCCGCTCAGCTGACGGGCCTGGCCACCGATGTCGCCGCCCGGTGGAGCGCGCCGGGGGAGCAGGACCGGGACAGCAGGACCGGGCCGGGCGGGTGGGAATAGCCGGGGAGGGGGAATAGCCGGGGAAAGGGTACCGTTGACGCTGAAGACCCCCGCTCGAATGCACGAGGAGCAGAGCACATGACCGTTGCAAACGAATCCGGCGCCGTCACGTCGACCGGCGTCATCCTGACCGAGGCGGCCGCGGGTAAGGCCAAGGCACTGCTCGATCAGGAGGGCCGTGACGACCTGTCGCTGCGCATCGCCGTCCAGCCGGGTGGTTGCGCTGGACTGCGCTACCAGCTGTTTTTCGACGACCGCGCCATGGACGGTGACCTGACCGCCGACTTCGGCGGCGTCACGCTGTCCGTCGACCGGATGAGCGCGCCGTACGTGCAGGGCGCCACCATCGACTTCGTCGACACCATCGAGAAGCAGGGTTTCACCATCGATAACCCCAACGCCACCGGCAGCTGCGCCTGCGGCGACTCGTTCAACTGACGTCCCGCTGCACCGGCCGCACCCCCGTGCCACGGGGGTGCGGCCGGTGCAGCGTCACGGGCGGGTAGCGTGGGATGCCGTGACTATCGTCGTATGTGGGTCCATCGCGACCGACCACCTGATGACCTTTCCCGGCAAGTTCTCCGAGCAGTTGCTGCGTGATCAGCTCGAACACATCTCGCTGAGTTTCCTCGTCGACGATCTGGTCGTCCGGCGCGGCGGGGTGGGCGGCAACATCGCCTACGCCATGGGCCAGCTCGGCGGTTCGCCCGTGCTGGTGGGCGCTGCCGGAGCCGACTTCGACGACTACCGCCGGTGGCTCGAGGGCAGCGGTGTCGACTGCGGTGCCGTGCGGATCTCGCAGGCCCACCACACCGCGCGATTCACCTGTACCACCGACGAGACGATGGCGCAGTTGGCCACCTTCTACCCGGGCGCGATGAGCGAGGCCCGCGAGATCTCGCTGCGCGAGCTGTTCGCCGGGCGCGGCACCCCCGAACTGGTGCTGATCGGCGCCGACGATCCCGATGCGATGCTGCGGCACACCCGCGAATGCCGTGAGGCGGGCGTGCCGTTCGCCGCCGACCCGTCCCAGCAGCTGGCCCGGCTCGACGGCGAGCAGGCCCGCGAACTCATCGACGGTGCGCGGTACCTGTTCACCAACGAATACGAATGGGGTCTGCTGCAGCAGAAGACCGGTCTGTCCGAGGCGCAGGTCGCCGGGCTGGTCGGCACCCGCATCACCACCCTCGGCGGCAACGGCGTCGACATCGTCGACGGGCAGAGTGTGCACGTGGCCGTCGTCCCGGAGATCGAGAAGGTCGACCCGACAGGTGTCGGCGACGGATTCCGTGCCGGTTTCCTCCTGGGTATCAGCAAGGGCCTGTCGTACGAGCGGGCCGCCCAACTCGGCTCGATGGTCGCGGTGCTGGTCCTCGAAGCGGTCTCGACGCAGGACTGGTCGTGGGACCGCGACGCCGCCCTCACCCGGATCAAGGGAGCCTACGGCGAGGACGCTTCCGGTGAGATCGGTGCCGTCATCTGACTCGTCCGGTACCTCATGAACGAGTCCGGGACCGTCCGTCGCAATGTGCGACGGGCGGTCCCTGACTTATGCGCGGTCAGAGACGGACCGGATAGTCGTGGTCGGTGATCGCCGGCACCAGCGTCTTCTCGACGAAGATGGCATGCCACACCATGAAGATCAGGATCGTCCACAGGCGGCGGCTGTTGTCGACGGTTCCGGCGCGATGCTCGCCGAGCATCGCCACGACCACGCTCTTGTCGAAGATGTGGTCGGTCTGCGAGGCGGCGATCGTCTCGTGCGCCCAGTCGTACATCTCGGTACCGGCGAGCCAATGCCGGATCGGCACCGGGAAGCCGAGCTTGCGGCGGTGCAGCACATGCGGCGGAACGATCTGCTCGAGCGCTTTGCGCAAGGCGTACTTGGTGGTGCCATGGGCGATCTTCTCGTCGAAGGGAAGCGTCTCGGCGACCTTGTACACCTCCGCGTCCAGGAACGGCACGCGCAGTTCCAGTGAATTGGCCATGGTGATCTTGTCGGCCTTGACCAGGATGTCGCCGCGCAACCAGGTGAACAGGTCGATATGCTGCATCCGGGCCACCGGATCCCACCCCTGCGACTGGGCGTAGATCGGCGCGGTGACATCGGTGTGCGTCCACTCGGGACGGTAGTCGCGCAGCACGGCGCGTAGCCGGGCGTCGTCGAAGCTGCGGGCGTTGCCGTAGTAGCGGTCCTCCAGCGTGAGCGAGCCACGGTGCAGCAGACTCTTGCCCCGCGTGCCCTCGGGGATACGGTCGGAGACCTTGCCGGCCAGCCGTCGCAGGGCGGTGGGCAGTTTGTCGAAGGCACTCAGCGACAGCGGTTCCTTGTAGATGGTGTAGCCGCCGAACAACTCGTCGGCGCCCTCACCGGACAGCACCACCTTGACGTGTTTGCGCGCTTCCTTCGCCACGAAATACAGCGGCACCAGGGCCGGATCGGCCACCGGGTCGTCGAGATACCAGACGATCTCGGGGATGGCCGCGATGAACTCGTCCGGACCGACGACCTT
Source organism: Gordonia pseudamarae (assembly GCF_025273675.1). Taxonomy (NCBI): domain Bacteria; kingdom Bacillati; phylum Actinomycetota; class Actinomycetes; order Mycobacteriales; family Gordoniaceae; genus Gordonia; species Gordonia pseudamarae. The sequence goes on along the minus strand of NZ_CP045809.1, from coordinate 3,082,592 downwards.
GACCACATGCCGGGCACCGATCGCCTCCGCCGACTCGGCCGCGACATCGACCTCCGAATAGCCCTCCCGCTGAAAACCGGTGGTGAAGGTGATCAGGTCCGGATTGTGCTGGATGGCCAGCGCCGCGATGGCGGTGGAGTCGATACCGCCGGACAGGAACGAGCCGACGGTCACGTCGGCGCGCATGTGCTTGGCCACCGAATCACGCAGCACCTGGGCGATCTCGTCGTAGCGCGACTGCCGGGTCGCCTCGGTGACCGGCCGCACCGCGAACTGCGGTGCGAAGTAACGCCGCGCCGACGGTGCCGAACCGGGTGTGAGTGTCGCGTACGTTCCCGATTCGAGCCGGCGGATCGAACGGTGCAGGGTCTCCGGTTCGGGAACGTACTGCAGCACCGTGTAGTGCTCGGTGGCGCGCGGATCGAGATCGGGGGACAGGCCGATCCTGTCGATCAGCTCCAGCAGGCTCTTCTTCTCGCTGCCGAATACCGTCCCACCCGGTCCGGTTGCCAGGAACATCGGCTTGATGCCGAACGGGTCGCGCGCCAGGAACAGTGACCGATTGTCGGTGTCCCAGATGGCGAAGGCGAACATGCCGCGGAGCCTGCGGACCGAATCGGGTCCCCAATGGTGGAATGCGGCGACGATCGCCTCGCCGTCGCCCTCGGTCCGGAACACCGCGCCCTCGTCGCGGGCCAATTCGGCGCGCAGCTCGAGATAGTTGTAGATCTCGCCGTTGAAGACCAGTGCATAGCGCTCGGGATTGTCGGGCGGGCCCCAGCGCAGCGGCTGATGTGATGCCTCGATGTCGATGATCGAGAGGCGGTTGAAGCCCAGGACGATGTGCTCGTCATGCCATGTGCCGGGTTCGTCCGGGCCGCGGTGGCGCATGCAGTGCGAGGCCGCCGCCACGAGGCCGACCGCGTCCGAGGGGGTGCCGTCGGCGTTGCGTGCGGCGGAGCCGTCGGAGGTCAGAAGGCCGAGCAGTCCACACATTGAAGGCAATTCCTCACGTCAGGTCGGGTGTCGGGGTGATAGGACGGGGCCCGGCGCCGTGGTCGGCCGGGTGAATCCGACGGGTCGAGTATGCCGCAGTCGGCGCCGCACCCGCGTGTCGGCCACGCGCTCGCCCGTGCCGGGACAGCCGCGCGAGCCGTCCCGGATGGGCCCGGGCCGCGGCGCCGGGAGTGTCGGCCGCTCCCGCCGCACGTGGCCGGATCGGCCTGGTCATGCGCCATACCCGCCCCAATCACGAAAGGTTCGCCGGGTTGGTCTACGCTGCGTAGTACTAGGTGCGAGAATTGTGGTGTGCCGAGAGCCCATTACTCGGCGCAGCGCGGGAGTTTTCGCACCGCGCGGGTCATGTGGCACGGCAACTCGGACGGCTGGAACAGCCTTTCCGAGCGAGCAGGAAGGCGTGAAATTGGCACACGGTGGACGGCCCCGGACGAGGCATGTCTCATCTGCGGCTCCGAATGCACAGCAGCCGCAGAGCGCGAAGCGGCCCCGGATCGTGAAGCAGATCGGTCTGGTGGTTGCGCTGGGTCTCGGCGCGCTGTTGATGTCGGGGTGTGATGCCCACGACGCGATGCGTTTCGGTTGGCCGGAGGGCGTGACCTCCGAGGCGAAGGACATGGAGCACCTGTGGACGTGGTCGGTCATCGCCGCCCTTGTCATGGGCATCATCGTCTGGGCCCTGATCTTCTGGACCATCACCTTCCACCGTCATAAGGACGGGGAGGATGAGTTCCCCAAGCAGTTCGGTTACAACGTTCCGCTGGAACTGGCGTACACCGCGATTCCGTTCGTCATCATCGCAGTGCTGTTCTACTTCACCGTCGTCGTGCAGAACGACGTCGAGAAGAAGCAGGACAATCCGACCGTCGTCGTCGACGTGACGGCGTTCCAGTGGAATTGGAAGTTCGGCTATCAGCAGGTCACCCTCGCCAGCGGCGAAAAGCTCGATCTGCTCGAGCGCAAGGGCAACCCCGACGAGATCGAGAAGGGTTCGGCCGGCGGCGACAACAAGACCCCGTTCGACGTCCAGGTGCCCGAGAAGCTCGAACACGACGGCCATGAGACCGACGAGGACAAGCCGGGACCGGCCGGTGGACGTGACGACGACGTCCGCAACTACCTGAACTTCGACACGATCGAGACAGTCGGTAGCTCGACGGAGATCCCGGTGCTGGTCCTGCCGGTGGGTGAGCGTATCGAGTTCGACGTCAAATCCGCCGACGTCGTCCACTCGTTCTGGGTTCCCCAGTTCCTGTTCAAGCGCGACGTGATGCCGTTCCCCAAGCAGAACCATTCCGACAGCCGCTTCCAGGTGTCCAAGATCGAGCGCGAGGGCGCATTCGTGGGACGCTGCGCGGAAATGTGCGGCACGTTCCACTCGATGATGAACTTCGAGGTCCGTGCGGTGCAGCGGGACGTCTTCGACCGCTACATCCAAGCTCGCCAGAGCAATCCGGAGTGGACCAACGGCCAGGCACTGGAGTACGTGTGCCAGCAGCCGGAGTCGGTCACGACGGTGCCCTTCGAGACCCGGCGCAAGACCGGCGGTGACACCCCCAAGGATCTTGGTGACGCGGACAACACCACGCTCGCCAACTGCACGATCGGAGCCAACAGGTGAAAATCGAAGCCAGGCTTTTTGAGCTCCTGACCGCGTTCTTCTTCCTCGCGGCGATCGTCTACACGATCTGCACGGCGTTCTCCAGCCGCGATGTGGAGTGGGCCGGTGTCACGGCGTTGTTCTTCAGTGGTGGCCTGACCCTGCTCGCGGGCACCTACTTCCGGTTCGTCGCACGCCGCGTCGAGATCCGGCCCGAGGACTACGAAGAGGCCGAGATCGAGGACGGCGCCGGCGAGCTCGGGTTCTTCAGCCCGCACAGCTGGTGGCCGATCGCGTTGGCGGGCGGTGCCGCACTGTTCGCCGTCGGCTTCGCCACGGGTAACTTCTGGTTCTCCATCTTCTCGGCGCTCATCATCATCGGCACCTCCGCGGGCATGGTTTTCGAGTACCACGTCGGTCCCGAGAAGCACTGACACCAGACCTGTCGCCGGCATACCGGCACAACTGAACAACTCCGGCTCACACCGCCCCAGATGAGTTCTGTGGGGCGGTGTGAGCTTTATATCCGTCCATTGTGCTGCTCAGGGTCCCTTGTAGGGTCCTCCTGGGGATTCTTTCTCGCGGGCGAGGGCGCGGCCAGGCCCGTCGTCGTCCGGCTCCGACCATGTGCGACCGGCCTCGGGGAGTGCGGGGCTCGACGGGTACGGAAATCTCATATCCGTATCGGCGAATAGGCTTTCCGTGGCGGTGGTTGAATATGGGTATGACGCACGACGCCGAACAGACCCAGCCCGAACTCAGCCCCCCCGAACTCAGCCCCACTGAGTGGGTGCGCAAGCAGACTGAGGAGATCCTCAAGGCCGGCACCACAGCGGCCGTCGACATCATCAACCGCCCTGTCGTACTGTTCACCACCACGGGAGCCAAGTCGGGAAAGAAGCGGTATGTGCCCCTCATGCGGGTCACCGACGGCGACAAGTACGCGATGGTGGCCTCCAAGGGCGGCGCATCGACACACCCGTCGTGGTACTTCAACGTCAAGACGCACCCGCGGGTCACTGTGCAGGACGGCGACACCGTCGTCGAGAAGACCGCGCGCGAGGTATCGGGCGACGAGCGTGCCCACTGGTGGGAGCTCGCTGTGAAGGCCTATCTGCCCTATGCGGAGTACCAGACCAAGACCGACCGGCTCATCCCGGTGTTCGTACTGGAGTAGGTCCGTACCGGAGCCGAATCCGCCAGTGCCCGAATCCGCCAGTGCCCGAATCAGTTGGCGCCGAATCGGTGTGCGCCGAATCAGCCGTGATCTCGGGGGAGCGGACAACAACACCGGGGCGGTCCGATGATCTCGGACCGCCCCGGTTTCTTGTTGCGTTGAGGGAGAGCTAGCTGAGCGGATTCCCGCCCTTGGCCTGCAGCTCCTGCAGCGCCTTCTTCTCCTCGTGCTCGTGCTCGTGCTCGCGCTCGATGTTGCGCCGCTGCTCCTCGATCGGGTCGGGCGACAGGATCGACCCCGTACCGGGCGCACCCGCGGATCCGAGCTTGTTCATCCGCTTCGGCAGGGCCGCACCCTGGTAGGGGAGCGGGATCGGGTGACCGTGGCTGTCGACCGGGCCGAGCGGCTGATGCAGCTCGATGTACTCGCCCTTGGGCAGGCGGGTGATGATGCCGGTCTCGATGCCGTGGGCCAGAACCTCGCGGTCGCTGCGCTGCAGCGAGAGCGCCCAGCGGTAGGCGATGAAGTAGGCGATCGGCGGCACGATGATCAGGCCGATACGTCCCATCCAAGTGGTCGCGTTGAGCGAGACATGGAACTTCAGCGCGATCACGTCGTTCATACAGGACAGCGTGAGGATCGCGTAGAACGACAGGGCCATCGCGCCGATACCGGTACGCACCGGGGTATCACGCGGACGCTGCAGCAGGTTGTGGTGCGCGGTGTCGCCGGTCAGCTTCGACTCGATCCACGGATAGCCGAACAGACCCACGAACAGGACGCCGATCACCACGACCACCCAGAAGATCGCCGGGATGGTGTAGTTGCCGAGATACAGCTCCCAGGCCGGCATCAATCGAGCCAGACCGTCCGTCCACATCATGTATATGTCCGGCTGCGAGCCGGCCGACACATGCGCCGGATTGTATGGACCGATCGTCCACACCGGGTTGATCTGGAACGCACCCGCCATGATGGCCAGCACACCGGTGACGATCGCGAACATCGCACCGCCCTTGGCGGCGAACACCGGGAGGATCCGGACACCGACGACATTGGTCTCGGTGCGGCCGGGGCCGGGGAACTGGGTGTGCTTCTGGTACCAGACCAGCGCCAGGTGAACACCGATCAGCGCCAGGATGATGCCGGGGAACAACAGGATGTGCAGCACGTACATACGCGGGATCACGATGTCGCCGGGGAACTGGCCGCCGAACAGAGCCCAGTGAATCCAGGTGCCCACCAGCGGGATACCGAGCACGATGCCCGACATGGCGGCGCGGACACCGGTGCCCGAGAGCAGGTCGTCGGGGAGCGAGTAACCGAAGAAGCCCTCGAACATCGCCAGCAGCAGCAGCACACAGCCGATGACCCAGTTGGCCTCACGCGGGCGGCGGAACGCGCCGGTGAAGAAGATGCGGGCCATGTGGATGATGATCGACGCCGCGAACAGCAGAGCCGCCCAGTGGTGGATCTGGCGCACGAACAGGCCGCCACGCACCTCGAACGAGATGTCCAGGGTGGTCTCGTACGCGCGGGTCATCGTCACACCCTTGAGCGGGGTGTACGCGCCGTCGTAGATCACGTGTGCCATCGACGGATCGAAGAACAGGGTCAGGTAGATACCCGAGATCAACAGGATGACGAAGCTGTACAGCGCCACCTCACCCAGCATGAACGACCAGTGCGTGGGGAAGACCTTGTTGATCTGCCGACGGATACCGGGCGCCATATGGTAGCGCTGGTCCATTTCGTTGGCCTGTGCGGCCAGGCGGTTGCTCATGATCGACGCTCCCAGAAGGCCGGTCCGACAGGTTCTGCAAAGTCTCCCGCGGCAACCAGGTAGCCCTGGTCATTGACCGTCAGCGGCAGCTGGGCCAGGGCACGGGCGGCCGGTCCGAAGATCGGCTTGCCGTACTCCAGTGCGTCGAACTGCGACTGATGGCACGGGCATAGAATGCGATTGGTGCGCTGCTCGTACAGCGAGGTGGGGCAGCCGAGGTGGCTGCACACCTTGGTGTAGGCGAAGTAGTCGCCGTAGTTGAAGTTCTCCTGGCCCTTGCGCTTGGTCGCCCTGGCCGCGTCCTCGGGACGCAGGCGGATCAGCATGACCGGGTTGCTCACGTAGCGAACGCCTTCGAGCAGCAGGTGGCGGGAGTGTTCGGTCTCGCCGAGGCCGTCGGACACACGCCACGGGAACACCGTCTCCATGCCGCCGGCGTCGAGATCCTCCGGGCGGACCAGGGTCACCTGGTAGGGGTTGCCGGTGTCGCGGCGCAGGAAGACCGTCTCGGTCGGGTCGGCCTCGTTGTACTCCGGTGCCCAGTGGGTCATCCACAGCGGCGACCGCTTGCCGTCGGCCCACGGGTTCTTGATGAAGCCGCCCAGACCCGCGACCACACCGGTCAGTGCGAGCGAGCCGAAGGCGAACAGGCCCGAACCGATGATCATCTTGCGGCGGGGGAGGGTGGAACTCTCCAGGGAGTCGCTCAGTTCGGCGCCGATGGTCTTGCGATCGACCTCCGACGAACCCGCGCCCTCACCGTCGTGACGGTCCTGGACCGAGATCTCGGCGGGGATGAACTTCTTGGTGAACACCACCATCGCGATACCGATCGCCAGGATCGACACACCGAAGGTGATTCCCAGCAGCGGGGTGTTCAGGGTGTAGCGCCAGTAGTTGTCGGAGCCGGGGAGTGCGAACTCCCAGTGGTTCCAGATGAAGATGACGAAGCACGCCAGGGCGGAGATGCCCGAGACTGTCAGCCAGATCGCCACCTGACGCTCGGCCCGCTTCTCCACGCCGGTGCCGGGCTCGGGATACCGGTCGGCCCGGTGGATGATTTCGACGCCGTCGAGGTTGGTGCCGAGTGTGACCAGTTCTTCCTTGCTCATCTGGTCCAGCTCGTCCTGCGATGGCAGGTCCTTGTCGTTTGATCCACTCATGAGCGCGATCCCATCCACATTGCGCCGATGACGATGGCGACGACACCGATGGCCCACATGACCATGCCTTCGCTCACCGGGCCGAAGCCGCCGATGCCCAGGCCGCCTTGCTGCTTGGTCTCGGTCACGTACTTGACGAATCCGATGATGTCTTTCTTGTCCTCGACCGAGAGCTGCCGGTTGGAGAACCGGGGCATGTTTTGCGGTCCGGTGAGCATTGCCGTGTACAGCTGCTGCTCACTGACACCATCGAGGGTCGGTGCGAACTTGCCCGAGGACAGGGCGCCGCCGCGACCGGTGAAGTTGTGGCACGAGGCGCAGTTCAGCCGGAACAGCTCGCTGCCTCGGCCGAGGTTCTCGCCGCGCAGGGACTTCTGCGCGATGACGGGCAGGCCGGCCTCGTCCTTCTTGATGTTGCCGTCGGCGTCACGCTCGTAGATAACTTGCGGGCCGCCACCGTTGGACTGGATGTACGCACCGAGCTGGTCGATCTGCGCCTTGGTGAACTTCGCCGGCTTGCGCAGCGCCTGTGCCTCACCACGTGCGGCGGGCATACGGCCCGAGGACACCTGGAAGTACACGGCTGCGTCGCCGACGCCGACCAGCGAGGGTCCGCGATCGCTGACGCCCTGCAGGTTGGCACCGTGGCAGGTGATGCAGGAGGTCTCATAGAGCTTCTTGCCGTCGGCGATGAGCGCCGCGCTGGACTCGTCGGCCGTGGCCACCTGCGGCTTGGGTGAAAGCACCGCGGCGATGAGTCCCGCGAGCACGAGGCCGGCGAGCAGAAGGATGGTGCCGCCTGCGCGACGGCGGAGTTTACGACGGGACTTGGCTTTACGTGCCGCCGACGGAGTGGACCCGGCATCGGCGGTCGACGTGGCTGCGCCGGCCCCTGCTGCGCCGAAGTCCACGTCGTCGTTATCCGACGGTCGCGGTGGAGATGAACTCATCTGTGACTCTCTACTTAAGCGGACGGACTGTTTTTCTCTGTGTCCGGGATGTGGCTGACGGTGTTGGCTGCGCAGCCGGCCCGGGCTGAACTACCGGATGAAGTAAATGGTGACGAACAGGCCGATCCAGACGATGTCGACGAAGTGCCAGTAGTACGACACGACGATCGCGGCGGTGGCCTGAGCCGGTGTGAACTTCGAGAGCTTGGTCCGGATCAGCAGGAAGACAAACGCGACCAGACCACCGATGACATGCAGGCCGTGGAAGCCGGTGGCCATGTAGAAGACCGAACCGTAGGCGCTGGAGGAGAGCGTCGTGCCGTGCTCGACGAGGTGGTAGTACTCGTAGGCCTGACCGGCGACGAAGAAGGTGCCCATCGCCAGGGTCAGTACGTACCAGCGGCGCAGGCCGAAGACATCGCCGCGCTCTGCGGCGAACACGCCCATCTGGCAGGTCACCGACGACAGGATGAGGACCGTGGTCACCGGGATTGCCAGACCGAGATTGAGCTCGGTGGGCTCTGGCGGCCAGCCCGATGCCGAATTGGCTCGCGCGACAAAGTACATCGCGAACAAGCCGGCGAAAAACATGAGCTCACTCGACAGCCACACGATAGTGCCGACACTGACCATGTTGGGTCGGTTCAGTGAGTGCACGCGCGAGGTGATGGCTGTCCCTTGGGTACCTACGGCGCTAGTCACAAGTGAAGTATGACGGTTCGTAGTAAGCGCTGACCACTCGGGTCATCAAATTGCCCAAAGAATTTGTTCCCGTGCTGGTCCGGGCCCGGATCGGGGGTGCGATCGGCGTGTCCGGCCGGGCGTGATTTGCTTCCTGGTATGACCGAGCTTCCTGAGCCCAGCAGATGGCATCGGCTGCGGGCACTGTTCCGCCGTGGCAACGATACGGACGCGCTGACGTCGGTCGACGACGAGCGGATCGTGGTGGTCGCCGAATCCGCCGACGAGGCGGTGGCCAGTTCCGAGGTGCTCGGCCCGTCGCCGTGGCGCTCCGGCCGGCCCGCGGTGCTGCGACACTTCCTGGTCGTGGCGGTCGGCCGGGAGGAGGACGCGGTCCGGATCGCCACACTCAACGGCTACGTGGTCGTTGACGGCGCGGCCGCACCCCCGGGCACGACGGCGGTGGCCGGACCGCCGGCGTCGGTCACGCTGGCGGTGGCCAAACTGGAGGTGTTCACCGCCGTGGACGTGTCCCGCGAACGCGCGCGGATGGCGAGCCTGGCGTCGCGGCACCAGGGGAGCGTGCTCGGCTGGCAGGTGTTGCAACTGCCCGGGTGAGGTGCGGCTGCCGCCGCCGACGGGGCCCCACTACTGTGGACACCTGTGAGCGCCACAACCCATACCTGGCCGCAGATCCTCGGCCGCGTCACCGACGGCATCGACCTGTCCGCGGAGGAGGCGGCATGGGCGATGAACGAAATCATGACCGACTCGGCCACCGGCGCGCAGATCGCCGCCTTCGGCGTCGGCGTCAAGATGAAGGGCGCCGCGGCCGCCGAGCTGAGCGGATTGGCCTCGGCGATGCTGTCGCACGCCAGCCGCGTCGATGTGCCGCAACGCGCCGTCGACATCGTCGGGACCGGCGGCGACCGATCGCACACCGTCAACATCTCCACGATGACCTCCATCGTGGTGGCCGCGGCCGGCATTCCGGTGGTCAAGCACGGAAACCGCGCCGCCTCGTCCAAGAGCGGCGGAGCGGACGTCCTCGAAGCGCTCGGTGTCACCATCTCGCTCGGGCCGGACGCCGTCGCCCGCTGCGTGGCCGAGGTGGGGGTGGGCTTCTGCTTCGCACCGGTGTTTCACCCCGCGTTCCGTTTCACCGGCCCGCCGCGCAAGGAGATCGGGATCCCGACGGTCTTCAACGTGCTGGGGCCGCTGACCAATCCGGCGGCCCCGTCGGCCGGTCTGATCGGCTGCGCCTTCGCCGATCTGGCACCGGTGCTGGCGCAGACGTTCGCCGGGCGCGGGACGTCGGCGCTCGTGGTGCGCGGCGACGACGGGCTCGACGAACTGACCACCACCACCACCTCACACGTATGGCAGGTGGTGGGCGGAACGGTCACCGAGCTGTCGGTCGATCCCGGGGCACTGGGTATCGCGACGGTGGAACTGTCGGCGCTCCAGGGCGGCGACGCACAGGTGAACGCCGGGATCGCCCGCGAACTGCTCGACGGCCGGACCGGTCCGGTGCGCGAGGCCGTTCTGCTCAACGCGGCGGCCGCGATCGTCGCGTTCGAACAGACCGAACCGTTCACCGACGACACCCTGACCTCGGCGCTGTCCGGCGCCCTGGATCGGGCCGCGTCCGTCATCGACTCGGGTGCCGCCCGCGAGCTGCTCGGGCGCTGGGTGCGGTTGACCGCCGAGCTGGGCAGCGCCCACTAGGGTTGGCAGCATGATCACCGCCATCGTCCTCATCTCCGCCGACGTGCACCGGATCCCGGAAACCGCGCAGGCGGTCGCCGACATCCCGGGTGTGAGCGAGGTGTATTCGTGCGCGGGCGACGTCGATCTGATCGCCAAGATCAGGGTGCGTGACCACGAGCAGATCGCCGAGGTTGTCACCGCGAGGATCAACCGCCTGCCCGGCGTGACCCGCAGTGCCACCCACATCGCGTTCCGCAGCTACTCCAGCTCCGAGGTCGAGGGCGGATTCTCGATCGGCGAGCAGTAGTCGCGGCGCACCGCCGCCGGATCCTCATCGCCGGGCCTGTCGGGCCAGTCGCGCCCAGTGGAGGCTGCGCGCGGCGCCGAACGCCGGAAGTGCGATGGCGTCGGTCGCGGACACGATCCGGGCACCCGGATCGGTGATCCATCGATAGATCAGTCCCGCCTCCTCCGGCGGTGCGCCGCACAACGGGCCGGGATCGGGTGCCACGGTCTCCGCCGCCGCCACCAGCGCCTGCACCACCGGCATCGGGGGTACCCCACGACGGGCCACGCCCGCGCCGGCCAGCCGGCCGTGCCGGATCACGCTCAGCTCCCAGCCACCGCACTCGTGTGGTCTGGCGACGACGAGCTCTCCCACCACGCACAGCGCGCGCAGTCGCTGACACAGGGCCAGCGTATGGATCATCGCAGCCGTGCGGTCCCGCTGCCTGGCCGCCGACTCGAACATCTCGGCCGCCGCCAGCCGCGTCACCTCCGCCACGGCCGCGGTCACGATGTCGTCGCTCTCGCCGAACATCACCGCGCGCGCCCGCATGACGCGAGCGGCGTAGTCGGTCGGCGTCAGCGGTGCCGGTGAGGCGGCCCGGCAGCCGCCGATCATCCGTCCCGACGAGTCGGTGCGGCACCAGTGGTGGGTGGCGCCGCGACGCAGCGCGGTGCAGGTCCGCAGGCCCGCACCCGCCGAGATCAGATCCGCGACGGCGGCGGCCACGGATCTGTCGGAGAACGGACCGACCGCGTCGTCGGTAGGCGCGCGGCGCACCGTGAGCCGTGGGAAGCGGTCGTCCGACAGCACCAGCCACCAGCCGCGCCGCGGCTGCGTCGAACGTCGGTTGTAGGCCGGTGCGTGGGCGGCGAGCAGCCGCAGCTCACGCACCCCGGCCTCCAGTCCGTGCGCGCACTCCACGTGGTCGACACGCACGGCCAGCCGCACCATCTCGTCGATCCGGCGCCGGGGGTCGGTTCCGGCGAAGTACGACAGCACGCGGCGGCGCAGGTTGACCGCGGTCCCCACGTACAGCACCTCATCGGCGGGGCCGCGGAACAGGTAGACACCGGGACGGGTGGGCAGGGCGTCGGCCAGATGCCGTTTGGCGGCCAGACGGGTCGCGGTCTGCGAGCGGTAGGCGGTGAGTTGCCCGATCGTGCGCACCCCCTGATTGCCGACCCGCTCCAGGAGCCGGTGCAACACCTCCACGGTCGCGCGGGCGTCGTCGAGCGCACGGTGGGTCGGTCGCACCGTCACGTCGAACAGCTCGGCCAGTGCCGACAGGCGCACCGACGGGGCCTCGTCCCGGCTCAGGATGCGGCGGGCCAGCGTGACCGTGCACAGGGGTGCGGGAAATGTCCATGGAACCTGCAACCGCTCGGTGCCCCGGCGCAGGAAGCCTATGTCGAACCGGGCGTTGTGGGCGACGAGGACGGCGCCGCGGGCAAACTCCAGGAACGACAGCAGTGCCTCGCTCTCGCACGGCGCATCATGCACCATCGCCTCGGTGATCCCGGTGAGCGAGACGATGTGCGGTGGGATCGGCATACCGGGATCGACGAGGGTCGCGAACTCGCCGACCACCTCGCCGCCCCGGATTTTCACCGCGCCGATCTCGGTGATCCGGTCGTCGACCGGGCTGCCGCCGGTGGTCTCCAGGTCGACCACCACGAGCGTGGCCTCGAACAGGGACAGATCCTCGTCGTCCGGGCGCACCTGGCCGTCGGCGCCGAAGAACGAATCCGGGTCGTCGAGATCGGCGAAGCTCAGCTGCTGGTGCACCGTTCGTACATTAGTTCGGCCCTGCGACATGTCCGGTCCGTGCCCAAGCGCCCTGGGTGTGGAGACGGACCCGGGTGTGGAGACGGACCGGGTGTGGAGACGGACCGGGTGTGGAGACGGACCGGGGCGCTGCCGGGGTGGCACGGAGGTGATGTGCGGGCGGCCGACCGTGTCGTACCTATGTTCTAGTGTCTCGGTCAATCGCCGGTCCGGGACCGGCGGTGCGGGGGTACCGACGGCGAAAATGAGACGGAGATTACATATGCTGATCGATTGCAACGGGTGCCCGGGGCATCCGGCCGCGTGTGAGGGATGCATGATGCAGGTGCTGTTACCCACTCCTATCAGCGGAGACGTCGGCGGGTCGGGTCAAGCGCGGGTAACGGATCGTGTGTCGTCCGCCGACCGTGAGATCTCATCGGCCATCGAAGTTTTCTCGCTGGCTGCAATGGTGGCACCTATGTCTGCACGATCTGCAAGAGAATGTATCTCGCCAGTTCAAGGCCATAATTCGACCGGAATCCAGAAAGCGCTGCGGGCCGGCTGATGGACGTGAAAAAATTTGTTCGTCCGACCAGTGGACAGAAGGCCGTTTGATTTCGTAACCTTTCTGAGACATTTGCGGAGCGTCATACTCCACTCGGAGTGGTCCGCGAAGGTCACCGCTTAGTCATCCACCAGGATGAACCGGGGACCCACCGGTTTCGGATCGTCGTTCACGGCGGCCCGAATTGGGGTGAATCGCCACTGTCCACCCGGACGGGGCGTAGGGCAATTTCTTCCGCCCGAACCCGACAGCTAACTCGGTAGGCGGTTCAGGGAGAAATAAGAAGGAGAACGTTCTTCGTGGCCAAACATCGTTTGGAACAGCCTGCACGGACCGGCAAGCTCGCCAAGTCGGCACTGATCGCCGGGTCGCTTTCGATCGGCTCACTCGGTGTTGCCGCGGGCGCGGCGGAAGCCGCACCGGTAACCATCCCGAACCTCGGGACCTTCGAGATTCCGGGTATCAACGAGAAACAGATCCCCAAGGAACTGCGCGAGTTGTCGGCCAAGATCGCGCCCAAGGTCGCGCCGAACACCCACGGCAAGATCCGCCCGCGCACCGTCCTCGCCCCGAGTGAGTCCACCGGCGAGAAGGCCGTCCGCTACGCCTCGACCAAGATCGGCTCGCCGTACTCGTACGGCGCCGCGGGCCCGAGCGCGTTCGACTGCTCCGGCCTCGTGTACTGGTCCTACCAGCAGGCCGGCAAGGTCATTCCGCGCGACAGCTACGGACAGCTCGGCGGCGGTCACGCCGTCAACTACGCCGACGCCCAGCCCGGCGACGTCCTGATCTTCAACGGTGGCGGCCACGCCGGCATCTACGAGGGCAACGGCATCTTCATCCACTCCTCGACCTACGGTGTCCCCGTGCAGCGCGACAGCGTCAAGGAATGGAACCTGGTCGGGGTCCGGCGCTACTGAGACTACGCTCGTACCGGCGGGCCCCGTGCCCGCCGGTGATGAGCATTCCGGCGATGACTCGTCCGGTGTCGGATCGGTTTCTGACAGGTGATCGGCCTGCAACCCGTCGTTGAGAAGAGTCGGGCGAGGAGAGTGGCAATAGTGGTACCGGAGGGGGCACGGCCGACATCGGTCGGGTGTCGCGATCGCCTCGCCATGTGGACAACAGCCCAGGAAGCGATCCGCCCGGCCGTGCCGCGGCTGTTGGCCGCCGTCACGGCCCTGATGGTGGCGGCCGTCACGATGACGATGACGGCCGCACCTGGCCGCACCGAACCCACCAGTTCGGCCGAGCAACTGCTCGTGCGCTACAAGAAGCTCGCGCGCGAGTCGGAGCAGTCCGCCGAGGCGATGCACAATGCGCAGATCGAGTACGACAAGCAGCGCAAGATCGCCCGTGACGCACGAGCCCGGTCCACACAGGCCGATCGTGTCCGCAACGACGCCGTGCGTGAGTTGGCCCGGTATCAACAGACCGTCAACGTGCTCGCCCGCGCCGGTTCCAAGGGGGCGCGCGTCAACCGCCTGTACGCGGTGCTCGTCAGCGACTCGCCGCAGTCGCTGCTCGACCAGATGTCCGGTCTTGAGGTCCTGTCGCGGCAGACCGCGGCCAACCTGCGCGGGCTGACCAAGGCCAAGCGGGAGGCGAGCTCCACCAAGGACGCGGCCGACCGCAAGGCGGCGGACGCCGACAAGGCGATGGCCAAGGTGTCCAAGACCAAGGGCGACCTCCAGTCGAAGCAGAGCACCCTGCAACTGCAGGCGATCCAGGTGCGCACCATCTACGAGTCGATGACCGGAAAGCAGCTGGCGGCGCTGCGCGGTCCGCGATTCACCTTCGACCCCCGGCTGCTGCCCAAGGGGACCGCCTACACGCTGGCCGCGGTCCAGTCGGCACTCACCAGGATCGGCGATCCTTACGTCTGGGGTGCGACCGGGCCCGATCAGTTCGACTGCTCGGGTCTGATGGTGTGGGCCTATCGGCAGGTCGGAAAGACGCTGCCGCGGTCGAGTCAGGCGCAGATGGGCGGCGGGACACCGGTGGACCGGTCCCAATTGGAGCCCGGCGACCTGATCATCTACTACCCGGACGCCTCGCACGTCGGGATGTATGTGGGCAACGGGTATGTGATCCACGCCTCGACGTTCGGTATCCCCGTCAAGGTCGTGCCGGTCGACGACGCGGGCCCGTACAACACCGCCCGCCGGTACTGAACGCCCAGACGTGCCCGACAATCCGGACGTGCCGAAAAGTGCCGATATACCCGATAACACGCACGTGCTTCACGCCGATCTCAGCCGTCGCAACCGGCTGACCGCGGCGGTGGCCGCGCTGCTGGTGGGGGCCGCGCTGGTCACCGGATGCTCAGGCGACGATGATGCGCTGCCGATTCCGTCGGGTGAGGTGACAACCACCACCAACCCCAACGTGTACGAACAGAACCGCGCAGAGGGTGTCAGCGCGTTGCTCGACGACCTCTCCGCGGCTCTCACCGCAGGCGACTCCGCCGCGTTGGCCCGGCTGATCGACCCCAGCGCCACCACGGTCTTCCGGACGAGACTGGAGACAGCGGCGGCGAACTTCGGGGCACCGGCGCCTCGCCCCACCAGTTCGTCCCGAACCCCTGAACCCCGAACCACTGAACCCCGAACCACCCCGCCCCAAACCACTACGCGATCGCGGGGGACGGGCGCCCCCAGTACCAGCGGCGGGTCGGCGGCACCGGAACCGGTCCGGACCTCCGCACCGGTCACCACGCCCGGCCCGTCCACGACAGCTCCGCTGCCCGACGACTCGCGGGGATCGGCGTTGCGCCCGGCGACCCTGCGGTATCAGCTCGTCCTTTCCGACGAGGCGGAAACCCAGGCGCCCGAGGCCGTCACCGACAAGCTGACCGATCAGGGCAGCTCCGATGTGTGGGTGGCCCCCGTCGACCTGCACTACGCACTCGGCGGCGCACGGGCCCCGGGCATCGACGAACCCGAGCTCGTGAGCTCCGAACAACTGGTGGTCGCCCGGTACGACGACAGCTGGAAGGTGGTGGGCGATGCCACCCTCGTCGGTGGGAGCGCGCCGCCGACGATGCTCTGGGAGCTGGCCGGCCTGCGCGTCGACGATGTGCCGACCAGCGGGGGCACGTCGGTGATCGCGTCGTATCAGGGCACCGCCGACACCGTCGAGCGGGTACGCGGCCTGCTGCCCGCGGCGGTGTTCGCCGTCCAATCGTTCTGGGGGACCGACTGGCCCCGCAAGGCGGTGATCGTCGTGACCCGGACACCCCGACAGTTCACCACGGTCTCGGGAGCGCCCGAGGCCGACGGCGCGGCCGCCGCGGCGACGGTGTTCGCCGGAATCGACGCCGACGGGACCGTCCGCGGGCAGCGCGTGGTGCTCACCCCGAATGCCCAGCGGATCCCGGCACCGGCCCTCGGCGTGGTGCTGCGGCACGAGCTCTCCCATGTCGCCACCCGGTCGATCACCTCCACCAAGGCGCCTCTGTGGGTCACCGAGGGGTTCGCCGAGTACGTCGGACGCAAGCAGACCTACCGGCGGATCGCCGACGCCGCCCCCGATCTGGCCGCCGAGGTGCGTTCGGGGTCGGTGCCGCGCACCCTGCCCGTCGACGCGGACTTCGCGGTCTCCGGTCTGCGGGCCGGTGTGGCCTATCAGACGGCCTGGTCATTGTGGGCGTTCGTGGCAGGCCGTTTCGGGGAGGGCACGCTCAAGAAGCTCTATCGCACCGCCGCCGCGGGCGATGCGTCCGCCAGTACCGGCGCGATCGCCTCGGTACTGAAGATCGACCCCGGTGACTTCGTCGCGCAGTGGCGGCGCTGGCTCGTCGCGGAAACCCGCTGATGCGCCGGACCCTGCTGGTCACCAACGACTTTCCCCCCCGGCCGGGTGGTATCCAGTCCTACCTGGAGAATCTGGTGGACCGCCTGCCGCCCGATCAGGTGGTGGTGTACGCCCCGCGCTGGCGTGGCTGCGAGGAATTCGACGCGCGCGTCCCGTACACCGTTATCCGGCACCGCACCACACTCATGCTGCCCTCGCCGTTCGTGGCGTTCCGTGCGGCGGCACTCATCCGTGCCCACGACATCCACACGGTGTGGTTCGGCGCGGCCGCGCCCCTGGCCGTGCTGTCGCCCGCGCTGCGCAGGGCCGGCGCCCGCCGGATCATCGCCTCCACGCACGGACATGAGGTGGGCTGGTCGATGCTGCCGGCCGCCCGGCAGGTCCTGCGGTTCATCGGCACCCACACCGATGTGATCACCTACGTCAGCAAGTACACCCGTAGCCGCTTTTCGGCGGCACTGGGTGCGCAGGCGGCCCTGGAGTACCTGCCGCCCGGTGTCGACATCGACCGCTTCACCCCTGATCCGGTTGCCCGGCACCGGATCAGGCAGCAATTGGGGATCGTGGACCGGCCGACCGTCCTGTGTCTGTCCCGACTGGTTCCCCGCAAGGGTCAGGACTCGCTGATCCGTGCGTTGCCGGCGATCGTGCGTGAGATCCCCGACGCGGTACTGGTGATCGCCGGCGGCGGACCCTACGCCGAGAAACTGCACGAGTTGGCCCGGACGAGTGGGGTCGACGACCACGTCGTATTCGCCGGATCGGTGCCCGTCGCCGATCTCGCGGCGTTTCACGCGATGCCCGATGTCTTCGCGATGCCCTGCCGCACCCGGGGCCGGGGGCTGGATGTGGAGGGTCTGGGCATCGTCTTCCTGGAGGCGTCCGCCTCGGGAATCCCGGTGGTGGCCGGTGATTCCGGCGGTGCGCCCGAGACGGTGGTCGACGGGGTCACCGGCCATGTCGTCAACGGACGTGACATCGACCGGCTCGCCGCCACCCTCGTGGCGATCCTGCGCGATGCCGACAAGGCCCGCGAGATGGGTCGCGCGGGAAGGCAGTTCGCGGTCGACCGCTGGCAGTGGCGGCACATGGCCGCGCGCCTGGACCAACTGCTGTGAGGGTGACATGGCGCCCGCTCGCAGGCGTCCCCTACTTCTGGTAGATCGCCTCGATGTCGGCGCTGAACTTCTCGGTGACCACGTTGCGCTTGACCTTCAGTGTGGGGGTCATCTCGCCGGACTCCTCGCTGAAGTCGGTCGAGAGGATGCGGAACTTCTTGATCGCCTCGGCGTGCGAGACCGTCAGGTTGGCCTCGTCGACCGCGCTCTGGATCTCGGCGTGCAGGTCCGGATCGTCGGCGAGATCGGCCACGGTGGCGTCGGCGGGTTTGCCGGCGCGTTCCTTCCACGACGGGAACGCCTCGGCGTCGATGGTGATCAGCGCGCCGACGAACGGCTTGGCCTCACCCACCACGAGGGCCTGCGACACCAGTGCCGAGGCGCGGATCACGTCCTCCAGGCCGGACGGGGAGACATTCTTGCCGCCGGCGGTGACGATCAGTTCCTTCTTACGGCCGGTGATCTTGAGGAAGCCCTCGTCGTCGATGGTGCCGATGTCGCCGGTGTGGAACCAGCGTTCGGTCTCATTCCCCGTCGGCGCGCTCGCGGTCGCATCTCCCGTCGCTGCGCCGCTCGCCCGGGTCTCGATTGCGGCGTCGGTGGCGGTGGGGTTGTTCCAGTAGCCGCCGAACACGACGCCGCCGTGCAGCATGATCTCGCCGTCCTCGGCGATGCGGGCACTGTTGCCGGGCAGCGGCCGCCCGACGGTGCCGATCTTGACCGCGCCGGGGGTGTTGACGCTGAACGCGGCGGTGGTCTCGGTCAGGCCGTAGCCCTCGTACACCGGGATCCCGACGCCGCTGAAGAAGTGACCGAGGCGGGCCCCGAGCGGCGCCCCGCCGGAGATGGCCATCTCGCACTGTCCGCCGAGCGCGGTGCGGAGCTTGCCGTAGACGAGCTTGTCGAAGAGCAGATGCTTGCCCTTGAGCACGATCCCCGCGCCACCGTCCTGCTGCGCCTGCGAGTAGGCGATCGCCGTGTCGGCGGCGGCGTCGAAGATCTTGCCCTTACCGCTGTCGTGGGCACCCTGGCGGGCGGTGTTGAACACCTTCTCGAACACGCGCGGCACCGACAGGATCGCGGACGGACGGAAGTTGCCGAACTCGGGGACCAAGTTCTTGATGTCGGAGGTGAAGCCGACCGAGGCGCCGCCGTCGATCGCCACGAGGGTGATGGCGTGCGCCAGGACGTGGGCGAGCGGCAGGAACATCAGCAGCCGCTTGCCCGGTTCGAGCTTCTGTCCGATACCGGTGGACAGCGCGGCCCGGCACTCGGAGAGCAGATTGGCGTGCGTGAGCACACATCCCTTGGGGCGGCCGGTGGTGCCGGAGGTGTAGATGAGCACGCCCGGATCGCTCGAGCGCAGCGATGCCCGGCGGGCCGCGACCTCGTCGTCGCCGATGCGGGCACCGAGCTCGGTGAGTTCGGCGATCGCGCCGAGGCCGTCGCCGGCGTCGATCTGGAATGCCCGCACGCCCGCGGCCGAGGGGGCGGCGTCGAACTCGGCCCGGTGACCGGCATCCTCCAGCACGATGGTGGTGGCACCGGAGTCGGTGAGGATCCATTCGATCTGGGTGGTCGAGGACGAGTCGTAGATCGGTACGGGCACCGCACCGGCGGCCCAGACGGCGACGTCGATGAGCATCCATTCCAGGCGGGTGCGACACAGGATCGCCACCCGGTCGCCGGGCTGGACACCCGAGGCGATGAACCCTTTGGCCAGCGCGGTGACCTGTGTCACGACATCGGCCGCCGAGACCGGTAGCCACTGAGTGTCGCGCTTGTCGAGGAATACCGCCTGGCCGGGGGAACGAGCAGCGATGTCGAAGATGATGTCGGTGCAGTTCGCGTCGTCTGCGATCGTGAAATCGGCGGGAACGCTGTATTCGGTGGTCAAGGTCGGCCTTTCGTCGCGGCGCTGTCGGTAGGCGTCCATCCGGGTGATCCGTGCTGGTCATCACGAATCGTAGCCTTATGATGCACGTCACTGAACGAACTTTGTACTTGCGAGTAGATCTGCGGAGTCCGCGTTCCGGACGAACAGGACATGAACCTCAAACTGCCGAGGTGTCTATCGGGTGCGCGGCGGGATATGTGAAGCTATGGGGTGTGACGAGCATTCAGGTGGCGGACCAGACCTTTGTCGCCGCAGCCCCCGAATTGGCGGCCGACGTCGTCGGCGACCGGGCGTCGTGGCGACGCTGGTGGCCGGACCTGCGGCTGGAGGTCGTGGAGGACCGAGGCGCGCAAGGCGTGCGGTGGAAGGTCTCGGGACCGTTGACCGGCACCATGGAGATCTGGTGCGAGGCGGTGCTCGACGGGTTCGTGCTGCACTACTTCCTGCACGCGGAACCCGTCGCCGCGCCACCCGCCGAACCGCGGGAGCTCACCCGTGTGCTCGCCGACAGCAACAAGGCCCTGCGGGTCGCCGGCAAGGTGATGTCGTTCGAGGTCAAGGACCGACTCGAACGGGGCAGGGCGGTCGGGGCCCCGGCCACCGCCCGGTCCGGGACCGCGTGATGGCCGACAGGACACAACGATCCGTCGTCATCGGTGCCGATCCCGGGCAGATCATGGCGGTGATCGCCGATTTCCCGCGCTATCCCGAATGGGTGTCGGCGGCGCGCGCGGTCGAGGTGCTTGAGCGCCTGCCCGACGGGCGTGCCACGCAGGTGCGTTTCGAGCTCGACGCCGGCGTCCTGCAGGACAGCTACGTCCTGGCCTACGAGTGGGGCTCCGGCGGCACCGAGGTGTCCTGGCGGCTGGTGAGCAGCGACCTGCAACGCGATCAACGCGGGCGCTACGTGCTCAGTCAGCAGGTCCCCGGTTCCACCAAGGTGACCTACGAGCTGATGGTCGACCTGCTGGTGCCGATGATCGGTCAGCTCAAACGCAGGGCCGAGAAGGCGATCACCGACATCGCGCTCAACGAATTGAAGAAGAGGGTCGAAGGCTGATCGATCTGACGCCCATCCACATCATCCTGGGGCCCGGGGGTGCGGGAGTGTCGTCGGTCGCCGCCGCCGCCGCCCTGCGGGTGGCCCGATCCCACCGTTCCTCCCGATCACCGGTCGTACGGCCCGCCACCGGCGACAACGACACCCTGCTGATCACCGTCGACCGCCTGTCGAAGACCGCTGGCAGGCTCGGGGTGTTCCGGCGTGACGGAGAGGCCGTCCAGGTCTCCGAAGGGCTGTATCTGCTGTCCTTGGACCGGCTCTCGCTGCTGGAGGAGACCTGGGCACAGTTCAGCTCGATCCTGGCCGAGGCGACGGCCCGGTCATCGGTCCGGCTTCCGGGCATGGGTGCGGTCACCGGGGTCGCCTCGGGCGAGTTGATCCACTTTCCCGGGATCGAGGACTTTCTGCTGCTGCGACGTGTGCGCGACGAGGCGACGCGCGGGCGCTGGCGCCGGATCGTGCTGGACTGCTCCGGTGGCGGCGACGCGATGGCACTGCTGCGGGCGCCCACGGTGCTGCATCAGATGATCAACCGCCTCTGGCCGAGGCATCTGCGGATCGCCGCGGCCGCCGAACGTCCGGTGCTGGCGCAGGTGTCGGCCGCGGTCGACACGATCGACACCGACTGTCTGGACGTGGCCGAACTGATCCGCGACCCGGCGATCGCGGCGGTGACGCTGGTGGTGACCGCCGACGATCGCGGTGCCGGACTGCTGGAGTCCGTCCTCGCCACGATCGACCTGATGGGTGTGGCCCTGCGGTCGGTGGTGCTCAACCACGCCGGACCCCCGCCGGGCGATCTCCACACGCTCCCGGACGACCCCCACACGCTCCCGGACGACGACGAGACGGCCGGGGACGCGACGGCCGGGGACGCGGCAACGGCAGCACCCGATCGGGTGCTGCGACAGATGCGGTCCGTGCTCGCACCCGACGAGGCCGACGGCGTGCGGGTCCACGAAGTGGGCACCCGGCCGCACGCGCTGGACAAGCCGGCCCGGCTGCGCAAACTGGACATCGGCCTCGACGAGCCGTCCGGGCACGGCCACGGATCGTCGTTGGTGCGGGTGCGCACACTGTCGGGCAGCGGAGTGGACTCCCGGTTCGAGATGGCCTGGCGCCAGCGGCTGCCCGACCCGGATTCGTTCGGGCTCGGCCGTGCCGGGGATGACCTGCTGGTGACCGTCGACGGATTCCGGCATCCGGTGCGGCTGCCGTCGGTGCTGCGCCGTTGCGAAGCCATCGACGCGCACTGGGACGGCGAGCGGCTGCGGGTGGTGTTCGCGCCGGATCCGGCCGTGTGGCCGGTCAGGTAGCGGCCCGCCGCCGGTGCGCCGACAGAACCGGAAACCGAGCGCTACTTCGTCCACGCACGACGGTCGGGGTAGCGTGATCACACCGGCCGGGGGCACATGATCACCACGATCGTCCGGAACGGTTGTCGGGGGACTCCGAATCCGGTCGGCGCGCGCCGACCGCCGCAGGACTCGGCCCGGCACGCCGATCCGACCCGGCACATGATTCTCAAGGCCCGGGAACACCGGCCGGACACGTGAGGACTCGGCACACGACGATGAGCAGCAACGGCGAGGACACCCGGGACGCCCACGAGAGCTCCTCGGCCGCGGGTGCGGCAGGAGGCACGGACATCGTCCGGGACCTGCTACTGGGCCTGGCGGCCAACATCGACACCATCGCGGCGATGTTCGCCCCGTCGGGACACCCCGCATCGCGCCCACCCGTGCGCGATCGCGCCACCCACGGTACGTCGTCCGGGCCGATCGCTGGAGCCGCGGCATCATCGACACCGGGATCATTCGGTGCCGCGCCCTCCGGGGGCCACGGTGGGCAGGTGCCGATCGGCGACTATCTCGCCGAGGCATCCGGGGAGATCGCCTCGCTCCTGGCCGAACTCGGTGATCTGCTCGCACGGCTGCTGTCGGCGTTGATCGCGGTCCTGGAGGCGGTGGTCCGGGCATTGCAGTCGGCGCCCGCACAACCGGCCGGGCCGCGACCCCAATCCGCGTACTCGCCGATCTCGGTGCGCATCGACCGCGGATCGGCAGCGCACGGCGCGCGCGGGACGTACGGTTTCCATGACACGGCGGGCGGCCGCGCGCATCCGGAGCCCGGCGTCATCGGAGTCGACCCGGACGAGGAGACGTGATGGGGACTTTGACGATCGGCATCGATATCGGCGGCACCAGTGTCCGGGCCTCCGTCGTCGACGACCGCGGTGCGATGCTCGACACGCTGCGCGCAGCCACCCCGCGGACCGCCGCCGCGCTCGAACACTGCCTGGATCGGCTTGTCGGCGAACTGGTGTCGCGGTGGGCGGTCAAGGCGGTGGGATTGGCGATCGCGGGCTTTCTGACAAGGGACCGGCAGATCGTCCGGTTCGCACCGCACCTGCCCTGGCGTGAGGCGTCGGTGGCGGCGGACATGTCGGCGCGGATCGGTCTGCCGGTGTTCACCGAACACGACGCCAACGCCGCGGCCGTCGCCGAATTCCGGTACGGCGCAGCCGCGCGCGGACACAATTCGCTGGTGCTGGCCATCGGAACCGGCATCGGTGCCGGACTCATCCTCGACGGCGAGATCTATCGCGGCAGTTTCGGCGTCGCCCCCGAACTCGGACATCTGACGATCGTGCCGGGCGGCCGCCGGTGCTCGTGCGGCAAGGCCGGCTGCTGGGAACGCTATTGCAGCGGAACGGCACTGGTCGACACTGTCATCGAATTGCTGGCCGACGGCGACTGGGGACGCAGCGCGCTGGCCGCCGACGTCGCCGCCGACCCGGGATCACTCACCGGCCGCCGGGTCGCCCGCGCCGCCGCCGACGGAGACGCCGTCGCCGTCGCCGCCTACTCGCAGCTCGCGCTGTCGCTGGGGCAGGGGCTGGCCATGATCGCCGACATCTTCGACCCGGACCTGATCGTGCTGGCCGGTGGTGTGGGTGCCTCCTCGGGGCTGTTCCTCGATGAGGCCCGCGAACACTACGCCAGGCTGGTCACCGGCTCCGGCTACCGGCAGCTGGCCCGGATCAGGGGCACCCAGCTGGGTGAGGCCGCGGGTGTGATCGGCGCGGCGGAAGTGGCGCGGCAGGGGATCGGGGCCACCGACCCGCGGTTTGTCACTGTTGCCGCGCCCACCCCCATCCGTGCGCTCGGGGAGCCGGGCCGTCGGTGATCAGGTCGGTCGGCGATCGGGGCCGACACCGCCGGGTGCCCCGGCGCGAGGCCGGGTAATGTTTCTCGGGAGTTGAAACGGCGCGGCGACAGGGAGCACGGGGATGTGGTACTACCTCTTCAAATACGTTTTGCTGGGCCCGATTCTGCGAGTCATCGGGAGGCCGCGCATCGAGGGCCTGGAGAACATTCCCGACACCGGGGCGGCCATCCTGGCCAGCAATCACCTCGCGGTGATGGACAGTTTCTTTCTGCCGCTGATGGTTCGGCGGCGCATCTACTTCCTCGCCAAGAGCGAGTACTTCACCGGAACAGGGCTCAAGGGCGGCTTTCAGCGGTGGTTCTTCACCGCGGTGGGACAGATCCCGATCGACAGGTCCGGCGCGCAGGCCGCGGCGGGTGCGCTGACGGCCGCGCGATCTCAGCTCGACAAGGGTGAACTGATGGGGATGTACCCCGAGGGCACCCGGTCGCCCGACGGCCGTCTCTACAAGGGCAAGACGGGCCTGGCCCGGATCGCGCTCGACGCCGGTGTGCCGGTGATCCCGGTCGCGATGATCAATACCCACAAACTGAACCCGCCTGGTTCCGTGCTGCCCAGGCCCGCCAAGATCGTGGTGAAAGTGGGTAAGCCGCTCGACTTCTCGCGGTACGACGGATTGCAGGGCAACCGGTTCATCGAGCGGGCCATCACCGACGAGATCATGTACAGTCTGATGGAGCTGTCCGGGCAGCAGTACGTCGATGTGTATGCGGCGTCGCTGAAAAACAAGCCGGCACAGTCGGATTCGCCGTCCGATGGCGGCAGCACCCCGGCCGCCGCGTGACGGTCGCCGCATGAAGTTCTTCTACGACACCGAGTTCATCGAGAACGGTTCCACCATCGACCTGGTGTCGGTGGGCGTCGTCAGCGCCGACGGACGCGAGTTCTACGCGGTATCAACCGAGTTCAACCCGGATCGGGCCGGTGACTGGGTACGCGCCAATGTGCTGCCCAAGCTGCCCTCACCGTCCTCGCGGGCCTGGCGATCGCGCAGCGCCATTCGTGATGACCTGCTCGAGTTCCTCACCGCCGACGGATCCGACATCGAACTCTGGGCCTGGATCGGCGCCTACGACCACGTGGCCATCTGCCAGCTGTGGGGCACCATGACCGCGCTGCCGCGGCCCATGCCGAGATTCACCCGCGAACTCAAACAGCACTGGGAATCATCGGGCAAACCGCCGCTGCCCCCGGCACCCGACGACGCGCACGACGCCCTCAGCGACGCCCGCCACAATCTGCGCCGCTGGGAGGCGATCGAGGCGGCCGGATTCATCACCCGCTGACATCGGGTGCCCGGCGACCGTCCGGTCGGCCCGGTGACCGGACCCACCGATCAGGTCGTCTACCCTGGTCTGGTGGTGAACTGGACCGTAGACGTTCCGATTGACGAGCTTCCCGAACTGCCCCCGCTTCCTGGTGACCTGCAGGCACGGTTCGACGACGCGCTGAGCCGACCCGCCCTGCAGCAGCCGAGCTGGCCGCAGGACGAGGCACGTAAAATGCGCACGGTACTCGAGAGCGCGCCCCCGATCTGCATGCCCGCCGAGGTCGAATCGCTGTCCGCGCAGCTCGCCGAGGTCGCCGAAGGCCGGGCGTTCCTACTGCAGGGCGGTGACTGCGCCGAAACGTTCGCCGCAAACACCGAACCCCACATCAAGGCCAACATCCGGACTCTGCTGCAGATGGCGGTCGCGCTCACCTACGGTGCCAGCGTGCCCGTGGTCAAGGTGGCCCGCATCGCCGGCCAGTACGCCAAACCGCGCTCGGCCAACACCGACTCGCTCGGCCTGCTGTCCTACCGGGGCGACATGGTCAACGCCTTCGAACCCGACGAGCAGGCCCGCGTACACGACCCGTCCCGACTGGTGCGCGCCTACGCCAACGCGGCCGCCGCGATGAACCTGGTGCGCGCGCTCACCAGCTCCGAAGCCGACCTCTACCGCGTCCACGACTGGAACCGGGAGTTCGTCCGGACCTCGCCCGCCGGAGCACGCTACGAGGCGCTCGCCGCCGAGATCGACCGCGGCCTGCGGTTCATGGACGCCTGCGGGGTCAACGACTCCAGCCTCAAGAGCGCGGCGATCTTCGCCTCGCACGAAGCGCTGGTCATCGACTACGAACGGGCCATGCTGCGGCTGGCCGACCACCCCACCGGCGGCGATGACAAACGACTCTACGACCTGTCGGCGCACTTCCTGTGGATCGGCGAACGCACCCGCCAACTCGACGGCGCCCACATCGCCTTCGCCGAACTCATCGCCAACCCCATCGGCGTGAAGATCGGCCCCACCACGACCCCCGACGAGGCCGTCCAGTACGTCAAGAAGCTCGATCCGCACAACACGCCCGGCCGCCTCACCCTCGTCGCCCGGATGGGCAACGGCAAAGTGCGCGAAGTCCTGCCCGCCATCGTCGCCGCCGTCGAAGCCACCGGTCACAAGGTGATCTGGCAGTGCGACCCCATGCACGGCAACACCCACGAATCGTCCACCGGATACAAGACCCGGCACTTCGACCGCATCGTCGACGAGGTGCAGGGATTCTTCGAAGTCCACCGCGCCCTCGGCAGCCACCCCGGCGGAGTCCACGTCGAACTGACCGGTGAGGACGTCACCGAATGCCTCGGCGGTGCGCAGGACATCTCCGACCTCGACCTCGCCGGCCGCTACGAGACGGCCTGCGATCCGCGACTGAACACCCAGCAGTCGCTGGAGCTGGCATTCCTCGTCGCCGAGATGCTCCGCGGCTGACCTCACGGCACCGGCACTCCCGCCCGCGCACAACGCCCGGGAGGTGACCGCCGGTGCTGGCCCGGCCGGTCAGTGGAACAGGCCGCCGCCCACCCACCAGCCGAGACCGCCGACCGCCAGCGCCACGAGCACCACGGTCAACAACCACATCACCGTCGTCAACGTCGACGCGGCCGCCTTGAACGTCGGCAACTCGACATCGGCGACGACATCGGCGTCAGCCGACCCGGACACGTCCGGCTCCCACACGGCCGACCCCGACATGTCCTGACCCTCCCCTGACACAACCGCCGACCCCCGGCGATCGGCGTCAGGCCCGCCCGGCGCACCAACCGGATCGGCCGGCATGCTCAGCGCAACCGGCGCCGGCGGACCCACCGGCCTCCGCACCCCGGCACCACCCGAACGATCCGCCAGACCCGACGGAACATGCGGTTGCGTCTGCACCGCACGATTGCGGGCGACCATCATCCGCTCCGCCGACCGGCGCGGCGCCGGAACCGTGAACGCGGGCAAACCCAACTCGTCAGCCGCCCGCACAATCGCCTCCTGCATCGCGAACCCATCCGGATAACGCAGAGCAGGATTGCGCTCGGTCGCCCGCAACACCACCTCGTCCAACTCCTCCGGCACCCCCGCGATCACATCACCAGGAGCGGGCACGTCATAACTGAGCCGCTGATAGGCCAGCGATAGCGGCGTATCACCCCGGAACGGCGTACGGCCGGTCAGCATCTCGAAAAGCAACACCCCGGTCGAATACACATCACTGCGCGCATCCGCCGTCGTCGACTCCACCTGCTCCGGCGACAAATACGCCGCAGTCCCCAAAATCACACTCGCCGACGTGACACCGGCCTCCGCCACCGCCCGCACCAAACCGAAATCGGCGACCTTCACCTCACCGTCATCAGAGATCAGCACATTCTCCGGCTTCACATCCCGATGCACCAGACCCGCCCGATGCGCGGTCCCCAACGCGCCCAACACCGGATCGGCCACCGCCACCACCGCATGCGGCGGCATCGGACCACGCTCACGCAACAACTCGCGCAAACTGCCGCCCTCGACCAACTCCATCACCAAAAACGCGATACCGTCATCGACACTCTGGTCGTACACCGCCACCAGCCCCGGATGACGCAGACCGGCAACCGCACGCGCCTCGAACTCGAAACGGCGCAAAAACAGCGAATCCATCCCATAGCGGGCATCCATCACCTTGATCGCGACCGCACGAGCCAACCGCAGATCCATACCCAGATACACCGCCGACATGCCACCCCGGGCAATCAACGCGTCAATCCGGTACCGGCCCTCCAGGGCCGTGCCGATAAGTGGATCAGCGGAAGCGGTCACGCAACAAGAATCTACCGGTGCCACGGTATCCTTATTCGGTGGCATCACTACCGCTGTCCCCGGGCACCACCCTGCCCGACGGAACCGACACCCTCACCGTCGACCAGGTCGCCGGACACCTCGGAGTCTCCGCCAACCGGGTACGTACACTCATCCGCGACCACAACCTCTTCGCCGTCTCCGCATCCGGCCAACCCGCGATCCCCGCACTCTTCTTCGACGACGACGGCATCGCCAAGCACTACACCGGCCTCGTCGACGTCCTCCTCGACGGCGGATTCACCCGCGACGAAGCACTCCGCTGGATGTTCACCACGCTCGACGACCTCGGCATCCACCCCGCCGAAGCCATCCACACCCACTCAGCCCGCGAAGTGATACGGCGCGCCCAAGCCCTGGCGCTGTAATATGGCGCCCCCTCGCAGGCTCGGGGATCGCGGGTCCTGCGGGCCCGGAGTCGTGTTCTTCCCTCCTCGTTCGCGCGGGCTCGTTCCTCACCCGGCTCACTCGTCAGTCCAGAACACGACGGCCCGCCGTGACATGGCGCCCGCTCGCGGGCTCGCGGATCGCGGGTCCGGCGGGCCCGAGGTCGTGTTCTTCCCTCCTCGTTCGCGCGGGCTCGTTCCTCACCCGGCTCACTCGTCAGTCCAGAACACGACGGCCCGCCGGACGGTGTAGGTGGCACCCGCTCGCCCGCTCGCCGATCGCGGGTCCGGCGGGCCCGAGGTCGTGTTCTTCCCTCCTCGTTCGCGCGGGCTCGTTCCTCACCCGGCTCACTCGTCAGTCGTGGTGGTCAGCAGGGCGGCTGTGGCTACGGTGAGTTTGCGGGGGGTGGACACGACGGCGCGGGTGGACATCACGGCGTAGCCGGAACGTTCGATCTCGCACAGGATCTCGGCATAGGTGGCGGCCGCGACGGCGATCGCCGGCCGGGTTCGGCGGGGGAGCGCGGCGATCCCGAACTCCGCCTTCCGATAGATGTCCCGGTTGACGGCGATCAGATGCGCCAGTGCCCGGCGCAGCGGCGCCGACGTGGAGCCGGCGGCCCGGCAGCACCGCAGATGCGCCTCGTCGACACCGAACGCCGCCAACTCGTCGAGCGGCAGATAGATGCGGTCACGGTCGAGGTCCTCGGCCACATCACGCAGAAAGTTGGTCAGCTGGAAGGCGTCACCCAGTGCTCGTGCCGACGCCCGCACCCGGGCATCCGGGGCGGTGACCCCGAGGATCGGCAGCATCTGCTCACCGATGATCGCTGCCGAACCGTCGGTATATCCGGCCAGCTCGGCCAGAGTGCGATAGCGATTGCAAAACACCTCGGACCCTGGTGCGTCCATTCGCATCGACCGCAGAAAGGCGTCGAAAGTCCGCACCGGGATGTCGAACCGCCGAACCGTGTCTGCCAGCGCGGCCAGGATCTCCGACAGCGGATCATCCGGATCCGGACCGTCCGACAACGGCTCGCCACCAGTGCCGATCACCGAATCGAGCAGCATCGCGATCCTGTCGAGCTCGGCGAGCCGGACATCGTCGGGGACATGGCCGCCGGACACGTCGACGATGTCGTCGACGTAACGGGCGAAGCCATACAGCGCGTATGCCGCGAACCTGTTCTCGTGCGGCAACAGTGACGCCGCCAGGTGGTAGGTGCGGCCGTGCCGGGCGATCAGGTCGGCCGCGCGGTGATATCCGCGCGCCGCCTGCGCCGACGGACGCGGGACGATCATGTCGCGTCCGCGCGCCGGCACGGACCGGTCAACCGGCCCAGGCGCAACGGATCACGACGGGTCAGCGACACCGCAGCCAATGCCGAAAGAGACAGCGCTACAATCAGATACGGCGGACGATAGAACCAGATCGAGTCGTCGGGCTGGAACACCACCAGCATGAACGTCGAGACCCCCACCACGACCGTCCGCACCAGGTCGGTCAGGGTGAACGCGGCCGCCAGACACAGCGCCCAGGTGTAATACCAGGGCAGTGTCGACGGTTCCAGAAGCAGCACGGCCACCATCGCCCACACCATGCCGACCACCGCGGACCGCTCGTCCCGGCGGCCCCACCACCACAGCCCGACCAGGATCAGTGCCAGACACACCGCGCCCACACCGCGGGTCACCGGCAGCACCTCCTGCAGATTGAGGGCGGTGAACGGGGCGGCCGCCCAGGTGACGAGATGGGCGACGGCGGTGGGGACGGTGAACCAGTTGATGATCCGGTCGGCCCAGCCCAAACCGTGCAACCAGCCGAACCCGAGCCCCAGAAGTACCGTCCACACCCCGAACACCGCACCCGGGATCGCGGCGACGAGTGCGAACACCCGCAGCCGCACACCCATCGGCAGCCGCACATCACCAGGTAGGTGCACCCCCAAAGGCGCCGCGGGCCCGGTGATCGCGCCGGCGGCGGCCTCACGATCCGAACGCAGGTGCGAGAGCCAGATCCACACCACGAACGGGATCGCGATACCCGCGGTGATCTTGATCGACGCCGCCACCCCCAGCATCGCAAGCCCCGCCACGTGCCGGCGCCGCAGCGTCAGCACCACGCCGGCGACCAGCACCCCCATCATCAGCAGTTCCACGTGCGGCCCGCCCACCAGATGGATCAGCACCATCGGATTCAGCAGCGCCAGCCACAATCCGGCCTGCGGGGAAGCGCCGAAATGTGTTGCCAGCCGCGGGATCGCCCACAACGAGAGGAACAGGCCCGGCAACAGCACCAGCCGCATCGCCAGCACGCCGAGGATCACATGGTCGCCGGTGACCTCCACGACCGCCCGGCCCAGACCCATGAACAGCGGTCCGTACGGGGCGGTGGTGGCCGTCCACACCTGCGCCATGCTGTCGAGCAACGGACCCGGATAGTGCGCGGGACCGTCGGTGTATGGGTCGAAACCCTCACGCAGCACCGCCGATTGGGCGAGGTAGGCGTACACGTCGCGGCTGTACAGCGGTGCGGTCACCACCAGCGGTGCCGCCCACAGCAGCACCGCGCGCCGCAGCGACGACACGCTCAGCGACTCGTCGTCGGCGTCGGCGGCGTCACCGACGCGCGCGATACGTCTGCCCAGCCGGACCCAGGCGTACGCCATCGCGGCCACCCCGCACCAGAACACGATGGCCGACAACGTCTTCCCGTGACCGTAGGACACCCAGGCCAGTCCGGAATCGGTCACCACCGGTGAGTTGCGGGGCAGATCGCCCATCCCGAACCCACCCAGGCACACCAGCAGCGCACCCACGGCGCCCAGACGCAGGTCCCGCCGGGTGGCCGACGCACCGGATTCGGGGCGCGGCGACCGAACGCAGTTCGCGGAAGTCATGATCCGAGAACCCGGGCGGCGGCGAGGCGACCCGAGATCAGTACCGGCGGAATGCCCACACCCGGGATCGTGCCGGCACCGGCCAGAAACAGATTCGGCAGCGACGGCCATCGGTTGGGGGTGCGCAGCGGACCGGTCTGGGTGAGGGTGTGCGCGGCCCCGAAGGGGGTGCCGGCGGGCAGCCCGGCGCTCGCCCATGTGCGTGGCGTATCGACCCGGGCGATCCGCAGACCGCCGGCGATGCCGTGGAAGCCACGGGATTCGAGGGTGCGCAGACATTCGGTCACATACGGGTCGGTGATCGACTCCCACGCCAGGTCGGCGGTGTGCAGGTTGGGACACGGCGCGAGCACCGACACCGCCTCCACCAGAACCGAATCGGCGTCGGCGGCGATGTACCGGTCCGGGTCGGAGAAGGCGGGCCGGGTGATGAGGAACGACGGATCGCGCATCAACCGGCCGGACTTGCCGATCAGGTCGTCGAACGTCTCGGCCCATGCCGCACCGAAGCTGATGGTGTGGTGGTGTCCCGGCCAGCCGGCGGTCATCGCACGCGGCGCGGTGCCGTGTACGACGACGGCGCTGGGGGAGTACCGCACTCCGCGCCACCGCG
The DNA here is from genome assembly GCF_025273675.1 of Gordonia pseudamarae. NCBI lineage: Bacteria > Bacillati > Actinomycetota > Actinomycetes > Mycobacteriales > Gordoniaceae > Gordonia > Gordonia pseudamarae. Next base: position 3,050,715 of record NZ_CP045809.1, on the reverse strand, counting down.
GCCCCCTCGGCAGGGGCCGTCCGAGCAGATCCGCCACGGCCGGCGGCGGCACGGTCGCGATCACCGCATCGGCCGGAAGTCTCTCGCCGCCGGCGACGGTCACCCCGCGTACCAGGCCACCCTCGCGCACGATCCGGGTCGCGGCCGTGCGCAGGCGCAGCCGCCCGCCCGAGTTGACGAGCGCGTCGGCCAGCACGGCACCGATCCGGCCGATCCCGCCGCGCGGATGACTCAGTCCGCGCCCGATGTCCATCTGCGCGATGACCTCGTAGATCGCGGCGGCACGCTGTGGGGGCACCCCCGCGTACAGCGCCTGGAAGCTGAACATCCGTTGCAGCCGTTCGTCGTCGATGAACGAGGCCACCTTCGACGACATGCTGGTCAGCCCACCCAGGCGGATCAGGGCGGCGGCATCGGTGAGGGTCCGGCGGTCGGCCAGGTCGCTCGGCCGGTGGAAGTTCCGGTCGATGAAGGTGTCGAACTCGGCGTCGTAGAGGTCACCGAGCCAGCCGAACAGCCTTCGTACCCCGGCGCCTTCGCGTCCCCCGAGCTGCGCCGAGACGGCGTCCCCGGCGGCGGCGGCGCCGCGCGGCAGGGTCAGTTCGGTGCCGTCGGCGAATGTGGCCACATAGGTGGGGTCGACCGGCACCAGATCCAGCCGCCGCCATGCCTCGTCCGGCGCCACCCCCACCTCGCCGAGCGCCTCGACGATGAGTTCGGGCATCGTCAACACCGTCGCACCCGTGTCGCACAGTGGTCCCGGCCCACCGCCGGTCAGGATCCCACCGGACAGGGGACCGGGGGTCAGCGTCTCCGTGCGGACCAGGCCTCCGGGTACGTCCTCACGTTCGACGACGGTGACCTGGCAGCCCGCGCCCCGCAGCCGCAGGGCCGCGGTCAGCCCCGACAAGCCGGCGCCGATCACCACCACCCGCCGGGTCCGGTGCGGGCTCACCGTTGGCGGTGCCCGAGACGATGCCCGAGGGCGGACAGTTCGGACCGGACCGAGCCGTCGACGTTCAGCGCGGCGATCGTGGCCTGGGCGCGTTCGTCGAGACGGTCGATGCGCTGCTCCATGTCGGCGACCGCGCCGACATCGACCAGGATGGACCGGGCCCGGACCAGTTCGTCGGTCGACAGCTCACGGCCGATGAGACCGCGCAGCTCGCCGCCGGTGGCCGCCCCCGCCCGGTTCAGTCCGACCGCGATCAGCGCGGTCCGCTTACCGGCGACCAGATCGTCGCCCGACGGTTTGCCCGTCTGCTCGGGATCACCGAACACCCCGAGCAGGTCGTCGCACAGCTGGAAGGCGATACCGAGATCGTGGCCGACACTGCGCAGGGCGTTGATCAGCGCCGGCGAACCACCCGCCAGAGTGGCGCCGAGCTCGAGCGGGCGGGCCACGGTATACGCGGCGGTCTTGAACTCCATCACCCGGTAGGCCGCGCTCACCGACTCGTTCCCGCGGCTCTCGTTGACGATGTCGAGGATCTGGCCGCCGAGGACTTCCGTGCGCATCGCCGCCCACACCGCGCCCGCCCGGCGGGCCGCACCCCGGCGCAATGCCCCCGCCGGGAGTTCCTCGGCGACACCGACACCGTGGAACAGGTCGTCGGCCCACGACAGTGCCAGATCACCGATCAGGATCGCCCCGGCCATCCCGAACGCCGAAGGGTCACCGGACCAGGCCGCGTCGGTGTGCGCGGTCTCGACGGCGCGATGGATGGTGGGACGGCCGCGCCGGGTGTCGGAGCGGTCGATGATGTCGTCGTGGATGAGTGCGCAGGCCTGGATCAACTCGATCGCCGCCCCGGCCCGCAGCGCTTCCGCCGGATTGTCGCCGTCGCCGGGAGCGGGCGAGCGGCCCACCTCGGACACCCCGCAGCGCCAGCCCGCGTACAGCAGGGTGGGCCGGATGCGTTTGCCACCGTTCATCGTGAACTCGCGCAGCATCGTCGCCGCCTCGCCGACCACCGGGTCGATGGCCGCCGCGTGCGGGATCACCCGGTCGAAGAAGTCGCTGAGCACACCCCCGACAGAGTCCGGTACGTCATCGAGTCCTGCGGGTGCGGCGAATTGATCGACCGGGCGTGCGGATGTCACGGCTACAGGCTAGCGGTCCGCCTCGGTGGAGGTGCCGGACCATTCCGTATGATGTGCCGGTGACCACCAACTCGACGTCTCTGTCGATCGTGGACAGGTTGTCGGCGCCGCACCGCGGCCCGATCCCGTTCTCGGTCGAGTTCATGCCGCCGCGTGATGCCGAGGGCGAAGAACGGCTGTGGCGTACGGTCCGCACGTTCGAGCGCCTGGGTCCGGCCTTCGTGTCGATGACTTACGGCGCCGGTGGATCGACCCGTGATCGCACGGTTCGCATCACCGGCCAGCTCGCCTCCCAGACCACCCTGCTGCCGGTGGCCCATCTCACCGCCGTCAATCACAGCATCGACGAGCTGCGTTCGCTGGTCGGGGCGTACGCGGCCCAGGGCATCACCAACATCCTCGCGCTGCGCGGTGATCCGCCCGGAGATCCGTTGGGTGAGTGGGTCAGGCATCCGCGGGGGCTGACCTACGCCGAGGAATTGGTGCGGCTGATCCGCGACCTCGGTGACTTCCACGTGGGCGTCGCCTCCTTCCCGGAAGGCCACCACCGCGCCCCCGATCTCGAACAGGACACCCGGGCGCTGGTCGACAAGCTGCGGGCGGGGGCCGAGTACTCGATCACCCAGGTCTTCTTCGACGTCGAGCACTATCTGCGTCTGCGTGATCGCCTGGCCGCGGCCGATTCGGAGCAGGCGGCCAAGCCGCTCATCCCGGGCATCATGCCCATCACCTCCCTGGCCAGCGTCCGCAAGATGGTGTCGCTGTCGGGGTCGGTGATACCGGTCGACGTGGAGGCACGGCTCGCGGCAGCCGCCGGCACCGGCGATCAGGAGGACCGCGCCGCGGTTCGTGCGGTCGGGATCGACCTGGCCACCGAATGGGCGCAGCGGCTCATCGCCGAAGGTGCGCCCTGCCTGCACTTCTGCAGCCTCAACTTCGCCAAGGCCAGCACCGAGGTCCTGGCCCGTCTGGGAGTCGACATCACCTCGGCCGTGCCCGTGGTAGCTGGATAACAAGCCCGCGGGCGCGAGCTTGCGAGTGGGCGCCATGTCATGATCGGAACGGCTTGTGGCCCACGATCCGCGAGCTTGCGAGTGGGCGCCATGTGACACCGTAGACGGCCAGGCCGACGATCAGCGCCCAGAACGACGAGCTGATCCCGGCGATGGTGGTTCCGGAGGCCGCGACGACGAAGGTGATCACCGCCGCGGTGCGGCAGTCGGCCGGCCGGCTCACCGACTCGTCGACGAGCGCGGCGCGCAGTGATGACCCCAGCGTGCCCAGCAGTCCCAGACCTGCCACGGTGGCGATGATCTCGGCGGGTGCGACCGCCAGAAAACTGATCAGCGCGCTGGTGGTGACGGCGAGCGTCAGATATGCGATGCCCAGGGTCGCCGACGTACGCCACCGCTGCGCGGGATCGGGATGCGATTCGTCCGATGCCGGCAGTGCGGCGGTGATGGCGGCGAGGTTGACCGCGTGCGCACCGAACGGGGCGGCCACCGCCGAACCCAGGCCGGTCGCGGTGAGCGCGGCACGCCACGGGACGGTGAATCCGTACGAGCTCATGATGGCGACACCGGGAACGTTCTGCGCCGCCATCGTGACTATGTACAGGGGGAGCGCGATGCTCACGACGGCCGACCAGGTCAGTGACGGCATCGTGGCCGCGGCCTCGGGCAGCCAGTGGATACTCGGGGCGTCCCCGGTGATCGCGTCGTGGGCGACCACCACCAGCGCGGTCACGAAGGCTGCGACGATGGCCCACCGGGGTGAGAGCACGAATGCGGCCAGCCACACGATCAGGATCGGGGCGACCTGCGCCGGATATTCGGCGACCGCCGACACCGGAGTCAGGCACAGGTCGAGCAGAATGCCCGCGAGCATCGCCTGCGCGATCGGTGCGGGGATGGCCGCCACGAGCCGGCCCAGTCCGGGCCACAGTCCGGTGACCACCACCAGCAGCGCGGCGACGATGAACGCACCGACCGCCGCCGCCCAGCCGCCGGTGATCTGGCCCGCGCTTACCAGCACCGCCGCGCCGGGCGTCGACCACGCAATCGTCAGCGGCATGCGGTATCGCCTGCTCAACCACAGACTGACCACTCCGATGGCGAAACACAGCGCGACCAGGCCGGTGGTGGCCTGTCGGCGGTCGGCGCCGACGGTCTGCAGTCCGGTCAGCACCACGGCGAATGTGCTGGTGTAGCCGATGAGGGCCGCGGCCACACCGGTGATGACCGAATGTGCGGTGTGGGAGCGGGATCCCTGCGCGCTCAACGGGCGGCCCGGCTATCGGGTACGTGATCCGATCGATTTTCCGGAGGGCGGCGCCGGCCTGCCGGGACGCGGGGCGGTGCTTTTCGACTGGTAGGCGAGCACGATCACCGCACCGACGGCGAGCAGACAGATGGCGCCGAAGAACACCGACCAGCTCGGCAGTGCCGCGGTGGCCGGGTCCGCGTATTCGGCGTCCGCGGTGAAATCGGCGCCCTTGCCCATGGTCGGGGACCAGGACACCGAGGTGTCGCTGATCTGTTCCCCGTTGGTGGCGCTGATCGGCCCGCCGAAGGTGATATTGACCTCCAGATAGTCGCGGTTGGTCAGCAGACCTGTCAGGTCGGCCGCGCCCCGGAAACGCACGATGTCATCGCGGCGGGTCGCCGACAGATCCACGCTGACGCCCGTGTCGCCGAACGAGTCGGCGATGACATCGCCGAGCTGGGCCAGTTGTCCCATGGTCAGGTCGGCGAACGATGCCGTGGTGCCGGCCAGCCGCAGCCGTGCCGCCGGGTTCTTGTCGCCGTCGGCGGACGGTGCTGTGGTGGTGTTCTGCTCGGGTTCCTGGGTGAACTCGGACACGCTGACCTGGTCGGTCATCGAATCGGGAATGTCGAACTGGGGCGTGCCCGCCGGATTGTCGGGCGACGAGGCGGCCACGATGGATCCGGAGAACCGGTCTCCGACGGTGGTGGAACGCTCCAGACAGCCGGTCAGCAGGGGCGAGCACAGCATCAGCGCGGCGAGCGCGAGCAGTGCCACCGAGGGCCTGGACACCGAGGGCCTGAACCCCGAACGGCCGACGGTGACACGGGGTGTGGTGACGGGACCGGAGGACGAGTGCACCCGATCATCGTGCCAGATGTGCCACCACCGGCGTACCGTGCGCCGCACCGGTTTTGTGTGCCCGGGCGAGCGGAAGAGGCGCGGGGCGGTCATTGCGCCGTCGTGGCGGTGCTGGCAGCATCGTCGGCTGTGGCACGTGTGTTCGCGCATCGGGGTGGCTCCGATCACGGCGGTCGGGAGAACTCACCGCCCGCTTTCGCGCGGGCATTGCGCGCGGGTGTGGACCTGGAATCCGACATCCGGCTCTCGAGGGACGGCGATCCGGTGCTGATCCACGACGTGTTCACGGTGATCGGCACGGTCCCGGTGGTGCCGGCCGTGCTCTCGGCCGATGCCCTCGGCACCGTCGGGGTGCTGCGGATGGCTGATCTCTATCGCGTGTTCGGCACCGATTTTGACCTGAGTGTCGACGTGAAGGTGGCGGGTGCGGCGCTGCCCGCGATCGAGGTGGCGCGCGCGGCGGGCGCGGTGGAGCGCCTGTGGCTGGTGCATGAGGACCTGAACCTGCTGCGGGCCGTCCGCGCCCGGGAACCCGCGGTTCGGCTGGTGCACGAGGCGACCGCGACGACCCGTGAGGCGCCCGGCTTCGACCACGAGAAGTACCTGGACTCGCTGGCCGCGGACCGGATCGATGCGCAGAACTCGCCGCCGGAGGCATGGACGGCCCACGGCGTGGCCGCCGCACACGCACGCGGGGTCGCGGCCTTCGGATCGTTGCTCAACGATCCCGTACGACTGGCCCGTGCCGTGGAATTGGGCTTGGATGCGGTCTACACCGATGACATCGGCATGGCCACGGAGATCCTCCGATGATACCGGCGATCATTCCGGCTCGGTGAGCGATTTCTCGATCAACGCGATCTGCTCGTCGGGGTCGGCCGCGTCGGCGTCGGAGGCGTTGGCGAGCATGTCCACGTGGGGCCTGATCCGTCCGGTGCCGTCGACGATGTCGGCGACCTGTGTCCGGATCGGCCTGGGCAGTCGTCCCACCTGCAGTGCGTAGGTGTATCCCAGGTCGCGCGTGTCGGCGGAGGTGACGTCGAACTTCGGCTTGACCGTGGGCGGGTTGAGTTTGCCCAGCACGGTCCGGACGGCAGAGACGGCCTTGCCGCATTTGGGGTCCCGGGGCTCAGCGGCCTGCTGATCATCGTTGGAGACCGCCGCGACGACCACCGAGTCGTCGGAGTAGGTGACGGCGGCGCACGCGTCCGCGTTGAGGAAGCGGTACTTGTCGACGTTGGAGCCCTGATCGTTGCCGACCCATTCGGCGATGGTCCGCGGGTAGAGCACCTGTGGCGCGGCATCGAGCACCAGGAGCGTCAGGGTTTCCTTCTCGTTGGTGGCCCGGCAACCGCGAGGTCCCGCACCACTCATGGAGACATCGGTCCATGTCCTCGAATCGAATCCGAGGTCGCGCACACCGGCGGCGTTGAGTCCGGTGCACGGCTCGAAGTCGGTACCGTCGTTGCTCGCGCTGATCCGCTTGTCGACCGGGTTGGGGATGGCGTCGGTCTCGTCCGAGCATCCTGTCAGCACACCGGCACCGAGTGCGGTCACGGCAAGGGCACATACGGCGACCTGTCGGCGACGACGCGACATCGACGTGGCTCGAAGCGATGTGATCTCACCAGGCATCGGTTTCGACCGTCTTTCATGAACGCTCGGGGTGGAGCTGGGGGCATGCGGGAACAACAAGTGAGGCTAGCATTACCTAGCTATCGGGCCGACGGGTGCCGGGTAAGTGCCTGCCCGGGGTCATCGCCGGTCGGTCGCCACCGCCGCCTCCACCGGCGGCAACGGTAGGGGCAACGGTCTGCCGAGGAAGGCGAACGGCCGCGGGTCGCCGGCGAAGGTGAAATGCCGCAGGACGTCGGCAAAGCCCATCCGCCGGTACAGTGACCACGCCCGATTGGGGCCCGCAGGGTTCTCCGGGGTGGACAGCAGGACCGATGCCTCGGGTCGGTCGGCCAGTAGCCGGGTGAGCAGATGGCGGCCGATGCCCCGGCCCTGCGCGGTGGGGTGCACGTGGAGTTCGGTCAGCTCGAAGTAGTCGGCGGTGACCCGTTCGATGTAGTCGCCGGGGGCTCCCGCATGCCGCAGTCCGTACCGCAACTGCTGGTTCCACCACTGGTCGGGCGCGCCGCGGTAACCGTAGGCGATGCCGACCAGGAGTTCGTCCTCGGCGAGTGCGACGGGCGGGGCCAGCCGCCGCGCGGCGGCCCACGGGGCCGAAGCGTCCCGGTGGCCGACGCGTGCGACGGCTCCGACGGCCCGCCAGCCCGGCCGGGTGATGTGTTCGCGCCACAGCGGTGCGCGGTGCGCCTGGGTCCCGCCCGGGTAGTTCATGGCGGTGACGTACACGTCGAGAGCGGGGTCGAGCCAGATCCGGGAATCCTGCCCGAGAAGGTCGACGAGACGGATCGTCACGGTGTGGGCGTCCTCTCCGGTCTGATCGTTGCCGCCACGCCTTGCCGACGTGCGGATGTCTGGCTATTATTGAATACGTCGAACGGATGTTCGATGTCCTGGCCTCCGCAAGCCGCACATCAACTCCTCGACATCACCGCGCGCAGGTGCGCCGGCCGCAAGGCCGACCACGTGCGCGGTGAACGTGGCGTGCGGTGCGGCGATGGGCGAGGGAAGCGCGCATCCCCGCACCGCACCCCGGCGTCGCGCCGGTGCGGCGACCGGTCATGGCGTTCCCGGCCGGAGTGCTTTCGCGGTCGGAGTGCTTTCGCGGTCGGAATGTCGTACCCCCGGAGCGACGATGGCCTTGCGTCGGCGGTTGAACGCCGATCGTGCCGGTTCGGTATCGAGGGAGGTGTGGACATGACTGGTCGGCAGGTGGTCATCGACCCCGTGATCGTCGATCGTGCGCGAGGCATGCTCGAGCGGGCGCACGTGCTTCGCGACAACGCCGACGGCGTGCCTGACGATGCCGAACGGTTCCGGCAGTATTACCTGGCGGCTCTGCGCGCGGCGGGGGCGGCCCTGGCGGTGTACGAGCCCCGGGTGATCCCGGTCCGCTCGCGGCGCGGTTCGCGGAGTGCGTGGAAGCGGATCGGCCTGCTGATCCCGGAACTCGCCGAGTCCGCGCGGCGCATGGACGAGAGGTCATCCACGCGGATGAACATCGAAGCGGGGCTTACGCGGACCGTCCCGCCCGGCGATCTCCATGCGCTCAGGGGCGAGCTGCTCGATCTGCTCGACAGGGCCGAAAGTCTCGTTGTGGCATACGAGCAGGGCAAGCTGGCGCATCAACGGCCCGCGGGCATATATACTGCATGACAACCGTGTTACATCAGTCGGTTTCGTCCCTGCCCGTTACACTCGATCTGTGGTTCCGTCATGATCGTCGGCTCTGCCGTGATCGGCATCGGCACCGCGCGATGGGTGCGTGCTCCGGGTGTCGATGAATACGTCTGATGTACTGGTGGTCGCGGGGGCCTTCACCTCGTATCATGAACAGTAGGGCTGCGTACGCCAGGGCGCGGCAACGGTAATTCGTCCCGCGGCAGCTGTGACGGACGATCAGCAGGAGTAAGGAGGGTCGGTGCCACTCTCGGAGCACGAGCAGCGGATGCTCGAAGAGATCGAGAACGCTCTGTATGCCGAAGACCCGAAGTTCGCGTCGAGCGTCAAGAGCCGACGGCTCGGAAAGGCCGACGGACGACGTCGACTGCAAGCGTTCGCCGTTTTCGTGATCGGCCTCGTCCTGCTTGTCGGAGGCCTCGCGATCGGCCTCAAGATCGGTGGTTTCCCCATCGTCAGCCTCATCGGCTTCCTCGTCATGTTCAGTGGCGGTCTCCTCGCACTATGGGGAGGAGCTCGGCCCACTCGTGGTGCGGCAGGTGCGGCCACGGACACGAATGCCGGAGGAGCCAGGTCCGCGAGTCCGGCCAAGCGAAGTCTTTCCGATCGCATGGAAGAACGCTTCAACCGGCGGTTCGAACAGGACTAGCCTGCGCGGTGAGCGCATACATAACGTCGGCGAGAGCCGCACATCCACCGGATGTGCGGCTCTCGCCGTTCGGCGTTCCATCGAGGTCTCCCGCCCCACCCGGCATTCCCCACCCCGCCCCACTGAAACGCCCCACTTCTCCCCACCTGGCCGATAGGACGGGCAATCAAGGCGATTTCGGTGTCACTTTCAGCCCTCTAGACACATTCACCACACCTGTATCGGAATTTTCGTCATCGGCGTGTCGCTGTCGAGGGCTACATTTTGCCGCCCTGAACTGCGAGTTTCTGATCGGTGGAGGCGGAACGGGGGGTCAGCGGGGTGGAAAGTGGGGCAAAGTGGGGTACAGTGGCAGCTACCGAGCACGAGTGACCTTGTTGCCCGAACTTGGTGGGTGTGTGAGGAGGCGGCATGTCTGCGCGACTTGTCGGCACCTACACGCCAAAGATGGACGACAAGGGGCGACTGACGTTGCCGGCAAAGTTTCGCGAAGCACTGGCAGGAGGGGTGATGGTCACACGAGGCCAGGACCGCAGCCTGTCGGTGTACCGGCTGGAGGACTTCGACATCGTCGCGGACCGACTGCGGGAAGCATCGCGAAACGATCCTGAGGCCAGAGCCTTCCAGCGCTACTTCTTCGCCAGTTCCGATGAGCAACGTCCCGATGCCCAAGGGCGGATCTCGCTGTCCGCCGGTCATCGGGAGTATGCCGGCCTGGTGAAGGAATGCGTGGTGATCGGTGGTTTCGATCATCTGGAGATCTGGGATGCCCACACATGGAACAACTACCAAGGACAACACGAAGAGAACTTCTCGGCCGCAAACTCCGCGGCGCTGGATTCACTGTTGTAGTCGGCTCACCCGCACATCACGAATAGGTGTCACCGACTGGGCAGGGTCTGCCGGTGCGGTGAGGCCTCGGCCCGGAGCGACCCTGGCGTACTTCCCCAACGCCAGGTGCGTGTCCGGACCGAGACCTCTTCGCGCCGGGCCCCTCGTCGAGAACACATCACGCGGACGTTCGCGGCGCCCTGTGTCCGCGGCCTGCCCTCGACCGTGCCCACGAGATCCGATTCCGGTAAGGCCGAAGGGGGCGCCGAATGACCGATCAGCCTCCACACCCGTCCGCGGACCACGGTCACGTCCCGGTGATGGTCCAGCAGATGATCGACCTGCTGGGACCGGCGCTGCCCGTGGGTGGAGCCGGTTCGGACTCGTCACCGGTCCTTGTCGACGCGACCCTCGGCGCCGGGGGACATGCCGAACTCGCCCTGCGCACCTATCCCCACGTCACGGTGATCGGCATCGACCGCGACGAGTCGGCGCTGGCGATCGCCCGTGCCCGGCTGGCCGACTTCGGTGACCGGATCTCCTTCCACCACGCGCGATTCGACGAACTGCCCGAGGTGGTCGCGGCCGGCGGACACACCCGGATCGACGCCGCGCTGTTCGATCTGGGCGTGTCGTCGATGCAACTCGACCGACCGGACCGGGGGTTCGCCTACGCCGTCGACGCCCCGCTGGACATGCGGATGGATCCGTCCGGCACGCTCACCGCCGCCGACATCCTGAACACCTACTCCCACGGTGAACTCGCCCGCGTCCTGCACGAGTACGGCGAGGAGCGCTTCGCCGGAAAGATAGCCTCGGCGGTGCTGCGTGAGCGGGAACGCGAACCGTTCACCAACAGCGCCAGGCTCGTCGCGCTGCTGTACGAGACGATTCCCGCGGCCACCCGGCGGACGGGCGGGCATCCGGCCAAGCGGACGTTCCAGGCGTTGCGGATCGAGGTCAACAGTGAGCTCGCCGCATTGTCGGAGGCGTTGCCGGCGGCTCTGGACCTGGTGCGTGTCGGCGGCCGGGTCGCGGTGATGAGCTATCAGTCGCTCGAGGACAAGATCGTCAAGCGTGAGTTCGCCGTGCGGACGGCCTCGCGCACCCCGCCCGGGTTGCCCGTCGAATTGCCGGGCAGCGGACCGGAGTTCGCGCTCATCACGCGCGGTGCGGTCCGACCGGACGATGACGAACTGCACACCAATCCACGTTCGGCCCCGGTACGTGTCCGGGTGATCGAGCGAATCGAGGAGAAGGGCTGACCCTATGACCCTCCTGCACGACAAGGCGACCAGAACCCGGGGTGCGGCCACGGCGGCGACCACGACGACCGGCCGCAGGGCAGGCCGGACGGCCGGTGGTGAGCGGGCGAGCAGGTCGGCACTGGCACAGCGTGCGATCGACCGTCGCAGCCGCCGGATCGCCCGCGGTGGCGATGCGGCGGCCTCGCGCACCGGCCGCGTCCGTCGCATCCCCTTCGTGGTTCCGATCGTGATCGTGCTGGTCGCGGGACTGGGGCTGAGTCTGTGGCTGTCGACCAAGGCGGCGCAGGACTCCTATCGCCTCGGCGTGGCGCGCAACGAGAATCAGAGCCTGTCCGATCGGGTGGATACCCTCAAGCAGACCTTCGAATCCGGAGATTCGGCGACGGCGCTCTCGGACAAGGCCGGCAAGCTCGGGATGATCCCGTCGGACAATCCGCCGCGGATGATCGTCGAGGGCAACGGAACGCGCCGGGTGGTGGGGCAGCTGTCGCCCGCGCAGGGGCGGTCGCTGCCGTCCATCAACGACACCGCCAAGACCGAGGACCCCCTCGACAAGATCGACAAGACCAAGGTCGACGACTCGAACGGACTGGACGGCAACGACAACCCGTCCGCATCGTCACAGACCCCGGCGGCCGATACCAACTCCTCCGGTGCACAGTCGAATTCGCCGTCCACCCGGACGCCGGAGACGTCGGGCACCACCCTCGCGCCCAACGTTCTGCCGACGGCTGTGAGCAACCCGCCGGGCGGAAATTCGGGGCAGTCGGGGTAAACCGATGGACAATTGCCAACCATGACACGAACCACCTCTGATCGGTCGGGTAGCCGATCGGCCGGCGGCTGGGGCAGTGGTTCGGCCGTGCTGTCGGGCAGGCGGGAAGCCCGGTCCGATCCCGCCGCACCCCGCGCGCGCGGCGGTGCGTCGGGCACGGGCGGACCGGCCGGGCCGCGATCGGACGACGATTCCACGGGCACAGGAGGATTCGCCTTCCGCGCCAAGATCGCCGGAGCCGCCATCATCCTCGCGGTGATCGTGGTGGCCGTGCGGATGGTGTTCGTGCATGTCATCGATGCCGGATCGTTGTCGGCCGAGGCCGCCCAGCAGCGTGAATACACTCAGGTCCTGTCGGCCAAGCGCGGGGCCATCCTCGATCGCAACGGCCGACCGATCGCCTACACCGACGAGGCCCGGTCGCTGACGTTCCTGCCCAACGCGGTCCGCAAGAGCATCGCCGACGCACATGCCAAGGATTCGACCGCGCCCGAGGTGAAGACGCGGCTGGCCGAGATCGCCAAGGGCGTGTCCTCGGCCCTGGGCGGATCGATCAGCGAGGCCGATCTGTTGGCAAAGCTCAACAGCACCAATGACTTCGAGTACCTGGCCAGGTCGGTGAGTTCGGAGGTCAGTGCCCGTATCACCGAGGAGTTCCCCGAGGTGGGCGCCGACCCGCAGCAGATCCGCCTGTACCCCGGTGGCTCGCTGGCCGCCAACATCGTCGGCGACGTCGACTACGACGGTCAGGGCTTGCTCGGCCTGGAGGCATCCATGGAGCCGGTGCTCGGTGGCACCGACGGGTCACGCACCTACGACCGGGGTTCGGACGGCGCGGTGATCCCGGGCAGCACTCGCAACGCGCACCCGGCTATCGACGGCAAGACCGTGCGGCTCACCATCGACTCCGATGTGCAGTGGTACGTGCAGACGGCGGTGGCACAGGCCAAGGATGCCTCCGGCGCCAAGAACGCCTCGGCGGTGGTCCTCGACGCGCGCACCGGTGAGGTGCTGGCAATGGCCAACGACAGCACCTTCAACGCCTCCGAACCGCTGTCCGAACAGGAGAACGCCAACCTCGGCAACCCGTCGGTCACCTCGCCGTTCGAGCCCGGATCGGTGGGCAAGCTGGTGACCGCGGCGGCGGCCATCGAATACGGGCTGACCACGCCCGACCAGGTGCACCGGGTTCCCGGTTCCATTCAGCTGGCCGGTGTCACGGTCAACGACGCCTGGGCGCACGGACCCGAGCCGTACACCACCACCGGAATCTTCGGGAAGTCGTCGAACGTCGGCACCCTGATGCTGGCCAAACAGGTCGGTGAGAAGCGTTTCGCCGACCTGCTCGCCAAATTCGGCCTCGGCACCCGGACCGATGTGGGGCTGCCGGGCGAGAGCGCCGGCACCGTACCCGCCCTGAGCCAGTGGTCCGGCGGCTCGTTCGCCAACCTGCCGATCGGTCAGGGCCTGTCGATGACGCTGCTGCAGATGACGGCGATGTATCAGGCCATCGCCAACGACGGCCTCCGCATCCCGCCGCGGATCATCATCGACGAGGGCACCGGCGCGCACAATTCGTCCGGCGCCGACGACACCCATCCGCGGGGTGTGCGGGTGGTGAGCCCGGCGACCGCCAAGACGGTCCGGAACATGTTCCGCGCGGTCGTCCAGGACGATCCGATGGGCGTGCAGGTGGGCACCGGCACCAAGGCCGCAGTTCCCGGCTACCAGGTCTCGGGCAAGACCGGAACCGCGCAGCAGGTCAATCCCGATTGTGGCTGCTACTCCAACGACTCCTACAACATCACCTTCGCCGGCATCGCGCCCGCCGACAACCCGCGGTACGTCATCGGGATCATGCTCGACAACCCCAAGCGCAGTTCTGACGGGTCCGGCGGACAGTCGGCGGCACCGCTGTTCGCCGGCATCGCCTCGTGGATGCTGCAACGCGACAGGGTGCCGCTGTCCGCGCATCCGGCGCCGCGACTGGTGCTGCGGGCGGACTAGGGACACGCACTCTGCCCGGCCGCGCATCCGGGAACTGTCAGCGAGAATGCGCCCCGCCGGTGGGGGTGCGGATGGGAGCCGTGGGGTGTCGGTATCGTGAGTTGTCCGTCGGCGGCGGAACGGCGGTTCACCGCACACCACGGGCGCTCGTCGGCGATCCCCGGCATGTGCGGGCCCGACGCCCGGCCGGGTGCCGCGAAACGTCCATCACCAGCAAGACAGCCACCAGCAAAACAGCCACCAACAGAACAGCCGACACCAACAGCGACCACCCGCCGGACCGCGAGCTCCGGTGCGGGAAAGAGTGCGGAGAGGAGATCGCATGGCCTCGAATCGCCGTCCGCGTAACCAGGGCGCCCAGGGCAAGGCCCGCTCCGGCGGACCGCGCAGGCCACGCGTCGTCGCGCCGACCGAGGTATCGGTACTGTCCGCGGCGACCGGTGCGCGACTCGACCTGATCGGCGCCGACGGCCACGACGCGCAGGTCACCGGCGTGACCCTGCGTGGCCAGGATGTTCAGCCCGGAGACCTGTTCGCGGCACTTCCCGGTGCCAACACCCACGGCGCCAGGTTCGCGGCCGCGGCAGTGGAGGCGGGTGCGACCGCCATCCTCACCGACCCGGCGGGCAGGGCCGAACTGTCCCGGACGCTGCCACCGGACGCCCGCTGCGCGGTGCTCATCCACCCGGACCCACGGCGCATCCTGGGGGCGGTCAGCGCCCGCATCTACGCCCACCCCTCGCAACGTCTGAAACTGATCGGGATCACCGGTACATCGGGCAAGACCACCACGGCCTACATGGTGGAGGCAGCCCTGCTGGCCGCCGGCCGATCGGTGGGGTTGATCGGTACCGTCGGGACCCGGATCAACGGTGTGGCCGTGCCCAGTTCGCTGACCACCCCCGAGGCACCCACCCTGCAGGCGGTCCTGGCCGCGATGGTCGAGGACGGGGTCGACTCTGTGGTGATGGAGGTGTCCAGCCATGCGCTGGCGCTCGGCCGGGTCGACGGCGCACATTTCGCGATCGGCGCCTTCACCAATCTGTCGCAGGACCATCTCGACTTCCACGAGACGATGCAGGCGTACTTCGACGCGAAGGCGCGGTTGTTCGCCGCGGGCTCGCCCACACACGCGTCGCGCGCGGTGATCTGCGTCGACGACGAGTGGGGCCGGCGGATGGCCGAGGTCGCGCGCGGTGCGGCGACCGGGTCACGACCGGATCCGGTGACCGTCTCCACCACCGGCGTGGGCGCACATTGGGGTGCCGGTGCGCCGCGGGTGGCAGCCGACGGCAAACAGGTGGTGACGGTGACCGGTCCGCGCGGCGTGCGGTACGAGCTGACCGTGCCGCTGCCGGGCGGGTACAACATCGCCAACGCACTCACCGCGCTCGCCATCGCCACCGGCGCCGGTGTGGCGACCCCCGTGGCGATCGGGGGGATCGCGGAAACCCGCGTGCCGGGTCGGCTGGAGCGTGTGGAGCGGGGGCAGGGGTTTCTGGCGCTCGTCGACTACGCGCATAAGCCCGGCGCGGTCGAGGCGATGCTGGCCACCTTGCGCGCCCAAGTGAACGCCGGTGGCCGGGAGTCCGGTGTGCCCATCGGCGGCCGCGTCGCGGTGGTGCTCGGCGCCGGTGGCGACCGCGACACCGGCAAGCGTGCGTTGATGGGTGCCGCCGCGGCCCGCGGTGCCGAACTGGTGGTGATCACCGACGACAATCCGCGCAGCGAGGAGCCGGCGGCGATCCGGTCCGCGGTGATGGCCGGTGCCCGGGGGGTCCCGGCCGCCGATCGCCCCGCAGGTGCCGTCGACATCCTGGAGGTCGGTGATCGGCGCGCCGCCATCGCCACCGCCGTCGAGTGGGCCCGACCGGGCGACATCGTGGTGGTGGCCGGAAAAGGACACGAGACCGGTCAGGAGATCGACGGCGTGAAGCATCCCTTTGACGACCGGGTCGAACTCGCCGCCGCAGTCGACGCGCTGGGGGCCGCCCGATGAGCACGGTGACGATCCTGTCGGTCGACGCCCCGGCCGGCGTCGCCGAGATCAGGGAGCTGCTGCGGACCGCCGCCCAACTACGTGCCGGTGCCGTGCCGGTGGACGGGCCGGTGCGGATCTGGGCGTTGATCGGTGAGCTGGAACTGCCCGCCGATACGTCCGCACCCGATGGTCGCAGTGAGAACGAACGCGTCGTCGAGCACGATCTCGTGGGTCGGCTGGTGGTGCGTCTGGCCATCGACAAGACCCTGTGCGTCGGCGGCTCCCGATCGGTGCGCGCGCTGTACCAGGGCGCGATCATGGAGGGTTCGTGGGGCGACGAGGTACGGATCGTACCGGATGCCGCGCAGGCGCTGGAGATGACGGCAGATGAGGATGACGAGTCGTGGCGCCCCCGGGCCGGTGACATCGTGGTGGTCGCCGGACCCGCAGAACTGGTTGATGTGGTGCGGCAGTGGCCGACGGTGCTGGGATACGAGCTGGACTGGGCGGCCGGCGGTGCGTCTGGGCCCGGTGATGAGTAGATGGAGTACGACGTGACGAGCTGTGCGGGCGAGAATGACCGCCTGGGACCGATGCGGCTGCCCGGTCGGCCGGAACGACTGACGGGCGGGGAGCTGCTGTGACACAGATTCTGATCGCCGGAGGCATCGCGCTCGCGGTGTCCATCCTGTTGACGCCGGTCCTGATCCGGCTGTTCTCGCACCGCGGCTTCGGACAGGAGATCCGGGTCGAGGGCCCGCAGAGTCACCAGACCAAACGCGGCACGCCGTCGATGGGCGGGGTGGCGATCATCGCCGCCCTGTGGGCCGGATATTTCGGATCGCACCTGGTGGCGTGGGTGACCGACAGGGAAGGGCCCACCGCCTCGGGTCTGCTGGTGCTGGGTCTGGCCACGGTACTCGGTGGTGTCGGTTTCCTCGACGACATCATCAAGATCCGCAAACATCGCAACCTCGGCCTGAACAAGACGGCCAAGTCGGTCGGACAGTTCGTGGCCGCGATCCTGTTCGGCGTCCTGGTGCTGCAGTTCCGCAACGACGCCGGATACGCCCCGGCCAGCACCACGCTGTCGTACGTGCGCGACATCGACGTCATGAAGATGGGTTCGGTCGCGTTCGTGGTGTTCTGCTGGCTCGTGGTGGCGGCCTGGTCCAATGCGGTCAACTTCACCGACGGTCTTGACGGTCTCGCCGCCGGCTCGATGGCGATGGTCCTGGGATCGTACGTGCTGGTCACGTTCTGGCAGTACCGCAACGCCTGCGCGGGCGGGCCGAAGTCGACGGCGGAGATCACCTCGGGCTGCTATCAGGTGCGTGACCCGCTGGATCTGGCGGTGGTGGCGGTCGCCGGCGGCGGAGCGTGTCTGGGATTCCTGTGGTGGAACGCGGCACCGGCGAAGATCTTCATGGGCGATACGGGTTCGCTCGCGCTCGGCGGCATGCTGGCCGGGCTGTCCATCACCACCCGCACCGAACTACTGGCCGTGATCATCGGCGCGCTGTTCGTCGCCGAGATCATGTCGGTGGTCATCCAGATCGCATTCTTCCGCACCACGGGGCGCCGGGTGTTCCGGATGGCGCCGTTCCATCACCACTTCGAGCTCGGCGGCTGGGCGGAGACGACCGTGATCATCAGGTTCTGGCTGCTCACGGCCATCGCCTGCGCACTGGGCCTGTCGCTGTTCTACAGCGAGTTCGTCACGGGCGGCTGACATGTCGTCCGGAATGCGGAGGACACCGATCGTGGAGCTGACCGTCGGCGAGGTCGTCGTCGGCGGCGCGGGGGTCGCCGGCTCGTCGGCGGCCCGGCACCTGCTGGCGGCCGATGTGCCGGTGGTCGTCGCGGACACCAGGTTCGCCGACGCGCAGGATGCCGGTGTTCCGGTCGCGGCGGAGCTGCGGGCGGCGGGTGCCCGGTGCGTCGGGATCGATGAACTGCTCGCCGACCCGGGGTGGACCGACCGCACCGGTCTGGTGGTCGTCTCGCCGGGTTTCGCGCCGACGCATCAGCTGGTCGTGGCCGCCGCCGCGGCCGGCGTACCGGTGTGGGGTGAGGTGGAACTGGCCTGGCGGATCGATCGGGCCGGCTGGTTCGGCACGCCGCGCACCTGGCTGGTGGTGACCGGTACCAACGGCAAGACCACCACCACCTCGATGCTGGAATCCATCGTCTCGGCGGACGGCCGGGTGGCCGCGGCCTGCGGGAACATCGGTCTGCCGGTGCTGGACGCGTTGGCCGCCGAACCCCGCGCCGAGGTGCTCTGCGCCGAATTATCGTCCTTTCAGCTGCACTGGGCGCCGTCGATCGTGCCGGATGCCGGTGTGGTCCTCAACGTCGCCGAGGACCATCTCGACTGGCACGGCTCATTCGGCGCCTATCGGGACGCCAAGGCGACCGCCCTGCACGGGCGGGTCGGCGTCGTCGGCCTCGACGACGCGGTGGCGTCGGGGATCGAGACCGGAACCGCCACCCGCCGCGTCGGCTTCACGCTGGCGGCACCCGATGCCGGACAACTCGGCGTCGACGACGGGGTACTCGTCGATCGGGCGTTCGGGGCGGGCCGGCTGATCCCGGCGGCACAGGTGCGCCCGGCGGGCCCGTCCGGCTGCTCGGATGCCCTGGCCGCCGCGGCACTGGCATTGGCGGTGGGCGTCGCGCCGTTGTCGGTGACGGCCGGACTGACCGACTTCACCCCGGCCGCACATCGCGGCGAGGTCGTCGAGACCATCGACGGAATCGATTTCGTCGATGATTCGAAGGCCACCAACCCGCATGCGGCGCGGGCGGCGATCGCCGCCCACGACCGGGTGGTGCTCATCGCGGGTGGACTGCTCAAGGGTGCCTCGGTCGATGATCTGTTCGTCGAGATGCGTGATCGGCTCGCCGGGGCGGTGGCGATCGGCACGGATCGGGACGTCATCATCGACTCGATTGCACGACACGCCCCAGATGTCCCAGCTGTCACAGTGTTCACAGGTGACGATGGTGCGGTGAATGTGCAGCGATTCGTCGCCGGAGTCCCGGTTGCCGAGAACCCCGGTCCCGCCGGGGCTGAGTCCCCGGCCGATCTGGTGATGCGGCACGCGGTGCGCCAGGCGTGGCGTCTGGCGGTCGAGGCGAACAGCGCTCCGGGCTCAGAACCGGTCGAGGCGGTCCTGCTCGCCCCTGCCGCGGCCTCGCTCGACATGTTCGCCGGCTACGGCCGTCGCGGCGATTCGTTCGCCGTCGCGGCCCGAGGGCTGCGGGGTACGGACGTATCGGCGTCGCGATGACGTCCGCGTCGTCGGCGCAGCGGGGTGTCCGCGCACAGGTCACCTCGGTGACCATCGCGGTACGGGAGGTTGTCGGCAGCCTGTTGAGCCGGCCGCTGGCCTCGTACCATCTCGTGCTGGCACTGGCCGGAACGCTCACCACGATCGGCCTGGTGATGGTCCTGTCCGCATCCTCGGTGGAGGGCTACTCCAAGGAAGGGTCGGCGTACGGGCTGTTCACCACCCAGCTGGTGTTCGCGCTCATGGGTGTGGTGGTGTTCTACCTCACCCTGTGGATGCCGGTGCGCATGTTCCGCAGGCTGGCCGCGGTGATGATCACCGTGACCACAGTGCTGCTGGTGCTGGTACTGATCCCGGGCATCGGCATCGAGAGCTACGGTGCGCGCCGGTGGTTCACCGTGGCGGGGCTGTCGGTGCAGCCGTCCGAGTTGGTCAAGGTCGCGCTCTGCGTGTGGGGCGCGCATGTGCTGGCCGCCCGCCGCAAGGAGAACGCGGGCCTGAAGGAACTGCTGATTCCGCTGCTGCCGATGGCAGTGCTGATCTGCGTCCTGATCATGCTCGAACCCAACCTGAGCACCACCATCACCATCGCCATCATCGTCGCGGCACTGCTGTGGTTCTCCGGGCTGTCGCTGGCCGCGTTCGGGTCGTTCGCCGTGATCGGTGCCGCGCTGGCGGTGCTGCTGTCCCTCGTCGCCGGCTACCGGTCCCAGCGCGTCATGAGCTTTCTCGGGCATATCGACGATCCGCAGGGTGCCGGCTACCAGTCCAGGCAGGCCGGGTACGCGCTGGCCAACGGTGGGGTCTTCGGTGAGGGCCTGGGTCAGAGCCGGGCCAAATGGAACTACCTGCCCAACGCGCACAACGACTTCATCTTCGCGATCATCGGCGAGGAGCTGGGATTGCTCGGCGGGCTGATGGTGGTCGGGCTGTTCGGGCTGTTCGCCTATGTCGGATTCCGCATCGCGTCGAGATCGGTCGACCCGTTCCTGCGGCTGTTGACCTCCACCATCACGGTGCTCATCGTCGCCCAGGCATTCATCAACATCGGGTATGTGATCGGGATCCTGCCGGTCACCGGTATCCAGTTGCCGTTGGTGTCGGCGGGCGGTACGTCGGCGCTCACCGTGCTGGCGATGCTGGGGCTGATGGCGAACGCCGCCCGCCACGAACCCGACGCGGTCGCCGCGCTGGCCGTAGGCAGGCGCACCGGACGCACCCGCTGGGCGCGGTTGCCCGCACCGGTGCCGTACCGGGCGGCGCGGGTTCCCACCCAGCGCGGGAAATCGCAGCGCACCCAGGACACCCACAGACGCGAGGGCGGACAGGTTCCGTCGGCACCGGCCAACCGTCCGTCCGCCGCACGTGGCGGCTGGTCGTTGGGCCGGGGCGGGACACCCCGGTCGGCCGAGCGCACCACCGGCACCCGCGGCGCGGCAACGCGCCGGGCGCGGGGGGCGACGGGCCGGGCGCGGGGGGCGACGGGCCGGATGAATGTGGGCACCGGCACAGATGGCGCGAGCGGATGGGAGCGGACCGCGCGGCTGCGGATCGACTACCGTACGGGGTACAGCGCCAACCTCCGGGCAGACCCGGCCCCACGCACACAAGGCCGGGAGCGCCGGGGCGGTGGACGCTACTCCGCGTGACCGGTCTCACCGGGCAGGCACCACAGCAACCGGAAATGGAGCGGTAGTTCAGTGACGAGTTCGGGAACGGGTCCGACCGGATCAGGATCGATCGGCCCGAGCGAGCGAAGCGACGGGGGAATGTCGAGCGAGCGAAGCGACGGGGGAATGTCGAGCGAGCGAAGCGACGGGGGAATGCCGCGCGAGCGAAGCGACGGCGCCGGCGGGTTGTCGGTGGTCGTGGCCGGCGGCGGCACCGCCGGCCATATCGAACCCGCGCTCGCGGTGGCCGACGCCGTTCGCCGACTCGATCCGTCTGCCACGATCACCGCGCTGGGCACCACCCGTGGTCTGGAGACCACCCTGGTACCCGAGCGGGGGTACACGCTGAAACTGATTCCGCCGGTGCCGTTGCCGCGTAAGCTGAACAAGGACCTGATCGGGCTGCCGGTGCGGTTGGTGCGTTCGGTGGCGGCGACCCGGGCGGTGCTCAAGGAGGTCCGCGCCGATGTCGTGATCGGATTCGGCGGCTATGTGTCGTTGCCCGCTTATCTGGCCGCGCGCATGTATGTGCGATCCGGCCGGCGGATTCCCATCGTCATCCATGAGGCCAACGCCAGCGCCGGAGTGGCCAACAAGGTCGGCGCGCGGTTCGCCGACAAGGTGTTGGCCGCGGTGCCCGATTCGGGACTCGACGCGCAGGTCGTGGGTATGCCGGTGCGCGGTGCGCTCGTCGAACTCGACCGTGCGGCGCTGCGTGCGCAGGCCCGGCACTATTTCGGGCTGGACGATGTGCCGACGCTGTTGGTCTTCGGTGGCTCGCAGGGTGCCCAACGGATCAATGACGCGGTGGCCGGTGCCGCAGAGGCGCTCGGTGCCGCCGGGATCGGGGTGCTGCACGCCTACGGGCCCAAGAACTCGATCGAGCCGAAGTCCCCGGACGGCGCCCCGCCGTATCGCGGTGTGGGGTATCTCAAGCGTATGGATCTGGCCTATGCGGCGGCAGATCTGGTGATCTGCCGGTCCGGGGCGATGACGGTGGCGGAGGTTTCGGCCACCGGTCTGCCCGCCGTCTATGTGCCGTTGCCACACGGGAACGGCGAGCAGCGGCTCAACGCTGTCCCGGTGGTCGAGGCCGGTGGCGGGGTGCTGGTCGATGATGCCGACATGACCGTCGAGTGGGTGGCCGAGCACGTTCCGGCGATGATGGCCGACAGCGGTGCGCTGGCGGCGATGTCGGCGGCGGCGTCGGCGACGGGTTCGCGCGACGCCGCGGAGGCCGTGGCCACGGCGGCGCTGGAGCTGGCACGGGGCAGGCGATGACCGGCGGGGAGTCCGGCGGCGTCCACCGGGACCGGCCGCTGCCCGTCGGATTGCGGCGTGTGCACATGGTCGGTATCGGCGGGGCGGGCATGTCGGGTCTGGCGCGCATCCTGCTGGCCCGCGGCGGCCAGGTGTCGGGGTCCGACGCGAAGAACAGCCGCGCCATCCTGGGGCTGCGCACCCGGGGTGCGCGGGTGCAGATCGGGCACGATCAGTCGGCGCTCGATCAGCTTCCGGGCGGACCGACGGCGGTCGTCACCACGTACGCGGCCATCCCCAAGACCAATCCCGAGCTCGTCGCGGCCCGTTCGCGGGGCATCCCGGTGTTGCTGCGGCCGGTGGTGCTGGCCGAGTTGATGGCCGGTTTCCGCACGCTGCTGATCGCCGGCACCCACGGCAAGACCTCCACCACATCGATGTCGGTGGTCGCTCTGCAGCACTGTGGGCTCGATCCGTCGTTCGCGGTGGGCGGTGAGCTGAACGAGTCGGGCACCAACGCCCACCACGGCACCGGCGATGTGTTCGTCGCCGAGGCGGACGAGAGCGACGGTTCGTTGCTCGAATACCGGCCCGACGTGGTGGTGGTGACCAATATCGAGGCCGATCATCTCGATCATTTCGGCACCCGCGAGGCGTACGTCGAGATCTTCGACCGGTTCACCGAATGTATCGCCGACGGGGGCACTCTCATCGTCTGTCTGGATGATCCGGGGGCGGCGGCATTGGGCGGACGGTGTGCGCGAACGTTGCGTGCGCGCGGCGTCGAGGTCGTCGGATACGGCGAGGGCACCTATGCCGAGTCGGCGGCCGAGGTGCCCAATGTGGCTGTTCTGGAGGAGTACACGCCACGTGTCTCGGGGGGAGCGGCACGGGTGCGGTTCGCGGAGACGATTGCCGGAGATGAGCGGCGGACACTGCCACTGTCGGTGACGCTTCCGGGAAAGCATATGGCGCTCAACGGAATCGGTGCGGTTCTGGGCTGTGTCCTGGTCGGCGGCGGCCTCGGGGCGGTACTGGCGGGCATCGCCGCGTTCGGCGGTGTGCACCGGCGGTTCGAGGTGCGCGGGATTGTTGACGACGTGGCCGTGGTCGACGACTATGCCCACCATCCCACGGAGGTGCGTGCGGTGTTGACGGCGGCGCGTGACGTGGTGGCCGCCGCGGCTGAGGCGGCGGCCCGCGATCGCGGGCCGGGTGCCCGCCCGCCCGGCCGTGTCCTGGCGG
Source organism: Gordonia pseudamarae (assembly GCF_025273675.1). Lineage (NCBI taxonomy): Bacteria > Bacillati > Actinomycetota > Actinomycetes > Mycobacteriales > Gordoniaceae > Gordonia > Gordonia pseudamarae. The sequence continues at coordinate 3,027,195 of NZ_CP045809.1, read as the reverse complement.
TCTTCCAACCGCATCTGTATTCGCGGACGGTTGATTTCGCGCATGAGTTCGCCGCCGCTCTCGATCTGGCCGACGAGGTGTTCGTGGCCGACGTCTACGGTGCGCGTGAGGCACCGCAGCCGGGTGTCAGCGGTGCGACGATCAGTGATCTGCTCAGTGTTCCGGGCCGGTTCGTCGCCGACCTGTCGGCCTTGCCTGAGTTGGTGGCGCAGCGGGCGCGTCCGGGTGACATTGTGTTGACGATCGGCGCCGGGGACATCACGATGCAGGGTCCGGAGATCCTGGCCGCGTTGGCCGACCGGCCGGACGGGTCACGGACGCAGGTGGGGGAGCCGGCGGGATGATCGGCCGCACGGCGCTGCGCCGGCGGGGACTGATTTGGACGGTGCTCGCCGTCGTGGTGGTTGTCGGTGGCGCGGTGGTCGCCTACTACACGCCGCTCATGTCGGTGCGCAGCACCGAGGTTCTCGACAACCGGGTAGTCTCCGAGAGTGAGATTCTCGCGGTCGCCGATGTCACGCAGGGGACGCCGCTGTTGCGGGTGGACACCGCGGCGGTGGCGCGGCGGGTCGCGGCGATCGAATCCATCGAGTCGGCGCGGGTGCAGCGTTCGTATCCGTCGACGCTGACCATCTCGGTCGTCGAGCGACGACCCGTGGTCCGCATCGTCGACGGTGGGACCACGCAGATCCTGGACCGTCTCGGAGTGGCGTATCTGACATTCGGCGAGGGCACGACGATCCCCGCGGAGTTCGCGGCGCTGCCGCGGTTCACCACCGCACATCCGGGTCCCACCGACCCGACGACCAAGGCGGCGGTGTCGGTGGTGGCAGACCTGCCGGCGTATCTCACCCGGCTCCTGGTGTCGGTGGCGGCGACCTCTCCGGTCGACATCGAGCTCGCCCTCAAGGGCGAGCGCACCGTGGTCTGGGGCGACAGCGATCGGGGAGAGGAAAAGGCCAGGGCACTCAAGAACTTGTTGACACGTAAGGGAACGCTCTATAACGTATCGAGCCCTGACTTCCCGGCCTTCAAGTGACCCTGGTCTCAGGTAGCCGTGTTCGCGGTGTCCGACAAGGCGAAACGGGCACCGTTGAGGCGAATTCGTTGAGCAACTTCGCGACACGCCGCGCCGTTACTGGCTCATCGGCCGCGACGTGCCTAGCGTCGTGACCAACACGGAACTACTTGACATAACTCTAAGTCTATGGTTGAGGTTTAGGGTTTACCGGAGGGTTATCCAGATCCCGCCGTCACGGAACCTCCGTCCGCAGCTGCAGCTACAACACCGATGAGGAAGGCGATGGATATGACGCCACCGCACAACTACCTGGCCGTGATCAAGGTCGTCGGCATCGGCGGCGGCGGCGTCAACGCCGTCAACCGGATGATCGAACAAGGACTCAAAGGAGTCGAGTTCATCGCGATCAACACCGACGCCCAGGCGCTCCTGATGAGCGATGCCGACGTCAAGCTCGACGTCGGCCGTGACTCCACGCGCGGACTCGGCGCGGGTGCCGATCCGGAGGTGGGCCGTCGTGCTGCCGAGGACGCGCGCGACGAGATCGAGGAGCTGCTCAAAGGCGCCGACATGGTGTTTGTGACCGCGGGCGAGGGTGGTGGCACCGGCACGGGCGGTGCGCCCGTCGTGGCCCAGATCGCGCGCAAGCTCGGCGCGCTGACTGTCGGGGTCGTCACCCGACCCTTCTCCTTCGAGGGCAAGCGCCGCGGCAACCAGGCCGAGAACGGCATCGTGGCGCTGCGCGAATCCTGCGACACCCTCATCGTGATCCCCAACGACAGACTGCTCCAGCTCGGCGACGCCCAGGTGACCCTGATGGACGCCTTCCGCAGCGCGGACGAGGTGCTGCTCAACGGCGTTCAGGGCATCACCGATCTGATCACCACCCCGGGTCTGATCAACGTCGACTTCGCCGACGTCAAGGGCGTCATGAGCGATGCCGGCAGCGCGTTGATGGGCATCGGCTCGGCCAGGGGAGAGGACCGGGCCAAGAAGGCCGCCGGATCGGCCATCAACTCGCCGCTGCTGGAGGCATCGATGGAAGGTGCCCGGGGCGTCCTGATCTCGATCGCCGGCGGCAGCGATCTCGGCCTGTTCGAGATCCATAACGCCGCCACGCAGGTGCAGGAGGCCGCGCACGAAGATGCCAACATCATCTTCGGAACGGTCATCGACGACAACCTCGGCGACGAGGTGCGGGTCACCGTGATCGCAGCCGGTTTCGACGGCGGGCCGCGTCAGCGGACCGAGACCCCGGCGGCTCCGGCCAAGGCGGCGACCACCACGGCCACCACGACGCGGACCGGAGTGGTCGGCGCGGGGCAGGCCGGCAGCGTCGGCCGGGCCCCGGCCACCGATCCGCTCTTCGGTAAGGCGCCGACATCCGGCGATCCCTTCAGCACCAACGAGGAGGCACCCCGCGCCAACAGTGTGCGGATCGACGACGACGACGTCGATGTGCCGTCTTTCATGAAGCGCTGAGGCCCGTCCGACCCCGATGATGAACGGCATGTCCGGATCCACCACAGGTGCCAGGTCCGGGAGATCGACTCCCGGACCCGCCACCGTGCGGCGTGTCGTCACCACTCGTGCCGGAGGCGTGTCACGGCCTCCCTACGACTCCTTCAATCTCGGTGACCACGTCGGAGACAATCCGGCGGCGGTCGCGGCCAACAGGCGCAGGCTGGCCGACCACATCGGTCTGCCGCCGTCGTCGATGGTATGGATGGAGCAGATTCACAGCAGGAACGTCACCATCGTCCGCGAGCCGACCGCCTCCGCGGTGCCCGCCACCGACGCCCTGGTGACCACCGCCGCGGGGCTCGCGCTGGTCGTGTTGACCGCCGACTGCGTGCCGGTCCTGCTCAGCGACGACGAGGCGGGTGTGATCGCCGCCGTCCACGCGGGCCGGGTGGGTGCCCGGATCGGCATCATCGGCGAGGTGTTGCGCGCGATGATCGAACTCGGCGCGCGCCCCGATCGTATGGGTGCGCTGCTCGGACCCGCAGCCTCCGGTGCCCGATATGAGGTGCCACTGCCGATGCAGCGCGATGTGGAGGCACATCTGCCGGGCAGCGCCTGCACCACCACCCGCAACACTCCCGGACTCGACATCCGTGCCGGGGTGCACCGGCAACTTCTCGACGCGGGCGTCGGGGCGGTGGCGGTCGATCCGCGGTGCACGATCGCCGATTCCAGCCTCTTCAGTCACCGCGGGGGCGCGCCCACTGGCCGGCTCGCGTCGGTCATCTGGATGGAGGGCTGACGTCGATGAAGGCCGGTCAGCCGCTCTGCCCGATCTGGGCCGGTGATCGTCCTGACCGGCAGTTCCGCTCCCGCGCAACAACAATCGGTGCTGCGACCGCATGTGTCGGGATCGTGAATACCGGATCGAAGATCGTTGGTGATGCCTGCGTGTCGGTCGCCGCTCCGGCGGTGAGACGGCGCTAGTCTCTCATTAATCACATCGGTCACATAAGAACCATCAAGCACTGTGACAACAGCTTCAACTTGTGTCGCGACGATCGGAGACCCGCAATGACCACAATGCAGAAGTTCAAGGCATATTTCGGCATGGTGCCTCCGAGCGAGTACGAAGACGACTACCTCGAAGAGCCCGGCGCGCCCCTGCGTGCCGTTCGTGACCGCGGCTACGACGACTACGACGATTACCGCGACTCCGACTACCGCGACTCCGGATACCGCGACAGCGACTACCGGGAACCCGACTACGCCGACGGCGGCTACCGCGACAGCGGCTACCGCGACGCCGACTACCGCAGCGGCGCATTCGCCGACGGAGCCCGCGGCGCCGACTACGGCTACGATGACGACCGCCGCCACGACGAGCGTGGCTACGACAAGCCCGAATACGCCTATGCCGGAGGACGGCACATCAACGAACCGAACGAGCGCCTGCGCCAGCCCGCGCGCCTCGAACCGCTCCAGCGCAGCGCCTCCGCCACCCTCCGCACCACCAACACCCGCCCCGGCGTCGGTGACCAGCACGAACTCGACCGGATCTTCGCCGACGGGCCACTGCACAAGATCACCACCCTGCGGCCCTCCGACTACAGCGAAGCCCGCACCATCGGCGAACGCTACCGCGACGGCAGCCCGGTCATCATGGACCTGGTCAACATGAGCAACGACGACGCCAAACGACTCGTCGACTTCGCCGCCGGTCTGGCCTTCGCGCTCCGCGGCTCCTTCGACAAGGTCGCCACCAAGGTCTTCCTGCTCTCACCCGCCGACGTCGACGTCACCCCCGAGGACCGGCGCAAGATCGCCGAAACCGGCTTCTACAACCACTGAATTGCTGGTTGGTCTGCTGACAGGCCGGGCCCGTGCATCGTCTTCCCTCGTCGCTCACCGGTCGCAGGCTCCCGCTCGCTCCTCGGTCCGTCGCCCGACCGACCCGCCCGACCGACCCGCCGGAACTCCGCAAAATCGGCACCGCGTTGAGACGTGTACCGACCGATCAGGCAACCTTGTGTTGTGACCACCTTCTATCTGGTTCTCTACTACATCCTGTTCGTGTACTGGCTCCTGCTCCTGGGCCGTCTCGTGGTCGAGCTGGTGCGTTCGTTCGCACGTGAGTGGCGGCCCACCGGAATAACGGTGGTGATCATCGAGGCCGTCTTCACCGCCACCGACCCGCCCATCAAACTTCTCCGGCGGCTGATCCCGCCGATCCCGCTCGGTCCCGTGCGCCTGGACCTCTCGTTGATGATCGTCATGATTGTTGTCATCATCGGGATGCGAATCGCGCAAGGTGCCGCGAACTCGTCCGGGACCGCACTCGCGCTCGTCCTCTGACGTCCTCTGACCGGTGACCGGTCGCCCAATTGCGCGTTCATCGCGACCCACCGAACCCGAAACTGGGCAACTGGCACTATAGATGTCATGATCGAGTCACTATTGTATTTCGAGACTGCATCGATCCGATGTGACAGATGGGGTGGGTGTGACAGTATGGCGCCGGAGTGACAAATTTTGACTGATATGAATTGCTAGTAGTGTCAAACTGTAGGGGTGGCGTTTGGCCGAGGATGTGGACCTGACCGGGTCCCGTTCCTGCGGGTCGCTCACCCGGTGGCCCGGACTCCGATAGCCTGGACCACGAGAACATCGAGATACTTACGAACGAACTCGAGACGACAAGCGGCCTCGAGACGAGAATGAGGGGACCGACATGCGGCTGACACCAGCTGATGTGCATAACGTCGCGTTCAGTAAACCGCCGATCGGTAAACGCGGCTACAACGAGGACGAGGTCGATCAGTTCCTCGATTTCGTCGAGCAGGAACTGGCCCGGCTGATCGAAGAGAACTCCGATCTCAAACAGCGGGTCGAAGAACTCGAAGCCGATCTCGCCGCCGGTGGCGGCGCCGCCGACGACCAGGCGGGCGACGAGCAGACGCAGGTCCTCAAGGTTGCACCCCCGGTACCCACGGAGGTGGCCCCGGTCGCGGCGGCGGCGGCACGGCCCGGCGCCGTCGACCAGGACGCCAGCCTGCGTGCGGCCAAGGTTCTCGCCCTGGCCCAGGACACCGCCGATCGAGTGGCCGGCAGCGCCCGGGCCGAGGCGGACACGCTTCTCGGTGACGCGCGCACGCGGTCGGACACCATGGTCAACGAAGCCCAGGCCAAGGCCGACGCCCTTCTCTCCGATGCCCGTCAGCGCTCCGAGGCCATTCTCGCCGACTCGCAGACCCGATCGGAAACCCAGCTACGCCAGGCGCAGGAACGCGCGGATGCACTGCAGGCCGACGCCGAGCGCAAGCATTCCGAGATCATGGGCACCATCAACCAGCAGCGCACCGTTCTCGAAGGCCGCATCGAACAGCTCAAGACGTTCGAACGCGAATACCGCACCCGCCTCAAGACCTATCTCGAATCGCAGCTCGAGGAGCTCCAGCAGCGGGGTAGCGCAGCACCGGTCGAGAGCGGCTATCCCGCCGAACAGCAGAATTCCGGCGGATACTCCGCGGGTTACACGAACTGACCGGGAGAACAAGGTAAGGCATACATCGTGCTCGCATTGGCACTTGCCGCCACACTGATCGCGTTCGTCCTGCTGATTCTGGGACTGGTGACCGGCACGGTCTGGCTCGCTATCACTTGTATCCTCGTGTGTCTGGGCGGTCTGGGATTCCTGATCGCCGACGTCATCGGATCGGCTCGTCGCGCGCCCTCACGCAGCGTCGAGCAGATGGTCGGGGCATCGGTCGGCGGTCGTCGGGCGGCCTCCACCAGCGCCCTCACCGATGACGGTTCCCTCGACGACGAGGCGGAGGAGGTCGGTGGCACACCCGTGCGTCACCGGCCGGGCGGACCCCGCGGGGCCACCCGCTCGGGCTCGATCCCGGCTCAGCCGCGTTCTGTCGTCGTGCCCACCGCGGCCCCGGCGTGGAACGATGCGGCCGCATCGGGTCCTCGGGCGTTCGCCGACGTCGAAGAACCAGCCGCTCGTGAACCAGGCGTTCGGGCATCGGGGCCGGGGAATGCCTCGACGCAACGCCTCGGGGCACCGACGGCCGGACCATCCGCTGTCGGTGGCGCCGGCCAGGGCTCGATACCGGCCGGCCTGAACGGCCCGGTACTGGGCAAGCAACCGGACGTGGCCGGCTATGGCCAGCCCGCACCGACACCGCCGCGACCGCAGTCCGCGCCCCCGTCGGGTCGGCAGCCCGCACCTTCGCCGGGTCGCCCGGCCGGTGGCTACGACGACTACCTCAGGTCGGTCGGCGGTCTGCCGGAGGCCCCGCCACAACGGCTGGTGCCCCCGCAGAATCCGCAGCCGCACAACCTGCGGCCGACAAGCCCGCAGCAGCAGAACCCGCAGGACGGCCGTACCGACACATGGGGTGGCCAGCCCACGACCGGTGGTGTTCCGCAGCCACCGCGACCGCAGTACCCGGCGCCCGGCGCCCGGCGTGGACAGTTCGGTCCGGTCGACGGTCCGAGCACCAACTCGCAGGAGACCCCACGTCCCTGGTTGCCCTCGGCCGCATCCGAGCAGCCCGGCCGGCCGGACAGTGACACCGCGGGTGCGCCCCCGGTGACCGGTCGTCGTCGCAAGATCGACCCGCTCGATCCGGAGTGGCGTCCTGGTACCTGAACCGGCTGCGGCGACAGCGCCGCAGCAACGAACCCTGACCAGGGAAACCGCCTGAACAGGGAAAACCGATTGTGTAGCGCTGCTCGGCGGCGCTACACTGTCGTTTGCACCGAAGGGCCCGGCACAGGGCACGCAGCGGTGCGCGCGTCGATCCGGCCATCACCGGGGAGCACCTGGAAGAACGGGACCGCCCACCGCAGTCCTCACTAGACCCAGGCGGGTAGCGGCCCGTCACAGCCGCAGGTGTGTGCATCGCCGACCACAGATGCGCAGACCGTGGAGGGGTGTCGCCGTGTGCGACGCAAGCGGGGTGGTACCGCGCCCGGTGTCGGGAGACGACACCGATGCGTCCCCGTGCAAGCACTCTCGCGAAGAGCCGACAACCGATGCGGCACTTCGAGAGTTCGGCACGAGGAGGCACTGTGACAGACACACCCGGGGACAACGCACACCCCCAGCACAACACCGCTGTCGGCGGCGTCGGACGCACCTACCCGCTCGTCGACCTCACCGGCGGAACCGGCCGCACCGCGCCCAGTTTCCCCGACGTCGAAAAGCTCGTCCTGGACTACTGGCAGGCCGACGGCACCTTCGCGGCGTCCATCGACAACCGCGCCGACGCCGACGAGTTCGTGTTCTACGACGGACCGCCGTTCGCCAACGGTCTTCCGCACTACGGTCACCTGCTCACCGGCTATGTCAAGGACGTGGTGCCCCGTTATCAGACGTTGCGCGGCAAGAAGGTCGAGCGCCGCTTCGGCTGGGACACACACGGTCTGCCCGCCGAACTCGAAGCAGAACGGCAACTCGGCATCACCGACAAGTCCGAGATCGAGACGATGGGCGTGGAGAAGTTCAACGACTTCTGCCGCGATTCGGTTCTGCGGTACACCGGCGAATGGCGCAACTACGTGACCCGCCAGGCTCGGTGGGTCGACTTCGACAACGACTACAAGACGCTTGACCTCGACTTCATGGAGTCGGTGATGTGGGCGTTCAAACGCCTGCACGACAAGGGGCTGATCTACCAGGGCTACCGGGTGCTGCCGTACTCCTGGTACGAGCAGACCCCGCTGAGCAACCAGGAATCCAAACTCGACGATGCCTACCGGATGCGGCAGGATCCGGCGCTCACCGTGCGGATGCCAATCGTCGCCCCCGGAAACCCGCTCGACGGTGTGAACGCGCTCATCTGGACCACCACGCCGTGGACCCTGCCGTCCAACCTGGCCGTCGCGGTCCATCCCGACGTCGAGTACGTCCATGTCAAGGCCGCGGACGGCCAGGACTACCTGCTCGCCAAGGCACGGCTGGGGGTGTACGCCAAGGAGTTCGGTGAGGTCACCGAAGTGGCGACCCATCTGGGTCGCGACCTGGAAAACCTCTCGTACACACCGCCGTTCGACTTTTTCGTCGGGCATCCGAACGCGCACCGGGTGCTGTTGGCCGACTACGTCACCACCGACAGCGGTACCGGCGTCGTGCACCTGGCACCCGCGTTCGGTGAAGAGGATATGGACGTGGCCGCCGCCAACGGCATCGAGGTGGTCCAGCCCCTCGACCAGGGTGGCAGGTTCACCTCGCAGGTGCCGCCGTATGACGGCCTGATGGTCTTCGACGCCAACCCGGTCATCATCAAGGACCTCAAAGCCGCAGGAAAGGTGTTGCGGCACGAGACCATCGAGCACTCCTACCCGCACTCGTGGCGGTCGGGACAGCCTCTCATCTACATGGCGGTGCCGTCCTGGTTTGTGGCGGTCACCCCGATCAAGGCGCGCATGCTGGAACTGAACCAGGAGATCACCTGGGCACCCTCGCATATCCGCGACGGCCAGTTCGGCAAATGGCTTGAGGGAGCACGTGACTGGAACATCAGCCGCAACCGGTACTGGGGTGCGCCCATCCCGGTGTGGGTGTCGGACGCCCCCGAGTTCCCGCGCGTGGACGTGTATGGCTCGCTCGATGAGCTCGAACGCGACTTCGGCGTGCGCCCGACCAACCTGCACCGTCCGTACATCGACGAGCTGACTCGACCCAATCCCGATGACCCGTCCGGTCATTCGACGATGCGTCGGGTGCCGGAGGTGCTCGATTGCTGGTTCGAGTCGGGATCGATGCCCTACGCGCAGGTGCACTACCCGTTCGAGAACAAGGGCTGGTTCGACGGGGGGTCGGCAGGGGATGGATCGCACGAAACCGCGCACAATCCAGGTGATTTCATCGTCGAATACAACGGGCAGACCCGCGGCTGGTTCTACAACCTGCACGTGCTGGCCACCGCCCTGTTCGACAGGCCCGCGTTCAAGAGTGTGATCGCGCACGGCATCGTGCTCGGCGACGACGGTCAGAAGATGTCCAAGTCCAAGCGCAACTACCCGGATGTCAACGAGGTCTTCGACCGCGACGGCTCCGACGCGATGCGCTGGTTCCTGATGGCATCGCCGGTGCTGCGCGGCGGTAACCTCATCGTCACCGAACGGGGTATCCGCGAAGGTGTGCGTCAGGCGCTGCTGCCGCTGTGGAATGCCTACAGCTTCCTGCAGCTCTACGCCGACCGTCCGGCCGCCTGGCGCACCGACTCCGAGCATGTGCTCGACCGGTACATCCTGGCCAAGCTCGCCGCCACGCGGGAGACGATGACCGAGGCACTCGACGTGTACGACATCGCCGGTGCGTGCGAGGCGTTCCGCGAGTTCGTCGAGTCGTTGACCAACTGGTATGTGCGCCGGTCGCGGTCGCGGTTCTGGGCCGGGCAGGACACCGAAGGTGACGCCTTCGACACCCTGTACACGGTGCTGGAGGTGGCGTGCCGGCTCGCCTCGCCGCTGCTGCCGCTGGCCACCGAGGCCATCTGGCGGGGCCTGACCGGGGAACGCTCGGTGCACCTGACGGATTGGCCGTCTGCCGACGAGGTGCCCGCCGACGCGGATTTGGTGGCCGCGATGGACGAGGTGCAGGCGGTGTGTTCCACGGCGTCGAGTGTGCGCAAGGCAAACAAACTGCGCGTGCGCCTGCCGCTGCCCGGACTGACCGTGGCATCGCCCACCGCCGAGCGGTTGCGTCCGTTCACCGATCTGATCGCCGACGAGATGAACGTCAAGTCGGTGACCCTGGCGACCGACGCCGACAGGTTCGGCCGGTACGAGCTGACCGTCAACGCCCGGGCCGCCGGACCGCGTCTGGGCAAGCAGGTGCAGCAGGTGATCAAGGCGGTCAAGGCCGGGAACTGGTCGGTACGAACAGAACCGGACGGCACCGAGGTGGTATCGGCGGGTGGCGTCGACCTGGTCGAGGGCGAGTTTTCCCGCAAACTCGTCGCGGTCGAACCGGATTCGACGGCGGAGTTGCCGGGCGGCGGCGGTCTGGTGGTGCTCGACACCGCAGTCACCGAGGAACTGGAGGCCGAGGGGTGGGCGAAGGATCGGGTACGTGAGCTCCAGGATGCCCGTCGCTCACTGGGTCTCGATGTCTCCGACCGCATCGAGGTGCGGCTGGTGGTGCCCGCCGAACGGCTCGAGTGGGCACAGCGGCACGCCGGGCTGATCGCCGGCGAGGTCCTCGCCGTCGTCTTCGACGTGGTATCCGCCGAATCGGATTCCGGTGCCATCGAACTCGGTGACGGCGTCACCGCCGACATCACCAAGGCCGACGCCTGACAGGTGCGCCTGTTCGGGCAGCGGTGCCGCAGTGGGGCTTTCCCCCGGCGGCACCGCTGCCTCGTCCTCAGCTACCGCAGAATCCGGGACAGCAGGAGGCAGATCTGCGCGTCGAACAACGTCTCCGGGTGCCGGAACGTATCGGTTCCGTACTGCCCGAACACTTCCAGGCTGACCGCTCCGATCAGGATGGCCCACAGTGCCGATCCGGCGGCGACCACCGGATCGGGCAATTCGAGGTCGAATTCGTCCCGGATCACATCGAGATCCACCGACAGTTCGGTGGACGCGGCCGGTAGATCCTCGGACACCAGCCCGCGTTCATACGCGCCGCCGAGCTCACGTAACAGGGTCGCGACCACCCGCGTGCCGGGGAGTACGGTTCGTTCGGCGGGCGCCGCGTAGCCGGGCACCGGGCTGCCGTACAGTAGGGCCCAGCGCGCCGGATCATCGACGGCCCAGAGTCGTACCGCCGTCGCCACAGTCAAGAGCCGCGCCCGCGGATCGTCGCGGACCTGCGTGAGCGCCGCGTCGACGGTGTCGGCGAGGTCGGTGTACCCGTCCACCAGCAATAGGGTGAGCAGATCGTCCCGGCTGGGCACGTATCGGTACACCGCCGACGACACGATGCCCAATTCCCGGGCGATCGCCCGCAGCGACAGTCCCGCCGCTCCGTGTGTGCGCAGGTGGCTGCGGCCGAGGTCACGGATCTGCCGTTCCATCGCCTCCCGGTTGGCCGCCCGGCCGCGGCCGGGCTTCGGCGTGTCGTTCGTGGTCACTTCCCGATCATGCCAGAAACGAGAGCGGTGCTCTTGCAATTGCCGGAGTCGGGGCGCACACTCATAGCGAGAGCAGCGCTCTCGAACATCCCGAACCGGATCAGCACCTGAGGAGGACCGCATGAACACCGCCGCCCACTACGTCCCGCCGACCCGAACCGACCGAGTCTTCAATGCCGTCGTCGGCCGGCTCGCCGCGTTCGGCATCAACCTCGCCGGTGCCCGGACGCTGACCGTCACCGGGCGGACAACCGGACGGCCACAACAGATCCCGGTGAATCCACTGACATTTGACGGCGCCGAGTACCTGGTCGCCGTCCGCGGCGAGACGCAGTGGGTCCGCAACGTGCGAGCCACCCCGATGGCCCAACTGGGCCGGGGGCGCACGGTGCGCCACATTGTGCTGACCGAAACTCCGGTGGCCGACCGCGCCCCGATTATCGAGGCATACCTCGGCAAGTGGGGCTGGGAGGTGGGCCGGTTCCTGCCCGACGGTCTGGCCCCTGGTGCGACGGTCGACGAGATCGCCGCCCACGCCCACAAACTCCCCGTGTTCATCGTGTGCCCCGCCGACTGACGGGGGACCGACCCCGCACCGAATCATGCGTGCACCGAACTACGATGGCGCTGTGCCCTATTCATCCGATGACGAACGCGGCGCGCGCTGGGTGATGCACCTGGACATGGATGCGTTCTTCGCCTCCGTCGAACAGTTGACCCGCCCGACGCTGCGCGGACGCCCGGTTCTGGTCGGCGGGCTCGGCGGTCGGGGAGTGGTCGCCGGGGCGAGCTACGAGGCGCGCGCGTTCGGTGCCCGTTCGGCGATGCCGATGCATCAGGCCCGGCGCCTGATAGGGGCGGGCGCGGTGGTCCTGCCGCCGCGCGGGTCGGTGTACCGCAAGGCCAGCGAGCGTACATTTTCTATTGTGCGCGAGGCGATTCCGGTGATAGAGATGCTCTCATTCGACGAGGCGTTCGGCGAGCCGGTCGAACTGGTCGGCGCTTCGGTCGCCGAGGCCACCGCGTTCGCCGAGACCATCCGCACCCGGATCAGGTCCGACACGGGCCTGACCGCGTCGGTGGGATTCGGCAGCGGTAAGCAGATCGCCAAGATCGCCTCCGGCATGGCCAAACCCGACGGCGTACTGGCTTTGGCACCGAGCGCCGAACTCGGCTTCCTGCACGCACTCCCGGTTCGCAAACTGTGGGGGATCGGCCCGGTGTCGGGGGACAAGCTGACCCGGCTCGGCGTCGACACCATCGGCGACTTCGCCGCGCTCTCCGATCTGGAGGTGTCCTCGGTTCTGGGCGTCACCCTCGGTCCTACGCTGCACCGCCTCGCCCAGGGCATCGACGACCGGCCGGTTGCCGAACGCGCCTCCGCCAAACAGATCAGTGCCGAATCGACGTTCCCGGAAGACATCACGGTGCTGTCGGGACTGCGGGCCGCCCTTTCCAGAGCTGCCGCCGACGCTCATCGCAGACTGCTCGCCGACGGCCGCGGCGCCCGCACCGTGGTGCTCAAACTCAAACGCGCCGACATGTCGATTCTCACGCGGTCGGCAACCCTCGGATCGGGCACCACCGACCTCGACGTCCTGACCGCGACAGCCCAGCGTCTGGCCCTCGACCCGGTGGAGATCGGCCCGATCCGCCTGGTCGGCGTGAGCTTTTCGGGTCTCACCGACACCGAGCAATACGCCCTGTTCGACGACCTCACCACCCCGGCCGGTCCGGAGGCGTCCACCACGGCAACCGAACCGGTATCCGAAGGGGTGGTGAGTGTGCAGAAGGGCGATCCGGGCACGACCGAATGGGTGACGGGCGCCGATGTCGTCCACGCCGAACACGGCCACGGCTGGGTGCAGGGCGCCGGCCACGGCGTCGTCACGGTCCGCTTCGAAACCAGCGCAACCGGCCCCGGCCGCGCCGTCACCTTCTCGTCCGCCACCTCCGAACTTCGCCGGGCCGACCCGCTCGACAGCCTGGTGTGGGTGTAGGTCCGATCGGGTTTGTGCGCGCCTCTCGGTCGCGGAACCAATGGACCACGTGGCGGTCGAACGTATTCGACCCACTCCGATGCCGTTGTGCCGGACGGCGGCCCGGCTACTCCGGGTCACTGGCCCGGAAGAACTCGGCAATGTCGGCGGCGTCGTAGCCGGCGCCCAGCAGTACGGCCAGGGCGATGCGGGCCTGCGGCGCACGGAGCCAGCGGGAGATGATGGCGCCGGCCCGTTCGAGATCGACGGCGCCACCGCCACCGCCGTAGGTGGGGACGATGGGGCCGTACGGGACGCGACTGGTCACCACCACCACCACGCCGTCGTGGACGGCCCGGGCCACCTGTGCGGTCACATCGGGGTGGGTGTTGCCCGAACCTGTTGCGGCGAGCACGATTCCGGCGGCGTTCTGCGAAACGGCCGCGGCGATGATGCCGGGCGACACCCCCGGATACAGTGTGAAGGCGTCGACCCGCGCGTGACCCACCGCGGCCACGTCGGCCTCCACCAGCGGCCGCGGCAGATCGGGATGGGCGGTGTCGAAGGCGATCGGATTGTCGGTGGACACCTTGAAGATGCCTCGGGCCGACCACATCCGGCCGCCGAGGACCACCAGGGTGCCTTTGCCCCGCGAGGACGGGTCGGCCGCCACCCGCAGCGCGTCCTCGATATTGCGTGGCCCGTCGGCCTCGGGCGTGTCGGCCGGAAACTGGGCACCGGTGAACACCACGGGCCGTTCGTCGGCGTGGAACAGGTCGGCGAGGTAGGCGGTCTCCTCCATCGTGTCGGTCCCGTGCGTCACCACGACGGCGGTCACGGCCGGGTCCGAGAGCGCGGCACCGATCGCCCCGACGATGGCGAACCGGTCGGCCGAGGTCATCGCCGAACTGTCCACCGACATCAGGTCGACGGGCGAGACGGCGATGTCGGGCAGGGGTTCGCCGTGCGGCGCGGACAGGTCCGGCACAAGATCGGCGGCGGCGAGTGCGGGGACCGCGCCGTCTGCGGTGGTGGTGGCGGCCACGGTGCCGCCGGTGGTGAGCAAGACGATCGTCGACGCTGCCATGAATCCACCCTGTCGGCTGCGGGCGGCGCCGTCAACAGCAACCCGGACGATCGGGATACACCGAAGCAACCCGGACGATCGGGATACACCGACCTTCGGTGGTGCCGTTCACTCCTTCAGATACCCTCAGCATCGTTTGGCATAGTGGTGTGAGCTCAGGAGCCGGGGGACAGTCGCTGACGGCTGGCTGCCCCGCCCGTGCCGCAACGATCGAAGGACAGTGAGGGAGATTCGGTGAAGTATCCGAAGTTGATTACGGCAGCAGTCATTGCGGGATCCATAGCGTTGGTGTCAACCGGTTGTGGTTCCGACGACGATGACGCGCCACTGCCCACCACGACCGCGGCCCAGACGTCGGCGTCGACTGACACGAGCGGCACCGACGCCGGTGGTTCCGATGCCGGCGACGTGACCGATGCCACCGTGAAGCCGTCGGTCGCGACTCTGAACACGATGCTCTCGACGGCGCTGGACCCCGACGTCGACAGCTCCGAGAAGGTCGACCTGGTCGAGGGCGGTGAGAAGGATCCGGCCATCTTCGACGCGCTGGTCAAGCTCGTCGAGGAGAACCCCGACGTCACCTACAAGATCGTGCCGCCGGTGACTTCGGCCGGACCCAACAAGGCCACCGTCAAGGTGCAGGTGAAGCTGCCCGACAACCCGGCCACCAAGATCGACGCGGGCATCACCTATATCGACGGCCGCTGGAAGCTGGCGCAGTCCACCGTGTGCGGTCTGGTCGGCATGAGCGGGGACGTCACCACAAAACTCTGCCCGGCAGCGAGCTGATCAGGGTCTTCGAATAGCCGCGACCCCGGCAGTGGTGGGTCGCATGGGCCGCCGTCGAACCGGTGGGTACACCGAGCGATCAGCGTGCCCGCCAGTTCACGGTGGCCCCCGTGCGTTGCACGATGGGCGCCGACTCGTCTGAGCCGACCAGTTCGCGCGCCCCGGTGAGGGTGAGGGCGGCGTGGTCGGGCAGGGCGCGCCCGAGATCGACGGTGACCGTCCCGGTGCCCTCGTTGGAGTAGCGCCGCAGCGTGATGGTCTCGCTGGTGCCCGGGACCGCGAACACCGAGTTGATCGGCGTCTCCTCCAGGGTCACGCCGAGCACCACCCGGTTTCCCGTCCACGATGTCAGCGTGATCGTCATCACCTGCGTGACGGTCACCGCCCCGCTGATCGAACGCTGTGAGGTCCACACCGCACCGACCCCGACGGGCACGGTGGGCAGTGCGACCGACACCTGCAAGGCCTGCACCAGTGACTGCTCGATGGCGTGCCGGGCCTCGGGCCCCGACGACCCGGTGGGCAGCAGACGCAACGAGATGGGCATGATGCCCGGGCCGACGGCCATCCCGGCCCGGCCGCCTTCGGCTTCGGCGAGTTGTTCGTCGAGTGTTGGATCGGGTGAGGTCGGTGTCGCCAGCGTCATCTCGACGTCGGTGGAGTCCTGACAGCCGAATCGGGCGGTCAGTGGAATGTTGACGGTCTGGCGGCGATCGTCGATCCCGTCCTGGACGGTCCGCGACACGGCGGTGGAGGTGACCGACACCGTGGTGGTCTGTGGGGTGGCGCGCTCGGGGGCGGCCGCCGGAATCTTCCGGGGCTGTGCTCCGGGGTCGGTGACGGTGATCTTGGCCGGTGCGACCGGGATCGGATCGACGTCGGAGCGGCCGGAGGTCGATTCGGCGGCGCAGCCGGTGGCCGAGGTTTCGGTCGCGGCGGTGTCGTCGTCCTCGTCCGAGCCGCACGCGGAGAGCGCGAGGGTCAGCGCACACGCGGTGGCGGCCGCGATCGCCGGCACGGCCGCCCGCCGACGGGTCCGTGCGGCGGGCGCGTCGGTGGCTGACACGGAACGGAGCGACACACGCGCAATCGGGGGCACGGGGCCAGACTATTGCAGGACTACACTATTGCAGGACTACGGGATGATGGACAGGTGGATGAGGACCCGATGAGCGAATCGCCCGGTAGCCCGGCCAGAGAAGCGGCGCCCAAGCTCGAAGCGCCCAGACAAGACGCACCCGGTGACACCGACACCGACACCGGCGGCATCGACGACAACAGCACCGACGACAACAGCACCGACGACAACAGCACCGACGACAACAACACCGGCTACAACAGCACCGACGACAACGACACCGGCTACAACAGCACCGACGACGGCGGGAGCACCGACGGCGGTCGCGCCCGGCGCACCCTGGCGATGCTGGCGGCCATCGCGCTGACCGTCATCGGTCTCGACCAGGTGACCAAGGCGCTGGCGGTGGCCAACATCGACCCGCGCGATCCGATCAGGGTTGTCGGCGACACCGTCACACTGACCCTGGTCCGCAATAGCGGCGCCGCCTTCTCGATGGCCACCGGCTACACCTGGGTGCTTACCCTCGTCGCGCTCGTGGTGGTCATCGGCATCCTGCGGTACGCCTCCCGACTGGTCTCGACGTGGTGGATCGTCGGCATCGCGCTCGTCCTGGGCGGCGCGATCGGCAACCTCATCGACCGCATGCTGCGCTCTCCGGGCCCGCTGCGCGGTCACGTCGTCGATTTCGTGTCGGTCGGCTGGTGGCCGGTGTTCAATGTTGCGGACTCGGCCGTCGTGTGCGGTGCGATCCTACTGGTGGTGCTGTCGCTGCTGGGCTACGAGTACGACGGATCGCGCACCGGATTCGCCGCCCGTGGCCTGTCGGAAACCGGTACCCATGCCGAGAACGGTGAGAACGATGCGTGAGTCCCGGATGTTGCCCGTCCCCGACGGGGTCGACGGGATGCGGGTGGACGCCGGTCTGGCCCGCATCCTGGGTCTGTCGCGTACCGTCACCGCAGGTCTGGCCGACGCCGGTGATGTGACCGTCGACGGCGTGGAGGTGGGCAAATCGCACAAGCTGGCCGCGGGGTCGCTGTTGCATGTGGTGTTGCCGGCGCCCGCCGAACCGCTGCGCGTCGAGCCGACCCCGGTCGAGGATCTCGATGTCATCTACCACGACTCGGACATCGTGGTCGTCGACAAACCGGTCGGCGTCGCCGCGCATCCGTCTCTGGGCTGGAGCGGGCCGACGGTTATCGGTGCGCTGGAGGCCGCGGGCTTCCGCATCTCCACCTCCGGCGCCCACGAACGGCAGGGGATCGTGCACCGCCTCGACGTCGGCACCTCCGGTGTGATGGTGGTCGCCGTCTCCGAACGCGCGTACACACTGCTCAAACGGGCGTTCAAACAGCGCACCGTCGACAAGGGCTATCACGCCGTGGTGCAGGGGCACCTCGATCCGCCGATCGGCACCATCGACGCCCCGATCGGCCGTCACCGCGGCAACGACTGGAAGTTCGCGGTCACCGCGAGCGGCAAGCCCAGCATCACCCACTACGAGACGCTGGAGATGTTCGCCTCAGCGTCGCTGCTCGACGTGCATCTGGAGACCGGGCGCACCCATCAGATCCGGGTGCACTTCTCGGCCCTGCACCACCCGTGCTGCGGCGATCCCACCTACGGTGCCGACCCGACGCTGGCCGCCAGACTCGGCCTCGAACGGCAGTGGCTGCACGCCAAGACCCTCGGCTTCGCCCATCCCGCCGACGGCCGCCGCGTCGAGTTCAGCAGCGACTATCCCGACGACCTGCAGCACGCCCTCGACGTTCTGCGCGGCAGTTGAATCGCGTCCCGGCCGTGGGCGATCGCATGTCCACCCAGCCCCAACCATCACCCTGGCGTGCCCGTCGTGCGATGTCGCAGCAGGCGCCTAGAGTGGGTGAAGCCCCGACGCACGACCGCGTGCGGTACCCGACTGGTGAGGTGACCTGACTCCGTGACCGATTCCTTCGTTCACCTGCATAATCACACCGAGTATTCGATGCTCGACGGGGCGGCCAAGGTGTCGCCGTTGTTCGCCGAGGCCACGCGGTTGGGGATGTCGGCGATCGGGATGACCGATCACGGCAATATGTTCGGGGCGTCGGAGTTCTACAATTCGGCGGTCAAACATGATGTGAAGCCGATCATCGGGATCGAGGCGTACATCGCGCCGGGTTCGCGGTTCGACACCAAACGGGTGTTGTGGGGTACCCGCGATCAGAAGTCCGATGACGTGTCGGGTTCGGGTGCCTACACCCATATGACGATGGTCGCGGCCAATGCGACGGGTCTGCGGAATCTGTTTCAGCTCTCCTCGTTGGCCTCGATCGAGGGCCAACTCGGCAAGTGGGCGCGGATGGATGAGGATCTGATCGCCGCCCACGCCGAGGGGATCATCGCCACGACGGGGTGTCCGTCGGGTGAGGTGCAGACCCGGCTGCGCCTGGGCCATGACCGCGAAGCTCTCGAAGCCGCCGCGAAGTGGCAGGAGATCTTCGGGCCCGAGAACTTCTATCTGGAGTTGATGGAACACGGTATCGAGATCGAATCGCGGGTGCGTGAGGGTCTGCTCGATGTCGGCCGCAAACTCGGCATCAAACCCCTTGCGACCAATGACTGCCACTACGTGACCCGGGAGCACGCCTCCTCGCACGAGGCGTTGCTGTGTGTGCAGACCGGTAAGACGCTGTCGGATCCCACCCGGTTCAAGTTCGACGGTGACGGTTACTACCTCAAGTCGGCGCAGGAGATGCGGGAGTTGTGGGACTCCCAGGTGCCGGGGGCGTGTGATTCGACGTTGGAGATCGGTGAGCGTGTCGAATCCTATAAGGATGTGTTCACTCATCGGGATCGGATGCCGATCTTCCCGGTTCCGGACGGCTATACGCAGGAATCGTGGCTGAGCCGGGAGGTGTTCGCGGGGCTGGAGCAGCGCCGGTTCGCCGGGCGCAGTGTGCCGCAAGAGTACTTGGATCGTGCCGAGTACGAGTTGCGGGTGATCAACCAGATGGGGTTCCCCGCCTACTTCCTGGTGGTCGGTGACCTGATCCGGCATGCCCTGGAGGTGGGGATCCGGGTGGGTCCGGGTCGTGGTTCGGCTGCTGGGTCGTTGGTGGCGTGGGCGTTGGGTATCACCAATATCGATCCGATTCCGCATGGTCTGCTGTTCGAGCGGTTCCTCAACCCCGAGCGGGTGTCGATGCCCGATATCGATATCGACTTCGACGATCGTCGCCGCGGTGAGATGGTGCGTTATGCCACCGATCGGTGGGGTTCTGACAAGGTCGCCCAGGTGATCACGTTCGGCACGATCAAAACGAAGGCGGCGATCAAGGATTCGGCGCGGGTTCAGTTCGGGCAGCCGGGTTTTGCTATCGCGGACAAGATCACCAAGGCGTTGCCGCCGCCGATCATGGCCAAGGACATTCCGGTGTGGGGTATCACCGACCCCGATCATGAGCGGTTCTCCGAGGCAGCCGAGGTGCGGACGCTGATCGAGACCGACCCGGATGTGAAGAAGATCTACGACACCGCGCTCGGGCTGGAAGGTCTGATCCGTAACGCGGGTGTGCACGCGTGTGCGGTGATCATGTCGTCCGAGCCGCTCACCGATGCGATTCCGGTGTGGAAGCGGGCCCAGGACGGTGCGATCATCACCGGCTGGGACTACCCCTCGTGTGAGGCCATCGGTCTGTTGAAGATGGACTTCTTGGGTCTGCGGAACCTGACGGTGATCGGTGACGCGCTGGAGAACATCAAACTCAACCGCGGAATCGACCTGGACCTCGACAAGCTGCCCCTTGAGGACGACAAAACCTACGAACTCCTCGCCCGCGGCGATACCCTCGGCGTCTTCCAGCTCGACGGTGCGGCTATGCGTGATCTTCTGAAACTGATGCAACCCACCGGTTTCGAGGATATCGTCGCCGTCCTCGCGCTGTACCGGCCCGGGCCGATGGGTGTGAACGCCCACACCGACTACGCCAAACGCAAGAACGGCCTGCAGGACATCAAGCCGATCCACCCCGAACTCGAAGAACCGCTCCGGGAGATCCTCTCCGAGACGTTCGGCCTGATCGTCTACCAGGAGCAGATCATGCAGATCGCGCAGAAGGTCGCCGGGTATTCGCTCGGCCAGGCTGACCTGCTTCGTCGCGCGATGGGCAAGAAGAAGAAGGAGATTCTCGACGAGGCGTACGGCGGATTCGCCGACGGCATGCGCGGCAACGGATTCTCCCAGGCTGCGATCACCGCGCTGTGGGATACGGTGCTGCCCTTCGCCGGCTACGCGTTCAACAAGTCGCACGCCGCCGGATACGGCCTGGTTTCGTTCTGGACCGCCTACCTCAAGGCCAACTATCCGGCCGAGTACATGGCGGGTCTGCTGACCTCGGTCGGCGACGACAAGGACAAGGCCGCGATCTATCTCGCCGACTGCCGCAAGCTCGGAATCACCGTGCTGCCACCGGATGTCAACGAATCCCAGCGCAACTTCGCCGCCGTCGGCGCCGACATCCGGTTCGGTCTCGCCGCGATCCGCAACGTCGGCACCGGTGTGGTGTCGTCAATCCTGTCCGCCCGCGAGGAGAAGGGGAAATACACGAGTTTCTCCGACTACCTCAACAAGATCGACGTGGTGGCCTGCAACAAGAAGGTCACCGAATCACTGGTGAAGGCGGGTGCCTTCGACTCGCTGGGTCATCCGCGCAAGGGTCTGTTCCTGGTTCACAGTGACGCCATCGAATCGGTTCTCGGCACCAAGAAGGCCGAGGCCGTCGGGCAGTTCGATCTGTTCGGCGACGCCGGCGGCGGCGCCGATGATTCGATGGCCGATGTGTTCGCGGTCAAGGTGCCCGATGAGGAATGGGACACCAAACACAAGCTGGCCCTCGAGCGGGAGATGCTCGGGCTGTACGTGTCCGGCCATCCGCTCGCGGGTGTCGAGCACGCCATCGCCCAGCACACCGACACCTCGATCACCTCGCTGCTGGAAGGCAACATTTCCGACGGCGCGCAGATCACCATCGGTGGCATCATCTCGTCGGTCACCCGCCGCGTGAACAAGAAGGGCGAGCCGTGGGCGGCTGTCACCCTTGAGGACATGGTCGGCGGTGTGGAGGTGTACTTCTTCCCGCGTGCCTTCCAGACGTACGGGCTCGACATCGTCGCCGACAACATCGTGCTCATCAAGGCGCGCGTCAACATGCGTGACGACTCCATGATGATCAGCGCCAACGACCTGGTCGTACCCGACCTGGCCACTGCCGGAGCCACCAAACCGGTCAGTCTCACCCTGCCTGCCCGCATATGTACCCCCGACCGGGTGCAACAGCTCAAACAGGTCCTCACCAGGCATCCCGGTATGGCCGATGTGCATGTCACCCTCGTCAGCGATCAGCGGCAGACCCTGCTGCGATTGACCGAGAGCCTGCGGGTCACGCCCAGTTCGGCACTGATGGGCGATTTGAAGGCGCTGTTGGGACCGAGCTGCCTCACTTCCTAGCGAGGTGCCTGCGGTTTCAGTCACACCTGTCCAGAAAGTTCGGCTAACCGAAGATTTGTGTCCTAGAATGATGGGACCCGATTCTGGAGGCCCGCCATGACCACGATCATCGAGGTGATCGATACCGCCCGGAGTCCTCGCGTGTACGAGACCGTCGACATCGCGGGCGTGGCGTGGCCGGTGTATAAGGTGCGTGCGCTGGTCGTGGCCGTGATCGCCGCGCTGATCGCGTTCGTGCTCACCGGATCGGGCGAGGTCACCATGTGGGCCTCGGCCCTGTCCCTCACCACCCTCTGGTGGGTCGGCCGCCGCACCTGATCCCGCCCCCTGCCGCCCACCCGCACACCGACGGTGAGACCATGTAACCCGTGAGTGTGCAGCGATCGGCAGACGTCGACCTTTCGTCGGCATTGGGTGTGGCGAACGTGGAAGCGGCCGCGATGCGAATCGCCGGCGCGGTGGCCCGCACACCGCTGGAGGCCTGCCCACGCCTGAGCGCCGACACCGGTGCGCAGGTCTATCTCAAACGCGAGGATCTGCAGACGGTGCGGTCCTACAAGATCCGCGGCGCGTACAACGTGATGGCCCAGCTGTCCGAGGAGGAACTGGCCAAAGGCGTCGTCGCTGCGAGTGCCGGCAACCATGCCCAGGGCGTCGCGTACGCCTGTCGGTCGATGAAGGTGCGTGGCCGGATCTACGTCCCTACCACCACCCCTAAACAGAAGCGCGACAGAATCCGCTGGCACGGCGGTGAATTCGTCGAATTACTGGCGGTCGGCGACACCTACGATGCCGCCGCCGCGGCGGCGCAGGCCGATGTGATGAGCTCGGGCACCACCTGGATTCATGCATTCGACGATGTCCGCACCGCGGCGGGGCAGGGCACGATTGCCCTTGAGATCGTCAAACAGCTCGGCAGGGTTCCCGACTACGTGATCACCCCGGTCGGTGGCGGCGGGTGCCTGGCCGGTATCGCCTCGTACCTGCGCACGATCAGCGACGAGGTGACGATCGTCGGCGTCGAGCCGACCGGCGCGGTGTCGCTGGCGGCGGCGCTGGCCACCGGCGGCCCGTACACGCTCGAGACGATCGACTCGTTCGTCGACGGCGCCGCGGTCAAACGCATCGGCAGTCTGGGCTACCGGGTGATGTCGGGGATGGGGGCCGCGGTCAGCGAGCATCCGGTCCTCGACGCGATCGGCATCACCTCCGGAGTCGAGGTGAAGCCGGCCGGTCCGGTGACACTGGCGGCCGGTGCGGCGTATGTCACCCACGTCGATGAGGGTGCGATCTGTTCGGCGATGCTCGACCTGTACCAGCACGAGGGCATCATCGCCGAACCCGCGGGTGCCCTGGCGGTGACAGGACTGAGTGAGATCAACATCCCGGCGGGCGCCACCGTCGTGTGCCTGGTGTCCGGCGGCAACAACGACATCTCCCGCTACGGCGAGATCATCGAACGTTCCCTGGTCCATCAGGGGCTGAAACACTATTTCCTGGTGCATTTCCCGCAGGAACCGGGTGCGTTGCGCCGTTTCCTCGACGAGGTACTCGGCCCCGACGACGACGTCACCCTGTTTGAGTACGTCAAACGCAACAACCGCGAGACAGGGGCGGCTCTGGTGGGTATCCAGCTCGGCGAACCCGCCGGGCTGGCAGGTGTGATGGACCGGATGTCGCGTTCCCGGCTGAACTGCGAACGCCTCGAACCCGGCACCCCCGCCTACGACTACCTCACCTGATAAGTGAGGATAAGCGATCCCATGTCCTCACTTATCCGATAACTGAGGATATGGTGGATTGATGTCCTCACTTACCGGTGATCTTTCACCCTGGCCGACGGTGACCTGGGCCGAGGTCGAGTGGCGGCCGACAATCCCGCGCGATCTCCTGACCCGTGCGCAGCGCGAGCGCTACCGCGGACCGTATCGGGCGGCGGTCGTACCGCCGATTGCCGACAAGGTGCCCGTCGTTGCTCCGGACATCGTCGCGGCGGCCCTCGAAGCGTCGGCAATGGTGTCCCGGTTCGACGCCGATCTGGGCGACGAGGTCGCACCGTTCTCCTCGATCCTGCTGCGGTCGGAGTCGGCATCGTCCTCGCAGATCGAGAATCTGTCGTCGGGTGCCAAGCAGATCGCGCTGGCCGAACTGGGAAGCCGGGACAAGCGCAACGCCACCGCCGTCGTCGGCACTGTGGCGGCGATGCGCGCCGCGATCGGCCTGGCCGACAGGCTTGACGGTGACGCGATCCTGGCCATGCACCATGCGCTCATGGAAGATCAGGACCCTGACATCGCGGGGCGGTGGCGATCGGATGCGGTGTGGATCGGCGGCACAAGCATCGGACCGCACGATGCCGATTTCGTGGCGCCGCAGGCAGAATCGGTCCCCGGACTCGTCGGTGACCTCGTGGCCTTCGCCCGGCGGACCGATGTGGCCCCGCTGATCCTCATCGCCGTCGCCCACGCGCAGTTCGAAGCCATCCACCCGTTTCCCGATGGCAACGGACGCACCGGGCGCGCGCTGATCCAGTCGATGATGCGCCACTACGGCCTCACCACGAACGTGACCGTTCCAGTCTCTGCCGGGCTACTGCAGAACACGCAACGCTACTTCGATGCCTTGGATGCGTACCGGCACGGCGACGTCACGCCCATCGTCAGCGCCGTCGCCGGGGCTGCGCAGGTGGCTGTCGGCAACGGTCGCCTCCTGGTTGCCGATCTCCGTGGCGTGGCGGACTCGTGGGCGGCGCGGTTGCCATCGCGGCAGGGCTCGGCATCGCGGCGACTGCTTGACGTGCTGCTACGCCGGCCGGTCATCGATTCGGACACCGTCGCAGCCGAATTGGGAATCAACATCGGCAATGTCGGCCGCACCGTACAACCGCTCGTCGAGGCCGGAATCTTGCGCGAGTTCACCGGTTTCAACCGCAACCGGATGTGGCACGTCAAGGAAGTCACCGACGCACTCGACGCTTTCGCGGACCGCGCCGCTCGTCGCCTGAGCTGATCAGCCATATGAGGAGGGCCGATGAGGTGTACCAGCGATGATGTCGACGACGAACTGATCGAGAGCATACGTTCGCGCTTGGGTGAGGGACTGTCCACGCGAGCGATTGTCGATCGGGCGCTCAGGGAACTCGACCGTCGGCTCAAACAGGACGAACTCGCGGACATGACAGCGGACGGAGGGTTCGCGAGAACGGACGCACTTCTCGATCCGTCGGTGCGGGCGCGTGCCAGAAGGCGAGTGGCGTTTGACCCGGATGCCGCCACTTTCAGGGGTGGCTTGGCGTCTGTAAGAGTGGCTACGTGAGCTGGACCGGTCGGGTGAGAACACTGACCGCGTAGGCGTCGGGTTCGGCGCTCGCGCGGGCCGGCGGCGTCCCCGTACGGGACCAGACAGCGGACCGGCCCGCCGTCACCGAGTAGCCCTCACCTGTGGCTCCGGCGAAGCTCGCCATCACCACCGGTACGCCGCATTCGGCTGCGATTGCTCGTGCACGACGTTCTTGCTCGTCGAGTTCGTGCTCGTGGTGGACGACGCCGCACGCGTACACGTCGATTTCGGCGACCGCCAGCGAGTGGGTATACACGTCGTCACCGGTCCTTACCTTTCTAGATGGGGTGACCGGAGACCTGTGGTTTCGTAGGCTGTGAGTTGCCCTGGGGCTCCGGGTATGGCTGTCATCGTGTTGCTGGTGGGTACAGCTGAAGGAGAATGGCCGCCCGGTGTCCTGCGACGACTCGACCGCTGATTGAGAGACGCGATGCGATCGCTGTGTAAGGACACGCCGGGGATGTCGTCTGCAGGGATTCCTACTGTTCACCAACGACTCCGGAGGTAGGCACGAATGGCGAGACAAGTATGGGCCGGTGTCGACGCCGGTAAGACCGCGCATCACTGCGTTGTAATCGATACCGATGGGGAGCAACTTTTGTCGCGGCGGATCGACAACGACGAACCCGCCTTGACTGACCTGATCGCCACGGTCGGCGACATTGCCGCCGGTGGCGAGGTCACCTGGGCGATGGACCTCAACGCCGGCGGCGGGGCACTGCTGATCGCTTTGCTGATCGACGCGCAACAGAGGCTGCTTTATCTGCCCGGCAGGACCGTGCACCACGCATCGAAGGGCTACCGAGGTGACGGTAAGTCCGACGCTAAGGATGCGGCAGTCATCGCCGATCAGGCGCGGATGCGCCGCGACCTGCAACCCCTGCGCCCGGGTGACGACATCGCGGTCGACCTCAGGATCCTGACCGCCCGCCGGGCAGACCTGGTCGCCGACCGCACCCGTGCAATCAACCGGATGCGCGCCACCTTGCTGGAGTTCTTCCCTGCGCTCGAGCGAGCCATCGACTACAGCAGTTCCAAGGCCGGGTTGACCTTGTTGACCGGCTACCAGACCCCCGATTCGATTCGCCGTATGGGCCACGCACGACTGGAGGCCTGGTTGCGTAACCGCAAGGTGCGCAATGCAGCCGCGGTCGCGCAGACCGCCATGGACGCGGCGCATCAGCAGCACGTCACGGTCCGCGGTCAGCAGGTCGCCGCGCAGATCGTGGCTCGGTTGGCCAAGGAGGTGATGACCCTCAACAGCGAAATCAGCGACACCGAAGCGCTGATCGAGGACCGATTTCGCCGCCACCCGCACGCCGAAATCCTGACCAGCATGCCCGGCTTCGGGACCATCCTGGCCGCAGAGTTCCTCGCCGCCACCGGCGGCGACATGACCGTCTTCGGCACCGTCGACCGCCTCGCTGGCGTCGCGGGCCTGGCACCAGTTCCCCGCGACTCCGGCCGGATCAGCGGCAACCTGCACCGGCCGCGGCACTACAGCCGCCGACTGCTGCGTTCCTGTTATCTCTCCGCGCAGGTTGCAGTACACCGCGATCCCGTCTCGCAGGTCTACTACCAACGCAAACGCCGCGAGGGCAAGACACACGTGCAAGCAGTCATCGCGCTCGCACGCCGTCGTCTCAACGTTCAATGGGCCATGCTCCGCGACCAGAAGCCCTACACCACAACCGATTCCGCAACCCACGTCCACGGCGCGGCCGCCTGACAACACCCTCCGATTCTCACCCCCTCTGGGGCTTGACAACTTCATTGAGATTCTCCTTGCAGATCGCCAACCCGACCCGCCAACCTTTGACATCGATGACAGATGGTCCTGCACCGGGGGTGAAGTGCGCGGATTCGACACCGCCCAGAGCGGACTTGATGTGGGCAATCGAGGTGCCCGTGGCGTCAATCCTCAGCATCGCGATTGCTTTCGCTCCTTGATAAGTCACCGGTGCCCCGACGATCGCGACACCGTCGGTTCGGGCGCACGCGGACACGATCGGTTCCAGCGCGTCGGCATCATGATCCGGCGAGAGGGCTAACGCATCGTAGCGGTACCCGGTCAATGAGAGTTCCGGAAAGACAACCAGATCCGGTGTAGCTACGTCGATGACGTGTGCGTGTGCCCGCACCGTCGACGCGAGATCGGCAACGTGTGGCTGGGCGGCGACAACGCGCAGCCGCGACTGTGGCGAGGTCATCTGCCCAGTGTGCCCTGCCTGAACGGAAGTTTCGTAGACCGTGTGTTCCCGCGTCGTGAACTTCGTCCTGCGAATTGGATATCGCGACATTTGATCAGCGGGACGAAATCGACGACGCGGGAAGGTGATCAGTCTTCTACGTAGCTGGTCCAGGTGATGGGGTCGGGGTTGTTGCGTGGGCGGGTGCGGTTACGTGTCGGCCCCCCGCCGGGGTCTCGCTTCGCGTTGGCGGCCGATCACGTAGCGGCCGGGGGCGATCCCGGTGGCGCCGTGTTCGGGGTGGATGAGGTAGGCGACGGTGCCCGCGTCGAGAATGCCGAGTGCGAGGGTGCGCCGATCGTGGACGTGCGAATACCAGGTGCAACAACCTTGGTCGGCGACCAGGCTGTGCGGGTTGCCGCCGCCGGCGCTGCGGAGCAGTTCGATACCGGACGTCGGGACGGTGACGGCACGAGACGAGGGACCGGCAGTGACGGTGTCGGCGAGCAGGTGTTCGGGGACGACGATCAGATCGCCTTGTGCCTGGAGGCCGTCGATGACGGGGATCGACACACTGGTGTCGAGATAGTCCAGAACGTCGAGTCCGGAGAGCTCGGTCAAGGTGGCCAGAGTCAGTGCATTCATGTGGGTACCTGTGGTTGTCGGGAGTAGGTGATCAGGTGCGGCGGACGAGACGGGCGTAGTCGGCGCCGCTGATGCCGTACGTCCAGCCCGCCGCGGAGGGCGCATCGGAGATATCAGATGGCACGTGCAGTCCGTAGCGGCGACGATGACCGTCTCGTTCGAGAGAACCGTTCTCCACCAGCAGAAGTCGTTCGCCATTGAGCCAGACGAGCGGGGTGGAGTACAGGGTGAGCGACTGTCCGGGGTTGCCCGGATCGGGAGCGCTGCTGATGAGGGCGAGGTCGGCGGCGGCGAGGAAGTCGTCCCAGTCAAGTCGTTCGATGGCACACCGCCGTCAATCAGGGTGGTCTGCAACGATTCCCAGACAGTTGCCTCGATGATGTGTCCGGGCGGGGCGCCGGATCGTGCGGCGTCATCGGGCTTCTGGCGACGAAAGCGTGGTGGGGTCAGTCGGTGACTCGGCGGCCGATAGCTACGGTGTGCGCGGCCAGGGCCAGGCCACTGCCAGTCTCGTGGTAGTCGCCCCAGGCCAGGGCAACCGCGACGTTCAGCGGCACGCCGACCGGCTTGGTGCCGAGGTTGCAGACGATGCTCCATGATCGGCGATGCATCGCGAACCAGCCGGCGTCGGCGTCGTAGGTGACGGTCACCGATGCGAAGCTGCCGTCCGATAGCTCGGATTCACTGCTGCGCAAGGAGATCAGCGAACGGTAAAAGTCGAGCATCGCGGCGTGCTCGGGCTGCGCTGGTTCCGACCAATCGAGCGTCGACCGCCGAAAGGTTTCGGGGTCCTGTGGGTCGGGGACGTCCTCGGTGTGCCAGCCGTGTTCGGCGAACTCGGCGCGACGACCGGTGCGCACCGCATCGGCGAGTTCGGGTTCGGGGTGGGAGGTGAAGTACTGGAACGGAGTTCGTGCCGCCCACTCCTCACCCTGGAACAGCATCGGGGTGAATGGTGAGAGCACCACCAGTGCCGCTGTGATGGCGATCTGTCCGGAGTCGAGATAGGCGGTCGGGCGGTCACCGATGGCGCGGTTGCCGATCTGGTCGTGATTGCAGGTGAAGACCACGAGCCGGGACGCGGGCACGTGATCGACCGGGATCGGCCGGCCGTGATGCCGTCGCCGGAACGACGAATAGGTACCATCATGGAAGAAGCCGCCGCACAGCACTTTTGCCAAGCACGCGAACGACCCGAAATCGGCGTAGTAGCCCTGTCGTTCACCCGACACCGCAGCGTGGATGGCGTGGTGCACGTCGTCGTCCCACTGTGCGTCGAGACCGAAACCGCCGGCGGTCCACGAGGTGATGAGTCGTGGATCATTCAGGTCGCTTTCGGCGATCAACGACAGCGGCCGGCCGAGTTCGTGTGACAGCTCGGCGACCCGCACCGACAGTTCTTCCAGAATGTGGACGGCACGATGGTCGACGAGCGCGTGCACTGCATCCAGACGCAGCGCGTCGGCTCCGAAGTCGTGAAACCACCGCAATACACTCGCCATGATGTAGGCACGCACCTCGTCCGAATCGGCTTCGGCGAGGTTGATCGTCGAACCCCAATTATTCGCTCCGCCGGTAAAATACGGGCCGAACTCCGGCAGGTGGTTTCCGGATGGGCCGAGATGGTTGTAGACGGCGTCGACGATCACCCCGAGACCACGGGCATGGCAGGCATCGACGAACCGGATCAGACCATCGGGGCCACCGTACGGTTCGTGCACCGCGAACCAGCCGACACCGTCGTAACCCCAGCCGTGTTCACCGTTGAATGCGTTGACCGGCAACACCTCCACGAACCCCACACCCAGTTCGACGAGATGATCGAGGCGGTCGACCGCAGAATCGAATGTGCCGCCCGGTGTGAAGGTGCCGATGTGCAGTTCGTAGATGACATCACCGTCCAGTGCCCGACCCGACCATGGCGCCGGAGCCGGGGGAGTGTGCACCTGCGACCAGCCGTGCACGCCTTCCGGCAGGCGCAGTGAACGGGGATCGGGCACCGGATCACCGCCGTCGACGGCAAACGCGTATCGCACGCCATCGGCCGGGGAACCGAGCTCGCCCGCCGTCTTTGCGGGAACCGACCACCAGTCGTCGTCGTCGCGAACCAGGCCCACTACTCGAACCCCATCGGGCAGCTCGACGTGTAGGTCGACATGCTGCGCGAGAGGCCCCCACACGGCGATGTCGGCGATGGTCGTGGGTGCCAGCGGATGCCAGGAAGAAGAACTCACTCCCTCACGCTATGCCCACGTGGCGTCGGGTGCACGGCTTCGCGGCGGCGCCTCTGGTCTGAAGCTATCGCCCGCCGGGTACTACGTGGATAACCGCACCCGACCGGGCGAGTCCGTCGGATATGAATCCGTCTGCCGGTGGTCCGTCCGAGTGAGGTTTCGTATCCACTGGTTCACGTGCGTTCCAGGATGGCGACGGGGGATTGTGCGCGCAGGTCGGCCAGGAGTGCCTGGCCGGTGAACGTTCTGCCGGTGGTGGGGTCTGTCCAGGTGCCTGCCGGCAGTTGAACCGTGGTTCCCGACGGATCGAGCCGGTGGGTACAGCGAGCCGTTACCACCACCACCGATCCGTCGCCGGAGCCGCGGGCGAATGCGACCACGTGGGTCGCGGCGGGACCGTCTGCGGTGAGCGGCGTGTAGCTGCCGCCGGGGGCGAACGACGATGGATGCCGGCCACGTATCGACAGCGCCAGTCGCACCAGCTCCGTCTTCTGATCCGGGGCGCGCGAATAGTCGACGGGGCGGCGGTTGTCGGGGTCGACCAGCGAATCGTCCCACCATTGGGTGCCTTGATAGATGTCCGGAACACCGGGGCCGAGTATGGCGATCGCCTTGCGGGCCAAGGACTCCCGAATCCAGGTGGGAGCGATGAGGCCGACGAAGGTGCTGATTGCCGTGGCGACGGATCCGGTGGTGACGGTATTGATCCAGACGCTCAGCTCGGTCTCGAACGTCGCATCGACGGCGGTCCACGTCGTACCGATACCGCCTTCCCGGGCGGCCTTCCGGGCGTAGTCGTGCAGCCGGCGACGTAATGGAGCCTCGAGAGCGTCGTCGGGTATTCCGTCGGCGTCGACCGGCCACACACCGATGATGTTCTGCAGCAGGAAATATCCGGTCAACGGTTCCGGCGGCGGGGCGTCGCGCCAGACGCGGCGAACCAGAATGCTCCACCGCTCCGGCACCTGCGCGATCGTCGCGATTCGGGCGCGCACATCCTCGCCGCGTTTGGTGTCGTGGGTCGATGTCGCCGTCAGCGCCGCCGGCCAGTCGCGCGCACGTGCGATGTTGATGTCATGGAACTGGCCGGGGGACATCGCCGGCCCGGCCGGATCGCCACCGACCTCCTGCGCCGACACCAGCCGCGCGGTCCGGTAGAAAATACTGTCCTCCACGCTCTTCGCGGTCACCGCACCGCAGGTCTGCGCCAGCCGCGAGGACACCCGCCCCGGCTGCGCCGTCAGTTCGGCGATGGCCGCGAGCGCGTCGGCGAGGTGCGGCCGGTCGGCGATCACCCGGTCGGCGGCGTACAACAGCCGTCGCCGCAGCGACGGATAGTCGGCCCGGTACACACCCAGTTCGGCGATCAGATGGGCCGAGGCCTCGGCGATCCGGGCCTCGGGCAGGCCCTGGCCCGTCGGCAGCGACGAGGCGATCGCCCGGACCAATCGGCGATGCTCGGACGGGAACATCTCGGTGAGGGTGAGCAGCTTACGGGACTGTTCGGCCTCGGTGATCCACACGGCGTCACCGGGATTGCCGACGATCCGGTCGTGGATCTCGGCCAGCTCCACCACACCGGCCGACGGTGTGAACACCGCGTCGATGACCCGTAACTGCTCGTAGCCGGTGGTACCGTTCACCGGCAGCGTCGGTTCCAGCGCCTCGTCGGTGGCCAGGATTTTCTCGATGTAGATCAATCGTTCGTCGCCGAGCAGCTCGCGCAGGTTGCGCAGGTAGTCCTGCGGATCCCACAGCCCGTCCGGATGATCGACCCGCACACCGTCGATAAGGTCGGCCATCAACAGGTGGGCGATCCACTCGTGCGTGGCGGCGAACACCCGCGGATCCTCCTGCCGCAGACCGGCGAGCTCGTTGACGGTGAAGAACCGCCGATAGCCGACGAGTCCGGAGTTCCACGGCACCAGCCGGTAATGCTGCCGGTCATGGACCTGCGCCGCGGTGCCTCCCGCCGTAGCCTCGGCGACCGGAAACGCGTGATCGAAGTACCGCAGAACCGAACCATCGTCGTCGGTGGTCAGATCCTCCGGCCCGGCATCGGTGCCGAGCACCGGCAACGCGATCTTGCCGTCGGCGCCGTTGTCCACGGAGAAGTCGACATCGAAGAAGTCGGCGAACTCCGAACCGGCTCCCTTGGCCAGCAGATCGGCGAACCACGGATTGGCCATCGCATCGGCCACCCCGGTGTGGTTGGGGACGATATCGATGATGATCCCCAGACCGAGTTCGGTTGCGGCGCCGCGCAGCCGGGTCAAGCCATCGATGCCGCCGAGAACCTCCGCCACCCGCGGCGGCGGCACCCAGTCGTAGCCGTGCGTCGAGCCTGGCATCGCGGTCCCGATCGGCGACAGATACAGATGGGACACACCGAGATCGGCGATATGCGGCAGAACCGCGATCACATCGTCGAACCCGAAATCAGGCGTCAACTGGATTCGGTAGGTCGCCACCGGGTGTCGCAGCACCATCAGGATGTCTTCCGCAGCACCAGCACCGACCTGCCGCGCACCGGCAGCGCCTCCTCCGCGGCCGCCGACACCTCGGTGTCGCCGGTGGGGTGCGCCGTATCGAGCACACCCTCCCAGGTCAGCCCGTACCACGACGGTGGTAGATGAAAGTCGATCATGTCGTGGTGGGCGTTGAAGCAGATGAAGAAACTGTCGTCGGTGATCGTGCGGCCGCGGGTGTCGGTTTCGCCGATGCCGTCGCCGTTGAGGAACACCGCCAGCGACTTGCCGAACCCGCTGTGCCAGTCGTCGGTGGTCATCTCCTGCCCCGCAGGCGTCAGCCACGCGATGTCGAGGGTCTGGTCGCCCCACCGGATCGGATTGCCCGCGAAGAACCGGCGCCGGCGCAGGACCGGATGCCTTGTCCGCAACGCGATCGCCTTGCGCGTGAACGTCAGCAGATCGGCGTTCTTGTCCGTCAGTGACCAGTCCATCCACGCCAGCGGCGAATCCTGGCAGTACACATTGTTGTTGCCCTGCTGCGTGCGGCCGATCTCGTCGCCGTGCGCGAGCATCGGGGTGCCCTGCGACAGGAACAGGGTGGCCAGGATGTTGCGCTGCTGGCGCCCGCGCAGATCCAGGATCTCCGGATCGTCGGTGGGGCCCTCCACACCGCAGTTCCACGACCGGTTGTGACTTTCGCCGTCCCGGTTGTCCTCGCCGTTCGCCTCGTTGTGCTTTTCGTTGTACGACACCAGATCCCGCAGCGTGAAACCGTCGTGCGCGGTCACGAAGTTGATGCTCGCCAACGGCCGCCGGCCGGTGGCCTCGTACAGATCCGACGACCCGGTCAGCCGGGATGCGAACTCGCCCAGCGTCGACGGCTCGCCACGCCAGTAATCACGCACCGTGTCGCGGTACTTGCCGTTCCACTCCGTCCACTGCGGCGGGAAATTACCCACCTGGTATCCGCCCTCGCCGATGTCCCACGGCTCGGCGATCAACTTCACCTGACTGATCACCGGATCCTGTTGCACGATGTCGAAGAACGCCGAAAGCCGGTCCACATCATGCAGTTCACGCGCCAATGTCGATGCGAGGTCGAACCGGAAACCGTCGACGTGCATCTCCAGGATCCAGTACCGCAATGAATCCATGATCAGCTGCAACACATGGGGATGCCGGGCGTTGAGGCTGTTGCCGGTGCCCGTGTAATCCATGTACATCTCGCGGTTGTCGTCGACGAGCCGGTAGTAGGCATGGTTGTCGATGCCGCGGAAGTTGATGGTCGGGCCCATGTGGTTGCCCTCGGCGGTGTGGTTGTACACCACATCGAGGATCACTTCGATTCCCGCCTTGTGGAATTCGCGGACCATCGCCTTGAACTCGGTGACCGCCGCCGCCGGGCGATCCGGGTCGGACGCGTACTCGATGTGCGGAGCCAGAAAGCCGAACGTGTTATAACCCCAGTAGTTTCGAAGGCCCTGTTCGCGCAGCACGGTGTCCTGCATGAACTGGTGTACCGGCATCAGTTCGATCGCCGTGATGCCCAGCTCCGTCAGATGGTCGATGATCGCCGGATGGCACAGCCCCGCGTACGTGCCGCGCAATTCCTCCGGAACCTCCGGATGGGTGGCGGTCATTCCCTTGACGTGGGCCTCGTAGATGATCGTCTGATGGTACGGATGTCCCGGGGTGTGATCGTTCTGCCAGTCGAAATACGGATTGATCACCACTGACAGCATCGTGTGGCCCAGCGAATTGAGCTGTGGCATGGCCGGATCCGATGATGCCGGCGCCGCCGCATCGTCGGCCGCGGGCTCGGTATCGTCGTCGCCGGAATCGGGGACCGGTGTGGCGTCTTCCACCGCATCGACCAGGACATCGGTGCTCGGCTCCGGTGCGAAGTCGGCCACCGCACCGGAATCCGAGGTCACCGGATCATCCTGGGTCGGGTCGTCCGGAGTCGGGGCGTCCATAGTCGGATCGTTGTGGTCCGGATCTGTTGCGGCAGAATCAGTCACGGTCCGGGTGTCGCCCGGGTCCGCGGAACCGGAATCGGGATCGGTGACGTCGGGTGAGGACTTATCGGCCGCGTCGGGTGAGAACACCTGCGGCACCGGCACCTCCGGTGTGGCGTCCCCGTCCGGTGTGGCTCGGTCTTCGATACCGGGTTCGGCCTTCTGGGCCAACCTGTACGAGAACAACGAGGCGTCCCCGTCGAATTCACCGTGAAAGGCCTTGCCGTACGGATCGAGCAGCAACTTGCTCGGGTCGCACCGCAGACCCGCCGACGGATCGTACGGTCCGTGCACGCGGAAACCATAGAACTGGCCGGGGCCAACATTCGGCAGATAGCCGTGCCAGCAGTAGCCGTCGACCTCCTCGAGCCTGATCCGGCGCTCATTGCCGGCGTCGTCGATCAGGCACAGGTCCACCGCCGTGGCCACCTCGGAGAACAACGAGAAATTGGTGCCCGCACCGTCGTATGTGGCACCCAGCGGGTACGGCGTACCCGGCCACACCTGAACAGGCGGGGGTTTCGGACTGACGGTATCGGCCGGTCCGCCGGGCTGTGCGGGCTCGGTCGATTCCGCGCTCGGTGCATCCATGGGAGAACCCTATCGGTGATGACCGCACCGGTCATCTCGACCAGCACATCTCACCCGCCGCCCGGTGTCACCGACCCGCCCAGTCGAGGGCCAGGCCCATCTGGCGTTCGACTTCGTCGGTCAGGCTGCGCACATACGTGGCGCTCAGATGATGCCAGTCCTTGTACACGATGATGTTGCCGATGATCGCCGGACAGAGCGGGTCCGGGACACTGCCCGGCCGCTGACACACCCCGTCGGACACGTCGAGCGGATGGAACAGGGGACGGGTCGCCGCCACCGCCCGCGCCGGATCGACATCCAGTAGCGCCGAGACGCGGCGGGTCGCGCAGTCGGTGGCCGAACCTCCGTCCGCCAGGCATGTCGGTGTGTCGATCCCGCCGTGACTGTTGTGCGGCCACGGCGTGTCACGCATCCCGAAGATGGGGATGCCGGCATCGAGGAAGGTATCGAAGATGGGCAGATAGTCCGGCGGCACCCAGTCGCCGAACGCGGTGTCGTGGGGGCGGGTCGAGGTGGTGAACACCGCGTCCGGCCGGTCTTCGAGGACCCGCTTCACGACCCGCTGCCCCCACTCGTAGCACTGCGGATACGGCACACCGCGCTGCTTGGGTTCGGGATCGGTCGACAGCGGGCAGCCCATCTTCAGGTACGTCTTGACCGTGAAGTCGTTGCGTTTGCCGATGATGTTGAGCGCGGTGATCCACATCTCCGAATGCGAACCGCCGACCAGTGCGATCGTCTTGCTGCCGTTCGGTGCGCCATAGGTGCCGACGTGGATCTCGCCGTCGGTGAAGTCGCTCATGAATCCGTCGGTGGAGGTCTCCGGATAGTCGTGCAACACCTTGAGCGGCGACGGCTGCGGGGCGACCGCGGGTACGGGTACGCCGTGCAGAAATGCCCGCGCACCCGGATACACGGCCGGATCCAGATCGCGGGTGTCGACGACGGTCGCGGACACGTGATGCTCCCACGCCTTGATGCCCACGCCCGCCACCATCGTCAGCAGTACCAGGACCGCCGACACCACCGCCCGATAGGAGAGCCAGGCGACACGGCGCGATGCGTGCCGCGGTCCGGCCCCACCACGCAACGGATCTTCGACATACCGTTTGGTGAGCCAGGCCAGGGCGATCGAGACGGCCAGCAGGCCGACCCCTTCGAGCACACCGGCCTCGTCCGCACCACGCCAGGACAGGTAGAAGATCAGCAACGGCCAATGCCACAGGTACAGCGAATAGGCGATCGATCCCACCCATACCGGCCACCGCCCGGCCAGTAGCCGATTGACCTCCGGCATCGGTCGGGGTCCCTCACCCGGACGGCTCGTCTCCTGGGCGACGGCCCCCGCCCAGATGATCGCCAGCGTCGCCCCGACCGGCACCAGCGCCATCGGCCCCGGATACTCATCGACGCCGTCGATCCACCACCCGCACGAGACGATCAGTGCCAGTGCCGCAACGGTGACAACATTGCGCACCATCCGGTGCACGCGCATCGTCGGCAGCCAGATCGCGAGCAGACCGCCGGCCAGTGGTTCCCACACCCGGGCGAAGGTGTCGAAGTAGTTGAACGGCTGGTTGATCGCCATCCGGTGCTGCGCCCAGGCGAATGAGGCGGCAGCCACCGCGAGCACGGTCGCGCCGATGATCGTGCGGATCACCGTGGGCCGCGCCCGCGGCGCGAGCACCCTGGCGCCCACCTTGAGCAGGCCGGCCAGAGCAAGTGCCGTCACCAGCGTGACCAGGAAGAACTGACCCTGTACCGCCATTGACCACACGTGCTGCAGCGGGCTGTTCGCCGAACTCGCGGCCAGGTAGTCCTGCGAGTTCCAGGCCAGATACCAGTTCTGGTAGTACAGCGCACTCGCGATGACCTCGCGGCCGACGTTCACCCAGCGTGTCTGGGGAAAGATCAGCACCGTCAGTACCGTGACCGCCAGCAACATCGTGAACAGCGCGGGAAGCAGTCTGCGTAGCAGCCGTGACAACCGGGGCCAGGGATTCAGTGTGGCCCCGAGGCTGACGCGCGGCGCGTGCGCGCCGATCGCGTGCCGCAGCAACGACCCGAGGAAGAAGTACCCCGACAGCGCCAAGAAGACGTCGACACCGCCCGATACCCGGCCGAACCAGATGTGGAAGCACGCGACCAGCATGATCGCCAGCCCGCGCAGTCCGTCCAGATCGGTTCGGTGGGCGGGCACAGCCTTCGGGGCCGGCACCTGGGCGCCGGTTTCCACAGCGTTGGGGGCTGCCACGTTGTGCCTCAGTCCTCGGTATGTTCGGGTGCCGACGGCCGGGTCGGCCCGGACCCGAGGGGTGCGCGTGCCGACCCCTATCAACCTACCGGGCGAACGTGCCCGAGCAACGGCGGGACATGCCCCGAACACACCTGGACCCCGGCGTCGTCCGTGTGATTCTCACCCCGCCGATGTCGCATTCGCCCGTGTGCGGGCACCGTCGATGATCACCCCGAGCGCGTCGGTGAACTCCGTGGTGAAGTCCCGGCCCGACGGTCCGGTCACCGCCAGCCGTTCCATCTGGGCGCGGGTCTGTTCCTCGATCGTCAGGCCCAGCACCAACTGGCACAGGGCTGTCGACACGCCCCGCGCATCCCGCTCGGCCAGGCCGGCCCGTCGTGCGGCCGCCGCGATCTCGTCGGCCACCTCGGTCGTCGACAGGCCGCTGGCCCAGCTCGACGACACCACCTCGGCGCTGTCCGGCACGGCCAGCAGCGCCGCGCGCATCCCGGTGGCCAGCCACGCCAGGCGTTCGTCCCACGGCAACGATTCCGGTGCCGGGGCGATGTCGCCGAGAATGTCGTCGGCGAGGGCGGCCAGCAGCGTCTGTTTGTCGGTGAAATGCCAGTACAGCGCGTTCGGCCGAACACCGAGTTCGGTGGCCAGTCGGCGCATCGACAGGTCGGCGAGGCTGTGCTCGGTCAGGATGCCGCGGGCCGCGAAGAGGATGTCGCCGCGCGTGTTGCTCACGGGTACAGGGTAGGGGATCGGGACCGCCTCCTGTACGCCGTACAGGTATCGCCTGTACAGTGTTCAGGACGCCGGTACGGCAGCCCCGCACCCGGCCCCGGCCCCGGCCCCGAATCTCCCCGATTCCCGATCCCGTACGAAGTGAGGCACCACCCGTGGACGAGGCCACGATCAGCAGGATCGACGCCGAGCACATCTGGCACCCCTACGGTGCCGTGCCCGCGGCGTCGGTCCCGCTCGTCGTCGACCACGCCGAAGGTGTGCGACTACACCTCGCCGACGGCCGTACCGTCATCGACGGCATGAGCTCGTGGTGGGCGGCCATCCACGGCTACCGCCATCCCGTCCTCGATGCCGCCGTCACCGCCCAGCTCGACTCGATGTCGCACGTCATGTTCGGCGGTCTCACCCACCGGCCGGCGGCGGAGCTGGCGCGGCGGCTCGTCGAGCACACCCCCGCCGGGCTCGACCGGGTGTTTTTCTGCGACTCCGGTTCGGTCTCGGTGGAGGTGGCCGCCAAGATGGCCATTCAGTACTGGCGCAGCCGCGGTCGCGGTGAACGCACCAAGCTGCTCACCTGGCGCGGCGGCTATCACGGCGACACGCTGACGCCGATGAGCGTCTGCGACCCCGACGGCGGCATGCACGCCATGTGGCGGTCGGTGCTCCCGGCGCAGGTCTTCGTACCCGAACCGCCGGCGCTCGGCGGCACTGACGCCGACGCGGACGCCTATGTCGCACTACTCGACGAGGAGATCGGTTCGCATGCGGCGGAACTGGCCGCCGTCATCATCGAGCCCGTGGTGCAGGGCGCCGGCGGCATGCGCTTTCACGATCCTCGGCTGCTGCGCGCGCTGCGCGAGATCTGCGACCACCACGACGTGCTGCTGATCTTCGATGAGATCGCCACCGGATTCGGCCGCACCGGAGAGCTTTTCGCCGCCGATCACGCAGGCGTGGCCCCCGACGTCATGTGCGTCGGCAAGGCACTCACCGGCGGCTACCTCACCCTCGCCGCCACCCTGTGCAGCGCCCGGATCGCCGAGACCATCAGTGCCGGTGAGGCCGGCGGCCTCGCGCACGGCCCCACCTTCATGGCCAACCCGCTGGCCTGCGCCGTCGCGGTCGCCTCCATCGACCTGCTGCTGGATTCGCCGTGGCGCCACCGGGTCGCGCAGATCTCGGCCGGACTCACCGCAGGCCTCGACCCGTTGCGCGGCGTGCCCGGCGTACGTGATGTCCGGGTGCTCGGCGCCATCGGCGTCGTCCAACTCGACGCGCCCGTCGACATGACCGCCGCGACGGGGGCCGCCGTCGACGCCGGTGTCTGGTTGCGCCCCTTCCGCGACCTCATCTACACCATGCCGCCGTTCCTGTGCACCGACGGCGATATCGCCGCGATCTGCGCGGGTGTCACCTCGGCGGCCACGGCGCGGCATCTCGTGTCGCCGTCCCCGGGAGAGAATCGATGACCACTGCCATACCCGGCCCCGTACACACCGACGAGGCGTTGTCCTGGCTCGTCGACGCCGGAATCGCGCGCGCCGAGGCGGGCCTGCACCGCGAACCGTACGTCCGTGACGCGGACCGCCCGCTGATCAACCTCGCCTCCAACGACTACCTGGGGCTGAGCACCCACCCGGATGTCATCGCCGGGGCGCACGCGGCGATAGACCTGTGGGGCACCGGGTCCACGTCGTCGCGGCTGGTGTGTGGCACCACCCGTCTGCACTCCGATCTGGAGAACGAGCTCGCCGACTTCCTCGGTGCGCCCGCCGCGCTCGTGTTCTCCTCGGGCTACCTCGCCAACATCGGCGCCATCACCGCGCTCGCCGGTCGGGGTGGTCTGATCGTCAGCGACACCGGCACCCACGCCTCGCTCATCGACGGCTGTCGGCTCTCGCGCGCACGGGTCGTCGTCGTCGACCGGGGCGACCACGAGGCGGTCCGCTCGGTGCTCGCCGAACGCACCGAGACCCGAGCCCTCGTCGTCACCGACTCGATCTATTCCGTCGACGGTGAACCCGCACCGATCCGTGAACTGTACGCCGCCGCCCGCGATCACGGCGCCGCGCTGCTCGTCGATGAGGCGCACGCGCTCGGTGTCCGGGGTCCCGGCGGGTCGGGTCTGGTCGCCGAATCCGGCGTGGCCGGTGCGCCCGACCTCGTCGTCACCGGGGTGTTGTCCAAATCGTTCGGTGCGCAGGGTGGCCTCGTCGCCGGCAGCGCCGTGCTGCGTGGGCATCTCATCGACACGGCCCGCACCTTCATCTTCGACACCGGCCTCAACCCGGCCGCCGCCGGAGCGGCACTGGCCGCGCTGCGTCTGCTGCGGGCCCGGCCCGACTATCCGCAACGGTTGCGTGCCAACGCGGTCCGGCTCGCCGAACGGTGTGGCGCGCCCACCCCGTCGGCGGCGGTGATCTCGCTGATCGTCGGCGATCCGCACAAGGCGGTCGCCGCCGCGCTGGCCTGCCGGGAACGCGGTGTGCTCGTGGGCTGCTTCCGTCCGCCGTCGGTCGAGCCGGGCACCTCCCGGTTGCGGCTGACCGTCCGGGCCGACCTGGACGACGCCACCCTCGACCACGTCGGTGACGTGGTCCTGGAGGCGTTGCGCGAGGTAGGGGCGACGGTTCGGTGAGCGGGCGGATCCTGGCCGTCACCGGAACCTCCACCGACGTCGGCAAGACCATTGCGACCGCGGCACTGGCAGCGGCCTTCGCGGATGGTTCGGTAGCGGTCTGCAAACCGGTCCAGACCGGGATGCGGCCCGGCGAACCGGGCGACCTCGCCGTGATCGACCACCTTGCGGGGCCGGTGGCGACGGCTGAATGCGCCCGCTACCCGGAGCCGCTCGCGCCCGAGACCGCGGCGCGGCGTGCCGGAGCAGAACCGGTGGACCTGCCCACGATCATCCGTACCGTCTTCGGGCTGTCCGCCGCGCACGACCTGACCCTCGTCGAAGGCGCGGGCGGGATCCTGGTGCGGCTCGCCGAGAACCTGACGCTGCTCGATGTCGCCGGCGCAGTCGACGCCGAGGTGATCGTGGTGGTCCATCCGGGTCTCGGCGCGCTCAATCACGCCGAACTGACCGTCAGCGCGATCCGCGCCTGCGGACTCACCGTCGCCGGACTCATCATCGGTTCGTGGTCGGCCGAACCCGACCTGGCCATGATCTGCAACCGTGACGACCTGCCCCGGCTCACCGGTGTGCCGGTGATCGCGGTCATCCCCGGCGGTGCCGGCGCGCTGAACCCCGCAGACTTCCGGCACGCCGCACCCACCTGGTTCGATCCCCGCTGGCTCGACCGGCACACAGCTTTCCCCACATCAACAGACCACCCCATGACAGGAGTTCTTTCGTGACCCAGGCACCCGTCCGCCCCGGCGACATCAGCGACGACATCGCGACTCGCGACATTCTCGACGTAGCCCGCGAGCAGGTGCTCGAACGCGGCGAAGCGCTCGACTACGACCAGGTACTGCAGGTGCTGCGCCTGCCCGACGAGCGGCTCACCGAACTGCTGCAGCTCGCCCACGACGTGCGCATGCAGTGGTGTGGTCCCGAGGTCGAGGTCGAGGGCATCATCTCGCTCAAGACCGGTGGCTGCCCCGAGGACTGCCACTTCTGTTCGCAGTCGGGTCTGTTCGAGTCGCCGGTGCGCACCGCCTGGATCGACATCCCGTCGCTGGTGGAGGCCGCCAAGCAGACCGCCAAGACCGGGGCGACCGAGTTCTGCATCGTGGCCGCGGTTCGCGGTCCCGACAAGCGCCTGCTCAGCCAGGTGGCCGCAGGTATCGAGGCCATCCGCAACGAGGTCGACATCCAGATCGCGTGCAGCCTGGGCATGCTCACCCAGGAGCAGGTCGACCAGCTGGCCGCGATGGGTGTGCACCGCTACAACCACAATCTGGAGACCGCCAAGTCGCACTTCACCAAGGTCGTCACGACCCACACCTACGAGGAGCGCTGGGACACGCTGCGGATGGTGCGCGAGGCCGGTATGGAGGTGTGTTGCGGCGGCATCCTCGGTATGGGGGAAAGCATCGAGCAGCGTGCCGAGTTCGCCACCCAGCTCGCCCAGCTCGAACCCGACGAGGTGCCGCTGAACTTCCTCAACCCGCGCCCGGGTACCCCGTTCGGCGATCTGGATGTGTTGCCCGCATCCGAGGCGCTCAAGGCCGTGGCCGCGTTCCGTCTCGCGCTGCCGCGCACCATCCTGCGGTTCGCCGGCGGGCGCGAGATCACCCTCGGTGACCTCGGCGCCAAGCAGGGCATCCTCGGCGGCATCAACGCCGTCATCGTCGGCAACTACCTGACCACGCTCGGCCGTCCCGCCGAGGACGATCTGGATCTGCTCGTCGATCTGTCGATGCCGATCAAGACGCTGAACGACACCCTCTGATGGCGGTCGATCCGGTGGGTGTGGCCGCCGGCGGGGGAGCGGCTCCGGCGGGCGGCACTAGAGTGGCGGACATGGTCGACACGCCACGCCGCAGGCGCACGGTCCCACCTGGGTCGTCCGCCGCCGGCGTCACCACCCCGGAGCACCACATCCCGGGTCCGCTCGCCGAGCCGTGCAGGTTCGGCGTCTTCACCGGCATCGAGCTGGAGTTGCAGTCACCCGATGCGATCCCGCCCGCCGCGCGGCTCGGGCTCGAACCCCCGCGCTTC
The DNA here is from genome assembly GCF_025273675.1 of Gordonia pseudamarae. NCBI lineage: Bacteria > Bacillati > Actinomycetota > Actinomycetes > Mycobacteriales > Gordoniaceae > Gordonia > Gordonia pseudamarae. The sequence goes on along the minus strand of NZ_CP045809.1, from coordinate 2,984,040 downwards.
TGTGGTCAGTGCGGTCGCCGGATGGTGGTGCAGGTGCGTCCGGACGGGTGGTCGGCGCGGTGTTCCCGGCACGGCGACGTCGATTCGACGGAAATGTATCACCGATGACCGGTGCGCCGACCGTGGTGGGAATCGCGGCCCGGTCGGGTGTTCACCGGCCTCCGCGATCGGCGCTGGTCGCGGTGATGTGTGCGATCGCGTTGCTGGGGGCGGCCGTTGGTGCGGTATGGGCGATGATCACCCCGACCGTCACCGGCCGGGTGCTCTCGGCGCAGTACGCGGAGATCATCGGCGGCGGCGACTCCGCCGAATACGAGTCGATGGCGTGGCTGGCGGTGCTGCTGTTCGTGTTCGGGCTGGTGGCCGCAGTGATCGCCTGGCTGGCCGCGCGGCCCTGGCGCGGTCCGGTCGGATATCTGGCGCTCGGTGTGGCCACGGTCGCCGGGTCGGTGATCGCCGCCGTGGTCGGTGATCGGCTGACGGCATGGCGATTCGACGACCCGAAGACGTTGCCGGTCGGGGCCACCTACGAGTTCGGCGCCGAGCTGTTCGCCGAACACTGGTGGACTCTCATCCCGTCTCCGTGGGTGCTGCTGATCTGCGCGCCGTTCACCGCGACACTGCTGTATCTCGTGTTCGCCCTGTCCAGTGCCGACCCGGATCTGGGGGTCGGCGATCTGCCGGTGGAGGCCGGGGACCTCACCCCGGCATCCTGATCCCGGTTGTCGGGCCGGGTGTGCACGTCCCTGGTCTGTGTGTCCCCCGGGGACGCACCGTCCGGTCACATCGGCGGTCGCAGCGCCGCGAACTCGTCGGTGACCCTCAGTTCGGAATCGGCGAACCGATACAGCGCGGGCGGTCGGCCCCCGCTGCGGCCGGTCTTGCCGACGGTGCCGGTGGCCACCACGACCGCCCGCCGGGACAGTACCCGCAGCAGATTCGTCGTGTCGACCATGTAACCCATTGCCGCACAGTATATTTCAGACAGCTCCGACATCGCGAACCGCTCCGGCGCGAGGGCGAAGGCGATGTTGGTGTAGGAGAGTTTCGCGGCGAGCCGGTGGCGGGCGGCATCGATGATCTCGCCGTGGTCGTAGATCAGTGCCGAGGCCGCCCGGTCGGGGGTGTCCACCTGTGCCCATACCGCGCCGTCGGGCAATGTGGTCTCGGCGTCGCTGGGCAGCAGGCCCAGATAGGTTGAGGCGATGGTCCGGGTATCCGGGATCCGGTGCGGCGCCGAGAACACCGACAACTGTTCGAGGTGGGCCAGTCCCGCGACATCGAGATCATCGGCCAGATGACGTCTGGCGCTCTGGGCGAGGGTTTCCTCCGGCCCGACGTCGCCGCCGGGGAGCGCCCACGGGCCGCCCGGCGCGCCGGTGGCGCGGGATCCGCCGTTGTCGTTGTCGCGGGCGCCGTTGACATCGTGCAGCAGCACGCACAGTCGGGGTGTGCCGTCGTCGCCGATCGTGCGCACCTGGAACACCGCGCTGAGCACCTCCACGCGCAACGGCTGACGGTCGGGGGCCTGCGGCGCCGGCCGATCGCCGGCCGGCGGATGGGCGGGCTCATGCGGCATGGCGTCGATTCTAAGGTGCGATGCCCGATTCGCGGCGACGTGCCGGCGGGTCGGGTCGCACGTGGTCACGCGCCGATGGCGCGCGCGATCCGCGGCCACGACAACCGCATGTCGGCGGCGAACAGACCCCATGAATGCGAGCCCTGGGCCCGCGCCGAGAACGTGTGCGCGATCCCGAGTCCGGTCAGGCGCGCCGACATGTCGGCGGTGCACCGGCGGGTCACCGCCTCGATGATGCCGCCGCCGGCCAGGCCCGCGAGCCGGTCGCCGACCCTGCCGTCGATCCGGCCGGGAACTCCTGACGCTGCCGAGAGGAAGATCGTCTTGCCCCGCAGCGCGGCGGCGTTGCGGGTCGGATCGTGTGCCGCCCACCGCGGGCCGGGAGGCCCCCACATGTTGCCGATGTTGCCGCCCTGGCGGGTCACCATCGCCACCACGGCCGCACCGCCGAGTGGCCCGGTGGTGCCGGGGCAGCCGCTGTAGGAGGCGACCGCCCGATACAGGTGCGGTGCCTGGATGGCCAGGTCGAGGGCCGGGCCGCCCGACATGGACACCCCGCTGATGGCGTTGACGCGTGTGGTGCGCAGTGCGCCGTCGACGATCGGCGGGAGTTCGCGGGTCAGGTATGTCTGCCACTTGTTGCGGCCCAGAACGGGGTCGTCGTGGTCCCAGTCGGTGAACAGGCTGCCGCGCCCGCCGATCGGCATCACCACGTTGACCCGTTTGTGGGCGAAGAATCCCGGGATGTCGGTGTTGTCGTACCAGGAGATGCCGTCCTCGGCGCCGCCGAGTCCGGGCAGCATGTAGAACGTCGGGGCGCTCGGTGTGCCGGGCATATGCAGGACCCGGTTGTGGATCACCTTTCCCATCGACGGCGAGTACACCGCGAGCATCGACTCGCGCGGGGTGTGCTCGGTCAGCGACATCAGCCGCGCGGCGTTCGCGTCGCCGGGGGTCGCGACCAGTCCCGTGGCGGCCACCAGCAGCGCGATGACCAGCGTGAGAGGACGGGTGACGGGATACCCCGGCCGGGGCCTGCGCCGACTGCCGGGCGTCCGGTCGCCGGTGTTTCCCGGACCGGTGGGCGGTTCACCGCGGTGCCGTGGTGCGGGTGGGGCAGGAGTGGGCGGTTCCATACTCACCAGTGTCGTTACGCACGTGGCAGAAGTTAGCGAAGCTATCGATTTGTTAGTGATCCGTTATCCCGGTATTCCGGATGTGCTACCTGCCGGGAATGGTCTGTCTGTGAGCGGTGTTACGATGAGCAGAGTTTTCGACCATGAGTCGAAAACCCTCGGCGATTCGACACCGATGAGCCGAACACCGGGTCGGCGGCCATACGGCCAGGACGGTCGAACGAAGGGCCGGCCCGCACAACAGCCCTTGCTCGTGAGGAGTGACGATGAGCATCACCAGCGACCGCCCGGCGACAACGCCCGGAATCGGATTGATCGATGCCGAATGGGTGGACGGACCCGGCGGCTACACCGGCGTCGAGCCCACCGCCGAATGGGCCGAAGAGGTACGCAGGCTCGCCCGCGCCCGCAACGCCACACTGCTCGCCCACAACTACGAACTGCCCGAGATCCAGGACGTCGCCGATCACGTGGGCGACTCGCTGGCGCTGTCGCGGATCGCCGCCGAGGTCGACTCCGACGAGATCGTGTTCTGCGGCGTGCACTTCATGGCCGAGACCGCCAAGATCCTCAGCCCAGACAAGCGGGTGCTGATCCCCGACGCGCGCGCCGGCTGCTCGCTCGCCGACTCCATCACCGCCGACGAACTGCGCGAATGGAAGGCCGAGTTCCCCGACGCCGTCGTCGTGTCGTATGTCAACACCACCGCGGCGGTCAAGGGGCTCACCGACATCTGCTGCACGTCGTCCAATGCCGTCGAGGTCGTCGCCTCGATCGACCCCGACAAGGACGTGCTGTTCCTGCCGGACCAGTTCCTCGGCGCGCACGTCAAGCGCAAGACCGGCCGCGACAACATCCACATCTGGGCCGGTGAATGCCACGTCCACGCCGGCATCAACGGTGACGAACTGACCGAACAGGCCGAGAGTCACCCCGACGCGGACCTGTTCATCCACCCCGAATGCGGTTGCGCCACATCGGCTCTGTACCTGGCGGGGGAGGGCTTCGTGCCCGCGGAGAAGGTCAAGATCCTCTCCACCGGCGGCATGATCGACGCCGCCCGTGAGACCAACGCCAAGCAGGTTCTGGTGGCCACCGAGATCGGCATGCTGCACCAGCTGCGCAAGGCCGCCCCCGGCATCGATTTCCAGCCGGTCAACGGCCGCGCCGCATGCCCCTACATGAAGATGATCACCCCGGCCGCGTTGCTGCGGGCGCTGCGCGAGGGCAAGGACGAGGTGTTCGTGCCCGACGACGTCGCCGCCAAGGCACGGCAGAGCGTCGAGCGGATGATCGCCATCGGCAACCCGGGATCCGGGGAGTGACGGTGGCCGGTGCCTTCATCGGCCAGGTGGCGGCGGCCGAGCTCGGAGACCCGGTCACCGACGAGGTGCGCGCGCTGATCCGTACGGCCCTCGACGAGGACCTGCGATACGGGCCCGACGTCACCTCGATGGCCACGGTCGCGGCCGACGCCGTGACCGACGCCGCAGTCGTCAGCCGCGGCGACGGTGTAATCGCCGGTGTGCCGGTGGTCCTCGCGGTATTCGACGAGGTGATCGGGGTGGGCGAGTACACGGTGACCGCGCAGGTAGCCGACGGTACGCGCGTGGGGCGCGGCGACGTGGCACTCGCCGTGCACGCGCCCACCCGGGCGCTGCTCACCGCCGAACGGACCGCACTCAACCTGATCTGCCATCTGTCCGGGATCGCGACCACCACGGCGCACTGGGTGGACGAGCTCGACGGCACCGCGGCCCAGGTGCGTGATTCCCGAAAGACGTTGCCGGGGTTGCGCTCTCTGCAGAAGTACGCGGTGCGCGCCGGTGGCGGCGTCAACCACCGGCTCGGACTCGGCGATGCGGCCCTGATCAAGGACAACCACGTCGCCGCGGCCGGTTCGGTCACCGCCGCGCTGAACGCGGTCCGCGCCGCCGCACCCGACATCCCGGTCGAGGTGGAGGTCGACTCGCTGGCGCAACTCGACGAGGTGCTGGAGCTGACGCCGCAGCTGGTCCTGCTGGACAACTTCGAGCCGTGGGCCACCCAGATGGCGGTGCAGCGTCGTGACACCCGCTCGCCGGAGACAAAACTGGAGAGCTCGGGCGGCCTCACCCTCGACGTCGCACGTGACTACGCCCGTACCGGTGTCGACTACATCGCCGTGGGTGGCCTGACCCATTCGGTCACCGTGCTCGATCTGGGCCTGGACATCCCTGTCTGACCCGCGTGCGGCGCGGTGTGCCGGCGTGAACCGCTATTGGTATGTGGCACAGCCGTAGGTTAGGGTTGCCTAATCATTCGGACGAGTGCGGGGGTGGCGAGAATGTTCAAGCGTCTTGGTCGACGGGTCGTGGTGCCGGTCGCGGTCGCGGCGACGGTCGCCGGGGGACTTCTGGTGGCCCCGGACGCCGACGCGGCTCCGCAGCGCGATGCCGCGGCGCGCTACTGGGAATCGCTTCCGGCCCCGACGGTGCCCCAGCAGCCCGGATATCGCATCACCGGCTACAATATCGGCAAGGGCAACTATCGCGGTGCCTTCGACCAGGAGACCGGGCATCTGTGGCTGACGAACGTCTCGCCGATGGACGGCGCCTCCGAATCGGCGATCCTCGAAGTCGACCCCGCCACGATGCGACTCGAACGGCGCATCCAGATCACCCAGAAGGCCAAGAACACAGCACACGGCACGATCGCCGCACAGTACGAGATCGGTGTCCCGAAAACCGGCAACACGGTGTGGACCACCGCCGCGGCGGTCGGCGAGGTCAACGTGTGGGACAAGACCAGCGGCCAGCGACTCAAAAACATCACCGGCGTGCCCCACGCCCACGGGGTCGTGTTCGCCGAACATCTCGGCGTCGCGATCGTGTCGCAGAACAATCCCGGCGGCCTCAAGTTCTATGACCTGAAGACCTTCGAGTATCTGGGTCAGGCGGTCATGCCGCGCGGCGACGCCAAGCAGGATGAGATGGGTGCCGGGCTCGAGATCAGCGACGACTCGGCAACCGGGGCCACGGTCACGGTCACCTCCTACTATTCGAGCCTCACCCAGTTCCGGATCACCCGACCCGGCGGCAAGGTCGTGAGCAAGATCAACTGGAACACCAGGCAGCCCGGCCCCGAGGGGCATGGCAGCGTCGCGCTCGACACCCGCCGCCACCGCGTCTACGTCAACCATCTGTATCTCGGCCTGGTCCAGGTCTACGACCTGCGCACCGGCCGGCACCTGCGTGACGTGCTCACCGGCACCGGCACCAATTCGATGGTGGTCAGCGGCGGCACACTGTACGCCGCCAACTACTTCGCCGGATACATCTCGGTCATCGACCAGAAGACCTACGGCGTGACCCGGCTGATCACCACCGGTCTGCTGCCGAACCAGCTCCTCGCGTGGAAGCCGAACACCTTCCTGGTGATCGACAAGTCCAGCGCCGTCCTCGACGGTGGATATGCGCAGAACCGCGGCGTCGACCGGATCTGGAAGGTGCGCCGGATCTGATCCGCGCACACCGGACGGGTGGCGAGGCGACTGTCCGCGCACCGGTACGCTCGCACACATGACCTTCGAGGGTTTTCCGGAAGCCGCACTCGACTTCTACGACGATCTGGAGATCGACAACTCGAAGGTCTTCTGGGACGCGCACAAGGACACCTACCGCGACGCGGTCGCCGCGCCGATGACCGAACTGACCGGTGCACTGGCCGCCGAGTTCGGTGAGGTCAAGGTGTTCCGCCCGTACCGGGACGTCCGCTTCTCCACGGACAAGACGCCCTACAAGACCCACCAGGGGGCGTTCGTGGCGGTGGCCCCGGCCACCGGCTACTACGTGGAGATCTCGGCACCGGGTGTCCGGGTCGCCGCAGGCTTCTACCACGCCGAGGCCGAGGTCCTGGCCGCCGTCCGGCAGGCCATCGACAGCGACCTGTTCGGCCCCGAATTGGAGACGATTCTGGCGACACTGACGAAAGCAGGCTGGGAGGTCGGCGGCGACCAACTGAAAACCGCACCGCGCGGCTGGCCGAAGGATCACCCCCGCATCGGCCTGCTCCGGCACAAATCCATCACCGTGGCAAAGGATTACGGTTTTGATCCGGTCATCCACACGGCCGGTCTCATCGATCGGGTCCGCAAGGATTGGCGTCAGACTCGGCCGCTGGTCGACTGGATTCTCGCCCACGCCGCCTGACCGGTGTCGGGACCCGGGAATGTGCCCATCCCAGATCCCGGCTTCGATATCGGCCGGATCGTCGACGGGCCCCCCGGCCCGCTGCTTCATCGACGCCTCTATCAGCGGCACCGCCAGAACCGCTGTTGCCGCAAGTTCTTTCCGGGTGACGGGAGAAGTGCACCCGATTATCTGGAGTGCCGCTATGGTGCCGGATCGGATCGGTGTCCGGGTCGGTTACGAGATAGCACTCGTTGACGATCAGGTTGAGCACCGCGAGCACCCAGATTGTCGACGACAGTCGCCGCCTCGGTACCGCACAGCCCGCCGTCGAACACCTGGTGACGCCCTTCTAACCCTGATCGGTCAATGCTCGGCCGATCATGCCGGACGCGGCGCAGTACCGACCGCCAGCTATGTGCTTGATCAGTGATCGGGTCGCCTCTTGTCCTACGGGCTGCCGTCGTGATTGCGGTCGACACCAACCTTCTCGTCAGGCCCGAAGCGGCAAACAACAACGACGACTGTTCCCGTGGGGGTGTTGAGCGCCGCACCTGACTGTTCGACACAGCCAAAGGCTGTGATCCAGTGCTACGCTGATTCACATGGCTAATCGGAATATCACGCTCTCACTGCCCGAGGAGCTGGTGCGCAAGGCGAAGGTGCTCGCGGCGGAGCGTGATACGTCGGTGTCGGCATTAGTTGCCGAGTTGGTCGAACACATGGCCGGTGGCGTCGATGACTATGACTCCATGTGGGAGAAGGAAATCGAGCGCATGTCCGGTGGGACGGCCATGAAGGTCGGGGATATCACCTGGACGCGTGACGAGTTGCACAGGCGATGACCCACGAGTTCGTCGACACGAATGTTCTGCTCTACGCCTACGATCAGGGTGGCGATCGACGGCACGGTGTGGCGTCGGCTCTGATTGCGGAGTTGGGTCGTGCACGTGCAGGCGTGCTCAGTGTCCAGGTCTTGCAGGAGTTCTATGTCAACGTCACACGCAAGGTCGAGGTCCCGCTGAGTGCTGCCGACGCGCAGGAGACTCTGCGGGCGCTGACCCGTTGGCCGGTGCATTCGCCGCTGGCCCACGATGTCATCGCTGCGGCCGAGATCGCCGACTCCACGCGGATCTCGTTCTGGGACGCGATGGTGATCCGAAGCGCGAGCCAGATGGGCTGCCGGGTTCTCTGGAGCGAAGACCTCAACAGCGGTCAGTCGATCGCCGGTGTCGAAGTCCGCAACCCGTTCGGAACGCGGTAGGACCAACGTTCCCGCTCAACCGCATCGTTGCGCGGGAACGCCCCGTCATCGCCCGTATGCGTGCGGACGCACGCAGATCGTGTGCCGACGCTCAACGTCGCTCAGGTCAGGGTGGTGCGGATCAGGTCGAGGTTGGCCCGCATGCCCTCGCGCCACGTGGCCATGCGGTTGGCGATGATGCGGGACTCCTTGGCCGGGGCGGCCGCGATAAACTCCGACAGGCGGGACGGGCCGGGGCCCAGGCGGGCCCATTGGCGGATAATCGTGCCCTTGCCCGACGGCTCGACCTCGAATGCCCATGTCGCCCACGGCCTGCCGCCACCGGCGGGGCCCACCACCCACGCCCAGCGCCGGCCGGGGTCGACCTCGACGATCTCGCATTCGCCGATCCAGGTGCCCAGACCGTCGGTGGTGTTGGTGCCGCGGAACCTGGCACCCACCGCCACTCCGGGATCGCCGATCCATTCCGCGGACGCCAGTTCGCCGGCGGCGCGGGTGGGCAGGCCGATGTCGGTCACCAATTCCCACACCTGGTCGGCGGTGGCGCCTTCGATGAGTGTGGATACCTCGACGGTCGGTGCGTCCCGGTACAGCATGTGTCCTCCTCGTGGGTGCTGATCGTCGGTGCCTGCCCGGCGGTGCGCTGTGTGGCGCCCCGACGGCTCCCGCGCCGCGATCGCGGTACCGCAACCGTAGCCAACGCGGACATCCCCCTCTGTGACGGCGGTCATGGTCGGACTACGGTGCGAGTATGGCGAAGAAGAAGTGGAAGGACCTGACCAGTCGGCAGAAGGGGGTGGTCGTGGCGACCACGACGATCGACACCGGGTTGCGCACCTGGGCCGGGCGTGACCTCGCGAGCCGCACACAGGAGGAGGTCAACGGCCCGAAGTGGGCGTGGGGGCTTGGGCTGGCGATGGTGAATTCCGTCGGAATCCTGCCCGCCGTCTATCTGATCTGGGGGCGTAAGCGAGTGTCGCAGTAGGACGGCCGGGAGTCGTCGGCATCGACGTTCAGACGATGCCGACGACGATCGGCGGGGTCGGTGACGGTGTCCGCGGGGGCACCGGGGTGGGCGCATTCGAAAACGGGTAGCCGCACCACATATCCTGGGAAAGTCAACCCCGTCCAGCCAGGAGATCCCATGCTCGCCCGAACCGACCTGCGCGGTAGCACCCCGACGCTCGCCGAATTGCGTCGCGCCCTGCCGCGCGGTGGCACCGATGTCAACGCCGTCCTCGACGTGGTGACGCCGGTGGTCCATCAGGTCGCCGAACGCGGCGCGCGAGCAGCGCTCGACTACGGGGCCAGGTTCGACGGCATCGCGCCGGGCTCGGTGCGGGTGCCGGCCGATGTCATCGCGAAGGCCGCCGCCGACCTCGACGACTCGGTGGGCGAGGCGCTGCGCGAATCGATCCTGCGCGCCCGCAAGGTGCACGCCGACCAGCGCCGGGCCACCACCCGCACCGACGTCGTCGACGGCGGCACCGTCAGCGAGAAGTGGATTCCGGTGCGCCGGGTCGGGCTGTACGTGCCCGGCGGTAACGCCGTCTACCCGTCGAGCGTCATCATGAACGTCGTCCCCGCCCAGGAGGCCGGTGTCGGGTCGCTCGTGGTGGCCTCGCCGCCGCAGAAGGACTTCGGCGGCTGGCCGCACCCCACCATCCTCGCCGCGTGTGCGCTGCTGGGCGTCGACGAGGTGTGGGCGGTCGGCGGCGCACAGGGCGTGGCGCTGCTCACCTACGGCGGTGTCGACACCACCGGTGAGGTGCTCGACCCGGTCGACCTCATCACCGGTCCCGGCAACATCTACGTCACCGCTGCCAAACGCCTGTGCCGGGGTGTGGTCGGCATCGATTCGGAGGCCGGACCCACCGAGATCGCGATCCTGGCCGACAGCTCCGCCGACGCCGGGATCGTCGCCTCCGACATGATCTCGCAGGCCGAACACGACGTCCTCGCCGCATCGGTGCTGGTCACCGACAGCGTCGAACTGGCCGACGCCGTCGATGCCGCACTGGAGGTCCAGGTCGCGGCCACCAAACACCGTGAACGGGTCACCACGGCGCTGAGCGGCAAGCAGTCCGGCATCGTCCTGGTCGACGACCTCGACGCCGGGATCGCCGTCGTCGACGCGTACGCCGCCGAACACCTGGAGATCCAGACCCGCGACGCCGCGGCCGTCGCCGATCGCATCACCAACGCGGGCGCCATCTTCGTCGGCCCGTACGCGCCGGTCAGCCTCGGCGACTACTGCGCCGGCTCCAACCACGTGCTCCCGACGTCCGGCTCGGCGCGGTTCGCCTCGGGCCTGTCGGTGCAGACCTTCCTCAAGGGTGTGCACGTCATCGACTACGACGAGGCCGCGCTGCGTGAGGTGGCCGCCAAGGTCGTCACCCTCGCCGATGCCGAGGATTTGCCCGGCCACGGCGATGCCGTCAAGCAACGCTTCGCCCCGACGGGTGTCATAACAGAGGTGCGCGCGTGAGCACACCGACGATCCCGGGATCGCGGATCACTGTCGAGGATCTGCCGATCCGCGACAATCTGCGCGGCAAGAGCGCCTACGGCGCCCCGCAGCTGAAGGTTCCGGTGGTGCTCAACACCAACGAGAATCCGCACCCGCCCTCGCGCGCACTGATCGACGACGTCGCCGAATCGGTGCGCGCGGCCGCCGCCGAACTGCACCGCTACCCGGACCGCGACGCGGTCGCCCTGCGCACCGATCTCGCCGACTACCTGTCGAAGGCCACCGGCACCGCGCTCGGCACCGACAACCTGTGGGCGGCCAACGGCTCCAACGAGATCCTGCAGCAACTGCTGCAGGCGTTCGCCGGGCCGGGCCGCACCGCGATGGGATTCGTGCCGTCGTACTCGATGCACCCGATCATCTCCGCCGGCACCGACACCACCTGGGTGCCGGCCACACGCGCCGACGACTTCGGCCTCGACATCGAGGACGCGCTCGCCGAGATCGAGACGCACAAGCCCGACGTCGTGTTCGTCACCTCACCGAACAACCCGACGGGCGGGTCGACGGGCATCGACGACCTGCGCCGCATCATCGAGGCCGCCCCCGGCATCGTGATCGTCGACGAGGCGTACGCCGAGTTCTCCGGGCAGTCCAGCGCGGTCACGCTCATCGACGAGTTTCCGGCCAAGGTGGTGGTGAGCCGCACCATGAGCAAGGCGTTCGCCTTCGCCGGTGGTCGGCTCGGCTACCTCGCCGCATCGCCGGCGATCATCGAGGCGATTCTGCTGGTGCGGCTGCCGTACCACCTGTCGGTGGTCACCCAGGCCGCCGCCCGCGCGGCGCTGCGCCACGCCGACGACACCCTGGCCGGGGTGGCCGCGATCATCGCCGAACGCACACGTGTCGCGGCGGCACTGACCGGTCTCGGCTACGACGTCGTCGACTCCGACGCCAACTTCGTCCTGTTCGGGCGGTTTGCGGACGCACCGGCAAGCTGGCAGCGTTACCTCGATCGTGGCGTCCTGATCCGCGACGTCGGCATCCCCGGCCGGCTGCGTGCGACGATCGGGTTGGCCGAGGAGAACGACGCCTTCCTCGACGTGAGTCGGGAGCTGGCGGCAACAGATCTGGAGAATGTTTAGGTGTCCGCGACACAGCCCACGCCCGGCCCACAGCCCGCATCCACCACCCAGGCGCGTGAGCCGCGCATCGCACGGGTCGAGCGCACCACACGCGAGTCGTCGATCACCGTCGAACTGAACCTCGACGGCACCGGTGTCACCGACATCTCCACCGGGATCGCCTTCTTCGACCACATGCTCACCGCGTTCGGCCAGCACGGCAGCTTCGACCTCACGGTCAAGGCCGAGGGCGATATCGAGGTCGAGGGCCACCACACCATCGAGGACACCTCGATCGTGCTCGGGCAGGCACTCGGGCAGGCGCTCGGCGACAAGAAGGGAATCCGGCGGTTCGGTGACTGCTGGATCCCGATGGACGAGAGCCTGGCCCACGCCGCGGTCGACGTCTCCGGCCGTCCGTACTGCGTGCACACCGGCGAACCCGACCACATGCTCGGCGCCGTCATCGGTGGCTACCCGGGCGTCCCATATTCGACGGTCATCAACCGGCACGTCTTCGAGGCGCTCGCCATGAACGCGCGGATCGCGCTGCACGTGCGGGTGTTGTACGGCCGTGACCAGCATCACATCACCGAGGCCGAGTTCAAGGCGGTGGCGCGCGCACTGCGGGCGGCCACCGAATACGACGCACGAGTGACGGGCATCCCGTCGACGAAGGGAGCTCTGTGACAGCCGCTGTCGCGATCCTCGACTACGGTTCGGGCAATCTGCGTTCGGCGCAGCGTGCGCTCGAACGTACCGGTGCCGACGTCACCGTCACCTCGGACATGCGGGAGGCGCTCGACTGCGACGGTCTGGTGGTGCCCGGCGTGGGCGCCTACGAGGCGTGCATGAAGGGCCTGCATGAGGTGCGCGGGGAGCGGATCATCGGCCGCCGACTGGCCGGTGGCCGGCCGGTCCTGGGAATCTGTGTCGGCATGCAGATCCTGTTCGAGCGCGGCGTCGAGTTCGGGGTGGAGACGAAGGGCTGCGCCGAATGGCCCGGTGCGGTCACCCGGCTTCCGGCCGCGGTGCTGCCGCATATGGGCTGGAACACGGTGCGCGCCCCGCAGGATTCGGTCCTGTTCGACGGAGTCGACGCCGACACCCGCTTCTACTTCGTACACTCCTATGCCGCGCAGACCTGGGAAATGGACAACGATGGCACCGCGCTGGCCGCGCCCGCACTGACCTGGGCCGAACACGGCGGACCGTTTCTGGCGGCCGTGGAGAACGGTCCGCTGTCGGCAACCCAGTTCCACCCGGAGAAGTCCGGCGACGCGGGCGCGCAACTGCTGCTCAACTGGGTGCGGAGCCTGCGATGAACACGCAGGGCAGATCGCGGGGATCGGGTACGACGGGGCGAGCGCAGCGACGGGAGACGACCGACGCGCCCGGGTTCTCCTTCGCCAAACTCGCCCTCTACTCCCTGGGCTCGGGGGTGCTGGTCCTGCTGGTGTCCATCCCGATCATCATGGTGCTGACCCGGGTGTCGTCGGTCGCGGCGCTCGTTGTCGGCCTGCTCGCGCTGGTCCTGATGGTGGCCGTGATCGGCCTGGTGTCGCACCGGATGATCTCGGCCGTCGAACGTCAGGTCCGCGGCGAATCCGGCGCCGACGGCTTGGGAGACACGCCCTAATCGTCGGTGCCCGGCCCTCCCGGGCAGATTGTCTTTCCGCTCTCACCCCTCACAGAACAGGAACACCACAACCGATGGGCACAACCCTCGAACTCCTCCCCGCAGTCGACGTCGCCGACGGGCAGGCCGTCCGGTTGGTGCAGGGTGCGGCAGGCACCGAAACGTCGTACGGATCGCCCCGCGAGGCGGCGCTGGCGTGGCAGCGCGACGGAGCCGAGTGGATTCATCTGGTTGATCTCGATGCCGCATTCGGCAAGGGCAACAACCGTGAACTGCTCGCCGGTGTGGTCGCCGAACTCGACGTCAAGGTGGAGCTGTCCGGCGGTATCCGTGACGACGATTCGCTGGCCGCGGCGATGGCCACCGGCTGCACCCGCGTCAACCTGGGCACCGCCGCGCTGGAGAATCCGGACTGGTGTCGCACGGCGATCGCCGAATACGGCGACCGGATCGCGGTGGGCCTCGACGTGGTCGCCGAGGGCGACTCGTGGCGGCTGCGCGGGCGTGGCTGGGTCACCGACGGCGGCGACCTGTGGGAGGTCCTGGACCGTCTCAACGCCGACGGCTGCGCCCGCTACGTGGTCACCGACGTGTCCAAGGACGGCACCCTCAAAGGCCCCAACCTGGCACTGCTCGCCGAGGTCGCGGCCAAGACGTCCGCGCCGATCGTCGCCTCCGGAGGTGTATCGGCTGTGGAGGATCTGGTGGCGATCGCCGGGCTCGTGCCGCAGGGTGTGGAAGGCGCGATCGTCGGCAAGGCCCTGTACGCGGGCCGCTTCACGCTGCCCGAGGCGCTCGGGGCGGTGGCCAGGGCGTGACGGCCGACCTGGACTATTCGCGGCTTCTGCACGTCGCCGGATCGATCCTCGACGGTGCCGTCGGGGAATTCCGCGACGGGGTGGGCGCGCCCAGCGCGGTGGCCAAGAGTGCCACCGACTTCGCCACCCAGGTCGATCTGGATCTCGAACGCCGCCTGACCGCAGAACTGGCCGAGCGTACCCAGATCCCGGTGCACGGCGAGGAGTTCGGCGGCCCCGACCTCGACACGGGCGCGGTGTGGGTACTCGACCCGGTCGACGGCACGTACAACTACTCCACCGGCGTGCCGCTGACGGGCATCCTGCTGGGGCTGCTCGTCGACGGCGACCCGGTTCTCGGGTTGACGTGGCTGCCGCTGCAGGATCGCCGCTACGCCGCACATGTGGACGGTCCGTTGCTCGTCGACGGCGAGCCGGCGCCGTCCCTGACCGGCACCGCGCTGGCGACATCGGTGCTCGCCTACGGGCCGTTCAACGCCGCGCACGGCGGCCGGTTCGCCGGCGCCGTGCGCGCGGATGTGGTGCGGGCCCTGAGTTCGCGGGCGGCGCGCCTGCGGATGACCGGCAGCACCGGCGTCGATCTGTCGTTCACCGCCGCAGGCATCTTCGGTGGCGCCGTCATCTTTGGTCGGCACGCCTGGGACAACGCGCCCGGAGCGGCACTGGTGCGGGCCGCCGGTGGTGTGGCCACCGACCTGGCCGGGCGGCCGTGGACGGTGAACTCGTCGTCGCTGGTGGTGGGTGCGCCCGGCCTGCACGCCGAACTGATGGAGGTCATCACGGACGCGTCCGGTGGCCGATGGAACGAGGACGCGGAATGAGAAGAGTGGTCACATGCCAGTAGCTGTCCGGGTCATTCCCTGCCTCGACGTCGACGACGGTCGTGTCGTCAAGGGTGTCAACTTCCAGAACCTGCGCGATGCCGGCGACCCCGTCGAACTGGCCGAACGCTACGACCGCGAAGGCGCCGACGAACTGACGTTCCTCGATGTCACGGCGTCGAGTTCGGGCCGCGCCACCATGGTGGACGTGGTCAAACGCACCGCCGACCAGGTGTTCATCCCGCTCACCGTGGGCGGTGGTATCCGCACCGTCGACGACGTCGACACGATGCTGCGCGCCGGCGCCGACAAGGTGAGCGTCAACACCGCCGCCATCGCCCGGCCGGAGGTGCTCGACGAGATGAGCCGGCGGTTCGGGTCGCAGTGCATCGTGCTGTCGGTGGACGCGCGCACCGTGCCCGACGGACAGCCCCCGACCCCGTCGGGCTGGGAGGTCACCACCCACGGCGGCCGCAAGGGCACCGGCATCGACGCCGTCGAATGGGCCCGGCGCGGCCAGGACCTCGGGGTGGGGGAGATCCTGCTCAACTCGATGGACGCCGACGGCACCAAGGCGGGTTTCGACCTGCGGATGCTCAGGGCGGTGCGCGCGGCGGTCACCGTCCCGGTCATCGCCAGCGGCGGTGCGGGCAAGGTGGAGGACTTCGCCCCGGCCGTGCACGCCGGTGCCGATGCCGTGCTCGCCGCATCGGTGTTCCATTTCGGTGAACTCACCATCGGCCAGGTCAAGGACGCGATGCGCGCCGACGGCATCACGGTCCGATAGGAGGAGAATCCCGATGGCACTCGATCCGGAGCTGAGCACCAGGCTCACCCGAAACGACGACGGCCTGTTCGCGGCGATCGCGCAGGAACGCGGCACCGGCGTCGTACTGATGATGGCGTGGATGGATGACACGGCCCTCGAACGCACCCTCGACACCCGGCGTGCCACCTACTGGTCGCGGTCTCGTCAGCAGTACTGGGTGAAGGGCGAGACGAGCGGCCACTTCCAGACTGTGCACGACGTGCGTGTGGACTGCGACGGCGACACTCTGCTACTGATCGTCGACCAGGACGGCGCGGCCTGCCATACCGGCAGCCACAGCTGTTTCGACACGTCTTCTCTCCTTCCCGGAGTCACCGCCCCACAACCGACGTTCACCCCAGAGAGCGCAGGAGCAGACCCATGCCCTTGATCCAGATCTCCCAAACACCCGGCATGTCCGATCGCATCAAGCGTGAGACGATCGCGGCGGTGACCGAGGCGTACGCCCGCGCCACCGGCAAGAATCCCGACTCGGTGTGGGTGACGATCAACGAGATCCCGCGCACCCAGTGGGGCGTCGGCGGCGAGCCGCTCGGATGAGCGCGCCCGCTGAGACGACGTTCGAGGAGTTCGCCGACCTGGCCCGCGATCATCGGGTGGTCCCGGTGGTCCGCAAGGTGCTCGCCGACGCCGAGACACCGCTGTCGGCGTATCAGAAGCTGGCCGGTGACCGTCCCGGCACGTTCCTGCTCGAGTCCGCGGAGAACGGCCGGTCGTGGTCGCGGTGGTCGTTCATCGGTGCCGGTGCGCCGTCGGCGCTGACCGTCGCCGACGGTGAGGCGCACTGGTGGGGAAGTGTGCCCGAGGGCGCACCCACCGGCGGCGATCCGCTGCAGGTGCTGGGCGCGGCCCTGGAACTGCTGGCGACCGACCCGTTGCCCGGTTTGCCGCCGCTGACCGGCGGGTTCGTCGGTTTCATGGCCTACGACATGGTGCGCCGACTGGAGAATCTGCCCTCGACCACCACCGACGATCTGGGTCTGCCCGACCTGGTGATGTTGCTGGCCACCGACATCGCCGCCGTCGACCACCACGAGGGCACCATCACGCTCATCGCCAACGCCGTCAACTGGGACGGCACCGACGATCGGGTGCACGAGGCGTACGACGACGCGATCGCCCGGCTCGACAGGATGACCGGGGCGCTGGCCGCGCCGCTGGCGTCGACGGTCGCGCAGTACGACCGGCCGGCGCCCGAGTACGTGGCCCAGCGCGATGTCGACGAGTTCGGCGCGGTGGTCCGGTCGCTGGTCGGTGAGATCGAGGCCGGCGAGGCGTTCCAGGTGGTGCCGTCGGTGCGGTTCGAGATGGAGACGACGGCCGACCCGCTGGATGTGTACCGGGTGCTGCGCGCCTCCAATCCGAGTCCGTACATGTATCTGCTGCGCATGCCCGGCGGGACGGGCGCGTCGGCGGGCACCGGTCAGGGCATCGCCCAGGAGCCGTTCACCATCGTCGGCAGCTCACCCGAGGCACTGGTGACGGTTGCCGACCGGGTCGTCACCACCCACCCGATCGCCGGTACCCGTTGGCGCGGTGCCACCGAGGAGGAGGACCTGCTGCTGGGCAAGGGTCTGCTGGAGGACCCGAAGGAGAACGCCGAACATCTGATGCTCGTCGATCTGGCCCGCAACGACATTGGCCGGGTGTGCAGGCCCGGGACGGTGAAGGTGTCCGACTACTGCCACATCGAGCGATACAGCCACGTCATGCATCTGGTGTCGACGGTGTCGGGCACCCTGGCCGAGGACCGGGCCGCGCTGGACGCGGTGACGGCGTGTTTCCCGGCGGGCACTCTCAGCGGTGCGCCGAAGGTGCGGGCGATGGAACTGATCGAGGAACATGAGCTGACCCGGCGTGGCCTCTACGGCGGCATCGTCGGCTATCTCGACTTCGCGGGCAACGCCGATACCGCGATCGCGATCCGTACCGCGATCCTGTCGGGGGACCGGGCGTTCGTGCAGGCCGGTGCGGGTGTGGTCGCCGACAGTGACCCGGCGTACGAGTACACCGAGGCCAAGAACAAGGCGATGGCGGTGCTGAACGCGATCGCGGCGGCGGGCACGATGCGCCGGGTGGGAAACCCCTCGTGAGTGCCGGCGACACCGATCCGTCCGCGGCGGACCCCACCGCAGACCCGGACCCCACTGCAGACCCGGACCCCACTGCGGACCCGGACACCACTGCGGACACGTCTCCCGCCACGGCGGGGGGCACGACCGATCCCGGACCCGCCCCCGACGCCCAGCGCCGGACCCGCCGGACCAAGATGATCGCGGCCTTGTTGCTCGCCGTCGCCGCCGCCGTGTTCTGGGCCGCCGCGCAGCTGCACTGGTGCCGGGTGGAGGCCGAACCGTTCGACGGGTTGACCGACCAGCGCGCGTTCGAGGTGAAGGGTTCGGCGTGGAGTCCGTGGCTGACACCGCTCGCCCTCGTGTTGCTGGCGGCGATCGCCGCGGCCCTGTCGGTAAGGGGCTGGGGCCTGCGGCTGATCGCGATCCTGGTGGCTGCGGGCGGAGTGGTGGCGGCCGTCCCGGTGATCTCGTTGCTCACCGACGGTGCCGACGCCGGCTATGCCGGTGACGTGGCCGACATGCCCGATCGCTATCAGGTGTTGTTCGTCGACGTCAACGAGTGGGCGGTGTCGACCGTGCTGGTCGGTGCCGCCGTATGCGTGGCGGCGGGTGTGTTCCTGCTGCGAGCGGCCCGCGGCGGCGTTGCGCCGGCGTCGAAGTACCGGACCCCGGCGGCCCGCCGCGACGACGCCGAACGGGAGATCTTCCGTCAGTACGAGGAACGTAAGGCGGCACAGAACCGGACTCCCGCTGACCGGGACCCCGACGGGCCGGAGCCCGCCGAACCCACGCCCGGCGGTGCCAGCGAGCGGATGCTGTGGGACGCCCTCGACACCGGTCTGGATCCGACGGAGCTGGACGTCGGTGGCGATCCGCGCCCGGACTCGGGCGGCCGTTAGATGACCTCGTATACCCGCGCTCACCCGGAATTTCCGGTGCGTCTACCCTTAACCCACATGCACCAGGCGAAAGGGGTCGAGCACTCGTGAGCACGCCGACCGTCCTCGACTCGATTATCGAGGGAGTCAAGGCTGACGTCGCCGCCCGCGAAGCCGTGATCGACTTCGCGGCGATCAAGGCGGCCTCGGAGAAAGCCGCACCACCCAAGGACGCCGCTGCGGCGCTGCGGCTACCCGGCATCGGGGTGATCGCCGAGGTCAAACGCGCCTCACCGTCGAAGGGGGAGTTGGCCTCCATCGGCGACCCCGCTCAGCTGGCCAAGGCCTACGAGGACGGCGGTGCCCGCATCATCAGCGTCCTGACCGAGCAGCGGCGGTTCCGTGGCTCGCTGGCCGACCTGGACGCGGTCCGCGCCGCGGTGTCCATCCCCGTCCTGCGCAAGGACTTCATCGTCGGCCCGTACCAGATCCACGAGGCCCGCGCGCACGGCGCCGATGTGATCCTGCTGATCGTGGCCGCACTGGAGCAGAATGTGCTCGCCTCGCTGCTCGACCGCACCGAAAGCCTCGGCATGACCGCCCTGGTGGAGGTGCACACCGAGGAAGAGGCCGACCGGGCTCTGCAGGCAGGGGCGTCGGTCGTCGGCGTCAACGCACGCAACCTCAAGACCCTGGAGGTCGACAGGGACTGCTTCGGCCGGATCGCGCCGGGACTGCCCACCGAGGTGATCCGGATCGCCGAGTCGGGTGTGCGCGGTACCGCCGACCTGCTGGCGTACGCCGGGGCGGGCGCCGATGCCGTGCTGGTCGGCGAGGGCCTGGTCACCAGTGGTGATCCGCGGGCCGCGGTCAGTGAACTGGTGACCGCCGGAACGCACCCGTCGTGCCCCAAACCGGTTCGCTGAAACCGGTTTTCACGTCCACCCAGTTTTATTAGTTTGTGCCCCAGGTAGTTCTAGGGTGTGATCAGTCGTACCGGGGGCGATGTCGCCGGTGTGACGATGAGGAGTCCGCGAGGTCATGACCGGTAACGATGAGACGGCCGATTTTCCCACCGCCAGCACGGGATTGACCACACGAACCAGCATCGAGCCCGACGCCGGCGGTCATTTCGGCGTGTACGGCGGCCGGCACGTGCCCGAGGCGCTGATGGCCGTGATCGACGAGGTCACCGCCACCTACGACAAGGTGCGCTCGGACGACACCTTCCTCGCCGAACTCGACCGGCTGCAACGGCACTACACCGGACGGCCCTCACCCCTGTACGAGGCGACCCGGCTCGCCGAACACGCCGGCGGTGCCCGGATCTTCCTCAAACGAGAAGACCTCAACCACACCGGATCCCACAAGATCAACAACGTGCTGGGTCAGGTGCTGCTCGCGCACCGCATGGGCAAGACCCGGGTCATCGCCGAGACCGGCGCCGGTCAGCACGGCGTCGCCACCGCCACCGCCTGCGCGCTGCTGGGCATCGGATGCGTCATCTACATGGGCCGCGTCGACACCGACCGGCAGGCCCTGAACGTGGCCCGGATGCGGCTGCTCGGCGCTGAGGTGATCGCCGTCGACAACGGCTCGGCCACCCTCAAGGACGCCATCAACGAGGCGCTGCGAGACTGGGTCACCAACGCCCACAACACCTACTACTGCTTCGGCACCGCCGCCGGCCCCCACCCGTTCCCGGCAATGGTGCGCGACCTGCAGCGCATCGTCGGCCTCGAAGCGCGGGTGCAGATCCTCGAACAGGCGGGCAGGCTGCCCGACGCCGTCGTCGCCTGCGTCGGCGGCGGATCCAACGCGATAGGCATCTTCCACCCGTTCATCGACGATGCCGCGGTACGCCTGGTCGGCTACGAGGCAGCCGGTGACGGTGTGGAGACCGGGCGGCACGCGGCCACCTTCACCGGCGGCTCACCCGGCGCGTTCCAGGGCGCCTACTCGTACCTGCTGCAGGACGACGACGGGCAGACCATCGAATCGCACTCCAGCTCCGCGGGCCTGGACTACCCCGGGGTAGGCCCCGAACACGCCTACCTCAAGGACATCGGCCGCACCGAGTACCGGCCCATCACCGACACCGAGGCGATGGACGCGCTCGCGCTGCTGTCCCGCCGCGAAGGCATCATTCCGGCGATCGAATCCGCGCACGCGGTCGCCGGCGCGCTGCAACTGGGCCAGGAACTCGGCGAAGGCACCATCATCGTGGTCAGCCTGTCCGGCCGCGGCGACAAGGACGTCGACACCGCGGGCCGATGGTTCAACCTGTTTGAGCCGCCGCCGTCGGAGAACGACGCACACGCCGTCAGCAACGCAAGAAAGCAGTCATGAGCACCGAACCAGGCACCTTCGCGCCGGCCCCCGCGTCCACACTCGCGTCGGTGTTCGCCCGCTGCAAGGCCGAGGGCCGCAGCGCCCTCATCGGATACCTGCCCGTCGGCTACCCGACGGTTGAGGGATCCCTCGAATCGTTCCGGACAATGGTCGAGGCCGGATGCGACATCATCGAGGTCGGTGTCCCGTACTCGGACCCGGTGATGGACGGGCCCACCATCCAGGAGGCCGCCGAACTCGCCCTCACCAACGGCGTGCGGGTCCGCGACGTGTTCACCGCCGTCAAGGCCATCACCGACGCCGGTGGTGCCGCCGTGGTCATGAGCTACTGGAACCCCGTCCTCAAATACGGGGTGGACCGGTTCGCCCACGACCTCGCCGAGGCCGGCGGCGCGGGTCTGATCACGCCCAACCTCATCCCCGAGGAAGGCGCGGCATGGCACGAGGCCTCCGACAAATACGGCCTCGACCGCATCTACCTGGTCGCGCCGTCGTCGACGACCGAACGGATCGCGCTCACCGTCGACGCCTCCCGAGGCTTCGTGTACGCGGCCTCGACGATGGGCGTGACCGGAGCACGCGACAACGTCTCCAACGCCGCCCCCGAACTGTGTGCGCGGGTGCGCGACTATTCGGAGATCCCGATCGGGGTCGGTCTCGGTGTCCGCAACCGTGAGCAGGCAGCGGAAATCGCCGCCTACTCCGACGGCGTGATCGTCGGATCGGCACTGGTGACCGCCGCTCACGCGGGCCAGGACCGGCTACGTGAACTCGTCGCCGACCTCGCCGAAGGGGTACGCGGCCACCACAGTGTCTAATCGCCGCTGTGTCTCATCGCCGCTGTGTCTCATCGCCGCTGACGGCCCTCGGGTCCCCGTTCTTCCTCCGTCACTCGCGCGGGCTCCTTCGTCCAGAACGGGGCCGGGCCGTCACCGGCATGCCGTCCATTAGTGTTGGCAGGCGTGACAGTCACACCCCTGGCCTACATTCCCAGCCCCGCGCAGGGCGTATGGCATCTCGGCCCCGTACCGCTGCGTGCCTATGCCCTGTTCATCGTTCTCGGCATCGTGATCGCGGTGTGGTGGGGTGGCCGCCGCTGGGTGGCCCGCGGTGGCCGTGAGGGTGACATTCTCGACATCGCTATCTGGGCGGTGCCGTTCGGACTGATCGGTGGTCGGCTCTACCACGTCATCACCGATTGGAAAACGTACTTCGGTGACACCCCGGGCGACGGCAAGAGCGCCGTCGACGCCCTGCGTGTGTGGGAGGGTGGGCTCGGCATCTGGGGCGCGGTGGCCCTGGGGGCGGTCGGTGCCTGGATCGGCGCCCGCCAGTACGGCATCAAACTGCCTGCCTTCGGCGACGCGATCGCCCCGCCGATCCTGCTGGCGCAGGCCATCGGCCGTCTCGGCAACTACTTCAACCAGGAACTGTACGGCCGCGAAACGGACGTGCCGTGGGGCCTGAAGATCTACGAACGCGTCGACGAGTTCGGCAACCGCGACGCCATGAACGGGGTGTCCACCGGCGTCGTCGAGAAGATCGTACATCCCACGTTCCTGTACGAACTGCTGTGGAACCTGCTGGTGGTGGTGATCCTGGTGATCATCGACCGCTATGCCCGCATCGGGCACGGCAGGCTCTTCGCCCTGTACGTCGCCCTGTATTGCGTCGGCCGGCTCGGGGTGGAACTGATGCGTTCGGATCCGGCGACCGAGATCGCCGGGATCCGCATCAACGTGTTCACCGCCTGCATTATCTTCGCGATCGCCGCCGCGTACTTCGTGATCGCCCCGAAGGGGCGTGAACAGGGCCTGAGCATGTACCGCGAGGCCAAGGCGGCCGAGCTTGAGGAACTGGGCCACGTCGGCTATGTCGACGAGTTCGAGTACTACGACAACGAAGACGAGGCCGACCGCGAAGACCACGGTAAGGACGACGACGAGGGTGGCGCGCGGGAACCGTCGCAGTCCGGCGTCGACCCGCACGATGCCCTCACCGAGGCCATCGCCCGCCACACCGGCAACACCGGTGCGACCCCGGTGATCACCGACGCACCCGAGGACGACGCCGACCCGGAGACGGAGGCCGCCGCCACGGACGCGACACCGGACCCCGAAGAGGAACCGGACCCCGAAGAAGAACCGGACGACACCGACCCGGCGGAACCCGATGCGGAACCGGACGACACCGACCCGGCGGAACCCGATGCGGAACCGGACGACACCGAGCCCGGATCCGAGGATAAAGCGCCCCCATCCGCAGGCTGAGGTGCGACGAGGCGTCGGCCGATGAGTCCCGAAGCCACGTGAGATGGCGGTGTGGCGGGTTTCGGGGTTCTCCCGCCGGACCTGCGGCGACGGGGCGGCGTCGTGTGGTTCACACCCGAAGCGACCGACGCATCGGCCGACATTGGGTTAGAGTTGAGAACGCTACTCGACCACGGTATTTGACCAGCCCTCACATACCCTCTTGTGGTTGGCGAGTGGTGCTCATGCTCCACCGGACAGTGTTGTCCAGAGGATGCCGGTACATATCGGCGTCGGCGACACGGTGCGTCGCCGACGCGCTCGAGTGTGGAGGTCTCGATGCTATTTTCTGCGCTCCCCGAGAAACAGGGTCTGTACGACCCGGCTCAGGAAGTCGATTCGTGTGGTGTCGCGATGGTCACCGACATCTACGGCCGCCGCACCCATTCGATCGTCGCCGACGGCCTGTTGGCGCTGGAGAACCTCGAACACCGGGGCGCGGCCGGAGCCGAGCCGAACAGTGGTGACGGCGCGGGCATCCTGATCCAGTTGCCCGACGAATTGTTCCGTGCGGTAACCGATTTCGACTTGCCCGCGCCGAGTGCGACGGGGCAGAACACGTATGCGGCGGGCGTGTGTTTCCTTCCCGCCGACCCGGAGCTGCGGAGGATCGCGGTGCAGCGGGTCACCGATCTGGCCGCCGCGGAGGGCATCACCGTGCTCGGCTGGCGTGACCTGCCGGTGGACCCGCGCCGAGCCGATGTCGGGGCCACCGCGCTGGCGTGCATGCCGCACATGGCGCAGCTGTTCGTCACCGTCGATCCGTCGTTGGGCCATGACCGGCTCGCCGGAATCGACCTGGACCGGGCGATCTATCCGTTCCGCAAGCAGGCCGAGCGGGTTACCTCCGAGATCGAGGACGCCGGAACCGGACTGTATTTCCCGTCGCTGTCGAGCCGGACGATCGTGTACAAGGGCATGCTCACCACGATGCAGTTGCCACTGTTCTACGACGACCTGCGCGACAAGCGGTGCACCAGTGCGATCGCGATCGTGCATTCACGGTTCTCCACCAACACCTTCCCGTCGTGGCCGCTGGCGCATCCGTTCCGGTTCGTCGCGCACAACGGTGAGATCAACACGGTGCGCGGCAACCGCAACCGGATGCGGGCGCGGGAGGCGATGCTGGCCACCGACCTCATTCCCGGCGATTTGTCGCGGGCGTTCCCGGTCTGCACGCCGGAGGCGTCGGATTCGGCGTCCCTGGACGAGGTGCTCGAACTGTTGCACCTCGGTGGCCGGAGCATCCCGCACGCGGTGATGCTGATGGTGCCGGAGGCGTGGGAGAACGTCACCGACATGGATCCCCGGCGCCGGGCGTTCCTGCAGTTCAACTCCTCGATCATGGAGGCCTGGGACGGTCCGGCATGTGTGACCTTCACCGACGGAACGCTGGTGGGGGCGGTGCTCGACCGCAACGGTCTGCGTCCGGGCCGCTGGTGGCAGACCCGTGACGGCCGCATCATCCTGGCGTCCGAGGCCGGTGTGCTCGACGTGCCCGTCGATGACGTGGTGGCCAAGGGCCGGCTTGAGCCGGGAAAGATGTTCCTCATCGACACCGCGCACGCCCGGATAATTCCGGACGAGGAGATCAAGGGCGACCTGATGAACGCGGAGGCGTACGGCGAGTGGTTGCACGCCGGTCTGCTCGACCTCGCGACGCTCCCGCAGCGCCCGGTGTATCAGCCGAACCATGACACGGTGGTGCGCAGGCAGGTGTCGTTCGGCTACACCGAAGAAGATCTGCGGGTGCTGCTCACGCCGATGGCGTCGTCGGGGTACGAGCCGCTCGGGTCGATGGGCACCGACACCCCGGTGGCGGTGCTCAGCAAGCGTTCGCGGCTGTTGTACGACTATTTCGTCGAGCTGTTCGCACAGGTCACCAACCCGCCGCTGGATGCGATCCGGGAGGAGATCGTCACGTCGATGGCGCGGGTGATGGGGCCCGAGCAGAACACGCTGCAACCGTCGGCGGCGTCGTGCCGGCAGATCTTGGTGCACGGCCCGGTCCTGGACAATGTGGGGCTGGCCAAGATCGTGCACATCAACGACGACGGCGAGCATCCCGGGCTGGCCGCCACCGTGCTTCACGGCCTGTACGAGGTGGACAAGGGCGGCGCGGGGCTGGCGGCGGCGCTGGCGGATCTGCGCGAGCGGGCGAGCGCGGCCATCGCGCAGGGCTATCGGACACTGGTGATCTCGGACCGGCACACCGACCGCGAGCATGCGCCCATCCCGTCGCTGCTGGCGACGGCCGCCGTTCACCACCATCTGGTGCGTACCAAGGAACGCACGAAGGTGGCGCTGGTGGTGGAGTCCGGTGACGCCCGCGAGGTTCACCACATCGCGCTGCTGGTGGGGTTCGGTGCGGCCGCGGTCAACCCGTATCTGGCGATGGAGTCGATCGAGGATCTGATCAGCGAGGGTGAGCTGATCGGGGTGCGTCCGGCCAAGGCGGTGCGCAACTATGTCGAGGCGCTCGACAAGGGTGTGTTGAAGGTGATGAGCAAGATGGGTATCTCCACCATCAGCTCGTACACCGGCGCGCAGGCGTTCGAGGCCGTCGGCCTCTCGTCGGAGTTGGTGCGTGAGTACTTCACCCGGACCGTGTCCCGGATCGAGGGCGTGGGCCTGGACGAACTCGCCGAGGAGGTGCGGATCCGCCATCATCGGGCGTTCCCGGAGAACCCGACCGAGCAGGTGTATCGCCGCCTCGACGTGGGCGGGGAGTACCAGTACCGGCGGGAGGGTGAGCTACATGTGTTCACCCCCGAAACGGTCTTCCTGTTGCAGCACGCCACCCGGACCGGGCAGGCGGAGGTCTTTGCGCAGTATTCCGACGAGGTGGACCGGCTTTCGCGTGCCGGTGGCACCCTGCGCGGGCTGTTCGAGTTCGATCTGAGCGAGCGGGAACCGATTCCGCTCGATGAGGTGGAGCCGGCATCGGAGATCATGAAGCGGTTCAACACCGGTGCGATGAGCTATGGATCCATCTCGGCGGAGGCGCACGAGACGATCGCGATCGCGATGAATCGGATCGGGGCGCGCTCCAATTCGGGTGAGGGTGGCGAGGACACCGACAGGCTCTACGATCCGCAGCGGCGCAGCGCGGTCAAGCAGGTCGCCTCGGGCCGGTTCGGGGTGACCAGCGACTATCTGATCAACGCCACCGATATCCAGATCAAGATGGCGCAGGGCGCCAAACCGGGTGAGGGCGGGCAGCTTCCGGCGTACAAGGTGTACCCGTGGATCGCCAAGACCCGGCACTCCACGCCCGGTGTGGCGTTGATCTCGCCGCCGCCGCATCACGACATCTATTCGATCGAGGATCTGGCGCAGCTGATACATGATCTCAAGAACGCCAACGCGCAGGCCAGGATTCACGTGAAGCTGGTCAGCGCGGTGGGTGTGGGTACGGTGGCCACCGGGGTGTCCAAGGCGCACGCCGATGTGGTGCTGATCTCCGGTCACGACGGCGGTACGGGCGCCTCGCCGCTCACCTCGCTCAAACACGCGGGCACACCATGGGAGATCGGTTTGGCCGATGCCCAGCAGACGTTGATGCTCAACGGTTTACGTGACCGGATCACGGTGCAGTGCGATGGTGCGCTGCGTACCGGCCGCGATGTGATCATGGCGGCACTGCTCGGTGCCGAGGAGTACGGATTCTCCACCGCCCCACTGGTGGTCAGCGGCTGCATCATGATGCGGGTCTGCCATCTCGACACCTGCCCGGTGGGGGTGGCCACGCAGAACCCCACGTTGCGGGCCCGGTTCACCGGGCAGGCAGAACACATCGTCAATTTCTTCCGGTTCATCGCCGAGGATGTGCGTAAACATCTGGCGCGGTTGGGGTACCGCACTCTCGACGAGGCGATCGGGCAGTCCCAGCGGCTGCATACGGATGCGGCGTTGGCACATTGGAAGAGCCAGGGGCTGGATTTGTCGCCGATCTTCCGCCGGGTGCCCGACGCCGGTTCGCCGCGCCGGATCACCGGCCAGGATCACGGTATCGACCGGGCGCTCGACAACACCATCGTGCAACTGGCCGAGGGCGCGCTCAGCGATGCCCGGCCGGTGACCGTCGAGCTGCCGGTGCGTAACGTCAACAGGACTGTCGGCACCCTGCTCGGTTCGGAGGTGACGCGGCGTTACGGTGCCAAGGGTCTGCCCGAAGATACGATCACCGTCAACCTCATCGGTTCGGCCGGTCAGTCGCTGGGTGCTTTCCTGCCGCCCGGTATCATCATCAACCTGGCGGGCGATGCCAACGACTACGTCGGCAAGGGCTTATGTGGCGGGCGTATAGTTGTTGCACCGCATCAGGATTCATGGTTCGTGGCCGAGGATCAGGTGATCGCCGGCAATACCATCCTGTACGGGGCCACCTCGGGTGAGGTGTACCTGCGTGGCCGGGTGGGTGAACGGTTCTCCGTGCGCAACTCGGGTGCGTGTGCGGTGGTCGAGGGTGTGGGCGATCATGCCTGCGAGTACATGACCGGCGGGCGGGTGGTGATCCTCGGCCCGACCGGCCGCAATCTGGCGGCGGGCATGTCGGGCGGTATCGCCTTCGTCTACGATCTCGATGCCGACAAGGTCAACAAGGCACTGGTGACGCTGATGCGGCCGGACCCCGACGACCTGCTGTGGCTGTACGACACCATCGCCACCCACACCAAGCTCACCGATTCGTCGGTCGGGGCGTCGATGCTGGCCGACTGGCCGCGCCGGTGCCTAGGTTTCACCAAGGTCATGCCCAGCGACTACAAGCGGGTTCTCGACGCGGCCCAGATCGCCGAGGCCGAGGGGCGTGACGTCGATTCAGCGATCATGGAGGCGGCACGTGGCTGATCCGCGCGGATTTCTCGAAGTTGCCAAGCACGAGGCCGGGTACCGGCCGGCGGATCAGCGGATCCACGACTGGGGCGACGTGTACGCGCACCCGGCCGATCCGGCATTGGAGTTGACCGATGTCTCCGACCAGGCGCGGCGTTGTATGGATTGCGGAATTCCGTTCTGCCATTCGGGAAGTGCGGGATGCCCACTGGGTAACCTGATTCCCGAATGGAATGATCTGGTGCGCCGCGGCCGGTGGGATGCGGCCAGTGCCCGGCTGCACGCCACCAACAACTTTCCCGAGTTCACCGGCATGGTGTGTCCGGCGCCGTGCGAGGCGGCGTGCGTGCTGTCGATCTCGGAGCCGGCCACCGGTGGCAGCGTCACCATCAAACGCATCGAGAAGACCATCGCGCACCGGTCGTGGGACGACGGCTTCATCCGCCCGGAACCGCCCGCGGCCCTCACCGGCCGGACGGTGGCGGTGGTCGGTTCCGGCCCGGCCGGTCTGGCCGTGGCGCAACAGCTGACCCGGGCCGGTCACGAGGTGACCGTGTACGAACGCGACGACCGGATCGGCGGGTTGCTGCGGTACGGCATCCCCGAATACAAGCTGCCGAAGTCCGACATCGACCGCCGGGTGGCGCAGATGGAGGCCGAAGGCACCACGTTTGTCGTCAATTGTGATGTGGGAACGGATATCTCGGTCGACGACCTGCGTGGTGGGCACGATGCGGTGGTGCTGGCGATCGGTGCGATGGCCGCCCGCGACAACCCGGTGCCCGGACGTGAGCTGGACGGTGTCCATCTGGCGATGGAACATCTGGTACCGGCCAACCGCGAATGCGAGGGCGATGGCCCGAGCCCGATCTCGGCGGCCGGCAGGCATGTGGTGATCATCGGCGGCGGCGACACCGGAGCCGACTGCCTGGGCACCGCGCACCGGCAGGGCGCCGCATCGGTGGTGCAACTGGACTACAACCCCGCACTGCCCCTCGACCGCGATGATTCGCGCTCGCCGTGGCCCACGTGGCCGTTGGTGATGCGAACCTCGTCGGCACACGCGGAGGGTGGCGAGCGCAAGTATCAGGTCGCGGTGCAGCGGTTCACCGGCGACGCCGACGGCAAGGTGACCACGATGGTGCTGGCCGAGGTTGCCGTCACCCGCGACGCCGACGGCAGCAGATCGATCACCCCGGTGGGCGAGGAGTTCGAGATCCCTTGTGAGTTGGCATTGTTCGCGATCGGATTCGAGGGCGTGGAGAAGGGTCCGCTGCTCGCCGGGCTCGGGGTGGCGCCCAACCGGCGTGGCGCCCTCTCGTGCGGCAGCGACTGGCAGACCGACGCACCCGGCGTATTCGTGTGCGGAGACGCGCACCGGGGCGCCTCGCTCGTGGTGTGGGCGATCGCCGAGGGACGCTCGACGGCTCGTGCGGTGGACCGGTTTCTGATGGGCGCCTCCGACCTCCCGTCGCCGGTGAAACCCGCCGCGCTGCCGCTGAGCGTGCGATAGCGGGGTCCGGTGACGGCGTGCGGATGAACAACAGCTGAATCCTCCGGGCGACTGCGGCCGCGGCGATGCGATCGCGTGGAGATGCCCATCCGACGGGACTAAGGTAGCCAAGGTGACGATGCGACGAACGAAAATTGTCTGCACGATGGGGCCGGCCACCGACTCCGACGAACGGATTGTGGACCTGGTGCGGGCCGGCATGGATGTGGCCCGGCTCAACATGAGTCACGGCAGGCACGAGGACCACGCGCAGATGTACGCGCGTATCCGCAGGGCCACCGACATCACCGAGAAGGCGGTCGGCATCCTGGCCGACCTGCAGGGACCCAAGATCCGCCTGGGCCGATTCGACGGCTGCGACGGAAAGACCGTGTGGGAGAACGGCGAACAGGTCCGGATCACCGTCGAGGACGTTGACGGCACCCATGACCGGGTCTCCACCACCTACAAGGGACTCGCACGCGACGCCGTGGTCGGGGACCGGCTCCTCGTCGACGACGGCAAGGTGGGGCTGATCGTGGCCGGTATCGACGGAAACGACGTGATCTGTACGGTCACCGAGGGTGGCCCGGTCAGCAACAACAAAGGCATCTCGCTGCCCGGCATGAACGTGTCGGTGCCGGCGCTGTCGGAGAAGGACATCGCCGACCTGGAGTTCGCACTGCAACTGGGCGTCGACATGGTCGCCCTCTCGTTCGTGCGCAGCCCGTCCGACATCGAGCTGGTCCACGACGTGATGGACCGGGTGGGCCGCCGGGTGCCGGTGATCGCCAAGCTGGAGAAGCCCGAGGCCATCGACAACCTGGAGGCGGTGGTCCTGGCGTTCGACGCGATCATGGTCGCCCGCGGCGATCTCGGCGTCGAGTTGCCGCTGGAGGAGGTCCCGCTGGTGCAGAAGCGGGCCATCCAGATGGCCCGTGAGAACGCCAAGCCGGTGATCGTGGCCACCCAGATGCTCGATTCGATGATCGAGAACTCACGCCCGACCCGCGCCGAGGCCTCGGATGTGGCCAACGCGGTACTCGACGGCGCCGACGCGGTGATGCTGTCCGGTGAGACGTCGGTGGGCAAGTGGCCGGTGGAGGCGGTGGCCACGATGGACAGGATCGCCAAGGCCGTCGAGGGTGGTTCGCGCGAAGTGCCGCCGCTCTCACACGTGCCGCGCACCAAGCGGGGCGTGATCTCGTTCGCCGCCCGCGACATCGGCGAACGTCTGGAGGTGAAGGCGCTCGTCGCGTTCACCCAGTCCGGTGACACCGTCCGGCGTCTGGCCCGGCTGCATTCGCGACTGCCGCTGCTTGCGTTCACCCCGTTGCAGGCGGTCCGTAGCCAGCTCGCCCTGAGCTGGGGCACCGAGACGTTCATCGTCAATCATGTGGAGAACACCGACAAGATGGTCGAGGAGGTCGACATGCAACTGATGCGGATCGGCCGCCTCAAGGACGGCGACGTGGTGGTCGTGGTGGCGGGCGCTCCGCCGGGGACGGTCGGCTCCACCAACATGATCCATGTCCACAAGATCGGCGAGAAGGACCACTGAGTCAAGGACCACTGAGTTGTTGCGGTGGGTTCGACCCTGGTGACCCGTGCTGTCCCTGTTCGCCGATAGGCTGACGGCATGTCAGTGGAGCAGTCCGACGACCTTGGGCAATTGCTGTCGATCCTCGATCTGGAGCGTCGGGGCGACGATCTGTTCATCGGCCGGAATCCGCCCCGGGTGAGTACCCCGCGGACCTTCGGCGGGCAGATGCTGTCGCAATCGGCGGTGGCCGCCGCACGGTCGCTGACCCGCGGCGCACCGCCGGTACACGCCCTGCACGCCCACTTCATCCGTGGCGGCGATGTGCACAAGCCGATTGAGTATCACGTGCAGCGTTTCCGCGACGGCAAGTCGTTCGCCAACCGGCAGGTCACCGCCGTGCAGGACGATGAGGAACTGTTCACGGTGCTGGTCGCGTTCCAGGACACGCTGGCGGGCCTCGAGCATGCGGTGGACATCCCGCAGGCGCCGCACCCGGACGAACTGCCGACGATGGGCGAGCAGTTCGCAGGCTATGAGGACAAGATCACGACCTTCGTCGACGCCCTGCACCCGATCGACGTGCGCTTCGCCAACGACCCGAGCTGGAAGCTGCACACCGCCGGACGCAGCCTCGACCACAATCGGGTGTGGATGAGGACCGACGGTCCGCTGCCCGACGATCCGGTCCTGCATGTGGCGGCGATGTGCTACGCCTCCGACACCACGGTGCTCGACTCGATCATCACCACGCACGGCCTCTCGTGGGGATTCGACAGATTGTTCGCCGCCACCGTCAACCATTCGATGTGGTTCCATCGCGCGTTCCGGTTCGACGACTGGCTGTTGTACGCCACCGAATCCCCGGTCGCGGCCGGCGGCAGGGGACTGGGTTCGGGCCGCTTCTGGACGCGGGAGGGCGCACTGGTGGCCTCGGTGACGCAGGAGGCATTGGTCCGGCACTTCCCGCGCAAGTCCTGACGACGCCGATCCGCTGCCGCGACAGGGATACTACTGCGACAGGGATGCTAGCGCGACAGGGATACTACTGCGACAGGGATACTACTGCGGCGGGGATTTCAGTGCGGCAAGGCTTTCCGGGTCGGGTCCGGGGTCACCCCAGGTGGATCGGATCAGTGTCCACGGGTCCGCGTAGCGTCCGGGTTTGCCACGGTAGGGTGAGCGGTGCTTGAGCACCGCCCGGATGATCGGGGTGCTCGCGGTCATCGCCAGACGCTTGGCGCCGCCCAGTCTGCCCCGGGCCATCAGTTCACCGAAGGTGGTGTTCTGAAACTCCAGTACCCGCTGGGACTCGGTGCAGTCCATCCAGTCGGTGGCGAACCAGGCCGTGTCGTCGGCGGGATCGCCCGGACGACCGTGGCTGCCCATCGCGCCGCCGATGCCCAGCGAATCACCGGCGGCCTTCACCAGCGGGCCCTGCACATGCCGGTGCGTGTCGTCGCCGCCGATCAGATACTCCCGGCGCGTCTGGGTGGTGGTGACGGCGTTGGCGAACGCGGTCGCCACGTCCGAGGCCGCCACCGACTGCACATGGCCGTCATTGGGCAGCACCGCGTCGAGTTCGGCGAGCCGGGGGTTGGCGGTCAGCAGGCTGTCGGGCAGCACACCGCCCAGCCGCAGGATCACCCATTCCAGTCCCGAGTTGCGCACGATCGTGTCCGCTTCGGCCTTGTGCCCGCCGTACAGGTCGCCCGGCGCGATCGGGGTGTCGGGGCGCAGCATGCCGCGCCCGGCGTACGGATTGCGCGGACCGTAGACCGCGATGCTCGATGTCTGCACGAAGCGCGGGGGATCGGCCACACCGGTGGCCGCCTCGACCAGGTTGCGGGTGCCGCCGACGTTGACGGCCCGGGCGAGTTCGCGGTTCTCGTAGCAGAACGGCGGAATGACGGCGGCCAGGTGCACGATCGCGTCGGGTGCGGTGCGGGTGACCAGCGCGTTGACGGCATCGGCATCGGTCAGGTTCACCCATTCGACGGCCAGGGTGCCCGGCGCGTCGTAGGTGTCGGCGGAGAGTTGCCTGATCGTCTTGCGGCCCGCCGGGGTGTCGAGGTCGGTGGCGGTCACATGGTGGCCCCGCGAGCGCAGCGTGGCGACCGTCGCCTTCCCCACTAGTCCACACGCGCCGGTGACGAGGACACGGATGCCGGTCGGTGCCATACAGTTCTCCTACTTCGCTGCGTCGTCCCGGGCCGGGACGGCTGTCGCTGACCACCCTATCGGGGCGCTCAGACCCGCAACACGGCCTTTCCACCCAGTGCTACTCGCCGGCGCGGCGCGAGGTCGAGGCGATACAGCGTCGCCCAGAACGCCAGCAGCGCCAGCACAGTCGTGGCGGCGGCGAGCAGCTGCGAGCCCAGCAGGAACCTGTCCGAGGACACCCAGTCCAGTGGTGTCCGGTTCCATCCGTCGTAGATCACCAGCACCCCGGCCGCGAATACGGCGATCGCACCGGTGGCGAGTGCCGCGAGCGCGGTGTTGCGCAGGACCGTGTTGCCGTCGCCGGGGGCGACCACCTGCAGCCGGATCGCGCCGCAGGCGGTGAAGACGATCAGCACCACACACGCGACGGCCACCGCGACCATGTTGGCGCCGACCGTGTCGGAGAACCGGTGCCATTTGGCGACGACGGTGTAGGTGCTGATCGCGGTGGCCCCGATCACCCCTGCGATTCCTACGATGCCGCGCAGCCGGTAGGGCACCACCAGCAGTAGCGCGCACACGATGCTGGCGGCGATGGCGCTGTGCCCACTGGGGAAGCTGTTGTGATCGGGTGCTCCGGTCGCCGTGAGCAGACCGGGCCGGGTCAGTTCCGATTTGAGCGGCTGGGCCACGACCTGACCACCCACGACGATGGCGGCACCGGCGAGCGCGAGCAGGGGACGCCCGCGCAGCAGGGCGATGGCGGTGACGACGATCGTGGTGATGATCAACGACCCGATCGACATCTGGGAGAGGAAGTCACCGGCCCGCAGCCGGGCGTTGCTGCCGATCTGATCGGCGCCGGCCAGTGCGTAGTCCTCGATCGTCTGGCCGCGTTGGGTGCGCACCATCAGGTAGTAGGTGCCCGCGCACACGGATACGGCGACCACCAGCAGCACACCCCACCGGATACAGGCGCGCATCGACCCGTTCTCCACGTCGTGGGGGTGCGGGGGGTCGTAACGCATCGGGATCCCTTCTCGGGTCACTGCCGTGCGGGGCACCGCATCGGCGCGGCGTGCGGCCGCGGCGGGTGATCGCCCCAATGGGCATTGCTTCAGTGGGTATTGCTTGGGGGTATTGCTGGGGACTCCGGCGGGTGGCCGGTGATTCCCGACATTGAAGGATAGTCGGCGCAAGGGTAGTCGGCGCCGCCCGCACCGCACACGGCGTGCACCTGCCGGGCGACACGCCCTAGTCTGGACGGGTGCCGTCGACGCAGGTGGTCCCACTGTCCGAGCTGGTGCCGCTGCCCGGCGGCGTGTTCGGGATGGGGTCGGACAGGCACTATCCGGAGGAACGGCCCCGGCACGATCGCCGGGTCGCGCCGTTCGCCATCGAACGACACCCCGTGACCAACGCCCGGTTCGCGCGGTTCGTGGCCGAGACGGGTTACCGGACCGTTGCCGAGGAACCCATCGACCCCGAGGATTTTCCCGGCGCCGATCGGGCACAGCTGGTGCCCGGCGCACTGGTGTTCACCCCGACGGACGGTCCCGTCGACCTGGGCGACTGGAGCCGATGGTGGCGGTGGGTGCCGGGTGCGTGCTGGCGTTCGCCGCGGGGCCCGGGCAGCGGCGTCGACGATCTGCCCGGGCACCCGGTGGTGCAGATCGCCTATCGCGACGCGCAGGCCTATGCCCGGTGGGCGGGCCGGCGTCTGCCCACCGAGGCCGAGTGGGAGTACGCGGCATGGGGTGGGCGCAGCACCGAGTACGCCTGGGGTGCGGAGCTGCGGCCGGGTGGCCGCGCGATGGCCAACACCTGGCAGGGTCGATTTCCCTATCTCAACGAGGGCTGGGGGTCGACGTCGCC
The DNA here is from genome assembly GCF_025273675.1 of Gordonia pseudamarae. Taxonomy (NCBI): domain Bacteria; kingdom Bacillati; phylum Actinomycetota; class Actinomycetes; order Mycobacteriales; family Gordoniaceae; genus Gordonia; species Gordonia pseudamarae. Next base: position 2,948,671 of record NZ_CP045809.1, on the reverse strand, counting down.
GGTCGGCACGTATCCGGCCAACGGTTTCGGTCTGTACGACATGATCGGCAACGTCTGGGAGCGGGTCGTCGACGTGTTTGTGCCGCGCCATCCTGTGGCCGACGGTCCGATCGTCGATGCCGGTGGACGCCCGGACCTGCTGGCACCCACCACCTCGCCCCGGGTGATGCGGGTGACCAAGGGTGGATCGTTTCTGTGTGCGCCCGAGTACTGCAGGCGCTACCGTCCGGCGGCGCGTTCGGCTCAGTCCGACGATTCGGCCACCGGGCATCTCGGGTTCCGGTGCGCCGCAGATCTGTGACGACCCAGATCTGTGACGACCCAGATCTGTGACGGGCCAGGTCGCGGTGTCGATCCTGATGTATGAAACCGGTTGGTGTGACCGCGATCGTACGCGCTACCGTGAATGACGTGTCAGGGATAGCGGATTGGCTCGAAGGCATCATCGCCGACGTGCCGTCGTGGGCGGTGTACCTGATCGCTTGCGCCATTGTCTACGTCGAAACAGCGACGCTGGTGATGGGTTTCATCCTGCCGTCGTCGGGGATAGTGCTGGCGGCGGGCGTCGCGGCCGCCGTCGGGCCCACCAACATCGGGTGGCTCGTGGTCTCCCTGTGCGTGGCGGCGTTCGCCGGCGATCTCACCGGCTATTGGATCGGCCGGGTCAGCGGACCCCGCATCATGTCGTCGACGGCGGGCCGCCGATTCGGCGGTGAACGCTGGGTCAGGGCGCAGAATCGGGTGAACGAGCGGGGGATGGTCGCAGTCGCGACCGGGCGCTGGTTCGGCTTCGTGCGTACGCTGATGCCGCCGGTGGCGGGTATCGTGCGGATGCGGACCGCCAACTTCGTGATCGCCGACGTCATCGGTGTGGTCTCCTGGGGCACCACCATCTCACTCGTCGGCTACTTCGCCGGCGCCCAGCTCGGCGCCACTCTGATGTTGTCCATCGGGGTGACGATCGTGGTGGGGCTGGCGATCTGGTGGACGGTCAACCGGCTCCGGCGATCGGGGCCGGTTCTGCCGGAGGGGGTCGGGGATTTGTCCCAGGAGCGTCCGGTCAGCCGCTGACACCCGCGCCGGCCGCACCCAGATAGCGGTGCAGCAGTTCGCCGCCGGCCCGCGCGGACGAGCCCGACCATGCCACCGCGCCACGCTGCAGGATCAGGCAGTGATCGGCGAATGCGATGGCCTTGGCCGCGAACTGTTCGATCATGATCACCGCCACACCCGCGTCGAGCGCGGCTCGCAGGCCGTCGAAGACCGCGTCGACCAGCATCGGCGCCAGTCCCAGCGACATCTCGTCGGCGATCACCAGTCGCGGATTCACCATCAGCGCCCGCGAGAGCGACAGCATCTGCTGTTCGCCGCCCGACAGGGTGCCCGCGGTCTGCTTGCGCCGTTCGGCCAGCGCGGGGAAGAACCCGAACGCGCGGTCGAAGGCCTCGGCGGGGTCGATCTTGTCGACGGACAGCGCCAGCCGCAGATTCTCCTGCACGGTCAGTCCGGGGAAGATGCCACGCCCTTCGGGCAGATGCACCAGGCCCGCGCGCCGGATGGCGGTGGCAGAGGCGCCGGTGATGGTGCGTCCGGCGAACTCGACGCTGCCGCCGGTGGTCGGGATCAGCCCGGACAGCGCCCGGGCCAGCGTCGACTTGCCCGCACCGTTGGGGCCGAGGACCGCCACCGCGGATCGGGCCGGTACGTCCAGGGATACCCCGAACAGTGCCTGCGCCGGACCGTAGCCGGCGGTCAGGTTGTGGACCCGCAGGAGTGGGGCGGTGTCCGGCTGGGTGTCGGTCATGACTGTGCCTCCTGTGCGGGGGTGACGTCGGCGCCGAGATAGGCGGCACGTACGGCGGGATCCTCGCGGATCTGATCGGGTGTGCCGGCGGCGATCTTCACGCCGAAGTCCAGGACGTGCACCGAGTCGCAGATGCGCAGCACCAGCTCCACGTCGTGTTCGACGAACAGCAACGACACGTCGTGGGTGGCCACCACCTGCTGCAGCACGTCGGCGAGTTCGGCCGTTTCGGTCACGTCCAGTCCCGAGGACGGTTCGTCGAGCAACACGAGCCTGGGCCGCACCGCCAGTGCGCGCGCCACTTCTACCAGCCGGCATGAGCCGAGCGGGAGGTCGCCGATCCTGCGGTGCGCGATCGGTCCGAGCCCGAGGGCGTCGATGAGGGAGTCGACGCGGGCGGTCTCGTCGGCCGGTGGGCGGCGCAGACCCCGGCCGGTGATGGCGTCGGTCCACAGTCGTGCCCCCGAGTGCCGGACCCGGTCGGCCAGGACGACGTGCTCGCGCACGGTCAGCGTGGTGAAGAGTTCGGGATGCTGGAATGTGCGTGCCATGCCGCGCCGTGCGCGGGCGCGGGCGGAGGTCCGGGTGATATCGGTGCCGTCGAGTGTCACCGTGCCCGCACTGGGGGTGAGCAGTCCCGACAGCACTCCGAACAGAGTGCTCTTGCCGGCACCGTTGGGTCCGACGAGGCCGACGACGGAGCGTGGCGGGACATCGATCGACACGTTGTCGAGTGCGACGAGGCCGCCGAAACGCATCGTCACATCGCGGGCGGACAGTCGTGCCGGGAGCGATACATCGGTGGTTGCGCTCATGCTGACGTGCCTCCGATCACCTTGTTCGGGGAAGAATCCGGGTCCGCCGCATCCGGCGGTGGGGCGGAGCGCCGGAGCCGTTCGACCACACCTGTCGCGGCGTCGCCGAATTGGGCGATGACCCCTTCGGGGTTGCGGGCCACCATGATCGCGCCGAGACCGAACAGGATGGTGGGTACCTCCGCCAGATCCGAGGGCAGATAGTTGTCGAAGACGGCGGGCATCAGGTAGAAGAGCACGCCGGCCACCAGTGCGGCGACGATCGACCGCGATCCGACGGTGACCAGGACGGCGAGCCACACCAGGCCGTGGAACGGGCTGAAGCTGTCGGGCAGGGTGGAGCCGAAGTTCATGGCCAGGAAGCCGCCGCCGACGGCTGCGACGAAGGTGGCCGGTGCGGTCAGCAGGATCTTGACCGTGGCGATGCTCAGGCCGATGGTGCGCGCACCGTTCTCGCTCCACCGCACGGCGCTGATCGCCAGGCCGGTGGTGGAGCGGCGCAGATTGGCCACGAGGATCGCGGTCACCGCGAACACCACAAGTGCCAGATATGCGAATGATGTGCTGTCGGAGACGACGTCGGGACGCAGCAGCGCCACGCCCATGCCGTAGTTGGCGATGCTGTCGGTGGTGAACACGAGTGTGGTGACGAGCAGGCCGAAACTGAGGGTGACCAGCGCGACATACAGGTCGCCGAGCCTGATGGTGAGGATGCCGATGAGCACGCCGACGGGCGTGACGAGCAGGGCGGCCACGACGATCGCGAGCAGGGCGGGCAGACCGTGGTCGGTGGCGAGTTCGGCGGCGATGATCGCACCGAGTCCGGCGAAGGTGATCTGCGAGAGCCACACCATGCCTCCCTCACCGACCAGCAGTGTGTAGGAGAGCATGGCGATGGCCAGACAGATGCCGGCGGTGACCCGGGCCGTCCAGTACTCGTCGAGGCCCAGCGGTGCGATCGCGACCACCACGAACACCACGGCCGCGGCGATCACACCGGGCTGGCGCCACACCGGTACGGCGGTGAGGTCTCTTGTCGTGGTGGAGTTCTCATCAGCCTGGGTACTGATCGACCGGTCCAGTCCGCCGCCGCTGACCAGATCACCCGCCTGCCCGCGGAAGGCGTGATAGATCAGGAACAGCAGCATCAGCACGAACGGCACGCCGGGTACCAGTTTGGCCGCCACATCGCTGTCGGCGTTGACGAACTTCTGCACCACGCCGGTGACCACGCCGATCATCAGCGCCACCCCGATCGCCACACCCAGGTGGCGCAGCCGGGCCGCCACGACCGCCGCGAAGGCGGTCGCCATCAGGCCGGTCATCGCCTCGGCGGACAGGCCCGCGGTGGGGGCCACCAGGATGCCGGCGAGTCCGGCCAGCACGCTGCTGGCCGCCCACACCCCGACGGAGACCCGGCCGGGGCTGATGCCATTGAGGGCGGTCATCGCCTCCGAGTCGACCAGGGCCCGCACCTTCAGTCCCACCGAGGTGAACCGCAGGAGGCCGATGCCGGCGACCAGCACCACCACCAGCCCGAGGTAGGTGGCGATCTGATCGCCGTTGACGGCGGTGTCGAAGACGGTGATCACCCCCAGCGGGCGCGGTGCGAGGCCGGGTGCGGTGGGGTTGGTGAGGGTGCCGAAGATCAGGTTCACCAGCGGCGGCAACGCCACCGACAGGCCGATCGTCGCGACCAGCTTGACCGGTGTGGAGCGCAGCCGCAGGTGCCGGAACAGCACCGCGTAGAGCACGATCCCGAGCAGCGGCGCGAAGACGCCGAGGCTGACCACCGCCGAGGCGAGGATGCCCCAGCCCTGCTCGGTGTTGAGGAAGTAGTAGCAGCGGGCCACGGTGTAGGCCATCGCCGCGAACGACAGGTTGAAGATCCCCGAGGCCACATAGGTGATCACCAGTGATCCGGCGGCGATCGCGTAGATCGCGCCGAGTGAGAGACCTACCAGCACGTACGAGAGCACACGTACCCCTCCGCAATGTCGTCGACGGTCCGATCGGGGTCTGGTCCGCCGGATACTGGTGGTTTCCCGATCGCTGCATGTTAACGTGACGGATGACACAACAGTTGTCAACTCCGAAAGGGCAACAGTAAGGGTCTTCCAGACTGGTGGCCACTGTGGGTTCCGATGTCGGAGGCACGTGTTTTCGTTGAAGGCTGGTGAGGGTTTTGCGAAAGACTGCTGTTCGGGCCGCCGGTGTGCTCGCCGCGGTGACGATGATCGCGACGGCGTGCGGCGGCGGTGACGACGGCACGTCCGCCGGTGAGTCGGTCAGGGTCGGTCTGCTGATGTCGCAGAGCGGTCCGGCCAGCGCCGCGTTCAAGGGCGTCGACCAGGCCATGCAGGCGCGGTTCAAGGCATACCGGGATTCCGGCGGCGCATGCTCGTCCACCGAGTTCAACCTCGTCACCGCCGACGACCAGTCCGGTCCGCAGGGCGCGCTCGCCGGTGCGCAGAAGCTGATCCAGCAGGACAAGGTGTACGCGATGGTCGGCATCTCGTCGTACTTTTTCGGCGCCGCGCAGTTCGTCACCACCACGGGCGCATCCACTCCGGTGATCGGCGGTGCCTTCGACGCCGCGCCGCAGTGGCTGCAGTCCGGCAACAACCTGTTCGCCGCCGCGCCGAAGGTCCCTGACTATGACAAGACCTACTCGACGATCGGGGAGTACTGGAAGAAGCTCGGCGTCACCAAGGTGGCGGCGGTCTCCTACGACACCGAATCCTCTCGCAAGGGCGCCGAGCAGATCCTGCGCTCGGCGGACAAGGCCGGTCTGAGCCGTGGCCTGTTCTACGACAAACTCGCCCTCGGTTCCAGCGATGTGGGCTCGATCGTGCTGGGTATCAAGAATTCCGGGGCACAGGCGGTGTTCCTGCCGGTCAACCCGGAGACCTCGATGGCCATCATCGCCGGTCTCAGGCAGTCCGGGGTCACCCTCAAGAGCGTGATGTCGGCGTCGGGTTACGGCGGTGACCTACTGGCGTCGGCACCCGCGGTCAAGGGGGCCCAGGGGATGACCTTCATGCCGCAGTTCACTCCCGTCGAGTTGAACACCCCTGCCACGCAGAAGTATTCGGAAGCACTGAAGAAGTACGCCGGATCGGCCACCGGCATACCCACCTTCGGTCAGACCTACGGCTGGTGGGCGGCCGATCTGCTGATCTACGGCCTGGAGAAGGCGGGCTGTGATGCCTCGCAGGCCGACTTCATGACCACACTGCGCGCCGACGAGAACTGGGACGCCGGTGGTCTGTTCCCGCTCAAGCGCAGCTTCACCGACATCTCGCCCGACCGTGAGTGCTACTTCCTGATAGACCTGGAGGGCGAGGCCTTCGTGCCGCGCAAGGATGCCTCACCGGTCTGCGGTGATGTCATCGGGTAAGCGCCGTGATCGCCTGATCGCCTGATCGCCTGATCGCCTGAGCGGCGACCGGATCGGCCCGCTGCCCCCACTTCACGAATCGGGGGCGGCGGGCCGATTCCGTTGTCCCGTCCGTGTGGTGGCCGGCGGGGCGGCCACCACACGGACGGGACAACAGGGGGCCGGTGCCGCTATGCGGCCCGGGTCGTGGTGCGGCCCGATGTCAGGAAGGCGATGACGGCGATGACGGCCGATATGCCCATCACGACGGCCATCGGGGCGGCGGTGTCCTCGCCCCCGAGTCCGACCAGCGGGGAGACGACGGCGGCCAGCCCGAACTGTAGGGCGCCGAGCACGGCCGATGCGCTGCCGGCGGCGGCCGGCACGGCGCCGAGCGCCAGCGCGGTGGCGTTGCCGAGGATCAGGCCGAGGGAGGCGATGGCGAAGAACAGTGGAACGCTGAGCCAGATGGGGTCGACACCGGCGGCCACGAGCAGGGCCAGGGCCGCGACTCCGGTGGCCATGGCTGCGACGCCGGTGGCGAGCATGCCGCGCGCCGAGCGGACCGCGGCGAGCCGGGCCGCGACACCGCTGACGATCATCAATGCGAAAGCGTTGCAGCCAAACATGATTCCGTACCATATGCTGCTCAGGCCCATCATGTCCTGATAGACGAACGGCGAGGCGGAGATGTATGCCATCATGACCGCGAAGGAGAACCCGAAGGTCAGGGTGTAGGAGAGGAACTCGCGCGAGCGCAGCGCTTCGTACGGTGAATCACTCTGTGCTCGGAGCGCTTTCAGTTCCGCACGGCGTGCGGCCGGGAGGGTTTCCCTGATTCCGAATAAGACGCACACCACCATGATCACGGCCAGCCCGAGAACCACGGTGAGAATACCGCGCCAGCCCAGCGGATCGACCAGGAATCCGCCGATCATCGGCGCGATCACCGGGGCGATGCCGCCGACGATCATCATCAGGCTGAATGCCCGTGCCGCGGCCTTGCCGCGGGCCACGTCCGAGATGACGGCGCGGCCGATGACCATGCCCGCGGCACCTCCGATGCCCTGAAACAGCCGGGCCGCCACCAGGATCGAGATACTCGGGGCGATGACCGCGACGATGCTCGCGACCACGCACAGCACCGCTCCGATCAGCAGTGGCCGTAGCCTGCCGAACCTGTCGGAGAGGGGTCCGAAGATCAACTGCCCGATGGTGATTCCGACGAGAAAGGCGGTGAGGGTGAGCTGGACCGCGGATGTAGAGGTGGATAGGTCCTCGGCCATCGAGGGGAAGGCCGGCAGGTACAGGTCGATCGACAGAGGGGCCACCGCGGAGAGCAGGGCGAGGATGAGGAGAAGTCTGGTCGTCAGTGCGCTGTCGGTACCGGACGGGCGGTCGGGGATCGATGGTGTGTCCGTCGTGGACTCGGTGGGTGTCTGCTGCATGTGCCGTCGATTCTTGGGGAGGGGGTCGGTGGTGATATAGTTATTAAAACATAACTACTTGCCGGATGTAAAGCATTCAGGTACGCGAGGATCTGGTGTACCCGACCTGATGTGTAGGTGACCTGATGTGTAGACGGCCCGATGTACAGTTCCGGAGATGGCGATGCCCGATGCGACAACACCGGTGACAACCCCGAGCGGCCCGGCCGGGGCCACGGCACTCGGATCACCCACGCCGGACGTCGGCACAACCGATTCGGTGCCGGCCGAACTGGCCGACGCGATCTTGCGGGTGGCACGAGAACTCGAGCCGCGATCGCTGGCCGTGTCCGGTCTACCGCCGCTGACCGGTACCGAGGCGACGGTGATGCGGTGGGTGCACCGCAACCCCGGCTGCACACCGACCGAGGTCGCCGAGGCGACCGGACTGCAGCGCAGCAACATCAGCACGGCGCTGCGCAGCCTGACCGCCAAAGCCCTGGTGGAGCGCCGCCGCCGCGGTACCGATTCCCGTCAGGTCAGCCTCGACGTGACCGACACCGCGCGCGCGGGGATCGCGATGCTGTACGCCACCTGGTCGGAGATCGTGGGCGAGGCGCTGGGCGAGCGCTCCGGCCAGGCGGGTGCCGCCCTGGCCGTACTCGAACTGGTCGAGGACCATCTGCGCCGTTCGCGATGAACTACTTGCCGGGCTCGGCGCTTGAGATCCGCTGCGTGCGGTTGTACAGCCACGCCAGCGAACCGGCGAACACGATCACCCCGAGTGCCTGGGCCCACTTGTCGAATCCGTCGCCCACGATCTGCAACACGCCGTCGTCGCTGGTCGCGGCGACGATCCCGGCGAAGACCACACCGAAGAGTGCCTCGCCGACGATCAGGCCGGTGGCCAGCAGCGTGCCCATCCGCTTCTTGTGCTCCACGTTGCCGCCCGAACGCTCGGCCCACCTGTTGTAGAACGCGCCCAGGAACGCGCCGACCGGGATGATCAGCGTCACCGCCATCGGCAGGTACATGCCCATGCCCACGGCCAGGGGCGGCAGCCGGAACCGTGTCGTGCGGGCCAGGACCTCGTCGATCACGATGACCCCGGCCCCGATGAGCGCGCCCACACCGATGAGCGCCCAGTCCAGGTCGCCGCCCAGAACGCCCTGGGTCAGATCCTTGAGCAGACCCGCCTGCGGGGCGGCCAGCGAGTCCTCGGTTTCGCCGGGGGCGCCGACGAAACCGAAAGCGTCGTACATCAGGCTCAGGATCGGCGGGATCACCGCGGATCCGAACAACACCCTGATCACCAGTGCCACCTGCTGTTTCCACGGGGTGGCGCCCACGAGCTGACCTGTCTTGAGGTCTTGCAGGTTGTCGTTGGAGATGGTGGCCACACCGAACACAATGGCGGCGGTGAATAGGGTGAACGCGACGAGTGCCTGGATGTGGGTCTCGTCGGTGTCGCCGAAGGTCGCCTTGATCAGGATGGCGGCGATCAGCACCACCAGGATGCCCACACCCGAGATGGGGCTGTTCGACGATCCGATGAGCCCGGCCATGTAGCCGCAGACGGCGGCCACGGCCAGACCGATCACGAAAACGAAGACGACGCTGACCGTGATGATTCCGGCCGAACCGCCACTCAGGACCGTGTCGTGGGCGAAGTCCCACAGCATGAACGCGATCGGGATGAGCAACACCAGAATGGTGCCGCCGACGATGGTGACCGGGATATCCCGTTCGGTGACGTCCACGCTGGCGCCCTCGCGCCGTGCCCGGGTCGACTGCATCGCCGAGGTCATGCCTTGGACGATCGGGCCCATGATCTTGGCCAGGGTCCAGATCGCGGCGATCGCGATGGCGCCCGCACCGATGAGCCGCACTTCCTGGCTGAACACCGAACCGATCACATCCGACAGCAGGTCTCCGGGCGTGGCCTTGTCCTGTGACTTGATCGGCAGCAGCACCGCGTACGAGATCAGCAGACCCACCAGCATCGCGATGCCGACGGCGACACCCACCAGGTGGCCGATTCCGATGAGCGACATCAGGATTCCGGCGTTGAACAGGGTGCCGCCGGTGCCGATCTTCAGCGTGCCCGACACGGTGTCGCTGATCACCTTGAGCTTGGTGAGCAGTGAATATGCCGCCGACGCGACGGCGCCGAGCAGGATCACCCGCAACCCGGCCTTGTTCTCCGCGGCACCGGTCGTCGAATCGCCGACCTTGAGTACCTCGGCCGCCGCCACACCCTCGGGGTAGGGCAGATCCGATCCGGTGACCAATGCCCGCCGCAGCGGGATCGAGTACATGACGCCCAGGATGCCGCCGATCGCGCAGACCGCGACCGTCGTCCAGTACGGGAAGCCCGTCCACCAGCCGATCATCACCAGGCCCGGGATCACGAAGATGATCGCCGAGAGCGTGCCGGCGGCCGATGCGATGGTCTGCACGATATTGTTCTCGATCACCGAGTGATCGGCGAAGTAGCGCAGGATCGCCATCGACACCACGGCGGCGGGAATGGCGGTGGCGAAGGTCAATCCGACACGCAGACCGAGATAGACGTTGGCGGCGGTGAACACCAGGGTGATGACGCCGCCGAGGACGATTCCGCGAAGGGTCATCTCCTTGACGGTGGTCGTCGCGGGGATTCCGGTCCCGGGTGTTTCGGTTGAGGACATGGAGGTCCGTCCTTCGGGCTCTCGGGCCGTTGTCCGGCCGGCAGGTGAGGCACTGCGTCATTCCGTGTCCTCACACTAGGGCCGAAGAGGCCCGGACGTACGGCAAACACCCCGGGAACGACGGAAGCCGCCCGAGGTGGCGGCTTCCGTTTCCGATTTGTCCAAAAATTATTGCGGTGAGTGCTTTCCGGCACCGGGCACCGTTCCCGGCGGATCCAATGGCCGCAGATTCCACGCGCCTCCACCGGTCAATTCGAGCAACTGGGTGTGGTGCTGGTCGGTGGTGCTGCGGTGGCTGACGGAGATCAGCACCGTGTCGGGTCGTTCGCGCCGGATCAGTGAGTACAACTCGAACTCCAGGCCCTCGTCGATCGCCGAGGTGGCCTCGTCGAGGAATGCGACCGCGGGCTTATTGAGCAGAATGCGGGCGAACGCGACACGTTGCTGTTCGCCGGGTGACAGGACCGCGGCCCAGTCGGCCTCCTCGTCGAGCCTGCCGACCAGATGCGACAGGAAGACCTGTTCCAGCACCGCCCGGATGGAATCGTCGCCCACCGATTCCGGTGACGCCGGGTAGGCGACGGCGGTGCGCAGATCGCCGAGCGGAATGTAGGGGATCTGCGACAGGAACAGCGTCGACTCGCCGGGACGGGCGAACTCGCCGGAGACGAACGGCCACAGACCGGCCAGGCCGCGCAGCAGGGTGGTCTTGCCCGAACCGGACCGTCCCTTGATGACCAGCGCGTCGCCCGGATGTAGTGACAGGTCCAGCTCACTCACCAGCTCCACGCCATCCGGGGTGGAGGTGGTCACCTTGCGCACTTCGACGCCGCGTTCGGTGTCCACGGTGGCGATCTGGGGGAGCTCGCGAGACTCGTGGTTGGCCTGTTCGAGGCCGTCGAGACGGTACAGTGACGCCCGCAGGTCGGCGAACGAGTCGAATGCCTCGCGGAAGAACGACAGCGAGTCGTGCACGTTGCCGAACGCCGATGCCGTCTGCGTCATCTCGCCGAGCTTGATCTCGCCGGCGAAGAATCGCGGTGCCTGAATGATGTAGGGGAAGACCGCCGACGCCTGATTCACCACGAAGTTCCAGCCGTTGAACTTGAGTGAGCGGAACACGACCTGCCAGAAGTTGACGACGATCGACGCGAACCGGTCGAGCAGGCCGCGCTGCTCGGTGTCGGCGCCCCGGTACAGCGCCACTTTCTCGGCGCCGTCGCGAAGCCGGACCAGTGAGTAGCGGAAGTTGGCCGCGAGGCGTTCGCGCAGGAAGTACAGCCTGATCAACGGGTGGCCGAGCCAGAACGCGACAATCGTCGACACCAGGACGAACAGGTACACCATCCACACCATGGCGTGCGGTACCTCGGTGCCGAAGATGTCCATGGGGCCGGACAGTTCCCACAAGATCTTGGTGAATGTGCAGATGGTGATGATGGCGGGTATCACGCCGTTGGTCGACGATCCGCCGGACCCGAACACCAGCCTGCGGCTCGAGGCCGACACGTTGTCGATATCGATCTCGATACGCTGGTCGGGGTTGTCGACGCCGGGCTGGATCTTGGCATCGTCGCCGTCGATACCGGTGTTGACGAACCGGTTGCGGTAGAACGCCAGTCCGGTGAGCCAGTCGGTGGTGACACGGGTGGTCATGAACTGCCGCAGCCGTACCTCGAACATGCTGCCCAGGTACAGCTCGACCAACGTGCGGACCACGTGAATGGTCGCCAGCAGCCCGAACAGCCACAGCGAGTTCCAGAACATGTCCTCGGCCTGGTCGAGGGCGGTGCCGTCGCCGTTCGATATCGCCTCGGCCGCGCCTTGCAGGGCGTTGAACATGTCGCGGCCCTGGTAGGACAGCACCACGGTCAATCGGACACCGATCACCATGAGCAGCATCAGCACCACCACCAGCACCCACGCACTCACCCGGGTGTCGCGGCCGGTGAAGAATCCACCGGCCGCGCGCCAGTACTGACGGCCCCAGAGCGTCGTCCGGGACAGGACGAAACCGGCCACGAGCAGGCCGATCATCGAGTAGCTGAACATAATGGCGATCCAGCGGAGCGACGTCAGAAACTCCGATCCCCAGTCGATGCTGTATTCCACGCGTTCCCCATCTGTCCGGTCGGGCGGTTGACGGCTGCCGAACCGGCAGATGGCGGGAATCTTAACCCGGCCACGGCGCGCGCTACCGGGCAAAGGGCCCATTGCGCCGGTGGGTGCGAAAAAGGAGCGTGCAACGACCGGTGCCGTCGACATCGTGTGTCACGACGTCGACGGCACCGGCGGGCTGCAGAGAAAGGTCTTTTGGAATTATTCGGCGAACCGTGTTTGTCCTGGTCACCATTGCGTTGTACCCGAGAGTAGACCGCCCTCGACCAGCGCGCCAGCAAGCTAAGTCTTACCTAACTTTGCTGGTGAGGATGGGTAACGGCCGTCTGTGTGCGGCCCGGGCGATCGGCGGGCGGGCGATCGGTGGGTGAGGGGCTCTCGATCGCGTCGGAATTCATCACGAGCTCGGGGTCCGGCTCCCGGCGCGAGGTGTCCTTGAGGTCGACGCCCGAACGGCCCAGCGTGCGCGCTCCGGCCAGCAGCGCGGCGGTGACCGCGGCCGCCGCGGCGTAGCCGAGCCCGTCCGGCGGGTGGATGTTGGAGACGCAGTTGCGGTCGGCGTCGGTACGGCCCACCCGCGGCCGGTGCGTGAGGTAGATGCCGAGGCTGTCGGCCACCGACAGTCCGGGACGCTCGCCGATGATCATGATCAGCGTGGTCACCCCGAGAGCCGAGCCGATGTGGTCGCCGAGCGCAACGCGCGCCTGGGTCGCGATGACCGGCGGCGCGATCGTGTACCGGCCGCCGAAGGTCTCGAGCAGGGCTGCGACGAGTGCGTGACCGTGGTCGGCGAGTGCGCGCGGCGACAGTCCGTCGGCCAGCACGACGCCGACATCGGCTGCCGCCGAGGGGAGTTCGGTGCCGTCGGCGGGTTGTCGACCGAGGTCAGGGCGGCGCAGATACTCCCCGCGTGAGCGCGCTTTGCTGGCCACGAGAAGCGGTTCGCCCAGCCCCAGGCCGGTGAGTGAAGCCGCGAATCGGTCGGCGTCGAGAGGGTCGTGGACGGCGTCACGGGCGGCCGCGTGCGCCGCGGTGAACTCGAGCACCCGGGAGGTGGGCAGCGAGTTGCCCGCGCGGCCGAGACCGATCCGGGCCCGGGTCGTCAGCCGCAGGTCGGTCCACACGTCGGGTGCGCCCGCTGCCGGGGGGCCCGTGTGCGGCGTGGTCACGGTGCCGCCGCCAGGGCCAGCAGGGGTGAGGTGGCCGGGTCCACCGGCAGGATCCGGCCGTTGCTGTCGGCCATACCCAGACCGGCCAGCCACTGTTCGAACTCTGGTGCCGGCCGCAGGTTCAGTGCCCGACGCACGTACAGCGCGTCGTGGAAGGACAGGCTCTGGTATCCGAGCATCACGTCGTCGGCGCCGGGGACCGCGATCACGAATGCGGTCCCGGCCACCCCGAGCAGGGTGAGCAGGGTGTCCATGTCGTCCTGGTCGGCCTCGGCGTGGTTGGTGTAGCAGACGTCCACCCCCATCGGCAGCCCGAGCAGTTTGCCGCAGAAGTGGTCTTCGAGACCGGCCCGGATGATCTGTTTGCCGTCGTAGAGGTACTCCGGCCCGATGAATCCGACGACGGTGTTGATCAGCAGCGGCTCCAGCGCGCGGGCCAGGCCGTAGGCGCGGGTCTCCAGCGTCTGCTGATCGACGGGTCTGCCACCGGTGCCCAGGTGTGCCCCGGCCGACAGCGCCGACCCCTGGCCCGTTTCCAGATACATGACGTTGTCGCCGACGGTGCCCCGGTTGAGTGAGCGCCCGGCCTCGTTGGCCTCGGTCAGCATCGGCACGCTTACCCCGAAAGCGCGGTTGGCCGACTCGGTTCCGGCGATCGACTGAAACACCAGATCCACCGGCACGCCCCGTTCGATCAGTTCGACGGTGGTGGTGACGTGTGAGAGCACGCACGACTGCATCGGGATGGAGAAGCGTTGCCGGATGTCGTCGAGCAGGTGCAGCAGATCGGCGGTGGCCTGCGGTGAGTCAGTGGCCGGATTGATGCCGATGACCGCGTCGCCACAGCCCATCAGCAGCCCGTCGAGGGTGGCGGCGGCGATGCCGCGCGGGTCGTCGGTGGGATGATTGGGTTGCAGTCGCGTCGCGATCCGGCCGGGTAGGCCGATGGTGGTGCGGAACGCGGACCGCACCCGGGCCGCCGAGGCCACCAGGATCAGGTCCTGGTTGCGCATGAGCTTGCTTGTGGCCGCCACCATTTCGGGCGTCAGACCTGGTGCGACGGCGGCATAGCGTTCGGCGGCGTCCTCCCGGGCCGCCGTCTCCAGCAGCCAGTCGCGGAATCCGCCGACGGTCAGATGCGACACCGCGGCGAACGCGTCGCGGTCGTAGGTGTCGATGATCAGCCGCGTCACCTCGTCGGTTTCGTACGGCACCACCGGCTCTTCGAGGAGTGTGGCCAGCGGAACATCTGCCAATTGCCAAGCGGCGGCGGCCCGTTCGGCATCCGAGGTGGCCGCGCAACCGGCGAGCTGATCACCGGAGCGCAGCGGCGTGGCCTTGGCCAGGAGTTCGACGATGCCGTCGAACTCATACGTCGTCCCCGCGATGGTCTGGACAAATCTCATCGAAGGCCACCTTCCGGGACTACCGATGCCGGAAGTCTACGTGCGCCGAGGCATCCTCGCAGCCCAAGACCGCCCCTCCTGCTGGTGGAGGTGTGCGGAGCCGCCGGCTTCGAGCGGTGTCGGCCGCCCCCTTTTCGCCGGTTGGGGTGTGAGGAGCAGCCAGGCGGCGAGCCTCGAAACCCGGTGAGACGACGGTGTTCGCGGGCTCATCAACCGATCTCACCCGTCGATCCGCCGCCGACCCACGGCAACAGCGACACCCGCCACCACGACGACAAGCACGATCACGCCGACGACGAGCAGGAACGGCCCGGCCATCATGCCCGCGATGGTGACGTCGGAGTCTGTGTACACGACCCGCCGGTAGGGCGAATCATCGGCGGCCGTGGCGAACACGAAATCGGACGAAATAGATTGCGGAGCGGTGACTGTCGTCCGGACCGTGGTGAGGTGCCGGCCGTCGGCGAGTCGACCGGAGTACAGGGTGCGCACCTGTTGCCGCGCGGTGTCGGCGTCGGTCCGGTCCTGGCGGTGATCGGCGAGCACGTACAGGTCGACCGTCTGGGTTCCGGTGGCCGCGGCCGACATCCGCATCGGGTACACGAGCTGATCGGTGTCGAACTCCATGCGGATCGGGTCCAGCGGCCCGGACAGCGCGGTGGGGGAGGTCAGTGCGATGGCCACGAACGACCACCGTTCGGCCACATACGGTGCCAATGCCGAGATCACGGCGGGCTTGAGTTGGTAGCCGTTGTCCGACAACCATTTCCGCAGGCCGTCCAGGTCGCCGCCGGTGAGTGTGGTGATGTCGAGGGGGCCGAGCCGGACGCGGGCGACGACCTGCGGATCGGCGGCTCCGGCGGCACTCGCGGGCGCCCGGGCACCGGCGGTGGCACCGTCGTCGTCGGTCGACCGCGACCACCAGTGCCGTCGGGTTTCGGTGCGGGGCGCGCTGATCTTCTCGTAGTCGTCGAACAGTGCGCCATCGCCGGCCGATACGGTGGCGGGTGTCGGTGTGGGGACGATCAGCGCGGCGTCCGATCGCACCGATCGCATCGACAGCCGCATGTCGATGGTTTCACGGTTTCCGGTCTTCGACACGATCGCCGTCTCCCGGTTGACCTGAGCGGCGGCGTCGTTGCTGGCGATCGCGCCGCAGGCGCACGCCGCCGCCGGTGATGCGATCAGCAGTCCCGGAATCGCGAAGAGAAACGCGAGGGTGAGACGTAGCAGATGGGTTGGCATTGCTGGTCCTTCGTCCGGCGGCTGCGTCCCATCCCAGCAGAGGCGGCGCTCCCGGTCACGCCGCCCGAACGGAATTCATTCGGTCGGCGCACCGGGAGCACCGGTCACTTCAGGACCGGCGAACCCATCGGCAGTGTGGGGCCGCCGGCCGCGGTCGACACGACGTCGACGAACAGGTATACGCCGATCGCGGCGGGGAGGACGTGGCACAGGGGACACGGCGCGGTAAGGCATAGTTGTACGCGTGTATTTTGTCGGACTCGACCTGGCGTGGGGGCAGCGCAAGCCCACAGGTGTCGCGATCGTCGACGACGCCGGGTCGCTGGTGTCCGCGACCACGGCCGGTGATGACGCGAGTATCCGAAAGGCCGTGGAACCGTATGTCGCCGGTGACTGCCTGGTCGCCATCGACGCGCCGCTGATCGTCGTCAACCCCAAGGGGCAGCGTGAGGCGGAGCGGCGACTCAATGTCGATTTCGGCAGATTTCAGGCCGGCGCGCATCCGTCCAATACCGGCAAGAAGGAGTTCGCCGGTATTCCTCGCGCGGCGGCCATCGCCGAGTCTCTCGGTCTGGACCCGGATCCGGAGTCGACAGCGGCCAGGCGTGCGATCGAGGTCTACCCGCATCCGGCGACGGTGGTGCTGTTCCGCCTCGGACGAACCCTGAAATACAAGGCGAAGACCGGTCGGAGTTTCTCACAGCTGCGGGCCGAGCTGTTACGGCTGATCGAGCACGTCGAGGCCCTCGCTCATGCGAATCCGCCGCTGCGGGTGAGTGATTGCGAGGACTGGTCGCAACTGCGGGAGACTGTCGAATCCGCGCGGCGCAAGAGTGACCTGCGGCGCGCCGAGGATCCGGTGGATGCGGTTGTCTGCGCGTATGTGGCGCTCCTGGCCACGCGCAGACCCGATGACGTGACCATCTACGGCGACTTCGAGACCGGCTATATCCTCACCCCGACCTTGCCGCACGATCTGTTGCCCGCACCGGCGGAGACCACCCCGGGTGCGATCGCCGATGCGGTCGTGGCCTACACCGAGCGTCGGCCGGCGCTGGAACAGTCGACGGCGCGCTACCTGGCCAGGTTGATCAACCTGCTCGACGACGCCGGCATCAACTATGTGACGGTGTCCGGTCGCACCAAAACCGTTGCGTCCTTCGCGGGTAAGGCTGACCGGCACGTCGACGGCCGGCACGTGTACACCGATCCGCTGTCGGAGATCACCGATCAGATCGGTGTCCGGGTCATCACCTACCTGTACGACGATGTCGCCGTCGTCGCCAATCTTCTCGCCGACGAGATGCGGCTTCTCGATGATCGTGACATGGGGCAGCAAACGGCGAGCGAGGGTCGTTGGGGGTATGCGAGCCGGCACCTGCTGGTTGCGCTCGAAGGCGAGCAGCTTCCGGCGTCGGTACAGGTGCGGACGATCCTGCAGCACGCGTGGGCCGAGTTCGAACACGACATTCGCTACAAGGGGTCGGTGTCCGAGGACGACGCGCCCGACCTCAACCGGCGTTTCGCGTTGGCGGCGGGCCTGCTGGAACTCGCCGACCGGGAGTTCTCGGCGATCCGGGAGCGGTTGCTGTCGGCCGAACCGTCCGAGCCGGGCATCGAGGTCACCGACGACCCGCGGATCCCGACCCCGGTGCTGGCAACGTATCTGGGTACCCGGTTTCCCGACGCGGGTTGGTCACGTACCGACCATTACGCCTGGATCTCCGGGCTGCTGCTCGATCTGGGAATCGATTCGCTGGAGGCGCTGGAAGGGGAGCTGGCCGGGGTCGACACCGACGCCGTCGACGCGGCGATGGGTTACCGCTATCCCGCGGGTGCGGTGCGCCGTCTCGACGATGCGCTCCTGGCCGCATTCGGCGACCGGTACGTCCGGTTGGACGGCAACGCGCACCGAATCCTCTTGTTGGAGAACCGATTGGTGAAGCTGAGCGGATCCGACAGCTGATCGCGGACCGGCCGGGCCGGGGAGCCGTGCGGCTGATCAGGCGGCCGATGGTGTGCACCGGATGTCCCACACGCCGATCGCGGCGACCGAGATCACCGAGAAGACGGTGAACAGCGCCAGTCCGACCGCCGCGATGATCGGTACGGCAGCGTGGTGATCAGTCCGCCGCCGAGTAGCGGCTCGTAGCCAACGGTGTCCGCGACCGAAGGGGTCTTGTGGACCGAATCCGAGAGGTCTTGTTGTCGGGCGGGGCTATTCGATGTCGACGCCGCGATTCTTGAGCCACACCTGCGGGTTGATCTTGGTGCCGTCCTTGTCCCAGACCTCGTAGTGCAGGTGCGGGCCGGTGGACTGTCCGCGGTTGCCGACGGTCGCGATCTGTTCGCCGGCCTTGACCTCCTGGCCCGCCGTCACGAAGCTCTGGTCGACATGGCCGAAGACCCCGATGGTGCCGTCGTCCTGCTGGACCCGTACCCACTGGCCGAAGCCGGAGGCGGGACCGGATTCGAGGACGGTGCCGTCGGTGACCGCGTAGACCGGCGTGCCGATCTCGTTGGCGATGTCGACGCCGTAGTGCTGGACGCCCCAGCGGGCGCCGTAGCCGGAGGTCACCGTGCCGTGGACGGGCCGCACTGCGGTGTGCTTGTGGGGAGTCGGGAGCTTCCGGGGCAGCAGGTCCTGCAGGGCCTTGTCGATCGAGGCCGACAGATCCGCGTGGGTGGCCAGGTCTTGCGCGTGGGCCGTCAGATCCTCCACGCCCGGCAGTGTGGCCAGCGATCGGAGTGTCGACAGCGCGGGGTCCGTCTTGTAGTCGGTCGTCGGGGTCGACGGATGTGCGGCCGCCTGTGCCGCACCGCCCGCGGCCAGCCCGATCGCTCCGGCCAGTGCCACGGTCGCGCCGGCGACGGTGGTCGCGGACGCCGACGAGTTCTTGGCGGCGCGGTGCTGTCCGGCCCGGCGGCCGCTCGACGAGGCGCCGCAGAGCAGCAGGTCGGCCGGGAGGATCTTCGCGTCCGGGATGGCGGCGGGGGAGTTCGGTCGGTGTTGTAGCACTGTATCGGTCCGCTCGTCGTAGATAACATTTTGATCTCGTCATGGACACGGTGAGGTTACTACACATCACGGATGGAAGGAAAGGGCTTTGAGCGTGCCCGTGAACTCGAGGCATTCGGGTTCCTGTAACTCACCCTCGCAAGCTCTGGGAAGATCAGCTGGACAGCGGGTTTCGCTGTGGTCGAGTGATGTGACCGCATATCCGGACGCGCCCGATCAGTCGACGCCGATTCGCCCATTCCAGATCCTGTTTGCGGCGTCTGCGGCCGTGGATGTGGAAGGTGGCCCGCCGTCGCACCGCAGTCCGACTCCGTCCCCGGGAGCCGAGAGGTGCCGATACGAACTGAGTTTGCTGCCGAACCCGGTTTCCGGGATCAACAGCAACCTCAGAGGAAGTTGTGCCCTCGGTGAGACTCGAACTCACACTGGACGGGTTTTGAATCCGTTGCCTCTGCCAATTGGGCTACGAGGGCATCCTCGCGGCCCCGGTGTGCGGCGCCGCGGTTGTCCACATTAGACGATGAGCCGGATGCGTCGCCAACCGGTACTCTGCTCGCCATGGCCAGGGTGGCCACCTGGGGTGATCGGCACGTCTGGGGAGGCGGCCGGCGCCGTGAACCGGGGCTGGGTGAGGAGGAGAAGTGACGGTGACGCAAGAGACTGCGACGGGTGGCGATACCCCCGCGACCACGCATCGGGTGCTGGTGGCCGAGGACGACTCCCTGATCCGGATGGATCTGATCGAGATGCTCCGCGAAGAAGGCTATGACGTGGTGGGGGAGGCACCCAACGGCCAGGTGGCCGTCGAACTCACCGAATCACTCCATCCGGATCTGGTCATCATGGACATCAAGATGCCGGTCCGCGACGGTATCGACGCGGCCAGCGAGATCGCCGCGAAACGTCTTGCTCCGGTGGTTATGCTGACGGCTTTCAGTCAGCGTGATTTTGTGGAGAAGGCTCGCGACGCGGGTGCGATGGCGTATCTGGTCAAGCCGTTCACCAAGGCCGATCTGGTGCCGGCGATCGAGGTGGCGGTCAGTCGCTATCAGGAGGTCAAGTCGCTGGAGTCCGAGGTCGCGTCCATGCAGGACCGGCTGGAGACCCGGAAACTGGTCGAACGCGCCAAAGGGCTGCTGATGGAGAAACAGAACCTCAGCGAACCCGAGGCGTTCAAGTGGATCCAGCGGGCGGCGATGGACCGTCGCACGACGATGAGGGCCGTCGCGCAGGTGGTGGTCGAAACGCTGGGTGCCCCGGGCTGACGCCGCCGCTGCGTCCCTGACCGGGCCGGGCATCCGGCGCGGCGTTAAATCTGTGCAACACGCCGCCGTCGGCTGCGACTTTGCGCGCAGAACCTGCGCGGGAGGCGGAGTTTCGGGTTAAGTTTTCCGTCAGGTCTCTTCCGGACCTCACGACGTTCGCGTCGTGCGGCAGAATTGAGAGGTGTGAAACATGCATCGTCGGATGACGACGGGTGCTCTCGCGGTGACGATGGCAGCTGTCCTCGCCCTGTCCGCGTGTAGTTCCAAGGACGACTCGGATTCGGATTCGGGCACGAGCACCTCGGCGGGTACGAGCTCAGGTCTGATGATCGCGCCGCTCGCGCAGATCGACACCAGTGGCAACGAGGTGGAGGCGGCGGCCGAGTCGGACGCGCTGAGTCCGGCCGGTGATGGTAAGGCCACATGCGACCCGACCACCATCGCGATGGCCGGAGCGCTGACGGGCGCCGACGCCGCGCTCGGCATCAACATCCGCAACGGCGCCCAACTCGCCGTCGACGAGCACAACAGCGCCAACCCGGACTGCACGATCACGCTCAAGACCTACGACACCGAGGGTGACCCGCAGAAGGCGACTCAGGTCGCGCCGCAGATTGTCAACAACAAGGACGTCGTCGGCCTCATCGGACCGGCGTTCTCCGGTGAGACCAAGGCCACCGGCGGCATCTTCAGCCAGGCGGGTCTGGTGTCGGTGACCGCATCGGCCACCAACCCGGCGCTCACCGACAATGGCTGGAAGACGTTCTTCCGCGGTCTGGCCAACGACGACGTGCAGGGCCCGGCGGTCGCCAAGTACCTGACCGGCACGGCAGGCAAGGAAAAGGTGTGCGTGGTCAAGGACGACACCGAGTACGGTGCGGGCCTGGCCAAGGCGGTGATCGCGTCCCTCGGTGATGCGAGCATCAAGAGTTGCGAGGGCGATGTGAAGAAGGGCGAGCGCGACTTCTCGGCGATCATCTCGACCATCACCGGTGCCGAGCCCGACGCGGTGTTCTACGCCGGCTACTACTCGGAGGCCGCCCCGCTCGCCGAGCAGCTCAAGCGCGCCGATTCCTCGATCACGTTCGTCTCCGGCGACGGCGCGAACGACCCGCAGTTCACCGCGCTGGCCGGCAGCTCCGCCAAGGGTGCGCTGCTCACCTGCCCGTGCGGTCCGGCCCCCGACAAGTTCAAGGAAGCCTACGAGTCGAAGTTCAAGCAGGCGCCGGGCGTGTACTCGGTCGAGGCCTACGATCTGGCGACGATCCTGATGAAGGGCATCGCCGAGGGCAAGACCACCCGTGCCGACCTGCTGGCGTTCGTCAAGGACTACCAGGGCAGCGGTCTGGCCCGCGAGTATTCGTGGACCTCGACCGGCGAACTCAAGTCGTCGCTGATCTGGGTTTACGAAGTCAAGTAACGACCAGAGGTAGGTGTACATCGGTGCACCCGGGTGCGAGTATCTCGTCCCGGGTGCACCTGTGTGCGGACCACGATATTTCGGCTGAAAGGTACGCATGATCGCGTATTCGTTGGCCGAGTCGACGTCGGTGGTGGCTTCGACCATCGGCTTCGATCTCGGTGCGTTGCGAGACGGATTCTGGACACTCACGATTCAGGGACTTGCCTACGGTTCGATCTACGCCCTCGTCGCGGTGGGCTACACGCTCGTCTACGGCGTGCTCAGACTGATCAACTTCGCGCATTCGGAAGTGTTCATGCTCGGCATGTTCGGCCAGTACATCGGCCTGATGCTGCTGGGTTTCCGGCCTCAGGGCGATGTGTGGAGCGAAGGCACGCTGATGACCATCGCCTATCTGTTGCTGGCCGGGCTGATCGGTATGGCCGTCTCGGGCACCACCGCGGTCGGTCTGGAGTTCGTCGCGTACCGGCCGCTGCGAAAACGCAACGCCAAACCGCTCGCCTTCCTGATCACGGCGATCGGCATGTCGTTCGTGCTGCAGGAGTTTGTCCACTACGTGTTGCCGAAGGTGCCGACAGATCCGCGTCTGGGCGGGTCGAGCCCCCAGCCGGCGATCAAGCTGGTCCAGCCGACCGAGCAGTTCACCGTTTTCGGCGCATCGGTCACCAATGTCATCCTGATCATCGTGATCGCGGCGATCGGATTGGCCGTGGGCGTCGACTTTCTCATCAACCGGACCCGGCTGGGACGTGGCATCCGTTCGGTCGCACAGGATCCGGAGGCGGCGCTGCTGATGGGTGTCTCGCGCGAACGCATCATCATGGTGACGTTCCTGATCGGCGGTCTGCTCGCCGGTGCCGCGGCGTTGCTGTATACCCTGCACGTCCCGTCGAATGTCGTCTACTACGGCGGTTTCATCCTGGGCATCAAGGCGTTCTGCGCGGCGGTGCTCGGTGGTATCGGCAATGTGCGCGGAGCGTTGCTCGGCGGCCTGTTGCTCGGTGTGATGGAGAACTACGGATCGGTCGTCTTCGGTAATCAGTGGAAGGATGTGGTGGCGTTCGCGCTGCTCATCCTGGTGTTGATGTTCCGGCCGACGGGCATCCTCGGTGAGAAACTCGGGAAGGCACGCGTATGACGAATTCGGACCCGACCGTTCCCGTGGCCGCCGCCGCACCGCGCCGCGGCGTGGGCGATGCGATCCGCAGCTGGTGGGACAGGCAGTCACGGCCGGCCCAGTGGGGTGTCGGCGTCGTCGCATTCGCCGCGCTGGCCCTGCTCCCGGTGCTCGACCCGCCGCTCATCTCCACCACCGCGACCGACTTCGGCGCCACGATGGCGCAGTTCGCGATGGTCGCACTCATCGCGATCGGCCTGAACGTGGTGGTCGGGCAGGCGGGTCTGCTTGATCTCGGGTATGTGGGTTTCTACGCGGTGGGCGCCTATGTGGTGGCGCTGCTGACCAGCCCGGCCAGCCCGGTGTGGAACAGCGTCGACCACGGCATCTTTTCCGGGCCGTGGGCGTGGCTGGCGTGTATCCCGCTGGCCATTGTCATCACCGGCATCACCGGCGTCATCCTGGGCACGCCGACGCTGCGGGTGCGCGGGGACTACCTGGCCATCGTCACCCTGGGTTTCGGTGAGATCGTGCGGCTGCTGGCCGACAACCTCAAGGAGGTCACCAACGGTCCCGCCGGTCTGCAGGGGGTGCTGTTCCCGGAACTGGGTACCAGCGCCGACAAACCCGACGGCGTGTTCTCGGTGCAGAACAACGACCGGATCAACTCGGGCATCTGGTGGTACTGGCTGGCGCTGCTGCTGGTGGTGATCGTGTTGCTGTTCGTCGGCAACCTCGAACGCAGCCGCGTCGGACGATCCTGGATCGCGATCCGCGAGGATGAGGACGCCGCCGAGATCATGGGTGTACCCACGTTCAAGTACAAGCTGTGGGCGTTCGTCATCGGTGCCGGCATCGGCGGCCTGTCCGGCGCCGTCTACGCCGGGCAGGTGCAGTACGTCGATCCCAAGGCGTTCACCGTCATCAATTCGATGCTGTTTCTGTGCGCGGTGGTCATCGGCGGTCAGGGCAACAAACTCGGCGTGATCGTCGGCGCCTTCATCATTGTGTACATTCCCGCGCGGGTGCAGGGCATCGAGGTGGGCGGACAGTCGCTCGGTGACTTCAAGTACCTGTTCTTCGGTTTGGCACTGGTGGCGCTGATGATCTTCCGTCCGCAGGGGCTGTTCCCCGCCCGCGCCCGGCTGATCACGTTCGGACGGCAGGTGTACGCGGCGGCGCAACGTGTCGGCGATGCCGCCCGACGGGACCCCGGTCCGCCGGGGGAGGGCGGGGACCCGGTCGTGGGCGCGCAGAAGGAGGTCACATCGTGACGCACCGCTTCCCCGACGATCCGCGCGAGCCGGCCCGCCCCGTGTGGCAACCGCCCGGTACCGGGTCCGGCGCCGACGGTGTGGCTGACGGAATCCATCAGGTCGTCGAGTCGCCGACCGAGCAGGTGGCCGAGGTGCTCGCCGATCCGCTCGCGACGACGGTGGTGGATCCGGTGGCGATAGACCCCGCCCTGGCCGACCCCGAACTGGTTGCCGAGGTCGTCGCACCGCAACGCGACATCGTGACGGCCGAAGGCGATGCGCTGCTGCAGGTGCGGGACCTGACCGTGGAGTTCGGTGGCCTGGCGGCACTGAGCGATGTCTCGTTCGACATCCGGCGGGGCGAGATTCTGGGTCTGATCGGGCCGAACGGGGCGGGAAAGACGACCTGCTTCAACGCGATCACCGGGGTGTACACACCCACCCGCGGTACCGTGTCGTTCGACGGAGAACCGCTCCGGAAGCTCAAGCGGCACAAAATCACCCGCAAAGGCATCGCGCGCACGTTCCAGAACGTGCGGCTGTGGGGCGAGATGACGGCGCTGGAGAACGTGTGCGTGGGCACCGACGCCCGGCACAAGACGTCGGTATGGGGGGCGACGTTCCGCACCCCCCGGCACTACCGGGAGGAACGCGACGCCGTCGACCGCGGCATGGCGCTGCTGGAGTTCGTGGGGATCGCCGCGCGGGCCACGGAGAAGGCCGCCAACCTGCCCTACGGCGACCAGCGCCGCCTGGAGATCGCGCGGGCGTTGGCCACCGAACCGAAACTGCTGTGCCTGGACGAGCCGGCGGCCGGATTCAACCCCAGTGAGAAGTCGGCACTGATGGGATTGATCAAGAAGATCCGCGACGACGGGTACACCGTGCTGCTGATCGAACACGACATGCGTCTGGTGATGGGAGTGACCGACCGCATCGTCGTCCTCGAATTCGGCCGCAAGATCGCCGAGGGCACACCGCGTGAGGTCCGAGACAATCCGGCGGTGATCGCCGCCTACCTGGGAGTGCCCGATGACGAAATCGTTTGATGCCGGATCCCGAGAGGCGGTACCCGGTGATGATGGGACACCCGGCGGTCCCGGGCCGAAGGCGCCGGTGCTGGAGTTGCGCGATGTGGTGATCCACTACGGGCGGATCAAAGCGCTGCACGGGATCTCGCTGAGCGTGCAGGCCGGTGAACTGGTCACTCTGCTCGGCGCCAACGGCGCGGGCAAATCGACCACCATGCGTGGCATTTCGGGGCTCAACAAACCCACCGAGGGGTCGATCCGCTTCAACGGCGAGGACATCACGACACTCAAGCCGCACGAGCGGGTGGCCCGCGGCATCATCCAGGTGCCCGAGGGGCGCCGGATCTTCCCCGGCATGACGGTGCTGGAGAACCTCGACATGGGTTGCTACGGAAGGAAGTTCGAATCCAAAGCGGCTTACGCCGAGGCGCTCGACGAGGTCTTCGGGTTGTTCCCGCGCCTGGGCGAACGCCAGAAGCAGTACGGCGGAACGATGTCCGGCGGCGAGCAGCAGATGCTGGCCATCGGCCGCGCCCTGATGGCCCGGCCCAGCCTGCTGCTCCTGGATGAGCCGTCGATGGGGCTGGCGCCCATGGTGATTCGGCAGATCTTCGAGATCATCGCGAAGATCAACGCCACCGGTACCACGATTCTGCTCGTCGAGCAGAACGCGCAGCAGGCGCTCAGTCGCTCCACGCGCGGCTACATCCTGGAGACCGGGTCGATCACCAAGGAGGGCCCGGGCCGGGAACTGCTGCACGACGACGCCGTCCGGGAGGCCTATCTGGGCGTGGCGTAGGGTCTGTCGGCACGGCGGGTCAATCACAAAGTCTCCCAGTAAGTCACCGCTTTCGGCATCGGTGGTGCGGGTCCAACGGCCCTGCATCACGGTGCGGCCGGTGAGCACACTGAGAAGTGCGTAACCCGCCCTCATCAGGAGACGACGATGACCATCACCACACGTGAGAACCACACAGTTCAACCGCTTGCCGCCCTCGGCGCGTTCATCGCGATGATCGGTTTCTCCGCGGCACCGTTCGCGGTGACCGCATTGGCATTCGGCGAACCGGCGACGGCGTGGATCGCCGCGGCCATCGCGGTGGCCGGTCTTCTCGTCGGCGGTGTGCTCATCACCAGGACCACCCGCGCGGTGCATCATCTCGCGCTGATCCCCGACGTCACCGACGAGGAGGCTGCGCAGTACCGCAGACTGCATCCGCACCCGGCGGTCTGATCCCGCCGTACGGCACACCACAGACCACCACGAGCGCAGCCCGTCGGAGACACCGTCCCGGCGGGCTGCTGTGTATCTGGCCCGGCCCACACGTCCTAGACTGGTCCGGGTGAGTCCCGCCAAGAGTGCCGCACCCGCCCAGAGTTCGTCCGCCCGCACCGCGTCGGGCAAACCGGTTCTGATGCTGCTCGACGGCCATTCGCTGGCCTACCGGGCGTTTTTCGCGCTGCCCGCGGAAAATTTCACGACCAACACAGGGCAGACCACCAACGCGGTGTACGGCTTCACCTCGATGCTCATCAACCTGCTGCGCGACGAACAACCCACCCACGTCGCGGCTGCCTTCGACGTATCCCGCAAGACCTTCCGTTCGGAACTGTTTCCCGAATACAAGGCGCAGCGGGCCAAGTCGCCGGAGGAGTTCGGCGGGCAGGTCGAACTCACCAAAGAGGTGCTCGGTGCGCTGGGGATCCCGGTGATGGCGATCGAGGGCTATGAGGCCGACGACATCATCGCCACGCTCGCCACGCAGGCCGCCGAACGCGGTTTCGACGTTCTCGTCGTGACCGGCGACCGGGATTCGCTGCAACTGGTCGACGACTCGGTGACCGTCCTCTACCCGAAGCGAGGGGTGTCGGAGTTGACCCGGTTCACCCCCGAAGAGGTGGAGAAGAAGTACGGCGTCACCCCCGCCCAGTACCCCGACATCGCGGCGTTGCGCGGCGACAACAGCGACAACCTGCCCGGCGTGCCCGGCGTCGGTGACAAGACCGCCGCCAAATGGATCCGCCAGTACGGCTCGCTGACAGCGCTCGTCGACCACGTCGACGAGATCAAGGGCAAGGTGGGTGACTCGCTGCGCGCCAACCTCGCCTCGGTGCAGACCAACCGGCATCTCACACAGCTGGTGCGCGACATGCAATTGCCCGCCGGCCCCGACGAACTGGCGCTGGTCGGGTGGGATCGTGAACGCATCCACACCCTGTTCGACGAGCTGGAGTTCCGGGTGTTGCGCGACCGCCTGTTCAACACACTCGCGTCGGCGGAGCCGGAGGCCGAGGCCGGGTTCGACCTGGACGGATCGGTCCTGGGTGAGGGCGAGGTGGGTCCCTGGCTCGACGCGCACGCCCGCACCGGACGCACCGGCATCGCCGTGTCGGCGCCGCGCCGGGTCGTCGACGCAGACCCGTCCGGTATCGCCATCGCCGCCGCCGACGGCGCATCGGCGTATATCGCGATCCCCGCGATCGGGCAGGCCGACGAACAGGACCTGGCGCGGTGGCTCGTGGACGAGGACGCGCCCAAGGCCTGTCACGAGGCCAAGTGGGCGATCCACGCGCTGCGGGTGCGCGGCTGGACGTTGCGGGGGGTCACCAGCGACACCGCGCTCGCCGCCTACCTGGTACGCCCCGGTCAGCGCAGCTTCGAACTCGATGACCTGTCGTTGCGGTATCTGCGCCGCGAACTCAAGGCCGAGGGAACCGACGGTGACGGTCAGCTGACGTTGCTCGACGCCGATGGACTCGACGCCGACGGACAGGACGAGACCAAGGTATTCGAGCATCAGATGCTGCAGGCGCGGGCGGTGGCCGAACTGGCCGACGCGCTCGACACCGAGTTGGACCAGATCGATTCACGGTCGCTGCTCACCGACATGGAGCTGCCGCTCACCGTTGTCCTGGCGGATCTGGAGTCGGCGGGAATCGCGGTGGACACCAAGCATTTCCAGGAACTCGAGCAGCAATTCGCCGATCGGGTCCGGGCCGCCGCGGACGCGGCCTACGAGGTGATCGGGGAACAGATCAATCTGGGTTCGCCCAAGCAGTTGCAGACGGTGCTGTTCGACAAGCTCGACATGCCCAAGACCAAGAAGACCAAGACCGGCTACACCACCGACGCCGACGCCCTGCAGAGTTTGTTCGAGAAGACCGAACATCCGTTCCTGGCGCACCTGCTCGAGCATCGTGACGCCACCCGGCTGCGGGTCACGGTCGAGGGTCTGCTCAAGTCGGTGGCCGACGACGACCGCATTCACACCACCTTCAATCAGACGGTCGCGGCCACCGGACGGTTGTCCTCGACCGACCCGAACCTGCAGAACATCCCGGTGCGCACCGAGGCCGGTCGGCAGATCCGGCACGGTTTCGTGGTCGGGCCCAACGCCCGCGGCACCGAGTTCGAGACCCTGATGACGGCCGACTACAGCCAGATCGAGATGCGGATCATGGCGCACCTGTCGGGCGACGAGGGTCTGATCGAGGCCTTCAACACGGGTGAGGACCTGCACAACTTCGTCGGTTCGCGGGCGTTCGGCGTGCCGATCGACGAGGTGACCACCGAGATGCGGCACCGGGTCAAGGCCATGTCGTACGGACTCGCGTACGGCTTGAGCGCCTTCGGTCTCGCCGCGCAGCTCAAGATCAGCAGGGACGAGGCCAAGGCCCAGATGGACCAGTACTTCGCCCGGTTCGGCGGGGTTCGCGACTATCTGCGGCATGTGGTCGAGGAGGCCCGCACCAACGAGTACACCGCGACGTTGTTCGGTCGCCGACGGTATCTGCCCGACCTCAACAGCGACAACTGGCAGCGCAGGCAGTCGGCCGAACGGATGGCGCTCAACGCGCCCATCCAGGGCACCGCCGCCGACATCATCAAGGTCGCCATGATCAACGTCCATAAACGTCTTGCCGCAGAAGGTTTGTCGTCGCGAATGCTGTTGCAGGTACACGACGAACTGGTGGTGGAGGTGGCTGCCGGGGAACGCGACGCCGTGGAGACGCTGGTGCGTGAGGAGATGGGTTCGGCGATCACCCTGTCGGTGCCACTGGAGGTGTCTGTCGGTTTCGGCAGGTCCTGGGACGACGCGGCCCACTGATGGCCATCGTTGAATCATCCTTGGGTACAGCGTCTTCCGACGGCGGTCTGCAGATCGGAGTGATGAACGGTGACGGCATCGGCCCGGAAATCGTGCCCGCGGCCGTCGCTGTCGCCGACGCGGCGGCCGCGCGCGCCGGAATCCGGATCGACTGGGTGGAACTGCCTTTCGGCGCCCGGGCCATCGAATCCCACGGCACGCCGATCCCGGACGAGACACTCGAGGCACTGTCCGGGCTCGACCTGTGGGTGCTCGGCCCGCATGACTCGGCCGCCTACCCGGCAGGTTTCGCCGCCGACCTCACCCCGGGCGGGGTGATCCGCAAGCGATTCGACCTGTTCGCCAACCTGCGTCCCGCACGGGCGCTGCCCGGCGTCGCCGCCACCGCCCCCGGCATCGACGTGCTGATCGCCCGGGAGAATTCCGAGGGTCTGTACGCCGACCGCAACATGGCCGTGGGCAGCGGCGAGTTCATGCCCACCCCCGACGTCGCGCTGTCGGTGGGGGTGATCACGCGGGCGGCGACCGAACGGATCGCCGCCGAGGCGTTCCGGGCAGCACGCGGCCGTTCGGGACATGTGACGATCGTGCACAAGGCCAACGTGCTGCGGCTGACCACCGGCCTGTTCCGTGATGTGTGTCGTGAGGTGGCCGTCCGGTACCCGGACGTGCGGGTCGACGACTTCCATGTCGACGCGATGGCCGCGATGCTGGTACGCCGGCCGGAGCAGTTCGATGTGGTGGTCACGGAGAATCTGTTCGGCGACATCCTGTCGGATCTGGCCGGTGAACTCGCCGGTTCACTGGGTATCGCGGCGTCGGTGAACTGTTCGTCGAGCCGGGCGATGGCGCAGGCGGCGCATGGGGCGGCCCCCGACATCGCCGGGCAGGGGATCGCCAACCCCGTAGCGATCATCGGGTCCACCGCGATGCTGCTGCGGTGGTACGCCGATCGCACCGGCCGGGCCGATGTGCGCGCGGCCGCCGACCGGATCGACACCGCGGTGGCGACGACGCTGGCGGCCGGGGTGTGCACCCGGGACCTCGGAGGGGTGGCGACGACCGCGGGATTCACCGAACGGGTGCTCGCCGACATCGCGACCTCGTAGGTCTCGCGATTACCGCCACCGTGGTCGTCGGATGGCCGGCGGCCAGGACGTGGGCCCGCCGGATCGCGCCGCGCGCGTTC
Organism: Gordonia pseudamarae; assembly: GCF_025273675.1. Classification (NCBI taxonomy): domain Bacteria; kingdom Bacillati; phylum Actinomycetota; class Actinomycetes; order Mycobacteriales; family Gordoniaceae; genus Gordonia; species Gordonia pseudamarae. The sequence continues at coordinate 2,918,209 of NZ_CP045809.1, read as the reverse complement.
AGGCGATAGGGCGGCGGGCCGAGTACTCCGCCGACGTAGTGTTGAGTGTAGGCTGCCCTTACTATGCTGTTGCCTGTAGTGCGGTCCACCGCACGTGCCGTCCGTCGGCCGACCGCGGTCCTGGCCGGAGTGCTCACCGCTCTGCTCACCCTGTCGGTGTTCGTCTCCTCACCCGCCACGGCCGACCCCCGCAGCGACGCCGCACCCCGAAACCATGCCGTGCCCGGAAGCGATGACGGACGGCTGCACTCGCTCACCCACATCGGCGACAACCTGTGGCAGGCCACCGCGTATTCGGCGGCGATGGACGCCGAGATTCCGCTGAGTATCATCCGGCCGGCGGGCACCCCCGCCGGTGCGCCCACGTTTTATCTGCTCAACGGTGCCGGCGGCGGCGAGGACGGGGCCAACTGGCTGGCCCAGACCGACATCCTGAAGCTCTTCGCCGACAAGCGGGTCAACGTGGTCATCCCGCAGAAGGGCATCGGCACCTACTACACCGACTGGATCCGCCGAGACCCGGTGATCGGGCAGCCGATGTGGCAGACATTCCTGACCCGGGAACTGCCGCGCGCGGTCAACACCTCCCTGCGCACCAACGGCGTCAATGCCATCGGCGGCATGTCGATGTCGGCCACTTCCGTGCTGAATCTGGCGATCGCCGCGCCCGCGCTGTATCAGGGTGTGGCCGCCTACAGCGGTTGCGCGCGCACCAGCACCCTCGACGGATACTCGGCGGTACGCGGCACCGTGTACATGGCCAACAAGGCCAACACCGACAACATGTGGGGGCCGTTCGGATCACCGCTGTGGACGAAGTACGACCCGTATGTCAACGCGCACAAGCTACGTGGCCTGTCGCTGTACCTGTCCAGTGGCACGGGGACGGCCGGGCGGTACGACAAGCCGGGTTTGCAGGCGCCGGGTGCGCCCTCGCTCGGCGAACAGGTGGTGGTCGGCGGCTTACTGGAGGCGGCGGCGCACAACTGCACCTCGGCGATGGCCGCCAGACTCAGGCAGTTGGGGATTCCGGCGACCGTCCATCTCTCGGACAGCGGCACCCACTCGTGGCGTTACTGGCAGGACGAATTGCACCGGTCGTGGCCCACTGTCGCCGCGGCTCTGCGTCGCTGAGTGGTGATGGTGATGAGTACACGCCGTGCCGGTGATGACACCCGACCCACAATGTCCGGTTCAGGATTTATGTACGAAGATCATGCTGGCGCAGGAGATGTCACCGCGGCGCAGATCTGGCGGGCGGTGGCCGCCCGGCGCGCGGACGAGATCGCGGTGCGCACACCGGACGAATCGGTGACCTTCTGCGGTGCGCTGACCGTCGCCGACAGACGAGCGGGTCTGATCGCGGCGGCGGTACCCGAGAGATCCCGGCCGGTCGCGATCGATGTCGAGTCCGATGTGGATTCGGTGTTGTCCGTGCTCGCCGTCCTCTGTTCGGGACATCCGGTGATCGTCCTAGATCCGTTCCTGCCCGAGGCCCGGCGTGAGCGCATCCTCGCGCTGTCGGGCGCCCACCTGCTCACCGCCGACGACCTGCGTGCCCCGCTACTCCAGAACGACACAGCACCCCCGAACGACACAGCATCCCCGAACAACACAGGTCACCCGGAACACACAGGTCACCCGGAACACACAGGTCACCCGGAAGACACAGATCACCCGGACAGCACCGGGATCGAACTACCGGTGGACATCGGGCCCGATGACCCCGCCACGCTCATCTTCACCTCCGGTTCCACCGGCGAACCCAAAGGTGTCGTCCACGCGCAGCGCTTCTGGGTCAATCAGGCCACCGACGGCCGCGTGTTCCTGGGTCTGGGACCCGACGACAGCGCGGCGACACTGCTGCCGCTGAGCTTCGGCGCCGGATTCGACTGCGTGATGATGACCTTGCTGAACGGGGCGCGGCTGCTGTTGTGGGACGTGCGCCGGCGAGGTGTCGACGGTCTGCGCGACTGGCTCGACGAGCAACAGGCCACCACGGTGCACTGCACCCCCTCGCTGCTGCGGTCCTGGCTGCCCGACGCCCGCGCGGACACATCCGCGGACCAGGCCGATCCGGGCGCGATGCGCGCCGTCGACTCCGTGCGGTTGCTGACGACCTGTGGTGAACCGGTGCACAGCGGCGACGTCGACCGAGTACGCGCCCATCTCATGCCCGGCGGCGTGTTCTGCAGTTGGTCGGGGTCCTCGGAGACCGGAAATCTGGCGTTCAACCGTTTGCCCGCGAACCGCGCCCATCCTCCGGGTGTCATCGCGGTGGGCACCCCCGCTTCGGACAAGCATGTGCGGATCGTCGGCGAGGACGGCGCTGATCTGCCCGCCGGGTCCGCGGGGGAGGTGGTCATCGAATCGGCTCACATCGCCCTCGGCTACCACGGCGCACCCGAACTCACCGCCGCCCGGTTCACCGACCTCGGTGCCGGACGACGGCGCTACCGAACCGGTGACCTGGGCAGGTTAGACGACGAGGGGCGGCTGCATCTGCTCGGCCGTAAGGACGACGCGGTCAAGATCCGGGGCTATCTCGTCGAGCCGATCGAGGTGGAGGTGGCCATCCGGGCACTGCCGTGGACGGCGGATGCGGTGGTGACCGCCGACCGCTCGGCACACACGCTCGTCGCCCACGTGGCCGTCGATCCCGACCTGTGGTCGCCGTCGCCGGCCGAGATTCGTACCGAAATGTCGAAGACGGTGCCGCCCTGGATGATTCCCCGCGATGTGGTGGTGCTGGCCGAACTGCCGCGCAACGAACGAGGCAAGGTCGACAGGGCCGCACTGCCGCCGCCGCCCGAGCGTGTGCCTGAGCCGGTGCGCGGGCTGACCGAGGCCGATCTGGCCAACCTGTGGCAGGAGATCCTGGCCCTCGACGTGGTCGGCCGCAACGAGGATTTCGTGGCCCTCGGCGGTGACTCGCTGGCGGCGGCCACTATGCTGCGGCGGGTCGCCGATCGCTGGCTGGTCGAGATCGCCACCGCGGATTTCGCCGCCGAACCGACGATCGCGGCACTGGGCGCGCTCCTGGACGCCGCCAGCGAGACCCGCGCCCGCACCGAAGGCGTCGGATCGATCACCCGCCTGCGTTCGGGCACGGGACGTCCGCTGTTCATCGCGGCGGGTGCGGGCAGTCCGGCGGCCGGGCTGCTGCCGCTGGTTCGTGAGCTCGCCGGGGACTATCCGGTGTACGGGCTGCAGGCGCACGGACTCGAGCGCCGAGGCCGGGCCGACCGGTCCATCCGGGCCGCGGCCCGGCGGGCGGTGCGCGACATCCTGGCCGTGGAGCCCGCCGGACCCTATCGGCTGTGCGGCTATTCCTATGGCGGCTTCGTCATGCTTGAGGCGGCCACGATCCTTGCCGGGCGCGGCGCCGAGTGTGAATCAGTGGTACTGCTGGACCCGATCTTCGAACCCGAACTCCTCGCACGGGTGACCGGCGGGGCGGTCGATCCGGCCGCTACGGCCCCGGAGCGGGAGGCGCTGCCGGACCGCACCGGTACGGGCGAGGCCGACCGCGAGCCGCCGGGACCGCGTGAACGGGTGTCGATCCTGTGGAACCGGGCGCTCATGAGTGCGCTGGTGGCCACCGCTGGTCTCGTGCGCCTGCCGACGGCCGTGCAGTGGACGGTGTTCTGGGACCTGGGCAGGCAGCAGATCAAGCGTCACAGGCCCGCCGTGTACCCGGGTTCTGCGGTGGTGGTGATGGCCGACGCCAACTCCGGTGACGCCGCCACCTGGGACCGGCTGGTGGCCGGTGGGCCGATCGTGGTGCGGGTATCGGGAGACCATCATTCGATGCTGCGCCCGCCATTGGTGCGCGAAACCGCGAAGGTACTCGCCGAGGCCGTCGCGACCGGACACGAGGGTGCCCGGGGAGAGGACACACAGGGGGAGGACTCGGTATGAGCAGAACGGTGATCGCGGTGGTCACCGCGTTCGAACCGAGCACGGAGATCATCGACGTGATCGACCGTGTGATCGGGCAGGTCGACTCGGTGATCGTCGTCGACGACGGATCGCCGTCGCTGCTCGCCGGCGCCGACGATCGGGTCCGCACCATCCTCGACACCCTCGCCGGCCGGGGCGCGACGGTCATCGAGAGTCCGGAGAACAGCGGCATCGCACACGCGCTGAACGCGGGTGTGCGCCGAGCGCTCGATCGCGGTGCCGATGCGGTGCTGACCCTCGACCAGGACACGTTGATCGAATCGGACTACATCGAGAAGGTGCTCGCGCATCTCGCGCTCGCCGACTCGCTCGCGGTGCGGCCGGCGATGGCCTCGCCGAGCCTGATCAACGACGACGTGGCGCCGTTCTGGTTCGCGGAGCGGGGTTTGACACTGGCATTCGAACCGATCCAGTCCGGACTCGTCATCACCCGCGAAACCTTTGACGAGGTAGGACTTTTCGAGGATGAGCTGTTTATCGACTGCGTCGAGACCGAGTTCTATCTGCGGGCGCGGGCGCACGGTGCGCACGCGCTGATCGTGCCGGGCACGCGGATAGCGCACAAGCTCGGAAAGTCGGTGGTGTGGACGCCGCCCCGGTTGCTGCGACCGCTGTTGCGCGGGCCCGGCAGCACACCGGCGCCGTTGGAGTTCTCGGTGGATGCGCCGTTCCGGCACTACTACATCGCCCGGAACCGCCTGGTCCTGTATCGCCGCTACTGGCGCACCGAACCATTGTGGTGTGTGGTGTCGGTGGCAAAGGACATGCTCAGCCGCGGTCGGGCGATGCTGATCGGTGATGCCCGACGGTCCCGGATCTATCTGTCGCTGTCCGGGGTGTGGGCCGCGCTGGGCGGGCAGACGGGCCGGGTTCCCGAGCGCACGCTGCGGCGGGCGGCGCGTCTGTGAGCCGGCGTCCGGCGGGCCCGCCGGCGGTCGAGCGTCGGTCGCGACGGAACCGGGGTATACCGGTCCTGGTGTCGGTGGTGATCCCGGTGCACAACGGTGTCGATGTGATCGATGAACAGTTGGCGGCACTCGCTGCGCAGACCTACCGACACCCCTTCGAGGTGGTCGTCGCAGACAACGGTTCGACCGACGGGCTGCGCGCTCATCTCGACGATCACCCGCTGGCCGGCAGGTTGCGGCTGCGCCGGGTGGATGCCTCGGGCATCGCCGGTGCGTCGTACGCGCGCAATATCGGGGTGGACGCGGCCGACGGGGACTTCATCGCCTTCTGCGACGGTGACGACCGCGTCTACCCGCAGTGGCTCGACGAGTTGACCGCTGTCGCCGCGTACAGCGATGCGGTCGGGGGAGCGGTTGAGATCCATTCGCTCAATTCGTCGGCGGTGCAGAGCTGGCGGCAGATGCTGCCGCCGGAGGTGCCGTACGAGATCCCCGGGTTCCTGCGGGTCTCGCCCACCTGCAATCTGGGGGTCTGGAAGGACAGCTTCGGTAAGGTCGGCGGTTTCGACATCTCCTACAACCGCGGCGGTGAGGATGCCGATCTGGCGATCCGGGTGCAGCTGGCCGGCGGCGTGCTGGGTCACGCGCCCAAGGCGCTGGTCGCCTATCGTCTGCGCGAGACCCTGCGCGGTATCTGGGATCAGTCGGTGATGTGCGGAGAAGGTGATGTGCGGCTGTACGCGGACTACCGGCACTACGGGATGCCGCGGCGCAAATGGTATGCCACGGTCGACGTGGTGCTGTACGTGATCATCCGCAACCCGCTGCTGCCGACGGTCCTCACACGGGTGCCCACCGGCCGTTGGCTCTTTCAGGCGGGCAACCTGCTGGGCCGGATCAAGGGCAGCATCGCGCACCGCTGCTACTACGTGTGACCGGATGCCGCGCGCGGGCGGGGCGGCCGGTCGGTTCGCGTCCCCGTTCAGGGTTGAATTCAGTTCAGGGTTGAGGCCTTCCGGTACCCGGCCAGTGTGGGGCCGGTGAAGACGATCAGCAGCGCCGCCGACCACAGCAGCGTCAGGACCAGTGGCCGCAGCACCTCACCCTCGGTCGCCAGGGCACGGATGGTGTCGATGGTGCAGCTCATCGGCTGATACTCGACGATGGGCCGCAACCATGACGGGTAGGCATCGGCGGGCACGAATCCGGTGTTGAAGAACATCGCCAGCTGTGTGCCCACCGCTGTCCATTCGACGATGTGCGAATCGCGGCTCAACAACGCCAGTGCGGTGACCATCATCGAGAACGACAGTCCGAACGTCAGTGCCACCGCGATGATCGCGACGAATCCCACGGGGCCGCTGTGGATCCGGAAGCCGACAGCGGTACCCATCAGCAGGACGGCACTCACGGTGATGACGATGCGGACCGATTCGGCGATCAGTCGGCCAAGCATCGCCGACGCCCGGTGTGCCGGGAGCGTCCACATTTTGCTGAGCAGGCCGGTGCTCTGTTCGCGGCGCAGACCCAGACCGCTGATCGAGGCCCCGCTCATCGCGCCGACCAGCGCCACCATCGGGACCATCCCGAACGCGCTGGAGACGCCCGAGTGCGCGCTGACCGAACGATCGAGCACCAGCCAGAACAGCAGCACCATCAGCGCCGGAAACAACAACGACTGCAGGAGTGTGACCGGGTCGCGGGACCACTTGACGAGGATGCGCCGAGCCTGGATCACCGCACCATGCCACAGTGCGCGCGCGGTCGGTTCGGCGGTCCAGGCGTCGCGTTCGGGGAAGCTCAGTGCCGAGGTGTCGGCGATGACGTCGGTCAGCTCACCGCCCGGGTCGGCGGTTCCGGCGTCCCCGGGGGCCGGCTGTGCGCCGCTCACAGGTAGGTCCGTCGGCGGGTCTGGATGTGGTGGGACCACACGACGAACACGGCGCCGAGCGCGCCCAGCCAGATCAGGGCGGGTACGGCCGTATGCAGGGTGGGCACTCCGTCGGCCAGTTCACGCATGGTGGAGGAGAAATGGGACACCGGCTGGTTGCGGGCGAACGGCCGGGCCCACTCGGGGAACCCGGATTCGGGGGCGAAACCGGTGGACACGAGCCCGAGTACCAGCTGTGGCAGCACCAGCAGCTGGGAGGTGGATTCGGCGTTCTTGGCGGTCATTCCCAGGCAGTCGGCCCCGATAGCCAGCACCAGTCCCACGAGCATGCTGAAGGCGATGAACATGATCGTGTCGAGCGCGTCGCCGTTGAACGAGAATCCGAGTAGCGTCCCGAAGGTCAGGGCGGCGGCGATGGACACCACCGCGCGGATCGCCGAGGTGCTCATGCGGGCGGACAGGGGGACCAGCGGGTGCACCGGCATTGCCGCCAGCCGCCGCGTCATACCCCGCATCTTGTCGAGGGTGGCCCGCTGCGCGGCCGCGACAGCGGTGAATGCGACGGCCTGCAGGACGATGATCGGCATGATGAACTGCGCGTAGTCGATACCCTGGCCGGCCATGATCAGCCGCAGCGGCAGGTAGAAGCCCAGGGCGAACACCAGCGGCATGATGATCGCGACGAGGAACTCGCCCTGCGACCATGCCGAGCGCAGCGCCCGGGCGGTCATGGCACGCAACTGCCGCCAGAACGGCCCGCTGTTTTCCCAGGCGCTTGGGTCGGCCCGGTCGGGCCAACCCAAGCGTTCACCGCTGACCGCGGTGGCCGTGGAGCGGACGATCACCGGCTACCGCCGGTGTGCGGGTCTGCGGTCAGGGTGAGGAACACGTCGTCCAGCGATGGGCTGCGCAGGCCCACGTCGAGCAGTTCGATCCTGGCCTCGCGTGCGATATCGATCACCTGTCCCATGGTGTCGACGCGGTCGGGTGCGGTGAGGGTGACCGTGCCCGTGTCGCTGACGGTGCACCGGTGATCGGTGCCGAACCGGGCGACCAGCAGATCGCGCAGAGCCGGTGCGCCGGACGCGTCGGCCGGCACGGCCTCGCAGTAGGTGCCGCCCACCTTCTCCTTGAGCTCGGCGGCGGTGCCCTCGGCGACGATTCGGCCGTGGTCGATCACGATGATGTTGTCGGCGAGTTGGTCGGCCTCGTCGAGGTACTGGGTGGTCAGCAGGGTGGTGATGCCGTCATTGCGCAGCGCCGCCACGAGCGACCACACCGCCTGACGGCTGCGCGGATCGAGGCCGGTCGTGGGTTCGTCGAGAAACACGACCTCGGGTTTCACGACGAGACCGCAGGCGATGTCGAGGCGCCGGCGCATACCGCCGGAGTAGGTGTCCACCGGCCGCCGGCCCGCGGCCACCAGTCCGAACCTGTCGAGCAGATAGTCGGCGCGCGTCTGCGCGCTCTGCCGGCGCAGTCCCTGCATCCGGCCGAAGAAGATGAGGTTGTCGCGGCCGCCGAGGGTCTCGTCCAGCGCGGCGTACTGGCCGGTCATCGAGATCGATGCCCGCACCCCCGCGGCATCGGAGAGCAGATCGTGACCCGCGATGACGGCGGTACCCGAATCCGGGGTGATCAACGTGCCCAACGTCGAGACGAGGGTGGACTTGCCCGCCCCATTGGGACCGAGAATGCCCAGGATGGCACCGCGGGCCACGTCGAAGGTGATATCGCGCAGTGCGGTGACCTCACCGAACGACTTGGTCAAACCCACGACCCGCACCGCGGGTTGCTCCCCCGCGTCCTCGGGAGGGCGGACGGCGACAGTCATCACACCTCGTCTTTCCATTGAGCCGGCGGCCGTGCGGGAGGCGAACGGGGTCGCGATCGCGCCGCGCGGAGCATGTATCATGTACAGCTATGCTTTAGGTTAGCCTGTGCTAAAACAGGCCATCCGATGCCCCTAGAGGTCGCCGACCGACCACTGTAACCGAACATCCTCCACTCCTGTTGGGAAAAGCTGGACTACGTTGACGCGCAATGAGCTTGGTGCACAACCACACGACAATCGTGTACCGGGGGACGCGGAGTCTGCGGCCCGGTGCATGGTGCCGCTGTCCGCGGCGCAGCGCAGTATCTGGTTCGCGCAGCAACTCACTCCCGGCACACCGTTCACGATCGCGCAGTACATTGACGTCAGTGGCGACCTCGATGTCAGTGTGCTCTCCGCGGCCGGTCGTCGGGTCGCCCGGGAGTTCGGTACGACGATGGTGCGGTTGGTGCCCGCCGCCGACCCGGCGGACGCCCCGGTGCAGTTGATCGACGATTCGCTCCATGCCGACACCACGCATCTGGACTTTCGCGGACACATGGATCCGGAGGCCGTGGCCCGGGCCTGGATGGATGCGGAGTTCCGGCGCCCGCTGGATATGTTCACCGACCGGCTCATCAAGTCGGCCACATTGCGGATCGCCGATGGGCGCTACTTCTGGTACACCCGTGTCCACCACATCCTGCTCGACGGGTACGGGGCGGCCGCGTTCACCGAACGGGTCGCCGAGGTGTACACGGCGCTGGCGTCGGGGACAGACGTGGCGCCGTCGCGTGCGGGCACGTTGACGGACCTGTACGAGGATGATCTGAAGTATCAGTCGTCGTCGCGATTCGAACGTGACCGCGAACACTGGGTTGAGCGGGTGGCCGATCTGCCCGCGCCGATCCGGTTGGGCGGTGCGGCGACCGGACCGCGCTCACGCACCGTGGGTGACTGCCTCGACCCCGATCTGCAGCGCGATGTGACGGCATTCTGCACCGACAACGAGGTGACTGTCGCGGCCGTGGTGACTGCAGCGGCAGCCCTGTACATCGCCCGGATGAGCGGTCACGACGATGTGGTCCTCAGTCTTCCGGTCTCCGCGCGGACCAATGCGCTGCTCCGTAGGTCCGGTGGCATGGTGTCCAATGTGGTGCCCATCCGCACCACGATCGATGCGCATACGACGGTGGCCGGGTTCGTCGCGCGGGTCACCCATGAGCTCAGCGGTGCGTTGCGCCACCAGAGGTTCCGGGTGGAGGACATGCGACCCGGGCAGTCGCGTGGCTCGTCGGCCGAACCCGGCGGTACCCGTGGCTTTTTCGGACCCGCGATCAACATCATGATGTTCCGCAGCGCGATCGGGCTGGGTGAGTTGGTGGGAAGCGGCTACGTCCTCAGTACCGGGCCGATAGATGATCTGTCCTTCCTGGCGTACACCGGCGGCGGCGAACTGCGCGTCGACCTCGAAGTCAACGCCACGGCATATTCGATTGCCGAGCAGGAGGCGCACCACCGACGTTTCCTCACCGTGCTGGCCCGACTGGTGCGATCCGCACCGCACGCCCGGGTGCGCGGACTGGACGTGGTCGCACCACAGGATCGGACGTGGACGGTGCCCGCCCGCGGTCCGGAGGCGACCACGGCCCGGCCGCTACCGGAAATACTGCGTCGGGTCGCCGACGCCCATCCGGCGGCAACCGCACTGGTCAGCGGTGATATCAGTTTGCGCTACGACGAACTTGCCCAGCGGGTACGCAGACTGGCGAGGGTGCTCATCGCACAGGGGGTGGGCCCCGGAGTGGGTGTTGCGGTCCTGCTGCCACGCGGCACCGGTTCGGTGACCAGCACGTTGGCGGTCCTGCTGGCCGGCGGGGTGTTTGTGCCGATCGATCCGGCCCTGCCCGACGACCGCATCGGCTATCTACTCGACAACAGTGCGGCCGGGTTCGGAATCACCGGTGCGGACGGCATATCCCGGCTGGCCGCCGCGTCACTCACCGGAGCCGTGCGGTGGCTGGATCTGGACGACGACACCGTGCGCGCGGCATATCGGGCCGCCTCGTCCGACCCGGTGACCGACGCCGACCGGCTCCGGCCGCTACACGCCGACGATCCGGCCTATGTGATCTACACATCCGGGTCGACAGGGTTGCCGAAGGGCGTGGTGGTCGCCCACCGCGGCCTGGTGTCGCTGGCGACCGAACAGGCCCGGCGGTGCGGCGCGGTGCCGGGTTCGCGTATCACTCATTTCGCATCTCCGAGCTTTGACGCCTCGGTGTTCGAACTGCTGCTCGCCTTCACCTCCGGCGCGGCCCTGGTGGTGGTGCCGCCGGACATATACGGCGGTGCGGAACTGGCCCGGATGTTGCGGACCGAACGCATCACCCACATTGTCATGACGCCGACGGCACTCGCCTCGGTGCCGAGCGCCAGTGATTCCGCCCCCGGCTTTCCCGACCTTGAGGCGGTGATCGTCGGCGGCGAGGCATGCCCTGCCGAATTGGTGACGCGGTGGGGGACCACCCACCGGATGTTCAACTGCTACGGCCCTACGGAGACGACGGTGATCGTCACGGTGGCGGGCCCGCTGGAGCCTGCGCGCGCGGTGACCATCGGATCACCGATCACCGGGACAACCGCTGTGGTGCTTGATCATTGGTTGCAGCCGGTCCCGGTGGGGGCCACCGGTGAACTGTATATCGGTGGTGCGGGTGTCGCGATGGGCTATCACCGCAGACATGCGCTGACCGCTACTCGATTTATCGCCGATCCGTTCGGCCCGGCCGGTGCGCGCATCTATCGCACCGGCGACCTGGTGCAATGGGGTGCCGATGGTGAGTTGATCTACCGTGGTCGCGCCGACCGGCAGGTCAAGATCCGTGGCTTCCGTATCGAACTGGGTGAGATCGATGCGGTGATGGGCGCCGTCGCCGGCGTGGACCATGCGTTCACCGAACCCAAAACCATCGGTGGCACATCAGAATCCGGCGCCCGCAGCGTCCTTGTCGGGTATTTCACCGGGACGGCGCGGCCGGAGTCGATCCGGGAGAGGCTACGGGCGGCGTTGCCGGCGCATATGGTGCCCGCGGCAGTTGTGCACCTCGACTCGGTGCCGTTGACGTCGGCCGGCAAGCTCGATGTCGAGGCGCTGCCGGTGCCGACGATGCAGGCGGCGCAGTATGTGCCGCCGCGATCGACCGCGGAGGAATCGGTGGCCGCGGCCTTCGCCGTCTGCACCGGAGCCGGGCGGGTGGGGCGCGACGACGACTTCTTCGTACTCGGTGGTGACTCGTTGATGGCCACCCGGCTGGTGTCGATGCTGGCCGGTGAATTGGGCGTCGACGTGCCGGTGCGCTGGGTTTTCGAATCCCCGACGGTCGCCGAGCTGGCCCGCAGGCTCGTGGACTCGGGTGCCCGTACGGTGCCGGATCTGCGCCCGGTCACGACCGACGCCGACCTGGTGCCGGTCTCACCGCAGCAGAAGCGCATGTGGATCATCAACCAGTTCGACGTCGATTCCGCGATGTTCAACATCCCGCTGGTCGTGCGGTTGCGCGGTCCGCTCGATGTTGCGGCGCTGTCGGCGGCGGTGGCCGATGTGGTCGAGCGGCACGATACGTTACGCACCAGCTATCCGGACGGACCGGACGGGCCGATCCAGCAGGTCCTGCCCGCGGCGAGCGCCGGGCACATCCACGCCGGTGTCCGGACACCCGAGCAGGTCGCCGCAGGTGACCTGGATCATCGGATAACCATGTTGGCCACCAGGGGATTCGACGTTTCCGCGCAGGTACCGCTGGCCATCACCATGCTGCGGACCGCCGCGGACGACCACACCTTCGTCTGTGTGGCCAACCACATCGCGGCAGACGGATCATCGACGGCGCCGTTGGCGCGCGACCTTGCCGTGGCCTATCATTCCCGAACCCGGGGCAGGGCGCCGGACTGGCCGCCGTTGCCGGTGAATTACCGCGACTACACGCGCTGGCATCACGAGATGATGGGCGACGAGTCCGATCCCGAGTCGGTTGCCGCCCGGCAATTGGAGTACTGGCGGAGACAGCTGCAGGGGCTGCCCGATGTGCTGGCCCTGCCGACCGATCGCCCGCGGCCGGCTCATGCCGGCAACAGCGGTGGTCACCTGCGGTCGGCCATCGAGGCACGGGTTGCCGAGCGGCTGCGTGGCGTGGCGGTGTCGACGGGCACCACTCCGTTCATGGTCGCGCACGCGGTGCTCGCCGTGATGCTATCCCGGCTTACCGGGTCCGGCGACATCGCCGTGGGCACCCCCGTTGCCGGCCGAGGCCATCGGCATCTGGCCGATCTGGTCGGAATGTTCGCGGGCACAGTCGTACTGCGCACGGAGGTGCGCGGCGGACAGAGTTTCGCCGAACTCCTGGCCGTGGTGCGCGACACCGACCTCGCCGCCTTCGAGCACGCCGACATCCCGTTCGACCGGCTGGTGGATCTGATCAAACCGCACCGCTCGGCCGCATACCACCCGCTGTTCCAGGTCGGCTTCTCCTACCAGAACCTCGGGCCCGCAAGCTTTTCGCTCGACGGCATCGAAGCCGAGATCATCGAGCCGGAACTCGGTGTCGCGAAATCGGATCTGCACCTGACTCTCGTCGAGGACGGTGTGTTGGGGTCCGCCACCGGTGGCGGCATGGTGGTGCAGTGGGACTACAACCGGGATCTGTTCGACCACACCACCATCGAACGCTGGAATCGGTTCTGGGCCGAATTGCTGACAGCCGCACTCGATGCCGTCGACACCCCGGTCGGGGATCTCGCGACGGCCGGGGACAATTCCGCCGGCGTCCTCACCGGCGCGGTCAGTGGCCGCCGCGCGACGACGCTGACCGCACTGCTGGCGCAGTCGGTCACCCGGAACGCTTCCGCACCCGCCATCTGGGTCGACCGGACCGGTTCCGAGATCACCTATCGCGACCTTGGCCGGCGGGTAGATCTACTGGCCCGGCAACTGGTTGCCCTGGGGGTGGGACCCGAGGTCAGGGTGGCGGTGGCCATCGAACGGTCGGCCGAATTGATCGACGCCGTGCTTGCCGTCGTCGGTGCGGGCGGCGCCTATGTGCCGATGGATCCAGGCGCTCCCGCCGACCGTAACGCGCTGGTGTTGCGGTCCGCCCGCCCGGCGCTGCTCCTGGTGGCGGGCGGGATTCCGGACGGTTTCCCGGACGGTTCGGTCCCGACGCTGGACGTGACCGAGGTGACGGACCCGGGTCCGGCCGGGGGCCATCTCACCGCGCCGAGTCCGCAGAACACGGCATACGTCATCTACACCTCGGGATCCACGGGCATCCCGAAGGGGGTGGCGGTGTCCCACGGTGCGATCGCCGCCCAGCTGTCGTGGAAGGCCGGCGCCTTTCCGGTGGGTCCCGGCGACACCCTCGTTCTCAAGACCGCCCTCACCTTCGACCTGTCGGTGTGGGAACTGTTCTGGCCGTTGCTCAGTGGCGCCCGACTGGTGGTGGCCGCACCGGACGGTCACCGGGACCCACGGTACATCGCGGACCTGATGGTCCGGACCGGTACGACCGCCGCCCACTTTGTGCCGTCCCTGCTCGACGCCCACCTCGACGCCCTGGACGACATGGGAGCGCCTGCGCACCGGCTGGACCGGGTGCTGTGCATCGGCGAGGCGCTGACCCCGGCGACGGCCGGCCGGGCGCGGGATGCGCTGCGGGCGCGGGTGTTCAACCTGTACGGTCCCACCGAGGCCGCAGTGGGCATCACCTGTCACGAATGGGGTTCGGCGGCAACGGTCTCCGGGTCCGGTGCGGTCGCGACCTGGGCCACGGTTCCCATCGGTGCGCCGGTCGATGATTCGGACCTGCTGATCCTGGACGACCGCCTCCATCGGACCCCCGTCGGGGTTGCGGGAGAACTATATCTGCGTGGCGTGCAGTTGGCCGTGGCCTATGAGGGGCGCCCCGACCTGACCGCTGCACGGTTCATCGCCGATCCACACGGGAGCGGCGGCCGACTGTACCGCACCGGAGATCTGGCGCGTATTCGTGTAGATGGATCGTTGGAGTATCTGGGCCGCAACGATTTTCATGTCAAGATTCGCGGCCAGCGGATTGAGCTGGGGGAGATCGAAGCCGCGCTCGCCGCCCACCCCGCGGTGTCGGCGGCGGCAGTCACGGCACACGACAACGAACTCGTGGCCTACCTTGTGCCGACCGACACCACGGCGTGGGACGGTGAGAGGATCCTGCGCGACCTTGCCGCGCGTGTCCCGTCGTATATGGTGCCTGTCACGGTGGTGACCCTCGAGGAACTGCCGCGCGGTATCCACGGAAAGGTCGATCGGTCGGCGTTGCCACAGCCGCCGCGCAGGAACCACGCCTATATGGCGCCACGAACCGGCACCGAACAAGCACTGGTGGCGTTGCTGTCGGATCTGGTCGGTGGCGGAGCAGCCGGAGCCGAACCGTTGGGCATAGGTGACGACTTCTTCGACAGAGGAGGCAACTCCCTTCTTGCCGCACGGCTTTCGGCCCGCATCACCGACACCTTCGGGGTGTCCGTACCCGTCCGGACGATCTTCGAGGTTTCGGTGATCGGTGACCTGGCGGCCCGGATCGACGGCCTGGTGGCCGATGACCGTCCACTCCTGAGCCGGCGGGACCGGCCGGCGCGGATCCCGTTGTCGCGGGCCCAGCGCCGGATGTGGGTGCTCGACCAACTGGAACCGGGCAGCGGCCTGTACAACCTGCCGATGGCGTTGCGTGTCGACGGCCCGATCGACCTCGCGGCGCTCGATGCCGCGGTGCGCCGCCTGCTCGATCGGCATGAGGTGCTCCGCACGATCTACCCCGCGGCCGACGGTGTGCCCTATCAGCGGATACTCACCACCGACGACGCGCTCGCGGGTGTGGATCTGCTGACGCACCGCACCGTGACGTCTGCGGACGTGCCCGCACAGATCGCCCGTATCGCCGCCCGAGGATTCGATCTGGAGCATGCGATACCGTTGCGTATCAGTGTGCTTCGCGTATCGGACGACCGGCATGTGGTGGTCGGCGTCGTCCACCACATCGCCGCCGACGGGTGGTCGATCCGGCTGCTGATCGCGGATCTGCTCGCCGGATACGCGGGGGCGGGCGGTGCCGCGGCCGCACTGCCCGTCGACTACGCCGACTATGCGCTATGGCAGGCGGCACTACTCGGTGACGACCGAAGTCCGCGCCATCACAGCATCGAACGACAGCATCTGCATTGGCGCCGTACCCTTGCCGGGTTGCCGGGGCCGCTCGAGCTGCCGTTCGACCGGCCCCGGCCGGCGCACCCCACCCGGCACGGCGCAACCGTCGAGTTCACTGTCGACAAGGCATTGGTGACCGTCGCCGACGCGTTCGCGCGGGAACGGCGCGCCACCCTGTTCCACCTGATACACACCGCTTTCGCAATTCTGCTGTCGCGACTGTCGGGGTCGTCCGACATCGTGATCGGCACACCGGTGTCGGGGCGGGCGAGCGGCCTGCTCGATGACGTCGTCGGGATGTTCGTCGAAACGGTGGTGTTGCGCACCCGGCTGGACGTCGACGGCACCGTCGAGGCGGCGCTGGCCGATGTCTGCGCGGTGGATATCGCGGCTCAGGAGAACTCGGAGATCCCGTTCGACGATATCGCGGGCGAATTCGAATCCGATCCGGGCGGTGCACATCACCCGGTCTTCCAGGTGATGCTGGCCGCGGGTGATCCGGTACCCGAAACACTGTCCGTGGGGGACGCGGCGACGGGGGATGAATTGACCGCGACCCCGCTGGCCGCCGACATCCCGCTGGCCCGTTTCGACCTGCAGCTGACCGTGGACATGCCCGCCGATCCCACGGTCGTGAACGGGATGCGGGGACGGTGGACGTACGCCACCGACCTGTTCGACGGCGCCACGATCGCCGGACTGTCCGACATGTTCATACGCGTACTCGGTGCCCTGATCGACGCGCCGCAGGCACCGGTGCACAGCGTCGACATCCTGTCCCGGGAGCGGATCACCGACATCCTGACGCGGTGGTCCGTGGGTCCGGCACCCGTCGCCGACCCGTGTCACCGCACCGTGCCGGATCTGCTGGCGGCGGCGCAGTCGCGTACCGCCGCGGCCACCGTCACCGATGCGGCGGGCACCATCGCGGCCTCCGAGTTCCGGCAGCGGGTCGCACGCACCGCACGTGCTCTGATCGGTCGGGGAGTTGCGCCCGAAGATGCTGTTGTGGTGGCTGTGCCACGGTCGGTCGACATGTTGGTGGCGATCCACGCGGTGGTCGCGGCGGGCGGTGCCTATGTGCCGGTCGACCTGTCACAGCCGGCGGCCCGGGTGGCGGCGACGCTTGCCGTCGTCGACCCGAAAGTGGTTCTGGTTCCGTCCGCAGACGCGGTGAAGCTACCCGCACCGTGGGCGGGGCGAGTGGTGGATTCAGGCGACCGGCATCTCGCGTTCGATGACGCGGTGGTCGCCGACATCGACCGCAGGGCACCACTGTTGCCGACGCATCCGGCCTACATACTGTTCACCTCCGGGTCGACCGGAACCCCGAAAGCGGTGAGCATCACCCACGAGGCGATGGTCAACCGCCTCGACTGGATGCAGCGCCGCCACCCGATCGGCACACCCGATACGGTCCTGCAGAAGACCCCCGTCACATTCGACGTCTCGATGTGGGAGTTGTTCTGGCCATTTACATCCGGAGCGTCAACGGTCCTTGCCCCGCCGGACGCGCACAGGGACCCGGTGGTGTTGGCGGACCTGATCGCGGCTCACCGGATCACGGTGATCCACTTTGTCCCGGCGATGCTCGACGCGCTTCTCGCCGCACATCTCGACGACGGTGACCTGACCACGTTGCGCCTGGTCTTCACCAGCGGTGAGGCACTCGGGGCGCGCTCGGCAGCCGAGTTGCTGCACCGGACGTCGGCGCATCTGCACAATCTGTACGGCCCGACGGAGGCTGCCGTCGACGTCACCGCGGTCCAGCTGTATTCCGATGACCTCGTGTCCCGGCCGGTGCCGATCGGCCGGCCCACCGCGGGCAACCGGGTTTACGTACTCGACGCCCGATTGCGCCCGGTCGCTGCCGGGGTGAGCGGTGAACTGTACCTCGGCGGTGTGCAACTCGCCCGCGGGTATCACTCCCGACCGGACCTGACCGCCGCCCGGTTCGTGGCCGCCCCGTGGGGTGACGGGGAACGCCTCTATCGGACCGGCGATGTGGTCCGCTGGCGGCGTGGACCGTCACCGCTCGGCGGTCCGGTGCTGGACTATGTGGGCCGCAGTGACTTTCAGGTCAAGATCCGCGGCCAGCGGGTCGAACTGGGTGAGATCGAGGCCGCGGTGCTGACCCACCCGGATGTCGCGTCCACGGCGGCCGTCGTGCACCAGACACCTGTCGGGCCCACGCTTGTCGCCTACGTGGTGGTACCCGGCCCCGACGCGCAGGCACAGGCTGCCGGTATCCGTACCCACGTCGCGGGTGTCCTCCCGGACCATATGGTGCCCACCCACGTCGTACTGCTGCCGCGGCTCCCCGTCACGGTCAGTGGCAAAGTGGACCGCCGGGCGTTGCCCGCGCCGCCCGCCGCAACGATCACCCGGCGCACCGGTGGCGGCACTTCCGCCCGCTCCGCAACAGAGGCCGCCGTTCTCGGAATCGTCCGGGGACTGCTCGGCGCGGAGGTCGATGTCGACGACGACTTCTTCGACAT
The DNA here is from genome assembly GCF_025273675.1 of Gordonia pseudamarae. Lineage (NCBI taxonomy): Bacteria > Bacillati > Actinomycetota > Actinomycetes > Mycobacteriales > Gordoniaceae > Gordonia > Gordonia pseudamarae. The sequence goes on along the minus strand of NZ_CP045809.1, from coordinate 2,899,899 downwards.
CGGCGGCAACTCGCTGATCGCCACCCGCTTGGTCGCGGGAATCCACACCGCTTTCGGTGTCCGGATGCCGGTCCGGACGGTTTTCGACGCCCGCACCAGTGCGGCGATCGCCGCCGCAGTGGACGCCGCGGACGTTGCCGTCGCTGTTGAACGCAGGCCACGTCCAGAGCGGATTCCTTTGTCGCCCGCACAATCCCAGATGTGGTTGCACAACCGGATCGACCCGGACTCGACCGCCTTTTTGATCGTGGCGCCCCTGCGGCTGCCCGTCCGCCTCGAATCGGTGGTACTGCGCGCGGCGATCGGGGACGTGCTGGCCCGGCACGAGATCCTGCGGACCGTGTATCCCGAGACCGCCGACGGCCCGGTGCAACGCATCCTCGCTGTGGACGACTACGCACTCGACGATGTGCTGCGGGTCCTTGACCCGCGGACGCCGGTAGGGCAAACCCGGCCGTCGCCCGACGAATGTGTGCGGGCCGCACTCGGAACTCGCTTCGACCTCACCACCGACCTGCCGTTGCGGGTGATCGTGCAGCCGGCGGGCGAACACACGCATCTGGTGCTCGCGATCCATCACGTCGCCGCCGACGGCTGGTCGCTCCGCATCCTGGCCACCGATCTGACCAGTGCCTACCAGGCGCGACTCGGCGGCGGGGCACCGGCATGGACGCCGCTGCCGGTGCAGTACGCCGATCATGTGCTCGCCCGGGCCGCGGACCTCGGTGACCCCACCGATCCCGATTCGGCGCTGGCGCACCATCTGCGCTACTGGCGGGACGTACTCGCCGACGCGCCCGGACGCGGCGCCCCGGAACCGGACGGCACCGGCGGTCCGGCCCACGTCCACCGGCTGCACATCGACGACAAGACACTGACCGCGGCCGACCGGCTTGCCGCGCGTCACGACACCACCCGCTTTGCCGTGCTGCACGCCGCGCTTGCGGTCACGCTCAGCCGGTCGGGTGCCGGCCGTGACGTCATCATCGGTACCCCCGTCGCCGGCCGGTCCGACGGGGACGTCGCCGACCTCGTCGGCATGTTCGTCACGATGGTCGCGTTGCGCTCCGATGTCGACCCCTTGCACGGTTTCGGTGCGCTGGTGGCGCGGTCCCGCGATACCGTCATCGACGCGCTCGACCATGCGGACGTCGACGTCGAGGACGTGATCGATCATCTCGCGATACCGCGGGACGGCACGCGACATCCGCTGATCGGGGCCACCCTCACGGTGACCGGTGACCGGCATCCGGCCACCGGATCGGACACCGCAACGGTGGTGGAGTCGGTGACGCGGCTGGACCTGCCGGTGGCCCGCTTCGATCTTGAGTTCACGGTCACCGAGACGGCGGACGGTGGCATGGAGATCAGTGTCGTCCACCGATCGGCGGCCTACCGCAGCGAGACCGCCGCTCTTCTGCTCGATCGGCTTGGCCATATCTTGCCGACGGTCTGCGCCGCCGCGGACCTGCCGTTGCGGGAACTGGATATGCTGACTCCGGCCGAACATGCTGCGGTGAAATCACTTTCCGGGTCCGCGCCCGCGCGGCCGCGGTTGCTCGGCGATGTACTCGGTACGCCCGGATACCGACTCGCCGGCGCCACCCGGTCGGGTGAATGGGTGACCTGGGATCATCGCACTCTCGATACGTTCACGTGCCGCCTCGCCCGGATTCTGGCCGGCCGCGGCGCGGGTCCGGAAACCGTTGTGGCGCTGTGTATGGCGCGATCGGTCGAATCTGTCGCGGCGATGCGGGCGGTGGCCGTCACAGGCGCCGCGTTCGTACCCGTCGACCCCGCCTATCCGGCCGACCGGATCGCGTTCATGCTCGCCGATTCCGGTGCCATGATCATCGTCACCACCGCTGCCGATCAGGCCCGGCTGGCCGGCGCGGCCGGTGAGTTGCTCGACACCGCAATCCTTGCCGACGATCCGGCGTTGTCTGTCCCGGAACGTTCCGAACGTCCCCACCCGGTCGTGGTGCCGGGTGTCGCGCACATCGACCAATTGGCGTACCTCATCTACACGTCGGGGTCGACGGGTACGCCCAAGGCGGTGGCGGTCACCCACCGCGGCATCGCGTCGTTCGTGGCCGAGCAACGTCGCTACGGTGTCGGTCCGGACAGCCGCGTCCTGCATTTCGCCTCGCCGAGCTTCGATGCCGCGCTCCTGGAGGTACTGCTGGCCGCGGATGCGGGCGCGACCACTGTCGTCGCGCCCGGTGACATCTACGGTTCGGACGAACTGACCGAGTTGCTGCGCCGTGAGGCGGTCACCCACGCCTTCCTCACACCCGGGGTGCTGGGCACCATCACGCCGTCGGCACCGACCACCGACCCGCTACCGGCGTTGCGGACCGTCATCGTCGGTGGCGACGCCTGCCCACCGCAGACCGCCCGGCAATGGATCGCGTTGGGCAAGCACTTCTTCAACGCCTTCGGACCTACCGAGGCGACGGTGATGGCCACCGTGTGCGGTCCGCTCGCAGCGGACGACACCGAGCCGATGACTATTGGGCGCGGCATCGTCGGCACCGGAATCCGGGTGCTCGACGACGTGCTGACGGACCACTCACCGGGGGTCGGCGGTGAACTGTACATTTCCGGGCCGGGCCTGGCCCGCGGCTACCACCGGCAACCCGCGCTCACCGCCGCCACCTTTGTCGCCGATCCAGACGGTCCGCCCGGATCGCGTCGCTACCGCACGGGCGACCTGGTGCGGCAACTCATCGATCATCGTGGCGAGGTCACACTCACGCATCTGGGCAGAGCCGACCAGCAACTGAAGATTCGCGGTCACCGCATCGAAACCGGTGAGGTCGAGACAGCCGTACGTGGCTACCCGGGTGTCGGTGGCGTGGTGGTGACGGGTGTGCCCGGTCCCGACGGGACGCTGGTGTTGGCCGGCTATGTGGCACCCACCCGGCCGCACAGCGGTTCCGGCGCGGCCGGTGTACTCGACCGGGACGCATTGCGTACCTATCTCCGCGGCCGGCTGCCCGCGTATGCGGTGCCGACGGTGATCGTCCTGGTCGATACCATCCCGCTCACCACGTCGGGCAAAGTCGACCGACGGTCGTTGCCCGCACCGGAGTTCGCCGAATCCGCCTACACGGCACCGACCACCGCAGCCGAGTCCGTGATCGTGCATGTCTTCGCCGACGTCCTTGACCGCGACCGGATCGGGGTGCACGATAGCTTCTTCGATATCGGCGGTACGTCATTGTCGGCGGCTCAGGCGGTCGCCCGGATCAGATCCGAGTCGGGCCGCGAGATTTCCGTACCCGACCTCTTCGACGCGCCGACACCTGCCGAACTCGCCGCCCGGCTGGCGGCGTCGGTTCAGGTCGACGGTCCGGTTCTCGGCGCGCTCGCACGGTCCGGGCCGATCCCGTTGTCGCCCGCCCAGCAACGAATGTGGTTCCTCAACAGATTCGACCCCGGCGCGCTCACCGAGAACATCCCGGTGGTGCTCCGGATATCCGGCGACCTGGATGTGGACGCGTTGCGCGCGGCATTGGCCACGCTGGTGCATCGGCATGAGGCGTTGCGCACGATCTACCCTGATTCCCCGGACGGGCCGCATCAGCAGATTCTCGACACCGGACGGGCCGGGGTGGAACTCGACGTCGTGCACGTGGATCCGGGAACGATGGGCGACGCCGTCCGCGCCATCACCGGCACCTGTTTCGATGTCACCGCTCAGGTACCCGTCCGGGCGGCCCTGCTCGCCGACCGCGACCTCGCCGAAGGTGACCGTGGCGACGTCATGTTCGTGCTGGTGCTGCATCACATCTGTGCCGACGGACTGTCCGTGGTGACCCTGGCGGCCCAACTCGCCGACGCCTACGCGGCACTGCGTGCCGGTCGGGAACCAGACCGCACGCCGCCGCCGGTCCAGTACGCCGACTTCGCGATCTGGCAGCGCGCACTGCTCGACGATCCGGCCGGGGGATCGGCGACCGCGCTGGCAGACTGGCGTGACAGGCTCGCCGGGGCGCCGCCGGTGGCAGACCTGCCCGCCGACCGACCTCGGCCGATCCGCCCCACCGGCGCCGGCCGGCGCATCGATTTCGCCGTCGATGCCGACCTGTACGCACGCGTCAGGGATTTCGCGACACAACGCGGTGTAACCCCGTTCATGGTGGCGCACACCGCATTGGCGATCCTGCTCGGCCGGATCGGCGACAACCGCGACGTGGTGATCGGCACCCCGATCGCGGGCCGCGGTGAACAACACCTCGACGGGGTGGTCGGGATGTTCGTCAACATGCTGGCCCTGCGCACCGTGATCGACAGCGGCGCCACCGGCGAGGAGGCGCTCGCGCAGGCACGGGCCGCGGCCCTGCACGGATTCGCCCGCGCGGCCATCCCGTTCGACCGGATCGTCGAATCATTGGATCTGCCGCGGACCGCGGGCCATCATCCGGTCTTCCAGGTGGCGTTCTCCTTCCAGAACCTCGGCCCGGTCACCATGGCGTTACCGGGCGCGCACGTCGAGGTGGTCGACGACGACCAGGAGATCGCTGAATTCGATCTGCATCTGACGCTGGCCGAGAACTGGGCGGGGGCCGGTCAGTCCGACGGTCTTGCCGGCCAATTAGTCTATGCGACAGATATTTTCGATGAGATAACGGCGGCTGGGCTGGTCCGTCGGTACGTCCGGCTACTCGATGCGCTGCTTGAGCGGCCGGACCGTGCGGTCGGTGAGCTGCCGCTCCTCGATGCCGATGAACTCCGTCGCCTGACCACCTCGGCGCCCGCGCCTGATCACCTCGAATCGGGACTCGCCGACGCCTTCCACGCGCAGGCACAACGTACCCCCGACGCCGATGCGGTGGTGGCAGCCGGGCAGGTGGTGAGTTACCGGGCCCTCGCGGAGCGGGTCACCGCACTCGCGGACACCCTGACGCGTCACGGCGTGGGGCCCGAGGACCGCGTCGCCATCACCGCACCCCGTGGCCTGCACCAGATTGTCGCGATGTACGCCGTCGCGACCGTCGGCGCCGCCTACGTTCCGGTGGACCTGACAGCGGCGGCGCGCGCGAGTCTGATCCTCGACGCCGCCGACCCGACACTGATCCTGGGCGTCGGACCGGTGGACGTCGCCGACCGCCGGTATCTGGACCTGGCAGCGCCCATGTCGGAGCAACCGCCGTCGACGGCGTCCCCGGCAGGCAGCCGACCCGACAACACCGCCTATGTGTTGTTCACCTCCGGGTCCACCGGAGTACCCAAAGGCGTGAACGTCGGTATCGCCGCGGTCACCGAACAACTCCGGTGGATGCAGCAGCGGTACCCGATGGGAGAGGGTGACACGGTCCTGCTCAAGACGGCAGCAGGATTCGACCTGTCGGTGTGGGAGTACTGGTGGCCGCTGCGGACCGGCGCCCGGATCGTGGTGGCCGATGCGGGCACCGAACGGGACGGGCGTGCGGTTCTGGCCGACCTCGTCGGGCACCGGGTGAGTGTGCTGCCGACGGTGCCGTCCGGGTTGGCGATGGTGCTCGACGCGGGCGCCCTGCCCGACACCCTGCGGACGGTCCTGTGCATCGGCGAGGAACTGCCCGGTGATCTGGTATCCAGATTCCGTGACACCGGATCGGTTGCGACGCTGCATAATCTGTACGGTCCTACCGAGGCGGCCGTGAGCGTCACCGGTCATGCGGTCACCGGGCCGGACGCGGCAGACGGAGGGCCGGTGCCGATCGGCGGTCCGCAGCCGTCGGTGACGATCAGGGTGCTCGACAGCAGACTGCAACTCGTACCCGACGGTGTCGCCGGTGAGTTGTACCTCGGCGGGGTGCAGGTGGCGCGTGGTTACCACGGTGATCCCGCCCGGACCGCCGCCGCCTTCGTGGCCGACCCGATCGACGGTTCCCGGATGTACCGCACCGGCGATCTGGTGCGTCGGCTGAGCGACGGCAACCTCGTCTACCTCGGCCGCACCGACCGGCAGTTCAAAATCCGTGGTTTCCGGATCGAACCGGGGGAGATCGAGGCGGCGCTGCGCAGCTGCGCCGGAGTCACCGACGCGGTGGTGACCACCGTGCCCGGCGCCGGTGGATCGGATCGGCTGATCGGATTCGTCACCGCATCCGGTGCGCCGGATGTGTCCACCGGCTTCGCCGATGCGGTTGCGCGCGCGGTCGCCCACCGGTTGCCAGGCTACCTTCGACCAGAAGTACATGTGCTCGAACGACTTCCGTACACCAGTACCGGCAAGGTGGACCGGAATCGGCTGCCCCGGCCGGCACCTGTCCGGCGGGCGTACCAGGCCCCGGCGACCGAGCTGGAACACCGGGTGGTGGGCGTGGTCGCCGAGGTCACCGGAGCCGACCGCGTCGGCCTGGCCGACAACTTCTTCGCTCTCGGTGGCAACTCGCTGTCGGCGACCCGCGCCGCTGCCCGGCTGGAAGCCGAACTGGCCTGCCCGATACCGGTGCGGGCGCTGTTCGACGCGGCCGACATCGCCGACTTGGTGGCAGCCGTCGCCGCACTCGTCGACACCGGCGGCCCGGACGCTGCGCCACTGGCCCGGACAGCTGATGACAGTCCGGCCCCGCTCGCACCGGCACAACGGCGGCTGTGGGAATCGGTCCGGGCAGGGTCGGGCGGCGACTGGAACGTCCCGATGGCGATCCGATTCACCGGCGACCTGGACATCGCGGCCGTCGAAGCCGCCGTATTCGACCTGGTCGACCGGCACGAGGCGCTGCGCACCCGGTACCGCGACGAGGGGACCGGGCCGCAACTGGTCGTCCTGCCGACCGCGGAGATCATCGACACCGTGCGGCAGGGGTTGATCCCGGTCGACATCGCCGAGGACAGACCGGCCGATGCGCTGGCCGATGCCGCGTCGTTGCCGCTCGACGTCGAGAACGGGGTTCCGATCGGAATCCGGTTGCTGCGCCTGCGGTCCGACGTCCACATTCTGGTTCTGGTGATTCATCACCTGAGCTTCGACGGGCAGTCGATGGCGCCGCTGGCCCGCGACGTGCTGACCGCGTACGCGGCCCGCCGGGACGGGACGGCACCCGAGCTGCCCGAACCCACGGTCAGATACGTCGACTACGCGCGGTGGCGCAACGCACTCCTGGGTACACCCGCCGCACGCACCGACGAATTCCGGCGCCAGTTGGCGTACTGGGCCGGCATCTTCGGTGACGGCGGTACGGGCGCGACACCCGCTCCGGCACTGCCCACCGACCGGCCGCGCCCCGACGTCTGGGACGCCGACGGCGCGACGGTGCGGTTCACCATCGGTACCGACCTGCACAACGCGATCGACCGTTATGCCCGCGATCGGTCGGTCGGTGTTTTCGCCGTCCTCCAGGCGGCGTTCGCGATCGTGCTCGCCGATCTCGGCGGCAACCCCGACGTCCGCGTCGCCACTTCCAGTGGCAACCGCGCGCATCCGGCTCTCGCCGGTGTGGTCGGCAACTTCGCCGAAGACGTCCCGATGCGATTGGACGCCGGTGACGCACGCCGATTCACCGATCTGGTCCGGGACGTCCGCGACCAATTGCTCGGCGGCCTCGCACACCCCGACATCTCGATCTTCGACCTGATCGATGCCTGCGGACTCACCCGAATCCCCGGCGGATCGGTGGGAAATCCGTTCTTCTCATCGACACTGATCCTGCAACATGCCGATCTCGGGGATGCGGCGCTACTCCAACTCGATCTGGGAGGTGTACGCGTGGCTCGTGAGGAGATCCCGAAGATCACGGCGAAGCACGACCTTGAATTCACCCTGCTCGAACTGAGTGACAACGAGCTGCCGGCAGGTATCGAGGGCACGATCATCTATCCGGTAGCCCTGTTCGACCGGCCGACCGTCGACGATGCGGCGCGACGGCTGCTGGCCGTCCTGGAGGCGGCGGTGGCCGGTGACGTACCGGACAGCACGGTCGCGCGGTTGCGGTCGCTGCTGTGAGGGGCGTGTCGGTGGTGATCGCCTACTATCGGGGCCTGCCGGATCTCGACGTGCAACTCGACGCACTGGCCGCACAGGACTACGACGGCGACTTCGAGGTCATCGTCAGCGACAACGAGGGCAGCGACGCCCTGTGCGGTCATATCGACTCCCACCCGCTACGCGGACGGCTCCGGCTGCGCCGCGTCGACTCATCGGGTGTGCCCGGGACATCTCATGCGCGCAACGTGGGAACGCGCAGCGCAGCATACGATTTCATCGCCTACTGTGATCAGGACGACGCCGTGTGTCCGTCCTGGCTGCGGGCGATGACGGCGGCTGCGGCCGATGCCGATCTGGTTGGCGGCCCCGTCGAATCGGCCACCCTCAACGACCCGGTGGTGGCGTCCTGGCGAGTGCTGCCCGGCCCCGAAGAGCCGTTCGTCGCCGCCCGATTCCTGCCCATCACATTCGGTTGCAATCTCGGTATCCACCGCGCGGTTTTCGACGCCGTCGGCGGCTGGGATGAGAGCTATCCCACCGCCGGCAGCGACGTCGAGTTGTGCTGGCGGATACAGACATCGGGCTACCGGTTCGGCTATGCCCAGGACGCGATGGTGGCCTACCGGTTTCGCACCAGTATGCGGGAATCGTGGCGGCAGACGGTGGAATACGGACGCGAAGATGCCCGGGTAGCCAAACAATACGGTGCGCCGGGCCGGCAGTGGTGGTGGTTGCCGGCCCATGCGGCCGTGGTGGTCGGGCTATGCCCGGTGTGGCCGTGGGCGTGGTCGCGCCGGCGCCGCGGCGAATGGGTGTGGATCACCGGCAATCTCGTCGGGCGGCTGTGGGGCAGCGTCAAATACCGCGTCGTGTACATCTGACCGTTCACCCCGGTTTGTGGGAACAGAAGATTGCGGTACCCGGAAAGTAGCTACCGCGCAACGGACTCCACTGTCCCCATGTTTCGGTGAATCCGTCGGGCCACTCGGGTTCGACGATGTCGTCCAGGATCAGTCCGGCGGCACCGATTTCCCGGACCCGGTCACCGATCGTGCGGTGGTGTTCCACATACGTGACGTGCCCGTCGTCGTCGGTCTCCCGGTACGGCGTCCGGCTGAAATAGGGGATCGACACGGTCAGCCCCGCCGGGCCGGGGTCGTCGGGAAACATCCACCGCATCGGATGGTTGATCGAGAACACCCAGCGGCCGCCCGGCCGGAGCACCCGTGCCACCTCGGCCATCACCCGTGCGGAGTCGGCGACGAACGGGATCGCGCCGAACGAGGAGAACGCGATGTCGAAGGAGTCGTTGGCGAACGGCAGCGCTTCGGCGGTCGCCTGGATCAGGGGAGTGGGTGAGTCGTCGCCGGCGATGGCCCGCAGCCCGTGCCGCAGCATCTCCCGCGACAGGTCGAGGCCGATCACGTGCGCACCGTGGGCGGTGAGCCAGCGCGCGCACGGCGCGGAGCCGCAGCCCACCTCCAGGACCGTCCTGCCCTCGACCGGGCCGAGCAGTCCCGCTTCGGCCTCGGTGAGGCCCTCCGGGCACCAGCGGAACTCGCCTCCGGGCCGGGCGGCGCCCAGAAACTCGCCGTGCTCGTCGTGGTAGTCGTCGGCGTCCTGATCCCACCACCGGCGGGAGGCCTGCTCGCTGACCGTCGAGTCGATGTCCTGGAGGGGGCCCGGCAGACGGGCCGGCGGGTCGGCCTGCGCGTCGGTTGCCGGGTGTTGCTGCTGGTGGGTGGGCTGATCGGGGTTCATGGCGACTATCAGTGTAGGAGTCCGTACCGGGCCGAGGCCCGGTGGCGCGGCGTATCGGCGATAGTCGCTGGTCGTGGCCGGTGGAGGGCGCATTTGCCCAGGACAATACGCCTGGAGTAGCCTTGATTGCGCGCGCGTACGTTTTTGCGCGTGGTTCGGAGCGTTCTCACCACCGGTCCGGTCGCATGACCGTCGGGGGCGTGGCGCCGCGAGCAACATCAGACATTTCAGTACCTACTACAACCCTGTCCGGAGCAACTCAACATATGTCGTCCCCCACGATTTCCTCGCCGCAAGTAGCCGTCAACGATATCGGCTCGGCCGAGGACTTCCTCGCCGCCATCGACTCCACGATCAAGTACTTCAACGATGGCGACATCGTGGAAGGCACCATCGTCAAGGTGGACCGTGACGAGGTTCTGCTCGACATCGGTTACAAGACCGAAGGCGTCATCCCGTCCCGCGAACTGTCGATCAAGCACGACGTCGATCCCTCCGAGGTCGTCAACGTCGGTGACGAGGTCGAGGCGCTGGTCCTCACCAAGGAGGACAAAGAAGGCCGCCTGATCCTGTCCAAGAAGCGCGCTCAGTACGAGCGGGCCTGGGGCACCATCGAAGAGCTCAAGGAGAAGGACGAGGCCGTCAAGGGCACCGTCATCGAGGTCGTCAAGGGCGGCCTGATCCTCGACATCGGTCTGCGTGGCTTCCTTCCCGCCTCGCTGGTGGAGATGCGTCGTGTCCGCGATCTGCAGCCGTACATCGGCAAGGAGATCGAGGCCAAGATCATCGAGCTCGACAAGAACCGCAACAACGTGGTCCTGTCGCGGCGCGCCTGGCTCGAGCAGACCCAGTCCGAGGTCCGCAGCGAGTTCCTGCATCAGCTGCAGAAGGGCCAGGTCCGCAAGGGCGTCGTGTCCTCGATCGTCAACTTCGGCGCGTTCGTCGATCTCGGCGGTGTCGACGGCCTGGTGCACGTCTCCGAACTGTCCTGGAAGCATATCGATCACCCGTCCGAGGTTGTCGCCGTGGGCGACGAGGTCACCGTCGAGGTTCTCGACGTCGATCTCGACCGCGAGCGTGTGTCGCTGTCGCTCAAGGCGACTCAGGAAGATCCGTGGCGTCAGTTCGCCCGTACCCATGCCATCGGCCAGATCGTGCCGGGCAAGGTCACCAAGCTCGTGCCGTTCGGTGCGTTCGTCCGCGTCGACGAGGGCATCGAGGGTCTGGTCCACATCTCCGAGCTGGCCGAGCGTCACGTCGAGGTGCCGGATCAGGTTGTCGCCGTCGGTGACGACGCCATGGTCAAGGTCATCGACATCGACCTGGAGCGTCGCCGGATCTCGCTGAGCCTCAAGCAGGCCAACGAGGACTACACCGAAGAGTTCGACCCGTCGAAGTACGGCATGGCCGACAGCTACGACGAGCAGGGCAACTACATCTTCCCCGAGGGCTTCGATCCCGAGACCAACGAATGGCTCGAAGGCTTCGAAACCCAGCAGAAGGAATGGGAAGCCCGCTACGCCGAGGCCGAGCGTCGTCACAAGATGCACACCACCCAGATGGAGAAGTTCGCCGCCGCTGCCGCCGAGGCCGCAGCCGCACCGTCGGACTACTCGTCGTCGTCCTCCGAGGGCAGCCGCGGCGGTTCGTCGTCGTCCTCGACCGGCGCATCGTCGGGTGGGTCGCTGGCCAGCGACGAGCAGCTTGCCGCTCTGCGCGAGAAGCTGTCCGGCAACGCCTGATAGGCTCCGCCACAACACCAACAGCGCCCCGGCTCCTCCGAGCCGGGGCGCTGTTGGTGTTGCCCGGGCCATCGTTGCCGGGGTGATCGCTGTGCGGGTGATCGTTGCCCGGGGTGATTGTCGATCAGGGCACGGGCACCGAGACGTCGTCGTGGACGACGTACCAGGCGCCGACGACGCGGCAGCCGGCCGCGGGCCGGTCCACGCGCGGCGGGTCGAGCCCGGCCGGGCGTGTCTCGCGGCCCCACAGCGGCTCCTGGCCGGGGCCGGGCCAGATCGCGGTGATCGTCGAACCCAGGGAGGCACCGTCGGCGTCGAAGCGTTCCACCCACGCCCACACGTTCCAGGCGGGTCCGTGCGGATTGCGGAACTCGACCGCATGATCGCCGTCGCACCCGGTGAGCCGGATGTTGGTCGGGGCCAGGACGGTTCCGCGATATCCGGAGTATCGCTTGAGCTTCTGCGTCCAATCCTCCGGGTCGCCGATGACCGGGGTGCACCGGGGATCTGTCGCGTCGTTGTGTTCGCGCACCAGGGTTTCGGTGTGCCGCTGCCGGTACCCGGCCCCGATCGGTCCGATGTGCCCGAGTCCGGAATCCGCGAACGGGCGGCCGGCACCGTCGGCGACGCGGACATGTCCGGAGAACTGGGCGGGCGTCGGGTACGGGTTGATCATGTCGACCACGAGTTCCACGGTGTGGGGGCCGGTTTGCTCGCACCGGACCACATCGACGAGCGGTCCGGACACCTTTACCGGGATGTCGCCGCGAGAGAGGTTCGACTCGTCGGCCCGGTCGTTGTCGCAGCCCCCGAGCAGCGCACTCGCACCCATCAGCAGGCACGCGCCGACCCGTGATGCCGCAGATGCCGGGGAGGCGGTGGTGCGGTGCGCTCGGCGCCCGGTCCGCGCGGGGACGGTCATCACCCCAACGTAACGCGATCGTCACGACAGGCATCGGGTGGCCGAATGACCGGCGTCACGACATATGTTCTGTTGACAATAATTTTCAGTAACGGGTTGAATGTCGTGCGTGTCCAATTTACGAACAATGACCTTCCGAAGTGCCACGCTGGCGGTTGCTCTGGTCTGCGGCCTGGCCGCCTGCGGTTCTGCTGACTCCGAGGACGGTGGGCCTTCGTCGTCGGCCAAGGCCAAGGCCACTGAACAGTCCGGTCCCACCCCGCGACTGGCGCTCAGTTATGACGGTGGCGTCCTGGTGCTCGACGCCGGGTCGCTGAAGCAGGTCGCCGATCTGCCGGTGGAGGGTTTTATCCGGCTCAACAGCGCAGGTAACGGCCGTAACGTCTTTATCTCCGAGGCGAGCGGGTTCGGGGTTGTCGACATGGGTACCTGGACCGATCAACACGGTGACCACGGACACTCCTACACCGCAGCCCCGGCAATCACGGACCTACGATTCGGTGGGGATGAGGCCGGACACGTGGTTCCGCATGACTCCAGAATTACCCTGTTCAGTGATGGCACCGGCGAGGTGAACGTGGTCGAGCCCGCCGAACTGCTCGAGGGTAAGGCGAAGTCGACCAGCTTCACGGTCCCCGAGCCACACCACGGGGTGGCCGTGTCGCGTGCGGACGGCAGTCTCGTCATCAGTGTCGGCAACGAGGACTCGCGCAGCGGCGTCGCCATCCTGGACAAGGATCGCAAGGAGATCGCGTCGAATGACCAGTGCCCGGGTATCCACGGTGAGGCAGCGGCCGCCGACGGCGTGCTGGTGTTCGGGTGTGAGGACGGGCTGCTCATCGTCACAGGCAACGACATCCGCAAGGTGAAGAGCCCCGACTCTTATGGGCGCATCGGCAATCAGGCCGGAAGCGAAGAGTCCCCGGTGGTTCTCGGTGACTACAAGACCGACAAGGACGCGGAGAAGGAGCGACCCAACCGGTTCACCTTGACCGACACCCGAACCGGTCAGTTGCGCGTGGTGCCGTTCTCGGCCAGCTACAGTTTCCGCGGACTTAAGCGCGGACCCGATGGCGAGGCACTGATTCTCGGTACCGATGGCGCGTTGCACGTCATCGACCCGTCGACCGGCCAGGTGTCGGCGACGATTCCGGTGATCGATGAGTGGCGCGAACCGGACAAGTGGCAGGATCCGATGCCGAATCTGTACGTCCTGGGTTCGACTGCCTACATTTCCGATCCGGCTGCCAAGACGATTCACGCGGTGGATCTCACCACACGCACGGTGGTCGCCGATGCCGACCTCCCGCAGCCCACAATCGAACTGACCGGCGTCACCGGCTGACTTCGTTCACGATACGCTCCGCCGCAGTGCGCGCATCCCGAGACAATCGGGGGCACTCACGGTTTCGGTGCTATCGGCATCTGCCAGACTGGACGATGTGATCAGAGTGGGATTGACCGGTGGGATCGGGGCAGGCAAGTCGACGGTGGCGGCCACTTTCGCCGAACGGGGTGGTTACCTCATCGATGCGGACAAGATCGCACGTGAGGTGGTCGCTGTGGGGTCGGACGGCCTCCGGCAACTCGTCGAGGCGTTCGGTGCGGACATCCTGGCCGCCGACGGTTCGCTCGACCGTCCCGCACTCGCGGCCAAGGCCTTCTCCGACGACGAACAGCGGCAGAAGCTGAACTCGATCACCCATCCGTTGATCGGTGCGCGTACCCAAGAACTACTCGATGCCGCGGGCGCCGATGCGATCGTGGTGCAGGACATCCCGCTGCTGGTGGAGAACCATTCGGCGCCGTTCTTCCACATCGTCGTCATCGTCGGCGCCGACGCGGAACTGAGGGTGCACAGGCTGACCACCTCGCGTGGACTCGACGAGCAGGACGCGCGGGCACGGATCGCGGCCCAGGCGACCGACGAACAGCGGCGTGCGGTGGCCGACGCCTGGCTGGACAACTCCAGCACCCCCGATCGGCTTGCCGAGGCGGCGGCGCGGCTGTGGGATGAGCGGCTGGTGCCGCTGGAGGCGGGCGTTCGTCTGGGCGTGCCGGCCACTCCCGTCGCCGCGCTGGTCTCCCAGGATCCGAACCCGGCATCCCTCGGGACACGGCTCACCAACCGGCTGTGGGCCTTGTGTGGCGCGAATGCTACGGCGGTGGAGGTGATATCGTCCGAGCCGGTCACGAGGTTGCGGGTGACGGCCCGCGCGGGGGCCGAGCCGGAATTGGAACAGGCACTCCCGCCGGGTGGATTCGTTGCGACGGCGCCCGGCGAGTACGCCTCGGCAGACCCGGGCCGCCCGGCCGTCGTCACGATCGGCGACTGACCTGCTGTCGGCGGGCGTGTGACGGTGGTTCACCCCGAACCCGCCGACGGACACCGCTGACCGAGAGCGCGTCCGCGCGTCCGCGATGACGCATCCGGAGCTGTTCGGTTCGCCGAAGGTTCGGCCGGAGAACGGGCGTGATTCGCTCAGATCGGCACCGCCGTCCGGGTCGTCCTCAGGCCCCACTGCGGATCGGCCAGGGTGCGGATGTTGCGGTCACGGCTGTGGTGTCACCGGGGCACGACAGCGCGGTGTACGAACTGTCCGGACCGGATCCGCTGTCCTTCGATGAGGCTGTGCGACTGGTCGGGGCGTGTCGGTCAGCTCCTGTCGAGCCAGGCCAGTGGCTCGCCGGCCTGGGCGTCGAGCCAGTCCTGGATCCGATGGCCGTGTTCGGCGGCACCCACCAGCGCCCTGGACGCGGCGAACACGGCTGCTTCGGCGTCCGCGACGGTCACCAGCCCCGCCGAGCAGGCGTCGAAGAGCTCGTCCACATCGATCAGCCGCAAGTGGTGCGGCGGAACGTCGATGAGGTCGAGATACCAGTCGACGGCGTGCCATCGACCGGCGGCGTCGGGTCCGTGGAACCGGCCGACGTCCAGATAGAGCCGCTGACCGGCGCGATACCCCTCGGTGAAGTGGAATATGTTGGCCCGCAGGCCGAGCGCGGGAAGCAGCCAGCTCTCCAGGTGGGAGAATCGGGTGTGGTCGGCGGTCCGTGACATATACAGCCCGTAGTCGGTTTCACGATATTCCAGCACCGGGCGCACAAACCCCTTGTTGTCGGTGTTGGTCATCGCCGGAACGTCGAAGATCTCGTACTTGGGTGGGTGTGGTGCGTCGGTCATGGCTGCGACAGTATCGGTAAGCATCTGATCGGGGAGTGTCCGAAGCGGCGGTGGTGTGCGCTCGGACGACCGGCCCCGTTGTGTTGGGTGGTCCGGTGAGATCTCATCGACCTATTGAGGAACGGAATCGTCCGTGTTCGGGTCTACGCTTGCCTCATGGCCTTTGCAGCAGAGCGTCCGGTGATCGCACATTCGGAGTTCCGGCCCGTCGGTGAGATCGAACGCATCGGCGGCGAGTTCGAGGTGGTCAGCCCGTACGACCCGTCCGGTGATCAGCCGCAGGCGATCGACGACCTCGAACGCCGACTGAAGGCGGGGGAGAAGGACATCGTGCTGCTCGGTGCCACGGGTACCGGGAAATCGGCCACCACGGCCTGGCTCATCGAGCGGGTGCAGCGGCCCACGCTGGTGATGGCGCCGAACAAGACCCTCGCCGCCCAGCTGGCCAATGAGTTGCGAGAGATGTTGCCGGGCAACGCTGTCGAGTATTTCGTCTCATACTACGACTACTATCAGCCCGAGGCGTACATTGCCCAGACCGACACCTACATCGAGAAGGACTCCTCGATCAACGACGATGTGGAGCGGTTGCGGCATTCGGCCACCTCCAACCTGCTCTCGCGCCGCGACGTGGTGGTGGTGGCGTCGGTGTCGTGCATCTACGGCCTCGGCACGCCGCAGTCCTATCTGGACCGCTCGGTCGAACTGGCGGTGGGTCAGGAGGTGGACCGTGACGCGCTGCTGCGCCTGCTGGTGGACGTGCAGTACACGCGCAACGACACGTCGTTCACCCGGGGCGGATTCCGGGTGCGCGGCGACACGGTCGAGATCATCCCGTCGTATGAGGAACTCGCGGTGCGGATCGAGTTCTTCGGCGACGAGGTGGAGTCGCTGTACTACCTGCATCCCTTGACCGGGGACGTTGTGCGCGAGGTGGATTCGCTGCGAATCTTTCCCGCCACCCACTATGTCGCGGGGCCGGAGCGGATGGAGAAGGCGATGGCCGGGATCGAGGCCGAACTTGAGGAGCGCCTCGCCGATCTGGAGGCCAAGGGCAAACTGCTGGAGGCGCAACGGCTGCGGATGCGCACCACCTATGACCTGGAGATGATGCGTCAGGTGGGGTTCTGCTCGGGTATCGAGAACTACTCGCGGCATATCGACGGTCGGCCGGCGGGCAGTGCCCCAGCGACGCTCATCGACTACTTTCCTGACGATTTTCTGCTGGTCATCGACGAATCGCATGTGACGGTGCCGCAGATCGGGGCAATGTACGAAGGCGATATGTCCCGTAAGCGCAATCTCGTGGAGTATGGTTTCCGGCTGCCGTCGGCTGTCGACAATCGGCCGCTTACCTGGGACGAGTTCGTCGATCGAATCGGGCAGACGGTGTACCTGTCGGCCACGCCGGGCGCGTACGAACTCGGGCAGGCGCAAGGGGAGTTCGTCGAGCAGGTGATCCGGCCGACGGGCCTGGTCGACCCGGAGGTCATCGTCAAGCCGACCAAGGGGCAGATCGACGATTTGCTGCACGAGATCCGGCTGCGCACCGAACGTGACGAACGAGTCCTGGTGACCACGCTCACCAAGAAGATGTCCGAGGATCTGACCGACTACCTGCTCGAACTGGGTATCCGGGTCCGCTACCTGCATTCGGAAGTCGACACATTGCGCCGTGTCGAACTGCTGCGTCAACTGCGTACCGGTGAGTACGACGTCCTGGTCGGCATCAACCTCCTGCGTGAGGGCCTGGATCTGCCGGAGGTTTCGCTGGTGGCGATCCTCGACGCCGACAAGGAAGGATTCCTGCGGAGCACCACCTCGCTGATCCAGACGATCGGCCGGGCCGCGCGCAACGTGTCCGGGCAGGTCCACATGTACGCCGACAAGATCACCGACTCGATGCGCCATGCGATCGACGAGACCGAACGTCGCCGCGAGAAGCAGATCGCCTACAACACGGCGCACGGGATCGACCCGCAACCCTTGCGCAAGAAGATCGCCGACATCCTCGACCAGGTATATCGGGAGGCCGACGACACGGTGGAGATCGGCGGATCCGGGCGCAACGCCAGCCGGGGCCGGCGCGCCCAGGGTGAGGTGTCCAAGGCCAAAGGCAGCTCCGGGGTGATCGAGAAGCGCGACACGTCGACGATGCCCCGGGCCGAACTGGCCGATCTGGTGGGTCAGCTCACCGAGCAGATGATGAGCGCGGCCCGTGACCTGCAGTTCGAGCTGGCCGGGCGGTTGCGCGATGAGATCGCCGATCTGAAGAAGGAACTGCGAGGCATGGACGCCGCCGGTATCCGGTGATCGGCCCGGCGGGCCCGGTGGGCCGATCCGGTCCGTGCGACACACACGACGCGCCGCTGTGCTGATCACCACGAATTGACGACAAAACTGTTGCGCACCCGCTAATGTCGCGGATCAAGGGGTTTTGCGGGGCCGTGTGCCCTCGTGTACCCGGTCGGCCCGTGGGCCGGCAGCTCGCTGACTGATGGAGGAATGGATGAGCGCATACCAAACGATCGTCGTAGGCACCGACGGTTCGGAGTCGTCTTTGAAGGCGGTGGAACGTGCGGGTGCTCTGGCCGGAAACGGCACGCTGGTGATCGCATGTGCCTACCTTCCCAACGACAAGGGCCCGGGTGAGGCGGCCGACATCCTCAAGGGTGACGCCTACCAGATCCAGGGTTCCACGCCCACCGAAGAGGTGCTGCGGACCGCCAAGGAACGCGCAGTCAAGGCCGGTGCCTCCGATGTGGTGCTGCGCCCGATCAAGGGTGCCCCGGTCGACGCGCTCCTGCAACTGGTCACCGACGTGTCGGCGGACCTGCTGGTGGTGGGCAACCGTGGCCTCAACTCGATCGCGGGACGCCTGCTGGGCTCCGTGCCGTCCGATGTCGCACGCAAGTCGGCATCGGACGTGCTGATCGTGCACACCACCTAGACACCAGATGTCCCGGCAGGTCGCATACCTGCCAGTTCTTCGGGCAGCGGCTCGTCGTGCACCACGACGAGCCGCTGTGTCGCGCGGGTGAGGGCCACATAGAGATCGCTGTGGCCACGCGGGGACTGCCGCAGGATCGCGGCCGGTTCCACCACCACCACATTGTCGAATTCGAGGCCCTTGCAGGCCAACACGGTCAGCACCCGCACCGAGTCCGGGTGTTGCCCGGTGAGCGCCTCGGCGATGGCGGCGCACTCGTCGTCGGGTGCGATGATCGCGGTGAGTCCCGGCCAGTCCGGGTCGATTGCCGCGACCGCCGCCGACAAGCTCCCGGCGGCGATCGCATAGGGCTCTATCCCGTTGCTGCGCAATGATGTCGGCGGCGAATGCTCCGGATTGATGTGGTGCAGCACGCGATTGGCGTACCGGGTGATCTCCGCGGGCGTCCGGTAGTTGACCGTGAGCTCCCGCAACTGCCAGCGTTTGGCCACATACGGTTCGAGTACGGCCTGCCACGATCGGGTACCGGCGAGGTCGCCGGTCTGCGCGGTGTCACCGATGATCGTCATCCACCGGTTGGGGATACGGCGCATCACCATGCGCCACGCCATCGCCGACAGTTCCTGCGCCTCGTCGACGATGACATGCCCGAACGCCCACTGCCGGTCGCCGACGGCACGTTCGGCGGTGGTCAGGTTACGGCGCCGCGTCTGACGTTCGGCGAGTTGTTCGGCGTCGATCAGGTCGTAGGCCATCAGAATCTCCGGATCGAGGTCGTCCTCCAGATCCTGGGGTGCCGAACCGGTGAGGATGTCGAGCGCCTCCTGTGCCTCGGCGAGCCGCCGCCGCCACTGGGCGCGCTGCTCGCGCTCGTCGTCCTCGGTGCCGAAGCCGATCAGCTCGGCGATCTCGTCGAGCAAGGGGACGTCGGCGGGGGACAGGTCGGCCCCCTCCGGTAGCGGCGCCGTGGTCCGGTGCAGTGCCCGGCGGTCGTCGTCGGACCAGCCGGGTGTCGCCCGGCGGATCGCGGCCGGGTCGGCATACAGGTCGCGCAACACATCCAGCGGTGTCAGCGTCGGCCAGAATCGCAGTAGTTCCCGGCGGATGTCGGGGTCCTGGGCCATCTCGTCCCGGATGTCGGCGATGTCGCCGGGGCTCAGCAACTGTGAGCCGTCGAGCAGGCTCGCGCCGATGGTGCGGGCATGGGCCTGGGCCAGGCCGTCGAGTCCGGCCCGCAGGAAGATGCGCTGTCCCTGGTTGTGTGCCTTGCGCGAGCCGCGCGCCTTGGCGCGGGCCTCCTTCACCAGATCGGAGGTGATGCGCACCTGGTAGGTGTCGAAGGTGACCGGCACCGGCCTGGTGGGCAGGGACTGGTAGCCGCGCACCGCCCGCTTGATCACATCGACCATGCGCGGATCGCCCTTGACCGCCATCGTCTCGCGACTGTCACCGGCGCCGGCGCGCACACCGGGGAACAGGTCGCCGACCGTCGAGAGCAGCACCCCGGACTCGCCCAGCGACGGCAGCACCTGGCCGATGTAGTTGAGGAAGTCGTCGTTGGGGCCGACGATCAGGATTCCGCTGCGCGAGAGGGTGTCGCGGTGCGTGTACAGCAGGTAGGCGGCGCGGTGCAATGCGACCGCCGTCTTGCCCGTGCCGGGCCCGCCCTGGATGACGGTCACCCCGCGGTGGGTCGACCGGATGATGATGTCCTGTTCGCGCTGGATGGTTTCGACGATGTCGGTCATCTCGCCGGTGCGTGCCGCGTTCAGGGCGGCCACCAGCGCCGACTCGTTGACCACGTCGCCGTGCGCGGTGACGGTGTCGGTGGCGCGCTCACCGGTCAGGTATTCGTCGTTGATCGCGCGCACCATGCGATTGCGCGTACGGATGTGGCGGCGCAGCTCCACCGACTCCGGGGCCGCGGGGGTGGCGAGATAGAACGGACGCGACAGCGGGGCCCGCCAGTCGAGCAGCAGCGTGCTGTCGGCGGCATCGTCGTCGAGGATGCCGATCCGGCCGATCCGGCGGATTTCGCCGTCGTCCAGGTCGAGCCGACCGAAATACAGATTGTGCTCGGCGGCATCGAACTTGGTCAGATCGTCGGTGTAGAGGCGCTCGTACGACTCGCGTTCGGACAGTGCCTGCGGGTTGTCCTCGGTCTCCCGCAGCGCCTCCGACAACCGCCGACGCGTGTTGGCGCGCATACGGTCCAGTCGTGCGTAGGTGAGGTCCAGATGTGCCTGTTCCTCACCGACCGGGTCGTCGGCTCCCACACGTGCGGCGGCGCCGGATGCTTCGCGATGGGTCGGCCCTGCGTCGGGGGCCGTCCGTGATTGTTCGAGTGTCACCGGTCGTTCGAGTGTCACTGTCGATCTGAACCGCTCGTGGCCACGGCCTCGGCGCCGGCCGCACGGGCCTTGCGCCACAGTCGCCGTCCGTCCTGGGCCTTGTCCGCCGCTGCCTCGGCGACCGTCGTGGCGAGCCCGCGTGCGGCCTGCGTCACCTCCGGAGCCCGATCGCGGGCGGCCTGAGCGACCTCGGGAGCCCGTTCGCGGGCCTTGGCCGCCACGTCCGCGGCATCGGAGACAAGTCCGCGCGCGGCCCGGGCGATCTGGGGTGCGTGGTCGCGTGCCTTGGCCGCGACGTCGGCTCCGCGCTCTTCGAGGGCGTGCACGGCGTCGTGGACGAGCACGGAGGTGTCGGCCGACCGGTCGGCCACCGTCTCGACGCCCGCGGCGGTCTTCGCGCGCAGGGAGTCCCAGGCGGAGACCGTGCCGCTCGCGCCCACCGGGAGGGCCGCGACCACCGTTTCGGCGGTGCGGCGTCCGCGCCAGGCGAGCGAGGGCTTGCCCTCGGTGTCGGCGGCGGCGATCAGCAGACCACCGAGCAGGCTCACGTTTTTGACGAACTGGGTGCGCTGTTGCGCCTTGAGCGCCGGATCGGTCTCGTTCCAGAAAGCGTGGCCGGCGACGGTGGTGGGGACCAGCGAGCCCGCCAGGATCGCTGCGGCCGGACGGGGAAATCTGCCGCTCGCGAACAACAGGCCGGCGGCGATCTGTACGGCGCCGTTGATCCGGATGAGGGTTTCGGCGTCGGTCGGCACCTTGGCGGTCATCGCGCCGGGCAGGGCCTGGACGGATCCGTCGATGAACCCTTGCGCCACGGCGGCCTTGCCCGCGGGATTGCGGAGGGCGTCGACACCTCCGGCGACGAATATGGATGCGAGCATCGGCCGAGCGATACGGCGGAGAATCATGCGATCACGACCTTCGTTGGGTGAACTTCGTGTGTCACATCCGTGCCCGGTTGCCGGACGCGGATTCGATCCACTTTACCCGCGTTCGGGCGCGCGCCACCGGGACGATGGTCGTGATCGGCCCACCGGGCGCTCACCAACCGCGACTGCGCCACTCGTCCAGGTGCGGTCGTTCGGCGCCCAGGGTGGTGTCCTTTCCGTGGCCCGGATAGACCACGGTGCTGTCGGCGTAACGGTCGAAGACCTTGGTCGAGACGTCGCCCAGAAGGATCTCGAAATCACCGTCCTTCCAGGTCTTCCCGACCCCGCCGGGGAACAGGCAGTCACCGGTGAACAGGTGCACGGTGTCGCCGTCGGTCAGGGCCAGCGCGATGGAACCGGGGGTGTGCCCGACCAGATGGATCGCGTCGAAGGTGAGATCACCCACGATGATCCGGTCACCGTCGTCGACCAGCCTGTCCGGTACGACCGGCAGTTCGGCGGCGTCGAGGCGACCTGCCGCAGTCGGCACCCGCAACGCGGCGGTGACCTCGGCCAACGCCTGCCAGTGGTCGAAATGGTGATGTGTGGTGAACAGGAGCGTCGGATGCCCATCGGTGGCGGCGACGGTCGCCAGGATCCGGTCGGCGTCGTTGGCGGCGTCGATGATGAGCTGATCGCCGGTGGCCCTGCTGGTGACCAGGTACACGTTGTTGTCCATCGGACCGACGGACAGTTTCACGATCGTCGCCGAACCCAGTGTGCGACGTTGCGGTTCGGGCGATCCGGACAGGTCGCCGGTGTAGGTGTCGGAGATGCTGGCGGGCTGCGAGGTCATGCCGAAAGGTTATCGCGCGGCACACCCCGGCAGGCGGGGTACAGTGGAGAGCCGATCGCACGTCTGTTCGCCTGATGAGTTGAGGAAGTGCCAGTGGTAGACCGGCTGATCGTTCGCGGGGCGCGCGAGCACAACTTGCGCGGAATCGACGTGGACCTGCCACGCGACAGTCTGATCGTCTTCACCGGATTGTCCGGTTCGGGGAAATCGTCGCTGGCCTTCGACACGATCTTCGCCGAAGGACAGCGCCGCTATGTCGAATCGCTGTCGGCGTACGCGCGGCAGTTCCTCGGGCAGATGGACAAACCCGACGTCGACTTCATCGAGGGGCTTTCGCCCGCGGTGTCGATCGACCAGAAGTCCACCAACCGCAATCCGCGCTCCACCGTCGGCACCATCACCGAGGTGTACGACTATCTGCGTCTGCTGTACGCGCGGGCGGGCCGGGCGCACTGTCCCGAGTGCGGCGAACCGATCGCCAAACAGACGCCGCAGCAGATCGTCGACCAGGTGCTGGACATGGGTGAGGGCACCCGTTTCCAGGTGCTCGCGCCGGTGGTGCGCACCCGCAAGGGCGAGTTCGTCGACCTGTTCGCCGAACTCCAGACCCAGGGCTTTTCGCGTGCGCGCGTCGACGGGGTGGTACATCAGCTCACCAGTCCACCCACGCTGAAGAAGCAGGAGAAGCACGACATCGAGGTGGTCGTCGACCGCCTCGTGGTCAAGTCGTCGGCCAAGCAGCGGCTCACCGACTCGGTGGAGACCGCGCTGCGCCTGGCCGACGGGATCGTGGTCCTGGACTTCGTCGACCGTGAGGACGACGACCCGGAGCGCGAGCGGCGGTTCTCCGAGCGGATGGCCTGCCCCAACGGGCACCCCATCGCGATCGACGATCTTGAGCCGCGGTCATTCTCGTTCAACTCGCCCTACGGCGCGTGCCCGGACTGCGACGGCCTGGGTGTGCGCAAGGAGATCGACGAGGATCTGGTGGTGCCCGACCCGGACCTGACGTTGAGTGAGGGCGCGATCGCGCCGTGGTCGAGCGGACACAACGCCGACTACTTCCTGCGGCTGCTGTCCGGACTCGCCGTCGAGATGGGTTTCGACGTCGACACCCCGTGGAAGAAGCTGCCGGTCAAGGCGCGCCGGGCCATCCTGAGCGGCAGCGACCACCAGGTGCACGTCAAGTTCCGCAATCGCTACGGCCGCACCCGCTCGTACTACACCGAATTCGAGGGGGTGATGTCGTTCCTGAGTCGCCGGATGGATCAGACCGAGTCCGAGCAGATGAAGGAACGCTACGAGGGGTACATGCGGGACGTGCCGTGCCCGGCCTGTTCCGGTGCCCGGCTGCGGCCCGAGATCCTGTCGGTGACCCTCGACCATCCGACGCTGGGTGAGAAGTCGATCGCCGACGTGTGCGCACTGTCGGTGGCCGATTGTGCCGACTATCTCGACAGTCTCGCCCTCGACGAGCGGCAGCGGGCCATCGCCGGACGTGTCCTCAAGGAGGTGCAGGCGCGCATCCGGTTCCTGCTCGACGTCGGCCTCGAATACCTGTCGCTGGCACGTGCCGCGGGTTCGCTGTCCGGTGGCGAGGCCCAGCGCATCCGGCTGGCCACGCAGATCGGTTCAGGCCTGGCCGGTGTGCTGTACGTGCTCGACGAGCCGTCCATCGGGCTGCATCAGCGCGACAATCGCCGGCTCATCGAAACCCTCACGCGTCTACGCGATCTGGGCAACACACTGATCGTCGTCGAACACGACGAGGACACCATCCGCGCCGCCGACTGGATCGTCGACATCGGCCCGCTGGCCGGCGAGCACGGCGGTCAGGTGGTCCATTCGGGCAGCTACAAGGATCTGCTGAAGAACCGCGCATCGCTGACCGGGGCATATCTGTCGGGTCGCGACACACTGCCGGTGCCCGAGATCCGGCGGCCGCGCGACCGCAAGAAGCAACTCACCGTGGTCGGTGCCCGTGAACACAACCTGCGCGGCATCGAGGTGTCCTTTCCGCTGGGGGTGCTGACCGCGGTCACCGGGGTTTCCGGGTCCGGTAAGTCGACCCTGGTCAACGACATCCTGGCGACGGTGCTGGCCAACAAGCTCAACGGTGCCCGGCAGGTGCCCGGCCGGCACACCCGTGTGAAGGGGCTCGAGCACCTCGACAAACTGGTGCAGGTCGACCAGTCGCCGATCGGCCGCACCCCGCGGTCCAACCCGGCCACCTACACCGGGGTGTTCGATAAGATCCGAACCCTGTTCGCCGCCACCACCGAGGCCAAGGTGCGTGGCTATCAGCCGGGCCGCTTCTCGTTCAACGTCAAGGGCGGCCGGTGCGAGGCGTGTGCCGGCGAGGGCACCATCAAGATCGAGATGAACTTCCTGCCCGATGTGTACGTGCCGTGCGAGGTGTGTCACGGCGCCCGGTACAACCGCGAAACCCTCGAGGTGCACTACAAGGGCAAGACGATCTCCGAGGTGCTCGACATGCCCATCGAGGAGGCTGCCGAGTTCTTCGAACCGGTCACCTCCATCCACCGGTACCTGCGCACGCTGGTCGACGTCGGTCTGGGTTATGTGCGACTCGGGCAGCCGGCGCCCACCCTGTCCGGTGGTGAGGCGCAGCGCGTGAAGCTGGCCGCCGAACTGCAGAAGCGATCCACCGGCCGCACCGTGTACATCCTCGACGAACCGACCACCGGACTGCATTTCGAGGACATCAAGAAGCTCCTCACAGTGATCAACGGTCTTGTCGACAAGGGGAATTCGGTGATCGTCATCGAACACAACCTCGATGTCATCAAGACCGCCGACTGGATCATCGACATGGGGCCCGAAGGTGGTGTCGGCGGTGGCACGGTGGTCGCCGAAGGCGAACCCGAGGACATCGCCGGTGTCTCCGAAAGCTACACCGGCAAGTTCCTCGCCGAGATCCTGAAGGTGCCGGCCGTCGGCGCCGGCCGCTGAGTGGATCGTCGACGGTGGTCAGCGCGCGTTCGCGCCGGTGCGGCGCAGGAGGACGACCCCGTCCTTGACCGATGCGGTCTGGTGGCCGTCGGGGCCGGTGGCCTCGCGGGTGCGGACCTGCTGCGTCACCACCTCCCACCCGTGCTCCTCGAGGGCCAGCTCGGCGAGTTCCTGGGCGGGTGTCAGCAGATGCCGGATCCGGTCGCCGAATGCGGTGTCGTCGTTCTCGGCGCCGTGGTGGTGGCCCGCCCACGGCGGGATGTCGCCGGGGTTCTCGAAGACATGGGAGATGATCAGCATGTGGCCGCCGGGACGAATCCGGTCGGCGGCCCGGCGCAGGATCCGGGTGCGCGGCAGCGCGACGGCGGAATGGAAGAAGGTGGCCGTCACCAGATCGAAGGTGTCGTCGGTGGTCCAGGTGGTCAGATCGTCGGTGACCCAGGTGATCCTGTCGCCGACACCCTTCTCCGCGGCGCCGGCCGCGGCCCGGGTCGTCGCACTCGCGGAGATGTCGACCGCGGTGACCCGCCAACCGTGTTCGGCCAGCCACACCGCGTCGCCGCCCTCACCGCACCCGAGTTCCAGCACGTCGCCGCGTGAACCGTCCGGCAACGCGGACACGACCTCTGTCATCGTCGGGTTGGCCCGGCCCGACCAGCGGCGTTCACGCTCGGCGTACTGATTTTCCCAGTGGTCGGCGGCGGACTCCTCCGGTTCGGCCCCGCCCGCGACGGCGAGATCGAAGTCCTCTGTGACCAGCGCCATGTTGACCGCGCCGCCGGTCATCGCCCCGGCCCCGATGCTGATGGGGACGTTGGCAAACGGGCTGACGACATTGCCGATCGCCCAGATCCGTGGGTGGCTGGTCTGCCCGGTGGCGTCCACGTCGATAAAGCTGCCCACCGGGTTGCCGGCACGCCTGAGACCGAGATCGTCGAGGAACCCGTCGTGTGGACATGGTCGGGGGGAGACGAACATCGCGTCCAGCTCGAGCAGGCGACCGTCGGCCAGGCGCACGCCCGTCAGTCCGTCGCCGTCGCCGACGACCTCGGTGACCGGCACATCGATCAGTTCGACGCCCCGGGACCGTAGCCGTGCCTGTGCTTGCGGTTCGATCGCACCCAGTGCGGCCGTGAGGAAGACCACATGATGACTCCACTGCCGGATCAGTTCAGCCTGGTGCAGCGACATCGGTGAGGTGCCGAGTACGGCCAGCCGCCGGTCGCGGACCTCCCAGCCGTGACAGTACGGGCAGTGCAGGACCCGGGTTCCCCACTGGGCATCGATTCCGGGGATGTCGGGCAGTCTGTCGGTGAGGCCGGTGGCCACGATCAGTGCCCGGGTGGTCGGTGTGTCGCCGTCGGCCAGGGAGACGCGCAGGCCCAGGTCGTCGTCGACGACCCCGGTCACCGACCCGTCGCGGACGGTCACGTCGCAGTCGCTCACCTCATCCCTGCCCCGGCGTATCAACTCGGCGGGGTCGGTCCCTTCCTGTCCGAGGACCCCGTGCATGTGTGCCGCGAAGCGGTTGCGGTGACTGCCCGCGTCGACCACCAGCACGCGCCGGCGGGCACGTCCCAGCAGGAGAGCCGCGGAGAGCCCGGCGACCCCGCCGCCGACGATGATGACATCCCAATGTTTGCTCATGGGACCAGTCCACCCGGCAGTATGGAACAATTGCAAACGTATTTGCTGAATTGGCAAAGGAGTGCCGGATGTCGGTAGACGTCAAGCAGATCGGGGCCCGGCTGCGTGTGCTGCGGCGTGGCCGGGGATGGACGCTGGAGGAACTCGCGGCGAAGGCGGAGATGTCGACCAGCACGCTGTCGCGGCTGGAGTCGGGCAAGCGGCAGGCCGGCCTCGAGCTGTTGGTACCGCTGACCCGGGAGCTCGGCATCAGTCTCGATGACCTGGTCACACCGGTTGTCCGCGACCCACGGATCCGCCGGCCGGTGATCCACCGGGACGGCCTGGTCATCGCGCCGCTCGCGCCGGAGGGAGCACCGGTCGGGACGTACAAGATCACCTACCCACCCGTTCGCGACGCGCCCGAGCCGCGGGTGCACGACGGCTACGAATGGCTCTACGTCCTGTCCGGCAGGCTTCGTCTGCTGCTGGGCGACCAGGACCTGATCCTCACCAGGGGGGAGGCGGCCGAGTTCGACACCCGCGTTCCGCACAGTATGTCCGCCGCGGGTGGCAGGCCCGCGCAGGTGTTGAGCATCTTCAACAACGACGGGGTGCGGATGCATACGCACACCGCGCCCGGCCAACAAGCGTGAGCCTCGATGTCGTTTCCGGTGCGGATCGTTCCGCAGGAGTTGCCCGGCAGATGTGCCTGACGTGACGGCGATCGGTGGGACGCTCCCACGACGCATCCCCACCGATCGCCGGTATCGCGGTGGCTACGGGCGCCAGGACCCGGCCTGGCCGTGCACCGCATGATTCATCCGGTTCCACGAATTAATCTGTGCGACAGCGATGATCAGGCCGGCGAGCTGCCCCTCGGAGAACTCGGCCGCCGCCCGGTCCCATAGCTCGTCGCCGAGCGCCTCCGGGTGCCCGGGCAACAGGGTCAGTTCCTCGGTGATCTCCAGTGCGATCCGTTCGGCGCCGGAGTAGTACGGCGCGTGCCGCCACACACCGACGGCGAACAGCTTCTCCTCGCTCGCGCCGAACCTGCGGGCAAGTCGCCAGTGGCCGTCGACGCACACACTGCAGTAGTTGAGCCGGCTCGCGTGCAGATGGACGAGTTCGAGGAGTTCGGGGGACAGGCCGGTGGCCTCGACGGCCTTGCCGATCGCTTGCATGGCGTCGGCGACGCCCGGTAGGACGTAGGCGGGGGCGGTCATACGGGGTGCGGACATCTCGGGTTTCCTTCGGATCGTGTGCGGGGCTGTCACACCTGGTTCGGTCGCCCCGTCATATCTGTGACGGATGACCGCGTGCAGTTGTGACACGAAGGAATGGGAGATCGATGGAGCCGGCAGTTTTCGAGAACGCGCGCCCCCGGCTGGTGGCGCTGGCAACCAGGATGCTGGGGTCCGGTGACGACGCGCTCGACGCCGTTCAGGAGGCGTGGCTGAAGGCGGCGCGCGCCGATTCGGCGGACATCGACAACGTCGAGGCCTGGCTGAGCACCGTGACCTCGCGGGTGTGTCTGGACATGCTGCGGGCCCGGCGTGTCGTGACCGACGTGGCCGAGGTGGAGGTGGCCGCGGCGGGTCCGGGGCCCGAGGAGCTGGCCGCGCTCGCCGACAGTGTGGGGGCCGCCCTGAGTGCCGTCCTCGATGAGCTGGGGACCGCCGAGCGGGTGGCCTTCGTCCTGCACGATGTGTTCGCGGTGCCATTCGGGGAGATCGCCTCGGTGATCGGCAGGTCGCCTGCCTCGACGCGGCAGCTCGCGAGCAGGGCGCGGCGCCGGCTGGCCGGACACGGGGACCCGACCGGAGTCGTCTCCGCCGACCGGGGGCCGGCGGTGAGGGCGTTCATCGCGGCCTCACGTGACGGAGACTTCGATGCCCTCGTCGAGTTGCTCGACCCGGACGCGATCTTTCGCACCCACTCCGACGAGGCCGATCCGGCGGTGATCGTCGGCGGTACCGCGATCGCCGAGGCGTTCCGCGGGCGCGCCGTCACCGCCTACGCGGCGCTGCTCGACGGTGTCGTGGGTATCGCGGTGCCGATCGGCGGTCCGGTGCTGCTGGTCACCGAATTCACCTTCGGTGCGGGCGGCCACATCGCGGCGATCGACACCACCCTGCGCCGAGCGGAACTGGAGGTGATGGACATCCGCGCGCTCGGGGACTGAACCGGGTCAGGCTCCGCCCATGGACCTGCGGATCTCGTCGAGTTTCTTCTTCGCGGCCTCGTTGCGTCTGCGCAACGCGTCGTCGGCCTGGTGTCCTTCCGCGGACGCCTCGGCGAGTACCTCCGAACCGATGGCGGTGGCGACGCGTTTCTCGATCTTGTCGCGGACGAAGTCGAACGAGGGCACCCCGGCCTCCGAGTAGTCGGGGTCGGGCAGTGTCGGCGCGGCGCCCGCGTAGGGGGATACCGGGGCCGGGGATGCCGGGGAGGTGACCGGCGGTTGCTCGACGACCTCGGCGTCGACGATCCCGGGATCGGTGCCGCCGGGCGATTCAGGTGTGCTCACACCGACCAGCGTACGTGCGCCGCGAACGGCCGCGGGGCTATCCGCGAACCGGTCCGGTGTACTTCTCTCCCGGGCCGTCGCCGGGGGCGTCGGGGTAGGCGCTCTTCTCGCGGAAGGCGAGCTGCAAGCCCTTGAGTCCGTCGCGGACGGGGGCCGCGTGCAGGCCGAGATCGGCCTTGGCGGCATCGACCAGACCGGCGAGCGCGGTGATCAGCTTGCGGGCCTCGTCGAGGTCGACGGTGTCGTCGGCGGCGCCCTCGGCCAGGCCGAGCTTTTCCGCGGCGGCGCTCATCAGCATGACGATGGACTTGGTGATGACCTCGATGGATGGAATATCGGCGAGGTCGCGGACGTTGTCACGATCGGTCTGCTGCCGTTCGTCTCCGGCGCCGATGACGTCGCCGTCGGGTGTATCCCCAGGTGACGAATAGGAGTTTGAGGTCATGGCTGCTAGACTCCCACAGTACGACCGCCCCGGTTCTTGCCGGGGTCGCAAGTGGAGTTCCGCTCCCACCGTCACGACACGGCGATTCTCGCCGAAGTTGTACGGTCCGGTTCCCAGCCGAACCTCGTCGCATCGCAGTCGATGCACGGGTTCGGGCCGACACACGTGTCGGTGAACCGGTCGGTATCGGAGCCCTGTGGACCATTCGTCCCGGGGCTCTTGTGCTGAGTGCCTCGCTCCCGCGGCCCTGTCGAGCAGCCCCCGGTGGTCACCATGAAAGTTTTGATCAAGGAGGCCCCATCAGCACTGAGACCCGCATCAACGAGCGCATCCGCGTACCGGAGGTCCGTCTTGTCGGGCCCAATTCGGAGCAGGTGGGCATCGTGCGTGTTGAAGATGCGCTTCGTCTGGCCTACGAGGCCGACCTGGACTTGGTAGAGGTCGCGCCGGACGCCCGTCCGCCGGTCTGCAAGATCATGGACTACGGCAAGTTCAAGTACGAAGCGGCCCAGAAGCAGCGCGAGGCGCGCCGCAACCAGCAGATGACCGTCATCAAGGAGCAGAAGCTCCGCCCGAAGATCGACGACCACGACTACGAGACCAAGAAGGGTCACGTCGTCCGGTTCCTGAAGGACGGGTCCAAGGTGAAGGTCACCATCATGTTCCGCGGACGTGAGCAGTCCCGTCCCGAACTCGGATTCCGTCTGTTGCAGCGTCTGGGCAACGACGTCGCCGAATACGGGTTCGTCGAGACCTCAGCCAAGCAGGACGGCCGGAACATGACCATGGTGCTGGCCCCGCACAAGGGCGCCAAGACCCGCGTCAAGGCCCAGCAGGAGCGCGGCGCCAAGCCGCAGCCGGGCCCGGACGGCGACGCACCGACCAGCTAGCCACATCAGCGCGTCGGCGGCGGTATCGCCGACGTCATACGCAGTCCCTGCGAACGAGAACGCACCGCGTGACCGGCGCGTGTTCCCGCTCGCTCGAATGAAGGAAGATTCATGCCGAAGAGCAAGACCCACAAGGGCACCGCGAAGCGATTCAAGGTGACCGGCAGCGGCAAGATCGTGCGCCAGAAGGCCAACCGCCGCCACCTGCTGGAGCACAAGTCGTCGCGCCGCACCCGCCGTCTCGACGGTGTCGCCGTCGTCAGTGAGAACGACGCCCCCCGCATCAAGCGCCTGCTCAACCGCTGACCCGCGGCCCGCTTGAGACCAGATTTCTGACGAACTAGAAGGATTTAAGACATGGCACGCGTGAAAAGGGCCGTCAACGCCCAGAAGAAGCGCCGGACAACCCTTGAGGCCTCCAAGGGCTACCGCGGTCAGCGGTCGCGGCTGTACCGCAAGGCCAAGGAACAGCAGCTCCACTCGCTGACCTACGCCTACCGGGACCGCCGTGCCCGCAAGGGCGAGTTCCGCAAGCTGTGGATCGCGCGCATCAACGCCGCCGCCCGCGCCAACGACATCACCTACAACCGCTTCATCCAGGGCCTCAAGGCCGCCGGAGTCGAGGTGGACCGCAAGGTGCTCGCCGACATCGCCGTCACCGACCCCGCCGCCTTCACGGGCCTGGTCGAGGTCGCCCGCAAGGCGCTGCCGGCCGACGTCAACGCACCGGCCGCCTGATCGGCCGGTTGTCATAGACGACAACGTTTCCCGACCCGCGACGGATGTTCTCAGCGAACGTTCGTCGCGGGTCGTCGCGTATGCGAAGCTGCACCGTCCGTCGGTACGCCGCGACGAGGGGCGCTTCCTGGTGGAGGGCGCCAACTCGGTGGCCGCCGCGCTGGCTGTCGGCCGTGCTCTGGTCGTGCTGGTGCGGTCCGGGGACGCCGAACGTCACCACGGTGTGCTGGCCGACGCCGCATCGCGGGGTGTGGACGTCGTGCAACTCACCGACAAGGCCGTCACCAAACTGTCCGAGGCCACGACGCCGCCGGGCATCTTCGCGGTGTGTGAGCTCCTGGACGCCGATCTGACCGAGGTCCTGGCCGCCCAACCGCGACTGCTGGCCGTCGCCGTCGAGGCCCGCGAACCCGGCAATGCCGGTACCATCATCCGCTGCGCCGACGCGATGGGCGCCGATGCCGTTGTCCTGCTGGGTGATTCGGTAGACCCGCACAACGGAAAATGTGTCCGGTCCAGTGCTGGCAGCGTGTTCCATCTGCCGATCATCCGGGAACGGTCGATCGCCGACGGCCTGAACCGGATTAGCGTCGCCGGCATCACCACCCTGGCAACGGCCGCCGACGGCGAACTGTCCCTCGATGATGCCGAGGGCGTGCTGTCCCGGCCCACCGCATGGTTGCTCGGCAACGAGGCGCACGGACTCGCCGACGAGGTGCTGGCCGCCGCCGACCATCGCGTCTCCATCCCCATCCGTGGCCGCGCCGAAAGCCTCAATATCGCCGCGGCGGCCGCCATCTGCCTCTATGAAAGCGCTCGTGTCCTGGCACGACGGTCGGCCTGAATGTTGTAGGGGTCGTATGGGGACGCCATGGCTCGGACCGCTTCGTCGGCCTGCGGCCTGGCCGTTGTCGTCGGTCGACTAGTCTTTATGGGGTCCAATCGGGCACACCCAGCGACAACACGAGGAGATCGCCGACCGTGGCCAACTCTGACGCCCCCACCGCCGACGGAACGTGGACGTTCCCGGAACCGGCCGAGCTCGACGCCGCCGCGTCGGCTGCGATCGAGGCGTTTGCCGCTGCCGCCGATCTCGACGCCCTCGCCGAGGCGAAGACCGCCCATCTGGGCGACAGGTCGCCGATCGCGCTCGCCCGCCGCGCCCTGGGCAGCATTCCCAAGGACCAGCGATCCGCCGGCGGCAAACTCGTCAACGAGGTGCGCGGCAAGGTGAGCGCCGCCCTCGACGCGCGCACCGAGGTGCTGCACGCCGAACGCGACGCCGCGGTGCTGGTCGCGGAGTCGGTCGACGTGACACTGCCGAGCGGCCGTCGCCGCGTCGGCGCCCGGCATCCCATCACGGTGATCGCCGAGCAGGTGGCCGACGTGTTCATCGGCATGGGCTGGGAGATCGCCGAAGGCCCCGAGGTGGAGACCGAGCACCACAACTTCGACGCCCTCAACTTCCTGCCCGACCATCCGGCCCGTTCGATGCAGGACACCTTCTACATCGCACCCGAAGGCTCCCGGCAGGTATTGCGCACCCACACCTCACCTGTACAGGTGCGCTCGATGCTAACCCGCGAACTGCCGATCTACGTGGCCTGCCCGGGCCGCACGTTCCGTACCGACGAACTCGACGCCACCCACACCCCGGTGTTCCATCAGATCGAGGGCCTGGCCGTCGACAAGGGGCTGACGCTGGCCAACCTGCGCGGAACACTGGAGGTGTTCGCCAAGGCGCTGTTCGGTCCCGACACCACCACCCGGATGCGGCCGAGCTACTTCCCGTTCACCGAGCCGTCCGCCGAGGTCGACGTGTGGTTCCCCGGCAAGAAGGGCGGCGCCGGCTGGGTGGAGTGGGGCGGCTGCGGCATGGTCAACCCGAACGTGTTGCGGGCCAGTGGAATCGACCCCGACGTGTATTCCGGGTTCGCGTTCGGTATGGGCCTGGAACGTACTCTGCAGTTCCGCAACGACCTGCCCGACATGCGCGACATGGTCGAGGGCGACGTCCGCTTCACCCAGCCGTTCGGCCCCGCAGTCTGACCACGACCACCACTTTTCGACGAAAGTAGCTGACTTCACGTGCGTGCTCCACTGTCTTGGTTCACCGACGTTCTCCGGCAGGGCGACCCGGCCTGGTCGGCCACCGCGGAGGAGGTCGACGCCGGTTTCGTGCGCGTCGGTTTCGAGATCGAGGACATCGAACCGTTCCCGGAGATCACCGGCCCGCTGGTCGTCGGCCGGGTCGAATCGATCGAGGAACTGACCGAGTTCAAGAAGCCCATCCGGTTCTGCCAGGTCGACGTGGGCGAGGAGCAGCCGCGCGGCATCGTGTGCGGCGCCCGCAACTTCGCCGAGGGTGATCTGATCGTGGCGGCGCTGCCCGGTGTGGTGCTCCCGGGTCCCTTCGAGATCGCCGCCCGCAAGACGTACGGGAAAACCTCCGACGGCATGATCTGCTCGGTCGCCGAGATGGGAATCGGTGCCGACGCGTCGGGCATCCTCGTGCTCGCCCCGGGCACCGCCGCGCCGGGCGCAGACGCCCGCGAAGTGCTGGGCCTGGCCGACACCGCCATCGACATCAATGTCACCCCCGACCGCGGTTACGCGTTCTCGGTGCGTGGCCTGGGCCGGGAGCTCGCGGGCAGCTTCGGGGTACCGTTCGTCGATCCGGGCGCCGATCGCCCGGCACTCGCCCATATACCGGACGGGCAGGACGGCAGCCGCGCCGCGTGGCCGGTGGTGATCGAACCCGATTCGTCGGCCACCCGGTACACCGCCCGTGTCATCACCGGTGTCGACGCGACGGCCGTGTCGCCGTGGTGGATGCAGAAGCGTCTGCTGGTGGCCGGGATCCGCCCGATCTCGGCAATCGTCGACATCACCAACTACGTGATGATCGAACTCGGTCAGCCGCTGCACGCCTTCGACGCCGACAAGATCACCGGCACCGTCACGGTCCGGTCGGCGGCACCGGGGGAGAAGCTGACCACCCTCGACGGTGCCGAACGCGCGCTCGATCCCGAAGATGTGGTGATCGCCGATGAGTCCGGGCCGATCGCCCTGGCCGGTGTGATGGGTGGTGGCTCCACCGAGGTGTCCGGCGAGACCACCACGGTGCTGCTGGAGTCGGCGACGTTTGATCAGGTGCGGGTGTTCCGCACCGGCAAGCGGCACAAGCTGACCTCGGAGGCATCCAAGCGGTTCGAGCGGATCGTCGACCCCGAGATCACCGTCGCGGCCTCCGATCGTGCCGCCGAGTTGATCGTCGAGATCGCGGGCGGGAAGATCGCCTCCCCGCTGGCCGGTGTGCGCGTCGACACCGAGCCCGCCGTCCCGATCACCATCGCCGCCGACGAACCCGACCGGGTTGCCGGTATCACGTACGCGCCGGGCACCACCGCCAACCGCCTGGCCGAAGTGGGTTGCGCCGTGTCCGGCACCGATCCGCTGACCGTCACCCCCGCGTCGTGGCGTCCCGATCTGCGTCAGCGCGCCGATCTGGTCGAAGAGGTGCTGCGGCTGGAGGGCCTGGAACTGATTCCGGCCATCCCGCCGCGGGCGCCCGCCGGAACCGGGCTCACCGCCGCCCAGCGGCGCCGTCGCGGCATCGGGAAGGTGTTGGCTGTCGACGGTTTCACCGAGGTGCTGCCGTACCCGTTCATGCCGGCCGGGGTGTTCGATCAGTGGGGTCTGGCTGCCGACGACGATCGCCGTCGCACCGTCAAGGTGCTCAACCCGCTCGAACGGGACCGGCCCGAACTCAACACGACGCTGCTGCCGGGTCTGCTGGAGATGACGACCCGCAATATCGCTCGCGGACAACGGGATCTGGCGCTGTTCACTATCGGTCAGGTAGTCATCGCCGGCGACAACGTGGCTGCCGTCGATGCCCTCGACGTCACAAAGCGCCCCGACGACACCCAGATCGCCGCCCTCGACGCATCGTTGCCGCACCAGCCGCTGTATGTGGCCGGTGTGCTCACCGGCCTGCGTGACCCGGCGGGCCCGTGGGGTGCCGGCCGCGCCGCCGACTACCTCGACGCCTTCGAAGCGGTCCGCACCGCCGCCGGTGCCGCCGGTGTCGAGATCGAACTGTCGGCCGTCGACTTCGCGCCGTGGCATCCGGGCCGTTGCACCGCCGTCATCGTCGACGGTGTGACCGTCGGCCATGCCGGTGAACTCCACCCAGCGATCCTGGAACGTGCGGGGCTACCGAAACGGTTGTGCGCCTTTGAGATCGATATCGACGCGCTGCCCCTCACCACGGTGCTGCCCTCGCCCAAGGTGTCGGTTTTCCCGGCAGTCCTGCAAGACCTCGCCGTCGTGGTCGAGGCATCGGTGCCGTCTGCCGATGTCGCCGACGCCCTACGCGACGGTGCCGGCGAACTCCTCGAGTCACTCGAACTGTTCGACGTCTTCACCGGCGACCAGGTCGGCCAGGGCAACAAATCCCTCGCCTTCGCACTGCGCTTCCGCGCCGGTGACCGCACCCTCACCGAGGACGAGGCTAACACTGCCAAACTCGCCGCCGTCGAAGAAGCGGACCGGCGGATCGGCGCTCGGCTGCGCTGAGTACTCGCACGAGCCTTCGTGGCCGGATCGCAGACCGTAGCGGCCTGTCTTGACGAACTTCCTCAGTAGGCGAATCGCCGAACGGCAATGTAGCCGGAAAATGTCAGAGGCATCTGCATTCCTTGTATGTCACAGAACTCGCTGGTGCCGATCCCAACGCTGGGGCATCCTCCCGCAGGACAAGTGGTCACGGACACTTCAGAGGCCGGAACTCGCCGGTGATAGACGACGCGACTTCATGGACGGATTCAGGCCAGCCGATCTTCGGGTACCTGTCAAGGCAACTTCGTCTGCTAGGTGTACTTCCCCGTGAGGTTGTGAACGCGGCCTGAGGGGACTTGGCCTCCGATTCCGGTGTGGGGTCGGTGGTGATTGTAGTGGTGCAGCCACGCGGTGTAGGCGGTGGTGCGTTCGGCTTCGCTGGTGTAGGGGCGGGCGTAGGCCCACTCGGCGGCCAGGGTTCGGTTGAAACGTTCGACCTTCCCGTTCGTCTGCGGCCGATACGGCTTGGTCTTCTTGTGCTTGATCCCGGTCTCGGCCAGTGCCTGGGCGAACGCGTTGGAGCGGTAGCAGGAACCGTTGTCGGTCATTACCGCGGTCACTTCGACGCCGCGCTCGGCGAAGAACGTGTTGGCGCGCCGCCAGAATCTGGCCGCGGTCTCTTTCCGTTCGTCGTCGAGGATCTCCGAATACGCCACCCGGGAGTGGTCGTCGACGGCATGGTGCAGGTAGCGGTAGCCCCGCGAGTGCGGTGCTCCCGAGCGTGCTGCCCGGCCACGGGCCACACCGGCAGTACGGTCCGCGGCCGATCCGCGACCATGAGCACGCCAGCCACCACCGTCGGGGATTCGGCCTTGCTTCTTGATGTCGACGTGCACGAGTCGTCCGGGCCGGTCGACCTCGTACCGTTTCGGTTTCGGTCTGCGCACCGGTAGTCCGGTGGCCTGGTCGATGTTCGACAGCAGCGGCATCCGGTAGCGCTCCAGGACCCGACCGACCGTCGAACGCGCGATACCCAGGTGATAGGAGATCCGGTGCGGTCCCCACCGGCGGGAGTAACGCAGGCAGATGATTCGTCGTTCGGTGCGTCGGGGCAGCCGGGCCGGTGAGCGGGCGGGGCGGGAACTGCGGTCGGTCAGGCACTGGCCGGCGCGGTAACGGTCGGCCCACCGCTTGGCCGTGGCCGGCGAACACTGGAACCGTTCGGCAGCGCGCCGCAAAGACCAGCCCTCATCGATGATCAGGGAAGCAAGACGGCGACGCCCCTCGGGCGTCAAAGGTGCGTTAGCGTGAGTCACGAAGACCTCCGTGGCTAGATGGTGAGTGTGGTAACCCACATCCTGCCCGGAGGTCTTCGCCTTACCTCAGATGTTCACAACGTGTCGGGGAAGTACAGCTAGGCGGTCCGGATGCTGGGCGTCGTATTGCTGCATCACGGTTGCATCACTTAAGATGCACAGATGAGGACCACTGTTGAGCTGTCCCCGGAACTTCATCAGCGGGTTGTCGAGTTGGCCCGGTCCAGGGGGCAGTCGCTGTCGACGACGCTCGCGGAGTTGACGGTGCGCGGATTGTCGCACCTGGATGAACCGCTCCGCATAACTACCGACGAGCGGTCGGGGTTTCCTGTGGTCAGCATCGGCAGGAGGGTCTCCTCGCGGGATGTCGCGGACGCATTGGACGACGAGTGACGACGTATCTTCTCGATGCGAATGTGCTGATAGCGCTCACGATCGTCGAACACGAGCACCACGCGCGGGCATCGGTGTGGGCAGCGGGCGTGGAGCGGTTTGCAGTCTGTCCGATCGTGGAGGGTGCCTTGGCTCGGTTCCTGGTGCGGATCGGCGAAAAGCCGGATACTGCCGTCGCGATCCTGCGTCAGGTGCGCATGAGGTCCGGATTCGAGTTCTGGCCCGACTCGCTGTCGTACGCCGACGCCTCCCTTGGTCATGTCCGTGGTCACCGCCAGGTCACCGATGCCTACCTCGTATCGTTGGCCGCTGAGCGTGGTGGAGTGCTCGCAACCATGGACGAGGCGTTGGTGAGGGTTGTGCCACAAGGTGCAGTTCGGGTCCCACCTCTCTGAGAGCTACGCGGTGTGGGCGGTGAGGCGGAGGGCGTCGATCAGGTAGTCGGTGGTTCGGGAGTTGGTGACGGTGAGCCGGAAACCGTAGGTGCCGCACTCCTTGCCGATGACGCCGATGCTGCGCAGTAGGCGACCGACAGCGATGCCGTCAGCGCCGGGCAGGTATACGAAGTTCGCGTGACTGGGCAGGACGAGGCAGCCGAGATCGGTCAGGGCCACGGTCAGCCGGTCGCGTTCGGCGCGCATGGCCTCGACCCGCTGCCGTAGCTGCGGCTGGGCGGCGAGCGCGACCGGGACCGCGTATTCGGCGGCCGCGTTCACGGCGAACGGTACTTCGTGGTCGCGTGGCTCGGCGATGGTTTCCGGAATGCCGAAGGCATAGCCCGCGCGTAGTCCGGCGAGGCCATATGCCTTCGAGAATGTGCGTAGCACAACGACATTCGGATTCACCTCGAACAGGGACGTGGTGTCCGGCGGGTTTTCCTGGTATTCGACATAAGCCTGATCGAGGATCACCCGCACACCCGACGGGACGGCCCGAAGGAACGCGCGCAGCTCTGTGTCGTCGACGATGGCGCCGGTGGGATTGTGCGGTGAACACAGGATCACCGCGACGGTATCGGGGCCGATGCGCGAGCGTAGCGCGTCCAGGTCCGGGACACCTGATGGGGTGAGCGGCGACGGGTCGAGCGTCGCGCCCAGCATCCGGGCGAGAATCGCGAAACCGTCGAAAGTCGGCATCGGGGTGGCGATCCGGGGCGCGGCCGTCTCAGCTCGGGTCACACAGTCCTGCAAGATCGCGAACGCCACCGCGGTTCCGCCCGCGCCGACCGTCACCGCCGCCCGGTCAAGTCCGAGATGGGTTGCGATCGTTGCCCGTAGACCGTCGGGCAGGAACTCCGGGTATCGGTGGGCGTTCGACGCGTGTTCGGCCAGCGCCGCCGCCACCTCAGGCAGTGGCGGATATGCCGATTCGTTGAGGTCACAACGGGCCACCACTGGCGCAGCGGCGGGCCGGAGAACCACAGCGGTCACGACCGCCCGGCCCAGCGCACCGCACCGGCTGCGGCAAAGTCACCTGCATGCGCGAACGCCGCCATCAGCACCACATTTCCGTCGGTGATGCGCCCGTCGTTGACGGCGGCGTCGAGGGTCATCGGGATGCCGACGGCGAACAGGTTGCCGCACTCGTCGAAGGTGTCCGGATGCCGCTCCTCGGGAAGTTCCAGCGCGTCGCGCCAGTTGCGGAGGAAAATGCGGTTGGGCTGATTGGTGATGAACGCATCCAAGTCAGCGGTCTTGACCCCGATGTGGTCGGCGACCTCATACGCTACCTCGGGCACCAGACGGTTCCCTCGGGCCAGCACTTTCGCGATCTTCGCCTCGGTGAATCCGACGTGGATCTGGCCGGGTCCGGCCTCCCAATACTTGCGTTCGGGTGAACTGACTGCCGTCATATCGGCCGAATACTGGCCGTAGGAACGGCACACCGTGTCCAGCACGGGGCTGCCCTCATCGGACAGGGTGAGGACGGCGACCGCCGCGCCGTCACCGGGAATCGACGCCTGCGCTTTGCCACGTACCTGTTCCTGGACGAAGATCTGTCCGGCACTGTTCTGTGCCAACCCGATCAGTGCCTTACGCGCTCCGCGCGCTCGGAGCAGGTCACCGGCCAGCTCGAGGAGAAGGATGAATGCGGCGCAACCGCCGTTGTGGACGTCGAGCACCGCTTGCGGGCGCAACCCGAGCCGGTGCGCCACCTCGCCGACGCAGCCGCGCACCGGAACCTCCGGTAGCTGACTGTGGGTGAGTACCACGTCCACGTCGGCGAGATAGTCGCTGCCATGTCTGTCGGTGAGAACCTTTGCGGCCGTGACGATCATATCCGCCGACGTTTCGCCGTCGGCGGCGTGATGACGGAACGACGGCGACCGGAACATCACGTTGCCGGCCAGTTCGTCGGTCTCCGCGTACTGGGCGAAAAACTCTGCCGGGACCCGATTCTCGGGTCGATAGGTGGCCAGGTCGGCGAGCCGGAGGGTGGGGGCGGTGCTCACGAGCGCATCCAATCAGGGGTCAGCGGAAGGCCATTGCGGTGGCGATATTCGGCGATTGCGGTCAGGTTGTCGAGCTCGATCTGGTGTCCCGCCCAGAACATGTCCCACAGGTCGCCGACCCATTCCTCACGGCCCGCCGGTGCGGTCTCGGGGAACGGATTGTCGTCATAGAAGGGGTGTCGGCAGTTGTTCCACAACACCACCGAACCCGGCTTGTTCAGGACTGTCCGGGCGTCGACGACGCGCATCAGGTAGATCATCCACAGGTGTTCGCCCTGATCCCACGCGCAGTGGTAGTCGACGGTCATCGCCTCCGGGTTGGCCTCGGTGCGCACATAGATCTTGGTGTCGGCATTGAGCATGTCGTAGCCCGCCCACACGTCGGGACGTTCGGTCCGGGTGAACCCCCTGGTGCTGTAGGTCCATTCCTCCAGCGATCGGGTGTCGGAGAGCCATTCGTAGAGTTCGCGCGGCGGCGCGTCGACGTATCCCTGGACGGGGCAGAACTTTCCGTAGATCTGCTGATGCGGGTACACCGAGCGGATCTTGTCCACCACCAGCGCGGTGTTGGCGGCCCGGGGATGGGTTTCCACCCGGAACACGCCGTCGAGTGGTTCGGAGATGTCGGCCAGTGCCGGGTGGGAAGAGGCGGCGGGCTCGGGTGGCGGGGACATATCGGTGGGGGATTCTTCTGTCATGGGGTGTGTGCTTTCTCAGAGAAACGGTGCGAACGGGGGGATTTCGTCGGGGTCTACGTCGATGACGAGGCAGGTGGGGCCCGCGGCGGTGAGCGCGTCGGGGCAGGCCGCGGCCAATCCCGCGGCGTCGGTGGCGTGAAAGACTTTGATGGCGGGGAACATCGCCGCGGCGCCGGCGGCGATGTCGGCCGGGCCGAAGCGGTTGAGGCCGGGGGTATCGGGGAAGTAGAGGCGTTCGCGGGTCACGCACATCGCGTGTGCGTTGTTGTTGAGCACCACCAGGGTCAGCGGTGCGTCGTATTCGGCGGCGGTGTGCAACTCCATGCCGTGCATGAAGAACGAACCATCGCCGGTGATAACCACGGTTCGGGTGCCCGTGTCCAGTGCGGTGCCCAGTCCGGCACCGATCGCGTGCCCCATCCCTCCCATGCCCAGCGCCACCTCGAACCGGTGGTCACCGAACGGCAGGTAGTGGATGGATGCCGCGCCCGTGTTGCCCGCGTCGGCGAAGACCGCACAGCCGGGCGGCAGGTGGGCGCCGATCGTGTCGATCACGGTGCGCATGTCGAGGGGGTGGGCGGTGGCCGGGGTCGACAGGTGCTCGAGCCTTACCGTCGGCCGCGGCGGTGGTGCGGTGAGCAGGCAGGCGGTGCGTTCGATCACCGAATCGAGGAACCCGCGCAGATCGTCGCAGGGGACGTGGTCGGTGACCCCGGGGGTGCGGGGCGGCCACGACCCCACGTGAACCGTCTCCGTGTCGGCGATGAGGGCGTCGAGCCCGGCGCGGTCGGTCAGCGACATGCGGCAGCCCAGCACCAGCCACAGGTCGGCGGCGGCGAGGGCCCGGTGTGCCGACGGATGGCCCATCACCCCG
The DNA here is from genome assembly GCF_025273675.1 of Gordonia pseudamarae. Classification (NCBI taxonomy): domain Bacteria; kingdom Bacillati; phylum Actinomycetota; class Actinomycetes; order Mycobacteriales; family Gordoniaceae; genus Gordonia; species Gordonia pseudamarae. The sequence goes on along the minus strand of NZ_CP045809.1, from coordinate 2,857,845 downwards.
GTGACCCCGGCGCACCGGCCGGGTACGGCGAGGTCGCGTCCTCCGGGTGCGACGACGACCGTGGCCCCCACCAGGGCGGCGAGCGCCTCGACCCGGTCCCGTAACCGCAGGCGGGATGCTTCCTCGCCGGCCCAGACGCAGATCCGGCCGGCGCCGGCCAGTTCGGCCAGTCGTTCGGCCAGGTCGTCCGGTGCCGGTTCGGCCGCCCGCCGGGGGTGCGGCGGTGACGTGGTGGCGACATCGGGGGCCGGTGCGGCCTGCACGTCCTTCGGAATCACCAGTGCCGCGGGCAGCCCGCGACGCAGCGCGTCGGTCACGGCGGTGAACGCGCCGTCGAGCGCGCCCGGGTCGTCGACGACGGCGTACGCGCCGACCACTCCAGAGAGCACCGCCGCGAGATCGATGGTGTCCGGTGGGGTCAGCATGTCCTGGAACCCGCCACGGCCGACCGTGGGGCGGGGTGCGGTGCCCAGCAGGGCGAGCACCGGCACCCGGCTGTCGTAGGCCTCGGCGAGTGCGGGGACCACGTTGAGGGCACCGCCACCGGAGGTGGTGAGTACGGCCGAGACACCGCCGCCGATGCGCGCGGCACCGTCGGCCATCGCGCCGGCGGCGAACTCATGCTTGGCGATCACCGGGGTGATCCCGGGGTGGCGGACGGTGGCGTCGAAGATGTCTTCGGCGTTGGCGCCGTGCACACCGAACAGCGTGGAGATACCGAGCTGTCGCAGTCGCTCGACCACCCGGTCGGCGACGGTGGGCGACAGCCCGTGGAGCACCGTGTTCACGCGCGGCTAGTGCGTCGCCACGAAACGGTCCATCGTGCGTTCGGCGATCGCCGCGATGGTCAGCGAGGGGTTGACCAGACCGACCTCACCCGGCATGAACGAGCCGTCGACGACGTACAGGTTGTCGTAGCCGTGGACGGAGCCGTTGAGGTCGGCCGCCTTGTTGATGACCACACCACCGAGTCCGTGATAGGTGCTGGCGGAACCGAAGCCGGCGAGCCGGGACACGATCGGAACCCCGCCGGCGCGCCGCGCGAAGTGGTTCGCGAAGGCGTTGCCGCGGCGGTCGAGGATGCTGCTGTGTTCGGCGAACGGATAATTCAGCACGGCACTGCCCGTCGACCGGTTGTAGTCGATGGTGCCGCGTTCGGGGCTGAACACCTGGATGAGGTTGGTGGTCAACAGTTTTCCGCCGGGTGCGGGTAGTGGGGTGGAGTGGTAGACCATCGACACCGGACCGCCGGAGAAGTCGTCGTCGTAGAACCGGCCGTAGCCGGGACCGCCCTGGACCGGTCCGTAGTCGTCGGTCAGCCCGGTGCGGGCGGTGAGGAAGTCGCCGTTGGCGCCGAATCCGTCGCCGATCTTGCCGGACAGTTTGGGCAGGTGCCCTTTCGCCCGTGCCTCGACGAGCAGGCGGGTGGTGTGGAACGAGCCGGCGCCGAGGAATAGGTAGTCGACGTCGGCGGTGACCACGCGCACGGTGCGGTTCTGGTTGTCGATCTGGCGGGCCTTGACGATGAAGCCGGGCCGGTTGCCGCGGGGCCGGATCTCGAATACCTCGTGCATCGGTTTGATTGTGACGTTGCCGGTGCGTTCGGCGGCGGGCAGGTAGTTGTGGTCGGTGGAGTTCTTGGCGCCGCTGTTGGCGCCGAAGCCCATCTCGCCGATGCTGAACGACGGGGTGGCCCGGCCGGCGAGTTCGGCGCGCACGATGTCCCAGTCGACGGCGTACTCGAAGGTGCGTAGTTGTGCGCCGTAGCGGCGGACGGTCTTGGCCCATGAGCGTGCGCCCACATAGTTGGGGTGGGCGAGGATGTCGGCGGGCAGCTTGCTCGCGTTGAGCATCTTGAGGACTCGCGGGTAGTACTCGCGCAGCAGTCCGTCGTAGTCGGTGCCGCCCGGGAAGACGTGCTCGAAGTCCTGTTTGCGGGGGGTGGAGGTGAATGCGCCGAAGACGAGCGAGCCGCCGCCCACGCCGGCCCCGTACACCGAGTCGATGCCGTTGCCCTTGACCTGGTCGAGCAGGCCCGGATATTTGGCCACGGGCACACCGGCCGGTCCGCCCAGGCTCACCTGGCCGGCGAACCAGGAGGCGCGGCCGTCGAGATTGCGGATGCTGGGGAAGGTGTTGCCGTCCTTGCGGATGTCCCAGCGCCGTCCGCGCTCGAAGACGGTGGTACGGAACCCGGCCTGGCCGAGTCGGAGGGCGGCGACGGAGCCGCCGAATCCGGTGCCGATGACGGCGGCGGTCCTGCCCTGCTCGTCGGGTGCCGCGAATGCGGAGGTGCGTGTGGCGCCGAGGGCACCGAGTGCGCCGAGTCCCGCGGTTGCCTGTAGGACACGTCGACGGGATACCGGTGTCACCGGAAAACGATCTGAAGTCACCAGGAGAAACTACCGGGATGACGGCGAGTTAGGAAGACCTAAGTTGTGCTCAGGTGTGCAATGAGCAAAGGAAGTTGCGACCGGTTGATGAATTGATTTGCATCGTTGTGCATAATGATTTCATGACGATCAGAGTGGCTGTCGCCGGTGCCAGTGGCTACGCGGGCGGGGAGATCCTGCGCCTGCTCCTCGGACACCCGCGTCTGCGATCGGGTGACCTGGAGATCGGCGCCCTCACGGCGGGCGGCAACGCCGGCAGCTCGCTGGGCACCCAGCATCCTCATCTGCTTCCGCTGGCCGACCGGATCCTGCAGGAAACCACTCCCGAGACCCTGGCCGGGCACGACGTCGTTTTCCTGGGGCTGCCGCACGGACAGTCGGCCGAGATCGCCAACGCCCTACCGCCTACGACCATCGTCGTCGACTGCGGTGCCGATTTTCGGCTGCACGACGCCGCCGACTGGGCGCAGTACTACGGCGGTGAGCACGCCGGCACCTGGCCGTACGGTTTGCCCGAACTGCCCGGCAACCGGGAGGTCCTCGCCGCCGCCGCGCGGATCGCGGTGCCCGGGTGCTACCCGACGGTGTCGATTCTGGCGCTGCGGCCCGCCATGGCCGCCGGCCTCATCGAACCGCACGTCACCGTCGTCGCGGTCAGTGGCACCTCCGGTGCGGGCCGCTCACCCAAGGTGGACCTGCTGGCATCGGAGGTCATCGGCTCGGCGCGGGCCTACGGTGTCGGGGGGGTGCACCGGCACACCCCGGAGATCTCGCAGGCGCTTTCGGTGGCGGCGAACCTGCCCGTGACCGTGTCGTTCACGCCGGTGCTCGTACCCACCTCGCGGGGCATCCTGGCCACCTGCACGGCCAAGACCACCGCATCCGCCGACGAGGTGCGGGCCGTCTACGACAAGGCCTACGCCGACGAGCCGTTCGTCCACCTGCTGCCCGAAGGTCAACTGCCCGCCACCGGCACCGTCATCGGTTCCAACGCGGTGACCCTGCAGGTGGCCGTCGATGAACGCGCCGGAACGCTCGTGGTGGTCGGTGCCATCGACAACCTGGCCAAGGGCACCGGTGGTGCCGCGGTGCAATCAATGAACCTCGCCCTCGGTTGGGATGAGACCGAAGGGCTGTCAACCGTGGGAGTGGCGCCGTGACCGACAGTGAGAATGTGACAGACAGCGAGAATGTGACAGACAGCGAGAATGTGACAGACAGCGAGAATGTGACAGACAGCGACAATGCGACCGACAGTGGCAACATCGATGTGAGCAGTGGCGCCGCGGCGGATCGGATCGAAGGGGGAGCGCCCCTCGATGCGCCCCGCATCGTCCGCGGCCAGGGTGTGACCGCACCCCTGGGCTTTCGGGCCGCTGGGTTGGCCGCGGGTATCAAGAAGTCCGGAAAGCCCGATCTCGCACTGGTTTTCAATGAAGGGCCGGAGTACGCGGCGGCCGGCGTGTTCACGCGCAATCAGGTGAAGGCCGCGCCGGTCCTCTGGAGCAGGCAGGTACTCACCGGCGGGCGGCTCCGCGCGGTGATCCTCAACTCGGGCGGTGCCAACGCGTGTACCGGACCGGGCGGTTTCCAGGACACTCACCACACGGCCGAGGCGGTTGCCCGGACCCTCAGCAACTGGGGCACCGAAACCGGGGCCGTCGAGGTCGCGGTCTGCTCCACCGGTCTCATCGGGGACCGTCTGCCGATGGACAAGGTGCTGGCCGGGGTGACCGAGATCGTCCACGACATGGGCGGCGGACTGTCCGGCGGCACCGATGCCGCGCACGCGATCATGACCACCGACACCGTCCCCAAACAGGTTGCGCTGCACCATCCGCAGGGCTGGAACGTAGGGGCGATGGGCAAGGGCGCGGGCATGATGGCCCCGTCGCTGGCGACGATGCTGGTGGTGCTCACCACCGACGCGGTGGCCACCGCCGACCAGCTCGACTCCGCGCTGCGAGGCGCCGCCGGCAAGACCTTCGACCGGCTCGACATAGACGGCTCCACCTCCACCAATGACACCGTGCTGCTTCTTAGTTCGGGTGCGAGCGGGATTCCCGTCGAACAGACCGACCTCGACGCCGCGGTGTTCGCGGTGTGCGACGATCTGGCCGCGCAGATGCAGGCCGACGCCGAGGGCGTGACCAAACGCGTCGTCATCACCGTGACCGGTGCTGTCACCGAGGACGACGCGGTGACGGTGGCGCGGGCGGTGGCCCGCGATTCGCTGGTAAAGACCGCGCTGTTCGGTTCCGATCCCAACTGGGGCCGGGTACTGGCGGCCGTGGGTATCTCCCCGGTCACCGTCGACCCGGACGTCATCGCCGTCTCATTCAACGGACAGGCGGTGTGCCGCAACGGATACGGCGTCGACGGCGCCCGCGACGTGGACCTGTCGGGGCAGGATATCGACGTGATCGTCGATCTCGGGCTCGGCGACGCGACGGCCTGGGTGCGCACCACCGACCTGTCGCACGCGTACGTCGAAGAGAACTCGGCGTACTCCTCATGAGCGACAGCGGATTCACCGCCATCGACAAGGCCGCGGTTCTCGCCGAATCCCTTCCCGCACTGCAGGAGTTGCATGGCGCCACCGTCGTGGTCAAATACGGTGGCAATGCCATGGTCGACGAGCGGCTCAAAGCGGCCTTCGCCGCCGACATGGTGTTCCTGCGCGCCTGCGGCATGCATCCGATCGTGGTGCACGGCGGCGGCCCGCAGATCTCGGCGATGCTCAAACGCCTTGGCCTGCAAGGAGAGTTTCGCGGCGGATTTCGTGTCACCACCCCCGAGGTGATGGATGTGGCGCGGATGGTGCTGTTCGGTCAGGTCGGCCGCGAACTGGTCGGCCTCATCAACACCTACGGGCCGTACGCGGTCGGCATCACAGGTGAGGACGCGCACCTGTTCACCGCGACCCGGCGCACCGTCCAAGTCGACGGGGTCACCACCGACATCGGACTGGTCGGCGACATCACCTCCGTCAACACCTCGGCGGTCCTCGATCTGGTCGCCGCCGGGCGGATCCCCGTCGTCTCGACGATCGCTCCCGACAAGGACGGGGTAGTGCACAACATCAACGCCGACACCGCCGCCGGAGCACTCGCCGAGGCACTGGGCGCGGCCCGGTTGGTGATGCTGACCGACGTCGAAGGTTTGTACACCGACTGGCCGGACCGCTCGTCGCTGGTGTCCTCGATCAGCACCGCGGACCTCGCCGAACTGTTGCCGACACTCGATTCGGGCATGATTCCGAAAATGGAGGCCTGTCTGCGCGCCGTCGACGGCGGCGTCCGGCGGGCCCACGTCGTCGACGGACGGGTCCCGCACGCCGTGCTCGCCGAACTGCTCACCTCCAGCTCGGCCGGAACCCGCGTGGTTCCCGGCACCCCCGTGTAACGGTCACCCATATCGCTCCGAACGGAACAACTCATGACAACTCTGCGGCAGCGGTGGTCGGCATCGCTGATGAACAACTACGGAACCCCGCCGCTCGCGCTGGTCGGGGGACAGGGTGCGGTGGTCACCGACGCCGACGGACGCGAGTACCTCGACCTTCTCGGCGGTATCGCGGTCAACGCCCTCGGCCACGCGCACCCGGCGATCATCGCGGCGGTCACCGACCAGCTCGGCATCCTCGGCCACGTGTCCAACCTGTACGTCAATCCGCGCGTCGTCGAACTCGCCGAGCGGCTGCTCGACAAGTTCGGACACCCGGGCCGCGCCTTCTTCTGCAATTCGGGTACCGAGGCCAACGAGGCCGCGTTCAAGCTCGCCCGGCTCACCGGCCGGTCCGAGATCATCGCCGCCGACAGGGGATTCCACGGCCGGACCATGGGCTCGCTGGCCATGACCGGGCAGCCCGGCAAGCGGGCGCCGTTCGAGCCGATGCCGCCGGGAGTGCGGTTCGTGCCGTTCGGTGACCACGACGCGCTCGACGCCGCGGTCACCGATCGCACCGCCGCGGTCATTCTCGAACCGATCCAGGGCGAGGCCGGCGTCATCGTCCCGCCCGCCGATTATCTCGCCCACGCCCGGCGGATCACCGCGGAGCGGGGTGCCCTGCTCATCCTCGACGAGGTGCAGACCGGGGTGGCCCGCACCGGGCCGTTCTTCGCCCACCAGGGCGTAGGCATCGTCCCCGACGTACTCACGCTGGCCAAGGGGCTCGGCGGTGGGCTGCCGATCGGGGCGGTCCTGGCCACGGGCCCGGCCGCCGACCTGTTCGGCCCCGGCCAGCACGGCACCACCTTCGGCGGAAACCCGGTGGCCGCCGCCGCCGCGCTCGCGGTCATCGGGGTGATCGATGACGAAGGACTCTGCGAGCATGTCGCGTCGGTGGGCAAAACCATCGCGGCCGGTATCGAGGAACTCGGCCACCCGCTGGTGACCGGTGTCCGCGGAGCCGGACTGCTGCTGGGTGTCACCCTGGCGCAACCCATCTCGTCGGCGGTCGAGGTGGCGGCGCGCGATGCGGGCTACCTGATCAACGCACCCGCACCCGACGTGCTGCGGCTCGCCCCGCCACTGATCCTCACCGAGGACCAGGGCACACGCTTCGTCGGTGCACTGCCGGCGATACTCGACGCCGCACAGCAGGCGACCGGTGACAAGGAGGCAGGGCAGTGACCCGGCACTTTCTGCGTGACGACGACGTCACCCCCGACGAGCAGGCGCGGATCCTAGAGCTGGCGGCCACCGTCAAGGCCGACCCGTTCGGTATGCGGCCACTGGAGGGCCCGCGCGGGGTCGGGGTGATCTTCGACAAGAACTCCACCCGGACCCGGTTCTCGTTCGAGCTCGGCGTGGCCCAGCTCGGCGGTCACGCCGTGGTCGTCGACGGCACCACCACCCAACTCGGCCGCGACGAGACCATCGAGGACACCGCTCGCGTGCTGTCCCGGTTCGTCGAGGCGATCGTATGGCGCACCTCCGGACATGAGCGGCTCGAGGCGATGGCCTCGCAGGCGACCGTTCCGGTGGTCAACGCGCTCTCGGACATGTGGCATCCATGTCAGGTACTCGCGGATCTGCAGACCATCATCGAGCACAAGGGCAGAACCGCGGGCCTGTCGATGACCTATCTCGGTGACGGCGCCAACAACATGGCGCATTCGCTGGCGCTCGGCGGGGTGACCGCCGGAATGCATGTGACGATCTCGGCGCCCGAGGGCTTCGACCCCCACCCGGCGGTCATCGAGGCGACCCGCGACCGCGCCGCGGCGACCGGCGGATCGGTCGCCGTCGAACGCGATCCGCGTACCGCGGTGGCCGGGGCCGACGTGCTCGTCACCGACACCTGGGTGTCGATGGGGCAGGAGAGCGACGGCAAGGACCGGCGCGCGCCGTTCCGGCCGTACCAGATCAACGCCGACCTGCTGGCCCTGGCCGACCCGGAAGCGATCGTGCTGCACTGCCTTCCGGCCCATCGTGGCGACGAGATCACCGACGAGGTGATCGACGGGCCCGCCAGCGTCGTCTTCGACGAGGCCGAGAATCGGCTGCACGCGCAGAAGGCCCTGCTGATCTGGTTGCTGGGGCAGTAGTGACAGCCGCCGACACCTCAGAGGGAGCACCGGCCGGGCGCCTGCCCGAATCGCGGCTCGCGCACACCCGGGCGGGCAGGCACGCACTGATCGTCACGCTCCTGTCGTCCAGACAGGTCCGCAGCCAGTCGGCCTTGCAGAAACTACTGGCCGCCGAGGGCGTGGACGCGACGCAGGCGACCCTCTCGCGTGATCTGGACGAGCTGGGCGCGGTCAAACTGCGCGCCGCAGACGGAGGGGCCGGCATCTACGTCGTTCCCGAGGACGGTTCCCCGGTCCGCGGGGTTGCCGGTGGAACCGACCGATTGGCCCGACTGCTGTCGGAATTGCTGGTATCCACCGACGCCAGTGGCAATCTTGCTGTCCTGCGCACCCCGCCGGGCGCCGCGCATTACCTGGCCAGTGCCATCGACCGGGCGAGTCTGCCCGACATCGTCGGCACCATCGCCGGCGACGACACGATCCTCGTGGTCGCCCGCGAACCACTCGACGGCGCCGAACTGGCGCGGCGAATCGAGGGTCTGGTGTAAAGCCGAACCCGAACCGATCGCCCGCCGCCGGCCGGCCCGGTGACCACTGCCTGGGGGACGGCGTCCCCCGAACACTCACTAGACTTCTCCCGACACCTAAGGAGCGCACAGACCATGACCGAACGCGTTGTTCTCGCCTACTCCGGCGGCCTCGACACCTCCGTCGCCATCAGCTGGATCCAGAAGGAGACCGGCAAGGAGGTCGTCGCCGTGGCGCTCGACCTCGGCCAGGGCGGCGAGGACATGGAGGTTGTCCGGCAGCGTGCCCTCGACTGCGGTGCTGTCGAGGCCGTCGTCGTGGATGCCCGCGACGAGTTCGCCGACGACTACTGCCTGCCCGCGATCACCTCCAACGCCCTCTACATGGACCGCTACCCGCTGGTGTCGGCACTCTCGCGCCCGCTGATCGCCAAGCACCTGGTGCAGGCCGCCCGCGCTCACGGCGGCACCGTCGTCGCCCACGGCTGCACCGGCAAGGGCAACGACCAGGTGCGGTTCGAGGTCGGCTTCGCCACCCTCGCACCCGACCTCGAAGTTCTTGCACCGGTTCGTGATTACGCCTGGACCCGGGAGAAGGCGATCGCCTTCGCCGAGGAGAACGCGATCCCGATCAACGTCACCAAGAAGTCGCCGTTCTCCATCGACCAGAACGTGTGGGGACGCGCCGTGGAGACCGGCTTCCTCGAAGACCTGTGGAACGCGCCCACCAAGGACGTCTACGACTACACCGACGACCCGACGCTCAACTGGCAGTCGCCCGACGAGGTCATCATCAGCTTCGACAAGGGTCGTCCCGTCGCCATCGACGGCCGCCCGGTCAGTGTGCTGGAGGCGATCGTCGAACTGAATCGTCGTGCGGGCGCTCAGGGCGTCGGTCGCCTCGACGTGGTCGAGGACCGGCTCGTGGGCATCAAGAGCCGCGAGGTATACGAGGCGCCCGGCGCCATGGTGCTGATCCGGGCACACGAGGAACTCGAGCACGTCACCCTCGAACGCGAGCTGGGCCGGTACAAGCGGCACACCGATCAGAAGTGGGCCGAGCTGGTGTACGACGGCCTGTGGTTCTCGCCGCTGCGACGTTCGCTGGAGGCCTTCGTCGACGCCACCCAGACTCACGTCAGCGGCGACATCCGGCTGGTGCTGCACGGCGGCCACATCGCGGCCACCGGCCGGCGCAGCAGCGAGTCGCTGTACGACTTCAACCTCGCCACCTACGACGAGGGCGACAGCTTCGACCAGTCCGCCGCCCGTGGTTTCGTTGAGCTGCACGGGCTTTCGTCAAAGATCTCGGCCAAGCGGGACCTGGGGCTGTGACCGGGAACGCGGCGTCCGGCGGTTCCACCAACGAGGGTTCGCTGTGGGGTGGCCGGTTCGCCGACGGACCGGCCGCGGCCATGGCCGCGCTGAGCAAGTCGACGCAGTTCGACTGGGCGCTGGCCCCGTATGACATCGAGGCGTCGAAGGCGCACGCCCGGGTACTCAACAAGGCCGGACTGCTCGTCGACGACGACCTGACCGCGATGCTGGCCGGCCTCGACCGGCTCGCGGCCGATGTCGCCGACGGTACGTTCGCGCCCGCCGACTCCGATGAGGACGTGCACGGGGCGCTCGAACGCGGACTCATCGACCGCGTCGGCGCAGAACTCGGCGGCCGCCTGCGGGCCGGTCGGTCACGAAACGATCAGGTGGCCACACTGTTCCGGATGTGGCTGCGCGACGCGATGCGCCGCGTGGGTGCCGGGGTGCTCGACGTGGTGGAGGCGCTCACCGCCCAGGCGGCCGCGCACCCCGACGTGGTGATGCCGGGCAAGACCCACCTGCAGGCCGCTCAGCCGGTGTTGCTGGCGCATCACCTGCTCGCGCACGCCCAGCCGTTGCTGCGTGATGTCGACAGACTTGCCGACGCCGACCGCCGTACCTCGGTGTCCCCGTACGGGTCCGGGGCGCTGGCCGGATCCTCGCTCGGACTGGACCCCGCGGCGATCGCAGCCGATCTCGGGTTCTCGGCGGCCGCCGAGAACTCGATCGACGCCACCTCGGCGCGCGATTTCGCCGCTGAGGCGTTGTTCGTGTTCACGATGATCGCGGTCGATCTGTCTCGGCTCAGCGAGGAGGTGATCATCTGGAGCACACCGGAATTCGGGTACATCACTCTTGCTGATGCCTGGTCCACCGGCAGTTCGATCATGCCGCAGAAAAAGAATCCCGACGTCGCCGAGCTGATGAGGGGCAAGACGGGACGTCTCATCGGTGACCTGACCGGTCTGCTGGCCACGCTCAAGGCGCAGCCGCTGGCCTACAACCGGGATCTGCAGGAGGACAAGGAACCGGTTTTCGACGCGGTGGCCCAGCTCGAACTGTTGCTGCCCGCGATCACCGGGCTGGTCGCCACCCTGGTGTTCCACGCCGACCGGATGGCCGAATTGGCGCCCGCCGGCTTCACTCTCGCCACTGATATCGCCGAATGGCTTGTCCGGCAGGGTGTCCCGTTCCGGGTGGCGCATGAGGTCGCCGGTGCCTGTGTGCGTGAGGCCGAGTCGCGTGGTGTCGGGCTCGACGAACTCGACGACGAGGTGCTGGCCTCGATCAACCCGGCACTGACCCCGGACGTGCGGGACGTGCTGACGGTGCGTGGGTCGATCGAGTCTCGGAATGCGCTCGGTGGAACCTCGTCGACGCAGGTCAGGCGGCAGTTGGAGGTCATCGGCGCTGCCCTGCCGGACCTGCGTTCCCGGTGGTCGGGAGCCGGTCGGCCGTAGTTGCCCGGACACGGTGCGCGGTGGGCTACAGTGAGCCGGACGCCCGTCTCGTGTGGGTCGCTTGAGCAAGTAGGGAGCCAGTGAATATGGTCGGATTCGGGATACCAGGTGTCGGCGCGGCCATCGACAAAGTGCTCGCCACCGCCCAGAACGGGCTCGAAGTGCTGCGCTTCGGGGCACTCGACACCGGAATCGAACCGACCCCTTTCGTCGTCGTGGAAAACGAGCCGATGTTCCGGCTGCGGCGCTACTTCCCCGACGAACCGGGCACCGGGCCGCACGCGCTGCTGATCCCGCCGCTGATGGTGGCGGCCAACGTGTACGACGTCACCGAGGACAACGGTGCGGTGTCGATCCTGCACCAGAGCGGGATCACCCCGTGGGTCATCGACTTCGGGTCGCCGGACGTCGAGGAGGGCGGTCTCGAACGCAACCTCGCCGACCATGTGCTGGCGGTGAGTCGGGCCATCGACCTGATCGTCGAGACGACCGGCCGGGACATCCATCTGTGCGGCTACTCGCAGGGCGGGATGTTCGCCTATCAGGCCGCGTCGTACCGCGATTCCAAGAACATCCTCAGCATCAGCACCTACGGCAGTCCGGTCGACGTGCTGGCGGGGCTGCCCGTCCCGCCGGCCATCGTCGCGCCGCTGTCGGAGTTCCTCGCCGACAACGTGGTCGGCAGGCTCTGGATCCCAGGATGGATGTCGCGCACCGGGTTCCAGATGCTCGACCCGGTGAAGACGATCAAGGGCCGCATCGAGTTCATGCGCAAGCTGCACGACCGGGACGCCCTGCTGCCGCGTGAGGAACAACGCAGATTCCTCGAGGTCGACGGGTGGGTGGCCTGGTCGGGGCCCGCGATCGCCGAGTTGCTGCGACAGTTCGTCGCGCACAATCGGATGCTGTCCGGCGGGTTCGTGATCAACGGCGAACTCGTCTCCCTCACCGAACTCACGATGCCGATCCTGGCCTTTGTCGGCACCGCCGACGACATCGGGCAGCCGGCCTCGGTCCGGGGTATCGTGCGTGCCGCATCCCGCGCCGACGTGTACGAATCGACCATGCCCGTCGGTCATTTCGGATTGGTCGTCGGTACCGCCGCCGGTGCCCACTCGTGGCCGACCACCGCCGCCTGGATCAACTGGAACGAGGGAGTGGGCCCGAAGCCCGACGGCATCGAGCCCATGGCCGAACCCGCCGAGCGCGGGCACGGTTCCGGCGTCAGTCTGTCGTCGCGGGTGACCCACGGTGTGGGGTCGGTGGCGATGGCCGGTGCGCACCTCACCAAGGACCTCGCGGGGGTGGCCACCTCGCTGCAGCGGACAACGGTCGCGTTGGCACGGGAATCGGCGCGCAGCGTGCCGATCATGCTCAGCAGGATGGACGACATCCGGCCCGATACGCGGGTGTCGCTGGGCAAACTGATGTCGGAGAACACCAGACGCGGCGGCGCCAAGGAACTGTTCCTGTTCGAGAACCGCGTGCTGACCCGGGCTCAGGTGAACACCCGCATCAACAATGTGGTCGCCGGACTCATCCAGTGCGGGGTCCGGCCGGGCGCACCCGTCGGTGTGCTCATGGAGACCAGGCCGAGCGCGCTCGTCGTCGTCGCGGCACTGTCGCGCCTGGGGGCGGTCGCGGTGATGCTCTCACCCGACGGTGACATGGGCGAGATGTTGCGGGTGGCGCACTGCGCGGCCATCGTCGCCGATCCGGACAACCTGGCGACGGCACGTGAGCACTGTGGTCATGTGCTGGTGCTGGGTGGCGGCAGTGGCCAATCGCGCATTGTCATCGAGACCGATGACGACACGGTGATCGACATGGAGCAGATCGACCCGGACGCGGTCGAGATCCCGGCCTGGTACCGCCCGGATCCGGGAGTGGCCGGCGATGTGGCGTTCATCCTGTTCACCAGGTCGGACGGCAAACTCAATCCCTGGCGGGTCACCAACCGTCGGTTCGCGATCTCCGCCTTCGGGGCGGCGTCCGCGGCGGCGCTGACCGAACGCGACACCGTGTACTGCCTGCCGCCGCTGCATCACGCCTCGGGCCTGCTCACCACGCTCGGTGCGACTGTGGCCGGTCGGTCGAGGATCGCCCTGTCGAACGCGATCGAACCGGAGACGTTCGCCACGGAGGTACAGCGCTACGGCGTGACTGTGGTGTCGTACACGTGGTCGATGTTGCGTGAGGTGATCCGCGCCGACAATCTGGAGATCAACCGGTACAACCCGATCCGGCTGTTCATGGGTTCGGGGATGCCAGGAGGTCTCTGGGACGACGTCACCGAGGCATTCCCGAGGGCCCGGGTGCTCGAATTCTTCGCCACCGCCGACGGTTCGGTGATGCTGGCCAACGTTGCCGGCGATAAGGCCGGCGCGATGGGGCGACCGCTTCCGGGCACCAACGAGGTCGAACTGGCCGCCTACGACGTCCTCGATGACCGGCTGGTCATCGAGGATTCGGGCTTCGTACGCAGGGCCGACCCCGGCATGCCGGGACTCTTGCTCTCACGGGCGTCGCACCGTTTCGACACCAACGGCACCGTGTTGCGGGGCGTGTTCGCCCCTGGTGACCGGTGGGAGGTGTCGGGTCAGTTGTTCGTGCGCGACGTCGACAACGATCTGTGGCTGGTGTCGGCGCTCGACAGAGTGATCCGCAGTGCCGACGGCCCGATGTTCGGTCCGCCGGTCGAGCATCATCTGTCGCAGGTCGCCGGGGTCGATCAGGTGGCCGCGTACGCCGTCGGGAGGCCGGGGACCCAAGTCATGGTGGCGGCGTTGACATTGCGGCCGGGCGCCTCGCCGGACTCGCTGACAGCCACGTCGTTGCGGATGGGGCTCGGCGAGATGCCGGCGTTCCTGCGGCCGCATCTCATCGTCGTGGTCGATGAGATCCCGCTGTCGAGTTCGTACCGGCCGCTGACCGCCGCCCTCGGCGCCCGGGGACTTCCCGAGCCGGATTCCCCGAAATCGCCCGGAAAGGTCTGGTTCCGCGACGAGGTGGGCCGGTATCGGCGGTACACCAGCAGTGCGGCGGCCGAACTCGACTGGTCGCAACCCACACTGCGCCGCCCGGACCAGGTGTCCGTGGCACACTGACCGCGTGACCGATCACGACAGCAGATCGAATTCAATGAGAGGAATCGGGTGAGTACACGAGCGCAGCAGATCCCGCAGGTGGTCCGGGAACGACTGGTGTGTCCGCAGGACCACGGGCAACTGCTCGATGCCGGTGATGAGCTCTACAATCCGCGTCTGCGCCTCGCCTATCCGATCGACGCCGACGGCATCCCGGACATGCTGGTCAGCGACGCGCGCGCGGTCACCGACGACGCCGAGCACGAGCGCCTCACCGCATCCGCATGACCCGCAGCCCGGTGTCGGGGGACATCGGGTCCGGTGACTTCGGCGCGGATGGCAGGATTGACCCGTGACGACAGAGCAGATCCAGCCCTCCGAGAACACCACCGCGCCCGCCCCGGCCGGCCTCGACGGTGGGACCGACAGCATCATCGACGAGCTCACCTGGCGCGGGCTGATCGCCCAGTCGACGGATCTCGATGAGCTTCGATCCGTGCTCGCGGCACCGATTTCGCTGTACGCCGGATTCGACCCGACCGCGTCGAGTCTGCACGCGGGGCACCTGGTCCCGCTGCTCACATTGCGGCGGTTCCAGCTCGCGGGCCACCGTCCCGTGGTCCTCGCGGGCGGTGCGACCGGCCTTATCGGCGATCCGCGTGAGGTTGGGGAGCGGACCATGAACTCGGCCGACACGGTCGCGGACTGGGCCGGCCGCATCGGTGACCAGCTGCGCAGATTCGTCACTATCGACGACTCGGCCACCAGCGCGGTGCTGGTGGACAACATGGAGTGGACCTCGCAGCTCAGTGCGGTCGACTTCTTGCGTGACCTCGGCAAGCACTTCTCCGTCAACGTGATGCTCGCGCGCGAGACCGTCCGTCGTCGGCTGGAATCGGACGGCATCAGCTACACCGAGTTCAGCTACGTGCTGCTGCAGTCCAACGACTTCCTCGAACTGCGTCGCCGGTACGGCTGCGTGCTGCAGATCGGTGGATCGGATCAATGGGGGAACATCGTCGGCGGCGTCGACCTGATCCGACGCGTGGACGGGGCCGGAGCGCATGCGATCACCGTGCCGCTGGTGACCTCGGCCGACGGGAAGAAGTTCGGCAAGTCCACGGGCGGGGGAAGTCTGTGGCTCGATCCCGAACTCACCAGCCCGTACGTCTGGTACCAGTACTTCGTGAATACCGCGGACGCCGATGTGGTGCGCTACCTGCGGTGGTTCACCTTCCTGAGCCGCGACGAGATCAACGAGCTCGAGCGTGCCACCACGCAGACGCCGCACCTGCGTCTGGCGCAGAAGACGCTCGCCGCCGAGATGACCACGCTCATCCACGGTGCCGAACATACGGCGGCAGTCGAGCTCGCGAGCCAGGCGCTGTTCGGTCGCGCCGAACTCACCGATCTCGACGAGGGCACACTCGCCGCGGCTGTGGGGGAGACCCGGGTGGCCGAGTTCGCCGGCGAACGTCCGACGATCATCGAGCTGCTCGTCGCCACCGGATTGTCGGAGAGCAACAAGGCCGCGCGCCGGGCAGTGGACGAAGGCGGTGCGTACGTGAACAACCAGAAGATCGTCGACGCGGACTGGCGACCACAGAACCCGGACCTGCTGCACGGTCGATGGCTGGTGGTACGTCGCGGCAAGAAGAGCTTCGCCGGCGCACGGTTTACCTCCTGACCAGGCGATTTGACCTCTCGTTCGCGTCTGTGTAACTTAGTTGAAGCATCGCCGAGAGCAACCGCCCCGGAATCAAGCGAAACCGGGCGAGCTTGGCTGTCTGAGACCGAAAGGTTCGGACGGGTCCTGCCGGACGTGATCACCAGAACCGAACAACCGTGACTTGCGAAGCGGAGATCGGGTCTGTTAGGCTGGAGTGGTTGCCCCGGAGTGGGTGGCGGTTTCCAAGTGTTTGTGAGCAGTGCTTGCTGATGGTTGCCTCTTTGTGGGGTGGTGTTGGTGGGTGTGTGTTCTTTGAGAACTCGATAGTGTGTGACAAACTTTGTTTGATGCCAAATTTTTTTGGTAGTCAAAATTTTTTTGAATGCCAGTTTGTTTTTTTGAGGATTTTTTGGTCAGGTTTTTCTCTCTGGTCTGAAGAATTGTGTTGAAACTGTTTGGTTTCAGTGTTTTTTCATGGAGAGTTTGATCCTGGCTCAGGACGAACGCTGGCGGCGTGCTTAACACATGCAAGTCGAACGGAAAGGCTCCTTCGGGGGTACTCGAGTGGCGAACGGGTGAGTAACACGTGGGTGATCTGCCCCTGACTTTGGGATAAGCCTGGGAAACTGGGTCTAATACCGGATATGACCTGCCCTTGCATGGGGGTTGGTGGAAAGCTTTTGCGGTCAGGGATGGGCCCGCGGCCTATCAGCTTGTTGGTGGGGTAATGGCCTACCAAGGCGACGACGGGTAGCCGACCTGAGAGGGTGATCGGCCACACTGGGACTGAGACACGGCCCAGACTCCTACGGGAGGCAGCAGTGGGGAATATTGCACAATGGGCGCAAGCCTGATGCAGCGACGCCGCGTGAGGGATGACGGCCTTCGGGTTGTAAACCTCTTTCACCAGGGACGAAGCGCGAGTGACGGTACCTGGAGAAGAAGCACCGGCCAACTACGTGCCAGCAGCCGCGGTAATACGTAGGGTGCGAGCGTTGTCCGGAATTACTGGGCGTAAAGAGCTCGTAGGCGGTTTGTCGCGTCGTCTGTGAAATTCTGCAACTCAATTGTAGGCGTGCAGGCGATACGGGCAGACTTGAGTACTACAGGGGAGACTGGAATTCCTGGTGTAGCGGTGAAATGCGCAGATATCAGGAGGAACACCGGTGGCGAAGGCGGGTCTCTGGGTAGTAACTGACGCTGAGGAGCGAAAGCGTGGGTAGCGAACAGGATTAGATACCCTGGTAGTCCACGCCGTAAACGGTGGGTACTAGGTGTGGGTTCCTTTTCACGGGATCCGTGCCGTAGCTAACGCATTAAGTACCCCGCCTGGGGAGTACGGCCGCAAGGCTAAAACTCAAAGGAATTGACGGGGGCCCGCACAAGCGGCGGAGCATGTGGATTAATTCGATGCAACGCGAAGAACCTTACCTGGGTTTGACATACACCAGACGCTGGCAGAGATGTCGGTTCCCTTGTGGTTGGTGTACAGGTGGTGCATGGCTGTCGTCAGCTCGTGTCGTGAGATGTTGGGTTAAGTCCCGCAACGAGCGCAACCCTTGTCCTGTATTGCCAGCGGGTTATGCCGGGGACTTGCAGGAGACTGCCGGGGTCAACTCGGAGGAAGGTGGGGATGACGTCAAGTCATCATGCCCCTTATGTCCAGGGCTTCACACATGCTACAATGGCGCGTACAGAGGGCTGCGAGACCGTGAGGTGGAGCGAATCCCTTAAAGCGCGTCTCAGTTCGGATTGGGGTCTGCAACTCGACCCCATGAAGTCGGAGTCGCTAGTAATCGCAGATCAGCAACGCTGCGGTGAATACGTTCCCGGGCCTTGTACACACCGCCCGTCACGTCATGAAAGTCGGTAACACCCGAAGCCGGTGGCCTAACCCCTGTGTGGGAGGGAGCTGTCGAAGGTGGGATCGGCGATTGGGACGAAGTCGTAACAAGGTAGCCGTACCGGAAGGTGCGGCTGGATCACCTCCTTTCTAAGGAGCATTGGCACTGTCGTGGATCATGCCCGAATGTGGTGTGCCGCGGTCATGTTCATGGGTGAAACATCAAACACATCCTGTTATGCCGGCTGTGCACTAGACGTGTGTGGTGGGTGGGGTGAGTGTTCTGGGTGACTGGGATGCTGGTTGTTGCACACTATCGGGGTTCTGAGGGAACACGCAGTGATGCGGGTTGTCTTGGCCTGCTGTTGGGTTGCTGGTGGTGAGGGTTCCTGTGATGGGGGCCGGAGTTGGTGGCTGGTGGTGGGTGTGTGTTGTTTGAGAAGTGCATAGTGGATGCGAGCATCTCATCAGTGATGATCGATGTGCCCTGTGAGGGGTTGTTGGTTGTTGTTGATGGTATGAATATTGCAATTTCATTTTTTGAGATAGTGCTTTTTTGGCGTCTACATTCGTGTCTTTGCCGGCAGTCTTCGGGTTGTGTGGTGGGGGTGTGTTTGTAGGTGTTGTTGTAAGTGTTTTAGGGCGTTCGGTGGATGCCTTGGCACCAGGGGCCGATGAAGGACGTGGTAGGCCGCGATAGTCCTCGGGGAGTTGTCAAACGAGCTGTGATCCGAGGGTGTCCGAATGAGGAAACTCAGCACCAGTTATGTGGTGTTACCCGCCCGTGAATGTATAGCGGGTGTGGAGGGAACGTGGGGAAGTGAAACATCTCAGTACCCATAGGAAGAGAAAACAAGTGTGATTCCGTGAGTAGTGGCGAGCGAAAGCGGATGAGGCTAAACCATGCGCATGTGTAACCGGGTAGGGGTTGTGTGTGTGGGGTTGTGGGGTTCATCTTCCCGGATCTACCTGTCCGGGCGTGAGTGATAAAATCATGGGTTAGGTGAAGTGGCCTGGAATGGTCCGCCGTAGACGGTGAGAGTCCGGTAGTCGAAAGCCTGTGGTCTTGCGTGATGGATGCCCAAGTAGCAGCGGGCTCGTGGAATCTGCTGTGAATCTGCCGGGACCACCCGGTAAGCCTGAATACTTCCTGGTGACCGATAGCGGACTAGTACCGTGAGGGAAAGGTGAAAAGTACCCCGGGAGGGGAGTGAAATAGTACCTGAAACCGGACGCTTACAATCCGTCAAAGCCTGTGAGTTCTTGAGTGGACTGTGGGTGATGGCGTGCCTTTTGAAGAATGAGCCTGCGAGTTAGTGCTCGGTGGCAAGGTTAACCCGTGTGGGGTAGCCGTAGCGAAAGCGAGTCTGAATAGGGCGCAATGTCGGAGACATTATGTCTTGTGACTGTAGTCGCCGGGTCTAGACCCGAAGCGGAGTGATCTACCCATGGCCAGGGTGAAGCAGCAGTAAGATGTTGTGGAGGCCCGAACCCACTTCAGTTGAAAATGGAGGGGATGAGCTGTGGGTAGGGGTGAAAGGCCAATCAAACTCCGTGATAGCTGGTTCTCCCCGAAATGCATTTAGGTGCAGCGTCACATGTTTCTTGCTGGAGGTAGAGCTACTGGATGGCCGATGGGCCCTATCAGGTTACTGACGTCAGCCAAACTCCGAATGCCGGTAAGTGAGAGTGTGGCAGTGAGACTGCGGGCGATAAGGTTCGTAGTCGAGAGGGAAACAGCCCAGATCGCCGGCTAAGGCCCCTAAGCGTGTACTAAGTGGAAAAGGATGTGGGGTCGCGAAGACAACCAGGAGGTTGGCTTAGAAGCAGCCACCCTTGAAAGAGTGCGTAATAGCTCACTGGTCAAGTGATCCTGCGCCGACAATGTAGCGGGGCTCAAGTACACCGCCGAAGCCGCGGCACTCACACAAGTCATCGGCACATCCTTGCGGGGGTGTGTGTAGTGGTGTGGGTGGGTAGGGGAGCGTCCTGCATCCGTGGAAGCGCCGGAGTGATCCAGGTGTGGAGGGTGTGGGAGTGAGAATGCAGGCATGAGTAGCGAAAGACAAGTGAGAAACTTGTCCGCCGGATGACCAAGGGTTCCTGGGGCAGGTTAATCCGCCCAGGGTGAGTCGGGACCTAAGGCGAGGCCGACAGGCGTAGTCGATGGACAACGGGTTGATATTCCCGTACCCGTGTATCCGCGCCCAATAGCGAGGCAATTGTACTAAGTGCCCAAATCCCAAGAGACCGCCTTCGGGTGGCTGGCGGGTGCTGCGCACGACCTTGGTTGTAGTAGTTAAGCGATGGGGTGACGCAGGAAGGTAGTGGGGCCAGTGAGTGGTTGTACTGGTGTAAGCCTGTAGGGCGAGACATAGGCAAATCCGTGTCTTGTGTGCCTGAGAGGTGATGCGTAGCCGGTGAGGCGAATTCCATGATCCTATGCTGCCGAGAAAAGCCTCTAGTGAGTTGGTACATGGCCCGTACCCCAAACCAACACAGGTGGTCAGGTAGAGAATACTAAGGCGATCGAGTGAACTGTGGTTAAGGAACTCGGCAAAATACCCCCGTAACTTCGGGAGAAGGGGGACCACTGCTGGTGAACACTGTTCGGTGGGAGCTGGTGGTGGTCGCAGAGACCAGAGAGAAGCGACTGTTTATTAAAAACACAGGTCCGTGCGAAGTCGTAAGACGATGTATACGGACTGACGCCTGCCCGGTGCTGGAAGGTTAAGAGGACCGGTTAGTGCCCCTTGTGGGTGCGAAGCTGAGAATTTAAGCCCCAGTAAACGGCGGTGGTAACTATAACCATCCTAAGGTAGCGAAATTCCTTGTCGGGTAAGTTCCGACCTGCACGAATGGCGTAACGACTTCTCTGCTGTCTCAACCACAGACTCGGCGAAATTGCAGTACGAGTAAAGATGCTCGTTACGCGCGGCAGGACGAAAAGACCCCGGGACCTTCACTATAGCTTGGTATTGGTGTTCGGTTCGGTTTGTGTAGGATAGGTGGGAGACTGTGAAGCGGTCACGCCAGTGGTCGTGGAGTCGTTGTTGAAATACCACTCTGATCGTATTGGACTTCTAACCTCGGACCCTGATCGGGTTCAGGGACAGTGCCTGGTGGGTAGTTTAACTGGGGCGGTTGCCTCCCAAAATGTAACGGAGGCGCCCAAAGGTTCCCTCAGCCTGGTTGGCAATCAGGTGTTGAGTGTAAGTGCACAAGGGAGCTTGACTGTGAGACGTACATGTCGAGCAGGGACGAAAGTCGGGACTAGTGATCCGGCACCTACGAGTGGAAGTGGTGTCGCTCAACGGATAAAAGGTACCCCGGGGATAACAGGCTGATCTTCCCCAAGAGTCCATATCGACGGGATGGTTTGGCACCTCGATGTCGGCTCGTCGCATCCTGGGGCTGGAGTAGGTCCCAAGGGTTGGGCTGTTCGCCCATTAAAGCGGCACGCGAGCTGGGTTTAGAACGTCGTGAGACAGTTCGGTCTCTATCCGCCGCGCGCGTTAGAAACTTGAGGAAACCTGTCCCTAGTACGAGAGGACCGGGACGGACGAACCTCTGGTGTGCCAGTTGTTCCGCCAGGAGCACTGCTGGTTAGCTACGTTCGGAAGGGATAACCGCTGAAAGCATCTAAGCGGGAAGCCTGTTCCAAGATGAGGTTTCTCACCCCCTTAGAGGGGTTAAGGCCCCCCACAGACCATGGGGTTGATAGGCCAGAACTGTAAGCACAGTAATGTGTTCAGGTGACTGGTACTAATCGGCCGAGGACTTACAACAACACCCACACACAGTGTGGGCCATAATGACCATGTAACGCATCCACTATGCACCTCTGAAACAACACACAACACACACAAGTGTGTGTGTGACAATTTCACAAATTTTGCGGCGGCTATAGCGGTGGGGAAACGCCCGGACCCATTCCGAACCCGGAAGCTAAGCCCACCAGCGCCGATGGTACTGCACCCTAACCAGTGTGGGAGAGTAGGACACCGCCGCAATCACACCCCATTGAGGCCCCAACACACTCGTGTTGGGGCCTCAATGCATGTGTCCTGACCCGAGCACACCGTCCCCCACCGGAGTGGGTGCCCCCTCCGGTGGAGCTGACGTTGAGAGAGCATAGATTATCAACCATGAGTGACCGCAAGCCCCAACGTCGTGACGATCGAGGTCGTAGTTCGCGAGGCCGAGACACCCGGGGTCGAGATTCGCGAGGTGGAACCAAGCGTCCCGCAGCCCACACCGAACGACCCGACGAGCCGGCGCTACCCGATGACGTGGCGGCGAGTGATCTCGACGCGTCCGTACGTCAGGATCTGCTCTCGCTCGACAAAGCGAACGCGGAAAGCGTCGCCCGACATCTGGTGATGGTGACGCGACTGCTCGAAGAGGCCCCGGTGCTCGCCCTCGAACACGCCAGAGCGGCGCGTCGGCGCGGAGGCCGGGTCGGACTCGTCCGCGAGACCGCAGGTATCGCGGCATACAACGCCGGGGAATGGCAGGAAGCGGTCTCCGAACTGCGGACCGCCAAGCGGATCACCGGAAATTCGGCACTGCTGCCGCTCATCGCGGACGCCGAACGAGGTCTCGGTCGAGCTGATCGTGCGATTGAGATCGCCCGGAGCGAGGAAGGCCGGTCGCTGACGGGTGAGGAGGCGACCGAGATGCGGATCGTCGAAGCCGGTGCACGAATGGACCTGGGTGAACCGGAGAAGGCTCTGGTGACGCTGCAGCTGGAGAATCTGTCGGTCGGACAGGCCGGAACCGGGCCTGCCCGACTGTTCTACGCGTACGCTTCGGCACTCCTGGCGGCCGGACGCCGGGACGACGCGGTCACCTGGTTCATGAATGCCTCGGCGGCCGATGTCGATGACGTGACCGACGCCGAGATGCGTCTGGTCGAACTCGCCGACCCCGACTTCGACCCCGATCTCGGGTATCAGGAGGGCGTCGATGGCAGTAGTGCGGCGGACGACGGCGCCGACGGCGATCCTGTGACGGCCGATGCGGACCGGCGGGTTCCCCACAACCCGGCCCCCGAAACCCCGGCCGGCGATGTCGCCCCGGCCGCGCCCGCTGCCGGACCCTCCGTGCGGGAGCAGGTTGCAGAGGTTCCGGCCGCGGACCCCCCGGTAGCCGAGGAACCCCCGCTCGCGGCGGTGTCGGCGACAACAGGGGTGGCCGAGTCGTCACCGGTCGTGGCCGACACCGAGGTCGTGCCCGTCGGCGGATCAGCGGCGCAGGTCGACGGCGACGAGTCGCCGGAAGAACCCGAGAGCGGTGAGCCCGCGCCGGAAACGGTGATGGCCTCGTACGACGCGCTGCTGCTGGATCTGGACGGAACCGTGTTCGGTGGTCACGCGCCCATCGTCGGTGCCCGTGAGACCTTGGCGCGTGCCGAGATTCCGCAGCTCTTCGTCACCAACAACGCCAGTCGCCGTCCGGCAGAGGTCGCCGAGCATCTGAACGAGCTCGGCTTCGAGGCCGGACCCGAGCAGGTGGTCACCAGCGCGCAGAGCGGTGCGCAGCTGCTCGCCGAGCATCTGGAGCCGGGCTCGCGGGCACTGGTCATCGGGTCGGACGGCCTGGCGCAAGAAGTGCGCGAAGTGGGGATCGGCGTGGCGCGGAGTGCCGACGACAAGCCGGACGCGGTGATCCAGGGCTATTCCGCCCACATCGGCTGGGCCGAACTGTCGGAGGCGGCGCTGGCCATTCGCGCCGGTGCGCTGTGGGTGGCCACCAACATCGACGCCACGTTGCCGTCGGAACGGGGCCTGCTCGTCGGCAACGGATCGCTGGTCGCGGCGGTGGCCAATGCCACCGGCAAGACTCCGCTGGTGGCCGGTAAACCGGCGGCGCCGCTGATGATCGATGCGATCCGGCGCAGCGGTGTCAATAATCCGCTGGTCGTCGGCGACCGACTGGACACGGACATCGAGGGTGCGCACACCGTCGGGCTCGACAGCGTGCTCGTGCTGACCGGCGTCAGCACGGCCCGTGACCTGCTGGCCGCGCCGCCCGAGCAGCGCCCCACATATGTGGTTGCCGACCTGCGCGGACTGT
This sequence comes from Gordonia pseudamarae, assembly GCF_025273675.1. Lineage (NCBI taxonomy): Bacteria > Bacillati > Actinomycetota > Actinomycetes > Mycobacteriales > Gordoniaceae > Gordonia > Gordonia pseudamarae. The sequence goes on along the minus strand of NZ_CP045809.1, from coordinate 2,833,935 downwards.
ACCTGCCGGTCGACCTGGTGCGGATCGTCGCACACGAGGGCTGGCAGATCCGGATCGACGGCCATGCGGTAACCGTCGTCTCGGCGGGCGGACCGGTGGAAAGTCTGCTGCCGAGCCTGGCGGCGGCCGTATGGGCGTCCGGCGAGAGCATTGACCACGAGGAGCTCACGGTCTCCGGGGCCGACGGCACGGCGAGCGAGATGCTCCACCGACTCGGTTTCGGCGTGGTGGGTTAACGAGAACCGACGATGAGCGACTTCACCGAACATTCCGAGCACCCGGTCGTGGACCGGGTGCGCGACCTGCTCAACCAGGTGGATTCCTTGCAGCAGACCGGCGGCGAGGCGTTCGACCTGGTGGGGCTGGCCCGGCAGGGCGCGCTGCTCGAACGCGCCCATGAAGAACTGACCGAGGCGCTCGAAGGCGTCGAGCGTCGATGAACCGAGCAGGGTCGATGAACCGATCGGGGTGCCGCGTACCACGTCCGGCGAGGTGGGTCTGAATGGCCGCCCGCGCCCGGCTCGACGCCGAACTGGTCCGCCGCGGGCTCGCGCGTTCGCGTGAGCAGGCGCGCGAGTTCATAGCGGCCGGAACGGTCAAGGTCAATGGCGTGGTGGCCGCCAAACCCGCCACCAATGTCGCCCGCGACACCCCGATCGTCGTCGTCGACGCACCGTCGGACGACTGGGCCTCGCGTGGGGCGCACAAACTGATCGGTGCTCTGGATGCGTACACCCCGGATGGCTTGACGGTCGCGGGGCGTCGCTGTCTCGACGCCGGAGCCTCCACGGGTGGCTTCACCGACGTGCTGCTGCGGCGCGAGGCCCGCGAGGTCGTCGCGGTCGACGTCGGCTACGGACAGCTGATCTGGCGTCTGCAGAACGACGAACGCGTCGACGTGCACGACAGGACGAACGTGCGGGCCCTGACACCCGACCAGATCGGCGGCCGGGTCGAACTGGTGGTGGCGGATCTGTCTTTCATCTCGTTGTCGCTGGTTCTGCCTGCGCTCGCCGACTGTGTCGAGCCGGGCGGCGACCTGCTGCCGATGGTCAAGCCGCAGTTTCAGGTCGGGAAGGACCGCGTCGGCGCGGGCGGTGTCGTGCGAGATCCCGCGTTGCGCATCGAGGCCGTCGCCGAGGTGGCACGCGATGCCGCGGCCCTGGGGTTACGTACCCGCGGCGTGGTCGCCAGTCCGCTGCCCGGCCCCGCCGGCAACGTGGAGTACTTCATCTGGTTGCACAAGCCCGACATCGCGCTGCACAAGCCCGACATCGCGCTGCCCGAGTCCGACATCGCGCTGCCCACTCCAAGGGAGGCAACCCGCACCGGCGACATGTCGTCGTCGGCCGATAGGGTCGGAGACCGGAGTGCTTCGGCGCGCGAGATGCGGGTCGATCCTGAGATCATGGCGATGATCGTGGCCGCGGTCGAGGCCGGGCCTCGCTGATCACGTACCGGCCTGTCAGCGAGCGTGAGGTTGTCGACGAGCGTGAGATGTCGATGAGCATGTGGTGCCGGCGGGCACGGAGTACAGACGAGCACGGCCGCACCGGCGGAGCGTCCCGCCCGGACGCGTCACCGACACGGCCGTGCATCATGGCGAACGGAAGGACAACAGTGGACGGTGACAGGTCCGGTGGCACTCATCGGGAATTCCTGGTGGTCGCGCATACGGGGCGCGCGATCGTCACCGAAACCACCGCCGCCATCGCCCGGCATTGTGCCGCGGCCGGAGTGACGCTGCGGGTGATCGACCACGAGACCCGCAGCTTCGTGCCGGGTGTCGACTTTCCGACGGGCGTCGTCGAACTCGGGCCCGAACTGCCCGAAAGCTATCCGGTGGACCCGGCCGATCTGCGTGACCTCGGCGCCGACGTGGAGGTGACCAGCGGCGATCAGGGCTCGGCGGAGGGCTGCGAGGTGGTGATCGTGCTCGGCGGGGACGGCACCTTCCTGCGTGCCGCGGAATTGGCGTACGCCGCCGACGTTCCGGTCCTGGGCATCAATCTGGGGCGCATCGGGTTCCTGGCCGAGGCCGAGGCCAACAGCATCGACGAGGTGATGGTCCGGCTGGTCAACCGTGACTACCGGGTGGAAGACCGGATGACCCTGGACGTCACGCTTTCCGATCCGGCCGGCCCGGAGCGGGTTCTGGGGCAGAGCTGGGCGCTCAACGAGGTCGCGCTGCAGAATCGCACCAACCACGGTGTTCTGGAATTGGTGACCGAGGTCGACGGCCGCCCGGTGTCGGCGTTCGGTGCCGACGGTGTGCTGGTGTCCACGCCGACGGGCTCCACCGCGTACGCCTTCTCCGCGGGCGGCCCGGTGATGTGGCCGGATCTGGAGGCGATCCTGGTGGTGCCGAACAATGCGCACGCCCTGTTCGCCAGGCCGATGGTGACCAGTCCGCGCTCACGGATCGCCTTCGAGATCGACAAGGCGGGCCGTTCGGCGATCGTGCTGTGCGACGGCCGCCGGCAGTTCCAGGTACCGCCGGGCGCCCGGATCGAGATCGTGCGCAGTTCACGGGCGCTGAAGTGGGTGCGAATCAACGCCGAACCGTTCGCCGATCGGTTGGTGACCAAGTTCAAACTCCCGGTCGAGGGCTGGCGGGGGAGGCAAAGATAAGCATGCTCGAAGAGCTGACCATCGAAGGTCTCGGCGTCATCGAACGCGCCTCGGCCCGGCTGCATCCGGGTTTCACGGTGCTGACGGGCGAGACGGGCGCGGGCAAGACGATGATCGTGACCAGTCTGCACCTGTTGTCCGGCGCCCGGGCCGACGCGGGCCGGGTGCGCACCGGCAGCGCCAAGGCGATCGTCGAGGGACGGTTCCGGTTGCCGTCCGGTGCCGGCGAGATCGTGGAACTGGTGTCCTCGGCGGGCGGTGAGGTCGATGACGACGACTCGGTGATCGCGGTGCGCACCGTCACGGCCGACGGCCGTTCGCGGGCCCATGTGGGGGGCCGGTCGGTACCGGTGGGCGTGCTGGGGCAGGTCACCACGAGTCTGCTGACCATCCACGGCCAGAACGATCAGCTGCGGCTGCTCAAACCCGAACACCAGCGCAGCGCCCTCGACACATTCGCGGGCGCGCCGGCGGTCAAGGCGCTGGCAGCCTACCGTGCGGCGCGGGAACGCTGGACGGGAATCCTTGACGAACTCGAACGCCGGCGCAACAGTGCGCGTGAACTCGCCCAGGAAGCGGACCGGCTGCTGTTCGGTGTCGGGGAGATCGATGCGGTCGGTCCGTCGCCGGGGGAGGACATGGAGCTCACCGCGACGATCCGGCGACTGACCGACCTGGAGATGATCCGCACCACCGCGGCCACCGCGCACGGCATCGTGGCCGCCGAGGGGCAGTCGGTGATCGACGGCCTCGGGCAGGTGCGCTCGCTGCTGGAGTCGTCCTCCGACGACACTCTGCGTGGCCTGCTGCCGCGGGTCGCGGAGGCACTGACCGTGGTCACCGATGTGGGTGGCGAGCTGACCGGATTTCTGTCGGATCTGCCGACCGATGCCGAATCGCTCGACCACTTGCTCACCCGCCAGGCCGAACTGAAGGCACTGGTGCGTAAGTACGCGCCGGACATCGACGGTGTGATCGCCTGGCGCGATGACGCGCGGGCAAGACTGGCCGAGATCGAGGATCCGGCGGGTTCGGTCGAAGAACTCGAGGCCGCGCTGGCCGGTGCCACGGACACACTGGCACAGGCGGCCGGCAAGCTCACGGCGATTCGGCTGAAGGCCGCCGATTCGATGGGCAAGAAGGTCTCGCGTGAACTCGCCGGGCTGGCGATGGGCGAGTCGATCATCACGGTGGCGGTGACCGGCGATCCGGCGTCGGCCGAGGACCGGCTGGCGATCGACTGCGGGGGCCGGATGCTGCACGCGGGGCCCAGCGGCACCGACCGTGTCGAGTTCTCGCTGGTGGCCCACCGGGACGCCCAGCCCCTGCCGATCGCCAGGTCGGCGTCGGGTGGTGAGTTGTCGCGGGTGATGCTGGCGCTCGAGGTGGTGCTGGCCGAGCCGACCAGCGGATCGATCATGGTGTTCGACGAGGTCGACGCCGGGGTCGGCGGTGCGGCCGCGGTGGAGATCGGGCGCAGGCTCTCGCGGCTGGCCCGCGCCCACCAGGTGATCGTGGTGACCCATCTGCCGCAGGTGGCGGCCTTCGCCGACAACCATGTCGTGATCGGTAAGCAGGTCCGTTCCACCGGATCCGGCAAGAATGGCGCCTCCGGCAAGGTGACCAGTACGGTGCGCACTCTGGACCGGTCGCAGCGGGTGGCGGAGCTGGCCCGGATGCTCGCCGGGCTCGGTGATTCCGACACCGGCCGGGCACATGCCGAGGAGTTGCTGGCCACCGCGGAGTCCGAACGCGGCACCGGGGCGCAGGACGGTCGCGAACGCGCCGGGTAGTGGCCCCCGAGTGTGGGCGAGGCCGCAACAGATGGTGTTGATGTGACAAAAGTTGCAAAAGTTGCGGCGCGCCTCCACGTCGGATGCGTCATGCGGGGCAATCATTGCCCACATGAAGATGCCTGCTCTGCTCACGCGTTCGACCGAAGCTCTTCCTGGTGTGATCGGAATCGCCAGGATCGATACGAATACCCGGCGGCTCCTCGGCCGCGTCGGCCCCGGCGACATCGCCATCCTCGACGAGGTCGATCTCGACCGGGCCACCGCCGACCGGCTGGTCGCGGCCGGTGTCGTCGCCGTGGTCAACGCCTCCGAATCCATCAGCGGCCGCTACCCCAACCTGGGGCCCGAGGTACTGGTGGCCTCGGGCATCGTCCTGCTCGACAACACCGGACCGGAGGTGTTCAAGCGGGTCAAGGACGGCGCCAAACTGCGTGTCGACGACGACCACCTGTACATCGACGACGACCACCTGTACATCGGTGACAAGCGCCTGGCACACGGCACCCAGCTCGACGAGACCGAGATCGCCGACATGATGATCGACGCCAAGCTGGGCATGGTCGATCACCTGGAGGCATTCTCCGGCAACACCATCGAGTTCATTCGCAGTGAGTCGCCGCTGCTCATCGACGGCGTGGGGGTTCCCGACCTCGACGTGGACCTGGCGGGTCGCCATGTGGTGATCGTCGCCGACGGCCTCGACCACGCCGCGGATCTGCGTTCGCTCAAACCGTTCATCAAGGAGTATCAGCCGGTACTCATCGGTGTGGGGGCCGGTGCCGACACGCTGGTGAAGGCGGGCTACTCGCCGGCGGTCATCGTCGCCGACCCCGACGACCTCAAGACCCAGACCCTCAAATCCGGTGCACAGCTGGTGCTTCCGGCCGACACCGACGGCCATGCACCGGGCCTGGAACGTATCCAGGACCTCGGGATCGGCGCGACCACGTTCCCGGCCGTCGGTTCGGGGGCCGACCTCGCGCTCCTGCTCGCCGATCACCACGGCGCTGATCTGATCGTCACCGCGGGCTGCGGCGGTGATCTCGACGACTTCTTCGACCGGTCGCGCAGGGAGAGCAATCCGTCGATGTTCCTGACCCGGATGAAGGTCGGGGCCAAGCTGGTCGACGCCAAGGCCGTCGCCACGCTGTACCGCAGCCGGGTGACGGGAACGGCGATCGCCTTCGTGGTGCTGGCCGCGCTCATCGCCATCATCGCCGCGATCGTGCTGTCCAGCACCGGCGGCGAGTTCTGGGACTGGACCGTCACACAGTGGGATCAGCTGGTCGAGTGGGCGCGGGGAGTCTGGAACCGTTAGCGCATGATCTCATTGCGTCAGCACGCGATATCCCTGGTCGCGGTGTTCCTCGCCCTGGCCCTGGGCCTGTTCCTCGGCTCGGGATTCGTCGGTGATCGCGTCAACTCGTTGACCGGCACCACCCGTGACCGCATCGGCGACCTGGAGGACGAACGCGACCAGCTGAACGAGAAGCTCAACTCGGCCGACAGTTTCGACCAGGCGATGGCGCCCAGGCTGATCGACGGCACGCTCGAACGGCGGTCGGTACTGGTGGTGACGGTCCCCGGCGTGGTCGATTCCGATGTCGACACTCTCAAGGAATCGGTCGCCGATGCCGGCGCCACGTTCGCCGGTCAGATCCAGATCTCCGACCGTCTGGTCGGCGACACCGAGTCGGCCAAACTGCGCACCATCGTCGACCAGACGATTCCGGCGGGAGCCCAGTTGCGCGCCGACTTCGTCGACTCGGGGTCCAGGGTCGGTGATCTGCTGGGCACCCTGACCCTGCACTCGGACCAGTCGCGGGCGGTCTCGGTCAACGATTCGCGTATTGGGCTGCAGGCCCTTCGCGAAGCCGGGTTCATCGGCTATGTCGACAACGCGATCACACCCGCCGACCTGGTGCTGGTGATCACCGGCGGCGCGTACGGCAAAGATTCGGGAGCGCGGGGACAACTTGTCGGCAGGCTCGCCGCGGCGATGGCCGCGCGCGGTCAGGGCGGCGCACTCGTCGGCCGCACCGGGTCCGCGACCGGTGGATCGCCGATCGCGGTCGTGCGTTCGGATCCGGCGCTGCGCAATGCGATCTCCACCGTCGACAACGCCGATGTGCCCACCGGAAAGATCACCACTGTGCTCGCGCTCGCCGAGGAGGGCCAGGCGCGCACCGGCGCCTACGGCATCGGCCCCGGCGCGGTGGCCGTCACCGTCGGGGTGCGGCAGTGACCGGCCGCGCAGGGGGACCGGCCGCGCATTGCCTCCGGGTGCTCCGCGGGTACCGACCGGAATACGTGGGCCCGCACTGGTGCTACTGTGAAGTCCCGTAGGTAAGCAGGTTTCGAGCCTGATTCATCCTGACGGGAGACGCATTGCGACCACTGCGCCACGTGCACGCGGGCACCAAACATATCTTTGTGACGGGTGGTGTCGCCTCATCGCTCGGTAAGGGACTCACCGCTTCCAGCCTCGGCCAACTGCTGACCGCCCGCGGTCTGCGGGTGACGATGCAGAAGCTGGACCCGTACCTGAATGTCGACCCCGGCACGATGAACCCCTTCCAGCACGGCGAGGTCTTCGTCACCGAGGACGGCGCCGAGACCGACCTCGACGTCGGTCACTACGAGCGGTTCCTCGACCGAAACCTGTCCCAGTCGGCGAATGTGACCACCGGGCAGGTGTATTCGACCGTCATCGCCAAGGAACGGCGCGGCGAGTATCTCGGTGAGACCGTGCAGGTGATCCCGCACATCACCGACGAACTCAAGTCCCGGGTCCTGGCGATGCGGGCACCCGACGAGAACGGCGATGTTCCCGACGTGGTGATCACCGAGATCGGTGGAACCGTCGGCGACATCGAGTCGTTGCCCTTCATCGAGGCCGCCCGGCAGATCCGGCACGACGTGGGCCGCGACAACGTGTTCTTCCTGCACGTCTCGCTCGTCCCGTACCTCGCGCCGTCGGGTGAGCTCAAGACCAAACCAACCCAGCACTCGGTGGCCGCGCTGCGCAACGTGGGCATTCAGCCCGATGCGCTCATCCTGCGCTGTGACCGTGACGTTCCCGAGGGACTCAAGGCGAAGATCGCGCTGATGTGCGACGTGGACGTGGAGGGCTGCATCTCCACTCCCGACGCGCCGTCGATCTACGACATCCCGAAGGTGCTGCACGCCGAAGGGCTCGATGCCTACGTGGTGCGCAAACTCGATCTGCCGTTCCGCGACGTCGACTGGACGGTGTGGGGCGAGTTGCTCAAGCGGGTGCATGAACCGCGCGAAACCGTCCGGATCGCGCTCGTCGGCAAGTACGTCGACCTGCCCGACGCCTATCTGTCGGTGACGGAGGCGATCCGCGCGGGCGGGTTCGCCTGCCGGGCCAAGACGGAAATCAAGTGGGTGCCGTCGGACGAGTGCGCGACCGCTGAAGGTGCGCAGGCCGCACTCGGCGATGTCGACGGGATCCTGGTGCCGGGTGGTTTCGGGATCAGGGGCATCGAGGGCAAACTCGGTACGATCGAGTACAGCCGCCGCCGGGGTGTCCCGCTGCTCGGACTGTGTTTGGGGTTGCAATGCGTGGTGATCGAGGCGGCGCGCTCGGTGGGGCTCGATGAGGCCAGTTCCACCGAATTCGACCCCGACACAAAGTATCCGGTGATCTCGACGATGGCCGACCAGGAACAGATCGTGGCCGGTGAGGCCGACCTGGGCGGCACCATGCGGCTCGGCTCGTACCCGGCGAAGCTTGTCCGCGGTTCGATCACCGCCGAATCCTACGGTGCGCTCGAGGTCACCGAACGGCACCGGCATCGATTCGAGGTCAACAACGCCTACCGCGACAAGATCGCGCAGTCGGGGCTGGTGTTCTCGGGCACCTCACCCGACGGCCACCTGGTGGAGTTCGTGGAGTATCCGCGAGCGCAGCATCCGTTCCTGGTGGCCACCCAGGCGCACCCCGAACTCAAGAGCCGGCCGACGCGTCCGCATCCGCTGTTCCGGTCGCTGATCGAGGCGGCGCTGAAATACAAAGCGGCCGAGCGACTTCCCGTCGACTTGGGGGACTACGACGCGGGTGAGCCGGAGCGGGCCGAACAGGCCGGCACCGACGCCGCCGGCGGTAGCGAGGACACACAGGGATGACCGAGCCGGGATCGCATGATTTCGCGGTGCGCGGGCAGCGCACCGTCTACTCCGGTGCGATCCTCGCCCTGCGGGTCGATCAGGTCGAGATGCCGGGTGGGCGCATCGCCGAACGCGAGGTCGTCGAGCATCACGGTGCCGTCGCCGTGGTGGCTCTCGATGACCGCGGCCGGATGGCGATGGTGCGCCAGTACCGTCACCCGGTCGGCCGTCGGCTGCTCGAACTGCCCGCCGGGCTGCTCGACGGCGGTCCGGCCGAGGACCCGCTGACGGCGGCGCAACGTGAACTCGCCGAAGAGGTGGACCTGGCCGCCGATTCGTGGCAGGTTCTCACCGATCTGGTGCTGTCGCCGGGATTCACCGACGAGGCGTTGCGGGTGTATCTGGCGCGGTCGCTGCACGCGCTGAGCCCGGCCGAGCGTCGCGACGAAGAGGCCGACATGGCAGTGGAATGGGTTGCCCTCGACGACGCCGTGGCTCGGGTGCTGGCCGGGGACATCGTCAACGCGACCGCGGTGGCGGGGATTCTCGCGGCATCGGCGGCGGTCACCGGCGGCGCGGCCCTGCGCGGTACATCGGCGGCCTGGACCGATCAGCCCACCGCGCTGCAATCCCGCAAAGCAGACCACCCCTGACAGTCATGAGCCTGTCCGACGATATCGGCCGCTACCTCGATCACCTGACGGTAGAGCGGGGCGCGGCGGCCAACACGGTCAGCTCGTACCGGCGAGATCTGCAGCGCTATGCCGACTACCTCGCCGGCCGGCGGACCGACCGGCTCGCGGACGTCACCGGCGGCGATGTCCGCGAGTTCCTCGTCGACCTTCGCCGCGGCGACGCCGAACGTGGAGTGGTGCCACTGGCCGACAGTTCCATCGCACGCACCCTGGTGGCCGTTCGCGGTCTGCACAGGTTCGCGGTCGCCGAGGGTTGGGTCGATGTGGATGTGGCCCACGAGGTGTCCCCGCCCCGCACCGCCAGACGGCTGCCGAGGTCGTTGCCGATCGATCAGGTCGCGGCGATCCTGGAGGCCGTCGGAACCGACGGCACCCCGCGGTCGCTGCGTGACCGTGCGCTGCTGGAGTTGTTGTACAGCTGCGGCGCGCGGATATCGGAGGCGATCGGTCTCGACGTCGACGACCTCGACACCGATTCGCGTGCGGTCCGGCTGCGCGGCAAGGGCGGCAAGGAACGGATCGTCCCGATCGGCGGTCCGGCGGTCGAGGCACTCGAGGCGTACCTGGTGCGGGGGCGTCCGGCGCTGGCGATCGCCGGGCGCGGCGGCGTGGGTCCGGGCGTGTTTCTCAACGCCCGAGGGGGCCGGTTGTCGCGGCAGAGTGCTTGGCAGGTGCTGGTATCGGCCGCGGAACGGGCGGGGATCGGCGAAACCGTGTCGCCGCACACACTGCGGCACAGCTTCGCCACACATCTTCTCGACGGCGGTGCCGATGTACGTGTGGTTCAGGAACTACTCGGGCACGCCTCGGTCACCACCACGCAGGTGTACACACTGGTGACGGTGAACACGATGCGTGAGGTGTACGCGACAGCACATCCGCGTGCCCGATGATTCGCGAGAGTCGTTCGCGGCGATTGTCGGCGATACGTGAAGATCAGTCGTCGTGAACCTATTAGGCTGGACAATCGGAGCTACCAAGTACTTCATGTCGCGCCATGCCGACCCGAGCCATGCCGACCCAACCGACGAAGGGAGCGCGGGGGACGTGACAATTGACAGCGGGAACCTGGACGGAGCCTCAACGCCGTCGGTGCCCGCACCGGAACCGTCCGTACCGCAACCCGCACCGGAGCAGCCCGCACTCGACTCGATCCTCGCCGACGAGCCCACGGCGGACACCGCCGACACCACCGACACGGCCGGGCCACCAGAGGTTCCGCTCGGCCCGACCGGCCGCCCCTACCGGCAGATCCCCGATCCGGCACCTCTGGACAAGCACGGTCCGGCGACGGTGATCGCCATCTGCAATCAGAAGGGCGGCGTCGGCAAGACCACCACCACCATCAACCTCGGCGCGGCGCTGGCCGAATGTGGTCGTCGGGTGCTGCTCGTCGACCTCGACCCGCAGGGTGCGCTGTCGGCGGGTCTCGGGGTGCCCCATCACGAACTCGACGCGACCGTGCACAACCTGCTGGTGCCGCCGCAGATGCCGATCGACGAGGTGCTGATGCGCACCCGGGTCGACGGCCTCGACCTGCTGCCCAGCAACATCGACCTGTCGGCGGCGGAGATCCAGCTCGTCACCGAGGTGGGACGCGAGCAGTCCCTGGCCCGTGCGCTGCACCCGGTCCTCGACCGCTACGACTTCGTGCTCATCGACTGCCAGCCGTCGCTGGGTCTGCTCACCGTCAACGCGCTGGCCTGCGCCGACAGCGTGCTGATCCCGATGGAATGCGCGTACTTCAGCCTGCGCGGGCTGGCGTTGCTCAACGACACCGTCAACAAGGTCCGCGACCGGCTCAACCCCAAACTGAAACTCAGCGGCATCCTGGTGACGATGTTCGACTCGCGCACACTGCATGCGCGTGAGGTGATGGAACGTGTGGTCGAGGTGTTCGGCGATGTCGTGTTCGACAGCGTCGTCAACCGCACCGTGCGGTTCCCCGAGACCAGCGTCGCGGGTGAGCCGATCATCTCGTGGGCACCCAAGTCCGCGGGGGCCGCGGCATATCGCGCGCTGGCACGCGAGGTCATCGCCCGCGATGTCGGCCTCGTCTGACCACGCCCCGGTGCGCGAGAACCCGGCGCTAGAGAACCCCGAGCTCGACAACCCCGAGCTCCAGAACGAGACACCCGAGAACGCGGCAGGGGGGTTCGGGCCAGGTGGGTTCGGGCCAGGTGGGTTCCGGGTGCGGCTGGCCAACTTCGAGGGGCCGTTCGATCTGCTGCTGAACCTGATCAGCCAGCATCGGCTCGACGTCACCCAGGTGGCGTTGCACGCGGTGACCGACGACTTCATCGCCTACACCCGCACACTCGGCGAGCAGTTGACGCTGGAGCAGACCACCGAGTTCCTGGTGGTGGCCGCGACGCTCCTGGACCTGAAGGCCGCCCGCCTGCTGCCGGCCGGCGAGGTGGACGACGCCGAGGATCTGGCGCTGCTCGAGGCACGTGACCTGCTGTTCGCCAGGCTGCTGCAGTACCGCGCCTACAAGCAGGTGGCCCAACTGTTCGGTGAGCTCGAAGCTGCTGCGTTGCAACGCTATCCGCGGGCGGTGTCGCTGGAGGATAGATTCAACGGGCTGTTGCCGGAGGTCACGCTCGGCGTCGACGCGGCACGGTTCGCCGAGATCGCGGCGGCAGCTCTGACACCGCGTCCCGTACCGACCGTCGGACTCGGCCATCTGCATGTGCCGAAGGTGTCGGTGCCGGCTCAGGCCCGGGTGGTGATGGCGATGCTGATCGTCGAACCAGGAACGTGGCTGACATTCGGCGAGATCGTCTCCGGCTGTGATGGCCCGTACGAGGTGATCGGGCGGTTCCTGGGTCTGCTGGAACTGTTCCGGGAGCGCGCTATCGCCTTCGAGCAGCCCGAGGCGCTCGGCGAACTCAAGGTCAGCTGGACCGGTGAACGCGCGCCGGACGAGGTAAATCTCAGTCGGGGAGAGGAAGACTACGAGTGAGCGACGATTCCGACAGCAACGACGGCCTGAGTGGTGGCGGCCTGAGTGGTGACGATCTGGGCAGGGACGATCTGGGCAGGGGCGGACCGGGCGGCGATACCCCGGCCGGGGACGCTCAAGGCCGGGACACCGGCGCGCTCGACCTGGGCGTCGACCAGGACACCGTCGAAGAGGCGGAGGTGAGGCTCGACGACAACGAGCTGCGGGCCGCGCTGGAGGCGGTCCTGCTGGTTGTGGACACCCCCGCACCGGTCGCGGACCTGGCTCGCGCCGTCGACGAGGACCAGGACCGGGTCGCCGCGCTGCTGCAGCAGATGTCCGCCGACTTCGGTGTCGCGCGCAGCGGATTCGACCTGCGGTTCGCCGGCGACGGCTGGCGGTTCTACAGCCGCGCCGACTACGCGCCCTACGTCGAACGTCTTCTGCTCGACGGGGCACGGTCCAAGTTGACGCGCGCGGCGCTGGAGACGTTGGCGGTGATCGCCTACCGGCAGCCGGTGAGCCGGGCCCGGGTGAGCGCCATCCGCGGCGTGAACGTCGACGGGGTGGTCCGCACACTGCTGGCGCGCGGCCTGATCAACGAGGTCGGCACCGACCCGACGACCTCGGCCACCACCTACGGCACCACCGAGATGTTCCTGGAACGACTGGGCCTGGCATCGTTGACCGAACTGCCCGATCTGGCGCCGCTGCTGCCGGACGTGGACGTGATCGATTCGCTCGATGAGGAACTGCTCACCGATCCTCGATTCGCCAAACTCGATGCCAAGGGGTCACACTCGTCAGGAGAGAAAACACCGGACGACGGCCTGTCGTCGTCCACAGAATGAGAGATTCATATGGCATCCGCTAGCCGAGACGGCACACCGGGCCCGCGTAAACGCGCTGGTCGTTCCACATCTTCATCCACCGGGGGACAGCCCGCGCGGGGGTCGCGCAAGACGGGGCAAGGCAAGTCGGGCAAGGCCGGTTCCGGGTTCCCCAAGGGTGCCAAGGGCGCCGCAGACGCCGGTCGGTCCACCAAGAAAACCCACCGCAAGGGCACATCGAAGCCCGATGTCGCATCGGGCAAGGTGCGTTTGAACAATGCCCGACTGGCCCGGCACCAGATCGCCGAAGGCGGGGGTGACGGCGGCGCGTCGTATGTCTCCGACGGGGTGCGGCTCCAGAAGGTGCTCGCACAGGCCGGTGTCGCCTCGCGGCGCGGCGCCGAGGAACTGATCGCGGCCGGCCGGGTCAGCGTCGACGGTGAGATCGTGATCGAGCAGGGCCTGCGGATCGACCCGAACACCGCGGTGGTGCGTGTCGACGGCTCGCGCGTCATCCTCGACGAGGACAAGCTGTATCTGGCGCTGAACAAGCCGCGCGGCATGCAGTCGACGATGGCCGACGATCAGGGCCGCCCGTGTATCGGTGACATCGTCGCTGAACGGGTGATGGCCGGTCAGCGCATGTTCCACGTGGGTCGCCTCGACGCCGACACCGAGGGTCTGCTGTTGCTGACCAACGACGGCGAGCTGGCGCACCGCCTCATGCACCCGTCGTACGAGGTGCCCAAGACCTACATGGCGACGGTGAAGGGCGAGGTGCCGCGCACTCTGGCCCGTACGCTGCGCGCCGGTGTCGAACTCGACGACGGTCCGGTGAAGGTGGACTCGTTCACCATCGTCGACGTCAACAACGGTGCGTCGCTGGTGGAGATCGTGCTGCATGAGGGCCGCAACCGCATCGTCCGGCGCCTCATGGAGGAGGTCGGGTTCCCGGTGCGCCGACTGCTGCGCACCCACGTCGGCGAGGTCGCGCTCGGCGATCAGCGTCCCGGCAGCCTGCGGGTGCTCGGCCGCGATGAGATCGGCGGTCTGTACAAGGCGGTCGGCCTGTGAGCGCGGCGCCGGAGGCGTCCGCATCGGCCGGCGCGGCGGAGGCGGACGTGACTCGCGTCGTGGCCATTGACGGGCCCGCGGGTACCGGAAAGTCCACCGTCTCCAAGCTTCTCGCGAACCGGGTGGGCGCGCAGTGCCTCGACACCGGCGCGATGTACCGCGCGGTGACACTCGCGGTGCTCGACCGTGGTGTGCCGCTCGATGATCCGAAGGCGATCGCCGAGGTCATGCCCGGCGTCGACGTCGACGTACTCGTGGATGCGGACGGGACCAATCGGGTGTTCCTGGACGGCACCGACGTCTCGGACAGGATCCGCACGGCGCAGGTGTCCGCGGCGGTGTCGGCGGTGTCGGCGGTGCCGGCGGTGCGCACCACTCTGGTGGCACTGCAACGAAAGGTGTCGCAGGGACGGTTCGTCGTCGTCGAGGGCCGCGACGTGGGGACCGTGGTGTTCCCCGACGCCGGGCTCAAGGTGTTCCTGACCGCCACCGCCCAGGCGCGTGCGCAGCGTCGGCACCTGCAGAACCTCGACCTCGGGCAGTCCAGCGATTACGACGAGGTGCTGGCGGCGGTCAACCGACGCGATCACCTCGACTCGACCCGTGCGGTGTCGCCGCTGCGGGCGGCCGACGACGCGGTCCTGATGGACACCAGCGACCTCACCCTCGACCAGGTGCTCGACGAACTGACCCGCCTGGTTCAACAGCGGATCGGAGCACCGCAGTGACCGACAATCTTGACACCGACCTGGCACAGGTAGCCGGTGACGGCACGTGGTCGGATGAAACCGACTGGGAAATAGGGGAGTTCGCCGACGGTGAGGAGTCCGGTGCCGGTGGTCCGGTGCCGGTCGTGGCCATCGTCGGCCGCCCGAACGTGGGCAAGTCGACTCTCGTGAACCGTATTCTCGGCCGCCGCGAGGCCGTTGTGGAGGATATTCCGGGCGTCACCCGCGACCGGGTGTCGTACGCGGCGAGCTGGTCGGGTAAACGGTTCACCGTCGTCGACACCGGCGGTTGGGAGCCCGACGCGAAGGGCCTGCAACAGGCCGTCGCCGCGCAGGCCGAGCTGGCGATGAAGACCGCCGACGCGATCGTCGTGGTTGTCGATGCCACTGTTGGCGCCACCGCCACCGACGAGGCCGTCGCGAAGGTACTGCGCCGGTCCAAGACCCCGGTCCTGCTGGTGGCCAACAAGATCGACAGCGAACGGCAGGAGGCCGAGGCGGCCGCGCTGTGGTCGCTGGGGCTGGGGGAGCCGTATCCGGTGTCGGCGGCGCACGGCCGCGGAGCCGGCGACGTGCTCGACAAGATCCTTGAGGTGCTGCCCGAAAGCCCCCGCGAGGGACCTGCATTGGGCGGTCCGCGGCGCGTCGCGCTCGTCGGCAAACCGAATGTGGGCAAGAGTTCGCTGCTGAACAAGCTGGCCGGGTCCGAACGGTCGGTGGTGGACAATGTGGCCGGTACCACCGTCGACCCGGTGGATGAGCTTGTCGAATTGGGCGGCAAGACCTGGCAGTTCATCGACACGGCCGGTCTGCGCCGCAAGGTGCGAACCGCGTCGGGTCACGAATACTATGCCTCGCTCCGTACCCGTTCGGCGCTCGACGCCGCCGAGGTGGCGATCCTGCTGATCGACGCGTCGGAGCCGATCACCGAACAGGATCTGCGGGTGCTGTCGATGATCATCGACAGCGGCCGAGCGCTCGTCATCGCGTTCAACAAGTGGGATCTGGTCGACGAGGACCGGCGCTACCAGCTGGACAAGGAGATCGACCGCGAGCTCGCTCGGGTGCCGTGGGCGCGGCGGGTGAACATCTCCGCCAGCACCGGCAGGTCCGTGCAGAAGCTCGTCCCGGCCATCGAGGGTGCACTCGAATCGTGGGACAAGCGGGTGTCGACCGGCCAGCTCAACAACTGGCTCAAGGACATCATCGCCGCCACCCCGCCGCCGCTGCGCGGTGGCAGACAGCCGCGAGTGCTGTTCGCCACCCAGGCCGCGACCCGTCCGCCGACCTTCGTGCTGTTCACCACGGGCTTCCTGGAGGCCGGCTACCGCCGCTTCCTGGAGCGGCGCCTGCGGGAGGAGTTCAACTTCGACGGATCGCCCGTGCGGATCAACGTCCGCGTACGCGACAAGCGGGAGCAGCGCCGGCGGAAATGACGTCCCCGCACTAGGTGCTAAGCCCTGATCAGGCGACACCGTAGCCGGTTGTGTCAGGTCGAATTGCGGTGTAGCGCCAGCGGAGTCACTTTGCTGATGAACTGGAAATCCCTGTCACGCTCGAAAAGTATAGTGCTGGTCCGAACGGCGATCGCTGCGATGAGACAGTCATTGAGGCTACGTAGTGGGTGCCCGATCCGTCGAACGGACGCGAAGATCTGGGCTGCTGCCCGATAGTCGACCAGCGGCTCCACCGGAAGGGTGGGGAAGCTATTGGTGAGTTGGGATATCAACGCATCCCGGCGCGGATTGTCCGCACCGGCGAGCAGTTCCATCGCAATCGGTTCGGTCATCCTCAGGTCGGCACCGGAATCAATAAGAGATGAGAGTTCGGTGACGACGGGGTCGTCGGTGTCGCGGAGGTACTCAATCCACACCGACGTGTCGACAAGGATCACCGGCCTTTCCACGGGTCCTCGGCGGCGCGTAGTTCATCGAGGTCACCCTTCCATCCGATTCCCCGAAGTTCATGCAGAAACTGTGTGGTCAGGGGCACGCCGACGAGGCGGCGCAGGGCAAGGTCGACGGCCTCCTTCTTTGTGGAGACATTGAACCTCTTGATGACCTCGGCGACGAGGTCATCATCAAGATCGATGTTTGTGCGTGTCATACACAAATCGTACACATCACATGTGTTTCCACGAGGACGTGAGAAGTGACTCTGTGGTTCTCTGCATGCGTCCGCGTCAGGAGTGGGTTGTATAGGGGTGGTGCGCGAGGCTCTGACCAGGCGATTAGTTGTTTTCGGCGCGGTGGGCTAATGTCTTTAACGCCTCGTGAGAACGATGGCAACGGGCTGTGGCGCAGCTTGGTAGCGCACTTGACTGGGGGTCAAGTGGTCGCAGGTTCAAATCCTGTCAGCCCGACAACTGAATTAGCACGTCAGAGGCGGTTTCCGAGAAAGTCGGGGACCGCCTCGACTGGTCTCTCGGCCCTCAAGTTGCCAAGAACTTGCCAACGGCCGGGAAGGTTGCCACCGGATCACCCGTAAAGGGCGGTGCCAGCGGCCCGCAAGTCGTCCGGCTGCGCGTCGCTGTAGATCGAGAGCGAGACCGCCGGGTCGTGACCGTGCCACCCCGCCGTGATGTGAACCGGGATACCCGACGCGAGCATGAGGCTCACGCTGGTGTTGCGCAGACCCTTGAGCGGGATACGGCGCAGCCCGGCCCGCTCACGCAGCCGCCCGAACTCATCCGAGTACCACTCGGGCCGGACCGGCGAACCGTCCTCATGGGTCGCGACGAGCTGGTCGTCGGACCAGGGCAGACCGAGCGCCAACGCCTCGGCACGCTGCCGAGTCTTGAGCGTGCGCAGCGCCTCGGCGAGTTCGGCGGGCATGGGCAGGTCTCGACGGCTGCGCCGCGACTTGGGTAATCCTTCCTCGGTCCCGTTGCCGATCGCCACGCGACCCCGTCGCACCTTGAGCACGTCGCCGTCGATGTTCGACCAGCGCAGCCCTAGAACCTCGCTGCGCCTCATGCCGTAGCAACTCAGCAGCCAGCACGCGAACAGCCGATGATCGGCGACCGAGGCACGAAACGCCGCGACCTCGGCGACGGTCCACGAGCGAGCAGCGGGGTCGTCGTCGTGCTCGGTGATCGGGTCGGCGGGCCGCTCGACCAGCGCGATCACGTTGCGCGGTAGTGCGCCCTGATCGACGTAGCTCTGTACCACCGAGGTCAGAGCCTTGAGCGTCGCGCGAACGCTCACCGGCTTGACCCCGCGCGGCGCAGCGTCCGAGGTAGCGGCGTCAGCGAGCACGTACACCGCTCGGCGCGGCCGAGTGACCCGACCGGCGCGAATGAGGCCCGATAGGCAGGTGTGGACGTCCTCACCGGGAAACGTTGCCTTGAGCGTCGCCGCTGAGACACCCTCGGGGTGCTCAGCGATCACGTCGACCACTCGGCCCATGAGGGAGCCGGGCCGGGCGTGCTTCGGCGAGGTCCGGCCCTCGGTGAGCAGCCACTCGACCAGCGCGTCGCCGTCGCGCTTGGTGAGCTGCGCGAGCTTCTTACCGCCCATGTGTCGACATACCGGCTTGAGGTCGTTCCGGTAGCCCTCAAGGGTGATCCGGCGGATACCGCGACGCCCGTCGAGCCATGCGTCGCACGCCTCGGCGACGGTGAGGTCGGTCTGTCGCGAGTAGCGCCCGGCGGCGACCTCGCTGGTAATCCGGCGGTACTCGCGCTGCGCCTCGGCCTTGGTCCGGTAGGTGAATCGCTGCCGATCTCGGGAGCCGTCGGGCTTCACCCCGACGTCGGCCTGAAACCAGTAGCTCACCCGGCCGTTCTTCGCGGTGTGCTTGTTGATCGGCTCGCCACGGCGTGCTTTGCGCTGCGTGTCGGCGGTGGTCATCGTTCGGTCTCCTTGGTTGTGGTGTCGGTGGTCGCGCGTGGCCCGGCGTAAAGGCCGAGCTTGCGAGCTTGTTTGAGCCAGCGTTCGACAGTCGAGAGTGGCGGCGGGCCGTCACACTCGGGCCAGCTCGCGGCGCGTGCCTGGACACCGCGCGCGATACTGCGCCGCTCGGGGTCGGTGCCCGCGTCGCGAGCTGCGGCGGCGACACGGGCATAGAACGCGGCTGACTTCGGCGGTCGACCTCGCCGCCGCTTCGGCGGTGCGGGCACGAGCAGCGCGTCGGGTGCCTCGCGGCTCGACAGGGTGAGGTCGACGTCGGCCGGGTCGAGGCCGAACCGCTCGGCGAGGGCTGCGCGCATACGGTCGGCGGCTGCGCGGTCGTGCGCCGTGCCGTCTCTCCGGTCGTGCTTGGCTGCGATCCTCGCGAGCCGGTCGACGGGCGCGGCCATGAGATCGCGGGTTTCGACCGGCGTGCCGGGCTCGATAGCTGCGAGGCGTAGGTCGGCGAGTTCGGGCGGGTCGCTGCCGTCGAGCAACGCGACGTCATAGGCGAAACGGTGCTCGGCGAGGGTGACGCGATACGGGCGCGGCGAGTCCGGCTGTGTCTCAACGGAAACGACGTCACCCCGTACGGACCCCAATTCATCGGGCGGCATTTAATGACCGTTCTCTGAGTGTTCTGGACAGTACGTAATCAGAGTACAACGGACGTATGACCAAGCACCAGACAGACACGAGCGCAGCTCTCGACCGGATCGCCAGCAGCCCGACGGCCGACGTCGAGGACGTCGCCGCTGTGTTCGGTGTGGGCCGGTCGACCGCCTACGCGGCCGTCAAGGCGGGCGAGTGGCCCGCGATCCGAGTTCGCGGTCGCGTGCGAATCCCGACCGCGTGGGTTCGGGGGCAACTGCACCTCGACGTTGCCGAGCCTGCGACGGCGTAACAGACCACCAAGCGCACGGCGGGCGATCGACGGGGCCGGGGTCTGGCTTCGGGCCGCTTGGCCCCGTCGATCCCAATTATCAAGCGAGGGAATGACTTTGAGTACCAATGAAAGCGGCCGCCCGAAGTGGACTAAGGGCGGCCGCGACGAACCCGAGGGCGGGGTCGACGTCGATTCTACCGCGCTCACGGGCGATCACGAGAGTCCGTTCCCGGCCGATCCGCCGACCGCACGCGCAACCGCCGAGCGTGAAGCGGCGACCGAGGCACGCCTCAAGCGGTGGGCCGGTTGCCGGTTCGCGGTCGCCGATCTGCCGACGTCGGCGCACCTGTGGGCACGCAAGCTCGCCGACAAGGTCGAGCGCGCGACAACGCGTTCGGGACCGGGAGCAAACCGCCGACCCTGTTCGTCGCGGGCGACAAGGCGGTGACCGCCGGTGCGACCGACTCACAGCTCGCCGCACTGACGCCACTCGACACCGACGCGCTACGTGCGCTCCAGCTCCAGGCCGCCGGAATCGCCGCCGACGTGCGCAATCAGGTGGCCGAGGTTGCGCGAAAGCTCGCGGTCGAGCGCAGCGCTGCCGACGTCCAGATCGTCGGCCGGGTCAACCTCGCCGAGTACGAACCGGAATCTACGCGGTGGGTCGTGGCCGACCTGCTCGCGCGCGGCGCAGCTCTCGGGGTGTTTGCCGAGCGGAAGGCCGGAAAGACAACCGTGGTCGAGGAACTGGTGCACGCTGCCCTCGATGGCCTGCCGTTCCTCGGCAAGTACCCGGTGACGCTGCCTGAGGGCTGCGGCGTCGTCCTATTCGACACCGAAATGCCCACGGCCACCTTGCACACCCACTACCGGCAACGCGGCGTGGTCAACCTCGACCGCCTCGACCTGCGCCCGCTGCGCGGCCGTGAACGCGCCCTCGACGTGCGCAGCGACGCCGTACGCGCCCGCTGGTGCGACGAGATCGAACCGGGCTCGCTGATGGTGGTCGATTGCCTCTACACCCTGTTCGGCGCGCTCGGCGTGAGCGAGAACAGCGACGAGGTGGTCGAGATACTGGCAGGGCTGCGCGCCCTGGCAACCGAGGCTGACGCGGCGGCGCTGGTGTTGGTGCACCACCTTGGCAAAGACACCGAGCGTGGCGCACGCGGACACAGCTCGATCGAGGGCTTTCCCGACGCGATCGTGAATATCGAACTCGACGGCCCGCCTGCCTCGGATACGCCGCGCGTGCTGCGGGCGTTCGGTCGCGACGTCGAGATCGAACCCGGTGTTCTGACACTCGGTGACGACCACCGCCTGACCATCGGCGGTAACCCACGGGTCGAGCGCGTTGCCGCCGGGCACCGCGCCGACGACAACGCGACGTGGTCGCTCATCGAGGCTCACCCCGGGCTATCGGTGCGTGGTCTGTCGACGTTGCCCATCGAGGCGCGCGGGAAGCTTTCGCGCGATCGAATCCGCACCGCCGTCGACCGCCTCGCGCTGACAAACCGGGTCACGAACAAAGGCACTCCCGCCGCGCCGGAGTGGCACGCAATCACGCCGCTCGACCCGTTCGAGCTGCCCTCGATCGAGGGGGCATGAGCGGTGTCTTATCGACGGCTCGAACGCGAGAACCCGCCCGCGCACCCCGCGCACCCTCTGACCTGCGCAAACGAAACAACACCTCCCGTGTCGGTGTTGGTCTGCGCGGAGTGCGCGGGCGTGCGCGGATCGGAAGGCCGCGCACCTGTTTGCCCTGTTCACAGCCTATTTCCCCTGGTCAGTGAGCGGCGGTGCGCGGCGCTGCGTGCGAGGGGTGCGCGGGGTGTACGGCCCCCCTAGGGGGCCGCGCACCCGGCCACCCCGGCGCGCACCCCTGCCAGACGTCCACCAATCACTACCGATTAGAGAGCTGCGAACCCATGACCTGACCCCGACGACTCACCCGACACACAGCCCGCCATACCCGAGGGAGCAAACCGAAATGAACGACCTGCACGAGCAAGGCCGAGAGCGGCGGCGGCGAGAAGCTGCGGCCGAGCTTGGTCTCACCGTCGACGGCGAGCCGCTACCGCCGAGAGCGTCGCTCGACCGAGCACGCGACGCGGCCGACGTTGTCGACGGCTACCGAGATGCCGCCGAGATCGCCTCGACGTTGGCAGCGGTGTCGACCGCTGAGAGCTGCGAGCGAACCGCTGACGCTCTGGAGTCGATCGCCCGATCGCTGGCCGTGCTCGCCGAGGCGACGACCCGATGAGCGCGCCGACGACCGACGAGGTGTTCGACCTCGGTCGCGAGTTCGGAGCGGCGGTGCTCGCCCAACCGGGCGACCTTGACCACGACGCACTCACTGCACGCCTTGCGACCATCGTCGGCTACGTCGCCGCCGGTCGCCTCGACCTCGCCCGCTCGGCTGTCCGCTCTGGCCCGTCCGAACTACCCCCGATGGAAGGAACCACCAATGTCTGACCCCACGCAACAGCGCCCCGACGCCGAGGAACGCACCAAGGCCGTCGAGGCTGTGACGCTGCGACGAACTGGCTTGTCGTGGCGCGAGATCGCCGACCAGCTCGGCTATCGCGATGAGTCCGGCGCACGGAAGGCCGCGACCCGCCTACTCGGCCGGGTCGAGGTCGAGGCCGTCGGCGAGCTGCGCGAACTGGAAGGGCAGCGCCTCGACGCGCTACAGGCGGCGCACTGGAACGCGGCGCTCGCCGGTGACGTCGACTCGACCAAGGTCGTGCTCGGCGTGATCGACCGCCGGTGCCGCCTGTTCGGCCTCAACGCGCCCGATCGTGTCGAGGTCGGCTCGACCGTCACCGACGCCGAGTTCGCCGAGGCGGCGGTCGGCCTCATTGCGGCGCTGCGCCCCGATATGGCGGCGGCGTTGGCGGGCACGCTGCCCGGTGCCGCCCGTTCGGCGGTGCCCGAGGGAAACGGGACCGGCGAGACGGTTTTGCCCGCGAGCGTGGCGCACAGCGCCGGGAACGACGATGAGCCCGAGCCGTGGGCCGACGTCGATGGACCCACCGAACCCGTTGTGTCGCAACAGAACACCGACACCGACGGCGTTGTCGAGCCCGAGCCCGAACCCGCGCCGGTCATTCCGCCCGCTGGTCGTCCTGATCTCGCGCGTCGCGCTCCCGAGCGGTACGGGCCGCCGGTTGCTCTCGGCGGTTTCAGCCAGCGCCTCGGCGGTTCGCGACCCGTCACCGTCGTGCATAACCAGCCGTAAGGCACTGGACAACAACGAATTAGGAGGAATCATGCTCACACTTCGCCGAGGCGGTTCGACAGCGCCGACGACCCCGCGACCCGACCGAATCACGCCGCCGAGCCCTGCTCGACCCGGTCGGCTGACCCCGCCGAAACCGCCCACGCCGAACCGACCGAAAGGGCAGCACATGAACCAGGACGAACAGCGCGAACGGCGGCGGCGACACGTCACCGTCGAGTACGGCGGCGAGTTCTCGCTCGCCGACGAGGTGCGCGAGATCACCGCCCCGCTGGCCGAGCAGATCGTTGCCGCGCCCGCCCCGGCCACGTTCCGTCTCGCGGTCGACCGCCTGGTCGCCGAGGTCGAGGCGACCGTGTGGGTCGCGACGCAGATGGTGGCCGAGGTCGACGCCGCGCGCCGCACGCGGCATATCGAGCGAGTAGAGGATCGCCAGCGAGCAATGACGATCCTCGCTGAGCAGGTGCAGCGTCCGGCTGCGCCCGAGATCACGGCGACCGACGTAGTGAGCGGTACGTGGTCCGCGCAGCTCACCGCCTACGCCGAGACCGTGACCGACGATCTCGGGGCGCTGCTCGGCCGGGCGGTGCGACCTGGCTACACCCGAGGCCGCTTGTCGGCCAGCGAGCGCCTGGTCGAGGCACTGCGCGGCGTCGATCGCGAGGCGGCGGCGATCTTGCGCAAGATCGAGCGACCGATCGAAACGACCCGACCGGCTACGCCGTCGGGTATGTCGGCCGCCGACGAACTGCGGGCGCTCGGGGTCAAGCTGTGAGCGCCGAGTACCTACGCGCCTGCTCTGGCTGTGGGACGCCGACGATCCGCTATCGCGGCACCGTTCATGGCTTCACCTGCGATAAGTGCATGTCGGCACGGATCGGCCTCGACCGGCCGCCGACCCGCCAGCAGCGCAAGGCCACTCACTACCTCGAAGGACACAGGCGATGACCAAACACACTGTTGACCGAGCACAGCTTGCGGTCGCGATCCACGAGAGTGCTCACGCCGTCGTCGGCCGGGTGATGGGCTTGACCGTGCGGCGCGCCGTGATTCATGAGCCCGACGAGCACGGCCACGCCGGACGCTGCGAGTTCAGCCGCGCGCCCCTCGGGACGCCCGACGTTGTCGATCTCGCCGGTACGGTCGCCGAGCTGCGGTTCGAGCACGGCCCGAGGTTCAGCGCCTACGCCGTGACCGACCGCCTCGGCGTTCATCGCGACGACCGCCGCGCGCTGGTCGCGAGCGGCGACCCTGGCACGCTCGACCGCACCCGTCGCCTGATCGAGACGACGTGGTCGCCGATCGCCGAGCTTGCCGCAACCCTCTACGGCTTTGGCGAGGTCAGCGGCGAGCAGGTCGACGCTGCGCTCAAGCTGAGCGAGTACGACGACGAGAGCACCATGCAGCTCTCGGCGATCCGCGCGGGTACCTGGCCCGCCGCCCGGCCGATCGTGCCCGGCGGCGGCGAGCTGTGGCGGCTGCACCAGAGCTGAGCCACGAACCCACACCGACCCCGTCGAGGCGATCTCGACGGGGTCGGTTCGTTTGTGGGCCAGCGTGCCGAGAGCTTGCCAAGAGGGCTACGCACGAGCGGGACGGGCCAACACGAGCGGGACGGCTAACCGGCTCTGACCTGGAGTACATGAGACGAGATGGACTGTGTAACAGGCAATCCGGCTCCCTGGGGGTCAAGTGGTCGCAGGTTCAAATCCTGTCAGCCCGACGTCGTGACCAGCACTTATGTGCTGGATCAGGGGTATCGCGCAATCGCGGTCCGGTTCTCCACTTGGGGCACCGGACCGTTTCGCGTTCTCGGCGGCTTCTGCGAACGACTCGGCACCGACGTCGGCCGGGATCGGCCGGGGGTCGGGTAGTGCCACGCGGCCGTGAGCGTGCGGGGGTCGAACTCCACGCCGATACCCTACGGAGCGCCGCTTGTCTGTCTGGGTGTGCGCTCAGGTTCAAAAGTCATGTCAGGTCGACATCTGCCACGACGCTTCCGGTGTCCCCGGTGACGGGCGGTCACGTCACGGGTGTCCGCGGCTTCGCATCTGACACATCGGTGGACTCGTCGGTGCCTGCTGCGGAGCGGTTCACGCTGGCGAACTGGGGCCTGCTGGGTTTCGCGATGCTCAGCAGCCCGACCGCCGGTGAGGCACTTCACGTCGCACTACGAACTTTGCAGATCGGCAATCGATTCATCGATATCACCGCCGGATTCACCCAGTCATCAGCGCGGATAACGTTCCGGCACAAGCACCTTCCTCCCGACGTGCGAGACTTCCTGCTCGAACGCGATATCGTCATCGTCTTTGGCGTCATCGTGTTGCGGTGTATGAGTCCGCAACTGCTCGACCGACTCGGAGACTCACGCTTGGAACTGGCGCTCCCCGGCGACCGTGCGGCGAAGATGACCGACGGAATGACGGCGATGCTTGCCGATCTCGCGCACAATCCGATGCGGCATTTCCGGTTCACCGCAGACCGCCCGGCCACCGAACTCACGTTTCCGCTCGACCTGCTTGCCGAACCGATGGCGATGCCCGATCCGGCGACCGCGGCCCTGTGCGAACAGCATTGTCTGGACCTCGTACAGAATCGGCTCAACCGCGGGCAGCTCGCCACCAGGGTCCGTGCGATTCTTCTGCAGGAGATCCGCGCCGCGACCACCGCCGGCGAGATCGCGGCCAGACTGAACATGGACGGGCGCACCATGCGCCGCCGACTTGCCGAAGAGGGAATCACCTTCCGCACCCTGCAAGAGGAGACACGCTGCGCGTTGGCGATCGATATGCTCGATGTTCTCGATCTGACTGTCACCGAGACCGCGACCCGCCTCGGATACACCAGTTCGGCGGCGTTCAGCAGATCGTTCACCCGATGGACCGGCGTTCCGCCCAGTGCATATCGCCGGTCGTGATGAGGTCCCAGGTGTAAAGTCCCGCAGGCCTGCCGGTCGGCAACAGCGCACAAGCGTGTCGGCTCGTCGGTAGTCTCAGGTGTGTGCCACGCGAGGGTGAACCGCTGAACAAGCTCGGATTTCTGACCATCGGACGATTCGCTGAGAATGACCCGCGTGCCGGACATCTGGAGACGCTGAACATCATCGAGCGGGCCGAGCGGCTCGGATTCGACAGTGTCTGGTTGCGCGATCGGCACCTGCAGTTCGGGATCTCCTCGCCGGTGGTGATGCTGGCCGCGGCGGCGGTGCGGACCAGCCGCATCGAGTTGGGGACGGCGGTGATTCCGCTCGGACTCGAGAATCCGTTGCGCCTGGCCGAAGATCTCGCGACGGTCGATCTGCTCAGCGGCGGCCGGCTCAATCCCGGTGTGTCGGTGGGAACCCCGATGCGTTACGACGATTTCAAGGCGGCGCTGTACCCCGACTCCCACGACGTGGAGGATTTCTCCAAACGACGGGTGATCAGACTGTTGGACTGTCTGCGTGGTGAGCCGGTCAGTGACTTCGAGGGGACGGTCGGGATCGAGGTGTTCTCGCGCCGGGTCCAGCCGCACGCGCCCGGGCTCGTCGACCGGGTCTGGTACGGGGGCGGCCGGGACTCCGCCGAGTGGGCCGCCCGGAACGGGCTGAACTATCTGACATCGTCGGTGGTGACCATCGAGGGCACCCACTCCCGCGACTTCGCGACCATCCAGGGCGAACACATCGACGCCTACCTCGGGCAGGTGCCGGACCCGTCGTCGGCGCGGGTATCGCAAGGGTTGGTGGTGATTCCGACGGATTCGGCAATCCCTGACCAGGTGCGCCGCTACCGGGCGTACGCCGAGTCACGACGCGAACGGACACTGTCGCCACAGGGTCCGCGCGGCGTCCTGTTCTCCCCGGACTATGTGGGGACCTCCGCAGAATTGGCCGAGCAGTTGTATGCGCACGCGGGGTTCCGGCGCGCCTCCGAGGTGGCCTTCGCACTGCCCTTCAGCTTCGAACCGGACGACTACGAGCAGATCGTCGAAGATCTTGCCGGCGCGCTCGGGCCGGCGTTGGGATGGACTCCGAAGACCGCCTGACAGGTTGGTGACCGGAGCAGCCGCCGAACCATCATCGGCCCTGGTCGGCGCCGAAATCACGCTCGTCCGACGTCCCCGTGAGGTCAGACAAGAGTGACAAACAACACTGTAGGTACGCCTTACCTAAGTACGTGGACTGGTCTAGCCTGCGTTCAGGGAGTTGCCAGCTTATACACAGAACACCGTCAGCAAACTGTCGATGTTGCCCCATGTGTGCCGGCGAGGAGGGGTTGGGCTCGATGTCTGCTGTGATCAACAAGCCGAGCGATGGTGCGGTGCTCGGCAGGGCAACAGCACGACGGCTCGACATTCAAGGTCTGCGCGCGGTCGCGGTGCTGGTCGTTGTGCTCAATCACATCGGCGTCACCGGTTTCGGCGGCGGCTTCGTCGGCGTGGACGTGTTCTTCGTGATCTCCGGGTACGTCATCACCCGCATGCTGCTGCGGGACGGCCAACAGCACGGCAGGGTTCGCTTTCTGGACTTCTACGCCAAGCGCGCCCGCCGGATCGTTCCCGCCGCAACGCTGATCATCGTGCTCACGGTCATCGCGGTCTTCGAGCTGACCAACTTCCTGCGCGGCGCGCGCGTGCTGCCCGACGCGACGGCGGCGTCGTTGTTCCTGGCCAATCTGCACTTCATCGCCAGCGGCAGTGAGTACGCGATGCTCGGTGCCGATCCGTCTCCGCTGCAGCACTATTGGTCACTCGCGGTGGAGGAGCAGTTCTATCTGGTCTGGCCTGTGGCGATCGCCCTGACCACGGTGCTGGTCGCCCGGACCAAACTCACCCTGCGGCCGGTGCTGCTGGTGGTGTTGGTCGTCGTCACTGCCGCAAGCTACCTCCACTCCATCGTGCTGACCGCCGACAACGCCACCGCGGCCTTCTACTCGCCGTTGACCCGATTTTGGGAGCTCGCCATCGGGTGCGTCGTCGCGGTCGTCGCGCCGTATCTCGCGCCCAGGATCCCGGTCCACATCGCCGCCGCCGTCGGCTGGGCGGGCATCATCGCCATCGCCGTCTCGGTGGTCACCATGTCGGAGGACGGATTCCCGGGGGCGATCGCGGCGATTCCCGTGCTCGGAGCGGCGGCAGTTATCGTCGCCGGGATCGTGCCCACGCAGGTGGGGCCGGCGGGCGTCCTGGGGATGGCTGTTCCGCGTTACATCGGCGACATCTCGTACTCGCTCTATCTGGTCCACTGGCCGATCTGCGCCATTGTGGCGGCCCGCTACGGCGCGGACTTCTCCGCGCTCACGCAGGTGCTTCTGCTCGTCGCCACTTTCGCCGGTTCCGCCGCGATGTATCACGCCTTCGAGGATCCGATCAGGCGTTCGCGGTTTCTCGCGGCCCGGCCGTGGGCGAGCCTGGCGATCATTCCCGCGTGCATCGCGATCGTTTTCGCGGTAGCGGCATTTGAACGTTACCGGTGGGCCATCGACGTGCCCCTGGTTCAGCACCTGTTCTGAGATCTCGGCCTTTTTTCGGCCGTGGAACTTGATTGGAAGGATTCAGTGGTACCGGTGACTGTTTTTACCCGGAGATTTGTGGTGGCCACAGCGCTGTGCGCCGCACTGGGATTGTCGTTGACGGCCTGTCAGGCGGAGAAGTCCGAGCCTCAGGGCTGGGATTCGAGCGAGGTGACCAGCTGGGCGATCGACGAGCCCGTCACCGAGGCCGACGTACTCGCCTCGGTCGAGGCCGCGACGACGCTCAAGGAGCTGCCGAATAAGGTACGCAAAGCGGACCTGGTAGCGGCCAGTGGTGACGACCAAAAGGCATGGGCGCTACCGAATTGCACGCCGACGATCGATCAGACCAAGCTCGATGACCTCGGTCCGTGCACCATCGGCGACCTGGAGAGCGAACGCAAGATTTTTGTCGTCGGCGATTCGGCGGCGGCGATGTGGTACGGCGCGTTCGATCTGCTCGGTAAGCGCACAGGCTGGAAAGTCGTCATGCTCACCAAGAACAACTGCGGGCCCGCTTCGCTGACCTACTACCAGTGGCAGCGTGGGCGCACATTCACCGAGTGCACCGAATGGCAGAAGTGGCGCACCGGGGTGATGCAGACCGAACAACCGGAGATCGTTGTGCTGACCGGCTGGTACGGCGGAAACCTCGGGCCGGGCAAGGAGGAGACCCCGCAGGTGTGGCGGGAGGGTCTGGTGAAGACCGTCAAGCTGCTCCCCGAAACCAGCAAGGTGGTCATGCTCGGGAATACGCCGCATCCGGCGACGCCGCCGGCCGAGTGCGTGGCGAGCAACCCGAACGACCTTCCCACGTGCGCTTCGGACCCGGCACAGGCAGTTCCGGATCAGACTGGCTGGTCGGGTGCGGCGAAGGACGTGGACGCGACCTTCATCGACGTCACTCCCTGGTTCTGCGCCGACAGCTGCCCCGCGATCATCGGCGATCAGATCGTGTACGCGGGCAAGAACCACATCACCCAGAAGTACGGGCGCTACGTGTCGGGGTCCATCGAGGCGAAGATGGCGCCGCTCCTGGGCAAGCAAGCGTAGCCCGGACGCCGCCGGAGTGGTCGACTACGCGGGAGCAGCCCGCGTCGCCCGCTCCGGCGGTCGCCGAACGAGTGCGGTGACCAGGACGAAACTCAGACTCACCAGCAGGATCCACGAGCTGAACTTGCCGATGTGGACCAGCTGTCAGCTGCGGGTCAGCAACGGCACCAGTGCCGCGGTCTTCTCCGGGGTCCAGCCGGGCGGCTGCAGGATCTGCGCCCACGCGTAGGGGATCGCGGAAAGGAAGTGGTGGCCGTGGCCGTCAGGGACATCGGTGGAGATCGCCATGTCGGCGGACACCTGCAGGAAAGTAACGAACGGAATCCAGCGGGTGGACGCCAGCACGTCGCGGCCGCGCTTCTCCTTGAGCCAGTCGGGCTTGTTCAGAATGAGCCGCGGTGACCACCAGGTGATCGGGTCGGAGGCGTGCTGCAGGTAGACCACGCGCGCGTCGGACCACGGCGCGTCGGGCCGGGCCAGGTCCTCGGGGTCGGCGATGAATCGGACCTTGGAACCGTCACGGTAGATCGGCAGCCACTGCGGGCTGCCGTCATCGCGATTGGCGGTGGCATCGTTCCACACGGTGTTGCTGAACGTCGGACCGACGAACAGTGCGCCGTCGGCGCGCGCGGTGATCGACGGTATGGTGCCGAACGCCGCCTCGCCGGCGAACGAGCCCAGGCTTTCGCCGAACACCACGATCCGGGGCCGCTCATTCAGCGGCAGTGCACGGATCCGTTCGTCGACGGCCTCGAACAGGGCCAGGCCCGCCTTGCGTGCCCGATCCTGGTCGGCCAGGAATGACAGCCAGCTCGGCAGGAACGAGTACTGCATGCTGACGGTGGCGATGTTGCCGTTGTACATGTACTCGATGGAGTCGACGGTGGCCCGGTTGATCCAGCCGCTGCCGGTGGTGGAGCCGATGGCCACCACCGCGCGTTTGAGGCCGCCGGTGCGCTCGAGTTCGCGGGCGGCGAGTTCGGCACGGTCGTACACGTCGTCGGCGGAGTCCAGGCCCGCGAACACCCGGATCGGTTCGACCGCGGGAGTCTTGTTGAACTCGGCCAACTGTTCGGTGGTGGGTCCGCTGCCGATGAAGGTGCGGCCCTGCCTGCCCAGCGAATCCCAACTCATCAGCGATTCGGGTCCACCCGAACGCAGCCGTGAGGTGGTGGGTTGGGTGTCGGCCTGCGTCTCGTTGTTGGCGGCGGCGAACGCACCGTTGAGCGCACGCATCGAATAATCGACGATCACGCCGTTCACCAGGAATACGGTGATCAGGACGACGATCGCCGCGGCGACGGTGCGGGCCACGCGCGGCGGCAGGAAGCGCCGACTGAACGTGCCCAGCCATCGGATCAGCGCCGCCCAACCACGGCCGAGGGCCATCAGGAAAACGAAGACGATGATCGCGATGACGGCGATCGTCGGATAATTCCAGCCGCGGAGGTGATCGACCCCCATGATGTCCCGGATCTCACTTTGCCAGTCGGAGAACCAGATACCCATCGCGATGGTGCCGATGACGGCGACGATGCCGAAGCCTGCCCACACCCGAACGCCGGGGGACGGCCAGCGGGTTTCGCGCGAGATCATGTACCGGACCACCCAGGCGCCGAAGACGCCGAGACTGTAGCCGAGCGCCGCCGACGCCCCGGTGACGATGCCCTGGAACAGGGGGCCGCGCGGCAGCAGCGACGGGGTGGCCGACAGCCACGCGAAGATCATGGCGACGACCACACCGGTGAACTCGAAGCCGGCCGCCCGTTCCATCCATCGGCGTGGCGGGGTCTGAGCGGCCGCGCCCTCACCGGTATCGGTCCGGTCCTGCTCATTGCTGTCCGGCTTCGGGCTGTCCGGTTTCAGGCTGTTCGGGTCGGTGCTGTCCGGGTCGTCGGCGTGGTCCCGCTGCTCGGTCGTGGGCATGTGGTGAATTCTCTCCCTATGGGATGTGTCCCACACCGATGTACCAAGTGCGGCTGTGTGAATGAAGCAGGAGGAAACAGTATTGCACGGCATTTGACGCTGGTAGAGGCCGAACGGCGGAACCGTGACGGCACCGATACGGGTGCGCCCGCCCTTGCCCGATTGTTCGCGGAATGCCGGGCGCACTCCGGTAGCGTACGTCCTGATGCCTAACGACGATACGACGCCAGCGCAGTTGTCCTATGAGCAGTTCGGGCGACGCTTTTTCGAGATCGCCGTGACCGAGAACCGTATCGGCGCGGCGTTCACACCGCTGGCCGGTGAAGACCTGGAGATCGGGCCACTGGCCACCGGACCCGGCGGTGTGGTGAAAGTTCAGGCCAACGTGGCTGTCGGCCGGCCGGTGATCACCCGCTACGTCAACGAACTGATCACATTCAAGGTGCGGTTGCCGCTGTCGGTGAACCTGGTGGTGGATCTGCGGGTCGATCGCCTTCGGTACGACGTGACCGGGGTGGTTCCGCTCGACCTCACGGTCCGTGCGGTCGACCCGCTGGCCATCCATATCGACGTCGTCCCGCCCCGCGCGCGTGATGTCCGGGTGGGGGTGGCCTCGCACGGTACCCGCGCCGAGGTGATTCGTTTCGTCGCCCAGGTCGACGACGAGATCAAGCGCGTCATCGCCAAGCATGTGGCGGAGCAGGTCAAGTCGCCGCAGATCCGCCAGGCGTGCACCATCGACATCGCGCACGAACTCGACAAGGTGACGCTGGCCTGACCGCCGCGGGGCGGCGGCCGGTCACAGCGCGAACAGCTGATTCTGCCGGGGAACGGTCGCGGTCCAGCCGAGTTCGCGGTCCAGTCTGGTTCGCAGGGTGTCGGCGGCCTGCGGTTCCCCGTGCACCACGAACGTGCGACGGGGAGGTTGCCGGAAGCCCGATGCCCAGCGGATGAGTTCGTCGGCGTCGGCGTGTGCCGACAGCATTCGTAGATTGGCCACCTCGGCATGGATGGGTATCCATTCGCCGTGGATCTTCACGTATCGGGCACCGGAGGCGATCGTCCGCCCGCGCGTGCCCGGCGCCTGGTAGCCGGTGATCATGATGGTGTTGCGGCGGTCGGGGGCGAACGCCTTGAGATGATGCAGCACCCGCCCACCGGTGGCCATCCCGCTCGCCGACAGGATGATCTTGGGGGAGCGGTCGGCACTGATCCGCATCGACTCCTCGACCTCACGGGTGTAGACGGCGATGGCGCACATGTCCTCGTACACGTCGGGGTGCAGCCGGTGATCGGCGTGATGAGTGCGCAGCAGGTCACTGGCGTTGATCGCCATTGGGCTGTCGAGGTAGACGGGAACATCGGCAAGTCTTCCGGCGCAACGCAATTGCCACAGGTAGTACAGCAGGGTCTGTGCCCGCCCGACAGCGAAGGCCGGTACCACGACGGTGCCGCCGCGCTCGACGGTACGGTCGATCACCCCGGCCAGCACGTCGAGGGGGTCGGACGGCTCGTGCAGACGGTCGCCGTATGTCGACTCGATCAGCAGATAGTCGGCGGCCCGAACCGGTTCTGGGTCGAACATGAGCGGATCGTCGTAGCGGCCGAGGTCACCGCTGAACACGATCCGCCGCCCG
Source organism: Gordonia pseudamarae (assembly GCF_025273675.1). NCBI lineage: Bacteria > Bacillati > Actinomycetota > Actinomycetes > Mycobacteriales > Gordoniaceae > Gordonia > Gordonia pseudamarae. The sequence goes on along the minus strand of NZ_CP045809.1, from coordinate 2,800,978 downwards.
TGCCAGGAAAGCTCGACGGTCGCCGCGCCGAGGATATGTCCGGCGCGACGGAAGGTGATCGTGGGATCACCCTTCGTGCCAACCGATTTGGCCAGGGAGACACTCTTGCCGAAAGGCTGCGGGCGAAAGCGCTGCACGGTGCGTTCGCAATCCTTGCTGTCGTACAGCGGCAGCGCGGGCGCATGTCTGGTTGCCTTGTGCTTGTTGAGGAACGCGGCGTCCTTCTCCTGAAGGTAGGCACTGTCGCGCAGGATGATCCCGCTCACCGACGCGGTGGCCGCGGTGCAGAACACCGGGCCGCCGAAGCCGTCGCGGACCAGACGCGGCAGGTATCCGGTGTGGTCGAGGTGCGCGTGGGTGATCACCACCGCGTCAATACTCGACGGCTCGACCGGCAGCGGCGCCCAGTTGAGTTCTCGGAGGTTCTTCACTCCCTGAAACAGACCGCAGTCCACCAGGATCCGGTGCCCGCCCGCCTCAAGCAGATGCTTGGACCCGGTGACCGTGCTCGCCGCGCCGAGGCTGGACAGGGACAGTTCCGCTGGGGATGGGGTAGCGCCGCCGGTGGCCATCACTCCAGTGTCGCAGAACCCGGCGTCGCCGTGCCCACGGGTGCGTCGCCGATCGGCAACGATCGGTGGTCACACCCGGATCCGTGTTCGCATTCGGATCGGTGTTCGCACCCGGATTGTTGTTGGGAACTGCCGGTCCGGGCGCCGACGGCGGCGGGCGGGCTCGTCCGGGCACGCACTGCCGCGAGTGCGAAGCCGATGATCGCGATCGCGCCGACGGTGGTGCCCCAGGTGAGGTGCTCGCCCAACAGGACTGCGGCCCAGGCGATGCTCAGCACGGGCTGGACGAGCTGAATCTGACTGACCCGCGTCATCGGGCCGATCGCCAGGCCCCGGTACCAGGCGAAGAAGCCCAGGAACATGCTGACCGCACCCAGGTAGCCGAATGCCGCCCACTCGGTGGGTGCGGCCGACGGCGGGTGATCGAGCGCTGACCAGGCGGTCAGCGACACCATCACCGGCGAGGCGAGCACGAGCGCCCACGAGATCGTCTGCCAGGCGCCGATCCGGGTGGCCAGCAGTCCGCCCTCGGCGTAGCCGACGGCCGCGGCGATCACCGCGCCCAGCAGCAGCAGATCCGAGGTGCCCGGTGAACCGGCACCCGCGTGGGCGACGGCGAAGGCGACGGTCGCGCCCGCGCCCAGTGCGGCACAGACCCAGAACCGGCGGGGCGGGTGCTCGCGTGTGCGCGCCACGGCGACCAGTGCTGTCACGGCGGGCAGCAGTGCGATCACCACGGCGCCGTGACCCGCCGACGCCGTCGACAGTGCGAAGGTCGTCATCAGCGGAAAGCCGAGCACCACACCGGCGGCGACGACGGCGATGCGTCGCCATTGCCCGGGTGAGGGAATGGGGGTCCTGGTGACCGCGAGAAGAAGGGCTGCCAGCGTCGCGGCGAGCACCGCGCGCCCGGCACCGACGAACAGCGGTGACATCGCGTCGTGCCGGACGGCGATCCGGGTGAGCGGGACGGTCAGGGAGAAGGCCGCGACCCCGACGAATCCCCACAAGGGTCCACCGGTGCGGCGGGGTAATCCACCCGACGATAGCGGTGCGGTCAGTTGAACAGTAGTGCTACTCGAATACTTCACCTCTGACGATATCACTGAGGGGACTGGTTGAGCAGCCCCCGCAGTGCCGTACCGATGACCCGCGTCGCATCCGGTAGCCGGGCGGGATCGGGCGCGGCGAAGTTCAGCCGGACGAACGGCCCGGACGGCTCCGACGGAAACCACTCGTCCCCGGCGGCGATGACCACCGCGTGCCGCTCGCACTCGCGCACCAGCGCACCCGCGTCGACCTGGTAAGGCAGGCGTGCCCAGATGTTGAGCCCGCCCCGCGGCGGGCGGTCGACGGTCAGTTCGGGGACATGATCGTGCAGGCAGTCCATCAGCAGGTCCCGCCGTATGCGCAAGGCCTCGGTGAGATGCCTGCGGTGGGTGCGCCATGCGGGGGACAGGACCACGTCCAGCGTCGCCGCCTGCAGGATCGGGCTGACATACATCGCGTCGGCGCCGTGGTAACCGGCGATGCGTTCGCGGACCGGGCCGCGCGCGATGATCGCGGCCACCCGTAGCGCGGGCGAGACGCTCTTGGTGAGTGAGCGCACGTAGATGATGGTGCCGGTGTCGTCGGCGGACGCCAGCGGAATCGCCGGAACGTCGATACCGAAATCGTGGGCCCAGTCGTCCTCGATCATGAACGCGCCCCGCTTCCGCAGAACCGCAAGAACGCGGTCGCGGGCATCGGCCGACCACAGCGCGCCGGTCGGGTTGGCGAAGTTCGGCTGGGCGTAGAAGACGGTGGCACCCGAGCTGTCCAGGGCCCTGGACAGGTCGTCGGGATCGGGGCCCTCGGGTCGCGAGGGGATCGGGACGATTGTCGATCCGGCCTGGGCGGCGGCCGCCATCGCACCCCAGTACGTCGGTGATTCCATGACCACCGGGCGGCCCGGGCCGACCAGGGAACGCAGCACCGCGCATACCCCGCTCTGGCTGCCGGGGACGACGATGACATCGCGTGCGGCCGCGGCGGTGACGTCGTGCGGGGTGGTCTCGGACAATTCGGCGGCGAACCAGGTCTGCAGATCGGGCAGGCCGGCGGCCGGTGCCCGGCGCAGCGCCGCCTCGCCGCGGGAGGCCCGCACCAGCGCTGCCCGGACAGCGCGTTCGGGCAGCAACTCGCGTGCCGGATACCCCGAATGCAGGCCGACCGCGTCGGTGGGAATGTCACGCAGGGGCGTTGACAGTGTCGGTATCCGCTCGGCGGGTGCACCCAATGTGTTGGTCTGCCAGCCGAAGTCCGGCGGGCCGGGTCGCGATGGTCGTTGCCTGACGAAGGTTCCGGACCCGGGTCTGGCCTCCACCAGGCCCATCCCGGCCAAGGTGTGCAGCGCCTTCTGTACGGTCACCGGGCTCGCCGAATGCCGGGCCGCCAGTTCCCGGCTCGACGGCAGCTGGGTACCCGGCGCGACCGTGCCCATCCAGGTCCGCAGGTCGGCGACGATGCGGTCAGCGCTACTGATTGTCACACGAGGAAACGATACCGCTATCGTGCGGCTCGGACGGTCAGGACTCGTGGCGGGGCTCCACGGTCACCTTGATGGCCTCACCCTTCTTGACGATCTGGAAGGCGTCGAGTACGTCGTCGAGGGGGATGTGCCGGGTGATCAGATCCTTGACCGGCACCTGCCCGGTGGAGATGTACTCCAGCGCGCGCTTGTTGTGCTCGGGCGCCGAACCGTTGGCGCCGTGAATGTGGAGCTGACGGTAGTGCACCAGGTTGGAGTCGCAGGTGATGGTGGGGTCGGTCTTGGGCAGGCCGCCGAAGAACGAGATGCGCCCGTTCCTGGCGGCCATCGAGATAGCCTGCTCCTGAGCCACATTCGCCGCGGTCGCGGTGATCACCACGTCGGCCCCGCGGCCGCCGGTCAGTTCCATGACCCGTTCGACGACATCGACCTGGGAGCCGTTGATGACTTCGTCGGGCTGCACGGCGTCGGCGGACATCTGCAGGCGTTCGGCGTTGACGTCGACGAGATAGACCGGTCCGGCCTTGTGGACCCCGCGCGCGATGCGGATGTGCATGCAGCCGATGGGGCCCGCGCCGAACACCACCACGGTGTCGCCCTCCTCGATACCGAGCAGTTCCTGGGCGTTGATGGCGCACGCGAACGGTTCGGCGGCCGAGGCCTCGTCGAAGCCGACGTTGTCGGGGATGCGGTTGAGTCCGTCGACCTTGAGGACCTGGCGCGGAACGATCATGTACTCGGCGAATCCGCCGTCGTACTGGTATCCCACCGAGGTCTGGTTCTGGCACACCGCCATCCACCCTTTGCGGCATTCGTGGCAGTCGCCGCACGGTACCGCGGCGATGACCTGCACCCGGTCGCCGACCTGCCAGTCGCTGCCGTAGGCGGCGTTGACCTCGACGCCGATCTCGACGATCTCGCCGGCGACCTCGTGCCCGGTGATACGCGGCGGGGTGAGGTTCTGGTGGCCGTTGTAGAAGATTTTCACGTCGGTGCCGCAGGTGGAGCAGTTGCGCACCTTGATCTTGACCTCATCGGGTGCGCAGACGGGCTCGGGAACGTCCTCTAGCCGGACGTCTTCGGGTGCGTAGAAGCGCAGTGCCTTCATCTGGGTCGGTCCTCTCGTGTTGCCGATGGCTGGCATGCGGAAGCGTGTATGTGTTCTTGACCACTGTAAACCCAAGACGGGCATAAAGCCACCGATCTTCACGCCCAAACATGCCCGACTGCTTGTATCTGGCGGGCTATATGGGCATACTTGGTCGTATGTGACTGGCATCACGTTGATGAGAACATACGTTGATGAGAACAGAGGAGTAGAAAGTGTCAGCAACCACCACGGCCTCTGGGTCCCCGAGCCCGGGATCCGCGCCGCGGCCCGGACTGCGCGTACGTGTGCAGAAGCTCGGAACCGCGCTGTCGAACATGGTCATGCCCAACATCGGTGCCTTCATCGCCTGGGGCCTGCTCACCGCGCTGTTCATCGAAACCGGCTGGCTGACCGGCATCTTCGGCTCACTCGACCAACCCGACAGCTGGGTCGCCCACATCGGCGGGTGGGGTGAGTACTCCGACGGCGGCATCGTCAGCCCGATGATCACCTACCTGCTGCCGCTGCTGATCGGCTACACCGGCGGCAAAATGGTCTACGACGTGCGCGGCGGCGTGGTCGGGGCCATCGCCACCATGGGTGTGGTCGCCGGCGCCGACGTCCCGATGTTCCTCGGTGCGATGATCATGGGCCCGCTCGGCGGCTGGACCATCAAACGCCTGGACGGATTGTGGGAGGGCAAGATCCGACCGGGCTTCGAGATGCTGGTCGACAACTTCGCCGCCGGCATCGACGGCCTGATCCTGGCGGTCGTCGGCTTCTTCGGAATCGGGCCGATCGTGGAGAACCTCACCGACTGGGCGGGCGATGCCGTCGACTTCCTCGTCGACCACGACCTGCTGCCGTTGACCTCGATCCTCATCGAGCCGGCCAAGGTGCTGTTCCTCAACAACGCGATCAACCACGGGGTACTGACTCCGCTCGGCACCAACCAGGCACTCGAGGATGGCAAGTCCATCCTGTTCCTGCTCGAGGCGAATCCCGGACCCGGTCTCGGACTTCTGCTGGCGTTCACCGTGTTCGGCAAAGGCATGGCCAAGTCGTCGGCCCCCGGTGCGGCCATCATTCACTTCTTCGGCGGCATTCACGAGATCTACTTCCCCTACGTGCTGATGAAGCCCAAGCTGATCGCCGCGACACTGCTCGGCGGTATGGCCGGGGTGTTCACCAACGTCATCTTCAACTCGGGTCTGCGTGCTCCGGCCGCCCCCGGGTCGATCATCTCGGTATATGCGCAGACCGCGGGTGACAGCTACCTCGGGGTGACACTGTCGGTCGTGATCGCCACCGCAGTCTCGTTCGCGGTCGCCGCGTTCCTGCTCAAGACCGACAGTGCCACCGACGACGGTGACCTGTCGGCGGCCACGGCCTCGATGGAATCGATGAAAGGCAAGAAGTCGTCGGTGGCCTCGGCGCTCACCGGTGGTGCTGCCGGTGCGCGCGGCCCGATCAAGAACATCGTGTTCGCCTGCGACGCGGGTATGGGGTCATCGGCGATGGGTGCCTCGGTGCTGCGCAAGAAGGTTCAGCAGGCCGGGTTCACCGACGTCACGGTGGTCAACAAGGCGATCGCCAATCTCACCGACACCTTCGATCTGGTGGTCACCCACCGTGACCTGACCGAACGTGCTGAGCAACGCACACCGTCGGCGATCCACGTGTCGGTGGACAATTTCATGGGCAGCCCGCGGTACGACGAGATCGTGGAAACGCTCACCGAAACCAACTCGGCCGCGCCGGCATCCATAGCGGTTCCGGCACCGGGCGCCGCACCCGTGTCCGGCGAACCGGAGCCGGTGCACGCGGCCGGCAGACACGCCGCGGCGGCGGGCGATGCGACCGCGACGCGCAACGACATCCTGGCACTGAATTCGATCGTGCTGCGGGGGACGTCGAGGACTGCCGACGAGGCCATCGAGGAGGCGGGCCGGTTGCTGGTGGCTGCCGGTGCGGTGGAGGAATCCTACGTGGCGGCGATGCACGACCGCGAACGTTCGGTTTCGACGTTCATGGGCAACGGACTGGCGATCCCGCACGGCACCAACGAGGCCAAGGGCGCGATCAACCGGACGGCGATGTCGTTCGTGCGCTACGACGAGCCCATCGACTGGAACGGCAAGGAAGCCGAGTTCGTCGTCGGTATCGCCGGCGCGGGCAAGGATCATCTGGCGTTGCTCAACAAGATCGCGCAGGTATTCCTGAACAAGGAAGACGTGGCCCGCCTGCGCGCGGCGCGGAGCCCGGAGGAGATCCGGGCGGTCCTGGCCGACGGTGACGACTGATCGGGTGAACGTGGGGTGATCAAGGGGTCGGTCCTGTGACCGTGCGGCCCGCTGCGACGCGGCATCGGCGAGTACCGTGACGTCGGTGGATTCCGAGACACGACAGAACCGGATCATCGAACTGGCCCGCGCGCGGGGCCGGGTCGAGGTGGTCTCGCTCGCCGAGGAACTGCAGGTGGCGAGCGAGACCATTCGCCGTGACCTCAAGGCACTGGCGTCGCGGCGGCTGCTCAAGCGGGTGCACGGCGGCGCGGTGCCCGCCGAGACCGCGGCCTTCGAATCGGGGCTGGAATACCGCAGTCAGGTCGATCTGGCGCAGAAGGAACGCATCGCGCAGGCGGCCGCTGGCCTGCTTCACGGCGCCGAAACGGTGTATCTGGACGAAGGTTTCACACCCCGCCTGATCGCCCACCAACTCGCCGATCAGCGGTTGACGGTGGTCACCTCCTCGCTGCTGGCGGCCGAGGCGCTCGCGCACAGCACCACCGTCACGGTGCTGCTGCTCGGCGGACGGATGCGCGGACGCACACTGGCCACGGTCGATCAGTGGGCGGTCGACGCGCTACGCGGGCTGGTGATCGACGTCGCCTTCCTCGGCACCAACGCCGTCTCCCGCGAGCACGGGCTGACCACCTCCGATCCGGCGGTGGCGGCGGTGAAGAGCACCGCGGTCACCGTGTCACGCAGATCCGTTCTGGTGGCGGCGCATTCGAAGTTCGGCCTGAGCAACTTCTGCCGATTCGCCGACGTGAGCGATTTCGAGGTGATCGTCACCGGTACCGAGCTCGGCTTCGCCGAGGCCACAACCTACGAAGCGCTCGGTCCGACCGTCCTACGGGTATGACCCGGCCGCGATGTCTTGGGACGGTCGCCGCGGGTATGCCACGCTGGTCGTATGACTGACGATCTCGCCGAGCGACTCATCGACGCCCAGGTCGCGTTCAGCAAGCGGCAGCTGCTGGACCCCGGACTCTTTCACACACTTGTGAGCGACGAGGTCGACCTGGTGCTGAAGGAGGCGGCCGGGCTCACGCTGGGTGAGGTGGTCACCCCACAGATGATCAAGGACACCGCGGTCAAGTTCGCCATCCAGATGCCGCTGGAAGGGTCCATCCCCGAACTGGTCGGGGAGATCGCCGGGCGGCTGTATCGCCATTCGGTCAACGACCACGTGCGGCTGGACGATGTCGTGGACGCCAAGACCTTCGACGAACTCGCCGCCGCAGTCGCCGACCTCGACGTGGTCCGGCGGGTGGTGCGCGAGGTGATCGACAGCCCCGTGACCATCGACGTGTGCGTCGACGTCATCACGCACGCCATGGATCGCGTGGTCACCCGAGCACGTTCCTCGGGCGAGGCCGGTATCCGGGCCAGGGTCGGCGGCACCCTGGCCGGACTGGCCGTGCCGGTGCTGCCTGCGATCGAGACCGGGGTGGAGAAGATCACCCGCAGTGGCGCGTCGTTCGTCCTTCGCTCGGCGGGGGAGGAAACCGACACCGCGCTGGTGGAATCCGCTCATGAGCTGTGGCGCAACCGCTCCGGCGAGGCGGTCGGCCGATTCCGTGAACTCGTGACCGCCGACGACGTCGAGGATCTCGTGGTCGTGGTGTTCGAGTTCTGGAAGGCCTTCCGTGACACCGACTACTTCCGGACGCTGCTCGGCGAAGGCGTCGACCACTTCTTCGACAAGTACGGCGACACCGGTCTGGTGGATCTGATCGCCGACCTGGGTATCGAACGCGACGACCTGGTCGAGGAGGCGATGCGATTCGGGCCCCCGATCATCGCTCACCTCAATGAGCGGGGCATCCTCGACCGGATCCTGCGACGCCAGTTCGCGCCGTTCTATCATTCGCCGGAGTTCCGGGCGGCCCTGCAGGGCTTCGCCCCTTCATGACATCGAGGGCTTAGCCACCGAGTGATCTGGGAAGGGAGACCCGGATCTGGGGGGCCGCGAACCGCGCCCGGGGTCGGGGCGAAGTGGCTGTCGCAGTGCGCCTGTAGTGTGGCGCGGGTGAGTTCGAGCGCCCAAGGCAACAGCCCATCCACCCCGTCCGCCCGCGCCGTCCCCGGTGTCAAAGCCGTCACCGCGCGCATCGCCGAGGAACTGCAGGTCGGTGAGCACCAGGTCATCGCGACCGTCACGATGCTCGACGAGGGTTCGACGGTCCCGTTCATCGCCCGCTATCGCAAAGAGGTCACCGGCGGCCTCGACGACGCGCAGCTGCGCGCCCTCGACGAGCGCCTCACCTACCTGCGTGAACTCGACACCCGGCGGGCGGCGATCATCTCGTCCATCGACGAACAGGGCAAGTTGACCCCGGAGCTGACGGCCGCACTCAACACCGCCGACACCAAGGCCCGGCTCGAAGACATCTACCTTCCGTACAAGCCGAAGCGGCGCACCAAGGCGCAGATCGCCCGTGAGGCGGGGCTTGAACCGCTCGCCGACGCGCTGCTCGCCGACCCGGGCATCGACCCCGCCGTCGCGGCGGCGGCATACGTCGGCGAGGCGGTCGCCGACCCGGCCGCCGCGCTCGAAGGCGCCCGGCACATCGTCATCGAACGTGCCGCAGAGGACGCCGAACTGGTCGGCGCGGTGCGCACCAGGTTCTGGGGGCAGGGTGCGCTGCGCACCGAGCCGCGATCGGAGGAGGTCGCCGCGAGCGCCGCCGCGCAGAAGTTCCGGGACTACTTCGAATTCTCCGAACCGCTCACCGAGGCACCGTCGCACCGGGTGCTGGCGGTCCTGCGCGGGGAGAAGGAAGACATCCTGTCGGTGACACTCGACGGCGGTGAGGATGCCGAGTACCAGGTGATGATCGCCGACGCGCTCGGTGTCGACCTCGCGGCGGGCGCCCCGGCCACGCCGTGGCTGACTCAGGCCGTGCGCTGGGCGTGGCGCACCAAGCTCATGGTCACCGCGTCCATCGACGCCCGTACGCAGTTGCGCCAGCGCGCCGAGGATGAGGCCGTCACCGTTTTCGCCCGCAACCTCAAGGATCTGCTGCTGGCCGCACCGGCCGGCGCCAAGGCCACCCTCGGACTCGATCCCGGATTCCGTACCGGCGTCAAGGTGGCCGTCGTCGACGGCACCGGCAAGGTCGTCGACACCGGGGCCGTCTTCCCGCATCAACCGCGCAATCAGTGGGATCAGTCCAAGGCCGCCCTCGCCGCGCTCGTCGCCCGGCACGGGGTAGAACTGATCGCCATCGGCAACGGCACCGCCTCCCGCGAGACCGACGCCCTGGCAACCGAACTCGTCAAGGAAATCGCCGCCGCCGGCCACCGGGCCCCGGCCAAGGTGATGGTGAGTGAGGCTGGGGCCTCGGTGTACTCGGCGTCCGAGTACGCCTCACGGGAGTTGCCCGACCTCGACGTGTCGATCCGCGGCGCCGTCTCGATCGCGCGCCGGTTGCAGGATCCGCTGGCCGAGCTGGTCAAGATCGACCCCAAGTCGATCGGCGTCGGTCAGTACCAGCACGACATCACCCCCGGAACGCTCGCGCGCAGCCTCGACGCCGTCGTCGAGGACGCGGTCAACGCTGTCGGCGTCGACCTGAACACCGCGTCGGTGCCGCTGCTGTCGCGGGTCTCCGGGGTCACCCGGACCCTCGCCGAGTCGATCGTGTCCCATCGTGACAGCAACGGCCCGTTCCGGAGCCGGTCGGCGCTGCTCGACGTCTCCCGTCTGGGACCCAAGGCGTTCGAGCAGTGCGCCGGGTTCCTGCGGATCCGTGACGGACAAGATCCCCTCGATGCCTCGGGCGTACATCCGGAGTCCTACCCGGTGGTCCGCAAGATTCTCGACCGTTCGGGTATCACCCTGGCCGAACTGATCGGCAACGAGCGGGCACTGCGCGGTCTCACCCCGGCCGAGTTCGCCGACGACACCTTCGGCGTGCCGACGGTGACCGACATCTTCGGTGAGTTGGAGAAGCCGGGCCGTGACCCGCGACCGGCGTTCACCACCGCCACGTTCGCCGCCGGTGTGGAGAAGGTGGCCGACCTCAAGCCGGGCATGGTGCTCGAAGGCGTGGTCACCAATGTCGCCGCGTTCGGCGCGTTCATCGATATCGGCGTCCACCAGGACGGGCTGGTGCACGTCTCGGCGATGGCCGACAAGTTCGTGTCCGACCCGCACGAGGTGGTCAGGTCCGGAGAAGTGGTGCGCGTCAAGGTGATCGACGTCGACATCGACCGACAGCGGATCGGTTTGTCGTTGCGCCTGGACGACGAGGTGGAGTCCGGCGGTAAGGGTGGGGCCAAGCCCCGCAACCGCGGGGGTTCGCCGAACCAGGAGCAACGCGGCCGTCGCGGATCGGGTTCGGGTGGTCGCGGTGCGGACAGCGATCAGGGCGGCCAGCGTGGCCAGGGTGGACAGCGTGGACAGGGTGGTCAAGGAGGCCGCGGCGGTGACAGACGCGGCGGTGCCAAGAACGGCGCGGACAGGCGTGGTGACCGTTCGGGAGGTAATCGCCGGAGCGAACCCGGCGGTTCGATGGCGCAGGCGCTCCGCGATGCCGGGTTCGGCCGCTGAGCCCGGCGGTACCGGCGACGGGGGAGAGCGATCGATGCCCGCCGCCGGGACCGCCTCGGCGTCAGTCGATGTCAGATGAGTTGAGTAGCCGTCGCCGGGTGGCCACCAACGCAATGTCGGGGCGATCGGCCCCGAACCGCTCGACGCTGTCGAGCAGTTCCACCAGATGACCCGCGTCGGGGCTCACCGCGGCCACCCCGATCGCGGCGCGGCGGTGCAGGTCGAGATGGTCCACCTCGGCGGCGGTTACCGCGAACCTGCGTCGGATCTCGGCGAGGAGCGGTTTGGTCACCGAACGCTTCTGCTTCAGTGAGTGCACGTCGCCGAGGAGATAGTCGAATTCGATCCAGCCGATCCACATAGCGTGCTGAACCCTACCGTGTCGGCAGACCGCTCGGCACCCGAATTATGTGCCCAGACCTGGTCACCGCTGCGCGGCCAGGGATGCGGTGAGCCGCTCGGCCAGGCCGGGACAGTCGCCGACGTCGATGCCGAAGCGGCTGTCGAGCACCTCCAGGATCTCGCCGGCCGAGCCGAGGGTGGTCTTGACGCTGTGGCCGTCGCGGTGATGTTCGGTCAGCTGGTCACCTGCCAGGTTCAGCCTGCTCGTCGCCGTCACGATGGCAACGGTCGCGCCGGCCACGAAGCGCGAACCCGGATGGGTCGAGGCGTACCAGGCTCCGACCAGGGCGTCGACCGGTGGTCGCGGAACGGGTGTGAACAGGTACAGCGGCCGCCACTGCCCGCCGATCCGTACCTGCATGCTCAGCTGGCCCGGCACCTCCGGGTCGACCGGATGGTTGTCGGCGGGGTCGATGGCGACGATGCGGAAGTCTTCCAGTTCGGTGGCCTGCGGTTCGTCGAGCACGAACCGCAGCGGGTTGGGTGGCGTGCAGCCACCGAAACCCACGTCGACGAGATAGCGTTCCTCGTCGCCCGGAACCGCGACGGCGAGGAGCTTGTGGGTTTCGGCGGGCATCGGTCCCGGCTCACGCATCCACACCACCCGCCCGGCCAGCGGCACCACGTCAAAGCCGAGCGAGGTCAGGACCGCGTCGAGCAGCCCGTTCTGCTCGAAACAGAAACCACCGCGCCGACGGTCGATCATCTTGCGTGCCAACGCCGGTGGATCGAGGTCGGCCACGGGTATCCCGACGTACGGGTCCAGGCCCTCGAACGCGATGGAACGCACATGGGCGGCCACGATGGCCGACAACGTCTCGAACGTGGGCGGCGGCAGGGCAGGATCGGTGGGCCCGGCGCCGGTGAGCAGTCCGATACGCCGCAGGTAGCGGCCGATGTCGACGGGGAAGCTATCGGTGTGGGCAGGCATGACAGCCGATCCTAGTCTCAGCCGAGTCCCGCCCCGAGCCATCACTCCCCGGTCGATGACCGGGGCACGATCACCGGCGGCTCAGTGATCACCGCCGATCAGTGATCACCGCCGACCAGCACCGCCACATGATCGGGAACGTACTTCGACAGCGACCGCGGCGGGCGATGATAGTTACCGGTCTCGATCGGGTGCTTGGGCAAGGTGACCTTCGGCCGGGGAACGTCGGTGTAGTCGATGGTGGAAAGCAGATGCGAGATCATGTTGAGCCGTGCGTGCTTCTTGATGTCGGACTCGACGACGTACCAGGGGCTCATCGCGGTGTCGGTGTGGACCATCATCTCGTCCTTGGCGCGCGAGTACTCCTCCCAGCGGTACACCGATTCCAGATCCATCGGGCTGAGCTTCCATTGGCGCACGGGGTCGTTCATCCGCGCCCGGAATCGGCGCAGTTGCTCGTCGTCGGACACCGAGAACCAATACTTGCGCAGGATGATGCCGTCGTCGAGCAGCATCTGCTCGAAAATCGGTGTCTGGCGCAGGAATCGGGTGTGCTCCTCGGGTGTGCAGAACCCCATGACCTTCTCCACGCCGGCCCGGTTGTACCAGGACCGGTCGAGGAGCACGATCTCACCCGGTGCGGGCAGGTGCGCCACATAGCGCTGGTAGTACCACTGGCCCTTCTCGCGGTCGGTGGGGGCGGGCAGCGCGGCGACCCGGCAGATACGCGGACTCAGGTATTCGGTGATCCGTTTGATGGTGCCGCCCTTGCCTGCTGCGTCGCGGCCCTCGAAGATGACCACGATCCGGGCACCGGTGGACTTGACCCACTCCTGCAATGAGACCAATTCCGTTTGCAGGCGAAACAGTTCGGCCTCATACACCTTGTTGGAGATCTTGGATTCCTTCGACTTCTTACGCGATTTCGAGCCCATCCATCGAGCTTAGGGCAAACCCGCGGCGTCCGTGCCCTCAATCAGGACCACGGTCCGGGGTCCGTCCTTCAAGGTCAGCTCGGGGCCGTCCAACGACCACGTGAGGGGCTTGTCGGTGAAGTCGGCGAGCCAGGCGTCCGCGCCGTCGCGCGGTGGCGGACAGGCCATTTGCGTGGAGGCCAGCGTCCCGAACGTCAGCCTCGTCGGGTCGACCGTCACCGTTCCGATGTGCTGATTGCACCCGGCTGTCAGGCTCACCCGGCCTTCCTCGGGAAAGGTGATCACCAGCGGGCCGTCGCCGGGGATCGCGGCACCGTCGACCGACGTTGAGGTAAACCGCTTGCCCACCAACGAGTTCGACGTGGCAGTGTGCACGACGACCTGCGTGGTGCTCGAGTCCGAACTGGTGACCGTCGATGAATTGCCGCACGCAGCCGCGCCGAGCACGACAAAACCGGTGGCCAGGAGTGTGCCGAGCGATCGGGTCAAATGCACCATAGGGACTAAGGTAGACCAGCGCACCCACGCCTCGGTGCCACTCGGGACGGCGACGTTCCGATCCGGTACGACACTTCCGCACAGGACCGCATGATGACCAGGACACGCACCCCGCCGATCGCGGTGACCGCGAGGACCGAGTACCTCGACAGGACACATCGCGCCCTGCTGTTCGCGCAGCTGGTCCTCACCGGACTCGCGGTCGCCACCCTGGTGACGCTCAATATCCTGGGCACCGAACCGGTTGTCTCGACGGCCGTCGTCGGCGGGCTGATCGGCGTCGGCCTGCTCGCCGGGGCGGCTGGGCGCTACCGCCGCAGGCACGCGGTACTCGTCACCGTCGACAGCGACACCGTCTATTTCGGCAACGAGCACCACCACCTCGTCAGCAGGCCGCTGTCCGAGCTCGCCGCCGTCGACTTCCGGCCGATTGCCACCACGACCTCGACGATGTCCACCGACCGTGCACGCGATCTGAGGGTGGCCGGCCATCCGGTGCTGCGGCTGATATTCGTACGGGCACCCGAAGAGTCGGCCGACGGCATACCGGCGGGCTGGGTCCGCCCGGCGCAACCGGTCGAAGAGGTGTGGGACGTCGCCCTCGATCCGGCCGATCCGGTGGCCGCGGAGATCGTTTCGCGGCTCGGTGCGGTGGTGCCGCGGGGTGGCTCGGCGGCACCGGCCGACCCCTGGCGTGCGGAGCCGTCCGACCCGACGCCCGCCGACGGTGCACCGTCACCGGACTCGGACGGGCCGCGGATCGGCGACGCCGGAAGCGATGCCGCCGCGATCCGGCTGTGGGAGGATTCGGTCCGCCGGCACGACGCGGTGCTCATCGCCTACGGCCGCTACGAACTCGACACCGAATCGCTCCTGCGGTTTCCGGCGGTCACCGACGTCACCCGCGACGAGGTGCAGACCTTTCACGACGCGCTCGATGACGCGAACGCGCTGCGCAGCGACGAGTATCCGGCCGATCGTGCCCGCGCCGAGGCCTACCAGACGGCGGTGCGCGGGCTGCGCCGCGCGTGGGTGGCGTGCGAGAGCGCCGGCCGGGCCGCGGGGACCGGCTACCTAGACGCGCCCACCCGCAAGGACCTGGGGACCGCGCTCAAGCTCTACCGGCACGCCGAGGCCAGCCCGGTCGCGGCCGAACAGGCCACCTACTACGGGCGGGTGCGCGACATCGTGACGACGCTGACCGAGCAGGCCCAGATCCATCCGCCCCGGACGGTGATCGACGAACTCAACTCGGTCACCCGCCGTGCGCTCGAGGGGGGCACACCCGGCGGCTGATGCCCGCACCGGCTGCCCGTACCCACGCGCGGCGGCCGGGACGGGTCAGCGCACGCCGGCCCGGAGGAAGCGGCCGTCGGGGCTGTACGTTCCGGCCGACGCGTCGTCCCTGGTGAGCTGGACCAGGATCCGGACGGACCCGTCGCGCTGGAATGTGGACCACATCAACAAGTTGACGGCGTTGCGGTCGAACGCGTCGACACGGCCACGTCTCATCGCGTCGTCGCGGACCGCCTCGAAACGCGCGCGGGACACGTCGTCGACGGAGAAGTCTCCCGGTGCGGTCGAGGTGGTGGCACGAGAGGTGATCCGCGGCAACTCGCCCGGGGCCAGCACTATCGATCCGCTGCGTCGTGGCAACCGGTACTCGACATACACCCCGCCACTGTTCTGGATGCTTCCGGCGAACAGGATCGGGGTGCCCTTGGCGGTGCCGCGGATCTCGAACCTGGTGAGCGCTGTGCTCCCGAACGGAACCTTCGCGCTGCGCAGCGCCCGGTGGATCAGGTCGAACGACACGGCGAGATCGCCCGGATCGAAGATCTGCGCGACGATTCCGTCGGCGGTGGCCTCGATCGTGTTCAGGTTGCTGCCGGTGAACCGCGCCTGCCAGCGTGGATCGCCGTCCCTGTCGGGTCTGCGCATGTCCAGATCCGCGATCGTCGCCGCGGGATCGACCTTGACGGCCTCGGTCTCCATCGCCGCGGCCATCGTGCCGATATCGGCCGACATGAGCTCGGACAGGTCGAAGGTGTCCCGACCGCGTTTGTCGGTCGCCTCGCGGCGTGGGTCGGCCCAGCCGACACCGTTGATGTAGTGGACGGTCACCGCCTGACCGGTCGCCGGATCGTAGATCTCGGCGCGGTCGGATCCTCCCCGGTCGAACCACACGCCCAGCAGATTGGCCCCTGCCGAGGGGCCGACGGTGCCGATCCGGTCGGCCAGGCGCCGGCGCCGCTCCGGATATCCGAGCGTGCGGTCCGCGTCGTCCCCGGCGGGTGAACTGCCGGCGCCCACGGTTCGGGGCAGCGACAGGTCCGGCCCGTCGACCCGCCACACGTCTTCCGGCACGGCGAACACCGCGACGAGTGCGGTGACCACGGCGATCGAGGCGTACAGGAGGGCGCTCGGGCCGGGATAGTCGTCGAACTCGGGGGTCGTGGCCGATCTCCGGGGCAGATCGTGCGGAGGGATCGCGGTGACGGGGTCGGCGACCAGTGCCCGGGCGTCGCGCTCATGCATCGACGTGATCCAGCGGGCCTGGTACGGGGTGTCGCCGGGTGGGGCGACGAGCGCGGACACCAGTGTGGGCTGATCGGCGCCGGTGCGCAGGCTGCTTCTGGTCATCGCGTCCACACGGACCGGTACCGACACCCGATCGAAGGCGCGGCGGAAGCGTGGCAGTTCCGAACGCCCGGTGGCCGCGGGTACCAGTAGCACACCGCCGACGATCGGCGGCGTGCCGAACACGACGGCGGCCCACCAGGGGTTCGCGGCTCCGATCCCGACTCCGCAGGCGATCAGGATCCCGGCGAGAAGACTCCGGACGATCCGGCCGGTGCGCGGGTTCACCCGGCCGTACGCCCCGTGACACATGTCGCGATGATCATCGGGCACCTTCCGGGTGTGCGTCCTGCGCAGGGCGGATGCCCTGGTCGACTGAGTGTAATAGTGCCCCGGGCAGATGCCGCGCCGGATCGCGCTGTGCGTACCCGCGGAGTGCGAGCCACGTCGAACGGTACCGTGGACCCCGAACATTGGGCCGGGGCACCGCCGGAGCGGGCGGTGCACGTGTGGAGGAGATTTTCTCGGTGGGAAAGCTGACAAACAGCATGTGGCGGTTGTTGGGATCGCAGAGCACACGCAACCAGTCCAAGTCGCTGTCGCTGATCGCCGAGGCGAACACGCAGTCCTCGTGGGCCGAGGGCATCGCCGAAGCAGATGTCGCCGAGACCGCGCGGTCGCTGGACATGGCGGACAAGACCGGCCGGGCACAGTTCCTGGCACTGGTCCGCGAGGTGTCCGGGCGTGCGCTCGACATGCGTGCCTTCGACGTCCAGTTGCAGGGTGCGTTGCGCCTTCTGGAGGGCGACGTGGTGGAGATGGCGACCGGCGAGGGCAAGACGCTCTCGGGTGCGATCGCGGCCATCGGATACGTCCTGTCCGGTCACCGGGTGCACGTCATATCGGTCAACGACTATCTGGCCACCCGTGACGCCGAGTGGATGCGGCCGCTGTTCGAGGCCTTCGGTATCGAACTGAGCGCGGTATCGGAGAACTCGACCTCCGACGAACGCCGCAGCGCGTACGCCGCCGACGTCACCTACGCCTCGGTCAACGAGATCGGTTTCGACGTCCTGCGCGATCAGCTCGCCGTCACCGAGGATGCCCTCGTCTCGCCCGTACCCGACGTCGCGATCATCGACGAGGCGGACTCGGTGCTCGTCGATGAGGCGCTGATCCCGCTCGTGCTGGCCGGATCGACGACGGCACACGTGCCCGACCAGGCCATCCACGATGTCGTCGCCCGGCTCAAGACCAAGCACTACGAGATCGAGACCGACGGCCGCAACGTGACCCTCACCGATGAGGGTGCCGCGTTCGTGGAGGATGAACTCGGCGGTATCGACCTGTACAGCGAGGCGCACGTCGGCACCACCCTGGTCCACGTGAACATCGCCTTGCACGCCTACTACCTGCTTGAGCGCGACGTCCACTACATCGTCCGCGACGGCGGTGTGCATCTGATCAACGCCTCACGCGGCCGGGTGGCGCAGCTGCAGCGCTGGCCCGACGGCGTACAGGCCGCGGTGGAGGTCAAGGAGGGTCTGGCGCAGACCGACCCGGGCGAGATGATCGACACGATCACGGTCCAGGCGCTCATCGGCCGCTACCCGCGGGTGTGCGGTATGACGGGCACCGCGCTGGCCGCAGGTGAACAGTTCCGTCAGTTCTATTCGTTGCTGGTCTCGCAGATCCCACCCAACACCCCCAACGTCCGCGTCGACGAGGTCGACCGCGTGTATGACTCCAAGGCCAACAAGGTCGAGGCGATCGTGGCGTACGTGAAGGAGGTGCACGAGACGGGTCAGCCGATCCTGATCGGTACGCACGACGTCGCCGAATCGGAGGAGCTGGCCTACTTCCTGGACAAGGCGGGGGTGCCGTCGGTGGTGCTCAACGCCAAGAACGACGCCCAGGAGGCGGCGATCATCGCGGAAGCGGGCAAGCTCGGCGCGGTCACGGTGTCGACGCAGATGGCCGGCCGCGGCACCGACATCCGGCTCGGCGGTTCGACCGGGGACGACACCGCGCGCGAGGAGGTGATCGAGCTCGGTGGGCTGTGTGTGGTCGGTACCGGCCGTCACGACACCGAACGTCTTGACGATCAGTTGCGCGGCCGCGCGGGCCGTCAGGGCGATCCCGGCCGTTCGGTGTTCTTCTCCAGCCTCGAAGATCCGGTGGTCACCCGCAATCTGGCGTTCAAACGTGACCCGGTGGCCCAGTCCGAGGACGGGTCTATGGGGGCCAAGGGTGTTGAACTGATCAAGCAGGCCCAGCGGATCGCCGAGGGCGTGATGCTCGAGCTGCATGCCAACACCTGGCGCTACAACAACCTGGTCAATCAGCAACGTGACATCGTCGTGCACCGCCGCATGCAGGTGCTGACCACCGATACCGCCGCCGAGGAACTCGCCGAACTCGAATCGGACCGGTACAAGCAACTCGTCGACGGGACGGCCCCGGACAGCACGGACACCGACAGCACGGACACCGACAGCACAGACACCGACAGCACGGACACGGACGCCGGGGCCGCCGACAAACCGGCACCGGTGTCCACGGAGGTGCTGTCGCAGGCGTGCCGGGAGATCGTGCTCTTCCACCTCGACCGGGCATGGACCGATCATCTGGCCTTCGTCTCCGATGTGCGGGCCAGCATCCATCTGCGCGCCATCGGCAAGCAGAGCCCGCTCGATGAGTTCCACAAGCTGATCCTCGACGAGTTCGCCTCGCTGCCGGCCGAGGCCGTCGACGCGGCCCGCAAGACCTTCCGTGAGGCCACCATCACCGAGGACGGCGTCGAACTCGACGATCTCGGTCTGCACAGGTCGACGTCCACCTGGACGTACATGGTGCACGACAACCTATTTTCGTCGGGAGGTGCGAAAGCGTTGCAGGGCATCATCGGTATCTTCCGGTGACCGAGCACACCGGCGCGTCGTCCGGGAGTATCGACCGATCCCGGATCGTGACGGTGCCCAACGCGCTCAGCGTGCTGCGCCTGGCGCTGATCCCGGTGTTCGTGTGGCTGTTGCTGGCGGAGGAGGCCGACGGGTGGGCGTTGGCGATCCTGGTCGTCTCCGGTGCCAGCGACTGGCTCGACGGAAAGCTCGCGCGGCTGCTCGATCAGTCCTCGCGGCTGGGGGAGTTGCTCGATCCCGCGGCCGACCGGCTGTACGTGGTGATCATCCCGCTGGCCTTCGGGTTCCGGGAGATCCTGCCGTGGTGGCTCATCGGTGTCATCCTGGCGCGCGATGTGCTGTTGTTCGCGACGGCGCCGCTGCTGCGAAGTCGTGGCCATCTGGCGCTGCCCACCCTGTACATCGGCAAGGCGGCGACCTTCGCCCTGATGAGCGCGTTCCCGTGGCTGCTGGCCGGGCAACTCGACTCGGTGGTGGGTACCGTGGCCTACCCGATCGGCTGGGCGTTCCTGATCTGGGGCGTCGGAATGTACCTGTGGACCTTCCTCCTGTACTGGTATCAGACGATCCTGGTGGTGCGAGCGCCCCGTATCGCGTGAGTCGAGTACGCATACCGGCCCACGCGGTCGCCGCCGATGGCCTAATGTCCAACCCGACGTCTCGCGCGGCCGATGCCGCACGAGACAAGCGAGACGAACAACGAGAAAGGTGCAGATCCGGTGAGTGAGAGCATCGTCCCCGACAACCTTCGTTATACGGCCGAACACGAATGGGTGCTGATTACCGCTCCCGACACCGTGCGGGTGGGTATCACCGACTACGCGCAGGGACAACTCGGAGATGTGGTCTTCGTACAGCTGCCCACCGTCGGCGATGCCGTCGAATCGGGTGAGTCGTTCGCCGAGGTCGAGTCGACCAAGAGTGTGTCCGATATCTACGGCCCGTTCGCCGGTTCCGTGGCCGCGGTGAACTCCGACCTCGACGCCGCGCCCGACCTGGTCAACTCCGACCCGTACGGTGCCGGCTGGCTCATCGATATCACCGTCGGCGCCGACACCACCGCGCAGACGCTGGTCGACGCGCTGCTCGACGCCGATGGGTACCGCGCCGTCATCGAGGGTTGAGCGCCGGACCGGACAAGTCCTGTCCGTCAGAACAGGTCCGGGGCTCTCCGGCCGGCTCGTGGACGATCGGGAATCGGTCACTCCGGACTCCGTAACCACACAGGACACACGTCCGGGCACGCTATGATCGTCCCTATCCCCGTCGGGACTCCGTCACCGGCGTCACGATGGGGGCTGGTCCGCGGTGTGGTCACGACATCGAATGGCCGATGTGGACGTCTCCGAGGTCGGTGTACCGGCCGGGTGGGGCGCCACTGTAGGTTGGCTAAGCGGTTTCGCGGAGCACATCCGTCACCGACACAGAGGCGGCTACGCGCGGCACGTCCGGTCAGGGGGACTCCCGGGTGTTATGCGAGCAGGCCGAACACAGAGAAGGAGAATCGTGAGCGACTACGACAAGGAACTCGAAGCACCTGTGGAGACCACGTCGGTCTTCCGCGAGGAGTTCATCAAGGAACTCGACGCGGGTGCGGGTGCGGGTGCGTCGGGCGAAAGCGCCGACACCGCGGTGGAGCGTCTTTCGCCCGGTACCGCACTGCTTGTCGTCAAGCGGGGACCCAACGCGGGATCGCGATTCCTGCTCGACCAGGCGACCACCTCCGCCGGTCGGCACCCCGACAGCGACATCTTCCTCGACGACGTGACCGTCAGCCGTCGCCACGCCGAGTTCCGGCTGGGCGACAACGAGTTCCAGGTGGTCGACGTGGGCAGCCTGAACGGCACCTACGTCAACCGGGAACCGGTGGACACGGCATCGCTGAGCAACGGCGACGAGGTTCAGATCGGCAAGTTCCGGCTGGTGTTCCTGAGCGCTTCCCGGTCCGGCGACACAGGCGCATAGTCGTCGTGACGGCATCGGCGGCAGGGCACCGGGGCGAGATGACCCCGGGTTCGGGATTTCGGAGCGAGCAGGCACCGTCCGGCGAGCATTCGATGTCGATCGGGGCGGTCCTTGCGCTTCTGCGTGAGGACTTCCCCGAGGTATCGATCTCCAAGATTCGTTTCCTGGAGTCCGAGGGTCTGATCACCCCGGAGCGGGCACCGTCCGGTTACCGGCGTTTCTCGCAGGCGGACTGCGACCGGCTGCGCTTCGTCCTGACCGCCCAGCGCGACCGCTACCTGCCCTTGAAAGTGATCAAGGAGCAGCTCGATGCCATGGACACCGGTGTCGGCGGGGTGGGACACGGCGGTACGCGGCTGTTGTCGTCGGCTCGTAGTGCCGTCGCCCCGGCGACGGACTTCGGTGCCCGGGGCGGTCGGGTCTCGCGTGAAGAACTCATCGACCGGACCGGCGCCGATGCCGCGTTCATCACCGAACTGCAACGCAACGGTCTGCTGGCGGTGGGCCCGGCCGGCTACTACGACGAGGACGCGGTGCGTCTTGTCGAGGCGGCCGCGGCCCTGGTCAGCTACGGCATCGAGACCAGGCATCTGCGTGCGTTCAAATTGTCGGCCGATCGCGAGGCCGGTCTGGTCGCGCAGATCGCCAGTCCGATCGCCAAGGGCCGGGGTACCGGTGCCCGCGACCGGGCCGAAGAACTCGTGCGCGAGATCGCCGCACTGTCGGTGACACTGCACACCCAGCTTGTCAAGGCCGCGCTACGAGGCGCCCTCGACTGACACGACCGGCGGCCGAACACGGTGTAGCGTCAAAGACAAGCACCTAATCCCAGGAGGTCCCGAAATGGGCGAGATGCGGGTCGTCGGCATCCGGGTTGAGCCGCCGAACAGCCAGCCGGTGCTGCTGCTGCGTGAGATCGACGGGCAGCGATACCTCCCCATCTGGATCGGGCAGAGCGAGGCGGCGTCCATCGCATTGCGGCAGAAGGGGATCGAGCCACCCCGGCCGTTGACACATGATCTGATCGTGAACCTCGTCAGCGCTTTTGAGCGCCAACTGCTTGAAGTCCGGATCATCGACATGCAAGAGGGTACGTTCTACGCCGAGATGGTGTTCGATGACGATGTCCGGGTGTCCGCGCGACCGTCCGATTCGATCGCCGTCGCGTTGCGCGTCGGTGTGCCGATCGTCGCCGACGAGGAGGTCCTGGCGCATGCCGGTCTGCTGATCCCGGAGGAGGACGGCACCGACGAGGCCCCGGCCAAGGAGGACGAGGTCGAGAAGTTCCGCGAGTTCCTCGACAGCGTGTCACCGGACGACTTCAAGGCCAGCGGCGGAGCCTGAAGATCACGAATCAGTCCCTCTGGGATAACGCTAAGATCTATTTGTGAAATTGTGATATTTCCCGTTCGGCGTGCCGCGCCGCTCCGGGCGTGTTGGGCGGCTACCGTCGGAGTCGCGACACCATGACGTGTCGTCCCCGAGATCGGTGACCCCGGGCGTACTCTGTAGTCCAGTATGCCGGACCTCACCCGGACAGGTACCCGGATGAGGCCGATCTGAGCGTTGCGAGGAGTCTGAAGTGCGCGATCAGCAGTTCGGTCGGGATGATGATGAGGCGACGGCCTCCGAGGTCGTCGGGTCCGGTGTTTCCGGAGCCACGGATGAATCGTCGGCGGTGGAGGCCCGTCCGCTGACGCCGGGCCAGGGACGTTTGAGTGATGTGGCGCCGGGTCTGTTCCCCAATGACGTGATTCCCGACGACCTGGTCGGCTACCGGGTTCCCACCGCCTGCCAGATCGCCGGGATCACCTACCGGCAACTGGACTACTGGGCCCGTACGTCACTGGTGGTGCCGTCCATCCGCAGCGCCGCCGGTTCGGGCAGCCAGCGCTTGTACTCCTTCAAGGACATCCTCGTCCTCAAGATCGTCAAACGGCTTCTCGACACCGGGATCTCGTTGCAGAACATCCGGGTCGCCGTCGACCATCTGCGTCAGCGCGGAGTCGAGGACCTGGCCAAGATCACCTTGTTCTCCGACGGGACGACGGTCTACGAGTGCACCTCGGCCGAGGAGGTCGTCGACCTGTTGCAGGGCGGTCAGGGTGTGTTCGGCATAGCCGTCAGCGGCGCCATGCGTGAGCTGACCGGCACTATCGCCGACTTCCCGGGTGAGCGTGCCGACGGAGGTATCAGCGATCCCGCCCCGGAGGACGAGCTCGCGGCCCGCCGCAAGAATCGGACCCGCCGCACCGGCTGAGGACGTACCGGCCGGTGTGACGGGGGTCGCTTGCTTGTGAGCTGACGCGATGATCCCGTTAAACTGATCGGACGTCGCACCGTCACGGGAGAGCGTCGCCCACCTCAGGGTGAGGGCGGCCGCCGAAGGAGCAACACCTCCTCGTCAAACTCTCAGGCACCAGGACCGTGGGGGATGACGATGTCTCTGGAAAGTGACGGTGAAGCCGTCCGCCCATGGTGAAAGGGCCGGTCTGCCGGCCTGAAACTCTCAGGCGTCCGAGAACCGGAGTGTACCGGTCAGGACACGACAGAGGGGGAGGGCCCATCGGTCGACCGCCGCGTCGACCGCAGCCGAAGGGTGCCGTCACCGATGTCCCAGCCGTTCATCGATCGCCACGTAGGACCGGACGCGTCCGAAACCGACACGATTCTCGCCACGCTCGGACTGGCGTCCCTGGACGAGCTGGCCGCCCGCGTGGTCCCCGCGGTGATAGCCGACAGCCACGACGACAACGGCCTCGATGCGCTCGCGGCCCCCATGACCGAGGATCAGGTGCTGGCGCACCTGGCCGAGCTCGCGCATCGCAACGTGGTCGCCCGGTCGATGGTCGGCCTGGGCTACTACGACACACACACCCCGCCGGTGATCGTGCGCAACGTGCTGGAGAATCCCGCCTGGTACACCGCGTACACCCCCTACCAGCCCGAGATCAGTCAGGGCCGGCTGGAAGCACTGCTGAACTTCCAGACGATGGTGGCCGACCTGACGGGGCTGGAGGTGGCGAACGCGTCGATGCTCGACGAGGGAACCGCAGCGGCCGAGGCGATGACGCTCATGCGCCGCGTCAACCGGTCGCGGTCCCCGCGCCTGGTCGTCGACGCCGACCTGTTTCCGCAGACCCGGGCCGTCATCGCGACGCGGGCCGAACCGCTGGGCATCGAGCTGGTCGAGGCCCGTCTGCTGCCGGATCTGCCGGGACGCGGCCTGCCCGAAGGTGACTTCTTCGGCGTGATCATGCAGGTGCCGGGCGCATCGGGCCGGATCGTCGACGCGGCACCGATCATCGCCGAGGCACACGAGCGCGGGGCGCTGGTGTCGGTGGGCGCCGACCTGCTGGCGCTGACACTGATCACGCCGCCCGGCGAACAGGGCGCCGACGTGTGCTTCGGCACCACGCAACGTTTCGGTGTGCCGATGGGCTTCGGCGGACCGCACGCCGGTTATCTGGCGGTCCACACCACCCACGCGCGCCAGCTGCCCGGGCGGCTGGTCGGGGTATCCAAGGACGCCGATGGCAACCCCGCCTACCGGTTGGCGTTGCAGACCCGTGAACAGCACATCCGCCGGGAGAAGGCCACCAGCAATATCTGCACCGCGCAGGTGCTGTTGGCCATCGTCGCCGCGATGTACGCCTCCTACCACGGCCCCGCCGGCCTGCGCGAGATCGCCCGCCGCACCCACGGATACGCGGAGAAATTGGCCAACGGCCTGACCACCGCCGGCTACCAGGTGCAGAACGCGCGATTCTTCGACACCATCACCGTCCGGACCCCCGCTCAGGCACGGGCCATCGTGGCGCGCGCCAAACGCCACGACAACGTGAACCTGCGGTTGGTCTCCGGTGACCTGGTGGCCATCTCGTGCGACGAGACCACCACACTCGACGACGTGGCCGCGGTGTTGCGGGCCTTCGACGCCGAAGGTGTGCTCAGACGTGACGACGTGGGTGCCTTCGCGCAGCCCGTCGAGACCCGGACCAGCGAATACCTCACGCACCCCGCGTTTCACCGGTATCACACCGAGACCGCGATGATGCGCTATCTGCGCGCGCTGTCCGACAAGGACATCGCGCTGGACCGGAGCATGATCCCGCTCGGATCGTGCACCATGAAACTGAACGCCGTCGCCGAGATGGAGGCCATCACCTGGCCGGGTTTCGCGCGGCTGCATCCGTTCGCGCCCTGGGCCGACACCGAGGGCATCCGCGAACTCATCGCGACACTGGAGAAGTGGCTGGTCGCGATCACCGGCTACGACAAGGTCAGCCTGCAACCCAACGCCGGGTCGCAGGGCGAGTACGCCGGACTGCTGGCGATCCGCGGCTATCACCGCAGCCGTGGTGACCACGGGCGCGATGTCTGCCTCATCCCGTCGAGTGCGCACGGCACCAACGCGGCGTCGGCGGTGATGGCCGGCATGCGTGTGGTGGTGGTGGCCTGCCGGGAGAACGGCGATGTGGACGTCGATGATCTGCGGGTCAAGATCGAGGCACACCGCGAGTCGCTGGCCGCGATCATGATCACCTACCCGTCCACCCACGGGGTGTTCGAGCACGACATCGCCGAGATCTGCGCCCTTGTGCACGACGCGGGTGGGCAGGTGTACGTCGACGGCGCCAACCTGAACGCACTGGTCGGGGTGGCCCGGCCGGGTCGTTTCGGCGGCGACGTGAGCCATCTGAACCTGCACAAGACGTTCTGCATCCCACACGGCGGCGGTGGTCCGGGTGTCGGCCCGGTCGCGGTCCGCTCCCATCTGGCGGAGTTCGTGCCGGGCCATCCGCTGGCCGACGAGCTGCCGGGCACCTCGACGGTGTCGGCGGCGCCGTACGGTTCGGCCTCGATCCTGCCCATCACCTACGCATACATCGCGATGACCGGTGCGGACGGGTTGCGCCGGGCCACGCTGACCGCGATCGCCTCTGCCAACTACATCGCGCGCCGACTGGGCGAGCACTACCCGGTGCTGTTCACCGACGGCGGTGGCGACTCGGACGGGGCACAGGGAGCCGACGCGCAGGGCTTCGTGGCGCACGAGTGCATCCTCGATCTGCGCCCGCTCACCAAGGAGACCGGCGTGACGGTCGATGATGTGGCCAAACGACTGGCCGACTACGGGTTCCACGCCCCGACGATGAGTTTCCCGGTGGCCGGAACCCTGATGGTGGAGCCCACCGAGAGCGAGAACCTGGCCGAACTCGACGCGTTCTGCGAGGCGATGATCGCGATCCGCGGCGAGATCACCCGGATCGGTGCCGGCGAATGGTCCGCCGACGACAATCCGTTGCGCGGTGCCCCGCACACGGCCGAATGCCTGGTCGCCGAGTGGGAACACCCGTACTCGCGCGAGGAGGCCGTGTACCCGCTGGGTCTGCCGTCCGCGGGTGCCAGGGCCAAGGTGTGGCCGGGTTCCCGCCGGATCGACGGCACCTACGGCGATCGGAACCTGGTGTGCAGTTGCCCGCCGATCGAGGCCTTCGCCGACAACTAGGATTCGGCCGGCCCGCCGCCGAACTAGCGGTAGACCAGCTTGTTGACGGTGACGGCGGCGGCGTTCTCCGGGGCGGGCATGGGGTTGGGGGTGCGGGGGAAGCTCACCGTCGCGGTCGCCGCTGGGAGGGGGGCGTCGCCGCGGAATCCGAGCGCGGTGAGTCGGCCGAGCTGCCGGGGGGTGGTCACAAAGTCGAAGAACTCGGCGACCCCTTCGGATGCCTCCGTCGGCACCTGCTCACCGGCAAGTCTGATCAGCGGATAGTCGGCGATCGGGGTGGGGCCGTCGGGGACGATCTGGGTCACCCTGGCGGTCGTGTCGTCCTTGGTCAGCTGATACAGCTCCTGCTCGGTGATCGGGACCGCCCGGATCCGGGACGTCGTCAGATCCGATCCGATCGCCGTGAGCGCCGAGGCCGCCGTCCCGTCCGGGGTGTCGGGGGCGCCGTTGATGAGGGCGTTGACGACCGAGGTGGTCCGGGGGAGGGCGGCGTCGGCGGCCGTCAACGGTCCGGTGGACTGGGTGATCGACGAGGTGACAGCCTGTGCGGCCAGACTGGTGGCATCCGATTGCGCGCCCCGCGGCATCGCCATGCGCAGCGAACCGATACCGGGCAGCCCGACCGACGACAGGCTGCCGTCGGTTTCCTGCAGCGTGGGCAGCTGACTCCACTGCAGACCGTTCTTGACGGCGTCGCCGAGTTGCGGCTGCACCGCCAGCACCACGGGTGTGGTGACCAGCGAGGCGGGGGTGCCCTCGATCGCGCCGGAACGGGCCGTCGCCAGCTCGGCCGACCAGATGGTGGACTGGGGAATCCAGGCCGCGGGCCGGGCGCCCATCGACGCCGTGTCCCAGGTGCCGGCGAGTCCGTTCAGAGTCACCCTGGCATCACCGGCGCGCACGTTGATCCGGATGCACCGGTCTCGCACGACGGGGTTGGTGCCGGCGAATTCGGTGGCCGCGGCCGTCAGGGCCGGCGCGATGTCGGGGGAGACGACGACCGCGACGGGCAGTTCACCTTTGACGCACGAGCGTGCCGCGGAGTTTCCCTCGTCGTCGGATCTGCCGGCGAAATGCTGCCAGGCCACGACCATTGCGACGATGATCATCACCGTGATGATGCCGAATAGCAGGCCTCGGCTCACGCCGCGCCGCTGCGGTGCCGAATCGTCCCCGTCGCGGTCTCTCCGGTGCTGTGCCAACTACCGTGCCTTTCGCGTTCGTGCCCAACACCGGGTTACCACTCATGTGTTCCCATCGGTTACGGGACCGGGCCGACCACCTGTCGACAGTACGACTGGTGGCCGGCCCGGCGGAATCACGACTGCGGCCCGTTCATGACCTGGCAGTCACGAATCAGGCGTTGGCTGCCTTGTATTCCCTCCGCTTGCGATGCAGGATCGGCTCGGTGTAGCCGCTGGGCTGCTTCGTACCTTCGAGGATAAGCTCCTTCGCGGCCTGGAAAGCGATATTCGACGCGAAGTCCGGTGCCATCGGCCGGTAGTCCGGGTCGTCGGCGTTCTGCCGGTCGACGACGGGCGCCATCCGCTCGAGGGCGGCGACGACATCGTCGGCGGTCACCACGTCGTGCCGAATCCAGTTGGCCAGCAGCTGGCTGGAGATGCGCAGGGTGGCGCGATCTTCCATGAGCGCGACATCGTGGATGTCGGGCACCTTGGAGCAGCCGACGCCGTGGTCGATCCAGCGGACCACGTAACCCAGGATCGACTGGCAGTTGTTGTCGAGCTCTTCCTTCTTCTCCGCATCCGACCAGTTGGTGTTCGGGGCCAGCGGGATGGTCAGGATGTCGTCCACCGACGCGGGATCACGCTTGGCGATCTCGTCCTGGCGTTCGAACACGTCCACCTGGTGGTAGTGCATGGCGTGCAGCGTCGCGGCGGTGGGCGAGGGCACCCATGCCGTGGTGGCACCGGCGCGCGGCTGACCGATCTTGGTCTCCACCATCTGCGCCATGAGATCGGTCATCGCCCACATGCCCTTTCCGATCTGGGCCTTGTGCTGCAGGCCCGCGTGCAGGCCGGTGTCGACGTTGAAGTCCTCGTAGGCGTTGATCCACTTCTGCTGCTTCATCTCGCCCTTGCGGATCACCGCACCCGCCTCCATCGACGTGTGGATCTCGTCGCCGGTGCGGTCGAGGAAACCGGTGTTGATGAACACGACCCGGCTCTCGGCGGCCTTGATCGCGGCCTTGAGGTTGACCGTGGTGCGGCGCTCCTCGTCCATGATGCCCACCTTGAGGGTGTTCTCGGGCAGGCCCAGGACCTGCTCGACACGACCGAACAGCTGGGCGGTGAACGCGACCTCGTCGGGGCCGTGCATCTTCGGCTTGACGATGTAGATGGAACCGGTCCGCGAGTTCTGCTTGCCCTCCGGGGCCAGTCCGTGCTTGCCGATCAGGGCGGTGAAGAGCGCATCCTGGATGCCCTCGGGGACTTCGTTGCCGTCGGCATCGAGGATCGCCGGGTTGGTCATCAGGTGGCCGACGTTGCGGACGAACAGCAGCGACCGGCCGTGCAGGTTGAATCCGGAGCCGTCGGGGGCGGTGTACTCGCGGTTGTCGGCGAGCACGCGGGTGAAGCTCTTGCCGCCCTTGCTGACCTCTTCGGCCAGATCGCCCCTGTTGAGGCCGAGCCAGTTGCGGTAGCCGACCACCTTGTCCTCGGCGTCGACGGCGGCGACCGAGTCCTCGAAGTCCATGATCGTGGTGATGGCGGACTCCAGGACGACGTCCTTGATTCCGGCCGGGTCCGTCCGGCCGATCGGGGAGGCCGGGTCGATCTCGATGTCGATGTACAGGCCGTTGTTGCGCAGCAGCACCGAGGTGGGGTCGGCGGCGTCGCCGCGATAGCCGGCGAAGGCCGCCGGGTTGGCGAGCGCGGTGACCTGGTCGCCGGTGGTGACCTGCAGTGCGCCGTCGACGACGGCCAGGCCGGTGACGTCGGCATAGCTGCCCGATTCGAGCGGAACCGCCTGGTCGAGGAAGTTTTTCGCGTAGGCGATGACCTTGTCGCCGCGCACCTTGTTGTAGGCGCCGACCTTCTCCGCACCGTCGGTCTCAGGGATCACATCGGTGCCGTAGAGCGCGTCGTAGAGCGAACCCCAGCGGGCGTTGGCGGCGTTCAGCGCGAACCGGGCGTTGAGGATCGGCACGACCAGCTGCGGTCCGGCGGTCTCGGCGATCTCCGAGTCGACGCCGCGGGTGGAGATCTGGAAGTCCGCGGGGACATCGACCAGGTAGCCGATCTCGGTGAGGAATGCCTTGTAGGCGGGGAAGTCGACGGCGCCGGGGTGATCGCGGTGCCACTGGTCGATCTTGGCCTGCAGGTCGTCGCGGATGGCGAGCAGTTCGCGGTTGCGGGGAGCCAGATCGTTGATCACGCCGGCCGCGCCCGACCAGAACGCATCCTGCTCTACCCCGCTGCCCGGCAACGCCTCGTTATTGATGAAGTCGTACAGGACGGGTTCGACCTGCAAGCCGTGGACGTTGATCCGGTCGGACATGGCTGCCTCTCTTCGATGTCACCGCGGGCGGGTCCTTCGGCGGTACCCGACGCGGGTGGTGGGTGGGGCGGAACTGACCGCCACAATGCTACTCGCCGGTAATTTAGTGGTGTCGGCGCAGTGTGTGGTGGTCGCAATTCCGCGTAGTCGATCCAGAATTGATTCTCGCAGAAGCCTGCCTCGATCGGCGATATCCGATTGGCGGCGCACATACTCGGCCCGGCCTGCCGGGGTTTCCACGCAGACGGGGTCGTAACCGAGCGCGGTCAGGTCGTACGGACTCGCGCACATGTCGAGTTCGCGGGCATTCAGGGCCAGTCGGAAGGCCTCGAATGTCAGATCGGACTCGATAAGGGGAATCATACGCAGACACGTCCGGTACAGATCCATCGTGGTGTGCAGGCAGCCGGGCTGCTCGTCCCGCAATTGTGACGCACGTGACAACGGGCGTTCGTTGAGCGGTTCGGCAGCCGGGGTGAAAAACCGGAAGGCGTCGAAGTGGGTGCACCGCAACGGCATCGACTCAACCACGGCGTCGGTGCCGGCCGCGCCCAGCCGCAGCGGGAGACTGTGCCGGGGACGGTCGGTGCGGAACACCATCGCCCACTCGTGCAGCCCGAAACAGCCGAGCCGGGCGGGCCGGGCATTGGTGGCCGACAGCAGGTCGACGGCCGTCCGCAGGGCCTCGGCACGCTCGACCACCAGTGCCGGATCGGCCTGCACGCCCTCGGGGCCGCGAACGTAGCCGGGCAACCGCAGGTACTCGTCGGCATCGTCGAGGGCGACGCCCAGACCCGGATGCCACCGGGTGACGTGGGCCGGCCGCGACCCGTAGTAGGTGAACAGGAAGTCGACGACCGGGTGTTTGCGGCCCGATCGTCGTTCCCGCAGATAGGGGCCGATCAGTGCGTCCACCCGGCCGGTGTGCGCGGCGCGCGACGCCCGCCACCGCTCGCCGGCCAGGGTGGTCGTCACCGTCGGCATCACTGCGTCGAGGCGGTCCGGCGCACTACGCGGTGACCTCCGACCGGTCCCCGCCCCACAGAGTGTGGAACGAGCCGGGCTTGTCGGTGCGGCGGTAGGTGTGCGCGCCGAAGTAGTCCCGCAGACCCTGGGTCAGCGCCGCCGGCAGGCGATCGCTGCGCAGGGCGTCGTAGTACGACAGGGACGAGCCGAAGGCGGGCACCGGAATGCCGGTGGCCGCGGCGGTGGCGACCACCCGGCGCCAGCTGTCCACGCCCGCCTCGACGGCCTCGCGGAAGTACGGGGCCAGTAGCAGGCTCGGAAGCTGCGGGTCCTCGGCGTACGCCTCGCGGATGCGGTTGAGGAACTGTGCCCGGATGATGCAGCCGCCACGCCAGATGGTGGCCAGGGCGCCCGGGTCGACGTCCCAGCCGTACTCCTTGCTGCCGGCCGCGATCTGGTCGAAGCCCTGGGCGTAGGCCACGACCTTCGAGGCGTACAGCGCCGCGTGGATGTCGTCGATGAAGGTGTCCTTGTCGGTGGGTGCCGCGGCGAGGGTGCCCGCCGACAGCCCGGCGGCGGCCTTGCGCTGCTCGGTGGAGCTCGACAGCGCGCGGGCGAACACGGCCTCGGCGATACCGGTGGTGGGGATGCCCAGATCGAGCGCGGACTTCACGGTCCAGCGTCCGGTGCCCTTCTGGCCCGCCTCATCGACGATCACGTCGACCAGCGGCTTGCCGGTCTCGGCGTCGACCTGCGCGAGAACCTCGGCGGTGATCTCCACCAGGTAGCTCTCCAGTGCACCGGTGTTCCAGCGTGCGAACACGTCGGCGATCTCGGCGGTGGGCAGGCCCAGGACCCGGCGCAGCAGGTCGTAGGCCTCGCCGATGAGCTGCATGTCGGCGTACTCGATGCCGTTGTGCACCATCTTGACGAAGTGGCCACTGCCGTCGGGGCCGATATGGGTGCAGCAGGGCACGCCGTCGACCTCGGCGGCCACCGACTCCAGAAGTGGGCCCAGCGACTTGTAGGACTCTGCCGGACCGCCGGGCATGATCGCCGGTCCGTTCAGCGCGCCCTCCTCGCCGCCGGAGATGCCGGCACCGACGAAGTGCAGTCCGCGTTCGGCCAGGGCCTTCTCGCGGCGGATGGTGTCGGTGTACAGCGCGTTGCCGCCGTCGATGATCACGTCGCCGGGCTCCATCGCGTCGGCGAGACTGTCGATGACCGCGTCGGTGGCCGCTCCGGCCTGCACCATGATCAGGGCGCGGCGGGGACGTTCGAGTGCGGCGACGAACTCCTCGATGGTTTCGCTGCGGATAAAGCTGCCCTCATCCCCGTGTTCGGCGAGCAGGGCGTCGGTCTTGGCGACGCTGCGGTTGTGCAGGGCAACCGTGTATCCGTTGCGAGCGAAGTTACGGGCGATGTTGGAGCCCATGACGGCCAGCCCGGTGACGCCGATCTGAGCTTGTGGCGTCGCGGTGTCGGTGCTGGCAGCGGTTTCAGGAGTGGTCATGGACACAATCCTATGGGGTCACCCGGTACGGTGTGCCGTGGCCCGTTCAGGCTGCGGCGAACAGCCGTGACAGCTCGGTGAGCCAGGGAATCGCGACGGCGAGTGTCGGCACCACCAGGATGGCCGCCGCGGCGGTGTACGCGGCCGCGGACACCCAGCGCGGGGACTGCCGATCACGCAGACGATGCACCCGCGTGAGGGTGGTGGGTCCGCCGACGGCCATCGCGCCGCGCGGGGCGACGGCATCGGCGCAGGCGACCAGCGCGCGCCCGAGGGTGGTGGGGGTGGTGGCGGCGACGGCCTGGTCGTCGGCGAGGGCCTCGACCAGCAGTTCGACCGATCCGAGTGCCGACTTGCTGCGCACGAAGCGGGGAAACGCCTCGTGGAGGGCGATGAACGCCTCCAGGACGAGGTCGTGGCGCGCCCGCAGGTGGGCGCGTTCGTGGGCGAGGACCGCGCGCAGCTCGTCCTCGGATAGCCGGGCGATCACGCCCTCGCTGATGACGACGCGCTGACGCAGGCCCGGCAGACAGTAGGCCAGGGGCGTGTCGACGTCGATCATGCGCACATCGCGGTCGAACAGCGAGTTGGCCGCCGAATGGTCGCAGCGGTCGAGCAGATCGATCAGGTGCCGATGGGCGGCCCGGCGGGCGCGCGTACGGACGCCGACCCGGATGGTGGTGTAGAACAACCGCACACCGATGACCAGGGTGATGGCCAGGACGGTGACCGAGACGACCCACAGCGGCAATCCGATACGGTCGATCTCCTTGAGCGGATTGGTCGTGGGGGCACCGTCGGGACCGGGCTCGAGAAGGTTGGACGCGATCGCGAGGCCACAACTGAACGTAGACAGCACCGCGGCCAGGGCTATTGCCTGCCACAGAGTCATCGCGGCACGTGGCGCCTTGATCTGCCAGCGTGCACGGGAAAGTAGTTCCGCGGCGGGACAGATCAGGATCACGGTCACGACACCGAAGATCAGGGCGGTCATCGGGTCATCCTTGAGCTGTGTAAGGGAGGGCACGGTCGGCCGGTCACGTCAGTTATGTCACCGGGACGTCCGTGTGCACAAATCTAGCCTGTGTGATCGTGATCGCGTGCGGCTTCGAGCGCATCGAGCGCGTCCCGGAGCGCGGCGGCCTCCTCGGCACCGACCCGCCCGACGAACGACACCAGTGCCGCGTGCCGCGATCCGGGGGCGTCTGCCTCACTGAGCGCATCCACCATGAGGCTGGCCACGAGGTCTTCGCGCGGATGGGTGGGCACGTACTTGTGGGCCCGGTCATCGCGGATCTGGGTGACCAGGTTCTTCTTCGCCAGACGCTGCAGCACGGTCATCACCGTGGTGTAGGCGAGGGAGCGATTGCGTGACAGCGAGGCGTGAACCTGGCGAACGGTCTGCGGCTGAGGGCTGCCCCAGAGGGCATCCATCACCGCTCGCTCCAAGTCACCCAAACCATTCATCTTTCTCATGTTACTGCGTTCCTCCCTTGAAGCTTTGGTGTGCCCGCGGTGGTTGTCCTGCGCGCGGTCCGGATGGTGCGCGACGGGGGACGGTGCACCGTGTTGTTGTTGCTGGTCAGTCGGCCTTTCGAGCGATCTTGTCCGTGGGCTTGACAACCACGGTAAGGGTAGCCTACGTTAACTACAACGTCGGACCGCGCGAGAGTCCTGAGGGCTGCAGAGACCCCCGGTCCACGTCACGAAAGGCCCTACCTCTCCAACGAGAGGTAGGGCCTTTCGGTTCCCCACGAAGTGTTTTTCTCCCGCGCTGTGCGAAATACCACTCGCCGGAGTGTCCGCGACGCCGCTACGCCGGTGCGAACCTTCGATTCGGTGACTTGCGCCACATGTATCGGGGGCCGGTCCGTCTGAACGGTCAGGCGGGGACGTGCTCGGTGATCGGGACCGACTCCTCCTCGGGTTCGGGTGCGCGACCGTGCAGTAGGAGGAGGGCGAAGCCGAGCACCGCCCACGCAACCAGCACGACGTATGCGGCCGTCGATCCCGCGCCGTCGAAGAACGCCGCGCTCCGGGATGCGGTGCCTGCCGCCCCGAGCGGCAGCAGCTGACCGAGATCGCCCCACAGCCACGGCAGGTACTCCTTGGGCGCGGACACTCCGGCGAGTGGCATTCCGACCAGCATGAACACGGGTGCGGCGATACCGATCCCGGGCGGGCCGAAGACCGAGACGAGTCCGGCGATCGGCGCGGCGATCGCGAGGATGCCGAGCGCCAGCGCGAGCCATTCGAGTACGAAATTGCCCGACAGCACACCGACCCAGGTCGCGACGCCGATTGTGCTCGCCGCCACCGCCGCCGCGCCGATGGGCAGCGCTGCCGCGATGATCCGCCGGCGACGCCCGACGAGGACGGAGACGGTACCGACCGCGACGCCCGCGAGGAACACCGGCATCAGCATCGATCCGAAACCCATACCGCGCGGGTCGCCGTCGGTCGCCGGCGCGATGTCGACGGTCGTCGGCGTGGTACCGCTGCTCGCGGCGACGCGTTCGCCGATCTGGGTGAGCATGGTCGCCACAACGGGGCTTCCGCCGGTCGCGATCAGAGTCTGAGGCTGGGGGCCGACGACGAATCCGCCGTAGACGTCGCGGTTCTCGATCGCGCGGCGCAGGTCGTCCGCGGTCGGGTATGCGGTGACGTCGAATCCGCCGGGCTGCTGCTCATCGAGCGCGGCAGCGACGCGTTCGACGACCTGCTGTGAGCCGACCACACCGACCGGCAGGTCGTGCGGACTTCCCTTCGCCGCGGGCGTGATGAACATCAGCACCACGAGCGGGATGGCGATCGTGAGGCCGATCCCGATTCCGACCAATTTGCGGACAGTCGATGACATGCCGATCCTCCTTACATTTCAACATTCGTTGAGTGCCAAGGGTACGAGGAGGACGAAAGGAAGTCAACATACGTTGAAATAGGAGTAGAATCGTCGGCATGAGTTCGACGAATCCCCGCCGTCCCGGTCGCCGCACCGGCGACTCGACGACCCGCGACGACATTCTCCGAGCCGCCCAGAGTCTGTTCGGCAGCAACGGATTCAAGAACACTTCGATGCGGGCCGTCGCCGCGGAGGCAGGCGTCGACGTCGCCCTGGTCCCGTACTACTTCGGGAGCAAGCGGGGCCTGTTCGTCGCTGCCCTCGAGGTGCCGGTCGACCCCGTCGCGCAGGTGGTCCGCGCCACCCAGGGACCACGCGAACGCCTCGGCGAGCGGATGGCCGCCGAGTTCACCGCCGTCTGGGAGCACCCCGACACCAGCAGCGCGATGCGTGGTCTGCTGCGTTCGGTGATCACCGACGAGAGCGAGTCGAGTGCATACGCCGAGTTCATGTCCACCGAGATGGTGCCGCTCGTCGCCGAGTTGACCGGGGTCTCTCTGGAGACCGCGCGCGTGGCCGTCAGCATGCTGTTCGGCATGGCGACGATGCGCTACCTCATCGGGGTCCCGCTGTTCGTCGAACTGAGCCGCGACGAGGTCATCGCACTGTGGGGGCCGCACCTGCAGCGCGTGATCGACGCCGACTGACGGGCAGCCTGCGAGTTCAGCCGCGTCCCGCGACGCGCGGCGAGCGCCGGGGCGCCGTGATGACACCTGCGGGGAGCCGTGACAACCTGGGGTCATGAGTGAACAAACTGTGGACGACTTCCTGAACAACCCCGCGGCGAGCGTCGGTTTCGACGCACAGATCGGTCAACAGATCACCTCGGTCGACGCCGACGGCCTGACCGCGACGCTGGAGTTGTCGGGCAGGCACCACCAGCCGTTCGGGATTGTCCATGGCGGTGTCTACTGCGCGGTCGCCGAGTCGGCGGCCAGTATGAGCGGCGCGGTCTGGCTGCACCACACCGGCATCGGCGGTACGGCCGTCGGGGTCAACAACAACACCGACTTCCTGCGGTCGGTGAGCGAGGGAACCATCACCGTCCGCACCAGCCCCATCCACCGCGGCCGGCGCCAGCAGCTGTGGGCCGTTGATTTCACCGACGCCGACGGCCGGCCCCTCGCACATTCGCAGGTGCGGCTGCAGAACATCGAGCTGCCCGCCGACGGTGGTGAATGAGCGCCGGCGACAGCCTGCGCATCCTCGCCCCGGCGGTGCGTGGGCGCATCGATGATCTGCTCGGCCCCGTCGATGCCGACCTGGCCGCGTGGTATCCGGGAGATGATCCGGTGGGTCAGCCCGCGCACACGGTCTACGTGAGCGCAGCCGACGCGGGTGCCGGCACCGCACGCGAGTGGGGGGAGCGGGCGCTCGTGCTCGCCGCCGACTCCGCGCACGTGCTGGCCGAGCTCGCCGGCGAACAGGCCGTCGACATCGCGCTGGCCAGATTGCGCACCAATCCCATCGAGGACCTGCGCATCGACCTCGAGGACGGCTACGGATGGCGGCCCGACGACGTCGAGGACGCCCATGCCCGTGCCGCGGGACACACCCTGCGCGCGTGGTCGGCGGACGATGCGCACGCCCCGCGCAGCTTCGGCGTACGTGCCAAGGGCCTGGGCGCCGCCGAACGCGACCGGGGGCTGCGGACCCTGGAACTGGTGCTCGACGCGGCCGGCGGTATCCCGGACGGCTTCGTGTTCACCGTGCCCAAGCTGCGCGACGTCCGGCAGGTCGACGCCGTCATCGTGCTGTGCGAGGAGTTCGAACGGGTCCACGGCGTTCCCGCGGGCACGCTTCGCTTCGAGCTGCAGATCGAGATCCCGCAGGCGGTACTCGGGCCCGACGGCACCGCGACGCTGGCCCGCGCGATACACCGCGGCCGGCCCCGATTGTCCGGGCTGCACTACGGCACCTACGACTACAGCGCGGCCTGCGGCATTGTCTCGGCCCACCAGTCGCCGGCCCACCCGGCCGCCGATCACGCCAAGGCGGTGATGCAGGCGGCGGCCGCGCAGACCGGGGTATGGCTCAGTGACGGCTCCACACAGGTGCTGCCCACCGGATCGCCGGACAATATCGCCGCCGCGCTGCGCCGCCACCACGGGCTGGTGGTTCGTTCCCTCGAACGCGGCATCTACCAGGGCTGGGACATGCACCCAGGGCACCTGGTGACCCGCTGGCTCGCGGTCGTCGGGTTCTTCCGCGACGCCATGCCGGGTGCGGCCACCCGGCTGCAGGCCTACTTCGAACGCTCCGGCGGTGATGTCGCCGACGAGCCGGCGACCGCGATGTCGTTGTCGCTGGTGATCGAACGCGGCATCGCCGCGGGCGCCTTCACCTTCGGCGAGGTCACCGCGATCGCACCGCTGGTCACCGCACCGGCGCTCGGATCGCTGCGCGCCGGCGGGGGGGCGCTCACCGGCTGACCGGCGCGGAGCGAGCCGGGGTCACCGGCTCGCCGCGCCGATACCGTCGACCCGTGGCAGGATGGCGGGACCGAAGACGGCCCCACACGCCGATCGCCCACGATGGCACACGTCCTGGGCCACACGATGATGTTGAGGAGATGGATCTGTGCGCCTGTCGCCACATGAGCAAGAGCGGCTGCTGGTTTCCTACGCCGCGGACGTGGCCCGGCGACGACGGGCCCGCGGGCTCGCACTCAACCATCCCGAGGCCGTCGCGCTGATCACCGAGCACGTCCTGGAAGGAGCCCGCGACGGACGTTCGGTGGCCGAACTGATGACCTCGGGCCGCGGCGTGCTGACCCGCGACGACGTCCTCGACGGGATCCCCGAGATGCTGCACGACGTGCAGGTGGAGGCGACATTCCCCGACGGCACCAAACTGGTCACCGTGCACCGTCCGATCGACCCCGGGCCGGGGTCGGCGGTGATTCCGGGTCAGGTGATCGCCGAGGACGGCGACATCGAGTTGAACGTCGGTGCCGAGCCGGTGCCGATCACCGTCACCAACACCGGTGATCGGCCGGTCCAGGTCGGCAGCCACGTGCATTTCCCGCAGGCCAACGGCGCACTCGACTTCGACCGGACCGCCGCATACGGCCGGCGCCTCGACATCCCCGCGGGCACCGCGGTGCGGTTCGAACCGGGCATCGAGATGACGGTGACGCTGGTCCCGCTCGGCGGTACCCGCGAGGTCTACGGCATCTCGCTCGACGCACCCGGACGGCTCGACGCACCCACCAGCTCCGGTATCAGCGAGGAGATCTGACATGGCACTTCTCGGACGCGACCGCTACGCGCAACTGTTCGGGCCGACCACCGGCGACCGGATCAGGCTCGCCGACACCGACCTGCTGATCGAGGTCACCGAGGACCGTTCCGGTGGCCCCGGGCTGGCCGGCGAGGAGGCGGTGTTCGGCGGCGGCAAGGTGATCCGCGAGTCGATGGGCCAGAGCCGGGCCACCCGGGCCGACGGTTCCCCCGACACCGTCATCACCGGTGTGGTGATCCTCGACCACTGGGGGATCATCAAGGCCGACCTGGGCATTCGGGACGGCCGGATCGTCGCGATGGGCAAAGCGGGTAATCCGGACACGATGACCGGGGTGCATCCGAAGCTGGTCATCGGCCCTTCGACCGAGGTGATCGCCGGCAACGGCAAGATCATCACCGCCGGTGCCATCGACTGCCACGTGCATTTCATCTGCCCGCAGATCATGGACGAGGCACTGGGTAACGGCATCACCACTCTCATCGGCGGCGGCACCGGCCCGGCCGAGGGTAGCAAGGCCACCACCGTCACCCCGGGCGCCTGGCACCTGGCGTCGATCCTCGCGGCCACCGATCACTGGCCGATGAACATCGCGCTGCTCGGCAAGGGCAACACCGTCAGCGCCGCGGCGATGCACGAGCAGATCCTGGCCGGCGCCTCCGGCTTCAAACTGCACGAGGACTGGGGGTCCACACCCGCCGCGATCGACGCCTGCCTGCGGGTGGCCGACGAGACGGGTGTGCAGGTGGCCCTGCATTCGGACACCCTCAACGAGGCCGGTTTCGTGGAGGCGACGCTCGGCGCCATCGCCGGGCGCGGCATCCACGCCTATCACACCGAGGGAGCCGGCGGCGGGCACGCGCCGGATATCATCACCGTCGCCGGCTACCCGAATGTGCTGCCCTCCTCGACCAATCCGACGCGTCCGCATACCGTCAACACCCTCGACGAACATCTCGACATGCTGATGGTGTGCCATCACCTCAATCCGACGGTGCCCGAGGATCTGGCGTTCGCCGAGAGCCGTATCCGGCCGTCGACGATCGCCGCGGAAGATCTGCTGCACGACCTGGGTGCGATCTCGATGATCGGCTCGGATTCGCAGGCGATGGGCCGTATCGGCGAGGTGGTGCTGCGCACCTGGCAGACCGCCCACGTGATGAAGGTCAAGCGTGGTTCGCTGCCCGGCGACGGCCGCGCCGACAATGTCCGCGCCCGGCGTTACGTCGCCAAGTACACGATCTGTCCGGCCGTCGCGCACGGCTTCGACGACGAGATCGGTTCGGTGGAGGAGGGCAAGCTGGCCGATCTGGTGTTGTGGGATCCGGCGTTCTTCGGGGTGCGTCCCGATCTGGTCATCAAGGGCGGCGCGATCGCGTGGGCGGCGATGGGCGACGCCAACGCCTCGATTCCCACCCCGCAACCGGTGCTGCCGCGGCCGATGTTCGGTGCGGCGCCCAACGCCGCGGCGGCCACCTCGATCAGTTTCGTCGCCCCCGGTGCGCCCGGCGACCTCGCGGGGCGGATCGGGGTGGACCGGAAGCTGGTGCCGGTCAAGAACACCCGGAGTGTCGGCAAGGCCGATATGCCCGGCAACGATGCCTGCCCGCGTATCGAGGTCGATCCGGACACCTTCACCGTCCGGGTGGACGGCCAGGTGTGGGAGTCCGAGCCCGTGGCCGAACTGCCCATGGCGCAACGGTACTTCTTGTTCTGATGGTCGATTCCGAGCAGGCGCCGCTGGCGATGATGCTGAGCCTGGCGGATTCGCGGCTGCCGGTGGGCGGACACGTGCATTCGGGCGGCGTGGAGCAGGCCGTCGCCGACGGCGATGTGCGTTCGGTGGCCACGCTCGCCGATTTTCTGCGCCGGCGGGTGGAGTCCACGGGCCTGGTGGCGGCATCGGTGGCCGCCCAGGTTGCCGGCGGTGACCTGGATGTGCCGGGCGCACAGCGCGAGATGGATGCGCGCACCCCGTCGGGTGCCGCCCGCGCGGCGTCCTATGCGCAGGGGAGGGGCATGGTGCGTCTGGCAAAAAGGCTTTATTCGCAGCATGATTGGTCACAGCACAGTCCGGCCAGTCACCTTCCGGTGATCAGTGGATCGGTGGGGGCGGTGGCCGGTCTGTCGCCGCTGCGGACGGCGCTGGTGTTGGTGTACACGACGATGAGCGGTTCGGCGACCGCCGGTCAGCGGCTGTTGGCGCTCGACCCCGCCGACGTCGCCATCACGATCGCCGAACTGTCGCCGTTGTGCGAGCGGGTCGCCCGCGAGGCATGCGCCGGTCTCGCCGACCTGTCCGACCCGGTGTTCGATATCTTCGCCGAACGGCACGCGCGCCGCGATATGCCGCTGTTCATGTCATGACCCGCATTCGTCAACATCCGAAGGAGTCCGAACGCCCATGCCACCCCATCTGATCGACGGTGAGCCACACAGCCACGACCATGACCGCCCCCGTCGTCGCCGCGAACCGGGGGAGGCGCTGCGAATCGGCGTGGGCGGACCGGTCGGTTCGGGAAAGACCGCGCTGGTGGCGGCGCTGTGCCGGGAACTTCGGGACGAGTTGTCGCTGGCGGTGGTGACCAACGACATCTACACCACCGAGGATGCCGACTTCCTGCGCCGGCACGCCGTGCTGCCCGACAATCGCATCACCGCGGTGCAGACCGGCGGCTGTCCGCACACCGCGATCCGTGACGACATCACCGCCAACCTCGACGCCATCGACGACCTGATCGCCGCGAATCCGCCGCTGGATCTGATCCTTGTGGAGTCCGGTGGCGACAACCTCACCGCGACCTTCTCGACCGGGCTGATCGACGTGCAGATCTTCGTGATCGACGTGGCCGGTGGTGACAAGGTGCCGCGCAAGGGCGGACCGGGCGTCACCTATTCGGACCTGCTGGTGGTCAACAAGACCGATCTGGCCGAGCGTGTCAACGCCGATCTCGATGTGATGCGCCGGGATTCGGCGAAGGTCCGGGACGGGCGTCCGACGGCACTGATCTCGCTGACCGACGATCCGTCGGCGGGCGAGGTGCTGGCGTGGGTGCGTACCCAGCTCGCCGAGTACGCCCCGACGGCAGACACCCGGCCGGTCGAGGCACGAACGGCCGATGCTCACTGACGTCACGATCGTCGCCCGTTCCGACGCCTCTATCTACACCGAGTCCGTCGGCGGGTTCGCGGTACGCCGCACCGGCCCGTCTCGGATACACCTGATCTCCACCGCGGCAACACCTCTGGGCGGCGATGAGATCCGGGTCCGGGTGGTGGTGGAGGCCGGAGCGGTTCTCCGTCTCCATTCGGTGGCCGCGACCATCGCGCTGCCCGCGGCACACCGGGCCGATTCCGTGGCGCGGTGGGTGATCGAGGTCGAGGAGGGTGGCGACCTCGTGTGCGCGCCGGAACCGACCATCGTCGCCGGTGGTGCCCACCACACCACCACGACCCGCGCGCACCTGCATCCCGACTCGCGGATCGTTGTCGCCGAGCACGTGCAGATCGGCCGGGGCACCCTCGACGCCGGGGCCGAGGGCAGGTGGTCGGGCTCGCTGCGGGTGGACGCCGGTGACCATCCGGTGCTCCGGCACAGGCTGGTGCTGGGGCCGGAGGAGACCGGCCGCGGACATCGTGGACTGACCTCGACGTTCACCTACCCCGACGACCGGCCCGACGTGGTCTCGGCCAAGGAGTATGCGGCCCGACTGTGCCTGGCCGAGGTCCCCGGGCCGTCGGAGCGGGTGCGGACACCGACACTGACCACAGTGCTGGCCGACGGTGTTTCGGCTGCCAGACAAGTCACCGCGGCCCTCGGCTGATTTCGGCGCGCGGTGTGCCGCTCGACCGGTGCGCAGACCCTGCATCGGTCAGGCCGTCCGCCGCGGACAATTTGCGCGCCGTGATTCTATTCGGGCACCGGGTCATTGCGGTGGCGCAATGGGATTGCCGACGGCTGAACGCACAGGTCAACATCATTCCCGGCGGTCTCGCGATGGCGCATTGCCGGGAGGTCCGGCCGCCGGTTTCCGCGGTCGGGCGGAGGATGTAAAACCCTCGCTAATGTCCCAGTCATGCAGATGAGAACAACGGGGACCGGCAGGCCGCGCGCGGCCAATGCGCGCATGGTGGCCGATGTTCTGCGTCGGGGAATCCACGACGGGGACATCGCCGGATCCCTCGACGAACGCGCACTCATCGTCGACTTCAACGTCTCCCGGAACACGATTCGGGAGGCGTTGGCGATCCTGAGCGGTGAAGGGCTCATAGATCGGGCACCGCGCGTCGGCACGCACGTCGTCGCCCGAAAACTCGATCATGGTCTCGACGCCCTGCAAGGGCTCCAGGAGACTTTCGTACACGTGGGGGAGGTCCACAACGTGGTCCGCGTGGCCACCTTGGTCGACCCGCCGCGGGCGGTGGCCGGCAAGCTCGGCCTCGGCACCACGCAGGCGGTGTACATCGAACGGATCCGCCATCTCGACGACGAACCGATCAGCCTCGATGTCACCTACCTCGTTCCGGATCTGGGGATCCCGCTTCTCGACCACGACCTGGAGGCCAACGACGTGTTCGTGCTCCTGGAAATGATCGCGGGCGAAACACTGCACCACGCCTCGATGACCGTGGAGGCCATCGCCGCCGATCCGCACACCGCCGCCCAGCTGGAGGTCGGTTCCGGATCGCCGC
This sequence comes from Gordonia pseudamarae, assembly GCF_025273675.1. NCBI lineage: Bacteria > Bacillati > Actinomycetota > Actinomycetes > Mycobacteriales > Gordoniaceae > Gordonia > Gordonia pseudamarae. The sequence goes on along the minus strand of NZ_CP045809.1, from coordinate 2,757,361 downwards.
TGTTGCTCCTGGAACGCCTCACCCATCTCGGTGCCGCGCGGCGGCCCGTCGATCTCGAATATATCCGCATGCGCAGCGACCGGATCTGCCTGCGCAGCACAGCCCAACGACGTACGGAGAACCAATGGCCCAGGTGAATTCACGTGTCGACGTGCCTGTCACGATCGACGAGTCCCTCTGTATTACCGGGTGCACACTCTGCGTCGAAGTGTGTCCGCTCGATTCGCTGGCCATCAATCCCGACAATGGCAAGGCCTTCATGCACGTCGACGAATGCTGGTACTGCGGACCGTGCGCGCTGCGCTGCCCGACCGGCGCGGTGACGATCAACATGCCCTATCTGCTGCGCTGACAGTTCCCGCGACACAGCCCGTCGCCGGCTCGGCCGACAGCTCACCTGTTCTTTCGCCCTACTCAAGGAATCACGATGGCTCCTACGAAGTTTCGTCATGCCCGTTTCGCCGTGGTGGCCGCGGTGAGCGCTGTTCTGTCCGGCACCGTCGCCGGATGTTCACTCGAGAGCACCGGCGACGACGGCGGTGACGCGATCACCGTCGTCGTCGGCTATCAGTCGAAAACGATCAACACCGTGACAGCAGGAACACTGCTGCGGGCCGAAGGACATTTTGAGAAGCGGCTCGATGAACTGTCATCGAAAACGGGCAAGCGCTACACCGTGACCTGGCAGGATTACGACACCGGCGCGCCGATCACCACCGGAATGATCGCGGGGAAGATCGACATCGGTTCGATGGGTGACTATCCGCTGCTGATCAACGGTTCCCGGGCTTCGGCGAACGACAGCACCCGCACCGAGATGCTGTCCATCACCGGATCCAGTCCCCGGGGCGCGCTGAACATGGTTGTGGTGCCCAAGGATTCGTCCTTCACCACGCTGGCGGATCTGCGTGGGAAGCAGATCTCGGCGAGTGTCGGGTCGGCCGGCCACGGCACTTTGGTCCAGGCATTGGACCGCATCGGCATCGACCCGGTCGCCGGGGTGTCGGTGACCAATCAGCAGCCGCAGGTCGGCGCGTCCGCGCTGGAATCGGGCAAGGTCGACGCACTGGCCCAGTTTGTCGCGTGGCCCGGTCTGCTGGTCTTCCAGAACAAGGCGCGTCTGCTGTACGACGGTGCCGAACTGGGTGTGCCGACGCTGCACGGTGTTGTCGCCGGATCGCGATTCGCCGCCCGGCACCCCGACGTGGTCGAGTCATTTCTGCGCGCACAACTGGACGCCACACAGTCCTTGGTCGCCGATCCGCTGGGGGCGGCACAGAAGGTGGCCGACGGAAGTGGACTGCCCCCGGAGGTGGTGTACATGTACAACGGGCCGGCCGGGACCGACTTCAATCCCGCGCTCAAACCATCGCTCATCGCCGCGCTGAAAGGCGACAAGCCGTATCTGAAGTCGATCGGCAGCTTCGAACGCGACCTGGACATCGATGAGTTTGTCAACGACGAACCGCTGCGCAGGGCGGTCGCCGACTCGGGCCAGGACTACGAGGCGGCACTGGTCGCGAGAACGAACGAACTCACCATCAAGGGACGAGACTCGTTGTGCAACAGAGAAGTGAACTCTTCCTCGGCGGCCGAACTGTGGCTTGCCGGCGATGCGCGCACCCAACCCGCCGCCGACCCGACCTGCCTGCTGAAGGCGGTCAGAGCAGCCCGTGACAACGGGCATACGGTGCGCGCGGCATACATCGTCGACCCGCGCCTGGGCACCCGCTGGTTCGCCGACAAGGCGGTTTGGTTGCGCGAGGGCGACCGATTCTTCGCCTTCACCACCGCCGACAGCGCGGCCGCCTACGGCTCGGAACATCCCGGGGCGGTCCCGGTGACCTACGAGGCCGCAATCGGGCAGGTCGCCCGATGAGCGCCCCGACCGTACAGTCGCCCACCGTCGATGTCGTTGTCGCCGGCAGCTCCGATACACCAGGTACGCCCCCGACGGTCTATCGCGGCAACACCCGGCGCCGTCCGGGACGGCTGCGGGAATGGGGTATCCGGGTCGCTGTGCTCGCCGCGGCGGCCGGTGTCTGGCAGTTCCTCACCGCCAACGACGTGGAGCTGTGGGCCAAATTCAGCACAGTGCCCTCGGTGACCGAGATCGCCGACGCGTTCGGGGCGAGCCTGTCGTCGGCCACCTACTACAAAGACGTGGCGCAGTCGGTGATCCGGATTGCCTCGGGCTTCGTGCTGGCCGTGGCCGTCGGCGTGCCGCTGGGGATCGCGCTGGGGCGGTCCCAGGCGGCGTCGCTGTCGCTGGGGACGCTCACCGAAGTCGTCCGGCCGATTCCGGCGATCGCACTGGTACCCATCGCGATTCTGATTCTGCCGACCGACGAGGTGGGCATCGTGTTCATCACGTTCATCGCCGCCTTCTTCCCGATCCTGGTGGCAACCCGGCACGCGGTACGTGCCCTGCCCACGATCTGGGAGGACTCGGTACGCACCATGGGCGGAACACGATCGGACGTCATCACCCGGGTGGTGCTGCCGGGAATCGCGCCCGGGGTATTCAGCGGCGTATCCGTCGGTATCGGTGTGTCATGGATCTGCCTGATCTCGGCGGAAATGATCTCCGGCCAATTCGGAATCGGATACCGCACATGGCAGGCGTACACGGTCGTGGATTACCGGCAGGTGTTCGTCGGGATGATCACCATCGGCGTCCTCGGCGCCCTCACCTCCGGCGGCATCGAACTGCTCGGCCGCCGCATCACCCACTGGCTGCCGAGGGCGGAGGAGAATCTCAATGAAGTTGTCAAGCCCCAGAGGGGGTGAGAATCGGAGGGTGTTGTCAGGCGGCCGCGCCGTGGACGTGGGTTGCGGAATCGGTTGTGGTGTAGGGCTTCTGGTCGCGGAGCATGGCCCATTGAACGTTGAGACGACGGCGTGCGAGCGCGATGACTGCTTGCACGTGTGTCTTGCCCTCGCGGCGTTTGCGTTGGTAGTAGACCTGCGAGACGGGATCGCGGTGTACTGCAACCTGCGCGGAGAGATAACAGGAACGCAGCAGTCGGCGGCTGTAGTGCCGCGGCCGGTGCAGGTTGCCGCTGATCCGGCCGGAGTCGCGGGGAACTGGTGCCAGGCCCGCGACGCCAGCGAGGCGGTCGACGGTGCCGAAGACGGTCATGTCGCCGCCGGTGGCGGCGAGGAACTCTGCGGCCAGGATGGTCCCGAAGCCGGGCATGCTGGTCAGGATTTCGGCGTGCGGGTGGCGGCGAAATCGGTCCTCGATCAGCGCTTCGGTGTCGCTGATTTCGCTGTTGAGGGTCATCACCTCCTTGGCCAACCGAGCCACGATCTGCGCGGCGACCTGCTGACCGCGGACCGTGACGTGCTGCTGATGCGCCGCGTCCATGGCGGTCTGCGCGACCGCGGCTGCATTGCGCACCTTGCGGTTACGCAACCAGGCCTCCAGTCGTGCGTGGCCCATACGGCGAATCGAATCGGGGGTCTGGTAGCCGGTCAACAAGGTCAACCCGGCCTTGGAACTGCTGTAGTCGATGGCTCGCTCGAGCGCAGGGAAGAACTCCAGCAAGGTGGCGCGCATCCGGTTGATTGCACGGGTGCGGTCGGCGACCAGGTCTGCCCGGCGGGCGGTCAGGATCCTGAGGTCGACCGCGATGTCGTCACCCGGGCGCAGGGGTTGCAGGTCGCGGCGCATCCGCGCCTGATCGGCGATGACTGCCGCATCCTTAGCGTCGGACTTACCGTCACCTCGGTAGCCCTTCGATGCGTGGTGCACGGTCCTGCCGGGCAGATAAAGCAGCCTCTGTTGCGCGTCGATCAGCAAAGCGATCAGCAGTGCCCCGCCGCCGGCGTTGAGGTCCATCGCCCAGGTGACCTCGCCACCGGCGGCAATGTCGCCGACCGTGGCGATCAGGTCAGTCAAGGCGGGTTCGTCGTTGTCGATCCGCCGCGACAAAAGTTGCTCCCCATCGGTATCGATTACAACGCAGTGATGCGCGGTCTTACCGGCGTCGACACCGGCCCATACTTGTCTCGCCATTCGTGCCTACCTCCGGAGTCGTTGGTGAACAGTAGGAATCCCTGCAGACGACATCCCCGGCGTGTCCTTACACAGCGATCGCATCGCGTCTCTCAATCAGCGGTCGAGTCGTCGCAGGACACCGGGCGGCCATTCTCCTTCAGCTGTACCCACCAGCAACACGATGACAGCCATACCCGGAGCCCCAGGGCAACTCACAGCCTACGAAACCACAGGTCTCCGGTCACCCCATCTAGAAAGGTAAGGACACGATGACCACCGGTCCCGGCAGAGCTTCGGCATCGTCGACGGCGATGCGTATCGAACTGGACACCGTCAGCATCGGATACGGCGCGACGACCGTCATCGACAACATTGATGTGGTTGTCGAACCGGGCGAGATCGTGGTCCTGACCGGACCGTCGGGCTGTGGCAAGTCGACACTTCTGCGGGCGATCACAGGTCTGTCGCCGGTGTCCGGCGGCGACATCATCGCCGATGGCGAGGTGGTCACCGGCCCCTCCCGGGACCGGGCTATGGTGTTTCAGGATGATGCCCTGCATCCTTGGCGAACCGTCCGCAAGAACATTCTGCTGGCGCTGCGGCTGCGGGGTGTGCCGCGCGCCGAACGCCGTGCCGAGGCCGACCGCTGGATCGCCGAGATCGGTCTGACCGGATTTGCCGACTACCTGCCCAAGTCGCTGTCCGGGGGGATGCGCCAACGGGTGCAACTGGCCCGGGGACTGGCCGGCGCCCCGCGCGCGATCATGATGGACGAGCCGTTCGGCGCACTGGACGCGCAGACCCGGCACACCATGCAGACCTTGCTGATCGACACACTCGCCCGACATTCGGCGACCGTCGTGTTCGTCACCCACGATGTGGACGAGGCGCTGCTGCTGGGTGATCGGGTGATTGTTCTCGGTCGCGCCGGAGCGCCGGTGCAGGCGGTCATCGACATTCCGAATCCGCGCGCACCGCACAGCCGTTCGGTCGCGGTCACCGACGGGTTACGCCGACGGATCACCGACGCGCTCGGCCCGCCGCCGACAATCGCGGGCGGCACACGGCCACCGGGACCGACACCGGGTGCGCAGGCCACGTCTCCGGACGAGACGACACTTCACAGTCAGGGGACGAACGCATGACACAACCAGAAACCATGGCCATACCGGACATCGGAACACGCGAGCGCCGCGAATGCGACGTCCTGGTGATCGGCGGCGGTACCGCGGGCACGATGGCGGCGCTGACCGCCGCCGAGAACGGCGCGGACGTCCTGCTCCTGGAGAAAGCACATGTGCGGCATTCGGGCGCGCTCGCGATGGGGATGGACGGGGTCAACAACGCGGTGATACCGGGCAAGGCCACCCCCGAGGACTATGTCGCCGAGATCACCCGGGCCAACGACGGGATCGTCAACCAGAAGACCGTGTACCAGACGGCCACCCGCGGGTTCGCGATGATCGGACGGCTCGAGCGGTACGGGGTCAAATTCGAGAAGGACGAGTACGGCGAGTACGCGGTGCGGCGAGTCCATCGTTCCGGGTCCTATGTGCTGCCGATGCCCGAGGGCAAGGACATCAAGAAGGCTCTGTACCGAGTGCTGCGCAAACGTGATATGCGCGAAAAGATCACCATCGACAACCGCATCATGCCGGTACGGGTGCTCACCGAAGGGCGACGTGCGGTCGGCGCGGCCGCATTCAACACTCGGACCGGTGCGTTCATCGAGATCGCGGCCAAGACCGTCATCCTCGCGACCGGCCCCTGCGGACGTCTCGGTCTGCCGGCCTCGGGCTACCTGTACGGCACATACGAGAACCCGACCAACGCCGGCGACGGCTACTCCATGGCATATCACGCGGGCGCGGAGCTGAGCGGCATCGAATGCTTCCAGATCAACCCGCTCATCAAGGACTACAACGGGCCGGCGTGCGCCTATGTCGCCAATCCTTTCGGCGGCTACCAGGTCAACTCCCAAGGTGAGCGGTTCGTCGACTCGGACTACTGGTCCGGGGACATGATGTCGGAGGTGAAATCGGAGATCGAATCCGCGCGCGGCCCGATCTACCTGAAAGTCAGTCACCTGCCCGACGAAACCGTCGATGCGCTCGAATCGATTCTGCACACCACCGAACGCCCCACCCGGGGAACGTTTCACCAGAATCGCGGCCATGACTACCGAACGCATGACATAGAAATGCACATCTCCGAAATCGGTTTGTGCAGTGGACATTCAGCATCAGGGGTGTGGGTCGACGAACATGGCCGCACTACCGTGGACCGATTGTACGCGGCCGGTGACCTGGCATGTGTTCCCCACAACTACATGATCGGTGCGTTCGTCTACGGGGAGCTGACCGGTACCCACGCCAGCGGAGTGGCACGCGAGATTCCGATGCCGGACGAATTGCCGTTCGACCAGCTCGCCGAGGCACATGCGTTGATCTACCGTCCTCTGCGCAATCCCGACGGCCCGCCGCAACCCCAGGTCGAGTACAAACTGCGCCGCTTCGTCAACGACTATGTGGCACCGCCCAAGACATCGAGCAAATTGGCCATCGCCATCGAGACGTTCGAGCGGATGCGTGCGGAGATCGCCGAGATGGGCGCACGTACCCCGCACGAGCTGATGCGGTGCGCCGAGGTCACCTTCATCCGCGATTGCGCCGAGCTGGCCGCCCGCAGTTCGCTGGCCCGAACGGAGAGCCGGTGGGGCCTTTACCACGAACGCGCGGACATTCCCGAGCGCCGTGACGCGGAGTGGGGATACCACCTGAACGTCCACAAGGCCGCCGACGGTTCGATGCGGTTCCTGGGCAGGCCGGTCGAACCGTACCTGGTCGGTGTCGAAGGGCTTGACCATATTCCACCCGCGGATCGGCGTGTGATCGCCGTCGAACAACCACAGGTGGATGTGGGACCCGAACTCCGTGGGATGGACAGCCCGGTACGGCAGTCTCGGGCAGAGACCGCCGCGGCGTCGTCGGGCGCGCCGAAGGTTGTCGAGTTGCTGTCCCTACCGGAGGCCGGTTCGGTCGATGATCTGGCAACCTTCCTGCGCGATGACGATCCGACGGTGCGCCGGACGGCGGTGTCGGTGGTCACCGAGACAACCCCGGACGGGTGGGAGCGGGCACTCGTGCGGGCCTTGGGCGACGACGATTCGTCGGTGCGGCACGAGGCGATCAGAGGTCTGCGCGAGCTTGTCGAAATGGTGACATTGACGACCGGGTTCGTGGCAGAGCTGCATGCCTGCGAGGAGTCCGGTGACTCGACGGTCCGTGCGACGGCCCTCGATCTGGTGCGCGCTCTGAAGATCGGTTCGGTGAAGATGTTCGAGGCGGGACTGGGCGACGAGCATCACCGGGTGCGGATCGAGGCGACCCGTGGTCTGGTCTCGCTGGACTGCCCGCGGCCGATTGCCGCGCTCGCCGCCGACCCCAACCGTGAGGTGAGGGTGGCGGTAGCGACGGGACTGGCCACCGTCGGCACCTTCGGGATAGACGCGGTGCGCATCCTCGCGGCCGACCACGACCCGCTCGTGCGAGCCGCGGCATTCGAGGCGATGGCCGTCCTCGGCGACGGCGATACTGATGCCCCGCAGTTGCGGAAGGCGTTGGGAGACTTCGCATGGCAGGTGCGGGTGGGGGCGGCGCACGGTCTGGTGATCGGGCGTGGTGAGGCCACGGTGCGGGCGCTGGCGACGGCCCTGGATGATGTGCACGGCGACGTTCGCAAAGCGGCGGCGCTGACACTGGAGCAGTGGGCCGACGACGCCGATGTCCGGGACGTCCTCGCCTCGGCGGCCGACGACGCCGATGCCGATGTGCGTGCCGCGGTCCGGCGGTCGCTCGGCGGTCACAGTGGTCCGGTCCGGTCCGATGTTGTTGGTGCCCAACGGGTCTAGCCGCTCTGCTCGGCCATGGGCCCGATCCCGGCAGAGCTGTCCGAGCCCTCGGCCCCCAGTGCCGCCGCGATCGGCCCGACCAGCGCCTTGGCGGTACGTCGATAGCCCGCACCCGACGGATGGAACCGGTCCTCGGCGAACATCTTGTCGGGTTGGGCGGCGAAGAACGGGCCCACCACCCGGGCCAGTGGCACCGGGATCGCCCCCCGGCGTTCGGTTTCGGCGAACTGGGCGGCGGCCAATTGGCGCGATGCGATTGCCCCGAGTGTGCGCAACGGCCGGGGGACCGCGGTCAGCGCACTCAGGTCGGGACACGTTCCGACCACGACCACCGCGCCGAGTTCCTGCAGGGCCTCGATGGTCCGGCCCAGGTGCTCGATCGACGTCGACACCGGAACCCGGTGGATGACGTCGTTGCCGCCGACGACGATCACCGCGACGTCCGGACGGTATGCCGTTTCCAGGGTCGCCAACTGGCCTGCCAGCATGGTGGTCTCCGACCCCACGACCGCGACCGTGCGCAGTGCCACCGACCGACGGGTTCGTTGTGCGATCCGCCGGGCCAGATGGGCGCCGAGCGTCTCGTTCTTGTCCGTCGCGCCGAGTCCCGCGGCGATTGAGTCGCCGACCAGGAGCAGGTGCAGCCGATCGCCGTACTTCTTCTTGAAGACGCCGTCGGAGGCGTGCGGGTGCTCGCCGAACGGTTTCCCGATGGTGCGCCGGGCCGCGGCCGCCTGAGCCCTCAGCGATGCCCGTGCGGACAGCGCGGCCGCCGCGACCAGCCCGGCCGCGGCGGCGACACGCAGGTGTGTTCTGCTCACCGCCGGGCGAGGTCGTCGGACGATGTGGCGGGGACGGGGTCCTGCATCAGCCACCCGGCCACGGCGACACCCGCCGCGGGTGCGCATGCACCGCGCCCGACGCCCTGCACCGTCCAGCCGGCGGCCCGCCACCGGACCTGGTCGAGCGTGTTGCGCGCATCGACGAGGATCGGATGCCGCACCCGGCCCGCGGCCGCGGCAGGATCGATCTCACGGAACTGCGGCCACTCGGTGAGGTGGACGACGACATCGGCATCGGCCAGCGCGGCGTCGATGCTCGCCGCGAACGTGAGGTCGGGCCGCTGCGCGCGGGCATTGCGCGCACCCTCGGGGTCGAAGACCCGCAGATCGCAACCCCGGCCGAGCAACCGGCCGGCGACCGCCAGTGCGGGGGAGTCGCGGACGTCGTCGGACATGGGCTTGAAGGTGGCGCCCAGGACCGCGACGCGGTTGCCGTCCACGGCCCGCAGCCGGGCCAGGACGGCGTCGACGACCCGGGTGCGCGCCTGCTGGTTGATGTCGTCCACCTCGCCCAGCAGCCGCGCCGTGGCGGGGGCGCCCAGTTCGAGCGCCCGCGCACCGAGCGCTCGGATGTCCTTGGGTAGGCAGCCTCCGCCGAATCCGACACCCGCGTCGAGGAAGCGCCGGCCGATCCGCGTGTCGTCGCCCAGGACGTCGGCCAGCGCGACCACGTCGGCGCCCGCCAGGTCGCTCAGCTCCGCCATCGCGTTGATGAAGGAGATCTTGGTTGCCAGGAACGCGTTCGCGGCGGTCTTCGCGAGCTCCGCGGTGGGCAGGTCGGTGATGTGCAGCGGTACGCCGGAGGCCAGCGCCTCGGCGTACACCTGCCGCAACAGGGGTACGGCGGACCCGTCCCGGTGTTCGACGCCGAACACCAGGCGGTCCGGGCGCAGTGTGTCCGCGACGGCATGACCCTCGCGAAGGAATTCGGGGTTCCAGGCGACGGCCACCTCATGGCCCGCACACGTCGAACGCACCACGTCGGCGATGGCGGCGGCGGTACCGACCGGGACCGTCGATTTACCGACGATCAGGCAGTCCCGCTCGATGATGTCGCCGAGTCCGCGGGCTACGCCGAAGACCGCGGTGAGGTCGGCCGAAAGCCCGGTCCGGGACTGGGGCGTGCCCACACAGATGAAGTGGACATCACAGTCCGCGGCGGCCGACAGTCCGGTCGAGAACCGGAGGCGCCCGGAGGCCAGTCCGGCTGCGAGCATCGCCGGCAGTCCCGGTTCGCGGAAGGGGAGTTCGCCGCGTGAGAGTGCGGCGACCTTGTCGGCGCTCGTGTCGATGCCGACGACCTCGAAGCCGAGCGACGCCAGACAGGCGGCATGGGTGGCGCCGAGATAGCCGGTGCCGATAACGCTGATGCGCATGGGTAGTCCTTCTCTCAGGCGGCGGCCGCGGCCGGTCCACCGATGACAGCGGGGTAGTGCTCGTCGGTCAGCTCATCCACGACCCGCGCCCAGGAACGGCCGGCGACCGCGGCGCCGGCGGCCGACGAGAGTCGTCGCCGCCTGATCTGGTCGCGCGTCAGCGATGCGACGGCGTCCCGGAGAGCCTGGGGCGTGGTCGGGTCGAACAACAGACCGGTGTGGTCGTGGTCGACGAGGTCCAGCGGGCCGCCCGCCGCGGGTGCGACGACCGCCACGCCGCTGGCCTGCGCCTCCTGAACGGTTTGGCAGAAGGTCTCGGTGGTGCCGGTGTGGACGAAGACGTCCAGACTCGCGTACGCCGCCGCCAGTGGGGGGCCGTGCAGCATGCCGGTGAACCTCGCGCCGGGCAACACGCGTTCCAGGCTCGCCCGGGCCGGGCCGTCGCCCACGATCACCAGCGAGATGCCCGGCAGGTCGGCGATCTCCCGCAGCCGGTGAACCTCTTTCTCGTGGGCGAGCCGGCCGACGTACCCGACGATCGGGTGGGAGGGGTCGGGGCTCCAGGTGCGTCGAAGTCGATCCTCACGCCGCCCCGGCCGGAACAGTTCGCCGTCCACCCCGCGACGCCAGTAGTGCAGGTCGCCCACCCCGAGTGCGTCGAGGTGGGCGAACGACGCACCGGAGGGGACCAGGGTCCGGTCGCACCGGCGGTGCAGGCGGCCCACCCAGCGATCCACCACGGTGCCGGCGCCCACGCCGTACTGGCGTGCGAAGCCGGCGATGTCGGTCTGGAAGACGGCGACGACGGGGAGCCCCTGCCGCCGGGCGGCGGCCAGCCCGACGGCGCCGAGCGCGATGGGTGAGGCCAGATGGACGACGTCGGGACGGAACCGTGCAAGCGCACGCTCGACCTCCGGGTCGGGCAGTCCGACCCGGAAGGTTCGGTAGCGCGGCATCGCGACCGACCGCACCCGGACGACCGGGCAGCCCTCGTACGACGACGGTCCGGGCCCGGGAGCGATGACGAGCGGCTGATGCCCGGTCTCGATGAGCCGCCGGACGATCCGGGTGACTGTGTTGGTGACACCGTTCACCTGGGGCAGGAATGACTCGGTGATGATCGCGATCTTCACGCATCGAGCGTCGCGGTCATGTGTGAACGGGCGGTGTCCTCCCTCGCCGGGCGAGATGAATCCTCACCGACGGGGTGGGTGTTCGCGACCGGCGGTCAGCCTGCCTCGGACTCGGGCGTCACCTTGTCCGGTGCGGGGTCGACGGCCGCGTCGATCTCGCTGAGGTGGTCGAGCGCGGTGCGCGCGTACACCTGCTGCTCGGTGACCGCGAGCTGCGACCGGCCGCGGGTGGTGAAGGCGAAGAACCAGTTGATGAGGGTGTTGAGCCGGTTGCGGAAGCCCACCAGGTACACCAGGTGCAGCGCCAGCCAGCCGAGCCATGCGATGTAGCCTTCGGTCTCGAACTTCTTCTTGGTGCCGGGGATGGGCACCTGCATCACCGCGCTGAACCGCGAGATGGTGGCCATCGACCCCTTGTCGTAGTAGCTGAACGGCTTGCGTTGCTCGGGCGTCTGGCCGTCGGTCAGTTCGGCCTTGATGGCGTCGGCGGCGTACCGGCCCCCCTGGATCGCGCCCTGGGCGACGCCGGGAACCCCCTCGACGAACATCATGTCGCCGACGACGAATACGTCGGGGTGGCCGGGGATCGACAGGTCCGGCTGCACCTTGACGCGGCCCGCCCGGTCGAGTTCGACCCCGGACTGTTCGGACAGTTGCTTGCCCAGCGGGCTGGCCTGTACACCGGCCGACCACACCTTGCACTGCGATTCGATCCGCCGGGTCGAACCGTCCTTCTCCTTGACCACCAGACCGTCGTAGTCGAGGTCGACCACCATTGCGCCGAGCTGAATCTCCACACCCATCTTCTCCAGCCGTGCGGCGGCCTTCTTGCCCAGCTTTTCGCCGAACGGGGGGAGCACCGCCGGCGCGGCGTCGAGCAGGATCACCCGCGCCAGCGTCGGGTCGATGTTGCGGAAGGTGCCCTTGAGGGTCTTGTCGCTCATCTCGGCGATCTGCCCGGCCAGCTCCACACCGGTGGGACCAGCCCCGACGACCACGAAGGTGAGCAGACGTTCGCGTTCTTCGGGATCATCGGACAGTTCTGCCTGCTCGAACGCGCCGAGGATGCGCCCGCGTAGTTCGAGGGCGTGATCGATGGTCTTCATGCCGGGCGCGTACTTGGCGAAATAGTCGTTGCCGAAATAGGACTGGTCGGCGCCGGCGGCGATGATGAGCTTGTCGTACGGCGTCTCGGTGATGCGTTCGAGCAGCCGCGAGGTCACCGTGCGGGTGGTCAGGTCGATGGTGGTGACATCGCCCAGCACAACCCGGACGTTGCGTTGTTTGCGCAGGATGACCCTGGTGGCGGGGGCGATTTCGCCTTCGGAGACGATGCCCGTGGCCACCTGGTACAGCATCGGCTGGAACAGGTGGTGGGTGGTGCGGGCGATCAGCGTGATGTCGACGTCGGTCTTGCGCAGGCGCTGGGCAGCGAACAGTCCGCCGAATCCTGAACCGATGATGACGACGTGCGGGCGGCTCATGTGTGGACGTCTCCTGTCAGATGGTGCGTGGCGGTCGTGGTGTCACCGAGAACGGGCGCGAATGTACCAACCCGCATAATCGTCACGGTAGTCGCTCATCCGGCTCCGGTCGCGATGAAGGTGAACTCAGAGGTCGTCGCCAGGCGGTGCCGTCCACCCGGGGCACGCCGGTCGGTCACGATCCGGCGGATCGGAATGGTCGGGGCCTGCCCGAGTTCCCAGTGGACGCGGGCCAGTTCGTACTCCACCTCGGCCAGGTCGGGGTCGGCGTCGTCGGCGGGAACGGCCACCCAGGTCACGAACATCCCGAGTTTCTCCATCACCCGTCGCGATCCGATGTTGGCGGCCGTCGTGGTGGCGAAGATCCGTTCGGCCCCCATCGTGCCGAACGCCACCGCGATCAGCGCGTCGGCCGCCTCGGTGGCCAGTCCCCGGCCCCACCATCGCCGCGCCAGCCGATAGCTCAGTTCGAGTTCGGAGCGCGAACTGTGCCTGGGGTGGCGCAGCGACACCCAGCCCAGGAAACGGCCGCTCTGGCGGTGCCGGGCCACCCACAGCCCGCCGCGGGCCGAACGCAGATGCGATTGCGCACGCGGCAGCACCCAGTCGGTGATCTCGGCGCGTGCGGTGGGCAGCCCGCCGCTGACGTGGCGCATCACCTCGGGGTCGCTGTCGAGCAGCACCAGGTCGTCGATGTCCGAGGCCGAGACCGGGTGCAGGCGCATACGGGGAGTCTCGATGATCAGGGCGGTCCCTTCCGCTGATGGACTTCGAGTGATTCTACGACGTCGCGCCGCCCGTCGCGGGTGCGATCGCGTGCGGGGTGCGTCCGGCCCGATCGGGTGTACGTCGTCGCCGCCGCGTCGTACCGAGCGGTTAGGGTTTGCCGTGTGCGAGAAGACAGCCCCTCACAGGTGGACGGTACCGGTGATGCGACGGACAGCGGTGTGACAGCGGACGGCGTGCGGCCCGGTGAGGTTCTCAGCGAGCAGCTGGTGGTGATCCGGCGGGCCCCCGGTGGCGGTGTCGATGTCCCGGTGTGGCTGCGCTGGGGCGACATGGACCTGAACAACCATGTCAACAACGTGGTGATCGCGCAGATCTTCGAGGAGTCCCGGGTTCGTGCGCTGGCCACCTGGTTCGGCAGGGACGTCGGTTCCTCCCGGCCGACCACGGTGGTTGCCAGGCAGGACATCGAGTTCCGTGCACCGCTCATGTACAGCTTCGCGCCGGTCCGGGTGGTCGTCTCGGTCGGCCGGATCGGCGGCAAGTCGGTGACCCTGGGCTGCGAGCTGCGTTCGCCGCACGGCCAATTGTGTGCCGTGGCCACGACGGTGCTGGTCAGCGTCGACAGGGAGACCGGCCGGTCGTTGCCGCTGCCTGACCAGGTGCGGGCCGTCTTCGAGGCGTGGAGCGGGCCGACGACCTGATGCTGATCGTCCATCGCTCCGAACGTACCGATGTGTTGGCCGACGTTCTGGCCGAGGTCCTGTCGACGCCGCTGACGGTCGACGGCGGCGGGCGGGCCGACCCGTTCGCGCCGGAGATCGTGTGCGTACCCGCGCGCGGTGTGGAGCGCTGGCTGCAGCAGCACTTGGCGTGCCGGCTCGGAACGGGCACGCCCGGCGGCCGTGACGGGATCTCGGCGAACATCGACTTTCCGTCACCGGCCGAGCTCGCCGACCGGATTGTCGCGTCGGTGCATTCGGGTGCGCCGTTCGCCGGTGCCGGAGCGGGCCGCGCCGACAATCCCTGGCACGGCCCTCGGCTGGTGTGGCCGGTCCTGCGGGTGCTCGACGCCGGTGTCGAGCACGCCCTTTCCGAGTTCGAGGCGACGTCCCGGCACGTGGGTTCACTGCCGGCGCTGATCGCCGGCGGGATGACCGAACAGGATGCCAGGGACGAAGCCGACTACCGCAGGGGCCGCAGGTACGCCACCGCACGGCAGATCGCGGACCTGTTCGCGCAGTACGCGGCGGCCCGCCCGTCGATGCTCGCGGCGTGGGCCGCCGGCCCCGGACCCGACGGTCGCGATCTCGACGGGGCGTCGGCGCCGGTTGCCGACGGGCTCGGATGGCAGCCGGGGTTCTTCCGGGCGGTACGCGCCGAGGTCGGGGCGCCGCATCCGGCCGAGTACCTCGACGCGGTGTGCGCCCGGCTGCGCGAGGATCCGGCGGTCGGCGGTCTGCCCGACCGGCTGTCGGTGTTCGGTCCCACCCGGATCACCGAGTCGTTCCGGCTGCTGCTGGCCGCGGCCGCCGAACATCACGACGTCCACCTCTATCTGCCGCATCCGAGTCCGACGCTGTGGGCGGCCGGTCCGTCGCCGGTGCGCGCCGAGGGTGCCGCCCGCACACCCGCGCCGCCGGTGTCCCGGCAGCACTGGCGGCGTCGCATCCCGGCGCATCCGCTGTTGGCGAGCCTGGCACGCGATGCGGGGGAGTTGCAGGAACGGCTCACCGGGCTCGCCGACGAGGATCTGCACCATGACGCGTCGCCCGGAGTGCCGGGCACGGTGCTTGCCTCCTTGCAGGCGGGGCTGCGCGAGGATCGGCTGCGTCCGGGCGCGTTCGGGCACGATGTCCCAGACGGCAGTGTCCCGGACAGTAGTGTCCCGGACGGCAGTGTCCCAGACGGCAGCGTCGAGGTGCATGCCTGTCACGGGCCGCAGCGACAGGTGGAGGTGCTACGGGACCGGTTACTGCACCTGTTCTCGGCCGATCCCACCCTGCAACCGCGCGATGTGCTGATCATGTGCCCGGACGTGGAAACCTTCAGTCCGTTGATCCGCGGCGCGTTCGGCCAGACCGGACTCGACCACCCGGCCTTCTCGCTGCGCGTGCGGCTGGCTGATCGTGGTGTGCGTCAACTCAATCCGGTCCTTGAGGTGATCGCGCACGTGGTGGGGCTGGCCGCCGGGCGACTCACCGCCGGTGAGGTGCTCGACCTGGCGGCGGCCGAACCGGTACGCATCCGGTTCGGGTTCTCCGACTCGGACCTCGACTCGATCCGCGAATGGGTGGGTTGCAGCGGTGTTCGCTGGGGTCTGGGCGAGCGGGACCGGCGCCGATTCGGGATGGGCGCGTTCGGGCAGGGTACGTTCACCGCGGGCCTGGACCGGATCGCGCTCGGCGCGGTGGCCGACGAGGCCGACGGGCAGTGGTTGGGTGTGGCGTTGCCGCTCGACGCGGTCGAAAGCACGTCCATCGACCTGTTCGGCAGGTTCACCGAATTCGTCAATCGTCTGGAACATGTCTTGGTGCAGATGGATACGCCGGCCTCGCCGGCCCGCTGGGCGGCGATCCTGTCCGACGGTCTACGGTCGCTGACCGCCGCGGTTCCCGGCGAGGAATGGACCACGGCCGCGGCACTGCGCACGATCGGCCGGGTCCTGGACGATGACCGGCCCGAGCGCGTTGCGTCATCAGCGAGCGTGACCGGGACCGTCCTGCGTCTGGCCGACGTACGCGACCTGATGGCCGGCCTGCTGGTGAGCCGTGCGGGCCGCTCGAACTTCCGCACCGGTGAGCTCACCGTGTGCTCCATGGTGCCGATGCGTTCGGTGCCGCACCGGGTGATCATTCTGCTCGGCATCGACGCCGACACCTTTCCCCGCGTCACCCGGGTCGACGGTGACGATGTGTGTGGTGTGCGTCCGCTGGTCGGTGAACGCAATCCACGCGACGAGGACCGGCAGGCGTTCCTGGATGCGATCTGTGCGGCGACCGAAACACTGCACGTGTATTTCACCGGCGCCGACCCGATCACCGGCAGGCCCGTCCCGCCTGCGGTGGTGGTGACCGAACTCATCGATGCGGTCGACACCCTCACCGGAGCGACCCCGACCGGTTCCGCCACCCCGAGCGTGCTGCGTTCACACACCTTGCACGCCTTCGATGTCCGCAACTTCATCGACGGCGCGGTGGCCGGGGTCGGCGGCCCGTTCAGCCACGACACCGCACTGCTCGACGGTGCGCGGGCACTGTGGTCCGGCCCGCGGGAGCCGGCGGCACGGGTGCCCGCGCGGTGCGTGTTCCCGGTACCCGACGACGACACCGACGTGGGTGAGGGTCCTCGCGATATCGATCTGGCGGAGCTGATCGCCTTCCACACCTCACCGATCGAGGCGTTCTTCCGGCAGCGGTTGCAGATCTGGATTCCACAGGAGGAACAGGCGCACGCCGACGAGCTGGACATCGACCTGGGCGGGCTCGACGAGTGGGGCGTCGGTGACAGGCTCCTCGGCCGGATGCTCGCCGGAGTGTCGATGCTGGACTGTCAGGCTGCCGAGCTGCGACGAGGAACGCTGCCGCCCAGGATGTTCGGTTCGCGGCAGTTGCGCAGGATCGCGAATGCCGTGACGGAGGTGCACGCCGCGGTGACCCCGCTGCGCGGGCAGGCACTCGGTGCGGCGGCGGACCCCCGCACCGCCGATGTGTTGGTGCCGCTGGCCGACGGCCGCCGCATCCACGGCACCATCGCCGACGTGTACGGCGAAAGTGTGGTCTCGGCAACGTTTTCCAAACTTCGATCCAAGCAGCGGCTGGCCCTGTGGATCGGTCTGCTCGCGCTCGCCGCGACCATCCCGTCCGGCTCGGGTGCCGCGGTGCCGGTGACGTCGGCGGTGACCGTCGGCCGCAGCACACGACGCTCGGGCGGGGTCTCCCTGTGCCGGTTTCGCGTGCCGGAGAATCCGGTGGCGATTCTGGAAGAACTTGTCGCGGTGCGTGATCTGGGGATGCGCAAGATTCTTCCGGTGACCGCGGACCTGGCTGCCGAGTTCGTCGAATCCGAACATCGGTCGGGTGGCCGAGTGGCGTTGACGTCGGCCCGGCGGTCCTTCCACCACGCCTACGGTGAGGCCAACAACAGGTTTGTGCGGATGGCCTTCGGTGGTGATGTGTCGGCCGATGTCACCTTCGACGATCTGCTGGTGGATTCGATCGGCGCGAGCGGTCCGGTCGATTGGCGTGCGCTGGGCCTGGAACCGGACCTCGAACTCGGTGACTATGCCGAATCGGTGTTCTGTGCGCTGGCCCGCAGGCTCTGGAATCCGTTGCTGGCGCACGAGGTGACCGCATGAGCACCGCATCGGGAATCCGAAACCGCACCCCCGCAACAGAACCCGGTTCATTTGATATCACGGCGCCGTTGCCGGAGGGCACCACGGTGCTGGAGGCGAGTGCCGGCACGGGCAAGACGTACGCGATCGTCGGTCTCGCGGCCCGGCACGTGGCACAGGGGATGCCGATCGACCGGGTCCTGCTGGTCACGTTCAGCCGCGCGGCCAGCGCCGAGCTACGCGAACGGATGCGCGAACGCGTGCAGAGCCTGTGCGTGGCCCTGGCCGACCTGGATTCGGCGCTGCGGTCGACGGACCCGCTCGAGCGTTTCCTCGCGACCGGTGATCGGGCCGAGGTGGCGGTGCGCCGGGACAACCTGCAACGCGCCCTGTCCGATTTCGACGCGTCCACCATCGCCACCACCCACACCTTCTGCAACCGGATGCTGGAGGCACTGGGCTTTCTCGGTGAACGTGAACTGGTGTCGGCGATCGTCGAAAATGTGGACGAGATGGTCGCCGAGGCCGCCCGCGACCTGTACATGGACGGTTTCAAGGACGCGCAGGCGCCCGAATTCGAATTCGGCACGGCCGAGGCCATCGCCAGGGAAGCGCTGCGCAACCCGGCGGCGGTGCTGTCCCCGGCCGAGGACGAACTCGCCGATCCGTCGTCGCCGGAAGCCCATGCGGTGCTGCGCCGGGTCCGGTTCACCCGCAGGGTGCGGGCGATCGTCGAACGACGCAAACGTGAGGCCCGTATCCGCACCTACGACGATCTGCAGGCCATCCTGCACCGGATCGTGCGGGACAAGGAGATCGGCGAGAAGGCGCGCGCGCGGATCAGGGAGCAGTTCGGTGTGGTGCTCGTCGACGAGTTCCAGGACACCGACCCGCAACAGTGGGAGATCGTTCGGTGTTGCTTCCACGGTCATCTGCCGCTGGTCCTCGTCGGTGACCCGAAACAGTCGATCTACGGTTTCCGGGGCGCCGAGGTGCTGAGCTACCTGTCGGCGGTCGGGACGGCCGACCAGCGGTTGGCATTGGACACCAATCACCGCTCCGACGGCGATCTGGTGGCCGCGCTCGCCCGCATCTACGGCGGCGCGCAACTCGGCCACCCCGACATCGTCGCGCGGGCGGTGGCCGCCGCGCGTCCGGGCAGCCAGTTGTCGGGTGCTGTGCCGCTGCGGATCCGTGCGCTGGTCCGCCAAGACTTCACGGTGTTCGGTGCCAGCGGGTTCCCGTCGGTCGATCAGATCCGGCCGCGGGTCATCGAGGACGCCGCCGACGACATCGCCGCGCTGCTCGGTTCGCCCGTCACCGTGGGCGATGACGCCCGCCCGGTGCGGCCCGGCGACATCGCTGTGCTGGTGCGCGCCAACAAGACGGTCGAGCCACTGCGGCGGGCCCTGGCCGAGCGCGGCATCGCGGCCGTCGTCGGGTCCGGGACCAGCGTGTTCCGGACCGCGGCCGCCAGACACTGGCTGTGGGTGCTGACCGCGATCGAATCCCCGGCCCGCACCAACGCGGTGCGGCTGGCCGCGACCACCACCCTCGTCGGCTGGTCGGCCGGTGATCTCGCCGCCGCCGACGACGGGCAACTCTCCGCGCTCGCCGGGCATTGCGCCGAGTGGGGCCGGGTGTTCGCCGACGCCGGTTTCTCGGCGATGTCGGCGCGGATCGTCGAGCAGACGGGGGTGGCCGCCCGGGTGCTGGCGGGACCGTCCGGCGAACGCATCCTGACCGACCTGTTGCAGGTGGCGGCGATCTGCAACCGGCAGGTGATGGATCTGGGGTGGGGGATCAGTGAGCTCACCGAATGGCTGACCGACCGGGTCGCCGACCTCTCCTCCCACGCCCGCGGCGAGGATCAGACCCGACGTCTGGAATCGGATGCGCAGGCGGTGCAGATCATGACGGTGCATGCCAGCAAAGGCCTGCAGTTCCCGATTGTCTACCTGCCGTTCGCGTGGGACAGCCTGCACACGCCCGACGACGCGACCATCATGTACCACGACGCCGACGGCGGAAGACATCTCGATGTGGGCGGCAAGACCGCCCCGGGCCGGGCCGGGCGGTGGACACAGGCGCAGACCGAGACCGTCGCCGAGGAGTTGCGGTTGCTGTACGTGGCCGCGACACGGGCCCGTTCCCAGGTGGTGATGTGGTGGGCACCAGCGTTCGGGACACGGTCGAGTCCGTTGCACCGATTGATCTTCGGCCGCGAGGCGGCGGTCGGGGCGACCGGCGCGCGGGTGTGGTCGGTACCCGATTCGGTGGACGTCCGCGACGACAACTCGGTGGTGGCCGGGTTGCGGGCACTGGCCGACGGCTCCCTGATCTCGGTCGAACCGGCCCGCGCCGACCTCACCACCTGGACCGACCCGGCCCGCGACCAGCTCACGGGCACCCTGTCGGCGGCACGATTCACCCGTGAGATCGACCAGATCTGGCGCCGCACATCGTATTCGGCGATCACCGCCGGCGCCCATGGCGCGGCCGTCTCCCCGCTCACCGGCGGCAGCGAACCCGAGGACGACCAGATGCGCGTGCACATCGACGACGACACCGGCGAGACCGGCGATCCGGTGGCCGAACCGGCGGGGGTGGCCGGTTCGCCGACCGCGTCGCTGATGAACGGCCTGCCCTTCGGCGCGGCCTTCGGCACCGTGGTGCACGAGGCGCTCGAATACGTCGACACCTCCGCCCCCGACATGCCCGCGCATGTGCGGGAGTTGTGCGCAGAATCGGTGGGTGCGGCCGACATCGACGTCGATGTGCTCACCCGGGCCATCGTCGGTGTGCTGACCACGCCGCTCGGCTTCGGTGACCTGTGGTCGATTCCGCCGCGTGACAGGCTCTCCGAGCTCGACTTCGAGTTCCCGCTCGGCGGTGCGGACGATTCGGCCACCGGGTTCACCGTCGCCGCCGTCGCCGACCTGCTCGATGAGTACCTGCCCGCCGGCGACCTGCTGGCCGGGTACGCCGAACACCTGCGGGAACTGCCCGCCCATCGCTATCGCGGGTTCCTCACCGGCAGCATCGACTCGGTGCTGCGGCGCCCCGACGGCCGGTTCACCATCGTCGACTACAAGACCAACCGGCTGCGGCCCGGCGATCTGGTGGCCGAGGACTTCACCGCCGAGGCGATGGCCGCGGAAATGATCGCAAACCACTATCCGTTGCAGGCGCTCCTGTATTCGGTTGCACTACACAGGTTTTTGCGATGGCGGATCGCCGGGTACGATCCGCACGACTATCTGGCGCCCGCCCAATACCATTTCGTGCGCGCCATGATCGGTCCCGACACCCCGGCCGGATGCGGGGTGTTCGAGTGGGCGATACCGGTGGAACTCGTGGTGGCCCTGTCCGATCTGATCGCCGGGTCTGATTCTTACCACACCGGAAAGGTGGCGCGATGACCGTGGATATCGCCGGCCGGGACCGGTTCGCCGATGACCTGGTTCTGGGCGCGGACCCGGTTCTGGAACCGTGGAACCGGGCGGGTCTGCTGTCGGCGGCCGATCTGCACCTCGTCGACCGGCTGGGCCGGTTGTCGGGTGAGCGTCTGAGCGACACCGCCAAGGTGGGAGTGGCGCTGGCGATGCGTGCTGTCCGCCGCGGATCGACCTGCCTGGCCCTGGATCAGGTCACCGAACTGCTGGCGTCCACAGAATCGGTTGCCCAAGGATCGGTTGCCCAAGAATCGGTTGTCGACGTCCGGATTCCGTCGGGGCGTGAACTGTTCGAGGCGCTCGCGGTATGCCCACTGGTGACCGGCTCGCCGGCCGGACCGCTACGCCCCCTGGTGCTGGTCGACTCCGAGGACGGCCCACTGCTGTACCTGCACAAGTATTTTCGCCAGGAACACATCATCAGATCGGTGCTCGACGAGCGGGCCGCCCGGGTCCCCGACGTCGACCCCGACGCGGTGCGCGAGGCCGTATACGCGGCGTTCGGCAGCCCCGACGGGGACAGTCCGGACGGGGACAGTCCAGACAAGGATGCGGAGGCCGGTTCGCCGCGGGTCGACGCCCGCCAGCGACTGGCCGGGTTCGTGGCGGCGGGCCGCTGGATCACCGTCCTGGCCGGTGGTCCCGGAACCGGTAAAACCTTCACGGTCGCACGGATTCTCGCGACCCTGGAACATCTGTCGGAGCATCGGCTGCGGATCGGCTTGTGCGCCCCCACCGGGCGTGCCGCCGCACAACTCGAATCGTCCGTCGCCTCGTACCGGCGCGACACCACGCCGATCCGGGCGGTCACCGTGCACTCGCTGCTGGGGTGGCGGCCCGGCGCCAATCCCCGCTACAACCGCACCAATACGCTGCCCCACGACGTGGTGGTGGTGGACGAGACGTCGATGCTGTCGATGACGGCGATGAGTTACGTGCTCGACGCGATCCGGCCCGACGCGCGGATCATTTTCGTCGGAGACCCGCATCAGCTCGAATCCGTCGACGCCGGTGCCGTGCTCGCCGACCTCGTCGACCGGGTGGACGCGGGGGAGGCCACCACGACCGATGCCGGACGCGCACGGGTCCGCGATGCGATCGCGTCGGCCGGGATGACGATGGCCGACGATGTGGGCGATGAGCCCGACCCGGATGTCGACCCTGATTCGGTTGTCGATGATGCGGATCTGGCCAGGATCAGTGCTGGTGTCATCACGTTGCGCCGTGGGCACCGCAACAGTCCCGGCATCGCCACGCTGGCCGCCGCCATCAACGACGGCGACGCCGACCGGGTCGCCGAACTCGTCCGGTCGGGCCTGCCCGGCGTGGTGCTCATCGATCCGACCGGACTCGATCCGGTACAGACCGCCGTGACGAAGTGGGGCCTGGATCTGCAGGCCGCCGCCGAGGCCGGTGACGATGTGGCGGCGCTGGCCGCGCTCAACCGCCATCGTGTGCTGTGCGCGCACCGCGAGGGCCGCTGGGGAGTGCAGGGCTGGACCGACCAGATCACCGAGTGGACCGGTACGGCCTCGTACCTGCCGCTGACGGCGTCGACCGCCATGTCGCAGGCCGGGCGGCCGGTCCTGGTGACGGTCAACGACAAGGAAACCGACACCTCCAACGGCGACTGCGGTGTGGTGATCCGCGATGTCCGGGCAACCGTTGCGCCGGGTGATCCGGTTCCGCTCACCGTCGCTTTCGCTCGTGGCGAGTCGGGGGTGCACCGGGTGCATCCGGCGCGCCTGTCGGATGTGGTGCCCGCGTACGCGATGACCATCCACCGCAGTCAGGGCAGCCAGTACGGTGCGGTGACGGTGGTGCTGCCGCCGATCGGTTCCGAACTGCTCACCCGAGAGCTCTTGTACACGGCCATCACCCGCGCGCAGACCGAAGTCTGGATAGTGGGCACCCTCGACGTCCTCACAGCGGCAGTCGACAGGCGCGTGGCGCGCGCCAGCGGTCTGCGGTCCCGGATCCGCGCACTCGGAGACTGAGGCCGATTCCCAGGGTCTGTCGCTCCGCGACGGTTCACACGAACGGAACCGACAGGCGTTCGACCGCCGCTCGTCGTGTGGCGATCCCGCGCCGGTCGTAGCCCGCCGTCGTCGCCGGATTGCTGTGGCCGACGATTTTCGACACCGTCGACAGGTCGGCCCCGGAGTCCAGTAGATCGCCGACGAACGTGCGCCGCAGGTCATGGGGCCGCACCGCCTCCGACTCGCCGATGAACCGTCGGCGCACCGCGGCGGCCACCGCATCCACCGACAGTCGACGGCCGGTCTCGACGACCGCCACCCGGGGAACCGCCTTGCTCATCGGTGTCAGCAGGGGTCCGGCGTCGTCTCCGCGCACCGCCAGCCACGCGGTCAGCGCCCGCCGCACCCCTGGGGCCAGCGGCACCGAGCGGACCACGCCGCCCTTGCCGGTCACGACGAGCGTTTCCCGCGCCGCGTCCACGTCCGACAGATCCAGCATCACCGCCTCCCCGCGCCGCAGGCCCGCCCCGACCAGCAGTGCGATCAGCGCACTATCGCGCCTGGCCGTCGCCGACGAGTCCGCGGCCAGTGCCTCGAACGCGGCCTTGACCCGGGCCGCGTCCACATGTCCGCGTGCCTGCTTGTCCTCGTCGCGACCGATCTTCTCCGGCTGCAGTGCCGACAACGCCACCATTGCGGGACCGTGTTCCATCAACCCGGCGTCGCGGCAGCCCCGTACCACCGCACGTACCGAATCGCGCATGGCATTGCGTGTCGACGCGGAGCCCCACACCGCACCGATCGAGCGGTCCAGCGACTCGTAAACCTCCACGGGCAGCGTGGCCCAATCGGTCGACCAGACCGCGGCGGGCGAGTCCACCTGTCCTGTCGCCATCACCACGCGTGCCAACCTCTCCAGCCGCAGCCGTGCCGTCTTCTCGGACCCGCGTGCCACCGACAGCGCCACCGACCGATGCACCTCCACGGGGACCGGTGAGCGGGCGTCGTTCACCGCGGCGCGTACCAGTTCTGTCGGTACGTGTACCGGTGCGGTCGGATCGGCTTCCACGCGCCCGTTGTACGGCTCAATGTCCACGACGATAACGATACCGTGATAAGGATCATTATCGCGATACACTCCCATCCTGGCATGTGCTGGAACATATCAATATTAATACTGGTATTATTGCTCTGAACGCATGAATTCATGGCAGGTGAACGGAGAACGACGGTGGCGACCACGCTCACGCCGGATCAGGCGAACATCCTTGAGCAGACCTGGGCCGATACCATCGCGGCCGACGCGAAGGTCGTCAACAAGGCGTTCTATGACAAAGTCCGAGGTCACAGCGGTCTGGGGGACTACAATCTCGTCGCCTCGTGGCTGCGCGACAAGCGCCGGGCGGTGCAGCAGGCCGAACGCGGCGACATCGCGCTACCAGCCGACATCGTGGACGATCTGCAACCGGTATGGCAGAAGGCCGTGGTCACCGCGATGGCTGAGCTGGAGGTACGTCACGCCGCCGAACTGAACCGCCTCGCCACGGAGGCCGGCGACGCTGTCGCGGCCCAGACCAGGGCCGAGACCAGGCAAGCCGAGGCCGAAACATCGTTGGCGAAGGCCCAGGCGGAGTTGGCGGCGATAAAAGACACTGTGACGGATCTCCGCAATGCCGCACAGGGACATCAGGCGGCCATGGACGCCCAGCAGAAGGCGCAGGACACCGCTGCGCGGGTCGCGCAGGTAGCCACCGCCGACAGGGCCGAGGCTCTGGCCATGGCCGATGCCGCTCGCGCCGAGCTGGCCAAGGCAGAAAAGACGCTGGCCTCCGTCACGTTCGAGACCGAGGTGCTCCGCGAACAACTGGCAACGGCACGGGACGCCGTCGCGGACTCCGACAAGCGCACGGCACTGGCCGAGCAGCGGGCAGCGGCCATCGAGACCGACCTCACCGCGCGGGCCACCGAGCTACGCGATGAGATCGACAAGCTCACCGGTGCACTGGCATCCGCTCGCGACGCCGCCGTCCAGAGCGACAAGCGCGCAGCGCTCGCCGAGCAGCGGGCTGCCGCTGTCGAGGCCGACCTGACCGGCCAGGTTGCCACGCTGCGCGATGAGATCGAGAAACTCACGGCCGCCAGCCGCGACGCCCAGGGTCGGCTCACCGGTACGACACTGGAATTGGCCGCAGCACGAACTGAAGCCGCCACCTTGCGTCTGCTGCTGGATCGGATCGAGCCGGCGAACCCCACCGATCAGAAATAGGCCGCCGGCCGTGATCCGTGCGGCGCACTACGCCACGTGTTGGGGCATCGCCGAGGCGGTGATTCGGCGCAGGGTGTCAGCGATGGTGAACAGGTCGTCGTCGTCGAACGGCGTGCCGTGATCGGTGTACGGCGATTCGAACAGCCGGTCGGGTTCCATGACACCGTTGCGGGTCAGTTCGTCGACGATGTGGTTGACGAACCGCACCTGCTCGACGGTGAACGTGGTGCCGCCCAGATAATGCTGGAACGCTTCGGTGGCGGCGGCGCGGTCGAGTCCGACGAGGCCGCGCACGAACACTCCCAGCCCACCGGTCTGCTGCCCGGCAAACACGATGTCGCCTCGCTGCCCGCCGGCGGCGAGCAGCATCTGCTCGAGTTCGGTGATGTCGTCGGCGGTGAGCTGCCGGTTGCGGCGCAGCCGTTGCAGGGCAAGGTTGTCGAGGTGCTCACGCAGGTACGCTTCGGCTTTCGACCGGAACCGGTCGAAGTTGGTGCCGGGGGTGATACCGGGCAGATGTACCTCGACGCCGTCGCCGATGGTGTCCTCGAAGTCGGTATACACCGGGTTGCGGGAGGTCTTCTCGATGAACCGGACCAGTCCGCGGAGCTTTCTGCGGGCTTCTTCGAGCATCGGGAGGGTGACGTCGATCCACCATTCGTCACCGGCCACCGACTCCAGCAGCTCCGCCTGCGCGGCGACCGACGGTATCGCGGTCTTGCCGAGCAGGCTGGCCGCCACATCCTGGATGCGGACCCGAAGCTGTTCGGCGGCAAGCATATCGGCGTTGAGTTGGGCGAGTTGGCGGCGCAACACCACCAGGTCGAATCGTTTGGCGTCTTCGTCGTCGTCGCGCACCGACGACGGCAACCCCGCCAGGGGGAGCGCCGCGTCGGCGTCGTCGGGGGTGAGCGCGGCCCATGCGTCGGCCTGGGCGAACCGTTCGACGGTCTTGCGGTGTTTGCGCACCACGACATTGTCGAGGTTCATGCCGGCGACGATCTCGTGCAGCCCGTTGACGGTGGCCGCCCTGAGGTCGGGTTCGGCGTCGCCGAGCGCTGTCACCAGATTCAGTCGGGTCTCAAATAGTCTCTGTGCCAACGACTTCTGAATACTGCCTTCGGATCCGGGTAGGTCTTGGCCGAAGTACTCGAGGTTGCCGCAGAAGTCGAACACCACGAAGTCCTGCTTGTCCTCGCCCGGACCGAACACCTCGGGGCACAGCCGGGTACCGCGGCCGATCATCTGCCAGAACTTCGACTTGGATCGCAC
This sequence comes from Gordonia pseudamarae, assembly GCF_025273675.1. Taxonomy (NCBI): domain Bacteria; kingdom Bacillati; phylum Actinomycetota; class Actinomycetes; order Mycobacteriales; family Gordoniaceae; genus Gordonia; species Gordonia pseudamarae. The sequence continues at coordinate 2,730,579 of NZ_CP045809.1, read as the reverse complement.
CTGCTTGAAGAACACCAGGTTGAGCACTTCGGGTACGTCGATGCCGGTGTCGAGCATGTCGACGCTGATCGCGATATGCGGTGCCTTGTCCTTGACGGAGAAGTCGTCGATGAGCGATTGCGCGTACGGGGTGCCGTGGGTGATGACGCGGGCGAACTGCCCGGCATACTCGGGATAGGCCAGATTGAAACGCTTTTCGATGAACTCGGCATGTTTCTGGCTTTTCGCGAAGATGATGGTTTTACCGAGTCGGTCCCCGCCGGCGACCTTGTAGCCCTGCGTCATCAGCGTCGACAGCACCTTGTCGACGGTGTCCTCGTTGAACAGGAACCGGTTGAGTTCTTCGGCGCCCACCTCGTCGGGTGGTCCGTCCTCGCCCCAGTCGAGCCCGTCCCATTGGTCTTTTTCCTCCTCGGACAGGTCGTCGTAGCGGATACCCGACCGCAAGAACTGGGTGCTCACGCTGATTCCTTTCGGCGGAACCAGGTATCCGGCGTCGACGGCCTCGTCGAGACTGTAAGCGTCGGTGGGCACACCGTCCTCGAGATGGAACAGCCGGTAGGTGTTGTGGTCCACCTCGTCCTTGGGGGTGGCGGTCAGCCCCACCAGCAATGAGTCGAAGTAGTCGAAGATCACGCCGTACTTGGCGTACACCGACCGGTGTGCCTCATCGATCACGATGAGATCGAAATAGCCGGGGCCGAAACGTCGTTGGCCGTTGACCGTGTCGTCGATGAGGTTCATCATCGTCGGATAGGTGGATACGAAGACGCGGCCGTCGGTGACCTTCTCGGTGACCAGGTTGACGGTGGTGGACCCGGGCAGATGCGCCGTGAAGGCGCTCGCGGCCTGGTTGACCAGTGCGGTGCGGTCGGCCAGGAACAGAACCCGCTTGACCCAGTTGGCCTTCTGCAACAGGTCGACGAGCGCGATGACGGTGCGGGTCTTACCCGCGCCGGTGGCCATCACCAGCAGGGCCTCACGCTGTTTGCGGTCGAACACATCACCGACCGCTTTGATGGCGCGCACCTGGTAGGGACGCCCGGCGATGTCGGTGTTGGCGGGGGCGGTAGTCAGCGGCAGCCGGGTGCGGCGGCGCTGGATGAGCAGTTCGAGTTCATCGGCGGTGTAGAAGCCGTCGATCTCGCGGGGCGGGTAGCCGCCCGCGTCGTCCCAGATGCGGTGTTCGTATCCGTTGGTGTAGAAGATCACCGGCCGCCGGCCGAACCGTTCTTCGAGGCAGTCGGCGTACAGCGCGGCTTGCTGCTGCCCGACCTCCGGGGATTTGGAGGTGCGCTTGGCTTCCACCACGGCCAGCGGGCGGCCGTCGGCACCCCACAGCACATAGTCGACGACGCCTTTCCCGGTGGCATTCGGCATGCCGGTGACCTCGTACTCGCGGTCCCGTTCCTGATCGAGTGGCCAGCCCGCCTCGTGCAGCAGCAGGTCGATGAACACATCGCGGGTATCGGATTCGGAGTAGTCGCGGTCATCGGGTGCGACGGTGGCCTGCGCGGCGGCGATCTGCGCTTGCAATGCCGCGATCTCGGCGTCACGCGCGGCGAGCAGTTCGGTCTTTTCGGCGAGCGCCTTGGCCCGCGCTTCGTCCTGCGACCTGAACCTGGCCGCGATCTGCGCGAACTGCTCCCGCGACAACGGTGCGGCCCGTGCGGCGAGTTTCGGGTCGAACTGTGCGTGCAGCGGCACCGCCGTCGGGTGCGGGGAGTGGTGGTAGGACGCCCACACCACGACGTTGAACATTTCTCGCAGCACGGCCAGCGACACATCGGGACGGATCTGCCGATTCTCGTGCACCGCGGTGTTCGCGATCTTGCGGATCCGCGTCATCTTGTCCGTAATACCGTGCGGTACCCGCGTTCTGAATGAGGCGTCGCCGATCTTTGCCGCGAGGTCGTCCCGGTACGGGATCCGCAGCGACAGCACATCGTAGAGATAGCCGACGACCTCCTCGACCACGCGTCGCGAGTAGAAGCAGGCCGACCGCGGATCGGAGTGCAGGTACGATTCGGCGCGCGCGCAATCCTCATGGACCGACGGCAATGTCTGGCGGACGAACGCGAAGTTGCTCACGGGTCAGAAATCCCCTGTCAGTCGTTCCATCGGTTGGCCGGTGATGTCGGCGATCAGCTCGAAATCCTTGTCGGCGTGCAGCACCGTCAGATCCGACAGCTCGGCAATCGCGGCGATGAGCAGGTCGGGCACTTTGGCCGCGCGGTGGTGTCCGCGCCGGGCAAGGAGCCCTTGCACTTCGAGTGCTCTGCTGTCCACGCGTTCGGAGAACAGTGCGGTAGGCATTTCGGAGACGGGCGGGTGCTTCTGGAAGCGCTCCCATTCATCACCGCTACGGACTGAGTACCCGATCTCCAGGAGTGTGGGTGTTGCGACATATACAAGCCCGCGCTGGATGCGGTCGACCCACGTCAGTTCATCGGGGGATAGTCGCAGTCGCGCGTAGGCCGATTTGTCGATCAGCCACCTCCCGGAGTCGCCCATGTCAGTGTCCCCACGCCTGCCGCATGAGATCCTCGTCCAGGGCTCCCCGCGCGAGATCGACGGATCGGCGAACATCGTCGACGGTCACCTGGCTCCGGGCATGACGTCTGGCCAGCTCTTTCGTTTCGCGTCGTAGCAGTTCGGTGCGCGAGAGTCCGAGCTCAGCGGCAAGTGCGTCGATATGTCGCAGATCATCGTCATCGACGTTCCGGATCAGAATGTCCGTCATGTGATATCACCTCCGAATGTAACGATATCAGCACGAGGTAGGATCGACCAGGTCTCGATTGATCAGTGCCCCGCGACTGGATTCGGTCTGTCAGGTGGTTCAGCGGGCCTTCGCGTTGATTCGCGCTGAGCGTGCGACTCGATGTCGAGGCCCGGTCGGGATCGGCTGCCAAGGTCGTCACCGTTTGAGATAATGACAGCTATACCAGTCATTATTGATCTGTATGATCGCTATAACGGTCATTATCTTGTAGGGAGGTTCGGTGGTGGTGGCCAAGAAGGTGCCCTTCCCGGTGCGACGGGCGTCGTCGGATATCGGAACCCAACTCGCGCTCTGGCGACGTATGCAGAACCTCACGGCGCAGCAGGTCGCCGAACGTGCTGACATTTCCCGTGACACCCTGCGCCGGCTGGAACGCGGCGACCCCGGCGTGACGATGGCCTCGTTCCTCGGTGTGCTTCGAGCGCTCGGCACGCTCGACCGCGCTGTCGATGCCCTCGACCCGATGCAGACCGACGTCGGCCGCGTCCGCGCCGCCGAGTCGATCCCGAAGCGGGTGAGGCATTGACCGACCTGGACGTCTTCGTCGACGTCGGTGGCGACCCGGTTCGCGCCGGCGTCGCGTACTTCACCCCACGCAGGAGCGGCGTCGCCACTACGTTCACCTACGACCCGACCTATTTAGCCGACGCCACTGCTGCGGACCTCGAACCGGGTTTGCCCAGGGTAGGTGGTCAGCAGTACGTCGACGGCCTACCTGGCGCATTTGCAGATTCGTCTCCAGACCGCTGGGGACGCAACCTGATCGACAAACGCCGTCGTGCGGCGCAGCGTGAAACACCGCAACGACTGCCCGCCGCGACGGCGATCGACTATCTGGTCGGTGTCAGCGACATCACCCGTCAGGGCGGCCTGCGTTTCACCGGGCGTGACGATCCGGACGGTTTCCTTGCACCCGGGCATGACGTGCCCAAACTCGTCTCCTTGCCTGCCCTGCTGGATGCCGCAGACCACGTCGTTCGGTCCGGCGCGCATACCGCAGGCGACCTCGACGCGGTAAAGAGCCTGCTCGATGCAGGGTCGGGGTCCCTCGGCGGTGCCCGGCCCAAAGCTTCGGTGCGCGCCGACGACGGCCGCCTGCTGATCGCCAAGTTCCCGCACCAAGGCGACGAATGGGACGTTATGGCATGGGAGAAGACCGCTCTCGATCTCGCCGAGGCCGCCGGGATCACCGTTCCTCCGCGGAGGCTGACCAAGGTCGGTCCACGCAGCGTGCTGCTTCTGGAACGGTTCGATCGGTCCGGATCGACGCGGATCGGCTATATCTCGGCGATGACTCTCCTCGGAGCCCGCGACGGCGACGAACGCGACTACGCCGACATTGCCGAGGCGCTGCCCGCCTACGGGGCGTCGGTGCGACGCGACCTCGCCGAACTGTTCCGGCGCGTCGTCTTCAATGTCGCGATCCACAACACTGACGACCACCTGCGCAATCACGGCTTCTTGCGCGCCAAGGGCGGGTGGTCGCTGAGTCCTGTGTTTGACGTCAACCCCGAACCGGACCTCGGAAAGCGCCGGGTGACCGGCATAGTCGGCAGCGTCGACGACGAGCCGGCGGCGCTTGCGGCGTTTGCCGACGAGTGCCGACTGACCCCGGAGCAGGCCCGGGCGCAGGTGCGGGAGGTTGTCGCCGCCGTGGCGGCGTGGCGAGAAGTGTCGGCGCGCAACGGGATCGGTCCGGGCGAGGCCGGCCTCTTCGCGGAAGTTGTCGATCACGGCCTCGCGCGTCTCGAAGGAGCATGACTGTCCTCGAGATCGACCCGCCCCGATGATGCTCGGTGCCGTATCACCACCTGCGCCGACATTGTTCACCTCAAACGCTGGTTCCATCGTGCTCTCACTGCGACCACTCTTGCCGAGGTCTTCGACCAGGGGAGTAGCGCGGTGTGATGTCAGATCTGCTTGGCGCGGGAACGGCTACGATTCGGCGAGGCGGAGGGGCCGGGGTGCGGGTGGCTATTCGAAGAAGTCTTCGTCGATCTCGATGATCTCCAGACGTTGCTTGACTTGAACACCGACGCCGTAGCGGATCATCAGCTTCGCGAGACGTTTTCCGTCGATCAGGATGACGCGGGTGCCGATCGAGTCGGCGTAGTCGACGGCCGATCGTGAGAACCGGCTGGTGGTGATGAAGACACCTTGGTTCGCCTGATTGCCGGCCAACGCACCCACGAACGCCTGAATGGCTTCACGGCCGACGGCGTTATCGGCGCTGTAGCGTTTGGCCTGCACATAGATCCGCGACAGGCCAAGGGCGTCCTGGTCGATGATTCCGTCGATACCACCGTCATTGGACAACGCGGTGCGGGTCGCAGTGCCTTCGGCGCCGCCATACCCCATCGCCATCAACAGATCGAGGACCGCCTGCTCGAAGAACACAGGTTCGTTGGCCAGAATCCGCTGCAGCAACTGATCGGAGACATCATCGACGATCTGAGCCATACCCTGGGCGATCATCTCCACCGGATCGAGATTCGGCGCGTCGTCGGGCGCTGTGTCGGAATCTACGGGTATCAGCGCCGGCGAATTCGTGGTGCGCCGCGGACGACCGAATCCGTCGTACTCGGATAGCGATCGCAGGTCCCTCTCGGTGATCTCTTGCGGGTGGCGGGACAGTAGCGCCCGACCGGCGTCGGTGATTCGGTACTGGCCACGCGAGGGTCGCTCGACAGCGTTCGCCCGCGCGAGATAGGACAATGCCCACAGACCACGATTGTGGAATTGCTGTTTCCCGGACGGGATCACAACCTCGCGCTGCTCAGGCGTCAGGCTGAGCTCGTCGGCAGCCTGCTCGACAATCTGCCGGGCACGGTGCACCTCGCCGTCCGACAGCACACGCAACGACGGAGCCATGTACTGATCCCAGGTGGGTGCTGTGGTCATAGTTCTCCTCGGAAAGCTCGGGATTGAAGGGACGCGAAGAGTTCGTCGTCGGCGGAGAGTAGGTGCTGTACCGCTAGCCGCTGAGACTCAATAGCAGCGCTCAGTGTCAGGAATTGGAGTTGCTGCGACATGGAGGGTATTGGAACTGGAGCCGCCCGGAGCTGAGTCATGTTGATGGAGGCGATCCCAGTGGTCTGTTTTGCGCTGCGCAGGAAATACGACTTCAATTCAGGGCTAGCGAGACTTGCGGCGAGGTAATCGGGGAGTACCAATCGCACGTCTGGTCGTACTCGAAATATATGGTTCTGATGTAGGCAGAGCGGTAGCTGACTTCGCCAGACTGTTCCTCGGCCAAGCTTATCCGGATCGCCGCCTTCCGTGAGCACAAGGTCACCGTCCTGTAAGGCGTAGCGCTGTATCTCCGCAACTGTCGCTGGAATCTCTTTTACAGCATCCATTTTCAGGTGACCTGCCTGGACGTTGGCCACTGCGAGATATGGAGTCAGATTGGTTGCCTCGCTCGTCTTACGTCCCTTCGTGATTCCCGATGAGACAATAGCGACATCCTCCAAACGGACGGTTTGGCGAGAACTCCCACCAAACATGTCGTGGAATATGGACTGGATGAGGGAGTCGAGGTGGGTGAGGACTTGGCGGCGTTTGGTGCGGAGGGAGTCGGCGTGGTCGAGGATTGCGGCGATGCGGCGTTGTTCGGGGAGGGGAGGGAGAGGGATGCGAATACTGGCGAGTGTTCGCTTGTTCAGCACGGCTCCCATTGCTGCGCGGTTGGATCCGTCGGCGAGATTCATTGCTTGTAGCGCACGCATTAGGTATCGCGAATCGAGCTTATTTGGATCTTTGATCGGTAGGGCGGCGATCGCCTCATTTGTATATAAGGGGATGCTGGCGATACCAACTTTGCCGATGCTGAGCTTGAAGGATAGGAGGACGGTGCCGGGGCGTACAATTTTCCCCGCTCTGGCACCCTCGGCTGTTATCTGTTCCTTTGTGTGAGTTATCGAGAGACCCTGGTTCATGTCAGCGATAGACAGCCAGTGGTGACCGGTGCCCCAAAAGGTGGGTTCGGCACGTGCAGGCGTACGGCCGATGTTTATCTCACAAACTTCCTCGAGTCGTATTGATTTCACGACAGCATCGCTTTCAAGTCGGCGATGCCCTGGGTGATTTCGGCGTCGAGTTTTTCGATGTCGGCGATGATATCGAGGGGTGGGCGGTGTTCGACTTCGTCGTATTCGATTTCTTTGTAGCGGTTCAACGACAAGTCGTAGCCTTGGGCGACGATGTCGGCTTTGGGTACCAGGAACGACTGGTCGGTGGGGGCCCGATCAACCTCGGCGGCCAGGTTCTGCCAGCGGGCGAGCACGTCGGGTAGGTCGTTGGCGTCGACGGGATTGCGTTTGTCGTCGAGGGAGAAGCCGTCGGCCCGGACGTCGTAGAACCAGACGTTGTCGGTGCCGCCGGAGTTGGTTTTGGTGAAGAACAGGATCGCCGTGGAGACACCCGCGTAGGGGCGGAAGACGCCGGAGGGGAGTTTGACGACGGCGTCGAGTTTCTGGTCGTCGACGATGATCTGGCGCAGGGTCTTGTGCGCCTTCGATGATCCGAACAGGACACCGTCGGGGACGATGACCGCCGCCCGGCCGCCCGGCTTGAGAAGCTTGAGGAACAGGGCGAGGAACAGTAGTTCGGTCTTCTTGGTTTTGACCACCCGTTGGAGGTCTTTGCTGGTGGCCTCGTAGTCGAGGGAGCCCGCGAACGGGGGATTGGCCAGGATCAGCGTGTACTTCTCGGCGTCCTCACTGGCGCCCTCGGAGAGGGAGTCGCGGTAGCGGATGTCGGGAGACTCGATGCCGTGCTGCAGCATGTTCATCGACCCGATCCGCAGCATGGTGGAGTCGAAGTCGTAGCCGTGGAACATCGACTTGTGGAAATGGTTGCGCTGCTTGGCATCCAGGAGAGCATCGGAGTGGGTGTCGCGGATGAACTCGCTGGCCGCCACCAGGAACCCGGCCGTGCCGCACGCCGGATCGCAGATCTCGTCCGCAGGGCCGGGGGCGGTCATCTTCACCATCAGGTCGATGATGTGGCGGGGCGTGCGGAACTGGCCGTTCACCCCGGCGGCGGCGATCTTCGACAGCAGGTACTCGTACAGGTCGCCGTTGGTGTCGCGGTCGGCCATCGGAATGTCGTCGAGCATGTCGACAACCTTGGACAGCAGTGCCGGGGTGGGGATGGTGAACCGGGCATCGCGCATGTGCTCGCTGTAGGTGGTGCCATCGCCCATCGACCGCAGCAGCGGGAACACGTGGTTGGCGACGGTGTGGTGCATCACCTCCGGGGAGGTGTTCTTGAACTCGCTCCACCGCAGATGAGCCTCATCCGGGGAGAACACGGGGTTGTCGAGAGGCTTGCCGGTGATCCGGGACTTCTGCTCGGCGAGGATCTGGACGTCGTCGAGGCGGCGGATGAACAGCAGGTAGGTGAGCTGTTCGATCACCTCCAGCGGGTTGGAGATGCCGCCGGACCAGAACGAGTCCCAGATGCGGTCGATCTTGCTTTTGAGCTCACCGGTGATCACAGGAGGTAACTCTAGTGAAGTGGTACGACAGCGCCGCGCCAGGATCGTGGCGCGGGACCCGGACCGATCACCGATCGCCGCGTCGTGCCGTCAGAGCAGGTCAACGCCGCCCGGGACGAGATCGCGGCGGCGATAACACTCGGTGGCCAGCAGCGTGCGGCGGATATCGGTGGGCAGACTCATCAGCGCCTTCATCGCCCGGCTGCGGTCCAGTTCGGTGTGGTGGGCCTGGATCGCGGCCTCCTTACGGTCGACGATCGCGGGCGACTCGATGTCGACGCGTACGTCGATGTCGAGGTCCGGGGTGGCCTGCAGGCGGTCCACCGCCATGTCGTCGAACACGTGCTCCCACAGGATGTCGACCATCCAGGCCGCCGTGGTGACCTCGTAGATCGACTTGATCTGCCACGGATCGCCCAGACGCCGATAGATGTTGGGGACGGCGGCGGCGCGTGCGGCGGCGTCGGCGAGGCGGTGCGCGTGGATGTGGTCCTGATGCCCGTACACGCCGATCGGGTCGTAGGTGACCAGCGCGTCCGGGCGCAGCCGGCGGATGATCTCCACCATCTCGCGGACCTGGGTATCGAGCCGCACGTCGCAGAATCGGGGTGCCCCGGGTGCCGACGCGGGGATCCGGTCGTCGGCGTAGCCGAGCGCGATCGGTGGCCGGGGCAGACCGAGAATCCGGGCGGCCGCCACCACCTCCGAATGACGGCTGGTACCGGGAGCCCACGTGCACACGATCAGATCGGCGTCGCCGCCGGCCGCCACATGCCTGGCGATGGTGCCGCCCGTCCACAGGGACTCGTCATCGGGATGCGCGTGTACGAACAGCAGTCGGTGGCCCACCAAGCCACCATAGAAGGACCGGACCGGGGCCGACAGGGCCTTGAGGATCGTGTCGGTGCGGCCGAGTAGAATTTCGGCGCGATCGCGCGAACGCGAACACGACAAGCAGAGCACCCGGGCCGACGCCCGACACGATGACGCACATCGGGGTGCCACACGATGAGAACAGCGGAGGTAAGTCGGTGAGTGCGCAACCAGAGGTCCATGAGTTCCAGGCGGAATCGCGCCAGTTGCTCGACCTGATGGTCCATTCGATCTACTCCAACAAAGACAGCTTTCTGCGGGAACTGATCTCGAACGCATCCGACGCGCTCGACAAGCTGCGTCTGGAATCGTTGCAGAACAAGGATCTCGACGTCGACGCGAGCGACTTGCACATCCAGCTCGTGCCCAACAGCGACGAGCGTGTCCTGTCGGTGATCGACAACGGTATCGGCATGAACCGCGACGAGGTGATCGGCCTTATCGGTACCCTCGCCCGCTCCGGTACCGCCGAACTGCGCCGCAAACTCGCCGAGGCGAAGGATTCGGCGGCATCCGAAGAGCTGATCGGCCAGTTCGGCATCGGTTTCTATTCCACGTTCATGGTCGCCGACAAGGTCACCCTCGTGACCCGGAAGGCGGGCGAATCGACCGGTACCCGGTGGGAGTCGACCGGCGACGGCACCTACACCATCGCCGACGTCGACGACGCCCCGCAGGGCACCTCGGTGATCTTGACACTCAAGCCCGTCGACACCGACGATCACCTGTACGACTACGCCGACCAGCACAAGCTGCGTGCGCTGGTGAAGAAGTACTCCGACTTCATCTCCTGGCCGATCAGGATGGACGTGGAGAAGACCACCACCGTGCCCGCCGAGGAGGAGGACACCGAACCGGTCACCACCACGACCGTCGAGACCGAAACCCTCAACTCGCGAAAAGCGCTGTGGGCCAAGTCGAAGGACGAGGTGACCGAGGACGAGTACAAGGAGTTCTACCGGCACGTCGCGCACGCCTGGGACGATCCGCTCGAGACCATCACGCTCAAAGCCGAGGGCACCTTCGAATATCAGGCGCTGCTGTTCATCCCGACGCAGGCGCCGTTCGACCTGTTCATGCGGGAACGTACCGCCGGGGTGTCGTTGTACGTCAAACGCGTCTTCATCATGGACGACTGCGACGAACTGATGCCCGAGTACCTGCGTTTCGTCAAGGGTGTGGTGGACGCGGCCGACCTGTCGCTCAACGTCTCCCGCGAGATCCTGCAGCAGGACAGGCAGATCCGGGCGATCCGCCGCCGCCTGACCAAGAAGGTCATCTCCACGGTCTCCGACATCGCGGCCGCCCGGCCCGACGACTACGCCACCTTCTGGCAGAACTTCGGCCGCGTCTTCAAGGAAGGCCTGGTCAACGACCTCGACAACCGCGATGCCATCCTGAAGGCGTCCTCCTTCGAGTCCACCAACTCGGCCGACGGGTACACCACCCTCGCCGACTATGTGGGCCGGATGGTGTCGGGGCAGACGTCGATCTACTACATGACCGGCGAATCGCGTAAGCAGATCGAGAACTCGCCGCATCTGGAGGCGTTCCGCGCCAAGGGTATCGAGGTGTTGCTGCTGAGCGATCCGGTCGACGAGATGTGGTCGTCCTCGGGTGTGGAGTTCGAGGGCAAGAGCTTCGTGTCGATCGCCAAGGGGGCTGTCGACCTCGACGAGCTCGATGACGCCGACACGTCCGAATCCGAGGAGGAGAAGGCCAAGGACGCCGCCGAGTACGGCGACCTGCTGACCTGGCTGGGGCAGTCGCTGAGCGAGGACATTACCGAGGCCCGCATCTCCCACCGGTTGACCGAATCGGCGGCCTGCCTCGTCGGCGACACCTTCTCTATGTCGCCGCAGCTGGAAAAGCTGTACCGCGCATCCGGCCAGGACGTGCCCCGGTCCAAGCGGGCACTGGAGATCAACCCGGACCATCCGCTGGTCAAGGGACTCAACGACGCTTTCGGCAAGTCTTCCGACAAGTCGGAGCTGGAGCCGACCGCCCAGTTGATCTACGGCATGGCGGTGCTCGCCGAGGGCGGCGACCTGGCCGATCCGGCCGGATTCGCCAAACTGCTGGCCGCGACCCTGACCGCCGCGATCACCACCTAGCGTCCGGTCCTCGCCGTCGGCGCGACACCGGCGCACGCGTGCCGGGTCCGTCGGCGGCGAGGGAGGCGGTCATCGAATCGTCGGTCGGCACGACCCCGGCCCCACCTCACCCGGCCGGGTGAGGAGTTCCGGTCACCAGCCGACGGCGACGACGCCGGCGTTGTTGGCGCGATGGGTGGGACGGATATGCACCCCGTGCCGACGCGCGGCCAGGCCCAGCAGGCGCGCCCACTCCCTGTCGGTGTCGGACACCTGGTCGTCGTCGCCGGCCCTGACCAGCAGGAAGGCCACCGAGGTGTCGTCCTCGCAGATCTCGGCGATGGTGCGCATCAGCAGATCGATCCCCGCCGGATCGGGCCTGATCGCGAGGTCGACGGTGTTGTGCGTCGGGATCGTGCGGTTGTCGGCGTCCAGGAAGGTGAACCACAGGGCGGTGCGGCCGACTGTCAGCTCACCCTTTCGGCGTGACCATTCGGCGCACAGGTCCGCGACGGTGGTCAGGGTTCGGGTCGGCGGCAGGGTCTGCGGCGATGCTGTTGGGGTGATCATGTGCCGAATAGTGCACGGTGCGGACGGGATTCGCGATTGTCGCATCCACAGCCCGCGTGGCTGTGGAGGGCGGCGTTGACCGCCGGTGCTGGCACACTGTCGGTCATGGGAGTGCGCAAACGCCTGGCCGTGGCGATCGGGTCGATCGAATGGATGCCCCGCTACCTGCCGCTGATTGTCAAGTGCGACAGCGGTATCCAGAAGGTGACCGGTGACCGGTACAGTCTGCTCGACATCGCCGACCTGCCCAACATCACCCTCGACGTACCCGGCCGCAAGTCCGGCATTGTGCGGCGCACGCGGCTGCTGTGCGCCCCCGACGGCGGCGATCGGTTGATCGCCGGCTCGTACTTCGGTGCCGATGCGATGCCGCAGTGGGTATGGAACGTGCGGGCCGCCGAGACCGTCCGCGTGTCCCACGGCGGCAGGCAATGGGAGTGCGTGCCCACCGAACTCGCGGGGCCGGAACGTGATGCCGCATGGCAGGTGCTCCGCTGCGTGTGGCCGAACTTCACCCTGTACGAGCAGCGCACCGACCGGCAGATCCCGGTGTTCCGGCTCCGCGAACGCTGAGCGGCTACTCGCCGGTGAAGTTCGGCTGACGCTTCTCGAACACGGCGGTGACCGCTTCGGAGAGGTCATTGGAGGGCAGGAACGCGGCGTTCCAGGCGGCCACGTACCGCAGGCTGTCGTCGACGGCGGCCCGACGCGACCGATCGAGGACCTGCTTGATGCCGTGCACCACCAGCGGTGGGTTGGCCGCGATCTCCGCGGCGGCGGCCCGTGCGGCGGCCAGGGTCGCGTCGGCGTCGTCGTACACGTCGTTGACCAGGCCGATACGTTCGGCTCGGGCGGCATCGATGTCGCGGCCGGTCAGGGCCAGTTCACGGAAATGGCCGTCGCCGATGATCGCGGGCAGCCGGGCGAGTGTGCCCATGTCGGCGACCATCGCCACCTTCACCTCGCGGACGCTGAACTTGGCGTCGGCGGCGGCGTAGCGGAAGTCGGCGGCGGTGATCAGATCGACGCCACCGCCGATGCACCAGCCCCAGACGGCGGCGACAACCGGTTTGCGGCAGTCGGCGACCGCGTTCACACCCGATTGCATGCGCAGGATCAGGTCGTGGAAGCGGGTGCGCACGGCGGCCTTGGCGTCGGGTGCCAGAACCGGGCCCAGATCACCGGCCATCCCGGGCAGGTCGAGACCGTAGGTGAAGTTCTTGCCCGCACCGGCGAGTACCACCGCGCGCACCGACTCGTCACGGTCGAGTTCGGCGAACACCAGAGGCAGTTCGTTCCAGAAGTCGGGGCCCATCACGTTGCCCTTACCCGGACCGATCAAGGTGACCTCGGCGACGCCATCGGCGATGGTGACGGTGAACGCGTTCCACTGATGTTCGCTCATGAATCCAGACATTACTCCCCGGTAGGAGACTGGGGCAGCGGGGTGCGCGGATTGGCTGATACAACGAGAAGATGAGCACCGAAGAGCGGGACAGGCAGCAGCGCGGCGTCTACGCCGAGGAGGACATCCCGGCCGGAGAACTCGCCCGGATGGCGGAGGTGGCCCGCGAACTGGCCGACGACGTGCGCGCACTCGTGCAGGCCACCGTGCTCACCGACGTCGCCGACGACCGCATCGCGCGCGCCCGCGAACTGATCGGCCAGGCCACCGAGATCCTCGGCGAGGAGCACCACGAACGGTCGTTCGGAACCCGATTCAACTCCGACGGCACCCATCGGTCCTGGGGGAACGCGCTCACGGGTATCCGCAACCCGATCGCACCGCCACTGCGGTTCGAGTGCTTCCCGGACAAGGTGACCGTCGACGTGGACCTCGGCGGCGCGTACGAGGGCCCGGCCGGTCTGGTGCACGGCGGCATCATCGCCGCCGTTTTCGACCAGGCACTCGGGCACGCCACCGAGAGCGCGAAGGTACCGGGAATGACCGGCACCCTGTCGATCCGCTACAGGCAGGGCACCAGGCTCGGCAAGATCCACGTGGAGGCCTGGGTGGACCGCGTCGAAGGCGTGAAGGCCTTCGCCAAAGGTGAACTGTCAACCGACGACGGGCTGTGCGCCGAGGCCGAGGGCGTGTTCATCATGCCGAAATGGGCGCGCGGAGAGATACAGGAGAAGGTCCTGGGCCGAGTCGGGGACTGATCGGCACCGGTCGCCAGGTGTACGAGCCGGCTAGATGGTGGCCGCCGCCCGTGGTGCGGGGTCCGCCACGGTCAGCCCGGGCCCGGTGATCAGTGGCAGGTCGAGCGTGGTGAGCAGGCCGGGTGCGGCGTCGACGACCGCGGGGATGGCGTTGACGACGCGGCCGACACCGGCGACGATCGCCGCGTGGTTGTGATCGCCCACGCTGCTGGTGGGGCAGATGTCGACCCGGTAGGACGGTTCGCCCACGATCTCGACCCGATACGATCCGCCGTCCTGCGCCGGCCGCGCCCAGTCCGGCCGCAGATCGTCGCGCAGGCGGGTGATGTGCTCGATCACGATCGCCGGCTGCCCGTCCACCAGGCCGATGATCTCGAACCGGACGGCGGCGCGGGTGCCCTTCTCGATGGTCCCCGCGGCGATATCGAAGGTCTCCGGGGCGGGCTCGCTCTCGTGATGCTCACGCACCTCGTCGATGGAGATGCCGAAACCGGCGGCCAGGATCGCCAGTGTGGTGCCCCAGGCCATGCCGAGGATGCCGGGCAGGAACAGCATCGGGGTCTGGTCCATCGGCGCGCCGAAGCCCATCACGTCGAACATCACGGTGGAGCCGTCGTAGGTGGCGTAGTCGGCGATCTCCATGCACCGCACCTGCCGCACGTTCTGGCAGGTGCCGGCGAACGCGAACGGGATCAGGTCGTTGGCGAAGCCCGGGTCGACGCCGGAGATGAAGATCGACGCCGCGCCCTCGCGCGCGGATCCCTCGATCTTGTCGATCGCCGTGGCCGGCATCACACCCCACGGGTACTGCAGGCCGCCCGGTGCGGTGCCGACGACGTTGATCCCGGCGTCGAGGAACAGGCGGCAGTCGTTGAATGCCTCGATGGGGCGGGTGTCGCCCATCGCGGTGTAGACGACGCAGTCGGGCCGGGCGGCGACGACGTGCTCGAGTCCGGTGGCGGCGGTGATGCCGGTGCCGTCGCGGCCGGCCAGCTCACCCGCGTCCTTGCCGACCTTCTCCGGGGTGGACACGCTCACCGCGACCAACTCGAATCTGGGGTCGTCGATGAGCTGACGCAGGGCGAGCGTGCCCGCGTTTCCGGTGCCGACGAGCGCGACGCGAATGGCCATGGTGTGTCTTGCCTCCTGTTGGTGTGTGTGCAGGTCCGGGGCATTCGCGCAGGTAAATGAACATATGTCCGGACTGGTGTCCATATCAGTACAGCACGCCGCCGTGAAGTTCGCTAGAACTTGTTCTAATTCTGGTGGTGAGGCGGTACTGTTGCTCGCCATGGGACGAGTAGACAACAAAGTTGCGATCATCACCGGCGGTGCGCGAGGGATGGGAGCGGCGCACGCACGCGCACTCGTCGCCGAAGGCGGCACAGTGGTGATCGGGGACATCCTCGACGATGAGGGCAAGGCGCTCGCCGACGAGATCGGCGCCTCGGCGAGGTATGTGCACCTCGACGTGACCTCGGTGGAGGACTGGGAAGCCGCCGTGGCCACCGCCATCGACGAGTTCGGCACCGTCAACGTGTTGGTGAACAACGCGGGCATCGTCAACGGCGCCGCCATTCAGAACTTCAAGGTGGAGAAATGGCGGCAGATCATCGACGTCAATCTCACCGGAACCTTTCTCGGCATCCGTAGCGTCGCGCAGCCGATGATCGACGCCGGTGGCGGCTCCATCATCAACGTCTCGTCGGTGGAGGGGCTGCGCGGCAGCCCGTGGGCGCACGGCTACGTGGCCTCCAAATGGGGTGTGCGCGGCCTGGCCAAGTCGGCGGCCCTCGAACTCGCGCCGCACAACGTGCGCGTCAACTCCATCCACCCCGGCCTGATCAAGACGCCGATGACCGAAGGGATTCCGGAGGGGATGGTCAAGGTGCCGATGGGGCGCTCGGCCGAAGCCGACGAGGTTTCCACGTTCGTGGTGTTCCTGGCCAGTGACGAGTCCTCGTACGCCACCGGCTCCGAGTTCGTGATGGACGGGGGGCTCTCGGCGGACGTGCCACACGCCTGACGTGAGCGCGGTCGCCGCCCCATTGGAACAAAATTCGAAAAATGTTCCCAACGCCCCGAATTGTCGCTAGGCTGTCTCCCGACAAGGTGCCTCGCGGTCACGGACCGGGCGGTCGAGAAATGGGGAGTGTGCATGGTTTCGTTGGGCGATCTTCGTGAATCGGTGAGCGATGTCGTCGGCCTGGTGCGGGTACTCCGCGACCACGGGCTCGTCGAACTGAGCAGGCCGCAGCACGTGGTGCTGGCGGCCAAACGCGGTGAGCGGCTCGGGCCGATCGCCGCGCTCACCGTCAACGGCGGCGAGAAGTTCGCCGACGACCCGTGCGTCACCGACGAACACGGCACCATCACCTACGGCGATCTCGACCGGCAATCGAATGCCCTGGCAAACACCTTGCTGGGCATGGGCCTCGCGCGTGGCTCGGTGATCGCGGTGATCGCCCGTGACCACCGTGGTCTGCTCATCACCATGGCGGCGGCCGGCAAGGCCGGGTTGCGGCTGGTGATGATGAACACCGGCTTCGGCATCACCCAGTTCGCCGAGGTCGCCGAGCGTGAAAAGGTCGGCGCCATCCTGTACGACGAGGAGTTCGGCGAACTGGCCGCCGCGCTGCCCACGCATCTGCCGCGCATCCTCACCTGGCTGGACGGTCAGGCGCCGCAGGGGATCCCCACCCTGGATGAGATCGCGGAGACCGGCGACCCCACCGCACCGGCCGAGCCGGATTCGGCGGCTGGGATGGTGATCCTCACCAGCGGCACCACCGGCCTGCCCAAAGGGGCCCGCCGCGGGGCGATGTCGCCGTTCGCCAGCGTGCTCCTGCTCGATCGGATCCCGTTCCCGCGCAAGGGAACCTCGATGATCGCCTCCCCGCTGTTCCACGCCACCGGATTTGCCACGTGCGGGGTCAACCTGGCACTCGGCAACCGGATCGTGCTGCGCCGCCGATTCGACGCCGAGCAGACTGTCGCCGCGCTGTCGGCGGAACGGGTCGAGATGCTGGTGGCGGTGCCGACGATGCTTCACCGCATGGTGGCGCTCGGTCCCGACGTGCTCGGAAAGTACGACCTGTCGGCACTCAAGGTGATCGTCATCGCCGGGTCCGCGCTGTCGCCCGCGCTGTCGGAGGCCATCCAGGACACCTTCGGGGACGTGCTGTACAACCTGTACGGCTCCACCGAGGTCGCGATCGCGTCCATCGCTCAGCCGGCAGAGTTGCGCGCGGCACCCGGAACCGTCGGCCGTGCACCGATCTCCAGTCGACTTCGGCTCTATGACGCCGACGACAAGCGGATCACGGCGACCAACGTGCGGGGACGGTTGTTCGTCAAGAACGGCGTTCCGTTCGAGGGCTACACCGACGGCCGTAACAAAGCGATCATCGACGGCTACATGTCGACCGGCGACATGGGGCGCTTCGACACCGACGGGCTGCTGTTCATCGAGGGCCGCGACGACGACATGATCGTCTCCGGCGGCGAGAACGTGTACCCACTCGAAGTGGAGAACCTGCTCGCCGAACACCCGGCGGTCGACGACGTCGCCGTCATCGGGGTACCCGACGACGAGTTCGGAACCCGACTACGCGCCTTCGTCGTTCGTGCCGATCACGCAGAACCCACCCCCGAGGACATCAAGGCGCACGTCAAGACGCACCTGGCCCGCTACAAGGTTCCCCGCGACGTGGTGTTCGTCGACGATCTGCCACGCAACCCCACGGGCAAACTGGTGCGCCGACAGCTGCCCACCGGGCCACTGTAGAACCGCCGCGGGGCCGGGTGAGTGGTCAATCCTTGACGAGTGCGGGCACCGCACGCACGCAGATCGCCATGCCGACCACCTCCACCAGAGTCTGGGCGACGATCACCGCCGCGGCGATCTCCATGCCGTCGGGCAGGGCCAGTGCCAGCGGCATCACCACCAGCGAGTTGCGGGTGGCGGCCGAGAAGGCGACCGCGCGGGCGCGCGGCGGCGGAAGGCGCCAGAGCCGTGCCAGCGCGGCGCCGAGCACGATCATGGCGGCCAGGAACGCGATGTACACCGGGACCACCCGCGCCACATCACCCGCCCGGCCGTCGATATGCGGCACCTGCGAGGCGGTCACCACCACCAGCACCAGCACCATCAACGGCACCATCGTCGCGGCGGCCGTATCCGGAAGCCGCCGCAGGCCACGTGGGGTGGGGCGGCGCAGGTCGGCTCGCACCAGCCACTGCGTCAGCCACGCGAGCAGCAACGGCACCACGATGATGACCACGAACGCCTCGACGAACGGGCGCACATCCAGGATGTCACCGATGGCGTCGTCCATGAACAGCCGCAGATACAACGGCAGCAGCGCCATCTGAGCCAGCAACAGCAGCGGGGTGGCGGCCACCAGCCTCGCCGCGTCACCACCGGCCAGGCCGGTGAACACGACCACATAGTCCACGCATGGGCACAGCAACACCAGCAGCACACCGATCCGCACCGCGTCGTCACCGGGCAGCAGGGGCAGCAGAGCCGCCACCAGCAGCGGCACCACCACGAAATTGACGACCAGCAAGGCCGAGAGAAATCGGGTGTCGCGGGCCGCCTCGGCCAGCGAGGCGATCGGCACCTGCAGGAACGTGACGAACAGGAGTGCGGCCAGCGCCGGGTTCATCACCGAGGAAAGCGACCCGGTGGTGTCCGGGACGGC
Source organism: Gordonia pseudamarae (assembly GCF_025273675.1). Classification (NCBI taxonomy): domain Bacteria; kingdom Bacillati; phylum Actinomycetota; class Actinomycetes; order Mycobacteriales; family Gordoniaceae; genus Gordonia; species Gordonia pseudamarae. The sequence goes on along the minus strand of NZ_CP045809.1, from coordinate 2,711,889 downwards.
CAGTCCGGCCAGCGCACCCACGATGATGGCGACGATGTAGATCGGTACCTGATGTCGGTCCATGGTGTCGACGATGCGGGCTGCCATAGGCGGCCATTGTTCCCTACGGCCGATGCGGCACCGGCCGGGAGGGGACCGTGGCGTTGCCGTGCGGCCCGGTCGCTGCCGTGCGGTTCAGTCGGTACCGAAGACCCGGTCGGCGGCATCCCCGATTCCGGGAAGGATGTAGCCGTCGGTGTTGAGTTCGCGGTCGACGGCGGCGGTGTAGATCGCCACATCCGGGTGCGCCTCGGTGAAGATCTTCAGGCCCTCCGGGCTGGCGACCAGACAGACGAACTTGATCGACCTGGGCGAGTACTCCTTGAGCCGGTCGACCGCCGCCACCGCAGAATGGCCGGTGGCCAGCAACGGATCGGTCACCACCACATCGCGTTCATCGAGGTCCCCGGGCATCTTGAAGTAGTACTCCACCACCACCTGCGTCTTCGGGTCGCGGTAGAGGCCGATGTGGCCGATGCGGGCGCCCGGCACCACGGTCAACATGCCGTCGGCGATCTGCGAACCGGCGCGCAACACCGCCGCGATCACCACCTTCTTGCCGTCGATCACCCGGCCGGTGGTCTTCTCCATCGGCGTCTCGATGCTGATCTCGTGCATCGGGATGTCGCGCAGCACCTCATACGCCATCAACGTGGAGATCTCGGTGAGCAGCCGCCGGAAATCGTTGGTCGAGGTCTGCTTCTGCCGCATCAGCGTCAGCTTGTGCTCGATCAGCGGATGATCGATGACGGTCAGTTGTTCCACGATGTGCTCCTGCCTCTAGAAGACGGTGCCGTTGCTGGCGATGGTGAGCGGCGGCAGACCGCCGCGCAGGCGCGCGGCGGTGACCCGGCCGGCGGCCCAGGTGCCGCCTTCGAGAACCCGCGCCAACGGCAGCACGTCGGCGTCCACCCCGAGCTCGGCGCGCACCGCCACGGCGATCTCGTCGAGCAGTGCGATGGTCAGCGCCCGCCACTCGACGACGAGTTCGTCGCCCACCTGCCACCGGCGTTCGGCGAACCCCGGATCGCGCAGCGTGAGCACACCGGTGTCCAGGAGAAGCCCGCCATTGCGGTACTCGGGCAGACCGGTGAGACCGTCGAGACCGGAGACCGGGAAACCGCTCAGCTCCAGCGGTTCGATCAGCGAATAGGTGAGCCACTGCGACAGTTTGTGGAACGGCATCCGGCCGGGTGCGGGCGAACAGTCGCCGAGGGCGGGGTGCGGCCAGCAGTCACCGAGCGCCACCACGTCGCCGGACTCGTCGACAAAGGTGTCGGCCGATGGCCAGATGGGGGTGAGGTGATCGAGGACCGCGCCGAGGATCGTCTCGGCGGCCACCGGGGCGGCGCCGGTGAAGACCTCGAGCAGACCGCCCGGACGCCCGTCGGCGGTGAACGTCACCGGATCGGCGGCCAGCACATCGCCCAGCCGGTGCAGGATGTCGAGCCTGCCGTCGAGGCCGACCAACCGGTTGCCGTCGGAGACCTGGAAGACCTCGGCCAGCCGCCGCGCGGTGAGCGCCCGCAGCCCGGCGGCGTCGACGCGCAACGGGATATCAGGATCACCGGAGAACGTCCCGGCGACAAAGGCGTGCCAGCTGGCCACCCCCAGACCTTCCGAGCGGGTATACACGCGGTCACCATCGGGCGACGATTCCCGATACGACCAGTCCGGACCCGCACCGGCGTCGAGCAACACGCTGACCACCGTCAGATCGATGAATGTGCGGGCCCGCTCGCGCGCGTCGACACCCGACAGACGCGCCGTCAGTGCGGCGGCCCGATCGAGCCCGCCGGCCTCGAAGTGCCGCCACCTACTGTGATAGGGGATACGCAGATCCGGGAACCTCGAACGGGTCAACTCGGCCACCTCGTGGGCGGCGACGGCGATCGCCGCGTCGTCGACGAGGAACCACCGCGAGCGGCCCGCCCGCGCACGCTCGAGCAGCAGACCGGCGCGTTCGCGGATCGTGGCGGTGCTGCGCAGTGCGGCCGCGACACCGGCGGCATCGACCGCACCCGCGGCCCGTGTCATCAGCCCAGCCCCCGGCCGCGGACCTGCTTGAGCGCCGCCGCATCGGGCACCGGGCCCGGCGTGAAGTAGCCGGCCGCCATCTTGGCGTCGATCTCCACCCGGGCATCGGCCGGCACCAGCTCGTCGGGAATGTTCACCCGCTCACCCACCTCGATACCCGAACCGGTGATGGCGTCGTACTTCATGTTGCTCATCGACACCAGCCGGTGGATCTTGCGGATACCGAGCCAATGAAGTACGTCGGGCATCAGTTCCTGGAACCGCATATCCTGCACTCCGGCAACACATTCGGTGCGAGCGAAATATTGGTCGGCGGTGTCGCCGCCCTCCTGGCGCTTGCGGGCGTTGTACACCAGGAACTTGGTCACCTCGCCGAGCGCCCGGCCCTCCTTGCGCGAGTAGGCCACCAGGCCGACGCCGCCGCGCTGCGCGCCCAGAATGCACTCCTCGATCGCGTGCGTCAGATACGGCCGGCACGTACAGATATCGGATCCGAACACATCCGAACCATTGCATTCGTCGTGCACGCGGGCGGTCAGCTCGACCTCCGGGTCGGCCAGATCGCGTGCATCGCCGAAGATATAGACGGTCTGTCCGCCGATCGGCGGCAGAAACACCTCCACATCCGACCGGGTGACCAACTCCGGATACATGCCGCCGGTCTCCTCGAACAACACCCGGCGCAATTCCCCTTCACCGCACCCGAATCGGGCGGCCACACCGGGCAGCCACCACACCGGTTCCACCGCCACCTTGGTGACCACGGCCGCGCCGCCGTCGAACAGCGTCACACCGTCCGGGGTCAGCCTGCCACGGGCGATGGCCTCGGTGATCTCGGGCAGGATCACGTGTGCTTTGGTGACCGCGATCGTCGGACGGATGTCGAAGCCCCGCTCCAGGTATCCCGAGAACACCTCGGCGATCGTGGCACCCCACGGATCGATGCTCACTATCGCGTTCGGATCGGCCCACTGCGGGTACGGTCCGATGTGGTCGGTGGGGGAGGTGTTGGTCAGATCGGCGCGGTGATCGCGCGAGAGCGCCCCGGCCGCCACCGCCAGCGCCCGATACACACTGTAGGAGCCGCTGTGGGTGCCGATCACGTTACGGTGCCCGCGCGTGACGGTAGTTCCGACGACCGGCCCGCGTTCGGCGGCTGTTGTTGCGCCCCAATGAATCCGGGGGGCGTCGGCGCCTCCGCTGTGCGAAGTGAGCCGGATGTGGCCGGTGGTCATGTCGCCTTCTCCTTGCCCCCCGTGGAACGGGTTGTGTGGGGTGGGAAGGCACCAGCATAGCCACGGCCGGGCCGAACCGCCCGATGAAAAGTGTGATCGCCGTCATACCCGAAGGTCGGGATAAGTGGATCGGACACGCCGCTATCACGATCACGGAACTTTCCGATGTCGCCGGGAGTTGAACCCGAGGTCGGCACAGGGGCCGGCGGGTGATCAGGAGGACATGATGGAGCGGTCGCGGCTCAACTCGGCGATGTGGATTTTGGCGACGATCGCGGTACTCGTGACCGCCAACCTCATGGTCGCCTTCGGCTCCGAGTACCTGCCGACAGCAGTGACCTACGCCGCCGTGCCCGTCGCGGCGGTCGTCCTGGTGGTGATGGCCCGGGCATCGGGCCTCGGCTGGGCCGACCTCGGCCTCGCCCGCTCCCAGATCCGGCCGTCCCTGCCGTACGCCGCCGCCGCGATCGGGGTGGTCGTCATCGTGGTGGGCGCGGTCATCGCGATACCGGCCCTGCGGCAGTTCTTCCTGTCCGAAAAGTACAACGCCGTGTTGCCCGCGCTGTTCGCCGCCGGAATCGCGATACCCCTGCACACGGTGCTCCCCGAAGAACTCGCCTTCCGCAGCGTCCTGCACGGCAGGCTCACCCACCTGTTCGGAGTACGCGCGGCGGTGTTCGTGGGCGCATTCGCGTTCGGACTCTGGCACATCGCGTCGTCGTGGGGACTGACCGACGGCAACAAGGGCTTCACCGAGGTCCTCGGCAGTGGGACATTCGGCCAGATCGCCGGGGTTGTCGGCGCCGTCGTGGCCACAGCGGTGGCCGGGCTGATACTGAGTTGGCTGCGGCACCGCTCGACAAGCCTGATCGCACCCATAGCACTGCACTGGGCACTCAACGCCACCGGTGCCGTCGCCGCGGCCGCCGCCTGGCAGTTCGCGTGAAGAGCGGCTTGAGGTGCGAAGTGCGGCCCATCTTGTTGGTTGAGGTATGAGCTTGCGAGCCTCGAAACCTGGTGGTCGAGGGGTTTCGAGGCTTGTCGCTTGCGCTCCTCGCACCTCAACCGGCGTGGGGGTGGGGGTGAGGCGCGAGCCCCGAAACCCGGTGGGACGTTGTGTCCTGTGGGGTTTCGGGGCTCGTCGCGTGGGGGTGTGTCAGATGTCGAAGCGGTCCAGGTTGGAGACCTTGGTCCAGGCGGCCACGAAGTCGTCGACGAACTTGCCCGCGGCGTCGTCCTGGGCGTACACCTCGGCGAGCGCGCGCAACTGCGAGTTGGCACCGAAGATCAGGTCCGCACGGGTGCCCGTCCACTTGGCGACACCGCTGGCACGGTCGGTGCCCACGTAGGTGCCGTCGTCGTCGGCCGATGCCTTCCACGCGGTGCCCATGTCGAGCAGGTTCACGAAGAAGTCATTGGTGAGGGTTCCCGGCCGGTCGGTGAGCACACCCAGTGCCGAGTCGCCGTAGTTGGCGCCGAGCACACGCAGGCCACCGATGAGGACGGTCATCTCCGGGGCCGACAGCGTCAGCAGATTCGCCTTGTCGAGCAGTTCGTACTCGGCCGGCACCTCCGACGCCTTGCCCTGGTAGTTGCGGAAGCCGTCGGCACGCGGTTCGAGGTAGGCGAACGACTCGACGTCGGTCAGTTCCTGTGTGGTGTCGCCGCGTCCCGGGGTGAACGGCACGCTGACGGCGCGACCGGCGGCCTTCGCGGCCTGCTCGACACCCACATTGCCGCCGAGCACCACCAGATCGGCGAACGAGACGGTGTTGCCGCCGGCCGCGTTGAACGCCGCCTGGATCTCCTCCAGCTTGGCGATGACCTGGGCGAGGGCGTCGGGCTCGTTGATCTCCCAGCCGGCCTGCGGCTGCAGACGGATCCGGCCACCGTTGGCGCCGCCGCGCTTGTCACTGCCACGGAACGACGACGACGCCGCCCATGCGGTGGACACCAGCTGCGCCACGGTCAGACCGGACTCGGCGAGCTGACCCTTGAGGGTCTGCACGTCGGCGTCGGTGATGGTGGAGGCGGTCTCGGCCGGAATCGGGTCCTGCCACAGCAGTTCCTCATCCGGCACCAGCGGCCCACGGTAGAGGGCGACAGGTCCCATGTCACGGTGGATCAGCTTGAACCAGGCGCGGGCGAACGTGTCGGCCAGTTCGTCGGGATGATCGAGCCAGCGGCGGGTGATCTTCTCGTAGATCGGGTCGTAGCGCAGCGCCAGGTCGGAGGTCAGCATCGACGGATGGGTCTTGCCGGTGCCGAAGGCCTCGGGCACCGAGTTGGCCCAGCCGTTGTTCTTGGGCCGCCACTGCTGCGCACCGGCGGGGCTGTGGAACAGTTCCCACTCGTTGCCGTAGAGGATCTCCAGGAAGCTGTTGTCCCACTTGGTGGGCGTGTGGGTCCAGATGACCTCCAGGCCGCTGCCCATCGCGTCGGGGCCGATGCCGGTGCCCACCGAGCTGGCCCAGCCCAGGCCCTGCTGTTCGAGCGGGGCGGCCTCGGGTTCGGCGCCGACCTTGTTGCCGTCGCCCTTGCCGTGGGTCTTGCCGAAGGTGTGGCCGCCGACGATCAGCGCGGCGGTCTCCTCGTCGTTCATCGCCATCCGGCCGAAGGTATCGCGGATGTCGATGGCCGAGGCGAGCGGATCGGGATTGCCGTTGGGGCCTTCGGGATTGACGTAGATCAGGCCCATCTGCACGGCCGCGAGCGGGTTGGCGAGGTCACGCTCGCCGCTGTAGCGCTTGTCGCCGCCGAGCCATTCGGCCTCCGGGCCCCAGTACACCTCTTCGGGTTCCCATTCGTCCTTGCGGCCGAAGGCGAAACCGAAGGTCTTGAAGCCCATCGCATCGAGGGCGACGTTGCCGGCGAACGCCAGCAGGTCGGCCCACGAGAGCGCGTTGCCGTACTTCTTCTTGATCGGCCACAGCAGGCGGCGCGCCTTGTCGAGGCCGACGTTGTCCGGCCAGCTGTTCAGCGGTGCGAAGCGCTGCATCCCGGCGCCGGTGCCGCCGCGGCCGTCGGAGACGCGGTAGGTGCCCGCCGCATGCCAGGACATGCGGATGAACAGGGGGCCGTAATTGCCGAAGTCGGCCGGCCACCACTCCTGCGAATCGGTCAGCAGGGCCTTCATATCGGCTGTAAGGGCCTCTACGTCAAGGCTTTCCAACGCCTTGTCGTAGTCGAAGTCACCGCCGAGGGGATTGCCCACATCGGGGTTGTGTGCCAGCAGCTTCAGATTGAGCAGGTTGGGCCACCAATCGCGGTTGCCGCCGCCTTCGGTGGGGGGTGCGATAGTGCCGTGTGCCACCGGGCATCCGCCGGTTTGCGGGGCATCGGTTGTCTCGCTCATGAGATGCGGTTCCTTTCGGTGTTCGACCGAGAAATTGTTCGACCGAGAAAAATGGGGTGAATCGACTGCCCGCCGGACGTATGTCTCCGGTGCGCTGACAGGTGTCGATCTACGGTTGTGCTGCGGAAGTAGCTGTGCCGCAGTGGTATTCAGTTGGAATTGCGAATAGGGCGGTGAGGGTGGAGTGGGGCGGTCCTTATGATGACGGCTGTGTGTGGGGCTAGGGGCTGGTAAACGCGGGTCAGGCTGTTTCGGGCTGAGCGGCCGAGCAGTCGGGGCACAGGCCCCAATAGATCACCTCGGCCTCGTCTACGACGAAGCCTTGGTTGTTCGACGGTGTGAGACACGGAGATTCGCCGATTGCGCAATCGACGTCGCCGATCGTCCCGCACTGTCTGCACACCACGTGATGATGGTTGTCGTTGATCCGGGCCTCGTACCGCGAGACCAGGCCGGACGGCTGGATCCGGCGGATCAGCCGAGCGGTGGTCAGGGCGCGCAGTACGTCGTAGACGGCCTGGGTGGAGACATCCGGCAGCGTGGAGCGCACCGCGCCGACGATGGTGTCGGTGTCGGCATGCGGATGCGAGTGAACGGCTTCGAGGACCGCGACCCGGGGCCGTGTGACCCGAAGTCCGCTGCCACGGATCTGGTCCATGAAGGTGGATTCGTCACTCACCTCTCCTACGGTAGGGGCCGCGTCGCGGTTTGTCACGAGTTTTCTGGAATCAATCCAAAAAAGTTAGGTTTGCCTGTGCTGTGGGTCACTATGCCGGTCATTCTCGCACCCGCCGCCGCGCCGGTGCCGGGTTTCGCCCGGTTTGGGTCACATCTCCCATAGGTCGGCTGATTAATCTTTGCCGCAACTGTTTCCGCCGGTCGTGGCTGTAGTCATTGCTGTAGAGCGGCCGGGAGAGCCGGACTACATTGACACCATGGGGAAAAACTGGCCGATGATCGAGCGTGAACTGGAGTTCGCGCGGATCCGGTCCGCGCTGGGGGAGCGTTCGGGCCACTGCGGGGTGGTGCTGACCGGGGATGCCGGGGTGGGAAAGACGACGCTGGCGCGCCATGCCGCCGAGGGCATGGACCTGAGCGTGCGGTGGGTGGCAGGCACCGTCTCCGCGCGCAGCATCCCGCTCGGGGTGTTCGCCCATCTCGTCGGGCCCGCCACCTCCAGCGATCCGGTCACCTATCTCGCCGCGGCGCGCGAATCCCTGCTCGCCGACGGCCATCCGGTCATCGGTGTCGACGACGCCCATCTGCTCGACGAACTCTCCGCGACCCTGCTGCATCAGCTGGCCATCGACAGGGCGGTGCACATCATCGCCACCGTGCGCAGCGGCGAATCGGTTCCCGACGCCATCACCTCGCTGTGGAAGGACGACCACGTCGTACGGGTGGCGCTCGCGCCGTTCAGCAAGGAACAGAGCGTCGAACTGATCGAACGGGTGCTCGGCGGACGGCTCGAAGGACTCTCGGCCGACCTCATGTGGGACGCCTCCGGCGGTAATGCTCTGTTCCTGCGGCACCTGGTGCAGGGCGCCGTCGAGTCGGGCACACTGCGCGAGGTCAACAATGTCTGGCAGTTGCGCGGGCGGGCCACCATCACCTCCGAGCTGGCCTCGCTGCTGGAGAGCCGGATCGACCAACTCGACGACGACGTCGCACACGCCCTGCAATTGCTGACCCTGTGCGAGCCGATCGATCTGGACGTCCTTGTGGAACTGGCGGGTGAGCCGGCGGTGGAGAACGCCGAGGACGCCGGCCTGATCCGGATCGGCCGGGACGGCCGGACCCTCACCGTCCGCTACGCGCACCCCCTGTTCGGGGAGGTGATCCGCAAGAGACTGGGCTTCGCCTCGTCGCGGCGACTGCGCGGCAAGCTGGTCGACGCGCTGCGCACCCGGCCCCTTCGCACGGCCTCCGACCGGATCCGGCTCGCCGGACTGGCCCTGGACAGCGACGCCGACGCCGAGCCCGCGCTGTTCGCCGACGCGGCCAGGGACTCACTGATGCTCGCCGACGTGGAGGTGGGCGAGCAGTTCGCGCGTGCGGCGGTCGGCGCCGGGGCGGGCGTGGCCGCGGCCGGTCTGCTCGCGCGGGCCCTGATGTGGAAAGGTCTCAACGCCGAATCCGACGCCGTACTCGCCGATGTGGACCCCGCCGCGCTCGACGACGGTGAACTGCTCATCTGGGGCCTGCAGCGGATCGGCAATCTGTTCTGGGGTATCGGCGACGTCGCCGCGGCGCGGGAGGTCCTCGACCTCGTCCGCGATCGCATCGACAACCCGTCGCTGATCCAGATCGTCGACGGGATAGCCTCGGCCTGCGCACTGTTCACCGGCGACATCACCGGCGCGATCGAACTGTCGAACAAGGTCCTCGACGCCGTGACGCCGTTGCCGTGGGCCACCGAGTGGGCGGTCTTCGGTGGCGGTCTGGCGCGGGCCCTCGCCGGACGCGGTGACGAGGTCGCCGCCATCGCCCGGCGCGGCCGCAGCGCGGAGAAGAGCACCGACGGCGTGCTGCGGTTCCCGGCCGGATTCGGCGAAATCCTGGCGCTGACGCTGACCGGCCAATTGGCCGCCGCGCAGTCGGCGGCCGATCAGTACGTCGAATTCTCCTCCGCCGGTCAGTATCTGGCGTGGGCGCTGTCGGGCACGCACATGGCCGCCGTCGAGGTGGCCCGCGGCCGGTTCCCGGCGGCCGCCGAGCGGATCGAGCAGACGATGGCCGCCCTCGCCGACCAGGATGCGCTGTCGTGGGTGTTTCCCGCCAGAATCCTGCTGGCCCAATCTTATTCGGCCCTCGGTGATTCCGGCGGTGCCGCCGGGGTCCTGGCCGCCGCCCGCGAATGTGCCGGCCCCGCGGTGCAGGTGTTCGCGCACCAGCTGGAGATCGCACAGGCGTGGCAGTACGCGTCCGCGGGCATGGTGTCGAGGGCGATCGCGCACGCCCGGAGCACGGCCGCCGCGGCATCGGCGAGCGGCCAGTTCGCGATTGAGGCCGAAGCACTGCACGCGGCTGCCCGCTTCGGCGCCACCGACGGGCAGATCCCCGAGCGTCTGGCCGAACTCGCCGCGCAACTCGACGGACGCATGGTGCAGGTGTACGCCGGGCACGCGCGGGCCGTCGTCGACGGTGACGCGGCGGGCCTGGACCGGTGCGCCGCCGACTTCGAGAATCTCGGTGCGATGCTGTCGGCGGCCGACTCGGCGGCGGCGGCCGCGACCGTTCACGACCGGGCCGGTGACCGGCCGGCGGTCGCGCTGTCCGCGGCGACGGCCACGCGGTTGTCGGCGCTGTGCGGTGGCCTGCACACCCCGGCGACGGTGGAGTCGGCCAACCCGCTGCCGCTGACCTCGCGCGAACGCGAGATCGCCAACCTCGTCGCGGCGGGCCTGACCAATCGTGAGATCGCCGACCGGCTCGTGGTGTCGGTGCGGACCGTCGAAGGACACATCTATCGGGCGTGCACCAAGCTCGACGTGGGTGACCGGGCGGCGCTGGCGGCGTTGCTCACCGACGGTACCCGGTAGCCGCCGCCACCGGGTTCCGCCGAACGGGTAGCGCACTACTCGCGACCTGCCACCCACATGCCCCTACCTTGGGGTTCAGTGGAAGGGAGCGGCGATGAAAACGCTGGTGGTGTGCTGTGACGGTACATGGAAACGCGCCGACGACGTCGACGTGTCCAACATCGAGAAGATCGCCCGGTCGGTGGCCCCGAACGACAGACACGGCCGACCTCAGATCGTCTACTACCGGGCCGGGGTGGGCACCGGCGGCGGCCGGATCGAACGCCTGGTGGGTGGCGCGTTCGGGATAGGTCTGGACTCGGCCATCGTCGACGCCTACCGCTTCCTGGCGCTCAATTACGAACACGGCGACAAGGTGTACGTATTCGGGTTCAGCCGCGGCGCCTACACCGCCCGCAGCCTGGTCGGGCTGATCGATCGCATCGGTTTGCTGACCCCGGACGGGGTCGCCTCCGGCGCACTGCCGCAGGCGCTGAGGCTGTACCGGGAACGCCCTCGGCCCAGGGTCGGTTTCGTCCCCGCCTACTCGGGCAGGCCGGGGTGGGCCGAGGATGCGGCGGCGTTCAGGCGGTCCTGCCATCCGGTGGTGCCGATCGCCTTCCTGGGGGTGTTCGACACGGTCGGCGCGCTGGGGGCACCCGGACCCACCCGGCGCCGGTACCGCTTCCACGATGTGCGGCTGAGCCCGCAGGTACTGGTGGCCCGGCAGGCGCTGGCCCTCGCCGAACGCCGGCGGGCCTTCGCGCCGTGCCTGTGGGCGGTCCCCGACGTCACGGGCGGACCGCGGCCCGACGTGGTCCAGTTGTGGTTCGACGGCGTCCACACCGACGTCGGCGGCGGATACGAGAACTGCGCACTCGGTGACCGGTCGCTGGCGTGGATGGTCACCGAGGCGAGCAAGAACGACGGCCTGCACTTCGACAGCGAGCGGATCGTGCCCCACCTGTGCACGCTGGCGGAGGTGCCCCACGATTCGCTGACCGTCTTCTACCGGGTGGCGAACCTGTTCAGCCGGTGCGCGGCGGCATTCGACGGACGCCTGCCGTCACGGCCGCTGAGGCGGTACCGGAACGGTTGGCGGAACCTGGCGCCGATGGTCGATCCCGTCCAGCCCGGCGAGGAGGGCAACCGCGACCCGCTGGACGGGCGAGCCAGAGGTGTCCTGGTCGCCCGGCCGGCCGTGGACAGGATGTGCGCGGGCGGCGGGCGGTCGTGGCCGGTCAACCCGAACATACGGGCGTGGTTCGGCGAGTGGGGCCCCGACGGGACGATCCCCGGCGAACTCATCGCGCCGATACCCGCTCTCACCGCGCCCGGCGACGACCGCGCCGGACCGTCGGCGCTGTGAGGCCGTGCGGCTCTGTCGGCGCCCGGACCGGAGTTGTTAGGGTCACAGCATGGTAGAAGTCGAGTCCGTTGAGGCAAGTACCGGGCGGGCCGTCGGACCCGCGGATCTGAGGCCGGGGGACATCGTCGGACGGGCCGACCACCCCGACGAGCGGGTCCGGGTGTCCGGGGTCAGTGTCCCGGTCATCATGCCCACCGGCCGGGCCGAGCCCGACCACGCCCTGAGATACCTGGTGTGCGTCGCCTTCGGCGACGGAATCGGCTATCCGATCAGCGTTTTCGCCGACGAGACGTTGATCCGGTATCCGCACGGCACCCGCGTCAACCCCGGGCCGCACGGCGACCTCGCCGACCTGGGCTGAGCCTCACCTGTGTCCCGGCCGCCGGGCCTCACTATCATCGACCCCGGTGATAGTGAGGTCGACGGCACCCGGCCTCGGCTCGCATCCTGGAGAGATTGGAGAACAGCCATATGACGCAGCTAGGTGTGGTCGGCGGTGGCACGATGGGCGCCGGTATCGCCGAGGTCGCGGCCCGGTCCGGTGACCAGGTCCTGATCCTCGAGCGTGATCAGGACACCGCCGACGCGGCCCGCGCGCGGATCGCCGCATCCCTGGCCCGCGGCGTCAAGCGGGGCAAGCTGAGCGAAGAGGACGCCGACGCCGCCCTGGCCCGGCTGACCACCACCACGACCGTCGACGACTTCGGTGACCGCGAACTGGTCATCGAGGCGCTCCCGGAGATCGAGAACCTCAAGGTGTCGTTCTTCGCCGACCTCGATCGGGTCACCCCGAAAGAGACGATCCTGGCCACCAACACCTCCTCGATCCCGATCATCCGGGTGTCCAAGGAGGTGGCCGACCCGTCCCGCGTGGTGGGCGTGCACTTCTTCAACCCGGTCCCGGTGATGCCGCTGGTGGAGATCATCTCCAGCCTCGCCACCGCACCCGAGGCCGCGCAGACGGTGACCGACTACGTCCGCGACAACCTCGGCAAGAAGCCGATCCAGGCAGGTGACCGCGGCGGTTTCGTCGTCAACGCCCTGCTCATCCCGTACCTGGTGAGCGCCATCCGCATGTACGAGAGCGGCTACGCCACCAAGGAGGACATCGACACCGGAATGGTCAACGGTTGCGCGCACCCGCAGGGTCCGCTCGCCCTGTGCGACACCGTTGGTCTCGACATCGTGCTCGACGTCTCCGAATCGCTGTTCGACGAATTCCGCGAATCGCACTACGCGCCCCCGCCGCTGCTGCGCCGCATGGTCGACGCCGGCTACCTGGGCCGCAAGAGCGGCCGCGGATTCTACGACTACGCGCGATAGCGTCCATGGCGCGCAGCCTCGACGACCACCGCGACCACCGGTAGGGATGGCGGACCAGGGCGTGCGACATGCCCCGGCGAACGCCGCGCCGTACGAGGTGAGGGCCACCGCCGGACAACCGGCGGTGGCCCTATCGGCGCACGCCCACCGCCGACGGTGGGCCCGCTGACGGTGACGGGACCATTAGAGTGCATGACCATGACATCGCGACCGAAGCCCTGGCATCGCAACCGGAAGATCAGGACGACGCCGGCCGGGCTCGTCGCCGTTGTCCTCGCGGCGATCGCGGCGAGCATCGCACCGGCGGCGCAGGCGGACACCGGCTGGCGGTCGGCGGGAACCTCGAACCATCCCAGCATCGACACCAACCAGGGCCTGGCCACCACGGCGTCGGGACGGCTCACCGTTCGCGGGTACACCTCGATCCGCCCGGACCTCGCGCTCGCGGGCTGGTCGCACATCGGCGACCACGACATCCACGACGGGCATACCTACGACGCCTACGAGAACCTGGCGGCGGGCCGCAAACTGTATGTGGTGACCGATTCCGCGGGACGCGCGCGTTCCTACTTTCACCGGGTGCGTGCGGGGGAGAAGGGCAACAACTCCTTCGCCACCGTCTCCCCGTCGGGCACATACGTGGTGTCCGGCGAGTTCGGTCAGCAGCGCCGGTTGCTGGTGTTCGCCAATCCCGTGGGGCGGCCGGACGGTTCGACGATCCGGTACATCGGGCAGATCCGGTTCGACCGGGTCGTCGGCGATATCCAGTCGTGTGACTTCGTCACCGAACGCAGGTTGCTGTGCATCGACGACGACCACGCGGTGAAGACCCTGCACGCCGTCGACCTGACGGCACCGCTGGGCGGGGCGGTCACCCCGGCCCGACTGACGACCGAACTCACCCTCCCGCTGCGTGGCCGCAGCGCCTGCGCCGGCGACTGGGAATCGGAGGGCGTGGACTACGACGCCAGGCGCCGGGTGCTGCGGGTGGCCGCGATCGAGCCGCTGCCGTGCGGACTCAACACCGTGGTATTCCGGTTCACCCGGGCCGCGACCACCGCCGGCGCGAATTAACGCAGCAGGGGGTCGCGGGGCAGGCCCAGGATGCGTTCGCCGATCTGATTGCGGGAGATCTCCGAGGTCCCGCCGGCGATGGTGTTCTGGCGGGCGTACACATACATCATCGACGCGAGCGCGGCCGGTCCGTCGGCCGGCGCCGCATCCGGTCCCAGCAGTTCCATCGCCAGATCGACTGTGCGCTGGCCGTGTTCGGCGGTGAGTAGCTTGGTCACATTGCCCTCCGGGCCGGGTTCGCCGCCGATCACCGCCCGCTGCGCACGGCGCAGATTCATCGCCCGCAACGCCTGCTTCTGGGCGATCAGCTCACCGGTGCGCCGACGGGCGCCATCGATCTCGACCGTACGATCACGCCAGGCCTGCACCGGATCGACCGTGGCGGTCAGACCGTCGCCGCCGATCGTCACCCGCTCGTTGCCGAGCGTGGACCGGGCCACCCGCCAACCTTCGTTGACCGGGCCGACGACATCGGAGTCGGGGACGAAGACGTCATCGAAGTAGACCTCGTTGAACAGGGTGGTGCCGCCCGCATCGCGTAGCGGAACGATCGTGACCCCGGGTGCGGTCAGATCGATGACCATGGTGGTGATCCCGGCATGTTTCGGGGCGTCGGGATCGGTGCGGATCGTGGCCAGACCGAATGCGGCCTTGTGCGCGTCGCTGGTCCAGATCTTCTGCCCGTTCACCACCCAGCCGCCGTCCGAGCGGACCGCCCTGGTGCGTACCGACGCCGCATCCGAACCGGCCTCGGGCTCACTGAACAGTTGGCACCAGATGGTCTCGCCGTGCAGCGCGGGCCGCACCCAGCGGTCGATCTGCCCGGGTGTGCCGTGTGAGATCACCGACAGCACAACCCATCCGGTGATCGACAGCTGAACCTTGCGGACATTGGCGCGGGCCATCTCCTCGTCGATGACGAGTTGTTCGATCGGCCCGGCCGCTCGGCCCCACGGCCTCGGCCAATGCGGCGTCGCCAGCCCCGTGTCGACGAGCAGTCCGCGGCGCTCGGCCGGCGGTGCGGCCGCGATCCGGTCGACCAGTTCGGCGATCTCGGCGCGGATCGGCGCGGCCTCGGCGGGCAGATCGAGTTGCGCGTGCCGGGACACCCCGGCCTCGGCGAGACCGGTGACATCCTCGGCGGCGGCCGCGGGGGAGACGAATGCCGCCACCGCCGACGCCCGGCGCAGGAGCAGATGGGCGTCGTGTTCCCAGGTGAATCCGATCCCGCCGTGGATCTGGATGCAACGCTGGGCGTTGCCGATGAACGCCTGCGGAGCCAGGGCGGCGGCCGCGGCGGCCGCCAACCCGAACTGCTGCCGGTCCTCGTCCGCGGCGCGGGCCGCATCCCATACCGCGGCCGCGGCCAGCTGCGCGGCGGTGAACATGTCCGCGCAGTGATGCTTCACCGGTCCGAACGTGCCGATGACGCGGCCGAACTGGGTGCGGATCTTGGCGTACGCCACCGCGTCGTCCGTGCAACGGGTGGCGCCGCCGACGGCATCGGCCGACGCCAGGGTGCGGGCGATGGCCAGCGCGGTGGGGGCGGCGCCGGGGAAGACGGTGATCGCCGAACCGGGCACATCGGTGAGCCGGACCCGGGCCGAACGTCGCGTCGGATCGAAGTTCTGTGGTGCGTCGATGGTCAGACCACCGGCGGTGGTGTCGACCAGAACGACGTCATCGCCGGAGACCACCATGATGTGGGTGGCCAGGGCCGCGCCCAGCACCACACCCGCATCGCCGGAGGCGTGATCGGCGGTATCGAGTGTCGCGTTCAGGCCGATACCGCCGATAGCCGTGCCGTCGGCGAAGGCGGGCAGGAGCGCGGCACGGTGGGCGTGGCCACCGACGGCCGCGATGACCGCCGAGACGGTGACGGTCGGCAGCAGGGGACCGGGCGCGGCGTCGTATCCCGACTCGGCGACGATCACCGCCAACTCGGCCAGACCCAGTCCGGCTCCGCCGAACTGCTCGTCGAGATGGATTCCGAGCCAACCCAATTCGGCCAGCCGGGGCCAGAACGACGGTATCGCTTCGGCGGGAGCGTCGAGCAGGGCGCGGGCTTCGGCGCGTGCCTGTGCCGAGGCGAGGAAGGCCCGGGCCGTCTCGGCCAGGTTTCGGTGTTCGTCGGTGATCGCCAATGACATGGCGCCAGCGTAGCCGCTGATCACAATACTGTAAGCAGAACGGTAGTAGCGATATGCAGTGTCCGGGGGTGTGCCGTCAGTTGCCGCCGCGCAGGTCCGCCCGCGACAGGCGGATCATGCCGATGACGAAGAACCCGATGGAGATCGCCCCGAAATACAGCATCGAACCGAGTGCGCCGCCGAACGGGCTGTCGAAGGTGACCATCTGTCCGGCACCGATCTCGGCGTTGCGGAACGGCGACCACCGCTGCAACAGAATCCCGAAGTCACCTTGCAGGAACTCGACGAACTTCTCCACCCCGAACTTCCACAGCAGGATCAGCATCACCACGAGTCCGGGACGGGGCAGCAGCGCCGACAGGCCGATGCCGAGCGCGATGACGAGCACGGTCAGCAGCGGGGTGCCCAGCCACAACCGCACCCCGTCGTAGGAGAACACGTCGACCCGGCCCCACACGTCGGGGAAAAGCCGGTGGTATCCCCACATGATGCCGAAGGTGGTGACCATCGCGGTCACGCCCGCGATGGCGCCGAACACGATGAGCTTGGCCACCGGCAGCAACCACCGGCGCGGCTGGACGGCGAACGCGATCTCGGCGGTGCCGTCACGGAACTCGGCGCAGAACGAGTTGACCGCGCCGGTCATCAGGATGAACGTGGAGAACACGAGGATCCAGTAGGCGGCGTTGTTGGTGTCCATACCGCCGCTGCCATCGATCTTGCTGAGCTGGGCGGCCTTGGCGATGCCGAAGTTGAGCACCGCGGGGATGAGTACCGCCAACGGGATGACGGCGTACCACAGGGGGCTGCGGACACTGAGTTTGGCGAGTTCGGCGCGCACCGACCGGGCCAGGAACGTCGCGACACCCGCCCGGTCGGATGGGTCCGTCGGGTGGGTGACGGGCACCGAATGAGTACTGGGCACCGAATGAGTATTGGGCACCGAAGGCGTGACGGGCACCGGGTCGGCGGGCCGGTCGTCGTCGGCGCGGCGATGGGTCATCGGGCTGATCCGCCCGCGACGTAGTCGACGCTGGTGCGGGTGATCTCCAGATACGCCGATTCCAACCGGCGCGGTCCGGAACCGAGTGCGAGGACATCGTCGCGGCTCGCATCGGTGAGCACCCGGCCCTTGCCCATGATGATGATGCGGTGCGCGGTGATCTCGACCTCCGACAGGCTGTGTGAGGCCACCAGCAGTGTTTTACCCTGCCCGGTGAGCGTGGCGAACAGTTCACGCAGCCACAGTGTGCCCTCGACGTCGAGGCCGTTGGCCGGCTCGTCCAGGACCACCGACCGCGGATCGCCCAGTAATGCGGTGGCGATGCCGAGACGCTGCAACATCCCGTACGAGAACCTGCCCGTCAGGCGTCCCGCGACCGGTGCCAGGCCGACCAGCTCGAGTACCCGGTCGGCCTCGTCGGCGGGAACCCCGGCCAACCGTGCCTGCCACTTCAGGTGCCGTCGGGCGGTGTGTTTGGGGTGGTGCGCGAACGGATTGAGACCGAATCCGATGGCGCGTCCCAGCTGCGGGATCGCGCGCAGACTACGACCTTCGACGGTGATGGTCCCCGCGTCCGGGGCGGTCAGCCCGGCGATCATCCGCAGGACCGTCGTCTTGCCGGCGCCGTTGGGTCCGAGCAGGTAGGTGAGCGAGCCGGCGTCGGCACCGAGGGTCACATCGTCGACGACCACGGTGTCGCCGAACCTTTTGGACACTCCCGACACCGCGATCCCCCGGTCACGGGGGATCACCGGCGCGCCCGGTGCGGGGTTCAGTAGCCCCAGCTCGTGACGCCGTTGCAGCCGGATGCCTTGCAGTTGGCCTTCCAGTCGAACTTCCACAGACCGCCCTGGCGGACGTAGTAGTAGGTGAACGACTGGGCGGGGAACCCGGCCATGACGCCGTTGCCGCGGATGGTCATCCGGTTGCCGTTGACCACGGGCTTGCCCACCACGCGCCCCTGGATGGAGAAGAAGTCGTAGGTGCGGCTCGTCGCCATCACATTGCGCAGATTCTTCTGCACCGTCGGATTGTTGCCGTTGACGCTGACCTCGAACTTCGGATTGATCGGCAGGTTCGGGTTCCAGAAGGCCGCGTACTGACGTTCCATCTCGGCGATGGAGGGCTGGGCGGACCGTACGTAGAGGTCGGCCACCTTGCCGCTGCGGATCGACACGTCGGCCGAGGCCGGCGAGACCAGCCCCACCGACAGGAGCATCGCGAACACGCCTACCGTCACCACACGCACCATCCGCCGCATCACAGCTCCCTTGTTCACCGTCGAGACTTCACTGACTGGGTGAACGGTATAAAGGCGGGTGAACTTAGTCAAGCCTAAGCACCCTGACGGTGAACTCCTGCTACCGGACCGGTCAGCCGAGGTCGGTGGCCGAGAAAGTGTCACATGAGCCGGGGTCGCCGCTCTTGTAACCGGTGCTGAACCACTTCACACGCTGCTTCGCCGAACCGTGCGTCCAGCCCTCCGGGTTGGAGTTGGAACCCTGGATGGTGTCGTCGCCGATCGCACGCGCGGTCTGGATGGCCGTGGCGATCTGGTCGGAGGTCAGCGGCTCCAGCATGGCGTCCTCGCCCTTGTCGGCGTGGTAGGCCCATACGCCCGCGTAGCAGTCCGCCTGCAGCTCGATGCGCACCGAACCGGACGTGGCGCCGTGTGAACCCATCTGGTTGCCCTTCTGCAAGGCACCGGTGAGGTTCTGCACATGATGCCCGTACTCGTGGGCCACCACGTACATCTGCGACAGCGGGCCGTCGCTGCCGCCCATCCGCACCAGGGTGTCGAAGAACGTGGGATCGAAGTAGGCCGTCTTGTCCGCCGGGCAGTAGAACGGGCCCGTCGACGACGACGCCGCACCGCAGCCGGTGTCGACCGCGTCGGAGAAGATGACGGTCTTCGGCTCGGTGTAACCCTGCATCAGGTCGGACCAGACCCGGTCGAGGCTGATCGTGGTGTATTTGATCCGGCATATGGTGTCGGTGTTGGCCTTCTCGATGGTGCAGGTGTTCAGATGCTGATCGATCTCGGACACCGCCGCGGTGTCATTGCCGCTGTCGCCGCCACCCATGATGTCGCCCGGATTGAGCCCGAACAGCAACGCCACGATGGTCACCAACAGGCCGGCACCGCCGCCGAGTGCGATCTTGCCGCCGCGACCGCCGCCGCCGCCGGAGACGTTGTCGGTTTCGATGGATCCACTGCCCCTGAAAGTCACGGAGAACATCATGGCACGGTGAGCTGCGGGAAACCGCCCGACACCTCGCATGTCGTACGCCGCGCCCGGCGTCGGGAGTCGGTTGTGGCCTCTCGTACCAGATGGGGCACCATGGAGGAGCCGATACGCCCCTTGGGAAGGACCCTCAGTGCTCCGCACACATCTCGCCGGATCGTTGCGCCGCAGCGATGCCTCGCAGACCGTCACCGTCGCCGGTTGGGTCGCGCACCGCCGCGACCACGGCGGCGTGGTCTTCATCGACCTGCGTGACAGCTCCGGACTGGTGCAGGTGGTGTTCCGCAACGACGAGGTCGCCGCCGCCGCGCACCGGCTGCGCGCCGAGTACTGCGTCGCGGTGACCGGCGTCGTCGAAGCACGTCCCGAGGGCAGCGAGAACCCGAACCTGGCGTCCGGGGAGATCGAGATCAACGCGGTATCGCTCGAGGTACTCAACGAATCGGCGCCGCTTCCGTTCCAGCTCGACGAGTCGCCCGGTGAGGAGGCGCGCCTGCGTCACCGCTACCTCGACCTGCGCCGAGAGGGCCCGGCCAAGGCGATCCGGCTGCGTTCCCAGGTGAGCGCGGCCGCCCGTGGAGTGCTCGCCGAGCACGACTTCGTGGAGATCGAAACCCCCACCCTGACCCGCTCGACCCCCGAGGGCGCCCGCGACTTCCTGGTGCCCGCACGCCTGCAGCCCGGCACGTTCTACGCGCTGCCGCAGTCGCCGCAGCTGTTCAAGCAGTTGCTGATGGTGGCCGGGATGGAGCGCTACTACCAGATCGCGCGCTGCTACCGCGACGAGGACTTCCGCGCCGACCGGCAGCCCGAGTTCACCCAGCTCGACATCGAGATGAGCTTTGTCGACCAGGACGACGTCATCGCGCTGGCCGAGCAGATTCTCATCGCGCTGTGGAAGCTGATCGGGGTGGAGATCTCCGCGCCCATTCCACGTATGACCTACGCCGAGGCGATGCGCCGCTACGGCTCGGACAAGCCCGATCTGCGGTTCGGTATCGAACTGGTCGAATGCACCGAGTTCTTCGCCGATACCCCGTTCCGGGTGTTCAAGGCCCCGTACGTGGGTGCGGTCGTGATGCCCGGCGGCGCCTCGCAGCCGCGGCGTCAGCTCGACGCCTGGCAGGAATGGGCCAAACAGCGTGGTGCCAAGGGGCTTGCATACATCCTGGTGCAGGAGGACGGCACCCTCGGCGGGCCTGTCGCCAAGAACCTGTCCGACGCCGAACGGGCCGGCATCGTCGAGCATGTGGGTGCCGTGCCCGGCGACTGCATCTTCTTCGCCGCCGGACCGGTCAAGGCCCAGCGTGCGCTGCTGGGTGCCGCGCGCGGCGAGATCGCCTCGCGCCTGGGCCTGATCAAGGACGACGACTGGGCGTTCACGTGGGTCGTGGACGCCCCGCTGTTCGAGCCGGCCGACGAGGCCACCGCCTCCGGCGACGTGGCGGTCGGCTCGGGGGCGTGGACCGCGGTGCATCACGCGTTCACCTCGCCCACACCCGAATCGCTGGAGTTGCTCGACACCGATCCGGGTGCCGCGCTGGCCTACGCCTACGACATCGTGTGCAACGGCAACGAGATCGGCGGCGGGTCGATCCGTATCCACCGGCGCGACGTTCAGGAGAAGGTGTTCTCGATCATGGGTATCGGCCATGACGAGGCGCAGGAGAAGTTCGGCTTCCTGCTCGACGCGTTCGCCTTCGGCGCGCCGCCGCACGGCGGCATCGCGTTCGGCTGGGACCGGATCACCGCCCTGCTGGCGGGGGAGAACTCGATCCGTGAGGTCATCGCGTTCCCCAAGTCCGGCGGCGGCGTCGATCCGCTCACCGACGCCCCGGCGACGATCACCGCACAGCAGCGCAGGGAATCGGGCATCGACGCCAAGCCGGTGGTGCGCACCGAAACCCAGGCGGCCGTGGCCGAATAGGCCCCGTCGCCGATCCGCCATCGGATGTGGGAGGTACCCGGCCCGGGTGCCTCCCACATCCGTTGTCACTGTGATCCGTTCATCGTGTTCTCCGCATGCCAAGCGCGCCAACACATTGTGTGATGAGATTTCCACCATGACTGCGGAGGTACTGAGATGACAATCAAGGTCGCGCTGGAACACCGGACGAGCTACGCCTTCGACAGGCCCGTCAAGATCTTCCCGCACGTGGTCCGGCTGCGTCCGGCCCCGCATTCGCGCACGCCGATCGAGGCGTACTCGCTCACGATCGAGCCCGACGATCACTTCCTGAACTGGCAGCAGGACGCGTTCGCCAATTATCAGGCGCGCCTGGTGTTCCCGAAGCCGTCGAGCACGCTGTCGATCACGGTCAGCCTGATCGCCGATCTCACCGCCATCAACCCGTTCGACTTCTTCGTCGAGGACTGGGCCGAGAACTACGGATTCACATATCCCGAGGACCTGCGCCGCGACCTGGAGGTCTATCTGCGCCCGATCGGCGTCACCGAGGGCGAGTTTTCGGGCGCGCCAATCCATCCCGAGGTGGCGCTCTTCGCCGAGAAGTACCGGCCCGACGGCGCGATGCGGGTCATCGATTTCCTGGTGGCGGTCAATCAGGCGGTCTGCTCGGCGGTCAACTACACCGTCCGGCTCGAAGCGGGTGTGCAGACACCCGAACACACCCTGTCCAGTGCGATCGGATCGTGCCGCGACTCGGCGTGGCTGCTGGTGGCATTGCTGCGCCACCTCGGGCTCGCCGCACGGTTCGTCTCCGGCTATCTCGTGCAGCTGACCTCCGATATCAAGGCCATCGACGGACCATCCGGTCCGGCTGCGGACTTCACCGACCTGCACGCCTGGGCCGAGGTGTACCTGCCCGGTGCCGGCTGGGTCGGCATGGATCCCACGTCCGGGCTGTTCGCCGGGGAAGGGCACATCCCGCTCGCGGCCACACCGCATCCCGGCGGTGCCGCACCGATCACCGGTGCGACCGGCCCATGTCACGCCACCCTCGACTTCTCCAACACCGTCACCCGCTTTCACGAAGACCCGCGGGTCACCCTGCCGTATACGTCCGAGCAGTGGAACAAGGTTCTGGATCTGGGCGCCGGGCTCGACAAACGGATGCGGGATAACGATGTCCGCCTGACGATGGGCGGTGAGCCCACGTTCGTCTCCACCGAGAACCAGACCGATCCGGACTGGACCACCGCTGCCGACGGCCCACACAAGCGACTGCTGGCCTCCAGGCTGACCGAACGCCTGAAGGCCGACTACGCACCCCAGGGGCTGGTGCAGCGCAGCCAGGGAAAGTGGTACCCGGGGGAGCCTCTGCCGCGCTGGCAGATCGCACTGCTGTGGCGGACCGACGGTAAACCGATCTGGCGCCGCCCCGAACTGCTCGCCGACCCGTGGACGAGCATGGAGGCCACGCGCGCGGCCATCGACACCGAGACCTCCGGGCCCCGTCCGGGCCAGGCGGCCGGGCACGCCCGCGCCAGGGCACTGCTGGTGGCGTTCGCCGATGCGCTGGGCCTGCCGGGCACCCAGGTGATGCCGGCCTTCGAGGATCCGCTTGCCCGGATGCGGGAGCTGGCGGCGCTGCCGCCCGGTGACCCGGCCGCCGATCCGACCCTGGTCACCCAGCTCACCGTCGCCCTGGCCGAGGCGGCCGTCGACGTCGAGGAGCCCGAGGACGAGGCCGACGACCTGGACCCGACCGCCGACTCGGTGCGGGCGCGGCAGGCGTTGCTGGCCAGGCTCGACGAGGCGGTCACGGTCCCCACCGCGTATGTGCTGCCGCTCAACAGGTCCGACGACGGCACGGCGTGGCAGTCGGCGCAGTGGACGATGCGCCGCGGCCGGATCGTGCTGACCCCGGGTACGTCACCGGCGGGTCTGCGCCTGCCGCTCGACTCGCTCTCGTGGGGTCCGGCGCCCACGGTCTTCGAGTCCGATCCGTCGGTGCGCAGGCCGGAGCTGCCCGACGATGTCGGCGGTGCGGTCGGGTACATCGTGAAGCGGACCGACCCGAGCGAATTCCTGCCGCGCACCGCGCTCGTGGCGCAGGTGCGCGGCGATGTGCTGCACGTGTTCCTGCCGCCGACCTCGTGCCTCGAGGAGTATCTGGCGATGATCGAGATGATCGAGAACGCCGCGGCCACCACGCAGGCCCCGGTGGTCGTCGAGGGCTACGGTCCGCCCGGCGACGCCCGTCTGACCTCGCTCACCGTCACCCCCGACCCGGGCGTCATCGAGGTCAACATCCAGCCCACCACCGGTTTCGCCGAGCAGTCCGAGCTGCTCGAATCGCTGTACGAACACGCCCGGCACGTCGCACTGGGCACCGAGAGCTTCGACCTGGACGGCAGCCACGGCGGCACCGGCGGCGGCAACCACATCACCCTGGGCGGCCCGACCCCGGCCGATTCGCCGATGCTGCGCCGTCCGGATCTGCTGGTCTCGATGCTGACCTACTGGCAGCGGCACCCGGCGCTGTCGTACCTGTTCTCCGGACGGTTCGTGGGCACAACCTCGCAGGCGCCCCGCGCCGACGAAGGACGCGAATCGTCGCTGTACGAGATGGAGATCGCATTCGCCGAGATCGACCGGCTCGCCGTCCGGGGTGAACCGGGCACCGGGTGGGACGCCCCGCCCAATCCGTGGGTGACCGACCGGGCGCTGCGACATCTGCTCACCGACATCACCGGCAACACCCACCGCGCGGAGTTCTGTATCGACAAGCTCTACAGCCCGGACTCGCCGCGCGGACGCCTGGGTCTGCTGGAGTTGCGGGCGTTCGAGATGCCGCCGCATCACCGCATGGCGATGGTGCAGTCGCTGCTGGTGCGTTCGCTGGTGTCCTGGTTCTGGGAGCAGCCCTACCGGGGCCGGCTGATCCGGCACGGCGCCGACCTCCACGGCAAGTACCTGCTGCCGTACTACCTGATCCGCGACATCGGCGCCGTCGCCGAGGACCTACGGGAGGCGGGATACTCGTTCGACACGGCCTGGCTGGCTCCGTTCACCGAATTCCGTTTCCCCCGGCTGGGCACGGTGCAGATCCGGGACCACGAGGTGGAACTGCGCGGCGCCATCGAACCGTGGAACACCCTGGGCGAGGAATCGACCGGCGCGGGGACCGCCCGCTACGTCGATTCCTCCGTGGAGCGGGTGCAGGTGCGGGTGTCCGGCGGTGAGGACGACCGGTTCATCCTCACCTGCAACGGCCATCCGATCCCGCTGCGCTCGACCGGAATCCCCGGCGAACGGGTCGCCGGTATCCGGTTCCGGGCCTGGCAACCGCCCAGTTCGCTGCACCCGACCATCACCGTCGACACGCCGCTGACCTTCGATCTCGTGGACCAGGTGGCCGGCCGGTCCGTCGGTGGTGCCACCTACCACGTGGTTCATCCCGGCGGGCGGGCCTACGATCGTCCGCCGGTCAACGCGGTGGAGGCCGAATCCCGGCGAAACGGCAGGTTCGAGGCGGCCGGGCACACCGCCGGACACGTCGATATCGGTGTCCTGCGGGAGCGGATGGCGCGTGGTGCGATCGACTCGGGGGTCCCCGGAATCCTGGACCTGAGGCGCGCACGTACAGTTCTTCGGTGACCGTTTCACCTGGCGTCGATGTCGCGGACAACACCTTTCCCACGGTGTTCGACCGTTACCGGACCGATGCCGGTGTCGCATCGTATGACGAGATGCTCGACGGTGCGGGCAAGATCCGGCCGGGCTGGGCCGAGTTGGTGGCCGGGTACGGCGTGCGCGGGGGCACCTGGCTCGGGGAGGCCGCGCACCGTCTGGCCGGTGCCGTCCTCGATGAGGGCATCGTCTACAACGAGTACGACGGCGACACGACCGTGACCCGGGACTGGGTGGTCGATCCGGCGCCGCTGATGGTCGATGGCGCCGAATGGGCGCGGCTGGAGAAGGCGATAGCGCAGCGTTCGACGCTGCTGGATCTGCTGCTGCGCGACATCTACCACGACCGGAAGCTGATCTCGCGTGGTCTGGTGCCGCCCGAGATGATCTTCGGTCACCCCGGATACCTGCGCAAGGCCGCCCACCTGGATGTGGCCGCGCCGCACGCGCTGTTCCTGCACGCGCTCGACCTGGGCCGCGGTGCCGACGGCAGGCATCTGGTGTATGCGGACCGCACTCAGGCGCCGTCGGGGATCGGCTACGCGCTGGCCGACCGCCGGATCCTCTCGCACACCTTCGCGCAACTGTTCCAGGAGTGTGCGCCCCGCCCGATCTCGACGTTCGTGCAGACCCTGCGCCTGGCGTTGCTCGACTACGCCCCGCCCGGTGTGGAAGACCCGGTGGTGGCGGTCCTGAGCCCCGGCAGCATGTCCGAAACTGCCTTCGACCAGGCATATCTCGCGTCCACACTCGGTGTGCCACTCGTCGAGGGAGCCGACCTGACCGTGCGCGACGGCGCCGTGTACATGCGTTCGCTCGGCAAGTTCCGTCGTGTCGATGTGCTCCTGCGGCGTGTCGACGCCGAATTCGTGGACCCCCTCGACCTGCGCACCGACTCCCAGCTCGGGGTGGCCGGTCTGGTAGAGGCGATCTCGCGCGGCAACGTCACGGTTGTCAACACCCTCGGCAGTGGTGTCCTGGAGAATCCGGCGCTGCACACCGTCCTCGACGCGGTCGCGCGCGCACTGCTCGACGAGCCGCTCATGCTCGAATCGGTGCCCACGTTCTGGGCCGGTACGCCCGACGGGTTGGCGGCGATCACCGCCGGCGCCGAATCGATGGTGCTCACCAATGTGCGGACCGGCGAGGAGATTGTGGGCGCCTTCACCACTTCGGAGCAGCTGGCCGAGTTGCTCGCCCGGATCAGAACGCAGACCTGGCAGTGGGTCGGCAGGTCGATGATGCAGTACTCCAGCGCGCCGACGATGCTTTCCGGAGCCACCGGCCCGGTGTCCTCGGCGGGGCCCGGTCGCGCCCCGGTGTCGCTGCGCGCGTTCAGCCTGGCGCGCGGGCAGTCCTACGCCGTGATGCCCGGAGCGCTGGGGTCGGTGCTCGTCGACGGCGCGGCGGGCCAGGCGATGACCACGGTCGCGGCCAAGGACGTCTGGCTGACCAGCGCAGGTTCCGGCGGGCACGTGTCCCGAAAGTCGCAGTCCCGTACAGAACCGGCCGAGGTCGTCGACGTGTCGCCGACGCGCCCGCGTTCGGCGCGGGTGAGCGCCGGTGACTACCCCGGTGCGGTGGTGGCCAGCCCCCGGGTGCTGTCGGATCTGTTCTGGGTGGGGCGCTACCTCGAGCGGGTGGACGGCACCACCAGGCTCGCCAAGGTGTGTCAGTCGCGGCACGAGGACGTGCAGCGTCGCCCATGGGTGGGGTTGCCGAAGGTGGCGCCGGTGCTGCTGCAGGCCACCGGATGGATGACCGGCACCGCCGAGTATCTCGGCACCAGGGCGCTGCTGGAGGCCGAACCGGGCGCCGAGTGCGAGGACTTCCTGACCGCCATCGCCAAACTGACCGCCGACCGGCAGGTGCCCGGAACGATCGCGTATTCACGGATGCGGCTGGTGGGGGCGATCCGAGCGGTCCGCGATCAGATGACCACGAGCACGTGGATGGTGCTCGCGCCGGCCGAACGGGCGATCGCCCGGCTGGCCAAGCTGCTGACGGCCGAGGTGGACCCGTCTACCCCGCAGATCGAATTGGGACCGGAACTGGCCCAGGTCCACGATGACATCCTGTTCGCGGTCCTGGCGCTGTCGGGACTGCAGGCCGAATCGATGGTGCAGGACCCGGGCTGGTTCCTGCTCGACCTGGGCCGGCGCGCCGAGCGGGCCATCACGCTGGCCGACCTGACGGCGGCCCTGTTCGTCGATGTGCACGAGGCGGACCTGGAACAGCCGTTGCTGGAGTCGTTCCTGGTGGCCAACGAGTCCTCGGTGACCTATCGGCGCCGCAACCGCGGCCTGATCCGGTTGGGTGCGGTGCTGGAACTGATGCTGTTCGACGAGTCCAATCCGCGGTCGATGGTGTATCAGCTGACCACGATGATGCGCGATCTGACGGCGTTGCCGGACACGATCCGGTCGGCCGGTGCCGAACGGATCGTGGAGGATCTGACGGCCGGGCTGCGGCGTGCGGACCCGGTCGACCTGACCGCCGCCGACGCGGAATCACGCCGTGCCGAGCTGGGAGAGTTGATGACGACACTGCGTGACGGTGTCCGGGAGATGTCCGACCTGCTGGCGCGGACCCGGTTCGCACAGCCACGTGCGCTGCGGCCGTTGTGGGCCGGCGGCGGGAGCGGTGGATGATGTCGGCGCGCGAGAACACCTCGGCGGCCTTCACGACCGTCGGCGGCGGTGTGCGGGCGCCGCACACCCGTCGCTATCGGGTGATGCATCGCACGGCCTACAGCTACAACGATGTGGTCTCCTCGTCCTACGGCCGCTGCTATCTGCGGCCCCGGGATCTGCGGCACCAGCGTGTGCTCTCCGCGGGGGTGACCATCGATCCGGTGCCGGACGACCGGTCGACGGGTATCGACGTGTACGGCAACAGCGATGTCTATTTCCACGTGCATTCCCCGCATCGTGAGCTGGTGGTGACCGCCGAGTCGCTGGTCGAGGTCGATCCGATCGCGCCGGAGCTGTTCGAGTCGCCCGGCGCGACGCAGCGCTGGGAGCAGGCCCGTCCCGGGCCGGCCGGGTCGGCGGTGCTGCGTGAGTTCGCGATGGACCTCTATCCACCGGAGATCACGCCCGCGGTACACGCCTATGCAGCGCAGGTGTTCGTTCCGGGACGGCCGCTGCTGGAGGCGGTGGGTGAGCTGACCACCAGGATCTTCCACGACTTCACCTACGAATCGGGTTCGACGGCCATCAGCACGAAGGTCGACACGGTGCTCGAGCGGCGCAAGGGTGTGTGCCAGGATTTCGCCCGGGTCGCGCTGGCGTGTCTGCGGTCGGTGGGGCTGGCCGGGCGGTACGAGTCCGGGTACCTGGCCACCGATCCGCCGCCGGGGCGGGAACGGATCTACGGCGCCGACGCCAGCCATGCCTGGGCCGCGGTGTGGGTGCCCGGCGATGCCGGTGCTCCCGCAGGCCCCGGTCAGGATCCGGACGCCGCCGAACCGGGCTATTGGGTGGCCTTCGATCCGACCAACGACAAGTGGGTGGACGAGCGGCACGTGACGGTGGCGTGGGGGCGAGACTACGACGATGTGCCGCCGCTACGTGGGGTGATCTACACCGATTCGACGCGCAGTGAGATCTCGGTGTCGGTCGATGTGGGCCCGGTCGATCCGGTCTGAGCGGTTTCGCTGAGGCGGAGCACATGCGGATCGCGAGATGCGATTCGCCATCTGCAATGTGCCACAGCGTAAATGGCGTTTAGGTAAATGAACAACAATGACGCATGTCACCGCTATTGGGTAGGTTGGTCAGTGCCATGACGGTACTTACAGAGGGTCGCATCATCAGCGTGCTGCGCGCAGCCGAGGCCGTATTGTCTCAGCGTGCGGGGTCGGCGGTCGTACTCGAGGATCCGAAGGACCTCGGAGGCAGCGGCCGCACCACGGTGGTCCGGGTGCGTGTTGCCCAGAACCCGTTCTCACAGGCGCGAACACTGGTGATCAAGGCATTGCCGATCGACGAGGAACCACACGCCTTCCATCGCGAGATCGCCGCCTACAAATACGCCACCACACTGCCTACGCGGTCACGGCCCGGGCCGCAGATCATCGCCTCCGACACCGACGCGCGCGTCCTGGTGCTCAGCGACCTCGGCCACGGGCGGTCGATGCCGGACCTGCTCGGGGGACGCGACGTCACCGAGGCGATGCACGCGGTCAGCGCGTGGGGGCAGGCACTCGGCCGGATGCACGCGGCCACGTTCGGCGGGGAGGGCGACTTCCGGGCCCTGCTGCGGCGCGGCTCCGGCAGCGCCGAGGACGTGCACGTGCTGCGCGATCAGGCCGTGCGGGCGTTCGCGCTCTTCGCCGGGGCCCTGGAAGGACTGGATGTGCCGGTGCCCGCACGGGTCACCGGCATGCTCGCCAACGCGTGCGAACTGTTCACCGAGGGAGAGCACCGCGCCTTCAGCACCTCGGACGTCGGCCCGGAGAACATCCTGATCAACGGCGACGGCGTGCAGTTCATGGACTACGAGTGGGGCGGCTTCCGGGACGCGGTGCTCGACGTCGCCTATGCGCAGG
The DNA here is from genome assembly GCF_025273675.1 of Gordonia pseudamarae. NCBI lineage: Bacteria > Bacillati > Actinomycetota > Actinomycetes > Mycobacteriales > Gordoniaceae > Gordonia > Gordonia pseudamarae. The sequence continues at coordinate 2,682,389 of NZ_CP045809.1, read as the reverse complement.
TCACCTGCAGCTCCGCGTTGTCGTCGGTCGATCCGGCCGTCCGCGAGCAGTTCGAAGAGGCAATGGTCGACGCGTGGTGCGCCGAGGTGTCCGGGATCTGGCCGTCGCTGTCCAATCGTCGGGTCCTGGCCCGCAGGCTGCTGGCGGCCCGGTTGCTGTGGGTGTGGCTGTCCACGGTGTGGATGCTGCCGCTGGACGGTGTCGAATCCACCGTCGCCGACATCGTGGCGGCCGGGATCTCCGACACATCCTCGCCGTTGAGCAGCGGAAACGGCAACCTGCACGACCTGACCCTGTACACCTCGGATCCGCGGGTGCTGGTCAACCGGTGGGCCGACCTGGCGAGGGCGGCCACCCGCGCCGAGGACACGATGCTGGCGACGATGGCGGTCCGTCTCGGCGCCGCCCTCACCCGTGACTGGCTCACCTGAGTCCACGGCATGGATTCGTTGTTCGACCCGGCTCCGAACACACCGGGCACGCCGTCGGGTGAGTCGGCCGATGTGGGCGGACGGCCGCGGGCACCGCTCGCGGTGCGGATGCGTCCGCAGAGTCTCGACGAGATCATCGGCCAGCAGCACCTGCTCGGCAAGGCCTCGCCGCTGCGGCGGCTGATCAGCGGTTCGGGTGCGGCGTCGGTGCTGCTGTACGGGCCGCCCGGAACGGGCAAGACCACCATGGCCTCGCTCATCTCCCGGGCCACCGGGGGGCGTTTCGAGGCACTGTCGGCGCTGTCGGCCGGTGTCAAGGAGGTGCGGGCGGTCATCGACGTGGCACGCCGGCGCCTCATCGCCGGACAGCAGACGGTGCTGTTCATCGACGAGGTGCACCGCTTCTCCAAGACCCAGCAGGATGCGTTGCTCGACGCGGTGGAGAACCGGATCGTGCTGCTGGTTGCCGCGACGACCGAGAATCCGTCGTTCTCGGTGGTCGCGCCGTTGCTGTCGAGATCGCTGGTGTTGCGGTTGCAGCCGCTGTCCGATGAGGACATCGGCGAGGTGGTCGACCGTGCCGTCGTGGACCCGCGTGGCCTCAACGGCACGGTCGCATTGAGCGTCGAGGCCCGCGAACACATCGTCGCCGTCGCCGGTGGTGACGCGCGCCGGGCGCTGACCGCGCTGGAGGCCAGTGCGGATGCGGTGATCGGCCATGCCGACCACGACCGCCGGACTCCGGACACCCATACACCCGAGCTGGTGGTACACGAGGCCCAGGCACAGGATGCCGAGATGCGGGACGGTGAGATGCGGGATGGTGAGAACACCGTGCTGATCATCGACGTCGCCGACGTCGAGGCGGCCATCGATCGGGCCGCGGTGCGATACGACCGCGACGGTGATCAGCACTACGACGTGACCAGCGCGTTCATCAAATCGATCCGGGGCTCGGATGTCGACGCGGCCGTGCACTATCTGGCGCGGATGATCTCCGCGGGCGAGGACCCCCGGTTCATCGCGCGCAGACTGATGGTCCACGCCTCCGAGGACATCGGGATGGCCGATCCGACGGCGCTGCAGTCGGCGGTCGCGGCGGCCCAGGTGGTGCAGCTCGTCGGGATGCCCGAGGCCAAGCTTGCGCTCACCCAGGCCACCATCCACCTGGCGACCGCACCCAAATCGGCGGGAGTGGTCGCGGCGATCGGGGAGGCGATGGCCGATGTGGCGGCGGGAAAGTCCGGATCGGTGCCACCGCACCTGCGCGACAGCCACTACGCGGGGGCCAAGGCGATGGGCCACGGCAAGGGCTACCGATACCCGCACGACGATCCGGACGGGGTGGTGCCGCAACAGTACGCGCCCGACGAACTGGTGGGCGTGGACTACTACCGGCCCACCGGTCACGGATTCGAACGCGAGATATCCACCCGGCTCGGCAAACTGCGCTCGATCATCAGGCGGGCCCGAGGGTCACGGTCCTGATATTCGGCACTCATCGAGTGCCCGCGCCGCGGAATGTAGGCTGGTGTGTCGCAGTTGCCACCGCCCCCGGGAACCCGGCGAAGCGTCACAACCCACACAGTGAACGATCACAGAACCCTCAGCAAGGACGAGACCACAGTGCAGACGCATGACATCAGGAAGCGGTTCCTGGATCACTTCATCCGCGCCGGACATACCGAGGTACCCAGCGCATCGCTGATCCTCGACGATCCCAACCTGATGTTCGTCAACGCGGGCATGGTTCCGTTCAAGCCGTACTTCCTCGGCCAGCAGACCCCGCCCTACTCGCGCGCCACCAGCGTGCAGAAGTGTGTGCGCACCCTCGACATCGACGAGGTCGGTATCACCACCCGGCACAACACGTTCTTCCAGATGGCCGGCAACTTCAGCTTCGGTGACTACTTCAAACGCGAGGCCATCACGTTCGCATGGACGTTGCTGACCAACGCGGAGGAGGACGGCGGCTACGGCATCGACCCGCAGAAGTTGTGGCCGACGGTGTACCTCGACGACGACGAGGCCGAGGCGATCTGGCGCGACGAGATCGGCGTGCCCGCCGAACGCATCCAGCGACGCGGCATGAAGGACAACTACTGGTCGATGGGTGTACCCGGCCCGTGCGGTCCGTGTTCGGAGATCTTCTACGATCGTGGCCCCGAGTACGGCCGCGAGGGCGGGCCGGAGGCCGACGAGGACCGCTACATTGAGATCTGGAATCTCGTGTTCATGCAGAATGAGCGGGGTGAGGGCGGCGGCAAGGACAACTACGAGATCCTCGGCCCGCTGCCCAAACAGAACATCGACACCGGTATGGGTGTCGAACGCGTCGCGTGCCTGCTGCAGGGCGTGGACAACGTGTACGAAACCGATCTGCTCAAACCGATCATCGACCTCGCCGCGGAACTGACCGGTCGGGGCTACGGTCGGGGCGCCCACGACGACGACGTGCGCTTCCGCGTGATCGCCGACCACGCCCGCACCGCGGCTCTGCTGATCTGCGACGGCGTGCTGCCCGGCAACGACGGCCGTGGTTACGTGCTGCGGCGGCTGCTGCGCCGGGTCGTGCGGTCGATCCGGCTGCTCACCTCGGCGGGCGAGGCCGCCGGCGCCGCCCCGCGCGCCGCGTCGGAGCCGACGATGGGTGCGCTCATTGGCCGGGTCATCGACATGATGGCGCCGTCCTACCCCGAGCTCGAGGAACGTCGCGAACAGATCGTCGCCACCGCGGCGGGTGAGGAGACCTCGTTCTCCAAGACGCTCGCCGCCGGGTCCAAGCTGTTCACCGATGCCGCCACCGCCACCAAGGCGGCCAAACGGTCCACGATCAGCGGCGACGACGCGTTCACGCTGCACGACACCTACGGTTTCCCGATCGACCTCACGTTGGAGATGGCCGCTGAGGCGGGCCTGACCGTCGACCAGGACGGGTTCACCGCCCTGATGGCCGAACAGAAGGGCCGCGCCAAGGCCGATGCGACCGCCCGTAAGACCGGGCACACCGACCTGAGCGTGTACCGTGACCTGCTCGACCGTGGTCCCACCGAGTTCACCGGGTTCGGCGAACTGGTGTCCGAGGCCCGGGTGCTCGGCCTGGTCGCCGACGGAGCCCGACTGCCCGCGGCCGGTGCGGGCCAGGAACTGACCGTGGTGCTCGACCGCAGCCCGCTCTACGCCGAGTCCGGCGGCCAGATCGCCGACACCGGAACCATCACGTCGGCGGGGGGTGCGCGGCTGACCGTCACCGATGTGCAGAAACTCAACAAGACGCTGTGGCTGCACAAGGTGCGTGTCGACGAGGGTGAGATCACCGACGGCGAGGAGGTGCTCGCCTCGGTGGATGCCGCCTGGCGGCACGGCGCCACGCAGGGCCATTCGGGCACGCACATGGTGCACGCCGCACTGCGCCAGGTACTCGGGCCCAATGCCACGCAGGCCGGCTCGCTCAACCGGCCCGGCTATCTGCGATTCGACTTCCACGCCAACGGCCCGCTGAGCGAGGCGCAGCGTTCGGAGATCGAGGAGATCAGCAACGCCGCCGTCGAGGCGAACTATCCGGTGCGCACCTTCGAGACCGGACTGACCGAAGCCAAATCGATGGGTGCGATCGCCCTGTTCGGCGAGAACTACGGCGACGAGGTGCGGGTCGTGGAGATCGGCGGCCCGTTCTCGATGGAACTGTGCGGCGGAACGCACGTGTCCTCGTCGGCGCAGATCGGTCCCATCACCGTCATCGGTGAGTCGTCGGTCGGTTCGGGTGTGCGCCGTGTCGAGGCTTATGTGGGTATGGACTCGTTCCGGTACCTGTCCAAGGAACGGGCCCTGCTCGCCGGGCTCGCGTCGTCGTTGAAGGTTCCGTCCGAGGAGGTGCCGGGCCGGGTCGAGGCCTTGGTCACACGGTTGCGTGATGCGGAGAAGGAACTCGAACGGATCCGTGCCGAGGCCGCCCGCAACGCCGCCTCCGGCCTGATCGACGCAGCGGTCACCTCCGGCACGACGCTGGTGGTGGGCGGGCTGCTGCCCGACGGCATCGACGCCGGTGACCTGCGTTCACTGGCCACCGAACTGCGCGCCAAGGTGGCCGACAAGCCCGCGGTGGTCGCGCTCTTCTCGGCGGCCGGCGGCAAGGTGCCGTTCGTCATCGCCACCACTGATTCCGCCCGCTCCGCCGGCATCAAGGCCGGTGACCTGGTCAAGCAGATCGCCCCGCTGGTCGGCGGCCGTGGTGGCGGCAAACCCGACCTGGCGCAGGGATCGGGCACCGATGCCTCCGGCGCCGACACGGCCATGGCCCGCATCCGAGAGCTTGTGCTGCGGTGAGCCCAGAAGGCGGAGGCCGACCGGGCCGGGTCCTGGGTATCGACGTCGGTAGCGTGCGTATCGGGGTCGCGGTGTGCGACCCCGACCGCATTCTGGCGACGCCGGTGGAGACAGTGGCCCGGACCGTCGGCGGGCACGCCGACGTGGACCGGATCTCGGCGCTGGCGGCCGAGTACGAGGTGGCCGCGGTGGTGATCGGGTTGCCCCGCACCCTGCGCAACACCACGGGTGCGGCCGCCGAGGCCGCCCGCACGTTCGGCGATGCCGTCGCCGCGGCCGTCGCGCCGGTACCGGTGGAGTACTTCGACGAACGGTTCACCACGGTCACCGCCCAGCAGGCGCTGCGGGCCAGCGGACGCTCGGTGAAGTCGTCGCGTCAGGTGATTGATCAGGCCGCGGCGGTGGCTATTCTGCAAGGGTGGCTGGATGCGGGACGATGACGCGAGGCACCGTCGAGGGTGCGCTTCGGTGAGCGCTCTGGTTGACGCGGCAGGGGAGTCTCCCCGTGGACGATGAGCACTATCGGGGACACCGTCACCGCAGTACCGGATCGGACCCGGCGCAATCGGAAGCCGATCGTCTGCGTTACTTCACCCAGCCGAACCCCGACCGGCCGATGACCCGGCACCGGCGTCGTCGTGAGGACTCCGTCGACACCCCGCCCGCCGATTCCGAACGGTCGATGCCGCAACGGATCGCCCCCCGGCCCACGCCCGGTCCCGCCCGGCCCGCACGTGACACCTACCCGGCGCCCGCCCAACCGCCCGCGGGCCGGGCCGCACCGCCGCGGCGCCGGCCGGAACCGCCCGCCACGACAGGCGGGCGTCCCCAGTATTCGCGGCCCGCGCATACGGGCATACCCACCGGTGCCGGTGGACCGGTGCCGGGCCCGCACGTCGGACCGGGCCCGAATGTCCAGGACGGCGGTGAGCGGGGCGCCCCGCTCACCGGCCGTCCGCACGCGGGTACCGGGCAGGCCGGCACCGGACTGATCGACGCCACCGGCGCCGATGCCGGGCACTCGGACTCAGGTCACCCGGATTTCGGGCACACCGGCACCGCGCGGTCGGCGTCGGCCGCCGGTTCCGATGCCGGGACCGACACCCGGACCAGGTCGGACCGGCGCGAGGGTCGACGCCGGGGCGGTACCGACGGCGGCGCCGCCGACAAGGCCCGCAGGCGCACCCGCACACGCATGGTACTTGCCTTCGTGCTGGTGTTCCTGCTGGCGATGGTCGGCGGACTCGGATATGTCGCACTGCGCACCCTCGGCGTGATCGGCGCTGCCGACTACTCCGACGCGACCGGCGCAGCCGACGTGATCGTGGAGATCCCGGCCAACTCCACGCTGAGCGACTTCGGGGACATCCTCGCCGACCGCGATGTGGTCAAGAGCTCACGGGCCTTCGTCAACGCCGCCGACGGACGCACAATGGAGGGCGGCTTCTACAAGCTACGCACCCAGATCCCGGCCGCCACCGCGGTCGAGATGATGACCGATACCTCCAAGGTGCACCGCGTGGGCCTGATGAACGTCCCCGAAGGTCTGCAACTCGAATCGAAGAAGGGCATCGACGGCAAGACCACACCGGGCATCTTCCAGATGATCGCCGACGCCACCGAGGTCGACGTGAACGGTGCACACCGTGGGGTGACCGTCGAAGAGTTGGAGAAGGTCGCCGCGACCGCCGACCCCGCCGCGCTCGGCGTGCCGGAGTGGGCACACAAGTGGGTGACCGCGACCGCTGTCAAAGGTGATTTCCGCCGGCTCGAAGGGCTCATCGCACCCGGCACCTGGGACTACATCAATCCCGAGCATTCGGCCGACGCGATCCTGACCCAGCTGGTCTCACAGAGTGTGAGCCGGTTCGAGAACTGGGGTCTGCTCAACGACAACGGTTCGGGACTGACGCCGTACGAGACCCTGATCACCGCCTCGATCGTCGAGCGGGAGGCCAAGAATGCCGACGACTTCCCGAAGGTCGCCCGGGTCATCCTGAACCGGCTTGCCAAGGACCAGCGCCTGGAGATGGATTCGACATCCAACTACAGGGCGGAGGTCACCAACATCGACGTGCACGGCGACGCCTACAGCGACGCGAACCCGTGGAACACCTACCAGATCTCCGGTTTGCCGCCGACACCGATCGGCGCGGTCGGGGAGCGTGCGCTGGAGGCGACCGAACACCCCGCCACGGGTCAGTGGCTGTACTTCGTGTCCATCGACAAGGACGGCAACACGTTGTTCGCCGACGACTACGAAGAACACAAACGCAATCGGCAGAAGGCCTGTGACACCGGCCTGCTGTCAACGGGATGCTGAGGCCGGGATGCTGAGGCCGGGATGCTGAGGACGCCATGACGCCACGCAAAGCAGCCGTGCTGGGGTTCCCCGTCTCCCATTCGAGGTCGCCGGATCTGCACCTGGCCGCCTACCGGGCGCTCGGGCTGACCGACTGGACCTACGAGCGGATCGAGTGCACCGCCGAGCAACTCCCGGCGATCGTGGGCGGGGCGGCACCCGAATTCGTCGGATTCTCGGTGACGATGCCCGGCAAGATCGCCGCGCTCGAGTTCGCCGACGAGGTCACCGACCGTGCCCGGCTCATCGGTTCGGCCAACACACTGCTCCGTACCGATGCGGGCTGGCGTGCCGACTGCACCGACGTCGACGGGATGAGCGGCGCATTGGGAGAACTCGGGGTGCGGGGCGGTACCGGTGGCGAGTCGGTGGTCATCGGCGGCGGCGGTACCGCCCTGCCGACGGTCAGCGCACTCGCCGATGCAGGTTTCGCGTCGATCCGGCTGGTGGTGCGCAGCCCGGAGCGGGCCGCCGACGTCGCCGCGCTCGCCGGGGTTCTCGGCCTGCGCTGCGACTTCCTGCCGTTCGCGTCGTCGCCGGAGCTGACCGAGGCGTGCCGCACCGCACGGGTCGTCGTCACGACGGTTCCGTCCCCGGCCGCCGAGCCGCTCATCGATTCGGTGCGCGTGGCGCGGGCCGTGGTCGACGTCATCTACGACCCGTGGCCCACCCCGCTGGCGGCCGCCGTCACCGAATCCGGTGGGAGGGTCGTCGGGGGACTGGTGATGCTGCTCAACCAGGCCTACAGCCAGGTCGAACAGTTCACCGGCCTGCCCGCCCCCCGCGAGGCGATGGCCGCCGCGATCGCCGCCGGCTGACCACCGGTTCCCGCGTAGCCCGGTACCTCCACGCCACGCGGATCCGTTCGGCGTCCAGGGAATCCGCTCCGCGCGAGACGTCGGCGGCATGTGTGGCCGTCAAGGTCGGTGTGCACAGGTGGCGTGTTGTCCACAGGACCGGATATGGGGCCCGGGTGGGGGTGCCGGGGCGGCGACGATGAGGGCGTGACCCTTGTGACGATCCCCGTCGGCCTGTGGCTGAGCGCCATCGCGGTCCGCGACGCCCGTACCCGGCGCATCACCAACACGCTCCTGTGGCCCGGCCTGATCGCCGTCGCCGCGACCGGAACGGTATCGGCCGGGGTGATGGCGGCCGGGCTCCTCGCGGCGGCCCCCTATCTGATCGCCTGGCTGCTACGCCAGTGCGGAGGCGGCGACGTGAAACTCGCGTTCGTGGTCGGCGGTCTCGCGGCCGACTGGCCACTCGCGCTGCTCATCGTGCTGCTGGCCGCCGCCATCTCGGCGGTCGCCACACTGGCCACCCGCTCATCGACGCTGCCCCACGGCCCCGCTCTGTGCGCGTCGGCGGCGCTGCTGGTGGCAGTGGCCTCGTGACACCCGCCGTCAGCGCCGCAGATCCGGCCACGGTGGCCGGCGGATCACCGCCACACAGCCGAGGACGGCGGCGACGAAGCCGGTGAGGACACCGACGAGGGCGATCCTCTCCGCGTCGATCGCCGGTGACCAGACCACCTTGTTGCCGTGCACCACGAACACGCCGACCGCGCCGGCGCCGTCACCACCGCGTGAGGTGCGGGTGACCGGGATCACGGTCACTCCGTCGGGTGTTGTCAGCGGCTCACCGAAGGTGCGGGTGGATGCTCGCGTAACCAGATCGCCTATGGACATCTGCCCAGTATGGCCTGAACAGAGTGCGCTCAGCCGCTCGTGGAACAATTGACGCCGTGTTGCGCTGGATAACCGCCGGAGAATCCCATGGACCGGCCCTGGTCGCCATCGTCGAGGGGATGGTCGCCGGAGTAGAGGTCACCTCGTCCGACATCGCCGAACAACTCGCCCGGCGCCGCCTCGGCTACGGCCGTGGTGCCCGGATGAAGTTCGAGGCCGACAAGCTGACGCTGCTCGGCGGCATTCGGCACGGCCGCACCCAGGGCGGGCCGGTGGCCATCGAGATCGGCAACAGCGAGTGGCCCAAGTGGGAGCAGGTGATGGCCGCCGACCCGGTCGCTGCCGACGAACTCGCCGGCAGCGCCCGCAACGCGCCGCTGACCCGGCCCCGGCCCGGTCACGCCGACTTCGCGGGCATGCTCAAGTACGGCTTCGACGACGCGCGGCCGGTGCTCGAACGCGCCAGTGCCCGCGAGACCGCGGCCCGTGTGGCCGCCGGCACCGTGGCCCGCAACTTCCTGCGCCAGGTGTTCGGTGTGGAGGTGCTCAGCCACGTCATCTCCATCGGCGCATCCGAGCCGTACGTGGGGCCCGCGCCCCGCTACACCGACCTGGCAACCATCGACGCGAGTCCGGTCCGCGCGTTCGACGCGTCGTCGGCGGAGAAGATGATCGCCGAGATCGAGGCCGCCAAGAAGGACGGCGACACCCTTGGCGGCGTCGTCGAGATCGTCGCCACCGGCGTACCCATCGGCCTCGGCTCGCATGTCAGCGGCGACACGCGCCTCGATGCGAAACTGGCCGCGGCGCTGATGGGTATCCAGGCGATCAAGGGTGTCGAGGTCGGTGACGGCTTCGAGACGGCCCGGCGGCGGGGGAGCCTGGCACACGACGAGATGGTGCCCGGACCCGACGGCGTGCTGCGCTCCACCAACCGCGCGGGCGGTCTCGAAGGCGGTATGACCAACGGCGAGGACGTGCGGGTGCGGATCGCGATGAAGCCGATCTCGACGGTGCCGCGTGCCCTGCAGACCATCGACATGACCACGGGCGAGCCCGCGGTCGCGATCCACCAGCGCTCGGACGTGTGCGCGGTACCCGCCGCCGGTGTGGTCGCCGAGGCAATGGTCGCGCTGGTGCTCGCGCAGGTCGCGCTCGACAAGTTCGGCGGCGACTCGGCGGCCGAGACCTCCGACAACCTGCACGGTTACCTCACGCGGATCAGCGCGAGGCCCCCGCACCAATGACGGTGACCCGCAAACGGATCAACTCCCGCCCGGCCGCCGTGCTGATCGGTTTCATGGGGGCGGGCAAGTCCACGGTCGGCAGGCTCGTCGCCGAACTGCTGGGGGTGGACTTCGTCGACGCCGACGAGCAGATAGTGCACGCCGAGGGCCGGTCCATCCCGGAGATCTTCACCGCGGACGGCGTCGAGGCGTTCCGCGACATCGAACGCCGAGTGGTGCTCGACCTGCTCACCCGTGGCGGTGTGGTGTCCCTCGGCGGCGGGGCGGTGATGACCCCGGCCGTCGCCGACGCCCTGGCCGGTCATCGCGTGGTGTACCTGAGCATCGACCCCGCCGAGGGTTTCGCCCGCGCCAAGGGCGGTGATCGTCCGCTGCTGGCCGGTGACGACGCCGAGACCCGCTACCGCGAACTGCTCGACGAACGGCACGACACCTACGCGGAACTTGCCACAGTCACCGTCGACGCCGGTGCGGGCAGCGCCGACGAGATCGCCGACCTGGTGGTCTCCGCCCTCGCCGATCATCTCATTCCCGAGAGGAACCTTTTGTGACAGACAGTTCGACAGAACCGATCAGGATCCGGGTCAACGCGGGCGCGCCGTACGATGTGGTCATCGGTCGGGGTCTGCTCGGCGAGGTCGCCGACGCCGCGGCAGGTGCCGACCGCATCGCGATCGTGTTCCAGCCCACCCTGGTAGAAACGGCCAAACAGATCCGGGAATTCTTGAACGAGCGGGGTTTCGACGCGCATTCGGTAGAGATCCCCGATGCCGAGGCCGGCAAGGACCTTCAGGTCGCCTCGTTCTGCTGGGGGGTGTTCGGGCAGATCGGTCTCAAACGCAACGACAAGGTGATCAGCCTCGGCGGCGGTGCGGCCACCGACCTGGCCGGGTTCGTCGCCGCCACCTGGATGCGCGGTATCGGCGTCATCCACATCCCGACGACACTGCTCGCGATGGTCGACGCGGCGGTCGGCGGCAAGACCGGCATCAACACCGACGCCGGTAAGAATCTCGTCGGTTCCTTCCATGAGCCGGACGCGGTGCTCATCGACATCGCCACCCTGGAGACGGTGCCGCGCAACGAGGTCGTCGCCGGTCTCGCCGAGGTCATCAAGACCGGGTTCATCGCCGACCCGGAGATCCTGCGCATCATCGAGGCGGACGCGCGGGCCGCGCTCGACCCGGCCGGCGATGTGCTGCCCGAGCTGATCCGGCGGTCGGTCCAGGTGAAGGCGGATGTGGTGTCCGCCGACCTCAAGGAGTCGTCGCTGCGCGAGATCCTCAACTATGGTCACACCCTCGGCCACGCCATCGAACGCCGCGAACGCTACAAGTGGCGTCACGGTGCTGCCGTGTCGGTGGGGCTGGTGTTCGCCGCCGAACTCGCCCGGCTCGCGGGCCGGCTCGACGACGAGACCGCCGACCGGCACAAGAGCATCCTGCAACTCGTCGGCCTGCCCACCACCTACGATCCCGATGCCTTCGCCGACCTCTTGCAGGGCATGGCGGGCGACAAGAAGAACCGTTCCGGTGTGCTGCGTTTCGTGGTGCTCGACGGTCTGGCAAAACCGGGCCGGCTCGAGGGCCCGGACCCGTCGCTGATCGCGGCCGCATACTCGGCGGTCGCCGGGGTATCCGCATCGGGTGGCGGCGTGCTGCTGTGACCGGTTAGCCGGTAGCCGGGACCCACGGACAAGAGAAAGCCGGCCACGTCGGTGACGCGGCCGGCTTTTTCTTGTCCGTCGACGTGTCAGGCGTGGGCCGGGGTGCGGTCCTCGTGCACCGACCAGTCATCGTCGGGCTCGTTCTTGCGCTGGTCGCGGCGCACGATCCAGCGTCCGACGGAGAAGCCGATGAACGCGGGGAAGTAGACCAGGAGCGCGGTGAACGATCCGCCGGCGACGATCTCGATGGGCAGCGAGGCCTCGCCGATGCCGCTCATGAACCAATGTCCGATGACCCAGCAGACGATTGCCGAGACCAGGCCGGCGAACAGGCCCGCTTTCAGCCAGCGCACCGTGAGGTCGGCGTAGTCGTCGGGGTCGGGGTTGGCCCGCGCGTCACGGATACCGTCGATGCCACCCCACAGGAGTGCGACGAGCACCACCGCGGCGATGGCCAGTACCTTCCAGGTGCCGGAGTCGAGTGGCTTTTCGACCACGGCGACGGCCAGCAGCACACGGGCCGCGATGTGAACAGCGGCGAGCGGTATTCCGCGCAGCAACCAAGAACCCATGGCGCACAGACTAGACCACCGCTCACGTGAGCGAAACCACATCCCCGTCCTTCGTGTCTGCGGACGCGGCCGATCGGTAGATTTGTAGCCATGGCCTCGCCCTGGAACCCGCCGCCGCCCGCCGATCACCGCGCCCGCCGGGACCGGCTGCGCACGACGCTGGCCGATACCGCCGACGTTGTGGTGATCTCGGACCTGATCAACGTGCGATACCTGACCGGATTCACCGGATCCAATGCCGCGGTGCTGGTCAGCGCCACCGACCCGGCCGCGGACCGGATCTGCACCGATGGCCGGTACATCACCCAGGTCGCCGAGCAGGCAGGCGACCTGGAGGCGGTGATCGCCCGCAACTGTCTCGGCGCGCTCGTCGAGTACGCGGGCCGGGCCGGGGCGGTGCGTGTCGGTTTCGAGGAACACATCGTGACCGTTGCCGCTCACCGGGACCTGGACGGAGCTCTCGTCGGCACGTCCGGCCTGGTGGAACGGCTGCGTGAGGTCAAGGACGCCGGTGAGGTCGCGCTGCTGCGCCGGGCATGTGCCGTGGCCGACGAGGCGCTGGCCGCGATCATCGAGCGCGGACTGCTCGCCCCGGGCCGCACCGAACGCGAGGTGGCGCGGGCACTCGAGTGGGAGATGTTCGAGCGGGGAGCGGACGCGGTCTCCTTCGAGACGATCGTCGCGGCGGGCGCGAACTCGGCGGTACCGCATCACCGGCCCACGACGGCGGTGCTGGCCGACGGCGATTTTGTCAAGATCGACTTCGGCGCGGCGGTCGCCGGCTATCACTCGGACATGACGCGTACCTATGTGTTGGGCCATGCCGCCGACTGGCAGCGTGAGATCTACGATCTCGTGTCGGCCGCGCAGTCCGCGGGCCGGGCGGCGCTGACGCCGGGTGCGGGCCTGCGTGCGGTGGACGGCGCGGCCCGGTCGGTGATCGCCGCCGCGGGGTACGGCGACAGATATGTGCACGGTCTCGGGCACGGAATCGGCCTGCAGATCCATGAAGCGCCGGGAATCGGGTCGGCCGCTGCGGGTACACTGCCATGCGGCGCCGCGGTGACCGTGGAGCCCGGCGTCTATCTTCCAGGTCGAGGGGGCGTCAGGATCGAGGACAGCCTCGTGGTCACCGACGGTGAACCCGACCTGCTGACCACCACCGACAAGACGTTCACCGTCATCTGACGTTAGGAAGTAACCACCTATGGCGAGTACCGCCGATTTCAAGAACGGCCTCGTGCTGAACATGGACAACGGGCTCTGGCAGATCCTGGAGTTCCAGCACGTCAAGCCCGGCAAGGGGCCGGCGTTCGTGCGCACCAAGATCAAGAACGTGCTCAGCGGCAAGATCGTCGACAAGACCTTCAATGCCGGTGTGAAGGTGGAGACCGCGACCGTCGACCGTCGCGACATGACCTACCTGTACAACGACGGCACCGATTTCGTCTTCATGGACGCCGAGACCTTCGAGCAGCTCAACATCACCCCGGAGACCGTCGGCGACGGCGCCCGGTTCCTGTTGGAGAACATGAAGGTACAGGTCGCCACCCACGAGGGTGCGCCGCTGTACGTGGAGCTGCCCGTCACCGTCGAGCTGCTGGTGCAGCAGACCGACCCCGGCCTGCAGGGCGACCGCTCCACCGGCGGCACCAAGCCCGCCACGCTGGAGACCGGCGCCGAGATCGCGGTTCCGCTGTTCATCAACACCGGCGACAAGCTGAAGGTCGACTCGCGCGACGGCAGCTACCTCGGCCGCGTCAACAGCTGAGCGCCGCGTTCAGTGAAACACCCGGGTACCCGTCACAAGGCGCGTAAACGCGCCGTCGACCTGCTGTTCGAGGCCGAGGCCAAAGGGGTCAAGGCCACCGACCTGATGGCCGAACGCCGCGAACTGGTGATCACCGACGAGAGCGTCGGACAGATCCACCCGTACACCGCGCGCGTCGTCGAAGGGGTCACCGCCGATCAGGCGCAGGTCGACGCGGTGCTGACCTCGCACCTCAAGGAGTGGACGCTGCCGCGTCTGCCCGCCGTCGACCGGGCCGTCATGCGGCTGGCCACCTGGGAGTTGTTCAACGCCACCGACGTCGATCCGGTGGTGATCGTCGACGAGGCCGTCCAGCTGGCCAAGGAACTGTCCACCGACGATTCGCCCGCCTTCGTCAACGGCGTCCTCGCCACAATCGCCGATCTCGCACCCCAGGTGCGCGCCGCCGCCGCGGCAGAACCCCGCAACGACGCCTGATCCTGTTCGCCATCTGAGTTTGCTGTTGAACCCGGAATCCGGGTTCAACAGCAAACTCAGTTCGTCATTCGCATCGATAGGATCTGATGGTCGCTGCTGTCGTGGTGTCCGATGGCGCTGAGCTCGCGACCCGCAACATCGGAGATTTTCGCGGCCTCAAACCCGTCCTGGCGGTTACTGAGCTGTAGCTCCGCAGGGCGTCGGCGCGTCACGAGCGTGTACAGTGTTTGCGGCAGGCATCCTTTAACGGACCGTCCCGTGAGGCGGAGAAGGAGGTCACGTTGACTGACGTAAACGATGGATCAACCCATCGGGTGCTGCTCGACGCGGCGGATGTGTCCCGGACCATCGCTCGTGTCGCCCATCAGGTGATCGAGAAGACGGCTCTCGATGCCCCGGACGCACCTCATGTAGTACTCATCGGCATCCCCACCCGCGGAACGGCTCTTGCGAAACGGCTGGGCGCCAAGATTTCCGAGTTCGCCGGTACCGACATCCCGGTCGGGTATCTCGACATCACCCTCTACCGCGACGATCTGCGCGACAAACCGCATCGCCCACTCGAGCGCACAATGGTGCCCGCCGGCGGTGTCGACGGCGCGATCGTGATCCTCGTCGACGACGTCCTGTACTCGGGGCGCACCGTCCGGGCGGCTCTCGACGCGCTGCGCGACCTCGGCCGACCGGCCGCGGTGCAGCTGGCGGTGCTCGTCGATCGCGGCCACCGCGAACTGCCGTTGCGTGCGGACTACGTCGGCAAGAACATCCCCACCGCACGCGAGGAGAACGTCGCGGTGCATCTCACCGAACACGACGGTGTCGACGAGGTGGTTCTCGGTGCCCGCACCGGTTCGGATGCGGGTGCGTGATGCGTCATCTGCTCAGCACACAGGATCTGACCCGCGAGCAGGCCACCGCCATCCTCGACGAGGCCGAACGGTTCGAGCAGGCACTCACCGGGCGTGAGGTCAAGAAGCTGCCCACGCTGCGCGGGCGCACCGTGATGACGGTGTTCTACGAGAACTCCACCCGCACCCGCGTCTCGTTCGAGGTGGCCGGCAAGTGGATGAGCGCCGATGTCATCAACGTCAGCGCGTCGAGTTCGTCGGCGGGCAAGGGCGAGTCGCTGCGCGACACCGCGAAGACCCTGTACGCGGCGGGCGCCGACGCGCTGATCGTGCGGCACCCGGCCTCGGGTGCGGCGCGGCAGATCGCCGACTGGACCACCGCCGCGGACGGCGGCGGACCGTCGATCATCAACGCGGGCGACGGTATGCACGAACATCCGACGCAGGCCCTGCTCGATGCGCTCACGCTGCGTCAGCGGCTGGGAACCCTCGACGGCAGGCGGGTCGCGATCGTCGGCGACGTCCTGCATTCGCGGGTCGCCCGTTCCAACGCGTTCCTGCTGTCCACTCTCGGCGCCGAGGTGGTGCTCGTCGCACCGCCCACCCTGCTGCCGACCGGGGTCGAGCAGTGGCCGGTGACGGTGTCCACCGACCTCGACGCCGAACTGGCCGCCGTCGACGCGGTGATGATGCTGCGGGTACAGGCCGAACGCATGAACGGCGGCTTCTTCCCGAGTTCCCGCGAGTACTCGGTCCGCTACGGACTCAATGACCGTCGGCTGGCGTTGATGGCCGACGACGCGGTGGTGCTGCACCCCGGTCCGATGCTGCGCGGCATGGAGATCGGTTACTCGGTGGCCGACTCGCCGCGCGCGACGGTGCTCGAACAGGTCCGCAACGGCGTGCATGTCCGGATGGCGGTGCTGTTCGGGTTGCTCGTCGGCACAGATCCCGAAACCACGACAGGGGAGTACCACCAGTGAGCGCGCCCGGATCGTTGCTGATCACCGATGTCCGACCGTACGGCGAGGGTGACCCGGTCGACATTCTGATCGTCGACGGCGTGATCGCCGAGATCGGGCCCGATCTGACCGCGCCGGCCGAGGCGGAGCGGATCGCCGGCGGCGACGCGGTGCTGTTGCCCGGTTTCGTCGACTTGCACACCCATCTGCGGGAACCGGGCCGGGAGGACACCGAGACCATCGCCTCCGGTTCGGCCGCCGCCGCCCTCGGCGGGTACACCGCGGTGTTCGCGATGGCCAACACCGACCCGGTCGCCGACAATTCGACGGTTACCGACAATGTGTACCGCACCGGCCGCGAGGTCGGACTCGTCGATGTGCACCCGGTGGGTGCGGTCACCGTCGGACTGGGCGGTAAACAACTCGCCGAGATGGGCATGATGGCGGCGGGTGCGGCCAAGGTGAAAATGTTCAGCGACGACGGCAAATGCGTCGACGACCCGCTGCTGATGCGGCGGGCTCTGGAATACGCCAAAGGCCTCGACGTCCTGATCGCCCAGCACGCGGAGGAGCCGCGGCTCACCGTCGGCGCCGTGGCGCACGAGGGGCCGACGGCCTCGCGGCTGGGTCTGGCCGGTTGGCCGCGTGCCGCCGAGGAGTCGATCGTGGTCCGTGACGCGCTGCTGGCCCGCGACGCCGGTACCCGCGTTCACATCTGTCACGCCTCCACCGAGGGAACCGTCGAGTTGGTGAAATGGGCCAAGGCGCAGGGCATCTCGATCACCGCCGAGGTGACTCCGCATCATCTGCTGCTCACCGACGCGCGCCTGGAGTCCTACGATCCGGTCAACAAGGTGAACCCGCCGCTGCGGGAGGAACGCGACACCGCGGCGCTGCGCCGCGGACTGGCCGACGGCACCATCGACTGTGTCGCCACCGACCACGCCCCACACGCGGCACAGGAGAAGTGCTGCGAGTTCTCCGTCGCCCGGCCGGGCATGCTGGGCCTGGAGACGGCGCTATCGATCGTCGTGGAGACGATGGTCACCCCGGGCCTGCTCGACTGGCGTGGGGTGGCGAAGGTGATGAGCGAGCGGCCCGCGCAGATCGTCGGGCTCACCGATCAGGGCCGCCCGATCGCGGTGGGCGAGCCCGCCAACCTGACCCTCGTCGACGCGGCGGCGTCGTGGACGGTCAGGGCTGCCGACCTGGCCAGCCTGTCGGGCAACACCCCGTACGCCGACATGACGTTGCCCGCGACGATCCGGGCAACAGTTCTGCGAGGAGCCGTCACCGCACACGAGGGAGCGGTGCGCCGATGAGGCGCGCAGGCATCCGGTCGGGCGCGGTGGTGCCGGTCGCGGTGGTGCTGGTGGTTGTCCTGGCGGTTGTGGTGTTGCACATCGGCCCCGGCTGGTCGTGGGGCAAGTCCGTGGTGAACGTGGTGATCATCGGGGGCACGCTCGCCGTACTGGCCGGGCTCGGCCGCGTGGTGTACATGGTGGCCACCGGTGCGGCGATCAAGGCGCGCGAGCAGGTGGAGGCGGTGGGTGAGATCCCGGTTCTGCCGGACAATCCGGGCGAACCGGTACGCGGGCCCGATTCCGGGCTGTATCTGGGCACCACGTTCGCGCCGAGCTGGCAGAACAAGATCACCGTCGGTGGCCTGAGCGACCGTTCGGCGGCCAACATCACCGAGTTCACCGATGGCATCGAGATCGCCCGGCAGGGCGCCGATGACATCTGGATCCCGCGCGGGTGTGTGACGGTGGTCCGCACCGAGAGCGGTTTCGGGGGCAAGGTCATGGGGGACGGCGGAGTGCTCGTGGTCCGGTGGGTGTTGCCCGGCGGAACCGAGGTGGACTCCGGTATCAGAGCTGACGACAAGGCCGTGTACAGCGGCTGGGTCGCCGATTTCGCAGCAACAGAAAGTGATCAATGAGTAGAGCGGTACTGGTTCTGGAGAACGGCCAGGTCTTCACCGGGCAGTCTTTCGGCGCCGTCGGGCAAACACTCGGGGAGGCGGTGTTCTGCACCGCCATGACCGGGTATCAGGAAACCCTCACCGACCCGAGTTATCACCGCCAGATCGTGGTCGCGACCGCACCGCAGATCGGCAACACCGGCTGGAACACCGAGGACGACGAGTCGCACGGCGGCAAGATCTGGGTCGCCGGCTATGCGGTGCGCAACCCCACCCGCCGGGTGTCCAACTGGCGCGCCAGCACCGGCCTGGCGGACAAGCTGGTGGAGCAGGGCGTGGTCGGTATCGCCGGAATCGACACCCGTGCACTGGTCCGGGTGCTGCGCGATCATGGGTCGATGCGGGCAGGGGTGTTCTCCGGTGATGCGCTCGCCGACACCGACACGCTACTGACCCGCGTGAAGTCGCAGCCGTCGATGGCGGGAGCCGATCTGGCCGGGGAGGTATCCACCGACACCGGGTACGTGATCGAACCCGACGGGCCCGCCCGCTTCACCGTCGCGGCTCTCGACCTGGGTATCAAGACCAACACCCCGCGCATGTTCGCCCAACGCGGCATCCGCGTACACGTGCTGCCGTCGTCGACAAGCCTGGACGTGATCAGGGAACTCAAGGCCGACGGGGTGTTCCTGTCCAACGGTCCGGGCGACCCGGCCACCGCCGATGCCACCGTCGATCTGACCAAACAGGTTCTGGGGGAGGGGATTCCGTTGTTCGGGATCTGCTTCGGCAATCAGATCCTGGGCCGGGCGCTGGGCCGGGGCACCTACAAGATGAAGTTCGGCCACCGCGGCATCAACATCCCGGTGATCGACGTGGCCACCGGCAAGGTGTCGATCACCGCCCAAAATCACGGCTTCGCCCTCGACGGGGAGGCGGGCGAGGAGTTCGACACCGACTTCGGCCGGGCCCGCATCAGCCACGTCTGCGCCAATGACAACACCGTCGAAGGCGTGGAATTGGTGTCCGGGCAGGCATTCTCGGTGCAGTACCACCCGGAGGCCGCGGCCGGACCGCACGACGCCGGCTACCTGTTCGACAAATTCGCGACCCTGCTGGAAGGAACGAGGGCCTGATGCCACGCCGTTCAGACATCTCCCACGTCCTGGTCATCGGGTCGGGCCCGATCGTCATCGGCCAGGCCTGTGAATTCGACTACTCCGGCACCCAGGCGTGCCGCGTCCTCAAATCCGAGGGCCTGCGTGTGTCGCTGGTCAACTCCAACCCGGCCACCATCATGACCGACCCGGAGTTCGCCGACGCCACCTACATCGAACCCATCACCGCCGAATACGTGGAGAAGGTGATCGAGGCCGAACGCGACGCCGGACATCCCATCGACGCGGTACTGGCCACCCTCGGCGGCCAGACCGCGCTCAACACCGCTGTGGCGCTGCATGATCGCGGTTCGCTGGAGAAGTACGACATCGAACTCATCGGAGCCGACTTCGATGCCATCCAGCGCGGCGAGGACCGGCAGATGTTCAAGGACATCGTGGAGAAGGTGGGCGGCGAGAGTGCCCGCTCCCGCGTCTGCCACACCATGGACGAGGTCCGCGTCACCGTCGCCGAACTCGGTTTCCCGGTGGTGGTGCGGCCGTCGTTCACGATGGGTGGCCTCGGTTCGGGCATGGCCTACGACGATGCCGATCTCGAACGCATCGCCGGCGGTGGCCTGGCCGCCTCGCCGACCGCAAACGTGCTCATCGAGGAGTCGATCCTCGGCTGGAAGGAGTACGAGCTCGAGCTGATGCGCGACAACCGCGACAACGTGGTGGTCATCTGCTCGATCGAGAACGTCGACCCGGTGGGTGTGCACACCGGTGACTCGGTAACGGTGGCCCCGGCGATGACGCTCACCGACGTCGAGTACCAGAAGATGCGTGACCTGTCGATCGCCATCCTGCGTGAGGTGGGTGTCGACACCGGCGGCTGCAACATCCAGTTCGCCCAGGATCCGCGGGACGGGCGCCTGGTGGTCATCGAGATGAACCCGCGTGTGTCGCGGTCCTCGGCGCTCGCGTCGAAGGCGACCGGATTCCCGATCGCCAAGATCGCCGCGAAGCTGGCGATCGGCTACAGCCTCGACGAGATCGTCAACGACATCACCAAGGAGACTCCCGCCTGTTTCGAGCCGACGCTCGACTACGTGGTGGTCAAGGCGCCGCGCTTCGCGTTCGAGAAGTTCCCGGGTGCCGACGACACCCTCACCACCACCATGAAGTCGGTGGGCGAGGCGATGAGCCTGGGCCGCAGCTTCACCGAGGCCCTGGGCAAGGTGATGCGTTCGTTGGAGACCAAGGCCGGTGGGTTCTGGACCGAGGCGGACCGTCCGGATCCGTCGACGGTCGACCTGCCCGCGCTGCTGGAGTCGCTCGCCACCCCCAAGGACGGGCGGCTGTATGGCATCATGCTGGCCTTCGACGCCGGCGCCACCGTTGAGCAGCTCTACGACGCCACCGCCATCGACCCGTGGTTCCTCGCCGAGATCGAGGCGATCGGCGCACTCGGGTCACGCATCCGTGACGCCGCCGCGCTCGATGCCGATCTACTCCGCGAGGCCAAGTCGTCGGGCTTCTCCGACCGCCAGATCGCCGCGCTGCGCGATGATCTCCTCGACGAGGCGGCGGTGCGCGAGTTCCGCATCAAGTCGGGTGTGCGGCCGGTGTACAAGACGGTGGACACCTGCGCCGCCGAGTTCGAGGCCAAGACGCCGTACCACTATTCGACGTACGAGCTCGATCCGGCGGCCACCAGTGAGGTGGCCCCGCAGGCCGAACGCCCCAAGGTGCTGATCCTGGGTTCGGGTCCCAACCGCATCGGTCAGGGCATCGAGTTCGATTACTCGTGTGTGCATGCGGCGCTGACGCTGTCGGAGGCCGGGTACGAGACGGTGATGGTCAACTGCAACCCGGAAACCGTCTCCACCGACTACGACACCGCCGACCGTCTCTACTTCGAGCCGCTCACCTTCGAGGATGTACTGGAGGTGTACCACGCCGAGGCGCAGTCGGGCACCGTCGCAGGGGTGATCGTGCAACTCGGCGGGCAGACCCCGCTCGGGCTTGCGCACCGGCTGCAGGCGGCGGGCGTGCCGATCGTCGGCACCTCGCCCGAGGCGATCGACCTGGCCGAGGATCGCGGCGAGTTCGGCAAGGTGCTCACCGGCGCGGGCCTGCCCGCGCCCGCCTTCGGAACCGCCACCAGCTTCGGCGAGGCCCGCGAGACGGCCGGGCGGATCGGGTATCCGGTGCTGGTGCGGCCCTCGTACGTGCTCGGCGGGCGGGGTATGGAGATCGTGTACGACGAGAATTCGTTGCAGGACTACATCTCTCGTGCCACCGAACTGACCCCCGACCATCCGGTGCTGGTGGACCGCTTCCTTGAGGACGCGGTGGAGATCGACGTCGACGCCCTGTGCGACGGCGACGAGGTGTTCATCGGCGGGGTGATGGAGCACATCGAGGAGGCCGGTATCCACTCCGGTGACTCGGCGTGCGCCCTGCCGCCGGTCACCCTCGGCCGCGCCGACCTGCAGATGGTGCGCGCCTCGACCGAGGCGCTGGCCAAGGGGATCGGGGTCAAGGGTCTGCTGAACGTGCAGTACGCGCTCAAGGACGACATCCTGTACGTCCTGGAGGCCAACCCGCGGGCGAGCCGCACCGTTCCGTTCGTGTCGAAGGCGACGGCGGTACCGCTGGCGAAGGCGTGTGCGCGGGTGATGCTCGGCACGAGCATCGCGCAGCTGCGTGAGCAGGGGATTCTGCCGCCCACCGGTGACGGCGGTGAGGCACCGGTCGGTGTGCCGATCGCGGTCAAGGAGGCGGTGCTCCCGTTCAACCGGTTCCGTCGCGAGGACGGCACCGGGGTGGACACGCTGCTGAGCCCGGAGATGAAGTCGACCGGCGAGGTCATGGGTATCGACTCGGACTTCGGCAGGGCGTTCGCCAAGTCGCAGGCCGCCGCGTACGGCTCGTTGCCCACCTCGGGTGCGATCTTCGTGTCGGTGGCCAACAAGGACAAGCGGGCGCTGATCTTCCCGGTCAAGCATCTGGCCGACCTCGGATTCACCATCCTGGCCACCGAAGGGACGGCGGATGTGTTGCGCCGCAACGGGATCACCTGCATCACGGTGCGCAAACACTTCGAGGCCGGTGCCGGTGAGCCGACCATCGTCGATCGAATCCGGGCCGGTGAGGTGGCGATGGTGATCAACACCCCGTTCGGCAACTCCGGACCGCGGGTGGACGGCTACGAGATCCGCAGTGCCGCGGTGTCCAAGAGCATCCCGTGTATCACCACGGTGCAGGGTGCCAGTGCGGCCGTGCAGGGCATCGAGGCGGCGATCAACGGCGCGATGGGCGTCGAATCCATCCAGAGCAGGCACGGGGCGATCGTCGATGGGCGCTGACACCGGGGCCGCGACACCGGATTCGGCCACCGCTGGCGCCGGAGCGGTGGCCTCCGGTGCGGTGGGCTTCGGTGAGGCGGGTTTCGGTACCCGCTATCTGGAGTCGGTGGCCCGGCGCGGACGATTCTGCGCCGGGATCGATCCGCATGCCGGCCTGCTCACCGATTGGGGACTGGCCGTCGATGCCGACGGTCTGTCCCGGTTCGCCGACATCTGCATCGAGGCGCTCGGGCCCGTAGCCGCGGTGATCAAGCCGCAGGTGGCGTTCTTCGAACCGTTCGGTGCGGCCGGATTCGCGGTACTCGAGCGGGTCATCGCCGGATGTCGCGAGCAGGGTGCGCTGGTCCTGGCCGACGCCAAACGCGGTGACATCGGCTCCACGATGGCCGCCTACGGTACCGCCTGGCTCGATGACTCGTCGCCGCTGTGTTCGGATGCGGTCACCATCTCGCCGTACCTCGGGTTCGAGTCGTTGCGTCCGGCGATCGACGCCGCGCGCGCCGGGGACAGGGGAGTGTTCGTCCTGGCCCGCACCTCCAATCCGGAGGGCGGCCGGGTGCAGACCGCGCTTGTGCCCGACGGCCGGATCGTCGCCCAGTCCGTCGTCGACGCCGCCGCCGCCGAGAACGCCTCCGGCGCCGGGGCGGTCGGGCTGGTGGTCGGGGCAACCCGGTCACACGGACTCGATCTGGGTGCGCTCAACGGGCCGATCCTGTCACCGGGTCTCGGTGCGCAGGGGGCCACCGCCGCCGACATCCCGGAGGTGTTCGCCGGGGCCGATGTGCGCTGGGTACTGCCGGCCAGTTCGCGTGGCGTGCTGGCGGCGGGGCCGGATGTGGCCGCTCTGCGCGCCGCGTGCGCATCGGCCCGTGACGAGGTCGAGGCGGCGCTGACACCGCTGTCGTGACCCTTTCCCGCCGACTTTCGGTGCCTCCGGTACACGGGCTCGTTCGGGCGACTGTCCACACACGAAAACCATGGACTATTCAGCCGTGGTGACTGGTGTTGCCCGGTGGAAGGAAACTGCGGCGCTCAGACGTCGGTGCGGCGGATCAGCTGAGCCTGCTGGATTCCGCCGACCGGGCCGTCCTCGCCGAAAAGGGTGGCCCGGGACAGCCCGATGCCGTCGGAGCCGTACAGTGACTCCGCCCGTACGCCGACCCATTCGCCGACCAGTGGACGATGCATGTGCACCACCAGGTCGGTGTTGAGGAATCGCCACCTGTCCATGGGCAGCCCGCTCCCCATCCCGTTGGCGATGTCGGCCACCGACAGGAGCCGCTCGGCGGGAGTCATCTCCTCGCCCGCGACCAGATCGACCAGCGGCCGCACCCAGCATTCGCCCTGTTCGGAGTTCTGGGTGTCGTTGAGCATGCGCCATTCCAGGCTCGCGATGTAGGTGCCGTCCCAGCCCTGGAAGGGTTCGCGCTGCGGAGACTCCTCTTTGGGACGCAACGGCGGTTCGGCGGCGAACGCGATCTCCTCGGTGTCGATGGTGGTGAATCGCCACGCGGTGGCCCGGGCGACCGGACGCAACGCGCCGACGTCGTCGGGTGCGCGCATCTCGGCCTCCACGAGTTCGATGTTGCGACCGGGCCGCAGGGTCCGCGCGCTCACCCAGATGTCGTCGCCGAGCGGTACCGGGCCCAGCATGTCCACGGTCACCCGGGCCAGTCGGGTCTGCTGCCTCGGTGCGCAACGCTCGATCGCCCGCACCAGCAGACCCGACACCGGGGCGGCGTTCTGCATCGTCGGCGCCCACGTGCTCGTGGTGTATGTCGAAGCGGTGAATCGTTCGCCGAGCGTGGCGTCGGTGTCGGTGAGTGCATAGTACGCGGAGGTCATACGGTAATAATTACCGTATGACCGTCAGGTCATGGCCGGAACGGGTGTGATCGCGTCGGGTACCTTGCCCGGCGCCGGCCTCGCTGCGCCGGTCCACGCCACGCGCAGGGCCGCGACACGCGCAAACGCCGGATCGGATGCGATCATTTTCGCCGTCGTCACATGCACCACATCCGACACTTCGCGAGTCGGCGGCGATCGGGGAAAGGTCGTCGGCCGGCTCGCGATGGAAACCATGTGACCTGCGAAAACGGTGGACCTGTCGGGGCCGGTGCCCAGATCCGGGCGGTTCGGGCGGCGTCCGGCCGAGGGTGGGGTCGAACGTCCTTACATCATCGGGTTCCTGGGGTTTTGCGGGGGTGGCACTCGCAAATGCCAGCTCACGTGGGTACGGTCGCATTCGCCGCACCATTGGCGAGACCCGCAGGTCAGGTAAAGATCGGGGGTCCCGCATCGGGCGACCACCATCACCATCGCCCGCAGTCAGGCCGGTGGTGACAGTCCACATGAAGACACGAAAGACGGAGGAACCCGTGGCCCTTCCCCAGTTGACCCCTGAGCAGCGCGCTGCTGCGTTGGAGAAGGCTGCTGCTGCCCGCAAGGCCCGCGCCGAGCTCAAGGAGCGCCTCAAGCGCGGTGGCACCGACCTGCAGCAGGTACTCAAGGACGCCGAGACCGACGAGATCCTGGGCAAGATGAAGGTCTCTGCCCTGCTCGAGGCTCTGCCGAAGGTCGGCAAGGTCAAGGCGCAGGAGATCATGACCGAACTGGAGATCGCCCCCACCCGCCGCCTGCGCGGCCTGGGTGATCGCCAGCGCAAGGCGCTGCTGGAGAGGTTCAGCTCCTGAGCAGCTCCGCAGGCAGCAC
This sequence comes from Gordonia pseudamarae, assembly GCF_025273675.1. NCBI lineage: Bacteria > Bacillati > Actinomycetota > Actinomycetes > Mycobacteriales > Gordoniaceae > Gordonia > Gordonia pseudamarae. The sequence continues at coordinate 2,656,932 of NZ_CP045809.1, read as the reverse complement.
TGACCGTCCGAGGGGCCGACTGATCGTTCTGGTCGGCCCCTCGGCCGTCGGTAAGTCCACGGTGGTCCGCCGGGTCCGTGAACTGCTGCCCGACCTGTTCTTCAGCGTGTCGGCCACAACCCGCGAGCCGCGGCCCGGCGAGGTCGACGGCCGCGACTACCGGTTCGTCTCCCGCGAGGACTTCGACCGGATGATCGCCGACGACCAGCTCCTGGAATGGGCCGACATCCACGGCGGGTTGCAGCGCTCGGGAACGCCGGCCCGGCCTGTCGAGGAGCGGCTGGCGGCCGGGGAGCCCGTGCTGGTGGAGGTAGATCTCACCGGCGCCCGCAACATCGTCACCCGGATGCCCGAGGCCATCACGGTCTTCATCGCGCCGCCGAGCTGGGATGTCCTGGTCGAGCGGCTCACCGGCCGGGGCACCGAAACCCCCGAGGCGGTCGAACGCCGACTGCAGACCGCCCGCGTCGAAATGGATGCCGTCGACGAGTTCGCGCACGTGTTGGTGAACAGCGAAGTCGACCAGGTGGCCGATCGGTTGGTATCCTTGCTGGTCGGACCCCGACAGCCCCTTCAATCGCAGGAGAATGCGTGAGCACCCAGACAGATTTCGAACTGACCGCCGTCGAGGATGCGCCCGCGTACGACACCCCCCTGGGCATCACCAACCCGCCCATCGACGAGCTGCTCGAACGCGCCTCGTCGAAGTACGCACTGGTGATCTACGCGGCTAAGCGAGCACGGCAGATCAACGACTACTACAACCAGCTCGGCGACGGCATCCTCGAATACGTCGGTCCGCTCGTGGAGCCGGGCCAGCAGGAAAAGCCGTTGTCGATCGCCATGCGTGAGATCCACTCGGATCTGCTCGAACACACCGAAGGCGAATAGACCATCGCCGGCCGGTGGTGATCCCCAACGGCTCTGAAGCAGAGGTTTCGGATATTCGATGACCGCATCGACTGGCCGCCGCCGCATCCTTGTCGGTGTGGGCGGCGGCATTGCCGCATACAAGGTGTGTTCGGTCATCCGGCACTTCACCGAAGCCGGCGATGACGTTCACGTCGTGCCCACCCGCGCCGCGCTCAATTTCGTCGGCGCGGCCACCTTCGAGGCGCTCAGCGGCAATCCCGTGCGTACCGAGGTGTTCGAGGACGTCGATCAGGTGGCGCACGTCAAGCTGGGGCAGCAGGCCGATCTGGTGATCATCGCGCCCGCCACCGCCGACCTGATGGCGCGTGCGGCGGCCGGCCGCGCCGACGACCTGCTCACCGCGTCGTTGCTCACCGCCCGGTGTCCGGTGCTGTTCGTACCCGCGATGCACACCGAGATGTGGCAGCATCCGGCCACCCGGAACAACGTGGCCGCGCTGCGATCGTTCGGCTCGACGGTGATGCGCCCGGCCTCCGGCAGGCTCACCGGCCGCGACTCGGGGGCGGGCCGGCTGCCCGACCCTCAGGAGATCGCCCTCGTCGGCGAACTGCTTCTCGACAGCCCCGGTGCCCTGCCGTACGACCTGCACGGGGTGCGGATGCTCATCAGCGCCGGAGGCACCCGCGAACCGCTCGACCCGGTCCGCTACCTCGGCAACCTCAGTTCCGGCAAGCAGGGCTACGCGCTGGCCCGCGTCGCATCGCAGCGCGGTGCGCAGGTCACCGTCGTGGCCGGTGCCACCGCAGAACCGGGTGATCCGGCCGGTGTCGAGATCGTCCGCATCGCGCAGGCCACCCAGCTCGCCGAGGAGATGACCACACGTGCCGCCGACGCCGACGTGGTGATCATGTCGGCCGCGGTCGCCGATTTCCGTCCCGTGGCGGTGTCGGGTTCGAAGATCAAGAAGGGGGCGCAGGGTCCGGCCCCGATCGAGCTGACCACCAACCCCGACATCCTGCGGTCATTGGTGCAGGCGCGTGACAATGGCCACATCCACTCGTCCACGGTGATCGTCGGTTTTGCCGCCGAGACCGGCGATGAGACCGGCGGTGTGCTGGACCACGGCCGCGCCAAGCTGCGCCGCAAGGGCTGTGACCTGCTCGTGGTCAACGCGGTCGGCGACGGCAAGGCCTTCGGCACCGAGGACAACACGGGCTGGCTGCTCTCCTCCGACGGCAGCGAGACCGCGCTGCCGCTGGGTTCCAAATCGCTCATGGCGAGTCGAATACTTGACGAGGTGCGCACCCTCGTATCTGATGGTTGACCGTTCGGGGGCGTGCGTCCCCGCCCCTATGAGGGCACCCTAAGTTTGTGCAGTGTACCGTGGGAACACGTTCTTATTTCCCTGAAATGAAGTGCTTGAGAGGATCCGATGACCACATCGTCGCGCCTGTTCACCAGTGAGTCCGTCACCGAAGGGCACCCCGACAAGATCTGTGACGCGATCAGCGACTCGATCCTCGATGCCATCCTCGCCGAGGATCCCAAGGCCCGCGTGGCGGTGGAAACGCTCGTGACCACCGGCCAGGTGCACGTCGCCGGCGAGGTCACCACCGACGCCTACGTCGACATCCCGGGCATCGTGCGGGCCAAGATCCTCGACATCGGCTACGACTCGTCCACCAAGGGCTTTGACGGTGCCTCGTGCGGGGTGAATGTCGCCATCGGCGCACAGTCACCCGACATCGCCGGCGGTGTGTTCAACTCGCACGAGAGCCGGACCGGGATCTCCGAGGACGAGATCGACAGTCAGGGCGCCGGTGACCAGGGCCTGATGTTCGGTTACGCCACCGACGAGACCCCCGAGCTGATGCCGCTGCCGATCGCGCTGGCCCATCGTCTGTCCCGCCGCCTCACCGAGGTGCGCAAGACCGGCGTGCTGCCGTACCTGCGTCCCGACGGCAAGACCCAGGTCACCATCGAGTACGACGGCGACAAGCCGGTCCGCCTCGACACCGTGGTGCTCTCCACCCAGCACGCCGCCGACATCCACCTCGACAACATGCTGAGCCCCGACATTAAGCGGGAGGTCGTGGACGTGGTGCTCGCCGCCGGCGATCTGCCCGATCTCGACACCTCCGACGTGCGGCTGCTGGTCAACCCGACCGGCAAGTTCGTGCTCGGCGGGCCGATGGGCGATGCGGGCCTGACCGGCCGCAAGATCATCGTCGACACCTACGGCGGCATGGCCCGTCACGGCGGCGGTGCCTTCTCCGGCAAGGATCCCTCAAAGGTCGACCGCAGCGCCGCCTACGCGATGCGCTGGGTCGCCAAGAACGCCGTCGCGGCGGGACTGGCCAAGCGCATCGAGGTGCAGGTTGCCTACGCCATCGGCAAGGCCGCCCCGGTGGGTCTGTTCGTGGAGACCTTCGGTACCCACACCGTCGATGAGGAACTGATCCAGAAGGCCATCGGGGAGGTGTTCGATCTGCGTCCGCTCGCGATCATCCGCGATCTGGACCTGCTGCGCCCCATCTACGGACCCACCGCCGCCTACGGCCACTTCGGCCGCACCGACGTCGAGCTTCCGTGGGAGAGCACCGACCGCGCCGAAAAGCTGCGCGCCGCAGCGGGGCTGTAAAGCTGGCCGCCACCTCCACGGCGCCACGCGGCGCCTCCGGGGCTCACACACCCGCGTCACCGTCTCCGGTGGCGCGGGTGTTGCCCATGTTGGGCCTGGCACATCTGGACCGGCCTTTCGACTATCTGGTCGACGCCGTCGACGACGGGACCGCTGTGGTCGGGGCGCGGGTGCGAATCCGGTTCGCGGGCAGACTGGTCGACGGTTTCATCCTCGAGCGCCGGGCCGACAGCGACCACGTGGGGACGTTGTCGTACCTGGATCGGGTGGTCTCGGCCGAACCCGTGCTGACCCCCGACCTGGCGGCGCTCACGCGGGCGGTGGCCGACCGGTACGCCGGAACGATGTCGGACGTGGTGCGGTTGGCGATCCCACCGCGACACGCGCGTACCGAGGCGCGTGCGGCCGATGACGTCCCCGCCCCGCCCGATCCGCCGGACCTGGCGGGGTGGTCGCCCTATCAGCATGCCGACTCGTTCATCGCGGCGCTGACCGCCGGCGCCGGCAGCCGGCCTCACGCCGTGTGGCAGGCGCTGCCGGGGGAGCATGCGGCCCAACGGATAGCCGAACTCGTCGCGGCCGTCGCCGCCGCCGGGCGCGGCGCGATCGTCGTGGTTCCCGACCAGCGTGATCTCGACCGGCTGGTGGCGGCGTGTGAACCGCTGTTGGGTGAGCGGTGTGTCAGCCTCGCCGCGGGGCTGGGTCCCTCGACCCGATACCGCCGTTGGCTGGCCGCGCTGCGGGGCACGGCGCCGGTGGTCATCGGCACCCGCAGTGCGGTGTTCGCGCCGGTGCCGAACCTGGGCCTGGTGGTGGTGTGGGACGACGGCGACGACAGTCTGGCCGAACCACGCGCACCGTATCCGCATCCGCGCGAGGTGGCGGTTCTGCGGGCCCATCAACAGCGGTGCGGTTTCCTGGTCGGTGGCTTCGCCCGTACCGCCGAGGCCCAGGCACTGGTCGACTCGGGCTGGGCGCATGACCTGTTCGCCGACCGTCCGGCGGTGCGGTCGAGGATGCCGCGGGTACAGGCGCTCTCGGATTCGGACTCCCGCGTGATGCGGGACCCGCTGGCACATTCGGCCCGTATCCCCGAACTCGCCTTCGTCTCGGCCCGCCGCGCGATCGCCGCGGACCTGCCGGTGCTGTTCAGTGTGCCGCGGCGCGGCTACCTGCCGTCACTGGCGTGCGCGCAGTGCCGGACACATGTGCGGTGCCGCGCCTGTCATGGCCCGGTCCAGCTCGATCAGCACGGCTACGGTCCCGGTGAGGTCCTGACCTGCCGTTGGTGCGGGCGGGCCGAACGCGCGTTCCGGTGCGTCGAATGCGGCGGGCGGCGGGTGCGGGCACTGGTCACCGGTGCCCGGCGGACCGCCGAAGAACTCGGCCGAGCCTTCGCCGGGGTGCCGGTGGTCACCTCGGGCGGCAGCGCGACGGTCGATGTCATCGAGCCGGGCCCGCGGGTGGTGGTGTCGACGCCGGGGGTGGAACCGGTGGCGCCCGGCGGCTACGGCGCGGCCGTGATCCTGGACACCTGGGCATACCTTGACCGCGCCGACCTGCGCGCGGCGGAGATCGCGGTGCGCAGGTGGCTGGCGATCGGGGCCCTGGTCCGGCCGCACGGTGAGGGCGGGGAACTGGTCCTGGTGGCCGATGCGGGCATCCGGGCGGTGCAGGCGGTGGTGCGCTGGGACCCGGTGGGCTTCGCGGCGCTCGAACTCGGGCAGCGTGCCGAGCTGGGTTTTCCGCCGGCGGTGACGATGGCGTCGGTCGATGGTCTTGCCGCCGACGTCACCCGATTCACCGATCTGATCGACATGCCCGCCGGCGCCGATCTGCTGGGACCGGTCCCGCTGCCCCCGGGCGTGCGGCCGCCGGCGGGTCTGGCCGACACCGGTGCCGCGGGCGCGTTCGATGACGAATCGGCGGCGATCGAGCGGGTGCTGGTGCGGGTCGATCGCCGCGACGGGCGCGCATTGGCGACCGCGCTCACCGAGGCGCAGAAGCGGCGCAACACCCGACACGAGGACGGACCGATCCGGGTGCAGGTCGACCCGCAGGCCATCGGATAGCGCCGACCACCGGGCCTCATCGGCCGGGTGTGGCCGCAACGGCCTGACCGGCCGCCGGAGCCGGCAGCCCGACCTGCACCACCCGTCCCATGTCGAACAGCCTGGCGAACGACCGCGACGGGGTACGGTGATCGCAGCCCGGTCACCACAGACAGGTGGTGGCTTGTTTTCTTCCAGTCCTCCAGGGACTCCCGGCCCGGCCGGGGGCCGCGCCACGAGCCTGCTGAAAGGTCCTCATGAGAGTTGTGTTCGCCGGTACGCCGGAGGTGGCCGTGCCCACATTGCGTCGGCTGCTGGAGTCCGAACACGAGGTCGTCGGGGTGATCTCACGTCCCGACGCCGTCTCGGGCCGGGGACGTAAGGTGTCGCGGTCTCCGGTCGCACTGTCCGCCGATGAGGCCGGTGTCGAGGTGTTCCAGCCCCGGAGACTGTCCGACGACGGAGTCGCCGACAAACTCGGTGAGTGGAATCCGGACGTGGCAGTGGTCGTCGCCTATGGCGGTCTGGTGCCGCCGGCCTTGCTACAGCTGCCCGAACACGGCTGGATCAACCTGCACTTCTCGGTCCTGCCGGCCTGGCGCGGCGCCGCACCCGTGCAGGCGTCGATCGCCGCCGGTGACGAATTTGCCGGGGCCACAACCTTTCTCCTCGAAGAGGGGCTCGACACCGGACCGGTGTTCGGGGTGATCACCGAACGCATCAAGCCCACCGACACCAGTGGCGACCTGCTGTCCAGGCTCGCCGATGCGGGCTCTGCGCTGGTCGTCACCACGCTCGACGGGCTCGCCGCGGGCGTACTCATACCGGCCGAGCAGTCGCTCGACGGGGTGTCCCATGCGCCGAAGGTGACCGTCGACGACGCCCGGATCCGGTGGGACCGGCCCGCGCACATCGTCGACAGGCTCATCCGCGCCCACACTCCGGCGCCCGGCGCGTGGACCACTCTGGACGAGGTCCGTGTCAAGCTGGGTCCACCCCGGGAGATCGCCGAACCCGACGACGACCGGCCGACGCTGTCACCCGGCGAACTGCGCGTCACCAAACGCGACGTGTTCGTCGGAACGGCGGGCAGACCGTTGCGGCTCGGCACGGTTCAGCCGCCGGGCAAGAAGCCGATGCCCGCCGCCGATTGGGCACGCGGAGCCAGACTGACCGACGGGCAGGTATTGGGATGAGCGGGGCTCCGGGTAATCGCAGGCAGGGGCGCGGGGACGGGGATCGCCGCGGCCCCAGGGGTTCGCGGCCCCGCGATCAGCGCCCGCGCGATGCGAAGCTGCGTGACAAGGACGTCGACGTCGCCCGCGAAGCCGCCCGCGACGTGTTGCGGGCCGTGCGAGAACAGTCAGCGTACGCCAACCTGCTGCTGCCGAGGCTGTTGCGGGAGCGCCGCATCACCGGCCGGGACGCGGCGTTCGCCACCGAACTGACGTACGGTTCCGCCCGCGCCCAGGGACTCCTCGATGCGGTGATCGCCTCGGCCGCCGGACGCGGTATCGACGAGATAGACGGCGATGTCCTCGACGTTCTGCGGCTGGGCGCCTATCAGCTGTTGCGGACCAGAACGTCCCCGCATGCGGCGGTGTCCACGTCGGTGGACCTGGTCCGGTCCGAGTCGGGAATGGGCCCCGCGGGTTTCGTCAACGCGGTGCTGCGCAAGATCTCTCAGCGCGATGAGGGTCTGTGGATCGATCAGCTCGCACCGCCGATGGCCGAGGACATGATCGGCAATCTCGCGTTCCGCTACGCGCACCCGCGGTGGATCGCCGAGGTCTTCTTCGCCGCGCTCGGCGGTTCGGCGGGTCAGCTGCAGGCGGCGCTGGCGGCCGACGACGAGCGGCCGCCGGTGCATCTGGTGGCCCGGCCGGGCATGATCACCGCCGAGGAACTGGCACTCACCAGCGGGGGCGATGTGGGCAGGTTCTCGCCGTATTGCGTGTATCTGCCGGGTGGTGATCCGGGCGGCATCGACGCCGTCCGTGACGGATTCGCCGGTGTGCAGGACGAGGGCAGCCAGTTGGTGGCGCGCGCGGTCACCGTCGCCGACGTGGACCAGGACGGCGGCCGCTGGCTCGACATGTGCGCCGGTCCCGGCGGCAAGGCCGCTCTGATGGGGTCGATCGCCGACATCGACGGCGCCCGGATCGATGCGCTGGAGGTGTCCGGGCATCGAGCCGAACTGATCCGCAAGATCACCGGCGATCTGCCGGTGGACGTGCGCGTCGCCGATGCGCGAGACTCCGGGCTCGAACCCGGTTACGACCGCATCCTGCTCGACGCGCCGTGTTCGGGGCTGGGTTCGCTCCGCCGTCGGCCCGAGGCGCGGTGGCGCCGCACTCCGGGCGACGTCGCCGAACTCGTCGTGCTGCAGACCGAACTCCTCACCGAGGCCTTGCGTCTGGTCAAACCCGGTGGTGTGGTGGTCTACTCGACGTGCTCGCCGCATCCGGCCGAGACCGTCGAGGTTGTCGACGCGGTGGTGGCGGTGGTGCCGGGTGCCCGGCAACTCGACGCGCGCCCCCTGGTCACCGTCGGTGAACTCACCGGACCTCTCCTGGGTGCCGGCCCCCACGTCCAACTCTGGCCGCACCTGCACGGCACGGACGCCATGTTCCTCGCCGCGGTCACCCGGGACGGACAGTAGTCGCCCCTTCGGGGGATACCTGAAATGCGCCGCACTGCTAGCGTCGAGGTATTAGCGGTGTCGTTTGTCGGAAAGGTCGTGTTCGATGAGAAGAATTCCTGTTGTTCTCGGTGCCGTGTTGGCACTCGTCGTCGGTCTCGGCGTGTTCGTGGCGCCGGCCCCGGCCGAGGCCGCGCCCAGCACGACGTCGCTGGCGAACAGCATCCACGGGCTGACCAATACCGAGCGCACCACACGGAACCTGGGCAAGGTGGGCACCAACGCCTGCCTCAAGCGCTACGCCCAGTCCCACTCCCAGCGGCAGGCCCGCGAGAACCGCATGTACCACCAGCAGCTACGGCCCATCCTGAATGCCTGTGGTGTGCGGTCGGTCGGCGAGAACGTCGCCTACGGATACCCCACCGCACGCGCCGTCATGGTCGGCTGGATGAATTCGCCCGGGCATCGGGCGAACATCCTCAAACGCGGATTCAACCGTCTGGGCGTCGGTGTCGCCTACTCCACGTCCGGCCGCCCGTACTACACCCAGGTGTTCGGTCAGATCTGAACCAGTGGCAGCCGTACGTTCGGCGTGCGGATTCGGCCCCGCGCTGCGCTCAGTCGTGCCCGTTTGAGTTTGCTGGTAGACCCGGAAACCGGGTCTACCAGCAAACTCAAACCGGCGTGTGAGGGTGGCAGGACCACGCCGCCGGACCGATTAGAATCTGCGCACATGTGCACCGCCGGTAAGAGCCCGATGATCGCTCCGTCCATCCTGTCCGCCGACTTCGCCAACCTCGCCGCCGAGGCCGCCGCCGTGGCCGGGGAGGGTTCGAACCGCGCCGACTGGCTGCACGTCGACGTCATGGACGGCCATTTTGTCCCGAACCTGACGTTGGGGCTGCCGGTGGTGGAGTCGATTCTCAAGTCCACCGACATCCCGATCGACTGCCACCTGATGATCGAGGATCCGGCACGCTGGGCGCCGCCGTACGCGGAGGCGGGCGCCTACAACGTGACCTTCCACGCCGAGGCCACCGACGATCCGGTGCCGGTGGCCCGCGATATCCGCAAGGCGGGTGCCAAGGCCGGGCTCTCACTCAAACCCGGGACGCCGCTGGAGCCGTACCTGGAGGTCCTGAAAAGCTTTGACACGCTGCTGATCATGAGCGTCGAACCCGGATTCGGCGGGCAGAGCTTCATTCCCGAGGTGCTGGCCAAGGCGCGCGCCATCCGCAAGGTGATCGATTCGGGCGACCTCACGCTGCTCGTCGAAATCGACGGTGGCATCAATGCCGACACCATCGAGCAGGCCGCCGAGGCCGGTATCGACTGTTTCGTCGCCGGTTCGGCCGTCTACGGCAAGGACGACCCCGGTGCCGCGGTGGCGGCGCTGCGGGCACAGGCTGCCGCGGCCCGCTGACCGTTATGGATTTCGACGGCGCGATGCGCCAGGCGATCGAGGCCTCCCACGCCGCTCAGGGCGTCAGCTCACCGAACCCGCCGGTGGGTGCGGTCATCGTCGCACCCGACGGGACCGTGGTCGGGGTGGGTGCGACCGCGCCGCCCGGCGGACCGCACGCCGAGGTGGTGGCGCTGCGTGCGGCGGGGGAGTCGGCGCGCGGGGCCACCGCGGTGGTAACCCTCGAACCGTGCAATCACACCGGCCGCACCGGGCCGTGCGCGCAAGCGCTTCTCGACGCCGGGATCGCGGAGGTCGCCTTTGCCGTCGCCGACCCCAACCCGGCGGCGGCCGGCGGTGCGCGGACGCTGCGCGCGGCGGGGGTGAGGGTCCACGACGGTGTGGGCGCGGACGCCGCCGCGGCGGGGCCGCTGAAAGCATGGCTGTTCCGGCAACGTCACGGCCGCCCGATGGTCACCGCCAAGATCGCCTCCACCATCGACGGGCGGATCGCCGCACCCGACGGCACCAGCCAATGGATCACCGGGCCCGACGCACGCGCCCACGCACACCGGACCCGGTCCCGGATCGACGCGATCGTCGTGGGCAGCGGCACCGCCCTGCGGGATGATCCGTCACTGACCGCCCGGCACTCCGACGGCACCGGATATGCGCATCAGCCGGTGCGCGTAGTCCTGGGGCAGCGTGATCTGCCGACCGGTGCGGCGCTGCGCACCGGCCCGGGATACCTGCATGTGCACAGCCACGACCCGGCCGATGTGCTCGCCGCGTTGCCCGAGGCACTGTGGGTGCTGGTGGAGGGCGGACCGTCGATCATCGGGGCGTTCGCCGATGCCGGCCTGATCGATGAGATCGACCACTATCTGGCACCCGCCGTGCTCGGCGCCGGTGCGGCGTCGGTGAGCGCGCACCGGGTGAGCACGCTCGGTGATCGGCTGCTGCTGCGGCGAGAGGAGATCACCGAACTCGGCGACGATCTCTACGTGCGCTATCGCCGGCGAAGCTGAGAGGCAGGTTACGCCCCGGCCTTGCGCTTGTACCGGCGTACGCCCAGGAACCAGCCCACCGCGACACCGATCAGCACCACGACGGTCAGCGCCAGCCACTGCGGCATCGACCAGTCGATCCACAGGAAGTTGAAGTTGAACCTGTTGCGGTTCTGGGCGATGAAGACGACAGCCACCACCGTCAGGATGATGGGCAGCCAGTACTGCTTCACCAACTCGACCGCGGGGTTTGCCGGAGTGTTCTGTTCGGCCGGATAGGCGCCGACATCCTTGGTCATCGGATCCTTACCTTTCTAGATGGGGTGACCGGAGACCTGTGGTTTCGTAGGCTGTGAGTTGCCCTGGGGCTCCGGGTATGGCTGTCATCGTGTTGCTGGTGGGTACAGCTGAAGGAGAATGGCCGCCCGGTGTCCTGCGACGACTCGACCGCTGATTGAGAGACGCGATGCGATCGCTGTGTAAGGACACGCCGGGGATGTCGTCTGCAGGGATTCCTACTGTTCACCAACGACTCCGGAGGTAGGCACGAATGGCGAGACAAGTATGGGCCGGTGTCGACGCCGGTAAGACCGCGCATCACTGCGTTGTAATCGATACCGATGGGGAGCAACTTTTGTCGCGGCGGATCGACAACGACGAACCCGCCTTGACTGACCTGATCGCCACGGTCGGCGACATTGCCGCCGGTGGCGAGGTCACCTGGGCGATGGACCTCAACGCCGGCGGCGGGGCACTGCTGATCGCTTTGCTGATCGACGCGCAACAGAGGCTGCTTTATCTGCCCGGCAGGACCGTGCACCACGCATCGAAGGGCTACCGAGGTGACGGTAAGTCCGACGCTAAGGATGCGGCAGTCATCGCCGATCAGGCGCGGATGCGCCGCGACCTGCAACCCCTGCGCCCGGGTGACGACATCGCGGTCGACCTCAGGATCCTGACCGCCCGCCGGGCAGACCTGGTCGCCGACCGCACCCGTGCAATCAACCGGATGCGCGCCACCTTGCTGGAGTTCTTCCCTGCGCTCGAGCGAGCCATCGACTACAGCAGTTCCAAGGCCGGGTTGACCTTGTTGACCGGCTACCAGACCCCCGATTCGATTCGCCGTATGGGCCACGCACGACTGGAGGCCTGGTTGCGTAACCGCAAGGTGCGCAATGCAGCCGCGGTCGCGCAGACCGCCATGGACGCGGCGCATCAGCAGCACGTCACGGTCCGCGGTCAGCAGGTCGCCGCGCAGATCGTGGCTCGGTTGGCCAAGGAGGTGATGACCCTCAACAGCGAAATCAGCGACACCGAAGCGCTGATCGAGGACCGATTTCGCCGCCACCCGCACGCCGAAATCCTGACCAGCATGCCCGGCTTCGGGACCATCCTGGCCGCAGAGTTCCTCGCCGCCACCGGCGGCGACATGACCGTCTTCGGCACCGTCGACCGCCTCGCTGGCGTCGCGGGCCTGGCACCAGTTCCCCGCGACTCCGGCCGGATCAGCGGCAACCTGCACCGGCCGCGGCACTACAGCCGCCGACTGCTGCGTTCCTGTTATCTCTCCGCGCAGGTTGCAGTACACCGCGATCCCGTCTCGCAGGTCTACTACCAACGCAAACGCCGCGAGGGCAAGACACACGTGCAAGCAGTCATCGCGCTCGCACGCCGTCGTCTCAACGTTCAATGGGCCATGCTCCGCGACCAGAAGCCCTACACCACAACCGATTCCGCAACCCACGTCCACGGCGCGGCCGCCTGACAACACCCTCCGATTCTCACCCCCTCTGGGGCTTGACAACTTCATTGAGATTCTCCTTGACAGGGGGTCTTGTCCAAGACGGGGGTATTGGACAAGACGGGGGTGTTGTCCAGCATGTGGCGGAATTCTCGGGGCACTGCGCGTACCTCTCGAGATTAGCCCCGTGGCGTCGGCCCGACGCGGGTATCGGGTGCGTGTCCGGGCCGGAGTTTCCCGCTGGGTGATTCGGAGAGGACGTGCTGATGAGTCCACGTGCTAGCGTCGTGGCCAGAAGTTCTCGGGGCGGGGTGAAACTCCCCACCGGCGGTGACGCGCGCGACCACACGGTCCGGCGAAGCCCGCGAGCGCTGCCCGTCCGGGTACCGGGCGGGCAGGTCAGCAGATCCGGTGTGATTCCGGAGCCGACGGTGAGAGTCCGGATGCGAGAGAACAGGCGACATGGTGCCGTCTGCGTCCGCTCCGGGTGAGGTGAGGAGCGCGGAGTTGTTTACCGGCATCGTCGAAGAACTCGGCACCATAGTCGCCCGTGACGATCTCAGCGATTCGGCCCGGATCACCGTCGCCGGGCCGCTGGTCATTTCCGACGCCGGACACGGTGATTCGATCGCGGTCAACGGGGTGTGCCTGACGGTCGTCGACTACGGCGAGGGCCGGTTCACCGTCGACGTCATGGCCGAGACCCTGCACCGCAGTTCGTTGGGCGGACTCGAACCGGGCAGCCGAGTCAACCTCGAACGGGCGATGGCCGCAGGCGGCCGATTCGGTGGCCACATCGTGCAGGGACATGTCGACGGCGTCGGTGAGGTGGTCTCGGTCAGTCCGTCCGACAACTGGACGGTGATCCGCATCGCACTGCCCGCGGCACTCTCGCGCTATGTTGTAGAGAAGGGGTCGATCACGGTTGACGGTGTGTCGCTGACAGTTTCGGCGGTCGGCGACGACTGGTTCGAGATTTCGCTGATTCCCACCACACTGGCCGAGACAAACCTGGGGATCGCCGAACCGGGCCGCACCGTCAACCTTGAGGTCGACGTGATCGCCAAATATGTGGAACGCCTGCACAGCCAGGCAACCCGAGGCGAGTAAAACTTCCATAGTGAGCAGAATGAAGCGAAGTGAGCACCATGTCTGAAGACACCACGGCACCCGCGGTCGCGGTCGCGGGAGCCACCGAGACCCGCGCCACGTTCGACACGGTCGAACGTGCCATCGCCGACATCGCCGCCGGTAAGGCGGTCGTCGTGGTCGATGACGAGGACCGCGAGAACGAAGGCGACCTGATCTTCGCGGCCGAGATGGCCACCCCCGAACTGGTGGCGTTCATGGTGCGCTACACCTCCGGATACCTGTGCGTGCCGCTCGACGGCGACGACTGCGACCGGTTGGGTCTGCCGCCGATGTACTCGATGAACCAGGACAAGCACGGCACCGCGTACACGGTGACCGTCGACGCCCGGCTCGGCGTGGGTACCGGCATCAGCGCCGCCGACCGCGCCACCACGATGCGGTTGCTGGCCGACCCGAAGGCCACCGCCGGTGACTTCACCCGGCCCGGACACGTGGTGCCCCTGCGGGCCAAGGAGGGCGGTGTACTGCGGCGCCCCGGACATACCGAGGCCGCGGTCGACCTGGCCAGGCTGGCCGGCATGGCGCCGGCGGGCGTGATCTGTGAGATCGTCAGCCAGAAGGACGAAGGTCACATGGCGCAGACCGACGAGTTGCGGGTCTTCGCCGATGAGCACGATCTCGCGCTCATCTCGATCGCCGATCTGATCGCCTGGCGCCGCCGCCACGAGAAGCATGTGGTGCGGGTCGCCGATGCGCGGATCCCCACCAGGCACGGCGATTTCCGCGCCGTCGGCTACTCCAGCGTGTACGACGACGTCGAGCACGTGGCACTGGTGACCGGCGACATCGCCGGCGCCGACGGACAGGGCAACGACGTCCTGGTGCGCGTGCACTCGGAATGTCTGACCGGTGACGTGTTCGGTTCGTTGCGCTGCGACTGCGGCCCGCAACTGGACGCCGCGATGGAGATGGTGGCGGCCGAGGGCCGCGGGATCGTGCTGTACATGCGCGGGCACGAGGGTCGCGGTATCGGCCTGCTGCACAAGTTGCAGGCATACCAGTTGCAGGATTCCGGGCAGGACACCGTCGACGCCAACCTGTCGCTCGGCCTGCCCGCCGACTCGCGGGACTACGGTCTGGGCGCGCAGATCCTCGTCGATCTGGGTGTGGGGTCGATGCGGCTGCTCACCAACAATCCGGCCAAACGGGTCGGGCTCGACGGTTACGGACTGCAGATCACCGAGCGGGTGCCGATGCCGGTGCGCGCCAACGCCGAGAACCTGCGATACCTGCGCACCAAACGCGACCGCATGGGGCACGACCTGGACGGTCTGGACGAAGCGGTGAGTAACGAGGGCGCTGTGCGCCCGTCGGGCCAGCGGTCCTCGGCGACGGGAAGCCCGGCATGAGCGGCGCGGGCGAACCGACCCTGAACCTGGGTGACGTATCGGGACTGCACGTGGCGATCGCCGCCTCACAGTGGCACGAGACCATCTGCACCGCACTGCTCGACGGGGCGCTGCGGGCGGCGTCGGAGGCCGGTGCCCCCGACCCGACCGTCGTGCGGGTCGCCGGTGCGATCGAACTGCCGGTGATCGTGCAGGCGCTGGCGCGCACCCACGACGCGGTCGTCGCATTGGGTGTGGTGGTCAAGGGGGAGACGCCGCACTTCGAGTACGTGTGCGACGCGGTCACCGCCGGGCTGACCCGGGTGTCGCTCGATGAGTCGACGCCGGTCGGCAACGGGGTGCTCACCACGCTCGACGAGCGCCAGGCGCTGGCGCGGGCCGGTCTACCGGATTCGTCGGAGGACAAGGGTGCGCAGGCGATGTCGGCGGCGCTCGCGTCGGCGGTGATCCTGCGGGATCTGGCCGCCGGTACCGCGCAGCGGTGAGCGTGAGCAGTCCGGTGACCGGCTGGGATCTGGAGTACCGGCCGCGCAAACTGCGCAGGTACGCGGTGATCGCGGCGGTGGTGGTGTTGGCCATTCATATCGTGTTCGGCGCGCTGCTGACGATCTCCGACACCGGCGTGCGCAATATCGGTGTTCTCGATCAGCTCTCGATCATGCTGATCGGGGTGGTCATCGCCGGGGTGATCCTGCTGTTCACCAGGCCACGTATCCGGGTGGGCGCCGAGGGTGTGTCGGTGCGCAACCTGGTCACCGAGCGGCTGTTCGAATGGGATCGGGTACGTGGCCTGAGCTACCCGGAGAAGGGGTCGTCGGCGCATCTGGAACTGCCCGACGACGAGTACATTCCGGTGCTCGCCGTCCGCGCCTCCGATGGCGAGCAGGCGGTGGCGGCGATGGACCGGTTCCGCGACCTCGACACCTCGTACCGCACCCGCTGAAGGCCGGGTATCGAGGGGCCGGCCGGGACCCGACCATGGGATCACGTACGACCATGGGATCACGTACTAGCCTGGAGCGGTGGCTGACCCGTCTACCTATCGCCCCGCACCGGGGACGATCCCGACCGATCCGGGTGTGTACAAGTTCCGTGACGCACACCGGCGTGTCATCTACGTGGGCAAGGCCAAGAATCTGCGGTCCCGGCTGACGTCCTACTTCGCCGATGTAGCCTCGCTGCATCCGCGGACCCGGCAGATGGTCACCTCGGCGGCGTCGGTGGAGTGGACGGTCGTCGGCACCGAGGTGGAGGCGCTGCAGCTCGAATACAACTGGATCAAGGAGTTCGACCCGCGGTTCAACGTCCGCTACCGCGACGACAAGACCTATCCGGTGCTGGCCGTCACGCTGAACGAGGAGTACCCGCGGCTGGCGGTCTATCGAGGTCACCGCACACGCGGTGTGCGGTATTTCGGGCCGTACTCCCATGCCTGGGCCATCCGCGAGACGGTCGATCTGCTCACGCGCGTATTTCCCGCCCGCACCTGCACCAACGGGGTGTTCAAACGCCACCGTCAGATGGACCGGCCGTGTCTGCTGGGCTATATCGACAAGTGTTCGGCGCCGTGCGTGGGCCGGGTTTCGGCCGGCGAGCATCGGCGCATCGTCGACGACTTCTGCGACTTCCTTGCCGGCCGCACCGACCAGCTGATCAACCAGATCGAACGCGAGATGTCCTCGGCCGCTGAGGAATTGGATTTCGAGAAGGCTGCCAGGCTGCGTGATGACGCCACCGCACTGCGGCGGGCGATGGAAAAGCAGGCGGTGGTGTTCGGCGACGGCACCGACGCCGATGTCATCGCCGTCGACTCCGACGACCTGGAGATGTCGGTGCAGGTGTTCCATGTGCGCGGCGGACGGGTGCGGGGCCAGCGCGGCTGGGTCGTCGAGCGTTTTGATTCCGACGACGACGGCGAGGTCATCGGGCAGTTCCTGACCCAGTTCTACGGCGGGCAGGCCGATATGGAGACCGGCGAGTCGATTCCGCGTGAGGTCCTGGTGCCCGCGGTACCCGGCGACGTGGGCAAGGTGACCGACTGGCTCACCGATCTGCGCGGCAGCCGGGTGGCGGTGCGCGTACCCCAGCGTGGTGACAAGCGCGCCCTGATGGAGACGGTGGCCCGCAATGCCTCCGAGTCATTGGCCCAGCACAAGTTGAGGCGGGCCGGTGATCTGACCACCCGGTCGGCGGCACTGACAGAGATCCAACAGGCCCTCGGGCTGGACGAGGCGCCGCTGCGCATCGAGTGCGTCGACATCTCGCACGTGCAGGGCACCGATGTGGTGGCCTCACTGGTGGTGTTCGAAGACGGATTGCCCCGCAAATCGGACTACCGTCACTACTCGATCAAAGAAGCTGCCGGAGAAGGTCATTCGGACGATGTCGGGTCGATCGCGGAGGTCACCAGGCGCCGCTTCCTGCGGCACCGCGCCGACCGGGAACCGGTGGTCGACCCCGAATCGGGCAAGGCGCGCCGGTTCGCCTATCCGCCCAATCTGTTCGTGGTCGACGGTGGTCAGCCCCAGGTGCAGGCGGCGGCCGCGGTCTTCGACGAACTCGGCATCACCGATGTGGCGGTGGTCGGGCTGGCCAAACGTCTGGAGGAGATCTGGCTGCCCGACGACGACGATCCGGTGATCCTGCCGCGCAGCAGTGAGGCCCTGTTCCTGCTGCAGCGGGTGCGCGACGAGGCGCACCGGTTCGCGATCACCTTTCATCGCAGCAAACGCAGCAAGCGGATGACGGCGTCGGTACTCGACGCGATACCGGGGCTGGGGCAGGTGCGGCGTACCGCACTGGTGAGCCATTTCGGGTCGGTGGCCAAGCTGCGGGAGGCCTCGGTCGAGGAGATTTCGGCGGTACCCGGCATCGGAGTGGCCACCGCGACGGCGGTTCGCGACGCGCTGGCCGCCGGAAACGGGCACGATGAACGCGGGCACAGGCCGCAGGCGGATCTCGCCCGGGCCGCCGGAGGAGGTGTGGTGGATGAGTGAGGGCAGAGCGCTGGGTGAGTCGATCGATCTGACCGTGTTGTTCGTGGCCGGCATGTCGGGTGCGGGCCGGTCGAGCGTGGCCAACATCCTGGAGGACGACGGCTGGTACGTGGCCGACAATGTGCCGCCGACACTGGTTGCCAAGCTGGTTGATTTCGTGCACACCGACAGTCCCGCGATCGCGCGGATGGCGATCGTGGTGCGCGCCACCGACAGTGCCATCGACGATGAGCTGGCGCAGGTACGCGATCAGTTGGCGCAGGCGGGCGTGGCCACGCGGGTGTTGTTTCTCGACGCCAGCGATCAGATCCTGGTCCGGCGTTTCGAGCAGGTGCGCAGGCGCCATCCCATGCAGGGCGGGGAGACGCTGATCGAGGGCATCGCGCGGGAGCGGGCGGTGCTCGCGCCGATTCAGGACGGGGCCGATCTGGTGGTGGATACCTCCACCCTGAGCGTCGCCAAGCTGCGCTCGGTGGTGGAGGGGCTGTACCCGAACGCCGGGGACGACACGCTGAGCATCGCCGTGCAGTCGTTCGGCTTCAAGTACGGGGTGCCGATCGACTCCGATCTGGTGGCCGACGTGCGCTTTCTGCCCAACCCGTACTGGGTTCCCGAACTGCGCGAGCACAACGGCCGGGACGAACCGGTGCGTGACTACGTGCTGGGGCAGCCGGAGGCGGCGACATTCGCGGCCACCTATGTGGACCTGGTGGCGCTGGTGGCGCCCGGCTATCTGCGGGAGGGCAAGCGGTACATGACGATCAGTGTCGGATGCACGGGCGGCAAGCACCGCAGCGTGGCGATGACCGAGGAACTGGCGCGCAGGCTTGCGGCGGTGGCCGCCGCCGGCGACGCGCACTACGACATCCGGGTGCTGCACCGGGACCTGGGACGCGAATGATGGGTGAACGCAAGATCGTGGCACTGGGCGGGGGCCACGGGCTGTATGCGACCCTGACCGCGATGCGGTATCTGACCCGCGATGTGACGGCGGTGGTCACCGTCGCCGACGACGGCGGATCGTCGGGCAGGATGCGGGCCGAACTCGATGTGATCCCGCCCGGTGACCTGCGGATGGCGCTGGCGGCGTTGATGACCGCACCGGCAGCGGTGGCGGATCTGGCCGACGACCGCGACCGTGCGCGGCGGGTGTTGTGGGCCGAGGCCCTGCAGCACCGGTTCCGGGGCAGGGGGGCGCTCGCCGGGCATCCGGTGGGCAACCTGCTGTTGGCCGGTCTGTCGGAGCTGGTGGGCGATCCGGTCGCGGCGCTCGACGAGTTGCGCGAGATATTCGACGTCGACGGCCGGGTCCTGCCGATGTCGCTGGTGCCGCTCGACATCGAGGCCGACGTGTCGGGACTGGAGAGTGACCCGCGGATCAGCAGGTGCATCCGTGGCCAGGTGGCGGTGGCGACGACGCCGGGCAAGGTGCGCCGGGTGCGGCTGCTGCCCGAGCGTCCACCGTCGTGCGAGCAGGCGCTCACCGCGATCACGGAGGCCGATCTGGTGGTGCTCGGTCCCGGGTCGTGGTTCTCCAGCGTGATCCCGCACGTATTGGTGCCCGAACAGCTCGCGGCGTTGCGGCGCAGCCGGGCAGCCAAGGTACTGGTGGTCAATCTGGCGCCGGAACCGGGTGAGACGCCGGGGTTTTCGGTGGAGCGTCACCTGCATGTGTTGCATGCGCATGCCGATGCCTTCCGTGTCGATCATGTGGTGGTCGATTCGGCGTCGGTGCCCGCCGGCCGCGAACGCGAGTACCTTGAGCGGGCCGCCGCGCTGTTCGGTGCGACGCTGCATGTGGGTGACCTCGCGGTACCGGGCAAGCATGTGCACGATCCGGAGAAATTGGCGCAACTGATCGATTCCCTGTATGAAGGCACATGGAATTTGCTATCTAAAACTTCGCCATGATGTCAGAGCATGCCGCACGCGTGGTTACGGTTCTGGGATAATGGCCCTCCGCGGGCTGCCTTGCCGGTGATGCAGATCACCGCCGGTGCGGCCCGCGACGATGCGGGGGCGTCTCCCGCGGACGCAGCACGGCAAACAGGGGGTATGGGTCTATGACAGGAGGCCAGATACTGGTGGCGATGACAGCGGCGGTCAAGGACGAGCTGAGTCGTCTGTCGGTGGCAACGGTGAGCTCGCGGAAGGCGGAGGTGTCCGCGCTGCTGCGGTTCGCCGGTGGACTGCACATCGTCGCCGGTCGTGTCGTGGTCGAGGCCGAACTCGACGTGGGCAACGTCGCGCGCAGGCTGCGCGGCGAGATTCACGACCTGTACGGATACAACTCCGAGGTGCACGTGCTGCGCAGCGGCGGTATCCGTAAGAGCTCGCGATTTATCGTCCGGGTCACCAAGGACGGTGAGGGTCTGGCCCGGCAGACCGGCCTGCTCGACATGCGCGGACGACCCGTTCGCGGCTTGCCCGCACAGGTGGTCGGCGGCAGCATCGCCGACGCCGAGGCCGCCTGGCGCGGTGCCTTCCTGGCGCACGGGTCGCTCACCGAACCGGGCCGTTCGTCGGCGCTGGAGGTCAGCTGCCCCGGCCCCGAGGCCGCGCTCGCCCTCGTCGGCGCCGCGCGCAGGCTCGGCGTCGCCGCCAAGGCACGCGAGGTGCGCGGGGCCGATCGGGTGGTGATCCGCGACGGTGAGGCCATCGGCGCGCTGCTCACCCGGATGGGTGCCCACGACACCCGGCTGGTGTGGGAGGAGCGGCGGATGCGCCGCGAGGTGCGCGCCACCGCCAACCGCCTGGCCAACTTCGACGACGCCAACCTGCGGCGTTCGGCCCGTGCGGCGGTGGCCGCCGCGGCCCGCGTCGAACGCGCCATGGAGATCCTCGGCGACGAGATCCCCGACCACCTGCTGGCGGCCGGACAACTGCGTGTCACCCATCGCCAGGCCTCGCTCGAGGAGCTCGGCCAGCTCGCCGACCCACCGATGACCAAGGACGCCGTCGCGGGCCGGATTCGCCGCCTGCTGTCGATGGCCGACAAAAAGGCTCGGGCGGAAGGTATTCCGGACACCGAGGCGGCGGTCACCGCCGACCTGCTCGACGAGGCGTGAGTTTTCGGTGCCACCTGCTGCTCCGATGGCCGACTCCTACTAGGCTGAGATGCGGCAACGTCACTCGGTGGCATCCACGCACCGCCGCCGAGGGCATACCCCCGGGCCGCACGGCCCGTCGATGAATACCGCTAAGGAGCACAACAGTGACTGTTCGGGTAGGCGTTAACGGATTCGGCCGGATCGGCCGTAACTTCTTCCGCGCTGTCGAGGCACAGAAAGCGCTGGGGACCACTGATATCGAGATCATCGCGGTCAACGACCTGACCGACAATGCGAGCCTCGCGCATCTCCTGAAGTTCGACTCCATCCTGGGCCGGTTGCCGCAGGATGTCACCCTCGACGGCGAGGACACCATCGTCGTCGGTGATGTGAAGATCAAGGCACTGGAGGTCAAGGAAGGTCCGGCGGCCCTGCCGTGGGGCGATCTGGGCGTCGACGTCGTCGTCGAATCCACCGGTATCTTCACCGCCCGTGCCAAGGCGCAGGGCCACCTGGACGCCGGCGCCAAGAAGGTCATCATCTCCGCGCCCGCCTCCGACGAGGACATCACCATCGTCATGGGCGTCAACGACGACAAGTACGACGGCAGCCAGAACATCATCTCCAACGCCTCGTGTACCACCAACTGCCTCGGCCCGTTCGCCAAAGTGCTCAACGACGAGTTCGGCATCGTCAAGGGCCTGATGACCACGGTCCACGCCTACACCCAGGACCAGAACCTGCAGGACGGCCCGCACAAGGACCTGCGTCGCGCACGCGCCGCGGCCATCAACATCGTGCCCACCTCCACCGGTGCCGCCAAGGCCATCGGCCTGGTGCTGCCCGAGCTCAAGGGCAAGCTCGACGGCTACGCGCTGCGCGTGCCGATCCCCACCGGCTCGGTCACCGACCTCACCGTCGAGGTCGGCCGCGACACCACTGTCGATGAGGTCAACGCAGCGGTGAAGGCCGCCGCCGAGGGACCGCTCAAGGGCATCCTCAAGTACTACGACGCCCCGATCGTCTCCAGCGACATCGTCACCGACCCGCACAGCTCGCTGTTCGACGCCGGCCTGACCAAGGTCATCGGCAACCAGGTCAAGGCCGTGTCCTGGTACGACAACGAGTGGGGCTACTCCAACCGCCTCGTCGACCTCATCGGTCTGGTCGGAAAGTCGCTCTGATGCCCGTAGCCACTCTGAAAGACCTTCTTGAAGAAGGTGTTTCGGGTCGCGGCGTGCTCGTCCGGTCGGATTTCAACGTCCCGCTCGACGGGTCGACGATCACCGACCCGGGCCGCATCCTGGCGTCACTGCCCACCCTCAACGCGCTGATCGACGCCGGTGCCAAGGTGATCATCACCGCGCACCTCGGCCGGCCCAAGGGTGAGCCCGATCCGAAGTTCTCCCTGGCCCCGGTGGCCGCACGACTGTCCGAGGAACTCGGCCGCAACGTGCAGCTCGCCGGTGATGTGGTCGGTTCGGACGCACTGGCCCGCGCCGAGGGTCTCACCGACGGCGACGTGCTGCTGCTGGAGAACATCCGTTTCGACCCGCGTGAGACCTCCAAGGACGAGGCCGAGCGCGAGTCGCTGGCCAAGGCCCTGGTTGAACTCGTCGGCGACGACGGAGCGTTCGTCTCCGATGGTTTCGGCGTGGTGCATCGCAAGCAGGCCTCGGTCTACGACGTCGCCAAGCTGCTGCCGCATTACGCGGGCAACCTGGTGGCCGCCGAGGTCGAGGTGCTGGCCAAGCTGACCGACGAGGTGGAGCGCCCGTACGCGGTGGTGCTCGGCGGATCGAAGGTGTCCGACAAGCTCGGTGTCATCGAATCGCTGGCCCCCAAGGTCGACACGCTGGTCATCGGCGGCGGTATGGCGTTCACTTTCCTTGCCGCGCAAGGCCTTTCGGTGGGAACCTCGCTGCTTCAGGAGGATCAGATCGGCGTGTGCAAGGATCTGCTCGAACGCTTCGGTGACGTCATCCACCTACCCGTCGACGTGGTGGTTGCGGACTCGTTCGCCGCCGACGCGCAGTCGCAGACGGTCGCCGCCGAGGAGATTCCAGACGGCTGGATGGGGCTCGACATCGGACCCGAATCGGTCAAGCGGTTCACCGCGGTGCTCTCGGGTGCCAAGACGATCTTCTGGAACGGTCCGTCGGGTGTGTTCGAGTTCGAGAAGTTCGCCGCCGGTACCCGTGGTGTGGCCGAGGCGATCGCCGCGACCACCGCCGGTGGTGCGTTCACCGTCGTCGGCGGCGGTGACTCGGCGGCAGCGGTACGCACGCTGGGCCTGCCCGACTCGGATTTCTCGCATATCTCCACCGGCGGCGGTGCGTCGCTGGAATATTTGGAGGGTAAGGAACTGCCGGGCCTCAAGGTTTTGGAGAGCTGATACGTGAGTACACGCAAGCCGCTCATCGCGGGCAACTGGAAGATGAACCTCAACCACCTTGAGGCCATCGCGCTGGTGCAGAAGCTGGCATTCGCGTTGCCGGCGAAGTACTTCGACAAGGTCGATGTGACGGTGATCCCGCCGTTCACCGACATCCGCAGCGTGCAGACCGTCATCGACGGCGACAAGCTGCTGCTGACCTACGGCGCGCAGGATCTGTCCGAACACGATTCGGGCGCCTACACAGGTGAGATCAGTGGTGCCTTCCTGGCCAAGCTGGGCTGCACCTATGTGGTGGTCGGGCACTCCGAACGCCGCACACTGCACGCCGAGACCGATGAGGTGGTGCTGGCCAAGACCAAGGCGGCGCTGCGGCACGGTCTGACCCCCATCGTGTGCATCGGTGAGGGCCTGGAGATCCGTGAGGCCGGCGGTCACGTCGACTACAACATCGCCCAGCTCAAGGGCTCACTCGCCGGTCTGACGGCCGAGGAGATCGGTAAGACCGTGATCGCCTACGAGCCGGTGTGGGCCATCGGCACCGGCCGGGTCGCCAGCGCCGATGACGCGCAGGAGGTGTGTGCGGCCGTACGCGGTGCGCTCGCCGAGATCGCCGACGCGGACACCGCGGCGTCGGTGCGCGTCCTGTACGGCGGATCGGTCAACGCCAAGAACGTCGGCGACATCGTCGGCCGGACAGATGTCGACGGCGCACTCGTCGGTGGGGCCTCGCTCAAGCCCGACGAGTTCGCGACGCTGTCGGCAATCGCCGCCGGGGGCCCGCTGCCGTAACACGGCGTTAGCGTAGACTGTGGCGGATCGGTTCTTCATGGGACCGGTCCGCCACATGTTTATGCACCCGAGACCGACAGGACACCACCACCCGTGAAGCTCGCACTCGACATCGGACTGATCATCACCAGCATCCTGATGATCGTGCTGGTGCTGTTGCACCGTGGCAAGGGCGGCGGTCTGTCGTCGCTGTTCGGTGGTGGCGTGCAGTCCAGCCTGTCCGGGTCCAGCGTCGTCGAGCGCAACCTCGACCGCCTCACCATCTTCGTCGGCCTGATCTGGTTCATCTTCATCATCGGTATCGGCATCGACATCAAGCTCTCCTGACACCCACCCCGTTGCCGGTTGAGGTGCGGGCAGCCACCCGCGTCGCCGGTTGAGGTGCGAGGAGCGCCGGCGACGAGCCTCGAAACCACGTACGCCGACACCGTCATCCCCTCATGCCCCGGAACCGCTGACCCCCGGTCGACCATCGACGCCGTCAGTTGCGCCGGTCGCACTGCCGTGAATCCCATTTGGCGCAATACTGGTCGCCATGAGCGATTCGAGTCCCTCACGGGGTGCAGCGACCTGGCGGCCATCGATTTCGATCGTCGACCACATCCACGTCGACGACGCGGGGCGTGCGCTCACCGAGCCGCTCCGCAACGACATCCGGCTCCTGGGCACGATTCTGGGTGACGTCGTTCGCACCCATTCCGGCGACGACATCTTCGATCTCGTCGAAGGTTCCCGCAAGGACGCCTTCCGCATCCGCCGCGGCGAGCTCGACCGCGACAATCTCGCCGATCGTTACACCGACATCGACATCGCCGTGGCGATGCCGATCATCCGCGCGTTCAGCCATTTCGCGTTGCTGTCCAATCTGGCCGAGGACATTCACCGCGAGCGCCGTCGCCGCATCCATGTCCGGGCGGGCGATCCGCCGCAGGCCAGCAGCCTGGCGGCCACCTATGCCAAACTCGCCGCCGCGGGTCTCGATGACGCGGCGGTGTCCCGGGCTCTGGCAGATGCGCTGGTGGTGCCGGTGATCACGGCCCACCCCACCGAGACCCGCCGCCGGTCGGTGTTCGAGGCTCAGCATCGCATCACCGATCTGTTGCGGGACCATCTGCGTCAGGATCTGACACCGGATGAGGGCAAGGCGGTTGTCGAGGGTATTCGCCGGCAGATCCTGACCCTGTGGCAGACGGCGCTGATCCGGTTGGAGCGGCCCCGCATCGAGGACGAGATCCGCACCGGTCTGCGCTATTACGATGCGGCCTTCTTCGAGGTGGTGCCCAAGATCAACACCCAGGTGCGCGAGGCGCTGCGTGAGGCGTATCCGGATGCGGGTATCGCCGACGATCCGATGATCCGGATGGGATCGTGGATCGGTGGTGACCGCGATGGCAATCCGTACGTCACCGACGAGGTCGTCGCGTTCTCCACCACGATGGCCGCTCGCACCGCGATCGGGCACTATCTCGAGCAGTTGGAGGTGCTGGGGCAGGAACTGAGCCTGTCGACCAGGCTCACGGTGCCCTACGAGCCGCTGTACGCGCTGACCGGGTCGGAGCCGGATGATCCGGCAGTGGACGAGCCGTTCCGGGTATCGTTGCGCCACATTCGTTCCCGGTTGGCCGCCAAGGCGACCGCGATGTTCGGCGAGGACGTGATGCGTACCTCGGATCTGTATCTGGTGGGCGGATCGCAGCCGTACGAGACGGCCGACGAGTTGCTCGCCGACCTCGATGTCGTGGATGCCGCGTTGCGTGCCAACAACGACGAGATCATCGCCGACGACCGTCTGCGCACTCTGCGGGAAGGTGTGCGGAGTTTCGGATTCAACCTGTACGGCCTCGACATGCGGCAGAACTCGGACGTGCACGAGGAGGTCGTGGCTGAGCTGATCGCCTGGGCGGGAGTGCACCCCACCTATGCCTCGCTCGACGAGGATCAGCGGGTAGCGCTGCTGTCCGCCGAACTCACCTCGCGCCGGCCGCTGATCGGTCCGGACGCAGAGCTGAGTGAATTGGCCGCCAAGGAACTGGCCATCGTGCGCGCCGCGGCGAAAGCCGTTGAACTGTACGGCCCCGAAGCGGTGCCCAACTACATCATCAGCATGTGTACCTCGGTCAGCGACATGTTGGAGGCGATGATCCTGCTCAAGGAGGCGGGACTGTTCGACCCGAACAACGGGGCACCGCGCTCGACGGTACGGGTGGTGCCGCTGTTCGAGACGATCGAGGATCTGCAGCAGGGCGCGACGACGATCCTGGCGGCGCTGGAGGTTCCGTTCTACCGCAAGCTGGTGGAGTCGCAGCAGGGGATTCAGGAGATCATGCTCGGCTACTCCGACTCCAACAAGGACGGCGGCTACATGGCCGCCAACTGGGCGCTGTACCGGGGTGAGCTCGATCTGGTCGAGGCGGCGAAGAAGGCCGGTATCCGGCTGCGGCTGTTCCATGGCCGCGGCGGCACCGTCGGTCGCGGCGGCGGACCGAGCTATGACGCGATCCTGGCGCAGCCGCCGGGCGCGGTACAGGGTTCGTTGCGGATCACCGAGCAGGGTGAGGTGATCGCCGCCAAGTACTCCGAGCCGGTCAAGGCGGCCCGCAACCTGGAAACGCTGCTGGCCGCCACCATCGAGTCGTCGTTGCTGGATATCGAAGGGCTGGGCGATGATTCGGAGTCCGCATATCGCGACATGGACGAGATCGCCGCGCTGGCCCGGTCGGCGTACTCCACGCTGGTGCACGACACGCCGGGTTTTGTGGAGTACTTCACCACCTCCACACCGCTGTCGGAGATCGGCGCACTGAATATCGGATCACGCCCGTCGGCCCGCAAGCAGACGACGGCGATCTCGGACCTGCGGGCCATCCCGTGGGTGCTGAGCTGGTCGCAGTCGCGGGTGATGCTGCCCGGCTGGTACGGCACCGGGTCGGCGTTCGAGCGGTGGATCGACGGTGACGACACCAAGCTCGCCACGCTGCGCCGCTACTACGAGGAGTGGCCGTTCTTCACCTCGGTGATGTCGAACATGGCGCAGGTGATGGCCAAATCCGATATGGGACTGGCGCACCGGTACGCCCAGCTGGTGCCCGATGAGCAGTTGCGCGAGAAGGTGTTCGGGATGATCGTCGATGAGCACGAACGCACCATCGACATGTACTTCAGGATCACCGGTACCGACGATCTGCTCGCCGACAACGCGGCCCTGAAACGGTCGGTCTACAATCGTTTCCCGTACCTGGAGCCGCTCAACCTCCTGCAGATCGAATTGTTGCGCCAGTTCCGTGCCGGCGAGGATTCTCCCCGTATCCGCCGTGGCATCCAGCTCACCATGAACGGTCTGGCCACCGCGCTGCGCAACAGCGGGTAGCGGCCGCTCCCGGAGGCCGGGCCGACCCCACGATCGTCGGTCCGGTCAACGACGACGTGGCTCGCACACCGATGCCGCGGTCGGCTGACAGCTGCGCTGTAGTCGCAGGCAAATCAGTTGCACAGCGTCGTACAGTTGCGAAGTGATTGCCACTATCGAAGTCACCGGAGACGATGCACGGCCCGCCACCGATCTGGGATTCCTGCTGCACAAGCATCCGGACCGGGTGCAGACGTTTGCGACAACGCAGGGTACGGCGACCGTGTTCTATTCGGAGGCGACGGCGCAGCGGTGCCGGGTGGTGCTGCATGTCGACGGTGCCGGTGTGCGGCCGGACAAGTCGAGCGGCGTCAGCCCGTATGTGAACGCGCTCGCCGACGAGGCGTCGTCGCGGTTCGTGGTGGCATTGGGGAAGGTGTTCGGCGACACGATCGCCGGGCGGGCCGTCACCAGGCCCGATCTGGTGAGCCATGTGTGGGAGGTGACGATCACTATCGCGGCGGTGCCGTTGCGCAGTGCGTCCTCGCCCGCGGATCTGTTCGGCCCGATCGGCTGGGATGTCGGTGTCGCGCGGCAGCCGCTGAGTCCGGTGCCATGGGGTGATTCGGCGCACGGCACCATCACCTTGCGCGGGCGGTCGACGCTGCGTGATGCGTTGCGGCAGCTGGCGGTGCTGCTGCCGGTACTGGCCGACGACAAACACTATTTCGTCGACGACGACGAGGTGGACAAGCTCGACCGGCTCGGCGACGGCTGGCTCGGTGATCATCCCCGCCGTGGTGAGATCGTCCGCGGATACCTCAAACGAATCCGTCCGCTGACCGAGCGGGCCGCGTTGCGTTTCGGCGACGCCGCGGATCCCGGTGCGGCGGCAGCCGACGACGACCGGTCGCGGCCCTACCGTGAGCCACTGGCCCGGCAACGCCGGAACGCGGTCACGGAGCTGGTTCTCCGGTCGGGTGCGCGCTCGGTTCTCGACGTCGGTTGTGGTGAGGGAAAGCTGTTGGCGGGTTTGGTGTCCGACGGTTTTGCCGGCCGTCTCGCCGGTGTCGATGTGTCGGTGACGGAGCTGAACAGAGCATCGGCGCGGCTGGCCCGTCTGCGTGAGGTGGCCGTGTGGCAATCGTCATTGATGTATACCGATCCACGCTGTCGCGGTTTCGACGCTGTCGTGTTGATGGAGGTGATCGAGCACATCGACACCGACCGTCTGGCGGTGGCCGAGTATTCGGTGTTCGACGCGATGGCGCCGCGCACCGTCGTCGTCACCACTCCGAACCGCGAACACAACATCGTGTTCGGGCTCGCCGACGGCGAATTGCGCCATCGCGACCACCGTTTCGAGTTCACCCGTGACGAGTTCGCCGGCTGGGCCGCCGGTGTCGCCGAACGGTACCGATACGCGGTGGAGTTAGGGGGTGTCGGCGACGACGACCCAAAGGTGGGGCCGCCGACACAGACCGCCGTGTTCACCCGAATCGACAAGGAAGACAAGCCATGACGACCATCGAGATGCCGCAACTGTGCCTGGTGGTGTTGGTCGGCGTGACCGGGTCGGGCAAATCGACCTTCGCCCGTGCACATTTCCGGGGCACCGAGGTGCTCTCGTCCGATACCTTCCGGGCGATGGTGTCCGACGACCCGACCGACCAGGCGGCGACCGTCGATGCGTTCGACGCCCTCTACGACGTCGCCGGGCGGCGCCTTCGCCGTGGGCTGCTGACGGTGGTCGACGCCACTTCGCTGCGTCCCGAGGACCGGCGCGGCCTGCTGGATCTGGCGAAGGAACACGATGTGTTCGCCGTGGCCGTCGTGCTCGACGTGCCGCTCGCGGAGCTGAGGCATCGCTCGCAGGATCGTGCCGGTATCGATGCCGGTGTTGTTGTGCGGCAGCACAAACTGCTCAAACAGCACGCACGGAACCTGCGCAAGGAAGGGTTTCGGTTCGTACACGTACTCGATGGTGTCGAGACGATCGACGCCACCCGGATCACCCGCACCGCGCTGTTCAGTGACGTAGGCGATGTGCGTGGCCCGTTCGATCTGATCGGCGACATCCACGGCTGTCGTGCCGAACTCGACACCCTGCTCGACCGGCTCGGCTGGGTCGGCAACGCCCACCCGGACGGAAGGAAGCTGATCTTCGTCGGCGACCTCGTCGACCGCGGCCCGGATACGCCGGGAGTGTTGCGGCGGGTGATGGATCTGGTTGCGGCGGGCAATGCGTGGTGTGTGCGTGGCAACCACGAGGAGAAGCTGATCAAGGTGCTGCAGCGGAGCGGTGGTGCGCGAAGACCCGGCCGCGCGCGCGGTACCGATTCCGTCTCGCCCGACTCACCCGCGCTGACGCACGGGCTTGCCGAGTCCGTCGCCCAGTTGCGGGCGCAGTCACCGGAGTTCGTCGACGAGGTGATCGCCTTCCTCGATTCGCTGGTCTCCCACTATGTCTTCGATGACGGGAAACTCGTCGTGGCGCACGCCGGTTTGGCGCAGCGCTACCACAATCGGTCGTCCGGGCGGGTGCGCAGCCTCGCCATGTACGGGGAGACGACGGGGGAGAAGGACCGCTGGGGTTACCCGGTGCGCGGCAACTGGGCCCGTGACTATCGCGGCCCGGCGCGCGTGGTGTACGGCCACACCCCGGTCACCGATGTCGGGTGGGTCAACAACACCCTGTGCATCGACACCGGGTGTGTGTTCGGCGGACGGTTGACGGCGTTGCGGTATCCGGAGCTGGCGGTCGTCGACGTGCCGGCCACCGCGGTGCACTGGCCGGGCGGGCGGCCGATGGGCTACGGAGAGACCGACATCGACCTGCTGATGCGTGCCGAACTGCATCTTGACGATGTGGCCGGCAAGCGGATCGTACACACCAGGTTCGGACCGGCACTGACTGTGCGGGAGGAGGTCTCGGCGTCGGCGCTGGAGATTGTGTCACGCTTCGCGATCGACCCGCGCTGGGTGCGCTATCTGCCGCCGACGATGAGCCCGGTCGGTGCGCTGGACGAGAATCTGCTGGAGGACCCGGCGGGCGCGTTCAGGTACTACGCCGATCTCGGTGTGGCCGAGGTGATCTGCGAACGCAAGCACATGGGTTCGCGGGCGGTGCTGGTCCTCACCCGGGGCGATGCGGCCCGGCGGGTGTTCGGGGTGACCGACGGCACGTGCGGCGCCCTGTACACACGCACCGGCCGCCCGTTCTTCGATGCCGCCACCACCGCGGGAATCATTTCCCGGGCACTCGACGCGGCGCACGGTGTTCTGGACCTGTTGGGATCGGACTGGCTGATCCTGGACGCCGAGCTGTTGCCGTGGAACATCAAGGGCGAGCAGCTGATCCGCGAACAGTTCGCCGAGGTCGCGGCGGCGGGACAGTCGCAGGCCGATGTGCTGGCGGCGGAGCTGGCCCGGGCCACCGCCCGCGGCCTGGACGTCGGTGCGCTCTCGGACCGGTGTGAACGCGACCGTCGGGACCGGGCCGCGTTCACCGCCGCATACGCGCAATACGTCGATGCCGGTGCGAGTATCGACGATGTGCGGATCGCACCGTTCGAGGTTCTGGCCGCCGGAAACGCCGACGGCGCGCAGACATTCGCAGACCGTCCGCACACCTGGCACCTCGACATCGCCGAAGCCCTCGCCGCCGCCGGACCGGACGTCTTCACGCCAACGCAGTGGCTGCCGGTGTCGACCGGCGATGCGTCCTCGTGCGCCGCGGGTGCCCGCTGGTGGGCGGACCTCACCGCGGCGGGAGGGGAAGGCATGGTGGTCAAGCCGTCCGCCAACCTGACCCGTGACGACAAGAACCACCTCGTTCCACCTGGCGTCAAGGTGCGCGGCCGCGAGTACCTGCGGATCATCTACGGCCAGTCCTATCTCGATGACCTCGGCCGCCTGCGCAAGCGGGAACTCAAACACAAACGGTCGATGGCGATGCGTGAATACCAGCTCGGCCGCGAAGCGCTGTCCCGGCACGTCGACGGCGCCCCGCTCTGGCAGGTCCACGAGTGCGTCTTCGCGGTCCTCGCCCTCGAGTCCGAGCCGGTGGATTCACGCCTCTAGCAGCCGATTTGTGTTTTGCCACCCCACCCCCGTAAGGTTCTTCACGTCAACGCGGGGTGGAGCAGCTCGGTAGCTCGCTGGGCTCATAACCCAGAGGTCGCAGGTTCAAATCCTGTCCCCGCTACCAAAGTTAGATTGTTGGAACCACGGTCCTCAGGGGCCGTGGTTCTTTCTTTTTCCCACGGTAGGTGGGTTAGCTGTTGCGGGTCAGGACGTTGTTGACGGACATGCCGCCACCGTCGCCGTCAACGGGGCACCGATCGACAGGATCGCCGCGCAAACACGACCCCGGGGTCGTGACACGTTGCTCAACCACTACGTCCGACCGGCCGAGGCCATGATGATCACGACCAGTCGCGACCCTTGGCATGTAACTCAGGTACTTGTGATACGGAGTGGTGCTGCGCTCTTGTCGGACCCGGTGGTTAGGCTCAGCGGGTGCGCGCCAGCACTTACCCCCGAAGGCCTGTTGAGCCTAAGCGCCGGGTTTCGCGGGGCCGGGAAAGGCGTAACCCCGGCGATGTGGCCAAGGCCAGGGATCGTTCCGGGGTCTTCGTTGACAACTTTAGGGAGAATCTAGGGAATGTCAAACATCGCGGCGGACAGTGGCCGGGCATGGCGACCCGAGACCATCCGTGATCTCCTGACGGCCGACCGCCTGCGCTCCTATCTCGCCAGTTGCGATCAGGATCTCGGTTGCGCGCTCGGTCTCTACGAATGGAACCTGACAGCGTCCGCCGCCATCATGCAGACCACTGCCATGGTTGAGGTAGTCATCTGCAACGCTCTCGACGCCCAACTCGTCGCTTGGGCGAGCGGCCGTGGCATGCGGTCGTGGCTGGATGTCTGCCCACTCGACTCGCGCGGGCGAGCTGACATCGACAAGGCCCGCAACCGCGCCACGAGTTACGGACGGGCAGCGCTCGCACATGGCAAGGTGGTCGCCGAGCTCAGCTTCGGCTTCTGGCGATACCTCACCGCCCAGCGTTACCACGCAAGCCTCTGGGTCCCGGCGCTGCACAACGCGTTCCCTGGAGGCGACGTCGATCTACGTGACCGGCGCCGCAAAGTCGAACGTCACATGGCCGATCTCATGCTTGTGCGCAACAGAGCTGCTCATCATGAGCCGATCCATCGTCGAAACCTTGCCCGCGACCTCGGCATCGCAGTCGAGCTCGCGCGCTGGGTTCATCCAGAAGCCGGATCTTGGATCGCCGAGAAGTCGGCCATCCCCTCAGCCCTGACATCCAAGCCATGAGCAGCCATGCGGCGGCGCCCACCATGCACAGATTGAGAGCTCTCAGCGTATGTCGATTCGTTTGAGTGAGATCCGGTCTCACGAGGGAAGCCAAGCCAGAGCGTGGGAGGAGTTGGCGTATCAGTTGCGCCCGTCAGTGGGCAGCCCGCCGCGGGGTGGGAGTCTCAGCCCTGACCGGCTGGTTGCGTCCGGCGTCAACACTGCCCTGGTCGTCGCGCATCGACTCACCCAGGCCGCTGGCGGCGACCGGATCGTCGTACTCGATCACGGAGTGGTCGTCGAGTCCGGAACGCGCACAGAACTTGTCGCGGTACAAGGGCGGTACGCCGAACTCTGGCGTGCGTGGGATTCCAGGGCGAGCGGATAGCTTCCCGTGCCGCTGATTCTCGCCGTACCCACGCGGTGACCGGTGGCCGATCATGGTTGTGGCGGGGGATGATCCCGCCACAACCACAAACCTATGCCCAGCCCCAGTGCCTGCGCTGGGCGTCGACGGCCCACGTACTGATGCGGTCGGCGTCGGCGTGCCCGGGAAGTGGTGAGCGATCCTCATCGAGCAGCGCCCGCACCCGCGACTCCAGGTCGGTGATCTGGGCCGACACCTCAGCTCGCGGCACCTCGCCACGCTTGACCGAGAGCACCCGTTCACGTTGGTCGGCGGGCATCGGCAACGTGAGGTGGCCCGTGCTCGCCAGTTCGTGACCCTGGTACGCCAGCCGCAGCGCGTGCGAGCCGTACTTGACGTCCCAGCCGAACCGTTCGATCAGTTCGGGCCGGTTCGGCACCTTGCGTCCGGCCTGGCCGAGCATCCGTTCGTGCTGCGAGTGCATGTAGCCGAGGAACCGTTCGACGGCGACCCGTGACAGGAACGCCGTCCGGTCAAGTCCCGCGTAGTGGTGTAACTGGTTGTGGTCCTTCGTAGGTGGTCAGGCGGGTAGTTGGATCAGTGGGTCGGTGTTCACCTCCGGTGTGTGGTCGGTGTCGGTGACGGTCAGCCGGCAGCGGCTGAGCACTTCGAGGCCGAGGTAGCGGCGGCCTTCGGCCCATTCGTCGGTCTGC
Organism: Gordonia pseudamarae; assembly: GCF_025273675.1. Lineage (NCBI taxonomy): Bacteria > Bacillati > Actinomycetota > Actinomycetes > Mycobacteriales > Gordoniaceae > Gordonia > Gordonia pseudamarae. Next base: position 2,623,096 of record NZ_CP045809.1, on the reverse strand, counting down.
TCGGCGAGCACTGCTCCGATGAGCCGGACGATGGCATCGCGGTTCGGGAAGATGCCTACGACGTCGGTGCGGCGCCGGATCTCGCGGTTGAGTCGTTCTGTGGGGTTGTTGGACCAGATCTGGCGCCACACGTCATCAGGAAACGCGGCGAATGCCAGCAGGTCTTCACGGGCGTCGCCGAGGTGTTCGGCGACGTCGGGTAGGCGGTCTTCGGTGTATTCGATGAGTCGGTCGAACTGGGCATTGACCGCACCAGCAGTGGGTTGGTCATAGACGCTGTGCAGCATGGCCTTGACTGCTGGCCACATCGACTTCGGACACACCGCCATCAGATTCGCCGCGTAATGGGTGCGGCAGCGTTGCCAGGCCGCTCCCGGTAGGTTCGCTGCGATCGCCTCGATGAGCCCGGCATGGGCATCGGAAGTCACCAGGCGAACTCCGCCCAGGCCGCGGGCCACGAGGTCGGCGAAGAAGGTGTTCCACGAGGCTGTGGTCTCACTGGTGGCGACCTGCATGCCGAGCACCTCACGATGACCGTCACCGTTGACTCCGGTAGCCAGCAGCACGACGGCTTTGACGACCTGCTTGTTCTCCCGGACCTTGATCGTCAACGCATCCGCGGTGACGAACGTGAACGGGCCGGCCTCGTCCAGTCGGCGGTGACGAAACGCGGCAACCTGTTCGTCGAGGTCTTCGGCCATGCGGGAGACCTGCGACTTCGACAACGAATCGATGCCCAGGGTCTTGACCAGCTTGTCCATCCGGCGGGTCGAGACCCCGGCGAGATAGCAGTCAGCGACCACGGTGATCAGCGCGGACTCGGCGCGTTTGCGGCGTTCGAGCAACCACTCGGGAAGTAGGTGCCCGACCGGAGCTTGGGCACGGCGACGTCGATGGTGCCTACGCGGGTATCGAGGGTCGGTGGCGGTAGCCGTTGCGGTAGTTGGTGCGCTCTTCGGACCGGCGGCCCCATTCGGCGCCGCACACGGCGTCGGCATCCGCAGACAGCAGGGCGTTAATCACTGTCTGCAGCAGCTCGCGCATCAGATCCGGTGACGCGTCGGTCAGAGCTTGGCTCAACAGGCCGGCCGGGTCGACAATGTGGGGTGCGGTCATCGTGATGACTCCATTCGAGGATTCTGTGAGAGGTTGACTCGAAGGATCACACGGTGACCGCTTCCCTGCCCGACAGCCACACGCTGCCGGCCACGGTCCTGGTCACCGAGTTACACCACTCTATGGGGCACTACTCGCCGTCCGCAGTGCACGCAGTTCGTCACCCAGTGGCGTGCGCACGACCAGAGACCTCTCCGGTGCGAACAACGGCAGCAACGCTGTCGGATTGCCCTTGGTGGCCAGCCGCAGGTACTTCCGCAGCGAATACAGCACCAGGTCGGTGTCGCCGTGGCCGCTGCGTACGCCCTCTGGTTGCGTCCGCCAGATGTAGTCCTGACGATGCTCGATGATGCCGAGGATGTACTCGGGCGGTTCGACGTAGACACCCATCTCGTCGTGGTCGTCGGTACCGGGGATCGCGATACCGTGCACGCCGCTGCCCACCACCGAACGCAGGATCTCGTTCGGCAGGGCGACCGCGGGATCGCCGTATTCGACATTGGGACGTTGGGGTGAGGCATCCATCGGAATTGTCCTTCCGGAAATGATCAGGTGGCCGTATGCGGGGTGCGATGACAGGCCGGCCGGGTTGCCTGCTGGGTTGAAATGACGTGACGGAGAGTGTGCCGGGCAGGACTCGAACCTGCGATGCTCGAAAGCCACGAATTTACAGTCCGCTGGAATAGCCGCGATCCGACCGGCACAGGTATATCGGCACGATGCTGATCGGCCGTGGCGACACCTGTCCACGGGCAAGGAGCCGGCAGAGTCCTCAGGCGCTTGTCATGGGCGAACCGGGATACGAGAAGCCGTCGCACACAGCGTCACAGATGCTGCCGCGCATGGTCGTCTCCCTTCGGTCGCGGTGTCGGTGAGATATGAGAATAGGGTACGTCCGGTGCAATGCCAAGACATTATTTTATTCCGATATGTGTGGAGATGTGAGTAGCGCTACGCATGTTCGCTCATCCGGGACGATCTAGCGTCGAGGCATGGCACAGAGTAAAGACATCCCGCAGTCCGCGACCACGTCGGCGTTTCAGATTCAGGCGATCATCGCATTCGCGGTCAGCCTGAGCGCATCGGTGATCGGTGTGTGGAACCTCCCACTCGACTCCTGGCAGCGTGGCTACTTCGGCGTCACCCTGCTGTTCCTGGTGTCGAGCACGTTCACCCTCGCGAAGGTGGTGCGCGACCGGCAGGAACAGACGTCGATCCGTTCACGCCTGGACGAGGCACGTGTGGAAAAGCTGATCGCAGAGCATGATCCGTTCAAAGGTGTCGCCTGACGTCTGCTCGCATCGGCGTCGCCGATGTTCCCGATGCCGCACAGCGATATCGGGCCGCGGGACTCCTCGGTGAGCGCGGGGTCTCGGTGCGGCGGCGATGAGATGTGATTCGGCGTAGGCGGCGTCCCAGACCGGCTCGCCAACGGATCTACAGCGGGAAACCCGGCTCGCACCTGACCGGGCGTCTGCGGTCGGGATCGAGGCTGTTGCGGATCATCGTGATGACACCACGGTCATACAGCAGACCGATATGTCCGACGATCGAGCCCGGGCACACCTTCTGCACCGTGATGTTGGCGACGTTCGGCGCAGCAGGCAGATGGGCGTTGCGGTACGGAGTCACCAACTCATCGTTCATCGTGGCGATATTGGTGTACCGAACATGTGGTATCGGCGCTTTCAGCGACTGGTACCGGTCGCGGTCGTCGAGATCGCCACAGCCGGGACAGATTTCCAACAGCGGTGCCTTGAGCGCGGGAATATCGATCATCGCCATGCCGTGGACCTCCGGGAACCCGGACAGCACCCCGCCGACATTGATCACGTGTCGCACCTTTGTCGCACCGTTCAGATCGTGCAGCAGAATGTTGGCGACCGCACCGCCCGCGGAATGGGTGATCAGATCGACCTTCTGTGCGCCCGTCCATACTCGGACCTGGTCGGCGAACGTCGACAACTGTGTCGCCGACGTCGACAGGCTCTCGATATGCCCTATGCCGAGCGGCCGACTTAACGAGGTCTGCCCCATATTGAGCGTGAACACGCAGTACCCGTCATTGGCGAGGATCGGCGCGATCGCCCGCCAGCTACCGTTCTGGTTCGCTGAAAAACCGTGCACCAGAATTACCGGCGTCGGGTGCGTCGCGCTGTGGCACGTTCGGATATTCGCCCCGGGCGGCGGGACATCGGCCACGAGGGAACCGGCGATGAACGATCCGAGGGCGTCGTAGCTCACCGGATACGGTTTCGGAGCGGCCGAAGCCGGGGCGACAACAGTCAGCAGCACAGCGGCCACCGCGGTGACCGTTGCGATCACCGGGCGGACAGCGGATCGAATCATGGTCGGACGCTAGCAAGCCAGGGGATGGCGGGTGCGCGAATTGATGGGAAATGGCGGGGTGGCTAAGCGGTGAGGTTGCTAGGCGGTGAGGTGGGAGGCCGCCGCGGTGTCGAGGAACCAGACCGTTTCGGCGGTGCCGTGGGCACCGGCGCACGGCCAGTCGGCGGCATCGGCACCATCGCGGGCCGCCGCCACGGCCTCCGCCTTGTCGGCGCCGGCGACCAGGAACCACACGGCGCGGCTGCGGTTGACCACCGGCAGCGTCAGGGTGATACGGCGTGACGGAGGCTTGGGGGAGTCTGTGACGGCAACGACGGTTTTCGATGTCTCGGCAGTGGCCTCGGCGTGGGGGAACAGGGAGTTGATGTGCCCTTCACCGCCCATGCCGAGCAGATGCAGATCGAACTCGGGAGCCACCCCGTCGGCGGACAACGACGCCAGCAGGCGGGCATAGTCGGCGGCGGCGGCGGCGATGTCGTCACCGAACGGGCCGTCCGACGGGGCCATCGGGTGCACCTTGGCCGGATCGACAGGGACATGGGCGAGCAACGCATCCCGGGCCTGCCCCGCATTGCGATCGGGATCGCCGTCGGGAACGAAACGGTCATCGCCCCAATAGATTTCGATATTCGTCCAGTCGAGTCCGTCGGCCGTAACGCCCGCCCCGGTGGCAAGCGCCGCCAGGATCGCGATACCGTTGCTGCCGCCGGTGAGCACGACGTGCGCCACCCCGCGTTCGCGCTGCGCCGCGGTCACCACATCCACAAAGCGTTGCGCGGCAGTGGAAACGAGCTCGGTTTTGTCGTCGAAGACCAGTGTCTCGGTCACCGGCTCCACATGCGGATTGTCTGCTGCGATCACGCCGAAACCCTTTCCACCGTCTCCACCTCGCCGACACCGGCAAGTGCCATCTCGTAGATCTTGTCGGCATCGAGCCTACGCAGCTCCTCGGCCAGACACATCGGCAGGTTGCGCCGCACCAGCGCGATCCGGCCGTCCGGTTTGCCCGGCGCCGTCAGCACCGCGTTGCTGTTCTCGTCGATGGCCAGAACCGTCGGCCCGCTCTTGCGGTGCAGCCGGACCTCGAAACTGCCGATACTGCGCCGGGTGGGAACCTTCAGCGCGGTCCGCAACCAGCCGGCGAGCAGATCGATCGCCGGTGAATGAGACGGACCGGACACATCGACGGCGGTGATCGCCTCGTGCGGCGGCCTGTCGACGGCCGAGGCCAGAATCCCGCGCCACGGCGTGATCTGGGTCCACGCGATATCGGAGTCACCGGCGCCATAGCTGGACAGGCGGCGCGCCAGCACCGTCTCGGGGTCGGGATCCTTGGTCGCGTCGAGAATCCGGCGGGTGCCGAGCCTGCCCATCGGATCGGCCGACGGCAGGGCCGGTGCGGTACCCGGCCACCAGGTGACCACCGGGGTGTCGGGCAGCAGGAACGGAATCACCACCGAATCCGGGTGGGCGGCCAGTTCGCCGTGCAACGTCAGCACCACCACCTCGGAGGCGCCCGCGTCGCCGCCGACCCGGATCTGCGCGTCCAGCCGGGTGGTGTGGTTCTCGTCGCCACGCGAGACCACGATGACCCGGCTCGGATGTTCGCGGCTCGCGTCGATCGCCGCCGAGATGGCGCCCTCGGTCGGTTCGCCGCGTTCGGCGACCACCACCAGGGTGAGCACCCGGCCCAGGCTGATGGCGCCGCCGGATTCACGGACCTCCACGATCCGTTTGGCGACGACGCCGGTGGACGTGTCCGGAAGGTCGACGATCATCGCAAGCTCCTCACGGTCGGCGCCAGCTACGGCCGGTGCGGTTCATCATCTCTTCGGCCGAGGCCGGGCCCCAGGTGCCCGACTCGTAGGTATCCGGCTTGCCGTCCGAGGCCCACTGGGCCAGGACCGGATCGAGGATCTGCCACGACAATTCGACTTCCTCGTTGACCGGGAAGAGCGACGGCTCACCGAGCAGCACGTCCAGGATCAGCCGCTCGTAGGCCTCCGGGGACGCCTCGGTGAAGGCGGTGCCGTAGCTGAAGTCCATATTCACATCGCGCACCTCCATGCTCGATGCGGGCACCTTGGAGCCGAACCGCAACGTGATGCCCTCATCCGGCTGCACCCGGATGACCAGCGCGTTCTGGCTCAGTTCCTCGGTCATGGTCTTGTCGAACGGCAGATGCGGCGCCCGTTTGAACACCAAAGCGATCTCGGTGACCCTGCGGCCCAGGCGCTTTCCGGTGCGCAGATAGAACGGCACACCGGCCCAGCGCCGTGAATCGACCTCGAGCGCGATCGCCGCGTACGTCTCGGTGATCGAATCGGCGGCAAAACCGTCCTCGTCGATCAGGCCCGGCACTTTCTCGCTGCCCTGCCAGCCCGGACCATACTGTCCGCGCGCCGAGTTCTGCGCGAGCGGTTCGATATTGCGGGTGGCGGCCAGGACCTTGATCTTCTCGGCCTGCAACTGCTTGGGCTCGAACGAGATCGGCTCCTCCATCGCCACCAGCGCCATCAGCTGCAGCAGATGATTCTGGATGACGTCGCGGGCCGCACCGATCCCGTCGTAATAGCCGGCCCGGCCACCGAGGCCGATGTCCTCGGCCATCGTGATCTGCACATGGTCGATGTAGTGCGAACTCCACAGCGGATCGAACAACTGGTTGGCAAACCGCAGCGCCAGGATGTTCTGGACCGTCTCCTTGCCGAGATAGTGATCGATCCGGAACACCGACGACTCCGGAAACACCCGGTTGACGATGCCGTTGAGTTCTTTCGCGGACTGCAGATCGTGACCGAACGGCTTCTCGATCACCACCCGCCGCCAGTGCTCGTCGCCCCCGGAGGCCAGACCCACCCGGTTCAGCTGTTCGAGCACGGTGGGGAAGGCCTTCGGCGGGATCGACAGGTAGAACGCGTGATTGCCGTCGGTGCCGCGTTCGGTATCCAGACGCAGCAGGGTATCCCTGAGCCGGTCGAAGGCGGCGTCGTCGTCGAACGAGCCCCGCACGAAACGGAAGCCCTCGCTGAGCCGCTCCCACACCTCTTCCCGGAAACCGGTTCGGGCGTGGTCGCGGACCGCGTCATGGACGATCTTGGCGAACTCCTCGTGATCCCAGTCGCGCCGGGCGAACCCGACCAGCGCGAACGAGGGCGGTAGCAGACCCCGGTTGGCCAGGTCGTACACGGCGGGCATGAGCTTCTTGCGGGCGAGGTCGCCGGTGACCCCGAAGATGATCAGACTGCAGGGACCGGCGATCCGGGCCAACCTCTTATCCCGGGGATCGCGCAGCGGATTGGTCCAGTCGGTGCCGTCGTGCTGTGCGTTCCGGGATGTCACCAGGTTTCAGCCTTTCGCTGCGCGCAGCTGCTCCGCGGTCGCGATGAGCAGTTCGTTCCATGCGTCTTCGAACTTACTCACTCCTTCGCTTTCGAGCACCTCGAAGACATCGGTGAAATCGATTCCGAGTGCGGCGATCTTGTCGAAAACCTCCCGCGAGGCGTCGCCCAGACCGATGATCGAGGAGGTGTTGACCCAGCCGTGGTCGGCGAAGGCGTCCATCGTCTTGCCCGGCATCGTGTTCACGGTGTTGGGCGCGACCAGCTCGCTGACGTAGAGGGTGTCGGGGTAGTCGGGGTTCTTCACACCCGTCGACGCCCACAGCGGACGCTGCGACCGTCCGCCCTCGGCCACCAGCGCGGCGAAGCGGTCGCCGCCGAACACATCCTCGTAGGCGGCGTAGGCCAGGCGGGCATTGGCCAGCGCGGCCTTGCCCTGCAACTCCTTCGCCTCGGACGAGCCGATGGCGGCCAGCCGCTTGTCCACCTCGGTGTCGACGCGGGAGACGAAGAACGAGGCCACCGAATGGATCGTCGACAGATCGTGTCCGGCGGTGGCGGCGGCCTCCAGACCGTCGAGGTAGGCGTTCATCACCCCGAGGTAGCGCTCCACCGAGAAGATCAGTGTCACGTTGACGCTGATGCCCTCGGCGATCACCTTGCTGATCGCGGGCAGACCGGCGACGGTCGCGGGGATCTTGATCAGCAGGTTGGGCCGGTCGACGATCTTCCACAGTTCGATCGCCTGGGCGATGGTGCCGTCGGTATCGTGCGCCAGACGCGGATCGACCTCGATCGACACCCGGCCGTCGACCCCGTCAGTGGCCTCGTACACCGGGGCGAGCACGTCACAGGCATTGCGGACGTCGTCGGTGGTGACGGTGCGGATGGTGGCGTCCACGTCGGCTCCGCGCGCGGCCAGCTCGCCCACCTGGGCATCATAGCTGGTGCCGGCCGACAGCGCCGCCTGGAAGATCGACGGGTTGGTGGTGACACCGGTCACCGACTTGGTGTCGACGAGGGTGGCCAGGTCGCCGGAGGAGATCAGATCCCGGGACAGGTCATCGAGCCACACCGATACCCCTGCGGCGGACAGTTCTGCGAGCTTCTCGTTCTGGGTCACGACGGTTCTCCCTGGTGTCGAGTGGTTACTTGGCGGCTGCGCGTTCCGCTGTGCCTATTGCGCGTTCCGCGGCCGCGACGACGGCCCCGGCGGTGATACCGAACTCCTCGTAGAGCACCTTGTACCCGGCCGACGCGCCATAGTGCTCGAGCGAGACGATCTGATCGGCGGAGGGTACGAACCGGAACCACGGCATCGCGATACCGGCCTCGACCACCACGCGCGGGGTGGCCGGGGGGAGCACCGAATCGCGGTACTCCTGGGTCTGCTCGTCGAACCATTCGATGCTGGGCATCGACACGACGCGGGCGGCGATGCCCTTGTCCTTGAGCGTCTGCTGGGCTGCCACCGCCAGCTCCACCTCTGAACCGGTCGCGATCAGCACCACCGCGGCCTCGCCGTCGGCGTCGCTGAGCACATAGCCGCCGGCGGCGACGCCCTCGGCGGACGTGCCCTCCAGAACGGCGACGTTCTGCCGGGTCAGGGCCAGTCCGGCCGGGTTGTTGTGGCGGGTCAGGATGTGGGCCCACGCGTAGGCGGTCTCGTTGGCATCGGCCGGACGCACCACGTCCAGATTCGGAATCGCACGCAGTGCGGCCAGATGTTCGATCGGCTGGTGGGTGGGTCCGTCCTCACCGAGGCCGATCGAATCGTGCGTCCACACGTAGACCGGGGCGATCTCCATCAGCGCCGCGAGCCGGACGGCCGGACGCATGTAGTCGGCGAACTGCAGGAAGGTGCCGCCGTAGGCGCGGGTCGGCCCGTGCAGGACGATGCCCGACAGGATCGAGCCCATCGCATGCTCACGGATACCGAAGTGCAGGGTGCGTCCGTACGGGTCGGCGGTCCAGGTGGATGTCGAGATCGACGCCGGACCGAACGACTTCGCGCCGTCGATGGTGGTGTTGTTGGAGCCGGCCAGGTCGGCCGAACCACCCCACAGTTCCGGCAGCACCGGACCGAGTGCCGAGAGCACCTTGCCCGAGGCCGATCGGGTCGCCACCGCCTTGTCGCCGGGCGTCCAGGTGGGCAGCGCGTCGGTCCAGCCCTCGGGCAGCTCACCGGCGTGCAGCCGATCGAACAGCGACTTGGCCTCGGGGTTGGCCGCGGCCCACGCATCGAACCCGGTGGTCCACTCCGCCTTGGCGGCGGCGCCGCGGGTGAGCAGCGCGCGGGTGTGACCGATGACCTCGTCGGACACCTCGAAGGACTTCTCCGGATCGAAACCGAGGATGGTCTTGGTGGCGGCGATCTCGTCGGCACCCAGTGCCGAACCGTGCGAGGCGCCGGTATTCATCTTGGTGGGGGCCGGGAACGCGATGACCGTGCGCAGGCAGATGATCGAGGGCTTGTCGGTGACGGCCTTGGCCGCCTCGATCGCGGCCTCGATACCGGCGACGTTCTCACCGCCTTCGACGGTTTGCACATGCCAGCCGTAGGCCTCGTACCGCCTGGCCACATCCTCCGACAGGGCGATATCGGTGTCGTCCTCGATGGAGATCTGGTTCTGGTCGTAGAAGACGATCAGGTTGCCCAGTTGCTGGGTTCCGGCGAGCGAACTGGCCTCGGAGGTCACACCCTCTTCGATGTCGCCGTCGGAGGCGATGACATAGATGAAGTGATCGAACGGGCTGGTGCCAGGTGCTGCCTGCGGATCGAAGAGGCCGCGCTCGTACCGCGAGGCCATGCTCATGCCGACCGCCGACGCCAGACCCTGGCCGAGCGGGCCGGTGGTGATCTCCACGCCCTTGGTGTGCCGGTACTCGGGGTGGCCGGGGGTCAGTGAATCCCAGGTGCGCAGCGCTTGCAGGTCGCCCAGTTCGAGACCGAAACCGCCCAGGTACAGCTGGACGTACAGGGTCAGGCTCGAATGTCCGCAGGACAAGACGAAACGATCCCGGCCCACCCATGCCGGGTCGGCGGGATCGTGCCTCAGGGTGCGCTGGAACAGCGTGTACGCCAGAGGTGCCAGGCTCATCGCGGTGCCGGGGTGGCCGCTGCCGCACTTCTGCACCGCGTCGGCGGCCAGCAGGCGCGCGGTGTCGACGGCCCGCGTGTCGACGTCGGTCCAGTCGTCCGGATGAGCGGCGACGGTCAGCGCGCGGATCTCGTCGGTGATGACGGCGGGACTGTTTGAGGTGCTGGCCACGATGCGGTGTCTCCTGTGGTGAGTGGGCTGCGACGGCACTGGTACGAGGAACTGCGGGCAGTTGCTGAAGTCCAGACTAAACGCCGGGCCGCGTGACGGTTCGCCCACGTGGACCTAACGACGTGGGGCACGTGGGTGAGGTGACCAATTCCTCTAGTCCACGGTGCCCGGTGACCACGCCGAACGCACCGGTCGGGCATCGCGAGGTCCAGGCGATTCCGTGATTCGAGATCGCACGGTCTACCATTCCCTGTAGTAGTCGGCCGAGCAGTCGGCCCCGGGACATCGGTGTCCGCAGGCAGACGAGGAGTGCCAGTGAGGATTGGGGAACATGTGAGCGGATCGTCCTCCGCCGCCCCCACAGATGCCTCGGTACCGCAGGGTTCGGACCGGCCATCGTTGCCGAGGCGCGTGCGCGACACCGTGCTCGCCTATATCGCGCTCACCAAGCCCCGCGTGATCGAACTGCTTCTGGTGGCGACGATCCCGGTGATGCTGCAGGCCGATCGCGGCGAGGTCGAACTCCCGCTGATCGTGTTCACCCTGATCGGTGGCTGGCTCGGCGCCGGCAGCGCCAACACCCTGAACATGGTGGCCGACGCCGACATCGACCAGAAGATGAAGCGCACCGCGCGCAGGCCGATCGCCCGGCACGCGGTGTCCACGCGGGCCGCCCTCATCTTCGGCATCGTGTTGGGTTTCGCCTCGTTCGCGGTGCTGTCCCTCGCGGCCAACCTGCTCAGCGCTTTGCTTGTGCTGGCCACCATCGCGTTCTACGTCGGTGTCTATACGATGATCCTCAAACGCCGCACCTGGCAGAACGTGGTGTGGGGCGGTGCGGCCGGATGTATGCCGACGCTCGTCGGCTGGGCCGCGGTCACCGGCTCGCTCAGCTGGGAACCGATCGTGCTGTTCCTGGTGATCTTCTTCTGGACACCGCCGCACACCTGGGCGCTCGCCATGCGCTACAAGGAGGACTACAAGGCGGCCGGGGTGCCGATGCTGCCGGTCATCGCGACCGAAGAGCGCGTCACCCGCCAGATGTTGTTCTACACGTGGGCCACCGTTATCACCTCGCTGGTGCTGATCCCCGCGACCAGCTGGATCTATCTGGCCGTGTCGGTTCTCGGGGGCGGCTGGTTCCTGAGCCGGGTGCACAAGCTGTACAGCGAAACCCGCGCCGGGGCCGAGGTCGCACCGCTGAAGGTGTTCCTGCAGTCCAACGAGTACCTGGCGGTCCTGTTCTGCGGTCTCGCGATCGACGCCGTCGTCAACATGAAGACCATCGCCGACTTCTTCTAATTCACACGTCGAATCAAGGGATCAATACGGTGCTTCCGGTGGTGATCCGGGCTTCCAGGTCCCGATGAGCCTGAGCGGCGTCGGCGAGCGGGTACCGTTGGCCCACCCGCACACTGACCTTGCCGTCGGCGATCGCCCCGAACAATTCGCCTGCCCGCCAGGACAATTCCTCCGGCTGCGCGGTGAAATGCGCCAACGTCGGCCTGGTCACCGACAGCGAACCCAGTCCGTTGAGCCGTTGCAGGTCGAATGGCGGTACCGGACCGCTCGCCGCGCCGTAGAGCACCACGGTGCCCCGGACCGCAGTCGAGGTCAGGGACTGCTCGAAGGTGTCGGCACCGACGCCGTCGTAGGTCACCGCCACACCTCGGCCGTCGGTGAGCTCACGCACCCGGGCGGTCAGTTCTGCATCGTAGCGCAGGACATGATCGGCCCCCGCCTCCCGCGACAGTGTCTCCTTCTCATCGGAGGAGACGGTCGTGATGACCCGCAGCCCACGCAACTTGGCGAGTTGGGTGAGGATCAATCCGACACCGCCGGCACCGGCGTGTACGAGCACCGAGTCGCCTTCGCGCGGGTGCGCACTGCCGTCGAGAAGATAGTGCGCGGTCAGACCCCGCAACATGGACGAACCCGCGACGTCGTCGGGCACCTCGCCAGGCAGGACGACGGTGCGTCCGGCCGGGACGGACACCAGTTCGGCGTAGCCGCCCGGCGCCGTCACCGATGCCACCCGCTCGCCGACGCGGCGGTCGGTGACCGCCGCACCGACGGCCACCACGGTGCCGGCGATCTCCGATCCCGGGATGTACGGCGGTGTCGACGGGTACAGACCGCGGCGCAGGTAGGTGTCGATGAAGTTGACCCCCGCCGCACCCGTGCGCACCAGCACCTCGTCGGGTGCGGGCACCGGATCGTCGACGGTGGCCGGGATGAGGACGTCGGGGCCGCCGTGGGCCGTGACCTGTATCGCACGCATACCACTGTTGTACACGGCCCCCCGATGGCTGCCGGTATGCTGACCCGCATGACTGACGCGCCCGCCACCGACAGCGAAGCCCCACAGCAGACCACGCCGAAGGTGACCGTGCCCAAGAACCTGCTCGCGGCCGTGCGTGGTTTCGTGGCCCGTGAGGGCGGCTCGGCCAAGGCCGTGCTGCAGCCGATCGGGGCGGCGGGGGTCCGGATCACCCTCGTCGGTGAGTCCGGCGGCATTCTCGGTGATCGGGTGGTGGACGACGTCGCCGCGGCCCAGGCCGTCGTCGACGCCGTGGACGGCCTGGAGGCGGCCGAGGAGTGGGATCGTGAGCTCATCTCCACGGTCACCCCGCAGAAGGGTCACTACGCCAAGATGGCCGGCTGGGTGGCCGGTCAGAAGCGATTCCCGAAGGCCCGCAACACCGCGATCGTCAACCCCCGGTACCGCGACCCCGGCCTGGGCTGACGGCTCCGGTAACGCGATATGGCCGCATCCTCGTCGGGGATGCGGCCATTCTCCGACGGCGGTGGCCCGGGCTCTGCGGTCAGTGGGCCGGTTCGCGGGCGGCGCGGGTGAACGAGATGACGAGCCAGGTGGCTCCGACGATGAGCAGTGCGCTGCCGGTCATGTGTGCGATCACCAGTGCGATCGGCAGGTCGGTGACGTATTGGATCACACCGATCAACCCCTGCAGCAGCAGCAGACCGAAAAACACCGCGGTGACACGGAACTGCTCCAGACGGGCTGCGCGCGCACCGATCACCAGCGCCAGGGCGACGCCGAGGAGGATGAACACGGCGTCGGCGTGCAGTTGGGTGGCGTTGGCCGGGTCGAGCCCGTTGCGGGGTGCGTCCTCGTCGCCGGCGTGCGGCCCCGAGCCCGTGACCACGGTGCCCAGGTAGGTCGCCGCCCAGGTCACCACGTACACGAGCCAGGACAGGTCGCGGCCCAGCCGGGCGATCAGGGCGGGGGAGCCGCTGGTGTCGGGGCCCGTGGCCTCGCCCGAGGGGTGCGGGTGACGCAGCCGGTAGACCAGCCAGGTCGCACCGGAGACCAGCGCCATCGACAGCAGGAAGTGCAGGGCCACGATCCACGGGTTGAGATCGGTGAGCACGGTGATACCGCCGATCACACCCTGGAACGGGATGCCGAGGGCGAGCAGCACCGACAGCCTGCGGTCGAAGCCGACGACCGGGCGGTGGCGCCAGACTGCGACGACGGTGGCGATGGCGATCACCGTGAGGACCCAGGTGAGCATCCGGTTGCCGAACTCGATGACGCCATGGATGCCCAGTTCCGCGTGCGGGACCACCGATTCGGCGGTGCAGCGTGGCCAGGTCGGGCAGCCGAGACCGGATTTGGTCAGGCGCACCGCACCGCCGGTGGCGACGATTCCGATGTTGGACACGAGCAGCGCGATCGCCCAGCCGGTGACGAACCGGTCGGTGGGACGGGCGAAGCCGGGGATCCGGTCGAAGATCGACGGTTTGCCGCCGGGCGGTCCGGCCGGTAGCGAGGCTGCGGAGGTGTCGGTGTCGGGTGAGTTGTGGGCTGTGACGGAACTCATTCGAACTTGAACCACCTTACGGCGAGTGCGGCGGCCACGGCCGCCCAGATCAGCAATACACAGATTCCGAAGGCGTCGAAACCACCGGACGCCGCCCGGCTGAGGGCTTCGGTGAGCGCACCGGACGGGACGCAGCGGGCCGCCAGGCGCACCGTCTCGGGCACGCCGGAGTCGACGATGGTGAGGCTTCCGATGCCGATCAGCACGAACCACAACAGATTGGCCAGCGCCAGCACGACCTCGGCTTTGAGGGTGCCGCCGAGCAGCAGACCCAGCGCCGCGAACGTCACGGTGCCCACCATGATGATCACCGCGCCCAGTGCCAGTCCGGCGATATCCGGCCGCCAGCCCAGGGCCAGTCCGATTCCGCCCAGGATCACTGCCTGCAGGGCGACGACGAGGGCGACGGCGATCGCCTTGCCCGCGATGATGCCCCATCGGGGGATCGGAGTGGCACCGAGCCGTTTGAGCGCGCCGTAGCGACGGTCGAAGCCCACCGCGATGGCCTGGCCGGTGAAGGCCGTCGACATGATCGCCACCGTCATGATGGCCGGGACCATCACGTGGGCGCGTTCGCCCACGGTGGCGCCGAGTCCGGCGTCGATGGGCAGCAGGCACAGCCCGATCAGCACGGTGATCGGGATGAACATGGTCAGTAGCAGTTGCTCGCCGTTGCGCAGCAGCAGCTTGAGTTCGAGCCAAGCCTGGGCGGTCAGGATGGTGGTGATGGGTGCGGGCCGTGGTGCGGGGGCGAACGCGCCGGCCGGGAATCGGTTGGCCGAGTCGGTCCCTGGTGCGTTGGTCCGCTCTGGCGTGCTGGTCTGCTCTGGTGTGTTTATCGACTCTGGTGTGGTCATCCGCGCAGGCCCTTCCCGGTCAGTCCGAGGAAGACGTCCTCCAGGCTGCGGCTCTCCACACGCAGGTCGGTGGCCAGCACGTTGATGCGCGCACACCAGGCGGTGACCGTGGCGAGCACCTGCGGGGTCATCGGGCCGACCACCAGATAACTGCCCGGCGACGGTTCCGAACTCACGTACCGCTCGGGCAGGGCCAGTTCGAGCAGGCTCAGATCGAGTCCGCGGGGGGCGGTGAAGCGCAGTTCGTTCTCGGCTCCCTTGCGGGTCAGGTCGGCGGGGGTGCCCTCGGCCACCTTGCGTCCGCGGTCGATGATCACCACGTGGTCGGCGAGTTCTTCTGCCTCGTCCATCATGTGCGTGGTCAGCAGGATCGACACGCCGTCGGCGCGGAGCCGGTCGATCAGCTCCCACACCATGATTCGCGCGTGGGCGTCGAGTCCGGCCGTGGGCTCGTCGAGGAAGACCAGTTCGGGCCGGCCGACGACGGCGCAGCCGAGTGCCAGCCGCTGCTGCTGTCCGCCCGACAGGCGCCGGACGGAGGTGCGGGCGGCATCATGGAGTCCGAGAACCTCAAGCAGCCACTGCGGGTCGATCGGATCGAGGTAGTACGACGCGCACAGCCGCAGCATCTCCTCGGCACGTGCGCCCGTGTAGGCGCCGCCACCCTGCAGCATCACGCCGATCCGGGTGCGCAGGACGTCGTTGTCGGCGATCGGGTCCAGACCCAGTACCCGGATCCGGCCCTCGTCGGGACGGCGGAAGCCCTCGCAGATCTCCACGGTGGTGGTCTTGCCGGCGCCGTTGGGGCCGAGAAGGGCCAGGACCGATCCGCGCGCCAGGGTGAGGTCGAGCCCGTCGACGGCGGTGGTGGATCCGCAGCGCTTGACCAGTCCGGTGACGGTCAGCGCGTGCTCGCCGGCTGCGACCGCCGGTGCCGATGCCCGGCGATCGCCGGTGGTGGCGCCCGTTCGGGCGGTCGTGGAACGCACGGCCCTCAGCCTATTCCCCGGTGCGGCTCCGGGACAAAAAGCGACCCCGGCGCCAGAGGTGGTCGTTCTCGAAGAAGACGGCGGTGAGCACGCCGACCACGATGACCCCGGACAGCACCCCGGATGCGATGAACACGGCGCCGGTGTTGGCGCCGGTCGGCAACACCACCACGCCGATCAGCGCGCTGATCAGGATGGTGAGCGACCGGAACCACGGGCCGGTGGCCCAGGCCGCCAGCGGGAGCACCGCCCACAGCAGATACCAGGGCTGTACGAACGGGAAAAAGGCGATGAACGTGGCCATCGATACCCCGAGAGCGCCGAGCGGATGGATCCGGCCGCTGAGTGTGGCCAGCATCCAGCGCAGGATGAACACACCCGCCACAACCTGCGCCAATGGCCGCGCGGTGTCGAGGATGGTCTGGGTGTGGTCACCGAGACCGAGGGATTGGCCGATGCTTCCGGTGAGTACCGACACCGCGGTGGGCAGCGACATCCAGGACCGCACCACGCCGCCGGTGGTGACGGTGTGGATCCAGCCGAAGCCGAGCCCGGTGATGGCGCCGATCACGGCCATCACGACGGCCAGCACAATGGTGTGGAAACCGGCCGACAGGCCCAGGGCGATCACCGACCGGCGTGATCGTCGCCACCATTGCCCGACGGGCGCGTGCCGCAGGGCGGGTAGAGTGGCGCCCCACCGCTGGGCCAGCGCCAGACCGAGGAATCCCATCGCCAGCAGAGATGTGATCTTCACCATGGACGAGGCCGCGATGAGCGCGGCGCCGGCGATCAGCAACCACCCGTGGTGACTGGGCAGCCACGACCCCGGCGGGCGCAGCCGCCGGGCACTGTAGACGGCCCGGAACCCCAGTTCGAGACCGACGAGCATCAGCCCGAGCATCAGCGCCTCGTTGTGGATGCCGCCCACCAGATGGATGATCACCAGCGGATTCATCGCGCCGAGCCAGATCGCGGCGACACTGGACACCCCGCACCTGCGGGCCAGCCGGGGCAGGGCCCACACGATCAGGGCGATACCGGCCAGCGCGACGAGCCGGTGCAGGAATATCGCGGCGGTGATGTTGTTGCCGGTGATCTCGCTGATGCCCTCGCCGATCCACAGGAACAGCGGACCGTACGGCGCGGGGGTGTCGCGCCACAGGTTGGGCACGGACCTGGTGAGCACGTGATCGACGCCCAGACCGCGGAGCGGGCTCACCACGTAGGGGTCCATACCGCGGTGCGCGATGGCGCTCTGGGCCAGGTAGGAATAGACGTCCTTGCTGATGATGGGCGGTGCGACCACCAGCGGGAGGCTCCACAGCAGCAGCGTGCGGTCGGCCTGCTTGCGGGTCATGCGGCGGGCGGGGCTGCGCCCGGCCAGCACCTCCACGCTGAGCCGGCCGACGGCGAATCGCCCGATCAGCAACCAGGCCAGGACCAGGATGATGGTCCCGGCGACGGTGAGCGTCAGTGATGTACTCCACATCCGGGACGGCAGTGACAGCACGCGGGTGCCGGCGACCGGGTTCTGCAGAACCGGGATCTGCCCGGTGCCGAGGGAGCCGATGAGCAGCAGGATCGAGCCGGTCGCCCCGAAGATCCGGATGCGGTTGAGCAGGAGGTTCTCCCGCTCGTTGAGCGGTCCGACCTCGCGTTCGTCGTCGTGCAGGCGCGCGAGCGCCTTGCCGTAGTCGCCGATCGTGTCGGCGTCGGGTTGTTCGCGGTCGCGGGTCAGCCCCAGATGTGTCGCCAGGCGCCGTCCGGCCGACGACCGGGACGGCGTCGGCTCCGGGGTGGGCGTCGCGTGCACAGTCTGACTCTAGTTGGCCTTTCGGCGGGTCCGGGCACAGGTCGGGTAAGGCCACCCTTGCTGGCAGATGGGAATCAATTACGACACACTTGTGTTGTGAAAACCGTGGGCGAGAGAACCGAACTGCCGGTGAACGACGCCCGTCGACGCCGTACTACCAGGTCAGGGCACTCCGAAGAGGTTTCTGCCGATCTGGCCGCACATACCGCGCACGACGGGCAGACCCGTGCTGCGGTGGTGTCGCTGCTCGTCGAGGACGGACCGTTGACCGCCGGTGAGATCGCCGAGCGCCTGGGCATCAGCGCGGCCGGGGTGCGTCGGCATCTGGACGCGTTGTCGGCGGCGGGCGATGTGGAGACCTCGTCGGCCGGTTACGGCCGCCGGGGTCGTGGCCGCCCGGCCAAGTGGTTCCAGCTCACCCCCACCGGTCGGGGCAAACTCCGGCACGCCTATGACGATCTGGCGGGTGCGGCTCTGCTGGCGTTGCGCACTGTCGGTGGACAGACGGCCGTGGAGGACTTCGCCCGCGACCGCATCACCCGCATCGTCGCCGAGGTACCGGCCGCGGATTCCGGGTCGGTGGCCCGGACCGTCGAGGGGATCGCCGACGCGCTCACCGGTGCGGGTTTCTCGGCGAACACCCGGAAGGTGGGCAACGGGATCCAGATCTGCCAGCATCATTGCCCGGTGGCACACGTCGCGGAGGACTTTCCCGAACTCTGCGAGGCCGAGACCGCGGTCTTCTCCGAACTACTCGGTACGCATGTGCAGCGGTTGGCCACCATCGCCAACGGTGACTGTGCCTGCACCACCCATGTACCGCTCAGCGGGCCCGGAGCGCCGGGGACCCCCGGCGTCCGCGGGTCCACCGCAGACCCACCCGATCATTCCGCTCCGACCACGACATGTTCTGCCGAGCGACCGACCGCACAGCCCGCGGCCGCCGTTCACCACCCGTCACCTCGAAAGGCAACGTCATGACAGTCACCGATCCCGCACCGACGGGGATGACGCAGGAAGAGACCATCGCCTCGCTGGGTAACTACGGTTACGGCTGGGTCGATTCCGACGCCGCCGGCGCCGTCGCCCAGCGCGGTCTGTCCGAGGCGATCGTCGCCGACATCTCCGGTAAGAAGGACGAGCCCGCCTGGATGCTGGAGGCCCGGCTGAAGGCGTTGCGGATCTTCGACCGCAAGCCGATGCCGCACTGGGGCGCCGGACTCGACGAGATCGATTTCGACAACATCAAGTATTTCGTCCGGTCCACCGAGAAGCAGGCCACCACCTGGGACGAGCTGCCCGCCGACATCAAGAACACCTACGATCGGCTCGGTATCCCCGAGGCCGAGAAGCAGCGACTGGTGGCCGGTGTGGCCGCACAGTACGAGTCGGAGGTGGTTTACCACCAGATCCGCGAGGACCTCGAGCAGCAGGGTGTCATCTTCCTCGACACCGACTCGGGTCTGCGTGAGCATCCGGAACTGTTCCGCGAGTACTTCGGATCGGTGATCCCGGCCGGCGACAACAAGTTCTCCGCACTCAACACGGCGGTGTGGTCGGGTGGCTCGTTCATCTACGTGCCGCCGGGCGTGCACGTCGACATCCCGCTGCAGGCCTACTTCCGCATCAACACCGAGAACATGGGCCAGTTCGAGCGCACGCTCATCATCGTCGACGAAGGCGCGTACGTGCACTACGTCGAGGGTTGCACCGCGCCGATCTACAAGACCGATTCGCTGCACTCGGCGGTCGTGGAGATCATCGTCAAAAAGGGTGGCCGGTGCCGGTACACCACGATCCAGAACTGGTCGAACAACGTCTACAACCTGGTCACCAAGCGGGCCAAGGCCGAGGCCGGCGCCACCATGGAGTGGATCGACGGCAACATCGGATCCAAGGTGACGATGAAGTACCCGGCCGTGTGGCTGACCGGTGAGCACGCCAAGGGTGAGGTGCTCTCGGTGGCGTTCGCCGGTGAGGGACAGCATCAGGACACCGGCTCCAAGATGGTGCACCTGGCTCCGCACACCTCGAGCAATATCGTCTCCAAGTCGGTGGCGCGCGGCGGTGGCCGGGCCTCCTACCGTGGCCTGATCAAGATCAACAGCGGTGCCCACGGCAGCTGCTCGACCGTCAAATGCGATGCGCTGCTGGTCGACACGATCTCGCGCAGCGACACCTACCCGTATGTCGACATCCGCGAGGACGACGTGACGATGGGACACGAGGCGACCGTGTCCAAGGTCAGCGACGACCAGCTGTTCTATCTGATGAGCCGCGGCCTCACCGAGGACGAGGCGATGGCGATGGTGGTGCGCGGCTTCGTCGAGCCGATCGCCAAGGAACTGCCGATGGAATACGCACTCGAACTCAATCGACTCATCGAACTGCAGATGGAAGGAGCCGTCGGCTGATGGCAGACCCAACGCTTCCGGTCGGCGCCCAGGCCAATCCCGCCCCGGCCAATGCCGCACAGGTCAACAAGGGACAACAGTTCACCTCGTTCGACGTGAACGCCTTCGAGATCCCCAACCAGCGTGAAGAGGCGTGGCGGTTCACCCCGTTCCGTCGGCTGCGCGGCCTGCACGACGGTACCGCCGTGCGTACCGCCGACCCGGCGATCACCGTCGAGGGTGTGACCGAGGCCGTCACCGTCGATACGGTCGGTCGCGACGACCCGCGCCTGGCCGAGGGTGGGGCGCCGTTCGACAGGGTTGCCGCACAGGCTTTCTCGTCATTCACCGCCGCCACCGTGATCACTGTCGCCAAGGAGACCGAACTCGCCGAACCGGTGATCGTCCGGGTCACCGGCCCCGGTGTCGACGAGGTGGGCTTCGGACACATCCAGGTCCGCCTGGATGCCTTCGCCCGCGCGGTGGTCGTTCTCGATCAGCAGGGCAGCGGGACCTACGCCGAGAACATCCAGTTCATCGTCGGTGACCACGCCCACCTCACCGTGGTGAACGTGCACGACTGGGCGGACGACGCGGTGCATGTGGCCGCCCACCACATCGGTGTCGGCCGCGATGCGATCGTCCGGCATTTCGCGGTCAGCCTCGGCGGAAACCTGGTCCGGCTCTCGCCGGTGGTGCACTATCACGCACCCGGCGGCGACGCCGAGCTGTGGGGTCTGTACTTCGCCGACGCCGGCCAGCACCTCGAACAGCGTCTGCTCGTTGATCACAGCCAGCCCAACTGCCGATCCAACGTGGTCTACAAGGGTGCGCTGCAAAGCGACGGCTCCGGGGACCGGATGCGTGAGGCACACACCGTCTGGATCGGCGACGTGCTGATCCGGCCGGAGGCCGAAGGGACCGACACCTTCGAGCTCAACCGCAACCTCGTCCTCACCGACGGTGCCCGCGCCGATTCGGTACCCAACCTGGAGATCGAGACCGGTGAGATCGTCGGCGCCGGCCACGCCAGCGCCACCGGCAGATTCGACGACGAGCAGTTGTTCTACCTGCAGTCGCGCGGAATCAGCGAGGCCGAGGCACGGCGTCTGGTGATTCTCGGCTTCTTCGGAGAGATCATTCTCAAGATCGGCGTCAAGGAAGTCCGGCAGCGCCTGGCCGACGCGATCGAGGAAGAGCTCAAACTCGTCGTCCTGTGACGACACCGCTTACAGCCCAAGCATTCTCGTTTCACATATTTCTCAAGGATCAACTGTGACCACTCTGGAAATCCGGGATCTGCACGTCGACGTCAAGCAGTCCGACGCCGATGCCGAGCCGATCAACATCCTCAAAGGTGTCGACCTGACCGTCGCATCGGGCGAAACCCACGCCATCATGGGCCCCAACGGATCAGGCAAGTCGACGCTGTCGTACGCCATCGCCGGCCACCCCAAGTACGAGGTCACGCAGGGCTCGATCACCCTCGATGGCGAGGACGTGCTCGAGATGAGCGTGGACGAGCGTGCCCGCGCCGGCCTGTTCCTCGCGATGCAGTACCCCGTCGAGGTGCCGGGCGTGTCGATGTCGAACTTCCTGCGCACCGCCGCGACCGCGGTGCGCGGTGAGGCCCCCAAGCTGCGTCACTGGGTGAAGGAGACCAAGGAGGCGATGACCGAACTCGGTATCGATCCGTCCTTCTCCGAGCGCAGTGTCAATGAGGGCTTCTCCGGTGGCGAGAAGAAGCGCCATGAGGTCCTCCAGCTCGGTCTGCTCAAGCCGAAGATCGCCATCCTCGACGAAACCGACTCCGGCCTCGACGTCGACGCGCTGCGCATCGTCAGCGAGGGCGTCAACCGGTACAAGGAGCGCGAGAACGGCGGCGTGCTGCTGATCACGCACTACACCCGGATCCTGCGATACATCAAGCCGGACTACGTGCACGTGTTCGTCAATGGGCGCGTCGTCGAATCCGCCGGTCCCGAACTGGCCGACGAGCTCGAAGAGAACGGGTACGTCCGGTTCACCTCGGCCGCCGCCTCACACACGGCGGGCTGACCCACACCAGGAGGAGAAAGGCCGTGACCACATCGCCCGAGACGGTGGCCGCCGCGAGCACCACCGCCCTCGACATCGACCGCATCCGGGCCGATTTCCCGATCCTGTCCAGGACCGTCCGGGACGGAAGACCGTTGGTGTACCTGGACTCCGGGGCCACCTCGCAGCGGCCGCTCCAGGTGCTCGACGCCGAACGTGCCTTTGTGACCACATGCAACGCGGCGGTTCACCGGGGTGCGCACCAGCTGGCCGAGGAGGCGACCGACGCCTACGAGGGTGCGCGCGAGAAGATCGCGCGCTTCGTCGGGGTGGGTGCAGAGGAGATCGTGTTCACCAAGAACGCGACCGAATCGCTGAACCTGGTGACCTACACGCTGGGCGATGACCGCGGTGCGGCCGTGTTCGGCGGCAAGGCGCTCGGTCCGGGCGATACCGTGGTGATCACCGAACTTGAGCATCACGCCAATCTTGTTCCGTGGCAGGAGCTCTGCCGCCGTACGGGCGCCACACTGCGCTGGTTCGGGGTCACCGACGACGGGCGCATCGACCTTGATTCGCTGGAACTGGACAACACCGTCAAGGTGGTCGCCTTCACGCACCAGTCGAATGTGACCGGTGCGGTGGCCGATGTCGCCGAACTCGTCCGGCGCTCCCGCGCGGTCGGTGCGCTGGTGGTGCTCGACGCGTGCCAGTCGGTGCCGCACATGGCCGTCGATTTCGCCGCTCTCGACGTCGATTTCGCCGCGTTCTCCGGGCACAAGATGTTCGGACCGTCCGGGGTGGGCGTGCTCTA
This sequence comes from Gordonia pseudamarae, assembly GCF_025273675.1. Classification (NCBI taxonomy): domain Bacteria; kingdom Bacillati; phylum Actinomycetota; class Actinomycetes; order Mycobacteriales; family Gordoniaceae; genus Gordonia; species Gordonia pseudamarae. Next base: position 2,600,264 of record NZ_CP045809.1, on the reverse strand, counting down.
CGGCAAGGCCGCGCTGCTGGCCGCGTTGCCGCCGTTCATCACCGGTGGATCGATGATCGAGACGGTGTCGATGGAGGTGTCCACCTACGCACCGCCGCCGCAGCGTTTCGAGGCGGGCGTGCCGATGACCTCGCAGGTGGTGGGGCTCGGCGCTGCCGTCGACTACCTCGACGCCATCGGAATGGACGTGCTCGCCGCGCACGAGCAGGCGCTCACCGAACGCGCACTGGGACTGCTCGGCGGGATCGACGGCGTACGCATCGTCGGTCCGGGCACCACGCGGCGGCGCGGGGGTGCGGTCTCGTTCGTGGTCGACGGTATCCACGCACACGATCTGGGTCAGATCCTCGACGACGAGGGCGTGGCGATCCGGGTCGGACACCACTGCGCCTGGCCGCTGCACAAGCGGTTCGGGGTCGCGGCCACCGCACGGGCCTCGTTCGCCGCCTACAACACGCTCGCCGAGGTCGACACCCTGGCCGAGGCGATCGTCAAGGCCCAGAACTTCTTCGGGGCGCGCTGATGCGCATGGAACAGATGTACCAGGACGTGATCCTGGACCACTACAAGCACCCGCACGGGCGGGGCCTGCGCGACCCGTTTGTCGCCGAGGTCCATCACGTCAACCCGACGTGCGGCGACGAGGTGACCTTGCGCGTCACTCTGTCCGCCGACGGACAGCAGGTGGCCGACGTGTCCTACGACGGGCAGGGCTGCTCGATCTCGCAGGCCTCGACGTCGGTCCTGTACGACCAGTTGGTGGGCCTGCACATCGCCGAGGCGCTGGCCACGGTCAACTCGTTCTCGGCGATGATGACCTCACGCGGCACGGACGACGGTGACGAGGACGTGATCGGCGACGGTATAGCGTTCGCCGGTGTCAGCAAGTACCCGGCGCGCGTCAAATGCGCACTGCTGGGCTGGCTCGCATTCAAGGACGCACTGGCGCAGGGTGTCGAGGCAAAGGAGACAGCATCATGACCGACGAGACGATCACCGCGGGGGACACGGCCACCGACACGGCCGATGGTGCCGGGCCCGGTGAGGTGAGCACCGCGCTGCCGAGTCTGGACGATGTCGAGGAGGCGATGCGCGATGTGGTCGACCCCGAGTTGGGCATCAACGTCGTTGATCTGGGACTGGTGTACGGATTGAATGTCACCGACGACGCCGTCGCCAAGATCGATATGACGTTGACCTCGGCGGCGTGCCCGCTGACCGATGTCATCGAGGACCAGGCACGGACGGCGCTCGTCGGGAGCGGGCTGTGCACCGACCTGGAGATCAATTGGGTGTGGCTGCCGCCGTGGGGCCCGGACAAGATCACCGATGACGGCCGTGAACAGCTCCGGGCACTCGGTTTCACCGTCTGACCCGCTGATTCGGCATACATACCCCACACATGTCCGGCCGGGGCACCGTCGCAGGTGCCCCGGCCGGATATGTTCACCGATGCCTCAGATGAGGCGTTCGGGATGTACGTGCGTGGGCATCAGCTGTAGCAGCGACATGTTGAACGCCCAGTCCCGCCTGTTCTCGATCTCCTCGGAATACAGATCGTCCAACGCGGCCCGACCCCGGTTGTGGGGGCCGACGATGCGGTAGCAGGATTGATTGAAGCTGCCGAACCAGACCTGGATGAATAGTTTCGGGTTGAGGACGAGCCGCCACCACGGCAGCAGGCAGCCGATCTCCGCGGCGAGCGAATCCAGGTAGAGCACCTGCGACGGAATGGCCTCGGGGTGGGTGGGGCTCAGTGCCGTCCAGTGCTCCTCCCACTCCTTGTCGCGACCGATACGCTCATCGATGTCGGCCGGAACCGCCAGTTTCCCGCTCAGCACACGGGCGAAATAGCGTGCCTGCATCTCCGCGCAGGTGGGCACGGCACCGGTCAGCGGCCGGATGAAGCCGATGAACGCGGCGGTTCCCTGGTGCTCGGGATGCAGGAAGTGCTTGTACAGGTTCCGGACGTTGCCGTCCTTGACGTGCAGGTCGCCGATGGAGATGTTCTGGGCGCTGAAACCCGTGCACAGCAGGACAATGTCGTAGTCGCCGGTGGTGGAGTCCTGGAAGGTCACGGTGTTGCCGTCGGAGTGTCCGATTCCCGAATCGTTGACCACGACCTTGCCGCTGACGATGTGCGGGATGAAGGTGACGTTCTTGCAGAAGATGCTGCGCTGCACCCAGCTGCCGTCGGGATGGGACTTGTGGTTCCACTCCCGCACCGCCTGCCAGTTCTCGTCGGTGTGCGGGGTGTTGAGGTCGAGCATCGGCGGTTCGACGGACTGACCGAACGGGTTGACCTCGGGGATGGGGATGTGCGGCCCGATCGTGGAGCGAAAGACGCCCAGTGCCGTCGTGGTGAATCCCAGCACCACCGACATCGCCAGGAAGACGAACTTGACGATGCGATTGCGTCCCCAGAACGTGTTGAGGTGGAACGGATAGTCCGCCGACCGGCGCAACATCTCGTGGTGGTGGGACCGGACGGGGCCGTGGTCGGTGGTGCGATGGCCGTTGTAGACGCGCGGAAGCAACCAGGTGTACGAGCGGATGGCCAGCGTGCACGATTCGGCCACGTCGCCGACCTCGCGAACCACGTCGGCCGCCGATTCACCGAGTCCGACGACCAGAACACGTTTCCCGCGGAACCGTTCGTTGTTGCGGTAGTGCGCGGAATGGACGATGTCGCCGGTGAATCCGTCCAGCCCGGGTATGTCGGTCTTGGGCGTCTTGAAAGGTCCGGAACAGATCGCGACGGCGTCGAACTCCTCCGCGCGGACCACACCGTGTTCCTCGACTGACACGGTCCAGGAGTCTCCGTGTCGGTGAAGGTCGGTCACCGCGGTTCCGAAGCGGATATGTTCACGCAGCCCGAACCGGTCGGCGTAGCGGCGCAGATAGTCGAAGTACTGGCTGCGCCGGTAGAAGACGCGCCTGCCCTCGAACGGGAAGTCGGAGTAGGCCATCAGTTTCATCGAGATGGTCAGATAAAGGTCGTCGTAGGCCTTCATCTTCTCCTCATCACCCTCGTCGCGAAGCCAGAGACCGCCGATGTCGGCGTTTTTGTCGTAGCAGGTGACGTCGTGACCTTCGTCGAGCAACTGTTTGATCGTGGTCAGCCCACTGGATCCGGCTCCCACAACGCAGACTCTCATCGCTCACCTCATCGACTATCGGAACAGAACCTGACTGTTCGTTAGGTTAGCCTAACGTGGTGCGATTGCCCCGTCGGGGTGGCGTGGGCTCTCGGAAATCGAGAGGTTTCGGGCATATGTCGGGGAGCGGGCCGCGGTGGTCGAATGTCCGATTCGCCCGCCGTCCGGTGGATGCCCTGGCTGGGTGGCTGTGTGGTCGGTGGCGTGCCTTCGGTTTCCCGCGTCCTTGTTTCCCCGCGTCCTTGTTTCCCCGTGTCTGTGGTATTCACCGTGGGCGTCGGGGTGGGGCAGGTGGAAGCGGAAGCGATAGCCTAACCTAAGTCGTTGGTGTGACAGCGTGTGTCGGGGGAGGGCACGCGGATGGCAAACGGCTCGACCGCAAAAGGAGCGCGACTGCAGTGAGTTCCATCGTCAGGTCCGCGGCTCCGGTCACCTCGTCGGTGACCGACGACGCGGTCGTCGCCCGGTCGGCGCACGGTCTCGCGCGTACCAACAGCCGGCGCCTGCTCGGCTGGTTCCTCGGGCTGCTGATCCTGGTGGGGGTCTGTCTGCTGAGCCTGTCGGTGGGCACCAAGTCGATTCCGATCACCACTGTCTGGGATGCGCTGTTCGCCTTCCGCGAGATCGACGATCACCTGATCATCCGCGACATGCGGTTGCCCCGGACGGCGTTGGGCCTGATCGTGGGAATCGCGCTCGGGGTGGCCGGCGCGCTGATCCAGGCGATGACCCGCAATCCGCTGGCCGATCCCGGTGTTCTGGGCGTGAACGCGGGCGCGGCCTTCCTGGTGGCGCTGGCGGTCGGGGTGTTCGGCATCACCGACCTGTGGGGCTACATCTGGTTCGCGTTCGTCGGTGCCGTCCTGGCGACCCTGATCGTGTACTTCCTGGGTTCGTGGGGGCGTGGTGGCGGGACTCCCGTCCGGTTGACGCTGGCCGGAGTCGCGGTCGCCGCGGTGCTCACCGGCATCACGCAGGGGCTGGTGCTCCTGGACCCGGTCGCATTCGATGCGATGCGGACCTGGAACGCGGGTTCGATCACCGGTCGGGACGGCAGTGTGGTGTGGGCGATCTTGCCGTTCGTGGCGGTCGGGCTCGGCGTGGCCCTGTCGGTGGCCAGACCGCTGAACGCGGTGGCGCTGGGCGATGATCTTGCACGCAGTCTGGGCGCCAATGTGGGGCTCACCCGCGCCGCCGGTGTGGTGGCGGTGACCCTGTTGTGCGGTGCCGCGACGGCGGCCGCCGGTCCGATCGCGTTCGTCGGGCTGATGGTTCCGCACATCGCACGCTGGATCGTGGGCCCGGATCAGCGATGGATCTTCGTGTACACGATGATCGGCGCGCCGATCCTGGTACTGCTGGCCGATGTACTCGGCCGGGTGATCATTCGTCCCGATGAGATGCAGGTGGGCATCATGACCGCGCTGGTGGGTGCTCCGGTGCTGATCGTGCTGGTCCGCCGCAAGAAGGCGAGTGGGCTGTGAGCGTGCCCGAGAAGCGCCGTGATGCCACCGCCTCGCGGCGCTCGCGGATCGACTTCGGCCGGCCGTTGCTGATTCTGCGGTTGCCGGGGCTCGCGCGGCGCGAGGGTTCGCTGACCGTGGTGCGCGGGGCGGTGTCGATGCGCATCGACATCCGCGGCGTTCTGGTGGTGGCGGTCCTGATCGCGGCGGCCTTCGCCGCGGCGGTGGCGGAGCTGGGCACCGGCGAGCTGCACCTGCCGTTCGGCACCGTGGTGCAGGCGGTGTTCGGTGGCGCCACCGAATTCGACCGGACCATCGTCAACCAATGGCGCGCACCTCGCGTGGTCCTGGCCGTGGTCCTGGGTGCCTTGCTGGGCATCAGCGGCGCGATCTTCCAGTCGCTGACCCGAAATCCGCTCGGCAGCCCGGACATCATCGGGTTCAACACCGGTGCGTATACCGGTGCGCTCGTGGTGTTGCTGCTGCTCGACGGCATGTCGACCAGCTATTACCCCACGGCGGTCGGCGCACTGGTGGGCGGCATCCTCACCGCCTTGCTGGTGTACCTGCTCGCCTTCAAACGCGGGGTGCAGGGTTTCCGACTGATCATCGTCGGCATCGCCATCTCCGCGGTGCTGTCGGCAGTGAACACCTGGCTGATCCTCAAAGCCGATCTGCAGGAAGCGATGTCGGCGGCGGTGTGGGGTGCGGGCACCCTCAACAACAAGGAATGGGCGCACGCTCAGCCGGTGCTGATAGTGGCGGTGGTGATGGTGATCCCGGTGTTCTGGGTGGCCTACCGGATGCCGATGCTCGACATGGGCGACGATTCGGCGGCGGCGCTCGGGATCAGGGTCGAACGCACCCGCCTGGCGATGATCGTGGTGGGGGTGAGTCTGACCGCGATCGCGACCGCGGCGGCCGGGCCCATCTCGTTCGTCGCGCTGGCCGCGCCGCAGCTGGCCAAGCGCCTGACCCGATCGGCGGGGGTCACGATCACCGCATCGGCGGCGATGGGGGCGGTGCTGCTGGTGGTGAGCGACTGGATCGCCCAGTTCGCGTTCGGCGACAAGAACCTGCCGGTGGGCGTGGTGACCGTGTCGATCGGTGGGTTGTATCTGGTGTGGTTGCTGGCGATGGAGGCTCGCAGGCAATGACGATGAACACCTCGAAGAGCGGAAACGACGGGAACGGTGAGATGAACGAGGCCACGATGACCGGTGGTGCCCCCGGCGGTTCTGCTCGCCTGCGGGCACGGAACATCACGATCGGCTACGACACGCGCATCATCAGCGACGGGTTGACCGTGGACATCCCGGACGGCAAGTTCACCGTGATCGTCGGCCCCAACGCCTGCGGCAAGTCGACACTGTTGCGGGCCCTGTCGCGCCTGCTGTCCCCGTCGTCGGGTGAGGTGTTGCTCGACGGGAAGGCGATCGCGAGCTATCCCGCCAAACAGGTGGCCCGCACACTCGGCCTGCTACCGCAGTCGTCCATCGCGCCCGACGGCATTCGGGTCGCCGACCTCGTGGCGAGGGGACGCTTTCCGCACCAGAAACTGATCCGGCAGTGGACCGCCGAGGACGAGACGGCGGTGGTCGAGGCGATGGCGGCGACCGGTGTGAGCGAGTTGTCGGCGCGGCTGGTCGACGAATTGTCCGGTGGTCAGCGCCAGCGGGTGTGGATGGCGATGCTGCTGGCACAGCAGACCGAACTGATGCTGCTCGACGAGCCGACCACCTACCTCGACATCGCCTATCAGGTGGACCTGCTGGAATTGTGTTCGGAGCTCAACCGCAATTCGGGCCGCACGCTGGTCGCGGTCCTGCATGATTTGAACCATGCCTTCCGCTACGCCGATCACATCATCGCGATGAGATCGGGAAATATTGTGGCACAGGGAAACCCGTCAGAGATCGTGTCCGCGGAGATGGTGCGGGAGGTGTTCGGGCTGCCGTGCCGGATCATCGACGACCCCGAAACGGGCACGCCGCTGGTGATTCCGCTCGCCCGCAGGGCCGACGCCGCGCGATTCATCTCCCACTGACAGCAGCGCGTGCGCCGCGCAGCACCCGGCCGCCGACCGTCCGTGGGCCCGGTACGCGCGAGAGCGCCCGGGCGGCGAGGATGCGTTTGATCGGCAGCGGAACCGCCGCGAACACACCCCACATGGCGGCGCAGGTGCCCAGCAGGTCGTCGCGGCCGGACAGATAGGCGCGCTGTGCGGTGTCCGGCAGGGTGAAGAACCGGTCGAAGAACAGCACGAGATCGTCGGGGCCGAGTTCCAGCAGCGCCGCCAGGCCCATGAGCCGGAGCCGGTGGACACAGCGGGCCCGGATCGGCCACAGCGCCGCGGTCACATCCGTACCTCGCCGGACCGCGTCGATCACGGTGTCGGCGAGCGTCAATGACTGGGCGAGGCCGTATCCGGTGGCCGGGTGGATGAAGCCGCCGGCCGCCCCGACGCGCGGGGCACCGCCCTCGTCCCACGGGCGGGTCGACGCGCCGATGAGGGGGAATCGGACGATCTCGGCGCCCGCCGACATCCCGCCACGACCGCGACCGAGGTCGGGAACGGCCACTCCGGGTATCCGGTCACGAAGCCGGCGTGCCAGCTCCGGGATGTCCACGGCGGGTGCGCCGGCCAGGCAGGTTTCCTCGACGAGCCGCCGTCCCTGGCCGAGGTCGACCGAATAGCAGAACGTTCCGGTTCCCGGACGCCAATCCATCACCACCATCCGGTCATCCGCCGGCCGGTTCTCGACACCCGTGCCGCCGTGGGCGACCATGACGCCCACGGCGGTCTGCTGCGGGGCGGATGTGTCGGGGGCACTGCCGCGGGCGTCGATCACTGCGCCGGCGTAGAGAATTGTGCCGTCGGTGAGGGTGACGTAGGTGGAGTACGCATGCTCCACCCGGGCCCGGACCAGTCGCACGCCCTCCAGACTCAACGCCGATTGCAGCGCGGGGGTGTTGAGGATCGCGTACTCACGGTCGAGGACCCGGCGGGCGGGGGTGTAGACGACGGCCGGCGCGGCGGCCGCGACACAATCACCGGGCAACCACGCGGGCAGTTCGTCCGACCATGCGCCGTAGGTGGCATACCAGGGCCGGTCGGGGTGGGGGTCGACCAGGGTGACGGTCAGTCCGGCCGCCCGGCCCCGATGAGCGATCGCGCGCCCGGCCGGGCCGGCGCCGATAACCAGTAGCTCGTTCACTCCCGGAATTCTAGTGGCGCCGGACTCGTCATGTACCGTGAAGATCCTTAGGGTAGCCTAATGGGCGTGTGTGGTGTGCGCGGGGGAGCGGAGATCTGATGGTGACCGTCGGGGTCGTGATCCCGGTCTACCGGTGCGAGGATTTCGTGCGCGGCTGTATCGAGTCGGTTCTGGCCCAGACCAGGGCTGTCGATGAGATCGTGCTCGTCGATGATCGCGGCGGCGACCGGTCCATTGACATTGCGGTCGACACCCTGAACGAACACGGCCGCCGGCACCACGTGATCACACAGCCCCGCAACGGGGGTCTGGGCCGTGCCCGCAACACCGGCCTGGCGGCGCTGACCACCGACCTGGTGTGGTTTCTCGACAGCGACGACACCGCCGAGCCGACGTTCGTCGAGACCTTGCTCACGGCGATGCTGGAGGCCGATGCGCAGCTGTCGGTGACCCGCACCTATCGCGTCGACGAACATGATCGGGTGCTGCAGATCGACGAGGCGCGACCGTCATCGGCGGTCGTCACCGGCCCCGAATACGCACATGAGCTGCTGCGCGGGCGGGCCAAGGCGTACGCCTGCACCAAACTGTTCGACCGGCTGAGCCTGGGAACGGACCCGTGGGCGCAGGACCAGGCCTACGAGGACATCGCCACCGGAATCCGGGTGGCACTGTCGGTGAAACGGGTGGCGATGGTGGAGACGCCGCTGTACCGGTACCTGTATCGGCCGGGATCGCTGTCGACCGGGTTCTCGGATACCACGTTCGATCTGTTCACCGCCGACGCGGATGTCCGTGAGCTGGTCGCCGGACAGGACCGCGGAGCCGAGTGGGAACTCGACTACCTGGGATTCCACTATCGGGAGGTGCTCACCTCCATTGCCCACGTCGCGATGCGCGCCCGGCACGACTCCGCCGCCGATCCCGTGCTGTACCGGACGGCGATCGATCGGGTGCGCCGCGGTATCACCCTGTCTGATTTGCCCGTTTTATGGGCTGGTCGACATCGCCGTGAAGTAGTTTTCGCGCTGCTGATGAAGATCTCACCCGCACTGTATTCCGCCGTCCTTCGCTTTCGGTGAGGAGATCGATGCCCCCGGAGCAGGCACAACCACTGGTCACCGTGCTCATGCCGGTGTACAATGCCGCCGGCTACATAGCCGACGCCGCGCGGTCGGTGTTCGCGCAGGGTGTGGACGATCTTGAACTCCTGGTGATCGACGACGGCTGCACCGATGAATCAATCGATGAGCTCACCGCGCTCGGTGATCTGCGTATCCGGGTGGTGTCGCAGGCCAACGCCGGACTGGTGGCCGCGCTCAACCGCGGGCTCGACGAGGCACGGGGCACGTTCATCGCCAGAATGGATGCCGACGACCTGCTCCCACCCGGCCGTCTGCTCGCCCAGTTGAGCTGGATGGCCGAGCATCCCGACGGCATCGTGTGCGGCACCGACTACGAACTGTTCGAGGCGATGTCCGGTCGCGTCCGGACGCCGCGCTCGGACAAGGCGTGCCGCCGGCGATTGCTGTACGGCAGTTGTCACTGCGGGGCGTCGGTGATGATTCGGCGCGAGGTGATCGAGCGCACCGGGATCCGGTTCGATCCCGAGTTCGCGCATGCCGAGGACTACGAATTCTTCACCAGGATCTGCGAATACGGTGAGGTCGGCAATGTGCCTATGGTCGGCTACCGCTACCGGATCCATGCGGCGTCGGTGAGCAACCAGAACAACGACGTCCAGCAGGCGGCACACCTGAGCATCGCCGCCGCGTATGCCGAACGCACCGGTGCCCGGCCCTTCCCCGACGACGCACTCGCCCGGCTGATGTGGCCCTCCGGATCCAATCCGGTCGCCCTGGTGGCCGGGACGGCGTGGGTCGCGGCGCGGGCGATGCTACGCAGCCCGTGCGCCGACACCGCCCGATTCGGTGCGCGCCGGGTGGTCGAGGCCGCCGCCGCGGCCCGGACCCGATTGCGGTCCTGACGCCGCGTACGTGATTCATTGCCGACCGACCTGCGTGGTCAGCGCCGCGCGGAAAACCCGTCGGTACTGATGTCGGAGACGTCCGTTCCGGAGAGCAACTCATGGCGCGGATCGGTGCGGATGACGGAAATGCGATCGGTGATCTGGGGGTCGTCGGCGACGTGCGGCTGAGCGGCGTCCCCGGCGGCACCGGTCCCGCCGCCACTGTCGTTCGGATCCGCCCCGTTCGCATCCAGCCGGTCGTTCGTGTCCGGTCCGCCGTTCTGGGCATTTCGGAGCAGCTCCCCGATGCCGTGCAGCAGTGGCCTGATCGCGACCGCGACACCCACGGTGACCGCGAGAAGTGAGGCAATGCCGACACCGATCAGCCCGACGCGCGGCAACAGCAGATAGGAGCCGACGACGGTGATCACCATGATCGTGACCTGCATCAGCACCATCAGACGCAGTCGCCGTACGATCTGGCTGACCATGTAGAAGACCACCACCACGGTCTCGACCACCGACTGGACGGCCAGCACCAGCATCAGTGGTGCGGCCTCACGGAAGTAGTCTTCACCGACCACCCACAGCACCGCCGGCCCACCGATCGCCAGTCCCATCGCCACCAGCAATGTGAGCGGGATGAGCATCCGACGCAACTGCCGGACCAGGTTCGCGGTGTTGGCGCCGGGTTGAACGGCCTCGACGATAAACGCCGAACCCATGCTTGCGCGCACCAGGCCTGCGGCTGAGGTCATCGTCCACGCCAAATTGAAGTAGGCATTCTGGGTGGTCCCCACCGTCTCCACCACGATCAGCGGCAAGGCGAACGGGATCACCGAACTGATCAGCATCATCGTGAAGAACGCGCTTTGGAACGACATCAGTTCGCGGTTGCCCGGGAGTTCGTCGCTGCTCTCCTGGCGTCGCTGCAGCGCCACGCGCACCACATGCGCCATGAACACCACCGTGACCAGAGCCGCCAATACCATCCACGAGCCGGTGACGGCGACGGCGGTGGCGGTGCCGGTGAGGAAGAACAGCGGGACGATCTTGACCAGCGACAGCGAGACGTTCTTGACGGCGACGGCGGGCGAGCGGCGCAGACCGATGAGGATCGGGTCGGTGATCGCATAGATCGCCAGCACCATGACCAGCGGCACGAACAGCACCCGGTCGGTGGTCGAGGTGAAGATTGACGAGCCGAAACCCAAAGTGACAAAAGCTGTTCCGAGGATCAGCGACGTGCAGCAGATCAGCGCGTAACCGCGCAGGATCAGGCGCAGCGACCGATTGCCGGCCACCGGCAGAAACCGTTGGTAGGCTCCGGCCAACGACAGGCATGCCAGTGACGAGAGCACCGTGGCGGTGGCGATCATCGCCGACGCCCGCCCCACCTCCGATGTCGGCATCATGCGTTCGGCGATCATCCAGTACACCAGCCCGAGAAGTCCGGTGGCCGCCGAGGAGATCATCAACGCGCTCGCATTCAGCGCGAGCCTGCCTTTCAGCATGGTTGCCCCGCCCGCCAGGTCCAGTCGGAGCCGACCTTGCGCGCAAACATCGCGGGACTGGCCAGGGCCTTCGCCAGCGACTGTTCGGTCAGCTCGGCGGGCCGGGTGGCGGTGTGCTCGGACCAGTCGATGAAGTGCAGCGCGTGCAGTGTGTGGTCGGTGGCGGTTCGGTCGAGGTAATTGTGGGTGATCTTCGGAGCCAGTGGCGAGTCCGCAAGAATCGAATGGAAGACGAACTCGTCGGGGCACAGAGAGAACCGATGGCCGCGCAGGAACGCCGGATGTGCGTCGAGGTAGCCGCGTACCGTCCGGATGGCATCGTCTGTCAGTGACCACCAGTTCGATCCCTCCACCAGCGGAGGCCCGGGCGGGACGCGGCGGGGCAGACGGCCGGACAATCGCGCACGCTCCAGGATGGGATGGTCGGGGAACCAATAGCGGCGAGGTTTGCGGTAGCCCTGACTTTCGGCGCGATTCAGGCGCCTGTCGATGCGGAGGTGTTCCGCATCACCGGTCCAGTAGGTGAGAAGTTCCGGGAGCGGGCGCAGCAGCACGTCCACCCCCGACAACAGGGTGTGCCGGTGGTAGCGGGCGCCGCTGCTGTCGGCCAGGTCAAGTAGCGCCAGCGTTGCTCGGACCTGGCGCATTCCACCCCACCTCACGTCGACTCTGCTGGATTCCGGGACGAAGGTGACCGGGACGCCCGCGTCCCGGACGGCTGCCTCGAACGGTGCCTGTGCGGTCTTCAGGTCGACGTGGACGTAGATGTCGATCTGTTCGTGATGCAGTGAGGTGACCAGAGCGGCGCACAGGTGTGGGTGCTCGTGGACAACGATGTGCGTGGCGAATCTCATGCGCGTTCCGCCGGTCCCGACAGCGCATCGGCCACCAACTTCGCGGTGTGCGTGACATGCGGCGGGCGCAGCATGCCGGTGTGGTCGCCGGACACGAAGTGGACGCCGACACAGTAGGGCGCGAAGGCGTACCAGCATTGCGGGTTGTCCGGGTTGTCCTCGGCGAGGATCGCAGTGACCGGCCCGTACCAGGGGCGCAGCCGGTGCAGGAGCGCTGAGCGACGGCCGAGCTCGTGAAACAGTGACCACTGCTCCTTGGCCGGTCTGCGCCACCAGCCGGCGCTCAGCAACGCCAGGCGCTGCCGCCAGAGGTCTACCGAGTTCTCCGCGTGGCCTTGGCCGGTGCCGGGTGTCGGGTTCACGGCAGAGGGATTTGCGCCAGAGGGATTTGCGCCAGAGGGATTTGCGCCAGAGGGATTCACCCCAGAGGGATTCCCGGCGGCGGGCAGGTGTATGCGTGCTCGGGTCCTGAGCGGTCCCTCGAAGATGGTATCCAGGCAGACAATGTGCTCGACGTGATAACCCTGTGCGGCAAGTATTCTCGATGCTTCGATCGCGATCACGCCACCGAGGGAATGGCCGACGAACCGGTATGGTCCGTGGGGACGGATATCCAGGATGTGACGTACGCAGCGGCGTGCCGCGGCGCCGATCGTCCAGTCGGGGATCCCGCGATTTTCCAGCGCGTGTGCCTGCAATCCGATGATGCGGAATTCGCTCAGACACTGTGCCAGCGGCCCGAACGCCAACGCCGACTCACCGGCGCCGGCGAAGGCGAACACCAGCGGACGGCTGTCGTCGGCCGCGGCCACGTGTGTCAGCGGCACGACGTCGCCACCCGGGGACGGGACGCTATGACTGTCGACGACGTCGGCGACCGTCCGCAGTGTCGATGCGGCGACCAGGTCGGACGGGGTGAGTGTGGTGGCGAATGTGGCCTTGATGCAGGCGATCAGCTCCACCACGGTCAGGGAATCGCCGCCGAGGGACAGGAAGTCATCGTCACACCCGACATCGCCGACATGCAGCAGGTCCTCCCAGATGGGCGCCAACAGGCATTCGGTCGCCGTCCGTGGCGCGACGTAGGGGGGGCGTCCCGCAGGCTCGGGGAGCCGGGTGCGGTCGACCTTGCCGCGTTCGGTGCGTGGGAGCGCGTGCAGCAGGACCACATGGGTGGGCTGCAGCCAGGTGGGCAGTGTCGACGCCAGTGCGGTGCGAATCTCGGCGATCGACGGCGGTCGCGTACCCGCGGTGATCGCCACGTAGGCAGCGAGCTCGGCACCGTCGGCACCGGACCGGGCGATCACTGCGGCCTCGGCGATCTCCGGGATCGCTTCGAGAGCCGCGACGATCTCCGAGACGTCCACCCGGTAGCCGCGAATCTTCACCGCGTCGTCGGAGCGTCCCGCCAGATGCAGTTGATCACCGACGACGTGGCCACGATCACCGAGGTGGTGTTCGCGTACTCCTCCGGGCAGGGCGGGAAAGTCCACGATGCCGTTCGCCAGATAGCCTTGCGCCAGATACACCGATCTCACCACGAGAGCGCCGATCGTGCCGTCGGGTACCGGCCGTCCCTCGTCGTCCACGACGACGATCGTCTTGCCGGCGGCGATCCGTCCGGCCGGGATCATTCCGCCGGGCAGCGGACGGTCGGGACCGAATGTGTTGAACGCGAGATTGCCGGTCTCCGACGAGCCGGACCGGTTCACGAAAGTGATGCGCCCGTTATGCTCGCGAAGTCGGGCGACATCGGCGGCGCCGATCGCCTCGCCGCAGGTGGCCACCACCTCGACGCCGGCCAGTGCGTCGGCTGCGCCCGGTTCGGCCAGCAACGCGCGCAGCAGGACGGGCGTCAGGTGCAGGCTGTTGGGGTGCCACTCGCGCAGGGAGGCGACCAGTTCGCCGACTCCGTCGGTCCGCGGGTCGGACAGGTGTAGTGAGGCCCCGCTGCTGATGGCCGTCAGCGCGATGTCGAGTCCGCCGCCGAAGCTGGCCGGCATGGCCAGCGCCACGCGGCGACCGGGGCCGATACCCAGTTCGGGGCCGAGTTCACGGATCTGCTGCAGCCACTGGGCAACGCCCTGACGGACCGCCTTGGGGTTGCCGGTGGACCCGGAGGTGAACATCAGGACCGCTGTGTCCGGTACCGCGCGCGGCGTCGTCGCCGACGGCAACACCGCATCACCCGGATATGCCACGGCACCGGCGGTTTCGATGAGCCGCGCGGTGCGGTCGGCCGGCGACGCCGAGTCGATCGGCAGCACCGGATGTGGCGAGCACAGCACGGCCAGCAACGTGATCACGCCATCGATGGATCCGGACAGCCGGACCGCGATCGGCACCTGCTGTCCGATTCCACCTGCGCCGAGCAGTTCGACGCTTTCTTCGACCAGTCGGAGCAGCTTCTCGAAGCTGACGGTACCGGTCCGGGTCCGCAGCGCGACCACATCGGGGTGGTCGGCGGCGACCCGGACCAGCAGGTCATGGAACGGGTTAGCGTTCCTCACAGAATTCGGTGATCGGAAGGCCGACGTGGCGGGCTTCGGTGGGGACGTAGCCGAGCAGGACGTCGCCGGGCTTGAGTTCGGTGACGTTGTTGACCGAGCCGCCGGGGCCGAGCAGCCGCACGTGCCAGTCGTCCTGGGCGATGACGTTGATCGTCTTGCCGCCGGTGGAGGTCGCGGTGATGGAGATCAACGGGCGGCGTTCGATCTTGACCCGGCCGATCCGGACCTCGCGCACCGAGCCGTCGGTGCGAACGGCGAGGATAGGCTGACCGGCGCGCAGTTCGCTGACGTAGCGGGTGCGGTTGTCCGGGGTCATCACGTACGAGTGCACGGCACCGGCATTCCAGCGGAACGGCCGCGTCGGCATGTAGGGCAGCGGATGGGTTTCGCTGCACGACAGGAACATTCCGCTGGCGAACGAACCGATGAGGCAGCCCTCGTCGAGCTCGAGCAGCGAGCAGGTGTCGATGCAGGCGCGCTCACCCATCCCGATGTGCGCCACGTCCGTGATGGTCAGCTCCGACAGCTCCATCTTGGCGGTTTCCGGGGTCAGCACGTTGACCAGCGCCACGACGTCGTCGGCATGGCGCGGTGCCAGCAGCAGACCATCGGACCCGTGCTCGAGGACGAGTTTGACGATGCCCGCGTCCTCGATGTCGTTGACGACGGTGACTGTCTTGCCGCCTGAGTTCTCCGCCGCCGCGATGACGATCTCCAGCGGGATCTTGGTGGGATCGGTGAAGGTCAGCACTGTCCACGGAGTCACCCGGACCAGGTCGCAGGCATGGCCGAGAGTCGCGGCGTCGGACACCACGACATGCACGCCGGCGGCCGGCGTGTCTCCGGCCCGCAGGTCGGTGGCCTCGGTGAGCACCAGGTCCGGGGTGAACGGTGCGGCGGGGTCCGCGGCCTTGTCCGCGTCGCCCTTCTTCTTGTCCGGCCGCGACTTGCCCGCCGCGGCCGACTGTGCGCCGCCGGTGAGGATGCGGCGGATGGTCGGGGGGAGGCCGGCGAGCAGCTCCGGATCGTCGGCGACGATGCCGTCGAGACCGTAGTTGATGGCGGCCTGCACCACGGCGTCACGCGCCGCGCCCTGGAGCGCGCGGACGTCGACCCAGGCGAAGTGTTGGGTGGTGCGGTCGGTGTCCGACGGCGCGGCGGGCACGATCTGGTCGGTGACGACGACATGGCTGGTCATATGCGGATGGACCTGACTTTCTGCTGTGGTTAGAAGTGGCACCGTGAAACGGGTGTCAGGCGAGCGCCGCGACGCGCTCACCGTCCCCGATGCGCTTGTGCACGATATGTGCGAGGGCGGTGGCGACGCGGACCGGGTTGGTCGCGCCGAAGACGTTACGTCCGAAGCTCAGGCCGGCGACACCGCTGGACATCACCTCTGCACCCAGGGCGATCGCGGCGTCGTCGCTGACCGTGGTTCCGCCGGCGACGTAGATGGGGGCCGGGGTGGACGCGACGACGCTCTGCATCGCGGTCGGTGAGCCGGCGTAGTCGAGTTTGATCATGTCGGCGCCGAGGTCGGTGGCGATGGCCGCCAGGTGGGCGATCGTGCCGGTGGAGGTGGGGCCGGTCTGCCGGGGACCGCGCGCGTACATCATCGCCAGGAGGGGGACGCCGAGGACGTCGCATTCACGCGAGACCGTGGCGAAGTCGTCGAGTTGTTGACGTTCGGTGTGCGAGCCGATGTTGACGTGGATGCTGACCGCGTCGGCGCCTGAGCGCACGGCCGCCTCGACTCCGGCCACGAGAACCTTGGCGTCGGTGTCCAGGCTCATCGAGGTGCCCGCCGACAGGTGGACGATCAGGCCGATGCTGGTGAACGCGTCGATGGGCACCCGGTTGATCCGGCCGCGATGCAGGACGACGGCATTGATGCCGGTGCTGGCCAGCAGAGACACCATCTGTTCGGTGTGATCGACCGGGCCCAGCGGCCCGACCGTGACCGAATGGTCCATGGGCACGATATGCGCGCGCCGGGTCACGGGGTCGCTGATGCGCGCCAACCGCAACGCCTTGCCACTTGAGAGGTTGGCGTTGGCAGGTGCGTAGTGGGTGTCCATGTTTTCTCCTGCGACCGATATGGGGCTTTCGAAAAATATTAGGCTAGCCTAGCCAACTGGCCAAAATGCTGGTCATGATCTGCGACACATTTCGGTCTGCCGACTAGCCCGGCGATCCGGCCGCGACCGGGTAGAGTGGGGCGGTGGGGAAGGGCAGGCCCAGATACACCTCGCCGAGCTCATGCTGCGCCGCCGGTGAACCGACCCACCGATCGAGTGTCGCGCGGCGTAGCGCCTCGGTGAAGCCGTCGCCGGGCAGTGCGTGCAGAGTGGTGGTGAGCAGTGCCGAAAACCTCTGGGCTGCCATGACTCTGGGCAGTGCGGTGGCGGTATAGCCGGCCAGGTGGTCGGTGTTCGCGTGATTGACGGCCGCGCCCAGTGCATGGGAGAGGACGCAGACATCCGACAGCGCCAGGTTCAGGCCCTTGGCGCCGGTCGGCGGCACGATGTGGGCCGAATCGCCCGCGAGGAACAGCCGTTCGTACTGCATGGTGCCCGCGACGTAGCTGCGCAACGGGGCGAGGGAACGCTCGATGATCGGTCCGGTTTCCAGCGGTGCCGCATCGGAGGCGGCACATCGGCGGGACAGCTCCGCCCAGATCCGGTCGTCGCTCCACTCGGCGAGTTCGGTACCGGCGGGAACCTGCAGATACTGCCGCGACAACCGCGGCCCGCGCATGCTGTGCACCGACAATCCGTCCGGGTGCGGACAGTACATCCCCTCCGGTGCGGCGGGGGTCGACTCGGCCAGGATGCCCAGCCACGACACCGGGTACTCGCGGATCAATTCGTTGCGCACGGACGCGGGAATCGCCGCTCGGCCGGCTCCGTGGAAACCGTCCGCGCCGACGACGAAGTCGGCCTCGATCGTGTCTTCGCCGGTCGCCGTCCGATACCTGACCCCGGCGGCGGGCCCGGTCGGCGAGATGTCGGTGACCTCGGCCTCGAACACCAGCGGCCGCCCGGTATCGATGCGTGCGGCGATCAGGTCCTTGACCAGCTCGTGCTGACCGTAGACGGTCGCGTGCTGCCCGGTGTAGGGATGAAAGTCCAGGTAGTGGGTGGTGTTGTCGTAGCGCAGGTAGAAGCCGCCGTGCACCATGCCCTCGCGCAGGAGTCGGTCGCCCAGCCCGGCGGCCACCAATAGGTCGACGCCGGGCTGTTCGATGATGCCGGCGCGCAGCCGCTTCTCCACGTGGTCGCGGCTGCTGCGTTCGACGATGATCGAATCGATGCCCTGGAGGTGCAGCAGATGCCCCAGCGTCAGGCCTGCAGGGCCGGCGCCGACGATCGCGACCTGAGTTCGGGCCGAGCTATCGCTACCCACTGAGGACCACCTTGCTTTGTTTAGGCTTACCTGAATCCTGGGCCAGCTTAACGGTAGCTGAGATCGACGGGCCCGGCAGGGGGTGGCTGCGTTAGCCTGGTGATCGCACGCAGGTCGGCGATCAGCGCGGGGGACGCGTTTGTCGCGCTCGTTGTCTGCGTTGCTCGCGCCAGAGCGCTGCTGGTCCACGTACCACCGAGAGCACCTCGGTCCGGCCGACAGATCGCGGCACATCCCGCAAGAACGCCGGGGGCGGCGCCGCGATGGCGCAATACGCCTTGCCGGCCCGGGCCACCGCGCGCCCGCGGTGGCGCAGCACTGACAGTGCCAGCCGTCGATGTTCGCTGTCGAGGGCGACCTTGGTGAGCCAGGCGCCCAGGCCCATGCCGTAGCCGCGGGCCTGCTTGAGCAGTGCCTCGTCGTCGCTGCGGTGCCGATGCCAGATGATCGAGGTCGGCTCCGTGGCCAGACAGTGACCGGCCGCGACGACCCGGAAGAAGACATCGAGATCTTCACCGCCGCACGTCGCGGTGCCCGCGCCGAGGCGTTCGTCGAACATGCCCAGATCGATGATGATCTTGCGCCGGATCGCGAAGTTCGCGCCCGTGCCGAATCGCCCGATCTGGAACGGGAACAGGGGTACGTCGTCCGGGGGGTCGGATAGTCGGTACATGCGCGGTTCGATGTTGTCGGCCCAGGACACCCGCCAGTCGAAGTACGCCTGGGGCATCGTGCGAAGTTCGCCGCTGGGCACCAGACCGGCGACGCAGGCCACGTCGTCGGCCTGGGCGAATCCGGTTGCCAGGCCGCGTAGCCAGCCCTGATCGGCGACGACGTCATCATCGGTGAAGGCGATGATCTCGTGCCGGGCCGCACGGATCCCGGCATTGCGGGCCATCGACAGACCGGCAACCGGTTCCACCACCCGTCGCACCCGCGGATCGTCGATCGCGGTCACCACCTGCTCGGTGCCGTCGGTGATCGGCGCGTTGTCCACCACGATGATCTCGAACTCCGGATAGTCCACGAGCAGGAGCGAGGCCAGCGCCCCGCGCAGGTCGTCCGGGCGCTCGCGCGTGCACAGCACCACCGACATCGGCGGCAGTGCGCCGGCGTCACGGCGCTCGCCGATGGCCGGAATCGGCAGGAGTGCGCATCCGTCGACCAGTGGTACTTGCGCGAACTCCAGCGGTATCAGCCCGTCCCGGATCAGGATTCGTGCGATCGTGTACGCCTCGGCATCGGTTGTGACCCCGATGAACTGCCCGGTATGTCCCTGCTGGATGAGCTGTGAGATGTCGGCGACGCCGATCCAGGCGGCACCTGGCCAACTCGGCGTCCCACCCGATGGCATGGGAGAGGTGAGAGTCACTTCGGGAATCATGGGCGGTTGCTCGAATCCAATCAACGGTGAGGCGGCGGCCGATTGTCGGGTTCGCGCCGTTCGGGCCAGAGGTTAGCCTAATCTAATCACCGTCGGGTCTGGCAATCGACGGCTCGACGGGCGCGTCAGCCGCACTCACGCAGTACCTCGACCGGGTCGGCGACGAATGCGTCGAGCGCTGCGCGCAGTTGACCGCGCCGGTACACGTCGGGTTGGAACGACGCGCTGATGAGCAGCCGGTCGTGCACGGTGGCCGATTGCAGGGTGATTCCGTGCGGGGCCGCGGGGTGGGCTCCGGTGACATAGATCGAAGCGCCCCGATCGATCCACGGGTAGCTGTCCAGCAACTGCTGGTGCGCCTGGATGCCGGTGAACACCAGCGGTGCCCTCGTCGTGTCCGGAGGCGGTACGTGGGGGTCCCGGCCGATGGTGGCGAGTAGTTCCGCGGCCCGCGACAGGGCGGTCACCCGGGCCAGCGACAGAATCGGACGGCCCGAGGCGACGGCCGCGACCAGATCGTTGTGCAGCCGTGCGGGATCGCTGCCGTCCCGCAGGGGCAGCTGGACCCCGGAGACGAAGTTTGCCAGCGGATTGGTGTTGGCGGGCAGGTACCGGCGCAGGTCGACCGGCAGGGTCCCCATGTCGTCGACCGCGATCCCGGCACCGAGGAGCGCGCGGGTCAGGCCGGCGACGACCAACGCGAACAGGCTCACGCCGGGGATCGCCGAATCGCGCCAGGCGCGCAGCTCGCCGAGGGTGGCCGTGGGCATCGCCGCGACCTCCACCGCGTACGGCCCGCTCGGCGTGGGTCGCCGGGTACCGGCAGGCTGCCCGGCGTCGATCGGGAAATCGGTGGTAGGGCTGAACGCCGTGGGGGTGAAGGCTGCGGGGGTGGCCGCGGTGGTGCGGATCGACCGGAATGCGTCACGCACCCGGGTGGGGCGGGAGCCGAAGACGCGAACGGCCGCGGTGGCCAGGCCGTCCCAGCGCCGGGTGATCTGGGCCTGGATCGCGGGGTCGCGCGGGTCGACGGCGCCCGTGATGACCTGATGGGCCAGCAGCCCGAACCGGATCTCGCCCACGCCATGGTCGTGTTCGGTGCGCAGGTACCGGCCGGCCAGCGTGATCCGCATCGGGGCATTCGGGCGGCCGGTGGGAACCAGCAGGCTCAGCGGATCGGCCGGCTCGTCGATGACCTCGACCGAATCCAGCAGCCGTCGCGGGTCGTGGACCCAGCGGGTGCCGGTGTCGTCGGGGCGTAGCGCCAGGCGCGTGTGCGGACCGTACGAGGTGAAGGCGGCGATGTTGTCGCGCACGGTGCCGAGGTCGGGCAGCTCGATGGGGCCGATCAGTGCGTTCACGGGCTCGCCGAGGTGGATACGATCACTGAGCCCGATGGTCATGCGGCTCACCGGCATCGCCGTGCCGGCGAGCGACGCGGTGCCGTCCGGGGCTGCGAAGGCAGCCACGACAGCGACGGAATGGACGTGCTCACCGGCTCACCGTAGCGAACTCGGACAAGTCGTGCGTGCGTCGGGTGGTACGCGGGGGAGCCGGCCGTGGCCGAGTTTTGTGAGGTCCCTCACTTAGTGCCACCTTGTTTTGATTAGGCTAGCCTTGTTTAATAGCGGTAGCTTAACGATCGCTTAGAAACCGGATGAACCGCGCATCCTCCCGGCTGCGCCGATCGCCGGCAGCGCGAATCATCGATGCCCGAACAGCGGGCGCTCAGAACACCAGCAACGACAGGGCTCACACATGCAAGACGCTCCCGCTCATGACGGACGTACCGACAACGTGACCGAGCTTCCGGTGGGCACGGACTCATCCGTACACCACAACCGGCCGACGGTCTCGGTGATCATCCCCGCGATGAACGAGGCGAAAAATCTCCCCTACGTCGCCCACCGCATGCCGGGCGGCATCGACCAGATCGTCTTCGTCGACGGAAACTCCTCCGATGACACCGTCGCCGTCGCCCAGTCACTATGGCCCGAGGCCACCTTCGTGGTGCAGACCCGCTCGGGCAAGGGCAACGCGCTCGCCTGCGGCATCGAGGCATGCGTCGGGGACATCATCGTCATGATCGATGCCGACGGGTCGACCGATCCGGCCGAGATCCCGCTGTTCGTCAAAGCGCTGACCGACGGCGCGGACTTCGCCAAGGGTAGCCGATTCGTCGACGGCGGCGGCAGCACCGACATCACCACCCTGCGCCGCATCGGCAACAAGGGTCTCAACACCATCGTCAATGTCGCCTTCCACACCAAGTTCTCGGATCTGTGCTACGGCTACAACGCCTTCTGGGCGCGTCATGCCGAGCTCATGGAGCTGCCGCCCACCCAGTACTCGCGTGCCCAGTGGGGCGACGGCTTCGAGATCGAGACCGTGATCAACGTGCGACTGGCCACCGCCGGCATCACGATCGCCGAAGTGGGCAGCTTCGAGGGTCCGCGCCTGCACGGCCGCAGCAACCTGAACGCCTACAGCGACGGAATGCGCGTGCTGCGCACCATCCGTCAAGAATGGCAGCACTGGAAGGCGCACCGCGCCTCCGAGCGCCACGGTGTGCGCGCCGGCAGCGCAGTGTCGGCATCGGCCGGCGAACTGGCCGGGTGAGCAGACCCCAGCCGGGTCTCGCCCGTAACTCGCTGGCCGTAGCAATCTCCGGGATTGCTACGGCCGGTTTGGGTTTGGTCTACTGGATCGTCGTCGGCCGGATGTATCCGGCCACCGAGGTCGGCGCGGCGGCGGCGATCATCTTCGCCGCTTCGATGCTGGCCGCTTTCGGAAACCTCGGCCTCGGCGCCTACTTTGAGCGCTTTCTGCCGGTGGCCGGACCGCTGTCACTACGATTGCTCACCAACGGATTGGCCGTGGGCGTGCTGTTCGGCGGGGTGCTGGCTGCGGGCTTTCTGGCCTTCGGTCCGGTGGACGAGATGTTCGCGGACGCGTGGCAGGTGGCGTTCTTCCCGGTAGCCGTCGCATCGTTGTCGCTGTTCGCTCTGATCGACCACATCTGCATCGGTCTGCAACGTGCCGAATGGTCGGCGGTCAAGAACGTTGTGCACGCGGTGGTCAAACTCGTGGCGGCGGTCGGGGTCGCGTCGTTTCTGGGACGGCAGGGGATCGTCGCAACGTGGGTGGTGACCGCGCTGGTGGGCGCGATCATCCTCTGGGTGATTGTCATCCGCGAGATCCGGCGCCGCATCACCACGGCGCATCCGGTCCCGCCGGCACTGCCGCCGTGGCGCGCCCAGCAGCGATTCATCGTCGGCAACTATGGGATCTACGTCGCCAACTCACTGACCCCGCTGCTGCTGCCGATGATTGTCATCGCCCAGGTCGGGGCAGGACAGAACGCGTACTTCGCCATTGTGTGGCAACTCATCACCGCTGTCATCGTGCTCCTGACGATGCTGATCGGGCCGTACGTCGCCGAAGCCAGTGCCGGCGACACCGACTTGCGCCATCTCACCTATCGGTTCATCGCCATCATGATGGGGGTGGCCACGATATCGGCGGTGGGGCTGGCGACCGTCGGTCCGCTGTTCCTCCGCCTCGCCGGAGACGACTACGCGGACAACGGGACCACGTTGCTGCGGGTGTGCTCGCTGGCACTGCCGCTCGCGGCAGTCGGGATGATCTTCGTCGCGGTCAGCCGGGTCCGCAATCGCCTACTCCCCGCACTCGCTGCCCAGGTCGCCGGTGCCGTCGTGAATCTGGCTCTGGCGACGACGTTGCTGGGAGGGCACGGCCTGGTCGCCGTGGGCTGGTCCACGATCTGCGCGGAGGCGCTGATCGTGGTGCTGGTGATCGTCCCCCTGATCCGGGCGGTGCGTGAACTCGCGCGGACGGGGGAGCTCACCGGCTACGAATCGGTGAGGTCCACCGCATCCGGGGCATTGTCGAAGTAGCCGCTCTTCGCCAGTGACGAGTACGAGGTCATCACGTCGTACACGGCGATCCAGTCGATATCGACCGACGACTCCAGCGGACGTGGCTCAACCGCGGTGCACGGCTTCATGTTCCACTCCTCGCGCAGCTGGCACGCGCCGGCACCCATCTGCAGACCCATCCACATCGGTGTGGTCGGTGCGCGCTCAGGTGAGCGGGAGATCGCCCACACCTTGCCGTCGAGCAGATAGCGGACAATTCCCGGCGCCCATTCGACACCCACGGTGCGCCAGTCGGTGAAGTCGCCGGCGATGTGCGCGTTGGCCTTGCGCTTGGTACTTCCGTCCTTCCAATGCAAGAAGGCGGCGATCCCGTCGCGCTGCGAGGACACGTCCTCAGCGAAGTCGATCTCCGGTGGCCATTTCTCGTTCTGGGGCCACAGCAGGAAATGGTAGGAAATGTCGGCATTGGGCTGGACCTTGTACCGAACCTCCCAGCGGCCGTACTTCTGGGTCACCGGCCAGTTCGACACACCGCCGATCTTCCAGTCGTCGCCGTCGCGCCTGCTGTGCAGGCGCAGTGCACCGTTGTCGATGGAGACCATCGATGGATGCCACTTGCCGTACTTGGCGCCGCCGGGACGGCCGTCGTAGGCCGACCAGTTCTCGCCGAGTTCGCACCGGTTGAAGTCGTCGACGAAGACCGACTGCCACGTTTCGTCGATCGCATGGGGCGGCGCGACACCGCTGATCGTCGCGCGATGCTCACAGTCCAACTTGTCAGCGGCCGAATCGCTTCCGCCGGAATCTCCGCACGATGTCAGCATCAGGCCGGCAGCCAGGGCGGCGACGATCGTCGGGCGTATCCGGCGCCGGACGCTGACCTTCACCACGCCATCTCGACAAGCCGCTGGAACGTCAGAATGGCCGCGAAGACCGAGAACACCAGCGTGCACGCGCCGATCACGTGGGCGATCGCCCCACGGCCGATCGAGCCCCAATCACTGACCTCCCGCTCCTGCAGAAGTGCTCCGGCCACGATGAATACACCGGCCAGGATGAGCATGGTGGCAGCCATCAGCTGTCCTTTCCTTCGGAACGGGCGAGTTCTGCCGACAGATCCAACGTCGGCGCGTCCACAAAGTGCAGAATCCGCACTGAATCGGTCTCGATGAACAGCTCGTAGTCGTCGAGCTCCAGGATCTCGGCGATGTCCCGTTCCATGTCGGCGACCGGCTTACCCATCTGCAGGTCCATCATCGCGATGCCCTGATGGGTGATCAGCACGTAGTCGGGCTGACGGTTCTCGGTACATTGGGCCAGGTTGTCCAGGCACGGGAAGCTGTCGATGTAGCCGACGACCGGGCGGTTCGGGTCCATCGTGCGCCGGGGGCCCACCGAGTGCGGCGCGTGGCTGAACACCATCACCGACGAATTGGGCGGCACCTTGTTGATCAGCCCCTGCGTCAGGGCGTCCTCCGCCTTGGTCGAGGCCTCGAACGCGGCGTTGAGACCGCGGTTGGTGGTTTCGAGCACACCCACTCCCAGGGCCAGGATGATCGCGACCACCGTCATGACGGTGGTGGGCACCCGACGGAGCCGACGTGAGTACCTGACCAAAGCGATCGCCACGAACGGCGCCAGCGTCGGGGAGGCCAGCAGGAAGACGCGGATGATCATCTCACCGCCGTAGCTCTGCAGAGCAACCAGCACGAACGGCGCCGCGCACAGCAGACCCGAGACGAACCACGCGCGGCGGCCCCGGCAGGTGAGCCAGCCGATGAATGCCACGATGACGAAGACACCGGAGGCACCGATCCGCAGATACTGCATGCTCTTGTAGGTGGGATCACCGTTGAGGCGCTGTCCGACACCGCGGTTGACCGAGTAGCCGATCTGGCCGACCTCATTGAACAGCGAGTTGAGGTGGCCCATCCAGAAGTCGGTCGCACCGTAACTGAACCAGGCGGCGAAGATCAGGCCCGCGGCCAGCCACAGCGTGCGGTAGCGGGTGGTGCCGGTGAAGGCGAACGCGGCGAGCGCGAGCACCGTCAGCATCGGCGTCATCTGATGGGACACCGTGTTCGCGGTGATGATCAGCAGCAGGACGGCACCGACGGCCAGCGTCCGGCCGGGACCGAAACCCGATACCCGTCCCGGTGTACGCCTGCCCAGGCTCAGCCAGACGCCCAGGCGTCCCGGCAGAATCCGGTCGATCCCGCCGGCCGTCGGCAGGGGTGCGGTGCGAAGTTGCCACAGCAGGGTGCCCAGGATGGCGACGTACCCGAGTCCGGCCACGGCCTGGGGTGCGAAGTAGTCCTGCTGATACCAGTTGAACGCCTGGTACAGCAGAACCGACATCCAGGCGATGCGGACGTTACCGCTGATCGCCGAGGCGATGGCGTACAAACCGAAGCACATCAGCGGACCGAAGACGACCGGCGCCCAGAACAGCACATCGGTCAGGTCGGCGAATCCGGCCGACTCCTGAATGTGCGTGGACAGCGAGAAGAAGCCGGCCCAGCTGTAGCGGGCGTCCTCGAGATTGGGCAGCCGGTGCATGGCGGCCAGGACGGAGATGAATCCGCGGTGCACGAATGCGGTGGGAACCGATGTCTCGCCGGTGGCCACCGCCACCAACATCGTGTTGTAGACGACCGCCAGGGCGGTGGCCGCGGCCATCACGATGTGATCGATGTAGGTGGCGCGCAGCGTGAGGACGATGGTGGTGGCCAGCAGCGCGAGTCCGAGGAAATACCACGGTCCGACCAGCGGGATGATCCCGTAGGGGCCCGCTTCGAGGATGTCGATTCCGCGGGCTGCGACGACGAACAGCACCAGCGAGACCGCGAGGGCACCGAGCAGCGCCAGCCGCGTGGTCGTCCAGTGCGCGCGGGACAGGCCGAGTGATCCGGTGCGGAAGTCGGCGGGCACCGTCCGGAAGGCGGCGAGCGAGGCTGCCAGCCCGACCGACACCACCATGGTCTGGGTCTGCGCGGGATGCCACAGCTCCAGCACCATCGACATCTGGGTGACCAGGAGGTTCACCGACAGCGAGGCGGAGATGAGCAGTGCTGTGGCCAGCGCTCGGCCCGGGATGCGCAGCGCCACGACGATCGGTATGCCTGGCAGCAGGAACACGCTGAACAGTACCGCGGGAATCTGGATGACCCCCGGGACATCGAGACCGGACCAGTCCAGGACGGCGACGATCAGTGCTACGGCGGCCACCGCGGTTGCCACCCACAGTGCGGCGCGAGGATGCCAGCCGTAGGGCACCGCTCGCCGCGTGGTGGGGATCACCAGGGTGGTGCGATCGTCGTCATCTCGGTATCTGCCGGCTTCGGCGGAGCCCGAGTCGGGCCGGTCGACCAGTGTCACGTGCGATCTCCCACTTGGTTCTTTCGGGTGGTTCGCCGACGGACGTTCCACGCGCTTTTCGCGTACAGAAGGGGGCCTGCAAGGTAGCCGGAAACCTCGATGACGCGCAGGTGGAAGGGCCACCTGGCGGGATACCGGGCATGCAGGTTGGAGCTCGGCGCGAGCAGCTCTCGCACTCCCGCCGGGAACCGGCGCAGCAGGCCGACCAGATGCCGTGACACCACCAGTTTGGTCAGGCACGCGGACATGCCGGTGCCGTAACCCCAGCATTGAGTGCGCAGGTCGGCGATGTTGTCGCGATGGTAGTGGCTCACGACGGCGGTCGGCTGGTAGTAGATCGCCCAGTTCCGGAACAGCGCGGTGCGCAGGTAGTCCAGGTCCTCACCGCCGAGGGTCGGCGTGGCCGGGCCCAGGCGTTCGTCGAATCCACCGATGTCGTCGAGGGCTTCGCGGGCGATCGCACAGTTTCCGGCACCGCCGACCGGGCCGGTGGAGTACGGGAAGAACACCCGGTGTTCGGCGTACGCGGCCAGGTCATCGAGGCGCGGTCGCTGTTCGATCGTCCAGATCTTGGCGTCGTCGCCCTTGTCGAAGATGCCGCCGTCCTCGAACATCGTCTGCAATTCAGTGGGGGAGTCGGTGCTCACCACACGTCCGGTGACCATCGCGATCGACCGCGTGCGATCGCGCACGAACACATCGAGGATGTTTGCCACCCAGCGGGGTTCGGGGATGGCGTCGTCATCGGTGAGGGCCACGACGGTGCCGCGCGCGGCGGCCATGCCGGTGTTGCGGGCACGCGAGGCACTCGCGACAGGTTCGGGCACGATCTGCAGCCGGGGATCGTCGATGACCGACAGGATCCGGACGGTGTCGCCGGTGCCGGGCCGGTTGTCGGCCACGATGACCTCGACGTTCACGTCCTGCTGGGCCAGCGCGGCGCGCACGGTCTTGAGCAGCTGATCGCGGCCGACGGTGGGGATGACGATCGAGACCAGGTCGTCGCGGCTGATCGGGTTCTGGAGAGTGGGCAGTTCCCGGGGCCGACGGCTCGACCTGCCGACACTGTTGCCGACCGTACCCAGGACCGTGCCCAAGCCGGTGACGAACACCCCCAGAACCATGACCAGCAGACGCACCGGGGCGAACAGGTCCGCACGGGCGAACTGCCCGAGATACCGCAGCACGCCGCTCGTGATGGTGCGGGTCAGGTAGGACGTCTCGGCCGAGAAGGCCGAGCTCGCACCCGCGATGGTGCTCAGTGTTGCCTTCGAGTGTCCCTCGTGCCGACACCGCGAGAGGTAGTAGCGCAGCGTCTGCCGGGACGGCGGTACGTGATGATCGACGGCGAAACCGCTGTCCCGGATCACCGCGGATTCGGGAAACGCGTTGCGTAGTTCAATTCCCATAAGTGTTTCCTCGCACCCGACCGGCAGCGTGCCGACCCTCCCCAGGGCGGAACTGAATCCGCCGATCTTGACAAGCTCCGGACGTCGTACGGCCATCGCCGCACCGATCGGATTGCGTACCTGGCTCCCGGAGGGGGCGATGCCGCGATAGTCGCAGCCCACAACCCACCCGAACTCCTCGGGGAACCAGCGTGGCGTGCCGCCCTCCCACGCGGCATGCACACCTCCTCCGACCGCCACCACCTCGGGCCGGTTGTCCAGCAGCGCACGCAGATGCGTCAGCGAATCCGGCCGGAGCAGGGCATCGTCGTCGAGGTAGACCAGCACGTCCTGATCGGCTTTGTCCAGGCCCGTGTTGCGGGCCCCGGACAGGCCCTGGGTATGCGCATTGGCGACGATGTGCAAGTCGGGGGCGTCGACCGTGGGGAACGCCCCGTCGGCGCCGAAGTGCCGGATCAGGCGTGCCTGCAGGTCGGCGTTGTGGTCGACGACCACGACGACCCGGTCACCCGTGCGCAGCTGAGCCCCCGCGGCTCCGATGCCCTCGATCAACAGGTCCCAACGCTGCGCAGTGTAGCAACAGATCACCGCGCATAGCGTTGTACCGCTCGGGGGCAAACCGATCGGGAGTTGTGTTGGCACAGGTCAGGTCTCCGTTGTATGAGGCGAGGCTAACCTAGCCTAGATTACGGTTGTCTGTTCTCCAACCCGGGTGGCCCGGGCGTGGTATGTGCCGCATGAAACGGTCGGTTGTGACCGAAAACTCCCAGGCCGGGCGGTCGTCGTCACCCCCGCCTGCGCGCCGGGGCCGGTGGGCGCCGACAACGACGGGAGCGTCGACGACGATGCGGGCCGAACGCACATCGGCGGGTAGACTGGCCCGTCGTGATTACCGCGACCGACCTTGAAGTCCGAGCCGGTGCCCGGACGTTGCTGTCGGCACCGGGCTCGGCGCTGCGTATTCAGCCCGGCGACCGCATCGGGCTGGTCGGACGCAACGGCGCCGGAAAGACAACAACCCTGCGCATTCTCGCGGGCGAGACCGAGCCGTACGCCGGGACCGTCCTGCGCAGCGGCGAACTCGGCTATCTGCCGCAGGACCCCAAGGAGGGCGACCTGGAGGTTGTCGCCAAGGATCGGGTGCTTTCGGCCCGAGGTCTTGACGCGATCGTGCACCAGATGGAAAAGCAGCAGGCGCTGATGGCCGAATCGGCCGACGACAAGATCCGCGACAAGGCCGTCGTCAAGTACGGCCGACTGGAGGAGCGGTTCGCCGCCCTCGGCGGATACGTCGCCGAGTCCGAAGCCGCCCGCATCTGTAGCAGCCTCGGCCTGCCCGACCGGGTGCTCGCCCAGCCGCTACGCACTCTCTCGGGCGGTCAGCGGCGGCGTATCGAGTTGGCGCGCATTCTGTTCGCCGCGTCTGACGGCTCCGGGAAGTCCGACACAACGCTTCTGCTCGACGAGCCCACCAACCACCTCGACGCCGACTCCATCACCTGGCTCCGGAGTTTTCTGCAGAGCCACGAGGGCGGTCTGGTGGTGATCAGTCACGACGTGGAACTGCTCGCCGACGTGGTGAACCGGGTCTGGTTCCTCGACGCGGTGCGTGGTGAGGCCGACATCTACAACATGGGCTGGAAGCGGTACCTCGATGCCCGGGCCACCGACGAGCAGCGCCGTAAACGGGAACGCGCCAACGCCGAGAAGAAGGCGTCGGCGTTGCGCGCGCAGGCCGCGAAGCTGGGCGCCAAGGCCACCAAGGCGACGGCGGCACAGAACATGCTCAAACGTGCTGACCGCATGATCGACGCCCTCGACGAGGAGCGGGTGGCCGACAAGACCGCGAAGATTCGCTTCCCCGAACCCGCAACCTGCGGGCGGACACCGTTGATGGCCAAGGACCTGACCAAGGTGTATGGCTCGCTGGAGATCTTCACCGGCGTCGACCTGGCCATCGACAAGGGTTCACGTGTGGTGGTGCTGGGCCTCAACGGTGCAGGCAAGACCACGCTGCTCAAGATTCTCGCGGGTGCCGAAACGCCCGACCTGGGCGAGCTCGAACCCGGATTCGGTTGCAAGATCGGCTACTTCGCGCAGGAGCACGACACCCTCGACGATCACGCGACGGTATGGGAGAACATCCGGCACGCCGCCCCCGACGCGGGGGAGCAGGATCTGCGCGGATTGCTCGGCGCGTTCATGTTCACCGGACCACAACTCGACCAGCCCGCCGGTACCCTCTCCGGTGGTGAGAAGACTCGGCTGGCGCTGGCCGGTCTGGTCTCCTCGGCCGCCAACGTGCTGCTGCTCGACGAACCCACCAACAACCTCGACCCGGTCTCGCGTGAACAGGTGCTCGACGCCCTGCGCTCCTACAAGGGTGCCGTCGTCCTGGTCACCCACGACCCGGGCGCGGCGGCGGCCCTCGATCCGCAACGGGTCATCCTGTTGCCCGACGGCACCGAGGATCACTGGAGCGACGAGTATCAAGAACTGATCGAACTCGCCTGACCAGACCTTTTTCGACTGCGTTTCAGGATTGTGCTACAACCGGCCTGGCCCAGATGTCAGAACAGATTCTGTACCAGGGGAACGTCGATTGCCCACCGGTGGCGTTCGAATGCCGCGACCGCGAAAACAATCGCGATACACGCGGGAATGATGGCCAGGCCGGCCCACGGCCGAGTCTCAAGGAACCGTGACCGGCGAATAGGGTCCTCAAACGCGTGATAGAGGACCATGGCACCGAGAAATGATCCCAGGAACAGCACAATCTTGGTCAGCACGGAAAAATCGTGACCGTATCGCGCCGCGACAACGGCCATGATCGGCCAGTGCACCAAATAGAGTGAATACGAGATGTCACCGACGTAGCGAGGCAGCCGCATACTCAAGATGAACGAGGGGCTCGCCTTCGACGGCGCCAGGCCCGCAACGATGATCGCGGCGGCTCCGAGCGCCGGGACAGCGGCAATCCAGCCCGGGAACATGTCGTAGGGCATCTTGGCGACGGACGCGGCCACCGCCACGAAGCCTGCCCAACCCACGATTGTCGCGACGGTCGGTGACAGTCGGCGTGCGATATAGGGCTCGGCGACGGCGAGTATGCACCCGAGCATCAACTCCCAGAATCTGGTGAGCGGTGAGTAGTACGCGGCCGTGAGGTTGCTCGAAGTGAGCACGATCGAATGGATGTAGCTTGCCGCCGCCACCGTGACGAGGACGGCCAGCAGCGTCGGCCGCAGTGTGAACCCTGCGCCATTGGTGAACCTTCCGAGCTTGGTGAGGCCTCCGGCCCCGGCGAACCTTTCGCTCTTGGCGAACCCTGCGCCCTTGGCGACAACCAGCATGGTCAGCGCCATCACCAGCGGCCATGCCAGGTAGAACTGTTCCTCGATCGCCAGCGACCAGTAGTGCTGCAGCGGCGAAGGACCGCTGCCGGCATCGGCGTATTCGGTTCCGGTCGCGATGAAGTGGGTGTTGGCGAGGAACAGCGACGATGCGGTCGCGTCCGGCAGCAGTCGTGCTCCACGCAGGAAACTGGTGAGTTCGAAGATCGCAATGATCGTCACGACGATGATCAGCGTCGCCGACGGCACAATACGGCGTGCGCGTTTGGCGTAGAAGTTCAGGAACCCGATTGTGCCACCGCGCCGCGCACCATCGCGGAGCAGCATGTGGGTGATCACATAGCCAGAGATCACGAAGAAGACGTCGACACCGACATAGCCGGCGAGAAAACCCGGCACGTGCAGGTGATTGAGCACCACGACAAGTACCGCGAGCGCGCGCAGACCCTGAATGTCGAGCCGTTTCGATACCGTCTGACCGACCACGGCCTCTCCGCTCAGCCTATTGGTCACAGCAGACATCGAGCCCAACGTCTTTCCCTCGGTACACGCGCAACAACACCGACAACTCGCTGTCGGTGCGCGCTTGCGCGCTACGTTTTCTGGTCACCTGAATCGCTCCATAGCGTAGACCAGGAACTTAGCTAAGCCACACCTACGGTGATAAACGTCACTTTCGTTCGAATGAGAGGCTACTGGTTGAGTGGTCATGGAGGGGGTGAATGGGTGCGGCCCGGTCGCGCGGTCGAGTAATATTTCCAATGATTTTGGATCAGCGCCGCAATGGAACTACGGAAGGACGATCTCGGCGCTGTCGTCGGCAATCAATTGCGAGAACGCGACATTTCCGTGAGTCTGATCACTTCCATAGTACTCATTGTGGATACCGCTGGTAGGCATGTAGGCTCCCCAGTCTGAATATGGGATGTCGTTTGCTTCATTCCAGTCGCGAATCCACTGGTTGAAGGTGTTCCAAGCTGTTTCGAACGATGGATCATTCGGGTCCACAGCGGGTGGTTCGTTCCAGGTGAAGAAGTCCGCATTCGGACACAAGACCTGAAGGCGGGCGTACAGCGCATCCAGACGGCTGTTGAGCGTCGACTGGTTAACTCCCTCATGAAAATCATTTCCCCACGAGCCAAATGCGACTAGGTCGGGATTGAACCCTCGTGTCAGTTCGATCATGGATTCGTCGCCGTCCCTTGCGGGCTCAAACCATGTTCCCCACTGCGCCGATGTCGTCCCGGATCGGCTGAGATTGAGAACTTGAATCTCGGTGTTCAGCGTCTTGTCAACCACAATACCGTGGACGATCAGGTCCGCCACGCTCGGTTTAATCAATTTGAAGCTAGATGCAGCTGTTACGTCGAAAGCCGGCCCCAGTATGGTATTCTGACTTATTCCCGAAGGATCCCATACGGTCCAGTTCATGGCATCCGTGGTGATCGGGGTACTATCATCGATGGACACTACAGGATGTCCGGTCCAGGATGCTTTCACAATCAAGGGCCGAACGCGGTGGTACTCGGTAACATCCCACTCGATAAAGCCGCCGGCGGTGGCGGTTCCTTTACGAACAGGCGAGTGATTTCCCACTTCTGCGGTGACATAAAATGATCCGCTGGTCGACTTGGTCGGATTCCAGAAATCTGCGCCATTGCCGTTGGTTCCGAGACCCCATTCGGCTGAAGTGGGAATGAATATCCGATCACCCAGCATATCGCACCAGGACTTTGTGCAGCCGCCGTAGGAGATCATCTCCGAAAGAGAACCCGACACGATGACGATCCTGGCAGGTTTCTGGCCTTTGCGTTTGAGGAGTGCCATTTTCCAGTGCTCGGCGAAAGCTGGGTTTGTATAGACCGGTGATGCCACGCTGCACTCCTCTGTCAAATGTCAGGTACTGTTCGCCAGCGTAGCCCCTATATGTAGGTTTGCCTAGCCTTTGTTTCTCGGGTGTCTTGCAAGGGGCTAGGCCGGGTGACCGGCTACGTACTCCCGGTGGAGTAATTAGGTTAGGCTTGCCTCGATATGCTGGTCCGGCATGACATGGACCCGGAAGGGACGAGACGATGACAGATGTTCGGCCAGAGGATAACGACCCGAGCCAGGCGCGGGCCACGCCGTGCGTGAGTTCGACTCTTGATCGGTTGATACAATGGCCGGCGGCAACGGCCCTGCCGATATACCTCGTCATGGTGTTACTCACCTGGGGCACGACCCCCGACGACGGCTTCATTACGCTGCGGATCGCGCACAATCTGCTGCACCACGGTGAACCGGTGTTCAACCTGGGTGACAAGGTGGAGGGGTACAGCAGCCCCCTGCATCTGCTCGTGGCCGCGCTGGTCACAATCTTGCCCGCCGACTACACCGGCCTGATCCTCAAGGTGATCGGTGTGGCGTTCGGGGCGGCGGTGTTATGGCCGACGGCACGGCTCGCGGCGAACGTAGGACTAGGGCCACGCGGAAGGCTGGCGTCCACGGTCGGGGTGGCGCTGTCGTGGAACCTCGCGGCATCGGCATCAAACTTGCTCGAATCGTCGATGAATGTGCTGCTCATCGTGCTGTTGCTAGCTGCGCTCACCTCGTTCTCGTACCGTCACGCCGCCGGATGGGCGGGATTGCTGGTGCTGGTCCGTCCTGAATCGGTGCTCATGGTGGCCGCTATCGCGATCGGCTGGACACTGCTGAATCGCGCCGAACCCGTTGCGCGTCGCACCAGGTGGATCATCGCGCCGACCGTCGTCGCGGTGGTGCTGCTCGCCTATCGACTGATCTACTTCGGTGAGCTTATGCCCAACACCTACTACGCCAAAGAGGTACCGATTGCCGATGCCATCAACTGGGGTAACGAGTACATCGTGCACGCACAACCGTGGTGGGGCACGATCAGCGTACTCGGTCTACTGGCCCTGTACCTGCAACTCGGACTCGGCGTCACCGCCCTCGTCTCCTGGTGGCGACACAGCCCGATACTGCTGGTGCTGCCGCTGGTGGTTGCGGTGCAGGCGGCGTTCATCTTCCGGTCGGGTGGTGATTGGATGTGGGGAGCGCGGCACTACGCGGCGGTCACCCCTATTGTCACGGTGATGGCCGTCTATGGCGCGAAGATCGTAGCGCAGGCTATTGCGTCCAGCACGACAGGGTCACCGGTAGCTGGGCGTACCGCCGTGGGTACGGCGATCGTGGGTGTATTGCTGATCTGCATTGCCGGTCCCGGGCAGGAGACCGTCAATCCGGCGTGGAACACCCGGGGCGTGGACAACGGGTCGCTCGTCGCCGACGGAGGTTACGGACCGTATAGCGCGAGCTGGATCGAAAGTGTGCGCTTGACGTCTTGCCTTCCGGAAGGCGCCACGGTCTCGTTTTCCGAGGTGGGCTATTTCGGTTACATCAACCGCGAGCTGACCGTGATCGACGTGCGCGGACTCACCAACTCGGCCATCGCGAAGAACGCCGCCCCCGGCATCCGCATTCGTACCGGCGTCCATGACCCGAACTGGCAAGAACAGGGTTCGGTGGTCGGTGCCGAACTGCTGCGCCGACGCCCCGACGTCATCGTCACGATCGACACCGACAACCCACCGGCGAATCTGTACTCGGGTACGTACGACTTCGTCAGCACTCGTGAGGTGTTCGGCAAAGGTGAAACCGACGGTGCACTGCACCTGAATGTGTACAGGCTGCACACCGCCCCCGACTACCTTTGCCTGCACGGCTGACGGGCGGGACCGGAGGTCAGGGCTGCTTCGGGTAGGTGATGCAGTCGTCGCCAATGGGGCCGGCTGCCCATTTGGTTTTGTTTTCTCGATCGAGGCACGTCTTGCGCAGCACGATCAGGAGCGGACGGCCCGACTGAACCTGCCCGGAGAGCACACCCTGCGGATCCCAGAACGCGCAGTAGCCGGACTCGTCGGGCATGAGCTCGCGGCAGCGGCTCATCACCGTTTCCTGCTTGAGATTGATGCAACCGAGCTGATTGACAATCTCGCTGGACATCTTGCCGTACTTACCGGTCTGGGCGGTCGCGAGCGGTACCACGCGGATCCATCGGCAACTGCGTGGCGTACCGGTCGCCGAACCGTTGAACACATAGCCCGACGAGTCGACGGTCCCGGCCAGCGACACCGTCGACGACACCGATGTACTTGACGGCGAGCTGCTCGACGAGGAGGAGGACGAAGTCGTCGTTGTGCTCGAGTTGTCGCCCGACAGTACTGCCACCGAGATGCCGACGATCGCGAGGATGAGCACTACCACGCCGCCGCCTATGAGCCAGCCCCATGCCGTCTTGGACAGTCCCGTGGACCGAGAGGGAGCCACGGCCGGACCTCCTCGCGGTTGTTGCGCACCGGCGAACGGGCCCGCCGGATAGGCGCCGCCCGGCTGCTGCCCGCCGGGGAAGCCACCACCGGCGGCTGTGGCAAACGGCCGCGACATACCCTGCTGGGCGGCGCCGTAGGAGGGCGGTTGCGGGGATCCCGGACCGTGGCCGCCGGGCCGGGTGGGCCCGGGCCCAGGTGTGCCGGTGCTGTGCCCCGGCGGGGCAGAACTGTAGGGATTGGGCCCGGAATGGGGTGGGGTCCGCGGGTTGTGCACCGGAGGGAACGCACCCTGCGGTCCCGACACCGGGCCGCTGCCCTGATCCGGAGCGATGGGCAACGGCGGCGAGGCGGTACCGCCGCCCGGCGAGCTGAGCACCGCATGTTCGAGGGCGTCGACGAAACCGGCGCAGGAGTCGTACCGGTCCTCGGGCTTTTTGGCCAGCGCACGGTTGAACACCGGATCGGCCGCGGCCAGATCCTCGCGGTACTGCGAGAGCGGTGCCGGTGGCCGGGTCGCGTGCGCGATCATCAACTGGGTGACCGTCTCGGCGTCGAACGGTGTCTTGGCGCTGAGCAGTTCGAACGCCGTGCAGGCCAGCGAATAGATGTCCGATGCCGCCACGGCGTCGCCGGTGAACGTTTCCGGTGCCGAGTAGGCGACGGTACCGATATACATGTTGGCGTGCGTGATGCGTGGGTCCCCTTCGGGGCGGGCGATCCCGAAATCCAGGACGAAGGAGCGATCGATGCGGCCACTACGGTCGCGTCCGACCATCAGGTTGGCCGGTTTGATGTCGCGGTGCACCACGTGCTGGTCGTGCGCGTAGTCGACCGCCCCGGCCACAGACCGGAGCACTGTGATCACCTCGGCATCGGTGAGCGTGGCCTTGGTGAGGTCGGTGCCGTCGACGTAAACCATCGTGAACCATGGTCTGCCGCCGGCGGTGCCGTAGTGATAGATACCGGCGATCGAGGGGTGGGACAGCCGTGCCGCGGTACGGGCCTCCCGCTCGAACCGGGTGACCGCCTCGTCGTCGGTGGTGTGCAGGATCTTGAGGGCCTCACGACGGCCGAGTCGGGTGTTCTCGACGAGATACACCTCGCCCATTCCGCCGACACCGAGCTGCGCCAAAACGCGGTAATGCTCGGCGAAGATCGCCCCTGGTTTCATTCACTCTCTCCCGGCTGGGCACGGTCGATCACGCTGTCGCGAACGGGTGGCTGCATCTGACCCTACCGAAGGGGCACTGCCCACCCCAGCGGTCCGGGTAGCGTCCCGTCGGTTGAACGACACGAGTATCGCGCCGCCATCACTGCCATGGTCACCGCTCGATACGCACAGATTCCTCGACCAGATCGAGCACGGCGGTCAGGTCATCGGCGGGCTGCCCCGACGCCAGTCGGGTGATCAGTCCGTCGAGCACCAGATCCAGGTAGCTTTGCAGCACGTCGGTGGGCACGTCATCACGCAGCCGGCCCGATTCCCGGCCACGCTCGAGCCGGGCATGGGTGGCGGCGTCGAGTTCGGCCGAGTGCGCGAGCCAGGCGGCCCGGAACGAATCGTCGGTGCGCAGTTTACGGGCGATCTCCAACCGGGTGGCCAGCCAGTCGAAGTCGGCCGGGTTGGCCAGTACATTGCGCATGACCTGTACCAAACCCTGTTCGGCCGCAACGTCGGCCATCCGTTCGGTGTCCTCGTGGGCGAGTGCGAGGAACAACGCCTCTTTGTCCTTGTAGTGGTGGAAGATCGCCCCGCGCGAGAGTCCCGTGGCCTTCTCTATCCGGGACACCGTCGCACCGTCATAGCCGTACTCCGCAAAGCACCGCCGCGCGCCGTCGAGGATTTCCCGACGACGCGCGGCGAGCCGGTCATCACTGACCTTCGGCACGATCAGCTCAGCTGTTGATCATGTTGCGCAGCACGTACTGCAGGATGCCGCCGTTGCGGTAGTAGTCGGCCTCGCCGGGAGTGTCGATCCGCACCTTGGCGTCGAACTCGATGACCGAGCCGTCCTCCTTGGTGGCGGTGACTCGCATCGTCTCCGGGGTGATGCCCTCGTTGAGCTTCTCGATGCCGACGATGTCGATGACCTCGGTGCCGTCCAGGCCCAGCGACTTGTGCGATTCGCCCTCGGGGAACTGCAGCGGAACCACACCCATACCGATGAGGTTGGAGCGGTGGATGCGCTCGAACGACTCGGTGATGACTGCCTTGACGCCCAGCAGGACGGTGCCCTTGGCGGCCCAGTCACGCGACGAGCCCGATCCGTACTCCTTGCCGCCGAGAACGACCAGCGGGATACCGGCTTTCTTGTAGTTCTCGCAGGCGTCGTAGATGAACGACTGCGGGCCGCCTTCCTGCGTGAAGTCACGGGTGTAGCCGCCGGACACACCGTCGAGCAGCTGGTTCTGCAGGCGGATGTTGGCGAACGTGCCGCGGATCATCACCTCGTGGTTGCCGCGACGGCTGCCGAGCGAGTTGTAGTCCTTGCGGGCCACACCGTGTGCGTCGAGGTATTGCGCGGCCGGGGTGCCGGGCTTGATCGGGCCGGCCGGCGAGATGTGGTCGGTGGTGACCGAGTCGCCGAGGACCGCCATCACCCGGGCGCCCTTGATGTCCTTGACCG
This sequence comes from Gordonia pseudamarae, assembly GCF_025273675.1. Taxonomy (NCBI): domain Bacteria; kingdom Bacillati; phylum Actinomycetota; class Actinomycetes; order Mycobacteriales; family Gordoniaceae; genus Gordonia; species Gordonia pseudamarae. The sequence goes on along the minus strand of NZ_CP045809.1, from coordinate 2,561,795 downwards.
GGGCCGGTTCCATCGTCATTCCGTCGAAGTACGGGGCCTTGCGCACGTAGGTCGAATCCTCGCCCCACTGGAAGGTGTCGCCTTCGGGGGTGGACAGGTTCTGCCAGTGCTCGTCACCCTTGAACACATCGGCGTAGGACTTGCGGAACATGTCCTGGCTGATGGCCTGCTTGATGGTGTCGTCGATCTCCTGGGCAGAGGGCCAGATGTCCTTGAGGAACACGTCGTTGCCGTCGGTGTCCTGGCCGAGTGCCTGTGACTCGAAGTCGAAGTCCATGGTGCCGGCGAGGCCGTAGGCGATGACCAGCGGCGGCGAGGCCAGGTAGTTCATCTTGACGTCGGGGGAGATGCGGCCCTCGAAGTTGCGGTTACCGGACAGGACAGCGGTGACCGACAGGTCGTTGTCGTTGATCGCCTTGGAGATCTGCTCCGGCAGCGGACCGGTGTTGCCGATGCATGTGGTGCAGCCGTAGCCGCCCAGGTAGTAGCCCAGCTTCTCCAGGTACGGCCACAGGCCGGCCTTTTCGTAGTAGTCGGTGACCACCTGCGAACCGGGAGCCATGTTGGTCTTCACCCACGGCTTGGTCGACAGGCCCTTCTCGACGGCCTTCTTGGCCAGCAGGGCCGCGCCGAGCATGACCGACGGGTTGGAGGTGTTGGTGCACGAGGTGATACCGGCGACCACGACGGCGCCGTGATCCATGATGAACTCGCCGCGCTCCTCGTCGATCACCTTGACCGGCTTGGTCGGGCGGCCCTCGGCACCGTTGGCGGCCGAATGGACGATGACCGCGTCTTCTTCGGCGAAGCTCAGCGTGACCGGATCGGACGCCGGGAACGACTCCTCCACGGCCTCGTCGACGTTGGTGTGGGCCGGGGTCAGGCCCTCTTCGACGTAGTTGTGGATGTCCTTGCGGAAGGCGACCTTGGACTCCGCGAGCAGGATGCGGTCCTGCGGACGCTTGGGTCCGGCGATCGACGGGACGACGGTGGCCAGATCGAGTTCGAGGTACTCGGAGAACACCGGCTCGCGTTCGGGGTTGTGCCACATGCCCTGCTCTTTGGCATAGGCCTCGACCAGGGCCAGGGACTGGTCGTCGCGGCCGGTGAGCCGTAGGTAGTTGATGGTTTCCTCGTCGATCGGGAAGATCGCACAGGTGGAGCCGAACTCGGGGCTCATGTTGCCCAGGGTGGCGCGGTTGGCCAGCGGCACCTCGGCGACGCCCTTGCCGTAGAACTCGACGAACTTGCCGACGACGCCGTGCTTGCGCAGCATGTCGGTGACGGTCAGGACCACGTCGGTTGCGGTCACGCCGGGCTGGATCTCGCCGGTCAGCTTGAAGCCGACGACACGCGGGATGAGCATCGAGACCGGCTGGCCGAGCATGGCGGCCTCGGCCTCGATACCGCCGACGCCCCAGCCCAGCACGCCCAGGCCGTTCTCCATCGTGGTGTGCGAGTCGGTGCCCACGCAGGTGTCGGGGTAGGCCTGACCGTTACGCACCATCACGGTGCGGGCCAGGTATTCGATGTTGACCTGGTGCACGATGCCGGTGCCCGGGGGGACGACCTTGAAGTCGTCGAAGGCGCCCTGGCCCCAGCGCAGGAACTGGTAGCGCTCGGAGTTGCGCTCGTACTCCAGCTCCACGTTGCGCTCGTAGGCGTCGGCACGGCCGAACACGTCCAGGATCACCGAGTGGTCGATGACCATTTCGGCGGGCGAGAGCGGGTTGACCTTGTTGGGGTCGCCGCCCAGGGCGGTGACGGCCTCACGCATGGTGGCCAGGTCGACCACACAGGGCACACCGGTGAAGTCCTGCATGATCACGCGGGCGGGCGTGAACTGGATCTCGATGTTGGGCTGGGCACTCGGGTCCCAATTGGCGAGGGCGTTGATGTGCTCGGTGGTGATGTTGGCGCCGTCTTCGGTGCGCAGCAGGTTCTCGGCGAGCACCTTGAGCGAGTAAGGGAGCTTTTCGGTGCCGGGGACCGCGTTGAGCCGGAAGATCTCGTAGGACTCGTCGCCGACCTCCAGGGTCCCGCGGGCGCCGAATGAATTGATACTCACGTTGTATTCCACTCTCCTCGTGACCGACGGGCTGCGTCGGTGCGTATTGGTAGATCTTCCGAAGTCGATCCGGCCGACGGGCTGCGTCGGCGTCGTGCAAAGTCCGTGCCTGGGCGCGTGGACCGAACTCCCCGTGGGGAACCCCGGCCCCCCGGAGGGGGCCTCTGAATCGAGCTTGCCACCGTTGTCCGTGTCTGGCCGGTCATTTGCCAACTGTTTGTCTACCGAAGAGAGGTGGAGCAACTCGCAGGCGGATGACGCGGACACGGTGATCGGGGGCGTGGTCGTCGGCGGGCGGCGACTTCATCATCATAACAGTACGCGCGTACGGTTTACAACTCGGTCATCGTCGAACACGCCGACCGGATGTGCGGTGTGTGTCACGTACCGCCCGAGCATCTACATTTTGACTCAGGAAAGGGCTGCGGTCGCGGCCCGGGATGCCCGGGGACGCGATCTTAATCTCCGCGCAACGTGACGACACCGAGGAAGTGGCAGTGAGTACTGGGACCGAGAGCACTGGGACACACGCGAACGGGTCGGACCCGGCGCAGCACCTGTCGATCGGACCCCTGGCGGCGCCCCATCCCAGGAATACACAGGTGGGCACGGGGATAAAACTCGGCCCGCTGCGCAAGGACCTGGCCGACGACAATGTCTCCGCGCCCGCCGAGCAGGTGCCGGCGCTGCGTGAGGTGGTGGAACAGGCGAAAAAGGACGGATACGACGTCCACTTCGTCGTGCTCACCGAACGTCAGCCGGTGTTCACCAACTACCGCGACATCGCCACGGCGTTGCAGCAGGAGACCTCGGGCACAGTGATCGTCATCGGCCCCAACGCGGGCGGCAGCGCGTCGAACGAGTTCAGTCGCGTCACGCTCGAGCAGGCCACCGACAACCTGAAGTTCACCGATCAGACCCAGGCCGCCAAGCAGATGTACGAGAAGATGACCGAGCCGTCGATCAACTGGACCGTGGTCACGCTGATACTGGTCCTGATTGTGGTCATCGGCGGTGCCGCGGCCCGTGTCCTGGGTCGCCGTCGGGGTGGCGCGCAGGCCGACGCAGCGGGGCCGGGTGAGCAGGACGCCCAGGCCGCTCCCGAGGGTGCCGCACCCGGGGCGGGGCCGGCCGGTGGATCCTCGTCGTCGGCGTTGCCGCATTGATCCCGGTCTCGGTCGATCGTCTTTGCCCTGCGCACGGCATGCTGCACGAAAGTTACGCGGAAGTAATTTGTCTAAGATAGTTTGCCTTGCGACAGATGTGACGTACCGTCCTATTGTTAACGGAGTGTCTCATGGGTGTTGTGTTGCACATGTGACATGGTGGACCGGTGGACAAAGGCGGGGAGATCATTGGCGACGCGACGTAACGCACCTGCGCCGCGACTGCTCCGTTGGGGAACCGCGATCGTGGTCCTGCTCAGCACCTGCATGAGTGTCGGCATCGTCCACGGCGCGCCGTCGAAGACGCAGCAGGCCACCTCCCATGAAGCGCGACTGATCAACCAGATCGCCGGTGTCGACCAGAACATCGCCGACCTCGACAACGCGGTGGCCGTGCGGCAGGAACAGGTCAACAAGGCCATCGTCGACTACCAGAACGCCGTCGCCGCGCAACAGCTCGCCGACACCGCCGCCAAAGGCGCCCGGCGTGAACTGGCCCAGTCCATCGACGCCGTCGACAAGGCCCAGGAAGAATTCAACGAATTCATCCGCACCGTGCAGCGGCACGGCAACAACCGCGGCTCGATGACCACATACGTCTCCGCCGATGACCCCGACGCGATCCTGAACAAGATGACCGCCGTCAACCAGATCGGCCGGCACCAGCAGGGCATCATCAAGCGCCTTCAGGTCGCCCGCAATCAACGGGCCAACCGCCTCGCCGCGGCCCAGGCCACCAGAAGGCAGGCCTCAGTCGCCACCACCGGCGCCGCCGCCCGCAAGGACGACGCGATCACCTCGGTGACCCAGGTCCGGACGCAGCTCGCGCAACAGCAGCAACAGCAGCAATACGCTCGTCCGGCAACGCGACGGGATCCAGCGGCAACTCGCCGAACTCCGCAAAGCCGGACGCAAGAAGGCAGATCTGGACACACCTGTTCCCGCAGACAGAACCGTCTCGGTGGGGGGCGGAAACAGCGTCGGCGACGTGGTCGTCGGACTGCTCGGCACCGACAACCCGGCGATCAAGATGGCCGCCGACGCCGCGGCCGCACTCCTGCTGGACACCGGACAGCAGGTCCTCGCCTCGCTCATCGGACAACAGCAACTCCCGCGTTCTGCGCTCCTGGACGAACTCGGCCTGGGCGGTGCCGACCTCGGCAGCAGCAGTCCCAACAACATCGTCTCCCGACTCCAGACCGGGTCGGCGGCCACCCTGTTCGGCAGCACCGGATCCAGCGGCGGAGGTGTCCTGCGCCCCGGCCTGCGCGGACCCCAGGCCATCGAGGTGATCGTCAACCGCGCACTCTCGCAGCTCAACGTGCCCTACGCGTGGGGCGGCGGCGACGCCAACGGACCCACCCAGGGCATCCGCGACGGCGGGGTCGCCGACAGCTACGGCGACTACAACAAGATCGGCTTCGACTGCTCCGGGCTGATGATCTACGCCTTCGCCGGCGTCGGCATCGAACTGCCGCACTACACCGGGTACCAGTACACTTCCGGCCCCCACGTGCCGCTCGCGCAGATGAAGCGCGGCGACATGGTCTTCTACGGCCCCAACGCCAGTCAGCATGTCGCGCTCTACCTCGGCGACGGCAAGGTGGTCGAGGCGCCCCAGTCCGGATCCATCGTGAAGGTCTCGCCCCTGCGCACCGACGGTGCCATGCCGATGGTCGTACGCCTGCTCTGAATGGGTCTGCTGACAGCTCCGCTTGATCGTTGTCTTCCCTCGTCGCACTCGGTCGCAGGCTCCCTCCCGCTTCTTGGTCCAGACAACGAACGCTCCGCCGTCACCAGACCGGCGCTTCCATCAACCAGGTACATCGCGGGTCGCCGAAACCTTGCTTCTTGGCGAGAATTCAGTCGGCATGACTAGGCTGGAGCACCGACACACGAGCAGAGCCGTGCGACACCCCAGAACAGGAGCCAACGGTTGACCTCCCCGCAGTCACACACCGACCCGGCCGCAGCAGGTGCGGCCACGCTCAGCGACGCAGACACCGCGCTGCTTGAACACACGATCTACGAGGTCAAGCGGGTAATCGTCGGTCAGGACCAATTGATCGAACGGATTCTGGTGGGTCTGCTGGCCCGCGGCCACATCCTGCTCGAAGGTGTACCGGGCGTCGCCAAGACCCTCGCGGTGGAAACCTTCGCCCGCGTCATCGGCGGCAGCTTCTCGCGCGTCCAGTTCACCCCCGACCTGGTGCCCACCGACCTCATCGGTACCCGCATCTACCGGCAGGGGCAGGAGAAGTTCGATACCGAGCTTGGCCCGGTCGTCGCCAACTTCCTGCTCGCCGACGAGATCAACCGCGCACCGGCCAAGGTGCAGTCGGCGCTGCTGGAGGTGATGGCCGAACGGCACGTGTCGATCGGCGGTACCACCTACCCGATGCCCGACCCGTTCCTGGTGATGGCCACTCAGAATCCGATCGAGAACGAAGGCGTGTACCCGCTGCCCGAGGCGCAGCGCGACCGGTTCTTGTTCAAGGTCCTCGTCGGCTATCCGTCGGTCGAGGAAGAACGCGAGATCGTGTACCGGATGGGCAATTCGGTGCCCACCGTGTCGCCGATCCTGGACCCGCAGACCATGGTCCGGCTGCAGAAGGTCGCCGGCAACGTGTTCGTGCACCACGCGCTGGTCGACTACGTCGTGCGCGTGATCAACGCCACCCGGCGCCCCGCCGAGGTCGGTCTCACCGACGTGGCGGGCTGGCTGTCCTACGGTGCCTCGCCGCGCGCCACCCTCGGTATCGTCGCCGCCGCACGGGCGCTGGCACTGGTGCGGGGCCGTGACTACGTGATCCCGCAGGACGTGGTCGAGATGATCCCCGACGTTCTGCGGCACCGGCTGGTGCTGTCCTACGACGCGCTCGCCGACGAGGTCGATGCCGATCAGGTCATCACCCGGGTCCTGCAGACGGTCGGTCTCCCGCAGGTGGGCACCCAGGCCGCCACCCCGACCGGGTATCCCCAGAACCAGGCGTCACCGGCGCAGCAGAACGGCCAGGTCCCCAACGATCAGGCGGCACACCACTATGGCGGCCAATAGCGATCTGCCGTCGTTCGACGCAGGACTGCTCAACGACCCGCAGCTCACCGCCGCGCTCACCACCCTCGAACTCACCGTCCGCCGCAAACTCGACGGCGTGCTGCAGGGATCACACCTCGGACTGATACCCGGCCCGGGATCCGAGCCGGGGGAGGCGCGGCCGTATCAGCCCGGCGACGACATCCGTCGCATGGAATGGTCGGTGACCGCACGTACCACCGAGCCGCACGTGCGGCAGATGATCGCCGACCGCGAACTGGAGACCTGGTTGGTCGTCGATGCGTCGGCGAGTATCGATTTCGGCACCACCCGCTGCACAAAGCGTGATCTGACGGTGGCCGCGGCCGCCGCCATCGTGCACCTCACCGCCGGCGGCGGTAACCGGCACGGGGCGATCATCGCCACCGGTGACCGGCTGGTCCGCGTGCCCGCCGCGTCGGGGCGGGCCCACGCCCGGGCACTGCTCAAGGCGATCGCCACCACCACCCGCACCAGTCCCGGCGTGCGAGGCGATCTGCACGGGGCGATCGACGCCCTGCGCCGGCCCCAGCGCCGACACGGCCTGGCGGTGGTGATCAGTGACTTCCTCGGCCCCATCAACTGGGACCGGCCGTTGCGGGCGATCGGTGCGCACCACGAACTGCTCGGTGTCGAGGTACTCGACCCGCGCGACCTCGAACTGCCCGCGGTGGGCGAGGTCACCCTCGCCGACGCCGAGAGCGGGGAAGTCCGCGACTTCAACATCACCGAACGGGTGCGCCAGGACTACGCCGCGGCCGCGGCCGCCCATCGGGCCGACGTCGGCCGCACCATTCGCCGCTGCGGCGGATCGGTGATGTCGCTGCGCACCGACCGGGACTGGGTCAACGACACCGTCCGGTTCGTCGGGGCTCGCCGCCGCGGTATGGCAGCGGGGGTGGGCTGAACCGATGTCCAACATGTCCAGTCCCTCGTGGTTGCTGCTTGCGCTCGTCGTGGCGGCACTGGCCGGGATCTACGTCTACATCCAGCGGCTGCGGACCCGGCGGGCCCTGCGGTTCGCCAACCTCGACGTCCTCAACCGGGTCGCCCCGGTCAAGCGCAACCCACTGCGGCATGTGCCGATCGCCCTGCTGGTGGTGTCGTTGCTGCTGTTGACGGTCGCGCTGGCCGGTCCGCAGGCCGACCGCAAGGTGCCGCGCAACAAGGCCACCGTGATCCTGGTGATAGACGTGTCGCGGTCGATGAACGCCACCGACGTCGCGCCGTCGCGGATCAAGGCGGCCCAGGCGGCGGCCAAGAAATTCGCCGACGAACTGACCGAGGGAATCAACCTCGGCCTGATCTCGTACGCGGGCACGGCCTCGACGCTGGTCTCGCCCACGCCCGATCACACCGCCACCAAAGCCGCCGTCGACAAGCTGCAACTGGCCGACAAGACGGCCACCGGCGAGGGCATCTTCGCCGCGATCCAGCAGATCCAGACACTCAACACCGTCCTCGGGGGTGACAAGGTCGCGCCCCCCGCGCGCATCGTCCTGCTCTCCGACGGCAAGGAAACGGTGCCGGACAACCCCAACAATCCGCGCGGGGCGTTCACCGCCGCCCGCAAGGCCAAAGAGGAGAAGATCCCCGTCTCGACGATCTCGTTCGGCACGATGGGCGGCACAGTCGACCTCGAGGGTGACCAGGTGCCGGTACCGGTCGACGACGAGTCGCTGCGCAAGATCGCCAACATCAGCGGCGGCGAGTTCTTCACCGCCGCCAGCCTCGACGAACTGAACCGCGTCTACGAGAAGCTGCAGAAGGACATCGGCTACGAGACCCGTCGCGGCGACAACTCGCGGCCGTGGCTGATCGCCGGAACACTGCTCGCCCTCATCTCGGCGTTCGCCGCCCTGCTCATCAACCGGCGCCTACCGTAATGGCGGGTACCGCCGACCGGCCTCCTCTTCACGACCGATAGGTTCTAGATCTATGGCAGACAGCACTGACGTTCCCGCGCGCCCGGCAGTTACCCCGCGATCAGAGTCGGTAATCGCTGGCAGCCGCGGCACCGGCCCGGCAGCAACCCCGCGATCGGTACTGGTGACCGGTGGCAACCGCGGCATCGGCCTGGCCGTCGCGCGGCGGCTGGCCGCCGACGGACACAAGGTGGCCGTCACCCACCGAGGTTCCGGCGCACCCGACGGCCTGTTCGGTGTGCGGTGCGATGTCACCGACGCGGACTCGGTCGACAAGGCCTTCGCCGAGGTCGAGGCACACCAGGGTCCGGTCGAGGTGCTGGTGGCCAATGCGGGCATCACCGACAACATGCTGCTGATGCGGCTGTCGGAGGAGTCGTTCGAGAAGGTGATCGACGCCAACCTCACCGGCGCGTTCCGCTGCGCCAAACGCGCCACCAAGGGCATGCAGCGCGGCAAGTGGGGCCGGATGATCTTCCTCGGGTCGGTGGTCGCGATGTCCGGTATCCCCGGCCAGGTCAACTATGCCGCATCCAAGGCCGGCCTGATCGGTATGGCCCGCTCGATCGCTCGCGAGATCGGCTCGCGCAACATCACCGCCAACGTCGTCGCGCCCGGTTTCATCGAAACCGACATGACCGCGGCGATGGAGGACCGCTACATCGACATGGCCAAACAGGCCATCCCGCTCGGCCGCACCGGCAAGCCCGAGGATGTGGCCGCCGCGATCAGCTTCCTGGCCTCCGACGAGGGCGGCTACATCACCGGGGCGGTGCTGCCGGTCGACGGCGGTATGGGTATGGGTAACTAGGGGAGGAACCAACGCATGACTGGCATTCTCGACGGCAAGACCGTCCTCGTCACCGGCATCATCACCGATGCATCGATCGCCTTCCGTACCGCTGCGGTGGCGCAGGAGCAGGGCGCCACGGTGATCATCACCGGCATCCCTGAGAGGCTGCGGCTCATCGACCGCATCGCCAAGCGGCTTCCGCAGGAGGTGCCGCCGGCGATCCCGCTCGACATCACCAACGAGGAGGACCTCGGTGCGCTCGCCGGAAAGGTCGCCGAGCTGGCTCCCGAGGGTATCGACGGGGTGGTGCATTCGATCGCCTTCGCCCCCAAGACCCTGATGGGTCCGGACGCGTTGCCGTTTCTCGAAGGTCCCGGCCCCGACGTGGCCAAGTCGTTCGAGATCTCCGCGTGGAGTTACGCGGCGCTGGCCCGTGCCGTGCTGCCGGTGATGAACGAGGGCGGCTCCATCGTCGGCATGGACTTCGATCCGCGCACCGCGATGCCGGACTACAACTGGATGGGTGTGTCCAAGGCTGCGCTCGAATCGGTGAACCGGTACGTGGCGCGCGAGGTGGGCAACGCCAAGCGTATCCGCTCCAACCTCGTTGCCGCCGGTCCGATCAAGACGCTTGCCGCAAAAGCGATTTCGGGCACAGCAACAGACGATGCGCGCAAGCTCAACATGCTCAACGAGTACTGGGACGGTGCCTCGCCGATCGGCTGGAACGTCGATGACCCGACCGTCGTCGGCAAGAGCGTCGTCGCGCTGCTCTCGGATTGGCTGCCCGGCACCACCGGCTCCATCGTGTACGTCGACGGCGGTGCCAGCCACAACACGTGGTTCCCCGAGAACTTCCTCGGATAGCCGATATCGGTGGGAGCCTTTGATGCGCTGCTGCTGTTGTCGTTCGGCGGGCCGGAGCGGCCCGACGATGTGATGCCGTTCCTGGAGAACGTCACCCGCGGACGCGGGGTTCCCCGGGAACGGCTCGAGGCGGTGGCCGAACACTACTACCATCTCGGTGGCCGTTCGCCGATCAACCAGTGCAACCGCGACATGATCGCCGCTCTGAATGCCGAACTGTCGGCGCGCGGGCGGGATCTGCCCATCTACTTCGGCAACCGTAACTGGTATCCGCTGGTCGCCGACACCGTCGAACAGATGTACCGCGACGGGCACCGTCGGGTACTGGTGTTCGGGACGTCGGCGTGGGGTGGGTATTCGGGTTCGGCCCAGTATCACGAGGACATCGCCGGCGCGGTGGACGAGTTGTCCCGGCGCATCCCGGGCAGCGCCGTCGACCCGATGCTGCTGCGCAAACTGCCGCAGTTCTGCGCCGAACCGGACTTCCTCGACGCCTGCGCGAACGCGGTACGCGAGGCGATCGAATCGCTACCCGCCGATCCCGCGCCCAGGGTGGTGTTCACCGCCCACTCGATACCTCTCGACGCCGACCGCAGGTACGGCCCGGTCATCGACGGTCGCGGCATCTACTCCCGGCAGGTCGCCGACGCCTCAGCCGCGGTCGCCGCTCGCCTCGGCATCGACGACTACGACCAGGTGTGGCAATCGCGTTCGGGTCCGCCGCAGGTGCCGTGGTACGAGCCCGATATCTGTGACCACCTCGAAGCCCTCGCCGACGGCGGCGGGCAATCGGTGGTGGTATTCCCGATCGGTTTCATCTCCGACCACGTCGAAGTGGTGTGGGACCTCGACAACGAGGCCGCGTCACTGTGCGCCGAACGCGGTCTCGGGTTCGTCCGCGCCGCGACGGTCGGCACCGATCCGGCCTTCATCTCCCTGATCGCCGACCTCTCCGAGCGTTACGCAGACGGCGGGGGAGACCTCGACGCGCCGGGAGTCGGGGACAACGGCCACGGCTCCTGACGTGGTCCGGGCGAGCGTGTAGCGATAGTAGAACCCGCGCCTCACCGCGTGCTGCCGGGGAAGATTACGGCGGCGGCTCTGTCCCCGACGACGGGTCTGTCACCGAGTGCGCGAGGACGGCTGTGAGTCAGTGGACGTCGGCGAGTTGGCGGGAGATGAGCTGGTTGACGGCGGCGGCCCGGGCCCGGCGGGTCAGGGTGGCCAGCCGGCGTAGTTCGACGTCGCCGGAGGAGTGCGTGCCGGCGGTGTCGCCGAAGGCGGCGCCCGAGGAGTGGGCGATCGTCACGATCGCCTCGATCTGGGCGGCCGAGTCGAGTATCCGGGACACCCGGGTGTCCTCGTGGGGCGGGACATCGACGCGAAGGCGTTCGGTGAGGGTGCGCAGTTCGGTCCGGAGGTCGGCCGGGGTCGCCCGTAGGCGTGGTCCGGCCGCCGACAGTAGTCCGGCTGCTTCGGAAACCGCTTGGCGTAGTTCGTACTCGAGTTCGGCAGCCGAATCCGAGGGTGGGGTGGGCAGGGTGCCGGTGTACTCGTGGACCGCCCAGCGGATCAGGCCGTCGTGCTCGCGGGGTATCAGGGCGAGAGTTCCCGCCGGATCGTCGAGCAGCAGTACCTCGCCCGCCTCGAAGGCGGCGGTGGTGGCCGGGCCGGGCGGCAGGCCATGCGGGTCACCCGGCCCGGGCAGTCGCACGCTCAGTGCGGTCGCGGTCCGGATGATCGGGAGCAGTGTCGTGGCGGTGATCGCACCGAGGCGTCCGGTGCGGTCGTCGATGATGTACCCGTCGCGGCCGAACATGTCTATGACGTCGTCGGGGGAGCAGGCGCCCGCCTTCCACGCGGCCGCCCATGCCCCGACGGCGCAGCTGGGCCACGACGGGGTGAGCAGACGTTCGGTACCGGTCATAGACCATCGACAATACCGGGCCGCTGATGTGCGGGCAGCACAAGAGATTCGAGCCGGCACGTGCTCGGCGTGGGTCACCCGCGGTGGGCGTCCGGCGTCCTACGGTGTCCGGGTGAGTGATCGTTACGGCAGAGACGTCCTGGCGCAGCCGCGCCGCGCCACACCGCGTGTGCCCGAGGTGGCCGCCGAACTCGACCTGGTCGCCGAGGATGCCGCCACCGGCTTCTGCGGCGCGGTCGTCGGCTTCGAGAAGAGCTATGCCGGTGACCTGGTGCGGCTGGAGGATCGTCGCGGTCAGACCCGCGTGTTCCTGATGTTGCCCGCCGCGTTCCTTATCGACGGCAAACCGGTCACCCTGGTCACACCGAAGGTGCAACGTGCCGGCTACGGCCGGGCGGCCACCGGTGCCGCGCCCGCTCCGACCCGTACCGCCTCGGGGTCGCGGGCCGTGCCCAAGCAGCGTGCCCGTACGGCGCGGGCCAGCCGGATATTCGTCGAGGGCGTGCATGACGCGACCTTGCTCGAACGGGTCTGGGGAGACGATCTGCGCGTGGAAGGGGTGGTTGTGGAAAGCCTCGACGGCCTCGACAACCTCGACGACGCCCTCTCCGATTTCCAACCGGGTCCGCACCGGCGCGCCGGCATACTGGTCGATCACCTCGTCGCGGGCTCGAAGGAGGCGCGGCTCACCGAATCGGTCGGCGAGCACGTGCTGGTGTGTGGGCATCCCTATATCGACGTGTGGCAGGCGGTGAAGCCGGCGTCGGTGCGGATCCGGGAATGGCCGAGCATCCCGCGCGGTACCGACTGGAAGACCGGGATCTGTACCGAGCTCGGCTGGGGTACGCCGCAGGACGGTTGGCGGCGGGTGCTGGCCGGGGTGAAGGACTTCCGCGATCTGGAGGTGCCGATCCTGCGGTCGGTGGAGGAGCTGATCGACTTCGTGACCGCCGTCGAAGACGCGTGAGATTCGACGGCTTCACGGGCTATTCGAACGCCGGACCGCGTCCGGCCCTGGTGGACGCGGGCAATGGCAGCCGGACCGAGCCGATGCCGACGCTCCGGTGACCGTCTGCCGCCGGCCGCGCCACGGCGGCGGGATCGTCGGCGACGGCCCCGAGGTGGCCGGTGATCGTGGCACACTGGTGACATGAGCGCACTGCTGTGGCTGGGGGCCGCGGTGTTGCTGGCCGTTGCCGAGATGATGGTCGGCGATCTCATGCTGCTGATGCTGGCGGGGGGCGCGCTGGCGGCTGCCGGAACCAATGCCGTATTCGACACACCGGTCTGGGTCGACGGCATCGTGTTCGCGGTCGTCTCCCTACTGCTGCTCCTGGTGGTGCGGCCGGTCGCCACACGGCATCTGCTCAGCAGACCGCGCTATCTGAGCAACACCGAAGCACTCGAAGGCACCGGCGCCATCGTCACCGAGGTGGTCGATGATCGTGACGGCCGGGTGAAACTGGCCGGCGAGATCTGGTCGGCCCGGGCTCTCGAACCCGGTGCGCGGATCGAACCGGGCGAACAGGTCACCGTGGTGCGCATCGACGGTGCGGTCGCCATCGTGTGGAGAGGATGAACGACCATGGAAATCGTCGGACTCACGGTACTGGCCGTCCTGGTGCTGCTGGTGGCCACCGTGCTGGCCAAGTCGATCGCACTGATACCGCAGGCCGAGGCGGCCGTCATCGAACGGCTCGGCCGCTACACCCGCACCGTGTCCGGGCAGCTCACACTGCTCGTCCCGTTCATCGACACCATCCGCGCCCGGGTCGACATCCGCGAAAGGGTGGTGTCGTTCCCGCCGCAACCGGTGATCACCGAGGACAACCTGACCCTGTCGATCGACACCGTCGTGTATTTCCAGGTCACCAATCCTCGCGCGGCCGTCTACGAGATCAACGACTACATCATCGGCGTCGAACAGCTGACCATCACCACGCTGCGTAACGTGGTCGGCGGCATGACCCTCGAAGAGACCCTGACCTCCCGTGATTCCATCAACGGACAGTTGCGCGGGGTACTCGACGAGGCAACCGGACGCTGGGGTCTACGGGTGGCACGGGTCGAGCTCAAATCCATCATGCCGCCGCCGTCGATCCAGGAGTCGATGGAAAAGCAGATGAAGGCCGACCGCGAGAAGCGGGCCACCATCCTGTGGGCCGAAGGTCAGCGCGAGTCCGCCATCAAGACCGCCGAGGGCAACAAGCAGAGTCAGATCCTGGCGGCCGAGGGTGCCAAACAGGCCGCGATCCTCGAAGCCGAGGCCGACCGCCAATCCCGGATTCTGCGCGCACAGGGCGACCGGGCGGCGGCGTACTTGAACGCCCAGGGCCAGGCGAAGGCCATCGAGAAGACCTTTGCCGCCATCCGCTCGAGCAAACCGACGCCCGAGGTGCTCGCGTACCAGTATCTGCAGCAACTGCCCGAGATGGCCAAGGGTGAGGGCAGCAAGGTGTGGGTCGTGCCGTCGGATTTCGGTTCGGCGTTGCAGGGCTTCGCGCGGTCGTTCGCCGAGAAGGGCGACGACGGGGTGTTCCGCTATCAGAACAACGACGAGCCGGTCGCCGAGGTCGACGAGTCCGAGATCGACGACTGGTTCACCCTGGCCCGCGACCCCGAGGTGGCCGCCGCCGTCGCCGAGGCCGAGGCGGTGGCACGCACTCCGGTCGACGAGGCGCAGCCCGCCCGCAGGTCCTCGGGCAGGGACAGGCGAGCGGTGGACACCGCGGCGGAGCAGGCGCAGCTGCCGTCCGATCCCGTCCCACCGGCGCGGGAATCGGGCTTCGCCGACCCGCAGTTCGCCGGGCGCGATCACCAGCCGGACCCCGGATCCGAACAGCCGCTCCAGCATCAGGGTCCGCCGGCCCAGCCGCCGGCGGGGCCACACCGGCAGGCCCAGCAGGGCTGGGATGTGCAATCGGGCGGCCCACAACCCGCCCAGCCCTATCATGGACCGCAGCAGCAGCCGCCGTATCAGGTGCCGCCGCGCTCCGGCTATCCGCTACAGGGGCCGGGACAGCCCGGTCCCGGCCAGCAGGGCTCGCCGCGCCGGTGAGTCACGCCGGGGCGGGCCGAACGGTCACGCCCCGCCGGTGGGTGCCGAATCGGTGCGCGCCGAATCAGTGGACGCTGAATCAGTCGGCATCGAACCAGCACGCATCGAATCAGTACGCATCGAATCAGTACGCACCGAATCGGTTGCCCCGGAACGTGTCGATGCGGGATCCTTTCCGGCCGCCGCCGGTGACGTGGCCTGGATCGTGCGCACCGGCAGCATCGAATCGAGCAGCAACCCGGCGATGCCGGTGGCGAAGAATATGACGGTCAGCACGAGCAGCAGTGGGTCGCGTTGACCGGTCAGCGCATCGCCGAGGAATACCACGGCCGCGGTGCCCGGCGCCATGCCGATGACGGTGGCCACCACATAGGGGACGATCCGGACCGACGACAGCCCGGCGCAGTAGTTGGTGACGGAGAACGGGCAGGCGGCGATCAGCCGCAGTGACCCGATGGCCAGCCAGCCGCGCTGCTCGAGCCGATACTCGATGGTGCGCACGATCGGTTTGCGCAGGTATGGACGTACCTTCTCCCGGCCCACCCGGCGGACCACCAGGAAGGCGGCCACGGCCGCGACCGTGGAGGCGATCATCGCGCCGGTGAACCCGACGATCGGCCCGAAGAACACCCCGGACATCACCGTGAACGTCGACCGGGGGATCGGTGCGATGGTGACGACGGCCGACACGGTGAAGAACGCCCACGGAAACCACGGCCCCAGCCCGTCGCCCCAGTCGCGCACGCTGCCGATGGGCGGCAGCGGGATCAGGTAGGCCCCCGCGATGACCGCCAGGGCGCCCAGGCCGCCGACGACGGCGGTCCGAATCGCCCTCGGGTCAGTGTGTCGCACCCGGCCACACTACTGCCGTTGACAGACCACAAGCGAAACACCGACCGAGCGATCGGCTAAGGTCATGTACGCGTACACACAGTGGTTCACGGAGGTGTCCTGCCCCACATGTCACAGTTGACTGATTCCCTCGACGAGGCGTACCGGAAGTGGTCCTCGTCCGCGGCTGCCGTATTGGCCAAGTCGCGACGTGTCGAGGTCGATGAACTTCCGGGAGATGCCGAGTCGTTGCTTGCCACGACCACTGCCGACGGTCTGACGATCAGGCCGCTCTACACCCGCAAGGACGAGACCGGCGAACCCGGGCTTCCCGGCGAGTACCCGTTCGTCCGCGGCGCCGATCCGCACCGCGACGTCAACGTCGGGTGGCGCGTGACCGAGCGCTTCGGCGACGGTGAGACCCGGTCGGCCGCCGAGGTCAACGAGTCGATTCTCGACGCCTTCGTCAACGGCGCCAGCGGACTCTGGCTGGCCGTCGGTGACGGTGTGTCGGCCGACGATCTGGCCGAGGTGTTCACCGGCGTCTATCTCGACCTGATCCCGGTGACCCTGGACGCCGGTGCCGACGCGGCCGCCGCCGCACGGGCCTACCTGGAGCTGCGCCGCACGGCGCAGGAGGCTCCGGTCGCCGCCCGGCCGACCGCGGCCACCACCGGCTCGCTCGGTCTCTCGCCGCTGACCGCCGCGTTCTCCGGGCGTCCGACGATCACCGCCGCCGAGGCCACCGGACTCGCGACCGAACTGGTCGGGTCGGGGCAGGCCGTGCGGGCCTTCCGAGTCGACGGCGCCGACTTCGCCACCGCCGGAGCCGACGGCAGCCTGCAACTGGCCCTGACGGTCGCCGCGGCGCTGGCGCACCTGCGCGATCTCACCGCCGCGGGCGTCTCCGCGTCGAATGCGCTCGCACAGGTGACGTTCGCGGTCTCGGCCGACGACAACCAGTTCGCGACCATCGCCAAGTTCCGTGCGCTGCGCAAGATCTGGGCCCGGGTGGCCGATGTGGTCGGGCAGCGCGATGCGGGCGCGGCGATCACCCACGGCGTCACCGACCTGTCGATGCTGACCCAGCGCGATCCCTGGGTGAACATGCTGCGCACCACCATCGCCGCGTTCGGTGCGGGTGTGGGCGGGGCCGACCAGGTGACCGTCCTCGGTTTCGATGGCGCTATCCCCGCCGACCTGCGCACCTCCGGCGCCCGCTTCTCCCGGCGCATCGCCCGCAACACGCAACTGCTGCTGCTGGAGGAATCCAACCTCGGCCGTGTCATCGACCCGGCCGGCGGATCGTGGTTCGTCGAGTCGCTCACCGACGAGCTTGCGGCGTCGGCGTGGACGATCTTCACCGAGATCGAGGGTCTCGGCGGCTACCGGGCCGCGCTCGACGCGGGCTGGATCACCGACCGGGTGGGTGCGGCACTGGCTGCCCGCGACACGTCGGTTGCCCATCGCAAGACGTCGGTCACCGGTGTCAACGAGTTCCCCAACCTGGGTGAGAAGCCGATCGAGCGAGCCATCGCCGATGACGGCGCCGTGGCCACCGGAACCCCGAAACTCGTGCGCGTCGGGCATGCCTTCGAAGAGCTGCGGGACCGTTCGGACGCCCGGCTCGAAGCCACCGGTGCCCGCCCGCGGGTGCTGATGATCCCGCTGGGATCGGTGGCCGAACACAACGGCCGGACCACGTTCGTGTCCAACCTGCTGGCCTCCGGCGGCATCGACGGCGTCAACCCCGGACCGGTGACCGCCGAGGAGATCGCCGGTCATGTCGCGAACACACCGACCTCGGTCGGTGTCATCTGCGGCACCAAGAAGCGCTACGCCGAGGACGGCCCGGCGGTACTCGCGGCCGCCCGCGCCGCCGGCCTGACCACGGTCCTGCTCGCCGGACCCGCCTCGGAATGGCCCGACCCGGAGAACGGGCCCGACGGTTCGCTCAAGGTGGGTATCGACGCGATCGCCACCCTGACCGGCCTGGTGGACCAGCTTGAGACACAGACGTCCGGCTCGACAGGAGACCAGTCATGACCCAGACCGACCCGGTCACCGACCCCATCCCGGACTTCAGCGGTGTCGCACTCGAGGGTGACGCCGCTCCGGCACCGGCCGACAACGAGTCCGCCGCGGCGGTGCAGCAACTCGCCGAGGCCAACGGTTACACGGTCGACCAGATCACCTGGAACACCCCCGAGCAGATCGCGGTCGCGCCGCTCTACACGCGCGGCGACCGGGACGCGGTGACCGCCGACGCCGAGCATCCGTACCCCCTGGACTCGATTCCCGGTGCGGCGCCGTTCATCCGCGGCCCCTACCCGACGATGTACGTCAACCAGCCGTGGACGATCCGCCAGTACGCGGGCTTCTCCACCGCCGCCGAATCCAACGCCTTCTACCGCCGCAACCTGGCGTCGGGCCAGAAGGGCCTGTCGGTGGCGTTCGACCTGGCCACCCACCGTGGCTACGACTCGGACCATCCGCGGGTGGCCGGTGACGTCGGCATGGCCGGTGTGGCGATCGACTCGATCCTGGACATGCGGCAGCTGTTCGATGGCATCGACCTGGGGTCGGTGTCGGTGTCGATGACCATGAACGGTGCGGTCCTGCCGATTCTGGCGCTGTACGTGGTGGCCGCCGAGGAGCAGGGGGTGCCGCCGGAGAAGCTGGCCGGGACCATCCAGAACGACATCCTCAAAGAGTTCATGGTCCGCAATACCTACATCTATCCGCCCAAGCCGTCGATGCGGATCATCTCGAACATCTTCGAGTACACCAGCATCAAGATGCCCAAGTTCAACTCGATCTCGATCTCCGGCTATCACATCCAGGAGGCCGGGGCGACGGCCGACCTGGAGCTGGCGTACACCCTCGCCGACGGTGTCGAGTACATCCGCGCAGGACTGGAGGCGGGCCTGGACATCGACAAGTTCGCCCCGCGCCTGTCGTTCTTCTGGGGTATCGGAATGAACTTCTTCATGGAGGTCGCCAAGCTTCGGGCCGCGCGTCTGCTGTGGAGCGAGCTGGTCGCCGATTTCAACCCGAAGTCGGCCAAGTCGCTGTCGCTGCGTACACATTCGCAGACCTCCGGCTGGTCGCTGACCGCGCAGGACGTGTTCAACAACGTGGCCCGCACCTGTGTGGAGGCGATGGCCGCCACCCAGGGACACACCCAGTCGCTGCACACCAACGCGCTCGACGAGGCGATCGCCCTGCCCACCGACTTCTCGGCCCGTATCGCCCGCAATACCCAGCTGCTCCTGCAGCAGGAATCGGGCACCACCCAGTCGATCGACCCGTGGGCGGGTTCCAACTATGTCGAATGGCTGACCCATCAGCTGGCGCAGAAGGCACGCGCGCACATCGCCGAGGTCGAGGCAGCGGGCGGAATGACGCAGGCCATCAACGAGGGACTGCCCAAACTGCGGATCGAGGAATCGGCCGCGCGCACGCAGGCACGTATCGACTCCGGTCAGCAGCCGCTGGTGGGGGTGAACAAATACCAGGTCACCGAGGACGAGGAGATCGAGGTCCTCAAGGTCGAGAACTCGAAGGTCCGGGCCGAGCAGCTGGAGAAGCTGGTGCGGTTGCGTGCCGACCGGGACGAGAACGCGGTGCAGGCGGCGCTGGCCGACCTGACCCGTGCCGCCGGGTCGTCGGACGGCGGCATGGAGAACAACCTGATGGCGCTGGCGATCGAGGCGGCCCGGCACAGTGCGACGGTCGGGGAGATCTCCGAGGCGCTGGAGAAGGTCTATGGTCGCCACCAGGCGGAGATCAAGACGATCAGCGGGGTATACCGGCATGAGGCGGGTCAGGTGAGCAACATCGACGCGGCGATCGACATCGTCAACCGGTTTGCCGATGCCGAGGGCCGGCGCCCGCGTGTACTGGTGGCCAAGATGGGGCAGGACGGCCACGACCGGGGCCAGAAGGTGATCGCGACCGCCTTTGCCGACCTCGGATTCGACGTCGACGTGGGCCCGCTGTTCGCCACGCCCGAAGAGGTGGCCCGCCAGGCCGCCGACAACGACGTACACGTGGTAGGCGTGTCGTCGTTGGCCGCCGGTCACCTCACGCTGGTGCCGGCGCTGCGGGAGGCCCTGGCCGAGGTGGGGCGTCCCGACATCATGATCGTCGTGGGTGGCGTCATCCCGCCGGGTGACTTCGACGAACTGTACGAGGCCGGTGCGGCGGCGATCTTCCCGCCCGGCACCGTGATCGCCGATTCGGCGGTCGAGTTGATCGGCAAACTCGCCGACAGTCTCGACCTCGAACTGGCCGCGGCTGCGGGGGCCGACGAGAGCTGATGGCACCCCGCCCGATTGACGTCGCCGCGCTGACCGACGGGGTGCTCGCCGATCGCCGGGCCGAACTGGCCCGGGCGATCACCCTCGTCGAGTCGACTCGGTCCGATCACCGTGAGGCCGCGCAGGAACTGCTGCTGGCATTGACCCCGCACGCCGGCAGGTCGTTCCGCGTCGGCATCACCGGTGTGCCGGGTGTGGGCAAGTCCACCACCATCGAGGCTCTCGGGATGCATCTGATCTCGCAGGGTCACAAGGTGGCGGTGCTGGCTGTGGACCCGTCCTCGACCCGTACCGGTGGTTCGATCCTGGGCGATAAGACTCGCATGGGGCGGTTGTCGGTGGACCCGAACGCCTATGTGCGGCCCTCTCCCACCTCGGGCACGCTCGGCGGGGTCACCAAGGCGACCCGTGAGACCATCGTGCTGGTGGAGGCCGCCGGTTTCGACGTCGTGTTGGTTGAAACGGTCGGAGTCGGGCAGTCCGAGGTGGAGGTCGCCCGGATGGTCGATACCTTCACCTTCCTCACCCTGGCTCGCACCGGAGATTCGTTGCAGGGCATCAAGAAAGGCGTTCTCGAACTCGCCGACGTGATCGTCGTCAACAAGGCCGACGGCAAACACGAGATCGAGGCCAAGGGTGCCGCCCGCGAACTACAGAGCGCCCTGGGCCTGATCTACCCGCACGACGCGCTCTGGACACCGCCGGTCCTCACCATGAGCGCCATCGAGAACCTCGGTGTCGACGGCTTCTGGAAGGCAGTCCTCGAACACAACCGCGTCCTGCGCGAGGCGGGGGAGTTCGACCGCCGCCGCCACCGCCAGCAAATCGACTGGATGTGGGCAATGGTGCGCGACACGGTCCTATCCCGGCTGGCCACCAACGAGCGCGTCTGCGACGTGCGCTCGACGATTGAATCACAGGTCGGTACAGGAGATCTCACACCGGCATTGGGGGCGCAACAGATCGTCGAAGCGTTCGATACAGCAGGGAATTGACCCTTAAATGCGCACGGCACCGGGTTAACCTCGATATTTCGTGAGGTGGCGCTGCCTGGCTGAGTGGTCCGGATGGTGTGGTCTGAGGACCGGATTCCGGACCGAGGCCGTGAAGGGTGGGCCGAGGCGTCGGTGGGCGTCGGGGTTCACGGCCCCGAGGACGGTTCCTTTCGTTGGTGGTCAGGGGCGGCTGGGATGTCAGCCTGGGTCGGGAAGTGCTGTGAGCCTGTGTATTCCAGAGATGAGAAGCTGTGTGTGGGGTGCGTGGGTGGCCAGTTTCAATCGTGTTAGGCGGGCGTGGCGACTGATTTTGGCGGCGATGGTGAACAGTCGGTGGCGTAGCTTCTTGGGTTCCCACCGCCGTGCTGGGTGGTCGGTGAACGCGAGCATCTGGGTCCAGGCGATCAACTCGCACGCGAGCATCACGATCGCGCACCAGATCTGGTTTTGGTCGAAGCCGTGCAGCGGGAGGTTGGTCAGGCCGCAGTCTTTGGCGGTGCGGATACGGTCTTCACAGAGGGCGCGTTGGCGGTGGCGTAGTTCGAGGTCGGCGAGTTGACCGCGGGGTGTGTTGGTGGCGAAAGCGGTCAGCCGCAGGCCATCTCGGTCGGTGAACCGCAACTGTGCACCCGGATGCGGTTTCTCTTTCCGCACGATCACTCGCATGCCGGCCGGCCAGCTGCTCAGGTCCAGGACTCCGGTCAGCTCGGCCACCCACGCCCCGTCGCGTTCGGTGCCGTCGGCGTCGTAGGCCGGGGTCCACGCTTGCGGCATGAGGCGATCGATGACGGCGGTGGTGGTGGTGGTTTCGGTCAGTGCGAACCCGACCGAATAGGCCAGGCGTCGTTTGGTCAGGTAGTTCAGGAAGTCGTGGGTTCCGCCGGCCGAATCGGTGCGGATCAACACGCTTTTTCCTGGCCGAGGGCCGGTGACCGAGGGCAGCTGTGCCAGTGCCTGGCCGGCTATGGTGATGTGGCCGGCGGCGGTGTTGGCTCCGGCGTTCCCGGCCCGTAACGCGATGGCCAGCGGTTCACCGGTTCCGGTGGCGCCGTGGTCGAGGAACGCGCACAGCGGGTGAAACCGGTAGCCACGCTTATAGGTGGGTGCGGCACGTTCTTTCTCTGAGTGCGCGGTGACCAGGGTGGCATCGATATCGATGATCACCGGAGTGCCCGCGTCCGCACCATGATCGGGCGCCGCCTGACCGGCTGCGCGCCAGGCTGACCGCCGGGCGGCGGCACGAGCAGCGTTGACCGCTGAGAGCGCTGCCGGGGCGTCGGTGGCCAGTGTCGTGATCAACCTCGACACGGTCGGATCCGAGGCGACCAGGCCGAACACCGCCGGGTCGGCGCGGACCTGGTTGATGTCGGCCAGACAGTCGCCGCCGATCGCGATCGCCACGGCCAGATCGGCGATGATCTTGCCCGGATCATGGGTGGCCAACGGTCTACGCCACCGTCCAAGTGCCGTCGACAATGCGGTGGTCAGGCCCGTTTTCTCCGCAGTCCGCAGCACTACCGTCGCCCCGGCATACGACACCACCCCGGTTCCGGAGCCATCTACAGACAACAACGGGTACCGCGACGTAGACCGTAATGGTGCTCCTCGATCTGGTCCGATTGATACCTTCGCAAGTCCAATCATCCCAGGTCAGGGCACCATTCTTCATTCACGACACGAAATCAGCGTGAAAGCTCGAGGCTAAGCTGTCGTGAGGTGATCGTGTCGGGTCGCCGGACCCCTCGCGACCCTCGCTTCGGCCTCGGGGATCAAGTGGGATGCCGCTTTTCGTCGTATCGACGACGACCAGTACTCGGGCGTCAGCGCTCATCGTCATCGTAGAAGTCGGCGCGGCCGAACGGCTCGGAGCACCCCGTTGCGACTGTCCTCAATGCGAGACGACGTGGACGCGCGCCCGTAACCGGCTCTTCGGCCACTTGTTTGAGGACATCGCGGAGCTCTTGCTGGACAGAGTGACCGTGCCGTGCGGCGCGCCGCTTGATGGCGGCGACGACTTCTTCGGGACCATTGCGGATGTGCGTGGCAGGCATGACAAGACGATAGCGTCGAATGCCACCGCTGGCCGCCGAGACCTGGGCGACTCACACGTCGAGGGTGGCGCCGCCGTCGACTCGTAGAGCCCGTTGTGTACTTCTTGTACAAGTTGTACAGTTTAGCTATGACTTCGGTGACCCTGTCTCAGTTCCGCAAGCAGCAGAGCGACTACATCGCCGCTGCGCAGCGTGAGCCCGTCGAGATCACTTCGCGCGGGGCGGGCCGTCGCGCCGTCGTCGTCTCGCCGGAGTTCTTCGACCGTGCCGTGCAGGCTCTGGAGGATCAGCTCGATATCGGTGCGGCGGCTACGGCACGCGCTGAGACTGAGCCACGTGTCTCCCATGCGGAGCTGATGGTCGAACTCGGGCTCTGATTCGCGCGCGATGTCGTACGCGATCAGCTATTCCGCGTCGGCCGCCAAAGTACTCCGCAAGCTCGACCGGGCAACCGCTCGTCGCCTGCTGGAGGCGATTGAGAAGCTCGCCGAGGAGCCTCGCCCACCGGGCTGCGTTCAACTCAAGGGCGGCGACGGTGAATTCCGCATCCGCGTCGGCAACTATCGCATTGTCTACGACGTCAATGACGAGCAGCTGATTGTCCTTGTGCTCCGAGTTGGGCACCGACGCGAAGTCTACCGTTGAACGATTTCGTCACTGTGAGCGAGCCGGCCTCATCGCGCTGAACGCGGTCACATGTCGAGGGTGGCGCCGCCGTCGACTCGTAGGTCGTGGATGGTGATGTGGCGGGCGGCATCCGAGAGCAGGAATACGATCGTCGACGCGATATCGGCGGGTTCGGCGATGCGCCCCAACGGGATTCCGAGCCGGAACTGTTCGGGCGTACCGGCCAGCACACGTTGCCGGTCGGCGTCGGAAGTCCACATCCCGGTCAGCATCGGCGTCATCGTGGAACCGGGGGAGACGACGTTGACGCGGATCCCGTGCCCGGCCACGGCCAGTCCAACACTGCGCGCATATGACGTGGCCGCCGCCTTGGACGCGGCGTACTCGGCCATCGCCGTCCGCGGGATCGGGGCGGCATTGCTGGAGAGCACCACGATCGACCCGGCGACGCCACCGCCGATCATCGCCTCGGTGGCCACATCGAGGACGTTGCGCACACCGCCCGCGTTCACCGCCATACACAAGTCCCAGTCGCCACTCATAACGCCGGCGGCGTGCACGAGCAACTCCACAGCACCCGCGGCCGACTCGGTGGCCCGCCAGGCGTCGCGGACCGCGTCCAGTCCGCGCACGTCAACCGCTCGCACGTCGTCGCCCTCGGCCTGATCCCACGCGCTCACCCGCGCCCCGGCAGCCGCCAGCGCGTCCACGACCGCACTGCCGATCCCGCCGACGGCACCGGTGACCAGGACATGCCTGCCGGTGACCCCCGGAACTGTCAGCGGTGGACCGGTCACTGCGGGACGGCTTGCGTCGAAGGGACGAGCGCGGCCAGGACCTCGGCCGTCGTCAGCACCCGTCCGGCGCGTTTGGCGATGTAGTTGGCAGCCATGTCGTGTTCCTCGGCGGAGAAGTCGCCGAGCGCATCGTGGACGAAATACGGTTCCACATCGCCCATGAACGCCTCGGTCGCCGAGATCATGCACCCCATGTGCGCGTACACACCGACGACGATCAGCTGATCGCGCCCGTGATGGGCCAGCAGGTGCCGCATGTCGGTGCGCTGGAAACTCGAATACCGCCACTTGGTGACCATGATGTTGTGATCCCGGATGGCCAGTTCGTCGACGATCTCTTCGTCACGGCCGGAGGCCAGGCCTTTACCCCAGAAGTCGGAGAGAATCCCGCGTCGCGAGGGATGCTGATCGCCGGGTTGGGCGGTGAACACTATCGGCACGGCGGCCGCCTCGCATGCCTCGCGGATCGCGACCATATTGGGCAATGCGGTAGCCATAGGCTCGGACATCACGTCGTACGCGTCGATGAAGTACCGCTGCATGTCGTGAATCAGCAGAGCTACCCGGTTGACATCGATCGTCCAGTCCACTCGAGCGGGGTACGGGCCGGCAGGGATCGAGTACGGGGCGATCTTGGGTATAGCCACATACTGAGGGTAGCCTCACCCGGGTGAAGGTTGCACCGTGGCCCAAGGAACTCGCCGACCGCTACCGTACCTCGGGACTGTGGCGCGGCGAGACGTTCGACGACATGCTGCGTAGCCGGGCGGCCGACCCGCGGGTCGCCGCCCGCATCGCGGTCATCGACACCACCACCACGCTCAGCTACCGCGAACTCGACGAGCACGTCGGACGCCTCGCCGCCGGTCTGGTGGGGCTGGGCATCGGACGCGACGAACGGGTCCTGCTGCAGATTCCCAACCGGGCCGACTACGTGATCGTGGTGTTCGCGCTGTTCCGGATCGGTGCGCTGCCGGTGTTCGGGCTGCCGGCGCACCGTGAGACCGAGTTGGTGGGCATCGCCGATGCCGCCGGGGCCGTCGCGATCGTGACGCCTCGCCGGATCGGCGCCGTCGACCATCACGCGCTCGCCGAGACGGTGGCCGCCCGGGTGCCGTCGGTACGTCACATCATCGCCGCCGACGATCTGGCCTCGCTCTACGCCGATCCCGTCGACCACGATCGGTCCGATCCGTCGGAGATGGCGTTCCTGCAGTTGTCCGGTGGCAGCACGGGGATTCCCAAGCTGATCCCGCGCACCCACGACGACTACCTCTACAGCGTGATCCGCAGCAACGAGCTGTGCGGGGTCACCGCCGACACCGTTTATCTGGCCACTTTGCCGGTGGCACATAATTTTCCGATGAGTTCGCCCGGCATCCTCGGCGCCCTGTACGTCGGTGGCACCGTCGCCCTCACCGAGTCACCCACGCCGTCGGTGGCCTGGCAGATGGTGGAGCGCGCCGGGGTCACGATGACCGGTCTGGTGCCGCCGCTGGCCCGGTTGTGGACCGAGACCGCCGAGGCCGGAACCGATTTCGACCTGTCGACGTTGCGGACGGTGCAGGTGGGCGGTGCCCGCTGTCCGGACGAACTGGCCCGCCGGATCGGCCCGGCACTGGGGGTGACCCTGCAGCAGGTGTTCGGGATGGCTGAGGGTCTGGTCTGCTACACCCGTCTCGACGATCCCGAGGACGTGATCACCGCCACCCAGGGCAGGCCGATGTCCGAGGCGGACGAGTTGCGCCTGGTCGATGAGGACGGCGAGATCGTCACCGAAGGTACCGGCTTTCTGGAGACGCAGGGCCCGTACACGATTCGCGGCTACTGGGCCGACCGCAGTCCCGAATCATTCGCCCCCGACGGCTGGTATCGCACCGGCGATGTGGTCGAGCTGACCCCCGAGGGCAATCTGGTGGTCCGTGGGCGTGGCGGCGACCGGGTGAACCGGGGCGGGGAGAAGGTCTCGGCCGAGGAACTGGAGGAGCAGCTGCTGGCGCATCCGGCGGTCCGCGACGCGATCGTCGTCGCCGTCGCCGACAAATTCCTGGGCGAACGTACCTGCGCCTATGTGATCGCCGCGCTCGACGACGAGCCGCCGACACTCCCGGTGCTGCGCAAGTTCGTCCGGGAGTCGGGGCTGGCCGAATGGAAGCTGCCGGATGTGGTCAAGGTTATCGAGCAGTTCCCCGAGACCGGGGTTGGCAAGGTGAGCCGCAAGCGGCTGCGTGAGTTGCTCGCCCAGAACTGACGACCACAGGGCCGACGACCACCGGGCCGGGAGACCCGGCGCTCGTCAGGGAGCACCGTCGATGGCGGGTGCGGTGTACAGCGCCTCGACCCGGCGCAGCGGCCCCAGCAGAACCATCGCGACCGCCGCCAGTACCAGCATTGTCAGACCGTAGTAGACCACCGCATCCGACGCCGACCAGATGGTGCCGTACACACCGGCCACCAGCGAACCGACGGTGATACCACCGACCTCCTGGGCGGTCCACAGGCCGGTGACACGCCCGAGGATCGGGCCGGGGGTGTGGTGCTGGATCAGCGAGAACCGCAGGATCTCCTGCACGGTATCGCCGTAGCCACCCACGACGAGAATAACCAGCGCCACCACCAGCACCGATGTCAGGCCGAACAGGATGTGCAGGCAGAACACCAGCATCAGCGCGCTCAGGAGCACCAGGCCAGGTCGGCGAAGACCCGGCAGCCAGCCGCTGGTGAACGCGGCCACCAGTGCACCGACCGCCATCGCCGCGTAGGCGAAGCCGATGGCCCGTTCGTCGCCGGAGAATCGTTCGTCGGCCAGCGCCGGGACCAGGGCGATGACACCGGCACCGAACATCGACAGCACGCCGACCGCCATGACGCCGCCGACCACCCGCTGCGTGCGCAGGAACGCGCCGATCGAATGCGTCGGCGGTTCGGCATCCCCGCTCGTGTCGTCCCCGTTCTGATCGTCCCCGTGGTGATCACTTCCGGGCTGATTGCCGGGGGCCGGGTGCGCCGCCGACGGCGGCATCGAGGGCAGACCGGTCAGCAGCAGCACGGTGATCGCCGAGAGCACCGCGGCGGCGGTATAGGTCCAGCTCACGCCGACCGCGTAGATGATCAGGCCGGCGATGCCGGGGGAGATGGCGGTGCCGATCCGGACCGAGACGGAGTTGAGCGCGCCGACCGCGACCATCTTCTCCTTCGGCAGCAAGGTCGGCAGCGAGGCCATCAGCGCCGCGATCGACAGGGCCCCGATGAGGCCGTCGGCGGCGGCGAACACGTACACGACCGCGAACAGCGGTTCGCCGCCGAACACGCCGAACGCGTTGGCGGCCAACCCGGTAAAGGCGAGCATCGCCCCGGACCGGCCGATCAGGATCATGGTCCGGCGGTCGTACTTGTCGGCCAGCGCCCCGCCGATGATCATGCCGATGAAGGTGCTGATGCCGGTGGCGGCGGTGGCGCCGCCGACATGCGCCGACGACTTTGTCAGCTCGTACATCTGGATCGGCACCGACACCATCAGCATTCCGATCCCGACGAGCGAGATCAGGCGCGCGGTGAAGATGCGTCGGAAAGGTGCGCTGTCACGCAGCGGGGAGATGTCGAGCAGAAGTGAACGGTCCGGCACAGAGGGTAGCCTAGCCATCTTCACGCGGTGGGCGGTGTTCCGGGGTGGACCCCGACTCGTGCACCCGGCGGGCATAGCCACCGATGACCGCGATCAGTTCGGCGAACACCGCCTCGGTGTCGGTGCGCACCGCGATCCGCGCGTTCGGCCCGCCCGGCCACATCGACCGTTCATCGGCCACCGTCATGCCGCGGGTGAGCGTGCCCGCCAACTCGACCGCCACCCGCGCGGGGATCGTGTCGACGACCTCCGGATCCAGCGCGACCATCGCCGCGAACGGGTCGTGCAGGTGGGCGATGTATCCCTCGTCGTGGTCGTGGTGGAACTCGAAGTAGAACCGCAACGCGTCCACCACGTACCGGATCACCGGATTGTCCGACGCCGATCGCAGCCCACGCGGGTCGCCCGCCGCCGGACGTTCTGCCGGTGTGCTGCCCGCCGCCTCGGCGAGGGCCACGACGTGCGCGGGGGTGAGCGCGATCGATTCGGTGATGTCGAGCCCGCACACCACCGGGTCGACGGTTCGCGGGGCGCTGAACGCCTCGAAGACCTCGGCAGCGGCCTCCGGATCGACGCTGACGTTCCATTCGGCCACCGGGGTGGTGTTGCCGTGTGTGTGGAACGCCCCGCCCATGATCACCAGCCTGCCCAGCAGTGCGGGCAGTTCGGGGTCACGCCGGATCGCGGTGGCCAGCGAGGTCAGCGGGCCGGTGACCAGACCCACCAGAGTCCCCGGATGGCGCCGGGCGGCCGCGATCCACGCATCGGCGGCGTCGAGCTGGTGCGCGGTGGTTGCCGGCCCGGGCAGATCGGCGTAACCGACGCCGCGCGGACCGTGTGTGTCCTCGGTGGTGCGCAGGTCGTCGGCCAGCGGACCGGCCGCGCCGCGGTGGACGGGGATATCGGTGCGTCCGCACACCCGCAGCCAGGCCAGGTTGTTGGCGGTCACCACGTCGGTGGGCACGTTTCCGGCGGTGCTCGCGATCCCCACGAGGGTCACCGGCGTGGCGGCCGGGTCTGTGCCGGTCGGGTTTGCGCCGGTGGGGTCGGCGGCGATGCCCGCCTGCCGGCCGAGCAGATACAGCAGTGCCAACGAATCGTCGATGCCGGTGTCACAGTCGAAGAAGAGCGCAATCACCGGGCCATCCAACCAGCCTCGGGCGATCAGCCCCGGCTGCCGGTGGTGATTGTCTCCTGGTCCAGGATCTGCGCGCGGCCACCGATCACGGCATCCCCGGACACCGACGCGTCGTCGGCGACGACCGCGTTGTCGGCGATCTGGGCCCGGCCGTACACGCGGGCCCGGTCGCTGACGGCGGCCTTGCCGGTCACGGTCACCGAACCCGAGATCCGGGCGTGGCCGTCGACCCGGGCCTGGCCCGAGATCTCGCACTGCTCGGTGACGTTGGCGTAGTCGCGGATTCTGGCCTCCCCGGCGACGCGGGCGTTGCCGCTGACCCGGGCGTGGTCGCCGGCGCTCGCCGACTCGGTGACCACCGCGTCCTCCTGTACCCAGGCACCCCCGGAGATCATCGCCTGTCCGTTGATCTCGGAGTTGTCGGAGATCCGGGACTGTCCCAGCACCCGTGCCTCACCGAACACCGACGCGGATCCGTCGACGCGGGCTGTCCCCGCGATGTCGGCGTGATCGCCGACGAACGCGTTGTCGCGGACCGCCGCGTTTTCACGGACCCGCGCCGAACCCACCACCCACGCCTCGTCGCCGACCCAGGCCTGATCGACGAGATTGGCGGGCGACTGGATCCAGCCGCCCCGATCGCCCGCGGTGACCCGATGCTGCGGCAGGTCACGGGTGGCCCGGATGCGGCGCAACGTCACCGTGTGCGTCACGTCCGCGACGGTGTAGGTGAATGTCTGTGCCTCACCAACGAACTCGTAGTTGATTGAGGTGGTGATCCGGGTGGCCTCGCCGGTACTGATCAGCTGCGTGGGCGCCTCGCCCGGCGTGGGTGCGGCGGCGGTGTGCAACGCCGCCGCGAGCTCCTTGGCGAAATCGGCGCATGAGCGGTAGCGGTCCGCGGGCCGTTTGGCCAGGGCCCGGTTGAACACCGGGTCGACGGCAGCGGGTAGCCCTGGCCGCATCGCGGCCACCGACGGCGGGGGATCGACGAGGTGCCGTTTGATGATCGCGGCCGCGGTGTGCCCGGTGAACGGCTTGCAGCCGGTGAGCAGCTGCACCACGGTACACGCCAGGGCGTACTGATCGCTGCGGCCGTCGAGGTCGTCGTCGGAGATCTGCTCGGGGGAGCTGTAGTCGAAGGTGCCGATGAAACTGCCCGCCGCGGTCAGGCCGTCGTCGCCGCTCATCTGCCGGGCGATGCCGAAGTCCGACAACAGCACCTGGCCGGTGTCGGTGTCGATGAGGATGTTGGCCGGTTTGACATCCCGGTGCACCACACCGCGCCGGTTGGCGAAGTCGAGTGCGGACGCTACCGCCCGCACGATGTCGAGCACGGGCTCGACCGGCATGCCCTGCGGGGTGATCGCGACCTGCGCGGCGGCGGTGGTGCCGCGTACCAGACGCATGCTCAGCCACAGCTGACCCCGATCGTCGCCGCAGTCGTAGATGGGCACGATGTGCGGGTGTTCGAGCGAGGCGGCGAGCTGTCCCTCCCGCTGAAAGCGGAGCCGGAACGACGGATCGGCCGACACCGGCACGTTGAGCACCTTGAGCGCGACCATCCGCGGCAGCCGGGGATGCTGTGCGGCGTACACGGTGCCCATTCCGCCCTGACCGAGAATCGAGGACACCCGGTGACCGGCGATCTCGGATCCTCCGGCTGCGTGCATCTGGCAGTGACCTTTCCCCTGAAGCCCGGCCCGCCGGAACAGGGCGGTGTACGCACCAGAATCTAACACCGCCGCGACCGGACGTGGGTCGCGGACAGCTCATGTCCGTCGATCGAACGCCCCGGCGGCCCGCCCGCATGAGGCGATGATCGCAGCTCTGCCGTAAGACGGAAAAATCCCCGGATCCGTTGTGGATCCGGGGATTTCTCGTGGTGTCCGGAGGGGGACTTGAACCCCCACGCCCGTTAATAGGGCACTAGCACCTCAAGCTAGCGCGTCTGCCATTCCGCCACCCGGACAAGGTGGTTGCCTCCGCTCGCCCCGCCTCCTCGTGGAGGCCGTTCTCGCACCGGCTGGATTACAGTAACCGAGGTTGCCCCCGTTCCCCAAATCACGTAGTAAAAGGGGGTGAGCACCCCCAGCAGCACGCCCAGCGCGGTGGACGAAGTGGTCGACCTGGTGAGCCGTCTGATCAGGTTCGACACCAGCAATACCGGCGAGCTCAGCACCACCAAGGGCGAGGAGGAATGCGCCACGTGGGTCGCCGGTCTCCTCGAGGAGGTCGGCTACGTCACCGAGTACGTCGAATCCGGCCAACCCGGGCGCGGCAATGTCTTCGCCCGGCTCAAGGGCGATCCCGCCGACACCCGCGGTGCACTGCTGCTGCACACCCACCTCGACGTGGTGCCCGCCGAACCCGCCGACTGGAGCGTGCACCCGTTCTCCGGCTCGGTCTCCGACGGCTACATCTGGGGCCGCGGCGCGGTCGACATGAAAGACATGGTCGGCATGGCGCTGGCGCTGGCGCGACAGTTCAAACGCGACGGCACCGTACCGCCGCGCGACATCCTGTTCGCGTTCGTCGCCGACGAGGAGGCCGGTGGCACATGGGGCTCGCACTGGCTGGTCGAGAACCGGCCCGACCTGTTCGAGGGTGTCACCGAGGCCGTGGGTGAGGTCGGCGGCTTCTCGCTGACCGTCGATCGGCCCGACGGCACCCAGCGGCGCCTGTATCTGGTGGAGACCGCGGAGAAGGGGCTGGCGTGGATGCGCCTGACCGCCGACGCCACGGCCGGTCACGGGTCGTTCCTGCACGCCGACAACGCGGTCACCGCGATCGCCGAGGCCGTGGCCCGGATCGGCCGGCACACATTCCCGCTGGTGATGACCGAGTCGGTGTCGCAGTTCCTGGCGGAGGTGTCGGCCGAGACCGGACTGGATCTGAGCCCGGACACCCCCGACCTGGAGACCGCGCTGTTCAAGCTGGGCAATCTGGCCCGCATCATCGGCGCCACCCTGCGCGACACCGCCAACCCGACGATGCTCAAGGCCGGTTACAAGGCCAACGTGATCCCGCAGAAGGCCGAGGCCGTCATCGACTGCCGGGTGCTGCCCGGCCGCCAGGCCGCGTTCGAGGCGGAGATCGACGAACTCATCGGGCCCGACGTCACGCGCGAATGGATCACCCACCTCGACTCGTACGAGACGACGTTCGACGGGCACCTCGTCGACGCCATGAACGAGGCGATCCTGGCCCACGACCCGCTGGGCAAGACGGTTCCGTACATGCTGTCGGGCGGTACCGACGCGAAGGCGTTCGCCAAGCTCGGGATCCGCTGCTTTGGCTTCGCGCCGCTGCAACTGCCGCCGGATCTGGACTTCGCGGCACTGTTCCACGGTGTCGACGAGCGGGTGCCGGTCGAGTCGTTGCTGTTCGGAACGCGGGTGTTGGAACACTTCCTGCTGCACAGCTGACCGGGCCACTAGTGTTGACGGTGCCGGAGTCATCCGTGGCCCGTCGCGCCAGCTTTCCGAATCACCCGATTTCCGAGTATCCCGAGTCATCCCCAAGGAGAGGTTTTCGATGTCGTCGTTCGACCCGTACGCGGCTCTGCCGCAGTTGCCCGGTTTCACCCTCACCTCGTCGAGCATCACCGACGGTCAACCATTGGCCAATGCCCAGGTCAGTGGGCTGATGGGAGCCGGTGGCCGGGATCTGTCACCGCAGCTGTCGTGGTCGGGCTTTCCCGCCGAGACGCAGAGCTTCGCCGTCACCGTCTACGACCCCGACGCACCCACCGCATCCGGTTTCTGGCATTGGGCCGTCGCCGACATCCCGGTATCGGTGACCGAGCTGGCCGAAGGTGCGGGTGATGAGACCGGCAGCGGGCTGCCCGCGGGGGCCGTCACGCTCAACAGCGATGCCTCGCTGGCCCGCTTCGTGGGTGCGGCACCGCCGCCCGGGCACGGACCGCACCGCTACTTCGTGGCCGTGCACGCCGTCGACGTGCCCTCGCTCGGCCTGCCCGAGGGAGCCACCCCGGCATATCTGGGGTTCAACCTGTTCTCGCACGCGATCGCCCGCGCGGTCGTCGTCGGCACCTATGAGCAGGCCGCCGAAGACGTCTGAGCTGCACTTCAGGCCCGCCGGTGTACGCCGGTGTACGGCGGGCCTGAAGTGGTCGGCCTGAATTGTTGACCGGCTCAGCTGCTCCCGGGCCTGGTAGCCCCGGGGCTCAGTTGTTGCCGGAATGTCCGGCGCCGACGGCGTCGGACAGACTCGTGAAACCGGCCGCCTTGACGCGTGCGGCGAGGCCGTCGTTGATCTCCTTGACCAGGACCGGCCCACCGTAGATGAAGCCGGTGTAGATCTGCAGGAGGTCGGCACCGGCGAGGATTCGTTCCCAGGCCTGGTCGGGGGTGCTGATTCCGCCGACACTGACGAGTGCGAGTTTGCCGCCGACGCGCGCGTACAGGCGGCGCAGCACCTGCAATGACCGGTCGGCGACCGGGGGACCGGACAGCCCACCCGCACCCAGGGCCTCGATCTGCGCGGCCGGGGTGCTCAGCCCGGCCCGCGAGATGGTGGTGTTGGTGGCGACGATCCCGGCCAGACCGAGGTCGACGGCCAGGTCGGCGACGGCATCGACGTCGTCGTCGGCGAGGTCGGGGGCGATCTTGACCAGCACCGGAACGTTCACCTCATCGAGGACACCGGCCAGGATCGGCCGCAGCGAGTCGACGGCCTGCAGATCGCGCAGACCGGGCGTGTTGGGTGAACTGACGTTGACGACGACGAAATCGGCGAGCGGTCCGAGGGAGCGCGCCGACAGACGGTAGTCGTCGACGGCGTCATCGACGGGCACCACTTTGGTCTTGCCGATATTGGCGCCGATCGGCACACTTACCGGCCCTCGCCTGGTTTTGGTGAGATGGGTTGTTGCCGTGCCGGATCCGGGGTTGTTGAAGCCCATCCGGTTGATCAGTGCCCGGTCGTCGGGCAGCCGGAACAGGCGCGGCCGCGGGTTACCCGGCTGGGCCTGACCGGTGATGGTGCCGACCTCGGCGTGGCCGAAACCGATCTGCCCCCACACATTGATCGCCGATGCCGACTTGTCGAATCCCGCGGCCAGGCCGAGTGGCGCCGGGAAATCGACACCGAACACCCGCTGGTGCAGCACAGGGTCGTGGTGCCCGAACACCTTGGACAGCGGGTAGCTGATCAGCTGGGTGGACCCGGCCAGCGACAGCACCCGGCTGATGATGTGGTGGATGCGTTCGGGATCGACCAGGAACATCACCTTGAGCAGCAGCGGGTAGATCAGTGCGTTGATTCGGCTCAGCATGCTTGCGCCTCCCCAGAGTCGTGGGTGTCCCGGTCGTGGGTGTCCCGGTTGTCGGTTCCGACTGTCCGGTCACCGGGTCTGGTCTTCTTGCGGCGCAACAGCACCTTCCGGGTGCCGTCGGAGTACAGGCGCACCCGCGACAGTTCCCAGCCGCCGAACTCGGCCTCGATCGACAGCCGCATCGATGCGGTGATCCGGGTGACGTCCGGGGGCAGTGTCAGCAGCACCGTCTCGACCGTCTCCGACGACCGTTCCCAGCCGCGCGGATAGCGGGACCCGTACCGCGCCGAGGCACTCACCGCGGTGCCTCCGTCGTGGTGGTTCCGGGTGATACCGTGCGCGGGGTGGTGGGTGCTGCCGTGGGAAGCGCGAGGGTGGGGTCGATGATCTGCACACCGCCGCTGCGGGCCGAGAGAACGTAGATCGTGCCGGTCGACTCGTCGACGCCGAGGTTGTCGGGCTGGAGCACCGTGGGCGCCCGGTACCGTTCGGCGGGTTCGCCGTCGGCCAGGTCGTAGCCGATGAGCTCGTTGATCGCGGTCGCGCTCACCCACAGCAGCCCGCGCTTGTGATCCCACGCCAAACCGTACGGCGACCCGGGCACCGGGTAACGGAAGCGGTTGATGATCGGTTTGCCGAAGAAGCCCAGGATTTCGCCATCGCGGGTGTTGGCCACGAGCACGCGGCCGTAGCTGTCGACGGTGGACGTGGTGGCGCCGTTGCCCGAGCGCAGTGCCGCCCCCTTGGAACCGTCCCCGATGTCGATCGGGGTCACCGACGACTGGGCACGGTCGAGGACCACCACCTGTTCGTCATCGAGGTCGGCGCCGGGCGGGGACACCGTGAGGCCGTCGACGCGGACGAAACCGGTGATGGTGCGCATCCGGGCCAGGTCCTTGCCGAACACGACGACCGATCCCGATGCCGTTCCGACGAGCACGCGGCCGTCGGCGGTGTGCGCGATCACGGTCGGGTCGGCGACGCCGGTCCGTGTGGTGGGCGAGACGGCGTTGTCGGTCCCGATGCGGACCAGGACGTCGGGTCCGGCACCGATCAGTGTGCCGTCGGCGGCGGCGATGAGCGTGGTCAGGGCCGGGGTGGTGATCCGGGCGCTCGGTGTGCCCGGTCCGGTGACGCCGGTGCGGTCGAAACGCAGGACGGTGGTTCCGTCGTCGGAGAGCACGTAGAAGCGCCCGTGGGTCGCCGCGATCGCCGTGCCGGTGGCGGCGGTGATCACGGTGCCCAACGGTGTTGCGGTGGCGGCCTCCGGTGCGGCGACCGCCGACGCCGGGGTGACGGTGGGTACGTCGGGTGTCCCGTCGTCCGAACCACCGCAGGCGGTGACGGTGAGCGCGCACGCCACGGCCACCGCGCACCCGGTCAGAAGTGCGCGTGGACGGGGGCGGACACCGGAACGGGCTGCAGGCATGCCGTCCATCTTGCCGCGTGCCCGGCTCGGGTATGCAAATCGGCGTGCGTTCGGGCGATTCACGCCACCGCACCGGGCGTCCGAGGATTGCGTGGTGCCGGGAGGCAAGTAGCATCGGGCGCCGTGACCGACACCATGACGTGGGCCCAGTCGATTGTTCTCGGGGCCGTCCAAGGATTGACCGAGTTCTTGCCCATCTCCTCGTCGGGGCATCTGCGGATCGTCTCCGAATTGTGGTTCGGCGAGGACGCGGGTGCCTCGTTCACCGCAGTCACCCAGCTGGGTACGGAGGCTGCGGTGCTGGTGTTCTTCTTCAAGGACATCGTGCGGATCGTCGCCGCGTGGTTCCGTGGTCTCGCCGACAAGCAGCAGCGCGGGCTGGACTACCGGATCGGCTGGTACGTGATTCTCGCCACCATCCCGATCGGCATCCTCGGGTTGCTGTTCAAGGACCAGATCCGCACGACGGGCCGCAACCTGTGGCTCGTGGCTACAGTGTTGATCCTGTTCGCCGTCGTATTCTGGATCGCCGAACGCTACAGCACCAAGGAGCGCTCGCTCGAACAGCTCACGCTGAAGGACGGGCTGGTGATGGGCTCGGCGCAGTGTCTGGCGCTGATTCCGGGTGTGTCCCGTTCCGGGGCCACCGCGAGCGCGGGCCTGTTCCTCGGACTCAACCGTGAGGCGGCGTTCCGGTTCTCCTTCCTGCTGGCGATTCCCGCGGTCACCGCCTCGGGCCTGTTCTCACTGCCCGATGCGTTCAATCCCAGCGGCGACGGTATGGAGGCCAGCGGATCGCAACTGCTGGTGGCCACGCTGATCGCCTTCGTCGTCGGTTATGCCTCGATCGCCTGGCTGTTGCAGTTCGTCAGCAAGCATTCGATGAACTGGTTCGGCGGGTACCGCATCATCCTGGGTGTCACGATCATCATCCTGCTCTCGACCGGGGTCATCTCCGCCACCTGATGCGAGCACGGCAGACGCGGCGGGACACTCGGCGCCCGGTCCCCGGCTGCGCGGCTACTAAGGTTGAGGAATGACCGTC
Source organism: Gordonia pseudamarae (assembly GCF_025273675.1). NCBI lineage: Bacteria > Bacillati > Actinomycetota > Actinomycetes > Mycobacteriales > Gordoniaceae > Gordonia > Gordonia pseudamarae. The sequence continues at coordinate 2,524,756 of NZ_CP045809.1, read as the reverse complement.
ATTCTGGTGCGGCACGGACGCTCCACGGCCAACACATCCGGCGTATTGGCCGGTCGAACTCCCGGCGTCGGCCTCGACGACCTAGGCCGCGAGCAGGCCGATGCGCTCGTCGGCAGACTCGCCGAGCATCATGGCGCGATCCGCGCCGTCGTGCGTTCACCGCTGGACCGGTGCGCGCAGACCGTGGAGCCACTGCTGGGGGCGCTGCGCGCGGCACCCGGCCGCGCGGACGGGGTCCTCGAGGAGGTCGTGGACGAGCTGGCCGAGGTCGACTACGGCTCGTGGACGGGCCGGACCATCAAAGAACTGCTCGCCGAGCCACTGTGGCAGGTCGTGCAACGCCAGCCCTCGGCCGCGGTGTTTCCCGGCGGGGAGGGGCTGGCGCAGATGTCGGCACGGTCGGTGGCCGCGATCCGGAGTCTGGATCGCCGGTTCGCCGGTGACGACGGGAACGGCCTGTGGGTGGCGTGTTCGCACGGTGATGTCATCAAGTCGGTGATCGCCGACGCGATGGGCATGCACCTGGATTCGTTCCAGCGCATCGTCGTGGACACCGCCTCGATCACCGTCATCCGCTACGGCTCGACCCGCCCCTACATCCACACCGTCAACAACACCGCGGCCGTCCCGGTTCCGGTGCCGCGCCCGCCACGCGCCGACGGCGGCGACGATGCCGTGGTGGGCGGCGAAACGGGCGCCCACCTACGGCCCGGTGTCAAGCGTCCGGCCCCGCCGCCGCACCAGCACGACTCGCTGCACGATCAACGCGTGCGGGGATAATGAAGGACCACGATCTCAAGGAGGTGTGATGTCACGAGCCATACATGTGTTCCGCAGCCCGGATCGTTTCGTGGCCGGTACGGTCGGCCAGCCCGGTGACCGGACGTTCTTCCTCCAGGCTGTGCACCAGACCCGTGTTGTCAGTGTGATGCTCGAAAAGCAGCAGGTGCAGATCCTCGCCGACCGGATCGGGATGCTCCTGGAGGAGATCCACCGCCGATTCGGCACCCCGATCCCGCCGGAAACCGATTCCGTCGGCGATCTCAACCCGCTGATCATGCCCGTCGACGCCGAGTTCCAGGTCGGCACGATGGGTCTGGGCTGGGACGCCGAATCGCAGGCGGTGGTCATCGAACTGCTGGCCGTCACCGACACCGAGATCGACGAGAGCATCGTGCTCGACGACACCGACGAAGGGCCCGATGCGGTGCGGGTGTTCCTCACCACGGTCGCCGCCCGCGACTTCGCGGCCCGGTCGTCGCTGGTGATCTCGGCGGGCCGGCCGCCCTGCCCGATCTGCGGTGGTCCGCTCGACCAGGACGGGCATCTGTGTGTGCGCACCAACGGTTACAAGCGGGGCGCCGAACTGAGCAAGTCACTCGACTTCATCGACCCCGACGTGTTCAGGAGCCTCGCGGTGCAGGACGAGTCGTTATTCCTCGTCGATGAAGAGGTCACCGATGAGGATGTCGCCGATGAGTCCGGCGAGCCGGACCGCGACGACCCGGACGGCGATGACCCGGACGGCGAGGGGTCCGCGTCCGGCGGCCCGCGTTGACGGCGGATGCGGCCCGGCCGGAGCCGACCGGGTCGATGGCGGCCGAGGCATCGACCACGGCGCTGCTGGCCGGCGCGGAGCTGTCGGTGGTCGGCCGGATCCGCTCGGCCAGCAACGCGGCCCTGGTGTGCGATGCGATCGGCGACGACGGCACCGAATTGCGCTGTGTGTACAAGCCGGTGCGCGGGGAGGTGCCGCTGTGGGATTTCCCCGACGGCACCCTCGCCGGCCGGGAGGTGGCCTCGTACCTGATCTCCGAGGCCCTGGGGTGGTCGGTGATCCCCGCGACCGTGCTGCGCGACGGCCCCGCCGGTCCGGGCATGGTGCAACGCTGGGTCGAGACGGTCGACGTCCCCGCCGGCGCACCGGCCAGGCTCGACCTGGTGGACCTGTGCCCGCCCGAGATGCAGCCCGACAACTTCAAGGTGGTTCTGGAGGCCTACACACCGGCCGGCGAGGCGGTGGTCCTCGTCCACGCCGACGATCCGCGCCTGCAACGGATGGCCGTCCTGGACGTGGTGCTCAACAACGCCGACCGCAAGGGTGGGCACGTGCTCGAGGGGCCTGACGGCGGTGTGTACGGCATCGACCACGGCATCTGTCTACACACCGAGGACAAGTTGCGCACGGTGCTGTGGGGGTGGGCCGGTGAGCCGATCCCGGCGCACCTGCGCGCGGACATCGCGGCGTTGGCGCACGACCTCGCCGACGACAACGGCGCGGTGCGGACCAGGCTGGCCGAACTGATCACCGGCGCCGAGATCGACGCGGTCGCGGCGCGGTGCGCCCGGCTCGTCGACACCGGCTCGATGCCGCACCCGCCGGGCCGCCGCCCGATTCCGTGGCCACCGTTCTGAGCCGGATATTGGGTGGTGGCCGTCTGCCGCGACGGCCTACGCTCGGCTGATGAGCAGCGCCGCGAGCCGATTCCCCGAGTGCGTGCCCGTCCTGAGCGACGGGCCGGTCACCCTGCGGGCGCATCGGGTCGACGACATCGACCGGATCGTCGAGCAGGCGACCGACCCCGAGATGTCCCGGTGGACAACGGTTCCCGTGCCGTACACCCGAGCCGACGCCGAGGGCTTCGTGCTACGGCAGATCCCGGACCTGTGGAACACCGCCGGCGCGATGTGCTGGGCGGTCGAGGTCGACGGTCGGTTCGCCGGCGGTGTCGACATCCGCGGCGCCGGCGCCGAGGTCGAGATCGGCTACGGACTGCACCCGGACATGCGTGGCCGGCGGATCATGAGCCGTGCGGTCCGTCTGGCCGTCGCACATGCCTTCGCCGCGGGCAGGACCGGTATCCGGTGGATCGGCGGCGACGGCAACGAGGCCAGTCTCCGCGTCGCCCATCAGTGCGGGTTCTGGCTGGACGCCTGGGTGCCCGGCGGCGCGGTCGTGCGCGGGGAGCCCGTCGACGTCTTCCGTGCGTGGCTGCGCGCCGGGGACCGGCCGTATCCCCGGACATCCTGGGAGTCCACCGTGGCCGATGCCGCCCGGATGCGGGATGCCCACCCCGGCCCCGGCGAACGAAACCTGGACACGCAGGCGACCTACCTGGCCTCGCGGATGCGGGAGCGGCGCCCTTAGCGGTCCGCTGCCGGGAGGACGGCCCGGGCAACGGTGGGCACCCACCGTTCGACCCAGTCCGCCAGGCTCGAATCGGTGTCGAAGGTGCTGTCGAGCTGGTACAGGCCCGCCGTCGGGCAGACCGCGCCGATCTCGACGAGCACCGGCCGCAACGACGTCTCGACGGCCAGGGCGTGCGCGGGGCCACCACCCAGCATCAGCGGGATCGCCACCACATCCCGCAATCCGGTACCGCCGGCGAACTGGTCGAGGAACAGTTTCAGCAGGCCGGTGTAGGTGGCTTTGAAGGTGGGCGAGGCGATGATCGCCACCTGCGCGGACTGAACCTTCGCGACGGCCTCGGCGACGGCGGGGTCACCCCAGCCGAGCAGCCCCGGGCCGAGTTCGGACAGTTCGATGGTCTCGGTGTTTCCGCCCAGCGCCCGCGCCAGCCGCTCACCGGCGGTGCGGGTGCGTGAACCGGGCTTCGGGTTGCCGACCACCACTACTGTTTTCACAGACTGAACTCCTTGCTTGCCGATCTTCGATGACTTCCATGACCACATGCTCACGAGAACGCGGCCGGGTCAAGTCCCGGTTCCACCTGCGCCGAAGGGTTGACCGGAAATGTCGCGTAAGCGCGACGAACGGTCCGTGGGATACATGCCCGAGGGGGCCATGCCCGGGGGTTCAGATCCGGGGGAATCAGTTGTCGGGCGTTGCGGTGATGACGGCGAATTGTTCGTCGAGCCACACGTTCCATTCGGTGCCGTCCGTGGCCCGGATCTCAACCTCGTAGGCGCCCACCCGTCCGTTGATCCGGTCATCGTCTGCGTCGATGTCGATGACGGTGCCGGGGATAGTGGCCAGGGCCGCTGTCGAGGCACGGCGTTGCTCGTCGGCGGTCAGCGTGCGGTCCTCGTCCCGGATCGCCGGTGGCCGAGTGCTGGTCGGGGTCAGAGTGCTGGTCGGGGCGGCTGTCGGCGCCGGGGTGGGTCGGTCGTCGTCGACGGAGATGATGGCGAATGTGTCGTCGAGACGGACATCGACCTCGGTGCCGTCGGGGCGGGTCACCTCGACCTCGTACGCCTGGACGTCGTCCTTGTCGCCGCGTTCGGCGTCGGTGACCGCACCTTCTCCGACATGCTTGAGGGCCGCGGCGGACGCCCGGTCGAGGGTGCTGCCGGACAGTTCGTCGTTGTCGCCGGTAACGGCGTAGGCGACTCCGCCCACTCCCGCGGCTATCGCCACCGCACCGGCTGCGATCAGGACCTTCTTGTTCTTCAGTGTGTTTGCGATGCTCATGGCGTCCACTGTGCCGGGGCGTGCCTGAATCGACGCTGAATCAGTCCGGTCCGTGCGCTGCGAGCTCGATCACAAACCGCGCACCACCGCCGTCGGCGTCCTCGACACGCACATTTCCGCCGTGTGAGTCGACGATCTCCCGCACGATCGCCAAGCCGAGTCCGCTGCCGCCGTCATCGCGGGCGCGGGCCTCGTCGAGACGGACGAACCGCTCGAAGATCCGATCCCGATCCTGATCGGGAACACCGGCGCCGTCGTCGCAGACGGCCACTCGCACCCGTCCGTCGGACTCGGACGCCGAGTACGTCACACGGGTCCGGGCGTGCCGTGCGGCGTTGTCGGTGAGATTGCGGACCACATGCTCCAGTGCCGGCCGGTCGCCCCATATCCGGGTCGCGGCGACGGCACCGGTATCGACGGCGAGATCGGGACGTTCGCGCGCGAGGCGGGCGGCATCGGCCAGGAGCAGGTCGTCGAGATCGACGTCGCCGCGGGTGGGCCCGGCACGCCCCTCGTCGGCGCGGGTCAGAAGCAGAAGCTGGTCGACGAGTCGTTGCAGCCGCAACGATTCGGCGACGACGGTGTCGGCGAGTTCGGCGCGGTCGATGGCGTCGGGATAGGTCCGGGCCACCTCACCGGTCTGGCGCAGGGTGGTGATCGGGGAGCGGAGCTCGTGCGAGGCGTCGGAGACGAAGCGTCGCTGCCGATCCCGGGAGCTTTCCAGCCGATCGAGCATCGCGTTCATGGTGACGGCCAGCCGATGGATCTCGTCGCGGGAGGCCGGCTGGTCGACACGCCGGTCCAGGCTGCTGTCGGACACCGCGGCCACTTCGCGGCGCATCCGTTCCACCGGGGCCAGCGACCGGCCGATCACCAGCCAGATCACCCCGCCCACCACGAGCAGCACCAGCGGACCGCCGACCGCCAGCAGTGGGACGAGTGCGGCCACCGACTCGTCGGCATCCTCCAGCGAGACGGCCACGACCACCGTGTATTCGGTTCCCTGCCAGTCGGTATCGACGGTGGCGACGGCATATCGGTGGTCGGCACCGGCCAGTTCGACGATGCCGCGATGGCTCGGAACCATCACCCCCGGTTGCGATGACACGACCAGGCGGTCGCCGGCGTAGATCTGCGACACCACGTCATCGGGTTCGGGATCCTCCTCGTCGTCCTCGTCGTAGTCCTTGTCGTCCTCGGACTCGCCGACCAGGGTGGCCGGCGGGCCGGCCGCGGTGACCTGACCGGAGATCTGCGCCGCCCGGGCGGCCGCGGTGTCGGCGGCGCCCGATCGCAACGCATCTCGTTGCAGCAGGACGAGCGCCACGGCCGCCGCCGCCAGCACCACCGCCACGACCACGAGCGCCCCGAGCGTGGCCCGGACCCGGATCGACGCGGTCAGCCGGCGTAGCACCTCACCCACCGTCGGCCGCCAATCGGTAGCCCGCACCGCGGACCGTCTGGATCGACGCGCGGGCGAACGGCCTGTCGATCTTGTTGCGCAGATGCCGGATATACACCTCGACGATGTTCGGATCACCGTCAAAGTTCATGTCCCACAAAGATTCCAGAATCTTCTGCTTGGACACCACATCACCGGCGTTGCGCATCAGCAGCGCCAGCATCGCCGTTTCGCGGGCCGTCAGCCCGATCTCGGTGTCACCGCGCCAGGTTCGGCCCGCCGCCGGGTCGTGCCGCAGATCACCCGCCGCCAGAACGGCCGGGCGCGGGGTGGCACCACGCCGGGACAACGCCCGGATCCTGGCCACCAGCACCGGAAACGAGAACGGTTTGGTCAGGTAGTCGTCGGCACCGGTGTCCAGGCCCTCGATCTGATCCCACTCGCCGTCCTTGGCGGTCAGCATCAGTACGGGGGTCCAGTTCTGCGCCGACCGCAACTCCCGCGTCACCTGATATCCGTTGAGACCGGGCAGCATCAGATCGAGCACGATCGTGTCGTAGCTGTTCTCCTGCGCCAGCCACAACCCGTCGGTACCGGTGTGGGCGAGGTCCACGGCGCAACCCTCGGCCACCAGCCCGGCCCGGATGGACCGCGCCAGCCGCACCTCGTCGTCGACCACCAGCACGCGCATGACAGCCATTATGTCCGGTCCGCCCATGCGGCCGGATGCGCCGCGTCACCTCACCGGCAGGGACTCGTCGCGCCGCAGGACGAAGAAGTACGGACGCTGAACGCCTTTCAGGTCCATGGCACCGAGCACGGCGTCGTCGGAAATGCGGTGGAAGACGTCGTTGATGGGGAGCTGGTCGTAGACCATGGTGGCCGAGTCGACACCCCGGTAGCGGGTGGTGCGCAGGCGGGCCTTGGATCCGCGGGCACGGGTGGCGAAGTTGGTGACGCCGATCGGCCCGGCGAACGAGACGTTGCGCAGCTGCGGCGCGGCGCGCAGCGCGCCGAGGGCGCTGAACGCCAGCACCGGGTTCATCGGCCACAGACTCTTGCCGTCGCGGCCGGGGAACAGCAGCGGGTGTACGTTCTCGGCGTCGATGAACTGTTTGCCCCACCATCCGCTGGCGGCGAGTGCACCGTCGATGGGATGTCCGGTGGGCATTTCCGCGCCCCGCCAGGTACCGATCATGAACTCGGGCTCGACGGCGTCCAGCGAGTCGAACAGGTCGGCCGCCGCATCGGTGGTGGTGGGGGCGTCGGAGATCACATCGTGAAGCTGCATGGCGCCGATACTAGGGCGATGCTATATGTTTTGGAAATCAGTGTGACTATAGTCACTTTACACCGGTCGCCCGGCACCGGCTACCGGTTACTCGTCGCGTGCGCCCAACGCCCGGCGGGTCAGCCAGTCGAGGGCGGAGCCGAGAACCCCGATCACCACGATCACCGCGACCACCTGGTCGTAGGCGAGCTGGTCGCGTGCGTTCAGGATCTGATAGCCCAGTCCGGACCGGACACCGAGCATCTCCGCCGGAACCAGCACGACCCAGCCGACCCCGAGTGCCACCCGGACCCCCGTCTGCACGTGCGCCGCGATCGCGGGCAGGATGACCGCGGTGAGCAGCTCGAGCCTGGTCGCGTGAAACGACCGGGCGACCTCGAGCAGACCCTGATCGATCGCCCGTACCCCGCCGGCAGTGGTGAGGATCACCGGCCACACCGAGGCGGCCGCGATCAGGAAGATCACCGGTTGATCGCCGATGCCGAACAGCGCCACCGCGATCGGCGCCCACGACAACGGCGAGATCATCCGCAGAAACTGCACCAGCGGTGTGGTCGCCCGCTCCACCGTGGAGTTGAGCCCGATGAGCAGTCCCGCGGGGATGCCCAGGACCACGGCGATCAGCAGCCCGACCAGCAGCCTGCGCAGGCTCAGCCCGATGTCGGAGGCCAGCACCCCGCGTTCGGTGAGTTCGCCCAGCGCCGGCAACACATGGTGCGGGGCGAACTGGCGCACGAGCGAGTCGTCGGCGGGAAGAACGCCGGTGCACAGCCACCAGACGCCGACGGCGACGGCGATCGCCGACAGTGGCGGCCATGTGCGCGCCCACCGGGCCTGCTGCGCCGGTACGCGGGTTGCGGCCGGGAAGTCTGTGCGGGTCATCGTGTCTCCACCTGTTCGGTGCGGGTGAGGGTGGCGGGAAGTCCGAGCGCCGCCGGTCCGCCGTGCCGGTCGATCGCCGCCCGGATGAAGGTGTCATCGACGAGGTCCTCGTGCACCCGCGCCGGATCGAGGCGGTCCAGGAACCGCCGGTCGCCGTCGACGACCGTTTGCCCCATCTCTTCGACGAGCCGCTGCGTGAAACTCGGAAACGGGAAGGCGCGCAGACCGAGTCGTTGTGGTTGCCAATCCGGGTGGCGCAGCGAATACCCGCCCGGATCGTAGGAGAGCGCCTTGGTGATGGCCGGTTTCGGCTGTGGGAGATACCTGCCGGCCGCCAGCGCCGCGGCCGCCGCCCGCCGATCGCGATCGGTCCGGAGTTGCGCGGCCACCACCGAATCGGCGATACCGTGCACAACCTCCGGTGTGCCCTCGATCAGGTCCTCGTGGACCAGCAGCGCGCAACACGCGTGATCGCGCCACACATCGCCCAGGAAGGTATGGATCCGGCCGATCCCGCGGATCTCGGCCATCGCGTTGAACGGGTCGGCCACCACATAGCCGGCAATGGAGCCATTGGCCAGCGCGGGAACCATGTCCGAGGGGCTCATCACGATCAGCTCCACGGTTCCCGCCGACGCCGAGGCGGCCCGCCTGATCACCGGCCGCAACCCGCGTGAGCGCAGCAGCCGCTGCAGCACGATGTTGTGGATCGACCACCAGAACGGAATCGCCACCTGGCGCCCGGCCAGTTGCCCGAGATCTGTGATGTGGGGCGCGACGGTCAGCGCCGAGCCGTTGGTGTGGTTCCAGCCGAGGACCCGCACCGAACTGCCCAGTGCGTATCGCAACTGGACCGCCATCGGCATCAGCAGATGCACCACATCCACCTGGCGGGTGACGAAGGCCTCGGCCAGCGAGGCCCAGCTGCGGAACAGGACCGGCCTGGCGACACTGGCCGCCCCCGGCCGGTAGAGGCCGGCGGCATGGGCGATCAGCAACGGCGAGGCATCGGTGATGGGCAGATAGCCGACGAGCAGGCGGCCGCCGTGGTTCGGCGAATCGGCCAGCGCGGCACGTCCGAGGTCGGCGATGCCGGCGATCCCACCAGCGGCCGCGAGCGCCGCGCCGGTGGCCAGCAGCGTGCGCCGCGACATTCCTGCGGCGTTCATGCCGGTTCCCCGACCGGGTCGGCGCCGACTGCGCCGGAATAGCTCCCGAAAATTTCCCGCCGCAGGCAGTCCCTCGTCGGGGCCGACGCGACCACCCACTCGTCGCGGATCGTTCCGGTGTCACCGAGCAGCACGATGCGGTCGGCGAGCTCGATCGCCTCGTCGATGTCGTGGGTGATCAGTACCACCGTCATGTCCAGTTCGGCGGTGACTTCGCGCAGCCACCCACGCAGGTCGGCGCGGATCGACGGATCCAGAGCGCTGAACGGCTCGTCGAGCAACAACAGCTCGGGTCCGATCGCCACGGCGCGGATGATCGCGACCCGCTGCGCCTGACCGCCGGACAGCTGATCGGGTGTGCGCTCGGCGAGATCGTGCAGGCCGAACCGGGAGAGCAGGCCGGTGGCGTGTGCGGCGTCGAAATGGTCGCGGTGTGCACGGAACCGGCCGCCGTACGCGATGTTCTCGCCCACCGTGAGCCATGGCATCAGCCTCGGCTGCTGGAAGACCACGCCGGTGTGTGGGCGGCCCGACGATCCGCCACCCGTCCAATGAATCGTGCCGGCGTCGAGGGTGTCGAGTCCGGCCAGGATGCGCAGCAGCGTGGACTTGCCGGAACCGCTGCGGCCGGTGACCGCGACGAACTCGTGTTCGTGCACGGTCAGGTCGACTCCGGTGAGGACCGGGGTGTCGTGGAAACGCTTGTATCCGCCGACCAGCCGGAGTGCCGTGTCCCGCTGAACCGGGGTGCGGGCCCGGTCTGGGATGTTCGGCGGGATTGGGCGAGTTCCCATCTCAGTTGTCCTTCCGAGGGTGATTGGATGGGCAGGAATGCGGCTTCGCGGAACCGGCGGTTGGCCGCGGTTCCGGTCGCATAGCCGGCGCCGCCGGCGAGGGTCGATTCCAGCCGGGTCGCCGCGACGGCGTTCTGGGCCGCGTGCAGCCGAAGCTCGGTGATGGCCGCCGGGTGCCGACCGGAACAGTTGGATGCGTACGTGTACAACAGGTTCCGGATACGGCCGTGCTCGCCGGCCAGAACGGCGTGTTCCTCGGCGAACACCTCACCCAGTCCGGTCAACGCCCCCGCGGCCGCATCGATCGACGCCGATGCCGCGCCCACGCAGAACGACGTCTGCAGCAACAGGAACGTCGGGCGCACCTCGCGGCAGAATCGGTACAGGTCGTCGCTGACGATGTCGTGATGGGCGACTGCGACGCCGTCGAGAATCAGCGATGTCGACGCGGTCGAACCCAGGCCGATGAGGGCGGGTTCGGGCCGGATGGTGACGCCGGGGGCATCGGCGTCGACCACGGCGACCAACGTGCGGCCCTCGATCGTGCGGGCCGGCAACACGATCAGCGAATCCGGGTACACATTCGTCGCCCAGTGGATCGGCCCGCTCACCCGGTACCCGTCGGCGGTGGGGGTCGCGATCAGGGGGAGTTCGGCCACCCCGGCAACATGTTTGAACCCGGCCGCCATGGCGGTGACCCCGGTGCGTGTACCCGAACCGACCGGCTCCAGATGCGCCGCGCGGAGCCGGGACGGTGCCCGCCAGAGGTATTCCAGGCTCATCCGCTGGGCCCACGCGGAGAAGGCGACGGCCAGACTGCGCGTCGCCAGCCGCTCGAGCACCTCGACGGCGGCGGGCAGATCCGTGCCCAGTCCGCGGCCGAGGAGACCGGCCTGTCCGAGCGCCGCGAGATCGATCCGGGTGCCGGTGTGTGCGGCGTCCAGATCGCCCGCACGGGCAGCCACCGAGGCGACCGCCCGATCCAGCGCCGGGTCGGCGGTGGCGATCGAGGGCGGCGGGCTCGTCGCCGTCATCGTTCGAGGGCGTGTACGCGGTCGACCGGAGTCGACACCGCTTCGCGGGCCCGCAGCACCGCGGACTCGTCGGGCGCATCGTAGAAGCAGAGGCATTTGTCCATATCCTCGCGGACGTACGTGCGCAGGAAGCTCACCTCCGGGACCTGTGCGTACCGGGGGGCATTGGCCTTCTTGCGGGCGAGGTAGGACTCCATGTCGAGGTCGGCGGGCAGATCCCATTCCACGAGGTAGCCGGCGGTGGGACGGACGGCCTTGATGTCGGACAGTTCGGCGCCGACCAGACGCACCTGGTGTGGACCGGTGATCGTCCCGGCCTCGTCCGCACCGCCGGTCAGGTCGGCGGCCCGGCAGCCGGAGAACTCGGCGATCGCGAAGACTCTGGTGGCCCCGGCCGCGACCTGCGTTTCGATGAGGTCGCCACCGGCGTCACGGATGCGGCCGTCGAGATATTTGATGGCTGATTCGGCACCGCCGCGATCGGCGGTGGTGGGCACGAGTTCGTACAGATACAGCGACATGGTGCGGCCTTTCGGATCGGGTGCCCCCGGCGTTGTGCGGGACACCTGCCGAACACTCGCATAGACAGACCGGTCTGTCTACATAGGGTCGATGCTCTAGGGTTGACAACGTGAGTGTGAGCGAATCGACGACGCAGCCCGGCGCGGCCCCGCCCGCCCCCGGAACCCCGGCGCGGCGCCTCCTGGACTCGGCCACCAAACTATTTAAGGCACAAGGAATTCGGGCTGTCGGCATTGACCTTCTACTACGCGATGCCGGTGTTGCGAAGGCAAGTCTCTACTCGTCCTTCGGTTCCAAGGACGGCCTTGTCGAGGCCTACCTCCAGTATTTGGATCAGACTGATCGCAACAGATGGGCCGACGCGGTGGCAGCGGTGACCGAGCCCGGACAACGCATTCTGACGTTCTTCGATCTGGCGATCCGCGGCGGGCCGACCGGCAACTTCCGCGGCTGCCACTACGCGAACGCCGCCACCGAGTTTCCCGAGGCCGATCTGCGCGCGGTGCGCGAACACCGCGAGTGGGTCTTCGGCACGATCCGCGGGCAACTGGCGGCACTGGGCAATCCACAGCCCGGCGCACCGGCCGCCGAGATCCAGTTGATCTACGACGGCGCGCTGTCGGGCGCCAAGTTCGACCGGTCGGTGGCGCCGATCGAGTTGGGTCGCGCCCTGGCGGCCGACGTCATCGACCGGAGCCGTCTCATCGACGGTGATCGGTGGTGACAGTGCGACCCGGTTCCCTCGCGGAGCATGGGCGCGTCGATGGCGTCGCGGGCGTCGAGGAATGCGACCTCACCGTCGATGTCGGACACGAGCGCATCGGAGTCACGCCATACTATCCGGCCCAGGCCCGGTATACGAGACCGTACTGGCGCCCCGGTGTTGATCGACTCCACGCGCGGCACCCGGAAATCCCATTCGAGCTGCGGTGGGATGGTTCGAGGTCCGGCGGTCCGGGCCATCAGTGGTCGATCAGGTCGGCGTAGGTCCGCAGGCCCTGCGGCGGAAGGACCGCCTTCAGCGCGAGTGTCCGCTGGGCGGCGATGTACTGGTCGAGCGTCATCGTCCGCTCGAAATACCAATGCTTGAGCGCCCACGAGTGGGCCAGCAGCAGCAGGTTGTAGGCGACCAGGTCCGGGTCGTCGGCGATGAGCAGGCCCGCGTCGACACCCTGGCGCACCGCTTCGCGCAGTGGCTCGCTGGTCTCGATCTCCAGGCGTTTGATCTCGGTACGCCCTTCGGCCGAGAGTGCGTTGCTCTCGCGGTAGGTCAGGACGGCCGCGTGCCGATAGCGGTCGATCACCCGGCAGTACGCCTCGAAGGCCGCCGAGAGTCTGCGGATGGGGTCGCCGCCCGCGGCTTCCATCGCGGCCGGGACATCCTCGGCGAAGGCGCGCAGGACGTCGACGATCACGGCCAGCAGCACCTGCTCCTTGCCGCCGAAGTAGCGATAGATCAAACCCACACTGACGCCGGCCTCCTCGGCGAGGGCCTGCATGGACACCGACTCCGAACCGCGGCGCTCCATCAAGCGTGCGGCTGCGTCGAGGATCTGGCGGGAACGTACGGCAGCGCTTGCCGCACGTGCGGCCTCGGTGGCGCTGACGCCGATAGAACTGCTGGTCATAGGCACCTTTCGGAATGAATGTGAATTCACTCTAACGCCTCACCCCGGTTCGGCGCTTGACGGGAGGGGTGGAGTGAATCTATATTCATTCAAAGTGAATCAATATTCATCGACTCTCGGACCGCACGAAAGGCACAGCTCATGACCCAGTTCGAAGACATCACCTACGAGGTCGACGGCGCGGCCGGACTCATCACGATCAACCGGCCGCAGCGCTACAACGCGTTCCGCGCCAAGACCGTCGACGAGCTCATCTCCGCCTTCCAACAGGCCTGGACCGACCGGGCGGTGCGCGCGGTGATCCTGACCGGCTCGGGCGAGAAGGCCTTCTGCACCGGCGGCGATGTGAAGCAACGTGCCGAGACCGGCGACTACGGACCCAGCGAACTCGGCCGGTTCCGCATCTCCGACCTCCACAAGCTGATGCGCGACATTCCCAAGCCCGTCATCGCCGCCGTCAACGGCATCGCCATCGGCGGCGGGCATGTGTTGCAGGTTCTCGCCGACGTCTCGATCGCCGCCGACACCGCCCGATTCGGGCAGGCCGGCCCGCGCGTCGGATCCTTCGACGCGGGCTTCGGCTCGGCCTACCTCGCCCGCGTGGTCGGGGAGAAGAAGGCACGCGAGATCTGGATGTTCTGCCGCCAGTACAGCGCCGACGACGCGCTGGCGATGGGACTGATCAACAAGGTGGTTCCGGCCGACCAGCTGCTGACCGAGGCCAAGTCCTGGGCCGCCGATGCCGCGGCGCTGAGCCCCACCGCCATCAAGTTCCTCAAGCAGTCGTTCAACGCCGACACCGATCACCAGGCGGGACTGTCGAACATGGCCATGACCGCACTCGACATGTTCGGGGTGTCGCCGGAAGGGATGGAAGGCGCCACCGCTTTCGCGCAGAAGCGCACCCCCGACTTCGATTCCGTAGTCGACTGGCACTGACCACCACCGCGACCAGGAGAATGGCCATGGACTACGGATTCGATGAGGACCAGCGGGACTTCCGCACCGAGGTGGGCCGGTGGGCGGACAAGGTGCTCGCCCCGCACTACCAGAGCGACGACAAGACGGCGACCCTGCGTAGGCAGCAGGTCGAGGACATGGCCGCGATGGGGATGACGGGCCTGCGGATCCCCGAACAGTACGGCGGCCAGGAGGCATCGGCCGTCATCGCGGGGATCGCCGCAGAGGAGGTCGGGCGTGCGGACTTCAACGCCGGCTACCTGATCATCAACACCGCTCTCATCAGCGACATCCTGGTGCGCAACGCCACCGACGAGCAGAAGTCGGCCTGGCTGCCGGCGATCGCATCGGGAGAGACCGTCCCGTGCATCATGATCACCGAACCGGGCCACGGCACCGACGCCGCCGCACTCACGCTGCGTGCGGAGAAGACCGACGAAGGCTGGAGCCTCAACGGCGAGAAGACCTCGATCACCCTGGGCATGGCCGCCGACAGGGCCGTCGTGCTCGCCCGCACCGGCGGACCCGGCGCTCGCGGGGTCTCGGCGTTCTGGGTCGACATGGACAGCCCGGGCATCTCCCGGACCGCCTTCGACGACCTGGGCAGCCGGGCCATCGGCCGCGCCACCATCTACTTCGACAACGTGCGGGTCAGCCAGGACCGGCTCATCGGAGCCGAGGGCGGCGGCTTCGTCTCGGTGATGGAGGGGTTCGACTACTCCCGGGCGATCATCGGGCTCCTGTGCCTGGGCGCCGCGCAGCAATCGCTGGACGAGGCGATGCAGTGGGCGCGTGACCGCGAGGCCTTCGGACGACCGATCGGTACGTTCCAGGGCGTATCCTTCCCGCTCGCGGAGGCCGCGACCTACATCACCGGCGCCCGCCATGTCTGCTACGAGGCGTTGTGGCGCAAGGACAACGACCTGGATCACTCCGCGCAGGCCGCGATGGCCAAGTTCTGGGCACCCAAGCTCTCTGTCGATGTCATCCACCAGTGCCTGCTCACTCTCGGCCACATCGGGTACTCGACCGAACACAAGGTCGGCCAACGACTGCGCGACGTCATCGGCCTGGAGATCGGTGACGGCACCGCGCAGGTCTCCAAACTCGTCATCTCCCGCAATCTTCTCGGCCGCAGCTTCGCGCCCTGAACCGCCAGATCCCACCTACCTCCGCCACCCCGGCGTTGACCCAGGAGTAATCCCATGACCACTCGCCTCAACGGCAAGATCGCCTTCGTCACCGGAGCGGGGCAGGGCATCGGCGCCGCCATCGCCCACCGCCTCGCCGCCGACGGCGCCACCGTGATCGTCACCGACCTCAACGCCGAGACCGCCACGGCAACCGCGGCCGAACTCGGCAACTCTTCCGTCGGCCTGCAGGTCGACGTCACCGACCGCGACAGCGTCAACGCCGCCGTCGACGAGGCCGTGGCCACCTTCGGCCGGATCGACATCCTCGTGAACAACGCCGGATGGGACAAAGGCGAACCGTTCGTCGACTCCGAGCCCGAGACCTGGGACCGCATCGTCGCGATCAACCTGTACGGCGTGTTGAACACCTGCAAGAAGATCGTGCCGCTGATGCAGCAACAGGGTTCGGGGAAGGTGGTCAATCTCGGCTCCGACGCCGGACGTGTCGGCTCGTCCGGCGAGGCGGTCTACGCCGCCGCCAAGGGCGGCGTCATCTCCTTCACCAAATCCCTTGCGCGTGAAACAGCCCGCAACCAGATCAACGTCAACTGTGTCTGCCCCGGACCCACTGACACCGCCCTGTTCGCGTCGATGGGCGGCGAGAAGCTGCGCGAGGCGCTCAAGAAGGCCATCCCGATGCGGCGGCTGGGCCGGCCCGAAGATCTGGCCAAGACCGTGGCCTTCCTCTCATCCGACGACGCCGATTTCATCACCGGCCAGACCGTCAGCGTCAGCGGCGGTCTGACCATGAGCTGACAGGACATCGGATCATGGAGACAATGCTCACCCCGCAGCTGTCAGCGGCCTATCACGACGGCGGCTACTGGCCGGACAGGGTGATCACCGACTACCTCGACGACTACGCCCGACAGACCCCGGACAAGACGGCCTTCGTCGACCATCGGCGCGAGATCACCTACGCGCAGCTGCGCGACGAGGTCGACCGTTGCGCGCTCGGACTTCTCGAACTGGGCGTGCGGCCCGGCGACGTGGTGTCCTTCCAGATACCGAACTGGATCGAATGGGTCGTCGTGCACTACGCGGCGAGCCGGATCGGTGCGGTCAGCAACCCGCTCATCCCGATCTATCGCGAACGCGAGGTCGCGTTCATGATCCGCCTTGCCGAGAGCAAGGTGCTGATCATTCCCGAGACGTTCCGCGGATTCGACTATCGGGCGATGTACGAGGACCTTTCGGGGGCGCTGCCATCGGTGCAACACACGCTGGTGGTGGGCTCGAGCTTCGACGAGTTCATGGACACGCCGTGGGAGCAGCGACGCGACCGCGCCGAGCTGGGTGCCCTGCGGCCGGACGGCGACGACGTCTCCCTGCTGATCTTCACCTCGGGCACCACCGGCGAACCCAAGGGTGTCATGCACACCCACAACACGTTGGTGGCCGCGAACCTCCCGCTGCCGGCCCGGCTCGGGATCACCGCCGACACCGTGTTCCACATCGCGTCCACCCTGGCGCACCTCACCGGGTTCCTCTACGGAGCGCGCCTGAACGTGCAGAACGGTGCGACCTGCGTCTTGCAGGACGTATGGGACAAGGAGCGGTTCGTCGAGTTGGTCGCCCGGCACAAGATCAACTACACCTCCGGCGCAACCCCGTTCCTGCACGACTTCATTTCCGCGCACTCGCTCGCCGACAACGATCTGTCGAGTCTGCGACTGTTCTGCTGCATGGGCGCCCCGATACCGCGGGCGATCCTCGAACAGGCCCGGCGTTCGGTGCCGGGCATGGTGGTGCTCGGCGGCTGGGGGCAGACCGAGAACGCGCTGGTGACGCTCGGCGTGCCCGGTGACCCGGTCGAGAAGATCGTCGGCACCGACGGCTGTCCGTGGCCCGGTATGGAGATCCGGACCGTCGACGCCGACGGCGAGGCGGGTGCCCCGGGTACCGAAGGACGTCTGCAGGTTCGCGGGCCCTCGCTGTTCGTCGGCTACCTCAACCGCCCCGACGAGACCCGGGCCGCCTTCTCGCAGGACTGGTTCGACACCGGCGACATCGGCGTGATCGACGCCGACGGCTACCTCAAGATCTCCGGCAGGACCAAGGACATCGTCATCCGCGGTGGCGAGAACATTCCGGTCGCCTTCGTGGAGAACGTCTTCTACGAGAATCCGCGAATCGAGTCGGTCGCCGTGATCGGTCTGCCCGACCCGCGCCTGCAGGAACGCGCCTGCGCGTGCGTGGTACTCAAACCGGACGAACGCGCGGCCGGATTCACCTTTTCCGAGATGCAGGAATACCTGGCGGGAAAGGGACTGGCCAAACAGTACTGGCCCGAACGGCTGGAGGTAATGGACTCATTGCCCACCACGCCCTCGGGAAAGATTCAGAAATTTCAACTGCGCCGCAAGATTGGTGATGACGCATGACCACTGCACTCAACGAACTCTTCGCCGTCGACAGGCTCTTCTCGGCCGAAGAACTCGCTATCGCCGCCACCGTACGGGATTTCGTCGCCCGCGACATCACTCCGCACCTGGCCGGATGGTACGAGACCGGTGAGATCCCGGCGCGCGATCTGGCGCGCGGACTCGGCGGTCTCGGCGTCCTCGGAATGCACCTGCAGGGCTACGACTGCGCCGGAACCTCGGCGAAGGCCTACGGGCTGGCCTGCCTGGAGTTGGAGGCCGCCGATTCGGGTCTGCGTTCGCTCGTCTCCGTTCAGGGGTCGCTGGCCATGTTCGCGATCTGGCGGTGGGGCAGCGAGGAACAGAAGCAGCAATGGCTGCCACAGATGGCGCGTGGGGAGGCGATCGGCTGCTTCGGCCTGACCGAACCCGACTACGGTTCCAATCCGGGCGGTATGCGGACCCGTGCCCGGCGCGACGGCGACGACTGGATCCTCAACGGCAACAAGATGTGGATCACCAACGCCTCGGTCGCCGACGTAGCCGTCGTGTGGGCCCAGACCGGCGAGCAGGGCGATGCACGCGGAGTTCGCGGCTTCGTCGTCCCGACCGACACCCCGGGATTCTCGGCACCGGCGATCAAGCACAAGCTGTCGCTGCGCGCCTCGGTCACCGGTGAACTGGTGCTCGACAACGTCAGGCTGCCCGCCTCGGCGCTGCTACCCGAGGCCGAGGGGCTCAGGGGTCCGCTGAGCTGCCTCAACGAGGCACGGTTCGGCATCGTCTTCGGCGCGATGGGCGCGGCCCGCGACTGCCTGCAGACCGCGATCGCCTACTCCGGTGAACGGGAGATCTTCGACCGTCCGCTGTCAGGCTTCCAGCTGACCCAGGCGAAAATCGCCGACATGGCACTCGAGTACGGCAAGGGTGTGCTGCTGGCGGCCCAACTCGGCGAACTCAAGGATGCCGGCACGCTGACCTCCGAGCAGATCAGCCTCGGAAAACTCAACAATGTGCGCGAGGCGATCAACATCGCGCGTACGTCCCGCACCATCCTGGGCGCCGCCGGCATCACCCTGGAGTTCCCGATCATGCGTCATGCCAACAATCTGGAGTCGGTGCTCACCTATGAGGGCACCAGCGAGGTGCACCAGCTCATCATCGGCCAGGCGCTCACCGGACAGGCCGCCTACCGCGGTTGAGGCCGCATTATACGCCTGCCCGCCGGCGGACACGGCGACCGACAGGATCTGGCATCGTGACTTGCAGCTGCCGCATATGCGGTGGTCTTCCGAGTGAAGGAGGCAGCATGGGCATCGCCGACGACGCCAAGAACAAGGCCGAAGAACTTGCCGGGCGCGGCAAAGAAGCGGTCGGCAGTCTCACCGACGACGACAAGCTCAAGGACGAAGGACGCGACGACCAGAACGTCGCCAAGGGCAAGCAGGCGATCTCCGACGCCGCCGACGCGGTCAAGGGGAAGGTCGACGACATCAAGGACACGCTGAGCGGCAACTGACCGCGACCGAGCCGGGGGCGATCGGAAGGCCCGCGCGACATTCCATACAGTGGTCATCATGCAATCGTGGCCACAACCCAGCCTTCCGGTCGTCCCCGGCCGTGGTCCGGCACTTCGCCTCCATGACACCGCCGACCGGCAGGTCCGTCCGGTCACCCCCGGCCGGACCGCGACCATGTACGTATGCGGGATCACCCCGTACGACGCCACCCACCTCGGTCATGCCGCCACCTATCTGACCTTCGACATCATCAACCGGGTACTGCGTGACCAGGGCCATGACGTGCACTATGTGCAGAACGTCACCGACGTCGACGATCCGCTGTTCGAACGGGCGGACCGCGACGGAATCGACTGGCGTGACCTCGGCGCCCGCGAGACCCAGCTGTTCCGTGACGACATGACCGCGCTGCGCGTGCTTCCACCGCGTGACTACATCGGCGCCGTCGAATCGGTCGAGGAGGTGGTGGAGGCGGTAGGCAAACTCGTCGCCTCCGGTGCCGCCTACATCATCGACGATGAGTACCCCGACATCTACTTCCGCACCGACGCCACCGAACAGTTCGGCTACGAATCGGGCTACGACCGGGCGACGATGGACCGGTTCTTCGCCGAACGCGGCGGCGACCCCGACCGGCGTGGCAAACGCGATCCGCTCGACGCCCTGCTGTGGCGTGCCGCCCGGCCCGGCGAACCGTCGTGGGAATCCCCGCACGGCCCGGGCCGGCCCGGCTGGCACATCGAATGTTCGGCGATCGCACTCAACCGCCTCGGTGTCGAATTCGACATCCAGGGCGGCGGACAGGACCTGATCTTCCCGCACCACGAGTTCTCCGCCGCACACGGTGAGGCGCTCACCGACACCCGCCGCTTCGCCCGGCACTACGTGCACACCGGCATGATCGGCCTCGACGGCGAGAAGATGTCCAAGAGCCTGGGCAACCTCGTGCTGGTGTCCAGGTTGCGTGAGCAGGGCGTGGACCCGGCGGCGATCCGGCTCGGCCTGCTCGAAAGCCACTACCGCACCGACCGGATGTGGACCGCCGACGTGCTCGAGCGGGCGATCGCCCGGCTGAACCGATGGCGTTCGGCGGCCGCCGCCACCGCCGCCCGCGACGCCGCACCCGTCATCGACCGGGTCCGTCAGCATCTGGCCGACGACCTGAACACCCCGAAGGCGCTCGCCGCGGTGGACGGATGGTGTGCGGACGTGGAAACCGGCATCGGCCGGTCGGCGTCGGCACCGGCGGAGATCGCGGTGGCCGTCGACGCGCTCCTGGGGATCAGCCTGCGCTGAATCCCGATGCGCGCTGGGTGACAGATGTCTCGTCCGCTTGGGTACAGTGCTCTCGTGGCTCGCGCGAATGAGATTACCCCCAACACTGATTCGGGAGTGTGGACCGTCGTCACCCAGACGTCAACGTATTTGCTCGATTTCAACGAGATGACGCTGCTCCGGGCACCCGGGGTGGGGGTCTCCGACAGCGAGGAATGGGCGGTCAGCAGACTGCGCCGCGATTCCGAGGACATCCCGCTCCTGGGTGTGCGCAGCTGCCGGATCGGCGAATCGGCCCAGTTCTGGGTGCGCGCGGCCGACGACCCGGACGTGCGCACCTGGCGCATCACCACGCCCGTCGAGTCGATCGAGAGGATCGGCTAGCGCAACGCCACCGGCCCCTCAGCGACCCTCAGCCCGGAAACGGCCCGGAGTCGCCGCGGCGCTTGAGATACCGTTCGAATTCGGCGGCCAGCGCATCCCCGTCGAACTTGGCCATCAGCTCGTCGGGGTTGTCCTCGGCGTCACCGCGTTCCTCCAGCCCACGCACGTAGTCGGCGATCTCGTCGTCGTCCTCGGTCATCTCGGTGACCGAGCGTTCCCATTCCTCGGACTGCTCGGGAAGCGTGCCCAACGGCACCTCTATGTCGAGCACCTCCTCGACGCGCCGCAGCAGGGCGATGGTCGCCTTCGGATTGGGCGGGGTGGACACGTAGTGCGGGACCGCCGCCCAGAACGACAACGACGGCAATCCGGCCTGCACGAACAGGTCCTGCAGCACCCCGGTGATACCAGTCGGTCCCTCGTACCGGCTTTCGGCCAGGTTGTAGCGCGTGGCCGACTCACTGCTGTATGCGGCGCCGGTCACCGGCACCGGCCGTGTGTGCGGAGTGTCGGCGAGCAACGCACCCAGCATCACCGTCACCTCCACGCCCAGCGCGCGCGAGACCTCGACGATCTCGGCGCAGAAGGCACGCCAGCGCATATTGGGTTCAATGCCGCGGATGATCACGACGTCGCGGTCCGCACCGGCCGGGCTGCACCAGGAGATGGACGTGGTCGGCCAGTCGATGCGCCTGGTCACGCCGTCGACCTGCTTCACGGTCGGCCGGTTGACCTGGTAGTCGTAGTAGTCGTCGGATTCGATGTCGATGAGGTGTTGGGCGTCCCAATTCAGCGCCAGATGCTCGACCGCGCCGCTTGCGGCATCGCCCGCATCGTTCCACCCCTCGAATGCGGCGATCAGCACCGGACGGCGGAGCCGGGGAAGGTTCGACAGCTGCTCAGCGTTCACTGATCCAGCCTACGACCCAACCGCGAAGAAGGGCGAACTAAGCTGTCAAGCATGTCCCACCGTAAACCGCATGCAACCGAACAGGCCGGATACGACTCATCGTTCCTGTCGGCGATGTCCCGCCGAGTCCTGATCGGCGACGGTGCGATGGGCACGATGCTGCAAGCCGCGGATCTGACGCTCGATGACTTCAACGGCCTTGAGGGCTGCAACGAGATCCTCAACGACACCCGGCCCGACGTCCTCGCCGATATCCACCGAGCCTACTTCGAGGCCGGCGCCGACGCCGTGGAAACCAACACCTTCGGCTGCAACCTGTCCAATCTGGGCGACTACGACATCGCCGACCGCATCCGCGAACTGTCCTACAAGGGCACCGCGATCGCCCGCGGCGTCGCCGACGAGATGGGCGTCTCCGCTGGGGGCACCCCGCGGTTCGTGCTCGGTTCGATAGGTCCGGGCACCAAACTGCCCAGCCTCGGACACACCACCTTCGAGATCATCCGCAACGCCTATTACGAGTGTGTGGCCGGCATGCTCGACGGCGGCGCCGACGCGATCCTGGTGGAAACCAGTCAGGACCTGCTGCAGGTGAAGGGGGCGGTGATCGCGGCCCGCCGTGCGATGGCCGACCTGGGTCGGTCGATCCCGATCATCTCCCACGTCACCGTCGAAACGACCGGCACGATGCTGCTCGGTTCGGAGATCGGTGCGGCACTGACCGCGATCGAGCCCCTCGGCGTCGACATGATCGGCCTGAACTGCGCGACCGGACCGGCCGAGATGAGCGAGCACCTGCGCTACCTGTCCAAGCACGCCCGCATTCCGGTGTCGGTGATGCCGAACGCGGGTCTGCCGGTACTGGGCCCCAACGGCGCCGAGTACCCACTGGCCCCCGACGAGCTGGCGGTGGCGCTGAGCGACTTCGTGAGCGGGTTCGGTCTGGCGTTCGTCGGCGGCTGCTGCGGCACCACCCCCGAACACATCCGCCAGGTCGCCGAGGCCGTGGCGCAGGTCACGCCCGCGGTGCGTACGCCCGACCACCAGTCGGAGACGTCCTCGCTGTACACGGCGGTGCCGTTCGACCAGGATGCCAGCTTCCTGGTGATCGGTGAACGCACCAACTCCAACG
The DNA here is from genome assembly GCF_025273675.1 of Gordonia pseudamarae. Taxonomy (NCBI): domain Bacteria; kingdom Bacillati; phylum Actinomycetota; class Actinomycetes; order Mycobacteriales; family Gordoniaceae; genus Gordonia; species Gordonia pseudamarae. The sequence goes on along the minus strand of NZ_CP045809.1, from coordinate 2,501,865 downwards.
GATCCAAGGCGTTCCGCGAGGCGATGATCTCCGGCGACTACCAGAAGTGCCTCGACACGGCCAAGGACCAGACCCGCGACGGCGCGCACATGCTCGACCTCAACGTCGACTATGTGGGCCGCGACGGTGCCGCCGACATGACGGCCCTGGCCACCCGTTTCGCCACGTCGTCGACGCTGCCGATCATGATCGACTCCACCGAGCCCGAAGTGATCGAGGCCGGACTGGAGGCGCTCGGTGGCCGGTGCGCGGTCAACTCCGTCAACTACGAGGACGGCGACGGACCCGACTCGCGGTTCGCCCGCATCATGCGCCTGGTCGTCGAGCACGGCGCGGCGGTGGTGGCACTGACCATCGATGAGGAAGGTCAGGCGCGCACCGCCGACCACAAGGTGGCGATCGCCGAACGCCTGATCACCGACATCATCGACAACTGGGGGCTGTCCGAAGAGGACATCATCATCGACGCCCTCACCTTCCCGATCTCGACCGGTCAGGAGGAGGTGCGCCGCGACGGCATCGAAACGATCGAAGCGATCCGGCGGATCAAGGAGGCGCACCCGCAGATCCACTTCACCCTCGGTATCTCCAACATCTCGTTCGGCCTGAACCCGGCCGCACGGCAGGTGCTCAACTCGGTGTTCCTGCACGAATGCGTCCAGGTCGGCCTGGACACCGCCATCGTGCACGCCTCCAAGATCCTGCCGATGGCACGTATCCCCGACGAGCATCGCGAGGTTGCCCTCGACCTGGTCTACAACCGCCGCACCGACACCTACGACCCGCTGCAAAAGCTGATGGAGCTGTTCGAAGGCGTGTCGGCGGCGTCGGCACGCGAATCGCGGGCCGCCGAACTGGCCAAACTGCCGCTGTTCGAGCGGCTGGAGCGGCGCATCGTCGACGGCGAACGCGCCGGTCTGGAAGCTGATCTCGACGAGGCGATGACCGAGGTGCCGCCGCTGAAAATCATCAACGAGACCCTGCTGTCGGGGATGAAGACGGTCGGCGAACTGTTCGGCTCGGGACAGATGCAGCTGCCGTTCGTGCTGCAATCGGCCGAGGTGATGAAAACCGCTGTGGCACATCTAGAACCGCATATGGAGTCCACCGGCGACAGCGGCAAGGGCCGCATCGTGCTGGCCACCGTCAAGGGCGATGTGCACGACATCGGCAAGAACCTCGTCGACATCATTCTGTCCAACAACGGCTACGAGGTCGTCAACATCGGTATCAAGCAACCGATCTCGACGATCCTGGAGGTCGCGGAGGACAAGAAGGCCGACGTGATCGGCATGTCCGGGTTGCTCGTCAAATCGACCGTGGTGATGAAGGAGAACCTCGAGGAGATCAATTCACGGGGCCTGGCCGACGCCTACCCGGTGCTGCTCGGCGGCGCCGCGCTCACCCGCGCCTACGTCGAGAACGATCTGAGCGACACCTACGAGGGCGACGTGCACTACGCGCGCGACGCCTTCGAGGGACTGCGGTTGATGGACGACATCATGGCCACAAAACGGGGGGAGGGGCCGGCGCCGGACAGCCCCGAGGCCATCGCCGCGGCCAAGAAGACGGCCGAGCGCAAAGCCAGGCATGAGCGGTCCAAGAAGATCGCCGCCAAACGCAAGGCGGCAGAGGTGCCGGTAGAGGTGCCGGCACGCTCGGATGTCGCCACCGACAACCTGATTCCGACACCGCCGTTCTGGGGTACCCGCATCATCAAGGGGGTACCCATCGCCGACTACATGCAACTGCTCGACGAACGGGCACTCTTCCTGGGGCAGTGGGGACTGCGCGGAACCCGCGGCGGCGACGGACCGTCGTACGAGGACCTGGTGGAGGCCGAGGGCCGCCCGCGCCTGCGGTACTGGATCGACCGGCTGTCGACCGAGAACATCCTGCAGCACGCCGCCGTCGTCTATGGGTACTTCCCGGCGGTCAGCGAGGGCGATGCGGTGCATGTGCTCACCGAACCGCGACCCGACGCACCCGTGCGGTACACTTTCGAGTTCCCGCGTCAGCAGCGCTCGCGGTTCCTGTGCATCGCCGACTTCATCGCCTCCCGCGAGGCCGCCATCGCCGCGGAACAGGTCGACGTGCTGCCATTCCAGCTGGTGACGATGGGTCAGCCGATCGCCGACTTCGCCAACACATTGTTCGCCGAGGACGCCTACCGCGACTATCTCGAAGTCCACGGCATCGGCGTGCAGTTGACCGAGGCCCTCGCCGAATACTGGCATCAGCGGGTCCGGTCGGAGCTGTCGTTCGACTCGGAGGACCCCGAGCACGCGCAGGGCTTCTTCGATCTCGAGTATCGGGGTGCCCGCTTCTCGTTCGGGTACGGCGCCTGCCCCGATCTCGACGACCGCGCGAAGATGATCGACCTGCTCGAGCCGGGCCGGATCGGTGTGGTGCTGTCGGAGGAGTTGCAGCTGCACCCCGAGCAGTCCACCGACGCCTTCGTCCTGCACCATCCCGAAGCGAAGTACTTCAATACGTAGTAGATGTAGCGCTCTCACCAGGAAATACTGTCGACGCCCTTGCTGAAGACGGTGGCAATCCTCGGATAAGGTGGCAATCTGGCCGGCAACGAATCAGCCCCTGTCAGGGAGTCCAACCTCGGGCTTTCACGCCGATTTCGTGTCGTGAATGAAGAATGGTGCCCTAACCTGAGATGATTGAACTTGCGAAGGTATCAAATCGGACCAGATCGAGGAGCACCATTGCGGTGAGTAAGTCTACGTCGCCCTACCCCACGCTGTCTGCAGATGGCACCGGAACCGGGATCGTATGTGGAAGTCGCAGATCTCGACTACCCGAGGCCCGAGCGAGCACCGACGTTACGGGGTGACCGGGATGACTGGAATATGGGGAGCCTCTGAGCTCCCGGAACCGAAGATATTAACCAGTTTGCGCAAAATATTGGCGTCAGCCATCCATGGGCAGGCCGGCGCGATCGATTCAAGAGAGCTCGTGTTGCACCCTATCGGATAGGTGGGTAGCGGTTCTGCGCCTGCGGTGGCATGGGATAGAAAGGGTGTCAGCGCGATTCCTGCGGAAATGGCGGCGACGCCGATTCCCTTGCGAACAATAGTCATCGAGACCTCATCTCAGTTTATGTAACGGAATAATCCTAGGAGTTGCGCAGCGACGCTACTACGCCGACCACCGAGATTCATTGTTTCGGAGGACGAGATGCGGGTGTCTGCGGCGCCGGTTGCCAGGAAGGACGCAGAGCGCTCCCACCAGGTGCACAGCAACCACGACGACGATGGTCCCATGACCTCTGCAACTCTGACGATCCCGGACCGGGTGCCGAACGACGACCCACCCACACCGACCGGGGCGTCGCCGCGATGGCTGCGCTGGTCGGTGCTCGGTGCGATCATCGTCGTGGCGCTGGTGATCCGCTGGCAGTTCCTCGACAACGAGACCCTCGACTACCGGGCGTTCCTGAGTCGCTGGTACGGAGTGCTCGACACCCAGGGCACCGAGGCATTCACCGAACGGTTCGCCGACTACAACTACCCGTACCTGTATCTGATCTGGATTCTGACGGCACTCAACATCCCCGCGCTGGTGGGGATCAAGGCGATCTCGATCATCTTCGACGTCGTCCTGGCCTTCTTCGCCTATCGGATCGTCGCCCTGCGCACCGAACGGTTCTCGCTGCGGGCGCTGGCGTTCGGCGTGATGATCCTGCTCCCGTCGGTCATCGCCAACAGCGCGTACTGGGGTCAGGCCGACGCCATCTACTCCGCGTTCGTACTCGGCGGAGTCTATTTCCTGTTGCGGGCCCGGAGTGAGGACATCGAGCGGTCGGCGTACCTGTGGAACTCGGTGTGGGCGTGCGCGTTCTTCGGTCTGGCGCTCTCGTTCAAACTGCAGGCGGTGTTCGTGATGCCGGTGCTGCTGTGGCTGCTGCTGCGCGGGAAACTGCCGTGGCAATCGCTGGTGGCGATTCCGGTGGTGTTCGCGCTCATGGAGGTTCCGGCCCTGCTCGCCGGCGCTCCCCTGCACGACGTGCTGACGGTGTACCTGGATCAGACCGGTTCCTACAAGAAGCTCACCCTCGGTGCGGCCAACCTGTATCAGCTCGTCCCGATCGACGGGGACGCCACCTGGCTGGCACACGCGGGCATCGCGGTGGCCGGGGCTATCGTGGTGGCCTTTCTGGCCTGGTCGGTGTGGCGCAAGCCACCGGTGACCCAGGCCTCGATCCTGGCGGTGGCCACCGCCAGTGCGGTGATCGTGCCGTTCCTGCTGCCGGCCATGCACGATCGGTACTTCTACGCCGCCGAGGTGCTCAGTGTGGTCCTGGCGTTCTACCTGCCGCTGCGGTTCGTCATCATCCCCGTCCTCATCCAACTCGCCGCGATCGGCGTCTACCACTCCTCGCTGAGCGGTGATCAGGGAATGGGTGGGGGTGGCTTCGGCGGGGCCGGACGAGGCGGCTTCGGCGGCGGTGCCGATGCCCCGGCCGCGCCGACGGGCACCGGCGGGGGTGTGCCCACCGGAGCCGCCCGCCCGGGCGGTCCGGGTGGTCCGGGTGGTCCGGGTGGGGCGCACGGCGGAGGGGGAGCCGACGGGTACACCTCCGGCCGCGGTGACGGCACCCTGGCGATGTGCGCCACCGCTATGGGACTGTCCGCGCTGACACTGGTGTACGCGGTCGCCCACACGCTCCGTCGCGGTGCGCACCCGCTACCCGGAATACTGCGCCAGGATCGACATCCGAACGCCATCTGAGCTGTGGGTTTGCAACCCTGACCGCAACCTCGGGAATCATGGTCTTCCATGAGTACCGCACCCGTGGCACCGGCCGCCGTCCTGTGGGACATGGACGGCACCCTGCTGGACTCCGAACCGATCTGGGACATCGCGGTCGAAAAGTTCACGCTGCGGCACGGCATCACCATGAGTGCGGCACTGCGCGAATCAACCCTGGGCAACTCGCTTCCCGATGCGATCACAAAGGTTCACGACGCCGCCGACGTCGCACCCGGCGACCGTGATCTGGCGGGCGACAGCCGCTGGATCATCGATCAGGTCGCGATCCTGTTCGGCGACGGCCTGCCGTGGCGTCCCGGCGCCGAACAGGTACTCGATCTGCTCGTCCACCGCGGCATTCCGTCGGTGCTGGTCACCAACACGATCCGCGAACTCACCGACATCGCGCTCGACACCCTCGGCCGCCATCGGTTCGCGGCGACCGTCTGTTCCGACGAGGTAGTCGCGGGAAAGCCACAGCCATACCTGTACGTGCGGGCCGCCGAACTGGTGGGGCAGCACCCCGGCGCGTGCCTGGCCGTCGAGGACTCGCCGACCGGAACCCTGGCCGCGACCACGGCGGGCTGCCCGACACTCGTCGTCCCGTCTGCCGTCCCCGTGCCCAAGGGGTCGCTGCGCAGCTTCCGCACGTCACTGGCCGGAATCAGCTTTGACGATCTTGTTGCCGCGTGGACCGGAGAACACGGGCATATCCATTAGGTTCGCTCGCTCACGGCGTGCGAGAATAGGCCATCGTGAAGACTTTCGAGGAGCTGTTCGCGGAGCTGAGCGACAAGGCATCGAGCCGCCCGGAGGGCAGCGGCACCGTCGCCGCCCTCGACAACGGGGTACACACCCTGGGCAAGAAGATCATCGAAGAGGCCGGCGAGGTGTGGCTGGCCGCCGAACACGAGTCCGACGAGTCGCTCGGCGAGGAGATCTCCCAGCTGCTGTACTGGCTGCAGGTGATGATGATCAAGCGTGGCCTGACCCTCGACGACGTCTACCGACATCTGTGAACCGTTAGAACCCAACACCTTTCACAGTCCCATCTCGTCAAAGGACCTACCCACCATGTTGCGTGTGGCAGTGCCCAACAAGGGCGCCCTCAGCGAATCCGCATCCGCCGTGCTCGCCGAAGCCGGATACCGGAAACGTTCCGACAGTAAAGACCTGACCGTTCTCGACAACAACAACGACGTCGAGTTCTTCTTCCTGCGGCCCAAAGACATCGCCATCTACGTCGGCCAGGGCACCCTCGACCTGGGCATCACCGGCCGCGACCTGGCCGGTGACTCCGGCGCCGCGGTCGACGAACAGATCGCCATGGGATTCGGCGCCTCGACCTTCCGCTATGCCGCGCCCGCCGGACAGGACTGGACCGTCGCCGACCTCGCCGGAAAGCGTATCGCCACCTCATACCCCAATCTGGTGCGCCGCGACCTCGCCGACCGGGGTATCACCGCCGAGATCATCCGGCTCGACGGCGCCGTCGAGATCTCCATCCAGCTCGGCGTGGCCGATGCCATCGCCGACGTCGTCGGCTCCGGACGCACGCTGCGTCAACACGGCCTCGTCGCATTCGGGGAGGCCCTCTGCGATTCGGAGGCCGTACTGATCTCTCGGCCCGGTGCCGAACCGGACAAGGCCGCCCGCCAGTTCATCGCCCGCGTGCAGGGCGTGGTGTTCGGCCAGCAATACGTGATGATCGACTACGACTGCCCCAAGTCGCTACTGGAACAGGCGTCGGTGATCACCCCGGGCATCGAGTCGCCGACAGTCTCGCCGACCGCCGACCCGGACTGGCTGGCCGTCCGCGCGATGGTCCCGCGCAAACAGCACCAAAACCTGATGGACGATCTGTCCGAACTCGGCGCAAAGGCCATCCTGGCCACCGACATCCGCTCCTGCCGCTTCTGACACACCCCGCCTGACGGCTCACGAGGTTTCGAGGCTCGGTCGCCGGGCGACCTCGCACCTCAACCGGCGAAGTCGGGTCGCCGGACCAACTCACACCGCAACACCTCGGTGGTTGAGGTGTGAGGAGCGTCAGCGACGAGCCTCGAAACCCGGTGAGCGAACCATGTCCGCTCACGAGGTTTCGAGGCTCGGTCGCCGGGCGACCTCGCACCTCAACCGGCGAGATGGGTCAGTCGCCGAGGGCGGCGATGATTCGCGGCCGCAGTTCGGCGGCGGGGATCACCGCGTCGACCGATCCGACCTCCACCGCGCGCCGGATGCTGTGAATCTTGTCGAACTCGGCGGCGACCTCACCGAGCTTCTCGGCGCGGACAGAGGTGCGCATGTCCTCCAAGTCGGCCTCCAGCAGTGTGCGTTCGGCTCCGTCGGCGGTCTCGGTCCGGGTGCGGAGTTCCTGTACCCGAGGATCGGCGGCCGTGCGGTGTGACACCTCGCCGCCGAACACGGCGGCCGCTGCGGGGGCGCCGCCCAGCACGGAGGCGAATGAGCCGTCGACTGCGAGGACAGTCATCTTCGGGTTGAGTGTCTTGGAGAACACTACGAACGCACCGCCGTGATACCGCGAGATCACGCAGAAGACGATCGGACCTTCAAAATTGACGATGGCCCTGCCGATTTCGGCACCGTACTCCAGCTGCAGTCGGCGCATCGACTCGGGTGAGCCGTCGAAGCCGGACAGATTGGCCAGCACCACCAGCGGACGGTTGCCGCTGGCCGCGTTGATCGCCCGCGCCGTCTTCTTCGACGAACTCGGGAACAGGGTGCCGGCGGTGTAGGTGTCCGGGCCGTCCGACGGCGGGAACCCGGTCCGGGGCACGGCCTTCGACTCGATACCGACGAGGCAGACCGGCCGCCCGGCCAGATGCGCGTCGGTGACCACGGAGGTTTCCGCGTCGGCCATGTTCGCCCAGCGCTCGAGCACCGGATGATCCTGGTCGGCAACAGCGCGCATGACCGTGCGGATGTCGAACGGCTTCTTACGGTCCGGGTTGGCGGTGGCCGAGAAGATGTCACCGACGGTGGCGAAGTCGCTGCCCGCCAGCACATGCGGGAACGGACTGATGTCGCGGTCGGTGGGGTCGGCGGTGACGGTGCTGCGCGGTGCGGTCTCCCCGGGCACGACGTAGGTGTGGTCGTAGTGCGACATCAGGATGTCGCGGGCCGCGGTGAGATTCGGCGCCCAGTACTGGGCCTGGCCGTTGGGCCCCATCACGCGGTCATAGCCACCGATACCGAAGTTGTCCTCGGCGGACACGCCGCCGGAGAAGTCGAGCGCCTGCTTGCCGGTGAGCACCATCGCCGATTCGGGTGTCATCACGAGGATGCCCTTGGTGTGCATGAGCATCGTCGCTTCGGCGTTCCAGTACGGCTGGGCACCCACGTTGATGCCCGCGACGACGATGTTGATCTCGCGGCCGTCCTGGGTGAATTCGACGATCTTCTTGAGTGCGGCGGCCACCCAGTCCATGTTCTCGGTGCCCGATTCCATCGACACCCGGGCACCGGCCGACAGGGCGTACCACTCCAGCGGAATGTTGCGTTCCTCGGCCAGTTCGAGGGCGGCGATGACGCGGCGACATTCCTGCTCCGACAGCGCACCGAGTGCCTTGGTCGGGTCGCCCAGCAGCACCACGCGGGTGATGCCCTTCGGGTACTTGGCGGTGGCGGTGGTCACCAGTCCGGCGATGATGGCCGCCGAGTTCAGGCCCTTCGGGCGGTCGACCGGGACCAGCGTGCCGTCGTCGGACAGGTCGTGTTCGGTGAAATCACCCAGCAGGTCGACCAGCTCGTACGGGTACACGTTGCCGCGGGCGGCTGCGCGCAGCACCTTCTGCCGGTAGGCGTTGATCGGTTCGACAGGCTCGCCGATCGGGGTGTCGTAGTCGACGACCGCGTTGCCGGCGGCATCGAAACTCAGGTGGATCGCCGTCTTGACCAGTTCGCCGGACTCCTCGTCGGGGCGGCGGCCGATGATCAGGATCTCCTCCAGACCCGCACCGGCGGTCGTCGGCAGCACACGGTCGGCGATGCCCTGCAATTCCTCACGGGTCGCGGCGATCGGTGGCCACACATACAGCACCACACGGTTGGTGCTGAACCGGGTCGCCGCCGGGCGCCGGGCGTGGGCCCGCCGGACCGAATCCAGACAGGTCGCGATGGTGCGTTCGGCGGTCGGGTAGACGAGGATGCTGTTGTCCTGGTCGCGCAGCGGAGTCAGGTCACGGACCTGGGCGAACGCGATCAGGCGATCGTCGGACGGATTCTCCTTGGCGACGGCCCGGAACAGGTAGATCTCCTCGTCGTCGGACGAGCGGAGCCGGGTCAGATCGAACTTGTGTAGCCGCTCCATCTGCATCCGCTGCGCGATGTGCGGGTGCAGACCGCGGATCAGGCGGTCCTCTGTGAGCCCCGACAACGACGGCCGGAACGTGAAGTGGTGATGCATCACGGTGCTACCGGCGCCCGCGACGGTGGCGGTGATCCGTTGCAGCTGTTCCGGGATCGGGCGTGCCGACACGATCTCGTGCAGCGCGTTCACCATCTCGTCGAACGAAGCGGGCTGGCGTTCCCAGCTCAGGTAGATGTCGGCGAGCACCGGAACCGAACTCGACGATGCGAGTTCGATCAGGCCGCGGACCGCGGCATCGAGTGAGCCGTAGTTGACCGCGACGGAGGCGACGGTCACCTTGTGCCGGTCGGCGACCACGAAGTCGCAGCCGGCGATCTCCCGGACCCGCAGGTCGTTGAGGCCCTTGTTGCCGTAGTAGCGGCGGGTGAGGACCTCGAGCATGACGGCGTTGTCGTAGTTGCCGCGCGCGAGTCGCTGGGCGAGCAGCCGCACCAGCGGCTGGGTGCTCGGGACCATCTCCGCGATCCGCTCGGCCCGGTCGGCGGCATCGGGATGCACGTCGAGATACTGCAACGACTTGCGGACGGCGGTGTACACGCGGGCACGATCGCGGCGCAGCACGGGCAGCGCGAACCAGGCGTAGGCCACGCCGCGGGCCACGTCGGCGATTCGCGGGAAACGCACCTGGGTGACGCCGACGAGCCGTTCGAGGGCGACGGCGACCTGCCCGGCGATGGCGCTGTCCGGGACGGGTTCGCGCAGCCACTCGCGCAGCAGCGAAATGACCACGCCTGTCTCCGACCGCTGCTGGGCCAGGAAGATCCGGTAGACGCTCGATTCGAGTTCCGGCGAGCGGTCGAGTTCGGTCACCCCGTAGTGCCGGAGCGCTTTGGTCAGCGTCGAGCGGAACGACTCGGGCAGTCCGGCGCGTTCGACGTCGAGGCTGCGCAGGTAGGTGTGGAAGTATTCGCGGGCGCTGTGCACATGCCCGAGGCCGTCGTCGTCCTCGGTATTCTGCCGGTAGCGGTCGGACGGCCCGATGTTGGTCAGGTCGGCCAGGTCGGTGAACACCTCGAGGAGGTCGAGTTCGGCGGCGATCTGCCGATGACCGTCAGCGGTGGCCGCGGCGCGGGCGGCGATGTAGTCGTCGACGATCCGGCCGCCGTGCGGGCCCATGTCGTAGCCGAGCAGCAGGCTGCGCAGGTGTTCCTGGTGGCGCACCAACAGTTCGTCGGCGCCGCGGTCGGCGGGCACCCGCGGCAGATCCAGTTCGGCCTGTGCCGACGTCGCTCCGGCGTCGTCGTCCGCGCTGTCGTCGTCGGCGAGTTCTTCCAGACGCAGCAGGGGAGCACCCGACTCGACCTGCGATCCGACGGTCACCACGCAGTCGGTGAGGCGGGCGCGGAACGGTGCGCGCAGCACCGTCTCCATTTTCATGCTCTCCAGGACGAGGACCGGATCGCCGGCCTCGACCTCGGCGCCCACCTCGAGCGGTGTGGCCACCACCAGGGCGGGGGCGGGGGCGCGGACTACGCCTCCCTCATCACGGCTGACCCGGTGGGTGATGCCGTCGACCTCGATGAGGTGCACGGGTCCGTGGGTGCCGGTGGTGACGCGGTGGCGCACACCGTTGACCACGATCTGGCCGGAATGGTGGTCGAATCGGTGCAGGTCGATCTCTGCGGTCTGTGTCTCGGCACCGGCGTCGATGCCGATGCGGAACCGGTTGGCACCGACCCGGGCGGCCCGCACCCGGTAGGTGGCGCCACGCAGTTTGAGGTCGAGCGGTCGGCCGCTGTGATGCTGCACCTGCGGCCGGCCCCCGGCCGCGGTGGTGAGCAGACGATGCTGTTCGCCCTGCTCGTCCTCCTCGTAGATGTCGATGGCCGCCAGCGCCAGCGCCACACCGATGTGGCGGTGCGAGATGAGTCGGCCCTCACCGCGGACCCGGTCGATCCAGCCGGTGTCGGCGGAGCCGTCGATGACCTCGGGCTGATCGAGCAGATCGAGGACGAAACCCTTGTTGGTGGCGCCGCCCTCGATGATGACGCGCGTCTCGGTCATGGCGCGGCGCAACCGGCCCAGCGCCTGCACGCGGTCGGCGCCGTAGGCGATGATCTTGGCGATCATCGAGTCGAAGTCGGCGGGGATGGTGTCGCCTTCGCTGACACCGGTGTCCACGCGCACACCGGGGCCCGCCGGAAGGTCGAGCATCGCGATGCGGCCCGGTGCGGGTGCGAAGTCGCGGTCGGGATCCTCGGCGTTCAGGCGTGCTTCGACGGCGTGACCGCGTTCGGATGGCGGGGTGCCTTCGAGCTTGTTGCCGGCGGCCACCCACAACTGGGCGCGCACCAGGTCGGTGCCGGTGGTGAGTTCGGTGACCGAATGCTCCACCTGCAGTCGGGTGTTGACCTCCAGGAAGGCGAACAGTTCCTCGCCGGGGTGGTACAGGAATTCGACGGTGGCCGCGCCGGAGTAGCCGACGGCCACGGCCAGGCGTTCGGCCGATTCCTTGAGCTGGGTGACCTGGTCGGGGCGCAGCACGACCGAGGCCGATTCCTCGATCACCTTCTGGTTGCGGCGCTGGATCGAACAGTCGCGCACACCCAGCGCCCAGGCGGTGCCCTGGCCGTCGGCGATGACCTGCACCTCGACGTGACGTCCACCGGAGACCATGCGTTCGAGGAATACGACACTGCTGCCGAACGACCGGGCGGCTTCCTGACGGGTGCGCTCGTAGGCCTCGACCAGGTCGCTTTCCTGAGTGATCACGCGGATGCCGCGGCCGCCGCCACCGGCGGTCGCCTTCAGCATCATCGGGTATCCGATGGCGTCGGCCGCGGCGATGGCGTCGTCCAGGGTATCGACCGCGCCACCGCTCCACGGAGCGACCGGAACACCCACCGATTCGGCGATCTGCTTGCCACCGATCTTGTCGCCCAGTTTGCGCATCGCGTCGGGGCTCGGGCCGATGAACGTGACACCGATCTGCGCGCACAGTTCGGCGAAGGCGGGGTCCTCGGCGACGAAACCCCAACCGACCCAGGCTGCTTCGGCGCGAGTGGCGACGAGCGCCTGCTCCAGTGCCTTGAGGTCGATGTACGGCCGGGCCGAGGCGGGCCCGAGGTCGTAGGTGATGTCGGCTTCACGCACGAACGTGGCGTTGCGGTCGACGTCGGTGTAGAGGGCGATCGTCTCGATCGTCGCACCCGTCTCGGCGGCGAGATCCCGCACCGCGTGAATCAGTCGCATGGCTGCTTCGCCACGGTTCACGATGGCGATTCTGCTGAACATCGTCTACTCGCTCCATTCACCAAGTGGTCGTCTGCGGGAACCGTTCGGCCACCGGGATGGGCGCCGGATGTGATCCTCCGAGTACCCCATTGTGTGGGTGATCCGCGCTACTACCAAGTAGCACGCATCAAAAGTGGGATATGCGACGTTTATGTCGCCACGGCGGCCCGGCCGATCACGATGCGGGTATGGCGACCCGGCGCGGGAGCGGAGCGGTCACAGCCGGGCCAGTTGTTCGGTGAGCCGGCCGCCGACCCAGGGCGTGGCCAGCATGGTGGGTGAGCGCAAGGCCATCGCGACGGTCGGTTCTGCCTGCCAGACGACGGACCCGCCGACCGCGCGCCGATAGATGGGCGAGTCGAGCAGTGCGGTGGACGCCGGATCGCCCGCGGCCATGACAATGACGAAGTCGGCCGAGAGCAACCCGTAGTTCTCCTCGGAGATCACGACGGTGCCCGGGTTCTGCGCGTTGTCGGGCAGGCCGGCGAGCCGCGGAGCCAGACGCAAGCGGAAGGAGTCGAAGAACCGGCACATCGGGTCGTCCGGGTTCTTGAGCACGTTGACCTTGCCGACGGTGGGCGAGGCGACGAACATCCACGTCTTGCCGGCGGCGCCGGGCGGGGCGTCGGCGCCCACCTGTTCTGCGGCGGCGATCAACCGCTCGCCGCCACGCTCGTCGCCGACGACCCGGGCCACGTCGCGGGTCACCGTCTGCCACGAATCGCCCAGCGTCGATTCGTGGAACGCGACCACCGGCACGATCCCGTCGAACGCCCTGTACAGCTGCTCGGCGTTGGCCGCCTCCTGGGCGAGCACGAGGTCGGGTTCCGCCGACAGGATCGCTTCGCGGTCGAATCCGCCGACATTGTCCATCCTGAGCAGGGTGACGCGGTCGGTGTCCAGAAGGTTCTGCTGCCAGGGCGAGACCCCCGACGGGGTCACAGGACCGGCCACCGCGCCGACGAGCGTCTCCGGCGCCAGGGCGAGCAGTGCGTCGGTGGCCGCCACTCCCAGCGCGACGATGCGGGTGGGCTTGTCGGTGAGGGTGGTCTCACCGAAGGCGTGCGAGATCGTGACCGGCCCGAACCGTCCCGATGACGCCAGGGTATCCCGGTCGTCGTGCTCGGAACAGCCGGCCAGGCCAAGGACGCCGGCGACGATCAGCACCAGTGTCGCGCGGGCGGTACTGCTCGATCGTGTTCGCATTTGTGTCGTCTCCATATCGTCGGCGGCGGGTGATCGGGTCGGGACCGCCGGTTGGGGCGGTGAGCGGTGGAACGCCGGTCTAGGTGTACTTCTCCGTCACCGGCAGCCCGTACGACCCCGACAGCACCTCGGCGGGTGATCCGGCGGCGACGACCCGGCCGCCGTCGAGAGCGACGATCTGGTCGACATTGCGGACGGTGTTCATTCGGTGCGCGATCACGATGACCGTCCGGCCGGCCATCAGGGTGGCCAGCGCCCGCTGGATGCGGGCCTCGGTGGTCGGGTCCACCGAGGCGACGGCCTCGTCGAGCAGGACGATCGGTGAGTCCTTGAGCAGTGCGCGAGCGATGCACAGCCGCTGGCGCTGGCCGCCCGAGAGGTTGGTACCGCCCTCGTCGAGTCGTTCGTCGAGGCCACCGGCGAGCGCCCGGACCACGTCGTCGCACTGTGCCGCGGCCAGGGCCGCCCAGATCTGCTCGTCGGTGGCGGCGGGACGGCCGATCCGCAGGTTGAACCGCACCGACTCGGCGAACAGGTAGCTGTCCTGATACACGGTGGTCACCAGGCCCGTCACCTGCTCGGATCCCAGCTCGCGGACGTCGGTGCCGCCGACCAGGACGCGTCCGTCGGTCACATCCCACAATCGGCCCACGAGGTTGGCGACCGTTGACTTGCCCGCACCTGACGGGCCGACGAGTGCGGTGATGGTGCCGGCGGGAACGGTGAACGACACATCGGTGAGAACCTGCGCGGCCCGGTCACCGTGATAGGAGAATCCGACCCGGTCGAAGGTGACCGAGGCCCGGTCGGTCAGCGGGGCGGGTGTGGCGGGTTCGGGCAGGGCGGGCTCGTCCCAGATCTCGGCGATCTTGCGGGCGATCTGCTGCTGGTTGCGGCGATACCCGGCCAGTTCGTTGAGTTCCTGGATGGGCTGATACATCACCAGGGCCAGCATCAGGAAGACCAGCAGCACCGAGGCGCTCACCGATCCGGCCGAGAACAGCGAGGCCCCCACCGCGATGATCAGCACCAGTCCCAGCTCCACGCTGATCGCGCCCAGTGCCGAGGCGGGCAGTGCCCGCACCGACATCGCGATACTGGCGGAACGCACGGTGTCGACGGCGTCCCGGTAGCGTTCGGCGAACATCGACCCCGGGTTGGCCCGTACCACCGCCGCACCGCGCGCCTGTTCCAGCAGTGTCAGCGCGGCCCCGGCCCGGGCGGTGTGCACTTCGGCGAAGGCATCGCGGTAGATCCGGTCACTGATCGCGGTCGCGCCCAGGAACAGCGGGACACCGGCCAGCGCGCACAGCCCGAGCCGCCAGTCCACGGCGAGCAGTACGACCGCCATGTATGCCGGCTGCAGCGTCGAGGCCACCACCAACTGCGGCACGTTCTGGAAGTCGACCATCGTGGCGTCGTTGGTGATGGTCGAGGCGGTACGGCTCGGGTCGGCGCGGTCGAAGTAGCCCAGCGGGATCCGGCGCAGGTGTTCGAGGATCGAGAGTTGAAGGTCGGCCTTGCCGCGTGCGGCGATGCCGAAGACGGTCTTGTTGACCCAGTTGGCGGCCAGCAACCGCGCCACCATTCCGGTCAGGACCAGACCGAACAGCGACCACACCAGCCCGGTGGTCATCTCACCGCTGCCGTCGACGTGATCGACGGCAGCCCGCACGAACAGGTACACCGCCAAGATCGGGATACCTCGGACCAGTGATTCGCAGACGAGCCGGGGCACACCTTGACGCACCAGGTCGGCCCAGTTGCGGCCCAGCATCGTCCGCCATTGGCCGGCGAAACCCATGTCGCCGAGACCGGGGCGGACCATGTCCAGCGCGGCCCGACTCCATTCGTCGTGCGTCTTGCCGGCCGGGACCGCGACGCTGTCGGGTGCTGGTCCGGTGACGGGAATGGCCGGTTCGGTGTCGGCCGCCAGCGCCCAGCCGTCGGCGGCCTCGTAGTCCCGCCACAGGTCGCGGTAGCCGGCGTCGGTGGCAAGCAGGTCCTCGTGTTTTCCACGTGCGACGATCCGTCCGGCGTCCAGGTGGATGATCTCGTCGGCGGCCAGAATCGTGGAGAGCCGGTGGGCGATCGCGATGGTGGTGCGCCCGGCGGTGAGCGAGGCGATGGCGGCGAGGGTTCGTTCCTCGGTGTCCCGGTCGAGTGCGGCGGTCGCCTCGTCGAGGATGATGACCGGCGCGTTTTTGAGGAGGGCTCGGGCGATCGACACGCGTTGCCGCTGACCGCCGGACAGTCCGCCGTCGGCGGGGAGTTCGGTGCGCCGGCCGTCGGGCAGTCCGGCGGCGACATCGTCGAGCTGGGCGGCGCGTGCGGCGGCGTGGACCTCGTCGTCGGTGGCTCCGCGGCGGGCCACGCGGATGTTGTCGAACAGGGTTCCGGCAAAGATGTACTCGTCCTGTTGGACGAATGCGACGGTCTCGGCGAGGTCGGCAGCGCAGTAGTCGCGGACGTCGACATCACCGACCCGCACCGAGCCGGTGTCGACGTCCCAGAACCGGGCGATCAGCCGGCCGATGGTCGACTTGCCAGATCCGGTGGCGCCGACGATCGCGATCGAGGTGCCTGCCGGGACGGTGAGGTCGAAGCCGTCGAGGACCGGTGCCGGTGGGTCGGGAACAGTCTCCTGCCCGTCGGTGCCCGGACCGCCGGTATCGGGCTCACCGTGGTCGCCGACGGTCCTCGCATAGGTGAATCCGGCATCGATGAAGGTGACGGCCGGCGGGCCGGAGGCGTGGGGACGCCGCGGTGTGCCCGGTTGCCGCAGTTCGGGTTCGGCGAGCAGTTCGCCGATGGCCTGACCGGAGAACTGGATGCGGGTGATGATGGTGGCCAGCACACCCACCAGACCCATCAGTGGACTCAGGTAGGCCAGCGCGATCAGCAGGAACAGTGTTGCGGTGCCCAGGTCCACCCAGCCGTTGACCAGGCCGGTGCCCGTGATCGGGATGAGCATGGCGACGGCGAGACCGGCCAGGGCGCTCATCGCGGAGACCACCCACAGGAGCGGACCCTTGGCGACCTTGAACTGTTCGGTGACGCAGGCCTCGATGTCGTCGCGAGCCTGGAAGTAGCCGGCCTCGGGACGTAGGTAACCACGGATCACCTTGATGCCCTGCAAGAATCCCAGCACCGAGACGTTCATGCGGGCGATGACCGCCATGAACTCCACATTGGACTTCTGCGCCAGACCCATGCCGATGCCGCTGACCACCACCACCAGCACGAGTGCCGCCAGTGCCACCAGCGCCAGCCGCCAATCGACCACGAACAGCAGGATCGTGGTGGTGAGCGGTACCGCCACGGCCGCGGCGGCATCGGGAATCCCGTGTGCCAGCGCTTCTTCGAGTTGTTCCACATCGTCGCCGAGGATCTTCTTCACCTCACCGGCGGGCCGACGCTGCACCGCGCCCAGCGGCATCCGGCGTAGTTTGCCGACCAGCGCCACCCGCAGGTCGAACAGCGCCTGATAGGCGGCGACATGGGCGAGATGGCTGCTGACGGCGGCGGCCACGGCCCGGACGATGATCGCGATCGCCACCCACATCGCGATGGAGGCGATCGCGCCCGATTCGTCGGTGCCCGATCCCGCGCCCGGTCCTGTGTCGTCGCCGAACAGGGTGGTGGTGACCGCGTACACGGCCACATAGGGCGCCAGCCGCAGGCCCGCGGCGATGATCGCGACGACCGAGGCGACGGTGAGCATGCCTCGTCGGCGGCTCAGAACTGTGGACAGTGAGATGGTCGAATCTCTCGCCGAATCAGACATGAGGCAACCCTAAGTCGAGTACCACAATAAATCAACGATGCGTGTATTAATGGACTCGGACGCCGACCGGTGGCGATCGCGATCTGCCGGAACGGCGAATTGATGTCGAGGCCAGGCCCGAGGTCAGCACTCCGCCGAGGACGGCGCCATCGAGACCATCACCCAGTTCATCGCCGACGCGCAGCGCACGGGTGTCGCGACGGCGCACGTGGACCCCGATGCGATCGCATCCCCGGTGATGAGTTCGCAGTTTCTGCGGGAGACCCAGCCGCGCCTGCTCGGCCATACCCTGGGCGAGATCGACGTCGACACCGTCGTCGCATTGCTGAGCGCACTCCGGTAGGATCACATCCCCGTTCATGCTCGGTACCGTTCGGAATCGATACGGTTCGGGGTCGGTACCGTTGACGGCGTGAACAGCCCTGAACGGGTACGACGCGGGCGACCACCCAAGGACGGCGCCCGTCGGCCACTGACCAAAGAGACGATCGGCGCGGCGGCGGTCGCGGTGGCCGGAGCCGAGGGCTTCCGGGCACTGACGATGCGGCGCCTGGCGTCTGAGCTCGGGGTGACCGTCCGGGCGCTGTACAACGTGATCGCCGACCGGCAGGAGGCGATCGATCTGGCGGCGGCACATCTCATCGCCTCCCTGCCCGAACACCACTACGACCCCGAGCGGTGGCGCCAGTCGATCCGCGACTGGTACCTGGCCGGACGCGCCGGCTACCGGCCGCTCGCCCGGGCGCTGCTGATCTCGATGGAGGAGACGGTCACCGCGGCGGCGGTGCCCGTCGAGCGGATCCTGAGCCCCGAACGAATGCTGCGGTTCCTGACCGACATCGGGCTCAGCGCCCAGCAGGCCTCGGCCGTACGCGGCCACATGCTGCTCGACCTGTTCGCGTTCAGTCTGCTCATCGACCACCAATGGGACACCACTCCCGAGGAGTTGCGGCCACTGATGTTCGAGCCCGTCCCGAAACCGTGGCTCGAGGCCAACCCGGACGTGTCCGCGCCGATCTCGCGTGAACTCGCCGACGCCGGGACACCGACCACTCCCGACGACGTCCTCGACGCGGTCGCCGACCGCACCATCGCCTACATCGAGTCACTGCTGCGCTGACAAACCTCGATCATCTGCGCACCAGCAGCACCGTCTGCGCCGAACGGCCCAGGAAGCCGCCGACGTCGAACAGGTCGGCGAAGGTGGCGCCGTAACCGGCTGTGCCAATGGATGTCTCGGCGTCGATGCCGATCCACGGGCCGGTCGGCTCATGGGTCAGATGCACGGTGGTGTCGGTGTTCATCCACGACCAGACGTCCGGCTGCAGCGTGGTGCCCACACCGTTGGCGATGTCGAGGACGGTGAAGATCGACTCGATGTCGGAGGTGTGTTCGCCGGCCACCAGCGGCAGGGCCGGCCGGATCCAGTAGGCGTCGGTGGCGCCGTTCACCGACGGCAGGTTGGCCGCGACGACGGTCCCCAGGAAACCGCTCGATCCCCAGTCGACACCGGCATCGTGCGCCCGCACCCCCGGTCCCGTGTCGAGGGTCTCGGGGGCCGGGAGCGGCTCACGCGGTGAGTGGACCGCCGCGGCGGTGTCCGCGATACGCATCCGCCACGCCGACGTACGGCCCACCGGGCGGTACGAGCCGTCGGGTTGCTGAACCTCCAGTTCGGTCGTCAGCAGGCAGATCTGCCGGCCGGGCCGCACGACGCGGGTCCGGACACGATTGATGCCGAAACCGATGGCACCCAGGATGTCGGTGGTGATCCGGGTGAACTGCGCGCCCGGGTCGGGGCTGTGACGGGTCAGCGAACGCACCATCAGCCCCGACGGCGGGCCGCCGTGCTGCAGGTCCGGCGACCACACGCTCTGCGTCGCCCCGGTCGGCCGGAAATACTCGAAACCGTCGTCGTCCGGTCCGGCCCCACCCACGGTCTCGTAGTAGCAGTGAAAGTCCACGCTCCGACTGTAGGCGCCGGTATCTCAGCTGAATCCGGGTGGGGGACCGGGATAGTCGGGGACCGCGCCGCCGAACTCGGGGCACCGGGTCTTGTGCTCGCAGAACCTGCACAACCACGACCTGCGCGGCCGGAAATCCCCGGTGGCCACCGCCGCACGGATCGCCGCCCACACGGCGGTCAGGGTGCGCTCGAATCGTGCCAGTTCGTCCTCGTCGGGGGTGTAGGTGAGTTGCTGACCGTCGGCCAGGTACATCAGCTGCAGTCGGTCGGGCACCACGCCGCGGTCACGCCACAGCGCCAGCGCATAGAACTTCATCTGGAACAGCGCGCGTGCCTCGCCGGATTCGCCGGGCGCACGACCGGTCTTGTAGTCGACCACCCGGACCTCACCGGTCGGGGCGATGTCGATGCGGTCGACGAACCCTCGCAGCGGCAGATCGGCGGACCGCACCTCGAGGTGTTCTTCGCACGAGGCCGCGTCGAAGGCGGTCGGATTCTCCATCGAGTAGTAGGTCGCGATCAGCCGCTGCGCCGAGGCGATGAACTCCTCGGACGCCTCCGGGGTGACCACCTCGTGCAGCGACGGATCGCCCTCGCACAACGCCGCCCATGCGCCCTCGACCAGCAGATCGGCCGATTCGCGGGTGCGTAGCTCGGCGGGCATGTCGAACAGGTTCTCCAGCGCCGCGTGCACCACCGTGCCCTTGGTCTGCGCGGGAGTCGGGGTTTCGGGAAAGCGGTCGATCGTCCGGTACCGGTACAGCAGCGGACACTGTTTGAAGTCGGCCGCGCGTGAGGGGGACAGTGCGAGCGGACGACCGACGATTCCCCGGGGGCCGTCGGCGGCACGGTCGGGCGACCCGGTGCATGTGTCGGCTGAACGGTCGACGGTGAAGGTCACGTTGGCAGGTTATGCCTTTCCTGTGACAAAGTCGTGCGGACACTCAACGCCCCACGGTCGCGCACGAGGACCGGGGCAGACGAAGGGAAGCACCACCTATGCCCGCGACCGGCCCGTTCATCGTCGGCGACCGTGTACAACTCACCGACGCCAAGGGTCGCAAGTTCACCGTGGTGCTCGAGGACGGCAAACAGTTCCACACCCACCGGGGTGCGATCAGCCACGACGACCTGATCGGCGCACCCGAGGGATCGATCGTCTCGGCCACCAGCGGTACCCAGTACCTGGCGCTGCGGCCACTGCTCGTGGACTACGTGCTGTCGATGCCGCGCGGTGCGCAGGTGATCTACCCGAAGGATTCCGCGCAGATCGTCACCGAAGGTGACATCTTTCCCGGTGCCCGCGTCCTGGAGGCCGGTGCGGGTTCGGGCGCGCTCACCTGCTCGCTGCTGCGCGCGGTGGGTGCGGGCGGCCGGGTGCGCTCGTACGAGGTGCGGCAGGACCATGCCGAACATGCCCAGCGCAACGTCGAGACCTTCTTCGGCGGTGCCCCCGACAATTGGGAACTGATCGTCGACGACCTGGCCAACCACGACCCGGAAGACCAGTACGACCGCGTCATCCTGGACATGCTCGCACCGTGGGAACCGCTCGAGGTGGTGCGCCGGACACTGCGGCCGGGCGGGGTACTGGTGATCTACGTGGCCACCGTCACCCAGCTGTCGCGGATCATGGAGGCCCTGCGCGACCAGGAATGCTGGACCGAACCGCGCGCCTGGGAGTCGATGGTGCGCGAATGGAGCGCCGTGGGTCTGGCAGTGCGGCCCGAGCACAGAATGCAAGGTCACACGGCCTTTCTCATCACCGCCCGGCGTCTGGCCGACGGCACCACCACCCTGCGTCCGCAGCGCAGGCCGACCAAGGGCTGACGCACCGATCCGCGCGGGTGTTGGCCGGGGAAACATCGCGCATACACGGCGGCGACACACATTTAACGGTTCAACCCGACCGAATGGTGTGCCGCGCGAGGCATTCCGTGCCGCGCACCGGTAGCGTGGAGTCACGGTGCATCACTCGAGTGTGCTGCCGGGGAGAGGAGTCAGCAATGACCGAATCTGACCGTCAAGACCAGACCGGCCGGGCCGATGAGGCCCGGACGCCGAATGCGGGGGACTCGTTCGTCCCGGCGTATTCGCCGACCGCGGCATCGGGTGCGGATGCCGATCGCGAGCTCCGGCAGCGGGTCGACTCGCTGACGGTACGCAACGCCAAACTCCTCGAAACGCTCAAGGAAGCGCGGCAGCAACTCATCGCGCTGCGCGAAGAAGTCGACCGGCTCGGTCAGCCGCCCAGCGGCTACGGAGTGCTGCTGGAGGTGTATCCCGACGCCACCGTCGACGTGTTCACCTCCGGCCGCAAGATGCGCCTGTCATGCTCCCCGAACATCGACACCGACACCCTCCACAAGGGGCAGACGCTGCGCCTGAACGAGGCGCTGACGATCGTGGAGGCGTGCGAGTTCGACTCGGTCGGCGAGATCAGCACCCTGCGCGAGGTCCTGGCCGACGGCAAACGCGCACTGGTGGTCGGGCACGCCGACGAGGAGCGGGTGGTGTGGCTGGCCGAACCGCTGGTCGGTTCGATCGAGGGCGACATCGACGGCCCGGACCGCAAGCTCCGGCCCGGCGACTCGCTGCTGGTGGACACCAAGGCCGGGTTCGCTTTCGAACGCGTTCCCAAGGCCGAGGTGGAGGACCTGGTCCTCGAAGAGGTTCCCGACGTCGGTTACGAGGACATCGGCGGCCTCGGTCGGCAGATCGAGCAGATCCGCGACGCCGTCGAGCTGCCGTTCCTGCACAAGGATCTGTTCCGCGACTACGCGCTGCGCCCGCCCAAGGGTGTGCTGCTGTACGGGCCGCCCGGCTGCGGCAAGACGCTCATCGCCAAGGCCGTGGCCAACTCGCTGGCCAAGAAGATCGCCCAGGTGCGCGGGGACGACGCCAAAGAGGCCAAGTCGTACTTCCTCAACATCAAGGGCCCCGAACTGCTCAACAAGTTCGTCGGCGAAACCGAGCGCCACATCCGGCTGATCTTCCAGCGTGCCAGGGAGAAGGCCTCCGAGGGCACCCCGGTCATCGTGTTCTTCGACGAGATGGACTCGATCTTCCGGACGCGCGGCTCGGGTGTTTCCTCCGACGTGGAGACCACCGTCGTCCCGCAGTTGCTCAGCGAGATCGACGGCGTCGAGGGCCTGGAGAACGTGATCGTCATCGGCGCCTCCAACCGGGAGGACATGATCGACCCGGCCATCCTGCGCCCGGGCCGGCTGGACGTGAAGATCAAGATCGAACGTCCCGACGCCGAGTCCGCGATGGATATCTTCTCCAAGTACCTCGTCGACGGGCTGCCCGTACACATCGACGACATCAACGAGTTCGGCGGTGACAAGGCGGCCTGCATCCGGGCGATGATCGAACGGGTCGTCGACCGCATGTACGCCGAGAGCGACGACAACCGGTTCCTCGAGGTCACCTACGCCAACGGCGACAAAGAGGTCATGTACTTCAAGGACTTCAACTCCGGCGCGATGATCCAGAACGTCGTCGACCGGGCCAAGAAGTACGCGATCAAGTCGCAGCTCGACAGCGGACAGCCGGGTCTGCGGGTGCAGCACCTCTTCGACTCGATCCTCGACGAGTTCGCCGAGAACGAAGATCTGCCCAACACCACCAACCCCGACGACTGGGCGCGGATCTCGGGCAAGAAGGGCGAGCGGATCGTGTACATCCGCACGCTGGTCACGGGCAAGAGCTCCGGGGCGAGCCGGGCCATCGACACCGAGACCAACACCGGCCAGTACCTCTAGTCCCATCCCGCACCGGCGCCCCGGGGCGCCGTCCCGCCTTCATCGGGGATGGCCCACCCCGGGGCTCAGGCGTGTTCGGGGGACCGGGGTGTCCGGGCCCCGCGACTGCCCGTCGTCCACTCATCCGACGATCTGTCGCCCACTGTTGAAAGAAGCATTAAAGTCATCGCGTGACCACTCCTCAGGGAATGCTGCCGTGCCGGGTGAACGTCAACGGGCAGGCGTTCCGCCTCGGCGGTGCCCCCCAGATGACGTTGGGCCGGACACCCGAGAACGACATCGTCGTCAATCACCCGCTCGTCTCACGCAGGCATCTGGCGTTCGTCTGGCGCGGTAATCACTGGGCGGTGGTCGATGCCGGCAGCACCAACGGATACTTCGTCAACGGCCGCCGGCTGGCCGAGTTCGCGATCAACGGTCCGGTGCAGATCCGTCTGGGTGACCCGAACACCGGGCCGCCGGTGGACATTGTGCCCGAGCACGCGCCGCGGCCGGTGCACGCGCCGACGCCGAATCAGCCGGTCGGACGCGAAACCATCACCGTCGGCATCGGCGGTCCGGGCCGCACCATCGGCCGCACCCCCGACAACGACATCGTCGTCGATGACGTGCTGGCCTCACGCCACCACGCGAAGCTGTCGCAGGTCGGCGAGGGACTGGTCATCGAGGACCTGCACAGCGTCAACGGCACCTTCGTCAACGGTTCCCGGATCAGCCGGGCGGTGCTCCGCGAGAACGACGTCGTCACCGTCGGCAACAGCGATTTCGTGGTCAGCGGCGGCACCCTGCTACGCGGCCAGGATGCCTCCGTCGTCGCCGACGGCGTGCAGGTCACCGGTGTCGGGCTGGCCGTCGACGGCAACAAGCAGCTGTTGCAGAACGTCTCGTTCAACGCCGCACCCGGCACGTTGACCGCGATCATCGGGCCGTCCGGCGCCGGCAAGTCGACGGTCTCGAAGATCGTCGCCGGCCTGACCAATCCCACCGCCGGATATGTGACGTTCGAGGGCCGCAACGTCCACGAGGAGTACGAGGCGCTGCGCACCCGTATCGGGATGGTGCCGCAGGACGACGTGCTGCACATGAAACTCACGCTGCGCGAGGCGCTGCGCTACGCGGCCGAACTGCGCCTGCCCACCGACCTGTCGAAACAGGACCGCGAACAGGTCATCACCGGGGTTCTGGCCGAGCTGCAACTGAGCGAGCATCTGGACACCCGCGTCGACACACTGTCCGGCGGCCAGCGCAAACGTGCCTCGGTGGCGATGGAACTGCTGACCGGTCCTTCGCTGCTGATCCTGGACGAGCCGACATCGGGTCTGGACCCGGCCCTGGACCGCCAGGTGATGAAGACCCTGCGGCTGCTCGCCAATGCCGGCCGGGTGGTGCTGGTGGTGACGCATTCGCTGAGCTACCTGTCGATGTGCGATCAGGTGCTGTTGCTCGCACCCGGCGGCAAGACCGCCTACTGCGGTTCGCCCGCGCCGTCGAACGTGATCGCGGCGATGGGCACCAACGACTGGGCCGAGATCTTCGACTTCGTCGCCACCTCACCTGATGTCGCGGCCTCGCGCTACCAGTCCGGCCGCATACCCACACCGGCGGCGCCGCGCGCCCCGCGCAGCGGCACACCGATCCGGGCACCGCAGACCAGCATGGCCCGGCAGGTCAGCACCATCGGCCGACGCCAGGTGCGGCTGATCTTCGCCGACCGCGGCTATCTGGTGTTCCTGGCGGTACTGCCCGTGGTGCTGGGTCTGCTGACCCTGGTCATCCCCGGCGACAAGGGGCTCTCACTCAACAACGCCGACAACTCCGGTGAAGCGGTGCAGATCCTGGTGGTCCTGGTGTTGGGTGCGATGTTCATGGGTGCCGCGCTCACGGTGCGAGATCTGGTGGGGGAGCGGCCGATCTACGAACGGGAACGCGCCGTCGGCCTGCGCCCGTCGTCATATCTGGGCGCCAAGATCGTGGTCTTCTTCGCGATCGCGGTGCTGCAGGCCGCGGTGATGGTGACCATCACCTATGCCGGTCGCGGCACGCCGGGTGAGGACGGCTTCTTCCTGGTCGGTTCGCTGGAACTGTTCATCGCGATCGCCCTGCTGGCCTGTGTGAGCGCGTTGATCGGTCTGACCATCTCGGCCGTGGTGCGCTCGGCCGAGCAGACGATGCCACCGCTGGTGCTGGTGGTGATGGTGCAGCTGGTGTTCTGCGGCGGCATGTTCCCGCTCGCCGGGCGGACCGGTCTCGAACAGCTGGCATGGTTGTTCCCGGGCCGTTGGGGTTATTCGGCCGCCGCGATCGGTGTCGACCTGACCACGATCTCCCCGCTGGCCCCGCAGACCCAGGAGGAGCCGCTGTGGGAGCAAACGGCCACCAACACCTTCCTCAGCTACGGGATCCTCATCGCGATGGGTGTGGTGCTGACAGTGGTCACCTACTCGCGGCTGACCCTCAAACGCAAGAGCCAGCCCGTCGCCGCCCAGCGCGTGTAGCGTGGCCGGACGAACATCGACGGGACCGGCCGCACAGGCCGCTCCCGTCGATGTTCGCGGGGTCAGGACATCACGGGGTCAGGACGAGGTGACGGCTGCCGCGCCGGTGGCGCCGTAGCCCGAGGCGGTGATGGTGACCCCGGGTCCGGCGTCCTCGGCGGTGCCCGACGG
Source organism: Gordonia pseudamarae (assembly GCF_025273675.1). Taxonomy (NCBI): domain Bacteria; kingdom Bacillati; phylum Actinomycetota; class Actinomycetes; order Mycobacteriales; family Gordoniaceae; genus Gordonia; species Gordonia pseudamarae. The sequence continues at coordinate 2,476,082 of NZ_CP045809.1, read as the reverse complement.
ATACCGGACGAAACCCAGCTCGGCGTCGTCGGTGAGGTTCGGGTGTTTCGGCAGGACCCGCGCGGTGTAGCCGTGTCGGCCCGAGTGCCGGGGTGAGACCACCGCGGAGAACAGGGTGCGCCCGGAAGCGTCGGGACCACCTGCCGGCGTCATCTCGGTGACCGTCGGGTCCAGGATGTCCCCGTCTGCCGAGACGCGGCCCACCAGCGCCTGCACCGCGACCCGCTCGGGGGTGAGACCGCCGAGTTCGACGTGTGCGGTCAGCGTCACCGACGCCCCCGGCTCCGCCGCCGGATCCGCGGTCGCCGCGTCCGAACCCGAATCGTCGACACCGAGGATCTGCACCGCGCCCCATCGCTGGTTGAGTTGCCCGCGGTAGTCGGCCAGGTCACGCGCTCCGGCGTAGCCGTCGGCGCAGATCAGCCCGAACGAGGCAGCCGCGGGCGCGTACAGCGCGGTCGTGTAGTCGCGGACCATCCGTGAAGCCAGTACCTTGGGGCCGAGTTCGGCCAGGGTGTGGCGCACCATCTCCACCCAGCGTTGCGGAATGCCGTCGTCGTCGCGGCCGTAGAACAGCGGGATCACCGACTCCTCGAGCAACTCGTAGAGCGCCTGGGCTTCGAGGTCGTCGCGGCGGTGCTCGTCGGTGACCCCCTCGGCCGAGCCGATCGCCCAGCCGTTCTCGCCGTCGGCCATCTCGTCCCACCAGCCGTCCAGGATCGACAGGTTCAGCCCGCCGTTGAGCGCGGACTTCATCCCGGAGGTACCGCACGCCTCCAGCGGCCGCACCGGATTGTTGAGCCACACATCGCAGCCGGCGTAGATGTGCCGGGCCATCGAGATGTCGTAGTCGGGCAGGAAGATCATCCGGTCCCGCAGTTCCGGGTCCTCGGTGAACCGGACGACCTGCTGGATGAGTGATTTGCCGCCGTCGTCGGCCGGGTGCGCCTTGCCCGCGATGACGAGCTGGACCGGCCGGTCCGGGTCGGTGAGAATGGCCCGCAGCCTGTCGGGGTCGCGCAGCATCAGCGTCAGCCGCTTGTAGGTGGCCGCGCGCCGGGCGAAGCCGATGGTCAGCGCGTCGGGGTCGAAGATGTCGGAGGTCCAGCCGAGTTCGGCGTCGGTGAAGCCCCGGTCGCGGCCGCTGGAGAGGGCGCGTCGGCGCACCTCGTCGACCAGATCGGCGCGCAGCGCGGTGCGCTGGTCCCATATCTTGTCGGCGGACAGTTCCCGGTATACCACCGCCGCCGACGGCGCGTCGGGATCGGTGAGCCGCTGCCAGGCGGGCGCGACCCACGTGGGCCCGTGTACGCCGTTGGTGACCGAGCCGATCGGCACCTCGTCGGCGTCGAATCCGGGCCACAGATCGGCGAACATCTCCCGGCTCACCGCACCGTGCAGCTCCGACACACCGTTGCTGCGCTGTCCGAGCCGGAAACCCATGTGCGCCATGTTGAACACGTTCGGGTCGGCTTCGTCGCCCAGGTCGAGCACGGTGCCCGCGTGGAGGCCACCGAGCAGCCGCGAGCGGCCTTCGTCGTCGGGGTCGAGGTAGTAACGGACCAGGTCGACCGGGAACCGGTCGATGCCCGCGGGCACCGGGGTGTGGGTGGTGAAGATGTTCGACGCGCGGACAACCGACTCGGCGCTGTCGACATCGAGGCCTTCGGGTCCGGTGACGAGTTCGCGGATGCGCTCGACGCCGAGGAAACCCGCGTGCCCCTCGTTCATGTGGAACACCGACGGCTGGGCGCGTCCGGTCAGGCGCGCGTATTCGCGGATGGCGCGGGTGCCGCCGATGCCGAGCAGGATCTCCTGTTTGATCCGGTGGTTCTGGTCGCCGCCGTAGAGCCGGTCGGTGATCGCGCGCATCTCCTCGTCATTGTTGGCCAGGTCCGAGTCGAGCAGCAGCAGCGGGATCCGGCCGACTGTCGCCACCCAGACCTGCGCGCTCAGCACCCGGTTGCCGGGCATCGGGATGGTGATGGTCACCGGCGCGCCGTCTCCGTCAGTGAACAGTGTGAGCGGCAGTGCCGTCGGATCGTTGACGGGGTAGCGCTCGATCTGCCAGCCGTCGTGGCTCAGGCTCTGGCGGAAGTAGCCCGACCGGTAGAACAGCCCGACTCCGATCAGTGGCAGGCCCAGATCGGAGGCGGCCTTGAGGTGGTCGCCGGCGAGAATGCCGAGACCGCCGGAATAGATGGGCAGGACCTCGGAGATGCCGAACTCCATCGAGAAGTACGCGATGCCCGCGGGCGGGGCGTGGGTGGGAGATTCAGCGGGCGGGGCGTGGGTGGCGTCCCGGTCGAGGGTGGCGGCGTAGTCACCGAACCAGGCTGGGTCCGCGAGATAGGCGTCGAGGTCGCCGGCGGCTTCGCGCAGGCGGGCGAGAAACTCGGTGTCGGTCGACAGTGCGGCCAGACGTTCAGGGGCGACCTCGGAGAGCAACCGCAGCGGATCGCGGTCGGCCGCCCACAGGTCGGGGTCGACGGCGGCGAAGACGTTCTGCGTCGGCGTGTGCCACGACCAGCGCAGATTGTGGGCGAGCACGGACAGGTCGGCGAGGGACTCGGGCAGTGGCACCCGAACGGTGAACCGGCGGAAGGCTTTCACACGGCTGTACGCTACCGAGCCGCGGGCGTTGCTGCGACCGAGAGAGCGCAGCGGTCAGGTTAACTCTGTGAGACGAAGCCGGCAGGTTCGGTGCCGCACACTTGCGGGCATGTGCGCGGCGGCTCCGGCAGGCTACTAGGCTCGCAAGAATGCAGCGAATCATCGGTACCGAGGTCGAGTACGGCATCTCCGCCCCCGGCGACCCGACCGCGAACCCGATCATGACGTCCACGCAGGCGGTGCTGGCCTATGCCGCCGCCGCGAGTGTTCCCCGCGCCAAGCGCACACGCTGGGACTACGAGGTCGAATCCCCGTTGCGCGATGCCCGCGGATTCGACCTGGGCCGTGGTTCGGGGCCGGCTCCCATCATCGATGCCGACGAGATCGGCGCGGCCAACATGATCCTCACCAACGGTGCGCGACTGTACGTCGATCACGCCCACCCGGAGTATTCGGCGCCGGAGGTGACCGACCCGATGGACGCGGTCATCTGGGACAAGGCCGGCGAACGGGTGATGGAGGCCGCAGCCCGCTATGTGGCGAGTGTGCCGGGTGCACCGAAGCTGCAGCTCTACAAAAACAACATCGACGGCAAGGGCGCCTCGTACGGCACTCACGAGAACTATCTGATGGATCGCAGCACCCCGTTCACGGCGGTGATCGCGGGCCTGACCACGTTCTTCGCCTCGCGTCAGGTGATCTGCGGTTCGGGCCGCGTCGGGATCGGGCAGTCCGGTGACGAGTCGGGTTTCCAACTGTCGCAGCGGGCCGACTACATCGAGGTCGAGGTGGGCCTGGAAACCACCCTCAAACGCGGCATCATCAACACCCGCGACGAACCGCACGCCGACCCCGAGCGGTACCGCAGGCTGCATGTGATCATCGGTGACGCCAATCTCGCCGAGACCGCCACCTATCTCAAGGTGGGCACCACCTCGCTGGTGCTGGATCTGATCGAGGCGGGCATCGACTTCTCCGACATCGAGCTGGCCCGCCCGGTGACGGCGGTGCACACCATCAGTCACGATCCGACTCTGCAGGCCACCGTCGCCCTCACCGACGGCCGCGAACTGACCGCGTTGGCCCTGCAGCGCGAATATCTGGAGCGGTGCACCCGTTTCCACGAGCAGAACCACAGCGACGACGCCCGCGCCGCGCACGTCCTGCAGACGTGGGCCGAGGTCCTGGACAAACTCGAACGCGACCCGATGGAGTGCGCCGATATTCTCGACTGGCCGGCCAAGCTGCGGCTGCTGGAGGGCTTCCGCCAGCGCGAGGGGCTGAGCTGGTCGGCACCGCGCCTGCACCTGATCGACCTACAGTACTCGGATGTTCGGCTGGACAAGGGCCTGTACAACCGGCTGGTGGCCCGCGGGTCGATGAAGCGTCTGGTCGACGAGGCCGACGTGACCCGGGCGATCACCTCCGCGCCGGAGAACACGCGCGCATACTTCCGCGGTGAATGCCTGCGCCGTTTCGGGGCCGAGGTGGCGGCCGCCAGCTGGGACTCGGTCATCTTCGATCTGGGCGGCGAGTCGCTGGTCCGCATCCCCACGCTCGAACCGCTGCGCGGCAGCCGCGCACATGTCGGCGCGCTGCTGGATTCGGTGGACTCGGCGGCCGAATTAGTCGGTCAGCTCACGAATTAGGCGACGAAACCCGAAGTGTCATGACGGCCCACGAGGGCATCGGCACCGGTAGGGTGGACAGCACGACAATCGGTGATGAACGGTCGATCCGGTGCGGGCCACCGGCGGCGCATCACCGATACGGCTCGCCGACAGGCGATCGGTAAGGAGGCAGCAGATGGCGCAGGAACAGACCAAACACGGTGGCGGCGGAGACGACGAGGGTCTCGGTCCCGACGGCAGTGCCGGTCAGGAGAGGCGCGAAAAGCTGGCGGAGGACACCGACGACCTGCTTGATGAGATCGACGACGTGTTGGAGGAGAACGCCGAAGACTTCGTGCGCGCGTACGTGCAGAAGGGTGGCCAGTGAGCGACCGGTTCAGTACGCACACTCCAGGTTCCTCGTTGGGCCCCACTTTGTCGTTCGGTCCGGATATCTCCTCGTTCACCGAGTACCTGCGGGTGCATGCACCCGACCAGTTGCCGGCCGCCCGGGCCGAGCGGCTCGCGGCTATGCAGGGCGGTGACGCCTCGGACATCCCGCACGGCACCACCATCGTGGCGGTGTCGTATACGGGTGGGGTGGTGCTCGCCGGTGACCGGCGGGCCACGATGGGCAACCTGATAGCCACCCGCGATGTGCGCAAGGTGTATCTGACCGACGACTATTCGGCGGCCGGGATCGCCGGCACCGCGGGTATCGCGATCGAGATGGTCCGGTTGTTCGCTGTTGAGCTCGAGCATTACGAGAAGCTCGAAGGTGTCCCGCTCACCCTCGACGGCAAGGTCAGTCGTCTCGCGTCCATGGTGCGCGGCAACCTGGGTGCGGCGATGCAGGGTCTGGCGGCCGTTCCGCTGCTCGTCGGCTACGACATCGACCACGACAGCCCGCAGGAGCGTGGGCGGATCTTCTCCTTCGACGTGGCCGGTGACCGGCACGAGGAGTTCGGCGGCTACCAGGCCATCGGCTCGGGTTCGGTGTTCGCCAAATCGTCCCTCAAGAAGCTGTACCGTTCCGATCTCGATGAGGCGTCGGCGCTGGCGATCGCCGTGGAGGCGTTGTACGACGCGGCCGACGACGATTCGGCGACCGGCGGACCCGATCTGGTGCGCAAGATCTTCCCGACGGCCGCGGTCGTCGATGCGACGGGCTCGCGTGAGGTCCCACCGGCCGACATCGAGGCCGCCGCACGCACGGTGGCGCAACGTCGTACCGAGGAACACGAGGGGGGTGCGCGGTGACTTTTCCGTATTACGCCAGCGCCGAACAGATCATGCGCGATCGTTCGGAGCTGGCCCGCAAGGGCATCGCGCGCGGGCGCAGCGTCGTGGCGCTGACCTACGCCGACGGCGTGCTGTTCGTCGCCGAGAACCCCTCGAACACGTTGCGCAAGGTCAGCGAGATCTACGACCGCATCGGGTTCGCCGCGGTCGGCAAGTACAACGAGTTCGAGAGTCTGCGCAAGGCGGGTATCCAACTCGCCGACATGCGTGGCTACAGCTACGACCGGGCCGACGTGTCGGGGTTGTCGCTGGCCAACGCCTACGCCAACACGTTGGGGTCGGTGTTCACCGAGCAGCCCAAGCCGTTCGAGGTGGAGCTGTGTGTGGCCGAGGTGGCCAAACCGGGCAAGCCCGGGGTGTCGCAGCTGTACCGGATCAGCTACGACGGCTCGATCTCGGACGAGACCCGGTTCCTGGTGATGGGCGGCGCCACCGATTCCATCGCGGCCACGTTGAAGGACAAGTACGAGTCGGAGTTGAGTCTGGCCGACGCGCTGACGCTGGCCGTGGACGCTCTGGCCACACCACCGCCCGCGGCGAACGGGACGGCGGAGACTCCGCGTCGCGAGTTGACGGCGGGCGATCTGGAAGTGGCGATCCTCGACCACAACCGGCCGCGCCGCGCGTTCCGCAGGCTTCCGGCGGCAACGATCACCGAACTGCTGGCCAGTACTCAGCAAGCCGAGGATCCCGCACCCACCCCGGACACAACTGAAAGCGAGTCCGAGTAGTACCCGCACCCGGGTCAGTAGTCGGCCGAACGAGAGTTTCCCGGTGTTTGGTCCGCCGGCGGGTCCGGGCGCATCGTCTGGGCTGAGGACACGCGAGCGAGGAACGAGCCCCGCGTGTCCGAGGGAAGACGATGCACAAGCCCAGACCCGCCGACGGACCGAACACACAGAAATACCGAGAGTAGGGTTGAGCCGTGCAGCGTCGAATCATGGGGATCGAGACAGAGTTCGGTGTCACGTGCACCTTTCACGGGCATCGTCGACTGAGTCCTGACGAGGTTGCCCGATACCTGTTCCGGCGGGTGGTCTCGTGGGGCCGGTCGTCGAATGTGTTCTTGCAGAACGGTGCCCGGCTCTATCTCGATGTGGGTTCGCATCCGGAGTACGCGACGGCCGAGTGCGACAGCCTGATCCAGTTGGTCAATCATGATCGGGCCGGCGAGTTGGTGCTCGAGGATCTGCTGATCGACGCCGAGCAGCGGTTGGCGGACGAGGGCATCGGCGGCGATATCTATCTGTTCAAGAACAACACCGATTCCGCGGGCAATTCGTACGGTTGCCACGAGAATTATCTGGTGGTCCGGGCGGGGGAGTTTTCCCGGATCTCGGATGTGTTGTTGCCGTTCCTGGTGACCCGGCAGTTGATCTGCGGTGCGGGCAAGGTGTTGCACACGCCGAAGGCGGCGACGTTCTGTCTGTCGCAGCGGGCCGAACACATCTGGGAGGGTGTGTCATCGGCGACGACACGGTCGCGTCCGATCATCAACACCCGTGATGAGCCGCATGCCGACGCCGAGAAGTACCGGCGGCTGCACGTGATCGTCGGCGATTCGAACATGTCGGAGATGACGACACTGCTGAAGGTGGGGTCTGCGACGCTGGTTCTGGAGATGATCGAGTCGGGGGTGAGTTTCCGCGATTTCGCGCTGGACAATCCGATTCGCGCGATCCGCGAGGTCAGTCACGACACGACGGGCCGTCGCCAGGTACGGCTGGCCGGTGGCCGGCAGGCGAGCGCTTTGGAAATCCAGCGCGAATATTACGCACGCGCAGTCGAGCATATGACCAACCGGAAGCCTGATCCGGAGATGGATCTGGTGGTCGATTTGTGGGGTCGTGTTCTCGATGCCGTGGAATCCGATGATTTCTCCAAGGTCGATACCGAGATCGATTGGGTGATCAAGCGCAAGCTGTTCGAGCGCTACCAGAATCGCTATTCGATGGATCTGTCGGATCCGAAGATCGCGCAGCTCGACCTTGCCTATCACGACATCAAACGGGGCCGGGGTGTGTTCGATGTGCTGACCCGTAAGGGTTTGGTGGCCCGGGCGACGACCGATGAGGCGATCAAGGAGGCGGTCGATGAGCCGCCACAGACGACGCGCGCGAAGTTGCGGGGTGATTTCATTTCGGCGGCGCAGAAGGCGGGCCGGGATTTCACGGTCGACTGGGTGCATCTGAAGCTGAACGATCAGGCGCAGCGGACGGTGTTGTGCAAAGATCCGTTCCGCAGTGTGGATGAGCGGGTCGATCGTTTGATCGCATCGATGTGACCGTAAGGTTTGTCGAGTGGGTACCTCGAGAATCACGCCGGACGAGCGTGTTCTGAATCTGGTCATCTGTCTGCTGCACGCGCCGCAGTTCGTGACCGCAGAGTACATTCGCAAGAATGTCACCGGGTATGCGTCATCCGCATCCGGTACATCATTCAAGCGGATGCTCGAGCGCGACAAAATGAATCTGCGGGAGAACGGAATCCCTGTAGTCACCGGCCTCACACCGGAAGGCGAAGAAGGTTACCGGATCGACCCGGCCACCTATTCGCTGCCGGAGATCACCCTCGACGTGCAGGAAGCGGCGGCGGTGGCGATGGCGGTCGCGTTCTGGAAGGTACCGGAGGTTGCGGCACTGTCGCGGACTGCGATGCTCAAGCTGGAGGCGGCCGGAATCGACCTGCCCGACGATGTGTTCGCCGATATCGAGACGACGGCGGGCCGTACCGCTGATGCCGAACCGGTGCTGGCGGCGCTGGTCCGGGCGATTGACACCGGGCGGGCGGTGACCTTCGAATACCGGGCGGGCAGCACGGCGGCGCCCACGTCCCGGACGTTGGAACCATGGGGTGTGGTCACCCATCGCGGTCATTGGTACGTGGTGGGCCACGACCGGACCCGGAAGGCCACACGGACGTTCCGGTTGTCGCGATTGTCCGATGTGGAGCCGATCGGTAAGGACGGGTCGGTGGCGATTCCCGAGGGCGTCGACCTGCAGCGGACCGTCGCCGACACGGTGGACTCGGCCATCGGCACCACCGAGTTGGTGGCACGCGTGTGGGTTGCCGCCGACCGCGCGCACGGTGTTCGCCGGATGGCGCGATCGACGACCCCGCACCGGTTGGGCGATGCGGACGGGGACCTGCTGGAGATCGGGGTCCGTTATGAGACGTCAGCGGTACGTGCGATTCTCGGCGCCGGAGCCGACGTCGTGGTTCTGGAGCCGGCGCATTTTCGTGCCACGGTGATCGATGCTCTCGACAATCTGATCGAGGTGACCAGGGCGAGCGCAGCGACGGGAGATCACCACACGAGCGCAGCGACGGGAGATCACCACACGAGCGCAGCGACGGGAGATCACCACACGAGCGCAGCGACGCAGGAGCTGGGCAGGACGACGGTCCGATGACGTCCAAACCGACTCGCCTGAACAGGCTGCTGGCGATGGTGCCCTACTTCCAGGCCCACGAGGGGTTCCCGATCTCGCAGGCAATGGCCGATCTGGGTGTGACCGAACGTGAACTGTACGCGGACCTGAATCTGTTGTTCATGTGTGGTCTACCGGGTGGGTACGGCGGTGATCTGATCGAGTTGGACTTTCCGTTCTACGACGATCCGAAGGACCTCGTGGAGGTCGAGTTCCGAGAACGAACGGTATCGGTCATCTTCTCGGCGGGAATGGACAGGCCACTGCGTCTGACCAGGGCAGAGGCCACCCCTCTGTTGGTGGCTTTGCGGCAGTTGGTGAAGACTCCGGGCCTGGTGGATTCGTCGGCTGTGGACCGGGCGATCATGAAGATCGAGACTGCGGTCGGCGCTCGGGTGACCGGGGTTGCCGCTGCCGCATCCGTTCGTCCGGTCGACGCGGATACGACGTATGCGACGATCAAAGGCGCTGTTCGCGATAGGCGCGCATTGAAGCTGAGGTACTACACGGCCACCAGCGACACGACGAGCACCCGGACCGTTGACCCGATCGCGGTCAAGGTTGTCGACAACGCGATGTATCTGGAGGCGTGGTGCCGTGACGCCGAGGGTCGGCGGCTGTTCCGGTTCGACCGGGTCGATGAGGCCACCGCGCTCGATGAACCATCACGGCCGCCGGCGGAACCGGAATCGGCCGCAGTGTCTCCGGTGCTCAGCCAGAACCCCGATCTACCGGTCGCCGTGATCGACATCGACCACGCGTCGAAGTGGATTCTCGACTACTACTCGGCGGAGCCGCTCGATGACGTGACCGCCGGTGGTAGCCACGAGGACTCGGTACGCGCGCGGCTTGTCTTCGGTTCGGCCGAGTGGCTGACACGTTTTCTGCTCGGGTTCGCAGGTGATGTGCGTCTGGTCGGAATCGAGTCGCCCGACGACACCGCATCGACGTCAGCGGATGAGATCACCGCCGCGATGGCGGAGCGGGCGGCCGCCGCTCGCGCGAGGTACGCGTAGATCGGCGTTCGGGTAGCATGGCCGAGTAACTACCTGGGAGGTTGGGCGTCATGGGCGCTATGTCGTGGTGGCATTGGGCGATCGTCGCGATCGTGGTCATTGTTCTGTTTGGTTCCAAGAAGTTGCCGGAGGCGGCTCGCGGTCTGGGGCAGTCATTGCGCATCTTCAAGAGCGAGATCTCCGAGATGCAGAACGACGGTAAGAAGACTCCACCGGAGGCGTCGCGGGAGCTGACCGCGAAGCCCGAGGTGCCGGGCACCGGGCAGTCGGTGGATGACGTCAAGAAGTCCGCTTAACGCACTCGGGTAGCCGGGGTGCGTATTCCTTTCGACCCGAGGAAGCGTAAACGTAAGGTCAATCCCGACGGCACTATGTCGTTGGTGGAGCACCTGTACGAGTTGCGTACTCGGGTGGTTATTTCGCTGGTCGCGATCGTGGTCACGACGATCGCGGGTTTCGTCTGGTACAGCTCGTCGTTCCTGGGTATCGAATCGCTCGGGGAGTTGTTGCGTGGTCCGTACTGTGATCTGCCGCCGGAGACGCGGGCGGCGCTGTCACCCGACGGTGAGTGCAGGCTGTTGGCGACGGGTCCGTTCGACCAGTTCATGCTGCGTCTGCAGGTTGCTCTGACGGCCGGTGTGGTGCTGGCGTGTCCGGTGTGGCTGTATCAGGTGTGGCAGTTCATCACGCCGGCGTTGATGAAGAACGAGCGACGCTACGCGATCTCGTTCGTCGCGAGCGCGGCGGTGTTGTTCGTCGCCGGTGCCGTGCTGGCGTATCTGGTGGTGGCCAAGGCATTCCACTTCCTGCTCACGGTGGGCAGCGATGTGCAGATCACGGCGCTGGCCGGTGACCAGTATTTCGATTTCATCCTGCGGTTGTTGATCGTCTTCGGTGTGAGTTTTGAGCTCCCGCTGCTCATCATCGCGCTCAATCTGATCGGTGTGCTCACCTATGCACGGCTGAAGTCGTGGCGGCGCGGCCTGATCCTGACGATGTTCGTGTTCGCCGCGATCGTCACGCCGGGGTCCGATCCCTTCACGATGCTCGCACTTGCCCTCGCACTGACGGTGCTGCAGGAGATCGCGATCCAGGTGGCGCGGATCTCCGACCGGCGCAAGGCGAACAGGTCCGCCGCTGATGCGCGGCTTGCCGACGACGAGTCGAGCACGCTGCCGAGGCCCACGTCCGAGCCACACGCGTCGGCCATTACACCGGCGAAGGCATTCGATGACATCCTGTGAGGGTGCCGGACATCGAAGAACGAGCCGATAGCTATTCCGGGGACGGGAGCCATTCCCCAGACGTGATCGGTCCCGGGGACGGGCCAGGTCCCGCGGACAGCCGTGGGCCGCAGCTCACGGCGTTCACCGAACGGTTGGCTTTCGACCTCGATCCTTTTCAGTCACGGGCGTGCGTCGCGCTGGAGTCGGGGCACGGTGTGCTGGTGTGCGCCCCGACCGGTGCGGGTAAGACGATCGTGGGGGAGTTCGCGGTGCATCTGGCGCTGGCCGCCGGCACCAAGTGCTTCTACACCACACCCATCAAGGCGCTGAGCAATCAGAAATACACCGATCTGGTGGCAGTGCACGGAGCCGACTCGGTGGGACTGCTCACCGGAGATGTGGCGATCAACGCGGGTGCGCCGGTGGTGGTGATGACCACCGAGGTGGTGCGCAACATGATCTACGCCGGATCACCCGCCCTCGACGGTCTGTCGTATGTGGTGATGGACGAGGTGCACTTCCTCGCCGACCGCTTTCGCGGCGCGGTGTGGGAAGAAGTGATCTTGCACCTGGATCCCGCTGTGCGGGTGGTGAGTCTGTCGGCGACCGTGTCGAACGCCGAGGAGTTCGGCGACTGGATCAAGACGGTGCGCGGGGATACGACCGTGATCGTCGACGATCATCGTCCGGTGCCGCTGTCCCAGCACGTGCTGGTGGGCAACCGGATGTTCGACCTGTACGACCGCTCAACCCAGGGGGCGGCCAGGAAGGGTGCGCGGGAGGTCAACACCGACCTCAAGCGCTATATCAAACACAGGATGCTGACCGCCCCCGACAGATTCGTGCCCGACAGGGTTTCCGACTCACGGAGCAGGGGTCGCGGCCGGGGCCATCGCGGCGGGGGCGGATCCCGCACGTCGCGGCCCGATGTGGTGGCGAGCCTGGACCGCGACGGATTGCTGCCGGCAATCATGTTCATCTTCTCGCGCAAGGGTTGTGACGGCGCGCTGGCGCAATGCCAACGGTCCCGGCTGTCGTTGCTCGAACCCCACGAGGCGGCCAGGGTCGACGAGATCGTCGACAGGCATCTGAGCGACATCGCACCCGCGGACGCGGAGGTTCTGGGTGTGGAGCAGTGGCGGGCCGGTCTGCGGCGTGGTTTCGCAGCCCATCATGCGGGTCTGCTGCCCACGTTCCGGCATGCGGTCGAGGAGTTGTTCGCGGCCGGACTGGTGAAGGTCGTGTTCGCCACCGAGACGTTAGCCCTCGGCATCAACATGCCGGCCCGATCGGTGGTGCTGGAACGGTTGGTCAAGTACAACGGCGAAGCGCATGTGGACCTGACGCCGGGTGAGTTCACGCAGCTCACCGGCCGGGCCGGGCGCCGCGGTATCGACGTCGAGGGCCACGCGATCGTGCTGTGGACCCCGGAGGTGGTGCCCGAGCAGCTGGCAGGTCTTGCCGGGGCCCGCACGTTCCCGTTGCGCAGCTCGTTCGCACCCGAATACAACATGGCGATCAATCTGCTCGGCAGGATGGGTTTGGACGGTGCGCGCGAGTTGCTGCACCGCTCGTTCGCCCAGTTCCAGGCCGACCGTTCGGTGGTGGGACAGGCACGCAAGGTCGATCAGGCGCGGATCAGGCTGCGCAAAACCGACGCACAGCTGGCGGAGCTGGCGGCGGCGCGCGGTGTGGACGCCCCCGACACCGAGGACACCGATGACCGGTCGGCGAACGGTTTCCTCGCCTACATCGATCTGCGTGAGGACATCCGGCGCCGCGAACGGGACCTGAAGTTCCACCGGCGGGTGGAGAACACCCGGTCCATCGTGGAGGACCTCGGTGCGCTGAAGAAGGGGCACGTGATCGGCCTGCACGGGCGGCGGCATCGAGGACTTGCGGTGGTGCTCGAACCGGCGGCGCACGGCGTCGACCCCAAACCGCTGGTTCTGGTCGAGGACGCGTGGTGCGGCCGGGTCGATCAACGCGACTTCGTCAATCCGCCACAGGTTCTGGGCACTATGCGGTTGCCCCGTCATCCCGACCGCAGCACCGGGCGCGGCCGCCGGGATCTGGCGTCGGCGCTGCGGGCCACCGGTATCGAGATGCCACGCGGGCGGGGCAACAAGCGCGCGCCGGCCGCCGATGACGCGGAACTCATCCGACTGCGCACGGAGCTGCGCGCACACCCGGCTCATCGCCTCGACCCGGGAGACCAGCTGTTCCGCCTCGCCGAGCAACGCAACCGGCTGCTGCGCGAGATCGTCACCGCCGAACGTGAGATCGCCTCCCGCACGTCCACGTTGGGTGTCACCTTCGGCCGGATCGTCGACGTGCTGGGGGAGCTGGGTTATCTCACCCGTACCGGTGACACCGTCGAGGTGGAACACGCGGGGCGGCTGCTGGGGCGGATCTACAGCGAAAGCGACCTGCTGGTCACCGAGTGCCTGCGCGCCGGTGTGTGGGAAGGGTTGTCGCACAGCGACCTGGCCGCGGTCGTGTCGGCGATGGTGTACGAGTCACGCCGGGACTCGGCCTCCGGCGTCGATTCGGTGCCGGGCAATCCGCGGCTGCGCACCGCGCTCACCGAAACGGTGCAGGTGTGGCAACAGCTCAACGAGATGGAACGTCGGCACCGGGTGCCGACCACCCGTGAGCCCGATACCGGCTTCTCGGTGGCGGTGTCGCTGTGGTCGTCGGGGCGGTCACTGACTGAGTCGCTGGCCGCGGCGGGATTGGCAGGTCAGTTGCTCTCGCCCGGTGATTTCGTGCGGTGGAACCGGCAGGTGATTGATCTGCTGGAGCAGATCAGGATCAGTGTGGGCCCGGATGCGCCGCTGGCAACCACCGCGGCGCGGGCCGTCGGGTCGATCCGGCGGGGTGTCGTCGCGGCCGAGCTGGGCTGATCGCCGACCCGACCGGTCCGGGCCGCCCGTCAACCGGTCGGCCGGTGTACATGCCGGTGTCGTCGGCGCTGTCCTGGTTGCCGCTGCGGTAACGTGCAGAACAACGATGTGCGCCGGATGGAAGTCGGCCGCACCACGACCCGGTGCGCCGATGCGCGCCACAGATGCCAGACGATGCGCCCGGTCGCGAAGAGCGGGGAGAAGGCGGGGAAAACCGATGACCGACCCGAACAACCCGAACAGCCCGCTGGCGGGGACGCCCGGCGCCGACGGCGACGCCACCAGAATCGGCGGCACCGCTCCGTTCGGCGATCCGTCGGCCGCGCCCGGTCAGGTGCCGCCGTACGGCAGCGGTCCGGGGTTCGCGCAGTACGGTTCGCCCGCCTACGGTCCGCCTGGGGTCGGTGCGGCCAATCCTTTCGCCGCACCGACCCCAGGCCAGTACGGGCCGCCCGGCCAGCAATACCCCCAGCCGGGCCAGCAGTTCGGCCAGCCCGGCCAGCAATACCCCCAGTCCGGCCAGCAATACCCCCAGCCGGGCCAGCAGTACGCCCAGCCCGGCCAGCAGTACGCCCAGCCCGGCCAGCAGTACGCCCAGCAGCAGTACGCCCAGCCCACCCCGGCGTACGGTCAGCAACCCGGGCAGCAGCCGGGTCAGTTCGGATCACCCCAGTACGGGTCCGACCCGTTCGGCGGTGCGCAGCCCACGGGTTCGTCGTCGGACAAGAAGCTGCCCAAGGTGCTCGGCGCGGTCGGCGGAGTGATCCTGGCGATCGCCGTGATCGTGTTGGTGACCGGGTTCTGGCTGCCCGGCTGGTTCCCGAAAACGCTGTCGCAGAGTGCGGTCGAGGATGGCGTGAAAAAGGTGCTGAGCACCGACTACAACATCGACAACGTGGACAAGGTGTCCTGCCCGTCAGGGCAGTCGGTGTCCTCGGGTAAGTCGTTCACCTGTGACCTGACGGTCGGCGGCCAGCAGCAGAAGGTCACCATCACCATCGTCGACGACGACGGCAAATACGAGGTGTCGCGCCCGACGAGCTGAGCACCGCCGCGGCCGGGCGCCCCGATATACTCAGGCGCCCTGATGTATTGCCGCCCTGATGTCGTGGGCGCAATCGCAGTGGGCATACGGCCGCGGTGTCGGTCAGTTTCCGGGCCAGCCCAGCGCCTTGGACAACCTGCCGAGTGATGCACCGATACCCAGTTCGGCGCCGAGTTCGGCGAGTCGTCCGGGATCAGCCGGTTCTGTCGGCAGGACATCGGTGTCGAGTGAACCGGTGGTGGCGGCATCGGTGCGAACCGCCACCACCGTCCGCGCCGCCGACAGATAGTCGGTCGCCGCGGCCAGGGCGTTGCGGCTACGCGTGGGTACCGACGAATCTCCCTGCAGGGCGGCCTGTTCAAGGGCGTCGAGAGTGCCGAAGGAGGTGATCAATGTGGCCGCGGTCTTCTCTCCGATGCCCGGTACACCCGGCAACCCGTCCGACGGGTCGCCGCGCAGCATCGACATCTCGGCGTACGCGACCCCGGCGCGCGCCTCGGGCACCCCGTACTTCTCGGCTACCTCGGCCGGTCCCATCATCTCCGCCTTGGCCAGCCCGCGTCCGACGTACAGCACCCGCACCGGCACCGGATCCTCCGCCACCACCTGCAGCAGGTCTCGGTCACCGCTGACCACGATTACCGGGTCGACGGCCTCGGCGAAGGCCAGGGTGCCGATCACGTCGTCGGCCTCGCAGCCGTCGGCGCCGGAGGTCGCGATCCCGGCGGCGGCGAGCACGTCGAGGATCATCGTGACCTGCGGGGTCAACGTATCGGGCACCTCCTCGATGTCGGTGCCCGCGGCATCATCGGCCGACTCGGCAACGCGGTGCGCCTTGTACGACGGAATCAGATCGGTCCGGAACGCCGGCCGCCAATCCAGGTCCAGGCACACCACCAGCCGCGTCGGCTGCTCCCGCGTGACCAGCGATGCGATGGTGTCGATGAAACCCCGCACCGCGTTCACCGGCCGCCCATCAGGCGCCGTCATCTTCTCCGGCAGAGCGTAGAACGAACGGAACCACAGGCTTGCGCCGTCGAGAAGCATCACTGATCCAGCCACCCGGTCAGTCTGTCACGTCCAGCACCGATCGTGAGCCCACGATCGAGGACATGACCTCGCGTCATACCGTCGGAATATGAGCCACGCCCTCTACCGCGCCGGCCGAGGGGCACGCCCGAAGTGCTACCGCTAACCTTGTGACACATGCAGCGCTTTTCCGCCGACGTATACCGCGAACGACTGGCCCGCGCGGCCGCCCGGACCGGCGAGGCGGGCATGGACGGGATCGTGGTGTCCACCGGCCCGGATCTGCGGTATCTGATCGGTTCTCGCGCGGACACCTTCGAGCGGCTCACCGCCCTGATCATTCCGCAGTCGGGCACGCCGCGTCTGGTGGTGGCCCGGCTGGAATTGGCATCCCTGGCCGAATCGGCCGTGAGTGAGCTGGGCATCGAGATCGCGGACTGGGTGGACGGTCAAGACCCGTATACGCTCGCTCTCGAGGCGCTGCCTGGTTCGCGGATCGCGGTGTCGGACACGATGCCCGCCCTGCACGTGATCCCGCTCGCCGAGCGCACCGGACGCACCCCGGAGCTGGCGACGACGGTGCTGCGGGAGTTGCGGATGATCAAGGACCCGGCCGAGATCAAGGCGCTGCGTGCGGCGGGCGCGGCGATCGACCGGGTACACGCCCGGATGGGTGAGTGGCTCACACCGGGCCGCACCGAGCAGGAGGTGGCCGACGACATCCGGGAGGCGATCGTCGCCGAAGGACATACCGGCGCCGAGTTCATCATCGTCGGGTCGGGACCGAACGGCGCCGACCCGCACCACGAGTTCTCCGACCGGATCATCGAGCGCGGCGACATCGTCGTCATCGACATCGGTGGACCGGTGGAACCGGGCTACAACTCCGACTCCACCCGCACCTACTGCTTCACCGAACCACCCGCCGACATCTCCGACGCCTATGCGGTGCTCGAGCGGGCCCAGCGCGCCGCGGTCGAGGCGGCACGGCCGGGGGTGAGCGCCGAAAGCGTCGACGCCGCCGCACGCGACATCCTCGTCGAGCACGGTCTCGGTGACCGGTTCATTCACCGCACCGGCCACGGCATCGGATTGTCGGTGCACGAAGAGCCGTACATCGTCGGCGGCAACACCATCACATTGCGGCCGGGAATGGCGTTCAGCGTAGAACCCGGCGTGTATTTTCCTGGCCGGTGGGGCGCTCGGATCGAAGACATCGTCGTCATCACCGACGACGGGTGCGAACCGGTGAACACACGGCCGCACGGCCTGGTGACGCTGTAATCACACGTCATGTGCCGAATCGGCGCATGCGGTCGCCATCTGACCTCGCCCAACGCCTCGGGACGCCAGGGCTACCGAAGTTTCTCGACGCCGTCGCGGCCGCCCCACGCTCGGTCAGCGGTGAGTACGGGCAGAGCACGTCGGTGCCCGAGCGCGAGGCAGAGCCGGTCGCCGAGCGACAGACCGTCGCCTCGGCACCACAGGTCGGCGGCGATGTCGCCGTCGGCTCGGCTCACCGGCTCCACCTTCAGCCCATAGCTGGAGAGCAGGCCGGACGCCAGCGACCAGTCGCCGCAGTCCTTAGGCTGGCGTGATGGATTCCTCGCAGTGGCTTGCCGACTTTCGGGACGCGGCGAGTAGTCGCGTGCAGCAGGCCGAACCTGACTGGGCGGGCGGCAGCCGGCTTACCCCGGGTGTCGCGCGTAGCCTGCAACGGTTCCAGGTCGGGGAGAGCGGCGACGGGCGGCATTTGATCGCGAAGGCCGCGGCGAGCGGTGACGCCGACTACGCCGATGCCGTGCTGTTGTTCGTCGCCGAGGAACAGAATCACGCCCGCATGCTGGCCGAACTGCTGCGGGCAGGCGGGTACGGCACCGTGAAGCGCCACTGGTCGGACACGGTGTTCGTGCGGCTGCGACGCGCGCTCGGTCTGCGCCTGGAAGTGATGGTGCTGGCGATCGCCGAGGTCATCGCGCTCCGCTACTACCGCGCGCTCGCCGACGGCGACGACGCACTGCTGACCGATGTTGCACAACGCATTCTCGACGACGAGCATCGGCACGTGCCGTTTCAGGTCGACCGGCTCCGCGCCGGATTCGGGGATTCCGCGGCCGGGGTTCGATGGATCGTCGAGTATGTTTGGCGGGCAATGGCATTGGTGGTGACCCTGGTTGTCGCACTCGATCACGGTCCGGCATTGCGGGAGGTAGGCGTGTCGCGTCGACGGTTCGTCGGCGACACTGCTCGACTGTTCGCCGGCGTCGTCGATGATGTGTTCACCACCGCGCGCCACACTCGACGCTGGCAGTCGCGGTTGCCGGATGCCGCGGCGGTCCGCCGTGGCCGACGTCGTAGCGGTTGATGTTCCGGTGCGCCGGCCCCGGCTCTCGTACCGACCGGCTCGCTTGCCTGTGGTCACCGCCTTTTCAGCGCTTCGTCATCTCCGCGATCAGGTCGGGCTCGGACGCCGGTCGCAGCGACCATGCCTCCAGACTGACACAGATCGACCGCTTGCCCGAACGCCGCTGGGCCGCATGGGTGTGGCCGTGGATCAGCCACATGCCGAGGTCGGGCAGCTGATACTGGTCGAACTGGTCGCGGCCGTATCGATCCGGAGTACTGCGGTACGGAAAGTGGCTCAGCACAACGCCGTGCTCGCCCACCTTTGTCCGAGCCATCTGCTGGACCGACGCGAACACGCGTGTATAGGCGGCGAAGTGGCGCTGGGCATTGCGATACATCGGGTTCACCGGGTCGTGGTTGCCGGTCACCAGATGCAGCGGGACACGCAATGGCGCCAATTGTTCGAGGGCACTGTTCATGCTTGCGACGCCGCCGGAGCAGATGTCCCCGAGCACCCACAGCGTGTCCGTATCAGGGTCAAGTCGGTGGAGCGCGACCATGATCGCCGCATCGTGTGCGGCCACGGTGTCGAAACCGCGCAGAGCGGCGAGTTTCGGATGCGCCAGGTGCAGGTCGGCGGTGAAGTGGACGGTCATGTCACTCCTGCAGGGATCGGCGTTGCGCGCATTCGACAAGTGTGGCAGGAGGGTGGTGGCATCGCGAGCCCACCTGCCGTGCCGATTCCCGGACCCGGTTGAGCTGACCCGAAGACGACGAGAGGTGCGCGAACACCTCAGGCCAGGAGCGTCGTCGACCCCAACACCCGTGACACCGCCACCTCGATCACCACCCGCCGCGGATTCGCCTTGGGCTTCCGGTAGCGCTTGGCGTAGCGGTCCTCGGCGTCGGTGACCCGGGCGGGTTCGCGGCTCACCGACGCCGCACCCTCCAGTGTCAGCCAACGCGGACCGTCCACATGAGTCAGTGCCGCGTACCCGCCGCGTTCGACGTTGCGGACCTTCTGACTGCCGTCGACGGTGATCACGCGCGCGATCCGGGTGTCCCGGTCGTAAGTGAATCCGACGGCGACGACATGCGGAGTACCGTCGGCGCGCGTGGTGGCCAGCGTCGCCAAGTGCCGCTCGGTGAGAAACTCGTGGGCTGCGTCGTTGAGTGCGTCGGGGGTTCGGGTCATGCGCCTCAGCCTAGTGTCCTCGTCGTGGGCGATCGGGTACGAGGATCGTCGGATGGAATACTGGTCGCCATGGCAGATAGTCCGGGCTCGGTCATCGTGTTCGGCGGGCGCAGCGAGATCGGGGTGGCCGTGGCCGAACGCCTCGCAGCCGGCCGAACCGTGGTACTCGCCGCACGACGTCACGACGAGCTCACCGACGAACGGGCACGTCTGGAAGCCGCCGGCGCCACGCGGGTGGTCCAGGTGGCCTTCGACGCTGACGACACCGCCTCGCACACCGAGCTGGTCGGGCGGCTGGTCGCCGACCACGGCCCGGTTGAGGTCGCGGTCGTGGCGTTCGGAATCCTCGGCGACCAGCAGCGCGCCGAAACCGACGTCGAGCACGCACTGCAGATCGCGCACACCGACTATGTGGCACAGATCAGTGTGCTCACCCCGCTCGCGAACGTGCTGCGGGCGCAGGGTTCGGGCACTATCGTCGTGTTCTCGTCGGTCGCCGGGATCAGGGTGCGGCGCGCCAACTATGTGTACGGCTCCACCAAGGCCGGCCTGGACGGCTTCGCCAGTGGCCTTTCGGATGCCTTGCACGGCAGCGGGGTTCGTCTCCTGTTGGTTCGTTCCGGTTTTGTGATCGGTGCGATGACCCGGGATCTGATGGCGGCGGGTACAAAGCCGGCGCCGCTGTCGGTCACCGCCGACGCCGTCGCCGACTCGGTGGTACGGGCGTACCGGCGCGGGCGGGGTGAGGTGTGGACTCCGTGGGCGATGCGGCCGATGTTCATCGGTATGCGCCTGCTGCCGCGTGTCATCTGGCGGAGGCTGCCCCGGTGACGGCACCGCGATTCGTCGTCGTCGGTATCGGGGAGGACGGCTGGACCGGACTGACCGGCGCCGCCCGGGACACTCTGTCGACGGCCGCGGTCGTGTATGGGTCACCCAGGCAGCTGGACCTGATCAGCGACTCCGTCGACCATGGGCGAACCCGGCTGTATCCGTGGCGGTCACCGATGTCGCAGCACCTGGCCGAGGTTCTGCGCGCCCCACCCGCGCCGCTGGTGCACGTGTTGGCCAGCGGCGACCCCATGTTCCACGGCGTGGGCGCGTCGATCGTGCGCGAGGTCGGCGCCGAACGTGTCACCATGCTGCCGCAGGTGTCGAGCGCGTCGCTGGCGTGCGCACGCCTGGGTTGGGACCTGGCCGGCACCCGCATCGTCAGCGCCGTCACCGGACCGCCGGAGACCGTCGCCGGGCACCTGTCCGACGGCCGCCGCGTCCTGGTACTCAGCCGCGATGCGAACACCCCGTACCAGGTGCTGAACATTCTGCGGGACAACGGTTTCAGTGGCTCGCGGGTGCGGGTCCTGGAACGTCTCGGGGGTCCGGCCGAGCGGATTTACGATGCCATGCCCGAGACCGCCGGCCCCGGCGACGTGGATCCGCTCAACATCGTCGCGGTCGACTGCCACGGTCCCCGCATCTGCGCGGCGCCGGGCCTGCCCGACGACATGTACGAGAACGACGGCCAGCTCACCAAGGAACCGGTCCGAGCGCTCACCGTGTGCGCGTTGCGGCCCGGCGGTACCCAACTGCTGTGGGATGTGGGCGGCGGGTCGGGCAGCATCGCCATCGAATGGTTGCGCGCGGACACCGACGGCCGGGCCGTCGCCTTCGAGGCCGATGGGGGACGGGCCGAACGTCTCGGACGCAATGCCGTGCGGCACGGGGTCGCCGGACGTCTGCGGATCGCCGGCAGGGCACCGGAGGCGCTGGCCGCGCACGGCACCCCCGACGCGGTGTTCATCGGCGGCGGCCTGTCCGAACAGGTGCTGGAGCAGTGCTGGGCGGCGTTGGCGCCCGGCGGCCGGCTGGTCGCCAACGGTGTGGCCATCGAGTCACAGAACCTGCTTGCCTCGGCCGCCGGCCGGTACGGCGGCACCTTGCGCCGGTTCAGTGTCGAAACGGCCGGGCCGTTGGGGTCGCTGACCACATGGCGCCCGGCCCTGCCGATCGTGCAATGGGCGGCAAACAAGAGTCAGGAGCAGCGGTGACCGTCTACTTCATCGGAGCCGGACCCGGCGCGGCCGATCTGATCACCGTGCGCGGGGCGCGCGCACTCGGCCGATGCCACACCTGTGTGTACGCGGGTTCGCTTGTGCCGCAAGAAATGCTGGCGCTGTGTCCCGACGGTGCCGAGTTCGTCGACACCGCGCGGATGCCGCTCGCGGCGATCATCGACGTGATCGCGGCCGCCGACGGCGCCGGTCACGACGTGGCCCGGCTGCACTCGGGCGATCTGTCGCTGTATTCGGCGATGACCGAGCAGCGGCGTCTGCTCGCCGAACGCGGCATCGCCTCCGAGATCGTGCCCGGCGTCCCGGCGTTCGCGGCCGCGGCCGCCGCGCTCGGGTCCGAGCTGACGGTGCCGGGGGTGGGTCAGAGTGTGCTGATCACCCGGGTGTCGACGCTGTCGACGGACATGCCGGCCGGTGAGACGCTGCCCGAGCTGGCCGCCGCCGGTGTCACTCTCGCCCTGCATCTGGCCGCGCACCGTACCCACGACATCGTCGCGGCCCTGGCCCCGCACTACGGTGCGGACTGCCCGACTGCCACCGTCGCGTTCGCGAGCCGCTCCGACCAACAGATCGTGCGGTGCCCGCTGGCCGAGCTGCCCGCCGCGCTCGCGGCCGAATCCATCACGAAAACCGCCGTGATCTTCGTCGGGCGGGTGCTCGAACCCCAAGGGGTCGACACCATCACCGACAGTTACCTGTACTCGGCGGCGCGCATGACCAAACTGCGGAACCATCCGTGAACGCGATCCTGATCCTGGGAGGCACCGGCGAGGGCCGCGAACTGGCCGCACTGCTTCACCACGCGGGCATCGAGGTCATCACCTCCCTCGCCGGCCGGGTCGCGCAACCACGCCTGCCGGTGGGTGCGGTGCGCATCGGCGGTTTCGGGCAGTACGCCGGCGGCGACGGAGTGAGGGGGTTGACCGACTGGTTGCGCGAGAACGGCGTCCGCGCCGTCGTCGATGCCACCCATCCGTTCGCCGCCACCATCACCGGTCATGCCGCCGAGGCGACCGGCCGGGCCGGGGTTGCGTTGCTGCGCCTGCGCCGACCCACCTGGGATCCGGCCGATTTCCCCGGCGGGGACCGCTGGCATCGGGTCGCCACGATCGACGCAGCTGCCCACTGCGTTTCCCGGCTCACGCACGCCGGGCGCAGGCGGGTCCTGCTCACCACCGGCCGCCAGGACGCCTCGGCGTTCGCCGGAATCGACACCGCATCGTTCCTGATCCGCGTTGTCGACGCGCCCACCGGTCCACTGCCGCCACACCACCAGATCCTGCGGTCCCGCGGTCCCTACGACGCCGATTCCGAGCGGCACCTGCTCACCGAGAACCGGATCGACGTGCTCGTCACCAAGAACAGCGGGGGAGCCCTCACCCGCGCCAAACTCGACGTCGCCGGGCCACTGGGGATCGACGTCGTGATGGTGGACAGGCCGGCCGAACCCCCGATCGAGACCGTCGTCGACACTGCCGCCGACGCATTCACCTGGTGCGCCGAGGTAGTGCGGTAACGACTACGGGTCCGGTTTGACGCGTGCAGACGTACCCGGCGCCGCCCGGTAGGTTGAGCGGTGATGAGCGCGCCACAGAACATGCCACCCCCGTATCCCGCCCAGTACCCGCCGTTCCCGGGTGATCCGTACGGTCAGCGGCCGACGCCCCGGCCGTCGTCGTCGGCACGTGCGATCGGGTTGGCCCTGGCGGCGGCGCTCGTGCTCGTCGTGGTGGCCGGTGCGCTGGCGTACCCGATGGTGACCCGCGTCGACGGACGGCCGAGCGCTGCCACCGCTGTCCCGTCGGCAGCCGCACGGGCCGAAGGGGCACCGTCGGTGGCCACCGGCTACGGTTTGCGGACCTCGCCGCCCAGCCCGGGCGACGTGGACAACCGGGTCGTGGTGACGCTGTTCGAGGATCTGCAGTGCCCGGCGTGCAAACAGTTCGAGGCGATCTTCGGCGACGCGGTGGTGACGCTGCGCGCCGATCCCGATGTGATCGTCGAGTACCGGATGATCTCGTTCCTCGACGGCGCATCCAGCAACCGGTACTCGTCGCGGGCCACCAACGCCTCGGCCTGTGTGGCCGAGGCGACCGCGACCGGTGGCGATTGGTCGACGTGGCTGCGCTATCACACGATGCTGTACGATCGGCAGCCCGCCGAGGGCGGAGCCGGCCACGACGACGCCACCTTGGCCGAACTCGCCCTCGACGCCGGATCGACCGATGTCCGGGACTGCATCACCGCCAACACCTACGGCGCGTGGGTGCGCGCCGGAACCCAGGACGCGCTGGCCGGGATCACCGGCACCCCCACCGTCACGATCAACGGCCGCACCGTCGAACTGAGCACCCCCGAGGCGCTGATCAGCGCCGTCGAGCAGGCCGGCGGATAACTCTCAGACCGTCGGCCCGGGTGCGGGAGTGTGGCGGCGCGGGGTGAACACCAGGTCGCCGCCCGCCCTCGACACCGCCGTCGTCGCCGAGGAACCGACCACGATCAGCGTCCGCATATCCACCACGGCCGGGTCCAAACCGCCGACGGTGGTGGTGTGCAACGACTGCTCGGGCCCACCAACATCACGGCCGAGCACGAGCACCCGCTCGGGGGATACCGATTCCAGCAGCAGTTCCTTGAGCGCCGGGACCTGCCAGGAGCGGCTCGCCGAACCGGGGTTGTAGATGGCGATGACCAGGTCGGCGGCCAGCGCGTGCCGGATGCGTTCGCAGATCACCTCCCACGGCTTGAGCCGATCCGACAGCGAGATCACCGCGAAGTCGTGGCCGAGCGGAGCCCCGACCGCGGCGGCCACGGCGGTGGCCGCGGTGACCCCCGGCACAACCCGCACCGGCACGTCCTGCCAGGCCGGTTCGGAGGCGACCTCGGCGACGGCGGTGGCCATCGCGAACACGCCCGGATCGCCCGAGGACACCACCACGACCCGCGCACCTCGATGCGCCAGCGCCAGCGCGAACTCGGCGCGTTCGGACTCGACCCGGTTATCGCTGGCGTGGATCCGCTGCCCGGGGCGCGGCGTCAGCCGTTTGAGGTAGGTGGTGTAGCCGACGAAGTCGGTGGCGGCGGCCAGTTCGGCGCGCACCTCCGGCGTCGTCCAGGTGTCCCGGCCGGGCCCCAGACCGACGACAACCACCTCACCCGACGCGCCGGCGGCCGGGGCGGCCGGATTGTTGCGTCCGCCGGGCACCACGATCATCGAGAAGTACGGCACCTGGGCCGGGTCCACATCGGCGGCCGGCAGCACCCGCTGCGACGCCGTCGAGGCCCGCTCCACATACCAGGCCTCCTCCAGCCGGCCGGATTCCTCCAGCGAGGCTCGGACGGTGGTGAACGTGCGGCCGAGTTTCATCACCGCGAACGCGTCGGCGCTGCGGAACCGGGCGGTCAGGTCCACCTGCGAGAGGGTGCCGGGGATGACGGTGAGCGTTTCCTCACCCTCCACCAGTGGGATGGCCATCGCCGCCGACGCCGCGCTCACCGACGTCACGCCGGGGATGATCTCGGCGGCGAAATCGGTGGCCAGACGTTTGTGCATATGCATGTAGGAGCTGAAGAACAGCGGATCGCCCTCGGCCAGCAGCACTACATCCCGACCGGCGCGCAGGTGTTCGGCGAGCCGCTGGGCGGACTCGGTGTAGAAGTCGGCCAGCGCCCCGGCGTATCCGCGCGGATGATCGGTGGTCTCGGTGGTCACCGGATACATCAGCCGTTCCTCGATCTGCCCCGCACGCAGATACGGCTCGGCCACCGAACGGGCGATGCTGTTGCCGTGCCGCGCACAGTGGTACGCGATCACCGGCGCCGCACCGATCAGTCGCGCGGCCTTGATCGTCACGAGCTCACTGTCGCCGGGGCCCAGTCCGACGCCCCACAGTTTGCCGTTTCCGCTCATCGCTCATACCTCCGATGTCGAGGCCAGCGCGTTGAGCGCGGACGCGACGATCGCCGAACCGCCACGCCGTCCGCGTACGGTGAGAAACTCCAGGTCGGTGCGGGCGGCCAGCGCATCGCACGATTCTGCCGCACCCACGAATCCGACCGGGGCGCCGACGATCGCGGCGGGCCGGTCGGCTCCGGCGTCGATCAGCTCGAGCAAGGCGAACAGGGCGGTGGGCGCATTGCCGATCGCCACCACCGACCCGGCCAGCAGTGGCTTCCAATACTCCAGTGCCGCAGCAGTTCTGGTGGTTCCCATCCGTTCGGCCAGCTCGGGCAGGCCCGGTTCACCGAGAAAACACAGCACGTCGTTGTCCGCGGGGAGCCGACGCCGGGTGACCCCGGAGGCCACCATGTTCGCATCACACAGGATCGGGGCACCGGCCGCCAGCGCGGTACGGGCTGCGGCCACCACACCGGGTGTGGCCACCACATCGCCGGCCAGATCCACCTGCCCGCAGCCGTGGATCATTCGCACCACCACGTTCGCGACGTCGGGCGCGAAGGCGGACAGGTCCGCTTCGGCTCGGATGATGGCGAAGGACTGACGGTAGATGGCGGCACCGTCGCGCAGATAGTCACTCATGGTGACTCACAGCGTAAATGCGCCGGGTGCGTCCGTGGGCGTGGGGTACATCCGTGGACCTGGTTCATCCGTGGACATGGGCACGGCGATAGCCGTCGGGGTGGGCCTCGACGAGCAGGTGGGCGCCCGTGGGTGCGCCGCACCCGCGTTCGCACCCCGACCAGTGTTCGCGTCCGGTCACCGGCCCGCCGTCGACCCGGGCCAGCAAGTCGTCGCGGACCGGGGCGTGGGCGCGTCCGCAACCGGGTGAGCCCACGCAACAGGTGACCGATGCCCACGGCGACGACGCGTCGAAGGTCAGGCCCATCGGGGCCAGGACCCGCACCACGGTTTCGGCGACCGCCTCGTCGAGATCGCACAGGAGAATCTCGCGGTCGCCGGTGACGATGACCGGTTTGTTCACTGCGGCCAGGAAGTGCAGCAGTTGAGCGGGAACCCGCGCCAACTCGACGACGGCGCCGAGCAGCACCGCGCCGTCGTCCTGGTCGAACCAGCCGACGATGGGGGACGGCGACGGAGCGACCTGCGTGATCGGCCCGACCGGCGGTGCCAACCGATCGCGTGCGCGGATGATGATCTCCTCGCGTTCGACATCGGTCAGGTCACCGATCCGCCAGGGTTGCGGCGCCACGTCGACCTTGTCCCGCGCGAGTGCGGCCAACGCCGCCGCTGCATCGGTCGTCGGCGCCGAACCCAGCGGCTGGTCGCCGAGCAGCACGTCCACCGTGTCGGCGGAGCGGGCCAGCACGGCGATATCGGGGTGGCGGGCAATCACGTCGCAACGGCCGTCATCGATACCGAACAGGAAACGTCCCGACAGGCCCGTCAGCATGGCGTCGGAGCCGACGATCGCGTCGAGTTCGGCGCAAACATCCCCGACATCGGCAACCCCGCCGATCCGTCCGGTCAACGGTGACAATGCGATGTTGCGCGCCCGATCGTTGGTTGCCGCCGCCGCCAAACCCGCGGCGGTCATCAGCTCGGCCAACCCGACACCGTCCTCGACGCCGCGGATCTGCACATTTCCGCGCGCGGTGAGCTCCAGATATCCGTCGCCGAACTCCTCGGTGGCCGTCGCCAACGCCTCAAGTTGCGGCGGGCGCACCCGGCCACCCGGCAGCCGGATACGGGCCAACGCGCCATCGGCCGCCGTATGCGTCGCGTGGACGCCGGGGCAGCGATCGGATCGGTCGCGATGAGTGTCGGGCACAGGTCCAGAGTAGAGCCGCTACGGCCGCAACCACTCGTCGGGAACGGTCAGTCCGATCCGGTGCGGACGGTCACGCCACGACCGGTCGCGACCTCGGCGAGCCGCCGATCAAAGGTGGCCAGATCGGCCGAAGCGAACTCGGCCGCCGCGAGTACGCAGCAGTCCGGCATCTTCAGGCCGGTGTCGACCCGCAGCCGGGCCAACGCCACGGGCTCATCGGCAGTCGGGGTCAGCTGCTCAATGCCGAGCCTCACCAACTGTGACAGCATCACCTGTTCGTGTCCGGTGCGTGCCGGGTGAACGAGCAGTTCGGCCAGCGACAGTGGATGCACCCCGAGTGTCTCCTCGGTATCGAGAATGTTGAGGGCACGTTCGGCATGGGGATGGTCGACGCCGAAATGGGCGATCAGCACACATGTGTCCACCACGATCACTCGGGCCAGTCCTCGCGGAGATCGCCGAGGTAGCCGTCCGGGTAGGCGATGCTGCCCCGGACTTGCAGCAACGCCCGTCGCCGATCGGCTTGCCGGGCGTCGCGGGTTGCGGCGAGCGTCGTGGCTCCCGCGACGATCAGCCGGGAGATCAGCTCCGACCGCGGCACATCGGGCCACTCCTGAGCAGCCGTCTCCAGCGCCCGAGTCACGGACGCGGTCTCCGAGATCTGAATGCGCTTGAGGGTGGTCGGCATGGATGCCAGTGTACCACCGGATAAAAGGGTGGTACACCCGGCTCGGATCGGGCCGGTTGCGTGCGTATCGTTCGACCGGACCCGACGGCGCCCGGCGTATCCCGGCGTGACTACGCTGTGACGTGCGAGCAGCTGAAGCCGGTGTGAATCCGGCGCGGTCGCGTCACTGTAACGGTGCTCGGGGCACCGAAGCCAGACCTGCCGCTCGTCCCGCCACGACCGACTACCCCGGGCGCGTTTCCCGGTGAGGAGAGCCATGATCCTGCTGCTGTCGACCTCCGACACCGACCTCATCACCGCCTCGGCCTCAGGTGCCGCATATCGGGTGGCCAACCCTTCCCGCATCCTCGTCGACGATGTCACCGAACTCGCCGACGGCGCCGACCTGGTGGTGATCCGCATCCTCGGTGGGGTGCGTGCGTGGGAGGACGGACTGGCCGCCGCGACCGCGCTCGGCAAGCCGCTGGTGGTGCTCTCCGGTGAACAGCAACCCGACCCCGACCTGATGGCGGTATCGACGGTGCCGGCCGGGGTGGCGGCCGAGGCACACAATTACTTGGCTGCGGGCGGCGTGGAGAATCTCACCAACCTGCACAACTTCCTGTCCGACACCGTGCTGCTGACGGGCCACGGATTCGAACCGCCGCAGCAGACGCCCGGCTGGGGTGTACTCGACCGCACGGTGACATCTCCCGTCGCTCCGCTCGCCCCTACCGCCGACACACCCGCAGGGACGCCGACCATCGGCGTGCTCTACTACCGGGCCCAGCACCTGGCCGGCAATACCCGCTATGTAGACGCGCTGTGCTCCGCGATCGAGGCCAAGGGCGCCCGTGCGCTGCCCATCTACTGCGCCTCCCTGCGCACCGCCCCCGACGAGCTGATCGAACTGCTCGGCACCACCGACACCCTCGTCGTCACCGTGCTCGCCGCGGGCGGGTCCACCCCGGCGGCAGTGTCGGCCGGCGGCGACGACGAGTCATGGAACATCGAACGGCTCGCCGCCCTCGACATCCCGATCCTGCAGGGCCTGTGCCTGACCGGTTCACGCGAGGACTGGGCCGCCGGCGACGACGGCCTGTCGCCGCTGGATGTGGCCACCCAGGTGGCGGTACCCGAATTCGACGGCCGCATCATCACCGTCCCGTTCTCGTTCAAGGAGTTCGACGAGAACGGCCTGCCCTGGTACCAGCCCGACCACGAACGCTGTGCCCGCGTCGCCGGGATCGCCACGGCCCATGCCCGGCTGCGCAAGACCACCGCCGCCGACCGCAAGGTGGCGATCATGCTGTCGGCATACCCCACCAAACACGCCCGCATCGGCAACGCCGTGGGCCTGGACACCCCGCGCAGTCTGCTGCGGCTGCTCTCGGCGATGGGGGAGTCGGGCTACGACATCGGCGCCGAGGGCCAGATACCGGGCCTGGCCGACGACGACTCGGACGCGCTGATCCACGCGATCATCGACAAAGGCGGACAGGATTCGGACTGGCTCACCGAGGAAGCACTGGCCGCCAACCCGATTCGGGTCTCCGCCGCCGACTACCGCGACTGGTTCGCCACTCTGCCCGCCCCACTGCGCGAGAACGTCGAGAAGCATTGGGGACCTGCGCCGGGTGAGCTGTTCGTAGACCGATCGGTCAACCCAGACGGCGATATCGTCGTTGCCGCAATGACATTCGGAAACATCGCGATCCTGGTGCAGCCGCCGCGCGGTTTCGGCGAGAACCCGGTCGCCATCTACCACGACCCCGATCTGCCGCCCTCGCACCACTACCTCGCCGTATACCGGTGGGTCGCCGGATTCAGCGGAGACAACTTCGGCGACAAGGGTTTCGGTGCTGACGCCATCGTCCATGTGGGCAAGCACGGCAACCTCGAATGGCTGCCGGGCAAAACCCTCGGAATGTCGTCGGACTGCGGCACCGACGCCGCACTCGGTGATCTGCCCCTGATCTACCCGTTCCTGGTCAACGACCCCGGTGAGGGCACCCAGGCCAAACGCCGCGCCCACGCCGTCCTGGTCGATCACCTGATCCCACCGATGGCGCGCGCCGAATCATACGGCGACATCGCCCGCCTCGAGCAGCTCCTGGACGAACACTCCAACGTCTCCACGCTCGACCCGGCCAAGCTGCCCGCGATCCGCCAGCAGATCTGGACGCTGCTCACCGCCGCCAAGATGGACCACGACCTGGGCCTGGCCGAACGGCCCGACGAAGAGGTCTTCGACGACATGCTGCTGCATGTGGACGGATGGCTGTGCGAGATCAAGGACGTCCAGATCCGCGACGGCCTGCACGTGCTCGGGCAGGCACCCGATGCCGACACCGAAACCGACCTGGTGCTGGCGATGCTGCGTGCCCGCCAGTTGTGGGGCGGCACCTCGGCGCTGCCCGGCCTGCGCGAGGCGCTCGGCCTCACCGAGGACGGGTCCGCCGCCCGCGCCGACGTCGACGAGTTCGAGAGCATCGCCCGCGGCCTGGTCACCGCCTGCGCCACGAGGGACTGGTCGGCCGAAGCGGTGGCCGAGGCGGCGCACGGCCATCCGGAAGCCGTCGCCGACATCCTCACCTTCGCCGCCACCGAGGTGGTGCCCCGGCTGCGGCAGACCTCCGTCGAGATCGACCGGGTACTACACGCCCTCGACGGTGGTTTCATCCCGGCCGGGCCGAGCGGCTCCCCGCTGCGCGGCCTGATCAATGTGCTGCCGACGGGCCGCAACTTCTATTCCGTGGACCCCAAGGCGGTGCCGTCGCGGCTGGCCTGGGAGACGGGCCGGGCGATGGCCGACTCGCTGCTCGAGCGCTACCTCGCCGACCACGGCGAGTACCCGCGGTCGGTGGGTCTGTCGGTGTGGGGGACCAGCGCGATGCGAACCTCCGGCGACGACATCGCCGAGGTGCTGGCGCTGCTCGGGGTGATGCCGGTGTGGGACGAGATGTCCCGGCGAGTATCGAGCCTGGAACTGATCGACCCGCAGGAGCTCGGCCGGCCACGCATCGACGTCACCGTCCGCATCTCCGGCTTCTTCCGCGACGCGTTCCCGCACGTGGTCGCCATGCTCGACGACGCCGTCACCCTCGCCGCGGGCGCCGACGAACCCGACGAGCAGAACTTCGTCGCCGCTCACGTGCGGGCCTCGCTCACCGAACACGGCGACCGCCGGCGGGCATCGACACGGGTGTTCGGGTCCAAACCCGGCACCTACGGCGCCGGTCTGCTTCAGCTCATCGACTCCCGTCAGTGGCGCAGCGACGAGGACCTGGCCCGCGTCTACACCGAGTGGGGTGGCTACGCCTACGGCCGTGACCTGGACGGTGTGCCCGCCGTCGACGACATGCGCGCGGCCTATCGCCGGATCGCGGTGGCCGCCAAGAACACCGACACCCGCGAACACGATATCGCCGACTCCGACGACTACTTCCAGTTCCACGGCGGTATGGTCGCCACGGTCCGCGCGCTCACCGGCAAGGATCCCGAGGCCTACATCGGTGACTCCACCCGCCCCGACGCCGTGCGCACCCGCACCCTCTCCGAGGAGACCAGCAGGGTGTTCCGGGCCCGGGTGGTCAACCCGCGCTGGATCGCGGCGATGCAGCGGCACGGCTACAAAGGTGCGTTCGAGATGGCCGCCACCGTCGACTACCTGTTCGGCTACGACGCCACCACCGATGTCGTCGCCGACTGGATGTACGAGAAGCTCACCGAGTCGTACGTGCTCGACGCGGCCAACCAGGAGTTCATGCGCCAGTCCAATCCATGGGCGCTGCACGGTATCGCCGAACGTCTGCTGGAGGCGGCGCAGCGGGAGATGTGGCATGAGCCGCCCGCCGATATGCTGGCCGAACTGCGGCGCATCTACGTCCAGGCCGAGGGCGACATCGAAGGACGCGACACCGCGCAATAGCCGCCACCGCGCAGTGGCGGCGGGGCCGCGACCGACCTCACCGGCGGCCCGGGAGAAAAACCGGAACCTCACACGTTGAACGGTTCGACGGGGTGCATCCGGACCGACCGAACAGCACCCACGGAGAGGACGGGTCCAGTCTCATGCGTCTTGCGATAGTACTCGGATATGCGGCAGTGGAGATCGGCGCCTTCGCTCTGGCGATCGGCCTGCTCGGATTCGGTTGGGCCGTGGTGATCGGCCTGACCGTGTTCACCCTCGGTCTGGTCGTGTTGCGCGGCCACGGCCGAAAGCTCGTCGGCGAGCTGCGGCGCGCATCCCGCAACGAGGTCGATCCGCTGCCCGCGATGGCCGACACCGGTCTGACGGCCCTGGCCGCGGCGCTGCTTGTGGTGCCCGGTGTGGTATCGACGGTGCTCGGCATGATCCTGCTGGCCCCGCCCGTACGCAAGGCGGCCCGGCCCGCGGTCACCGCCTACGGCACCCGGCGCTTTGCCGCCACCATGGACCGGTTGGGGCTGTACTCGGTGGGGTTCTTCGCCGCCGACGGCACCCGCGGCGGCCAGGTGATCGACGGTGTCGTGCTCGACGGGGACGTGGTGTACACCGACGAGCCGGCAACCGGGCACCGGCACCAGAACGGGGCCACGGGCCTGCCGCGCGGCGGGGTGTGATCGACGGCCTGTCGCGGCAGTCCCGACGTCCCGGCCCGTCGATGCCCGCCAGGGCAAATGGCCCCCTCGACAGCGGTCGGGCAGACTGAACGATCGTGGCTACAGATTTGTATGTGGGTGGCGCGGTGTATTCACCGGCAGCACCCGACGCGACCGCACTCGCCGTCACCGACGGCATCGTCGTGTGGGTGGGCAGCGACGACGTCGGTCGTGCGCTGCATCCGGGGGCACGGATCATCGGCCTGGACGGCAGATTCGTGGCACCGGCGTTCGTCGACTCACATGTGCACCTGACCTCCACGGGCCTGGCGCTGACCGGGCTCACCCTGACGTCGGCGGCGGGCCGCAGCGACTGCCTTGCCCTGCTGGCCGCCGCCCATACCGCGTCCGCGCCCGGCGACCTGATCTGGGGAACCGGCTGGGACGACTCGGCGTGGGACGACTCGGTCGCCGGTGAGGGACGATGTCCCACCACGGCCGAGATCGACGCGGTCGTCGGCGATCGGCCCGTATACCTGGCCAGGGTCGATGAACATTCGGCGCTCGCCTCGTCGGCACTGCGCGCCCGGATTCCGGGGCTGGCCGATGCCGGCGGATTCCATCCGGCCGAACCGCTCGTGGCCGAAGCCCACCACCTGGTGCGCGGTGCGGCACGCGGTCTGCTGAACGCCGACCAGCGCCGCCGCGCCCAGCTGCGGGCGCTCGATCATGCGGCATCGGTCGGGGTGGTCGCCGTCCACGAGAACGGCGGCCCCGATATCAGCGGCACCGCCGACTTCCTCGCGATCGCCGACCTCGACCATCCGGTGGCGGTCCGCAGGTATTGGGGGCAGGCGGTCGCCGCCGCCGACGAGGCCCGCGCGCTCCTGGGCACGCTCAACGCCGACGCGCTCGGCGGCGACCTGTTCGTCGACGGCGCCCTCGGATCGCACACCGCATGGCTGTCGCGGCCCTACACCGACGCCCCGGACACCACCGGTATCGCCTACCTCGATCACGACACCATCGGCCGGCACATCGCGGCCTGCACCGTGGCAGGCATCCAGGCCGGCTTCCATGTCATCGGGGACGCCGCCGCGGCATCGGTCGCCGGGGCCTTCGCCGAGGTGGCCGCCGAACTGGGCACACCCGCGACCGCGCGCTGCGCCCACCGTCTCGAACACGCCGAGATGGTCTCCGCCCCCGACATGGAGATCCTCGCGCGCTGCGGAGTGGTCGCGAGCATGCAACCACAGTTCGACGCGGCCTGGGGCGGACCCGGCCGGCTGTACGAGCAGCGTCTCGGTGTCGATCGGGCCGCGGGGCTCAACGACTTCGGCGGCCTCGCCAAGGCCGGCGTGGCACTCGCGTTCTCCTCCGACACACCGGTCACCGGCATCGACCCGTGGGCCACCGTCAGGGCGGCCGTCCATCACCATCAGCCCCGCAACGCGATCTCGGCGCGGGCCGCGTTCGCCGCCGCCACCCGCGGAGGCTGGCGGGCCGGAGGCGTCAACGACGGACTCACCGGCACACTCGCCCCCGGCGCACCCGCCCACTTCGCGGTCTGGGAGGCCGACGAACTGGTGGTCGTCGGCTCCCACGCGGGTGTGCAGCGTTGGTCCACCGATCCGCGGGCGCGGGTCCCCGCACTGCCCGACGTATCGCCGGAGGCCGCGCTGCCGCGCTGCGTGCAGACCTTCCGCGACGGGGCACCGGTGTACTCGGCGGAGGCGGCCGGTTGAGCGGCCCGGTCCCGGCCGCCCTCCGCCGGCCGTTGGAACGGTTTGGGCGGTGGTCCCCGGCCGATCGCCGGATCTGGGCGGTGCGCACGGTGCTCGCCGTGCTCGCCGGCGTCGGCATGTACTTCGCGTTCCCCCCGCACGCCTCCTGGTATCTGGCCGTGATCTCGCTCGGCGCGCTGTACGCCCTGCTCGTGGTCGGTGGTCCACGCGCACGGACCGGGGCATGGCTGGGATTCGCGT
This sequence comes from Gordonia pseudamarae, assembly GCF_025273675.1. Taxonomy (NCBI): domain Bacteria; kingdom Bacillati; phylum Actinomycetota; class Actinomycetes; order Mycobacteriales; family Gordoniaceae; genus Gordonia; species Gordonia pseudamarae. The sequence goes on along the minus strand of NZ_CP045809.1, from coordinate 2,441,305 downwards.
TCGGTCTCGGCTTCTTCGTACCGCTGCTGCCCTGGATCGGTGAATACGTCGGTCCGCTGCCGTGGCTCGCACTGGCCACCGTGATGGCCGGATATCTGGCGTTGTTCGGGGTGATCGCGACGGTGACGATGCGGTTGCCGGTGGCGCCGGTCTGGTTCAGCCTCGCATGGGTCCTGGTCGAGGCGGTACGCTCGGCATTCCCGTTCGGCGGCTTTCCGTGGGGACGAACCGCGTTCAGTCAGGTCGACGGCCCGCTGCTGCCGTTGGCGTCGATCCTCGGCGCCCCGGGCCTGTCCGCCGCGGTGGCACTGTTCGGGTCGGCCGGGGCGTGGTGCCTGCTGATCATCACCGAATCTGTGCGCGGACGTGGTCGCACGGACATGTCGTCGGCCGATACCGGCGACCGGCCGGAGGGACGCCGTTCGGACACCGTGACCCGGGCCGCGGTGGCCGCCGTCCTCACCCTTGCCGGCCCGCTGTCGGCGATCCTGGTCACCCCCGACACCGTCGACCGCACCGTCTCGTCCTCGACCGTGAACGTCGCGGCGATCCAGGGCAACGTGCCCAGGCTGGGCTTGGACTTCAACGCCCAGCGCCGGGCAGTGCTCGACAATCATGTGAACCAGACGCAGCGGTACGCCGCCGAGGTCTACGCCGGCACCGCCGCGGCCCCGGACCTGGTGCTGTGGCCGGAAAACGCCTCCGACATCTCCCCACTGACCAACGCTGACGCAGCCGACGAGATCACCGCGGCATCGCAGGCCGTGGACGCCCCGATCCTGGTGGGCACCCTCATCCGCGACCCCGACAGCCGGCCCACCAACACGGTGCTGGTGTGGGATCAGGAGCGGGGCCCGGTGGACCGCTACGACAAACACATCATCCAGCCTTTCGGTGAATACCTGCCGTGGCGGTCGTTTTTCCGGATGTTCTCCTCGTACGCCGACATGGCCGGCAATTTCCGCGCCGGTACCGGTCCGGCGACCGTCGACGTGCCCACCCGTACCCGATCCGTTCGCGTCGGTATCTCCACCTGCTGGGAGATCGCCTTCGACAGGTCGGCGCGTCAGGCCGTCGACGACGGTGCCGAGTTCCTGTTCGTCCCCACCAACAACGCCACCTTCGGCCGCACCAACATGACCTACCAACAGTTGGCGATGTCTCAGGTACGGGCCGTGGAGCACGGGCGGTCGGTGGTGGTGGCGGCCACCAGCGGCGTGAGCGCGATCATCGGCGCCGACGGCATGATCGAATCCGAGTCCGAGTTCTTCACCCCGCAAACCCTCACCTCACACCTGGCCTTGCGGTCGGACACCACCATCGCGACCAGACTCGGGTCACTGCCCCAGACGGTCGCTATCGTAATTGCGGTTGCGGCATTTTTGTTTGCGATCGCCGGACATACTAGATTTTCGGCAAGGTTTCCCATCCGAACGATGGGCACCGGACGCCGCCGTGATGACGGGGCCGACCCCACTCCCGAGGAGATCGATGGAATCGCCAGATAGCGCAACCGCAGGCGCCGGCCACCGCCCCGACACGGGCGGCCGGCGTTCGGAGGTGGTTGCCGCTGACGGCACGGGCGCCCTGGTGGTCATCCCGACTTACAACGAACGCGACAACCTGCCGGGCATCATCGGCCGGCTCAACGAGTCACTGCCGGGGATCCATGTCCTGGTTGTCGACGATTCGAGTCCGGACGGCACCGGACAGCTTGCCGATCGCCTCGCGGCCGACGACACCGACGCACGGATGCACGTGCTGCACCGGACGGCCAAGGACGGCCTCGGCAAGGCCTATCTGGCCGGATTCGAATGGGGCCTGGCACGCACATACGCGGTCATCATCGAAATGGACGCGGACGGATCACACGCGCCCGAGCAGCTCGGGTCGCTGTTGGTGGCCATCAATTCCGGGGCCGACCTGGTGATCGGGTCCCGATATGTGCCGGGTGGCCGTCTGGTGAACTGGCCCAAACGACGCGAATGGCTCTCGCGCGGGGCGAACACATACGCACGGCTCGCGCTCGGCGCGCACATCCACGACATCACGGCGGGCTTTCGCGCCTATCGCCGCGAGGTGCTCGACCGGATCAGCCTCGACACGGTCGAATCCGCCGGCTACTGCTTTCAGATCGACCTGGCCTGGCGCACGGTGCAGGCCGACTTCGATGTCCGGGAGGTACCCATCACCTTCACCGAACGTGAGGTGGGCGAGTCGAAGATGGACGGCGGGGTGATGACCGAGGCGTTCCTGATGGTGGCGCGCTGGGGCGCGGCCAGCCGTCTGGCCAAGTTGCGCGGGCGCGGGTGATGGCGTGCCGCCGGGGGAGCCGACCTCCACCAGGCGGTACTCGGTTCGGAAACGACAAAAAATGCCGGTGACCACGATGGTCACCGGCATTCTCGGCTCGGGATGGTTGCGGTCGAGCGGTACCCGGGATCGTGCCGAGTGCGCCCGGACCGCCGCGTATGTCAGCTCAGCACGCCTCGGCGGCGCTGCTTGAGCAGTTCCAGACGCTCGTTGAGCAGCACCTGCAGGTCTTCTTCGGAGCGACGCTCCAGGAGCATGTCCCAGTGGGTGCGCGGCGGCTTGACCTTCTTCTCGTCGGGCTCGGCGCCCTCGAGGATGGTGCCTTCCATTCCGTTCTTGCAGGGCCACTTGGACGGCACCTCGGCATCGTCGGCGAAGGGGACGTCGAAGATCTCGCCGTTGTCGGTGCGGTACTGCACAATCCGCCGCGGCGCAAGATCGTGGTCGCGATCGGTCTCGTAGCTCACCGCACCGAGGCGGCTACCGCGAAGTACTCGATCAGCCATATGGTGTTCCTCTCACTGCTCACAAACCCCGGGCACGAACAGGCCCCGGGCTCAGATTCCCCGACAATGATACGCGCATCGCGCGCACCGAACGCGCACCGCAAAACGGGACGCGCACCGATATGCGGGCGTGGTGTTGCGCAAAGGCACCGGACACCGCCCGATCAGGTCAACGACCGTGCAGCCCGGAAAGTTCCCGGTATCGCCTCAGTCGATGACCTCGACGGTGTCGACGTCGCCGAACACCACGCCGCGGTCGGTCGTGATGACGAACCGGCGCAGGCGGGCGATGCCGAGCTCGGCGTCGATGGGTGCCTCGATCGTGCCGTCTGCGGGAATCAGTTCACCGAAGTCCTCGACGATCACCCCGGTGACCACCTGGCCGTCGTCGAGGGTGACACGCACGTGGCTGTCGACTGTGGGGTCCGGCGCCTGGGAAGTCTCAATCTGAGTCATGGTGCTCCTTGGAGAGTGTGCCGGGCCGGAACTTGTCAAGGTGATTGAGTCCAGTGGGTGTTACGCGGCGGCGTGATCGGTCGTGGTGTCGGGCTTGTTGATCCAGGCGCTGGCCGGCAGGTTCAGGATCTTCGGTGTCGGGTCTGCGGGCGTGAATCGTTCGGGGTGGGCCAAACGGGCCGCGGTCAGCACACCAGTTCGCTGCGTTGCTTTGTCGGTGGCGAGGCCGAAGTGGACGTCGGCCGGGGTGTGCAGGCCGATGCCGGTGTGCCGGTGTTCGTGGTTGTACCAGGTCACGAACGTGTCGAGGAAGTCCCGGGCGTGGTGGATGGATCCGAACCTTTGCGGGAACGTGGGCCCGTACTTGAGGGTCTTGAACAGTGATTCGGAGTACGGGTTGTCGTTGGACACCTTCGGTCGCGAATGTGACCGGGTCACCTCGAGGTCCGCGAGCAGCGCTGCGACCGGTTTGCTGGTCATCGATGTTCCCCGGTCGGCGTGCACCACCGTTGGTGTGCCATGAACCCTGAAGACGTCGGTCATGAATTCCACTGCGAGTACTGCTGATTCGCGGGTTTGTACGTGGGCGCCGACAATGTAGCGGGAGTAGATGTCGACCATCACGTAGGCGTCGTAGTAGACGCCCTTGACCGGCCCGGGCAGCTTCGTGATGTCCCAGGTATAGACCTGCCGGGGCCCGGTCGCGACCAGCTCCGGGCAGGTGCGGGTGGGGTGTCGGGCCTGCCGGCGCCGCTCGGTGACCTGTTTGTTCTCCCGCAGGATCCGGTACATCGTCGATACCGAACACAGGTAGATGCCCTCGTCGAGCAGCTGCGCATACACCTCGAGCGGGGCCTGGTCGACGAACCGGTCACAGTTCAACATCGTCAACACGCGGGCGCGTTCGGCGTCGGTGAGCTTGTTCACGGGCACCTTCCTCGCGGCCGGTGCCGGCCACTGCCTGCGCGCCCTGCTGCGGGCGGCGGTAGATCGCGTCACCGCCGTCAGCGAGGTGGCTGCCCGGGTGCTCACGCCGGCCTCGGTCAGGTCGTGATGGGTGGCCATCAGTGCTTCTTGCGCGGCTCGTCGGTGTCCGCGCTCTCGGAGATCTGTTCCAAGAGCGCGTGCGCTTTTCCCATGATCTCCAGAGCCGCCTCGGTGGTGGCCAACCGCTTGCCGGTCCTGTCGAGTTCGCGTTTGAGTCGGGCGATCTCGACCTGCTCGGCGGTGAGCTTGCCGATCTTCACCCCAGCGGGTTTGCCGTCGAGGACACCGGCGTCGCGTTGTTTGCGCCATTCGCTGATCAGCGACGAGTACAGGCCCTCGGTACGCAGGTAGGCGCCGCCCTCGCCGCGCTCACAGGCCTGTTCATATGCGGCCAGGTGGGCGAGTTTGTCCGCCGGGGTGAACGTGCGGCGTCGGCGCGGACCGTCAGAACGCGGATGCGAGGAATCCATGCAGGCATTGTCCCCGGCCACGGCCAGGCTGGAAATTGTCATCGTGGGGTTGATCCGTATCTCGCCCTGCAGGCGGGTTTGCTCTGAACCGCTGGACTCAACTCACCCTGACACGCAGGGGGCCGCGCGGTCCGGTGATATGGCATCACCGATCATTATAGTGAAGAACACTTTTGGCAGTGAGCCGGACGGCTGTGTGTCGCCGTGGACATCGGCCGATCGGTGAGTACGGTCAGGGCGTGCAGCAAACCCAGCGTCGCCGACCGTATTCGTGCGCGTGGTGCGGACGAACGATGGTTGACTCCCAACTCGGCCGGCGCCGCAAGTACTGCAAGCGCTCGTGCCGACAACGCGCCTACGAGCAGCGGGCGCTGGCCGAGGGGACGTCGATACCCGCGGACTCGGTGATCCTCAGTGCAGCGGAGGCCGAGTCGTTCGGGGACCGGATGTTCGAGTTGCGCTGTGCGGCCGAAGACCTGGCCACGGCCATCACCGAGGATGTCGGCCGCGCCGAGCTTCGCGACATGGCCTGCGCCCTGCTGGCGCTGGCCCGCGACGCCGAACGCCTGCGGTGAACACGGCCGCCGGTCAACCGTCGCGGCGGCCGTGATCCGCAGGCCCCGACCTGGGCCACCGGCATGCGCTGATTCGCCCCGGTGGCGGCCGCTGCGGCGCGTCACAGTCACCGGGTGTTCACCGAAATTCCGCACATTCTTCGCGTTCGCGATCTTCCTGCCGAAATTGCTTGAACGCACCCGATTTTTGTGTACTGTGTGTCGGCAGAGGCTGATCGCCAGGGGGGCGATCGTTGCCGCCACCCTCCCGCTCACAAGGACGTGAACGTATGGACAACGCGACGCATCAGAAGATGCTCGATTTCGAGACGGACTGGTACCAGCTCGGCGGTGGATCGTCGGTGGCGATCCGCGAGCAGTTCGGTCTGTCCGACCGGGACTTCTTCGGCCAGATCGACCATCTGATCAACGAGGCGCCTCCCGAGACGTTGTCCACGACCGAACTCGACCGAATGCGCAAGGTGGTACGCAGGCGCCTGTGGATGGCTCGCTGACCTCAACGAACACCGCGTAAGATCGGCTGGACTTCCGGCGAAAGGTCTGCTCGTGGCGTTCTCGGACGACGAACTCGAGGAGTTCTATCGTGCCGTGGAGGAACGCACGGCCTGGCGCCGCGAACGGCCGGTGCGACGTGCCCGGCCACGGCGTGCCAGGGTGTGTCCGACTCCGTACAAGGAATGCTTCCCCACGCCGATGGAGGCGACCGACGCCATCGCGCGATCACGGACGACCAGGTTCGGCGTGCCGTGGCTGCGCAGCTACCACTGCGACTGCGGCAGTTGGCATTTGACCAGCACGCCGGACTATCGCGGCGACGACGGGGACAGCTCCGGTCGCCATCGCAGGCGCGGTCGGCGGCACTGATCGTGCCCGGGCAGTGCCCGCGTCAGCCGGTGATCGCCCGGCGCGGCGAGATCCTGTCGACCATCCACGCATAGACGGTGTCGTCGTTGAGCAGTGTCAGATGGTGTGCGCGGCCCACGTGCAGACCGTCGTCGACGACGTAGCCAATGTTGCGGCGCCTGTTGCGGCCACTGCCGCTGCCGCTCAGTACCAGGCCGTCGCCGATGATCATGCCGACCAGATGCCGGTCGCTGCGGGTGACGGTGGCGACCACATACAGGTGCTCGACATGCGGCGGCAGCCACACATCCGTGGCCATCGGCTGAAACCACCTGTCGGGAGCCGAATTTCGCTCCCAGTCCCGGGCCAGGACGGTACCGTGATGGAGGTCGCGCACCCCGGAGCTGCGTCGCCGCAACAGGTTGGCGATAGGCCGCGTCACCGGCGCGGCAGACAGCGCGGCGGCAGCGGCATGTACTCCGCGGGCGAGCGGGGCACCCAGGTGCGGAGTGCCCAGGGTGACCGTGTGCCGCAGCACCCGCAGCCACAGCGAATGGCCGTCGGAGGCGTGCCGGCACGCGCTGCGCAACACCAGCCCGCCCATCGAATGCCCCACCAGCGTGATGGTGAGCACGGGGGCCGGCCACAGCGCCACCAGCGCGGTGAGGAGCCTGTCGAGATCGTGCCCGTTGTCGCTGATGTGCCGGCCGGTGTTGTAGCGCACGTAGACCGGACACGCGCCGATGTCGTCGGCCAGGCGGGGCCCGTAACCCGGACCTTCCCCTGTGTGCCAGGCCATTTCAGTTTCCATCAGGCCGTGGATGAACACCACGAGATGTCCGGACGCCTGCCGAGGCCCGGTGGGTTCGCCGAATGCCGCGCGCAGCCCGACAGCGGTCGGTTCGACCGGCCGCCCGGCGTGCCACACCCGCATCAGGGAGGCCAGGGGTGAATCGGTGGCGGCCAGCTCGTCGCCGATCAGGCCGTTGAGCACGGCCAGAGCGAACGCACCGGGCACGGTGTGCGACGGCGGCCTGCCCCAGCCGCCCACCATCGAACCGGCCACACCGCCCGCCGCCTCCAGCGACCCCGCGGTGGCGGCGTAGATGCCTTCGCTGAGCGCATCGTGCACCGCCCGGGTCGGGTCGGTCCAGGTGCGCAACGGGGTCCGGCCGAGGGTGCCGAACACGCCCGCGGCGATGGCGCGGTGCATCTCGGCGATGCCGCGGGCGGCATTGCCGAGTTCGATCAGCCCGAGGTGCGCCAGGGCGCGTGACTCGTCGCGGCGCGCGATGTCCTGAGACTCATCCGGTGAACACTCGATCATGTGATGAGTGTACACACGTTCACTCAATTTGCGAGTGTGGCGATGTCCCTGATCTGCTGTGCCGAACCGGCGGTCACCAGGAGCGTGGTCACGCCCGCGGCCTCCCAGGTCCTGATCTGTTCACGGACGCTGTCGGCGTCGCCGATCAGCGTCGACTCGGAGATCACCTCGTCGGGGATCGCCGCCGCCGCCTCTTCCTTGCGGCCGCCGCGGAACAGCGCGGTCACCTCGTCGACCAACTCGCCGTAGCCCATCCGGCGATACACCTCGGCGTGGAAGTTGGTGTCCTCGCTGCCCATGCCGCCCATGTACAGCGCGGTGACCGGTTTGAGCCCGGCAAGGACCGACGCCCGATCATCGGTCAGATAGATCTGGGCGGTGGCGCAGACCTCGAAATCGTCGCGGGTGCGGCGGGCACCGGGCCGGGCGAAACCCTCGTCGAGCCACTCGTTGTACGTGTCGGCCATGCGCGGGGTGAAGAACAGCGGCAACCAGCCGTCAGCGATCTCGGCGGTGAGCGCGATGTTCTTGGGGCCCTCGGCGCCGAGGAAGATCGGGATGTCCCGGCGCAGCGGATGCACGATGGATTTCAGGTTCTTACCCAGACCGGTCGAACCCGGCCCGGTGTAGGGCAGCGGGTAGTGCGGGCCGGGGGAGGCGACCGGTGCCTCGCGCGCCCAGACCTGTCGCATGATGTCGACGTATTCGCGCGTGCGGGCCAGTGGTTTGGCGAACGGCCGGCCGTACCAGCCCTCGACGACCTGCGGCCCGGACACGCCGAGCCCCACGATGTGCCTGCCGCCGCTGAGATGGTCGAGGGTCAGCGCCGCCATGGCGCACGCGGTGGGGGTGCGCGCCGACAGTTGCAGTACCGAGGTGCCCAGACGGATGCGCTGCGTATCGGCACCGAGCCAGGCCAGCGGCGTGTACGCGTCCGAACCCCAGGCCTCGGCGGTGAAGACGGCGTCGAAGCCGCACTCCTCCGCCGCGGCGACCAGCTCACGCTGCCCCGCCGGTGGTTGTGCTCCCCAGTAGCCGACCTGCAAACCGAACTTCATAGCACTCCTCACAATGTGGTCCAGACCACTCTATCGGTCGCCGGCAGTGCCGATCACGGTGCGTTGAGCTCGCGCACCCATGCCCCCACGGTTGGGTCCCCGGCGAGGATGACCACATCGGCCCGGTGCGCGCCCCGCGCGCGCCAGCGTTCGATCAGCGACATGAGCCGTACCGAATCGAGGCCGATGTCGAAGACATTGGTGTCGTCGGCGAGTTCGTCGGGGGAGATGTCGAGGATCTCGGCGAGGTCGCCGACGATCTGGTTCCGGCTCAGCACCGGTTCGGAATCAGGAGCCTCGCTCTGGGTCATCGCCGTGTTCTTTCCGTTCGTCATCATCGTCGCCGTCGCCGTCGTCATCATCGTCATCGTCGCCGTCGTGCACCCGGACGCCATCACCAGCTCATGACGCCGAAAGTTGGTGAGGCTTGGCTCATAGAGTACCGAGCCTCGATGCCGGCGGGCATCGGCGTGCCCACCGCGCCCGATACGGGTAGGTTCACGTGCGTGAGCCGAGCCGACCCGGTGATGGACCCGACAGCTGTGACCCGTGCGGCACGCGCGTGGATCGGCCACGATCCCGATCCACACACCCGCGAGCAGCTCGCCGACCTGTGTGAGCGCGCCGACACCGACCCCCGGGCGCTGGCCGAGTTGCGGTCCCGAATGGCCGGGCCACTGACCTTCGGCACCGCCGGCCTGCGCGGGGCGGTGGGCGCGGGCGAGTCCCGGATGAACGTGGCCGTGGTGACCAGGGCGACGGCCGGTGTGGCCGCCTACCTGACTGCGGTGGTGGGTCCGGGGTCGCGGGTGGTGGTGGGCTGCGATGCCCGCCATGGTTCGGCGGAGTTCACCGACGCCGCCTGCGCGGTGCTCGCCGGGGCCGGAATGCGGGTCCTGGCATTGCCGCGACGGTTGCCCACCCCGGTCACCGCCTTCGCGGTACGCGCTCTCGACGCCGACGCGGGCATCATGATCACCGCCTCGCACAACCCGCCGGCCGACAACGGGTTCAAGGTGTACCTGGGCGGCCGGGCGGTGTCCGACGACGACGCGCGTGGGGTGCAGATCGTGTCGCCCGCCGACACCGAGATCGCCGCGCACATCGACGCCTGCGTGCCGGCCGACCTGGTGCCCCTGGCCAATCCCGCGCTCCTGGCCGATCCGGGGCTCCTGAACGATCCTGTGCTCCTGAACGATCCTGTGCTCCTGAACGATCCGGGGCCCCCGGCCGTGCCCGCCGGCGGTGACCCGGCCGACGCCGTCCCCGAGCAGTACATCGCCCGTGTGGCCGGCTACCGGACCCGCGGTGACCGATGCGCGGTGCGGGTGGTGCTCACGCCCATGCACGGGGTGGGCGGGGAGACCGCGATGCGGGTGCTGGCGCTGGCCAATGTCGTCGACGTGCAGGTGGTTCCCGAACAGTTCGACCCGGACCCCGACTTTCCGACCGTCCCGTTTCCCAATCCGGAAGAGCCTGGTGCACTGGACCTTTCACTGCGACTGGCGGCGGCCACCGATGCCGATGTGGTGATCGCCCTGGACCCCGACGCCGACCGGTGCGCGGTGGCGATCCCGACGCGCGAGGGCCGATGGCGGCGGCTCTCCGGTGACGAAACGGGTGCGGTGCTGGGGGAGCAGGCGGCCGCCGACACCACCCGGCCGGGCGACACCCTGGCCTGCTCGATCGTCTCCGGCAGACTGCTGGGCCGCATCGCCGAACACCACGGGTTGCGCTACCGCGCCACGCTGACGGGATTCAAATGGATCGCGCGCACGCCCGGTCTGCGGTTCGGGTACGAGGAGGCGATCGGCTACTGCACCGACCCGCAGGGTATCCGCGACAAGGACGGTATCGGTGCGATGATGCGGGTCATCACGCTCGTCGAGTCGCTGCGCGAGGAGGGCAGGACCGTCGAGGATCTGCTGGACGAGCTGGCCCGCAGGCATGGACTGTACGCGAGCGCGCCGCTGAGTTTCCGGGTGGCGGACCCGGACCTGATCACCGCGGCGATGGACCGGCTGCGCCGGCAGCCGCCGACCATGCTGGCCGGCTCCCCGGTCACCGAGTGGCGCGACCTCGCCGTCCCCGGCGGTCACCTGCCGCCCACCGACGGCCTGCTCGTGGAGACCGCGGCCGGTGACCGCGTGATCGTGCGGCCGTCGGGGACCGAACCCAAACTCAAGTGCTATCTGGAAGTGATCCTTCCGTGCACCGGTTCCGACATCCCACGCGAGCGGGCACGAGAACGGCTCACGACGATCGCCGCCGAGATCACCGCACACCTGCGCCTGGACCGACCCGACCGAGGAGAACGATGACCGACCTGTCCACCCCGCACATCGACCCGCAGGGCGAGCCGATCGCCGAGACCATCCTGCTGCCCGGTGACCCGTTGCGCGCCAAGTTCATCGCCGAGACCTACCTCGACAACCCGCGCTGCTTCAACCGGGTACGCAACATGCTCGGTTACACCGGAACCTACCGGGGCCGGCAGATCTCGGTGATGGGCACGGGCATGGGCATCCCGTCGATCTCGCTCTACAGCCACGAGCTGATCCACACCTTCGGTGTCCGCAACCTGATCCGGGTCGGCAGCTGCGGGTCGATGCAGGAGCACGTGGACCTGTACGACGTGGTGATCGCCCAGGGCGCCTCCACCGACTCGAACTATCTGACCCAGTTCGCGATTCCCGGCACTTACGCACCCCTGTCGTCGTATCGGCTGCTCGAACAGGCCAAACGCCTGGCCGACGAGCGCGGCGCGACCAGCCACGTGGGCAACATCCTGTCCTCGGACATCTTCTACAACGACAACGACCGCACCCTGGGCCGATGGGCCAGGATGGGTGTGCTCGCGGTCGAGATGGAATCGGCCGGACTGTTCGCCAACGCGGCCGCCGCCGGGGTGGACGCACTCGGCATCTTCACCGTCAGCGACCACATCTCTAGCGGCAGACGGACCACCCCCGCCGAGCGGGAAACGGCGTTCACGACGATGATCGAGATCGCCCTGGAACTGGGCTGAGGCCCGCTCAGCCCAGCCCGGGCAGTCTCAGCTTGATGTCGCGCAGCGGGCCGGGCAGGTTGAGGTCTCCGTCGGCCAGGTCGATCGCGGCCGCCAGCGGCGGCGAGAAGAAGCGCGTGGTGGGCACCAGCACGTCTTCGACCGTCGCGGCGATCGGGTAGTCGCTGCCGCGGTCGACGTACGCGGTGGGCATCTCCCCGCGGATCACCTTGACGATGTTCCCGAAGGCGTCGGATCCGGGGTCGTTCCAGTAGCTTCCGTGGCCCGCCAATCCCTCGACGGGCGCGCGGTGGCCGTTCTCGTCGGGTCCGTGGTAGCCGGTGTCGAGTCGGGTCACGCCCGGGGTGTCGTCGGGGTCGCCGCCGTGTGGGTTGTCCGGCAGCGACTGCGAATAGTGGATCGGATCGCCCGGTGCGGTGAGCGAGTAGCGCTGTACATCGGGGTTCGGGTTGTGCCAGCCACCCTCGAGCACACCGGTCCCGGCCGAGGAGGCGTAGACGACGCGATCGGCGCGCAGGCCGAGCTGTTCGGCGGTACCGACTACCGAACCGCCGTACGAGTGGCCCACATAGGTGGTGGTCGCACCGGGCGCGACGGCGGAGAGCTCGGTGTCGAGGGACTTGCCGAACGCCACCAGACGCGGCGCCATCTCCTCGGCGAATCGGGGGTCTGCCGCCGAGTCCCGGAGCGAATCGTTGACACCGTCCACGGCCGTGGGCACCACACCGGCCAGTCCCCACGGCACCGCGGACCGCCACGACTTCTTGGCGCCCTCGCCGAGCCCCTCGTAGCCGAGTTTCTGCGGGAGGTCGCCGTCGAGGAAGACGAACACCGGCCCGTCGGTCGCGGCGGCCAGTTTGCGGGCGGCTGTGACGTTGCCGCTCATCGTTTCGAGTCGGGTGCCGGTGCCGGGCACATATACGGCCACGTTGCGGGTGTCGGGGTTGAGTTCGCCGACCATCTCGATCAGGTGCCCGTTGCCCTTGTCGCCGGTGTAGAGGAACGTGCGTTCACTGTCGGTGTCCTCGCCCATCGGCGTGCGCACCGTACGGTCGGGTGACGGGTTCTCGGACTGGGCGAGCAAACTGCGAAGGGTATCGGCGCGCCGGTGGTTCCCGGCACGCTCGAGGCGAACGATCTCGGTCCGCATGGTGATCTCACTGGCGGCGAACCGCGAGGGAAAGTCGATACCGTCGAGCCCGGCGATCGTCGTCGGATCGGCGGCGATGACGCGTTCACGGTCCGAGGCGCTCAACGACAGGAGGAAATCTCGGCGCCTGCCCACGTCCATGCCCTTGAGCAGGTTGATCGCATCGGCGGGGGTGACCTGCCCACCGCCGCCGATGGTGACGGTGTCGTCGCCGGTGGCGAGGTCGTGCATGGCCTTGTTCAGGGTGGCCAGCGTGGACCCGTACCGCTCGTCGGCATCGTCGAGCGCGCGCAGGCCGCGCTCGATCTCCTGTGTGTGCCGGAAAGCTGCCAGTTCCGTCCACTCGTCCAACTCGCCGGGGTGGGTGACGATGCCGGTATCGGACACCCGGTATCCGGCGGCCTGTACGTCGGTGACGTAGTCCAGGATCCGTTCGCGCCACCCGTGCAGGTCGGCACCCGCGTCGGCGGTCTCGTCGGCGATGCGCAGCAGGGTGTTGCGCAGTTGGTTCCCCTTGTCGCGCAGCGTGGTCAGAGCCTGGTCGGCTCCGGCCCGCGAACACCCCCGCCAACTCGACCGGTCGAGCACGACCGCCGCACCGGAGATGCTGTCGCCGATGGTGGTGGCGTCGGCGCTGATCGTGTCGGCCGAGTCGATGATCGATTGTGTCGCCCAGCCCCGTAGCTGGGTCAGCGTCGGGCGCATCAGCCGGCCCCGTTGATACCCGGGCACGAGGACTCGTCGGTTGCCGACAGTTCCGCGGCCGCCCGGCGGCACGTGGTGGCCGTGAAGCGCAGTTGTGCGGCGAGCATGTCGGCGGCCGATGCCGCCCGGTCTCCCGTGGTGTGCAGTGCCGCGATCACGGTGCTCGAGGTTCCGGCGATCCGGCGGGGTGGATCGAACGCCAGGCGCCCGACCTCCTCGGCGGCGTGTTCCCAACGTGCGGCGATCGCGGTGACCTCGTCCGGGTCGAGGACGAGCAGATCGTGTACGGCGGCCTTGACGGCGGCACCCAGCGAACTGTGCGTGGACATGGTGGCTCCCTTCTACGACGGTGACATCTTCTGCGACGGTGACATCCGCGAATCAGACGCACCGGGAGGCCGAAAGGTTCCATGTTTATCTGATGTTTATCAGATTCATCTGTTCGGATGACCGGCGACACCCGGCGCACCAACTCGCACGGCGGGTGCCGCCGGCCCTGCACCACCCGCACCCCTGACCACACCCTGACTGAACCGGTTCACTGAACATGGTCAGAACATGTAGCCGATGCCGGCTTCTCAAATGACCGGGCACGAGTGGTACAGCAGCACAGCGGGATACTCTCGAATCCATGCCACCGCGTAACCAGCCCAGCACGCCCGAGCAACATCCAGCCGATGCGCACGATGTGATCCGCGTACTGGGGGCACGCGAGAACAACCTCAAGGACGTCGATGTCGAGCTGCCCAAACGGCGGCTGACCGTGTTCACCGGTGTCTCCGGCTCAGGAAAGAGTTCTCTGGTGTTCGGCACCATCGCCGCCGAATCCCAGCGCATGATCAACGAGACCTACAGCGCATTCGTGCAGGGATTCATGCCCAACGTCGGCCGCCCCGACGTCGATGTCCTCGAAGGGCTGACCACCGCGATCATCGTGGATCAGGAACGCCTGGGCGCCAACCCGCGATCGACGCTGGGGACCGTCACCGATGTCAACGCGATGCTGCGAATCCTGTTCAGCCGCTTGGGAACACCGCACATCGGGTCGTCCCGGGCATTCTCGTTCAATGTCGCCTCCGTCTCCGGCGCGGGAGCGGTCAGCTACGCCAAGGGCGGCCGCGAGGTCCGGGAGCGCCGCGACTTCGCCGTCGTTGGGGGCATGTGCCCGCGGTGCGAGGGCATGGGCAAGGTGTCCGACGTCGACCTGACCGCGCTCTACGACGAGAACAAGTCGATCGCCGAGGGCGCGCTCACCATCCCCGGCTACACCGTCGACGGTTGGTACGGCCGCATCTTCGGCAATTCGGGATTCTTCAGCGCCAACAAGCCGATCAAGAGGTTCACCAAGAAGGAACTCGATGCCCTGCTGTACAAGGAGGCCACGCGCATCAAGGTCGACGGCATCAACGTCACCTACGAGGGCCTGATCCCGCGCATCCAGAAGTCGATGCTGTCCAAGGACCGTGAGGCGATGCAGCCGCACATCCGCGCATTCGTCGACCGCGCCATCACCTTTCAGACCTGCCCCGACTGCGACGGCACCCGTCTCACCGAGGGCGCGCGGTCGTCGAAGATCAACGGCATCAGCATCGCCGACGCGTGCCGCATGCAGATCAGCGACCTGGCCCAGTGGATTGCCACACTCGACGATCGGTCGGTCGCACCGCTGCTCGCGGCCCTGTCGTCCTCGCTCAACTCGTTCGTTGACATCGGCCTGGGCTATCTGTCGCTGGAACGCCCGTCGGGCACCTTGTCCGGGGGAGAGGCACAGCGCACCAAGCTGATCCGGCATCTGGGCTCGTCGCTGACCGATGTCACCTACGTTTTCGACGAACCGACGATCGGGCTGCACCCGCACGACATCGCCCGCATGAACACGCTTCTGCTGGCATTGCGCGACAAGGGCAACACGGTACTGGTGGTGGAGCACAAACCCGAGGCGATCGCGATCGCGGACCACATCGTCGACCTCGGCCCGCGCGCGGGCTCCGAAGGCGGGCAGATCGTGTTCGCCGGTGACCTCGACGGGCTGCGCGCCGCCGACACCCTCACCGGCCGCCACCTCGACGACAAGGCCGTGATCAAGGATGAAACACGAACTCCCACAGGTGCTATCGAGGTCCGAGGCGCTACCACACACAATCTGCGCGCGGTGGACGTCGACATCCCGCTCGGGGTGCTGACCGTGCTCACCGGCGTCGCCGGTTCCGGTAAGAGCTCGCTGATCACCGGCTCGGTCGCCGGGCGCGAGGGTGTTGTGGTGATCGACCAGTCGGCGATCAAGGGGTCCCGGCGCTCCAACCCGGCCACCTACACCGGGCTGCTCGACCCGATCCGCAAGGCCTTCGCCAAAGCCAACGGCGTCAAACCGGCACTGTTCAGCGCCAACTCGGAAGGCGCCTGCCCGACCTGCAACGGCGCGGGCGTCATCTACACCGACCTGGCGATGATGGCCGGGGTGGCGACCACCTGCGAGGAATGCGGCGGCAAACGGTTCAGCACCGCCGTCCTGGACTACACGCTGGCCGGAGTCAACATCAGCGAGGTCCTGGAAATGCCGGTGGCCCGGGCCGAGGAGTTCTTCGGCGCGGGCGAATCACGTATCCCCGCCGCGCACAAGATCTTGCAGCGGCTGGCCGATGTCGGCCTCGGCTACATCACCATCGGCCAGCCGCTGACCACCCTGTCCGGCGGCGAACGCCAGCGACTCAAACTGGCCACCCACATGGCCGAGAAGGGGCAGGTGTTCGTTCTCGACGAGCCGACCACCGGCCTGCACCTGGCCGATGTGGAACAACTCCTGGGATTGCTCGACCGGCTGGTTGATTCGGGTAAGTCGGTCATCGTCATCGAGCACCATCAGGCGGTGATGGCCCACGCCGACTGGATCATCGACCTGGGACCGGGGGCCGGTCACGACGGCGGACAGGTGGTGTTCGAGGGCACCCCCGCCCAACTGGTCGCCGCCCGCTCGACACTGACCGGCACGCACCTGGCCGACTACGTCGGCAGCTGACCGGTGGGCATCGCGCCACAACGGGCCCGGGACCCGGCGGCGCTGCGCCGGGGCGGCATGGCTATCACCGACATGCGACCTCGGTGCCGCCTTCGACACACTGGTCAAAGGCGGCGCCGAGATCATTCAGGAGCCGACGGATCAGCCGTACGGTCTGCGTGACTGCGCGGTGCGCGACCCGTCGGGAAACATGGTCCGCATCCAGCAGCGACCGGCGTGACCCGTGGCTACTGGGCGGCGAGGATCTTGATGGCGAATACGATGGTGTCGTCCTTCTCGATCCCGGCGCCCGGCTGGCCGTCGGGATAGCCGTCGGCCGGGATGATCGCCACACCCACGGTCGAACCGACCTTCTGGCCGACCAGCGCCTTGCCGAAGCCGGCGACGACACCGGCGACACCGAACGAGCTCGGTTCACCACGCTGGTAGGCACTGTCGAAGACGTTGCCGTCACGGCCGTTGACGCCCGTATAGCAGACCGTCACCGTCGCGGTGTCGCTCACCTCGGGGCCGGTGCCCTCGGTCAACGTCTTGACCGTGGTCTCGGTGACCTTGAACGGTTTGGTGACCTTGATCAGCGGTCCGGCGCTGTCGGTGGAGCCGACCATCTCCAACTTGCCGCTCTCACCGTCGAGCGTCCACTGCGGTGCGGTGTCGGCGGCCGGGGCGTCGGTGGGACAGGACAGGCTGCCCGAATCGGGGGCGGCGGTTGCGCTGGTGTTGGCGGCGGTGTCGTCGGAATCGGAATCCGACGAGCCGCAGCCCGCGAGCAATCCCGCGAGCGCTACGGAGACAACGATCCCATGCTTGAGTTTCACCGGGTACACGCTACCTAAGCGTGGCCGCGGCCACACGATGGGGAGCAGCACAAACGGCCTGTATCCACCTCAGGGATACAGGCCGTCGAAGAACGGTGCCGGCGCACCTATGGCGCACTACTGCGCGGGCTTACTGAATTTCTGCTTGATTTGGTAGACCTTGATGGCAACCTTCATGAGGATCTTCTGGATGAAAGTCGGTTCTTGCTGCTGATCGGCCATCGAGGTCGCCTTCTATGAGATGTTCGGCAGCGACCGGCAGGTGCCACCGTGGAGCTAACCGAACACCTTACAGTATGAGTTGGTCAGCCCTGGTCGGCCAGTGCCTTCTCGACGTCGAGATCGATGACCTGATTGACCAGATCCTCCAGGGCGTCCGGCGGCAACGCACCGGCCTGGTTGAACACCAGATATCCCTGTTTGAACACCATCAGCGTCGGGATGGACTTGATACCGGCGGCCGAGGCCAGCTGCTGCTCGGCCTCGGTGTCGACCTTGGCGAACACCACCCCGGGATGCTTCTCGGAAACCCGTTCGAAGATCGGCCCGAACTGGCGGCACGGCCCGCACCAGGATGCCCAGAAGTCGACGAGAACGATATCGTTGTCGGCGACGGTGGAATCGAAGTCGGCGGTCTTGAGGTCAATGGTTGCCATACCCGCACTCAACACCGCCGGGACATGTTCTGTTCCGGGCGGGTGCGGCGAGCCTTCGGCACGGGCCGGCGGCCGATTAGATCACGCCCTTGTCCTCCGCACCCGCCGGGGTGGCGGTGAAGGTCCGCACATCGAGCGGTGCGGCGAGCAGGTCGCCGATCGCGGCGCCGAGTGCGACCAGGGCGGGTGCGGTGCCGTGGACGGCCAGGGCCTCCACCGACTCCCAACGCTCGAGCATCACGAATGAGGTGGTCTCGCCGGTGGATTCGTGCAACGCATACTTCTCGCAACCGGGTTCGGCGTGCACCTCGGGGATCGCGGCGAGCAACGCGTTGCGGACCGCGTCCTCGGCGCCCGGTCGGGGGGTGATGGTCGCGACGACGACGATGGACATGTTGCAGGCTCCCTACTGTTGTTGCACCTGATTACATTCAACCCAACCGACACCGTGGCGGCCGTCGTTTGTGGTGATCGGGCCCCACGTGCGCAGAAAGTGCGTGGTGCGGCCGGCGCCGTCGACCAGTGCGATGGGTGCGTGTCCGGCGGTTGCCAGTGTCAGGGTGAGCCCACCGGGCTCCACCGCCACACGGGTCTCGGTGATCTCGCCGTCGCCGGCGAAGGTTTCGGTGGGCACCACGGCGGTGACCTCGGCGATGGGGACGCCGGAGGACTGCACGTAACCCATGGGTGGTGCCTCGAATCCGGGAATCCTGACCTGCACGGCGTGCACGTGCGTGCCGTCGTCCAGGTGCAGCGCACTCCACGTCCAGTCCATCGACCACCAGTCGCGGGGCGCCCACGAGTGGTCGCGCTGGGCGGGGACGTCGGCGATGGTGTGTGTGGTGTCGCCGATCCGGACGGTCCCGGATGCGGTGCACGGTATTTCGTAGCGCGGAACGATCGAGTAGCGATACGGTCTGCCGCTCGTGCGCCACACCAGATCCACGTCGATCGGCACCGCGCGTCCGCGTGTCCCGTGCAGCGCGTCGGACGGGGTGGCGTAGGCCTGTGCGGTGCCGCGCAACGTCCACCTGTTGCGATGCAGCGGCACGTCTATCTCGTGTCCGAATTCGATGGTGGGCGTGGTGATCTGCCACGGATCGGGCAACGGCGCGGGCAGGGTCTGATTGACGGCGACGGTCGGCATGTCGGGGCCGCACAGGAAGCCGTGCACCCAGGTGGTGTTCTCGTTCGGCATGACCCCGAGCCGGAACCAGCCGCCGATCCCGGCCTTCTCGTCGACGAAATCGGCGTACCAGCTTTCCCCCCACCACGGTTCGGCCGTCGCCGGGTGCGGGCGTTCGTCGGTCGGTGCCGGCCGCAGGCGCGCGTCCGGGGACGCGGTCAGCAACGCCAGCGCATCGCTCTCGATCACGAACGCGCACTGACGGCTCAGCATCAGCATGAACATCTCGTCGCCGCGGTCGGTCTGCTCCACCAACACCGACGCCGCGATCGCCATCGTCACACCGGCGAAACTCAGCAGCCGGACGCTCTCGCGCACATCGTCCGCCCCGGGCGCGCCGGCGTCGGTGCGCGCGGCGAGATAGACCTCGAGAAGCTCGTCGAAATGGTCGGCGCGGACCTGCTCGGTCAGGGCGCAGCCCAGGAAGTACGCCAGATCGTTGAGAGCCGCGCCCCGCATCGCGCCCTGCCAATCGACGATGCTCAGTGCCGGGGCGCTCCGGCCGTCACCGAACAGCAGATTGTCCAGCCGGAAGTCGCCGTGAATCAGCCCCTGCGGCTGGGCGGCCGCGAGCTGCATGTAGTGGGCAAAGCCGTCGACCAGCCCGTCGCAGACCCGACGCTGGTCGGCGGTGAGGCGGGCGCCGAACCTGTCGAGAAACATCGCGTACAGCTGGGCGACGAGTTCGGGGCTCAGGACGTTGCTCATGCGGTCGAGCCACTGGCCCCGGACCAGGTCGGGGTTCTGGGCCAGCAGCGTATGCAGGCGCCCGAGGCCGGCCACCGCGGCACGTGCCTGTTCGGGGGTGGCGCCGTCGAGTTCGTTGCCGGGCACCGCCGGTGCGGCGTCCGCCATCAGCAGGTGGAAATCCCCGGTCCCGGTGTCCATCTTGGCACTGTGGCAGAGCGCCAGGGGCGCATCGTGCAGATGCGGCGACATATCCCGGTAAAAACGGAACTCGGCTTCGTACAGCCCCAGACCCGATCCCGTCTGTCTGCTGTTGGCGTCGGCCGCGGGTACCTTCATGATCACCGACGCCGGTCCCGACGCCCCCGGCCCGTAGCGCAGGGTGATGCGGTAGCAATCGCTGACCTGACCTGTGCCGACGGTGTCGATGACAAAGCCCTCGACACGGGTGCCGAGCACACCACCGAGCCAGTCGGCGGTGACCTGATCGGGGTGGGCGACGAGAGTACTGCCGGTGTGCTGCTCAGCGCTCTGCATCACGCCAACATACATCTGTGAACAGCATCACGTCACCCACACGGTGATGTTTACCGTTGCGGCGACGAGACATCCGATCCCGGCGCGTCGATCCGGTATACCGACTCGACCAACGCTTCCAGGTCCGCCCGGGTCGGGGACAAACCGGGGAAGTAGCAGCACACCTCCGAGGCATACCGGCCGCATCGTGGTGAGCGGGGAGCTTCTCACCGAGTGGGGCCTGACCGTGCGCGCCCTCGACGGCGGCGACCGGACCGCCCCGGCCCAAGCATCGCTCACCTGTTGAGGGGGCTGTAGAGCACCAGGCCGTTGCCCTTGTTGTCGTAGACGACGGCCCGACGCTCATGTGCGTCATCGTAGGCCGGTTGGACGATTCCACCGCCCGCCGCCTCGACGGCCTTCGCCGAGGCGTCGACGTCGGTGGTCTTGACACCCACCACCACTTGCCCGTGAATCGGGTGATCCACCGCGGTGGCCAGTGCGATGGTGACAGAGCCACCGTCGAGGGCGGCGAAATGTGCGCCGTCGCGGAATTTCAGCGGGAACCCGAGGGTGTCGGTGTAAAACGCGATCGACTCATCGAGATTGTCGGTGGACAGGACGATCATCTTCACTTCGTGGTCACTCACCTTGCGCCTCCTGATCTTTCGGCCGAATCTCACCGTATCGACGAACTCGGTGGCCCGACAGGGCTGTTGGTCGCATCCGAACGGTTCAGCATCCTGCACGGAGACTGCCGACTCAACAACGTGCTTTTCGCACCCGGCGCGAGCTCGCTCAGGGTCGTGGACCGGCGGAACACAGCCATCGGCAACCTCGTGCGCGACCTTCCGACGTCGTGACCGGCGGGCTGCCGCCGGAAACCCGGGCGCACGCCGAACGCGACCTGGTGGCCACCTACCATCGCCGGCTCGGTGAACTCGGAGTCACCGACTACCCGGCCGAAACCTGCTGGGACGACTACCGGTTGGGAGTCATGCAGCTCAAACCGATCGCGACGATAGGGTACGTGTACATCGCCACCCCCTCACACAGGTCACAAGAAATGATGCGAACCCTGCTGACTCGCTCATCACGCGCCATCCGCGAGCTCGGCACCTTCGACCTGATCCGCGAACCGTCCATCTGAAGGAGACCGCACCGATGACCACAGAATCCGACGACCGCGTCCTCGATGAGCTCGGCTACTATCTGCTCCCCGGCGCGGGCGGGGCCGGACCCGCCGGCGTGATGGACGAGGCCCGCAGGGGAGAGGAACTGGGCCTGGGCACCGCATTCGTGTCCGAACGCTGGAACCTCAAGGAGGCCACCACCATCAGCGCCGCCGCGTGTGCGGTCACCTCACGGATGCAGATCGCCACCGGCGCGACCAACCACAACACCCGCCATCCCCTGATCACCGCGTCCTGGGGCACCACCCTGCACAGGCTGTCCGGTGGCCGCTTCACCCTCGGGATCGGCCGGGGTGTCGCCGCGCTCTACTCGGCGTTCGGTATCCCGCCGATCACCACCGCGCAGATGGAGGAGTTCGCCACCGTGATGCGCAGCCTGTGGCACGGTGGCTCCTACGTCGACTACGACGGACCGCTCGGCAAATACCAGACGCTCTACCTGGACGGCGACTTCGACGAGGACATCCCGCTGGCGATCATGGCGTTCGGGCCCAACACCCTCGAACTCGGCGGCCGCGCCTTCGATGATGTCGTCCTGCACACCTACTTCGCCCCCGAAACCCTGCAACGGTGCGTGGCCACGGTGAAGGAGTCGGCCGAACGTGCCGGCCGCGACCCCGACGACGTGCGGGTGTGGTCCTGTCTGGCGACCGTGGGCGATCACCTGCCCGAAGAGGATCGGCGCAGCAAGCTGATCGGTCGGCTGGCCACCTACCTACAGGGCTACGGCGACCTGATGGTGTCCACGAACGACTGGGATCCGGCCGTGCTGCAACGGTTCCGGGAGGACGAGGTGGTGCAGTCGATCCCCGGCGCCATCGACCGCGTCGCGACCGACGAGCAGTTGCGCTACATCCAGGACAAGCTGCTGCCTGCCGAATGGACACAGCACGCCGCCACCGGAAGCGCCGAACGGTGTGCCCGACGCATACGCGAGGAACTCGGCCACGGCGCCGACCGGGTGATCCTGCACGGCGCCACCCCCGACGAACTCGCCCCGATCATCGCCGCCTACCGGCGCCAGGACAGCACCGGCGACTGAGCCCGGCACCGGCGAGGGCCCGGTGCGTCGACTCAGTGCGTCGCGCTGGCCTCCGGGTCCGGTCGCACGTGCCGGCGGGCGAGCCGGTCGAGGGACCGGAACACCCGCTTGGAGGCCTCCGCCCACGGCATCAGGATCGGGAAGACATGGAACATTCCGTACTCTTCCATAGCCCACACCTCGATCCCGTTGTCCCGCAGTCGTTGCACGAACTCGCGGATGCCGTCGCGCAGCATCTCGTCGGCGCCCCAGCACACGAAGGTGTACGGAAACCACGCCGGGTCCGGGTCGGCATGCGCGATCGAGACCCTCCGGTCGTTGGGCTGCACGCCGTGCAGATAGGGGGCGACCGGAATACTCCACGGCAGAATGTCCTTCGACGCGTTGTCGACCATCGACGGATGGTCGAGGTCGAGGTCGATCTCGGGGGAGAACAGCACCAGGGCGGCCGGCGCGGGCATCAACTTCTCGTGCAGATAGATCAGCAACGACGCCGCGAGCCCACCACCGCCCGAATCCCCGGCGACGACGAGGTGCTCGGGATCGACGCCACGGTCCATCAGGTCGCGGTACACCGCGGCGGCATCGAGAACACCGGCCGGGAACGGAAATTCCGGCGCCATCCGGTAGTCGGCGATGAAGATCTCGGCGCCGGTCGCCTGTACCAGCGACGATGCGAACGCCGAATACATCATGGGCGAGGTGCCGATGTATCCGCCGCCGTGCAGATACAGGATGGTGGCACCGATCGGATCCTTCTGCTCGCCCTCACCGACGTAGGCGTCGGTGCTGGCCCTGGCGCGACACCACAGCCCGGGAACACCGCCGACCACGTCGGCGGTGATCTCGACGTCGTCGGACAATTCGACGAACGGCGGCATCACCAACCGGCAGATGCCGTCGAGCACCTTCTCCATCGACCTCAACTCCTCGATGGGCAACCCCATCGAATAGCCCATCAACGACCGCACCACCTGCCGGGTGACCGCCTGCCCCACATTGTCGAGCAGCCCCGACGGTCCGTGCCAGGGCCGCCGCAGCGGAACCTGCGCGAGACCGGTGAGCAGGTTGCCGGCGAGCCCGGCCACCGCCAGCGCGGTGATCGGTGCCGACGCCGTGCGCACCTCGGCGCGATCTGCCATAACCATGCCGTCACCCTAGCCCGGCACACGGGTTGCGGCCGGGACAACCTGCCGCCGGGGTCGGGGTGGCCGCACCCGATCATCGGCGAGGGGCGACCACCCCGTGATCGAAGGCGAACACCACCGCCGCCGCGCGATCACGTACGCCGAGCGCCCGGAAGACGGCACCCACATGACTCTTGACCGTCACCACCGAAATCACCAGTTCGGCGGCGATCTCATCGTTGGTCATACCACGTGCGATCAGTTCCAGCACGGTCCGTTCCCGGGCGGTCAACCGGTCCAGCGCGGCCGCATCCGACTTCGGCGGACCACC
Organism: Gordonia pseudamarae; assembly: GCF_025273675.1. Lineage (NCBI taxonomy): Bacteria > Bacillati > Actinomycetota > Actinomycetes > Mycobacteriales > Gordoniaceae > Gordonia > Gordonia pseudamarae. Next base: position 2,417,315 of record NZ_CP045809.1, on the reverse strand, counting down.
CGCATTGCGATAGGTGTGCAGCACCGACGCGGTGATCGCCGGGTCGAGCACCGACTCACCGGCCGCCACCAACCGGACCGCACGGATCAGTTCCTCGGCCGAGGACTCCTTGAGCACGAACCCCGCCGCCCCCGCCCGCAATGCCTCCGAGAGCAACTCCTCGTCGCTGAAGGTGGTGAGCACCAGCACCGGCGGCGCCCGGTGCTGATCGTTCGCCGACGCCACCAGCCGCCGGGTGGCCTCCATCCCACTGACCCGTTTCATCCGCAGATCCATCACGACGACGTCGGGGGAGCAGGCCGCGACCGCGGCGGGCACCTCATCGCCGTCGGCGCATTCGGCCACCACGTCGAACCCGTCCTTGCGGCGCAGAATTCGGCGCAGCCCCGATCGCACCAGTTCCTGATCGTCGACGAGCAGTACCCGGATATCCTCGACCGTCACCTGTTCACCCCCACGCCGTCCTCGGCCGCCCCGACGGCACCGAAGACCGCCTCCACACACCATTGACCCTGCTCGACCCCGGCCCGCAGCGATCCGTCGAGGTTCTCCACCCGCGACACCATGCCGGGAAGTCCGTAACCGCGGGTCCCGGCCGGGTGGCCGTCGGGGACCGGATTGGACACGCGCACCACGAACTCCGCCCGCTCAGCGGGGCCCAGCGAGATATTCACCGGTGCGCCGGCCGCGTGTTTGGACGCATTCGACAACGATTCCTGCACCACCCGATACACCGCGAGTTCGGTCGCACTGCTCAGCGCAACGGCGGGCGGCTCCATCCGCGCCGTCACCGGCGATCCCGCCCGCCGGAAACCGTCGATCAGTGCCTCGATGTCGGACAGGCCAGGCTGCGGCTGCTCGGGTGCGGACTCGTCGCGCAGCAGTTCGATCGTGCGCCGCACGTCGTTCATCGCCGCCCGCCCCTGGCCTTCGGCATCGCGCAAGGCATCGAGCGCCTCGGCGATATCGCTGTCGTTCTCCGGACACTGACCCGACTCGATGGCCCGCCTGGCGGCGGTGACGTTGAGCAGCACGATGCTCAACGAATGTGCGACCACATCGTGTACCTCGGCGGCGATCCCGGCACGGTCGAGTGCGTACTGCCTGGCGCGTTCACGTCGTTCGGCCTGCATCAGCAACAGTTGCTTCTGCAGCAGGAATCCGGTGGCCCAGCCCAGAACGACCATGCTCGAGATCATCCAGCCCAGGTCGGTCGCACCCACCGCCACCCCCACGACGACGGCCGCCAGGTACATCGAGAGGTGTAGTACCCCTCGCTTGTTCGGTGCGACAGCCGCGCACATCGCCGCGCCGAGCGCCAGCAGCAGTGGTGCCACGTCGCCATGCGCGGCACCGGGGTCCAGTGGCACACACCAGAACACCGACACCAGCGCGATCATCATGAACGGAATGAGGGTGTCGATCGGCCCGCCGACCGCGTCGAACGTGCAGATCAGCAGCTCGCCGACGGTCAGCCACGCCGCCAGTGCCCACACCACACCCAGATACACCCAGTCGCTGCCCGAGACACCCGAGGCGTACCGCTGGATCGTGGCGATCGCGCAGAACAGGATCAGGCCGGCGTCGGCGATCAGCAAATAGACCGGCGGATAGTCGTACCCCAGCCGGCAGAACAAGATCTCACTTCGCCTGAGCAGCCAGCGCATCGGTCGAGTGTATCGCCTCCACCGGCCCGGTTACCTCCACCCAGGGGTGGATTCGTCCTCCGCCCACGGTCGAGTACCCAGTTCCACCCAAGGGCGGCTGAACTGCGGAAACGATCCTCATACCGTGGTGTGCAGAGGGAAACGCAACCCGTGTCTCCCTACCGACGAGAAGGAGAATCCGATGTGGTGGGTACTGATCAGTATTGCCGCGATCCTCGTCATTGCCGGGCTCGCGCACAACTCGGGGAGCCTCGACTACGGTCAACGTGAGATCGACGCCACGATCGACCAACGGCACCGGCAGGACGAACAGCGCGCCCGACGTGCCCGACGCGAGGCCGCCGCCGAGAAGCGGCCGCAGCCATCGGCCACCCGGGTGCGGCCGCGCCACCTGCCACTGATGGGCCCGGCAACGATCTATCGTTGAACACACCGCGACGATCTAGGAGCTCCGAGACATGAATCTCCTCACCGCCCCCTCGATCTCCATGCCCGGCGCCACCCGGCTCTGGCATCATCGCGGAGCCGACGTCAGGTCCGGGATCACCGGCGGCGACGAACGCGCGGCTCCGCTGGAGACATCGGCACCCGACGACGTGCGATCGGTACTCACCCGCCCATCCACCTCACCGGGTGTGCTGGCCCGGTCCATCCGCCTCGTCCGGCGGCCGGCGGACATGTTCTTCGCCGATGCCGCCGAGAATTCGGGCGTACTGCGCTACGAGGTCGCGGGCGGGCCGGGCCGGATCGCGATCCTGTCCCATCCGGCACACATCAAATCGTTGATGACCGCCGACCCCCGGCTGGCGCCGTCGGCCACCCGGATGTCACCGCTGGCCCCGATCGTCGGGAGTGAGTCGGTGCTGACCTCGGTCGGCGCCCGGCACCGTCGGCAGCGTTCGATGTTGCTACCGCGCTTTCACGGGAAGGCGGTGGCCGCCTACCGCGACGGTATCGACACCGCCACCGCCAAACACATCGACGCCTGGCCGGTCGGCGAACTCGTGCCGGTCGCCGACATCGCCCAGCAGATCACGCTCGACGTGATTTTGTCGGCGGTGTTCGGCCTTCCCGACGGCATCCCCACAACATCGGCCGAACGCGACCTGCGGGCCACGACGCTGCGCCTGCTGAGGTGGTCGGCCAGGCCTGTGGCCACACTCGCCCAGCTGCTCAACTCGCGTTCGGCGAGTCCGGTCGGTCTCACCAAGGTGGTGCTGCGGCCGATGGACCGAGCGCTCTACCGGGTGCTCGATGAACGCCGCGCCCAGCCGGACCCCGATCGCAGTGATATCGCTCAGCTACTGCTCGACACCCGGGACGAGGACGGAAACCCCCTGCCGGACAGCGAAATCCGCGACGAGCTCGTCACCCTGCTACTGGCCGGGCACGAGACGACGACCAACGCCGTGGCGTGGACCTTCGAGCGGCTGACCCGGCATCCGGAGGTGTATGCCCACGCCCGCGAAGCCGCGCTCGCCGGCAATGACAACTACATCGACGCCCTGCTCAACGAGTCGATGCGCGCGCGCCCGGTGGTGCCGCTGGTGGCGCGGACGCTGATGGTGCCGTGGCAGTTCGGGTCACAGCGGGTGGAGGCCGGGGTGTTCGCGGGGGTCAGCATTCTGCTGCTGCATCACCGCGATGATCTGTACCCGCGGCCGTTCGCGTTCGATCCCACCCGGTTCTTCGACATCCGGCCCACCGCGCACACCTTCATGCCGTTCGGCGGCGGTATCCGCCGATGCCTCGGCGCGCCGCTGGCGATGGCCGAGCTCAACACCGTGGTGACCGAAATCCTGCGCCGCGTCGACCTGGAGACCACCGATCGGCCCGCCGAACGTCCGCAGCACCGCAATGTCACCATGATTCCCGCCGACGGGGGCCTGGTGCGGGCCCGTTCGATCGGCTGACCCTCAGATCCCTGGTGCGGGCCCCCGGGGGTGGGGCGTATCGCTGTCCGGGACGATCGGAAACAGGGCACGACAGGCAACTGTTAGCCTTACCGTAAATGCCGATCGTGTGCCCGAGAGGATCCCGATGAGTGACGCCCCGCCCCCCGTTCTGCCGCTGGTGACCCCGGAGACCGAGTTCTTCTGGACCTCGGGCAAGGACGGGGTGCTGCGGGTCCTCCAGTGTGATTCGTGTACGGCACTGATCCATCCGCCGAAGCCGATCTGCCCGCGCTGCCGGTCCTGGGAGCAGCACGCGCAGGAGCTCTCCGGCAACGGAATCGTGTTCGGCTACACCGTCAACGAACGGTTCGGCCTGCCCGGCATCCCCCCGCCGTACGTGATCGCGGAGGTGGCCCTCGACGAGGACCCACGGGTGCGGCTGACCACCCGCATCACCGGCTGCGAGCCCGATCAGGTGCACCTCGGGCAGCCGGTCGAGGTGGTGTTCGACCAGCAGGGCGACGCCTCGGGCGACGTGTGGTTCCCGCTGTTCCGACCACGCACCGACGACACCGTGATCCGGGAGATCCCCGACGACGAGATCGCACCGCAGGACTACCCGGCACGGGTGCGGCCCCGCGCGTCGAGCACCAAGTTCGAGGACAAGGCCATCATCAGCGGCGTGGGTGCCTCCGGCATCGGCCGGCGCCTGGGCAGGCCGCCGCTGGCGCTGACCATAGAGGCGTGTGAGCGCGCCGTCGCCGATGCCGGACTGACCTTCGACGACATCGACGGCCTGTCCACCTATCCGGCGGGCACCGCCGACGGCGGCTACAGCGAAGGCGGGGTCACCGCGCTCGAATCGGCCTTGCGGATCAACCCGACCTGGTACAACGGCGGCGGCGAGACCTTCGGGCCGGGCGGCTCGGTGATCGCGGCGATGATGGCGGTGGCCACCGGCCTGGCCCGGCATGTGTTGTGTTTTCGCACCGTGTGGCAGGCCACCAACGACGACTGGGTCAAACAGGGCCGGCTGCCGCGGCCGGCGATGGGCCGCGCGTCGGGGCTGATGGGCTGGTCGATGCCGTTCGGTGCCATCTCCGCGGCCCACACGCTCGCCCAGACCGCGCACCGTCATTTCCACAAGTACGGCACCACCAAGGAGACCCTGGGCTGGATCGCGCTGAACCAGCGCGCCAACGCCGCGCTCAACCCCGAGGCGATCTACCGGGACCCGCTGACCATGGACGAGTACCTCGCGGCGCGGTCCATCACCACCCCGTTCGGTCTGCTCGACTGTGATGTGCCGTGCGACGCGTCGGTCGCGGTTATCGTCTCGGCCGCCGACACCGCCGGCGATCTGGCGGTCACGCCGATCCGGGTGGAGGCCGTGGGCACCCAGATCATGGAACCGCTGCCGTGGGATCAGTCCACGTCCACCCACGAGCCGCAGGTCCTCGGGCCGGCCTCGCATCTGTGGACACGAACCGACCTCACACCCGCCGACGTCGACATCGCCCAGCTCTACGACGGTTTCAGTTTCAACTGCCTGTCGTGGATCGAGGCGCTCGGCTTCTGCGGAATCGGTGAGGCCAAGGACTTCCTCGACGGCGGCCACAACATCGCCCGCGACGGCATCCTGCCGCTGAACACGCACGGCGGTCAGCTTTCTCACGGCCGCACCCACGGGATGGGTCTGTTGCGTGAGGCGATCGTCCAGCTGCGCGGTGACGCGGGGGAGCGGCAGGTGTCCGGCGCCAAGGTCGGTGTGGTCTCCAGCGGGGGTCTGACCCCCAGCGGGGTGATACTCCTGCGCGCCGACTGACCGCCGCGGTGCGTGCCGGTCCGGACGTGGGCCGGTCGGGGGGCCGGCCGGGGACGGCGCGAAGCTACACCGACAGGATCTACACCACGAACGCCTCGGTGGCGGCCTTGGTGGCGCCGGCCGCGTGCAGGGGACCCGCGCCGTTCTCGGCCTCCAGGAGCGCCAGCAGAATGTGTTCGGTGCCGACGTAGTTGTGGCCGAGCCGCAACGCCTCCCGGAAGCTCTGTTCCAGAACCTTCTTGGCGTCGGCGCTGAACGGTACCAGTGCGGGCGGCCGTCAACCATAGGTTGACAACCAACGACCGTCAACCCTTGGTTGACGTCAGCTTGTTCCGAGAACGTGACCGAGGACAGATCCGGTCGCGCCGGTCAATGCTGCACCGAGTGAGGTTCAAAGTGTGGGCCGCCCGCGGCGAGACCGCTAGTGGGTATCGCCGTTAGTTCGTCGGGGGTCTGGGAGCCAGGTGGTGGGGTCGTTGAGGTAGAGGCCGCAGGCGGTGTCGAGGGCTTGCTCGGGGGTGCCTGAGGGCCAGCCGGTGGGGAGGACGGCTTGTTCGTAGTCGTTGTGGCTGGCGCGGTAGATCGCGAAGCCCCATTGGTTGGCCGATCCGGCGTAGCGCAGCCGGCATAGCTTCACCTCCTCGCCGTCGGTGAGGGTGGCGTCGATGTAGGCGAACCCCGCACGGTAGCGGGTGTGCAGGGTCTGGATCTGGGGCCAGCGTTCGGCGGCGCGGGCCAGGAGCTTTTGCCGTAGCGAGGTCTGGGTCGAGTCGGGGATCTTCGCCATGATTCTCATCATCGTGGCATCGTCATGTGCTGCCTTGATCTGTTCGGTGTCGGCGTGGCGTCTTGGCCTCCGGCGGCTCGGAGCGTCAGAAATGGATGTGACTCTCACCAGTGCTGACGTCGTGGTCCTCACCGATGAAGAACGACATGTCCTGACACGCCGCGCGAACGCCGCGAAATGCCCCCATCGCGATCTGCTGCGTGCCCGGATCGTGCTCGCTGCTGCTGACGGTGTCGCGAACGCCCAGATTGCCCGCGACGTGGGGGTCTGCGAGGACACCGCCCGCCGCTGGCGACATCGCTTCTGCGTGCAGCGTCTTGACGGGCTTAAGGACCGGCCCCGATCAGGGCGGCCACCGGTGTTCACCCCGGTCGAGGTTGCCGAGGTCAAAGCACTCGCGTGCACGCGACCGGCCGACCACGATCTGCCGTTAACGAGGTGGTCGACCGCCGAACTCAGCACACACGCGGTTGCGGCCGGGCTGGTGCGGCCAGTCTCGCCGTCCACGATCGGCCGGTGGTTGGCCGCCGATGCGATCAAGCCGTGGCAGCATCGGTCCTGGATCTTTCCCCGCGACCCCGACTTCGCGGTCAAAGCAAGTCCGGTGCTGGACCTGTACCAACGGCAGTACAACGGTGTCGAGCTCGGCGCTGATGAATACGTGATCAGCGCCGATGAGAAGTCCCAGCTGCAAGCCCTCAGGCGGCGTCACCCCGAAACACCCGCGGCACCAGGGCAACCACGCAGAGTCGAGTTCGAGTACCGCCGCGGTGGCACGCTGGCCTACTTCGCTGCCTACGACGTCCACCACGCCCAGGTGCATGGAATGACAGCACCGAAGACCGGGATCGTGCCGTTCACCCACCTCGTGAAACAAGTGATGACCCAGGAACCGTATGCCTCAGCGAAGCGGGTGTTCTGGATCGTCGACAACGGTTCCTCCCACGCCGGGCAGGCATCGATCGACCGGATGCGTGAGGCGTTCCCCAGCGCGGTCCTGGTGCACCTGCCCGTACACGCTTCGTGGCTCAACCAAGTCGAGATCTACTTCTCGATCCTGCAACGCAAAGCCATCACCACCGGCGACTTCACCGACCTCGATGACCTCGCGCAACGAATCCTCGCCTTCGAGGACCGCTACAACCAGAACGCTGAACCCTTCGGCTGGAAATACACCCGCGACCACCTCAACCGCCACCTCAACCGACTCAACAACGACGGCACCCTCCGCCAAGCGGCGTGACCCCCGACGAACTAACGGAGATGACCACTAGCGTCGGCGGCGATCCGCGCCGGGCACCGCCCTGGCCGCCCCGATGAGGTCCCACTCGATTCCAGCCAACTCGATTCCAATCAAAACCAAGGAGCACGCCATGACCCAGTCAGCCACGACCGCACTCAACGGTGTCGATCGCGAAGCCGTCGGCGGCCTGGTGGAGGCCGTCACCGCGAAGGTCACCATCGACTCCCCGGCCTCACGGGAACAACTGGAGGGACTGCACACCAAGGTGCTCGCCAGTTCACCTGTCGGACACACCATCGGAAACGCGGTCCCGGTGGACATCCGGCTGGCCTAGACCGAACCCACCCGGTGCCTCACTGCGGCGGGCGGCCGTCGACCCCGGTCGCGGTGCTGGCACGGTCCTCGTAGTCGCGGCGGGCATCGGTGTCGAAATCGAGGAAGACACGATCGGTGCCAAGACGCTTGTTGAACCAGCGACGCCCGCGCGGGGACAGCATCGTGAGGAACGGGGCGAAGAAGCGGGTGAAGCCGGGCACGGTGACGTGCGTCTTGGGCTTGTGGAGCAGTTTCACGATCGCCGCGGCGATATCGGACGGGGGGACGGGCTTGCCTGCGGCGCCGGGATCGGTACCGGCGATGAGCCGGGTGGCGGTGAACGGCGGCATGACGACGCTGACGTCCACGCCATGCGGCGCGACCTCGTCGGCAAGGGCGGTGGTCAGGCCGACGACGGCGTGTTTGGTGGCCGCGTACACCACCTGCCCGGGGACGGCCACCAGTCCGGCGCTCGACGAGATATTGACGATGTGGCCGCTGCGCTGCTCGATCATCGCCGGCAGCGCCAACCGGCATCCGTGGAGCACGCCGCACAGATTGACCTCGACCGCGGCGCGGATGGTCTGGTCGGGCTGACCGAGGAAGGCGCCGATCGGCATGATCCCGGCATTGTTGATCAGGACGTCGAGCCTGCCGTCGCCGAAGGTACGAGCATGGTCGAGGAACGCGGCGAACGATTCGGCGTCGGTGACATCCAGAGGGTGGCCGCTGACCTGGCCCCGAGCCGACAGTTCGCTGACGGCGACGCCGAGCTGGGCGAGGTCACGATCGCCGATCACCACCCGCGCACCGGCATCGAGCAGTGCCTGCGCGGTGGCCAGCCCGATGCCCCGCGCGGCACCCGTGATGGCAATGGTCCTGCCGGCGATGGGCCTCATATCGTCCTCCCGGAATTGTGATCGATCCCCGCAAGGGATCGCCTTGCTCGACAGTACAACAGTAACGCTTACCGCTTAGGCATCGGTTGGGGGCGGCGACAGAGCCACCAACCGACTAGTGCCCGATCCGACACGCGTGGTTCAACGCCACCGAACGCGGTGTCGGTAAGGCGTGGGAGACTACCCGGGGCCGAATTCCCGTCGGCCCGGTGACCCTACGGCAGCGAGAGGCGGTGAGGATGAGCGAGCAACAACCGGCGGTGCTCGCGGCGTGGCAGGAGAACCTGTCGATCCAGAAGTCGGCGGCGGTGCGACTGTTCGCGGCCACCAACTCGGCCCTGTACGTCACGCTGATGGAACGGCACCTGGATTTCGGCTCGCGGCTCACCGAACCCGAACTCACCGCCCGCCTCGACAGTGACATGACCGAACTCGACGTCGAGGACACGGCGACGGGCCTGGACCTGATCAAACTGTGGGCGCGCAACGGGTGGCTGCACCGGGTCAGCGACACCTCCGACGCGGTGGCACCCAACATCTGCTATCTGACCGCGGACGCACGTTCGGTGCTCGACTTCATGCGGCGCCGGCGCCGCGAGGACAGTGTGGCCACCGGCGGCTCCATCAGCGGCATCGCCGCCGGGCTGCACCGGGTGGCCGGGCAGGTGACCGGTGACCCCGACCAGATCCGTGAGGACCTGCACAGCCAACTAGCCGACCTCGACGCCGAACTGGCGGATCTGGACGCCGGTGTGCGCCCCGAACCGGATCTGCAGATCGCCACCGACGAGGCTCGCGCCATCGCCTACCAGATGGAGCAGGTGATCTCCGACATCGCCCAGTACGGCACCATGCTCGACCGCATCACCACCGCCCTGCTCGACGATCCCAGCGACTCCGACCTCGTCTACCGCGACCGGCAACGGCAACTGTTCGACGACTACGAGATCCTGCTCGGATCGGCGCAGAGCGCGTCGTACCACGCGTTCACCCGGATGATCCAGGACCCGGAGCAACGGGCCCGGCTGACCGGCGACATCGAGACCGTCACCCGCAGCCTGCCCGACATGGAGCCGGGGCTGCGCGCGGTGATGACCGACTTCTTTCCGCTGATCAGCGAACAGATGGCCGAGGTGGGCCGCACCCGCCGACGCTGTGCCCGCCGGATCCGCCGGTTCGTCGCCGCCGGAACCCTCGAGCAGAGCCGCGGCATCGCCCGCCAGCTCGGCGACGCACTCGCCACCGCCAACGATCTGCTCAAGACCTCACTGGCCGATCGGCGCCTGGGCTACGAGATGCCACTGGCCACCCCCGACCTCACCTCCATCGGCCGGGTGGTCTTCGAGATCCGCGACCCCGCACCGCCGCCACCGGCACTGCCGGGCGACTGCGGCGGTGATCTGAGTTCGTTCGCCTCCCTCGCCGGGCAGGTCGACACCGTCGAACTCACCGACCTGGTCAACCGGGCCGTCTCCGCCGGTCCCATCGCGCTGCCCGATGTGCTCGAGCGCCTCGACGAGGCCTATCTCGCGCACGTCATCGTGCTGTGGTCACTGGCCCTCACACAGCCCGGCTCCGCGCCGACCACGACCGAACTGGTGCGTTTCCGCTCACTCGAAGGCGACGACCGCGTCATCGAGATCCCCGCCCTGGTGTTCTCCGAACCCATCCCGACCGCCGACATCCCGACCGCCGACATCGAAGATCGACGAGGTCTGAGGTACCCATGACCGACACCACCACCACAGACGTTCCCGACGAGTTCGCCGGCTACGACGACCTGCCCGCGGTACCGCTGACCTCGGCCGACCACGGACCCACGGTGCCCAGGTTCGACGGCGACGTGAGCGAGCTGCCCGACCGTGCGTGCTGGGCGCTGCAGAACCTGCTGACCCGCCGCCACATCAGCGGTGAACGCCAGCCGCAGTTGTGGTCGTGGGTGGCCGAGTTCGCCGACGTCCTGCGCGTGCGCCTGTCCGAACTGGATCTGCGGCTGCGAATCGTCGACGAGTTGCAGATCGCGTTCGTCGAACAGGTCGGCTACGACTCCCGGTGGGGCAAAAGACTGCTCAAACGCGAAACGATCAACACCTACGACGCGATTCTGGCGCTGCACCTGGCCAAGTACATGCGCGCCTCGCATGAGGAGAACGTACTGGTCACCCGCGAGGACATCCACGAGATGTTCGCCGGCGTCACCAACACCATCGACCGCGACCTGGCCGCCTTCGACAAACGCATCGACCGCGCCGTCGACAAGATGGAGGAGATGGAGTTCCTGCGGGCCCAGCGCGACGACCCCGATACCTTTGTCCTGAGCCCGGTGATCACCGCGGTGATGACCGCCTCGGTGATCACCGACTTGCAACGGCAATTCGAGCAATTCATCTCCTCCGGCGCCGACGCCGACACCGCAGAGGGCGACGCCGCAGAGGGCGACACCACCGACATCGACACCACCGGGGCCCGGACGACCGACACCGACGGTGCTGGCGACCTGCCGCAGGACCGCCTGAACACGACGCAAGGAGCGCACTGGTGAGCGATGTCGACCACTACCACCTGTCGCGACTGCAACTGATCAACTGGGGCGTGTTCGACGGCTATCATTCGATCCCGTTCAGCACCAACGGATCTCTCATCACCGGCTCGTCCGGCAGCGGCAAATCGTCTCTGCTGGATGCGATTTCGCTGGCTTTCCTGCCCGACCACCGCCGCAACTTCAACGCCTCCGGCGACGCGACCGCCGCCGGCTCCTCCAGCGGCAAACGCACCGTCGGCAAGTATGTGCGCGGCGCGTGGGGAGAGCGGCGCAGCGGCTCGGGCGCCACCCGCGAAATCATGTACCTGCGCGGTACCGGACCGGCGTGGGCGGCGATCGCCGTCACCTACACCTCCACCTCGGGTTCGTCCATCACCGGCCTGGTCCTCAAATGGCTGACCGCGGGCAAACTGACCGACGCGCACAGCTCCTACTTCATCCACGACGGCGACACGGACATCGCGGCCGTGTGCAACGAATGGGCCTCCGGCGGCTACAACACCGCACGGTTCCGTGAACACGGCTGGCGCGGCGGGCCGGGGGAGGGCAAATACCTGGCCACCCTGTACTCGCTGATCGGGATCCGCGGGTCCGACGCCGCCCAGCAACTGCTCGGCAAGGCGAAATCACTCAAGAGCGTCGGCGGCCTCGCCCAGTTCGTGCGCGAGTTCATGCTCGACGAACCCCGCAGCCTCGTCGGCGTCAAAGATGCGCTCGACCAGATCGACCCGCTGGTACACGCCCGCGAACTGCTCGACGTGGCCCGCCGCAAACGCAACATCCTCGGCAACATCGAGGAAGTCCAAGAACGGTACGCGGCCGAATCGGCCACATTCAACGTGCTCGACACCATCGACACCGCCACGGTGCGCACCTACCTCAACAATCTGCGACTGCGCACCGCCGGGCCCGAGATCGCCGACCTCGACGATCAGATCGCCCGCCTCGACGGCGATCTCACGTCACTGACCGCCCAGCACGACCAGCTGCGCGCCGATCACAGCAACCTTCTCTCCAGAATCTCCACCTCCACCGGCGACCTCGCGCCGCTGCAAGAACAGCTGGCGGCGGCGCAGAAATTCGCCGGCGAGGTCGCGATCAGACGCACCAACTACGAACATCGAATCGCCGCAATGGGTTTCGAGCTGCCCGATAACGGCGAACAGTTCTGGGAACTGCGCGATCAGCTGATGGACGATGCCACCCGCATCGACAGCCAACTCGAAGCGGGCAAGGCGCAGTTCGCCGAAACCCTCGCCCACGAGGTGGCGGTACGCGGGCAGCGCGACGCGGTGGCCACCGAACTCGACCGGGTGGTGCAGGCCGGGTCGACGCTGCCGCGCGCCGAGCACGAGATGCGCCGCATGCTCGCCAACCATCTGCAGGTCGACGAGTCCGAACTACGCTATGTCGCCGAACTGGTGGAGCTACGTCCCGACGCCGGCCGCTGGCGGCTGGCGGTGGAAAAGGTGCTGCGCGGGGCCGGCCTGCGACTACTGGTGCCCGACGACCATTTCCGTGCCGCGCTGCGCTATGTGAACAGCCACGACATGCGCGGACGGATCCAACTCCACCATGCCGAACGGCACACGATGCCCACCCCCGAACCGGGCACCCTCGGCGCCACCCTGCGAGCGGTCGACCCCGACCATCCGTGCGCCGCAGAAGCACTCACCATCCTGATGCGAATGGGAAGCCATGTGTGCGTGGATGATCCGGCCGAGTTCCGAAACCACTCCACAGCGGTCACCGACCAGGGGTTGCGCAAGGACTCGGCGAAACTGGCGGTCAAGGACGACAGGCAGGCACTGCGGCCCTCGCAGTACATCTTCGTCGGCAACGTCGACGCCAAGATCGCCGCGCTGCGTGAGGAACTCGAACACGAGCAGGGCCTCTACGACGCGGCGCACCAGGCCAGCGCCGCCATCGACCGCGACCGCACCGAACTGCAGCAGCGGCGCGACGCCTACCGCCGGGTGTGCGAACAGTTCACCGCATGGAGCGAGATCGACACCGACACCGCCGACGAACGCGTCGACGCCCTCACCGACCAGTACGAACTGCTGATGGATGCCAACCCGGACGTGGAGGCACTGCAACGCAAGGCCGAGGACATCTGGGAACAGGTACGCGGCGCCATCTCGCAGGCCGCGCTGGTACGTGACAAGATCGCCACCCACGACCGACGGCGCACCCAGCTGCTCGATCTCACCGACCGGCTGACCCGGGAAGACATCACCGATCAGGCCGCGGCCACCCTCGACGGGTTCCGCGAGGAATCACCGGCGGTGCTCGATGTGCTCGCCCCCGAGCCGTATCGGCGCGAACTGATGAAAGCGGTCAACCGCGACCGGGACCGGATGCGCGCCGACGCCCGCCGCTCCCGCGACGAGTTGGCCCGCATCGTGGCCTCCTACGACGAGGAGTTCCCCGACGCCATCCCCAACGACAGCGACGACTTCGACGAACGCGTCCACGACTACGTGTCGGTGTGCCGGCGCATCGATGACCGGGAACTGCCGACCGCCTACGAGCGGATGCGCCGACTCATCACAGAACAGGCCCCCGGCGCGATCCTCAACCTGCACATGGCCGCCGACGCCGAGGAACGGCGCATCGTCGACCAGATCGAGCGCGTCAACTCCGGTCTGGGTTCGGTGGCGTTCAACCGTGGCACCCGGCTGCGGTTGCAACCGGGCAGCAAAACCCTGCCCGCGGTGGCCGAACTCAACGAGAAGGCGCGGCAGATCTCCGCCCGCACCACCGCCGTCAGCTTCGGCGACGAACAGGCGATCCTGGAGCAGTACTCCGACATCCTGCTGCTGCGTCAACGGCTGGCCGGGGACACCCCGGAGGATCGGGCGTGGACCCGGGACGCACTCGATGTGCGTAACCGGTTCGACTTCTACTGCGAGGAACGCGACTCGGCCAGCGGCGACATCATCCGCACCTACTCCAACGCCGGCGACAACTCCGGCGGCGAGCAGGAAAAACTGATGGCGTTCTGCCTCGCCGGTGCGCTCAGCTTCAACCTCGCCGCCCCCGACAGCGACGACAACCGGCCACTGTTCGCACAGCTGATGCTCGACGAGGCATTCTCCAAATCCGATCCGCAGTTCGCCCAGCAGGCGCTGTCGGCGTTCCGCAAGTTCGGTTTCCAGCTCGTCATCGTGGCGACCGTACAGAACACCAGCACCATCCAGCCCTACATCGACAATGTGGTGATGGTGTCGAAAACCGAGGACGTCGACGGTCGGCCCACCGCATCGGCGCTGTCGACATCGATCCAGGGATTCACCGAGGTCCGCCGCACCACCGCGAACCGGCTTCCGGTCTGAACACCTTCAACCCGGTAGTTGAGGTGTGAGCGTGTGAGCCTCGAAACCCGGTGAGCGAACAATGTCATCTCACGGGGTTTCGAGGCTCGTCGCTAACGCTCGTCGCACCTCAACCGGCGGATGGGCGGCACCTGCTCGGAGCCATCGGAGGTGAACTACGTGGCGGCCTCGGCGAGGGCACTGTTGAACGTGGCGCTCGGGCGCATCACGGCGTCGGTCTTGGCGTTGTCCGGGGCGTAGTAGCCACCCAGATCCACCTCGGCACCCTGCACCGCGGCCAGTTCGGCGACGATCGTGTCCTCCTCTGCGGTCAGCTTCTCGGCCAGCGGCGCGAACCGGGCGGCCAGCTCGGCGTCCTCGGTCTGCGCGGCCAGTTCCTGCGCCCAGTACAGGGCGAGGTAGAACTGGCTGCCCCGGTTGTCGAGCTCACCGGTGTTGCGGGAGGGGCTCTTGTCGTTCTCGAGCAGTTTGCCGGTCGCGGCGTCGAGGGTCTTGGCGAGCAGTCCGGCCCGGGCGTTGTCGGTCTTACGGCCCAGATCCTCCAGGCTGACCGCCAACGCGAGGAACTCGCCGAGCGAATCCCAGCGCAGGTGATTCTCCTCGACCAGCTGCTTGACGTGCTTGGGCGCCGAACCGCCGGCGCCGGTCTCGTACAGACCGCCACCGGCCATCAGCGGCACGATCGAGAGCATCTTGGCGCTGGTGCCCAGTTCCAGGATCGGGAACAGGTCGGTCAGGTAGTCGCGCAGGATGTTGCCGGTCGCGGCGATGGTGTCCATACCGCGCACCACTCGTTCGAGCGAGTAGCGCATCGCGCGCACCTGCGACATGTGCGAGATGTCCAGACCTTCGGTGTCGTGATCCTGAAGGTAGGTTTCCACCTTCTTGATCAGCTCGTTCTCGTGCGGGCGGTACGGGTCGAGCCAGAACACGACCGGGGTACCCGAGTTGCGGGCGCGGTTGACCGCGAGCTTGACCCAGTCCCGGATGGGGGCGTCCTTGACGACGCACATCCGGAAGATGTCGCCCTCTTCAACGTTCTGGGACAGCAGTACCTCACCGGTAGCGATGTCGACGATGTTGGCCACACCGTCGGCCTGGATCTCGAAGGTCTTGTCGTGCGAGCCGTACTCCTCGGCCTTCTGCGCCATCAGACCCACGTTGGGCACGGTGCCCATGGTGGTCGGATCGAACGCGCCGTTGGTCTTACAGAAGTTGACCACCTCCTGGTAGATGCGCGCGAACGTCGATTCGGGGTTGACCGCCTTGGTGTCCTTGGTGCGGCCGTCCGCGCCGTACATCTTGCCGCCGGCCCGGATCATCGCCGGCATCGAGGCGTCGACGATGACGTCGGAGGGGGAGTGGAAGTTGGAGATACCGCGCGCCGAGTCGACCATCGCCAGTTCGGGCCGGTGCTCGTGGCACTCGTGCAGGTCGTCGATGATCTCTTCGCGTTTGGACGCCGGCAGCGTCTCGATCTTCGAGTACAGATCGGACAGGCCGTTGTTGACGTTGACGCCGAGTTCGTCGAACAGTTCCCCGTGCTTGGCAAACGCGTCCTTGTAGAAGGTGCGTACGGCGTGACCGAACACGATGGGGTGTGAGACCCGCATCATGGTGGCCTTGACGTGCAGGGAGAACATGACGCCAGTCTTGTAGGCGTCCTCCATCTGCTCCTCGTAGAACTCGATGAGCGCCTTCTTGCTCATGAACATGCTGTCGAAGACGTCGCCCTTGCCCAGGGACACCTTCGGCTTGAGGACGACGGTCTCGCCGGTGGCGGTGACCAGTTCCATCCGCACGTCCCGATCGCGGTCGGTGGTCATCGACTTCTCGCCGTGATAGAAGTCGCCGTGGCGCATGTGCGCGACGTGCGTGCGGGAGGCCATCGACCATTTGCCCATGCTGTGCGGATGCTTGCGGGCGTACTCCTTGACCGCCCGGGGCGCACGACGATCGGAGTTTCCTTCGCGCAGAACAGGGTTGACGGCGCTACCGAGACACTTGGTGTACCGTTCGCGGATCTCGCGTTCGGCATCGGTGGTGGGGTTCTCCGGGAAGTCGGGGATGTCGTAGCCCTTGGCCTTGAGCTCTTTGATGGCGGCGATCAGCTGCGGCACCGAGGCGCTGATGTTGGGCAGCTTGATGATGTTGGTGTCCGGCGACTGGGTCAATTTGCCGAGTTCGCCGAGGTTGTCGGGCACTCGCTGTTCCTCGGTCAGGTTCTCCGGAAACTCCGCCAGCACGCGGGCCGCAACCGAAATATCACTGGTTTCGATATTGATCCCAGCCGCACCGGTGAAGGTCCGGATGACCGGCAACAACGCGTGTGTGGCCAGCATCGGTGCTTCGTCGGTCAGGGTGTAAATGATGGTCGGCTGCTCCACGTGCATGTCCCGCTTTCGTCTCCTGTTGTCCGGTTCGGTCACGATCAGTGGCCCGAACCGTTGAGCGTTACCAGTATCACTTGTCGAGGGTGGTCGTGCCCAAGCGCACCCTTGTGTCAGTGGCCCGGCACACCCTCCCCTTGACCTTATCGAGCCCGGCGGTCGAGGTACGGCCGAACCGGGGCGCGGCGGTGTCGTGTGGATCACCCGCGTGCCCCACGGACCGGACGGCGTGCCGATACGCTGACTGCATGCAGGACTACGGGCTGGATCTGCGCACGTGGATTCACCAGAACTCACCGGTGCCCGTCGCGGCGGCGTCGGCGGTGCTCGCCGGCATCGCGGCCGAACTCGACGCCGCACACGCCCGGGGCATCGCGCACGGGCAGTTGGACGCGGGCTCGGTGCAGATCGTCGACGGCCGTGCAGCGATGCCGTCGGTACGTATCACCGGGCCCGGCGGTTCGGGCGCGTTCGCCGCGCAGGGGATCGACGACCAGCAGGCCTTCGGCGCGCTGGCCCGGGAGATCTTCACCGGTTCGGTACACGGCCGCATCGTGCAGAGCCGACCCGATCTGTCACCGGAGGTCGATCGGCTCATCGACCGGGCCCAGGCACCCGATCCGGTGACCCGGTTCGGCACTTGCGGCGAGTTCTCGCACGCGGTCATCACGGCGCTGCATCCGGCGACGCAGACCCATCAGATGCCGCCGGCGGGTACGGGCGGCGTCCCGGTGGTGGGCGCGTCGTGGGGACCACCGGATCCGTCGGTCGGTCCTCCCACCCAATCTGGTCCTCCCGCCCAATCCGGTCCGCCCGCCCAGTTCGGGGAGTCCGGTCCGCAGTTCGGGGCATCGCCGTACCAGTCGGCCCCTCAACACCAGCAGGGTTCCGACCCCCGGTGCGCGCCGGGAACCGCGCCGATGTCGGGCCCTCAGTATCTCGGCGGCAATCAGCAGAATCCGTACGGGCCCGGCGGTTACGCCGGTGGGCCCACCGGCGGCCGGCAGCAACCCGGCACATCCAGGACCGCGCTGTGGGTGTCGCTGGCGGCGATCGTGCTGGCGGTGGTTGTGGTCGCGGCGGTGCTGGCCGTGGTCACACCGTGGGACGGCGACGACAGCACCTCACCGACCCCGACAACGCCGAGCATCACCCTGGCCGAGGAACCGGCCGACTGCACCTACGACGACCAGGCGGCGGCCAACCGCACAGGTGACCTGCGGCAGGGACAGATCAGCATTCCCGCGGCGAACCTGCCCTCGTCGACGGGCTGGCAGGGGATGTCGACGTTCCAGCCGCCGTACTCGTCGCGGTCCATCGCCGTCGGGGTGTCGGGCAGGCCCACCGACAACTGGATGGCCGGGATCACCATCGGGGAACTGAACCGCCTGGCCACGGGCAGCCCGGTGACCGTGGCCCGGTCGGTGATCGGCTGCCTGCCCAAGAGCAACGGATATTCCAATACCGGTCCGGCGACCCCGGAGATCACCGAGGTCACCGAACGCGACTTCGACGGGATTCCCGGTGCGATCGTCAAGGCGACCATCCGCACCGCGAGTTCACCGGAAGGCGTCACCGGCGACGACGTGATCGTGCTGATCGCGGCCACCACCCCGAAGGTGTTCGCCGTCGCGACGGCGGGGATCGGGGACACCCGGACCTACGCCGAGATCGAGTCGGCGATCAACGCGGTACAGATCACGCCCACCACATCCACCTCCTGAGTCGCCTCGGTGTCGTCGGTCGCGATGATCGGTGCCGTCGGCCACTACCTACTACCGTCATGACCGGGCGGTCGGGCCCAGATCAGGACGGGCCCAGATCTGGACGGGCACAGATCAGTTCTGCGATCGCCAGACTCGATGTGAGACCGGGTGATTCGATACCGAACAAGTTGATCACGCCGGCGACGCCGTGATCGGCCGGACCCGAGATCAGGAAGTCGGCGGCGGGCGCACCGGGGCCGCTGATCTTGGGCCGGATGCCCGCGTAGTCGGCGACGAGCTCACGGCCGGCCACCGCGGGCCAGTACCGCCCGACGGCCGCGGCGAAGTCCCGCGCGCGCTCGGGGTCCACGGTGTAATCGAGGCTTCCGGACCCGCCGGCGTCGAGCCACTGCACGTCGGGCCCGAACCGGGCCTGGCCGGCCAGATCGAGGGTCAGGTGCACACCCAGACCGCCGTCGACGGGAAGCGGGTAGACCAGGCGCGAACACGGCGCCGGACCGGCGGCGAGCCGAAAGTAGTTGCCTTTGGCCAGGTGCCGGTGGGGGACCGCGTGCGGGGCGAGGCCGACGACGGCCCGGGCCACGTCCCAGGCGCCCAGGCCCGCGGCATTGATCATCAGCCCACAGGCCAGTGTCCCGGCGCCGTCGACGTCCACGATGAGACCGCCGGTGCCGGGGCGGGCGCCGGTCACGGTGCTGCGGTAGGCGATGTCGGCGCCGGCATCGAGCGCGTCGGCGAGCAGCGAACGCATCAGGGCGGCGGTATCGACGATGCCGGTCGACGGTGAGAGCAGCCCGGCAACGGCGGTGATCTCCGGTTCGAGTGCGTGGGCCTGGGCCGCGTCGACCTCGCGGATATCGGTCACGCCGTTGGCGGTTGCGGCCACGGCGAGGGCACCCAGGCGCTCGCGCTGGTTCTCTGCGGTGGCCACGATCAGTTTGCCGATCCTGCCGTGTGGCACGGCCCGCTCGGCACAGTATCGGTAGAGCAGTTCCCGCCCGCGTACACACAGGCGCGCCTTCAGGCTGCCGGTGGGGTAGTAGATGCCGGCGTGGATGACCTCGGAGTTGCGTGAACTGATCCCGGTACCGATGGTGTCGGCGCTCTCCAGGATCATCACGTCGCGGCCGGCCGCGGCGAGGTGCCGGGCGATGGCCAGCCCGATCACCCCGGCGCCGACGACGACCACGTCGGCCCGGTCGGTCATGGCGTCACCTCCTCATCGGTGGACGGCCGGTCCGACCTGGCACTACGCCCGATCGTGAGGCCACTTTCGCAAAAAGGTACAACGCCCGGGCGCCGCGAACGGAGCGCTTGCCGATGTGGGCCCTACGCCACCATGGCGCAGGGAATACGGAAAGTGCTACCGTTGGATATACGGTATAGGAACGCAGGTGTACCGCACGGTGGCGGGCGGACCCGGCGGACTCAACCGCCGACGTGAGAGTTATTCACAGGCAACACGATAGGGAGAACGCAAGCGATGACGAAGCTGGATTACATGGCGGTCGACGTCGACAATCACTACTACGAGCCGCTGGACGCGTTCACTCGGCACCTGCCCAAGGAGTTCCGGTCGCGCGGGGTGCAGATGGTGCGCAACGGCAAGCGCACGATGACCGTGATCGGGGATCGGGTCAACCACTTCATCCCCAACCCGACCTTCGACCCCATCGTCGAACCCGGCTGCCTGGACCTGCTCTTCCGCGGTGAGGTTCCCGAGGGCGTCGACCCGGCCAGCCTGATGAAGCTCGACAGCCTCACCGACCACCCCGAGTACCAGAGCCGCGAGGCGCGGGTGAAGATCCTCGACAGGCAGAACCTGGAAACGGTGTTCATGCTGCCGACGTTCGCGTGCGGCGTGGAGGAGGCGCTCAAACACGACATCCCGGCCACCATGGCGTCGCTGCACGCGTTCAACCTGTGGCTCGACGAGGACTGGGGATTCAACCGTCCCGACGGCCGGTTCCTGACCGCACCGATGATCTCGCTGGCCGATCCCGATGAGGCGGCCAAGGAGGTCGACTTCGTGCTGTCCCGCGGCGCCAAGCTGGTGCTGGTGCGCCCGGCGCCGGTGCCCGGCGTGGTCAAGCCGCGTTCGCTGGGCGACCCGCTGCACGACCCGGTGTGGGCGCGGCTGGCCGAGGCGGGCGTTCCGGTGGGCTTCCACCTCAGCGACAGCGGCTACCTGGCGATCAACGCGATGTGGGGCGGCAAGGACCGGTTCGAGGGCTTCGGCCGACGCGACCCGCTCGACAACGTGCTCTCCGACGACCGCGCCATCCACGACACGATGGCGTCGATGATCGTGCACCAGGTGTTTACCCGCCATCCCAAGCTCAAGGTGTGCAGCATCGAGAACGGCTCGTACTTCGTGTACCGACTCATCAAGCGGCTCAAGAAGTCGGCCAACAACGCGCCGTACCACTACAAGGAAGACCCGGTCGAGCAGCTCAAGAACAACGTGTGGATCGCCCCGTACTACGAGGACGACGTGAAGCTGCTGGCGGCCACGATCGGTGTCGACCGCATCCTGTTCGGCTCGGACTGGCCGCACGGTGAGGGCCTGGCCGATCCGACGAGCTTCACCGCCGACATCCCGCAGTTCCCCGAGTTCAGCTACGAGGACACCCGCAAGGTCATGCGCGAGAACGCCCTTGACCTGGTCGGCCTGAACGTGGCGGCAGCCGCGACGTAGTCCGCCCCGGCAGTCGCCGACGATGCCCCACCCGCACCTGCGCGGGTGGGGCATCGTCGTGTCCGCCGACACCCACCGGGGGTGTCGGCGGGCCCGGTGGTCAGGCACTGAGGCGTCAGACGGTGAGACCAGCGGTGAGCAACACGGCCAGTTCACGGTAGGCGTGGGCGTCGTCGAGTCCGGTGGCCTCGCGGATCCGCCCCTGCTGGATACGGGCCATCGTCACCGCCGCGACGTCGGCGGCGAAGGCGGCGTGTACGTCCCGGAATTCGCCGCCGCGCACACCGTCGGCGATGAGTTCGGCAACCCGCGCGGCCGCGATCCTGGTGTTCTGCTCGTAGACCTCGCGTGCCGGCGCGAAGCCGTCGAGGTCGGCCATGAACTGAGCGGATGCGGTGCCGAGTGCTCTTCCTACGGCCGACACGTAGGCGATGATCCGATCACGGGCCCCCTCGGTGCGGGCCACCTGGGCCTCCACATCGTCGGTGGCGCGGCGGAAGAAGTGGATAGTGGCGGCCCGCACGAGCTGTTCCTTGCTTCCGGCGAGGGTGTACAGCGTCGATTTGGAGCATTTGAGGGATGCCGCGATGTCATCGAGCGTCAGGTGCGCAAACCCCTCGGCGAGAAGCAGCCGAACGAGCGCGTCGAAGAGTTCGGTACGTCTGCGCGTCGCGAATCGTGGCTCGGTCATGCCCGAAATAGTACTGAGGAACATCTTGCAGTACTAGTGGGTATCGCCGTTAGTTCGTCGGGGGTCTGGGAGCCAGGTGGTGGGGTCGTTGAGGTAGAGGCCGCAGGCGGTGTCGAGGGCTTGCTCGGGGGTGCCTGAGGGCCAGCCGGTGGGGAGGACGGCTTGTTCGTAGTCGTTGTGGCTGGCGCGGTAGATCGCGAAGCCCCATTGGTTGGCCGATCCGGCGTAGCGCAGCCGGCATAGCTTCACCTCCTCGCCGTCGGTGAGGGTGGCGTCGATGTAGGCGAACCCCGCACGGTAGCGGGTGTGCAGGGTCTGGATCTGGGGCCAGCGTTCGGCGGCGCGGGCCAGGAGCTTTTGCCGTAGCGAGGTCTGGGTCGAGTCGGGGATCTTCGCCATGATTCTCATCATCGTGGCATCGTCATGTGCTGCCTTGATCTGTTCGGTGTCGGCGTGGCGTCTTGGCCTCCGGCGGCTCGGAGCGTCAGAAATGGATGTGACTCTCACCAGTGCTGACGTCGTGGTCCTCACCGATGAAGAACGACATGTCCTGACACGCCGCGCGAACGCCGCGAAATGCCCCCATCGCGATCTGCTGCGTGCCCGGATCGTGCTCGCTGCTGCTGACGGTGTCGCGAACGCCCAGATTGCCCGCGACGTGGGGGTCTGCGAGGACACCGCCCGCCGCTGGCGACATCGCTTCTGCGTGCAGCGTCTTGACGGGCTTAAGGACCGGCCCCGATCAGGGCGGCCACCGGTGTTCACCCCGGTCGAGGTTGCCGAGGTCAAAGCACTCGCGTGCACGCGACCGGCCGACCACGATCTGCCGTTAACGAGGTGGTCGACCGCCGAACTCAGCACACACGCGGTTGCGGCCGGGCTGGTGCGGCCAGTCTCGCCGTCCACGATCGGCCGGTGGTTGGCCGCCGATGCGATCAAGCCGTGGC
This sequence comes from Gordonia pseudamarae, assembly GCF_025273675.1. Classification (NCBI taxonomy): domain Bacteria; kingdom Bacillati; phylum Actinomycetota; class Actinomycetes; order Mycobacteriales; family Gordoniaceae; genus Gordonia; species Gordonia pseudamarae. The sequence goes on along the minus strand of NZ_CP045809.1, from coordinate 2,394,351 downwards.
AGCATCGGTCCTGGATCTTTCCCCGCGACCCCGACTTCGCGGTCAAAGCAAGTCCGGTGCTGGACCTGTACCAACGGCAGTACAACGGTGTCGAGCTCGGCGCTGATGAATACGTGATCAGCGCCGATGAGAAGTCCCAGCTGCAAGCCCTCAGGCGGCGTCACCCCGAAACACCCGCGGCACCAGGGCAACCACGCAGAGTCGAGTTCGAGTACCGCCGCGGTGGCACGCTGGCCTACTTCGCTGCCTACGACGTCCACCACGCCCAGGTGCATGGAATGACAGCACCGAAGACCGGGATCGTGCCGTTCACCCACCTCGTGAAACAAGTGATGACCCAGGAACCGTATGCCTCAGCGAAGCGGGTGTTCTGGATCGTCGACAACGGTTCCTCCCACGCCGGGCAGGCATCGATCGACCGGATGCGTGAGGCGTTCCCCAGCGCGGTCCTGGTGCACCTGCCCGTACACGCTTCGTGGCTCAACCAAGTCGAGATCTACTTCTCGATCCTGCAACGCAAAGCCATCACCACCGGCGACTTCACCGACCTCGATGACCTCGCGCAACGAATCCTCGCCTTCGAGGACCGCTACAACCAGAACGCTGAACCCTTCGGCTGGAAATACACCCGCGACCACCTCAACCGCCACCTCAACCGACTCAACAACGACGGCACCCTCCGCCAAGCGGCGTGACCCCCGACGAACTAACGGAGATGACCACTAGTTCGCGATCAGTACTGTGCACAGTAATTCAGTACTCCACAACGTTCGAGAGGTGTGCCATGGCCGTCGACCGGCTCCTACCCAACGACGAGGCGCGCGACCTGATCGCGCTGACCCGCGACATCGCCGACAAGGTGCTGGCACCGATCGCGGACGGCCACGAGAAGTCCGAAACCTACCCCGACGGGGTGTTCGCCACCCTGGGCCAGGCGGGGTTGTTGAGCCTGCCGTATCCGGAGGAGTGGGGCGGAGGAGCACAACCCTACGAGGTGTACCTGCAGGCCCTGGAGGAATTGGCCGCCCGCTGGGCGGCGGTCGCCGTCGCGGTCAGCGTGCACAGCCTCGCCTGCCATCCGCTCATGGTGTTCGGCACCGACGAACAGAAGCAGCGGTGGCTGCCGGAGATGCTCGGCGGTTCCACCATCGGCGCCTACAGCCTGTCCGAACCGCAGGCCGGTTCCGATGCGGCGGCCCTGACCTGCACCGCGACCGCCGCCGACGATGGCAACAGCTATGTGGTCAACGGCAGCAAGGCGTGGATCACCCACGGCGGAATCGCCGACTTCTACAACCTGTTCGCGCGCACCGGTGAAGGTTCCAAGGGAATCTCGTGCTTCCTGGTCCCCAAGGACACCGACGGGCTCAGCTTCGGCAAGCCCGAGGAGAAGATGGGCCTGCACGCGGTCCCGACCACCGCCGCCCACTACGACAACGCGGTCGTCCCCACCGAACGACGCATCGGCGCCCAGGGCCAGGGCCTGCAGATCGCATTCAGCGCACTCGACTCGGGCCGACTGGGCATCGCCGCGGTCGCCGTGGGCATCGCACAGGCCGCGCTCGACGACGCCGTCGCCTACGCGCAGGAACGAACCACGTTCGGCCGCAAGATCATTGACCATCAGGGCCTGGGCTTCCTGCTGGCCGACATGGCCGCCGCCGTCGACTCGGCCCGAGCCACCTACGTCGACGCCGCCCGCCGCCGCGACGTGGGCCTGCCGTACTCGCGCAACGCATCGGTCGCCAAACTCGTCGCCACCGACGCCGCGATGAAGGTCACCACCGATGCCGTGCAGGTATTCGGCGGCTACGGCTACACCCGCGACTTCCGTGTCGAACGCCTCATGCGCGAGGCGAAGATCACCCAGATCTTCGAGGGCACCAACCAGATCCAGCGCCTGGTGATCAGCCGAAACCTGAGTTCGGGCGCCTAGCCCACATCTATTCGACTACAGAAAGAATTGCCATGAAGATCGACAGTTCATCCGTCGCCGTCATCTCCGGCGGAGCCTCCGGCCTGGGCAACGCCACCGCCCGCGCGTTGCACGAGCGGGGAGCACAGGTCGTGCTCCTGGACCTGCCGTCCTCGGACGGACACGCCGCGGCCGCCGCGATCGGCCCCACCGCACACTTCGCCGCCGCCGACGTCACCTCGGCCGACGATGTGGCCGCCGCGATGGACTTCGCGGCCACCCTGGGCCCGGTGCGCGTCGTGGTCAACTGCGCCGGCGTGGCCACCCCCGGCAAGGTCCTCGGCCGCAAGGGCGTTCTCGCACTCGATGCCTTCGAGCGGGTCGTGCGCATCAATCTGATCGGAACGTTCAACGTGATCCGGCTCGGCGCGGAGAAGATGTCACAGACCGAACCCGTACCCGGCGATCTGACCGGTGAGCGGGGCGTGATCATCAACACCGCCTCGGTTGCCGCGTTCGACGGGCAGATCGGCCAGGCCGCCTACGGCGCGTCCAAGGGTGGGGTGGCGGCGCTGACCTTGCCGGTGGCCCGGGAACTCGCCGACCACCTGATCCGGGTGGTGACCATCGCACCGGGCATCTTCGAGACGCCGATGATGGCGGGGCTGCCCGAGGAGGCGCAACGATCCCTCGGGGAGCAGGTTCCGCACCCGTCGCGACTGGGCAAACCCGCCGAATACGCGGCCCTGGCCCTGCACATCGTCGACAACCCGATGCTCAACGGCGAAACGATTCGCCTCGACGGCGCGATCCGGATGGCACCCCGCTAGTCGTGCCCTGCCGCGGTCAGCGGCGCTCGCCGCCCTGGTCCGTGATCCGGGCGGCGACCTCGCCGGCGATCATGTTGATCGACGGTGCGCGCACCACGGACGGATGGTCGCAGTCCAGGGACCGGAATTCGACCCGGCCGGTCAGCACCGACCGCCACTGTTCGTCGGTGTCGTCGTTGAACCGGGACCGATAGACCAGGGCATCACCCGACCACAACTTGGGCCGGTGCAACATGCCGACCCGGCGACCGACCTCCTCGAGTGCACCGATCTGTTCCTCCGGTGGCCGCCGGATGATCCCGGCCAGCGGCAACGCCAGTCTGCGCCGCCAGAGCTCGGCGGTGCTCAGTGCCTCCTCGCCGGCGTTGACCTCGGTGGGCGCGGCCATCGTGACACCGTGCCCGCCGGTCACCGACGGCGGCAGAAACGTGTCGAGGATGACCACGAGCCGAACCCGCTGACCGAGCGCGTCGAGTCGGCGCGCGGTGTCGATCGCGATCAAACCGCCGAGCGAGTGACCGACCAGCACGTGCGGCCCCCGCGGGCTGATCGCCTGCAGATCTCGCAGGTGGCGGCGCGCGGCCCGGCCCACCGTCCAGTCCGGGATTCCGCGTTCCTCCAGCCCGAACGGCTGGAACGCGAACACCGGCTGGTCATCGGGCAGCAGGGTGGCCAGTGGCAGGAACGACACCGCCGATGCACCCGCCCCCGCATAGCACCACAGCGGCGTCTTCGCCGTATCCGACGGTGCCCGCAGGGCGACGGTGGTGCTCGCGGTCCGGCGGCCGGCCGGGCCCGTACGTCCGCGGCTCCGGCGCGCGTCGCCGATTCGCGTGCTGAACTCGGCCACCGTCGGTGCGGCGGCCAGATCTGCGGTGGTCAGGCTCAACCCGTACCGGCGGGTGATCTCGCTGAGGATGCTGTGCAGGGTCAGCGAGTCCCCGCCGAGCTCGTGATAGTTCTCGGTCCGGCCGATCTCGTCCAGGTGCAGCGCCTGCCGCCAGATTCCGGCGACCTCGGACTCGATACCGCCGAGCGGTGGGACACCGATGACGCGGGTGGGCACCGACAGCGCCGACGGGTCGACCTTTCCTCGTTCGGTGCGCGGCAACTCGGCGAGGACGACGATGTGGGTGGGCAGCATCCACGACGGCAGCGCCGCCGAGAGCCGTTGTCTCAGTTCGGCGGCCACCGGACTGCGCTGGGCACCGTCGGGCACCGCGAACGCCGTCAGCACCGGAGAGGAGGTATCCCTACCGGAGACCAGGACGTACGCCTCGATGATGTCGGGGGCAGCGGTCAGTGCGGTGACGATTTCCGACGGGTCGACAAGGTATCCCCGGATTTTCACCGCCTGGTCGCGGCGGCCGAGCAGCACCAGCCCGTCGACGGAATCCCATCGGCCACGGTCGCCGGTGGTGAAACTGCGGGTGCCGTCACCATGGGTGGTGAATACCGCCGCAGTCGCCTCCTGGTCCAGGTAACCGCCGCTGAGGTACGCCGAACGTACGGTGATCGTGCCGTCAGGTCCGACCCCGATCGCCTTGCCCGGTGCCGGCCGCCCCGCCGGCAGCAGGGTCTGCGGAATCGCCTCGCCGGGGTGGTAGTCGCGGTGGGCGAGTCCGCCCGTTTCGCTCGACCCCACCCAGTTGGTGAACACCGCCTGCGGTGCAATCGCACGAGCCTTCTGAAAGTCTTTGCCATGCACAGGTTCTCCGGTGGTAACCACTCGAATCAATGAGTCCACCCGGGCACCTGCGTCAGCCACGACCAGCGCCCGCAACAGCGACGGAGTCGCCACCAGAACCTGCACTGAGTGGACCTCGATCCAGTTGAGCAGCACCTCGGGCGCGGTGGTGCGGGCGTCGGCGTGCAGCAGGGTCGACCCGGTCATCAACGATGCCAGCAGCACGTTGAGTCCGGCCCCGAAACCGGCCGGCAGTACAGAACCGACCCGGTGTCCGGGACCGAAACCGAACCGCTCCTGCAGCATCAGCGCGTCCCCGAGCCACATCCGGTCGGTGTGCAACACCGCTTTGGGGGTACCGGTCGATCCCGACGTGAACTGGTAGCTGACCAGACCGGGCGGCGTGGACGCCTGCGGCGGGGTGATCGCGGCACGTTCGGGCGGAGCGTCGGTGATCACCGGGGTTTCGATGATCACCGGGGTTTCGGTGAGGGCACCCGCCGTGCCCGCATGGGTGCGGTCGCACACCACCGCGGTGACCTCGGCCGTCGAACAGATCACCCGCGCCCGGTCCGCGGTGAGGTTCGGGTCGATGAGCACCACCGGTATCCGTTCGGTGATCGCGCCCAGCAGCGCGGCGAGCGAGCCCGCCGTCACGTCGATCACGAAGGCGAGCGGACCCTCGCCGATGTCACCGGCCCGCAGGTGCTCGCGCCATCCGGCCACCGCGCGCCCCAGCTCGCCGTAGGTGATCGTCTCGGCGGGTGTGCACAACGCCGGCAGCGCACCCAGAGTGTCGAGCGCATCGAGCACCCGCCGGGCGACGGTGTAGTCCGCGACGTGTGTGCCCGAGGTGTCGAGCGTCAGCGGTGTCAGGGCGGTCAGTGAAGGCGTCATAGCGGTGCGGTCTTCGTGTCGGTTGTGGAATCGTCGGTCATGCCCAGTTCGACGAACAGCGTGCGCCAGTGCCCGATGACCGCACCGGGTTCCCGGCCACCGATCAGTTGTCTGCCGTGCGCACCCAACTCGGCGCGCAGCGAGGGGTCGGTGAGTGCCCGGGCGATGGTTGCGGCCAGGTCCGCGGGGGCGTGTGTGCGGGCCAGCAGACCCGCGCGGGCACCGTCGGCCAGTTCGGCCACGCCGGCCGAGCACGGTGTGGACACGAACGGAACCCCGAGGGCCATCGCCTCGGTAAGCACCATCGGCAGCCCTTCGTGCCGCGAGGACATCGCGTACAGCGACGCGGACCGCAGCACGTCGGGCAGATCGGTTCGGGGCGGTTCGACAGTGACCGAATCGGCCACGCCGACCCGGGTGACGGCCTCGCGAATCTCCCGTTCCTGTGGCCCGGCCCCGATGATCCGCAGCCGCCACCCGGTACGGGCGCCACCGAGCAGGCCCCACGCCCGCACCAGTGACACAAAATTCTTCTGCGGCACGAAACGGCCCGCCGCGACCACGGTGTCGGTGCGCACGGCAGCGTCCGGCGCGGCCGGGGGCCGGGGCACCGGGTTGGTGACCGCGTACACGCGGGGCACCCCGTGTTCGCGGAGTCTCGCCGCATCGGCCTCGGTCAGGGCGCAGGTGGCGGCCAGATGTGGTCCGGTGCGGATGATTCTGGCCAGGTCGCCGTTGGCGGCGGCGGTGGTCACACAGTCGTGGTATTGACCGATCACCCGGCGCCCGAGTCCGGCGTCCACCGCCATCTCCACCAGCCGCCACTGCATCAGCAGCCACACCGCCTCGGGGTGGGCGGTGGCCAGTCCGGTGAGCGCACGTACGCCCGCCTTCCGGATCCGCAGGCCGTCGCGGTACCCGCGCACAACCAATTTGGCGGTGCGCACCGCGGTCGTCGGCTCGTACGGCAACGCCGTGGGCACCGGCGACAGCGTGTACCGGGGCAACGGCGGGACGGTGAGCAGGTCAAACCGCGGGTTCGCCGGTTCGATCTCCACCAGTTCGACCCGATCACCGTCGTCGTCGAAGGCCCCCGCCAGGATCCGGATCACGGACTGGACGCCGCCGAGGCTGTCGAGTGCGTCCATGCCGATCATCAGATGGGTCATGGTTGGGCACCGACACCGTCGGAGAGTTGTCCGACACCGGCGCGGGGTTCTCCGACAGCGCGGCCGGGTACCGATGCGCGATGGTAGATGCTGCGCAGGAACCGGTAGAGCGGAACCGAGATGATCGTCACGGCCAACAGATCGACGGTGAGATAGACGAACCCGACCGACGTCAGGCCCCAGCGCGGGGCCGTCAGCGCTATGCCTGCGATGATGAGCGCGGCGGTGATGAACTGGACCGAACCGGCCAGCCGCAACCTCCGGAAATGCTGGGCCAGGGCGCCATAGAGGGTGATCACCGCCAGCAGCGGCATCGTGAGCGCCATCAACCACACCAGCCGGGTCGCGGCGTCGGCGTAGTCACGGCCCATGATCAGCAGGGCCACCGGCCCTGCGGTGGCCAGGATCAGTCCGCCGGCCACCCCCGCACCCAGGCACAACCGGATGTAGCGGGTGGTGGTGTCCCGCAGGTCCGTACCTGCGGTGGCCGCCTCCGCGATATAGGGCTCGCGGGAGGTGGCGATGAGGATGCCCAGCGTCGAGGCCATCAGCCAGCAGACGTTGAAGTAGGCGTTGGCGGCCGTACCGAGGGAGGCCACGATGAGCAGCGGCACGGTCAGCGGGACGGCGACACCGGCCAGGGTCATCGCGTAGGTTCCACCGAAGAATCCCATGAGTTGACGCCGCGACGGCAGATTCGACGGCTCGGTCTTGGCCGCGACCGCCGGGCGCACCCCGAACCAGGCCACCACCGCGGTGACGACGGCGGCGGGCACCATCCACGCCGCGACGATCGTCGTGGACGAGGCCACCAGCAGTGCGGCACCGCCGAGCAACACAAGTTTGAGCACCGATTGGACGGTGTTCTTGAGCGCCACCAGCCGGGCCCGGCGCAGGCCGACCAGGATCGGGTCCTGTAGCGCGAAAGCGGCCAGCACCATCGTGCACACCGGGAATAGGACCACGCCCAGGTCGGAGTCGAACAGCCGGTCGCGGGGCCCGACGACGAGCAGGCCGAGGCCGAGCACACCGGCCAGCGACACAGTCACGATCATCCCCGCGGCGACCAACCTACGGGCATCGCGGCCGGCCACCGGAAGAAATCGCACATAGAGGTTGCCCACACTGAGGTTGGCCACCGTGGCGAGCATCGTGGCGGTGGAGATGACCGCGGCCGCCCGGCCCACGTCGTCGGCAGACGCTGTGCGCGCCGACAGCGCCCAGAACCCAAACCCCAAGGCCCCGGTCATGATCGACGACGACATCAGAGCACCGGCATCAAGTTCGAAGCGGCCCACCCTGACACCGACCGAAGCCTTCGTTCCCCCAAGCATTAGATAAGGCTAACCTAGGGTTCTTTCGGGGCCGACGGGGGTCGCCGATCAGGTCAGACCCCCGGCCCACAGGCCCAGTCCGGCCGCGCCGGTCGCCACGACGAGTACCCCGAAGGCGTTGAGCAGACCCACGGCCCACCGGCGATCTCCCGCCGCCCCGGGTGTGGCGCGTTGTTGCAGCAGCCGTACCGTCTCGAACGATGCGGTGGAGAAGGTGGTGTAGCCGCCGAGAAATCCGGTGCCGATGACCATCCGGGCCGCGTCCGAGACCACGTGATCCACGGCCAAACCGGTGATCAGGCCGAGCGCGAACGACCCGGTGAGATTGAGGGTGACCGTACCCCACGGCAGGTCGTCGCCGGTTCGGGAGCGGATCAGTCCGTCGAGAACGAACCGGCACACCGATCCGAATCCACCCGCCACCGCCACCGCGAGGAACAGTCCCGCGCTCACCGCTGGTCTCCCCGGCCACGGCGGGGGACCATCGCTCCGACGACGATCCCGGCCCATGTGAACGCGGCACCGACGATCACCGTGCCGAGCGCGTAGCCGACGCCGCCACCCACCGCCCCGGACGACAGCAGATCAGCGGTGTCGGTGGCCAACGCGCTGTAGGTGGTGAAACCGCCCATGAACCCGGTTCCCAGCAGCATGCGAAGCAACCGCCTGCCGCCGATGTCGGGGCCGCGCCGCACCAGCGCCTCGAGCAGGACCCCGAGTGCGAACGCGCCGACGATGTTGATCACGAACACCGCCCACGGGATCGCGTCGCCGGCCGAGAACGCCTCGACCAGTGCCGCGCGGGCCGCGACGCCGCAACAACCGCCGACGAACACCGCACCGATGCAGTCGGGTCGCAGGTGCGCCGGACGCGCGGCTCCTGCGGTGATGCCGGCGACGTCGGGATCGAGTGGAAGCTCCCGATGTGCGTGATCTCCGGGGCCGCCGGGGGTCGCTTCGGGGTCACCGTTCATATATGTCTCCTACCGTGTGGGCGCACGGGTGCGCCGTTCGGGTAGGGACTGTTGTCGGAGGTCGGCCGAAGTCGGTGTGATCCGAGGTCGGGCGCGTTCCGAGGTTGGGTGCGGCGAGCCCCACCGCCGCGGCACCGTCGAGAGCACCGCCTGCTACCTTCTCACACCGCGATGTCGGCCGCCGGGCCCGCGTGGGTGCCGGCGAGCGCGGACAGCACCGCCGAACAATAGTGATCGATCTTGAGGTCGGCGATCGGGTCTGCCCGGGTAGCACCGCGATTGACGATGACCACCGGCTTTCCGGTGCGGTGAGCGTGGCGGGCGAACCGGAGCCCGCTCATCACCGTCAGTGACGACCCGGCCACCACCAGCACATCGCCGTCATCTACGAGCGAGAATGACTGATCGACAACATCTTTGGACGCGTTTTCGCCGAAGTACACGATGTCGGGTTTGAGGATTCCACCGCACCGCGCACAGTCGACCACCACGAAATCGCCGGTGTCGGACAACGTGGTGTCGGCGTCGGGGGCCACCTCGATCGCACCTCGCCCGGCCACCCGGTCGGCGAAACCGGGATTGAGCGCCTCCAACCGACCGGCCAGCGCCTGCCTGGAGAGCACCGCCCCACAGCCCAGGCAACGAACCCGCCCATAACAGCCGTGGAGTTCGACGACGCGCCGCGTACCGGCCTTCAGGTGCAACATGTCGACGTTCTGGGTGATCACCCCGGTCAGCCGTCCCTGCCGCTGCAACCGGGTCAGCGCGAGGTGGCCGTCGTTGGGTCTGGCCGCGTCCATATGTCGCCAGCCCAGATGGTTTCGCGCCCAGTAGTGCCGCCGGAACTCGTGCGACGACAGAAACATCTGCACCGTCATCGGTGTCCGGACCGGCGCGTTCGGACTGCGGTAGTCGGGAATACCCGAATCGGTGGACAGCCCGGCACCGGTCAGTGCGGTGATCCGCGCCCCGCGCACCATGTTCCGCAGGCGTTCGATCCGCGCATCGATGTCGTGATCGAGCGGTGTCGGGTCGGCCGGTGTCCGGCCGAGCTGCAGGCGGGTGTGCACCCTGCCAGGATAGGGCGGCACCAGTGACAGGAGAGACCGCAGACCGCGACGCGCCCCCGCCCCGGCCGGATCTCAGCCGGTGGCACCGCGAATGGGCCGGGCCACATATTTGACGTTGAGGAACTCCTCGATGCCCACCCGTCCACCTTCGCGGCCCAGCCCGGATTCCTTCACCCCGCCGAACGGGGCGGCCGGATTGGAGACCAGCCCGGTGTTGATGCCGACCATGCCCACCTGCAGGCCGTCCGAGAACCGATCGGCGCGATCGATGTCCTGGGTGTAGACGTAGCCCACCAATCCCCACGGGGTGTCGTTCGCCGCCGCCAGTACCTCGTCGATCCCGTCGCCGTCGGGGTCGCCGGGATCGTCGCTTCCGAACGGGATCAGCGCGGCGACCGGCCCGAAGATCTCCGTCTGCATCAGCGCCGACTCCGGATGCACATCGGTGAGCACCGTCGGGGGATAGAAGTTGCCCGGGCCGGGAGGTCGCGTACCTCCGGTCACCACACGCGCACCCCGGTCGAGTGCGTCCTCGACCAGCGCGCTCACCTTGTCCACGGCCTTGGCCTCCACGAGCGGCCCCACCTGTGTTCCGGTGGCGCTGCCCGGGCCCATCACCAGGGCATCCATCCGTGCGGTGAGCCGGGCGGTGAACTCCTCGATCACCGCCCGGTGCACGAAGATGCGGTTCGCGGCGGTACACGCCTGCCCCATGTTGCGCATCTTGGCCACTATGAGACCATCGACGGCGCGATCGATGTCGGCGTCGGCGCACACGATGAACGGGGCATTCCCGCCCAGTTCCATCGACGTGCGCATCACCGTTCCCGCAGCCTGACCGAGCAGCGTCTTGCCGACCTCGGTGGAGCCGGTGAAACTCACCTTGCGGGCGATCGGCGAACTCATCCATTCACCCACCACCGCACCGGGATCGGAGGTGGTCACCACGTTCAGGACACCGTCGGGCAGACCCGCCTCGGCCAGAATCCCGGCCAGCATCAGCGCCGTGAGCGGGGTCAACTCGGCAGGCTTGAACACCATGGTGCAACCCGCGGCGATCGCCGGACCGATCTTGCGGGTACCCATGGCGAGCGGAAAGTTCCACGGCGTCACCAGAATGCACGGACCCACCGGCTGTTTGGAGACAACGATCCGGCCGGCGCCGTCACCGGTGATGATGTGGTCGCCGCCGATCCGCACCGCCTCCTCGGCGAACCAGCGGAAGAATTCGGCGCCGTAGGCCACCTCACCACGCGCCTCGGCCAGCGGCTTGCCCATCTCCGCGGTCATCACCGCGGCGACATCATCCGCCCGCTCCACGAGCAATTCGTAGGCGCGATAAAGGATCTCACTGCGCATACGCGGCGATGTCGCCGCCCACGCAGCCTGATGGGCACCCGCACACTCGAGCGCACGGCGCGCGTCATCGACGCCGCCGTCGGCGACGTCGGTCAGCAGATCTCCGGTGGCCGGGTCGCTCACCCCGAACGTGGCGCCCGATGTCGCGGGCCCCCACCGGCCGTCGATGAACAGGCCGGTGTGTACGGCGGCGATCACTGCCGGAACACGATCGGGGGATACGGTGGCGGTCATGATTGTGGTCCTTTCTCCGTCGGGTCCCGCAGAAGGCGAACACGGGATCGATCGCGTGGCTCGGCCGATCCACGCCGGTGGCGCCGGGTACCCGCGCGGCCGATCCGCCCACATGCGGGCGACAAGCGCGGGTGAACGAGTCTCCACACGATCGTAGTGCTCTCCGGGCCACCGTCGCCGTCTCCGTGTCCGGGTCAACCCACAGGCCCATCAGCTCCTGAAGGCACAGGACCACCGGCAGACCCTGGTGCGCTGAGCTCACACCGAAGCCATCGCCCGGCGTGGTTCGCGCACGCGATCACCGGCCGCGCGCGATGATGAACCGATGGCCCACACGACGCAGGATCTGAGCCGCTGGGCGCTGCTGAGCATCGCAGCCGCCGCGGTCACCATCGCATTGAAGATGACCGCCTGGCTGGTCACCGGCTCGGTTGGGCTGCTCTCGGACGCGGCCGAATCGGTGGTCAACCTCGTCGCCGCGGTGGTGGCGTTCATCGCGCTGAAGGTAGCCGCCCGGCCGGCCGACGCCAACCACAATTTCGGCCATCAGAAGAGCGAGTACTTCTCGGCGATCATCGAGGGCACCTGCATCGCGATCGCCGCCGTCGTCATCATCGTCAGCGCCGCCGAACGCCTGATGAACCCGAAGGACATCGAATCGGCCGGCATCGGTCTGCTGATCTCGGTGGTCGCCGCACTGATCAACGGCGCCGCCGCCTGGGCGCTGATCCGGGCCGGCCGCAGACATCGATCGGTCACTCTGGAGGCCGACGGCAAACACCTGGCAACCGACGTGTGGACCACCGCCGGAATCCTGGTGGCGATCGCGCTGGTAGCGATCACCGGCTGGAACATCCTCGACCCGATCGTGGCGATCGCCGTGGCCGTCAACATCCTGTTCGTCGGCGGAGGACTGGTCGGCCGGGCCGCCGCCGGATTGATGGATTCGGCGCTCCCCGACGAACAACGCGCCGCGATCGACGCCGTCCTGGACGAGTTCGGCACACCCGAGGTGACCTTTCACGACGTCCGCACCCGCGAATCGGGACATGTCCGGTTTGTGCAGATGCACATGCTCGTACCCGGCGACTGGACCGTGCAGCGGGCGCACGATCTGGCCGAACAGGTCGAGGCACGGCTCGAGGCGGTCGTCGACGATCTGATCCCGACGATCCACGTCGAACCGATCGGCGATCCACGCGCCTACGAGCAGTGGCGCCTGGAGGAGAACATCTGAGGGCCGTCATCGGCGCCGGCCGTGTCGGCGGGTCACTGCGATCGGCCCAGCTGGGCATACAGCGGATTGCGGGCGGCCGCTCCCCGGTTCTCCTGCCCGGCGGCCGCGATGTAGCGCTGCGAGGTCTCGGCGGATTCGTGCCCGAGGAGGGTGCGCAGCTGATACGGGTTGATGCCGGTGTCGGCGAGCACGGTGGCGTAGGTGTGCCGCAGCGAATGCAGCAGCGCGCCCGGCTTGGTCGGCACGCCGGCGCGAGTGAACAGTCGACCGACCCGCGATTGGAGGGTGCCCACGGTGATGCGTTCGCCGTCGGCACCCACGAACAGCGGGTCGTCGGGGGCGAACCTGTCAAAGGTGTCGCGTCGCGCCGACGAGCGCGGCCGGAACACCTGGGTCCGCGAATGCAGATACGTCTCGATGATCCCGAGTAGTTCCGGCTCGAACGGGATCGACCGGTCCTTGCTGCCCTTGCCCCGCACATGCAGCACCGGCCCCTGCTCGGTGTGCCGGATGCTGTTGATGTTCAAACTGATCAGTTCGGCCTCCCGGACACCGGTGAGCACCCCGACGGCGACAACGGCGTGTTCGAGCTCGGGCCAGCTGCGCGGCGGATTGTTCTGCTGCCACGCCGCATCGATCAGCTTGCCGACCTCCTCTGCGGTGAGCGATTTGGGGTGGTGTCGTTCGGGTCTGCGCCGTTCGACGGTGCGCATCGGGTTGATCCGGTGCAGGTGGTCATTGTCGATCAACCAGTCGCACAACTGATTCCACGTCGACCAACAACGCAGGTAGCTGTTGGACCGATGACTGTCGGCGTAATCGCTGAACGCCCGCTGGATCGAACGCTTTGTCACTTGGCGTATTTCGAGTACCGACAGATCCCCGGAGCCGCCCAGGATCAACGTCGCGATCGCGTCGAAGTCCTGGCGCAGCGCGCGCAGCGTATGCGGGGAACGCCCCATCCGCGTACGCGATTGCATGAAATCCTCGAACCATCCCGGACGGTCGGTGTCCCGGCGCTCGGTCGAGGCCATACGCCCTGGAGTGGTCATGGCCAGAGGGTAGTCGGCGCCTACGACATGCCGACCGGTCAGCCGGCCTCGCCGATCGCCCGCAGGAGAACCGGGACGAGCGCCGCGTCGATATCGTCGAGTGCCGTGGTGGACCGCTGGGCGCGGCAGATGGCGACAGTGCCCTCGATAGTCGCGACGACCAGCGTCGCGGTCTGCCGCGCGGTGAGCTCATCGGCGCCGTGCTCGCGCAGCGAGGAGGCCAGGATGCCCGTCCAGTCATCGAACGCACGAGCAGCCGCCCGCAGCGGAGCGTCGTCGTCCTCGTCGGGCTCTTCGACGGCCACCGCCAGCACCGGACATCCGGCACGAAAGTCGCTGTCGACGACAATCTGTCGCCACAGGGCCAGGAACTCGCGCAGCCCGTCGACCGGGCCGGTCGCGGCCAATTCCCGGCGAAGGGCACGCGAGATGACGGCGTTGACGTGCTCGACGGCCGCGACCGCGAGTTCGGATTTGCCGCCGGGGAAGTAGTGGTAGGTCGAACCCAACGGCGCCCCGGAGTACTTGGCCAGCTCACGCACACTGGAGGCGCGCAGCCCACGCCGGGCCAGCAGGCCTGCGGCACCGGCGATCAGCCGATCACGGGGTGTGGGTGTGGCCATGTTCGCCCTTTCCTCTTGCCTATGACGACCGTCTTAGCGTAGCGTGTGCGGCACTATAACGACTGTTATATGCCACAGCTGTCATATACCACGGACCCGACCACGAAAGGAACGCCGACACATGGGCGCACTGAACGACACCATCGGCGGCTTCACCGTCGGTGAGGACTTCGCCATCCCCGACACCTGGACCCAGGGCCGGACCGCCTACGGGGGACTGACCGCGGCGCTCGCGGTGGCCGCCGCCCAGGCATCCGCCGACGACGAACTGCCACCCCTGCGTTCGGCACAGTTCGCCTTCACCGCCCCGGCTGCCGAAGCGATCTCGATGCACCCGCACAGCCTGCGCCGGGGACGCTCGGCCACCAGTTTCGCCGTCGAAGGCATCAGCGGTGGCCAGGTCGCCGCCACCGCATCACTGATCTTCTCCGGGACACGCGAATCCGCGGTCGCCCATTCGGTGCTCGCCGCACCGGAGGTCGCCGCTCCGCACGAGTGCCCGGCCTCCCGGCGGGACAACGCCCTCACCCCGGCCTTCTTCACCAACTTCGAAGTCCGGGTGGCCGGCGGGGCGGCGCCGATCAGCCGCGCCGAGTATCCCGAGTTGCTGTGCTGGGTCCGCCATCTCGATGCGACCGGCGTCGATCCGGATGTCGCCGTGATCGCGCTCGGCGATGCGCTGCCGCCCGCGGCGATGGCGGCCTTCGCCGACTGGGCGCCGGTCAGCACCATGTCGTGGACGGTCAACATCTGCGCCGACAAACCCGTCGACCCCAACGGCTGGTTCCTGCTGCGCTCGGTCAGCGTCGTCGCCCACAGCGGCTACTCGGCCCAGCAGATGACGATGTGGGATGCCGGGGGAGCACCCGTCCTGATCGGCACGCAAACCGTCGCGGTGTTCGGCTGAGAGGCGATCGACCCCACGGAGATAGACCCACGGGGATCGGCCCGAACCGGCCGGTCGCCCATATCACATACCGATAGGTGCGTTATCCGGCTAACCGAATTGCGGCGATTCATCGACGGCGTATTTTCTTCAGTGTGAGCACGTCAACAGCCCAGACCGGATCCACCGACCGCATCCGGTCCGCCGCCTTCCGTCAGCGGGTGGTCTCCGCTGAAGACGCAGTCAAGTTCATCCACCCCGGCGACACGGTCGCGATCAGCGGGTTCGCCAGCGCGGGCACACCCAAGGACACGATCCCGGCCCTCGCCACGCGCATCGGCCAGGCCCGCACCGCCGGTACCGACTTCGCGATCAACCTGCTCACAGGTGCCTCGGTGTCGACCTCGACCGAACGGTTACTGGCCGAGGTCGACGGAATCGCGCTGCGCATGCCTTACCAGTCCGAACCCACCGCCCGGAGCCGCATCAACTCCGGCAGCATGGACTACGTCGACATCCACCTGTCCCATGTGGCGCAGCAAGTGTGGCTCGGCTACTACGGCAACGTCGACATCGCGATCGTCGAGGTCTCCGGGATCACCGAGACCGGGGAGCTGATCCCGTCCGCGTCGGTCGGCAACAACAAGACATGGCTCGACGTCGCCGAGAAGGTCATCCTTGAGGTCAACTCCGGGATTCCCTCACACATCGAGGGTATGCACGACATCTACTACGGCACGGCGCTGCCGCCGAATCGCAAACCTATCCAGATCACACAGGTCGACGACCGCATCGGGCAGCCCACCTTCCGGGTCGATCCCGACAAGGTCGTTGCCGTCGTGCGCACCCACGCACCCGACTCCGGCAGCCCGGTCACCGCACCGGACGCGGTGAGCCAGGCCATCGCCGATCATGTCCTGGACTTCTTCGCCCACGAGGTGAGGGCCGGACGGCTGCCCGCCGACAGTCTGCTGCCGCTGCAAGCCGGCATCGGCAACGTGGCCAACGCGGTGCTCGGCGGCCTCGATAAGGGCGGCTACCGGGGACTGACCTGCTACACCGAGGTGATCCAGGACGGCATGCTGCACCTCATCAAAGAGGGCATCGTCACCCATGCCTCGACGACGGCACTCGCCTTGAGCGACGCCGGCTTCGAGGACCTGCAGGCCAACATCGACTTCTACCACGACCGCATCATCCTGCGGCCGCAGGAGATCAGCAATCATCCCGAGGTGGTCCGCCGGCTCGGCATCATCGCGATGAACGGCATGCTCGAGGCCGACATATACGGAAACGTGAACTCCACCCATGTGATGGGCACCAAGATCATGAACGGGATCGGCGGTTCCGGCGATTTCGCCCGCAACGGCTACGTGTCGATGTTCCTGAGCCCGTCGACCACCCGCAAGGGGACCATCTCGGCGATCGTCCCGATGGTGCCGCACGTCGACCACACCGAACACGACGTCCAGGTCGTCGTCACCGAACACGGGCTCGCGGACCTGCGCAGTCTGTCGCCGCGCAAACGCGCCCGGATCATCATCGACAAGTGTGCGCACCCGGACTACCGGCCGATACTCGACGACTACTTCCTGCGTGCACAGGCGGCGACCGGCGCCGGACAAACACCGCACCTGCTCGACGAGGCGTTCTCATTCCACCAGCGTTACCTGCGGACCGGCACGATGATGTAGCGGGCAGGACCGGTTGGTCACCGGCCGTCGAGTGTCACCTTCACGCCGACCTTGCCCGACTCGTTGCGTGTGCTGACGGCGTGGCCGGTCCGGGTGGCCCGCGTTGCCGATAGCGGGTACACCGAACGGGCGGGTGGGTGAGACCGCACGGGGACCATGACGGGATCGTCCGGTGGTAGCGTCCGCGAGATGACGTCAACTCCGGTCGCGGTCGTCGGCACCCTCAACATGGACACGGTCGTCACCGTCGCGGTCCGGCCGGGGGTGGGGGAGACGGTCCTGGGTACCTCGGTACGCGAACGATGCGGCGGCAAGGGCGCCAACCAGGCGATCGCCGCCGCGGCCGGCGCGTCCGGGGTGGCTCTCATCGGAACGGTCGGCGATGACGACGCCGGTGCGGCGATGCTCGCCAACGCCCGCGCCGCGGGGGTCGATGTCACGCACGTCGGCGTCAAGGGCGACACCAGCGGACGCGCGTTCATCGAGGTCGATACCTCCGGCGACAATCGGATCGTGGTCGTGCCGGGAGCGAACTCGTTGCTCTCGCCCGATGCGGTGCGCTCGGCACTCGACGCACTCGACCCCAGGGTGGTACTCACCCAACTCGAATGCCCCCCGGCCGTCACCGAATCGGTAGCCACCTGGTGCACGGACCGGTGCACACGGTTCATCCTCAACCCCAGCCCGGTCGCACCCCTGCCCGAACGCATACTGACCGCGGCCGACCCGCTGGTGGTCAACGAACACGAGGCCCGCGCATACGCCGACTCCGACACCGACCTCGCCGAGGCACTGCTCCGGCGCACGACATCGGCGGTGATCACCCTCGGCGCCCGCGGCTGCATCGTCGCCACTCCCGGACGACGCTCAGCGATCGCTGTGACCCCGGCCGCCGAAGGCGTCGAAACCACCGGTGCCGGAGACCATTTCGCCGGAATCCTGGCGGCACGGATCGCATCGGGCGCCGATCTGCACGACGCCGCCGCACAAGCGGCCGATTCGGCGACCGCGTACATCGCGAACCGCCACCGCCTCGCCGACTGAGTCTCATTGACTCATTCGGCGAGTTCGTGCGCGGACGGCACCCGGCCGATGCGCCACACGTCACGGTGGTCGGCCAGGTACGGACCGTCCGCTACTCGGGGATCGCGGCGACGTCAGCGACGACGAGGCCGAACAGGTCACCGATAGCGGCCAGGCTCGCCGCCTGCAACGCGGCCGCCGCCACACCACCGGCACCGGGCAGGCTGCGGGTCGCGGTCGCCGAGGCGACCACCGTGGGGGAGTAGCCGAGGTTGAAGGCACCACGCGTCGTGGAGTTGACGCACATGTGCGTCATGAAGCCGGCGACAACCAGGTTGGTCTTTCCGAGCGCCTTCAACTGCTCGTCGAGATCGGTGCCGACGAAGGAGTTGGGGTAGTTCTTGACGATCACCGACTCGCCGTCGCGTGGCGCCACTTTGCCCGCGATCTGCCCGATCTCGGCGTTCACGTCGTACGGGCTGCCCTCGCCCGCGTCGTGCATGATGTGCAGCACGGGTACGCCGAGGCCGCGGGCCCGGTCCAGGAGTTCGGCGCCCACCTCGAGCGCATCCTGAACGCCTTCGAGTTCCATCACACCCCGCGTGTAGGTGTTCTGGCAGTCGATCATGATCAGTGCCGAATCACTCAGCGGTGCCGGTGATGTCGGCAACGCCATCAAGTCACGCAACGTCGTCTGTCCCATGGTGGATCCTCCTTGAAGCCATTCGCCGTGAAGACATTGTGATGTGACGCACACCCTACGGGTTCACAGTTGCACGTGGGTTGCCCCGACGGCGCGTCGGGTCGCTACCGGGGCGCAAGCCCGGTCAGATACCGCTGAATGGTGGGCGCCACCAGTTCGACGATGTGTTCCCTGTCCATCCCGGCGACCGGTTCGATTCCGACGATATTGCGGGCGATGGCGATCCCGAGCAGGTGCGTCCCGCACAACAACACCCGCAAGGACACCTCGTCGCCTACGCGCACATCGTCGGGAAGGTTGGCGAGAATTCGTCCGGCCAACACCTCACGCAGCAACGACGCCGAGCGTTCGGACGTCATCGCGGTCCGGACCATCGACTGCAATATCCGGCCGGTCTCGGGGTCGTCCCACAGCTCCAGGTAGGTGGTCGCGATGCGTTCGCCGAGCCGATCGCGGTCGCCGTCGAACGCGGCCACCAGCCTGCGCGGAATCATGCTGCGGTCGGCGATGGTGGCGGCGAATTTATTCCTCGATCGTGGAATAGTGGCCGGGTGACCACCTCGCAGGAACAAGCCGGCCGCGGCGACCTCGCCATCGACATCGTCGGTCTCAACAAGTCATTCGGCACTTTCCGGGCACTCACCGACCTGAACCTCACCGCCGAACGCGGGCAGGTGCACGGATTCCTCGGACCGAACGGCGCGGGAAAGTCCACCACGATCCGGGTGCTGCTCGGACTCCTGCGGCCGGACTCGGGAACCGTCCGACTCCTCGGCGGCGACCCGTGGCGCGACGTGGTCGACCTGCATCGCCGGCTGGCGTACGTACCCGGCGACGTGTCGCTGTGGCCGTCGATGTCGGGCGGGGAGGCCATCGACCTGCTCGGATCACTGCGCGGTGGACTCAACGAACAGCGCCGGGCCGATCTGATCGACCGGTTCGAGCTCGATCCCACCAAACGCGGGCGACAGTACTCCAAGGGAAACCGGCAGAAGGTCGCCATCGTCGCCGCTCTCGCCTCCGATGTCGAACTCCTGATCCTCGACGAACCCACCTCGGGTCTTGATCCTTTGATGGAGAACGTCTTCCAGCAGGTCGTCGCCGAAGCCGCCGAACGTGGCACCAGCGTCCTGCTGAGCAGCCACATCATGTCGGAGGTGGAAGCGCTGACCGACCGGCTGAGCATCATCCGCAACGGCACGATCGTTCGGACCGGCAGCCTGGCCGAACTGCGCAGTCACACCAGAACCACCGTGCGCGCCGAGCTCACCACCGTCCCGCGCGACACCGACCTGCGTTCCTTGCACGATGTCACCCTCGACGGCGCCCGGCTGACCGCCACCGTCGACCCAGAGCAGCTCACCGAGGCCATGCGGTCACTGTCCGCGGTCGGATTGCGGTCGTTGACCATGGAGCCTCCATCGCTGGAAAGCCTGTTCCTCGAACTGTATTCGGACGACGAGACGGCCGGTCGATCCTGATGCCGACGCTCATCGCACTCACCGGGACCCCGACCCTGCTGCGCGCCTCGCTCAAACACGAGGCAAGATCGTTGGCACCGTGGATCGCGATAGTGACCGTGCTGACGGTGTCGTCGGTGATCGTGTATCCGTGGCTGTTTCCCGACGCCGTCGATCGCAAGACCTTCGCGACGACGGTCGGCGGCAACCCCGCCCTCGGCCTGATCTTCGGTCCCGCCCACGACCTGTCGTCGGTCGACGGGTTCAATGCCTGGCGAAGCCTCGCACTCGGCGGTTTCGTCACCGCGCTCGGGATGATCTTCACCGTTACCAAGGCGAGCAGGGGACAGGAGGATTCCGGTCAGGCCGAACTCCTGGCCTCCGGCGTTCTCGGCAGGCAGGCCCGGCTGCTCAGCGCCGTCGCCCTCGCGGCGGTCGGGTCGGTGGCCGTCGGAGTGATGTCGGCAGCGCTCACCCTGGCCTGCGGAGGGGGCTGGGCGGACACGCTCGTGCTGTCGGCGGGCTTCACCGTCACCGGCCTGATGTTCGCCTCGGTGGCCGCGCTGTCGGCGCAGATCAGCTCCGAGGCCCGGACCGCGAACACCGTCGCCGTGTCGGTGCTCGGCGCGTTCTTCGTGCTGAGAGGCTTTCTGTACTCCGTCGACGCACCGGGCTGGACCACCTGGATCAATCCGCTGGGCTGGATCTCCGAAACCCGACCGGCCAGCGGAAATCATTGGTGGCCTTTGCTGTTGGGCGTGCTGTTCGCCTGCCTCGTCACCGTCGCCGCCTTCCGCCTGCAGGCCGCCCGCGACTTCGGTCAGGGATTCATCGCCCCGGGGGCGGGCCCGGCACGGGGCACCATCGGCACGCCATTCGGTTTGGCGTTGCGCCTGAACCGGGCGGCGATCATCTCGTGGGCGTGCGCGTTCATCGGTCTCGGTGTCATCCTCGGATACTTCACCCGCTCCGCCGACGACATGCTCACCGACAATCCGGCGATGGCCGACATCTTCGCCGCGGGAGCCGCATCCCCGGCGGACCTGATCGGCGCGTTCGTCACCACCCTGATGTCGCTCGCGGGCATCATCGCGTCGGTGTCGGGGGTACAGATCATCAACCGTATACGCACCGAAGAACTCACCGACCGTGCCGAACCCGTGCTCGCCACCGCAGTCACGCGCCACCGGTACCTGGCCGCGGGCGTTCTTCTCGCCGTCGTGTCACCGGCGGTGTCATTGATGATCGCCGGGACGGTGGTCGGAATCTTCGCCGATTCGGCCCAGATACCCATCGACTTCACTGATGCACTCCTGCAGGCCGCCGCCACCGTTCCCGCGATGTGGGCGGTGATCGCCGTCGCGGTGGCGGTGATCGGTGCCCGGCCACAGGTTCAGATCGCCTCGTGGGCGGGCGTGATCGCCTCGTTCGGGCTGACCCTCCTCGGTCCGAGCTTCACATTGCCCGATTGGGCACTGGGGATCAGCCCGTTCCATCACGTTCCCGACATGTCGGCGGCAGAACGGCAATGGTCGGGACTGATGTGGGTCGGCGTCGTCGCGGCGGTGCTACTGGTGGTCGGATTCACCGCATTCCGCCGGCGCGACACGCCATAGCCGCGTGGCCCTTGTAGCCGTTAGAGTCGGTCCGGTCGGGGCGGTTCGGTGACCGCCGACCAACGATAACGTCACGACGCCCACAGCCGAGAGGACCCTTATGACCAAGCTCGCTCATCGCCGCATGGCGGCCGTTGCCTGCCTGGCCGCAGTCATCCTGATCGCGGCCGCCTGCGGCGACGACGGCGACGACACGTCTGCCTCCGCCACATCGGTGGCGGTCTCTGAAACCACGGGGGGTGGTTCCGCCGATCAGACCTCGTCGGCGCGGACATCGAGCGAACAATTGTCCGATGCGACCTCCGACACGGTGACGATCACGGGGGAGCAGGGCAGTGACGTGACATTGACCGGTCCGATCGCGGTCCGGTACCTGGCCGCGACGGCCGCAGAGAAGCGCGCTCTCGGCAGGCCGCTCGACGGTTCCCGCAACGCGGGCACCCGTGACAGCGGCGTCGTGTATCAACAGTTCAGCGGCGGCGCGATCACCGCCAAGAACGGGAATCCCGGGACACCCGCGTTCATCACGTGGGGCAAGATCCGTGACGCCTGGAATGTTCCGCGAGCCGCCGACGGCACACCCGAGGTCACCGGAACCAATGGATCGGCCGGACCGTTGGGTACCGCGACCAGCGACGAAAAGACCGAGGGAAATCTGAAGATGTCGACCTTCGAGCACGGCAAGGTCACGTTCAATACCAAGACCGGCGAGGTCGAGGTGACCGTCAACGACAAGGTCGTGCCGTCCGGGCTGTAGCGGCCGGCAGCAGACTCAGGGAACGGCGCCGCGTCCAGACGGTAACTTCGGCGCCGTTCCCCTTTTCATGGATATTTCAGATTATCCATACTTTAGGGTGTGGTATGAGTTCCCATCCACCCTGCCGTCCGCGGCCACCCCACCGATAAACGTCACAGTGACAGTTCTCCGCCGCCGCCGAGCCTCGGCGGATTTCGGTGCCGACCACCAGTGGCCGGGGATCGACGCCTTGTGTCCGGCTGCCGCAGGCGCCTCAAGGTGCCATCCATCGGGTTGTGCCCGAACCCCACACCGGCGTCCCGACCGCCGCAGCATCCCGACATCGCAGTCCGTCCGGTCAGCGCACACAACAGAGACACCGATCCGGCCTCGCGACCAATCGGCCAAGCCGCCGACCCCGACGACCGCCACCGGACAAGCGCTGTCAGACAACCATGCCTCGGACCGCGTGGCCGTGCGTACAGCTCGCCGCGTGCAGCCGGCCCATTCCGGTGACACGCTTCGCGCCCGCGCGCTGTGACCATGCGCTATCGAGCCGATAATATACATTATGTAAACTAAAGCTCTGCGTATTGCACCAGATGAATCATCGGTGCGACTCACCCACCGGCACCTCAGTGTCAACGCTACACCCGCTGGACCAGCGAGAATACGACGAGAACGCGGGCGGGATGCCACGGATCACCGCCGTGGACGGGAGCGGCCCGAACGTCGTGCCACTCGACCGCACGACGCGCCCGCGGCGCGCCAACATCCTCGATGAATAGCGTCAGCATGAGGTGAATGCGATGCGACCGGACGGATTGAAACCGCACACACCGACCCGCGGCCGACCGCGCCTGGCTGATGGATGGTGGGTCTGTGACCGATGTGGACGGTCCACCACCCGCATCCAAGCACTGGCCTGAAGGGCGCGTGTGTTTCACCTGCTGGTTCACCGCAATCCACATCCACGGAGTGTGCCCCTCTTGCGGCGTCGAACGGCTGCTCCCCGGCCCCACGACATCATCAGGAGTCCCGTTGTGCGCGCCGTGCGCGGGAATCACTGACGACTTTCACTGCCAGCGGTGCGGAGAAGAGAACGGCCACCACCGCCGCAATATCTGTGCCCGTTGCGCGGTCCGCGATGACCTCTACGAACTCCTCGGCGGCAAACCCACAGATCCGACACTGATCGGCCTCGTCAATGCCCTCTGCTCAGCGAAACGCCCGGAATCGACGCTCGTCTGGAAACGCTCACCACGAGTACAGGCTCTCCTTGTGGGCCTTGGCGACGGGTCGATCCCTGCAACGCACGAAGGTCTCGACGAGCGTCCAGGCAAGGCCACCGAGCACCTGCGGGCGCTCATGCAACACCACGGGCTCCTCCCGCCGCGGGACCCGTGGCTCCCCCGGTTCGAGCAATGGATCGAGGACAAGATCGACGGGCTACCGGTCGACGTCGCCCAAGCATCACGGCATTTCGCGACGTGGCACCACCTACGACGTATCCGTGAGATAGCCGATGCAGGACACGAGACTCAGCCAGCGGTGCGATCAGCGAAACAGGAGATCACCGAAACGGTGAAGTTCCTGTGCTGGCTCCATGAGACCCACGGCCGCACCATCCAGACCTGCACGCAAAACGACGTCGACCAATGGATCGCTGCCGGACCAACGACTCGGCACGCCATCCGGACGTTCCTGGTAGTCAGCAAGCGCGACAGGCTCACCACGGTCACCCTTGACCACCGATACGCACAGACGTGTCCCGCGCTCACCCAGGAACAGCGCATCGCGTGGATCGGGGAATTGGTCACCGGCGGCAGTGAGACACTTCCCTATCGAGTCGCCGGCGTCCTGATCCTGCTCTACGCTCAGCCACTCAAAAGCATCGTGCGAACCCGAATGACCGACATAGTCGACGAAGATCCGATGGCCATCACCTTCGGCAAACACCCCGTCGACGTTCCCGAGCCATTCGCCACGCTGATACGCGAACTCGTCCACAGCAGAACGAACCTCCGCACCAGCAACAATGACAACCCCTGGCTGTTCCCAGGAACTCACACGGGCGACCATCTGCACCCCGACACGATCATGCATCGCCTACGCCGGATCGGACTCAGCAATCTCGGCGCACGCAACAGAGCTCTTGACGACCTCGTCGTCGAATGCCCGCCACCAGTGGTCGCCGACGCCCTGGGTTACAGCCACCAGGTCGCGTTCCACCATGCCGAACGCTCGGCCAAAACCTGGGCACGGTACACCGGTCGCCGGATCCGATGACAATGGCCCGTGAGGCGACTATCTAGCAGCAGGTGTCGAGAACCCCGCGGAGCGCTTCGAGGTTGGCAGGTTCGGCGCGGTAAAGATTGTTTACACCACGCCGTTGTGACGCGACCAGTCCGGCGCTGCGAAGTTGGTTGAGGTGATGCGTCGCGGTGCCGCCGGAAACGCTGACAGCAGAGGCGAGATCGGTGGCGGTCATCTCATGGGTCGGATCGGCCATGAGTAACGACATCATCTGGATGCGGATCGGGTCGGCGAGAGCCTTGAGCCGCAGCGCGAGTTCCACGGCAGTGTCAGTCGACATCGGCCCAGCCGCCAACGGGGCGCAGCAGATCGGAGCGCTGACATCGATTACTGGCAGTGCCTTGGGCATAGGGCCCAACCTACCACCCCTTTGACATATATCAAAGGGGTGGGATACAACGGGATGGTCGGAAACTTCGACATTCATCAAAGCCTTGGAGGTTCTCATGTCTCGCGTCCAACTCGCTCTCAATGTTGACGATCTGCAAGCGTCGATCGCGTTCTACAGCAAGCTGTTCAACACCGTCCCCGCGAAGGTCAAGCCCGGGTACGCGAACTTCGCGATCGCCGAACCCGCACTGAAGCTGGTCCTGCTGGAGAATCGCGGCGAGGGCGGCACCATCAACCACCTCGGCGTTGAAGTCGACTCCAGCGAGACCGTGCACGGCGAGATCGCCCGCCTCGCCAGCGAAGGACTGTTCACCGAGGAGCAGATCAACACCACCTGCTGCTTCGCCACCCAGGATAAGGTGTGGGTCGGCGCCCCCGACGGCGAACGCTGGGAGGTCTACACCGTCCTGGCCGACTCGAACACCTTCGGCGAAGCCCCCGCCTTCACCGCGGAAAGCTCCGACCTGGGCCTGACGCAAGCTTCGCAAGGCTCGTCGGCGTGCTGCACACCGGCCTCCTCATGCTGTTGACACCGGGTTGATCCCGATCGGGGGGCGCCGCCCAGCTGGGTGGCGCCCTTCGTGTTGCGGACGATATCGATATACGTCAATATTGATACATGTCTAAGTCACTGGAGATTGAGGCCTCACCAGTACGGTGCTCGCCGCTAGTGCGTGAGCCGTTGACACCTGATCAGTCGGTACACGCGGCCGCGGTGTTCAAGGCACTCGCCGATCCGGTGCGGTTGCAGCTATTCAGTCTGATCGCCAGTCACGACGGCGGCCAGGCGTGCGTGTGCGACATCTCGCCAGCGGTCGATGTCTCTCAGCCGACGGTCTCGCATCACTTGAAAGTCCTGCGAACCGCCGGGCTCCTCGAGTCCGAGCGCCGAGGATCGTGGGTGCACTACCGGGTGGTTCCGGCCGCCCTCGACGCAGTCGCCGCCATCGTGGCGCCTCTGACTGCGCAGGCCACGGCGTGAGCGTCCAGACGTCCAGCCGCAGCGTTGCCGGAAAGTTGTCGACGCTCGATCGGTTCCTTCCGGTGTGGATCGGGTTGTCGATGGTTGCCGGGCTGCTTCTCGGCCGCCTTGTTCCGGGCCTGAACACCGCTATCGACAAGATCCAGGTCGACGGGATCTCGCTACCGATCGCACTCGGGTTGCTGATCATGATGTACCCGGTGCTGGCGAAGGTACGCTACGACCGCCTCGACACCGTCACCAGCGATCGACGCCTGCTGATCGGATCACTCGTCCTGAACTGGGTCGTCGGCCCGGCGCTCATGTTCGCCCTGGCGTGGCTGATGTTGCCGGACCTGCCCGAATACCGCACCGGTCTGATCATCGTCGGCCTGGCGCGCTGCATCGCGATGGTAATCATCTGGAACGACCTCGCCTGCGGCGACCGGGAGGCCGCCGCAGTGCTGGTGGCGATCAACTCTGTGTTCCAGGTCGTGATGTTCGCTGTGCTGGGCTGGTTCTACCTGTCGGTACTGCCCGGCTGGCTGGGTTTGGAGCAGACCACTATCGACGCCTCGCCGTGGCAGATCGCGAAATCGGTGTTGATATTTCTCGGCATCCCTCTGCTCCTCGGATACCTGAGCCGCCGAATCGGGGAACGCCGACGCGGCCGCGGCTGGTACGAGGAGACTTTCCTTCCTCGGGTCGGACCGTGGGCCCTCTACGGGCTGCTGTTCACGATCGTGCTGCTGTTCAGCCTGCAGGGCGACCAGATCACCTCCCGCCCCGGTGGCGTCGCCCGCATCGCGCTGCCACTGCTGGCGTACTTCGCGATCATGTGGGGCGGCGGATACCTCCTCGGCATGATCCTGCACCTGGGCTACGAGCGCACCACCACCCTCGCGTTCACCGCAGCAGGCAACAACTTCGAGCTGGCGATCGCCGTCGCGATCGGCACCTACGGCGCCACCTCCGGCCAAGCCTTGGCCGGCGTCGTCGGGCCACTCATCGAAGTCCCCGTCCTAGTCGCATTGGTCTACGTCTCCCTCGCCCTCCGAGACCGCTTGACCCCCAACGCTTCTCGACCCACCGAAAGGAACCTGCCATGACACCGTCCGTGTTGTTCGTCTGCGTCAAAAACGGCGGCAAATCCGTAATGGCCGAAGGACTCCTGCGCCAGGCCGCAGGCGACGCGATCGAGGTTCACTCCGCTGGCACGCGCCCCGGCACCTCCGTCAACCCCCTCTCCGCACAGGCACTCGCGGAAGTCGGCGTCGACATCACCGGCCATAGCCCGGTCGGAATCGACCCTATCTTGCTCGCCCGCGTCGACAAGGTCATCACCTTGGGTCGGGAAGCCGTCGTCAATGTCCCCGGCGTCACCGTCATCAACTGGGACACTGACGAGCCCTCCGAACGCGACATCGACGGTATCGACCGAATGCGCCTCGTCCGCGACGACATCACCACCCGCGCACACAAGCTCGCCGCTGAACTACTTCATAAACGATCATCCAAATAGACGCCCGAAGAGTCCCTGGCGCGCTCCGATCTGGCAGCTATACGCACGAAGTCAATACGCAGGGTGTTCAGTAAGCCGCTGCATATTTCCTGCCACGCAACATCATTCACGTGTGACGACACGCTCATGGAACCTTCACCTCACACCGTAGACCCGGTGCCCTACCTATGCGACGGTCAAGCGTGATGAGCGGTGCATCTGCCAATTCGGCGACCGCGACGTAACTGGCGTCGTATCCAGATAGATTGCTGCGGAGTTCCCACACCCGCGCACCGAGAAGCTCGTACGGCCACTGCTCGATCGACAAGTCGAGTAGATCACTATGGGCCTGCACCGCCTGGTCGGCACTGACGACTCCGGCCAGTTCTTGTCTGCGAATGATATTGCTTACTTCAAACATCACCAGTTGCGGTGCGAGTAAGCGAGTGCCGGACAGTTGCCCGACCGCCCAGCGACCGTCCGGACCGTCGTCGAGCAACAGGGCCACGAGGGCCGAGGCGTCACAGACGGCGTCCACCGTCACCGTCGGTCGGCATCTCGTGCATCAAGGATCGCAGCGGCATCGACCCGAACTCCGGTTGCGCCGACTCGCGCCCGCGCCCGTGCAATCACGTCATCGACCTGAGGACGTGACGCAGACTCCGTCAGCAGGCCGCGCAAGTACTCCTGCAACGATTTGCCCGCTCGCGCGGCCCGCCCTGCGAGCTCATCGCGCACCGCGTCCGGTACATCGCGAACTGTAATTACCACACCCATGCAGTCATACTAACTGCGTTGCCAGCACGATGCAGCCTCGTCGTCCCAAGGCGCGGCGACAGCCTCGACGAAATCCTGCTCATCCCCGTCGGCCTCCGCCACGACAACTGACTGATTGTGGGCTTGCGCGGCAAACTCTGGCGTTCGTACGTCAGGAACCCAGACCTGCAACGGTCGCAAACCGCGCTCACGCATCCGGCGCCGGCACTCTCCGACCCTGTCCTTCACCACCATGCCCACACGTTACGTGTAACGTTGTGGACCAGCCGGCGGTGCACAGCCCCCGCGAGGATTATGCAGGAATCGACTATTCGGGGTTACCGGTAACAGTGCTGTATGCTGCCATACCCTCCAACACCTTTCAGCATTGCCCTACTACTGATGCGGGTGTGTGACTGAGCGTAGTTCCAGTCGCGGGATTCCGGCGAAGTTGGCAAGGTTGTACGTATAGAGCGTCAGCGGACACTTTCGTGACCGTATATGGGCAGTTTCTCATATCCGCCGACACCCGAGGATTGTGCGGGAATCGAATACGCTGGGTACCAGTGGCATTTGCATCACACCCAATGCACCGCGCCTCCTACATCAGGATCGTCGGCCCGGCCGACCTCCACTCATACCTTTGCCCGAGGCGCAACATTCTGGAGCCGGAGCTTTCCCTGCGAGAGCGCCTTGCCATCGCTTGCCCGGGTGATTGTCACTTCCCACAATTGCTGGGTGTTGCCCTGGTATAGCGGGACGGCGACGACATCGGCGCGGCCGTCGTAGGCGCCACGGAGAAAGTCGGTTCCGTTGTGCACACCGACGGCGATCAGCCCCCTGTCCGCGACGGCCAGGCTGGCGCCGATACTGGCAGCCGACTCGACCGCGGTGAGATACACGCCTCCGTGGACGACTCCCCAAGGCGTGTGGTGCTGGGGTCCGAGGTCGATGTGGCCGGTCACCCGGTCGGGTGTGGCTTCGTCGATGTGAAGTCCGGCCGCCTTGAGGAAATCGCTGGCGGCGTCAATTGAGAGATCAGGGGCAGACATTGTGCCTTACCTTTCTTGGTGGGTGACCGGGTTCAGTAGTTGCGGGTAGAGCGCCTCCACCGGCTGGCTCAGGCCCGCTTTGACCTGAACGGTCAGTTCGTCACCGAGAACCTCGAACTGTCCTGCCTCGGTGGCGTCGAAGATGTGCCGGACCAGATCAGCCGGATCGACCTTCGATGCCGTGGCGTGGACTGCCATGGCCGTATCGACATAGCCAACGTGGACCCCGACGACGTGCACACCCGACGGAGCGAGTTCGAGCCGCAGCGCATTCGTCGCCGACTACAGCGCGGCCTTCGATACGCTGTACACGCCCATGCTCGCGTACCAGGACAGTAGCGAATGAATGTTGATGAGAGCGGCCTCGGCCCGGGCGGATAGTGCCGGCACGAACGCGCGGGCCACCCCCAGCGGACCGAAGAAGTTCGTCTCCATGACCGCACGAAGCTCATCATCGTCGATGTCGACGAGGCTGGTGGTCGACGGCGCAATGCCTGCGTTGTTGACCAGCACCGATACGTCCGTGGCCACCTCCGCCGCAGTGCGGATTGACGCGGCGGAGGTGACATCGAGCGGCAGCGGGACGATACGGCTGTCGTCCCACTCCTGTGGTCTACGTGCGGAGGCGTACACTTTCGCGGCACCACGGGCCAGTGCCTCGTGGACGACATGCGTTCCGATTCCCCCGTTCGCACCGGTGACGAGGACGACGGCGCCGTTGAGTGAGGTCATTGTTCAGTTCTCCGGTCCGGCGCCGGGCGCCACGATAGTCGGGGTCGGACAGTCGGTGAAGACGGCGGCAAGGAGCAGAATCGCCGTATCGATGTCGGCACGGTAGTGTCCCGGAGCAGTCCGGGACACGGCGGAAACCTCGGCCAGAGAAGCGGCCCCGGTCGTGCTCATCGGGGTTCCTCCGGATAGGTGGAGCGCAACCGCAGTTCGAGGTCTTCGGACGACAGCGGGTGCCCGGCACGGCAACGCACCTGCACCCCGGCCGGCTCCCCGCATCCCGCGTGGACGGTTTCGATTCGGGTACGAATCCGACCATGCTTGATCCCCCACTCGAACAGACCGATGATCACAGGCATGAGGTCGTTGCCCGCGTCGGTGAGGATGTACTCCTGGCGGGACCTCTCCCCTTCTTCTCGATAGGGGCGCCGCTCGAGCAGTCCCGCACCGGTCAGCGCTTTCAGATTCGAGGCCGCGGTCGCCGACGACATGACGACCCGATCCATGAAGTCCTCGAAACGTCTCGTCCCGTAGAACGCCTCCCGCATGATCAGCATCGCGTTACGTGAGCCGACCACCTTCATCGTCTGCTCGATCGGGCAGCGCCCGGCCGTACTCCATGACGACCGGTCGGCCAGTCGCTCCTCGAATCGCATCGGTCCACCTCCGCCTAACTTTATTTATCTAAAGTTAGCCATCGGCCTCACTTCATGCAACTGAAGTCAGATGAAGCCCTGATCGGGTATGTCACTTGACGTCATCGTCTACGCGTCCAGCAATCAACGTGTCCGGGCCTGTCCAAGAAGGCTGTCACCGGGCCCGGACAGGTCGTGCTCGCCCTGGTGGTACCGGGCACGATCCCGGCGACCGTCCCCGGCTACGGCGTTCTGACCGCACCGTAACCGCCACCTGAAAGCCACTCCATCGAGCACTGGCGTGACAGATCCATCTCGACCGGCCGATCACCGGACGGTGCTACTCGTCGTGCTGGACGAGTTCGAAACCCGACACCTCGACGCTCATACCGCGCTTGGAATCCTCGGCGTGGGCGTCGGGATTGCGTGTGGCATCCCACTTTTCATAGTTTTCCCGTGAATCCCACCGGGTCACGACAAGGTATCGGTCCGCCCCCTCAACCGGGCGTAGCAGTTCGAAACTTTCGAAGCCCGGGGCCGCGTCGACCGCCTTCTTGCGCTCGGCGAAGCGCTTTTCGATCTCAGCTTCGATTCCTTTGGGGAAAGCCAGTGCCGTGATGCTGACATATGTCATGACCGCTCCTTGATCGTCGTTGACCAGTGGTAATCCCACGCTACGACTGCGGTCCTCACCCAACACGGGTCGAATGTCCCACCTAGGGTGTGTCACACATCACTGAATCAGACACACCTCGGCGGTAGTCTCCCGCCCGCGCTGCACTATTCCGACCGCGCACCCTGGCACGGCGATCGGCCCGCGGCCGTGCCGACCCCGGACGGATCAGGCAGACTGGTCAACCGCGAGGCGTCAGCGTGAAGGTGCCGACCCGTACACCGCCGAGCAGCGCCGGGCCTCGATAGCCGCCGTGGCCATCGCTGTTCATGATCACCCGGTGCCCTGGGAAGAAGTCCACGTAGTAGCCGCCGCTGCGGGGGTGGATCCGATAGCGACCGATGAGGACCAGGTCGCGTCCCTGCACGTAGCCGTCGCGTTGCAACAGGATCGTTCCACCGGACCAGGTGGTGGAGGTATAGGCGCCGGGCGGGACGTCCGCGGACGCCGGTCCGGCCGTCCCCAGAAGAGCGGCGACACTGACGCAGACCGCGATCAGGGCGGTCCGGACTACTGCGGAACGCGATTGTGCGGGCATGGCCGACTCCTATCCGATGAGGCTTCTCATGGTACGCCCTGATGTGATGTACAACACAGAATCGGCGGACAATGCGAGACCTGCGACGCGCGGCGATCCAGGCACATCTGCGGCACACTGTGCTGATGACAGACCCGCTCGCGGACTTCGCCACCGACACGTTCTGCCACGACGACATGATCCATCGCTACTACCGGCTGGGGTCGGGTCCTGCGGTGGTGGTGATCGCGGAGATTCCGGGCATCACTCCCGCAGTGGTCGACTTCGCACGCCGGGTCGTAGGCGCCGGGTACACCGTCTATCTGCCGTCACTGTTCGGCATCGACGGCGCCGGCAGCACCACTCACGGGCCGTCAGTGTTGCTGCGGTCCCTCGCAGAGGTCTGCGTGTCACGCGAGTTCACCATCTTCGCGACCGGTAAGTCGTCGCCGGTGGTGCGCTGGCTGCGGGCCCTGTCCGCCAAGGCCCACGACGACTGCGGAGGTCCCGGCGTGGGTGCGGTCGGGATGTGCGTGACCGGCGGGTTCGCGCTCGCGATGGCCGTCGACGACCGGATGCTCGCGCCCGTCCTGTCCCAGCCGTCGCTACCGCTGGCCATCACACCGGGCCGTCGGAACAACATCGATATCAGCGCCGCCGACCTCACTGTGGTCAAGGCACGATGCGCCGCCGGACTTCAGATACTCGGGGCGCGTTTCGACGGGGACAAGTTGTCGCCGCCCGACAGATTCCGTTTCCTTCGCGAGCAACTCGGCGACGGCTTCATCGGTGTGGAACTCCCCGATTCGTCGGCCAACCCCGACGGTCAGGGAATGCCGCACTCAGTGCTCACCGACCACCTGATCGACGAACCCGGCCAACCCACCCGCGACACCCTGGACCAGGTTCTCGCCTTCTTCCACGACAAACTCGGCGGCGCGGGCCGGACAACGCCATAGTCACCGCGTCCACCATGTTCCACCTATGGCGAATGACTACCAGCGCCGTAGGCCCTGACCTGGGATTCGGAGGCGATCCGCGTGGGGGCGATCCACCTTGCCGCACGCGGGCCGAACGCTACCGGACCCGATGAAACGCGAGGACCGGAATGACGCGGATTCCGGCGGTCTTTTCGGCGTACTCGGCGAATCCCGGATAGCGGCGGGCCTGTTCGGCATAGATGCGGTCACGGTCGGTGCCGGTGATCTCGGTGACGGTGACGTCGAACTCCTCGGTGCCGATCTCGACGTGGCCGCGGCCCGCGGTGGTCAGGTTGAAGTACCAGGCGGGATTGGTCGGGGCGCCCGCCTTGGACGCGAACACGTACACGGTGTCGGGATCAGTGTCGTCGGGCAGATACATCATCGGTGTGACGGACTGCTTGCCCGATTTGCGGCCGACATGGTGCACGAGCACCATCGGCGCCCCCGCGAACCCACCGCCGACCCGGCCCTCGTTGGCCCTGAACTCATCGATGATTTGCGAATTCCAGTCGTTCTTCTCAGCCATGACCACTCCTGACGATCGGTTGCGGGTGAAACGCGTAAGCTCAGTATGGCTGCCGATCACGGCACCTCAGCGCAAAATCAACGCAGGGGCATATCGTCCGCAGGGGCAGCTCGGACCGACCAGGACCAAGTGTCGGCGGCAGCCCGATCGCCGCACACCAGCAGCAACTCCCACACGAAGTCGGTTCCGGTGTGTTTGTCGGCATCATCGTCGAAGGAATACCGCTTGAGCCGCTCGGCCGCCTTCGGGTCGGTGACCTTGCTCGCGGTCGAGGGTCAGCTGATGGTTCCCGGTTCGACGACCCAGCAGCCTCAGCATCAAAGTTGGGCCGTGGTGGATACTCTCGCCTGAGGTACGACGACGACCCCGTCGCGGGCCGCTCCCGACCAGCCCCGAGGAGAACACGTGGTTACACAAGTCCCCCATGAGCAGACCGTCGACGCGCTGGGTGCGCAGTGGGCGACACTCATCGACCTCGCCGACAGTCTCAACGACGACCAGTGGGGTGCGCCGTCGATCCTGGCCGGGTGGTCGGTGGCCGATCTGTTCGCGCATATCGCGGGCACGGAATGGTCATTGACGGGACGGACCGTCGAACCCATCCGGGCGGTCGCGGACCTGGACCACGTGCGTAACCCGATCGGCGAGCTCAACGAGAACTGGCTCGACCACTACCGGACCCACAGCCGCGCCGAAGTGATCGCGGATCTTCGCGAAGTGACCGACCTACGCGGCCAGGCGTTGCGGACGATCAGCGAATCAGACTGGAATGCGGAAGGATTCACCCCTGCCGGGAAGGACTCACACGGCCGGTTCATGCGGATCCGGGTGTTCGACTGCTGGATCCACGAGGTCGATGTCCGAGATTCGCTGGGGCTGGGTGTCCCCGGTGATCCGGCACCCGCCGCGGTGACCCGTGCGGAGATGGCCGCGTCGCTACCCTTCCTGATCGGTAAACGCGCCCGGGCGCCCATCGGCAGCACGGTGACCGTCGACTTCACCGGCATCGCACCCGCGGCGGTGCATGTGTCGGTGGGCGAACGTGCCACCGTGGTGCCAACCATCGACGGCGCCGCCGATGTCGTGCTGCACGTGGACGTCGTCGACTACGCGCGGCTGATCGGTGCCCGCACGACCGCCGATACGGCGTCGGTCACCATCGACGGCGATGTGGAGCTGGGTCAGAGCGTGGTCTCGAACCTGCACTATCTGATCTGACCGGGAAACGGAGCGCGCAAGCCCGGTCCTTCAGGGCCGGAGCGCATCGACCACGGGAACGTGACGCAACCCATGATCCGATTGCCCGCGCGTAGGAGTTACTGGGAGTCAACAGATTCGGCGATCGG
Organism: Gordonia pseudamarae; assembly: GCF_025273675.1. Taxonomy (NCBI): domain Bacteria; kingdom Bacillati; phylum Actinomycetota; class Actinomycetes; order Mycobacteriales; family Gordoniaceae; genus Gordonia; species Gordonia pseudamarae. The sequence goes on along the minus strand of NZ_CP045809.1, from coordinate 2,359,467 downwards.
AGGCAATTCCGCGAATCGCCCGCGGACACCTGTCCACCGCGTCATAGGGTGGATACACCTGACAGCACCCGAGGGAGGGGCCATCGATGGCCAATCAGCGAGCCCAGATCGTCATGACCGACGACGAAGTCACCCAGTTCCTGAACGACGGAAGGACCGCGACCCTGGCGACGAACGGCCCCGGCGGGTATCCGCACCAGGTCGCCATGTGGTACGGATTCGTCGACGGCAAGGTCTGCTTCGAAACCAAGATCAAATCACAGAAGGCGGTGAACCTGCTGCGTGATCCGCGGCTGAGCGTCAGCGTCGAGGACGGCGAGAGCTACGACCAGTTGCGTGGGGTGGCGATCGACGGGACGGCGCGCATCGTGCACCCCGACGAGTCCGAGTATTGGCCGGCCGCGATCAGCGTGTTCGAGCGCTATCAGGCCCCCTACACCGACGAGATGAAACCCGCCGTCGAGTTCATGATGAACAAGCGGGTGGTCATCGTCGTCGAACCACGGCGCATCCGTTCGTGGGATCACCGCAAGCTCACCTGAACCACTTCTCTCGGCCGGGCATCCGGCCCCAGCTCGGCCGGTCCTACTCCAGGGACCGGCCGATTCTCGTTTACCACCACCCCTTGACGTGACCCCGTTCACACCCTACGGTCATACATCATTCAGTAAACGTATGATCGTATGATCGGGAGGCGGGCAGATGAGCTTGGGCAAGACGGCGGTAATCCTCGGCGGGAGCATCGCCGGCATGTGCGCGGCCGGAGCCGTCGCGCCCCACTTCGACGAGGTGATCATCCTCGAACGCGATGTCATCGCCGACAACATGGAGCACCGACGCGGAGTACCGCAGAGCAAACATCCGCACTTTCTGCTCAACTCGGGCCGCCGCGCCATGGACACGCTCTTCCCCGGCTACGAGGACGACCTCATCGCCGCGGGCGGAATGCATCTGATGCCGTCGGTGTCGGCGGCACACTGCGAAGGCGCCGGCTGGATTCCCCGGGCCGAATCGACGATGAGCATGGTCTACGCCTCACGGCTGCTCATCGAACGGGTCCTGCGCAACAAACTCGCCGAGGTCACCGGCATCACCGTCCTCGAAGGCGTCAACGTCACCGGTCTGGAAACCGTCGACGGCGGCCTGCCGGGCGGCGCGGTCACCGGTGTGTGGCTCACCGGTGGCGACAAGGGACCGGCCAAACGGCTCATCGAGGCCGATCTGGTCATCGATACCCTCGGTCGTGGATCGGCCGTGTCGGCGTGGCTGGAGAAAGCCGGCTGGCCCGCCCCACCGGTCCAGTCACTCGACGCCGGCTGCACCTACACCACCCAGTGGTTCCAGAAACCCACCGAGCGACCCGACGACTGGTGGTGGCATCACATGTCGATCATGCCCACCCAGGAATGGGCGCCGCATCCGGTCGAACACGATTTCATCAGCCAGATCTTCCCCATCGAAGGCGACCGTGTGCTGGTGACGATGGGCTCGTGGGGGCACCCCATGCCGCGCACCGAAGACGACTTCATCCAGACCACCCGGCGCCTGCGGGCACCGGCGTTCGCCAAGGCCGTCGAACGCTGCACCCCACTGTCAAAGGTGTTCGTCACCAAGTCGACCGGCAACATGCGCAAACGCTACGACAAGCTCGACAACCCGCCCATCGGGCTGCTCGTCATCGGCGACGCCATCTGCGGCTTCAACCCGTTCTACGCCCAGGGCATGAGCTCGGCGGGCAAGTGCTCGGTACTGCTCGGCCAGATGCTGCGCGAGCGGGACTCCGCCATCGAACCCGGCTTCTACAAGGCATATTTCGCCGAACAGTCCAAGCTCCTCGACGACATCTGGACCCTTGCCCTCGCCCGCGATCGCGGCTACGCCAATGCCACCGGCACCGACACGGCCCCGCGCTGGCAGCAACGCCTCACCCAGCGGCTGAGCTGGCCGCTGTTCAACCTGCTGTCGGCGGCCACCCGCGAAGACCCGCACCTGGAAGCGCACTTCACCGCCGTGTTCAACCTCGACGAGTCGGTCACCGACATGGTGCGCGACCGCAGATTCCTGACGGGCATGGCCAGATTCGCCGTCAAGAAGGCACTCAAACGCAACAGGCTGCCGATCGGGTTCGACCAGGAACTCGATCCGCCGTCGCAGATCTACCGCGATTTCACGGCCCACCCCGGTGGTCCGGCGACGGTGATCGAACGCCCCGCGACGGCCCCGCCGGCATCCGAGACCAGCCCGGTCGCCTGAGCGGCCGACCCCCGTCGCCAGCATCGAGGAGCACCCTTCATGGCCGTATGCGATCCGGACACCCCGGCATACGTCATCACTCGCTACCTGGGCTTCATCTGCGAGGACGCCAATCCCGTCGCCGCGCTGCGCAATCCGTTCGGCCTGGAGAACTGGACCCTGCCGATCCTGGAGCTGACCATCATCGTCGGCGCGATCCTCGCGCTCGTGCACGCGATCGGCCGACTGCGCCGCGACGGCGATCCCACCAACCTCGCACTGTGGCTCGGTTCGCTGGTGTACCTGTTCGTCATCGAACCGCCCCTGTACTTCCCGGAGTGGTTCGGAATGCAGGACGCGATGGGATTCATGTTCGCGCACAACGTGTTCACCGTCGACTTCATGTACGACAGATTGCCGCTGTACATCGTGTGCTTCTATCCGGCGCTCAGTCAGGTCGCCTACGAGATCGTGCGGTCGTTCGGATTCTTCGACGGCAGCAGATATTCGGAACTCAGGGGAGCGGTGTGTGTGGCACTGGTGTACCAGGTGTTCTACGAAATCTTCGATCAGCTGGGGCCGCAGCTGAAATGGTGGGCGTGGAACGTCGACGAGCCATTCTACGGCAACGGCAGCGGTGCCGCCGATCTCGGCAACCCGGCCGCGGCGCCGTTGCTGGCGTCGGTGCCGCTCAACAGTGTGTGGCTGTTCGCCTCCGTGTCGTTCGGTGTACTCACCTACATGTGCGCCCGGCTCGTCGCCAGGCCCACCCTGGCCGGGGCGGCGCCCCGAGGGCTGTCGCTGGCGTGGCGGATCGTGGCCTCGGGTGTGGTGGCCGTGATCTCGATGCCGCTCATGGGCATCCCGGCGTCGGTGTTCGGTCGCGGCGACGACGCGAACCTCACCGGGCAGGCGATCGTGCTGGGCATCGAGATCCTCGCGCTGTGGCTGATCGGTCTGTACCTGCTCGCCACCCAGTGGCGCAGGGTGCGGGCCTCGGGGTCGGCGGCGCGGCCCGCACGTTCGGCCCGGCCGTTCCTGCTCGTGTTCCCGTTGATGTTCCTCGGGGTACACATCGGGCTGTGGATCGCCGCACTCCCGGCCTACTTCGGTGCCGCCGACGGCATCACCGACGACGGCACACCCGTCGGCAGCCTCCCCTACGTGATCGCATGTCTGGTGGTGGCGGTCGGTTCGCTGGCGGCCGCGCTGTCCCTCGGACGCGCCCCGGACGCCGGCCACACCGTCGATACCGGTGACTCGGGCACCCGCCGGCCACTGCGCCCGGTGTGAAAGTATGGGCGAATGAGAACGCGCGGCTGGCAGGGCAACCTTCCGGCAGATTCCGAGGAGGCCCGCAGCCGCATTCTCAACGCCGCCATCGCCTCGGTCGAACGGCACGGGGTCAGCAAGACCACCCTGGCCGACGTTGCCAACGAGCTCGGCGTCACCCGCCAAACCGTGTATCGCTACTTCAAATCGGTCAACGACATGCTGGCGGCCGTCGCGCAGGCCGGCGCCGACGACTTCCTCGACCGTATGCGCCGCGACCTGGCCCATGTCAGCACCGTCGACGACGCCATCATCGAAACGATCCTGTACTGCCTCAACCGGTTACCGGACGAACCGTCGATGGGTCTGCTGTTGCGGGCCGGGCAGACCGAACTGTTCACCCGCGAGGCCACATCCGAAAGCGGTATCTCCCTCGGCGCGCAGATGCTGGGCCGGCTGCCCGTGGCGTGGGCCGACAACGGCTACGACGACGAGGCGATGGCCGGTTTGGCCGAGCTGGTGATGCGGGTGTTCCTGAGCCTGCTGCAGTACCCGACCACACCGCCGCGTTCGGATGCCGAACTACGAGAGTTCATCGGCCGCTGGGTCTGCCCCCCGGCGCGAGTCCCCAGGTAGGCACCGCGCACCGGACGCGGTGCGCTCAGTCGAGACAGAACTCGTTGCCCTCCGGATCGGTCATCACGATGAACCCGGCCTCCATCGGCGGTGCCGGCTCGAATCGCCGCACCCTCCGGGCACCCAGGTCGATCAACCGCAATGCCTCGGCCTCCAGCGCGGCCATCCTGTCGCCGCCGGTCAGGCCCGGTGCCGCCCGCACGTCCAGATGCACCCGGTTCTTCGCGGCCTTCCCCTCGGGGACCCGCTGGAAGAAGACACGCGGCCCCGTCCCGGCCGGGTCGATGATCGCCGACCGGCTGTTACGTTCGCCGGCCGGTACCCCGAACGCGTCCAGGGCCTCGTCCCAGGTGGTGAACCCCGGCGGCGGCCCCTGCACCTCGTAGTGCAGGACCCGCGCCCAGAACCCCGCGAGGCCCGCCGGGTCGGCGCAATCGAAGGTCACCTGAAACTCCACGCTCATCCCGCCACTCCTCGAACAACTCGGTGATCATCAACCGCGACGATCATCAAACTCGGTGATTACCGCTGACCGGACGAGTGTTTCACTCAACCAGGTCAGCTTCTGTCCTCTGCCCTGCGGCCCGCTCGCTACGCTCGGGTCATGCACATCGGTGTCTACATCATTCCCGACCATCCCTGGCAGCAGGCGCGCGACGAGTGGCGGCGGGCCGAGGAGATGGGTTTCGACCACGCGTGGACGTTCGACCATCTGGTGTGGGGTTCGCTGCCGGACAACCGATGGTTCTCGTGTATCCCGACACTCACCGCCGCGGCCCTGGTCACCACCCGGATACCACTGGGCGCGTTCGTCATCTCCCCCAACTTCCGGCATCCGGTGCCGCTGGCGCGTGAGTTGCAGACCCTCCTGGACATCGCCGGTGACCGGCTACTGATGGGATTGGGCGCCGGTGGCACCCCCGACGATGTGCTGCTCGGTCAGCACCCGGTGACCCCGCGTGAACGGGTCGACCGCTTCCAGGAATTCGTGCGGCTGCTCGACCTCATCCTCACCGATGATCATGTGAACTTCGCCGGTGAGCACTACCGCGCCGTCGACATGCGCCTGGTCGGCGGAGCCGTCCGCGACCGTATCCCGTTGCTGCTCGCCGGGAACGGGCCCCGGTCGGTGCGGTTCGCCGCACGCCACGGTGACGGCTGGATCACCACCGGCACCCGCGCCGACAGCGTCGACGACTGGCTGGCCGGGATCGTCCGCAGTGCGAGGATCCTCGACGAGGCCCTCACCGAGCGTCCGGGCGGCGACCGGTTTCCCCGCTACCTGAGCCTGACCTGGTCGCCGCTCGACCCGCTCGCCGGTGCGGGCGCCCTCGACGACCTGATCGGGCGGGCGGCTGAACTCGGGTTCACCGACGTGGTGATTCCATGGCCACGCACCGGGCCACCGCACGTGGCAACCATGCAGACGTTCGAGACGGCGATCGCGGACGTTCTGCCGAGATGGCAGGCGCGCCGATCCGGGGGCGCGGGCTAATGGACGACGAGCACCGGACACGGCGCGACATGCAGCACCGCATGGCTGGTCGAACCGAGCAGCAGACCGCGGAAGCCACCGCGGCCACGGCTGCCGACCACGATCAATCGGGCGTCCCCGGCTGCCTCCACGATGGCCGACGCCGCAGGGGAAGCCGAGATGAACGGGGTCACCGTCACGTCGGGATGATCCTCACGGTAGCCGGCGAGCTGTGATCCCAGGGACTGCACGGCCTCGTCGTTGAGCCTGCGCAACACCTCCGCGCCCTGGCCGTAGAAGGCGTCCCCGGCGAATCCGCCGTAGCTGTGCACGGCGACCAGCGACGTGCCCAGCATGTCGGCATGCACGAACGCCTGTGTGATGGCGCCCGTCGATGCCGGTGACCCGTCCACCCCGACCACCACCGGGCCGGATTCGGGCAGGCGCTCACCGACCACCACCACGGGGCAGTTGCTGTGCGCGGCGATGTCGCTGCTCACCGAACCCAGGAGTTGCCCGACGACCCCGCCCTTGCCACGTCGACCGACGACGATCATCCGGGCACGGCTGGACAGCTCGCGCAACACCAGGGCCGGACGTCCGTCGATCACCTCACCGTCGGCCGAGACAGCGGGCGCGATTTCGGCGACCAGGTCGAGTGCGACGTCGACGGTGCCCTGGGCCAGGCCACGGGCGGCCTCGACGTACTGTTCGGCCTCCACCCAGCCGGCGACATTCTGTCCGAACGGTGCGATGAACGGCTCCACCACCGACACCACCGACAGCGGGGCCGCTTCGCGGACCGCCTCGGCCGCCGCCCAGCGCACAGCTCTGAGCGCCTCGTCCGAACCGTCGACCGCCACCACTATCGGCGCGTTGCTCGCTACCACCATCAGCCCCTTTGCTCTTGCGATGTTGATGCAGATACCTGCCCGGGAGTGGACCCACCAGACTGTACGCCCCGCACACCGGGACCGGGCTGGGTCAGTCGGCGTGCACCACCATCACCGGGCAGGGGGCCACCTGGAGCACCGCGCGGCTGTTGGAGCCGAGCAGCAGACCACGGAAACCACCCCGGCCACGGCTGCCGATGACGATCAGCTGGGCGTCGTCGGCGCGGTCCACGATGCGCTCGGCGGGCCGGACCGTGGCGATGTCACTGTCGACGGCGACACCCGGATAGTCCTCACGCAGACCCGCCAACTGTACGGACTGGGTTTCGGCGGCCTCTTCGCGGAACCGCCGCAGCGTTGCCTCACTGTCGCCGTGCCGGTCCTCGGTGCCGAAGAAATGCTTGCCCGAGAACGAGCCGTAGGTGGTCACCGCCACCACCGAGGTGCCCAACTCCTGCGCCGCGGCGAACGCGTGCGTCGCCGCCTCGCGGGCGGCCGGCGAACCGTCCACACCGACGACGACGGGCCCGGTGGTGGGGAACGCCCCCGGCACGACCACGACAGGGCAGTCGGCGTGGGCGGAGACGTCCGCGCTCACCGAACCGAGCAGCAGCCCCTTGACACCGCCGCGGCCACGGCTGCCGACCACCAGCAGGTGCGCGCGGCTCGACGCCTCACGCAGCCGCAGGGCGGGCTTGCCCGTGAGGACCTCACCGGTCACGTCGATGCCGGGCGCCAGTTCGGTCGCCGTGGTCAGGCCTTCGTTGATGAGGTCCTTGGCGTAGCCGTAGATGTCGTCGATCAGATCTTGGGTGAGGACCATGCCGCTGTAGTCCGACACCGCCTCCACGACGGTCACGACCTTGAGTTGCCGCCCTTCCCGGACTGCGGCCGCGACCGCCCAGGCCAGCGCATGTCGCGCCTGATCGGAACCGTCGACCGCCACCACGATCGGTGCATCGAGTGTCATCGTCACCACACCTCTTCCCTCGCCGGCCGCCCAGATCAGCGACCAGCATAGCGCTCACCAGGACATTTCCGTCCACATCCAGTCTGCCACCGCCGCCGGTGCCGGCGGAGGGCCAAACGTCCGTGTCGGCTATTTCATAGCTGAGAAACAACGTGGGTGAGGCCACGCCGTCCACCGGCCCCGGCGCTCAGCCGAGGGTGGCGATCACCTCGTCGACCACGGTGCCCAGGGCCGCCGTGCGCTGCTCGCCGTTCGACAGGTCCTTGACCTCGATCACGCCCTCCTCGATCTCCCGTTCACCCAGGACGAGCGCCAGCCGCGCACCCGAACGGTCGGCGGCCTTCATCGCGCCCTTGAGCCCGCGGTCACCGTAGGCCAGGTCCACACTGATCCCGGCCGCACGCAACCGACCGGCCAGCGCAACGAGTTCGGCCTTCGCCGCCGCACCCATCGGCACCCCGAACACCTGGCAGCGGGCCGCCTCGGCATCCGCGACACCCTCGGCCCGCATCGCCAGGATCGTACGGTCCACACCGATTCCGAAACCGATACCCGACAGATCCTGTTTGCCGCCGATCTGCCGCATCAGCCCGTCGTAGCGGCCGCCCCCGCCGATCCCGGACTGCGCGCCCAAACCGTCGTGGACGAATTCGAAGGTCGTCTTGGTGTAGTAGTCGAGCCCGCGGACCAGCCGCGGATTGATCTCGTACGGAACGCCCAGCCGGGCCAGATGGCCCAGGACGATATCGAAATGCTCGCGCGCGGCATCGCTCAGATAGTCCAGCAGCAGCGGTGCGCCTGCAGTGGCCTCCTTGATCTCCGGCCGCTTGTCGTCGAGAACGCGCAGCGGGTTGATCTCTGCCCGCTTGCGCGTGGGCTCATCCAGGTCGAGGCCGAACAGGAACTGCTGCAGCGCCTCCCGATAGCGGGGCCGGGACTCGTCGTCGCCGAGCGAGGTGATCTCCAGCCGGAATCCCGACAGACCCAGCCGCCGATACCCCTCGTCGGCGATCGCGATCACCTCGGCATCGAGCGCCGGATCGTCCACGCCGATGGCCTCCACCCCGACCTGCTGCAACTGGCGATAGCGACCCTCCTGCGGCTTCTCGTAGCGGAAGAACGGCCCGGCGTAGCAGAGCTTGACCGGGAGCTGTCCCCGGTCCAGACCGTGCTGGATCACCGCCCGCATCACCCCGGCCGTACCCTCGGGCCGCAACGTCACCGACCGCCCCCCACGGTCGGCGAAGGTGTACATCTCCTTGCTGACCACGTCAGTGGATTCACCGACCCCCCGCGCGAACAAGCCGGTGTCCTCGAAGATCGGCAACTCGATGTGGCCGTAGCCGGCGCGGCGCGCGGCGTCGGTCAGCGTGTCGCGGACACGGCGGAAATCCGCCGACGCGGGTGGAAAATAATCCGGGATGCCCCGTGGTGCCTGGAATTCGGCGCTCACAGTCCGAATCGTCCCTTCTTCTCGGTCCCGATCCCGAGCAGGAACGGGTTGGTGGCGCGTTCAGCGCCGATCGAGGTCTGCGGCCCGTGACCGGGCAGCACCTGAGTCTCGTCGGGCAGCGGCAGCAGCTTCTTCTCGATCGATTCGAGCAACTGGTCGTGGTCACCACCGGGCAGATCGGTCCGGCCGATCGACCCCGCAAACAGTACGTCACCGGAAAAACAGACCGGAACCGTGGTGACCGCCGGATCGGCGGCATCCCCGGCACCGTCCACGGGTACCTCCACGTCGATGCCCAGCAACACCGAACCCCGCGTGTGGCCGGGTGCCAGATCGACCGTGAAGCGCAGACCGGCGATCTCCACCGTCTCACCGTCGACGAATTCGATGACCCGGCGCGGCTCGGTGAACACGGTGTCGCCGATCAGCTGACCCAACGCCCGACCCAACCCCATCCCGGGATCGGTGAGCATCGGACGGTCGGCGGTATGGATGTAGGCCGGGATCGCGAACTCGTCACACAACTCGGTGGCATTCCAGGTGTGATCGAGATGCCCATGGGTCAGCAGCACCGCCGCCGGGGTGAGGTCATGTTCGGCGAGCAACGCCCTGACCTGGGGCGCGGCGTCCTGACCGGGGTCGATGATGACCGCCTGCCCACCCGGCTGCGGGGCGAGCAGATAGCAGTTGGTCTGGAACATTCCGGCGGGAAACCCGGTGATCAGCATCGGCCCATTGTCGCAGGGCTCCGCGCGCGCGGGCCCGCCGGGTCGTCGGCGCCAGTACCCGCCGTGCCCGACTCTCAGGTAGTGCTGGCACACTGGCGAGTCGAGTAGCGCCGACGTCCACAGGGAGGGTTCACCAGCGTGTCGACCAATGAGGAGCGCCGACAAGCGGCCAAACGCAAACTGGAAGAGCGTTTGGAAAGCGAGCAGCGTGCCGCGCGCAAACGCCGGATGACCATCATCGGGGTCTCGGTGGCGGTGGTCGTCGTGGTGGCCGGAACCATCACCGGCCTGGTGGTCAAGAAGGTGTCCGACGACCGCGAGAAGGAACGCTGGACCGCGTGTGTGTGGGGTCCGCAGGAAGATCCGCAAACGCAGCCGGTGGACCCGCCCGCGCAGGTCCCGGCAGCCCAGCGCGCCGAATACCGCGAACAGGTCGTCGAGTACAACAAGCAGGTCGAGGATTACCTGGCAAAGAAGAGGTCCTCCCCCAAACCCGGCGACAAGCAGCTCAAAAAGGGCACCCTCGACGCGGTGTTCGACACCAACCAGGGCGCGATCCCGGTGACGCTCAAGCGTGAATCGGCCCCGTGCAACACCGGTGCCATCGAAACGCTGATCAGGGCGAAGTTCTTCGACAACACCAGCTGCCACCGGATGACCTCGAGTGCGACGCTGAAGGTCCTTCAGTGCGGTGACCCCAGCGGCACCGGCATGGGTGGGCCCGGCTGGACCAGCCCCGACGAACCGCCCACCGGCCTCAAGGCCTCCGGCACCCCCAACGCGATGGGACAACAGGCCGTCACCTATCCGCGCGGCACCATCGCCATCGCCAACAACGGACAGGCCAACTCCGGGTCGAGCCAGTTCTTCCTGGTCATCGGTGACACCACCCTGCCCGCCGACTACGCGGTCGTCGGCACCGTCGGCGACGCCGGTCTCGCCGTGCTCGACAAGGTCGCCAAGGGCGGTATCGTGCCCGGCGCGTCCGGCAGCAAAGAGGACGGCGCACCGAAACTGCCGGTCAACATCGCCACCGCAACCATCAAGGACTGACCGCCCCATCCGGCCGTCGTCGACGCGAGCCTCGAAACCACACGAGACGACATGCTCATCTCACCGGGTTTCGAGGCTCGTCGCTGACGCTCCTCACACCTCAACCAGCGACAACCCGCCGGTTGAGGTATGAGCCTACGAGCCCCGAAACCACGCACGACGACGATGTCGGTTCGCGCCTATGCGGCCGAGGTGACGCGGTAGACGTCGTAGACGCCTTCGACGTTGCGCACCACGTTCAACACGTGACCGAGGTGTTTGGGATCGCCCATCTCGAAGGTGAACTTGCTGACCGCCACCCGGTCGCGGCTGGTGGTGACCGATGCGGACAGGATGTTGACCCGTTCGTCGGCGAGCACCTTGGTCACATCCGACAGCAGCCGATGCCGGTCGAGCGCCTCCACCTGGATGGCGACGAGGAACACCGACTCCGGTGACGGCGCCCAGGTGACCTCGACGATCCGCTCGGGCTGATCGCGCAGGGCACTGACGTTGGTGCAGTCGGTGCGGTGCACACTGACCGCGCCGCCGCGCGTCACGAAACCCATGATCTCGTCACCGGGAACCGGGGTGCAGCATTTGGCGAGCTTGGCCACCACGCCCTCGATACCGGCGACGATGACACCGGCGTCGCCACCTCGGCGCCCGCGCGTCGGCAGCGTCGACGGTGTGGACCGTTCGGCGATCGCGTCGACCGCGTCGTCGATGCCGCCGAGAACGGCGACGAGCCGGTTGACAACATGGCGCGCCGATACATGGTTCTCCCCGACCGCCGTGTACAGGGCGCTGACGTCGGCATACCGCAGTTCCTTGGCGATCGCCGCCATCGATTCGGCGTTCATCAGCCGCTGGATCGGCAACCCGCCGCGGCGGACCTCCTTGACGATGGCGTCCTTGCCGGATTCGAGCGCCTCCTCGCGGCGTTCCTTGGCGAACCACTGCCGGATCTTGGCCTTGGCGCGCGGGGACACCACAAAGCTCTGCCAGTCCTTGCTGGGGCCGGCGTTGGGCGCTTTGGAGGTGAAGACCTCCACGACCTCGCCGTTCTCCAGAGTGCGTTCGAGGGCGACGAGCCGGCCGTTGACGCGGGCACCGATACACCGGTGGCCGACCTCGGTGTGCACCGCGTAGGCGAAATCGACGGGCGTCGACCCGGCCGGCAGGGTGATGACATCCCCCTTGGGGGTGAACACGAAGATCTCGCGGGCCGCCAGATCGAACCGCAACGACTCCAGGAACTCACCCGGGTCGGCGGCCTCCCGCTGCCAGTCGAGCAGCTGGCGCATCCACGCCATGTCGTCGACCTCGGCGATGTCGGACTTCTTACTGCCCCTGGCGCGGTAGCCGCTCTCCTTGTACCGCCAGTGCGCGGCGATGCCGAATTCGGCGGTGCGATGCATCTCCTGCGTCCGGATCTGCACCTCCAGGGGTTTGCCCTCGGGACCGATGACGGTGGTGTGCAGCGACTGGTACACCCCGTAGCGCGGCTGGGCGATGTAGTCCTTGAACCGTCCGGCCATCGGTTGCCACAGCGAATGCACCACACCGACCGCTGCATAGCAGTCGCGCACCTCGTCACACAGGATGCGCACACCCACCAGGTCGTGGATGTCGTCGAAGTCGCGGCCCTTGACGATCATCTTCTGATAGATCGACCAGTAGTGCTTGGGCCTGCCCTCGACCACCGCGGTGATGCGGGTGGCGGCCAGGGCGTTGGTGATGTCGGCGCGCACCCGCGCCAGATATGTGTCACGCGAAGGTGCCCGGTCGGCCACCAGGCGCACGATCTCCTCATACTTCTTCGGGTGCAGGATCGCGAACGAGAGGTCTTCGAGCTCCCACTTCACCGTGGCCATACCGAGCCTATGCGCCAGTGGGGCAATGACTTCCAGGGTTTCGCGGGCTTTTCGGGCCTGCTTCTCCGGCGGCAGGAACCGCATGGTGCGCATGTTGTGCAGCCGGTCGGCCACCTTGATCACAAGCACCCGCGGATCGCGGGCCATCGCGATGATCATCTTGCGGATGGTCTCGGCCTCGGCCGCGCTGCCGAGTGCCACCTTGTCGAGTTTGGTGACCCCGTCGACCAGATGGGCCACCTCGGCACCGAACTCCGCTTCTAGCTGCTCCAGCGAATACCCGGTGTCCTCGACCGTGTCGTGCAGGAGGGCGGCGATCAGGGTGGTGGTGTCCATCCCGAGGTCGGCGAGGATGGTGGCCACCGCGAGTGGATGGGTGATGTACGGGTCGCCCGATTTACGGTTCTGGCCCGCATGCCGTTCGTCGGCGACATCGTAGGCGCGTTGCAGCTTGGCGATATCGGCCTTGGGGTAGATGTCGCGGTGCAGGGTGACCAGCGGTTCCAGGACCGGACGCACCTGACTGCGGGTCGCGGTCATCCGCCGGGCCAGTCGGGCCCGCACCCGGCGTGATGCCGACGACGGCACCGGCTCGTCCCGCACCTGTTCGTCCCGGGTCTCGCCCGGCTGCTCGTCGGCGTCCGGCGGCTCCACGGCGCCGGCGGACATCGCCACGGTGTCTGTGTCCTCTGCCATGCCGTCTCCTTCAGCCGGTGTGCCGTTGCGCGGCGTATATCTGTCCGGTCCCGCACGCCCCGCCCACCGGATCGGCGCGGTGAACCGGTCGGCCCGAACACATCGTCACAGTCTAGTCGGCGACCAGTGCGTGCACCTCGATGTCGGGGCCGATGCCCTCGGCGATGGTGGCCCGGCCGCCCAGGGCCGCCAGTTCCATGATCACCGACACGCGCACCACATGCGCACCCGCCTCACGCAGCAGTGTCGCCGCCGCGACCGCGGTACCGCCGGTGGCCAGGACGTCGTCGACGAGCAGCACCCGCCGACCCGCCAGGTCGAGGCCGTCGGCCGGAATCTCCAGTGCCGCTGTGCCGTATTCGAGGCTGTAGCTGACGGTGCGCACGGGCGGTGGCAGCTTGCCCTGTTTGCGTACCGCCAGCACCCCGACGCCCAGATCCCGCGCCACCGCCCCGCCGAGCAGGAAGCCCCGGGCGTCGATACCGCCCACCAGATCGACCTCGGGGCACCCGTGCGCCAGGGCGCCGATGATCGAGGAGAATCCGGCCGGTTCGGCGAACACCGGGGTCAGATCCTTGAACTGCACCCCGGGACTCGGGAAGTCGGCGACGAGTCTGGTGTGGCGGGCGATGGCCGCCCGCGCCTCATCGAGTGGATGCTGTGCGCTGCCGGTGCGACGGTCGTCGGAGGGGGTCACCGGCGAACTGTAGCAAGAGCGCGCCATCGGTGTACGAGCCCGGACCGGCTCATTCGGTGAGCACCCAGCGGTCCATATTCCATCCGGTGCCGTTGCGTCCATGACCGGGCACCACGTGCCGCACGCGCTCGCCCGAGCGGTACACGCGCGCGGTGACGACCAGTGGGATCGACAGTATCGACGACCAGGCGCCGGTCTCGATGGTGCGGAATGCCTCGAGTTGACCGGTCGCCGAGGTGACGACGCCGAGCCGGTCGACCGCCTGCGACACCTGCGGATCGTCCGCGCCGCCGAGGTTGAGTGGGTCCCCGGTGCGCAGACGGTAGGCGTCGCGGATCGGGCTGGCCGCACCCGACGCGGCGAATCCGGCTCCGCTGCTGATGAGCAGCGCGTCGGCCCGCCTGCCCAGCGCGCTCGGCGACAGCGTATCGGTGCCGACGTCTGCCACCGTGATTCCGGCCTTGCGGCATTCGTTGGCGATCAACGCCACCAACGCCTTGTCGCGGGCGTGCGGGGTGCGGTAGCCGATCCGTACGGTCAGTCGGTTCCCGCCGCTGCCGATCCCGGGCACACCCGATGCGGACGCATCGTCGAGCAGGGCCCGCGACCGGATGATGTCGGGACGGGAGTAGCGCAGCCCGACCTGGTCGTTCAGCTGTGCGGCGAAACTGTGCGAAGGCAGCAGGGTGCGCAGATTCCACATCGGTGATCCGCCGCCGAATTGTTTGGCGATGGCGGGGCGGGGCACGCACAACGCGAAGGCCTGACGCACTCGCGGGTCGGCGAACACACCGCGCTGGGCGAGCACCAGTTCGTCGACCGACAGCGAACTGCCCGAGGTGGGGTTGTCTGCGGCCGGGGCCGCGGTCGAGGTGAGGTCGGCGATCTCGCCGATGACGATGCCGGCGGCCACGTCGGCGACATCGAAATCGCCCGAGACCAGGGCGGCCAGATCGTGCCGTGCGCCGCGGATCGCGATCCGCGTGGCCGTGGGCGCATCGGCCCACCAGGTATCGTTGGGGACCAGCACGAGACCTTCGTCGGTGTCGGCGGTGGCCACGCGGTACGGTCCGGACGCCGGGAAGTCGGCCGGGTCCAGATCACCGTCGGGAATGGTGAAACCGGTGTTCCACGCCGTGGCGAGTTTGCGGACGGCCGCGGTGTTGTTGCCGCGGATCGCCCCGACGATGTCGGCCACGCCCGCCTTGCGGGCCACCACGTGCGCCGGCAGCAGCGTTCCGGCGCCGAACAACGACAACCAGTCCCGGTAGACGCGACCGGCCGCGAACACGACGGTCGCGGCCTTGGCGCCGGCGGCGCAGTCGACGCGGCGGATGTCGCGGTACCCGGCGGTGGTGGCCGGGGTGAACCCGGGGAATCGGCCGCTCATCGCCGCCCACGCCAACAGCAGGTCGTCGCAGTCCAGCGGTGTGCCGTCGGAGAACGCCGCCTCCGGGGCGAAGGCGTACCGGAGGGTCAGCGGGGCCTGCTCGGTGACGGTGACCGTGCCCACGTCTCGGTCGGGCATCACCTGGCCGCGATCGCCGAGCAGACTGAATCCGGGCAGCACCCTGGTCAGCGCCATCAACGAACCGTCGGCGTTGCCGGCGACGGTGTTCGCGTTGTAGGTGGTCAGGCCCGCATCGACGATGTAGTCGATGGTCGGTGGACGGTCCTCGCCCGAGCAGCCGGTCACCAGTCCGGCACCGGTGACGAGACCGACCATCAGGGCCAGCAGCCGTACCGCGGTCCGCCCAGGTCTTTCTGTCATAACCGCGACGTTATCGGCTCTGGCCCCGGCTCCTGCGTTTCCCGGACGGTACCGCCGTGTCGCCGCCACCGGTCCGGGCCCCGCGACCGGCACCGACGGTGCGGACCCGGCGGTTGGTGGAGACCGGTTCACCGGCCTCGATACGGGCACGACGCTCAAGCACCTTGCGGGTGTGCGCCTTGACGTCCGAACGCATCTCCTTGAGCGTCACCAGCAGCGGCGCGGCCAGGAAGATCGACGAGTAGGCGCCGACAATCACGCCGACGAACTGGATCAGTGCCAGGTCCTTGAGCGTGCCGACGCCCAGCATCCACACCGCGATCACCATCAGTGCGATGATCGGCAGCACCGAGATGACGGTGGTGTTGATCGATCGCATGAGGGTCTGGTTGACCGCCAGGTTGGCCTGTTCGGCGTAGGTGCGGCGGGTGGTGCGCAGGAAGCCGCGGGTGTTCTCCGAGACCTTGTCGAAGACCACCACCGTGTCGTAGATGGAGAAGCCCAGGATGGTCAGCAGGCCGATCACCGTCGCCGGCGTCACCTCCCAGCCGACGATCGAATAGATGCCGGCGGTGAACACCGTGTCCAGAAACAGTGAGGCCATCGCCGCGATCGACATCTCCCGGTCGAAACGGACCGCGATGTAGACGAAGACGATCACCAGGAACACCACGAGCGCGATGATCATCTTCTCGGTGATCTCGCTGCCCCAGGTGGAGCTCACATCCGAGGAGGAGACGTCGTCGGCCGTGATCGACCCGCTGAACGCCTCGGCGAGCGCGGTGGTGATCGCGATGGTCTCGTCCTGGGTCAGATGTTCGGACCGCAGCTGGATGGTGGCGCTCGAGCCGCTGCCGGCCGACTGCACCGTCTCCGGTTCCTTGCCGAAGGTGTCTGAGTAGACGGTTTCGACGGCGTCGCGGGTGACCTCGGACGAGGCGGGCAGCGCGATCTGGGTGCCGCCCTCGAAGTCGATGCCGAAGGTGAACCCGCGCAGCCCGATCGACAATCCGCAGATGGCGATCATGATCAGTGTCACGATGTACCAGGTGCGGCGTTTGCTGATGATGTCGAAGGCGCCGGTGCCGGTGTACAGGCGCGAGAAGAACGACCGGTTGGTGTCGGCGACGAAATCGGCCTCCGACGCGCCGGTGTGCTCGCCCGCCGCGTCCCCGGTCGAACCCCCGTCGGAAAGCCGGGGATCGGCGCTGTCACTGATGTTGTCGGGGGTGGTCACCGGACCGCTCCTTCTGCTGCTTCGGCGGCCTTGGCCGTTGCCTGTGCACGTGCGGCCGCCCTGCGCTCGGCGGCGACCTCACTGACCGCGCCGAGACCGTTGACGTTCGGCCGGGACAGCAACGGTGACCGGGTGGCGAGCACCACCAGCGGATGGGTGACCAGGAACACCACCACGACGTCGAGCACGGTGGTCAGGCCCAGGGTGAACGCGAAACCACGGACCTCACCGATCGCCAGGATGTAGATGACGACCGCGGCGATGAGACTGACCATGTTTCCGGTCCAAATGGTGCGCCGCGCACTGACCCAACCGCGCGGCACGGCCGATCTGAACGTTCGGCCCTCGCGTATCTCGTCCTTGATGCGTTCGAAGTAGACGACGAACGAGTCGGCGGTCATACCGATACCGATGATCAGACCGGCGATACCGGCCAGGTCCAGGGTGAATCCGATCCAGCGGCCCAGCAGCACGATGATGCCGTACACCTGCAGGCCCGCCAGCACCAGCGACAGGAAGGTGAGCACACCGAGCATCCGGTAGTAGGCCAGCGCGTACAGCAGGCAGGCGATCAGGCCGACCGCGCCGGCGATCAGGCCCGCCCGCAACGACTCCTTGCCCAGGGTCGCCGACACCGTCTCGGCGTCGGAGGCCTCGAACGACAGCGGTAGCGAGCCGTACTTGAGGACGTTGGCCAGATCCTTGGCCGAACTCTGGTTGAAGGAGCCGGTGATCTCGGTCTGCTTGGTGGTGATGGCACCGTTGATGCTCGGCGCCGACACGACCTCGGTGTCGAGGGTGAACGCCGTCTGCTTGCCGACGTTCTTGCCGGTGTAGTCGGGCCAGAAGTCGCGGGCCTTGCCCTTGAACTCGACCATGACGACCCATTCACCGCGGTCGTTGGTGCCGGCCGAGGCGCTGGCGATGTCACGGCCGTCGATGATCTGCGGTTCCATCAGGTACACCTGGGTGCCGTCCTGAGAGCAAGCAACCAAGTACTGGTCGGGCAGGTCGTTGCCGCGCAGCGGATCGTTGAACTCGGGTGAGCAGTCCATCTTGGCCATGTGCGCGGTGAGCGCGGCGATGGTCTTCTCGTCGGCGTCGGCCGGCGCCTGGCGCAGTCTGCGCTGCTCCTCGATCGCGGCCTGCGCCTTCTTGCGTTCGGCTTCGGTGCCCTGCGCGGGTGAGGTACCCGCGTCGGTGCCGGGCTGCTCGGTGGGCTTCTGCACGACCGCCGGCTGCACGGTGGTGACCGGCCGGACATACAGCCGAGCCGTCTGGCCCAGGGTGCGGGCCTGTTTGCCGTCGTTACCGGGGACGGTGATCACCAGGTTGTTGCCGTTGACCACCACCTCCGAACCGGCGACGCCGAGTCCGTTGACGCGCTTCTCGATGATCTGTTTGGCCTGGTCGAGCTGATCCTTGGACGGGGTCTTGCCGTCCGGGGTCCGGGCCGTGAGCGTGACCCGGGTGCCGCCCTGCAGATCGATGCCGAGCTTGGGTTCGGGTGAACCGCCGCCGGTGAAGAACACCAGCCCGTACACGATGGCGAGAAGGGCGAGGAAAACGGTCAACGGTTTCCACGGCGCGACCTCGTTACGAGGTCCCGGCCGCTTGGCCGTACGGCGAGGTGTACTCACTGCTGTTCAGGTCTCCTTCGACCGCAGGCGGCGTCAAACGCACCGCGCGAGACCGGCCGTGGCGATGACGGCCGGTGGGCGGGTTCATCCTAGTGCTGGTAGCTGAGCAGAAGCTCGGAACGTCCGGACGACGAGGTCACTTCTCCAGATCGGGCTTGCTGCCGCGCTCGCTGTCGGACGGGGCGTCGTCCTCGTCCAGGTAGTCGTCGGTGACGAAATCGTCGTCATCATCATCGTCGTCGAGGTCGTCGTAGTGCGAGACCGACGGCGCGCCCGGATAGGTTTCGGCGGCGTCCTCGGTCTGCACGACACGCATGATCGCCAGCCGGTTCCAGCGGGTGACCACACCCGTGGCGATCTCCACATCGACGTAGTCGCTGTTGTCGGCGTCGACGACGGTGCCGAACAGGCCGGACGTCAGCTGCAGGCGGGTACCCACCGACACATCGCCCTGCATTTCCTGCATCTCCTGCATCCGCTTCTTCTGCTTGCGGATGCTGATGAACATGAAGCCTGCCATGAGGGCAAGCAACAGGGGGAAGAGTAGCTCCATGATGTGTGCTTCGATCCTTGATCAGTCGTGTCGTCGGGGGGGTTGCGGGCCGCAGTGATCCACGCGGGAATGGCCCGACCGCTCCCCCTAGTGTGCCATGGCCGGCGCCCGGGCCCGCCCTATGGCCGTTATGGCTCGTCGAACAGGGTACCGGCGGCCTCGTCGCGGGCCCGGACGGCGAACGTCGCGTTCATCGCGCCGGCCGGCGGCGTCAGACCCAGGTGATGCCAGGCGGCGGCGGTGGCGACCCGGCCGCGCGGGGTGCGCGCGATCATGCCGGCCCGCACCAGGTACGGCTCGCACACCTCCTCGACGGTGGCCGGTTCCTCCCCGACCGCGACCGCGAGCGTGGACACCCCCACCGGACCGCCCCCGAAACCCCGGATCAGCGCGCCCAGCACCGCCCGGTCGAGACGGTCGAAACCGAGATCGTCGACGTCGTACACGGCCAGCGCCGCACGCGCGACGGCGACGGTGACCTTGCCGTCACCGCGCACCTCGGCATAGTCACGGACCCGCCGCAGCAAGCGGTTCGCGATGCGCGGGGTCCCCCGGGACCTGCGGGCGATCTCGGTGGCCGCATCGGGGCTCATCACGATGCCCAGGATCCCGGCAGAGCGCCGCAGCACCCTTACCAGCTCGTCGGTTTCGTAGAACTCCATGTGCGCGGTGAACCCGAACCGGTCGCGCAGCGGCCCGGTCAGTGCCCCGGACCTGGTGGTGGCACCGACCAGCGTGAACGGTGCGACGTCGAGCGGGATGGACGTGGCGCCGGGGCCCTTGCCGACCACCACGTCGACCCGGAAATCCTCCATCGCCAGATACAGCATCTCCTCGGCGGGCCGGGCGATTCGGTGGATCTCGTCGATGAACAGCACATCTCCCTCGACCAGGTTCGACAGCATCGCCGCCAGGTCCCCGGCCCGTTCGAGGGCGGGTCCGGAGGTGACACGGATGGCCGCACCCATCTCCGAGGCGATGATCATCGCCAGCGATGTCTTGCCCAGGCCGGGCGGACCCGACAGCAGGATGTGATCGGGGGTGCTGCCCCGGCCCTTGGCGCCCTGCAACACCAGGTCGAGTTGTTCGCGCACCTTGGGCTGGCCGATGAAATCAGCCAGCGACCGGGGCCGCAGGCCGGCGTCGAAATCGCCGTCACCGGGCATCGGCACGGCACTCACCTCCGAGAACTGTCCCGGGTCGTCGGTGTCCATCACTGCCTCCCCTCGCCGGTCATGACGTCTTGCCGAGGGCACCCAGAGCGATGCGCAGCACCGTGGACGCGTCGGCGGACGGATTGTCGGCGAGCACCGCCTGCACGGCCTTCTCCGCCGCCGCGGCGGTGAAGCCGAGACCGACGAGCGCGTCGTTGACCTGTCCCCGTACCGAACCCGCGGCACCGGTCGCACCACCGGCACCGGCACTGGTCGGCATCTCCACCTTGTCCCGCAACTCGACGACGAGTCGTTCGGCGACCCGCTTGCCGATACCCGGCACCGATATGAGCGCCTTGGTATCCGAATCGGCCAGTGCGCGCCGCAGCGCGTCGGGTTCGAGTACCGCCAGAGTGGCCATCGCCAGGCGCGGGCCCACCCCGGTGACCGTCTGCAACAGCCCGAACAGCGACCGCGCGTCCGGATCGACGAAACCGTAGAGGGTCATCGAGTCCTCACGCACGATCATCGTGGTGAGCAGGGTGGCCTCGGCCCCCCGCCGAACCGTGGCCACCGTGGGCGGGGTGACCAGCACCCGGTACCCGACACCACCACAGTCGATGACCACATGATCGAGCGCGATATCGATCACCGGCCCGCGGACCGACGCGATCACCGGGCCCCTCCTGTCCGGTCGGCGCGCGCACAGTTGCGCGCAGACGCGATCACCGGACACCGCCCGCGGCCTCGGCGACGCGGGCCCGGTGCCGCGCGGCGAGGGCGTCGGCCCTGCGTTTGGCCTCCTCCATCCGTTCGGCCATCGGACCGCGCCAGCAGTGGCAGATCGCCAGCGCGAGCGCGTCGGCGGCGTCGGCCGGTTTCGGTGCGGTCTGCATCCCGAGGATCCTCGTCACCATGGTGGTGACCTGTGCCTTGTCGGCGCGGCCGCTGCCGGTGACCGCGGCCTTGACCTCGGAGGGGGTGTGGAAGCGCACCGGCACATCGCGCTGACCGGCGGCCAGCGCGATCACTCCCCCGGCCTGCGCGGTACCCATCGCCGTGGACACCTGGTTCTGAGCGAATACCCGCTCGATGGCGACGACGTCGGGCCGGTGGACGTCGAGCCAGTGGCAGGCCGCGGTATAGACCGCCAGCAGCCGTTGCGAGAGTTCCATGTCGGTGGGAGTGCGCACCACGTCGACATCGAGGGCGGTGACCGAGCGGCCCTTACCGGACTCGACCAGCGCGATACCGCATCTGGTCAATCCCGGATCCACACCCATCACCCGCACCCGCGCACCTCCCGGCATAGAGAACAACTGTTCGACATGGTAGCCGGTCGGCGCCGCGACGCTCACAACAACACTCCGCACTCCACGTCCCCAACACCGGGCCATGGCCGGGCAACCACGAAGGCGCCGCCCGTGGGCGGCGCCTTCGTGGAGTGAACGGCTCAGTCGTTCTCGAGTTCGGCGAGCACCTCGTCGCTGATGTCGACGTTGCTGTACACGTTCTGCACGTCGTCGGAGTCCTCGAGCGCGTCGATGAGTTTGAACACCTTGCGCGCGCCGTCGGCGTCGACCGCGACCTCGACCGACGCGCGGAAGCTGGCCTCGGCCGAGTCGTAGTCGATCCCGGCCTCCTGCAGCGCCGAGCGCACGGCGATCAGGTCGGTGGGTTCACTGACGATCTCGAAGGTGTCGCCCAGGTCGGAGACCTCCTCGGCGCCGGCCTCGAGGACGGCCATGAGTACGTCGTCCTCGCTCTGGTCGTTCTTCTCCAGGGTGACCACGCCCTTGCGGGTGAACAGGTAAGACACCGAACCCGGGTCTGCCATGTTGCCGCCGTTGCGGGTCATCGCCGTCCGCACCTCACCGGCGGCGCGGTTGCGGTTGTCGGTGAGGCATTCGATGAGAATCGCCACCCCGTTGGGTCCGTAGCCCTCGTACATGATGGTCTGCCAGTCGGCACCGCCGGCCTCTTCGCCACCACCGCGTTTGCGGGCGCGCTCGATATTGTCGTTGGGAACCGACGACTTCTTGGCCTTCTGAATGGCGTCGAACAGGGTCGGATTACCTGCCGGATCACCGCCACCGGTGCGCGCCGCCACCTCGATGTTCTTGATCAGCTTGGCGAACATCTTGCCGCGCTTGGCGTCGATGACCGCCTTCTTGTGCTTGGTGGTGGCCCATTTGGAATGGCCGCTCATAGTTCTCCCGGTGTCGTCGTTCCCGTTGCGTTCGCGTGGTGCCCGGCCGGTGATCGTGCGGCACCGGCCGTGCGCGCACGATTGTCGGCGTGCGATCAGGTGTCGATAGTACCGACGCCGCGATCGGAGCCGGAAACCTCCCGAACCATGTCGACGAAATAGGCGTGCACCCGGTGATCGCCGGTGACCTCCGGATGGAACGAGGTCGCCAGTACATTGTCCTGTCGCACCGCGACGATCCGCCCCTGTGCGGGGCCGTCGGGGACCCGGGCCAGGACCTGTACCTCCGGTGCCACCGACTCCACCCACGGCGCGCGGATGAACACCGCCCGCATCGGCCCCGCATCGGCCCCGTCGGTGATGCCGGCGATCTCCAGATCCGTCTCGAAGGACTCCACCTGTCGGCCGAAAGCGTTGCGGCGCACAGTGATATCGAGTGCATCCAGATGCCGGGCGTCGGGTCTGGTATCGAGGATCGTGCTGGCGAGCATGATCATCCCCGCACACGAGCCGTATGCCGGCAGCCCGTCGGCCAGCCGCCGCGACAGCGGTTCGAACAGCTCGAGCACCGTCAGCAGATGACTCATCGTGGTGGACTCACCCCCGGGGATGACCAGACCGTCGACGGCGTCGAGTTCACCGGCCCGGCGCACCGTGGTGACCCGGGCCCCGGATGCCTCCAGGGCCGCCAGATGTTCACGGACATCACCCTGTAGTGCCAGCACCCCGATCCGCGGACCCGCGGGGGCGCTCACCGGTCCTGCCGAGCGTATTGGTCCTTGGGCAGCGTGCGTCCGGTACGGGCCAGCCCTTCCTGGGTGACGGCGGCGACCATCCGGCCGTCCAGGTCGAAGATGCGTCCCTGGGTCAGTGCCCGGCCACCGGCCGCCGACGGCGAGGTCTGATCGTAGAGCAGCCACTCGTCGGTGCGGAACGGCCGCATGAACCACATGGCGTGATCGAGCGAGGCGCCCTGCGGGTTGACGTCGGGATGGGGTACGCGCGAGGACCCCAGCAGGGTCATGTCACTCATGTACGCCAGCGTGGCGATGTGGAACACCTGGTCGTCGGGCAGGGGGTGCCGGTAACGGAACCACACGCGCTGCTGGGCGGCGAAGTAGTCGGAGGTGACCATCTTCTCGCGCGGCACGATCCGGATGTCGAAGTTGTCCCACTCCTTATAGACGGCCTTGTCCTCCTCGGACTCGTCCTCGCGGCGGTCGGCCAGCTCGGTGGGTGCCGGGGCGGGCGGCATCTGGTCCTGGTGTTCGATGCCCTCGTCGGTACTGACGTGGAAGGACGCCGACATGCTGAAGATGGCCACACCGTCCTGGATACCGGTGACCCGGCGGGTGATGAACGATCGTCCGTCGCGGATGCGGTCGACCAGGAACACGGTGTGCATGTCGGGATTGCCCGATCGCAGGAAGTACCCGTGCAGGGAGTGCACATGGAACGCCTCATCAACCGTGTTGGTCGCCGATATCAGCGCCTGCGCCGCGACCTGGCCGCCGAAGGTACGAACAAGGCGGCTGGGGAACGCGGGCCCGCGGTAGATATCCTTCTCGATCCGCTCGACACGCAGGATCTCCTCGATTGTTGCCACGCGATGAGTGTATTCGCCGTGGCCGGTCCCGCTGACCGGGAACCGCCGACCGCGATGCGGACCGGCGGTCACCGGCTCACAGATCGTCGAGGGAGACCAGCCCGTCCTGGACGGCGCGGGCCACGAGCGCGGCCTTGGTGGGGGCCGCCCGGCCGATGTCGGCGTATTTGGCCCGGATCCGGGTCAGGTGCGTGTTGACGGTGCCGAGTGAGATGAACAGTTCTTGCGCCACAGCCGGTTTGGAGTCAAGCATCAGCCAGGTGCGCAACACCTCGATCTCGCGGTCGGTCAGCGACGGACGTTCGTGGTCCGAGGTCGCCGCACACGTGCAGGTGCGCTCGGCCGGCTGCTCGGCCTCCTCGCGGTCGACCTCGATGGAACGGATCAGTGACCGCGAGGTGGGGCCGGCGATCTGCGCCCCGGGCATAGGGCGCCCGGGCAACGGCATCCTGCGCGCGGCGAGGCGCGCCAGCGCCTCTTCGCGGCGGCGGCTGGCTTCAAGCTCACGGCGGGCGGCGGCGGCCCTGCTGCCGGCGGGGGCGCCGACGTAGCCGGGGCGGTGCACGACCTGGGTCGCGCGGGCAGAGCCGACGGTGGAGGTCTGCGGGTGCGAGGTGGTTGTCGTCGTCATGGCAAGAACGCTATGGCGTCGCGGCCCGTCGGTCGATGGGTAGATCTCCCCATCACATGGGTAGTACTACCCATGTCAAAAACGCAGGTCAGAGCACTTTCATTGGGTCAGTGCACCTGATTGCGCGCCGCCTCGGCATCGATCATGGGTAGATCGGCACGCGAGACGATCCGGGAGGCCACCGCGTACTCGACGAGTTTGGCCCGGCGGTTGGTGGCGAGCCGACCGCCGCCGGCGCGCATACCGGAGACGCCCAGCTGGTCGAGTTTGTCGCATACGTTGTCGAGTTTGCGGTTGAACTTGGTGATCGACCAGCCCAACCGGGCCGCGGCCTGCGCCGATGTCGGGATCGAACTGGCACCGGTGCCGTCGCGGCGCAGGATCTCCTCGGCGAGCACCACGATCAGCAGTTTCTGGCTCTCGGTGAGCATCGGTACGCCCTGGGTGGTGGTACCGCTGATGACCGCGGGCCCGGTGACCGCACCGACACTGGGCTGCGGGGTGTGCACACTGAGTTCGTAGGTGGTGGGACCGGCGGTGAACACGATCGTCGACACCCCGTACACCAGCGGCATCTGCGCCCCCGGCCCCAGCGTCGCGGTGAAACCGTCACCGGCGGACACACTCACCGACAGGTGCGTGCCGAGGTTGCTCAGCCACCACAACTCGTTCAGGTGGTACACGAGCAGGAACCGGCGATGCAGATACGGGTTGTCGTCGATGGTCAGGTCGGCCTCGCGGCCGATCGAGAACCGTGCCCCCATCCCCAGCGGGAACTGCTCCCCGCAGTATTCGACGACCGCGGTGCTCACACCGACGGGCCCTCGGCCGCTTCGGGTTGTGTTCCACCGTTCGGGCTCACCGCGGCCGCCGGATCGGCCGGGGCGTCGGTGTCCGTGGCGGCGGCGATGTTCGTATCGATGACGACGGCATCGGCACCGTCGGACGCCTGGGCGACGGCCACGACGACGACGGTGACGTTGTCGTGCGCGCCGAGCGCGTGCGCACCGGCGATCAACGTGGTGACCGCCTCCTGCGGTGAGGGCATATCGGCCAGAATCGCCTCGATCTCACCATCGGGCAGTTCACCGGTCAGACCGTCGGTGCACATCAACAGCACATCGCCCGCCACGGCGGGGAACGAGTAGAAGTCGGCCTCCGGTGCGATCATCCCGGCGCCCAGGGCCCGGGTTATCACGTTGCGGCGGGGGTCGGTGCGGGCCTGCTCGGCGGTGATGAACCCGGCGTCGACGAACTCCTGGACCTGCGAATGGTCGACCGTGACCTGTTCGAGCACCCCCTGGGCGTACCGGTAGGTGCGCGAATCGCCGATGTTGAGTACCAGCCAGTGCGGGCGGTCCTCGTGGGTGACCAGAACGACACCGGTGGCGGTGGTGCCCGCGCGCCGGTGCGCCCCCGGATCGATCTCGTCTATCTGCTGTTGCGCGGTGGACAGCAGATCGATCAGTGCGGTCTGCGTCTGAGTACGGTCACCACCGCACTCGACGTCGTCGAACGCGCGCAACGCCGTCTCGCTGGCGACCTCACCGCTCTCGTGCCCGCCCATTCCGTCGGCGACGAAATACTTACCCGGACGGACCGAGGCCGCATCCTCGTTGGACTCACGGACCCGGCCGACATCACTGTTGGCCGCCCAGCTCAGACTCAGCGGCCCGACGATGTCGGTTCCGCAGCGAGAGTCATCGCGAATGATCAGGTCCACTGAGTCTCCCTCGGATGCGCCCATCGTTGCGTTACCCGGCCCTACCAGCCGCGCTCGGCCAGTCGGTGCGGCTGCGGAATGTCGTCGACGTTGATACCGACCATCGCCTCACCCAGTCCGCGTGACACCTTGGCCAGCACATCGGGGTCGTCGTGGAAGGTGGTGGCCTGAACGATCGCCGCGGCCCGTTGCGCCGGGTTGCCGGATTTGAAGATACCCGATCCGACGAACACGCCCTCGGCACCGAGTTGCATCATCATGGCCGCGTCGGCCGGGGTGGCGATACCGCCCGCGGTGAACAGTGTCACCGGCAGCTTGCCGATCTCGGCGACCTCGGCGACCAACTCGTACGGGGCCTGCAACTCCTTGGCGGCCACGTACAGCTCGTCCTTGGGCAGCGTGGTGAGCCGACGGATCTCGTCGCGGATCTTGCGCATGTGAGTGGTGGCGTTGGAGACGTCACCGGTGCCGGCCTCGCCCTTGGAGCGGATCATCGCCGCACCTTCGGTGATCCGCCGCAACGCCTCACCAAGGTTGGTGGCACCACACACGAAGGGCACGGTGAACTGCCATTTGTCGATGTGGTTGGCATAGTCGGCGGGGGTGAGCACCTCCGACTCGTCGATGTAGTCGACGCCGAGGCTCTGCAGGATCTGGGCCTCCACGAAATGTCCGATGCGGGCCTTGGCCATCACCGGGATGCTGACCGCCTCGATGATGCCGTCGATCATGTCGGGGTCGCTCATGCGCGACACACCGCCCTGGGCCCGGATGTCGGCGGGTACACGCTCAAGCGCCATCACCGCGACGGCGCCCGCGTCCTCGGCGATCTTCGCCTGCTCGGCGGTGACCACGTCCATGATCACACCGCCCTTGAGCATTTCGGCCATTCCGCGTTTCACCCGGGCTGTGCCCTGGAACTGACTCACTGACTCTCCTGCTTCGATGTCGTCCACTGGCCCACGACCGACGATCCGGCCCGGTACGGGCCGGATCCGGTGGCCGCGCGTGCGTGCTGCTCGTCAAGTCTAGGCGAGGGATCGCCGGGAGCCACAGCGACCTACTCCCGTTGAACGAAACAGCGACCGGACGCACGGCCAAACCCTGTGGTACGTCAGCGTTCGATGATCTCGAAAAACTGCGGCAACGGCGCGGTCCCACCGAGATGCAGCAACCGCACCAGGCGACGCTCACCGAGGCTGCGCGTGTCGCGCACGGCGTCGTTGTAAAACCGGCGGGCCATCATCACCCGCGTCTCGGCGTCGGCGAGTTCGGCGACCAGCGCGGCCGGTCGGCCCCTGGCGTCGGTGCGCGCGAGCGCCGCCGACAGCGCGTTCTCGGCCGCCTCCCGGACACCGGCGTCGGCGCGTTCGGCATGGTCGGCCGCGGCGACGAGTTCGCCCGCCCGTTCGCGTTCGGACGCCGTCGCCCCCGGATCGTCGGCAATCCCGGCGGCCACCACCCGGGCCACCACCGCACGCCGCGAGAGCGCCGCCTCCAGCGCGCCACGGGCCAGGTCGACGCGGACGTTGAGCCGGTCGAGCCGGACCGCCGCCTTGTACGCCCACCATCCCGCCAGCGCCACGATCACCGTCACCACCGTGAGCGCGGCCGCGAGTGGTCCGGGAACGGTCACTCCCGAAATGTGCATGGGGTACGGACCCTTCAGTCGGAGATGATGACGGGTCCGGCGCCGACCGTCACCGTCTCGTACACCCGCAGGATCTGGTCGGCGACCCGCGACCAGTCGTAGCGCGCCGCCCGCACCCGGGCCCGCGCGACCAGTTCGGCGCGGGCGGTGTCGTCGCCGAGCAGTTCGATCACCGCGGTGGCCAGGCCCTCGGCCGACCCGGTGGGCACCAGGCGTCCGGCGCGGCCGTCGTCGAGCACCCGCCGGAACGCGTTGAGATCGCTGGCCACCACCGCCGCCCCCGCCGCCATCGCCTCCACCAGGACGATGCCGAAGCTTTCGCCGCCGAGGTTGGGCGCACAGTAAACATCCACCGAACGCAGCGCACGCGCCTTGGTGGCGTCGTCGACCTGACCGAGGAACACCAGATGATCGGCCAGCGATCCGGCCCGGCGGCGCAGTGCGCGCTCGTTGCCGCCGCCGACGACCAGCACCCGGACCTTCGGGAACCGCTCCACGATGGCCGGCAACGCCCGCATCAGGATGTCGACGCCCTTGCGCGGCTCGTCGTAGCGGCCCAGGAACAGGATCGAACCGCCCTCCCACGGGTAGCCGTCGAGGGGTTGGGCGTCGGCGAAACTCGACACGCTGATGCCGTTGGGGATCTCCACCGCGTCCGAGCCCAGCGATTCCATCTGCCAGCGCCGCGCCAGTTCCGAGACGGCGATCTTGCCGGCGATCCGCTCGTGGTAGGGCCGCAGGATGCCCTGAAAGACGGTCAGCCACAACGACCGCGTGGTGGCGGTGTGGAAGGTGGTCACGATCGGCCCGGAGGCCACCATCAGCGCCAGCATCGACGTCGACGGCGAATTGGGTTCGTGTACGTGCAGCACATCGAACTCGTTGTCGGCGATCCAGCGCCGCAACCGCATATAGCCCTGCGGGCTGAAGTTGACCCGCGACACCGACCCGTTGTAGGGAATGGCCAGAGCCGGGCCGACCGACACGACGTAGTCGGGCAGGCCGGTGGTGTCCGCCGACGGGGCCAGGACGCTGACCTGATGGCCGCGCCGACCGAACACCTCGGCCAGTTCCACCACATGTGCCTGTACTCCTCCGGGGACGTCGAAGGAGTACGGGCAGATCATCCCGATCTTCACCGCGATGTCCGCAACGGGTGAGCCGATGGTGCGGATACCTTATGGACAGTCAATGCGGGGTGGACGATCAAAGCAGGGTCGTTCATCGGCTCAGGTTCCTTCGATCCGGGCCCGGCGCTCGTCCGACCAGTCGGATTCCCACAGCGGCTGCAGCATATGCCAGTCGGTGGGATGCGCGGCGATGTTGCGCTGGTAGGCGTCGGCGAGCAGTTGTGTGGTGGCCTCCACTCCGCCCGAGGTGTCGATGGCGGGTCCACAACTCACGTGTGAGGTGACACCGTCACCGAACCAATGGTGACCCACCTTGAGGGCTGCGCCGGTGTCGATGGCGAGCCGGACCGGGCCGGCCGGCATCCGCGTCTTCTCACCGAAGAACTCGACCTCGACACCATGTTCGGCGAGATCTCGCTCACCGAGCAGACAGATGATGCCCCCGGCCCGCAGGCGCTCGGCGAGCATGGTGAACGGTGGTTGTTCGCCGCCGGAGAGTGGGAAGATCTCGAAGCCCAGGGATTCGCGGTAGTCGACGAACCTGCGGAAGAGCGACTCGGGTCTGAGTCGCTCGGCGACGGTTGCGAACTGTCCGTAATGCCGCACCAGCCACACCCCGGCCATGTCCCAGTTCCCCGAATGCGGCAGCGCGATCACCACGCCCTTGCCGCGGCCGACGTCCTCGGCGAGCCAGGCCTGATCGTCCTCGGGCATGGTGACCGAGGCGGCCGCGGCTGCCGGATCCATCGAGGGCAACCGGAACGCCTCGTACCAGTATCGCGCGTAGGAGCGGACCGCCGCCTCGACCGTCTCGGCGGGAACCTGCGCAGCAGGCACACCCAGCACGCGGGCCAGGTTGCGCCGCAGCTGATCGGGTCCGCCGCCGTGCCGCCCGGCCCATCCGCCGCCTATGTCGAACAGGGAGCGGGCCAGTGAATCGGGGGCGTACCGCACCGCCGACCAGCCCAGTCGGTAACCGAGATCGGTCAGCCGTTCGGCCGGGGACACCTTGGGGGCCGAGGTCATGGCGTGCTCCCCGGAACGCCGCCGTCGTCCGCGTCGTCCACGGCGTCCTTTGTGACGATGGGAATCAGATCTCGTGCGCCGGGCGAGGACGCGATGGAATGCATCCGCTGCACCACAGTGATGATGCTGCCCGCGGCCAGCAGCCACATGGCGACGTGAATGGCCCACCAGATTCCCAGACCGGTTAACCCGGAACCGACGAGCACGATGATGAGCCGGTCCGGGCGTTCGATCAGACCGCCGTCGCCGTACAGACCCGATGCTTCGGCGCGTGCCTTGGCGTAGGAGATGACCTGCGAGGTGACCAGACAGATCAACGTCGCCACGAACAGCAGCCGGTGCGGCTCCTCCACGATGCACCACCAGGCCAGACCAGCGAAGATCGCGCCGTCGGCGATCCGATCGCAGGTGGCGTCGAGCACCGCCCCGAACCGGGTACCGCCCCCGTTGGCGCGGGCCATCGCGCCGTCGAGCATGTCGAACATGACGAACAGCCAGATGACCAGCGTGCCGACGAACAGATGGCCCATCGGAAACAGGGTCACCGCGGCGGCGATCGTGGCGACAGTGCCCAGGACGGTCATGATGTCGGGGGTGAGCCCGGTGGTCAGCAATGCCTTGCCGATAGGGGCGGTGACCTTCGACACCGATGCTCTGCCCAGGATGCTCAGCATCAGACGGTCTCCGCCTCGGAGCCCGGCCACAGTTCGCGCCACTTGTCGGCGAGCAGAGCGCGGGTGTCGCGCAACAGCTGCGGGATCACCTTGGCGTCGCCGACGACGGTGATGAAATTCGCATCGCCCACCCAGCGCGGCACGATGTGCTGATGCAGGTGTTCGGCCAGCGAACCGCCCGCCGCGTAGCCGAGGTTGAGTCCGACGTTGAACGCATTGGGGTTGGACACGGCCTTGATGGTGCGGATGGTGTGCTGGGTGAACGCCATCAGCTCCGCCGACTCCTGGGCGGTCAGGGCTTCGAGGTCGGCGACCTGCCGGTACGGCACCACCATCGTGTGCCCGGCGTTGTAGGGGTACAGGTTGAGCACCGCGTACACCGATTTTCCGCGCGCCAGGATCAGGCCCTCCTCATCGGACATCGTGGGGATGTCGAGGAACGGGTGGCCCGTCTTGGACGTCGAGCGGGGCTCTGCGGTGATGTAGGTCATCCGGTGCGGGGTCCACAGACGCTGCAACCGGTCGATGTCGCCGGTGCCCACATCCCGGATCTCCCCTGGCGACTCGGTCATGGCGTCGCCGCCTGCTCCACCGCGGCGGAGTCGTCGAACAACGAGGCCGTCGGGGATTCGTTGCGCCGGGCGGACACCCAGTCGGCGATCAGCGTGACCGCCTTGTCCACGGGCACACCGTTGACCTGGCTACCGTCACGGAACCGGAAGCTGACCGCCCCCGCCTCTACGTCGCGTTCTCCGGCGAGCAGCATGAACGGCACCTTACCGGTGGTGTGCGTGCGGATCTTCTTTTGCATCCGGTCATCGGAATAGTCGACCTCGGCTCGGATGTCGCGCGCCTTGAGTTGTCCGATCACACCGTCGAGGTGGTCGGCGAAGGCCTCTGCGACCGGGATGCCGACCACTTGCACCGGCGACAGCCATGCCGGGAAGGCGCCCGCGTAGTGCTCGGTGAGCACACCGAAGAACCGCTCGATGGACCCGAACAGCGCCCGGTGGATCATCACCGGACGATGCTTGGCGCCGTCGTTGCCGGTGTAGTCGAGTTCGAACCGGTCCGGCAGCATCAGGTCGACCTGGATGGTCGACATCTGCCAGGTGCGCCCGATCGCGTCACGGGCCTGCACCGAGATCTTGGGTGCGTAGAACGCCGCGCCCCCGGGATCGTCGACGAGGTCGAGGCCGAAGCTCGAGGCCGCCTCCCGTAGCACCTCGGTGGCCTCCTCCCATGCCTCGTCGGAACCGATCGATTTGTCGGGGTTGCGGGTGGACAGCTCGAGGTAGAAGTCGTCGAGGCCGTAGTCGCGCAGCAGGTCGAGCACGAATTGCAGCAGCGAACGCACCTCCTCACCCATCTGCTCGCGGGTGCAGTAGATGTGGGCGTCGTCCTGGGTGAAGCCGCGGGCACGGGTCAGCCCGTGCACCACGCCCGACTTCTCGTAGCGGTAGACGGTGCCGAACTCGAACAGCCGCAGCGGCAGTTCGCGATAGGACCGGCCGCGGGAGCGGAAGATCAGGTTGTGCATCGGGCAGTTCATCGGCTTGAGGTAGTAGTCGATGGCCGGTCGGCGCAGGGTGCCGTCGCCGTCGCGTTCCTCGTCGAGTTGCATCGGCGGGTACATGCCGTCGGCGTACCAGTCCAGGTGCCCGGACAGCTTGAACAGGTCGCCCTTGGTGGCGTGCGGGGTGTAAACGAATTCGTAGCCCGCCTGCGCATGCCGCAGCCGCGAGTAGTCCTCCAGTTCCTTGCGGATGATGCCACCCTTGGGGTGGAACACCGGCAGGCCCGAACCGATTTCGTCGGGGAAACTGAACAGGTCCAGTTCGGTGCCGAGCCTGCGGTGATCACGCTTTTCGGCCTCGGCCAGCCGTTCGAGGTGGAGGTCCTGGGCCTCCTTGGACTCCCAGGCGGTGCCGTAGACGCGCTGCAGGCCGGCGTTGGCCTGATCGCCACGCCAGTAGGCGGCCGAGCTGCGGGTCAACTTGAACGCGGCGATGTATTTGGTGGTGGGCACGTGCGGGCCCCGGCACAGGTCGCACCACTCTCGGTCTCCGGTGCGCGGGTTGAGGTTGTCGTAGACGGTGAGTTCGGCGCCGCCGACCTCCATGACCTCCGAGTCGTCGGCGGCACCCTTGTCGTCGATCAGTTCGAGCTTGTACGGTTCGGCGGCCAGTTCGGCGCGCGCCTCGTCCTTGGACGCGTAGACACGACGGGAGAAGCGCTGCCCCGATTTGATGATCTGCTTCATCTTCTTCTCCAAGGTCACCAGATCCTCGGGGGTGAAGGGTTCGGCGACGTCGAAGTCGTAGTAGAAGCCGTCGGTGATGGGCGGCCCGATTCCGAGCCGGGCGTCGGGGAACACGTCCTGCACGGCCTGCGCCAGGATGTGCGCGCAGGAGTGCCGGATGACCTTGCGCCCGTCATCGGTGTTGGCGGCCACCGGTTCGACGTCGGTGTCCTCCTCTGGTGCCCACGACAGATCCTTGAGCTCGCCGTGGGAATCACGGACGACGACGACGGCCTCGGGCCCCTTGTTGGGCAGGTCGTGCTCGCGGAGCGCGGTACCCGCGGTGGTCCCAGCTGGCACACGGATCGTGGCGGGGCTGGTCACCAGAACATCATCGGGCACGGCGGATTCTCCTTGATCAGGGAAACGGCGGGTTTACCCCGTGATCGTATCGTGGTGGCCGCACGCGCTTGTCAGTCCGCACCCGGCGGGACGATGACGTGTCGGCGAATCCTCACCCGGAGGCCGGACTGGCCAGCCATCGGTAGTCCACATCGAACCAATCCGCCGCGGTGTAGAGCACCCCCAATCACCCACAGCGCACCCAGCACGACGGCGCGGGTCGCCGGTGCGAACGCACCTTGTACCGACCCGGGCGAACTGTTCGGGTCGGGGCGTCGCCGGTGTCCGCGGCACATCCCGTCTCATATTCCCGCAATCAGTCTCGTATTCCCACAATCGACCGTCTCGGTATCTAAACAGAGTCGCAATATGCATCTCTACTGTATCGAAATGCCGTATCGAAATAATTGCCTGGTCGCACTCGGTGCACTAAGGATTACCCAGGCCCTACGAGGGCCTCCCCCGGTTTAAATACGCGACTTTCTCACTCTTATGAGATAGTCTCAGTACTATGGCAATCGATGATTCCGGCTCGCCGCCCGGCGAATTGCTCGGGTACGCGCGGGCGAGCACCGGACGGCTCGACGACGACGAGCAGTTCGAGACGCTGACCGCCGCCGGGGTCAGTGGCTTCCGCGTGTACAGCGACGTCCACACCCCGGGCTCCCCGGCGCCGCACCGATCCGGCCTGGCCGCCCTGCTCGACTACGCGCGCACCGGCGACACCGTCGTCGTCGCCAGTATCGACAGGCTCGGCGCCACCCCCGACGACGTGATGCGCACAGTACGCACACTGCTCGAGCGGGGCCTGCGTCTGCGGTCGGTCCGGGAAGGTCTCGACACCGCGGACCCCACCGGACGGACGATCGTCGCGATCCTCGCATCGCTGGCAAACCTCGGTGACGAGGCCGAGACGCGTGCTTGCGCCCCTCCCCCGCAGGACCGGCGCGAATTCGTCACCCCGCATCGGCCTGTCGCCACCCGCGACGGATCCGTCGGGCGACCGCGGGTACTCGACGCCGAACAGATCGAGATCGCCCGGCGCCGCCGCGCACTCGGTGAGCGGGTGCCGACGATCGCCGAGTCCCTCGGCGTCAGCCGCGCCACCCTGTACCGGACCCTGGCCCAGGACGACCAGGCCGGAGTCGGCCAGACCGGAGGGACCGGAGCCGATCACACACACAACGATCAGCCGCACGCCGATCGGACTGGGGAGGGCGACCGGTGAACTCCTCCGATCCGACCCACCACCACTTCCCCGGTCATACCCCTTCCCCTGGCGATGTGATGGACAACACCCTCGATCTCGATGAATTCCGTCGGGGTTTCACCGACGCCGTCGACTACCTCTCATCACTGCCCGGGACGTGGGCGTGCCATCACGCGTCGTCGATTCTGGAACAGCCTGCGTCGGAAGTGTGTGGCCCCAGCCATGCCCGCGGATATCGGGCCGCGCTGTTCGGGTATCTGCGCGGGGGCCCGCTCTACGATGTCGCGGCGACGGTCACCGGCCCCGTGGGGGATGCGGTGCCCGCACTCGGCCCCGTCTGACGGCACCGCGTTCGGGGCCGCGTTCGGGGCCGATTGTCACACCCCTGGTGCATACTGTCCGGCCATGAACCTGCGTTCGGCCACCCCCGACAATCCGCTCCCCGACGCCGCCGCGCTGGCGCCGCTCACCCGGGCGGGCATCGACCGGCCGACGATGCCCGAAGGCTACGGAGTCGAGAACGCCACCATCGTCCTGGACTGGGCGACGGTGCTGGGCAAACTCGCCGCCGCCACGCACTACTGGCTGGGTTCGGTTCGGCCGGACGGCACCCCGCACACCGTCCCCCGATGGGGTGTATGGCTCGACGATCGCTTTTTCTACGACGGCGCCCCCACCACCGTGCACACCCGCAACGTGGAGGCCAATCCGGCGTGCACCCTCACGCTGGAGAGCGGCACCGACGTGGTGATCGTCGAGGGCACCTCGATCGCGGTGCGCGCACTCGCAGACGGATTCGGGCAGCGCCTGGCGACGGCCTTCGGCAAATATCACGACCTCGACTATCGGCCCGGCCCGGACTCCTGGGAGTCCCCCACCGACGGTGGTGGTCTGCGCGCGATCACCCCGCACCGCGTGATGGCGTGGTCGAGGTTCCCCGACGACTGCACCCGCTTCCGGTTCACCTGACCACAGCGGTCACCGCCGCGACCGGCACAGCGGCGCACCACGTCCTCGCTGTCGGGTTCGACGATGGTGAGGTCGCCGCTCCCGGTGTGTGCGCCTAGCGGCGTGGCACCAGTGGCCGGTGACCGCCCGCGCAACGGAATCAGAGCACGCGAGCACAAGCCGATCGGGATCACGTGCGCCGAACGGCAGCCGGAGTTTGCCGAACGACGCGTCGAGGATGCCGCCGCCGGAGTCTTCGCTGGTGCTCATGCCGGCAAGCATGGCCGCCCACGGTCATCGTCGCAATACGGCGCACCGCCGCGTCGGCGAAATCGTCGGGGCCGGGTTCGGCGCGGGCCGGGTTCGGCGCGGGCCGAGCTCATCGGGAGGTGAACGTTCCGTCGATCTGAGCTGCGACGGCCTTGCTCAGCTCGAAGCCCGCCGCCAGGTCACCCCAGCGAGGCAGCATCGCCGCCACCCGCGGCATAGTCGCCACATCCGCCGGGTCGACGTCCTGGTACCAGGACCGTTCGCCGCCGCGACGGGCTGCGACCACCCCGTCCCAGTTGATCTGTGCGATCACCAGGTACCAGACGGCCCGCCACAGGTCCAGGCACGTCTGGTCGTCGGCGCCGAGTTCAGCGGCCGCGGTGAAGAACCGATCGACAATGGCGAGTGCCGGAATACCGGTGACCGTGCCCTGGCGCAGGATGTCGACGATCCACGGGACCTCGGAGAGCCGTTCGTACATGTCCATCGCGACGGCGATCATCCGTTCCCGCGGGGGGCCCTGCGGGTCGAGGAAATCCATCCGCGCCGCGACCTCCGACATCGCCAGGGCAAGCAGTGTCGACTTGTTGGGGACGTAGTGGTAGAGCGTCATCGGTTTGGAATCGAGCACCTCGGCGAGTCGGCGCATGCTCAGCCCCGCGGCACCCTCGTGTTCGAGCAGACTCACCGCGGCGTCGACGATGCGAGTCCGGTTCAGCGAAGCGGAGTTGGTCACCTGTCCATCTTGACCGATGAATCGACGGCGTGCCCGGTTTCGCCCCTTCACAAGTCACGCGCGTCGGCGTACGTTCGTACGCGTACGAACTTCTGGCGCGTACGAACTTCTGGCGCACGTAATCGTTGACCGTGAGGACACCTGGCCAATGCCGCAACCCACCCACCCCGCCGATACCGCCCCACCATCGGGCCCCTCCCAACGGTCGACCGGGATGCTGATCGCGACGGTATTCATCCTGCAGTTCCTGGTAGCGCTCGATATGTCGCTGGTCAATATCGCCCTCCCCGACATCCGCACCGATCTCGGCTTCAGCGAGAGCGGCCTGCAATGGGTGGTGAGCGCCTACCTTCTCAGCTTCGCCGGGTTCCTGCTGGTCGGCGGACGTCTCGGTGACCTGTGGGGCCGACGCCGGATCATCCTGACCGGTCTGACCGGCTTCGCCGTCGCCAGCATCGCCGGTGGCCTCGCCACGGGTCCGGCACTGTTGATCGCCGCCCGGGTGGCACAGGGCCTGGCCGGTGCGCTGCTCGCACCCGCCGCCCTCGCCCTCGTCGCCACCATTGCCGACGACCGTTCGCGTGCCAGGGCGATGGGTGTGTGGGGCGGTGCCGGCGCCGCGGGCGGTGCGGTCGGGGTGGTGGCCAGCGGCCTGCTCACCGACTGGTTCGACTGGCGGGCGGTGATGCTCGTGAACGTTCCCATAGTGCTGATCGCGCTGGTCACCGCAGTGGTGAGCGT
The DNA here is from genome assembly GCF_025273675.1 of Gordonia pseudamarae. NCBI lineage: Bacteria > Bacillati > Actinomycetota > Actinomycetes > Mycobacteriales > Gordoniaceae > Gordonia > Gordonia pseudamarae. Next base: position 2,321,953 of record NZ_CP045809.1, on the reverse strand, counting down.
GCATGACGGCGAACGCGGACACGGGCGGATCGACCTCCTCGGTGGCATTCTGGTGACCGGTGGTCTGGCAGTGCTCGTCTACGCCGTGACCGCGGCCGGCGACCACGGTTGGGGCTCGGCCCATACCCTGGTCGGCTTCGGCGCGGCCCTGATCCTGTTGACCGGATTCGGGTTCACCGAGTGGCGCGGCGACCACCCGATGATGCCGATCCGGGTACTGGCCACCCGAAGTATCCTGGGTGCCAACGTGTTCGGCTTCATGTTGGCCGCCGGGCAACTGGCGGCGTTCTACTTCTGTTCGCTCTATGTGCAGACCGTGTGGGGCACCGACCCCGACCTCGCGGGCGTGTTGTTCCTGCCGTTCTGCTTCTTCGTGGTCCTCGGCATCGCCATCGCGACCAAGGTGGTGAAGGTGTTCGGACCACGCAACACGATCACCGTGCTCGGACTGGTCGGCGCGCTCGGACTGGCGTTGTTCGCGCGTCTCCCGGATGACTTCGACTTCTGGCTGGGGATCTTCCTGCCGTCGATGGTCGCCGCCACGGGTATCGGCGGGTCGATGATGCTGGTCGGTGTGGCCGGGACCAGCGGTGTCGACCCCTCCGACGCCGGTGTCGCCTCCGGTGTGCTGAACAGTTCACGCCAGCTCGGCGGCACCATCGGCCTTGCTGTGCTCGTCACGATTGCCGCCCAATACACCGACGTCGCAACCGGATTACGGGCCGGTCTGGGAATCGGCGCGCTGTTCCTGGTTGCCGGCTCTGTGGCCGCCTGGTTGATCCTGCCGCGCACCGGCGCATCCGGCCGGACGGACGATCCGGCGGCAACACCGTCCTGAGCCGGAGTGCTCTCACCGGCAACACCCAACACCCGCGACACCGGTCACCGCGGCACCGATCGTCGTTCCCGTCGGGCAGATGTTCAGATGCGGCCGACGAGGACGTCAGCGTGGATTGGCGGCAAAGAACTGCCAGATCATGGCCGTGGCGTCGTAGCTCGACGTCGGCCAGACATGTCGGCCACCGTCGATACTCACCAGCCGCACCTCACGGCCACCGGGGCATTGTGCGCCCAACGTGGTGACCACCCCGGCCACCGTGCGACGTGGCGGTGCGCAGGTGTTGGCCGCCCGGAACCTCGCGTTGATCACGGGGACCGCCGGTCCGTCGACACGCGCATCCCCATCGATGCGGCGCCCCTGCCCGGGACCACCCCCGTACGGCACCCGCGGATCGGCGGTCCCATGGATCTGCAGGAGCGAGAGCCGTCGCGGGGCCGGGCACGCCGTTACCAGAGTTCCGGCCACCGGTGCGACCGCGGCAAATGTGCTTGCTTCACACGCTATCCGCAGTGCCAGCATGGCCCCGTTGGACATTCCGGTCACGTATACCCGGCGGGGGTCGATCGGGGCGCGACGGGCGACCTGACGCACCACCGCCTCAACAAACCCCACATCGTCCAGCCTCGCCGACGCGGCCGGGCCACAACACGTTCCCGCATTCCACGACCTGCGCACCGCATCGGGATAGGCGACGATGAACCGACCGGCTTGAGCCTGGCGGTTCCAGCCGTAGTCGCGTTCGGCCTGACGTGCGGATCCGGCTCCGCCGTGCAGTACGACCACCAGCGGCGCACGGGCTGCGATCGTCGCCGGACGATACACCCGGTAGTGACGGTCCTGGCCGCCGAAACTCATCGAATAGGCGGACGATCCGACTGCTAGGGTCGGCGCTGCTTCACCATCGGGTACGACCCGAGCCATCGCGAGCAAGGCACCAGCGATCATCACGACGATAACGAGAAACCGAGAGTATCCGCGCATCACGATTCCAGTGTGACCCATCAGTACCTCTGCGTCCGACCGATCCCTACGGACTATCCGGCGACGTCTGATCGATGGTGCTTGTAGGCAACCTGCCGGTGGCGGCCCTAGGGCCATCTACTAGGTTCAGCTGCAAGACATCGGTCGCATATCGAGCGACATCTCGTCGGCAGCAAAGGACAACTCACCGCCATGGTCACGTTCGCGACGCCAACCGGCACCAGCAACATCGGCATCCTCGGCATCGGCGCGTACCGGCCCCAACGGCTGGTCACCAACGACGAGATCTGCGCGAACATCGATGTGGACAGCGAGTGGATCTACACCCGCACCGGGATCAAGACCCGCAGGTTCTGCGGCCGCGACGAGAACATCACCACCATGTCCGTGGCGGCGGGCCGGGCCGCGCTGGCCAACTCGGGCCTGACCGGTGCCGACGTCGACGCACTCATCCTGGCCACCAGCACCCACGGCCGCTGCATCCCGTCGGCCGCGCCGCCGGTGGCCACCGCGGTGGGCGCCAACGGTGTTCCCGCCATGGACCTGAGTGTCGGTTGTGCCGGTTTCGGCTATGCGATGTCGGTCGCCCAGGACATGATCCGGGCGGGCAGCGCCACCCGTGTTCTCATCATCGGTGCCGAGGAGATCTCGATGTCACTGGACATGACGGACCAGGGCAACGCGTTCATCTTCGGCGACGGTGCCGGTGCGGTCGTCGTCGGCCCCACCCCCACCCGGCAGATGGGCCCGGTGGTGTGGGGAAGCGAAGGTTCGCAGAGCGAGCTGATCCAGCAGTCGATGGACTGGAAGGACTACCTGCTCGGCGCCAGCCACACCGACCGCCCGTACATGCGGATGAACGGTACCGCAGTGTTCCGCTGGGCTGCCTTCGAGATGGGCAAGGTGGCCCGGCGCACCCTGGAGGTCACCGGCCTCACCGCCGAGGACATCGACGTCTTCGTCCCTCACCAGGCCAACGCCCGCATCAACGAACTGCTGGCCCGCAACCTCAAACTGCGCGAGGGTGTGCCCGTCGCCGACGACATCGAATACACCGGCAACACCGCCGCCGCATCGATCCCACTCGCCATGTACGAGCTGCTCAAGTCCGGCCGCGCCAAGCCCGGCGACACCGCGCTGCTGCTCGGTTACGGTGCCGGGCTGAGCTATTCGGGGCAGATCGTCGCGATGCCCCCGGCACCGGTCGTCTGACCTACCTGCATCGACCTCTGCGGCCGGGTGAGGGTCACCGCCGAGGCGGTATCCGCCCGACACGGTTGCTCACGGCACAATGATTGCGGTGAGCATCGCATCGACGCCGGACCCGCCGTACACGGCGGTGATCTTCACTTCGATCCGCACCGACGGCGACAACGGTTACGCGGCCGCCTCCGAGGCGATGGACCGGCTTGCCGCGCAGCAGCCCGGATACCTCGGAGTCGAGTCCGCACGCGAGGACGTCGGAATCACCGTCTCGTACTGGGCATCTCCCGAGGCCGCGCATGCCTGGAAACGTGTCGTCGACCATCGGGTCGTCCAGAAGCGTGGCCGTGAGGAGTGGTACGCGCAGTATCAGGTGCGGATCGCGACGGTCGAACGCGAGTACGGTTACTCAGCCGACCGGTCCGACTCGGCTCGACGTACGACATTGACGTTGGCCGAGCAGGTCCTCCCCTAAGCCGCTGCAGCAGCACAGGTTCAGCCGTCACGGTTGGTCAAATTGATGATTGATTTCCAATTCCGGAATGACTGCGACTTCTTCACCATCGACCCGGTCGCCTATCTGCCCGCGCTCGGTGACCGTGGCCTTACCGGGTACCGCACCGAGCTCGACGCGATTCGCGGGTCGCTGGGCCGCGTACCGGCCGGAGCCGAGTCGTGGCAGGTGCCCGACCAACACACCAGATTCCTCCTCCGCTACAACGACCAGCGCCTGGCGGTCGCCGACCGTGATATCGATGCCATCATCGACACCCATGTGCGTGACGAGTCGGTTGCCGCGCACCTGACTGACACAGCCAAGGCGTTCGAGGAGATCGGCCCTGCGGGAGACCGCCCGGGGATCGGGTTCTGTCGTGCGTGGGCGTGGCTACATCAGTGATCAAACAAATCCACCCCGCCGGGAGGCGGGGTGGATTCGTCTATGGGTAGCGCTCAGGCGCGGACGGCGCGGACGCCCATCTTCTTGGTTTCGTAGATGCACAGGTCGTCGACCCAGAAGGTGCCGTTGAACACGACGAGGGTGCCGCGTTCGTCGGTGTCCACCGACAGGATTTCCACGGCCGAGCGGGCCAGCTTGGCCAGCGGGGTGACCTGGCCGCGGAAACTCCAGTCGAAGGACTGGTCGTGGGCGACCTGCTCGAAGTGCGTGGCACCGTCGGCGACACCGGCGAGCCGGGCCGCGGCACGGGCACACTGCTGCATCGCCTCCAGGCCCAGCGAGCCGGGCTGCACCGGATCCTGGAAGAAGTGCGCCTTGAAGAACCACGCCTCCGGATGCACGTCGTAGATGGCGACGGCGCGGCCCAGACCGGCCTCACCGGCACCCGGCCAGAACTTGACGCGATCGAGAACCTGCAACCGGCCCTGATGCAGGTACGGCGCACCGGACAGCTCCGGGCCGAGATACTCGACGTTCACCGGGGCCTCCGCGTTCAGCCCGTCGAGGGTGAACTGCGGCGACTTCAGACCCACCTGGTTCTCCATCGCCTCCGGCTTGAAGAATCCGAACGCGGTGTTCATCGTCATGACCACTTCGTCGTTCTGGGTGCAGACGACGTCGAAGAAGCAGATCGTCGACCCGCCGCCCTCGGCGAAGCGTTCCATCGTCGTCGACACCCGCAAGGTGCCGACCTTCGCCGGACGCAGCTGAGTGATGTTCTTGCCGTCGAGGTTGCGGAACAACACATCGTCGGGACGATTGGCGGCGAACCCGTTGTACGAGGAGAGCCAGCCACACGGCTGCAGCAGGATCTCGATCAGCACCGACAGCGGCACCGCGTCCGAATGGGTGTCGGCCAGGTACCAGGCATCGGCGGGCACATCGTATTCGGCGATGCAGGTACCGCCCTTGGTGGGCACCCCGGGCGGGCTGTCGACGCTGATGATGCGCGAGACGAAGTGGTACGGCTCATCCGGCAGGCGCGGCGCCCGACGGGTGCCGTCGAACGGCTTGTACAGTTCGCCGAACGCATCCGAGGGCATACCGCGACCGCAGGCGAGCAGCGCACCGTAGTCACCGCGCACGTCGGTGGTGCCTTCCAGGATGTGCACCGGGCCGGGTGCGCCGGGCGGCATCGGCCAGTCCGGGACCAGCCGGATACCGAAGCGCCGGGCATGGAACACCTTGAAACCGTCGCTGCGGCACAGCAGCGCCGCGTACACCGTCGGGATGGGTCCGTCGACGATCTCCTCGATGAACACCTCGTAGTCGAGGGTGTGATCGGCGTCGGGGATCACCTGACCGCGGCACACGAACCGGCTCATCTCGTCGGGCACCGGCTCGAACCGCCAACCGTCGTGCTCGATGGTGAAACCGTAGGCGGCCATCGCGAACGAGAGCGCCTGGGTGGCGGCGTCGGCCATCAGCGTGCCCGGCATGCACGGGTCGTTCTTGAAATGACCGTTGTAGAACCACGAGTCGGCCGGCACGTGCGCACGGGCACGCAGGTAGCCACGGCCCCACGGGCCGCCCTCGGGATCGAACTCTGCGATCTCATCGAACAACCGCAGCGGGCCCTTGGGCAGCGACGGGGTACGCGAATGCGCGGCGGCCCGCTCGAAACCCTCACCGAAACAGGTGTAGGCGTGGCCCTCGACGTAGGCCGTCAGCTCGTCCGCGGAGAACGACCGCTTGGTGGTGACCTGCGGCGGCGTGTCGCGGCGGGCCCCTTCGCGGGGGGCGTCGTCGGCGGCATCCCACAGCACACCGTCGGAGTCGGCGAGCTCGGCGTCGGAGAAGAACCCGGCCTGACCGTTACGGACCGAGATCATCAGCCGGTCACCGATGTAGCAGTCGTAATGGAAGAAGAACAGCCGGGTGTCGCCGGTCTTGGCGTGACCGTCGATGTGGATCACGTAGTGCAGGGTCTCCCCGCCCTTGGGCAGTTCACCCATGAACGTCAGATCGCAACCCAGCAGCCGGTAGACGCGTTCGCTGCGGTTGGTGAAGTCGGCACCGAGCCACGAGGCGAGCAGCAGGTCGGCCTGCCCCGACTCGATGACCACACCCGGTGACATGCGTCCGTTGTGCATGTACCAGGCGTCGGGGTCGACGTCGGTTTCGGTGACGATGGTGCCGGTCTTCATGGTGCCCGGTTCGCCGTCGATGCTGATCACGCGGTCGGCGAACAGCAGCGGCGGTTCGGGCATCCGCACGAGCCGCTCGTACTGGTCGTATTCGGCGAACTCGGGGCCGAAGACCTCCGAAATGTTGCCGCCGGCAAGCACTTCGAGCTGGGCGCGGGTGAACAGTACCTTCTCGGGTGCGGCGGGAGCCGGCGCCGCCGGGGCGGGTGCGGCCGGAGCCTGCGGTGCAGGTGCCTTGACAGCTGGCGCGGGAGAAGCCGGCGCCGGAGCTGCCTGGGATGCCGGAACCGACTGGGGGGCCGGAACCGCCTGGGGGGCGGGTGCACTGACGGCGGTGTTCAGCGCGGGCGCGGTGACGGCAGGTGCGGTGACCACAGGTGATGGGGCGACCGCACCGGCGACGATCCGGCCGGGCAGTTCGCCCCGGCGGCGGGCCACCATCGCCAGCATCGCCGCACGGGTCTCCAGGAACGCCGCATGCGCCTGCGCCTGCCGCTCGACGAATGCGCTCTGCGCACCGCTCACCGCTTCGACGACGCCCAGGGCTGCCGCGGTCTGATCGCCGACGGCCGCCGCGGGGGCGGCCGGAGCACCGGCGGCACCGGGCACACTCACGTACTCGGTCTGGGTGACCACGGTCTGCGGCAACGTGACCGCCGGCGGATACGACGGCGCCGGCGCCATATGTTGTGCGGGCGTGGTATCGGCGGCGACGGCGGAAACGCCGACGGCGTCGGGTGCTGACATCGGGGCACTCTCATTCTGCGCTGACAAAACTGTTGCTGGGGAAACAGTCACTGGTTCAAGCACTTTCGTCTTGATGGCGGTGTGCTGCGGCGGTGCCACCGAAGATCGGGCGGGCACTGTGGCCGGACGCTGGGCGGGTGCCGCGCTCGGTGCCGCGCCGTCGACGATGTCGGGCCAGTGACCGGCGAAGCTCAAGGTGCGGGCGCCTGCCGCGGCATCGGTGTCCTGCTGGTCGCGCAACACCGCGATGCGGTTGTCGAAACCCTCCAGCGCCACCGGGACCCCGTGCACCCACAGTTTGGACACCGCTTCGGCCAGGGCACGCAATCCGCGTCGTTCCTGCGCGTCCAGCGCGACCGCCAGATGTGGCCGGTCGCCCAGGATCTTGGTGATCGCGGCGGTCAGGGTGCCGCGCGGGCCGTGTTCGATGAACACCCGGACACCGTCGTCGTAGGCCTGCCGGACGGTCGCGGGGAAATCGATCGGTTCGAGGGCCTGACGGGTGATGGCGTCGGCGGCGGCCTCCCGTGTCGGGGTGTACGCGCCGGCGTGGCCGTTGCTGTAGAACCGGATACCCGGCGCCTCGAACGTCTCCCGCGAGTGGATGCGGTGCCACACGTCGGTGAACGGTGTCATCGCCTCGCAGTGGATCACCATGTCCAGACCGAGGTACATGTTGGGCGGGTTGCCGAGCGCCTCGATCACCCGCTTGCAGGCCTGCGGGTCACCGCCGATCACGCAGTCATCGGGCGCCTGCACGATGGTCATGTAGGCGCGCGGTTCGGCCGCGAGCGCGGCGTCGATCTGCTCGCGCGGAGCACTGATCCGCCAGCACTCCCAGTCGGTGGGGGTGCTGCCGTTGCCCCATGCCTCTCCCGCGATCCGGCACTCACCGGTGATCTGCTGGCCGTACATGCCCGACTCGACGATCTCGGCCAGCATCGGCTGCAGATCACGCCACACCCCGAACGCCATCAGCGAGTTGGTCTCACCGGAGGACAGACCGATGGCGGCGGACGGTTGCAGCCCCAGCACGGTCCGGGAGAACTCGGCCTGGGTCTGGCACACGACGGCGCAGCCGGTCAGCTGGAAGTACGCGTCCAGACCGGTGATGTCGTCGCCGTGCAGCTGCGGAACCAGGTCGGCACCGCCCGGGAACCGATGGGCAAGCGCCTCGGCCACCTCCGGCCAGGCCAGCAACATCTCGCGGCCCGCACCGGGATAGGCCGCGGCCGCACCGGTGAAGGCGAAACCGATCTCGCCGCTGATGGGTGCTTCGGCGAACAGGATGCCGGGACCTGCCGGGGCGTCGCCCCGGGCCAGCTGGTCGGCGGCCCCACGGCGCAGCACCGCGAGGGTGTCCGGGTTGTCGGCGACGACGGCGCAGCGCACCGGCCCATCGCCACCGGGCTCTGCCCGCCGCAACGCCTCGAGCAGTTCTGCCCGACTCGCGGCGGCGTACCGCTCGGAGATCGGCAGCGGTCCACGCGCGAGCGGTGCCGGTGCGTCGACGTCGACGCGCACACCGATGCTGTCGGTGCGGCCGCCGAGCGCGGCGACCCGCACCTGCGCCGAGTCCCGCCCCGGCGCGGGCTGTGCGCCGCTGGCCTCCACCCGCACCCGCGAGCCGAGCGCCATCACCTGTGCGGCGATCTCGACGGCCGCGGACGCGGCGTGGGTGCGTCCGAACCGGGCTTGGGTGAATCCGTCGTGGGCGAACGCCGCCGATTCGGCATCCCGGGTTTCGGCATCCCGGGTTTCGGCATCCCGGGTTTCGGCGCCGGGGGTATCGGTGTCGGGGGTATCGGTCTCGAGGACTGCCAGGATCGGCTCCCCCGCGGCCACTGCGTCTGCCCGTCGTTTGAGCACGAACACGACCGCGGCATCGCCGTGCTGTCCCGCCGCGCCGGTGACCGCATCGGCGGCCCGCTCATGGGCGGGTTCGCGGCACAGGTCGACGGCACCGGCGACGACGGTGTCGAGTTCACCACTGCGCAGCGCGCGGGCGGCGACCTTCAGCGCGGTGATCCCGGACAGTTCCTCGCTGGACACGGTGAAACCGAAACCGCGGAAGTCACGTTGGGCGTGAATCCGGTTGGCCGGGATGTTGGGCATGGTGCCGACCACACCATCGGCGGTGAGCTGCGGCGCCGACGCGGCGTTGGCGGTCAGCCACGCGTCGTCGTCGGCGTGCAGCACCCGCAGACGCTGCCGGCCGATCATCGCGTCGCATCCCATGCCGATGACCACGCCGGTGCGGTCGCCTTCGGTGCTGATCTCGCGCAAGGCCTGCGCGGAGGCGGCGAGCACGGTGGTCTGCTGGGCCAGGCTGCCCTTGAGTTCGCTGGGCGGAAAGCCGAGACCGACCAACTCCAGCTGCACCTGGTCGAGTGCCGACGGCTCCGCCTCGGCGCCGAGGGCCCGGCGCCGGAAGTCGTCGGCATCGGCGGTGTCACCGGTGACCGCACCCAATCCGCAGATAACGATGTCACCGGCGGGAGGCGCCGGCGGCACCGCCGGTGCCCGGTGTTCGGCCGGAACATAGTTCTGGACGATCAGGTGGGCGTTGTTGCCGCCGAACCCGAAGTTGCTGACCGCAGCCGTCTTGACCGCGCCGTCCCACCGGGTGGGTTCGGTGACCAAGGTGAACGGGGTGTCGGCCAGCGCCGGGGTCTGGGTGTCGCACAGCGAGGGCGGCAGGGTGCCCGCCTCCATCGCCGAGAGCACGTTGACCAGGCTCGCGGCACCCGAGACGGTGATCGTGTGCCCCAGATTGCCTTTGAGCGCACCAAGTTTGAGCGGCGCGTCACCGTAGGCTTCGCGCAGGCTCTCCAGTTCGGTGGCGTCACCGAGGACGGTGCCGGTGGCGTGGCAGTCCACATAGTCCACGTCCGCCGGGGTGAGCCCGGCCTGGGCGAGCGCGTCCCGCATGGCGGCGGTCTGCCCGGACGCGGCCGGCGCCAGGATTCCGCTCTGCCTGCCGTCGTTGGACAATCCGACGCCCCGGATCACTCCGAGGATGTGGTCGCCGTCGCGTTCGGCATCGGCGAGGCGTTTGAGCGCCACCAGCGCCGCACCGGCCGACGGCACCAGGCCGTCGGCTTCGGCGTGGAACGGCCGCGACCGGCCCGACGGGCTCAGCGCGCGCAGCGAGGTGAAACCCAGATGCAGGAACAGATCGTCGGCGCCGTTGACGCCGCCGGTCAGCATGAGGTCGGCCTCGCCGTCGCGAAGGGCGTCACAGGCCAGCTTGATGGCGTATAGCGACGACGCGCATGCCGCGTCGAGGGCGTACGCGGGGCCGTCGATCCCGAGAGCCCCGGCAACCAGGTGCACCGGCAGCCCGGACGAGAACCGGTTGCGCGGGTCCACATCGTCGGCACCGGACCACACGCTTTCGACGAAGGCGGTGTTCAGCGTCGACGGGTATGACAGATTTCCGACGATCAGGCCGGTGCGCGGCACGGTCTCCTGCCCGGGCAGGGCCTGGCGCGCACAGTGCCCCAGCCACCCCACCAGCGGGTCGAGCCGATCAAAATCGGGAATCAGCGCGGCGAAGTCGCTCAGATCCAGCAACGTGTCGGCGACATTGCCGCCGGTTGCCGATGCGACCCGCAAACCCGACTTGTCCGAGGCGGCCAGCGCCGCCGGGTCCACCCCGCGCCAGTGATCGCGTGGGGTGGGCGTGAGCAGGCTGCGGCCTGCCAGGGTCGCCTCGAACAGGTCCTGCGGTGTCGGGGCGCCGGGCAGCAGGCAACTACGGCCGACTATCGCGATCGGGGTGGCGGCGATAGGCGCATTGCTCACGCGAGATTCCCCGTCGCCGCGCTCGCACCCTCTGCGTTACCGGCGACATAGAACTCCACACCTTCGAGCGCGGCGAGCTGCGTGCCGTCGGTGCTTTCGAGGACGATGTCGAAGTCGACGCGCTTGTCCCCGTTCGGGGTTGCGGCGAACCGGCACTGCACCTGACCCGACGCCGGGAAGTCTGCGGTGAACACCGCACGCCCGATGCCGACGGGGAGCACCAGCGGCAGTCCCTGGGCCGTCGCCCACAGGATGCCCAGCTGCAACGCACCGTCGAGGGCGGCCGGGTCGCTCGCCCATTCGCCGCCGGTCCAGCCGGCCTCGGCCTTTACCTTGAGCAGGGCCGAACCACCGGTGGCGCCGTAGGCGGTGAGCTGATCGATCACCTGGAACGACGGACCGTGGAACAGCGGACCGGCGTAGGCGTCGGCAACACCGAACGGCCAGGCCCCGTCACCGGCTGCGGCCACCGCCACCGCCTGACCCGAACCCGATTCGACGCGCGCGGTGTAGCGGGCACGACCACTGGCATCACGGACGCTGACGATGTAGTCGGCGGCGTCGGGGGTGAGTCCGATGCTCAGCGTGTGCTGCTCCCCCGCCGGGAACGTGACACCCGACAGGACGCGGAAGTCGCGCACGACGGGAGTATCGGAGGCCGACAGTCCACGCACGGCACGCAGCACCGCATCGAGAACGATCACCACCGGCACGACAACGTTGCCGCGCACCTGATGGTCGGCGAGCGCCGGCAGGTTCTCGACCGAGATATCCCAGGACAGGCTGGTCGAGCGGAGCTGCGGTGCGGACGGGGCGGCGACCACGACGGCGGTGGCAGATGCCTTGCCGAGTGCGTGCCGGGCGAAGAACTCCGAACCCTCGCCGAGCGGGATGACCCCGACACCGGCCTCGGTGAAGCGGCTCTTGAGAGTGGCATCGACCATGCCACCATCCCACGGTCCCCAGCCGAAGGCGCGCACGACACAGCCGTCGCCACGGCGGCGCGACTCACGCGCGGCGATCGAATCGAGGGCGGCGTTCGCCGAAGCGTACGCGGCCTGTCCGGGGTTGCCCGCACGCGCCGCGATCGACGAGAACAGGGCGATGAACCGCAGGTCGTCGCCGGAGGTGGCGGCCAGCAGCGTTTCGGCGCCGATCAGCTTGGTGCGGAACACCCGCAGGAAGCTGTCGTCGTCGAGGTCTTCCAGACGCTTGTCGGCGAGCACACCGGCGCCGTGCACGAGCCCGACGATCGGGCCGAGCGCCTGCCGCACCTCGGTGAGCGAGGCGTGCAGCGTGTCCCGGTCGGTGGTGTCGGCGGCGAAGTACTGCGCGACCGTGCCCTGTTGCTGCGCGGTGGTCAGGGTTTCCCGGACCTCCCGCGTGGCCAGCAGCTTCTCGGCCTGCGCGCGGGCCTGCGGCAGGCTCAGCGACTCGCCGCGCGCACGTGCCGACGATGCCAGCGCCGTCGCGATCTCGGCGGCGGTGGTGCCTGCCGGTTCATCGGCCGACTGCGGTTGCAGCGGGGTGCGGCCCAGCAGGGCCAGACGCAGACCGTGCTGCTTGGCCAGTGCCAGTGCCGAGCGTGCGGTCACGCCACGCGCGCCGCCGGTCACCACGACCACGCCGTCGGCCGGGACCGCTACGGTCTCGCCGACCTCGGTGGCGTCGACTTCCTCGACCGCGACCAGTCGGGTTCCGTCGGCGCGCAGGGCAACCTCCACTCCGCTGCCACCGGCGAGCAGTTCGGCCGCGATCCGCTGCGGATCGAGGGTTTCGATGTCGATGGCCCGGATCGAGGCGTTGGGCCATTCCCACCCGGCGGTCTTGACCAGGCTCGCGACGCCCGTGGGGACGTCACCGCCGGCGAAGGTGGCGCCGGTGGACTGGATGGTCACCAGCACCCGGTACGTTGCGCTGCTCTTGGCGACGGCGCGGGCGGCGTGGAAGGCGCGCACATGCATGTCGACGCATTCGTCGGGGGTGCGGACGGCACCGAGTGCGGCGAGGCTGATGACCGCGCCCGCTTCCTCGGGAACCTCGTCGACGGTGCGGGCCTTGACACCCTGGGAGATGAGTACCTGTTCGAGGGCGTCGGCGAAGGCCGGGTCCTCACGGGTGATCAGGACGTCACCGTCCTGCAGGCCGGCCATGGCGAACCCGGCCGGGGGGACGACGCGCAGACGGGCTTCTGTGCAGCTCAGACCTACAGGCACCTCGTCGGCCGGGGTCTGCGATGCAGCGACGGACTGCGACGCCGAGGCGGCCGCGCCGCCACCACCGGCAAACCCGGCGACCGAGTTCACCACGTCCTGCAAGGTCCGCATCGAAGCCAGCTCAGAACCCGGAATCTCCGGGGCGCCAGGGTATTTCGCCTGCAGGGCAGACAAGATTTCGACTTGCTTGATGGAGTCGATACCGAGCTCGGCCTCCATCTCCATCTCCAGACCCAACATGTCGGCGGGGTAACCGGTCTTCTCCGACACGATCTCCAGAACCACGTCGCTGGCCGACTTGCCCGGAGCAGGAGCCGGTGCGGCAGCGACCGGAGCAGGAGTCGCGGCGGGCGCGGGTGCGGCAACCGGGGCCGGCGCGGCGGTAGCGACCGGCTTCACCACGGGTGCGGGTGCGGCGACAGGTGCCGCCGCCAGAGTCGGCGCGGCTGCGACAACCGGGGCCACCGCGGGAGCCGGCTGCGGCGCCGGTGCGGGCAGCGTGGCCGGGGCCTGCACCGATGCCTCACGGCGCGGGGTCACCACGGCGGGCGATACACCGGGGTCACCGACGATCTCGGCGAGCATCCGGGTCGACATGTCGAGGAACTGTTGGTGGCTGTCGGCCACCACATCGAGATAGCGCTCGTGCTGAGCAGCCGTTTCCCGCTGGATCCGGTCGATCAGACTCCACGCGTCGGTCGACAGCGGTGCGTCACCGGCCGGTGCGGACGAGGCCGCGGCGCGGGCGGCGGGTGCGCTGGACGGTTGGGACGAAGAGGTCACAGTCGATCTTTCTGCTGTCGCGGGCGCGGCGGTCTGGGGACGCGGAGCCGGGGATGCCGGATCTGCGACAACGGGAGCGGGGGTGGCCGGGGTGGGGGCAACCCGGGCGGTGGCAGGCGCGGGAGCCGCCGTAGCTGGTTTTAGTGCCACCGGAACAGATTGCGCGGCAACGGCTTTCACCGGTTCGGCAGCGGCCGATGCCGCTGCGAGCGGCTGACGCTTGCGCTTGGGGGTGATGACGACCTTGCCGTCGGCGGGCGGGTACGGCTTGCCGACGTTGGCACCGCCGACCATCACCGCGTACTTGGGCGCCGGCACGAACTTCGCGGGCTCCTCGTAGTGGTCGTAGAGCCGGACCAGATCCAGGCCCACACCGTCGGCGGCGAGCACGGCCAGGCCGCGGTGCCAGCCACGCAGGTCCGCGACCTTCGGATCGTCCAGTGCCACGGCCAGATGTTCGATGTCACCGAGGATCTGGTTGACCAGCCCGGTGAGCACCCGGCCGGGCCCGACCTCGATGAAGCGGGTGACGCCGTCCGCGGCCATCGCCTGGATCATCTCGCGGAAGCGCACCGACTGCCGGACCTGATCGGCGAGCTGCGCGGTCGGCTGGTCGCCGTAGGGCGCGGCGGTGGCGTTGGCGTACACCGTCAGATGGGACTCGCCGAGCGGCAGCGTGTTCAGGTACTCGGCGAACGGCGCCGAGCTCTCGGCCACGATCGGCGAATGGAAGGCGGACGCCACCGTGAGCCGCTTGGTCCGCAGACCGGCTCCGGCCGCGGCCTTCTCGACGTTCTCGATCTCGGCGATGTGGCCGGCGACGACTACCTGGCGAGGACCGTTGTCGTTGGCGATGACCAGGGTGCCGTCGGTCTTCGGCTGAGCCTCCAGGAGCGTGCGCACCTCGTCGGCGCTCGCGACGATAGCCAGCATCGTGGCGTCCTTACCGCGACCGGCCTCGGCCATCAGCAGGCCGCGGGTGCGTGCGGTCTCCATCAGTCGGTCGGCGGGCAGCACACCGGCCGCGGCGAGCGCGGTGACCTCACCGAAGCTGTGGCCCGCGGCGGCGTCGGCCTTGACGCCGAGTTCGTCGAGCAGCGCGAGCTGGGCGAGGCTGATGGCCGCGATCGCCGGCTGGGCCGTCTCCATCGCGGTCAGTGCGTTGTTCTGCACCGCGCGGGTCTCGTCGTCGAAGGCCGGTTCGGGGAAGACCGCGTTGTGCAGGTCGGCCAGGTCGCCGCTGAGTCCGTCCCACACGGCCAAGGCCTCGGGAAAGTCCAGTGCCAGGTCGGCGCCCATGCCGATGTAGTGGCTGCCCTGTCCGGGGAACAGGAAGGCGGTCTTGCCCGAGCGCGGGGCACCGAAGCCCACGGCGATGTTGGGGTCCTTGATGGCGGCGGCCTTGCCGTCGGCCAGTGCTGCGCGCAGTTTGTCCACCAGGCCGCTCAGTGCGTCGGTGTCGGCGGCCACCAGTGCGGCACGCGCACCCTGGGAGGCATCGAAGGACTGGGCCGATTCGAAAGCGATCCGGGCCAGGCCCTCACCGGAGCGAACCTGCTCGGCGATCTCGCCGACGCGGGTGGCCAGTTCGGCCTCGTTCGCGGCGCTGAGCACGACGAGTTCGGTGGGCAGTGTGCGCAGGCGGCGGGCCTGGTTGGCACCCTCGTACTGCTCCAGGGTCACGTGGAAATTGGTGCCACCGAAGCCGAACGAACTGACCGACGCCCGGCGCGGGGTCTCGTCGGTGCGCACCCACGGGCGGGTCGTGCTGTTGATGTAGAACGGCGTCTCCTCGATACCCATCTCCGGGTTGGGCCGCTCCACTTTGAGGGTTCCCGGAAGGGTGGAATGCTGGAGCGCCAGAACGGCTTTGATGAGTCCAGCGGCACCGGCCGCGGCCTTGGTGTGACCGATCTGGGACTTCACCGAGCCGATTGCGATGCGATTGTCGGTATCGGTGAACACCGACTTGAGCCCAGCGAACTCGGCGGCGTCGCCCGCCTTGGTGGCGGTGCCGTGTGCTTCGAGCAGGCCGATGGTCGTGGGGTCGTAGCCGGCGTGCCGGTAGGCCGCGCGGACCGCCTTGGCCTGCCCTTCCGAACGCGGGGCGTACACGCTGGAAGCACGGCCGTCCGAGGAGGAGCCGATGCCACGGATGACGGCGGTAGATGTCGTCGCCGTCGCGTTCGGCGTCGTCGAGGCGTTTGAGGGCGACCATGCCCACGCCCTCACCGATGAGGGTTCCGTCGGCGCCGTCCGACAGCGGCCGGATATCGCCCGTCTTGGAGAAGGCCGGCGTCTTGGAGAAGCACATGTACATCATCACGTCGTTGAGGGCGTCGACGCCGCCGGTGATGACGGTGTCTGCCTCGTGCAGGTACAGCCGGTGCAGCGCCGACTGCAGCGACGCCAGGGAGCTCGCACACGCGGCATCGATCACAAAGTTGCAGCCGCCGAGGTTGAGCCGGTTGGCCACACGTCCGGCGACCACGTTGCCGAGCAGGCCGGGGAAGGTGCTCTCCACCCACGGCGGGTAGTGCGCGGCGATATCGCCGGAGATCTCCTCGGCCTCGGCCTCGGACAGGCCGTTTTCCAGCATGGCCTTGCGCCACACCGGGCCCTGCAGCCGGGCGCCGGCCTGGACGACGAGTTCGGTGGTGGAGGCCACGCCGAGGATGATGTCGGTTCGGTCGAGGTCGAAGTCCTCGCGACCACCGGTCACCTTGTCCAGGACCTGCTTGGCGGCGATCAGAGCCAGGATCTGCGCCGAATCCGTCGTCTGCAGCGATGCGGGCGGCAGACCGAACTTGACCGGGTCGAACGGCACCGGGTCGATGAAGCCGCCGCGCTTGCAGTAGGTCTTGTCCGGCACCGACGGGTCGGCGTCGTAGTAGTCGTCGATCAGCCAGTGCGTGGGTGGCACCTCGGTGATGGCGTCACGGCCACCGGAAACAGTCCGCCAGTAGCCGTCGAGGCCGGTCTCCCCCGGGTAGATCGCGCTCATGGCGATGACAGCAACTGGTGGGGAAACGTAGTTCTTCGCGGTGTCGCTCAAAATTCCTCTTCGATGTGCGGTGCCTGGCGGGGCAACAGTCGGGCGGTGGGCCCGGTGGTCGGTGGGTGGTACTCGTCAGCCCAGGGGTCTGGGCCGGAAATCGAACGCTCCGGGCGGCAACTGGACACCTGCGGTGCGCAGCTGGCCGGCGCGGGTGATGGTGGCCGCCCCTTCGAGAAGGTTGAGCGCGATCTGGCCGGTGGTGCGGGACCCGACGGGTTCGAGAAAACTGCCCCTGACCCAGGTATTGAACCCGCCCATCGCCGGGCCGCACCAGATCTGATAGTCCCCACGGCGATCGGTGTCGCCCTCGCGGGCCCACTGGGCACCCGAGAACAGGTACCAGCGGAACACCAGCGCCATCAGGTGATGCGGGTCGGCCTCCGCCCGCGCGATCTCACGGGGGTCGCGGCTGGAGAAGAAGTCCTTGGTCTCGGCCCAGATCTCGTCGATGCTGCGCCGCAGGACCTGCTTCTCCAGGGCGGCGACCTCCTGCGCGGGGGCGTCGGCGAACGAGGCGTATTTGCGGTAGAACTCGGTGAGCCGCTGTCCGCGCTGGGCGAACATGGTGCCGCGCTTGAGAACCTGCACGGTCACGCCCATCTCGAACATGTCGGCGGCCGGGGCGGTGGCCACGTCGGTGGCCTGCGCCAGCGCCAGCAGGTCGCGGCCGTCCTCGGACAGTCCGCTCTCCACGGCCGACTGGTTGACCGAGCCGGTGAGCACATAGGCCGCGCCGGCGGCGAACGCGGCCGCCACCGCGGCCGGGGTTCCGATACCGCCGGCCGCGCCGACACGCGGAAGCACGGTGTAGCCGTACTGTTCGGCGATCTCGTCGCGCAGTGCGATCAGGCTGGGCAGCAGGACGGTGAGCGCGCGGTTGTCGGTGTGGCCGCCCGAGTCGGCCTCGGCGGTGATGTCCTCGGCGATGGGGATCTGGGCGGCGAGTTCGGCCTCTTCGGCGGTCAGCCGGCCCTCGGCGACCAGCGCCCGGAGCATCGCCTCCGGCGCGGGTGAGAGGAAGTGCCGGGCGATCTCATCCCGGGAGACCTTGGCGAAGACGCTGCCGTACCGGATGATCTGTCCGTCACCGCCGCGGCGCAGCCCCTTGGCCGCGTACAGCACGACGGCCGGGGTCAGCTGCATAAAGGCCGACGCCGACACACAGCGCACACCCATCCGCAGGAACAGTTCCACGGTGGCCATCTCGCGGCGGTCGTCCTGGACGTTGTGGATGAGGTTGGCGCCCCATCCTGGCGAGTCCGGGCCGAGGGCCGCCTGGATCTCCCTGATCCCGGCCTCGACGGTGTCCAGATCCAGTCCCGCACTGCCGTAGAAACCCATCGCGCCCGCGCGGACGGCGGCGATCGCCATCTGCGGGGTGGCGATACCGCGGGCCATCTCACCGGCGACGTAGGGAAAACGCACACCGTGCGCGGCGGTGAATGAGCGCTCGCCGAGCCATTCGGGGTATACGGGCGGCAGAAGCGCGAGCAGTTCGTTCCCGGCGATCTCGGCCAGTCCCCCATCCCCGACGACCACCGGAACCGGGCCGAGCGGCGACGCGACGACGGCGACGGGTTGACGGATTTCGGCGAGTGCCTCGGCGACATCTGCTCGCGTGTCTGCCGGGGCAACTTGTGCATGGGGCAGCCCCAGCAACGTCTGATGCATGAGAGGGGACACTAACAAACAACGTGAGTGGCGTCTATCACGGCATGGTGCCCTTCCGATCCGGCACCACCTGCCGCGGGTCGACGGTACGCGCATAAAATTCCTGCTCACCATCGGTATGCCGCCGCCGGCATCGGATCCGCGCGGCTCCGGCATCGGAGATAATGGCGACCAGACTCACATCGTCGTGACGCAACCGCCTCAGGTCCGCTCGCAGATCAGCAGCGGGATCGTACGGTCGGTGTTGCGCTGGTAGCCGACGTAGCCCTGATACGCCTTGACCGCCTGTGGCCACAGTTCGGCATGCTCGGCGGCGGTGGCTGCCCGTGCCCGCATCGGCACCGTCTCACCATCGACGATCACCGTCACGTCCGGGGTGGCGACGGCGTTCCGGAACCAGTCGGGATCCCTACCCGACCCGCCTTTGGACGCGACGAGGACAACGCGCGTGTCGTCATGGACCGGGGTGGTGAGCAGAGTCGTGTACGGCTTGCCGGACTTGCGGCCCACGGTATGCAACTCGATCGTCTTCATACCGAGTATCGACGTGGGAAACCGGCCGCCGGTGATCGTCAGCAACGCACGATGACCGTTTTCCAGGAACCAGGAACCAGGCACCAACGCCGGCGACGCGGTCGGGGTATCGCATGGCATCACCCTAGTCGCCACACATGACCGCGTGGATCGCAATTCATGCTCGGCAGGTGATAGCGTCCACACACCTAACCGATGCAGATGCGCTCGGTCCCGTCGTCAATCGGCAGTCCGTCACGAACCGTTGCGGTGACCTCATAGGAATCGAGGTTGATAGAGCCACGGTGGTTGTCCAGGAATGCGGTGTCCGCGGCATCACGTCCGGTCGCGATACGCACGAGGCTCTGCCGAGGCGCCAGTCGAGTGGCGTCGACGACGACCCACTGCCCGTCGATGATCGCCTCGGCGACGGCATGGAAGTCCATCGGATCGCAGCCCGGGGCGTAGACGGCCACGAGCCGCGCCGGGATATTGAGCGCACGCAGCAGTGAGACGACGAGATGCGCATAGTCACGGCAGACTCCGGCGCCGGCCAGTAGTGTGTCCGCCGCACCGTCGATGGGATCGCTGGCACCCGGGATATAACTCAGCCGGTCCTCGACGTACGCGGTGACCTGGTTGAGCAACTCGCCGTCCGGGAGCGACGAATCGAACTGCCCGGCGGCGAAGCCGAAGAACTTGTCACACTCGGCGTAGCGGCTCGGTCGCAGGTAGGTGGAGCGATCGGTGATGGCGACCGGAATCGGATCGGCGGGTGTGGTGACCGACGCCGAGTAGTCGACCTTGATGAGCCCGCTGTCGACCTGCAGCCGGTGAATACGGGAACCGTGATCGTCGATGATCTCTTCGACCTCCACCGGAGAATCGTCCAGGGTCACCGTCAGATTCTCGGTCAGTTCCAGACCGGGCAGCCTGGCCACCGCGATCTGCATCTCGATCTCGGTGGCGGCTTGGACGGACACCTCAAGCTTGGCGGTGACGTCGCGGGGAGAAGTCATGGCTCCACCGTAGGTGATCATTGACGAATTGGCAGAGATACCGACCGTTCGGTCACCACGTCGGCGACAGGGTCCGCCCAGGTCACGTCCAGTGCACCAACCACATTCACGAGATCCGTCGGCGCCCAACTGTCACGCCACGGTCCTCGGATCAGTTAACTGAGCGAGCGGTGACGGTGTCGAGGTCTGGGGTGCCGCCGAGATCATCAATGACCTCGACACCAAGCGCCGACTGTGGACCGGTCTGCTCGGCTACGACCTTGACGCCTTCTTTCCCGGCGGA
Source organism: Gordonia pseudamarae (assembly GCF_025273675.1). NCBI lineage: Bacteria > Bacillati > Actinomycetota > Actinomycetes > Mycobacteriales > Gordoniaceae > Gordonia > Gordonia pseudamarae. The sequence continues at coordinate 2,301,726 of NZ_CP045809.1, read as the reverse complement.
CCGGAGTCGGCGGAGGCGTGCTTCGTCGCGGTTACACCCGATCGCCCGGTGTTCCTCAAGCAGCACGGAGTGGGCGGTCGCGAAACGTGGAAGGCCGACCGATAGGGCGCCGTCCCCCGTCTTCAGTACTGAGCGACGAGCAACCCGCTAGTCTGCTGCCATGCCAGGTTCTCGCCCCAGCGCGCTGTCCCGTCGTACCTTCCTCGCCGCGGGCGCGGCCACCGTCGGCGCTTTCGCCACCGGCGGAGCTATCGCCGCCGCAGCCCCTGACGTCCTGGCCGAGGCCAACACCGCCGGTACCACCCTGGCGCGGGCCGCACGGCCCGGCGGGGCCCGTGCGGGCGGCTACCGGAAACTGGTCGCGGGCCCGGGGTGGCCGCTATACGTGCGCCAAGAATTGGCCACTGCGAAAGCGGGCCGTAGCAGGACCCGGAACGGTCTCGCCGCCTTCGTTCAGCTCACCGATATGCACATCACCGACGTGCAGAGCCCGGCTCGTTTCGAGTACACCCATGATCTGATCACCGGCTCGGCGTTCCGACCCCAGGAAGCACTCAACACCCAGGGCGCGGTATCGCTGGTCAACCGGATCAACTCGCTGTCAGGCGGACCGTTCTCGGGGCGTCGTTTCGATGCGGTCGTCACCACCGGCGACAATACCGACAACCGCGAATCGGTGGAACTCGATTGGTTCTGCAAAGTTCTGTCCGGCGGCTCGATCACCCCGAACACCGGTGCGGCCAACCGATTCGAAGGGGTGCAGAATTTCGGTTCGACACTGTACTGGCAGCCCGAGTCCGCGATCCGAGACATCTACAAGGAACGTGGATACGTCCAGATCCCCGGCTACCTGCGTGCGGCCATCGCGAAACACCGCAGCCCCGGCCTGAATGTCCCGTGGTACGCGGTGCTGGGTAACCACGATGACCAGTATCTGGGCACCATCCCGAACAACATTCTCGACGACATGTACCTGTGGTCGGTGAAGCTCGATGTGCCCGCGACCAATCCGGCGGCCGGGCAGATCGCCCAAGCGATGCAGTCCAATCCGGCGGCTTTGGGCCCTCTGATGGCGGCGCTGCGGGTGAGCGGTCCGGCGTACCCGGTGACCCCTGATTCGCGTCGTCGGCCGTTCTCCAACCAGGAGTTCGTGCGGCGGCATTTCGACCCGGCGCTCACCGGACCCGGCCCCGTCGGTCACGGATTTGCCGCCCCCGACGGACCCACCTGGTACACCTTCCAGATCGCGCCGGGCGTGCTGGGTATCGCGATGAACACCTGCAACAGCCTGGGCCTATCCGACGGCTCCATCGGCGATCGGCAGCTGCGGTGGATTCAGCGCCAGATCACCGCGCACCGCGACCAGCTCGTCATCGTGTTCAGCCACCACACCTCCGACACCATGTCCGCCGCCCTGCCCAACCCCGACACCCCCGGCGAACGCCAGTACGACGGCACAGCCCTGGTGGCGATGCTCGCCCGGCACAACAATGTCATCGCCTGGGTGAACGGACACACCCACAACAACCGGCTGATCCCGCACCGCGGCAGCACCGCCGAACACAGTTTCTGGGAAATCAACACCGCCAGCCACATCGATTTCCCGCAACTGGCCCGCATCGTCGAGGTGGTCGACAACGCCGACGGCACCCTGTCGATCTTCACACCGCTCATCGAAGCCGATGCACCGTACACCGCCGACGAATCCGACCTCACACCCGACGGCCTGGCCAGCCTGTATCGCGAACTCGCCTACAACGACCTACACACCGACCCCGAACGCATCGGGAAGCTGACCGACCGCAACTGCGAGCTCCTCCTCGCCCATCCCCTGCGTTGACCGAGGAGTCCATCAGCGACGGGTGAAGAGACGTTTCATAGCTCGCCACTCCCGGGTGAACCGGGTCGCCCAAGAGGATGCCTGCGTGGAAGGTTGGGAGCCGCTCGAAGCGGCGATCACAGGGACGCCCGACCCTGATGACCGCCACGTTGTCGCAGCCGCGGTTGGAAGGTGGCTCAGTGCACGAGTCGGTCCTGATCACGCCAGAAGGGAGCCTTGAGGGCCTTCTTGTCGACCTTGCCCGTGGTCGTGAGGGGAAGGTCGTCGACGAAGTCGATGCTCTTGGGCGCCCAGACCCCACCCTTGCGCTCCTTCACCAGCGTTTTCAGGTCGTCGGCACCGACCGCCGAATCCGGGGTGCTGACCACGATCGCTTTGACGGCTTCGCCCCACTTCTCGTCGGGAACACCGATCACAGCACATTGGGCGACATCGGGGTGGGTCAGCAGTACGTCCTCGATCTGCCGGGGAAAGACATTGAATCCGCCGGTGACAACCATGTCCTTCTTGCGGTCGACAACGTACACATAGCCCAATTCGTCCACGTAGCCGATGTCGCCGGTGTGCACCCAGCTATCGCGGATCGTACCCGCGTCCTGCGCGGCATCGACGTAGCCGACCATTCGACCTGGCTGCCGACAGCAGATCTCACCGACCTCACCGACCGGTAGGACGCGGTCCTGATCGTCTTGTATGGACAGTTCCACATGAGACATGGCGCGGCCGGCCGATCCCAGACGCCCGACTGCTGCCGGGTCGTTGAGGTCATGGTCGTCCTTTGTCAGGCAGGTCATGAAGCCGGGCTCGGTTCCCGCGTACGTCTGAGTGAAGACCTGGCCGAACAGCTCGATGGCCGACCGAAGCCGATCCGGAGCGATCGGCGACCCCGCGTAGACGACGGTCCGCAGCGACGACAGGTCGACCTCGTCCCGGCGCGGGTGGTTGAGCATCTGATAGATCACCGTGGGAACCAGTGCTGTGGCGGTGACCGCGTGTTGCTCGACTACATCGAAAAGGAGATCGACGTCGAGTCCGGGTAGTAGCACGAGGGTTCCGCCGTGGAGCAGTGTCGGCAACACGAATATCTGCGCGAAATGGGTGAGAGGTGCGCCCAGCGCGAAGACCTCACCGGCGCGCACGTCGCCGATCTCGGTACCGGACGGAATATGCATGTGCAGGGTGCGCTCATGCGAGTTCTTCACTGCCTTGGGCTGGCCGGTGCTACCCGAGGTGAACGAGATGCTCACCAGATCCTCAGGCTCCACGTGGATAGAGGGAGGCGTTGCCGGCTGATTGTCGAATACCTCCTTGAAACTCAGCTCGTCCGACGGCTCCGATACTTCAGTCGCGGAGGCGGGAACTGCCGGAATCCGGATGAAACGACGCACTGTCGGGCACTGTGCACGCAGCTGATCAACGATGTCTGCGAAGAGCTCGTGGTACACGAGAGTGGTCGCCGAAGCAGCGTTGAGGAAGTACGCGTGGTCGTGGGCAGATGCCCGTGCGGGCATCTGCACCATGACTCCGCCGGACTTCCACAATCCGTGCTGGGTCGGAATGAACTCCAGGCAGTTCGGCATCAGCATGCCGACCGCTTCACCGGGCTTCAGTCCGAGCTCGATGAATCCATTGGCCACACGGTTGGTGAAGGCACCCAGTTCGGCGTAGGTCAGCCGCCGCTCCCCGTCGATCACCGCCGTCCGTGCGGGGTAGTACCGGCAGGCCCGATCAAGCGGTTCGTACATCAGTCGCCACAGTCGCATATCCGCCATGGTCATTCCTTTCCTGAAGTGGTGTGAGGGGTCGGGGTGGGCCGCCACCTGGCCAGAGTGTCGTCGACGGCTGATCTGTACTCGGCGTCCAGGGCGGCCACGACGTCGGCGACGCTGTCGGTCTGTCTGATCGCGGAGACCGCATGCCCGGCGCTCCATGCGAACGGCCCGGCATCTGTCAGCGAGCCGAAGTCGAAGCCCGCGGTGGTGATCGCGGGATCGGGTTCGTGCTGGTCCAGCCAACTCTGCAGAATGCTGCTCGGAATCCCGCTGATCCGGCTGGTGAGACGGACGTCATCAAGGCCGGCCTCCAGGACCGCTTGGCGGTACCGCTCGTCGGCGCGGCTTTTGTCGGTAGCCAGGAACCGGGTGCCGAGATAGGCCAGGTCGGCGCCGGCCACCTGTGCCGCCAGAATCGAGCGGCCGTCGCCTATCCCGCCGGCGAGCGCGATCACCCCATCGAAACGTAGGCGGACTTCGCGGACGAACGCGAACGGGTTCGCGGCTCCGGTCTGACCACCGGCACCGGCGGTCAGAAGGACCAAACCGTCGACGCCCGCGCGAACAGCACGCTCAGCGTGCGCGACCGAGGCGACGTCGGCCAGGACTGCGATGCCGGCGCGGTGCAGCGACCGGACGACCGAGTCGGGAGCGCCGACACTGGTGATCACCGCACTGACCTGGTGATCGGCAAAGCACTCGAGATCGGCGTCGATCCGGGAGTTGGCGCGATGGACGACCAGGTTGGGCATCAACAGCCGTCCCGCATCACCGAGTCCCGACAACAGGCCGGTGAGCATGGAGTCAAGTTCCGCCGTGGTCGATGCGTTGTGTGCGGGCATCGATCCGATGATCCCGGCCGCGCATGCGGCGGCGACCAGTTCGGGTCCCGAGATCCGGGTCATCGGTGCTGCGACGACCGGGAGCCGAAGTTCGGCGATAAGGGTATGCAGACGGGCGACGCCACTGCCAGCCGTCGGAGGGGACGCCATGACGGTCAGATCTCAACGAGGATCTTGACCGCTTCGCCGGCCCGCAGAAGCTCGAACGCATCGGTCAACTGGTCGAGCCCGATCACGTCGGTCCATCCGTCGGCGCCGTATACGCCTCGCTCCATGTTGGCGATCACCTCGGCGAACTCGGTGTCGGAGTAGGTCAACGAGGTGGTGATCGTGTGCTCGCCGGTGAGCAGGGCCGTGGGGTTGAAGTCGAGTCCCCGTTCGTAGACGCTGACGACCATCAGGATTCCGTGGGGAGCGAGAACGGACAGGCCGTCGGCGAAGGCCTGCGGCACGCCTGCTGCATCGAAAACCACAGCGGCTCCAACGCCGCCGCTCACCTCGTCGACGATCGTCTGCAGATCCTGGGACGTCGGGTCGACAACCCGCTCGGCGCCGAGTCGGGAGATCGCCTGCCGTCGCTGACCGGACGGCTCGGAGACGATCACCTTTTCGATGCCGCGGGCGCGCAGCGCGAGCCAGACGCCGATGCCGATGGCGCCGCTGCCGATGACGACCACGGTGTCGTCGGCACCGGGTGCCGCGCGATTCACCGCGTGCTGGGCCACAGCGAGCGGTTCGACAAGCGCACCGGACAGCAGTGACACGGAGTCCGGCAACTTGTGTGCCATGGTCTCGTCGACGACGGTGAACTCGGACAGACCTCCGCCGGCCGCGCTGCCGCCGTGGAAGGCGAGCTGCTTGCAGATGTTCGGGGCGCCGATACGGCAGGCGGGGCATTCACCGCACGAATAGGTCGGCCTGACTGCCACCCGATCGCCGGGACCGAAGACGCCGGCACCGTCTCCGACAGCGACGACGGTCCCGGAGAACTCGTGACCGAGAACGCACGGCGCATGGGCCCCGGTCAGCGGGTGCGGTTCCATGGGGATGAAGGTCGGCGCGTTGAAGTACTCGTGCAAGTCGGATCCGCAGAGGCCGTTGTACGCAACTGCGATCTTGATCTGGCCGGGACCGGGCTCGGGTTCGGGGATCTGCTCGAGTCGGACATCGCGGACTCCGTGGTAGCGTGCGGCACGCATGGCGGACCTGCTTTCAGTGTGGCGGGGAGAGGGTCTTGTCGATAATCGAAAGGGACCGGGCCCGCCGCGCGGTCGGCGGGCCCCGGCGGATCACACGGTCAGGTAACCGCCGTCGACGGGCAACGTCGATCCGCTGATGAACGAGGCGTCATCGCTGCAGAGAAAGGCGATCGCCTTCGCGACCTCGAACGGGTCGCCGATCCGGGCGAGCGGGGTTCTGGCGACGATCCCGGCGAACACATCCGGCGCCACGGTGGCGATCGAGCGGAACAGCGGGGTGTCCACCCAGCCGGGCGCGACCGCGTTCACACGAGTGCCGTCGGCGGCGAACATCTGCGCCATCGATTTGACGAGCTGCACGATCGCGCCCTTGCTCGCCGAATAGGCAGGGCCGTCCTTGGACCCGAAGTAGCTCATCATCGAGGCGATGCAGACGATCGAGCCGGCATCACTACGGGCAAGCAGAGGCGCAGCGCGATAGCAGAAGTCCTGCACCGCAAGCAGATTGATGTCGATAACCTTTCGGAATCCGGCCGTCGTCGACTCCGCCTCGCCCATGGTCAGTCCGGCAGCGGGCACAAGGATGTCGAGGCGGTCGATGCGATCGAAGAATGCCTCGACCGATGCGTCGGCGGTGACATCGAGTTCGTGTGTGACGATCGGCAGGCCTTCTGGGGCGTCGAACCGGTCCGCCTGGAGGCCCACCGCGTGGACCGTGGCACCGAGTCGGGCCAGGTGCGTGACGGTGGCGGCGCCGATTCCGGAGGTGCCACCGGTGACGACCGCCACCCGGCCGGCAAAGGACTGCGGAGCGAGCGTGGCTTCGTTGCTCATGATCTGTCTCGTTCTCTGCTCAGCGGATGTCGGCGGTGCCGCCGCGGATCAGGTTCGGTCGCCGATCACCCTGCTGCTCGAGGGTGTTGTAGTACATCGCGAGAGTCGTGGTGGGATCGACAATGCCGGTGCAGGCGCCGTCGCCGTCGATCAGGATCAGCGCGCCGTAGAGAACGAAGGTCGCCTTGGTGATCTCGGTGTTGTCGGCAGGGGTCTCCAGCGTGTGCACCGAGCCCGCGGGTTCGAAGATGTAGGACCCGGCGACGTTCATCGATGCGTCACCGTACTCCTGGTAGAACCAGCGGCCGGCGCTGGTGAAGCCGTGCACGGCACCGGTGTGCTGGTGTGTGGGCAGGACGGTGCCGGGCTGGAAACGGCCGTTGAACACGACGAAGCCGTTCTCGACGTCCGCCGCGAGCAACTGGAGGGAGAATCCGGGAGCCAGGATGCCGTGGGCCCACGGCATGTCTGTGGCGTCGAGGGTCAGAGCCGGTGGAATGTTCATGGTAGTCATCGCTGGGCCTTTCCGGGCTGCGGCACAAGTGCGGGATATGGGCTGCGTCACTGTGTGACAGATCCCAGTATGGATGCCATGTGATTCCCATTGCTTGACAGAACGCGACGGATTTTTGACAATTTACGACATGTCGGATCTGATTCGGGCGACGTCGCTCACACACATCTCTGAGCTCATCATCGATGCCGGTGGGGATCCGGCCGAGATGTTCGCGTTGGTCGGGTTCGACAGATCGATCGAGCCTGCGTTCGGCGCGTTCGTGCCGTACTCGAAGCTGGCGCAGTTGATGAACACCGCGGCAACGACTCTCGGCATCGCGGACTTCGGGTTGCAGTTGTCCCGCTACCAGGACTTCGCGATGTTCGGCCCCGTGTCGGTGCTGATTCGCAACGCGCGGACTCTCGACGAGGCACTCACCGGTCTCATCCGGTACCTGTACACCTACACTCCGGCAGTAGTGGCCTCGGCACGGGGAAAATCAGCGGAGCTGTCGGCCTTCACGTGGAAGTATCGGGTCCGGCGAATGCCTCAAACGGCCCAGCTGACCGAACTCACGGCCGCTGTCGTACTCGACATGCTCGAACGGATCACCGGCGGTGAGTTCACCCCTGTACGAATCCGAATGACACATCAGCAGCTGTCCTCAGATGCGACCTATGGCCGGCACTTCACATGCCCGATCGAATTCGAAGCCGACGCCAACGAGATCATCTTCCTTGCCGCCGACCTGGATCGGCCGATCAGTGGCGACCAGCAGGCGTATCTGCTCGCAGAGCAATACCTGACGAGCCAGGTCCACCATGACAAACCAAGCGGGCAGGTTCGCGAGATCTTGATCAAACTGCTGCCTCTCGGCGAAGCGGACCTCGCGTCGGTGGCCGCGGCGATGCTGGTCCACCCTCGGACGCTGCAGCGTCGACTCCACAACGAAGGCCTCGGATTCGAGGAGGTTCTTGCGGAGGTACGGCGCACCCGGGCGATCGAGCTGCTACAGACGACCGAACTGCCGATGGCGGTGATTGCCCGTGAGCTCGGCTATGCCGAGCAGAGTTCATTCGCACGGAGCTGCGTCCGCTGGTGCGGAGCATCACCGTCCGCAGTCCGGCGGCGCGCACTCATGAGGTAGCCCAGCCCTCGCATCGGCGGCGTTACGCGCCGGCAGAACACGTCGACAAGCAGCTGATCACAGTAGGATCGGCCGCCGAGCACCTGGCCCGCGCGGCGCGCGCCCCGGCCTGATAGGTTCACCGCCCACTCACCCGAAACCAGCACCGCCGCCCCACGTCGAGGCCATCGAACGGGGCGGCGGTGTTGTCTGTTCCGAAGGTGCCGAAAATGGCAGTAGCGGCCCGAATCGGGCCGCTACTGCACGTATTTTGCACGCTGGCCAGCAATAACGCTCTGACCTGGTGGTCCCGGCTGGGATTGAACCAGCCGAACGGGTAAATACCGCACCCGCCGACACCTCGGCAAATACCTCCAGAAATCTGACTCTACTAGGTGTACTTCCCCGTGAGGTTGTGAACGCGTAGGCGTTCGATGGGGGTGAGTCCGCCGATGCCGGTGTGGGCTCGGTGGTGATTGTAGTTGTGGAGCCAGTCGTGGTAGGTGGCTGCGCGGGCGTTCTCGGAGGTGTAGGCACGCGCATAGCCACTCGCCGGCCAGAGTGCGGTTGAAGCGTTCGACTTTCCCGTTGGTTTGCGGCCGGTACGGTCGGGTCCTTGTGTGTTTGATGTGGTCACCGAGCGATTGCGCGAAAACCTTTGATCGATAACAGGACCCGTTGTCGGTGAGGACTCGTTTCACGTGATTCCATACGCGGTGAAGAAAGTGTTGGCCCGGGTCCAGAACCCGGCCGCGGTCTCCTCGCGTTCGTCGGTGAGGATCTCCGAATACGCCAGTCGGGTGTGATCGTCGACGGCGTGATGCAGGTACGCATACCCTGGCCGCTGCTGCTTCTTACCCCTGGCGCCCTCGGCGCGGCCCAGCACGCGGTGGCCGCCGCCGTCGGGGATACGGCCGAGCTTCTTGATATCGACGTGGATCAAGTCACCGGGGGCATCGTGCTCGTACCGGCGCGGTTTCGGTGCACGTACGGGCAATCCGGTGGCCTGATCGAGATGACGCAGCAGCGGCATCCGGTACCGGCGCAGCACCGCCTCGACGGTGGATTGGGCGAGCTTCAGGTGCGCGGCGATGCGTGCTGCGCCCCAGTGACGCAGGAAGCGTAGCTTGATGATCCGTCGTTCCCGGCGCTGTGGTAGCCGGTGAGGTGAGCGGTGTGGGCGGCTGGACACATCGGACATACCGGCTGCGCCGTGCTCACGGTAGCGGTCAGCCCACTTCTTCGCTGTGGCCTGTGAACAGTTGAACCGTTCAGCTGCTCAACTCACCCTGACACGTAGGGGTGGTCCTCGACGACGCGCCGAGCCAGACTCAGGCGTCCACGTTCGGTCAGGAAAGCATTACGGTGGGTCATGAGGGCCTCTCGGTGCTCGGCGTGTGTGTGGTAACCACACCGATACCGGAGGCCCTCACCCGTTCACAGCCGCCACGCCGTTCACAACCTCCCTGGGAGCTACAACTAGGAACGCACCGAGAACCGGACCACCCACCGCAACGGGCACCGCAGCAAGACGATCTCGACCACGTCCGGGAATGTCGAACTCAAGATCCCCACGCTGCGGTCCGGATCGTTCTTCCCATCGCTGCTCGAGCACCGCCGGCGGATCGACAAGGCATTGCACGCCGTGATCATGAAGTCCTACGTGCACGGGGTGTCCACTCGTAGTATCGACGACCTCGTCGCCGCACTGGGCGTGACGTCGGGAATCTCGAAGTCGGAGGTCTCCCGGATCTGCGCCGGCCTCGATGACGAGGTCGCCCGATTCCGGGAACGGTGCCTGACGCACACCACCTTCCCGTACGTCTACTTCGATGCCACCTACTGCAAAGTCCGGTTGGGAGCACATGTCCTCTCCCGGGCCCTTGTCGTGGCGACCGGAGTGTCGATCGAGGGCACCGGCGAGGTGTTGGGTACGGCGGTGGGCGACTCGGAGTCGTTCGAGTTCTGGCGCGAGTTCCTCGCCAGCCTCAAGGTTCGGGGCCTGTCGGGAGTGCACCTGACCATCTCCGATGCCCATTCAGATTTGAAAGCTGCTGTGACACAACAATTCACCGGTGCTTCGTGGCAGCGGCGCAGGGTGTATTTCATGCGAAACTTGCAGGGTGCGGTCGCCTCGAAGCATGTGCCGCCGGTGAAGACGATCTTTGCACACACCGATCCGGTCGAGGTGACCGCACAGTGGGATCAGGTCGTGGATACCCTTGTCTGCCTCGGGCCCGAAGGTGGCGTCGATGATGGAATCGGCCAAGCACGACGTGCTCGCGTTCACCGCGTTCCCGCGGGCGCACTGGCAGAAGATCTGGTCGAACAATCCGATCGAGCGGTTGAACAAGGAGATCAAGCGCCGAGCCGACGTCGTGGAGATTTTCCCGAATCCGGTGGCGTTCCTCCGTGTGGCGACGGCGGTGGCGATCGAGCAGCACGACGAGTGGCAGGTCACCCGCCGCTACGTCTCCGATGTCAGCATGACCGAACTCCGGGCGGTGATCGCCGCAAAGGAACACGCCACCACACCCACCCACAAGAAGGTGCAGATGCTCGAAATCAGCTAGCATTCATCATGACTCGTTGATTACTACAGTTGATCCGAAGTCCACCACTCCACGGGGCTCTATCGTGAGATGTCATGTTCCGACCTACAAGTCCGTCACTATCGGATCGTCGGGGAGATCTTTTCGGCGAACCTTGAATGCGATTCGGCCTGCCGGCGCCGACGCCAACGGCAGTGCGCACGAGAACAGCGTCGCAATGTGCTTCGGGTCGGTTACGTCGGGCAACAGTTTCGGGTCGGTCACGCCCTTCGCGTCGTGGAATCGTGCCGATGTGCTGTCACCGGCAAAGGTCAACAGGAATGCGCCGCGTGTCGCGGCCCTGAGGCCCTTGATGTGTGCGTACTCGGGCAGTTCGAGGGCTGCAGCGATCGCGCCGTCGACGTCGATCGTCTCGGCGTCGATTCCATTGGAAAGTGCATACAACGCATCACGCTGACGAGTCGATGAACCCGAGAACTGCCAGGGCCGATCGTCGCGGCGAAATCGACGCATGACCTTCAGCTCACGTCCGCAGACCGTTCTCGTCGGGAGCGAGGCAATCTGAGGCACGATGACCACCCAATCCTTGAGCGTTCCCTCCTTGATCGCCTTACGCATGAACGCAACGTAGGGATCGAACCTGAAGTTGTTCGCCCACCTGAACTTACCGACAACGTCGATCAGCGATTCGGCATCAACTATCCCGTATCGCGCGTACCACGGCCTCGGCGCACCAGCAGGATTGATATAGAAGAACTCTCCGTCGGCATTTGCGGCATCAAGCAGATCCTGCACAGCTTCGAAGTGATGCGAATTGACCTGGTCGTCGTGTTCACCCTGCTGGTTGAAGTCGACGACCTTGCCACCCTCCCCCTGCTCGGTGAGTTCCGCATTGTACATTTTGGTGCCGCTCGTCGGCTTGAGGTACGGCAGGCTTTGATACACCAACGGCGGAACATCCATTGGCCGCACGCGGGGTCTGCCGTCATCGTTGAACCGGAACTTGTCAAGGTGATTGAGTCCAGTGGGTGTTACGCGGCGGCGTGATCGGTCGTGGTGTCGGGCTTGTTGATCCAGGCGCTGGCCGGCAGGTTCAGGATCTTCGGTGTCGGGTCTGCGGGCGTGAATCGTTCGGGGTGGGCCAAACGGGCCGCGGTCAGCACACCAGTTCGCTGCGTTGCTTTGTCGGTGGCGAGGCCGAAGTGGACGTCGGCCGGGGTGTGCAGGCCGATGCCGGTGTGCCGGTGTTCGTGGTTGTACCAGGTCACGAACGTGTCGAGGAAGTCCCGGGCGTGGTGGATGGATCCGAACCTTTGCGGGAACGTGGGCCCGTACTTGAGGGTCTTGAACAGTGATTCGGAGTACGGGTTGTCGTTGGACACCTTCGGTCGCGAATGTGACCGGGTCACCTCGAGGTCCGCGAGCAGCGCTGCGACCGGTTTGCTGGTCATCGATGTTCCCCGGTCGGCGTGCACCACCGTTGGTGTGCCATGAACCCTGAAGACGTCGGTCATGAATTCCACTGCGAGTACTGCTGATTCGCGGGTTTGTACGTGGGCGCCGACAATGTAGCGGGAGTAGATGTCGACCATCACGTAGGCGTCGTAGTAGACGCCCTTGACCGGCCCGGGCAGCTTCGTGATGTCCCAGGTATAGACCTGCCGGGGCCCGGTCGCGACCAGCTCCGGGCAGGTGCGGGTGGGGTGTCGGGCCTGCCGGCGCCGCTCGGTGACCTGTTTGTTCTCCCGCAGGATCCGGTACATCGTCGATACCGAACACAGGTAGATGCCCTCGTCGAGCAGCTGCGCATACACCTCGAGCGGGGCCTGGTCGACGAACCGGTCACAGTTCAACATCGTCAACACGCGGGCGCGTTCGGCGTCGGTGAGCTTGTTCACGGGCACCTTCCTCGCGGCCGGTGCCGGCCACTGCCTGCGCGCCCTGCTGCGGGCGGCGGTAGATCGCGTCACCGCCGTCAGCGAGGTGGCTGCCCGGGTGCTCACGCCGGCCTCGGTCAGGTCGTGATGGGTGGCCATCAGTGCTTCTTGCGCGGCTCGTCGGTGTCCGCGCTCTCGGAGATCTGTTCCAAGAGCGCGTGCGCTTTTCCCATGATCTCCAGAGCCGCCTCGGTGGTGGCCAACCGCTTGCCGGTCCTGTCGAGTTCGCGTTTGAGTCGGGCGATCTCGACCTGCTCGGCGGTGAGCTTGCCGATCTTCACCCCAGCGGGTTTGCCGTCGAGGACACCGGCGTCGCGTTGTTTGCGCCATTCGCTGATCAGCGACGAGTACAGGCCCTCGGTACGCAGGTAGGCGCCGCCCTCGCCGCGCTCACAGGCCTGTTCATATGCGGCCAGGTGGGCGAGTTTGTCCGCCGGGGTGAACGTGCGGCGTCGGCGCGGACCGTCAGAACGCGGATGCGAGGAATCCATGCAGGCATTGTCCCCGGCCACGGCCAGGCTGGAAATTGTCATCGTGGGGTTGATCCGTATCTCGCCCTGCAGGCGGGTTTGCTCTGAACCGCTGGACTCAACTCACCCTGACACGCAGGGAACCCCTGAAAGCGGCGGAGTTCCTCACGAAAATCCTCTTCGTCGCGCACTACCGCCTGGAACGACCGATACAGGTCGACAACGGTATTTCTCGGGCCGGGTACGTTGCGGCCGATATACAGTCGTACCAGGTCACGATAACCTGCCCGATATCCGAACCAGCGTCCCATCTGCATGAGTGTGTCGGCTGCCATCGTCCTGCGTGTGTAGTAGGACACCGTCAGGCCTTCGACCGTGAAGCCCCGAGAAAGCTTGGCACCGCCGACCAGGATCTTCCACACATCCCCGGCCTGAAAGTTGATGTCGTCCTGCAGGTAGTCCTTCTCCGCCACCCCGTTGACGATGACGACGGGGTTCACTCCCTCCTGGATCTTGTCCACCGCGTGCCCGATGTGGGTGATCAGGTCGGCGAAGGCGGCGATCGCGGGGGCCTCCGGAGCACGAGCCTCGGTCACCTGTCGGAAGTCTGCGTTCCACAAGTCCTGGAGTCGCTTGAGACCCATCGGCAGGTCGTAGCCTGCCGACGCCCACACTTTGCGGATGTCGTTGGCCAGCGCCGCGTGCTCGGCCGTGTTGACCGACTCGTGGACGAGCATCGTGTGGTGGCGGAAGAGTTTCGGCTGTCCGAGGACCGAGGATCGGTGTAGCTTGACTGCCCCGGCTAGGACGTACGCGTCGAGAGCCTGGAGCATTTCCTTGTCCCGCGCGTCCATATCATCCGGGTCGGCCACCAGGGAGCGCACGAATGCCTTCTCGTTGGAGTTTGCGACGGTCCGTTCCTCGTCGGCTGTGTCGTCGACGTCCGGGACTTCGTCGTCGAGATCGTGAAACGATTTTCCGCCCATATAGCCCGGCGGTGGATCGAGGCTGACGATGAAGTCCTTCGGAAACAGGTCTTCCGAGTCCTCAGGGTCAACAAAGACGTTCGCAAAAGGAGTTGCTGTGTAGCCGATATATTGTGCGCGCTTCAGTCGGATCAGTAGCTCTGAAATCCAACCATTGATTGCGGTGCGCTCTCTTGCCTCCTTGGACTCTTTGTCTTTCGGTTTCTTCGGTCTGGTGGTATTGATCGATGCCTGATCGGCTTCATCATCGATAATGAGCGTAGGGATCTCACCGAGATCCGTTTTTGTGGACTTCAAGTCACTGACGAGCTTCTTCAGAACTGTCGAATTCTTCTTGACGACGGCGATACGAATGTCCGGCCGGTAGAGGTTGAGCGGATCGTACAGCGGACGGGCCGGATCAACGAGGTGGTCGGTCTGACGGAAATCAAGGAAGCCCAGACCGGCCTTGAGAAGTTTGTAGTCGTCGCTGGCTCCCGTCAACCGGCGGATTCCGGGGAACCCGAGTTCCCTGGGGTCCTTTCCGTAGGAGACGAACTTTCCGTCCAACCAATCGATGTCACCGCTACCTATGTAGTCGACGGTCGCGGTCAGCTCATCGTCATCTCGGGGCACGCCGCCGAGAATGTTCTCCTCCCCCACGAGTTCCATGTCAAGGCGCCGCTGGGTCTGACTGCGCAGCAACTCGATCGTCCCGGTGAGAACGATGATGAGCTTATAGCCGGCGTCTATCGCCTTCGCGATGACACCGGTGAAGTTCGCGGTCTTTCCGGACTGAACGTGCCCGACCACGAGACCTTTCGACTGGTAGGGCTCGTCCCGTTCGGGATTCGCGAGCCGTTTGACCACCTCGTCGGTGGCGCGGCTCAATTCGCCGATCGCCGTGGCATCCCACCCCTTCGATTCCAGGACGCCCCGGTATCCGTCCCAATAGAAGGAACGGACTCCCTCCGTGTGGTACCAGGGGTCCCAGTCCGCCGGTTTGTCGGAGATTACTGTGGCCCCCGACAGGCTCACTTGGAAAGCGTGGTTTATCCGCTCCTGAGCGCGGTCTGAAAACCCAAGTGCAGTAAGGGCATTGCTCCGCCGCTCCACCGAGTGCTCTGGCGCGCCGGGCGCCCAAGCGGCGTCAGACACCGCATCCCACTTGGACAGCTGGATGTGGAACTCGAAACGGGCCGGGCTGTTGGAATCCGCGGAGGTGATCGCATCGACGAGATCAGTCTCCGAGAAATCGTCGCCCACGCCCGCGTCGTCCAGTTCGAACCGTACTCGCTTGAGCATCGGCTTGGGTTCGCTCTTGCTCATACCGCGGACGACACTCACGATTGCATCGGTGTACGGATCGGTCACGTCACGCCTCCTGCGTAGGTGTTGCACTGATGAATCCGGTGAGCGGTTCCCCCGGGTCTCCGGGCATACGCGAGGAGACGTCAACACGGTACGTCACGGCACTGACAAGGTCGCTGTGCGGAACGACCGAATGCAGGCGGCCGGGCGTCACCGCAGGGAAATCGTCGTCGACGAGGTATGCTGCCGGGGTGGTACGGAGGACGTACGCGGTCGGATAGATTGCGGCGTCGTCGTCTTCCCAGCCCACTGAGGCCAGGTATGTCGCGTACCGTTCGCGTGTTGCGGTCAGGCGGTCGCGGATGTCCTGTATCAGGCCGGGGAGGGTGAACCCGTTCGGATCGCCTCCGGCACGAATGACCTGGATCGATACCAGCCACAACGGCCGACCGGGGCTCGGTTCGAGTTGACTTGCGCCGTTGATGACGTGGACTCGGGTCTCACCCAAAGTGGTTTTCACTTCGGCGTCGAAGGCGGGAAACGCATAGTCACGATCTTCGGCCAGCGGGCCCAACCACCAGTCAATGATGGTGTCCTCGTCGAAAGTGTCCAGCATGGCGCTGAACACCAGAAGTTCACCGACCAGCCCTATCTGCTTCTCCGTCGACAGTCGAGGCTTGGCGGCGAGGATCGCTTTCATGTTGGTCATCGCAGCCGACGTTGCGGCGGCGAAGGTCGCGCCACCGTGCATCGCCTGGACGATGGACAGCATCAGTCCGTATGCCTCGGCGTGCATATTGCGCGCGTCAACGGTGAACCGACCCCAGTCACACCCGTTTCGAGTCTCGACACCGGTGCTTACTCGCTTTAGTGCGGCAGTGTCCTGAACCATGCCGGTGTGCGGAGTCAGCAGTGAGATCTTTTGCCCGGGACCGTCGATCCTGATGATGATCTCGGGGGTCTCGCTCACAGTGTGGGTCGTAACGGTCCCGCTCCGAAAGTATTTCTCCAATGTGTCCGGATTCAGTTTCCATGACGGTTCACTCATCGTGCGTTGTCACCTTCCCTTGCGCATGTTGCTCGTGAACTGCGGCGAGGAGAATTGCCTGCCAAGCGACGTTCTCACGCTTCTTTTTCGCTCCGCCGCCGGTGCCGACGAAGTGGTCTTCGAGCAGCAGCAGCAGCAGGCTCTTGACCAGCGGCGCGTCGTCGATGTCGAGGCTGGGGTGCCCCACGATGGCAGACCGGTACCTGGCGTTCAGGACAAGCCGATGATCATCGAGGTCGATGGCGTAAATCTGGTCGGCAGGTAGGAGACTCCACCGGATGTCGATCAGGTAGCCGTCGTTGGGTTCGGTGTGGGTGGCGAACGCAACCTTAACCGAAACCGGTAGCCCGTCGCCCGGCATGGGCGCCTCGATCGGCGAGGCCACGCGTTGCTTGGAAACCTTCTCGGCTCGCCTCGCATCCTCCCGGAAGGATTCGAGCGTCGTATTGTCCGCTGTCCGTGCGTGTACGAATGCGCTACGCAGTTCGTCGTCGAACGTCGTCCCGACCTTTTCGGGGTTGATCGTCACATGACGTTCCAGCTCGACTGAAAGGTCGAATGCCACGCGCGCATAACCCAGGTCAGTACTCGGCGTAGCCAGCCCGTTCCAACCACCGGTCTGTAGGAGTCGGTCGTTGCGGTAGATGTAGAGTCCCTGGGACTCGCTCTCCGAGCGCCCGCCCTGCACCAATCCCATGCTCTTGTCGTGATGGGGCCAAATGTGCAATCGGGCCACGCCGGTCACGCCCCCGACTACGACGGGCAAGTCCTTGGGGTACCCGGGCCGTCCCGCACCTCGATGGGCGAACGGATCGATGGGACGGACCGGCCGAGGCGGGCCGGGAAAGTTGAGTTCCACATCGAAGGTGTCGATGACCAGTGTCAGGTCGCCGCGTTCCAGTATCCGATGCAGCACAAGGCCGAGATGATTGACCAATGTCTGGACGGTTTCGTTGGTCCACATCCGCTGTTCGACGTCACTTGACGAGGTAAGGAACGTTTGGACGTCCTGCCACTCCACGATGGTGCCGGATTTCATCGGAAATCCGACTTGTGCGTCGGCCAGGTGGTCGGTGGCGTCGGCAACGGAGAATTCCTCAACCACCGGACCTGTGTCGATGG
This sequence comes from Gordonia pseudamarae, assembly GCF_025273675.1. Classification (NCBI taxonomy): domain Bacteria; kingdom Bacillati; phylum Actinomycetota; class Actinomycetes; order Mycobacteriales; family Gordoniaceae; genus Gordonia; species Gordonia pseudamarae. The sequence continues at coordinate 2,284,212 of NZ_CP045809.1, read as the reverse complement.
TCTCTCTGCGCAGGCGCCGGCCGACCGGCGGTGAACCGTAGCGCCGCGACCACACGATCAACGTATTTGCCTGACTGAGGGATGCGGCTTTGAGGCCGATACCGAAGTGTCCGAGGTCACCACCTCGGTAGTCCCGTTTCCGCGCGTAGGTCATCGCATTGTCGATGCCCGCCGAGTCCATCCCCGACGCGTCGTCGATTACCCGCAGCCCGACCGGGCGTGCTCCCCGCATCAGGAATCGGACGAGCACGTGCGCGGCGCCGCAGTCGACGCTGTTGTCGACGAGGTCGGCCACTGCGGACGCCAGTGTGTGGTGCCTACCGATCGCCGAAGTGATCGACGGGTCGGGCGGGGCGACCCGGGATCCGATCGGTTGGGGCGCGGACATCGACGCCACTACAGGTCCTTGAAACCGCTGTTCGACACGCCGAGATCGCCGGCGTTCTGCTTCACCGCTCTGACGGTATTGGCGTCGAAGCCGTCGGCTTTCTGCGCATCGACGGTCAACGTGATGTCCAGGACGTCCGGACCGGCGTTTCGTAGTACCTCCAGGATTTCTTGGGCGATCGTGTGCAGGTCGCCGGGCATGTCCGCGGCGGGGTCGACGACATGTCGGAGAGAGAATGTCGCGTTGGCGACCTTGGCGGAAGGCTGCGGCGAGACCGGTTGCACAGGTGGAACTTTGAGTCCCGGTCCCGGACCCGGCGTCGGGGAAGGCGACGGATCGGGAGCCGGTTCGTTCTTCTGTTCGTGTTCACGCTCACGCTGTGCGACTGCAAGATCCGGCCGCACGACCAACGTCTTCTCGTCGAACGGACCGAACTCCGTGTCCTCCACCGGAACTGTCAGTCCGAGGAAGTCGCCGGTGGTCGAGTCGAACCCGGTGGCGAGCGCGAATCCGGTATCGACGAAGGCCGAGTCGAACAGCGTTTCCTCCAGCGCCCTGACCAGCACCGACTTATCGCGCAGCCGGTGTAGGTAGGGGTAGCGGCAGTAGTAGGCCCACAGTTCGGTGAAGCTGATGAATCCTCGTGTCCATCGCGCGCGCAGGAACTCCTCGATGTCCAGGCGGACGACCCGATTGGCGACGTAGGAGTGAGCGGCGTCGACGGAGCCGAGCTTGGTGCCGATGCGTTTGGTGAGGTTCTTCTCCTGTCCGGTGGCCCGTACCTGTCCGACGACGAACGGTGCCTTCGGATCGTCCTGTACCGCGTGCAATCCCCAGATCCAGGTGTGGGCCAGTCGGTCGTCGACCGTCCGATTCTGGGTTTCCAGCATCGACTGCGCTTGTGCGGCTGCCGATTGGGTCAGGTCCAGGCGTGCGGTGTCGCTGAAGATGGAGTTCCATGCAAGGTAGGAGCGCACCGCGGATTCGAGTGTTCCCCATTGTTTGTCGTCCGCCGCAACGGCAACGATGGTATTCACGTTCGAGCGCGGGGCATTGCCGCGTTGCCGTAGCAGGTCGTGCACCCATTTGGAGGCAGCGGAGTCCTTGCCCTTGCCGTTGTGGGTGTATTGCGGCGGCACTACGACCAGGCGCAGATAGTCGGCTTCCTCGACATCCGATGACGTTTCGGGGTGTATGACGTCGGCAATGATGTCGGTGGAGCCTTTGAATGCCCGCTTGAGTCGGGTCGTGACCTCTGCGTGCACTGCATCTGTCGATAGCTGTGCGGCACGTTCTGCGGCGAGCCGGTTGAGCGACGGTTGGGTGTCATACCAGTACCTTCCGTCCTCGGAGTAGTAGTGCGACGACTTCTCCTGCAGGCCGTCCAGCGCAGACCCGATGTTGCCCAGCACATCACCGGGCATCGCGACACCGAGCGTGATGCGTTTGCGGTCTTTGCCCTTGAGTGCGGCATTGAGGGTCGGGGTGGATTCCACGAAGATCGCGCGCGCCGTGCGTAGGGCAAGCGAGCGGTCACCCAGGGCCGGGCGTTCGGCGTCGACGATGCGGGCGACCGCATTCTCACCGTCGATCTCGGACTGGAGGATCGCATCCCAGGCGGTGCCTGCGTATTGCACGATCTCCGAGCGCACCGGTTGTGCGTCCAGGGGAACCGATCCGGCCATGATCAGCGGTGACGGATCTTCGAGTTGGTAGAGCTGATGGACGACGTGGCTCATGAAACGCAGGACGCCCCGAGTGCGTTGAAACTTTTCCAGAGTGGACCAGTCCGAGTAGAGCCTGTCCAACAGTTCAGGGTGAATCGGATACGCAGCCTTGATACGCGCCTCGTAGTCGGACGCCCCGACGCCGGTCGGAAACTCCTTGGGATGGTGGCGGTAGTAGTCGGTGAACCGGCGGGCCGCTGCGGCGATGGTGGCGATCGCCCGCGCATCCGGTTCAACGAAGAGTCGCCGCCGCACGATCTCGTAGGATTCGTCTCGGGTCGCCGGGCTCCACTGGTAGGCGACGCGGCGAATCACGTTGTCCAAGCGTTGTAGGGCGTCATGGCCGCGTTGGCCACCGACTTCCAGATCGCTCGCCGTGGTGGCCTCGGCGTCGGCCGCTCCGCCGGGTACCTCCTTGCGCTCGCTGGCGGGCACCGATACCACCAACAGTGTGCCGGGCACGCTTTCTGCGGCCAACGTCAACGACTGGGCGAACGTGAATTGGGTCTCGAACAGGCCGGCCGCCACGCGGCGTGCCTGGGAGTCCTTCTCGTCGTAGCTGTCGGGGAGTTGTCGGGCGTAGGCAACCCATTCGTCGATCAGTACGACGGCCGGCCCGAACGTGGTGAACAGGTCACGCAGTAGGCTGCCGGGGTTGGTTCCGGTCCGGTCGGCGTCGGCGACGATCGCGTATCCTTCCGCACCACCGAGTTGCCAGGCCAGCTCGCCCCATAGGGTGTGCACCACGGTGCCGTCGGGCTTCTTGGTCGGGGTTCCGGGTGGGATCTCGTTGCCGACCAGCGCGGCCTTGTGCACCGGCTTGCCAAGGACTTCGGTGTTCTCGCCGGCGAGCAACTCCTGTACACCTTGCGGGAACTCGTGCAGCGCACGTCCGGAGAACAGGTGCCACACGGCCAGCATGGAGTGGGTTTTACCGCCACCGAAGGTGGTTTGCAGGTTGATCACCGGGTTGGCGGTCGTCGAACCCGAGATACGGTCCACGGCTCTGCGCAGGAGATCGGTGAGGCCGTCGGTGAGGTAGGTGCGGCGGAAGAACTCGACCGGGTCCTGGTATTCGGCGGCCGCGTTCTGCTGCACGGCGACCGAGTACAGGTCGGCGGCGAACTCGGCGTTGTTGTATCGGCCGGAGGCGACGTCGGGGTGCGGTTCGAGCACGCCCCGCCACGACGGCAGTTCAGCATCGGGTGTGCCGGGGAGCGCCGCCGCAGTGCGCACTGCCTTACGGGTTTGTTGTTCGAAGCTGCCACGCAAAATGTCCAACCGCGACGTGTGGACCGCGTCGGCCTCACGCACCGCACCAATGGCACGCATGACCCGCTCGATCGTGTCCAACGCACGGACCGCGTCGTCGGGCGAGAACGGTTTGAAGTGTGCGACGTCGTTGCGCACTCTGCGCAACTCCCCCACGAAACCCTGCTCACCCCGGGAAAGATGTTTATTGAAGAGGTAACCGAGTGACGAGATGGGTTCGGTAATGATCCGGAACTGATCCTGCGGGTCGGTGCGCGAGTACGACTTTCCCTGAATTCTCTTCTCGGCGTCCTTCGCCGCGAGAAGCACCGTCCAATCCTTGCCTGCCGGCACATATTTGGCTGTGACCTGCTCAATGTACGGGTCGAGGACCTCCGACAGAGCTTGGAGTGCGGTGCGTACAGTCTCGATGTTGCTCTTCGCCATCAGCTCTCATCCTCGTAGTCGATCTCAGTCTGTACTCCGTCCGACTCCTGCACGCGACCCGCAACCTCGGTGAGGTCCGTCCACGATCCGCCGATCAAGTTGAACATGCGCGCGTCGTCGGTCCGGGTCGTCTTGGTCATCTCGTAGAGCCGATACGCCAGGCGCTGCACGGCTTCCATGTCGATCTCGGGGCGGGTGGCCGCAGCCGCCATGAGCTGGGCCGCCGGCTCCAATCCGCCGTCCTCGACCGTCAGCACCCGGCCGAGGTGGCACATCACCTCCCACACCGAAATCCGATCGTCGGTGACCGGGTTCCATGTCTCCGGAAGCTTCACCGGTTCAATGAGCTGCACGTTGCCTTCGCCCTGCGTCAGCACACCCGAGTCGGCGACACCGCGAACAGACGTGTCGTACGAGCGAGCGAGTACGTCGGCGTCGCCGAACAGTCCCTTGTCCCAGCCGTGCTGCTCGTACCACTTAATGCAGAAGCGCGTGTCGGCGTCGAGATCGCCCTCCTGCTCGCCAAGCACCTCATCAAGGGCCTGGTTGATCAATCTGAGCGCAGCCTTGACGGTCATGTCGCTACCGTCGTTCTCAACAACACGTGTGTAGCTCGAGAACACAGCCATACCCGGGCCAATGGTGGCCTGCGTGAGGTCAACCGGGGCGATTGCTCCCTGGCGCAGTTCTTCCAGTGCCTTGGGAAGTTCCTGGCGGAGCGCAGTAAGGAATCCACGCCGTGTGGCCTGCCTCGCGGTTTCGTACCGCGGACGAAGAACTAGGACTATCGATGACGCGAGCGCGTTCGTGCCGACCGAAATCATCCGGCCGCTACGTTCTGACCGCACTGGCCAAGTAGCTGTTATGGACCAGCCCTCGCGGATCATACCTTCCAGAATGGTCGCCCACCCGGTGCTCGTTACTCCCTCTGCAGCAAGTTCCGACTGCTTGAACGCATAGAAGACTGTAATTGGAAAGTCACTAGAAGCGCCATCTCGAGCGCGGGCAAAGACCCGTTCGAAACCTGTCTCAAAGAACTCCTCTGCCCCACCACGTCCACCGTGCCTGTACGGGTTTGCAACCAACTCGTCGGCCTTCGGAACAAGCATAGATGCGAACAACTCAGGTTGAATGGTCCGCAGGGTGATTCGGAGCCACACATAGAAGTAGTCCGACAAATCCGAGTAGCCGATGTTGTCATAATACGGCGGATCAGTTGCAACAACCACGCCCCGGTAGTGACGACTACTTGCATCAGCCTGGGAAACCGTTCCGAGGGGCATTGCAGGCAAAAAGTCCAGCGCGCGCGACACCCAGGTCGCGCTCGACTCCATGTCGCACGGTCCTTTACAGAACGGATTCCCCTCTGCGTAGTCCCAGACCATCGGGAGCGCTTGGCGCGCGAAGGTATCGGAGACGCTCTCCTTTGAGGGCGCCGAATTCCATCGGCAGAGCGCCGAGTTAGTTGAAGCGAGACGAGAAACCGCCATTCCGAGATATGTCGCAACAGCGTCAGCGTACGACTCCGCACCGCTCTCATCGTCTGAACGGCGCCCCCCAGGCGAGAACCCCGACGCAAGTGCATCTTTCAGAACTTGCTCTCGCGCCTCAGACACGAGGTCACTGAACACTGTAAGTGCCACCAGTTGCCGGTTCGTGAACAGGTCAGAGAACTTAGTAAGTCCGTACTGGGGTGGCGAGAACCAACGTGGGTTCTCTGCGAGCTTGCCACCGGGAAGGCGAAGCGGTGCTGCAACGTCGGCAGCTCTGACATGCGCGGGTGTTGCTGGGACGTAGACGCGGCGTCGATTTCCAACAGCTGCGACAGCAAGTAACTGCGTCCCATAACCATTGGCAATTGCGCTTTTCCGGATCTCCGCCAGCGGGCTGAAAGTGCCACACGCGACGCACATTGCGCCACGCGCTGCCAACATCGTTCCGTCAGATTCTTTGGTTGGCGCTTTTCCCATGTCGTGACCGACACTGAATTCAATTCGCCGTCCACTTCGCGCACGCTCATCGTCGACCACTACGGGCACGATATATGCCTCTTTGCCCTTCTTCTTCCCGAGCCACCACGAGCGTACGAGCGGCATCTCGATACCGCAGGCCGGGTTGGGGCAGGTGACGGTGCGAGCCCAGATCCAGGCGATCGTTGTCGCATTCGCCTTCTTGCCTGTCGTCTCGTCCACGATCGTCGCGTCGGGGTACAGGTGGCCGATGCGTTCCTTGGCTTGGTCCCGCATCCAGGCGCCGTACCGGCGCACATCCTCCGCCAGACCCGTCGCTCGCGGCCAGTCGCCCAGCTTCTCCTCGGCCGCTCCCGGAAACACGGGGGGCCGTCCGGCGAATTTCGGCGGTATCTCGATGAGTGCCTTGTTGATGAGTACTGCCACCGGGTTAAGATCGGAGGCGTGAGCCTCCAGGCCGAGCCGCTGCGCCTCCAGCGGGATGGTTCCGCCGCCGGCGAACGGGTCGAGGATCGCCGGCGGGTTGCCGCCCGTGGATTTCAAGATCTCCGCTCGCGCCTCACCGAGTACGGTTTCGTTGTTGACGTTCTCCCACTTGACCAGGCGCCGGATGATCCCATGCAGTCGTTCCCGCTCTACCTTCTGCTCGTCCTCGGTCAGGTCCGGATTGCAGGACGGGTCGTCGACGAGCTGTGCGAACAGTACGGCACGAGCTGCGGCGAGTGGGCGGCGTGCCCACCAGAGGTGCAGTGTCGACGGGTGGCCGTGTCGGATGGACTTCTCCCGAGCGGATTCGGTATTGATGTCCTCCAGCGGAATCGACACCTCGATCAGCTTCTTGCGGATCGGGGCGTCGGGCGTGCTAGTCATTCTTGAAAACTCCAGGTGGCTCGGTTGCTCTGATGCTAGCGGTAGGTGCCGACAGCGACTCGACACTCAGGCAACAGTCACTGGCCTACCTCGACGCCGAGACGACGCCGTTCCCACCTCACTGACTGCACACCGCCAGCCTCAAGTTCGCGATACAGATCGGCTACCTTGCTGCGCCCACCTCTCCGATCGCAACTGGTGAAGAACAGCCGTTCGGCCGCGCGGGACATCCCGACGAAGAACGTCATCGTCGATTCGGCCGTGTCTTTGGTGTGCGCCCACCACTGATCGCCATCCAGACCGATGACGAAGACCGTGTGGTACTCCAGCCCTTTGCTGCGATGGATCGTCATCAAGGGCACCGCGTCGTCCTCCAGGAACGCGTCGGCAACCTCGGGCCATGTATCGACCTTCCCCAGAGCCCACGCCAGACGGACCGTGAAGGCTTCGAATCGCACATCGATGTCCTCCGCACGATCGGAGAACACGCGCCTGTTCGCGGCCTCGTCCAAACGCAGGAATCGCGACAACTCGTCAGCGAGTTCCTGCGCGGTAGCCTCGTTGCCGGCCGCGACGTCCTGACTGACGGTTCGACCCAACGGTGTGGCGGCGAACCACCGACGTAGGGAGGTCAGGAAGTCGGAAAGCTCGTCGTCCAGCCGGCTACCCACCTGTCGTGCGGAGTCCTCGGGCCTGATACGAGCCAGTGTCGTCGTGACCCTTCGCCACGCCTCGGGTTGACCTCCGCGTGACGCTCCGAGCCGTACGAGGCCGAGCAGCAACTCGACGAGGTCGTCCTTGAGGATGTCGCCGAGCTTCAACTTGCCGACGGAGGCGTCATCATTGCGAATCGATCGACCTACCGCGGCGAACGCTGCGACAAGTGCGGGCTGCAACTTTGCCACCTTCTGCCGGGCGATGAGCGCATACTGCGACGGTCGCCGACCGCTGTTTTCGATGTCGGCTACGATCCACGCCGCTACGGTCTGCGCCTCCAGTGTGGCGGTGGAAAAGTCCCAGGCCTGCACGGGTTCGATCCCGATGTCACCGCTGACGACATGTGAGACCTGCGGACGGACAGCAGCGTCGAGGCGCTGGGCGAAACGCAGTTGGAGGTCGACCAGTTCTTGTCGAGAGCGATAGTTCCGTTCCAACTCGAATCGGGTGTCGGTGTAATCTGCGGCGAACTCGGCAAATGCGTTCGGTAACGCACCGGCCCACCCCATAATGCGCTGCTTACCGTCCCCGACGACTGTGACAGTGGTCGAAGCCTTCGGGAAAACTGACTTGAGGAACGTGTACTGGGCGTACGTGGTGTCCTGGAACTCGTCAATAAAGAGATATGGGTACGTCGCCCGAAGCGCCCGCTGTAGTTGTGGGTTCGAACGAACGATCAGCTCGGCCAGACGGTTCAACATGATGAAGTCGACAACCGGCGCACCGTCGCGCAAATAGTACTTGCCCCACCATTCACTGATCGCGTACTTGCAACCATTCGTCGGTGACTGTGGCACAGCACGAAGCGCGACTGGGCCGAGAATATCGCTAAGGAACTTGCCAGCGTTCAATTGACGGATGTCGTGCCGAAAATCACCGGGCGCGGTGCGACCAATTTCATCGAGGAATTCCTTGACATCACCCCGCTTCGGAAAGCTCATTTCATACTCGGCCGTCAATTTCCATGCGGGGGGCAACAGATTACGGAACCGGTCCACGAGTGACTTCGTAAATGCGTCGAATGTCATCGATGCGAACCTGTCGATCTGCTCGGGTACGCGCTCCTTGAGTCTCTCCGAAAGGTTGCGGGCAGCATCCTTCTTGAAAGAGATGGCGAGGATGCGCTGCGGGGCAGCACACTTCCCGGTCTCGAGCAGGAAGGCCGCACGCTGCGCAAGAAACTCGGTCTTCCCCGCACCGGGTCCGGCGATTACTGCGGCGGAAGCAGCGGCCAGTGTGCGACGGGCAGCATCCTCAAGGTTTTCAATGCCGTGCGGTTTCCATTCCTCGGGCGGTATCACGAGTGGCCAAGATTCTCGGTGATACAGCCGATCAGACGATTCAGCGGCTCGGGCGGGTTGGCCAACTGCTCGTCGGTCAGTTGAATCATCGCTCGCAGGTGGGTGCTTGGCTTGGATCGCGTGAGAAAGAGATATCGGTACCAGCGGAGGCGCTCCTCTTCTGCCGGGTCTTTCCACAGGTTCACGTTCGGTCGCACCGACTCACTGCCGAGGACCGCGTCCCGAGCATCAGTGTCCCTCGGTCCCTGTGCACCATCGCCCAGGTTTGTTGTGTACGCCTCCTCAAACGCTGTCAGGAGCATCATGTCGAGGTCGAGTGGATAGGAGAAGAAGACGTTGCACTTCTCAAGGTGGCCGAGCCACGCCCTGACCTGGGACTCGTCAAGGTCCTTCAGGTCCGAAGCGCCCGCATATCCCTCGATACCGTCGTACGGATCAGTCCCAATGTCCTCGAGGCGGTCGCACACATCTTTGATTCGGCCCTCCCCACCGCCGTCTCGGCCATAGTCCAGATCAAGCAGTGTCGCATGGGGGATGTCGAGCTGATTGAGAAGCTTCCAGAAGTGGTTCGTGTGGCGCCCTCCGAGGGAAACCATCGCAACGAATGACTGATCGATGTGCAGTCCCCTCGCGGCCGCGAGCTTGGGGATGACCAACTCCTCCGAGTCACCTTCGCCGAGCACGACGAACTTGGCGAAGTACAGCTCGGGATGTGCACGAACTGCTTCACGCACATACTTGCCTGCATCGGTCTCGTTCGACGGCAGGTGGATTTCACGAACCGTCGTTGTACGCGCTACCGGGTCCAGGCGAAAATAGCGCACGCGCTCGGGATCGATCCGCGACATCACGCTCGCCGAATGGCTTGAGACGAGTGCTTGAGCGCGCCCCGAGCCCGCGACATCGAGAAGTTGCTGAACGACGCGGGAGAGGTAGAACGGCGACAGGTTGTTCTCGGGTTCCTCGATAACGAGCAGCGTCAGCGTGGGTAGCGTCGCAACCGATACGTCGAACTTGTCGGTGTGCTTGCCTGCGACAATCCCGGCCTCGATATCGAGCGCGGTAGCCGTCAGCGCGATGTGCAGCAACGACTGCTGACCGTCACTCAACTCTCGTGCGGGTCGCGGTCGACAGGTGGCCGACGGCTCGAAGAACAGCTCGGCGCCTTTCACGAGATCGCCGGCTTCTCCGCTCATGAGCTGGAGTCTCGGGTCCTGATCAATTCCGAGAGGGTGAAGACCCTGCCATCGACTCGAGATCGCGGCCGTCACAGTCTGGGCAACGTCTTCTCGGTGAAAGGCATTCACGAGCTTCTCTGCGGCCGAGTCGACGTCACTGCGGAAATCTTCGGACCACAAGGCGGCGTTCCACACTCGCCCACGGAGAAACGCGTTCACCTGGCGAACACCGTCTCGCGTGGCGGGTACGTAGACCATCTGAATCCGATTGCGGTCCTGGCCGCGAAGCTCAAGCCACCTGTCTCCGTAGTCCTTGTCTGCGGTGTACACCACACGTCGGCTGGTCTCGACCGTTCCGTTGACGGAACCGTCGTCGGTCCACGATGCTTCCAGAACGATACGGAGCTTCAGAACTCCGTCGTGGTCCGCCGTCATCTGCGCGAAGAACTCGGGCACACTCAGTGCCGGGTCCGCACCTTCCTCGCTTTCGCCGGCGAGTTCGGGAAACGCGAAGACTGCGTCGACAGTCAGCGTGCGAGAGTCCGGTGCGGTCGTCTCGTCGTACGGCACATGAAAATCTTCGGGGCGAACCTGCCGCTGCTCGGGCACGACGCTGAAGATCCGCAGGAGCGCCTGGCAGGCGGCCGTCTTGCCAGCTGCGTTCGTTCCCAGGAAGGTAGTCAGCCGCCGACGAAAGGTCATCGTTTCGGGTTTCGGCCCGAACGACTGAAAATTGCGAATCGTCAACGATTCCAGGTACACCTACGCCTCCCCGACCGACACCGCGCGCTGCTTCTCAGCGCACCAACGCCTGTGAGAAACGCTACAACACCACGGCACGCCGGGCCACGGCCACCGAGCCTCGGCGACTCTGCGCCGCCAGTGGTCCTCTCCGGCTTCACCGGGACCACCAGCGACAGGTCGAGTCATTCCGGACGGACGGCCTGTTCGACTACCCCGGCTACCCGGGTCATGTCATCGTGCTCCCAGACCCGCACCACGGTCCAACCGATGTCACGCAGGTGGGCGTCGGTCTCGCGATCCCGCTCCGCGTTGCGGCTGAGCTTGGCCGCCCACCATGCGGCATTGGTGGCGGGTGCGGTCTTGTGTTCGGGACAGCCGTGCCAGAAGCATCCGTCGACGAACACCGCGACCTTCGCCCGTGGAACAGGGCATCCGCGCGTCGACGTGGCATGCCTGGCAGCGGGGCATGGACTCGATAACGCAGACCTCGCCGATGCAGTTCACGCCGAAGCGCCATCTCAGGTCGAGTGTCACGGGTGCGTTGCCGAGACATCCGACGAGCAGTCGCGGCGCGGTCAACACTCGAACTGGTTGGCGACTTGTCCATATTCCCTGTGCCGGCTAGTCTCGTACGGTGACCCCACCCACGCCATTGTCCGACGACGGAGCTGCGTCGACAAGTCCGGAAGTTCACGGTGGGACGATCACGACGTTGGATCTGTTCGCCGGAGCCGGCGGACTGTCCGCAGGGTTGAATGCTGCTCAAAGCAGCACGTTCCGGACTGCGCGGGCAGTGGAATGGGAACTCCCCGCTGCCGCGACGTACACACTTAACCACGGCGGATGCCTCCGTGAGGGACGGGTCGAAGGCGGATCCGTTTACGCGGGTGACATTGAGAACTGGCTCAAGGAAGACGACGTCCCGAAGGTTGACGTGGTCGTCGGAGGGCCGCCGTGCCAGGGGTTCTCCACACTCAATCGGGCCGGTGTCGGTGCACACCGCAACGAGTTGTGGCGCCTGTACGCGCAAACCGTCCAGAAGGCCCAGCCCAGGTACTTCGTACTGGAGAATGTTCCGGCGTTCCTCAAATCCGATCAGTGGAACGTGTTTCAGCGCGCACTCCACGATGGGATACTCCGCGACTACGCGATCGAGGGCGGCGTCGCCGTCCTCAACGCTGCGGACTACGGAGCGTTCCAGGCACGCAAGCGCGTGATCGTCATCGGTCACCACAAGGACCTCCCACCACTCGGGCTCCCTGCGGCTACCCACACAGGCGCACACCGCAGCCTTGCGAAGGCGCTTGACGGCGTACCGCTCACCGTCGACGGGATCGGCATCCCGGCTGGCAGCATCGAGTATCAGGGACACGAGTTGCGAGGCGCCTTCAATACTGCCGAACTGCATTTCGGGCGTTCCTACACCCAACTGTCGCTCGATCGCTTCAAGGCGATCTCGCATAACGGCGGCAGTCGTTCGGAACTCCCCGATCATCTGAAGGCGCCCTGCTGGCTCAAACACAGCAAAGGAACCGGTGATGTAATGGGCAGGCTGACCTGGGAAAAGCCATCAGTCACCATTCGCACCGAATTCTTCAAACCGGAAAAGGGCCGCTACATCCATCCCGACCAGGACCGCGTCATCACCCACTACGAGGCGGCGCGAATCCAAGGATTCCCCGAGGACTACCGGTGGGTCGGGACGCGCGAGCAAATCGCACGGCAGATCGGCAATGCCGTCCCCATCCCACTGGGCGCGGCAATCGGACGCTTGCTTGTCGATGCGTTCGCCCAATCTCGGACGAGGAGCTGACTCACCATCGGGGTAACTGCTAGTCTCAGGAGCGCAGGGAACCGAAAGTCGTTACCAATGGATCATGAAACATCGGTAGTGACGTGATCAGTCCATTACGGCAGGGCCGCCGGCTGTGGGTCGCCAGCGTGACACCGGGACCTTCTGGCTCGGCGCCGATACCGCAGCTGCTTCAAACCTATCCGTCATGATTTCGTGTTCTTGAGGTGGCGGCCGATGTAGCCGACATAGATCTTTCCGGTCCCGTCAGTATCGTCGAAGTAATACATCCGTGGGGCGGTGGTATCGGCCCACGTTGGCTTGAAGTGTGCCGCCATTAGAATCTCCCCATTGAGGTTTACTGATTCCGGCACGGGGAATGTCCGCTCATACGCCCAGCGACTCAATGTTGTGTCGCTCTCTGTCGCCGCATGCCGTTCGGGCGAGCATTTGTGCCCATCCAGGCTATCGGACTTCAGATACTGATGCACTCCGCACGTTATGTCTCCGCGTTCTTTCCCTTTGGCATAGTCGTATAAAACGTGGACGTAGTTCCAGAACGCGTGCGCATACCGCATCCCCTGACCGCGCCTCTCGATCTCGAAAGCTTTGTCCTCATCACCGGTGAATACGACCTTCTCGAACGCCGGATGGGTCTTTGTTCCCGGCGAAATCCGTGCCAGCAACTCGTTCATGTCGTCGGGGGCCGACCACTCGTCGGTAAGCGGTTCGATGAAGGTTTTCTCGGGCGCACCCGCCGACACCAACCTGTTCCGAAGGAAGGACAACTCCCGCTCATTGTCACGCACCGCATCCTCAGCGATGGTGACCGCGATATGGAGATCATCGAACTGCCCCCTGATGTTGTCCAACTCGTCACGGACGCGGCCGTTCTCCTCCGAGAGAGAATCGAATTGCTCGTTGAGCAGTTTTATCTCGACCGCCTGCGCCTCAAGTTTCGCACCGAGATCGAGGATCGTTTCCTCGTCGACCACACCATCGATCTCCAACCATCGTTTGACCAGTGTACCGACATGTTCGATCAGACGTCCGGGACCGGAACTCTGCGCAGGAGTTGCGCGAAACTCGGTCTCGTACGCCGAAACCGAGCTAGCAACCGTTCGTGACCGCAGTTGGACGGCCTCAGCACGGCGAAGTACGTCGATGCCGCGGCGCAGGTCCGACGGCAACTCACGAGTCACCATCCGTAGGCGCGTCGATTCCGCGTGCCGCTTGGCGAGCGGATCTGCGACCTTTTTGGCCGGTGAAAGCGACCGCGCAAGAGTGTCCGGGAACAGCATCAGATGTCGTAGTCGGTCGTCCGGCACATCGACGTCGACGTGTGGACTGAATGTTCGGACGACACCATTCGAAACAGTATGGGAGGCAGGCAACTCATCTGCCACGATTGTTGTGGCAGCCTCATCAAGGACGTACGTCGCAGCGACTCCGACGCTCTCACGCGTGAGCGACGCTACGACCTTCTGCCATTCGGCCTCGTGTTCGCGGCCCCACGGAGCGGGCGCGACCACCACCGCCGCTGTCCGCTCAGGGTCTCTGATCGCCGCCAAGACTTCGCGGGCTTCATCCCCACGAACCATCAGCGGCCGCCCCGAAAGTCGGGCTGCACCGTCGCGCGCCGAATACGAATCGAGGATCATACGAGCAAGCTTCGGGGGTGCCACTTTGGTCACAGCGGCACGGGGTTCATCAGCAATATCCGTCGAGACGTCGATAGTCAGACTCTGTGCGTGGGAACGCGAACGAGGTATATCGAAGGCACGCACCGCCACATCCCACGTACTCCCGGAATTCTGCTCCCGAAGACGGTACAGTCGCCGATGCGAATCATCACGGTCATCGTCCGCATGTACGACCGTCAGAGTGGCACCCGACCCCACGGGGTGAACTCCCGGACCGTCCCAGTCGAAAGTGTCGATCCCACTCCTAGCCTTACTGCGCAGCCAGTCGCGCAGCTGCGATTCCGCTACCTCGATGGCGTTCTCATCGTCATCCAAACGTATTATCGCCCGATAGCCCAGCTCCACGGAGTCTCCTCATTCTTCGACTTTGAGGTACAATGGTGCACCCCGACTGACATCATCGTAGTGGACATGTCCGACAAATCGACCAGAATCCCCCGGCCGGCCAGATCGGACGGCCCGTACACTGAGACGATGCCGCAATTATCAGGAGCCAGTCCCGAGTGGTTCGTCCATCGCTGGTATCGGACGTACGATATCGCCAATCAACTTGAACATATGGCAGCACGCGACCTCGAGATGACAGCACGCATCACCGACGAGGGGCGCAGGTTCGAGCTCATCGAGAACTGGCCCAAGGTCACGTTGGTCCACAAGTTCGCACGCATTGCTGCCGACGACATGTTCTACAACGAGACCGACGGACCGTATATCCGGAGAGTTTTCCTCTGCCCGCCACCGGGTATCGTACGATACAAGGACTACCTTTCCGTAACGCACGCGTTACAGCACTACGGGATTGGCGTACAAACATTCGACGTACCCCATTCAGACGCAACGTCCGGGCCGGACGGGGCCGATCTTGAATTCCTGAGTATTTCCGACAGCGTCGCCGATACGTGTCATCGGTACTTCACCGAAGAACTCATGTGGAGCGAGCCGTACCAGCGCCTTCTGGACATTCTGGCCGACGAGGTATTTCATACCGTCTTCACAAACAGGACACTTTTGTACGCACTGAATTGGATCGCAGCGTTGATCGTCTCGGAAATGGAACCAGAGGACCGCGCTGCGGAATTAGACATCGATATGTTGTTTCAGAAAGGTTCTCCTGGCAAGCTCAAGCGCAAGAATCCTCCCATTTGGGCCCGGAGAGCGATATTTCACCGAGACAGCGGCCGGTGCACCTACTGCAAGAAGGATATTAGCGGGCTCTATGATTCGATGACCCCGGCAAATTTTGACCACATGGTCCCCTTGGATGCCGGAGGCCTGAACGATGTTACGAACCTCCAACTATTATGTCAGGGTTGTAACAACGAAAAGTCCAACCGGCAGGTCGATCCCGGAGAGCAGTACCGCCGGTGGTTCCCTCGACACCCTGGCCGAGGTTAGCGGGCGACACCTCAAACACCTGTGATCGTTGGCCTGGCTCACGTGCACAATCACCACTCTCACCAGGGCCGACGACGGCGCGGTTCGAGCAGCTCGCGTAGGTGATGCGACTGGTGCGCAGGCTCGGCTGGTCCGGGCACCCGCAGCCGGATGCCGTATTCATCCCGCTCGTCGTGGTCCCGATCTCGGGTGCACCCAGTTCCTCGCTGTCCGGACTCGATTACGGGGCACGAGCACTTTCGGTGTTCGCGGAGTTCCAGGGGCCGGTGGCGCGTCCCACTGTCATTCAAGTCCACGATCTCCAGCTACTCGAAGGTATCGGCGAGCATCCCGATGGAGACCGTAACGCTGCTCTACAAGTGGCAACTGTATGCGGGTCGGTGCCCGACACACGGGTGAAGGCGAGTTCGGCCACGTGGATCGTGTCGACTATCGAGCGAGGTTGCCGTCGAGCAGGTTGAAGTTCCACCGCCGCGCGTCGGTGACACCGATCCCAGGGTCTGCTGGGCAATCTCAGTGTCCTCGGCGGTGATCCGGTCGTCATCGGGCAGACGATCGAGAACTCACCTGATCGAACGTCCCGTCGTACGTCGCCGTGCCGTGCTCGTTACGGCCGTGTGAGTCGAACAGGTCGCTGGATTCGAACTGTTCCGCGTGATCGTCCAGGCCTGCGACGCTAGCGCCGCTCTGAATCCAAATAGTCGCGCATGGGTTGCCACTCTGCGGGAAACTCCATCTCGGTGAGGCTACGGTGCCCGAGTAGTGCCCCATAGAGTGGTGTAACTCGGTGACCAGGACCGTGGCCGGCAGCGTGTGGCTGTCGGTATGGAAGCGGTCACCGTGTGATCCTTCGAGTCAACCTCTCACAGAATCCTCGAATGGAGTCATCACGATGACCGCACCCCACATTGTCGACCCGGCCGGCCTGTTGAGCCAAGCTCTGACCGACGCGTCACCGGATCTGATGCGCGAGCTGCTGCAGACAGTGATTAACGCCCTGCTGTCTGCGGATGCCGACGCCGTGTGCGGCGCCGAATGGGGCCGCCGGTCCGAAGAGCGCACCAACTACCGCAACGGCTACCGCCACCGACCCCTCGATACCCGCGTAGGCACCATCGACGTCGCCGTGCCCAAGCTCCGGTCGGGCACCTACTTCCCCGAGTGGTTGCTCGAACGCCGCAAACGCGCCGAGTCCGCGCTGATCACCGTGGTCGCTGACTGCTATCTCGCCGGGGTCTCGACCCGCCGGATGGACAAGTTGGTCAAGACCCTGGGCATCGATTCGTTGTCGAAGTCGCAGGTCTCCCGCATGGCCGAAGACCTCGACGAACAGGTTGCCGCGTTTCGTCACCGCCGACTGGACGAGGCGGGACCGTTCACGTTCGTCACCGCGGATGCGTTGACGATCAAGGTCCGCGAGAACAAGCAGGTCGTCAAAGCCGTCGTGCTGCTGGCTACCGGCGTCAACGGTGACGGTCATCGTGAGGTGCTCGGCATGCAGGTCGCCACCAGTGAGACCACAGCCTCGTGGAACACCTTCTTCGCCGACCTCGTGGCCCGCGGCCTGGGCGGAGTTCGCCTGGTGACTTCCGATGCCCATGCCGGGCTCATCGAGGCGATCGCAGCGAACCTACCGGGAGCGGCCTGGCAGCGCTGCCGCACCCATTACGCGGCGAATCTGATGGCGGTGTGTCCGAAGTCGATGTGGCCAGCAGTCAAGGCCATGCTGCACAGCGTCTATGACCAACCCACTGCTGGTGCGGTCAATGCCCAGTTCGACCGACTCATCGAATACACCGAAGACCGCCTACCCGACGTCGCCGAACACCTCGGCGACGCCCGTGAAGACCTGCTGGCATTCGCCGCGTTTCCTGATGACGTGTGGCGCCAGATCTGGTCCAACAACCCCACAGAACGACTCAACCGCGAGATCCGGCGCCGCCCTGCGTGTCAGGGTGAGTTGAGTCCAGCGGTTCAGAGCAAACCCGCCTGCAGGGCGAGATACGGATCAACCCCACGATGACAATTTCCAGCCTGGCCGTGGCCGGGGACAATGCCTGCATGGATTCCTCGCATCCGCGTTCTGACGGTCCGCGCCGACGCCGCACGTTCACCCCGGCGGACAAACTCGCCCACCTGGCCGCATATGAACAGGCCTGTGAGCGCGGCGAGGGCGGCGCCTACCTGCGTACCGAGGGCCTGTACTCGTCGCTGATCAGCGAATGGCGCAAACAACGCGACGCCGGTGTCCTCGACGGCAAACCCGCTGGGGTGAAGATCGGCAAGCTCACCGCCGAGCAGGTCGAGATCGCCCGACTCAAACGCGAACTCGACAGGACCGGCAAGCGGTTGGCCACCACCGAGGCGGCTCTGGAGATCATGGGAAAAGCGCACGCGCTCTTGGAACAGATCTCCGAGAGCGCGGACACCGACGAGCCGCGCAAGAAGCACTGATGGCCACCCATCACGACCTGACCGAGGCCGGCGTGAGCACCCGGGCAGCCACCTCGCTGACGGCGGTGACGCGATCTACCGCCGCCCGCAGCAGGGCGCGCAGGCAGTGGCCGGCACCGGCCGCGAGGAAGGTGCCCGTGAACAAGCTCACCGACGCCGAACGCGCCCGCGTGTTGACGATGTTGAACTGTGACCGGTTCGTCGACCAGGCCCCGCTCGAGGTGTATGCGCAGCTGCTCGACGAGGGCATCTACCTGTGTTCGGTATCGACGATGTACCGGATCCTGCGGGAGAACAAACAGGTCACCGAGCGGCGCCGGCAGGCCCGACACCCCACCCGCACCTGCCCGGAGCTGGTCGCGACCGGGCCCCGGCAGGTCTATACCTGGGACATCACGAAGCTGCCCGGGCCGGTCAAGGGCGTCTACTACGACGCCTACGTGATGGTCGACATCTACTCCCGCTACATTGTCGGCGCCCACGTACAAACCCGCGAATCAGCAGTACTCGCAGTGGAATTCATGACCGACGTCTTCAGGGTTCATGGCACACCAACGGTGGTGCACGCCGACCGGGGAACATCGATGACCAGCAAACCGGTCGCAGCGCTGCTCGCGGACCTCGAGGTGACCCGGTCACATTCGCGACCGAAGGTGTCCAACGACAACCCGTACTCCGAATCACTGTTCAAGACCCTCAAGTACGGGCCCACGTTCCCGCAAAGGTTCGGATCCATCCACCACGCCCGGGACTTCCTCGACACGTTCGTGACCTGGTACAACCACGAACACCGGCACACCGGCATCGGCCTGCACACCCCGGCCGACGTCCACTTCGGCCTCGCCACCGACAAAGCAACGCAGCGAACTGGTGTGCTGACCGCGGCCCGTTTGGCCCACCCCGAACGATTCACGCCCGCAGACCCGACACCGAAGATCCTGAACCTGCCGGCCAGCGCCTGGATCAACAAGCCCGACACCACGACCGATCACGCCGCCGCGTAACACCCACTGGACTCAATCACCTTGACAAGTTCCGCGCCACCGACAAAGCAACGCAGCGAACTGGTGTGCTGACCGCGGCCCGTTTGGCCCACCCCGAACGATTCACGCCCGCAGACCCGACACCGAAGATCCTGAACCTGCCGGCCAGCGCCTGGATCAACAAGCCCGACACCACGACCGATCACGCCGCCGCGTAACACCCACTGGACTCAATCACCTTGACAAGTTCCGGTCGACCATGAAGCGATAGCGCCCGCTTTGCACCTCCACCCATCCGTCGACGAGATCTGCTGATGCGACGGCGCGGGTCAGCGCGCGGGTTCCAGCCTCGGGCAACAACGGTCCACGCGCGGAGTCTCCGGCAGGGCCTTGCTCAAAGGCCGCCCGTTCATCGCTGGTCATGATCGACAGCGCGTCGAAGGTCACAGAGTTGGGGGCGCGGTGGATCGGAACGCCAGTCTCATACATGACGTGACCCCGAGCGTTCTTGACAGTGACGGTCTCGAGTCTGTGGCGCTCTGGCCTCCACCACACCGTCTCCTCGTCGTCCTGGACACTCAAGACCCGCTGTGCGGCTATACGGCTCGCGAGTCCCGGGCTCCGACGCAGCCGTTCGGCGACACGCACGTCCGACTGCTCGGATGGGTCCGCGCTTCCACTGAGAATGCACCCTAGAAGGAGGATGACGTACTGCTCGTCGTCACTGAAACGGTGGTTACACTCGCCGCAGATGTCCACCGTATGTAGGCGACTAGGGTACGGGGAAGCGAGCATTCCCCGGGACGGCACGTGGTCTCGGGTGCGAGTCGCATCCAGCTCACTAGCGCAGTGCAGACACAGGTGGTAGTCGTCAGCGCCCGTGTAATCAGCTATATGTTCCATGCGGTGACAGTACGACGGTGATACGACAGTGAGACTCAGTCCCACCGGTCGGTCTCAACGAAGCACCAGCCGATCTGGCCCAGGTCGTAGTTGCCGTCGGCGTCGGGCCGCAGTTTGTCACCGGAGATGACTGCGGTGGTGTCGATGAAGTGCAGGGTCTCCCCCTCTGCAGCGCTGATCACTGACTCCAGCACGTCACGGGTGACGACCGGGGTGGCCCATCCATTCCAGGGCCGGCCGTAGCGAACGGCCGACCAGACGTGCTCGCGCTCGAAGCCGTCGATGGTGAAAGTGCTTGGCATGGTGAGAGATTACCTCCGACATTACGATGGGATCAGAGAAGCTCCCCCGCCGGAGGCGTCGCTCCAGCCGGGATTCCCTCACAAGTTGCCGGGAATAGTGATCAGCAAGGACGGATCGGACTCCACCGCGTCGACTCGCCCGTTGTAGGTCTCCAGCAGCTTCCTTAGTTCCGCGCGAACCCCCGTTGCGCGGAGACCACCGATCTCCTCGACGTTGTTGCCGACGTAGTCCTCAATGGCCTGCACCGACACACGACTGTCCAGGCCGGTTGTCTCCGCGATCTGTCGACCCGCGACGAGTCGGTTCTCGGGGACGAGGACCATCGGCCGATACCCGTCTGCCAGATTCTGCTTGCATTTGTTGAACAGCGCCTCGGCGGGCGACATAGTCACATGGATCGCCGTGTCGCCAATCAAGAAATCTCCGGGCCTGTTGGTCTGAACATCCGCGGTCGTGTAGCCGTGATTCGAGACAGCTTCGCTCGGAAACCTGAGTGACAGCTTCGCCCCGACCAGGTGTTGAGCGACAGCGCCGGCATTGTTCCCGCCCTGCGTGCGTGCGGCCTCGAGCAGCTCGGCTATATTCGCCCGAACCGGCAGGGCGGGGTCGATCGCAGCGCTCAGGCGCTGCGCGGCGAAATAATCGGTCCGCACCTTGTCAACGAACCACGCCTGCAACGCGTTTCGAACACGAGCCTGGTCGTCGTCCGAGAGCTTGCCGTAGCCAGCGGCATCAGCTGTGTCCGAAATGATCGGGGCCAGTGCGTTTGCGAGCGGCAGGCTGCCGCGTGAGGTGCGCCCAGCCTCGCTACGAAACCGTCGGGTTTCACCGTGGCGCGCCAGGATCTGCCGGATTCGGGACGCTCCGATGTTCTTGACCTGTGATTCGGCGCGGTACGTGGTCTCCAGGATCGGCACGCCCTCGGCCATGTGGTCAGCAAGGATCAGGCCGACGCACATGACGTTCGTGTTTACCTTCCCCCTCTTGCTCCGCTTCGACTCGTACCACTGGTCGACGACATCCTCAATCGCGACCGATACCTGCTGCCAGGATGGCCTAGCCATTGTCGGTGTCCCCGTCGGCATCGCCGAACTCGGCCATGACGTTGCCGACGAGCTCGGGCACATCGATGGCGTCGGCTGCAGGGCGTGCTCGGCCTTCCGCGTAGGCCAGACGTGCGGCCGCGAGGTCAGCCAAGCGCACAGCTTGGATCACGATGACGCGGCGGAGTCCCGCCGACACCTCGCCGCGCTCGTGGGCGACAGCGGCGACCCGGGCGAGAGTCTCGGCCCTCCGTGCGATGCGGACGTCTGGATGCTCCCGGTCCTCCCGCATGTCATCGGGAATGAGGTTGAAGCGATGGGACATCGGCAGATCGACCAGCGGCGACACTGGCGGGATCTTCTCGTTGAGGATGGCCTTGTACTTGGAGTTCTGGATCGCGCTGACATATACGGAGTACTCGATCGCGTCGACCTTGAAGCGGCGCTCCCTGGTCGGCTGCTGTCGGAGGTGCTCGACCGGGTACAACTCCATCTCGGCGACCTCGAACGGGTCGAGGATTCGGTAGGCCAAGGTGTCAGAGCGCTGGCCTCGGAGGTGACGGCCGATGCGAGTCCCGAAGTCTTCGGTGGTCTGTCCGACGTAGATCGGCTCGCCGTCGTAGTCGTAAAAGGCGTACGCGCCGATGCACTTGCCCAGCTTCGTTCCACTGGCGGGGTCGATGGTGTCGAGGGCAACTGCCAGCCGTTCGCGGAACTCGCGGACGAAACGAGTGGGCATCGACTTCTTGGTCGGGGGCTTCTTGTCCGGGTCGTTGTAGCTGGCGATCCCGCGGCTACCCATGGGCGGCCGCATCCTCCGCGGCAGCGGAAAACTCACCGGCGACCAGCGGCTTGAGGTAATTCTCGGCGAGCCAGCCGACGGCTGGCACCGCCACGGCATCGCCAAAGGCGAACTGGACCTGGTTGTCGCGAAAGCCGTCGATCTTGTATTCGTCGGCTCCCATCAGTGCCGCGTACTCGGCACCGGTCATCCACCGGACGTCGACCTTGCCGTAACCCATGCGCACGACCGCCTGCTTCGACGACCCACCGCGCGCGGTGCGCAGGCAGCCCGACACCTCGTCGGGGCGCATCTCCCAGACCGCAACGCCCTTGCGGGTGCGTCGATAGGCGGTGCGCCACTGGTAGCGGCGGTTCTGGCGGCGCAGCTTGTCGAGACGCTCGCGCTGCACCGGAGACATAGAGTCGACGAAGGACCGTACGCGCTCGACGTCCCACCACCGGGGGTCGTCGTTGGGCACCTTCTGCAGCTTGTCGCCAAGACCGTCGGCGAGATAGTTGGGCGGAGCTGGCAAGGGCACCCGGTGGGTGTCGAGCGTGGGGTCGTTGAAGAATGCCTCGGTCCACGCTGGTCGCAGCGGGTGCTCGGACTCATCGGCCGCGACAGGCTTGCGGGAGCCGATGATAAACATGCGCGGACGGGACTGCGGCACGAAGCGGCGGGCGTCGATGGCAAGCACATCCACCGAATAGCCGAGTTCGTTGAACTCGCGGATTGCCGCTGTCAGATCGTCACCACCGTGGGAGGTCGACAAGCCGATGACGTTCTCCAAAACGAGGGCGGCGGGGCGCTCGTCGTCGGGTAAGGCGCGCAGCACCGCAGTGAAGGCGTAGAAGGCCGAGGACTCTGCGCCGGCGAGGCCGGTGCGGTTGCCGGCCAGCGACAGGTCCGTGCACGGCGACGAAGCCCAGGCCAGGTCGGCCCGGGGTAGGTCCGCGGCCTTGATGTCGTTGACGTCGGCCACTTCCATGACGTCGTCTTCAAACTGGGCGCGGTACATCGCGGCCTTATCGTCGGAAATGTCGTTGGCCCAGGCGGTCTCGAAACCCGCACTGTCCAGACCCATTCGGGCAAGTCCGACTCCGGCGAAGAACTCCAGAACGCGAGGCCGCGGGCGCAGCGGAATCACAGGCATGTGATTACAGTAGACGGCTCCACTGGTGCCGCCTACCACATCGGCCCGACGCGTTGGATTCATCACACCGCGGTCCTGTGGATAACATCGCAGAGTGGCGCTTATCGACCCTGACGACCCCCGGCACGGGACGGCCAACGGCTACGGCAACCACCGGTGCCGGTGTGAGGCATGCCGGGCGGCCAACCGCGCGAGCCACCGCGAATACATCGCCCGCAAGCGCGCCAGCGGGGTCGTGCTGGGGCGGCACGGGTCCTCGCTAGCCTACGACACTGGCTGCCGGTGTAAGGCGTGCCGTGAGGCCCACAACAAGCGGTCGCGAGAGTACAAGCGCCGCCGGCGGGCGGAGGGATGAGCGAGAGCTGGGCCTCGTCGCCGGCGGTGCGCAGGTCGATGACGTCAAACCGGCGGCGGGATACCAAGCCGGAGATCGAGGTTCGCAGGCTGCTGCACTCCAGGGGTCTGCGCTACCGCGTCGACTACGCCCCGGACCGGGGCCGCCTGCGCAATCGCGCCGACATCGTATTCACCCGGGCAAGGGTGGTCGTGTTCATCGATGGATGCTATTGGCACGGGTGCGCCGAGCACCACCGCATGCCGACAGCCAACCGCGGGTACTGGTCTGCCAAGGTCGAGCGGAACGTAGAGCGCGATCGACGCGTAACGGCGATGTTGCGCGATAGTGGCTGGATCGTGCTGCGGTTCTGGGAGCACCAGCCAGCCGCAGACGTGGCCGAGGCCATTGCCGCTGAGGTGGCCGGGCACACGCCTGTGGACAGTTGATCCGCCCGCAGGTGTGCGCCGGGTTACGTTGTGCGCGTGGACGAATCCGAGTGCGAACCTCCTCAGCGATTATGGGAGGCGCTCCATTCACTGCTGCGCCACGAACGCGAGCTTTGGGAGGCCGGTGTCGACGCGCCGGACTGGTACCGACGAACGGACTCGGGGTCACCCGACGGGACCGACGACCGACCGGCCGGACCTCCGCCGTCGGCGGGCCCCTGATCGCTGAGTTCCCGGTGAGTGGCAGCTGGACCCCGTCAGCGCAGTCCAAGCCAGTTCAACCCAACCGTCGATTCGCGGAGCCGGGGTTCCTCACCTCAACCGACGCCATAGATGTAGTCGCGGAGCGAGGCGGCAGGGATCTGGACCACGACTCCACGCTTGCGCGGCCGCACGGTGCGCAGCTCGCCGGCGGCGATGAGCCTGTCGACGGTGTCTTCGGAGACGGCGAGGCGCTCGGCGACCTCGGACTTGCGGAAGACTCGCAGGTCGTCGAACACGGGAGACGGCTGGGACTCGGACATGGGTCACCTCGAAGGCTTGATCCTTCGAGTGACCCGCCAGCACCGCCCTATGACCGGGAATCTGCACCGTAATCGGTGGAGGTGTCAGCGGAGCGCCGGCGGCGCTGTCGCTCGTCGCACGGTAGCTCCTAACCACCCGCACTTGCCTTTGACTGTTTAGGCCAAGGCCGAGTTTACGCAGGGTCCGGCAACATTTCCACGACCGACGCGGCTCCCAGAACCCCACGTAGACCCCACGGAGCCCGAAGGCGGAGGTCTCTGGATAGCAGAAAACCCGCTGTCACCAGCGGGTTCTCGTCGTGGTCCCGGCTGGGATCGAACCAGCGACCTTCCCGGTGTGAACGGGACGCTCTTCCACTGAGCCACGGGACCGTGTCTGACGCCGTCGCGCCTTGCACGAGGCAGAAGATTACACGGCTGCGCGCCGACCACCAAATCCGGGCCGTGACCAGCGGCGAACCGGCCGGCGACACCGCCCTAACCGGACAGGTAGCCGCAAAAATGGCGCTGACCAGCCGATTTGGCATGCGGGCCATCGTTGACTAATGTTTCATTTCGCGTCACGAGCACCACGGTCCACAAGATCGCTCGTGAGCATGCGGATGTAGCGCAGCTGGTAGCGCATCACCTTGCCAAGGTGAGGGTCGCGGGTTCGAATCCCGTCATCCGCTCGGAGCGAGTTCTGCTCGCAATGGTGGTGTGGCCGAGTGGTTAGGCAACGGCCTGCAAAGCCGTGCACACGGGTTCGATTCCCGTCGCCACCTCCACCACAAATGAGGTTCCCGCGCGATTAGCTCAGTGGGAGAGCGCTTCCCTGACACGGAAGAGGTCACTGGTTCAATCCCAGTATCGCGCACGGTGATCGTAACCGCCCGGCGACGGGCGTGTTCCGGTTAACATGCGGATGTAGCGCAGCTGGTAGCGCATCACCTTGCCAAGGTGAGGGTCGCGGGTTCGAATCCCGTCATCCGCTCGTTTTGCCAGCCTATGGTGGTGTGGCCGAATGGTGAGGCAACGGTCTGCAAAACCGTCCACACGGGTTCGATTCCCGTCGCCACCTCCACCGTCCGTTCATCATCACTGTTCGCCTTCGTACAACTGTTTATAACGGTCATACCCGCGCGATTAGCTCAGTGGGAGAGCGCTTCCCTGACACGGAAGAGGTCACTGGTTCAATCCCAGTATTGCGCACCACCAATGCATACAAGGCAGGCCCGGCATTCGCCGGGCCTGCCTTGTATGCACCCTGCCCTGTCACGAGCCTCGGGATGGAAGGGACCATCGGAGAGATGAACACCGAACCGTCGGAAGCAGCCCGACCGAACACCCCTGGGCCGAACACCTCTGGGCCGAACACCTCTGGGCCGAACACCTCTCGGCCGAACACCTCTGGGCCGGTCATCGAGCTCCTCACCGATGACCGCATGGCCGAGGCGGTCGCCCGCGTCGCGGCCATCACCTTTCCGCTGGCCTGTCCCCCACACTGCACCGACGAGGACATCGCGGCGTTCATCGCGAACAACTTCGCTCCGGCGAGCTTCGTGCGGCACATCGAGAACCCCGACTCCGATGTGCTCGTGGCCCGCGAGGACGGTGAGGTGGTCGGCTACAGCCTGGTCCACCACACCGCACCGTCGAATCCCGATGTGGTGGCCGTGGTCACCGACAGGCCCGCGTCGGAGATATCGAAGCTGTACGTGCTGCCCGGCCACCACGGCTCCGCGGTGGCCGCCGCCCTGATGACCGCCGCCCTCGCGGCCTCCCGGGACCGCGGCAGTGTCGTCGCGTGGCTCGGTGTGAACCAGCACAACCATCGAGCCCAGCGGTTCTACGCCAAGTCGGGTTTCACCCGTGTCGGGGAGAAGACCTTCGACCTGAACGGGAACGTCGAGCACGACTACGTCCTGAGCCGTCATCTGACCTTCTGATCAACCGGCCGACCGCGGCCGTCGTCCCATCACCGAACGACACCCGATCACGTCCCCCGGCGCCGCCCGCATTCTCGATATCGCGATGCCGCCGGGCATCGCGGTCGTCCTGGCGCTGAACGCGTGCGGGTCCGCAGACTCCTGGCACGACAGACTCCTGGCACGACAGACTCCTGGCACGACAACATGGGGAACTCCGGTGCAACCGCGTGCGGCACCGACTGCTCGACGGATGGATCGGCCGTGATCGCCGACGCGGCCCGGCAGATCGCCTCCCGCCCGGCTATGACATCTCCGTTCGAATGGACCGATGCACAGTGCTGAATCCGACTGTCACACCTTGGATTCGGCGAATCGGGACAGGGCGAGCAGTCGCGAGGTGGCGCGCAGGTACTTCTTGCGGTAGCCACCGTTGATCATCTCGTCGGTGAAGATTTCGTCGAGTTTGCTACCGGCGACCGTGACCGGGATGTCGGCGTCGTACAGGCGGTCGGCGAGCACCACGATCCGCAGCGCGACCGTCTGATCGGGCGCCGGATGCACCCCGTCGATGCACACCAGCGACACTCCGTCGACCAGTGCCTTGTACTTGGACGGGTGCAACGTCGCCAGATGCTTGCACAGGTCGTCGAAGCTGTCGAGGGTGGCGCCCGGGGTGGCCTCGGCGACGGAGACCAGTTCGGCCTCGGTCCTGGGTTCGGGTGCCGGCGGCAGGTCGCGGTGCCGGTAGTCGGGACCGTCGACACGGATCGTCTCGAAGATCCCCGACAGCTTGCGGATCTCGCGCAGGAAGTCCTGTGCGGCGAACCGGCCCTCGCCGAGCTGGCCGGGCAGCGTGTTGGAGGTGGCCACGATCGACACCCCGCGCGCGGACAGCTCGGTCAGCAGCCGCGAGACCAGCATCGTGTCACCGGGATCGTCGAGCTCGAACTCGTCGATGCAGAGCACGGTGTGTTCGGACAGCCGGTCGACCGCGTTGGTGAAGCCGAGCGCACCGACCACGTGGGTGACCTCGACGAAGGTGGCGAACGACTTCGGGGCGGGCATCGAATGGTAGATCGACGCCAACAGGTGCGTCTTGCCGACACCGAAACCACCGTCGAGGTACAGGCCGACGCCGTGCTGGGGTTCTTTGTTCCGGGAGAAGAAGCCCTTTTTCTTTCCCCGGACCTTGCTCGCGCGGGCCACGAAGTCACGGGCCTTGGCCACCGCCTGCGCCTGGCTGGGCTCGTTGGGGTCGGGAATGTACGAGTCGAAACTCACGTGATCGAACGTCGAGGGTGGCACCATGTCGTCGACCAACGCGTCCGGGGAGATCGAGGGGTTTCTGTCGCAGAGTCGTGCCACCATACGTGGAGCGTAGCGGTCCGGTCCATGATGGACTCATGTTCTCCGAGCTGAAAGCGACCCACATCACATCCGGAAGTGTCGATGACCCGGCCACGCTCCGCGCACTGGCCGATCTCTATCCGTATCCACCGACGTCGTCATCGCCGCCCGGTACGGGTACACCGTGGTTCCGGGTGAACTTCGTCAGTTCGATCGACGGAGCCGTCACCCGCAACGGAAAATCCGGCGATCTCGCCGGACCGGGTGACCGGGCCGTCTTCCGGGTGTTGCGTGCGCTGGCCGACGTGGTCGTGGTGGGCGCCCGCACCGCGCTGACCGAAGGCTACCGGCAGCCGCAGCCCGACGACGTGTTCGTGGCGGCCCGGCGGAGGGACGGGCAGGCACCGGCCCCGACGCTCGCGCTGGTGTCCCGGTCGCTGGGCATCCCCACCGACTACTCCCCGCTTGCCCACCCCGACACGGTGATCTTCACGTGCGAGGCGGCCCCCGCCGACCGCAGGCGGGCGCTGACCGATGCGGGCGCGACCGTCGTGTCCTGCGGCGAGGACACCGTCGATCCCGAGCTGCTGATCCGGGAGTGTGGTGAGCGCGGCTGGGGCCGGGTGCTGTGCGAGGGCGGGCCCAGCCTGTTCGGCAGTGCGCTGGCCGCCGGTGTGGTGGACGAGCTGTGTCACACCACCAGTCCGATGCTGGTGGCCGGTGGTGCGGGCCGCATCGCGAACGGCCCGGCGCTCGCCTCGCAGCGGTCGATGCGACCGGTGACGGTCGTGGCCGACGACGACGGATTCGTGTTCACCCGATGGGTCCGCGAACCCGCCCGCTGACCCGCCGCACACAGCCGTCCGGGTCCGCTGCGGTATCCGGGCGACCGATCGGTATGCCGTAGGCTCGCGAACATGCCTCGGTTCAGTCCGCCACGCGGTGCCCTGCGCCTGGCCGCGGCTTCGCTGGCCGCCGCCCTCACACTCGCCGGCTGTGCCACCGGCCCCGACCCCGGTCCCGATCTGGTCACCGGCGACGACGGCGGTTCGGGCCCGGCGAGCACTTCGGAGTCGGCAACGGCGTCGTTGCCCGCCCTCACCGCGCCCGCGAGCGAGCTGTCGTGGACCGACTGCGCCGACTCCGCCGTCAGAACCTACGGTGTCCGGCCGGCCACGGGCACACGGATCGAATGCGCAGTCCTGGACTCCCCGATCGACCCCGCCGACCAGGATGCGGGCACCTTGACCGTGTCACTGACGCGGGTGCGTTCGGCCTCGACGCCGACACAGGCGGTGCCGGTGGTCCTGACCACCGGCAGCGACTTCCCGTCGACGCTCGGCGCGCTGCTCCTGGCCACCGGCCCCGGCCGTTCCCTGCTCGACACCAATCCCGTGGTGGCCGTCGACCGGCGTGGTCTGGCCGACAGCAGTGCCGTGGACTGCCTGACCCGGGACGAACGCACCGCGATCTTCACCAACGGCCAGGTCGGCCGTGCCCGCGACACCGCGGCCCGGATCGAGACGTTGACCACCGCCGCGGCGTCGGCTTCGGACGGCTGTACCGAAGCGCTGGACCCGACTCAGCTCAGCTACTCGATCGCGAACGCGGCCGCCGACATCGACACGCTGCGCCGGGCGTGGAAGGTGGACCGGCTGGCGTTGCTCGGCATCGGCGAGGGTGCCGATGTGGTGCTCGCGTACACCGCGGACTTCGGTGGCCGCGCCGGACGCATCATCCTCGACACGCCGACGGCGTTCGGCAAACCGGCCAAGGATCGGGCGCGGCTGACCGCGGGCGGTGTCCAATCCGCGCTGCAGACGTTCGCCCAGCGCTGCGCCGCCGCCGATAGTTGCCCGATGGGCGGCGATCCCGCCGGCACCCTGGCCCGGGTTCTCGCCGACGCACGCGCCGGACGGCTCGGTTCCCTGTCCGAGGCCCAGGCGCTCTCGGCGATCACCACCGCGCTGGCCACCTCGCCATCGTCGTCGGCGACGACCCGGCAGGTGGCCACGATGGTTGCCGACGCCGCGAACGGCGACGTCGACACCCTGGCCGCGGCCGCCGAACGGGGCGCCACCCTGCGCTTATCGGACGGACAGCTGCTGGCGCGGTGCAACGATGCCACCGGCACGGTCGGACAGAACGAGGTGCCCGCGCTGATCACACGCTGGGCCGACCAGTATCCGCTGACCGGCACCGACACGGCGATGTCGCTGCTGCGCTGCTCGGGTTGGGGAACGGCACCAACCTCCAACCCGCCGTCGGATCTGCCGGTGGTGCCGGTGGTGCTCAACACCACGGACGATCCGGTCAACGGCGGTCAGGGCGCGCGCGAACTCAACGCCACCCTGCTGCGGGCCGGGGTCACCCCGTTCGCGGTGCGTTGGGACGGACTGGGCTACTCGACACTGGCCAACAGCACCTGCGCGGCGGCCTTGGTCACGGACTATCTCGGTACCACACCGCTCTCGGGCCCCACTGAGCGGGACTGTCCCACCTGACGGTCCGGGTCGCTCACCGATCGGGACGGCCGCCCGTAGTACGGTTCGCGGGTGGCAGTAGTAGATCGCATCCTGTTTCCGCGGAGTTCCGCGCAACGGGTGATACCGATGATCCTGTGGCCGATATCGATCATGATGGTGCTGCACCGATCGGTGATACTCGGTGTCGACGGCGCTCGAACCAATGACTTCCGGCCCGTCTACCTCGCGGCATGGCGTTTCCTGAATGACTTCCCGGTATACGCCGAGAACTACGACACCGTGGATCCGCACTATCTGTATCCGCCGTCGGGAACGCTGGTGATGGCCCCGCTGGCCACACTCGACTACGAGGATGCCCGATGGGTGTTCATCGCGCTGAGCACCATCGTGTTGGTGCTGTCGGCGTATCTGTTGGTGCGCCTGTTCGGCTACGGGATCGGCGGCTGGCAGATGCCCGCGGTCCTGCTCTTCTTCTTCAGCACCGAAACCGTCACCAACACTCTGGTGTTCACCAACTTCAACGGATTCGTGCTGCTCGGCCTGCTCGGCTTCCTGTTAATGCTGCGCGGCCGCCACGACTGGTGGGCGGGGGTGTTCATCGGTCTGACGATCGCCGTGAAGCCGGTGTTGGCGCCCCTGCTGCTGCTCGCGCTGCTGAACCGGCAGTGGAAGGCGATCATCCCGGCCGCGGTGGTGCCGTTGGCGCTGCTGGTGATCGCCTGGCCGATGGGCGTCGATTCGGCCGACTTCGTGCACCGCACCCTGCCGTACCTGAGTGAGGTCCGCGACTACTACAACAGTTCCATCGCCGGCAACGGCGCCTACTTCGGTGTCGCGGACTGGCTGGTGCTGCTGCTGCGGGCGGCGTTCGCCCTGATGGCCGTGTTCTCGCTGTGGTTCCTCTACCGGTACTACCGCAGGACCGACGAGCTGCTGTGGCTGACCGTGTCGTCGGGTGTGCTGCTGACCACCGAATTCCTCGTCGGCTCACTCGGTCAGGGCTACTACTCGATGCTGCTGTTCCCACTGCTGGCCTCGGTGCTGCTGCCCGGCTCGCCGATGCGCAACTGGCCCGCCTGGCTCGGCGTGTACGGCGCGTTCGCCTTCGACAGCTTCTACTCCGACCGGTGGGAGGCGTTCGGCCGGATGATGGAGTACAACAAGGTGACCATGGGCTGGTCGCTGATCATGGTCGCCGTGTTCTGTAGCCTGCTGTTCCGCTACCTCGATCTGCGCAAGGCCGGCGCGGCCGGTCCGCTGCTGGAGGAATGGCCGCGACGCCACCGTGCTGCGGAGGACGCCGACGCCGTGGGTGGCGACGATCCCACCCCGGTGACTACCGTGAACGGATGACCGACTTCACCGAACTCTCCGACGACGAGTGGAAGGCACGCCTGACCCCGGCCGAGTTCCGGGTACTGCGCCGAGCCGGTACCGAGGCACCGTTCACCGGGGAATACACCGACACCACCACGGTCGGGGTGTATCGGTGCCGGGCGTGCGACGCCGAACTGTTCCGCAGTGAGCAGAAGTTCGAGTCGCATTGCGGCTGGCCGTCGTTCTTCTCCCCGCTCGCCGGCGACTCGATCATCGAACGCGCCGACGATTCGCTGGGGATGCGCCGGGTGGAGGTGCTGTGCGCGAACTGCGGCTCACATCTGGGGCATGTGTTCTCCGGCGAGGGCTACCCCACCCCCACCGACCTGCGGTACTGCATCAACTCGATCAGCCTGCGGCTCGAACAGAGCTGACGGTCCGGGCCCGGTCGTGGCCGTCCCGCACGGGTACGGCCACGACCGGGTTCGGTGTCACGGCAGCGAGTCGATGAGCGCCTCGACCTCCACACGCGGACCGGAGAAGAACGGGGTCTCCTCACGCACGTGCATGCGCGCCTCGGTGGCCCGCAGATCGCGCATCAGATCGACGATGCGGATCATCTCGGGCGCCTCGAACGCGAGCAGCCACTCGTAGTCGCCGAGGGCGAACGCGGGCACCGTGTTGGCGCGGACGTCGGCGTAGCTGTGCGCGGCCATCCCGTGGTCCTTGAGCATCTTGCGACGGTCCTCGTCGGGCAGCAGATACCACTCGTACGACCTGACGAACGGGTACACGCAGATGTAGTTGCCGGGCGCCTCACCGGCCAGGAACGCCGGGATGTGGGCGCGGTTGAACTCGGCGGGCCGGTGCACGGCCGCGTTGCTCCACACGGCGTCGGACACCTTGCCGAGCTGCACCTCGCGACGGAACCGGGAGTAGGCCCCCTGAAGTGCCTCGATGCCGGGTGCGTGCCACCAGATCATGAAATCCGCGTCGGCACGCAGTCCGGCGACGTCGTACACCCCGCGCACCACGATGCCCTCGTCCTCGAGGGAGGTGAAGAACGCGGTGGCGTCCTCCTTGACCTTGGCGCGGTCCTCGGGAAGTTCCCCGGCACGCACCTTGAACACCGAAAACATCAGGTAGCGGATCGTCGAGTTCAGTTCGTCATAATCCAGGCGGCTCATGACCTCTATCGTGCCACCGGGCAGAAGGGTCGAACGCAGAAGGGTCGAACGCAGAAGGGTCGAACGCAGAAGGGTCGATCGGCCAGTCGGGGATGCCGGCGCCGTCGACGTTGTCTATGTATCAGGTGTACTGATCGGCGATGGTGATCGATCGTGTGAGGGACGGGCGATCAGTATGGGCACACCGTTCTCCCGCGAGTGCACGAGGTGTGCTTAGAGTGGTCCGATGTCAACCACTTCGCCTGCCCCTGATCGCGTCGCACTAGTCACCGGAGCAAGTCGCGGTGTCGGCCTGGGCGTCGCCACCGCACTTCGTGACGCCGGTTGGCGCGTCTACGGCACCTCTCGACGTGGTTCGGGGCCGACCGGGATCGTCAATCTTCCGGTCGATCACGCCGACGACGACGCTGTCGCAGCCGCCTTCGCACAGATCGCCGACGAGGCCGGTCACCTCGACCTGCTGGTGAATAACGCCTGGGCCTCTCCGCGAGGGTTCGCCGGCTTCACCGCGAAGTTCTATGAGCGCCCGATCTCGGATTGGGATTCCCTGATCGGCATCGGCCTACGCTCACATTATGTGGCCGCGGTCCACGCCGCCGCACTGATGGTGCCCCGGGGTAGTGGGCTGATTGCCTCGACCTCGTCATTCGGCAGTCGTGGGCACCTGCATTCGGTGCTCTATGGGATGGGCAAGACGGCCTTGGACAAGATGGCCTACGACATGGGCCATGAATTGACGGGAACCGGTGTCACCGCGGTGTCGCTATGGCTCGGCTTGATCCGAACGCCTCTGCTACTCGGTAGTGGGTTGACCGAATTCGCCGGCTTTCCGGTCGACCGGGCCGAAGACCCCGAGTTCGTCGGACGCGTCGTCGCGGCCTTGGCCGACGATCCCGACCTCGGGCGCCAGAACGGGCACACCATCGTCACCGCCGAATACGGCGCCGAGCACGGGATCACCAACAACGATTCGGCGACGGTACCCGATTCCCATCGACCGGCATTCGGTGGTGGCCCGCTCTTCCCGCCGGCGACGGAGCCGATCGACAAGGATCGACGGTAAACGGATGGACTCAGGCCCCACCCGCATCAACCACCGTCCCCGATCAATGCACCGAGGTGAGGTCGGCCACGAGATCGGCCGCCGCGTACCCGGCGTCGGCGACGCACGCGGGTACGCCGACACCGGCGTATGAGGATCCGGTGAGGACCAGCCGGTGCGGCCGAGATCGCCGGGCTTCGGCCATGCGGGCGAGGTGGCCGGGGGCGTACCTCGGAAGTCCGGTCGGCCATCGCTGTGCCTGTGCCTCGACGATGCGGTCCGCGACCGATCCGCATCCGGCGGTGGCGATCACCTCGTCGAGGTCGTCGAGCGCGATCGACACGAGTTCGTCGTCACCGGCGGTGACGGGTTCGCCGTAGCGGCCGAACGAGGCCCGCACCGACACCAGTCCACCACCCGCGACGTGCGCCCACTTCTGGGAGCTGAATGTGAAGGCCTTGGCGCGCAACGATTCACCGGTCGCCACGAGGACACCGGAATGTTCCGGTACCGCGGTGCCCTCGGCCAGGGTGATGGAAACGACGGCACTGCCCGCCGGCTCGACGGCGGCCAGGTCCGCCGACAGCGCCGGTGCGGAGTCACCGAGCAGCCGGGCGGCCTCCCAGGCGGGCGCGGCCACGATCACCCCCGCATATGTCCGTCCGTTCACCTCCCAGCCGTCGGCGGCGGACGCGAGCGCTGTCACCTCGTGCTCGACTATCCGCACCGCCGACGCCGCGGCCAGGGCGTCGACGAGCGTCCGGTAGCCGCCGACCAGGGTGCCGAACACCGGTCCGGTCGTACCGGCTCCGGCGGCGATCAGGTCGGTGACCGCGGCCCGGACACCGGGCGCACCGGCGTCCAGTCGGGCGGCGAGGGCCGGAAGCGCCTCGCGCAGGCCGATGTCGCCGGACAGGCTGGAGTACACGCCGCCGAGCATCGGGTCGACGCTACGGGCCACCACCGACGGCCCGAACCGGTCGCCGATCAGATCCCCGACGCTCGGGTCGGCACCGGACTTCCACGTCCACGGCCGCCCGGGTTCGGCGGCGATCCGCACCAGATCGTCGGCGTCGGCCAGACCGTCGACGGCGTCGGGGGTGGCGGGTACCCCCATCAGGGCGGGTGTCGGCAGCGGGTGCAGTCGGCCACCGGACCAGATGGCCGGTCGGCGGCCGGTCGGTGACACGACGCGGTCGCCCAGGCCCAGTTCGCGTACCAGGTCGAGGACCTCGGGCCGCCGGACGATGAACGCCTCCGCCCCGACGTCCACGGTGAGCCCCCCGACGGTGGTGGTGTTGAGCAGGCCGCCGAGCCGCCCGGACCGCTCGTACAGGTCGATGGATATGTCGGCGCCGAGAGCCTGCCGGAGTCGGTAGGCGGCGGTCAGCCCCGACACTCCCCCACCGATGACCGCGACCGCGCGCGTGGTCACGGCAGGTCGGCGGAGTGGATGAGTTCGACGGTCCGGGTGAGGGTGTCCGGGTCGGTGGTGGGCAGCACCCCGTGCCCGAGGTTGAAGATGTGCCCGACGGCGCCGGCGGCGATGGCCCGGTCACCGTCGTCGACGACCCGTCGCACCTCACGCTCGATGACGTCGGAACCGGCGAACAGCACCGTCGGGTCGAGGTTGCCCTGCACCGCCTTGCCGGGGCCCACCCTGCGCACGGCCTCGTCGAGCGGGACCCGCCAGTCGACGCCGATCACGTCCGGCCCGACCTCGGTCATCGCGGGCAACAGCTCACCGGTGCCCACCCCGAAATGGATGCGCGGTACTCCGTAGTCGGCGATCTCGGCGAACACGCGGGCACTGTGCGGTGCCACGTAATGCCGGTAGTCGGCGGGCGAGAGTTGACCCGCCCACGAATCGAACAGCTGCACGGCGTCCACACCCGCGTCGAGCTGCACCCGCAGGAACTCGATGGTGATGTCGGCCAGGTGCCCCATCAGCGCGTTCCAGGTGACCGGATCGCCGTACATCAGTGCCTTGGTGTGCGTGTAGGTACGGCTCGGGCCACCTTCGATGAGATACGACGCGAGGGTGAAGGGAGCGCCGGCGAAACCGATCAGCGCGGTCCTCTCGGCCAGCTCGGCAAGGATCAGTTCGACGGCCTTGCCGATCGCGCCGACACCCGCGGGCTCCAACCTCGGCAGCGCGGCCACGTCGCCGGTGGTGCGGACCGGTCGGGCGATCACCGGACCGGTGCCGGCGACGATGTCGAGGTCGATGCCCGCGGCGCGCAGCGGCACGACGATGTCGGAGAACAGGATCGCGGCGTCGACGTCGTGCCTGCGAACCGGTTGCAGGGTGATCTCGCAGACCATCGCCGGGTCGAAGCAGGCTTCGAGCATCCCGTGGTCGGCGCGGATCGCGCGGTACTCGGGCAGTGATCGCCCGGCCTGGCGCATGAACCACACCGGACGTCGGCTGGGTTTGCGCCCGGTCGCTGCGGCAACCAGCGAGAGCGGTGAACTGTGGCTGCGTGAGCGCCGATTGTGCGCTCCGGATTCGTGCGGCATCACGGTCAACTCTGCCATGATCGGCCACCCGCGAACACGGCGGGACTCCCCTCGCGAGGCAGCGCTCTTCGGCGCGCCTCCACGACGACACGCCGTCACCGACTTACCGTACGTGCGTGACCCCTCCCGGAGCTTCGACCGAGTCCTCAACGCGCATACCGGAAGACTTCCGGCTCGCGGTGGACTCCTTGGCCGGTGCGCACATCCGCCCGGAGATCGAGGTCGGACCCATTCGCCCGCCACAGCGGCTGGCGCCGTTCAGCCATGCACTGGGCGCCGAGGTGCAACAGATCGACGACTCCGAAGGGCTGCACGAGGACGACCAGGGCAGCACGTTCGGCCGGTTGATCCTGTTGCACGACCCCGCCGGGCACGAGGCGTGGAACGGCACGATGCGGCTGGTGGCCTACGTGCAGGCCGAGGTCGAGGCCGCACTGGCGATGGACCCGCTGCTGCCGGAGGTCGCCTGGAGCTGGCTGGCCGATGCGCTGGGGGTCGCCGAGGGCGACACGGCGTCATCGTTCGGTGAGGTGGAGGTGACCGCGCTGGGCGGGACCGTAACCTCCACCACATCGGTGCGCTACGGCGACATGGCCGGACAGCCGCGGACCCACCAACTCGAACTGCGCGCCTCGTGGACGGCGACGGATCTGGGCCTCGGCCGGCATCTGGAGGCCTTCTGCGAGGTCCTGTCTGCGGCGGCGGGCCTGCCGCCGGTGGGTGTGACCGAGCTATGACCGACACGCCCACGCCACTCACCGAGCCGGCCGGCGGTGTGCCGCCGGTGCTGACATCGGCGGACGAGTTCGCCGACACCGCGCGACGTCTGGCCGGCGGTACCGGCCCCATCGCCGTCGACACCGAACGCGCGTCGGGCTATCGGTACTCCCAGCGCGCCTACCTGATCCAGCTCAAACGTACGGGTGCGGGATCCTTCCTGCTCGATCCCACCCTGGACCCGGAAGCACTGACCCCGGTCATCGACGTGCTGACCGGCCCCGAATGGGTGTTGCACGCCGCCGACCAGGATCTGCCGTGCCTGCGTGAGGTCGGTTTCGTGTGCTCGGAGCTGTTCGACACAGAACTGGCCGGCCGGCTGTTGGGACGTCCGAAGGTGAACCTGGCCACCATGGTCGAGGAGTTTCTGGGACTCGGGCTGAGCAAGGGCCACGGCGCGGCGGACTGGTCGCGGCGGCCACTGCCTCACGATTGGCTGGTGTACGCGGCGCTGGACGTGGAGGTGCTGGTCGAGTTGCGCGAGGCCACCGCCGCAGCCCTGACCGAGGCCGGCAAGGGTGAGTGGGCGCATGAGGAGTTCGCCGCGATACTCAACCGGCCCACGCCACCGGCCCGCGTCGACCGGTGGCGCCGGACCACCGGGATCCACACCGTCAAGAGCGCCCGCGCGCTCGCCGCGGTACGTGAACTGTGGCTGGCGCGCGAGGAGGTCGCCCGCCGCCGTGACATCGCCCCGGGGCGCATCCTGCCCGATTCGGCGATCGTCACCGCCGCCACCGCCGACCCGGCCACCATCCGCGATCTGACGCGGCTACCGGTGTTCGGCGGTCCGCGGCAAAGCCGCAACGCCCGAACCTGGTTCGACGCGCTCGAACGGGCCAGAGCGCTGCCCACCGCCGAACTTCCCCCCCGCAAACCACCGTCGACCGGCCTGCCCGCCTACAACCGATGGGATCGCAGCAACCCGGAGGGCGCCGAACGGGCCGCCGTGATCCGGCCGCTGCTCGGTGCGCTCGCCGAGGAGAACGAGCTTCCACCCGAGAATCTGCTCGCTCCGGACGTCGTGCGCACCCTGTGTTGGGAGGGCGTGGACCTGCCGGCCACCCCCGAGTCCGTCGACGCCCGTCTCGCTGATGCCGGGGCCCGGTCGTGGCAGCGGTATGTGGTGTCCGGCGCGATCGCCGAAGCGCTGAACACAGCCGGTGACGCGCCGGACAGCGCACCGACAGCCGATGCCTGACCGGCCCTGATCATTGACCGGCCCTGATCATTGGCCTGCCCTGATCATTGGCCTGCACTGGTCATTGGCCTGCACTGGTCCGGGATGAGCCGTGTGGTGGCGCGGCCGCGAGATGGAGAAGGCGGGCTACCGGTTCCAGTGCGGCGTCGGCGCCCGAGGTGGCATCGAATCCGCTGCCGGAGTCAGTCGTCGGCGTGCGAGTCGGCGGTGCGCGAATCCGCGGCCTGATCGGCCGGAGCATCCGCGAGTGCGTCGTCACCGAGTTCGGGAATCGACTGCATCCGCGAAACGGTTGCCGTGATGGACCGCGCCAGGTCCTGTGCGGTCAACCCGAGCTCGGCGAGAATCTCTCCGCGCGACCCCATCTCGATGAATTCCTGCGGGATACCCCGCTGCTGCACCGGAACCACCAGATCAGCGGCACTCACCGCCGCCGCGACGGCCGAACCGACGCCACCGCTGATGCCGCCGTCCTCCAGCGTCACCACCAGACGATGCGTGCGGGCCAGGCCGACGATCGATCCGGGAACCGGCAGCACCCAGCGCGGGTCGACGACGGTGGCCGCGATCCCCTGCTGTGACAACCGGTCGGCGGTGTCGAGCGCGAGCGAGCAGAACGCACCGACCGCGACGATGAGCACATCACCACTGACCGTTCCCGCGCCCGGCACGCCGCGGCGCAGCACATCCACTCCGTCGGCCAGTCGCTGAACGGACCGGATGTCTTCGGGCACAGCACCTTTGGAGAACCTCACAGCGGTGGGTCCGGTGTCGGTGGCGATCGCCTCGGCGAACTCCTCACGCAGACGCACCGCGTCGCGCGGAGCGGCCACCCGCATCCCGGGCACCATCGCCAACAGCGACAGATCCCACATGCCGTGATGGCTCGGTCCGTCGGGTCCGGTGATGCCGGAACGGTCGAGGACCACTGTCACCGGCTGCCGCAACAGGGCCACATCCATCAACAGCTGGTCGAACGCCCGGTTGAGGAAGGTGGAGTAGATGGCCACCACGGGATGCAGGCCGCCCAGGGCGAGTCCTGCGGCGGAGGTCAACGCGTGCTGCTCGGCGATTCCGACGTCGAAAAGTCGATCCGGGAACTTCTCCCCGAAGGGCAGCGTGCCGGTCGGGCCGGGCATCGCGGCGGTGATGGCGACGATGTCCTTGCGGCGGGCACCGGCCTCGATGAGTGCGGCCGAGAACACCTCGGTCCAGCCCAGCGGTGACACACTGGTGGCCCGCCCGGTGACCGGATCGATGACGCCCGTGGCGTGCATCTGGTCTTCCTCGTGGTTCTCGGCGGGCTCGTAGCCCATGCCCTTGCGGGTGACGGCATGCACGATGACCGGCCCACCGAACGCCTTGGCCTGCGCGAACGCCGATTCGAGTTCAACGATGTCGTGGCCGTTGACCGGCCCGACGTACTTGATCCCGAGATCGGTGAACATGGCCTGCGGGGCGAGCAGATCCTTCAGACCACTCTTCATACCGTGCAACACCGCGTACGCCGGTTCGCCGACCACCGGAAGCTTCTGCAGCGCCCGGCGGCCCTCGGTGAGGAGCCTCTCGTACCCGGGCTGCAGGCGTAGACCCGACAGGTGCCGGGCGAATCCGCCGATCGTTGGGGCATAGGAACGGCCGTTGTCGTTGACGACGACCACCACCGGCCGGTCGGCGGCGGCGATGTTGTTAAGCGCCTCCCAGCACATGCCACCGGTGAGCGCACCGTCCCCGACGACCGCCACCACGGTGCGGTCCTGCCCGGTCAGCTCGAACGATTTGGCCAGGCCGTCGGTGTAGGACAGCGCCGCCGACGCGTGCGAGGACTCTATCCAGTCGTGCTCGCTCTCGGCTCGCTCCTGATAGCCGGTGAGCCCGCCACGCTGGCGCAGCTTGTCGAAACCGGCTTTGCGGCCGGTGACGATCTTGTGCACGTACGACTGGTGGCCGGTGTCGAACAGGATCGGATCGTGCGGCGAATCGAACACCCGGTGCAACGCCAACGTCAATTCCACGACGCCGAGGTTGGGGCCGATATGTCCGCCGCTGGCGGCGACCTTCTCGATGAGGAACGCGCGGATCTCCGCGGCCAGTTCGACCATCTCGTCGTCGGAGAGCGACCGGAGATCGGCAGGAGAATCTATCCGATCGAGCACGCCCATCGCCAAACCTCCATCATCACCGTCACACTCGTCACGCCCGGACACTCGGAGTGTCCGCGGGGCGTGCTGCACAGTCTAGGCGACCGCGCCGACCGCCCCCGCCAACCCGGATGTGATGTACCACCGTCCGCGGCCGGTGACCCCGGATGCCACTATGTGAGGGCGAACGCATCTGAGAACCCGCACAATCGGGTACTGCCAGCACCCACCGACGTAAGGAGGCCACGTGCCGACCGAAGAACGCCAATTCCTGGGCGCCCACGGGCATGTCATCCGCTATGACGTGAGCATCCCCGACGGTGAGTCGCGCGGCGTGGTGCTCATCGCACACGGTCTCGCCGAGCACGGCCGACGCTACGGCCATGTGGTGCGGGCGATGGTGGCGGCCGGCTTCACGGTCGCGGTCCCCGACCATCTCGGGCACGGGCGTTCCGATGGAAAGCGACTGCGGATCAGCAATTTCGCCGACTACACCGACGATATCGACACCGTGCTCGATGCGGTGCGGATCGACGGACTGCCCACGTTCCTGCTCGGGCACAGCATGGGCGGCTGCATCGCGCTCGACTACGCCCTCGATCACCAGGACCGTCTCGACGGCCTGGTGCTCTCTGGTGCGGCCGTGGTCCCCGGGTCCGATCTGTCGCCGATCCTGGTCAGACTCGCCCCGGTCCTGGGCCGCCTGGTGCCCTGGCTGCCGTCCACCGCGCTCGACGCGGAAAGCATCTCGCGCGACCCGAAAGTGGTGGCCGACTACGACAACGATCCGTTGGTGGTGCGCGGCAAGGTCCCCGCGGGCCTCGGCGGCGCGTTGATGACCACCATGCAGTCCTTTCCCGGACGCCTTCCCTCGCTCCGGATCCCGCTGCTGGTGATGCATGGCGGCGACGACGCGCTGACCGAGCCCGAGGGCAGCCGGATGGTCGACCGACTGGCCGGGTCGACGGACAAAACGCTGATCATCTACGACGGGCTGTTCCACGAGATCTTCAACGAACCCGAACGTGAGACGGTGATCGGCACGACCGTGGACTGGCTCACCGCACACGCCGACGCGGCCCGGGTGTCCTAGCTGTACGTGTCCTACACCTGGCCACACGGGTCCGGGCCACACGGGTCCGGGCGACACGGGTCCGGGCCACACACCCGGCGCGGTCAGCGGGTGAGGCAGGCGATTGTCTCCACGTGGTGGGTGCCCGGGAAGGCGTCGAACGCGCGCAGCGCGCGAACACGATAGCCACGCTCGGCCAGGAACGCCAGGTCACGGGCGAAACGGCCGACATCACAGCCCACATGCACCACCACCCGCGGGTCGGCAGCGGCGATCATGTCGATCACCGCGCGCCCGGCGCCCGTCCGCGGCGGATCGAGTACCACGATGTCGGGAGACGGCAGACCCACCGCGGTCTCGGCGACCTCGCCGCGATGCGCGCGGAGCCGCGCCTCACCGGCGAAGGTTGTGCTCGCGGCACTGATGGCACCGGCGTCCGAATCCACCACGTGGACCTGCGCGGCAGCATTGTCGAGCAGCGCGCCCGCATAGATCCCCGCACCCCCGTACAGGTCCCAGGCCACCGTGCCCGCCGGATCGACGTCCACGTTCTCCATCATGGCGACGACGGTGGCGGCATAGGTGGCCGGTGCCGCCCGGTGCGCCTGCCAGAACCCGTTCACCCCGATATCCCAAGTACGGTCACCGACCGTGTGCGGCACCGTTTCCGCGCCCTCCAGCATTCTCGTGCTGCGTGCCGCGGCCCGACTCCGGCGGGTGCGCTGCACATGCCGCCGGTCGCCCCTGTCTCCGCGCACCGGTTCCGGCGGCGCGATCTCGGCCAGATGGCGGCCGTCTGCACCGGCGACGGCCACGATCTCGGCGCCCGGGGTGAAACGCTCCACGTCCAGCCCGGCGACCAGACCGGCCAGCGGCGCGCTGCAATGGTGTCCGACGATGACCGTGCTCGCGTGCCACGCATGCACCCCGGCCCGGCCCTGATCGTCGACGAACAGCCGGGTGCGGATGCGCCAGCCCTCCCCGTCCGGTCCCAGCGCCCGCACTCCCTCGTCGAAAAGTCCCGCGGCCGCCAGTCCGTCATCGGTCAGCGGCCCGATGCGGCGCAGCACGTCGGCGGTCACCCCGGTCTTGAGTCGACGCGCCGCGGCCGGCTCGACGAACGACAGGTCGCAGCAGCCGGCCCCGTGTGCCGCGGCCTCGCACGCCGGCGGCACCCGGTCCGGAGCCGGATCGAGGACGTCGGTGACCACGGCCCGCCAGAAACGATCGTTGCTGCGGTCCTCGATCCGCACCCGGACCCGCTCACCCGGCAACGCGCCCCGCACGAACACCACCCGCCCGTCGACATGGCCGACGGCGTCGCCGCCGTTTGCCATTCGCACCGTCTCCAGCTCGGTGTCCAGCACATTCAGATCAGTCATGTCAGCGTCGTTCCGTCCCACCCATGCCGCGGCGCGTGTCGCCGGGTCCGTATACATTCATGTCGCGATCCTTGAGCCGGTCGGAGGAGTTGAGCTGCCACGGCACCGACGTCACCATCACGCCGGGTTCGAACAGCAGTCGGCTCTTGAGCCGCAACGCGGACTGATTGTGCAGGATCTGCTCCCACCAGTGACCCACCACGTACTCGGGAATGAACACGGTCACCACATCGCGGGGTGATTCGCGGCGGACCCGGCGCACATAGTCGATCACCGGCCGGGTGATCTCCCGGTACGGCGAGGCGATCACCTTGAGCGGCACCTCGATCTCGCTGGCCTCCCACCGCGACACCAGCGTCCGGGTGGACCGGTCGTCGACATTGACCGTGATCGCCTCCAGTGTGTCGGGTCTGGTGGCGCGCGCGTAGCGGACGGCGCGGCGGGTGGCGAGATTCAGACCCGACACCAGCACGATCGAGTGGGTGCGGCTGGGCAGGACGGCGCTCTCGTCGTCGCGGTCGAGTTCACGCTGCACATTCGCGTAGTGTGAGTGGATCAGCTTCATCAACCCGAAGATCGCCACCATCAGCACGATCGCGATCCACGCACCGGCGGTGAACTTGGTGATCAGCACCACCACCAGCACGGACGCGGTCATCACCAGGCCCACGAAGTTGACCACCCTGGACTGCACCATCCGCCGCCGCGCCTGCGGGTCGGTCTCCGTGCGCAGCAGCCGCGTCCAGTGCCGCACCATCCCCGTCTGGCTCAGCGTGAACGACACGAACACGCCCACGATGTACAGCTGGATCAGCACGGTGACCTCGGCGCCGAAGGCGATCAC
Source organism: Gordonia pseudamarae (assembly GCF_025273675.1). Taxonomy (NCBI): domain Bacteria; kingdom Bacillati; phylum Actinomycetota; class Actinomycetes; order Mycobacteriales; family Gordoniaceae; genus Gordonia; species Gordonia pseudamarae. The sequence goes on along the minus strand of NZ_CP045809.1, from coordinate 2,240,573 downwards.
GAAGATGACCGCGGCCACCGCAAGGAACAGGATGCCGTTGCTGAAGGCGAGCCGGTCACCGCGGGTGTGCATCTGCCGGGGCAGGTAGCGGTCCTGCGCCAGCACCGAGGCCAGCAGCGGAAAGCCGTTGAACGCGGTGTTGGCGGCCAGAACCAGGATGAGTGCGGTCGCGATGGCCACGAAGTAGAAACCGATCGAGACGTCACCGAAGACGGCCATCGCCAACTGCGCGATCATCGACTTCTGGTGGTAGTCCGCGGGTGCACCGATCAGGTCGTTCGCCGGATCCATCACGTACTTGGCGCCGATCTTCTGGGCCAGCAACACGATACCCAGCAGCAGGGTGATGGAGAACGCGCCGAGCATGAGCAATGTGGCCGCCGCGTTGCGCGACTTGGGCTTGCGGAAGGCGGGCACCCCGTTGCTGATCGCCTCCACCCCGGTGAGCGCGGCGCAACCGGACGAGAAGGCCCGGGCGATCAGGAACACGAACGCGATCCCGGCCAGGTGATGGTCCTCGGCTCGCAGCCCGAACCCGCTGGTCTCAGCATTCAGGTCTCGGTCCAGGAGGAAAACTTCCACAAAACCCCACACCAACATGGCACCCACACCGATGATGAACGCATAGGTCGGGATCGCCAGAACCGCACCGGATTCCTTGATTCCGCGCAGATTGATCGCGGTCAGCACGGCGATCGCGGCCACGCTGAACCAGACCTTGTGCTCGTGGACGAACGGGACCGCGGACCCGATGTTCTCGGCGGCCGAGGCGATCGACACCGCCACGGTCAGCACATAGTCGACGAGCAGCGCGCTGCCGACGGTGAGCCCCGCGTTCGGCCCCAGGTTGACGTTGGCGATCTCGTAGTCGCCGCCGCCGGAGGGATAGGCGTGCACGTTCTGGCGGTAGCTGGCCACCACGACCACCATCACCACGGCCACCGCGACCGCCACCCACGGAGTGAAAGTCAGCGCGCTGACCCCGGCGATCGACAGGACCAGGAAGATCTCCTGCGGCGCGTACGCCACCGACGACATCGCATCGGAGGCGAAAACGGGTAGCGCGATGCGTTTGGGCAGCAGGGTGTGATCGAGTTTGTCGCTGCGGAACGGCCGGCCGAGCAACAGGCGCTTGACCGCGACAGACACCTTGGAGACGGTGGACACCACGCAACACTAGGCCGTGCCCATCGCAAAGACCACCGGGCCCGACAAGTGAGCCTCGGGCCGCCGTCACGGCCGCCGATCGCGCCGTCCGCCGTCGCATCCGCCGTCGCATCCGCCGACGGCGCGGGGTACGTTGAGCAACGTCACGTGTGGGAAAGGACGCCCGAGTGCGCGTAGTCATCATGGGGTGCGGCAGGGTCGGATCATCGTTGGCGATGTCCATGAACCGCCGCGGCCACGAGGTCTCGATCATCGACCGCGACGCCACCTCGTTCATCCGGCTCGACCAGCAGTTCGGCGGCGCGAAAGTCGTCGGCGTCGGATTCGACCGCGACGTACTGGTCCGGGCCGGCATCGAAACAGCCGATGCGTTCGCCGCCGTGTCCTCGGGCGACAACTCCAACATCATCGCCGCACGGGTGGCCCGCGAGACCTTCGGCGTGCCGCGCGTCGTCGCCCGCATCTACGACGCCCGCCGCGCCGAGGTATACGAACGGCTCGGGATTCCGACCGTCGCCACCGTCCCGTGGACCACCGAACGTTTCGTCTCGGCGCTCGACGAGACCGCCAACACCATCGAATGGCGCGATCCGTCCGGCACGCTCGGGGTGGCCCGCATCGATGTCGACGAATCGTGGATCGGCACCACGGTGGGCCGGTTCCAGGAGCAGACCGGGGCGCGTATCGCCTTCGTCAGCCGAGTGGGCCGGATGATCCTGCCCGATGTCAAGACGGTCATTCAGCAGGACGACCAGGTGTATACCGCGGTCCTGCTCGACAACCTGGCCACCGCCCGGGCCCTGGCCGCCGGACCTGCCCCGGCACGGGACTGAGGGAGGGTGCCGTGAAGATCGCCATCGCCGGAGCCGGGGCCGTCGGCCGCTCCATCGCGCGCGAACTGCTCGCCAACGCGCACGAGGTCACCCTGTTCGAGCGACTCGCCTCGCACATCGACACCGCGGCGGTACCCGAGGCCACCTGGGTCCTCGGCGACGCCTGCGAGCTGACCAATCTCGAACGCGCCCAACTGCACCTGTTCGACGTGATGATCGCCGCGACCGGCGACGACAAGGCCAACCTGGTGGTCAGTCTGCTGGCGAAGACCGAGTTCGCCGTCAACCGGGTCGTGGCCCGGGTCAACGATCCCCGCAACGAATGGCTCTTCGGCGAGGACTGGGGTGTGGACGTCGCGGTGTCCACACCACGGCTGTTGGCCTCGCTGGTCGAGGAGGCGGTGTCGGTGGGTGATCTGGTGCGTCTGATGACCTTTCGGCAGGGTCAGGCGAACCTGGTCGAGCTCACGCTGCCCGCCAACACCCCGCTCGCCGGCAAACCGGTGCGCAAGCTGGCGCTACCACGCGACGCGGCGCTGGTTGCGATCCTGCGCGGGCGCCGCGTCATCGTGCCGCAGTCCGACGATTCGATCGAGGGCGGCGACGAGTTGGTGTTCATTGCCCCCGAGGAGACCGAGGACGCACTGTACGCGGCTATGCAGGTGACGCACTGACCGCCAGCGCCCGGCGGACCAGGTACACGGTGACGATCGCCGCGAGCGCCGTCAACGGCCAGCCCATGCCGATGCGGGCCACGGCGAGCCAGCCGGTCCGGTCGTTGTCGTAGAGGGCCGACTGGGTGAGGTAGCGCGCGCCGAACACGATCCCCCAGCACGCCGTCGCCAGATCGTAGGCCCGCAGCACCGCCGGCTGCCTGCGCCAGCCCATCCCCTCACCGGTCACCAGATGCCACGCGACCCCGATCAGTGGCCACCGCACCAGAATCGACACCACACACGCGGCCGCATAGATCAGCATCGACCAGATGCCGAACAGAAAATAGCCCTTGGCCTCGCCCACGCGATGTGCGATGAACGCGCAGACCACCACACCGAGCAGGCCCGAGACCGCCGGGGTGAGCCCTTCGCGGCGGATGAGCCGGACCGCGAATACCACCGCCGCCGCCGCCAGCGCCGTGCCGATGGCCCAGCCGAGTCCACCGACCGCGTTCGCGGGGACGAAGACGGCGACCGGGACCGTCGAATAGATCAGTCCCGACACCCCGCCCATCTGGTCCAGCAGAGACGTCTCGCCACCATGGGCGAGCCCGGAGCGCCCGGAGTCCGGCGCGCCGGAACCGGTCGGGTCTGCTGCTGACCGCTCGGGGTCAGGGGCGCCGGAATCAGTCGTCGGCGCCATACAACTCGTAGTACGGGTTGTAGATGACCTTGCTGCCGTCGTGCTCGGCGAGTCTGCCGCGCACGGTCACCGTCCGGCCGGGTTCGATGCCCGGGATCCGGTTGCGGCCGAGCCATTTGAGGATCACCGTGTCACTGCCGTCGAAGAACTCGGCCTTCACGCCGGCCTTGGCGGTGCGTGAGCACGTCTCCACCGACCTCAACTCACCGTGCATCGTGACCTCGTCGCCCCGGCAGCACTCCGCGGCCCGCTGGCCGCCACGCGCCAGAGACTCCCGTGAGATGCGTTCGGTCTCGACCTCACCGAGATCCTCCGTCAACCGACGAGTCAGCCTCTTGAGATATCCAGCCGTTGTCATTGCCGCTCCAAGCACCACTGGTGATTATCGTTGTGGCCGATGGCGTACCACCGAATATCCGCCACTGTAGACCCCCGCCCACACCAGATCCAACGCCAGGCATCATCGTTACATGCCGACGGGTTCCGAGTTGTCCACCGATTCATCCTCGCGCACCGATCCGGCCACCGGTGAGCCGCACGGGCAGTACCCGACGGCGCTGGTCGGGCTACCGGGGACCGGGTCCGACGCCGACTATGTTCAGCGCGCATTCGGACCCGCCGCGACCCGACTCGGGCTGGAACTGATCGCCTCCCAGCCGGCCGACGACCTGGTCGCCGGGCATCTCGCCGTCCTGGACGAGGCCGCCCGCAACCATCGGTCGATCCTCGTCGGCGGCGTGTCGATCGGGGCGGCCCTCGCCGTGCGGTGGGCGTTGACACGCGAGCTGTCCGCACCCGATCCGACCGTCGGCCGGTGTGCGGGAATCCTGGCCGCGCTACCGCCGTGGTCGGGCGACGACAGGCATGCCCCGGCCCGGGCATCGGCCACCGCCACCGCCGATTCGATCCGCGACCTCGGCCTGGAGGCGACGATTTCGGCGATGCGCGCGTCGTCGCCGGCATGGCTGGCCGACGAGCTGGCCCGGTCGTGGGCGTTCTTCGGGGACCGCCTCGAAAGCCAGCTCCGCCAGGCCGCGGCGTTCGTGAGCCCGCGCACCGACGAGATCGCGCGGCTGCGGACACCGCTGGCGATCACCGCCTCCCTCGACGACCCGATCCACCCGCTGCTGGTGGCGCGCGCCTGGTGCGAGGCCGCACCCCGGGCCGCCGTGACCGAACTGCCGCTCGCCGAATGGGGCACCGACCCGGCGCTCCTCGGTGACACCACGGCCCGGACGTGGACGGCGCTGCTCTGATTCACCGCGTCCGCTGATCCACCGCACGGGCCAGGCTCACCACACCCTGAGGAGATCGCTCCGTCGGGGACACACCTCGGGGACGCGCGATCAGCGACGCCAGGACCTGCGCAACCGCTGCATCGCAGAACCCGTCGACGGCGCATCCGCACCCCGGGCGGGATCCTGAGCCTGCCCGTCCGGATCGTCGCCGTGATCGTCGGCGACCGGGTCGTCGTAGTCGGGCTCGTCCGAGGGCACCACGGTCGCCTGCGCCAGCTGGTCGAGCGCGCCACCCGCGCTCACGCCATCGGAATTGAACCCCTGTGCGTCCAGCCCCTGTTCGCTCACCTCGTCCGCACCGGCGTCGATGTTCTCGAACCCCGGCTCCCCCGACTCGGCCATCTCCTGCTGCGCCGCGGCAACCTGGGCGGCGAGCACGTCGGGAAGCTCGATCGGCAGCGCCTCCCGCGGTGGGTACGGCTCGTTGCCACGCCGGACCACCGACTCGGCCAGGACCGCCCGGGCGAGCTGACTGAGCGGCTCGGTGGCCTCGGTCGGCCCGCTGGAGACACACCGCACGAGCCAGCGCGGACCGTCGACACCGATGAACCTGTGCACGGTTCCCGGCACCTCGGCAACCACCTCCCGGCCCCAGTGCCCGTCCTCGATCGACGTGCCGGCCCCGCTGTCGCGCAACGACTCGGCGAGCTCGCGCACCACTTCGCGCCACAGGCCCGGAGTCTTGGGAGCGGCGAACGCCGCGACGCCGATCCGGCCGAACGGTGTCACCAGATACACCGCCTCCGGCTGATGATCGGCGGTCATCTCGACGGTGACCTGCCCGCCCTCGACCACCGGAACCAGCACCGACCCCAGGTCAAGGTGCGAATTCTGTAGCTCCGCAAGCGAAGTGACCAGTGCGTCGATATCGTACGGACCGGCTGCCTGGCCGATGCTCAACCCCTGGTTCGCGTTCTGCCGAGCCATTTCGACGCCTCCTTGCGTGAGTCCCTGACGATCAGCTGATCCGCATTGCAGGGTAGTCCACCCCGGCACGACTGTGCCGCAACCGGGCCGTCACCGGGGCCGCAACCGGGCCGTCACCGGGGCCGCAACCGGGCCGTCACCGGCCTCCGGCGACGGGTCAGCCCTCCAACGCGGCGTGACCGCCGCTGGAGCCGTATCCGCCCGAACCGCGGCTGGTGTCATCGAGCTCGTCCACCTCGACGAACTCGGGCAACTCCACACGCTGCACGACGAGCTGGGCGATCCGATCGCCGCGCGCGATGGCGATCGGCGTGTCGGGATCATGGTTGATCAGGCACACCTTGATCTCGCCGCGATAGCCGGCGTCGATGGTGCCGGGGGTGTTCACGATCGACAGTCCGGTGCGTGCGGCCAGACCCGACCGCGGATGGATCAGCCCGACCATGCCGACGGGGATCGCGACCGCCACGCCGGTCCCGACGAGCCGGCGGTGCCCGGGCGGCAGCTCGAGATCGGCGACCGAACACAGGTCGACCCCCGCGTCACCGGGATGTGCCCGGGTCGGCAACGGCAGATCGGGGTCCAGTCGGCGGATGGCGATCACGGATGCGGGTTCGGCGCTCACGCACGGCACACTACCGCCGGACCACCACACACCCGGCGCCCGGCCCGCGGACTAGGCTGGTCGCCGTGGCATCACCCCAATCACCGCACAACTCGCCGGCAGACCGGGCCCCCGGACACGGTCCCGACACCCCACAACCCGGATCCGGCACGAAATCGCACACCGCGGGGTCGGGACAGGCCCATCGCTACGACGAACGCCTCACCGTCCCACTGTGGTGGTGGGCGGCCGCGGCCGTCGTGACCGGTGTCGTCGGGTACGAGATCCAGCTGTCGGCGCACCGGTCGGTCTGGAGTGTCGCCGGATATGTGGTCGTCGGAATACTCGCGGCGGCGCTGCTGTGGTCGATGGGACGCGCCCGGGTGGCGGTGACCGCCGACGGTGAGCTGATCGCCGACAAGGCCAGACTTCCGCGCGAGGTGATCGCGCGCGGTGCCACGGTGGCCGCCACGGCCAAATCGGCGGCACTGGGACGCCAGCTCGACCCCGCCGCCTACCTGATGCACCGGACCTGGATCAAGACGATGGTGCTGTTGGTGCTCGATGACCCGGACGACCCGACGCCCTACTGGCTGGTCTCGACCCGGCACCCCGATCGCCTGCTGGCGGCGCTGGGGATCGACGACGCGGCGGCACCGCCCGCGGGCAAGCCGCGCGATCAACAGTCCTGAGCCCGGCGGCACCGGATGGTCTCGTCCATCGGATCGGCCATAGTGCCTCGGACCGGCAGAACGCAGTCGGGGCACACAACGACAATCGGGGCACACAAAAACCGGACCCCGTGCATCGTGGTCCGGTTTTTTCGTGTCGGCGACTGATCGCCGTGACGCGGCCGGTCAGGCTGGTGGCCGCGGTGTCGATGTGATCAGGCGCAGTCCACGCACACCATAGAGTTGCCGTTCTCGCGGGCCAGCCGGCTGCGATGGTAGACGAGAAAACAACTCGTACACGTGAACTCGTCGGCCTGCTTGGGGATGACCCGGACCGACAGTTCCTCGCCGGACAGGTCCGCGCCCGGAAGCTCGAACGATTCGGCGGTGTCACTCTCGTCCACGTCGACGGACGAGGACTGCGCCTCGCTGCGACGGGCTTTCAATTCTTCGAGCGAGTCCTCGTTGAGGTCTTCGGTCTCGGTTCGACGTGGGGCGTCGTAGTCAGTAGCCATTGTGTGCCTTACCTTGTGTCAGCGTTGAGGGCGCCTACCGGTCCCGGCTTGTGGCCGGATACCGAAGCAAGCACCACCCCGTCCGGAGTTATTCCGGGCGGTGGCCGGGTAACGGGCGAACCCTGCCGCGATCGGCGGCGAAGTGGCGTCGCGCGATGCTCCACCACTCAATGCAATCCCGCACTTCGTCATGCAATCCCGCACTTCGTCCCCGAACCTGTACGTACGTCAGTGACAATTTTCCGTGTCAATTCGGGCCCGTTCTTCGACTGCTCACTAGCCCGGGCGCCCGAAGCATAGTGTGTCGACCACCGAAAAGTCAACGACGAAATTGTGCGGGAGTCACAGCCGTACCACCGTACCGATCCTCGCCGGTCACCGTACCGCTCACACATCCATACAGGTGCCGGCACCCGCCGCCTACGGCGAGGGCGCCACGGAAAGACTCCGCACACCGACACCGCCGGAGGAGTCGCCGCCGGACCGATCACGGGAGACATGGCCTAGAGTGGGCGCAGTCACGCGGGAATCGAGAGGAGCGGCGTCCACGGTGGTGTCCCAGATCGCGGCAGGTTCGACGACCGACCGGAAGGGTCGGCCGTATCGGCGGCGTCGCAGTGAACCCGTCCTGATCACCGTCACGGTCCTCGCCGTCCTGGCGCTCGTCGTGTGGTGTATCGCCGCGGTCAAGTCCGGTGACGACCCCACCCCCACCGCCTGCCCCGCTCCGCTGCCCGCGCCACCGGCGGCATCGGCACCGGCGGACACCACCACGCCCACCTCGACGACACTGACCGTGGTGGACAACGAGGAGATGAAGACGATCGCCCCCGCCGCGCTGTCCGGCTTCCAGGTGCGTGTGCTCAATTCGTCGGGTCAACGAGGCGCAGCCAGATCCGTCTCCGACGATCTCACCGCGCAGGGCTTCACACCCGCCACCGACACCCCGTACGCCGACGACGAGGTGTACGTGGGCCAGGACCTGGACTGCGTCGCCCAGATCCGGTTCGGACCAGGCAGCAAGAATGCCGCGGCCGCGGTCTGGCTGGCCATCCCCTGCGCGCAGCTCGTCGACGACGGCAGGCGCGACGTAGTGGTCGATGTCGCGCTGGGCACCCACTACGAATCACGCGAGCTGTCCCAGGACGCACAGGCCGCACTCGAGGCGCTACGACTGGCCAACCCGAAGGATCCGGCGACCGGTGCCGATCCGGGACTGGTCAGTGCGGTTCACAAGCAGTCCTGCTGATCACCCTCGGGTATCGCCCGCAGTCCGCCCAGCTCACCGACGAGCCCCAAAAAGTCCTCGGCGATGCCCGGGGCGGCCGCGATGGTCGGCTCGCCGTCGGCGGCTCGTGAATCGGCGGCGGGCAGCCGCACCACCGCACCTGCCTCGGCGGCGATCAGCCCGCCCGCGGCCCAGTCCCACGGACTGAGTCCGTGCTCGAAGTGGGCGTCGACGCGGCCACTGGCCACCATGCACAGGTCGAGCGCCGCCGCCCCGACGCGCCGGATGTCGCGGATGTGGGGCAACAGTTTTCCGACCAACTCACCCTGGGCCCGGCGCCTGCCCCTGTCGTAGGCGAAGCCACTGGCGACCAGCGCCAGCCCCAGATCGGTCACCCGCGCGCAGCTCAGGCGCTCGGACGCCGATCGGTCACCGCTGCCCCACGCGTAGGCGCCGTGTCCGCGCGCCGCCGAATAGGTGACGCCGCCGGCGACATCGACCACCGCGCCCGCCACCGACTCCCCGCCGATCTGCGCGGCCACCGACACCGCGTACGCGGGGATCCCGTAGAGATAGTTGACCGTGCCGTCGATCGGGTCGACCACCCAGCGCACACCGTCGGGCACCTCGACGCTGCCGCCGCGTTCCTCTCCGAGTACGTCGTCGTCGGGGCGCAGCGCACGTAGCCGTTCGCGGATCAGGTTCTCGCTCTCGGTGTCGGCGAGGGTGACCGGATCAGTGGGCGTCGACTTGGTCGCGACCGCCCCGCCGGGCCCGGCCGTCGCACTCGGCTCGGAACCGAACGTCGAGAACAGTTCGGTGCGTCTGCCCCTGACGTGGTCGGCCGCCAACTCGGCGACGATGACGGCGACACGCTCCAGGTCGACGGGCGTTGCCGCGGTTACCGGACGGACAGACTCGGTGGGATCCACACCCACCATGTGAGCACATCCCCGCGCGGACCACAGTGGGCGGGCACACATCGCCGGTCCGGCACCGGTGCCGCCGACGCCACCGCACACCCCGCCGACGGGTCCGATATGGCCTAGCCTGAGGACGACACCGCACGATCCGTCCGGCGGACACAACCCGCCTCGGGCGACGCCTGCCACGAAAGGGCCGAATCATGACCGAGTCCCGCTCCTTCGCCGTCTCCGATGCCGCCGCACCCGTGTCCGCACCCGGGCTCAATCTCGGATTCGGCGTGGACGTCGGCGGCTCGGGTACCAAGGGCGGCATCGTCGATCTCGACACGGGCGAGCTCGTCGGCGAACGCTTCAAGGTGCTCACCCCTCAGCCGGCCTCTCCCGATGCGGTCGCCGAGGCGGTGGCCCAGGTGGTGGCGCACTTCGACTGGCAGGGCCCGGTCGGGGTGACGTTGCCGGGTGTGGTCACCGACGGGGTGATGCGCACGGCGGCCAACATCGACAAGGCGTGGATCGGCACGGATGTCTACGAGCTGTTCGGCAGGCATCTCGGCGGCCGCGCGGTGGCCGCGCTCAACGACGCCGACGCCGCGGGTCTGGCCGAGGATCGGTTCGGGGCGGGCAAGGGCGTGTCCGGGGTGGTGATGTTGCTGACCTTCGGCACCGGGATCGGTTCGGCCGTGCTGGTCGACGGGACGCTCGTACCGAACACCGAGCTCGGCCATCTGGTGGTGGGCCGTAAGGAGGCCGAGCATCAGGCGTCCTCGAAGGTCAAGGAGGATAACGACTGGACCTACGAGAAGTGGGCCGGCAAGGTCAGCGATGTCCTGGTGGCCTACGAGAATCTGTTCTGGCCCACGTTGTTCATCGCGGGCGGCGGCATCAGCCGCAAGGCGCACAAGTGGGTGCCGCTGCTCACCAATCGCACACCCGTGGTGCCCGCGACGCTTCGCAACACGGCGGGCATCGTCGGCGCGGCGATGGCCGTGGCCGACTGAGCTCGAACTGTTGTCGCCGACGGGTGGCGAACCACCTCTGACCAGGCAAGTGATACTGTAGGAGGTCGGTTGTCGTTACAATGTTCCGTATCGGCCTCAAGCGCCGAGAAATTCAAGCCCTGTTCAGCGGTGGACCGAATCCGCCGCGGCATCTGCGTGAGTCAGCTCGTAAGCTCGAAAGGTTGTACGTGACAGCCACCAATACCCCCGTGGGTGACACCGAGGTCGTCGACGACACTACGGCCGCGGCAGCCCCCGCTCCCGCCAAGAAGGTTGCCAAGAAGGCGGCCAAGAAGGCACCGGCGCGGAAGGCACCCGCCAAGAAGGCGGCCGCCAAGAAGACCGCGAAGAAGGCACCTGCCAAGAAAGCCGCGAAGAAGGCCGCCGGCAAGGTGACGTCCGCGGAAGGCATGGGCGACGATCCCGAGTCGATCGATGACCTCGACGCCCCTGATGTCGATCTCGAGGACATCGACATCGACGACATCGAGGTCGACGACGACACCGTGGACGCGGACGACTCCGACGAGGACTCGGAGGACGAGTCGCAGGAGCAGACCGCCGCCGACAAACCGGTGAAGGCCGCGGCCACCGCGACCAAGCGAACCGCCAAGGCGGCCGCGAGCTCGGACTCGGCCAAGTCCGGAGACTTCGTCTGGGACGAGGACGAATCCGAGGCGCTGCGCCAGGCCCGCAAGGACGCCGAGCTCACCGCCTCGGCCGACTCGGTTCGGGCCTACCTCAAGCAGATCGGCAAGGTGGCCCTGCTCAACGCCGAAGAAGAGGTCGAGCTGGCCAAACGTATCGAGGCGGGCTTGTACGCCACCGAGTGCCTGCGCCGGATCATGGAGTCCGGCGAGAAGCTCGGTACGGCGCAGAAGCGTGACCTCAACTGGGTATCGCGGGACGGCAACCGGGCCAAGAACCACCTGCTCGAAGCCAACCTCCGCCTGGTGGTCTCGCTGGCCAAGCGCTACACAGGGCGCGGGATGGCCTTCCTCGACCTCATCCAGGAGGGCAACCTGGGCCTGATCCGTGCGGTCGAGAAGTTCGACTACACCAAGGGCTACAAGTTCTCCACCTATGCCACCTGGTGGATCCGGCAGGCGATCACCCGCGCGATGGCCGATCAGGCCCGCACGATCCGTATCCCGGTGCACATGGTGGAGGTCATCAACAAGCTGGGCCGTATCCAGCGCGAGCTGTTGCAGGACCTGGGTCGCGAACCCACTCCCGAAGAACTCGCCAAAGAGATGGACATCACCCCGGAGAAGGTGCTGGAGATCCAGCAGTACGCCCGCGAGCCCATCTCACTGGACCAGACGATCGGCGACGAGGGCGACTCGCAACTCGGGGACTTCATCGAGGACTCCGAGGCAGTGGTGGCGGTCGACGCGGTGAGCTTCACGCTGCTGCAGGATCAACTGCAGTCGGTTCTGGAGACCCTCTCCGAACGCGAGGCCGGCGTGGTGCGGCTGCGGTTCGGCCTGACCGACGGTCAGCCGCGCACACTCGACGAGATCGGCCAGGTGTACGGGGTCACCCGTGAACGCATCCGGCAGATCGAGTCCAAGACGATGTCGAAGCTGCGGCACCCTTCGCGGTCCCAGGTGCTGCGCGACTACCTCGACTGACATCCGCTATCGGCCGTCCGGGATGGTTCGTGACACACATGTGACCTGCATGTTTCAACCGGGTGTTGTGTCAGAGATGACACACCGAAAACGTCCGCGGAACAATACAAGCGCCCCGAACGTCTGAGAGAGTGAGAGAAGTACATCAGACCCGATGTACGGGCTCACGAAGGGCAGGCAAAGCATTGCCGACCCGGGACGGAGGAAAGAATGTCCGATACCGCCATGACACCCCCGATCGCCATGCCGCTGACGGCTGTTGACAGGTGTGACCGCTGCGGTGCTGCCGCCAAGGTCCGTGCCATCCTGCCCGCGGGCGGAGAACTCCTCTTCTGCCGGCATCACTACACCAGCCACGAAGCCCGACTGGCCGAACTCAGCGCGATCGTCGAGGATTCCGCCGCGCAGCTCGTCTGAACCCCGTCACGGGTCCACGTCGTGAGTTCGACCCATAGCACTGCGAATGCCCCGGCCGATACGGCCGGGGCATTCGTGTGTCTGCCGCCGGGGCGTCATACCGCTACCACTTGCGCAGCGCGGCAATCCGTTCGCGGAGTTGCTCGGCGGTGGCCATCGCGGTGGGCGGACCGCCGAGGGCGGTGCGCAGTTCCTTGTGCACCATGCCGTGCGGTTTGCCCGTGCGGTGGTGATGCAATGCCACCAGGCTGTTGAGTTCCTTTCGCAGGCCGCGCAGATTGTCACCGGTCGTCGTCGACACCTCGGGGGCCCGGACGGATGCGGCCTTATCGGCGTCGCGCCTGGTCACCTGCTCGTGCTGGCGCCTGCTGAGCAGGGTGCGCACCTGATCGGCATCGAGTAGGCCGGGCAGGCCGAGATAGTCCGATTCCTCGTCGCTGCCGGCGAAGGTGGCGGTGCCGAACGATGATCCGTCGAAGATGACCTGATCGAGCTCGGCGTCGGCGTGAAGCGACTGGAACGACTTGTCCTCCTCCCCCGGCTCGTCGTTCTGCTTGTTCGCGTCGGCGATCAAGGCGTCATCGAGCCCGTCGCTCTCCCGGTGCGGTTTACCCAGCACGTGGTCGCGTTGCGCTTCCATCTCGCTGGCCAGATTCAGCAGCACCGGCACCGACGGCAGAAAGACGCTGGCGGTCTCGCCCGGACGCCGAGACCGCACGAACCGGCCGATGGCCTGCGCGAAGTACAACGGCGTGGAGGCGCTGGTGGCGTACACGCCCACCGCGAGCCGCGGCACGTCCACTCCTTCGGACACCATGCGGACCGCGACCATCCACTCGTCGTCGGAGGCGGCGAACTCGGCGATCCGGCTCGACGACTTGGGGTCGTCGGACAGCACGAGCGCCGGTCTGCGTCCGGTGATCGATTCTAGGAGTTCGGCGTAGTCGCGGGCGTTGGTCTGGTCGGTCGCGATGACCAGACCACCGGCATCGGGTATCCCCGATTCGCGTAGCCGCGTCAGCCGCGTGTGTGCGGCCTGCAGAACCGCGGGGATCCAGTCGCCGTGCGGGTCGAGCGCGGTTCGCCACGCGCGTGCGGTGTGCTCGGCCGAGAGCGGCTCGCCCAGCCGCGCGGTGAACTCCTCACCGGCGCTGGTGCGCCAGCTGGCCTGTCCGCTGTAGGCCAGGAACACCACCGGGCGCACGACGCCGTCGGCGAGGGCGTCGGCGTATCCGTAGGTGTGGTCGGCGCGTGAGCGCAGCACCCCGCCCTCCTCCGGTTCGTAGGTGACGAACGGGATGGGCGAGTCGTCGGAGCGGAACGGCGTTCCGGTGAGCGCCAGCCGACGGGTGGCGTCGGAGAAGGCCTCCCGGATGGCCTCGCCCCAGGATTTGGCGTCGCCACCGTGGTGGATCTCGTCGAGAATCACCAGGGTCCGGCGATTCTCGGTACGCACCCGGTGCCGGTACGGATGCGCCGCCACCTGCGCGTAGGTGACGGCCACCCCGTGATAGTCCGAGCTGGTCTGGCCGGTGGAATTGCTGAACCGCGAGTCGAGTGCGATGCCCACACGGGCGGCGGCTTCGGCCCACTGGTGTTTGAGGTGTTCGGTGGGGGCCACCACCGTCACCGCGTCGATCGTCCGGTCGTCGAGCAGTTCGCGGGCGATCCGCAGGCCGAAGGTCGTCTTGCCGGCACCGGGTGTGGCGACGGCGAGGAAGTCGGTCGGTGTGGTGGCCAGATATTTGGTGAGGGCGCGTCGCTGCCAGGCACGGAGCCGGATTCCTGACGCACCTTCTGTCGCCGTCACCGTACTCTCGGCCGCCGAATGTGCTTGGGTCACGTCTCTGCCGACTCCTTACGAAACGAAAGCTCCGCCGGCCACACCTGTGCGCGCCGGGAACTCAGCAATGCTACCCCCGCGAGCGCCGCGAGCCGGACGCGCGACAACGTGCTCGAGGCCACGTGTTGCCGCTCAGGCACGACACGCCGAACCGACTGACCGACCCTGTAGCGTGTTCGGCGTTCCGATCCGCCACGATAAAGGGCATTGCCACGCGACACCGACACCCCGCACCGATACCCGACGACGACGAACCGTCGCCGGTTGTATCCGGCCACCCTGACGCGCCGCGCCGCGCTCCGGTACCGGGCGGGACGGATCAACTCGGCCCAGATCAACTCGACCCGGATCAGCTCGACCCAGATCAACTCGACCCAGATCAACTCGACACCGTGCCGCTGCGTACCGATCGGGCCGGCGCCGAGAAGTATCCCGGTTCCGGCCGGGCCGATGCCGACGGCCACCGCGACCCGGCACCCGAGGCCGAGCCGGTTCCGCAGCGCCTGCCGGTGCTGCGGAACATGCACAAGATGGTCTGGCGCACGATCGTCAACTCGTGGAACCACGGCATCATCGGGTGGGCGGCGCAGGCCGCCTTCTGGCAGGCACTGTCACTGCCGCCACTGCTGCTCGGACTGCTCGGCAGCCTCGGCTACGTTTCAGGCTGGTTCGGCGCCGACACCACCACGGTCATCTCCGACAGGATCATCTCCCTCGCCGGTCGCGCGTTCTCCGAGAACGTGATGAACGACCTGATCAGCCCGACGGTGGAGAATGTGCTCAGCCACGGCAAGGTGTCCGTGGTGTCGGTCGGCTTCGTCATGTCACTGTGGGCCGGGTCGTCGGCCGTGTCGTGCTATGTCGCCTCGATCGTGCGCGCGCACGATCAGCACGAAGTCCGCAACCCGGTGTGGCAGCGGATCTTCGCGCTACTGCTGTATGTGGCCTTTCTGGCGGTGTCGGTGGTGGTGTTGCCGCTGGTGGCGCTGGGCCCGACATATCTGCGCAGGATCGTGCCGGACGAATGGGACTCATGGGTGACCCGGCTCATCGACTACGGCTACTTCCCCGCCGTCGCGATCCTGCTGATCGGGGTACTCACCACGCTCTACCACCTGGCCCTGCCCAACCCGCCGCCCTGGCACCGGCTGCTCGCGGGCTCGGTCGTGGCGGCCGTGTTCTTCTGGTTGTCGAGCTCGGTGCTGCGCGAGTACCTGGCCACCATCACCAAGGTCGGTGTGTCCTACGGCGCACTGGCCACCCCAATCGCGTTCCTGCTGTTCGCGTTCTTCCTGGGCTTCGCGATCGTCGGCGGCGCCGAGGTGAATGCCGCGATCCAGTCGATGTGGCCGGCCAAACCCACGGCTTCGACCCAGGTCAAGGAGTGGGTGCACTCCCAGACCTCGGACTTCACCGATCAGATCAAGACGCTGCCCGAACGTTTCGGCAGCGGACCGATCCGCCGCCGCTAGCCGGCGCGCTGCCGACCACCGGCGGCGCGACTCACTCCTTGCGCATCCGGTTGTAGATCTTCTTGCACTTGGGGCACACCGGCGAGCCCGGCTTGGCCGAGCGGGTCACCGGGAAGGTCTCACCGCACAGCGCGACCACATGATTTCCCATGACGGCACTCTCGGCGATCTTGTTCTTCTTCACATAGTGGAAGAACTTGGGGGTGTCGTCATCACCCCGGTCTGTGGCATCGGTGTCGGGCCGTTCGTCGATGTCGACGTCGGGCCGGTCAATGGTCTGCGTTCCCATGCCCACCATAGTAAGTGCGCGGCCCGGTCGCTGGACAGGTGTGCCCACCCGGCACCGGCTTGCGACCGGGCACGAATGCGCGGACAGTGGAGGTATGGGCAATCACGGATCTGCCGACGCATTCCTCATCACCGACGCCGAGGAATCGTTCGACGCACAGCACCGCGCCCGGGTGCGCAAATACCTGACACTGATGGCATTTCGCGTTCCGGCGCTGATCATCGCCGCCATCGCGTACAACATCACCGGCTCTGGTCTGCTGGCGCTGGGCATCGTGGTGCTGTCCATCCCGCTGCCGTGGGTGGCGGTGTTGGTCGCCAACGACCGTCCCGCGCGCAAACGGGGCGAGGAGGCGCATTACCGGTACGGGGCCGAACACCACGTCATCGGCCCGCTTCAGCTCGACCGCACCGACCGCTCGATCGGCGGTTCGGCGTGGGAGGACACCGTCGTCGACGGTTCCCGCCGGGGCGACTCTTAGCAACTTCTCAGCCGAGCCGTCCGGGGATCACCACATCGAACCAGGTCACAGGCACTTGCGGGCGCCGCGGTGATTGCGGCGGCCCGGGAACTTTGTCGGCGGTGAGTCCGTTGAATCCTGTGAACGCACTCGATTCAGGAGGCCGAATGTCACGCTCGACAGTTGTACGCCCGGAAGTCGCCCCCAGCATCGCCTCGTCGGCGACACCGTCCCCCAGCACACGCCCGGCGATGACCGAGCAGGATCTGGATGCGCAGTCCCCCGCCGCCGATCTGGTCCGCGTCTATCTCAACGGCATCGGCCGCACCGCGCTGCTCAACGCCGAGCAGGAGGTCGAGCTGGCCAAACAGATCGAGGCCGGACTCTATGCCAATCATCTGCTGGGCAGCGGCAAGCGTCTGACCGCAGCCAAGAAGCGCGACCTGAAGCTGATCGTCCGCGAGGGCGAGATGGCCCGCGCCCACCTGCTCGAGGCCAACCTGAGGCTCGTGGTGTCCCTGGCCAAGCGGTACACCGGCCGCGGTATGCCGCTGCTGGATCTGATCCAGGAGGGCAACCTCGGTCTGATCCGGGCGATGGAGAAGTTCGACTACGCCAAGGGATTCAAGTTCTCCACCTACGCCACCTGGTGGATCCGGCAGGCGATCACCCGCGGTATGGCCGACCAGAGCCGCACCATCCGGTTGCCCGTCCACCTCGTGGAGCAGGTCAACAAGATCGCCCGCATCAAACGGGAACTGCATCAGCAGCTCGGCCGGGAGGCCACCGACGCCGAGATCTCCAACGAGTCGGGTATCCCCGAGGAAAAGATCGCCGACCTGCTCGACCACAGCCGTGACCCGGTGAGCCTGGACATGCCGGTCGGCAACGACGAAGAGGCCCCGCTCGGTGATTTCATCGAGGACGCCGAGGCGACGTCGGCGGAGAACGTGGTCATCTCGGGTCTGCTGCACTCGGACATCCGTGCGGTGCTGGCCACCCTCGACGAGCGCGAGCAGCAGGTCATCCGCATGCGGTACGGGCTCGACGACGGTCAGCCGCGCACCCTCGATCAGATCGGCCGCGCATTCGGCCTGTCCCGGGAGCGTGTCCGGCAGATCGAGCGCGAGGTGATGGGCAAACTGCGCCACGGTGATCGGGCCGAACGGTTGCGCGCCTACGCGAGCTGACCATCGCACCCGCACAGGTGCACAGACCCTTGTCGATCCGAGCCGCCACGGGGACCAGATCCCTGTGGCGGCTCGTGACGTCGCGGGGCCGGACCACCATCCGGTGACCGGCGCCCACCACGACCTGCGCGCTACAACCGGCGAGGTCCGCTGTCGGCACGGGTCGGCACCGGGCCGAGCACCACCTGGGCCGACAGCACCGCCGCCCCATCCGCAGACACCAGGATCGGGTCGATCGCCAGACTCCGGATCTCCGCGTTGTCCTCACCGAGCGCCGACACCCGCACCAGCACGTCGGCCAGCGCCGTGGTGTCGACTCCGCCCTCCTCGTCCGCGCCCTGCACCAGCGTCGCCGACCGTGGTTCGCCGAGCAGTTCGTTGGCGTCGTACTCGGTCAACGGCATCGCCCGGTAGCCGCGGTCGCCGAGCAGTTCGAACGTGCGGCCGGACAGTCCGTACGAGATGACCGACCCGAACGAGGCGTCGTCACGGATCTCGATGACCGTCCCGATCCCCTTGGGTGCCATCTTCTGCACGTGCAGCACCGAATCGCCGGTCAGCGCCGACAACTCGGTGAAAGCGGTGATCACCGCGGTCGCATCGGGCAGGTCCAGGCGTGCCCCCTCCCTGTCCAGCCGTCCGCGCCACGACGACGACGTGGCCTTGACCGCCACCGGGAAACCCAGCTCCCGGGCTGCCGCCGACGCCTCGTGCATCGTGCGGACCTCACGGAACGGCACCACGTTGATCCCGTACATCTCCAGCAGTCGATGCGAGTCGACCGGGTTCAGGGCCACCGTCGGCGCCGGGCCGTCGGCGGCTTCGGGCAGATCGGTGAGCGCCTCCCGGACCAGGGTCCGGGCACCCTCGTGATCGATCCCCTCCACCCGCACCGGCTCAACCTCGGGGCGCCGGCGCCAGTTGGCGTACTGCCAGGCCCTGGCCAGTGCGGTGGCGGCCCGTTCAGGACTGGGGAACGACGGGATCGACCCGGCGGTGGGCAGTCCGTCCGGTCCGGGCTTCGTCAGGCCCGCCGGCATACCTTCCACCGCCAGGAACGTCGACACGATCGGTTTGGGCGCGTCGGCATCCGGGGTGCCGGCGGCGGCCATGAGCGCCCGCGCGTGCCAGTCCGCGTCCACCGCGACCGGTGGCACGAACACGACGAGGATCGCATCGACGGTGAAATCGGTCATCGCGGCGGTGACCGCATCCTCGAACGCGTCCTCGGAGGCCGCGGCCCCGAGATCGACGGAGTCGGTCACCACCAGTCCATGTGACCGCGCCGTCTCGGCGGCCAGGCTGCCCAGCACCGACGAGTTGCCGATGATGCGGGTGCGTGGGCCGCGCGGCAACGGCTGGAAGGCGAACACCGAACCACAGTCGAAGAGTTCGTCGATGGTGTCCACACGCACCACCCCGGCCTGTTCGAGCACCATCTGCGCGATCTCGTCGTCGATGCGGGCCTCCTTCGTCCGGGCGGCCCGTACCGGACTCATGGCACTGTTGCCCCGTTTGACCGCCACGATCGGTTTGGACCGGGACACCCGCCGCGCGATGCGCGAGAACTTGCGCGGGTTGCCGAAGCTCTCCAGGTACAGCAGGACCACGTCGGTGGCCGCATCCGAGTCCCAGTACTGCAGCAGATCATTGCCCGAGACATCGGCGCGGTTTCCGGCCGACACGAACGTCGACAGGCCGATCTGCCGCTGGGCGGCGGTGTCGAGGATGGTGATGCCCAGCGCACCGGACTGGCAGAAGAACCCCACCCGGCCCGGCTGCGGGATCCGCGGCGCGAGGGTGGCGTTGAGCGCGATCTCCGGGTCGTTGTTGACCACGCCCAGCGCGTTGGGGCCCACCAGACGCATCCCGTGTTCGCGCACCTGGGCCAGTAGCCGGTTCTCGCTCTCCAGTCCCGCCGTGCCGGCGTCGCCGAACCCGGAGGTGACCACCACCAGGGTGCGCACCCCCTTGGCCAGGCAGTCGTCGAGGACCGCGTCGACGCGTTCGGCGGGGACCGCGACCACGGCCAGATCGACCGGGTCGGGGATGTCGCGCACCGTCGGATAGGCGCGGATGCCGCGCACCGCGGGCTGGCGTTCGCGTGATCTGCGGGCCGGTGGGGTGTAGCCCGACCCCATCATCGCGGCCCACGGTTTGGGTGCCGGGGCCGGGTCGTCGGGGTCGGCGGTGTGCTCGGCGTGCACCGGGCCGTTCACCGGATACACCGGACCGGTGAATCCGGCGGCCACGATGTTGCTCAGCAGCGCGTTGCCCACCTTGCGGGGGTCGGTCGAGGCGCCGATGACCGCCACCGACATCGGCCGGAGCAGGTTGGCGACGCTACGGGCCTCGGAGGCGCGTTCACGGGCGTTGCGCACCGACGAGATCGCATCGGTGGGATCGATCTCGAACTCGACGTGCACGGTGCTGCCGTCGAAGCTGCGGGAGAGCTGGTACCCGGCGTCACGGAACACCGCCACCATGTTCGGATTCTCGCTGAGGACCTCGGCCTCGAACCTGGTGAATCCGTTCTCGGCGGCGGCACCGGCCAGATGTTCGAGCAGCACCGGACCCAGGCCGCGCCCCTGATGCTCATCGGCCACCACGAACGCCACCTCGGCGGCATCGGGGCGGCCGTCGATGGCCAGACCCTCATAGACACCCATCGCGATGATGTCGTCGGCCAGCACCGCCACGATCGCCACCCGATTGTGGTGGTCGACGGTGGTCATACGGGCTACCTCGCGCGCGGGCAGCCGGGGGGTGGGTCCGAAATACCGCATGTAGCGCGTACGTTCGGACAGTCCGGCATGGAAGCGGATCAGCCGGTCGGCGTCGTCGGGCACGATAGGGCGCAGGTGGACGACGCCCCCGTCGGAGGCCAGGACGTCGGCGATCCAGTGCCGCGGATAGTCCCACGGGCTGCGGCCGTGCGGGTCCGGTGCCGTTGTGCCACCGGTCTTCGCCTCGGCGGGGGAAGCGCTCGCGGCCGGCGCCGGTTCGGGTTGACGTGGGTGGTCGGCAGCCGACTGATCAGTCACGCGGGTCCTCCGGGTCGAGTCCATGCAGGGGGTAGACAGCACGCCTGGTGGCGAGGATCCCACGATCGGTCTGTCGCTGCGCGACTTCGGAGATTCCGTCCGGCGGCGCCTGGCCGGTGTCCCCGCCCCAGGCTACGTAGTCCACGAGACCGCCGTCGCCCATGGAACCCTCCGGCGGTCGGGCATAGTCCGGATGCACCTCGGTGGCCACGATCGAGGCCTGTGCGTACCAATCGTCGCCGACCTTCGTATCGACGTCGATGTCACGATCGAGGACGGTGGCCAGCAGATGGGTCCAGCTCCGCGGCACGACATTGACCACCCCGTATCCACCGCCGCCGACGGCGACCCAGCGGCCGTCGGCATAGGTGTCGGCGCAGCGGCGCAGCGCCTGCATCGCGGCGCGCTGGCCGTCGACGGTCAGCGCCAGATCGGTCAGCGGGTCGGCGCGGTGGCTGTCGGCGCCGCACTGGGTGATCAGGATCTGCGGGCGGAACTGTTCGAGCAGGGACGGCACGACCGCGTGGAAGGCGCGTAGCCACAGCCGGTCGGAGACCTCGGGCATCAGCGCCAGGTTGACCGCCGTGCCCTGCGCATCGCCCTGCCCGATCTCGGTGGGCCAGCCCGTCCCGGGCCACAGTGTGGCCGGATGCTGGTGCAGTGAGACGGTCAGGACCCGCGGGTCGGCGGCGAACGCCGTTTCTACACCGTCACCGTGGTGGGCGTCGATGTCGATGTAGGCGACCCGGTCGTAGCCGTTGTCGAGCAGCCATTGAATCGCCACCGAACAGTCGTTGTAGATACAGAAACCGGCGGCATGCGACTTCATGGCGTGATGCATCCCCCCGCCGATGTTGACCGCTCGCCGGACCGACCCGGAGGCCACCGCCTGCGCCGCGGCCAGTGTGCCGCCCACGAGCAGCCGGCCCGCCTCGTGCATTCCCTCGAACACCGGGTTGTCGGCGCCACCGATACCGAACAGACGCTCAAGCAGCGGCCCCGACAGTGCCGCGGTCCCCGATCCGACGGCCCGGACCGCGTCGATGTAGTCCTGGCTGTGGACCACGGTCAACGCGCTATCGTCGATATGGCTGGGCGGAATCTCCTCGATTCCGTCGAGAACACCGAGGCCGCGCGCCAAGGACATTGTCAGGGCGAGCCTGACGGGATTCATCGGATGCGTGTACGCCCATTTGTAAGCAAGGAAGTCCTCACTCCAGATGACCGCCGCGCTCGGGTCTGCGTTGGTGCCGCTCGTCACACGTTCAATCTAGTTGGCCTCGGTGGCAATGTGCGACCGTTTGACGGGCGCCACGGCCGGACACGCACGTGCACCTCTGGCGGACCGCGCCGCAGTTCGACGGCGCCGGAGTTCGACGGCGCCGGAGCGCGGCGAGGACGGCCCTGCGCCGGGACACGCGAGCCGAATCGGGCGTGAGGGGTGTTCCCGCCCAGCTCAGGGTAGCCTTGTTGACGACGAAGGGACTGCGCCACGTGAACGATCTTGTCGATACCACCGAGATGTATTTGCGGACGATCTACGACCTTGAGGAAGAGGGCATCGTCCCGCTGCGCGCGAGGATCGCCGAACGCCTCGAGCAGAGCGGTCCGACGGTCTCGCAGACCGTCGCCCGGATGGAACGCGATGGGCTGGTACATGTCGCCGGCGACAGGCATCTGCAGCTCACCGAGAAGGGGCGTCGGCTCGCGGTGGCGGTGATGCGTAAGCATCGCCTCGCCGAGCGGTTGCTGGTCGATATCATCGGTCTGCCGTGGGACGAGGTCCACGAGGAAGCGTGCCGCTGGGAGCATGTCATGAGCGACAACGTCGAACGCAGGCTGCTCGCGGTGCTCAACAACCCCACCACCTCGCCGTACGGCAACCCCATCCCCGGTCTGGATCTGTTGGGGGTGGAGGCGACCCCGACCGACGACGGCGCCAGTAGGCTGTCGGATCTGCCGCAGGGCGAATCGGTGGCGGTGATCATCCGGCGGTTGTCCGAGCATGCGCAGTCCGATCCGGAGCTCATCTCCACGCTGCGCGATGCGGGGGTGGTGCCCAATGCCCGCGTCGCGGTCACCCAGACCCCCCAGCAGGTGGTCATCAGTTCCCCCGGCCACGAAGGTCTGGAGCTGTCGCAGGAGTTGGCGCACTCGATCTTCGTCGAGAAGGTCTGACCACTCGGTCGGGTCACCGCCGCTCGGGTATACGACGGTATCGGCCTCACCCCGCTCTCGCCCTCGTCGGCGGTGGCAGGTCGATACCGAGCGAGTCCGCGAT
Source organism: Gordonia pseudamarae (assembly GCF_025273675.1). Lineage (NCBI taxonomy): Bacteria > Bacillati > Actinomycetota > Actinomycetes > Mycobacteriales > Gordoniaceae > Gordonia > Gordonia pseudamarae. The sequence goes on along the minus strand of NZ_CP045809.1, from coordinate 2,217,417 downwards.
GCGGTACGAGTGCGGCACGATCTGCCACAGCATCGAGGGGTGTGCCCCCGAATGCAGCGCTGCCGACAGCAGCATCGCGAACGACCAGTCGGGGTCGGCGGCGAGTGCGCAGTCCAGGGCCACCGCTGCGTACCCACCCTCCCCGGCGATGTAGTGCAGGTGTGCGAGCAGTGAGGCCGCACTGGCCCGGGCCGATCCACGTAGCCGCCGCGCCAGCGCGCGCCACAGTATTTCGGCTTCGTCCCGCAGGTCGGTGACGGCCAGGGCGAGCAGCGCGTCGCGGACGGTGAGGTCGGTGAGGGCGGCCGCCAGTGCGCCGGCCTCGGTGCAGTCGATGTCGGCGGGCCGATGTCGCCGGCCCCCGGGTTCGAGTTTCGCGATCACCAGCCGCAACGCCGCCGCGCTGTCGCCGCCGGCGTCCGGCACCGACAGGCACCGCGGGCACCCGCAGTCGACGGGGTCGAGCATGGTGGTCATCTCCTCGCGGTGGCCGAGTACGCGCCGACCGGTGGTGACGGCTTCGCGTACCGCGGTCGGGCAGGTGCGCGGGTCCCCGACGAGTCCGTCGCCCGACGGCGGAAGCCGCACCGGCGAGGGGCGGGCGGTGTCGCCGCCGGTGTGTCCGGCCGACCACCGTTGCCCGTCGGCGATGGCGGTGGCCACCAGTCCCGCCGCCAGCCCGCCGCAGGTGCGAAAGGCCCGGTCGCACAGTGTCAGCACCGTCCGGTACTGCGGACTCGCGAGTCGGTATCGGTCGTCGACGATGACCGCGACGGCCGCGGCCGCACCGTATCGGCGGCACAGGTCGCCGATGCCGGTGATGGTGGCCCGCAGTTCGGTCGAGGGTCTGCCGTCCACCCGTAGCAGCAGGTCGTAACGCATGGTGGCGATGATGGTGTTGTCGGTGCGGAAGGTGAGCACGATCAGCGACGATTCGGGTACGAATCCGAGCAGCGCGGGGATCGCGGTGATCAGGGTCGCCGCGTGCACCGGCCGCCCGCGCCGGTCACTGTCGGCCGGCTCATGGATCTGTGGATCAGACTGTGGCATAGGAGATATGCTCGCCGTCCGCGACCGCTTCCCGGGGCGGTCGAGCACACTGTCCCCAGCTGCTGCCGGTTGGACCGGCCCGACCGGAAACGGTCCCCAATTCGGCCTGCGCGAACGTCGCGAGGGGACAGGCGGGCTCAGCCCCGGTCGCGCCAGGCCGCCGCGGCCGCTCGGCGCAGCAGAGCCTCCGGTTCGGCACCGATCTGCCCGGCATCGGCACCGGCGCCCTGCCGGCGATGCTCGACGTACACGCGGACGCCGTCGCGCTGGGCGATGAGCGTGGTGATCGCGTACGTCATCGCCCGGCCCGGCCCGCCGGTGGTGACGGTACGCGCCAGCGCACGCGTATCGGTCCCGCCGCCCACAGCGGGTGCCGACAGCGCGCGCAGGGTGATCTGCGAACCCGCACCCGCGGTGGTGGTCGCGAACCGGCCGCACCGGGACACGTAGTCGTCGAACGCGTCCAGCCCGGACGGCGCGTAGGCGATGAGCACGGTGAGATTGCCGGTGCCCATCGCGCCGGTCGAGGGCCTCGATCCGTCGGATGAGCCGGATCCGGGCGTGGAGCCGGGTTCGCTGCCCGCGTCGGGACCGACATTCGCCGCCGCGCCCGCGGCCTCGACGCCGGGGGCGCGGCAGCTCGACGGATCGACGGTCCCGGACGGACCCGCGACGTCGGCGATGACGGCGGCCACCGCCGGTTCGGGCACGCGGGACGCGCCGTGCGGGAAGCTGTCCGCGCTCACCAGCCGGGGCGCCAAGGACTCCGCCGGCGGTGCCGACTGCGCCTGGCCGTCGACCGAGCATCCGGGCAGCAGCAGAGCACACAGGGCACCCACGATCACCGGCACCCGCCTGCGCGAGGACACCGCAGTCGGGGGTCGGCGGTGTGTTGTCATCATGGTCAGCGAACCCACAGCCACCACTGTGCCAGCGTCGGGCGCCGTCGGTGACCGCGACACTCCCCTGTCCGGGTAACAATCCGGGAATCTACGCCACCGGCGCCGGTGTTGGACCGCCATAGTGACACCACCGGCAACCCGTGTCGGTGCCATAGGGGACAATTGATCCCTGTCACCGGACCAGACGATGTGAGGAGGGACGAGATGGACGGGCATACCCCGGAATCGAGCTCGCTGTACTCGATGGAGTTTCCCACACCCGCCGTACCCGATGACGACGGTAAGGGCACTGTCCTGATTCACGCGCTCGAAGGGTTCGCCGACGCCGGGCACGCGGTCGGTCTGGCCGCGCAGCACATCCGCGACAGCCTCGACTCCGAGCTGGTGGCCACCTTCGACTCCGACGAGCTGATCGACTACCGCTCACGCCGGCCGACCATCGAGTTCTCCGGTGACAGTTTCACCGGGGTGACGATGCCGTCGGTACGGGTGCACGCGGTCACCGATACGTCCGGTCGCGGATTTCTGCTGCTCAGCGGTTCGGAACCGGATCTGAAGTGGGATCGGTTCGTCGAGGCCGTGGCCGGTCTCGCCGAACGTTTCGGTGTGACCGATGTGGTCGGTCTCAACGCCATCCCGATGGCGGTCCCGCATACCCGTCCGTCCACCATCACCGCCCATGGCAGCGATGTCAGTGCGCTGGGTGATCTGCCGCGGTGGGGGTCGTCGATGAAGCTGCCGGCTAGTGCGTCGATGCTGCTGGAGCTGCGGCTGGCCGAGAAGTCCTACCGCGCCTCCGGGTTGTCGGTGCACGTCCCGCACTACCTGGCGCAATCGAACTATCCGGCGGCCTCGGCCCGGCTGCTGCGGGCGGTGGCCACCGTCACCGATCTGGAGTTGCCGGTGTCGGCGCTGGAGAACGCGGCCGAGCAGATGCGCGAGCAGATCGACAACGAGGTGTCGGGCAACAGCGAGATCGAGTCGGTGGTGCACGCACTCGAGGAGCAGTACGACTCGTACGCCAAGGCGCAGGAGTCGCGCGCCTCGTTGCTGGCGGCCGAGGACGAGCTGCCCAGCGGAGACGAGCTCGGCGCCGAGTTCGAGAAGTTTCTGGCCGAGCAGTCCAACAACGGCCCCGACGGTGACGGCGGTCCGCAATCAGCGAGCTGACACCGCGGTCGGCCGAGGTGCTGTCCCCCGCCGACAACCTCGACGACGCCTTCGATGATTTCACCGGCTGGTGGGCCGATCGGGGCATTGAGCTGTATCCGCATCAGGAGGAGGCGCTGCTGGAGCTGGCCTCCGGCAGCAATGTGATCCTGGCGACGCCGACCGGTTCGGGAAAGTCCCTGGTCGCGGCCGGCGCTATCGCGTTCGCCCGCACCCGGGGGCTGCGCGCCTACTACACCGCACCCATCAAGGCGCTGGTCAGCGAGAAGTTCTTCGACCTGTGCACCCTGTTCGGCGCCGACGATGTGGGTTTGCTGACCGGTGACGCATCGGTGAATCCGGATGCGCCGATCGTGTGCGCGACCGCCGAGATCGTCGCCAATCTGGCGCTGCGCGACGGTGCGGCCAGCGATATCGGGGTGTTGATCTCCGACGAGTTCCACTTCTACGGTGAGGCCGATCGCGGCTGGGCGTGGCAGGTTCCGCTGATCGAACTGCCGGACACCCAGTTCCTGCTGATGTCGGCGACCCTCGGCGAGTTGTCGTTCTTCATCGACGATCTGACCAGGCGCACGGGCAGGCAGACGGCCGCGGTGACCGACGCGGTGCGGCCGGTACCGCTGGAGTTCACCTACGCGGTCACCCCGATCCACGAAACCATCGAGGATCTGGTCTCGCGCGGCCGGGCACCGGTCTATGTCGTGCATTTCACGCAGGCGCAGGCGGTCGAGCGGGCACAGGCGCTGTTGTCGGCCAAGATCTGCGACAAGGCAGAGAAGGCGGCGATCGCCGAGGCCATCGGCGATTTCCGCTTCCACACCGGTTTCGGTGCCACCCTGTCCAAGCTGTTGCGCGCCGGTATCGGGGTGCATCACGCGGGTATGCTGCCGCGCTATCGGCGGCTGGTGGAGCGGCTGGCCCAGCAGGGTCTGCTGAAGGTGGTGGCCGGTACCGACACGCTCGGCGTGGGTATCAACGTCCCCATCCGGACGGTGCTGCTGGCCGCGCTGAGCAAGTACGACGGGACCCGGGTGCGCAGGCTCAAGGCGCGTGAGTTCCATCAGATCGCCGGACGCGCCGGACGTGCCGGGTACGACACCGTCGGCTATGTGGTGGCCCAGGCCCCCGACCACGACATCGAGAACATCCGGGCGGTCGCCAAGGCCGGCGACGATCCGAAGAAGCTTCGCAAGGTGGTCCGCAAGAAGCCACCCGAGGGTTTCGTCTCGTGGGGCGAGAAGACGTTCCTCACCCTGGTCGAAGCTCCGGACGAGCCGTTGCGTTCGCACTTCCGGATGACCACGGCGATGCTGATGGAGGTGCTCAGCCGACCGGGCGACTGCTTCGCGGCGCTGCGGCATCTGCTGGAGGACAGTCATGAGCCGCGCCCACGTCAGCGCAAACACATCCTGCACACCATCGCCCTGTATCGGGGTTTGCGCGATGCCGGGATCGTCGTACAACTCGACGAACCCGACGCCGACGGGAAGAACGTGGCGCTGAGCGTCGATGTGCCGGAGAATTTTGCCCTCACCAACCCGTTGTCGGCATTCGCGCTCGCCGCGTTCGAGCTGCTCGATCCCGATTCCTCGACGTACACGCTGGATGTGGTGTCGATCCTGGAGTCCACGCTCGACGATCCGCGGCCGCTGCTGCTGGCCCAGCGCAAGGCCGCCCGTGACGTGGCGATCGCCGAGATGAAGGCCGACGGCATCGAGTACGAGGAGCGGATGGCGCGGCTGGAAGAGATCTCCTGGCCGACGCCGCTGGCCGAGGAGATCGGCTACGCCTATGGCGTGTATCGGCAGGGCCATCCGTGGATCGCCTCGTATCGCCCCTCGCCCAAGTCGGTGTTGCGGGAGATGCGGGAGCGGGCGATGACGTTCACCGAGCTGATCTCCGCCTACGGGCTGGCGCGCAGCGAAGGAGTGGTATTGCGGTACCTGTCGGACTGCTACCGGGTACTGCGCACGGGACTTCCCCATTCGGTGATGACCGACGAGATCGTCGCGCTCACCGAGGAAGTGGGCGCGATGGTGCGCGACGTCGACTCCAGCCTCGTCGACGAGTGGGAGGCGCTCACCTCCCGGGTCGACACCTGAATCACAGGGTCAGGGAGGCGGTTTCGTCGTCATGGCGGGCCGCTCCGTCGGCGGCGACGAGATCGGCGACGATGCCGGCCAGCCGACGATAGTCGGCATCGCGCCCGGCCGATGAGCGGCACACGAGCCCGATCCGCCGCCCCGGCCGCGGCCTGGTGAACTCCACGGTGACCAGCCGTCCGGACGCGGTCTCCGATGCCACCGCGGTACGCGGGATGAGGGTGACCCCGAGGCCGCCGGCCACGCAGTGCACCGCGGTGGTCAGTGAAGCAGCCCGGGTGCGGCCCTCCTCCACCTCCACGCCGGCGAGGCTGCAGACCTCCAGCGCCTGATCGCGTAGGCAGTGTCCTTCGTCCAGGAGCAGCAGGGGCAGGTCGGCCAGGATCCGCGGGCTGATCCGGCTGCGCCCGCTCATCGGGTGATCGGCGGGCAGGGCGAGGACGAAATCCTCGGCGTACATGGGGATCTCGGTCAGTCCTGGTTCTTCGGTAGGCAGCGCCAGCACTGCGACGTCGAGCGTGCCGTCGCGCAGCGCCGCCAGGAGCCGCGCGGTCTGGTCCTCGATGATCTGCGGCCGGAGTTCGGGTAGTTCGGCAGCCAGACCGGTGAGCACCGTCGGCAGGATGTAGGGCGCGACGGTGGGGATGACCCCCATGCGGACGATACCGGTGAGCGCGTCGTGGTTGCGGTCGGCGGCGGCCACGAACTCGTCGACGGCGTCGAGTGCGGCGATGGCCTTGGGTAGCAGTGATTCTCCTTCCGGGGTGACCAGTACCCGGCGGGTGGTCCGGTCGATGAGCCGGCATCCGAGACCTGTTTCCAGGACACCGAGAGCTTGCGACAACGTGGGTTGCGTCACACCCAACTCGGTTGCCGCGGCACCGAAATGGCGATGTTGGGCCAGTGACACGAACGTACGCAGGGCATTAATGGAAGGCTGATAAGTCTTATCGGACATATCTATCAGTCTACGCCAACTGATCGACTTTAACTTTCACTCGGTCTGCGGCAGACTATATCTCGTACGTGTGAAACGGCAATTCGGCCCCGGAACGCCATCGGCGGCAACCGCGACGGCCGTACCAATTCGAGTAGGAGTGAAAGACTATGGCTCTGCTGACCATCGGCGATCAGTTCCCCGCATACAACCTCACCGCAGTGATCGGCGGCGATCTGAGCAAGGTTGACGCCCAACAGCCCGACGACTACTTCACCCAGGTCACCTCGGACGACGACGAGGGCAAGTGGCGGATCGTCTTCTTCTGGCCGAAGGACTTCACCTTCGTGTGCCCTACCGAGATCGCTGCCTTCGGCAAACTGAACGACGAGTTCGCCGACCGCGACGCCCAGGTGCTCGGCGCCTCCGTCGACAACGAGTTCGTCCACTTCCAGTGGCGTGCACAGCACGAAGACCTCAAGACCCTCCCCTTCCCGATCCTCAGCGACCTCAAGCGTGAGCTCGTCGAGGCAGCCGGTGTGCTCAACGCCGACGGTGTCGCCGACCGCGCCACCTTCATCGTCGACCCCAACAACGAAATCCAGTTCGTCTCGGTGACCGCCGGCTCGGTGGGCCGCAACGTCGACGAGGTGCTGCGGGTCCTCGACGCCCTGCAGTCCGACGAACTGTGCGCCTGCAACTGGAAGAAGGGCGATCCGACCATCAACGCCGGCGAACTCCTCACCGCCAGCGTCTGATCCGCAGATCTTCCACTCCACCAGCGCCCACCCCAATCGCGACTGAAAGGCAAAGACGCCCACGATGAGCATCGACAACCTGAAGGCGGCAGTCCCCGAGTACGCCAAGGACCTCAAGCTGAACCTCGGGTCCCTGGCGCGGTCGACCGAACTGAACGAGCAGCAGCTGTGGGGCACCTTCCTCGCCGCTGCGGCCGCCACCAAGTCGGCCACGGTTCTTCGTGAGATCTCCGACGAAGCCGGAGACACCCTGTCGGAGGAGGCGTTCAACGCCGCACTCGGCGCCGCCTCGATCATGGGCATGAACAACGTCGCCTACCGGGCCAAGGGCTTCCTCGGCGACGACTACGCCCAGGTCCGGATGGGTCTGCGGATGAACATCATCGGCAACCCCGGCGTCGACAAGGTCGACTTCGAGCTGTGGAGCCTGGCCGTGTCGACGATCAACGGCTGTGAGCACTGCGTGGCCGCGCACGACGACGTGGTCCGCAAGGGCAGCCTCACCAAGGAGCAGGTGTGGGAGGCGGTCAAGATCGCCGCCACCGTCCAGGGCGTCGCCCAGGCCATCACCGCCGCCGAAGCACTCGCCTGAGTTCAGCTCGCCCCGACACAGATGCCCGGGTACCGCATGTGCGGTACCCGGGCATCTGCCGCTGGTTGAGCAGGGTCATTCGATCGTGAATGCCCGCGAAGCCGACGTGCCCGACACCCGGTCGACCACAACGATCGAATACCGCCCCGGCGTCTTGTGGTAACGATCGCCGAAGCCGACTTCACCCTGGCAGGCCTTCAGAATGTGAGGGCGGTCTTGAGTCGGTCGGCGAGTTCATCGACCTCGGCGGTGGTCATCACGAACGACGGTGATATCTGGAGGGCGCCCTGACCGGCGACACGGCCGCTGACGCCCTGGGCGCGCATCCGGCCCATCATCGCCGGACCCTCCGCCGGGTCGGCCAGCTGGATCGCGGTGACCGCGCCCAGACCGGTACGCACCTCGGAGACCGTGTCCAGCTCGGCCAGCGGCGAGAGCGCGGCCGCGAGGTCGCCTTCCAAGCGCAGCGCCTCGTCGAGCAGGTTCTCGCGTTCGGTGATGTCCAGCACCGCCATCGACGCGGCAGCGGCGCCCGCGTGGCCGCCATAGGTGTAACCGTGTCGCCACCACACTCCACCGGAGAAGAACGGTTCGGCGACATCGGGCGCGATGAACACCGCGCCCATGGGCACATACCCCGAGGTGAGGCCCTTGGCGGTGGTCACCATGTCCGGCTCGAGGTTCAGCCTCGACGAGGCGAACCACGATCCGCCGATGCGGCCGAAACCGGTGACCACCTCGTCGGCGACGAACAGCACGTCATGGTCGCGGCAGATCTGGCGCACCTCGTCGAGATACCCGTCCGGCGGCAGGTAGATGCCGCCGGCGCCGATGATCGGCTCACAGAAGAAGGCCGCGATGCGGTCGGCGCCGAGCCGCTCGATCAGGCCGAGCAGGCTTTTGGCGTTGTCCCAGTCCACGGTTTCGGCGTCGGGCATGAGTTCGCCGTAGCCCTCACGGTTGACCGGGATCCCGGCGAGCGCGGTACCCGCGACATGCATACCGTGATAGGCCTTGGTCCGGCCGACGATGATGTTCTTCTCGGGTTTGCCCAGCTCATGCCAGTACCGGCGGGCCAGTTTGGCGGCCGAATCGACAGAATCGCTGCCGCCGGAGGTGAAGAACACCTTGCTGCCCGGCACCGGCGCGATATCGCCGAGCCGGTCGGCCAGCTCGACGGTGACATCGGCGGCCATGTCGCCGAATCCCGAATAGTGTGCAACCTTGGTCAGCTGGTCGGCGACGGCCTGGGCGACCTCGGTGCGCCCGTGCCCGACGTTGGTGAACCACAGACCGGCCGTGGCATCGAGATACTCGTTGCCCTCGGCATCCCAGATACGGGTGCCCGCACCCCGCGCCACCACGAACCGTCCGTTCGCGACGACCGAACCCATGTCCGCAAAGCCATGCCACAGCGAATCAACCATGGAAGCAATCATGCCCGGTGAGCGATGACGATGTGACCTGGGTCCCCCACTATCCTGAACACATCATGTCGGCAGCCTCGAAAACCCCATCCGGTCCCACGCCGGCAATCCCCTCGGCGGACACACCGGACCCTCGCGGGACGGTGAGTGCGCTCCGGCGGCACTTGCCCGAACTGACGATCGCCGACGAATTCCGGTTCCGGCGACGGCTCGACAAGCTCGGTCGCAGCCCGAAACCACAGGCTGTGCAGTCGATCACGGCGGACATCGGCGCGGCCCGGGACCGGATCGAGGCCCGTCGTGGGCGCCTGCCACGTATCGACTATCCGGCCGAACTCCCGGTCAGTGCCGCGCGCGCGGACATCGCCGCCGCCATCGAGGCGCATCAGGTGGTGGTGGTGGCCGGCGAGACCGGCTCGGGCAAGACCACTCAGCTACCGAAGATCTGCCTGGAAGCCGGGCGCGGAATCCGCGGCACCATCGGCCACACGCAGCCGCGACGCATCGCGGCGAGTTCGGTCGCCAAACGCATCGCCGACGAAACCGGCACCGAGATCGGCGATGCCGTCGGCTATTCGGTGCGGTTCACCGACAGGTCGGGCGCCAACACCCTGGTCAAGGTGATGACCGACGGCATCCTGCTGCGCGAGATCTCCACCGATCCGATGCTGCGGGCCTACGACACCCTCATCATCGACGAGGCGCACGAACGCAGCCTCAACATCGATTTCATCCTCGGCTATCTCAAACAACTGCTGCCGCGCCGCCCCGACCTGAAGGTGATCATCACCTCGGCGACCATCGAACCCGGCCGGTTCGCCGCGCATTTCGCCGTCCCCGGCAATCCCGAGGTCCCCATCATCGAGGTATCCGGGCGCACCTATCCCGTGGAGGTCCGGTACCGGCCGCTCACCTCACGCGATGCCCCCGACTCCGAACACGATCACGCCGATCTCGACCAGATCCAGGGCATCGACGCCGCGATCACCGAACTGTGGGCCCACGAACGCGGCGACATACTGGTGTTCCTGCCCACCGAACGCGACATCCGCGACACCGCCGATGCCCTCAAACGCCGGGTCGCCTCGGGCGCCGAGATCGTGCCATTGTTCGCCCGGCTGTCGATCGCCGACCAGCAGAAGGTGTTCTCCCCCTCCGACGGCCGGCGCATCGTGCTGTCCACCAATGTCGCCGAAACCTCGCTCACCGTGCCCGGTATCCGATATGTCATCGACGTCGGCACGGCCCGTATCTCCCGCTACTCCACCCGCACCAAGGTGAATCGGCTGCCCGTCGAACCGGTCTCACAGGCCAGTGCCCGCCAGCGGGCGGGCCGGTGCGGGCGTGTGGCACCCGGCATCTGCATCCGGCTCTACGGCGAGGACGACTTCGAGGCCCGCGATGCCTTCACCGATCCGGAGATCCTGCGGACCAACCTGGCCGCGGTGATCCTGCAGATGGCGTCCCTGCGTCTGGGCGACATCGCCGAATTCCCGTTCGTGCAGGCCCCGGACCCACGGGCCATCCGTGACGGACTCGGTACGTTGCTCGAACTGGGTGCGATCAGCGAAACGCCCGCGGGATCGCAGACACAGCCCGCGGCGACCGTCGAGACCGACACGCGGCGACGCCGCTCGCGTGGTCCACAGCTCACCGAGGTGGGCCGCACGATGGCACGGTTGCCCGTCGACCCACGACTGGCCCGGATGCTGGTCGAGGCCCACACGCTCGGCTGCCTCGACCACGTGCTCGTGATCGCCTCGGCGCTGTCGCTTCCCGACGTGCGCGAACGTCCCGCCGACTGTCGGGAGGCCGCCGACACCGCACACCGCAGATTCGTCGCCGACAAGTCCGAGTTCCTCGGTCACCTGATGCTCTGGAAGTATCTGAATGATCAACGAAAAGAGTTGTCCGGTAATCAATTCCGCAGGATGTGCGAGCGCGAGTTCCTACATTTCCTGCGTATCCGCGAATGGCGTGACCTGCATGCCCAACTGACGCGGATCGTGCGCGATCTGGACTGGCAGACACCCGATGGGGAGGTCGACCCCGATGCCGTGCACCGGTCGGTCCTGTCAGGCCTGCTGGGCAACATCGCCGCCCGTAACGGCGACACCCGCGAGTACTCCGGCGCCCGGGGCACCACACTGGCCATCTTTCCGGGGTCGGCGCTGGCCAAGAAGCCGCCTGCCTTCATCATGGCCGCCGAGATCCTGGAGACCTCCCGGCTGTTCGCGCACACGGTGGCCGCCGTCGATCCGCTCTGGGCCGAGCGACTGGCCGGTGACCTGGTCAAACGCACCTACAGCGAACCGCACTGGTCGCAGCGTCGGGGTGCGGCGATGGCCTACGAGAAGGTCACCCTGTACGGGGTCACCCTCGTGGCCCGGCGCCGCGTCAACTACGGCCCTATCGACCCGGTCATCTCCCGGGAACTGTTCATCCGGCATGCTCTCGTGGACGGGGAATGGACCACCGCACACGAGTTCTTCCAGAAGAACCGCGATCTGCTCGACGCGGTCGACGACATCGAACAACGCATCCGCCGCCGTGACATCTCGATCACCGAGGATCAGCTCTTCGACTTCTACGACACCAGGATAGGTGCCGACTGCGTATCCACCCGGCACTTCGACACCTGGTGGAAGACTGCCCGCCGCGCCGACCCCGGCCTGCTCGATCTGGACCCGGCACAGTTCGCCACCGCGGTACCCAACGCCGACAAGGACTTTCCGCCCGCATGGCGGCAGGGTGAGGCGACGCTGGAGTTGCGGTACCGGTTCGATCCCACCGTCGACGACGACGGCGTCACCGTGGTGATCCCCGAGCCACTGCTGCCCCACATACGGTCGGCCGGGTTCGACTGGCTGGTCCCCGGCCTGCGGGGCGAGGTGGCGACCGAACTGATCAAGACGCTGCCCAAGGCGATCCGAAAGACGATGGCCCCGGCGAGCCGGTTTGCCGATCTCGCGCTCTCCCGCCTGGTCCCGCGGTCCGAACCACTCGCGGCGGGCCTGGCTCGCGAGTTGTCGGTGATCACCGGCTCCACCATCGCACCCACCGACTTCACGCCCGCGGCGCTGCCCAAACACCTGGTGATGAACTTCGCCGTCGTCGACGGCCGCGGACGCCAGATAGCTTCGGGCCGGTCGTTGCCGGAGTTGCGCAGGCGGTTGGCCGCCGGTGGTGACACCCGGCCCGCGACGATCCAGACCTACACCGACTGGACCGCCGACGGGATCGGAACGCTGGCCGAGTCCACCACCACAACCGTTGCCGGACAACACATCACCCACTACCCGGCGCTGCGTGCCGTGCCGGGCGCGTCGCGGTCCGGCGTACAGGTCACCGCCGCCACCTCTGCTGCCGCACGGGACCGCATGCTGCTCGTGGCGGTGGCCGCGCTGCTCGATCACAGGATTCCGATACTCACGCCGAAGATCACCGCGGGACTCGACCCGCTGAGCAGACTGAGTCTGAGCCAGAGCCCTTACCGCGATCGTGATCGGATGGTCGCCGACTGCACCTACCGGGCGATCCGCGATGCCGTCGCCGCCCACCCTGCGGCGGTGTCCGGGGTCCGCTCACCCGATGACTTCGCCCGCCTGTGCGACACATTGAGCCCACAGGTTCGGTCGGCCGCACCGGACTACTTCTCGGCGGCGGTCGCGGCACTGCGGGAGGTCGCCCCGCTGCGCAGGCTCATCGACGGGCACGCCGGCTCCGCGGCCGCCGACGATGTCGCAGAACAACTCGAGAACCTGGTCTTCGACGGCTTCATCGCCGCCACCCCGCTGCAGGCACTGCGGCAGTTGCCCCGCTACCTGCAGGCCGCACAGCAGCGACTGGAAGCGTTACCCGCCGGCGCCGACCGGGACGCGCAGGGCCTGCGCACCATCGACCGGGTCATCGAACATTGGAACGCGCGGCTGGCGAAGGTGCCGGACGCACGCCGGGACGCCGTCAACGACGCCGCGCAGTGGCTGGTGGAGGAGCTGCGCGTCGGGCTGTTCGCCCAACGCCTGGGCACCGCGTACCCGGTGTCCGAGAAGAGGATCATCAAGGCCATCGACGCACTGCGCTGAGCGGACACCCCGGTGACCGGACGCTCGCGGTGACCGGATGTCGCAGTGACGCGACACGCCGAAGTCTAGGCGCGGTCGGACGCTGCCCGGGCCGGTGCGGCGGCGCCGGACACACCCCGCAACTCGTCGATCTCGCGCTGGAAGTCCTCCACCGAGTCGAACGAGCGATACACCGATGCGAAGCGCAGGTAGGCCACCTCGTCGAGGTCGCGCAGCGGCCCGAGGATCGCCAATCCGACCTCGTTGCTGGGTATCTCGGCCGATCCCGAAGCCCGGATGGACTCCTCGACCTTCTGTGCCAGCAGTGCCAGCGAGTCCTCGTCCACGTGCCGGCCCTGACATGCCCGGCGGACACCCCGCATCACCTTTTCCCGGCTGAACGGTTCGGTGACCCCGTTGCGTTTGACCACCGACAGCACCGCACTCTCGACCGTGGAGAAGCGGCGGCCGCACTCCTGGCATGCCCGCCTGCGCCGGATCGCCTGCCCTTCGTCGGCGACACGCGAGTCGATGACCTTGGTGTCTTCGTTGCGGCAAAACGGGCAGCGCATGTTGTCCTCATGACCGTTGCGGGGCGCACCGGCGCACCGCGGAACGGTCACACCGTGTCGGTTTCCGACTGGACCCTGTGGCATGAGAATACCGCCGTCCGGCGACGGGTTCGATCCAGCCCTCAAGCCGGCTACCGCCGCACAGCGCATGTTTATCGGCTTTCCGGCGTGGTCCCGGCTCATCGGTACCGCGGAACGAGCAGCGGCTGCCCGACCGTCAGACCCGAACCGGCCAGGTCGTTGAGCTCGCGAATCTGCTCGGCGACCACCTCGACGGGATGCTCCGGGGCCACCCGCGCGGCAACCGCCGACAACGATTCCCCCGAGCGCACATAGACAAGTGAGCTTCCGTCGGGGTCGGGGGCGACCACGGCGGCGTAGTTGTTGCCGACCACGATCAGCACCCACACGAGCACCGCCAGCGCGGCACCGACCAGCACCGCCGCCGTGACCGCCCGGCGCCGGGCGATGGTCTCCCACGAAGTCATCCCCCGCGGATCGTGTGCCGGTGCGGCACAACGGGTCCCCGCCGGCCGGGTGCGACCAGGCGGCGCCGGGCGGCCACCGGCGTCACGCCGGCCGACCGGGCGCTCCCGGACACTCCGGGAACTCACACGCACATCGCCGCGGGGTGCGTCGGCACGTCGCGCCGGGCGGCGGACCTGGTCTGCGAATGTCGCGGGCATGGCAACCACCTCCGAGGTTGTTCGATCAGTTGTTCGATGAACTGATGTTCGATTATTACCACGGGGGTGCGACAAAGTCGCCCCTATCTCGAACAAACGTTTGATACCAGCGGAAAGTTCGTCTACGCTGACGTTCGAATATCTCAACGAATCAAGAGATCAACCCACGCGCGGCAGGCCTGACCGACAGGAGAGAACATCCATGAGTGAGAAGACCGGCAAACCGTCCGGCACAACCGATGTCGCCGTGGCGGAGAAATCGCTGACGCCGCGCCAGCGTGCTGTGCTGGAGGTTATCCGGACCTCGGTGCGCGAGCGCGGGTACCCGCCGAGCATCCGCGAAATCGGCGACGAGGTCGGCCTGGCCTCGACCTCATCGGTGGCTCACCAACTGCGCACCCTCGAACGCAAAGGCCTGCTCAAGCGCGACCACAACCGTCCGCGCGCGGTCAACGTCCAGGACGCCCACCAAACACCCGCCGCATCGTCGGCCGTCGACGACGCGCTGCCCACACCCACTTTCGTACCCGTGCTCGGCCGGATCGCCGCCGGTGGACCGATTCTCGCCGAAGAGGCCGTCGAGGACGTGTTCCCCCTCCCGCGCGAACTCGTCGGCGAGGGTTCGCTGTTCATGCTCCGGGTGGTCGGCGAATCGATGATCGACGCGGCCATCTGCGATGGCGACTGGGTGGTCGTCCGGCAGCAGAACGTCGCCGATAACGGCGATATCGTCGCGGCGATGATCGACGGCGAGGCCACGGTCAAGACATTCAAACGCAAGGACGGCCATGTGTGGCTGATGCCGCACAACGAGCACTTCCAGCCGATTCCCGGCGACGACGCCGCGATTCTCGGCAAGGTCGTCACGATTCTGCGGCGCGTGTAGTCCAGAACCCGCCGACCCGCACCGCCCCCGGGCCGTTGCACGGGCCGATCGGGGTCGGTGCCTATTCGGTGTGGCCTACAGCACGATCGCCGCCACCGCGGTACGCGCGGCTTCGGGATCGGCTGCCGCCAGCGCTGCCTGCGCGGCCTCGCGGCACTGATCGCTGGTCGTCTCCGCCAGCCGCGCCCCCACCGCCGCGGCGGCCACCGGCGCACTCGACAACGATGTGATGCCCATACCGACCAGAACACACGCCAGCAGTGGGTCCGCGGCGGCCTCCCCGCACACGCCGACAGGTTTTCCGAGATCCTGACCGGCCCGCGCCACAGTGGCGACCAAATGCAGAACCGCCGGCTGCCACGGGTCGGTGAGCGCGGCGAGTTCGGCCGACATCCGGTCGGCGGCCATCGTGTACTGGGTCAGGTCGTTGGTGCCGATCGAGACGAAGTCGACCTTGGACAGGATCGCGGGTGCGAGCACGGCCGCAGCGGGGATCTCGATCATCACACCGGCCACCAGCCCGCGGCCGCGTACCTCGGCGGCGAACTCTTCGGCCTCGCGAGCGTCGGCGATCATCGGCGCCATCACCCACGGTGTGACGCCCGCGGTTTCGGCGGCCCGGCCGATGGCGTCGAGCTGGTGGGCACGGATCTCCGGGTGTACCGAGGCGATCCGGTTACCGCGCACACCCATCGCCGGGTTGGGCTCGTGTTCCTGAGAGACGAACTTCAGCGGTTTGTCCGACCCCGCGTCCAGTGTCCGGATGACAACCTTGCGGCCGTCGAACGCATCGATCACCTCGCGGTAGAGCGCGGCCTGCTCATCGACGGACGGCTCGTCGGCCCTGTCCAGAAAGGCGAGTTCGGTCCGGAACAGCCCAACCCCCTCGACGGGATGGGCGGTCGCCGCCCGTGCCGAGGTGCCATCGGCCACGTTGGCCAGCACGGACACGGGGTGTCCGTCGGCGGTGCGGCCCGGACCGGTCCACGCCGCGGCCGCCAGCGCGGCGCGCCTGCTTTCCTCGACGCGGGACCGGGCCCGGGTCTGATCAGGTTCGATCTCCACGACGCCGGTGGTGCCGTCCACCAGTACCGCGGTGCCCGCGGCCACGCCGGCGAGATCGGTGACCGCGACAACGCAGGGGATACCCAGTTGGCGCGCGATGATCGCGGTGTGGCTGGTCGGCCCGCCGAGCCGGGTGACCAGCGCGGTGACCAGCGCCGGGTCCAGTCCCGCGGTGTCGGCGGGGGCCAGATCGTCGGCCACCAGGATCGACGGCGTATCCGGTACCGGCACACCGGGTTCGGGCACACCTAGCAGTTCGGCCACGACGCGGTCGCGCACGTCGTTGAGATCGGTGACGCGTTCGGCCATCAGCCCACCCAGCTTGGTGAACAGCGCCGCGAACTCCTCGGTGGCCGCGATCGTCGCGCCGGGTGCCTGCTCACCCTTGCCGATCAACTTCTTGACCGCACCCACCCAACCCCGGTCCTCGGCCAGACCCGCGGTAGCCGACAGCACCTCGGCGGCAACACCGTTCGAGTGAGAGGCCCGATCGCGCAGTCTGCCCGCGACGGTCGCGGCGGCCGCGGCGAACCGCTCGGCCTCGGCATCGCGCTCGGCCTCGGGCACCGCGCCGCCGTCGGCAGGCCGGTACACCGGCCGCTCGCCGGGCCACAGCGCGGGCCCGTAGGCGATGCCGCCGACGACGGGCGTTCCTTTGAGTGCGGTCTGGGGCATGGTCCACCATCCTTGTGACGCGGCGGTCCCGCACCCGGCACCGCGGCTGCGAGGAACCTGAGACGACGAGCCAGCGTATGTGACTCAGCTTACAGTCGATTAGCTCCAGACTCGCAGCGAAACCCACGTTTGTCAACACAGTCGGGCACGATCGTGGCCATGACCGTTCGCGTGGCCGACTCACACACTCGCGTGCTAATTTACCCAATTATCCGCCACGACGGGCCATTTATGTGATCTATACTACAAATTGCACTTGACGACTGGCTGAAACCCGCGTAAACACAGTGATTACAACAACAGATCCCACGTAAACCCAGATGGACTCACAGACGGATGGTGACTCGACCGCAGTCGACACCATGTGGTGTTATGTGGTTTTTGTTGGTGTCGGGCCTGGTAATCGGGACGCCGTGGCGGTACGGGTTCGAACGAACGGAGCAGCTAGGTGTATGCGGAGGAACGCCAGCAGGCGATCGCCGACGAGGTCCGCCGGGTCGGCCGCGCGTCCGTCGCCGACCTGGCGGGGCGGTTCTCCGTCACCAGCGAGACCGTGCGCAGGGATCTGGCCACGCTTGAGCGTGCCGGTCACCTGCAACGTGTCCACGGCGGCGCGGTCCGGCCCGGCCTCATCCGCGTCGTCGCCGAACAAGGCCTCGACGTCCGTGAGACCACACACGTCGACCGCAAGCTCACGATCGGTATGGCGGCGATGAAGTTCCTTCCGCCCAACGGCGGCTCAGTCCTGTTCGACGCCGGAAGCACCACTTTTCAGGCCGCGACGGCGCTGCCGCACGGCCACGGCCTGACCCTGATCACCAACAGCATCCCGATCGCCGGGGTACTCACCGATCACGCCGACGGTTTCGTCCATGCGATCGGTGGCCGCGTCCGCGGCCTGACCCAGGCCACCGTCGGCGCCGACGCCATCGCCGCCATCCACCGGCTGCGCGTGTCCACCGCGTTCATCGGCACCAACGGCGTCACCGCGCGGCACGGGCTGTCCACGCCCTACCCGGAGGAGGCCGCCGTGAAACAGGCCATGGTGTCGTCCGCCGATCAGGTGGTCGTACTGGCCGATTCGTCGAAGATGGGCCGCGAGGACCTCGTCCGCTTCGCCTCCCTCGACGAGGTGGACGTGCTGATCACCGACTCGGCCGTCAGCCCATCGGACGCCGCCGAACTCGCCGACCACGGAATCGAGGTTGTTCTCGCATGACCACGTACGACATCGTCACTCTCACAGCCAACCCCAGCCTTGACCGGACCCTGGAGCTGTCGGGGGTCCTGCGGCGCGGAGAGGTGCAGCGCGCAGCCGCCTCCCGCGCCGAACCGGGCGGAAAGGGCGTCAACGTCTCCCGTGTCGCCGCCGAGGCGGGGGTCCCGACCCTGGCGGTGCTGCCCGGACGCGCCGGCGACCCGTTGCTGTCCGCCCTCGACACGGTGGGGCTGCCCTACCGGACCACCGCCGTCGACGGCGAGATCCGCTCCAACCTGACGATCGCCGAACCGGACGGCACCACCACCAAGATCAACGCGCCGGGTGTGCCCCTCGACGCCGACCAGGCGCGCGGGCTCGCGGACCTGCTGATCGACCATGCCGCCGCGGCATCCTGGGTGGCGCTGTGCGGATCGCTGCCGCCGGGTCTGCCCGACGACTGGTACCGCACCCTGCTCGACCGGCTCGCCGACCTGCCGTGCCGGGTGGCCGTGGATACCTCGGGGGCCCCGCTGGTGGCCGCAGCCGCCGGCCGATCCGATCTCGTCAAGCCCAACGACGAGGAACTCGCCGAGGTCACCGGAGCCGACCCCGCGGCACTGAAGGCGGCCGCGGCGGCCGGTGACCTCGCACCGATCGTGGCCGCGGCGAGCGAGCTGTCCGCACGTACCGGCGGTGCCGTGCTCGCCACCCTCGGCGCGGCCGGGGCGGTCCTCACCACCGGCTCCGGAAGCTGGGCGGCCACCCCGCCGCCCACGGTCACCCGAAGCACCGTGGGGGCCGGTGACTCGTCGCTGGCCGGTTACGTCCTGGCGGCGCTGCGCGGCGAATCCGAACCCGACCGCCTGCGGTCGGCGGTCGCCTACGGCGCCGCCGCGGCCGGTCTGGCGGGCACCCAGCCGCCCGCACCGGACCTGCTCGACCTCGATCACGTCGTCCTCACCGAACTCGCCACCACACGCTGACCGCCGTCAGCGTTCCCCCGACGAAGGAAGACCCATGGCACAACAGATCATCACCGTGGACACGGTGCGGCTCGACGTCGACGCCGGCGCCGATCCGACCGCGGTGATCACCTATCTCGCCGGCACACTCGGCGGGGCCGGACGCACCACCGACCCGGCCGATCTGATCGCCGGTGCCCTTGCCCGCGAGGCCAAGTCGGCGACCGGGCTGCCCGGCGGCATCGCCATCCCACACGCCCGCGCCGAGTCCGTGACCGAGGCGAGCCTGGCGATGGCCCGGCTCGCACCCAAGGTCGACTTCGGCGCTCCCGACGGTCCCGCCGACATCGTCTTCCTCATCGCCGCACCCGCCGGCGGGGCGAGCGAACACATGAAACTGCTCAGCTCGCTGGCCCGCGCACTGGTGCGGCCCGATTTCGTCGCCGACCTGCGCTCGGCCGACACCCCCGAGCGCATCGTCGAACTCGTCGACGGTGCCATCACCCCGGCACCCAAGAAGGCCGTCACCCCAAGCGACGCAACCCCGGCCGCCCCCGCCACCACCCCGGCCGCCGACGCGGCCCCGGAAGTCTCTCCCGCCGAGACCACCGGCGCCGCGGCCAAGCCGTCGATCGTCGCGATCACCGCATGTCCCACCGGCATCGCGCACACGTACATGGCCGCCGACGCCCTCAAGTACGCGGCCGAACGGGCCGGTGTCGAGTTCCACGTCGAGACGCAGGGATCCTCGGCGACCACCCCCTTCGACCCGACGGTGATCTCCGATGCGGGCGCGGTCATCTTCGCCACCGACGTCGGGGTCAAGGGCAAGGAACGCTTCGCCGGGAAGCCGGTGATCGAATCCGGGGTCAAACGGGCCATCAACGAACCGGACAAGATGATCGCCGAAGCCGTTGCGGCGGCGGGCAACCCCCACGCCGCACGGGTAGGCGGAGACGTCTCCGACGCCGACGCGCCGCCGGCCGGCGGCGGTGTCGGGCTGGGCGGGAAGACCCGGCAGGCACTGATGACCGGCGTCAGCTACATGATCCCGTTCGTCGCGGCCGGCGGTCTGCTGATGGCGCTGGGCTTTCTGCTCGCCGGATACGAGATCGGAAAGTCGACTCTCGACCCGGGCGGATCGCTGTCCGACGGTGCGTACATCGCCCTGCACAACACCATCACCAATCTTCCCGACGGCGGTATCGGCACCTATCTGGGCGCGGTGAGTTTCGCGATAGGCTCGGCCGCCCTGGGTCTGGCTGTTCCCGTGCTCGCGGCGTACATCTCATTCGCGATCGCCGACCGACCGGGTATCGCCCCGGGATTCGTGGCCGGCCTGGTCTCGGTGGCCATCGGCGCCAACTTCCTCGGCGCGCTCCTGGGCGGTCTCATCGCCGGCGTCGCGTGCCTGTGGATCGCGCGTATCCCCTTGCCACAGTGGGCGCGTGGCCTGCAACCGGTGGTCATCATCCCATTGCTCGGCAGCGCCGTGGTGGGTGGCCTGCTCTACGTGGTACTCGGCCGGCCGCTGTCGTGGCTGATGGACAAGCTCAACGACGGACTCGACTCGATGTCCGGCGGATCGGCGGTACTCCTGGGTATCGTGCTGGGCCTGATGATGTGCTTCGACCTCGGTGGCCCGCTCAACAAGTCGGCGTATCTGTTCGCCACCGCCGGTATCGCCACGGCCTCCGCCGGTGACGCGCAGTACCAGATCATGGCCGCCGTCATGTGTGCCGGCATGGTTCCGCCGCTCGCGATGGCGCTGTCCACGGTGCTGCGACCGGGCCTGTACTCGGACCCGGAACGGGAAAACGGCAAGGCGGCATGGCTGCTCGGCGCCTCGTTCATCTCCGAGGGCGCGATCCCGTTCGCGGCCACCGACCCGCTACGGGTCATCCCGTCCACGATGCTCGGCGGCGCGGTCACCGGCGCCCTCTGCATGGCCTTCGGGGTGGAACTGCGCGCCCCCCACGGCGGCGTGTTCGTGTTCTTCGCGATGAACAACTGGGCCCTGTTCCTCGTCGCTTTGGTCGCCGGTACCGTCGTCGCGGCTCTGGCCGTCACGGTGGCAAAACAGTTCCGCACGTCCAACGGCGCGGCCGCCGATACCGCACAACCGCAGACGGTCTCGGCCTGATCCGCATACGATCGCATCCACCGACCCAACAACCGATCACCACCACATAAGGAGAACGATCCATGCCCAGCACAACCGTCACCGTCGGATCGGCGGTCGGCCTGCACGCACGTCCGGCCACCATCATCGCCGAAGCCGCCGCCGACTCCGGACAGTCGGTCACCATCGGCCTCGAAGGCGAAGAACCCGTGGACGCCGGGTCGGCGCTGCTCATCATGACCCTCGGTGCGGAAAAGGGCACCCCGGTGGTGGTGACCGCTGACGACCAGGCGACCGTCGACGCGATCGCCGCGCTGGTGGCCAAGGACCTCGACGCCGAATAGTCCCCTCGGGCAACGCCTGTGGCCCGCCGCGCGAACAGCGCGGCGGGCCATAAGACTATATACGGATCGCTGTCTATGGATCTACGACACGCGCAGTTCGGCGAGTTCACCGGCCATCGCGGCCGGTACCCGCACCCGCATGATGGTGCCCTGCGCGTCGTGGTCGGTGGAGAGCACCTCGCCGTCGCGGTGGATGCGCGAGACCACGTCGCCTCGACTGAACGGTACGGCGATGGTCACCTCGACGTCGCCGCGCGACACCTCGGCGCGGATCCGGTCGAACAACTCGGGCAGACCTTCACCGGTGTGTGCGGAGACGAACATGGCACCGTCGAGGATGCCGCGCAACTCGGTGCGCCGGGTGCCGTCGATGGCGTCGATCTTGTTGACCACCAGCAGCTCCGGCGGTGCGGCGACACCCTCCTCGGCAACGATCTCGTTGATCACCCGCCGGACCGCCGCGATCTGTTCGGTGGGGAACGGGTCCGAGCCGTCGACGACGTGCAGCAGCAGGTCGGCGTCGATCACCTCTTCCAGCGTCGAGCGGAAAGCCTCGACGAGCTGGGTGGGCAGATGCCGGACAAAGCCGACCGTGTCGGTGAACACAACCTGCCGCCCGTCGGTGAGGGTGGCGCGGCGCGTGGTGGGGTCAAGGGTGGCGAACAGCGCGTCCTGCACCAGCACACCCGACCCGGTCATCGCGTTGACCAGGCTGGACTTACCCGCGTTGGTGTACCCGGCCACGGTGATCTTTGGGATCGAGCTCCGTTGCCGGGCAGCGCGTTTGGTTGTCCGGGCGGTCTTCATCTCGCGGATCTCACGGCGTAGCTTGGCCATTCGTTCGCGGATCCGGCGACGGTCGGTCTCGATCTTGGTCTCACCGGGACCGCGCAGACCGACGCCGCCGTTGCTGCCGGCCCGGCCACCGGCCTGCCGCGACATCGACTCGCCCCAGCCACGCAGCCGGGGCAGCATGTACTCCATCTGTGCCAGCGACACCTGCGCCTTGCCCTCCCGGGAGGTGGCGTGCTGGGCGAAGATGTCCAGGATCAGTGCCGTGCGGTCGATCACCTTGACCTTGACCACCTTCTCCAGCGCCGTCAGCTGTGCCGGAGTCAGCTCGCCGTCACAGATGACGGTGTCGGCGCCGGTGGCGAGCACCACCTGACGCAGTTCGTCGGCCTTGCCGGAGCCGATGTAGGTGGCCGCGTCCGGGGTGGACCGGCGCTGGATCAGTCCGTCGAGGACCTCCGAACCGGCAGTCTCGGCCAGTGCCGCCAACTCCACCATGCTCGCCTTGGCCTGCGCGGCCGTGCCCTCGGTCCACACGCCCACCAGCACGACACGTTCGAGCCGCAGCTGCCGATACTCGACCTCGGTGACATCCTCGAGTTCGGTGGACAGGCCCGCCACGCGCTGCAGGGAGGCACGGTCGGACAGCAGTTGTTCGCCGGTGGTCGGCGGTGTCATCCGGAATGCCGACACGGGTGTGGTGTCGTCGATCACCGGGCTGAAGTCGTCGGGGTCGAAGGCAGGTTCGTCGGTGAGGTCCGAAGCGGAGGTCGGAGTTGTTACACGTTCAGTCATTTGCCCTCCATGATGACATGGGGCGGCGAACCGGGGCATCCGCTTTTCCGGCCCTGTGCATATAGGTGAACCGGGGTGTGCGTGGACCGGGTGTGCGTGAACCGGAGTACGGATCAGCCCTCGTCCGACCAGCCCGGACGGAACCGGCCCTCGGCCACCAGCACCGACGGGCCACGCAGCGTCGCGCCGTCGGGGTCGACGGTGACCAGCACAGACCCGCCGGGCACGGTGATGTGCAACGATCCGGTGTCCCTGCCGAGCGCACCGAGCGATGCTTTACCGGCCGCGACGAGCCCGGTCCCGCAGCTGCGGGTCTCCCCGACACCGCGTTCGAAGACCCGCATGTGCGCCGAGAAGTCGACTGTCGTTCCGTCGGGGCCGTCGCCGCCCGGGCGGGCGGGCGTGACGAGTTCGAGGTTGGCGCCGTGGGGAAACACACCGGCGTCGAGACCGACCCCGGCCGAGAAATCGATCCCGGCCAGCTGTTCGGCCGTCAGATCGGGCACCACACAAGCCAGGTGCGGGTTGCCGACATCGATGACCGCGCCGTGATAGGTCGTGTCCCCCACGGTGGCCTGCGATCGGCCGTCGACCCGGGCCTGCCCCATCGTGACGGTGACGTCGGCCCGCACCTGATCGTGGGAATGGATGATCACCGGACGCGCACCGGCCCGCGACCCGACGGTGAACGTGTCGGTGTCGACCAGGCCGGTGGCGCGCACGTAGTGCGCGAACACGCGCACCCCGTTGCCGCACATCTCGGCGATCGAGCCGTCGGCGTTGCGGTAGTCCATGAACCAGTCGTCGGGCCGGACACCGGCGGGCAGTGCGTCGAGTACGCCGCGCTCCACGAGGGCGACAGCGCGGGACACCCGCAGCAGTCCGTCGGCCCCGATCCCGCGTTGCCGGTCGCAGATCGCGGCGACCCGCGCCGCGTCGAGTCCGAGTTCGGCGGCCGGGTCCGCGAGGACCACGAAGTCGTTCTGGGTGCCGTGGCCCTTCACAAAACGCAGCGCGTCGGTAGCATCGCTCACCTCGCCGACTTTACGTGGCGCTGCGACCACCCGCGTCGGCTGCGTGGTACGAAGAGTGCCATGCGGCAGCGGCGAGCAACGGGGGCTCTGCGACCGGCGGCCCGACTGATCGTGACGGCGCTGACGGTGACGGCGGCCGTCGGCTGCTCGTCGGGAACCCCGATGGCGGGTCCCAGTTCGGCCGGCCCGGCGCGCACCTTCGGCCCGGCGGCGACCACACCGGCCCCGGTCAATGCCGCCGCCCGTGCCGTTGGCCTGATCGACGTACGCACCGTGGTGCCCGACGCGATCATCGATCTGCGCTATGCGTCGATGAACAATTTCGTCGGGGTAGGTCTGTACCCGACGAATGCACGCTGCCTGGTCCACGAGTCGATGCGGCCAGGTCTGCGTGCCGCGGCCGGTGCCTTACGCGCCGCGGGCCAAGGCGAAAAGCTGGTTTTCTGGGATTGTTACCGCCCGCATTCGGTGCAGCAGAAGATGTACGACACGGTGTCCGATCCGGCGTGGGTGGCCGCGCCCGGCCCGTACTCGCGCAGCCACGAGAGCGGCCGGTCGGTGGACGTCACCCTCGCATCCCCACGACCGAACTGCGCCCGGGATCGGCGCGTGGGTGGACGATTCTGTCTGGTCGATATGGGCACCGGTTTCGACTCGTTCACCCCGCAGGCAACCGCCTACGCCACCGACGGGGTGTCACCGGCCGCGCGGGCCGCCCGGACCCGGCTACGCACCGCGATGGCGACCGGCGGGCTGCGCGTCTACACCGGCGAATGGTGGCATTTCGACGGGCCCGGCGCCGATGTACAGCGACCGATCATCGATGTGCCACCCATCTGATTGCAGTCAGCGTCGGCGCAGCAACGCGTAGATCGTCAAGGTGCGCTGCTGCGAGTCGGAGTGGTAACTCGACCGGAACGACAAGGTGTCGGCGGATTCGGGAATGAGCACGATGTACGATGTCACGCAGCTGCCGCGGTCGATTGTTTCGAGAAGGGTTATCGTGCCATCGCCGCGGCCGGTCTCTTTCCAGGTGCCCTGGCACGCCAGTTGCGGGTAGCGCACCGTCGCACGGACCGGGGATCCCGCTGAAATCTCGGCGACCACATCGAAGCCATCCTGGTCCCCGGTGACGGACCCACGCCAGGTGCCCGACAACTCGGCGACCGGTGGTGGCTCCGCGACAGTAGGGTCGGTCGACGTGGACGGACCGGTCACCGGTGCCTGACTGGTGGGCGTCATCGCGATATCCGCAGGGCCCGAAGAGTCCCGTTCCCGGAGCAACACCACGCTGGTGACGATCGCGACAACGCCCACGACTATTGCGAGGGCGGCGAGGATGATCGCCGTCCGATTGCCGTCCCGGCGCGGCGGCCGAGTCGGTCCGGTGAGCGACGGCGGAGTCTGCACATGCGGTCTCACCATCGTGGGTTCCCAGTACTGACCGGCGTGCTCGGGTACGTCCCAACCGGTGGCCGGCCGAGGACGAGGGTCCTGACCGGCGGCACCCGTCGGTGCCGGGGACGTCGAATACTGGTCGCCGGGCGGAGTCGCGATGGCCTGAGCGATCCCCGCCTCGGTGGCGCCGAAAGATACGAACGGGTGGCGCGCGCCGACGGTGACGGCATGCTCATATACGGTGCCGCGCGCGATGGGGTTGGTCTGTAGCCCAGGATCGTCCTCGTGACCCACCGGGCCATCGGCTGCAGCTGACCGTAACCGCCCCGTGTCACGGCTCGCCATGAGGTCGATGAGATACGCAGCCCATGCCGTGGCGACGCAGATCACCGCGACAGCTGCGAACGACCGGGCTACCGCGGCGAAGTTTTGGTCAACGAGTTCGGAGTACCAGAAACCTTCATATGACAGGTCATCGTTCAATTTTCGCAGAGTCACGGCGGCACCCAACGCCCCCAGCGGTGCTACGGCAACCGATAGCCACCGCGACCGGTGACCGGCGAGCCACGCCGTGAGTAGGCAAGTGGCGGTGAGCCAGTCAGTGGCGAAGGAAATCGGACCGGCGTCCGACGCGAACACCGCGTCGCGCCTCACCATCAGGATCGAACCACCGATCTGAACAGCAAGTGACGCGGCAACCAGCACGCCCACCAGACCTGAGGGTGCACGCGAATCCGGCTGTCTGCTGATACCCACCGCGACAAGTGCGAGAACCAGTACGACTGTGGTAACTACGAATCCGAATACCAGCGAACCGATATCCTCTGCGTCGCTCGAGCCACCTGCTTCGGTCACCTTGGCATACGCCCATCCATTGGCCAGCGGGTAGAGCACCAGCGCGACCGTGACCAACACCGAACCACGAGGCAGGCGCCAGCGCGCGGCACGAGGGTCCCCGCTGAGCGCGTCGACCGGAACTGCCGGTGCACCGGTGAGTCGGCGGAACGTGAGTGCATCAGTGAGCGTGGCGGTTGCCAGCGCGGACACGACCGACACCACTACTACGGGCAGGAACAGTGCCCCGAAGTAGACCATCGGTATCTGTAGGTCGTGGGACAACTCGATAGGGCTGTAGTGATCACCGAAGAAGGCGGCCCACAAATCGTTACCGAAGAAGGTGGACCATAATGCCATCAGGATCGCGGGAACCGCCCATATCCTAACCGTCGACCATAACCCACCCGGCCCTGCTGCCCTTGCCAGCGCAAGAGTCTCGACGAGACATACCCGAAACGGGATGCACGTCTCGACGGCGAGTGGCACCATCCACCGCAGCTTTGAATGGGCATACAGCGCGATTGTGAACGCCGCGAGCAATGTGGCCAGCATCACACCTAGGAAAACATAATCGTACATTTCTAGGGAAACATACTCGTACATTTTCGGAAGAGCCCGGTAGATGAGATTGTGAACCAGGTATCCCACCACCACTGGAACACCAATACTGACCACCGCACTGGCAACTACCGGGGGCCGGATCGAACGAATGACGCCGCGCAATCGTGGAAACTCACCATTCAGTTCGCGACTTGCTCCCGATGCCAGTAACGGGAGGCCGATGGTACCGATGACAATCAGCGAGACGGTCGCGGCGACATCCTTCTCCACACCGATCACCAGCCCGAGGCCGGTCGCTATGCCCACCGCCGCAGAACCCACAAACGACAATTGAAACCAGAACCTGCGGTTCAGCTTTCGACGAGAACGAGCTTCTGCGACGGGTTTCACCGAGGCCACCGATCGAGCACCTGGCGCGGAAGGACCCGGCGGGCAACGTAGGAGGATACGCAGGTGGGACTCTGTAGTAAGCCCATCGGCCAGGAAAGGCATTCCCGTGGCCAGCAACACCGCATAGAGCAGCGCGAGCACACCCACAAGTATCGCCGTCACCGGACTTCCGAGAAAACCCACCGCAAGTGCGATACCCAGCCCGCAGCCGCCACCGATCATCGCACGCACAATCCCGGATGAGGAACTTCCCGACGAAATACCATTACCCGACATAGGCTGCTGCGAGCCGAATCCATTCGGATACCGGTCAAAGTTCTGATTCATCGGAAGCATACCGACCGGATGTTTTGCGTGTTCGAGTAGTAGGCAGCCACGTCGACAGATAAAGTGACAGATTCTTCCTGGAGGCGACGCCCCTCCCACTGAACTGCCTCAGCGGGGTATCGGGAAGCCACTTCTCCCAGACTTCCGATCAGCTCTCTCTGCTCCGGTACCATCACCTGCTGCCGTGTTCGGTACAGGTCGACGACGACAGCCAGCGATCGGCAGAGTTCATCTCGGGAACTCGACTTCCCCGATGGCTTCACCCACAATGACGATTTCGTGGTGTCAGCATTCGATTCGCTGGGTCCCTCGATGATCGAGGTGGCGATCGCGCTGAGCGCGAGTAGGGCGATCAGAGTTGGAATCGTCGGGATTCGCTTCACGGCTAAGACCCTAGCGGCCGCGACCGCTGCCGACGCGATCGTCGATGTCGCCCGAGAGGATGAATTCGATGCGGGCCGAACCGATCACACTCCTGCGGCGACCCACCCACGCACACCCTGCCGCCGAGCTACTGCCTGCGCAGGGTTGCCGTAATGGTGAACGTCCGCTGCTGGGGACTCGGAGTAGTAGCTCGCTCGGTAGGCGAGGGTGTCGCCGGACTGTGCGGACAGTTCGATCTGCGAGGCGACACAGGTGCCGGTGTCGATGGTTTCGGGCGCGGTGACGACATCGCCGCGTCGGGACACTCCGGTCCAGGTGCCCGTGCACGACAGTTGCGGATACTCCACCCGCGCGTTTGCCGGCGAGGCGTCGGAGATCCTGGCGACCACGTCGAATCCGTCCTGGTCACCGGAGACCGTTCCCCGCACAGGTCCCCAACAGGGCATCGGGTCGTATGCCCGACCCTGCCGGTGGTGTCGGATTTGACGTCCCGGTGCAGCATGCCCTGACCGTGGGCGTAGTCCAATCCGGCCGCGGCCTGCTCGACGATGTCGACGGCCAGGTCCGTGTTCCTGATCAGCACGGCGGCATCCGATCCGGCGACGTACTGCATCGCGATCCACATGCGGTCACCGTCGACACCCGCGTCCTGACCGGCGACGATGTTGAAATGATCGAGCCGGGCGGTGAGCTCGGCTTCCCGGGGCGAAACGTTGCCGGGAGCGCAGCTCTGCGGACAGGCCAGATCCGTGCCGGACATGTTCTCCCCCATCTCCACTCCGCACGATCCCCCGCACGACCCCCCGCGCGAGATCCGCAGGGCGCCGCAGCGCTGTCCGCCGGGTCTCAATGTATCCCGAATTGGTTGCCGGGCGCGGGGATGGCGTCATCTCGGTCGGGGTCGAACAGTCCTGGCCATTCAGGTCGGGTCGAGCGCACCCATCGCGCTCGACAGCAGGTCCGGGGCGGCGCCGTCGAGCCAGGTGATGCGGTGGTCGCGGCGGAACCACGAACGTTGCCGGCGCACATAGCGCCGGGTGCCGATGAACGTCAGCTCACGTGCCCGGGCCAGGTCGATACCGCCGTCGAGGAACTCGAGCACCTGGGCGTAGCCGATCGCCCGGCGCGCGGTCACCCCCTCGCGCAACCCGACCTCACACAGTCCCTCGACCTCGGCGACCAGCCCGTCGGCGAACATCCGGTCGGTGCGCCGCGCTATCCGGTCGTCGAGGGCCGCGGTGTCCCGGTCGACCGCGAGAATTGTGGTGCCCCAGCGTGGTTCACCGATCGTGGGGGCCGACGCGGCGAACGGCTCGCCGGTCAGTTCCACCACCTCCAGCGCGCGCACGATGCGCCGGCCGTCGGTGTCGAGGATGGTGGCCGCCGCCTGCGGGTCGACCTCGGCGAGTTGCCGGTGCATGGCCGCGACACCGACCTGGGCCAGTTGCTGCTCGTAGCGGGCCCGGACCGCGCGGTCGGTGGCCGGGAACGACCAGTCGTCGAGCAGTGCCTGCACGTACAGCATCGAGCCACCCACGATCACCGGGGTGATACCCGCCCCGAGCAGCCGTTCGATGTCGGCGCGTGCCGCCGCCTGATAGCGGGCCACGGTGGCGGTTTCGGTGACGTCGAGGACATCGAGCTGATGGTGGACGATGCCGCGGCGCTCGTGCAGCGGCGGTTTGGCGGTGCCGATGTCCATACCCCGGTACTGCGCCATCGCGTCGACGTTGACGATCTCCCCGCCGACCCGTTCGGCGATGTCCAGGCCCAGCGCCGACTTTCCGCTCGCGGTGGGGCCGACGATCGCCACCGGCACCGGACGATCCGGTGACCGGTCGCTCATGACCGGGACGCGGGCATCTGGGTGACGACGGGCGTCCGGGGCACGACCGGTGTCCAGGACGCCACGACGTATCCGACCCCGAAGGGGCAACCCTCGTAGTACGGCTGCACCGACACCCGCACCCCGTCGCACAGCGCCGCGGCGACCTGCCAGGCGGCCCGGCCCCCGACTCCGGCACGGTCGCAGTCCTGCGGCGAGATTCCGGCCAGCACATCGCGGTCACCGGACGCGATCGCGGCCACGAGGTTGTCGTTGAGCGCCACCGACTCGGGAACCAGACCCCCGCCCGGTGCCGACGGGCTGAGCTGGGTGGATCCGTCCCCCACCACCAGCACGCCGATGGGCGTGTCCGCGGCGGCCACCGCGGCGGCGAGCATCCGTCCGGTCCGCAGGCACTCCTGCACCGGTGCACCGGGATCGATGATCAGCGGCTCCACGCTGTCGGCGCCGCCGGCCTCACGAAGCCAGGCGGCGATCAGCATCGACAGCGGCAGCCGCGCGGTTCCGGCCGCATCCGGCCCGCCGCCGGTGAGCACCGGGGCGCCGGCGAATCCCGGCGCGCGCAAGGACACGGCCACATCGACGCCGTAGCGGGCGAATGACCCGGTCGCCGCCGCACCACCCGTGACCGCACCACCTGTGACGTCACCGGCGCCGACGGCCACCCAGCGCGGGGCGAGTTCGGCCAGCGCGGTGCCCGCCGCTCGTACCGCCTCCCGCACCGCCACCGCCTCGGTCGCCCGGGGGCCGGCCAGTTGCGGCACCAGCAAGGGCGCGCTCGGGACAAAAACGACGCTGGCCAACACAATGGGCAACGCTATCGGACACCGCCGCCGCCACCGATCGTGGGCCCGGCCGATCCATCCCCGGTTGTGCGAATATCGCGGGAAAACCCAGGAGGACGCGACACCGGAACCTGTGAACTGTTTGAATGGTGGAGATGTGCGGCTTTCCATGTCACTGTGGTCGCCGATGTCAGCGATGATGGCAGCCGCGACGCGCGGCACAAACGAGTGCAGGGGCCTGAGTACATGACCAATCCGACCGATCCCACCGCGAACGACCCGGGTACTCCACGCCCGGCTCCTGCGCCCCGGCCCGGACCGCGCCCGGGACCCCGGCCGGGGCCGCGCCCGTCGGCCGCGATCCCCCCGATCCCGGCTCCGGTGCCGCACGGCGACCCCCATGAGTTCGGGCGCATCGACGCCGACGGCGAGGTGTGGCTCAAGACCGCCGACGGTGAACGGTCGATCGGGTCGTGGCAGGCCGGCTCCGTCGAGGAGGGGTACGCGCACTTCGCCCGTCGCTTCGACGACCTGGCCACCGAGGTCGAGATCCTGGAAGAACGTCTGGCCGCCGGGTCGGGAGATCCGCGCAAAGCGCACCAGAGCGCCCAGCATCTGCTCGACGAACTGCCGACGGCGACGGTGCTCGGCGATGTGGCGGCACTCGAACGCCGCCTGACCGCGATCGTGAACAGCGCCGACGACGCCGCCTCGGCGCAACGTTCGGCGCGCGAGGAGGCACGGGCTGCCGCGATCACCCGCAAGGAGGAGCTCGCGGCCGAGGCCGAGCAGATCGGCGCCGAGGCCACCCAGTGGAAGGCTGCGGGCGATCGGCTGCGCGCCATCCTCGACGAGTGGAAGGCCATCAAGGGCGTCGACCGCAAGACCGACGACCAGCTGTGGAAGCGGTACGCCAAGGCACGTGACGCCTTCAACCGCCGCCGCGGCGCGCACTTCGCCGAACTCGACCGCGAACGGGTCGGCGCCAAGCACCGCAAGGAAGAGATCATCGCCAAGGCCGAGGAACTGTCCTCGTCCACCGACTGGGGTCCCACTGCCGGCAGGTTCCGTGACCTGCTCGCCGAGTGGAAGGCGGCAGGACGCGCGCCGCGTGACACCGACGATGCCCTCTGGCAGCGTTTCAAAGCTGCCCAGGACGTGTTCTTCGCCGCCCGCAACGCGGTGGTCTCCGAACGTGACAACGAGTTCGCGGCCAACGCGACGGCCAAGCTCGCCCTGCTGGCCGAGGCGGAGAAGGTGGTCGTACCCGATACCGACCTCGACGCGGCACGACGCGAGTTCCGTGCCTTCCGCGACAGGTGGGACGAGATCGGCAAGGTTCCGCGCGAACAGATGCACAGTCTGGAGAACCGGGCCCGCGCGCTGGAGAAGCGCATCCGTGACGCCGAGGACGCCCAGTGGCAGCGCACCGACCCCGAGGCCGAGGCCCGTGCGGCTCAGTTCGCCGACCGCGCCGCGCAGTTGGAGGAACAGGCCGCCAAGGCCGCCCAGCGAGGCAAGGACCGCGACGCCGCCGCATTGCGGGACCAGGCCGCGCAGTGGCGTGAATGGGCGCAGGCCGCGCGCAGCGCCATCTCCGATCGCTGACCCAGCGCAACAGAAAACGTGGATGCCACCGCCATTCGCCGGTGGCATCCACGTTTTTCTGGTCCAGATGCTGCTACAGGTCCGCGTCGCCGCCGGAGCCGCGGTGTTGCGGGCGACCCTGCAGGACGCGTGCCAACTCGTCGCGTTCAGCGGCCTCGCGCCGACGTTCCTCCTCCAGCGCCATGTGGTAGGTGCTGCGTGCCCATACGATCCGCGCCCAGTGGAAGGCCAGCAGCACGGCCGCCAGCTCGCCCAGCATCAACCCGATCCCGACACCCGACGGCGGTTCGACTCCCCCGACGCCGGGGGTGTGCCGCGACCACCACGCGAGCATCCCCGCGACGCAGGTCACGGCGGTGCCGCACAGTGCCACCCAGGCGATCACCCAGCGGCGCGACAGCAATGCCAGCGCGGAGGCACCTACCGCGAAGATCACGAGCAGGTAGACGAAGATCCGCGAGGTAACGTTCAGACGTGCGGCGTCGGCGGCGGGCGCGGAGACCAGAACATCGATACCGCTCGCGTCCCCGGTGTGCGGCAGCACCAGCGACACCATCGCCAACATCACGCCGACGGCCACCACCAACGCCCGCGCGCCGGGGTCGATCTCGCCGGAAACCTTCTTCTCAGCGGCCCGCAGTTCGTCCTCGTAGGCGGCGAACTTACCGCCCGCGGGACTCTGGGCCGGTCCGATGTGCTCGTTCACTGTGTGCTCTCCTCGTTAGGACCCGCAGCCGCTCGAGCAACCGACGGCGGCCGGTTCGGCGGCCTTCGGGCCGATCGACGGCATCCCCAGACCCACACCGATGGGCGCGGTGACGGGGGTGATGGCTTTCTCGTGCGCGTCGCCCGCGCGGGTGGTCCGGTGACCGATGACCCCGCCGTCGGCGATCAGATGGTGCGGTGCGGCACCGGTGATCGTGGTGGTGACCACATCGCCCGGACGGATCGCCGCCGCATGCTCGCCGGCCGCGAAGTGCACCAGGCGACCATCCCTGGCACGACCCGTTTTACGCTGTGTGGCAGCGGATTTACGACCCTCATCGGCTACCACGAGCAGTTCGGCGGCGGTCCCGACAAGTCGCTGGTTCTCGTCCAGGCAGATGCGTTCCTGCAGGGCGATCAGGCGCCGGTAGCGCTCGGACACCACCTCGGGCGGTACCTGGTCGGCCATCGTCGCCGCCGGGGTTCCCGGTCGCGGCGAATACTGGAAGGTGAACGCGCTGGAGAAGCGGGCCTGCTCCACCACATCGAGGGTGGCCTGGAAGTCTTCCTCGGTCTCGCCGGGGAACCCGACGATGATGTCGGTGGTGATGGCCGCGTGCGGCATCGCCGCACGCACCTTGTCGAGGATGCCGAGGAACTTGCGCTGACGGTAACTGCGCCGCATCGCCTTGAGGATCCGGTCGGACCCGGACTGCAACGGCATGTGCAGTTGCGGGCACACGTTGGGGGTCTCGGCCATCGCCTCGATCACATCATCGGTGAACTCGGCCGGATGCGGCGAGGTGAACCGGACCCGCTCCAGGCCGTCGATGTCGCCGCACGCCCGCAACAACTCGGCGAACGCGCCCCGGTTGCGCGGCTGTTCGGGATCGGCGAAGGACATGCCGTAGGCGTTCACGTTCTGCCCGAGCAACGTCACCTCCAACACACCCTGATCGACGAGCGCCTGCACCTCGGCCAGGACATCACCCGGGCGCCGGTCGACCTCTTTGCCGCGCAGCGACGGCACGATGCAGAACGTGCAGGTGTTGTTGCAGCCCACCGACACCGACACCCACCCGGAGTAGGCCGAGTCACGTTTGGCCGGCAGCGTCGACGGGAATCGCTCGAGCGAGTCGAGGATCTCCACCTGCGCCGCCTCATTGTGGCGGGCGCGATCGAGCAGTGCGGGCAGCGACCCGATGTTGTGGGTGCCGAAGACGACGTCAACCCACGGCGCCTTCCGGAGCACCGTGTCCTTGTCCTTCTGGGCCAGGCAACCGCCGACAGCGATCTGCATACCGGGTTTGCGCGATTTCACCGGCGCCAGATGCGACAGGTTGCCGTACAGTTTGTTGTCGGCGTTCTCACGGATGGCACAGGTGTTGAAGACGACGAGATCGGCCTCGTCGCCGTCTTCGGCGCGAACGTAGCCGGCTCCCTCCAGGAGCCCGGAGATCCTCTCGGAATCGTGCACATTCATCTGGCAGCCGTAGGTACGGACCTGATAACTCAACAACCCCGCCGAACCGGGCGCGGGTTGCCCGATCGCGGTTTCCACAGCTCCCGGCGCACGCTCGGACAACTCGATACTCACCCGTCCAGAGTACTCACCCGACGCAAATCGCCCGCAGACATCGTCCCGGCATCTCCTGAACACCGCGAAGATCCTAGCCGTTTCACCGCGCTCTGTGCCCCGGGGCACACTAGGGTTTTGTCCATGACAGATTCGCCGAATGCACCGTCAAAGGATATTTCGTCGTCACCGTCGTCGGGGAGTTCACCCGGTGGTCCGTCGATGATCTCCATCAAGTCGGTCGACAAGCACTACGGGCCGCTGCACGTTCTCAAGGACATCAACCTCGAGGTGCCGCGCGGGCAGGTCGTGGTGGTCCTGGGTCCGTCCGGATCAGGCAAGTCGACGTTGTGTCGCACCATCAACCGGCTCGAACCCATCGACAGCGGCGAGATCCGCATCGAGGGCACCCTGCTGCCGTCCGAGGGCAAGGATCTGGCCGCCCTGCGCGCCGACGTCGGCATGGTGTTCCAGTCGTTCAACCTGTTCGCGCACAAGACAATTCTCGACAACGTCACGCTCGCGCCGGTCAAGGTCCGCAAGAAGAGCAAGGCCGACGCCACCACGCGCGCCCTCGAACTGCTCGAGCGGGTCGGCATCGCCAGCCAGAAGGACAAATATCCCGCGCAGCTCTCGGGCGGTCAGCAGCAGCGTGTGGCCATCGCCCGTTCGCTGGCGATGGAGCCGAAGATCATGCTGTTCGACGAGCCCACCTCGGCACTCGACCCCGAAATGGTCAACGAGGTCCTCGACGTCATGGTCGCGCTGGCCAAAGAAGGCATGACGATGCTGGTGGTGACCCATGAGATGGGCTTCGCCCGTAAGGCCGCCGACCGCATCATCTTCATGGCCGACGGTGCCGTCGTCGAGGACACCGACCCCGAGAGCTTCTTCACCGCACCCAAGTCCGACCGCGCCAAGGACTTCCTGAGCAAGATCCTGGGGCACTGATGCGACGGCGTACAGGTTCCATCACCATCCTGATCGCCGTCATCGGCACCGTGAGCGCACTGCTCGCCGGTTGCGGCAGCACCGAACCACGCAGCCTCATCGACTCGATCCGCAAGGGCACGGTGGTGCTGGGCACCAAGTTCGACCAGCCCGGCCTCGGAATCTACAACCCCGACAACGGCGGCGTCGACGGATTCGATGCCGACGTCTCGCGCTATGTGGTCAACCACATCGCCGACACCCTCGGGGTCGATCATCCGAAAGTCAAGTGGCGCGAGACACCGTCGGCACGTCGTGAGGCGATGCTGGAGAACGGCGAGGTCGACACCATCGCCGCCACCTACTCGATCAACGCGGCCCGCTCCAAGAAGGTCTCGTTCGCCGGCCCCTACCTGGTGACCTACCAGGGGCTGCTGGTCCGCCGGGACGACGACTCGATCACCACACTCACCGACCTGCAGAAAGACAAGAAACTCTGCTCGGTGACCGGCTCGACGTCGGCGCAGAACGTCAAGGCCCAGCTTCCGTCGGTCCAGTTACAGGAGTTCGATTCGTATTCGGCGTGTGTCGAGGGTCTGCGACGTGGCAAGGTCGACGCACTCACCACCGACGAATCGATTCTGGCCGGCTACTCCAACTTCTGGTCGGGAGAGTTCAAGCTGGTCGAGATGACCTACCCGCAGGATGCCTGCGTCAAGGAAGCGCTCAAGTCCGCGGGTTCGCCGTTCTCCACCGAGCGCTACGGCATCGGCGTGGGCAAGGACGACGGTGAAGCGGTCGCCATGCTCAACGAGGCGATCGAGGCGATGCTCGAACCCGGCGCCGACGGCACCTCGGAATGGATGAGGGTCATCCGCAAGAACCTCGGTGACGAGTTCGTCGATCAGGTGTCCGCGCGTGCGGCGACCCCCGACTCCCAGTACCAGTTCGAGCCGACCGTGGGCGATCTGTCGTTCCTCGACTCGACATCCACCCCCTGCCCTACGGACCTGAAGTGAGTGAGGTGAACGACAATGAGTGAACTCTGGGACAGTATGGGGCCCGAGCTGTGGCCCGCATTCTGGATGACCATCAAACTGACGTTCTTCTCCGCCATCGGCGCGTTGATCTGGGGAACGATCCTGGCCGGCATGAAGGTGTCGCCGGTTCCGGTGATGCGCGGCTTCGCCACCATCTACGTCAACATCGTCCGCAACACCCCGCTGACGCTGATCATCCTGTTCTGCGCAATGGGCCTGAGCTACAACCTCGGTGTGCAGTTCGCCTCGACCAACTCCACCAACATGTTCTGGCTGTCGGTGGTCGGCTTCGTCGTGTACACGGCGACGTTCGTGTGCGAGACGCTGCGTTCGGGCTTCAACACGGTGCCGATCGGTCAGGCCGAAGCGGCCAGGTCCCTGGGCCTGCCGTTCATCCAGGTGTTCGGTTCGATCGTGCTGCCGCAGGCCATCCGCGCGGTCATCGGCCCCCTCGGCAGCGTGCTGATCGCGCTGACCAAAAACACCACCATCGCCTCGGCGATCGGTGTGGCCGAGGCATCGGCGCTGATGAAGAGCGAGATTGAGACGTTCTCCGATCAGTTGTTCATCATCTTCGGCATCATCGCCGTCGGTTTCATGATCATCACCCTGTCCGAGGGTGCGATCTTCGGATATCTCGCCAAACGATTCGGGGTGAAGCGATGAGTGAGCACAAACCGGCCGGCGCGACAGTTCTGTACGACGCCCCCGGCCCCAAGGCACAGGCCCGCAACCGGATCACCGCGGTCGTGTTCCTGGCGATCATCGCCGCGATCGCCGTCTGGGTGATCATCACACTCGCTGACAACGACCAGTTCGTCGGCGAGAAATGGGAACCGTTCACCTACTGGAGCACCTGGAAGGGCTACATCCTGCCCGGCCTGTGGCGCACCGTGGCCGCGGCCGCCGTCTCGATCGTGCTGGCGATGGCCCTGGGTGCGGTGCTCGGTATCGGGCGGCTCTCCGATCACCTCTGGGTGCGGGCCGTCGCCGGCACCCTGATCGAGGTGTTCCGCGCCATCCCGGTGCTGATCCTGATGGTGTTCACCTGGTTCCTGCTCGCCAAGTACGGTGTGGTGCCGTCCTCACAGCTGGCGTTCACCGCGGTGGTGATCGGCCTGACCCTGTACAACGGGTCGGTGATCGCGGAGATCATCCGCTCCGGCATCAACTCGCTGCCCAAGGGTCAGACCGAGGCGTCGAAGGCGCTGGGTCTGCGCAAGGGACAGATGATGAGCATCATCCTGCTGCCGCAGGCGGTGACCGCGATGCTTCCGGCTCTCGTGTCGCAGATGGTCATCGCGCTCAAGGACAGCGCGCTGGGCTACATCATCGGCTACTCGGAGGTGATCCGCAGCGGCCTGCTCTCCTCGGCCCGCTACGGTAACTACATCCCGGCGCTGATCGTCATCGCGATCATCATGATCCTGATCAACTTCGGACTGTCGTCGCTGGCGACGTACCTCGAGAAGCGGCTGCGCACCGGTCGCCGCAAGGTGCAAACCGCCGATCCCGACGACGTCGACATCGCCGCGTCGGAGAACCTGCCGACGTTCGGCACCAAGTGATCTCTGTATGAGAACAGGTCCGGGGTCCGGTGGGGTTCGATATCCACCGGACCCCGGACCGGTTCATGTCGGGAATACGTCCGGTCTATGTCGCGGTTCGCAGGACCTCGCCCACCACCTCGATGACCGTGGACTGGTCGTAGCCGCGACGCGACAGCATCCCGGCGAGGCGACGGAACGCCTTGTCGCGGTCGGCGCGGTCGGTGAGATCGACGTCCATCGTGGCCAGCTTTTTGTTGGCGATCGTTACGGCATTGGCCCGTTCGGCATCCGGATCGATGCCGGCGAGCGCCTCGTCTATGACCTCGGTGTCGATCCCTTTGGACCGCAACTCCTGTTTGAGCGCGATCCGGCCCCGGCCACTGTGCGAGTGCCGCGACCGTACCCATTCGGAGGCGAAATCGGTGTCGTCGAGCAGGCCGGCCCGATCGAGCCTGGCCATCACGTCATTGACCACGTCGTCATCGAAACCCCGGCGCAGGAGCCGTTCGCGCATTTCGTGGCGGCTGCGCGCCCGGACGCCGAGGAGCCGGAGCGCCACATCCCATGCCGAGACCGTGCGCCCGGTCTCGGCATCGGCGGTCGTCGCCGGATCGCGGCGCACGGTCAGAATTCGACCGGGGCGGGAGCCACGTCGTCCTCGTCGAGGACGGCACCGATGCCCAGCTTCTCCTTGATCTTCTTCTCGACCTCGTCGGCCGTCTCGGGGTTCTCTTTGAGGTAATTGCGGGCGTTCTCCTTGCCCTGCCCGAGCTGATCGCCTTCGTAGGTGTACCAGGACCCGGACTTGCGGATGAACCCTTCGGCCACACCGAGGTCGATCAGGGAGCCCTCCTTGCTGATGCCGTGTCCGTAGAGGATGTCGAACTCGGCCTGCTTGAACGGCGGCGCAACCTTGTTCTTGACCACCTTCACGCGGGTGCGGTTGCCGACGGCGTCGGTGCCGTCCTTGAGGGTTTCAATGCGGCGCACGTCCAGACGCACCGACGAGTAGAACTTCAATGCCTTACCGCCGGTGGTGGTTTCGGGGGAACCGAACATCACGCCGATCTTCTCGCGGAGCTGGTTGATGAAGATGGCGGTGGTCTTGGACTGGTTGAGCGCCGAGGTCATCTTCCGCAGCGCCTGGCTCATCAGTCGCGCCTGCAGACCGACGTGGCTGTCGCCCATCTCGCCCTCGATCTCGGCCTTGGGAACCAGCGCGGCAACGGAGTCGATGACCAGGATGTCGAGCGCACCCGAACGGATCAGCATATCGGCGATCTCCAGCGCCTGCTCGCCGGTATCGGGCTGCGACACGAGCAGCGCGTCGGTGTCGACGCCCAACTTGGCGGCGTAGTCGGGGTCGAGCGCGTGCTCGGCATCGATGAACGCGGCGATACCGCCCTGGGCCTGCGCGTTGGCCACCGCATGCAGTGCCACCGTGGTCTTACCCGACGATTCCGGACCGTAGATCTCCACGACGCGGCCGCGCGGCAACCCGCCGATACCCAGCGCGACGTCCAGCGCGATCGAGCCGGTGGGGATGACCTCGATGGGCTGGCGGGCCTCCTGCCCGAGCCGCATGACCGAACCCTTGCCGAAGTTCTTGTCGATCTGCGCGAGCGCGAGATCGAGAGCCTTCTCACGATCCTGAGTCGGTGCCATTGTGTCTCCTCTGGTCGGCGCTTTCGTACTGCCGCGTTTGGGTGTCTGCCGTGTTGACCGGGATTTGCCCGAAGCTGTGGTTGCCATCGCCCCGCACACTATCCGGCGGGTCTGACAAACACGCGTTCCGGCGTACCGGGTGTCCCGTTGCTCTGTCGAACATACGAATGTTTCGAACATAAGGATGAACGAACGAATGTTCTATTGGCAAGTCTGACACGCACCCAATCCACTGACAAGCGAAGTTTCCCCAGGCACGGGAACCGACGTGGCACGGGCACCGGGACCGCGGCGAGAGACGCCTGTGAGCCGACAGGAGCCGGCTGCTACCAGTGTTCGCGGGGTACGTCGAAGTCGCGGCAGATCGCCACCCACACGCTGCGCGGGTCGTGACCGTCCTCGATGGCCTGGGCCCCGGTCCGTCCGCCGAACACCGTCAGGACGTGGTCGGTGAGGATCGAATCGGCGGTCTGCACACCGAATCGCGTGTGCATCAGTTCGGTGAACTCGGTCATTCGCACGGCGTCGAGCCCATCCGCGCGGTATCGGCTCCACGACGCAGGATCCGGTCGACAACCTGAACCGGGGTGACGAGGCCGGTGGCCGAGGCGGCGATCCGTGCGGCCGCGGCGGTGTGGGCCCGGTCGTCGAGGACCGTGCGTACGGCGGCGGTCACGGCCGGTTCGGTGACCGGCCGGACCAGAGTACCGGCCCCGAGCCGGCTGACCCTGTTGGCGAGTTCCCACTGGTCGCCGCCGCCGGGGATGGTGACCACGGGCACACCGTGGGACAGGCTCTTGGCCAGGATGCCGTGGCCGGAGCCGCAGATGACCGTGGCGACCTCGCCGGAGGCCAGCAGCCGGTCCTGGCGGGCGAGGCCGGTCACCACCGACCCGGTCGGCAGTCCGGCCCGGGTGCAGATCGCGGCGATCGTCGCGTCATCGAGGTCGAGTCCGGATACGACGACCCTGATGTCGCGCCGCAGCGCGCCCAGTCCGCCGAGCACCGTGCTCACCATGTCGTCGGCACCGGTGGCGGCGGTCGACGGCGCGACCATGATCAGCGGACCGTCGCCGGGCGGGATGTCGAACACGTCGTTCGTGGGTTCCCACAGCAGTGGCCGCACGATGTGGGTGCGCGCGGGCCAGTCGGGGCGGCGGACCTCCAGCGCGGGAAGTGTCGCCACCAGGCGGGCGGCCGGGCAGGGCCCGGGCGGGAGCCCGATCGCGGTGCGCGCCGCGGCACGTTGACGTTCGCCGAGCCGGATCGACCGGCCGGTGGCGGCTCGCATCAGCGAATCCCGCAGCCGCCCACGCGGTCCCGTTCCCACCGCGAGTCCCGAACCGACCGGGGGCAGGCCGCGCGACGCGTCGTACAGCGGATGCGGCGAACACTCCACCCAGGGCACACCGGCCAGTTCGGCGGCCCAGCCGCCGCCGAGGGTGATGACGTCGGAGGTGACCAGGTCCACCCCCTCGCTGATCAGGGACGGTTCGAGCGCGCGAGCGATGCGGGCTGCGCGGCCGCTGAGCTTGTCTCCGGCGTCACCGTCGTCGTCATCGGCCAGCGCGGTCAGGCCGGGCAGCTCGAGGGCGGGGATTCCGCTGCGCGCGGCCTGTTTCAGCCAGCGCTTTCCGGTATAGACGACGACGCCGTATCCCGCGCCGGCAAACAACTCGGCCAGGGCAAATGCCGGGAACGCATGCCCGGCGTCCGGTCCGGCGACTATGCCGACACGAGGCACTTCGCCGTGCTCTAGGTGTTGCTCTGGGGCGGAAGGACCTGGCCGGGAACGGTGCCGGGCTTGGCCAGATCGGGGGCCGCCGCGGGCGCCCCGGCCGATGGCAGTGCCTCACCGCGCATGCTGGCCCTGATCTGTTCGAGCCTGGAGTGTCCGGCCATCTGGATACCGGCCTGCTCGACCTCGGCCATCCGGCCCTGCACCGAGTTCTTGGCCAGTTCAGCCGAACCTAGTGCGTTGGCGTAGCGGCGTTCGATCTTGTCGCGGACCTGATCCAGGTTGGGCGTGTTGCCGGGAACGGCAAGCTCGCTCATCTGGTTGAGCGAGGCGGACACCTGCTCCTGCATCTTGGCCTGCTCGAGCTGACTGAGCAGCTTGGACCGCTCGGCGAGCTTCTGCTGCAGCATCATCGCGTTGCGCTCGACGGCCTGCTTGGCCTGTGCCGCGGCCTGCAGTGACTGATCGTGCAGCACCTTGAGGTCCTCGACGCTCTGTTCAGCGGTGACCAGCTGCGCGGCGAAGGCCTCGGCGGCGTTGGTGTACTCCTGCGACTTCTGCACGTCGCCCGCGGCCGCGGCCTGATCGGCCAGCGTCAGCGCCTGGCGGGTGTTGGCCTGCAGCTTCTCGATCTCTTCGAGCTGCCGGTTGAGCTTCATCTCCAGCTGGCGCTGATTGCCGATCACGTTGGCGGCCTGCTGGGACAGCGCCTGGTGCTGGCGTTGCGCATCCTCGATCGCCTGCTGGATCTGGACCTTGGGATCGGCATGCTCATCGATCTTCGAATTGCCAAGAGCCATCAGGTAGCGCCAGAACTTCACGAACGGGTTCGCCATGCTTGCGTCAACTCCATTCACCGTTGGGAGAGTGTGTCGGGAAAAAGTGTGTCGGGACCAATCTAGCCGTTGCCGGCCGACTCCTGTGGCCGACATCGGCCACTGTCGTTCGGATGACACACCACCGATCGGGGCGCCACGAACCGGGGTACGCGGGTATCAGGCGGCGGCGAGCTCGGCGCCCGGCCGTCCCGCCGGTGCCGGGATGACGACCTTGGTGGCCGACAGCGCGTCGTCGTGATCGGTCGGGCGCAGCGTCTGTCCGGCGTCGAGCAGGATGTCGGCGAGTTCTACCTCGAGTGCGTCGCAGATCGCGGCGAGCAGCTCACTCGAGGCCTCCTTCTGTCCACGTTCGACCTCGGAGAGGTAGCCGAGGCTCACCCGCGCGTCGGTGGATACCTCACGCAGCGTCCGGCCCTGGTCCGTACGCACCCGGCGCAAACTCTCGCCCAGCGCCTCGCGCAGCAGTACCGCCATAGACACTCCCTCCTTCGGGTCGTCACCTTCCTTGTGCGCCGACCGAACTTCACAACGATGATCGAACTTCACAACGATCACACAGCCCGATCGGTTCCCACACCGGCGTGTCGAACGGGAATCGACTCGGGGACTCTCGTCCGTTCCGCCGACAGTAGTCCACTATCGGCGCCGTTGCCCTGCACACCCGACGGAAAGTCGACAGTGACTCATCTCACGTGGCGCTCGACACCACGCTACCAAGCACACCCACGGAAGATCGCAAGGCCCTGGCCGCTCGCACCTGCCGAACTCACCGGCTTCGGGCCGCACGACCTTTGGCCCGCAGCGCGACAGCCTGCCAGATGTAGTCGGCGGCGGTCACCACGGTGACCACGACCGCCGCCCACATCAGCACCACGGCGATCAGATGCCAGGCGCCGTCCAGCGGGAGCAGGTAGAAACCGATCGCCAGCGACTGCAGCAGCGTCTTCAGCTTGCCGCCGCGGCTGGCCGGGATCACGCCGTGCCGCAACACCCAGAACCGCAACGCCGTCACGCCCAGCTCACGCACCAGGATGATGCCGGTGATCCACCAGGACACCTCGCCGAGTACCGACAGACCGACGAGGGCGGTGCCGATCAGCGCCTTGTCGGCGATCGGGTCGGCGAGTTTTCCGAACTCGGTGATCAGTCCCCGCTCGCGGGCCAGTCGTCCGTCGTAGCGGTCGGTGAGCGCGGCGATCGCGAAGATCACCGTGGCCACGATCCGCCACGCCGTGCTGTCCCCGTCGTCGACGAACAGGGCGGCCACGAACACCGGTACCAGCAGGATCCGGAAGACCGTGAGAACGTTGGCGATGTTGAGCAGCGGCACCTCGTGCGGTCCCTCCCCCGCACGGTCACCTCCGGCAAGGTCATCCCGAAAGCGGTCACCCGCGGACCGGTCATCTCCTGCTCCGGCGGCCACGCCGATCGGGTCATCCACGGTGTCCGGGGCTTCCTCGTCGAGGGCACGGCGCACCCGGTCGGTCATGACGCACCGGCCATGGCGGGTCCACGCGTGGGACGATGAAAGCTGACTTGCACACCAGACAGCCTATCCGCGCCACCCGCCAGGACTGAGCACCAGGTCACACGCGCCGGGAATCGGCCAATCGACCTGCTCGACACGCCGGAGCACCGCGCGGGACGTACATTATTGCCCATGCCCTCAGCCGATGCCGTCCCCGAGGCCCGGTCTTCATCCGCCGGCGATCGTGATCGTCTCGTAGTGCGCCGCGCCCGGACATCAGATGTACCCCGTATCAAGGAGCTCATCGACCAGTACGCCGGGCGCATTCTGCTGGAGAAGAACCTGGTGACCCTGTACGAGGCGGTTCAGGAGTTCTGGGTCGGCGACCTCGACGGCGAGGTGGTGGGTTGCGGTGCGCTGCACGTCCTGTGGTCCGATCTCGGCGAGGTGCGCACGGTGGCGGTGGATCGCACACGCAGCGGACTGGGCATCGGGCACCGGATCGTGGCCAGGCTGATGACGGTGGCCCGCGAGCTCGAGCTCAGCCGGGTGTTCGTGCTCACCTTCGAAACCGAGTTCTTCGGCAGGCACGGATTCGCCGAGATCGAGGGCACACCGGTGACCAAGGAGGTATTCGAGGAGATGTGCCGCTCCTACGACACCGGTGTCGCCGAGTTCCTGGACCTGAGCTACGTCAAACCCAACACACTCGGTAACACCAGGATGCTGGCGCACCTGAGCCCCGACGACTGACCTGTGTCAGCCGCCCGGGCGGGCGTCAGGCGTGCGGCGGTTGTCAGGCGTGCGGCGGTTGTCAGGCGTCGAGACCGGATGCCTGCGCGTCGCCGCCGGTGATGGAGGCGATGACACCGGCCAGGTCCTCGGGT
This sequence comes from Gordonia pseudamarae, assembly GCF_025273675.1. Taxonomy (NCBI): domain Bacteria; kingdom Bacillati; phylum Actinomycetota; class Actinomycetes; order Mycobacteriales; family Gordoniaceae; genus Gordonia; species Gordonia pseudamarae. The sequence continues at coordinate 2,172,747 of NZ_CP045809.1, read as the reverse complement.
TTCACCAGGACCTCGCGGGCCTTGGAGCCTTCGCTGGGGCCCACGACGCCACGGGTCTCCATCAGGTCCATCAATCGTCCCGCCTTGGCGAATCCGACGCGAAGTTTGCGCTGCAGCATCGATGTCGAACCGAACTGGCTGGACACCACCAGTTCGATGGCCTGCAACAGATCGTCGAGGTCGTTGCCGATGTCGGCGTCGATGTCCTTCTTGTCTCCGGCCTTGGCGGTGGTGACGCCGTCGACGAACTCGGGCTGCGCCTGTTCGCGGCTGTAGTCGACGACCGCCGCGATCTCCTCGTCGGCGACGAAGGCGCCCTGCATGCGGATCGGGCGGCCCGCGCCCATCGGCAGGAACAGACCGTCGCCCATGCCGATCAGCTTCTCCGCACCCGGCTGATCAAGGATGACTCTCGAGTCGGTGAGCGAGGACGTGGCGAACGCCAGCCGCGACGGGACGTTCGTCTTGATCAGGCCGGTGACCACGTCGACGGACGGACGCTGGGTGGCCAGGACGAGATGGATACCCGCCGCACGTGCCTTCTGGGTGATCCGCACGATCGCGTCCTCGACGTCGCGGGGCGCGGTCATCATCAGGTCGGCGAGTTCGTCGACGATGGCCAGGATGTACGGGTACGGCCTGTACTCGCGCTCGGATCCCAGGGGTGCGGTGATCTCACCGGACCGCACCTTGCGGTTGAAGTCGTCGATATGCCGCACGCGCGAGGACTTCATGTCCTGATAGCGCTGTTCCATCTCCTCCACCAGCCAGGCCAGCGCGGCGGCTGCCTTCTTGGGTTCGGTGATGATCGGGGTGATCAGGTGCGGGATACCCTCGTACGGAGTGAGTTCCACCATCTTGGGGTCGATCAGGATCATCCGCACCTCGTCGGGTGTGGCGCGGGTGAGCAACGACACCAGCATCGAGTTGACGAAGCTCGACTTACCCGATCCGGTGGAGCCGGCGACCAGCAGATGCGGCATCTTGGCGAGGTTGGCGGACACGAAATCGCCTTCGATGTCCTTACCCAGGCCGATGACCAGGGGGTGCTTGTCCTTGAGCGTCGAGGGTGCCTCGAGGACGTCGGCCAGCCGCACCATTTCGCGGTCGGAGTTGGGCACCTCGATGCCGACGGCCGACTTGCCGGGGATCGGGGCCAGCAGCCGCACGTTGTCGGTGGCCACGGCGTAGGCGATGTTGCGCTGCAGCGCCGTGATCTTCTCAACCTTGACTCCGGGTCCGAGCTCGACCTCGTAGCGGGTGACGGTCGGGCCGCGGGTGTAGCCGGTGACCATCGCGTCGATCTTGAACTGTTCGAGGACGCCGGTGATGCGGTCGATCATGTCGTCGTTGGCGCGGCTGCCCGACACCGGCGGATCGCCTTCGATCAGCAGGGAGGTCGGCGGAATGGCGTAGTGGGTGCCGGACGCCGCGGCCGGGTCCGGACGCGGCGGTGCCGGCGTCGGCTCGGGTGCGGCCGGCGTCGCCCGTTCGGCGCGCGTGCGGCTCCTGGCGGTGGCGGCGGCCGGGGAATCGGCCGCCGCCGCGGCCGTCCCCGCCGTGTACGCCGGCGCGTCGGTGCCGCGGTCGATGGGCTCGGTGAGGTGGTCGGAGCCGACCGGATCGGTGGGCGTGTCGGCGAGATCGTCGACGACCGCGCGTGGGCCGCGGCGGGGCCGCAGTTCCTCGAATGCCGCGACCGCGCCGGAACCGCGCGGCTCGCCGATGATCTCGGTGCGTGCGGTATCACGCATCTCACCCGCCGTGGCGCCCTTGTGAATGCCTCCGCTGCCCGCGGTCGCCGATGGCTCGTCGCCGTCGGCGTGCCATGCCGGGCGACGCGACCGGCGCCGTGGTGCGCCGCTGTCGGGTGGGTAGTTCTCGTACGGGTCGGGTGAGTATCCGGGTGCGCCTACGTTGTCGACCTTGTCGGTGGCATCCCCGTCGAGTGCGCCGTGATCGGCCCCGGCCCCGTACGCATCCTCAGCCCCGTACGCGTTGTCCCCATACGCATTGTTGCCGTAGCCCGGGTTGCCGTAGCCTGGGTTGCCGTAGCCTGGGTTGCCGTAGTCGGGATTCTCGCGGTCGTCGGCCCGGTAGCGCGCCGCACGGTAGGACCCGCGTCGGCCGCTGCCGTCGGCACCCCGCCCACGGTCGTCGGTCTCGATACGATCGGTCTCGGCGAAAGCGATCTCGTCGTCGAACAGAGAATGCTCACCGGCACCGCGCAGGCGCAGGCCGAGATAGTCCCCGACCGCACCGACGACCTCGTGGATGGTCCGTTCGCTGATTATCAGTGCGCCGAAGGCCATGATCAGCACCAGGATCGGCACCGACACCCAGGCGGTGACCCCGTTGGTGAGCGGGGTGCCGACGACGAAGCCGGTGTAGCCGCCCGCCCCGGAACGCCCGGTGAAGTCTTCCGGCGCCCCGGCGATCAGGTGGACCAGACCGAGGGCGGGCAGTCCGAGCAACATCACTCCCCCGATGTGCCGTGGCTGCTTGCTCGGGTTCGCCGGGTGACGCATGAGGACGATCGCCAGCACCGCGAGCACCACGGGCACGGCGATCGCGGCGATACCGACGACTGCCCGTACCGCCGCGTTGATCAGGGCACCGACGGGCCCGGCGGCGCCGAACCAGACCCCGACCGCGACGAGGAACGCCACGATGAGGATCACCAGCGCGGCACCGTCGCGCTGGTGCGACGGCCCTCCGGCCGGTTGCCGGTCGTGGTCGTCGCCCGAATCGGAGCCCGAGTCGTCGGGGTTCTCGGGATCGGGTCCGGGCGGCGGGTCCTGACGCGCCGATCCGGCCCGCGCCAGGCCCCCGACACTGCGCGCCAGCAGTGCCCAGCCGCTGCCGACCCCCCGGCCGACCGCGGATACGACGGACGGGCGGTGCACATCGGTGGTCTGCTCGGTCAGCGGTGCGGGCGAGTCTGCGCGCCCGCGCGAGCTCCGCGCCGAGGTACGTCCCCTGGTGGATGCGCGGGGCGAGGCCGCCGCGCGGGCGGACTCGTCGGCGGCGGGCCGTTTCGGCGTGCTCTTGCGCCGGGTAGGTGTGCTGTCGGCGGCACCCGCACGCGACCGTGCGGGTGGTTCGTCCTTGGCCCGCGACGTCCGAGCAGCTGAGGACCGTCCCCCCGTCGACCGGGCGGCCGCCGCCCCCTTCCCCGGGGTGCGTGCCGAAGACGCGCGTGAGCCCGTGCTCGCTCTCGAAGCCATGGGGACAGAGTAGTCCGACTGGACCCCGTCAGTCACTTACGCAACATCTGTCCCGGTGCGCCGCGTGTCGCGGCACGCCCCACCCGATCGATTCCCATCACGAAGTGCTCAGCTCAGTTTCCGTCACGGAGCGATCGGCGCAGGATCTTGCCGGTGACCGTCTTGGGCAGTTCGTCGACGATCACCACCTGCCGCGGATACTTGTAGGCGGCCATCTGACTCTTGCAGAACTCGACCAGCTCGGCGGTCTCCACCGACACCCCGTCCCGCAGCGAGACATACGCCTTGACCGTCTCGCCCCGGTATTCGTCGGGCACCCCGATCACCGCGGCCTCACGCACCGCCGGATGGGTGTAGAGCACGTCCTCCACCTCACGCGGCCAGACCTTGTAGCCGGAGGCGTTGATCATGTCCTTCTTGCGGTCGACGATGTAGAACCAGCCGTCGGCGTCCATGAAGCCGACGTCACCGGTCTTGAGCGCCCCGCCGGGCAGGGACTCGGCGGTCTTGTCGGGTTTGTTCCAGTAACCGGGCACCACCTGTGGACCCGAGGTGACGAACTCCCCCACCTCACCGGCCGGCACATCGTTACCGTCCTCCCCCACCACGCGGACCACGGTGTTGAACACCGGGACTCCCACCGACAGGGCGCCCGATGCCTCGTCGACGGGTGCGCGCACGCCGAACGGCACACCGTGCGAGGGCGAGTTGGTCTCGGTCAGTCCATAGATGTTGTGGATGTAGGTGCCGAAGATCTTCTCCATGCGATCGCCGACCGCCGGGGAGATCGGGGCGCCGCCGGAGTACAGGATCCGCAGGCTCGCGAAATCCTCCGGGGTGGCACCGGTTGCGGTCGAGAGCGCGTTGTAGGCGGTGATCGCCGCGACCGTGAACACCGGCCGGTGCTCGCGGATCGCGTCGACGGCCACGTCGGGTGCGAAGCGGTGCATCAGGACCAGCGGCGTGTGGGCGATCATCGCGAACATGATGTGCCCGACGAGTCCGGTGATGTGGAACAGCGGCGCCACCCCGAGGATCGGTTCGCCCGTGGCCAGACCCGTCCAGTCCCGGTAGACCTGCGCGTTGAACGCGAGATTGCCGTGGGTGTTCATGGCGCCCTTGGGTTCACCCGTGGTACCGGAGGTGTAGGTGAGCGAGGCGGTGTCCTGCGGACCGAATGCGGGTGCCGGCGGCGCACTGCCGTCATGGGCCGCGATCAGTTCCACCAGGTCGACGGTTCCGGGAACGGCCTTCCTGGTGGCCCCGGCGAACAGTCGTTCGTCGTCGCGCGTCTGGAAGTCCAGTGGTGAGCATGTGATGACGGTCCGGACCGCGGTGTCGCCCGAGGCGATGACGGGTTCGGCCACCGAGAGGTAGAGGTCATCGAGGGTCAGCAGCACCACCGCTCCCGAGTCGGTGAGCATGTACCGGAGCTCACGCTGCTGGTTCATCGGGTTGATCAGCACCGCGATCCCACCGGCTTTCCAGGCCGCGACCAGACCGATCACGAAGGCGGGATTGTTCTGCACGTAGATCGCGAGCCGGTCGCCCGCCGAGAATCCGTCGGCGACCAGCGCCGACGCCAACGCATCGGCGGCCGCGTCGACCTGGCCGAAGGTGAGCACCCCGTCGAAGTACCACAGGAACGGATCGTCGGCACCGGCCGCCACCGAGGCGTCGAACACGTCGAGTGCGGTGGCGTATTCGACGGAGATGTCGGCCGGGGTGCCTTCCGGGAACAGTCGCAGCCACGGTCTCGCCGCGTAGATCGACCTCCCTGAGCCCGGGTTGTCGGCGCTCACTTGATCACCACCGGGTTGACGGGCGAACCGGAGGCGTTGCTGATCTTCAGAGGCGCTGCGACATAGAAGAATTCGTAGGATCCGTCCTCGGCGCAGTCGGCGGCCAGCTTCTCCAGGTCGCAGATCTCGGTGAACGCGATGCCGAGGTTGCGCATCAACGCGTTGTGCAGGACCAGCGCCACACCGTTATTGGGGTCGGTGGTGATCTCGTTGGCGATGGTGTCGGTTACGAGGTTGGGGATCTCCTTGTCCTGGAACCACTTCACGAGTTCTTCGGAGTACACGAGGCCGGGTTCGCAGAAGTCGTCGTAGAACGCCTCACCCTGCCGGAAGAACAGCTCGAGGTGATTGGTGCGGATGATCAGGATGTCGCGCGGCTTGATCTCGACGCCCTGAGCGGCGGCACATGCCTCAAGGTCGTTGTGGTCGTATGTTTCTCGCGGACCGAGGCAGTCGACTCCGCGGAACCGCGCCATGTCCAGGAGCACGCCCCGGCCGGCCACACCGCGCTGCGCGATGGGCTCGACGCTGGCCTTGTCCAGGCCACCGACGGTGGTCTGGGCGTCGTAACCGTTCCACAGCTTGCCGTCGTACCAGACATGACCGAGCGCGTCGTACTGGGTCGACCCCTGCAGGAAGGCGTTGATCTTGTCGTCGGCGTAGTGCAGTCCGCCGGGGAACGCCGGACCTTCGCCGCCCTCGGCCCAGTCCGATTCGTCGAAGATCATCTCGCGGGTGGCCGGGCTGCGGCCGGGCCACACCGGATCACCCTTCGGGTCGCCGATGAGCCGCTGCAGCGTGAAGAGCGCGCCCTTTTTGATCAGCGCGACGCCCGAGAGCACCTGTTCGGGCGTCAGGTAGTTCAGGCTGCCCACCTCGTCGTCCGGTCCCCACTTGCCCCAGTTCGTGGGTGAGTCGGCGAGCAGTTCGGTCAGGTCGGGAACGGTCATGTCGGCTCTCCAATGAGTTTCGGTGGATCAGGTGTCGGCGACTTCCGGGAAGCACCTCGATACTGAACAGAACCGATCGAACGTTCGGCCCGTTCAGTGGAGACCAGCATCACACTTCGCCGACGATTCGTCAAGCGCCTCATTGGAGTCGAAAGATATTGCCCTGGTGCCGATTACAAGGCGCGAGAAGTTCAGCCAGGCTGAAATCGCAGCATCGCCAGGGCGTAGCGCGAATAGTCGCGCGCCACCTCCGGTGCACCGACCGGACCGTCCGGGGAGAACCACTGCGGCAATGCCATGCACATCGTGGCCACCGCACGCACCGTCTCCCGGGGATCGGCGGTGCCGAACGTGCCGTCGGCGCACGCCGCGCACGCGGCCGCCTCGAGCCGGGACTGGATCGCCCGGCGCCGTTCAACCAGCTTGTGCCGCTCCGGCTCCTCCAGGCTGCGCATCTCCGTCGCGGTGATCAACGCCAGGTCGCGCCGGCTCGCGTGAAACAGGGTCAGCGCCTCCACCATCAGCCCGAACCTGGCGGCCGGGGTGTCGCCCGCCGAGTCCGCCGCCGCCACCCGCCACTCCAGATCATCGATGGCAATGTTCGCCAAGGTCACCAGCAGGCCCTGCTTGCTGCGGTGATAGTGGTAGATCCCGGCCACGCTGCTGTCGGCGGCCGTGGCCACCATCCGCATCGTCGCCCCGTGGTAGCCGAACTCGGTGAACACCTCGATCGCCGCACGCAAGGCGGGATCGAGGTGGAGTTCATCAAATCGCCGCCACAGCGGCAGGTCGCCGGCCGGGACCGCGGATGCGGCCCGCTCGGGCGGCGGGTCGAGCAGGTCGGCCGAGCGCACTCCCAGCACGGCCGCGATGGCGTCGAGGCGATCGGTCGTCAGTGCCACCTTGCCGGTCTCGACGGCACTCATGGTGCCCACGCTCACCCCGATGGCGTCGGCAAGGGCACGCAACGTCATGGGCGCGCGGGAACGCGCCGCGCGGATCGCCGGACCCGGATGTTCAGCCACACTGAACACGGTAGCGGAGTGCCGACCTCCTACACTGCATGGGGAAGGAGACCGATGCCCGACTACGCCTCCCGGCCGTGGCTCGCCCTCTACGGCGACCGGCCGGTATTCCAGCGCAGCACCTACGACACCGCACTGGAGATGTTCGACGCCACCGTGGCCGCACGCGGCGGCGACATCGCCCTGCGCTACTTCGACGGCACCGCCACCTGGACACAGCTCGACCATGCCGCGGACTCCCTGGCCGCATACTTGCAGGTCCGCGGATTCCGGCCCGGCGACCGGCTGGCGATCTGCACCCAGAACAACCCCGCCCTGATCATCGGGCTCGTCGCGGCGTGGAAGGCCGGTGGTTGCGCCGCACTGATCAGCCCGATGAGCACCGCCGAGGAGTTCGCACATCTCGTCGGATCGTATCGGCCGTCGGCCCTGCTGGCCCTCGGAGACATCTACCGGGACGTCGCCCGCCCCGCCCTCACCGACATCGCCGACACCTGGCCGGTGCCGATCGTGGTCACCGCATCCCCGTTCGACGGCCAGCGCACCGACGACCCCCGGGTGCTCGGCGACCCGGCCCGGCACCGCCCGGCCGACACCGTCGACCTCTATACGCTGACCGCGACCCACACCCGGCCCAGCATCCGCCGCGCCATCGGTCCCGGCGACATCGCGGTACTGCTCAGCACCTCGGGGACCACGGGCTTCCCCAAGGGCGCGGCCATCACCCACGCCAACCTGACGTTCAACACGCAGACCTACCGGAACTGGACCGGTCTGGGCGCGGACGAACCGATCCTCGCCCTCGCCCCGATCTTTCACGTCACCGGTCTGGTGGCCGCCGTCGCGTTGTCGATGCACCTGGGCTCACCGCTGGTTCTCACCCACCGGATCCAGCCGATGGTCGTGGCCGACGCCATCCGCGCGCACCGGCCCGCGTTCGCGGTCGCCGCGATCACCGCCTACATCGGACTCGCCGACGAATCGGATCTGACCGCCGACGATCTGCGCTGCCTGCGCCTGCGCTACTCGGGCGGCGCACCGATCGACCCGGACACCGCGGCCCGACTCGAAGACGTGCTCGGCGGCTACATCCACAACATCTACGGACAGACCGAATGCACCTCGCCCTCACATATCGTGCCGCCCGGACTGCGTGCCCCCGTCGATGCCGAGACCGGCGTACTGTCGGTGGGAATCCCCGTGTGCAACACCATGGTCCGTGTCGTCGACGACAACGGCGACGAGGTTCCGGCCGGTGAGATCGGCGAGCTGGTCACCTCCGGCCCGCAGGTGATCAGCCAGTACTGGGACAACCCGGCGGCCACCGCCGCGGCCCTGGCCGGGGGCGAACTACACACCGGCGACGTCGGATTCATGGACGCCCAGGGCTGGTTCTACGTGGTCGACCGGAGCACCGACGTCATCAACGCCTCGGGCTACAAGGTGTGGCCGCGGGAGGTGGAGCGGGTGCTCCTGTCGCATCCGCTGGTGCGCGATGCCGCGGTCGTGGCCATCCCCGACGACTACCGCGGACAGAACGTGAAGGCCTTCGTGGTGGTGGACGACGCCCAGGATGCGGCCGGGTCCGCGCCTCTCACCGAGGCCGGGCTGATCGAGTTCTGCCGGGCCCGGCTGGCGGCCTACAAATATCCGCGCGAGGTGGAGGTGGTGCGGGCACTGCCGCGCACGGCCACCGGGAAATTGCTGCGCCGGCAGCTGCGAGCCTAGGCACGTACACCGTCGTCGGCATCGTTGTGCACATGATGCCGACGGCGGTTCAGTCCGTGGGTGTGGGTTCAGTCGGGTGTGGGTTCAGTCGGGTGTGGGCTCAGTCGGGTGTGGGCTCAGACCGCGACGGTCAGTTGCCGCGGACCGCCAGAACGGTCGGCACGATCATCGGCCGGCGACGATACTTCTCCGACACCCAGCGGCCGACGGTTCGGCGGATGGTCTGCGCGATGCGGTGCGTGTCGGTGACGCCCTCGGCGTACAGCGTGTCCAGCGCCTTGCCGACCAGATCGGCGGCGTCCTTGAGGGCGGCCGGATCGTCGGAGAAACCACGGCCGGAGATCTCCGGCGGGCTGACCGCGCGTCCGGTCTCGGGATCGACGGCCACGGTGATCGCGATGAAACCGCCCTCACCGAGCACCAGACGCTCCGACAACGTCGACTCACCCACATCGCCCACCGACAGGCCGTCGACGTACACGTAGCCCACCGGCACGCGACCGGTGATGGTGGCCTGTCCGTCGACCAGGTCGACCACCACGCCGTCCTCGGCCAGTGCCACCCGCCCCGGTGCGACACCGGTGGCGATGGCCAGGTCGCCGTTGGCGCGCAGATGCCGCCACTCGCCGTGCACCGGCATCACGTTGCTCGGCCGCACCGCGTTGTACAGGTACAGCAGTTCACCGGCCGAGGCGTGCCCGGACACGTGCACCTTCGCCGACTGCTGGGTGATGACCGTGGCGCCGCGCTTGGCCAGACCGTTGACCACCGCGAACACCGAGTTCTCGTTGCCCGGGATGAGGGAGGATGCCAGCACCACCAGGTCGTCGGCGCGGATGTTGATCTGGCGGTGTTCCCCGCGTGCCATCCGCGACAGCGCCGACAGCGGCTCACCCTGCGACCCGGTGGAGATCAGCACCACCCGGTGGTCGGGCAGTGTGGCGGCGGTGTCGATATCGACAACCACCCCGTCGGGCACCGACAGGTAACCGAGGTCCTGGGCGATCTGCATGTTGCGGACCATCGACCGGCCGACGAACGTGACGCGCCGGTTGTGGGCGTGCGCCACGTCGATGATCTGCTGGATGCGGTGCACGTGGCTGGCGAACGAGGCCACGATGACCCGCTGTCTGGCCTTGCCGATGACCTGATCGAGCACGCCGCCGATCTGACGTTCGGGGGTGACGAAACCCGGCACCTCGGCGTTGGTGGAGTCCACCAGGAACAGGTCGACGCCCTCGTCGCCGAGACGGCTGAATCCGGCGAGGTCGGTGAGGCGGCCGTCGAGCGGCAGCTGGTCGAGCTTGATGTCGCCGGTGTGCAGTGTCAGACCGGCCTCGGTGCGAATCGCGACGGCGATAGCGTCGGGAATGGAGTGGTTGACCGCGAAGTACTCACAATCGAACGGCCCGTGCTGGGTCCGTTCGCCCTCGGTGACCCGCACCAGCGTGGGCCGCTGCCGATGCTCGCGGCACTTGGCCTCCAGCAACGCGAGTGTGAACGTGGAACCCACGACCGGGATGTCGCCGCGCAGGCGCAGCAGGAACGGCACGGCGCCGATGTGGTCCTCGTGGCCGTGGGTGAGGATCACCGCCTCGACGTCGTCGATGCGGTCCTCGATGTACCGGAAGTCGGGCAGGATCAGGTCGACGCCGGGTTGCGCGTCCTCGGGGAACAGCACACCGCAGTCGACGATGAGCAGCCGGCCGTCGTACTCGAAAACGGTCATATTGCGGCCGACCTCGCCGATACCGCCGAGCGCGACGACCCGCAGTCCGCCGCGCCGCAGCTTGGGCGGCGGACCCATCCGGTCGGGTGCGGTCTGGGTGGTCTGGGACTGGGTCTGGGCCTGCGGCTGCGCGCCGCTGCCCCGCTCATGTCTGCCGTGGCCGCCGGCACCGGATTCGGGCGGCTGCGGGTCCGCCTCCTGGCGGGCGGCCCGGGTGGTGTTCTCGGCGACCGAACCGGGACTCGGCGGTCCAGCCTGTCGTGAGGCGCTGCGCCTGCGCCGGGGTGGTGTCGTCATCAGCTCAGCAATCCTGCCGCTGCGAGGTCCTGGGCGAGTTCGTCGAGTTGCGCCGCGTCGGCGGGCACCTGCGGCAACCGTGGATCGCCCACGTCCAGACCCAACAGGCGCAACGAGGCCTTGACCATCGTGACACCACCCAGTCTGCTCATCGCCCCGACCAGCGGCGCGACCGAGTTGTTGATCTCACGCGCGGCCACCACATCGCCCTTCTCGAACGCGAGCCGCATCTCGCGGAGCCGGTCGGCGACGAGATGTCCGATGACACTGACAAATCCGGTGGCGCCCATCGACAGCCACGGCAGGTTCAGGCCGTCGTCGCCGGACAGATATTCCAAACCGGTGGAGGCGATGATCGCCGCCCCCGAGGCCAGATCACCCTTGGCGTCCTTGACGCCGACGATCCGCGGATGTTCGGCCAGTGCCCTGATGGTGGGTTCGGCGATCGGGACCACGGAGCGCGGCGGAATGTCGTAGAGCAACACCGGCAGATCGGTGGCGTCGGCCACCGCCCGGAAATGCGCCAGCAGACCCGCCTGCGGGGGTTTGGAGTAGTAGGGGGTGACCACGAGCAACCCGTGCGCACCCGCTTCGGCACCCGCGATCGCGAACTCGACACTCTCGGCGGTGTCGTAGGTTCCCACGCCGTGGGTGATGCGGCAGCGGTCGCCGACGGCGTCGAGCACCGCGCGCAACACCTCCAGTTTCTCGGCGGGCTGGGTGGTCGGCGACTCACCGGTGGTGCCGGACAGGACCAGCCCGTCACAGCCCTTGGCGACCAGGTGGTCGGCCAGTTCCGCCGCCTTGTCGAGATCGAGAGTTCCGTCGGCGCGGAAAGGTGTCACCATCGCCACCACATTCGTCCCGAAAGGGTGCGCGTTGGGCTGCTGCTCGGCTGCGTTCATGGTGGTCAAGGCTACCTTCTCTGGGATCGAACCCGCGCCGGGGCATACCGGAGCGGGCGGGGAATGTCACACAGGGGTCGGCGGGGTGCGGGCCGCTCGCCGCACCCGCACCGCCGGGTGGACGGGCGAGGCGTTCGAGCCGCCGGTGATCAGCCTTCGAGGACGCCGGCGATCAGCCTTCGAGGACATACGGCGAGGTGGCCACCTCGGTGCCGTCGGCGAGCGTGCCGATCTCGAAATCACCGAAGACCGTGGGCGCGATCCGCATCAGCCGGCGCAGGCATTCGACGGCCAGCTGCCGGATCTCCACGTCGGCGTGCTCGGTGGCCCGCATTCCGATGAAATGCCGCCAGGCGCGGTAGTTCCCGGTCACCACGATGCGGGTCTCGGTGGCGTTGGGCAGCACCGAACGGGCGGCCTGCCGGGCCTGCTTGCGGCGCAGGATCGCGTTGGGCACGTCCGCGAACTTCGCTTCCAGCGCGTCGAGCAGTTCGATGTAGGCCTCGCGGCTGGCATCGGTGGCACGGATGAACAGCTCTTCGAGCGCCTGGTCCCCCTTGATCGCGGGCGGTGCGACCACGTTGGAATCGTGTTCGGGCACGAACCGCTGCGACAGCTGCGAATACGAGAAGTGCCGGTGCCGGATCAGTTCGTGCGTGCACGAGCGGGAGATCCCGGTGATGTAGAAGGTCACCGAGGCGTGCTCGAGCAGCGACAGGTGGCCGACTTCGAGGATGTGTCGCAGGTAGCCGGCGTTGGTGGCGGTGCGTGGGTTGGGCTTGTCCCAGCTTTCATAGCAGGCGCGGCCGGCGAACTCGACCAGTGCCTCGCCGCCGTCGGCGTCGGTGCTCCACGGTATGTCCGGTGGCGCGGTGAACTCGGTCGCCGCCACCATCTGGACCTTCAACGGCACCAGTTCGGACACACCGCCTCCTTCGTCGATACCTGTGCACCCGTCTCGCCGCGCCCGTGGCGCAGTCGTTCGCGGGGCGAACGCCTCGATTGTCCCTTAACACCTCCGCCCGCCATCGTCAGGCCCGCCGATCAGGCCCGCACACCCCGTGCGAGGGTGTCGGAGGGGTGAATCGACGGCGAAATTTGTCCGATAACCGCGTTTCGTCGAACCGACTTTCCCAGGTGAAGGTGACCAGACGCACACGCTCAGGGCCGCCATGGCGCATGATGATCGACGTGCCCACTCAGCCCCCGATTTTCGGCGCATCCCGAGCCGACCGCGTTTCGGCGAGATCCCCAACATGCCCGAGCACACGGTGAGCACCGCGATCCCACCTGCGCTCACCGCGCTCAACGGGCACATCAAGTGGACCGACCTCGACGCGCACGGCTACGGGGTCTTCACGGTCACCGCGGCGGCGGCCCAGATGGACCGGTACTTCCTGCACGACAAGAACCAGCGTCGGACCGGACAGTATCATGCCAGGTCATTCCGGGTCCGCAACGGATCCACCCGTGTCACCCCGGTAACCGACCCCATTCGTAAGACCGTCCCGTTCGCTCGACCGAAAGGAAACCCCGCAATGACAACCCGTTCCCTCTCCCGCCCGATGCGGATCTTCACCGGTGTCGCCGCGGTGTCGGTCATCGCCCTGGCACCCGCGACCGCGGGACAGCCGGGTGTTGCCACGGCCGCTCCGGCGGACACCGGTTCGTCCACCACCGACGCACCCGCGGTGGCGACGCCGAGCGTCATCCGGCTCGCCGGCGCCGAGAACACCCGAACTTTCGCCGCGTACACCACGACCTCGGGCAAACACATCTCGCCGGCGGTGATCCGCAGCGACAACCTGTCGAAGCTGACCGCGGCCGATATCCGCACACTGCGGTCCCTGAAGCTGACCTCGATCGTCGACCTGCGCACCCAGATCGAGAGCACGGTGCAGCCGAGCCGGGCGATCCCGGGCGCCACCCGCAAGAACTACGACGTCCTCGGGCAGACACCGATCACCAACCTGATCGATCTGCCGTCGGCGTATCGGGCGTTCGTCACAGCACCGACGGCGCGGGCCGCGTTCCGCAAGACGCTACTCGACATCAAGAACACCACCTCGGCCGGCAACTCGGTGCTCTTCCATTGCAGTGCGGGCAAGGATCGCACCGGCTGGACGTCGGCACTGCTGCTGAGCATCCTCGGGGTGGACCGGGCGACCATCGAACGCGACTACCTGGCCAGCAACACCTACCGCCACGCCTCCCCGAGCGACCCGCTCAACGGGGTGCGCATCGAATGGCTGCGCACCTCGTTCGCCGCCGCCGACAGCAAGTACGGCAGCCTCGACGGCTACCTGCGCAAGGGACTCGGTCTGACCACCACGGACATGAACACGCTGCGCGCTAACCTGCTGCGCTGAGCAGTTCGTCGAGTTTCGCGTAGGTGTCGCGCCACCCCTCGACCGCGATGGAGGTGATGCCGAGGTCGGCGACGGGCCGGTCATTGCCGCCCTCGTCGAGCCGGTCACCGTAGAACAGGATGTCGGCGGTGGCCAGGCCCAGGATCTCCATCAGGCGTCGGGCGCCGTACGCTTTGTCGATGCCTTTGCGGGTGATGTCGACCGATGTCGATCCGCCGCTGCGGACCTCCAGGTCGGGCAACCGTTCGGCGGCGTAGGCGCGCAATGATTCCTTCTTGGCACCGTCGGGGTCCCATGCGGCCTTGGCGTCGACGGGGGCCGACTGACCGAGCGCGCTGTAGGTGATCTGCGATCCCCGATCCTCCAGGATCGGCCCCCATGGCCGGTCCTCCCACAGGCCCAGCGTCTTGGCTCCGGTCTCCAGGACCGCGAGGGTGCGCGACTTCTCCTCGTCGGACAGGTACTCGGCGTACACCGTTTCCCAACCGGAGTCGCCCAGGCGGACGTACTGGGTGCCGCAGGTGGGCATCAGGTGCAGGTTCGCGGCGTTGGGATCGTCGCCGATCCGGCTGAGCACCTGCGTGTCGAACTGGCCGAACTGACCGCCGGAGATGATGCACACCAGGCCGCGGTCGAGGAGCCTGCGCAACTGGGTCGCCATCTCGTCGGGCAGCGGACTCTTGGATGGTGCCAGCGTGTCGTCGAGGTCGAACATCACCAGTCGGTATGTGTTCCCGTCATGTTCCACAGCCATCGAGTTCGCACCTGTTCTTTCTCGGTCCGTTGTGCGTAGCGCGTGCATCGCTGTGCGAGCACACTACGTGGTGTCGCGGTCGCCGCGGTGTACCGCACCTGATCGAATGCGCCCGTTGTGCGCAAGATCGCACCCGGCGCAGGTGTCAGCGGACTGGGCGACTGGGAGGCCGCCGGCCAACGGCCCGCGACAATCGGGCCGCGAGGTCACCTGCCGGACCCACCCGCACCGCGTCCAGACCCAGCCAGTGCGCCATCGTCGTCAGATCGGCCGCGAGCCGTTCGGCGACCACCGCGCCGGGTCTGCCGGGTTCCAGGTGTGCGGCGGGCACCCGCAGCACACTCGCCGCGCGATCGGCTTTCAGGTCCACACGCGCGACGATGTCGTCGCCCAGCAGGTACGGGTGCACGTAGTAGCCGTGGACGCGCTTGTGCGCGGGGGTGTAGATCTCGATGCGGTAGTGGAAGTCGAAGAGCCGCAACGCCCGCGGCCGGAAGAACACCAGCGGGTCGAAGGGTGAGAGGATCGCCGACATGGTCACCGAGCGCGGTGTGCGCACACCGGCGGCCAGGTAGGCCGGCGCGTCCCAGCCGTCGACGCTCACCTGGGTGATCGTCCCCTCGTCGACGGCCTCGTCGAGTGCGCGCTGGGTGTCGGTGCGGGTCATCCGGTAGTAGTCGGCGATGTCGGTGACGGTGCCCACCCCCAGGGCCGCCGCCGCCCGCGCCACCAGCAGCCGTTGCGCGTCGTCCCTGGCGATGCGCTCGCCCGCCACGCCGGGTCCGACGACGCGTTCGCTGCGGTCGTAGAAGCGTGAGAAGTTCTCGTCCCGTACCGCCGACAGCCGTCCTGCGGCGAACAGCGCCTCGCAGACGTGTTTGACCTCGCCGCGCTCCCACCAGCTGCCGGTCTTGCCCCGGCCGCGCACGATCCCCAGAGCGGACTCGATAGTGCGTGGCATGCTCGGTCCGAGTTCGTCGATGACGGCCACCACGTCGTCGGCCAGTCGCGTGTTGCGAGCCATCACCTCGCGGGTGTACTTCCACCGCCCGCCGGCGAATTCGTCCATGCGCCAACCGAACAACGGCCAATCGTCCACCGGGATGAGCGCCGCCTCATGCGCCCAGTACTCGGCGAGAAATCGTCGTTTGCCGATCGGCTGCCACGCCGCCCGCGCGAGCAGTCGCCGGTCGTACGGTCCGAGCCGGGCGAACATCGGCAGATAGTGTGCGCGCACCACCACATTCACCGAATCCATCTGGATGAGCCGGGTACGTCCCAGAACCCGCTTCAGATGCGTCATCGTCGGCACCGAGACGGGTCGTTTGTCGACGAATCCCTGCGCGGCAAGCGCGATCCGGCGGGCCTGCGGCGCCGACAGCGAGTCCCCCGTCACCGGGTCCCCCACCCCGCCGGCCATTCGCACATACTTTCCATACCGCCCACGCTAGTCGGTCGGGCCTCCGGCTACCGGCGGTAGTCGACGAACCGGTACCTCGTCCCTGTCGAGGATGTGAGCCACTCACCACGATCGGCGACCTGCCAGGTGTCGTCGATCCCGGGAGCGAAGGCGTCCGGGTTCTCGACCTCAAGGTCGAGTTCGGTCACGCGGAGTTCGTCGGCCCCGCCGATCGAGGCCCGGTAGATCTGCTCCCCGCCCATCACCGACACCGTCGTCGCGTCATCACGCGCACCGGTCAACTCGTACGCCTCGTCGACGGACCCGACCACCTCGGCACCGTCCGCGTCCAGCGCGGGATTGCGGCTGATGACGATGTTGCGCCGCCCCGGCAGCGGCCGGAACGCCGCCGGCAACGACTCCCAGGTGCGCCGCCCCATGATCACCGGAGATGTGCCGGTGAGTTCGCGGAACCGCCGCATGTCCTCGGGCACCCGCCACGGGATGGTGTTGGCGCGGCCGATCGCCCCGTTGCGGTCCTGCGCCCAGACAAGCTGAATCACGGTCAGACGGCCACGGGCGCGGCGATGCCGGGATGGGATTGATAGCCGACGACCTCGATATCGTCGTACTCATAGGAGAACAGCGAATCACGTTTCCGCAGCAACAGTCTGGGGTACGGGTAGGGCTCCCGCGACAGCTGCCTGGTGACCTGCTCGACATGGTTGTCGTAGATGTGGCAGTCGCCCCCGGTCCAGATGAATTCGCCGACGTCCAGGCCCGCCTGCGCCGCCATCATGTGGGTCAGCAGCGCGTAGGAGGCGATGTTGAACGGGACGCCCAGAAACAGGTCCGCGCTGCGCTGGTACAGCTGGCACGACAACTTTCCGTCGGCCACGTAAAACTGGAAGAAGGCGTGGCACGGTGGCAACGCCATCTGGGGGATCTCCCCCACGTTCCACGCCGACACGATGTTGCGCCGCGAATCGGGGTCGGTTCGCAGCATGTCCAGCGCCACGGAAATCTGGTCGATGTGCTCTCCCGACGGTGTGGGCCACGCCCGCCACTGCGCGCCGTAGATCGGCCCCAGTTCACCGAAGTCGTCGGCCCACTCGTCCCAGATGGTCACCCCGTGCTCGTGCAGCCAGCCGATGTTCGAGTCGCCGCGCAGGAACCACAGCAACTCGTAGATGATCGACTTCAGGTGCACCTTCTTGGTGGTGATCAGTGGAAATCCGGCCGATAGGTCATACCGCAGCTGATGTCCGAAGACGCTGCGGGTACCGGTCCCGGTGCGGTCGGCCTTCGGTGTGCCGTGGGCCAGCACCAGCCGCAGCAGGTCCTCGTACGGCGTGGGAATGACGCCCGACGCGGCGCTCGTCGCGTAATTGCCCGTCACTTCGTCCCATCGATCCGTTCGCCCTGCACTCACCAGCGCAAGTTTACGCAGGCCCGCTGTAACGATTCGGCCATGGTCCCTGGCGGCCGCCCGGTCATCGCCGAACTGAAACCGTTGTCCCGGCTGGGTGGTCAGGAGTGGGGAGAACCGCCGACAGTCTTCGAGTTGGCCCGGCCGCGGTCCCCGGACGAGATCACGGCCCGCCAGAAGGTCGCTCGATGTCCGGCGATCCGCTCATCCGATGTTCCGGGGTCACTGCTCCATGAGCCCGGCGGCGATGGAAGCGCCCAGTTCCCAGCACCGTTCGAGGTCCGCCTTGTCCGGCTTGTTCGACGCGACGACGTTGTCGGCGGCCTTCGTCCAACCCAGGCCGGTCGTGATCGCCGCGACAGCGCGCTCGGCCCCCTCGGCTCCCTCGTTGGCGTGTAGGTACAGCCCGTATGGGCGGCCGCGCGTCGAATCGAGGATCTGATAGTACGAACAGTCGAAGGCGTGCTTGAGCGCGCCGGAGATGTAGCCGAGGTTGGCGGGGCTTCCGAGTACGTACCCGTCGGCGTCGAGGAAGTCGGTTGCGGCAACGGACAGGGCGGCACGACGAACGACGTCGACACCTTCGATCTCGGGGTCGGTCGCACCGCTGATGACCGCCTCGAACATCGCCTGACAGTGCGGCGAGGGGGTGTGGTGAACGATCAGCAGTCGTCGCCTGCCGTCAGCCATCGGAGGTGCCCGCCCCGGTACCGGCGAGAATCTGCCGTTGCTCGATCATGCTGCCTTCCCCTCCGCCGGTGAGCCGGTTGCCGGGAACTCACCGGCCCTGTACGTGGTGGTACTGCCCGACAGCCCGTTTCATCATCTCGCGGGCACGGGTGCGGTCGCCGGCGTAGTCGTAGGCGCGGGCGATGCGGTAGGTGTTGCGCCAGTCCTCGGGGTCGGCTTCCCATTCGGCCTTGACCTGCGCGAACAGCTCGTCGGCGGCGTCGCGTTCGAGACGTCCCGACGGGCGGATGGGCAGGTGCGAGATGTCGAGTTCGCGACCGTCGTCCTTGATGGCACGGGCGAGTTGCTGGTGTTCGATACCGGCGCGCAGCGTCGAATACACCAGCCATACGCCGATGATCGGCAGCAGGATCACCCCGACGCCCAGACCGATACCGGCGACCTCACCGGTGGCGATCAGCCCGAAACCACGCCACCCGAGCATCGCGAAGTACACGAACAACGCGACGACCAGGAACCCGATGATCCAGACGATCGGACGGGCGTCCCGCTCGCGCCGCTTACCGACATCGCCTGCGCCTCCGGGGTTCTCGGCGTTGCCGACGTTCTCGGTACTGCCCGTGCCTTCTGTGTTGCCGGTGCCTTCTGCGTTGCCGGTGCCTTCTGTGCTGCCGCTGCCTTCTGGGGCCATCGCCTTACAGGTCCATGAAGTGTTCGAGGCCGACGGTCAGCCCCGGATGCGCGGCGACGTTGCGCACACCGAGGAGCACACCCGGCGCGAACGACGACCGATCGAGCGAGTCGTGCCGGATGGTCAACGTCTCTCCCTGGGTGCCCAGCAGCACCTCCTGATGTGCGACGAGCCCGGCCAGACGCACCGAATGCACCCGCACCCCCGACACATCCGCACCGCGCGCACCCTCGAGTTCCTGCGTCGTCGCGTCCGGGCACGGGGCCAGACCGGCGTCGGCGCGGGCCGCTCCGATGAGTTCGGCGGTGCGGTAGGCGGTACCCGACGGCGCGTCGGCCTTGTGCGGATGGTGCAGCTCGATGACCTCGACCGACTCGTAGAATCGGGCCGCCTGCTGCGCGAACCGCATCGACAGCACGGCCCCGATCGCGAAGTTGGGGGCGATGAGCACCCCGACGCCAGGATTGTCGGCGAGCCAGCCACGTACGGTGTCCAGGCGTTCGGTGGAGAAGCCGGTGGTACCGACGACGGCGTGGATACCGTGGTTGATCAGGAACTCCAGGTTGCCCATGACCACGTCGGGATGGGTGAAGTCGACAACCACCGATGTCCGGGTGTCGGTGAATGCGGTGAGCGCATCGTCCTTGTCGACGCCGGTACTGTAGGTCAGGTCGTCGGATGCTTCGACGGCCGCCACGATCGCCTGCCCGACTTTGCCGTTGCTGCCGAGCACGCCGACGTTGATTCCGCTCACTGCCACTCCCTCACCTTTGCCACCGATCCGGTTACCGGCAACAAGTCTACGTTCGCCTACAACAGCTGCTGTCCGCGCCCGCGCCGACTATCGCTCGATCGCCTACCACTCGATTACCGACTGGTCGAGGTAGCGACCCTCGTCGAACCGTCGTTCGGTGAGCACGCCGTGCCCGTCGGCCCGCATCCACAGCACCGAACTGGTCCGGGTGCCGTAACCGGGGATGCGGATGAATGCGGGCGACAGGTCCCGTTCCCGGTCGAGGCCGACGCCGGTGTCGGGCAGCGATTCATCCGGTGCGGGCCGGTCGTCGGCGAGGATCGCGAACAGCGCCTCGTCAACGGTATCCGATTGAGGCGCAACAGTATTCAGCATACCGGCCACCGAATCAACGGTCCGGGTGACCTTGGGCCACGAATTGTCCAGTGCGCCATTGGAAAGCCCATGCACCCCGTCGGTGACCCGTTGCGCGGCGACCTCGGGTCTGTTTGCCGCCCACCACAATGAATCACCGTCGGAAACAAGGAGATTGACCGGTGCGTAGGCGTCGGCGGTGTCGGCGAGGCGTCGCGCCTCATCGGCCGGAGATATCCCGGAGGTTAGGAAGTCGACGGGCAACGCGCCCCGGGATCGCTTGTCCGGCTGGGGCACCGGCTCACCGTCACGCACATTGGTGACGGCGGCGAATCGTCCCGGAACCTCGGTACTGACCCCCATCCAGGTGCCGCCGGCCACCGCATCACGACCGGCGATGATCGGCGCATCGGCCCACCGGTGGATGGGTTCGCTCCCACGGAAGTAGAACTCGTCGCGGTTGGCGGCCACCACCAGCGGGTAGCCGTCGATCACGTTGACCGCGAACACAATCAAACACATTTGTCACCACGCCTTTCGAGTCGGCCCGGGGCCGACCCCTCTCATCACCGCCGGGTCAGTCGACGAGCGGTAGATTCTGCCCGAGATTGTCGAGCCTGCGCTGGGTGCCGGCGATCTCACGGACGGCCTGCGCCACCAGACTGCGTTCCAACGGCGACAATCGTTTCATCTCCAGCAGGTCCGTCACCTTGTCGCCTTGGTCGAATTGCGCCACCTGA
This sequence comes from Gordonia pseudamarae, assembly GCF_025273675.1. Classification (NCBI taxonomy): domain Bacteria; kingdom Bacillati; phylum Actinomycetota; class Actinomycetes; order Mycobacteriales; family Gordoniaceae; genus Gordonia; species Gordonia pseudamarae. Next base: position 2,151,904 of record NZ_CP045809.1, on the reverse strand, counting down.
TAGTTCAGCCGCACCCGTTGCAGCACCTCGAACACCTCGATCAGCGTGGACGCCTGATCACCCGGCAATACGACACTGCCCGCGGCCGCCCGCAGACGCGACCGGGTATCGCGCTCGTCGGAGCCGACGAACAGCGCCACCCAGCGCGCGATGTCGGTGAGCGGCGCCAGAGCGTACTCCTTGATATCGAAAGTGCCGCCCTTCCCGGAGAGCACATCTCGCATCGTGCGCAGGCGCGCTTTGGTGGTCAACGCCTCGGCCAGCAGCAAGCCCATGGTGCTGCGGCGCGTGCGCAGCCCGTCGAGCACCATCTCCATCCCCGTGCCGCCGGACCCCCAGATGGGCCGGGAATCGAGCAGTAGCGAGGTGTACACAATGGCCTCGTCCCGCAGTGGTGAGTCCATCCACGTCTGTGCGGCCTCGTGCCACTCGCCGCGCCGACGCGAGAACCAGGGTTTGGAGGCGACGACGCCATTGCGGTCGATGGCCAGTCCACCGCCTCCGGCGATGCCGATCACTTCGGCGCACGCCTGCCGGAACCGGGCGATGTCGGCGTCGGAGACATCGTCGGCGAAAGCGACCGCCGAGTCGACATCGGAGCTGAGTACGGCATCGCGGCGGGCGTTGCTGCCCAACGACAACCACCGGATCGCGGACCGATCGAGGCCGTCCCTGTCGCTCACCAGATCCAATGCCCGCCGCACCACCGCATCGCTGAGCAGCGAGGCGATCGCGCTGACCTCGTGCGCGGCCTGGCCCCGGCGGACCAGGTCGGCCACGAAGAACGGGATTCGCTGGGCGTGGTGCTGCAACGCCGACGCTGTTGTGGCGACATCGATTTGCCGGCGGAGGGTCAGGCTCGGACCGGCCGGTGCCGACAGCAGGTCGGCTGCGGTCACCGCGCCGAGCAGAGTGCCCGCACCGTCGACCACCGGCACACACGTCAGGTCGTTTTCGAGGACGAGCGCGAGGACGGCCGCCACCGGAGTCTCGGCGGGCACCGCCGGTACCCGAGGTCCGACGACCTCGCCGACCGGGGTCCGCGGATCAACACCGGTCACCACCACGTCGACCCTGATCCCGACGTCCGTCAGCACCCCGAACTCCTCGCCCAGGGCGACGACCAGAGCCGCGAAACCGCGTTCGGTCATCACCGTCGCGGCATCACGGACCGACATCGACGCGGGCACCATCAGCGGCTCACCGGAGATGAGCGCGCCGATCGCGCCGGTCGGTGTCTCGCCGACCCGGTGCGGCACCGTCAGTTTGCTGCCGGTCATGCCGGTCTCCCACCCGCGCGAACGTGGGTCCGGGGTCGGCGTCTGCGGAGTCACCTGGGGCACCCCGTGATTCTACGGCCGCTACTTACCCCGATCGCGCCTGTGGATAACTATCGGCGACAGCGACCGGAAGCCGTTAGGCTGAACGGACACGAACAATCGACGGGGGGCGACTGACTGGACTCGAAGACCGGGTGACCGGACTCGAGACAGAGGTCCGTACCGGGTTCGCCAAGTTGACGGTCGGGATGCAGCAGAGCACCACGCTGCTCACCACCGCCCTCGGCAACGGTTCACTCGGTCCCGGTAACGATCGGCCGGGCAATTCCTGAGCAGATACGCGAACATCGACAACGAGATCGGCCCGCCATCCAGGTGAGGATGGCGGGCCGATTCACGTGTTCTGATCAGTCAGGCGATCGTGGTCAGGCGTTGGCCTTCTCCGCGTCGGCCTTCTCCGCGTCGGCCTTGGCCTCGTTGACCTTGTCGTCGTCCACCGGCACGAGGCTGATCTTGCCGCGCTCGTCGATGTCGGCGATCTCCACGCGCAACTTGGAGCCGACGTTCACCACGTCCTCCACCTTGTTGATGCGCTTGCCCTTGCCGAGCTTGGAGATGTGCACCAGACCGTCGCGGCCCGGGAGCAGCGACACGAACGCGCCGAACGCGGTGGTCTTGACCACAGTGCCCAGGAAGCGTTCGCCCACCTTGGGCAGCTGCGGGTTGGCGATGGCGTTGACCCGGTCGATCGCGGCCTGCGCCGACGGGCCGTCGGCGGCGCCGACAAACACGGTGCCGTCGTCCTCGATGGAGATGTTGGCGCCGGTCTCCTCGGTGATGCCGTTGATCGTCTTGCCCTTGGGGCCGATCAGCTCACCGATCTTGTCGACGGGGATCTTGATGGTGGTGATCCGCGGCGCGTACCGGCTCATCTCGTCGGGCTCGTCGATGGCCTCGGCCATCACGTCGAGGATGGTCAGCCGGGCGTCCTTGGCCTGGCTGAGCGCACCGGCGAGCACGTGCGACGGGATGCCGTCGAGTTTGGTGTCCAGCTGCAGCGCGGTCACGAAATCCTTGGTGCCGGCAACCTTGAAGTCCATGTCGCCGAACGCGTCTTCGGCGCCGAGGATGTCGGTCAGTGCGACATAACGGGTTTCGCCGTCGACCTGATCGGAGACCAGACCCATCGCGATACCGGCGACCGGGGCGCGCAGCGGCACACCGGCGTTCAGCAGCGACAGGGTCGAGGCGCACACCGAACCCATCGAGGTGGAACCGTTGGAGCCCAATGCCTCGGACACCTGACGGATCGCGTAGGGGAAGTCCGCGACGCTCGGCAACACCGGCACCAGGGCCCGCTCGGCGAGTGCGCCGTGGCCGATCTCGCGACGCTTGGGCGATCCGACGCGACCGGTCTCACCGGTCGAGTACGGCGGGAAGTTGTAGTGGTGCATGTACCGCTTGGACGTTTCGGGTCCGAGCGAGTCGATCTGCTGGGCCATCTTCACCATGTCGAGGGTGGTGACGCCCATGATCTGGGTTTCGCCGCGCTCGAACAGTGCCGAACCGTGGGCGCGCGGGATCACCGCGACCTCGGCGGACAGCGACCGGATGTCGGTGATGCCACGGCCGTCGATGCGGAAGTGGTCGGTGAGGATGCGCTGACGCACCAGCTTCTTGGTGAGCGAGCGGAACGCCGCACCGATCTCCTTCTCGCGGCCCTCGAACCGGCCGGCGAGCTGGTCGAGGATCTCGACCTTCAGGTCGTCGGTCGCGTCCTCGCGCTCGTGCTTGGCGGCGATGGTGAGGATCTGCGACAGCTTGTCGGTGGCCGCGGCGGCGACGGCGTCGAAGGCGTCGGTCTCGTACGGCGGGAACAGCGGGAACTCGCCGGTCTCCTTCGCCGATGCCGCAGCCAGGGACTTCTGCGCCTCGCACAGGGCGGCGATGAACGGCTTGGCCGCTTCCAGGCCCTCGGCGACGATGGCCTCGGTGGGTGCCTGCGCACCACCGGCGACGATGTCGATGACGTTCTCGGTGGCCTCGGCCTCGACCATCATGATGGCGACGTCGGCGTCGGCGCCCTCACCGGAGACGATGCGGCCGGCGACGACCATGTCGAAAACGGCGCCTTCAAGCTGCTCGACGGTCGGGAACGCGACCCACTGGCCGGCCTTGTTCTCGTCGGTCGGGATGAGGGCGACGCGGACACCGCCGACGGGGCCCGAGAACGGCAGTCCGGCGATCTGGGTCGATGCCGATGCCGCGTTGATGGCGAGCACGTCGTACAGGTCCTGCGGGTTCAGGCTCAGGACGGTGACAACGACCTGGATCTCGTTGCGCAGGCCGTCGACGAACGACGGGCGCAGCGGCCGGTCGATGAGCCGGCAGGTGAGGATGGCGTCGGTGGAGGGACGGCCCTCGCGGCGGAAGAACGAGCCGGGGATACGGCCGGCGGCGTACATACGCTCTTCGACGTCGACGGTCAGCGGGAAGAAGTCGAAGTTCTCCTTCGGCTGCTTGGAGGCCGCGGTGGTGGACAGCAGCATCGTCTCGTCGTCGAGGTAGGCGACCACCGAACCGGCGGCCTGCAGGGCGAGACGTCCGGTTTCGAACCGGATGGTACGGGTGCCGAAGCTGCCGTTGTCGATGACGGCGGTGGCTTCGGTGATCGAGTCGTCGAAGTCTTCGGCGACGTCGGTGTTCACATCGGTCATGTGAGGTGCGGATTCCCTTCGTGTCGGCCGCACAGCGGTCGCGGCCGGGTATGTCTCCGGCAGGGCCGGATCTTGTGGACGGCCCGACGGCACGCCGCGCACCTACACGGTGCGCGCGAGCCACGTCGGGCACGGGTGAGTCAGGGCATGGTGCGGATCAGATACGTCGGCCACGGTCGTCTGTGTCCGGTTCCGCGGAGACGGCCTTCGATCGAAGCGGCCGGAACCCTTGTTCCGGCGGCCACTACCGAGGACCGATCTACCGACGATTCCCGTATTCATCCGGCATATATCTTGACAACAGCCACTCCAACCCTATCACCTCACACCGGCGCCGCCTGCCGGTTCGCAACCGGGCGGGCCTCCTCCCCCGCCGGTTGAGGTGCGAGGAGCGCCGGCGACGAGCCTCGAAACCCGGTGACCCACCGATGTCCCCAACCCCCACAACAGGTTCGACCGCCTCCGGAAAAACCGGGGGCGGCCGAAGCGAGGTATTGGGCGCGAACGTCAGCGACGCAGACCGAGACGCTCGATGAGCGAACGGTAGCGGTTGATGTCGACCTTGGCGACGTACTTGAGCAGACGACGACGGCGGCCGACGAGCAGCAGCAGGCCGCGGCGGCTGTGGTGGTCGTGCTTGTGCTGCTTGAGGTGCTCGGTGAGGTCGGTGATGCGCTTGGTCAGCAGCGCGACCTGCGCCTCCGGCGAACCGGTGTCGGTCTCGTGCAGGCCGTACTCGGCCAGGACGACCTTCTTCTGCTCAGCAGTCAAAGACATGGGGATACTCCCTGTTGGTGCAGTACCGCGCGATGATGTCCGGCGCTCGGGTACCCACCCGGGTGCCCGTTTCCGGTGGTGCGCCGCCGCGGACCGCAGCAACACCGACCGCCGAATCTACCAGCGAACCCGGGCCGTCCCCAAATCAGGAGTCGGTGGCGTCCAGGATGACACGGGTCTTGTCCACGTCACGGTTCATCTCGGCGATGAGGTCGTCGACGTTGGCGAACGGTTCCATGCCGCGGATGCGGCTGACGAAGTCGACGGCGACGTGCTGGCCGTACAGGTCGGCGGTCTTGTCCAGGACGAATGCCTCGACGGTGCGGGTCCGGCCGGAGAACGTCGGGTTGGTGCCGACGGAGACCGCTGCCTGGTAGCGCTCCCCCGGTTCGACCTGCCCGATGACCGGTGACTGTCCCAGGACGGTGAACCAGGCGGCGTACACGCCGTCGGCGGGGATGGCCGAGTACATCGGCGGTGCGACGTTGGCGGTGGGGAATCCGAGGTCCCGGCCGCGTTTCTCGCCGTGCACGATCACCCCTTCGACCCGGTGCGGCCGGCCGAGCGCCTCTGCGGCGCTCTCCACGTCGCCGGCGGCCACGCACGAACGGATGTAGGTGGACGAGTAGGTGACGGCGTGCTCGCCGAACAGCGATATCGCCTCCACCTCGAATCCGAACCGCTGGCCCAGGTCGGCGAGTTTGGTGACATCACCGGCCGCTTTGCGCCCGAATGTGAAGTTGTCGCCGACGACGACGACGGCGGCGTGCAGGTGCTCGACAAGTACTTCGTGCGCGAAATCCTTGGGAGTGCGCGACATCAGCTCAGGGGTGAACGGCATGACACAGAACACGTCGATGCCCAGTTCCTCGGCCAGTTCGGCGCGGCGGGCCAGGGTGGTCAGTTGCGGCGGGTGGGCACCGGGCCGCACCACCTCGGTGGGATGCGGGTCGAACGTCATCAGCACCGACGGGATGCCCCGCTCTTCGGCTGCCGTCGTCGCCGAATTGATCAGCTGAGCGTGTCCCCGGTGGACACCGTCGAACACGCCGATGGTGACCACGCAGCGACCCCAATCGGCGGGGATGTCTTCCAAGCCTCTCCAACGCAACACGCGCACAAGCCTACGACCGCGCGGCCGTTGCAACCACCACGGACACCCCACATGCCGGCGACGGCGACGTGAACGGCGCCACGGCGTGGCGTCCGTCGCCGCGCGTGGATCTCAACCGAATGCCTTACAGTGGCTGGTATGCCCAACTCGCGCGTTCGCTCGGCGCGGCCCTCCGGCCCCGGCACCGGGCGTGCGGTCGCCGACCTGTCGGCGGTGACGCAGGACTACCTGAAGGTGATCTGGACCAGCCAGGAGTGGGCCGAGGTGAAGGTCACCACCAAGATGCTCGCCGAGTCGCTGGGCGTATCGGCGTCGACGGCGTCCGAGGCGATCCGCAAACTCGCCGAGCAGGGACTGGTGTCCCACGAACGCTACGGCGCGGTCACCCTCACCGAGGAGGGCCGCACCGCCGCCATTCACATGGTGCGCCGCCACCGCCTGCTCGAAACGTTCCTGGTGCGTGAACTCGGCTACGGCTGGGACGAAGTCCACGATGAGGCCGAGATTCTCGAACATGCCGTCTCCGACCGCATGCTGGCCCGGCTTGACGCGAAACTCGGCTTCCCCGAACGGGATCCGCACGGCGATCCGATCCCCCGCATGGACGGCTCGGTCCCCACCCCCGACGCCTGCCTGCTCTCGGACCTCGACATCGGCCAATCCGGCCGTGTCGCACGCATTTCCGACGACGACCCCGACATGCTCCGCTACTTCGACGAAGTCGGCGTAGCCCTCGATTCAGTGCTCACCATCCGCGAGAAGCGCCCCTTCGCCGGCACCATCTCGGTCAGCATCGACGACCGGGCCACCGTCGACCTCGGCGACATCGCCGCCCGAGCCATCTTCATCGTCACCAGATGACGAAGCGAGCCAACCCGCAGGGATTCCGATCACCTCAGGCCGGACGTCCACCACCTAAAGACACACTTCGAAGGCTGACCACGCAACGTCGCCTGATCCGTCCCGGGGCACATCATTTGCCGGCAAACCTATGTAAGGCACCGAGGGGTGTTTCGCGGGCAGATTAGGTGAGTCAAACCATACGTTGCACCGCCGACAAACTCCCTCGGTAACCTTGTCGGTATGACTGAGATGGCTACTATCAAGGTCCCTCGTGAGGTGCGTGATCGCGTGCGCGACGCCGCGCGGGCTGACCACCTCACTCAGGGCCAGTTCATCGAAGAGACGCTCCGCCAGCGGCGTAGGGCGCGGTTCTGGGCTGCTCTGGAATCCGAGTCCGTCGACAAGGAGTACCTCAGACACGCTCAATGAGGCAGATGCCGCCTTCGCGGCCGATGCCGACGATGCGATCACCCGCTTCGAAGCAGGCGAGTGACCCGCACTCCCGCCCGTGGCGATGTCGTTTGGGCGAATATGGACCCGACCGTCGGCCGTGAGCAGGCCAAGCACCGGCCCTGGCTCGTCCTGTCCGAGCCGCCGCTGCATCAGGCGCGAAGTCTGGTCATCGCCGTTCCCCTGACGCACACCGACAGAAGCTGGTCCACTCACGTCAACTTCACCCCATCCGCTACCACCGCGACGATTGCAATGTGTGAACAGGTCAAATCCATGTCTGTCACCCGTATCACCCGCGTGGATCCGACCCCCTACCCCACACAACTCGTCGATCAGGTCCACGAGATTCTGACATTGCTGACCGGAGGACGATGACATTCACTCAGGATCTTGCGTGCTGCTCCGCGCCGGCGGCGTAAGGCGCAGTGTCGACGCTACGATCAGGGAGATTCGATGATTGTTGTCTGCGTACCCTCCACCAGGATCGCCTGGTCGTCGTTGAGGAAGGTCAGCTGGTGCCGGGGTGAATAGGTCCGATCAATCTCGCTGAACAGTGTCGGCGGAAAGAGGTCGATCTTGCTGTCCGCGTGGGGCACTATCGCGGTGTCGACGAAACCCAGCCCGCGATAGTCGGTCAGGTCTGGTGCGCTTGCCGGATCATCCATGAGCGACACGGGTTCGATGCTGGTTCCCGCGATCACCGCCCCCGCGGACAGCCCGATGTAGGGCAGTGACGTCGAAGTGCCTTCACCAGGACGAACTTTGTCGATGAGCACCTCATCGAGTCCGTGCCGCCGCAGGTTGCCCAGCAGAACGAAGGTCTCACCGCCGCAGACGTACAGCGCGTCGAGTTCGTCGAGGATGGTGGCCAATTCGTCGGCCGAACCGATCTCGCCCGCGGTGATGCTACGAGGCCGGTATCCGAGCTGTTCGAGGCGGCCATGCTCGGTACCGGCGAAGTCCTGGCCGGCGAAAGGAAGCATTGCGTCGTTGAGGTAGCCGAGCCGGACGTCCGCCGGTGCTTTACCGGTGTGCCGGTCGAGGAATCCTGGAACCGCTCCCGCACCCCATGACAACAACAATGCCTTCACGCACACTCTCCTGCCTACGAACTGTTGTCCCGAGCCCAGCCTACTCAGCGGGCGCCCACACGGCAGTGGCGTTGGTCCGGGACTCTGTCGTTGCCGGGTGTCATGATCGACGAATGACCTACGACGATCAGTCCTGGCACGGCGACGCCCTCGACGATTGGGGTATCGACGATCTTGCCGCGGCGGGTACCCATATCGGGATGTACTACGCGTGGGCCCACTCTCGGGGACTCGTGGCCGACGCCGTTCCCTTCCACAATCCCGGCGGGCCGCCGATAATGCGTCCGGTGACCACCTTTCACCTGCTCACCGAACGGCTGGTCACCCCGGGTCAGTACCTCGGCGACTACTGCTGTGGCGAGATCGACTCGTCCATGCTGACCGACGAAGGCAATCGCTTTACCGAGGCCAGATACAACGACTGCATGCACGCCTACGAGGCTCTGCCGGAGATCTCACGATTGCCGAGTGTGTATCACGCGGAGGACTCGTGGAAACTGTTCGATACCGTGGCACCGGTATTCGACAGGGAATACACGACACGAGTTGGCGGGAATCTTCCTGATCTGGAGGCCGATTCTGTCCGGGAGGCCATGCCGGAGTCAGCGCAGCGTTGCCGGACGGACAACCATCACTGAGCTCGCGCGGCGGCCCTTCTCCTGGATGAGGGCGATGGCCTTGTCGGTGGGATCCACGACGACGTAGATGTCCTTGCGGCCGATCGGTTCGAGCCAGCGGCCCTGGCTGATGGATTCGGCTTCGTCGTCGTCGATGTCGCGGCGCGGGAACGACAGTTTGACGGCCTGGTCGATGTCGAGGCTGACGTGCGGGTTCTCGCGGACCTCGTCCAGGTGCTGGGCGTGTTCGAGCGTGAACGGGCCGACCGCGGTGCGGCGCAACGCGGTCAGGTGCCCGCCGACACCGAGGGCGGCACCGAGATCGCGTGCCAGGGAACGGATATAAGTACCGGCCGAGCATTCGACGGTCACGTCGAGGTCCACGAAACCCTCGTCGTCGCGGCGAATGTGGTGAATGTCGAAGCGGGACACCGTCACCGGGCGGGCTTCGAGATCGAATTCCTTGCCGCCGCGCACCAGGGCGTGGGCGCGCCGGCCGTCGACCTTGATGGCGCTCACCTTGGCCGGCACCTGTTCGATGTCGCCGGTCAGCGCGGCCACGCCCGCCCGGATCGCGTCGTCGGAAACACTTGAGGCGTCGACGGTTTCGAGAACCTCACCCTCGCGGTCGTCGGTGGTGGTGGACGCGCCGAGCCGGATCGTGGCCTCGTACGCCTTCGTCGTCAACGACAACAGGCCGAGGAGTTTGGTGGCGCGTTCGATACCGATCACCAGCACCCCCGTCGCCATCGGGTCGAGGGTGCCGGCATGTCCGATTCGTCGGGTGTTGAAGATCTTTCGGCACCGGGACACCACGTCGTGGCTGGTGATCCCGGCCTCCTTGTCGACGATCAGCAGCCCGGCGTTCTCGATGGAAACATCGGCCATGTCAGGTCAGCGCGATCGAGGTGAGGATGAACCCCTGCTCGACGCGCCACAGGCCGTCGAACGAGGCGAGCGGCGTACCGCCGTCGATCACCGAACCGTCCACCAGCAGCTTCGACACGAACGTGCCCCCGGCCTCACCGGTCTGCTCGAAGGTGATGTGTGCATCCTCGAATCCGAGCCAGCGCTTGGTGAGCGGGAACCACGTCTTGAACGTGGCCTCCTTGGCGCAGAACAGCAGGCGGTCCCAGTGCAGCCCTGCGGGCCGAGTCGCGAGCACAGCGCGTTCCTCGGCGATGCTCGTGTGATCGAGCACCCCCTCGGGCAGCGCCTCATGCGGTTCGGCATCGATACCCAAGGATCGTATCTGGAGCTTGTAGGCCACCACCGCCGCGCGGTAGCCGTCGGTGTGGGTGATGGAGCCGACGATGCCCTGCGGCCAGATCGGGGCGGCCTTCTCCTGCGGCGACCCGGTGGCCGAGCGCAGGATCGGTGCGGGTTCCACACCGAGCTGCGCCATCGCCCTGCGCGCACAGTCGCGGGCGGTGATGAACTCGCGGCGCCGCTTGTCGACGGCGCGGGCGATAATCGCCTCCTCCCCCGGCATCGGCGCGATACCCGGCGGGTCGGCGAACGTCTCCACCGACGCGACACCGGCCGGCACAACCTGCTCGATCACACCCAGATCCTCTCCACGGAACTCCGACCGAAAGTCTAGTGGGAGGCGCCGTCGGCCCAGTACGCCGTATGCCGACCACATCTCCCTCGTCGCGTCGTCGGCGATGATCCAGCCGAGAAGTTCACCGTCCTCACGACGATGCGGGGTCCAGTCAGCGGGTACGGGCATCGGATCTCTCTCCACCGATCACGTGACCCCAAGGATTCACAAGCTCGATGCCCGTAGCGACGAAGTCCGATACGTTGCGAGTCGCCAAAGTCGCACCCCAGAACGAACAGATTGAGGCAATCTGCGCGTCCGCCGCAGCGATCGGCCTGCCGACCCGCTCGAGACCGGCCGCGATGCGCCCGTAGTGGCTCGCAGCGCCATGGTCGAACGGCAATATCCTGTCGCGGAAATCACCTTCGACAATGTCCTCAATCGCTCCGGCGAGTGCGGACTTCCGCCTGCCGCCCGGCAGACGCGCCACCCCGTACAAGAGTTCAGCCTCGGTGACGGCAGTGATGAACAACTCGTCATCAAGCATGCCGTCGATCCACCCGATCACCTGGGGATTCGATTCGGCACGGATCACCTCCGACACCACATTGGTATCGAGGACGATCACTCGTCGAACTCCACCACGCGTGGCATATCGGTGCGGGGAGGCAGTTCCACGTCAAAACCCTCCCCGGCGAGGCGGCGACGGATCCTCGTGGCAAGTCCGCGCTGGCCACGAGGTTCGTCCAGCGTGGCTCGCAATATCTCACGAACCTCAGCCTCCATCGATCGACCGTGCTCGGCTGCACGTATACGCAGCCGGGATTTCAGGTCGTCATCAAGATCCCTGATTGTCAAGGTCGCCACAATTCACCTCCTGCTAGCACTGAATTCAATGCTAGCAGGAGTGGCAGCGATCCCTCCGCTACGATGCGCCGCACGCGTCCCTCTCCGCCGCAGCCACTCGACAATGATCCCCTGGCTCGGGCCGAACAGGTAGACGAGGGCGAACAGGGTTCCCTGGACGACCACGACCATGCCGCCGGGCGAGACGTCCTGGTAGTAGGAGATGTACAGGCCGATCAGGCCACACAGCATCGACGCGATCGGGGCGATGACGAGCATCCGGCTGAATTTGTCGGTGAGCAGGTGCGCGGTCGCGCCAGGGATGATGAGCATCGCCACCACCAGCACTATCCCGACCACCTGGAGCGCGGTCACGGTGGTCAGGGCGAGCAGGCCCAGCAGGAGCGCGCCGAGTACGCGCGGGTTGAGGCCGATGGCGTGGGCGTGGATCGGGTCGAACGCGAACAGCACCAGATCGCGCCGCTTGAGCAGCAGCACCACCGCCACGATCGCGGCGAGCACCGCGATCTGCACCACATCCGAGCGCGACACCCCGAGCACGTTGCCGAACACGATGTGGTTGAGGTCGGTTTGGCTGGGTGTGACCGAGATCAGCACCAGACCGATCGCGAACAGGGTGGTGAACACGATGCCGATCGCGGCGTCCTCCTTGATGCGGCCACGGTCGCGAACAGCGCCGATCAACGCCACCGACAGGAAGCCGAACACCACCGCTCCCAGGGCGAACGGGGCGCCGATGATATAGGCCAGCACCACCCCGGGCAGCACCGAGTGGGAGACCGCATCGCCCATCAGCGACCAGCCGATCAGCACCAGCCAGCACGAGAGCAGCGCGCACACCGCCGACGCGATGAGGGTCGCCAGCAACGCACGCGACATGAACGAATAGGTGAACGGGTCGATCAGATAGTCGATCACGCAGCACCTCCGGGCGCCAGGTCGAGTGGGTCGACACCGAAGGCGCGCACCAGGTTCTCCGGTTTGAGCACCGTCTCGGGGGTGTCGTGCACGAGGACCTTGCGCATCAGCAGGATCGCCTCGTCGGCGAGGGCGGGCAAGGCATGCAGGTCGTGCGTCGACACCAGTACCGTCACCCCGTCGGCGGCCAGTGCCCGCAGCTGCGCGGTGATGGTGGCCTCGGTGCGTTTGTCGACGCCGGCGAACGGTTCGTCGAGCAGCAGGATCGACGCCCCCTGCGCGATGCCGCGCGCCACGAACGCCCGTTTGCGTTGCCCACCCGACAGCCGGCCGATCTGCCGCTGCCGGTACTCGGTCAGCTCCACCCGCGCCAGTGCGTCGTCGACGGCGGCGCGGTCCTCCCTGCGGCTCCGGCGGGTGAACCCGAGCTGCCCGTAGCGGCCGGTCATCACCACGTCCTCCACCGACACCGGGAACTGCCAGTCGATGTCCTCAGACTGGGGGACGTACCCGATCGATGCCGACCGGCGCGCATCGCGGGGTGCCCGCCCGTGGACGGTGACGGTGCCCGCGTCGGGGCGTACCAGCCCCATGATCGTCTTGAACAGCGTCGATTTGCCGGAGCCGTTCATCCCGACCAGCCCGCACACCGTGCCCGCCCGCAGGGTCAGCGACGCTCCGTCGAGTGCGACGATGTCGCCGTAACGGACGGTCACGTCATCGACGACGATCGCCTCCGAATCAATTGCGGTCATCGGTTCACCGGCCCGTCAGCCCAGACACGATGGTCCGCGTGTCGTGGCGGATCAGATCCAGATACGTCGGAACCGGCCCGTTCGCTTCGGACAGTGAGTCAACGTACAAGGTGCCACCGAACCGGGCACCGGTTGCCGACGCCACCTGCTTCATCGGCTTGTTCGATACGGTGGATTCGCAGAACACCGCCGGCACCTGGTTCGCGCGAACGTAGTCGATGGTCGCCGACACCTGCTTCGGCGTCGCCTGCTGCTCGGCGTTCACCGGCCAGATGTAACGTTCGGAAAGACCCGCATCGCGTGTCAAATAAGAGAATGCACCTTCACAGGTCACCAGCGCGCGCTGCTTCTCCGGAATCCCACGCAGTGCCTTCACCAGTTCGTCGTGCACCGCCCGCAACTGCTCTTTGTACGCCACGGCATTGCCTTCGAACGCGGACTTGCCATCGGGATCGAGTTCGGTGAACGCCCGCACCAGATTGTCGACGTAGATCTCCACGTTGAGCGGACTCATCCACGCATGCGGATTGGGTTTGCCCGCGTACGCATCGGAGGCGATGTCGATCGGGGTGACGCCGTCACTGATGACGACATGTTTGACATCGAGGGATTGGACGAACTGCCCGAACCAGGATTCCAGGTTGAGCCCGTTGTCGACGATGAGGTCAGCCTTGGCCGAACGCCGGATATCCCCGGGGGTGGGTTCATAGCCGTGGATCTCAGCACCCGGTTTGGTGATGGACTCCACCCGCAGGCGGTCACCGGCGACCACGGATGCGATGTCTGCCAGGACTGTGAAGGTGGTCACCACCGTCGGCTTGTCGTCGTCCGAGGACTTATCCGTTGAGCATCCGGTCAACACACCCACCGCGACGACGGCCGCGACAACCGCCGAACCCCACTCGAACCGGTACCTTGTCCACATACCCGATACCCTAGTTTCGGGTGCCCGAACTTTCAAAGTTAGGGTGACCTGAATCCCATTCCGCGTAGTGGCGACCAGGGCTGATCCGCACCCTGCGGAGCAGTCAGGAACCCTCGGCCATACGCCTACGCGCCTCTATCCGCTCGGCACGACGACGCAGCATATCCTCGCGCTTGGCACGCATTTCCGATGTCACCTCGAAACGTTCACCGAACTCCGATAGATCATCGGGCCCGACCCCCTCATCGGGGACGATCTTGCGCAGCAGCGGCTCGGGCAGCCCGCGCTTCTTCCACTCCCGCGGATAGCCGACCGACACCTCGTCGAACTTCACACCGTCGTACCAGGTGGTGCGCGGGATGTGCAGGTGCCCGTAGACACAGCACACCGCATTGAACCGGGTGTGCCAGTCCGCGGTCAGCTCGCTGCCGCACCACAACGCGAACTCCGGATACGTCAGCACGTCGGTCGGTTCCCGGCGCAGCGGCCAATGGTTGATCAGAACCGTCTTCTCGTTCGGGTCGAGCGCTTCGAGCCGCAGGCGGGTGGCCTCGATCCGGGCCCGGCACCAGGCATCGCGCGTTGGGAACGGTTCGGGTGAGAGCAGGAACTCGTCGGTGGCCACCACATTGCGTTCCCGCGCCAGCGCCAGCGCCGACAGCGCCGTCGTGGTGCCCTCGGGCCGGAAGGTGTAGTCGTAGAGCAGGAACATCGGCACCACCCGGACCGGGGGTTTCCCGTTGCCCGGATCGAACAGCGGGTAGATGTCCTCGGGGGTGATCACCCCGATGTCCCGGCACGCCTGCACGAGGTAGTCGTAGCGGGCCACCCCGAACACCTGCCGGGGGTCCCGGCTGGTGGTGTACAGCTCATGATTGCCCGGAACCCAGATGACGGTGTGGAACTTCAGCTTCAGCCGGCGCAGGGTGTCGATGATGTCGTCGGTGCGTTCGGCCACATCACCGGCCACGATCAGCCAGTCCCCCGATTCCTGGGACCGGATCTTGTCGACGATCTCCTCGTTTCCACGATGCCCGACATGCAGATCACTGATCGCCCACAGAGTAGCCACGAAGATCCATAGTGCCAGAGTCGGCATCCCGGCCCGCGGGTCAGCGTTTGAAGTAGGTGTTGCCGTTGCCGCTGTCGGTGAGTGTGGCGGTGCTGGGCCAGTAGGTGATGGTGTTGCCGTCCCCGGACACCGACAGCCGTTCCACGCCGCCCAGGATCACCTTGTTGCCGTCGCCGCTGACCAGCACCGAGGTACACATGCCGAGCAGGGTGATGGCGTTGGCGTCCCCGCTGATCAGGATCGCCTTGCGGCCGCACGTACGCACCACGACGCTGTGGTCCTGACTGATCGTCGGGCCCTGGAAATAGTCGGGCGAGCCACCGCCGGAATCGTCGTCCGACGAGTCCTGCTGATCGTCGTCGGCTGCCGGCGCGTTCTCCGGGCCGGGCGTCTCGGTGACCGTGACGGTCTCGGCGCCGATCACCTTGTCCAGCTCGTCACAGCCGGCGAGTGCCACCGCGAGCAGGCTCACGCCCGCGACCACCCATACCTTCGCCGGTCTCACCGTCGTCCTCCGCTCCGGCGCGCCGCATCATCACGCCACGCGCAGTATCCCACGAGTAACCCACGTCTCGATCAGATCACCGCCCCGACGCCTACCCGTTGCCAACGGCCACCGACGAACCGCCACGTCACCGCGACCAGGCGCAGCACCATCAACGCCACCAACCCCGACCAGATACCCGCCAGGCCCCAGTCCAGCAGCAACGACAACCAGATCAGCGGCAAGAACCCGCACAGCGCCGAGAACAACGTCGCGGTCCGCAAGAAGGCCGCGTCACCGGCACCGAGCAACACACCGTCGAGGGCGAATACGACCGCGGCGATCGGCAGCATCCCCACCAGGAACCACCACGGTACGGTCATCGCCTCGCGCACCTGGTCGTCGGAGCTGAACAGGCCCGGGATGACACCCGCGCCCAGCACGAACACCGCGCCCACCAGCGCCGCGATCGCGAGCGCCACCACTACAGTGCGCCGGGCGACGGTGACCGCCACCCCGACCGCGCCCGCCCCGAGCGCCGCACCGACCAGCGACTGCGCGGCGATCGCCACCGAATCCAGCAGCAGCGACACGAAATCCCACACCTGAACGGTCACCTGATGCGCCGCGACCGAGGCGATCCCGAACCGGGCCGCGACCGCCGTCGCGGACACGAAACACACCTGGAACGACAGGCTGCGCAGGATCAGGTCACGGGCCATCAGCAACTGCGACCTGATGATCGCCGCATCCGGGCGCAACGAAACCCACCACGAGACCCCGGCGGACATCCGCGGGTCCCGCACCTCGCGCACCAACCGGATCACGAACAGCGTCCCGGTGATGGATTGACCCACCACGTTGGCCACGGCACTGCCGATCAGACCCAGATCCGGGAACCGGCCGACGCCGTGCACCAGACCGACCACCCCGATCGCCCCGATCGACAATCCGCACAGCACGAACACCACCGGGCGGCGGGTGTCCTGCACGCCCCGCATCCAGCCGTTGCCCGCCATCGAGGCCAGGATCAGCGGCACTCCGAACACGGCCACCCGCAGCCACGTGGTGGCCTCGTCCACGACCTCGGCCGAGCCCTCCTCGCCGGATCCGACGAGCGCCCCCATCACGGCCGGCGCCAGCGGATACGCCAGGGCCACCAGCACCACCCCGACACCGAAGGCAACCCACGTCGCCTGCACCCCCTCGCGGACCGCCCCGGCCCGGTCACCGGCACCGAAGCGCCGCGCCGACCGTGCCGTGGTGCCGTACGAAAGGAAGGTGAGCTGGGTGCTGATGGTGGCCAGCACCAGGGTTCCGACGCCGAGCGCGGCGAGTTCACGGCCGCCGAGCTGCCCGACGACGGCCAGGTCGAGCAACAGATACAGCGGTGGCGCCACCAATACGAGCAGTGCGGAGACCGCCAGCACCGCGATCCGGCGCACCCCGGTGCCGGAATCCGGTCTGCCCGAATCCCGGCTGTTCGGGCCCGGGGTATCGGAACCCCCGGGTAGTCCGGTCAGAGGGACTCCAGGAATCGCTTCACCACGTCGGCGGCAGGCCCACTGTCGCTGTAGCCGGCGGCACGCCGATGCCCACCGCCGCCGTGCGCACCCGCCAGCGGAACGAGGTCGACCTTGTCCTTGGCCCGCAACGACACCGCCCACTTCCCCGGGGCGGTCTCCTTGAACACCGCGGCCACCTCGGCCTCCTCGGCGACGCGCAACACATCGATGATGCTCTCCACGTCCGCCCAACCCACCGGGCCCAGCATGTCATGGGCGACAACCGCATAGATCACTCCGCGGCCGGCGCACGCCCGCGCGTCGAACCGGGCGCCGTCGAGAACCTTGGACACCAGCGACAACCAGGACACCGGATGCGTGTCGAGCAGGGCACGGCTCCATACCGAACCGTCTACCCCCGCATCCAGGAGCCTGGCACCGACCCGCAGTGACTCCGGACGCGCCCACTTGAACGATCCGGTATCGGTGATCAGGCCCGCGTACACACACGTCGCGATGTCGGCGTCGATCTCGATACCGAGCGCATCAAGGATCTGCAGCACCAATGTGGCGGTGCAGTCCGCCGACGGATCGATCAGGTTGAGCGCGCCGAAACCACCGTTGGACACGTGATGGTCGACGACGACACTGCGCTCGGCACGTTCGAAAACGGCACCGAGGTCACCGAGTCTGCCCAGGGTGGCGGCATCGACCGAGACCACCACCGGATGACCGATCACCTCGTCGGCCGGAACCACCAGACCCGCCCCGGGCAGCGCTGTCAACGTTTGCGGCAACGTCTCCTTTCCGGGGAAGGACACCTCCACCTCGGCGCCGCGCCGGGACAGCCCCAGCCCCAGCGCCAGTCCGCTGCCGATGGTGTCGGGATCGGGCCGGACGTGGCACAGAATCGTCACGGCCGGCGCATCCCCCAACACCTGGGCAACATGTTGCGGTGTGCACCGGTTCACGTGTCCGGACCGTCCTCGTCGTCGTCATCGCGCCGGTACGGATCGGCCTCGCCCGCCGGCTGTGCCCCTGCCGCCTGCTGCGCGACGGCCAGATCGTTGGCCCGGGCACGGGCGACGAGTTCTTCCATGTGACGGGCGGCGTCGGGCACCGAGTCGCGCACGAAGGCCAGTGTGGGGGTGAACCGGACCCCCGTCCCGGCGCCCACCTTGGAGCGCAGGATGCCGGTGGCCTTGGCCAGCCCGGCGGCGGCCTCGGCGTAGTCCGGCGGCGAATCGATCGACTCACCCATCACCGTGTAGAACAGGGTCGCCTCGTGTAGGTCGTTGGTGACGCGCGCGTCGGTGATGGTGACGTGCGCCAGCCGCGGATCCTTGATGTCGTGCGCTATCGCCGACGCGACGATCGAGGAGATCCGTTTGGCCAGACGTTGGGCCCGTGCGGGGTCAGCCATTGCTCACGTCCTTTCTCAATTCAAAGTACTACTCCCCCTTGGGTTGGTCCGCGCAACGCCAACAGCCGTGGCACAAACACTGTCCGAAGGGGGAGGTAGCCGGGGGGTACGACCGCGACGCACAGCGATCCCTGCAGGATCGGCGGTGCGTCGCGGAGCGGAGATCAGTCTCGTGGCTTCTCGCGCAGCTCGTACGTTTCGATGACGTCGTCGACCTTGATGTCGCTGTAGGTGAGCGTGAGACCACACTCGTACCCTTCGCGCACCTCGGTCGCATCGTCCTTCTCCCGCTTGAGCGAGGAGATCGTCAGGTTCTCGGCGACCACCACGTTGTCGCGCAGCAGACGCGCCTTGGCGTTGCGGCGCATGATGCCCGACTGGACCAGACAGCCGGCGATGTTGCCGACCTTGGACGACTTGAAGATGGCGCGAATCTCGGCGCGGCCGAGTTCCGCCTCTTCGTAGATCGGCTTGAGCATGCCCTTGAGCGCGCTCTCGATCTCGTCGATGGCCTGGTAGATCACCGAGTAGTACCGGATGTCGACGCCCTCGCGGTTCGCCAGTTCGGTCGCCTTGCCCTCGGCACGGACGTTGAAGCCGATGATGATGGCATCCGAGGCCGCCGCCAGGTTGACGTTGGTCTCGGTGACACCGCCCACGCCACGGTCGATGATCCGCAACGAGACCTCGTCGTCCATCTCGATCCCGAGCAGCGCCTCTTCGAGCGCCTCGACGGTACCCGAGTTGTCGCCCTTGAGGATGAGGTTGAGCTGGCTGGTCTCCTTGAGAGCCGAATCCAGATCTTCCAGGCTGATGCGCTTGCGGCTGCGTGCGGCCAGCGCGTTGCGCTTGCGCGCGTTGCGCCGGTCGGCGATCTGCCGGGCGATCCGATCCTCTTCGACGACCAGGAGGTTGTCGCCCGCGCCGGGCACCGACGTGAAGCCGACGACCTGCACCGGACGCGACGGGGTGGCCTCGGCGACGTCGTCGCCGTGCTCGTCGACCATGCGCCGGACGCGTCCGTAGGCATCGCCGGCGACGATCGAATCGCCCACCTTCAGCGTTCCTCGCTGAACCAGGACAGTGGCCACCGGGCCACGGCCGCGGTCCAGGTGCGCCTCGATGGCCACACCCTGTGCGTCCATGTCGGGGTTGGCACGCAGATCGAGCGAGGCATCGGCGGTCAGCAGCACCGCTTCGAGCAGTGCCTCGATGTTGGTGCCCTGCTTGGCCGAGATGTCGACGAACATGGTGTCTCCGCCGTACTCCTCGGGCACCAGACCGTACTCGGTGAGCTGGCCGCGGATCTTCTCCGGCTGCGCACCCTCCTTGTCGATCTTGTTGACCGCCACGACGATCGGCACGTCGGCCGCCTGCGCGTGGTTGATGGCCTCCACCGTCTGCGGCATCACGCCGTCATCGGCGGCCACCACGACGATCGCGATGTCGGTGGCCTTGGCACCACGGGCACGCATGGCGGTGAACGCCTCGTGACCGGGGGTGTCGATGAAGGTGATGAGGCGGTCTTCGCCGTTGAGGTGGGTGTTGACCTGGTAGGCACCGATGTGCTGGGTGATGCCGCCGGCCTCGCCCTCGCGGACGTTGGCCTTACGGATCGTGTCGAGCAGTCGGGTCTTACCGTGGTCGACGTGACCCATCACGGTCACCACCGGCGGACGCTGTTCGAGATCTTCCTCGCCGCCCTCGTCCTCGCCGTAGGTGAGGTCGAAGCTCTCGAGCAGCTCACGGTCCTCGTCCTCAGGGCTGACGACCTGGACGGTGTAGTTCATCTCACCGCCGAGCAGCTCGAGCGTCTCATCGTTCACCGACTCGGTGGCCGTGACCATCTCGCCGAGATTGAACAACGCCTGGACCAGCGATGCCGGGTTGGCGCCGATCTTGTCGGCGAAGTCCGACAGCGAGGCGCCGCGGGCGAGCCGGATGGTCTCGCCGTTGCCGCGGGGCAGCCGCACACCGCCGACCGCGGGTGCCTGCATCGAGTCGTATTCTTGCCGCTTCTGACGCTTGGACTTGCGGCCCCGGCGGGGGGCACCGCCCGGACGCCCGAAGGCACCCGCGGCACCGCCGCGACCACGGCCACCACCACCGCCGCCACCACCACCACCGGGGCGACCACGGAAACCACCGCCGGCGGGAGCACCACCGGGTGCGCCGGTGCCGGTACCGCCACCTCGATAGCCACCACCGCCACCGGCGCCACCACGGCCGGCACCGGGACCACCGCGGCCGGGACGACCGGCATCGGGGCGGGCGGCACGGCTGGGCATGGCACCGGGATTCGGGCGCGGAGGCATGTTGCCCGGGTTGGGGCGGGGACCGCCCTGACCCGGGGCGGGCCGGGGACCGCCCTGACCGGGACGTGCCTGGGCACCCGGACGACCACCACCGGGGCGGGGACCGCCCTGGCCGGGACCCGGGCGGGGACCGGCGGGCCGCGGCGCGGGCGCCGGAGCCGACGAATAGGGGTTGTTGCCCACGCGCGGAGCACGCGGACCGGGCTTCGGTCCGGGACGCGGGCCGGAACCAGGTCGCGGTGCGCCACCGTCACGCGGTGCCGACGGCGCGGGTGCCTGGGGCGCCCGGCGCGGAGGCCGCGGCGGGCTTTGGTGCGGCCGGACGCGGCCGGCCCGGCTTGGGGCCGGATCCCTGCTGCGGTGCCGGCTGCCCGGCGTCGGCGGGTGCCGGAGCACCAGCCGCGGCCGCAGGAGCGGGCGCGGCGGGCCTGGGTGCGCCGGGTCGCGGACCGGCCGGTGCCGGCTTCGCGGATGTGGGGGCTGCCGCCGCCGGCGCCGCCGACGGACGGGGTGCGCCTGGTTTGGGCGCACCGGTGGGCCGGGGCTTGGCGGACGAACTTGTGTCCTTGCCACCGGCCTGGGGGAATGACTCGCGAAGTCGGCGGGCCACCGGGGCCTCCACTGTCGACGACGCGGATTTGACGAACTCGCCCTGCTCCTTCAGACGTTCGAGCACCTGTTTGCTCGTCACGCCGAGTTCTTTGGCCAATTCGTGCACGCGGGCCTTGCCTGCCACTGCTCTCCTCACTTGGAGGCCGAGCGGCTTGCCCGCTACAGCCTCGTGGTTACGTCCGATACGTGCTCATCGTGGGTACTTCACGGTGTGCTCATGTCTTCTGCTGCCTGTCTTTGATCGTTGATCTCCCCGACCAACTCGCGGAGATCACTGTGGGTCACGGCTATGCCGTGGGCCCGTAGTGCCGGTCCGAAGGCCTTGCGGCGCAGCGCGCGGGAGATGCAATCCTCTCGCGCGTGCAACCAGGCGCCCCGCCCGGGCATGGTTCGCGCCATGTCGACGACCACCGTCGTTCTGCCGGCAACCGCACCGGAATCGGTACCGGCCACCAACCGAACCAGGGCTGTCGCGGCATCGCGCTGCCGACATCCGACGCAGGTACGTACCGGTGCCTCGGATAGCGTTCGTGGAACCATCGATCAGTCTAGCGCGCCGTGGGCCGATCGGGAGAATCGGCCCACGATCGGCCGTGTGCGGCCCGTCACGCCGGCGCCTCGCCGACGGGATCGGCGTCGGACCGGATGTCGATCCGCCACCCGGTCAGCCGGGCGGCGAGCCGCGCGTTCTGCCCTTCCTTGCCGATCGCCAGCGACAACTGATAGTCGGGCACGATAACCCGGGCGGCCTTGAGCTCCAGATCGATGACCGTCACCGATACAACCTTTGCCGGGGACAGCGCATTCCCGACGAACACGGCCGGATCCTCGTCGAAGTCGATGATGTCTATCTTCTCACCGCCCAATTCGCTCATCACGTTGCGCACCCGCTGCCCCATCGGCCCGATGCACGCCCCCTTCGCGTTGAGGCCGCCGACCTTGGTGTGTACGGCGATCTTCGACCTATGGCCGGCCTCACGCGCGACCGCGACGATCTCGACCGAGCCGTCCTCGATCTCGGGCACCTCAAGGGCGAACAGCTTGCGCACCAGGTTGGGGTGGGTGCGCGACAGCGTGATCTGAGTGCCACGCGTACCGCGGGTGACCCCGACCACGTAGCACTTGACGCGGTCGCCGTGCTTGAGCCGCTCACCGGGAACCTGCTCGGCCTTGGGGATCACGCCTTCGACGGGGTTGGCGTCACTGCCGATCGCCACGACGATCATCTCGCGGGCGTTGGCGCGGGCATCGGCCTGCACCACACCACCGACGATCTCACCCTCGTGGGTGGCGAACTCGCCGAAAGTCTTCTCGCTCTCGGCATCACGCAGTCGTTGCAGGATGACCTGGCGGGCCGTGGTCGCCGCGATACGCCCGAAGTCGTCGGGGGTGTCGTCCCATTCCTCGGATATCTCGCCGTTCGGCCCGAATTCGTGCGCCATGACCCGCACCTCACCGGATTTGCGGTCGATGTCGATGCGCGCGTGCGGGGCCGGGTGGGCGGTGTGCTTGTACGCGGTCAGCAGCGCGGTCTCGATCGTGGTGATCACGGTATCGATCGGGATGCCTTTGTCGGCCTCGATCATGCGCAGGGCGCTGATGTCGATATGCATGGGCTGCTCCTATTCACTTGTCTGGCTGGTTACGGTCGTCGTCTTCTCGCGCATCGGTTCACCCACGCCCCTGGCGGCGTTCGGCAATCTGCTCCTCGTCGAACCCGCAGAGTTCGAGCTCCCTCACCGAGGGCAGGGAAAAATCGACCTGGACAACGGCTTTCGCGATCGAGGCGAGTTCGATCGTGCGGCTGTGGATGCGGCCGCGCTCATTGATGACCAGGGTCACGGTGTCGTCGTCGAGAGCTCCGGCCCTGCCGGTCACCCGCGGCGCGTCCTGATCGGCCAGGTCCACGGCCACCTTGCGCCCGCACGCGCGGCGCCAATGCCGGGCGGTGGTCAGCGGCCGGTCGACGCCGGGTGAGCCCACCTCCAGCTCGTAGGGTTCACCGGGCACGTCGGGGTCGGCGTCGAGGACGGTGGAGATCTCGCGACTCAGGGCGGCGATCTCGTCGAGGTCGTTGGCGCCGTCGCGGTCGACGGTGATCGTGACCTCGCGGCGAACGTCGGACCGGTCACCGGGCTCGGGCCACCGGACGCTGACGCCCTCCAGGTCGTAGCCGTGAGCGGCGGCGACCGGTTCGACGAGTGTGGTGATGTGCGCTGCCAGCGTCTGTGAGGGAGGGGTGATCTGCACGGCGGTCGAACTCCTCGTCTTCAGTTGTCGGCGACGGCGCGTGGACTCACGCGGGACACGCGGTCATCCGGCTGCCGAGGCATGGTAGCCGGGGGAACCGCAATGATAGCAATCGCGCACCACAAAACCCATTTCACCGGTTGCTGGCATCATGTGTCGGGTGCCCACCCTCCTGATGTCCGACACACCGATGTCCGACACACCGCAGCCGGGCCGCCCGGTTCCGTCGTCCCGCCCGGTCCTGTCCCGGCGTTCGGCGATCCGTGGCGGCCTGACCGTCACGGCTGTCGCCGTCACCGCCGGTTCACTGGCCGCCTGCGACAACGGCCCGTCCGCCGAGCAGCTGACGGCCGAGGCACTGGTGCCGCTGGCCGACGCCGCCCATGCCGACGCCGGCGCGGCGCGCACGCTGAGCGTCTCCGACACCGACTACGCCGCGGCGCTGAAGATCGTCGCCGATCAGCGGACCGAGCATGCGAGGGCGCTGACCGAGGAGATCACCCGTCTGCACCAGGACACCGCGACCCGGATCGTGACCGAACCGGCGACGGGCGGTGCGGCCTCTGTCGAGGAGTTGCGTACCCGACTCACCGCGTCGGGCCGGACGGCGGGCAAGGTCGCGCTCGGCGAGAACGGCTACGTGGCCGGGCTCGCCGGCGCCGTGAGTGCCTCACTGGTATCGATCGTCGAGGTGGCACTGGCCGAATGAGCACCACCACCGATGCATTGAGGACGGTCGTGGCCGCCGAGCACGCGGCCCTGTTCACCTACGGCGTGATCACCGCGTTCACCACCTCCACCCGCCGCAGGACGGTCGATGAGTTCGGCGCCGAGCACCGCGCCGCACGGGACACCGCCGCCGATGCCATGCGGTCGGCCGATGCCACCCCGCCCGACCAGGAGCCCGGCTACACGCTGCCGGTCGAGGTCACCGACCCGACCTCGGCGGCGACGGTGGCGCTGGCCGCCGAAACCGACTGCGCCCTCGCCTACCGGGCACTGCTGGAGCAGGCCGACTCCACCGCCGCCCGGCGGATCGGTCTGGACGGACTCACCGCCTCGGCCACGCGGGCCGCCCAATGGCGGGCCGCACTCAAACAGTCGCCGTATACCGTCGCGTTTCCGGGCTCGGAGTAGCGTTCGGCGCACCCGACACCAGATGGACCGTCGTCGCGATCATCGCGCCGCGCACGGCTGTCGGCTTCGTCACCTCGACAGCGCGCCTGTCCTCACATCTCACGACGCGGACGGCCGCGGCGACGGATCGGCGCCGCCTGGCGGGGAGTCCGCCCGGCGGCGTCGAGTGCGCGTCGTAGCAGGACCTCGATCTGAGCGTTGACACTACGCAGGTCATCGGCCGCCCATCGAGCAAGTGCCTCGTAGACCGCGGGGTCGATCCGGAGCGGAACAGATTTGCGAACGGCCCGGTGTTCCCCCTTGTCCGGGGGTTCGTCCGGCCGCCCGGAATCAGCACTGCCCGACGACATCAGGCGTACAGGCTGCCGGTGTTCACGATCGGTGTCGCGCGGCTGTCCCCGCATAGGACGACCAGCAGATTGGACACCATCGCGGCGCGACGCTCGTCATCGAGGACCACCACATCCTCGGACTCGAGTCTGGCCAGGGCGCTCTGCACGAGTCCGACTGCGCCGTCGACGATCTTCTCGCGTGCGGCGAGCAGCGCCGATGCCTGTTGACGCTGCAGCATGGCCTGGGCTATCTCAGGGGCATAGGCGAGCGAGGAGATGCGGGTCTCGATGATCTCCAGCCCGGCCGGCGAGGCCCGATCGGCAACCTGTTCGGCGAGTTCGGCCGCCACCTCGTCGGTGGATCCGCGCAGCGACGTGGTGCCGTGACCGGCGTCGTCGTCGTAGGGATGGGCGGTGGTGACCTGCCGGAGCGCCGATTCGGCCTGCGTGCCGATGAACTCCTCGTAGTCCTCGACACCGAAGGTGGCCTTGGCGGTGTCGGCAACCTGCCAGACGATGATCGCGGCGACGTGGACGGGGTTGCCCACGGCGTCGTTGACCTTGAGTTCGGCGGTCTCGAAGTTTCGCACGCGCGCCGAGACCCTGCGTCGGGTGGTCAACGGTGGAACCAGTCCGAGACCCGACTGCCGTACGGTGCCCACATAGCGGCCGAACAACTGCACCACGAAGGTATGCCCGGGTGCGAGCACGACGATCATCGAGAGTCCGACCAGCGCGGCCACCAGCAGGATCGTCGCGGGCACCACCAGCACGGGCAGCGCCGCGGTCACAGCCAACACGATGCAGACGGCTCCGAGTCCGATGGCGATCACCGCTGCGGCGATCACACCGAGTGCGGCCCCGGTTCCGGCATACCAGCTCGGCCGTTCGGACACTTCGACCTGCGCACCTTCATGCCCGACCGGTACGAATTCGGTGGTCATCAGCACAACCCCCTAAAGTGATATCAGTTTTAAAAGTGATATCACTTTAGATGCCTCGCCGTCCACTCCGTGCCAAAAGCGCGCCTATCCGCGGACGATCGCCGCAATCGCCGCCGCGGCACCGTCGACAGGCATCTCGCGGGCCTCGCCGGTGAACCGGTCGCGGACCTCGACCACTCCGTTGGCGAAGCCACGGCCGACCACCACCGTGGTCGGCACACCGAGCAATTCGGCGTCCTTGAACTTCACCCCGGGCGAAGCCTTACGGTCATCGAGCACCACCGACAAGGACTGCGTGTCGAGTTCGGCGGCCAGCGCCTCGGCACCGTCGATCGCCGCGGCATCCTTGTTGGCGATCACCACATGCACGTCGAACGGGGTGACCTCACGCGGCCAGCGCAGGCCCTTGTCGTCGTGACATTGCTCGGCTATCACCGCGACCAGTCGCGACACCCCGACACCGTACGAACCCATGGTGAGCCGCACCGGTTTGCCGTTCTCCCCGAGCACATCCACCTCGAACGCGTCGGTGTACTTGCGGCCGAGTTGGAAGATGTGCCCGATCTCGATGCCCTTCGCCGCGGTCAGCACTCCGCGACCGTCCGGCGACAGGTCACCATCGCGGACCTCCGCGGCCTCGATGGTGCCGGTGGGTGTGAAGTCACGGCCGACCACCAGATCCACCACATGCCTGTTCGGCTGGTCGGCGCCGGTGATCCAGCGGGTGCCGACCACCACCCGCGGATCGACCAGATATCGCAGACCGTTGTCCAGCAACGCATTCGGCCCAACGTATCCCTTCACCAGGAATGGATTGGCGGCGAAATCCTCCTCGGTGAGCAGGTCCACCGACGCCGGTTCCACCGACGCCTCCAGGCGCTTCATGTCCACTTCACGGTCGCCGGGCACACCGATACCCACGATTTCGGGTTCGCCGCCGGGCAGGTGAATCTTCACCAGCACGTTCTTGAGCGTGTCGGCGGCGGTGACCTCGCGGTCGAGGGCGTCGTTGGCCCAGTCCACGAGGGTGGCAATGGTCGGGGTGTTCTCGGTGTCGTACACCTGCGCGGCCGGTGCGTCGTCGAACGGGATCGGTTCGGGTGCCGGTGTCACCACCGCCTCCACGTTGGCGGCGTAGCCGGATTCGACGCACCGCACGAAGGTGTCCTCGCCCACCGCACTCTCGGCCAGGAACTCCTCCGAGGCGCTGCCACCCATCGCTCCCGAGGTCGCCGCCACGATGACGTACTTGACACCGAGCCGGTCGAAGATTCTCCGGTACGCCTCACGGTGCAGCCCGTAGGCCGTCTCGAGACCGTTGTCATCGAGGTCGAACGAGTACGAGTCCTTCATCACGAACTCACGCCCGCGCAGGATGCCGGCGCGGGGACGTTCCTCGTCGCGGTACTTGGTCTGAACCTGGTACAGGATCACCGGAAGATCCTTGTACGAGGAGTACTCGCCCTTGACCAGTTGGGTGAACAGTTCCTCGTGGGTGGGGCCCAGAACCATATCGGAGCCCTTGCGGTCCTTCAGGCGGAACAGGTTGTCGCCGTACTCGGTCCACCGGTTGGTGGTCTCGTACGGTTCACGCGGGAGCAGGGCGGGCAGCAGGATCTCCTGCGCGCCGATGGCGTTCATCTCCTCGCGGACCACCTGTTCGACGGCCCGCAGCACCCGCAGACCCAGCGGCAGCCAGCTGTACACGCCCGGCGCGGCGCGGCGGACATAGCCCGCACGCACGAGCAGTTTGTGGCTGGGCACCTCGGCGTCGGCCGGATCGTCGCGCAGCGTTCGCAGAAACAGGGTCGACATGCGTGTTATCACAAAGAGTCAGCTTAGGCCATCGCCGCCACCGCTTTTCCCGTCCGTCGACGACGCGAACCCTGTCCGGGGAGCCGACGGCCGGTCCCGTTATCGTGTGTCGGTGCGCGTGATCCTGCCTCCTTCCGAAACCAAGTCCGACGGCGGCAACGACGCACCGCTGGACCTGGACTCCCTGGTGTTCGGCGAACTCACCCCGATCCGCCGGCAGATCGGCGAGGACCTGGTGGCGCTGGCCGCCGATCTCGACGCCAGCCGGATCGCGCTGGGCCTGGGCCGGACCCAACTCGCGGAGATCGACCGCAACGCCGAGCTGTGGATCTCGCCGACCCGCCCGGCGATCGAGCGCTACACCGGGGTGCTCTACGACGCCTTCGATCACGGCTCCCTCACCAGGGCGGGAAAAACAAAGACCGCCGACCGGGTGCTGATCGGGTCCGCCCTGTTCGGGGTGGTCGGCGCGAACGACCGGATCCCGGCCTACCGACTGTCCGGCGGGTCAAAACTGCCCGGACGCAAGACCCTGGCCGCGCGGTGGAAACCGGCACTGTCATCGAGTCTGGACGCACTCGACGACTTCGTGGTGGATCTGCGTTCGGGGGTGTATCACCAGCTCGGACCGGTACACGACGCGGTCACCGCCACCGTGGTCACCGAACGACCCGACGGCACACGCAGCGTCGTCAGCCACTTCAACAAACACCACAAAGGGCTGATCGCCCGCGAACTGGTGCGCACCCGGCGCACCGTCGGCGACATCAACACGCTGGCCGCGGTGCTCTCCGACGCCGGTCAGCGCATCGAAATCGAAGGACCCGACCGGATCGTCGTCGTCACCGACTGATCCCCGGCCCCGTTCAGCGGGTGTGCCGGCCCCGCGTCGTCTGGAAGATCCGCGCGGTGTCGGCACCGCCCAGATACTCGTCGTAGTCGTCGCGGCCCCCGGCATCGGGTGCGGACAGCGACCAGGCGTTCGATGTCCGGTGACGGGGCCCGTCCCGGCGCACCGGCAACGGCTCGGTCGGCGGATCGTCGGCGCGGTATCGGCGAGGTGGTGCCGCGGCCGGCGCAGACGTGGCCCGGGCCGCGCTCATCCGATTCGTGCTCACCTGGTCTGCGCTCACCCGGTCTGCGCTCACCCGGTCTGCGCTCACCCGGTCTGCGCTCACCCGGTCTGCGGGCACCTGCCCGCCGTCGTCGACACCGGCGTCCGCGGCCTGTTGCGCCGCCTGTCCCTCGGCAACCTGTTCCGGGGTGAAACGCATGAACAGCACCACGCACGCGGCGAGGACGGCGAGCAGCGCGCAGCTGGCGAAGGCCAGGCCGTACCCGTCGGCCTGGGCGGCGAGCTGCTGGGCGTTCATGGTTTCCACCGGTTCGGTGGTGCCGCCCTTGGACAGTGCCCGCGAGGTGACCGCCGCACCGACGGCGACCAGTCCGATCGCCCCGCCCAGTTGCTGGGCGACCTGGGCGATCGCCGTGAGCGGACCGATCTCGTTGGGCCCCACCCCGGCCACGACCGACAACGTCAGCGGGATGACCGCCAACCCGACACCGAATCCGATCACCACCACGGGCAGAGCGATGCTCGGAAAATAGGACGGATCGCCGGTGGCGATCGACCACGCGTACAGACAGCCCGCGCAGATCACCGCCCCGCCGGCCAGGACCAGCCAGCGCGGCTGCACCATCAGGGCGAGTTTGGAGGCGATCGCGGCGGCCACACCGAGGCCGAACGCGAACGGGACCACCGCCATGCCGCTCTGCAGCGGCGAATACTTGAGGATGCCCTGCAGGTACAGCGAGATGAACACCGCCATGCACATCATGATCATGCTCGACAGCAGGATCGCGATGAGCGCCGCGACCCGGTTGGGGTCGTCGAACAAGGAGAACGGCAGAATGGGGTTGCGGGCCCGGCGCTCGACCACCACGAAGGCGACCAGCGCGAGCGTGCCGATGACGAACGACCCGACGACGATCGGCCGGCCCCAGCCCGACGGTCCCTCATTCACCGCCAGTACCAGCAGCGTGCAGCCCAGCGTGCCGAGCACCGCTCCCGGGATGTCGAGCGACAGGCGTTCTCCCTGCGATTCGGCCAGCGCCCAGACGGCGCCCACACCGACGACGATGCCGATGGGCACGTTGATCAGAAACACCAGCCGCCACGACACCTGGGTGAGTACGCCGCCGAGGATCAGACCGGCGACCGAGCCGATGCCGGTCATCGCCGCATAGATGGCAAATGCCTGGCTGCGCGGTTTGCCGGGTGCGAAGGTGGTGGCGACCAGCGCCATCGCGGTGGGTGCGGCCACGGCGGCCGAGGCGCCCTGCAGCGCGCGCCCGACGATGAGCATCGCCTCTCCCTGCGCCAGCCCGCACATCAGGGAGGTGACGGTGAAGGCCAGGACACCGATGATGAACATCCGGCGGCGGCCGAACGCGTCGCCGAGCCGGCCGCCGAGCAGCATCAGCCCGCCGAACGCGAGAACGTAGCTGCTGATGATCCAGTTGGCGTTGGATTCGCTCAGTGACAGGGCGTCGCGGATCTTGGGCAAGGCCAGCGCCGCCACGGTGCCGTCGAGCACCATCAGCAGCTGCATCCCGCTCAACACGAAGATGGCGGGTCCGAGAACCTTATGGTGCATCGGTGAGACCTCGCGTCCCTGAGTGGGGCTTACCGAATGTTGCCATGGGCACCGACGGTACCGGCCGGGCCGGAGGATAAGCCAATTTCCGTTGATATATGCAAGTGCGCATGACGGGCCCCGTCCATGGTTGATCCGGCGTTCGACCGGGACTCAGGAGAACGACGGCGACGGGCGATCCTGTTCGTCACCGCCGCCGACGACGCTATGGGGCGATAGTCGAAGAATGGTTCGGTGCGGCCGTCAGTTGCCTGTCAGTCGCAGTGAATCGGCCTCGGTGAAGCCTGCGACGGCACCGATGACGACGATGGCCGGCGGCGTCAGGTGCTCGGCGTCGGCGACCTCACCGGCGTGGGCGAGGTCGGTGCGCAGCAGCCGCTGGGTGGGCAGCGATCCGTTCTCGATCATCGCCACCGGGGTGTCGCCGGGTTTTCCGCCGGCGAGCAGGGCGTCGGCGAACACCGCCACCCGTTCCACGGCCATCATCAGCACCAGGGTGCCCCGTAGCCGGGCGAGCACCGACCAGTCGATGAGCGAATCCGGATGGCCGGGCCGAACGTGGCCGGAGGCGATCACCACCTCATGCGTCACCCCACGATGGGTGACGGGGATCCCCGCCGCGCCGGGGGCGGCGATCGGGCTGCTCACCCCGGGAACCACGGTGACCGGTACCCCGGCCGCGACACAGGCCTGCAGTTCCTCGAAGCCCCGGCCGTAGACGAACGGGTCGCCGCCCTTGAGCCGGACGACGAACTTGCCCTCCTTGGCCCGGGCCACCAGGACGTCGTTGATGGCCTCCTGCTTCATCGCCCGTCCGTACGGCACCTTGGCGGCGTCGATGATCTCCACCTGCGGCCCGAGCGCGGCCAGCAACTCCGGCGGCGCGAGCCGATCGGCCACCACCACATCGGCCTGGGCGAGCAGGCGCTGCCCCCGCACTGTGATCAGCTCGGCGTCGCCGGGCCCGCCGCCCACCAGGGCCACCCCGGGCGGGTGGCGTGCCCGCCTGCGGGCGAGTGAACCGTCGGCCAGGGCGCGCGAGATCGCCGCGCGCATCGCCGCCGACTGCCGGTGGTCACCGCCGGCGAGCACTCCGAACTGCAGGTCCCGGTGCCGCCCCGACGCCGGTGTGGCCGCGGTGCCCTGCCGGGCGTCGTCGGCGCGCACACAGAAGACCCGCCCGCGCTCGGCCTCGGCCACCACGGCCGCGTTGACCTGCGGGTCGTCGGTACAGGCCAGCACATACCAGGCACCGTCGAGGTCACCGTCGGCGTAGGGCCGGGTGATGACCGTGATCCCGGGAAACGATTCGACGGCCGGCGTGGGGTCGGTGGCGACCACCACGACATCGGCACCGGCGGCGATCAGATTGGGCAGGCGCCGCTGCGCCACCGAACCCCCGCCGACCACGACGACCCGGCGCCCACGCAGATCGAGTCCGGCCAGATACAGACTGGGAACCGACTCCGGAGTAACGCGTTCAGCCATGAGGAAACAGCCTACCGGCCGCCGCCGGACCGCCCGTGCTCGGTGTTGTGGCCCGGTCAGTGTTTGTCGTCACGCAGCTTGGTGGCCATCACCGCCACCTGGGTACGGCGTTGCATGTCGAGCTTGGACAGGATGCGCGAAACGTAGTTCTTGATCGTCTTCTCCGCCAGGAACATCCGCTGAGCTATCTGCCGGTTGGTCAGGCCCTCACCGATGAGGTGGAACACCTCACGTTCCTGATGGGTGAGTTCGGCGAGCGGATCGACGTCGTCGCGTTTGCCGTCGCGCAGCCGCGCCAGCAGCGCCGCGGTGCTGCGGTCGTCGAGCAGCGAACCGCCCCGCCCGACGGTCCGCACCGCCGCGACCAGATCCTGCCCGAGGATCTGCTTGAGCACGAAGCCAGATGCCCCCGCGAGCACCGCGGCCAGCAGCGCGTCGTCGTCGGCGTAGCTGGTGAGCATCAGGCAGTGCACCGACGGTTCGGCCGACCGCACGTCACGGCACAGCTCCACACCACTGCCGTCGGGCAACCGGACGTCGAGAACCGCGACATCGGGCTTGGTGGCGAGGATGCCGACGGTGGCCTCGCCGACGGATGCGGCCTCACCGACGATCTCCAGGTCGGCCGCCGTGCCGAGTAGGTCACGCAGTCCGCGCCGGACCAGTTCGTGATCGTCGACGAGATACACGCGAACGCGCGGGGTGACGCCGTCGTTGCCGGGGTCATGAATCTCACCTGCTGATGCCATGGATGAGACGCTACCGCAGCAGTGCGACAGGGGACGACAACCGGCCCCACCCTGTCGGGACCTTTTCCTCAGGAGTCGCATCCGCGATGAGCGAAGAGTGGAACCGAGGACCGGCAACGATGCGTACCTCGCTTCACCGACCGACGAAACAGCAGCAGATGCAGGAGTATTCGTGACCAGTCTCACGGGCATCGTGACCGCCATCTCCCCGATGACCGGCCCCGATCTGCTGCGCGAGCTGCTGCCGGTGTGCGAGTCCGAACTCGAACGGCACATGAAGATGGCCAAAGACTGGTACCCGCACGAGTACGTCCCCTGGGACGGCGGCCGCAACTTCGCCACCCTCGGCGGCGACGACTGGGACCCGGCGCAGTCGATGCTCCCGGATTCGGCCCGCTCGGCGATGCTCGGACTGATGCTGACCAAGGACGGCCTGCCCTCCTATCACCGGATGATCGCCGAACACGTCACGTTCGATGACGCGTGGGGCGCGTGGGTGGGCCGGTGGACCGCGGAGGAGATGCGGCATTCGGCGGTGATCCGCGACTACCTCATGGTCACTCGCGGGGTGGACCCGGTCCAGCTCGACATCGCCCGCACCCGCAACGCGATGACCGGATTCGACCCACTCGCCCGCACCCACGGCCTTTCCGAACACAGTGTCGGTCTGCTGTTCGCACTCGTCTACATGGCCTGCCACGAATTGTCGACGCGGGTAGCGCACCGCAATGCGGCGAAAGCCGCCACCGACCCGATCGCGGTGCGGCTGCTGCACCGGGTGGCCGGCGACGAGAACCTGCACATGCTCTTCTACCGCAATATCGTCGAGAGCGCCCTCGACCTGGCACCCGATCAGACGATGGCCGCGATCTACGGCATACTCTCCACCTCCCCGGTGCCCGGCGCCACGCCGGTGCCCGGGTCGTCGCCGGTCCTCGGACGCATCGCCGCGCTCATCGCCGAAGGCGGCATCTACGACCTGAATCAGCACCTGTCGGATGTGGTGTTGCCGCTGCTGCGCAAATGGCAGGTATTCGAACGCGACGACATCGGCCCGGTCGGGCAGATGTATCGCGACAAGATCACCGCGTTCGTGACCGAACTGCATCAGCGCGTCGACAAGCTCGACCGCGCCCGCGCCCGCGCGACCAGACCGTCCGCGCTGAGCGAACGGCGCCCGGCCTGACCCACCGGCCCGGTGGTAGGTCAGTGCACCAGTGGAACCATCCAGGTCAACGTCGTGCCGCTGTCGCGGCCGGGCCGCTGTGGGGTGGTGTCGATGGTGAACGTGCCATCGCATTCGTCGGCGCGCGTGGTGAGATTCTCCAGCCCCCGATAGGTGACGTTGGTGTCGATGCCCTTGCCGTCGTCGGTGATCTCCACCTTCAGGACGTCCTCGTCGGCGCTGACGAGCACCGAGATCCGGTCGGCGTCGGCGTGGCGCAGCGCGTTGGACAGGCCTTCACGCAGCACCGCGTCGATGTGCGGTCCGAGGGACTCGGGTACCACGGTGTCCACCGGCCCGTCGAAGGTGACGCTCGGCGAGATGGGGGCGTGCGCGGCCAGTTCGGACACGATGTCGAGAACCCGGCGCCGCAGGGTGGTGGCGTCGTGGTGGCCGGAGATGGTCTGCAGGTCGAAGATCGAGGTCCTGATCTGCGCGATGGTGCGATCGAGGTCGATGACGACCTGTTCGAGCCGGGACACCGGGGCGGCGATCGTCTCGTCCTCGCCGTGCGGGGTGGCCAGCATCGTCTGCATGGACATCCCGACGGCGAACAACCGCTGGATGACGTGATCGTGCAGGTCGCGGGCGATCCGATGGCGATCCTCGAGTACCTCGAGGTCGCGGGCGATCTGTTGCTGCTCGGCATACACCACCGCCAGCGAGGCCACTTCGGCGACACCGGCCAGACCGGCGATCTCCTCCGGTTCCCACCAGGGCCGACGACGGTGGGCGACCACCATCCAGCCGAACGCGCCGGCCGCCCGCTGCAAGGGCTGCACGGTGATCCATTCGGCGCCGTCCGCCACCACCCCGGCGGGGACCAGGTCGGCCGCCAGGACCACCATGGACGAGCCGATGGGCATCTGTGTCGCCGATACCTCCGAGCCGTCGATGGTCGGGTCCGAGCCGCTCGCATGCCGTGCGCGTCCCTGCACGATCAGCTTCTCGTCGGCGCTGGTGAGAATGGCCACATCCAGCGCGTCGGTCAGTGCGGCTACGTCATCACATAGTCGGGACATGGTGTCCGACAACGCGATCCCGGCCAATGGCTCGGAACCGCGCCGCGCTACCGCCTGCATCCAGCGGTGCCGGGTACGGGCGCCCTCGAAGAGCCGGGCGTTGTCGATCGCGATCCCGGCGGCCACCGCCAGCATCGCGATCAAGGTCTCGTCGACCTTGGTGAATTCGTCGGCGTTGCGCTTCTCGGTGAGATAGATACTGCCGAAGTTGGAGCCGCGGACGGTGATCGGGGCGCCGAGGAAGGTTTCCATCGGCGGATGGTGTGGCGGGAATCCCACCGACGACGAATGCTCGGACAGATGTGGAATCCGCAGGACCTGCGGTTTCTTGATGAGTAGACCCAGAACTCCGCGACCGACCGGCAGATGCCCCATGATGGAGCGCTGCTCGGGGGTGATGCCGATGTGTACGAACTCGGCCAGCCCGCCGTCGCCACCGCGGACGCCGAGCGCACCGTACTGGGCGTCGACCGTGCCGACGGCCACCTCCACGATCCGTTGCAGCGCCTCGTCGAGCTCGAGCCCCTGCCCCACCACCAGGACGGCGTCGAGCAGGTCGCGCAGCAGACGCGGGTCGTCGCCACCGTGTTTGGTGAGCGCGTCGAGGGCGTCGGCCCACCGGTGTTCGGGCGGTTCCGGGCGGCCCTGGATCCTGGTCACGGAGTTACGGGTCATGAGGCTGCGTTTCCTTCCCTGTCCACCGGCATGAGGGCCGCTGCCGCCGCACCCCGGGAGCCGTCCGAGCCGCCGAAGGCCGCCGCGGCGGTGACGAACCGGGCAACGGCCGCCGGGTGACCGGCCGGGTGAACATGCAGGTAAGAGGCGTGCACCTCGCGGCTGGCGTGGCCGTGCCCCGACGGGCGCCCGGTGCCGTCGCGCCACATCCAG
This sequence comes from Gordonia pseudamarae, assembly GCF_025273675.1. NCBI lineage: Bacteria > Bacillati > Actinomycetota > Actinomycetes > Mycobacteriales > Gordoniaceae > Gordonia > Gordonia pseudamarae. The sequence continues at coordinate 2,116,086 of NZ_CP045809.1, read as the reverse complement.
GCCGGCGCCTCGCCCGGATGGTCGTCGACGACGACGCTGCGGTGGAATTCGTGTCCGGTGACCCGTTCCCCCACCCGGAACAACACCGAACCGGCTACCGCGATCGCATCCCGGTAGCCGAGCGTCAGGGTGGGCGAGAACCTGCCCACCGCGTCGATGACTCCTGCCATCGGATACCCGTCGAGTTCGCGGGTCAGGTACAGCAGTCCGGCGCATTCGGCCCAGATCGGCCCTCCCGACACCGCGTGCCGGGCCAGTTGATGCCGCAGCGGCTCGTTGGCCGACAACTGGTCGGCGTGTTCCTCGGGGAAACCGCCGCCGATGATCACCCCGGCGGTCTCCTCGGGCAGGGTGTCGGTGAGCGGGTCGAACACCGCGACCCGGGCACCGGCGGCGACGAGGAGCTCGCCGAGTTCGGTGTAGCAGAAGGTGAACGCAGGACCGCCCGCGACCGCGATCACCGGCGCCGCTCCCGGACCGGGCGCCCGGGTGTCCGGGGTGTCGGAGGCGCCTGGGGTTTCGGGGGTTTCGGCAGCGAGCACGTCGGCGGCCGACCACGCGGCGGCGGTCAGTGGCATACGTTCGGATGCCGCGGCCATGATCCCGGGGATGTCCAGTGCCGCTGCGACTCCCGCGGACATCGCGTCGACCGCGGCGACCGCGTCGGCGCTGCGTTCGGCGGCCGGGATGAGCCCGAGGTGTCGGGACGGCACCGCCAGCGACGGGTCGCGGCGCAGTACCCCGAGCACCGGGAGCCCGACGCGGGTGCACGCGTGTCGCAGCACCTGTTCGTGGCGGGCCGATCCGACCCGGTTGAGGATGACCCCGGCGATGCGCACCGACGTGTCGTAGGTCAGGAATCCGTGCAGCACCGCGGCCAGTGACTGGCTGTGCCCGGACCCGTCGACGACCAGGACCACCGGTGCGCCGATGAGGGCGGCGACGTGGGCGGTCGAACCGCAGGCGATGGCGTCCGCTTCGTCGACGGCCGAACCGGTGCTGTCGGAACGGATCCGGCCGTCGAACAGTCCCATCACCCCTTCGACCACGGCGATGTCCGCACCGGCCGCGCCGGCGGTGAACAGTTGCGCGACCAGGTCGGTGCCCACGAGATTCGGGTCGAGATTGCGGCCGGGCCGCCCGGCGGCGACGGCATGATATCCGGGGTCGATGAAATCCGGTCCCACCTTGAACGGGGCCACGGTGTGTCCGGCGGCGCGCAATGCACCGATCAGGCCGGTGGTGACGGTGGTCTTGCCGCTGCCCGAGGCGGGTGCGGCGACGACGATCGTCGGGATGGTCACCACTCGATCCCCTTCTGGCCTTTGCGGCCCTGATCCATCGGGTGGGCGATCTTGCGCATCTCGGTGACCAGATCCGCGGCGTCGATCAGGGCCGCCGGCGCCCGCCGCCCGGTGATCACCACATGCTGGCGGCCGGGCCGGGCAGCCATCGTGGCCACGACGTCGTCGGTGTCGACCCAGCCCCAGTCCAGCGGGTAGGTGAACTCGTCGAGGACGTAGAAGTCGTGGGTGTGCTCGGCGAGCCGACGCTTGATCTCGGCCCAGCCGGCCGCCGCGGCGGCGGCGTGGTCGTCGGCATCTCCGGCGTTGGCGCGCAGCCACGACCAGCCCTGCCCCATCTTGTGCCATTCGACGGGTGCACCCTTGCCGGTGGCGGCATGCACCTCACCGAGGGCGAGCATCGCCGATTCCTCACCGACCCGCCATTTGGCACTTTTCACGAACTGGAACACCCCCACGCTCAGGCCCGCGTTCCACGCCCGCATCGCCATGCCGAATGCGGCGGTGGACTTTCCTTTGCCATCGCCGGTGTGCACGGCCAGCACCGGCGTGTTACGACGCTGCCTGGTGGTCAGCCCGTCGTTCGGGATGCTCTCCGGGACTCCTTGTGGCACAGCGATTCTCCTAACCTGCGCGGCGAGGCGCGGCGGGTCCGGCCGGTTCGTCGGGTCCGGACCGGTGCAACATTGCGGGGGTCAGTTCGTCCAGGGACAGGCATTGCGCGCCCAGCCGGGCGGCGAGTTCATGTGCCATACCGAGCCGGATCATGCCCTGCTCGCAGTCGACCACCACCGTGGCGATGCCGCGGCGGGCGATGCCCGCGGCGGCCGCCCCGGCGCGCCGGGGGGCATCCGGGCCGGCGGTCGCCCGACCATCGGTGAGCACCACCAGCAGCGGCCGGCGGGCCGGTTCGCGGCGGGCCGCGCCGTCGATGACCTCGGTGGCCACCTGCAGTCCCTCGGCCAGCGGCGTGCGGCCGCCGGTGCGTACCTGTGCCAGTCGCCGCACCGCCAGATCGACCGATCGAGTCGGCGGGACGGTGACCTGCGCGGACGAGCCGCGTGCGGTGACCACGGCCACCCGGTCGCGCCGGGTGTAGGAGTCGCGCAGCAGATCGACGCACAGGTCGCTGACCGCGGCCAGACGCCGGCGTGCGGTCATCGATCCACTGAGGTCGACGACGAACACCACGAGGTTGCCCTCACGGCCGACGCGTTGCGCGGCGCGCAGGTCGTCGCCGACGACGGTGAGGCCCCGCGCCTGGCCACGGTCACCGGGGGTGCGGCGATCATCGGGGGTGATCGCGGTTCGCCCGGCCGCCGCCAGCACCGTCCCGAACAGGTGCAGGGGGCGACCCGACCGGAAATCGATGGCATGGGTGGTCGCGCCCCTGGTGCTGCGGGCGCGTGAGCGCCGGCCCGGGTCACCGTCGCCCACTCCGGCCACCTTCAGTGCCCGCATACGCCTAGGCGTCCCGCCGGTGCGGGTACCCAGCAATGCCCCCGCGGGGGCCTGCTGCGATTCGGGTTCGGTTGCGGGTACATCTGATCCAGCATCGTCGGGGGCGCCATCGCCCGATGCCGGGGCGTCACCGGGCTCCTCCCGACCGTTCTCGCCCCCACCGTCCGGGCCACCGTCATCCGGGCCGTCCTCATCCGGGCCACCGTCGTCAGGGTCGGAGTCAGGATCGGGATCGGTGTCCTCGGGCCCGGCCGCCTCGTCACCGGCCTCCATCGCCTCGTCGAGTTGTTCGTCGGTGAAGCCCGAATCGTCGAACGGATCGCGCCGCCGACGATGCGGCAACGCCAGTTCCACCGCGACCGCGATGTCGTCTGTGTCGACCGCTTGTGCGCCGCGCCAGGCCGCGTGTGCGGCGGCGGCACGGGCCACGACGATGTCACCGCGCAGACCGTCCACACCCAGGTGGGCACAGATCCCGGCGATGCGCCGCAGTTGCGCCGTCGGCAGCGAGACCTCGCGCACAACGGCGCGCGCCGCCGCGATCCGAGTGCGCAGCGCCGCCTCCTGGTCCGCGTACCGGCCAACGAAGGCTTCCGGATCGGCGTCGAATTCCATTCTGCGCGAAATGATCTGGACACGCTCGTCGACGTCGTGGGCGGCCACCACGTCGACGGCGAGACCGAATCGGTCCAGCAGCTGCGGCCGTAGCTCCCCCTCCTCGGGATTCATCGTGCCCACGAGCACGAAATCGGCGGCCTGCGTGTGCGAGACGCCGTCGCGTTCGATGGTCACCCGGCCGCTCGCGGCGGCATCGAGAAGTACATCGACAAGGTGGTCGGCAAGCAGATTGACCTCGTCGATGTAGAGCACACCGCCGTCCGCCTGTGCCAGCAGGCCGGGCGTGAAGTCGGCCCGTCCTTCCCGCAGCACCCCGGTCAGATCCAGGGATCCCACGACGCGGTCCTCGGTGGCACCGATCGGCAACTCCACGACCCGGCCCCCCGCGACCGGTCCGAGACCGCGCACGATGGTCGATTTGGCCGTACCCTTCTCGCCACGGATCAGCACACCACCGATCCCCGGGGAAACAGCGCTCAGGATCAGGGCCAGTTTGAGACGATCCTGCCCGACGACCGCGGTGAACGGGTAACGCACCGCACTATCACTCACTCGCACTCACTCCGCCCGCCGGTCTGATCATCGATACGTGTGGGATGCCGTCCTCCAGGTACTCCTCACCGATCACCGCGAAACCGTGACCGACGTACATCTCGGCGAGATACTTCTGTGCTTCGACCCGGCACTCATGGTCACCGACCTCGCCGAGCGCCTCGGCTATGAGGAGCCGGGTATGACCGCGGCCGCGGTGCGCACGGTGGGTGCACACCCGGCCGATCTGGTAGACGACGGCTCCGTCGCCTCCGGTGTTGCGCAGGATGCGCAACTCGGAGGCAATGGTGCCGTCGTCGGCGGTGATCCACAGCTGCCGGGTCCCGGGTTCGAGGTCACGGCCGTCGAGGTCCTGATACGGGCAGGCCTGTTCCAGGACGAACACCTCGGACCGGAGTTGCAGCAACCGGTACAGGGTCGGTGCATCGATCTCGTCCATCGACGCGCGATGCAGTTGGCCAATGCTCATGATGTCGTGACTATCACACCGCCGCGCGCGGCACCAATCAGCTCACGCGGTGACCCGCGCGCCACAGACCGCCTAAACGGCGTGCCGCGCGCTGAGCCGCAGCGAACCGCTGGTCCATTCCCACACCTGGCCGAACAGGTCGCGGTTGTCGGCGAGCTTCTGGCCGAACGACGGGATCATCTCGGTGAGCTTGGGCGTCCACGCCTGGTACTGCTGCGGGAAGCACTGCTCGAGCACCGACAGCATCGCCGGAACCGCGGTCGAGGCGCCCGGCGACGCCCCGAGCAGGCCCGCGATGGAGCCGTCGGCGGCGGCGATGACGGCGGTGCCGAACTCCAGCGATCCCCCGCCCGCGGTCTTGCGGATCACCTGCACGCGCTGACCGGCGGTGATCATCTCCCAGTCGTCGCCGTCTGCGCGCGGCATGAAATCGGCGAGGGTGCTGATCTGGTCGGCACGGCTGGCGGCGAGCTCGCCGAGCAGGTACTTGGTCAGCGACATCTCCTTGACACCCACCGACAGCAGCGGGATCAGGTTGTTGGGTTTGACCGAGAACGGCAGGTCGGTGATGGACCCGCTCTTGAGGAACTTGGGCGACCAGCCCGCGTACGGGCCGAACAGCAGACCCTGCTTGTGGTTGATGACGCGGGTGTCCAGGTGCGGCACCGACATCGGCGGTGCGCCCACTGCGGCCTGCCCGTACACCTTGGCGGCGTGCTGCTCGATGAGTTCGGGGTTGGTGCACCGCAGGAATTCACCCGACACCGGGAAGCCGCCGAAGCCCTTGGCCTCGGCGATGCCCGACTTCTGCAGCAGGTGCAGCGCACCGCCGCCGGCCCCGACGAACACGAACTTGGCCGCGATGGTGAGCTTCTCGCCGGTGCGCCGGTTGGTGACCTTGGCGCGCCAGGAACCGTCCGACTGCTTGGTCAGGTTGGTGACGGAGTGGCCGAAGTACACATCTCCGGACTGGCCGACATAGTTCAGCAGTTGCTGGGTCAGTGCACCGAAGTCGACGTCGGTGCCGTCGGTGAACCAGTTGAGCGCCACCGGGTCGGAGAAGTCGCGGCCCGCGGCCATCAGCGGCAGCCGGTCGGCGAACTCGCCGGGATCGGTGATGTACTCCATGCCCTCGAACAGCGGGCTCGCGGACAGTCGGTCGTATCGTTTGCGCAGGTATTCGACGCCGTCGGCACCGTGGGTGAAGCTCACGTGCGGGATCGGGTTGATGAACTCGCTCGGGTCACCCAGGATGCCGTTGTCGACGGCGTGCGCCCAGAACTGCCGGGACACCTGGAACTGCTCGTTGATGTTGAGCGCCTTGGTGATGTCGACGTCGCCGTCGGCGGTCTTGGGGGTGTAGTTGAGCTCACACAGCGCCGAGTGCCCGGTGCCCGCGTTGTTCCACGGGTCGCTGCTCTCGGCGGCGGCGGCGTCGAGACGTTCGAACACACTCACCGACCAGGTCGGTTCCAGACGCCGGATCAGCGCACCGAGGGTGGCGCTCATGATACCGGCGCCGATCAGCGCGACGTCCGTCTTGATCACCGTTTGAGACACCGTGACTCCGCTCTCGCAGCTGTGGACGGATACCCGCCCGGATGTGAACTGTCAACGGTCATTCTTACCCATAGACCATTGGAGAACCGAACCGGCCATGTCCGGATGTGGGCCGCACGACAACGGCCCGACCCACGCCGGCCGCCGGCACCCTAGAGTGGAGGCCGTGAGTTCCACCGACAATGCCGCAGCCGTCACCACCACGCCGTCGGCCGGCACGACCACGCGCGCGGCGCTGAGCTGGCAGCCCGACCACTATCTCGACCGCTACGAGGTGGCCACGATCCCGCTGGGTGCCGACCCCGACGGCGAGGGCGAGGTCGCGGCCACCCTGATCCGCCGCAACGCGCCCGACCCCGGCTGTGGTGGCGCGGTCCTGCATGTACACGGCTTCACCGACTACTTCTTCCAGCAGCCGCTCGCAGACTTCTTCCATGCGCGTGGGTACGCGTTCTACGCCCTCGACCTGCGCAAGTGCGGGCGGTCGTTGCGCGAGAACCAGACCCCGCACTTCACCACCGACCTGAGCCGTTATCGCGAGGAGCTCACCGCCGCCTTGCGCGCGGTGAGCGCGGAGGTCGGTTCGGCAGCCCGGATCGTCGTCGCCGGACATTCCACCGGCGGGCTGACCACCTCCCTGTGGCTCGACTGGCTGCGTCAGGACGATCCCGCGTTGCACCGCAGGATCGAGGGCGCGGTGCTCAACAGTCCGTGGCTCGATCTGCAGGGCGATGCGATGCTGCGCACCTACCCGGTGTCGATGGTGATCAAGGCCGTGGCCCGTGTGAGGCCCAAACAGGTGTTGCCACAGGAGCTTTCCCTGGCTTATGGGCACAGTCTGCACGAGAGCGCCCACGGCGAGTGGGCATACGACCTGAGCCTGAAGCCGTTCGGCGGGTTCCCGATCACCTTCGGTTTCATCGACGCCGTCCGTTCGGGCCAGCGGCGGCTGCACCGCGGGATCGACGTCGGGGTGCCCACCCTGGTGCTGCGATCCAACGCGTCATTGGCGGCCCGCCACTACTCGGCCGCCGCCGATTTCGCCGACGTGGTGCTCGATGTGCGCCACATGGCACGGTGGAGCGCACATCTGGGCGACCGCGTGCGGGTGGTGCCCATCACCGGGGCCCGGCATGATGTCTTCCTGTCGGCCACACAGGCCCGCGAGAGCGCCTACCGCGCCCTGGGCGAGTGGCTGACCGAGATCACCCACGACACCGAACCACCCGGATCCGGCGCCCCCGAATCCGGTGCGGCGGCCGGCACCGCGAACGAGAACGCCCGATGACCGGCGCGGACACCGCCCAGGTAGTCGATCTGGCGATCATCGGTTCGGGCAGTGGCAATTCGATCCCCGACGAGCGTTTCGACGACATGTCGATCGCCATCTTCGAAGAAAGCGTCTACGGCGGCACCTGCCTGAATGTGGGGTGCATCCCCACCAAGATGTTCGTGTACGCCGCCGACGTGGCCGACACGATCGGCGGCGCGGCGCGGTACGGTATCAGCGCCTCGTTCGACGGCGCCGATTGGCCGTCGATCGTGGCGCGGGTGTTCGGCCGGATCGATCCGATCTCGGCGGGCGGCAAGGAGTACCGGGTCGAGCGGTGCCCCAACATCACCGTGTACCCGTCGCATGTGGTGGTCGACGGCCGCGACCCCGACGGCCTGTACCGCCTTGTCACCGACACGGCGACGGTGCTGGCCCGGCAGGTGGTGATCGCGGCCGGAGCCCGCCCGGTGATCCCGCCGGCGATCGCCGACAGCGGTGTGCGGTACTACACCAACAATGACGTCATGCGCCTGCCCGCGTTGCCGGAACGACTGACCATTGTCGGAAGCGGTTATATCGCCGCCGAATTCGCCCACGTCTTCGGTTCGCTGGGTTCGCGGGTGACGATCATCGCCCGTAGTGGCCGTCTGTTGCGTTCCCAGGACGACGACATCTCGGCACGATTCACCGAAGTCGCGCACGAGCAGTGGGGTGTGCGGCTGAACAGTGACGTCAGTGGCGCCTCGGAACTACCCGATGGCGGTGTACGGATAAGCTTCGCCGACGGCAGCCACTGCGACGCCGATGCTCTGCTGGTCGCCGTGGGACGCCGGTCCAACGGCGACCGCCTCGGCCTCGACTCCATCGGCGTCACGGTGCACGACGATGGCCGGGTTGTGGTCGACGACGCCGGCCGTACCGCCGCCCGCGGTGTGTGGGCGCTCGGTGATGTGAGTTCGCCGTATCAGCTCAAACACGTCGCCAATCACGAGCAGCGCGTGGTGCAGGCCAACCTGCTGAAAGGCTGGGACGCAACGGATCTGGACCGTTTCGACCACCGGTTCGTGCCGGGCGCCGTGTTCACCGATCCCCAGGTCGCATCCGTCGGGCTCACCGAGAGTCAGGCCCGCGCCGCCGGTCACGACATCACGGTGAAGGTGCAGAACTACGGCGACGTCGCCTACGGCTGGGCGATGGAGGACACCACCGGCCTGTGCAAGGTGATCGCCGAACGCGGCACCGGCCGCATTCTGGGCTGCCACATCCTCGGACCACAGGCATCGACGGTCATCCAGCCCGTCATCCAGGCCATGTCGTTCGGCCTGGACGCCCGCCGGATGGCCCGCGGCCAGTACTGGATCCACCCCGCCATGCCGGAGGTCCTGGAGAACGCCCTGCTCGGTCTCGACATCTGAGCGCCACCGGCGCGGGCTATGTCAGATCCTGCGCGGGAAATCCGGCGATGGAACCCCGAAAACCGACGCTCATTCCGTTGCCCGTACAGCGATGGTCGCGGACGGCGAGGTCATCCGATCACGATCAGAAGACCGCCGACCGCAGGGCGATCTCACTGGCCAGCGCCGGCGCGGCATGCTGAGGGACCCAGTGATCCACACCCGACAGCACACAGAGCCGGTACTCGCCGTACACGTAACGGCTGGTGAGATCGGCCTGCTCGCGCCCCAGCGCCGGGTCCTGGTCGCTCCACACCAGGGTGGTGGGAATCTCGACCGGCGGGCAGGCCATCTTGGTTTTGATGTCACCGGTCATGTTGGCGCGGTACCAGTTGAGCGCGGCGGTCAGCGCGCCGGGCACCTTGAGGGGCGCCAGCTCGTCGGTGGTCACGCCGAAGTTGCGCAGCATCTTGCCGTCGTCGGCGAGAATGTTGTCCTCGGCGCCCTGCTGCACGAACGTCTTGATGTACGAGGAGCGTTGCCGCTGGTCTCCGCTCGCCAGTGAATCGCGGGTCGCCGACGGGTGGCCGGTGCTGACGGCGACGTAGCCGGTGAACCGGTCGGGATAGCGGGCCGCGAGCTGCCACCCGACGAGGCCACCCCAGTCGTGCCCGACCAGCAGCGCATACGGAACGCTGAGCGCGTCGAGGACACCGATCGCATCCGCCACCAGGTGTTCGATCGCGTACGCCTCGACCTCGAGGGGCCGTGCCCCCGGACTGTAGCCGCGCTGATCGACGACGATCGTGCGCAGCCCCGACTCGTGCAGACGCGGAACCACATCGCGGTAGCAGATGCCGCCGACCGGAAAGCCATGCAGGAGCAGGACCCAGTTGCCGCGTTCGGGACCACCGATCTCGACGTCGAAGGTGTACTCGCCAACAGTGACAGCGCGGTGCTCGGTTTCCACCAGTTGATCGTACCGGCAGGTGCCGTCCCGTGGCGGAAGGTCAATCACCACCGCTATTTCCAGTACGCCTGGGCCTTGATCGCGGTCAGGCTGACCGTCGATCTTAAGAGGTGTTCAGCGACCCGTGCCAGGAATCAGGACGTCCACGAGTTGCGCTCGCCCCACCACCCCGAGCTTGCCGTAGGCCTGCTGCAGGTGCCATTCGACTGTCCGCACCGACCGGCCCAGTTCATGAGCGATCTCAGCATTGCTGCGGCCTCGTGCGGCAAGTGAAGCCACCTGATGCTCCCGAACGGTCAGCTCGGGTACGTGCAGTCGACTGATCAACGGGGTCGTCACACCGCGCAGATGCGTGGCGACAAGCTGTTGTGCACGGCCGAAACACCGCTTCGACGAGCGGATGCTACCGGTGGCGGCGTAGGCACGACCCGATTCCACCCATGCCTCGACCGCGCCCACAAAGTAGCCCATATCCGCGTACTCCCGCGCCACCCGTTCAAGAGTGCCTGGCGGTCGGCCCGCCGCCAGCGCGCAGCCGTGATCGGCGAGCGCCCGCAACCGGCGCGACTGCGTCCCGGCACCCGCAGTCATCGCATCGGCCACCACCCTGTCGGGGGCGCCGAGCCGATGAGCCAGGTAGCCCAGATGGGCCCGTTCCGACGGTGCGCCGGCGACATCCGCGGCTTCGATCGCGATCGCGGCACCGGCCTGCGGCGAATCGGCCACCGCCGCGAACCATACCGACGCATGGACGAGTTCACCCCGCAGGTACCGATCATGCGGACGGGCGGCAACCGACTCGCGCGCGGCCCCGATCGCCTCGGTGGCAGTCGCGACATCGCCGGTCAGCGCACACACCGAGGCCAGCACGATCATCGTCCACGGATGCAGGTTGGCGGCGTCGGTGATCGCGAGGTGGTCGCGCGCCGCCCACAGATGAGCCTGCGCCGTGACGAGGTCACCTGCCTCGAAGGCGCACGCACCCAATCCGGCGCGCGCCGCGCCGAGCATCTGCTCGTCGTCGCTCTGTTCGGCGAGTTCCCGGACAGAGGTGAGTTCGGCTGCGAGCGTGAGTAGATCCCCGGCTGCCGCGCGCACGTCGGCCTGATATCCGAACAGCATCCCGACCTCGGCGTCGACGGGGTCGTCGGTCTCACCGACGATCGTGAAAAACCTCTCCACCAGCTGCATCGCGTCGTCGGTCCGGCCCTGGCCGCACAGCCGGTCCACCACGGGTTTGAGTGCCACCACACGGCTGCCGACCGATGCGCGGGAGTCGTCGATGACTTCCTGCCCGAGCCGTGCGGCGGCGTCAGGATCCACGACCGCGAGAATATGCGCCCGGAGCGCGGAAAGCATTGTATCCCAGTTACTGTCACCGCATACATCCCGAGCCTCGTCCAGCATCACGCACGCCTCGCGAGGTCGCCCCAGCCCGGCATCGAGGGCCAGTGCCCGCTGCCGGACCAGCCGCATCGCGACCTGTGGTTCGGTGTCGGCGAGCAATGGCCATTGCACGGCCAGCAATTCCTCGGCTTCGGCGAACCGGTTCTGCGCCAGTAGCGCCGCGGCGCAGGCGGTGACCGCGCGTACTCCGCCGTCGGCCGCCACGGCCTCCCGCGCAAACCGTTCGGCCAGCACCGGATCGAACGCACCCACCGCTAGTTCGGCCGCCCGGATCAAATCATCGGCGAGGACTCCCGAGCCGGACCGCAGCTGCCACAAAGTGAGCCGGATCTGCTCGGCCGAGTCGCCCACTGTCCGGTCCGACATGGCCACCGACAACTCGCCGCATATCTGTGCCAACTCGGTCGGGGACAGCAGTTCACACACCACTTCACCGAGCAGCGGATGATCGGGGGTCACGGCCTGACTCACCGGATCGACAGCGACGAGTCCCGCGCGCAGCAGATCGTCGACGGCACGAGGAGTCGCCGCGGACCGCACCACCCCGACAGGAAGCGGACCACCGACGGAGACAAGTTCCAGAGCGCGGCGTGTCAACGGGTCGAGACCGGCCAGCCGCGACCGGATCAGTTCCGACAACCGGTCGCCGACGAGCATCGCGCCACCGGCTTGATCGGTATCGATATCCGTCGTCAGCAATGCTTCTCGCACGTAGAGCGGGTTACCGACGGTCGCCCGCCACAGCAGGCGTTTGATCCGGGCATCCACGCGGTGACCGACAATATGATCAGCCAGAGCGCTCACCGCGTCCCGGTCGAGGGGACCCAAATCCACCCTTGGCGCGATGTCGTCCTTCCAGAGGCCGCTGATAGCGTCAGGCGCCACCTCGCCGGACCGGACTGTCAGCAGTACCTGCACGGCACCGGTGAGGACCACGTGCTGGATCAGTGCGGCGCTGCCGGGGTCGAGTAGATGTGCGTCATCGACGATCAATACCACACGTGCATCCGCGAGATAAGTCGCCGCAGAACGGAACATGGCGGTGCGGTCCCCGGGCAATTCCCGCAGCGCAGGCGGCAGCAGCCTGGTGATCGCCGCGAACGGCACCGTCGCCGCAGCCGAGGTCGCCACCACCCGGGTCACCACCGCCCCGACCGCCAGGGCCTGGGCAGCGTCGGCGGCCAGCCTGCTCTTGCCGATCCCCGCAGGACCGGCGACAACCGCGCCACCGAAAGCCGCCACCGTGCTGATGACACGGCCAAGGTCACCGGCGCGACCGAACAGGGGTGCCGTCCGGGCACGAGCGGCCCGGTCACTGATGAGCGCGGCGGGCAACGACATTGCAGAACTATATAGCTCCGATAACCCGCCGACCTCATACACCCGGTATTCGGCTACGGGGGTGGCCGGCGCACCCGCGGCGTACCGTCACGCCCATGCACAACACCACATTCCTCCGATCGATCACCACCGGATCGGTCCTCACCCTGGCCACCGGGCTCACCCTGCTGGCACCCGGACACGCACATGCCGCCGCCAACTGCACCGGTCAGGGCAGCGGCACCGTCACCTGCGTGTACAGCTTCAACGGAAACGGTGGCGGCACGGAAACATTCACCGTCCCATCCGGTGTGACGAAGATCGACGTAGTCGCCATCGGTGGTAAAGGCGGAACAACCCCGACGGGCAACCCCGGCGGCAAGGGGGCACGGGTCGCAGTCGATGACGTAACGGTCACCCCCGGCAGCACCCTGCATATCACCGTTGCCGGCAACGGCTCCAACGGCTCCAACGGCTCAGGAACAGCGGTCCCTGGTGGCGCCGGCGGTTCTGGAGGAGGTGGCGCGGGCGCATCAATCTCGAACTCGACACTACAGGGGATCAAACGATCCGGTGCGGGCGGTGGCGGCGCATCCAGAGTAGTCACCAACAACACAGACATTGTTGTGGCCGCCGGCGGAGGCGGAGCGGCAGGCACCGGCGCCGGCCCGACCTACGGAGTCGGCGGCAACGCGGGCGCCTCGGGTGGTGGCGGTTCAAGCGAGGAAGGAGGCGCTGCCGGCGGTACCCCCGGAGGTGCCAGCGGCCCCAACGGAGGCCAGGGCCTCGATGGTGGCGACCGCTACGCCGGTGGGGGCGGTGGGGGCGGCGGAGTTCTCGGTGGTCAGGGCGGCGGTTCCTCGGACTCACTGGGCGGCGGCCGGGGCGGCGGCGGCGGATCGTCGTCGCACGCCTTCACCGTCACCGACGACAACCCGTCGGTCACCATCCGCTACTCCGACGGCGGCACCCCGAACGACGACTGTTCCGGTTCGCTCTGCCGGTTGACCGGCAGCCTCGGCGACTGAACCGACATCGGTGACCGGAACCCGATCGCGGTGAACGCGTTCGCTCATCCGCTGGTCAGTGGATGAGCGAATGCGTGATGATCGACGCGGACGCGGGTGCGCCCGCGTCGATCAGGCCAAAGAGTGCGTCGAGATCGACGTGGGCGGTGAGCAGGTCGGCGATCAGATCGACCTGGGCGGTGCGGATCGCGGCGACACTGGTGTCGGTGCACACCGCGAAATCGGGTTTACCGGCTTCCGCGGCGAGGGCCGCAAGAACGTCGCGGCGGAAGGCGTCGTTCTCCAGCAGTCCGTGCCAATGGGTGCCGCGCACCGCACCGCGCACCGCACCCTCGCCGATCAGGTCCTCACCCTGGGTGATCCACGGGTCGTCGGTTCCGTGATCGACACGGCCGTGGTGGATTTCATAGCCACGGATCGGTACGCGGCCGACAGAAGTGCTCGCCTGCCCGGTCACCTGGCGGGTGATCTTATCGGCGTCGAACCGGATCGACATGTCCAGCAGACCCAGCCCCTCCACCCGGCCGATGCCGGATTCGACATCGTCGGAGATGGTGCGGGCGAGCATCTGGAAGCCGCCGCAGATCCCGATGATCGGCCGCCCGCGTTCGGCCCGGGTCCGCAATGCGCCATCGATGCCGCGCGAACGCAGCCAGGCCAGGTCGGACACGGTGGCCCGGGTGCCCGGCAGGATCACGATGTCGGCGGCGGCGACGGCGCTCGCATCGTCGACCCAGGTGACGTCGACGCCCGGTTCGCACGCCAACGCCTCGACGTCGGTCGAATTGGAGATCCGGGGTAGCCGGATCGCGGCCACACCCAATCGGACCTGCCGCCCGTCGTCATCGACCGGACCGACGCGGCGGCCCACCGATACCGACAGTGAATCCTCCGCGTCGATCCAGATTCCGGAGGCATAGGGCACCACCCCGAAGGTGGGTCGGCCGGTGAGCTCACGGACCTGGTCCAGACCCGGAGCCAGCAGGCCGGGATCGCCGCGGAACTTGTTGATCAGATACCCGGCGACCAGACGTTGATCGGCCGCGCCGAGTACGGCGGTGGTACCGAACAGATGCGCCAGCGATCCGCCCCGATCGATGTCGCTGACGACCACCACCGGCATCGCGGCGGCCCGCGCCAAACCCATGTTGGCGATGTCGGAGCCGCGCAGGTTGATCTCGGCGATCGACCCGGCACCCTCACAGATCACCACATCGAAATCTTCACGTAGCGAAGCAAGTTCGTCGGTGACAACGTCGAGGAGCTGCGCGCGCCGGCTGGCGTAGTCCGCTGCCGCGATCTGGCCGTCGGGCTTCCCGCGCACCACCACATGCGAGCGTCGGTCGCTGCCCGGTTTGAGCAACACCGGGTTGAACCGGGTCGACGGTTCCAGCCCGCACGCGAACGCCTGCAACGCCTGTGCCCGGCCGATCTCGCCCCCGTCGGGAGTGATGGCCGAGTTGTTGGACATGTTCTGCGCCTTGAACGGCGCGACCCGTACGCCCCGGCGCGCCAGGACCCGGCACAGGCCGGTGACGATCATGCTTTTGCCTGCGTCGGAGGTGGCCCCGCCGACAAGCAGCGCCCCCCTCACGCGTCGGGCCCCCTCACGCGTCCGGAAGGGTCAGGATCTCGGCGCCGGTGTCGGTGACCACCAGGGTGTGTTCGAACTGGGCGGTCCACTTGCGGTCGGAGGTGACCACGGTCCAGTCGTCGTCCCAGATCTCGTAGCCAAGACCCCCGAGGTTGATCATCGGTTCGATGGTGAACACCATGCCCGGCTCGATGACGGTGTCCACATTCGGCTGGTCGTAATGCAGGATGACCAGGCCGTTGTGGAAGGTCTCACCGATACCGTGGCCGGTGAAGTCGCGGACCACGCTGTACCCGAACCGGTTGGCGTAAGCCTCGATGACACGGCCGATCACGTTCAGCTCACGGCCCGGTTTGACGGCCTTGATGGCGCGTTCGGTGGCAATGCGGGTGCGTTCGACCAGATCGGCCGCCTCCTGCGAGACGTTCCCGGCCAGGAAGGTGGCGTTGGTGTCGCCGTGCACACCGTCGATGTAGGCCGTGACGTCGATATTGACGATGTCGCCGTCCTCGATCACCGTCGAGTCCGGGATGCCGTGGCAGATCACCTCGTTGAGCGAGGTGCAGCACGACTTGGGAAAACCCCGGTAGCCGAGCGTCGACGGGTAGGCGCCGTGATCGATCATGTATTCGTGCGCGATCCGGTCGAGCCGATCGGTGGTGACACCGGGTGCCACCGCCTTACCCGCCTCGGCCAGGGCGTTGGCCGCGATCTTGCTCGCCAGGCGCATCTTCTCGATGGTTTCGGGGGTCTGCACCCACGGTTCGTGACCTTCGTTCGCCGACGGCTTCCACGCGTACTCCGGTCGTTCGATGGAGTCGGGCACGGGCAGTGTCGGCGACACGGTGCCGGGGGTGAGGGCTGCGCGAACGGTCATGGCGTCCAGCTTAGAACTCGCCACGCCAACGTCTCCGACACCATCGGCATCGGTGGGTGCGGTTCCCCGGCACAGGTCCGGCTAAGGTGACACTGATGTTGTCTGCCCCGCTGTCTCCACACTCCCGTCCGGGAGAGTTCCTTGGTCCCGGAGACCGATGCGAGGCACGAGCGAGGGTCACGAGGGGTCCGGTGAGAACACATGCCTGAGATGGGCACCACCGCACCCACGAGATCACCGGCACGGCTGCTGTTGGCCCTGCTCACCGGCCTCGTCTCGGTCGCGGTGTCCGCGTGTTTCGTCACCCCGATCGACCAGGACAACACCGAGACGGCTTCATCGGCACATCTGCGGTCCGGTCCGCAGACCGCACAGCTACCCGACACCGACGTGCACCCCATCACCACGGATCCGCGGCCCGTGCTGCCGGCGACGGTCACCGATTCGGGCGGCCACACGGTGACCGTCACCGATGTGTCGAGGATCATCGCCGTCGACATCAACGGCACCCTCGGCAGCATCGTCCACTCGCTCGGACTCGGCCCGCGCATGGTCGGCCGCGACACGTCGACGATCTTTCCGTCCGCGGTGGGCCTGCCGGTGGTCACCAACCGTGGGCACAGCCTGAACGCCGAGATGGTGCTCGACCTGCGGCCGAGCGTGCTTCTGATCAACCAGGACACCACCCCCACGGGTGCGATCAACCAGATCCGCAGATCCGGTATCCCGGTCGTCCTGTTCACCGCCGTCCGCAGCCTCGACAACAACAACCGGCTGATCCAGTCGGTCGCCGATGCACTTGGGGTGTCCGCCGAGGGCCGCGCGCTCGTCGAGCGCACCGACCGGCGGATCGCCGAGGCACAGAAGCTGGTGCCGGATCCGTCGGGAAATCCGACGATCGCGTTCGTATACGTGCGCGGCCCCAAACTGACCTTGCTGGCCGGTCCGGGGTCGGGCGCCGACAGCCTGATCGAGGCGATCGGCGGCACCGACGCCGGCACCAAGGCCGACCTGACGGGCGCGTTCACCATGATCTCGGCCGAGGCGATGATTCGTGCCGACCCCGATGTGATCCTGGTGATGAAACAGGGCGCCGACAGTGTCGGCGGCCTCGACGGGGTGCTCAAGATCGCCGGTATCGCCGCGACCTCGGCCGGGCGCAACCGCCGTGTCGTGCAGATGGACGAGACCAAAATCCTCGCATTCGGGCCCGACGTCGGTGAGGTCATCGGGTCGCTGGCGACGGCGATCTACCGATGAGCGCCGATACGTCCACGACCGTTCACCCCGACGGCGCCGCCCGGCCCCCGGCGCGGCGGCAACGATCGCAGCTCACCCGCAACGTCGTGATCATCGCCGGGATGCTGATCGCGCTCGCCGCGTTGGTGGTGCTCTCGGCGGGCAGCGGAAAGGTGTCCATCCCGCCGTCGGAGGTGCTCGGGAGCCTCGCCCACCACTGGCACCTGAACATCGGCCCCCTGCCCACGCACCAGAACGGCGAGGAAACGCTGTGGAACGTGCGGTTCCCGCGGATCGTGCTCGGGCTGATCGTGGGCGCGGGACTGGGTGCGGGCGGCTGCCTGTTGCAGGGTGTGCTGGCCAATCCGCTCGCCGAACCCGGCATCGTGGGTGTGTCCTCCGGTGCGGCGATCGGCGCGTGCCTGGTCATCGTCGTCGGCGGCAGCAGTTCCAACGAGTGGGCACTGGCCGGTGCCGCGTTCGTGTTCGGGCTGTTCACCACCGCCTCGGTGTACCTGCTGTCGCTGCGTGACGGCGCGTCGTCGACCATCATGCTGGTACTCACCGGTATCGCGGTGAACGCCTTCGCGACCGGCATCATCGCCTATCTGACGTTCGTGGCCAACCCGTCCGACCGGGAGCAGATCGTGTTCTGGCAGTTGGGTTCGGTGGCCGGCGCGTCGTGGAATCAGGTGTGGGTGTCGGCGCCGCTGATCGTCGCCGGTTGCGCCGGCGCACTGGCGCTCAGCCACAAACTCGACCTGCTGGCCCTCGGCGACATCCAGGCGGCATCCCTCGGCGTCAACGTGGAGGTGGTCCGCCGTCAGGCGATCGTGCTGGTGGCGATCCTCACCGCCGCAGCCGTCGCGTTCGCCGGGATCATCATGTTCGTCGGGCTGATCGTCCCGCACGTGATGCGCCTGGTCCTCGGTCCGCGTCACGCCACCCTGCTGCCGGCGAGCCTCATCGGCGGTGCGCTGGTACTGGTGTGTGCCGACCTGGCGGCGCGCACCATGATCGGTGACGCCGATCTGCCGATCGGCATGTTCACCGCACTGATCGGCGGCCCGCTGTTCTTCATCCTGCTGCGCCGCAGCAGGCACGCGGGGGCGGGCTGGTGAGCGAGGTGACAGGTCTGGTCGCGGACGATATCCACATCACGCTCGGCGGACGGGAAGTGGTCGCGGGAGTGTCGCTGACCGTTGCGGGCGGCTCGCTGTGCGCCCTCGTCGGCCCCAACGGTTGCGGCAAGTCGACGCTGTTGTCGGCGTTGTCGGGGGTGCGCCGTCCCGCGTCGGGCACGGTGCACATCAACGGACGCGACATCCACTCGATCAGTCACCGCGACCTCGCCCGTCAGCGATCACTGGTCACCCAGACCAACCGCACCGACACCCCGTTCACCGTGGCCGAGGTGGTGGAGATGGGCCGGTTCCCGTGGCTGCGCACCCCGTGGGCGGCGCACTCCCCGCAGATCATCGCCGATGCCATCGACGCCTGCGACCTGGGCGGCATTCTCGACCGCCCGTTCTCCCAGCTCTCCGGTGGCCAACAGGCACGGGTCTCGCTCGGCCGGGCACTGGCCCAGTGCGCGCCGGTGATGATGCTCGACGAACCGACCGCCGCCCTTGACATACACCACCAGGAAGCGGTCCTGGACATCCTGCGCCGCCAGCGCGACGACGGCACCGCGGTGCTGATCGTCGTACACGATCTGTCACTGGCCGCCGCCTACGCCGACCAGGTCGCCGTGATGAAGGACGGTCATCTCCTGGCGCACGGCCCCACCGCCGAGGTGATGACCGCGGACCTGCTCTCGGACACCTACGATCACCCGGTGGAAACCTGGCCGCACCCTGAAACCGGTCAACTGCTGGTCATCCCTCGCCGGACGTAGAACCGCCGCTACTATTCGTGGTCATGCCGACAGTCCGCTGCCTTCGTCCGGTCCGCCTCGCCCTGGTGGCGACGGCTATCACGGCCGGCGTCAGTGCGTGCACCATTGACGGAGAAGCAACTCCGCTACCCGTCGGGCAGCGTTCGAATCCCAATAAGCTCGTCGGCACGTGGGAGGGCACCTACATCTGCGGCCAGGGCAATACCGCACTGACCCTAACGGTGTCGGCATCCCCGGCCGGCAGTGATCTGCCCCGCGCCGACGTGGTCTTCAGTTTCGGTCCGCTACCCGCCAACCCCGACGTGCCGCGGGGCAGCTACCGCATGACGGTCACCACCGACCCCGATGACAGTTACCGGTTCAACCAGAAGGAATGGATCGACCAGCCCACCGGCTACACCATGGTCGACCTGGTCGGCCGCCTCGAATCCCCCACCGAGCTCACCGGCACCGTAGCCAATTCCAGCTGCTCGACCTTCACCGTCACCCGCACCGGGTCATAGCGCTGCGCGAACACCGGCCTGGTCGAGGTGGTGTTCCCGGACGTCCTCCAGCCGGGTCCGGACGATCTTGCCGAGCCGGGTGGTGCCGAAGATCGCGGCGGTCTCGCGAAACAACTGGTCCTCGTCGATATCAGGATGGTCCGACTGCACCGCACACATCGCGTTGGCGATCTCCTCCGGCGCGATCTCGCCGAACGCCCTGCCCGGTCCACCACCTGTGCGATAACCGGTCCACGTTGCGGCGTCGATGTGGTCAGGCCACACGAAATCACCGAAAATCTGGCTGGCGCGGTAGGACTCTGCGACCACCAGAGTCCGGACCACCGCGTCGATGGCCCTGAATCGTGCCGCCGATACCCGGTGCAGATCGTGCCGGTGCGCGACGATCCGAGCGAGCCTGTCGATCCGGATCGGCGCCTCTGTGGCGATCACATCCCGCAATTCTGCGCGGACGATCTTGACCGCGGTCCTGTCCGGCAAGGAATCGAGTGTGGCTCGTTCGCCGACCACGTCCTCCCCTGCAGCCCGAAACTCTCCGATGACCGGCGTCGACTCCGGCGACGGCTCGGCCTGCGGTGCCGTGACCACCGGCGCCGACCGCACTTCGGCGAGCTCGGGCGCGCCAACACCCTCGCCGACAACCACCGGCAGGTCATTCCGGATGAGATCGACGGGTTCTCGGTCCGGCTGGGCCGGTGCCTCATCGACCACACCCTGCGCGGCCGGTTCCGGTTCGGAATAGTCGTGCAGCTCAATAGCTTCTGTTGTCACAGGACTCCGCGCACCGGCATCCGCCTTCACCAGATCCCGTGCCGCAGCATCAGACACCTCGGGATCGGATATGGATGAATCCGACGGGTTCGGTATCCGAGGCGGCTCGATGACCGGTGCCCGGCGGTCCAGTTCGGCCTCGGCCTCGTCGGCAGCCGTGTGGATCTCCTCGATCACCAATTCCCGGTTCTGCAACCACATCGGCCACCAGATACGCGCAACCTTCGGCCAGCCCATGAGATTGGTGAGCACGTCGACCGGCAGGATGTCGCGGTCGGAAATGGTGTTCCGGTGCCGCCAGCTCTCGCCGTCGAGCAGCACCGGCAACAGGGGGCGTTCGGGCCGATCCGGGCGGCCGACGACCAGGTCAAGGCGAAAGTTCGACAACCCCACGTCGGTCATCACGTGCAGGCCCGACGCCCGCAAGGCCGCCGCAACGTCGTCACGGTGCCTGTCCCGCAGCACCTGCCGGGCCGACTGCCCCGGCGCGAGCTCGCCCAGATCCATGATTCCGGATGATTTGGCAAATGAGAGAAAGGCTTTCAGATCCTTGGGGCCCTGATACGTCGCACCGGCCACGTCGAGTTCAGCGGGATCGAAGCTACAGAAGACGACGTTCTTGCGGCGCGCACGGGTGACCGCGACATTCAATCGTCGCTCGCCGCCACCGTTGGAGAGCGGACCGAAGTTGGTGGGAATCCTACCGTTCGCCTGTTTGGAGAAAGCAATCGAGAAAATGATCGTATCTCGTTCATCGCCCTGAACCTGTTCGAGGGCTTTGACGAACAGAACGTCGGCGGCACCCATCCGGTTCTCGTCGAGGATCGCCACTACCGCCGGGTCCTCGCTCATCATCAGCAGATCGGAGATCAGTTGACGCTGTTGCTCATTGAAGGTGACGATACCCAACGACGGCGGCGAGTCCGCACGCCGGGCCAGTTCGTGCACGGCGGCGACAATCGCTTGTGCCTCAACGGGGTTGGTATTGCTGCCGGCACTGATCCCCTCCCCCAGGTCGACAGCGGTGCTGCCGGCACGCAGATACCGGCCGTCGACCCGCCGGAATTCGATCCCGGTCGCATCCGACATCAGGGTGGGCGTGGGGAAGCTGCTCAGGGCACCCCGGTAGTAGGCACTGTTGGAGAAGGCGATCAACGCCTCGTCCTGCGAACGATAATGCCAGGCCAGACTGACGGTCGGCACCCGCGCGAGTTCGCACTCACTCAGGATCGACTCCTGGTCCTCGATGATCTCCTCAGCATCGTCGTCGAGTTCCTCATCGGCGCCGGAACCGCCCGCGATCACCTTAGTGGGCGGCATCTGTTTGCTGTCGCCGACGACAATGGCCGCCTTGGCCCGGCCCAGCGCCCCGATCGCCTCGGGAACGGTGATCTGCGATGCCTCATCGAAGACCACCAGATCAAAATCCATCGCCCCCGGCTCGATGAGGTCGACGACCGACGACGGGCTGCAGAGCACGAGCGGGGTGAGCTGCTGAACAGCGGCCGCGTGCTTGCGCAGCAATGCGCGGGTACCGAGTTTCTGCCTGGTCTTCTCCAGTTCCCGGGCCAAACCTCCGGTCTCTGTTCCCCTGCCGCCACCGCCGCGAGCGGCCAGCAGCGCGGCCGGCCCGTCGGTGACCCACTGACGCCGAATCTCGTGCTGCGCCTGCGCATAGGTGTCGACGAGCCCATCGTGGGCGATGTTGTCGAACCGATCGAGCCCCGCTGCGCGAATCCTTTCGGCCTGGGACGTCTGTGCCACTCCACGTTCGAACGCCTCCTCGCAGCCACTGGCTGCGAGCCTCCCGTCGAGAATGTCGATGCGGGTTTGATCCATGCCGGCCACGCGCAGCGGATGCAGCAGTTGCTGCATGCTCATCCATTTCTGGACGGCCAACAGACGGTCCTGTCGATGATCGCGGCGCCACGCGGCCGAATGGGCGGTGACGGCGGCGACTATCGACCGGCCCGCCTGCCATGCGGCCACATCGTCGGGTGCGGCGTTCAGTTGCCGCAGCAGATTCGGCAGTGCCGCAGCGAACCCGGCGATCCTCATGTGGTGATCCGACAATGCTCCGGTCCCCGCCAACGCACACACGGCCCTGGTCCATTCGTCCGTCGACCGCAATATGGTTGTGAGCCTGTCGAGTTCGGCTCGGCGCTCCCGGACCGACGCAAGCGCGTCGGGTTCGAACAGTGTGGCCGGCACCGCGGGCCCGAAACCGGGGACCGCTCGCAGAATCTCGATGGCCGACCGGGCGGTCCTGTCGGCCTCGATGAGCTGCCCCACGATCCGGGCCGCATCGTCGGCATGGGTGAGGTCGATACCCGGTGGGGCGTACTCGGCCACCGGCAGCATCGCTTCCGCGACCCGCTTGCTCCGGCCCCACCGCCTGGATTCGGCTGCCTCCGCGACACCTGCCGCGACGGCATCGAGGTCGCTTCCGAGCACTCCAGGCTCGAAACCGGCGAGCAGACCATGCGCCGCATCGACCATGCGCCCCGCCTCCACGAGCGCATCGTCGGCCCGCCCGGGCCAGGACGGATCCACCAGCGCTGCCAGTTCCTGACCCACCGGCAACAGTGGATGTGATGCTGCGGCAAGAAGATTCAACTGACCGAGCTCGGTGACCCGGTCCAGGTGGTCACGCAGCGGACCACTCAGCGTCGTACACCACTCGACACCATCGAGAACGTCCGAGATGGCGGCCGACGCGGCCGCCACATCGAAATCGCGCGGTGTCGGTCCGGCCAGGCGCCACGGATGGTCCGGTGCCACCCGCGCCGCCGCCGCCGCCCGCGGCAGATCTCCCAGCACCTCGCGCAATCGCTGGATCGTTCCGGCATCCGATTCGACCAGCTGATCGGGCACCGCCATCGCAGGCCCGTCACCGGCGACCATGAGGTGATCGTGTGCGAGATACGCCGACAATCCGGCGGCATTGGGTTTATGCAGGTGGTCGGGATATTCGCGCAGTTCGTGAGCGGCGCTACGGAGCCGGCGACGGGCGTGCGCCATCGCCTGGGTGTCGGGGTGAACCACGGCGTCGAGTGACTGCCGCAGGTGCGCGCGGACCTGCGCCGCGTTCGAACCCTCGTGGTGCAAGTTCAGCGTGAACGGCCCCAGTCCGATCTGTTCGAGCCTTCGTTGCACCACGGCGAGGGCGGTGCCTTTCTCGGCGACGAACAGCACCCGCAACTCGTTGAGGAGGCATTCGGCAACCATATTGGTGATGGTCTGCGACTTACCGGTCCCGGGTGGGCCTTGCAACACGAAGGTGCGGCGCTCCCGCGCCCAGATGACCGCCTGCTTCTGGGTGGAGTCCGCCGGAATCGGTGTGTGCAACTCTTCGATGTGGCTCAGCGTTCGGCCGTCCTCGACCGGCGCCGCCGGGTCGACGAATTGTTCGGTGGGGGTGTGTACCAGATGCCTGATCAGCGGCCGGTCCAGGAACTCACCGGCGTGTGCGCTGAGGTCCTGCCACATCCGGAACGGCGACAGGTCCAGCAACGCCAGGCGCGCTTCCCCGGTCACCTCGAACGGGACTCCCGCGCGGGCGATCTCGGTCCGCACCCCGCGCAGGACCGCATCGACATCGAGGCCGGACCGGTCGGTGATCGGTGATTCCAGCTCGGGGATGACCATGCCGTGTTCGCGGCGAAGCCATTCAATGAGCGCCGAGTTGGTCGCGGTGGACTGGGTGGAATCGATCGACAGGGTGAGGTCGCCGCGCCGGCGCGTTACACCGATGGTCACCGGCACCAGGATCATCGGCGCCTCGGCCAGATGGCCCGGCTTGTACGGCCACCGCAGCATACCGATGCACAGGAACAACGGGTTCATGCCGCGTTCGTCGCGGGCAGTTTTCGCGGCATGCGCCATCGACCGGATCTCTTTGACGAAGGTCGACTCGGCCAGCACGGTGGCCTTGTCGCCACGATAGGAGATGCGCTGCACGTACAGGCGCCGCTGCTGCAGGTGAGCGATCAAGTCGTCGCGGGTGGCCTGGTCGGGCGAATCCCACATGTCCACCGCGTTGGTGATACCACGCGCCCGCCAGACGTCGGGAATGTCATGACCGCTGTGCAGCGCGAACGAAACATCTTCGGCAAGTGCGTCTTCAAGGTGCCCAAGCGCTTCCGAGGGCACCAGCAGCGGCTGTACCCGAGCGTTCGACTTCAGATTGAGCAGGGCATTTGTCGCGGTGAGACTGAACAAGGACCCTTTCCACTTACGGTATCGCGGTGGCTGGTCATCGACCCGACGGGTGCGCAACGACGCCTCGGGGCTGTCCTGGTCCACTTGGTCAACCGATTCGGGGACGCCACCCTGCCGGTAGACGACGATCTCAGTGACGCCGTCGGATCGGTCGGTGACCACCGGCAACGGCGATACCCCGGCCCGCCGTGCGGCGAGAACGTCGATGATGGTGATCGATCCGGCGTTGACGGCCTCGATGAGCTGCCTTCCGGCGGTTGCGGTAGCGGTGGCCGCATCGACGGAATTGCCTATGGTCACCGCAGTGGTCTCGACCGCTCCGAGCCACCCTCCCTGGACAAGTTCTGCGATGTCCACCAGGCTGTCGATCACCGGCCGGTCAGGATACCATTGCGGACGCGGCCCTTCGCCCGCGTCCGGGTTTCGCCGCCAAAACCCGAGAAAGATGTGCCCAGGAACCATCACCAGCACCGGATGCAAACCGATCTGCTCGATGACCGCCGCCATCAGGATGGTGGTGTCCAGGCAGGTTCCCAGCCCACCGCGCGCCACCTCCGCATGGTCGCGGATACGCTGCCCGGACGTCGAATAGTCCCAGTTCGGTGGCGGCTCCGAGTAGGCGATCGCACGGGCCCGCAGCGCCTCGAACACCGCAGCGACCGACGCGTCGACGGCCTTCTCCGACTTCTCCACGTCGGAGTTCTGGAATGCGCTGAAACTCGGTTCCCCGGTGGTGCGGCCCAAGACGTCGGCGGCCTCCCTCGAGATGGCGGCGACCTCCGGATGATTCGGCCGGACAAATGACGCCAGCAGTGAGCGGGCCAGCAACGATGCCTGGTTCGTCAGCATCGCGATCATGTACTCGAGTTGATCTTTTTCCGCGGTGAGTGCTTCGGCGACAGCATCGTTGTCGGCGGGTGCCGCAGCGAGTTCGGCAAGCTGTGCGATCAGCCGCTCGTGTGTTTCGCCGTGCCGGGGATCACCCATCCAGAACCACAGATCCCGTGGCTGGATGTGCACGTCGATATCGTTCCGGGTAAGGATGCTGTTGGTGGTCGCGTCCCGCAGAATGATTTCGCACACCGCTGTCGTCCGCTCGGCGACCTGGGACATCGCCCGCGGCGACAAGCTCACATACACCGAACTCACCGACGATGTGCCTTCTTCCAGCGCGCCGTCGTGGATGGTCCCCTCACCGAAGGTGATATCGGCGTCGCGGACCGCGACGGTAAGGGTCACATGGTCGTAGTCATCGGGAACCGACACCGAGATCTTCGTGATCTGCGGGATCTTGGCGGCAGAGGACGCCCATGACCACTGTCTGTTGATATCGGCATCGATCTTCGCGAACCCCGCCTGTTCCGTGCCCAGTTCCGCCGTCATGTCCGCCCCGTCCGCATGTTCGCGCCTCGACCTCATGTGCCTACTTGAAGCATCTAACCATCGCCCGCCGACACTCTGAGCGATCGTCCAACTCCCCTTGGATGGTTCCCGCGTAGCGGGAATGGTGCTCAGCGCGGGAGACCGGCGAAGAAGTCCCGGGTGACGGCGACGGCGTTGTTGGAGTCGCCGCCGCCGACGACGAGGGTGGCGAATGCCAGGTCGCCCCGGTAGCCGGCGAACCAGGCGTGCGAGCCGCCGGCGAACTCGGCCTCACCGGTCTTGCCGTACACCTGGCCCATTCCGTTGATCAGGTCGGCGGTGCCGCCGGTGACCACGGCCCGCATCATCGACCGCAGTTCGGTGAATACCGCGGGGGCGAGGGCGGGTCGGTCGCCGCCCTTCACCGTGGTCGGTTTACCCAGGATCAGTGTGGGCACCGGTGCCTTTCCACCGCGCGCGACGGTGGCAGTGGCCAGCGCCAAGCCGAAGGGGCTGACCAGGACCTTGCCCTGGCCGAAACCGTCCTCGGTGCGTTCGACGAGATCGGAGGCGATCGGCACCGACCCGGACACCGACGTGAGGCCCGCGATCGTGTAATCGGGACCGATACCCAGCGCGGCGGCGGTGTCGGGCAGATCCGATGGCCCCATCTGGCTGGCCAGTTGCGCGAAGCTCGTATTGCAGGAGGCCGCGAACGCCTGCAGCATCGACACGGTGCCGAGGGAGAACCTGTTGTAGTTGGGGATCCTGCGCGGACCGATCTCGATCTCGCCCGGGCACCCCACCATGGTGTCCGGGTGTGCCATGTTCTTCCGGATGGCGGTGGCGGCGGTGATGATCTTGAACGTCGAGCCGGGCGGGTACAGGCCGGCGGTGGCGATCGAACCCTGCCGGTCGGCGAGCGGGTTCTGCGCGATCGCCAGAATCCGGCCCGTCGATGCCTGCAGCACCACCATCGCGATGGGGAACCGTCCGCTCGCGTTGACCGCCCGCTGCGCCGCGTTCTGCTTGGATCGCGACAGCGTCAACGACACCGCCGGCGCAGGCTGGGGGGCGTGATCGGCGAGGATGCCGGTCTGCATGCCGTGGGAGTTGGTGGTCACCACCCGCCAGCCCGCGACACCCTCCACCTCGTCGCTGACGAGTGTGCGCACCTCCGACAGCAGTGCCGGTGCGAACTGCGGATCCTTGGCCACCAGTTCGGATTGCTCATTGGTGACCACACCGGGGATGGCGAGTTGGTCGCGGATCCGGTTGAACTGACCCTCGGTGATCCGCGCGATCGGGTACGCACCGTCGGTGGCGGTGGCCTTTTCGGTGATGGTCTGCACCGACAGGTCCGGCGCGTACGGACGCAGCGCGGCCACCATCGACCACACCGAGTCGACGACATCACCGCTTTGGGCGGCGACCTCGGCATCGAAGTTGATGCCGATGAGGGTGCCGTCGACCAGCACCTGCGATCCGTCGGACTCGTTCACGGTGGCCCGCGGCGCCGATGTGGTCTCCAGCAGCAGCCGCTGGTTGCGTCCCAGCTCGGGGTGGATATTGGTCGACGCCCAACGCACGGTCCAGCCCTGCGTCGACTTGGCGACCTTGACCGTTGCCGGATACTCCCAGGTCTGGCCACCGGCCAGCGTCCAGGTGTAGGTGACGTCGATGTCGGCGTTGTCGGTGGTGGTCCGCGCGTGTCCACTCGCGGACGACACCTTCTCGGCGGCCAGCCCCTGCCATACCCGGTCGATGTCGGCGCGGGCCAGATCCGGATTGTCGGTGAGGTCGGCGGCCGTGCCGACGTCGTGCGCGTCGAAGGCCTCCAGGTAACGCTCAAGCGCCTGCCGGGGGCCTTCGTCGACACTCGAGCAGCCGACCACGCTCGTCACCACGAGCACGATCACCGCGGCAATCACCGCACCGAAGATTCTCCGCCGCACCATTACCGGAGATTGTAGGGGGCGACCGGCCGTCATCGCGCAGGCACGCCCGGCCGGTCGTCCCCAAACGCGGCCACGCCGCACTAGAGTCCACATGGTGACCGCCTCACGCGACGTCGACCCCGACTTTCTCGCCCTGCCGCGACACCAACTGGCCGATGCGGCACTCTCGGCGGCGCTCGCCGCGGGCGCCTCCTACGCGGACCTGCGGCTGCACCGGCTCAGCAACGAGAGCGTGCAACTGCGCGACGGCGGACTGGAGTCCGCGGCCACCGCCGGTGAGATCGGCCTCGCCGTGCGGGTGATCGTCGAGGGCACCTGGGGATTCGCCTCCCATCCCGAACTGACCACCGATGTGGCGGCCGCGACCGCGCGGCGGGCCGTCGCGGTGGCGACCACGCTGGCCGTTCTGAACACCGAACGCATCGAGCAGGCCGACGAGCCGGTGTACGACGATGCGACGTGGGTCTCGGCCTACGGTATCGATCCCTTCGCGGTGCCCACCGCCGACAAGGTCGCGCTGCTCGCCGACCACTCGGGACGACTGCTGGCCGCCGACGGCGTCGACCACGTGACCGCCGCGGTGATGTGCGTCAAGGAGCAGACCTTCTACGCCGACACGTTCGGCAGTTCGATCACCCAGCAGCGGGTGCGGGTGCAGCCGCACATCGACGCCACCGCCGTGGACACCGCCGCCGGAACGTTCGAGACGATGACGACGCTCGCGCCGCCGTCCGCACGCGGCTGGGAGACCCTCGCCGATGACTCCGTGTGGGACTGGACCACCGAACTGGCCACGATCCCGGAGCTGCTGGCCGAAAAGGTGAAGGCACCCGGGGTGGTCGCCGGGCCCACCGACCTGGTGATCGATCCGACCAACCTGTGGCTGACCATCCACGAATCGATCGGCCACGCGACCGAGTACGACCGGGCCATCGGCTACGAGGCCGCGTACGCCGGCACCTCGTTCGCCACCCCCGACAAACTCGGCACCATGCGGTACGGGTCACCCGCGATGACCGTCACCGCCGACCGCACCGCCGAACACGGGCTGGCAACCGTCGGATTCGACGACGAAGGAGTGGCCGCGCAGCAGTGGGATCTGGTGCGCGAGGGCGTCTTCGTCGGATATCAGCTCGACCGGGTGTTCGCGCGCAAGCTCGGGCTCCCCCGATCCAACGGCTGCTCGTACGCCGACTCACCGCACCACGTGCCCATCCAGCGGATGGCCAACGTCAGCCTGGCCCCCGCCGCCGACAACACCACCACCGACGACCTCATCTCCGGCGTCGATGACGGCATCTACGTGGTCGGCGACAAATCATGGTCGATCGACATGCAGCGCTACAACTTTCAGTTCACCGGCCAGCGCTTCTACCGCATCCGGGGCGGCAGGCTCGACGGCCAGCTCCGCGACGTCGCCTACCAGGCCACCACCACCGACTTCTGGAACTCGATGGAGGCGGTGGGCGGGCCGTCGACCTGGCGGCTCGGTGGGGCCTTCAACTGCGGAAAGGCCCAACCAGGGCAGGTCGCGGCCGTCAGCCACGGCTGCCCGTCGGCGTTGTTCCGCGGGATCAACGTGCTCAACACTGCCGCGGAAGGAGACCATTGATGATCGGGGCCACCGAGGTCATCGACTCGATCCTGGCGCACGCACAGCGGCTCGCGGGTGCCGACGAGACGATCGTCATCGTCACTGACCGGGCCGAGGCATCCCTGCGCTGGGCGGGCAACTCGATGACCACCAACGGTGAATCGGTACAGCGGGTCACCACTGTCGTGGCCGTCGTGCGCCGCGCCGGATCCGCCCACGTCGGCACCGTCACCACCACCGATGTCGACCCCGACGCCCTCGCCGGGGTGGTGCGGGCCGCGCAGACGGCGGCCGCGACGGCACGTCCGGCCGACGACGCGTTCGCGCTGATCACCGGCACCGGGACCCCGGTGGACTGGGACGACGGCCCCGCCCGGACCGGGGCGGACGTGTTCGGTGGAATCGCGGGCGCGTTGCGGCACGGGTTCGACGCATCCGGCGGCTCCGACAGGCTCTACGGCTTCGCCCACCACCTCGTCGACACCATCTGGCTGGCGACGTCCACCGGGGTGCGGCGCCGATACACCCAACCCACCGGGTCGGTGCAGATCAACGCCAAACGGGGCGATGCGAGCGCGTGGTCCGGTGTCAGCACCCCCTGGTTCGACGATGTTCCCGTCGAACCGATGCTCGCCGACCTGTCGACCCGCTTGGACCGGGCGGCACACACCGTCGAACTGCCGGCGGGCCGGTACGAGACGCTGCTGCCGCCGTCGGCGGTCGCCGACCTGATGCTGTCGCTGAGCGCGGTGATGACCGGGCGCGGCGCCCAGGAGGGCCGCACCGCGATGTCGGCGCCCGGCGGCGGCACCCGGGTGGGCGAGAAGCTGACCGACATGGGCCTGACATTGAGTTCGGACCCGGCCGCCGCCGGGCTCGAATGCGCACCGTTCGTGTTCACCGGCACGTCGTCGGAAATGATGTCGGTGTTCGACAACGGATGCGACATCGGACGCGTCGACTGGATCCGCGACGGCGTCATCAACACGCTCGCCCATTCGCGTGCCGACGCCGCCGCATTCGGCACCGCACGGGCCACCGGAGCGTCGAATCTGCTGATGACCGGCGGCGACGCCGGCCTCGACGAGATGATCGCGAACACCGGGCGCGGCCTGCTGCTGACCACCCTCTGGTACATCCGCGAGGTCGATCCCACCACGCTGCTGCTCACCGGATTGACCCGCGACGGGGTGTATCTGATCGAGGACGGAACGGTGACCGGCGCGGTCAACAACTTCCGCTTCAACGAATCCCCGCTGGACCTGCTGCGCCGCGCCACACAGGCCGGCGTCAGCGAGATCACGCTGCCCCGCGAATGGTCCGACTGGGCAACCCGGGCACAGATGCCGTCACTACGCATCCCGGACTTCCACATGTCGTCGGTGAGCCGGGCGCAATAGCCGCTCAGTCAGTCGATGAGGACGGTTGCGAACGTGCCCACCTGCACGAACCCGATACGCAGATAGGCCGCCCGGGCCGGGGCGTTGAAATTGTTCACATACAGGCTCGCGGTGCGCCCGCCCGCGACGATGGCCTGCGCGACCGCGGCGGTGCCCGCCGAACCCAGACCCGCGCCGCGCCGCGCCGGATCGACCCACACTCCCTGAATCTGGCCGACCTTGCTCGACATCGACCCGACCTCGGCCTTAAAGACCACCTGCCCGTCCTCGAACCGCGCGAATACCCGGTTGGCGGCGATGAGAGACAACAGCCGGCGCCGGTAGGAGACGCCGCCGTCACCGGCACGGGGGTCCACCCCGACCTCGCCGATGAACATGTCGATGGCCGCGGGCAGATAGGCGTCCAGGTCGTCCTCGGTGACCAGGCGCACCGCGGGATCGGGCGCGGCCGCGGGCGGTCCGTCGAGCGCCATCAGCGGCTGATCGGGCCGCACCTCACGCGCCGGACCCCACTCGGTCACCAGGTCCTCCCACAATGGTGCGACCAGATCCGCCGGGCCGACGACCGACGAACACGCCCGCGGGCGCGACAACGCGCGATCGGCGAAATACGTCAGGTCCGAACGGGAACCGAGCAGCGGAATGAGGTTGGCTCCGGAGAAGCACAGCGACGTCGACGGGTGGTCGGCGGTCCACAACGCGCCGCCGAGCAGTCGGGGGTTGAGTCCGTGCACCTCGCACCGTGCCGCCACCATACACATCGGCACGGGGTCCGAGGCCAGTACGTCGGCGACCGCGGCGGCATCACGAAGGCCGAGCGGTCGATGTCCCACCACATTCAGCACGACAACTCCTCTGCCCACGCTCCTCGTCACACCCGGCGTATCACATGACCGTGACCACCGGAGGACCGGATTCCCTGTCCTGTTCAGTTTGCCCGGATTCCTCCGCGATTCGCAGCGCTTCGTCGATCAAGGTCTCCACAATCTGCGATTCGGGCACCGTCTTGATGACCTCGCCCTTGACGAAGATCTGTCCTTTGCCGTTTCCAGAGGCCACACCGAGGTCTGCCTCCCTGGCCTCACCGGGTCCGTTGACCACGCACCCCATCACCGCGACCCGCA
Organism: Gordonia pseudamarae; assembly: GCF_025273675.1. NCBI lineage: Bacteria > Bacillati > Actinomycetota > Actinomycetes > Mycobacteriales > Gordoniaceae > Gordonia > Gordonia pseudamarae. The sequence continues at coordinate 2,084,190 of NZ_CP045809.1, read as the reverse complement.
ACGGAACCTCCATGCCTTCGAGCCCGGCGGTCACCTCGTTGGCCAGCCTGTACACATCCACCTGTGCCCGGCCGCACGACGGGCAGGACACGATCTCCAGCTTGCGCGGGCGCAGGTTCAGCGACTGCAGGATCGCATCGCCCACCTTGATCTCCTCGGCGGGCGGCGCCGACAACGACACCCTGATGGTGTCGCCGATGCCTTCGGACAGCAGCGAACCGAACGCCACCGCCGATTTGATGGTGCCCTGAAAGGCGGGCCCGGCCTCGGTCACACCCAGGTGCAGCGGGTAGTCGCACTGGGCGGCGAGCTGCCGGTAGGCCTCCACCATGATGACCGGGTCGTTGTGCTTGACCGAGATCTTGATGTCGCCGAAGCCGTGCTCCTCGAACAGGCTCGCTTCCCACAACGCCGACTCGACCAGCGCCTCCGGGGTGGCCTTGCCGTACTTCTCCATCAGCCGCTTGTCGAGCGAACCGGCGTTCACACCGATACGGATGGGAATCCCGGCGGCACCCGCGGCTTTGGCGACCTCCTTGACGCGGCCGTCGAATTCCTTGATGTTGCCGGGATTCACGCGCACCGCCGCACAGCCGGCGTCGATGGCGGCGAAGATGTATTTCGGCTGGAAGTGTATGTCCGCGATGACCGGGATGTTGGCCTTGCGGGCGATCTCCGGCAGCGCCTCGGCGTCCTCCTGGCGCGGGCAGGCCACCCGGACCATGTCGCAGCCAGACGCCGTCAGCTGCGCGATCTGCTGCAGCGTCGAGTTCACATCGTGCGTCTTGGTAGTGCACATCGACTGAACCGAAATCGGGTGGTCGCTGCCGACACCGACCGACCCCACCATGATCTGGCGGGTCTTGCGGCGGGGCGCCAGCACAGGCGGCGGCGCCGGCGGCATACCGAGCCCGATGGCCATGGGGCCACTGCCCGACGCTGCCGGGGCTCCTTGTGCGACTGGGGAGTTCATGTATCTACCTTCTTGCTCGGGCTGGGCTGGGAGCGTGGATATGGTCGCGGGTGGTGCGAGTGTGGAGAGGGCTGGTCACCACAACCTGATGGGGTTGATGATGTCGGCGGTCACCGTCAGCACCATGAACGCTCCCATCACGATCACCACCGCGTAGGTCAACGGCATCAACTTCATGTAGTCGACCGGGCCGCCACCGGCCCGGCCCATCCACCGGCGCACCGTATCCCGGCACTTCTCGTACCCGACGATGGCCATGTGTCCACCATCCAATGGTAGTAGCGGCACCAAATTGAAGAAGCCCAGGAAGAAGTTGATCGTGATCAGGAGCATGAAGAACACGCTCCAGGCGCCACGCTCGGCGGCCTCCCCACCCATCGCCGACGCGCCGTACACACTGACCGGGGTGTCCTCGCCACGCGGACCGCCCGTCACCGCCGTCCACAGGTCGTCGATCTTCGACGGCAACGACAACAACGCATCCCAGGTCGCGGTCACCAGATGCCCGGTGAACTCGAACGTCCCAGGTATCGCCGACAACGCGTTGTACTCCAGCGGACCGATCGGGTCCGGACGTGTCAAGGTCACACCGATCGCACCGACGGTGACGCTCTTGAAGGTGCCGTCCGAGTTCCGCATCTTGCGTTCCACCTGCGTCACCGGGATCTGCAGGTCCACCGTCTGCCCACCACGCACTACCTGCACCGACGCGGTGCCCAGGGTGCGCTGCGTCGTCGAGATCAGATCACTGTTGTTGTCAACCGGCGAGCCGTTGATCGCCACGATCCGGTCACCCGGTCGCAGGCCCGCCACCTCGGCCGGGGCCACCCCGGTACACGGCAGCAACTCGCCCGCGGCATCGGTTGCCGACGCCACACAGCCCACCTTCTCCACATACACCGGAGCGTGATCGGCGTCGTCCCGCAGATTCGGCAGCCCCGCGAAGATCGCCACGAAATAGATGAGCACAAAACCGAGTACGAAATTCTGTGCCGGACCGGCGAGCAGCACCACGAACCGCTTCCACGGCTTCTGCCGGAACATCGCACGATCGCGTTCGTCCTCTGCGAGTTCGTCGTACGGGGTCATCCCCGCGATATCGCAGAACCCGCCGAACGGCAGCGCCTTCACGCCGTACTCGGTCTCCCCTCGGCGCACGGACCACACTGTCGGCCCGAAACCGACGAAATACCGCCGCACCTTCATACCGGTGGCCTGTGCGGCCCACATGTGACCACATTCGTGCCACGCCACCGACAGCACCAGGGCAAGGGCGAAGAGCACCACGCCGAGCGCGAACATCACGAATCAAACTCCATCCGTCACGCCTCCGTGAGGCGCACTGACACATTGCGGCCCGCTCGCCCGGCTCCCGGCGCCGACATTCCCGGGATCAGCGTGACCGCCGCGCCGGAAGTGCCGTGACCAGCTGTGCGGCACGCTCACGGGCCCACCGATCCGCGGCGAATACCTCATCCACACTACCGGGAGTCCCACGCCATTGATCTGCGTCGTCGATCACCTCGGCGACCGTCTCGACGATCTGCGGGAACCGCAGCACACCGTCGAAGAACCCCTGCGCGGCCACCTCGTTGGCTGCGTTGAACACCGCGGTCAGACTGCCACCGGCCTTCCCCGCGCGCCGGGCCACCTCGATCGCCGGAAACACCGTGTCGTCGACCGGTTCGAATGTCCACTGGGATGCGGTCGAGAAGTCGCACGCCGCCGACGCCCCCGGAACCCGTTCGGGCCAGCCCAGCGCCAACGCGATCGGCAGCTTCATCGACGGCGGCGAGGCCTTCGCAATCGTGGCGCCGTCGACGAAGGTCACCATCGAATGCACGATCGACTGCGGATGCACCGTCACATCGATCCGGTCGTAGTCGACACCGAACAACAGATGAGCCTCGATCACCTCCAGCGCCTTGTTCACCAGCGTCGCCGAATTCAGCGTGATCATCGGCCCCATCGACCACGTCGGATGCCTGCCGGCCTGCTCTGGCGTCACATCCCGCAACGCGTCCCGCGACCAGCCCCGGAACGGGCCACCCGAGGCCGTCAACACCAGCCTGTCCACCTCGTCCGCGCTGCCCCCGCGCAGACATTGCGCGATCGCCGAATGCTCCGAATCGACAGGCACGATCTGCCCCGGCGCGGCCGCCTCCAGCACCAGTGCGCCGCCGGCCACCAACGATTCCTTGTTCGCCAGTGCCAACCGCGCACCCGAGCGCAGCGCGGCCAGACTAGGCGCCAGCCCGATCGACCCGACGATTCCGTTCAACACCACATCCGCACCGGCCGACTCGATGAGCTCGACCATGGCCTCCGGCCCGACATGCACACCCGCACCGATCGCGGCGACGAGTTCGGCGCCCGCGGACTCGTCGGCCACCGCCACCCGCGACGGCGACAACCCCAGATCCGCCACCTGCCTGCCCAGCAGACCGGGATTGCCGCCACCGGCACCGAGACCGACCACCTCGAACCGGTCCCTGTTGGCGGCGATCACCTCCAGCGCCTGAACACCGATCGAGCCCGTCGAACCGAGAATGAGAACACGTGTGGTCACCCGACCATTGTGGACCACCCGCGAGACGTAACCGCCCACGAGAGAAATCAGCCACGAGAGAAATCAGCCACGAGACGAATCAGCCGCGAACACCGGCGCGGCGCACTACCGCGCCGGATGTACCCGGCGCCAATGATCGGCGATGTCGATACGCCGCGTGATCCACACGTCGTCATGGGATTGCACATGATCGAGGAACCGTTCCAGAGCGGCCAACCGCGCCGGTCGTCCCACCAGCCGGCAGTGCAGCCCGACCGACAGCATCTTCGGAATGCCCTCCTGCCCCTCCGCGTACAACACGTCGAACGCGTCACGCAGATGCGTGAAGAACTGCTCACCCGACGGAAACCCGCCCGGCGAGGCGAACCGCATGTCGTTGGTGTCCAGGGTGTACGGAACAACCAGGTGATCGACCACCGAACCGTGCGCGGGCACCTTCACCCAGTACGGCAGATCGTCGGCATAGCTGTCCGAGTCATAGGCGAACCCGCCCTGCTCGACGACCAGCCGCCGCGTATGCGGAGAATCGCGCCCCGTGTACCAGCCGCGCGGCCGCTCCCCCGTGATCTCCGTCAACAACTCCAGCGCCGCCACCATGTGCTCGCGCTCGATCTCCTGATCGACCAACTGATAGCTCAGCCAGCGATACCCGTGACACGCGATCTCGTGCCCCTGCTCCACGAACGCCGCCGCGACCTCAGGGTTGCGCGCCATCGCCTGCGCCACCGCGAACACCGTCAACGGCAGTCCCCGACGCTCGAACGTCCGCAGAATCCGCCACACTCCGGCCCGCGAACCGTACTCGTACAGCGACTCCATGCTCATATGTCTGTTCGGGAACGCCTGCGCACCGATCATCTCCGACAGGAAAGTCTCACTGCCCCGGTCGTTCTCCAGCACATTGTTCTCCGCGCCCTCCTCATAGTTGAGGACGAACTGCACCGCGACCTTCGCCCCTCCCGGCCACCGCGGATCCGGTGGAGTCCGGCCGTACCCCACCATGTCGCGTGGATACCGCTCATCGCGGTAGTCGGCCAAAGTTCGGGTGGTCTGAGACATGGCGGCATTCTGTCATCAACCGGCCGCCGCGGCGCGGCGAGAAGGCCGCGTACCAGCCCACCGGCGGTACCGCTATGCTGATCCAGAACTACTACCCCACGTCGTCGCGAAGGAGCAGTTGTGGCAAGCACCGAGGTTGAACACGAACCTGTCGACACCGGCTGGGTGCGCGAACCCGCCGACGCCCCCTCCGCCCGATTCGGCTGGCACGCCAACCCCAAGCGGCTCCACTTCATGCTGGGCTGGGTCTCGGTCTTCTTCCTGCTGTTCACCGCATTCGTCGGCAACCACAAAGGCCAGGTCGAAGTCCTCTGGTCCATCGGAATCGCCGCCGCCGTGGCCGTCTTACTCATCCGCGGAACCTTCTTCAACCGCGACCCCAAGTGGCTGCCGTAAGTCGGCGCCCACACGCAGGCTCGCCGATCGCGGGTCCGTAATCCTGCGTCCGCTCACAGGCTCGCGGATCGCGAGCATACCGCGCCCACCTGCCTTGCAGGTGGGCGCTTGGTCTATCTCTCTTCCGCAGCCAATTGGCCGCAGGCGGCGGCGATCTCCTGGCCGCGGGTGTCGCGGACGGTACACGAGACACCCTGTTCCTGGACCCGGCGGACGAACTCGCGCTCAGCAGGCTTCGGGCTGGCATCCCACTTGGACCCGGGTGTGGGGTTGAGCGGGATCAGATTGACGTGCACCTTGGCACCCAGCGCCTTGTGCAGCTTCTTACCGAGCATGTCCGCGCGCCACGGCTGGTCGTTGACGTCGCGGATCAACGCGTATTCGATGGACACCCGGCGCCCACTCACATCGGCGTAGTAGCGTGCCGCCTCCAGCACCTCGGTGACCGACCAACGATTGTTGACCGGAACCAGGGTGTCGCGCAGCTCGTCGTCCGGTGTGTGCAACGACACAGCGAGGGTGACCGGGATGCCCTCGTCGGCCAGCTTCCGGATCGCCGGCGCCAACCCGACCGTCGAGACCGTCACCGAACGTGCTGAGATCCCCAGCCCGTCCGGCGCGGGCGAGGTGATCTGACGGACCGCACTCACCACCCGCTTGTAGTTGGCCAGCGGTTCGCCCATCCCCATGAACACGACATTCGACAGCCGGCCGGGCTCGCCGAACTCACCGTCGCGCAAGGTTCGGGCCGCGGCCCGAACCTGATCGACGATCTCCGCCGTCGACAGGTTGCGGTCCAGACCGCCCTGACCCGTCGCGCAGAACGGACACGCCATGCCGCACCCGGCTTGGCTGGAGATACACAGTGTGTTGCGGTCGGTGTACCGCATCAACACGCTTTCCAGCAGGGTGCCGTCGTGCAGTCGCCACAGCGTCTTCCGGGTACTGCCGTCGTCGCAACTGATCTGCCGAACCGGCGTCAGCAACGTCGGGAACAGTGAATCGGACACCGCCTGCCGCGCCGACGCCGGGACATCGGTCATCTCCGCGACGTCGCCGGTCAGCCTGCCGTAGTATTGGCGTGCCAACTGGTTGATCCGGAATTTGGGCAGACCCAGCTGTGCCGCTGCCGCAACCCGCTGGTCCGGATCCAGATCGGCGAAATGCTTCGGCGGCAACCCACGTTTAGGTGCGTCGAACACGAGCGGCAAAGAGGACATTTGACCATTGTCTCATGCCATCATGGCCGAATGAGCACTCCAGATCCGCGGTACGAAGGTCCCCGGAACCCCGCGCCGCAGGACGCCGTGATGCCCGACACCCCGGACCAGGGCGGGATCGAACCGGGTCAACTGCCTGCCGGTGCCGAACCCGCAACCCCGGTCCCCGACCCGGGGATTCCTGCCGAGCCGGCGCAGGAGGCACCGCGCCGGGGCCGCCGGCGCGGTGAGACGATCGCCGGCCAGGTCCGCCACACCCGCACGAGCGCCGCCTGGGCGGGGATGATCATCGGATCGTTGATCGGAATCCTGCTGCTGGTGTTCGTCGTGCAGAACCTCGACTCGCAGAAGATCTGGCTGCTGTTCTGGGAGGTCAACCTGCCCGTGGGCATCAGCCTGCTCATCGCCGCGATCGCCGGTGCGCTCGTCACCGCATTGATCGGCGGTCTGCGGATGTTCCAGCTCAACAGGGCCCTGACCAAGGTGTCCAAGGCCAACCGCGACTAGCGCCTGCGTGGCACGCCCGGGGGGCCGGCACCCGTCAGAGCAGCGCGGTCAGGACACCCCACACCACGAACGCCGACGGCAGCAGCGAGTCGAGGCGGTCCATGATGCCGCCGTGACCGGGCAGGAGGGTACCCATGTCTTTGATGCCCAAATCGCGTTTGACCTGGGACTCGACCAGGTCACCCAGCGTGGCGCATATCACCAGGACCGGCCCCAGGACGGCGCCGATCCACCAGTGTGTGTCCAGCAGGAACAGTGCGCAGCACACAGCGCCGACAGTGCCCACCGTCAACGAACCGATCAGCCCCTCCCAGGACTTCTTCGGGCTGATCGCCGGTGCCATCGGGTGCTTGCCGAACAGCACGCCCGCGCCATAGCCGCCGACATCCGAGCACACCACCACCAGGACGAGCGTCGCGACCCGGGCCGCGCCATCGGTTTGGGTGACGATCAACGCGCCGAAGGCGGCCAGCAGCGGAAGCCAGGCCACCACCAGCACCGTGACGGCCAGTCCCCGCAGGTAGTCCTCGGGCGCCGAACTCAGGCCCTGCGCCAGCAGCTTCCACACCATCGACACCAGAACGGTGGTCACCGTGGCCGCGAGGATTCCGGTGGTCCCCCACGGCCAGCCCGACCAGATGATGGCCTGGCCGCCGATCAGCAGCGGCCAGAACGCGATACGAAATCCGCCGTCACGCAGACGTTTGGAGATCTCCCAGGTCGCGATGGCCAGCGCGACCGAGACGACGCCGTACCAGATCCTCGGCTCGAACACCAGGATGGCGATGATTCCGGCGCCCAGCGAGACGCCGACGCCGATCGCGGCGGGCAGGTCGCGTCCGGCCCGTGAGGTCTTCTGTGGCTGGGTACTCATCAGGTGTGGCGCGCTCACACCTCGAGCAATTCGTTTTCCTTGTGTTTCACCAGCTCATCGACCTGGCTCACATACGAGGCGGTGGTCTTGTCGAGTTCCTTCTCGGCTCGCACCACCTCGTCCTCGCCGGCCTCGCCATCCTTCTGGATCCGCTTGAGCTCGTCGACCGCCTTGCGGCGCACATTGCGGATGGCCACCTTGGCGTCCTCGCCCTTGCCCTTGGCCTGTTTCACCAGATCCTTGCGGCGATCTTCGGTGAGCTGCGGAATGGACACCCGGATGATATTGCCGTCGTTGGTGGGGTTGACGCCCAGATCGGAGTTGCGGATCGCGGTCTCGATATCGCGCAGGCTGGACGCCTCGTACGGCTTGATGACCACCATCCGCGCTTCCGGGGTGGTGATACTGGCGACCTGAGTGATCGGAGTCAGCGCGCCATAGTACTCGATGTGCACCTTATTGAACATGGCCGGGTTGGCCCGTCCGGTCCGAATGGACCCCATGTCGTCCTTGGCGACGCCGACGGCCTTCTCCATCTTTTCCTCGGCGTCGAGCAACGCGTCGTCAATCATGTTGTCCAGTTCTCCTCGGGGTGTGCTGATCTCGTCGTCAGGGGTCGGGCGCGGCGGGCGGTGAGCAACCTCAGTCGGTGCTCACCAGCGTTCCGATGCGCTCACCCGCGACGGCACGTGCAATGTTGCCTTGTTCGAGCAGGTTGAACACCAGCATCGGCATTTTATTGTCCATGCAGAGGCTGAACGCGGTCGCATCGGCCACTTTGAGTTGCTTCTCCAGCGCCTCGCGATGGGTGATCTCGCGATAGAGCGTCGCGTCGGGGTCGACCCGCGGATCGGCGCTGTACACCCCGTCCACGGCCTTCGCCATCAGCACCACGTCGGCCTTGATCTCCAGCGCGCGCTGCGCGGCGGTGGTATCGGTGGAGAAGTACGGCATACCCATACCCGCGCCGAAGATCACCACGCGCCCCTTCTCCAGGTGCCGCTGCGCCCGCAACGGCAGGTACGGTTCGGCGACCTGTCCCATCGTGATCGCCGTCTGGACGCGGGTGGTGACGCCGCGCTTCTCCAGGAAGTCCTGCAACGCCAGACAGTTCATCACCGTGCCGAGCATGCCCATGTAGTCCGACCGCGCCCGGTCCAGACCGCGCTGCTGAAGCTCGGCGCCCCGGAAGAAGTTGCCGCCGCCGATCACCACGGCGACCTGCGCGCCGGTGGCCACCACGTCGGCGATCTGGTCGGCGACCGTGGCAACCACATCCGGGTCGAGTCCGACACCGCCGCCACCGAACATCTCGCCGCCGAGTTTGAGCAGGACCCGGGAAAAGCCCTTGCGCTCGGAGTGCTCGCCGCCGGTGCTGTCAGTCATCTGCATCCTCTGCTAGGTGTGGGTTGCCGCTGGTGTCGGGGTCCGGAGATCATCTTAGAGGGCCGAGACAGCGCGAGGGCCCCGCACCCATCACGAGAGATGGGTCCGGGGCCGTCACACTGGCCGGTGAGTCCGGTTCCGGAGCGGCTAGCTCTGGCCGACCTCGAAGCGGCTGAACGTCACGACGGAGGCTCCGGCCTCGTCGAGCACGGCCTTGACCGTCTTCTTCGAATCCTTCACATACGCCTGATCGACGAGGACGACGTCCTTGTAGAAGCCGGTGACCCGACCTTCGACGATCTTCGGCAGCGCCTGCTCGGGTTTGCCCTCGGCCTTGGCGGTCTCCTCGGCGATCCGGCGCTCGTTCTCCACGACGTCGGCGGGCACCTGGTCGCGGGTGGCGTAGCGGGCCTTGAGCGCGGCCACCTGCTGGGCGGCGTTGCGGGCGGCCTCCGCGGCCGCGTCGCCCTCACCGGTGTACGACACGAGCACACCGACGCCCGGAGGCAGATCCGAGGCACGCTTGTGCAGGTAGACCGCGACGGGGCCGTCGTAGTAGACGACGCGACGCAGTTCGAGCTTCTCGCCGATCTTGGCGGCGAGCGCCTGCACCACACCGTCGACGGTGCTGTCACCGAGGGGTGCTGCCTTCAGTGCCTCCACGTCGCTGGTCTTGGCGACCAGGGCGGCGTCGAGCACCTTGTCGGCGAGTTCCTGGAACTCGGCGTTCTTGGCGACGAAGTCGGTCTCCGAGTTGAGCTCGATCATCACGCCGTCCTTGGCGGCGACCAGGCCCTCGGCGGTGGACCGCTCGGCACGCTTGCCGACGTCCTTGGCGCCCTTGATGCGCAGTTCCTCGACGGCCTTGTCGAAGTCGCCGTCGTTGTTGGCCAGTGCGTTCTTGCAGGCCATCATGCCTGAGCCGGTGAGCTCGCGAAGCTTCTTCACGTCGGCCGCGGTGTAGTTCGCCATCGTTGGCGAGCCTCCTTCTAGGTCAATTCGTCGATGGTGGAGGTACCGGACCGGGATCACCCCGGTCCGGTCATCTCACTGGGCTGCGGGTGCCGCTTCACCTTCGGCGGGCGCGGTGGGCTGGCTCAACAGCTCCTGCTCCCACTCGGCAAGCGGTTCGCCGCCGCCGGCTTCCGGCTTGGCATCACCGGCAGCTTGGCCGGCGCGCGCCTGCACACCCTCGGCGACGGCCGAGGCGACCACGCGGGTCAGCAGGGCGGCGCTACGAATGGCATCGTCGTTGCCCGGAATCGGGTAGTCGACGAGGTCCGGGTCGCAGTTGGTGTCGAGGATGGCGATCACCGGGATGTTGAGCTTGCGGGCCTCGCCGACGGCGATGTGCTCCTTGTTGGTGTCGACGACCCAGATGGCCGACGGAACCTTGGCCATGTCGCGGATGCCGCCGAGCGTGCGCTCAAGCTTGTTCTTCTCACGCGTGAGCATGAGGATTTCCTTCTTGGTGCGACCCTCGAAGCCACCGGTCTGTTCCATGGCCTCGAGTTCCTTCATGCGCTGCAAGCGCTTGTGAACGGTCGAGAAGTTGGTGAGCATGCCACCGAGCCAACGCTGGTTGACGTAGGGCATGCCGACGCGGGTGGCCTCGGCGGCGATGGACTCCTGAGCCTGCTTCTTGGTGCCGACGAACAGGATGGTCCCGCCGTGGGCGACGGTCTCCTTCACAAACTCGTAGGCCTTGTCGATGAAGGTCAGGGTCTGCTGCAGGTCGATGATGTAGATGCCGTTGCGGTCGGTGAAGATGAACCGCTTCATCTTGGGGTTCCACCGGCGGGTCTGGTGCCCGAAGTGTGCGCCGCTGTCCAGCAGCTGCTTCATTGTCACGACAGCCATGTCGTCACTTCCTCTGTGTTGCAGTTGATTCCGATACCGGGCGGTATCGGCCTGGCGTCTGCGACCACGTGGACCCTGACCATGGCCAGGGACCGCCACGCGATACGGCTTCCCGGAGAGCGATCCGGGCGACGTGCAGACGCGCGAAGTCACCCCACCGACGGGGCGGTGAGATGCGGCACCGACTCTACGCCGGTTACCTGCGAGAACCAAAAGCGCTGTGCACATAGTGACCGTTCGGCGCATTGTCGCCGGCGACCTGCGCCGATGAGGGAACCATCGGGGCCCGGGATGCGTCCGATTCCCATGACGATCATCGGTACCCGCCCGCATTCCGCCGCGCCCGACCCCCGACACACCACGTCACGGGGTCGGCGTACCTCACCCGCCACCAGCACTTCCATCACCAGCGCACCCACCACAGCCGCGATCGTCACCGCGGTCGCGGTACTCCTGTCATGCGCCGGGCCCGTGGCCTGCCGCGCGTCCCCGGCGGGTGCGTCGACCGGCGGCGGGCACCGTGCGCCACTGCCGCCCACCCCTGTCGTCGTCACCGCCTTCAGCGTCGGCGAGCACCGCTGGTCCCCGGGGCATCGTGGGGTGGATCTGAGCGCCCGGGCCGGTACCGAGGTGATGGCCTCGGCCGCCGGAACCGTACGCCATGCCGGCGAGGTCGCCGGGCGTCCGGTGCTGTCGATCCTGCATCCGGACGGTCTCATCACCACCTACGAGCCGGTCCTGGCGACCGTGCGCCAAGGTCAGCGGGTGTCCCGGGGGCAGGTCATCGGCATCGTCGAACCGGGGCACCCGTCGTGCCCCACGATGACGTGCCTGCACTGGGGCGCACGGCTCGGCTCCGGGAACTCGGCCGCCTACCTCGATCCGCTCGGCCTGCTCGGGGCCGTGCGGGTGCGACTCAAGCCCGTCTGAGCCGGGGCCGCTCAGGCTCGGGGGTGCGCCTGGGCGGTGAATCCCCCACCTCGAGCCGGGGCCGCTCAGGCTCGGGGGTGCGCCTGGGTGTGCACCGCGCGCAGCCGCTCGACACTCACGTGGGTATATATCTGCGTGGTGGCGAGCGAGGCGTGCCCGAGCAACTCCTGCACGATGCGCAGGTCGGCACCGCCGTCGAGCAGGTGCGTGGCGGCACTGTGGCGCAACCCGTGCGGACCCAGCGCGGGCCCGCCGGCCCGCTCGACCGACCGATACACCACCGTGCGCGCCATCCGCTGATTGAGGCGGCCGCCCCTGACGCCGAGCAAGAGCGCGGTGCCCGAGGCAGCGACGGCGATCTCCGGACGACCCCTGGTCAGCCACGCGTCGAGGGCGTGCACGGCCGGCCCCCCGAACGGCACCATCCGTTCCTTGTTGCCCTTGCCCAGAACCCGCACGACACGGCGCCCGGTGTCGATGTCGCCGATGTCGAGGCCGCACAGCTCCCCGACCCGGATCCCGGTGGAGTACAGCAACTCGACGATGAGCCGGTCCCGCAGCGCTAGCGGGTCGTCGGCGACGGCCGGGCCCGCGCCTTCGCGTTCGGTGTCGACGTCCTGCCCGGCCCCGGCGGGCCGCCCGGTTCCGGCGGCCTCGATCATCCGTTCCGCCTGGCCGGCGTCGAGGACCTCGGGCAGCACCCGGTGCGCTTTCGGTGCGCGCAGACGCTGCGCCGGATCCACCGCGAGCAGCCCTTCGCGGGTGGCCCAGGCACACAGCCGCTTCGCCGACGACACCTGCCGGGCGATGCTCGTGCGCGCCGCTCCCGCGCGGGTCCGGTCTGCCAGCCAGCTGCGCAGCAGCGCCAGGTCGAGATCGGCGAACTCGACGCCGCGCACTCCGGCATAGCTCACGATCGCCCTCGCATCGCCGGTGTACGCGCGGACGGTGTGCTCGCTGAGTCCCAGTTCCAGACGCAGATGGTCGGCGAAGCCCGCCACGACGGGCAGGTTCTCCGCAGTGGATCGAGACCCTGCTGGGGGCAGAACACCGTCGGCGGTCACGTCACCATCAGACGGCGCATCGCCGCCGGATGCAACCCGCCACGCGGCCGGTCCGTCCGATCGTCAGCGTCGCGCCCTGCCGAGCGCCTCCTTCACCTTGCCGACGACGCCCGCCGCGGTCCCGCCCGACTCCTCGGCGGCGCGCTGGGACGCCTTCCACTCCCGGAAGCCCTCCTCGGTGCGGCCGCGGCGCCAGTATCCGGAGATCGAGGCATTGGCCGCACTCACACCCCGTTCCTTACGGATGTAGCCGCGCAGGTTCTGCATCACCGCACCGGCCTCGCCGTGGATGAACACCTGTGGCTCCCCGTCGAGCCAGGGCGCCGCCTTGACCGCCGCCACCAGCGGCGCGTTGGCGCCGGTGAGGTCATCGCCGACCTCGTCGGCGCCGGCACCGCGGTGAAGCCAGGTGATCGTGGCACCGGCCGGAGCCACCAGGTCGAGCTCGTCGGCGGCGGTGGCGACCTCGATGAATACCTGAGCGACGGCATCCTCGGGCAATGCCTCGAGCGCGGCCGCCACCGCGGGTAGTCCGGACTCGTCGCAGGCCAGCAGGTGCCAGGGAGCATCGCGGCGGGGCCGGTATCCGCTGCCGGGCCCCAGGAATCGGACGGTCTCACCGGGCTGCGCGGTACTCGCCCAAGCGCCGGCGACGCCTTCCTCGCCATGGACCACGAAGTCGATGACCAGTTCTTTGGCCTCGGCGTCGACCGCCCGGATCGTGTACGTACGGAGCACCGGTTGCTGTTCGGCCGGGAAAGTTTCCCGGATCTGTTCGATGTCGAAGGGCTCGGGGTAGCTCACCCCCGGTACCCCGAAGATCAATTTGACGTACATGTCGGTGTCGTGGGCACCGTCGGCGCCCGTCGCCGGGGTGAAGCCGTCGAATCCGGGGCCGCCGAGACGGAGCCGGACAAAGTGCGGTGAGAGGTGTTCGACGCCGGTGACCGCAAGGGTGGTGAGTGGTTTCGCCATGATTCTCCTTAGTGCTCGCACCAGCCTACCGGCGAACTTAGGCTCACCTAATCCAGACCCGGATCCCCATAAGAAACCAACGGAAATGGTACGTTTGCGATACTGAAGAATGGAGTGGCTTTCAGCTCCTCGTTCCCAGCCATCGGAATCGGCAACATGAGGTAAGCGGTGACGGATAACACACTAGCCAAACGCGCCAGGCTCAGCGTCTCCGACTGGATCAGTGCGTCGATGCGGCTGCTGGTCACCGAGGGACCCACCGCGCTCAAGATCTCGCGGCTCACCGATGCCCTCGGGGTCACCAAGGGCAGCTTCTACTGGCATTTCACCGACATCGCCGCACTCAAGACAGCGCTGGCCGAACACTGCGAGGCCCAGCAACGCTCGGCCGCGGACCATGTACGCGAGCTCGGCGCGATCCCGGCCGACGAACGCCTCGGCGCCATGGTCGACTACTTCAGCGAACCACACCGCTGGACCGCCGAGGCAGCGGTCCGGTCCTGGTCGCACACCGACAAATCACTGCGCACGGCCATCGCCGACCTCGATCGGCACCTCTACGAGGCCATCCACCAGACGATGCTCGACCTCGGATTCACCGGCGACGACGCGCGCACCCGCGCGTCGATGCTGCTCTACGCCGGCATCGGCTACCTGCATGCATCCGACGAATTCGGTACACCGGACGCCGACACCCTGCACCGCTTCGTGACGCTGGCCACCACCCGCTGATCGTCGAAGGCCGCCCAGCGGTCGCCTCAGGCCAGCCGCCAGCCACCACCGTCGCCACGAACAAGGCCCGCGACCTCCATCGCGGCCAGCGCCGAGCGGACCATACCGACCCCCACACCCGAGGCATAGGCGATCTCGTCGATCGTCGCCGCACCCCGGCCCGGGATCGCATCGTGCACCCGGCGCTGATCCTCCGACAAGCCGTCGGTATCGCGTTCGCACCCCCTGCCGGGATCACCTCCACCGTCCGGGCGGACCATCGACACCACAGTGTCGGTGTTGAACACGAGCTGCGCCAGATCGTCGGCGATCAGCCGGTGACAACCCACCGACGCCGCCGAGGTCACCGGCCCGGGAAAGGCGCCGACCGGACGGCCCAGTCCACGGGCCCATGCCGCGGTGTTCGCCGCACCCGAACGCCTGCCCGCCTCCACCACCACAACCGCCTCCGAGAGCGCCGCGACCAGCCGATTGCGGGTGATGAACCGGTGTTTGGCGGCGGTCGTGCCCGGCGGGTACTCGCTGACCAGCAAGCCCCGATCGGCGATCTCGGACAGCAACCGCGCATGCGCCGTCGGATACGCGCGGTCGATACCCGAGGCCAGGACCGCCGTGGTCCGGCCACCGGCCAGCAGGCTCGCGCGGTGCGCGGCGCCGTCGATACCGAACGCTCCCCCCGACATCACCGCCCACCCCCGATCGCACAGTTCCCCCGCCAGCCGGCCCGCCACACTCTCGCCGTAGGACGACGCCGCGCGCGCACCGACCACCGCCACCGACTCCGATGCCACCTCGTCGAGTCGGTGCGGCCCCCGCACCCAGAGCGCCAGCGGTTCGCCGTCCCGCGAACCGGTGCCCGACCGACCGAGCGCCAGCAACGGCCAGCCCGGCCACTCCTCGTCCTCGGGCGACACCAGTCGCGCACCCATCCGGCTCGCGGCCTCCAGATCCGCCGCCGCACGATCGGAGTCCGCCCTGGCCTCCGTGGCCGCGAGCACCGCCTCGTGGCCAGCGGGCACCAGCCGGCCCCGGATCGCCCCGGCGGCCTCTACCGCACCGAGTTCGGCCACCAGCCTCGCCACCGGCGCGCACGGCGGCTCGGCCACCCGCGCCAGATACGCCCACGCCCGCATCGCCTCGTCGGATCGCTCCGCCATCAGTGACTCCCCCTGTCCCTGTACAGCAATGCCTGTGCCACATCGTCTTCGGTCGGTGTGTCGGCACCTCGCAGGTCGCACATCGTCCATGCCAAACGCAGGGCACGATCGGCCCCACGGGCAGTGACCCGTCCGTCTCGCAGAAACAGCTCGACCGGCCGCATCGCCTCGGCGCGCAGCCGGAACCGCCGGCGCAGCACCGAACCGGGCACCTCGGAGTTGGTGAGCCAGCCGAATTCGCGCCAGCGTTCCACCGCCGCCGAGCGGGCCGCCACGACCCGCGCCCGCACCTGTGCGCTGGTCTCCTCCCCGGAGGTCATGAGCGCGGCCGGGCCCGGCGGGTCCATCCGCACCCGGATGTCGACGCGATCCATCAGCGGGCCCGACAATTTGCCCAGGTACCGCCGCCGCGCCACCGAACTGCACACGCAGTCGACATCGTGCGCAGGTGCGCACGGGCACGGGTTGGCGGCCAGCACCAGCTGAAAACGCGCCGGATAGCGGGCGATGCCGTCACGCCTGGGAACACTCACCTCACCCTCCTCCAGCGGCTGCCGCAGCGAGTCGAGCACCGTCGGTGACATCTCCGCGCATTCATCGAGGAACAGCACTCCGCGATGCGCCAGTGACGCGGCCCCCGGCCGGGCGAAACCCGTGCCGCCGCCCAGCAGTCCGGTGGCCGAGGTGCTGTGATGGGGAGCGATGAACGGTGGCTCGGCCACCAGCGGTTCACCCGGCGACAGCGCCCCGGCGATCGAGTGGATCGCCGTCACCTCCAGCGATTCCTCCCGCCGCAGCGGCGGCAGGATCCCCGGAATCCTTTTGGCCAGCATCGTCTTTCCTATACCCGGCGGCCCGGTCATCAGCACGTGGTGGGCTCCGGCCGCGGCGATCTCCAGGGCGTGGCGGGCCTCGCCCTGCCCGACGACATCGGCCAGGTCGTCCCGGTGTCCGCCTGTCTCCGCGGTATTGTCGGTCGGTGTTCGCGGTACCGCGTCGAGCACGCATTCACCGGCGAGCCAACTCACCACCTGCCCCAGCGAATCCGCCCCGCCGATCTCCAGCTCGGTCACCAGCAGCGCCTCGTCGACATTGCCGTATGGCACCACCGCCCGCTCGAAGCCGTGCCCGGCGGCGTGGATCAGGGCGGGCAGGATGCCCCGGACCGGGCGCACGCGCCCGTCGAGGGCCAGTTCACCCAGGACGATGGTGCGCGGCAGCCGGTGCGGTGACGCCTCGCCCGCCGACACCAGGATCGCGATCGCCATCGCCAGGTCGAAACCGGAGCCGGACTTGGGGATCTCGGCCGGCGACAACGCTACGGTCAGCCGTCCTTCGGGAAATTTAAAACCGGAATTGGTGATTGCCGACCGGATACGATCGCGTGCCTCGCGTACCGAGTTGTCCACCCCGCCGGTCACCGCGAAGGCCGGCAGACCCGACCCCACCGAAGCCTGCACCTCCAGCCCTTTGGCCTCAAAGGCGTTGAGCCCCACCGTGTACACGGTACCCAGCGCACGCACCCGGGAGCTCATGCGAACACCCCCACGTGGTGGCGCAGACCCGCGCGGGCCGTATCGGCGGGCTCGATCGGGTCGAGCCGGATGGCGATGACATCGAACCGGACGGTCGCGAACCAGCTGTCCTGCCCGGCCAGCCATATCGCGGTGGCACGCCGCATCTTCGCCAGCTTGTCCGGGGTGACCGCCTCGGCCGGATCAGGGTACATGCGGCCGGTGCGGGTCTTGACCTCCACCACCACCAACGCCGCGCCGTCCACCGCGACGATGTCGAGTTCGCCGTACCTGCAACGCCAATTGCGTTCCAGGACCGACCATCCGGCATCCGTCACATAGCCTGCGGCGATATCCTCGCCCAGCCTGCCGATTCTCGCCGGGCGATTCTCACGTCCCGCGGCACCCGCGCCGGGCCCACCACCCGATTCCCGTTCGCTCATGCGAACAACGATCCTGCCGGACGGGCATCCGTCGACCGGAAGAATCGCCGGAACCCCGATTTTGTGGACAACCCGGTCGGCGTCCCCAAATCCGGCAGGCGCTACGCGCGGATATCACCTCACGGTTGGTCGGGCAGACGCAGCTCGGGCTTCTCCAACTCCTCGATGTTGACGTCCTTGAACGTGATCACCCGGACCTGCTTGACGAATCGCGCCGGCCGGTACATGTCCCACACCCAGGCGTCACTCATCCGCAATTCGAAGTACACCTCTCCGTCGGTGTTGCGGGGCGCCAGTTCGACGGCATTGGCCAGGTAGAAGCGTCGCTCGGTCTCGACCACATACGTGAACTGCCCGACGATGTCCTTGTACTCGCGGTACAGGGAGAGTTCCATCTCGGTTTCGTACTTCTCGAGATCCTCCGCGCTCATCCGGTAAGCGTATCGCGATCGGCCGTCTCGGGAGTGGCCGGTCTCCCGCCCCGCTCACCTCCGACGCCCCGGCCGCCCGCGCGGGCCGCCACATTGCGGTAGGACATGCGGTGCTCACGGCACGGCCCGAGATCGTCGATGCGGCTCATGTGGAGGGCGGTGCTGTACCCCTTGTGGACGGCGAAGTCGTAGCCGGGCAGGTCGCTGTCGAGGCCGACCATGATGCGGTCCCGGGTGACCTTGGCGATCACACTGGCCGCGGCGATGCACGCGGCCGTCGCATCGCCCCCGATGACGGGCAGGCTGGGCGCGGTCAGACCCGGCACACCGAAGCCGTCGGACAGCACATAGCCGGGTGGGGTGGACAATCCGGCGACCGCGCGCCGCATCCCCTCGATGTTGGCCACGTGGATGCCGATCCGGTCGATCTCGGCGGCGCCGATGATCACCGCGTGCCAGGCCAGCGCGTTGCGGGTGACCGCACGGTACAGCCGTTCCCGGGTCGCCTCGGTGAGCTTCTTGGAGTCATCGAGATCGGCGAGCGAGGTAGCCTGCACCGGTTTGAGGATGGTGGCGGCCACCACCAGCGGCCCGGCGCATGCCCCGCGACCGGCCTCGTCAACGCCGGCGACCGGCCCCAGACCGCTGGTGTGCAGGGCGAATTCCAGGGTGCGCAGGTTCGCGGCCCGACGCACCGGCCGACGCGGCGGCCACCGATCACCGACGGGCATGTGCGCGCCTACTTCTGCGGGTTGACCGCGTCGACACCACCGATCCGGGAGAACGGATAGATGATGAACCGCACCTTGCCGCGAATATCGCTTACCGGCACCGTGCCCTGAAGCTCATCGGTGATGTGGTACCTCGAATCGGCCGAGTTGAGGCGATTGTCGCCCATGACCCACACATTGCCCTCGGGCACCTTGATCGGGCCGAAATCCTGGCCGTAGCAGCTGTTGGGCGTGCTGTCGGCGTTGGTAAAGTCCGAATCCCCCAGTCCGGCGACGCTGTCGGCCTGCAACTGCTTGTCGATGTACGGTTCGGTCAGTGGCTTCCCGTCGACGGTGACGCCTTTGCCGTCGGAGTTCTTGCAGGCCACCGTCTGACCGCCGGTCGCGATCACCCGCTTGACCAGATTATTCTCGTCGGGCGGGGCGAACCCGAACCACGAGAGCCCGTCCTGGATGGCGTTGATCACCGAGTTCGACGAACGCGGCGACTGCCATCCGCCGTCCCACGATTCGGTGGGCGCCTTGAACACGACGACGTCGCCGGGCTTCGGGTCGCCGAACCGGTACGCGATCTTGTCGATCACGATGCGGTCGTTGGTGCAGCCCGAACAGCCGTGCAATGTCTGCTCCATCGACTCCGACGGGATCACGTACTGTCTGCCGATGAAGGTCTGCAACAGCCAGGTCACCACCAGCACGCAGCCGACGATGATGACGACCTCACGTAGGATCGAGGACTTTTTCGGCTCGTCCTCGGGGTCGTCACCCTTGAGCCGCCACGGCCTGTCCGTCTCGGGGGTCTGTGCCGTAACCGGCGCCGGTCCCCCATGTCCGGCCGTCTCGGCCCGACCGTTGCCGGCGTCGACTTCGTCGGCCCGATTCTGATCGTCGTGCTGCCCGTCGGCGTCGGCGCCGGATCCCTGGTCCTGTGTATCGGCCACCCCGCCAGAGTAGACGACGCAAAAGCCCCGGCCGCACACTGTGCGGCCGGGGCCCGAAACAGGAGGTAATCCGGCTCAGATCAGCGCTTTTCCTTGATCTTGGCTGCCTTGCCGCGCAGGTCGCGCAAGTAGTACAGCTTGGCGCGACGCACATCGCCACGGGTCAGCACATCGATCTTGGCGATGTTGGGGCTGTGCACCGGGAAAGTGCGCTCCACGCCGACACCGAAGGACACCTTGCGGACGGTGAAGGTCTCGCGGACGCCACCGCCCTGACGGCGGATCACGACACCCTTGAAGACCTGGATCCGCTCCTTGGCACCTTCGATGACCTTGACGTGAACGTCGAGGGTATCGCCGGGTGCGAATTCGGGGATGTCGTCACGAAGTGACTGCTTGTCGAGGAAGTCGAGGGAATTCATGGTGTGGTCCGTTCTGGAATGTGTCGGCGAACAGAGGAACCTGGCGGCCCGTCACCCGGCACACATCGCATCCGGATGGGGGTTCGACCGGTTCATGCTCCGAGTCGTTGGTACCCGCGGCAGCGCCGACCGGTAAGCCGATCAGGCACAACGGTGCGCAGGCAACCTGAATATTGTGCCAGACACCACCGGCCGAAACGAAATCGCCGACCGGACCTCAGCCGTCCACCTCATCGGTGTCCGGCGCGCCGTGGGACACCGCCTCATAATCGCCCACCGGATACGACGGCGCGATCAACCGCACACCCAGCTCGTCCAGCCGCGAACCGACATGAGCGGGCACCGGATGTGCCGAGGCCACCACCAGCGGACGGGCACCGATCGCGGCCAGGTGGTCGGTCACCGCGAACTCCGATCCGCGCGCCGACCCGGCCACCTGCTCGCCGGCACCCACGCTCACCCCGGCCCGCAGGTACGCGATCGGGTCACTCGTACCGACGACCTCGATCATCTCCCCGGACGGGGCACACCCCACCCCCACCGACATCCGCACCCACGTCGCGGGCTCCGGCGGCAACGATGCCTGCAGTTCCCGGACCCGCTCGGCGAGCCCGGCCTCGTCGACGGCCACCGGTCCGTCCAGGCCCCGAGGGGAGGCTCCCGCCATCGCCGCCGCGACCGGCGCGGCCGCGAGCATCGCCGGCATCGCTGCCCCCGACAGCAACGGCGCGTGCGCGGCGGGGTCCTGCCCATTCACCGGCTGATCCTCGTGTGCGGCGCGACCATCGGCGGTCAACCGGTGCCCGGACCCCGGATCCAGGTTGGTGGCGCGTTCCACCGCATCCTCGCCCACGGCACCGAACGCCACCGTCGCGGCTCCCGCCGCGGCCACCAGCGCCGTCGGATGCCCGACCAGCGATGCCACCTCGGCGCGCACCAGGTCGCGCTCGGCGATGGCCGACGTCAGCGACAGACGGTTCCGGATGTCCACCACCTCGTCGGCGTAGCGGTCCAACACACCCGCCAGGGCCTCGAGCCGGGACACCACATCGGCGACCGCACCCTCATGCGGGCCGACGATGACGCGGACCGCGGTGTCGGTCCCCTCGCGCAGACCACCCACCCCGGTGCGGGCGTGCGCGCGGGAAAACGCGGCGCCCGCCGCCTCCGTCCGCGCCGCGATCGTCTCCAGCCTGCGCGAACATGCCTTCAGCATGGCCACGTCGGCGGACGGATCGTTCTCCCGCAACAGGGCGTCGACGACGGAACGCGGCGAGCTCACAGCGACAGTCCCCCATCACGGGCCCCGGTCCCGCGGGTGCCGAGCAGGTGAGCGGCCGACGCGTCGGCCGCGCGCAGCCGGTCCCCGGCCGCATCCACGGACTCGATGTGCTCACGCATCAGCGACTCCACCCCGCCGAGCGCGTCAAGGGCGATCCGGGCCGACTCGGCGAACCTGGGCCGAAGCACATCGGCGGCCGGATCCACCCCGAACGCGACACCGGCCTCGGCGACCACGGCCCGCAGATCCGTGGCGATCTCGGGTAGCTCACCGACCACGGCCGTCAACGTCCGCACAAGCTCGACGAGATCATCGAGGTCCACATGAACGCGGGCGCTCACCTGCGCACCACGTCCACCAGGCCGCCATCCACCAGATCGCCGTAGTCGGGAGAGTTGACCTGTTCGGCATCCACGATCGACATGGACACCTGGTCGCGGGTGGCGCGCAACTTCTCATCGGCCGCCGACACCAACGAGGTGATCAGCTTCGCCAGAGTGCCGGCATCGCGCGTGCGCAACGCCTCCGGATCGATCGTCAGATCCACCAGCAGTCCACGGGCATTGACCGTCACCGACACGTCGCCCTCCGCACTCGCCGCCTCGGCGGTCAGCCCGGCGAGCACGGCCCGGATACGGTCGAGTTCGGCGTGCTGACGGTCCAATTCCGCATGCATCCGGGCCCAGCAGTCCAGTGTCTGTCCGGCCGTCGATGCCCCCGCGTCCGCGCCCGAATGTCCCGTCGCTTCGCTCGCGCCCGAATACCCCGTCGCTTCGCTCGCCCCTGCAACACGCTGATGGTGTACCACGCACGTCCCCCTCCACTTACCGGGCGGAGGCGGTGCGGGCCGGTCATGGCGGTTTCCACCTCACGTGAGGTCGATCGTAGCCCCGGCCCCCTACCCGGTCGACCGGTTGATTCACAGACGCGTATCACCCGGCGTCGGGCGAAGGCCGATCCAGCAGATCCGGGCGGCGCTGCCGGGTGCGTTCCAGGGACTGTTCGTGGCGCCAGGCGGCCACCTTGCCGTGGTCACCCGACAACAGGACAGGCGGCACCGGCAGCTCGCGCCACACCTCCGGACGGGTGTAGCTGGGCCCCTCCAACAGGCCGTCGGAAAATGAATCCTCTTGGTGCGAACGAGGATTGCCCAGCACGCCGGGAATGAGCCGGACCGTTGCCTCGACCATCGCCAGTACCGCCACCTCACCGCCGATGAGGACGAAGTCGCCGATCGAGACCTCTTCGACGCGCATCCGGCGCGCCGCATCGTCGAACACCCGCTGATCGATGCCCTCATATCGTCCGCAGGCGAACACCAGGTGGGATTCGGCGGACCAGCGTGCGGCGGTCTGCTGCGTGAAAGGCACGCCCGCGGGGGTGGGCACCACCAGCAACGCGTCGTCGGGGCACACCGCATCCAGACACGGACCCCACACATCGGGTTTCATGACCATCCCCGGCCCACCGCCGTAGGGCGAGTCGTCGACGCTGCGGTGCACGTCGTGGGTCCAGTCGCGCAGGTCGTGCACGCCGATCTCGACCTGTCCCCGGTCGATGGCCTTGCCCAGCAGGGCAACCCGAAGCGGGGCAAGGTATTCGGGAAAGATCGAGACGATGTCCAGGCGCATCGCCGGTCCGGCGACCTCCGGCTGCCCGGTCACTGGTCGAACAGACCGTCGGGCGGATCGATCACCACACCGCCGTCGCGGGTGACCTCGGGCACGATCTCACGCACAAACGGGACCAGCAGCTCGCGCCCGTCCGCCGTGGTGACGGCGAGAATGTCGTTGGCGGGCAGATGCAGCACCGACGACACCACGCCCACGGACTCGCCCGCGACCGTCGTGACGGTCAGACCTTCGAGTTCGTGATCGTAGAATTCGTCCGGGTCGTCGCCCGAATCGACATCGGCGGCGTCGATGACGAACAGCGTTCCGCGCAGCGCGTCGGCGGCGGAGCGGTCGTCGACCTCGGCGAGAGACAGCAACAGCCGCCCGGAATGATTCCGGGCGGCCGTTACCGTGAACGGACGTTCCCCACCTCCGCGCGGCGCCTGACCGCGCAGGACCTCGCCCCGCGCGAATCGGGTGCCGGGATCATCGGTGCGCACCTCGACGACGAGTTCGCCGCGGATACCGTGCGCCTTGACCACTCGGCCGATGACCAGATCCATCTGCGCGTAGCTGCCTGTACCGGTGCTCAGCGGTCGGTGTCGACGATGTCGACACGGATTCCGCGGCCACCGATACCGGCGACGAGGGTGCGCAGCGCGGTGGCCGTGCGGCCGTTACGGCCGATGACCTTGCCGAGATCCTCCGGGTTGACCTGCACCTCGACCAGACGGCCGCGGCGGCCGGTCACCAGGTCGACACGCACGTCATCGGGGTTGGCGACGATTCCGCGAACGAGATGTTCGACCGCGTCGGCGACGACAGCACTCACGCGCCGGCCTCGGGAGCAGCCTCGTCGGCGTCCTTCTTGGCGGCCTTCTTCTTCGGCGTGGTGGCCTCGGCGACGGGCGCGCTGTCGGCGGCGGCGAGGGCGGCGTTGAACAGGTCAAGCTTGGACGGCTTGGGAGCGGCGGTCTTCAGGGTGCCCTCGGCGCCCGGCAGGCCCTTGAACTTCTGCCAGTCGCCGGTGACCTTGAGGATGGCCTGAACCGGATCGGTGGGCTGTGCACCCACGCCGAGCCAGTACTGCGCCCGCTCCGAGTCGACCTCGATCAGGCTGGGCTCTTCCTTCGGGTGGTACTTGCCGATGGTCTCGATGACACGACCGTCACGACGGGTACGCGCGTCGGCGACGACGATGCGGTACTGCGGGTTGCGGATCTTGCCGAGACGGGTGAGCTTGATTTTGACAGCCATGTGTCTTCCTTGCTGGTCACTGCGCAATTCGGCGACTCGCCCGAAGTGGTGAGCCCGGTTTTGCGATCTGATTCGGTGTGACCGTCGGTCGGCCGTGGCCGGGTCCGACGAACCGACGCATCATTCTGCCAGACCCACCACCGAGATCAGAAATCCCGACTGCTGCGAGATATCGATTTTTGCACGTTGCGCCGACGCGTATGCGTTCTTGGCATATTCCGCACGCCGCCCCGGGCTGAGCACTTTCCCAGCAGGTCCGGCTATCGGGGACACACGAGAGCCGGGTTCGGATGTGGTTGCCTACCCCGCGAAAGGCATCCATATCCGAACCCAGCTGCAACCTGAAAGCTACATTACTATCGAGTAGCCCCCAACCCTGCTGCAACGTTTGTGCCCTATATCACACAATGCCGGGCATGGAACCACCACCCGATGTCACACACGGTCACCTGATGCGCACGCCGGAGCACATGATGGCCGCGGGCGCTCGCACTGCGGCGACGTGTTCGCGCGGATCATCGGCCACGACCAGGAAGTCGGCGCGTTCGCCCTCCCCCAGCGCGTCGGCACCCAGCCACGCGCGGGCATCGGTACTGGCGGCGGCCAGCGCTTCCATCGGACGCCAGCCCAGGGCCGCGAGCGCCTCGATCTCATCGACGATCCGCCCGTGCGTGATGAAGCCGCCGGCGTCGGTACCGGTGAACATCCGCACCCCGGCCTCCCGTGCGGCGGCGAAGACGTCGCCGGCACCTGCGTGCAGCGCGCGCATGTTGGCCTGATAGACCGGGTACCGGTCGGCGCCGTCGGCGATCCCGGGAAAATTCTCCACCTGAATCACCGTGGGCACCAGCGCTATCGACCTCTCGACCAGTTGGTCGATCAGGTCACCGGTCAGCCCGGTGCCGTGTTCGATGCAGTCGAATCCGGCGCCGATGATGTCACCGAGCGCGTCGGTGCCGAACACATGCGCGGTGATCCGGGCGCCCGCCTCGTGCCCGGCGGTCACCGCCGCCTCCAGGGTGGACCGGTCCCACAGCGGAGCGAGGTCGCCGGTCTCGCGGTCGATCCAGTCGCCGACGATCTTGACCCAGCCGTCGCCGGCCGCGGCCTGCCGGGCCACCTCGGCGGGCAGTTCGTCCGGGGCCACCAGATCGACGCCGTACCCGCGCAGATACCTCTTGGGTCGGGCGATGTGCCTGCCCGACCGGATGAATCGCGGGCACAGCGGATCATCGTCGAGCGGATGGGTGTCCAACGGTGACCCGACCTCGCGGATCAGCAGGGCGCCCGCCCGCGCGTCGGCATAGGCGGCCTGCCGGGCCTGCTCGATGGTGACCCCGAGCCCGGGGGCGATCCCGACGTGGTTATGCGCGTCGACCAGTCCCGGGATGATCCACCCGCCGTCGATCGCGGTCTCGGCCGACGCCACCGGTTCGTAGGTGATCCGTCCGTCGACCACCCACAGCTCCAACGACTGCTCGGTGAACGGATCGGTACCTCGAAATCGCAACGCGCCCTTGGTCATCGAAACCCCCGTACGAACTGCGGCCGAGCCGTCTAGTTGCCGCGCTTCCTCGGCTGCTGGAACTGCGAGATGTCGATGCCCTCCAGTCCCGGCGGGAGCTCGTTGAGACCGGCCGGCATGTCGGACAGATCCGGGAAACCGGCGGGCATGCCGCCCATGCCGGGCATCCCGGGGAAGCCTCCGCGCACCTTCGGCGGAGTCGGTCCGCGCCCCTTGCCCTTCTTGCCTTTGCCCTTGCCCTTGCGGGCGTTGCGCCGCCCGGCCGGGCCGAAGCCCATCCGCCCGGACATCTGCGCCATCATCTTGCGTGCCTCGAAGAACCGGTCGACGAGCTGGTTGACCTCGCTCACCGTCACACCCGAACCGTTGGCGATCCGCAACCGGCGGGAGGCGTTGATGATCTTCGGGTTCTCCCGTTCGGCCGGTGTCATGCCGCGGATGATGGCCTGCACCCGGTCGAGCTGCTTGTCGTCGACCTGGGCCAGCGCGTCCTTCATCTGCCCGGCACCGGGCAGCATCCCGAGAATATTGCCGATGGGGCCCATCTTCCGGATCATCAGCATCTGCTCGAGGAAGTCTTCCAGGGTCAGCTCGCCCTGGGTGATCTTGGCGGCGGCCTCCTCGGCCTGCTGCTGATCCCAATGCTGTTCGGCCTGCTCGATGAGGCTGAGCACATCGCCCATCCCCAAGATCCGGCTGGCCATCCGGTCGGGATGGAAGACGTCGAAGTCTTCCAGCTTCTCGCCGGAGGAGGCGAACATGATGGGCCGACCGGTCACCTGACGCACCGACAGCGCCGCACCACCGCGGGCGTCGCCGTCGAGTTTGGTGAGCACCACGCCGGTGAAGCCCACACCGGCCTGGAATGACTCGGCGGTGGAGACCGCGTCCTGACCGATCATCGCGTCGACGACGAACAGTACTTCGTCGGGGTTGGTGGCCTCGCGGATGTCGGCGGCCTGCCGCATCAGTTCCTCGTCGATGCCGAGGCGTCCGGCGGTGTCGATCACGACCACGTCGTAGTGCTGCGCCACGGCCTCGTCGATACCGGCCCTGGCCACCGCCACCGGGTCACCCGAGCTCACGCCGAGCGGCACCCACCCGTTCTCGGCGGGCAGGTTCTCGCCGCCGATCCCGGTCCCCGGGTGCGGCGCGAACACCGGCACACCGGCCCGCTCGCCGACGATCTGCAGCTGCGAGACCGCCCCGGGTCGCTGCAGGTCACAGGCCACCAGCAGCGGGGTGTGGCCCTGCTGCTTGAGCCAGTTGCCGAGCTTGCCGGCCAGCGTCGTCTTACCGGCACCCTGCAGACCGGCGAGCATAATGATCGTCGGCGGCTTCTTGGCGAACTGCACCCGCCGCGTCTCGCCGCCAAGGATCTCGATGAGTTCCTCGTTGACGATCTTGACGACCTGCTGGGCCGGGTTGAGCGCGCCCGACACCTCGGCGCCCTTGGCGCGCTGTTTGATGCCGGCGATGAATCCGCGCACCACCGGCAGCGAGACGTCGGCCTCCAGCAGCGCCAGGCGGATCTCGCGGGCGGTTCTGTCGATATCGGCATCGGACAGCTTGCCCTTGCCGCGCAGATCCTTCAGGGCACCGGTCAACCGGTCGGAGAGGGAATCGAACATTCCTCTAGTGTTCCATGTCCGCGACCGGCTCAGCTGATCGGCACACCTGAGCGGGAGGTTCCGCCGGTGGTGCCCGGGCCGTTGCCCGCCTCCGGTTCGACGCGCGGCTGGGGCTGCGGGCAGACCCGGAGGATATCGGCCTCCACCTCCGCGCGGAACCCTGGATCGTCGATGCTCAGCTCCGGGTCCGAGCGCCGGATGCAG
This sequence comes from Gordonia pseudamarae, assembly GCF_025273675.1. Lineage (NCBI taxonomy): Bacteria > Bacillati > Actinomycetota > Actinomycetes > Mycobacteriales > Gordoniaceae > Gordonia > Gordonia pseudamarae. The sequence goes on along the minus strand of NZ_CP045809.1, from coordinate 2,056,494 downwards.
AACGTGTCGACCACCGTGTTGCCGAGGGTGGCGACCTTGGCCCAGCGCACATCCACACCGTGCGATTCGAGCACCGCGCTGACCCGGCTGAGCAACCCGATCCGGTCGTCCACACGCAGTTCCAGGATGGCCTGCCCGCCGTCGCCGCCTCCCCGGCGACCGGACTCGACACCCTCGCCCCGCCCCCCCGTGTCCGGCTCGCCATCCCGGTCCGGCTCGCCGGTGCCGGATGTCTCGACCCCCGACCACAGAATCCGGGCGGGTGCCACGGCGAACAGCGCCGGGACGGCGAACTTGGCGTGTCCGGCACCGTCCACCGCGGGATCGGTGCTGCCCGCCGATGCCGATGCCCCGGCGAGCGCGCCGATGCCTTCGGAGATGCTGGCGATGGTCGGGATCGGCGATTCGGCCTCGCGCGCGTCCAGCCTGGCCAGCACATCGACCTTGCCCTCGACGGCGGCGATCAGCTGCTGACGCATCAGCCCGGCCTCGGGCGGGCTGCCGAACCGGGGTACCACCACGAAGGTGTTGACGGCGCTGCCGGCGTGGCCGCGTACCGATGCCGACTGCGCGCGCAGACCGTGCAGGCCCAGCACACCGGCCATCTTGGACAGCAGCCCGGGCCGGTCGGGGGCCACCATCGTGACCGTGTAGGTGTGCAGTCCCTCCGCCTGGGAAATCTCGACCGCGAACCCTCCGGCCTCGGCCAGATCGCGCTGTTCCGGCGACAACGGCTCGACCGCCACGGGCGTGGCACCGTCGATGAGCCGCAGGCACCGACGCACAAGATCGAGGATCAGCGACGACTTCCAGTCCCCCCACACCCCGGGACCGGTGGCCAGCGAGTCGGCCTCGGCCAGCGCCGCCAGCAGCTCCAGCAGCACCCGATTGCCGCCGAGGGTGTCGACGACGAACTGGGCCGTCGCGGGATCCTCCAGGTCGCGGCGGGTGGCCACCGACGGCAGCAGCAGATGATGACGCACCATCTCCGACAGAATCGTCACGTCCTGCGGCCACAGCCCCATCCGGTTGCCCAGCTGGATGGCCAGTTCGGCACCGACGATGCTGTGGTCGGCGCCGCGGCCTTTGCCCAGGTCGTGGATCAGGGCGCCCAGGACCAGCAGGTCGGGCCGGGTGACGCGGGTGGTCATCGCGCTCGCGTACGAGGCGGTCTCCACCAGATGGCGGTCGACGGTCCACGAATGGATCGCATCACGCGGCGGCAGGTCACGAACCGCTCCCCACTCGGGAATCAGCCTGCCCCACAGTCCCGTCCGGTCCAGCGCCTCGATCGGGTCGACCATGTGGTGACCGGATCCGAGTAGCACGATGAGGTCGCTGAGCGCCTCCTTCGGCCACGGTTCGCGCAGTTCCGGCGCGTAGTCGGCCAGCCTGCTCAGCGTCGAGGCACTGATCGGCAGACCCGTACGTGCCGACGAGGCCGCCACCCGCAGGATCAGCCCCGGGTCACGGCTCGGAATCGCGTTGCGCGCCAACACGACCTCGCCGTGGTGCTCCACCACGCCCTCGTCGAGTGGGCGGCGCACGGGCGGCCGCCGGAGCTTGGCCAGCCCCCGTCGCGGCAGCGCGTTTCCCGCGGTGCGCAGACCCACGTCGATGGAGTAGCTGATGGTGCGGGCGGCATCGCTGATCGAGCGCGCCAGATCGAACCTGTCGCCGATCCGCAACGCCGCGCCGATCTCGTCTGCGTCCTGCGCGCGGACCTGCTCGCGCGGCCTGCCCGCGATCCGGTGCAGTTCAGTGCGGATGTCGAGGAGCCGCAGGTAGGCCGCCTGCGGACCCGAACCCGCCGACTCCGACCGGGCCTGGGAGACCCCGTCGGTCAGCTGTGCCACCGCCAATGCCCCGAGCAACTGCACATCGCGCAGCCCGCCGCGACCGCTCTTGAGGTCGGGTTCGGCGCGATGGGCGATGTCACCGGCCCGGCGCCAACGATCCTGGGCGTGGGTCACCACGTCGGGGAACCGTGTGCTGATCTGGGCCCGCCACTGCTGACGCACCCCGCCGATCAGCAGTGTGGACAGATCCTCGTCGCCGACGAGGTGCCGGGCCTCCAACAGCCCGAGCGCGGCGGTGACGTCGTCGGCGGCCACCGACAGCGCCTGCGGGACCGTGCGCACCGAATGATCGAGCGGAATGTTCGCGTCCCACAGGGGATACCACAGTCCGTCGGCCACCTCCGACACCGTGGCCGCGGGCAGATCATCATGCAGCAGGATCAGGTCCAGATCGGAGAACGGCAGCAATTCACCACGGCCGAGGCCGCCGACCGCGACGATCGACAGCCCGCTGTCGGCCGTGATTCCGAGCTCGGCACCCTTGCTGTTGAGCCAGAACTCGTGCAGGTCGACGAGCACCTGCCGTAGGCCGGGTGCGTCGAGTTTGCCCGAGCGCGCCGAGGTGAGCAGTTGGCGTCTTGCCTGGGCAAGGTCTGTTGCTGCCATGAGTTCTCGCTACCTCGCAGATCCGTGAAGGGGACTCCTGCCTGTCGGGTGGCACCGATGCGGGACAGGCGTGGGAGACGGGTATGTGTGAGATGGTCGCGGCCCCGCGGCTGACTCATCATCAGTCGCGGGGCCGCGATTCACGGTGCCGGCCGGGTCGGCGACCCGGAGGGTGGAGACTACAGGGCGTCGGTCCCGCGCTCACCGGTGCGGACCCGGACCACCGAGTCGACCGGGGAGACCCACACCTTGCCGTCACCGATCTTGCCGGTGCGGGCGGCCTCGACGATCACGTCGACGACCTTGTCCACGGCTGCGTCGTCGACGACGACCTCGACCCGGACCTTGGGCACGAAGTCGACGGAGTACTCAGCCCCCCGATAGACCTCGGTGTGGCCCTTTTGGCGGCCGTAGCCCTGGACCTCGCTCACGGTCATCCCGAGGATGCCGGCCTGTTCGAGTCCCGCCTTCACGTCTTCGAGTGTGAACGGCTTGACGATGGCAGTGATCAGCTTCATGAATTATCCCTCTCCACAGAATTCAGCGTAGTTGTCCGAGTGAGTGCGTTCACGCTGATTCATAGGCGGTCTCCACGTGTTCGGCCTGATCGATGCCCACCTTCTCGTCCTCGTCACTGACGCGCCAGCCGAGCGGCTTGAGGGCGTAGGCGATGGCTGCGGTGAGAACACCGGTGAACACGAGGGCGAAGAGCGCGATCACGATCTGCACGATGAGGAGCTTTCCGTCGCCGCCCCAGAACAGGCCGTCGCCCTTGGCCAGCAGGCCGATACCGACAGTGCCCCACAGGCCGGCGACCAGGTGCACGCCGACGACGTCGAGCGAATCGTCGTAGCCGAACTTGTTCTTGAGACCGATCGCGAGGGCGGCGAGCGCACCGGCCACGGCACCGAGAATCAGCGAACCGACCGGGGTCAGCGAACCGCAGGCCGGGGTGATCGCGACAAGACCTGCGACGATGCCCGATGCCGCGCCGACGCTGGTGGCGTGCTTGTCGCGAATCAATTCCACGGTCATCCAGCCGAGGATCGCGGCGGCGGTGGCGGCGGTGGTGTTGACCCAGACCAAGCCGGCGGTCATGTCGGCGGCGAGTTCAGAACCCACGTTGAAGCCGAACCAGCCGAACCACAGGAGAGCGGCACCGAGCATGACGAACGGGATGTTGTGCGGACGGTAAGCGGTGCGGCCGAATCCGGCGCGCTTGCCCACGATGATCGCCAGGACCAGGCCGGCCATACCGGCGTTGATGTGAACCACGGTGCCACCGGCGAAGTCGACAGGTGCGACCTTCGCGGCCCCGTCCACGGTGCCCCAGATCCACGACGCGAAGCTGCTCTCGGCGTCGGACATGATGCCGCCGCCCCACACCATGTGGGAGAGCGGGAAGTACACGATGGTCGTCCACACCACGGTGAACACCAGCCAGGTGGAGAACTTGACGCGTTCGGCGAGCGATCCGGAGATCAGCGCGACGGTGATCACGGCGAAGGTGAGCTGGAAGCCCAGGAATACGATCGACGGGATGGAGTTGCCACCGGTGACCACCAGGGTGTCCTCGCCCTGCTGGATGGTGTTGGTGAGCTGATCAGAGCCGAACAGTGAGAACGGATTGGCGAAGATGCCGAGAATGTCATCGTCACCGGTGATGCCGTTGCTGAAGGCCATCGAGAAGCCCCACAGCACGTACACGACGCTCACGGTCGCCAGCGAGCCGAACGACATCATCATCATGTTCAGAACGGACTTGCCGCGGGACAGGCCTCCGTAGAAAAAGGCCAAGCCCGGGGTCATCAGCAACACGAGAGCCGCGGAGGTGAGAATCCACGCCGTGTCGCCAGTGTCGAATGTGCCAAACGATTCTGTTGGCAGCGCGAGAACCACTGTAAGAAACCTCCTGACGAGTTACGCCGACCTCTCGGCGCCTGTGATGACTCTGTCGGTCGGTGGTTTCAGTGGTGGTGCGCTGGTGTTTCGTGCCGGTGAACCACGGAGCGAAATATATTTCATCTGCGTAAACCGCCAGGATCGCTCTCAGCGGCACCTCACAGTGGCCCTACGTGGATGCGAGTTCGCCTGTCCGCGCAGGGCCCTGATCGACCGGATTCACAGCAATGCGTCGACGAACGCCCCCGGCTCGAACGGCGCCAGATCGTCGGCCCCTTCGCCGAGGCCGACGAGCTTGACCGGAACACCCAGCTCCTCCTGGACGTGGAAGACGATTCCGCCCTTGGCGGTGCCGTCCAGCTTGGTCAGTGCCACCCCGGTGATCTTGACGACGTCGGCGAACACCCGGGCCTGCACCAGACCGTTCTGCCCGACGGTCGCGTCGAGCACCAGGATCACCTCGTCCACCGGAGCCTTTTTCTCCACGACACGTTTGACCTTGTCGAGTTCGTCCATCAGACCGGTCTTGGTGTGCAGCCGGCCCGCGGTGTCGATCATCACCACATCGACGCCGTCCTCGATGCCCTTGGCCACGGCGTCGAAGGCCACCGACGCGGGATCGGCGTTCTCCTTGCCGCGCACGATCTGGGCGCCGACGCGTTCACCCCAGGTCTGTAACTGATCGGCGGCGGCCGCGCGGAAGGTGTCGGCGGCGCCGAGCAGGACCCGCCTGCCGTCGGCGACCAGGACGCGGGCCAGCTTGCCGGTGGTGGTGGTCTTGCCGGTGCCATTGACGCCGACGACCAGCATCACCGACGGCCGGTCGGCATGCGGCAACGCCCGGATCGACCGGTCGTACTCGGGATGCAGTTGCTCGATGAGCACCTTGCGCAGCAGTGCGCGGGCGTCGTCGGCGCTGCGGACGGGGTTACTGGCCAGTTCGGTGCGCAGCTTCTCCACGACGGCTGTGGTGGAGGCGGTTCCGAGGTCGGCCATGATCAGCGTGTCCTCGATCTCCTCCCAGCTGTCCTCGTCCAGATCACCGGCGCCGAGCAGGCCGAGCATCGATTTGCCGATGGCGCCCTGCGAGCGGGACAGGCGCCCGCGCAGTTTGCCCAGCCGTCCTGCCGTCGGGGCGATCTCGTCGATGGCGGGGGTGAGCGTGGCCTGTTCCGCGGTGTCGGGCACCGCTGGTGCCGCGACCTCGGGCACCGCAGCAGGCTCGGGGGCACGGTGCCGGGGCTCGGCCACCTCGGGTGCGGGCGTGGCGGCGGACTCGGCGGGCGCCTCGGGTTCGACGGTGGACGGTACCGGCGGCGCGGCGTCGGTGGCGGCCTCGACGTCGGTGTCGGTCGCGGCCGATTCCTCCGTCACCTCCGGTTCGACGACAGGTTCGGCCGCGACCTCCGGTTCAACGACGACCTCGGGTTCGGCGACCTCGGGTTCGAGGACCTCCGGTTCAACGACGACCTCGGGTTCGACAACCTCGGGTTCGACAACCTCGGACTCGGCGGGCGTCTCCGTGGCGGGTTCGGCTATGTCTGGTAGCGACACATCGCGGACGGTGCGCTTGTCCGCATCGCGCGGGACCGCCGCGTCATCACCGACGCCCGGCTGGCCGTCGACGTCGGTACGCTCCCCCAGCGGCCTGACCGGCTCGGTGGGTGCGGGCGTTCCGGCGGGAGCGGGCGGTTCGGCCAGACCCGTCGCGCCCTGACTGAAGCTGAATCCCGATCCGGCCTTGTACCCGCCGGATCTGTCGACCTGTCTTTGGGTGCCGTCGGGTGTGCCCTCGACCTGTCCGGTCCCCGATGTGTCGTCGGTGAGCGAGATCTGGCGGCGGCGCGCCATCACCGTCCCGAGGCCGATCAGCGCCACGATGAGCAGTACCGCCACCACAATGCCGATGACAAGTCCTGTGTTCACTCCACACGTCCTTCCGTAGCTTCGATCCCAGTCAATCAGACTGCCGCCACCGGTACCGATTCCCCGGGGCGGCGATTCGTGTCGACGCCGACGTGCTGGTGCGGCTACGTCACCGGACCGGTGAGCAGTTCCTCGAGCGCAGAGGCCGCGACGGCCGCGCCGTCCTGTGTCCGCAGCTGCGCACCGAGCTCACGGGCGCGGCCCCGGATCGACTCGTCGGTCAGCACCGCCTCCGCGGCCGACCGGATCGACGACGGAGAGCCCGACCTGCGCACCAGCCGCCCCACTCCCGCATCCCGCATCGCCCGCCCGACGATCGGCTGGTCGGTGAACGCCGATGCCGGGATAACCACCACGGGGATGTCGTGCGACAGCGCGCGCATCGTAGTGGAGTAACCGCCGTGGCCGATGAGCGCGGACGTGGTGGGCATCAGATCGCCGTGATCGGCGAACCCGGTCACCTCGATGTGGTCGGGGGCGTCGAACGACACCGGATCGAACACCCCGCCGGTAGTGACCGTTGCCCGCACCCGCATCGGTGTCAGAGCCGCGATCACCCTGTTGAGCACCGCCCGCTGCCCGGGATAACCGTTGGTGGACATGCTCACCACTACGTGCGGTGACCGGCCCGCGATATCGGCGGGCCGGGCGGGCGGCAGCACCGCACCGGTCCACCGCACGTTCTCCGACCGTTCCCGGTCCCGCGCCGGGTCGGTACCACGGTGGGCGGCCACCAGATTCAGGGCGGCACTGTCCCACAGGTCGCCGAGCCGGTAGCCGTACAACAGCGCCGGGCTGCCGCCGCCGAGCCGGCCAGGTCTCGGGTAGTCGGCCATCCAGCCGCGTATCGAATGGGTGAGTACCACCCGAGTGATCCCGAGATCGCGGACCGCCTGGTGGGCGGGCGCGATCAGGCAGTCGACCAGCGCGAGATCGGGTTGGCGGGCGCGGCACAGCTCGGTCACCTCGACGCCGAGCCTGCGATCGTTGAGCATCGGCACCCAGCGCAGGGGGCTCTGTTCGGCGCCCGCATCCCACGGCCGCACCGATCGGTAGGCGACGAACTCGATTCCGGGCGCGTCGAAGTGACGGCGTACCCGTTCGTGGCCGAGCACCGTCACTCGATGCCCACGACGCGCGGTCACCGCGGCGATGCGCGCCATCGGCGGCACGTTGCCACCCGCGTCGACGGTCACGCACAGAATATGCCCCACCGGTGTCCTCCCCACTGCGTTGTCGCCCGGTCGTCCGGGTCCGGATCGGCCCACACCGCGAACTGCACCCCATCCGGAGCGCAAGGCTACCCGCCACATCGTCCGGCCCGAACACCGTGCGCGCGTTCGTTTCACCGAAAGCAACCACACCGAGCCAACGGCGCGGCATACGATCGCCCACATATCCTCGTCACGCAGATGTTCCAGTCTTAGGAGTCGCCCGTGTTCCCCGGAAACTTCGTCGCCACCACGCCGGACAAGCCGGCGGTGATCGCCGCCGCGACCGGAGCGTCCCTCACCTACCGGCAGGTCGACGAGAATTCCACGAGGATCGCCAATCATCTTGCGGCGCTGGGCCTTGCGCGTGGTGACACCGTCGCCGTGGTGTCCGACAACAGCCTGCACATCTTCGAGGTGTACTGGGCGGCGCTGCGCAGTGGAATGTACCTCACCGCCATCAACCACCATCTGACCGCCGACGAGACCAACTACATCCTCACCGACTGCGGGGCACGGGTCCTGTTCGCCGGCGCCGCGGTGGCCCCGGCGGTCGCCGAAGCCGGACAGATCGATGACCTCGCGCGACCGGGCCACCGGATCGCCTGGGGCGAATCGGGCCACAACTCGTCACTGCCGGGTTTCGACGACTACGACCACATCCTGGCCACCGCGTCGGCCGAGCCGCGCACCGATCAGCCCCGCGGCACCGACTTCCTGTATTCCTCGGGTACCACCGGACGACCCAAAGGCATCAAGATCCCGCTCCCCGACGGCCAGGTCGATCAGATTCCCGACACCTACACGGTGGTCTTCGGCGGGCTCTACCAGTTCGGCGCCGACACGGTGTATCTGTCTCCGGCGCCGCTCTACCACGCCGCGCCGCTGCGCTATTGCGGGACCACCAACTCGGTGGGCGGCACGGTGATCATGCTCGACCGGTTCGAGCCGGAGGCCGCGCTCGCCGCGATCGACAAGTACCGGGTCACACACAGCCAGTGGGTGCCGACGATGTTCATCCGGATGCTGAAACTCCCGGCCGAGGTCCGCGAACGATACGACGTGAGCAGCATGCGGTACGCGGTCCACGCCGCCGCGCCGTGTCCTGCCGAGGTCAAACGCGCGATGATCGAGTGGTGGGGGCCGGTGATCCACGAGTATTACGCGTCGACCGAGGCCGCCGGGGCGACGATGATCGGCCCGCAGGATGCGCTCGAACGCCCCGGATCGGTAGGCAAGGCGCTGCTCGGCGTCATCCGGATCTGCGACGAGGCAGGAGCCGAGGTGCCCACCGGAAAGGTGGGTCTGGTGTATTTCGAGCGCGACCACATGCCCTTCCAATACCACAACGATTCGGCAAAAACGCGCGAAGCCCAACATCCTGAACACGAAAACTGTTCTACGACAGGCGATATCGGATACCTCGATGAGGACGGATTCCTGTATCTCACCGACCGCAAGGCGTTCACCATCATTTCCGGCGGCGTCAACATCTACCCGCAGGAAGCCGAGAACGTCCTGATCGGACATCCGGCGGTGTACGACGTCGCGGTGATCGGAGTCCCCGACCCCGAACTCGGTGAGGTCGCCAAGGCCTGTGTCCAGTTGGCGCCCGGCAATGCCCCCTCGGCCGAACTTGCCGCCGAACTGCTCGACTACGTCGGCGATCGGATCGCCGCGTTCAAGGTGCCACGGTCAGTGGACTTCCTCGACGATCTGCCCCGCACCCCCACCGGCAAACTGGTCAAACGCGAACTACAGAAGCAGTACGCCTGAGACGGACCGGACCCGCCTCACCCCACGACGGGTGCGGCGGGTTCGACTTCACCGGACCGGGCAGATGCGCGCGCTACCTGCCAGCCGCCGGTTCCCCCGCTGACCACCACGTCACCGGCGGTGACGCCCACGGCGATCCCCGCATCGGACACCTCGACGTCACCGACCGTGAGCACATCGGTGAGTGCGTCGACGTTCTGCGTGAACCGGTCGACGAACACCTGCACGAAGTCCGACAACACGTACGCCCCGAACACCTCGGCCCGGACCACGGTGAACCTGATCCTGCCGTCGTGCACCGTCGGTGCGATGGTGACCACGACCGGAACCGGCACGATCACGACCCGCGTCGAGAGTGTGACGCGCAACGTGCCGGTGGCGGCGCTCCCGGTGATCGAGGTGACGGTCGCACTGCTCGCGGATCCGGCGGCAACCGTCGACAACCGGGCGAACGAGATCTGCGCCGACGCGTCCAGTCCCCGTACGTGGGTCTGCCCGCACTTGTCGTAGGTCAGGTCGTCGGCGCTGCCGGTCAGCACGATCCCGTCGACCTCGACGGTTCCGCGCAACGCCCCGATGGTGGGCCGGTCGCCGAGGGTGAGACGTTCGGCGCGCATATCGGTCCACTCGCCGTCGGTGCCGGCACCTCGGGCATGTACGTGCGGCACCCGCCCGAAGTACTGCAGGACGAGCGGCCGGCGACTCAGCGTCACCGCGATCGGATAGCCCGCGGCCTCCGACAGACGACCGGCCAGCCGGGTGACGACGGCGCGGCGCGCCACCGTCTCGGCAACAACGAACGCCACGGCGAGCAGAAGCAGAATCACCAGTGCGAATGTCATCAGCGCAGAGACTACCCGGGTTCGGTGGTGGCGGGGACGGCGATATCGACTCCGCGCAGCCGCTGCGAGATCACCGTGGTGATGCCGTCGCCGCGCATGCTGACGCCGTACAGCGCGTCGGCCACCTGCATGGTCGGTTTCTGATGCGTGATGACGATGAGCTGCGATTTTTCCCGCAACTGTTCGAACAGGCCGATGAGCCGTTGCAGGTTGGTGTCGTCGAGTGCGGCCTCCACCTCGTCCATCACGTAGAACGGTGACGGCCGGGCCCGGAAGATCGCCACCAGCATCGCGACGGCCGTCAACGATTTCTCACCACCCGACAGCAGCGAGAGCCGCTTGACCTTTTTGCCCGGCGGTCGGGCCTCCACCTCGATGCCGGTGGTCAGCATGTCACCCGGGTCGGTGAGCACGAGCCTGCCCTCGCCGCCGGGGAACAGCGAGGCGAACACCTGCTCGAATTCGCGCTCGACGTCGGCGTACGCCTCGGTGAACACCCGCAGGATGCGCGCGTCGACATCCTCGACCACGGCGAGCAGGTCGGCGCGGGCCGCCTTCACGTCTTCCAGCTGCGCGGACAGGAAGTTGTAGCGTTCCTCCAGGGCCGCGAACTCCTCCAGGGCGAGCGGGTTGACCTTGCCGAGCGTGTTGAGATCCTTCTGGGCGCGTTTGGCGCGCGTCTCCTGGGCACGCCGATCGAACGGCATCGGCGCGGGTGCGACCACCTGGTCGCCACGTTCCTTGGCCTGCTCGTACTCGGCGATCTCCAGCGCCGACGGCGGCATCGGCACATCCGGTCCGTATTCGGCGACCAGGTCGTCGGGGGTGATCGCGAACGATTCGAGAATCTGCTCTTCGAGTTGTTCGATGCGCAACGCCGCCTGGGCGCGGGCCATCTCGTCGCGGTGCACGCTGTCGCGCAGGGCGTTCAGGCGGTCGGTGAGTTGAGCGGACTGCTTCTTGAGTTCATCGAGTGCCGTCGACCGTTGCCTGCGGACGGCGTCGAGTTCGTCGCGGCCGCGCTGGGCCTGCGCGACGGCGAACCGTACCCGCTCGGCCACCTCGGCACCGACCGCGGCCACCGCCCGCGCCACGGCCGCCGCCTCGCGGCGGGCCTGGTCGGCCAGGCGCTGGCGTTCGCGGTTCTCCCGTTCGCGGATCGCCGCCCGCCGCAACGAGTCGGCCTTGCCGCGGACGGAGGCCAGTCGTTCCTCGGCCGTGCGCAACGCCAGCCGAGCCTCCATCTCGACGCTGCGTGCGGCGCCGACGGCTTCGCTCGCGGCGAGCCGGTCGAGGTCGTCGTCCACCGACACCGAATCGGCGTCGCCGGTGTTGCGCACAGCGCGCAGGCGCTCTTCGAGTTCACGCAGTGCGGTCAGGTTCTCGCCGCGGCTCTCCTCGGCGCGGTCGCGCTGTCGGGTCAGGCGCTCGGCCTCCGACAGCGCGGTCCGCAGGTCCTGGCCGAGACGCCCGAGTTGTTCGTAGGCCGCGCCGAGATTGGCATCGGACTCGTGCAGCGCGGCGAGTGCCTCCTCGGCGGCGGCTTTGCGGTCGCGCTGCTCGGACTGAGCCCCCGACAGCGCGGCGGTGACCTCCTCGACGGTGCGGCCGGCGGCGTCCAGTTGGGCGCGGGCGGTGTCGATCGCCGACTGCACCTCCAGGCTCGACTGCCGGCGCGAGGATCCGCCTTCGACGGCGGCAGGGCCGATCCGGTCACCGTCGCGGGTGACCGCCCGCAGGTGATGCCGCTGTGCCAGCGCCAGACCTGCGGCCGGGTCGTCGACGATCACCATGTCGGCCAGCAGTAGTTCGAGCGCGCCGCGCACGGCGTCGGGGCAGGTCACGATGTCGGCGGCCCACCGCGTCCCCGGTGGCAGCTCGACGTCGCGGCGATGGCCGGTGACCGGCAATCCGCTCACGATGAGGGCGGCGCGGCCGCCGTCGCCGGCGCGCAGCGCGGTCAGCGCGCCGAGTGCCGCGGTCCCGTCGACGGTCACGATGGCATCGGCGAGGGTCCCGAGGGCGCAGGCCGCCGCTGTCTCGTAGCCGCTCTCCACGGTCAGCAGCTCGGCCAGCGGCGCGAGCAGGCCATCGGATGCGTTCTCGCGCAGCCAGGTTCCGCCGTCGCCGCGTTCGAGGCTGCCCGCGAGCACCTCGATGCGGGCGGTCAGGGAGGCGATGCGTTGTTCTGCGGTGCGTTCCTCGGCGAGCAGGGCGGCCACCCGGTGATCGGACAGGTCGAGTGCGGCCACGCACCGGTCGTGGTGTTCGTCGAGCCCGGCTTCGGCACCATCCAGCTCGGCGAGCAGCGCCTCGGCCGCGTCCTGAGCCTGCCGGGCCTGTTCGGCGCGTTCGGTGGCCGACGCGATGGCCTCGGTCAGCCGCGCGGTCTCCGCGTCCGCCGACTCGGTGCGGGTCCGCAGGTTGACCACCTGCCCTTCCAGCCGGGCGATGCCCTCGCGCTGATCGGCAATCGCGCGCACCGCCGCCAGATGTTCCCGTTCGGTCGCCTCGGCAAACAATTCACGTTCGGCCAGTTCGGTTTTGGCTTCGTCGAGGCGTTCGGCGGCCATGTCGACGGCCTCGGTCATCTCCATCTCGGTCTCGGCGGCTTCCTCGGCCTCCATCTCGAGTTCCTCCGGGTCCGGGCCGCCGGGCAGTGCCGACGGTTCGGACAGGTAGCGGCTGCGTTCGCCGGCGACCCGGCAGGTGGCATCGACGCGTTCGGCCAGCGCCGACAGCCGGAACCAGCCCTGACCGGCTGCTTCGGCGGCCGGGATGATCTCTGCCAGGTGTGTCTCGTGTTCGGCCAGGGCCGCGGTGACGGTGTCCAGCTGTGCGGTGACCTCGTCCTGTTCGCGGCGCACCTCGTCCTCGACGGCGGTGTGCCGGGCCATCTCGGTACGCCGGGTCACCAGGTCGTCGGCGGCCAGCCGCAACCGGGCATCACGCAGATCGGCCTGGATGGTCTGCGCGCGCCGCGCCACCTCGGCCTGTCTGCCGAGTGGTTTGAGTTGGCGGCGCAGTTCGGCGGTCAGGTCGCCGAGCCGGTCCAGGTTTGCCTGCATACCCTGCAGTTTGCGGACGGCCTTCTCCTTACGGCGACGATGTTTGAGCACGCCGGCGGCCTCTTCGACGAAAGCCCGGCGGTCCTCGGGCCGCGACTCCAGGATCGCGGCCAATCGCCCCTGCCCGACGATGACGTGCATTTCGCGCCCGATGCCCGAGTCCGACAGCAGCTCCTGCACGTCCATCAGTCGGCACGAGCTGCCGTTGATCTCGTATTCGCCGGCACCGTCACGGAACATGCGCCGGGTGACGGAGACCTCGGAGTAGTCGATGGGCAGCGCGCCGTCGGAGTTGTCGATGGTCAACGTCACCTCGGCACGTCCCAGCGGGGGCCGCCCGGAGGTTCCGGCGAAGATGACGTCCTCCATCTTGCCGCCGCGCAACGCCTTGGCGCCTTGCTCGCCCATCACCCAGGTGAGGGCGTCGACGACGTTGGATTTGCCCGATCCGTTCGGGCCAACCACACAGGTGATGCCCGGCTCGAACCGCAGCGTCGTGGCCGACGCGAACGATTTGAACCCCTTGAGGGTCAGGCTCTTGAGATGCACGACCAACAAGCCTACCGGTGGGGTATGTCAGGATCGGATCACGCCACTGTGGCGATCGCCTCTCCACGACCCTTCTCGATGAGGCCTATTTCTCGATGAAACCACGTAGGTCACCTCTGGCTACGGAGTAGTCGTCGACGACCAACGTGACCTCCCCCGGCGTGTTGCCGACCCGCAACCAGTCGCGCAGTTGGTCGAGAGCCGCGCGCGGCCCCTCGGCCACCACCAGCACCCGGCCGTCCGCCTGGTTGGCGGCATACCCGACGAGGCCGAGCTCGAGGGCACGCGAACGCGTCCACCACCGAAAGCCGACACCCTGGACCCGGCCGTGCACCCAGGCCGTCAACCGTTGCTCCGTCGCGCTCATCACACAACGCTATCGGCAACCGTGGGGTTCGCGGCCACTTCGTCCCGCTCAGTCCGTCTCCCCGTCAGTCCGTCTCCCCGTCAGTCCGTCTCCCGTCAGTCTGTTTCGATGGCGAGTTTCACCTCGGCACCGGCCTTGATGGTGCGTCCTACCGTGCACACGGCCTCCACTGCCCGCTCCACCACCACCAACAGTCGCTGTGCCGCCTCGGGGTCGAGTTCGGACAGGTCCACCTCCAGGGTCTCCGACAGCACCGGGTACACTTCGTTCTCCCGGTCGGCCGGACCGCTCACCCGGATCGTCGCGTCGTAGTCGTCGCCGAGACGCCGCGCGAGCGGCTTGTCCGACGACATACCGGTGCACGCGCCCAGTGCTATCTTCAGCAACTCACCGGGGGTGAAGACACCCTCGACGTCCTCCGATCCGATCAATACCTGCGCGCCACGCGAGCTGTGCCCGGTGTAACGGCGGGTTCCGGTGCGCTGCACCCAGAGTTCGGTCGGGGTGGGAGAAGTGCTCATGGTCGTATTGGGCCTTTCCGGTTCGGGACACTCGCGGTTCAGGTGGTGCCAACGTTCCCGACAGACGAATCCTTCCGCCCGGCAAAGCCGCTCAGACCGATCGCGCTGTATCCACCCGCTGAAGCAGGATAGTGGCAGCGCATGGCTCCGACGACCATAGGTAGTTCGATCGATGCGGTTGTCGACCACAAGGCCGAGACCGTTCAAGTCGTCCAGCGCTACAACTGGAAGCCGTCACAGCTCTCGGTCGCCTGGGTGAATCTATCGACCGGGACTCCGCCGAGTCAGTAGTGGTAGCGCGCCTGCAAGATGATGAGGTCGCTCCCGTCGACAAGGTAGACCAACCTGTGCTCGTCGGTGATTCGACGTGAGCATGCTCCGGCCGCTCCGTACTTGAGCCGCTCCGGCTTCCCGATCCCCTCGAACGGTTCCCGAAGGCAAGCATCGATCAGGACGTTGATTCGCTTGAGCACACGCCGGTCCACGCTCTGCCAGTGCGTGTAGTCCTCCCAGGCAGCCAGATCCCAGACAAGTCTCATTCAGTCGGTGTCGTCCGAGCGGTCGAGTTCATGCACCTCCGTACGACCTCCACGGGCGCGCTCGTAGGCGTCGAGCAGTCGGCGTGCATTCGCCGGAGAACGAAACAGGTATGCCGTTTCCTGCCATGCCGCGTACTCATCCGCCGACATCAGCACTGCGTTTCCCTTGCGCGACACGATTTCGATCGCGTCACGGTCCTCGTTCACCCGCTCGATGAGCGGAAACAAAGTCTTCCTCGCCTCACTTGCACTGATGGACATCACGACCTCCAACCCAGAAGCGGTACAAGTAAACGGTACCAGTTGGGCGCGTCACAGTCCCGCAGGACGCTTGCATGACAGTCAACAGTCGAATCGTCAGTGGTCCCAGTAGCCTGGGCCCATGGATTTCGCGCTGAGGAGCCTGGTCGAATCAGTATCGACGGCTGATGCGGCGGCGACCAGCGAGTTCTACGAGACACGGCCGCGCGCCTCTGCCCTGGCCGACTATCAGGAGTTGACGGAGGCGCGTGCGGCGCGGCAGGCGCGTTTCACCGGCTCCGGCCGCGCGGTCGTCGACACGGTCAACGTGGCCGGCCATGCCGTACCGCTCCGGATCATCGAACCACTGCATCGACCGGTCGTCGGCGTTCTGCTGCATTTCCCAGGCGGCGGCTTCTATATGAGTTCGGCGGTCGCCGATGACGAACGAAACGCCCGGCGAGCCGATGCCACCGGACTGGCCGTGGTCAGCGTCGACTATCGACTCGCTCCGGAGAATCCGTGGCCCGCGGCACCCGATGACTGCGCGGCGGCCGCCGAGTGGCTGATCGATTGCGCACGTGACCGTTTCGGCACTGACAGCCTGATCCTCGGCGGCTTCTCCGCCGGCGCGACACTCGCCGTCACCACCCTACTGCGACTGCGCGACCGCGGCGCCGTCGGCGCATTCGGTGGTGCGCTGTTGGAAGCGGGAACATACGACCTGAGCGAGCACACCCCATCGGGCAAGGCCGTGGTCGATGACTACTTCGTCGCCGCCTACGCGGGCCATGTCGATGACCGCTCGATTCCCGACATATCCCCCGCCTACGGTGACCTGCGGGGCCTGCCAAGCACTTTGGTGGTCGTCGGTACCGGTGACGTGGTCCTGCCGGACAACCTGCTCATGGCCGCGCGCCTGGCGGCGGCGGGCAGCGAGGTCGCTCTCCGGATCTACCCCGATGTACCGCACGGCTTCTCGAACCATCCGACACCCGTCGGGCGTCAGGCGGCCACAGCCATCGATGCGTGGCTGGTGAACGCGCTCGGCCGCGGCGAGTAGCCGGCCCGCCGCGGCCCGGTCAGTTCAACGCAACACCCGTGCGGCGCGCGCGGCGGCGAGCCAGTCCGGAAACTCCGAGAGCAGCAGCCGGTACAACTGCTCGTCACTGATCCGGGATACGTCATCGACGGCGAAGAAGCCCGCATTGTCGACGATGCGCCCGGAGAGCTCATCCAGTGCGGTCAGCGCACCGAAGTCGGCCTTCCCGATACCGATGAACTGCCAGAAGATCGGCAGCGCCGCGGCCTCGCTGATCAGTTTCTGAATCGCCTTCCGGCCCCGCGCAAAACCGCCATCGGTAAAGAAGAGCACCAGAACGGGGTCGGCCGATTCGCGACAGTCGGCAATCACCTGCTCCAGGATCGGCAGTTCCTCGTTACGGCCCCCGAGCCGGTCGTAGTCGACGCCACCGTGCGCGCCGCGCAAATGTACGTACTCGCGGACCCATTCCTCAGCACGATCCACGGTGATATCAGGCAGCTTGGCGCACCGCACCGCGTAGACGTAAGCCTCCAGCGCACCGTCATCGTCGAGTTGGGTGGCCACGGGGATCATCCGCTCGACAAGTTCACCGACAACGCCATCTCGGTACAGCACCGACATCGAGAATGTTTTGTCGATGACCATGACCACGCGGGCACGTACGCCGGGCTGGACCTTCTTCTCCAGCAGCACCTTGTGTACCTGCTTCTTGCGCAGGTCGAGCGTGGCGCGCTTGGTCAGCGAGAGCTTCTCCTCGCCAGGCGCCGTCCGGGGCCCTGCGGCACCGGACTGCCCCGGCACGGGCTCGTCATCGACCTGCACACCGTGGCTGCGCACCAAGTCGGCGAAGCCACCTTCCCATCCCGCACTGGTGTTGCGGATCTTCCAGTCATCGCCGCGACGATAGATCTCGATCAGCACCGCCGATGTCTCGACCGTCAGCCCTTCACCAGGAGCGGTCACGGTCCGCCCGTCCTGAGCCAGGACCACCTCGATCCGCGCATCACCGAGTGTCTGATGCTCGGCAACCACCCCGATATGTACCCGACTCGCACCTCCTGGCAACCGGGCCGGATCAACGACGACGACGCCCCGGTCATCGAGAGTCACTGCGCCGCTGGGATGTGCGGGCTGGTTGTAGAACACGAAATCCGCGTCACCGGAAACCTTCTCGTCATCGCCCAGCACGAAGGCCAGGACGTCTAGGCGTATGCGGCCGCGAACCTGGACCGTGAGGGGACGCGGTCCGGTCAGCGCGGTGTTCTGACCACGGGACAGTGCGAAATCAGACATGGGAGTGCTCCTCATCAGCGGACGGCGTTCAGCGGACGGAAGTCGGACTCTGTGGCCGCTGGCACTTCGGACAGTAGAACGAGCTGCGGTTCGTGAATGCGGTGCGGCGCATGATGGTTTCACATCGTCGGCACGGCTCCCCTTCACGCCCATAGGCATTCAGGGCACGCTCGAAGTAGCCGGACTGGCCGTTGACGTTGACGTACAGGTCGTCGAACGAGGTGCCGCCGACGACGATCGCCTCACTCATCACATCGGTGACGGCGTCGAGCAGTTCGGTGAGTTTGGCGCGGCTGATGCGGTCGGTGACGCGGGTGCCGTGCAGGCGCGCCCGCCACAGGGCCTCGTCGGCGTAGATGTTGCCGACTCCGGAGATCAGCGTCTGATCGAGCAGGGCGCGCTTGATCTCGGTATGTTTGGCCCGGATCCTGGCGATCACCCGCTCCTGGTCGTACGAGGATTCGAACGGATCGGGAGCGATATGCGAAATTGATTCGGGCACAATAGTTCCCGAGTCATCAACAGCCCAGTCGTCAATAGCCCAGTCATCGATAAACCAGCCACCGAAGGTGCGTTGGTCGACGAATCGTAGTTCGATCGGTGCGGCGGTGGCGTGATCCGGTGCGAGGGTCAGCCGGATCCGCAGGTGTGTCTGGTCGGGTGCGCCGGGTTCGGCGATCAGGAGTTGCCCACTCATTCCCAGATGAATCACCACTGCCCAGCCGTCGGCGGGCTCGCCGGAGTCGACGGCCAGCCACAGATACTTTCCGCGACGCCGGACCTCGGCGATGGTCAGACCACGAAGCCGGGCAACCAGATCGGCGGCTCCCCCGGCCTGCCTGCGCACCGCACGCGGATGCAGGACCTCGACCTGGTCGATATGGCGACCGACGATATGCGCCGCGAGGCCGAGCCGGATGGTCTCGACTTCGGGCAGTTCAGGCACTCTCGGTTCCGGTCCCCTGCTCGGCGCTTGCTCGGCCCGATTCTTCCGGGCCGGCTTCTGGGCTCGACTCCTCACCGGCACCAGACCGGTTGTCGAGCACTTCCCACGCCAGCGCGGCGGCGTTCTGCTCGGCTTCCTTCTTGGACCGTCCCACGCCCGTGCCCAGATTCTCACCGCCCACGACCGCCGTCGCGGTGAACTCTTTGTCGTGATCCGGTCCGGTGGAGGTGACCTGGTACTGCGGCGGGCCCAGTTCACGCTCACTGGACAACTCCTGTAGGGAGGTTTTCCAGTCCAGACCTGCGCCCAGCTCACCCGCCTTGCTGATGACGTCGTCGAAGATGGCCAAGATGGTCTCTCGCGACGTGTCCAGGCCGTGATCGAGAAACATTGCGCCGAAAAGCGATTCGAGGCCATCGGCAAGAATGCTGGCCTTGTCGCGGCCGCCGGTCAGCTCTTCACCGCGACCCAGGTACAGGTGTCGGCCCAGCCCGCCCTCGCCGAGTCCGCGGGCCACGTCGGCGAGTGCATTCATGTTGACCACGCTGGCGCGGATCTTGGCCAGTTCGCCTTCGGGCCGGTCGGGGTAGCGCTTGTACAGGCGTTCGGTGACCACCACACCCAGCACCGAGTCGCCGAGGAACTCCAGGCGCTCGTTGGTGGGCAGGCCACCGTGCTCGTAGGCGTAGGACCGGTGCGTCAGCGCGAGGGTGAGCAGATCCGGTGAGATCGGCACTCCGAGCGCGTCCGTGAGATCACTGCAACCGTTCTCACCTGTATCCCCCGACCTGCGCGTCACTGTGTGCCGGCCCCCGTCCCATCATCGGTCTGTTTGTTGTCATCGCGCGCGGCATCGCCGCCGCCGGTGTCGAACCTGGCCGCCAGTCCCGCCCACCGCGGGTCGATGACGTCATGGCTGTGGTCGGGATCGGCGACCGCCAGCCGGGCACCGCACACCGAGCACAGGCCCGGACAGTCCTCCGAGCACAGCGGCGACATCGGCAGTTCCATCGCCACGCCGTCGATGATCGACTGTTCGAGGTCGATCCGTTCGTCGACGATGCGGTGCACGTCCTCTTCGTCGGTGGTCTGCTCGGTCTCGCTGTCGGGGTAGGCGAACAGTTCGGTGAGGAACACGTGCACCGTGCCCTCCACCGGTTCGAGACATCGCGCGCACTGCCCGGCGGTCTCGCCGCACACCGTACCGGTGACGAGGACGCCCTCGGACACCGATTCCAGGCGCAGATCGACGTCGACCTCCGAACCTTCTTCGATGCCGATCATCTCCACACCGATACGTGAGGGCGTGGAGATGGTGCGATGGACTTCGGCCATGGTGCCCGGGCGACGGCCGAGGCTGCGGATGTCCAGCACGAACGGCGTCGGACTGGTCACGGATTGAGCTGACACGGTATGCACCATACGCCCGACCCGTGGCCGGGGCCAGTGACCGGACCCGCGGACCTCAGGGCCCGCGATCGGCGGCGGCCACCGACCCCGGTCACCCGGTCAGACCGCCAGCGCAGACGCCTCGTGGTCACGCTGGGACGACTGGCGATCGCCTGGAGTCCCGACGCTGCGCGGGTAGTCGACGTAGTCGTGCATCCCGGCACCGGTGCGCAACTGGTGACGGCCACGGTTGACCGATCGCAGCGTGCCGGTGAGGACTTCCTCGAACTGGGCGAGCTTCTCGTCGACGTACACGTCGCAGTCGCCCCGCAGCCGGTCGGCTTCGGCGTGGGCGGCGTCGATGATCCGTTCGGCCTCACTCTTGGATGCGGCCACCACCTCGGACTCGGACACCAGGCGCTGCTGCTCGGCGATGCCCTCGGCTACCGACCTGTCGTAGGAGCTGTTGGCCGCGTCGATGGTGCGCTGCGCCTCGGTGCGGGCGCGGCCGGTCACCGAGTCGTACTCGCGGGATGCACTCGACCGCATCCGGTGCGCTTCCTCGGATGCCTCGTCGACAATGGACTTGCCGTGCATCGTGGCCTCGTCGACCATCCGGTCGGCCTGCGCCTTGGCGTCGGCGAGGATGCGGTCGGCCTCGGCGCGCGCGTTCTCCAGCGTCGATTCCGATTCGGAGTCGGCCTTGGCGATCACAGTGTCCGAATGCTCACGCGCGGTGCTGATCAGGTCGTCGCGCTGGTCGAGCACGTCCTGCGCGTCGTCGAGTTCACCGGGGATGGCGTCCTTGAGATCGTCGAGGAGTTCGAGCACGTCGCCACGCGGGACGACGCAACCTGCGGTCATCGGGACGCTTCGTGCTTCTTCGACGATGGCGATCAGTTCATCGAGTGCTTCAAATACCCGGTACACAGCTACCTCATTCCCTGCGGTGGTCTTCTCCGGCCCGGCCGGTCCATGTGGCCGACGAGACTGCTGTGACTATTGTGCAGAAAGATAGTGCTGTTACGAGTAAAGCTGGTGTGGCGTGTCGTGATCTATGTGGTGAGTATCAAACTTCTCGCTCGCCGGTCACCGCCGCCATCAACCGCTCGTGGATATGGGCCGACAGGAACGGCGCGACGTCGCCGCCCAGCTTGGCCACCTCTTTGACCAACGAACTCGACACATGCGCGAACCGGGGATCGGTCAGCAGGAAGACCGTCTCGACATCACTGAGTTCACGGTTCATCTGCGCCATCGGCACCTCGTAGTCGAAGTCGACCGCCGACCGCAGCCCCTTGACGATGGTCGAGTACCCGTTGGTGGTCAGATAGTCGACGAGCAGACCGGTCCACCTGTCCACCCGCACGTTCGGCAGTCCGGCGCAGTCCTCCTCGATGAGTGCGATGCGTTCGTCGACGCTGAACATCCCCGACTTGTTGGGGTTGACGACGACGGTCACCACCACTTCGTCAAAGCGCGCGGCGGCACGTTCGACCACATAGCGGTGGCCGAGGGTGAACGGGTCGAAAGATCCTGGGCAGACAGCGGTAGCCATGCCACAGCAACTTACCCGCAGAGCCTCACCCCGGTGATTGCCCGGTCAGGGTGGCGATGATCTGCGCCGCACTCCCCTTCTGGACCGCGTCCCACCCATCGCCGGCCCACAGATTGAGTGTCTGGGTGTTGGCCGCGGCCGTGGCGGCGGCCCGGATGGGTGTGGTCATGTAATGCACGTGCGGGTAGGCGGCGGGCGCGTCGACGTTCATCGTGGCGAACCGGTTGGCCAGGGCACGGGCGGGCCGCCCGGAGAACGCGCGGGTGACAACGGTACCGCGATACTCCCAACTCCACACGGCGTTGCGATAGGCCTCCGAAGTGCCGGCCTCGTCGGCGCACAGCAGCGCGGTGCCGACGGCCACTGCGGTGGCTCCCGCGTCGAGCAGCGCGCGCACGTCGTCGGCGACGCCCACCCCGCCGGCCGCGATGATCGGCACGTCGGTGCTCTTGCCGATCTTGCGGACCAGACCCACGGTGGAGATGCCGGGTCCGCCGAGCGAGTTGTCGGGGTCGTCGTGCCAGATGCCGCGATGCCCACCGGCCTCCACCCCCTGCGCGATCAGCGCGTCGGCGCCGGAGGCGAGGGCGGCCGCGGCCTCTTCGGGTGAGGTCACCGTGACGAAAACCAGTGCGCCCACCTCCGAGTGGATCCGGTCCACCAGCAGTCGCCCCGGGTCGGCGAACGTGGTGCTGACGAAGGCGGGTCGGTGCCGCGCGAGCACCGCGATCTTGGCGTCGATGTCCTCGTCGAAGAACATCGGCTCGCCCACCTCGACGCCGAGGGTATCGGCATCGATCCGCAGCCTGGTGCGGTACTCGTCGATCTCCTCGGCCAGTCGTTCACCCACGTCCGAGCCCGGCAAGAACAGATTGACCCCATAGGGGCGATCGGTGAGCGACTCCACCTCGACGAGCAGCGGTGCGAGCTGCTCGGCGGTCAGGTAGCCGGCCGCGAGCGTGCCCAGCCCGCCCGCGTTGCCGACCGCGGCAACCAGCGCCGGCGTGGTCGGCCCGCCCGCCATCGGCGCCCCGACGATCGGGACGTCCCATTCGATCGGACCGACCCGGACCCCCGCACCGCCCTTCGATTCACTCATCGTTCCGTTGCCACCTCCGCGCATACCCGATTCTTTCTCAGCAAGAACATGCTATGTCAAAAACGAGAATTGCATGCCCGATCAGCCGAACACAGCTGGCCGGCCGAACACGGCCGTTCTGTCGAACACTGCGGATCCCCCGAGCACTCCATGGTTCAGCGCCGATTCCGCGCGGGCCCCGGCTATCGGCGGGCGATCTCCACCCTGGTGTCACCATAGGTCTTGTCGGCCACCACATCGAGGTTCTCCGGCCAATCGATACGTGCCGACCTGGTAGAACGCTCCAGCACGAGCAACCCACCATCGGCGAGAAAGCTGTCGGCGACGACCCGCACATCGTCCTGCACCACGACGGAGTCCAGGTCGTAGGGCGGGTCCATGAAGATCACGTCGAACGGCGTGCCCGGACCGGCGAGGTAGGCACCGACCTCCGCGGTCACCACCCGCGCCGCGGACGAGGTCCCGCACGCCTTGAGGTTCGCGGTGATCACCGAGGTGGCCCTGCGCCGGGAGTCGACGAACACCGCAGAGGCCGCCCCCCGCGAGAGCGCCTCGATACCGAGCGCGCCGGACCCCGCGTAGAGGTCGGCGATTGCGGCATCGTCGAGGTCGACGCGGGCGCCGAGCATGTTGAACACGGCCTCGCGTACCCGATCGGAGGTGGGGCGGGTCCCCTCGTCGGGAACTGCGATCCTGCGGCCGCCGAAACGGCCGGCGATGATCCTGGTCATGGTCGCCCATTGTCCACCCTCGGGACCGGCCGAGTGCCACTCGGCGCATACCGCCCGCACAGTACTGTGATGGGTGTCACATTGCTGGTGTGACCTGGACGGACTCCGGTATTTCGGTGATCAATTTTGCCCGACGAATGATTTCCGGGAAATGCATTGTTAACGTCGAAAAGGTCAT
This sequence comes from Gordonia pseudamarae, assembly GCF_025273675.1. NCBI lineage: Bacteria > Bacillati > Actinomycetota > Actinomycetes > Mycobacteriales > Gordoniaceae > Gordonia > Gordonia pseudamarae. The sequence continues at coordinate 2,032,849 of NZ_CP045809.1, read as the reverse complement.
GAGCCCGTCTCACATAAGCACGACCCCGACATCCGCAATTGCCGTGGACTACCGGCGGCCGTCCGCACCGGACGGTCATCGGCTCTGGGAAATCGCTTCGGACTCAAAGGTTCTCGACGTCAACTCGTCGTACGCCTATGTGCTGTGGTGCAACGACTTCGCGGCTACCTCCATCGTCGCCGAAATCGACAGTCGACCAATCGGTTTCGTCACCGGCTACCGTCGCCCCGAAGATCCGACGGTACTGATGGTGTGGCAGGTCGCAGTCGACCACGACGCCCGTGGTCGTGGTGTGGCCGCCGGCATGCTGCACCGGCTTTTCGACCGGTGTGCCCACGACGACGGCGTCGTCGCACTGCACACCACGATCAGCCCCGACAACCAGGCATCCCGACGACTCTTCGCCTCGGTCGCCGCCGCACGCGGTCTGCAGTTCCGTCGCGAGAAATTCTTTGCCGCGGAATTGTTCCCGGATTCACACGAATCCGAGGATCTCTATCGGCTCGAACCGTCGGCGACATCCCCGTCCGACTGACAATCCGTACCGAACGACATCATTTGATACTCCGGCACTCGTCGGCGTACCGCTCATACGCACATCTTCATAGCGATTGGCCAGTGCGATCACTCCAAGGAGAGCAGAACATGAAGCTACTCGACCAGCATATCGACGATTCGGTTTTCACCACCCACGAATCCGAGGTTCGCAGCTACTGCCGTAGCTGGCCCACGGTATTCAACCGCGCCAGCGGCTCGTGGCTGACCGACTCCGGCGGTCGCAAATACCTCGACTTCTTCGCAGGCGCGGGATCGCTCAACTACGGCCACAACAACCCGATCCTCAAGGCCGAACTGATCGACTACCTCGCCGACGACGGCATCACCCACGGCCTCGACATGGCCACCGTCGCCAAGGGCCGGTTCATCGAGACCTTCACCTCCAGGATCCTCGAACCCCGCGGACTGGACTACAAGATCCAGTTCCCCGGCCCGACCGGCGCCAACTCTGTCGAGACGGCGCTCAAGCTGGCCCGCAAGGTCACCGGCCGCGAATCGATCATCAGCTTCACCAACGCCTTCCACGGCATGACCCTGGGCGCGCTGTCGGTCACCGGCAACTCGATGAAGCGTGCCGGTGCCGGTATCCCACTGGTGCACGCCACCCCTATGCCGTTCGACAACTACTTCGGCGGCGTCATGGAGGACTTCGCCTGGTTCGAGCGCGTCCTCGACGACTCCGGCAGTGGACTCAACCGGCCGGCGGCGGTGATCGTCGAAACGGTCCAGGGCGAGGGCGGGGTCAACGTGGCCCGCGTCGAATGGCTGCAGGCGCTGGAGGAACTGTGCCGTCGCCGCGACATCCTGCTGATCGTCGACGACGTGCAGATGGGCTGCGGCCGCACCGGCGAGTTCTTCTCGTTCGAGGCCGCCGGAATCACCCCCGACATCGTCACGCTCTCGAAGTCGATCAGCGGCTACGGCCTGCCACTGGCCCTGACGCTGTTCAAGCCCGAACTCGACGTGTGGGCACCCGGTGAACACAACGGCACGTTCCGCGGCAACAACCCCGCTTTCGTCACCGCCACCAAGACCCTGGACACGTACTGGGCCGACAACACCCTCACCGCCGAGGTGCACCGCAAAGGTGAACACATCCACGAGGTGTTCACCGGACTCACCGAACGGCACGACGGTCTGAGCACCCGCGGACGCGGCATGGTGCGCGGCCTGGCGTTTGCAGAGACCACCGCCGCGGGCAAGGTGTGTGCCGCGGCGTTCGGGGCCGGGCTGCTCGCCGAAACCTCCGGCCCGTCCGACGAGGTGGTCAAGCTGCTTCCTCCGCTGACCATCTCCGACGACGATCTGACCCACGGACTCGACATCCTGGTCCGCTCCGTCGAGGAGGTCGTGGCGTGATCGTCCGGACGACGCAGGAGATCAGCGGTACCGAGCGCGAGGTGGCCGATCCGAAGGGCAACTGGGTGTCCAAGCGGATCGTCCTGGGCGGCGACGGCGTCGGCTTCTCCTTCCACGAGACCACCATCAAGGCCGGCTCGGTCAACGAGTTCCACTACGCCAACCACATCGAGGCCGTGTGGCTGGTCGAGGGCACCGGAACCCTGCTCGACCGCGAGACGGGAACGACCTATCGGCTGGGACCGGGCAGCATGTACCTGCTGAACGACCACGACCGGCACACCGTCACCGCGGATACCGAGATGCGGATGCTGTGCGTGTTCAATCCACCGGTGGTTGGCACCGAGGTGCACGACGAGAACGGCGTGTATCCTCTCGTGGCCGTGCCACAGAACACCGGCCGGCACGCCACCGAGGCCACGACACAATAGGGCGCCGGAGCCTCGTCCCGCACCCGAATTCACCCATCTGGACGACATCTGGCCCGGTAACGTGAACGAAGTGTGCGGTACTGTCGGAGCCGTACCAGCCGACACCTTGTGACCGGCATGGTGCCGGCCGATGCGTGTGATCCCCGACATGGCCCAGTAGGCCTGTCGACGGCGCCCTCGGCAGTAGTTGCATGCTGACTCCGAAATGGGGAGACATCTCGTGAATCGCACCGACACGCGATCGACAGCGCGGCGGCGGACCACCCGCGGGCGCACCTCGTGGCTCCGGGCCGCCGTTCCTGCGCTGGTGGCCGTATCCGCATTGGTGTGCGGCACCGTGGCCGCCGCGCCCGCCGCCGGTGTACCCGACGACGGCAGGGTCGACGCCGCACGGATCGCCAAGGTCAATGCCGCGCTGCCCACCCCGCTGTCGGACAGCTTCTACAAAACGCCCAAGAACATCGCCGCGTACAAGCAGGGCCAGATCATCTCCACCCGGTCCCGGCCCAATCCGCCCGCGTTCGTGGATGTGAAGACGTATCAGATCAAGTTCCGCTCCAACGACAGCGAGAACAAGCCGATCGCCGCGATCACCACGGTTCTGGTGCCCAACCGCAAGAAGGCCAACGGCCCGCTGCTGTCGTTCCAGCACATCGTCAACGCGGTCGGACTCGAATGCGCGCCGTCGCAGGTGCTGTGGACACAGGACCCCAACCTCACCATCCGTGAGGCACCGGCCCTCAACGTCGTACTGCAGCAGGGTTGGACGGTGAGCATCCCCGATCATCTCGGGCCCCGCAGCGCGTACGGAGCCGCCAAACTCGGCGGACAGATCTCCCTCGACGCGATCACCGCCACGCAGAACTTCACTCCGGCCGCCGTCAAGCACAGCAAGGTCGGCCTCGCCGGATACTCCGGTGGCGGCATGGCCACGGCGTGGGCCGCGGCACTGGCACCCAAGTACACCCCCGACCTGAACATCGTGGGCGCGGCGTACGGCGGCGTGCCGATGGACCTGATCAAGATGGCCGAGGGTCTGGGCTACAACCGCCCCCATCCCGCATTCGGTCTGGCCTTCGCCGCAGCCATCGGTCTGGCCCGTGAGTACTCCGACAAGGTGACCATCTTCGACTTCCTCTCCACCGACGGAAAGCGGATGTTCTCGGAGATGCGCAACGCCTGCACCAACGACGTGTTGCGGATCGGCGCGGGCCACAGTGCCCGGCAGGTCACCAAGAGCGGTGTGCAGTTGTTCGAGAACAAGACGTTCCGCAAGATCGGCGCCGAGAACAGCCTGGCGATGTATCCGGGTGTGCCCACCGCACCGATCTTCGAATGGCACAGCCCCACCGACGTGCTGATCCCCCTCGACTCCATCAGCTCGACCATCCGCCGGTACTGCAAGGCCGGGACCAAGGTGCAGACGTTGCTCACACCCTCGCCCGAGCACATGAGTGCCGCGGTGATCGGGGTACTGCCGGCGATGGACTTCCTGTCGGCGCGGTTCCGCGGCGAACCGGTGCCCAGCACCTGCTGATCGCACACGCGAGAACAAGGAATGCCTGGCCCCTCACGGGCCAGGCATTCCTTGTTCTCGTGTTCGTGTTCGGCTGGACGCCTACCGCGCCACCAGGTCGTCGGCGTGGACCACGGGCCGACGCAGGTCGGCCGGCAGATCGGCGGTCGAACGACCCTCCATCAGGGTGATCTCGTCGGCGTCGTAGGACACCACGCCCCGCCCGCGTACCGCACCGGACAAGTCGACAAGTTCCACCACATCGCCGGCGTAGAAGTAGCCCTTCACATCGACGATGCCCGCGGCCAGCAGTGACCGGCGCCTGGCGACCACCGCCGACACCGCACCGTCGTCGAGAACGAGAGATCCGCTGGTGTCGGCCGCATGCCGGACCCAGAACCGGCGCGCCGTCAGGCGCTCGGCCCGAGCCGCGAACACGGTGCCCACAGAGGCGTCCTTGAGCGCGAGAGCGGCATCGGATGCCGCGGCCAGCAACACCGGCACACCGGCGTCCGCGGACAGCCTCGCCGCCGTCAGCTTGGAGGCCATACCCCCGGTACCCAACGCACCACCGGAACCGGCGATCACCCCGTCCAAGTCCTCCGGACCGTGTACCTCGGGAATGAACTGGGCACGTTCACCGTTGGACCCCACCTTGCGCGGATCGCCGTCGTACAGTCCGTCGACATCGCTGAGCAGCACCAGCGCATCGGCCCGGATCGAATGGGCCACCAGCGCGGCCAGCCGATCGTTGTCGCCGAACCGGATCTCGTTGGTGGCGACCGTGTCGTTTTCGTTGACCACCGGAACCACCCCGAGCGAGACCAGACGTTCCAGCGTGCGCTGCGCGTTGGCGTGGTGCCGCCGATTGGCGAAGTCGTCGGCGGTCAGCAACACCTGCCCCACCGTCCGCTGGTAGCGGGCGAACGACGTACCCCACGCGTGGGCAAGCGCGAGCTGCCCGACGCTGGCCGCGGCCTGCTTGGTGGCCAGGTCGCTGGGACGCTTCTTCAGCCCCAACGGGGCGATACCCGCACCGATCGCGCCCGAGGACACGACGGTGACGTTGGTACCCGCCCGCATCCGGCCCTCCAGCGCGTCGGCGAGCGCGTCCAGACGCCGCCGGTCGAGCCCGTCGTGCAGGTCGGTCAGCGCGGACGAGCCGATCTTGACGACGATGCTGCGCGCGTCGGCGATGCGGGTACGCACCTCACTCATGGACGTCGCCGTCCTCGAATCTGGACCGTCGCGCCCGCCGCGCCTGCTTGCGTTCGGCCGCGCCGATGCGCTCGGACCGGTCGAGCCGCACGTCGGTGCCGCGGCCGGTCAACGGCACGTCCTCGCCCATCGGTGTGGTCGGCTCCCAGTCGAAGGTCATCGCGCCGATGGTGACCGGCGCACCCGGCTGGGCGCCGAGGCGCTTGAGCTCATCCTCGACGCCGAGCCTGTTCAGCCGGTCGGCGAGGTAGCCCACCGCTTCGTCGTTCTCGAACTGGGTTTGCGCGATCCAACGTTCGGGACGGGCGCCGTGCACGATGAAGCCGCCCTCCACGGCCGGATCCGGTACCACCGTGAATCCGCTGTCGTCGACGGCGACCGGGCGGATCACCTGTCTGCGCGGCTGTGCTTTCGGTTGTGCCGCACGATAATCGGCAACCATCTTCGCCAGGGCGAAGGTCAGTTCGCGCAATCCGGTGCGGCTCACCGCCGAAATCCGGTATACCGGCCAACCACGCTGCACGAGTTCGGGTTCCACCAGGTCGGCCAGCTCCGCCGCGTCGGGGACGTCGATCTTGTTCAGAATCACCACACGTGGTCGATCGGCCAGATCACCGAGACCGTGGTCGGCGGCGAGAGCCGGACGGTATGCGGCCAGCTCCGCTTCCAGCGCGTCGATGTCGGAGACCGGGTCGCGGCCGGGTTCCAGTGTGGCGCAATCGACTACATGCGCCAGTACCGCGCAGCGCTCCAGATGCCGCAGAAACTCCAGTCCCAGGCCGCGCCCCATGGACGCGCCGGGGATCAGGCCGGGCACGTCGGCGATGGTGAAGATGTCACCGGCCGCCTGCACCACACCGAGATTGGGTACGAGGGTGGTGAACGGGTAGTCGGCGATCTTCGGTTTGGCGGCCGAGAGCACGGACACCAAGGACGATTTGCCCGCCGACGGGAATCCGACGAGCCCCACATCGGCCACCGACTTGAGCTCCAGCACCAGATCCCGTGACTGGCCCTCTTCACCGAGGAGCGCGAAACCGGGCGCCCGGCGGGCCCTGGAGGCCAACGAGGCATTGCCCAGGCCGCCACGGCCGCCCTGTGCGGCGTCGAAAGTCGTTCCGGCGCCGACAAGGTCGGCCAGGATCTTGCCGTCGGCGTCGAGTACCACGGTCCCGTCGGGCACCTTGAGGATCAGGTCCTCACCGGTGGCACCGTCGCGATTGTCCCCCATGCCGGGTTTACCGTTGGTGCCCTTGGCGTGCGGCCGGAAGTGGAAATCGAGCAGCGTGTGCACCTGCGGATCGACGACGAGCCGCACCGACCCGCCGTTGCCGCCGTTGCCGCCGTCGGGGCCGCCGAGCGGCTTGAACTTCTCCCGGTGCACCGACGAGCACCCGTGGCCACCGTTTCCGGCCGTCACATGAATGGTCACGCGGTCGACGAACCGAGACATCGCCACTCTCACTTCCTGATCGGTGGAATCCCAGATCGGTGGTAACACTGATAGTTGACAACAGGGCCCCGGCAACGATCAGGGCCCACAAACACCAACAGAGGGCGCCCAGGGATGGTTCCCCTGTGCACCCTCTGTGAAGGCTATGCTCCCTCACCCCTCATCGGGGTGGGAAATCAGACCGCAGCGGCGTCGGTGACGATATTGACGGTCTTGCGGCCACGCTTGGTGCCGAACTCGACCGCACCGGCTGCCAGCGCGAACAGGGTGTCGTCACCACCGCGACCGACGTTCACGCCGGGGTGGAACTTGGTGCCCCGCTGGCGGATCAGGATCTCGCCCGCGCTGACCTGCTGGCCACCGAAGCGCTTGACGCCGAGCCGCTGGGCGTTGGAATCACGACCGTTGCGCGAGCTGGACGCGCCCTTCTTATGTGCCATCTCAGTCCTCCTGAAAAATCTGTGGATCTGGGTTTCGGAGGCTGCCATCGCCGACGACCGGTGACAGCAGCCCCGTTGGGTGTCAGTTGATGCCGGTGACCTTCAGGACCGTCAGCTTCTGACGATGACCCTGGCGCTTGTGGTAGCCGGTCTTGTTCTTGAACTTGTGGATGCGGATCTTCGGGCCCTTGGTCTCCTCGACGACCTCGGCGGTCACGGAGATCTTGGCCAGCGCATCGGCGTCGGTGGTGATCTGGGCGCCGTCGACGACCAGTGCCACCGGCAGGCTCACCGTGCTGCCCGGCGCGCTGTCGATCTTCTCGACCTTCACAATGTCGCCCTCTGCGACCTTGTACTGCTTACCGCCGGTCTTGACGATCGCGTACGTTGCCATCGAAGCTGTCCTCTAACTCGTCTAGTCGGGCCGAGCCCGCATCCGCGGTTCCGGCGCTCTACTGATCCTGATCTGTGGTTGTCTACCTGACGCGGGCCGCAATACACCCCGGACCAGTTGTCAGGGTCACCGCAGATCACACCAGAATGCCTGTCGCGAAGAACAAGCAGCCATGTGCTGGAAATCAATCCCGCACAGCGCAGACTCTTCGCCGAAGGCGACCGTTCAAGGCTACGGGACTGTGACCATTCGGGTCAAACCAGCCCCGCCCCTGACGGTTCTGCCTACTCCTCGACCGGCGGGCCCGCAGGCCTGCCCGCCGAACGCCTGCGCGGCCTGCGCCGTACGGCCACCGCTTTGGCCGCCGGAGCCGACGTGGCCGGCCCCGACGTGGTCACCGGGGCGCTCTCGGTGTCGGCGGCCACCGGTGCGGCCGTCATCACCACCGGCTCGGTGGTCGTCGTCGGGGTGGTCACGCGCACCACCCGCCGCCTGCGGCCACCGTTCGTACCCCGGGCCGGACGCTCGGGTTCACGCTCGGATGCCGAGTGAGCTCCGTCTTCTCCGTCGACACGACCGGCTCCGTCGGCTGCCGCCCGGTCATCTGCGCCGGAGATGTCCCCGGACGCACTACCGGCGACATCGGCCGCACCGACACCGTTGCGCGCCGGCCGTACCGCCGCGACCTCCTCGGCCGCCGGGGCGGCCTCGTCCGCGTCCGGGCGGTTCGCGTCATCGCGTCCGGCCGTGTCCGGGGTCACCGCATCGGCGGCGGAATCCCCGGCGTCCGGACCGGTCGTCGAACCAGCGGTTGTGATGACGATCTCAATCTCGTCGACAACCACGGCCGCCACCACTTCGTCACGACCGTGGTGCTCGTCAGGCCCCGGGCTTTCAGGCCCGGAGTTTTCATGCCCGGGGTGCTCGTCACCGTGGTCGTGTGAGTGCGCCGCCATCGCCCGGAACATCGGATGCTCGGACGGGTTGTGCGAGGCCTTGGCCGCCTCGGAAGACTGCTCGGCCCGCTTCTTGGCCTTGCGCGAGCGCTTCGAACCGCCCTCGGGGCGCGCCTGGTCGTCGGTACGCACCTCGACCGGATTCTGGTGCACGATGATGCCTCGCCCAGCACATGCGGTGCAGGTGGTCGAGAACGCCTCCAGCAGGCCGGTACCCAGCCGTTTGCGGGTCATCTGCACCAACCCCAGAGAGGTCACCTCCGACACCTGATGCCGGGTACGGTCACGCGCCAACGCCTCGGTGAGCCGACGCAACACCAGGTCACGATTGGATTCGAGGACCATGTCGATGAAGTCGACGATGATCATGCCGCCCAGATCGCGCAGGCGCATCTGCCGCACGATCTCCTCGGCCGCCTCCAGGTTGTTGCGGGTCACCGTCTCCTCGAGGTTGCCCCCGGCGCCGGTGAACTTGCCCGTGTTGACGTCGATGACGGTCATCGCCTCGGTGTGCTCGATGATCAGCGTGCCGCCCGAGGGCAACCACACCTTACGGTCGAGAGCCTTGGCCAGTTGTTCGTCGATCCGGTGCACCACAAAAGAATCGGGCGCGTCCGCATGGCGCTTGGTGAACCGCTCGACACGTTCCATGAGGTCCGGTGCGACCGAGCTCACATACCTTTCGACGAGGTTCCATGCCTTGTCGCCCTCGACGATGAGCTTCTTGAAGTCCTCGTTGAACAGGTCGCGCACCACTCGAACCAGAAGATCGGGCTCCTCGTACAGAGCCCGCGGGGCCCCGCTTCCCGAACGTCCCTCGGCGTCGGCGACGGCGGCCTCGATGCCCTTCCACTGGCTTTCCAGGCGCGCGATGTCGGCGCCCAGCTCATCGGCGCTCACGCCTTCCGAGGCGGTGCGGATTATCACGCCCGCATCCTCGGGCAGCAGTTTGGCGAGGATCTGCTTGAGTCGCTTGCGCTCCACGTCGGGCAGCTTGCGGCTGATCCCCGTCGACGACCCGCCCGGCACGTACACCAGGTAGCGGCCGGCCAACGAGATCTGCGTGGTCAGCCGGGCACCCTTGTGTCCCACCGGATCCTTGCTGACCTGCACGAGCACCGAATCGCCGGGCCGCAAGGCCTGTTCGATCTTGCGGGAGCCACCGTCCAGCCCCGCGGCGTCCCAGTTGACCTCGCCGGCGTACAGCACGCCGTTACGACCACGGCCGATATCGACGAACGCCGCCTCCATACCGGGCAGCACGTTCTGCACCCGGCCAAGATAGATATTGCCCACCAGCGACAACGACGTCTCGGTGGTCACGAAGTGTTCCACCAGCACACCGTCTTCGAGGACCGCCACCTGCGTGTAGTCCTCGGCGTTCGCATCGTGCAGGGTCCGTTCACGCACCACCATCACCCGGTCGACGGCCTCACGCCGCGCCAGAAACTCCGACTCACTCAGAATCGGCGGACGACGCCGGCCCGCGTCACGGCCGTCCCGCCGGCGCTGCCGCTTGGCCTCCAGCCGCGTTGAGCCGGAAATACCCTGCACCTCGTCGCGGGCCCGCTTGGTACGCGGCTCGCGTTCGTGCACCACCGTGTTCGGCGGATCGTCCGGCGATGCCTCGTCGCCCTCGGTGCCCTTGCGCCGACGCCGGCGCCGACGCCGGCGCGATGTGGACGAGTCCCCTCCGGCGTCGTCCGCCTCGGAGTCACCCGCGTCCGCATCGGACCCCTCACCCTGATCATCGTGGTCGCCCTGATCGTCATGGTCGCCCTGCCCGGATGTGGTGCGCTCGGATGTCCGCGCGTCATCGGTGGCCGAACCGTCCGAGTCGCCCGATGCCGTGTCCTCTGCCGCACCCGCCTGCTCGTCACCGGCCGCCGGGCGCCTGCGCCGACGTTCGCGACGCCGGGAGTCATCTCCGGTGGCCGATTCCTTGGTCTGGTCAGCGCCCGAATCGTTGGTGTCGCTGTCCCCGGCCGTCGCCGCGTCGTCGCTCTCGCCGTCGCCGCGTTCCCCCGCATCGACCTGATCGCCACGGCCACGTCCCCGGCCGCGCCGACCCCGACGCCGACGCCGGGTCCTGCCCGACCCGAACTGGTCGTCGTCTCCGTCGTCGTCGGACTCCGAATCGGTCTCGCCGACCGCATCCGCCTCGTCGTCGGCGACCTCGGCGGCCCGGCCCTTGTTCTGGCCGGTCTTCTTCCGGCCGGTCCTGCTCGAGTCGGTCGTGTCCAGATCGGTCGTGTCCGGATCGGTCGTGTCCAGATCAGTCGTGTCCAGGGCACCGGCATCGGTCGTGGCCGACGGCGCCTCGGCCAGCTCGGGCGACAGGAACAGCGGCACGGTCGCCTCGACCACCACCGGTGGCGCAACCGACTCCGGGGCCGCCGGAGCCGCCGCGGAGAACAACGAATCGATCGCCAACTGAGCGGACGCCTTCGACGGCTGTGCGTCGGCGACGCCCAGCCGGGCCGACTCATCGGCGGCGGGTTCATCCGCGGCCTTCGGCACCAGAGCCTTCGCCTCATCCGGCGCCGACGCAGTCACCGCCTCCGGTTCGGGAGCGGTCTCCTCCTCCGGAGCCGGGGCCTTCGGTTCCGGGGCCTCCGGTTCCGGCGTCGCCGATACTTCCGTCTGCGGTTCCGGGATCTGCGGCTCCGGGATCTGCGGTTCCGGCGTCTGCGGTTCCGGCGTCTGCGGCTGTGCGGTCTCGCCGGTCACGCGGTCGCGAACGATGAACGCCACCTCGCGGTCGATGCTGGACTGGACCGAACGCGCAGCGTGTCCGATATCGGCCAGGTGGGCGAGCACCTCCCGGCTGGTGATGCCCAGTTTCCGGGCGAGCGCATGAACCCGCAGTTTGATGGGAAAATCGTCTGCCTGTGCTGAAGCGTCGTTGGCGTCAGCAGGCGACCCGTTCTCGGTCACTCAGTCTCCTTGAGCCCCCGGGCGCGTCGGGCTGACGCGGCCACGCGGGGGCCTAACTCTGTGTCCCGGCCGTGGCCGGTGTTATGTGGTCTTCGCGCACTGCCCGTTCCGCGGTAGCGGAGATAAACATGGCGCCTTGCTGTGTGATGACCGGCTGCATCGAACATCCACACCACCGCGTGGACACGAATGTGACGTGCGCGCGGTGGGGATGACGAGCGGACCGGCATCGATCACCGTCAACAAAGTGTGTCGACGACAACTCTCCCCAGTATCCCACACCGTGACCCGTTTCCCGCAACCAACGCGCAATTGCGCGGCGTGAGCGGGCACTGCTGTCGTGAACGGCGGCCACTTGGCCGGGGCGAAGACGCACGACACGAACGCCTCAGCGGCGATATCGCGGCGGTGATGTCCCACGAGTGAATGTCCCGAAAGGAAGTATCACAGGCCGTGCCTGTGCCAGGCAGGCAATGTCACCGGGCGAACGCGGTTCGGTACCGCGGACCGCACCGATGGCCACGCGGCCCCGGGGACATCAGCCGGGGCCGCGCGTCGTTGTCGATCGTGATCGAGCTCGTGATTGTTGCCGGGGTCAGCCGAGTTCGGGGAACCAGAGCGCGATCTCGCGCTCTGCGGACTCCGGCGAGTCGGAGCCGTGGACCAGATTCTCCTGCGTGACCAGCGCGTAGTCGCCGCGAATCGTACCGGGAACGGCCTTCTCGACCGGGTCGGTGCCACCCGCGATCTGCCGCCAGGCCGCGATCGCCCGCGGTCCCTCGACGACTGCCGCCACCAGCGGACCGGAGGTGATGAACTCGAGCAGCGAACCGAAGAAGGGCTTGCCCTCATGTTCGGCGTAGTGGCCGCGGGCCAGCTCATCGCTGACCTGCTTGAGTTCGAGGGCGCGCAGGGTCAGCCCTTTGCGTTCGATACGTCCGATGATGTCGCCGACCAGGTTGCGGGCCACGCCGTCGGGCTTGATGAGTACGAGAGTCCGTTCAGTCACGTGCACACTGTAACGACTGGTCGCCGCCCTGTGGCAACGAGTGGCCGATCGGCGCGGACCGCCTAGTGGTCGGGCTCGTCGTTCTGTCGCACCCGACTTCGATAGGACGACGGCGTCTCACCGCTGAACTGGGTGAATGCCCTGGTGAACGACCCCTGGCTGTCGAACCCGACGGCTGCGGCCGTCGAGCTCACCGATTGCCCCCGGGTTGCCAGCAGCGTCATCGCCCGTAGCATGCGCGCACTGGTCAGGTACTCGCGCCACGACAGTCCGACCGCGCCGGTGAACATCCGGCGCAGGGTGCGTTCGGACACCGCGACGTGCCGGCTGACCTCCTCGATGGTGATGGTGGCCAGGTGATCGCGGGTGTAGCGCATCGCCGAGGACACCAACGGGTCATCGGAGGTGGGCAACAGCAACGGCGTCTCGGCCGCCAGCGCGTCGACCACAACGTCGGCCAGCGCCAGGAAGAAGCGCTCGGCGCGCGGGTCGGCGGCGCTGTCGGCCAGCGGCCAGCGCAGTGAGTGCAGGAGCATCTCCCGCATCAGCGGTGACACCGCCAGGATGCGGGCACGATCGCGGTGGCCGGCGATCAGCCCGGGGTCGAACAACACCGACAAGGTGGTCACGTCGCCGTTGAGGTGGGTGTCGTGCTCGAGTCCGGCGGGCAGCCAGATCGCTTGCTGCGGGGGCACCAGATAGTGACCCGCGGGTGTTTCGACCTCCACCACACCGCCGATCGCGTACTCGATCTGGTGCACCTCGTGTGCATGCCAGCCGGTGACGAGCGCACCGCCGTCGTAGGCGTAACTGCCCGCGGTGGCCGTGCCTCGGCCCTTCATCGGCACCAGCTGCGTGCGTCTGGCCGAAACTGCTAAATCACTGTCCGATCGCGCAGAAGTGGTCACGGAAATCCACTGTACAAGTGAAACAGGACATATTCACGGCCCAGACTGCCCACGGGCACCGTTTCGAGAAAGGACTTGAGTCCCATGAATGTCGACGACATGATCCTCATCAGCATCGACGACCATGTCGTGGAGCCCCACGACATGTTCGCCCGGCACGTCCCACAGAAGTACATGGACGAGGCCCCCCGGGTGATTTTCGATGAGAAGGGCATCGAGCAGTGGTTCTACCAGGGCAAGGTGACCGGTACCAGCGGCCTGAACGCCGTGGTCACCTGGCCGCCGGAGGAATGGGCTTACGACCCGGCCGGCTATGCGGAGATGCGCCCGGGCGTCTACGACGTAGACGAACGCGTCCGTGACATGAACCGCAACGGCGTGCTCTCCTCGATGTGCTTTCCCACATTCACCGGGTTCTCCGCCCGCCACCTGAACCAGTACAAGGACCCGGTCACCCTCATCATGGTGTCGGCCTACAACGACTGGCACATCGACGAGTGGGCCGGAGCCCACCCCGACCGCTTCATCCCGCTGGCGCTGCTGCCCACCTGGAACGTGGAGGGCATGGTCAAGGAGATCCACCGCGTCGCCAAGAAGGGCGCCCGCGCGGTCACGATGCCGGAGCTGCCGCATCTGGAGAAGCTGCCCAGCTACCACGACCTGGACTACTGGGGTCCGGTCTTCCAGGCCCTCGTCGACAACGACATGGTGATGTGTCTGCACATCGGGTCCGGCTTCGGTGTGCTGCGCCTGGCCAAGGACGCTCCCATCGACAACCTGATGGTGCTCGCCACCCAGATTTCGGTGATCGCGGCCCAAGATCTGTTGTTCGGCCCGGCCATGCGGGCCTTCCCCACGCTCAAGTTCGCGTTCTCCGAGGGCGGCGTCGGCTGGATTCCGTTCTTCCTCGACCGCGCCGACCGGCACTACACCAACCAGAAGTGGCTCAACAACGACTTCGGTGACCGGCTGCCCAGCGAGGTGTTCCGCGACCGGGTGCTCGCCTGCTACGTGACCGACAAGACCGCCATCAAGAACCGGCACGACGTCGGCATGAACAACATCGCGTGGGAGTGCGACTACCCCCATTCGGACTGCTTCTGGCCCGACGCCCCCGAGAAGGTCCTCGCCGAGTTCAACGCGGCCGGTGCCACCGACGCGGAGATCGATCAGATCACCTGGGAGAACTCGGCGAAGTTCTTCAACTGGGATCCGTTCGCGCTGCGCACCAAGGACGAGGCCCGGGTGGGTGCGCTGCGTGCGCAGGCCACCGACGTCGACACCACGGTCCGGCCGCGCGCCGAGTGGAAGCAGATGTACGAGGCCAAGAAGAAGGCCGAAGCGGATCTCGCCATCGCCGCGGCGAAGGGCTGACCGGTCGGCCGAGGCTGACCTCACACCGCTGACGCGCCTGGTCGGGTTCCCGATCAGGCGCGTCAGTGGTTCCGCGCTGCTATTTGTCCTTCCGGGTCGAGATTCTGTCAGTCCGTGAAGTCGGTCAGTCCGTGAAGTCGGTCTGCGTGAAGCGGTCTGCGTGGTTCGCGCGGCGTTGCGTCGGCGCTTGCGCCCGGATCGGACTGCCGAGCGGTGGACTCAGTCGCAGTAGCGGCCGTCGATCGCGAACAGTCCGTAGTCGAAGAGGCTGCCCGGATTACCGTGCGACACCACGATCTGGATGCACCCGCCACGGGTACTCAACGCGCCGTCGAGAGCCCGCCGGAACTGGAGTGCCAGCCCGTCGTTGGCCAACCGATACTGCGCGGGCACCGGCAACGCCGCGATACCGCCGGAGACATTGGCCCGTTTGAGTTGTTTGGTGACCGAATGGGTGGCGATGTAGCTGTATTCGGCATTCGACACCGTGATGGGCGGGCCCGGTTTGAGGATCGCGGTGTAGTCGGGACCTGCCGGGGCGGTGGGTACGTCCGGCCGTTCCACGGTTCGGGGCGCCGTATTGTCCGGCGCCGACTGCGGATCGGTCTTCGCCGACTCCGCGTGCTGGGTGGTCAAGGTTCCCGGTCCGGGACCGGTGGGCACGGCATGGGCGGAGCCGCCACCTGCTGCGATGATGCCGGCGGCGGCCAACACCCCGGCGAGTACTCGGCCACCGAAGGTGGCTGCGGACAGTCGGCTGGATGTGACAGACAAGTTTCCCCCAGACGGTTACAGATGTGTCGGCTACTCGACACCGTCCGCCATTGTCACAGCTTTTACAGAAGATGACGACCGTCACATCATAACGTTCCGGCAACAGGTCTTGCGGCTCGCGAACACGCCCATAGCCAGTGGCGAATCACGCCTCGTCGATCGGCCTCTGCCCGGCCAGCCGACCCTCGTCGATCCGTTGCTGCATGTCGCGTTTGATGTAGGCGATATACACCCAGACGCACAGGAACATCACCCCGATGACCGCGAGCGACCAGTGGAAGATCCCGCCGACGATCACCGCAACCTGCAAACTCAGGTTGAGGGTCATCGCGTACGGTCGGCCCTGCATGCCGCAGGCCAGCACCATCGCGACGGCGATCAGCGCCAGATAGCCACCGGAGATCCAGGACAGTCCGCCGCCGATCTTCCACACCACCGGCACACCGAGCAGCACGACGATCAGTTCGAGGATCAGGGTTCCGGCCATCACACCGCGCAACCCCTTCCACGGATCGTTGGCAGGCGGTGTGAAACGCGGCGCCGGGGTGTGCTCACTCATGACGGCTCCTTACCGAACAGGCTTCGTGCGGCACCCGCTGTGACCACCGATCCGGTGATCACCACCCCGGCTCCCGCGACGGGCTGTCCGTCGGATTCCTCGGCGAGCCCGATCGCGGTCTCGACGGCGTCGGGAAGGAATGGTTCGGCGGTGACCCGGTCCTCCCCGAACACCACTCGCGCGACCTCGGCGAGAGTCTCGGTGTCCAGGGCCCGGGGCGACCCGTTGTTGGTGATCACGACGTGGTCGAGGACCGGTTCGAGGGCCTCGAGCAAACCTTCGGCGTCCTTGTCGCCGAGTACACCGATCACCCCCACCAGTCGGCGGAAGTCGAACTCCTCGGCCAGCGCGTTGGCCAGTGCCGTCGCGCCGTGCGGATTGTGTGCGGCGTCGACGAAAACACTCGGCGCCGACCGTACCCGCTCGAGTCGTCCGGGGCTGGAGACCGCGGCAAACCCGGTACGCACCGCGTCGATATCGAGTTGCCGCTCGGCTCCGGCGCCGAAGAACGCCTCGACGGCGGCGAGTGCCAGTGCGGCGTTGGCGGCCTGGTGTGCTCCGTGCAGCGGCAGGAAGATCTCCTCGTACACCCCGCCCAGCCCCTGCAGCGTGAGCAGCTGACCGCCCACCGCCAGCCGCGCCTCCAGCACCGAGAACTCCGAGTTCTGGCGCGCCACAACCGTTTCCGATTCCACTGCCTGACGCAGCAGTACGTCCATGACGTCCGGTTCCTGCGGTGCGATCACCGCAACCGGGTCCTGGGCGAGCAGGTCGTCGCTTCTGCGGGCGGTGATGATCCCGGCCTTCTCACCCGCGATCGCAGTGAGCGTGTCGCCCAGATAGTCGGCGTGGTCCATCGCGATCGGGGTGATCACCCGCACCTGCGAGTCGACGACGTTGGTGGCGTCCCAGCGTCCGCCCATCCCCGTTTCCACCACTGCCACATCCACCGGCGCCTCGGCGAACGCCGCGTAGGCCATCGCGGTGAGCACCTCGAACTTGCTCATCCGGGGTCCGCCCGCAGCCGTCGACGAGTCGTCGACCATCGTGATGTACGGTTCCAGCTCCCGGTAGGTATCGATGTAGGTGCGCGGTTCGATCGGCTTGCCGTCCACCGAAATCCGTTCGGTGACCAGCTGCAGGTGTGGGCTGGTGATGCGGCCGGTGCGCCGGTGCAGCGCGATCAGCAGTGCGTCGATCATCCGGGTCACCGACGTCTTGCCGTTGGTACCGGCGATGTGAATCGACGGATAGGTCAACTGCGGCGAGCCCAGCAGATCCATCAGGGTGGAGATGCGGGTCAGCGACGGCTCGATCCTGGTCTCGGGCCAGCGGGTGTCCAGGTCGGCCTCCACCTCCGCCAACTCGGCCAGGTCGGAGGTGGTGTCGGTGGTGAACGCCGACGGATCGTCGGGCCCCTCGTCGTCGAGCGGGTGCACCGGTCCCCCGACCCCCGGCCGGTCGCCATCGTGCCCGGTGTCCTCATCGTCCCCGAACGCCCGATCGTCCCCGGACGCCTCATCGTCCTCGAAGGCCAGGTGTGCCAGGTCGATCTCGTCGGCCTCCGGTGCACCCGGATCGCGCGGCTCCCCGGCGCCGGGACCACCCGAGCGCCCGGCGCGGTCACCGCTCACCCGCCGAGCCCTTCCAGCTTGGCCGTCAGCCGGGCCACCTCGTCGGTGGCCACCTTGTTGCGTTCGGTGATCTTGGCGCGCACCGCCTCCGGAGCCTTCGACAGGAACTGCTCGTTGCCGAGCTTGGCCGCTGTCTGCGCCAATTCCTTCTCCGCCGCCGCGAGATCCTTGGCGATACGCTTGCGCTCGGCCTCCACATCGACGGTGCCGGAGGTGTCGATACGCACGGTGACCGTCGCCGCCGACAGCCGTACCTCAACGGTCGCGGTGGCCGCGAACGTGTCGTCGGCCCGGTTGAGCCGGGCCAGTGAATCAACGTAAGGCCGCAGCGCGTCGATGCCCGCCGCGTCGAGTCCGTCGAGTTCTGCGGCCACCCGCTGTCCGGGCTTGAGTCCCTGGTCGCTGCGGAACCGGCGGATCTCGGTGATCAGCGCCTGCAGATCACCCACGTGCCGTGCCGCGTCGGCGTCGACCTCGGCGCCGGTCCCGGCCGGCCACCGCGCGATCACCAGCGACTGCCCCTCGGTCAGCGACTTCCACAGCACCTCGGTCACGAACGGCATCACCGGCGACAGCGTGCGCAGCAGCGTGTCGAGAACCGTCCCGAGAACCAGTGACGTTGCCCGCGAGCGGGTTTCGTCATTCTCGGCGAACTGGACCTTGGCCAGTTCCAGATACCAGTCGCAGAACTCGTCCCAGGCGAAGTGGTACAGCGCCTCGCACGCCTTGGAGAACTCGTACGCCTCGAACCCGGCATCGGCCTCGGCGACCACCTGGTCGAGGCGGTCGAGGATCCAGCGATCGGCCTCGGTCAGCGACTCCCGCGCGGGCAGCTCGCCCACCTGGGCGCCGTTCATGAGCGCGAACTTGGTGGCGTTGTACAACTTGGTGGCGAAGTTCCGCGACGACGACGCGTGGTCCTCGCCGACGGAGATGTCGGCCCCCGGGTTGGCCCCACGTGCCAGGGTGAAACGCAGCGCATCGGCGCCGAAGCGCTCCACCCAGTCGAGCGGGTCGATGCCGTTGCCCTTGGATTTGGACATCTTGCGGCCGTGCTCGTCGCGCACCAGGCCGTGCAGGAACAGGTTGCTGAACGGCACCGTCTTGCCGGCGCCCAGGTCCTTGCCGACGTAGGTGCCGAACATCATCATCCGCGCCACCCAGAAGAACAGGATGTCGTAGCCGGTAACCAGAACCGAAGTGGGATAGAACTTTTCCAGGTCGGCGGTGTTGTCGGGCCAGCCGAGGGTGGAGAACGGCCACAGACCCGACGAGAACCAGGTGTCCAGGACATCGGTTTCCTGCGTGTAGCCCTCAGGTGCCTGTTCGTCGGGTCCGACGCAGATCACCTCGCCGTCGGGGCCGTACCAGATCGGGATGCGGTGGCCCCACCACAGCTGGCGGGAGATGCACCAATCGTGCATGTCGTCGACCCAGCCGAACCAGCGCAGCTCCATCGACTTCGGATAGATGACGGTCTCGCCCTCGCGCACCGCGTCACCGGCGGCCTCGGCGAGCGAGGCGACCTTGACCCACCACTGCATCGACAGGCGCGGCTCGATCGGTTCACCGGTACGTTCGGAATGGCCGACGCTGTGCAGGTACGGGCGCACCTCCTTGACGATGCGGCCCTGCTCGGCGAGCGCCTGGCGCACCTTGACCCGCGCCTCGAAACGATCCATCCCGTCGAATTGCGTTCCGGTGCCGTCGATCCTGGCGGTGGCATCCATGATGGTGGGCATCGGCAGATTGTGCCGCTGGCCGAGCGCGAAGTCGTTGGGGTCGTGCGCGGGGGTGATCTTGACCGCGCCGGAACCGAACTCGGGATCCACATAGTCGTCGGCGACGACCGGGATAGTGCGGTCCAGGAACGGGTGCGGCAATTCGGTGCCCACCAGATGTGCGTACCGCTCGTCGTCGGGGTGCACCGCGATCGCGGTGTCGCCGAGCATCGTCTCCAGCCGGGTGGTGGCCACCACGATGTGCGGCTGTGTGTCGTCGAGGGAGCCGTAGCGGAAGCTGACGAGTTCGCCTTCGACGTCGGCGTAGGACACCTCGATGTCGCTGATCGCGGTCTGCAGGACCGGCGACCAGTTCACCAGACGCTCGGCCTGATAGATCAGACCGTCGTCGAACATCTTCTTGAACACGGTGTGCACCGCGCGCGAGAGACCTTCGTCCATCGTGAAACGTTCGCGGGTCCAGTCGACGCCATCACCGAGGCGGCGCATCTGTTCGCCGATGTTTCCGGAGATCTCGGCCTTCTCCTGCCACACCCGTTCGATGAACGCTTCCCGGCCCAGATCATCGCGGGTCTTGCCCTCGGTGGCCAGTTTGCGCTCGACCATCGTCTGCATCGCGATGGCCGCGTGGTCCATACCCGGCAGCCACAGCACCTCGTAGCCCTGCATCCGTTTGCGCCGGCACAGCGCATCCATCAGCACGTGCTCATAGGCGTGGCCCATGTGCAGCGAACCGTTCACATTGGGCGGCGGGATGACGATCGTGAACGGCGGCTTGTCACTCGAGGGGTCGGCGGTGAAGTACCCGGCGTCCACCCAGCCCTGGTAGAGCCCTGCCTCATGTTCTGCGGGGTCCCAGGACTTTGGCAGTGCGGACGCGTCGGCACCCTGTGCTTCACGATTGCTCACCCCACAATCTTAGGGAACGCGCGCACCGGTCAGAGCGTGGGGCGTGACGCGCCCGACCTGCGCGTGCCGATCCGCATGACGGGTTCATCGATGCGGGTGTGCACCGGCCCCCACTTCCGGGACAGGCGGCACACCCGGACCTTGTGATCAGGACACGCGCAGGTCGTGCAGATCCTCGGGAGCGTTCACATTGGTGAGCCATTCGGGTTCGGACACCGGGACCCGCCGGGTCTCCAGCGCGTCGAGCACCGCGAGCATCCGCCGCTCGCCCCCCGCCACCAGATCGGCCACCACCGGCGCCGACGACGTGCGGTAGATGGCGGCCATCGGATGGTCGCGCCGCGCATCGTGGGCGATCACCGCCTGCGTCGACGGCGTGGCGCCTCGGGCGAGTTCGTCGATCAGGCCCGGGCCGATCAGCGGCATGTCGGTGGCGCACACGAATCCCAGCCCGAAACCGTCGGCGGCGGCCGCCGCCAGACCCGCGGCCAGCCCGCCGAGCGGGCCGGTGCCCGGTTCCTCGTCGGTCACCCATACCGCCTCCGGCCCACCGGTCCCGTGCAGCAGCCGGTACGCCGACGACTCCTGCGCGGCCACCACGTACACCCGGTCGCACCGCTCGGCGACGGTGCGCACGATGCGCGCCAGCATCGGTTCGGCGGTGTCGTCCGGCCACTGCAGCGACGCCTTGTCGGTCCCCATCCGCCGGGATCTGCCGCCGGCCAGGACCAGTCCGGCGATCGGCGCGGTGGTGGTGCTCTCTGGCAGGTCCACTAGGTCCCCGCGGGTGTTCTCACTGTCGGTCATGTGTCCAGTGTGTGCTATCTCGACCCGGTGAGGGCGGGATCACAGTTTCTGGCGCACAATAAATGTCATGCGCCATAGTGACGACCAGAATCCGCACACCCGACAGGTCGACGAGCCGACCGCCGTCCGGATCGGGCACGTCAAGGACCACGCCGCCGGGGTGCCCGCGGTCGCCGTGGCCCTCAAACGCGGCGTCGAGCAGATGGGCGTGGCGCGCACCGTCCGCACCTTCTTCAAGCTGAACCAGCGCAACGGATTCGACTGCCCCGGCTGTGCCTGGCCGGAAACCCCCGGCCACCGCAAGCACGCCGAGTTCTGCGAGAACGGCGCCAAGGCGGTCGCCGAGGAGGCCACCACCCGCCGCGTCACCCCGGAGTTCTTCGCCGAGCACTCCGTGTCCGATCTGGCCGGCCGCTCGGGATACTGGCTTTCGCAGCAGGGCCGGCTCACCCACCCGATGTATCTGGCCCCGGGCGACACTCACTACCGCCCGGTCGGCTGGGACGAGGCCAACGCCCTCATCGCCGCCGAACTGTCGCAGATGACCTCCCCCGACGAGGCGGTCTTCTACACCTCCGGCCGTACCAGCAACGAGGCCGCATTCGTCTACCAGCTGTTCGCCCGCAGCCTGGGCACCAACAACATGCCGGACTGCTCCAACATGTGCCATGAGTCGTCGGGCACCGCGCTGGGCAACGCCATCGGCATCGGCAAGGGTTCGGTGACGGTTCCGGATCTGGAGATCGCGGACCTGATCATCGTCGCGGGTCAGAACCCCGGCACCAACCATCCGCGGATGCTCGCCACGCTGGAGAAGGCCAAGCGGGGCGGGGCCCGGATCGTCGCGATCAATCCGCTGCCCGAGGCCGGACTCATGCGCTTCAAGGACCCGCAGCAGGTCGGCGGCGTGATCGGGAAAGGCACCTCCCTCACCGATGACTTCCTGCAGATCCGGCTCGGCGGCGACATGGCATTGTTCCGCGGTATCGCACGCCTGATGCTCGATGCCGAGCGCGCCGCCCCCGGCACCGTCTTCGACAGGCAATTCCTCGACGAGCACTGCGGCGGCGTCGACGATTACCTCGCCCTGCTCGACGATCTGGACTTCGACGACGTGCTGTCGGCCACCGGCCTGACCTTCGCGCAGATCGAAGATCTCGCCGGGGCGTTGATGGCGTCCAAGCGGACCGTGCTGTGCTGGGCGATGGGCTGGACCCAGCACCGGCATTCGGTGGCCACGATCGGAGAGGGCACCAACGTCCTGCTGCTGCGCGGCATGATCGGCAAACCCGGCGCCGGACTGTGTCCGGTGCGCGGACACTCCAACGTCCAGGGCGACCGGACGATGGGCATTTTCGAGAAGATGCCCGAATCGTTCCTCGGGGCGCTCGACAAGGAATTCGGAATCAACAGCCCCCGCGAGCACGGATACGACACCGTCCAGGCGATCCGGGCGATGGGTCGGGGCCAGGTGCGGGTGTTCATCGCGATGGGCGGCAACTTCGTGTCGGCGGCGCCCGATACCGAGCTGACCGCCGATGCCCTGCGCAGATGCGCCCTCACCGTGCACATCTCCACCAAACTCAACGAGTCACACACCGTCACCGGCCGGGCCGCGCTGATCCTGCCCACCCTCGGCCGCACCGACCGCGACATGACCGGCGGCACGAAGCAACTGGTCTCGGTCGAGGATTCGATGTCGGTGGTGCATCTCTCACGCGGCTCGCTACCGCCGGCCTCCCCCGAATTGCACAGCGAGGTGGCGATCGTCGCGGATCTGGCCGTCGCCGTGTTCGGCGACGATCATCCGGTGGACTGGGCGCAGATGCGCGATGACTACGACGTGATCCGCGAACGCATCTCACGCGTCATCCCCGGATTCGAGGACTTCAATACCCGCGTACGCCGTAGCGACGGATTCGTGCTGCCGCATCCCCCGCGCGACAATCGGACCTTCGCCACGACCACCGGCCTGGCCAACTTCACGGTCGAACCCCTGGACTGGGTGCGCATCCCCGAGGGCCGACTGATCCTGCAGACGCTGCGCAGCCATGACCAGTACAACACCACGATCTACGGCCACGACGACCGCTACCGCGGCATCAAGGGCAACCGGCGGGTGGTGATGGTCAACCAGGACGACATCGCCGCTTTCGGGCTGCGCACCGGCCAGCACGTCGACATCATCTCCGAGTTCACCGGCCCCGACGGGCCCGAGGAACGGCGCGTCGACGACTTCGAGATCGTCGCCTACGACACCCCGCGAGGCAACGTGGCAGCCTACTACCCCGAAACCAACCCCCTTGTGCCCCTTGGCTCCGTCGCCAAGAAATCCAACACCCCGGTATCCAAGGCGGTAGTGGTCCGGCTGGTCCCGGCGACATAAACACGACCCGTTCCCGAGAGCACATGTCTACGCCTCGGCGCAGTTATCCGGGCAGGCATCAGACCTCAAAGAGACGGCAGCCGACGCCGCGGAGAAGATGACCGCGAAGAAGCCCGACCCCTACGAAGAAGCAATCGCAGAGTACAATTCCATCTTCACCGAGATGAACGACAAGGGTCTATCTTTGCTACGTCAGATGTCGAGTGCGTCGATGTCGATGCGCAGCGCACACGGGCGGCTCGTCTCGAACATACCGGAGTGCTCGCTGCCGACGTATCCGTCGGAAGTGAGTTCGAGTGCGGTCATGATGCGTCGTTCACGGTCGATGATCCAGTAGTGCCCAATACCGGCGTCGGCATACTCACTACGTTTGGTGATCTGATCGGTGCGCCGGGACCCCGGTGACATCACTTCTACGGCGAGCAGAACCTGGGATGCGTCGACGGTTGTGTCGGGTGTCGTCGGGCAGATGATCACATCCGGAATCCGAACGGTCGGCGGCGGTGAGGCATCAACGATCACCTCGACCTCGGGAAGCGCCTCGACACTGTCCGGAAGCTGCGCGGCGAGCTGCGTGATAAGTCGGGCGATCACCCGGGCATGCGGTTTCAGCGGCCGCGGTGACACGACGAGTACACCCTCCTGGAGTTCGGACCGTGTTTCGGTGTCCTCATCGAGTGCCCGCCACTCGTCCAGTGAGAGTAGCCGGGCGCCGTGGTGCGCTGCGGTCATGGCGGCAATTGTATTGGACAGAACCAGGTGAGGCGCCACACTCCACCCCCACACCCATACCTGTGCGGGCGTAGAAGGACTTCGTCCCGCCCACCCCAATGGGGTGAGCGGGACGAAGTCGGTGTGAGGCGAACTGTCTAGGCGGTCTTGTCCTGACGTTCGTCGGGGCTGTCCTTACGCGGGACGATTGTCGGAAGAACGTTGTCGCGCACCGTTTCTCCGGTCACCACAACCTTCTCGACGTCGTCCCGGCTCGGGATGTCGTACATGACCGGAAGCAGGACCTCTTCCATGATGGCGCGCAGGCCACGGGCACCGGTGCCACGATGGATCGCCTGATCGGCGACCGCCTCCAGGGCGTCCTTGGTGAACTCGAGTGCGACGTTGTCCATCTCGAACAGCTTGGTGTACTGCTTGACCAGGGCGTTCTTGGGCTCGGACAGGATGGTGACGAGCGAATCCTTGTCGAGGTTGGTCACCGAGGCGACGATCGGCAAGCGGCCGATGAACTCGGGGATCAGACCGAATTTGATCAGATCTTCGGGCAGCACCTCCGCGAAGTGATCGGTGGTGTCGATGTCGTCCTTGCTGGTGACCTCGTTGCCGAAACCGATGCCCCGCTTGCCGATTCGCTCGGACACCACCTTCTCCAGCCCCGCGAACGCACCCGCGACGATGAACAGCACGTTGGTGGTGTCGATCTGGATGAACTCCTGGTGCGGGTGCTTGCGGCCACCCTGCGGCGGCACCGATGCCTGCGTACCCTCCAGGATCTTGAGCAGCGCCTGCTGCACACCCTCACCCGATACATCTCGGGTGATCGACGGGTTCTCGCTCTTGCGGGCGATCTTGTCGACCTCGTCGATGTAGATGATTCCGGTCTCGGCACGCTTGACGTCGTAGTCGGCCGCCTGGATGAGTTTGAGCAGGATGTTCTCGACGTCCTCACCCACGTACCCGGCTTCGGTCAGCGCGGTGGCGTCGGCGATCGCGAACGGCACGTTCAACATCTTGGCCAGGGTCTGCGCCAGATACGTCTTGCCGCAGCCGGTGGGCCCGAGCATCAGGATGTTGGACTTGGCGATCTCCACCGTCTCACCGCCACGGGCGTCCTTCTTCTCACCCGCCTGAATGCGCTTGTAATGGTTGTAGACCGCAACCGCGAGCGTCCGTTTCGCCGTGTCCTGGCCGATGACGTAATTCTCCAGGAAGTCACGGATCTCGGCAGGCTTGGGTAGCTCGTCGAGTTTGACGTCACCGTTCTCGGCGAGCTCCTCTTCGATGATCTCGTTGCACAGATCGATGCACTCATCGCAGATGTAGACCCCGGGTCCGGCGATCAGCTTCTTGACCTGCTTCTGACTCTTTCCACAGAAAGAGCACTTGAGCAGATCTCCACCGTCTCCGATTCGCGCCATCTCGTGCTCTACCTACTTCCTGTCGGGTCGGTACCCCGACGGTACCCGTGAACTGCCCGGACTTCGACCGTAACCGGCAAATGTCGCGGGCATTCCTGCTCTGAACTGTGCTGTCCGGCCCTACGACGCCGGGGTCTTGAGCGACTTTTTGCGGTACTCGAACACCTCGTCGATGATCCCGTACTCCTTGGCCTGCGCGGCGGTCAGGATGTTGTCGCGATCGGTGTCACGGCGGATCTTGTCGGCGGGCTGGCCGGTGTGCCCGGCGAGAATCTCGTCGAGACGTTTGCGGATGCGCTCGATCTCCGCTGCCTGGATCTCCAGATCCGACACCTGGCCCTGGAAGGCGCCGCCGGTACGCGGCTGGTGGATCAGGATGGTGGCATTCGGCAGCGCGGCACGCTTGCCCGCGGTACCGCCGGCCAGCAGGATCGCCGCGGCCGACGCCGCCTCACCGAGGCACACCGTGACGATGTCGCAGTGCACGTACTGCATGGTGTCGTAGATGGCGAGCATGTCGGGCACGCTGCCGCCGGGCGAGTTGATGTACATCGTGATGTCGCGGTCGGGGTCCTGGGACTCCAGCACGAGCAGCTGCGCCATGACGTCGTTGGCGACGGTCTGGTCGATGGGCGTGCCCACGAATACGATCCGCTCCTCGAAGAGTTTGGCGTACGGGTCGTACTGGCGCTGACCGTTGGGGGTGTGCTCGATGAACTGCGGCAGGATGTAGCGGGCCTGGATGCCGCGAACGAAGTCGGCGGACGCCGGGATGCCGGCTGCCACCTCGGGCGGGTACGTGTTGGTCATCTTCTGCTCCATTGATGGACGGCCGATGGGTGATGGGTGCCGATGGGTGTGGGAGGGTTCGGGTGTCTGCCGCGCTCACGCACGTTCGATGACGTGGTCGACAATGCCGTATTCCTTGGCCTCGGCCGCGGTGAACCACTTGTCACGATCGGCGTCCGCCTCGATCTTCTCCAGCGGCTGTCCGGTGAACTCGGAGTTGAGCCGGTTCATCTCCCGCTTGGTGGCCGCGAACTGCTCGGCCTGAATGGCGATATCGGCCGCGGTTCCGCCGATGCCCGCCGACGGCTGGTGCATCATGATCCGCGCGTGCGGTAGCGCGTGCCGCTTGCCCTTGGCGCCCGCCGCGAGCAGGAACTGCCCCATCGAGGCGGCCATGCCCATCGCGTAGGTGGCCACATCGCACTTGGCCAGCTGCATGGTGTCGAAGATAGCCATACCCGCGGTCACCGATCCGCCCGGCGAATTGATGTAGAGGTTGATATCGCGCGTGGGATCCTCTGCGGCGAGCAGCAGGATCTGTGCGCACAGCCGGTTGGCGATGTCGTCGTCGACCTGAGTGCCGAGGAAGATGATGCGCTCGCGCAGAAGTCGCTCGAAGACCGAATCGGTCAGGTTCAGCCCGGCCACGCCCGAACTCATGTGCGCGCCGCGCGTCATGCCGGGTGTGTGGATGGTCGGCTCACTCACAGTTCCTACCTTTACCTGTCGTGATGTGACTGTCATGCATGGTGTTTCCCCAACGACACTAGCCAATCGGACGGCCGTGTCAGCGCCGCGCGGGCGCTATATCGCTGAGAGCAGAACAGCCGGTGCCGGGGAAGCCCCGGCACCGGCTGTTGCGTGTAGGTTCGCGACGCGGTCTCACTCCGTTCGCTCGGAGCCGATCAGCTCTCGTCGTCGACGCCGTCGGTGTCGGTGTCGTCGGAGCCGAAGAACTCGGCGGTGTCCACGGCCGCGCCGGTGGTGTCGGTGACGGTGATGTCGCCGACGATCGAGGCGAGTGCCTTGCCGCGGCGCACATCGGCGTACACCGCGCCGACCTGGTTGGCCTGGGTGAGCTGCTGGATGAAGTCCTGCGGGGCAAGACCGTAGCGCTGCGCCTGGAACAGAATCTGCTGAGTCAGCTCGTCCTGGCTGACCTCGGTCTCCTGCTGATCGGCGATGGCGTCGAGCAGCAGCTGGGTGCGCACCGACTTCTCGGCCGTCTCGCGGGCCTCGGCGTCCCACTCCTCACGGGTGGTGCCCTGCGCCTCGAGGAACCGGGCGAGCTGGGCGTCGTCGTGTCCGAGAGCGTGGATCACCTGGTGCTGCTGACCCTCGACCTCGTCCTCGACAACCTTCTCCGGCAGCGGGATCTCCACGGTCTCCAGCAGCAGCTCCAGGGCCTTGTCGCGGACCTGAGTGGCCTGCTCGGCCTTCTTCGAGTTCTCGACCCGCTCACGCAGGCTGGTGCGCAGCTCGTCGACGGTGTCGAACTCGCTGGCCAGCTGCGCGAAGTCGTCGTCGAGTTCGGGCAGTTCGCGGGTTTTGACCGAGTTGACGGTGACGGTGATGTCGGCGTCGTCACCGGCATGGTCGCCGGCGACCAGCGTGCTGGTGAACACCTTCGATTCGCCGGCCTTGAGCCCGGTGACCGCCTCATCAAGGCCGTCGATGAGCTCACCCGAGCCGACCTCGTGCGACAGACCCTCGGTCGACGCCTCGTCGACGGCCTCACCGTCGATGGTGGCCGACAGGTCGATGGAGATGAAGTCGCCCTCCTCGACGCCGCGGTCGACGCCGACCAGGGTGCCGAACCGCTCCCGCAGCGACTGCAGTTGCTCGTCGACGTCAGAGTCGGCGACCTCGATCGGATCGACCTCGACGGCCAGCCCGGAGTAGTCCGGCAGCTCGATCTCGGGCCGGATGTCGACCTCGGCGGTGAAGGTGATGGTCTCGCCGTACACGAGTTCGGCCAGATCGATCTCGGGCTGGCCGATGGCTTTGGTCTCGGTCTCGGCAACGGCCTCGGAGTACTTGGCGGGCAGCGCGTCGTTGACCACCTGGGCCAGGATCGAGTCGCGGCCGACGCGGGCCTCGATCAGCTTCGCCGGGGCCTTGCCGGGACGGAAGCCCGGGATACGGATCTGGGAGGCCAAGGTGCGGTAGGTCTGGTCGAACTCTGCGGACAGCTCGTCGAACGGAACCTCGACGTTGAGCTTCACACGGGTTGGGCTCAACTGCTCGACGGTGCTCTTCACTCGGGTGCTCCTTGGTCTGCGCCGGACATCTTCCGTGCGTCTTGATTGAGTGGGTCGTTTGTCTTGACGTAATGCCAGGTGTTGCAGAGTCGGGATGACAGGATTTGAACCTGCGACCCTCCGCTCCCAAAGCGGATGCGCTACCAAGCTGCGCCACATCCCGGTCGTGCCCCGCTCACCCGTGTCGACCTGGTCGAACACCGGCACCATGCAGAGCCAACCGCATATAGTACGTGGCCCGCGCGGACCCCTGTACACCGCCTCACCCTCAACCCGGTGGACACCGGCGGGCCAGGGCCCGATTTCAGGTTTTCCGGGCGCACCCGGTACAGTCGGCTGCGCACCGACGGCAGGCGATCTTCACCGAAGGCCCCCGCCCGTGGCGCACGCGGGTGTAGCTCAATGGTAGAGCCCTAGTCTTCCAAACTAGCTACGCGGGTTCGATTCCCGTCACCCGCTCCACCATCACGAAGGCCCCGACCCACACCGGTCCGGGGCCTTCGTGTCGGCATGGTCCGACGAGCGCCACGCGATATGACCTAGAACACATTCGGCGTACGCTGAGATCATGTCCACCACACACACCAAAACCCAACGCCGCTGCCCCACCTGCGGCGAACTCCTCCTCCTCCGGCACGACATGAATCGCAGCGAGGCCGGACAGGACCGCACCGACATCATGCTGGTCTGCCGCAACGAGGCCTGCGCCCAGCCCGCCCGGCACCTGAGCACGCGGCGCCAGCCCGCCTGAGTCTCACCCGCACGCGACGATCCGAGGACCGCCCGGCCCCCGGACGGGGGACAACTATGGCATGGTGAACATCCAGACGCGGTCACCGGTCGTTGTACGCGATACTGTATTCGCCTAGGCCACGCCGGCATCACGAGACTTCGGAAAAGGCGCGAATCGAATCGCCTGTGATGAGGATCACTTTGTGATCCAATGCCCGCCCACCACGACTTTTTCGGTCGGCGAAGTGCGTTACCGCACAAGCCTTTGGCCGATTCACAACGGTTGTGTCACGATGTATCCGCGCGTCGGGGGATGCGCAACCGCTGATACACGAAAGCAAAGGCT
The DNA here is from genome assembly GCF_025273675.1 of Gordonia pseudamarae. Classification (NCBI taxonomy): domain Bacteria; kingdom Bacillati; phylum Actinomycetota; class Actinomycetes; order Mycobacteriales; family Gordoniaceae; genus Gordonia; species Gordonia pseudamarae. The sequence goes on along the minus strand of NZ_CP045809.1, from coordinate 2,003,207 downwards.
CCAATCCCAGTGCTGACAATGAGACGACGTAAACGCCCTCGCCCCGCGCGGCGAATCACCGGTGTGGCAGTCGGCGTGCTTGCTGTGGTTCTCGCATTCCCGAGTGTGGCGAGTGCCGCTCCCGTCACCGTGATCCCCGGCCTCCCGCCCGTTGAGATCCCCGGCCTGCCGTCAGTGATCACACCCAAGATCACCCCGACTGCGCCGAAGCTGACTCCGACGCCGACCACGCCGAAGACCACTCAGACGCCGACCACCACCCGGAAGCCCAAGCCGTGGGTTCCGGCCATCCCGAATGTGCGGACCTCCACCGGCTACGTGGCGCTCGCGCTCGATTCCAAGCACACCATCTACTGGTGGCACAACGGCAAGCTCGTGCGGCAGATGCCCATCTCGATGGGCTCGAACAAGCACCCCACACCCAACGGCGTCTATCACACCAAGGAGAAGTACCGCGACATGTACATGGATTCGTCCACGTACGGTGTCCCGATCGACTCCCCCGAGGGCTACCGCACCTACGTCGAGTACGCCACCCGCATGTCCTGGGACGGCATCTTCATCCACGGCGCCCCCTGGTCCGAGGCACAGCAGGGCAACAGCAATGTGAGCCACGGCTGCATAAACGTCACCAACGCGTACGCCAAGTGGGTCTACGACAACGTCCCGCAGGGCACCCCGATCGTCGTTCGCGGCACCATCGGCGGCCAGTACACGGGCGACTGATCACCGGTTGCGGTCCCGCGCAGTTACACAGAAGGGAGCCCGGTCCGCATGGACCGGGCTCCCTTCTGTGAGCGCATCGCCACCTATGGGCACATCGTCTGCGAGCGGTACACATCACTGTGCCGCAATCACTGTGCTGCTCAAGATATTTGACAGTGTCCGGACAAAATGTGTTCTCCCACAACACCCTGGCGGGCACAGGATCGGATCCGCCGACACCCTTCGACGATGCGGAATCCGGTTAACCCCGGTTAACCCACCGCGCTCGGCGCTTTCGGTTCGACGGCGACCAGCAGGGTGCCGCACGCCACATCTATCCGCCGCCGTGTGTGTGACCACGTTGCGGACGTTTTCGCGCCGCCGCGCCGTTGATACATATGTAACGTTCGAGCGGCCCGGCCCGAACTACACAATGGCAATCAATCAAAGGAGCTTGTCGCCATGACATTCGCACGTCTTCGTGCCCACTTTATTCACACCGTCGGCCGCCGGAACCTGTACAGCCGGATCGCGCAGATCCCGAGCCAGTCGCAGCGCGACGAATTGCTGATCATGGCCCAGCGCGCCGAAATGCGCTGACCATACACCGCATCCCCGGCAACGGGTCCGGTTACACCGCCGCTCACGCCGGTCACCGTTGACATATCGGACACCAGAACAGGTTCCGGCCGTCCAGGACCGAGTGGGCGATGCGTGTCCCGCAGATCCGGCAATCCTCACCGGCCCGCCGGTAGACGTAGGTTCGCGGACGGTCCGCCGCGTACGAGGGTGCGCCATGATCGTCGGCTGACCGCACCACATGGATCCGGCCTTTCCGGACCCCCACCCGCATCAACGACACGAGATCGGCCCATACGGCGTCGAACTCGTCCCGGTTGATGCGGGTGCCCTGTCTGTACGGGTCGATCCCCGCGCGGAAGAGAACCTCGGCCCGGTAGACGTTCCCCACCCCGGCGAGCACCTTCTGATCCATCAGCAGCGCGCCGATCGGGCGCGTCGACCGGGAGATCGCACTGAAGGCGCGCTCGGGCTCCGCGTCACGGCGTAGCGGATCGGGTCCGAGCCGTGCCACCAACGCGTCGAGGTCGGCCGGTGTGTAGATCTCGCAGGCCGTCGGTCCGCGCAGGTCCACCCCGATATCGGCGGCCTCGATCCGCATTCGGACCTGGCCCACCGGAGGCGCCATCGGAGCCGACTGTTCGGTGAATGAGCCGTAGAGACCGAGGTGGATGTGCACCAGGCGCTCACCGGCGCGGCGCGCACCGGCGAGCGGGCGGTATCGCTGTACCAGGTGCTTGCCCCAGGCCTCGGCCGTGTGGAAGATCGTTCCGTCGACCAGGGCGGCGCCCTGGGCGAATCGTCCCTGCGGACTGGTCACGGCCACCACCTGGCCACCGAGCAGCGTGCGCTGCCGATTTGCCAGGCGATGCAGTGTATGACCTTCGGGCATCGCGCGGACCCCGTGTCAGCCGCGTCGGGCGATCAGGCCTGCGGAACCTCGGGGGCCTGTCCGGTGCGCTCGTACTCGGCGAGGATGTCGATGCGCCGCTGGTGGCGCGGTTCCTCCGACCAGGGCGTCGCGAGGAACGCGTCGACGATGGCGAAGGCCTCCTCCGCCGAGTGCATCCGCCCGCCGATCCCGATCAGCTGGGCGTTGTTGTGCTGGCGCGCCAACTGCGCGGTCTCCACGCTCCACGCCAGCGCGCAGCGGGCACCCGGAACCTTGTTGGCCGCGATCTGCTCACCGTTGCCACTGCCGCCCAGCACGATTCCCAGGCTGCCCGGGTCGGCCACAGTCCTGGCCGCCGCGTCGACGCAGAAGGCCGGATAGTCGTCGAGGGCGTCATAGACGTGTGCCCCGCAGTCGACGACCTCGTGGCCCGCGGCCTTGAGGTGGTCGGCGATCTGGTTCTTGAGTTCGAATCCGGCATGGTCGGCACCGAGGTAGACACGCATGGCGTCGACTATAGAGCGCGATGCGCCGTCACCCGAAAACCCGCCCCGCCCCGGTCGCCGCCGGGGCGGTGCGCCGGCAGCGCCGATACCGGAAGGCCCGCGCCCGGCCGCCGATCCGGTCAGGGGGCTGGATACCGGTCGGAGTGTCTGATCCGGCCAGGCGCTCTAGGACATCGGCTCCAGGGCATGCCCTAGCCGAACTCGGGCCCCTCGTTCCGGGTTCGTTTGAGTTCGAAGAAGTGCGGGTAGGACGAGAGTGCGACAGCGCCGTCCCACACCACGCCCGCGGTCTCCCCACGCGGAATGCGCGAGAGCACCGGCCCGAAGAACGCCAACCCGTTGATGTGAATAGTCGGGGTACCCACATCATCACCCACCTTGTCCATGCCCGCGTGATGGCTGCTGCGGATGGCGTCGTCGAAATCGGTGCCGTCGGCCGCATCGGCCAGCGCCGGGTCCAGCTCGAGGGCGGCGAGCGCCTCGGGGATCACGACGTTGAGATCCTTGTTGCCCTGGTTGTGCAGGCGGGTGCCGAATTCGGTGTACAGCGGGGCGAGCACCTCATCGCCGCGCAGCGCCGCCGCGGCCGCGAGCACCCGGACCGGCCGCCACGCGTTCTTGAGTGTCTCCCGATACTCGTCGGGCACATCCTTGCCCTCGTTGAGCACGGCCAGACTCATGAGGTGGAAATGCACGTCGATGGGCCGTACCTGTTCGGCCTCCAGAATCCAGCGCGAGGTGATCCAGCACCAGGGGCAGAGTGGATCGAACCAGAAATCCACACGATCTCGTGACGACATGCTGCGGGTCCTTTCAACATTCCGGTACCGGTATCGGTACCGGTATCGCGGTTCAACCCCGCCGCTGCCGCGCTGATTCCACCCCGGGCCGAGCGTATCGCCAGACCCGTTCCGGGGCGGCCACTAAGCTTGCGGGGGTGACCGCTCCCAATCTGACCAGAGACCAGGCCCGTGCCCGCGCGGCGATCATCGACGTCGCCCACTACGCCATCGACCTCGACCTCACCGACGGTGCCGGCGCACCCGGCGAGAAGACGTTCGCCTCCACCACCACCGTCCGCTTCACCGCGACACCGGGCGAGAGCACCTTCATCGACCTGGTGGCACCGGAGCTGGTGTCCGCGACCCTCAACGGCACGCCTGTCGACGTGAGCGGTTTCGACGAGTCGGTGGGGCTCAGACTCGGCGATCTGGCCGCCGACAACGAACTGACCGTCGTCGCCAACTGTGCCTACTCCAACACCGGTGAGGGCCTGCACCGCTTCGTCGATCCCACCGACAACGCGGTCTACCTGTACTCGCAGTTCGAGACCGCCGACGCCAAGCGCATGTTCGCCTGCTTCGACCAGCCCGACCTCAAGGCCACCTACTCGGTGACGGTGCTCGCACCGGCCGACTGGAAGGTGATCTCCAACGGAGCCACGGTGGAGGTGGTCGACGGCAGGCACGTGTTCGCCGAGACCGCCCCGATGAGCACCTATCTGGTGGCGCTCATTGCGGGCCCTTACGCCGAGTGGACCGACAGTTACACCGACGACCACGGCACCATCCCGCTGGGCATCTACTGCCGCGCGTCGCTGGCCGAGTACATGGACGCCCACAGGCTGTTCACCGAGACCAAGCAGGGTTTCGCCTTCTACCACAAGAACTTCGGTATCCCGTATGCGTTCGGCAAGTACGACCAGCTCTTCGTCCCGGAGTTCAACGCGGGCGCGATGGAGAACGCCGGTGCGGTGACCTTCCTGGAGGACTACGTCTTCCGCTCCCGCGTGACCAAAGCCCTCTACGAGCGCCGGGCCGAGACGGTGCTGCACGAGATGGCGCACATGTGGTTCGGCGATCTGGTCACCATGGACTGGTGGGATGACCTGTGGCTCAACGAGTCCTTCGCGACGTTCGCCTCCGTGCTGTGCCAGGCCGAGGCCACCGAGTACACCAGCGCGTGGACCACCTTCGCCAACGTCGAGAAGTCATGGGCCTACCGGCAGGATCAGCTGCCCTCGACACATCCGGTGGCGGCCGACATCCCCGATATCGCCGCGGTGGAGGTGAACTTCGACGGAATCACCTACGCCAAGGGCGCCTCGGTGCTCAAGCAACTGGTCGCCTATGTGGGCCTCGAGCCGTTCCTGGCCGGTCTGCGCGACTACTTCCAGGCACACAAATTCGGCAACGCCACATTCTCCGATCTTCTTTCCGCACTCGAACGTTCGTCGGGTCGCGATCTGTCGGACTGGGGCAGCCAGTGGCTCAAGACCACCGGTATCAACGTGATCCGACCTGATTTCGACGTCGACGCCGACGGCAGGTTCACCCGGTTCACCATCGTGCAGGACGGCGCGCAGCCCGGCGCCGGCGAAACCCGCGTACACCGGCTTCGGGTGGGCATCTACGACGACACCGGCTCGGGCAAGCTGGAGCGGACCCACAGCGTCGAACTCGACGTCGACGGCGCCGCCACCGAGGTTCCGGATCTCGTGGGGGTCCAACGCGGTGCGCTGGTGCTGCTCAACGACGGCGATCTGACGTACGCGTCGGTGCGTCTGGACCCCGAATCGCTGGCCACCGCGACCTCACGGGTGGGCGATATCGCCGATTCGATGCCGCGCACGCTGATCTGGTCGGCGGCCTGGGAGATGACCAGGCAGGCGGAGATGAAGGCCCGCGACTTCGTTGCGCTCGTCTCGGCCGGCATCGCCGCCGAGTCGGAAATCGGTGTGGTGCAGCGGGTTTTGTTGCAGGCCACCACCGCACTCGATTCCTACGCCGATCCGGCGTGGGCCGATTCGACCGGCTGGCCGGCGTTCTCGGCTCGCCTGCTCGAACTCGCCCAGGCCTCCGATGCCGGTTCCGATCACCAGCTGGCCTTCGTCAACACCTTGCTCGCCGGACGCCTCAACGACGACCAGATCCCGGTTGTCCGTGGGCTTCTCGACGGCGACGATCCGGCGACGCACGGCCTGTCCGGGCTCACCGTCGACACCGATCTGCGCTGGAAGCTGGTGCGCGCGGCGGCCACCGCCGGCGCGATCGACACCGATCCGGAGTCGACACCGCTCATCGACGCCGACGAGCAGCGCGACAACACCGCCGCCGGCACCCGGCAGGCCGCGGCTGCCCGGGCGTCGCGGCCGCTCACCGAGGCCAAGGCGCACACGTGGACTCAGGCCACCGAGAACGACGAGCTGGCCAACATCTACACCCGCACCCTCATCGAGGGATTCGCCCGGTCCGGCCAGGACCACCTGCTCGGCGACTACGTCGCCAAGTACTTCGCCGCGATCTCCGGCATCTGGGAACGCCGCTCCAGCGAGGTCGCACAGACCGTCGTACTGGGCCTGTACCCGGCCTGGGCGATCAACGACGAGGCGATCGCCGCCGCCGACGCCTTCCTCGCCGAAGAACATCCGGCCGCCCTGCGCCGGCTGATCTCCGAGGGCCGCGACGGCGTCGCCCGCTCGCAGCGCAACCAGGTGTTCGACGCGAGTTGACGCACCCGATCCGGGTGGCCGAAGGACATCCGTCCTCGGCCACCCGGATCGATCGACGAACACGGACCGAAGGTGTCCGCTATGGCTCGTAGCGTCGGAGAGGTCAGAGTCCGAACCGACGAAACGAGCATCCGATGGGCCTCTACACCGCAGTCACCGTCCCCGACGTCACCGGCGAGAAGCGTGAGCTGCTGACCGTTCTCGCCGACCAGCGCAACCTGTTCCGCGTCACCGTGCGCAACCTGACCGAGGTGCAGGCGCGGCAGCGCACCACGGTCAGCGAGCTGACACTCGGCGGCCTGGTCAAACATCTCGCCTCGGGCGCTCGCGGTACCGCGAGCGTGATCACCGAACGCGACGAGAACGCCACACTCGACATGACAAGACTCGAACACGACTACGACCTTCTCCCCGACGAGACCTTCGAAGCCGTGCTGGCCGAGTTCGACGCCGCCACCGAGGCCCTCGACGCCGTCATCATCGACGTGCCGAGCCTGGACGATCTGATCCCCCAGCCGACCGCGCCGTGGGCGCCCGAACGCACGTGGGAGTCGGTACGCATGATGGTGCTCAACAAGATCCGCGAGTACGCCCACCACAGCGGGCATGCCGACATCATCCGTGAGGCGCTGGACGGCCAGAACACGATGGCCGCGATCTCCGAGGGCCAGGACTGGGCCGCCGCGATGGACTGGACCTAGGGAGCGTCAGCGCCGCCACCGGTAGCGGATCTGCGGCCGGCCGGTGTTGCCGTATTCGGTGATCCGCGTGACGGTGCCGTCGTCGGCCAGACGTTCCAGGTACCGCCACGCCGTAACCCGTGAACTACCTACCGCCGCAGCAACTTCCGATGCAGTCAGTCCACCGCCGGAGTCCTGGACGGCACGGCCGACGGCATCCTCTGTGGCCGGTGCCGAACCCTTGCGCGCGGTGCCGCGGCCATCAGCGGTACGCAGGATCGCCAGTGCTTCGTCCACCTCGCGTTGACTCACCGCGTCACCGCCGGCACCGAGAGCGTCCCGGTAGCGCAGGTACTGGCCGATCTTCTCCCGGAACCCGGCGAAGGTGAACGGTTTGAGCAGGTACAGCAGGACCCCATGGGCCATAGCGCTGCGCACACTGGCGAGATCACGCTGTGCTGTGATCGCGATGATATCGGGTTCGGGACGCACTCCCGACAGCGCGGCGGCCAGATCCACACCCCTCGCGTCGGGGAGCCCGAGGTCCAGCAGAACCAGCCCGATCGGTTCTCCGGCTGCGGCCGCCTCCGCTGCCGTGCGCAGTCCCTGCTGCGCAGTTGTCACCGCATCGACCACCTCGAATCCACCGATGCGGCCGAGGTAGTCGCGGTGTGCGGCCGCGATCAGCGGGTCGTCCTCCACGATCAGCACCCGAATCATCACACTTCCCCCGCCTCGTTCGGATCGGCCGGGATCACGACGCTGACCACCGACCCGTAGGTGTTCTCGGCGCGCAACTGCCCGCGGTGCGCGGCAACCACCTGCGTCACCAGCGCCAACCCGAGGCCGCGGCCCCGTTCGTCGCCACCGTCCTTGGTGGAGAACCCGCGGTGCTGCGCCGCCGCCAGCGTCTCCAGGTCCATGCCCGGACCGCTGTCGGCGACGACGATCCGCACCCCCGCATCGTCGGCCGTCACCGTCACCTCCACCCACGGATCGTCCGGGTCGGCGGCATCCAGTGCGTTGTCGACGAGATTGCCCACCACGGTCACCACGTCGCGCGGCGAGAGCACCGCCATCGCCGCATCATCGACCTGCGATTCCTCGGTGAGTGTGAACGAGATCCCGCGCTCGGAGGCCTGCGCGCTCTTGCCGAGCAGCAACGCGACGAGCGCCGGTTCGTGCACGGACTCGGTCATCGTGTCGATGAGCTGCTGGGACAGTTCGAGTTCGGTGGTCGCCATCTGCGCCGCGTCGCCGGCGCGGCCCATCTCGATCATCGCGACGATGGTGTGCATCCGGTTGGCCGACTCGTGCGCCTGTGAGCGCAACGCCTCGGCGAACCGGGTCATCGAATCGAGCTCCCCCATCGCCTCCGACAACTCGGTCCGGTCACGCACCGTGACCACCGCCGATGCCGCACGGCCCGGCACCGGCGATCTGTTGACCACGAGGATGCGGCCCCGGTGGGCGACGAGTTCGTCGTCTCGGACCGGTCCGGACTCACGCAGAAAGTCCGGGGCGACCGCCAGGTCGGGCTGCAGGTCGCCGATCAGCCGGATCGCTTCGTCGTTGACCAGCACGATCCGGTGGTCCTGGATGACGATCAGCCCCTCGCGCACAGCGTGCAACACCGCGTCGTGATGTTCGTACATGATCCGCAGGTCACGGGGAGCAAGTCCGCCGGTGGCCCGCAACAGTCGCCGACGCACCAGCCACAGACCGAAACCCGCGGCGATCAGGGCGGTGACAGCGATAGCGATGATCAGCGGCAGCTGCGAGCGCCAGCCCTGCGCAAGGGTCTGCTCGGTGATACCGACCGACACCAGCCCGACGATCCGTCCATCGGCGACGACGGGAACGACGGTGCGGATCGACGGACCGAGCGTTCCCGTGTATTTCTCGGTGTACACGTGCCCGGCCAGCGCCTGTGCGGTATTGCCCAGGTACTTCTCTCCGATCCGGTCTGGGTCGGTGTGGGTGAATCGGGTGCCGTCGGTGCCCATAATGGTGATGAAGGCGACGCCGGTGCTTTCACGCACCCGTTCGGTGATCTCCTGAAGCGCCATGCCGGGCCGCTCGGAGGTGAGTGCCCGCGCCGTCTCGGGCATGTCAGCCAGGGTCGACGCCACCGCGGTCACCTGCCTACGGGCGGAGTCGGTGGCGTCCCGGCGTGCGTCGAACGCCGCCAGCGTGCTCGCACCGGCCACGAGCAGCAGCACGACGACGAGCGCGGCCGCGACCGATTGACCGGCCAGAGTCCGGGGTACCAGCCTGCGCACGCACCCTCCTCCCGTTGTGGATCGGTGAACGTAATGAACTTAACCGTGACCGGACTCACGTTGTGATCCGACAATTCTTCTCGTAACAGCGCTCGAAGTACACGGAGTCACAGGAGAAAGGCGGGAACAATGGGGTTCAGATCACGGTCCGGGGAATCCACACCGGAACCATCACCGGAGCGGTTGGTGCAGAAGCGCGACCGTACGCATTGGCTGTACCTGGCGGTGATCGCGGCCGTCGTCGGCGGCGTGATCGTCGGCCTGGTGGCCCCCGGTGTCGGCGAGGACATCGGCTTCCTCGGCACCATGTTCGTCAACCTCATCAAGATGATGATCGTGCCGGTCATCTTCTGCACCATCGTGCTCGGCATCGGATCGGTGCGTAAGGCGGCCACCGTCGGCAAGGTCGGCGGGCTCGCGTTCGTCTACTTCCTGTGCATGTCCACTCTTGCGCTCGCGATCGGCCTGATCGTCGGCAACATCATCAAACCGGGCGACGGCCTGGACATCGCATCGGTCGCCGGTCAGGGCGACGCACTCGCCGAGAAGGCCCACGAGGCCGGCGGCACCATCGAGTTCCTCGAATCGATCATCCCCACATCGATGTTCAGCGCCCTCACCGAGGGCAGCGTGTTGCAGGCACTGTTCGTGGCCCTGCTGGTGGGCTTCGCCATCCAGGGCATGGGCAAGGTGGGCGAACCGATTCTCACCACAATCGCCTACCTGCAGAAGCTGGTCTTCAAAGTGCTGACGATGATCCTGTGGATGGCACCGATCGGAGCGTTCGGCGCCATCGCGAACGTCGTCGGCCAGACCGGCTGGAAGGCCGTCGGCCAGATGCTGGTGCTGATGCTCGCCTTCTACCTGACGTGCCTCATCTTCGTGTTCGGTGTGCTCGGCGCCCTCCTGCGCACCGTCACCGGTTTCTCGATCATCCGCCTGGTTCGCTACCTGGCCCGCGAATACCTGCTGATCTTCGCCACCTCGTCGTCCGAGTCGGCGCTGCCGCGACTGATCGCCAAGATGGAACACATCGGCGTGGAAAAGACCACCGTCGGTGTGGTGGTTCCCACCGGGTACTCGTTCAACCTCGACGGCACCGCGATCTACCTGACGATGGCCTCGCTGTTCATCGCCGACGCGATGGGCGATCCGCTGTCGATCGGCGAACAGATCGGTCTCCTGGCTTTCATGATCATCGCCTCCAAGGGTGCTGCCGGTGTCAGCGGCGCCGGGCTGGCCACCCTCGCCGGTGGCCTCCAGGCGCACCGGCCGGAGATGCTCGACGGTGTCGGCCTGATCGTCGGAATCGACCGCTTCATGTCGGAGGCGCGCGCGGTCACCAACTTCTCCGGCAACGCCGTCGCGACCCTGCTGGTCGGGTCCTGGACCGGCACCGTCGACAAGGATCGTGTCAACTCGGTGCTGCGTGGTGAGGATCCGTTCAACGAGGAAACCATGCTCGACGAGGACCAGCTGCATCTGCCGGGCGACGACGACGCGGCCAAGACCACCGCGGCAGGCGCGGTCCAGACCGGTGACTTCGTGGCTGTGCCCGCCGCAACCGCCGCCGCGAAGGTCACCGGGGCGTAGCCCGCACATCACCCGGACGGCATCTCACCCAGACGACTTCTCACCCAGACGACTTCGGCCGCCCATCCGGATGGATGGGCGGCCGAAGTGGCTTGTACGTCAGCGGGCGTCCGCCACTGCGATAGCCAACGCGGCAACCAGTCCGTCTGTCAGGACGCGGCCGCGGCAGTGGCCATGACATGCAACGCGGCAACCAGTCCGTCTGTCAGGACGCGGCCGCGGCAGTGGCCATGACATGCAACGCGGCAACCAGTCCGTCTGTCAGGACGCGGCCGCGGCAGTGGCCATGACATGCAACGCGGCAACCAGTCCGTCTGTCAGGACGCGGCCGCGGCAGTGGCCATGACATGCAACGCGGCAACCAGTCCGTCGATCAGATTTCCCTGACGAATGCTGGTGATGGCCGCGGACACGCCGAGCTGTGCGACGCGATCGTTGACGCGGTCGGCGACGTCCTTGCCCGACACCACGACAACATCCTTGGTGTTGGGCGAGACGGCGATGAGCGCGCCGTTGTACGGTTCGGGAGCCTTGCCGAGGATCGCCTTGGCGTCGGACACCGCATCGGCACCGAGATCGCCGATGAAGACCGAGAAACGGACCTGCGCGACCTCGCTCGACTCCTTGAGCGCGTCGTCGAGAGCGACCAGATCGTCCCGGCTGAACGGCGGCGTGGTGGGTGCATCGCCCGGGAACCGGGCGGCCGACACCCGGCCGCTGCTGGTGATGACCGTGCCCATCGGCAGTGCGCCCGATGCGGTCGTCAGATCACCGTTGTTGTGTGCCAGGTCACCACTTGCCACTTGCCGTACCTCCGTCTACATCCTCGGGTTCCGCGTGCCGCTCCAGCGTCATCGGCGCGATGTCGGTGGCGCTGAACAGCAGCGGCTTGTGGGTCCACTTCTGGTCAAGGGTATAAATCTGCACCTTGGGGTACTTGAGCCCACCGGAGAACGCCATCGACACAACGCATGCCGCGACCAGCAGCACACAAACGATTGTGATGGGCACTCCGATTGGGACGATCAGGTCTTCCATGTCACCCTTCCGATCAGTGTGGTGCACCTTATAGGTGATCAATCTAGACCACGCGACGCCGCGGCGAGCACTTACCCCTACGCAGTGTCGTAGACCGTGCCCCGGCGCCGGGGGCCACCCGCTCAGGCGGCGCCGGCGTCGATGTATTGCACCCAGTCCGGGTCGATGACCTTGACGGTTGCCAATAGCCGCCAATGCCGACCCTTGGGGGCGGCCGGGGGGATCGGCAACGACCAGCCGAGTTCGCTGAGCAGCTTGTCGGCCTTGCGATGGTTGCAGTTCGCGCAGCACGCCACACAGTTGTCCCAGCTGTGTCCACCGCCCCGGCTGCGGGGCAGGATGTGGTCGATGGTGGTGGCCTTGGCACCGCAGTATCCGCAGCGGAAGTGGTCGCGGTGCATCAGCGCGGCACGCGTCAGCGGCACCGACGCCCGGTACGGCACCCGCACGTAGGTACGTAGCCGGATCACGGTCGGCACCGGGATCGCCATCCCCTCCGAATGCACGCTGGTGCCGGCGGCATCCGCGTGGACGACATCGGCGCGATCACGCAGCACCAGTACGATCGCCCGCCGGATGGTGACCGCGGTCAGCGGTTCGAAGGTGGCATTGAGCAGCAGGACCCGGCGACGGCCCCAGTACGGTGCGGCGCGGACCCCGTCGTCGGCCGCCGAACGGCCGTCGCCGGTCCCGGAGACCACTGTCATCCGTGCCCGCGCACCGTCGTCTCGTGGGCTGTGTTGCGCTGTTCGCGTCATACCGTCTCCCGGGTCAGCATCGGACGGTCACATTTCCCGTCGCTGTGCTCGCCCGTTGACCAGTTGACCACGGTTGCGCACCGGATGCACGGGTAATACACCCGTTGGCGCTGGTCGATCACGTGAACAACACGTGACCGTCGCGCGCGAACTTTCGGGTGACCGATCGGCCGACGGCGTTTGTTGCCTCGCCCGACTACCGGGACAATGGTGGGCGTGAGTTCCGACAGCCCCGGACCGGCTCCCGCAGAGCAGACCTTCTACGACGCGGTGGGCGGTGCCGACACGTTCGCCCGCATTGCCGCCCGCTTCTACCAGGAGGTGGCCGGCGACGAGATCCTGCGACCGATGTATCCCGAGGAGGACCTCGGTCCCGCGGAGCGGCGGTTGCGGATGTTTCTCGAACAGTATTGGGGCGGTCCGCGCACCTACTCGGACCAGCGCGGCCATCCTCGGCTGCGGATGCGCCACAATCCGTACCATATCGGCCCGATCGAGCGCGACGCGTGGCTGCGCTGTATGCGTACCGCGATCGCGGCGATCGACGACTCGACGCTGGACGCCGCACACCGGCGGGCACTGACCGAGTACGTCGAAATGGCCGCACAGATGATGATGAACTCGGCGATCTGAGCGGGGCGGACAACGCCCGCCGAAGCGGGGTGAGCTGCCCCATTCCGCACGATTCGGACGCAACACGGCGTGAGTCGTGGTTAGGACCGACGGCACTGTTAGGGCAAACTTACGGTCGTGAGCGACCAGAGCACCCCTGACGCCCCCGCCGAGCCGACTCCCGACGAGGTGATGCCGGACGCCGTCGATGCGCCCGCCGCCGTCGATAAGCCCGTCGCCGTCGATACGCCGGAGCCGGACACCACCGGGTATCCGGAGGGTGCCGCCGATCGTCCTGCCGCCACTCAGCTCGACACCTCCGACACGACATGGTGGCGCGACGCGGTCTTCTACCAGATTTATCCGCGCTCGTTCTCCGACGCCGACGGCGACGGCGTCGGCGACCTCGTCGGTGTCATCAGCCGGCTGGGCTATCTGGAACTGCTCGGCATCGACGCGATCTGGCTGAGCCCCATCATGCGCTCGCCGATGGCCGATCACGGGTACGACGTCTCCGATCCCCGCGACATCGATCCGGTGTTCGGGAACATCGCGCGGTTCGACGAGCTGATCACCGAAGCCCATGCCCGCAACATCCGGGTGACGATGGATCTGGTGCCCAATCACACCAGTGACCAGCACGCATGGTTCCGGGCAGCGCTGGCGGCCGGACCGGGCAGCCCCGAGCGAGGCCGCTACATCTTCCGCGACGGACGGGGCGAGGGCGGCGACGAACCTCCCAACAACTGGCAGAGCGTGTTCGGCGGCCCCGCCTGGCACCGGGTCACCGAGGCCGACGGCTCGCCCGGCCAGTGGTACATGCACATCTTCGCGCCGGAGCAACCCGACCTGAATTGGGAAAATCCGGAGGTCTTCGAGGATCTGGAGAAGACACTGCGGTTCTGGCTCGATCGCGGCGTCGACGGCTTCCGCATCGACGTGGCGCACGGCATGGCAAAGCCCGAGGATCTGCCCGACATGGATCTGGATGCCACACGGTTGCTGGAGAACAACGACGACGATCCCCGCTTCAACAACTATGCGGTGCACGACATCCACCGCAAGATCCGCACGGTGATGGACGACTATCCGGGCGCGGCCAATGTGGGTGAGATCTGGGTGGAGGACAACGAGCGCTTCGCCGAGTATCTGCGCCCGGACGAGCTGCATCTGGGTTTCAACTTCCGGCTCGCCAAGGCGGACTTCGACTCGCAATCGATCCGGTCGGCGATCGAGAACTCGATCGACGCTGTGCTCAGCGTCGACGGCACCCCCACGTGGACGTTGTCCAACCATGACGTCGACCGGGAGGTGAGCCGGTACGCACCGGAGATCACCGACGGCGTCGACCCCGAGATCGCGCTCGCCGACGGGATCCTGCGGGCACGGGCGATGGCCCTGGTCGAGCTGGCCCTGCCCGGCTCCATCTTCATCTACAACGGCGCCGAACTCGGCCTGCCGAACGCCGACCTTCCCGACGAGTCGCTGCAGGATCCGGTGTGGGAGCGGTCCGGTCACACCGAACGCGGCCGTGACAATTGCCGGGTGCCGCTGCCGTGGGAGGGCTCGGAGCCTCCGTACGGATTCAGCACGACCGCCGACACCTGGCTGCCGATGCCGTTGTCGTGGGCGCCGTTCACGGTCGAGGCTCAGCTCGAAGACGTGGGCTCGACGCTGTCACTGTACCGGCGTGCCATCGAATTACGTTATTCCCGAAAGGAATTCGACGGCGCCACGGTCGAGTGGTACGGCGCACCGGACGGCTGCCTGGCGTTCCGCCGATCGGAGGGGCATCTGATCTGCGCGCTCAACACCACGGCCGAGCCGGTGGAGTTGCCGCCGGGCGAGCTGCTGCTGTCGAGCTATCCGCTCACCGATGGTCTGCTGCCCGCGAATTCGGCGGCCTGGCTCGTCGAGACGGCGGCTCCCGCGGCCGCCGACACCGCTACAGCGCGGTGACGCTCAGATCACGGGTGCGCCGCTGATAGACCGACCCGAACCGGGCGTCGATCCGGATCCACGCCGTCGACGCCCGGACCCGGATGGGCTCGTCCTCGGCGATCCTGTTCAGGTCCGAGGTGTCGGTGACCTCGTGTCCGTCGGCGTCGCGGACAAATCCCATGGCGGTCAGCGCGAACACCGACCGCAGGATGATGGTGACCGCCGGTTCGCCCGCTCCGGCGGAGACCTCCAGCACCCCCTGGTCGAGCAAACCGGTCGCCGGTCCGTGTGCGCTGCCCTCGGTGCGGGCGAGCCTGGCCCCGCTGCGGGCGAGCTCGACCACCGACCGGGCGGGCACATCGTCGACGTGCGTATAGCCTGTCGCCGCCGGCAGCGCCCCCTGCCAGGCACCGCCGAAGGTGAATCCGGGGTCGGCAAGCGTACCCGGTTGCGCCGTGGCCAGCACGGCGCGGAGCTGTTCGGCATCGCAGACGATGTCGGCGGGCGCCGACCCGCCGACGATGGACCGGGTGGCCAGCACGTCGAAACCGGTGTGGGTCCACAGCCCGAGTCGGCCGTCCGGCCGACCGTGCAGCCTGATCACGGCCGCATCGCTCATCCGGGCCGCGCGCGCGATGAAGGCGAGCGCATCGGTCCGGTCCGATTCACTCGCCGCGCGAACCCACCGTTCTGGTGTCGGACCGTTCACCGGGAGAACTCGTGCAGATACGCCTTCTCCTCCGGCGTCAGCCGCCGTAGGCGCTGGGTGTCGACGTCGAAGGCGACGAGTTGGGTGGAGGCGATGATCGCCGGTTTCGATTCGGGCGCACCGCCCTTGGGACGCACCTCATATCCGACGGTGAAGTCGACGGCCCGGACTCGTTCGGTGAACATGGTCACCTCCAGCGGACCCTCGTCGTGCCGCAGTTGCAGCTGGTACTTGACGTGCAGGTCCGCGACCACACATCCCGACCGCAGGGTGACGGTGGGCCTGTTGTCGTAGAACAGCCACGGAATACGGGCCTCCTCGAGGAGGGTGACCATCCGGGCATGATTGATGTGCTGATACACGTCCATGTCCGACCAGCGCACCGGTACCTTCACCAGATATCCGCGCTCGGTCCTGGTGCCCTCATCTTCCACAACCTGCACGTGTGGTCCTCTCCTCACGATCATCGCCTGCGGGTGTCGGTGACCGGCACCGCACACCACCTATGCCACCCTACGTGCCGGGCCCGGCACATCCGCGACGGCTCCTCAGCGCAGCAGGCTGCGCAGCTGGCGGGTGGCCACCGACAGGGTCGCCAGGTCGAGTGTTCCGGACTCCTCGATCTCGGCGAGCATCGAGCGCACCCGCGCCAGCCGCGAGGACTGGGACTGCTCCCATTCGGCGATCATGTCCGCCGGGGACTCCCCCGGCTCGCCGAGCGTCAGAACCTGAAGCGTGACCGCGCGCAGGGTCGCGTGCATGTCGTCGCGCAGTGCCAGACGCGCCAGCGCATGCCAACGGTCACCGTGGTCGAGGACACTGACCGCGGTGAGCAGCCCCTCGACGCCGAAGTGCTCCATCACCGCGAAGTAGAGCGCACCGACCTCCGCCGAATCGGTGTCCGATATCTCGGCGGCGTCGATGATGTCGAGCAGGCAGAAGCGGTGCAGGCTGATCGCCGCGTCATGTGCGATGTCGGCGGGCACTCCGGCGGCCCGGTAGGAGGCCGTGCGGTCATCGACGTCGCGCGCCGAGCTTTCGCCGAACCAGCCGGGCAGCAACGGGGTGAGCCGGGCGACCTGACCCGAGTAGCGCGTGATCTCGGCGGCCACCGCGAGTGGTTGCGGACGGCCGGCCAGCAGCCATCGCGATGCCCGGAACACCAGCCTGCGCGCGTAATTCAGCATCTCGTCCACGGTGCGCACGTCGACGGGGGCGGCGGCGATGCGGTCGAACACCTCGCCCATGCCGAACACCTCGTTGACCACGACGAACGCCCGCACGCCGTCTTCCGAACCCACCGCCGACCCCTCGGCCAGCCGGAACAGATGGGTGATCCCGACCCGCGCCACCACCTCGTTGACGAGGGTGGTGGCCACGATCTCCCGGCGCAGCCGGTGGGTGCGCAGCTCCTCGGCGTACGGACCGCGCAGCACCTCGGGGAAGTATTGCGCCAGACGCCCGTCGAAGACGTCGTTGTCGATGAGGTCCCCGGCGAGGAGGTCGGCCTTGGCGAGCAGTTTCACGTGCGCCATCAGGGCGGCCAGCTCCGGCGAGGTCAACGCGCGGCCCGTCTCGCCGTGTACCCGCTTGCGCAGTTCGGTCGGCGTCGGCAGGGCCTCCAGCCGCAGGTCGACGCCACGCTCGGCGAGCGAGCCCAACAACCGGGCGTGCACCTCGGCCCAGCCGGGTGCATCGCTGCGGGAGAAGCCGAGTTCGGCGTTCTGCGCGATATTGTCGGCCAACACCAGGCGGGCGACCTCGTCGGTCATCGAACTGAGCAGTGGGTTTCGCTGCGCGGCGGGCAATGTGCCGGCGGTGACGGCGGTGTCGAGCAGCACCTTGATGTTCACCTCGTGGTCGGAACAGTCCACACCCGCCGAATTGTCCATCGCGTCGGTGTTGATGCGGCCACCGGCCAGATCGAACTCGATCCGTCCGTGTTCGGTCACGCCCAGGTTGCCGCCCTCACCGATGACGGTGGCGCGCACCTGATTCCCGTCCACCCGGATGGCGTCGTTGGCCTTGTCACCGACGTCCGGGTTCGATTCGGTGGAGGCCTTGATGTAGGTACCGATACCGCCGTTCCACAGCAGGTCCACCGGTGCGAGCAGGATCGCCCTGATCAGTTCGGGAGGCGACAGCACGCCGGTGCTCTCCTCGATGCCCAGCGCCCGGGCCATCTGCGTGCTCACCGGGATGGCCTTCTGGTCGCGCGGCCACACCCCACCGCCCTCACCGATCAACGCCGGATCGTAGTCGGCCCACGATGACCTCGGCAGATCGAACAGCCGCTTGCGTTCGGTGAATGATTGCGCCGCATCCGGATTCGGATCGACGAAGATGTGCCGATGATCGAAGGCCGCCACCAGCCTGATGTGCCCGGACAGCAGCATGCCGTTACCGAACACGTCGCCGCTCATGTCGCCCACTCCGACGACGGTGAAATCCTGTGTCTGGGTGTCGATCCCGATCTCCCGAAAATGCCGTTTGACCGATTCCCATGCACCGCGGGCGGTGATGCCCATCGCCTTGTGGTCGTAGCCGGCCGAACCGCCCGAGGCGAAGGCATCACCGAGCCAGAATCCGTATTGTGCGGCAACGCCGTTGGCGATGTCGGAGAACGTGGCGGTGCCCTTGTCTGCGGCGACCACCAGGTAGGTGTCGTCGCCGTCACGACGCACCACCGACCGGGCCGGCACCACCGCACCGGTCGCGGTGTCGATGTTGTCGGTGACATCGAGCAGCCCCGAGATGAACTGGCGATAGCATTCGACGCCTTCGGCCCGCAGCGCGTCGCGGTCGGCAGCGGCGTCGCCGGTGGCCACCGGCGCCCGCTTGAGCACAAAACCACCCTTGGCGCCCAGCGGCACGATCACCGCGTTCTTCACCGCCTGTGCCTTCACCAGACCCAGGATCTCGGTTCGGAAGTCCTCGCGGCGATCGGACCAGCGCAGACCGCCTCGTGCCACGTCACCGAAACGCAGATGCACGCCCTCCACCCGCGGCGAGTACACGAAGATCTCGTGCAGTGGGCGCGGCTGCGGTGCCTGTGCGATGTCCCGGGTGTCGAGTTTGAACGACATCACCGCGCCCGGCACCTGCCGGTCGGTGACGTAGACGTTGGTGCGGACCACGGCCAGAACGACTGCGGCGAACGCCGAGACGATGCGGTCGGCGTCGAGTCCGATCACCGCACCGATGTCGCGGCGCAGGTCGGCGACCGCGGCCGCACGGCTGTCCTCGTCGGCGGCGTCGGGATCGAACGACGCACCGAACACCGCCACCAGACCCAGCGTCACCTCCCGCTCATCGCCGAGCACCGTCGCCGAATGTCCCGTGCTGTAGCCGAAACCGATCTGCCGGAGATAGCGATAGCAGGCCCGCAGGATGGCCACGGCCCGCCAGTCCAGGCCGCACCGCACGATCAGCGCGTTGAAGGCATCGACCTCGGCCTCCCCACGCCAGAGTGCTCCGAAGGCGGCGGTGAACCGCGTGGCCAGGTCGCCGGCGCCGTCCGGGTCGCTGGTGATGCCCGGAGCAAGGGTGACGCCGAATTCGTAGGCCCAGCAGGGCACGCCGTCGGCCCGGTCCAGCTCGTAGGGATGCTCGTCGAGGACCGCGACACCAAGGCTCTGCAACACCGGGAGCACATCGGTGAGCGTGACCGATTCCCCACACAGGTACAGCGTGAACGTCCATCGCGCGGAGTCGGCGTGTTCGCGCAGCGTGACGGTCATGCCGCCGGGTGACAGGCCGACGACGTGGGCGAGATCGACCACGGCATCCTCGGGTGAACGGCTCTCCTTGTAGTCCTCGGTGAGCGTCGGGACCATCCGCAGCACGGTCTCGGCGCCGTCCTCCCCGGCGAGGGTCGTCGAAGGCAACGCCGCCAGTTCGGCGACCGCACCCGGAACGAGCGCCCGGACCCGGTCGTCCCATCCGCGGATCAGGTCGGCGAGCGCCTGCTGGATCCGCGTGTGCGAGGCCGACCCCGGTTCGAGCGAACCCAGTGCCGCGATCTCGGTGTCATCGACGCGTACCAGCAGTTGCAGCAACGCCAGCGGCAGTTCGCTGACCCGGGCGGTGTACTCCAGGTCGGTGGCATGCAGACTGCTGGCGATCTCGTGCTGCACACTCAGCCGTACTGCCGTGGTGTACCGGTCCCGGGGCAGGTACACCAACGCCGAGGCGGTCTGCGCGCCCGGTGTGGCCCGCACGAACCATCGCAGGGATCGCGAATCGACGGCGTCGAGCATCTCCCGACTGCGCAGCGCCAGGTCCTCGGCACTGAGGCAGAACAGCTCCACCAGCGGATAGTTCTGTAACAGTTCGATAATCGACTGTCCCGCAAACGAATCGGCGTCGACACCCGCGTGAAGCAGCACATCGGTCACCTTGGGCCCGATCACCGGGATGTCGAGGATCGACTGGTGCCTGCCCCAGGTGGTGAAGTCCCCCAGGAAGCGGTGCTCGCCGGTGAGTTCGCCGTCGGCGCCGAATTCCGGAACCTGGAGCAGCACCGGAAAGGCCGATCGCTGGATACCCGTGCGCAGGTACACCCGCGACACCACGGGCCACTGCCGCACCGGCGCGCACGCCAGTGCGGCGATCGCATCGGCACGCCGGATACCCAGGTCCCCGACCCCGCCGGATGTCGGTTCACCTGTTGTGGAAACGAATTCGTGGCCAAGGAGGGTGAATCGAGAACTCGCGAACCAGTCGAGCAGTTCGACGTACCCGGCCCGCTCGTGGGTGTCGCCCGGCGCCTTCTCACAGGCACGCGCGCATTCGTGCAACGCCGTCCGCATCGGCCCGAAGTCTCGCTGGACGTCGGCGACCCGGTCGATCACGGTGGCCAGATCGTCGCCGAAGGCTGACGTGTCGATGCCGGCCTTGGCCGCCGACGCGCGCACATGGATCCATGACTCGGCTGTCGCCGAACCCGACTCCTCGACCGCGACCAGCACACCATCGGCCCGGCGCACGACGGGCAGTACCGGGTGGTCGATACCGTCGACGGTCAGCGCGTGCGCCTCGACGGTGGCCAGGACCGCCTCCACCAGCAGAGGCATGTCGTCTGCGACGACGATGATCTCCACGCCGCCGGCCGCCGATGCGGCCACCGCCACGGTGGTCTCGCCGGGCTGTCTGCGGGCGGCGACCTCGAGGTGCCTGTGCACCCGGTCGAGTGCGGCCGGATCGGCCGCCGAGCCTCCCTCCGCCTGATCTGCGGCCCGAACACCGAGGTACCTCGGTGCGACCTGATCGACGTTCACCGTCAGCTGCGGCACGGATATCACCCTCACCGGTGGGAAGTCGGGACCGGGCGTCTCCCGGTCCGCTCTCCGATTTCCGATGCTAACGCCCCGCACCGGGCGCGGGCGTCGAGACCGTGAACACCGCCGAAACTGTTGAGGCCGTGCCCGCTCGGCGGGCACGGCCTCAACAGACGGCTGATGATCAGTCGCGGGTCAGTTTGCGATGGGTCACCCGATGCGGGCGGGCCGCGTCGGCACCGAGCCGGTCGACCTTGTTGGTCTCATAGGCCTCGAAGTTGCCCTCGAACCAGAACCATTGCCCCTCTTCCACATTGCCCTCCCAGGCGAGGATATGGGTACAGGTCCGGTCCAGGAACCACCGGTCGTGGGAGATCACCACGGCACAGCCGGGGAACGACTCCAGCGCGTTCTCCAGCGAACCGAGGGTTTCCACGTCGAGGTCGTTGGTCGGCTCGTCAAGCAGGATCAGGTTGCCGCCCTCTTTGAGCGTCAGTGCCAGGTTCAGCCGGTTGCGCTCACCACCGGAGAGCACCTCCGACCGCTTCTGCTGGTCGGGTCCCTTGAATCCGAATGCGCTGACGTAAGCGCGCGAAGGCATTTCGTTCTGACCGACCTCGATGTAGTCGAGGCCGTCGGAGACCACCTCCCACACCGTCTTCTTGGGGTCGATGTTGGCGCGGGTCTGGTCGACGTAGCTCAGCTTGACCGTCTCGCCCACCTTGACGGTGCCCGAATCGGGCTCCTCCAGGCCGACGATGGTCTTGAACAGCGTGGTCTTACCAACACCGTTGGGGCCGATGACACCGACGATACCGTTGCGCGGCAACGTGAACGACAGATCCTTGATCAGAATGCGGCCGTCGAAGCCCTTGTCGAGGTGACCCACCTCCACCACCACATCACCCAGGCGCGGCGGGGTGGGGATCTGAATCTCCTCGAAGTCGAGCTTGCGCGTCTTCTCCGCCTCGGCCGCCATCTCCTCGTAGCGCTGCAGACGGGCCTTGTTCTTGGTCTGGCGGGCCTTGGCCCCCGAACGTACCCAGGCCAGTTCTTCCTTGAGCCGCTTCTGCAGCTTCTGGTCCTTCTTGCCCTGCACCTCCAGGCGCTCGGCCTTCTTCTCCAGATACGTGGAGTAGTTGCCCTCGTACGGGATCAACTTGCCGCGGTCGACCTCACAGATCCATTCCGCGACGTGGTCGAGGAAGTACCGGTCGTGGGTCACGGCCAGCACAGCCCCCGGATAGCTCGCGAGGAACTGCTCGAGCCACAGCACGCTCTCGGCGTCGAGGTGGTTGGTCGGCTCGTCGAGCAGCAGCAGGTCGGGCTTGCTCAGCAGGAGTTTGCACAGCGCGACGCGGCGCCGTTCACCACCGGACAGGTGGGTGACGGGCGAGTCGGCGGGCGGGCAGCGCAGCGCGTCCATCGCCTGTTCGAGCTGGGAGTCGAGATCCCAGGCGTCGGCGTTGTCGAGCTCTTCCTGGAGTTTGCCCATCTCCTCCATGAGTTCGTCGGAGTAGTCGGTGGCCATCAGCTCGGCGACCTCGTTGAAACGGTCGAGCTTGACCTTGATCTCACCCATCCCCTCCTCGACGTTCCCCTTGACCGTCTTCTCCTCGTTGAGGGGCGGTTCCTGCAGGAGAATGCCGACGGTGGACTCGGGATCGAGAAACGCCTCGCCGTTGGACGGCTGGTCGATGCCTGCCATGATCTTGAGGATCGACGACTTGCCGGCGCCGTTCGGGCCGACGACGCCGATCTTGGCGCCCGGGTAGAACGACATGGTGACGTCATCGAGGATGACCTTGTCACCGTGCGCCTTACGCACCCGCTTCATGGTGTAAATGAACTTCTCGGCCACGGTAGTCCTCTGACCTGCCTATTCCCTGTTGTTCGTCGTCACGCCGCGGCTCAATCGCACCGCCGGCACCGATCCCCGGGCGAACCTGAGCGGCCCACGGCCGGACGCTGTCCGGGATCGGGAGCCGACGCCTGGTCGCATTGTCGGCCCCGGTTAAGTCTACGGTGCGACCGGTGGCCGGTATCGATCCCACCTGTCGCGTCGGTTCGCCTAACCCAAATCATCAGGCATTAACGACAATTCGGACAACCTTCGAGGTCACTCCCGAATTCGATCGCCTTCGGCCGGTCGGCCCGGCGCATCGGACTGCCCGCGGTGGCCGGTGAACTCGCGGTGGGCATAGTGTCAGCCCTACCGGGGGCCGTCGTTCAGGGACTTGAGCATCTCGTTGTAGCCTTCGAGGTCCGCGTCGTGATCGCGGTCGGCCTGCCGGTCGTAGCGACGGGCGGCGCGTTCGTCGCTACGCTGCCACTGCACCAGCAACGCCAGCATGATCACCACCAGCGGAATCTCGCCGGCCGCCCAGGCGATGCCGCCGCCGATGCGCTGGTCGTCGAACAGGTCGTAGCGCCACGGCAACATCAGGCTGCGATAGTACTGCTCGGCGATCACCGACCCCGTCATCATCAACGCGACCCCGAAGAACGCGTGGAACGGCAACGAACCCCAGACGATGCCGAGTTTGGCGACCGGACTGACCTGGCGAGGCGCGGGGTCGATACCGATGGTGAGCCAGTAAAAGACATAGCCGCTCACCAGGAAATGCAGATTCATGGCCAGGTGCGCCGCGTGATAGTCGATGACCGTCTCGAACAGCCCGCCGAGGTACAGGACATAGAAGCTGCCGACGAAGATCACCGCGGCCACCCCCGGATGGGTGACGATCCGGCCCCAGGGGCTGTGGATACCGGCCAGGATCCATTCCCGCGGGCCGGCCGGGTTGCCCTTGCCCGCGGGTGCGAGCGCCCGCAACGCCAGGGTGACCGGTCCGCCGAGAACCAGCAGCACCGGCACCATCATCGACATCATCATGTGCGAGATCATGTGGATGCTGAACATCGCCGGCGAGTAGCGGCCCAGCCCGGACGACGTCGCGAACAGCAGCAGTGCGCACCCAAGGATCCAGGCGACGGTGCGGCCGATCGGCCACTGGTCACCGCGGCGGCGCAATCGCACCACACCACGCAGGTACACCACGGCCAGGACAATGGCGAGCGTGCCGAAGATCAGGTCGAAACGCCAGTCGAACATGATGCGGGCGAAGGTGGGCGGTTCGGTGATCAGGTAGCCGATCTTCAATTCCACCGGGCTGATCGACGCCGTGTCGACGGGCGGCGGCGGGGTGCGCGACAGACCCGCCGCCAGGCCGAACGTCGCGGCGAACACGATGAGCTCGACGATCCCGAACCGCACGAACAACGACGTGCGCCACGACCGGCCCGTACCGGCCGGGTCGGCGGCGTCGTCCGCGGTTGCCTCGAGTGCGGCGATGGTCCTGCGCCGATGCCAGGCGCCGAGGCCGCCGAGGACGAGGAATGCGGCAACCTTCCACAGGATCAGCCGGCCGTAGGTGGTGTCGAGCAGGTCGCCGATCGGTGCGCGGGTCAGCGCGTTGATCACACCGCTGGCGCCGACGACGAGGATGCACCAGAACGCGACGCGGGAGAACCTGCGCACGGCCAGGACCCGCCAGCGGCCGTGCGCAAGTGCGTAGGCCACGACCGCGAAGAGGCCGCCCATCCACACCGCCGCCCCGACGATGTGCAGGATGAGGCTGTTGGTGGCCAGGTCGTGGTCGCCACCGGACGAGGAGTGCCCGGCCAGCGCCGACGGCATCAGGCTCAGTGTCACCAGCACGATGACACCGATCGACCAGCCCCACCGCCACACGACGCGGGCCAGCACTGCGGCCAGCAGGGCGAAGATCGCCGTCCACAGCCAGGTCTGCGCACCGGCCACCTGCCCGTAGGCATTGGTGAGGTTGGCGGGTGTGATCGCTTCGGCGAAGCTCTCGCCGCTCACATCGGAGATGGCCAGCGGCACCCCGAGCAGGCCGCACACACCCCAGATCAGGGAGGCCACCGCACTGATCCGCATCGCCCGGTAGCCGCCGATATCGAAGATCCCGTCAGCCTGGGCGGGCACGAAGAACGCCGCGAACACCGCCGTTCCGAGCGCTACCGCAGCACTGAGCTGGCCGACACCGGTCACCACAGGCAGTCCGTAGGTGGTGATCCACCCGGGGTCGGGAACGCCCGCGAGCTTGATCGCCGAGGCCGCACTCGCCGAGGTGACCACAACCGCGATGATCGCGGTGACCCACCCGATCAGCCAGCACACCCCGGCCACGACTCCGCGCTCATCGCGCATCTCATCCCGGCCGGGCGCGGTCGGGGCAGTCGACGACGCACGGTTCATGCGACCACTCTAAGTCCGGCTATACTCGGTCAGGTTGTCAGCCCACGTCGCACGTGATGCTGCACACCCGCCTCCATAGCTCAGCTGGATAGAGCAAGAGCCTTCTAATCTCTAGGTCGCAGGTTCGAGTCCTGCTGGGGGCACCATGACATCCCTGCCGACCTCCGCCCGGGCGTCTTTCGACGCCACGGTTACAAGAATGACACTTCTTGTAAGACTGGCAGCCCTTGGCCGACGGAACCGCTGACGCGGTCAGGCCGTGGGACGCGTGTAGAGCGTCACCCGGGACATCCCGAAGTCCCGGCTTTCGGCGGTCTCGGTCCAGCGCTCGGTGAGCTCCTCGCTCAACGGGGTACCGACTTCGGGGACGGGCCGCCACCTGCCGTCGGCGCCCGGCACCGAGACGAGCCAGATCCGGTCGTATCCTTCGGTGATCTGCTCGAACACCGACCCGACCGACGAGGTCTCCACCGCCCGTACGAGTTCGGGCCGGGAGGGGGTCCAGTAGGCCCCGGACTCCCGCGCGGTCGCCTCCCCCGCCGCGATGTCGACCGGCGCGTCATCGCCGAGGACGGCATCGGGCGATTCGGTCAAATACCAGCGCAGGGCCGGTTCGTTCCACGTCGGCGCATAGAGCAGCCCGTCGCCGGACTCGTGCCGCCCGGCGATCCACTCGGCGGCCTCACGAGGCTGCTCCGGCTTGTCCACATGGGCCAGGGCACCGGGAGTCAGCAGCACCACCGCGATCACCGGCACCGCCGCGGCGAGCACCGCCGCCCGCCCCCACGAACGCCGGGCGGCCAGTTGCCAGGCGATCGACACCGCGATACCGGCGAGCACCGCCCAGGCCACCGCCGAGGACAGGACATAGCGCGGGAGCAGCATCGGCCGGTATAGCCATCCACCGACCAGCAGCACCACGGTCGGACCGATCGCCCACGTGATCAGGGCACACACGTCGGCACGGGATATGTCGGGGACCTGCGGTGATCGGCGAGACACCGCCATCGCGATCGCCCCGCCCAGCACGCACAGCAGAGCGGGCAACGAGGCGACGGTGGTCAGGAAGTCCGGCCAGTCCCGTGGCGCGAGATTGGTCAACCAGCTCTGCAGATAGCTGAATCTCACCGCCAGAATCAGCATCACCACGATCACCCCGGCGTCGACGGCGAGCACCACCGCCGCGATCGCCGTCCGGGCCCGCGTCCACGTCGTGGCCCGGACAGCGCCGAGCAGCCAGGGCAGCATCGCGGCAAAGGCCAGGACCGTGAGGGTGTGCAGGCTCACCGCGACCGCGACAAGCAGACCGGCGGCGATGATCCGGCGGGCGGTCAACCCGGTGAGGCTCGCACCGTGCACGATCACCGCGACGCCGGTGACCGCCAGGACCGCGAGCGCGTAGGGCCGTCCCTCGATCGCGTACACCCCCACCAGATCCGGGTGCAGGGCGAGCACGACCGCGGCGACAAGACCCGACACGGCTCCGGCGATCCGGCGGGCCAGAATCGCCGCCAGCGTGATCGTGGCCACCACCGCCACGAACGACGGCAGCCGCAGCCACACCTCCGTCGGCTCGCCGAGCCACACCCAGAGATTCATCAGCAGTGAATATCCGGCGAATCCGCCGTCGGCCTCGTGCAGCACATCAACGGTGTCCGAGAAGCCACGCGAGACGGTGCTCGCCGTGATGGCCTCATCGCCCCACATCGAGATCGACAGTCCGCGGCTCGCTTTCAGCGCCGTCAGCGCGACGATCGCGGTCAGCAACCACGCAAAGACGCGGTCGGTTCGAGTTCGTTCTCCGGGCACCGTCGACGACAGGTGCGGCTCACCGAGCGACATGCTTTGAGACGCTACTTATCCGCCCCACCTTGGGCAATGCATGTACGGCGAACATCAGGCCCGCGCGCCGCACGCCGATCGACCGCCCGCGGCGCCGTCCCGATGTCAGTGCGCCGCCTCCGACCGTCCGTCCGGTTCCACGGTGCCACGCAGACCGCCGATGAACCGCATCGAGTGATAGATCGCCAGAGCCGCGATGGCGCCGAGCGCGATGCCGCCGAACTGCAGATCGCCTATCTTCCAGGAGTAGTCGGCGATGCCGATGATCAGGGCGATGGCGGCGGTGAACTGGTTGATCGGCTGGGAGAAGTCCACCTTGTTGCTCACCCAGATATGAATGCCGAGGATGCCGACGAGGCCGTACAGCGCGGTGGTGACGCCGCCGAGCACCCCGGGCGGGATCGCGGCGATCGTCGCGCCGATCTTGGGTGAGAGGCCCAGCAGGATCGCGCCGATTCCGGCCACCCAGTACGCGGCGGTCGAGTACACCTTGGTGGCGGCCATGACCCCGATGTTCTCGGCGTAGGTGGTGGTGGCCGAACCACCGCCGCTGCCCGCCAGCATCGTGGACACACCGTCGGCGAACAATGCCCGGCCGACGCTGCGGTCGTAGTTGATGCCGGTCATCGCCGTCAGCGACTTGACGTGACCGATGTTCTCGACGACCAGCACCAGCACCACCGGCAGGAACATCGGCAGCACCGACAGATGAAAGCTCGGCCCCTGAAAGTCGGGCAGCCCTACCCACGAGGCGTCGCCGATGGCGCTGGTGTCGATCTCGTCGCGCCACCACGCGATCAGATATCCGATCACCACGCTCAGGAAGATCGCCAGCCGGCCGAGCAGTCCTCTGAACAGCACCACCGACAACACCAGCAGCACCAGGACGATCGTCGCCGTCACCGCACCCTGCTCGTAGTTGCTCTTGGCCGCGGGCGCCAGGTTGAACCCGATCAGCGCGACGATCGCGCCGGTCACGATCGGGGGCATCAGCGCCTCGATCCAGCCGATGCCCGCGACATGCGCGATCACACCGATGATCGCGAGCAAGGCACCCGACACGACCAGGCCGCCGAGCGCCGCCGACGGCCCCTCCGCCGCGCTCGCGGCCAGCACCGGGGCGATGATCGCGAAACTCGATCCCAGGTAGCTCGGCATCCGGTTGCGGGTGATGATCAGGAACAGCAGTGTGCCGATACCGCTGAAGAAGAGCGTCGTGGCGGGCGAGAACCCGGTCAGCACCGGCACCAGGAAGGTGGCGCCGAACATCGCCACGATGTGCTGTAGGCCGATGCCCACCGTGCGCGGCCAGCTCAATCGTTGGTCGGGCGCGATGACCGTACCCTGGTCGACCCTTGTCCAGCCGAAGAACCCGCCCTGCATCGTCATCGCAATAGTGTTGCAGCCAAAGCCAGGTCGCGCGCGCGGAACGCCAGAGGAGGCCTGTGTTGTAGCGTTCGAGGTTGTAGCGTCCGCGGTTGTGGCGCTCGGGCAGGATCCCTGCGCAATCCCACGGATTCGCACAATCTCACGGACGGAGCACACAGTGACCACCGGAGCACTCGACGGCATTCGCGTGATCGAGATCGGCACCTTGATCTCCGGGCCGTTCGCCGGGCGCCTGCTCGGCGACATGGGCGCCGATGTCATCAAGATCGAACCGCCCGGTCGGCCCGATCCCATCCGGACGTGGGGGCAGGCCGAACTCGACGGTCACCGATTTCTGTGGACGGTGCACGCACGCAACAAGAGGTCGATCACCCTCGATCTCCGCAAGCCGGGGGGCCGCCGGATCTTCCTCGACCTGGTCGGCCGATCCGACATCGTGGTGGAGAATTTCCGTCCGGGCACTCTCGAGAAGTGGGATCTCGGCTATGACGTGCTGTCCGAGACGAATCCGGGCCTGATCCTGGTCCGGATCTCGGGTTACGGGCAGACCGGCCCCGACGCCCACAAACCCGGCTATGCCTCCGTCGCCGAGGCCGCGAGCGGACTTCGGCACATGAACGGCTTTCCCGATGCCCCGCCGCCACGTCTGGCGATCTCCCTCGGCGACTCGCTGGCCGGCATGTTCGCCGCACAGGGCGCACTCGCCGCGTTGTACCGCCGCACCGTCACCGGCCGCGGCCAGGTGGTGGACACGGCATTGATCGAAGCGTGTCTGGCGGTGCAGGAGTCGACGATTCCCGACTACGACGTGGGCGGTGTGGTGCGCGGCCCGTCCGGAACCCGCCTGGAGGGCATCGCCCCGTCCAACATCTATCGGGCCGCCGACGGCAGCTGGATCGTGATCGCCGCCAACCAGGACACCGTGTTCCGCCGATTGTGCGCCGCGATGGGACGGCCCGAACTGGCCGACGACCCCGACTACGCCGATCATCTCGCACGCGGGCGCAATCAGGACCGCCTCGACGAGATCATCGGCGCGTGGGCGGCGCTGCACTCCCCCGCCGATCTCATCGGCACGCTGTCGGCGGCGGGCGTGATCGCCGGACCGATCAACACCGTCGCCGAGGTGGTCAACGATCCCCAGTTGATCGCCCGGGAGATGATCGTCGATCACTGGGACGAACGTGTGAACCGAAATGTCAAGGGACCCGGAATCATTCCGAAGCTGTCGGAATCGCCGGGCTCGGTCCGCAACGCCGGGCCCGCCCGACTCGGCCGGGACAACGCCGAGGTCTACCGAGACCTGCTCGGGTACTCCGAGCGGGAACTGGCCCGTTTGAGCGAGGAGGGGGTTCTGTGACCGCGACGCATGTGACATTACGGGAGGTCGCGCTGCGCGACGGCCTGCAGATCGAGGAACCGATCCCCACCGAGGCGAAGGTCGAACTCCTGGAGGCCATCGCGGCCACGGGTGTCACCGAGGTCGAGGCGACCGCCTTCGTCTCGCCGAGCAAGGTGCCCGCGCTCGCCGACGCGCCGGATTTCGCCGCCGAGCTCGCGCGCTTTCCCGACATCGCCTTTTCTGCCCTGGTGGCCAGCCCCAACGGGGCACGCAGGGCTCTGGACGCGGGCCTGAACTCGATCGAGTACGTGGTGTCGGCCGCCGATGCGCACAGCCGTGCCAATGTGGGGCGCGACAGCGCCGCCGCCACGGCCGCGATCCCCGAGATCGCGGCGATCGCCCATGACGCGAACGCGACCGTGGAGGTCATCATCGCCACCGCGTGGGACTGCCCGTTCGACGGTCCGACGCCGGCCGAACGGGTGCTGCGCATCGTCGACGCGGCGGTGGAGTCGGGAGCCGACCGGATCGCCGTCGCCGACACGATCGGCACCACGACGCCAGGAAGGGTGACCGCCTTACTCGACCGGGTGCGCCCGGCGATCGGAGGGTTGCCCCTGGGTTGCCATTTCCACAACACCCGCGGGACCGGGCTGGCCAGCGCCTACGCGGCGGTGCTGGCCGGGGTGAACCGGCTCGACGCATCCGTCGGCGGCGTGGGCGGCTGCCCTTTCGCGCCGGGTGCCAGCGGCAACATCGCCACCGAGGACCTCGTCTACATGTTGCGCGACAGCGGAATCGCGGTGGATGTCGATCTGGAGCGGGCGATCGCGGCGGCGAGGATCGCGCAGCGTCTGATCGGCAGAACGCTGCCCAGTGCGCTGTTGCGGGCCGGTGACCGACTGCTGCGCTGAGCAGTCCTACCCGGTACCGAGGGACCTTGTCCTCATCTTCTCCCGAATGACGGTGACCCGGCTCACTTTTTAATTGACATCCCAGATACCAATTTAGTTATCTGGGTTCATGCAACTCACCCGCTTCACCGACATCGGACTCCGGGTCGTGATGCGTCTGGTCACCGCCCCGGCGGACACCGCGCTCACCTCCCGGGATCTGGCGGCGGAGTTGGCCGTCCCGTACACACACGTGGCCAAGGTCGTCAGCCGGCTCGCCGAGCTCGGCATCGTCCACTCGCGGCGCGGGCGTACCGGGGGTGTCGCGATCACCGAGCTGGGTCGCACCGCCCGGGTGGGCTGGCTGGCCCGCAAGCTCGAAGGAGAGGGCGAGGTCGTCGATTGCGAAGGGCCGCAACCCTGCCCGCTGAAGGGCGCCTGCCGGCTACGTAAGGCCCTTGCCCAGGCGCAGGCCGCCTTTTACGACGCGCTTGATGAGCACACGATCGACGAACTCACCGGGCCGCCCACCCGAGCAACGTTGCTCAGTCTTGGAAAGCCCACCTGGACAAGCTCTTCCGTCCTCAAGATCACCGACACCGACGTCGGCACCGGATAGTCCCCGACCCCAGACTCACCCCAGACTCACCCCAGGCCGACCGCCTGGGCATCGAAACAGCCGGAAAGCCCCCGGCACAGATTGGAGTAGCCATGCTGTCCGAATCGCATCTCGCAACCATCGAGGCCACCCTGCCCGCGGTCGGCGCCGCGATCCCCGAGATCACGCCGAACTTCTACGGACGTCTGTTCGGCGCACACCCCGATCTGCTGGACAATCTGTTCAACCGGACACACCAGAAGACCGGCGCGCAGCCGCAGGCGCTGGCGGGTTCTGTCGCCGCCTACGCCCAGCTGCAGCTGGTCCCGGACCGGGCGCGGCAGCAGTTCATCCTGAAGCGCATCGCCCACAAGCACGCGTCGCTGGGCATCACCCGCGATCAGTACCAGATCGTCCACAAGTACCTGTTCGAAGCCATCGTCGATGTTCTCGGCGAGGCGGTGACACCGGAGGTGGCCGAGGCCTGGGACGCCCTGTACTGGCAGATGGCCGACGCGCTGATCACCGAGGAGAACCACCTGTACCAGCAGGCCGGCGTGGCACCCGGCGACGTGTGGCGTGATGTGGTGGTCACCGGGCGGCAGTACCAGTCCCCCGACACCATCTCGCTGACCATCGCCGCCACCGACGGCTCACCGTTGCCGTCTTTCCATGCCGGACAGTATATTTCGGTGCAGGTTCCACTCGCCGACGGTGCCCGCCAGATCCGCCAGTACTCACTCACCGGGGCCACCGACCGGCCGGACTGGCAGATCAGCATCAAGAACGTCGGCGAGGTGTCCGGGTTCCTGCACGAGCAGGTCTTCGAGGGCGACACCCTGCACGTGAGCACCCCGTTCGGCGACCTGGTGGTCCCCGACGACGGAACACCGCTGCTGATCGCCTCGGCGGGCATCGGCTGCACCCCGGCGATCGGTGTGCTCACCGCGCTTGCCGCCCAGCAGGATTCACGGCACATCACCGTTCTGCACGCCGATCGCTCCCGCGCGCGCCAGCCGCACCGCGGACAATTGGCCGCCCTCGTCGAGCAGCTGCCGAACGCACAGCTGACCCAGTGGTACGAGGAGGGCCACGTCCCCGGTGCCTCCGATCGGGTGCGCACCGGCTTCATGAACCTGGAAGGGGTTGATCTGCAAGATGATTCGCATGCACTACTGTGCGGTCCGGCCGAGTTCCTCAGCGCGATCCGGGCACAGCTGATCGACCGTGGCATTCCGGAGAACCAGATCCACTACGAGACCTTCGGTCCCGAACTGGTTCGCGTCGGGGCGGCATGATGTCCGGCGCCCAGGCACTGGCCGTGGCCGTCACCTTCGTGTGGCTGGGCATGGTGTGCGCGATCTCGTTCATCGAGGCCCCGCTGAAGTTCCGGGCGCCGGGAATTACGATTCCACTCGGATTGGGCATCGGGCGCTTGGTGTTTCGCGCGCTCAATAGTGTCGAGACGGTTTGGGCGGTGGTTTTGATCATCACGCTGGCCGTCGGCTCGTTCGCCGACACCGGCATCGTGGTGGCGCTGGCCGTGGCGGTGGCCGCACTCGCCGCCCAGATCATCGGGGTCCGGCCCGTACTGACCAAACGCTCGGATGCGATCCTCGCCGGCGGCGACCACTCACACCGCAGCAAGATCCACTTCGTCTACGTGGGTCTCGAACTGGTCAAAGTGCCCGCCCTGATCGCGCTCGGGATCCTGATGCTGCAGGCCTGATCGATCGGATCTCGACGACGCCGTCGGGGTCGCCCACACGGCGATCCCGACGGCGTTTCGTCGTCCGCAGCCGGTGGGCACATCGTGCGTCGCCGCGTCCAGACAACTGACAGTTGCGGCCAAGGGGACGGGCAGGTTCGGTTCCTACAGTCATCGGTGTCGGCGACGAAGCCGGCGCGACGAAAGGAAATCGATGCCGAATCATGGTGCCCCCCCGAAGAACCGTTCGCGCGGAAACACTACCCGCCGCCGCCGTGTGCGTCGGTGGAATCCGGCACAGCGGCGCTGGGACTGGGTCTGGCAGTGATACCGGCCCACTGAATCCCCTCATTTCTCGCGCCCGGGACCGCACCGTGGTCCCGGGCGCGAAATGTGTCCGCACACCGAACGCCGGACACCGCGTCTCCCTTGAAAGCAGCCATGCACGACGACCAGCCCGCCAACAGCCAGGCCCCCACCATGCGCACGCTGTGGCGGCGGCTGCGCGCCGCCACAGCGGGCGAGGGCAGGTGCTACCTCGGCGCGGGAGTGTTGCTGCTGTTCTCGGCGATCGCCGAGACGGTGTCGGTGTTCGTGCTGGCCGACATCATCAACGGCACCCTGGACGCGACCACGTTCACCGAGGTGGCGGTACTCGCCGCGGTGTGGCTCGCGATCACCACCGTGTCCACGGGTGCCGACTACGCCGGGCAGATGACCGCGCTCGGCGTGTCCGAGCGGGTGGTGCTCCGCCTACGCGACAGACTGTTCGCGCACACCCAGCAACTGTCGGTGTCCACCCATCGGCGCTACGGGGTGGGTGACCTGGTCACCCGGCACTCCGACGACCTCGACGCCGTCGAACACCTCCTCGGCTCCGGGATCCTGCAGCTGGCCATCGCCTCGGTGAACGTCGCCGGGCTCGCCGTGGTCGCGTTCGTGATGAGCTGGCAGGTCGCACTGGTGGCGCTGGCCGCCATCCCCGGACTGTGGTTCGCCTCGGCCTGGTTCGGCCGGCGGCAGACCTCGGCCACGCGCGCCGAACGTCTGGCCAACAGCGATATCGCGGTCGCGGTGACCACCGCGCTCACCGGCCACGAAACGGCCGTCGCCTACAACCAGCAGCGGCGCGAGCACGCCGACCTGCACCTGCGCGGCAAGGCCTGGATGGCCGCACGCCTGGCCCAGTCGCGGATCGAACTCGGTTTCGGGTCGGTGCTGGGGGTCGGAGAAGTCGTGGTCACCCTGGCCATCGCGGTGACCGGTGCCTGGCAGGTGCGCGCCGGACACCTCTCGGTCGGCGAGTTGCTGGCGCTGACCGGCTATCTCGCGCTGCTGTACCCGAAGATGCAGGAGATCGCGGACACGAGATTGTCGATGGCCGCCGCCGCGGTCAGCGCCGAACGCATCCTGGACATCCTCGACGAACGCCCTGACGACACCGATCTGCCCGACGCGCGGCCGCTGCGCGGGGACGGCCCCCTCGGTGTCCGGGATGTCGGTGTCCGGGATGTCGGTGTCCGGGACGTCGATGTCCGGGGTGTCACCGTCGAGATCCGGAACGTCACCCTGGTCCGCGATCACGGCCCGGTCCTGGACGGGGCGTCGCTGACGCTGAAACCTGGACGCATCGTCGCGCTGACCGGCCCGAGCGGCGCGGGCAAGTCGACGCTGGCCTCCCTGCTGTGCCGGTTCACCTCTCCCGACCGGGGAACGATCACGGTGTCGGGCAACGATATCCGTGAGGTGACGGCGCGGTCGCTGCGCGAACACATCACCCTGCTTCCCCAGCAGACCGCCCTGAAGGCCGGCTCGATCGCCGACAACATCGCCTACGGCCGACCCGAGGCGACCCGTGCGCAGATCGTCGACGCAGCGGTGGCCGCCGACGCCGACGGGTTCATCCGGGCGTTGCCCGGCGGCTACGACGCCCTGCTCACAGAGGACGGGCTGACCCTGTCGGGCGGGCAACGCCGGCGCCTGGCCATCGCACGGGCGCTACTGCGCGAGGGTCCCGTTTTGGTGCTCGACGAACCGACCTCGGGTCTGGACGATGTGTCCACGCGCCGCATTCTCGAACCACTGCATCGGCTCACGGCCGGCCGCACCACGCTGCTGATCACCCACGACAGCGCCGTCGCGGCGATCGCCGACGACATCGTAGAGCTGAGCGACGGGCGGATACACCAGGTCACGGGCTGAACAAACCAGTCGGTGCCCCAGTCCCTCAGTTGCCCCAGTCCCTCAGTTGCAATCGTCCCCCGGTTCCACTGGCCCCGGTCTCATCGACCCCTGGCTGCATAGTCAACTTGTTGCATAGTCTCCTTGTTGCATAGTGCATTGGTGCACAGGTATAGTGCGGGTATGGCGCTAGAACACGCGATCATGGTGTCGTTGGCCGAACGCCCCGGCACCGGATATGAGATCGGCCGGCAGTTCGACCGGTCGATCGGTCACTTCTGGTCGGCCACCCACCAGCAGATCTATCGCACTCTCAAGAAGCTCCACGCCGACGGCTTGGTCGCCTTCGAGGCGATCGCCCAGGACGGGCGTCCGGACAAGAAGGTGTACACCCTCTCCGATCAGGGGCGCGAGGCATTGGCTGAATGGGCGATGAGCCCCACTCCCGTCTCCCCCCTGCGCAGCGACCTCGGGGTCAAACTGCGTGCCGCCGAATTCGGCGACCTCGCGACCATTATCGGGGAACTGAAACGGCACCGTGACGAGCACGTGGCGCTGCTGTCGCTGTTCTCCGGCTTCGAAAGCGACTACTACCCCGCGCCTGCGGACCTGACCGGACGCAAGCTGCACCAGTACCTGGTGCTGCGCGGCGGAATCCGCGTAGAGCAGAGCATGGTCGAGTGGTGCGACGAGGTCCTCTCCGCACTCGAACGCGAACTTTCCCAAGGCTGATCCCGGCGAGCAACGCCGGCAGCCGGCCACCATCGGTAAACTCATGAAAGGCGGAGCCATGACAGCCCCCACGACTCCCAACCCGAATTACCCGAAACTGTTCGAGCCCCTGACCGTCGGCGGTCTGACCCTGCCCAACCGCATCGTGATGGGGTCGATGCACACCGGGCTCGAGGACCGCATCTGGGACACCGACAAGCTCGGAGCGTACTACGCCGAACGCGCCAAAGGCGGTGTGGGCCTGATCATCACCGGAGGATTCGGGGTTTCGCGGACAGGACTGCTGCTGCCGTTCGCTGGCAAGATCACCAACCGTCTCGACGTCGAACGGCACCGCCGGATCACCCGTGCCGTACACCGGGCCGACGGCCGTATCGCGATGCAGCTCATCCACGCCGGGCGCTACGGCTACACGCCGTTCAAGGTCGCACCGGGCAAAGATCCGTCACCGATTCATCCGTTCAAACATCTGCGGATGACCGAACCCATCATCTGGCACGTCGTCCGCTCGTTCGGCCAGGCCGCCCGTCGGGCCCGGCAGGCCGGTTACGACGCCGTGGAGATCATGGGTGGCGAAGGCTATCTGATCAATCAGTTCCTGTGCCCGCACACCAACGACCGCACCGACAAGTGGGGCGGCTGCACCGAGAACCGGCAACGATTCCTCGTGGAGATAATCAAGGAGATCCGCCGTCAGGTCCCCCGCGATTTCCCAGTGATCCTGCGCCAATCCATCGCCGACTTCATCCGCAAAGGCCAAACCTGGGACGAGATCGCCGACATGGCCCGCAAAGCCGAGGAGTGCGGTGTCGACGCGATCAACACCGACATCGGCTGGCACGAGGCGCAGGTTCCCACCATCGTCACCTCGGTTCCCCGCGCGGCGTTCGTGAAGTTCACCGAGCGGCTCCGTGACGAGGTCAGCATCCCGTTGATCGCCAGCAACCGCATCAACACCCCCGAGGTGGCCGAGGAGATCCTCGAACGCGGCCGTGTCGACGCCATCTCGATGGCCCGGCCCTTGTTGGCCGACCCGGACCTGCCCAACAAGGCCCGCGACGGCCACGCCGACGAGATCAACACCTGCATCGCCTGCAATCAGGCCTGCCTCGATCATGCGTTCGTCGGCAAGAAGGTGTCGTGTCTGCTCAATCCGCGGGCCGGCCGCGAGACCACGCTGACCCTCGGCCCCACCCGGCGCGCACTGCGGGTCGCCGTGGTCGGCGCCGGACCGGCCGGGCTGTCCGCCGCCGTGTCCGCGGCCCAGCGCGGTCACCACGTGGATCTCTTCGAGGCCGGGCCGTCGATCGGTGGCCAGTTCTCCATCGCCGCCCGCATCCCCGGCAAGGAGGAGTTCAGCGAAACGATCCGCTACTTCACCCGCCAGCTTGAGGTGCGCGGGGTCACCGTGCACCTCAACACCCGGGTGAGCGCCGAGGAGATCATTGACAAGCACTTCGATCACGTCGTCATCGCCACCGGGGTCACCCCCCGTCGGCCCGATATCCCCGGCGTCGATCACCCGATGGTCATGTCGTACGCCGACGCGGTGCTCGGTCACCGTGAGGTGGGCAAACGGGTTGCGGTGATCGGCGCCGGCGGTATCGGCTTCGATGTGACCGAGTTTCTCACCGTGGACGAGTCACCCACCCTGAATCTGAAGGAATGGGAACAGGAATGGGGCGTCAGCGAGGATCTGTCCCGGCCCGGCTTCGTCACCAAACCGCGCCCGCTGCCTGCTGTCCGCGAAGTGTTTCTGGTCCAACGCAAGGCGGGTAAGCAAGGCAAGGGACTCGGCAAGACCTCGGGCTGGGTACATCGGGCGAGCGTGGCGATGAAGGGTGTCGAACAGATCTCCGGCGCCACCTACGACCGCATCGACGATGCCGGTCTGCATCTGAGCTTCCACGACGAGGCGGGCAACGTCACCGGTACCCGGTTGCTGGAGGTGGACAACGTGGTGATCTGCGCGGGCCAGGAGTCGGTTCGGGATCTGGTCGATCCGCTGACCGTTGCCGGGGTCCGCACACACATCGTGGGCGGCGCCGACGTGGCCGCCGAACTCGATGCCAAACGCGCCATCCGGCAGGGCACCGAGGTGGCCGCCGGTATCGGCTGACCACCCGGCGCGGGACGGTCTATCCGTCGCCGAGTGTGCGGTAGAAGCCGCCGACGATCGGTGTGATCAGGGCACGGGGGCTGTACCCGCCGGCCACCGACATGCCCTTGGACAGGATGCCGGGCACCACCCGCATCTTGTTGCGTTCGAGCGCATTCAGGCTCATCCGGGCAACCGCCGCCGAGTTGTGCCACAGGAAGTCCGGGACCATCTTGTCGACGATCGACTGCTCTTCGGGGTCCGGTGTGTGCGTGCGCACCGGACCCGGAGCCAGCAGGGTGACGTGTACGCCCTGACCCGACACCTCCCCGCGCAGCGACTCGCTGAAGGTGTTGACGAACGCCTTGGAGGCGGCATAGGTGGCGTTGTTGGGGATCGGCATATTGCCTGCGGCCGACCCGACCATCAGGATGCCGCCGGAACCGCGCTCAACCATCTGCGGCAGGACCGCCAGCGTCAGATCGTGGACCGCGGTCACGTTCAGCCGGACCTGGGCGCGTTCGTAGTCGGCGTCGAGTTCGCTGACCGGGCCGAAGGTGGCGATGCCCGCGTTGTTGCACAGGATCGAGATCTCCCGGCCGGCCAGTTCTGCCGCGAGCACCTCGACGGCCTCGGGCACCGCGAGATCGACCGCCCTGATCTCCACGACGATGGTATCCGAACGCAGTTCGGCGGCAAGCTCTTCGAGCAGTTCGCCGCGGCGGGCGACGATGATCAGGGAGTGTCCGCGCGCGGCGAGGGCGCGGGCGAGTTCCTTGCCGATACCGGATGATGCGCCGGTGACGACGGCGCGTGCGGACGGCGATGGTGCGGGGATGGCCATGGGGCCATCGTAAACGGGTGCGCACCCGGACCCGTCGGGCCGATCGGTGCCCGGACCGATCGGTGCCGGGCAGATCGTTGCGCGGCTGCCGTACGCCCCGCGCTACCCGCGCCCCGCGGCGGCGAGGAGCGTGGGGTGCGCCTTGCCCGTGATCATCGGCAGGTCCCGCGAGGTGCGCAGACCGGGTGCGGCCGCGACGACCACCGGGATGGCGTTGACGCAGTGCGCGGCGGTCGCCACGATCCCGAGGTTGCGGTCCAGGCCCTCGTCGTTGGTGTCGGGGTGCCAGCTGCTCACCGAGAACACCGTGTCCGGGGTGCCGCGCACCTCGATGTCGAAGCGCTCACCGTCGGGCCCGAAATCCCACGGCGGATCGAGGTTTTCCTCACCCATCAGCCAGGTGACCCCCACTCGGGCGACCTTGTGGTCGCCCACATAGGCGTCCCAGTAGAACCGTTGCCCGGCAACATGTCCCGGGGCGATGGTTCCGATCGGCGAGTCGATGGGCTCCGTGGCCACCGCGGTCTCGAGCAGCCGCTCGATGCGCACCGCCGCCCGGGGCAGCCCGAGGGCGTCGGTGATCATGGTAACCGACTGGCGATATCCGTTGTCGAGCAGATCGAGCATCGGCCCGCCGACAGCCTCCTGCGGGGTGCCGCCGAACATCATGAGGTCGCGCACCACGTCGGGCGATCCGTAGCCGCGGATGTCGGAGATCTCCTCGCCACGGACGAAGGTGACGTTCTTGGACATCGCCGACATGATCAGCGGGAACACCTCGGTGATGGCACCCGGATCCATGCCCGTGCCGTGCAGGCTGACACCGCCGGCCTCGCAGGCCTCGTTCATCCGACGGGTCTGTTCGGCGTCGGGATAGAACCAGCCGACCGGCGTGACGACGTTCTTGCCCGAACGCAGCAGCGCACTGACATGTTTGGGATTGGCCACCAGAGGGCTGTACATCACCGCGTCGGCGTCGATCGCGCAGATCTCGTCGACGCTGGTGGTGGTGATCACCCCGGTCGGCGCGATCCCCAGCACCTCGCCGACGTCCTTGCCCGCCTTCTCCGGCGAGTGCACCCAGCACCCCACCAATTCGAGATCGGGATGATCGAGGATACAGTCGACCGCCTCCCGGCCGACCGATCCGGTGGCCCACTGGATCACTTTCAGTGTCACGTCCCGCACGCACCCTTCTGACCGACTCGACGACCAGAATTGTAACGTGTTCTACCCAATAGTGGAACGTGTTCTACCCCGAGTGTCAGCGTCGGCGCTTGCGTCCGGTCCCGAAGATCGCCCGGCTGAACTCGCGGCCCGCCGCCGATGCCGCCGACCGCAGGAAACTCTGCACCGGTTTGCTCGTCAGCACCTCGGTGACCATGTTCTTCTCCTCCGGCTCCTTGCGGGAGGACTTCTTCGCCGGGGTCGGCGCCGGAGTCTTGGCGCGCGGCTGCGCGGGTTCCTCCGGCGGGGCCGCTTTCGCCGCGAGCCGCTCATAGGCCGAGTCGCGATCGATGGCCTGTCCGTACTTGGCGTACAGCGGGCTGGCGGTCGCGGCGGCCTTGATACCGTCGTCGCCGACCGCATCCATCGATGAGCGCGGCGCACGGATCATCGTCCACGCCACCGGGGTCGGCGCGCCCTTCTCCGAGAGCACCGTCACAATCGCCTCACCGGTCCCGAGCGAGGTGAGCGCCTCGTCGATCTTGTACACATCGGACACCGGGTACGTCTTGACGGTGGTCTTGAGAGCCTTCTGGTCGTCGGGGGTGAAAGCCCGCAGCGCGTGCTGGATACGGGCGCCGAGCTGCGAACGAACCGCGTCGGGGATGTCGGTGGGCAGCTGCGAGCAGAAGAACACACCCACCCCCTTGGACCGGATCAACTTGACCGTCTGCACCACCTGCTCCACGAATGCCTTCGACGCCCCGCTGAACAGCAGATGCGACTCGTCGAAGATGAACACAAGCTTGGGTTTGTCGATGTCGCCGACCTCGGGCAGGAACTCGAACAGGTCCGCCAGGATCCACATCAGGAATGTCGAGAACAACGCGGGTCGCGCCGCCTGATCGCCGAGCTCGAAGAGGGTGACGATGCCGCGACCGTCGGCGGCGAGCCGGATCAGGTCGGCCGGCTCGATCTCCGGTTCGCCGAAGAAGGTGTCGCCGCCGTCGTGTTCGAGATTGGTGAGCGAGCGCAGGATCACCCCGGCGGTCTGCGTCGACACCCCGCCGATCGCCTTCAGTTCGGGCTTGCCCTCGTCGCTGGTCAGATAGGCGATCACCGACCGCAGGTCCTTGAGGTCCAGCAGCGGCAGACCCTGCTTGTCGGCCCAGTGGAAGATCAGGCCGAGCGTCGACTCCTGGGTGGCGTTCAGCCCGAGAACCTTGCTGAGCAGAATCGGGCCGAACGAGGTGATGGTGGCGCGGATGGGCACACCGATGCCCTCGCCGCCGAGCGAGACGAACTCCACCGGATTCTGCTGCGGTGCCCAGCCGTCCCCGGTCTGCTGCGCGCGCGTCACGATGCGGTCGTTGGACTCCCCCGGCCGCGACAGCCCCGACAGGTCGCCCTTGATGTCGGCCATCACCACGGGCACACCGTTGGCACTGAGCTGCTCGGCGATAGCCTGCAACGTTTTGGTCTTGCCCGTGCCGGTGGCCCCGGCGATGATGCCGTGCCGGTTCATCATCGCCAGCGGTATCCGCACCGTGGCAGTCGGATCGACGGCGCCGTCGACCATCACCGCCCCCAGTTCCAGCGCCGCACCCGAGAACGCGTACCCGGCGGCGATCTGCTGCGCCGGACCGCCCGCGGCGGGCGCGGGGGCGACATCCTGAACGGCGGCGGGCGCGCTGCCGGGATCGGCGTCGGGCACGGGCGCTGCCGGGATCGGTGGGGCCTCGTGGGGTTCGGTCACCAGTGGGTCCTCTCGTCTGCGGATGCGAGTGCACGGGCGGATGCGGTGTGCACGGACCTCACGATGGTAAGCCGAACCACACCCCTAGTCGCGGACCGTGCGACGAGAGGTGTTGCCCCGGGTTTTGACCGGGCCCGGATCGGCACGGCTAAGGTCGAGATGTGCAGGACAAACTTGTATGGATCGACTGTGAGATGACCGGACTGCGGCTCGAATCGGACAAATTGATCGAGATCGCGGCGCTCGTCACCGACGGTGACCTCAATGTGCTCGGAGATGGGGTGGACATCGTCATCCACGCCTCGGATGAGGATCTGGCCGAGATGCCCGATGTCGTCACCAAGATGCACGCCGCCTCCGGGTTGACCGAGGAGGTGCGCGCCTCGACCGTCACGATCGAGCAGGCCCAGGAGGAAGTGCTCCGCTACCTGCGCAAATACACCACCACAGGCGCGGTGCCGTTGGCCGGCAACTCGATCGCCACCGACCGCGGCTTCATCGCCCGCGACATGCCCGAACTCAACTCTCACCTGCACTACCGCATGGTGGATGTCAGCTCCATCAAGGAACTGTGCCGACGCTGGTACCCGCGGATCTACTTCGGCCAGCCGGAGAAGGGTCTGGCCCACCGGGCGCTCGCCGACATCCGCGAGTCGATCCACGAACTGCGCTACTACCGTGCCGCCGCCTTCGTCCCGCAGCCCGGACCCGAGTCCGACGACCTCGCCGCGATCGTGAAAACGCTCGGACCTGCGTAAATACGCCACTCGACAATCGATTGGCGTTTTGCCCGCCTCACCCGCTAGAGTATGTTCCTGGCTCTGGAACCCGGCGCGCAAGCCCTGGTTTCCGACGCCGATGGTGAGTGTAGTTCAGTTGGTAGAGCACCAGGTTGTGATCCTGGCTGTCGCGGGTTCGAGTCCCGTCACTCACCCCGAATAAGACTCCGCCCCACCTGCGCGCATGTAGGTGGGGCGGTGCCGTTCTCGGCGTCCCCGCAACGACGATGTGCACGTCGGGCGGAAACTCACATCGAGTGGATCAGCAGGGCTCCATTCTCGGTATCCATCGCGATCGGCCACACCCATCGGCAGCGCCACTCAGCACCGGGCCACAAGACCCCGGCCGGGTACGTTGCCGGATGTACCCACCGGCATCACCCCGTGGGTTGCGAGATCGACTGACCACGGCAAGAAGAACGCACTGGCCGACCGCGCCGGAGCAGAACTCCTCGGTCACCAACTCCCATCCCCGCGGTTCGGGAGTCGAGGCGGCGGTGCAACGGGAGAGCACCACCTCTCGTCAACGTCGGCTACGTATGAGTTCCAGGAACCTCTGCTCGGCAGGGGTCAGGCGCCGTCCAGGTAGCCAGGCCAGATGGAGGCGCGATGTCACGCTCGGCTCGAACGGGACGAACGTGACTGTGTCACCCGGTGCGCGGCCCACGATGCCGTCGATGCCTATGGCCACCCCGACACCCTCCTCGACCATGAGTTTGGCGTTGTAGAGCAGGTTGTATGTCCCCTTCAGATTCATCGTTGGCGCCGAGCCGAGCCAGCTGGAGACGCCTGTAGGCGTCACCACGCGCTCCGGTGCGACGACGTCGAGACCCGCCAACGCCTCCAGCGCAAAGCTGTCGGAGTCGGCCAGCGGTGAGTCTCGGCGGACGAGGATTCCCCAACGGTCCGGGTGCGGCATCTGAGTCGTCTCGAAGCGGGAGATATCCCACGGCTCGATGAAGAGTCCGAACGAGAACTCCCCACTGCTGAGCCCGTCCTCAACGGCTCGACCGCCACCGGAGTGGACCGAGCAGCGTACAGCAGGGTGGCGGTCCTGCAGTTGCTTGGCCACGCTGGCGATGACGCGGAACGCAGCACTCTCCGCCGCCCCAATGCGGATCTCCCCCGAAATGTCGTCGCCCTCGGCCGAAACCTCCCGCATGGTTTCCGCGGCCAGATTCAGCAGAGTGCGGGCTTTGTCGCGCAGCCGCGCGCCCGCATCGGTGAGAGTGGCCGTCTTGTTGGATCGATGCACGAGCTGCTGACCCACCTGTGCCTCGAGCACCCGAAGCCGACGTGACAGCGCGGGCTGGCTGACGTGCAGTGACTC
This sequence comes from Gordonia pseudamarae, assembly GCF_025273675.1. Lineage (NCBI taxonomy): Bacteria > Bacillati > Actinomycetota > Actinomycetes > Mycobacteriales > Gordoniaceae > Gordonia > Gordonia pseudamarae. Next base: position 1,959,184 of record NZ_CP045809.1, on the reverse strand, counting down.
GGCCGCTGCGCTGATGGTGCCCTCGTCGACGATGGCCACAAACGACTCCAGCAGCCTCAGATCGAGCACTCCGCGCTCCTTGTCCGCAGTCACGTCGTCACCTCCCTCTCATTCCATGCGTGAAATGCATATCTGGGCATCAATAATAGGCATTTGTTATCAATGATGCGCACTCCTAGCCTGAAACCACAGAGGAACTCGGATGGGGTACGCACATGACACGACGCACCAGCATCATCATGGTCATCACCACCGGAACCCTCACGCTCGCGGGCTGCGGATCTGATGCCGGTGCCAGCGATCCGCCGACCATCGATTTCACATAGCACCCCACTGCGAACACCAAGGAAAGGAACGTCATGCAAGGAGTCATGATGCGAGGCGCGGGAAACCCCGTCGTCGAAGAACGTCCGGAACCAACGATCGAGCGGCCGACGGACGCTGTGGTCAGGATCGTCGCCGCGTGCGTCTGCGGCTCGGACCTGTGGCCCTATCGCGGCCAAGAGGCTGCCGATGACCTACCGATGGGCCACGAGTACGTCGCCCAGATCATCGAGGTGGGCGCCGACGTGACCACGGTGGCGCCCGGAGACTACGTCGTCGGCTCCTTCGTGATCTCCTGCGGCACATGCGACATCTGCCGGGCCGGATACCAATCACGCTGCGTGCATGCGCAGTTCGTGCACGGCTCGATCGGTGTGCAGGCGCAGCGCGCCCGCATCCCGTACGCCGACGGCACGCTCGTCAAACTTCCCGGCAAGCCCGACGATGACCTGCTCCCGTCGCTGCTGGCCGCCTCCGACGTGCTGGGCACCGGATGGTTCGCCGCCGACGCCGCCGGTGCGGGCCCCGGCAAGACCATCGCCGTCGTGGGCGACGGTGCGGTGGGGCTGCTGGGCGTCCTCGCGGCCAAGCAACTCGGTTCGGAACGCATCATCATTTCCTCCCGGCACGCAGGCCGCCAGGCGATGGCCCGCACCTTCGGGGCCACCGACGTGATCGAGGAGCGCGGCGACGCCGCAGTCGCGAAAATCAAGGAGATGACCGGCGGACTCGGCGCCCACGGCGTCATCGAAGCCGTCGGCACGCAGCAGTCGATGATGCAGGCCATCGGGTCGGCTCGCCCGGGCGGATCCATCGGCTACGTCGGGGTGTCCCACGGCGTCAACCTGCCCGGCGATCAACTGTTCTTCTCCCTCGTCCACCTGCACGGCGGCCCCGCCCCCGTGCGCCGCTACCTGCCTGACCTCGTCGATCGCATCCTGCGCCGCGAGATCAACCCCGGGCTGGTCTTCGACCGGGATCTGCCGCTCTCCGAGGCCCCCGAGGCCTACCGACTGATGAGCGACCGCGAGGCGATCAAGGTGCTGCTCAGGCCATGACCACCGAAACACTGATGGACCTGCTGAATACAGGCCGGCTCCTGCACCCCGGCACCCCCGAGGGCGTACGGATGAACGAGATCTCCTCCCGGGCCCGGGAGATCTGCTCCCTCCTCAACCGGGAGTCCTCCGACGTCGCCCGGATCGGGGAACTGTTCTCAGAGTTGATCGGCGAGCCCGTCCCGGAAAGCTTCCGGCTCTTCCCGCCATTCACCTCCGACTTCGGTCGCAACATCCACCTCGGCGAGAACGTCTTCATCAACTCCGGGTGCCGCTTCCAGGATCAGGGCGGGATCTGGATCGGCAGCGGCTGCCTCATCGGACACAACGTCGTCATCGCGACCCTCAACCACGACCTCGATCCGGACACCCGCCAGGCGATGCACCCAAAGCCCGTCGTGCTCGGCGAGAACGTCTGGGTGGGCGCCGGAGCGATCATCGTCCCCGGCGTCACGGTTGGCGACGGCGCTGTCATCGGCGCAGGCTCCATCGTGACACGCGACGTCAAGGCCCGCACGATCGTCGCGGGAAACCCAGCCCGCCCGATCCGAAACCTGACAGAGACACCCCAGGAGGCGGCACGGTGAGCAGCGAGTCCTCGGCCGCGCGCTTCACGCGGGAGCAGATGGCAACGTTCGAGAGCGCCAACGACTTCCACATCGCCGTCGACCACGAGGGCGGCACTACCGGAACATCCATATGGCACTGGGGCGACAATTGACAGCCCGGCGCCTTCCGCGACCCAAAGCTGCTGGACATGTTCGGCCTTGCCGACACCCACCTGGAGCGCGATCTCGAAGCGGCCCTGCGCCTCAGTGCCGCTCAAAGGCCTACCCGCGGCCCGCCGGGGCGGTGATCGTCGTCGCGCGGAGCAAGTCACCCAACGGTACGGCGGCCACCCTGTCACTTAGGGGTAGCGTTTGGCTCCCGGGTAGATGATGTTGATCCGTTCGGGTCGAAGTTGGGGTCGTCGAGCGCCGCCCGTACCGACGGTGTGAGACATGGAGCATCGGTACGTTTGATCTCGAATCCGACGCGGCGGCCGGAAGGTTCCTCGACGACGACGTCCGGTTCGGCACCGTTGCTTATCCGCCAGAAGTAGTGCCGCGCGTCTGGCGACCTCCTGACGATCTCATCGATGACATAGGATTCCCACGACGCTCCGATCCCGAAGTGCTGCAAGAGCCCTTCACGGGTGGAGACAGCCCAGAGCGCGTGCAACGCGCCGGTGTCTCGCCGCGAGGCCTACCATGCAATTCCTTCTGAAGAAGCGGGAATTGCATGATATTGATCGGTTGCCCGGAGACCAAAGCCCGGCTCCCCGCCGAAGGCCGACGCCGAGAAGAACATGCCCGCCCATGGCGCGCCACTCAGGGGCAATCCAACATACTGATGCTATGATGCCGTGATGCGAACCACGCTCGACCTGGACCCCACAGCACTGAGCGCGGCCAGGGCCAAAGCGAAAGCCGAACACATCTCTCTAGGGAGGGCCGTTTCTGAGCTGGTTCTGGCCGCCCTAAAGTCCCCGCAGTCCCCCCACTCCACGACAGCTTCGGGTTTCCCGGTATTGGCGGGCGTTCCCGGACACGTGGTGACTGACGAACTCGTGACATCGCATCGTGATGACGAACCCGAACACGGCGAACCCGGGGACGGCGATGCTGCTTGATGTGAATGTGCTGCTCGCCCTCACCTGGGATCAGCACATCCATCATGTGATCGCGCATGAACGGTTCTCCGAACTCGACAACTGGTACACCTGCCCGGCCACCGAGGCAGGCCTTCTCCGGCTGCTGCTGACCGAGCGCGTGGTGGGCCGGAAGGTCAGCGGAGGCGAAGCGCTCGGACAACTCGATGCGATACGCAAGGTCCCGGGGTGGGGCTTTCTCGCCGACTCGGGGTCCTTGGCCGCACCCTCGATCGACACCCGCGTGCTGATGGGCCGTCGGCAGGTGACAGATCTTCAGCTCGTCAATCTGGCAGCATCGAACGATACGACGCTCGCGACATTCGATGCGGCGCTGCGCAGTTCACTCATGCCCGCAGACCAATCCCGGGTCACCGTCTGGCACCGATAGCGCCCCGAAGCCGCTACCACCAGCGCAAAGCCGGACCCATCCGTCGGCCGAGTTCGTCGGTGAGGCTGCGGATGTAGCTGGCACTGAGATGGTGCCAGTCCTTGTACACGATGATGTTGCCGACGATCGCCGGGCAGAACGTGGGCGTGCAGATGCCCCGGGTAAGGTCGATCTGGTGCAGGCGGGGCCGGGTCGCGGCCATCGGGGCCGCCGGGTCGGTGGGCGAGAGCACCCGCGCGCGGGGGGTGCCGCAGCTCTGTGCGTTCCCGCCGTTGCGGAGACAGACCGGCGTGTCCAAGGTGCGCCCGTCCGGGTATTTCGGCCACGGCGAGTCCCGAAGTCCCACGACCTGGATACCGGCGCGCAGGAACTTGTCGTACACGTTGATGTAGTCCGGTGGTGTCCAGTCGCCCGCACCGTTGTCGCGGGGCCGGGTCGTGGTGGTGACGACGACGTCGGGTTTGTCCCGGATGATCCGCGCCCACACCCGCTGATTCCAGTCGAAACACTGCGGGTAGGGCTTGCCCACCACCGTCGGGTTCGGGTCCGTCGACAGCGGGCAGCCCATTTTGAGATATGTGGTGACCTTGAAGCCGTGTCTTTTGCCGAGGATGTTGAGTGCGGTGATCCACATCTCGGCGTGCGATCCGCCCGCGAGGGCCACGGTCCGGCGGGCCCGCTGGTCACCGTATCGACCCACCCGGATCGTCGGGTCCTGGAAGTTGCTCATGAACCCGTCGGTGGATGTCTCGGGAAAATCGGTCACCACGGCCTGGGCGCTGGGCTGGGCGGGCCGTGGTGGCACGGGTGCGCCGTACAGAAGCGCACGGGCGCCCGGATAGTCGCGCGGGTTGAGCGCCGTCGGCGTGACATCGACCTCGTCCGAGCCCACGACCGCGGGCTGTTTCGACGATTCGACGCCGATCCACACGGCCGCCGTGGTGATCATCAGCACCGAGGTGAGCGCCGACAGAAGCCGCGCCCACAACCTGCGACGACCCTCTGGGGTCGCGCCGGGCGGCGAACCGTTCGATCGGGACCGGCCATGGCCGGGCCCGCTGATTGCCGCTTCGTTCCGTGCTGCCATCGGATCACCGACCTCGGGGTTGACTCCGGCAAAGACTGCAACGTGGCCCACATCATATCGAAAAGCCTTAATTCGGACAATGGCGCTGATGCTGCGGCTCGTCGCCGACCTGACCGTCACCGGACTGCTCGCACTCGTGCTGCTCACCGAGGCCCGGCGTCCTGCCCGGATCGACGGAACCGGCCGGCCTGTTCCACCGGCCGATCAGGACCGGACGCTGTGGGATGCGGAGCTGATCGTCGAGGGCAGCGCCCTGGCGGAGACTGCCGCCGGGTCATCGGAGGCACGCACGCGGCTACACGATCCAGGCCGCCATCGCAGCCGTTCACGCCGAGGCGCCGTCGTTCGACACCACCGGCACCGGAGTCTCCCGCTCGTCGGTACCGATACCCCGGAACCGACGGTGATGCCCGTCAGGTGAACCGGATCATGCGGCCGGATGGGTCGGCGAGCGCGAGGACCTCGTTGAATCCGTCGACGATCGACTCGGCGAACAGCTCCGGTTCGGTGACGGCGGCGGCGTCGTAGTTGATTCCGATGCACGAGGTGCCGTTGTAGGTGACCATCGTGGCCATCATCGCGCAGCCGGGCAACGGACCGAAGGCGAACATCCGCTCCACCCGTGCCCCGGCCACATACGATTCCCAGTCGATGCCGCCGACATTACTGGCCTGCAGGTCGTTCTGGGTGGTGGCGCCGCTGAACTGGCCGACGATCTGCCCGGGCAGCCACGCCAGCATCGGGCCGACGTCGTTGAACGCGTTGACCGCGGGCTCGTTGCGCGCGGCACGGATCTGCTCGCGCACCGTCAGTACCCGCTCGAACGGGTCGTCGATGCCGGTGGGGCCGGCCAGCCTGCCGATCGACATCCGTGTCTGGTACGGGCTCTCGGAGCTGCGCACCATGATCGGCACGGCGATGGGAATCGCCTCCACCGGCCGATCCAGTCGCCGGTGGTAGAGCCGCAGACCGCTGACCAGACCACCCAGATACACCTCGTCCACCGAGGCCCTGATCTCCGCGCCCGCCGCCTCGACCGCCTCGAACGGCACCTCGAACGCGGCGAACCGCCACGACAGGCTGCGCTCGGCCAGCAACGGCGATCCCGGCGGGCTGATCAGGCCCGCCACCCGCGGCACCGAGCGGCCGAACCGCAGCACCTGGCTCAGCGCCTTGCGCGGATCGGTCAGCGCCATCGCCCCTTTGATCGCGAGGTCGACGCGGTGCGGTGCCCGCCGTACCTCGTGGGACACCTGCCGCAGCAGGATGTCGAGGGCCCCGGTGTTGTCGGGGTCGGGCGCGGGCGGCTGGGGCTTGCCGAGCACCGGATCGCGCTGGCGCGAATGCAGTTGCGCGAGAATCCCGATCGAGGACATGCCACCGGTGAGCGCCTGATGCGCCTTCAAGAAGTAGGCACCCCGACCGTCGGGCAGACCCTCGATCAGGTACACCTCCCACGGCGGTCGTTCGGGATCGAGCGCGGTCATGGCCAATTGCTGGCAGGTGGTGAGCAGTTCACGGATCGACCCGTCCCCGGCCAGCCGCATCCGGCGCACGTGATAGTGCAGATCGAACTCCGGATCGACCACCCAACTCGGGATGCCCGCGCCCAGAGGCGAATCCACGACGCGCTGGCGCAAGCGTGGCAGCATCCGGCTGCCCCAGTCGTGTGCGGCCACCAACCTGTCCCAGTCGGGTACGCAGTCGTAGATCTCCAACATGCTGAGCGTGCCCCGATGGTGGCGGTCCGAATCGCCGCGCCACAGTACGGCATCCACCGGACTCATCTGGCCGTCGGCGCCGAAGTCCAGCGGCCGGTCATGGTCTGACAGTTTCGAATACGGTCCCGCAGATGTCTGCTCAGTCATCGAACACCCCCGAAGTTCTCGTCTGCCTGCCGTCGTCGAACGCTTCCACCGGCCAGTCGGCCAGTGCGTGCACGAACATCTGCCGAACCTCGTCGGCGTGCTCACCCATCGTCTCGGCGGTCCACGAGGAGGTGTCCACCGGCGGCAGCACCCGCACCTCGACCGTGCCCGGTTTGACGAGTTGGTCTCCGCGCCACATCAATTCACCGCAGTTGCGGAGCACGACGGGCACCACCGGAACCCCGGCCTGCGCCGCGATATGAAATGGACCCTTCTTGAAAGGCCCCAAACGCGGTGTGGCCGAACGGGTTCCCTCAGGAGATACGACGAGGCAGGCACCGTCCTCACGGAGCTTGCGCACCGCCGGCTCGAGTTGTTCGATGGCCTTGCCCGCATCGGCGCGGTCGATGAACACCAGGCCCGCCGCATCGAGGATCGGACCGAGCACCGGAAGCTGTTTGATCTCCTTCTTCGCCACCCCCGTGGCGTGGCTGCGGATCAGATTCACCAGCACCGGCAGATCCAGCTTGGACTGATGGTTGAAGACGAACACGCACGGCCGGGCCGAGGTCAGGTAGTCCTGCCCGTCGAGAACCTTGACGTCGACCCCGGCCAGCGCCATGCCCACGTCGTTGCCCGCCGACACCCCGGCCTGGATGGCGGCCTCGCGGTCACCGCGAACCAGACCTCCCACCACCCCGGCGGCCGCCCCGGCCAGGAACGAACCGTAGAACGCGCCGGTGCGTACCGCCATCTCCCATTTGTTGTGAGTGGGGTTGGTGATGTCGAGGATCGGCCAGCCGCGGTCGGTGGCCACAGCACGCAGCCCGCTCTGCGGTGAGATGGCGGCCGGGTGGCCGACCGACTCCAGGTACGGCACGTCCTCGTTACCGTCGCTGTAGGCGAACGACGACTTCAGATCGAGGTCGTACTCGTTGGCCAGCCTGCGGACCGCGGCGGCCTTCCCTGGACCCCACAGCGGACGGCCGAGGATCTCGCCGGTCACCACACCGTCGACGACCTCCACGTCGGTGGCGAGGGCGTGATCGGCGTCGATTTCGCGGGCGATCGGTTCGATCTGGAATCGCGTCGCCGAGGAGGCGATGACGATCCGGTGCCCCATCTCCCGGTGGACGCGCAACAACTGCCACATCTGCGGGCGCAGCTTGGCGGCTGTCTCCTCCCTGAACAGGGTGGCGCCGAAGTCGAGCAGTTCGGCGTACGTCTTACCGGCGAAGGTCGGCTTGGTGGCCCTGAGCACCTCGGCGTAGTCCTGCTCGGACTCCACGCCGCGCAGACCGATCATCAGAAAGTCCAGCGCCTCCCCGAGACCGAATTCGAGGCTGCGCACCCGCGCCCGGGCGAACGCGACGACGGAGAAACCTTCGATGAGGGTGCCGTCGTAGTCGAAGAACGCGCACACCTGCTTGCCGGTGGGAGCCGATCGGATCTCCCGGATCCGGTCCGCGACCGTGGTCATCGTTCCTCCGCCGGTGCCGCCGCACGGCGCGCCTGCGCGATCTCGATCTCCGCGATCCGGGCCAGCCGGCGCCGCATCTCCTCGACCTCGGACAACCACAACCGCCTTCGCTCGGCCACGTCCCCGTCTTCCGACGGACTGATCAGATTCCGGTTCTCGGCAAGCTGGTAGGCGGCGTCGTACAACTCCCGCGACACCGAATCCTTGCTCCTGACAACACCTTGCAACACCAGCTGACGACCGAGTCCCAGGGCCTCGATCAGGACGGTCTCCTTGTCGACCGACCGGTCACCGGCGGAGGCGAGCAACGTGGCCATCACGAGCTGGGCGTCGAAGAACGGCTGCAGGGTGCGCCGGGCGAAGAGCTGTCCCGCATGTCCGAGCAAGGTCTGGTGGATCCGCTCGGCGGACGGCGGTTCATGACGCCAGTCGGGCACGATGAGATCGAGTTCGGCGCCGAGCCGGTGCAGGAATTCGTCCTTGACCGGGAAGAAGAACTCAAACTTCAGCAGATCACGAATACGCAGGGACTCGGCCTGTCCCGCGGCCAAGACCTCGTCCTCACCCAGACTGAGCAGTCCGTCGTCGGCGGCGAGCAGTCCGAGCTCCACGATGGCGCGGTCGACGAAGTGGTGAATCGCGCCGTTGCGGTAGTAGGCGGCGATCGGATGGTTGTCGGGGGTGATCGACCACACCTGGTCGGTACCGCCGTCGTAGCGGGTGAGTACGCCCGCGTCGGTGAGTTCACCCAGGGTGCCCAGCAGTCCGAGTCCCCGGCAGCTGGACGGGTCGGGACCCGGCAGTCCGCGGCGGTCGATGTAGGACAGCAGCGGCGCGAGGATCTGCTCGATCTCGGCGGCCGTGTACGCCCTGTCCTCGGCACCCAGAATGGCGAAACCCGCCAGCGATGTGGCCGATATCGGTGTGGCCGAGTTGATTTCGTCCATCACCCGGAAGGCGACCTTCTCCAATTGTGCCTTGCCCTCGCCCGCCTCGGCGAGGGCCTGACGCAACGAGAACGGCTCGCCGAATCGAACCCTGGCGTTGCCCAGGTACTCCCGTTGCTGTTTGGCGTAGCGCAACAGCCAGCCCAGGTCCTCCGGCCGCTTCTTGGCGCCCGCCGCTTCGGCGGCCATCGCGCCGATCTCGTGCAACTGGTCGTAGACGATCGAGGTGGGCACCACCATCACGTCGGCATCCTCGAGATGCGCCACGGCGTCGGCGACATAGGCGAGCAGTCCGAGTTTGGGCGGACGGAGCTTACCGGTGCGACTGCGGCCGCCCTCGATATACCACACGAGGTTGAACCGCTTTTCGACGATGTACGACAGGTACGAGCGCATCGCGAACTTGTACACCGGGTCGGTGCCGAACTTGCGGCGGATGAAGATGGTCCCGGCGCGACGGGCGATGGCCGAGAGCGGCCACAGTTGCAGATTGTCGCCGCCCAGGATCAGATTCGGTGGAAAGTCGTAGCGCCGCAATACTTCTGCGAGAACAAACGGATCGACGTAGGAGCGATGCGAGGGCAGGAACACCAGTCCGTGTGTCTTGTTGAGGGTGCGCAGCTTGCCCATGGTATCCAGGTCGGCCGACACCGTCCAGGTGCGTTCGTGCAACTGGCCCAGGATCGAGGACAGCACGTCGTCCATGAGCCTGCTCTGGGTGGCCACGAAGGTACCCATTTTGTCGGTGGCCTCGCGCACGACGGCAGCCGCCGGACGGCCGAGTTCGGCCGCCAGGGTGGCCGCGTTCGCCTGAAAACGCGCCGACGCACCGATCTGCTCGGCCACGAGGCGGGGCACCTTGTAACGGTCGCCCACCACCTGACGTTCGGCGCGTTCGGCCGCCAGCGCGGCCTGCACCCCGACGAACGCCTCGAACGATTCGCCCTCGGCGGTTTCCTGGCGGTACCGGGCACGCAGATCGGTAATGGTGGCCGCCGCACCCTGCACCACCCGCACCCGGTCGGGCGACTTCTTCTTGATCATCTCCTGCCGGAACGCGGGCGGCTTCCGCGGATTGGACAGGGCAAGCACATCGGCGACGGACACCCGCCGCTCGCCCCGGCGCACCGGAGGCAACCAGACCACGCGCGCCGGGATGAGTTCGGTGTCCTCGTCCGTGGTGGCGAAATCGATCTCGCCAAGGGTGAGTAGCTCGGCGTCGGGACGGTTCGCCGCCGCCCACTCGGCCACGACCTGTCGCTCGCACGCTGTGCGTACGTCCGCCAGCACAATTGATGCCAACGCCTGACCTCCCAAGGTTTGTGATGCACCGCACAGCATATCCCAGCGGATACGCCGTCCTGCACGATCTTCAACGGCATCCGTCCGTGTCGCCGTGCCCGTACGAGGATCAGCGCGCCCCGACGTATTTCCACTCACCGTCGACGCGCTCGAACCGGCTGTGCTCGCGCAGCGTCTCGCGCCTGCCGTCGGCACAGTAGTAGGCGGTGAACTCCACGTCACCGGTTTTCTCGAAGGGGGTTCCGCCGCCGGCCGAATGAATGTCGAGGCGGTACCAGTCCAGCGAATCGTCCAGGTCGAGAGTGCGCGGACGGGTGCCGGGATGCCAGCTGTGCAGCAGGTAGTCGGCGTCGCCGACGGCGAAGGCGGTGAACCGCGATCGCATCAGTGCCTGCGCGGTGCCGGCACGGCGGGTACCGGCCAGCAGCGGACCGCAGCAATCACCGAACACCACACCCGACGTACAGGGACAGCGGTCGACGTCCGACAGCGATCTGCTCATCGTCCGACCGATCGTCGACGCGGACCGCCGGTCAGGCGTTGCCCGCCGACCACGTACTCCATGCGATGTTCCAGTCGCCGAGTCCATCTGTCCCCGACAGCGTCTGGCCGCTGGTGTTCCGCACCTCCACGGGGTCGCCCCGGAACGTGTTGTCCATAACCCACTTGGCGTCTGCGGGGCTCAGGTTCAGGCAACCGTGGCTGGTGTTGGTGTTGCCCTGGGCCCACACCGACCAGGGGGCCGCGTGGAAGAAAATGCCGCTGTAAGACATGCGGGTGGCGTAGTCGACCGGGGTGCGGTAGCCGTCGGCCGAGTTGATCGGGACACCGTACGTCGACGAATCCATCACGATGTGCTCGTGCTTGTCGGCGACGATGTAGATGCCGTTGTCGGTCTCGGAACCGGGTTTGCCCATCGATGTCGGCATTTCCTTGATGACCTCGCCGTTCCTTCGGAACGTCACCATCTTGGTCTTGTCGTCGGCGGTGATCACCATCGAGCGGCCGATGGTGAAGTTGGTGCTCACGTTCTCCTGGCCGAACAGGCCGTCACCGAGGTTGACCCCGTAGGTGTTGACCTTCACCGAGACCTTGGTACCGGGCTTCCAGTAGTTCTCCGGGCGCCAGCGCACCTCGGAATCGGAGATCCAGTAGAACGCACCCTCGACGCGCGGGGTGGTCGTGATCCTGATGGCGTTCTGCGCCGCCTTCCTGTTCGGGATAGCCTCGTCGAACTTGACGGCGACGGGCTGGGCGATACCCACCTCCTCGCCGCGGCTGGGCGTCAGATACGCCTGGGTGAGCATGTTGGGTGCGCTGGTGGTGAAGGAAACGCTCTTGCTGCTGGTGCCGCCCACGCCCACCGCGGAGGCCTTGAGTGTGTAGGTCTTGCTGTAGCCGAGCGGCTCGTTGATCGTCCACACGCCGTCGACGAGCTTGCCCTTGACCGGGGAGCCGTCGGCCTTGTCGATGTTCACCCTGGTGACGGCACCTTCGGTAGCCTTCACACTGATGGGGGTTCCGGGCGAGATACCGATCGACTGATCGGCGAGCGTCTTGGGCTTGGACCCCTCGGTGATCTCGATGCCGGGTTTGAGCATGTCGTCGAAGAGACTCGAACTCGACACCGCCTCCGAATACTCGGGGTCCTCCGCGCAACCTGCCAGTGCCATCGCGGTCGCGGCCACAATCGTGACCAACGCCACAGCAGAACGTCGCCGTGCACCGGAAGTCTGCCTCCCCGAACGCCCGAAGCTCATCGTCAACTCAACCTTCTCACTCCGTGCCACGAGCACCACGAGAACCGCCCGCTCCCGTGACCAGTGGTTGTGCCGAAAAAATCATCGTCAGCGCCCCCGCTGCCGATGTCCGACCAATTGTACGAGACATCGGCGGTACGCATTCCACCGATGTCATTCGCAGGCCGGCCCAGCGCGTTACACGATCGCGGATCCGGGTGGCCGCCCGTTCACGTTCGGGGGCGAATACGCCTCCGCCATGCTCGGCCTCCCCGGTCGTCGGCCCCGCGGTCCCCGATGGCGACAGGTCTGCGGGCCGCGCACGCCGGGGTGATGCGGTCTATGCCCGGCGGGTGATGTTTCGGCCCATTGCGCCGTAACCCGTTGCGCGCACGGGTCACGCTCGGCACAGTCTCAACCGAACAGGCGCGGCCTCCGGCGGGCGGCGATCACCCGCAGGGCAGATCGCATCGTTCGGGTAATCCACACTTCGTGGCGGCCGTATGTCGTCACATCGGACAGAGGAGCCCACAGTGTCAGCAAGCGGCGGTCAGGCCACCGAACAGGTCATCACCGGATTCCGTGCCGAAGTCGATCCCGGAGAACTGAAAGACCTGCGCCGACGGCTCGCCGCCACGCGATGGCCCGGCGCGGAGGTGGGTTCGCCGTGGCAGCAGGGCCCACCGGTCGCCTACATGAAGGAACTGTGCGAGTACTGGGCGCACGGATACGACTGGCACCGCTGCGAGGCACGACTCAATTCCTTCGACCAGCACATCACACGTATCGACGGCCTCGACCTGCATTTCATCCACGCCCCCTCGTCGCACGGCGGGGCGACTCCGGTCGTGCTGGTGCACGGGTGGCCGGGATCGGTGATCGAGTACCTCGATGTCATCGAGCCGCTGCGCAGCCCTGAGGACTTCGGTGGCAGCGCCGCGGACGCCATGCACGTGGTGGTCCCCTCCCTGCCCGGATACGGGTTCTCCGGCAAACCCACCGAGAACGGCTGGGACATCGCACGAATCGCCCGGTCGATCTCCGAACTCATGCTCCGGCTCGGTTACCGCCGGTACATCGCCGTCGGCACCGACTGGGGAGCGGCCGTGGCCATGTCGCTGGGGCAGCACGAGGATTCCGGACGACTGTTGGGCGTCAGCCTCAACCTCGCATTCGCCGATCCCCGCAACTACGACTTCGAGCCAAATGACGAGGAGACGGCGTACCACGCCAGGCAGGGCGCATACCTGAACGGCGACAACGGATACGCCGTGATCCAGGCGACACGGCCACAGGCGATCGGCTATGCCCTGGACGACTCGCCGGCAGGATTGGCCTCCTGGATCGTCGACAAATTTCATTCATGGGTCGATTTCGATTCATCGATCGACGACGCGGTGGACCGCGACAAACTCCTCGACAATATCTCGCTGTACTGGTTCACCCGCTCGGCCACATCGTCCGCGGGGCTTTATTTCGAGGCTTTCAGTTCATTGTTCACCGACATCTCTCCTCTTGATTGTCCGGTCGCCTATACCCGCGCGAAGGATATCTTTCAGATCTCCGAACGGGAGGCACGTACCCGATTCAGCGACCTTCGGCGCTACGCGGGGGCCGCGCGCGGCGGCCACTTCCTGGCACTCGAGCAGCCGGCATTCTTCGTCGACGACCTGCGGCAGTCGGTGCGAGCCCTGATCGACCCACCCCCGAACGAGGGATAGCGCTACCGCTTTCGAGGGAAATCACCGGCGGACGGTCGGCGCGGGCGCACACACTCCCTATCATACAGCCAAGTGATGCACGTCATATGAGCTACCGGCGGCGGGGCGGTCGAGGCACCTGCCGCAACCCCCGCCGTCCTGCGGTTTCTTGTCGTGCAGTTGTTTTTTGTCACGAAACGGGAGAATCGATGATCACCATGACCGCACGAGGCCGGACAACCCCGACCCGGCCGTATGCGTCGATGCTCGCACAGGCCATCCGGCACGGTGACGACCGCGCATTCGCCGACCTGGAAACCGTCTCCCGAGAGGATGGCGCGACACTCGAGAGTGTCCGGCAGTTGTTGCTCGAGCTGCTGCTGGCGCGCACCCTGACCGGACATCAGGTGCGCCGGGCCGCCGAATTGCTCACCACTCTCGAGGACATCCGCCGACGCGGGATCCACAGCCGTATCACCGGTTATCGCAACAGGTTCGAAGGCCTTCGGCGCATGTACGCGACGCTGCCCACCACCGCACCGGCAGAACTGCCGATGGCGGTGACCAGCCGGGTATGCCATGAGCTGGGTTTCGCCAAATCCATGTATTCGGCTGTCCGCGGCAGCATCTGGGCACCGCAGACGATCGCGATCCATCGTGATCTCGGCGGGTTCTCCGATCTGCGCCGGGCGGTGAACGGGCACGTGGTACCGAAAGGCGCCGCACCACGCGAAGAAGGCATCATGAACCGGCCGCGCGGGATGATGGTGGAGTACGCCGACACCCTCCACGACACATACAAGCCCTTGATCGACCTGTCCAAACCACAAGGCTATGTCGTCGTCCCAGTCATCGTCGCGGGCAATGTCAGAGCCATCATCCATGCCGACCGCAATCATGTGGCGATCGATTCCCCCGACCTTGAGATGCTTCACGCCGTCGGCGGGGCGTGTGCGCTCGCGGCGGAGACGGCCTTGGTCCGGTCACGCATAGCGCGGCACAACCGCGCCATGCGTGACCAGCTCAAGGCGTTCGAGAGCGCACTGTCGGATCTGGAAGAATCACAGCTCAGCTACGTCGAGGCCGCAACCGGCAGCAGGCCCGGCGAGGTCACGGTGACTGTCGACCCACGCAATCTGCTCACCGCACGCGAACTGCAGGTTTTCGAACTGGCGGCGTGTGGCGAAACCAACGCAGCAATCGCCGAACACCTCGACATTTTACCCGGCACGGTCAAAACGCATCTGCACCAGTCCTACCGCAAACTCGGGGTCGCCAACAGAGCCGAGGCCGCGGCCACATTCCACTCGTGGGGTCCGCGCGGTGCCCCCGGGAATCTGATCGGATGAGCGGCCGGCCGCGCCACCGGTCGGCGGTGGACCTGCTCTCGAACCAGATCGAGGAGTCGATCGCCGGTCTCACGCAGGACTCCCACGTCGATCCGGTCGAGGCGGGTGTCCTGCTCGCCGAACTCGTCGGCCGCAGAGCGGCTCTGGAGGAGGCGGAATTGTCCCGGGCGCGATCGGTGTCGACGGAGCTGCGCCGGGCACAGCGTACGCTGTCCGGTGCCTCCGGATTCGACGAGCTCGTAGCCACTGTATGTCCGGCGGTGGCCGCGATCGCCGGTGCGGACTTCGTGATGTTATCCCGGCTCGACAAACTGCTGATCCGGCCGCTCGACGCGCTGACCACTGACGCCACCGAGTTTCCCCACACCGCACCCCCACTGCCCCAACCGTTTCCACTTCCCCCCGATATCCTCGAGTCCGGCACCGTGCCGGAGACATTCATCGCCGATGGCAGTACCGTGTTCCGGCTCGACGTGGGCGGTGATCCCGCCTGCCTTGTCCACGTCGCGGGTCCGTTGTCACGCACCGCCACCCGCGCGGTCGGCAGTTTTGTGGCAACGGTCGGTTCGGCGATCGAACTACTTGCGCTACGTCGGCGCAGCGCACGTCAGCACGACTATTCGCGCACTGTGCCGTGGACGCATTCTCAGTCGCCCGATCCCACCGACCGCCGTACCGAATCGGTATCACCGGACCCACCGAGTTCCCTCACCATCCGCGAACAGGAGGTCTTCAGGCTGCTGCTGAGCGGCACGTCAAATGCGACGATCGCCGGCCGCCTCGTCGTGTCGGTGGAGACCGTGCGGTCCCATGTGAAGAATGTGCTCCGCAAATGCGAGGCAGCCAACCGGACCGATCTCATCGCCCGCTATCACGGGCCCCGCAACGTCCCGACTGACCGAGTGAGCCGGAAGCGCCGCCCAGACTCCCCCCTCCGGTAGATATACAACTGTCCCCCGGGTGATGTGTGACGGATATCATCAATGTGATGCTCCTGCGCAGCAACGTTTTTGCCTAGCAGAGAAGGTTCACATGCCAGTATCTCAGACCCTCAGACCAGCACTCATCGACAAAGATCATCCCACTGCCGATCAAATCCGCGACCTGTCCGCATCCCTACCCACCGAGCCCGAGATCGATCGGATTCTCACCCGTAAACTCAAGAATAGGACCCGGGGCGGGTTCACCTGGCCGTCACTGGAGGAAATCAGCGGAGGCCTTCTTTCACTACTCACCACCGAACTCGGTGCACGATTCGGCGGCGTCACCGAACTACGTTGGCTTTCGGGGGGGGCGTCGAAGGTCCAGGTCTATTTCGAGCTCGACTGGACCGACGCCGACGGGGCGCCCAGCCACACCCCGATGGTGCTGAGGATGGATCCCGCCGAGTCCATCCAGGAGACCAGCCGCCGGCGTGAGTTCGAACTGCTCACCGCGTTCAGCGGTATCGTTCCGGCACCGGCCGCGTACTGGCTCGACGATACCGCCGAGCACCTGCCGTATCCGGCGATGGTCACCGGCTTCGTCACCGGAGTCACCAAACCCACAACCGGTGCGGCCGGCGTGTCGGGGCTGAAGGCAAGCCTGACACCGGAACTGCGAAACTCACTGGGGCAGCAGTTCGTCGAGATTCTGTCGACCATCCACAACCACGACGTCGATGACCCCCGCCTGCGAAGCTTCGAACGTGCCGGCGACGCTCACGACGTGATCGTCCACCACATCAACTCGTGGGACCGGATCTGGCAGGAGGATTCAGACGTCCCCTCTCCCCTGGTCCGTCTGGCCTTCGCCTGGCTCCGCGCGAACATCCCCACCCCGGACCGACTCAGCGTGGTCCACGGTGATTTCCGGACCGGGAACTACCTGTTCACCGAGGACGACGCGACCATCTCGGCGATCCTCGACTGGGAAGGCGGTCACATCGGGGACCGGCACGAGGACCTGGCCTACACACTCAACAGAATGTTCGGCAGCGAGGGCGACGACGGCGAGTTCCTGGTGAGTGGCCTGATGCCCGAGAGCGAGTTCCTGGACAGGTACACCCAGGTCTCCGGACTGTCCGTCGACCCGGAAACACTTCGGTTCTGGAAGATATTCAACTGCCTCAAGACGGTGATCATCGCCGTGGCCACCGCATATCGGATCACCACCAACAAGAAGACACACCAAGACGTTCTGGTCGCGTGGATCATCGGCACCGAGGGCGTCCTGCTCGACGAACTGCGCACACACCTCGAGGAGGTCAACTAAATGCAACTCCGCACATCACTGCGCCTGAACACCGCTGTCGAGGCAATGACACATGTCATCATCCCCGCACTCGATCCCGACAACGGACCGGCCCACGAGCAGGCGGCACTGGTCGTGGGGATGCTCACCAACGCGATCGATTGGCTCCCATACGAGCACGCCTTCGATCGGGCTGAACTGTCAAGTAACCGAGAGGCACTCGCCCAGACATCCGACGCCACCGAGCAGACCGCGGCGCTGATCGACCTTGCCGATGATGTGCTTTTGCGCTCGTCGGCCTCCCCCGGCGATGTCCTCGACTGCGTGCGTGCACTGCGGTACGCACTTGCGACCCAGGTGGACAGCACATTCGAGAACGGCACCCCGGCCGAACGCACGGCGGTCAGCCGAGCGGTACTGGACGCGGCCGCACGCGAGACCCCGCTGGTGCGTGCCGCGTACCTCGGCCACGGGTTCGAAGGCCCCACTACCGGCGTCGCCCCGCTCGCCGATCAACTGGTCCGGACCGGCGGCAAGTGAGGCCTGCCGCACTCGCGGCGATCGGCTCAATGGACACCGGCGACAACAGCCCGACAGCAACGCCCTGAAGACGAACAAGGAACCCTATTGTGAACGCACTGACCGAACAGGCCCGCGACTTCCCCCACGAACATGCATACCGGCACACCCTCGGTGACGACGGCCGCGAGTCACTGGCCCACATGCTGTTGATGCCCGAGCACGGCATCGCCGGGTTCGTCTACCCGACGATCCGCACCGAGGGTCCGGCCAAGGGCCGGGCCTACCTTTTCGGCCCGACGCTCAACGAACCCGTCACCGAGGAGGTCGAACAGGCTGTGCCCGAAGGGATGGACTTCGCCGACTGGCAGGTCGGACCCTTACAGATGGCGGTCCGGGAACCACACAAGACCGTCGATCTCAACTGGGCGGGTGACCGGATCACACTTCGCGGCAGATATGAGGCGCTACATCCGCCGTACGCGTTCAGTATGCACCCGGCGGGCAATCCACCGTACTACGGAGATGACCGGACCGAGCAGCACGGCACCTTTGCCGCCGACCTGACCGTCGACGGCAGAGAGTTCACGCACAACGGATTTCTGGTGCGCGATCACTCCTGGGGTCCGCGCGTCTGGGGAGTCAACCAGCACCACAAATGGATTCACGCCGTCACCCCGAACTGCTCGGTGCATCTGTTCCAGATGCAGTCCTTCGGCCAGGTCCATCAGCACGGATATGTGTACAAGGACGGCGAGATGGCTCACGTGTCGTCGGTCGAGTATTCGGTGAAATTCGATTCGTCCATGATGCACCAGGCGGTCGACGCCGAGGTCATCGACGAATCCGGTCGTCGCACCTCTCTCGAGTCGACCGCATTCGCCAACATTCAGCTCGGCGCATGGGACCCGATGGTGTACCTCAACGAGTCGGCGCTGCAAGTGTCCGTCAACGGCGACGAAGGGACCGGTTGGGCCGAGTTCTGCTGGAACAAGAACTACTTCGACTTCGCCCACCGTTACATCGTCAAATACGGGCCGGCTGGCGCATAGCCATCAGGAACCTGCTTGCCCAATCGGATGATTCCTTGTAGGCCACTGCGACTATCATTGTGGCCCACAAGGAATCACGCCGGAACGATTCCTGTCGCCGGCTTTCTACGCCGAAGTCGTGACGGCGTCCTCGTAGCGGAACTCCGAGTCCAACGCTTCACCCGACCGGTGTGCCGCCATCTCCCGCTGCTGGAGTTCGACACGCCTGATCTTTCCCGAGGTGGTCTTGGGGAGTTCGTAGAACTCGATCCGGCGAACCTTCAGATAGGCGGGAAGGTGTGCGGCCGCGTACTCGAAGATCTGTCTGGCGGTGTCCGCGGTCGGTTCCCAACCCGAAGCGAGGCTGACATATGCCTTCGGCAGCGCGAGTCGGGTCTCGTCGGGCTGCGGTACCACCGCGGCTTCCACCACCGCCGGGTGTTCGATGAGAACGCTTTCCAGTTCGAACGGCGACACCTTGTAGTCGGATGACTTGAAGACGTCGTCCGTCCGACCGATGTACGTGATGTATCCGTCGGAATCCTGTTGCGCCACATCACCAGTGTGGTAGTAGCCGTCGGCCATCACCTCCTCGTTGCGGCTCGGATCACCCACATAGCCGGTCATCAGATTCAGCGGGGATCGCGCCAGGTCCAGACAGATCTCGCCCTCGGTGGCCGGGCGGCCGGTGACGGGGTCGACGAGCACAACCGGAACCCCCGGCATCGGCTGTCCCATCGAACCCGCTTTGACCGGCCGGTGCGGTCGGTTCCCCACGAGCAGAGTCGTCTCGGTCTGCCCGAAACCGTCGCGGATCGTCAATCCCCACGCATCCTCGACCTTGCGGATCACGTCCGGGTTGAGTGGTTCGCCCGCACCGAGTAACTCCCGGAGCCCTTCGGGCCGGGCACCCAGATCCGCCTGGATCAGCATCCGCCACACCGTCGGCGGCGCGCAGAAGGTGTTGATCGCCTTGTCCCGGAGTTGCCTCAGCAATCCCGCGCCGTCGAAACGCCGGTAGTTGTAGACAAAGATCGTCGCCTCGGCGATCCAGGGCGCGAAGTAACAACTCCACGCATGTTTGGCCCAACCGGGGGCGCTGATGGCCAGATGCACATCACCAGGTCGCACACCTATCCATGCCATGGTGGTGAAATGACCTACCGCATAGCTGATCTGGGAGTGCTCCACGAGCTTCGGCCTGCTGGTGGTGCCCGAGGTGAAGTAGATCAGCATGGTGTCGTCGACCGTCGTCGGGGACTCGAACGGTCCGGCGACGGCGGCGGCGCTCGCCTGAGCGTAGGAGACCCAGCCGTCGCGATCACCACCGACCACGATCCGGCGGATGCGGGCGTCGATACGGTCGAACTTGTGCGTGTCGGACAGGTTGGCGATCACCACGTCGGCCCGCCCCCGGTCGATCCTGTCACGCAGATCGTCTTCGCCGAGCGCACCTGTCGTGGGCATGATGACGGCTCCGAGTTTGGCGATGCCGAGCATCGACTCCCACAGCTCCACCTGGTTGCCCAGCATCAGAATCACCCGGTGTCCTTTGGTCACACCGAGCGAGGACAGCCAGGTCGCGACCTGATCGGATCTCAACACCATCTCGCCGAAGGAGACCTTCTGTTCGGTGCCGTCTTCCTCCACGATCCACAGCGCGGTACCGTCGTTGCCTCGGGCAAACGTATCGAACCAGTCCGTCGCCCAATTGAAACTGCCCGTGAGTTCGGGCCAGCTGAAGCCGTCACCGGCGGCGTCGTCGGCGACATGCGCGATCATCCGGTCTCGTGCCTGCCGGTATCTGCTGATGTTGTCGGTCACTGTGTCTCCCGTGGTGGTGTGGTGATGGAATACGGCTCGGCGAGCCCGGTACATTCAGGTCGCGGCGATGAGGCGTGCATCGCGTGTGAGGTCGAGCGCGATGTCGACGATCATGTCCTCCTGCCCACCGACGAGTCCACGGCGCCCGGCCTCGACGAGAATTGTCCTGACGTCGAGACCGTGTTGAGCTGCGGCCGATTCGGCGTGCCGGAGGAAGCTTGAATAGACACCCGCGTATCCCAGCGTCAGCGTTTCCCGGTCAACACGCACCGGTCTGTCCTGCAAAGGGCGCACGATGTCATCGGCCGCGTCCTGCAACGCGAACAGGTCGCAGCCGTGCGGCCAGTCGTTGAGATCGGCCACCGCGATGAACGGTTCGATCGGGCAGTTGCCCGCACCCGCACCCTGACCCGCCAACGAGGCGTCAACCCGTGTGACGCCTTCTTCGACGGCAACAACCGAATTTGCCACGGCCAGTGACAGATTCTCATGGGCGTGAATGCCGATCCCGGTGTCGGGTTCGAGCACCGACCGATATGCCCGCACCCGCTCGCGTACACCGCCCATGGTCAGGCGTCCGCCCGAATCGGTCACGTAGACGCAATGCGCGCCATAGGATTCCATCTTCTTGGCCTCAGCGGCGAGTTCTGCGGCGGGAAGCATATGACTCATCATCAAGAAGCCGGATACGTCCATACCCAGTTCGCGCGCGGTTGCGATGTGCTGCGCCGAGACATCGGCTTCGCTGCAATGCGTGGCAATCCGCACCGATCGAACGCCGAGCCCGTATGCCCGCTTCAGATCCTCGATGGTGCCTATCCCGGGGAGCAACAGCGTGGTCAACACGGCGGTGTCGATGTTCGCCGCGGCCGTCTCGATCCATTCCCAGTCGGTGTGCGAGCCAGGACCGTAGGTGAGACTGCCGCCGGCCAGCCCATCACCGTGCGCCACTTCGATGGCGTCGACGCCGGCCCTGTCGAGAGCGGCCACGATCCGGCCGACATCGCGAGTACTCATCCGATGCCGCACAGCATGCATGCCGTCACGCAGAGTGACGTCCTGGATGTACAGGCGCTGCGGACTATTCATTTCGTTCACAACAGTTCCCGTCAGTTCGTGGCCGCCACGACCGGTGTCGTCGCGGGTGTCTGAATGCGTGCGGCGGCCGCCTCGGCCGTGCGCAGCGCGGCCGAGGTCATGATGTCGAGATTGCCGGCATAGGCGGGCAGATAGTGTGCGGCACCTTCGACCTCGAGAAAGACCGTGATCCTGGTGGTCACCGGCCCACTGCCGGCGCGGAGCAGAGTGTGCACCGGTTCGTCGGGATCGATGTCTGCGAACTGGACCTCTTGCTTGAGCCGGTAGCCCGGCACATACTCCGCCACCTGCGCGACCATCGATTCGATGGACCGGCGCACCGAGTCGCGGTCACAGTCCCCGGTCAGGCAGGCAACGGTGTCGCGCATCAGCGGTGGCGGGTCCGCGGGATTGAGGATGATGATCGCCTTGCCCCGGTCCGCACCTCCGACGGTCTCGATCGCCGCGGCCGTGGTCTCGGTGAACTCGTCGATATTGGCCCTGGTGCCCGGCCCTGCCGAGGCCGAGGCGATCGACGCCACGATCTCCGCGTACGGGACGGCGGTGACCCTTGACACCGCGTACACGATCGGGATGGTTGCCTGCCCACCACAGGTGACCATGTTCACATTGCGGGCCCCTCCGCCGAGTTGGGCGTCCAGATTGACCGGTGGAACGACGTAGGGACCGATCGCCGCCGGTGTCAGGTCGACAAGCACCTTCCCGAACGGTTCGAGAAGTTCGGCGTTGCGCACATGCGCTCCCGCGGAGGTGGCGTCGAATACGATTCCGATCTCACCGAAACCGTCCATCGCGATCAGGCCCTCCACACCGTCTGCGGTGGTCGGCACTCCCAGCCGTGTGGCCCGGGCCAGCCCGTCGGATCCGGGGTCGATCCCGACCATGGCGCCCATCTGAAGCCGGCTCGATTGCCTCAGCACCTTGATCATCAGATCGGTGCCGATATTGCCCGATCCGATGATCGCGACCTTGACCGTGCTCATCGCTCATCTCCTTCACCGAATCGAACCGTCACCCGTCCCAGACCCGACACCTCGGCGCACACCCGCCGGCCCGGCTCCGCGACCACCATCGGCCCCAGTGCACCGGAAAGGATGATCTGTCCGGACCGCAGCGGATCGCCGAACTCCTGCGCAGTCCTGGCGAGCCATTGCAAGGCGATCAACGGGTCCCCGAGGCACTCGGCGCCGGTCCCGGACGACACCTGTTCATCGTCGACGTACAGGGCCATCGTCGCGGCGACGGGATCGATATCATCCAGTGACACCTGCCGGTCACCCAGTACGAACAGCCCGCACGAGGCGTTGTCTGCCACCGTATCGGCGATCGTGATGTCCCAGTCCGCAATCCGAGAATCCACGATCTCGATGGCCGCGACCGCGTGGTGCACGGCGGCACGGATCGTACGCAGATCAGTCGCCCCGTCGAGGTCTGTGCCCAGGATGAAGGCAATCTCTGCCTCGACCTTGGGCTGCAGAAGCCGCCCGGCCGCCACCGTCGACCCTTCAGCGAGCCTCATATCGTCGAGAAGCACCCCGGAATCCGGTTGATCAACGCCCAACTGCCGCTGCACGACAGGTGCGGTCAGGCCGATCTTGCGGCCGACTATCCTGGCCCCGCCCGCCGTCCGCGCCTCGACCCGGCGTCGCTGCACGGCATACGCGGCGGCGACGTTGTCGGCGCCGAGCAGATCCCGCACGGGCGGGCACGGACGCCGTGTGCGGTATGCCCGTTCCAGCCGTTCGATCGCCGCACCTATGGCGGCCGCCGAATCACCGTCCCCTCGCGACACGATATCGGTGTGTGAATGTACTGAGGCCGTCATGTTTCCCCTTGTCGATGGTGGAGGCCGGGTCGATCGAAAAAGTCCGGGCTGAGGTGAGAATCCAAGGCTGGTCCGCGCCGCCGTGTTTCGTTGAGCCCCGGTTCCGCTCGCCGGAACGAATCAGAATGCCGGCCCCGGATACGTTCCGGGGTCCGGAACACCTCATGTCTTGCCTGACCCGGATCACCCAGTGTGATCTGGACTACCGACATAAGGAGAGATCATGGTTGATGTCGAACTGCAGCCTCGGCCCACCGCCGTAGAGTTGATGACCATGTCGTATGAGATCGAGCAATTCCTGTTCCGGGAAGCCGATCTGCTTGATTCCTGGCGTCTTCCCGAGTGGCTGGAATTGTTCGCACCGACCGGCGAATACCTGATCCCGGCAACCGACCGACCCGACGGCGACCCGGCGAACGACCTGTTTCTGGTGCAGGACGACCGGTTTCTGCTCGAACAACGGATCAATTCACTGATGCGGCGCTCGGCTCATGCCGAGTATCCACATTCGCGGACGCGCCGATTCGTGTCGAACGTCAAGGTGACGCCGATACTCGAAGGCCGGCTTCTCCTCCGGGCCAATTTCGCGGTCTTCCGCATGCGTGCCGGCAACGTCGACACCTACGTCGGACACTACGACCACGTCGTCGAACGCGACGACGACCACGGCTTCCGGTTTGTGGTCCGGCGTTCGACACTGGATCTCGATGCACTCCGACCGCACGGAAAAGTGAGCATCATCCTATGAGGCGACTCGAGGGCAAGGTGGCGATCGTCACCGGTACCAGCCCCAACATCGGCGGCACGCTGGCCATGGGGATGGCCGCCGAAGGCGCCCGCATCGTATGTACCGATCTGTCGGCCGAGGTATGCGGCGACTGCGCGGAGAAGATTGTCGCCGCCGGCAGTGACGCTGTCGCCGTGCCCGGCGATGTGACCGAATCCGGACACGCCGACGAGGCCGTCGAGAGCGCGCTTTCACGTTGGGGCAGGGTCGACGTCCTGGTGAATAACGCGGTCTTCTTCGATCAGCGCGGTATCGAATCGATGGACTACGACGCCTATCTGAGGCAGCTCCAGGTCATTCTGGGCGGCGCATTTCTGTTCACCCGTGCCGCCGCCCGGGCGATGGTGTCCTCCGGGCGCGGCGGCAGCATCGTCAACGTGCTGTCGACGGCGGCGTTTCAGGGGCAGCCCGGCAACATCGGCTACGCGACCGGAAAGTCCGGCTTGCTCAACTTCACTCGTTCGGCGGCGATGGAATACGCGGCACACGGCATTCGCGTCAACGGATTCACCCCGACCGCCACCGCCCCCACCGATCCGGCCGCGATCGCCCAGATGAACGACCTCATTGACCGCCCACAGGAATACCGGATGAACTTTGCCGCCCAATTGCCGATGTCGCGTCTGCCCTCGCCCGCCGACTATGTGGGTGCCGTCGTCTTTCTCGCCTCCGACGACGCGGCGATGATCACCGGAACGAACATCACCGTGGACGGCGGCGCGACCGCCAAGTATTGGCCGTGGCAGCCGCACGGGACCGCCGGTGATCTATGAGGCTTCGGAGCGCAAGACCTCAGGAGGAGATTTCGCATGGCTGATGTCCTGATCGACCCGATTCGCTCGACCGTCGGCATCGATTCGGTCGAGCGCACGACTCTGGAGGTTCCGCTCGGCGGCATTCCCGGCGGGACCGTTGTCGTCCTGTGCGAACCCGGCACACTTGAGTGTTACGGCCCCGAGGTGATGAACCGGCTGGCCGAACACGGCTTTGAGTCGTTGGCCGCCGAAACCACCCTCGCCGGCGGTCCGGCCGTGGTTTCGGCGTTGCTCAGGCGGGCCGCCGAACGCGGCTGGTCGCCCGAGCAGGTGGGGATGGTCGGTCTCGGCATCGGTGGCCGCGTGGTTCTCGATGCCGCCACCCAGATGGAATTCGGAGCCGCCGTGAGCATGTCGGCGACCGAACCCGGTACCGTCCCAGGGCCTCTGGCCACACCGTGGCTCGGACTCTTCGGCCGGGACGACCCCGGAGTCTGCCCCCGATCGCTCGCGGCGCTGAGTTCGGCACTGAACGACGATTCGAACACCTTCTCGCAGATCGTGTCCTATGCGGGCGCCGGCAGGCATTTCTATTCGCACGGTGACGACGACGGCCGCGGCTACGCCGCCTGGTACGACGGTTGGCAACGCACGACCGAATGGCTGGCGGCACGGGTCGCGCCACGACTGACCCCGCTCGCGCTGCAATGGCGGGCACGCAACCGTGCCGAAGAGCCCGGGATCCGCTGATCGGACCGAGACCGCGCCGTCCCCGCCCGCGGGGACGGCGCGGTCTCGTCATCCGGCGGCTATCGCGTGACCGCCGCGGCCGAGGCGTCGGCCGGGCGACGACCGGCGGTGAACATCTCGCCGAGTGCGGACTGCTCCTCCGGCGGAAGGACCTCACCGGTGATCAGTTCGTTCCACCTGCGCCACCACGTCCGCATCTGCAGTTCGTCCGAGGTCGACGCTGCCGTCTTGTTCATACCTCGCGAGATATCGGACCAGCCGAGTTCCTTGCGGCCGCCGTATCCCACCTGGCAACTCTCCAGCGCCTCCACATCATCGGGCGACGCGAGACCGCCCGGGCCCCAGAACGTCAGGAAGTTGTCCAGCCGCTGCCGGCGCAGTTCCTCGCCCTCCTCCGGCGGGGCGAGTTCCCAGGCCGTCACCTCCATGTAGTCGGGTGTCACCGGATCGATCTTGCGAATCACCACACCCATGACGAGGTCGATCACCACCAGGTTCGGGAAGATCACCAGATTGCGGTTTCCCTGCATCCTGTCGACCCACCCATCGCCGTATCTCGCCCGAAAGTCGCCGAATCGCCGATCACGTTCGGCGGCACCCGACTCGGACAGCGGACGGCCGAACAGGCCCTCGGTGGCCGGTGCACCCGCCACGACCGCGTGCCCGTTGCCCAGATCGACGGCCCGGGAGTCCGCAAGCGCGCTCGGATCCAGCGAGCCGCGGGCGGCGAGCACCATCTCGAAGTATCGCTGGTGCGTGGAGACGGCATGGTAGCCGTCGAAACTGTTCTCCACCAGCAGCTTCCAGTTCGCCTTGATCGAGTACTCGTGCGTCCCCTCCAGCACCTGCATCTGTGTCGCCGACTGGTCGCACACCAGATCGAGATACTCGGTGGCACCGGCCAGATACGTTTTCAGGTCGACGATTTCGGGGTCGAAGCTGACGAAGACGAATCCTCGGTAGGAATCGACCCGTGCCGGCGCGGCAAGATCGGGGCGGGCGAAGTCAGCACCGTACGAATCGTCACCGGGCATCGACACCATGTCCCCGGAGATACTGAAGCTCCATCCGTGATAGAAGCAGGTCATGAAGCGGGCATTGCCGTCGCGTTCACGGCAGAGCATCGCACCGCGATGGGGGCATGAGTTAATCCAGACCCGGATATCGTTCTTGGCGTCCCGCGCGAATATCAGCGGCCGGCCGGCAACAGTTCGGGTCTTGAAGTCGTTCTTCTTCAGTTCGGTCTCATGACCGATGTAGAGCCAACTGTGTTCGAAGATCGCGTCCCGCTCCTTGGCGAACACCTCCGGATCCACCATCACGTCACGATTGACCTGAAATCGCGGCATCACCCGATCATCGACGACATATTCAGACACCAGAGTCCTCCTCGGTAGGGCTGGGTAATTGGGCGTGTGTCGATCGTCACGGGTTCAGCCGCGAAATGTAGTGGCCCGTTCCAGCGTCCGGAACCGGGTATGTCCGGGGAAAGTCTGTGAAAACAATACTGACCGACATCGAATCGCCGTTCCTTCGGCACCACACGAATTCGGCGCGGATCCAGATCGCCCGACGCTACCTGAAAGGCGGCCATGGACAGCATCATCCAGACCACCGGACGACTTTTCGCCTGCACCGTGAACGATCTCGGCAACGGTGAGTCGATGACCGTTTCGGGCGACATGCCGATCGCCCTGTATCGCAATGAGGACGGCGAGTTCTTCGCGACCGCCGACACCTGCACCCATGAGGAATGGTCACTCGGTTCCGACAGCGACCTCGACGGCAACGAGGTGCTGTGCCCGCTGCATATGGCGCGCTTCGACATTCGTACCGGTAAGCCCCTGTGTTTTCCGGCCACCGTCGCCCTGAAGACGTTCGGTGTCGAGATCGAGGACGACAAGGTCTACATCCTCACGGCGCAGTCCGGTAAAGATGACTAGGCAGGAGACTGTAATGCACGTAGTGATCGTCGGGGCTTCAGTCGCCGGAATCCGGACCGCTCAAGCACTGCGGTCCCGTGAGTTCGGCGGTTCGATCACCATCGTCGGTGAGGAGCCGCACCAGCCCTACGACAAGCCACCCTTGTCCAAGGAGATGATCGATCCGCGGGGAGCCGGCGTGCCGGTCCCGCTGATCACAACCGGCGCGCTCGCGGAATTGCGCGTGGACCTGCGGCTGGGGACCCGCGCGACCGCACTGGACACAGCCGGAAAGGCCCTCGCCCTCGACGATCACACCGAGATCTCCTATGACAAACTGGTGATCGCGTGTGGCGCGCGGGCGCGCACGCTTCCCGGCACGGCGGGATTCGGCAACGTCCACACCATTCGCGACGCAGACGACGCCCATGCGATACGTCGGGCGCTGCGGACGACCGGGCAACGGGCCGTTGCGATCGGCGCCGGCTTCATCGGAGCCGAATTCGCCTCCACCGCAACCGCACATGGCACGCCGGTGACCATTGTCGAAGCCCAGGAAGCGCCTCTGGCCCAGCAACTCGGTGCCGATGTCGGGCGGCGTCTGGCCGAACTCCACACCGCCAACGGGGCCACGCTCGTGACCGGGCAACAGGTTTGCGGCCTCGACGGCCACGGCCGGGCAACCGGCGTTCGGCTGTCCGACGGCCGGATTCTGCCCGCCGATCTCGTCGTCGTGGGGATCGGTGCTACGCCCGCGGTGACCTGGCTGGAGTCCTCGTCCCTGACTCTGGAGAACGGGATCGTCTGTGATCAGACCATGCGGGCGATCGGCGCCGCCGATGTATACGCCGCCGGGGATGTCGCCCGCTGGCACAATCCCCTCTACGGCGAACTCACCCGTATAGAGCACTGGACCAACGCCAACGAACACGCCGATGCTATCGCCGCAGATATCGTGGGCGCACCGGCACCGCGTCCCGCATTGCCCTACGTGTGGTCGGACCAGTACGGCAAGCGCATTCAGATCATCGGGCGACCGGGGCTGGGTTCACCGGTGACCGTCACGGGCGAGGCCCGTACCGGCGATCTGGTGGCGGCCTACGCCGATGATTCCGGAGTATTGGTCGGCGCGCTCGTCATCGACAATCCGCGACTTCTGATGAAGTTCCGAAAGGCAATCGGCTCCGGTACCCGTCATCAGGATTTTTCCGCTCCGGTACCGGCCGGACGCGGGACCGGAAGATAGCGAACGAGGAGAGACCATGGCAGAAGTTCTCGGTGTGGGTTTGACCCACTATCCCCTGCTCGCCGGCAAGGACACCCATATGGCGAGCCTGCTCAAGAGCACCCTCAAAGATCCCGATATCCCCGCCGATCGCAAGGATCCTTCGGCGTGGCCACCGTTGGCGAAGACCGAATGGGGAGACGACGAAGGAGTTTCCGCGGCCACCGAGCACCGCGCGGTGCTGATGGACAATCTCCTTCGATGCCGAAAGGCCATCGACGAGTTCGCACCGGATGTTCTCATCGTGTGGGGCGACGACCAGTACGAGAACTTCCGTGAAGAGGTTATCCCGTCGTTCTGCGTTCTTGCCTACGAGGACACCGAGGTCGAGCCATTTGGCGTGCTGGACATGATCAAGGTGCCGAACTACTGGGATCTTCCCGGCGACACCTCGTTCACCATGCGCGGAGATCCCGATTACGCCAAGAAGGCGGCCGCAGAGGTCCTCGGCTCAGGTATCGACGTCGCCTACTCCTATCAGCAGCGCAAAGGGATTCACTTCCCACATGCGTTCGGCAACACCCAGCTGTTTCTGGACTTCGACAATGTCGGCGCGGAGTTCCCGTATCCGATTGTCCCCATGGCGGTGAACTGCTATGGCGAGCATGTGATCGCACGTAAGGGCGGGATCGCCCGCTTCGCCGACATCAACGCCGGCGAGGACCTCGATCCCCCGGGTCCGTCCCCGCGCCGCTGTTTCGAGTTCGGCAGGGCCGTAGGGCGGTTCGCCGCCCGCGGTGACAAGCGGGTCGCGCTGGTCGCGTCGTCGAGCTGGTCGCATGCCTTTCTTCACGACAAGGGGTGGCATCTGCGCCCGGACACCGAGGCCGACCAGACACTCTACGACGCCATGGTGGCCGGCGACTACGACCTCTGGAACGCACGCACGAGCCGTCAAGTGGTCGATTCCGGTCAGCACGAGATGCTCAACTGGTACTGCCTGCTGGGTGCGATGTCCGAACTCGACATGTCGCTGCGCTGGTCGGAGCTGGTGGTCACCGAGATCTTCAACTCCAACAAGGCGTTCGCGGTCTTCGGCTGAACATCGCGGCGCGGGTTCCCCCGTGGATCACATCTCCCGGGGGAACCAGTGTTCCCGGCCCGCCGCCAATCCGGTCTCCAGTTCCGCCACAATCTGACTTGCAGTCGCCCGTACCGCACCCGACACGTTCATCGCGGGTGGGCGGTCGGCGCTGAATCCCACCGACACCGCACCGACGGCGAACCCGTTCATCACGATCGGCGCCGCCACACAGGCGAGCCCCGGTTGTGCCTCCTCGCATTCGCGGGCCACACCCTCCGCCCTGACGCGGCGCAACTGTTCGACCAACTCGTCGACCGAGGAGATCGACCGGTGTGTCATCCTCGGCAGCGGCGACGGCAGAAACGCCGCCAGGTCGTCAAGATTCTCGAAGGCGAGCAGAGCTTTGCCGAGTGCTGTGCAATTGGCGGGCAGTCGAGAGCCGATCGTCACGATGGACGCCGGCGATTCCCGCTGCGCCAGCTTCTCCAGGTACACGACGTCGAACTCTCGCAGGGCACCCATGAGTACCGTCTCGCCGGTCCACTGGTGCAGCTTCGTCAGGTGGGGCATGGCGAGATCACGCATGTATCCCGCGGGGGTGGACGCCCCGAGTTCGAGCAGCGCCATTCCGATCTTGTAGCCCGACCGGTGGTGTTCGACCGCACCGAGGTCGATGAGCCGGGCGAGCAACCGGTGCACGGTCGATTTCGGCAGGCCCGACGCACGGGAAAGCTCACTCAGTGTCATCACCCGCTCCTGCGCGTTGAACGCGCGGAGCAGGTCGAACGCCTTCGTCAAGATCGACGGAGTATCTCCTGCGGCCTCACGGGGCTGGGGGCTGATGGCCAGCATTGTTCACCTCGACGCATAGTCGGTTGTCTGTATTGACTACCTCATATCGTGAGGCACGTCACCGTTTTGCCGCTTTTCGTTGTTCCGGCCGCCGGAACAGCGACTCAGATCGGATCGGGACAGATGCCTACGATGCGCTCATCGATACTGCGGGCCGACGGATATGGGACTGGTACATATGACCCTGATGGATACGAGGGTTTCCGGTGATCGGGCCGGTGCCGTCGACGTACACGCGCACTATTTCGGGATCGATCTCGGCAGTCGGCTCAACTCCCGGCCCGACGATCGATGGCCGATTCTCGTACCGGGGACCGACGGTGGCGGCGTTCTGATGCTCGGCGATCAACTCTTCCGCCGAGTACGGTCGGTCCTCTGGGACGTCGACGAGCGGGTGGCCGAACTCGACCGCGCGGGGGTGGCTGTGCAGGTGATCTCGCCGGTGCCGATCACCCTCGCCTATTGGGCCGACCGCCGGGCCGCCGTCGACTACGCCCGCGCGTCCAACGACTCGATCGCCGACGCGGTACGTCGCGGCGGCGGGCGCCTCGAAGGGCTCGGCACACTCCCCCTGCCCCATGTGGGGTCCGCCGTCGCCGAACTGCACCGGGC
Organism: Gordonia pseudamarae; assembly: GCF_025273675.1. Taxonomy (NCBI): domain Bacteria; kingdom Bacillati; phylum Actinomycetota; class Actinomycetes; order Mycobacteriales; family Gordoniaceae; genus Gordonia; species Gordonia pseudamarae. The sequence goes on along the minus strand of NZ_CP045809.1, from coordinate 1,927,733 downwards.
CGTGGCCGATCTGGGGCTTCGAGGAGTCGAGATCGGTTCACAGGTCGGGGAATTCGATCTCGATGCGCCTGAGCTGTGGCCGCTGTTCGAGGCCGCCCAGGAGCTCGGCGCGGCAATCCTGATCCACCCCACCGACGGTGGCGGCGGGGTACTTCGCCGGTCGGGGCAGCCCTACGATTTCGGTCTGGGAATGATCACCGACACCGCGATCGCCGCGACCGCGCTGGTCTTCGGCGGTGTTCTCGAACGGTATCCGCGGCTACGGATCGCCCTCGCGCACGGCTGCGGGACCTTCGCCTGGGCCTACCCTCGGCTGCGACTGGGCGCCTCGATCTTCGACGCGGTCGATCCCGCACACGCGGACCGCTTGGTGTCCTCGCTCTGGGTGGATTCACTGGTGTTCGATCACCGAAGTCTACGCGTGCTGGCCGACCGGTTCGGCGGCGACCATCTCCTTCTGGGAACCGACCACCCGTTCATTCCGGGACAGTTGGAGGGCGCCGCGGCATTCGTGGACGCCGCCGCATCCTCCGGCGCGCTCACCCGCGAACAGGCCCGTGGCCTGCACCGACACAACGGCCTCGCATTTCTCGGCATGGTGGCGGACGAGATCACCACACTCCGCCGACCGGCGTCATCGTGCCCTGCCGGGGCGGGCGGCCGTCCATGAGTGCCCATGTCGTCATCGTCGGCGCCCAGCCCGTGGGTCTGTGCACGGCGCTGGCCCTGGCGAAGGCGGGAATCGAAGTCACGGTCATCGACCCTGCCGACGACGACACGTCATCGTGCCAGTACGTCCACAGTTGGTGTGTGCTGCCCGAGCTGGCACGGCTCGGCGTCCTCGCCGACGCCCGTGCGGCCGGTGCGGCCGAAAGCCAGGTGCGGATACATCTCGCGGATACCGGGGAGAACATCGACTTCGACCTCGATGTGCTGCGCGACGACGTCGAGTTCCCGTTCAACCTGCATCTCGGCGAGGACGGACTGTCATCGGTTCTGATCAAACATCTTTCGGAGTACCGCCATACGCGTTTGGTGCGGGCCGAACGCATCGCCTCGATCACCCAGGACCAGCGGGGTGTGGTCGTCGACATCGATTCGCGGGTAGGACGACAGACGTTTCGTGGTGATTGGCTGGTGGGTGCCGACGGTACTCGCAGCGCCGTTCGCCGCCTCCTCGGCGTAGGCTTTCGCGGATTCACCTGGCGTGAACGTTCGGTCACCGCGCTGGTGCGGGGAGACCTCGGCGCCGCGGGCTGCCACGCCACCACGTTCTATCTCGGCAATCACCACGGCGACGACCGCACCAGCGCGTTGCTGCAACGGTCCGGACCCGGTGAGTGGGTGTGCGCGTATTCCGAACCGATTGTGCGGCCGGAGGAGTCGATAGGAACCAGGGTTGATAACACGATCCGGCGGGTGAGCGAAAACATACCGGTGACGACGCTGGGATGGCGGACCGCCCGCATGCACCGGCGGACCGCGGACACCTACCGGGTGGGGCGGGTCCTCTTGGCCGGTGCCGCGGCCCATGTGACCACCCGCATCACCGGTCACAGTTCGATCACCGGCTTCTTCGACGCGTTCCGACTGGCCGAGGCCCTGCAGGCGGTCATTCACGATGCGGCCGACACAACGGTTCTCGACAACTACGCGGAGAGCCGGCGACGGGTGTTCATCGATGACGCCGCACCGTTGAGCACCGGTCGTAAACTCCTGCTCAGCGATGATCCCCGCCACCTCGGCGACGAACTCGATCGCTATCGGTCGGCAAGCCTGTCCCGGTCGGAACAACGCGAACTGTTGCTGGCCGGCGGTGAGCCGGCGGGAATTCCGACGGTGTTCTCACGGCGCTGATTCCAGCCCCCGGAACCGCTTCTGGCAGTGCTTCAGAACTCCTCCATAGATTGGATCGGGTCAGCCGCAGGCACTTTCGCGGCTGCGCATGTTCTGCACAGCACAGCGAGGAGACCTCCATATGACCGCGACCATGAATCTGCGCGAAGGCCGGTACGTCGATGTGAACGGGGTGAACACCCACTATCACGACGTCGGCGAGGGCGCGCCCGTGGTGTTGTTGCATGGCTCCGGTCCCGGCGTGTCGGCCTGGGCGAATTGGCAACACGCGATCGAGCCCCTGGCTGCCGGCGCGCGAGTCCTCGCTCTCGACCTGGTCGGCTTCGGGGCGACCGAACGTCCCGCCGATGTCCGGTACTCGTTGCGCACCTGGACCGATCACGTCTGGGGCTTCCTCGACGCCCTGGGCATCGAAAAGGCATCCGTGATCGGCAACTCGCTCGGCGGCCGAATCGCCTGTCAGATGGCCGAAGACGATCGGTCCCGACTCGATCGCCTGGTGCTGATGGGTGCGCCGGGCGTGGGGATGGAGCTGACCGACGGACTCAAGGCGCTGCGCGCCTATACACCGTCCGCACCGGCTATGCGTGATCTGCTCGTGAACTATTTCGCGGTCGACACCTCGATCATCACCGACGAACTGGTGACAATCCGCTACGAGGCCAGCGCCGCTCCCGGCGCGCACGAGGCCTACCGCCTGATGTTCTTCCATCCCGACCATGCCGGCGGTCAGCTCGGCATCACCGAGGAGCAGGTTCGGGCGATCACGGTTCCCACGCTGCTGGTGCACGGCAGGGAGGACCGGGTGGTTCCGGTCGATGTGGCCTGGAACATGGTCCGCCTGCTGCCGGATGCCGATCTGCACGTCTTCGCCCGTTGTGGCCACTGGACCCAGATCGAACGCGCCGCCGAGTTCAACACGGTGGTCGGCGACTTCCTGCGGATCGCACCACGGCTATGACAGCACGGTCATGACGGCACGGTGATGGCAGCGGGTAGCCGGACACCGGATGCCGCTGCCGTTCCCGGCGAGCACACAGTCTTTCGCGGTGCGGATACGATCTTCACGGCGGGCACGCAGCCGGTGCCGCAACTCCAGTCTGGCGAGTTGACCCCGCACAGTATTGGTACAAACAGGTTCAGCGGTGACCCATCGCGGTCAGTGAACCGCAATTGGGCACCCGGACGCGGGCTCTCTTTCCGGACGATCACCCGCATCCCGTCGGGCCAGCCCGACATGTCGATCATCCCGGTCAACTCGGCCACCCACGGCCCCGTCGCGTTGCACGCCGTCGGCGTCGTAGGCCGGTGTCCACGCCTCGGGGCTGATCCGGTCGATCGCGGCCGCGGGTGCCCTCGCGTTGGCCTGTCGGGCCCGGGTAGTGGCGTTCACCCAGGCTGCTGGCCGGGTGGGCAGCGATCTGATAGGAGCCTGACTCAACCAGGGCCTCATCGCAGTCCTGTCCGCCAACTCCGGCCAGCGGAACCATGGCCCCCGAGTACGAGAGAGGAACCCATAGCCCAATCTCCAGCATGCAGCTTCGCCGTGACGATGTCATCGTCGGCGTCGACACCCACAAAGACAACCACGTCGCGGTCGCGATCGACGGCCTCGGTGGCCGGCTCGGCGATACCGCCGTACCTGCCACGACCGCCGGGTTCGAGGAACTTCTGGCCTTCTGCCTGACTTTCCTCGGGTCCGCCGGTCGCCTGATCGGATTCGGCATTGAGGGCACCGGCTCCTACAGCATCGGCCTGGCACGCTACCTACGCAACCAGGGCCACCAGGTCCATGAGATCGCCCGGCCAGCACGGGCCGCCGAACGTCGACTCGCAGGTAAGAACGACTGCGCGGCGCTGCAAGGTCCCGCTTCTTTGCCGCCCGTCCGTCGTGGTGCACCAGCGGTCGTTGTGCCGACCGACCCCGACGCGGCGATGCGACACGTGTTGTCCTCGATGGCGCAGCGCTGGCCGGCGCTGCATGACGAGGCCAAAAGCTCACGCCGCATCGTTGAAGGCGCCCACCGCGTCTGCTGCGCCTCGGCTCGTCGCGGCCGTGGGTGTCGGCTACGACACAGCGGCGCAGATGCTCATCACCGCCGGCGACAACACCAACCGCATCAAGTCCGAGGCAGCGTTCGCCAAGATGTGCGGCGCTTGTCCGATCCCGGCCGGATCAGGAAAGACCAACAATCGGCATCGCCTGTACCGCGGTGGGAACCGACCGGCCAACGCCGCGCTCTACCGAGTCAGCATCGTGCGTATGCGATGGCACCAGCCGACTATCGACAGCGTTCCCTGGGGAAATGACACGCTGAGCATCGGGCCTCAACGTCTGAGTAGACTCAGTAGGTCCCCGACGAGGTCGGCAGCATCAGCACGCCCCTTTCCATCGGCGGCGAGATGCCCAGCGCTCTGAAGCTCGGCAGCCCCGCGCACCATAGCGCGCAGCAGAGCGGAGACCCTCTCAGGCTCGCCGGGGGCGATGGCGCCGGTCGCCTGTGCGTCAGCGACCGTGCGAGCCATGAGGGCCGAAGATTCGAGTGCGACGCCATCGAGCACTTCGGTCGACTCCCAACGCCCATAGATCAGCCGATAGCGCTCCGGATACGCGACGGCGCGGGTGACCTGCTCAGCGATCGAGCGTTCCAGCGCGTCGACCGGCGGGACACCGCCGTCAAGGTCGCGTGCCAGCGCCTCGTGCAGGTGAGTGAGTTCGAGCGCTGCAAGTTCGGCTAGCAGGAGCTCCTTACTGTCGAAGTGCTTGTACGGGGCGTTGTGCGAGACGCCGCTGCGCCGGCCGACCTCGCGCAGCGTCACCGCTGCGGGCCCGCCCTCGTCGAGGAGCTCCTGTGCGGCATAAAGCAGTTTGCTGCGGGTATCAACGGGGCTCATGGGCTACTCCGCTCGCGTGGTTGACAAGGTCAAGTTGAATGTTACAGTTGCCAATAGGTTGACAACGTCAACCTATTCCGAACGAGCAAGGAGCTCCATCATGAAGGCACTCATCACCGGCGCCACCAGCGGTATCGGCGAGGCGCTCGCGCAGCGCTTCGCTAGCGACGGCCACGACGTCGTCCTGGTCGGACGCAGCGCAGATCGCCTCGCCGCGTCCGCCGCGAAGCTGCAGAGCATCGCCCCGACTGTGCAGATCACCACAGAGCAAGCTGACTTCGGCGACCTCGATCAGGTTCGTATGCTCGCCGACCGCCTCGTTGCCCAGGGAGCCCTCGACGTCGTCATCAGCAACGCCGCCCTCATCGCGCCCGTCGACCAGCGCGCCGCGGCTGGCGTGCCGCTGACCATCGCGGTGAACTACATCGCGCCATACCTGCTGCTGCGCCGCCTCGCCGAGGCCTTCCCGCAGCACGCCGCCCGGTACCTCATCCTCGGTGCCGAACCTGCAGGGTCTGCAAACCTCGTGGTCGACGTCGACGACCTCACCTACCAGAATGTTGACCTGCTGTTCCCGGATGATGACCTGCGCGCCTTCGCTCTCTACGGGCACAGTAAAAACATGGACGTCATGCTCGCAGCCGGCCTAGATGGTTGATTCCTTGAAGGTGCCGTCGGCAACGAGGTAGGCGGAGGGCTTCAAGATCAATGTGTGACGAAAGAACTCGAAACCCTCCTGACTGAACTCTATGTCCTCATCGACGACCACGTCGTCGAACCCCGCTCGGGACGCGGCCGGCGCCCGCTGCTCTCCGATGCCGAACTGCTCACGCTCGCGGTAGCGCAGGTGTTGCTCGGGTTCGACAGTGAACGGCGTTGGATCCGGCACGTCCACGGCAACGAGCAACTGCGCGCACTGTTCCCGTATCTGCCGGGCCAGTCCGACTACAACAAGCGTGTCAGGGCGGCACGAGGGTTGCTGTGCAAGACAATTCAGGCGGTGGCACGGCTCTCACCGTCGTGGTTCGACGACCTGTGGATCACCGACGCCACCCCGGTTCCGTGTGGCATGTCAAGGGAAACGGTCAAGCGGTCCGGCCTGGCCGGGCACGCCGGATACGGCTACTGCGCGTCACACTCGCGTTTCTACTGGGGCTTGAAGTTGTATCTGGTGTGCGCCGGCGACGGGATGCCGATCATGTGGTGCCTGGCGCATCCGAAGATCGGTGAACGCGAGGTGGTGACCGCGCTGCTCGAACGCGATCACCACCTCATCCGCTCCGGGCAGGTGCTGCTCGCCGACAAGGGCTTCTCCGGAAAGACGTTCGCTGCCACAACCGCCGCGATGGGCCTGCGGTTGCTGCGCCCGGACCGCAAGGACGAGACCTACCGCAACGGCAACCTCGGCGGGGTGCGGCAGTGGATCGAATCGGTCAACCAGACCCTCAAAGGGCAGCTCGGCCTGGAGAAACACGGCGGCCGGACCACCCACGGAGTGTTCGCCCGAGTGAGTCAACGCCTCCTGGCGATGTCCGCCGGCATCTGGCACAACTGGACCACCGGCATCACCACCAAACGATCCCTGATCGCGTACGACCACTGACCGCGTCCAAGGAATCAACCATCTAGCCGAGCGCCTCGCTGGCACCGCCATCACCGTCAATGGTGTCCACCCTGGCATCATCGGCGGCACCGGCCTCATGGGCGGTATCGACGGCCTCGCCGAAAAGGCCCTCGCTATGTTCGGCGCTACCGAACACGATATCCCCGTCGCCGAGGACGGCGCTGACACCCCCTACTGGGCCGCCACCGCTCCGGAGCTCGAGGGCGTCACCGGCCGCTACTTCGCCAACCGCGACGAGGTCGAGACCGCTCCGCACACCACCGCCCCCGAGCGCCTCGCCCGTCTCTGGGCCACCACTGCCCGGCGCGTCGGTCTTCCCACCTGACACGGGCTGCAGAGGGACGTCTTGGACTCCAATCCTGGAACGCCCTGGGACACTTGCAGATCGCGGGTGTTCCGGGATCGAGCCGACTCCGGGCGCAGACAGGCCGTCTGCGCCCGGTTGACGCCAATCGAATACCGGACAATCATGAGCACGACCGTCGATCAGTCGGCATGACTACCCACTGTCGCCTATTCGTGCAGCAGGCCCGCTCACCGTCGGCATCTCGCTGTTTGCGCAGGTCAGCTCTTTCCTTGATCTTCGCTGCCTTCCCGCGCAGAACAAAAGGCATTAACGCCTATTCCATCACGTCTTCCGAACCTCACCGGCTCACACCGCCCCGCCAAGGGCCTTCCATGTCAGTCAACGACTCAATCTGACGGCCATGTCGCCGGAACATCATCCGATCCATCGGCCTACCGCATCCCTGCGGCGGCCCATGGGCCGCCCAGCGAGGGGTGTCTCGACCGCCGTCCCGCAGCGTCCCGCCGAACCCTTTAGAGAGCACGTTCGGGAGTACCGCCCCTAGGATAGGACGAGAAAGTCCCTCACCATATTTCCGCTGGTGAGGGACTTTTCTTGTGCGCCATCAGGGACTCGAACCCCGAACCCGCTGATTAAGAGTCAGCTGCTCTGCCAATTGAGCTAATGGCGCTCGGTCTTGCACCTGGAGAACAGTAACAGCATGTGCGCTCGAATGTGAAATCGCCTGGTCAGAGACATATCGACGGGTCTTCGACCAGCCGAATCCGATCCGCGCGAAGACAACTGGCGCACAGTTGGTGACCAGATTCACATCGGCTGCCGCCGCACCCCACAACCGACGCGCACCGCCGGGCGACGAACTTGCCGCCCGCTCCCCGCCGGCGGCGCGGAACAGTTCCGATCGTCACTCCGGCGAGAGGCCCGACGCCCGGCGAGGACACGTTCGGCACCCCTCCACAGCGCCCATACGAACACATCACAATCGTCGTCCAACTGTGATTGACAACATATTCATACACTATGTACGGTCACTCCATGACGACAGCTGAAGCCTCGCTCCCCCGGACCGTCGAGCACCTCACCGCCGACTGGTTCACCGCAGCACTCTCCACCGACCGGCCGGGAATCCGGGTCACCGACGTAGAAGTCGAACGCGTCATCTGGGGTTCGGCGACAAAGGTCTTCGCGCGACTGGCATTCGACGGCGACTCCCAGAACGTCCCCGAGCATGTCTGTATCAAAGGCGGATTCGACGAACGCAGCCGCGCCTTCGGCCTGGGCAGCGCCTACGAATTGGAGGGCGCATTCTTCCGCGACCTGTCACCCGAACTCACCGTCGAACATCCGCGAGGGTTTTATGCCGCCAGCGAGGCCGAGCAGGGCATCGTCATCATGGAAGATCTCACCCAGCGAGGCGCGGAATTCTGTGACGGTGTGAATCTCTGGGGAGTCGACGCCGCCGCCGAAACCCTTGAACTGCTCGCCGGTCTGCACGGCGAGACCTGGGACACCAAACCCGGCCGTTTCGATTGGCTGCCCGTCGGCGTCGAAGCGGCCCGGCAGGCCTTCCAGGTCATGCTCGGTCCCGAGATGTTCGGCCCGCTCGTCGGCCGCGACGAGGTACCCGAACTCCCGGACCACATGCGCGACGGCGAATTCGTTCGTACGGCATTCGCCAAGCTGTGGGAATACGACGACGCCGCCACCCACGTCATCAATCACGGCGACGCCCACACCGGCCAGCTCTACCGCATCCCCGGCGGCCGCACCGCCTACCTCGACTGGCAGACCGCCTGCCTGGCGCCATGGGCGCACGACGTCGCATACTTCCTCGGATCGGCACTCGACACCGACGACCGTCGCACGCACGAGCGCGCGCTGCTGACCCTCTACCGTGACGCTCTGGCGGCCGCCGGCGGCCCCCACCTCACCGACGACGTGGTGTGGGAAGAATACCGTCGCCACAGTCTGCACGGGTTCTTCTGGATGTGTGTTCCCACCGTGATGCAACCGTCCGAGGTCGTGCGCGCCATGACCCACCGATACGGCGCCCAGATCGAAGATCTCGATCCCTTCGAACTACTCGGAATGTCGCACTAGACCAAAGAATCCCCCCGTCAGAACCGGGGGGATTCTTATCGGCCGAGGGATCAGAAGATCTTGCGGACGACCACGATTCCCACGACGACGCCGGCACCGATGAGGGTGTACTTGACGGCCGGGGAGTTGAGTACCGCCAGCGCGCGCGTCTTGGCATCGTCCGCCAGGCGTTGTGGGTTGGCCCGCACCGCCAGTGCGTCGAGGGTCTTGGCCAGATCCTCGCGAGCCGCCGCGATCTCTTGCTCAATGCGTTCGGTATCGGCCACGTCGTTGTCCTCCAGGCGCTGCTAGGTGCAGTAATCAGGTCATAGTGCAGACTACGGTATCGACCGGTCCGCGCAGGGCCACCCGCCGGACACGACCTGAACACCCACCGGCCGGTCCATGCACTAACCTGCCTGTATGGCTGAAACGACGCGGTTGGCGCCCGGCGACAAGGCACCCGCCTTCACCTTGCTCGACGCCGATGAGAACCCGGTCTCGCTGTCCGACTACTCCGGACGCAAGGTGATCATCTACTTCTACCCCGCCGCCATGACGCCCGGATGCACCAAGCAGGCCTGCGACTTCCGCGACAACCTCGCCGAACTCAACGACGCCGGCGTCACCGTCATCGGCATCTCCCCCGACAAACCCGCCAAGCTCGCCAAGTTCGTCGAACGCGACGAGCTGACCTTCCCACTGCTCAGCGACCCGGAGAAGAAGGTTCTCACCGAGTGGGGCGCGTTCGGCGAGAAGAAGATGTACGGAAAGGTGGTCAACGGGGTGATCCGCTCCACGTTCCTCGTCGACGAGGACGGCACCATCGAGGTCGCCCAGTACAATGTGCGCGCCACCGGACACGTAGCCAAGCTGCGCCGCGATCTGTCACTCTGACGCCCTGCCGGATGCCCGACGACACCGAGCTGCTCGTTCCACGCAAACGGCCCGCCCAGGAACGCAGCAAACGCAAGTTCCAGGCCATGCTGGGCGCGGCGCGCGAGTTGCTGATCGAGGTCGGAATCGAGTCCCTCACGTGTGAGGAGATCGCCACCCGCGCCGAGGTTCCGATCGGCACGCTCTACCAGTACTTCGCCAACAAGTACGTGATCGTGTGCGAACTCGACCGGCAGGACACCGCCACCGTCCGCGATGAACTGGCCGCGTTCGCCGATGAGGTGCCGTCACTGGACTGGCCGCACCTGCTGGAGAAGTTCCTCGACCACCTGGCCGCCCTGTGGCGCACCGACCCGTCACGCCGCGCGGTGTGGCTGGCGGTCCAGTCGACGCCGTCGACACGGCTGACCGCCATCCAGAACGAGCGGCTCCTGGCCGAGCTCGTGGCCCGTGCCCTCGCCCCGCTCACCCCATCGCAGCGGGGCCGCCGCGAAATGATGTCGCAGGTGCTGGTACACACCACCTACTCACTGCTGAGCCTGTCGGTGCAGGACGTGACGCAGCACCAGGCGATCGTCGCCGAACTCAAACGGATGCTGGCCGGCTACCTCCTGCTCGAAGAGTCGGTGGCCCGGGTGGATTGACCGGCGCGATCCGGCTAGCCCCGAACGGTTGGGGTGTGAGCCGCGAGTTCTCGTATGAGAATGACGTCGTCTCAACAGGTTTCGAGGCTCGTCGCCAACGCTCCTCACACCGCAACCAACGGAGGTCCAGGTTTCGAGGCTTGTCGCTAACGCTCCTCACACCTCAACCAACAAATGGCGGGCCACCTCAACCAACAGACACCCGGCCGGTTGAGGCGCGAGTTTCGCACCTCAACCGGCCGGGTGGGGGTCAGTCCTCGATCGGCGCGGATTCGAGGATGGCGACGGCGGCGGCGGTATCACCGTCGTGGGTGAGCGAGACGTGCACGACAGTGTCGCGGAGCAGGTCGGCGATCTCGCCGGCCAGCCGGATCGCCGGGCGGCCCCAGTTATCGGTGACCACCTCGATATCGCTGTGCCGGATCAACGGCAGCAACGGCTTTCGGCCATAGCGGCTCACCGACCAGGCCTTGATCACGGCCTCCTTGGCGGCCCAGCGGGCGGCCAGGTGAAGTGCGTCGTCGCCGGTGCCCACACCCGCGTCACGTCGTTCGCGGGTGGTGAACCGGTCCCCGAAGGTGGTGCCGGCCTGTGCCAGTTGCTCCCTGAAGCCGGGGACCGACACGATGTCGATCCCCACGCCCAACACACTCATCGCACCGACCCTACGCCGTACGCACCCGACGCACCCAGGCGTGCCGAAGTATCGAGCAGCAGTTCCGATTCCGCGTCGTGCTCGTCGCGGTCGGCGTCAAATCGGCGGCCCGAGGGCCGGGTGTAGGCGGCCTCGCCACCGCACATCGCATCCAGCAGGCGCTGGTTGCCGAGCCGTTCGCGTTCGGCGGCCCGCTCGCGGTAGTCGTCGGCGACAGCCGGATCGAGAGTGGCCACGAACGCCTCCGGATGGACCACGGCGATCAGCCCGGACACATGCCCGAAGCCGAGGCTGGTGAGCAGACCGGCCTTGAGCGGGAAGCGCTCACCCAGGTGCAGGGTGTCACGCGCCCACACCAGGTGCGGGTACTCCTGCATCTTCTCGTCGACGCAGTCGAGGCTGCGGTTGGGCGGGATCACTCCGTCGCGCAGCACCTGGCACAGCCCGATCAGCTGGAAGGCCGCCGCGCCGCCCTTGGCGTGACCGGTGAGCGACTTCTGCGAGACCACGAACAGCGGTGCGCCTTCGCTGCGGCCGATCGCCGAGGCCAGCCGCTCGTGCAGCTCGGACTCGTTGGGATCGTTTGCGCGGGTGGATGTGTCGTGCTTGGAGATCACGCCCACCTCGTCGGCGCTCACTCCGAGGGTGGCCAGCGCGCCGGCCAGCGGCGAGGTCAGGCCGCCACGGGCCGCACCCAGCGCACCCAGCCCCGGAGCCGGGATCGAGGTGTGCACGCCGTCGCCGAAGCTCTGCGCCCAGGCCACCACACCGAGCACGGGCAGTCCCATCTGCGCGGCCACGTCACCGCGGGCCAGCAGAATCGTGCCACCGCCCTGCGATTCGACGAACCCGCCCCGGCGCCGGTCGTTGGCGCGGGAGAAGCGGCGCTCATCGATGCCGCGGGCGGACATCGCGGCCGATTCGGCGGTGGCCGACATGTCACCGAAGCCGACGATGCCTTCGATACCGAGGTCGTCGAACCCGCCGGCGACCGCGAACAGCGCCTTGCCGAGGCGGATCTTGTCGACGCCCTCCTCCACCGACACCGCGGCGGTGGCACAGGCGGCGACCGGGTGGATCATCGCGCCGTAGCTGCCGATATAGGACTGTACGACATGTGCGGCAACGATATTGGGCAGCGCTTCCTGCAGGATGTCGTTGGCCTTGGCCTCACCGAGCAGCGTGTTGATGTACAGCTCACGCATCGAGGTCATGCCGCCCATGCCGGTGCCCTGGGTGTTGGCCACCAGGCCGGGGTGCACCCAGCGCATCAACTCGGCCGGGGTGAAGCCCGACGACAGGAACGCGTCGACGGTGGCGACGAGGTTCCACAGCGCAACCCGGTCGATGGATTCGACCATGTCGGGGGTGACGCCCCAACGGGTCGGGTCGAAACCTGTCGGGATCTGACCGCCGACGGTCCTGCTGAGCTCGAACTGGCGGGGCACGCGGATCTCGGTGCCGGCGAGTCTGGTGACCTGCCATTCTCCGGATTCGGCGGCGAACTGTACCCGTGTCTTGTCGGGGGCGGTGGCGGCAAACGCACGCGCCTCGGCCTCCGATCCCACCGAGAAGGTGAGATCCTCGTCGAGGAACACGGAGGTCAGCAGCGGCGAGGTGTTGTCCACCATCGCGCCGTCGTCGGCGTAGCGCCGGATACCGCACCGCTCGACCACCTCGTCGTGGTAGCGGTCGGCGATCTCGGATTCGGCCACCGGGTCACCGGAGGCCGTGTCGTACCAGCCCGGTTTGGGCGCGCTGTCCCAGGTGATCAGACCTGTGTTCCAGGCCAGTTCCAGCACCCCCGCGGCCGACAGTTTCTCGTCGACCTCCATCTCGAAGCGGGTTCGCGCCGAACCGTACGGGCCGAGCTCGCCGGCACCGACGATCACCACCAGGTCCTCGGGCTTGGCCTCGATCGGCGCCCACTGCGGGCGCATCGATGCGCGGGCACGTGCCGGGGCGGGCAGCGCCGCGACGGTGTCGGCACCGGTGTCGGCGGAATCCTCGTCCGCCTCGACCTCGGCGGCCTCGGCCTGTGCGGCCGCGGCCAGCGCCTTGAGATCGATGGCGTCCGGGTCGAGTCCACCGGTGAAGTCGGCGACGATCGGAGCCTGCGCGGCCTGCGCCCGCTGCTCCGGCGTGCACACGCCGAGCAGGTTGGCCGCCATCTCGGCGGTGCTCCAGGTACGCACACCTGCCTCTTCGACGGCGTCGACCAGCGGATCATTGTGGCCCATCAGACCCGTGCCACGGACCCAGCCGATCAGCGCGTGCGCCAGGGTGGTCCGGCGCTTCCACGAGTCTTCGACGTTCCAACGGGTCACCACTGCGTCCAGGGCCGCCTTGGCCTCGCCGTAGGCGCCGTCACCGCCGAACATGCCGCGGTTGGGCGAGCCGGGCAGCACCACGTGCAGACGTGCCGCGAGGTCGTGGTCGGCGTTGATGTCGGACAGGGCGGCGATCAGCCGCTCCACCGACCACAGCAGCACCTTCATCTCCAGCTCGGCGCGCGCGCCGGCATCAGTGAGGTCACCGGCAACCCGCGGCGCGGCGAACGGGAACAGCATCGTCGGCTTGAGTGCGGGCTTGACCACGGCGGTTGTGCTGCCGAGGTTCTCGGTCTGCTCCGAACCGATCCACGACACCAGGTCGTCGACATCGGAGTAGGAGGCCATGTTGGCCGGCGCGACCCACAGGGCGGCGCCGCAGCGCGCGTGGGTGCGGTACAGCTCCTTGTAGAAGGCAAGCCGGTCCGAGTCGAGGCGCGAGGTGGTGGCGACGACGGTCGCACCGCCGGCGAGCAGCCCACCGACGACGGCCGCAGCGATGGAGCCCCTGCTGGCGCCGGTGACGACGGCGATCTGGTCGGCGTACTCGCCGACCCTCTCCGCACGCGCGACCTCGGCGATCCGGCCGTACACCTGTGCGTGCTCCGCGTTGCCCGCCGCCGTCGCCTTCTCCTGCCACCAGGTGGCGTGTTCGGCGACGACCTCACCGGCCCCGGCGAACCGGGTGGCGGCGTCGGCGTCGAGATCGGCGGCGTCGGTCAGCCACAGCCGCACCAGATCCTCACGACTGGTGGCCCAGCGGTCGTCGATGAGCACGACCTTGCGCTCGTCGAAGGCGGGTGCGACGGTGCGCGCCCAGTCCGAACCGAGTTCGGCGCTGACCAGCGCGGCAATCGCGGCGTCCGGGTTCTCCTCGACCTCGGGTGTTCCGGCGGTGTCGGTCAGGCCCAGCTTGGCCAGCACGGTCTGTGCGGCGGTCGCCAGGACACCGGACCGGCCGGTGATCTGTTCGGCGAACTCGCCGAGCGCGGCCGCGTCCACCGTGGCCCCGCCACCGGATTCGGCGGCGGGCTTGGCCACGGCGATGCCCTTGTCGGCACCGACCGCGGCGACGGCGCGGTCGATCAGCGAGTCCAGCGCGTCGGCGCCGGACAGCGGACCGTCGAGCAGGCTGCCGAGGTCACCGCCGCGCACGCTCGCACCTTCACGGGTACCCATCGCCAGGGCGACGACGGTGTGCAGGCCCCAGCCGGGGCCGAGCTGCCACACCTTCTCCACCCGGTCGGTGATGTAGGACTGGCGTTTGCCCAGCGGGCCCATGACCTTGCGGATCTGTTCGGACACCGCGTCGGTGAGGACCGCGCCGAGCGGACGGTAGCCGCGGGCCAGCGTCTGCACGGTCGACGACAACGCCACCATGTCGGCTTCGGCGGCACCGTCGATGGCGCCCAGTCCCAGTTCGCCGCCGATGTCGAGCAGCAGCTGGTTGCGGCGCGAGGACACACCGTCGCACAGGGCCTCGATGGTGTCGGCGGCACCGATCTGGTCGACACCCATCTTGGTCCACATCGCGATCACGGCCCGGACGGCGTCGGCCGGCCCGAAGGAGATGTCCTCGGGACGCGGACCGCCGGCCGGGGCGACAGGTGCGGCCGGGGCCGGGGCGGCAGCCGCGGCAGGTGCCGATTCGGTTGCCTGATCGGCGCTTTCGGCAACGGCCTCGACGGCGTCGTCATCCTCGGGCTCCACTCCGGCATCCTGCGCGAGGATGACGGCGGTGTCGCGTTCGAGGTTGAGCACCTCTGCGGTGGCGGGCGCGTAGTCGTCGAGCTTGAGGGTGTTGCCGGCCAGACCGGACAGCGTCGGCGCACTCTTCACACCGATCTCGATGAACCGCTGGATGCCCAGTCCGTCCCGTTCACGCGGGGCGAAGAGCAGTTCCTGTGTCTCGATCCAGCGGACCGGGCTGGCGAACTGCCAGGCCAGCAGCTCGATGAGCACCACACGCACCAGTTCGCCCGGGCGGGCGGCCCAGCCGTCCCAGTCGGCGAGAACGTCGTCGAGCGGTGCGGACGGGACGAGCGCGGCGATCTCGGCCACGAAGTCGCGTTCGAGCGAGAACAGTCGCGGCACCAGGTTCGGAATATAATGTCCGACAAGGATTTCCGGATCGATATGCGCGGGCAGAAGCTCGTCGAGCTTGGTCCGGAACTCGGGCACACCGGCACGCAGCACGGTCGAATGGAACGGTACGTCGATGCCCGGTACCACGATGAACGACCGCTTTCCGCCGAATTCGGCACGGCGACGGTCGATCTCGGCTTCGAGGCTCTCGAGTCCGCGGACAGTACCGGCGATCGCGTACTGCGAGCCGAGCAGGTTGAGGTTGACCACCTCCAGGAATTCACCGGTACGCGCCGACATGTCATCGACGAATGCGGTGACATCGGAGTCAGCGAGCCCGAACTGGCTGGGCCGGATGGCAGCCATCCGGTAATCGCTGCGGCCCTTGTCATCTCGTGGAACGAGGTGATGCATGGCCTCGCCGCGCTGGAACACCACTTCGAGCACCGCTTCGAGCGGCAGAACGCCGGCACAGGCGGCGAGCGCGTTGTACTCGCCCACCGAGTGGCCGCAGGTGATGGCGCCGTCGACGAAGCCTCCGGACTCCTTGAGTTCGGCGATCTGCGCGACACCGAGGGTGGCCATCGCGACCTGGGTGAACTGGGTCAGGTACAGCACGCCGTCCGGGTGGTTGTAAGTGGTGCCACCGGCCACCAGGGTGGTCGGGTTGTCGCGCACCACGGCCAGGATCGAGAAGCCCAGCGCGGCACGGGTGTGCTTGTCGGCACGGTCCCACACGTCGCGGGCGGCCTTGGAGCGGGACCGGGCGTCCAGACCCATCCCCTTGGACTGGATGCCCTGTCCCGGGAATGCGTACACAGTGCGCGGGGCGGCGAGTACACCGGTCGCGCTCATCACCAGGTTGTCGCCGACCTTGGCGGTGACCTCGACGACCTCACGGCCCGCGTCGAGTCCGACCCGGTCGACGCGCACGGCGATCGTGTCACCGGTGCGGACCATGCCCAGGTAGCGGGCGGTCCAGCCGAGCAGCGGCCGCGGCGACGGTATCGGGTTCTTGGCGTCGGTGGCGGTCACCACCTGCTGGGCGGCGGCCGAGAGCCACATGCCGTGCACGATCGGATCGCCCAGTCCCGCCAGGCGGGCCGCGATGGCGTCGGTATGGATGGGGTTGCGGTCACCGGACACCGCCGCGAATCCGCCCATGTGGCCGGGTGCGGTGATGGTGGCCGCGCGCAGCAGTTTGCGGGTGGCCTGCTGTTCGCCGTCGGCGGCACCGCCCGCCCGTGCTGGGTCGGTCAGTTCGGCCGATCCGAGGCGGCCCCGGATGGCGAAACGCTCGACCAGTCGCGCGACCGGCGAGCCGGCGACGGCGATGTCGACACCCACCTCGATGACCCGGCCCACCTCGGCGTCGTACACGCCCTGTAGGGCAGCGGTCACGTCCAGATCGTCGCTGACCGTCGGGATCTGGCCGGCGACCTCGATCGCGTGGTCGAGATGTACCAGGTCGAGCAGACCCTCCACGACGGGATCGCCCGATTCGGCGCGGGCCGCGCCGATCACGCTGAACACCGACGGCCAGCACGCGCCGACGAGGGTATCGGGCACGGCGAAACCGAACGGCTGCGTCGGGGTGGTCGGGGTCAGATGCGCGGGCAGTGTGTAACCGGTGACCGCCGCGTGGTCGGCGACCGAGTCGGGATTCCAGGAGAAGACGGTGGTGCTTACGCCGTCGGTGACCTCGGCCAGCGAGCCGCCGGCCGCGACGGTCAGGATCTCGGTCATCGCCGCGGACGCGTCGGCGACATCGATCAGCGGGCTGCCGCCGTCGGCGATCGCCGCGGTGACGCGCAGCGGAATACGGATCGTGGTGCCGGACACGGGCACGACGAGATCGAAGCGGTCCTCGGCGGCCCGTTCGAGTACGGCGCCGGTGGGCGCGTGTTCGGCCCGGCCGGGATCGACGACGACCCAGCGGCCGCGGTCACCGATCACGGTGACCGGATTGGGCACGATCCGACCGGCCCATTCGACGTCGTCGGCCTCCAGGACCGCGGCAACCGCGCCCTCACCGGAGACGACACCGGCCCGCTTACGACCGTCGACCGGGATCGCCTGACCGCCGGCGGCGGCCAGATCGGCGGCCACGTGGGCCTCGAACCGGTCGAGCAGTTCCCCTACCGGCTCGTCGACCCGGGTGATACCGGCGACGGCCACCGGGCCGGGGATGATGCACACCTCGTCGGCCGAGTAACGGGCGTCGTGCGCCTGCCACAGCGAATCGCTGCGCCACCAACGGCGCACGTCCTTGTCGATGACGGGTACGAAGTTGACCGGTTTGCCGGGGGTACGGCACAACTCGAAGAAGAACGCCACATCCGCCGGATGCAGAATATCGACCTCGGCCTCGGGATACACGCTGACCAGGGCGTCGATCGCGGCGTGTGGATCGTCGGTGCTCGCGGTGCCGGCGAACATCGTGGGCACCTCGCCGCGGTCGGCGGGGGCCATCCGGGCCTCGGTGCGCTGCAGCATGTCGATGAATCGCGTCTGCCAGGTGATGTCGGCCCACGGCAGCTGATCGGCCCAGACCGAGCCCCCGTCGACTCTCTCGCCACCGACGGCCAAGGTCGCATAGCGGTCGAGCCACTGCCGGTAGGTCATGTCGGCGACATCACCGAAGTACGGCTTGGCCGTGTGTGCGAGGGCCTCGACGATCTCATCGCGACGTTCGGCGACGGCATCGGCGTCGCCTGCCACGTCGTCGAGCAGACGTCCGCATCGCGAGGCGGCATTGTCGACCTCGTGGATGTCGGCACCGAGCTGGCTGCGTCCGGAGGCCATACCGGCACTCTCGTGACCGGCGCCGATCCATTCGTCACAACCGATGGTGTCGACGAGCAGTTGTTTGACCTCGGGCGATGTGGTGGCTTCCTTGGTGGCCATCGCGGCGGTGCCGATGAGGATGCCGTCGAGCGGCATCTTGGGGTAGCCGAGGTTCTCCGACCACACGCCGGTCAGGTACTCGGCGGCCCGCTCGGGCGTGCCGATGCCGCCGCCGACGCAGATCACGACGTTGGGACGGGCGCGGAGTTCACCGTAGGTGGCCAGCAGCAGGTCGTCGAGGTCTTCCCAGGAGTGGTGGCCACCGGCGCGGCCGCCCTCGATCTGCACGATGACCGGGTGGTGCGGCACCTCGGCCGCGATCCGGACGACCGCACGGATCTGCTCGACGGTGCCCGGTTTGAACGCGACGTAGCGCAGGCCCGCCTCGACGAACTCGTCGACCAGTGCGACCGCGTCGTCGAGTTCGGGAATGCCCGCCGAGACGATCACGCCGTCGAGCGGGGCGCCCTGGGCACGGGCCTTCTGCACGATCCGCTTGCCGCCGAGTTGCAACTTCCACAGGTACGGGTCGAGGAACAGGGCGTTGAACTGAGCCTCACGACCGGGTTCCAGCAGGTCGGTGAGGGTGGCGATGTTGCGGGCGAAGATCTCCTCGGTCACCTGGCCACCGCCGGCGAGTTCGGCCCAGTGTCCGGCGTTCGCCGCCGCCGCGACGATCGCGGGGTCGACGGTGGTGGGCGTCATTCCCGCGAGGAGCATCGGCGAGCGGCCGGTGAGCCGGGTGAACGCGGTCTCCACCACGGTGCGTCCGTCGGGCAGTTCCACCAGGAGCGGATCGAACTGCGACCAGCGCGCCTCGATCTCGGGGATGCCACCGGGGCTGAAGAGGTTGCGCTGGCCGACGCGCAGTGCTGCCGGAACCAGCCCGATACCCTGACCGCGCACCAGACCGGAGGTCAGGCGCGTTGCCAGATCGGCCGGGCCGAGATCGAGGATCCACCGGGAGCCGCCGGCGATCACCTCGTCGATGATCGACACCCAGTCCACGTGGTTGACCAGGACATCGGCGGCCAGGCGGGCGGCGACGGCCCGATCGATACCGCATTCCTCGGCCCACTGGGCCACCATCTCGACCGCTTCGGCCATCGACGGGTGGTGGAAGGCCAGCGACACGACCAGCGCGTCGAACTTGGGTGCGAACGGAGCGCCGCCGGTGAGCTTACGCTTGCGCTGGTCGACTTCGCCGTCGGCGATCTGCTCGCAGCGGGCACGCAGTGCCTTCAGGTGGCGGGGTGCGCCCGCCACGATGACGGCGGTCCGGCCGTTGCGGATGGCGACGACCGGCTCGGTGCCGAGGTCACGTTCGGACAGGCCCGCGCGGTAGTCGGCCAGGATGGCGTCGATCCGTTCGGGGGCGGCGTTCCCGATGGCCATCATCGGCGTGCCGTCGGAGGTGGCGGCCAGGCCCCGGCGGCGCGCGACGATGGTGCCCGCCGCACCGATCAGCTGGGCCAGTGCCAGCACCACGCCTGCGCCCACACCGGCGCCGTCGTTGGCGATCACCTCGGTGGCCAGGATGCCCTGCGAATGACCGACCACCGATGTGGGCGGGATCGTCGCGGTGTCCAGACCCTGCTTGGCAAGCGCGTCGACGGCGGCGAGCTGGGCGAGCAGCACACCCGGCACCGACAGCGTCGCGTCGGCCAGCGCGGTGTCGGTGGGCACGTCGTCGCCGGCGTCGTGGGCCCGGACCCAGGTGAGCGGATGGAAGCCGTCGGGGCGGGCGATCGAGAGCCGGTCGGCGACGGGCGCGATCAGCCGTTCCGCGGCGTCGATGTACTTGCTGATCCGGTATTCGAGGTCGGCGTCGACGACCAGTTCCGCCAGCGTCGGCAGCCACGGTGAGCCTTGCCCGCCGAAACTGATCGCGTACGGTTCACCGGCGGCGATCTGGTCCATCAATGTGCCGGTGGTTCGGGAAGCGGTGGAGGCTCCCAGCTGGCCGGTGCGGATGTGATCGACGGTCACGGATTCTCCTCGTTCGGGGCTGTGTGATCTTCGGGGCTGTGTGATCGGGGTTCGGATCGGTGATCGGGTCGCGGCAAAGGCGTTCGGCGGTGGGCTCGCCGCGATACGGGCATGCGTCATCGTCGAGTGGCGTCGTTGCGGGACATCTCGTGCCGGCGGCGCGAGATCGTCCCACGCGCCGACCGGTTCCTCGAATTCATCGAACACATCACGAATTCATCGAACACATCAGTGCCGCAAAGCATTACATGACCAACCCGGGATCGGTCCGCGCTTTCCACCGAGGAACGTGGCACCCATCATGACACACGAAAGTGAGGTTTCCCTCATGTTTTGGGGTGACCGAGTGGTATACCCATGAGTATCCCCGTCGGTAACTTCCGGCCCGTCCACGCACGGCCGAACCGACCCACCGAACCGACGCCCGTACCTGCACAAATGCCGCCGAGTGCGCCTCGCGCGACACCCCCCCGAAGCCGTTATGAAATTGTTATGTGAATCAGTTCACTGCATCGCACGGCGGTCCGATATAACCGCTCATCGACCCGATAAAGAGTTCGCCCCGGCATTCGTCCGGGACGTAAGGTGCTCAGCATGTCAGGCAACTCCGCAACGCTCTCCACCGACGTGATCGACCTCGTGCGCCGGGCACACTGGATCACCGTGTTCTCCGGTGCCGGCATGTCCGCCGAAAGCGGTGTGCCCACATTCCGCGATGCGCAGACGGGTCTCTGGGAACGCTACGACCCGGCGTCGCTGGCCACGGTGGAAGCCTGGGAAGACGATCCGGCACTCGTCTGGGGCTGGTATCTGTGGCGGATGAAGCTCGTCAGCGAGGCCCAGCCCAACCCCGGGCACCGCGCCATCGCCGCCCTGGCCGATCACCGCGCTGTCATGGTGGTGACCCAGAACGTGGACGACCTGCACGAGCGCGCGGGCAGCGAAGTCATCAGCCACCTGCACGGCAGCCTGTTCGAACCCCGGTGCACAGCATGCCGGGCGCCATATCACGGCACCGGCACCCGACTCCCCGCCGGATTCGATATCACCGCATATGCCGAGCCGCCGCGCATCGAACCACCCTCGTGCCACGAATGCCTGTCATCGGTCCGTCCGGGAGTCGTCTGGTTCGGCGAGGGCCTACCGCGCGATGCCTGGCGGCGCGCCGAGCACGCGATCACCGGCAGCGACCTCGTGCTGGTCGTGGGAACCAGCGGAATCGTCTATCCCGCAGCAGAATTGCCCGAACGAGCACTGGCCGGGGGGACCCCGGTGATCGAGTTCAACATCGAGGAATCCGCACTCAGCCCCCACGTCACCGAGTCCGTACGGATGTCGGCGGCGGTGGGACTGCCAGCCTTGCTCGACGCCGTAGGCGACTGACCGGGCGAATACACGAGAGGAGCGAGCCGACCTGTGTCGGCTCGCTCCTCTCGTGTGTACGACCACCCCGATCGCCGGGGCGAGAACGTCAGTTGGACGTGCCGGTGAACGTCGACAGTGCCCCGTAGCCGCCATCGACGTAGCGCACATTGGTGTAACCCAGATCAGCGATCTGCTCGGCGATTGCCGGAGCCTGCGACCGGACCGATACCACGGCGATCTCCCGATCGTGATCGGAGATCACCGGGAACCGACCCGACGGCGTGTGGTTGAAGGCGGCCCGCACATCACCCGGCTCGACGACGACCGCACCGGGCACGCTGCCCTGATGCCGCATCACCTGAGGACGCGCGTCGACGATGACCGCATCGCCCTGCCGACTGTGCTCGACTGCTTCTCTGGCTGAAATTGCATTCACCACTGACACTGGTGACTCACCCGCTTCTTGTTTCGTCTGCTCGCATGGCACCCGGCATCATTGCCCGGCCTGACCGGTATGTCGGTGCACCATTGCGACCCGTTACCAAGAAGCAATGCTACGCGGCGATGTCCATATCATGACGAGCGGGTAAACCTCACACCACGGGTAGGCAACTGTGCGTCACGCCACGGCCACGATCAGCCGCGCGGGTGTCCGGCCACCTTGGGGCTGCCGCGTTTGCCCCACGAGTCCGATCGCCTGGCTCCGTCACGGCCGTACCCTCGTGCACCCTGAGCTGCACGTTTGGCACCACCACGGGCTCGGGGCGGACCCTGATCGCGGCGGATGTCGATGGGGTTCTTGCCGATCCTGGTGTGCCGGAGTGACGCCAAGGTCTCGGAGTCGAGATCGTCGGGCAGCTCCACGAGACTGAAATCGTCGCGGATGGAAATGTTACCGAAATCACCTCTGGTGAGTCCGCCCTCGTTGGCGATCGCCCCGACGATCGCACCCGGCGACACCCGGTGAACCCGGCCGACCGCGATGCGGTAGGTGGCGAAATTGGCCCCGGGCCGCCTGGGCGCGCGCTCACGACGCTCGGGCCGCTCCCCGCGCTCGCCCCGTTCGCGCTGCGGCGGGTCGGGTGCCATGAGGAAGCCGCCGTCACGGGTTTCGAGTGCGAGCGCCGCCGCGATGTCGGCCATCGTCACATCGTTGTCGCGGGCGTAGTCCTCGATCAGCTTGCGGAACAAATCCAGGTGATCCGAGCTCAGGTTTTCGGTGATCGACTCGGCGAACTTCGCCACGCGTTGGGCGTTGACGTCCTCCACACTGGGCAGCCCGATCTCGGTGAGCGTAGAACGTGTGGCCTTCTCGATGGCCCGCAACAGATGCCGTTCACGCGGCGAGACGAACAGCAGCGCGTTGCCCGACCTTCCCGCGCGCCCGGTGCGGCCGATCCGGTGCACATAGGACTCGGTGTCGTGCGGGATGTCGTAGTTGACCACATGCGAGATCCGGTCCACGTCCAGGCCGCGGGCCGCGACATCGGTGGCCACCAAGATGTCGATGGAGCCGTTCTTGAGCTGGTTGATGGTGCGTTCGCGCTGCGCCTGCGCCAGATCGCCGTTGATCGCCACCGCCGAGAATCCACGCGAGCGCAGCTTCTCGGCCAACTCCTCGGTGGCCTGTTTGGTGCGGACGAACACGATCATCGCGTCGAACTGCTCGACCTCCAGGAAACGGGTCAGGGCATCGAGTTTGCGCTGGTGCGAGACCTGCAGATAACGCTGGGCGATGTTGGACGCGGTCGCGGTCTTGGCCTTGACCGTAATCTCCTGCGGATCCTTGAGGTACTGCTGCGCCAGCCGGGAAATGGCCCGCGGCATCGTCGCGGAGAACAACGCGACCTGCTTGGAGTCCGGCGTGTCGGCGAGAATGCGTTCGACATCCTCGGCGAAACCCATCGTGAGCATCTCGTCGGCCTCATCGAGGACCAGGAACTCCAATTCGGAGATGTCGAGGGTACCCCGGTCGAGGTGATCGATGACGCGCCCCGGCGTGCCGACGATGACCTGTGCGCCGCGCTTGAGGCCGTTGAGCTGGACCACGTAGCTCTGCCCGCCGTAGATGGGCAGCACCTTCACCTTGGGCAGATGGGCCGAGTACTTGCCGAATGCCTCGGCCACCTGCAGCGCGAGCTCGCGGGTCGGCGCCAGGATCAGGGCCTGCGGCTTGCGCGCGGAGTCATCGAGCCGCGACAGGATGGGAATGGCGAAGGCCGCCGTCTTGCCGGTGCCGGTCTGCGCCAGCCCGACGACGTCGCGACCGGACATCAGGATCGGGATCGTCGCCGCCTGAATCGGCGAGGGCGACTCGTAGCCGACATCGGAGATGGCCTCGAGCACTCGGTCATCGATGCCGAGGCCGCCGAAGCCACCCCCGGCGGTATCGTCACCGTGGGCGGTTTGCTGTTCGCTGTACGTCTCGGCGGACGTTGATTCGGATTCGGATTCGGGTGTCATCGCCGGCCAGTCTCGTTCACCGCTACCACTCTAGTGCGCAACAGGCGGTCCCGAAGAATCGAACGGAGATGTTCACCGTGAGCACATGTGATCGGTGTCACCGCACAGCTGCTACGCTCGGTGCCATTCACGCGGATATCGGCGACGAATCTGCCCTCGAATGTGCCTGAATTGCCCGTTTGGTCTCGCCCCTGTTTGATCGTTCCGAACAGGGGCGAGAGCCCCGCAGGTTCGACAAAGGAGAGATATGGATCAGTACTCGACCCCGTCCGACTACACGGTCGACGAGAAGGCGACGACAGTGGACTCGCTGGTGCGTCACCGTGCCGAGACCCCGGACGCCGTCCTGCTGCGCAAGCTGTCGGGCTCCGATTGGGTCGACGTCACCGCCAAGACCTTTGCCGACGAGGTGGACGCGGTCGCCAAGGGCATCATCGCCTCGGGAATCAACCCCGGCGACCGGGTGGCGTTGCTGTCCTCGACCCGCTACGAGTGGACCGTCGTCGACTACGCCATCTGGCGCGCGGGCGCGGTCACCGTGGCGATCTACGACACGTCCGCCCCCGACCAGGTCCAGTGGATCCTCGAGGACTCCGCCACCCGACTGCTGATCGTCGAGGCGACCAAGCATCGCATCCAGCACCAGGAGGTGATCGCGGGCGCGGCGGCCCTCGGCGAGACCCTGGTCATCGATGAGGGCGCACTCGCGACCCTCACCGAGCGAGGCAACTCCGTCGACGCCGCCGAACTCGACGCCCGCCACGCCGGCACCACCGCCAGTGACCCGGCAACGCTGATCTACACCTCCGGCACCACCGGACGCCCCAAGGGCGTGGCACTGACCCACGCCAACCTGCTCGCCGAAAGCGCTGCCTGCGCCCACTCGGTGGGGCCGGGGCTGGTCGAGGGAAACACCACCCTTCTGTTCCTTCCCCTGGCGCATGTGTTCGCCCGCGCCATCGAGGTCGGCTGCATCGAGAACAAGGTGATCCTCGGTCATACCAGTGACATCCCGAACCTGGTGGCCCATCTCGACAAATTCAAGCCGCACTATGTGCTGTCGGTGCCGCGTGTGTTCGAGAAGGTCTACAACTCGGCCAAGCAGAAGGCGTACGACGGCGGCAAGGGCAGCATCTTCGAGAAGGCCTCCGTCACGGCCATCGAGTACAGCAAGGCCCGCGACACCGGCGGGGCCGGGCTCGTGCTCAAGCTCAAGCACGCCCTGTTCGACAAGCTCGTCTACGGCAAGCTGCGCGCGGCGCTCGGCGGCAACTGCATCGGCGCGGTGTCCGGCGGCGCACCGCTCGGCGAGCGCCTCGGTCACTTCTTCCGTGGCGTCGGTATCCCGGTGTACGAGGCCTACGGCCTCACCGAGACCAGCGCGGGCATCACCGCCAACAACGTCGCCGACCAGCACGTCGGCTCTGTCGGCCGACCGGTTCCCGGCGCCGCGGCGGCCATCGCCGAGGACGGCGAGATCCTGCTCCGGGGCCCGATGGTTTTCGGCGGCTACTGGCAGAACCCGGACGCCACGGCCGATTCCATCCGGGACGGCTGGTTCCACACCGGGGACATCGGCAAGCTCGTCGACGGCTTCCTGTACATTACCGGCCGCAAGAAGGAGATCATCGTCACCGCGGCCGGCAAGAACGTCTCCCCGGCCCAGCTCGAAGACACCATCCGGGCCCACCCGCTGGTGAGCCAGTGCCTGGTGGTCGGCGACAAGAAGCCGTTCATCGCCGCACTGATCACCCTTGATCAGGAGGTCATCCCCGGCTGGCTCGAACGCCACCAGTTGCCGGCCGACACCCCGCTGAGTGCGCTGAGCACCAACGAGAAGATCCTCGCCGAATTGCAGGAGGCCGTCGATTCCGCCAACAAGACGGTGTCCAAGGCCGAGGCCATCAAGAAGTTCGCGGTCCTCGACACCGACTTCACCATCGAGACCGGTGAGCTGACGCCCACGCTCAAGCTCAAGCGCAACGTGATCCACGACTCGTACAAGATCGCCATCGCCGACCTGTACACGTAGCCCGCAACGGGCCTCTTCCGCTGGTCGAGGTACCAAGGGGTGCGGGCCCGCGAACCTCGAAACCCGGTGAGACGGCACTGTCGCCTCACCGGGTTTCGAGGCTCCACCGGGTGTGCGTCCCGCCTTTCCCCGGACCTCAGCCCTCAGGTGACAAGACCGTGTCGTAGCGTCGACGCATGAACGCGCAGCACGGTGACACGAGTTTCGGGGACACGAGTTACGGGGACACGAGTTACGGGGACATGACCCTCAGCGTCCACGGCGGCAACGACACCGCCGGTCCGTCGATCCGGACCCCGATCACGATGGCCAACTCGTATCACCTGCCGCCCGAGCCGGAAAAGCTCGACTGGTCAGATCCCGACCATCTGATCTATACCCGCAACACCGGCGCCAATCAGGTTGCACTGCAACGCAAACTGGCCCTCCTGGAAGGTGGCGAGGATGCGCTCGCGCTCGCATCCGGGGTGGCCGCGCTGCACGCGGTGTATTTCACGTTCCTGGCGACGGGCGATCACATCATCGTCTCCGACACCACCTACGAGGCGACGTGGAAACTGTGGACGCAGTTGTTGCCCCGCAAGTACGGCATCGAGGCCACGTTCGTCGACATCACCGACCTCGACGCGGTGCGGGCGGCCGTCCGGCCCGCCACCAGGATGATCACCGCCGAGGTGATCGCCAATCCCACCACCAAGGTCGCCGATGTGGCCGCACTCGCCGACATCGCCCACACCGCCGGCGCCTTGCTGGTGATCGACTCGACGTTCACTCCCCCGCCGCTGTACCGGCCGCTGGCCGACGGCGCCGACCTCGTGGTCCACTCGCTGACCAAGTACATCAACGGGCACGGAGATGCGATGGGCGGTGCGGTGATCGGGGCCGCCGAACACGTCTCGAAGGTGAAGGCCGAGGCGATGGTGGATGTGGGCGGGGTGATCTCCCCGTTCAACGCGTGGCTGATCAGCCGCGGGTCGATCACGTTGCCGCTGCGGCTGGCCCAGCACCAGGCGTCGGCGATGACCCTTGCCCGACTGCTGGAGGCCGACGACCGGATCGCGTACGTCTGTTATCCGGGCCTGGAGTCCCATCCCCAACATGAACTGGCCGCAAGGCAATTGGGCGGTCGCGGCTTCGGCGGCATGATGGCGTTCGCGCTGCGCGGTGATCCGGCCACGCACAACCGTTTCGTCTCCCACCTCACGGTGATCACCTCCGCGGTGTCGCTCGGCCACGACGAATCGCTGATCGTGCACGTCGGCACCGAGGGTCCGCGGGTCGCGGCCTACCCCGACGGGTTCCGCGAATTCGGCCACCTACGGTTCTCCACCGGCCTGGAGGACGCCGACGATCTGGCCGCCGACCTGCGCCAGGCGCTGGACAAGACGTTCGGCTGACGCCGTTTCTGCCGGTTGAGGTGCGAGGAGCGCAGGCGACGAGCCTCGAAACCTCCCGACAGAATAATGTCATCTCAGCGGGTTTCGAGGCTCGCAAGCTCGCACCTCAACCGGCGACGGGGTCGCATTCGGAGCAGGTCCGGGAGCGCGGCGGACCTCGACTACCTCACCTCGTACAAGATCCCCCGACCAATGGCTTCACGCACGACGGGAACCGCCGCCTGGGCGAGGGCGTCGGCGTCCACGTCGTGAAATCCGGCGAGGAGATCGACGAGGGCGCCCAGCGGCACGATGCCGCGACAGCCGGCGAGCAGGGCCGTCGACACCTCGTCGACGCCCAGGACGGCGCCCGGTCCGCCGGGCCGGCGCACCGACGCCCCGACCTGTTGCCAACCGTCCTCGCCGGGTAGCGACTGTTGCTCGAGTATGACCGGTGCGGTGGACAGTCGCGCGGCGAGCAGCTGTTCATCGGTGGTCTCGCGCAGATAGGCGCGGCGGTCCAAGAACGCCCTGGCCTCGTGACCGGTGACCTCCTCACCGGCGGCGGTGATCTCCTCGACCACCTGGTCGGGAGCGCGCCTTTCGGCGGTGCCGGGTGCGCGAAGGGTGATGAGCCCCATGCCGATTCCCGAGATCCGTTCGCGGCGAAACCAGTCGAGCCAGTCCGCGCCGCGCCGCGCCGTATCGTCGGGGTTCTCCCCCGCATCCGAGAGCCACAACGACACGTAGGTGATGGGATCGGCCAGTTCGCGCTGCACCACCCACGCGTCGAGACCGGTGCCCGCGAGCCAGCCGCGCACCCGGGTCTCCCAGGGTTCGTTCTCGCGGACGATCCAATTGGCAAGGATCTGGGCGATGCCGCCGGGATTGAGGTGACCGGCGATCTCACCGATGAGCCGCTCGCACACACCGTCCCCGGCCATCCCGGAGTCGCGATAGATGTAGTCCTGGCCGCCCGCCCCGACGACGAACGGCGGATTGGAGACGATCAGATCGAACGTCTCACCCGCGACCGGATCGAACAGGCTGCCCGCGCGCAGATCCCACGACATGCCGTTGAGTCGCGCCGTCGCAGCGGCCAGCGCCAGTGCCCGCGGGTTGGTATCGGTGGCGACGATGCGCGTGCAGTGGGCGTCCAGGTGCAGCGCCTGGATGCCGCAGCCGGTGCCCAGGTCGAGCGCACTGCCGACGGGTTCTCGGATGATCGCCCGCGCCAGCGATACCGAGGCACCGCCGATCCCGAGCACATGGTCGTGGTGGACCGGGCCGGTGCGGGTGGCGGCGTCGAGATCGGAGACGACGAGGTAGTCGCGGGTGTCGTCGGCATGTGGGCGGATGTCGAGGGCTGCGCGCGCCAGGGTGCCGTCGACGGTGATCACCCCGCAGTCGACGAGCGCGTCGATATCGCAGCCTGGCAGTGCCGCGGCGACGTCGGCGACCGGTTCGTCACCGGCGAGCAGCAGCAGCCGTACGAGCGTGGCCAGCGGTGACGATCCGGCCTGCCGGGTGGCGTGCAGCGCGGGCCACCAGATGCCGCGGGCAAGTGCCTCGTGGGCGTCGTCGCCGAGCAGACCGGCCACCCCGGTCCCGGTGTAGCCGGCCGAACACAGGTCGGTGCCGAGTGCATCGATGAGGGCGGTGTCGTGCAGTGGGTGCGCCATGCCCATCAGTATCGGCCGCGCGGCTCACCGCGTGTCGCGACGGGGGCGGTGACCGGTGCGACCCGGACGGCGCCTGAGGCTCCTGATCAGAATCCCAACAGCAACATCAGCAACTTTGTTTATCATCAGCAACACCAGTATCGATTGTTAGCCACGTCACTTCTACCGACGGTCTTGGGATTTACTCAGGGTATGCTAACGTCCGTCTCGAAATAGGCACCCGATGTTCGCGGGGGCCAGGAAAGTCGATGGAAAGCGTAGGGCGCAACTGTGCAGTCAGCGCGTGTCGGAAATTCGGGTCAGACAAAGCGTGTGATCGTGCGGGCAACTGCCGTCGCCACGCTGGCGAGCTTCGCGGCGGTCACCGCGACCGCCAACGGTTCGGCAGCGGTGATCAGTGACTCCCCCGTCGTCTCGCCCGTCGCCGGCACCACGAGCTCGAACACCACGAGCTCGAACACCGCCGTCGCCCCCAAGCCGCTGGTCTCGCCGTATGCCAAGAAGAAGGCGCCGCGATACAACCCGCGCACCGAAACCTACGAGCACCGGCAGGAACGCATCGCCAAGCAGCAGCGGCCGATGCTGCGCCAGAGCGCTGAGACCAAGAACGAGGACACCACCTGCGTCAGCGCCGAGTTCACCACCCTGAGCGTGGTGTTCGACTCCATCTACGAGTCGCTGCGCCCGTCGTTGCCGCCGGCCGCACAGGCAGCGCTCAAGCAGAACCAGAAGGGCCTGCAGCGCAGCCTCAGGAACATCACCGTCTCGACGCTGTCGCTCACCGACAACCCGCTGACCCTCGGCGCCGACAACCGCGATCCGTCGACCAAATACAAGACGCCGATCTCGCAGTACATCGTCAGTCAGCTGCTCAAGATCCGCGACGGCAAGAAGAACGACGCCATCCCGGTTGCCAACATCACGTTGAGCCAGGCCGTGGAGACCGCGTGGCTGTACTTCTTCGTCGGTGTCCTGTCGCCGATCCAGTTCGCCATCGGCGTCGCGCCGGTCATCGGTGACGGACGCCAGATCACCGATCCCGATACTGGCACCGTAAGCGAATCCACCAGCCCGCTCACCGGGACCCCGCTCTCGGCCCTGGCAGGCTTCATAAGCTACAACACTCTGCTGAATATCCTCTTCGCCGGTGGCAATGCCGGGTTGAATATTCTGTTCAATCAGACAACCAATGCCCTGCTCAATCAGTGCGTGTCCCGGGTCACCGAGGAGCAGAAGGAGAACGCGGGCAAGGCTCACGAGCATATCCGTTACAACATCCCGCTCCCGGCGATCATCACCAGCACCGCCAAGCAACTGGCACTGGCCGACAACAACAGCTGCCGGCCGGTGGGCGCCAACACCCTCGGCGAGATCACCGAACGCACCATCCGCCAGGCCAAGGAGTCCGCTCCGAACGCCGCCGCCCGCAATCGCGTCGCGGCACAGGGCCGCCAGATTCAGGGCATCCTGCGCAGCTCCTACATCCCGCACAACCTGATCCCCGCCGACAAGCAGGACTTCACCGGCACGGAGACGGCGATCTCGACGATCGGCAACTTCATCCCGTTCCTCGGTGGTGCGGGGCTCGACGTCCTGCTCGGCCTCGGCCACAACGCGGGGCAGGGCGACAATCTCGGCCAGCAGGTGCCACTGTCAAAGCTGACCGTCACCAAATCCCTTACCGGCGTGTATTACACCTACGCGCTGTCTGTGTGGCTGTTCCGGAATGTCGGTCAGGCCGCAACGATGTCAGGGCTGCTGCCGCGTACTCCAGCCTGGGAGTTCGACCCCTTCCGCACCATCTCCACGATTGCCACCCTGCCGCTGACCTACGGTTTGGTCACCTACCACAACGTGGTTCGTTCGATGTGCTTCACCGACGACGACACCACCGGCTCGGGTCTGGGCGCCGAGGCGCACAAGCGCACGGACGAGGCCGAGGAGAACATCGCCAAGAACAAGGAGAAGGCCGACGAGGAGCGCACCGGCACCACCAAGCGCGCCAGCTCCACCACCACCACGAAGCCGGCTTCGGACGAGGACGGGTCCGCACCCGCCGCGACCACCACTCCGAAGAAGAAGGCCAACCCCGACGATGATCTGCCGCCGTGGGTTCACCCCTGATCGTCACTGATCCTCGATAGCTGACAGGAATCCCGGAATGCCATCGGCATTCCGGGATTCTTTATCGGCATCGGTCCTCGAAGAGGATACTCAGGCCACACCTATGGACGACGACGGTAACCGCGAACGGCGAGAAGGCCGCACACCAGGGTCAGGCCGATGGCCCACACGATGGTGACGACAACGTCACCGGCGTAGTCACCCCCCGAGGAGGCACCGCGCATCGCTTGTGCCACATGCGATATCGGATTGGCGGAAGCGATCGGCTGCGCCCAGCCGGGCAGGTCGTGCAGCGTGACGAATCCGGTTGACAGGAACGACAGCAGCAACAGCAGCGCATTGGTGCTCGAGACCGCCGTCTCGGCGGAATCGACGTAGGTGGCGATCGCCACCATCATCCAGGCGATCCCGAAACCGAAGATCACCGGCAACACGAAGTAGAGCACGGCTCCGGACAACCCGGCCTCGAAGCGGAAGCCCATGGCCACCGCCACCGCGGTCACCACCACCACGGACCCGATATTGCGTGCGGCGTCGGCGAAGATCCGTCCGGCGAACGGGGCGACCGCCGAGACCGGCGAGACGCGGAGTCTGTCGTCGAACCCCGAGGTCCGGTCCTGTTGAGTGGCGATGGCCGTCGACAGCGCCCCGAATACCACACCCATGACGGTGAAAACGGGTGCGGCGTACTGCACGTACTCGCCGACGCTCGCACCGGGCAGGACCATCTTGCCGAACGACACCGACATCAGGGTGAGCAGAATGATCGGCATGATCGCGGCCATCGCGACGGTCATCGGTGATCGCAGCATCAGGATCAGGCCGCGTCGGGTCATCACCCGTACATCCGTGGTCATCGTCTCAACCCACCTTTCCGAAGGCCCGGGGCACGAATGCGGCGAACACCGCGGTCAGGACCGCACACCAGGCCAGCGCGATCAGCACCGTCGAGGTGGTGTTCTCCATACCGAGCGTCGATGCCGCGCGCAGGGCCTCACCGATCCGGGAGATCGGCTGATTCTCCACGATCGGGCGCATCCAGTCCGGATATGCCTGCGCGGGCACAAAAAGCGTCGACACCAGCAGCAACGGAAAGTAGACCAGGTTGCCGATGGCCTGCACCGGTTCGGTCTTCCCGAGCCCGTAACCCAGTACCAGGTACGGCAGACAGATCGCGAATGTCGCGCACACAACCAGTCCCACGAATCCGAGGAACCCGACAATTCCTGTCTCGAAACGGAATCCGGCGATGTAGCCCACCACGATGAGCACCAGCGAACCGATGACGGTGCGGATCGTCTCGCCGATCAGCAGCGCCATGGCGGGCGCCATCCGCGCGATGGGCATCGACCGCAGTCGGCCGATCATCCCCGACGTCGCGTCCTCGGCGGCCCAGATCGAAATGGACATGCCGGAGAAGAACACCGACTGCAACACGATCGCGGGCACCATGAACTGTGCGTAGTCGATGCCGGCACGGTCCATCACCCGCCCGAATACGGTGAGGAACAGCACCGCGAAGATCACCGGCAGCACGAGCGCTCCGACGATGGAGGCCGGTCTGCGCGACATCATCCGCAGGTGCCGGCCCGCCAGCGCCAGCGAGTCGGTAACCAGCGACGGCTGCGGGGTGGTGCGTTCGGCGGTCCGGCTCTCCCCGGCGGTTGCCGTCGTCATCGCCGCGCCCCCGCGTCGCCGGCATCCGCGTGTGCGCTGTCCGCGCCCTCACGGTCGGCGTGATCGCTCCCCGGTTCGCCGTCACCGGCGACGTCTCCGGTCAGGGCCAGGAACACGTCGTCGAGGGTGGGGTGACGCAGTCCGATGTCCTCGGGGATCACCGAATGCGTGTCGAGCAGGCGCACCACATCGAACAACGTTTGCGGCCCCTGGGCCGGGACGCTGACGGTGCCGGGCGTGTGCGTGACCGTCCACCGTGTTTCCAGTGCCCGCACCACACGGGCGTGGTCGGGGCCGGTGATCGACACCTCGCACACCGATCCGCCGACGAGTTCCTTGAGTTTGCCGGGGGTTCCCTCGGCGATCACCGATCCGTGATCGATCACCACGATGCGGTCGGCCAACTCGTCCGCCTCCGCCAGATACTGGGTGGTGAGGATGATGGTCATGCCGTCGGCCCGCAGGCGTTGCACGATCTCCCACAGCATGTTCCGGCTTCGCGGGTCGAGGCCGGTGGTCGGCTCGTCGAGAAACAGCACCTTCGGGTCGCCGATCATCGACGCCGCCAGGTCGAGCCGTCGGCGCATACCGCCGGAGAAGGTGACGGTGCGGCGGTCAGCGGCGTCGGCGAGGTCGAACTGGTCGAGCAGTTGCGCCGCCCGTTCCTTGGCGCGTTCGGTACCCAATTTGAACAGGCGGCCGAACAGCACCAGGTTCTCGCGGGCTGTCAGTTGCTCGTCGAGTGCGGCGAACTGACCCGTCAACCCGATCAGCGGCCGGACCGCGGCGGGATCGGCCAGTACATCGATGCCGGCGACGCGCGCCTGCCCGGAGTCGGGCCGAAGCAACGTGGTGAGCACGTTGATCGTGGTTGTCTTGCCCGCTCCGTTGGGGCCCAGCAGCCCCAGGATCTCCCCCTCGGCAACGCTCAGGTCTATCCCGCGCAACGCTTCTACCGGCGCTGTGCGCGAGGCGAAGGTCTTGGTCAGACCGGTCGCTTCCACTATCATCACACACCCCTTTCGCTAGGTTAGGCAGACCTAACTTGTGAGGTTAACAGTGCGAACGGACTGGCAGAAGGCCCCGAACAAACGACTTGTCGCCCGGCCCGGCCCCGAACCCACCACCGCCGAACGACACGCCGGACGCATCGGATGCCAGCGGCCGCGCCGATATCGGACGAACCCGACAAGAGATGGTGTGGCAGGGTGTCGGGCCCGGTGCTCAGACCGCGTGCAGACCGTCGGCAACCAGTTCGGCGAACAGCGAATCCGCATGCGCGCCAAGGCTCCCCCGAAGCTCCTCCTCGCCGCCGGCGATCACCCGGAACTCGGTGGGGCGCCGGCGCTGCGATGCGATCACCCGCTCGATGCCCCCCTCGCCCAGGGTCTCGGTGTAGTACCGCACCCACGGTTCGTAGTCGGGTTTGGTCAGGCCGAGCCGGCGCAGCGCCCCTGCCTGAATCGTCCCCACACCGATCGTCCCCGCACCGCTCGTACCAGGCGGGTCCACACCGACCATCCGCACCACCCAGCCCGCTCCGTCGGTGGCGACGAGGCCGACGTTGCGGGGTTCGCGGCGGCGCATGTCGGGTGTGTACTGAACGAGATACCAGGTCACGACCCGAGGAAATTCCATCTGCGTCATGGCGGCTCCTAGAACAGTGTGTCGGGGACGATCCGCAGCACGGGCCGGGTGAACTCGGGTTCGGCGGGGGTATCGGCCGACGGCACCAGACTCACGATCCGATCGCGGCGCGCCAGCAGATATTTCGCCAGCCACGACTGTTGTCGCTGCGTGATCAGTCCGCGTTGATTCGCTTCGAGCAGCGGCCGGCCGATCACATGCGCCGACACCGCCTGCACGCGTTGTTCCCAGAACCGCAGCAGTTCCTTGTCGATGGCCTCGTCGGCGAACTCATGCCCGCGCAGCGGAATGAGCGCCTCGTCGTCGGGCTTCTCGGCAAACGCGTGCCCCCGCGGCCGGGCGAGTGAATACCCGTGGTCGACCAGCCAGATGCCGAGCCGCTCGTCGTACAGCACGCTCTCGGCGTGCCGGCCGGTGTTGTTGACCCACGCGTCGAAGACGATCATCCCGGCCACCACCTGCGGCTGGGCGATGGCGATGTCGTGGGTACTCGACGGGGGCGCCGAGGTTCCGCCGTCCGATCGCACCCCGGGAACGGCCCAGTAGATGGTTCCGTTCCGGTCGCGGGCCACCTCGCCCGGCAGAACCGGCAGACCGAGCGCGGCGGCGAGCCGACCGCAGATCAGTTCGTTGGCAATCCGGTACGGTTCGTCGGGATTGTGCTTGGTGACATGCATCCACGCACGGCCCCAATAGGTTTCGGTGGCGTCGGGATCATCGGGGTCGTCGACGCGGACGAGGTCGTCGATGCGGACGCCGGGGCGGAGCTTGCGCGGTGCCACTGTTCGCCGCCTCCCGCCGGTCCGGTTCGCCGATGCTGCCCGTGCTGGTCACGAACATTGTTGCTCACAAGCATTCAACCTCATCAACCGATCTCGTGTTCACGCCGCAACAGAGAATCCTTGACCTGGGTCCCCCACGCGAAGCCGCCGAGCGTGCCGTCGCTGCGCAGCACCCGATGACAGGGAACGAACAACGCGGGCGCGTTGCGGGCACAGATCGACGCCGCCGCGCGCACCGCTCCCGGGTTGCCGACGACCGCCGCGAACTCGGTGTAGCTCAGCGGCTGCCCGGGCGGAATCGAACGCAGTGCCGCCCACCCGCGCAGCTGAAGCTGCGTCCCCCGCTGCGCGACCGGCGTCGCCATCGCGGCGGCGACATCGCCCGCATAGTAGGCGGCCACATCGTCCGCGGCACCGGTCACCCCCTCACGTACCGCGCCCGGCCTGATGTCCCGGTGGATACGGTCGAGCACAGCCTGCCGGTCGGTGGTCCACCCCGATCCCAGGACCCGGCCCTCGTCGTCGACGACCAGTGTGAACGGTCCGTCGGGGGTGTCGACGGTCTGCACCGTTCCCTGCTTGCTGCTGCTGCCGGTCATTGATCTCCCTCGTCACAATTGTTATTTCTGTCGATGTCTATGTCGGGTGTCTATGTCTATGCCGCGCACCGGGGCAGACGGGTCACGGCGGTGTGTTCGCCCGCCACAGGTGTGCGGTGAGGTAACTGCGCCACGGTGCGACACGCACCGACCACCGGGTCAGTTCTCGCGGACCGGACGGCAAGCCCACGGCCCCCGCCCCCGCGCGGACCGCACTGTCACCGGGCAGCAGGACGTCGGGATCGCCGAGGACCCGCATCCGGA
Source organism: Gordonia pseudamarae (assembly GCF_025273675.1). Taxonomy (NCBI): domain Bacteria; kingdom Bacillati; phylum Actinomycetota; class Actinomycetes; order Mycobacteriales; family Gordoniaceae; genus Gordonia; species Gordonia pseudamarae. The sequence continues at coordinate 1,891,513 of NZ_CP045809.1, read as the reverse complement.
CGTAGTCGGCGGTCCACGGCCCTATCCCGGCTCTGGCGAGCAATTCGGCGCGCTGCTCGGCGCCGTCGTCGGCGGAGGTCAGGGTCAGGGTGCCGCCGGCGAGGGCGGCGGCCACCCCGGTGATCGCCCGCACCCGGGCGACCGGTCCGCGCAGTACCTCATGGCCGTGTTCGGCGACCGCCGCCATCGTCGGAAACAGCAGATGTGGGCCACCGTCGGTCGCGTCGACGGTCTCGCCGAGTTCCCGCACGAGCCGGGTCAGCGCGATGCGGGCGGCCACCACGGTGATCTGCTGCCCGACCATCGCCCTGATCAGCATCTCGTGCGCATCGGCGGCCCCGGGTACCCGAACCCCCGGGGTGGCGGCCACGAGCGATGCGAGCTCGGGGTGCGCGCCGAGCGCGCGGTCCACGGCCACCGGGTCCGCGTCGAGGTCGAATATCCTGCGTACCCGGGTGACGAGCGGCCCGAGATCGGCCAGATCGCAGATGTGGACCCGCAGGCGCAGTCGGCCCGCCGAGTCCTCGCGCACCTCGAACCGCGCCGTGCCGCCGGCCATCCGGAGGGTACGGGCGAAGCCCGCCGCACTCGCCTCCTCCATGCCCGGGATGCACCGGTCGGCCATCCACCGGAAGATCCCGTGGGCATCGAAGGGCCGACGAACCGGCAGAACCAGATCGACCGCCCCGGGAGTCGTGGCCGCCGAGCGACTTCGGGACCGCAACTGCGTCGGTGTCATCGCGAAGATCTCCCGGATGGTGTCATTGCATTGCCGGATGCTGCCGAACCCTGCCGCGAACGCGATATCCGATACCGCCAGATCGGTGCCGGTCAACAGGATTCGTGCGGTGTGAGCTCGCTGCGCGCGGGCCAGTGCCAGTGGTCCGGTGCCCAGTTCGGTGGTGAGCATCCGGTTCAGGTGCCGCACCGAATATCCCAGCCGGGCGGCGAGGGCGCCCACCCCGTCACGTTCGACGACGCCGTCGGCGATCAGCCGCATCGCCCGCCCTACCGTGTCGTGGCGCAGATCCCATTCCGGCGAACCCGGTGCGGCCTCGGGCAGACATCGCCTACAGGCGCGGTAACCGGCCTCGTGCGCGGCCGCACTCGTGGGGAAGAACTCCACATTCGACGGTTTCGGTGTGCGTGCCGGGCACGAGGGCCGGCAGTAGATGCCGGTGGTGCGGACTGCGAGGATGAACTGCCCGTCGAACCGGCCGTCACGAGCGGTGACCGCACCGTAACGCTCGTCGAAGGTCATCGATGCCGGGCTCATGCCCTCCACTCTGGCACGCCCCGACGGCACACCACCGGCGGAAATCGGACACGGCGATGTCAGGCGCGGCGGACGTGCCGCCCTGCGGGCGGATCGGTCCGAGGATCGGGAGATTGTTCGCGGACGTAACAATGTGTCGAATGTGACCGATACCACGGACATGGCACCAACAACACGAACACGCGTTTGCGCGGCCACAGTCGCCGTCCTGGGAGCAGCCGGGCTGGTCGTCGCCACGGGGCCGGGCCAGGCGCGGGCAGCCAGCGCCGAGTACCCGATCAGTACCTGCTTCGGCCTGAGCCCCAATATCGTTGACTTCCCGTACATTCCGCGGCGGGTGATCGTCTCCGACTACGCGGGTACCACCTATCTGGCCGTCGACTACACCAGCTACTGGATCGGCGTCGGCTACGACTCCGACGCCCGGCTCGACTGGCACAATCCGCGCACCGGCAAGCGCGGAAGCCTCACCTCACACAACCACGTCCGCCCGCCCTACCAAGGCGTACACAACTTCACTATCCCCACCAAGACCATCGGCACCGGCCAGGTACGCGTCACCCTCAACACCGTCAACCGCAACGCCCTCTGGTCGATCCCGGCCACCAGCTGCGGCGGAACCATCACCGTTCGCTGACGACCACCCGAGTTCTGCCCGGTCGGCATCATGACCGACAACGCCGCTCTCGCGGCGTGACTACAACCTGTCGCCTACTCGCGCAGCAGTCCCTCCTGCCCGGAGTCCTTCGCCTAGCACTGCAGCACCGTCGCACCCAGATACTCGCAGACGGTGAGTGCCAGCGCGAGATCCATCCGGTCGTGCCGATCCGGGAGCGCCGCCATCGCCTTACCGACGCGGTACTTGACGGTGTTGCGGTGCAGCACCATCCGCTCGGCGGTGCGGACGTGACTCTCTCCGCTGGAGAGGAACTCCGACAGCGTGGACCGCAGGATCTGCGCATTCGGGGTGTCCTGCGCCAGCGGACCGAGGACATCGGAGATCCACGCGCGAGTCGACGGCAGGTCGCGCGCCATCATGGAGACGACGGCGATGCCGCGGTCGCCGTATCCGACCACCACCGGCTCGGCGCGCGGCACCGTGGACGCGACGTCGTAGGCGGACCGGGCCTGCTGGTAGGAACGCCGGAACCCGGTCACCCCGGTGCCGGGAAGGCCGATCGCCACGCGCAGGTTCGGCGGAAGGCTCACCTGGGTGGCGGTCGCCGCCGAGTCGGTCCGGGGCGGCGTGCCGGCGAACGGGATCCACATCCAGACGGTGCTGCGGTCGGCAGCGGTGATGACCGGAGCAGACACCGCCCGCAAGGCTACGGCCAAAGACCTTGCAGCCCGGTCGATGTCGGCGAGACCGACGGCGGAGTCCTGCGACCACAGGATCGCCGCGAGGTGGGTGCGGTCGAGCCGGTATCCGGTCTCCGCTTCGAAGGCCTCGGTTTCGAAAGGGTCGGGCTCATCGTCGCCGTCGAGCAGTTGGTTCACCGTGGACGAGAGCACGTTGCCTTCGGCGCCGATCCAGCGTTCCCGTTCGCTCTCGTAGGCTTGAAAGACGTACTGGGTGATCCATTCGATGTAGTCGAAAAAGACGGTGGCGACGTACCTGGCGACCCGGACCGACAGCCCCTCCGCGAGCTCCAACTCCTCGAGGAAGTCCAGGCAGAGCCGGTTGTATTCGAACTCGCCCATCCGGTAGGCCCGCATCAGCGAGTTCGACGGCACCTCCCGCTGAGCCAGGCGCAGGGCATACTCGACGGCCGCGGTGGTGGGCTGCAGATGCCCGAGCGGGATGTTGTTGGCCAGGATGTGGTTGATGGTCGTAACGTTGCCTTCGACGCTGGCGTGCAACAGGTCCACCAGGACCGGATCGCCGTCGAGGTGGTCGATCTCGGCCATCTGCGCCGTCATGTCGTCGACCATCCGGTCTTCGATGTCGCGCAGCCGGCGGGCCAGGACCTCGACCACCGCGAGCAGCTCGGGGTCCACGCCCTCGCCCGCCGGCCGGCTCATCGCAGGCCGCCGGTCATATCCGGTTGCACTCCGACCGACGCCAGGGCCGAGTTGGCGGCGTGGAATCCGCACAGCCCGTGGATGCCCGCACCCGGCGGTGCCGTCTGCGAGCAGACGAAGACGCCGTCGACGCCCGTCGCGTACGGGTCGAGCGCCAGCCGCGGCCGCAGGACGGTCTGCAGCCGGTTGTTGGCGCCGCCGATGATGTCGCCGGCCGCATAGTTGGGGTTGTACTGCTCCAGGGCCACGGTCCCGGTGGACGTGGTCGCCACGATCTGGTCGCGGAACCCGGGCGCGAATCGCTCGATCTGGCCGATGACGGCTTCGGTGGCGTCGCCGCCGAAGCCCTTCGGCACGTGCGCATACGACCAGATCGGATTGATCTCGCCGCTACTACGGCTCGGGTCGGCCAGATACTGCTGCCCCACCAGCACAAACGGGTTCTCCACCAGGATCCCGGCCGCACGCTGCTTCTCGGTGTACGCCACCTCGGCGGCGGTGCCGCCCAAGTGCACGGTGCCCGCCCGGGTGGACTCGGCGTTCCGCCAGGGAATGTCCCCACGGATCGCGAAATCGACCTTGAACGCCGAGGACCCGATCCGGTAGCGGCCGTAGGCCCGCGCGATGCGCGCCGGCATCTGGTCGCCGTACAGGGCCAGGACCTGCGCGGCAGACAGGTCCAGCAGCACCAAGTCGGCATCCGGGATCTGTGACCGATCGGAGATCATCAGCCCGGTTTCGATTGCGCCGCCCATATCCGTCAGCGCCGCCGCCGCGGCCGTGGTGATGGCGCCCGAACCGCCGACGGCCACCGGCCAGCCGAAGCGGTGCCCGCTCGCGGTGATCATGATGCCCAGCGCCGCGGTCAGCGGAACGTCGAGCCGGGTGAAGGCGTGCGCCGCGACCCCGCTGAACAGTGCCCGCGCCGCATCCGTGCGGAACCACCGGGCCAGCCAGGTGGCCGGCAGCAGCGCCCGCGGCCCGAAGGCTCCGAGCTGCACCGGATGCCGGGGAACGTTGACGATCGGCCGCATCAGGTCCGGGGCCAGAGTGTCGAAGTTCCGGACCACGTCGCCGAAGGCCAGCTCCCAGCGCCGTCCGTCCACACCCAGACCCGCGGCGGTCTGCTCAATCGACTGGTACAGCACGCCGACATCGCCATCGTCGAGCGGATGGGTGCAGTCGATCTCCGGCCACGCCCACTGCAGGCCATAGCGGTCGAGCCCGACGGTCTGCCAGAACGGCGAGCCGACGCCGAGCGGATGGAAGGCCGAGCAGTAGTCGTGGATGAGGCCGGGAACCTCCAGCTCACCCGACCGCGCACCACCGCCGATCCGATCCTTGGCTTCCAGGACCGTCACCTCGACGCCGTTGCGCGCGAGCTGGAGGCCGGCGGCGAGCCCATTGGGACCGCCGCCGACCACCACGGCCGTCGTCATGACTGACGTGCCCCCACCCGGGCGGGCGTGCTCGCGCTGCGCCAGGTCACGTTCATCGGGATCGGGCCGTTGGGCAGCCACGGCTGCTCGGCGACCGCGTCCGCGACATTCCAGGTGCCGCGTTCGATCACGCCCTGAGCCGCGTCGATCACCATGTACTCCTGTGTCTTCTTGCCGATGGGCTGCGACTCGACCCAGACCACGGTGAACTCACCGGGAGCGAAGTTGCAGCGCCGCTGCAGGGCCTCGATCATACGGTAATTGTGCATGTGGCCGTCGCCGAAGTTGAAGCCGACCAGCGAGTTGCAGGCGAACTCCGCCTCGCGGATCGTGTACTCGTCGATACGGTCCCCGAGTTCCCGGTACAGCAGCGAGTACAGCCCGCGGCCCTGACTGTGCATGGCGCGCCAGGCGATGGTCTGTTCCATGGTGATCTCGGCTGCCTCGGGGCCGTAGTCCGGGGTCAGCTGATCGATCTGGTTCTTCGCCGGACGGACTATGTGCTGGTTCAGTTTGTCTTCGGCGCCCGGGGCGAAGGCCCACATCGCCGACGCCCAGTTGCCGGCGTACTGGCGCATGGACGGCAGGAACGAGACCAGGTCCGGCCGCAGATTGCCCAGCACCGGGAAGAACAGCAGCGCGATCACGATCGCCGCGGTCAACCAGCCTGAGCTCATGTCGCCGACGCCGAACCCGTCCCACGCGGGGAAGCCACAGAACAGGAACACCGACGCGAAGGCGAACAGCATGTTCCACTCCAGCGGCACAGCCAGCGGGAAGACGGAGAAGATGAACAGATGGAAGCAGACCATCAGGATCACGGCGGCCAGGGTGAGCCACTTGTTGACCGAGAAGAGCAGCACCAGCGGAGTTGCGATCTCGACGACGGTACCCAGCACGTGCCCCTGGAACGTCGCCGCACGCGACGGCCGCAGGTCTTCGGGGAAGTTGCGGTAGTTCATGCGCTTGAGGCTCTTGATCGTCAGCCACGGCGCATTGGAGATCATCGGCGGGATCACGTTGGTGAAGTGCAGGCCGATCTTGGATACGCCCGCGCCCATCCAGACGACCACGATCAGCAGTTTCAGCGCGACGATCATGTCGACGAACGGCAGGAAGGCGAAGAAGATCACCGCGGGCAGGTACTGCTCCGAGCGGGCGGCCAGGAAGATCACCTTGTCACGCAGACCCATCACCGCCATGAGCACCAGCAGCGAGTACAGAACGGCCGGGTTCACGAGTCCGTGGGATGAGTCGATCGCCGGCGGTGAGTCCGCCATCGCCTCGGTGAACGACGCCGAGTCCTTTCCGGGCAGGCAGACCGCCACCAGCAGGTTCACCAGTATCGCGGCGTACAGGACCACGTCGAACACGGTGCGCGAGTCACCCTTGGTGCCGGGTACGGTGTCCGGCCACGGTGGTAGCCGGATGGTCTGCGGCCGCAGCCAGAACAGGATACCGCCGGTCATCGGGCTGAACTTGCCGGCCAGCGGGCCCCACGAGCCGGCCACCCCGATCGCTTCCAGGAGCATCGTCCACAGGACCAGCTTCTGGTAGACGATCGGCTGGTTCCACCACTCGCTGACCTGCAGCGGGTTCAGGCCGGAGGTGACTGTGGCCAGGGTGACACCGACGACGATGTACAGCACGGCCACCTTCAGCAGGTAGATCACGTGCACCATCTTCGGGGTGCCGAAGCCGTAGTCGACCCAGTGCGTCGCGAGCTGGCGGACTCGCGTCTGCAGAGGTTGATCACGGAACGCCGCCGGGTCCACCGGCGGGAAGTCCCCTTCTTTGAATCCCATTGCCTAGCTCCTTTGTTCGGGGGTTCGCTCGTGCGGGTTGCTTGCCGATCGGGGTGCGCGCGCTGTGCGCAGCGGCTCGATCGTGTTTCGGGTAGGGGGCAGCGCGCCGAGTGGTGCTCGGCGGCCGGTGGGTGCGGGAAGTGTCTGCGCGCGCCGCTCGGGCGCCGGCTCACGCCGGGGCGGCCCCGGCGGGCTGCACCTGACCGGCGGCCGCGGTCTGCCGCCGCAGGCCGGGCTTGTCGATCTTGCCGACCGGATTGCGCGGCAGCGCGTCGACGATGTGGATCGCGCTGGGCCGCTTGACCTTGGTCAGTTGCGGTGCGACGAACTCGGCGAGGTCGTCCGCGGTGAGGTCGGTGCCGGGGTAGCCGACGACGAAGGCGACGGGCACTTCACCCAGCAGCGGGTCCGGTGCGCCGACCACCGCGCATTCCAGGACCGCCGGGTTGGTCGCCAGCGCGGCCTCGATCTCCTTGGGATAGATGTTCTCGCCGCCGCGGATGATCATGTCCTTGATCCGGTCGACGATGCGCAGGTAGCCGTCGTCGTCGAGGATCCCGACGTCACCGGTGTGCAGCCAGCCGTCGACGATCGTCTCGGCGGTGGCCTCGGGGCGGTTGAGGTAGCCGCGCATCACGGCCGGCCCGGCGATCAGGACTTCGCCGCGCTGTCCCGTCGGCGCGTCATCGCCGTTCGCGTCGACGATGCGGATGCGCTGGCCTGGCAGCGCCGGGCCGACGGTGCCGAGTTTGCGCACGCCGCCGACCGGGTTGCACGCCGATGCGCAGGTGGCCTCAGTGAGACCGTAGCCCTCGACGATGGGAACCCCGAAGGTCTCCTCGGTCTTCGCCAGGAGCTCCGGGGAGATCGGGGCCGCGCCGCAGATCGCGTACCGCAGGGAATCCAGCGCCCCCGGCGGGACGCCGCCGGCCTGCGAGACCAGCAGCGCGTAGATGGTGGGGACGGCCGAGAAGAACGTCGGGCGCAGGCGCGTCACGTCGTCGAAGAAGCGGCTGACCGAGAACTGCCCGGTGATGCTGACCTGGCCGCCCGCCATGATCGGCGTCAGGCAGCTGACGCAGATGGCGTTGACGTGGAACAACGGCAGAATCAGCAGGGCGTGGGTGTCCGGGCCGCACTGGAAGTGCTCGCCCCCGCTGCGGCCGAAGAAATGCAGATTATCGTGCCCGAGGCGCACCCCCTTCGGGCGCCCGGTAGAGCCGGAGGTGTAGATCAGCAGGGCGTCGTCGGCTTCGGTAGGCGGGGTCGGCGGCGTCCACTGTGCGGTGGGCCGGACCGCCAGATCGTCGACGTCGAGGAAGATGCGTGCCGGATCGCCGACCGGCGCCTGGCCGACGACCACCTTCGCGCCGGAATCGCCCAGCTGATATTCCGCCTCCGCGTCGGTGAAGCCCGGATTGACCGGGGTGGCCACCGCCCGCAGCCGCCAGGCGGCCATCAGGGTGATGAGCAATTCGGCGCGGTTGGGCAGAAACGTCGCGACCATGTCCCCCGGCCCGACGCCCAGCCCGGCCAGCTGCTGCGCCACCGCGTCGACACGCTGCGCGAACTGCACGTAGCTCAACTGCAGCCGGTCGTCGCGGACGCACGGTGCGTCACCCCGGGAGGCCAGCTCCCAAGCGAAATACGTGCCCTGTGTCACTGTCGTCACCTTTCCTACCGGATGTGACTTCTGACACTATGAGCTGCGCGGGGACGGCAAAACGGCCCCCAGACACGAATTATCGGCGCGACTTTGTGCCCAGGGCACAAAGTCCCTGTCCGCGCATCGCGATCGACACGATGAGCGCGGCAGCGGTGGCTGCTGCCCCGGCGTTGACGTGGAGGACGGTCCATACGATCACCGTGGACGCTGCCCGGGCGCTGCTTCAGGAACGCGTTCGGCCAGAGACAAAACAATTGGGTCAGGTAGCACTTCTGGAACCCGACCTCTTACCCGCGATTCATCCTGAACCGCTCACGGTGCGCCCTCCGCGATGGCATTCGAACTCAGCGGGCGCACACCTGCCGGAGGCCGGGCAAGGATGTCATGGTGCGCGAGGGGGGACTTGAACCCCCACGTCCTAAGACACTGGAACCTAAATCCAGCGCGTCTGCCAATTCCGCCACTCGCGCGTGCGCGGACAAGCGTACCGCGTGGGCTGTGACCTGCGTCGTACGGGTACCGTCGGGGGTATGGAATCTGCTCGTCCCGGTCGCGCACGGCACCGGCCGGCATTGATCGCGTTGGTCGTCATCGCCGCCACGGCGTGTCTGGCGCTGGCGTGGTGGCAGTGGTCGCGCTATGAGTCGGCGGCGGGCACCGCGCAGAACCTCGGCTACGCATTGCAGTGGCCGGCGTTCGCGGCGGCCGTGATCTACGCCTACCGCCGGTTCGTGGTCCTGGAGAACAACGCCGACGAGGTCGACAAGCTGTCCCCGCGCAGCAAGGGCGCCGTCGAAATCCCCGAAGGCATCCTGCCCGAGCGGCAGAGTTTTCCGAGTGCCGAATCGCTGCTCGCCCCCACTGATCCGGCCGCCGACGCCGGACTTCGTGAATACAACCGGTATCTGGCTGAATTACATCAGGCCGAGGCCGGTTCCCGCGGCGTCGACGATTCCGACACCACCGCTCGCTGACCTGCCAGTTCCGCAGGCCGTTCCACCGACAAGGAAGTTGTTTCGTGTCCGAGACCAGCACCAGCAAGCCCACCGCGTCCACCGCATCGGTCACGAGCGCACTCCTGCGCTACCGGGTACTCGCCTGGATCACCGGCCTGTGGCTGCTGCTGCTCGTGGCCGAACTCACCCTCAAATACGGGTTCGACGTCGACGCCCTCGACTTCGTGCCGATCGTGCACGGCTGGGTGTATTTCGTGTACTTGATCATGGCCGTCGATCTGGCCATCAAGGTGCGCTGGCCGGCCGGAAAGATCGTGTGGACCGCGCTCGCGGGCACCATCCCGTTCCTGTCGTTCTTCGTCGAACATCAGCGGACGAAAGAAGTGAAGCAGCAGTTCGGGATCTGAGCCTGCCCGCGCGACACACGCCCGCACCAGCGGGGCGGCGCGACGGCGATCGTGGGATCAGCCGGTGGAGTTCGCCAGAGCGCGCAGGTCCGGGACCAGGGCGGCCAGCGCCTTGCCGCGGTGGCTGAGCGCGTCCTTCTCCTCCGCGCTCAGCTCCGCCGAGGACCGGCCGGCGGCCAGATCATCGGCGGGCAGGAACAGCGGGTCGTAGCCGAAACCGTTCGTGCCGTGTGCCTCTCGCGCCATCGTGCCGCGCCACTCACCGCGCACCACGGTGTCGGTGCCGTCGGGCCGGACCAGCGCGCACGCCGAGACGAAGGCCGCGCCACGCCGATCGTCGGGCACGTCGGACAACTGTGCCAGCAACAGTGCGTTGTTGGCGGCGTCGTCCCCGTGCGTCCCGCTCCACCGCGCCGACAGCACGCCGGGCATTCCGTTGAGCGCGTCGACGCTGATCCCCGAATCGTCGGCAAGGGTCGGCAGTCCGGTGGCTGCGGCCCCGGTGCGTGCCTTGATCAGTGCGTTGTCCTCGAACGTCGCGCCGTCCTCGGGCAGTTCGGTGTACCCGGGCACGTCATCGAGACCCACCACCTCAAGACCGGTGATCCCGGCCGCGGCCACCACGCGACGCAATTCCTTGAGCTTCTTCGCGTTGCGGCTCGCCAGCAGGATCGTCGTCACCTGGCATCCGGCAGGTCGCCCGGATACGGCAGAGCCAGCGCCTGTCGCTGCGCCTCGAACAGGGCGCCGGTGCCGATCTCGGCCATGTCGAGCAGCTTGTCCAAGGTGGCGCGCGCGAACGTCGCCCCCTCCCCCGTGCCCTGCACCTCGACGAGGGTGCCCGCGTCGGTGGCCACCACGTTCATGTCGACCTCGGCGCGCGAATCCTCCTCGTACGGCAGGTCCAGACGCACCCGGCCGTCGACGACGCCGACGCTCACCGCGGCGATCGCACACGAGAGCGGCTGCGGATCCCTGAGTTGTCCGGCCGCCCGCAGCCAGGTGACCGCGTCGGCGAGCGCGACATACGCGCCGGTGACCGACGCGGTGCGGGTGCCGCCGTCGGCCTGCAGCACATCGCAGTCGACGGCGATGGTGTTCTCCCCCAGCGCCGCCAGATCGATGCAGGCACGCAGCGAACGGCCGACGAGGCGGCTGATCTCGTGGGTGCGGCCGCCGATCTTGCCGCGTACCGACTCCCGCGAGGATCGTTCATGGGTCGACGACGGCAGCATCGCGTACTCGGCCGTCAACCAGCCCAGACCCGAACCCCTGCGCCAGCGCGGCACCCCCTCGGTGACGCTCGCCGTGCACAGGACCCGGGTGCCGCCGAATTCGACGAGCACCGAACCCGCCGGGTGGGAGGTGAATCCACGGGTGAAGGTGATGGGGCGGAGTTCGTCGTCGGCGCGGCCGTCTGCTCGTGTCGTCACGATCGACAACTCTATCGGGCGGGATGAACCGGCCGGGACGGGTACCCGCCAGGCGGGACCGCTACAATTCGAAAACCTGTCCCTGCGAAACCATCTCGATGCGGCCGCTGTACGTCTGGCGCACCTCGTCGTAGATGTCCTGCTTGGCCGTCCACGGCGGAATGTGGGTGATGGCCAGCAGTTTGGCGTTGGCCTTGGTCGCCGCCTCCCCCGCTTCGATGCCCGACAGATGCAGGTGCGGCGGACGTTCGGACGGTGCGTGCGTCCACGACGCCTCGCAGAGAAACAGGTCGGCGTCGGCGGCCAGCTCGATGAGCTCGTCGCACGGCGCGGTGTCGCCGCTGTAGGCCACCACCGTGCCGCCCGGGGCGGTGACCCGGAAACCGTACGAATTGGGTACATGGTCCACGACTACGGGACGGATGACGAAACCACCCAGCTCCACCTCGCCGTCACCCCATTCGTGGACGTCGAAGGTGTCGGTGATGTCGTCGAGTTCGCCGGGTACCTCCGACGATCCGGCGCCGATACGTTCACGACAGCCCGGTGGCCCCCACAGAGGTGTGCGGCAGGTGGCCGGTTCGGGTGCGTATCGCCGCCATACCAACATCGCGGCCAGGTCCATGCAGTGATCGGCGTGCAGATGGCTGAGCGCCACGGCCACCTCGCGCGGGTTGACGATCCGTTGCAGTTCACCGAACGCGCCCGGCCCACAGTCCATCAGCACCGGCTGCTGACCGGGGAGTTGCAGCAGGTACCCCGAGCACGCAGCGCCGGGGCCACCCACACTCCCTGAACATCCGAGCACGGTTAAGCGCATGCAACCACCTTGCCATGCCGTCGACCGGGGACGGCGTATATCAGTCCATAACGTCCCGCGACATGGTCAAAGGTGCTGGACATGCCCCACCGCGGGCCCCAGGAAGCGCGACGACAGCCGCGCGAATAACTCGGGATCACCGGTCGCCTGGAACAGCCGCACCGCCTCGCGCCCGGTGTGCGGCGAGAGCATGTCGCGCTCGGTGAGCACCCGGAACACATCCTTGGCGGTCTCCTCCGCGCTCGATACCAGGGTCACCTGGTCCCCCATGGCCAGGGCGATAACCCCGGACAGCAACGGATAGTGGGTGCAGCCGAGCACCACGGTGTCGACGTCGGCCTGCTGCAGTGGTTCGAGATAGCCCTGCGCCAGGCCCAGGATCTGCCGGCCGCTGGTGACGCCGCGTTCGACGAAGTCGACGAAACGCGGGCACGCGACGGCGGTGATGACCGAATCCCGGGCCGCGGCGAACGAATCCTGGTAGGCACGCGAGGAGATGGTGGCCTCGGTGCCGATCACCCCGATGCGACCGGTCTTGGTGGCCGCCACCGCCCGCCGCACCGCGGGCAGGATGACCTCGATGACCGGGATCGGCGCGTATCGTTCCCGGGCATCGCGCAGACACGCCGCCGACGCCGTGTTGCAGGCGATGACGATGGCCTTGACCCCGCGCCCGGCCAGGTCGTCGCCGATCGCGAGGGCGTGGGTACGAATCTCGGGAATGGTGAGCCCGCCGTACGGGCCGTTGCCGGTGTCTCCGATGTAGATGATGTCCTCATCGGGCAGCAGGTCGATGATCGCGCGTGCGACGGTGAGTCCGCCGACACCGGAGTCGAAGATCCCGATGGGCGCGGTGGCGTCGGTACTCAGAATCCCACCCCGGTCGACGGGTTGGGCGCGGCGGGCGCGGGGCGGCCACCCTCGCCGCGGTCACGGGCCGCCAGGTACCACGCGGCCGCCACACCGCCGATCGCGCCGAACAGGTGCCCCTGCCACGAGACCGTCTCGTCGGTGGGCAGCACCCCCCACAGGATCGAGCCGTAGACCACGAACACGACGAGCCCGATGAGGATCTGCCGCAGGTTGCGGTTGAAGACGCCCCGGATCAGCAGGTACGTCAGCCAGCCGAAGATGATGCCGGATGCCCCGATCGTGACCGAGTAGGCGGGTGCGGTCAGCCACACCCCGACCCCCGAGATCCCCCAGACGATCGCGGTGACGGCCAGAAACCGCCGCGCCATCAGCAGCACGAAGCCCAGCACCATGCCGGGACCGAGATTGCCGAACAGGTGCGACCAGTCGCCGTGCAGGAACGGCGACCACAGGACGCCGTCGAGACCGCCCAGTTCGCGGGGTTCGATACCGTTCGCGTCGAGGTCGTGGTGAGGGGTCAGCACATCGATCAGTTCGATGACGATCAGCACCGCGGCGATCGCGGCCATCGTGATCGCCGACGTCAACCACAGCGGGCGCGGCTTGCCCGGCTGCTCGGTGGGAGCGGCCGGCATCGGATAGGTCACGTGGTGTCGTCCCCCGTCGGTGATCGAAGACTGTATCGAAGACTGTTCTGCGGCCGGCCGGTCAGGCCCACAGTTGCCCGGCCAGGGCCTGTTGCGCATCGTCCAGGCTACCTTCATAGACCCCCGTCGACAGATACTTCCACCCGGCGTCGGGCACCACCAGTCCGATGTCGGCGCGTTCGGACCGTGTGAGCGCCTGCCGCCCGATCGCCCGGGCCGCGTGCAGGATCGCTCCCGTCGACACCCCGGCGAAGATCCCTTCGAGGTCGATCAGTTCGCGCACCCGGGCCACCGCGTCGGCACCGGTCACCGAGAAGCGCCGGGTGAGCACCCGCGCGTCGTACAGTTCGGGGACGAAGCCCTCGTCGATGTTGCGCAGCCCGTACACCTCGTCGCCGTAGCGCGGTTCGGCGGCGACGATCTGCACATCGGGCGACCGCTCGCGCAGGTACCGACCCACCCCCATCAGGGTGCCGGTGGTGCCCAGACCCGCCACGAAATGGGTGATCTCGGGCAGGTCGGCGAACAGCTCGGGTCCGGTGCCCTCATAGTGGGCGAGCATGTTGGCCTCGTTGCCGTACTGGTACAGCATCACCCAGCCGGGGTTGGCGGCCGCGAGCTCCTTGGCCATGGCCACCGCGGTGTTGGATCCGCCGGCGGCGGGCGAGGAGATCACCTCGGCACCGAACATCCGCAGCAGCGAACGACGCTCGTCGGAGGTGTTCTCCGGCATCACACAGATGAGCCGGTAGCCCTTGACCTTGGCCGCCATCGCCAGCGAGATCCCGGTGTTGCCGCTGGTCGGTTCGAGAATCGTGGCACCCGGCGTCAATGTGCCGGCGCGTTCGGCGGCCTCGATCATCCGCAGCGCGGGACGGTCCTTGATCGACCCGGTCGGATTCCGGTCCTCAAGTTTGGCCCACAGCCGCACGTGCGGGCCGTCGTCGTCGTGCCAGCGGGGCGATAGCCGCTGCAGTCCGATCAGCGGGGTGTGGCCCACCGAGTCGATGAGCGAGTCGTACCGTGCCACGTCGCGATCAGCCGCCCGCGACGGCCGGCAAGATGGTCACCTCGTCGCCGTCGGCGACTGCGGTGGCCAGGCCCCCGGTGAACCGCACGTCCTCATCGTTGACGTACACGTTGACGAAACGGTGCAGCTTGTCGGTGCCGGCATCGTCGGGGGCGACGAGACGTTCCTTGATACCGGGGTGCGCGGACTCGAGGGTGTCGATCAGTTCGGTGAGGGTGGCGCCGGTCGCCTCGACGCGCTTCTCACCTCCGGTATGCGGTCGCAGGATCGTGGGGATGGATACGGTCACGGCCATGGGTTCTCCTGACGTCTGGGGTTGCTGTGGTGGACGATTCGGTGGCGGGATGATCGTCAGGTCGGCTGTGACGGCCGGGCGTCGTCCATCTGAACCGGTTCCTCGATGATCTGGACGAGTTCCTCGGTGACCACCCCGTCGACGATGCGGTAGCTCCGGATCTCCGCCACCTGCGGATCACGGGTGGAGATCAGCACGTAGTGCGCCGCCGGTTCACCGGCGTACGAGATGTCGGTGCGGCTCGGATAGGCCTCGGTGGCGGTGTGCGAGTGATAGATGACCACCGGCTCCTCGTCGGCACGGTCCATCTCCCGCCACACCGTGAGCTGTTCGGCCGAGTCGAACCGGTAGAACGTGGGCGACCGTTCGGCGTTGAGCATCGGGATGAACCGTTCCGGACGGTCCGAACCCTCGGGGCCCGCGATCACGCCGCACGCCTCGTCCGGGTGGTCGGCGCGCGCGTGGGCGACCATCCGGTCGAGCAGCGCGCGGCTGATAGTCACCATGGCCGAGTCAACGCGCCGATCACCGGTGGGCATTCCCGGCCGGCCCGATCCGGTCAGGACGACATCACTACCGCGACCAGGCTGTCCTGCATGTACGTCAACCAGTGATAGACGTCGAGGTGCGCGGCATGCGGATGGTCCGGCGGCAACTCGGCGGGGGTGTCCTCGGTGATCCCGAGCATCGCCCCGAGCGCCAGGCGCACATCATTGAGGGCGGTGAGCCACTGTTCGGCAGCCTCGTCGGTGAGGACGACCGGACCCCCGCCGGCGGGCACCGAGTCGAGCACCACCTTCGCCGCGGCCAGCTTCGCGTCGATGATGATCGGTTCGTTCACGCTGCGCAGGCCGGCGTTGAGATCTCCGTTGACCACGTCAGCGGCCAGCTCCCGCTCCTGGTCGGGGCGGTGGAAGTCCGGAAGCAACCGGCCCAGGGTCACATCCCCGGGCGCGTCCCGGTGTCCGGTACGGATGCCGGTCAGGGCGGCCAGTTCGTCGGCGGGCGGTGCACTCGACTCCCGTTCGCCGAGCAGTTCCACGAGCGAGGTGACCATCGAGTGCAGCAATTCGGCCTCATGCGGTTCGAACACCGCACGGATCTGCCGGGACCGCCCTCGACCTTCACGTTTCCAGGTGCGCACACCTCACATGGTAGGCGGCCGATCGTGGCGCCCGGTCAGGTGTCGCGCTGCATGGTGGCCCACAGGCCGGCCGCGTGCAGCTTACGCACGTCGGTCTCCATCTTGTCGCGGTCGCCCGCCGACACCACGGCCTTGCCCTCGTTGTGCACCTGCAGCATCAACTCGTTGGCGCGGGCCTCGGAGTACCCGAAGACCTTCTGGAACACGAACGTCACGTACCGCATCAGGTTGACCGGGTCATCCCACACGATCGTCACCCAGGGACGATCCACTCCCAGTTGTGGATCGGCGACCTCGGGATCGGCTACGGCCGCCGAACCGGGGGTAGCCTCGTGCGCACACCATCTGTCCGCATGCATACGAATAGGGTAGGCGATTGTGAATCCCGACAACACAGCCCTGCTGACCGATCACTATGAACTGACCATGGTGTCGGCCGCTCTGCGCGGGCCCCTGGCGTCGCGTTCCTGTGTGTTCGAGGTGTTCGCCCGTCGTCTTCCCGACGGCCGCCGCTACGGGGTCGTGGCCGGCACCGGGCGTCTGATCGAGGAACTGACCCGTTTCCGGTTCGGCGACGACGAGATCGCGCAGGTGTCACGGTTCCTCGACGAGGACACCGTCGCCTGGTTGCGGGGGTACCGGTTCGGCGGTGACATCGACGGCTACCGCGAGGGCGAGCTGTACTTTCCGGGCTCCCCCATCCTGACCGTCCGTGGCACCTTCGCCGAGGCGGTCATCCTCGAAACCCTGGTCCTGTCGATCCTCAACCACGATTCGGCGATCGCCTCGGCCGCCGCTCGCATGGTGAGCGCCGCGGCCAGGCGGCCGATCATCGAGATGGGCAGCAGGCGCACCCATGAGCGGGCCGCCGTCGCCTCCGCCCGCGCCGCCTATCTGGCGGGGGTCGCGGCGACCTCGAACCTGGAGGCCGCCCGCACCTTCGGCGTGCCGAGCGCCGGCACCGCCGCGCACGCGTTCACCCTCGGCTTCGCCGGGGCCGACGGCCCCGACGAAAAGGCCGCGTTCGCCGCGCAGGTGGCGGCGCTGGGCACCGACACGACCCTGCTCGTCGACACCTACGACATCACCCAGGGTGTACGCAACGCCGTCGAGGTGGCCGGTCCCGGGCTCGGCGCGGTGCGCATCGATTCGGGCGATCTGGGCGTGCTGGCCCGCCAGGTACGCGACCAGCTCGATTCGCTCGGGGCCCCCGACGTGAAGATCGTGGTGTCCGGCGACCTCGACGAATACGCCATCGCCTCGCTGCGGGCCGAGCCGGTCGACACTTACGGGGTGGGCACCTCGCTGGTCACCGGCAGCGGCGCCCCGACCGCCGGGATGGTCTACAAACTGGTGGAGGTCGACGGCATCCCGGTGGCCAAGCGGGCCAGTCACAAGGCATCGGTGGGTGGCGCCAAGTCGGCGGTCCGGCTCGCCCGCGCCAGCGGCACCGTGGTCGAGGAGGTGGTGTACCACGCCGGTGCCCCGGTACCCGACGGCGACGGGCATTCGGTACGGCCGCTGCAGATTCCACTGGTGCGCGGCGGTGCTCCGGTCGACGACCTGCCGCCCCTCACCGACAGCCGGGCCCACCTGGCCGACGGGCTGGTGAGTCTGCCCTGGGAGGGGCTGGGTCTCTCGCACGGCGATCCCGCGATCCCGACCCGCTACGAGCTCTAGGAGAACCGCATGTCCCGCAAGGATCGCGCCCTGATCGTCGTCGACGTGCAGAACGACTTCTGTGAGGGCGGCGCGCTGGGCGTCAACGGCGGCGCCGACGTCGCCGAGGCCATCACCGGCCTGCTGCCCGAGTACGCCACCGTCGTGGCCACCCGCGACTACCACATCGACCCGGGTGATCACTTCTCCGACAATCCCGACTTCGTCGACAGCTGGCCCCCGCACTGCCGCGTCGGCACCGACGGGGTGGGATTTCATCCCGCGTTCGACACCGGCCCGGTGGCCGAGGTGTTCGCCAAGGGGCACTACAGCGCCGCCTACTCGGGCTTCGAGGGTGCCGCCGAGGACGGCACGTCCCTGGCCGACTGGCTCGCCGCACGCGACATCACCGCCGTCGACGTCGTCGGCATCGCCACCGATCACTGTGTGCGCGCCACGGCGCTCGACGCGGTGGCCGCGGGACTGTCCACCCGCGTGCTGTTGAACTTCACCGCGGGCGTGGCCGCCCCCACCTGCCGGGACGCGCTCGCGCGGATGCGCGATGCCGGTGTCGTTCTCGACGGCGACCTGCTCTACGACGGCTCGTCGGCGTTCTCCGGGTGAGCCCGCTCGAGAACTCCTCGGTGCGCACGCGGTCGGGGGGCAGCAGTTCGGGAAAGAGGGGTTCGGGAAACAGGGACTCGGACGACACGATTGCCGAGGTTCCCGACCTTCTCGACAGCGCGGTCGCCGCTCTCGGCGGGGCCCGGCGCGACGGTCAGCTGCGGATGGCCTCGGCGGTGGCCCACTCCATCGACACCGGCGAACACCTCGCGGTGCAGGCGGGCACCGGCACCGGAAAGTCGCTGGCCTACCTGGTCCCGTCCATCCGGCATGCCGTCACATCCGGTCACACCGTGGTCGTCTCCACGGCCACCATCGCCTTGCAGCGTCAGCTGATCGATCGTGATCTGCCGCGACTGGCGACCGCCCTCAAGGGCCCGATCGGCCGCGAACCAACCTTCGCCATTCTCAAAGGCCGATCGAACTACCTGTGTCTGAACAAGATTCACACCGCGCAGACCGAGGAGAACGGAGGCGAGCTGTTCGACCCGTTCGAGATCTCCCGCACCGGCCGGGAGGTGGCGCGGTTGCACGAGTGGTGCTCGGACACCGAGACCGGCGATCGCGACGATCTGGTCCCGGGCGTCTCCGATCGCGGGTGGCGGCAGGTCAGCGTATCGGCGCGAGAGTGCCTGGGCGCGACGAACTGTTCCTACGGCGAGGACTGCTTCGCCGAACTGGCCCGTCGCAAAGCCGCGCAGGCCGATCTGGTGGTCACCAATCACGCGATGCTCGCCATCGACGCCCTCAGCCCGGCGACGATCCTGCCCGAGCACGATGTGGTGGTCGTCGACGAGGCACACGAGTTGGTCGACCGCATCACCTCGGTCTCCACCGACGAACTGTCGGCGGCATCAATCGCCCTGATCGCCCGGCGCTGCGGCAAACTCATCGATGAGGAGACCACGGACGCGCTGCTGGGCGCCGGTGAGCAATTCGGCGAGTTCCTCGACGAGGTGCGCACCGGCGAGTGGACAACGATGCCCTCCGGCGGCGACGCGGTGTTCGCGTCGTTGCGCGACAGACTGTGGCAGGCCCACACGGCGATCGGGCCGGTGCGGGGCGCCGGAGGGATATCCGCCGACAACCAGGACGTCGACAGCGCGGCCGCCCGCTCGGCCGCGCTGACCGCGCTGGAGAACGCGCACGACGCCGTGGTCCGGTTGCTCGGCGCGTTCGACGAACAGGACATGTCCAAGCGCCGGGACGTGGTGTGGGTGACCGCCGAACCGATCAACCGCACCGGTGGGACCGGGCGAGCGGAGCGACGGGATATGTCACCTCGCGTGCTGTGCATGGCCCCGCTCAGCGTGGGCGGGTTGTTGCGCAGCACCCTGTTCGCCGGTGCCACCGTGATCCTCACCTCGGCCACTCTCACCATCGGCGGCAACTTCGACGCCCTCGCGGTCAACTGGGGGCTGCCCGCGCACGGCGGCGGTACGTCGGGGGCAGCGGTCGACGTCACCGCGACCGGCAAGACGCCGCCTTCGGACACGTCGTCGGTGCGGTGGAACGGTCTCGACGCCGGTTCGCCGTTCGACTATCCGCGTTCGGCGATCCTGTACGTCGCCAAACATCTGCCGCGGCCGGGCCGCGATGCGCTCTCCGAACCGGTGCGCACCGAGATCGCCGAGTTGATCGACGCCGCCGGTGGCCGGACCCTGGGCCTGTTCTCCTCGATGCGGGCCGCCCGCGAGGCCACCGAGTTCATGCGCGAGCACAGCACGCGCACCATCCTGTGCCAGGGCGACGACTCCACCTCGACCTTGGTCAAGCGCTTCACCGACGACCCGGAGACCTGCCTGTTCGGCACGTTGTCGCTGTGGCAGGGCGTCGATGTGCCCGGCCCGTCGCTGAGTCTGGTCCTGATCGACCGGATCCCGTTCCCGCGGCCGGACGATCCGCTGATGACGGCCCGTCAGCGGGCGGTCAGCGCGCGCGGCGGCAACGGCTTCCTGGCGGTGGCGGCCAATCACGCGGCGCTGCTCCTGGCCCAGGGCACCGGCCGGCTGCTGCGCTCGACCGCCGACCGCGGGGTGGTGGCGGTGCTCGATTCACGGCTGGCGACCGCCGGCTACGGCGGATATCTGGTGGCCTCGCTGCCCCCGTTCTGGCGGACCACCGATCCTGCCGTCACCCGGGCGGCGCTGCGCCGACTGGCCGGCCCGCCCCGACCGGATGGGCCGGGACGTGCCGTGTGATGTC
Organism: Gordonia pseudamarae; assembly: GCF_025273675.1. Classification (NCBI taxonomy): domain Bacteria; kingdom Bacillati; phylum Actinomycetota; class Actinomycetes; order Mycobacteriales; family Gordoniaceae; genus Gordonia; species Gordonia pseudamarae. The sequence goes on along the minus strand of NZ_CP045809.1, from coordinate 1,871,212 downwards.
CACACAGTGGGAGACTGTGTCCATCGCGCTGAGAGCTCGATCGTTTTCGCCTACGGTTAGGTGTCAGCGCAAGCAGCCGCGAGAGGGGGCCGTGTGATCGGCCGGATGGGCATCGACGACATCTCACCGATGGTTTCCGCTGGTTTATACCCAGCGAAAGCCGTTGTAGGCGAACTTGTTCCGATCAGTGCCGCAGCCTGGCGCGAGGGGCACGACGCTATCGGCGTCACCCTGCACGTCCTAGGCCCCGCCCGCGGCCGGCGTCGCGACATCCCGATGCGCCCCTCGGTCGAACCCGATGTCTTCAACGGCGCGTTCGTCCCCGACACCCCGGGATTCTGGAGCTTCCGCATCGACGCCTGGAGCGATCCGTACGCCACGTGGCGTTCGGCCGTGATCAAGAAGCTCGACGCGGGCCAGGGCGCGGCCGACCTCGCCAACGACATCGAGATCGGTGTGGGGGTGCTGACTCGCGCGCTCGAGCTGGTGCCCGCCGATTCCCGCGAGACGGTGAACGCGGCGATCGACGCCCTGCGCTCACCGCGCCGGCGCGTCGAGAACCGGGTGGGCCCGGGCACCGGCGAGGAGATCGCCGAACTGCTCACCCGGCACCCGGTGCGGGAACTGGTCACCAGATCCCGCACGTACCGGGTGTGGGTGGACCGCCGCCGTGCCCTGTACGGCTCCTGGTACGAGTTCTTTCCGCGATCGACGGGTGGCTGGGACAACGACGGCAACCCCGTCCACGGCACATTCCTGACCGCCGTCAACGAACTGCCGAGGATCGCCGGCATGGGTTTCGACGTGGTGTACCTGCCGCCGATCCATCCGGTCGGCGAGGTCAACCGCAAGGGGCCCGACAACACTCTCATCGCCGGACCCGACGACGTGGGCTCACCGTGGGCGATCGGTTCGGCCGACGGCGGGCACGACGCCATCCATCCCGCACTCGGCACCGTCGAGGACTTCGCCTATTTCGTGAGCCGGGCCCGCGAGCTCGATCTCGAGGTGGCGCTGGATCTGGCGTTGCAGTGCGCGCCGGATCATCCCTGGGCCACAGCGCATCCCGAATGGTTCACCACGTTGCCCGACGGCACCATCGCCTACGCCGAGAATCCGCCCAAGAAGTACCAGGACATCTATCCACTCAATTTCGACAACGACCGCAACGGCATCTACAAGGCCGTACTCGACGTGGTACTGCACTGGATCAAGTTGGACGTCAAGATCTTCCGGGTCGACAATCCGCACACCAAACCACCCAACTTCTGGGAGTGGCTGATCGTCGAGGTGAAAAAGCGCCATCCCGAGGTACTGTTCCTGGCCGAGGCGTTCACGCGGCCCGCCCGGCTGTACGGCCTGGCCCGGCTCGGATTCACCCAGTCCTACACGTATTTCACGTGGAAGACCCACAAGTGGGAGCTGGAGCAGTTCGGCCGCGAACTGGCCGACCACGCCGATGAGGCGCGCCCCAATCTGTTCGTGAACACCCCGGACATCCTGCACGAGAGCCTGCAGCACGGCGGCCCCGGCATGTTCGCCTTGCGGGCGGCGCTCGCCGCCACGCTCGCCCCCACCTGGGGCATGTACAGCGGCTACGAACTGTACGAGCATGTAGCGGTCAAGGCCGGCAGCGAGGAGTATCTGCACTCCGAGAAGTACGAGCTGCGCCCGCGCGACTACAAGGCCGCCGCCTCCAACGGCATGTCACTGGAACCGTGGATCACCTCGCTCAACCTGATCCGCAGGCGGCATCCGGCGCTACAGCAGTTGCGCAACATCACCTTTCACCATCTCGACAACCCGGCACTCATCGCCTATTCGAAGGTCGACCCGGTGAACGGCGACCGGGTGGTGGTGGTGATCAACCTCAATCCGTACGGCACCGAGTCCTCCACGCTGTGGCTGGACATGCCGGCACTCGGTCTCGACTGGCAGGACCGGTTCGCCGGCCGAGATGAGGTAAGCGGAGAGGAATTCCATTGGGGTCAAGCAAATTTCATCCAACTCGAACCGTGGAAGGCCGTGGCGCACATCGTGTCCCTGCCCCCGTTGGCGCCGGCCGCCGCCGAAGCGCTCTCCTACCGGGTGCGCTGACATGACCGGCGTACCCGATGCCCGCGCACCGCAGCACGATCTGAATCAGCTCGGCAGCCTCACCCATTCCGACCCGCATGCCTTCCTCGGCGCGCACGAGACCGCCGACGGGTATACCATCCTGCGCACGCTGCGGCCCACCGCGCTGTCGGTGGCGGCGGTGATCGGCGGCGTCGACTATCCGATGACCGCCGACCCTTCTCCCGCCGCCCGGGACCTGTTCTCGGTGGCCGTACCGATCTCCGGTCTCGCCGACTATCGCTACCGGATCACCTACCCCGACGGCGCCGGCGGCGCCGACGAATTCGTGGTGGCCGACGGCTACCGTTTCCTGCCCAGCATCGGGGACGTGGACGTGCACCTGTTCGCCGAGGGCCGGCACGAAACCCTGTGGGAGGTGTTGGGGGCGCGGGTGGTCTCGTACGTCACCGCCGACGGCGAGGTCACCGGTACCGCGTTCGCGGTGTGGGCACCCAATGCCAAGGGAGTTGCGGTCGTCGGTGATTTCGACGACTGGGGCGGCCGCGCCCACCCGATGCGGATGATCGGTTCCAGCGGCGTGTGGGAGGTGTTCGTCCCCGATGTGCGCGGCGGCACGCGCTACAAGTTCCGGGTGCACGGCGCCGACGGCATCATCCGCGACAAGGCCGATCCGATGGCACGTCAGACCAATCCGCCCCCGGCCACGTCCTCGATCGTCAACGAGACCACGTATGTGTGGACCGACGGCGACTGGCTCTCCCGCCGCGCCGAGGCGAATCCCGTCGAGCAGCCGATGAGCATCTACGAGGTGCATCTGGGTTCGTGGCGCCTGGGTCTGGGCTACCGTGAGCTCGCCGATCAACTCGGCGCGTACGTCGTGGAGAAAGGATTCACCCACGTCGAGTTCCTGCCGGTGGCCGAGCATCCGTTCGGCGGGTCGTGGGGCTATCAGGTCACCTCGTACTACGCCCCCACCTCACGTTTCGGAAGTCCCGACGATCTGCGGTATCTGATCGACCATCTCCACTCGCTCGGGATCGCGGTGATCGTGGACTGGGTTCCGGCGCATTTCCCCAAGGACGACTGGGCGCTGGCACGGTTCGACGGCACCGCGCTGTACGAGCATGCCGATCCGCTACGGGGCGAGCAACTCGACTGGGGCACCTACGTCTTCGACTTCGGCAGGCACGAGGTGCGCAACTTCCTGGTGGCCAACGCGTTGTTCTGGTTCAGCGAGTTCCACATCGACGGCCTGCGCGTGGACGCGGTCGCCTCGATGCTGTACCTGGACTATTCGCGGCCGTCGGGGCAGTGGCGGCCCAACATCCACGGCGGCCGCGAGAACCTGGAGGCCGTCCAGTTTCTGCAGGAAACCAATGCGACAGTGCACAAACACTTCCCGGGTGTGGTGACCATCGCCGAGGAGTCCACCGCATGGCCGGGGGTGACCCGGATGACCGATGCCGACGGACTCGGCTTCACCCTCAAATGGAACATGGGGTGGATGCACGACACACTCGGCTATCTCACCCGCGAGCAGGTGCATCGCAGCTTTCACCACCAGGATCTGACGTTCTCGCTGATGTATGCCTGGAGCGAGAGCTTCGTACTGCCCATCTCGCACGACGAGGTGGTGCACGGCAAGGGCACGCTGTGGACCCGGATGCCCGGCGACGCCTTCATCAAGGCGTGCGGGGTGCGGATCTTCCTGGCGTACATGTGGTCTCATCCGGGCAAACAGCTGCTGTTCATGGGCCAGGAGTTCGGCCAGTCCGGCGAGTGGGCCGACAACCGGAGCCTGGACTGGGACCAGATGCAGGGTTGGGAAGGCGAGCTGCATTCGGGCATCTCGGCCCTGGTCGGTGACCTGAACAGCATCTACCGGGCCTGCCCCGCCCTGTACAGCCAGGACTCGACACCCGACGGTTTCTCCTGGATCGAGGCCGACGACGCCGCCAACAACGTGATCACCTTCCTGCGATTCGGGTCGGACGGGTCGGCGATGGCGTGCCTGTTCAACTTCTCGGGCAGCGACCGCGGTGACTACCGCGTCGGATTGCCCGCCGGCGGAACGTGGACGGAGATCTTGAACACCGATTCGGTGGCGTACAGCGGTCGCGGCATCGGCAACATGGGCAGCGTCGTGGCCGACGGTCCGTCGTGGAACGGTCAGCCGGTGTCGGCGGCGGTGACCATCCCGGCCAACTCGGCGATCTGGCTGATGCGGGAATCTCGGGGCGAGCGAAGCGACGGGAAATCTCGGGGCGAGCGAAGCGACGGGAAATCTCGGGGCGAGCGAAGCGACGGGAAATCTCGGGGCGAGCGAAGCGACGGGAAATCACACGGCGAAGGGATAGACGCGTAGCGATGAGCACTGTACAACGTCAATTCCCCAAGCCTGCCGAACTTCTCGAGCTCATGCGGTTCAAGAAGCCCGAACTGAACGCCCGCAGGCGCAGGCTCGACAAGGCACTGACCATCGACGACCTGCGCACGATCGCCAAACGCCGGACGCCCAGGGCTGCCTTCGATTACACCGACGGAGCCGCCGAGGGCGAGCTGTCGCTGGGGCGGGCACGGCAGGCGTTCAAGGACATCGAGTTCCATCCCGGCATTCTGTCGCCCGCCCCGAGCGTCGACACCTCCTGCGAGATCCTTGGCGCCCGCAGCGCGCTGCCCTTCGGGATCGCACCGACCGGGTTCACCCGGCTGATGCAGACCGAGGGTGAAGTGGCGGGCGCGGGCGCGGCCGGTGCCGCGGGCATCCCGTTCACCCTGTCCACGCTCGGCACCACCTCGATCGAGGACGTGCGTTCGGCAAATCCCGCAGGCCGAAACTGGTTTCAGCTGTATGTGATGCGTGAGCGGCAGATCTCCTACGATCTGGCCCGCCGTGCCGCCGACGCGGGTTTCGACACGTTGATGTTCACCGTCGACACCCCGATCGCCGGAGCGCGACTGCGCGACAAACGCAACGGCTTCTCCATCCCGCCGCAGCTCACGCTCGGCACCGTCGTCAACGCCATCCCCCGGCCGTGGTGGTGGATCGATTTCCTCACCACCCCCACCCTGGAGTTCGCCTCGCTCAGCTCCACCGGCGGCACCGTCGGCGAGCTGCTCAACGCGGCAATGGATCCCACCATCAGCTTCGCCGACCTGGACGTCATCCGCGAGCTGTGGCCGGGCAAGATCGTCGTCAAAGGCGTACAGACCGTGGCGGATTCGGTGCGGCTGCGCGATGTGGGCGTCGACGGCATCGTGCTGTCCAATCACGGTGGCCGACAACTCGACCGGGCGCCCATCCCGTTCCATCTGCTACCCAAGGTCCGGGCCGCCGTCGGCGAGGACTTCACGGTGATGATCGACACCGGGATCATGAACGGCGCCGACATCGTCGCCTCGGTGGCTCTCGGCGCCGACTTCACCCTCATCGGCCGCGCCTACCTCTACGGCCTGATGGCCGGCGGGCGCGAGGGTGTCGACAAAACCATCGAGATCCTGCGCACCGAGATCGAACGCACCATGGCCTTGCTCGGGGTCTCCTCGCCGGCCGAACTCGGCCCCCATCACGTCACCCAGCTCACGCGATACATCCCCCTCCACGACGCGTAACCGACACTCCACCGACTACCGGTCGCAACCCTCATTCTCCGATGACGTCAATTCGCCCCCAGAGTAGGCGTCGATGGCAAGATCGAAGTCGTGCTATCAAGCAGGTGGGGAGGTAGACACACGGAAACCCTTTACCTCAGCTCGGTAACGGTGGGCGAGTTGCGCTACCGCGTCGCCGCGACCCGAGACCAGTCTCCGTTCACAGCTGCCGGCGTGCCCACGATCAATCCGTGGCAGCAACGACCGACCGATCGCCGCACTATCCTTGGCCGGTGAAGTTCGCAATCCTGGGCCATCTGGAGGTGACCCGTGACGGGGTTCCCGTCGACCTGGGCACACCGAAAACCAGGGCACTGCTGGCCGCTCTGGTACTGGCCCGCCCCCATGCGGTGTCAGTGGATTCGCTGATCGGGAAACTGTGGGGTGAGAAACCACCTACCTCGGTGATGACAACGCTGCAGGCGTATGTATCCGGGCTGCGACGCGCTCTCGAACCGGACCGTAAGCCTCGCGAACCCTCCGCCGTACTACTCACCCGGGCACCCGGCTACGCACTTGAGCTCGCTCCCGGCAGCGTCGACGGCGACATCTTCGAATCGGTGATCGGCGCCGCCGACGCGCGCCGCGACGGCCTCGCGGGCCTGGCCGCCGACAATCTGGAACGACTCGATTCCGAGCTGGCCGCCGCGCTGTCGCTGTGGCGCGGCGAGGCATACGCCGACCTGGGCGATGTCGCATTGGCCGAACGAACCAGACTGGACGAACTACGCGCTCTTGGTGAGGAACTGCGCCTGGACGTGTCGACGGCCCTGGGCCGACACACGGCGGTGGTGGCCTCCGCCGAAGCTCTGATCGCCCGCTACCCGCTCCGCGAAAGCCTATGGCGGATCAGGGCCTCGGCACTGGCCCGGTGCGGGCGACAGGCCGAAGCCCTGGCCGTGATCGACGAACTACGCAAGGTGCTCGACGACGAACTCGGCCTGCTCCCCGGACCCGCCATCAGGGAGCTGCAATCAGCTATCCTGCAACAAGATTCGTCCATCTCCTGGACACCCGCCACCATCGGCGGCCCGGCTCCGGAGGCACCCGCGCGGCTATCGGTTCCGTCACGGGCCGAGGTCTCGCCACCACTGCCCTGGCCCACCGCGGGCCGGACGGCCGAACTGGCGGTACTGTCGGCGGCCTGGCGACGATCGCTGACGGGATCGACGGAATTCGTGGTAATCACCGGAGAACCCGGCATCGGCAAGTCACGGCTGGTGACCGAGATGATGGGTGCCGTCGTACGCGACGGGGCACTCGTCGGCTCGGCGCGGTGTTCCCAGGACGACGGCGCACCACCGCTGTGGCCGTGGACGCAGATTCTGGCGCAGTGGGGTCGCGAGCTGCCGACCGTCAGCGCACCCGGCCACGCCGACGACGGCGCCGCGTTCCGGCTGCGGGAGCAGATCGTCGCGGCGGTTCTGGCCGAGTCCGCGGGCCGACCGGTACTTATCGCCATCGACGACTTGCACTGGGCCGACCCGTCGACGCTGCGCGTACTGCAGTTGCTCGGCGAGATCGGCGACAACGCCCAGCTCACGGTGCTGCTCACCTGGCGCGGTGTCGACGGCACCGCCGGCCTGGCGGAACTGTCGGAATCACTGGGGCGGCGCCACGCCACCCGCATCGACCTCGACGGCCTCACCCCGGACGCGGTGGGCGAGGTGATGCGCAGTGTCGCCGGCGGCGTGGCGTCCGATGCGGACGCCGCCCAGCTGGCCGACCGGACCGACGGCAACCCGTTCTTCGTCGTCGAATATGCCCGCCTGGCACAACATTCGGGCAGTGTGTCACAGTTGCTGGCCGAACCACGTCCGCCGACCGCGGTCGGCGAGGTGATCGGTCGGCGGATCGACAGACTCGGCGCCGACACCGCACAGATCCTGCAGACCGCCGCCGTCCTCGGCCGTGCATTCACCCTGCCCGCTCTCTGCGACATGTGCGGGCAGGACCCCGACAGCACCCTGGATCTGCTCGACACCGCCGTCGCCGCCGGGCTGATCCGGGAGGAGGGCATCTGCGAGTTCGTCTTTGCCCACGCACTGGTCCGTGACCACGTGTACGCCGCGTTGCCGCCGACACGACGCGCCCGCGCCCATGCCCGGGCCGGGCAGGTCCTCACCGACCTCGACGGCGGCGCCCGCGAGATCGCCCACCATTGGCTGGCAGCAGGCCCGGACCACCGCGACCGCGCGTGGCGGGCCGCCCGGGCGGCAGCCCGGCAGGCGGCGGAGGTATTCGCCGACGACGAGTCCGTCGAGTTGTACACCGCGGCGCTGAAGGCACTGCGCGCGCACCGGACGCCGGAACGAAACGATGAGTTCGAGCTGTTGCTGGAACTGGCCGAGTGTCATCGCCGACGCGGCGACTGGACCGCGCTGGCCGAACCGCTCGGTGAGGCCGTCGAGATCGCGCGGCGCTCCGGCGACGGCGCCCGTCTGGCCCGGGCCTGCGTCCTCCCTTCGCGCGGGTCGGCGTGGTTCTCGGTGGACATGGGCGAACAGAACGACCTGATCGTCGACGCGCTACGCGAAGCGCTCGCCCTGCTTCCGGAAACCGGCTGCACGAGAGAGCAATCGGCGTTGCGCGCCGAAGCGATGCTGGCGCTGGCCAACGAGACCTACTACACCTCCCCGGCCGCCGGGCGGCGCGCGCTGGTGGAGGCAGCCACCGGCATAGCCACCGACCTGGGCGATGACCGGCTGGAGCTGGCGGCCAATCTCGCCGGGCAGCAGGCGTTGTGGTCGGCCACCAATGCCGCCGCCCGGCTGAGCATGCTCGAGCGGGCCCGGGAACTGGCGATCCGGGTCGGCGATGTGGACAGCCGGATCCTGGCGACATCGCTGTGCGCCAACGCCCACGCCCAACTCGGCCATCCCGAGCGGATGTGGCCGCTGCTGGATATCGCCCTCGACGATGCCCGCCGCCGGCGGCGCCCCTTCCTGGTGATGGTGGTGCTGTCGACGGCGGTGACCTGGCGCGCCATCTCGGGCGATTTCGCCCGCGCACGCGATCTGGCCGACGAGTACTTCCAGCTGGAGCACCGGGTGCGGCTCGCCCAGTCCCCGGTGGCCGCTATGGGTATCCGGCTGGGTGTCGCCCTGTGGGACGGAACACTGCCCGCACTGACCCAATATCTCGGCGGACCCGCCGACGTGCTCCCGGTGGGCTGTTTCCGGGCCGCGCTGCACATCCGCGCCGGACAGCCCGAGCAGGCCCGGGCGGCGTTCGCCGATGCCCCGGATCCACCACTGAACACCCAGGATTGGTACTCGCTCGCCGAATGGGCAACCGCGGGTGAGATTGCCGCCCATCTGGACCTGCCCGAGCTCGGTGTCCACGCCTACGGCTTGCTCGCGCCGCTGGCGGGCTGGTCGGTCAACGCCGGCGCGGGCACCGCGATCGGCCCCGTCGATGCCTTCCTGGCGCTGGCCGCGGCCGCGACCGGTGACCTCGAACTCGCCGCCCGGCACGCCGACGACGCCGAACGACTGATGGACACATGGCGGATCCCGCCCGTCCGGCGGTGGTTCGCCGGCGAGCGGGATCGCTTCGGATTCTGACCAGTCCGGCTCCGCCGATCGCGGCGCCCCCGGCCACGGCACCCAACCCGCCGGTTGAGGCCCTCCGCCGGTCGAGGTACGAGGAGCACACGCGACGAGCCTCGAAGCCCGTTGAGATAGCAGTGTTCTCGATCGGACTCTAAGTCTGTCGGCTCAGCCCACCGGACAAGCCGGCGTCGGTGACTTCTCCCGATCGTCATCGGCCACGTCGAGGTCGATCCGTGGGAGAAGGCGATCCAGCCAGCCCGGCAGCCACCAGTTGTAGCGGCCCAACAGCGACATCGTCGCCGGCACCAGCACCATCCTGATCACGGTCGCGTCGAGGAAGACCGCGACCGCCATTCCGAGGCCCGCCATCTTCAGCATGATGTCGGTCTCGGTGGAGAAGCTCAGGAACACCGCCACCATCACCGCAGCCGCCACCGTGATGACCCGGCCCGTCTTGGCCAATCCGCTGATCACGCTGCCGTGCGGGTCACCTGTGTCGAGCCATTCCTCGCGGATCCGGGAGAGGAGGAACACCTCGTAGTCCATCGACAGTCCGAACAGGATCGCGAAGATCAGGATCGGCACCCAACTCGACACCGCGACGGGCTGATCCACGCCCAACAGGGACGACCCCCAGCCCCACTGGAAGACCGCGGTGATGACGCCGTAGGCGGCCGCCACCGACAGCAGATTCATGACGGCGGCCTTGATCGGGATGATCACCGACCGGAACACAATCGTCAGCAGGATCAACGAGGCGGCGACGACGAATCCGATCACCAGCCACAACCGGACGGCGAGCATGTCGGAGATGTCGTTGTAGTACGCGGTTTCACCGGTCAGCACAGCACCGTCGGGCAGCTGGTCCCGGATCGCCGCGAGCACGTCACCGGTCTGTTCGGCCGACGGACCATAGGCGATGGTCACCGCGGCGATGCCGATCGCCTTGTCCGGGGACGGCATCAGGGGGCTGACCGCCACCACTCCGGGTTGGTGGGAGATCCGTTCGAGTGCCGACACCATCGCCGCCGGATCGGCCTTTCCGGGTCCGGAGGTTTCGGCGACGATCAGCACCTCCGCGTTGGCGCCCGGACCGAATTCCGCGGCCAGTAGATCGTAGGCGCGTCGGGTGGTCAACTCGCCGGACTGCGCACTGGCATCGGACGGCCAGGTCCGCATCGCGACGGCCGGGGCGGCGAGGGTGATCATCACGATCACCGCGAGCAACGCGGCGGCGAGCGGACGACGGCCGACCGCCGCGGCCCAGCGTCCGATGAATGTCTCGGTCGCGGCAACCGGGGCCGCCTCGGCCTTGCGTTCCTTGCGCGGGGTCAGCCGTGCACCGGCGAGCGAGCACAGCGCGGGCACCACCACGAGGGTCGCGGCCAGCATCGCGACCACCGCGATCGCGGTGGCGAACCCGAACGACGAATAGGTGGGCAGTCCCGCCAGCCGCAGGCCCATCAACGACACCAGCACCGTCGTCGCCGCGATCACCGCCGAACGACCGGCGACGGCAACCGATCCGGCGGCCGCCTCGACCACGCCGTGCCCGTCGCGCAGGTACTCCACATGCCGGTTCACCACCAGCAGCGCGTAGTCGATGCCCACACCGAGCCCGACCATGCTCGCCACCATCGGCGCCGACGGGCTGACCTTCATCGCCGTGGCCAACAGCGTGACCCCGGCGGAGGTGGCGACGAGACCGACGATCGCGGAGACGATCGGCAGGCCGGCGGCCACCACCGAACCGAACGCGAGCACCATGATCAACAGCGCCAGCACGATGCCGATGATCTCGGCATAGCCATCCACCGGCGCGGCCGCGGTCTCGGGGACCATGCCGTTCATCTCCACCGTCAGGCCCGCCGCCCGAGCGTCGGCGACGGCCTCGTCGAGTGGCTCATCGTTACCCATCAGATCCTGGTGGGTGACCGGAACGTCGTAGCCGACGGTGATCACCGCGGTATCCCGGTCATCACTGAGCCGGGGTTGCGACACCGTCGCCACATGTGGCATCGCTTCGAGCCTGGTGCGCAGTTCCGCCGTCTCTGCGCCGGTCAGCGCACCGTCGTCCGAGTGCACGACGACGCGGGCGAAGGCATCCCCCACCCCGGGCTGATGCTCACGGAGCAGTTCGACGCCGCGCTGCGACGGCACACCGGTGACGTCCCAGTCCTCCTGAGTGTCGCCGCCGAACACCGCCGACAGGCCCAGCAGCACGACGAGCGCGCCGATACATCCGAGCAGCGCCCGGACCGGATGCCGGGCACTGATGAGTCCCAGCCGGTACAAGAGTGTGGTTTTCATGGCGCCAGGCTCACCCATCCCACTTGGCGTCCACTTGCACCCGGCTTGGAGAAGCGACCGAGACCTGCGAGCGCCTCGGCTCGATTGGCTCCTTCGTCCACCGTGGCCATCCAGATTGAGCTGTATGCGTCAGAGGCCCGCGCACACCGTCCGATGATCACGTTGTCGGCGCCAGGCATGCTCGCTAACGCCCCCATCGGCAGATCCGGAGCGCGTGAGTGGAGGTGCAGCCATTTCTCGGCAATGGCCACGCTCCACGACGTGTGGAACTCAACTATTTTTCGAGAAGCCACGGCCGCCGACTCAGATGACGATCCGCCACATGTGCTGTTGGCTCCGGATTCCGGAGCCAACAGCACATGTGTGGTTCAGAACAGGGCGCTGGCGAGTTTGCGCCGGGCGGCGATGACGAACGGCTCGGCCGGATCGAAGAGTTCGAAGAGCTCCAGCAGCCGGGTACGGGCGGTGGTGCGATCGTCACCGGAGGTCACCTTCACCAACGCGATGATGCGGTCGAAGGCGGCCTCGGGTTGCTGGTTGGCCAGCTGGACATCCGCCGCGGCGAGTTGGGCGTCGACATCACCGGGGGCCGCGGTGTCGACGATCGACGGATCGTGGGCGTTCGCGCGCAACATGAATTCCAGATTGCGCACCAGCGAGGCGGCCTCGGTGTTTGCCGGCTCGTCGGCGGCGATCGTCTTGTACGCGGCCAGCGCGCCGTCGAAATCGCCGTCGTTCATCAGCTGGTCGGCGGCTGCCATCCGCTCGTCGATGACGGGCTCGTCGGCCGGAGCCTCCGCCGCACCGGTGAAGGTGTGGCCGACCTTGGCCAGGATGTCGTCGATCCACGCCGAGACCTGACCGGCCGGTTGCACACCCTGGAATGCGGTGACCGGCTGCCCCTGGGCGATCGCGATGACCATCGGGATCGACTGTGCCCGGAACGCCTGGGCGATTCCGGGGTTGGCGTCGACGTCGACCTTCGCCAGCACCCATGCCCCGCCGGCCTGCGCAGCCAGCGATTCCAGAATGGGCGAGAGCTGCTTACAGGGTCCGCACCAGGTGGCCCACAGATCGACGACCACCAGTTGGCGGGTGGAGCGCTCCAGCACGTCCACCTCGAAGGTGGCGTCGGTGACGTCGATGACCGCCGGACCACCCGTGACCGGCGCGGCGGGATTCTCGTCGCCGGGCCCGGCGACGGGTTCGGCCTGCGGGGCACGTCGATTGCTGTTCTGGGCCGCGGCGCGCTGTGCGTCGGCGCGCTCCTTGAGGGCGGTGAGGTCCACCGCCCCGGACATTGCTACGGCAGCGGCGGCCTGCTGCCGACGAGTGGGTCGAGTCACCTGTCCAGTGTGTCACGAGGTGGGAGCGATGCGAGCGCCGGGAGCGACCACCCCGGCTGCCGACGCGGCGAGCACGAGCGCCACGATCGCGACGACCAGTGCACCCGACAATCCGATGGCACCGCTGAGGAAGCCGATGAGGGCGGGGCCGGCGAGCATGCCCAGGTAGCCGCAACCGACGACCACCGAGATCACCCGGCCGCCGGCGTGCACAGTGAGGTTTCCGGCCGCGGTGAAGATCTGCGGGATCAGTCCGGCCAGACCGATCCCGAACACTGTCCAGCCGCCGATGGCCGGCGGTGCGGACGGAGCCAGGACCGCGATGAGCATCCCCACGGCCGCGATGAGCGCCCCGTAGCGCACCAGACGCACCGGACCGAACGTCGCGGCGATCCGGTCGACGCCGAGACGGGCGACGGTCATGGCGGCGCTGAACGCCCCGAAGGCGATCGCGCCGACGGCGTCGGCGGTGCCGAAGGTCTCCACGATGTGCAGCGAACTCCAGTCGTAGGCGGTGCCTTCGGCCAGCATGACCGCGAATGCGACCGCCGCGAGCACCACCAGCTGCCGCCGGTCGACCTCCCGCCACCACCTCGGGCTCGGTGGCCTCCGGTCCCCGACCGCGGCGACGGTGCCGGCGGTGGACATCTCGATCCGGGGATCGCCATAGCCGCGCGGTACCAGGCCCGGCCTGACCGCCGCGACGACGGCCGCACCGAAGACGGCGCCGCCGATCACCGTGGGCACCACCCCCGCGTCGAGCCACAGGGTGAGGGCCACCAGGACCGAGCCGATGAGACTGCCGACGGAGAAGTATCCGTGGAAGGCCGACATGATGGGGCGCCGGTAGGCCCGCTCGACCGCGACGGCCTGGGAGTTCATCGACACGTCGAGGGCGCCGTTGGCAAATCCGAACAACGCCAGCGACACCGCGAGCGTTTCGGGGTCGCGGGCGAGCGCCGGTCCGATGACGGCGACGCAGAGCAGTAGCGCGCCGGTGACGGTGGTGGGGCGTGAGCCCCACCTGTCGATCACCGGTCCGCACAGTTGCATCGCCACGAACGCGCACGCCCCGATGAGCAGCAGCAGTCCGCCGAGCTGGGCGTGCGACACCTGTGCCCGGTCACCGATCACCGGGATGTGCGCCACCCACAGCGCGGCGAGAAAACCGTTCAGCGCGAAGATCGCGGTGACACAGAGCCGGGCGCGGGCCGCCGTGGACGGAAGCTCGGGCGGGGCCGCGCTCATCACCGCCGGACTACGCGGCTGCCGCGGCCGCCTCGACGGGACCGGTGGACAGCTCGGCGAGGTGCCCCTTGCGTGCGGCCCACCACTCGAACACCAGCGTGCCGAACGGCGGGATGCTCGACACCAGCGCCAGTGCGGTCACCCCGGGACTCCACTTCAGTGCCACCGCGGTGATGATCGCGACCACCACGAAGGCGACGAACACGATGCCGTGCACCATGCCCGGCACCGCCACCGCCCCGTCGTTGTCGGCCACCCGCTTGACGATCATCGCGATGATGAGGGCCAGCCACGTGATCGCCTCGAGGATTGCGACAAAACGGAAACGCTTGGCGGGTGTGCTGAAGTCGAAGATGCTTTTCACCATGCTCCCCATTGTGCCGAATGCCCCCAATCTCTACTACCGGGTGTAGTAGAGATCTCCTCTCACGCCTTCGGGACCCGCACGATCAGCGCATCACCCTGACCGCCCGCACCGCACAGCGCGGCAGCGCCGATCCCGCCGCCACGACGCTGCAACTCCAGCGCCAGGTGCAGGGTGATGCGCGCACCGGAAGTGCCGATCGGGTGCCCGATGGCGATGGCGCCGCCGTTGACGTTGACGATGCTCTCGTCCACGCCGAGTTGTTTGGCCGAGGCCAGACCGACGGCAGCGAACGCCTCGTTGATCTCGATCAGGTCCAGGTCGCCGACCGCGATCCCCTCACGCGCACAAGCCTTCTCGATGGCGTTCGCGGGCTGGGCCTGCAGGCTGGAGTCAGGGCCGGCGACAACGCCGTGCGCACCGATCTCGGCCAGCCAGGTGACCCCGAGTTCCTCGGCCTTGGCCTTGCTCATCACGACCACAGCAGCGGCTCCGTCGGAGATCTGCGACGAGTTGCCCGCGGTGAGAGTGCCGTCCTTCCGGAACGCCGGACGCAACCGGCCCAGCGAATCGGCGGAGGTGTCGGCGCGCACGCCCTCGTCCTCGGTGAATTCGACCGGATCGCCCTTACGCTGGGGAATGCTCACCGGGACGATCTCGTCGGCGAACACACCGTTCTTCTGCGCGGTGGCGGCGAGCCGATGGCTGCGGGCGGCGAACTCGTCCTGCTGCTGCCGGGTGAACCCGTCCGTGTCGTTGCCCTGCTCGGTCAGCAGGCCCATCGCCTGATCGGTGAACACGTCGTGCAAACCGTCGAAGGCGGTGTGGTCGAGGATCTCGGCGTTGCCGTAGCGGTAGCCGCCGCGCGCGCCGGGGAGGATGTACGGCGCACGGGTCATCGACTCCTGACCGCCGGCCACGACCACGTCGAACTCACCGGCGCGGATGAGCTGATCGGCCAGGGCGATCGCATCGATACCCGACAGGCACATCTTGTTGATGCTGAGCGCGGGCACGTCCCAGCCGATTCCGGCCTTGATGGCGGTCTGCCGGGCGGGCATCTGACCGGCACCGGCGGTGAGAACCTGCCCCATGATCACGTACTGCACCTCGGAGGCGGGCACACCCGACTTTTCCAGCGCACCCTTGATGGCGACCGCGCCCAGGTCGACACCGCTGAAATCTTTGAGTCCGCCGCTCAGGCGACCGAAAGGCGTACGTGCACCGGCGACAATGACCGTCGACATGGGAATCCTCCACGGTAGTTCAGGGACCGAACCACGCCACACCGACGACAATCGACCGAGCGGGCGTTCGGGCGTTCGGCGTCTAAGGCTACCGTGAGACCATGACCACACCATCGGCAGACCCCGCTGCCACCCCGGCCACAGCCCTCATCGCAGATCTCGTCACCGCCGTCGACCACGTCGGTATCGCCGTCCCCGATCTCGACGCCGCCAAGAAGTGGTACGAGGACCACCTCGGCTTCGTGACGCTGCACCAGGAGACCAACGCCGAACAGGGTGTCGAGGAGGCGATGATCGGACCCGCCGGTGCCGACGCCTCCGGCGCCGCCGTCATCCAGCTCCTGGCCCCGCTGAACGAGGAATCGACGATCGCCAAGTTCATCGCGCGCAGCGGCCCCGGACTGCAGCAGCTCGCCGTCCGGGTCACCGACGTCGACGCCGTCACCGAACGGCTCACCGGCGCCGGAATCCGTGTCCTGTACCCCGCGCCCAAACGTGGCACAGCGGATTCGCGGATCAATTTCGTACATCCCAAAGACGCTGGTGGCGTTCTTCTTGAGCTTGTCGAACCGGCCGCTCACAACGTAGGACACTGACGCCGACTCGGCTAAACTCTGCGACATGGCAGTTGGACCGGGGACGGATACATTCACCGTAGTGATGCGCGGTTTCGACCGCGAACAAGTGATCGAGCACCTGCGTCGCGTCGACGCCGAGATGCGGCTGCTGGCCGCGGACCGCGACGCCGCGGCGGCCAATGCCCGCGAGTTGGCCGCCCACCTCCAGGGCGCCCGTGACGAGATCGCAGAACTGCGCGGCGAGGTGGACCGGCTGTCGGTTCCGCCGACCACCGCCCAGGGCATGAGCGAACGCTTGTCCCGGATGCTGCAGCTCGCCTCGGACGAGGCCTCCGAAATGCGTGCGGAGGCCTCGTCCGAGGCCGCCGAGACCCTCTCGATCGCCCGGCAGGAGGCCGACAACCTGCGCAAGTCCTCCAAGGAGGAGGCGGACAAGACCCGCTCGGAGGCACAGTCCTTCGCCGGCAAGCTCAAGCGCGACGCGCAGACCAACGCGGAGAAGGTCAGGCGCGATGCCGAGGCCGCCGCGGAGAAGACCCGCCGGGAGGCCCATTCGCTGGCCGACAAGACGGTCAAGGACGCCCAGGCCGCGGCCGACAAGACCGTGAAGGAGGCGCAGGCCTTCGCCACGAGCACGCGGACCGAGGCGCAGACCTTCGCCGACAAGACCCGCGGCGAGGCACAGGCATTCGCGCAGTCCACCACCAAGGCAGCCAAGACCCTGGCCGAGAAGACCACCAACGAGGCCAAGGCGCTCGGCGACAAGCGCATCGGTGAGGCCACCGAGCGTGCCCGCGAGATCCGCGAGAAGGCCGACACCGACGCATTGGCCACCAGGGAACGTTCACGGGAGATCGCGCAGGCGCGACTGGCCCGCTCGCGCGAACTGCTCAGCTCCGCCGACACGGTGCGGCGCAACATCATCAGCCAGGTCATCGAGATCCGCGGCCTGCTCAACGAACTGCCCGAGAAGCTCACCCACGAGGGCAAGGACGACCCGCTCCTGCTGGCCTCGGAGGTCGACGACGTGGACCTGATCAACCGGACACTGTCAGGTGAGGCAAAGATCACATCAGACAGGGCACACCGCTGACGCCCGGCCGGGCGCCGTTCGCGCGCCCGGTCAGAACAGCCTGAACTCGGCGCTCTCGGTGCCACGCAGTTCGTCGTAGTCCAGAACCACGCAGCGAATGCCACGATCCTCGGCGAGGGTCCGGGCCTGCGGTTTGATCTGTTGGGCGGCGAACACCCCCGATACCGGGGCGATGGTGGCGTCGCGGTTGAGCAGTTCCAGGTACCGCGTGAGCTGCTCCACCCCGTCGATCTCACCGCGCCGCTTGATCTCCACCGCCACGGTCTGGCCGTCGGCATCCCGGCACAGGATGTCGACGGGCCCGATCGCTGTCATGTACTCGCGCCGGATCAGTGTGTGCCCGGCGCCCAGCGTCTCGATGTGTTCGGCGAGTAACTCCTGCAGGTGCGCCTCGACCCCGTCCTTGACCAGCCCCGGGTCGATGCCCAGTTCGTGCTGGGAGTCGTGTTCGATGGCGGCGATGGTGATCCGCAGTTCTTCACCGCCCTTGTTGGTGACCACCCAGTACGCCTGGGCGTCGGTGCCGTCGGGCACCTGCACCTCGGCCAGCCGGCACGGCGGGCTCATCCAGTTGAGCGGCTTGTACGCACGATCGTCCGCGTGCACGCTCACCGATCCGTCGGACTTGATCAGCAGCAGCCGCTTGGCCATCGGCAGGTGGGCTGTGAGCCGACCGACGTAGTCGACCTGGCATTCCGCAATCACCACACGCATCCCGCAGAGTCTAGTGGGCACCCTCCAGCTGCATCGACTCGGCGTGGCTGACAGCCGATTCCATCGTCGAATGCACCTGCGGCAGTTCACTACCGACCGAGATCAGCGTCTCTCCCCGCTTTCCGGCCCGCCGAACCCCCTCGCGGACCAGCCCGTCCGGGTCGACGAGCAGCACCTGCTTGCCCCGCGCCGACAGGCCCAGTCCGCTGCCGAGCACCATGCGACGGGCGACCGGATCGACGACGTCGATGCGGGAGATCTCCACGATCACGATGTCGCAGGCGTCGATGTCGATGTCGTGGCCGATACGCCGCAGCACACTTTCCGCCCCGCTGAAGGTGAGGTCGCCCTGTAGCTCGTACACCCGCACCCGGTCGCGGCAGCCGCGCAGATACGCCCGCTGGCCGTCGGACCATTCGGCTCCGACCCCGAACTCGCCGATGTCGTACACCGAGCGGATCGTCACCCGGCTCTCGCGGGTGATGTTGAACATGTGCAGCCCCAGATCCGCCGACAGGTGCCGGCAGGTGTCCACCCCGCGCACGCTGTTGCCGTGGGCGTCCAGGCGCGGCGAGAAGACCCCGATTCCCAGCTGCCCCGGCAACGAGCCCAGGATCCCGCCGCCGACACCGCTCTTGGCCGGTATCCCGACCGAGGTGACCCAGTCCCCCGCGCCGTCGTACATGCCGCAGGTGGTCATCACGCTCAGCAGTCGCTGTGCGGTACTCCGGCTGAACACCCGGCGGCCGGTGCGCGGATTGGTGCCGCCGCAGGCGATCGTCACGCCGATGACGGCGAGGTCCTCGGTGGTGACCCGCAGCGAACACTGCCGGAAGTACAGATCGAGCGCGGCGTCGGGGTCGGTGGTGAGTGCCCCGAAACTGTCGAGCATGTACGCGATCGCACGATTGCGCGATCCGGTGGCACGTTCGGACCGGTATACCTGCTCGTCGACGACCAGGCGCCGGCCCGCGCAGGCGGAGTAGAAGTCGACCAGCCCGGCGAATGCGGCCTCGACCGTCTCGGGAGCGACCTGACGTTCGGATGGGAGCAGCATGGATGCGGCGGTGATCGCGCCCGCGTTGATCATCGGGTTACGCGGCCTGCGGCGGGCATCCACACTGATCTCGTTGAACGCCTCCCCCGACGGTTCCACCCCGATCTTCGCGTCGACCGCGTCGGCGCCGTGCCCGCCCAACGCCATCGCGTAGGTCAGCGGTTTGGAGATCGATTGGATGGTGAACTCCGTCGCGGTGTCGCCGACCGAGTAGATGTATCCGTCGTGCGCACACAGGGACAGCCCGTAGCGTCCGGGATCGACGGCGGCGAGTTCGGGGATGTAGTCGGCCACCCTCCCCGAGTCGTCGGCCGCGCACTGGTCGGCGATGTGCTGCAGGTAACCGGATACCAACGATGTGTGGTCCTCGGTCGAAGTGGTCATGCGTTTCTCCTATGTCAAGCCGCTTGGGCGAGGGCGGTCGTCGCGGCGGCGTGATCGGCGGTCATGCGGTTGAATACGACGCGCGCGAGGCGCCGTTTGAGGCATCGCAGGGCCTCGGGTGTGGACATGCCTTCGGCCTTCTTCTTCTCGTAGTAGGCCCGGCCGAGGCCATCGAGTCGGATCTGGGTGACGGCTATGCGGTGGATGGCTGCGTTCAGTTGTCTGTTGCCTGACCTGGTGAGCCGGACCCGGCCCTTGGTGTTGCCCGACCAGACCGGGATCGGCGCGATCCCGGCATGCCGGGCGAACGCTGCCTCGGATTTGAACCGGCTGATGCCGGCGGCTTCACCGACTAGCTTGGCCGCGGTCAGGGCGCCAACACCGGGCATGGCCAGCAGCGTCGGCGCGGCCTGCTCGACCAGCCCCGCGATCCGCCGCTGGAGCTGGTTGATCCGCACCGTCAGATCGACGATGTCAGCGAGCTCGTCACGGGCCAGTTCGGCCACGATCCCGGGCGCGCCAGCGAGCCGGTCAGCAAGGATCTGCTGGTGCTTGGCCAGGTCTAGAGACGTCGCCTTCGGCGCCCATGCAGGGTCGAGTTCGTGGACGCGCCACAGTAGTCGGTTGATCGTCGCCGTGCGGTGTTTGACCAGGTCATCACGCCTGTCGACCAGCAGCTTCAGCTCCCGCGACTGCTCATCATGGGAGGCGATCGGAAGGTCCGGCTCGCGTAACGCGGCCCGGGCGACCGCGAGCGCGTCGATCGGGTCCGACTTGCCCCGCGTGCGGGCGGTACGTCGCTGCTCGGCCATCATCTTCGGCGGCACCCGCACCACCTGCTGGCCCACGGTCAACAGATCACGCTCAAGTCGTGCTGAGAGGTGGCGGCAGTCTTCGATCGCCCACAGCAGCTCGGTCCCGAACCGTTCACGCGCCCACGCGACGGCCTTGCGATGGCCAGCGGAGTCCGCGTCGAACGTCTTGTGGCCGAGCTCGCGGCCAGCCTCATCGACAGCGACAAACGTGTGCGTCCGCTTGTGTACGTCGGCTCCAACAACAACCATGGTGGTTGCCTCCTTCACTCAGATGCGAGGACGATTGGGCCGGTCGGCGGACACATCTCAGTCGGGGCGACGCCACGCTCCTATCAAGTCACGCCGGCCGGTCCTTCACACCCGATGCCGGCAAAACGCATGCTCGTCAGCCCGAAGGCGACACCAACGCTATGAGCCAGGCACCGAATGCTCAGGATCCAACCAGCCACCGATGGCGGCTGCCTTAACCCTGACACTGAGCCAACGCTAGTGGGTATCGCCGTTAGTTCGTCGGGGGTCTGGGAGCCAGGTGGTGGGGTCGTTGAGGTAGAGGCCGCAGGCGGTGTCGAGGGCTTGCTCGGGGGTGCCTGAGGGCCAGCCGGTGGGGAGGACGGCTTGTTCGTAGTCGTTGTGGCTGGCGCGGTAGATCGCGAAGCCCCATTGGTTGGCCGATCCGGCGTAGCGCAGCCGGCATAGCTTCACCTCCTCGCCGTCGGTGAGGGTGGCGTCGATGTAGGCGAACCCCGCACGGTAGCGGGTGTGCAGGGTCTGGATCTGGGGCCAGCGTTCGGCGGCGCGGGCCAGGAGCTTTTGCCGTAGCGAGGTCTGGGTCGAGTCGGGGATCTTCGCCATGATTCTCATCATCGTGGCATCGTCATGTGCTGCCTTGATCTGTTCGGTGTCGGCGTGGCGTCTTGGCCTCCGGCGGCTCGGAGCGTCAGAAATGGATGTGACTCTCACCAGTGCTGACGTCGTGGTCCTCACCGATGAAGAACGACATGTCCTGACACGCCGCGCGAACGCCGCGAAATGCCCCCATCGCGATCTGCTGCGTGCCCGGATCGTGCTCGCTGCTGCTGACGGTGTCGCGAACGCCCAGATTGCCCGCGACGTGGGGGTCTGCGAGGACACCGCCCGCCGCTGGCGACATCGCTTCTGCGTGCAGCGTCTTGACGGGCTTAAGGACCGGCCCCGATCAGGGCGGCCACCGGTGTTCACCCCGGTCGAGGTTGCCGAGGTCAAAGCACTCGCGTGCACGCGACCGGCCGACCACGATCTGCCGTTAACGAGGTGGTCGACCGCCGAACTCAGCACACACGCGGTTGCGGCCGGGCTGGTGCGGCCAGTCTCGCCGTCCACGATCGGCCGGTGGTTGGCCGCCGATGCGATCAAGCCGTGGCAGCATCGGTCCTGGATCTTTCCCCGCGACCCCGACTTCGCGGTCAAAGCAAGTCCGGTGCTGGACCTGTACCAACGGCAGTACAACGGTGTCGAGCTCGGCGCTGATGAATACGTGATCAGCGCCGATGAGAAGTCCCAGCTGCAAGCCCTCAGGCGGCGTCACCCCGAAACACCCGCGGCACCAGGGCAACCACGCAGAGTCGAGTTCGAGTACCGCCGCGGTGGCACGCTGGCCTACTTCGCTGCCTACGACGTCCACCACGCCCAGGTGCATGGAATGACAGCACCGAAGACCGGGATCGTGCCGTTCACCCACCTCGTGAAACAAGTGATGACCCAGGAACCGTATGCCTCAGCGAAGCGGGTGTTCTGGATCGTCGACAACGGTTCCTCCCACGCCGGGCAGGCATCGATCGACCGGATGCGTGAGGCGTTCCCCAGCGCGGTCCTGGTGCACCTGCCCGTACACGCTTCGTGGCTCAACCAAGTCGAGATCTACTTCTCGATCCTGCAACGCAAAGCCATCACCACCGGCGACTTCACCGACCTCGATGACCTCGCGCAACGAATCCTCGCCTTCGAGGACCGCTACAACCAGAACGCTGAACCCTTCGGCTGGAAATACACCCGCGACCACCTCAACCGCCACCTCAACCGACTCAACAACGACGGCACCCTCCGCCAAGCGGCGTGACCCCCGACGAACTAACGGAGATGACCACTAGCGAATCGGCTCACCGCCGGCGCACGTCGACCGTATCGGCGAAGCGGTAGGGGCCGGCGACGATCAGTCCGCCGAGGTGCTTGCGCAGCCGTGACATCTCGGCACGGACCGTGACGGTGCGGTCGGGCACCCCGAACAGGTGCGTCGACAGTTGCGCGGCGCTGGCACCCTCGGGATGTGCGGCCAGATAGCCGAGGATCTGTGCGTGGCGCGGCGACGGCCGATGCGTCCACGTACCGGTGCCGCCGTCGACGGTGACCGTCGACGCCCCATTGGGCAACGATGTCATGGCGACGGTCGTTCTCGTGACGTCGGCCGATTCGGTCACCCGGACCAGCCAGCCGCCGGGCAGAGCCTCGATGTCGCATTCACCGAGCGTGTTGACCCAGTACCGGCCGGGGGTGTCGACCTGGGGCAGCACCAGCTGTGCCCGCGGCGACACCGTGTCGAGGGCGGCCACCCAGCCGTGCGGGTCGACGGCCAGCGCCGGCCCCGGCGAGCGGGCCAGGATGGGCGCGGCCACCGCGCGCAGCGTGTCCAACGAGCGATGATGCTGTTCGCGCAGCTGCGATTCGGCGAGCCGGGCCACCGCGTCGACGAGTGCGAGCGTGGTCGGGTGGATGGTGGCGGCCGGACCACTGACGTCGACCACCCCGAGAGTCTCGCCGGTACGCGGGTCCCGGATCGGCGACCCCGTGCACGTCCAGGTGTGGTGGCTGCGCACGAAATGCTCGGCGGAGAACACCTGCACCGGCCGGCCCGAGGCGAGGGCGGTGCCGATGGCGTTGGTTCCGGCATTGTTCTCGGCCCAGTCGGCGCCCTCCACAAAACCCAGCCGGTCGGCCCGCATCAGCACCCGCGACGACCCGTTGCGCCACAGCACCCGTCCGTGCGCGTCGGCCACCACCAGGATGTTGTCGCCGCCGTCGATCACCGCGTCCAGACCCCGGGTGAGGTCGGGCAGGATCGCCGACAGACCCGACGACTGACGGCGGGCCACCAGCGCGTCGACGTCGAGTGCCGGGTCACGGCCACCGACATCGGGGTCGACGCCGGCGCCTTGCACGCGGTGCCACGAGTCGCTGATCACCGTCCGGGGCCTGGCCGGCAGCCGCCCTCCCGACATCGCGGCGTCGTACACCGCGGTCAGGACCTGCGCGTACTGTCGCGGGTCGTCGCCCACGTTGACGGCAGGTTCGAGAGTTCCGGTGCGCTTCATCACCACCGATTGTGCTCCACATCACAATGCTCCGCAAAACCCGCGCCTCCCACGGCCGGGCCGGCCGCCGCCGTGTCCGGCAACCTGCCGCCAATCAGCCACTCCCGCCAAGCACCCGACCCGAAGCCGGAACGGTGCCGGAGAACACCGCAACCCGTTGCAACCCTTGTCCCGACACACCGATCCGATGTGTGCTGTACATCACACATCGTGCGACCGGCACGCGAACTCACCAGGAGGTGCACTCCATGACTCAGACTCTCGAACCGTCCGCCCCGAGCACGACGGCCGATACGACCAGCGACAGCACGGCGGACAGCGGGGCCACGGCCCAGCAGCGGATCGACGCGTGGCTCGCCGCATTCAACGACGCACTGGCATCCCGAGACGTCGCACGGGTCACCGCACTGTTCGGGACCGACAGCTTCTGGCGCGACCTCGTGGCCTTCACCTGGAACATCAAGACCGTCGAGGGCCACGACGAGATCGCCGGTATGCTCGGCGCACGCCTCGACGACGTCGACCCGACGGGCTTCGCCACCACCGACCCGGCATCCGACGACGGCGACGGCATCGTCTCGGCGTTCATCACCTTCCAGACCGCCGTCGGCCGCGGCGAGGGCCACCTGCGCATCCGGCCCGACGACGACGGCGTGGACAAGGGCTGGACGCTGCTGACCACTCTGCAGGAACTCAAGGGCCACGAGGAGTCCGCCGGTCACAACCGCCCGCGCGGCGCCGTCCACGGCAGCGACCCCGACCCCCGTTCCTGGGCCGAGAAGAAGGAAGCCGAGGCCACCGAACTCGGTCGCACCAAGCAGCCGTTCGTCCTGGTCATCGGCGGCGGCCAGGGTGGTATCGCGCTCGGCGCCCGGCTGCGCCAGCTCGGCGTGCCCTCGATCGTCGTCGACCGGCACGACCGGCCCGGAGATCAGTGGCGCAAGCGGTACAAGTCGCTGTGCCTGCACGACCCGGTCTGGTACGACCACCTCCCCTACCTGCCGTTCCCGGAGAACTGGCCGACCTTCGCCCCCAAGGACAAGATCGGCGACTGGCTCGAGTTCTACACCCGGGTCATGGAGGTCCCGTACTGGTCCAAGACCACCTGCACCTCGGCCGTCTACGACGACGCGGCCGGCACCTGGACCGTCGAAATCGACCGCGACGGCGAGCAGCTCACGCTGCACCCGACCGAGCTGGTACTGGCGACCGGCATGTCGGGCAAGGCGAATGTGCCCACATTCCCGGGCCAGGACGTGTTCGCCGGTGAACAGCATCATTCGAGCAGGCATCCCGGCCCGGACGGCTACCACGGCAAGAAGGTCGTGGTGGTCGGGTCCAACAACTCGGCGATGGATATCTCCAAGGCGCTCGTCGACAACGGCATCGACGTGACAATGATCCAGCGGTCCTCCACCCACATCGTCAAGTCCGATTCGCTCATGGAGATCGCGCTCGGTGACCTGTACAGCCAGCGGGCGGTGGACAGCGGGATGACCACCAAGAAGGCCGACTTCACCTTCGCCTCGCTGCCGTACCGGATCATGCACGAGTTCCAGATCCCGGTGTACAACGCGATCCGCGAACAGGACAAGGAGTTCTACGACGGACTCGCGGCCGCCGGTTTCGATCTGGACTTCGGTGACGACGACTCGGGCCTGTTCATGAAGTATCTGCGCCGCGGGTCCGGCTACTACATCGACGTCGGTGCGGCCGAGCTGATCGCCGACGGCAGCATCAAACTCGCGCACGGCAACGTCGATCACCTGACCGAGACCGCGGTCGTGCTCGCCGACGGCACCGAATTGCCGGCCGACGTCGTCGTCTACGCCACCGGCTACGGCTCGATGAACGGCTGGGCCGCGGACCTGATGGGCCAGGAGGTGGCCGACCGGGTCGGCAAGGTATGGGGTCTGGGATCGGACACCACCAAGGATCCGGGCCCGTGGGAGGGCGAGCAGCGCAACATGTGGAAACCCACCCAGCAACCACACCTGTGGTTCCACGGCGGCAACCTGCACCAGTCGCGCCACTACTCCCTGTATCTGGCGCTGCAACTCAAGGCCCGCTACGAGAAGATTCCGACCCCCGTGTACGGCCTGCAGGAGGTCCACCACCTGAGCTGAGCGGCACACACGGGAGACACCCCGGCGGTGGCCGGTGCCAAGCCCCCGGACAGTGGTCCGGGGGCTCGACGCCGTTCGGCGGCCACCGACACCGAACCATTCGGAATCGGACAGCCGCCGCGTTCGGGGCACTAGGCTTAGGTGAGCTGCCGATCGGAGACAAACACATGAAACTGCTCGTCGCCTATATCGCCACCAGCGGCGGGGCCGATGCCGTCGCCCTGGGCTCGTCGCTGGCACGAACCCTCGACGCCGAACTGGAGCTATGCGTCGTCATCCCGCCCGACCCGCACGCGACCGGCGCCGACGAACAGAGCGACATCGACAAGCTCTCCGATGCCCTCGACCATGCCGCACAGGCCTGGCTCGACGACGCCGCGGCCATGATCCCCGACGACATCGAGACGACCGCGACGATCGCGACCGACGCCAATCCGGCGCTCGGGCTGATCCGTCAGGCCCAGAAATCCGGGGCCGACGTCATCGTCATGGGCGGATCCGGCGGCGGGATCCTCGGCCGGCACACGCTCGGCTCCGTCGTCAACGGGATGCTCCATTCGTCGCCGATACCGGTGGCCCTGGCGCCGCTCGGTTTCAGCCACGTGGGCGCCGAAAAGGTCCGGGAGCTGACGGTGATGATCGGCCACCGTCCGGGCACCGACCTGCTGTTCCAGACGGCGATCCGCGCCGGACTGCGAGCCCACCGCCCGATCCGGATGGTCTCGCTGGTGGCCCTGGATGAGGTACAGCCGTGGGCGGACACACCCGACGAGCTCGCCGTATCCGATGCCCGCAAGCACGCTCAGTCGACGCTCGACGAGGCGCTCCGGCGACTGCCGACGGACTTCCCCATCTCCTCGACGATCGCCCAGGGCCACACCATCGAGGAGGCGGTGTCCTCGCTCGAATGGCACGACGGCGATGTCATCATGGTGGGCTCCAGCCGGCTGGCCGCACCCAACACAATCTTCCTCGGGTCGACCGCATCGAAGATTCTGCGAGCGCTGTCGATCCCCATGATCGTCGTGCCCGGAACCGATGCGGACACACCCGCAGATCTGAACCCCGACCACTAGAGCCCGCCCGACGGAGCCGCCGCGGCATGGTGCTGCGGCGCTTCTCGTCGGCCGCGGGTGAGGCCGATGTCCTCGGGTTCGTCGATCTTCCGCAGACCCGCCGACGTCGAAAGGCGCCTTTTCAACGGAGATGCCCTCCACATGCATTGAGGCCCCAACACGAGTGTGTTGGGGCCTCAATGGGGTGTGATTGCGGCGGTGTCCTACTCTCCCACACTGGTTAGGGTGCAGTACCATCGGCGCTGGTGGGCTTAGCTTCCGGGTTCGGAATGGGTCCGGGCGTTTCCCCACCGCTATAGCCGCCGCAAAATTTGTGAAATTGTCACACACACACTTGTGTGTGTTGTGTGTTGTTTCAGAGGTGCATAGTGGATGCGTTACATGGTCATTATGGCCCACACTGTGTGTGGGTGTTGTTGTAAGTCCTCGGCCGATTAGTACCAGTCACCTGAACACATTACTGTGCTTACAGTTCTGGCCTATCAACCCCATGGTCTGTGGGGGGCCTTAACCCCTCTAAGGGGGTGAGAAACCTCATCTTGGAACAGGCTTCCCGCTTAGATGCTTTCAGCGGTTATCCCTTCCGAACGTAGCTAACCAGCAGTGCTCCTGGCGGAACAACTGGCACACCAGAGGTTCGTCCGTCCCGGTCCTCTCGTACTAGGGACAGGTTTCCTCAAGTTTCTAACGCGCGCGGCGGATAGAGACCGAACTGTCTCACGACGTTCTAAACCCAGCTCGCGTGCCGCTTTAATGGGCGAACAGCCCAACCCTTGGGACCTACTCCAGCCCCAGGATGCGACGAGCCGACATCGAGGTGCCAAACCATCCCGTCGATATGGACTCTTGGGGAAGATCAGCCTGTTATCCCCGGGGTACCTTTTATCCGTTGAGCGACACCACTTCCACTCGTAGGTGCCGGATCACTAGTCCCGACTTTCGTCCCTGCTCGACATGTACGTCTCACAGTCAAGCTCCCTTGTGCACTTACACTCAACACCTGATTGCCAACCAGGCTGAGGGAACCTTTGGGCGCCTCCGTTACATTTTGGGAGGCAACCGCCCCAGTTAAACTACCCACCAGGCACTGTCCCTGAACCCGATCAGGGTCCGAGGTTAGAAGTCCAATACGATCAGAGTGGTATTTCAACAACGACTCCACGACCACTGGCGTGACCGCTTCACAGTCTCCCACCTATCCTACACAAACCGAACCGAACACCAATACCAAGCTATAGTGAAGGTCCCGGGGTCTTTTCGTCCTGCCGCGCGTAACGAGCATCTTTACTCGTACTGCAATTTCGCCGAGTCTGTGGTTGAGACAGCAGAGAAGTCGTTACGCCATTCGTGCAGGTCGGAACTTACCCGACAAGGAATTTCGCTACCTTAGGATGGTTATAGTTACCACCGCCGTTTACTGGGGCTTAAATTCTCAGCTTCGCACCCACAAGGGGCACTAACCGGTCCTCTTAACCTTCCAGCACCGGGCAGGCGTCAGTCCGTATACATCGTCTTACGACTTCGCACGGACCTGTGTTTTTAATAAACAGTCGCTTCTCTCTGGTCTCTGCGACCACCACCAGCTCCCACCGAACAGTGTTCACCAGCAGTGGTCCCCCTTCTCCCGAAGTTACGGGGGTATTTTGCCGAGTTCCTTAACCACAGTTCACTCGATCGCCTTAGTATTCTCTACCTGACCACCTGTGTTGGTTTGGGGTACGGGCCATGTACCAACTCACTAGAGGCTTTTCTCGGCAGCATAGGATCATGGAATTCGCCTCACCGGCTACGCATCACCTCTCAGGCACACAAGACACGGATTTGCCTATGTCTCGCCCTACAGGCTTACACCAGTACAACCACTCACTGGCCCCACTACCTTCCTGCGTCACCCCATCGCTTAACTACTACAACCAAGGTCGTGCGCAGCACCCGCCAGCCACCCGAAGGCGGTCTCTTGGGATTTGGGCACTTAGTACAATTGCCTCGCTATTGGGCGCGGATACACGGGTACGGGAATATCAACCCGTTGTCCATCGACTACGCCTGTCGGCCTCGCCTTAGGTCCCGACTCACCCTGGGCGGATTAACCTGCCCCAGGAACCCTTGGTCATCCGGCGGACAAGTTTCTCACTTGTCTTTCGCTACTCATGCCTGCATTCTCACTCCCACACCCTCCACACCTGGATCACTCCGGCGCTTCCACGGATGCAGGACGCTCCCCTACCCACCCACACCACTACACACACCCCCGCAAGGATGTGCCGATGACTTGTGTGAGTGCCGCGGCTTCGGCGGTGTACTTGAGCCCCGCTACATTGTCGGCGCAGGATCACTTGACCAGTGAGCTATTACGCACTCTTTCAAGGGTGGCTGCTTCTAAGCCAACCTCCTGGTTGTCTTCGCGACCCCACATCCTTTTCCACTTAGTACACGCTTAGGGGCCTTAGCCGGCGATCTGGGCTGTTTCCCTCTCGACTACGAACCTTATCGCCCGCAGTCTCACTGCCACACTCTCACTTACCGGCATTCGGAGTTTGGCTGACGTCAGTAACCTGATAGGGCCCATCGGCCATCCAGTAGCTCTACCTCCAGCAAGAAACATGTGACGCTGCACCTAAATGCATTTCGGGGAGAACCAGCTATCACGGAGTTTGATTGGCCTTTCACCCCTACCCACAGCTCATCCCCTCCATTTTCAACTGAAGTGGGTTCGGGCCTCCACAACATCTTACTGCTGCTTCACCCTGGCCATGGGTAGATCACTCCGCTTCGGGTCTAGACCCGGCGACTACAGTCACAAGACATAATGTCTCCGACATTGCGCCCTATTCAGACTCGCTTTCGCTACGGCTACCCCACACGGGTTAACCTTGCCACCGAGCACTAACTCGCAGGCTCATTCTTCAAAAGGCACGCCATCACCCACAGTCCACTCAAGAACTCACAGGCTTTGACGGATTGTAAGCGTCCGGTTTCAGGTACTATTTCACTCCCCTCCCGGGGTACTTTTCACCTTTCCCTCACGGTACTAGTCCGCTATCGGTCACCAGGAAGTATTCAGGCTTACCGGGTGGTCCCGGCAGATTCACAGCAGATTCCACGAGCCCGCTGCTACTTGGGCATCCATCACGCAAGACCACAGGCTTTCGACTACCGGACTCTCACCGTCTACGGCGGACCATTCCAGGCCACTTCACCTAACCCATGATTTTATCACTCACGCCCGGACAGGTAGATCCGGGAAGATGAACCCCACAACCCCACACACACAACCCCTACCCGGTTACACATGCGCATGGTTTAGCCTCATCCGCTTTCGCTCGCCACTACTCACGGAATCACACTTGTTTTCTCTTCCTATGGGTACTGAGATGTTTCACTTCCCCACGTTCCCTCCACACCCGCTATACATTCACGGGCGGGTAACACCACATAACTGGTGCTGAGTTTCCTCATTCGGACACCCTCGGATCACAGCTCGTTTGACAACTCCCCGAGGACTATCGCGGCCTACCACGTCCTTCATCGGCCCCTGGTGCCAAGGCATCCACCGAACGCCCTAAAACACTTACAACAACACCTACAAACACACCCCCACCACACAACCCGAAGACTGCCGGCAAAGACACGAATGTAGACGCCAAAAAAGCACTATCTCAAAAAATGAAATTGCAATATTCATACCATCAACAACAACCAACAACCCCTCACAGGGCACATCGATCATCACTGATGAGATGCTCGCATCCACTATGCACTTCTCAAACAACACACACCCACCACCAGCCACCAACTCCGGCCCCCATCACAGGAACCCTCACCACCAGCAACCCAACAGCAGGCCAAGACAACCCGCATCACTGCGTGTTCCCTCAGAACCCCGATAGTGTGCAACAACCAGCATCCCAGTCACCCAGAACACTCACCCCACCCACCACACACGTCTAGTGCACAGCCGGCATAACAGGATGTGTTTGATGTTTCACCCATGAACATGACCGCGGCACACCACATTCGGGCATGATCCACGACAGTGCCAATGCTCCTTAGAAAGGAGGTGATCCAGCCGCACCTTCCGGTACGGCTACCTTGTTACGACTTCGTCCCAATCGCCGATCCCACCTTCGACAGCTCCCTCCCACACAGGGGTTAGGCCACCGGCTTCGGGTGTTACCGACTTTCATGACGTGACGGGCGGTGTGTACAAGGCCCGGGAACGTATTCACCGCAGCGTTGCTGATCTGCGATTACTAGCGACTCCGACTTCATGGGGTCGAGTTGCAGACCCCAATCCGAACTGAGACGCGCTTTAAGGGATTCGCTCCACCTCACGGTCTCGCAGCCCTCTGTACGCGCCATTGTAGCATGTGTGAAGCCCTGGACATAAGGGGCATGATGACTTGACGTCATCCCCACCTTCCTCCGAGTTGACCCCGGCAGTCTCCTGCAAGTCCCCGGCATAACCCGCTGGCAATACAGGACAAGGGTTGCGCTCGTTGCGGGACTTAACCCAACATCTCACGACACGAGCTGACGACAGCCATGCACCACCTGTACACCAACCACAAGGGAACCGACATCTCTGCCAGCGTCTGGTGTATGTCAAACCCAGGTAAGGTTCTTCGCGTTGCATCGAATTAATCCACATGCTCCGCCGCTTGTGCGGGCCCCCGTCAATTCCTTTGAGTTTTAGCCTTGCGGCCGTACTCCCCAGGCGGGGTACTTAATGCGTTAGCTACGGCACGGATCCCGTGAAAAGGAACCCACACCTAGTACCCACCGTTTACGGCGTGGACTACCAGGGTATCTAATCCTGTTCGCTACCCACGCTTTCGCTCCTCAGCGTCAGTTACTACCCAGAGACCCGCCTTCGCCACCGGTGTTCCTCCTGATATCTGCGCATTTCACCGCTACACCAGGAATTCCAGTCTCCCCTGTAGTACTCAAGTCTGCCCGTATCGCCTGCACGCCTACAATTGAGTTGCAGAATTTCACAGACGACGCGACAAACCGCCTACGAGCTCTTTACGCCCAGTAATTCCGGACAACGCTCGCACCCTACGTATTACCGCGGCTGCTGGCACGTAGTTGGCCGGTGCTTCTTCTCCAGGTACCGTCACTCGCGCTTCGTCCCTGGTGAAAGAGGTTTACAACCCGAAGGCCGTCATCCCTCACGCGGCGTCGCTGCATCAGGCTTGCGCCCATTGTGCAATATTCCCCACTGCTGCCTCCCGTAGGAGTCTGGGCCGTGTCTCAGTCCCAGTGTGGCCGATCACCCTCTCAGGTCGGCTACCCGTCGTCGCCTTGGTAGGCCATTACCCCACCAACAAGCTGATAGGCCGCGGGCCCATCCCTGACCGCAAAAGCTTTCCACCAACCCCCATGCAAGGGCAGGTCATATCCGGTATTAGACCCAGTTTCCCAGGCTTATCCCAAAGTCAGGGGCAGATCACCCACGTGTTACTCACCCGTTCGCCACTCGAGTACCCCCGAAGGAGCCTTTCCGTTCGACTTGCATGTGTTAAGCACGCCGCCAGCGTTCGTCCTGAGCCAGGATCAAACTCTCCATGAAAAAACACTGAAACCAAACAGTTTCAACACAATTCTTCAGACCAGAGAGAAAAACCTGACCAAAAAATCCTCAAAAAAACAAACTGGCATTCAAAAATATTTTGACTACCAAAAAAATTTGGCATCAAACAAAGTTTGTCACACACTATCGAGTTCTCAAAGAACACACACCCACCAACACCACCCCACAAAGAGGCAACCATCAGCAAGCACTGCTCACAAACACTTGGAAACCGCCACCCACTCCGGGGCAACCACTCCAGCCTAACAGACCCGAACCCCGACCGCAAAACCCGGCAACCCCGAACCCTTGCAGCCGACCGAACCTACCCGGCCCACCCCGAACCCCGGCGCACAACACAGCACACCAGAAAACAAACCAAGGTGATCATCACAAACCCGAAACCAACACCCACAAGCCCCTGACCAGGACTTTCATCCTCGCCCGACTCCCCGGCGCCAGCCCGTCTCGCTCTGACTCGAAGAAAGTTACGCGAACGTTTACAGAGGATCAAATCGCCAGGTGGACACGCTCGGCCGACTAGGTTCGCCCAGGTAGGCGCGTTGTCGGTGGAGCATGTTCGGTCAATTGCACCCAAATCGGGCGAAATCACCTTGTTGTGATCTGCATCACATTACTCGGTCGTGTTCCCGTACCCCGAAACTGCCGAATCCCCGAAACCCTGCCTTTACGGCCAGTTCACCACCACGATCTGGAGACCTACTCTGGACCCATGACCACGGTGAATGCGGACGCTGCGACCCCTACCGAACTGAACGTGCTGGTCAGGCCGCTACCGGACTACCCGGACGCCGAGCGTGCATACTCCAGGAGCTCTTCCCTGCTATGGCGGCGCTCCGCCGGTGCGGTGGAGATCCTGCACCCCTGGACCGAACGGACCATCTCCGATTCGGTGATGGTGGCCTCCTTGTCCGAGCTCGTCGAACTCGGAGTCCTCAGCGGACAGGAACAGTTCGAGGATGCCGCCGTGCAGATGATCTGCTCGTCGGCCGCCTCCGAGGAGTCCGCCTGGCGGGCCTACTACCTCAACTCGATCAACGAGTTGGACAACGGCACTTCACCTTTCAGCCCCGTCCATCGTCGGGCACGGTCCTTGATCGCCGGCCACGAGGTTCTGGAGGTGGGATGCTGCTTCGGCTTCTTCGCCCTGGCGTGCGCCCGGGACGGTCATTCGGTGCGGGCCTGCGACATCTCCCCCGGCGCGATCGACCTGCTCACCACCGCCTCGGCGAGCCTGCGGATCGATGTCGACGCGTGCGTCGGCAATGCTCTCGCACTGCCCTACCCGGACGATCACGTGGACACTGTCACCCTCATCCACCTGCTCGAACACCTCGATGTCCAGGACACGACCGTCGCGGTCACCGAGGCGTTGCGGGTGGCCAGGCATCGCGTGGTGATCGCCGTGCCGTTCGAGGAGGAGCCGACCGAGCACTTCGGGCATCTGCTCCGGCTCACCGAGGACGACCTGCGACTCTGGGCCGATCGTGTCGATCACGCCGGCGCCGAGATCTTCACCGACCACGGCGGCTGGCTGATACTCACCCCGCACCGGTAGTCCGGTGCGCCGCCTACTATCGCCGGACCCGGGCCCGGCCGGTTCGGGGGCGCGGGCGGTCAGATCAGGCCGCGTTTGCTGGCGATGTACACCGCGTCAGTGCGCTTGGACACCCCGAGCTTGCGGATGATGTTGCGGATATGAAACTTGACCGTGGATTCGGAAATGAAGAGCTTCTGACCGATTCCCTTGTTGGACATGCCGTCCGCCAGCAGTCGCAGAACTTCGCGCTCACGGTCGGTCAGCGCGTCGGAGGTGCCGGACTCCCCCGAGACCGTACGCAGGACGATCGCTGTACTGCGCGCGTCGAAGGCGCTGCCCCCACCCCACACGGCCTGGATCGCCCGCACGAGTTCGGTGGTGTCGATGTCCTTGACCACGTACCCGCGTGCCCCCGCCTTGACCGCGCGCACCACCAGGTCATCGTCGAGGAAGGTGGTGAGCACGAGTGTGGCCACCGTCGGATACCGCGACGACAGCTCGGTGACCAGGCGCAAGCCCTCGTACTCGGTCCCTGCGCTGAGTTTGAGGTCGACGACGACCACCTCCGGCCGGCACCGCGCGATCTCGGCGAGTGCCGCATCGTAGGAGTCGGCCTCACCGACCACCGAAATCGCCTGCTCGCGGTCGAGCAGCGACCTGATCCCCTCCCGCAGCAGCGCGTGGTCATCGACCAGCATCGTGCGGACGGCCGATTGCGGAGTCCGCCCCGGCGGAGCCGTGGATCTTTGTGGAACACCTTGCGCCCCAAATGTTGTCATTGGTTCACCTCCCGCGGTCTGACCGGCCGGACAGTGGCGTCGGGCAATTCGACGGCGATCCGTATACCACCCATGCGCGATCGCCTGATACGCAGCGTGCCACCCAGGTCCGCGGCGCGGGTCGTCATGTTCGCCAGCCCGCGGTGCCGGCCGGCGAGGTCACCCAGCGTGGCCGCCTGCAGAACGCGACGTAGATGTCCCGGATCACCGGCACCGTCGTCGTCCACCGACAGCCCCACGTCGTGTTCACCGTACGTCAGCACCACCTTCGCCCGAGTGGCCTCGGCATGTACCGCCGTGTTGAACAACGCCTCGCCGGCGATCCGCAGAATGGCGTGCTGTGCGTCGTCGGATAGATCGCGCACCTTGCCGACCACGCGAACCTCGGTCCGCAGGTCGGCCGGCATGTGCATCGAACACAGTTCGTCGAGAATCTCACCGAGAGTCAACCCGCCCACCGACGGCGCCTGATTGAGCGCGTAGATCACCGAACGCAGCTGTTCGACGGCGTTGCGGGTGAGCCGACCGGCCACTTCCAGTCGCGCCGCGGTCGCCGGATCGGATTCGACCCGGCACACCTCGATCTGCATACCCGCCGACAGCACAGACTGGGTCACCGAGTCATGCAGCTCCCGCGCGATTCGTTCGCGCTCCTCGGTGACCAGCCGCTGCCGTATCGCGGCAGACAGTTCCCGCTGCGTACGTTCGAGGTCCTCGTTGCGCGCGGCGAGTACCGCGGCCTGTTCACTGACCCGCCGGTAGGCGTCCTCGGCGCGGGTCAGCTGATGCCTGCTCTCCTCCAGGAGTGCGGCGTTGAGCAGGGCGACAACAGCCTGGCGTGCCAGGATCCGCATCACCACCAGATCTGCGGAGTCCACGAGATTTCCCCGACGGGTCCATGCGGACAGCCCACCGACGACGCGGCCGTCGAGTTCCAGCGGCAGGTGCAGATGGTGATCGTCGACCACCGCCACCTCCAGTCGATCGGTCTGTCGGCGCAGGATGTCGTTGAGCCGGTTGAGAACTTCGTCCGGCAGGTTGCTGGGCACCCGGCCGCTGGCCACCCCTTCGAACGCGTAGACGGTGCCGTCGGCGGCCATCATCAGGTGCCGCGGGCCTGTGCGTTCGAGTTCTCCGTCGCAGAGCGCGAAGACCACCCACCGCGCGTCGAGGTGTTCGCTGACGGCCCTGGCCACCGACAGGACCAGATTCTCCGGTCCCTCCGCGGTGTCGACCAGGGCGCGCGAGATCCGGTCGAGCGCGCCGACGACCCGGCTCAGGCGCTGCTCGACGCCCCGGTACTGGGCGTAGTGGCCACCTTTGACCGAGTGCAGGCCGATCAGTGAGTTGAGCCATTCGGCGTCGGAGGAATCGGGCGACGAGGTGGGACACGGGCCCTGCACTGCGTTATCCCGGTGTTCGAGGTTATCCCGGTGTTCGAGCGGGTCCGGCTGGCGTTGCTCGGCGGACCGGCCGCGCGGGCTCTGTTGTGTGCGTGGCGGCGACATGGTCACAGTGCCTCGCGGTACATGGCGGCCACGTCGGCGGCGGTCGGCCGGCGCGGATTGGTCCGCATGCAGGCATCGGCCAGCGCGTTGACCACCAGTGACGGGATATCCTCGGCGCGTACCCCGAGCGCCGACAACGACGTGGGCAGTCCGACCCGCGTCGTCAGCCCGGACATCTCGTCGGCGAAGCGATCGGCGGTGGCGTGCGGTGATGCCGCCTCGGGCAGTCCGATCGCCCTGGCCAGATCGACGTAGGGCGATGGATCGGCCTGCGCGTTGAACCGGATCACATGCGGCAGGATGATCGCGTTGATGGCGCCGTGCGGCGCGTCGCACATGCCGCCCACCGGGTGACTGAGCGCGTGCGTGGCACCGAGAATCGCGTTGGTGAACGCCATTCCCGCCTGCAACGCCGAATACGCCATGTCCATCCCGGCGTCGGGGTCGGCCGGGGCGTTCACCAGCCGCTCCAGGCTGCGCCAGGCCGTGCCGATAGCCGACAGCGCCGCCGCGTCGGTGAGCCGGGTGTGCGCACGCGAGGCGTATGCCTCGACGCAGTGCGAGACCGCGTCCATACCGGACTGGGCGACCACCTCGGGCGGCATCGTCGCGAACAGCCGTGGATCGATCACCGAGACGTTCGGGACCAGGCCACGGCCGATGATCGTCACCTTGGTCTTGCGGTCGGAATCGTTGATGATGCAGAACTGCGAGACATCCGAACCGCTGCCGGCGGTGGTCGGCGCCGCCAGCAGCGGCGGGAGCGGGTTGCGGGCCCTGTCGATGCCCTCGTACTCCAGGATGTGACCGCCGTTGGCGGCCAGGATCGCGACCCCTTTCGCGGCGTCGATCACCGATCCGCCGCCGAGCGCGACAATGCCGTCGCACCGCGCCATCCCATAGCGTTCGAGGCCGGCCACCACCTCACCGGCACGCGGATTGGGGCTGATTCCGGTGAACGAGGAGGTGCGGATACCGGCCTTGTCCAGCCTGTCGGCCAATTCGGAGAACCAGGGGCTGCCCAGGATCCCGCGGTCGGACACGACAAGCAGCCGACTCACGCCGAGCCCTTCGGCGGCGCGCGGGATCTCGGCGAGAGCACCGCGCCCGATGATCACCTCGGGAGTGTGAAACTTGGCCACGCGCACCGCATCGCGGGCCGGCTGTTCATCGCTGAACCCGGACCGCGACGACGGCACCCGCTCGACAATCTCATCCACTGACACTGTGAGCCACACTACTTCGGCGGGTCATGCAGCCACGTTGCAAATGGAAAAGACTCCGGGGCATCGACCAGGCGCGTCCGGCCATCACACCTTGATCGCATCGACCGACACCTGCTCGAGTGCCGTCAGATCATGGATGATGTGCACCCGATCGCAGTACGCGGCATAGCCCGGCAGATCGCACGAACCAAGGCCCCACGAGTACGAGGGTTCGGGCGTGATCCAGATGACCTCCCGCGCCCGGCGCGAGATCTCCTCCAGTGCGGGGAAGTTCGGATCAGCACCGTTGCCCCGGCCGTCGCCCAGGACGATGACCGTGGTCCGGCGATTGACGGCGCCGCCGTACTCCTCCAGGAACATGCCCAACGCGGTGCCGTAGTCCGAATCCGCGGACGTGTCGAGCACACCGCCGTTGGACAGACCGCTGACCACCAGGGACAGCGCCTCCTCGATCGGATGTTCGGCGAACAGATCGGTGATCTCCACCAGATCCGACACGAACGCGAACGAGCGCACGTGCGAGACCATCGACTGCAGTCCGTGCACGAGCTGCAGCGTGAACCTGGCCGCGGCGCGCACCGACAAGGACACGTCCGCCAGGATCAGCAGACTCGGGCGGTCCTCCACCTTGGCCACGGTGATCGGCCGGAACGGCACACCGTCGTAGCGCAGGTTGGCACGCATCGTGCGGGCGGCGTCGACCGAACCGCGTGCGGCCACCTTGCGGCGCGACCGGGGTGCCCCGTGCAGGCTGCGGATCAGCCGCCGGATCGAATCCTCCAGACTGGCGCGTTCGTGCTCGTGGATGACATCGCGGATCTCCGCCTTGACCTCGCGTTCCTCGATCTCGTGGTCGCTGGCCATCAGCTGCTCGAGGTGGTCGCGCAGCTTCTCCGGCAGACCGTCGAGCAGACCCGCCAGGATGCGGCGCAAGGCCGCGATCTCCTCCGCGTCGGGCTGGGTGAGGTCATCGGAGTCGCTGTCGAGCCAGTTCAGCAGCGCCATCTCCTGCGCCACCGACAACTCGACGTCGAGCCTGGTGCGGTCGTCTGCC
Organism: Gordonia pseudamarae; assembly: GCF_025273675.1. Classification (NCBI taxonomy): domain Bacteria; kingdom Bacillati; phylum Actinomycetota; class Actinomycetes; order Mycobacteriales; family Gordoniaceae; genus Gordonia; species Gordonia pseudamarae. The sequence goes on along the minus strand of NZ_CP045809.1, from coordinate 1,832,523 downwards.
ACCAACTCACCCGGCCTGCCCGGATTGGACAGGCGCGACACGGTGAGCTGGACACGCGCGGCGGCCTCGGAGTTGGGCACCTCGTCGGCCGACAGCACGATCTCGTCGGTCAGCGACGCCATGTCCAGACGGTTGGCCTCCTGATGCAGGTTGTACTGCTCGGCCAGGTCCTCCGGGTCGAAGTAGTCCTTGAGGTTGGACGGCGGGCCGTGGCTGTGGCCCTGCTGCGGGGTCTGGGAGATCTCATCCGAGAGGCTGTACTCGTTCAGTTCGCCGCTGTCGGAAAGGTCGTCGTGGGTATGCGTATGCCCGTGCCCGTCATCGCTGTCCAGGACCGGCCGCAACCGGAAGAAGCGGTCGAAGACATCATGAAATGTCTCCTCGTCGCGGCGGTCCTTGACCAGGCACACCTCCAGGGCCGACCGCAGCAGTTCCCGTTCGCCGAGGATCTCCGGTGCGGCGGTCGCCGCCATCGCATCCATCGCCTCAGATACGCCGATGCGGATACCGTGCAGCCGCAGCAACCGGACGAACCGGTGAATCGCGCCTTCCATCCCGGCCGCCTAGAACGGCCGCTTGCGCGCGCCGCCGCCGCCGCGGGAGGCGAAGGATCTGCTGCCCTGCCCCGCGCTCACCGTGCGCTTGCCGATGTCCCTGCTGTCGCCGGGCGCGCCGTAGTAGTCGTCGCCGTGCCGGCCGGGTTCGTCCATCGCCGCGCGCCGCTCGCGGCCGGGTTCGTTGTGATCGTGCGCATGGCCGTGATCGTGGGAATGCCCGTGGTCATGGGAATGCCCGTGATCGTGTCCGTGGGTATGCAGGTGGCTGGGCACCTCGGCGTTGGGGTCGACCAGTGTGGGCAGTGCGTCCACCGCACGGGCCAGGTCGCGGTCGTACTTGACCACCACATTCGCTGTCTGCGAAAGGATGTCGGCGTTGAGTTCGTCTGCGCCCAACACCGCCAGGGTCCGCGCCCAGTCGATCGCCTCGGAAATGCTCGGGGCCTTGCGCAGGTCCAGGTCACGCAGCCCGCGCACAATCTGAACAAGCTTGGCGGACAACACATCCGAGAGGCCGGTATTCTTGGACTTGATGATTGCCAGCTCGCGGTCGGCCGTCGGATAGTCCAGCGACAGGTGCAGGCACCGGCGCTTGAGCGCGGCCGACAGATCACGGGTGTTGTTGGAGGTGAGGATCACCAGCGGCATATGTTTGGCCACGAAGGTGCCGATCTCGGGAACCGACACCTGGAACTCGGCGAGTAACTCCAGCAGAACCGCCTCCAGCGCCTCGTCGGCGCGGTCGACCTCGTCGATGAGCAGCACCACCGGCTTCTCCGAGCGCACCGCCTCCAGCAGCGGGCGCGGCGCCAGGAAGCGTTCGGAGAAGAAGACGCTCTCCTCTGCGCCGATCCGGTCCACGGCCTCTGACAGCGTGTCGACATCGGCCACCACCTGCGAGATCTTCTCGCGCAACACCTGGGTATACAGCAGTTGCTTGCCGTAGTCCCACTCGTACAGCGCGGTCGTCTCGTCCTGGCCCTCGTAGCACTGCAGGCGCAGCAGTTCGCGTCCGGTGACCGCCGCCAGCGTCTTGGCCAGCTCGGTCTTGCCGACGCCGGCCGGCCCCTCCAGCAGCAACGGCTTGCCCAGCCTGCCCTGCAGGAACACGGTGGTGGCGAGGCGCTGATCGGCAAGGTAACCGGCCTGTGCGAACTGCTCGACGACGTCGGCGACGTCGGCGAACTGTTCGGCTGCGGGGCTGGTGGTCTCGTCGGTGGTGCTCGCGGGCGCGGCGGTGGTCTCGGACATGTGATGCTCCGGTTCTAGAACGGTGGTTGTCGGTGCTGGGTATGGGGAATGCGGGTGGCGGACGATGCTGCATTGTCCGCCACCCGCTCACCTCATCGCGGACGAAGCGACGAGAGGATCCCGTGGGACCTGGGAGGGCGAGCTGCTCTAGGTGAGCAGTTCGTCCAGGTCACCGTTGAAGCAGTGATCGACGACCGGACGAACCGTCTCGAAGGTGCACTCCTTCGGGTTGCCCGGCGTACAGGCGTCGCCGAGCACGTGGTTGGTGATGGCGTCGATGGTGGCCGGGCCGCCGTCGATCTCCTTGCGGTTGGCGTAGAACGCGGTCGGACCCGTGCCCAGGCGGTTCTTGACGTGCGTGTCCTGGGTGATGTCGGTGAACTTTTCGGTGATGCCCACATCGCGCAGCAACCGGATCGCGGCGTTGAGCGCCTGGTCGGCGGCCTGCACCTTGGTCATGCCGTGCGTGTCGATGCCCATCACCTCGGCGATGTCGGCGAAGCGCTCGTACATGACCGGCATGTTGAACGCCCACACGCGCGGGAGTGCGATGGCGTTGTTCAGGCCGTGGTGGGTGTCGTAGAACGCCGACACCGCGTGGCTGATCGAGTGGATGATGCCCAGGCCACCGGAGTTGAACGCCTGCGCCGCGATGTACTGCGCGTACATCATGCCTTCGCGGCCGGCCAGTTCGGTGGGGTTCCAGGTGGCCTCACGCAGGTGCCTGTTGGTGAGCCGGATGGCGTGCAGTGCATTGCCCAGCGACGGCTGGAAGTTCAGGCGCGAGACGTACGGCTCGGAGGCGTGCGCGAGAACGTCGAAACCGCACTGCGCGGTGAAGGCCACCGGGCATTCGTAGTACAGCACCGGGTCGTCGATCGCCAGGGAGGTCACCGAGGCGTCGTCGAACGCGACGTACTTGTGCGGCTTGTCTGGGTCGGTGGTGGTGTCGGTGATGACGTACGCCCACGAGGTCTCCGAACCGGTTCCGGCGGTGGTGGACACGGCGATGTGCGGCGGGTTCTTAGGGTTCTCGCTCTTGTTGAAGCCCTCGAACTCGTTGATGCTGCGGCCGTCGTGGGCGACCGAGATACGGGCACCCTTGCAGGCATCGTGCGCGGAGCCGCCGCCGATGGAGATGAACGAGTCGCACTTCTCCGAGTTGTACAGCGCGACCGCGTCCATGACGTTGTAGTCCTTGGGATTGGACTCGACCTGATCGAACACCACAACCTCAAGGCCGTGGTACTTGCACGACTCCGCGATCTTGTGAACGATGTCCGTGCCGCGCAGGCCGGTGGTCATGATGAGGGTCCTCTTGAATCCCAGCTTCAGCGCCTCGGGACCGATCATCTCGTGTGCGCCCGGACCCATCATGGCCCGGGGGAAGGGGTGGAACTCCTTGATGGGGAACGGCTTCAGCAGTTCATCTACCTGCATGACTACCTCCTCGCGCTGATGCGCACTGGAAAACTACGGGGTGACAGGCGCGACGTTACGCGGATCACACCCGCGCCCCCAGGGCCTCGGAGACAAACCGTCCGTTCACATCCGCACGACCCACCACCGGTCAGGTACACCCCTGCCCGAGTGGCCAGTTAGCTGTGCGCTAACCGACGCCGGCGGCCCAGGCCCGCCGCAGACTCTCGGCGTCGAAACCCCACGGAAGCTCCAGCCGGTGCCGGGCCAGCAGCGCCGCATCCGCGAGAATGTCCACGATCGGACCATCCGCGACGATGCGGCCGGCGTCGATGACGACGGCACGCTCACACAGTTGCGCGGCGTACGGCAGATCGTGGGTCACCACCAGCATGGTCCGCTTCAATCCGAGCAATGTGTGCGCCAGTTCCCTGCGGGCCAGCGGATCGAGATTGGCCGACGGTTCGTCGAGAACGAGAATGTCTGGGCAGCAGGCGAGTACGGTTGCCAAAGCACCGCGCCGACGCTGCCCCCCGGACAGATGGGTGGCGCCGCGATGGGCGTGCGCGGTCATCGACACCGCACCCAGCGCCTCATCGGTGCGGGCGGCAAGTTCCGCACCGGCGACGCCGAAGTTGGCCGGGCCGAACGCCACATCCTCGGCGAGGGTCGACATGAAAAGCTGGTCGTCGGGGTCCTGGAACACCAGGCCCACCCGCCGCCGGATATCGCGAACCGACTTGTCCCCCAGCTTTATCCCCGAGATCGCCACCTCCCCCGCGGTGGCCCGGAGCACGCCGTTCAGATGCAGCATCAGCGTGGTCTTGCCCGCACCGTTGGGCCCGAGGAGCGCGACCCGCTCCCCCCGCCGCACCGTCAGGTCGATGCCATCGAGCGCGACATGCCCGTCGGGGTAGGTGAAACCCAGCCCGGTCACCGCGATCGCGGGAGCACCCGGGACGGTCACTGCGGTACCGGGTTCAACGGCCACGGCGGTGCCGGGTTCATCCGAGCTACCCGCCCGCGTTCGTCTAGACCACACCGTTACCTCTCCTCACAGCGTTGCATCTGCTCACGGCATTGCATCTCGTCACAGCAGTTTCCAGGCCGTCACCGATACAGCCACCGCGGCCACCGCCGGCATCGTCACCGTCAGCCATTGCGCCGCACCGGCCTTCACCCGCGAGGACGGGCCCGGCAGTTCGGGCACACGCCCGCTGAACCCGCGCGAGGTCATTGCCAGGTGAACCCGCTCACCGCGCTCGTAGGACCGCAGGAACAGTGACCCGACACCTTTGGCTATCGCCGCCGCCTGATGGGCGAAACGGGGATCGTCACCACGCGCCGTCCGGGCGATGCGCTGCTGCCCGGCCTGTACCGCCAGGAGATCGACGTACCGCAGCATCATCACCAGAATCTGGGTGATCATCGCCGGAACCCCCAACCGCGACAGGGCGATCGGAAGTTCGTCGGCACGGGTGGTGGCCGCGAACGTCAGCGAGGCAGCGACACCGAGGGTGCCCTTGACCAGAATCCCCCACGCCGCATAGAGGCCGGAGACCGACAGCGACATGCCCAGGACCTCGGTGCGTTCACCGCCCTCGGAGAACGGCAGAAGGATCGCCAGGACGACGAACGGCGCCTCGATCAGCATCCGCGGCGCGATCCACCGCAGCGGAATCCTCGCGATCGCCCACACCGTGATGAGGATTCCCGCGACAACCAGATAGGGCCAGAACACCTCGCGGGGTGCCGCCACCACCGCGAAGACGAAGACGACCAGGCACACCAGCTTGGCCTCGGCGGGCGCGCGATGCACCGGTGAATCACCCTGCCGGTACAGCGGATGCGAATGTCCTGCTCCCATCGGATCGCCCCGCCGCGTCAGCGTCCGGCGCCGTCACGGCGACCGCGGGCCAGCAGCCAGAACAGTCCGCCGGCCACCAGCACCGTGACGACAACCCCCAGCACCCCGGCGATCCCGCCGGAATTGCCCAGACCCGAGACGCTGTAGTCGGCCAGCGGCGACGACGACATCGCGTGGTCCGTGGCGTGCTGGGCGATGCAGTTGCCGTGCAGTTGTTCAGCGCCGTTCACCATGACCGTCTGGCACCCCCGCTGGGTGGCCGAGTCCAGTCCGTCCGGCGACGAACTGGCCGCGTACGACAGGACGCCGGCGATGACCAGCGCCACCAGGCCGAATGCCACGAGGAACCCGTGCCTGCGTAACCACGGCCGACGGCCGCTCCCGTCCTGTTCGGTCCCGTCCTGTTCGGTCCCGGGCCGTGCGGTGCCCGTTCCCTGCGCGCCGGGATCGTCGACGATACTCATGCCCGAACTCCCTCACTCGTCACCGACCGGCGTCCCGGCACATCGGCCGGGCGTGTTCGGCGCAACAGATACACCAGATCGGGCCGCGCCTTGGCCACCGCGGTCACCGTCACCGCGGTGATCAGACCTTCGCCGACACCGATCAGCAGATGCGTGCCCCACATGTACCCGGCCACCGTCGCCAGCGATGAGTCGCCCGCCCCGCCCAGCGCATACTGAAATACAAATCCGGTTGCGGCACAGACAGTTCCGACGAGAGCGGCGACAAACGCGAGGACCGTCAGGCCCCGCCCTCCCGACTGCCCGGTGAGGAATCTGCGACCGGCCATCGCCACACCGAAGCCGGCGAAGGTGGAGATGATCGCCATGTTGGTGATGTTGGTACCCAACGCCGACACCCCGCCGTCGGCGAACAGGAGTGCCTGCACCACCAACACGATCGAGATGCACAGCGCCCCGACGTACGGGCCGACCAGGAGCGCGGCCAACGCGCCACCGAGCAGATGCCCGCTCACCCCGGGAAGGATCGGGAAGTTGATCATCTGCACCGCGAAGATGAAGGCGGCGACGAGGCCGGCCATCGGTACCGCTCGTTCATCGAGATCGGCACGGGCCCGCCAGCCGCACAAGGCCAGGCACCCGGCCGCGAACACCGCGAACATGACCGACACCGGCGCGTTCACGATGCCGTCGCTCATATGCATCGCCAGCGTGGTGGATGTGGTGGACGTCATAGGCTGAACGCTAGACCCGCCGCCGAATACCTGTCCACAGATTCATATGTCCGCATGCACAGACTATCCATCCGGTCAGGTACCGAACCCTCCCAACGGGGCCGACACCTGTCCGTCACCGGCACCGGTCCCGTCCGTACCGGGGCCGGCCCGCACGGGCTCCGGAGCCGCCGTACCGTCGACACGGCGGCCGGGATCGGGTGACTCAGCCGGTAACCCGTTCGATCCGGCCACCCAGGCTGCGCAGGATCTCCTCGAACCGGGGATAGCCACGATCGATGTGTTCCACATCGTGCACATCGGTCACCCCGTCGGCCACCAGGCCCGCGAGCACCAGGCCCGCTCCCGCCCGGATGTCCGAACACCACACCGGCGCACTGGAGAGCTGATCAACCCCGCGGATCACCGCATGATGACCGTCGGTGCGCGCATCCGCGCCGAGACGGACCATCTCCTCGACGAACCGGAACCGGGCCTCGAACACGTTCTCGGTGATCAGCGACATTCCGTCGGCAACCGCCGCCAAACCGATTGCCATCGGCTGCAGGTCGGTGGGGAAACCGGGAAACGGCAATGTCGAGACGTTCACGGCCCGCGGCCTGGCGTCTGCGCGCACCCGGAACCCGTCATCGAAGGTCTCCACCACCGCACCCGTGTCGCGCAACTTGTTGAGCACCAACTGCAGATGTGCCGGGGCGACACCGTGCACGGTCACATCGCCGCGCGTCATCGCGGCCGCGATCCCCCAGGTGGCGCCGACGATCCTGTCGCCGACCACCCGGTGCGTCGTCGGATGCAGTTGCCGGACGCCCTCCACGGTCAGCGTCGACGATCCGGCGCCGTCGATCCGGGCGCCCATCTGCACGAGCATCTCGCACAGGTCGACGATCTCCGGCTCGCGCGCCGCGTTGTCGATGGTGGTCACCCCGTCGGCGAGGACCGCGGCCATCAGAATATTCTCCGTGGCGCCGACCGACGGAAACTCCAGCGCCACGCCGGCACCGGTCAGCGTGTCGGCCGAGGCCACCACACAACCGTGCTCGATCGAACTGTGCGCACCCAGCGCCCGCAGACCCGCCTGATGCATGTCCAGTGGCCTGGACCCGATGGCATCGCCGCCGGGCAGCGCGACCACCGCGCGACGACAACGCGCCATCAGCGGACCCAGGACGCACACAGAGGCACGGAACTGCTTCACCGCGTCGAAATCGGCGTGATACTTGGGTTCGGCCGGCGACTCGATGGCCACCGTGTCGCCGTCGATCGTGACCGCGGCACCCAGACCACGCAGTACATCCGCCATCAACGGGACGTCCGCGATATCCGGACTGTTGGTCAGCGTGGTGGTGCCCTCGGCCAGCAACGCGGCCGCCATCAGCTTGAGCACGCTGTTCTTCGCACCGCCGACGACCACCTCGCCCTCGAGCCGTGCCCCACCACTCACCAAGAACCGATCTGCCACGCTCACACCTTAACCGGCACCACCCGCCACCGTCGTCACCTGGCCCTCACCTGCCAACACGGACCGGTCACCACGATAGATTTGCACCCATGGCCATACATCTGACGCGGATCTACACCCGGACCGGCGACGACGGGACAACAGGGCTCAGCGACTTCTCGCGAGTCGCCAAGACCGACGCCAGAGTCGTCGCCTACGCCGACTGCGACGAGGCCAACGCTTCGATCGGCGTGGCGCTCGCCCTCGGCGGGAGCATTCCCGACGACATCGTGACCGTCCTGCGGACAGTGCAGAACGACCTCTTCGACGCCGGCGCCGACCTGTCCACCCCCGTCGTCGAATCCCCGAAGTACCCGCCACTGCGTATCGAGCAGGCCTACATCGACGCCCTGGAGCACTGGTGCGACCACTACGGCGAACCGCTGCCGAATCTGGATTCGTTCATCCTGCCCGGTGGTTCGGTGTTCGCCGCGCTGCTGCATCAGTCACGCACCGTCGTGCGGCGGGCCGAACGTTCGGCGTGGGCCGCCATCGACGCGGACCCCGAATCAACCGGCGTGCTGCCGGCCAAATACCTCAACCGGCTCTCTGACCTGCTGTTCATCCTCGCCCGCGTGGCCACGCATCCGCCGTACGGTCAGGGCGATGTGAAATGGGTTCCGGGCGGGGACCGGGAACATCCGGGACGCGAAGCCTGACAGAACGGCTCCGCCGCCGGGCCTAGGCCCGACGGCGTTGCGAACGCGCCGACTGGCGGGCCTCGATCCACGACTGGAACGCGGTGGCCGCCCCCTGGGTCATGGCCATCTCGAACGCACCGCCACGCCCGTCCGCGCCGGGCGCGACCTCGAGGACCACAAGGCCGTCGAGGATGTCCGCCTCGGTACCCTCCGGACGCCGCCGGGCCACGATCTCGGTGCTCTGCCGCAACAGCGTCACGGTGGCACCGAGCCTCAGTGTGCTGAGACGATAGAAGGCGATGCCGATCTCGTCGTAGCGCACCACCCCGTGCCGCCAACCCTGGTCGGCGGCCGCCGGGATACGACGCAGAAGGCAGGGCGTACCCACGCTGCGAAGCCTGGTGATGCGGTACGCCAGGACTATCGCCACACCAGCCGCGAGCACCAGCAACACACTCAGCACGATGATGGCAATATCCACCGGGGAGGCACCTCCAGGTGAGCGGTCGGCTCCGCGCCGACAGAACTGGGCTGCCATCGGCGCTGACCGGCCATACTTGGTGTACAGGATGCCACCACCGGACGGCTGGAACAACACGAGGGCCACGCCTGCGACGCAGCCCACAGAAGACAGCCTCCACAACAAATCGGCCATCCGGAACTCGCGTTCCGAATGGCCGATCACACCAGAATCGTGCGGTGCTACTTGTTCAGGCTCTCCGCAGCCTTCACCAGGGCGTGCGCGTGGTTGTACTCCGCGCTGCCCGGCTCGGCCGCTTCGAGTGCGGCACGCTGGGCAGCCACATCGATGTCGTCGGCCCACTGGGCCGAATCGGCCAGGATGGTCACCCGCTCGCCGGTCACCGAGAGGAATCCGCCCTCGACGGCGGCAGCCTTGCGGGTGCCGTTCTCCTCGACGATCGCGACGAAACCGCTGGGCACAAGCTCACCGAGAAGAGGCTCGTGCCCCGCCAGAACACCGAGCTCGCCCACGGTCGTCTGGGCGATCACGAATGTCGCCGATCCCGAGTACAGCTCCCGGTCCGGGGAGACGACCTCCACGTGGAAGGACTTGTCTGCCATGGCGATGTGCTACTTTCCGGCGATCTTGGCAGCGGCGGCTTCCACGTCGTCAAGGCCGCCACAGCTGTTGAACGCCTGCTCCGGCAGGTGATCGAACTCGCCCTTGCAGACACGGTCGAAGGCCTCGATGGTGTCGGCGAGTGGCACGACCGAACCGACCTGGCCGGTGAACTTCTCGGCGACCAGGAAGTTCTGGCCGAGGAACTTCTGCAGACGACGGGCACGCTGCACCGTCACCTTGTCCTCTTCGGACAGCTCGTCCATACCGAGGATGGCGATGATGTCCTGCAGTTCCTTGTACTTCTGCAGAATGCGCTTGACCTCGTTGGCGACGCGGAAGTGCTCGTCACCGACGATCGAGGCCTCCAGGATGCGCGAGGTGGAGGTCAGCGGATCCACGGCGGGGTAGATACCCAGCTGCGAGATCGGGCGCGAGAGCTCGGTGGTTGCATCGAGGTGGGCGAACGTGGTGGCCGGCGCCGGGTCGGTGTAGTCGTCGGCGGGCACGTAGATGGCCTGCAGCGAGGTGATCGAACGACCCTTGGTCGAGGTGATGCGCTCCTGCAGCTCACCCATCTCGTCGGCCAGCGTCGGCTGGTAGCCCACGGCCGAAGGCATACGGCCGAGGAGGGTCGAGACCTCCGAGCCTGCCTGGGTGAAACGGAAGATGTTGTCGATGAACAGCAGCACGTCCTGGTGCTTCACATCGCGGAAGTACTCCGCCATCGTCAGCGCGGACAGGGCCACGCGCATACGCGTGCCCGGCGGCTCATCCATCTGGCCGAACACCAGGGCGGTGTCGCCGAGAACGCCCATCTCCTCCATTTCGAGGTGGAGGTCGGTGCCCTCACGGGTACGCTCACCGACGCCCGCGAACACCGAGGTGCCCGAGAACTCGCGAGCGATACGGGTGATCATCTCCTGGATCAGAACGGTCTTGCCGACGCCGGCACCACCGAACAGACCGATCTTGCCGCCCTTCACGTAGGGGGTCAGCAGGTCGATGACCTTGATGCCGGTCTCGAGGATCTCGGTCTTGCCCTCAAGCTCACTGAAGGCCGGGGGCTTGCGGTGGATACCCCACTGCTCGCCGTCACGGCCGAGTCCCGGGCTGTCGAGGCAGTCACCGAGCGCGTTGAACACGTGACCCTTGACCACGTCACCGACGGGCACCCGGATCGGGAAGCCGGTGTCGGAAACCGCAGCACCACGGACCAGGCCGTCGGTCGGCTGCATCGAGATCGTACGCACCAGGTTGTCGCCGAGGTGCTGGGCAACCTCGAGGGTCAGCGTCTTGGCGACGGCCGCCAGCGTGACCTCTGCGTGGAGGGCGTTGAACAGTTCAGGGATCGAGCCCCGGGGGAACTCGACGTCGACCACGGGGCCGATGATGCGGACGACGCGGCCCTGGGTCGAGCCCGCCTTCCCTTCCGTTGGTGTCGTAACAGCTGCGGTCATTGTGGTTGGGTCACTTCCTCTTGGGTAAACGTTTCGGTTTGGGCGCGCTCGTGCCGCCGCACTCAGCTCAGTGCGGCAGTGCCGCCGACGATCTCGCTGAGTTCCTGGGTGATCTGGGCCTGACGCAGCTGGTTGGCCTCACGGGACAACGACTTCGACAGTTCCTCGGCGTTGTCGGTTGCCGCCTTCATGGCGGTACGACGCGCGGCCGACTCCGACGCGGACGAATCCAGCAGTGCCGCGTGGATACGCGTGGCCACGTACTTCGGCAGCAGCGAATCGAGCAGCGCATCGGCGCCGGGCTCAAAGCTGTAGTTGCGATCCGGTGTCGACGAGTCGGTTTCGTCGGCATCGGCGACAACCAGCGGAGCGACCCGCCGGACTTCCGGTGTCTGCGTCAGCATCGTGACGAAACGCGTGTAGACCATGTGGATCTCGTCGACACCCCGCAGGGTTCCGCCGCCCGGAAGCTCGACGGTTTCGTCCGAACCCGCCATGAACAGCTCCACGAGCAGGTCGGCGGCCCGCGCCGCATCGCTGTACGTCGGCTTCTGGGAGAATCCGCTCCACGAACCGGCGAGCGTCTGGCCGCGGAAACTGAAGTAACCGATGCCCTTTTGCCCGGTCGCGAACAGTACGGGCTCCTTACCCTCCTCTTCGAGGAGCGCGATGAGCTCACGTGCCGAGCGCAGCGCGTTGGAGTTGTAACCGCCGCACATACCGCGGTCGCTGGTGACCACCAGCACCGCGGCACGCTTGGGTGCTTCCCGTTCCACCAGCAGCGGGTGATCGAGCGAGCCGGCACTGCCGGCCAGCTCGGCGAGCACCTCGGTCATCTCGGCCGAGTACGGCTTGGCCGCCGCCACCCGAGCCTGCGCCTTGGTGATCTGCGAGGTCGCGATCAGCTCCTGCGCCTTGGTGATCTTCTTGGTCGACTGCACCGACCGGATGCGTGAGCGCAGCTCACGGATGCTGGCCATGGACCCTCACCCCTTTCTGACGAAAGAATCGGTTGTCCACGGACTACTTCTTCACCTTGATGGCTTCGCGCTCCACGTCTTCGGCTTCCATGGCCTCGACCTTGGCGTCGTTGACCACACGCTTGCCGTCGTGGGTCAGGTAGCCCTTCTTGAAGTTCTCGACCTCGGAGACCAGTACCTCGGCCTGGTCGGCGCCCAGAACCTGACCGCCCTCGATGGAGGCGTAGACGCCTGCGGCGTTGTGATGCAAGTGCGAGAGCAGCTGCGTCTCGAAGTTGCGGATGTCGTTGACCGGCACGGAGTCGTAGTGGCCCTCACCGCAGAGGTAGATCGAGACGATCTGGTCCTCGACCGAGAACGGGCTGTACTGGTCCTGCTTGAGCATTTCCACCCAGCGGGCGCCGCGCTCGAGCTGCGCCTTGGAGGCATCGTCGAGGTCGGAGGCGAACGCGGAGAACGCTTCGAGCTCACGGAACTGTGCCAGTTCCAGACGCAGCGAACCGGAGACCTTCTTCAGGCCCTTGGTCTGGGCGGCACCACCGACACGCGACACCGAGGTACCGACGTTGATGGCGGGGCGGACACCCTTGTTGAACAGATCCGATTCGAGGAAGACCTGACCGTCGGTGATCGAGATGACGTTGGTCGGGATGAATGCCGAGACGTCGTTGGCCTTGGTCTCGATGATCGGCAGAGCGGTCATCGAGCCGCCGCCCATCTCGTCGGATAGCTTCGCGGCACGCTCCAGCAGACGCGAGTGCAGGTAGAAGACGTCACCCGGGTATGCCTCGCGGCCCGGCGGGCGGCGCAGCAGCAGCGAGATGGCGCGGTAGGCCTCGGCCTGCTTGGTCAGGTCGTCAAACACGATCAGGACGTGCTTGCCCTCGTACATCCAGTGCTGGCCGATGGCCGAACCGGTGTAGGGGGCGAGCCATTTGAAGCCGGCCGAGTCCGATGCGGGGGCGGCGACGATGGTGGTGTACTCCATCGCGCCGGCCTCTTCGAGAGCGGTCTTGACGCCGGCGATGGTCGAACCCTTCTGACCGATCGCGACGTAAATGCAGCGGACCTGCTTGTTCGGGTCGCCGGTCTCCCAGTTCGCCTTCTGGTTGAGGATCGCGTCGACGCAGACCGCGGTCTTGCCGGTCTTGCGGTCACCGATGATCAGCTGACGCTGTCCACGGCCGATGGCGGTCATCGCGTCGATGGCCTTGATGCCGGTGGCCAGCGACTCCTCGACGGGCTGACGCTGCAGCACCGTGGCGGCCTGCAGTTCAAGCACGCGCTCGCCCTCGGCCTCGATGTCGCCGAGTCCGTCGATCGGGCTGCCCAGCGGGTCGACGACGCGACCGAGGAACTTGTCACCGACCGGAACCGAGAGAACCTCACCGGTGCGGCTGACCTGCTGGCCCTCTTCGAGTGACTGGAAGTCACCGAGGATGACGGCGCCGATCTCGTCCTCATCGAGGTTGAGGGCCACGCCGAGGATTCCGCCCTCGAACTTGAGCAGTTCGTTGGCCATTGCCCCGGGCAGGCCACTGACCTGGGCGATACCGTCAGCGGTGTGGGTGATGATGCCCACTTCGTCGCGGGACGCCTCTGCCTCGAACGACGAGACGTACTGCTCGATCGCTCCCTTGATCTCCTCTGGTGAGATCGTCAACTCCGCCATGGGTGTTCTCGTCTTTCCTTGAATCGGTTCGGGTCTGTGCTGGTGATGTGGTGAGGTTGCGCGTCGGCGTGAGGTCAGCGCGGCAGCGTCTGGGCCGCTGTGGCCAACCGCGTGGCGATGTCGGCCTCGATGACCTCGTCGCCCACTGCGATCCGCAGGCCACCGAGGATGGCCTCGTCAACTTCGGTCTGCACCGAGACGGGGCGACCGTAGATGTTGGCCAGGACACCGCCGAGACGCTGGATCTGTGCGTCGGTGAGCTGCGATGCCGATATGACGTGTGCGACCGACTCACCGCGGCGCGCCGCGGCCAGTTCGGCGAGATGGCCGACGGCCAGCTCCATCGGCTGACCGTGCAGCAACCGCACGGTGTGTGCGAGCAGGGTCTGCGTATGCGCGCCGACCTTGCCGCCGATCAGCGTGCCCAGCAGCCCGATCCGGTTATCGGCGTCGTGGTTGTAGTCCGACAGCAGCGAAGCGAGCTGCGGATTGGCGTCGAGGAGTCGCGAGACCCGGAAAAGTTCGTCCTCGACGCTCTCAATGGTGCCGTCGCGCTCCGCGGCGGCGAGCACGACGAGTGAGTTCTGGCGCCGGAGCGCCGTACCGAAATCGGCGGTCGTCGACCAGCGCTGCCGGGCGGCGGCGGCGACGATGTCCACGGCCACCGGGGATGCCTTACCGGCGAACAGCGAGTTGACCAGGGCGGTCTTGCCCTGCGGGAACTCGTCGTCCTCGGTGAGCTTCTTGCGCAGCACCGGGTTCTTGTCGAGCAGTCCGATGATCTGTGTGAGGTCATCGGATGCGGTAACGAGAGATGCGGCGTCCTTGCCCGCTGCGTCGGCCTCGAAGGCCTCGGCCACTGCCTGGGCAGCGTCGCGGCTGGTGGCCCGCAGCGAATGAATGCCGATCAGCTCGGCACGCGAGTGCGTGGCCGGTGTGGCGGCCGACATCGCCTCGAGTTCGCTGATGACGCGATCGACGCTCTGTTCCTTGGCGGCCGGGTCGGCGAGGTGTCCGCGCACCAGGTCGCCGGCCTGGTCGACCGCGCTCAGGCCCAGATCGGTGCGCAGCTTGCGCACCAGGGTGGACCGGACGAGATCGCCCTGGTTGCTGCTTCCCTCCGAGATCCGGCGAACCTCGCGATCGGCCTGCACCCGAAGGTCGGCGACGATGTTCTCGGCGTCGACGACGGCGTTCTCACGCAGCTTTTCGCCTTCGACCTTGGCGTTCTCGACCGCACGCTCGTGTGCGACGGCCGCGTCCTTGGCCTTGGCCTCGGCGCTCTCGCTGTCAGCGATCTGCTGACCGATGGTGTCCTGCGTGTTCTTGACCGCCTTCTTCAGGAGCGGTACGACGAACTTCCAGATGAGGAAGGCGACGACGGCGAAGCCGACGAGCTGTCCGATGAAGATTTCCACTGTTTAGCTCACCGTCTCCTGAAATGCCTTACCTGTCCGGACGTCCACACCGAGCACGCGGCCGGCGAGGGTCTCCGACAGACGTCCCACGTCCTGCTGCGCGGTGGCCGCGGCCGCGTCGGCCTCGGTGCGCAATCCGGCCGTGGTGGTGGCGAGAGCGGCGTCGGCCTGCTCGGTCGCGCGCCGCTTCGCCTCTGCCAGTTCGTCGTTACCCTGTGCCCGCGCCTCGTCCCGGATACCGGTTGCCACGCCACGAGCGTCTTTGAGCGCGGCCTCGTACTCGGTGGTGGCAGCCTCGTAGCTCGCCGCAGCCGCCTTGTTGTCCTCGGCGGTCTTCGCAACCCGGGCATCACGTTCGTCGAGGACCTGGACGATCGGCGGTACCACGTAGAACTTGATGACCAAAAACACGACTACGAAGATCAACAGGCACACGAAAAAGGTGCCGTTCGGGATCAGGAAGTTGTTGGTTTCCTCACCCTCGGATCCTGAGGCGAGATACATGGTGATTGATTCTTTCTATTGAACCTGACGTCAGTCGGCGGAGATCGGCGTGGCGAAGACGAACAGCGCCATGAATGCGAGGTTGATGAAGTAAGCAGCCTCGACCAGACCGACGGTGATGAAGAACGGGGTGAACAGACGACCCTGAGCCTCGGGCTGACGTGCGATACCCGCGATCAGCTGAGCACCGGCCAGACCGTCACCGATACCGGCACCGATCGCACCGCCGGCCATGATGAGACCGCCGCCGATCAGGGCGCCCATACCAATTGTTGGATCCATTCTGAACTTTCCTTTCGGGTGGAAACTGACGATTTCACTCGCCAGGTCTATAGGCCTGCCCGGCGGCGCCGGTCAGGGGTTTCGTCAGTGATGGTCTTCGGTCTCCATCGCCTGACTGAAGTAGAGGACAGTCAGCAGCGAGAAGATGAACGCCTGGATGAGGCCGACGAACAGGTCGAACGACTTCCACAGTGCGTTGGGTGCCCACAGGATGTAGGCGGGGAACATGGCGATGACCGCGAGCATCGTTCCGCCGGCGAACATGTTGCCGAAAAGACGGAGGGAGAGCGAGACGGGCTTGGCGATCTCTTCGATGATGTTGATCGGGGCGAGGCCGACGGCGTGACCCTTGATCAGCTTGATCGGATGGCCGATGATACCGCGACGCTTGACGCCGGCCGCGTGGTACCAGACGAACACGAAGATGGCCATCGCGTAGACGAAGTTGACGTCGCCGGACGGGGTCATCAGGACCTCGTGGGCCACGCTCTCACCGTGGTCGTCGGTGGTGCCGTACTGCCACGGGATGATGCCGATCCAGTTGGCGATCAGGATGTAGGTGAACAGGGTGACCGCGAGCGGCAGGACGAAGCCGGCGATCTTCATGCCGATGCCCTGCTCGATCTGCTGGCGCATCTGCACCGTGATCGTCTCGAAGTAGATCTGCACCGTGTTGGGTTTGCCGGACGTCATCTTCGCCTTGACGAAGAGCGCCAGGCCGATCACGATCACCGCGGCCAGCGCCGAGGCGATGATGGTGTCGATATTGAAGGTCATCCCGAGGAACTCGGCCTCTTTGTGGTGACCAACTTCGATGGAAGCCGCCAAGATGGAGGTTTCGCTCATAGCTGCTTACGCAGTCCTTTCATCACCGGGATCACCGTGTTGAGTACCAGGATCACCTGTCCAACCGCGAGTCCGAACATGACGCCCAGCCCATCGGGCCGGACCAGGAGGGCCGCCGCCAGTGCCAGCACCGTGATGGCGCCCAGCCGGGCGGCGGAATTGAGGGCCAGAGATTTCTTGTGCGGGTTGGGTTCTGCCGCGATGACACCGACGACGTTGCGCACGGCGACCGCGTTCACGAATGCCCCGACCACGCCCACAAGAAAGAACACCCCGACCAAGGGGTGTCCGAGCCAGATCGATACGCCTGCCACGACTGCCGTGACCACGACCGCGATGATCCCCGGCCGCCGAAGCCCCGTGGGCGCCTGCGGATAGACGGGGGCTGATTCGGGTGCGGATGTCGTCATTCGCCTCTCCTCAGCTCCTTCAAGCCGGCTTTGCGCGGACTCAGCCCGCCAAGCGGGCACAGGGTACCGCACGGGTTCCGGACAGCCAGTGTGACACCGGATGGCCCGCGGGTGCTCTGTGACCATATCAACACAGGGATAAAGACGTCACCGGGGGGTATCTCTTGAGTTTCCCGGTTGGTCGGCGTGAGCAGATCTGCTCTACTACCGTCGATAGTACACGTAGTTTTACTGTTACCTTACCCTGGCCCCGCACGGCGGCCCAGGACCGCTCTCCCCCACCATGTTCGGGGCCGCGGACGCCGGCTCAGCGCGCACTCCGCGAACTCGTGCGCCACTCCGCGTACCGGCGCTGCAGGCGCGGCGCCATCGTCACGCCCAGCGCCAGTACCAGCCCGGCGCCCAGAGCCGGGGCCACATACCTGACCGGGTAGATGGTGCTGGCCGCGACGGAGAAGGCCAGCACACCCACCCACAGGTAGATGATCAGCGCCACCCGGCGCTGCGAATGGCCGAGCTCGAGCAGCCGGTGATGCAGGTGCATCTTGTCGGGCGTGTAAAAGCCCACCCCCGCCCGGGTACGGCGGATGACCGCCATCAGCATGTCGAGCATCGGGATGAACACCACGGCGGCGACCAGGATCAACGGGCTCAGGAGCGTGAACACGTCGGCCGGACCGTACGAGTAGATCGCGATGCGCCCCGACGCACTGGTCGCCGCCGCAGCCAGCAGCAGTCCGATCAGCATCGCCCCGGAGTCGCCCATGAAGATCCGCGCGGGCGAGAAATTGTGCGGCAGAAAGCCCAGACACGCACCCGCCAGCGCGGCCGCGATCAACGCCGGCGGGTAATAGCTGACGTCACCTCCCTGATCCCGGAGCAGGCCCACCGAGAACAGACAGATCGCCAGCGCCGAGATGGCGCCCAGCCCCGCGGCCAGCCCGTCCAGACCGTCGACGAAGTTGACCGCGTTGATGGTGGAGACCGTGATGAGCACGGTGAGCAGGCCGGCCTGGAAGGGATCGAGGACGACGGTGTCGATGTCACCGAACGGCACCGGCACCAGGTACCAGCTCACGCCCATCACGACAAGGACACCGGCCGCTGTCACCTGGCCCAGGAACTTGGTCAGGGCATCGAGGCCCCACCGGTCGTCGATGACGCCGACCAGGACTATCACCGTGCCCGAGGCCAGCACCGCGCTCATGTCGTTGGTGTAGGCGAAACCACGCGTCAGCGCGGGGAGATTCGCCGCGAGCATGATCGCCGCGAGAACACCGGCGAACATTCCGATGCCGCCGAGTCTGGGGGTCGGGATGACATGTACGTCGCGGGTCCGCGGGACAGCCACGGCACCGGCCTTGATCGCACCCATCCGGACCAGCGAGGTGACGAGGTAGGTGACCGCCGCGGCGGTCAGACCGATCAGCAACAGCTCCCGGAACGGCACGCCCGCCCCGCCGCCGGAGGAGGCCGCGAGTGACAGGTGTGCGGGTTCGGGACTGATCGCGTCAGGATGCATCGCAACAGGTTCCGCGACGACCGCCGCTCACCGGTCTCCGGTCAGCACTGCCGGGTCGATGTCGAGAACCTCGGCGATGTCCGCGACCGACACCGCACCCTCGCGCAGGATCCGCGGGGTCATTCCGGTCAGGTCGACGATCGTCGAGGGCTGCGCCAGCGCGGCCGGACCACCGTCGAGATAGACCGACACCTCGCCCCCGAGCTGCGCGCGCGCGTCGGCGGCCGTCGACGCCGGCGGCTGCCCGGATACGTTGGCACTCGAGACCGCCATCGGGCCGACTGCCCGCAAGAGTTCGATCGCCACCGGATGCAGCGGCATCCGCACCATCACCGTTCCGTCGGCGTCACCGAGATCCCAGGCAAGTGACGGTGCCTGCTCCACGACGATGCTCAGCCCGCCCGGCCAGAAGGATTCGACCAGCGCCCGCATATCCGCCGACACCGACAGCACCAGGCCGTCGATGGTGTGCCAGGACCCGACGAGGACGGGCACCGGCATGTCGCGGCCCCGGCCCTTGGCGCTCAGCAGCGAGGCCACTGCCTCGGAGTCGAAGGCATCGCAGCCGATACCGTAAAGCGTGTCGGTGGGCAGGACCACCAGTCTGCCCACCTTGGCGGCCCCCACCGCCGCGCGGATACCGGCCTCCCGCGAGTCCGATTCGTTGCAGTCGTACACGGTGCTCACTGCCGGTCCTCGCTCACTGCCGGTCCTCACTCATCGCTGGTCCTCACTCGTCGCCGGCTCACAATCACCGCCGAAAGACTCACTCTGCCATCCTCGCACGCCACATGCCGAGCCCCGCGCCGATGCTCGTCACGGGCCGCTCACCGCGACCGGCGCATCGTCACGAATCGTGGCCGTCCGGTCAGATCGTCGTGGCCGGCGACCTCGGTAAACAGCCCGGTGGCGGCCGCGGCCGCGAGCACCCGGGCGGACGTGCTCTCGTCGTGCTCGATTCCCGCGCGGCCACCCGGCCGCAGGAGCCGGCCCACCAGCGCGAGCATCGGGGTGATCACCGACATACCGTCGTCGCCGGCGAACACCGCGGCGTGCGGGTCCGCACCGACCTCCGGTGCGACGCCGGTGCCCTCGGGGACATACGGTGGATTGCTCACCACGAGATCGGCGACCGGTGCCGCGCCACGCGATCCGGGGCCGCTACCGGCCACGGCCGCCAGGGCCGCGACCGTGGCGCCCGCATCGGTCACGTCGGCACACACGGCCCGGCAACGCGAGGCCACATCGCAGGCGGTGATGTTGCGGTTGAGCCACTGCCAGGAGTCAGCGGACTTCTCGACGGCCAACACCCGGGCCGTGGGCACCAGTGTCGCGACAGCGATGCCGAGCGCCCCGCTGCCGCTGCACAGATCGACCACGACCGGATGCGCCACCTCGGTCAGCGCGGCAACAGCCCACTCGAGCAGCCATTCGGTCTCCGGTCGCGGAACGAAAACGCCCGGACCGACCGCCAGATCAACCGGGCCGAACGCCGCGGTGCCGATCAGGTGCTGCAGCGGGACCCGGGTCCGGCGCCGGGCGACGAGGTCGCGGTAGGACCACGCCTGGTCGTCGGACAGATCGTCGGCGATCAGGAGCCGCCCGCGATCGATGCGCAGCACATAACACATCAACCATTCGGCGTCGGCACGGGGCGAGGCCACCCCGACTTCGGCAAGTTGACTTGTCGCCCATGCGATCTCGTCGCTGACGCGCACTCGCGGGGCCGTCATTCGGCGGCGAGGCGCGCCTGCCGGTCCGCCGCGACCAGGGCGTCGAGCAGCGCGTCCATGTCGCCGGCCAGCACCGCGTCCAGATTGTTGGCCTTGTAGCCGACGCGGTGGTCGGTGATGCGGTTCTCGGGAAAGTTGTAGGTACGGATGCGCTCGGATCGGTCCACCGTGCGGATCTGTGCGGCACGCCCCTGCGCCGCCGCCGCCTCAGCTTCCTCCTCGGCCGCCGCCTGCAGACGCGCCGCGAGCACCTGCATCGCGCGGGCCTTGTTCTGCAGCTGGGAACGCTCGTTCTGGCAGGTCACCACGATTCCGGTCGGCAGGTGCGTGATCCGGACCGCCGAGTCGGTGGTGTTGACACCCTGCCCGCCCTTGCCCGAGGACCGGTAGACGTCGATCCGCAGGTCCGATTCGTCGATCGCGACCTCCTCGACCTCGTCGGGCTCGGGGTAGATGAGCACACCGGCGGCCGAGGTGTGGATACGGCCCTGGGACTCGGTCACGGGCACACGCTGCACCCGATGCACACCACCCTCGAATTTCAGCCGCGACCACACTCCGTCGCGCACCGATTCACGCGCCTTGATCGAGATCGTGGCCTCCTTGTAGCCGCCGAGGTCCGATTCGGTGACGCCGAGGAACTGCGCCTTCCAGCCGCGCCGTTCGCAGTACTTGAGGTACATCCGGGCCAGGTCGGAGGCAAACAGTGCCGACTCCTCCCCTCCCGCACCGGATTTGATTTCCATGACGACATCGTCGCCGTCATGCGGGTCACGGGGGGCGAGCAGGTCGGTCAGAGTCGCGTCGAGTTCGGCGACCGTCTCCTCCAGTGCCGGGATCTCTTCGGCGAACGCCGGGTCATCGGCGGCCAGTTCGCGGGCCGCCTCCAGATCGTCCCGGGCCGCGCACAGCCTGCGGTAGGTGGCCATCACGGGCGCCAGTTCGGCGAAGCGTTTGCCCACCCTGCGCGCGGCGGCCGGATCGTTGTGCAGCGCCGGGTCCGCCAGCTGCCGCTCGAGACCTTCGTGTTCGGCGACGACATCGTCGATCGCGGACGGGCTGGTGCTGCTCACAGTGCCTCACTGGGATAGATGGCACCATCGGGTATCGATGGCACGTGCCGGGGATCGGTTCGGACAAAAAAGAACGGCGCCCGGCCCGGGAGGAGTTCCCGGGCGGGCGCCGTTGTGCAAGCTAGCTGGAGGCTGCGCTCTTGTTCCGCTTGCCGTAGCGCTTCTCGAAGCGCGCGACACGGCCGCCGGTGTCGAGGATCTTCTGCTTGCCCGTGTAGAACGGGTGGCACTGCGAGCAGACCTCGACGGTGATCCGGCCGCTCGAGGCGGTGCTCCGGGTCTCGAACGTGTTGCCGCAACCACACACGACGGTGGTGGCGACGTATTCGGGGTGGATACCCTTTTTCATTCCTCTGGTGTCCCTTCGATGGTGGTCGCCGGGTCACCGTCGGTGATTCGACGGTGTGAACCGGTACCGGACTCAACCTTGCCACTATGCCACGGCCGACCATCCGGAATGAAATCGATCAGCCGGAGATCGGTGCCGACATGTGGGCACAAGTAGCGCAACAGCGCGCCCGGTCCGGCTATTCCACCGCCCCGACTCCACCATCCTGACCAGCAACAAAGGTATAGCTTAGTTAATTTAGGATTGGCTTAGCTATAGTGATCGGACGCCACTTCAACGTCGCAGGGGCGTATCAAGCATTCGGTCGGCTCGATACAGGAGACGTATGAAGCGCGAACAGCGCACGCAGGACCTGCTGTGGCACCCCAGCGACGAGAAGAGCAGTTGCGGCGTCGGGTTCATCACCCGCAAGGACGGCGTGCAGAGCCACGACGTCATCGTCAAGGCATCCGAGGCACTGTGCTCGGTCCCCCACCGCGGCGGCATGTCGGCCGAGGGAGTCGGTGACGGCGGCGGTGTCTCGATGGACCTCTCACAGGCCTTCTTCCGCAAGATCACCGGCATGCCGGACCTGTCGCTCGGCAGGTTCTGCGTCGGAAACTTCTTCCTCCCGGCAGGTGCGCAGGACCGCGCCGAGCACCTCATCGAGTCCACGATGACCGAGCGCGGCTTCTCGGTTCTTGCAGTTCGTGATGTGCCGGTGAACAATTCGGCTTTGCGCGCCGCCGCGGTCCGGCACCAGCTGCCGATCCGGCAATGGGTGTTCGCCGCACCCGAACCGACGCCCGGACCCGCCGAACTCGACCTGCTGGTTCAGCAGGCGCTGCTGCACATCGAGGCCGTCGGCTACACCGATCCCGCACTGGCCGGGCTGTATCCGCTGTCGCTGTCCGCGCGGACCCAGGTCCTCAAGGGCCGGCTCTCCTCCCCCGAGGTGATCGGCTACTTCGCCGACCTGACCGACCCGGACCACGCGGTGCACACCCTGTTCTTCCACACGCGGTTCTCCACCAACACGGACCCGCATCCGACGATGGCCCAGCCCTTCCGGTTCCTGGCCCACAACGGTGAACTCAACACCGACAAGAAGAACCGCATCGCGCAGGTCACCGCCGCGGCCGCGCAGCGGCGCCGGATCGTCCGGCCGCCCGGTCAGTCCGACAGTTCACGGCTCGACCAGACCGTCGCCACCCGGGTCACCGAGGACGGTCTCGACCTGGTCACGGCAATCGTCTCGATGATGCCTCCGGCCTGGGAGAACGACAGCTCGCTCTCGCCCCGCGTGCGGGCGATGTTCGAATACTTCTCGCTGTACGAGGAAAAGAACGACGGACCTGCGGCGGTCGTCTTCGGCAACGGATCGATCATCGGTGCCCGCCTCGACCGGCTGGGGCTGCGACCGCTGCGCACCCTGGAGACCAACAAGTACCTGTGCGCGTTCTCCGAGGCCGGGCAGATCGACGTGCACCCGGATTCGGTGATCGCGCGGGGCCGGGTATCGGCGGGCGGGATGATCTTCTACGACCACCGCGAACATCGCACCTACACCACCGACGACGCGTACGAGAAGCTCGCCGCCGCCGCCGACTACCCGGCACTGCTGGCCGCAGCCAAGGTGGACCTCGACGATCTGCCCGAATTCGAACCGGGCCCTGTTGATGGTCGGGCCCCGGTCGGCCCCCAAGGCTCCGTCTTCCTCCCCCCTTCGGGGTCGCAAACTCCCCGCTCAGTCAGTCATCCAGACGAAGCCGGTCCGACCGAACCCGACTTGACCGACCATCAGCTGTTCCGGTCGTACTATCTGGATCAGGAGAGCTTCCGCTACTTCATGGATCCGATGCTCGACAAGGGCGCCGAACTGGTGTCGGCGATGGGCTTCGGCAACGCCATCAACGCGCTGAGCAACATCGAACCCAGCATCACCCGCTACTTCTCGCAACGCTTCGCCCAGGTCACCAACCCGCCGCTGGACAGCATCCGGGAGGCCGACGGCATGACGCTGCGCGTCTCGCTCGGCATCCGGCCCGAGGTGTCCGGACGCGACCGCAGACACGACACCCTGATCCGCACACGCCAGATCGTGCTGCGCTCGCCCATCCTGACCGCCCAGCACCTGTGGGTGCTCGGGGCGCAGGCCGAAACACCGGTCAGCACATTCTCCGCGCTGTACCCGGTCGGTCCCGCCGACAGCGGGCGCGCACAGCTGGTCACCGCCATCGACCACCTCTGCGAGGAGATCGTGGCGTTTGCCAAACGCCGCGGCGGTATCGCCGTCATCACCGACCGCGGGGTCGACGCCCACCACGCGGCGCTGCCGATGACCTTCGTCGTCTCGGCCATCAACCAGCGGCTCATCGACGAGGGGCTGCGCCTGCGGATCTCCCTGGTCGTGGACAGCGGACAGGTCGAGTCGTCGCATCACCTGGCCACGCTGCTCGGATTCGGGGCCTCGGCCGTGCACCCGCATTCGGTGGCACGCCGGGCCGCCGCCCGACCCGACCCCGATCAGGCCTTCCGGAACTGGGCCAAGGCCGCGGAGAAGTCACTGATGAAGACGATGGGCCGGGTCGGGCTGTGCACCGTCGAGAGCTACATCGGCGGAGAGTTCTTCGAACCCAACTTCCTCGACACCGCCGACGACGACCTGCGACGCTGGTTCCCGGGCTCCCTATCACCGGTCGGCGGCGTCGGACTCGACGCCATCGCCGAGGTCCTCGCGGACGCGCACCGCCACGCCACCGACGAGGCCTCCGTACTCACCTCCGACAAAGATCTGCCGCTGCTCGGGCTGTTCAAGGAGCGGGCCGGCGGCGCCGGCCACTCGTTCGGCACCAAGGCGGTCAAACGCTACGAGGGGCTCACAGCCGAGCCGCTGAGCTACCGGTCGGCCGACAAGGTGTCTGCGAAGGCCGAGGCCGCCGACGCGTCCGGCTCACTGCCGCTGCTCACCCTCGCCGGTCTGGACTCCGCATTCGGCCTCGACGCATCGGTATACGGCGGCAGCGGCTTCGACCGCCTGTCCGACGAGGCCATCGACACCTTCCGGATCACCCCGGCCTACCGCTCGTTCACCGAGGACATCGCTCAGGCCCGCGCCGAACGGCCCAGCGCCCTGCGTGACATCCTGGCGGCCCACCCGGCCGGTCCGCCGATCGAGCTGGAGCAGGTATCCGCCGCCCACGAGATCACCGCCACATTCGCATCGGGCGCGATGAGCCACGGCGCGCTCGTCGCCCCCGCCCACGAGGCGGTCGCGCACGGCACCAACATGGTGGGCGGACTGTCCAACAGCGGTGAGGGCGGCGAACATCTGTCGCGATACGGCACTATCCGCGCCTCGCGGATCAAACAGTTCGCCTCGGGCAGGTTCGGTATCTGGTCGGGCTATCTGGCCGACCCGATGCTCGAAGAACTCGAGATCAAGATCGGACAGGGCGCCAAACCCGGTGAGGGCGGACAGCTCCCCGCGCCGAAGGTCACCGTGGAGATCGCCGCGGCGCGCGGCGGCACACCCGGCGTCGAGCTGGTCTCACCTCCCCCGCACCACGACACCTACTCAATCGAGGATCTCGCGCAGCTGATCCACGACTGCAAGGCCGCACGCGTACGGGTGATCGTGAAACTGGTGTCGTCCGAGGGCATCGGCACCATCGCGGTGGGCGTGGCCAAAGCCGGCGCCGACGTCATCAACGTGGCCGGCAACACCGGGGGCACCGGCGCCGCGTCGGTGACCAGCCTGCGGTACGCGGGCAGAGTCGCAGAGATCGGGTTGGCCGAGGTGCATCAGGCGC
The DNA here is from genome assembly GCF_025273675.1 of Gordonia pseudamarae. Lineage (NCBI taxonomy): Bacteria > Bacillati > Actinomycetota > Actinomycetes > Mycobacteriales > Gordoniaceae > Gordonia > Gordonia pseudamarae. Next base: position 1,806,968 of record NZ_CP045809.1, on the reverse strand, counting down.
TGTGCGCCAACGGTCTGCGCGACAAGGTCGTCCTGCGCACGTCAGGGGCGCATCAGACCGGTCACGACGTGGTGACCTCCGCGTTGCTCGGCGCCGACAGCTTCGAGTTCGGCACCGCAGCCCTGATGATGATCGGCTGCGTCATCGCCAAGAACTGCAATGTCCAATGCCCGGCCGGACTCACCACCAACCCGGAGGTGTTCGAGGGCGACCCGCGCGCGATGGCACAGTATCTGCTCAACGTCGCGCACGAAGTTCGTGAGATCCTCGCCGGCCTCGGGCTGCCCGACCTGCGGGCCGCGCGCGGACGCGCCGACCTGCTGTCGGTGATCGACCATCCGGCACTCGTCGGCACGCTGCGCAGCCGGGCGCTGCTGGCCGTCGTCGACAACCCGCACATCGACGACCCGGTGTACCTCGAACGCGACTACGCGGTCGACGACCGGCTCCTGGAGCAGGTGCGCGACACGCTGTTCGACAGCGGGTCGGCGGCGGTGACCACCCAGCCGGTGCATCTGGGCAACCGCAACAAGAGCGTCGGCGCACAGCTGGCCATCGACATCGAACGCATCCTCAACTACGAGATCGGCGATGCCGACGCGGCAGCTCTCGGACCGGTACACACCGACGACCGCGGCCGCCGCTACCTGGACGCCGACACCGTCACCGTGCCCACCACCGGATCGGCGGGGCTTTCGTACGCGGCCTTCTGCACCGACGGCATGACGATGGTCCACACCGGCACCTGCAACGACGGTGTCGGAAAGTCGATGTCGGGCGGCTCGGTGATCGTACGGTCCCCAGGTGGCGGGTCTCCCGCGGTCGGCGGCAACGTGCTGGTCGGCAACTTCGCGTTGTTCGGCGCCACCGGTGGCCGACTGTTCGTCGAGGGCGAGGCCGGGGACCGGTTCGCCGTCCGCAACTCCGGTGCCACGGCCGTTGTCGAAGGTCTCGGCGAGTACGGCTGCGAGTACATGACCAACGGGGCGGTGTTCAATCTCGGCGGCTTCGGCAAGGGCCTGGCCAACGGGATGAGTGGCGGCTTCCTCTATCAATACGATCCCGCCTGCGATCTGGACTCGCGGATCAGCTCCGATTCGGTGATCGTGGGCGCCATCACAGGTGTCGACGACCCGTACGCCCCGTTCCATCACCACGCCGCCCGCACCCTGCTGCACATGCACGCGGCGGCCACCGGCTCGGCGCTGGCCACCCGGCTCATCCAGAACTGGGAGACCGAACGTCACTACGTCAGCTACGCGATGCCCAAGGCCCTCCTGCAGCATCAGGACAGCGACACCATCATGGCGACGCTGACCCGGCGTGAGCTGCTGGACGAGCTGTCCACCGCGATCGCCGGAGACCAGGTTCACAAGCTGAAGATCTCGATCCGCCACCGGGCACCCGTCGCCGAAGGTCTGACCCCGGAGTTCGGTCATACCGACGACGAACAGACGTTCCGGGTCCTGGGTGCGTTCATCGTGTTCGAACTCGCCCGCGAGGTGGCCACCCGCCGCCTGCGGCGCACATCGCCCGCCGCGGACGACACCGCCGTGGCCAAGGCCGCGCGCAACCTCGTGCTGACCGAGGATTTCGAACTCAACGGCAAGGTCAAGAAGTATGCCCGCGACATCCTCTGCGGCTATGCCGACGAGCAACTCGCGGCCCTGATCGGCAACAAACGCGTCACCGACTACAAGAACGCGTTGCGACTGCGAAACGTCCGGTCGATCGATGCTCCGGCAACGTACGGCTGGGTACTGCACCAGGACGCCGTGAACCGTGCCAAGCTCGGCGGACTGCCCGGTTTCGATGAGCTCTTCGCCTCAAGAGCCGTGCCGGATGTCGCGGCTACCATTGCGGCCGGTATATATCACAGTGACGCAAATCGCATATCCAAATCGAAGGTCGGATGACATGCAACTGCCCCACATTCCCGCGGACGTACCCTTCACAGGCGAACAGAAGGCCTGGCTGGCAGGGTTTCTCGCCGGACTGAACACCCGCATCGGACTGCCTTCGGAGGTGGTTCCGGCATCCGGCCAGGCCTCGCAGGCCACCCCTGCCGTCGCCACCGGAGCAGCCGCCCCGCAGCCGCAGGCCGCCGAGCCCGAACCGGCCGCGTCCGGTCCCCGGTCGCTGCTGGTGGTGTACGGCACCCAGACCGGCAACGCCGAATACGTCGCCGAGCAGGTCGAGACCGCGGCCGCCGAGCACGGCTTCGCCGCCGAGACCAAAGACATGGGCGATATGGACCTGGACACGCTCGCCGCCGCGAGCCACCTGGTCATCGTGTGTTCCACCTACGGCGAGGGCGAGATGCCCGACGATGCCGAGGACTTCTGGCAGGAGGTCGCCGGACCGGGAGCGCCGCGGCTGGACGGCACCTATTTCGGCGTCGTCGCGCTCGGCGACTCCATCTACGACGGTTTCTGCCAGGCCGGCAAGAACTTCGATGCCCGGCTCGCCGAACTGGGCGCTATCCGGGTGATCGACCGCGTCGACTGCGACGTGGACTATCAGGGACCGGCCGACGACTGGGTCGCCGAGGCGCTGCCCGCGCTCGCCGCCGCCGGTGCCGAACCGGCGTCGGCCGTCGCCGAACCCGAGGCCGCCGAGGTTCCCGCCCCCGAGACCGCCGTCACCGAGACGGCCGCTCCCGAGATCGTCATTCCCGAACCCGGCGCCCCGGAACCGTCCGACAGCCCGGCCACCGAGGCCTCCGCCCCCAAGGCACCCGCGAAGGCCACCGGCAAGTCCGACTGGGGCCGGAAAAACCCCTATCCGGCGACCATCGTCACCAACTCGGTCCTGTCCGGCGCCACCTCGGCCAAAGAGGTACGCCACATCGAGATCTCGCTCGGTGACAGCGGGATCGCCTACGAGCCGGGCGACGGTATCAGCATCGCGGCCGTCAACGACCCCGCGGTCGTCGACCTGATCCTCAAGCGGATCGGTGCCACCGGCGACGAGGTGATCAAGGATCGCAAGACCGAACACACCCTGCGCGAGGCACTCACCCACCACTACGAGATCGGGGTGCCCACCAAGTACCTCGTCGACTACATCGCCAAACGCACCAACGATCCCGAGATCGGCCACCTCGTCGACACCGGCGACCACGAGGCACTCGACGCGTGGCTGTACGGGCGCGACGTCCTCGACGTCCTCAATGTCGACCCCGATCTGACGATCACCCCCGAGGAACTGATCGCCGAGCTCAAACCACTCGCGGCCCGCGTCTACTCGATCTCCTCGAGCCCGCGCGTGCACTCCGGATCGGTCCACATCACCATGGCGGCCGTCCGGTACCGCACCGGTGACCGCGACCGCGGCGGTGTGTGTTCGACCTACCTCGCCGATCGTCGGGCCGTGGGCGAGCAGGTGGGTGTGTACATCACCCCCAACAAGTCGTTCCGGCTGCCCGCCGACGACGCGAAGGTCATCATGATCGGCCCCGGCACCGGTGTCGCACCGTTCCGCGCGTTCCTGCACGAGCGGGTCTCCCGTGGCGCGACCGGCGACAACTGGCTGTTCTTCGGCGACCAGCACCGCTCGAGCGACTTCATTTACGCCGACGAGTTCGGGCAGTTCGTCACCGACGGCGTGCTCACCCACCTCGACCTGGCGTTCTCGCGGGACCAGGAGCACAAGGTCTACGTCCAGAACAGGATGCTCGAGAAGGGCGCCGAATTCTTCTCGTGGCTGGAATCGGGCGCCCACGTCTACGTGTGCGGCGACGCCACCCGGATGGCGCACGACGTCGATGAGGCACTGCACGAGATCATCGCGCAGCACGGCAAGCTCTCGGCGAATGACGCCGAGACCTACATCAGCAAGCTTAAATCCGACAAGCGCTATCTGCGCGACGTGTACTAACGCGGCTCCAGGCGCGAGCCAGAAAGGAAAGCGGCGACGATGCCCGATTCCCCGGACAGGACACCCGACGATTCCGGTACCGCCGGCGACCACGAGGTCACCGGCGTCACCGGGCACGGATGCGCCAACGCATCGGGCTGTTACTGTCCGGGCCGGGCGCGGCAGACCACGAGCGATCTGGACACGCTGCTGGCCACCCCCGGTTTTGCCGGGACGGTGCTGGACACACCCGTCACCGAGTTGGCCGGCACGCTCCCGCTGCTCGACCGCGTCGTCGGGGTGACCGTCGCGGGCCCGGTCATCATGAACGATGTGGGCACGCACTGCGCGCCCGTCGAGATGGGCGGCCCGCTGAAGTTCGACGACACGCACATCTCGTTGCGCATCAACCCGCGACGTCTCGGGAAGATCCTGGTCACCGAGCCCGCCGCGCACGTACCGCCCACGCTGCGGCTGTTCGACACCGACGGCAACACCGCCCACGCGACATATCTGACCGAACAGTCGGACCGGCTGGCCTTCGAGGCGCTCTCGCTGGCCGTGCCCGCGCGTGAAGACGACGCCGGATCCCGGGACGAACAGATGCCGGAACCGTCGTCGGCGTCGGTGCCCGACGACGATCAGATCGCGCTGTTCGACGCCATGCTCGACGACTGCGGTACCCAGCGCCTGGCCCGCCTGACCAGACCCGACACCACGGCAGCACCCCGTGCGGTCCGGGTCGACTCGGATCAGGTAATCGCCGCCCTCGAACACGCCTCGCTGTTGGGTATGCGGGTGACGCTGTGCGCTGTCGCCACCGGATGCCTACAGGTTCGCCATGCCGTTCTCGACGGCTGCCGAGAGCACAACGGGACGATGGTGATCGCTTCGGGCACCGCCCGCGTGATGATCAACTTCAACCTCGTCGAGGAATGCTGGATCAGCTGGTCCCAGGGTGCGTGCGGGCCCACCGGTGCCATCGAGCTGTACGACCGGCACGGCCGGTGCAGTTTCGTGGCCACCCAGACCGGGCCGGTGGCGCCCATCACCTCGGAGGCATGGGATCAGCTCATCAGCGACCTCGCCGCCTGAATCACCGCCTACACCACCACGAACGCCCCCGATCGCCGGAGTACCGGCTTTCGGGGGCGTTCGTGGTCGGATCTACTGCCGATCGGTCGTCCTGCTGATCAGTCGTCTTGCTGATCAGTCGTCTTTCATGGCTCCGGGGGCGTTCGACTGGACCTGCATCAGGAATTCGATGTTGGTCTTCGACTTCTTCAGCTGTGAGATCAACAGGTCGATCGCCTGCTGCGAGTCCAATCCGCTGAGCACGCGACGCAGTTTGTGCACGATCGCGAACTCCTCGGGCGAGAGCAGCAGCTCGTCCTTACGGGTGCTCGACAGGTTCACGTCGACCGCGGGGAACACACGGCGTTCGGCGATCTTGCGATCGAGTTTGAGCTCGGCGTTGCCGGTGCCCTTGAACTCCTCGAAGATGACGGTGTCGCCGGTCGATCCGGTTTCCACCAGCGCGGAGGCGATGATGGTGAGCGAACCACCGTTCTCGATGTTGCGGGCCGCGCCCAGGAACCGCTTGGGCGGGTACAGGGCGGTCGAATCAACACCACCGGACAGGATGCGCCCCGACGCCGGCGAGGCGTTGTTGTAGGCACGACCCAGGCGGGTGATCGAGTCGAGCAGCACCACCACGTCCTTGCCCTGCTCCACCAGGCGCTTGGCCCGTTCGATGGCCAGTTCGGCGACCGAGGTGTGATCTGACGGCGGGCGGTCGAAGGTGGAGGCGATGACCTCACCCTTCACCGAGCGCTGCATATCGGTGACCTCTTCGGGTCGCTCGTCCACCAGCACCACCATCAGGTGACATTCGGGGTTGTTGGTGGTGATCGCGTTGGCGATGTCCTGCAGGATCGTCGTCTTACCGGCCTTCGGCGGCGACACGATCAGTGCGCGCTGACCCTTGCCGATCGGCATGATCAGATCGATCACCCGCGTGTCGAGCCGATCTGGCGTGGTTTCCAGACGCAACCGCTGATTGGGATACAGCGGGGTGAGCTTGTTGAACTCCGGACGCTTGCGCGCAGCATCGGGGTCACCGCCGTTGACGGTATCCAGCCGGGCCAGCGGGTTGAACTTCTGCCGCTGGTTGGCCTGCTCGCCGTCCTTGGGCACCTTCACCGCGCCGGTGACTGCGTCACCACGACGCAGGCCGTAGCGGCGCACCAAGTTCATCGACACATAGACGTCGTTCTGGCCTGCCAGGTAGCCCGAGGTACGCACGAACGCGTAGTTGTCCAGGACATCGAGGATGCCCGCGACCGGCTGCAATACGTCGTCATCGGAGATCTGCGGCTCACCCGAGGGGGACGAGTCGCGGTCGCGCCCACGACGGCGCTCGCGGAATCGCCTGCCGCGCCTGCCGCCCCGGCCGCCGTCCTCGTCGTCGTCGCGCGGGCCGTTCTGGCCACCACCTGACTGATTCCGGCCCTGCTGGTTCTCCCCGCGCTGGTTTTCGTTGCGCTGGTTGTTGTCCCCGCGCTGGTTTTCGTTGCGCTGGTTGTTGTTCTGGACCTGCTGATTACGGTTGCGATTGCGATTGTTTCGACCCTCGCCCTGCGTACCGTCCGACGGCTGGTCGTCGGCACGGGCCGTCTCGCCCTTTCCGCCGTCGTTCCGGCCCGATTCCTTCTGGCCCGATTCCTTCTGGCCCGGCTCCTGCCGGTCGGAATCACTACCGCGGGCTTCCACCGCGGGCTCCTGACCTGTGCCGTTGTCGGTGGCGGCCGAAGTTCTGTCGGCGTCGCCCCGGACCGGGGCGACGGAGTCGGCATCCGCGGGCGCCTTCGCCGTGCGGGTCGCACGCGTCGTGCGCGGCGCCTTCGCCTTCACCGTCTTCGCCTCGTCCGCGCTCTTGGGCACGTCAGCGGTCAAGGTGAGCTGATCTGCTCCGCCCTGACGTTCCTTGATCGCGGCGATCAAGTCGCCCTTGCGCATACCCGAAGTACCCTTGATGCCCAGCTCACCGGCCAGAGCACGCAATTCGGTCAGGACCATGCCGGAAAGTCCGGCACGCGCCCTGCTCTTCGGTGCGGTGATCACGTCCGTATCGGTCACGGATGTCCTTTCGTTCCCCTGATCTCGAGCAATGAGACCGGGGTCTAGGCTGCCCCCCGCTGCGCTCAGCGGAAGGATGTACGTCCCGGGTGGACGTTGTCGGGGAATGTATTCGGGGTGTGCGCCACGAGAATCCCCGCTTCTTCATGCTCCACATCTGATGACCTGGCTCGTGGCCGGGCTGCGATTCACCATGGCCGCACCGCTGTGCTCAGCAGTGTCATCGCGCCGACCAGTACAGCTCCATGATGCCGAAGTACCGGCCGGCACCACGGATCGGTGTGCCGGAGTGTGGAGGAGAAACGTGGCAGAAAACTCTGCGGGGCCGAGACCCATAATACGCTAGCCGTTTTCGCATACTACGGGTAACACGCCCGAAAACACAATTGACGGTCAGCCGACCATTCGGCCGATGCCACTCACCAGGAGATCTCGACGCCCTCGGCGATCTCGACCGGCCAGGTCGCGAACCCGATTCCGTGCGCCAGCGCGTCGACCTCGTCGGTGACCGCATCCGTACTCAGGACCAGTACCGACGGGCCCGCTCCCGACACCATCGCGGCATATCCACGCTCGCGCAGCGCCACCACCAGCTCGGCGCTCTGTGGCATCGACGGCGCCCGGTACGGCTGGTGCAACCGGTCGACGGTCGCATCGATCAGGCATTCCGGCGCGGTGGTCAACGCCACCACGGCCAGTGCCGAGCGCGAAAGATTGAACACGGCGTCGGCACGCGGCACCGTGTCGGGCAGCAGGCCGCGCGTATGCGAGGTCGAGGATTCTGTTTCCGGCACGAACACCGTGGCCCGGATTCCGGGATGCACCACGAGCCCGCGTGCCAGGTAGGCCTCCCTCACGGCCACCACGCCGTCGGGGTTCGCGTCGAGCGGACTGTCGGCCCAGGTCACCACCGCGCCGCCGAGGACGCTGGCCGCAGCATTGTCGGGGTGTCCCTCGAACTCGCCGGCCAGCTGCACGAGCTCGGCGTCGGAGAAGGGTTCACGAACACCCGCGGCCGCGAGCAGCCCCGATGCCGCGGCAAAACCGGACACGGCGGCGGCCGCCGAGGAACCCAGACCGCGCGAATGCGGGATCGCGTTGACGCACCGCAGGGCCAGGCCGGCCGCGCTCGCCCCGCCGTATTCGAGTCCGCGCCGCACCGCGCGCACGACCAGATGCCGTTCGTCGCGCGGAATGCTGTCGGCACCTTCACCCGTGGCCTCGATGTGGATTCCCGACGCCACCGTGGACACGGTGAGCGTGTCGTAGACACCGAGCGCGATGCCGAGGCAGTCGAAACCCGGACCCAAATTCGCACTCGAGGCCGGAACCCGTACCCGCACCGAAATACCTTCGAGCAGAACATTGTCGGCGCCCCCGACGACCGAGGGCGCCTCCGGCATCACGTCGCCGGCCATCTCCAGATCAGCCGACACCGAGGGCGTCCGCAACCGCGACCGGATCGACCGGGATCGCGTTGACCTCCGGCATGCCCGACAGCGCGGTGTCCGGGTCCTTCAGACCGTTGCCGGTGACCGTGCACACGACGGTGCTGCCCGATGCGATCCAGCCGTCGGCGTGCGCGGCGAGCAGACCCGCCACACTGGCCGCCGACGCCGGCTCGACGAAGACACCTTCTTGGCCCGCGACCAACCGGTATGCCTCCAGCAGCTTCTCGTCGGTCGCCGCGCGGAACTGGCCGTTCGACTCATCCTTGGCCGCGACCGCCTGGTTCCAGCTCGCGGGCGAGCCGATCCGGATAGCGGTGGCGATGGTTTCGGGGTTCTTCACCGGGGCACCGTTGACCAGCGGCGCGGCACCCGCGGCCTGCACACCCAGCATCCGGGGCAGCGAATCGCTGATGCCGTCTGCGTGGTACTCGCGGTAGCCCGTCCAGTAGGCGGTGATGTTGCCGGCGTTGCCCACCGGCAGCGCGTGCACGTCGGGAGCACGGCCGAGGACGTCGACGATCTCGAACGCCGCCGTCTTCTGCCCTTCGATACGGGCCGGGTTGACCGAGTTGACCAGTTCGATCTCGGGAAAGTCCGCGGTGACCTTGCGGGCCAGTTCGAGGCAGTCGTCGAAGTTGCCCTGCACCTGAATGATCTTGGCGCCGTGCATCACCGCCTGAGCCAGCTTGCCCATCGCGATCTTGCCCTCGGGGATCAGCACCGCACAGGTGATACCGGCCCGGGTGGCGTACGCGGCCGCCGACGCCGATGTGTTGCCGGTGGACGCACACAGCACCGCCCGCTTGCCGTTGTTGACGGCGGTGGTGACCGCCATGGTCATACCGCGGTCCTTGAACGATCCGGTCGGATTCAGACCCTCCACCTTGAGGTACACCTCGCAGCCGGTCAGCTCCGACAGGTACGGAGCCGCCACCAGTGGCGTGCCGCCCTCCAGCAGCGTCACCACCTTCCAGTCGGCGGCCACGGGCATCCTGGTGCGGTAGGCCTCGATGAGGCCCGGCCAGGCGCGGTGAACGGGGTTGGGGGTCACGTCGGTCGGGCTCACGTCAATCATCGGTTCCTTCCATTCGGAGGACGCTGGATACCTTGATCACCGCATCCATGTCTTCCAGTGCCGCAACGGTTTCCGACTGCGCACGGTCGGGTGCGCGGTGGGTGACCACGATCAGCCGGGCATCGTCGCCCGCGCCTTCCTGGCGCACCGCGGCAATGCTCACCGACCGCTTGGAGAACTCTCCGGCGACCTGCGCCAGAACCCCCGGACGGTCGGCGACCCGCATCGACACGTAGTAACGCGTCGGCACATCGTCGATGGAGGCCACCGGAAGGGCCGCGTACGTCGACTCCAGCGGACCACGGCCACCGTGCACCTTGTTGCGGGCGGCCATCACCAGATCACCCATCACCGCCGACGCGGTGGGCGAACCACCGGCGCCCTGGCCGTAGAACATCAGGCGACCGGCGTTCTCGGCCTCCACGACGACGGCGTTGAACGCGCCGTTCACGGTTGCCAGCGGATGCGAGAGCGGGACCAGCGCCGGGTACACCCGAGCCGACACCTGTTCGCCGTCGTCGCCGATGACCCGTTCGCAGATGGCGAGCAGCTTCACGGTGCAGTCGAACTTCTTGGCCGCCGCCAGATCGGCGGCGCTGACCGCGGTGATGCCCTCGCGGTGCACATCGGCCGCGGTGACGCGCGTGTGGAAGGCGATCGAGGCCAGGATCGCCGCCTTTGACGCGGCATCGTAGCCCTCGACATCGGCGGTGGGGTCGGCCTCGGCGTACCCCAGGCGCCCGGCCTCGGCGAGGGTCTCGTCGTAGCCGGCGCCCGTGGAATCCATCGCCGAGAGAATGAAGTTGGTGGTGCCGTTGACGATCCCGGCCACCCGCTGCACCTTGTCACCGGCCAGCGACTGCATCAGCGGCCGGATCACCGGGATCGCACCGGCCACCGCCGCCTCGAAGTACAGGTCCACCTTCGACTCGGCCGCCGCACCGGCCAGTTCGCCGGTGTAGTCGGCCAGCAGCGCCTTGTTGGCCGAGACGACCGACTTTCCGCCGGTCAACGCCGTACGGATCAGTTCGCGGGCCGGATCGATGCCGCCCACGAGCTCGACGACGATGTCGACGTCATCGCGGGCGACCAGGGCCGCGGCATCGGTGGTGAGCAGAGCCGAGTCGATCTTGCGGGGCTTGCTCAGGTCGCGCACCGCCACACCGCGGATCTCCAGCGGAGCACCGACCCGGGCACGCAGGTCGTCGGCGTTCTCCTCGAGTATGCGCACCACCTCGGCGCCGACATTGCCCATACCGAGCACGGCGACGCCGATGGCCGGCCTGTCCTGAACGGCTTCGGTCACTTGGACACCTCCAGTCGCAAGAAGTCTTCGATCGTCTCCCGACGGATCAGCAGTCTCGACGCGCCGTCGGCGACGGCCACCACCGGCGGGCGCATCACCATGTTGTACCGGCTCGACATCGAATAGCAGTACGCACCCGTCGCCGCCACGGCCAGCAGATCGCCGGGCCGCAGATCGCCGGGCAACCAGCAGTCCTTGATGATGATGTCACCGCTCTCGCAGTGTTTGCCCACCACCCGGCTGACCACCGCGGGTGCCGTCGACACACGCGAGACCAATCGTACGTCGTACTCGGCCTGATACAGAACGGTGCGGATATTGTCGCTCATCCCGCCGTCGACGGAGACGTAGCGACGGACGGCGCGGCGTTCGAGTTCGACATCCTTGATGGTGCCCACCTCGTACACGGTGACCGTGCCGGGACCGGCGATCGCACGCCCCGGTTCGACGGCGAGGGTGGGCATCGGCAGACCGACGGCGGCCGATTCGCGCCGGACGATCGCCGCCAGCGTGTCCGCGACATCCTTCACCGGCAGCGGGTCGTCATCCTGGAGATACGAGATCCCCAGTCCCCCACCGAGATCGATGATCTCCAGCTGCGCTGTCTTGTCGACTCCGAACTCGGAGACGATCTCCTTGAGCAGCCCGAGCACCCGATGTGCGGCCAGTTCGAAGCCGTCCATGTCGAAGATCTGCGAACCGATATGGCTGTGCAGACCGACCAGGCGCAGGTTGTCGGTGGCGAACACGCGGCGCACCGCATCCATCGCGACACCGCCGGACAGGGCGAACCCGAACTTCTGGTCCTCGTGCGCGGTCGCGATGAACTCGTGGGTATGCGCCTCCACGCCCACGGTGACCCGCACCAGCACGTCGGCGACGATGCCGCGGTCACCGGCGAGCGTGTCGAGCCGGTCGATCTCGGCCAACGAGTCGAGCACGATGTGCCCGACGCCGGCATCGAGCGCGGCGCCGAGTTCGGCGGTGCTTTTATTGTTGCCGTGCAAGGCGATTCGTTCGGCGGGGAAGCCCGCGTGCAGGGCGATGGCCAATTCTCCGCCGGAGCAGACGTCCAGGCTCAGCCCCTCCTCATTCACCCAGCGGGCGATCTCGGTGCTCAGAAATGCCTTGGACGCGTAGTGAACCCGACCGTACTGACCGAACGCACCGATCATGTCCGCGCAGCGCGAACGAAAGTCCTTCTCGTCCACCACGAACAGCGGCGTACCGTACTCGCGCGCCAGTTCACCCACCGGCACACCCGCGAGTGTCAGCTCGCCGGAGTCGGCGCGGATCGCGTTGCGCGGCCACACGTTGGCCGGAATCTCGGCGAGTTCCGCGGGGTCGTGCGGTCGCTGGGCCAGGTGCGGTGCCGCCGGGATGTCCGCATGCCGCGGGCCGGCCGGATGCGCGCTCACATCCGCTCCGGTGCGCTCACGCCGACCAGGTCCAGGCCGTTGGCCAGCACCTGCCGGGTCGCCTCGCACAGCGTCAGCCGCGCGCGATGGATGTCGGCGGCCTCCTCGTCGCCCTGCGGCAGGACGCGGCAGCGGGCGTAGAAGCGGTGGTAGGCCCCGGCCAGCGCTTCCAGGTACCGGCACACACGGTGCGGTTCGCGCAGCTCGGCCGCCGTCGCGACCACCTCGTCGAAGTCTCCGATGGTGCGGATCAGATCGCCCTCGGCGGGGTCGTCGAGCAGTCCGAGATGCCCCGTGTCGCGTTCGAGCCCGAGCTCGGCCGCGCTGCGGGCCAGCGCCGACAGTCGGGCGTGCGCGTACTGGACGTAATAGACCGGGTTGTCGTTGGACTGTTTGACCAGCAGATCCAGGTCGATGTCGATGTTCACGTCCACCGACGAACGGATCAGCGAGTACCGCGCGCCGTCCACACCGACCGCACCGACCAGGTCGTCCATGGTGATCACATTGCCGGCGCGTTTGCTCATCCGCACCGGCCGGCCGGCCTTGACCAGGTTTACCATCTGCCCTATCAGCACCTCGACGGCGGCCGGATCGTCACCGAGCGCGGCCGCGGCCGCCTTCAGCCGTTTGATGTAGCCGTGGTGGTCGGCACCGAGCATGTACACACACAGATCGAAGCCCCGGTTGCGTTTGTCGCGGAAGTAGGCGATGTCACCGGCGATGTAGGCGGCCTCGCCGTCGCTCTTGATCACCACCCTGTCCTTGTCGTCGCCGAAGTCGGTGGTGCGCAACCACCAGGCGCCGTCCTTCTCGTACAGGGTGCCGTTGGCCTTGAGCTCGGTGATGCAGGTGTCGACGAGCCCGGACTCGAACATCGAGTTCTCGTGGGTGTACACGTCGAAGTCGGTGCCGAACTCGTGCAGGCTGTGTTTGATCTGCCCGAACATCAACTCCACGCCCTCGGCGCGGAACGTCTCGCGGCGGTCGGCGGGTTCCTGTTCGAGGACGCCGGGCACCTTCGCGACCACGTCGGCGGCGATCTCGGCGATGTAGTCGCCGGCGTACCCGTCCTCGGGGGTCGGCTGCCCGAGCGCGGACGCCTCCAGTGACGTGGCGAATCGGTCGATCTGTCCACCGTGGTCGTTGAAGTAGTACTCGCGGGTCACCGCGGCGCCACGGGCGGCGAACACCCGGCCCAGCGCGTCGCCGACAGCCGCCCAGCGGGTGCCGCCGAGGTGGATGGGTCCGGTCGGGTTGGCCGAGACGAACTCCAGGTTGATCGACGTGCCCGACAGTTCCCCGCCATGGCCGTACCCGGTGGCCTTGGCCAACACCGATTCGACGACGGTGTTCTGCGCGGCCGCGGCCAGCCACACGTTCACAAACCCGGGGCCGGCCACCTCGGCCTTGTCGATGCCGTCGGCGGCGGCGAACGCGTCGGCAAGCCAGCCGGCGAACTCGCGGGGCACCACACCGAGACGTTTGCCCAGTTGTAGGGCGATATTGGTGGCGTAGTCACCGTGGTCGGTGTTGCGGGGCCGTTCGACGACGACGGTATCGGGCACCAGCGAAGCATCCAGGTCCCGCCCGGATACGACGGTCAGCGTTATCTCGCGGAGAAGCGCAGCGAGGGCGGCAGGAGTCACGGGTATTCATCCTATGGTCCGTGGTCCCCGCGCGGACAATCGACTCCACCCGAAGCCGGCGATCACCCCCCGGGCGATGTGCCGAACACGACTAATGGGACATTCGTAGCGACCACCGACCGGTGGCCCGTCACCACTGTCCACTCGGAGGTTCACCGCATCGTGTCCGACGCCCCGACACTTACCCCCGCCGCGCGGCCCTGGCTGCTACCCACAGCGATCGGCGTGGTCGCACTGCTCCTGGGCGTCGGCCTGGGCTGGCTGGTCACCGCCAGTTTCGCCGGCGACTCCGAGGACGGACCGGACGCCGGGGCCGCGCCCGTGGGCTTCGCCCAGGACATGATCGTGCATCACGCGCAGGGCGTGGAGATGGCCGAGATCGTCCTCACGCAGGGCACCGATCCCGCGATCAGGAAGATCGCGCTGACGATCCTGACCGACCAGACCCGTGAGATCGGCCAGATGACGGCGTGGCTCGACCTGTGGGGTCAGCCGGTGGAGAGTCCCGATGCTCCGATGACCTGGATGGGTCACGACACATCGGACCCGACCGGGCACGACATGTCCGGACACTCCGGCCATGGCACGGACGCCCCCGCTGCCACCGCTCCTGCTGGGACCTCTCCTGCTGCGACGAACTCACCCGTTCCGGCGGACGAACCCGTCATGCCGGGGATGGCAACCGATGCGGAGATGGCGAGGTTGCGCTCGCTGCACGGCGCCGAGGCAGACACCTTCTTCATCCAGCTGATGCTGCGCCACCACGAGGGCGGCCTGCACATGATGACCTTCGCCGCCGATCCCGCCAACGTCTCGCAGGAGTACGTGCGCGAGCTCGCCGGCCACATGGACGGTCAGCAGACCGACGAGATCACCCTGTTCACGAAGATCCTCACCGAACGCAACGCCCAGCCCCTGCCGATGAACTGAGCCTGCTCAGCGCGTTCGGCCACGCTTGTTCGCCGAGACCTGATCAAGCGTTCCGGCGGAGCGGCGGCGGTGCGACGGGTCCGCACCGCCCAACCTGTCGCCCGAATCCAGTCGCCGCACACGTGCCCGGATCGTGTCGACGACCGACTCCACGGGCCAGTCCGCCGCTGAACCCACGTCGCGTTCCCCGACAAGCCGCAGGCTCTCGACAGCGCCAGTACCAGCGCCTCGTTCTCCGAACTGTGCGGCCAGACAGTGGTCGGTTTGAGGATGTGTGTCGACGGATAGCCGTCCACCGGTCGGCACCATCGGTCATCGACGTTGGTCAGCAGCAATTTGTCCTGCGCCCCGCCCAACGACATCCGGATTCCGTGTATGGGATCGGTGCCGAGCGGACTGTCCCCGAGCCCACCGAGGAGTTCGGCGATGTCGCGATCGCGCAATGGAACCGATGGATGCCCCGAACCCGGTGGCCCTTCATCGGTGGGCAAGACCACGACCGCGCCCGTGCACTCTCTGCCATACTCCGTCAGCAGTGCCATCACGTCCGCCGGTGTCGCCGGCGCGCCGGCCAGGTCGAGTCGGACGCCACGTAACCGTGCGGCCGCAGCGGCCAACGCATTTCCTTCCGGGAGAAGACCTTCCAGATACGCCCGCGAGACGGCCGGTGGTTGCGACGCCACTACCGCGGGCAGCGAGCAGGACAGGATCGGCGCCCCCTCCCGATAGCCGCCACACCCCTCGTTCGTGTACTCGATCGAGATCTTGTTGCCCCGGGCCCTGGGCGCGATACTCGCCGTATGCCGACCGTTCAGCCAGATATCCAGTGCCTTCACGACGTCCGCCAGCCCCGCCGCGGCCGCACCGCCAGTTCGAGGTCGAGTGCGGCGAGGGCGTCGAACAGTTTCTCAACCGCCTTGGTTGTTTCCCCTTTCTCGATCTGGGTGATCGAGAAACGGTTGGTGAGCGCCCGTTCGGCGAGTTCGGCCTGCGTCATGCCGTGTTCGAGCCGCGCAGCGCGAATCGCGCGCCCCAGTCCGGCCGCGGAACGCACCGACACCTCACGATCACCCGATGTTGACATATCCCAACATTAGACCAACAGGTACCCGATGGCAAGAAATCCCAACATCGCGTCGGGTGTGCCACCGCGTCGCACATGCGGACCGAGTTGATCACGCAGGCGGTGCGCAAACGCTGCCCGCAGTGGTTTCGTCGCCGGCGGCGCGATCTTCCATCCGGACCGGGGAGCCCAATACACCAGCGGCGAATTCGCCACTGGTGCACAGTATTTAGATGTACGTTTGCCTGTTGGACGGACCGGTCAATGTTGGGACAATGCCGTCGCTGAATCGTTCTTCTCCATGCTCAAGAACGAGATGTACCACCACCATCGGTTCGGTACCCGTGCCCGCGCCCGGCTCGCGGTCGCCGACTACATCGACGTGTTCTACAACCGCCGCCGCCACTCAACGATCAACTACCAAACCCCCGCCCAGGCGATGAACAACGTCCTCGCCCGCACCGATCCCACAGCCGATCAGGCCGCATAAAGATCAGGGGGTTCCGCCGCCTACAGAACTTGACACAGCCCACCCCGCGTTCTCGAAACGCGAGAATCACTGTTTGGCGTGACGCCAATTTGTGCCGTGTACTCAGCGCGCGTTGAATCCAGCATCCACGGGGAAGGTGACACCGGTGATGTAGCGGCCGGCATCACTGACCAGGAATGCGATGGCGGCGGAAACATCGGCGGGCTCGATGAACGGGACCGGCATGATGTTGCGGACAGCATCGAAGTCGACGTTGGGATCGCTGTAGAACTTCTCGAGTTGAGGATTCTGGATCATCGGAGTCGCCACCCCGGTCGGGTGAACGGTGTTCACTCTGATGCCCTTGGGGCTCAGCCAGTTTGCGTAGTTGCGCATCAGTCCGACGACACCGTGCTTGGCAGCGGTGTAGGCGGCGTTGACACCGCCCATTCCTCCGGTCCCCTTCAAACCCTGCGACGAGCTGGTGATGACGATGGAACCACCGTTGTTGGCCAGTAGGCTCGGTACAGCCGCGGTAACGGTGTTGTGGACGCCGGTGAGATTGACGTCGATCACGTCCAAGAAGGCTTGGTGGGTGTTGATCTCGATACCGAGCGGCATGATGCCGGCGTTCGCCAGCACGATGTCGACCCGTCGACCGATCGTCGCCTCACCCTGTGCCAGCGCATGGGACAGAGCATCAGGGTCCCGGACATCGGCTTCGGATGCGACGATCGCGCGGCCGAGTTTTTCGACCTCCTTGATCGTCACATCCATGTCGTCACGAGTCGCCATCGCGTACTCGACAGTCGGGATCTGTGCGCAGATGTCGACGGCGATGATGTCGGCTCCCTCGCCGGCAAGTTTGATCGCATGGCTGCGCCCTTGGCCCCGCGCCGCTCCGGTTACGAATACGGTCTTGCCGTCTAGCGTGCCCATGTCGGGCTCCTCTCGTCGTGCGTGTACGTCGGAATCTGTCGACACAGAACCTTCGTTGTGGTTGCGCAGGGCGGCGTGCGGAGTGGATCACCAAGCGCTGGAGCGTAGGAAACGACCGGATTGGTCGATACAACAATGTGTACGACACGTGTACGACACGTATCCGCAGGGCGCCTGCGCAAGGGACGTTACGGCGAGGTCGGTCCTGATCGGGTGCGGGCTCCCGACCAACGGGAGAATGAGGACACAGACCACTTTTCGAGACAGGACCAGGCGCCTGGTCGTTGGGTCACGACACCGGCGCGCTCCGATGCGAGTCGATGATTGTCTCGGACATCGTGCAGAAGGAGTGGTAGACGCGGTCGGTGACGATGCGGTCCGGGCATTCGGCGTCGAACCACCGGTCGACGAGCGCCCAGTGCACCGGGTGGTGCATGTACTGACCGAGTAGCGCGTCGATACCGGTGAACTCCTGCTCCCACACGTGGGTCCACCGCGACGAGGGCGCAACCGGCGTGCTCGACGAACCGTTCAATACGTTGCGGTCGGTCGCCATCTCCGTCTCCCGCGCACACATCGCGGCAAGCCCACCGAACAAAACCACCGATGACCTGGGAGAAAAGAACAAACCCACGCGCGAGGGCGTGGGTTTGAACAAAGCTAGCTTGGTGCGCCTTCCGGGATGTCACTCGAACTCAGCGGGCGTACTCCGGCCGGAGGCCGGTGAGGATGTTGTGGTGCCCCCCGCAGGATTCGAACCTGCGACCTTCTGCTCCGGAGGCAGACGCTCTATCCCCTGAGCTAGGGGGGCTCATCGGGCGAGAGTCAGAGTAGCCTACCGATACCGAACTCCCCAAACCGCATGGTCAAGACCGCTTTCGGCGAGTCATACGGTGACCACGTGAGCGTCGCGGACGCCGGCGTAGCGATGCGGGCTGCACGTCAGAACGATCACCTGGGCGTCGTGGGCGGCCTCGGTGAGCACCGACGCCATCGCAGCGATGCGGTCGGGGTCGCTGTAGCCGAGTGCGTCGTCGATGATGACGGGAACACCGTCGGCCTCGTCCACGAGGGTGGCGACGGCCAGGCGGGAGATCAGGCCCAGCTGTTCCTTGGCGCCGCCGGACAGTGCGTCGCGGGGCACGGTGACGCCCTCGACGGTGCGGGAGACCACGTTCAGGTCGTCGTCGACGTCGAAACGCACCGACTCACCGAACACGATGGCGCCGAGCTGGTCGAGGCGGCGGGTAAACGGGTCGGCGTACTTGGCGCGCGACTCCAGCCGCGTGCGGGTAAGGGTCTCGTGCAACAGTTTTGCGGCCTCGGCGCGGCGGGTGATCCGCCGCAGACCGGCGCACGCGTCCTCCCATTCGACCTGCGCCTCGTCGAATTCGTCGAGCCGGGCCTCGCTGCGGTACATCTCGAGTTTGGTGCCGAGTTCGGTGATCAGATGCCCGACGGCGTCGAGTTCGGCATCGCCGTGACCGATGTCGCGGGCGATCTGCTCACGCCGCAATTCGATACCGGCGGCGTCGAGTTCGGCCGCCTGCGCCGCGAACTGGGTCTGCGCCGCGCGGGCCTCCTCGAGATCATCGCGGGCCCTGTCGACCGCCGCGCGGGCCTCATCGTCGGGCAGCGCGAAAACCAGCTCGGCGAGCCTGTCGTCCAGCTCATCGATCTGCTTGCCGACGCGCTCGCGCCGCCGCGCCAGCGACGTCTGCCGGTCTGTGAGGGCCGACGACTCCGACGCCCGCCGGATCGCGGCCGTGTGGGCGCGCTCCACCAGATCGGCCTGGGCGCGCTCGGCCGCCACCAGATCGTCGATCGAGTCCGGCGCCGGCGCCTCGGCCTCGGGCAGTCCCTCGAGCTCTGCGCGCACCACATCGCGCCAATCCCGGATCTCGGCCACGGTCCGCCACTTGAGCAGCCCGTCGCGCCGCTCGCAGATCAGCGCCCGCTTGTGGGTGAGGTCGGTGCGGGCGGCGGCCCTGGCCGCAGCCTGCGACAGATCCGTCAGACCGTGGGTATCGCATAGGGTTTGCGCCGACCACTGCAGCCGGTCGAGTTCCTCGGCCAGCGCCTGCGTGTCGACGCCGCGCCGCACCGTCACCCGCACTACCCCGGCCGCCTCGATCACACGGTCGGCGTCGGCCACGACATCGACCGCACCATCGACATCTACCGCACCATCGACATCTACCGCACCATCGGCGGCCACGGGCTCGCCGTCGATCGTGACCGGATGGTCCCCCAGCGTCTCCACGCGCAGCGTCGCCGCCGCCGCCTCCAGCCGTCCGCGCGCGACGTCGATCCGGTGGGCCAGCGCCTGCGCCGCCGAGGCGACCTCCGCATCGACGGTGTGCGTGGCCAATTCGCCGTCGACGGTGTCGAGCTCGGCCCGGAACCCGGCAAGCTTGTCGAGGACGTCGGTGAGTTCGGCGACCTCGGCGGTCAATCGGGCGCGGCGCAGAGCCTGCCGGGCGGTACCCACCTTCTCGCGCAGATCGACCAGAATCTCCTTGGCAGAGGACAATTCGCCTTCCAAACCAGAGGCCTCGACCGCCGCCAGCCGTGCCTGTTCGAGAGCCTGGGCGCACTGCTCGTCGAGTTCGGCGGCCTCCGTGCACAACACCGCACGCCGCTGCCGGATGTCGTTGCGCTCGTTCATCACCCGCTCGGCCAGTGTCAACGCGGTCTGGCGGTGCGCGACACCGCGCGCGGCGTCCTCCGCCTTCGACAGCACGGCCTGCGCCGCCTGCCACGCGAGCTCGACCCGCTCCTGGTCGGCCCGGGCGAGTTCGCCCGCGCGCTGCAACTCCCCACGACGCGAGACCGCCTCCCGCAGCCGTTCGATGTCGTCATCGAGCACCTCCCGGCCCCGGCGCAGCCGGTCGTACCGTTCACCGGCGACAGCGGCACGGGAGGCGGCCGCCGCCAGTTCGCCCGTCGGCTTGCCCTGTTTGAGGGTGTAGTACCGGCCGTATTCACCGGCCACCGCATCCACGAGAACGTTGTCGTCCTCGGACACAATCGGATCTGGGGACACAACCGAATCGGGGGGCACAACCGAATCGGGTTCGGCACCGGCGAGCCCGCCGCCGCCGGCCGCCCGGTCGAGCGCCCGCGACAGCGACGCCGCCGACGACAGATCGGTCAGCGCCGGATCGGTACCGGACTGCAACAGTTTCAGCGCGTCGAACAGCACCCTGTCGACGGTCGTGTCGAGGATCTCGTCGACCCGGTCGTGCGCGTCACGACCGCTGAGCTGTTCCGGTTTCGGGCGGTGCACGGCCAGCGTCGTCGACGGCTGCTTGTTGAATCGTTTGGAATAGGTGAAATACCATTCACCGCAGCTGATCTCGGCCTCGACTTCCGACCCCACATCTCGACCGGACGGCATGATCGCGCGCACGGCCGACGATTTGCTGTTGTCCCGGAACCTCAGCAGCACATCGAGGGCCTCGATCATCGACGACTTGCCGGCCTCGTTACGGCCCTCGACCACCGTCACGCCCCGATCGGCGAAACACACCTCGCGCTCACCGATACCCCGGAAGTCACGCAGCTTCAGGCGGTGCAGCCTCATCGCGAGGCCAGTCTGCGCAGCAACGCCAGGGCATCCCGGGCGGCCTGCGCGCTCTCGTCATCGGATGAGTCCGCGATACCCAGCAACTCGTGTGCCGCTTCGGCGGCATACCCCGCCACACCCAATGATTCGATGTCGGACTCGGCGCCGACGACGGTCAGGTCGTCATTCTTGGTCCACGGCACCAGGGCGGCGAACCGGTCCCGGAACTGTTCGAGCATCTCCTCCAGCACCGCGTTTTCGGCGATGGTGAGCGACCCGACCAGGCCCAGCTGCACCACGACACGCGTCTTGTCGGCGATGGCCTCCAGTTCGGCCCGCAGCGCCTCCACGTCGTCGGCGCCGGCGATGTCGCGGCTGATGCTGCGAAAACTCCACTCGCCCACCCGATGCGGGGTGACCTCGATATCGCGCCGATCGCCCGCGCGGCGCAGCGTCACCGCCAGCACGTGGCCAGGCTCGGCCTCGATGTGGTCGAAGTTGGTGACCTCGTGGGCGCCCGAGTACCAGATGCGCCCGCCGCCACCCACGTCGGTGACCGAATGCCGGTCACCGAGCGCCACATAGTCGACCAGGCCGGACTCGACGGCCCGCTCCAGGGCATCGACCGAGATCAGCGCGGGATCGTCACCGGGCACGATCGTGTCGACGCCGCCATGCCCGACGACGATGCGGATCACGCCGTGCTCGTTGCCGCCCGCACGCTCGATCTGCTTGTTGACCAGGTCGGTGAGCGGATGCTTGTGCGCCCAGGGCGCCGGCACCAGCTCGATGCCCTCGCGCACCCGCACCACCCCGTCGGCCGACAGCACGGTCACATTGGCAGGGCAGGCGTCGACGAAGGCGCGGGACCGGTACACGCTCGCCGGGTCGGCGGTGTCGTGGTTGCCGGGCAACAAATACACCGGCACACCGCACGCGGCCAGCACGTCCATGGTCTGGCGGATAGTCCTGTCCGCCACCCGGTGATCCTCGAAGACGTCGCCGCTGACGACGATGAACTCGGCACCGGTCTCGCGGGCGACCGCACCGATCCGGGTGATCGCCTCACGCCGGGCCGCGGCGTAGGAGTGGGCGGCCTCGGCGTCGAGATAGTGCCGCGTCATGCCGATCTGCCAGTCCGCGGTGTGCACGAACGTCACCGAGTGTGCCGTCGACCGCCCGTCGTCCGGGGGCGCAGGCGTCCGCTCGACGGCCTCGGCCGCGGGCCGGGCCCCGGGTTCGACCTCGGGTTCGGGCTCGGAGACCAGCCGCGTCACCGGTGCGGGCCGGGCCGGGCCAAGTGACTCCATGCCGGGGAGCGGCTCGAACTCGGGCAGGTCGAACAGCGACGCCGTCATCGTCGACGCCCCTCCTCTCGCTCGCGGCTGTGCAAGGGTACAGGGGCGATTCTATGAGCCGCGTACGACAATCCCCGCATGCGGCGCGGTCGGAGCACCCGCGCGTGGGTCAGTGCACCTCCTCCGCGCTCTCCTCGCCCACCGGCGCGGCACCGCCGCCGGGATGCGCGGAGGCGGGCCGCCGCAGGAACAGAGTGGCCGCGACACCCATCACCAGTACGACCGCCGGGAGGTAGATCGACTGTCCCATCGCCGTCGCGAAGCCCTCGCGCAGGAACTCCGGCAATTGCTCGACCGTGCCCTGTGCGCTGTCGACGTCGATGTCGGCGGGCAACTCGGCCGACAACCGCGTCTGCATCAGGGCGCCCACCATCGCCGCGCCGAGCACCGATCCGATCATGCGGGTGGTGTTGTACACGCCCGCGCCCGCGCCCGCCTGATGCCAGGGCAGGTTCCGGGTCGCGGTGGCCGCCAGCGGGGCCCAGATTCCGGCCGAGGCGACACCCATCAGGGACATCGGGATGAGAATCAGCCACACCGGGGATTCCGGCCGGACGACCACACCCAGCCAGCCCACCGAGATCGCGGCCAGTCCGAGTCCGGTGCAGATGATCAGCCGCGGATCGACCCGGTCCAGGACCTGTCCCACAATCGGTGCCAGGATGCCGGTGATGACCGCCTGCGGCACCATCATCGCCGCGGACTGGGTCGGCGACATCCCGCCGACGAGCTGCAGGAAGAACATGGTGGGGATCATCAGACCGGAGATCGCGAACCCCATCGAGGCAATACCCAGGTTGGACAGCGTGAAGTTGCGGTCCCGGAACAGTTCGAGCGGCACCAGCGGTTCGGTACGGATCTTCGACTGCCAGTACACGAACAGCGCCAGCACCAGCACGCCACCGAGGATCAGCGACCAGATCCACCAGCCCCAGTTGTTCTTCTCGCCCTCCTGAATACCGAAGACCAGCGCGAACAGGCCGATCGCCGAGAGCGCCACACCTATCAGGTCGAACTTGTGGTCGTGCGTGTCGACCGTCGGCACGAGCGTCGCCGCGAGTACCAGACCGATGGCCCCGACCGGCAGGTTGACGAAGAAGATCCATTCCCAGCCCAGACCGTCGGTGAGCACGCCGCCGAGCAGCGGACCGACCAGGGTCGCGACACCGGCCACGGTCCCCCACACACCCATCGCCGCGCCACGCTTCTCCGGCGGGAAGATCCGGGTGATCAGCGCCATCGTCTGCGGGGTGATCAGCGCGGCGCCGAGGCCCTGCAGGCTGCGGGCGGCGATCAGTTCGCCGATCGATCCGGACAGCCCACACCACAGGCTGGCGACGGTGAACACCAGCAGACCCACCTGATAGATCCGCTTCGGGCCGAACTTGTCCCCGAGTCGTCCGGTCACCAGCAGCGGCACCGCGTAGGTCAGCAGGTACGCGCTGGTCACCCACACCACACCGTTGACATCGGTCCCGAGGGACTCCATGATCTGCGGCTGCGCGACGGCCACGATCGTCATGTCCACCAGGATCATGAAGAAGCCCACGCAGAGTGCCATCAGCGCAACCCACGGGCGGGTGGTGATCGCGGCCCGAGCACCGGGCGAATTGGTTGTCATAGGACTTCAGGTACTTCCGGTAGAAGGAAAGCTCCGCGGGACCCCGCGTCATCGACGCTAATGGTCCCCGGACCCCGCGTCATCGACGCTAATGGTCCCCGGACCCCGCGACCAATCGGCTTATCAGGTCAACCGGGAGATTCACGACATACCGGGCAGAGGAATTGATCACCCGTCCCGCCGCGGGATCGCCGCGGCCACCGCACCGGATCACTACTCTGGTGAACATGTCCCCGAACACAGCCGCCGACAACACCGGACCGGGTGCGGCCACACAGGGTCAATACGTGACCGACGGCCAGGAATTCGTCCGCGACACCAAGTACATCGAGACGCGGATCACCGCCGACGGCCGCGACGGCTACCCGGTGCAGGCCGGCCGCTACCGGCTGGTGGCCGCGCGCGCCTGCCCGTGGGCCAATCGGACCCTCATCGTGCGCAGACTCCTGGGTCTGGAAGACGCCCTGTCCCTGGGCCTGTGCGGCCCCACCCACGACGCCGATTCGTGGACCTTCGACCTCGACCCGGGTGGTCTCGATCCGGTCCTGGGCATCCCCCGGATCAAGGACGCCTACGAGCGCCGCTTCCCGGGCTACCCCAAAGGGATCACCGTCCCGGCGATCGTCGACGTCCCGTCGGGTGCGGTGGTCACCAACGACTTCGCGCAGATGACCATCGACTTCTCGCTGGAATGGACGGCCTTCCACCGAGACGGCGCCCCCGAGTTGTATCCGGACGCGCTGCGCGAGGAGATCGACGCGGTCAATCGGGGCGTGTACACCGAGGTCAACAACGGCGTCTACCGCTGCGGTTTCGCCGGGGACCAGGACTCCTACGACGCCGCCTACGACCGGCTGTTCACGAAACTCGACGAGTTGTCCGAACGCCTGTCACACCGGCGCTACCTGGTCGGCGACACCATCACCGAGGCCGATGTGCGGCTGTTCACCACCCTGGCCCGCTTCGATCCCGTCTACCACGGCCATTTCAAATGCAACCGGTCGACGCTGAGCGCGATGCCTGTCCTGTGGGCGTACGCCCGCGACCTGTTCCAGACCCCCGGATTCGGCGACACCGTCGACTTCACCCAGATCAAACGGCACTATTACGTCGTCCACCGCGACGTCAACCCCACCGGCATCGTGCCCAAGGGCCCCGATCTGTCACACTGGCTGACCCCGCACCATCGGGAACAACTCGGCGGCCGTCCCTTCGGCGACGGCACCCCACCGCCCCCGCCGGCACCCACCGAGCACATCCCCGCAGAGAATTGGGTACCCACCGCATGAGCAGGATCCGCACACGCAACGGAAACGTCATGGTGACACCGGAGAGCGGTGCCGACGTGCGCGACGGTCGACCGTCCGCCTTCACGCTCCGGGCGGTCAGCCGGGTCCTCGACAAGGCGCAACGTCTGCAGGCCCCGCAGGTCAAGAAATACGTCGACGGAATCCGCCGCCGTCATCCCGACGAGACCCCTCAGCAGATCATCGAACGGCTCGAGAAGCACTACCTGCGGGCGGTCACCGGCGCCGGCAGCGCGGTCGGTGCCGCCGCCGCGGTACCCGGTGTGGGGACCGCGGCCGCGCTCGGCGCGGCGACCGGAGAGACCGCGCTGTTCATCGAGGCTGCGGCGCTGCTGGCCCTGGCCGTCGCCGAGGTGCACGGCATTCCGGTGCACGACAACCAACGGCGCACCGCTCTGGTGATGGCCGTGGCCCTCGGCGAAGAGGGCGTGCTCGCGGTGAGCAAGGTGGTGGGTTCGCGCAGCGGAACCCTGCGCAGACTCAACCAGAGCACCACCCCCGACAGCCGGATCGGCAAACTCAACCACAAACTCGCCACCAAACTCGCCCGCAAGTACGCCATCAAGCGGGCACCGCTGATCTTCGGCAAGCTGCTGCCGGCCGGAATCGGCGCACTGATCGGCGGCGTGGGCAACCGTGCGCTCGGCAAGAAGATCATCGCGAATTCCCGGGCCGCGTTCGGTCCGCCCCCGCGGCAGTGGCCGGTCATCGACGGTTCCGTCGTCGACGGCGGCGGACCCGACACCGGTGTGGCCGTGCGCAATGACGGGAGTCGCCGCCGCGCGGGCCGAGGGTGAGCAGGACCGAACCCGGCTGGGTCCGGCGACTCACGGCCCAATGCCTGGAGCACAGGCATCTGGTGGTGCTCACCTGCCTGGCGACGCTGACCGCGGTGTCCGTCGACCTGGCGGCACCGCTGCTGGCCAAGGCCGCGATCGACGACGCGACCGGCGTCGGCCACGGTGGCCCGGGCCTCACGGTGATCGTGACGGCACTGGTCGCGGCCGCGGTGATCAGATTCGGATGCCAGTTCGCCCGCCGGATGACGGCGGGCCGGTTGTCAATCGTCGTGCAGAACACGTTGCGGCTCAAGCTATTCGACACTCTCCTGCGGCTCGACGGAGCGGCCCAGGGCCATATCCGGACCGGACAGATCGTGTCCCGGTCGATCTCGGACCTGCAGATCATCCAGGGCCTGCTCGCGCAGGTGCCGCTGGCCCTGGGCTCGGCGGTTCAGCTGATCGCCGCGATCGCGATCATGATGTACCTCTCACCACTGCTGACCGGTGTCGCGCTGGTGACGGTGCCGCTGGTGGCCGTGGTGGTGGTCCGGGTGCGCCGACGCATGTTCGCCGCCACCTGGTCGGCGCAGCAGGCCGCCGCCGACGTCGCCGGCCATGTCGAGGAGACCGTCACCGGGGTGCGGGTGGTGAAGGGTTTCGGGCAGGAAGAACGCGCCGTCGACACACTGGTGGATCTGGCCGGACGCCTGTATCGGCTCCGGCTGCGGGCGGCGCGCATCAACGCGATCCTGGCCCCGACCCTGTCGGCGATCCCGCAGCTCGGCACGGTGCTGGTGATCGCGGTCGGCGGGTATCTGACCCTGCACGGTTCGATCACCGCGGGAACCTTCCTGGCGTTTGCCACCTATGTGGCATCGATGACCGCACTCGCGCGCATGGTCACCGGGCTGCTCGTGACGGCGCAACTGGCCCGGGCCGCGGTCGACCGTGTCTACGAGGTGGCCGATCATCCGCCCGACCCCGCGCTGGCCTCCGACGCACCCGCCCCCGGCGGACCGCTGGGACTGCGGCTGTCCTCGGTCCGGGTGGAACTGGGCGGGCGAACCGTGCTCGAGGAGATCACCCTGGACATCGCTCCCGGGGAATGTGTGGCGGTCGTCGGTCCGCCCGGATCGGGCAAATCCACCCTGGCCGACATCGTGTGCCGGTACCACCGACCGGTGGCCGGTTCGGTGGCCGTCGGCGCGGGTGAGCACTACGTGGATGTAGGCGATCTGGCCGCCGACGCACTGCACTCGGCGGTGTCGGTGGCCTTCGACGACCCGTTCCTGTTCTCCGACACCATCGCCGCGAACATCGCCGTCGGTGTGCCCGACGCGGCGGAGGCCGATATCCGCGCCGCCGCCGACCGGGCCTTCGCGACCGAGTTCATCGACGAGTTGCCCCACGGTTTCGACACTGTCGTCGGTGAACGCGGGCTGACCCTGTCCGGTGGTCAGCGACAGCGCATCGCGTTGGCCCGGGCCATGTTCGCCCGGCCCCGCATCCTGGTGCTCGACGACGCCACGTCGGCGGTCGACGCCGTCACCGAACAGGCGATTCTGCGTGAGCTGCGGGCACCGGGGCCCGGGACTCCCACCACGATGCTGGTGCTGGCGCATCGTCGTTCGACACTCGCGCTCGCCGACCGGGTGGTGGTGCTGGACGACGGCCGGATCACCGATATCGGGACGGTCGCCGAACTGGACGGGCGCAGCGCACGGTTCCGCGCACTGATGAGTGCCGGTGCGGACCCCGCTCCGGTACTCGCGCCCGCTCCCGAACCGGCCTATGACGTGCTGTGGCCGCCGGTCCCCGAGTCCACTCACCGCCGCAACCGCACCTCCCGGGCCGCCGACACCGGCGCCGGCAGGTCCGGCGCGCTGGGATCGATGCCCGAGACCCCGGCCCTGGCCGCCGCCGTCGCGGCCCTCCCACCGGCGACGGAGGAACCCCGCATCGACCTCGCCGCCGCCCGCGCCGACACCGAGCCGTTCACCCTGGCCGGCCTGCTCGGCGGTGTGCGGACGCTGATAGCACTGACCGTGCTGGGGATCGGTGTCGAGACGGCCGCCGGGCTGGTGTTCCCGTCGCTGGCCCGCATGGTGCTCGACGGTTCCGGCTACGCGACGGTGTGGCGGGTAGTGCTGGTCGGTGTGCCGGCGGTGTGCCTGGCCTGGGCGGCCGCGCGGCTCACCGTCATCGCGTCCACCCGGGCCGGGGAACGTATCCTGTACGGCCTGCGAATCCGCAGCTACACCCATATCCAGCGACTCGGCCTGGACTACTACGAGCGCGAGTTGTCCGGGCGCATCATGACGCGGATGACCACCGACATCGACGCTCTTTCGACGTTCCTGCAGACCGGGCTACCCTCTGCGGTGGTGGCCGTGCTGACCCTGTGCGGGGTGGGCGCCGCACTGGTACTCACCGACCCCACGCTCGGTGCGGCGATGCTGCCGTTGGTTCCGCTGCTGATCGCGGCAACCATCGTCTTCCGGCGGATATCCTCGCGCGCCTACACGCGGGCGCGAGAACTGGTGAGCGCCGTCAACGCCGACTTCCAGGAGAACATCGCCGGCATCAAGACCACGCAGGCCTATCGGGGTGTTCCCGCCGCCCGGGCCCGCTTCGCCGCGCGGACCGCGGCCTGGGTCGACGCCCGGATGACATCGCAACGCGCCATCTCTGTGTATTTCCCGTTCATCACGTTCACCGCCGACATCGCCGCCGCCGCCGCGGTTGCCTTCGGCGCGCATCAGATCGCCGACGGGAGGCTGTCGGCGGGCACGCTGGTGGCGTTCGTGCTGTACCTGTCGATGCTGTTCGGGCCCGTACAGCAGTTGTCGCAGGTGTTCGACGGCTACCAGCAGGCCGCGGTCGGGCTGCACCGCATCGCCGACCTGCTCGCCACCGGGTCGTCGATCCCGCACAACCCGGACGCCCGGGAGCCCGGACCGCTGGACGGCGACGTGTGCTTCGACGACGTGGGTTTCCGTTACGGCCGGAGTGAACGCTTCGCGCTCGCGGGGGTGCGGCTGAGTATTCCGGCGGGCACGTCACTGGCGCTGGT
Organism: Gordonia pseudamarae; assembly: GCF_025273675.1. Classification (NCBI taxonomy): domain Bacteria; kingdom Bacillati; phylum Actinomycetota; class Actinomycetes; order Mycobacteriales; family Gordoniaceae; genus Gordonia; species Gordonia pseudamarae. The sequence continues at coordinate 1,777,963 of NZ_CP045809.1, read as the reverse complement.
CGGCCGGACCGGCGCCGGGAAGTCGACGATCGTCAAGCTGCTCGCCCGCTTCTACGACCCCACTTCCGGCGCCATCCGGGTCGGCGGCACCGACATCCGCGACCTCACGCTGGACGGATACCGGCACCGGCTCGGCGTGGTGCCGCAGGAATCGCATCTGTTCGCCGGCACCGTCGCCGAGAACATCACCTACGGACGGCCCGATGCCGACCGTGCGGCGATCACCGCTGCCGCACGGTCGGTGGGGGCGCTCGGCGTGATCGCCCGGTTGCCCGACGGGATGAACCAGCAGGTCGGCGAGCGGGGCAGAGCGTTGTCGTCGGGACAGCGGCAGCTGGTCGCCCTTGCCCGCGCCGAATTGGTGCGACCGGACCTGCTGCTGCTCGACGAGGCGACGGCCAACCTCGATCAGGAAACCGAGTCGCTGGTGCTCGCGGCAAGTGCCGCCGTCACCTCCCGGCGCACGTCGGTGATCGTGGCCCACCGCCTGGCCACCGCCGCACGCGCCGACCGGATCGCCGTCGTCGACGCCGGCCGGGTGGTGGAGTACGGCACCCACGAGGATCTACTCGCAGGGGGCGGGATGTACCGGCGGCTCTGGGAGTCGGACCGCACGGCACCGGTATGAGATTTTCGTCATATGGACCTGCCACAGTGCTTCATGTGATGCACCGATAGTGCTGTGAGGTCCGAGCACTGCAGCCTGCCGTGGACGGCGTACCATCGAGGGTTGATCCACGCCGACTGTCTCCACAAGGGACCTAGGACGTGATCAGGCGACCCGATACCAGAGGGAATTGAGGCGAGAAAGCGCAGTGAGCAGTTCGGTTTCGGATTTCGGACAGAACACCTGGCTGGTCGAGGAGATGTACCAGCAATTCATCAAGGATCCGACCTCTGTCGACCCCAGTTGGCACGATGTCCTGAAGACCTACAAGCCCGAGTCGCCCGGTTCGGCCGCGTCCGGGCAAGCCTCAAGCAACGGTGGCGCGGCCCCCGCACGGACTGCTGCCCCGGCACAGCCCACGCCCGCTGCGCCGGCCAAGCCCGCGGCCCCGGCCAGGACGGCAGCCCCGCGGCCGACCAATCAGGTCACGCTCGACACCGTTCCGACGCGACCGCAGACGCCGCGTAAACCCGCCCCCGTCAGGGAGGCCGCGGCCACCAAGGCGGCGGCCGGTCGTGGTACCGCCGGCCGGGGCGGCTCGTCGACATCGACCACCGCGGTCGGCGGCAAGGCCCCGGCCACCCCGCCGGCGGCCGACGAGAACAAGGTGCTGCGCGGTCCGGCGGCGGCGATCGTCAAGAACATGAACCTGTCGCTGGAGATCCCCACGGCGACCAGCGTCCGGGCCATCCCGGCCAAGCTGATGATCGACAACCGCGTCGTCGTCAACAACCACCTCTCGCGCACCCGTGGCGGCAAGATCAGCTTCACCCACATCCTGGGTTACGCGATCGTCCAGGCCATCAAGGACTTCCCGAACATGAACCGGCATTTCGCCGAGGTCGACGGGAAGCCGAACGTCATCACCCCCGCGCACACCAACCTGGGCCTGGCGATCGACCTCGTCGGCAAAGACGGCAACCGCACACTCGTGGTGGCCGCCATCAAGGGCTGCGAGACGATGAACTTCGGCGAGTTCCACGCCGCCTACGAGGACATCGTGCGCCGTGCCCGCGAAGGCAAGCTGGCCGCCGCCGATTTCGCCGGCGTGACCATCTCGCTGACCAACCCGGGCACCATCGGAACCGTGCACTCGGTGCCCCGCCTGATGAAGGGTCAGGGAGCCATCATCGGAGCGGGTGCGATGGAGTACCCGGCCGAGTTCCAGGGCGCCAGCGACGAGCAGATCGCCGATCTGGGCGTCGGCAAGCTGATCACCCTGACCTCCACCTACGATCACCGGATCATCCAGGGTGCCGAGTCGGGCGACTTCCTGCGCCGCGTGCACACGCTGCTGCTCGACGACGGCTTCTTCGACGAGATCTTCACCGCGTTCAAGATCCCCTACGAACCGATCCGCTGGCGCCGCGACATCCCCGCGGGCCTGGTCGACAAGAGCACCCGTGTGCTCGAGCTGATCGCCGCCTACCGCAGCCGTGGTCACCTGATGGCCGACACCGATCCGCTGATGATGAACAGCGACGCGCGGGCCGCGCACCCCGACCTGGACGTGCTCACCTACGGCCTGACCCTGTGGGACCTCGACCGCGAGTTCAAGGTCGGCGGCTTCCACGGCGAAGAGCGGATGAAGCTGCGCGATGTACTGTCGGTGCTGCGCGATGCGTACTGCCGTCACGTCGGTATCGAGTACACACACATCCTGGAGCCCGAGCAGCAGCGCTGGCTCGAGGACCGGGTCGAGATCAAGCACGTCAAGCCGCCGGTGGCCGAGCAGAAGTACATTCTGTCCAAGCTGAACGCGGCCGAGGCCTTTGAGACGTTCCTGCAGACCAAGTACGTCGGGCAGAAGCGGTTCTCGCTGGAGGGCGCCGAGGCGACGATCCCGACGATGGATGCGGTGATCGACCGCTGCGCCGACCACAACCTGCGCGAAGTGGTCATCGGCATGCCGCACCGCGGCCGTCTGAACGTGCTCGCCAACATCGTCGGCAAGCCGTACTCGAAGATCTTCGGCGAGTTCGAGGGCAACCTGAATCCCGCTCAGGCACACGGTTCGGGTGACGTGAAGTACCACCTCGGCGCCGAGGGCAAGTACTACCAGATGTTCGGTGACAACGAGATCGCCGTCTCCCTCACCGCCAACCCGAGCCACCTCGAAGCGGTCGACCCGGTGCTGGAGGGACTGGTCCGGTCCAAGCAGGATCAGCTCGACGAGTCCGAACAGTTCGCGATCCTGCCGCTCATGCTGCACGGCGATGCCGCGTTCGCCGGCCAGGGTGTGGTCGCCGAAACGCTCAACCTGGCGATGCTGCCCGGTTACCGCACCGGCGGCACCATCCATATCGTCGTGAACAACCAGGTCGGTTTCACCACCGCACCCGAGCATTCACGGTCCACCGAGTACTGCACCGACATCGCCAAGGTGATCGGCTCGCCGATCTTCCATGTCAACGGCGACGATCCGGAGGCGTGTGTGTGGGCGGCCAAACTGGCCGTGGACTACCGCGAGGCGTTCCACAAGGACGTCGTCATCGACCTGGTGTGCTTCCGCCGCCGCGGCCACAACGAGGGCGACGACCCGTCGATGACGCAGCCGGCGATGTACGACGTGATCGACACCAAACGCGGTGTCCGCAAGAGCTACACCGAAGCCCTGATCGGCCGTGGTGACATCTCCACCAAGGAGGCCGAGGACGCGCTGCGCGACTACCAGGGCCAGCTCGAGCGGGTGTTCAACGAGGTCAAGGAACTCGAACGGTACGTCCCCGAGCCGAGCCCGTCGGTGGAGTCCGATCAGACGCTGGCGCTGAAGGTCGAGACCGCCGTCGACAAGTCGGTGCTCGAGCGGATCGGCGACGCCTTCTTCGAGGTGCCCGAGGACTTCCATCCGCATCAGCGGGTCAAGCCGGTGCTCAAGCGCCGCCACGAGATGTCCCGCGAGGGCCACGTCGACTGGGCGTTCGCCGAGTTGCTGGCGTTCGGCTCGCTGGTACTCGAGGGCACCGATGTGCGTCTGTCGGGCCAGGACTCGCGGCGCGGCACGTTCACGCAGCGCCACTCCGTGCTCATCGACCGCACCAACGGTTCCGAGTACACCCCGCTCAACCACCTCTCACCCGACCAGCCGGGCCGGTTCCAGGTGTACGACTCGCCGCTCTCGGAGTTCGCGGTGTTGGGCTTCGAGTACGGGTATTCGGTGGGCAACCCCGACACCCTGGTGCTGTGGGAAGGGCAGTTCGGCGACTTCGTCAACGGCGCCCAGTCGATCATCGACGAGTTCATCTCCTCGGGTGAGGCCAAGTGGGGTCAGCTCTCCGATGTCGTACTGCTGCTGCCGCACGGTCACGAGGGGCAAGGTCCCGACCACACTTCGGGCCGTATCGAACGGTTCCTGCAATTGTGCGCCGAGGGTTCGATGACGGTCGCGCTGCCGTCGACCCCGGCCAGCTATTTCCATCTGCTGCGACGGCACGTGCACGACGGCATCCGCCGCCCGCTGATCGTGTTCACCCCCAAGTCGATGCTGCGCAACAAGCACGCCGTGAGCCAGATCACCGATTTCACCGAGGACAAGTTCCGCTCGGTGCTCGACGATCCGAAGTTCGCCACCGGCGGCGCCGACCACAGTAAAGTCAAGCGGATCCTGCTGGTCAGCGGCAAGTTGTACTACGAGCTCGATGAACGCCGCGAGCAGGACGGCCGCGACGACATCGCGATCGTCCGGATCGAGCAGTTGTACCCGGTTCCGCACCGCAGGCTGCGCAAAACCATCGAGCAGTACCCGAATGCCACCGATTTCGTGTGGGTGCAGGAGGAGCCGGCCAACCAAGGTCCGTGGCCGTTCCTGGGCCTGTGGCTGCCTGAGGTGCTGCCGGATCTGCTCAGGGGGCTGCGCCGGGCGTCGCGTCGCGCGATGTCGGCACCGTCGTCGGGTTCGAGCAAGGTTCACGCCGTGGAGCAGAAGGAGATCATCGACACCGCGTTCGGCGAGTGACGATCACGCTCTGACCGGCAGGGCCCACCCCTCGGGGTGGGCCCTGCCGGCATCTCGGCCGGCGGTACAGCATGCCCGGGCGGGGTCACCTCGGCGTCACACCCGCGTGAGGACCGCCTCGAGCAGATCGACGCGCGAGCCCAGCGATGCCAGTGAGGCGTGTTCGGTGACGGCGTGCGCCCCACCTCCCGACGGACCGAACCCGTCGACCGTGGGGATTCCCAGACCGCCGGTCAGATTGGTGTCCCCGGCACCCGCGGCAGGCCGCCCGGTGACGCTCTGCCCGATGCCACGGGCGACGTCGGCGATCGTGCCGAGCCACCCGGTGTCTGCCGTCGAGGCAGGCCACGACGGCCGCTGACTGAGGACTTCGACATCCAGGCCCGCGCCGGTTCGGATCGGCCGCAACGCCGCGAACCCGTCGAGCACACGGGTTTCGGACTCTCGGTCGATGAATCTGAGTCCGATCTCCGCTTCGGCGTGCGCGGGTACCACGTTGGCGGCCCCGCCACCGTTGACGGTTCCGATGTTGCACAGCACCTCTGTGGGCAGTGTCGGGTCGGTGACCAGGTCACGGACCGCCATCAGCTGGTCGACGAGTTCGTCGACGGCCGATATCCCGCCCGCCGGGTCGAGCGCCGCGTGCGAGGCCTTGCCGGTGACCGCCAGGCGCACGCGGGTGCTTCCCCGCCGCCCGACCTTGAGCGCGCCGTCGGGGTGAGGCGATTCGAACCCGATGACCGCCGACACGCCCTGGACGCATTCACCGATCAGCGGCCGCGAGTCGGGTGAACCGACCTCCTCGTCGCACACCACGACCACCCGGACGGCCCGGTGCGCACGCCCACGCAGCCGCTGCGCGGCGGAGAGCATCACCACGAGGCCGCTCTTCATGTCGTAGACCCCGGGACCGCGGACGATGTCGCCGTCGACGGACCACGGCACATCACCGGTGAGCGTTCCGTGCGGCCATACGGTGTCGCAGTGCCCCACCAGGAGCACCGGATCGCCAATGCCCGGCAGTTCGGCCACCAGGTGCGGCCCCGACCCGCCGGCGACGATCCGGACGTCGGCACCGACCGCGCGCCACCAGCCGGCGAGCATCTCGATGATCTGCGAGGCCGCCGCCGCGTCGAGTGACGGGGTTTCCAGTCGCACAAGCGCGTGCAGCCGCTCCAGATCGGTCATATCCTCGAAGGTGCGCACATCGATGCCGTCGGTCGAGGTACCCACGAAGCCACCCCCGAGCTGTTGGCGACACTTACGTGTCCTATCTTGGCCTTGTATCAGGTGAAATGGCAAGATATTCTTAATATTACGTTTCTCAACAAGATCCGCCGTCCACCAGCCCGGCCACGGCGCACCCCCGGCATCGCGCCCGCCACGACGCCCCGGCACCGCCGATTCGCGAAAGATCGTCCCGTGCCCCCTCCCGACACGCACACCCAGGTGCGCACCCGTGACCGCTTCGATCAATTCCAGGCGGCCGACGAGTTGTACCGGCGGGTCTTCGGCTACGACCGGCCCGAGTTCGCGCTCAACCCCAACCCGCTGTCGGCGCTCACCCGCAACGGGGGCTCGACGATCGGGGCCTACACCGACTCCGACCGGCGCGTCGGAGTCGCGTACGGATTCGCCGGACTCGATTCAGCGGACCAGGGGCGACCGGTCACGGCAGTGGGGATTCCCGCCGGATACGGCGGCCGGTGGCTCGCTCTGCCCGAGACGTCCGACGACCGCCCCGACACACCGGCCAACACGCGGACCCTTGCCGCGATACGGGCGGTGGTCAAGGACGGGCCGATACTGGTGTCATGTCATCGCACACAGTCGGCGACCGGCCCGGCCGGGCCGGTTCCGGGGGCGGCCACCGGCACCGCGGCGTACCCGGCGGTCCGGGCGCCATGACCGAGGACCGCACACAGAATCCGAGCCTGTCCACGCCCGGTGAGCGCTACGGCGAGCGGCTGCGCACCAACTCCTCCGCCGAACAGGTGCAGAGTCGCGTGATGCAGGCAGAGACACGCTCCCTGGCAATGACTTTCAATGATCTCACGGCCAGCGGCGCATTGCCCCAGGCGGCCGCGGTCATCCTGGGTGCCCGGCGCCGGTACATCACCGGCGAGGGGAAGTCCGCGATGTACGCGGGCCTGCTCAGCGCTGATCTGTCGGCCACGCTGTCCAACGTGTTCCTCATCGACGGCCACGCGCTGACCCCGTTGACGGTGCTCACCGACGTACGCGACAAGGATCTGCTGATCGCGTTCTCGCTGCGCCGCTACCGCCGCGAAACCACCAAACTCGGCGAGCTCTTCCGCGCGGCGGGCGGCAAACTGGTGCTGGTCACCGACAGCGACGAAGCGCCCCTGGCACCGCTGGCCGACGCGACGATCCGGGTCCGCACCGACAGCGCCTCCTACGCCGACTCCCCCACCGCGATGGCCGCGGTCTGCCATCTGCTCAGTACCTTGACCACCGCCAGCGCCAAAGGTGCCCGCCGACGACTCACCATCCGGGACGAACTCGCCACCGCCCTCGACCTGTACCAGCCCCTCGCCCCAGACTCCCGCACACCGGGCCCCCACACACCGGACGGCGACACGACACACCCCGGTGTGGCGGAAGACGGAGCCCACCCATGAGGCTCGACCGTCTGCGCATCTTCGAGGTGCGCCTGCACCTGGCGCACAGCTTCCAGACAAGTTCACACCGCAAGTCCGGCCTCACCCATCTGCTCGTCGCGGCCACCGATGCCGACGGCCGCACCGGCTGGGGCGAGATCGCCTCCCCCGCGGATCCGTTCTATTGTTCGGAAACCACCTTCACCGCCTTCGACATCGCGATCGACCACCTGGTCCCCCGCGCCCTCGACACCGACTGGGACACTCCGGCCGACTTTGAGCAATCCTGGTCGAAGATCCGCGGACACGAATTCGCGAAGTCCGGATTCTCTTGCGCCGCATGGGATCTTTACACGCGCATCCAGGGCGTACCGCTGGCGGCGGCGCTCGGCGGGACCCGGAGCGAGGTGGTGGCCGGGGTGTCACTGGGCATCGAACCGACCATCGACGACCTGCTCACCCAGGTGCAACGCCAGGTGGATGCGGGGTATCGGCGGGTGAAACTGAAGATCGCCCCCGGCTGGGATGTCGAACCCGTCGCCGCGGTGCGCCGGGCCTATCCCGGCCTCGACCTGCACGTGGACGCCAACGGCGCCTACCCGGACGACGACGCGTCGTCGAAGGTGTTCATCACCCTCGACGAGGCCGGTCTGACCATGATCGAACAACCCTACGCACCAAGGGATTTCCTCGCCCACGCACAACTGCAGCGCCGGATCGACACCCCGGTGTGCCTGGATGAGTCGGTGGTGGACGTCCACGACCTGCATACGATGCTCGCACTGGGCGCCGGCCGGGTACTCAACATCAAGGTGTCGCGGATGGGTGGACTGTCGGCGGCCCGGGCCGCCCACGACGTCGCCGTGGAGGCCGGAATCCCGGTGTGGTGCGGCGGGATGCACGAGTTCGGGGTGGGCCGCGCCGCCAACGTCGCCATCTCGTCGCTGCCCGGCTTCACCCTGCCCTCCGACGTGTCCGGGTCCGACAAATACTATGCCCGCGATGTCATCACGCCGCCGGTCGTCGCCCACGGCGGTGTGGTCATCGTCCCGACCGATCCGGGTATCGGCCACGACGTCGACATGCATTGGGTAGAACACAACACGCTCCGCCACTACGACAGCGGTGACGACACCGCCGCCTGACATCGCCTTACGCAACGTCCCAGACCCGGAAAGATCACCGTATGCAGCCGCTGACCCTGTACGTGCTCGACCTGTCCCGCCCGGCCGGTGCCGACCCCGACGCCGCCATCATCCGGCGTCAGGTCGGCGACGCCGTGCTGCGCACCGACGACCTGGGCGTGACGCGTGGTGATGGCATCTTCGAAACCATCCTGGTGCATCAGGGCGTGGCGCAGGCGATGGACGCGCATCTGGACAGGTTCGCCCGATCGGCGGCCATGATGGATCTACCGGCGCCCGAGCGGGCGCTGTGGCGGCGGGCGGTGGAGGTCGCGGCCGCCGAGATGGCCCCGCTCGCCCCGTTCGCCGCGGTCAAGTTTGTGATGACCAGAGGCGTCGAAACAGAGGATATACCAACCGGTTTCGCATACGGGTTTGTACCCGACGATCCGGCGGGGGCACGCCTGGACGGCATCGACGTGGTGCTGCTCGATCGCGGCTACCGGCACGATGTCACCGAAACCTCGCCATGGCTGTTGCAGGGCGCCAAGACACTCGCCTACGCCGTCAACAAGGCGGCACTGCGCGAGGCGGCGCGGCGCGGCGCGCACGATGTGATCTTCGTCAGTTCCGACGGCTATGTCCTCGAAGGACCCAACTCCACGTTGATCGCGCGCATCGACGGCGTCTACATCACCATTCCGGTGGCGCTGGGGGTGCTGCCCGGCACCACGCAAGGCGATCTGTTCGCCGCTCTCGAACTCGCGGGCGCGCCGACGCGGGTGTCCGAACTCTTTCCGGCCGACCTGACCACCGCCGACGCGCTGTGGTTGTGTTCGTCGACGCGGGGTGCGGCGCCGATCCGGAGCGTGGACGGCGCACCTGTCACCGTCGACCGTGAGGTGACCGCCATGATGAACGACGCCCTCGGCGCCCGAACGACGTGAGGTTCACCGGCGGCCATCACCGCCGGGATCATGATCAGGTCACATAACCACAAGGGGGAATATGCGTTTCGGAATCACGGCATTGTCCACATTGGCCGTCGTTCTGGCGGTGACCGCGCCCGGAGCGGCTGCGGCACCGTCCGCGGACTCCGGATATCGCGCGCACTCGCAACCGCATGCGAACGGAACGATCACCACCGAGAGGTACACCGGGACCGCGGGTTCGCGCGAGTTCCAGGTGTACCGGCCACGGGCGCACCGGCCGGGGCAACCACTCATGATCTGGCTGCACGGCGCGAGCAAGGTGCGCAACGGCGATCCCCGGGAGTTGCGCCGCACGAGCACCCTGCTCACCGAGGCCGATCGGCGCGGATACTCGGTGGTCGCGGCGATGCAGTCGCTGTCGGTCGATCCCTCCGGCACCTGGCGGGTGTTCGATCCGGCCAATCTGATCCGTGGTCAGGGCGAGACCTCGATCATCGCCGGCATCGTCCGGCGATCGGTGCGCGAACTGAGAGCGGATCCGTCGCGCGTGTACGTGGTCGGGCATTCCGCCGGCGGCGCGATGACGCAGAACGTTGTCGCGCTCTACCCGGAATTGTTCGCCGGGGCCGCCACAAGCGCGAGTGTCCCGTTCGCGGCCGATCCGACGGGCGCGTTGACCCGCGCCACCCGTCAGGGGAAACCGATCCCCATGTTCGTCGTCCAGGCCGACAAGGACAGCCTCGTACCGCTGTTCGTGAGTACGCTGAGCATCGGTGCCGCCTTGAACGTCAACGGGATTCGCGGTGCGCACCCGGCGGTCTCACGGCTGAGGGCCACATCGTCGGACAGGTATCCGACCGTGCTCGAGCGGTACGGGGCCGGTCGCCGCGAGGTGGTGTCCGCGACGGTGATCGGTGCCGACCATCCGACAGGTCCGGGCGGTGTCACGGTGAACGGCCCGGCCCTCGACCGGAAGGTCATCACGTTCCTGCTCTCGCACCGCCGGTGATCGGCGGTCGCGGCAGGAGTCAGTACACGTCTCGGTTGCGATCGTCGAGATAGCAGAACTGGCCGCGGGCGCGTTTGATGTCGGTGCGGGTGATGGAGGCGGTCACCAGATCCGGGTCGCCGCCCTTCTCGGCGACGGACACGCCGGTGGGCCCGAGAATAGTGCTCAGGCCGCCATAGGTCATATCGCCTTCGACGCCCACACCGTTCGCGTAGGCGAGGAAGACCTGGTTTTCCAGCGCACGGGCCGGGAGCAGCACCCGCTGCACATCGTTGAACTCGGCCATGTTGGCGGTGGGCACGCAGACGATATCGGCGCCGCGGACGGCGAGCGAACGCACCATCTCCGGGAACTCGACCTCGTAACAGATGAGCAGACCGACATGCCATCCGCCGAACTCGATGACCGGCGCCGGCTCGGTGCCCGCGGTGAACATCGCCCGGTCGAGGTCGCCGAACAGGTGCGTCTTGTGGTGGCTGCCCACATGGGCGCCGGTCGCGTCGACGAGCCGCGCGGCGTTGTACACCGATCCGTCATCGGCGATCTCCGCGCATCCGTAGACGACGGCGATCCCGTGCTTGGCGCACATATGCGAGACGGCGTCGGCGACCGACCCGTCGACCGGCGGAACCGTCATGTCCCGCAGCGCCGGATCGGCACGCAGCCGTACGGCATCGGCTCCGACGTTGTATCCACCGATGAACATCTCCGGGGTGACCAGCAGATCGACGGTCCCGGCGACCTCGGCCAGTTTGGCCTCCAGGCGCTCGAGGTTCTCGGCGACCGTGTAATCTACGCGCAGCGACTCGACCGGCGGCATCGGCTCGCACTGCCACAGGGCCAGGCGCAACGTCTCGGGCAAGGCAATCAGTCTCCGATATCTATTGGTCCGAGCCGAGAGTACACGTCACCCGGCCCCGGGTTATCCGGCGGCGTCCGACCACTGAAATGTGAAAGAACTCCCCACACGGCATTCAAACCGGTCTGTACAGCCCCCTCCACCCACGCAGGCATGAATGATACATCATCACCGGCAAGAAATATCCCCCGCTCGGCGTCCGGGAATTTCCCCTGATCGTGGAAATGACCATACATTCGGGTATTGTAGCGGTAGTGGCCCGGCAGCGCACCTTTGAATGCGCCCAGGAAGTGCGGCTCATCTTCCCAGGACACGGTCAATGGCCTTCCCACAATGTGACTTTCAATGTCAACGTCGGGGTAGATCTTTCGCAACGCGGACAAAGCCAATTCAACGCGCCGTCCCACCGGATGCGGAAGCACTTTCAGGGCATCGGACATCCAGCTGTACGTGAGACAGATCACGGCGGGCCGATCGGGTCCGTTGTCAAACAAATATGTGCCGCGTGTGAGCCGGTCCGTCAACGTCGTACTCATCAGATCGCGCCCGGTGTCCGGATCTACGTCTTTCCAAAAGGGCCGATCCACCATGACGAATGTTTTCGACGACTGCATGTAGCGCGTTCGGTCCAGCGCCATCCACATGTCCTGGCTGAACAATGATTCGTCGCAGTCGATCTCCGTCGAGAGCAGCCACGCCTGACAGGTCGCCACCACCGCCGGAAACACATGCGCATCGCCCCACCGGTCGGTGACCTCGATCCGGTCGGGCCCGAGCCGGCGGATCCTGGCGACCCCGGCCCTGGGCACTCCCCGGTGCAGCGACGACAGAGTTGTCCCGGCCGGCCAGTGCGCAATGGTCTCCGGCGCGTGCGCCCACAGTCCGCGCGGCACCTGCTCACAGCCGCCGTCGATCAGGAACTGGTCGCTGTCACAGCCCGTGACCACCACCCGCAAGATCTCCAGCATCGAGTTGGCGAAATCCGAATCCCAGCCACCGGTGCCGAATCCGACCTGACCGAACAATTCCCGATGCCGGTACGTAAGCGACCCGAACTCGTCGGAGGTGGCCAGGAAATCGTAGAAGCTACGGTCGTCCCACTCCCGGACCAGCTTGTTCCAGCGCTTCTTCAACGCCACCGCGTCGCGGCGAACAATCGCATCCTGAAGGTCGCCGAATCCGGCAACCCGTTCCAGTGCCGCGTCCCAGGCCCGCGAGATCACCCGGTAGATCTCGGGCAGATCGTCGATGGTGCGGGCATAGAGCGTCTGGCCGCCGATGTCGATGACGGTGGATCCCGACGCTGGGGTCAGCGGATTGGGAAAGGGACGGTAGCCCAGACCGAACATGTCGACGTAGTGGAAGAATGCCCGCGACGAAATCGGGAAACGCATACCACCGAGTTCGGCGACCTCCGGCTCACCGGGGGTGAACGGTTCGGACCGAAGCCGCCCACCGATCCGTTCGGCCTCGTACACGACCGGTTTCAGGCCGAGCTTCATCAGTTCGTAGGCCGCGACCATCCCCGCCATGCCCGCCCCGACAATCGCGACCTCCGAGCCGAGCGCTTCATCGGGCACCGTGCCCAGGCCTGCCGGATGGCGCAGCCAGTCGTCGTAGGCGAACGGGAAATCCGGTCCGAAGATCGTGACGGGTGCATCGGCGGCCATACGGCGACGCTACCGCCGGCCCGACGTCCCCGCTCTTCTTCACCGGCCCGCGGGTACCTGCCACTTCGGCGCAATCGTGGGCGCCATGACCGGTGAGTTCGTACTCTCGAGAGCACCGGCGTCGATGAAGGGCGGTCGCCATGTCAGCATCCGGTTTCCCTGCCGAGGGGTTCGCGGCGCCGCAGCGGCGACGGCTGGTCACCGAGATTCCGGGACCGCGCTCGCGGGAACTTGCCGCCCGCAGGGCCGCCGCCCTGCCCGCAGGGCTCACGAGCAGCGCGGGCATCTACGCGGCCGCGGCGGGTGGCGGAGTGATCGTCGATGTCGACGGCAACTGCATGATCGACCTCGGCAGCGGCATCGCGGTCACCACGGTCGGCAACTCCGCTCCCCACGTCGTCGCCCGGGCAGCCGATCAACTCGAGGCGTTCACGCACACCTGTTTCCTGGCCACCCCGTATGAGCTGTACATCGAGGTCGCCGAAACCCTCAACCGACTCACCCCCGGTGATCACGAGAAGCGGACCGCCCTGTTCAACACCGGCAGTGAGGCCGTCGAGAACGCGGTCAAGTACGCGCGCGCCGCCACCTGTCGCCCCGCCGTGATCGTGTTCGACCACGCCTTCCACGGCCGGTCACTGCTCACGATGACGATGACCGCCAAGGACCGGCCGTACAAGCATGGTTTCGGCCCGTTCGCGCCCGAGGTGTACCGGGCGCCGATGGCCTACCCGTACCGCTGGCCGTCGGGCCCCGACAACTGCGCGGCAGAGGCGCTCGGCCGACTCGCCGATCTCATCGACGTGCAGCTCGGCGCCGACGCCATCGCGTGTGTGGTGGTCGAACCGATCCAGGGCGAGGGCGGATTCATCGTGCCCGCCGACGGTTTCCTGCGCGGCGTCGAACAGTTGTGCCGTGATCGGGGCATCCTGCTGGTGGCCGACGAGGTACAGGCCGGTATCGCCCGCACCGGCAGGTGGTTCGCGTCCGAACACGAGGGCATCGTTCCCGACCTGGTGGTCACCGCGAAAGGCCTGGCCGGTGGGCTGCCGCTGGCCGCGGTCACCGGCCGTGCCGATGTCATGGACGCCGCGCATCCCGGCGGGATCGGCGGCACCTACAGTGGCAACCCGGTGGCCTGTGCCGCCGCGCTGGGCGTCTTCGACGAGATCACCTCGAACAACCTGCTCGAACGGGCCCGCGACATCGGCGACCTCCTGACGCGTGAGCTACGCGAGATCACCGCGGGCACCGACGTGATCGGTCAGATACGCGGGCGGGGCGCGATGATCGCCGCCGAACTGGTCCTGCCCGGCACCACCGAACCCCATCGTGACGCACCGGCCCGCATCGCCCGCCACTGCCAGGACAATGGCGTGCTCGTCCTGACCGCGGGCACCTTCGGCAACGTCCTGCGTTTCCTGCCCCCGCTGTCCATCTCGGACGAGTTGCTTCGCGACGCCCTCGGTGTGCTCGCCGGCGCCTTCGCCACCCTCTGAACGCTGCGGGCGGGCGATGGCGGACCCGGTGGGTCAACAGCCGAACGAACAGCGGTGGACACCTTTGATCTTGCCGTCGAGCCTGGCGACGAGGTGCGAATCGGACCCGTTGGTGTTGACGCCGATCCACACTGAACCGCCCCGGAAAGTCCGGAGACTTTGATGTACCCCGGGTTCGCCGGGGTGATTCAAGTTGAGCCTGCGACCGGCGAGCAGGTCTCCCCATAGCCAACCCTCGCTTGAGGTTGCTGGTGGTCCCGGTTTGCGGGTTCAACAGCAACCTCAGGCGGAGCCCGGTCGGTCAGGTGGCGGTGAGGGCGGCACCGGCGGCGAGAGCGGGCAGGGCTGCGGTGACCAGGGCGACCAATTCGTCACGGGTGATGTCCTGGGTGGTGAACCAGTTGATCGCGGTTTCCTCGACGAACGCGATCCAGCCGTGGACGGCGAGGCGGACAATGGGGGTGACCTCGACGCCGAGGGCGGGGACGTGGGTGAAGATTCGTTCGGCCATGGCCGCGCGGGTGGAGTCGAACACGGCGCGCATCGCCGGGTCGGAGCTGGACGCACCGCGGATCACGGCCATGTAGGCGATGCGGTTGTCGCTGACGTAGTCGATGAACGCACCCATCGCCTTCTCCAGCATCTCGATCGGGTCGTCGAGGGTGGGGTCGGGTTCGGTGCAGGCGAGCATCTGGTCGGCCTGTGCCTGGGCGAGGGCTACCACGAAGTCCTGTTTGGAGTCGAAGTAGTGGAACAGCAGGGCCCGCGAGACACCGGCGGCGTCGGCGATCGCGTCGATGGACACCTCTTCGATCGGACACTCGCGCGTCATGGTCAGGCCGAGTTCGATGAGCTGCTCACGCCGGGCCTTCGGGCTCATCCGGGTGCGGCGCGGCTTGGCCGACGATGCGGCCGGCCTGTCGGCTGTGCTGGTCACGAACTCTCTTCCTCCACATCACCCTCGTCCCCGGCCACGACCGGCCCGGAGGGCCGACCATGTCACCGGTCCACACGGCGCGCATGTCACCGGAACGGAGGCCTTTCGGCACTTCGCCTTCCCTGGTGAAGCGTACTCAATTGACGTCGGCGACCTCACCACCGTAGCCCGTTACTGACCAATACTCAATAAGGTATTGACGGAAGGTCAATAGCGCCCTAGTGTGGGCCACATGACAACGAACGATGTTCAGGTCGCCATCATCGGCGCAGGCTTTTCCGGACTCGGCGCAGCCATCAAACTGAAACAGAATGGCTTCGACGACTTCGTCCTCCTCGACCGCGGACAGAACTTCGGCGGCACCTGGCGCGACAACACCTACCCCGGTGCGGCCTGCGACGTGCCCTCACAGCTGTACTCCTACTCCTTCGAGCTCAATCCCAACTGGACCCGCTCCTACGGCCACCAGCCCGAGATCCACCGGTACATCAACGACGTCGCCGACAAGCATGGCATCGGCGCCAAGACCCGCTGGAGCTCGGAGGTCACCCGCGCGCAGTGGGACGAGGACCAGAGCCGTTGGCTCATCGATGTGACCCGCGACGGCAAGAACGAACAGATCCGCGCCCAGTTCGTCGTCGGCGGCGTCGGCCCCCTCTGCGAGCCCAACCTGCCCGACATCGACGGCATCGACAGCTTCGGCGGCAAGATCGTGCACTCGGCCCGCTGGGACAACGACTACGACTTCACCGGCAAGCGGGTCGCGGTCATCGGCACCGGCGCCTCCGCCATCCAGCTCGTACCCCAACTGGCCACGATCGCCGCCCGCCTCGACGTGTACCAGCGCACCGCGCCCTGGATCGTGCCGCGCACCGAACGCGCCTACCACCCGGTCGAGAACTGGGCGTTCAAGCACGTGCCGGGCGTCCAGAAGCTGATGCGTGCCACCGTATACGGCCTCAACGAGATCACCGCGTTCGGCCTCACCTACTCCCCCAAAGCCCTCAAGCCGGTGGAACTGGTGTGCCGCACCAACATCTCCAAAGCCATCAAGGACCCCGAACTGAAGGCCAAGGTGACCCCGACGTTCGCGATCGGCTGCAAACGAATCCTGCGCTCCAACGACTGGTACCCCGCACTGGCCCGGACCAACGTCGACCTGGTCACCGACGGGATCAGCAAGATCACCGGCAGCGGAGTGGTCAGCAGCGACGGCACCGAACGTGAGGTGGACGTGATCGTGGTCGCCACCGGCTTCCACGTCACCGACTCGCCCGTGTTCGACGCCATCGTCGGTGCCGACGGCCGCAGCCTGGCCGACGTGTGGGCCGAGATCGGCATGCAGGGCTACAAGGGCACCTTCATCCACGGCTTCCCCAACCTGGCGCTGATGATCGGGCCGTCGACGGGCCTGGGCCACACCTCGATGGTGTACATGATCGAATCGCAGCTGAACTACCTCGTCAGCTTCCTCAAACAGGTACGCGAGCAGGGCATCAGCCGCGTCGATGTGAAAGCCGACGCCCAGACCGAGTACAACGAGGGCATCCAGCACAACCTGCGCAACAGCGTGTGGGTCAACGGTGGCTGCGCCTCCTGGTACAAGGACAACAAGGGCAACATCACCACCCTGTGGCCGGGATTCACCTTCAACTTCCGGCGCATCACCAAGGAATTCGACATCGCCGCCTACGATGTCGAACGTCGCAAGGCGGCCGTTCCGGCGTGACGGCGGCCGGTCCTTCGATGGTTGGGGTGTGTCGGCTCGCCGGGTTTCGAGGCTCATCGCCTAGCGGCTCTTCAAAGCTCAACCAGCTGGAGGCCACCAGGTTTCGAGGCTCATCACACCTCAACCAGCTGGAGGCCACCAGGTTTCGAGGCTCATCACACCTCAACCAGCTGGAGGCCATCGGGTTTGAAGGCTCATCCGACAGATCGTCCAGGGGCTCAGCGCGGCTCTGACCAGATACACAATTTCAGGAGCACATCATGAAGAACTTCCGTGACAAGGTAGTCGTGGTCACCGGCGCGGGTTCGGGCATCGGCCGCGAACTGGCCGTCACACTCGCCCACAAGGGCGCCAAGGTCGCCATCTCCGATGTCGATGCCGCGGGTCTGGCCACCACCGAGCGCCTGGTCCGCGAGGCCGGTGCCGAGGTGCACACCCAAACACTGAATGTGGCCGAACGGCAATCGGTTCTGGACTACGCCGATACCGTCGCCGCCCACTTCGGCAGCGTCAACGCGGTATTCAACAATGCCGGCATCGCCCACCACGGCGAGGTCGAGCACACCGAGTTCAAGGACATCGAGCGCGTCGTCGACGTCGACTTCTGGGGAGTCGTCAACGGCACCAAGGCTTTCCTTCCCCATGTGATCGCATCCGGCGACGGCGCCATCGTCAACGTCTCGTCGTTGTTCGGCCTGCTGTCCGAGCCGGGGCAGGCCGCCTACAACGCGGCCAAGTTCGCGGTGCGCGGATTCACCGAGGCGCTGAACCAGGAGATGATCGTCGCCAAGCATCCGGTGAAGGTGACATGCGTGCACCCCGGCGGCATCAAGACCGCCATCGCCCGCAACTCCACCACCTCCGGAGATCACGACCAGAAGGCCACGGCCGAATTCTTCGACAAGCACCTGGCCCGCACCTCGCCGACCAAGGCGGCCGAGGTGATCCTCGACGGCGTCCGCAAGGGCAAGGCGCGCGTGCTCATCGGTGCCGACGCCAAGGTGCTCGATCTGTGGGTGCGGGTGGTCGCTTCGAAGTATCAGGGTGTGTCCGCACGGATCACCGCACTTGCACTCAGCAAGGTGTAGCGGCGGTCACAGACCGTGTTCGGTGAGCCACGCGGCCGCGAGGTCTCCTGGCTCACCGCCCTGTGCGGCCCGGTCGGCCAGCGCCTCCAGGTCGGCGGTGGTCAACTCGCCCGCCACCTTGTTGACGGTCTTCATGTCCTTGCGCGAGAGTGCCGCCGACCGATACACCGGTACCAGGACCTGCGCTCGCGGCGCCGGCTCACCGGTTACCACCAGCGTCGGATCACCCACCGACACCCCTTGTGGCAGCGAATGGTTCAATTCGACGAAAACGTCCTCGGCGGTCATCGAGGTGGCCTGCGGTGCGAGTGAGGTGAGCAGCGTTCCGGTGAACGCGCCGAACAGATCCACCTCGGCGGCCGACATCTTCTCCAGCAACCGCGCGTCGTCACCGATCGTCACCGTCTCCGATACATCGGCGCCGCCCCGACGCAACGCCCCCGTGTAGATGTTCGCCACCACCCGCATCATCGGGGTGTCCGTGGCCCCCACCACCAGCCGGTGGTGCGGCGCCCGGCCGGGATCGTCGCAGGCCGTCACCATCGACGCCACCACGACGATCAGACACAACACCGTCCACACTCTCCTGCTCACCGGACCCACCGTATCGTCTCGCCCGCTGTCAGCGAGTCGGGAGCGCCCGGACGCATCGGCCACTACGATCGTCACCGTGCCCTCGATGCCACATCTGCGAGCGGGCCTGTCCCGCTCGCGACTACCGCTGCCTCCGATCCCCGTACCGGTGGCGCGGGCCGTCGTCGACTGCGCGGTGTACGTCGACGGCACACGCACACCCGGATACATCTCGTACACCGACGCTCTCCATCAGGTCCGGGAAACGGGCACCGGCTTCGTCTGGCTGGGACTGCACGAACCCGACGCCACCCAGATGCAGAACGTGGGCGAACTGTTCGGCCTGCACGAACTGGTCATCGAAGATGCCATACACGCCCACCAGCGGCCCAAACTGGAGGTCTACGACGACGTCCGGTTCCTGGTCCTGCGCACCGTCAAGTACGTCGAACACGAATCGATCGACCACGCCAGCGAGGTGGTGGAGACCGGCGAGATCATGATCTTCACCGGCCCCGACTTCGTGGTCACCGTTCGCCACGGCGACCACACCCACCTGTCCGGAGTCCGGCGCCGCCTCGAGAAGCGCCCCGAGCTGCTCCGGCTCGGACCGATGGCGGTGCTGCACGCCATCGCCGACCGCGTCGTCGACTCCTATCTGGCGGTCGCCGAAAAGATGGACACCGACGTCGAGGCCATCGAGAACGCGGTGTTCGAGCCGTCGGCGCGCCGGGTCCGGATCGAACCGGTCTACATGCTCAAACGAGAAGTCCTCGAACTACGCCGGGCGGTGTCGCCGCTGTCGATGCCGCTGGCCACCCTCACCGTGCCCGACCGGCCGGGCGTGCCCACCGAGATCCGGCGCTACCTCGGCGATGTCGCCGACCACCTCGCGATGGTGATCGAGCAGATCGCCGAATACGACCTGGTCCTGTCGTCACTGCTCGACGCCGCCACCGCGAAGATCGGCATCCAGCAGAACACCGACATGCGCAAGATCTCGGCATGGGTCGCGATCGGCGCGGTGCCCACGATGATCGCGGGCATCTTCGGGATGAACTTCGAACACATGCCCGGCACCGGTCACACATGGGCGTTCGTCACGCTGCTGGTCGTCCTGACCGTGATCTGTGTGGGGCTGTTCGCGGTGTTCCGTCACCACCGCTGGCTATAGGCGCACAACAGGCGCATTGTCGCCTCGCCTGGTTCCAGGGCTCATCGCCCGGCGGCCCTTCGCACCCCTACCGGCGACGGCGAACTACAGGGTGGCCGCCGAACGCGTCACCGACGCCACATCGATCCCGGCCTCGGTCCACGCCTCGCGCAGCGCATCGACCCCTTTGAGCCGCACCCATGCCGCCTCGTTGGCGGTGATCGGGATGGCGCGCAGCAATGCCACCGGGTCCATCGGCTCGGGCAGGCCCACCTCACCGAGCGCATCGGGCTCCAGGATCAGCGCGGTGCACGCCGACCCGTCCCACAACGGTTCACCCAGATCGATCAACGCGTCGGCGGCCAGGATCAGCCCCTCCACCGCAGGCGCCGCGGCGATCGTCGCGAGCCGTTTGTGCAGCCCGGGCAGGGCGTGCCCGGCGTGCATCCGCACCACGATCTCCGCGCGCGGACCGCGCACCGGGTCCGGATTGAAGTCGGCCGGATCGCTCATCGGGTGCCGGGCGCACCCACAGGTGGCGTAGACCAGCCCAGAATCGGTCTGAAATCGCAGCACGTCGATCGGTTCGACGCCCAGAAAGGTCACCGACGCCTTCTGCGGCCGCACCCCCAGCCGGTCGGTCAGAAAGGCGGTCACGGCGCCACTCACTGAAGTGCTCACCCGTCCACCGTATCGGCCACTACGCTGAACTGGTGGTACGCGTGCTGGCGGTGGCCGACGAGGTGGTCGATTCCCTCACCTACGGGGTGGGTATCGAGGGCAAACCCGACCTCATCCTCGGCGCCGGCGACCTGCCGTTCGAGTATCTGGAGATCCTGTCGACGCTCTGCGACGCCCCGTGTGTGTTCGTGCCCGGCAACCACGACCCCGACCTGCACGGCTACCGGCGCGGCCGGACCGGGTGGACCCGCGGCGGCCTGCCCACACCGGACCCCGGCCCGGCGGGGGCCATCAACGCCGACGGCCGCACCGTGCGTGTGGCGGGACTGACCATCGCCGGTCTCGGCGGCTGCCGCCGCTACAACGGCGGACCGAATCAGTACACCGAGCGCACCCAGCGACGACGCGCGGCCCGACTGCGCGCCCACTCGTGCCTGCGTCGCCGCGACATCGACATCCTGCTCACCCATAGCCCGGCCCGCGGCGTGGGTGACGGCGACGACCCGCCGCACCGGGGTTTCCGCTGCTATCACCGGCTGGTGGGCGGGCTCGATCCGGTGTTGCTGGTGCACGGGCACATTCATCCGTTCGGCCTCCACCCCGACGACCACCGGATCGGCGCCCGCACCACGTCGATGAATGTGGTGGGCTACTGCCAGTTCACGATCGACCCCACGATCGGTGCCGTCGCGGTGGGACGGAGACGTCATGGCGCGTGACACCGGATTTCCGGCCGCCGACGCCGAGAACGACTTCAGCCGGCTGCGCCGACAGGCCGAACTGT
This sequence comes from Gordonia pseudamarae, assembly GCF_025273675.1. NCBI lineage: Bacteria > Bacillati > Actinomycetota > Actinomycetes > Mycobacteriales > Gordoniaceae > Gordonia > Gordonia pseudamarae. The sequence continues at coordinate 1,756,682 of NZ_CP045809.1, read as the reverse complement.
CACGCCTGGTGCAGTGGATGCGCCGCCAGCCCGCCGACGTCAACGAGATCCTGCCATTCGACGAGGTGGTCGCCGCACTCGGCCGCACCGGCGAGGTGCGCCTCGGTCTGCGGCAGGTCGAGGTCCGCACCATCATCGGAAGTGTAGATCGCACAAAGGATTTCGACCGATACTTCCGGCCGACGTCGTCACATGTGCGGGCGCGCTGGGAACGGCTGGCGACGGCGCAACGGCGCGGTGAGTCGATGCCGCCGGTCGAGCTGTACCGGATCGGCACCATGCATTTCGTCATCGACGGCCACCATCGGGTGTCCATCGCGATCGCCCGGCGCCAACCGATCATCGACGCCTACGTCACCGAGATCCACACCCGCATCGCCCCCGATGGCATCAACGTGTCGTCGGATCTGCTGCTCAAGGACCATCGACGGCTCTTCCTGACCCGAGTGCCGCTGTCCCAGGCGCAGGCCGACGCGGTGCGCCTGACCGACCCGTGGGGCTACGCGCAACTCGCGGAAGCGGTGGAGGCGTGGGGGTTTCGGCTCTCGCAGGAGGTCGGCGAGTTCCTGTCGCGGCCCGAGATGGCGCGGCGCTGGTTCGGCGAGGAATTTCTGCCGGTGGTGCGGATGGCGCGCCGTGCCGACATCCGCGCCGATCTCACCGGCGACGCCGAACTGTACCTATGGCTGGCCGGTGAACGGTACCGACTGTTCCGCAAACACATCTGGGACAAGGCGGTGTTCGAGCAGTTGTCCGATGCCGCACGCCGCCACCGGCGGTGACATGCCGGCGGCGGGTGCTGCGGTGTCGTTGCCGCAGAAGACAATCGGCCGCACGGGTTCGGCTACAGGCGAAGGTTGGCTCCCGATGACTGGTCGAACACCGCCACCTTGCGGGTGTCGAAGAACAGTTCGGTACGCGATCCGCGGGTGGCCTGCGATTCGGGTGAGAGCCGGGCCACGAACTGTCCGGCACCCACCGACGCGGCATCGGCGTGGACGGAGCCGCCGTGATCGAGATCGAAGTAGGCGTACTTGTCCGACCCCATCGACTCCAGCACTCCGATGTCGGCGGTGAAAGTGCCTCCGGCCTCCCTGGTCTGCGGGTCGATGAGCGCCGCGTCCTCCAGATTCTCCGGCCGGATGCCGATCAACACCTCCCCGCCACCCTTGGCGTTGGCGACGATCCGGCTGTGATCGGGCAGCGTGATGCGGCCCACCGAGGTGTCGATGGCCTCGCCCGCGAGTGTGCCCGGAATGAAGTTCATCGCGGGCGAACCGATGAAGCCGGCCACGAACAGGTTGACCGGATTGTTGTACAATTCCTGTGGCGATCCGATCTGCTGCACATAGCCGCCGCGCAGCACCACCACCCGGTCGCCCAGGGTCATCGCCTCGGTCTGATCGTGGGTCACATAGACGGTCGTGGTACCCAGTCTGCGTTGCAGCTGCGAGATCTCGGTGCGCATCTGCACACGCAGCTTGGCATCGAGATTGGACAGCGGCTCGTCCATCAAGAACGCCTTGGGCGAGCGCACGATCGCCCGGCCCATCGCCACCCGCTGACGCTGACCACCGGACAGGTTGGCGGGTTTGCGATCCAGATACGACGTCAGATCGAGAATCCGCGCGGCCTCCTCCACCTTCTGCGTGATGGTTGCCTTGTCGAGTTTGGCCAGGGTGAGCGGGAACGCGATGTTCTCGCGCACCGACATGTGCGGATACAAAGCGTAACTCTGGAACACCATGGCGATGTCGCGGTCCTTGGGTGCGCGTTCGTTGACGCGCTCACCACCGATGCGCAGCTCACCCGAGGTGATGTCCTCCAGCCCGGCGATCATGTTGAGTGTGGTGGACTTACCACAGCCCGACGGACCGACGAGAATGATGAACTCGCCGTCGGCGATGTCGATGCTCACCTCATGCACGGCCGTCGAGCCGTCCGGGTACTTCTTGGACACTCTGTCGAGAACGATGTCGGCCATGGAGTTATCCCTTCACCGCGCCGGAGGTGAGTCCGGCGACGATACGACGTTGGAAGAAGAGCACGAAGATGATGATCGGGATGGTGATGACGACGGCCGCGGCCGCGATCGATCCCGTCGGTTCCTCGAACTGGGAGGAGCCGGTGAAGTTGGCGATGGCCACCGGCGCCGTGATGGCCCGGTTGGTCGAGGTCAGCGACAGGGCCAGCAGCAGATCGTTCCAGGCGAAGATGAACACCAGGATCGCCGCGGTGACCACACCCGGCGCCGCCAGCGGCGCGATCACCTTGGTGAACGCCTGAAACGGGGTGGCGCCGTCCATCTTTGCCGCCTTCTCCAGCTCCCACGGGATCTCCCGGAAGAACGAGGACAGGGTGTAGATCGCCAGCGGCAGCGCGAACGTGATGTACGGCAGGATCAGGCCCGGCCAGGTGTCGAACAATCCGATCGCGCGCTCGATGTTGAACATCGGCGTCACCAGGGACACCTGCGGGAACATCGCGATCAGCAGCGCCGCACCGATGAGCAGCTTCTTGCCCGGAAAGTCGAGCCGGGCCACCGCGTAGGCGGCCATTGTGCCCAGCAGCACCGCGATGAACGTGGTGATCAGGCCGATGCCGATCGAGTTGCGCAGCGCCGCGGTGAAGTCACCCGCGTCGAAGATGTCCTTGTAGTTGTCGAAAGTCCATTCCTTGGGTATGAAACTGCCGTCCTTGACGGTGCCCGGCGGTTTGAACGACAACGATACGATCCACAGCAGCGGGATAATCGCGTAGAGCACCACCAGCAGGTTGGCGACGCTCCACCACGCCTTCTTCGATCCGGTGTTGTTCATGCCCTACCGCCCCTCGTTGTCAGAGCCGGGTGCCGCCGTGCCGAAGCCCTTGACGAACACGAATGCGATGATCGCGACGCATAGGAAGATCAGGATGCTGATCGCCGATCCCACACCGAGATTGAATGCCTTGAACAGGTTGTCGTAGCCCAGCATCGACACCGAATAGGTGTTGTTGGAGCCTTTGGTGAGCACGTAGATGTTGTCGAACACCCGGAACGCGTCGAGGGTGCGGAACAGCAGGGCGGTGAGGATGGCCGGCTTCATCAACGGGATGATGATGCGCACCAACCTCGTCCACGCACCGGCGCCGTCGACCTGAGCCGCCTTGAGCAGGTCGTCGGGAACCAGCGCCAATCCGGCCAACAACAGCAGCGCCATGAACGGGGTGGTCTTCCACACCTCGGCGAGGATGATGATGAACAACGACGGCCACTGCTGGGTGAGCGGTGCGCTGCCGTCGGGCAACAGGTTGGCCAGATAGCCGGTGCCCGGGGTCCACGCATAGTACCAGGAGAATGCCGCGGCCACGGTGACGATCCCGTACGGGATGAGCACCACGGTGCGGATCACGCCCTTGCCGAAGATGGTGCGGTGCATCACCAGCGCTATGGCCATACCGAGCACCAGCTCGATGACCACCGAGACGACCGTGATGAACATCGTCACACCGAACGCCGTCCACCAGTACCCGTCCGAGAGCACGGTGGAGTAGTTGCTGAACCAGACGAAGCTGCGCTCACCCGGCGCCGACAGGCTTTCCTTGTTCAGCGACAACCAGAACGCGTAGATGATCGGATACCCGGTGACCAGCGCCATCAGCAGTGCCGACGGGGCGACGAGCCAGAACGCGAGCCGGCGCTCGGCCGACTTGCCGTCGCTGACCTTACGCCCCTTGCCCCCGTCGGCCATGGACTCGGGCCGGGTGACCGTCGCGACGGCGGCCGCCGCGGTGGGCGCGGCGACCGGAGCCGACGTACGATCGGGCCCGGCACCGGCCGTCTCGGGCCGACCGCGCGCGGCGCCGGGCATCTGCTCGGGCGGTATCCACTTGCCGGCCGCGCCCGAGGCGGTGCGCCTGGGTACCTCGGGATGGGTCCAGCCCTGCGGCGGTTCGTCGCCGCCGAGGGAGTGACGGCCCGCGCCGTTTCCGTCCGTCATCATGGGATCAGACCTTTCCCGTCGATCGCCTTCTGCACCTGATCGGCCAGTTTGTCGACCATCGATTCGGGGTCCCAACCGCCCACCGGCGACAACGTCGCGGTAACCAGCGTGGAAATCGATTGGTACACAGGAGATGCCGGTCGGGTTGCGGCACGCCCCGCCGACAGCTGCTCACCGATGATGTCGCCCATCGGGTACGCGGCCCGAAAATCCTGGTCGTCGTACAGTGACTTGAGTACCGGCGGGTTGCCGCCGTTGATGGCATAGATCTTCTGCGAGGCCGGGGTTGTGAGGCATTCTGCCGCCTCGAACGCCAGACCCGCCTGTTCGGAGGTGCTCGCCACCCCGATGTTGACCCCGCCGATGGTGCTCTTGGCCGGCACACCTTCGGCGACACCGGGATACGGCGCGAAGTTGAACCTGGTGCGCACCAGGTCGTTGACCTCTCTCAGCTCACTGTCGGATGGTGATCCGCTCACCAGGTCGGCGAACGCGGTCATCTCCTTGAAGAACGGCACATCGCCGGCCGCCGCGTTCGAACGCATCGAGGCGAACACGAACGGCCAGTTGATCGCGAAGGCTGCCTTGCCGCTTTCCATGCCGAGTCTGGCCGCGGTCTCGTCGGAGTTGGTGATCGAGGGATCGTGGCCGGGGGCGGTCGCCACCGATTTGAGAATCTGCAGGGTCTTGAGCGTGGCCGCCCGATGCTCGGGTGTGTCGTTGAGGGTCTGCCTGGACGCGTCGTCGGGGTCGACGACCGAACCGCCGGCACTGACGAGCACCGAGTTGAACCAGACCATCAGGCCCTCATACTGCGCACCCTGCGCCATGATCCAGCTCGGTCCGCCCGCCTCCCGGATCTTCTCGGTGTCGGCGAGCATCTTGTCCCAGGTGGTGGGTGCCACGGTGGTGCCCAGATATTTTTGCATCACATCGGGCCGATACCAGAGCAGCTGGGTGTTGCTCCAGGCCGGGACCGCGTACAGCCGCTTCTCGAGATCGTCGTCGGTTTTCCACATCGCGCTGGCGAGCGGGCCGACCAGCGTGGTCTGCTGCACCTTGGCCGACAATTCGTCGGGCACCGGTTCGACCCAGCCGGCGTTCGCGAACTCCGCGGTCCACACCACGTCCAGACCCATCAGGTCGACACCGCTGTCGTTGCCGGCCAGCCGCCGGGCCAACTGCAGCCGCTGATCGTCGGCGGCCTTGGGCAGGACGTGGACCTTGACCGTGTACTTTCCCGCAGCGTCCTTGTTACAGGCGGCACTGGCGGTGCGCGCGATCTCGGCCGAGTCCGCGTTGGTGTAGAAGTTGATCGTGCCGGCCGTGTGTCCCGAACCGCAGGCCGCCAGCGGCATTCCCACAGCCGCGGCTGCTGCGACCGCGACCGCTTTGCGTCGGATGGTCACATGAGCTCCTCACGCCGAATGTTCCGATTCATCAACGTAACAGAGGAAACTGTGATGCACGGCACGTTTGGCGCGGCCGTGCCAGCGAACGGACAACTCCGGCGGATAGAACACCGGTCCCGCCGACGACCGACGGGCACGACCTCAGATCGTCAGTCGGGCCAGCATATCCCGTGCCTTCTCGGCGCTGCGCGGATCGCACAGCACGTCGTAGCGGCCGGCCACCAACTGCATCGTCGAGGCGAAATCGCGCTGCCCCTTGGTCGCCGCGTACGGGATCGTCGTGGAGATCACCCCGAAGATCACGCCGCCGACGAGGCCGAAGACGATGGGCACCAACGGGTTGTCCACCACGATCGAGACGAGCAGACCGAAGAACAGACCCAGCCAGGCCCCCGAAACGATCCCGCCACCGATCACCTTGCCCCAGGTGAGGCGGCCGATCACCTTTTCCACCTGCATCAGGTCCACACCGACGATGGTCACGTCCTGGACCGCGAACTCCTGGTCGGACAGATAGTCGACCGCCCGCTGGGCCTCCGCATAGGTGCCGTAGGAACCGATGGGCCAGCCCTTGGGCGGTGTCGGCAGCGCGGCGCCGGGCTTGGGCGGTTGGATCGGGTTGGACATGTCGTCTCCACTCCTGTTGTCAGCGGCCTTTACCCTTAGCGCATGGCATCGGTGAGCAAGGTCTACATCGCCAGATTAGTCGGGCTCGCGGTCCTCGGCCCCGACGGCGAGTCGATAGGCCGTATACGCGATGTCGTGGTGGCCCTGCGGCTGTCCGGACAGCGCCCCCGGGCACTCGGCCTGGCGGTCGAATTGCCCACCAGGCGAAGAATTTTCGTACCCATGCTGCGAGTCACCGCCATCGAACCGCAAGCGGTCACCCTGGCCACCGGATCGGTGAACCTGCGGCAGATGCAACTGCGTCCCGGCGAGGCCCTGGCCATGGGACAGATCGTCGACACCCGCGTGCGCGTGCACGATCCCGAACTCGCGGGCCTGGCCGACCAGGATCTGACGGTGATCGACCTGGCGATCGAACGCACCCGCACCCGCGACTGGGTGATCTCCCGGGTGGCCGTCCGGACCGACCGGAAAGGTTTGCGCCGCGGCGACATTCACGTGGTGGAATGGGGAAATGTGGTGGGCTTGACCCAGCACGCACTCCAGCTTCCCGGACAGAACCTGGCCCAGGAGCTGTCCCAGTTCGAGGGCATGCGGCCCGCCGACGTGGCCAACGCGCTGCGTGACCTGCCGCCCCGCCGGCGCGACCGCATCGCCGCCGCCCTCGACGACGGACGCCTGGCCGACGTGCTGCAGGAGTTGCCCCCCGACGATCAGACCGCCATCCTCGACCACGTCGGCATCGACCGCGCCGTCGACGTGCTGGAGGCGATGGACCCCGACGACGCCGCCGACCTGCTCGGCGAGCTGCCCACCACCGAGGCGGAGGCCTTTCTGGCCCGGATGGACCCGGAGGAGTCCGAGCCGGTGCGTCGGCTGCTGACCCACTCCCCGGACACCGCGGGCGGTCTGATGACCAGCGAACCGGTGATCGTCACGGCCTCCACGACCGTCGCCGAGGCACTGGCCCGTATCCGCAACCCCGAGCTCAACCCGGCCGCCGCAAGCCTGGTGTTCGTGGTGCGGCCACCGACCGCGACGCCGACCGGGAAGTATCTGGGGTGCGTGCACTTCCAGGCCCTGCTGCGCGAGCCGCCCGCGAGCCTGATCGGCGGTATCCTCGACGCCGATCTCAGCCCACTCGGCCCGGAGGACTCCCTGGAAACCGTCACGCGCTACTTCGCGACCTACAACCTGGTCTGCGGGCCCGTCGTCGACGACGAGAACCACCTGCTCGGCGCGGTCAGCGTCGATGACCTCCTCGACGAACTGCTGCCCCGCGACTGGCGGGAAACCGACCCGCACCCCGACGCACCCGACCCGGCCGTCGGCTTCCGGACCCCGACCACCGGAACCACCACCGGAACCGCAGACGGAGCAGCACGGTGAGCGCCGAACGTCCCGGCCGCAGACTCGACACCCCGCAGGAACGCTGGCGCCCCACGTTCAACCTCGACTCCGACATCGTCGGCGTGTACAGCGAGCGGGTCGCCCGGTTCCTGGGCACCGGGCGCTACCTGGCGATTCAGACGGTTGTCGTGATCGTGTGGATCGCGCTGAACCTGATCGCGGTATCGATCCGGTGGGATCCATACCCGTTCATCCTGCTCAACCTCGCGTTCTCGACCCAGGCCGCCTATGCGGCGCCGCTGATCCTGTTGGCACAGAACCGCCAGGAGAACCGGGACCGGGTGTCGCTGGAGGAGGACCGGACCCGGGCCGAGCAGACCAAGTCCGACACCGAGTTCCTGGCGCGCGAACTAGCCGCCGTCCGGCTGGCCGTCGGCGACACCGTCACCCGCGACTACCTACGTAAAGAACTCGACGACCTGATCGACGAACTCACCGACCGGCTGCGAGAGCGGACCGAGGAGACCGACCCGCTCGACGAGCCCAAGACCGACGATCACGATCCGACGGTCGACTGAGCGATCCGTCGGCCCCGGACCGTCCCCACGCTCCCACTGGCCGGCGATCGTCGCCAGAATTCATTCGATCGGGCGACCGGCCGGGTGTCATCCCAGGTGGCACGCGGTGCGACCGCCTCATCAGGAGGCCGTTCGCCATGCACGTGGGCAAAGAGTTATCGGGTTCCTGTATTCGGAATCCGCGACCTTCTGTATCGTGGGTCACGTTCACCATCCGAAGCAGCCGGGGCCGGTGAACGTGGATGCGCTCGGGGCGGGCCGGATCCGGCCGAGGCGATGAGCGCGGCAAATCAGTCGTGTGGTGTACGGAGTTGGGGCGTGGAACAGGCTTGGAGCGCGAAACCTACAGGGCGCCGTCGGGATAGTCGCCGATGATTTCGAACTTCACGAAATCATGCGGACCTACCGGCCGACGTCGCTCCCGCCGAGTTCTCGGCGTGGGTACCGGAACAGTCCTGGTCGGAGCGATGGTGCTCGGCGCGGCCTCATCGAGTGCGCACAGCACCGCGCTCGACGTCGAACCCGTCCGACCGGTGGTCGAGACGCCGGCCTACGAGCTCTCGGCCGACCCGGTCACCGCGCTGGCCGGCTTCTCCCCACCCGCCATCAGCAGCATCGTCACCACCACGGGCGCGGGTGTGGCCCCGCAGTTCCGCACCACCGTCGACCTGCCGTCCGGGCCGCTCGGCATCCCGGGTGTCGTCCTCAAGGCGTACCAGCTCGCCGCCACCCGGGTCGGATCCGAATCCCCGCAGTGCAAACTGCCGTGGTTCCTGCTCGCCGGTATCGGCCATATCGAGTCGAACCACGCCGGAAACGGTTCCGTCGACGCCTACGGCACCACCATCAATCCCATCGCCGGACCCGTCCTGGACGGCACTCTGGCCGGCAACGAGGTGATCCGGGACACCGACGGCGGCCGGATCGACGGTGACGCCACCCACGACCGGGCCATGGGACCGATGCAGTTCATCCCGAGCACCTGGTCCGCCTGGGGCAGCGATGCCAACGGCGACGGCAAAGCCGACCCCAACAACGTCTTCGACGCCACTTACTCCGCCGGACGCTACCTCTGCGCCGGTATCACCGACATCATGTCCGAACGCAACAAGGTCGCCGCGGTCCTGCGGTACAACCACTCGATGGAGTACGTGGCCAACGTGCTGAGCTGGGCCACCGCCTACTCGACCGGCGTCCTGCCGACCAACCCGATCCCTGAACCACAACGTCCGACGTCCTCCACTTCGAAGAAGAAGCCCGGGCGATCATCGACCGACAAGTCCACGTCGGAAAGCCGCGAACCCGATGATCCCTCGACCACCACCAGCACGACCAGCACGACCACCCCGACCCAGCAGTGCGTGGTTCGCGGGGTGTGCCTGCCGCCCGGGATCACCATCCCCGGTCTCCCGGTTCCCGGTCAGCGCACCACGCCGTCGGTGACCCCCAAAACCATCACCCCCGCACCCAAGCAGGGCACCACCAAACAGAGTGGAACGGTCGGCACCACCAAGCAGGGCACCACCAAACAGAGTGGAACGGTCGGCACCAGCGGATCGCCCAAGAGCGACGCAGCGCGCACCAGGCCCGCTCCCACGACGACCGGCACCCGAACCCCCACCACCACGATCACCGTCGTACCGCGCTGACCTCGCGGTCCCGGCCGCACGGCCGAGGTGCCCGGCCCCATGGCCTAGTCTGGTAGACGATGAGTACCGGAGTTGTCCCCACCGAGTCGTCCGTCCGTTCGGCGCTCAGCAAGGTCGCAGATCCCGAACTGGGCAAACCCATCACCGACATCGGGATGGTCAAATCAGTGGTGATCGCCGACGACCTGAGCGTCGACGTCGGCATCTACCTGACCACGTCCAGTTGCCCGATGCGCACGGAGATCGCCAGCCGTGTCGAGAAGGCCGTCGCCGACGTGCCCGGCGTCGGCCAGGTGCGGGTCGAACTCGACGTGATGGACGACGAGCAGCGCACGGCGCTGCGCAAGAAGCTCCGGGGCGACAAGGACGAACCGGTCATCCCGTTCGCCCAGCCCGGATCGCTGACCCGCGTGTACGCCGTCGCCTCCGGCAAGGGCGGCGTCGGCAAATCGTCGATCACCGTCAACCTGGCCACGGCGCTGGCCGACCGCGGCCTGTCCGTCGGCGTGCTCGACGCAGACATCTACGGACACTCCGTCCCTCGGATGCTCGGCAGCGACGCCAAACCCACCCAGGTCGAGCGGATGATCGTGCCCCCGATCAGCCATAACGTGAAGTTCATCTCCATCGGCCAGTTCACCGACGGCAACACCCCCGTCACCTGGCGCGGCCCGATGCTCCACCGCGCCCTGCAGCAGTTCCTGGCCGACGTGTACTGGGGCGACCTGGACGTGTTGCTGCTCGATCTACCGCCCGGCACGGGTGATGTGGCCATCTCCATCGCCCAGCTGATCCCGGGCGCCGAGATCCTCGTCATCACCACCCCGCAGCAGGCCGCGGCCGAGGTCGCCGAACGGGCGGGCGCGATCGCCCTGCAGACACGCCAGAAGATCCTCGGCGTCGTCGAGAACATGTCGTGGATGGAGCTGCCCGACGGCACCCGGATGGAACCGTTCGGCTCCGGCGGCGGCCAGAAGGTCGCCGACCGGCTGACCCGCGCCGTGGGCGCACCCGTCAAGCTACTCGGCCAGATTCCACTCGAACCGCTGCTGCGCGAAGGCGGTGACGCCGGGACACCCGTCGTGCTCGAGCACCCCGAATCCGCATCCGGGTCGGCGTTGCGCGCCGTCGCCGAGCAACTGGCCGTCCGTCGCCGTGGTCTGGCCGGTATGAGTCTGGGCATCGACACCACCCGGCACACCGAACCCACCAACCTCCTCTGACGGCACACGCCCGCCGGCGCCGTCAGGGTGCGTACCCGGCGGCGGGACGCCTCAGGTGGCGTCCCAGCGGCTCGGGTCGTGCGGAATCGACCCGGGCGCCTGTGGTCCCTTCGTCAGGTCCGGACGCCCCGCGCGGTCGGCCCGCTCCGGCATCGCCGAGGGCTTGGCCGAAGTGGCCCCGGGGGTCGAAGTGGGCCCGGGGGCCTGGCCCAGATCGAAGCCCTTCTTGACGTCATCGAAGATCGAGCTGTCGCCGCCCAGTAGATGTTTGGTGACGATCGACTGCGGTGTCATCCCCCGCAACTCGTTGAGCTGTGCCAACGGCTTGTGCAAATCATCGAACTCCGGTCCGAGCTCGTCCTTGAGCTGGCTGGTGGCGCCGGTGGCATAGTCGCGTGCCTGGCGCACCGCGCGCAGCGTCCACGACACCGCTCCGGGCAGACGTTCGGGACCCAGCACGATCAGTGCCGCGGCAAGAATGATCAGCAGTTCGCCCCAACCGATGTTGCTGAACATTCGCCCATCCCTACGTGCTGTGTGCCTGATATGGTCGCAGGCCCGAGATACCCGGCCACGATACCCGGCACCCCAAGGTACCCGCCGACCGAGAACACCCCGGCCCGGCCCGTCCGGACTGAGGGCGTGTCTCCCGATTCCCTGCGCCGCGCTCGGCGGAAGAATTGGGAGATACGTCCTAGTCGCTGCCCGGGGTGATGGTTCCCTTGAAGGTGCGGCCGTCGCGCCAGTAGGTGAACGGCACGTTCTCGCCGATCGTGGCCGTGCGCACCGCGACCGTCAACTCGTCCGCGCTCTCGATGGTCCGGTTGTTGAACGAGATGATGACGTCATTCTCCCGCACCCCGGCCCGGTCCGCAGCGCCGCCGTCGACCACGTTGCGCACCTGCGCGCCCAGCACCCGTTCGTTGCGAACCGAACTGGCGTTGATGCCGATCTGCGGATGATTGACCTTGCCGTCGGCGATCAACGCCTTGGCGATCGGCAAGGCCTGGTTGATCGGGATCGCGAATCCCAGACCGATCGACCCACCACCGGGCACCAGACCCGCCGTGTTGACGCCGACGACCTCGGCCTTGCCGTTCACCAGCGGACCACCGGAGTTGCCCGGGTTGATCGCCGCATCGGTCTGGATCGCGTCGATCACCGCATCGGTGTCGGACTCGGCATCCGGCTTGAGCGGCACAGGCCGGTTCTTGGCACTGACGATACCGCTGGTCACCGTGCGGTCCAGACCCAGTGGCGAACCGAACGCCACCACGTCCTCGCCGATCTGCAGGTCGTCGCTGTTGCCGAGCTTGGACACCGTCAGATCTTTGACGTTGTCGACCTTGATCACGGCCAGATCGGTTCTGATGTCGCGGCCGACGATACGCGCGGGAACCCGGGTGCGGTCGGAGAACACCACCTCGAGTTTGGCCGAGCGGTCGTTCGCGGCCATCGAGACCACATGGTTGTTGGTGAGGATGTACCCCTCGGGGTCGATGACGAAGCCCGAACCATTGGCGTACGCGCTGGCGGTGCGGATGTCGATGGACACCGCCGACTTGGCGACGGCCTCGACCACGGCAGCCACCTGGCCACGTGGGGCGTCCCCACCCCCGCCCGACTGCTTGAGCTCGACGGTGTTCGAATGCAGCGGCGCCGCCACCTCCGCGGTCCACCTGCCCAGCAAGCCGCCGGCCAGTCCGATGAGCAGAGCCACTATCGCCAGCGTCGCCAGCGCCCACCAGCTGATGCGGTTGCCGAACAACACGTCCCGGACGCCGAGTTTGGGACCTGCCAGGGTCGGCTCACCGGCCACTGGGACGGCCAGGGCGGGATGATCGAGCACCGGGGCGCTGTCGGGGTCGCGCCACGGGTCCTCGGGCTTCGGGTTGCCGACCGGCGCGCCGTACGAGGCGAGCGGATCGCGCTGCAGGCTGTCGGTCTCGCCGTCGGGGCGGCCGAATGCCTCCGCGAGCACCGGGTCCGGCGGCCGCACGGCGGGCGCGGGCCGCGAGTCGGTGTGGCCCCGCTGTGCGAACGACCCTCCCACCCCCACGGGTCTGCCGAACACCTCGGCGGTTTCGCGGGACACCGGCACATGGCGACCGATCGAGTGATCGGCTTTGTCGTCGATACGTTCCACCTTTGTCAGCGACCCCACCGGCGTGAGGCCCAACCGGTCACATCGCCCAGTGCGGGCGGCGCGTCGTGCACAGGAAACCCGGAAGCGGCCGGCGGCGCCTCAGCACCGGCCGGGGGCACGTCGAACTCGCGGGTGGGAATCTGGGACAGCTGACCGAGCAACGACGCGGGAATCTCGACGGAGCCGGAGGTGCGCAGACGGGTCCGGGCGGTGACCTGGGCTTCCACCGCGGCGGCGCATTCGGCGCACAACCCCAGATGCCGGGCGGCCCGCATATGCGGCGACATCGCCAGCTCACCGTCGACGAACGCGGCGACGGCCTCCGGGGCCAGGTGTTCGGTGGAGGCGAACTCGCGACCGCCGGGGGTGCCCGGCGCGCGGTAGGACGGATTCGGGGCGAACGACGATCCGCCCGGAGACCAGCTCGCCGGATTCCAGTAGGAACGGCGTCGTCGACGCATACCGGTCGCATCCAGCGGCGACTGCGGACTCTGAAAACCCTCGGAACCCTGACGACTCCTGCCGGTGTCCATGCCTTTGCCCTTCCGTCTCGTCGATGCGGCTGTCACGACATCGCGGCCGTCTGCAAGAGATCGGACGCGCGCACTGCCGCCAGCCTATCCGAATCTCTCAACGACGCCCGCGAGCCCACGGTTCCCGAGACGGACGGAGATCGCGGTACGGGCCCGGGCCGTCCTAGTGGCCGGCCCCCACCGCCACCGAACGGCTGTCGAGGTGGCCGCTGCCGGCGAGATGATCACGAATCGCCTGCCTGCCGCGATGGATACGGCTGCGCACGGTGCCGAGCTTCACCCCGAGGGTAGCGGCGATCTCCTCGTACGACAGACCTTCTATGTCACAGAGGACGACGGCGGCGCGGAACTCCGGCGACAACGCATCCAGCGCACTCTGCAGGTCGGCATCGAGATTCGCCTCGGCATAGATCTGCTGCGGGTCGGGGGTGTCGGCGGGAACCCGGTCGTAGTCGTCGGGCAACGCCTCCATCCTGATCTTGCCGCGGCGACGCACCATGTCGAGAAACAGGTTGGTGGTGATGCGGTGCAGCCAGCCCTCGAAGGTGCCGGGCTTGTAACTCGACAGCGATCGGAAGACGCGGATGAACGTCTCCTGCGTCAGATCCTCGGCATCGTGCTGATTGCCCGACAGGCGGTAGGCGAGCCGGTAGACGCGGTCGGCGTGTTCGTGCACCAGTTCTTCCCACGACGGCATCAGTCCCGCGCTGCCCGTGGCGTCGAAGCCCGCGGTGCCGGACGGAATCTGCTCGGCGGATTCGTCGTAAGGCGCTGGTACTGGCGATGAAGACATTGCTGGTGCACTTTCCCTTCGTTCACGCTCGTGGTGCGACCGCGGGTACTTGGTCAACCGACCCGGTCACCGGAATATTCCGGATCCCGATCGTCCGCACCGGTTCGCGATCGAGTTCAACCTTGTCGTATCGGCGTGTGGTCGCCGTATGAGATGGCTGTGTGTTCCCTGAGGAACCGCCGCGAGCGTTCTACACAGCCCACCACCTGCGATTTTCACCCGACAATCAGCGCGCCCCTGCGACGCGGACGGTAACGACCCGATTACGCTGACACCGTGAGCGAATCACCTGACCCCGTTTTGTCCGCGCAGGCGGCGGCCGCAGTGCTGGCCTACGCCGAGTCCGCGATCATCGAGGACGACGCCGTGGCGGCGGCCCGCGCCCGCGCCGAAGAACTGGGCGCGACCACCGTGAGCCCGGCCACCGGTGCGCTGCTGGCCTTTCTCGCGCGCTCGGCCAACGCCTCCAATGTGGTCGAGATCGGTACCGGGGCGGGCGTCAGCGGCCTGTGGCTGCTGGCGGGAATGCATACCGACGGGGTGCTGACCACCATCGATCCCGAGCCGCTGCACCACCGCGCCGCCCGGGCATCCTTCGCCGGCGCCTCGGTGTCCACCGGCCGCACCCGGCTCATCAACGGCGCTCCGCGCGATGTGCTGCCACGGCTGGCCGACGCCTCCTACGATCTGGTGTTCGTCGACGGCCCGCAGCTCGAACTGCCCGACTTCGTCATCGAGGCGATCCGGCTGCTCCGTCCGGGCGGGGTGCTCATCGTGCACGATGCGGCCGCCGAGGGCGCCATCGCCGACCCCGGCCGCAACGATCCGATGACCGAGGCCGCCCGGAACGCCGCGATGGTGGTGGCCGAGGACGACCGGCTCCTGCCGGTGGTCATCCCGCTGGGCAAAGGGGTGCTCGCCGCCGCCAAGGCGGGCTGACGGCACCGCCACGGACCCACCGCCGATGCGGCGGCCCGGGTCCGTACCCAACAAGTCCGGGGCCCAACAAGTCCGGGGCCCAACAAATCCGGGGCCCAACAAGGACCCGGGGCCCGGCGAGAACTCAGATGTCCGAGGAAAACCGGATCCCGTTGTCGGGAATGGTCACGCCCGGCCACACCCGCGCCCCGCGCAGCAGTTCACAGCGGGCCCCGATGTCAGCGCCGTCGCCGATCACCGTGTCGCGGACGAGCGCCCGCGGTCCCAGACGTGCGCCGAACCCGACGATGCTGCGCTCCACCACGGCTCCCGCCTCGATCACCGCACCGTCGAAGACCACCGCGCCGTCGAGCCTGGCACCCGGACCGATCTCGGCGCCGCGCCCGACGACGGTGCCGCCGATCAACAACGCCCCCGGTCCCACACCCGCGCCCTCGTGGACGAGGGACTCGCCCCGCCGGTCACCGAGCGCGGGCGAGGGGGCGATACCCCGCACCAGGTCGGCCGACCCGCGGACGAAATCTTCGGGGGTGCCCATGTCGCGCCAGTACGAGTAGTCGACATGCCCCTGGATGTGTACCCCGGAGCTGAGCAGTCCCGGGAACACCTCGCGTTCCACCGACACCGGACGGCCCTCCGGGATCTGTTCGATGATCGAGCGACGGAAGACGTACGCGCCGGCGTTGATCTGGTCCGTCGGCGGATCCTGCGTCTTCTCCAGGAAGTCGGTGACCCGACCCGTCTCGTCGGTGGGCACACAGCCGAAGGCCCGTGGATCGGACACCCTGACCAGGTGCATCGTGACGTCCGCGCCGCTGGTGCGGTGGGTGTCGAGAACCTGACGCACATCGGTGCCGCCGAGAACGTCACCGTTGAACACCAGAATGGTGTCGGCGGTCAGTTCGCCGAGCACATTGCGGATGGCGCCGCCGGTGCCCAGCGGTTCCTCCTCGGTCACGTACCGCAGCCGCAGGCCGAGTTTGGATCCGTCGCCGTAGTATTCGGAGAACACGTGCGCCTGGAACGAGGTGCCGAGCACCACGTCCTCGATGCCCGCGGCCTTGATCCGGGAGAGCAGATGCGTCAGGAACGGCAGCCCGGCTGTCGGCAGCATCGGTTTGGGCGCCGACAACGTCAGCGGCCGCAGCCTGGTCCCCTTGCCGCCGACGAGGACGACCGCCTGTACCTCGGGCCGCACATCGTCGGACGCCTCATGTCGTCCGGCGGCGTCGGCGTCATTGTGGGTTGCCGGATTCGTCATCGTTGATCCCCTGTCACATGTCCCCCGTTATTGTCGAGTGCCTTGCGGGCCGCGCGTACGGCCAGCTTCGAACGCACCGCCAGTCCGATGCGCAAGGCCAGCCGCAGCGGCGCGCGCAGCAGACCGGGGTTACGGTCGGCCTGGAACCGGTACGCGCTGCGGTGGTGCGCCGGCAGCATCAGCTCCGGATTCTTGCCGGCGCTGTGCCCTTTGGTGTGGGTGATGACCGCCGACGGCACGTACACGTTGAGCCAGCCCGCCTTGCCCAGCCGATCGCCGAGATCGACGTCCTCCATGTACATGAAGTAGCGCGAATCGAATCCGTCGATCGAGTCGAACGCCGTCCGCCGCAACACCACACACGACCCCGACAGCCACCCGACGGGTCGTTCGCTCGGCGCGACGTCGTCGGCACGGTAGGCCGTGGTCCACGGATTGGATTTCCAGATGGTGGAGAACAGTGCGTGGCCGGTCCCCGACAACAGATCGGGAACGCGCCGCGCCGACGGGTACACCGATCCGTCGGGTTCGTGGATCAGTGGTCCGAGAGATCCGGCGCGCGGCCAGCGCTCTGTCGCCGCGATCAGTTCGTCGAGGGAGCCCGGCGACCATTCGACGTCAGGGTTGGCCACCACCACGTAGTCGATGTCGGGCCCGAGTTCGGCCACGCCCCGGTTGACCGCACCGCCGTAGCCGATGTTGCCGCCGGTGCGCACCACCCGCGCCGAGGCGAACTCGCGCTCGGCTCTCTCCGGCGCGCCGTCGACCGACCCGTTGTCGGCGATGATGACCTGCGGGTCCGCGGTGGTGGCCTCGCCGAGGCTGCGCAGGAACGTCGTCAGATAGTCACCCGAGTTGTAGGTCACCGTCACGACGGCCAACTGTGAAGTCACCGGGACAGGGTAACCAATCCCCCGGCTCCGGCCACCGATACCCGCGACCGGACGGTCGCCCGAGTTGTCCGGTTCACGCCTGCGGCGGCCCGGCGATCGCCTCGTGCAACGCCGCGCGCCAGTCGCGCAGTGGGGTCAGCCCGGCGCCCGACCAGGATCGTCCGGACAGCACCGAATACGCGGGACGCGGTGCGGGCCTGGGGAAATCCGCCGTGGCGCAGGGGTGAACGCGCGCGGGGTCGGCGCCGATCTCGGCGAATACCGCGGCGGCCAGCTCGAACCAGCTCGCCCGGCCCGAGTTGGTGGCGTGAAGCACTTTTCCGGCGACGGTGTCGTCTCGCCCGCGACGGGCGAGCTCGAGCAGGCCCGCCGCCAGGTCGTAGGCATAGGTGGGCGAGCCGATCTGGTCGCTGACCACGTCGATCGCATCACGGTGGGCTTCGAGTCGGCGCATCGTGCCCACGAAGTCACGGGAGTCGGGGCCGCCGGTGTACAGCCACGCGGTCCGCACGATGGTGCTGGTGGGGTCATCACGCAGGACGATCTTCTCCCCGCGCAGTTTGGTGCGACCATAGACGGTGGCCGGGGTGGTGTCGGGGTCGACATCGCCGGGTTCGTATCCTTCGATGTCGGCCACGCGCGGCGGAGTCCCGGAGAACACGTAGTCGGTGGATACCTGCACCAGCCAGGCGCCTTTTTCCCTGGTGACCCGCACGAGGTGGGCCGGTCCGTCGACGTTGACCGCGTGCGCGCCGCTGTGGTCCTCCTCGGCGCCGTCGACGTCGGTGTAGGCGATGCAGTTGACGACGACATCGTCGGCGTCGACCCCGGTCAGTGCGGCCCGCACCGATTCCGAGTCGGTGATGTCGAGGTCTGCCGATGTCAGCGGGATCACCTCAAGCGGAAATTCGCTGTGGGCGGCCGTCTGCCGCATCGCGGTTCCGAGTTGACCGGCCGCACCTGTCACGAAGAGTCGTCGCGTCATGGTGACTATCGTGCCTGTTGCCTCCCGAACGGATCACACGACTCGCCCGGCGTTGCGCGACTGCATTCCCTCTTCACACAAGTAGCCTGGCGTTGCACCTTCAACACCAGCACCACCGTTCTCACCGGAAAGGCTTTGGCCAACTCGTGGACTCTCGATCAGACAACGGACGCCGGCGCGGGGAGCGCAGCGAGCGCGCCGAAGCTGACCGGCGCCGGGAGCGGGCCGACATCGACCGACGCCGGGAACGGGCCGAGACCGACCGACGCCGAGAGCGGGCCGAACGGTCCGAGACCGACCTGCGGCGGGAACGCGGCGACGCCGAACGACGTCGGGTCCAGACGCAGCCACGTCACGAACGGGGCGCGCGGACCGGGAACCCACGGCTCCGGGAGCTCGACGATCGAACCGAATCCGGCCGCCGACGCGAGCGTGATGCCGCACCGCGGCCGGCCGAGGCCGCCGACAGAGGCCGGGCCGCTCGTCCGCGTCCCGATGCTCCGGATCGGCGCGCCGCCGGCGGCCGCGGAGATCGCCCGTTGGGCGCAGACGGTTCCCGCACCCCGGACCGTTCCCGCACTCCGGACCGTTCCCGTGCCGGCGATCGGCGCGGGGCCGATCCGCGCGGCGACCTCGAACCGCCGACCCGCCGGGTCGATCGATCCGCCGATCGTGCGAGCGGGGAGATCCGTCGAGACGGACCGCGCCGACGCCCTCCCCGTGACGAGGCCGCGCGGGGCCGCCCGGCGGGTGGACGTTCGGCACCGACCCGGCTGCCCGCGGATCCTCGCGGGGGAGAAGGGCTCGACGTCCGTCGTGCGTCCGAGGAGATCCACACCTCGTCGCGGCGTGCGGCCACCGATCCGGGCGAGAGCCCCCGACGGCGCGTCCGGCGCCCCGCCGCGGAGTCGGGCGCGCCGCGAGAGCGGGTTCGTATTCCGGGGAAGAAGTCGGCGCCGACACCCGGAACGACCCACGACCAGCGTGCGGCGACCACTGATCCAGTGAAAGCCATTGCAGCGGAACAGAATACCCATCCGAAGAGGTCGATCAAGAAGGAGAACCCCGCCCACAAGGCCGATACCGGGGAGGGTGCCACCCGGACGGATTCCGCCCACGAGGCGCCCGACCAGAAGGACGCGGGCCGGAAGGACGCGGAACAGACGGCCGCGGAACAGACGGCCGCAGTGGCCCCACGCGCCGGTTCCACGGCGAAGACGACCACAGCGCCCGGCGCGCCGCCGGACACACCCGCCGGGGCGGCGAAGGTGCGGACAGCCCTGCGCGACCGCCACAACATCTCACGCATGGTCGTGGCGCTGCTGAGCGTGACGGTGCTGGTGTGCACCGGGTATGCGTGGCACAGTATCTCCGACCTACGCGAGAGCGTCACACAACTGTCAGGTCTCGGCCTCGGTGGCGGTGGCGGCGACGGCGCGACCGACGTGCTCCTGGTAGGCACCGACTCGCGGACCGACGCCAAGGGAAATCCGTTGAACGCCAAGGAGCTCCGCTGGCTACGATCCGGCGACGACGTGGCCACCAACACCGACACCATCTTGCTGATCCGGATTCCGAACAACGGGGCGTCGGCGACCGCGATCTCGATTCCGCGCGATTCGTACGTCCAGGTCCCGGGAATCGGCATGAGCAAGATCAACGCCGCCTACGGCGCCACCCGCGAGCACGTGCGCGCGGAGCAGGTCGAGGCAGGCAAGCCTGAGAAGGAAGCCGAGTCCGAGGGCACCAAGGCGGGCCGGAAAGCGTTGATCGACACCGTGTCCAATCTGACCGGGGTGCGTGTCGATCACTACGCGGAGGTTGGTCTGCTCGGTTTCGTGCTGCTCACCAACGCCGTCGGCGGCGTCGATGTGTGCTTGAAGAGCGCTGTGTCCGAGCCGCTGTCAGGGGCACAATTCCGGGCCGGAACACAGACGCTGACCGGGCCGAAGGCACTGAGCTTCGTCCGGCAGCGCCACGACCTGCCGCGCGGCGACCTCGATCGGATCACCCGCCAGCAGGTGTTCATGGCCTCGCTGGCCCAGAAGGTGTTGTCCGCCAAGACGTTGACCAGTCCGTCCAAGGTGTCCGAGCTGCAGAAGGCGGCGTCGAGGTCGATCGTGATCGACGACGGCTGGGATGTGGTGAGTTTCGTTCAGCAGCTCAAGGATCTCAGCGGCGGCAACATCCGATTCTCCACCATCCCGGTGATCACCGAGCACGGATGGAGCGAGGACGGCCAGCAGAGCGTCGTCGAGGTCGATCCGGCGCAGGTCAAGACGGCGACGGCAAACATGCTCAAGAGCGACGGGGACAAGTCCAAGAATGCCGATCGCGGCGACTACACGGTCGATGTCACCAATGCGGGCACCGTCGACGGCCTGGCATCCAACGTGTCGAACGTCCTGGCCGGCAAGGGCTACAAGCGGGGCCGGACGGCGACCCGGGGATCGGACAACCTCGATTCGCTGATCCTGACGCATTCGAAGGACGACGCGGGCGCAAAGAAGCTGGCCAAGGATCTCGGCGGGCTGACCGTTCGCGAGGACAGGTCCGTCCCGGAAAGGCAGCTGCGGGTGGTCCTCACCAATTCGTATGCCGGGCCGGGGTCGGCGGCCGACCCGACCAACGAGATCGCACAACCCCAACGGAGCGGGCAGGATGTCAACTCGGCACCGGGCGGCAACCGGTCGCCGATCACCGCCGATTCCGACGGTCCCATGTGCGTCAACTGACACCGCATCTGCCGGCTGCCCGTGTGCCTCGCCTGACCCCGCGCGCCGAATGACCGTGTGCCCACCGCCGACCGAAAGGCATCGCATGTCTCCCCCATCCTCCACCGGCTCCGCCACGATCACCGCCGCCGTGTTCGGCGCGGTCACCGACTGGACCCGGCCGATGCTGACCTTCTACGACGACGCGACCGGTGAGCGCACCGAGCTGTCTGCGGCGACACTGGGCAACTGGGCGGCCAAGACCGCCAACTTCGTCGTCGACGAGGTGGGCGCCGTACCGGGCGATGTGATCGTCGTCGATCTGCCACACCACTGGCAGACCGCGGCGATCCTGCTCGGCTGCTGGTGGGCGGGCGCGCACGTCCGGTTCGGCGGGGCCGGCGACGACGAGGCGGTCGCGGTGTTCACCTCGGTGGACAGAATCGGCGACCACGATGACGCCGACGAGGTGATCGCCACCTCGCTCGACCCGTTCGCCCTGCCGGTGCGAAACCTGCCGCCCGGGGTCACCGACTTCTCCACGGCGGTGCGGGTACACGGCGACAACTATGCCGCGCGGGCCCGGGCCGAGGCGGCACTCGACGATGCCACCACCGCCGAGGTACTGGCGGCCGCGCTGGCGCGGGCCGACTCCGACGGCGTGACCGACGGCGCACGGGTGCTCTCGACGCGGACATGGGCCGACGCGGATGCCGTCACCGCCGCATTGGTGTCGGTGTTGGCGCGTGGCGCGTCGCTGGTATCGGTGGCCAACGCCGATCCCGACGGCATCGAGCGCCGCGCTCAGACCGAGCGCGCGACGCTGATCCTGCGCTGAGGATCAGCGCCGACCGACGCACACGCCTATCCGCCGAGCAGCCTGTCGCGCAACGCCTCGTCCTTCGCCAGCACCATTGCCTCCAAGCCGCGCTGGAAGTCGGTCATCCGGTCGAGCAGGGCCGGATCCGACGCGGCCAGGATGCGCACCGCGAGCAGGCCCGCATTGCGCGCGCCGCCGATCGACACGGTGGCGACCGGAACCCCGGCGGGCATCTGCACGACCGACAGCAACGAGTCCATGCCGTCGAGATATTTGAGTGGAACCGGCACGCCGATCACCGGCAGCGGCGTGGCCGAGGCCACCATGCCCGGCAGATGCGCCGCGCCACCGGCACCGGCGATGATCACCGAGATCCCGCGACCGGCAGCACCGGCGGCGTAGTCGAGCATCCGCTGAGGGGTGCGGTGCGCCGAGACGACACCCACCTCGAACGGGACTCCGAACTCGGCCAGGGCCTCGGCGGCCGCCTCCATCGTGGGCCAGTCCGAATCGCTGCCCATGATCAGGCCCACCCGCGGACCTGCCGGGGCCGTTCCGGGCCCGGTGCCCTCGGCGTTGCTGTCGGTCATGAATGCGGATCCCATCCGTCGGTCCATTCTGCGCGCGACATCCAGTGCGCGGCCCGTTCGGCCCGCTCACGGACGTCCTCGACGCCCTTATCTGCTGAGGTGCTGTCTGCTGTGCCCACGATATTGACATGCCCGATCTTGCGGTCGGGCCGCTCCCCCTTGCCGTACAGGTGCACCTTCGCCTCGGGCATGCGGGCGCACAGGTGGTGCAGCCGCTCGTCCATCGACATCCGCGGGGCCTGCTCGGCGCCCAGGATGTTCGCCATCACCGTCACCGGTGCGCGTGGCGAGGTGTCGCCGAGCGGATAGTCGAGCACCGCCCGCAGATGCTGCTCGAACTGTGAGGTGACCGCACCGTCCATCGTCCAGTGACCGCTGTTGTGAGGGCGCATCGCCAGTTCGTTGACCACCAGCCGTCCATCGGCGCCTTCGGAACCCGCGGTCTCGAACAGTTCCATCGCCATCACCCCGACGACGCCCAGTTCTGCGGCCAGCCGCAGGGCCATCTCCTGCGCCTGCTGGGCCGACGGCCCGGCCAGGCCGGGTGCGGGTGCGAGCACCACCGCACACTGGCCGTTGCGCTGCACCGTCTCCACGACCGGCCACGCGGCACACTGCCCGAACGGCGAACGGGCCACCAGCGCCGACAACTCACGACGCATCGGCACCTTCTGTTCGACCATCAGGTCCGCACCGGCGCCGAAGTACTCGTCGAACACCGCCAGCGCCTCCTCGCGCGTGTCGGTCAACCAGACGCCTCGACCGTCGTAGCCGCCGCGCACCGCCTTGAGGACCACCGACCAGCCATGCGTGTCACCGAAGTCACCCAACCGGGTGCGCGCCGTCTCCCGGTCGGGTCCGGCGAGGTCGGCGAAGGCGGGCACCGGCAGGCCCAGCTCGGCCAGCCGCTGCCGCATCGCCAGCTTGTCCTGCGCGTAGTGCAGCGCCCGCGACGGCGGACGGACCTGCACCCCTTCCTCCTCGAGGGTGCGCAGCAGTTCGAGCGGCACGCCCTCGTGGTCGAAGGTCAGCGCGGTGGCCCCCCGCGCCGCCCGCCGCAGGTCGTCGATGCTCTCGTGCGATCCGAGCACCACATCGGCGCTGACCATCGCGGCGGGATCGGCCGGTGAGGCCGCCAGCACCCGCAGACACTGGCCCAGGGGGATCGCCGCCTGATGCGTCATGCGGGCCAACTGGCCTCCGCCGATCATCGTCACCGTAGGCATCGGACCTGCTTGCCGGGCATGCGCGGCGGGCTCAGAACTCACGGTTGACATGGTGGCACGTCGCCCTCACCCATCGCACATCGTGCCCGAGACGGACACCACATCTCCATCGTTTCGTACACTCGGATCTTGTGCCCTTTATCGATGAGCTGGTCGACCGGTTGCCCGGACCCCTACACAAGCTCGCGATGCGCCACCACGAACTGATCAAGTTCGCGCTCGTCGGCGGCACCACCTTCGTTGTCGACATGGCCATCTACTACACGCTGAGCCTGACCGTCCTGGAAGCCAAGCCGGTGATCGCCAAGATCATCTCGGGGGTCCTGGCGACCGTCCTGAGCTACGTCCTCAACCGCGAATGGGCGTTCAAGAACCGTGGCGGCCGCGAACGCCACCACGAGGCTTTGCTGTTCTTCGCGATCAGCGGCGTCGGAGTGGGCTTGCAGGCCGCTCCCCTGTGGTTCGCCAACAACGTGTTCAATCTCCGGGCCAATCTGGGAACCCTGGAGCTGGCCGTCGTCGACTTCGTTCTCGGATTCATCATCGGCAACCTGCTGCAGATGGGCTTCCGATTCTGGGCGTTGCGCAAATTCGCGTTCCCCGAGGCCACGGTTGCACTGCTCGGTGAGATCCATGCCGATGGCGAGATCGAGCCCGGCGGTGGGAGCCGCCCGGACGGCGAGACGGGGCCCGACGGGGCGCGCGCCGATCTCACCGATGAGGAACTCGACCACGGGTGACCTCGGAGCCGGGTGCCCGCCCGTCGCCCCGCTGTGTCCCGCCGCAGTCTGTGCCATCGCCGGCCGCGCCGTCGGTGGGCGCCTGCGCCGCGTCGGCCCACTCGATGCCTTCGGTCCAGGCCGGAACGACGATCGAGAACACCGGCGGCCGGCGTGAACCGAGTTCGAGTCTGCCGCCCTCGGCTTCGATGAGCGCACGGGCCAACGACAGCCCGACACCGCTGCCGCGTCCCGCCGAGAACCCCCGCCGGAAGATCAGGACGGCGAGTTCGTCCGCGACACCCGGCCCGTCGTCGGCGACAGTGATGCGGACCAGTCCGCTGGACAGTTCCCCGACCTCGATGCGGCACTGACCCGCTCCGTGGGTGAGCGCGTTGTCGATGAGCACGCTCAGCGCCTCGCGCAGGCGACCGGGGTGGGTGCTCGCCGCCACCGTCCCGCCTCCTCCAGCACCGCCACCGCCACCGGCCACGATCGAGCGCCCCCGCGAGGCGAAGGCGGGAGCGAAGTCGGCGACGAGGGTCGCCACGGTGTGCCCGACGTCGACGGGCTGTGAACGGGTCGTCTCCTCGCGCGACTGGGCGACGAACTCGTCGAGCTCGCGGGCGAGCCGGTCGATCTGTTCCAAACCGGCCTCGGCCTCGACCACGACCGCCGGATCCTCGTGCAGGGTCAGCTCGTCGAGCCGCAGCTGAATGGCAGTCAGCCGGCTGCGTAGCTGATGGGAAACATCGCCCACCGTTTCCCGTTCACGTTCGAGCCGCAACGCGATCTCGGCGTTGGCATCGCCCAGGGCCGACGACACCCGATCGAGTTCGCTGATCCCGTACCGGCGCCAGTGCGCCCCGAACTCGCCGCGGCCCATCGCCGCGGCCCGGTCGGCGAGGTCGGTCAGCGGATCTGCCAGCCTCCCCGCCGTCACCGCCGCCACACCGGTGCCCGCCGCCACCGACGCCGCCATCACCATCACCACCACACCGAAGGCGAACAGCTGATCGTTGCGGACGTCGGAGGCGGGGATCTCCAGCAGCAGAGTGCCTGCGGCGCCGAGGGCGATCGAATCGGATACCGTGTCCCCGTCGATGCGGGCGCCGATCACCCTGGTCTCCATCGGGCCGGACCGGGCCCCCGACTCATCTCCGGTGGTCACCGGATAGCGGATGGTGAGTCGGCCACCTTCGGGCAGCAGCACCCCGAAGGCGTCGACATCGAGTTCGCCGGGGGCGATCGACCCCGACTCACCCTCCTGCCGGATGAGCTGGTCGGCGATCGCCTTGATCCGGCCGTCGAGATCCTGGCGGGCGTTGTCGGCCACCCACCACCAGGCGATCACGGCCAGCGGAATCCCGAGCAGCAACCCGACCGCCACCACCATGGCGATCATCGAGTAGAGGATGCGTCGGCGCATCTGGGTGCGGACCCCATTTCAGTCGGACCGGTGAGTTCGGCCGGACCCGGTGAGTTCAGTCGTGATTCACGGATCGAACCGGAACCCGACACCGCGCACGGTGACGATGTGCCGGGGCCTGTCGCGCCGGTCGTCGCCGATCTTGCGGCGCAACCAGGAGATATGCATGTCAAGAGTCTTCGACGACCGCAGATCTGCCGATCCCCACACGTCGGTGAGAATGTCGTCGCGGCTGACGACCTGCCCGGAACGCTCCATCAGGAACCGGAGCAGATCGAACTCGCGGTTCGCCAGCACCAGGTCCTTTCCGTCGACCAGGACCCGCCGGCCTCGCGGGTCCAGCCGGATGTCGCCGCTGTCGAGGACCTGTTCGGGTTCTCCCTCGGCGTTGCGCCGGCGCAGCAGGGCCCGCACGCGGGCGAGCAATTCGGCCAGGCGGAACGGTTTGCCCACGTAGTCGTCGGCACCGGCGTCGAGTCCGACCACGAAATCGACCTCGTCGGTGCGGGCGGTGAGCATCAGTACGGCCAGACCCGGCCGGGTCGCCCGGATACGCCTGCACACCTCCAGGCCGTCGATCTCGGGCAGTCCCAGGTCCAGGATGAGCAATTCGTAACGGCTGTCCTGGGCGTGTTCGAGGGCCTGCGCGCCGTCGGTGACCACCTGGCAGCCGTAGCCCTCGCGACCCAATGCCCGGGCCAGGGGCTCGGCGATGGCGGTGTCGTCCTCGGCCAGCAGCACGTCGGTCATCAGCGGCCCTCGCGCTCTGCGGGCTCATCGTCGAGCACTTCCTGGTACAGCAGCGCATGCACCCGCTCCACCTGTGGAATGTTGTCGAAGGACAGCGGTTCGTCGGACGCCGATTCGATGACCAGCGACCCGGTGTGCAGCAGGCGATCGATCAGCCCATGCTGGAACTCGACCGTGTTGATGCGCTGTAGCGGGATGTCGTTGCCGGATTTGGTGATGATGCCGTTACGGAAGATCACCCGCCGGTTGGTCACGACGAAATGAGTGGTCTTCCACGCCACCAGCGGCCGCACCAGATACCAGCCGGCCATACCCAGCCAGATCACCAGCAAGATACCGAGAACCCAGGTCCGCGCGGTGCCGTCGAGCTTGTCCGACGCCAGCCCGCCGAGCACCCCGGCCACGCCCGTGGCGATGATGAAGATCAGCAGCGGAGCCACCAAGCACTTCCAGTGCGGGTGCCGCTGCAAGATGATCCGCTCGCCCTGTGCGAGATTCTCCTTGGGAATGCCCATGCCTGGCAGCTTAATGCGCCCACCAGAACATTTGCCGCGAGTCGGCCCGGCAGACCACGCCGACACCCTCGCCTACACCTCAACCGTGACGGCGCCTGCGTAGACTTGGTGCCAATCGCAGGTCAGGAGGCACACCTATGAGCTATCACGACCCGGTAGACCGCAACCGGCGCAATCCGGCCGACGCCGTTCCTCCCACCAGGGCCTATACCCAGGCACCCGGTTCCGGAAGCTACGACAATCACGGCGATTCCGGCCAATACTACGACGATCGTTCACACGGTGGTCCGATCTATCGTGACCAGGAGTACCCGGCACCGGGGCAGTACGAGAACCCGCGCGATTATCAGACCTCGCGCCACCTCGGTCAGCAGTACGGGGCACCCCAGCAGTACGGGCCGCCGCATGGCGCGCAGTCCCCGTACGACCAGCCGCGTCCGTACGACCAACCACGTCCGTACGAGCAGCCGCGCCGTGAACCGCAGCCGAGTTCAAACGAGGACCGGTCACCTCGTGGCGCGTACGAGGCCCCGCAGCAACCCCGCAAGCATGTCGGCCCCGATATCAATCCGGGCCTGTTCGTCGGCGGCGTCGTGATGACCGGCATCGTCACCGGTCTGGCCGCCTGGCTGGCCGCCTGGGTGGCCCGGATCATCATTGAGAAGGTCAACGACTCCGGCAGGTTCGGGGTATGGAATCCGATTGCCCGCGACGAATACTGGTTCGCCGTCGTCGCCTTCCTGTGCGCCATCGCCGCAGGTGCGCTGTGGTACCTACTGCAGCTGATCACGCCGTCCCCGGACGCGTTCTTCCGTTGGATCGTGTCCCTGCTCATCGCGGCGGCCGCCCTCATCCCGCTGCTGCTGTCGGCCGAGATCTCCGTCGGCATCGCCACCGCGATCCTGCATCTGATCATCGGGCTGCCGATCCTTGCCCTGATACCGGCGATGGGCCAGAAGAGTCTGCGTGACTGAAGATCCTGGGTCGCTGAAGATCCTGGGTCGCTGACCCGACCGGCCCTCCCATTGTTGATCCGCAGTTTGCGGTAGCCGCGCTCACCTGGTCCTCGGATCACTCGAACGAACCATCGGACCCGCCAGGCGATACCCGCGTACGCGATACCGGTTGCGCAATACCGCTGTCAGCTGCCGGTGCTGCCGGTGCCTTCCGTGCTGCCCATGGACATCACCTGAAGGATGGACATCAGCCAGTACGCGGTGCACGGGTGCACCGATGATCCGGTCGTTTCGGAAACCGTGGGAACGCACGGGGGAACCACCGGGTAGTAGACGGTGGAGGGCGCGGCCTGCGCGGGTGCGGCACCCAGCAGTGCGGGTACGGCGATGGCGATCGAGATCGCGGCGATGCGCAGGCGTCGGCGAACGTTCTTCATGAAAACCTCACTCGGTGGCGGGTCGGACCCTCTTACTGTGCCACCTGATCCACCCACCGTCAGCATGCGACCCCGGATCGACCGTCCTGCCCCATCAGACACACGGGTTCCTCCGGCACCGATCAGTCTTCGGCGACGCGCAGGTGGGTGACGTCCCCGGCGGTGGCGACGATTCGTTCACCGGCCGAGGTCTCCACGATCACCCGGCCGTCGGAGTCGACGTCGACGGCGGTTCCGATGACGTCACGGTCGCCGGGAGCGACCAGCCGGACCCGGCGGCCGATGGTGTCGCATCGGTCGCGGTAGGCGGCGGCCAGGGCGACGATGTCGTCGGGCCAGCCGTAGAGCAGCGCGTCGAGTTCGGCCAGGACGTTGCCCGTGACCGTGTGGACGTCGACGGGTGCGCCGGTGGCGATTCCCAGTGAGGTGGCCGTGGGCACCGGCAATTGATCCTCGGTCATGTCGGTGTTGATGCCGATGCCGATGACGGCGACGCCGCCGTCGGGACCCGGCGCGTATTCGGAGAGGATTCCGCACACCTTCTTGCCGTCGATCAGCACGTCGTTGGGCCACTTGAGCACCGCCCGCAGACCCAGGGCGTCGACGGCGCGGGCGACCGCGACACCGGCGAGCAACGACATCCAGCCCAGCCGGTCGGCGTAACGGCCCACCGCCACCGCGGCCGATATCGCCACCGACGAGCCCGCGGGCGCGGTCCAGGCGCGGCCGTGGCGGCCCCGCCCGCCGGTCTGGTCGGTGGTGATCCGCACACTGCCGGCCACCACGTCGGTGTCCTCTGCCGCCGCCAGCGACATCAGGTCGGCGTTGGTCGACGCGGTGGACCCGACCACCTCCACGGTGTGCCATCGCGTGTCGGACAGTCGGTCGGCAAGGACGGCGGCATCCGGCGCGAAGCTCATGACCGATCACCTTACCGGCCCGAAAGCGCACCTCACGGGCGGTCCCGACCGAACGCTCGGGAACATGAGGAGAATCTCACATTGGGAGTAGTTGACGTGGGTCACAGACTTGTCGTTAGCATCGTTGTTCATGACCTCTGCGCAACCCCAAGGCGGCACGCCTGACATCCACACAACAGCAGGAAAACTCGCCGATCTGCGTAACCGGCTCGACGAGACGCTGCACCCGGTCGGCGAGGGCGCCGTCGCCAAGGTGCACGAGCGGGGCAAGCTGACCGCGCGCGAACGCATCACCCACCTGCTCGACGAGGGCTCGTTCGTCGAACTCGACGCGCTCGCCCGCCACCGCAGCACCAACTTCGGCCTGGGCGATCGCCGCCCCGTCGGCGACGGTGTGGTCACCGGCTACGGCACCATCGACGGCCGCGAGGTGTGCATCTTCAGCCAGGACTCCACCGTCCTGGGCGGCAGCCTCGGCGAGGTGTACGGCGAGAAGATTGTCAAGGTCATGGATCTGGCGGTCAAGACCGGCCGGCCGCTGATCGGCATCAACGACGGCGCCGGCGCCCGTATCCAGGAGGGCGTGGTCTCGCTCGGCCTGTACGGCGAGATCTTCCACCGCAATGTGCGCGCCTCGGGCGTCATCCCGCAGATCTCGCTCATCATGGGCGCCGCCGCCGGTGGTCATGTCTACTCCCCCGCGCTCACCGACTTCGTGGTGATGGTCGACCAGACCAGCCAGATGTTCATCACCGGCCCCGACGTGATCAAGACGGTCACCGGCGAGGAGGTGACGATGGAGGAACTCGGCGGTGCGCACACGCACATGTCCAAGTCGGGTACCGCCAGCTACGTCGCCTCCGATGAGGAGGACGCGCTCGACTACGTCCGCGAGCTGCTGTCGTACCTGCCGAGCAACAACCGCAGCGAGCCCCCCCGTCTGCCGGTGCAGCCCTCGACCGGCGGCATCGAGGACTCGGTCAACGAGGAGGACCTCGAACTCGACACCCTGATCCCCGACTCGCCGAACCAGCCGTACGACATGCACGAGGTGATCGCGCGGATCCTCGACGACGACGAGTTCCTCGAGGTGCAGGCCGAGTACGCGACCAACATCATCGTCGGCTTCGGCCGTGTCGACGGGCGCAGCGTCGGCATCGTCGCCAACCAGCCCACCCAGTTCGCCGGCTGCCTCGACATCAACGCCTCGGAGAAGGCCGCCCGGTTCGTGCGGACCTGCGACGCCTTCAACATCCCGATCCTCACCCTCGTCGACGTCCCCGGCTTCCTGCCCGGCACCGACCAGGAGTACAACGGCATCATCCGCCGCGGCGCCAAGCTGCTCTATGCCTATGGCGAGGCCACCGTCGGCAAGATCACCGTTATCACCCGCAAGGCGTACGGCGGCGCGTACGACGTGATGGGCTCCAAGCACATGGGCGCCGACGTCAACCTGGCCTGGCCGACCGCCCAGATCGCGGTCATGGGCGCCTCGGGCGCGGTCGGTTTTGTGTACCGCAACCGACTCAAGGATGCCGCCGCCAATGGCGAGAACGTCGACGAACTGCGTCTGGAGCTGCAGCAGGAGTACGAGGACACCCTCGTCAACCCGTACGTGGCCGCCGAACGCGGCTACGTCGACGCCGTGATCCCGCCGAGCCATACCCGCGGCCAGATCGCTACGGCGCTGCGCCTGCTCGAGCGCAAGGTGGTCAACCTTCCGCCCAAGAAGCATGGGAACATACCTCTGTGAGCCCGGACATCGTGAACAAGGACAGCGTGAGCAACGACAAACAGAGCACCCCGGACGAGCGCACGCCCGAACGTCCGTTCCTGCAGGTAGTCAAAGGCAATCCGACCGATGAGGAAGCAGCGGCGCTGACCGTGGTGCTGGCGGCGGCAGCCGGAAACGGCGACTCGCCCGAGCCGCAGGTGCGCAACGACTGGGGCAACTACGAGGAGCGGCTGCGGCAGCCGTGGGGGATGCCGACCAGCTTCACCCACCGGCACCGCTGAGGTGGCGTCCCTGTCTCCGGTCCACGGCACGCACGTGGTGCTGGGGTCGGCCTCGCCGGCACGTCTGAAGGTGCTGCGCGATGCCGGCCTCGATCCCGAGGTCGTGGTCTCCTACGTGGACGAGGATGCGATCGTCGAACAGCTCGCCGGTGTCGAACCGGCCGAGGTGGTGGTGCGGCTGGCCGCGGCGAAGGCCGCCGAGGTGTGTGCGGACGTCGTCGGCAGAGCCGCTGCCTGCGACCGGCCCACCGGCACCGACACGGTGGTACTGACCTGTGATTCGATGCTGCTGCTGGACGGCGTGCTCAGCGGAAAGCCGCACACCACCGCAATCGCGCGCGACCAGTGGCGGCGGATGCGCGGCACCACCGGCCGACTGCTGACCGGACATCACGTCACACGCATCATCGACGGCGCGATCGCCGGGCAGGCCGCTCGCACGGTATCGACGACGATCCGGTTCGCCGATGTCGACGACGCCACCATCGACGCCTATGTCGCCACCGGCGAACCGCTGTCGGTGGCCGGCGCGTTCACCCTCGACGGGCTCGGCGGCTGGTTCGTCGACGGCATCGACGGTGACCCGTCCTCGGTGGTCGGCATCGGGTTGCCGACGGTCCGTGAACTGCTGGCCGCGGTGGGGGTGGACGTCACCGCGCTGTGGTGACCTCCGACTCGTGGCAACGTCCAGAACCGGTCGGGTGACCCGTCACCCGCACACCGACAGCCGGTAGTAGGTAGTCTCGACAGTCGGATCATCGCAGCGACGATCCTCGACGCCGGACAGCTGATCGGCGCGGCCGCACCCAGTGTTTGCACAGGTCCCGGTTCCCCAGGTGCCGCGGACACGCAGGACGTCCACCCTCAGAAGGGAACCCGCACGTGAGCGTCGATATCGACCCGAATCCCGCGTTCGCCGCCTATGCCCACCCCGAGCGGCTCGTATCCGCCCAGTGGCTGTCGGCACATATCGGCACACCGGGCCTGAGGATCGTCGAATCCGATGAGGATGTGCTGCTCTACGACATCGGTCATATCCCGACCGCCCAGAAGATCGACTGGCACCTGCACCTGAACGATCCGGTGACCCGCGACTACATCACCGGGGAGCAGTTCGCCGAGCTCATGCGCGAGAAGGGCATCAGCCGCGACGACACCGTCGTCATCTACGGAGACAAGAGCAACTGGTGGGCCGCCTACGCGATGTGGGTGTTCACCCTGTTCGGGCATCCCGACGTGCGCCTGCTCGACGGCGGGCGCGACGCCTGGCTCGCCGAGGACCGCGACACCTCGTTCAACGTTCCCGACTACCCGCGCTCGGATTATCCGGTCGTCGAACGCGACGACAGCAAGATCCGGGCGTACGCGGCGGATGTGCGCGCCTCGCTGGGCACGGTCCCGCTGGTGGATGTGCGCTCACCGCAGGAGTACACGGGTGAACGCACCCACATGCCCGACTATCCGCAGGAGGGTGCGCTGCGCGGCGGTCACATCCCCACCGCGGTGTCCATCCCCTGGGCCAAGGCCGCCGCGCCCGACAGCCGATTCCGTAGCCGGGCCGAACTCGACGAGGTGTACGCCGGGCTCGACGCACACACCCCGACCATCGCCTACTGCCGCATCGGCGAACGGTCGAGCCACACCTGGTTCGTGCTGACGTATCTGCTCGGATTCGACGACGTCCGCAATTACGACGGATCGTGGACCGAGTGGGGTAACACGGTGCGCGCACCCATCGTCGTGGGTGACGAGCCTGGCGCGGCACCGGCGTGAGCGTGCCCCCGGCGCTCGCCGAGATCGTCGACGACTTCGCCGCGCTGTCGGACCCCGACAAGGTGCGGTTGCTGCTGGAGTTCGCCGGGGAGTTGCCCGACCTGCCCGAACATCTACGTACCGAGGCGATGGAGCCGGTACCCGAATGCCAGTCGCCGGTGTTCCTGTCGGTGGACGCCACCGAACCGACGCATGTGCGGCTGTATTTCAGCGCGCCGCCCGAGGCACCCACGACACGTGGGTTCGCGTCGATCCTGCATCAGGGCCTGGACGGGGCCTCGGCCGAGGAGATCCTCGGTGTACCCGGTGATTTTTATCATGATCTGGGCCTGGAGAAGTCGGTGAGCCCGCTCCGTCTGCGCGGTATGGCCGGGATCCTCGGCCGTATCAAAGCGGCCGTGCGCCGGCAGATCTGACGGGCCGGCCGGGCACATGAAGTTCGTCCAGATCCTCGAGGAACCCATCGCACCGGGCGGCCTGGTCGAGTGGACCCCGTATGTTCCCGGCGGGCTCGGGGAGTGGACCACCGACTCGCGCCCGACCTCCCACAATCACGAACAACACCTGCGTTCGGCTTTCGACTACCGGCTGCGCACCCGGCGTGAGGGCGGCCGCGAGTCGTGGCTGGGCCTGGCGATCGAGTTCGATGAGCCGCTGTCGATCCCGGCGATCCGGGCCACCCTGCTGGCCTGGATCGACCGGCACGAGGTCCTGCGCAGCCACGTCATCCTCAAGGGGATACGGCCACAGGGCGCGCCGGGACTGGTCCGGCTGACCACCGGACCGGGGACGGTACGGCTGCGGATGGGCAGGGTCGGCTGGTATTCCGACGCCGCGGCGATGACCGATCAGATCGCGGGGGCGTTCGACCGGGCCACCGCTCCCCTGCACTGGCCCGCGTACATGTTCTCCACGGTCGGCCGCGAGGACTCGTTCACACTGCTGTTCGCCGGCGACCATTCGCTTCTGGACGGTTACTCGCTGATCGTCGCGCAGAACGAGCTCGTTGCGCTCTATCGCGCGGCCCGGGACCGCGCCAGGACCCACGGCGATCCGGGCGTTCCCTCGTTGTCGGAGGTGGGCAGCTACGTCGACTTCAGTGCGCAGGAACGCAGACTCGCCGACGAGACCGGCCCGGATCACCCCGCGATCGAGGTGTGGACGACGTTCCTGCGCACCGGCCACGGGCAGATGCCACGCTTCGCCGCCGCCGAACGGAGACTGCCCGCGGTGGCGCGTCCGGCCGTCCCGGGTGCGCCGGAACCCTCCGGGCACCCGGTTCCGGGGGCCGGAGGGGCCCGGACCGGGGACTGCGGGACCGAACAGGACGGGACCGAACAGGACGAGACGGGGCCCCCGCAGGACTCGATCACCGAACTACTGCTCGACGACGACCAGACGAACCGGTTCACCGCGGTCTGCTCGGAGGCCGGCGGGTCGCTGTTCGCCGGTGTGCTGGCGGCGCTGGCGATCGTGTACCGCGAGATGACCGGCGACACCGAGTTCCGGTGCGTGATGCCCCGGCACACCCGCACCGATCCGGAATGGCTGGCCTCGCTCGGCTGGTTCGTGGGACTGGCCCCGGTGTGTCTGGACATGTCTGATTCGCCGACGTTCGGGCAGTTGATCGTGCGCGCCAACGCCGAACTCAAACACGGCCGGGTCGGCGCGACGGTGCCGTATCTGCGGGTCGCCGAGCTGATCGAGGGTACGCACCCCGATGTGCTGGCCGGTGAGCCGCGGTTCGCGGTCTCCTTCATCGACACCCGGTACGCCCCCGGCGCCGCCGCCGCCGACGCGGGCCGGGCGCGGGTGCTGCGCAGCCACTGCTACGCACCGGAGGAGGTGTTCATCTGGATCAACCGCACGCCCGGCGGGCTGCGCGTATCGACGCGCTTTCCGGCGGCCGACGCCCACGATCCGTCGACCGGCGATCTGGTGAGCACCTATATACACCGCTTCGCGGATCTGCTGACGGCGACCGGCGACCACAGCACTTTTGCTACCGACGAGTAACCGGAACCCTGCTACCGAGCATTCGTTCGGTGCGCTAGGGTGAGTCGCGGAGTCGACGGCACCTACACTCAAGTGTCGTCGGTCACGCCTCGCCATCCATGAGACGGACGACGCGACCCACCCGTCCGAGTACCACGAGAAGTGCCTCGCCGACCACGGTGCAGGCAGCCCAGGAGAACCAGTGCCCACTCCCTCTGCGAACACGTCCCAAGGCATCAGCAAGGTCCTCATCGCCAACCGTGGTGAGATCGCCGTCCGGGTGATCCGTGCGGCCCGCGACGCCGGCATTCCCAGCGTTGCCGTGTACGCCGAACCGGATGCCGATGCACTCTTCGTGAAGCTTGCCGACGAGGCCTTCGCCCTCGGTGGTCAGACCTCAGCCGAGTCCTACCTCGTCTTCGACAAGATCCTCGACGCCGCCGCCAAGTCCGGCGCGAACGCCATCCACCCCGGATACGGCTTCCTGTCGGAGAACGCCGATTTCGCGCAGGCCGTGATCGACGCCGGGTTGATCTGGATCGGCCCGTCACCCAGCTCCATCCGCGATCTCGGCGACAAGGTCACCGCCCGTCACATCGCGCTCAAGGCCGACGCCCCGATGGCGCCGGGCACCAAGGATCCGGTGGCCAATGCCGACGAGGTTGTCGCCTTCGCCCAGGAACACGGCGTTCCGGTGGCCATCAAGGCCGCCTTCGGCGGTGGTGGCCGCGGCATGAAGGTCGCCTACACCATCGAGGAGATTCCGCATCTGTTCGAGTCCGCGACCCGTGAGGCCATCGCGGCCTTCGGCCGTGGCGAGTGCTTCGTCGAGCGTTACCTCGACAAAGCCCGCCACGTGGAGGCACAGGTCATCGCCGACCAGCATGGCAACGTGGTGGTCGCCGGCACCCGCGACTGCTCGCTCCAGCGCCGGTTCCAGAAGCTCGTCGAGGAGGCCCCCGCGCCGTTCCTGACCGACGAGCAGCGCACCAAGATCCACGAGTCGGCCAAGGCCATCTGCCGCGAGGCCGGGTATTACGGCGCCGGCACCGTCGAGTTCCTGGTGGGCAACGACGGTCTGGTCTCCTTCCTCGAGGTCAACACCCGCCTGCAGGTCGAGCATCCGGTCACCGAGGAGACCGCGGGCATCGACCTGGTGCGCCAGCAGTTCCGCATCGCCAACGGCGAAAAACTCGAGTTCTCCGAGGATCCGACCCCGCGTGGCCACTCCTTCGAGTTCCGCATCAACGGCGAGGACGCCGGCCGCGGCTTCCTGCCCGCGCCCGGCCCGATCTCGGTCTATTCCGAGCCGTCGGGTCCGGGCGTGCGCGTCGACTCCGGTGTGGTCCAGGGCGATGTCATCGGCGGCCAATTCGACTCGATGCTGGCCAAGCTGATCGTCACCGGTGAGACCCGCGAGCAGGCGCTCGAGCGTGCCCGCCGCGCCCTCGACGAGTTCCAGGTGGAAGGTCTGGCCACGGTGCTGCCGTTCCACCGGCACATCGTCTCCAACCCCGCATTCATCGGTGACGGCGAGAAGTTCGACGTGTACACCAAGTGGATCGAGACCGACTGGGTCAACCCGATCGAGCCGTACACCGGCGGACAGCCCATCGAGGACGACGAGGAGGCCCCCCGCCAGAAGGTCGTCGTCGAGATCGGTGGCCGGCGCGTCGAGGTGTCGCTGCCCGGCGATCTGGCGCTGTCGGGTGGTGGCGGCGCGGCCGCCGGCGCCATCCGCAAGAAGCCGAAGGCACGCACCAAGAAGAAGGGCGGCGGCGCCGCGGCGTCGGGTGACTCGGTGACCGCACCGATGCAGGGCACCGTCGTCAAGGTGGCCGTCGAGGACGGCCAGGAGGTCGCCGAGGGCGAGCTCGTGGTGGTGCTGGAGGCCATGAAGATGGAGAATCCGGTGACCGCGCACAAGGCGGGCGTCGTGACGGGTCTGTCGGTGGAGGCCGGCGCGGCCGTGACCCAGGGCACCGTACTGCTGGAAATCAAGTAGCCCCTTTGGAGGCTGTCGAGATCAACGCCGGGACGTGGTATCTGCGTGCGCTTCGTGCGGACACGCGGGTGTCCGACGTCCCGGCGTTGGCCGATCTGGGGGTCGACGACCCGGCCGGGTATGTGACCCGTGCCGCCGAGGGCTGGGCGACCGAAGCACTGTTCACCTGGGCCGTGTGCATACCCACCACCGGTGAACTCGTCGCGCTGGTCACCATCACCCCGTCCGCTGAGGTGGCTGTTCAGGAAGGCCGGGCCCGCGTCGGCTACGACGACGCCCTCGCCGACGCGTTGCCTCCGGTCCGGCGGTTCGTCGAGGGCATGCTCGGCCTCACCGTCGCCGACTGAGCGCGTCGGCGGCCGGCCCGTTCAGTACTCAGCGCTCGGTATCGATGTCCAGCCCGGTCGCCAGGTCGCCGCATTCGACCGCGATCACCTCTGCGGCGCGCGCCATCAGGTAGGCGCCGGCACCGGCGTCGCCGTGAAGTACGGCCGCCACGCCGTCGAAGTGCGCACGCCCAAGGTAGACCGGATGACCTGGTCTGCCGTCATACACCACCCGCGCGAGTGCCGGCGACGATCGGCCGCCGGCGAGGAGCAATCGCCGCACCACGTCGCCGCCCACATCGGGTGTGTCAACAACATGTAAAACAACACCGCCGCATCCGGGGGTCGCCCGGGCGTGACCGAGCACTGCTCGCACCGTCGCCGACAGCCCCGACGCCCAGTCATCCACAATGAGTTTTCGCGCCCCCGGCGGGGACGGCACCACCGCCGCACCCATCGCCACCACCACCTCGTCGCACCCTCCCCCGACGAGGGCATCGACCGCGATTGACAGCCATTCACCTTGGCGCGCAAGTATTTTAGGGCTACCGAAGCGCCTTCCGGCACCGGCGGCCAGTACCGCTCCCAACACCATCGGCCGATCCATCGCCGCTCCCCTTCCGGCACCACAATCCGTCGTGACCGGTGTCCGACCACCAGCTGTCATCGTCGACTTCCGGTGTCGATTTACCGACCGGAAACACGACGCTCTCACCGAGCGCACAGTGCGTCGCCGGTTCACTATGTACACCTGCCACACCTCGGACAACCACTGTGGCACAGCGGACCCCACCTCCACCGAGAGTCGGGACGATTTCCACCAGCGAAAGGTGCGAACACCACCATGGCGACTGACTTCGCTGCCGGTAAGGCAGCGCCACAACGTAAACGGGTCCACGAAGTGGACCAGGTGCCCCCATCAGGAAAACTCGTGGCCCTTGGCGTGCAGCATGTCGTCGCGTTCTACGCCGGCGCCGTGCTCGTCCCGCTACTCATCGCCCGCGCCATCAATCTCGACGACGCGGCGCTGACGATGCTGATCACCGCCGACCTGTTCACCTGCGGCATCGCCTCGTTGCTGCAGGCCGTCGGTTTCTGGAAAATCGGCGTGCGACTGCCGCTGCTGCAGGGCATCACCTTCGCCACCCTCGCACCGGTCATCAAGATCGCCAACGACCACGCCGGCGAAGGCGAGCACGCCGCGCGTGTCGGCCTGCAGACGGTGTACGGCGCGGTGATCGCGGCCGGTATCTTCACTTTCCTGATCGCAC
Organism: Gordonia pseudamarae; assembly: GCF_025273675.1. NCBI lineage: Bacteria > Bacillati > Actinomycetota > Actinomycetes > Mycobacteriales > Gordoniaceae > Gordonia > Gordonia pseudamarae. The sequence goes on along the minus strand of NZ_CP045809.1, from coordinate 1,717,848 downwards.
CGTTCTTCGCCAAGCTGATCAAGTACCTCCCGCCGGTGGTCACCGGAACACTCATCACGATCATCGGTGTATGCCTGATCCCGGTTGGCGCGGGCGACGCCGTAAGCGATCCGGCCACGCACATGCACGATTCGGCCAACGCGCGATGGGTGGCCTACGCGCTGGGCACCATCGTCCTGATCGTGCTGATGCAGCGCTTCTTCCGGGGTTTCATGTCCACCATCTCGATCCTGCTGGGGCTGATCGTGGCGACCTTCGTCGCGTGGCTTCTCGGTGACGCGTCGTTCGACAGTGTCGGCGACGCCGACTGGCTCGGTTTCACCCCGCCATTCGCCTTCGGCGCACCGCGCTGGGACATCGTGGCGATCGTGTCGATGATCGTGGTTCTGCTGGTGGTGGCCGTCGAGTCGACCGGGTCGATTTTCGCCACCGGCGAGATCGTCGGCAAACGCATCAAGAAGGACGACGTCGCCGCCGCGATCCGTGCCGACGGCCTGGCCACCGTGATCGGCGGCTCGTTCAACTCGTTCCCCTACACGGCGTTCTCCGAGAACGTGGGCCTGGTCCGGATGACCGGCGTCAAGAGTCGCTGGGTGGTGGCCTGCGCCGGTGTCATCATGATGCTGCTGGGCCTGTTCCCGAAGATGGCCAAGGTGGTCGAGTCCATTCCGGCCCCGGTCCTGGGCGGTGCGGCGCTCATCATGTTCGCGACGGTCGCGATCGTCGGCATCCAGACCCTCACCAAGGTCGATTTCACCGATCACCGTAACCTGATCATCGCCGCCACCTCGCTGGCCGTGGCTCTGTACGTCGAGCATTCGCAGTCCTCGCCGCCGTCGCAGGTGATCAACAAGGACGGCGAGATCGTCGATATCAATGCCATCCCGGGCGTGGACGAGGCGATGCCGAACATCATTTTGCAAATCCCGTTCTCGACGGGCATCACGATGGGTGCCATCACCGCGATCCTGCTGAATCTGCTGTTCTTCCACATCGGGTCGCGTGGTCCGGCGGTGGCCGGGGCCGGCTCGATCACCCTCGACGAGGTGAACACGATGACTCCCGAACGTTTCCGCGAAACATTCGGTGACCTCGTGCAGAACGTCGACTGGGTCGTCGACCGCGCCTACGATCAGCGGCCGTTCGACGATGTGCACGATCTGCGCAGCGCCTTCCAGGAGGCCATGCTCACCGGCAGCGACGAGGAACAGATGCAGCTCATCCAGGCATTCCCCGACCTCGGCGCCGAGGATGAGGAGACCGGCGAAATGGTGGCCGTCGACCACAAGGGTCTGTCACAGCTGGAGGAGACCGAACACGAGAATGTGGTCAACCTGTCGGCCGCCTATCGGGAGCACTTCGGCTTCCCGCTGGTGATCTGCGCCCGCGAAACCGAACGCTACGACCGGGTGCTGCGCAACGGTTGGGCCCGCATGGACAACTCGGAGACGAGCGAAAAATCGTTCGCGCTGATCGAGATCGCGAAGATCGCCAATTACCGCTTCGATGATCTCGTCTCCGACGCCAACCCGATCACGTCGGCGCGGTTCAGCAGGCAACCAGAACTCTAGGGCGTGCCCGGACGTTCCGGTGGTCGTGCCGCCACCGGAACGCCGGACATCGCCCCGCGGGTATCAGCGACAATCCCGGCGCGCCGACGCGCCGACTAGCTCCTAAGGTGGGACCGTGCGCAGGGTTGATTGGCAAGGTTTGTCCAGCTTCAACGAACTCACGGAGCGTCAGGCGATCAGCGCTCTCTACGAGTGCTGCAGCTCGACGATCTGGGCGATTCGGGTGGCTGCGGCACGCCCGTTCGCCGACGATGAGGCGTTGCTGGAATACGCCGACCTGATTCTGGCCGAGTTGAGCGAGAAAGACCTCGATGAGGCACTGGCGGGTCATCCCCGGATCGGTGACCGTGCCGACAACCCGTCGTCGGCTCGTGAGCAATCGGGGGTCGCCGGAGCCGACGCGGCGGTGCTGGCCGAACTCAAAGCGCTCAACGCCGCCTACGACGAACGTTTCGGACATGTGTATCTGGTCTTCGCCAACGGCAGGCCCGCAGCCGAACTACTCGCGATCCTCAAGGAGCGCATGCGCAACGACCCGGCCACCGAACGCCGGGTGATGCGGCTGGAGCTGGCAAAGATCAACCGCAGCAGACTGATCCGCATGCTCGCACCCGCCGGGAGCTTCGACGACGAAGGAGCCGCCTGATGACCGGACTGTCCACCCACGTCCTCGACGCCGTAACCGGTGCACCCGCGACAGGTGTGCTGGTGTCCCTACAGGACGCCTCCGGCACCGAACTGAGCACCGGCACCACCGACGCCGACGGCCGCATCACCTCGATCAACGACTTCCCCCTCCTCGCCGGCATCTACCACCTCGTCTTCGACACCGGAAACTGGTTCTCCGACAACGACATCAAAGCCTTCTATCCCGAGGTCGACATCTGCTTCGAGGTCGATGACCCCACCCGCCACTACCACGTCCCGCTGTTGTTGAGCCCGTTCGCGTACTCGACCTACCGCGGCAGCTGACGGACCGACGGCACGGTCAATCGTCACGGTGCAGTCAGTAGCATCACCAGGACCGCGCGCGGTGCTAATGTTGATAAACTATATTGTTCATCAACATCGCCACGATGGCGGTGCCCGACAGGTGGAGTTGCCATGTCCATTACCCAAATCGACGTTGATGATGAAGCCCTCGCCGAAGTCCTGAAGAGGTCCGGACTCGGCACCAAGAAGGATGCGGTCAACGAGGCTCTCCGCGACTACGCGGCAAAGCTACGTCGCGCAGCAGAGTTCGATGACTATGCTCGTCGTGCCCATGAGTGGGACTACGAAGCATGGAAGGCGCAGCGCGCAGCAGATCGCGGGGAGCGCGACTGACGTGTACCTCCTCGACTTGTCAGCTCTGTGGCGGATGCAGCGCGAGCCCGCCGTCTTGGAGCATTGGCGAGCTACTATTGAAGCAGGTGAATTACGGTCATGCGCACCCCAACGCGTCGAAGTTCTCCGATCAGCGCGCAATGCGACCGAGTTCGACCAGATGAGCCGCGATCTCACGCTCTTCTACCCCGATGCATCTGTACCCAAGAACGTGTGGCGGTGGATCGACACCGCCCAGCACACACTGGTTCGAGCCGGCGCGTTGCGAGCGTTCAGTGTCGTCGACCTGGTGATCTGCGGAACCTCTGTCCACCATGGCCTGACCGTGCTGCATGATGACCGCGACTTCGATACGGCAGCCAGGCACCTAACTGATATGCGATCCCAGCGCGTGAGAAGTGGTTGAGCCGGGCAACTACACTGCACATGGTGACAACCGAGAACTTCGACTGGGTCGGTCTGAAGCAAGCTGTGATCGACGAGATCACAATTTTGGTACGGTCGCACCGTGCCGAACACAACGACGAGATCTACGGGATCGCCGGTCCGGCGTCACCGCATAAGATATGACCCGATCATAATCGGATTCAAATACTCTGAAGGCTCCTCATTCTCTCTCATCATAATGAGCTCGAACTCAACCTCATATAGTACGAAATCCACCGGATAGCCGCGGACACGTTCTCGTCCTCATCTTCGTTGAGTTGGTCCCAACGGTCTACAAGATCGAAGGGGCTATGCAAATCCAGGTGCGCAGCACAGGAAACCACTTCAACACCACCGGCCTGGTCCAGGAGCACGCTGAGGCGACAGATGATAGCAGCAAGGTCATCTAGCCTCAAAATTTTGTGGGGTGGCGGTCGGTTGCCGATGGCCCGATTGGGTGGTCTGGGGACCTGACTTCGGGCCGAGGCCGTGAGGAGTGTGCCGAGGCGTCGGTGGGCGTTGGGGTTCACGGCCCCGAAATGTGGTCCTTTCGGTGTTGGTTGGTCGGGTTGGTTGGGTGGTCAGCGGGGGTTGGGTAGGGTGTCCAGCCGGGTGAGTGCGGCCAGTAGTAGGTGTCGGCCGGGTGCGTGTGTGGCGAGTTTGAGTCGGGTGCGTCGGGCGTGTCGGGTGATCTTGGCGGCGATGGAGAACAGGTGCAGTCGTAGTTTTTTCGGTTCCCAACGGCGTGCGGTGGTGCCGTCGAATCCGAGGAGTTGGGTCCAGGCGATCAGTTCGCAGGCGAGCATGACTATGGCGCACCAGATGCGGTTCTGGTCGAAGCCGTGCAATGGAAGGTTTGTCAGGCCACAGTCTTTCGCGTTGCGGATGCGGTCCTCGCAGCGGGCACGACGACGGTGGCGCAGTTCCAGTGCGGCGAGCTGACCTGTGGTGGTGTTCGTGGCGAAAGCGGTCAACCGCATTCCGTCGGAGTCGGTGTAGCGCAGTTGCGCCCCTGGATGCGGGTGTTCTTTGCGTACGATCACGCGTATACCGTCGGGCCAACCCGACAGGTCGAGCACGCCGGTCAGCTCAGCCACCCACGCCCCGTCGCGTTCGGTGCCGTCGCTGTCATAGGCCGGTGTCCACGCCGCAGGTTGGAGGCGGTCGATGACGGTGGCGATGGTCTCGGTCAGCCCGAACCCGACCGAATAGGACAGGCGCCGACGGGTCAGGTAGTCCAGGAAATCGTGTGTGCCACCAGCGGAATCGGTGCGGATCAACACGCTTTTACCCACCCGATACCCGCCGGTGCCCCGGATCTGTGTCAACGCTTGTTCGACGACGGTGATGTGGTCGGCGGCGGTGTTGGAACCAGCGTTGCCCGGGCGTAGCTCGATTGCCAGGGGTTCACCGGTACCCTCGCCCTGGTGGTCGACGAACGCGCACAACGGGTGGAACCCGAATCCTTTCTTCCACGTCGCGGTGGCCTGCTGCTTCTCCGAATGGGCGGTCACCAACGTGGCATCGAGATCGATGATCAGCGGTGCACGGGCATCACGGCCATGATCAGGGGCACCCTCACCGGCAGCGGACCACGCCGTCGCACGCGCGGCTGCGCGTGCGGTGTTGATCGCCGCCAAAGCTGTGGTGGCATCGGCGGCCAACGTCGAGACCAGCCGTGACACCGTCGGATCGGAGGCCACCGGCCCGAACACACCCGGATCGGTGCGGACCTGGTTGATGTCGGCCAGGCAGTCCCCACCGATCGCGACCGCCACGGCCAGATCAGCGATGATCTTGCCCGGATCATGGGTTGCCATCGGCGCACGCCACGGCGCCAATGCCTGTGACAGTGCGCTGGTCAGACCAGTTTTGTGCGCCGTACGCAGCAACACCACAGCCCCCGCATGCGACACGACACCGGTTCCTGAACCATCTACCGACACTGACGGGTACGGCGACGTAGACTTACTCACCTGAATGGTGCTCCTCGATCTGGTCTGTTTGGAACCTTCGCAAGTTCAATCATCCCAGGTCAGGGCACCATTCTTTGTTAACGACACGGAATTACCGTGAAAGGCCCAGGTTAGATATGGCCCGATCAATAATCGGATTCAAATAGGCTGAAGGCTCCTCGTTCTCTCTCATCAGAATGAGCTCGAACTCAACCTCATATAGTGCGAAATCCACCGGGATAGAGTAGTGCCCCATAGAGTGGTGTAACTCGGTGACCAGGACCGTGGCCGGCAGCGTGTGGCTGTCGGGCAGGGAAGCGGTCACCGTGTGATCCTTCGAGTCAACCTCTCACAGAATCCTCGAATGGAGTCATCACGATGACCGCACCCCACATTGTCGACCCGGCCGGCCTGTTGAGCCAAGCTCTGACCGACGCGTCACCGGATCTGATGCGCGAGCTGCTGCAGACAGTGATTAACGCCCTGCTGTCTGCGGATGCCGACGCCGTGTGCGGCGCCGAATGGGGCCGCCGGTCCGAAGAGCGCACCAACTACCGCAACGGCTACCGCCACCGACCCCTCGATACCCGCGTAGGCACCATCGACGTCGCCGTGCCCAAGCTCCGGTCGGGCACCTACTTCCCCGAGTGGTTGCTCGAACGCCGCAAACGCGCCGAGTCCGCGCTGATCACCGTGGTCGCTGACTGCTATCTCGCCGGGGTCTCGACCCGCCGGATGGACAAGCTGGTCAAGACCCTGGGCATCGATTCGTTGTCGAAGTCGCAGGTCTCCCGCATGGCCGAAGACCTCGACGAACAGGTTGCCGCGTTTCGTCACCGCCGACTGGACGAGGCCGGCCCGTTCACGTTCGTCACCGCGGATGCGTTGACGATCAAGGTCCGCGAGAACAAGCAGGTCGTCAAAGCCGTCGTGCTGCTGGCTACCGGAGTCAACGGTGACGGTCATCGTGAGGTGCTCGGCATGCAGGTCGCCACCAGTGAGACCACAGCCTCGTGGAACACCTTCTTCGCCGACCTCGTGGCCCGCGGCCTGGGCGGAGTTCGCCTGGTGACTTCCGATGCCCATGCCGGGCTCATCGAGGCGATCGCAGCGAACCTACCGGGAGCGGCCTGGCAACGCTGCCGCACCCATTACGCGGCGAATCTGATGGCGGTGTGTCCGAAGTCGATGTGGCCAGCAGTCAAGGCCATGCTGCACAGCGTCTATGACCAACCCACTGCTGGTGCGGTCAATGCCCAGTTCGACCGACTCATCGAATACACCGAAGACCGCCTACCCGACGTCGCCGAACACCTCGGCGACGCCCGTGAAGACCTGCTGGCATTCGCCGCGTTTCCTGATGACGTGTGGCGCCAGATCTGGTCCAACAACCCCACAGAACGACTCAACCGCGAGATCCGGCGCCGCACCGACGTCGTAGGCATCTTCCCGAACCGCGATGCCATCGTCCGGCTCATCGGAGCAGTGCTCGCCGAGCAGACCGACGAATGGGCCGAAGGCCGCCGCTACCTCGGCCTCGAAGTGCTCAGCCGCTGCCGACTGACCGTCACCGACACCGACCACACACCGGAGGTGAACACCGACCCACTGATCCAACTACCCGCCTGACCACCTACGAAGGACCACAACCAGTTACACCACTACGCGGGACTTGACCCGGGATAGCCGCGGACACGTTCTTGTCCTCATCTTCGTTGAGCTGGTCCCAACGGTCCGCAAAGTCGAAGGGCGGCGGCGCCTCCCGTCGGCGGTGGAGGCGAAGCCGACGGGTTTGATGGTGGGTGTCAGGTAGTTGAGGCGGTCGTTGACCAGAGGCCACAGCGGGTTGAGAACGGCGCGTTCGGTGTCGGTGTCATAGCGCCAGTAGAACGCGTACTTACGCACAAGGTGATTGTCCTTGGATTCGATGGTGGGCAGTGTCATTCCGCCGTAGCAATAGGGCAGGTCAACGGGACCGGCCGGGGGTGAGGACGGGGTGGCCGTCGTGGGTCGGGGTCGGATGTGGTTGACGATCGAGGATCGGGTGGAGATCGCCGTTGGGGTGCGGGCGCAGGAAACCGTGACCTCGATCGCGAAGAGGATCGGCCGGGGACAAGTCGGTGATCTCCCGCGAGATTCGGCGTAACCGGTGTGCGTCCGGGCAGTACCGGGCGGCCACTGCCAACAAGCTCGCCACCGCTCGACGAGCCCGGGCGCAGGACCGCAAGATCGACGCCGATGAGGTGCTCTCGGCGCGGGTGCGAGCGGATCTGAAGGCCTCGCGTACCCCGCGTCAGATCGCCGGCCGGTTGCGGCTGGAAGCCGGCGAGGACACGGTAGAGGTCATGGATCATTCTCCCGGCGCTCAGGGCCGGACCGTCTCGTATGAGGCGATCCGTAATGCCTCACGTCAAACTGCCCGCGAAACCGGGTCCATGCCTCAGATAGGAATGCCCGCGAAACGGGGTTCAGCTGGCGGGGATTCGAATGCCTTTGCGGACGTCGGGTAGTGCGGTGGGCAGGGAGGCGAGGTAGAGCTGCTCGGTTTTGTCCTTGGCCAGCAACAACAGCTGGTCTTGGAGGGACGCGATGTCGCGGCCGATCTGTGCGGGGTTGAGGCTGTCGCGGTAGGCGCACAGCTCGGCGCGTTGGGCATCAGAGAGGACATCAGCGGCCAGGAGCCGGTCCAACGGGGTGGCCGGGGCGTCGTAAGACCCGGCGTCGGCGTCCGTTCGCTGTGGAGGCGAATCCGGTGGGCTTGACGGTCGGGGTCAGGTAGTTCATCCGATCGTTGACCAGCCGCCCCAGCCGGTTGAGAACGGTCCGTTCGGTGTCGGTGTCATAGCGCCAGTAGAACGCGTACTTGCGGACGAGGTGGTTGTTCTTCGATTCGATGGTGGCCTGGTCGTTCTTCTTGTACGGCCGGGGTCGGGTGAAGTAGATGCCTCGTTTCCGGCCCAGGTGATGACCGGCTGATTGAGGAACTCCGATCCGTTGTCGAAGTCCAAACTGGTTACTGCATAGGATATTTCAGTAATCGCGGTTTTCAACCCGGACAGGATGTGGGTGTGGGCGTTGTTGCGGATACTGCGGGTGAACACCCATCCGGTGTGCACATCGGTCAGGTTCAATGTCCGGGCGAACTCGCCTTTGAGTGTCGGGCCGCAGTGAGCGACAGTGTCGCCTTCGAAGAATCCTGGTTCGGCTTCGGCCTCATCACCGGCCTTGCGAACCTTGATAGAATTACGGAGCAGCACAGACGGTTTCGTCGTAGACACACCAGAGATCTGATCATTGGCTTTCGCTGGTTTGAGGTAGCGGTCGATGGTTGCCGCCGACATCGACAACAACTCCTCACGCACCGATTCGCTGTAACGGCCCTCTCCGACAACGAGTTCACCGTGACGCTCGAGCGCAGCAAGCTGCACAGGCATCGACACCGCGAGGTACTTGCCACACTGGCCACCCGAAGCCGCCCACACCTTCTGCAGCACCTTGAGCGCATCGTAGGAGTACTTCAGCGCCCGCGGCTTGCGCTCGCGCACCGCAACCGCACGGCCCTTACCCGGCCGCGTCGCCGCAGCCACCAACCGCCGGCGCGCATTGTCACGCGACCAACCGGTCACCTCGATCCCCTGATCGAGGATCTGGCCCCGCTCCTTCTTCGACGCCTGCACATACCCACGAGCAAACCTACTGGTCACCTCAGCGCGCGACCGCATCGACAACTCACTTTCCATCCACCGACGATCATCATTTCGCGGGCAAACCTATGTGAGGCACCGAGGGCGTTTCGCGGGCAGACTACGTGAGTCCAGCCGGACAGTTGGCTACCAGCGCATACATCGCTATGGTGGATCACGCAACTGGTTCGCCGACCGGAGCAACTATGGAGCCCCTGTGTTCTGATCGGCGACGACAAGAGGGAATCCGGTGAGAGTCCGGAACTGTCCCGCAGCGGTATGCCGGAACGACCGCCGTCTTGAGCACTGGGTGAGCCCGGGAAGCGACGGCCAGTAGGAGCGCGATGCGCGCACGCCGGTAAGTCCGAAGACCTGCCTGTTGTGCCGGGCGCGCCGCGTCCGGCGACTCACCGCCTCGTGGACTCGGGCGAGTGGTCGACAGGCGTTTCGGCGTGCCCTCTCAGGGCCGTGCCGACGGGGCTCGCGACTTCTCTCCGCAAGGGCGGTGGTCATCCACTTGCATTGCAGGAGAACATTACTCATGTCGATCAACAACCGGCCGTTTACCACCACAGTGCTCGGCACCCCGCGGGTGGGGCCGAACCGCGAACTCAAGCGTGCCATTGAAGGATACTGGGCGGGCCGCGTGTCCGCAGCCGATCTGGCCGAGACGGCTGCCAGCCTGCGCCGCGACACCTGGACCCAGCTCGCGGCAGCCGGATTCGATTCCATCCCGGTCAACACCTTCTCGTACTACGACCAGGTCCTCGACACCGCGGTCATGCTCGACGCCCTGCCCGCCAGGGTCTCCGGCATCGCCGATCCGCTGGACCGCTACTTCGCCGCCGCCCGCGGCAACGCCGAGGTCACCCCTCTGGAGATGACCAAGTGGTTCGACACCAACTACCACTACCTGGTTCCCGAGATCGGCCCGGACACCACGTTCACGCTCAAGCCGGAGAAGATCCTCGCCGAGGTCGCCCAGGCCCACGGCCTCGGCATCACCGCACGCCCCGTCGTCGTCGGTCCCATCACCTTCCTGACGCTGGCCAAGGCCGTCGACGGTGCGGCCGCACCGATCACCCGCATCGACGACGTGCTGCCCGCCTACTTCGAACTGCTCGACCGTCTCGTCGACGCGGGTGCGGACTGGGTGCAGTTCGACGAGCCGTCGCTGGTCACCGATGCCGTCAACGGCCTGCCCGAGCTGGCCGAGGCCGTGTACGGACGCTTGTCCGCGGTCACCCGCCGCCCCGCGCTGCTGGTCGCCACCTACTTCGGTGATCCCGGTGCCGCGCTCGGCGCTCTGGCCCGCACCGACGTCGAGGGCATCGCCGTCGACCTTGTCGAGGGCGACGTCGCCGCCGTGGCGGCCGTGCCCGAGCTGGCGAACAAGCTGGTCGTCGCGGGCGTGGTCGACGGCCGCAACATCTGGCGGACCGATCTCGACAAGGCACTGGGCACCCTGGGCACCCTGCTCGGGTCTACCGGCTCGCTGGCGGTGTCCACATCCTGCTCGACGCTGCACGTGCCGTACAGCTTGGAGCCGGAGACCGCACTCGATGACAATCTGCGCGGCTGGCTGGCGTTCGCCGCCGAGAAGTACACCGAGGTCGCGACGTTGTCGCACGCACTGCGCGACGGCCGTGAATCGCAGGCTGCGGCGTTCGAGGCGAGCAGTGCCGCCCTGGCGACCCGCGCCACCGATCCACGTCTGCGCGTGGAGACCGTACGGACGCGGCTGGCAGCCGTCACCGACGCCGACGTGACCCGCGGCGAGGCGTCCGCACGCCTGGACCGCCAGCAGGAGAAGCTGGGGCTGCCGGCACTGCCGACCACCACGATCGGCTCCTACCCGCAGACCTCGGCGATCCGCGTGGCCCGTGCCGCGCTCCGCAAGGGCGATATCGACGACGCGGCGTACGTGGAGAAGATGCGCGCCGAGATCGCCGAAGTGATTGCGCTGCAGGAGAAGATCGGTCTGGACGTACTGGTGCACGGGGAGCCCGAGCGCAACGACATGGTGCAGTACTTCGCCGAGCAACTCGACGGATTCTTTGCCACCGCGAACGGCTGGGTGCAGTCCTACGGCACCCGCTGCGTGCGCCCGCCGATCCTGTTCGGCGATGTCGTCCGCCCGAACGCGATGACCGTCGACTGGATCACCTACGCACAGTCACTGACCGGAAAGCCCGTCAAGGGCATGCTGACCGGCCCGGTGACGATCCTGGCGTGGTCGTTCGTCCGCAACGATCAGCCGCTGGCCGATTCGGCCAACCAGATCGCGCTGGCCATCCGCGACGAGACCGTCGACCTGGAGAAGGCCGGTGTCGGCATCATCCAGGTCGACGAGCCGGCGCTGCGTGAGTTGCTCCCGCTGCGGGACGCCGACAAACCGGCCTATCTGGCCTGGGCGGTCAAAGCGTTCCGGCTGTCCACCTCCGGTGTCGCCGACCAGACGCAGATTCACACCCACCTGTGCTACTCCGAGTTCGGTGAGGTCATCGGCGCGATCGCCGCCCTCGACGCCGACGTCACCTCGATCGAGGCGGCCCGGTCGAAGATGGAGGTGCTCGACGATCTGAACGCCGTCGGCTTCGCCAACGGCGTCGGTCCGGGTGTCTACGACATCCACTCGCCGCGTGTTCCCGGCACCGCCGAGATCGCCGAATCACTCGCCGCCGCTTTGAAGGCCGTTGATCCGCGCCGTCTGTGGGTCAATCCCGACTGCGGCCTCAAGACCCGCGGCACCGACGAAGTGGTCGCCTCCCTGACCAACCTGGTCGAGGCCACCGAACAGGTCCGCGCCACCTTGTAAGGCCGGATACGAACCGCCCGCCACCGCCCCGACGCTCGATCGCGTCAGCGGGGTGGTGGCGGGTGGTCATTTCCCAAAGCCGCCGGAGATGTGGCATATCGAGCATCCGCTGCGCTGAACCGCTGTCTTGTGGCTCAGACCGTGGCCCGGCGGTCTGCCACCGACGGAGCACGCCGGACCTGACAGACCGAACTCGATAGAACGGACCGTACGATAGAACGGACCGCCGGAGATCACAGGTGGCCCAACACCCTGATGTGATCTCCGACGGTCCGCTTTTGATGCTGACCGCGCCGCGGCCGCTCTGCGTTTCAGCCGAGCACGATCAGCAAGTCCCCCGGCGCCACCTGGGCGACTTCACCGATGGCCACCCTGGTCACCTTCCCCTCAACCGGAGAGGTGATCGTGGCCTCCATCTTCATCGCCTCGATGGTGCCTATCGCGGCACCTGCCGCCACGACATCACCGACACCCACTGACAGTGACACCACGCCGGCAAATGGCGCCGCGATATGGTTGGGGTTTGAGCGGTCGGCCTTCTCCGCCGAAGTCACCTCGGCATCGACCGACCTGTCGCGGACCGCGACCGGCCGCAGTTGTCCGTTGAGGACACACATCACAGTGCGCATGCCCTTCTCGTCCGCGTCGCTGACCGCTTCGAGACCGATGATCAGTTCGTGACCGGGTTCAAGTTCGACGCGGTGCTCCTCGCCGTAACGCAGACCATAGAAGAACTGGTTCGCCGACAGCGTCGAGGTGTCACCGAACTGTTCCTGGTGGTCCTCGAATTCCTTTGTCGGGCCGGGGAACAGCAGCCTGTTGAGCGTTTCCTGACGGCCGCGGCCGGACACGTCGAGCGCGGCCGAGTCCTCGACGGACAACTCTTGCGGCGACGGTGCGTCGGCACGGCCTTCGAGGGCGACGGTGCGCAGCGGCTCGGGCCAGCCACCGGCCGGGTCGCCGAGCTCCCCGCGCAGGAAGCCGATCACCGAGTCCGGGATGTCGTAGGCCGACGGATCTGCGGCGAACTCACCGGCGGTGATACCCCGGCCCACCAGCGCGAGCGCCAGGTCACCGACCACCTTGGACGACGGAGTCACCTTGATCAGGCGGCCCAGCATCCGGTCGGCCGCCGCATACGCCTCTTCGACGGCCTCGAACCGGTTGCCCAGCCCGAGTGCGATCGCCTGCTGTCGCAGGTTGGACAGCTGGCCGCCAGGGATCTCGTGGGTGTAGACGCGGCCGGTCGGCGCGGGCAGGCCCGACTCGAACGGCGCGTACACCTTGCGCACGGCCTCCCAGTACGGTTCGAGGTCGCACACCGCACCCAGATCGAGTCCGGTATCGCGGTCGGTATGGGCGGCCGCCGCCACGATCGCCGACAACGCGGGCTGGCTGGTGGTGCCGGCCAGGGCCGCGCTCGCACCGTCGACGGCACTGGCACCGGCCTGCCAGGCGGCGAGGTAGGTGGCGAGCTGACCGCCGGCGGTGTCGTGGGTGTGCACGTGCACCGGCAGATCGAATTCCTTGCGCAACGCCGACACCAGGGTGGTGGCGGCAGGTGCGCGAAGCAGTCCGGCCATGTCCTTGATGGCGATGATGTGCGCACCGGCGTCGACGATCTGCTCGGCCAAGCGCAGATAGTAGTCGAGCGTGTACAGATCTTCAGCCGGGTTCGCCAGGTCGCCGGTGTAGCTCATCGCCACCTCGGCGACCGCGGTGCCGGTTTCGCGGACCGCGTCGATCGCCGGACGCATCTGCTCGATGTTGTTGAGCGCGTCGAAGATCCGGAAGATATCGATGCCCACCCCGGTGGCCTCGGCGACGAACGCGGTCGTCACCTTGGTGGGGTACGGGGTGTAGCCGACGGTGTTGGCTCCGCGCAGCAGCATCTGCAGGCAGATATTGGGGATTGCGGCACGCAACTGCGCCAACCGATCCCACGGGTCTTCCTTCAGGAAGCGCAGTGCCACATCGTATGTCGCGCCGCCCCAGCATTCGATGGACAGCAGTTCGGGGGTGAGTGCGGCGATGTGGGGAGCCACCGCGATCAGCCCGGAGGTGCGGATGCGGGTGGCCAGCAGCGACTGGTGGGCATCCCGGAAGGTGGTGTCGGTGACCCCGAGCCGCTTGCTCCGCAACAGGTCCGCGGCGAAACCTTCCGGCCCCAGCTCGAGGAGGCGTTGCCGCGAGCCGTCGGGCGGTGAACTCAGCAGATTGTGGTCGACAGCGGGCAGCTTGTCGCGCGGGTACACCTTGGTGGGACGTTCGCCGTGGGGCTTGTTCACGGTGACGTCGGCCAGGTACGACAGGATCTTGGTGCCGCGATCGGCCGATCCCTTCGACATCTGCAGCCACGGACGATCGTCGATGAACGACGTGGTGACACGGCCGGCCCGGAAGTCCTCGTCGTCGAGCACCGCCTGCAGGAACGGGATGTTGGTGGCCACGCCACGGATGCGGAACTCGGTGACCGCGCGCCGGGCACGTGAGACCGCCGTCGGGAAATCGCGCCCGCGACAGGTGAGCTTGACCAGCATCGAGTCGAAGTGCCCGGCCACCTCGGCGCCGAGGTTGGTGCCGCCGTCGAGCCGGATACCGGCCCCGCCCGGCGAACGATAGGTGGTGATCCGGCCGACGTCGGGCCGGAAACCCTCGGCCGGGTTCTCCGTGGTGATGCGGCACTGCAGCGCCGCGCCACGGATCTTGATCGATTCCTGGGACAGCCCCAGCTCGGCGAGGGTCTCCCCCGACGCGATGCGCAGCTGTGCACCCACCAGGTCGACGTCGGTGATCTCCTCGGTGACCGTGTGCTCCACCTGGATGCGCGGGTTCATCTCGATGAACACGTGCCGGCCCTGCTCATCGAGCAGGAACTCGACGGTACCGGCGCACGAATACCCGATCTGGCGGGCGAACGCGACGGCGTCGGCGCAGATACGGTCCCGGATCTCGGGATCGAGGTTAGGAGCCGGGGCCAGCTCGACCACCTTCTGATGGCGGCGCTGCATGCTGCAGTCCCGCTCGTACAGGTGGATGACGTTGCCGTGGGTGTCGGCGAGGATCTGTACCTCGATGTGCCGTGGGTTGACCACGGCCTGCTCCAGGAACACGGTCGGATCACCGAAGGCGGTGTCGGCCTCACGCGAGGCGGCGGCGATGGCATCGGCGAGTTCGTCGATCGTCTCGACACGACGCATACCGCGTCCGCCACCACCGGCCACGGCCTTGACGAACACCGGGAACCGCATGTCGGCCGCGGCCGCCAGCAACTGCTCGATGTCGGCACTGGGCTCCGAACTCGACAGCACCGGCAGTCCGGCCGCCTTGGCCGCGGCCACGGCGGTCGCCTTGTTGCCGGTCAGCTCCAGTACCTCGGTGGGCGGGCCGATGAACGTGATGCCGGCCGCCGCGCACGCCGCGGCCAGCCCGGGGTTCTCCGAGAGGAACCCGTATCCGGGATAGACGGCATCGGCGCCGGATCGTACGGCCGTCGCGACAATCTCCTCGACCGACAGATAGGCCCGCACCGGATGGCCCGGTATCCCGATCTGATAGGCCTCGTCAGCCTTGAAGCGGTGCAGCGAATTGCGGTCCTCGTACGGGAACACCGCGACGGTTCGCGCCCCCAACTCGTACCCCGCGCGCAGTGCGCGGATCGCGATCTCACCGCGGTTGGCCACCAAAACCTTATCGAACATGAGCACACTCTCTTATTGTCATTACGACGTGAGAAACGATTCCTCACAACCGCTTTCGTCAAGTTGTGAGAACCCGAGACCCACCGGGCCGACGTTGCGCGGCTTACGGTACGCACGACCGATTGCCACGTCAGTATACCGTGAGCTAACCCACAGCGAGGGACCGCTGCGCCTGACCGTCGTAGGCACTGAGCGGCCGGATCAGGGCGTTGGAGGCCACCTGCTCCATGATGTGCGCGGTCCACCCCGTGATCCGACTCATCACAAATATCGGCGTGAACGCCGGGATGTCGAAGCCCATCAGGAAATAGGCGGGGCCGGTCGGGAAATCCAGGTTCGGCTTGATCCCGGTACGCTTGCCCATCTCGTCCTCGAGCTCGGCATAGATCGTCAGCCACTTGTCCTCACCGAAGTGAGCAGAAATGTCCTCCAGCGCCGCGCGCATCGTCGGCACCCGCGAGTCGCCGTTCTTGTACACGCGGTGACCGAAGCCCATCACCTTGTCCTTGTTGTCGAGTTTGGCGCTCAGCCATTCCCGTGCACGTTCTGGCCGGTCGATATCGATCATGTCGTGCATGACGGCCTCATTCGCGCCGCCGTGCAGACTGCCCTTGAGCGCACCGATAGCTGCGGTGACCGCACTGTAGATGTCCGACTGCGTCGAGGTGACCACTCGCGCGGCGAAGGTGGAGGCATTGAAGCTGTGCTCGGCGTACAGGACCATCGACTTCTCGAAGGCCTTGACGATCACCGGATCGGGAACCTCGCCGAACACCATGTTCAGGAAGTTCTCCGAGTAGCCGAGCCCGTGATGCGGGGCGATCGGCTCCAGCCCGCGCCGCCGGCGCATGTCGGCGGCCACGATGGTCGGCAGCACCGCCAGCATCCGCAGCGACTTGGCCAGGTTCGCCGACGGGCTCGGGTCGTCCTCGGCGGAATCCTCAGTACCCAGGAAGGAGATCGCCGTTCGCACAACGTCCATCGGGTGGCAGGTGTCGGGGATCTTCGACAGGATCGACGCAGCCGTGCGGTCGAGCCGACGGTTGGCCCGCTCCTTCTGGCTGAAGTCGGCGAGCTGAACGTCAGTGGGCAGTTCCCCGTGCCACAGCAGGTAGGCCACCTGCTCGAACGAGCAGTGCTGCGCCAGATCCTGCACCGCGTAACCACGGTAGGTCAGCGAATTCGTCTCGGGCACAACCTTGGAGACGGCCGTCTTGTCGACGACCACCCCGGCAAGGCCCTTGTAGATGGTGGGTTGTTCCGCGGTAGGTGCACTCATGAGATGTTTCCTTGGGTTGACGAACTGGACGGCTAAGCCCCGTCGGCGAGCGTGAAATTGAACAGTTCGGAATCGAAGTCGTTGTACTCCGCGTACCGCAGCAGTTCGTACAGTCTGCTGCGATGCTGCATCCCGTCAAGCAATCCGGCCTGCGTTCCCTCGCTGAGGATTTCGCGAAGTCCGGCCTCAACCGCGCCCATCGCGATCCGCAGTGTGGTCACCGGGTAGATGACCGCGTTGTAGCCCACGTCCCGTAGCTGGTCGGCGGTGATCAGATCCGATTTACCGAACTCGGTCATGTTCGCCAGCAGTGGAGTATCCACGGCTTTGCGGAACTTCTCGAACTCACCGAGGTCGGTCAACGCCTCGGTGAAGATCAGGTCGGCCCCGGCATCGGCGTAGGCCTTGGCCCGGTCGACGGCCGCGTCGAATCCCTCGATGCCGCGCGCGTCGGTACGTGCGCAGATCACGAAGTTCGGGTCCCGTTTCGCCGATACCGCCGCCCGCAGACGTTTGAGCATCACATCGGCGGGAACCACATCCTTGCCGTCGAGGTGGCCGCAACGTTTGGGGTTGACCTGATCCTCCAGGTGCAAACCCGCAAGACCCGCGTCCTCGAGTGCGGCGACGGTGCGCGCGGCACTCATCGGCTCGCCGAACCCGGTGTCGGCATCGACGAGGGTCGGCAGATCGGTTGCCCGGGCGATGGATCCGGCCCGAGCGGTCACCTCGCTGAGCGTGGTCAACCCGATGTCGGGCAGGCCCAGATCCGCGGCGAGCACCGCTCCCGACACGTACACGCCATCGAATCCGATATCGGCGATGAGCTTTGCCACCAGCGGCGAGAACGCTCCCGGCCAGCGTTGCAGCTCACCCGAGTTCAGGCCGTCACGTAGCGCCTTGCGCTTGTCGGCATCGGTGACGCCCGAGGAGAACAGCGACATCAGAAGATCCCCTTGCCGACCGTGGGTGCCTTGTCCAGGTAGGCCTGCGGTACAACGATGTTCAGCTCACCGAGCGAGCCGGCCGGCTTGGCCGCCAGGTCGGTGACGAACGACAGGAAACGCCGCTGCTCGTCGGATTCGACGACTCCTTCGGCAAGACCTGTGAACTTCTCGACGTACTGCGGGCGGGCGAACGGGCGCGCACCGAGCGGATGTGCATCGGCGACGGCCAGT
The DNA here is from genome assembly GCF_025273675.1 of Gordonia pseudamarae. Classification (NCBI taxonomy): domain Bacteria; kingdom Bacillati; phylum Actinomycetota; class Actinomycetes; order Mycobacteriales; family Gordoniaceae; genus Gordonia; species Gordonia pseudamarae. The sequence continues at coordinate 1,699,911 of NZ_CP045809.1, read as the reverse complement.
TCGTCGGTGAGCACGTCACCGTTCTTGAAGGTGATCACGGCCTTGGCGCCGAATGCCTTCTCGGCCGGGTCGTTCGAGTGGTAGCGGCGCGTCCACTCCGGGTCTTCGACGGTGGAGATCTTGTGCCACAGTTCGACGGTCTCGGCCCGGTGGGCACGCTCGGGGGCGTAGGACTTCTCCGAGTCCCAGGTGCCGTCCTCCAGCGCGACGGCAAAGATATAGGGCACCGAGTGGTCGAGGGTTTCGCGGCTGGCGTCGGGATCGAACTTCTGCGGATCGCCCGAACCGGTGCCTATCACCACGTGGGTGTGGTGACTGGTGTGCAGCACGATCGACTCGATCTGGGTGAAGTCTGCGATCTTCTCCCGCATCCGGCGCGCGAGGTCGATCGGGGCCTGGCTCTGGTATTCGGCCGAGTGCTCTTTGGTGTAGCTGTCGAGGATGGCGCGCTTGGCCTCCCCCGGACCCGGCAGCGGCACCGTGTACTGGGCGTCGGGGCCGCTGAGCAGCCACGCGATCACACCATCCTCGCCTTCCCAGATCGGCGACGGGGCGCCTTCGCCGCGCATGGCACGGTCGACGGCCTCGACGGCGACCTTGCCGGCCCAGGCCGGGGCGTAGGCCTTCCAGCTGGAGATCAGGCCCTTGCGGGACTGGCGGGTGGCCGTGGTCAGGTGCAGTGCCTGGCCGACGGCCTGGTAGATCGTCTCCTGATCCAGGCCCAGCATGGTGCCCAGACCGGCGGCGACCGACGGACCGAGGTGGGCGACGTGGTCGATCTTGTGCTCATGCAGGCAGATGCCCTTGACCAGGTCGATCTGCACCTCGTAGGCGGTGGCCAGCCCGCGGATCAGGTCGGCACCCGAGGCGCCGACGTGCTGACCGACCGCGACGAGCGCCGGGATGTTGTCCCCGGGGTGGGAGTACTCCGCGGCCAGGAAGGTGTCGTGGAAGTCGAGTTCACGCACGGCCACGCCGTTGGCGTAGGCCGCCCACTCCGGTGAATAGGTGCCACCCACACCGAACACGCCCGCGCCCGCACCGGCCGCCGTGGCCGGGTGCGCGACGGCCTGCGTACGGGCGGTGGTGACCGGCCGGCGGATCACCGACGCGGCGCTCACCGCGGCGTTGTCGATGATGCGGTTGATGATCATCGCCTCGGTATCGGCGGGCACCTCGACGGGGTCGACGGCGATGGCCGCGATCTTGCTTGCGAGGTGTTCAGACTTGGGAAAATCGTCCGAACTGCGATGCGAGGTGACGGTGTGATTGATCATGTCCACACCGTACGCACAACCGAAGTTCCATAGAAAGACCTGGATAATGCGTATTTTTGCGGATATTTGCCTATCAGTTTGCGAATGTTGCGGACTAAGATCCGGTTATGCTGGCCCTCATGGCCAAGCTGTATGTGGGTGCGCGTCTGCGTCGTCTTCGTGACGAACGGGGGCTGTCCCAGGCCGCCCTCGCCCGCCGGATCGAGCTGTCCACGAGCTATGTCAACCAGTTGGAGAACGACCAGCGGCCCATCACCGTGCCGGTACTGCTCACCCTCACCCGCGAGTTCGATCTGGGGCCCGACTACTTCGCCGCCGACCCCGACGCCCGCCTGGTCGCCGACCTGTCGGACGCGCTGGCCGCGCACTCCGAATCCGGTGATGTCTCCCGCGCGGAGATCACCGAGTTGGTGTCGCGGATGCCCGCGGTGGGCCGCACCCTCGTCGCGCTGCACCGGCGGTTCACCGCACTGACCGCCGAGGTGGAATCGTTCTCCACCGAATTCGCCGGCGCACCGTCGGACACCCCCGCCCAGGGTTCGGTCGGCCCGCGGACCCCGATGCCGTTCGAGGAGGTACGCGACTTCTTCTACGACCACAAGAACTACATCGACACCCTCGATGTGGCCGCCGAGCAGATCTTCGACACCCACGGACTGTCCATCGGCGGACTGGACCTGCAGCTCGCCCGAGTCCTGTCCGACGAGTTCGGCATCGGGGTCTCGATCACCCACGCCGGCGATCCTGCGGCAGCCGGTGCGACCGCCAAACGCCGCTTCGACGCCACCACCGGCACCGTGTACCTCGCGGGCAGACTCACCGCGGGCCAGCGCGCGTTCCAACTGGCCACCCAGCTGGCCTTCCTCACCCAGTCCGATGTCTTCGACGACATTCTGGCCGATGCCGAAAATCTCAGTCCCGCATCGGTTCCTGTTGCCCGAATCGGTTTGGCCCATTATTTCGCCGGGGCGCTGGTGTTGCCGTACGAGCGCTTTCTGCGCGCGGCCGAGGCCAACAACTACGACATCGAACTGCTGAGCCTCGGCTTTCAGGTCGGCTTCGAGACCGTTTGCCACCGGCTGTCGACGTTGCAGCGCCCGTCCAACCGCGGCATCCCGTTCATCTTCGTCCGCACCGACCGGGCCGGAAACATTTCCAAACGCCAGAGCGCCACCGCTTTTCACTTCTCCAGGGTCGGCGGAAACTGTCCTCTGTGGGTGGTGCACGATGCGTTCACCACGCCGGGGCGCATCGTCACCCAGACCTCACAGATGCCGGACGGGAGGTCCTATTTCTGGTTGGCCCGCACCACCGATGAAGGCATCGGCTACCTGACCTCACGGAAGAGTTTCGCGATCGGTCTGGGCTGCGACATCGCCCACGCCCATAAACTGATCTACTCCACCGGTGTCGACCTGGCCGACGCCCGCACCACCATCCCCATCGGCGCCGGCTGCAAGGTCTGTGACCGCCCCGCCTGCCCACAGCGCGCCTTCCCCCAGCTCGGCCGCCCGATCCACGTCGATGCCGGGATCTCCGATTCCATCCCCTACCGCCCCGAACACATCGGGTGACAGCCCGGGCACCGACACCTCTACGGCACCGGGTCCCGAGGCTCACACGCCCGCATCTCGACCAACGGCCGGCGCCCCGCGCAGATCTCGTCGCCGATCACCGTACGCACGTCGGAAATGTCCCCGTAACCCACCCGTCGTAGCGTGAGTGGGGTGAGTACCCGAACCCTGATCGCCGGGTGCGCGATCATCACCGTCGACGCCGAGCGCCGAGAACTGGGCAGTGGTTGGGTACTGATCGACGGCACCACCATCGCCGCCGTCGGTACCGGCGCGGACATTCCCGCCCTGCTCGGCGACGACGTGACGCACATCGACGGCACCGGCTGCGTACTCACCCCGGGCCTGGTGAACACCCACCACCACCTGTATCAGTGGATCACCCGCGGCCTGGCCGCCGACCATACGCTGTTCGAGTGGCTCACCACGCTGTATCCGGTGTGGGCGGGGATCGACGAGCAGGCCGTCAACGTCGCGGCGATGGGCGGACTCGCACATCTCGCGTTGTCGGGATGTACCACCACGACCGATCATCACTACGTCTTTCCCAAGGACGGCGGCGACCTGCTGGCCGCGGAGATCCTCGCCGCGCGGACGGTCGGGATGCGCTTTCACCCGACGCGCGGGTCGATGGACCTGTCGGCGAAAGATGGTGGTCTGCCACCTGATTCGGTGGTGCAGACGATCGACGAGATCCTCGCCGCCGGCGCCGACGCGGTGTCCCGCTGGCACGATCCGGCGGCCGGGTCGATGCTGCGCATCGCACTCGCACCCTGTTCCCCGTTCTCGGTCACCACCGACCTGTTACGCGAATCCGCGATACTCGCCAGGCAGCTCAAGGTTCGGATGCACACTCATCTGGACGAATCCCCCGACGAGAACACGTACTGCGCCGAACATTTCAACGCCACCCCGCTCGAGTACATGGAGTCGGTCGGCTGGGTGGGCGAGGATGTCTGGTTCGCCCACGGAATCGAATTCTCCGACAACGAGATCGACCGGCTCGCCGCCACCGACACCGGCATCGCCCACTGCCCCACCTCCAACGCCCGCCTGGGCAACCGGATCTGCCGCACCAGGGATCTGGTGGCGGCCGGGGTACCGGTGGGACTCGGCGTCGACGGCGCCGCGTCGAACGAGTCGTGCCGGCTCCTGGAGGAGGCCCACCAGGCCGTGTTGATGGCCCGGGCGATGGGTGGACCGACGGCACTGACCACCCGCACCGCCATCGAACTCGCCACCCTCGGCGGTGCGCGGGTGCTCGGCAGGCAGGACGAGATCGGTTCGGTCGAACCCGGAAAACTCGCCGACCTGGTGCTGTGGGACCTGACAACCATCGCGCACAGCGACATCGACGATCCGGTGGCCGCGCTGGTCCTCGGCGCCCAGCCGCCGATCCGCGGTTCATGGATCAACGGGCGCCGTGTCATCGACCGAGCGAGAATACTGACCGTGGACGCCCCGACCGTGGCCGAGCAGACCCGAGCCGAACACCGCAGGCTCCTGACGAAGGCGGGGCGCTGATGGACCTGAACACCGTCACCGGCTACCGCCGCGCCCGCACCCGCGAGGACCTGCGTCTGGCCCCGGGCGAGACCATCGTGGCCGGTGGCACCTGGTTTTTCAGCGAGCCGCAGATCGATTCGACCGGGATCGTGGACATCTCCGGAATCGATTGGCCCGCTTTCGAGGATCTGCCCGGCGGCGGACTGCGGGTGGCCGCCACCGCCACCATCGCGTCGCTGGCGGCACTCCCGCCGCGACCGCACTGGCCCGCGCAACGGTTGTTCGCCCAATGCGCCGACGCCCTGCTCGCCTCGTTCAAGATCCAGCACGTCGCCACCGTCGGCGGCAACGTCTGCCGGTCGTTCGCCGCCGCGTCGATGGTCTCACTGATGGCCGGTCTCGACGCGGTCGCGCACATCTGGTGTCCCGACGGCACCGACCGCCGCGAACCCGTGGAAACCTTCGTCACCGGGCAGGGCACCAACACCCTCGCCCCCGGTGAGGTGTTGCGTGCCATGGACATTCCCGCCCATGCCCTCCGCGCGCGTTCAGGCTTCCGCAAGATCGCGCTCGCCGAACTCGGCCGCTCCGGCGCGGTAGTCACCGGCCGCGTCGGCACCGGGGCGAGCGCAGCGACGGGGGATGTCACCGGGGCGAGCGCAGCGACGGGGGATGTCACCGGGGCGAGCGCAGCGACGGGGGATGTCACCGGGGCGAGCGCAGCGACGGGAAATGTGGCGGCCGGACAGTGTGTCATCGGTATCACCGCTGCCACGTTGAGACCCACCATCCTGCGCTACCCCACCGTCCCCGATGCCGAAACCCTGCGCCGCGACATCGAGTCGGTCGGCGGCTACTACACCGACCCCCTGGGTTCGGCGGATTGGCGCCGTGGTGTCTGCGTCGTTCTGGCCGAACAGATCCGATCGGAGCTGGCCGATGAACAGCACTGAGTGCGGCCCCCCTCGCCGGTTGAGGTGCGAAGAGCCGCCAGGCGATGAGCCTCGAAACCTCGTCAGACGACAACGTCATCCCACGGGGTTTCGAGGCTCGCAAGCTCGCACCTCAACCGGCACATCAGCTACCACGAAGTGCACGTTGCCATGAGATTCACTGTCAACGATCAACCCGTCGACGGCGACCCTGCGCCCGGACAGTGTCTGCGCACGTTCCTGCGCGACAACGGCCACCACGAGGTGAAGAAGGGCTGCGACGCCGGCGACTGCGGTGCCTGCTCGGTACTGGTCGACGGAAACCCGGTGCATTCGTGCATCTTTCCCGCACAACGTATCGACGGACGTTCGGTGACAACCGTTTCCGGTCTCGGCACACCCGACGATCTGCATCCGGTCCAGCGGGCATTCGTCGACAACTTCGGTTTCCAGTGCGGGTTCTGCACCGCCGGAATGATCGTCACCGCCTCCACCCTCGGCCCGAACGACCTCGACAACCTGCCCCGCAAGATGAAGGGCAATCTCTGCCGGTGTACCGGCTACCGGGCGATCCGGACGTCGATCAGCGCCGCCGTCACCGGACAGTCCGATTCGTGCGGCTATGCGTGCGCCCCGAATGTGGTCTGCCCCACCGCCGGTGACGGTGCGCCGAGCGGGGATACGGCCCGTCCGTGCCCGCCCGTGGGGGTCCCGGTGTCGCGGGATCGGGCGCCGACTCCGGGATCCATCGGCGTGTCGGTCAATCCGCCCGCGGCCCGGCGCGTCGTCACCGGCACCGAGCCGTACACGTTCGACGTCGATCCGGATTCGTTCGGTGCACCGGTGCACATCATCCGGGTGGCCACCTCACCGCATGCACACGCCCGGATCCTCGCGATCGACACCCGCGCGGCCCGGTCGATGGCCGGCGTGATAGCCGTGTTCACACACGAGAATGTTTCCACGAGGAGGTTTTCCACCGGGCGTCATGAGTTCCGCACCGACGACCCGGACGACACCCTGATCTTCGACCCGGTGGTCCGGTTCATCGGGCAGCGGGTGGCGGCGGTCGTCGCCACCTCGGCCGCGATCGCCGAGGCCGCCTGCCGCGCCATCGACGTCACCTACGAGCAGTTGCCGGCGGTGTTCGATCCGGAGGCGGCCCGCGCCCCCGGCGCCCCGCTCATCCATCCCGACCGCACCCCCGATGATCGGGTGGCCGAGGCTCACCGAAATGTGATCGCCTCGTTCCACGAGGGTTTCGGTGGTGACCCCGATGCGGCGCTCGCCGCCTCGCACACCACCGTGTCGGGCACCTGGAGCACCGCGCGGGTCAGCCACGGACAGTTGGAGACCCACGGTAGCATCGGCCGACTCGACGACGACGGGCGGCTGATCATCCGGACCAGCACCCAGGTGCCGTTCCTGGTCCGCGACGAACTCGCCCTGCTGTTCGACATGCCGGCCGAGCAGATCCGGGTGTTCAGCGCCCGCGTGGGTGGCGGTTTCGGCGGAAAGCAGGAACTGCTCACCGAAGATCTTGTGGCGCTGGCTGTTCTACGCACGGGAGTGCCGTGCGCCTACGAGATGACCCGCACCGACGAGATGACCCGCACCACGTGGCGGCATCCGTTCCGGGTCACGGTCGATCTGGGTGCCGACGCGGACGGCACGCTCACCGCGATGAAGGTGGATGTACTCTCCGATACCGGCGCTTACGGCAATCACGCAATCGGTGTGATGTTCCATTCGTGCGCCGAGTCGGTGTCGGTGTATACCTGCCCGGTCAAACGGGTCGACGCCGAGGTGGTGTACACCAACAATCCTCCGTCGGGCGCGTTCCGTGGCTATGGGCTCGGGCAGGTGATCTTCGGAATCGAGAGCGCCCTGGACGAACTGGCGCTGACGCTGGGTATCGACCCGTTCGAGCTGCGCCGCCGCAACGCGGTCGCCGACGGCGATCCGCTCCTGGTCGCCGAGCCCGAACCCGAACACGACCTGGTGTGGGGCAGTTACGGTCTCGACCAGTGCCTGGACCTGGCGCAGCGGGCGCTGGCCCGCGGCAACGGAGTCACCGCGCCCGAGGGTCCGTCGTGGCGGGTCGGCGAGGGGATGGCGGTGGCCACCATCGCCACGATGGCACCGCGCGGGCACCTGTCCACGGTCACCGCCGCCGTCGACGCCTCCGGGACGTACCGGATCGGTGTGGGCACGGCCGAGTTCGGCAACGGCACGACCACCGTGCACACCCAGATCGCCGCCTCCACCCTGAACACCGGCCTCGACCGTATCGTCCTGACCCACGGCGACACCGACGGCGCGGTCTATGACACCGGCGCGTTCGCCTCGGCGGGCACCACCGTGGCGGGCAAGGCCCTGTACTCCGCGTGTCTGCGGCTGCGCGAGATCCTCGTCGAGACCACGGTGCGACTGACCGGGGCCGATCCGACGACGGTGACGCTCGATGCCGACGGAGCGGCGGTCGGCGAGGGCAGACTGTCGTTCGCCGACCTGATCGCCGGCGCCGACGACGGGTTCCGGGACGGTCGGACGCTCGTTGCCTCCGGGCATGAGGCGGGAGACTTCCGGTCGATCGCCTTCAATGTGCAGGCGTTCCGAGTCGCGGTCGACGTCGATACCGGCCGGGTGGTCATCCTGCAGTCGGTGCACGCCGCCGACGCCGGCACCGTGATGAACCCGCAGCAATGCCTCGGCCAGGTCGAGGGCGGCGTTGCCCAGGCCATCGGCAGCGCACTCTACGAGGAGATCATGCTCGACGGCGCGGGCGGAGTACTCACCCCGGTGCTGCGTACCTACCGGCTGCCACAGATGGCCGACATCCCCGACACCGAGGTGTACTTCGCCGATACCTCCGATGACCTCGGCCCGTACGGCGCCAAGTCGATGAGCGAGTCCCCCTTCAACCCGGTCGCCCCGGCCCTGGCCAACGCGATCCGTCGCGCCATCGGCATCCGCCCCTGCGAAACCCCGATGTCCCGCGACCGTATCTGGCACCTGGCCCGCGTATCCGTGCGCGACTAGCCAGCACCCGAACCATGTTGTCGGTTCCAGAATCCCGAATCCGGAAGTGACAGCAAGGCGTCATCAATCTGCGAGCTATACCCGAATGACTGTCGGCCCGCCCGCTGCTTCGATCGGATCGAAATCGTCATCCTGGGTGACCACAGCCATTCCGTTCGCCTGGGCTACTGCCGCGATCCACAGATCGTTGACCTTGGCCCGGCGCTTGTACTCAGCCAGCTTGACGCGGAGTTCCGCCCAGCACCTGGTCACTTCGGCCGTGATGGGAAGAGGCTCCGCAGTATTGGCGAAGTCGAGCGTCCCCAGACGCCGCGCGCGTGGTGGTGTCCTGCGCGGCCAACACTCCCGCGTACAGTTCGCCGATGGTGATCACGCTGATTGCCGTCGTGGGCCGAGATCGGGCTACTCCTTGGTGTATCAAAGCAGGCGATGCACAAGAAGTACCGGAAGGTCGGCTGAGACCGTCAGTAGAGGGTGGAGAAGTATTCGTCCCAGAAGCGGATGACGATCAGCGCGACGACGGTCAGTACCCACACCGCGAGGATCACGCCGTGGTTGCGGGCCAGGAAGCCTGCCACGCGCGAGCGCTCGACCAGGCCGAAGGCATGGGCGTTGCGGACGGTCACGAAGATGAACGTCGGGATGGTCACCGACCACACCACCATGCACCACGGGCACAGCTTGCCGATGTCGTAGAGGCTCTGGTCGATCAGCCAGAGCACGAAACCGACGGCGAAGGTGGCGCCGAGCTGCAATCCCGCCCAGAACCATCTGTTGTATCGCGCGCCCGACAACAGCCCCACACCGACGGTGACGAACACCGCGAACCCGGCGACCCCGATGAACGGGTTGGGGAACCCGAACGCCGACGCCTGGCTGGTCTCCATCACCGAACCGCAACTGAACAACGAGTTGAAGTTGCACGAGGGGCTATAGGTGGGGTCCTTGAGCATCTCGACCTTCTCGATGCTCAGATCGAATGCCGCGATCAGGCCGATCGCGCCGCCGATCGTCAGCATCCACGCCACGATCCTCGTCCACGACGCCTCGGCCTGGGCCCGCAGCGCGGCGACATCGAACCCCGGAGACTCGCCTTCCGTGGAGTGCGAATCGGAATCAGTCACGTCCACCGTGGACGAGTCGGCGACTTCGGTCATGCTGGCCAGTCTATCCACGCGCCCGGCAGGCAGCTCAGGGCCGGACGGCCCCAGCGGCCTGGTCAGCGAGCAAGCAGACCTTTGGCCACATGTGTGACCTGAATCTCGTTGCTGCCGGCGTAGATCATCAGCGACTTCGCGTCGCGGGCGAGTTGCTCGACGCGGTATTCGGCCATGTAGCCGTTGCCGCCGAACAACTGCACCGCTTCCATCGCCACGTCGGTGGCCGCGCGCGAGGAATACAGCTTCATCGCCGACGCCTCGGCCAACGACAGCGGTTTGCCCGCCTTGGTGCGTTCCATGGCGTTGAACAGCATGTTCTGCACATTGATCCGCGCCACCTCCATCTCGGCCAGTTTGAGCTGAATGAGCTGGAACTGTCCGATCTCCTTGCCCCACAGCGTGCGGGAGTTGGCGTAGTCGACCGACAGGCGCAGCGCCTCCTGGATGACGCCGAGCGCCATCGACGCGATCCCGATCCGTTCCGCGGTGAAACCGGCCTTGACGGCCCCCGAGCCTCGCCGACCCTGTCCCTCGTCGCCCGGATTCTCGGTCTCGCCGAGCAGGTGATCGCGGGAGAGCCGGACGCCATCGAAAAAGAACTCCCCGGTCGGCGAACTCATGATGCCCATCTTCTTGAACGGTGCTCCCTGGGTGAACCCGGGCATCCCCTTCTCCACGACGAAGGCCAGGACTTTCCGCTCACGCTGAGGGGTACCCGAGCCGTCATCGAGTTTGGCGAAGACAACCGCGGTGTCCGCGTACGGACCGTTGGTGATGAACGTCTTCTGCCCGTTGAGGATGTAGTCGTCGCCGTCGCGGCGGACCGTCGTCTTCATGCCACCGAGTGCATCCGATCCCGAATCGGGTTCGGTGATCGCCCAGGCCCCGATCTTGGCCAGGGATACCAGGCCGGGCAGCCAACGCTTCTTCTGCGCGAGGGTGCCGCGGCTACGGATGGTGCCCACCGTGAGTCCCGTCGACACGCCCAGCGAGGTCACCAGTCCGAGACTGACCGAGGACAGTTCGCAGTTGAGCATGATGTACGTCGACTGGCTCATCCCCCCGGAGCCGGAGGATGCCTTGCCCGAACCGGAGTCGGCCGGCTCCTCTCCGGACGCACGCGCCTCCTCGGCCGCGAGCTCGGCGACGAGCGCATCCTCGGCCATCTGGTCCACGCCGAACGTGGCGAGCAGTTTGCGCAGAATGTCGTACGGCGGCAGCTGCCCCGATTCGAGCTCGTCGGAGTTCGGACGGATCTCCTTATCGATGAACGCGCGCAGCGCGTCCCGGACCATCAAATCCTCTGCCGACCATTCGTACACGAGCACTCCCTTACCGACTGAAACTAGAACATGTTCTATTCTGCCTGGTGCTCCTACGAATCGGCAATCGGGTGGCGATATCCCGGTCACGGGCCTCCGGACCTGGCCGTCTTCCGGATCTGGCGGTGCCGACGTCCGGTGCCGCGAACGGTCAGCTGCCCGGGGGTCGCGTACCGCCCGAACGGCGAACCGCGTACGCACCCGCACCGAGCACTCCGACACCGGCGATCGCGCCCGCCGCGATCGCCCAGGGCACCCAACCGTCACCCGAATCGCCACCGCTGCCCGAATCGCCACCGGATGCCGCCCGGGTGTCAACGCCCGGCGCCGATGTCGTGGTCGATGCATCCTCCTCCGCGTTGTCCTTCGCAGCCGCCACAGTGAACCTCAGTTCTGTGGTGTAGGACGTGCGCCGATCGGTCACCGTCGCGGTGTACGTTCCGGCCGGCTGGTCGTCACCGAGAACGAAGACGATAGTCGCCTCCCCCTTCTCATCGGCGGCGACGTTCTTGACCTTGACCTCGCGTGGTCCGGTGACCACGGTCGTGAACCGATCGCCGGGGGTCGCTCCGGTCACGCTGATCGTGCCCGCACCACCGGGCCGGATCTTGTCGGCGCCGAGCGCGACCTCGGCCTGACCCGCGTCACCGAAGGTGACGCGGGTCTTGGTGTCCTGGGACCGGTCCGGGCTGCCGTGTGCGGCGATCGTGTAGATCGAGCAGGTGTCGCGCAGGCAGTTGCCCTTGCCGTAGTCGGCTTTCAGGGTCAGCGTCGTCGACCAGGAACCGCCCTTCATCATGTACGGGGTGACAAACGAGGTGGCGCCCCAGCCGGCGGCGTCGGTCGTCGAGAACAGGCTGTCCTGCACCATGCCGACGTAGATGCCGGCTCCGGCTCCGGAGAATCCCGAACCGGAGATCGTCACCGTCGACCCGCGCGGGTCCAGGCCGCTGGTCTGTGAGATCGACACCGAAGGAACGCCGTCCTTCGCGCCGGCATCAGCATGGTCACGGCCCGCCGCGGCCGAAGGCTTGGCGACGCGCGCATCGGTGAAGCCCACCGGCGTCCTGGTGTCCTGCGACCGGTCCGTACTGCCATGTGCGGCAAAGGTATACACCGAGCATCTGGCCTTCTGACAGTCGGCGTCGGCGAACAAGGCCGACACCTTCAGCCGCGTCGACCAGGTGCCGCCCGACATCTGTGACGACCGCACGAACACGGTCCCCGGCCCGTATACGCTCGCGTCGGTGGTGGAGAACTGGTCGTCCTGAGCGATTCCGACGTAGATACCGGCGCCACCGCCGGAGAATCCGGTACCCGAGACGGTGATCTCCTCGCCGTCGGGGTTGAGTCCGGAGGTCTTGGACAGCGTCACCGCCGGTCCACCGGCGCGGGTACCGGTGGCCCGGATCCCGGTCTGCCCGGGCGCGGCGGGGGGCGTCGTCCTCGGCGATGCCGTGCCGGGGCCGGTCGAGTCGGCCGTTCCACCGTCCCTGGCGCCGGTGTTCGGCGTGCCGGTGGTCGGCGTGCCGGTGGTCGAGTCATGATCGGTGATCTGCCGCGCGGATCTACGACCACCCACCTCGATCCGGGTCCAGTTGTCCTGGGTGCGGTTGGCCGCACCCTGTGGCAGGGCCACGAAGGTGGCGATGTAGCAGGCCGAGACGGTGCAGTCGGTGTCACCGACCCGCCCGGTCACCGTGAGGGTGGTGGTGAATGTCCCGGATGCGTCGGTGGTCAATGTCCGTGCGCCCGCGGCGACCAGTGGAAATCCGGTGAACGGCCGGGCGACGGTCTGGGCGATGGTCAGCCGCTGGTCGGCGGTGAATCCGGAACCGGTGATCGTGACGCTCTCGCCGACGGCGGGCGTGGCCGAACTGAGCTCGACGCCGGTCTGCCCGTCGGGGTTGGGGTCGATGGTGAAGTCGCCGATGGTGATGCCACCGGCCAGTTCACCGAGACTTCCGGTGCCCGCAGGACCATCCGCGGGAGCCGCGGCGGCGCTACCGGCGGTGATCATCGCGGGCATCGCGCACAGCAGGCAGGCCACGAGGACTGCGACGAACCACCATCGGGATCGTCCCGATTCCGCGGGGTGTCCCGCCGTCGTCACGTTCGTGGACTCGTCAACCACCAAAGACACCAGGTAACGATAGCCTCACCAGCTGCGCCGGACATAGCCGAGTTCGGCGGATGTCGCAGGTCTCACGCCCGCCGAATGCATCGGTGGCCCCGATCATGACGATCCGGGCCACCGATGCGTCGATGTCGTCCTGCCCTCGATGTCAGCCGACGGTCTCGGATGCGGCGGTCTCGGATGCGGCGGTCACCGCGGTGCGCGGCTTCTCCAGCAACCGGATGATCAGTGCGAAGGCCACCGCGAGCACGGTCCACAGGATCACCTGGGCGGAGATCGCGTAGACCCGGAAATCACCGATCACATCGCCGGGGAATCCGGGGAAGACGATCGCGCCCTGGTCGTTCCTCAGCGCCTCGGGCACCTCGTGGAACTCGGGCAGGAGCGCGGCCGCGATCACGATGACGATCAGATAGGGCACGGCCGCCGCGACGCCCGCGACCAGCCCGCCGATGCGGGGCCGCAACCACAGTGCCAGGGCCACCGCGGCCGCCGCCGCGATCACCGACACCAGGGTGATGGTCAGGTACGCGCCGCTGCGATCGCCGATGGTGTTGTCGTCTCCGACGGCCGGGGGGTTGGCCGGGTAGACGAAGAACGGCACACCGAAGACCGCGACGAAACCGATGGCGGCGAGCGCGGCCACCACCGCCCGCGGATCGGTCGCCGGATACCGGCGACCGAGGTAGGACCACAGCACCGTGAACGCGACGGCGAAGAAAGCGCCCATGCAGAGGGCGAAGACGAGCGTGCCGGTCGCGGCACCGATGTTCTCCTGGACCGACCGGGTGAACACCTCGTGCTCGTGCCCGCCGTGCTCACCGGCGAGCGCCTCCTCGGCCGCTCCCCGGCCGTCCTCGTAATCGATCGCCTTGGCGACCTGCGGTTCGATGAAGATGCGGGCAAAAGTGTACGTGATGATTCCGGCGACCAGGCCTGACAGCAGGCCTGCGCCGATGAACTTCTTTTCCATGTTCGGTTGTCTCCTCGGACCGGGTATCAGTGGCAGGGGAAGCCGAGGAAGTGGCGCGAGTCGTGGATGAACTCGTGGATGTGGGTGTCCGATCCGAATACCGACACCGCCCCCTGGTCGTAGCCGAGGAAGTAGTAGGCCAGGGCCGCGGCCAGCACGGTGAGCGTGAGCCACAGCGCGGAGTTGACCGCGGTGATGTCGGGGACGGCCAGCGCCCGGGCTTTGCCGGGGGCCGCTGCGGTTGTCGAGGTCACGATGAAGGTCCTTTCCGGGATCGTGCGTCCCAGTGAGCACACGTTCTGTGGCCGGACACGGTGCTCTGACTGCCCGCGCGTTCCGTCGCCGTTCGTGCGGTTCGACGATGGTGCGGTTCACAGTGGCGCGACCGTCCCGGATTCTCACCGGGTTTCCCGTGTTCTGGCCTCGGAGTGACTCTATACCCGTGTGTCGTATCCATGCGACATGATGGCTCTGTGGCCGCCGCCTCCGTGCTCAATCGCTTTTCCACCGCCACCCGGCGGTGGTTCACAGGTGCCTTCAGCGCGCCCACCGCCGCACAGGCCGGCGCCTGGGCGGCCATCGCCGACGGTCACAACACCCTGGTCATCGCGCCCACCGGGTCGGGTAAGACACTCTCGGCATTCCTCTGGGCGCTCGACCGGCTGACCACCGAGACGAACGCCGAGCGCGATTCGGGTACCCGCGTTCTGTATGTCTCACCGCTCAAGGCCCTCGGCGTCGACGTCGAACGCAACCTGCGCGCGCCGCTGACCGGAATCACCCGCGCCGCGCAGGAGCTCGGCGCCCCCGAACCCGGTATCACCGTCGGGGTCCGCTCCGGCGACACCGATCCGGCCACCCGCCGATCGCTGGTGAAGGCTCCCCCGGACATCCTCATCACCACCCCGGAGTCGCTGTACCTGATGCTCACCTCCGCGGCACGCGAGACGCTGCGGCACGTGCACACCGTCATCGTCGACGAGGTGCACGCGGTGGCCACCACCAAACGCGGTACACATCTGGCACTGTCCCTCGAACGGCTCGACGAACTGCTGGAGCGGCCGGCGCAACGAATAGGGCTGTCGGCCACGGTCCGCCCGGCCGAGGCGGTGGCCGCGTTCCTCGGCGGCACCGGCGAGTGCCGGATCGTCAACCCCCCCGCCGCCAAGACGTTCGATCTGCGCGTCGACGTGCCGGTGCCCGACATGACCGCCATCCCGCCGCCCGAGGACGCCGATGAGCTCGACGATCCGTTCTCCCCCGCGGCCGGATCACTGTGGCCGCATATCGAGACCTCGATCGTCGACGCCGTCGAACGCAACCACTCGACGATCGTGTTCGCCAATTCGCGGCGTCTGGCCGAACGGCTCACCGCCCGGCTCAACGAGATCCACGAACGGCGCCGCAACGACGGTGCCCTCGCCCCACGCACACCCAATCCCGGCGTACCGGGCGGATCGGCGGCGCACGTGCCGGGGTCGGGCACCACCGCCGGATCGGCACCGGTGCTCGCCCGTGCCCACCACGGCTCGGTGAGCAAGGATCAGCGCGCCCAGATCGAGGACGACCTGAAAGCGGGCCGGCTGCGGTGCGTGGTCGCCACCAGTTCCCTCGAACTGGGCATCGACATGGGTGCGGTCGATCTGGTGATCCAGGTGGAGGCACCACCGTCGGTGGCCTCCGGCCTGCAACGGATCGGGCGGGCCGGCCACCAGGTGGGTGAGATCAGCCAGGGTGTGCTCTACCCCAAGCACCGCACCGATCTGCTGCACTGCACCGTCACCGTCGCCCGGATGCTCGGCGGCGACATCGAGTCGCTGCGCGTTCCGCAGAACCCGCTCGACGTGCTGGCCCAGCACACGATCGCCGCGGCGTCGGTCACCGCGCTCGACGTCGACAACTGGTTCGATGTGGTGCGGCGCGCGGCACCGTACCGGGACCTGCACCGTTCGGTGTTCGACGCGGTACTCGACCTGATCTCGGGGCGGTACCCGTCCGACGAGTTCGCCGAACTCCGTCCGCGCGTCACCTGGGACCGGACGGTCGGCACGATATCCGGGGGCACGCTGACCGGGCGACGAGGTGCGCAACGCCTGGCGGTCACCTCCGGCGGCACCATCCCCGACCGGGGGCTGTTCGGGGTGTTCATGATCGGCGAGAGCAACGCGCGTGTGGGCGAGCTCGACGAGGAGATGGTGTACGAGTCACGGGTCGGTGACGTGTTCGCGCTCGGGGCGTCGAGTTGGCGGATCGAGGACATCACCCACGACAGGGTGCTGGTGTCACCGGCGTTCGGCCAGCCCGGACGACTTCCCTTCTGGATCGGCGACTCGGTGGGCCGGCCTGCCGAGTTGGGTGCCGCGATAGGACGATTCACCGGTGCAATCGCTGACCCGGACAAGCTGGCCAAGCGGGCCGATGCCCTCGGTCTCACCGATTTCGCCCGCGACAACCTCGCCGCCCTGGTCGCCGACCAACAGGGCGCCACCGGGCACCTGCCCACCGACAGAACCCTCGTGGTGGAACGATTCCGCGACGAACTCGGCGACTGGCGGGTGATCCTGCACTCCCCGTACGGCCTGCGGGTGCACGCCGCGTGGGCGAGCGCCATCTCGGCGCGGCTGCAGACCACGCTCGGACTGGAGGGCGCCACCACCGCCTCCGACGACGGCATCATCGTCCGCCTGCCCGACACCGACGACGAGCCGCCGGGCGGGGCGGTTTTCGTGATCTCCCCCGACGACATCGAGCAACTCGTCACCGATGCGCTGACCGATTCATCGATGTTCGCCTCCCGCTTCCGCGAATGCGCCGCACGCGCACTGCTGCTGCCCCGGCGCGATCCGGGCCGCCGGGCGCCACTGTGGCAGCAGCGCCAGCGCAGCGCCCAACTGCTCTCGGTCGCATCACAATTCCCCGACTTCCCGATCGTCCTGGAGGCGGTCCGCGAATGCCTGCAAGATGTGTACGATCTGCCCGCGCTCACCGAGCTGCTGACCCGGATCAGCACCCGCAAGGTGCGGATCGTCGAGGTGGAGACCCCGGCGCCGTCACCGTTCGCGGCGTCGATGCTGTTCGGCTATGTGGGTGCGTTCATGTACAACGACGATGCCCCGCTCGCCGAAAGACGTGCCGCGGCACTGTCGTTGGACACCAGCCTGCTCGCCCAGCTGCTCGGGCGGGTCGATCTGCGGGAGTTGCTCGATCCGGCCGTCATCGCCTCGGTGGTGGGCAGATTGCAGCGCACCGCCCCCGAGCGGGCGGCCCGCGACGCCGACGACGTACTGGATCTGTTGCGTTGGCTGGGCCCGCTGCCGGCCACCGACATCACCGTACGCTACGTCGGCGAGGCCGATCTCGGGGTGCTCCTGGACGCCGCGGTGCGTGCGGGCACCGTCATCGCCGTCACCGATCGCGGCCGACCGCTGCTGGCCGCGGTGGAGGACACCGCGCGGCTGCGCGATGGGCTGGGAATCCCCGCGCCGCAGGGTGTTCCGGCCGCTTTCGGCGAACCGGTGCCCGATCCGGTGGGCGATCTGGTGCATCGTTACGCCCGCACCCACGGCCCGTTCACCACGCCCGAGGCCGCCGATCATCTCGGCATGGCCGTCGCCGTCGTCGCCGGCACGCTCGAACGCCTGGCCCGCGACCGCAAGGTCATCAAAGGCGACTTCATCCCCGGCACCACCGGGGCACAGTGGTGCCATGCCGACGTGCTGTCACAGATCCGGCGGGAGTCGCTCGCCGCGATCCGCGCCGACGTCGCACCCGTGCCCACGGCAGCGTTCGCGCGGTTCCTCACCGCGTGGCAGCACGTCACCGGACCCGGCCGGTTGCGCGGCATCGACGGTGTGACCGCGGTGATCGACCAGCTCGCCGGGTATCCGCTGCCCGCCTCGGCGTGGGAGTCGTTGATCCTGCCCGCGCGGGTCCACGACTACTCCCCCGCGATGCTCGACGAATTGCTGTCCGCCGGCGAGGTGGTGTGGTCCGGACACGGCCGGATCGGCGGCGCCGACGGCCTGATCGGTCTGCATCCGGCCGACCTGGCCCCGGTGACGCTGGCCGCGCCCACCGACATCGACACCACCACCGTCCACGACCGGATCCGCGAGATCCTGGCACCCGGTGGCGCGCTGCGGTTCGGACAGATCGCCGACCACCTCGACGCACCCGCCCCGCCGGGAACCGGGACGCCGCAGGTGGCCCACACCGACATCGAGGCGGCGCTGTGGGATCTGGTGTGGTCCGGTGAGATCAGCAACGATTCGTTCGCCCCGGTGCGGGCGCTGCTGTCCCCTCGCCGCACCTCCGCTCGCCCGGCCGCAACCCCCGCCCATCGTGGCCACGGCCGCGCGCCCCGACTGCGCGCGACCCGATTGTCGTCGAGATATCTTGCTGAACAGTCACTTTCGAGGCAGTTCGGCCCAACCGCGGGCGGTCGCTGGTATCGCCCCGAACGCCACGTCGCCACCACGCCCACCGACAGCACCGCGACCACCCACACCGTGTGCGAGCTGTTGCTCGCCCGCTACGGGGTGGTCACCAGGGGCAGCGTCGTCACCGAGGGGATCGACGGCGGCTTTTCCCGGATCTACAAGGCGTTGCACGTCTTCGAGGACAACGGCCAGGTGCGGCGCGGCTATTACGTCGACGGTCTCGGCGGCGCGCAGTTCGCCCATCCGGCCACCGTCGACGACCTTCGTTCCCATGGCGAGGACCGGCACGAGAACGACTCGCAGGCCGTGGTTCTCGCGGCCTGCGATCCGGCGAATCCATACGGTGCGGCCCTGGACTGGCCACCGTCCGAGGGACACCGGCCCGGCCGCAAACCGGGCGCCCTCGTGGTGTTGTTCGACGGTCGGCCGGTGGTGTTCGTCGAGCGCGGCGGCAAGACCGTCCTCACCTTCTCCGATGACGCCTCGGCACTCCACGCGACCGCCGAGGCGCTGGTCACCACGGTCCGCGCGGGGCGGGTGGAACGGCTGACCATCGACCACGTGGACGGCGATCCGTCGTTGCGCACGGCGTTCGGGCGGATACTGGTGGACGCCGGTTTCGCCACCACCCCGCGCGGCATCCGCCTACGGTACGGACGCCATGCCTGAGGACGACACCGTCTATCGGACCGCGTGAGTGCTGCGCGCCGGGTGTTGCAGGGTGACGTGTTGCGATACAGCCGGTTCCGGCGCCCGGAACACGGCGCACCCGGACTCACCGATCGGTGAGGCACTATTCGATCAGCGGCTGATGGCCGGAGTCTCCCCATTCCCTGTGCCGCCGTCGGCGGAAGAATCGGGAGACACACCATAGACGGCCCTAGACGGGGTAGCGCTCGGGTTCGGGCCCGAACACGAACCGGCGACCGCTGATCACGTTCACGGTGATGGCGACATAGTTGTATTTCATGGTCGCGACCCACGGCTTCAGCGGCAGTTCGTCGGCGGCGGCGATGTCCCCGGTGGACACGATCCGTTCGGCCGTGCCCTTCGCGATGACGCTCCACCCGCCTTCGGTGTCGTAACTGTCGACCTCGAAGACCACCTTGCCGTTGACGGAGAGTCCGGCGAGCTTGGTGCCTTCACCGGTGCGGAACACGATCTTCTCGCCGTCGACCACATAGTTCAGCGGAAAGATGTCAGGGTCGTCACCGACGCTGACCCCGATCCGTCCGAGCGACTGTGACCGCAGGAGCTCCCAGGATTCCTGGTCGCTGAGCACTGTGATGGGGTCACCTGTCATGTCTTTGGCCTCCTTCGTCGTGCCGCTCGTCAACGGTGAGAGCAAGCACCCGAGAACGCTGGTCGGATGCCAGTGGCCGTGAGCGACGATAACGACCGATCCCGCCGGTGGGCCGGATCAACTCACACCGTCATCGTATCCCCCGCCGCATGGGAGCGCGCCTACTCGGGGACGGGCACCGGTTCGAGGATCTCGCTGCGCGCCTCGGGAGCCGAGGCACGCAGGGCATCGGCGGAGGCGTCGTCGGGTTCGCGTTGCGAGGCGATCTCGGCCTCCACCCGCGCCCGGTAGGTGTCCACCTCGAAGGCCACCTTCTCGGCCGACCAACCGAGCACGCCGGCCATCAGATCGGCGACCTCCCGCGCGCAATCGACACCACGATGCGGGTATTCGATCGAGATCCGGGTGCGCCTGGCCAGCACGTCCTCCAGATGCAGCGCGGCCTCGTTGAGCGCGGCGTAGATCACCTCCACCCGCAGGTACTGGGGGGCGGCGGCGATCGGTTCGAGCAGGCCCGGGTCGTCGTCGGCGTGCACCAGCACATCGTCGATGAGTGAACCGTAACGGTTGAGCAGGCGACGAATCCGGTACGGGTGCAGACTGAATCGCTGACCGAGGTGTTCGCACTGGTTGACCAGTGCGAAGTAGCCGTCGGCGCCGAGGAGCGGAACGCGTTCGGTGATCGAATGCGCCACCCGGGTGGGTATGTAGTCATTGCAGGCGTCCACGGCGTCGGCCGCCATCACCCGATAGGTGGTGTATTTGCCGCCGGCGATCGACACCAGCCCGGGCGTCACCACCGCGACGGCGTGCTCGCGCGACAGTTTGGACGTCTCGTCGTCCTCACCGGCCAGCAGTGGCCGCAGTCCGGCGTACACGCCCTCGATGTCGTCGTGGGTGAGCTGGGTGACCAGCACCTCGTTGACCCGTTCGAGGATGTAGTCGATGTCGGCGCGGGTGGCCGCGGGATGCGCGAGGTCGAGATTCCAGTCGGTGTCGGTGGTGCCGATGATCCAGTGTGTCTCCCACGGGATCACGAACAGCACCGAGTTGACGGTGCGCAGGATGATCGCGGTCTCGCTGACGATGCGGTCGCGGGGCACCACGATGTGCACGCCCTTGGAAGCCCGGACCTTGAAATGCCCGCGCTGCTTACTCAGCGCCTGCACCTCGTCGGTCCACACCCCGGCGGCGTTGATCACGCAATGCCCGCGGACCTCGGCGGTCTCGCCGGTCTCGGTGTCGCGCACCCGTACACCCAGCACCCGGTCCGATTCGGTGAGAAAGCCGACGACCTGGGTGGAGGTGCGCACGACGGCGCCGTAGTGGGCGGCGGTGCGGGCGACGGTGAGGCTGTGCCGGGCATCGTCGACGACGGTGTCGTAGTAGCGGATTCCGCCGATGAGCGAGCTGCGCTTGAGGGCCGGAGCCACCCGCAGCGCGCCCGATCGGGTGACATGCTTTTGCCCGGGAACCGATTTGGCCCCACCCATGCGGTCATACAGGAAGATGCCCGAGGCAACGTACGGACGTTCCCACACCCGGTTGGTGAGCGGATACAGGAATGGCAGCGGCTTGACCAGATGCGGGGCCAGGGTGCTCAGTGACAGTTCACGCTCGCGCAATGCCTCACGGACCAAACCGAATTCGAGCTGCTCCAGGTACCGCAGGCCGCCGTGGAACATCTTCGACGACCGGCTCGAGGTTCCGGAAGCGATGTCCCGGGCCTCCACCAGCGCCACCCGCAGACCGCGGGTGGCCGCGTCGAGCGCGGCACCGACCCCCACGACACCACCACCGACCACGACGATGTCGAACTGCTCGGAGCCGAGCCGCCGCCACGCCTCCTGGTGGTAGAGCGGCCCCATGTCGGCGGGGCGGTCGGGATTGAACTCGTCACTCATGTTTGCCAAGCGTAATCCAACCCGACTCCTCCTACCGCGTGCGACACCACCGTCCGCCGGCCACCGAACCCAATCGCACCCGATGCCTGATACCGCGTGCAAGACTGTCGGTCGTGGGTAGCCAAACAGATACTTATGTGATGGCGATCGATCAGGGAACCACGTCCACCAGGGCGATGGTCTTCGACCGGTCGGGTACGGTGATCAGCCGCGAACAGATCGAGCACCGGCAGATTTTCCCGCAGGCCGGCCGGGTCGAGCACGATGCCGCCGAGATCTGGCGCAATGCCCGGCGGGTGGCGGCGGCGGCGCTGGCCTCGGCCGATCTGAAGGCCGACCACATCGTCGCGTGCGGGCTGACCAACCAGCGCGAGACCACCCTGCTATGGGATCGGGCCACCGGTGAACCGGTGCACAACGCGATCGTATGGCAGGACACCCGCACGGGAGCGCTGTGCGAGCGTCTGGCCGGCGATCAGGGGGTGGACCGCTACCGCGACCGCACCGGACTTCCGCTGTCCACCTATTTCTCCGGCCCCAAGATCGCCTGGCTGCTCGAGGAGCACCCCGAGTTGCGGGCTCGCGCCGACGCCGGCGAACTGTGTTTCGGCACGATGGATTCGTGGCTGGCCTGGAATCTGACCGGCGGCCCCGACGGCGGTCTGCACATCACCGACGTCACCAATGCCTCCCGCACGATGCTGATGGACATCCACACACTCGACTGGGATCGGCAGATCTGCGCCGACATGGGCATTCCGTTGTCACTGCTGCCCCAGATCCGCAGTTCGTCACAGGTGTACGGCCCGATGCGGGAGAAAGGACCACTGCCCGGCGTTCCGTTCGCGGGCATCCTCGGCGATCAGCAGGCCGCGATGTTCGGGCAGGCCTGCCTGTCGCCGGGTGAGGCCAAAAATACCTACGGCACAGGCAATTTCCTGTTGATGAACACCGGGACGGTGCCGGTGTTCAGTCAGCATGGGCTGCTCACCACCGTCTGCTACCAGATCGGCGACGACGAGGCCCGCTACGCCCTCGAGGGGTCCATCGCGGTCACCGGCTCGCTGGTCCAGTGGCTGCGCGACAATCTCGGTCTCTTCCCGGATGCGGCCGACGTGGAGACGCTGGCCGCCACCGTCAACGACAACGGCGGCGCCTACTTCGTCCCCGCCTTCTCCGGTCTGTTCGCGCCGCGCTGGCGGCCCGACGCCCGCGGCGTGATCGTCGGTCTGACCCGTTTCATCAACAAGGGCCACCTGGCGCGGGCCGCCTTGGAGGCCAGCGCTTTCCAGACCCGCGAGGTGATCGAGGCAATGCAGGCCGACTCCGGTGTACCCCTGTCGACACTGAAGGTGGACGGCGGCATGGTGGTCAACAATCTGCTGATGCAGTTCCAGGCCGACATCCTCGACGTCCCGGTCGTACGGCCCGTCGTCAACGAGACCACCGCACTGGGCGCCGCCTACGCCGCCGGCCTGGCCGTCGGCTATTGGGACAGCCAGGACGACATCCGCGCCAACTGGGCAGAGGGTGGTCGCTGGGAGCCCGACATGCCCGCCGATCGGCGGGCGGAGTTGTACGCCGGCTGGAACCGCGCCGTCGAGCACAGCCTCAACCTCGCCTGAGTTTGCTGCCAGACCCGGATTCCGGGTCTGGCCTCAAACTCACCCAGTCGGGTCGTCGGCCTGGTCCGCCAGCAGCCGCTCCAGTTTGGCTTCAACTACCGATACGGCCTTGTTCGATGCCTGCTCGGGTGAACGCCGCTGCACGGGTCGGTCGATGTCGGGCAGCAGCCATGCGGGTGGCACCGACAGCGCGAGCGCGAGGCGGTAGATCGTCGACAACTGTGGATCGGCGATGTACGGGTCGCGGTTGCTGTGATTGCGTTCGAGGTTGGAGACCTGATTGCGGTGCATTCCCGACCGGTGGGCGACTTCTTCCTGGGATAGTCCGCGCTGACCCCGGATGAACGAAAGCCGATGCCCGAAGGAGTCTCCGTAGGTCCCCCAATCGAGGGATCCACGTTCTCGGGCAGGCACCCAACCAATTTGTCCGACGCACAACGTATTGTCTGCACATCATGATGTGCACACCATTGACGATGGACAATCTCAGACCTCAGGCCCGGCTGCGGGGGCGATGGCCCGAGCCCGTGACCGTCGTCGCGGTGACTGCGCTGGGCCCCGACGCGTCGACGGTGATCCTGCGCCGTGGCGACGGGACGATCAGCGAGGAGATGTTTTACGCGAACGACCTCGACAGTATCGAGATCGTCCCCGCCGACGCGGCGGACTGGACCTTCGCCGCCGACGCTTCCGAATTCAAACTCGCCGCCGAAGCACTACGCATCCGGATGGCGGGGCTGCACGATCCGATGCTCGCCGTCGGCACCAGCGACATCTCACCGCTACCGCACCAGATCCGGGCGGTGTACGGCGAGTTGCTGCCCCGCACCCCGTTACGGTTTCTGCTCGCCGACGATCCCGGTGCGGGCAAAACGGTGATGGCGGGGCTGTACGCCAAAGAACTGATGCTGCGTGGCGACCTGACCCGGATGCTGATCGTCGCCCCCGGCGGTCTGGTGGAGCAGTGGCAGGACGAGCTGGGCAGCAAATTCGGGATCTCGGCGACGATCTTGGGTCGGGAGTTGGTCAACACGAGCGTGGGCGGCGATCCGTTCATGACTCATCCGCTGCTCATCGCGCGGATGGACCAACTCGCCCGCGACGAGGACCTGCGGGAGATTCTCGCGCGCAGCGAATGGGATCTGGTGATCGTCGACGAGGCGCATCGGATGTCGGCGACGTGGTGGAGTGGTGAATTGCGCAAGACCTCACGCTATGCGCTCGGCGAGTTGCTGGGTTCGATCAGCCGGCATCTGCTGCTGATGACGGCCACCCCACATTCGGGCATCGAAACGAACTTTCAGGCATTCCTGGCACTGATCGACCCGGACCGGTTCGAGGGCCAGGCGCGCGGCGAGACCACCTCCACCGATACCACCGGGCTGATGCGCCGAATGGTGAAGGAGGACCTGCTGACTTTCGACGGCAAGCCGCTGTTCCCCGAACGCATCGCCGAGACCGTGCCCTATAAGTTGTCCGGCGGCGAACTCCAGCTATATGAGGCGGTCACCCGGTATGTTCGGGACGAGATGAATCGGGTTGATAAACAATCTGATTCACCGCAGCGCCGCACTGTGGGATTCGCGCTGACGGTATTGCAACGACGCCTGGCATCGAGCACTCACGCAATCTTGCGGAGCCTTGTGCGTCGCCGCGACCGGCTGGCGGCAATGCGCGCCGATATGGCCGCGGGGCGATATACGGCCCCCGGCGATCCGGGCAGGATTCCCCGGCCCGAGGATTTCGACGATACCGACGAGTTCAGTGCAGAAGAGTACGAACGGGTCGAGGAAGAGGTGGTGGACGCGGCAACGGCGGCCCGCACTGTCGCCGAACTCGACGCCGAAATCGCGATCCTCGATGAGCTGGTGACCCTGGCCACCGAGGTCCGCAACAGCGGCAACGACCGCAAATGGGCGGAATTGCGCTCCCTGCTGATCGATCGGTCACTACTGCGCGACGAGGACGGCCGGCCTCGCAAGTTGATCATCTTCTCCGAACACCGCGACACCCTCGACTATCTGGCCCGGCAGGTCCGCAATCTGGTCGGCGCCGACGATGCGGTGCTCACCATTCACGGCGGCACGCGGCGCACCGACCGGGTGGCGATCCGCGAACAGTTCACCCAGGAACCACACCGGCAGGTGCTGATCGCCACCGACGCCGCAGGTGAGGGCCTGAACCTGCAGGCCGCGCACCTGATGATCAACTACGACCTGCCGTGGAATCCGAACCGGCTCGAACAGCGGTTCGGCCGCATCCACCGGATCGGTCAGGAGAAGGTGTGCAGAGTCTGGAATCTGGTGGCCGACCAGACCCGCGAGGGACAGGTCTACGAGCGGCTGCTGATCAAGATGGAGCAGCAACGAAAAGCATATGGCGGCAAGCTATTCGATGTCCTGGGCGAGGCCTTCAACGAAACCCCGCTGCGCATCCTGTTGATGGAGGCGATCCGCTACGGTGACGACCCGGCGCGGATCGCGGAAATCGAGCGGGTCGTCGACGCGCAGGTAGCCGACGGCTGCGTCGAGCTGGTCGAGAGCCGCGCGCTGGCGAGGGAAACGTTGGGACCGCTGGAACTCGACGAGCTTCGTCGGCGGATGGACGACGCGACCGCGCGCCGATTGCAGCCGCACTACATCGAGAAGTTCTTCGTCGACGCGTTCGGTGCACTGGGTGGGCGGATGAAGCGCCGCGAGAAGGGCCGCTACCAGATCTCGAATGTGCCGGGGCAGCTCCGTCATCGGCCTGTCCGCCACGAGCACGCGGGGCGCCCGGTGGTCACCTCGTATGAGCGGGTCACCTTCGAGCCCGCCGCCGTCTCCGGGGCCAAACGCGCGGAACTACTCGCGCCGGGTCATCCGCTGCTGGACACGCTGCTCGATGTGACTGTCGAACGAGGACAGCGAGCGTTGAATGACGGTGCGGTGCTGTTCGATCCCACCGATCCGGGAACCACACCGTCGGTGATCGTCGCGATGACCGGGGACATCGTCGACGGCCACGGCATCACCGTCAGCAAACGCTTCTCCTTCGTGTCGGTGACAACCGGACCCGACGGCCAACCGGTGCTCGCCGATGCCGGCCGCGCACCGCACCTCGATCTGACGGCCCTCCCCGTCGGCGCCGAGTCGGCCGCCGAACGGGCCCGCATGTCGGTGTCGGGGAACGCACATACGTCGGCGATGCGCTGGGCCGCCGGGGTGGCACAGCCCGAGCACCTTCGCGATGTCCGGGAACGACTGTTGCCGACGGTGGAGAAGACCCGGTCGGCGGTCCGCTCCCGTCTGGTGTCACAGATCAACTACCTGGACGGCGAAGCCGCGCGCCTGCGTGAGGTGATCGCGGCGGGCCGTTCCGGAAAACGGTTGCGGCACAGTCCCGACCGACTGGAAAGCCGGGCCCGCGACCTGGAAGCCCGCCTCGACGCCCGGATGACCACCCTCGCCAAGGACGCCGCGCTCACCGCCAGGCCACCCAACCTGACCGCGGTCATGCTGGTGATCCCGGCGGGCATGGTCGGCGGACAGATTGCCCGCCGCGCCAAGGACACGCAGATCACCGACGCCAGGGCTGTCGCCGCCGTACTCGCCGCCGAGCGCGCGCTGGGTCGCGAACCGGAGGAGATGCCGCACAACAACAAGGGCTACGACATCCGCTCGGTTCCACTGCCCGACGCCGACGGCGTCCGGGGGCCGACGGTGTTCATCGAGGTCAAGGGCCGGATCGAAGGCGCCGACAGCTTCTTCGTCACCTACAACGAGGTCCTGCACGGACGCAACACCGGCCCACAGCATCGCCTCGCCCTCGTCTCGGTCAGCGACGAGGGCCCCGACCATGACGACATCCGCTACCTCACCAATCATTTCGCCAGCTTCGAGATCGGCGGCACCGATGTATCCGGCGTCGAACTCGACTGGCGCAAGACCTGGGCCAAGGGCAAGCCCCCACACTGATCATGCCGGCGGCTTCACCCGCTCGACGTCCGACGAATCCACCACATGAGCACCGCCCACCAGAGGGGCCGAGACTCCGGCGATATCCTCATACAGGCCGAGGAAGCCTTCCGGATGAGCCACTTCCGTGGCCGCGACGCACGCCTGACCCGAGCACCCGGCCGCCGATCTTCGATAAGATCAGTTTGTCGGCCGTCGATGTGACAACGGGACCGGCATGGAGGTTGGTATGCAGCGACCGAGCGCACAGCCAGAGCCGACCGTTCGCGTCGGCGACTACCCTCAGCTCCGGGCAATCTCCTGGCAACTCCGCGACGACACCGAACTCAGCGAATCGGAGGCCCTGCGCCGCTACGAACGGAACTGGCGTTTCGTCGGCCTGATGGATGATCGTGAAAAGGCCTTCGTCCAGCATCTCGCCGACACCTACAGCGCCGGGAGGCTGCTTGTTTGAGCGTCCACGCCACCGAGCGATCGCCCGCCTGCTGGGCGGTCTCCACGCAGGTCTCCTGCGCGAGATGAACTGCTGGTTCGGCGGTGGCACTGCCATGGTCATGCGTTTCGGTGAATGGCGCGAGTCGTCGGACATCGACATGCTGATCTCCGACTGGCCGAGTTACAAGACGCTCTGGGAGCGTGTGTCGACCGAAGGCATCGAAGCGATAGGTGCCGTTGAGCCGGTGCGCGAAACCGTCACCGACCGGTACGGCATCCGAACTCTTTTGCAGTCCGATGCCGGACCGGTCAAGTTCGAGATCATCCACGAGGGACGTATCGAACTCGACGCCCCGGGCGACGCCGACATGGTCGGTGATATCGCCACGCTGGCGACAGCCAATATGGTCGCATCCAAACTTCTCGCCAACGACGACCGGCGGGCTGACACGTCCCTGTTCAGCCGGGACCTCATCGACCTCGCACTTCTCCCGGCAACCGAAGCAGACTGGACGCGAGGGCACGCCAAGGCCGTCGCCGCCTACGGCGCAACGATCGACTCGTGGCTCGGCAGGGCAATCGAGACCGCACTGGAAAGACCCGGCTGGATCCAACGGTGCATTCGGGAGCTACAGATGGCCGTCGACGAGCAACTGCTCAGGGAACGGCTCACCGCGTTACTCGACCGCCCCACCGACTGACATCGTCCTGCCCGCGCGAACCCACGTCGGCTTGCTCACACAACTTGTTGTGCAATAGTCTGCAACGTTCTGAGTCGTATGCGAGAGGGCTGCCATGCCGAGCGGTGCACAACATGTTGGTAGACGAAAGCTGATCGAGGTCAGCTTGCCGTTGGAGACCATCAACAAGGAGTCGGCGCGCGAGAAGTCGATCCGGCACGGGCATCCGTCGACGCTGCACCTGTGGTGGTCGCGCAAACCACTCGCCACAGCACGTGCCGTTCTGTTCGCCCAGCTCGTCGACGACCCGGTTCGCGTTGACCTGGTTCCGCCAGAACACTTTCGATACCGGCAGGTTCGGCGATGCCGAATCGATCGCGAACGCTCGTGGCGTGTCGCTGGATGGTCTGGAACGTGCCGGCATCCTCACCAAGGGCGGCGGCAAGGTCGCGCTCATCGCTCCGGCCGACATGCCGCCGGACTACGACCCGGCCACCGACGACGGCATCTCGCACTGGGAGGTTGTCATGCATATGTCGCGCGTGCTTGCCGCCGACGGTGTCCCGGCCGCGGCGTCGTTGCTGGGCCGGGTCCCGCGCACCGTCGACTGGGATCTGTGCAAGGAGTTGGCACACCTGCTGGTCAAGCTCGCCGAGGACCGGAAGGAGACCACGCTGGCCGTCGACTTCAACAACCTGGGCGCCGCCTGGAATGACATCGCCCGCCAGGCCCCCGACTCCTCCTGGCAACCCACCCTCACCGACTGAGTTTGCTGTTGATCCCGGTTTCCGGGATCAACAGCAAACTCACACCAAAAGGGAACCTTTCGCCCACCTGGTGCGTCAGATTCGCGTGGATCTGAACGAGTTCGTCATCAGACACGACGGTGTGGTCAGCGCCAGGCAGGCGCGCGGGTTTCTCAGCACGTCGGCGATAGGGCGGCGACTGTCGTCGGGCGTGTGGACGGCGGTGACCCCGGGGGTGTACCTGGTAGCGGGCCATCAGCGGTCGGCGCGGGCGCAGGCGCGGATCGCCGCACTGTCCGTCGGCGACGACGCGGTGCTGGGTGGCGAGGCCGCCGCGTGGTGGTTGGACATCGTGGACAAACCACCACGCAAGCACCTCGTATACACTGCAACGCGCGGACGGTATGCGCGGGCATCATCGACGACTGTTGTGCGGCAACGACACCTCGACCCGCACGATATTTCTGTCGTTGACGATCTGCCGGTGACGGCCCGTGAGGCGTCCGTACTCGATGCGGCGCTCACGCTCGGAATCTCAGTCGTCGACTCAGCTCTGCTGCGTGGCTTCGTCACGCTGCCCGGACTCGAAGCGGCACACCAGCGCTATCCGGGGCGACGAGGAATCGCGAACATCAATCGGTTCTTGGCACTCTTGCGCTCGGGTGCGAGGTCGGAAGCCGAACGTGTCGTCGTGAGGATGTTTCGCAGGGCGCACGTCACCGGCTGGATCGCCAACCATCCGGTTGGCGGCTACCTTATCGACTTCGCCTTCCCCGACATCAACCTCGCCATCGAGATCGACGGGTTCGGGTGGCACCGCGACGTCGGCGCCTTTCAGCATGACCGGACCCGACGCAATGCGCTGGTCGCCGCCGGCTGGACGGTCCTCAATTACACCTGGGCCGACCTCCTGGAACGGCCATCAGAGACGCTCGGTGAGATCGCCACCGTCCGCCACCAGCTGACCGCCGCCTGAGTTTGCTGTTGATCCCGGAAAACGGGATCGACAGCAAACTCACCCCGCAGCCCCGATGTCAGAGGTGGCCGATACAGTCGATAGTCACAACATGTTGTGTGACTGACGTGAGGCGTGGGCTATGGCATTGAGCAACCGGGACCGTATCGGCAAGGCAATGGAGCTGCTCGGCCCTGCCCTCAACCGGTTTCTCACCACGGTCATCAACCCGGAGGTGCCCAATGGCACCTGGCTGGACCTGCTGCGCATCAAGGATCAAGGCAAAGGCGCATCGTCGAATAAGACCTACAACGCCGACGACCCGGCGAACGGCCTGCGCGTGATCACCGAGAACGTCACCGGCACCGTCCGCAAGGGCTGGTATCCACTCAACGGTGTCCTTTCCCGCGTCCAGAAAAGCTACGCATCGGAACTGCGTGATGCCCGGAACCGCCAGGCGCATATGGAAAGTTTCGACAACGACGACGCCCAGCGCATCCTCGACACCGCCGAACGCCTCCTCAAAGCCATCAACGCACCGGCCGAGGCCGAGCAGGTTCGTAAACTGCGGGTCGATCTGCGCCGCGTCGCCGCCGACCGCGAAGACACCAAAGCCGCCCGCAAACTTGACCTCGCGTCGGTGGCCGCCGACAATTTGCCGCCGTGGCGCGAGATCCTCAGCCCACACCCCGATGTCGCAGGCGACAACTTCAACGCGGCCCGAGTTCGCCGCCGACCTCTATACCGTCGCGCAGGGCAACGAGGCAGGCGAATACACCGACCCGGTGCAGTTCTTCGAACGCACTTACCTGACGCAGGGCCTACGCGACCTCATCGACCGCAATGTGCGGCGGCTGACCGGCGATATGAATGCCTCCCCGGTCGTCAATCTACAAACCAACTTCGGTGGCGGCAAAACCCACTCGATGCTGGCGCTGTGGCACCTCGCCTCCGGGCTGAGCAGCTCCGAATATCCCGACGACGTGGCCGCGATCATCCGACCGCTCGACGCCATCCCGGCCGGGGTGCGCCGGGTTGCCCTGGTGGGCAATCAGATGGAGCCGGCCAAGTCCGATACCACCGATGGTCGGCCCGGTATCCGGACGATGTGGGGCGAACTCGCCTGGCAACTCGGCGGGCAGGAGGCTTACGACATCGTCGCGCACGCCGACCAGACCTCGACCAATCCGGGTGCCTCACTGCGGGAGTTGTTCACCCTCTACTCCCCCGCAGTCATTCTCATCGACGAGTGGGTTGCCTATGCGCGACAACTGTTCCACGCGAGCGGGCTACCCGCGGGCGACTTCGACACGCAATTCACCTTCGCGCAAACACTGACCGAAGCAGCCAAGGCGGTCAGGGGCATTCAGGTGGTCATCTCCATCCCCGCCTCACACGACAACTCCCCCGACTCCGATGGCATCAACGACGAGGAGGTCGGCGGCGAGTATGGCCGCGAAGCGCTGTCGAGGTTGAAATCGATCGTCGGCCGCACCGCCGATCACTGGCTACCGGCGAACTCCCAGGAAAGTTTCGAGATTGTCCGGCGTCGCATCTTCGTGGCACCCGACGGGGAAACACTCGCCAAAATCAGTTCGATCGCCAAAAGTCTGGTGGAATACTATCGCCGCCACAACACCGAATTTCCCAGCCATGCTATCGAACCGGCATACATCGACCGCATCAAACAGTCTTACCCGATTCACCCCGAACTCTTCGACCGCCTCTATGAGGACTGGTCCACCTTGAATCGTTTCCAGCGCACCCGTGGCGTGCTGCGGATGATGAACCGAATCGTCGGCACCTTGTGGCGAAGCGACGACTCCGGTGCCCTGATCATGCCGGGATCAGTACCACTGGAGAAGGATTCGGTCATCACCGAAATCACCCAATACCTCGACGACAATTTCCGCCCCGTGCTCGGTGCCGATATCGCCGGTGAGGATTCCGTCCCGTACATCATCGACAAAGAACACGACCTATTCGGCAAACGCCGCGTCACCCAGCGTCTGGCACGATCGGTATTCATGGGGGCCACCCCCACCCTGCACACCGCACACAAGGGCGTCGACAAACCCCGCATTTTCCTGGGTACCGCCGTCCCCGGCGATATACCGGGAAACTTCCATTCCGCACTCGACCATCTCGCCAATCGTGCGACCTACCTCTACACCGACGCCGGGCGTTACTGGTACGACACCCAGGCCAATACCACTCGCGCGGCCCGCGATCACGCTGCCAACCTTCCGTCCGCCGATGTGTGGGCAGAGGTCACCGAACGTTTGCACGCCGCGCGCCGAACGTCCGCCGACACCAGTTTCGTCGGAATCCACGTGTGCCCGGACACGTCGGCGGACGTACCCGACGAGGCAGCGACCCGACTGGTCATCGCCCCCTTGAAGGTGACTCACGCCGCACGCGCGACCACTTCGTCCGCACTGGTGTGGGCCAAAGAACTGGTCGAACACCGCGGTGCGGCGAACCGCACGTACAAGAACTCGCTGCTGATGCTCGTCGCCGACGACAAGCGGGCACGTGAACTCGATGAGGCCGTCCGCGACTACCTGGCGTGGCGGTACGTCCATGCCAACGCGGACTCTCTCGGGCTCGGCGGCCAGCAGACAACCCAGGCCCGTACCCGGATGGAAAAGGCCGACCGGATCGTCGCCGACCGGTTGATCGACACCTACATCTGGGCGATCGCACCCACTCAGGACCCCGCGCAGCCCATGTACTCACTGACCGCACTGAACACCGGCGGTACGACCGACGATGTGATCGCCCGTACCGGCAAGAAGCTGGCCGATGACGGCAAGATCGCGACAATGCGGTCGTCGTCGCTGATCGGTATGGACCTGACCGGCCCCATCGCCTCGGTGTGGTCGCCGGGACACGTCAGCGTCGGAGAGTTGTCCGACCTGTATGCGACGTACCCGTACTTGTCGCGGCTGCGGAATCGCGCCGTCCTTACCGACGGCCTGCTCTCGGTGTACAACGACACCCGCTGGGACATAGATGGTTTCGCCTTCGCCTACGGCTGGGACGATGCCAAAGGCGAGTACCTCGACTTGCATCTGCCCACCGACGCCGCGACGCCACAACTCACCGATTCCACGCTGATCGTCAAACCTGATGTCGCTCAAGCGCAGCGCGCGCGGGAAATCGAGCGATACAGCAACAAGCACGCCGACGATTCGTCGTCGAGATCTTCGGACCGAGCGGATAACTCACGCCACGATGGAACACCCCACGCCGACGATCCTGCGCCCCGTCCGCCACGCGCGACCCGCTACTGGGGCTCGAAAACCCTCGACGTCAACTTTCCCGCCCGAGACTTCTCGACCATCCAGCAGGAAATTCTGCAGCACCTGTCCACCTCGCCCGACACCACCGTCGAAGTCCGCATAGAGATCAACGCGACCACTCCGACCGGTTTCGACGAGTCCTGCCAACGCACCGTCCGCGAGAATGCGAACACGCTGGGCTTCGACGAGACCGAGTTCGCCGTCGAGTAGCGATCTCACCGTCCGAGTTTGCTGTTGATCCCGGTTTCCGGGTCTGGCAGCAAACTCACCCGCCCGCACGCAGCCGACGCGTCGATCAACTGTCCTCAACCGATCGCGGTGATCGACACATGGTGACCGGGCACCCGTACAAGGCGGGAGTCGGCGGTCACCGGTTCCGTGTCGAGTAGCTCGGCGAGTGCCACATACGTTGCGTCGTAGGCGGTCAGGTTGTCGCGCAACTCCCACACGCGCCGGGCGACCCATAGATGATCGTGGTAGTCGATATCGAACTCGCCAAGGGCGTCCAACGCTGAGAGCGCCGTGTCAGGCGAGGTGAGCCCTGCCGCTACCCGCGCCGGCGCAGTACTTGGAGGACCTCCACCGTCAGCAGATGCGGCGCGTACAACTGGGGGTCGGGATCACTGAGCCGACGACGCACCGGCGGCGCCTACGGCAGGTTCAGCAGCTCCACCACCGCCCACGTGTCGACCACGATCACCGGATGTCGCGCTCGGCACGAACCGATTCGGCCGCCACCACCACGAGATTGCCAAGGGCATATCGACCGGCATGTGACGCCGCGCATCTGAGATTCTCTCCGTACTCCGAACATGGTCAGTGATCGCGTCTGTCGGACCCGGAATCATCCTCCGGCTCGACGGTTTCCGGACCGATCGACCAGTCACCGAGAACCGGCGGCGATACCAGCGGCAATGGGCCGAGCATCTGTGCCCCGTTACCTTCGGTGCGCAGGTACCCGGCCACCGTATGTTGGTCACCTCCCGCTCCTGCGCTGCGCGCTCCCGATGGCACCGCACCACCAGGTATCGGCCGGGTGGTTCCGGGCACCGTCGACGTCGGCGTGGTACCCGTCGGAGTGGACAGCGGCCCGGCAGTCCGTGGCGTGATCGGCGTGCGCGGGCCGCCAGAAGAGATCGGGCCGTTGATTGTTCGCGGCGTCGGCGATCCCGGTGCTCCGGTGGGGGTATTCAGCCCCGGCAATGAGAGCGGGGTCGACAGGTTCAGGCTCCGATTTCCCGATCCAGTCATGTTTGGTCCGGTCGTGTTGGGTCCAGGGGTTTGTGGCCCGGTTGTGTTGGGGGCGGCGTTACTCGGCGAGGTCGTCGGCGACGTGGTGTCTCGGGCTGCGGTCACCGTCGGATCGGTTCCGGTGGTCGTATCCACTGGGCGGGTCGTCGTATCTGTGGTATTCGGCGTGACGTTCGACGACGTGGTCGTGGTGGTGTTCGGCATCGTCTGCGTGTGAGTGTCGCGTGTGTCGGTCTGCCGTTCCGTCGACACCGGGGCGCTGCCGGAGGTCGTCGTGGTCGCATTGTCCGAGACAGCTTGCGTCACCGGCGATGTTCGAGTCGGCGTGACGCTCGTCGGCGTCGCCGACCCCGACGGGTAGTCGCCTCCCGCGGTGGCATAGGACGCGGGATAGACCGGGACGACATCCGCGTCGTCCAAGCCACGCTCGGTAGACACATTGACCCCGGTGATCGGATCGGTGTACGTCGAATTCATCATCTGTTCGAGGTAAGCCCGGACTGTAGCCAACTGCAGCTGCCCAAGACTCGTCGCGGCGAACCCTTTCAGATTCACCAACTCTGCTTCGCGGCCGCCCGTCGCCTCAACGATCCGCCCTGCCGTGGTCGTCGAATCCCGGCCCACGACAGTCCAGTTGGCGCGGGCATCCACGTTCCACCCAAGGGCGTACCCTTCATCCCGACATGCCTGGGCGCCGAGCCCTTTCGCCCCTGGAGTCCCGAAATCCCCCACCAGTTCGGTCCCGATTCGTTGCATCTCCGAGATCACGACACCCAGCACATCGCTGTCGCCGGACGCTCTACCACCGTTCATCGACCTGACGACCACGAGCACCTCGCCGATACTCATCGACCCCCACGGACTCCCCACCAGCCACCCCCCGGATCAGTTCACAATCCCTCGTCCCCCTCTGGACACCGGCGACTCTACCGTGTTCACTGTGACCAGTTAAGCAATCCATCAACAGGTTTCGCCTGGCAAAGATTGTTCGACACCACAAGTCAAGGGGGATATCATGGCCGGTGACGACACACAACCGGGACGGCAGTACGACTTCGACACCGGCGATCTCCTGGAGTCCAGCGAGACATGGTGGAAGGCACGCGGCAAAACCGCAGAGACTGCCGCAAACGACCTGGAATCCCTCATGCGGCGGGTCAAGCCGCTCTTTGGCGAGAACTACTGGGGCGACTGCGTGGAGGGTCGCGCCACCCATACAATGTTTCGCAGATTCATCGATACCCTGGTGACCGATTTGACGGAACAATCAGCGTCCGCTCGCAATCTGTCCCAAGCGTGCTACGAGGCCGCTCGCACCATCGCGACCGCAGACCACAATTCAGCAGCGGGTATCGCGTCCAGCTGACCTCAATGACATGCCATCCATACATGTGCGCCATCTCCCGCTGGTGGTCGGGTTGATAATTACCGCTGGGCTGTCGGCATGCTCTACACCTGGCGAACCGATACCCACATCAGATCCTGCGACGTCAGAACCAGTGACGAGCACGCCTGCACCGATTCGCCAAACCGACGACCGCGGCAAACCACTACCGTTCACCACCCGCTTCCCGAACCGATGGTCGGCGAACAACAACGGCACCAGCTACGAACCATGCACCGCCCTGAACGATGCGGAACTTACCTCACTCGGCCTCGACCCCACCACCGTGAGAGATGCCGCCCTGGCCAACCATCAGACCGCCCGCGGCTGCATATGGAAATATTTCGGAAAATTTATGGGCGGCATCAGTCAGACCACGGGGAACAGGCCCACATTCGAATACGAACTGACCGATACCGAGTGGTACATAAGGTCATACACCACCACAATCGGGGGACGGCTGGCGATAGTGAACTATTGGGATCGGACCTCGTGCGTTACCATCGTCAAAGTCGAGAATGCTCGAGTAACAACAATCGTCAACCGAGTCCTGACTCTGACCCCCGAATCCGAGCTGTGCAACCTGGCGATCGAATTCACGAAGCTGACGATCCCAAAAATGCCACCACCAGCCCCGTAAGCCACGCCGCAGCGAAAGGCACAAACTGGTCATTCTTCCCAACTATCGTTGATAGTCACGTGGGGGCCAGCTCGTGTTTCCGACAATTCCCAACGGCATCATTCCGTCCGGCCACTCGATATATATACGACATCCGCAAGGGGGAGATACGAATCGGGTCCGGCAGCTTCCGGCACGGCGAGGAGGCATTCCATCAACAGATTCTACCTGGCAAAGATTGTTCGACACCACAAGTCAAGGGGGATATCATGGCCGGTGACGACACACAACCGGGACGGCAGTACAACTTCGACACCGGCGATCTCCTGGAGTCCAGCGAGACATGGTGGAAGGCACGCGGCAAAACCGCCGAGACTGCCGCCAACGACCTGGAATCTCTCATCGAGCAGGTCAAGCCGCTCTTCGACGAGAACTACTGGGGCGACTGCGTTGAGGGTCGCGCCACCCACACATTGTTCCGCGATTTCATCGATACCTTGGCGACCGCTTTGGCGGAACAATCAGCGTCCGCTCGCAATCTTTCCCAGGCGTGTTACGAGGCGGCTCGCACCATTGCGACCGCAGACCACGATTCAGCAACGGCGATCTGACCTCAACGACATGTCATCCACACATGTGCGCCTGCTCCCGCTGGTGGCTTGTCTGGCTGTTGTCTGCGCGCTGTCGGCATGCGCCACGCCCGGGGAACCGATACCCACATCAGAGCCAGCGACGTCAGAACCAGTGACGAGCACGCCTGCACCGATTCGTCAAACCGACGACCGCGGCAAACCACTACCGTTCACCACCCGCTTCCCGGACCGATGGTCGGCAAACAACAACGGCACCAGCTACGAACCATGCACCGCCCTGAACGATGCGGAACTCACCTCCCTCGGCCTCAACCCCACCACCGTGAGAGATGTCGCGCTGGCCAACCATCAGACCGCCCGCGGCTGCATATGGAAATATTTCGGAAAGTCTATGGGCGGCATCAGTCAATCCACCGGAAACAGACCCACATTCGAATACGAGCTGACTGATAGAGAATGGTACATAAGGTCATACACCACCACAATCGGGGGACGGCTGGCGATAGTGAACTATTGGAAGCAGTTCTCGTGCTTTACCATCGTCAAAGTCGAGAATGCTCGGGTAACAACAACCGCCAACCGAGTCCTGACTCCAACCCCCGAAGCCGAACTGTGCAACCTGGCGATCGAATTCACGAAGCTGACGATCCCAAAAATGCCACCACCAGCCCCGTAAGCCACGCCGCAGCGAAAGGCACAAACTGGTCATTCTTCCCAACTATCGTTGATAGTCACGTGGCATCCAACTCGTGCCACCGACAATTCCCAACGGCATCATTCCGTCCGGCCACTCGATATATATACGACATCCGCAAGGGGGAGATACGAATCGGGTCCGGCAGCTTCCGGCACGGCGAGGAGGCATTCCATCAACAGATTCTACCTGGCAAAGATTGTTCGACACCACAAGTCAAGGGGGATATCATGGCCGGTGACGGCACACAACCGGGACGGCAGTACAACTTCGACACCGGCGATCTCCTGGAGTCCAGCGAGACATGGTGGAAGGCACGCGGCAAAACCGCCGAGACTGCCGCCAACGACCTGGAATCTCTCACTGAGCAGGTCAGGATGCTCTTCAATGAGAACTACTGGGGCGACTGTGTGGAGGGTCGCGCCACCCACACATTGTTCCGCAGCTTCATCGATACCCTGGTGGCCGACTTACGAGAACAATCAGCGTCCGCTCGCAATCTGTCCCAAGCGTGCTACTCTGCGGTTCGCACCATCGCGACCGCAGACCACGATTCAGCAACGGCCATCTGACCTCATACCGATATGTCTTCCCTACGTGTGCGCCAGCTCCCGCTGGTGGCCTGCCTGGCCGTCATCTGCGCGCTGTCGGCCTGCTCCACACCTGGCGAACCTATACCCACATCAGATCCTGCGACATCAAGACCAGTGACGAGCACGCCTGCACCGATTCGCCAAACCGACGACCGCGGCAAACCACTACCGTTCACCACCCGCTTCCCGAACCGATGGTCGGCAAACAACAACGGCACCAGCTACGAACCATGCACCGCCCTGAACGATGCGGAACTTACCTCCCTCGGCCTCGACCCCACCACCGTGGAAGATGCCGCCCTGGCCAACCATCAGACCGCCCGCGGCTGCATATGGAAATATTTCGGAAAATTTATGGGCGGCATCAGTCAATCCACCGGAAACAGACCAACATTCGAATACGAACTGACCGATACCGAGTGGTACATAAGGTCATACACCACCACAATCGGCGGACGACTAATGATAGTTAACTATTGGAATTGGGCCTCATGCTTTACCATCGTCAAAGTCGAGAATGCTCGTGTAACTACGAGTGTCACCCGATCCTTGACGCAAACCCCCGAAGCCGAGCTGTGCAACCTGGCGATCGAATTCACGAAGCTGACGATCCCAAAAATGCCACCACCAGCCCCGTAAGCCACGCCGCAGCGAAAGGCACACGCTGATCATCGTTCCCAACTATCGTTGACAGTCACGTGGGGGCCGGCTCGCGCTACCGACAATTCCCAACGGCACCATTCCGTCCGGCCACTCGATGCCAACGACATCCGCGAGACAGGAGAGATGAATCGGGTCCGGCAGCTTCCACTATGACCACCCGGTCGAGTGTGCGATCAGACCCGGTTTCCGGGTCTGGCAACAACCTCAGCCCGGTATGTACTCCGAGAGTGCGATGATCACCGCTTCCCGCCCGATCGCCGCAGCGGCCTCGTAGACGGCTTCGGCGAACTCCTCGCGCGACAGGCCGGGGGTGGTGGCGCGCAGCAGACAGTCGATTGCCCGGGCACGCCGAAAGGCGACGAGCTGGCCTGCGGCATCATCGTTCTGGCGGCAGGTGTGGGCGGTGAACTCGGCACGGATGCGGGCGGCGTCGAGTTCGATACGCAGCCCGGTCGTCAGCGCTCCGTGGGCTCGCCACTGCCCCGACATATCCAGCACTTCTGCCAGGTCGTCGACGCCGGTGCCGTCGATGACCGCGACAATCAGCAGATTGGTACACGCCGCGATATCGCCGTCGGCGACTGCCGCCACCGCGACGGTCATCTTCTCCCCGAGATGATCGATTCTGCTCACAGTTCCTCCCCCACCCTGACCGTTCCACACCCTGAAGTAGGGATGGATCTGCCAGTCTAGCGGTCAGACTGCGGCGTCAGTCGAGGTCATCGTGGCGCACGAGCTGACGTGCGGCCTCGGTGATGGACCCCGACAACGACGGGTACACCGAAAAGGTCTGCGCCAGATCACTGACCGTCAGCTTGTTCTGCACCGCAAGGGCGATCGGCAGGATCAGCTCGGATGCGTTGGGCGCCACCGTGACCCCACCGATCACCACACCGGTGGCGGGACGGCAGAAGATCTTGACGAAGCCCCGGCGCAGGCCGCTCATCTTGGCGCGTGGATTGGTCGCGAGTGGCAGCATCACCGTCCGCGCCGGATACTCACCGGCGTCGATCGCCTTCTGCGACACACCCACGCTCGCGATCTCGGGCCGGGTGAAGATCGCCGACGCAACGGTTTTCAGCTTGATCGGGCTCACCCCCTCGCCGAGCGCGTGATACATGGCGATGCGGCCCTGCATGGCGGCGACGGAGGCGAGCGGGAAAAGCCCCGTGCAGTCCCCGGCGGCGTACACGCCGGGCACCGATGTGCGGGAGACCCGGTCGACGGTGACATAGCCGCCGCGATCGGTTTCCACACCGGCCTCGGCGAGCCCGAGAGTCTGCGTGTTGGGTACCGAACCGACCGTCATCAACACG
The DNA here is from genome assembly GCF_025273675.1 of Gordonia pseudamarae. Classification (NCBI taxonomy): domain Bacteria; kingdom Bacillati; phylum Actinomycetota; class Actinomycetes; order Mycobacteriales; family Gordoniaceae; genus Gordonia; species Gordonia pseudamarae. The sequence goes on along the minus strand of NZ_CP045809.1, from coordinate 1,659,527 downwards.
TGCGAACCCACCACCCGCTGGCCGTCGGCCAACTCGACGGTCACCGAATCGCCTTCGCGGACAACCCTGTCGGCACGGCCATGCTTGATCAGGGTGACACCGCGTTCGGCGAGCACGTCTTCGAGCACCAACGCGGCGTCCTCGTCCTCGTGTGGCAGCACCCGGTCGCGACTGGACACCAGCGTCACCTTGACACCCAATTCGGTGTAGGCGTGCACGAATTCGGCGCCGGTCACGCCCGACCCGATCACGATGAGGTGTTCGGGCAGCTCGTGCAGGTCGTACAGCTGTCGCCAGGTGAGGATCCGTTCACCGTCGGGCTGCGCATCGGGCAAGATCCGGGGCGAGGCGCCGGTCGCGATCAGCACGACCTCACCGGAGTAGGTTTCGGTGGTCCCGTCATCGAGGGTGGTGACGACGTTGTGCGAGCGCACCCCGGTCTGTGTCGGTTCGAGCGTGGCCGTACCCGACACCAGTCGCACGCCCTCACTGATCAGTCGCGATCGGATGTCGGCGGACTGGGCGAACGCCAGATCGCGGACCCGCTGGTGGATCTGCGACAACGTGACCGTCGCATGATCGGCGTCCAGGCTGATGCCCAGGTCAGCGGCCCGGCGGATCTCGGTGCGGATGCCCGTGGAGGCGATGAATGTCTTGGACGGGACACAATCCCACAGCACGCAGGCACCGCCGACACCGTCGGAGTCGATCACGGTGATGTCGGCACCATAGGCCGCCGCGGCCAGCGCCGCCTCATAGCCGGCCGGTCCCCCACCGATGATCACGATCTTGGTCACGTCGTCACTCCTGTTCTTCGCCGACGGTGTTCTCACCCGGGCGGCACACGAGACCGTCCGGGCCGGGCTGAGAGTCGGCTGCTCCGCACACCAATTTAGTGCTCACCGCCGGATACGCGCGACCGAACCGACAGCTCACCTCCGATTCTTCAGCGAACGGTAGTGTTTGCGTCGTTCAACGGTCAGATGCTCGATCGCGTAGCCGAGCATCGTACGCGGCATCCGGGACGCGTACTCGTCGAGAAAGCCCGTCAACATGCCCGGGTCGACCCGTTTGCCCACCTCGCGCAGCATCCAACCCGTTGCCTTCTGCAGCAGGTCATCTGGGTAGTCGAGATAGACCGGGGCAAGTTCCAGGGTTGTCGACCCGTCGCCCCGATTGATGAACTCCTGAGTGGCGATGATCGCGATCCGCCGCAGCCACAAGTCGTTTCGGCCGCCGCCGGTGCTGCGGGGCGAGCTCGAACAGCAGACCGCGTGGCCGGTCGACGAGCAGACCGCCGAGGATCGGTCCCGCAGAGGTGTCGACGATGTCCCAGTTGTTGATCCGGCCACGTCGGGCAGCATCGAGATACCACTCTCCCGTTCGTCGGCGGCACGACGAAACCGCCCGACGGCACCGATCACCGCGCACAGCCGATGCTCGTGTACCGGCGAATCGACCAGAGCGGTGAGTTCGGCGAGCGGCAGGTCCGGAAACGACCGCATCACCGCGCGCTGGGCGGGCACCGGCACCCCGATGAAGCGATCGCCTTCGCCGTACTCGCCGGGCCCGGTCTTGAAGAACCCTGCGCTGCTCGCGGCGCGGCCGGGCGAAGCCAGCGCGGCGAGGGCTTCCATCACCGCCCGAGCCGACTGGCGCGGCGGGCCGGGTCGGGTGTCGGGGGCCGCCCGCGACCGGGCCGTTCGTTCCGGAGGGTTCGGGGGCATCGGAGAGGTCACCTTCGGACTGTAGATCGCTCCCGGCGATGTGATGCTCGCGGTGATCGCCCGACTTGCGCACCTATTGTCCGTCGCGGGGCACTAGGATGACTCGACGGGCCGCTGTTACGGCCGGTGGTAGACGAGGAGCCGAACGCCGCGCGGCAGTCCGCGGGGTGTGAGCGGAGAGGACGACGTGCCGATTTACGCGGCGTACGGGTCGAATATGCACCCCGAGCAGATGGCAGAACGCGCCCCTCATTCCCCGATGTCGGGGACGGGCTGGCTGAGCGGGTGGCGCCTGACCTTCGCCGGCGGCGACATCGGCTGGGAGGGTTCCCTGGCAACGGTGGCCGAGGACCCGTCCGCGCGGGTGTTCGTCGTGCTGTACGACGTGACCGACGAGGACGAGCAGGCCCTCGACCGATGGGAGGGCTCCGAGCTCGGGATCCACCGCAAGGTCCGGGCCCGCATCGACACCGCCGACGGCGCCGTGCTGGCGTGGCTCTACGTCATGGACGCCTTCGAGGGCGGACTGCCGTCGGCCCGCTATCTGGGCGTGATGGCCGAGGCCGCGGAGATCGCCGGCGCCCCCGCCAAATACGTCCAGGACCTGCGACTGCGCGAATCCCGCAACGTGGGCCCCGGTTCCGGCGGCGAGGTTTAGCGACTCCCCAACACCCGGTTCGGACTTCACAAGTTGTTTAGCGCCGGCTGCGCGTAACGCTTTCGGCATATGGCCGGGCTCTGCATTATTTGCCGGTGTCCGAAACCTCCCCCACGCGCACGATCAGATTCAACGCATTCGACATGAACTGCGTCGCGCACCAGTCCCCCGGTCTGTGGCGCCATCCGCAGGACCGGTCCTCGAACTACAACACCCTCGACTACTGGGTGGACCTGGCCAGGCTGCTGGAAACCGGCGGCTTCGACGGCCTGTTCATCGCCGACGTCCTCGGCACCTACGATGTGTTCGCCGGCAACGACGAGGCCGCCCTCCGGCAGGGTGCGCAGATTCCCGTCAACGACCCGCTGCTGCTGGTTTCGGCGATGGCCTACGCCACCGAGCACCTCGGCTTCGGGATCACCACGGGAACCGGATTCGAACATCCGTATCCCTTCGCCCGGCGCCTGTCGACGCTGGACCATCTGACCAAGGGCCGTCTCGGCTGGAACGTGGTGACCGGCTACCTGCCGTCGGCCGCCCGCAACATGGGCGCCGACGACCAGCTCGAGCACGATACCCGCTACGACCAGGCCGACGAATATCTGACAGTGCTGTACAAGCTGTGGGAGGGATCATGGGAACGCGACGCCGTCCGGCGTGACCGCGTCACGGGCGTCTTCGCCGATCCCGACAAAGTGCACCACATCGGGCATCGTGGTGAGCATTTCACCGTCCCCGGCATTCATCTGTCCGAGCCGTCGCCGCAAGGTTCGCCGGTCATCTACCAGGCCGGCGCGTCGCCGCGCGGGCGCCGGTTCGCCGCCGAGAACGCCGAAGCCATCTTCGTTGCCGCTCCCACGAAGAAACTGCTGCGCCAGACCGTTTCACAGATCCGTGACGAGCTGGTGCGCGCCGGACGGGACCCGTACGACGCGCGGATCTACACCCTGCTGACCATCATCACCGATGCCACCGGAGAGGCCGCACGCGCCAAGGCCGACGAGTACCGCCGCTACGCCAGCGAGGAGGGATCACTGGTGTTCATGTCGGGGTGGATGGGCATCGATCTGGACGCCTACGACATCGACGAACCGATCGGCAACGTTCACAGCAACGCCATCCAGTCGGCGGTGGCCGCGTTCAGCCAGACCTCCGAGACCGGCGAACCGTGGCGGGTCCGCGACATCGCAGCCTGGGGCGGTATCGGCGGAATGGGGCCGGTACTGATCGGCTCCGGCGACGAGGTGGCCCAGCAACTGCAGGACTGGGTCGCCGACACTGATGTCGACGGGTTCAACGTCGCCTACGCCGTCACACCGGGATCGTTCGCCGACATCATCGAGCACGTCATTCCGGCACTCGAACGACGCGGCGCCTACGACCGCACCTACACGCCGGGAACACTGCGGCACAAGCTGTTCGGCCGGGGCGACCTGCTCCCGGACAATCATCGCGGCGCCGACTTCCGCCCCGGTCGTCCCGGGTCCACGATCGACGATTCGGTGCGCGGCTCCCGCGCCCGGCTCACCGGAGTCCGGTGATGATCGAATTAGTCAATCTGACAAAAACATTCGGCTCCGGAAAGACAGCCACCACGGTTCTCGACGACATCTCGTTCACCGTCGACGCCCGCGAGATCCTGGCCGTAGTCGGTCCGTCGGGCGCGGGTAAGAGCACCCTGGCCCGCTGTCTCAATCTGCTCGAACGCCCCACCTCCGGTCAGGTCATCGTGGGCGGCGAGGACCTGACCGCGATGGGTGCGGCCCGGCTACGGGACGCACGCCGACGCATCGGCACGGTCTTCCAGTCGGCCAGCCTGCTGTCGCGGCGCACCGCCGCGGAGAACGTGGCCCTGCCACTGGAGTATCTGGGTGCCACCAAGGCCTCCACCAGGGCGCGGGTCGGCGAACTCCTCGACCGCGTCGGGTTGCTCGACAAGGCCGGACACTATCCGCACCAGTTGTCCGGCGGACAGCGCCAGCGCGTCGGAATCGCCCGGGCGCTCGCGCTCACACCGTCGGTACTGCTCAGCGACGAGGCGACCTCCGGGCTCGATCCCGACTCCACCGAAACCTACCTGCGGCTGCTCACCGAACTCCGCGACGATCTGCGGCTGGCGGTCGTATTCATCACCCACGAGATGGACACCGTTGTGCGTGTCGCCGACACGGTCGGACGAATCGACGGCGGCCGGATCGTCGAACACGGCGCGATCACCGACCTCGTCCTCGACCCGCACTCGTCGCTGGGCCGTGCGCTGCGGCCACGTGGTCCCGCCGCCGGAGTCGGCCGCGGACACACCGGCCTGACCGTCGTCTACAACTCGGCCACCGTACCCGCCGACTGGCTGACCCGGCTCGGCACCCGGCTGGGGCTGTCGATCCCGGTTCTGGGCGCGAATGTACAAACGGTCGACGGTGTCCCGTTCGGTGACTTCACCGTCTCGGTTCCCTCCGACCGGGTCCCCGCGTTCATCTCGGCCGCCGGGGAGCTGAGCCTGACCGTCGACCCGGCGCCACCGGCTCAGTCGGCAGCCCCGGCCCGGGAGCCGCTGACCACCCGAGACGAGGTGACGGTGTGAGCACCTTCGATCTCGCCGCCATCAAGGTCCCGACCGATGAGATCCCCGATCTGCTGATCCCGGCATTCCTCGACACCGTCCAGATGGTCGGCATCGTCATGGTGATCGTGCTGCTCGTCGGAGTGCCCCTCGGAGCTCTCGTCCACAACCTCGCCCCCGGTGGGCTGTTCGAGAACCGGGCGCTGCACACGCCGCTGTCGTGGATCATCAGCATCGGCAGATCGCTGCCGTTTCTGGTCCTGATGACCGCCATCATCCCGTTCACCCGATGGATCACCGGCACCAACATCGGAATCGCGGCCGCCGTCGTACCGATGTCGATCGCCGGGATCGCGTTCTTCACCCGCATCGTCGAGAACTCGCTGCGTTCGGTGCCCACCTCGGTCATCGACGTGGCCCGCGCCTCCGGCGGGTCCAACGCACAGATCATCTGGACCGCGCAGATCCCGGAGGCGCTGCCGAGCATCGTCGGCGGGCTCACCATCAACACGATCGCGATGATCGAGTACTCGACCATCGCGGGCACCATCGGCGCGGGCGGCCTCGGCTATGTCGCCGTCACCTACGGCTACCAGCGCTTCGACCACGGCGTCATGATCGCCACGATCGTCGTCCTGGTCATCACCGTGGCACTCATCCAGCTGGCCGGCGACGCACTGGTGCGCAGCCTGACCCCCGAAAAGTCCAGGCGCATCAACCGCTGATCCGTTTCGTCCGCATCTCCCCCTACCTGATCGAGAGGTTTCACCATGTCCAATTCTGTTGATGTCCAACCAGAGTCACCGCCTTCGGGTGGTTCCGACATCGAGCTCGGCCGACGCGGAAAATGGCCGATCGCCGCCGCGATCATCGTGGTCGTCGCCGTGGTCGCCGCCGTCCTCGTCTGGCGCCTTGCCGGATCCGACGACACCTCGCCGAACGACACCGCCGGCGCCACCCTCACCATCGTCACCGCCGAGGGCAACGCCGCCGAGGAGGCGCTGGTCACGTTCATCGCCGATGAGGTCGCCCCGCGCCACGGCATCAAGGTCGCCTTCAAAGGACTGTCCGACTCCACCACCCTCAACCGCGCCGTGAGCGACGGCGAAGTGGCCGGTACCGTCTACCAGCACAAACTCTGGCTTTCGCAGGTCCTCGAAGCCAACCCCGACTTCAAGGAGGAGGCCGCCACCCCCGTGTTCCGCTGGGGATTCGGCATCTGGTCGGACAAGTACAAGAACCCGGCCGACCTGCCGCAGAACGCGAAGGTGTCGCTGTACTCGGACCCTGCCAACGAGGCACAGGGACTGTGGCTGCTCGAGCGCGCCGGTCTGATCACCCTCACACCCGGCATCGACAAGTGGAAGGCCACCCAGAAGGACATCGCGACCAACCCGAAAAACCTGCAGTTCGTACTGCTGGACTTCGCCGCCCAGTCGCGATCGCTCGGTGACCTCGACGCGACGGTCGGATACACCGAGTACTATCTGGCCGCGGGCATCGACGTCGCCAAGCAGATCTACGCCCCGCCGGCCCCCGACGAGTTCGCCGGACAACTCACCATCGGCACCGAGTGGAAGGATTCGGACAACATCAAGAAACTGGTGGCCGCATTCAAAGACCCTGCGGTACAGGAATTTCTGCGCACCGATCCGTCGGTGAAGGACATTCTGCTGCCGCTGTAGCGGCACAACCCGGCCCATGCCGACGGCAACACCGGCCCGTGCGATCGCCCGGGCCGGTGTTGCCGTCGGTTCAGTGTTGCCGTCGGTTCAGTGTTGCCGTCGGGTTCAGCCGCGTCCGGACGACCCGAGCACGACCCCGACCAGCGCCCTGACCCCCACGTCGAGCGCCCGCTCGTCGATACGGAAGTTGGGGCTGTGCAGGTCCACCTGCGGTCCGAGCCCGTCCCACACACCGAGCCTGCCCATCGCGCCGGGCACATGTTCGAGATACCAGGAGAAGTCCTCGCCGCCCGGTGACTGCGGGGTGTCGGCGACGGCGTTGGGTCCCACGGCGCTGACCGCCGTCGACAGCATCGCGATCGCGGTCTCCTCATTGACCACCGGCGGGACACCACGGAAATAGTTGAGGTCGTACTGCACTCCCAGCGGTCCGACCAGTTCGCCGATGATGCTGCGCACCAACGGTTCGAGCTCCGTCCAGATCTCGCGCTCGCCGGTGCGGACGGTGCCGCGCAGGCGACCCTCCTGCGGGATGGCGTTGGGGGCGCTGCCCGAATGCGCCGATCCCCACGCCATCACGGTCCCCGACCGCGGGTCTATCCGCCGCGACAGCACTCCGGGCAATCCGGTGATGACGGTGCCCATCGCATAGATCAGGTCGGCGGTCAGATGCGGCCGCGAAGTGTGTCCGCCTTTCGAATGGAAGGTGATGTCCACATGGTCGGCCGCCGAGGTCAGCGCACCGGAGCGCAATCCCACCGACCCGACCGGCAGCCGCGGATCGCAGTGCAAGGCGAAGATCCGGCTCACCCCCTGCAGCACCCCGGCGTCGATCGCGTCGAGCGCACCGCCGGGCATCACCTCCTCGGCGGCCTGGAAGATCAGCCGAACCCCCACCGGAAGGTCCTCGACACCGGACAGCAGAGCGCCGGCCGCAAGCAGGATCGCGGTGTGCGCGTCATGCCCGCAGGCGTGCGACACGCCGTCGATGGTGGAACTGAACGGCAGCCCGGTGTGCTCGGTGATCGGCAAGGCATCCATGTCGGCGCGCAACGCGATCCGGGAACCCACCTCGGGCCCCAGATCGCACACCACCCCGGTGCCCAGCGGCAGTCGGCGCGGACTCAGCCCGAGCGCGGTCAGCTCGGAGATCACCAGATCGGTGGTGGCCACCTCCTGGCGCGACAGTTCGGGATGGGCGTGGATCTGTCGCCGCCACGCGACCAGCTGGTCGCGATGGGCGGCGAGCCAGTCGTCGACAACCGACGACGCCCTGCCGAAGGGGTCGAGCGAACCTTCCGCGGCGGTCACAGCAATGTCGCCGGAGTGATCACGGCCAGGTCGTCGAGCAGCGGTGTGCGCAGTCCCTTCTTGATCAGGCCGAGGTTCGGACCGGCCACCTGCTGACGTTCGGCGGCCACCGCGCGCGCCCGGCCCAGCAGGTCGTCGACGGATGCGGCCTCACCGACGATGCCGGCCGCCGCCGCGTCGTCGGCACCGTAGCGGCGGCTGGTGAGCATCGCCTCGGTGGCGGTGGCATCGGCGAGACGTGTGCGGATCAGCGCCGCCATACCGCGGGTGAACGGCATCGACAGCGCGGCCTCGGGCAGCGACCAAAATCCGCGATCGGCGCGCATCACGCTGTGATCGGCGCACAGGGCCAACATCGCGCCGGCACCGAAGGCGTGACCGTTGATCGCCGCCACGGTCGGCACCGGCAGGGTCAGGACCTTGCTGTAGAGCGCGTGCACCTTGTCCAGGTACGCGGGCAGCTCCGCGAAGTTCGCAGCGATGAAGTCGGTGTCGAGGCCGTTGGTGAAATACTTGCCCGTCGCGGTGATCACCAGCCCCTTCGCGTTGGCCGCGGCCTCGTCCAGCAGGCCGGTCACGGTCTCGATCCACTCCGTCCGGAATCGGTTCTCGGGGTTGTCCGGATCGAGGTCGACGCCCTCGGTACCGAGGTAGAGCTCGTAGATGTCGCCGTCGGCGTTCAGAAAAGGCATGGAAAGACAATATCGCCCGAGCCGATCGCGCCCCGGACGACTCCGCCGGAACACCCCGATCCGCGGGGTATCGGCCCGGCGGCTGCCGGTCCGGCGGGGGCGACAGCCATAATCGGGGCATGAGCGCGGGCGGACCAGGAGATCAGTACGGCAGTCGATACCCGGGGTTCCAGGGCGACCCGATGTCGTATCCCGGCCACGGCTATCCCGGTGGCCAGTCCGGTGGCTACCCTCCGCCCGATCGTTCCCCCTGGTCATCGCCGGTGGTGCTGGTCGCGGCGGCCGCCGGCGTACTGCTGGTGATCGGCGGCGTCCTGGCCGCCTTCCTGCTCATCCCGTCCGACGACGACGATCCGGTCTCGGCACCGGGAACCAGCACCACCACGTCGACCGTCACCGGGTCCCCCGGTGAGCGGGCGGACTCGCCGACGGTGACGATAACCCCGCCGCCCACCACCGTGACCACCACGCACCAGCCGACCACGACCGGCACCCGCCCAGCCCCCACCGTGCCCGGCGCCGACTGGCAGGGTTTCACCGACGGCCCCCGGTGCGATGCCGCGAACGATCCGGCGGTCGCGATCCTGCGGACGGACCGGTCCCGGGTGATCATCTGCCGGGTCGGTGAGGCGGGCGGGCTGTACTACAAGGGCGTCGCCGACGGAAACCTCAAGCACATCGACTTCCCCACCCAGGAAGGCAAGTACTTCATCGCGCGCAGTGGTTCGTACGAGTACATCGTCACGCCGTCGGGTCTGGTGATCCGGCAGAACGGCAACACCATCGCCGACGAACCCGCCATCGCCTACTGGTCCCGATAGGAGTACACACGACTATGGCCCACCAACCGGTCCTCGACGCCGTCGGGCTCGACGTGGTGCGCAGCGGCCGACTGCTGCTCGACGATGTCGGCATGCGGGTGCTGCCCGGCGAACACTGGGCGCTGCTCGGCCCGAACGGCGCCGGTAAGTCGACCCTGATGACGATGCTGGGAGCCCGCGGGTTTCCCACCCGCGGCACCGTCGATGTCCTCGGGCACCGTCTCGGGCGGGTCGATATGCGGTCCCTGCGCACCCACATCGGGCACGTCGATCCGCGCTGGCGCATCGACATCCCGCTGTCGGCGCACGAGGTGGTACTCACCGGGCTGACCAACACCCCCGAACTCGACAACCGGCACCACTACACCGATGCCGAACACGCCCACGCCGATTCACTGCTGGCGATGTTCGGCATGATGGAGCGTCGGGAATCGTTGTGGCCGTTCATGAGTCAGGGCGAACGCGGACGCACCCTGATCGCCCGGGCACTGATGCCGCAGCCGCCGCTGCTCCTGCTGGACGAGCCCGCGACCGGTCTCGACCTGGCCGCCCGCGAAAAGCTGCTCGCCGGGATCGATCAGCTACGCGCCGAAGTGCCCACGCTGGCAACGGTTCTGGTGACACACCACCTGGAGGACCTGCCCGCCAGCACCAGCCACGCACTGTTGCTGCGTGAGGGCAGGACCGTCGCCGCCGGCACCGTCGACGAGGCCCTCACCTCCGAGACCATCAGCACCTGTTTCGACCACCCCGTCGAGGTTCGCCGTACGGCCGGTCGCTGGTCCGCGGTCGCCGCGTAGGGCCGCTATCGGCGCAGGAGACCCTCCTCACCGAGGGTCTCCTGCGCCACTGACCCTTCCCATGTAACGCGGGAGGTCAGAAGCGTGTAGCGATGGCATCGATGATCTGGTCGGGGGCTTCTTCGGGTACGAAGTGTGCGGCGTCGGCAACCGTGATGACATCGATGTTCGCGAAGGCGGTGCGCACACGAGGCAGGCAGACCTTTGGACGGAAGACAACATCGCGCATGCCCCACACAGCCACCGCCCGCTTGTGCCCAAGCAGCCTGGGTACGTCAGCTTCGAGCCTCGCCATCAACGGACGGGCCCCACGGATCTGCCCGGGCATCTCGGCGAGTCCGACTCGTGCGTCGGCGTCGGACTGCACGCCACGATAGTGGTCGGCTTCGGCCGCGATCAGAGTCGGGCCGGAAGTGCCGAGTAGCAGTTTCTCGATGAGGACATTCTCATGCAGGATGCGCCGCCGCATCGGTCCGCTGTCCATCACCACACTGAACGCGTAGTTGGCCACCGAGAGCCTCGGCCAGAACATGGTGTTGCACAGTGCGATTCCAGCAACCCGATCGGCTCGCCGAACGCAGGCGCCCAATCCGACCGGTCCGCCCCAGTCGTGTCCGACCATGACGAACCCATCGAGTTGCAGGTGGTCGATGAGCTCACCCGCGACCATCGCGAGTTCATCGATCGCGTAGCTGTATCCGGGTGGTCGTTCCGAAAGCCCGAACCCTGGATAGTCCAGCGCAACACACCGGAAGCTCTCACGAAGTCCCGCAATCACTCGACGATAGAGGAAGCTCCAGGTCGGCGAGCCGTGAAAGAAGACGACCGGCGGACCGGAACCCTCATCCACGTAGTGAACCCGACCCGCCGACGACTCGAACCATCTCGAGCGGAACGGATATAAGGCGGAATCCGGAGTGAAGTCGATCAGCATGTCGATGGGCCATCCTTCCTAGCCGCGCAGTTTGCTACAGATGTAGCGTAATACAGATGCTACACCTGTATCCTCCGTGTGGTGACGACGAGTACATCCGGCGGCGAGGATCGGCGCGAGGTGATCGCGAGGAGTGCGATCACGGTGATCGCTGGTCACGGGGTGCGCGCATTGACCCATCGGGCGGTCGACCGCGAAGCGGGGATCCCGGAGGGCGCGACGTCACATCACGCACGGACACGGCAGGCGTTGATCGAGCTGATCATCGAGAGTCTCGAATCTCGCACCCTCGCCGACACACAACTGTTCGTCGACTCGCTTGCCACGTCGGAACCACGCGACATCGACGGACTGGCATCGGCACTGACCGAACTCATCGACGCGTTGGCGTCACGCGAGGCAGATATGCGGGCACGGTACGCGCTCATGCTGGAACCTGGTGGCGATCCGGCCGCGCATGCCAGACTGGCGGTGAGTTCGGAGATCGACGCCGTGGCGATGCACGCCGTGTCGCAGGCGATGGCAGGTGCAGGACTCAACCACTCCGCCAAACAGGTCCAGGACCTCATAACACTGGCCGACGCACTGGTATTCGCCCGTACCGTAACCGGTACCGACATCGCCTCCGTCCTCACCCCCTACCTCCACGGGCTACACACCCAGGCACAGCCATCGGATTGACCTTCTTGACTTTCCCGCACAACGCAGGAGGTCAGCGGGGGCCGTATTGGCGATCGCCGGCGTCGCCGAGGCCGGGAACGATGTAGTAGGCCTGGTTGAGGCCTTCGTCGACCGCACCGACGATCAGCCGGATCGGATGACCGGAGTTTTCCAGGGCGGCAACACCCTCCGGAGCGGCCACCACACAGATGGCGGTGATATCGCGGGCACCGCGGTCGACGAGCAGATCGATGGCGTGGAGCATCGAACCGCCGGTCGCGAGCATCGGGTCGAGCACGAAGACCGGGATGTCCGACAGGTCCTCGGGCAGCGAGGCCAGATACGGCACCGGCTTGGCCGTCGACTCGTCGCGGGCGATACCGACGAATCCGATGTTGGCCTCGGGGACCAGCGCGTGTGCCTGGTCGACCATCCCCAGCCCGGCACGCAGCACCGGGACGAACAGCGGGGGTGCGCTGAGCCGGGCGCCGACGCACGAACCCATCGGCGTCTGGATCGGCACCTCGTCGACGAGCGCCGCCGCGAGTGCCTCGTACACCAGGATCTGGGTGATCCCCGACAGTGCCTGCCGGAACTCCGCATTGCTGCTGTTCTTGTCGCGCAGGGTGGTCAACCGGACGGCGGCCAGCGGGTGGGCGACGATGTGGACATCCATGCGCTCACCTTAATTCGGGACAGGCCGCACCGCGCACAAAGAGCCCCACCATTCATCGAACAAAAATTCGATGGAACCAAACGGGGTTCGGCCGCGTCAGATTCCCATGACGAACACCCAGGTTCAGGCCGATCCGGCCGCGATCACCCGATTCGCCCGACAGCAGCGCACCATCGCCGCGGAAATCCGTGGCTCCGCGAGCGTCGGTAACTCGGCAGCCGGAGAACTCGCCCCCACCTTCGGCATCATCGGCGCCGACTTCCTCGCCGTACTCACCAGTGTGCTCGACGCCAAGAACCGGACGGTCGTCGCGATCGCCGACCAGCACGCGACGATCAGCACCCGATCGCAGGCGGCCACCAACACGTACGTCACCACCGACAGCAACGCGGCCCGGCGTGTTGTCACCAACTCCCAAACCACCAGGACGAACCGGACGACGAACAAGACCGACACCCGGACGCAGACGGTGAGCAACAGCCTGACCACCGGCATCCAGGCGCTGTCCACACTCGCGACCGGAGTCCAGTCACTCGCCGGCCTGCTGACAACCTCCCAGGACACCGACGAGCAGAACCGGACAACGAACACGAACCGGCAAAAGACCACCACGCCGGCCCCCGATAAGACGACAACCGACAAGACGACAACCGACAAGACGACAACCGACAAGACGACAGCGGACAAGACGACAGCGGACAGAACGACGGCGGACAAGACATCTGCTGACACGTCGACCAACGAGAAGTCGACCACCGAGAAGACGACCACCGAAAAGCCAACTACGGAGAAGACAACTACGGAGAGGCCGACAACGGACAAGACCGTGCACACCGATAAATCCGGCACCACACCGGACAAGGTCGTCTCCACCGTCGCCACGCCGAACGGCACCACCGCGTCCACGACAACGACGACGACCACCACGACCTCGACCCCCGGCGGTACGACCACGACAACAGTCACGACCACCGAACTCGGCACCGTCGACAAGGAGCTGACCCTCAAATGATCAATCTGCTGATCGCACCCCTGCACACCCTCGTCGACGCCCTCGGCACCGGCGTCCTGCCGCCGGATAGTCCGGTCAGCCGGTTACGCACCACCGCAAGCACTCTCGCCGAGGCGGAGAAGAACTCGGCGGCGGCCACGACGACAGTCCTCGCGTCATGGTCCGGTGACGGCGCCCGCAGCATGAGCAGTCAGGTCACCGCAACCCACGATGCCGCGACGGAATTCACCACCGACGCCGACGCCATCATCACCATCGTCGACGATGCCGCGGGCAAGATAGCAACCGCCGCACGGCAACTCGACACGCTCGTCGACTCCTTCGGTCGCACCGCCGCCACACTCGGCAGCAACGCGCTGACGGTCCCCGGGCTGGCACTGCTCGTGCCGGTGGCCATCGATCACGTCAGCCGTGGCGTCCAGATCGTCGAAAAGACCCGGACACAACTGGAATCCGACAGCGCGCGGCTACGCTCACTCACCCGTACGACGACCACAAACACACGGACCGCCGCGACAACCACCACGAACACGCCAAAGGCAACCATCTCCACTGCGACGACCCCGCCAGCAACCACCCCCACCGCGACCACCCCCATCCGAAACACCCCGGCGATCACCACCACACCGTTCTCGACCACCCGCACCACACCCGCGTCCACAACCACGGACACCGGCCGGCGGACGACCTCCACCACCGACACCCCGACGATCACCACCCCCACGATCACCACAGCGGCCAACACCCGCACCACAACCGACACCACCGGGCGGGGTATCCCGGTCACCCTGCCCGACGGCTCCATCGCCTACGCACCCAATCAGCGCGCCGCCACCGCCGTCACGGCCGCGCTCAGCAGACAGGGCACCCCGTATGTGTGGGGCGGCACCGGTACCGGTGGTTTCGATTGCAGCGGTTTCACCCAGTGGGCGTACCGCCAGGCCGGCGTCGAACTGCCGCGGCTGGCCCAGGATCAGGACACCGTGGGCCGGCAGGTGTCCCAATCCGAGCTACAACCCGGCGACCTCGCCGTCTGGTCGGGCCACGTCGCGATGTACATCGGCAACGGACAACTCGTCGAAACCGGCGGCGCCCCCGTGGGCGTCACCGCGCTGCGCACCACCAACGCGGACCAGACGTTCGAGGGCTTCTACCGTGTCACCTGAGAAACCTGAGCACGCTGATAACCCTGTTGTGCCCTACCATGGTGTCGCGCTGCCCACTCCTAGCGTTAGGCTTTCTGCTCATGGCCGGAGACATCGTCCCCATCGAACTCGGATTGACCAACGGAAACGTGTTCACCCTCTGGGCGCCGCGCTGGCGCGAGGGTGACGACGAATGGGAAGCCTTCCTCGGGCTGGAGGAGGACCTGTACGGGCTGCCCGGCGTCGCGGAACTGGCCGCCTTCATCCGGTCCGGCACCGAGAACGATCTCGAGGATCACCCCACGTGGGAGACCCTCAAGCAGATCTCGGCCGACGAACTGCTGCCCGACGACCGGCACACCTACGATCTGGTCGGCGTGCCCGAACTCGCCGCCGAGGACCCCACCCCCGAGGTCATCGCCGAGCTCGAGGATGCCCTGGAGATCGTCCGCATCCTCGGTGAGGTGTGCGAGCTGACCGTCGTCACCAAGTTCTTCAACGGCAACCCGATCCTGGGCGCCGTCACCACCGGTACCCGCAACTTCGTCGGCCGCGACGGCATCGACCTGTGGGTGCGCATCGGGCGACTGATCGCCAAACACTGGGATGACGTCGTCGACGCCATCGACGGTGTGCTCACGACACCGCCCACCGACGCCGCCGCCGTTGCCGTCGCCGAAGCCGAACTCGAGGCGGCGGCCTCCGCCGAGGACGAGGACGAGCCGGGCGACGACGAACTCGAGCAGGTCGAGAGCGGCGACGCCGACGACGAGTCCGAGGACGATGAGGACGAGGACGAGGACGAAGTAGATGACGACTACGACGACGACAGCTTCTGGGCGCGCGTCGGCATCGACCCCATCCGGATCGTCACCGGCGACGACGAATACCTGACGCTGCGCTGCTACCTCGGCGACGACCCGGTGTTCCTCGGCACCGACGGCAAGATCTTCGTGTTCACCTCGGCTCGGACGATGAGCAAGTTCCTCGCCGACAGCACCGACCACGACCTGCTCGACGTCTCCACCTTCGACCAGGTGCGGATCGAGGCCACCGACGGCTCACTCGAGTTCGACGTCATCGACGAAAACGTCTACGTCCTCACCGGCCTGGCCGCCGACATCGCCGACGGCCCCCGCCGCATCGACCGCAACCAGCTCGACCTGGCCGTCGAACTCTTCACCGACGCAGCCGATTTCGGTGACGACGATGCTGTCAACGAGGCGCTGGGGTCCAGCACCCCGCTCGGCTGGTTCGTTGACTACGCCATCAACCCCGACCCCAAACGCCTCGCACCGTCGGGACCGTTCGACAACGAGTCGGAGGCGTGGCGCGCACTGGAACACGACTTCGAGGCCAGGCTGGTCAAGAAGAGCTGAGGCTCAGCCGATGAGGACGGCGTATCCGGGTTTGATGACCTCGTCGATGATCCGGATGCGGTCGTCGAAGTGCAGGAACGCCGATTTCATCGCGTTGAGGGTGAACCGTTCCAGATCGGTCCATCCGTAGCCGAAGTGGTCGACGAGGACCTTGAACTCGTTGCTCATACAGGTGTCGCTCATCAGCCGGTTGTCGGTGTTGACCGTAACCCGGAAGCGCAGCCGCGCAAGAATGTTGAACGGGTGATCGGCCAGTGACGCGACAGCCCCGGTCTGCACGTTGGAGCTCGGACACAGCTCCAGCGGAATCCGTTTGTCACGCACCGTCGCCGCGATGTCGCCGAGCACCGCCCCATCGAAGGAATGCGAGGCGGGCGTGACCCCGGGCGGCAAGGTGATGTCGTCGATGACGCGGACGCCGTGGCCGAGCCGGTCGCAGCCACAGTAGGCCAGTGCCTCATGGATCGACGGCAGGCCGAACGCCTCCCCGGCATGGATGGTGAACCGGGCGTTGCTGGCGCGCATGTACTCGAATGCGTCGAGATGCCGGGTCGGCGGATTACCCGCCTCGGCGCCGGCGATGTCGAAACCGACCACACCCCGGCCGCGGAACCGCACGGCCAGTTCCGCGATCTCCCGCGAGCGGGCGGCATGGCGCATCGCGGTCACCAGAGCGCGCACGACGATCGGCCTGCCGCGGCCGGCCGCGTCCACCTCACCCTTGGCGAACCCGGCCAGCACCGACTCCACCACCTCGTCGAGGGTCAGCCCGTTCTCCAGGTGCTGTTCGGGGGCGAACCGCACCTCCGCGTAGACGACGCCGTCGGCGGCGAGGTCCTCGACGCATTCGCGGGCGACCCGTTCCAGCGCGGACGCGGTCTGCATCACCGCGACCGTGTGCGCGAACGTCTCCAGATATCGTTCCAGCGACCCGCTGTCGGCGGCGTCCCGGAACCACGTGGCCAACGCCACCTGGTCGTCGGCGGGCAGTTCGGTGTAGCCACAGTCGTGGGCCAGCTCCAGCACGGTGGCCGGTCGCAGTCCGCCGTCGAGGTGATCGTGCAGCAGCGCTTTGGGGGCGAGGGCCAGGTTGGCCGGGTCCAGTGGTCGGGGCGTCATCGTCAGACGGTAACGCGATCGAGCACCAATGGCCGGGCGAGTGGACCGGACTGTCCCTCCGCGCCGATCACAGCGGCGCCGTCGAGTGCCGCAACGGCTCCGGGGATGGCCTCGGGGGTCCGGGTGTGCAGGCTGTACAACGGAGCACCCGCGACAACCGTGTCACCGGGTTTGGCGTGCAGGACCACACCCGCCTCGGCCTGCACGTCGGCTCCGGGCACCGCACGCCCGGCACCGAGCCGCCACGCCGCCACCCCCACCGCCATCGCGTCCAGGCCCGTCAGGACACCCGACGACGCGGCCCGCACCACCTCCACGTGCGGTGCCACCGGAAGTGGGGCATCCGGATCGCCGCCCTGGGCGGCGATCATGGCCCGCCAGGTGTCCATCGCCCTGCCATTGGCCAGGTGCGCGGCGGGGTCGGCATCGCACAGGCCGGTGGCCGCCAGCATCTCCCGCGCCAGTACCAGTGTGAGTTCGACAACATCGGCCGGCCCGCCGCCGGCGAGCACCTCCAGCGACTCGGCAACCTCGACGGCGTTGCCCGCCGTCAGCCCCAGCGGCGTGGACATGTCGGTGATCAGGGCAGTGGTGCGCACTCCGGCGGCTGTGCCGAGTGAGACCATCGTCTCGGCCAGCCGCCGCGCGTCCCCGGGTTCTGAAAGAAAGGCACCCGAGCCCGTTTTCACATCCAGCACGAGCGCACCGGTGCCCTCGGCGATCTTCTTGCTCATGATCGAACTGGCAAGCAGCGGGATCGATTCGACGGTCCCGGTCACATCGCGCAGCGCGTACAGCTTGCGGTCGGCCGGGGCCAGGTCGGCGCCCGCGGCGCACACCACCGCACCGACCGATTCCAGCTGCGAATACAGCTGCGCCGTCGTCAGATCCGCCCGCCACCCGCTGATCGACTCCAGCTTGTCCAGGGTGCCGCCGGTGTGACCGAGCCCACGGCCCGACAGTTGCGGCACCGCCACCCCGAAGGAGGCGACGAGCGGCGCGAGCGGGAGCGTGATCTTGTCGCCCACGCCACCGGTGGAGTGCTTGTCGACGGTCGCCAGGGTCCGGCCGTCGCGGCGCAGGCCGGAGAAGTCCATCCGCCCTCCGCTCTCGATCATCGACCGCGTCCAGGTGACGATCTCCCGTTCGGTCATTCCGCGCAGGTAGATCGCCATCAGCAGAGCCGACATCTGTTCGTCGGCCACCCCGTCGGCACGGGTGTACCTGTCGATGACCCAGGTGATCTGTTCGTCGGTCAGTTCCCGGCCATCTCGCTTGGCCGCGATGACCGACACGGCGTCCGGTACCGGGCTCATCGGGTGATCCGATCCAGATCTTCGGGTCCGAACGCCTCGGGCAGCAGCTCGCCCAGCGTGCGCGGACCGTCGGCGTGATCAATGAGCAGGCCCGGCCCGCCGTGCTCCAGCAGGACCTGCCGGCACCGGCCGCAGGGCATCAGGGGAGAGCCGTCGGCGTCACAGATCGCGACGGCCCGCAGGCGTCCGCCGCCGGTGGCGACCAGCTGCGCCACCAGCGTCACCTCGGCGCAGATCCCGAGTCCGTATGAGACATTCTCCACATTGCATCCGGCGACCAAACGGGCATCGTCGGTGATCGCGGCAGCACCCACCGGGAACCTCGAATACGGTGCGTAAGCCTGACCTAGCATCAGCCTTGCGTTGTCGCGCAACGTCTTCCATTCGACCGACTCGACCACCACAACCTCCTCGACGTCACTGTGCGGGCCCGGTGTGACCATCCCTACGCCCGTTCAGACATTGGTAAGGCAAACCTAATTCGAGTTATCTTGTCTCTCAAATGTGTTCGGGTAATTTAACGACGGCCTCAGCATAGGTTTAAAGTCTCTTGCATGGGTCGTACGCAGGATCGTGAGCAGTCGGCCCAGCCAATCCATCGACGGTGTTGGAGGCCAACTTTCCGATGAGCACGCCGACCGAGGTTGCACCAGATCCGGTGCGTAAGCGTTCCCTCTACCGAGGCGATCCAGGCATGTGGTCCTGGGTGCTGCACCGCATCACCGGTGTTTCTATCTTCTTCTTTCTGTTCGTTCACGTCCTCGACACGGCGGTCATCCGTATCGATCCGAACAAGTATTCGGAAATCATCGAGACGTACAAGACCCCGATCATCGGTCTGATGGAGATCGGCCTGGTCGCGTGCGTCATGTTCCACGCCCTCAACGGCCTGCGACTGATCCTGGTCGACTTCTGGGCCAAGGGACCGAAGTACCAGCGGCAGATGCTGTGGGGCATCCTCGGCCTGTTCGTCGTGCTGTTCGGCGCGATGACGGTCCGGCTCCTGCAGATCCTGATCCAGCACTCGCTCTAGGAGCCGACGGACATGACCACTTCAGCAAACCCGAAACTGGCCAAGACGCTCGAGAAGGAGCACGTCCGACCGGCCAGCCTCGACAACCCGCGCTCGCCGCGCAAGCCCAAGGGCGGCAACTTCGAGAAGAACGCATGGATGTTCATGCGCTTCTCGGGGCTGGCACTGATCATCCTCACCTTCGGCCACATGTTCATCATGCTGGCCTGGGAGGACGGGGTGCACCGCATCGACGCCTCCTACGTGGCCGAGCGGTGGGACTCACCGTTCTGGCAGATCTGGGACCTGACGATGCTGTGGCTGGCACAGCTGCACGGCGGCAACGGCGTGCGCACCGTCATCGCCGACTACACCCGCAAGGACTCGACCCGCTTCTGGCTGAACGTCCTGCTGGCGCTGTCGATGCTGCTCGTGCTCATCATGGGCACCTACGCCCTGCTCACCTTCGACGTCGGCAGCGTCGACTGACCTCGCGCGTCGGACAAAGGAGACCAAGACTCATGCAGGAACACCGCTACGACGTGGTCATCGTCGGCGCCGGCGGCGCCGGGATGCGCGCGGCCATCGAGGCCGCTCCCCGTGCGCGGACCGCGGTCCTCACCAAGCTCTACCCCACCCGTTCGCATACCGGCGCGGCGCAGGGCGGCATGTGCGCCGCGCTGGCCAACGTCGAAGAGGACAACTGGGAGTGGCACACCTTCGACACGGTCAAGGGTGGTGACTACATCGTCGACCAGGATGCCGCCGAGATCATGGCCAAGGAGGCCATCGATGCGGTGCTCGACCTGGAGAAGATGGGGCTGCCGTTCAACCGCACGCCCGAGGGCCGCATCGACCAGCGCCGGTTCGGCGGCCACACGCGCG
The DNA here is from genome assembly GCF_025273675.1 of Gordonia pseudamarae. Taxonomy (NCBI): domain Bacteria; kingdom Bacillati; phylum Actinomycetota; class Actinomycetes; order Mycobacteriales; family Gordoniaceae; genus Gordonia; species Gordonia pseudamarae. Next base: position 1,639,135 of record NZ_CP045809.1, on the reverse strand, counting down.
ACCACGGCAAGGCCCCGGTCCGCCGGGCCTGCTACGCCGCCGACCGCACCGGCCACATGATCCTGCAGACGCTGTACCAGAACTGCGTCAAGCACGATGTCGAGTTCTTCAACGAGTTCTACGCACTCGACATCTGTCTGACGGAGAACGAGGACGGCGAACTCACCGCCACCGGCGTCGTCGCCTACGAGCTGGCCACCGGCGAGATCCACGTCTTCCACGCCAAGTCGATCGTGTTCGCCACCGGTGGTTCCGGACGTATGTACAAGACCACCTCCAACGCGCACACCCTCACCGGCGACGGCATGGGCATCATCTTCCGCAAGGGACTTCCCTTGGAGGACATGGAGTTCCACCAATTCCATCCGACCGGTCTGGCCGGCCTGGGCATTCTCATCTCGGAAGCTGTGCGTGGTGAGGGCGGTATCCTGCGCAACGTGGACGGCGAGCGGTTCATGGAACGCTACGCCCCCACCATCAAGGACCTCGCGCCCCGTGACATCGTGGCCCGCTCGATGGTGCTGGAGGTACTCGAAGGTCGCGGCGCCGGACCGAACAAGGACTACGTCTACATCGACGTGACCCACCTCGGCGAGGACGTGCTCAACGAGAAGCTCCCCGATATCACCGAGTTCTCGCGCACCTACCTCGGCGTCGACCCGGTCACCGAGTACGTGCCGGTGTTCCCCACCTGCCACTACGTGATGGGCGGCATCCCGACCAACATCGAAGGCCAGGTGTTGCGCAACAACACCGAGATCGTGCACGGTCTGTTCGCCGCCGGCGAGTGCGCGTGCGTGTCGGTGCACGGCGCCAACCGCCTCGGCACCAACTCGCTGCTCGACATCAACGTGTTCGGCCGGCGCGCGGGTATCGCCGCCGCGGAGCACGCCAACTCCGCGTCGTTCGTGCCGCTTCCCGAGGCGCCCACCTCGATGGTCGACAGCTGGCTGGAAACCCTGCTGTCCGACCACGGCCACGAACGGGTCGCCGACATCCGCACCGAGCTGCAGGCCTCGATGGACGCCAACGCGTCGGTGTTCCGCACCGAGGACACCCTCAAGCAGGCCCTCAAGGATGTACAGGGGTTCAAGGAGCGGTACGCCCACATTCGCATCCACGACAAGGGCAAGCGCTTCAACTCCGACCTGCTCGAAGCCATCGAACTCGGCTTCCTGCTGGAAATGGCCGAGGTCACCGTCGCCGGTGCCCTCAACCGCAAGGAATCCCGTGGTGGGCACGCCCGTGAGGACTACCCCAACCGCGACGACGTCAACTTCATGCGCCACACGATGGCGTACAAGAAGGGCGCCGACCTGGTCGCCGACATCGAGCTGGACTACAAGCCCGTGGTACAGACCCGATACGAGCCGATGGAGCGTAAGTACTGATGACCGCAATCCTGGAAAAGCCCACGCCCGGCTCCGACGAGCCGCCGCTGCCCCCGGTGCCCGCCGAGGCCACCATGATCACGCTCAAGATCTACCGGTTCAACCCGGAAGATCCTGACGCACAGGGATTCCAGAGCTACCGTGTCCCGGCCCTGCCGACCGACCGGCTGCTCAACCTGCTGCTGTACGTGAAGGGTTATCTCGACGGCTCACTCACCTTCCGGCGCAGCTGCGCACACGGCGTGTGCGGCTCCGACGCGATGCGGGTCAACGGCGTCAACCGGCTGGCGTGCAAGCTGCTGATGAAGGATCTGCTGCCCAAGGATCCCGCCAAGGCCAAGGAACTGACGATCACCATCGAACCCATCAAGGGTCTGCCGGTGGAGAAGGACCTGATCGTCAACATGGAGCCGTTCTTCGACGCCTACCGGGCGATCAAGCCGTTCCTGATCACCTCGGGCAATGAGCCGACGTACGAGCGTATCCAGAGCCAGACCGACCGCGCCCGCTTCGATGACACCACCAAGTGCATCCTGTGCGCGTGCTGCACCACCAGTTGCCCGATCTTCTGGAACGAGGGCAGCTACTTCGGTCCGGCCGCCATCGTCAACGCGCACCGGTTCATCTTCGACAGCCGTGACGAGGCCGCCGTCGAGCGCCTGGACATCCTCAACGATGTCGACGGCGTGTGGCGTTGCCGTACCACCTTCAACTGCACCGATGCCTGCCCGCGCGGCATCCAGGTGACCCAGGCGATCTCGGAAGTCAAGCGCGCACTGATGTTCTCGCGCTGACGCCTGCCTTTCAGAAGACAGGGGGCCCGCCGACCGAATGGTCGGCGGGCCCCCTGTCGTTTCCGGTCGAACTGTCGTTTCCGGTCGAACTGTCGTGTCCGGTCGCACAGTCCCTATCCAGGTTTGCCGCCGGTGCGTCGGGCCGGGACCGGCGGCCACGATCTCACCTGCGCAGACGCGCGACCTGCGCGATGGATGCCGCGAGCACCGCTCCGGCGGCCACCGCACCCGCGATCACCGTTGGTCTCGGCGTCGGATTAACCGCGTAGGTCGGTGAGATCACCACAGTCCGCTGCGCCTGCTCCTCCTCGTGCGGTTCGATCTCATCGACCACCTGGAAGGCCTGGTTCTTCGGGTCCGTGGCGCACCAGGCGGTGGCGTACAACAGGATTCGCGAGGCGAGATAGGCGAACACCATGATGCCGATGATCGATCCGAAGGCCGCGCCCGCGGGCCCGCTCATCACCGACGTCAGGTAGATGCCGCCGAACGTCTTGAGGACCTCGAAGACCACCGCCATCAGCAGCCCCGCCTTGAGACAGTTCGTGAACGGCACCTTGGTCAGCGGAAGCCACGACTGCACGAAAGTGCACAGCATCCAGGACGCGCAGACCGACACCAGGATCGAGACCACCCGGATCACCGTCGACGCCCACGGCATGTCATCGATCGACAGCCAGTCCATGATCTTGTTGAGCAGCCCGCTGCTACCCAGCGCGCTCAGCACCATCGTGACGATGAACGCCGCCCCGAGGGCCACGAAGGCCAGCAGATCGCCGAGCTTGGCCATCACCGCGTTGCGTTTGATGCGTCCGCCCCAGATCTCGGTCAGCGCCATGCGCACACCCGCCATCCATCCGATGCCGGTGAACGCCGCACCGAACAGGCCGACCACACCGACCGTGGCGCGGGAGGCGATGGCCGAATCAATCAGGTCCGACACCTGCGTGCCCATGTCGCCGGGCATCTGCTCGACCACCGACTCCTGGATCTCGTCGAGCAGACCCTGATTGCCGGCGAGGACATAACCGGCAATGGCGAACGCCACCATGAGGATAGGGATGAGTGCGAGTATCCCGTTGAAGGTGATGCTCGCGGCATGCAGATTTCCGCGTCGCTCATTGTAGCGGGTGACGGTGTCGAGGATGTGTTTGAGCACCGGCCAGCGGTCCTGCGCCTCGGTGAACTTCTCCTTGCCCGTGCTCACCGCGGCCTTCGCCGAGTCGATCGCCGAACTCATCCCCGATGTCTCCCTCGTCGTGATGCGAAGGAGACATCCCTCACATCTTCGGTGCCAGGAACCCTACTTTGTCATACGTAACAGCGAGTGTGTCGGACGCAATCTTGCGGGCCCGCTGTGCTCCGGCGGCCAAAATACCGTCGAGATAGGCCGGGTCCTCGGTGTATTCGGCGACCCGGCCGCGCAGTGGACCGACGAAATCGGCCAGAACCTCAGCCGTGTCGACCTTCAGGTCGCCGTACCCCTTGCCCGCGTACTTCGCGACGAGATCGTCGATGCCCACTCCGCTCAGCGCGGACTGGATCGTCAGCAGGTTGCTCACGCCGGGCTTGTTCTCGCGGTCGAAGATGATCTCGCTGCCGGTGTCGGTGACCGCCGAGCGGATCTTCTTCGCCGACCGTTTCGGATCGTCGAGCAGGTTGATCAGGCCCTTGTCGGTGTCGGCGGACTTGCTCATCTTGGCCGTCGGGTTCTGCAAGTCGTAGATCTTGGCGAACTCGGAGACGATGTAGGCCTCGGGCACCTTGAGTGCCTTGCCGAATCGCTTGTTGAAGCGCCCGGCCAGGTCGCGGGTCAGTTCCAGATGCTGACGCTGATCCTCACCCACCGGCACCAGGTCGACCTGGAATGCCAGGATGTCCGCGGCCATCAGGATCGGGTAGGTGAACAGCCCCACCCCGGCGGCATCGGCGCCCTGTTTGGCGGATTTGTCCTTGAACTGCGTCATCCGGCCCGCCTCACCGAAACCGGTCAGGCACGAGAGCACCCAGTTGAGCTGCGCGATCTCGGGCACGTGCGATTGGACGTAGATCGTCGCGCGCTCCGGGTCGACGCCGACGGCCAGCAACTGCGCGACCGCCACCCGGGTGCGTTCACGAAGCACCGCGGGATCCTGCGGCACCGTGATGGCGTGCATGTCGGGGATGAAGTAGTAGGCGTCGAAGTCGTCCTGCAGTTGCACCCACTGCCGCACGGCACCGAGGTAGTTGCCGAGGTGGAAGGAGTCACTCGTCGGCTGAATTCCGGACAGCACCCGCTTACGGGCCTGGGGTACGGCACCTTCGCCGCCGGTGTTCTCACTGCTCGCGACTTCACTGCTGGTCATGGGTTCCAGTGTCTCAAAGGCGCTCAACCCGATGTTGTCGGCACACCCGGCGACGTGGCGCGGGACGGTCAGCCGAAGGTGACGGTCACCGGTGCGTGGTCGGACCAGCGCAGATCGTAGGCATCGGCGCGGTCGACGACGGCCGAACGCGCGGCGGCGGCCATCGGGGCGTTCGCCAACTGGTAGTCGATGCGCCAGCCGGCGTCGTTGTCGAAGGCCTTGCCGCGCCACGACCACCAGCTGTATGGTCCGGGTCCCTCGGGGTGCAGGTCGCGGACCACGTCGGACCAGCCCGATGCCAGCAGCCCGGCCACCCATGCACGTTCGTGCGGTAGGAAGCCGGGGCTCGTGAGGTTGCCCTTCCAGTTCTTGATGTCGGCCTCGGCGGGCGCGATGTTCCAGTCGCCGCCGACGACCACTCCCCGATCCCGCGCTCCCCCGTCCTGCACTCTCCCGTCCGGATCGATGAGGCCGGCGAGATACGCGCCGAATTCGTCGAGGAAGCGCTTCTTCTCCTCGAATTTGGCCGCGTCCTGCGGAGTGTCCGCGGCGCCTTTGGGCAGGTACAGGGCGCCGACCGTCAGCTCGCCGACACCGTCGATGCCGGGTGCGCCGAAGTCGGCCTCGACGTATCGGCCCAGATCGTCGAATTCTGCGCTGCCGAAGCCGGTGCGCACGGCGGCCGGTTCGATGCGGCTGAGCACGCCGACCCCGGCATGACCCTTGACCGACGATTCGGTCATCGTCAGGTGCCAGCCACCCTCCAGCACCGGTGCCAGCGCCTCGTGTGCTTGTTTGTGCGATGCCCGGATTTCCTGCAGGACAATCACATCCGATGGTGCCTCCGACAACCATCGCAACATTCCCGCGTTGCGTTCGTTGCGTTGCCTGACGGCGGCACGGATACCGTTGACGTTGACCGTGGTGATAACGATGGACACGACAACCGAGCCTACGTGTGCACGGCCGCGACGCCGACGGCGATCACCGTCACCCACGCCGGTGTGCCGCCACGGCCGGTACCAGAATCAGCAGCCCGCCCACGGCCAGGTCCGCGCCGAACAGGGTGGGCGTCGGCAGAGTGCGCAGCAGCGCCGGCACCGTATTCCACGAACACGCGGTGAGATCGTTCACAACACCGATTTCCGCGGTGTTCCAACCGGTCTGAGCAGGAGGGTTCCCTGGGTATGAAATCGGTGTTATATCCTTGTCGCCAGGTCATGAGTATCAGCACGAAGCCCCGGCTCGCTGATCGGCAACCCTCCAACCGCGGTGGGGTGCTCCGGGTGATGACCAGGTTGGGGGCCACACGGCCTCCCGGCAAGCGCGGGTCCGAAGGTCGGACCCCACAGGGTCTCAGCGAGCCCTGCCGACCGTAAGAAAGTTGTGTACACGTCATGTCTGACGCAGCGAATCCAGCAGACAACTGGAGTTTCGAAACCAAGCAGATCCACGTCGGCCAATCACCGGATCCGACGACCGGTGCGCGCGCGTTGCCGATCTACCAGACCACCAGCTACACCTTCCGCGACACCGAGCACGCCGCCAATCTCTTCGGCCTCACCGAGCCCGGCAACATCTACACCCGGATCATGAACCCGACGCAGGACGCGGTCGAGCAGCGCCTGGCCGCACTCGAGGGCGGCGTCGCCGCACTGCTGGTGGCCTCGGGTCAGGCCGCCACCACGTACGCGATCGTCAACGTGGCAGAGGCCGGCAGCCATGTGGTGTCCAGCCCCCGGCTGTACGGCGGAACCTACAACCTGTTCCACTACACCCTGCCCAAGCTGGGTGTCGAGGTCACCTTCGTCGACGATCCCGAGGATCCGGCGGCGTGGCAGGCCGCGGTCCGCGACAACACGCGCGCCTTCTACGGCGAGTCCATCGCCAACCCGGGCAATGAGGTACTCGACATCCCGGGCATCTCGGCGGTGGCGCACAACAACGGTATTCCGCTGATCGTCGACAACACCGTCGCGACCCCGTACCTGCTCAATCCGCTGGCTCACGGCGCCGACGTGGTGGTGCATTCGGCCACCAAGTACATCGGCGGCCACGGCACCGCGGTGGGGGGTGTCATCGTCGACGGCGGCACCTTCGACTGGCGGGTCCAGCGCGACGGAACGGACCTGTTCCCGGGTTTCACCACCGCCGATCCCAGCTATCACGGCGTCGTGTTCGCCGACCTGGGCGCCCCGGCGTTCGCTCTGAAGGCCCGGGTCCAGTTGCTGCGTGACATCGGTGCCGCGATCGCCCCGTTCAACGCCTTCCTACTGGCACAGGGCCTGGAGACGCTGAGCCTGCGGGTCGAGCGGCATGTGGCCAACGCGCAGCGCGTCGCCGCGTTCCTCAACGACCATCCGCAGGTCACGTCCGTGACGTATGCGGGGCTGTCGACGTCTCCGTGGTACCGGCGGGGCCAGGAACTGGCCCCCAAGGGGCAGGGTGCGATCGTCGCGTTCGAGATCGACGGCGGCGTGGATGCCGGCAAACGATTCGTCGACGCGTTGACCCTGCACAGCCATGTCGCCAATATCGGCGATGTCCGGTCGCTGGTGATCCATCCGGCCTCGACCACGCACAGTCAGCTGACGCCCGAAGAGCAGCTGGCGGCGGCGGTCACCCCCGGGCTGGTCCGGCTCGCCGTCGGTATCGAAGGCATCGATGACATCATCGCCGACCTCGAGCAGGGCTTCGCGGCAGCCAAGTGAACAGGTGATGTGTGAGAGCGAGTGAGCAACCCGTGCCGGTGACCATCAGCAGTCCAGTGACGGAGCATCCGTACGCCCTCAACTGGGAGAACGCCCCGGACGGGGAGTTGATGTATGCCCCGGTGGGCCCTGTGGCACTCGACAACGGTGAGGTTCTCGGCGACGTGACCCTGGCGTTCCAGCGCTGGGGCACGTTGTCACCCGACCGCGACAACGTGGTGCTCGCCCTGCACGCACTCACCGGGGATTCCCATGTCACCGGACCGGCCGACGACGAGCACGAGGCCGCCGGCTGGTGGGACGGACTGATCGGTCCGGGATGCGCCGTCGACACCGACCAATGGTGTGTCGTGTCCCCCAACGTCCTGGGCGGTTGCCGCGGGTCCACCGGACCCTCGTCGACCGCCCCGGACGGCCGCGCGTGGGGTTCGCGGTTTCCGCGGATCACCATCCTCGACCAGGTTCGGGCCGAGGTCGCGCTGACCGAGGTGCTCGGTATCTCGCGGGTGACGGCCGTGGTCGGCGGCTCGATGGGCGGCGCGCGCGCACTGGAATGGGCGGTCGGCTATCCCGATCGGGTCCGCTCGGCGCTGGTCCTGGCGGTCGGTGCCCGCGCCACCGCCGACCAGATCGGCATCCAGTCCACCCAGATCGCCGCTATCGAGGCCGACCCGCACTGGCAGGGCGGCGACTACCACGGGTCGGGCGTCTCGCCGACTGTCGGTATGGGTATCGCCCGGCGTATCGCGCATCTGTCCTACCGCGCCGAGATCGAGCTCGACGAACGATTCGGCAACTCCCCGCAGGGCACCGAGAATCCGCTCGACGACGGCCGCTATGCCGTCGAAAGCTATCTCGAACACCAGTCGGCGAAGCTGAGCCGGCGGTTCGATCCGGGCAGCTACGTCACCTTGACCGACGCGCTCAACAACCACGACGTCGGCCGGGGTCGAGGCGGTGTCGAGGCGGCGCTGCGCGGCTGCCCGGTGCCCGTCGTCGTCGGCGGGATCGATTCGGACCGGCTCTATCCGCTGCGCCTGCAGGCAGAAATCGCCGAACAACTCGGCAACGCCGCCGGTGGACTGCATGTGGTGAGCTCGGACAAGGGGCATGACGGCTTTCTCACCGAGGCCGACGCCATCGGCGGGCTCCTGCGGTACACGATCGACGTCGCCCGGGATGCGCGCCGGTAGACTCCTACCGATGACCACCGATGAGCCGATCCCCCGTCCGTCGGACACAACCGATTGGGAGGATCTTCCCGACGGTCAGCTGACCTCAGTCACCCTGCCCCCGCTTCCGCTCGACAGCGGCGAGACGTTCGAGAACGTGACGATGGCATTTCAGCGCTGGGGCCGGTTGTCGCCCGACCGCGACAACGTCGTTCTCGTCCTGCACGCGCTCACCGGCGACTCGCACGTCATCGGCCCCGCCGACGACGATCACCCGACACCCGGTTGGTGGGGTGATGTGATCGGGCCGGGCCGGGCCATCGACACCGCCGAATGGTGTGTCATCGCCGCCAACACCCTCGGCGGTTGCCGGGGTTCGACCGGGCCGTCATCGATTGCCCCGGACGGCAGGGCATGGGGATCCCGATTCCCCGCGATCACGCTGCTCGACCAGGTGCGGGCCGAGGTACTGCTGATGGACCGTCTCGGTATCGACCGGGTGGCCGCGGTGCTCGGCGGGTCGCTCGGTGGCGCCCGTGCGCTCGAGTGGGCCGTCGGATTTCCCGACCGGCTTCGCACCGCGCTGGTCCTCGCGATCGGCGCCCGCGCCACCGCGTTCCAGATCGGGATTCAGACGGCGCAGATCGCGGCCATCAAGGCGCATCCGGATTGGCAGGGCGGCGACTACTACGGCACCGGGCGGTCACCCGCCGCGGCGATGGGTATCGCGCGCCGGATGGCGCATCTGACCTATCGCGGTGAAGCCGAACTCGACGAACGGTTCGCCAACGCACCGCAGTCGGGCGAGGATCCGCGCACCGGGGGGCGCTACTCCATCGAAAGCTACCTGGAGTATCAGGCCGAGAAGCTGATCGAACGATTCGATCCCGGCAGCTACGTGTTGCTGACCGAGGTCGTCAACGGCCACGACGTCGGACGCGACCGCGGCGGGGTGAGGGCCGCGTTGAGTGCCTGCACCGTCCCGGTGGTCGTCGGAGGCATCGATTCGGACATCCTGTTCCCGCTTCGGCTGCAGCAGGAGATCGCCGACAACCTCGGCAACGCCGTCGGCGGGCTGCACGTGGTCAACTCGGACAAGGGGCACGACGGATTTCTCACCGAGGTCGACGCCGTGTCCGACCTGCTCAGGTATACCGCCGACATCGCCCGGAAGCCGCCGGTGGAATGCGGTGCCGAGAATCGGTAGAGGTACGGGAATCGGTAGAGGTAGTGGGCCCGGAATATCCGGGAGCCCCGCCGGGCGGCTGCGGAGCCATTGCCGGCGGCTATGAACCGTAGGCCGCTTCGGGCACCTCGGTACCCGATTCCGGGGCCGGCTCACCGGGCGCCGGTGTCCTGGACGATGTCGGCGCGCTGATCTCCGGGTTCGGATCGGTCACCGCGGGTTCACCGTCGCCGGACGGTTCCGACGATGCCGCGGTGCTGGTGGGGCTGCTCGAGGACGAGCTGTCCGATGACGATGGCGGGTCCGTACTCGTCGATGTCCCGACGCCGGACGTGGAGGGTGTCGTCCGCGTCGTGGTCGAGGTCGAGGTCGTCGTCGAGGTTGATGGAGGCGGAACAAGCGTCGTGGTCGGCCCGTCGCCGGCGAATCCGGGCGGCTCGGGGAGCAGGGTCGTCGTCGACGTCACGTCCGGCTGTGGCAGCTCGATGGTGGCCCACCCGGGCGTGGCCGCTCCCCAGGACGGGTCGGTCGGCAGGGTGTGCGTGGGGCGTTGTGTCGGCGATTCGGACAGATTTTGGAACAGTCGCGTCGTCGCGCCGGTCGCCGTGGTGTGCCTCACCGAGTGCATCGGCTCCGAGGTCGGGGCATCGGGCGAGTTGGACACAGTGGACAGGGCACTGCCCACCGCGTACAGGGTCATCAACACCGCCCCGAGGATCGCGGCAACCGCCGCCAGCGGCATCGGGGACAGCAGCCCGCGGGTCACACCGCCACCGATCATCGTCTGTCTGGCCGCGTCCGGTCCGCCCGAGGCCAATCGGGCCGCGCCGATCGCCGAGGCGAGTTCGGGCATGTTCGGGATCACGGTGCCCCGTGCCCCGTGCCCGGTGCCCACGCCCCGGACCGCCGGGATATTGACGAGGCCACCGACGAGCACCACCGCCTCGGGGTCTGTTCCACGTCCGGCGGCCAGCGCCAGGGCCTTGCGCACCGCCTCGCGGGCCTCGGCGACCATCGGCTCCACCGCCTCGGCCACCATCTCGGCGGTCAAGTCGACCTTGCTGACTCCCGCCGCCGGTGTGACCTGTCCCTGTGCGACCTGCTCGGGTCGGGTCAGTTCCTCTTTCGCGGTGCGGCAGGCGCTGACGAGATCGCGCCGGTTCTGGCCGAAGGCCGGGTCGCTCGCGATACCCGGTTCGGACCGCATCACCGATCGGGCAAGGGCCTCGTCGATTTCGCGGCCGCTGATCGCCCGGGAACGCTGTACCTCCCCCGTTCGCCGTGTGGCCGGGTCGAGGGTGTACATCGACATCCCGGAGTCGCCGCAGTCGACCACCAGCACGGCGGAGTATCTGTCGATCTCACCGGTGTCGCCCAGATATTCGGCGACGGCCTGTTCGCCGGTGAACAGACGGATCTGTCTGCGCGTGCCCGAACCCTTGCCCGCCACGGCGTGCCGCGGGCCTCCGGTGAGGGTGGCCACACCGATGGCCTGCACGCTCAGATCCTCGTCGGCGGCGGCGTTGAGCATGACGTCGATCCCGGCGTTCACCCGGCCCACGTCGTCGAGGCCGTCACGACCGTCGACGGCGATGACCCGGCTGTCGACGATGCTGCGACCGGTTTCGTCGTCAGTCAGCAGGACGTAGTGCACAAGACCACGTCCGACCGACACCCCCAGGGCCGTGGAACCCCGAGGTGGTGTGGTGCCGACTGCTGACGAAGTGATGCGAAATCCCGATCGTTGGGGGCGTTTGAGATCTTATTGTAATGAATCCGTGCCCAACGAGTCGATGGACGTGGCCAGCCACAGGATCGCCACCCCGGCCGACGCCATCAGCACCGAATCAAACAACCGTCCTCTGACCTGCAATAGTCCGGCACGTTGCGACGGCAGCAGGGCCCGGAAAAGTGAACCGAGCAACAATGCCGAACCGAGCACGAATACACCACGCCGCCACCGGTCGAAGGTTACGAAGATCGCCGCGATCAGGGCGGCGAGTAACACCAGAACGTACGGCAACTCCACCAGCACCGCCCGCAGCAGACTCACCCGCGGCTGGTCCTCTCCCGGTTGGTCCTCCCCCGGTTGGTCCTCTCCCGGTTGGTCCTCTCCCGGTTGGTCCTCTCCCGGTTGGTCACCGTGCTGGTTTCGAGGCTCGCAAGCTCGCACCTCAACCGGCGAGGGGGTGTCATCGTGCAACCCGCCGTCATCCGGGGGGACAACCTCGGACGAGGGGCCCGATGCCGGCGAGGTCATCGCCGTGCCGCGAGTTGCGCCTCGGCTCGTTCGACCACGTTCACCAAAAGGAAAGCCCTGGTCAGCGGCCCCACCCCACCCGGATTGGGTGATACGGCACCGGCCACGTCCCACACATCGGGTGCGACGTCGCCGACGAGGCCCTGCTCGTTGCGGCTGACACCGACGTCGATGACCGCGGCCCCCGGTTTGACCATGTCGGCGGTGATCAGGTGGCCGACACCGGCCGCGGCGACGACGATATCGGCCCGCGAGACCTCGGCGGCCAGGTCCCGGGTGCCGGTATGGCAGAGAGTGACGGTGGCATTTTCGCTGCGCCGGGTCAGCAGCAACCCGATCGGCCTGCCGATGGTGACGCCGCGTCCGACCACGGTTACCCGGGCGCCGTCGAGGGGGATGCCGTAGCGGCGCAGCAGGTGAATCACCCCGCGCGGGGTGCACGGCAGTGTCGATTCCTTGCCCAGCACGAGCCGTCCCAGGTTGATCGGGTGCAGGCCGTCCGCGTCCTTGTCGGGGTCGATACGTTCGAGCGCGGCGTTCTCGTCGAGGTGCCCCGGCAGCGGCAGCTGGACGATGTAGCCCGTGCAGGCCGGGTCGGCGTTCAGTTCGTCGATCGCGGTGTCGAGCTGTTCCTGCGTGATGTCGGCGGGCAGATCACGCCGGATCGATTCGACGCCGATGCGGGCACAGTCGTTGTGCTTGCCCTTGACGTAGGAGTGCGAGCCGGGGTCGTCGCCCACCAGGATGGTGCCCAGACCGGGCACGATGCCCTCGGCCCGCAACTTCTCCACCCGCACGCTCAGATCAGCGAAGATCTCGTCGCGGGTGGCTTTTCCGTCAAGTCGTATCGCACTCACCGGGCCCATTATTCCACTATGCGGTTCGGCCACTCCGCCACATGATGCCGCGGGTCGGGCCACGCCGGTCCACGGGTGCGCCTACGACTAAGCTGACCGGCATCATGTTCCGGATCATGTTCTTCCAACCCTGCATTCCGCCCAACACCGGCAACGCGATCCGCCTGGCCGCCAACACCGGCTGCCAACTGCATCTGATCGAGCCGCTCGGGTTCACCATGACCGACGCCCAGGTCAAACGTGCCGGACTCGACTACCACGAGATGGCCAACGTCACTGTGCACCCGGATCTGCCGACGGCGTGGGAGTCACTGCGCCCCGAGCGGGTGTTCGCGTTCACCGCGCGCACGGACAAACGGCACACCGATATCGCCTATCGGCCGGGCGATGTGCTGCTGTTCGGTCCCGAACCGACGGGCCTGCCCGACGATGTGCTCGCCGATCCGAAGGTCACCGACCGGGTTCGCATCCCGATGTTGCCCGACCGGCGATCGCACAACCTGGCCAACGCCGCCTGCATCGCCGTCTACGAGGCGTGGCGTCAGCACGATTTCACGGGCGCGGTCTGAATCCTCGGCTGTCACCGATATGCCCGATTGGCGGGCTCCGGTGTCCTTCAGACGGTTGATTTCGGCCGGGCGGACGACGAAATGCCCTGATACGACACGTCTCCGGTCCCATACGATCACCTCGTGACGAGGTGGTCGATGGTCGGTCGCGACAAGGAATGCGCGGTACTGCGACGCGCGCTTCGCGATGACACCGCACCCACCGTCGTGGTCGCCGGGCCCGCCGGGATCGGCAAGACGCGGCTGATCACCGAGGCTGTCGCCGATCGCCGGGACGTGCGATGGGTCCATCCCTCGTTCGCGGCCGCAGCCGTTCCGCTCGGCGCGTTTGCCGAACACGTCGACCCGGTGATCGTCGATCCCCTGTTGCGGATACGTTCGCTGATCCAGTCCTTCACCTCGGGTGCCGACGATCCGGTCGTCGTCGTCGACGACATCCAGGTGCTCGACCAGATGTCGACGATCGTCGTGCAGACCCTCATGGCCATCCCGACGGTCCGGGTGGTGCTCGGCTATCGCACCGCCGGTCCCCCGACCCCGTTGCTCGCCGAGGTACTCGGCGCATCCGGGGTTCTGCGGATCGATCTGGAGCCGTTGTCGCGCACCGCCGTCGACGGGTTGGTGAGCCAGGCCCTGGGCGAGGACGTCACCGAATCCGTCCGCGGCGACCTGTGGCGACTGACGCAGGGCAATTCGCTGTACGTGACCGAACTGCTCGCCGACCCCGAGTCGCTGGGGGCCGCGTCGCTGTGGGATTCGGAGCGGCAGGTGCCCGGCACGGTGAGGGTGCCCAAAAGCCTGATCGATGTCGTCTCGACGCGGATCGGTGATCTTCCGGAGGCCACCGCGGACGTGCTCGACATGGTGGCGCTGGCCGAGCCTGTTCCGGTGTCGGTGATCACCGCGTTGACCGCTCCTACCGCACTGGAGAGCGCCGAGGTCCTGCGGCTGGTCGTGGTCGACGACGGGCCCGGCGGGGATGTGCGGCTGGCCCATCCGCTGTACGGCGAGGTCCGCCGTGCGAGCGCCCCCGCGACCAGGTTGCGGAGACTGCGCACGCTGCTCGTGCGCGAGCTCGACCGTCAGCGGATCCCGGGGATGCAGGTCGCGGGCAACAAGGGTGTGCTGGCACTGGCGGCCGAGCCGTTCGACGGCAGGGAACGCATCCTGTTGGAGGGGGCGGTCGCGGCGGCCGGGCTGGTGGCGCTGCCGCTGGCGGCGGAGTTGGCCGCGCAGATCGGCCCCGGTGAGCACTATGTGGACGCGCAGTTGCTGCTGGCGCACATCGCTTCACTCATGGCCGATCCGGAATCGGTCGAGCATTCGCTGATCCGCGCCCGCAACAACGAACTCGACGACGCCCAGCGCGCCGAACTGCTGCTGCAGGAGAGCTACCACCGGCTGTGGGCGTGCAACGATCCGGCCGCGTCTGTCGCGGTGATCGATGCGGCCCGCGCCGAGGGACATATGTCGGCGAGCCTGATCGCCGCGCAGATGATGGTCGATGCCGCACGGTCGCGCCCGCGCGCGGTGATCGACGGCGCCGAGGTCCTGGCCCGGACCTCACCGGTGAGCGACACCGCCCGCATCACCGCGGACTGGGCCGAGGTCGTCGCTCTGGCCGACGTGGGCCTGATGCGCCGCGCACATGAGATCGCCGGCCGCGCACATGCACTCGCCGATCACAGTCCGTGGGGAACGTACTGGCGGATGACGCTGTGCGACGTCCACATTCGAGCATGCGAACTGGGCAATCAGGGCCCGGCGGCGGTACGGATCGCCACCGCGATCCGTGAAACGATACCCACATCCACCGGCGATGTCGAAGGGTGGATCCTCGGATTCCTCGGCGTGGCACAGTTCTCGGTCGGCGACCTGACCGGCGCCGACGATCTGCTGACCAGGTCGCTGACCGCCTTCGATTCGGTGCAGTCCCCGCCCGAGATGTGGTTTCCGTTCTGCCTCAACGCCGCCGAGGTCGCGGCGAACATGGGCGATGCCGAACGGGTCCGCGGCCTGCTGGCGCGGCTGACCTCCCACCCCAGTGACGGGTACGGGTTCCGTACCGCTCGGATCCACATTGTCGAGGCCTCGCTGCACGCGCTCGGGGGCGCGACCTCGGTGGCCGCGGAGATCGCCCGAACATCGGCCGAGTCGGCGCACGCCGCCGGGCAACTCACCCCCGAGGTGATATGCCTGCAGTACGCCGTCCGGTTCGGCGATACGACATGTGCCGACAGACTCGCGGTGCTCGCCGCGGAACTTCCCGAGGTTCCCCGTGCCCGCACGACACTCGCCCACGCCCGGGCCCTGGCCGCCGGCGACGGCGAGCAGCTGATGGCGGCCGCCCGGTCCTATGCCGCCGACGGGGATCTTCCGGCGGCGGTCGACGCCGCCGCACAGGCGGTGGAGGCGTTCCGGCGGCAGCACCGTGGCGGAGCCGCGCTGACCGCACGCGAGTACGCCGCCGGGCTCGCCACCCGCTCCGGTGCCGACACACCCGCGCTTCGCGCTGCACAATCGGAGGACGGCCTGTCCGGGCGGCAGCGTGAGATCGTCCGGCTCGCCGAACAGGGTCTGAGCAACAAGGAGATCGCCGACCTGCTGGTGCTGTCGGTGCGGACCGTCGAGGGCCACATCTACCGGTCCTCACAGATCCTGGGCGCGCCGATCCGCCGGACGCAGCACCCCGACCACAACGGCTGACGCGCGGGCCTCGGGCCTCGGATATGCGGCGCCGACACCGCGCTCACCGCCTGATCGGCGCTCAGCCGACCCGGAACCGTTTGGTACGCGCGGTGGCCCCGCCGATCAGCGCCACCTTGCTTTTCGGCACACCGAGGTGTTTGGCGAGCAGTTCACCGACCGCCTTGTTGGCCTTGCCCTCGGTGGCGGGTTCACGCACGAAGATGGTGATCGCCCCCTCGCCGTCGACCTCCACCAGCGGCCCTTTGCTGCTGTTCGGTTTCACTGTGACCACAACAGTCTGCGACATTACTTCCCCGATCATCGTTCTCGTGTCCCACGTGCTTCGTGTCCCACTTATTTTGTGCGCCCCGACATCAGTGCCAGTCCCTGGAACGGGTCCCCACCCGAAGGTCCATCCGCTGCAACCGGTCCGCGACCACGGTCACGGCCCCTTCCGCGTTCTGCACCTTTCCCCGTACCAGCAACGCAGATGCCGAGTGTGCCAGATCGCGGTATCGCACCCACAATCCCACCGAACACACCACGTTGACCATTCCGGTTTCGTCCTCAAGGTTGATGAAGGTCACCCCGGACGCCGTCGCGGGCCGTTGACGGTGCGTCACCGCACCGCCGACCAGCACCCGCGCACCGTCGGCCACCGACAGCAGCCGGTCGGCGGGAACCACCCCCAGCGCGTCCAGTCGCGGCCGCAGGAACCGCGTCGGGTACAGGTGCGGGGTGATCCCGGTAGCCCACACGTCGGTGGCGGCCAGTTCCACCTCCGACAGACCCGGAAGTTCGGGCGCCGACACCGACGCCTCCAACCGTAGATGATCGTTCCGGGCCGCGGCGGCGGCACCCGCCTGCCAGAGGGCCTGACGCCTGCTGAAACCGAAACAGTCGAATGCGCCCGCACCGGCCAGACCTTCCAGGTGCCGGACGTCGAGTTCCGCCCGACGGGACAGATCCTCGAGATCGGTGTAGTCACCGCCCCGGCCGCGTTCGTCGACGATCCGCCGCGCCACCTCATCCCCCACCCCACGTACCGCGGCGAGCCCGAGCCGCACCTGCATGCCCTCATTCTCCAGTGTCGCCCACGGCGACGAGGCGTTGATGTGCGGCCGGTGCACCCGCACCCCGTGCCGCCGGGCATCGGCGACGAGCGACTGCGGGGAGTAGAAACCCATCGGCTGGGCACGCAGCAGCGCGGCACAGAAAGCGGCCGGGTGATGCAGCTTGAACCATGCCGAATAGAACACCAGCGAGGCGAAACTCTGCGAATGACTTTCCGGGAAACCGAAATTGGCGAATGCCGCCATTCTCTCGTAGATGCGGTCGGCGGTCGGTCCGGTGATGCCGTGCAGACGCCGCATACCATCATAGAACCGCCTGCGTAGTTGTTCCATGCGTTCGGGTGAGCGTTTGGAACCCATCGCACGGCGCAGTTGGTCGGCTTCGGCCGCGTCGAATCCGGCGACGTCGACGGCCAGTTGCATCAGTTGTTCCTGAAACAGGGGAACCCCCAGCGTCCGCTCCAAAGCGTTCCACATCGACGGATGTTCGACGTCGGGCTTCTCCTTTCCGTTGCGCCGCCGAATATACGGGTGCACCGAACCACCCTGGATAGGTCCGGGACGGATCAGTGCCACCTCCACGACGAGGTCGTAGAAGTTTCGGGGCCGCAGCCTCGGCAGCGTCGCCATCTGCGCCCGCGACTCCACCTGGAACACCCCGACGGAGTCGGCGCGGCACAGCATCTCGTAGACGTCCGGTTCGGACAGGTCGAGCTCGGCCAGGTCGACGACGATGCCTTTGTGCTGCGCCAGCAGATCGATGGCGTAGTGCAGCGCCGACAGCATCCCGAGCCCGAGTAGATCGAACTTGACCAGACCGATTGCGGCGCAATCATCTTTGTCCCATTGCAGGACGCTGCGGTTCTCCATGCGCGCCCATTCGGTGGGGCATACGTCGGCGATCGGCCGGTCACAGATCACCATACCGCCGGAGTGGATACCCAGATGTCTGGGCATGCCCACTATCTCACCCGCCAGTTCGGTCACCGCCGCCGGCGCGTCGTCGGGATCGCGGCTCCACGCGTCCTGCTGTCCGGGGGCAAAACCCAACGCCCGTACCATATCCCGGACCGCCGACTTTCTCCGGAAGGTGATCACGTTGGCCACCTGCGCGCTGTGGTCGCGGCCGTAACGCCGGTACACGTACTGGATCGCCTCCTCGCGGCGATCGGATTCGATGTCGACGTCGATGTCGGGCGGGCCGTCGCGCGCCGGTGACAGGAATCGCTCGAACAGCAGCTTGTTGGCCACCGGGTCGACATTGGTGATGCCGAGTGCGTAACAGACCGCCGAGTTGGCGGCACTCCCCCGGCCCTGACACAGGATGTCGTTATCCTTACAGAAGTCGACGATATCGGCGACTATCAGGAAGTAACCGGGAAAGTCGAGTGAGGCGATGACGGCCAGCTCGTGGTCGATCTGCCGGTACGCCGCGGGGTGTTGGGCCGGGGTGCCGTAGCGCCGCCGCGCGCGCCGCAGCGTCAGTTCCCGCAGCCACGAACTCTCGGTGTGCCCGTCGGGGACGTCGAAGGGCGGCAGTTGCGGTGCGATCAGGCCGAGTTCGAAGGCACAGTCCGCGGCGATACCCACCGCGTTGTCGATGGCCTCGGAACACCCGGGCAGCAGACGTCTCATCTCGTCGCCGCTGCGCAGATGCGCGCCGCCGACCCCCGGTAGCCAGCCTTCGATGGTGTCCAGGTCGGTGCGGGCACGGATCGCCGCCACCGCCATCGCCAACCGCCGCCGATCCGGCGCGGCGAAGTGCGCCCCGGTGGTGGCCGCCGTCGGCACCGCGCACTCGGCGGCGATCGACGCGAGGGCGGCATTACGTTCGTCGTCGTCGGGCAGCCCGGATGCGGTCAGTTCGACGACCACGTTGTCGCGGCCGTACCGGTCGATCAGCACGCGCAGTTCTGCGCGCGCGGCCGGTATCCCGGCCCGCTCCAGTGCCCGGCGTACCGCGCCTTTGCGGCAGCCGGTGAGAATCAGCCAGTGACCTGCGGCCATGCCGGGAAGCGCGTCGGGTTCGTAGCGCAGCAGCCCTTTCTCCCCACCCGCCATGTGTGCCGCGGCGATGGTCCGCGACAGTCGCCGGTAGCCTTCCCCGCCGCGGGCGATCACCAGCAGATGCTCACCCGGCGGATCGGGCACCCCGGTGCGGGTGGCGTCGCGTTCCAGCGACAGTTCGGCCCCGAACACCGTCGGCATCCCGTATTCGCGGGCCGCCTCGGCGAACCGGACCACCCCGTAGAAGCCGTCATGATCGGTCAACGCGAGCGCCTTCAGATCGAGCCCGCGGGCCTCGGCGACCATCTCCTCCGGCATCGACGCCCCGTCCAGAAAGCTGTAGGCACTGTGCGCGTGCAGTTCGGCGTAGGCGACCGTCGACACCCGCCGCTCGATGTCGTCGGCGGTGAATGCACCTCGCTGTCGCGACCAGGCCGGCGAGTCGTTCCCGTCTCCCGGCACATAGTTCTCGGCCATCCGCCCGCCGGGCCCGGGCGCCCGTCCCGACAGCACCCGCTCCATCTCCGACCAGGTCGGCGGCCCGTTGTTCCATCCCATCCACCCACCATATCGAACACACTTTCGATATTGAGGTCCACCCGGCGTTACACCCTTGGGTACCATGATTCGATACCGCGTTCACGAAATCATTTCAGGCAGAGGAGATACCCACCGTTGAACTACATTCGTCGATCCGCAGTCGCGATCGGTTGCGCCTTGGCAGTGACCGCCGGCGGGGCGCTGCAAGCCGGTGATGCCGAGGCCGGCCCCGTCGGCTACGTCTATATCGCCTTCCCCAAGAGCAAGGGCAATTGCGGTCCAGCCGGAAAGGTCTGGGCCATCAAGGCCTCGGTCGGGGCGACCTACACATCCACTTGGGACTATGGCGACGATCTGATCTATGCGAAGGTCACGTTGAAGCAGTCTCAATCGGTGTCGGCGCAGGTCTGGTGCAGCCAGTCCAAACCGAAAACCAAACCGTCACGTTTCCTGATGTCACATGCGGTTTCGCAGAACATCAAGCCGACCCGCAACAATCAGACGGTCTTCGTCGGACCGGCCGGGGTCAGCTACAACTGATATGTAGGCCATGCTGGTCAAGAGACATGGTGCGGCGCCCGTCCCGATTCGTCGGGGCGGGCGCCCCGTACTTCGCTGAGCTGATACCCGGTGAGCGACATACGCGACTCGGTTACCACAGGACGGCGATTTCGGCAGGAGCGTTCCAGCCGCCGAAGGATATCCGTTTGGCGCCGAAGGGAATTGTTGCGCACGAAGACTATTCGTAGATCCCCTCCACGATCCAGTGCTCAGATCGGTAGTGCAGGAGGAGAGCCCGGGTGTCGTCGAGGAGGACTTGGGCCCGGGCGGTTCCGTCGAGACCGGTGGGCCAGGGGCCCGCCCACCAGCGCACCGACCATGTGCGGTGCCCGACAACCAGCGCCGGTTCGGCGCTGAACGCACCCCGCGCCGACACCCGCACCGGATCGCCGTCCGGGTCGAGCACCGCGACGGCCGCCTCGGCCAGGGTGGCCGGGGACGGTTGCGGCAGCCGTCCCGGCCACGGTGCCGACCGATCGTGGTGGGGCACGGAGTCCTCTCCCAGGGTCACCAGCCTCACCTGATCGGACGGGCCTCGCCCGCCGCTGAGCACCGGGATCTTGACCGCGTCACCGCCGAGCAGTCCCTGTACTCGCGCCAGCACGGCCCGGGCCCGTTCGCCGTCCGACTCCGACTCGGGCAGACCGTGCCCCGACAAGGTGTAATGCATTGCACCCGAATCGATCACCTCCACCGGATCGATCCGCAGCAATGCGATCGGCGAATCCGGGCGCTGCCCATGGGTGCCACGGCCACCGGTGAGCCAGCCGTCGAGCTGCCACCGGACCCGGCAGGCGATGTCGTCGGCGGTGAGCGGTGCGACCGCTCGCCAGGTCCGCGTATGCCGCTGCCCCAGTTGCGTCACCGCCTCGACGGTGAGCCGGGTGCAGCACACCGACATCGCGGCCAGACGACGATGCAGTTCGTCGGCCAGTCGGCGCCCCACGAACGCCGCGGCATCAACCCGGTCGATCGGCGGATCGCAGTCGTACTCGATCAGCAGATCCTCCTGGATCCGTCCGCCCACCGGACCGCGGTCCGGCACCGCGTTCGCCAGCCGGTGCGCGGCAACGGCATCGGCGGTGAACCGGGTGGCCACATCGCGGATCGGAAATCCGGCGAACGCACCGATCGTGGTAATGCCCAGTCGGCGCAGCAGGTCGACGAGTTCGGTGCGCTCATGCCCGCCGAAGGCCGATTCGACGGCCAGCTCGGCGATGGGCAGCGGCGCCAGCCACGCCGCATCACCACCCGGTTCGACGCATTGCCCGCGCCGGGCGGCGAGCACCGCGGTGAACATCTCGTCGGCCACACCGGCCGACGCCTCGGCACCGCACGCACCGATCACGTCGGTCAGCCGTTCGGCGATCGCCTGTTCGTCGCCGAGATGCCGACACAGCGTCGCGGTCAGCGGTATCACCAGCAGCCCCGGCCGCAGCACCTCGACAGTCGGCACCACCTCCGTCACCGCGGCCACGATCGGCTCGTACCACTGCCCGTCACGGCCGGCGTCGGAACCGGCGAGCACCATCTTCGGGCAGGCGGCCTGTGCCTGCCGGTTACGCATACCCCGGCGGACCCCGCTGCGTCTGGCCGCCGCCGAGCACGCCACCACCCGGTTGGCGTGCAGCACCGCCACCGGTACATCCGGAGCCAGATCCGCCGCCGCACCGGCGGCGCTCGCCGGCCAGTCCGGGCACCACAGCGCCAGCACCCTGCGGGCCGGCGACCGTGGCCCCGAAACCCCTCGCGAGGACGGGTCACCCATCAGTTGGCCACCTCCAGCACCGGATCGGCAGCCACCGACCGATACCCGTCGGTGCGCACCATGCCGACACGCCTGGACGCCCCGAATCCATCGGCGACCAATTCGACGTCGACGCCACTGCGGCACCGGCCCCGGCCGACCGCACTGACCCGAAGGCGCATCCCACCGATCCGCCCCATCCCGCTGCGGCCTGATCCGCTGCCGGAAATACTGTGGGACAAGCTGTTACGATATCCGGTCACTTCGGCATCGATACTGGTACGCACCCCGGGCCACTGCCCGCCGGTCACGATCAGGGTCGACGACCGCTTCCGCAGGCGCCCCATCAGCACCTTGGCCCGGGACGGCGGCACCGAGGCTCCGGCCAGATTCAGCACCACCACGTCCATCCCGTCGAGCAGTACCGAGGCCACCTCCACCGGATCGGCACCCGGATACGGCACGGTCGCGATCCTCGACAGATCCGCACCCAGCTCGGCCGCCGACAGCAGACACAGGCGCGGCATGCCGACGATGCCGACACGCCGCCCGGAGGCCGACGCCGACGCGATCAACGACAGCAGCACCGACCGCGCGCCATCGCAGGCCAGCACGGCGCCGGTAGCCAATCCGCCGGCCGGAAACAGCGGCTCCAGCGCCACCGGCACCGGGATCACCGATACGTCCGGCCGCTCCGCCGACAGCCGATCGGGTTGCCCGGACATGACGGCGAGCTGTCGGCGCAGTTGCGCGATACGGCTTTCGTGGTCGGCATCGGACCGCCGCCCCGCCGTACCCTGCCCTGCCACAGTCGGTCGATCACCCATCGTTCCTCCTCATACCCGGTGTGGTGGCGCGCGTACAGGGAAGATGCTGCGCATCCCGGAGCGGTCACCCCGGGAGACGAATCCCCGCCCAACCTCCGCCGGATCGAACAGGTTTTCGACGAGTTGATCATAGACGAGAGCGCCGACATTGATGCCCAAAGCGCTGTCGCCGCAGGTGGAAACACATTGTCGAACACGGAACGGCGATCATCCCGACGGTTGAGCCAGAACCCGGGGAGCCAGAACCCGGGGAGCCGGAACCCGCGGGCCAGAACCCGGGGAGCCGGAAGCCAGGGAACTGAAACCAGGGGCCGGCCGGGGTCAGAACAGGGTGAGCGCCTGCGCCAGCTCGGGCGCGGCCACCAGCGCACGCTCGGCGGCGATGGTCATGTCCACCTCGCGCGATGCCGCGACCCGGCCACTGCTGGCCGCCCCGTACAGCCCGCCGGAATCGCCGAGTCCGTGCTTGCGGACCAGCGGCGCCATCCGCTCCCGCAGCCAGGCCGAGTACTCCTTGGAGACATAGGCACCCCGCCCGTACAGGCTGCGGTAACGCGGGATCAGCCGCGGATGTTCGGCAGCCAGCCAGTCCAGGAACCACGGCTTCGTCGACCCACGCAGATGCAGCGGAAAGGCCGTCACCCCCGAGGCGCCCACCCCGGCCAACGCACCGAGCAGTTCGTCGAGCTCGGAGATCGAGTCCGACAGGTACGGCAGCACCGGCGCGACCATCACGTGCGGGGCGAATCCGGCGTCGGCGACGTCGCGGATGAGCGTCAGCCTCGCCCTTGGCGAGGGTGTGCCCGGTTCCAGGGTCTTCTGCAGTTCGGCGTCGATGACGGCCAGCGAGATCCCGATACTCACCGGCACCCGTCCGGCCGCCTGCCGGAGCAGTGGCAGATCACGACGCAGGAGTGTGCCCTTGGTGAGGATCGAGAACGGTGTGGCCGCCTCGGTGAGCGCTGCGATCACCCCCGGCATCAACCGGTAGCGCCCTTCGGCCCGCTGATAGGGATCGGTGTTTGTGCCCAGCGCCACGGTCTCACGGGTCCATGATCTGCGGCGCAGTTCTTTGCGGAGCACCGCGGCCACGTTCAGCTTGACCACGACCTGCGAGTCGAAGTCGGCGCCGGCGTCGAGGTCGAGATATTCGTGGGTGGGCCGGGCGAAACAATACCGGCAGGCATGCGAGCAGCCCCGGAAGGTGTTGACGGTATGCCGGAACGGCAACTGCGCACCCTCGGGCAGCTTGTTGAGCGCGCTTTTGGCCAGAACCTCATGAAAAGTGACACCGGCGAAGTCCGGCGGACGCACCGACCGCACGAGCCCCGATCGCTGCAGGCCGGGTAACGCGCCGTCGTCGACGGCCACCCCACCCACCGACACCTCTTGATCCGACCATCGCATCACTAAAGTCGAACACACGTGCGAGGGGGTGTCAACCGTGGCCACTCCGTACCGTCACCACGGCTATTATGCAGCCATGTCATCGGTCGCCGACAATCCCCGCGTGCCAGGTCCGCAGTACCTGGTCGCCGGGCGATACCGCCTGCTGTCCAGGATCGGCGGTGGCGGCATGGGCACTGTGTGGCTGGCCCGCGATCAACTCCTGGACCGCGAGGTGGCCGTCAAACAGGTGATCTCCACCGAGGGCCTGAGCGAGGACTCCGCCGACACCGTCCGCCAGCGCGCCATGCGTGAGGGCCGGATCGCCGCCCGGCTGGCCCACCGCAACGCCATCGCCATGCACGATGTGGCCCTCGACAGCGGTGAACCGTGGCTGGTGATGGAGTATCTGCCCTCGCGCAGTGTCGCGCAGATCCTGCACGCCACCGGCACCATCGACGTCGCCCAGTCGGCGCAGATCGGCGCGCAGGTGGCCGACGCGATGGTCGACGCGCATGCCGCCGGGATCATCCACCGCGACATCAAGCCGGGAAACATCCTGATCGCCAGTACCGGCCGCAACGCGGGCCTGGTGAAGATCACCGATTTCGGTATCTCGCACGCCAAGGACGATGTGACCCTCACCCAGACGGGCATCGTCACCGGGACACCCGCCTATTTCGCGCCGGAGGTGGCCCGCGGCCAACTGCCGTCCGAGGCGTCGGACGTGTACTCCCTCGGCGCCACCATCTACACGATGCTCGAGGGCCTGCCACCGTTCGGCGTCGACGAGAACTCCCTCGCCCTGCTGCACAAGGTCGCCCGCGCGAAGATCAATCCGATCACCAAGGCCGGTGCGCTCGAACCGATCCTGCGTAAACTCCTCGAGCCGTCACCGGCCCGCAGGCCCACGATGGCACAGGCTCGCGACGAGCTGGCCGCCATCGCGGCCGCGGCCACACACACCAGCACAGATCAGGTACTCACCGGAGTCCTCACCCAAAAGGACGGGGCCCTGCCGATCTGGATGCAGAAGTCCCGACCGCGCACTATCGCTCCGGACGCCGCCGCGGCGCAGC
Organism: Gordonia pseudamarae; assembly: GCF_025273675.1. Taxonomy (NCBI): domain Bacteria; kingdom Bacillati; phylum Actinomycetota; class Actinomycetes; order Mycobacteriales; family Gordoniaceae; genus Gordonia; species Gordonia pseudamarae. Next base: position 1,613,942 of record NZ_CP045809.1, on the reverse strand, counting down.
GCACCATCACCCCCGCCCCGTCGGGTACCGCGCAGCAGCCGGGCACGCTGCCCCTGTCGCACACCCACGATCCCTCGTACGCACCGACCATGTCGTCGGATCGTCTGCACTTTCCCGGTCACGGCGCCGGCAGTGCCAACCGGATGACCGGCGCGTTCCCCGAACCCCGCCCCCAGCAACAGAGTTCGACCACCGCTCTGGCCCTGTCGGTGTTCGCCTTCTTCGTCGTTCTCGCCGGTGTCGCGATCCTGCTGATCGCCCTCCTCAAATAGTCGCCACCGGCCTCGCCCGAGGCGTCCGGTGAGCGTGCCGACCGCGGCATCCGCGCAGGTGTATCCGGTCAGCCGATGTGGCGGGTGGCGGCCCAGCGGGTGAGGGCATTCCGGTTGGACTGCTGGGTTTTTCGCAGCACATTGGAGGCGTGGGTTTCCACCGTCTTGATGGAGATGAACAGTTCCTCAGCGATCTCGCGATAGGTGTAGCCGCGCGCCAGCAGACGGAGCACCTCCATCTCGCGGCGGGTCAGCGAGTCCAGTTCGGGGTCGAGGGCCGGTTCCGGTACCGAGGACCGACCGGTGAACGAGTCGAGCACAAACCCGGCCAGCCGCGGGCTGAACACGGCATCGCCGTCGGCGACTCGACGTACCGCGTCGGCGAGTTCGGCGCCGTCGATGGTCTTGGTGACGTAGCCACGGGCCCCCGCCCGGATGGTGGCGATCACGTCCTCGGCCGCGTCGGACACGCTGAGTGCCAGGAACACCGGGGTGTCGCCGCCCAGCCGGTCGCGGACGCCACGCAGCACCGCAACCCCACCGCCGCCGGGCATGTGCACGTCGAGCAGCACCACGTCGGGACGTGAGGCGACGATGTGCTCGATCGATTCGGCCACGGTGCCCGCCTCCCCGGCGATGCTCAGGCCGCGCTCCCCGGCGAGTTCGGCCCGCACCCCGGACCGGAACACCGCGTGATCATCGACGAGGAACACCGTGCACGCCCCGCCGCCGGAATCCTCCTCTGCCCCTGAATGGTTCTCGGCGCCAGTATCGTTCGTGTTACCCGAATCATTCTCTGTCACTGGCCGTCCTCCTGCCGTCCGGTGTGCGAGGCCACCGCGTCGTCGCCGGGCATGTTCCTGCCGTGCGGGTCGTCCTCGTGGGCGCGGGGCATTCGCAGCACCACATTGGTGCCGCGACCCGGTGCCGAGTCTATGGTCACCGATCCGCCGAAGCGGTCCATCCGGCCGCGTACCGACCGTACGATTCCCTGCCGGTCCTCGCCCACCGTGGCCGGGTCGAAGCCGACACCGCGGTCACGGACGAACACCTCCACCTGTTCGTCGGTGATCTCGCAGTACACCGAGACCTTGCGTTCGCCGGAATGCTTGGCGGCGTTGATCAGTGCTTCCCTGGTCGCCGACGCCAGTCCCGCCCAGCGGCGACGGCGCTCGGCGTGCGGTTCGTCGTCGGGGCTGAGGTCTCCGACGGTGATCACGTCCACCTCGATGCCATAATCGTCCTCCACCTCACCGCACACGCCGGTCAGCGTCGCGGCGAGCGAACCGCCGTGCTGTGCGGGATCGCCGAACAGCCAGCCGCGCAGCTCTCTCTCCTGACTGCGCGCCAAGCGCACCACCTCGTCGGGTTTGGCGGCTTTCTTCTGGATCAGTGCGAGGGTCTGCAACACCGAATCGTGCAGGTGTGAGGCGATCTCCTCGCGTTCGGCATCGCGGATGCGGGCCGCCCGTTCATCCCCCAGCGCGCGCCACATCCGCATCCACAACGGCACCGTCAGCATGACCACACCGGCCAGCGTCACCCCCACCGCCAGCAGAGTTGTCGAGAGCCGGCCGACGTCGGGGTCGCCGAGCAGGACCACCACCGCGAGCCCGCCGACGACGGCCGCCGCGCCGCCGGCCAGCCGTGCCCAGGTTCGCCAGGTCCCCCGACCGGTGGCCGGCGCGTCGAATTCGCGCCACACCACCCCGGCACCGACGAGAACCACCAGGAACGGCAGCAGATTGGCCAGCGGGGTTCCGGCGGCCGCGATCCCCAGAAGTATCGACACGACGGAGCCGACCAGCGCCAGGCCGTATGCCTGCCTGCGCTCGGCGGCCGACGCCCGCTCGGTGTCCTCACCCAGCGGGCACAGGAACCACAGCAGCACGTACGCCGCGACACCGGCACCGGCGAGCGCGCCGAGCAACACGAACACCACCCGGACCCGGAACACGTCGACGCCCAGGTGGTCGGCCAACCCACCGGCCACCCCGCCGATGACCCGGCCGGCGTTGCGCCGGACGAGCCTGGACGGCCCGTCCGGGGACGGCCGTCCGGCAGGCAGCGATCCCGCGGCTTCCGGCGGGTACTGCGCGGCCAGTCCACGTGGTCGCCAGGGGACGGCCGACGGTCCCGTCCGTTCCGCGCGCAGATCTTCTCCGCGCAGACCTTCTCCGCGGCGACGTTCTCTGCGACGACTCACATCTTTGATACTGGCACGGCCGGGGTCCCCGACACATCAGGGATGATCTCAGGGTGTTACCCGATTCCGGGGATCGGGCCGCGCCGACAGTATGTATGTCATGGACACCAAGCAGCTCGAACAGATGTGGACCTCGCGCCCGGTCCGGACTACCGCGCGCACCGTGGCCGGGGTCTGTTCCGGCATCGGCGCGCGGTATCGGGTCGATCCGACCCTGGTGAAGGTCGCGTTCGTGGTCGCCACCTTGTTCGGCGGCAGCGGCATCCTGCTCTACGCCATCGCCTGGCTCACCTTTCCGGGTACCAGCGGTCGCGCCAAGATCGGCGGCCCGCGCGAGCACAGGTCGGCCCTGCACGGGCACGGCAGGCATCAACTGATCCTGGTCGTGGTGATCGTCCTGGGCATCCATACCGTTTTCGGGTTCGGTTCGCAGACTTGGGGTTCGGGAGGTCTGATGGGTACGATCCTGATGCTCGCCGGGTGGTGGTTGCTCTATCGACGCACTCCGGCCGCACCGCCCGGCACCGGTGCCGACAACTATCGGGCACCGGCCGCGAGCGCCGCGCATTCCTTTCAGCGCTGGACTCCGCGGGACATGACCGACGGGCTCGTCCCGTCCGGATATGCCGGTGCCGCGGCCGGCCACCCCGCCGCACCCACCGGATACGGGCCGTCCGCATCGGCTCCCCCGGACACGGCGCGGACGCCCTGGTCGCCGGCCGGCGTGCAGTCGGTGCCCGCGCAGCCCACCGGGGCGGCCGCCTCCACCGATACAGGTGTCGTACCGCCGGTGCCGCCGGCGTGGGATCCACTGGGGGCCGCGCCTTTTGCCTGGGATCTTCCCGAACCGGCTTCGTCCGGGGACGATTCACCCGATCCGGGGCGATCACCGTGGACGCCGATGGTTCTCGGGGTCGCGATCCTCACCGCGGCGGGCGCCGGCGCGGCCCATCTGGCCGGCGTCGACTGGTTCACCCCCCTGCGTATCGCGGCGCTCGCCCTGGCGGTGATCGGTGCGGGCCTGGTGGGTTCGGCGCTGCGCCGACGGCCCGCCGGCGGGCATGCGACCGGCCTGGCCACCGTCGCGGTGATCCTCGGCGCCGGTCTGCTGCTCGCCGCCGCCGCCGACATGCAGTGGCAGCGGCTGCCCGGCGGCGGGGTCGGTGAGCGGGTCTGGACACCGCAGAGTGAACACGACATCCGGCCGGAGTACTCGTTCACCATGGGCAGCGGGACGCTGGATCTGACCGGCGTGACGCTCACCGAGGACCGCAGCGTGAGCATTCGCGGCGGTATCGGCGAGATCGACATCACGGTTCCGTCGGACATGGCGATCGATGTCACCTGCTCGGCGAATGTCGGCGACACCCACTGTCCCGACGGCCTGTCGAAGGGCGACAGCCGACCCGGCGGTCCCGTCCTGAGCATCGACGCCGCGGTGAATCTCGGAGATGTGGAGGTAGCACGATGACCGGCGATTACCCCGCCACCGCCAGCGGGTCCGGCGGCGGAACCGGCGAGATGACCGAACGGGCGGGCCACAGAGCCCCCGGATATGTGCTCATCGGTCTGTGCGCGATCGCGATCGCCGGCTGGGTGCTGACGGGGACTCCGGCGATCGACGACGCCGCGACGATCGGCAAGATCGCGGTGGGCGCGTGCCTGATTCTCGGGGTCGCCCTCATCGCCACCGGGGCACGCAAGGCGACGCCCCGCCGATAGCCTCCCGCGCGGTGTGCGGCATGTTCGGTCGTGAACACGGCAAACCAGAAGTTAGGTCAACCTAAGACCTCTGCTACCCTACCCTGTGGCAAGCAAGGTTAGCCTGCACATCATTGAGCGAAGTCGGTTGCGCGAAGTCGGAGGGTCGGAGGTTGCGGATGCGGAGAAGCTCGCGGGTACGTCGAATCCTGACCACCATGTCGATCCTGACCGTCATGTCGATCCCGACCATCGACTCCTGGACACCGCCGGGGATCCGCACAACGGCGCCGGCGCAGGCCGCGCCCGCCGGAAAGCCCGGCGATGTGGTCCGCAGCACCGAGATAACCGACCGGCCTGAAGCCCGAATGGCCAGTGCAGCAAGGGTTTTTGATGTCACCTACCTGTCCGCAGACTCCCACGGCAACCTCGTCGAGGTCAAGGGCAGCGTCTCGGTCCCCAAGAAAAACCCCGGCCCGGGCGGCTGGCGCATCATGGCGTGGGACCACTCGACGATGGGGCTCGGGGACGACTGCAGGATCACCGACACCCTCGGCAAGGATCCGCGCGGCAGCCGCGACAAGTGGCTCGGCCAGTGGCTGCGCGACAACTACGTGATCGCCGCGACCGAGTACCAGGGAATCGGCGGGCCGGGTGTGCACGCCTATCTCGACGGACCGGTCGCCGGCAAGAACACCCTCGACATGGTGCGGGCCGCCCGGACCGTCGTCACCCGGTATGTCGGCACACCGATCTCCAATGCCTTTGTCAGCTACGGCGGTTCGCAGGGCGGACACGCCTCGTTGTGGTCGAACCATCTCGCCGGATCCTATGCTCCCGAGCTGAAGAACGCCGCCACGATCGCGCATTCCGTGCCGACCGGCCTCGCCGACTATTTCGCCGCGATCCGGCCCGGGTTCCCGAACGTCGTCATTCCCGACTACGTCACATACTTCTCGTATGTACTGGCCGGCCTCAAGGTGGCCAGACCCGATATCGACGTGGACGCCTACCTGACACCGACCGGACGCAAGGTGGTCAAGGACGCCGAACGGCTGTGCTACGCCGAGTCCGGTCCGGCGACCAAGGGGCTGACCGTCGGGCGCCTGGTGTCCAAACCGCTTACCGACGGCCCACTGTTGCCCGCGCTGCGTCAGTACGCCCGGGTACCCACCTCCGGCTACGGCGCGCCGATCCTGATCCAGCAGGGCTATCTCGACGTGGTCTCGTTCACACCGCTGAGCGAACAGTTCGTCTCACAGCTGCGCGCCAACGGCGTCGACGTCACCTACCGGACCTATCCGGATCAACGGCACGGGCTGAGCACCGCACAGGTATTGCAGTCGGTGACCTGGTCCAACAGCCGCCGAACCTGGCCCAGGTAGGCCGCTGTATACCGTCGTGACACCATTTTCTTGGCCGGACACCGAGTGTGTCCGGCCAAGAGTATGTGAGGAAGAGTTCTGATGAAGATCGCCGAGATCATGCCGCTCACCCCGCTGCAGGAGGGACTGCTCTACGCGTCGACCCTGTCGGATTCGGGGCCCGACCCGTACACGGTGCAGGCGGACCTCGGTATTGACGGCGATCTCGATCCGCGACTGCTGCATCGCAGCGCACAGGCCGTGCTCGAACGTCACCCCAACCTGCGCACCGCGTTCCGCCGGCGCAAGAACGGAATGCCGGTGGCGCTGGTGCTCGACGGCGCCGAAATCGGCTGGGCCGAATACGATCTGACCGACATGTCCGAGACCGACGCGCTACGCCGGTGGCATGAGCTGCGTGATCGCGACCGCGACAACCGATTCGATCCGGGCACCCCGCCCCTGCTGCGCCTGACCCTGGCCCGGATAGCCCCCCGGTCCTGGCGGGTGCTGATCACCAATCATCACCTCATCCTCGACGGCTGGTCGTCGCCGCTGCTGGTGCGCGATATCTTCGCCGCGTACGCCGCGGGTGGCGACACCGGGGATCTGCCGCCGGTGCGCTCCTACCGCGACTTCCTGGCCTGGCTGAACGACCGCGACACCGGTGCCGCACTCAATCGCTGGCGGCAGGTGCTGGGCGCGACACCCTCGGCCACCCTGCTGGCGCCGGACACCGCCGCGACGTTGGGTTCGCGGCCGGCCGAACTGCGCATCGACGATCTCGGTGATCTGACCGACCGCCTGACGGCACGCGCCCGCGCCGAGGGCACCACGACCGCGGCGCTGGTGCAGACCGCGTGGGGCCTGACCCTCGGGCTCGACACCGGGCGCGGTGACGTCCTGTTCGGTATCACCGTGTCCGGCCGCAGCCCCGATTTCGACGGCGCCGAATCGATCGTCGGCATGACGCTCGGCGCTGTCCCGGTACGGGTCGAGGCCCACCCGTGGGACCAGCTCACCGACGTGGTCCGGCGGGTCGGTGCCGCGCAGACCGCGGTGATGGACGATCAGTGGGTCGGCCTGCCGGCGATCGCCGGGGCGGTGGGTCTGGGCGAGATGTTCGACACCCTGCTGGTGTTCGAGAACCACCCGCTCAGCGCGGGAACGCTGGGCGAGACGATGACCGCGGCCGGACTCGCGATCACCACGATCGAACCGCAGGATTCCACGCACTATCCACTCACGCTCCAGGTGATCCCCCACCCGACGATGCAGATCCGGCTGCACTATCTGCCCGAGGCGGTGTCCGTCGCCCGTCGTGACCGGCTGGCCCGGACGCTGGTCGCCGTGCTGACCGCGCTGGCCGACGCGCCGTCGACCCCGGTCGCCGGGCTGCCGGTGCTCGACGAGCGGGAGGCCGCACGGGTTCGCGCGCTCGGCACCGGCGCCGCACTGGCCGCGCCGTCGCTCGACGATCTGCTCTCCGTCGCGCCCGGTGACGAGGTCGCGGTGATCGCGGCGGGTGATTCGATCACCTGGACCGAGCTCGATGCGCGGGTACGGGCGCTGACACAGCGCCTGGCGGACGCCGGGATCGGACCCGAGTCGATCGTCGCGCTCGCACTCGCGCGCCGGACCGACACGGTGACCGCCGTCCTGGCGATCCTGCGGTCGGGTGCGGCGATCCTGCCGGTCGCGCTCGACTACCCCACGGACTTCATCACGTTCGTCCTGGGCGATGCCCGGCCGGATCTGGTCGTCGTGGACGGGCGTACCCCGGTCCCCGGCACCGACGGTCTGTCACTGCTCGTCGTCGGCGACGCGGCACCGGGAAACCCGGTCACCCGGCGCCCGGCCGGCGAGCGCACTGCCCGGCCGGACAATCTCGCCTACCTGCTGTACACGTCGGGTTCGACCGGTACCCCCAAAGCGGTGGCCGGGACCCGCGCGGGTCTCGCGGCCCGGCTGGCGTGGGCCCGCGAACAGTGGCCGCCGGCCGGCCCCGATGTGCGACTGGTCAAGAGTTCGCTGTCGTTCATCGACGGCCTGACCGAACTGCTCGGTGCGGTCACCGCACGCGCGCCGATGATCGTGGCCACCGACGATGAACGGCTCGACCCGATCGCGCAGGCCGCACTCATCACCGAGCACGCGGTCACGCAGGTCACCGCCGTCGGTTCACTCGCCGCCGAACTCGCCGAGTCGGCACCGGCCGCGTGCCGCGGGATCACCCGGTGGATCCTGTCCGGGGAAACACTGCACAGCGAGGTGGCCGCACGCCTGCGCGAGCTCGCACCGGGGACCACGATCGTGAACTCGTACGGTTCCTCCGAGGTGGTCGGCGACGTCACCTTCGCCGTCGCCGACCCCGAGACCGCCGACCCGGTTCCCATCGGCCGACCGGTCCCGGGTACCGAGATCCTCGTACTCGACGATGCGCTGCGACCGGCACCGGTGGGCGTGGTCGGCGAGATCTATGTGCGCTCGGCCCAGGTCGCGCGCGGCTATCTGCGCCGGCCCGCCCTGACCGCCGAACGATTCGTCGCCGCCCCCGACGGCGACGGCAGGTTGTTCCGCACAGGCGACACCGGATGCTGGGACGGCGACGGCAATCTGGAGTTCCACGGCCGCGCCGACGGTCAGGTGAAAATCCGCGGCCATCGTGTGGAGACCGTCGGGGTGGAGGCCGCGCTGCGCGCCCAGCCGGGTGTCGACGATGCCGTCGTGGTCGCCCGGCCCGACAGCACCGGGTCGCTGACGCTGTGGGCGTACGTCACCGGTGACGCCGATCCGATCGCGGTCCGCGCCGCCGTCGCCGAACGGCTGCCCGACTACCAGGTGCCCGCCGTCCGCACCCTCGATCAGCTGCCGACACTGCCCAACGGCAAGGTCGACCGCCGGTCGCTGCCTGATCCCGCCGGTCCGGCCACCGGACACGGCGTCCGCCCACTCGCCCCCGGCACCGAAACCTCGATCGCCGCCCTGTTCGGCGATCTGCTCGGTCGCACCGAGGTCGACGCGGAGCTGAATTTCTTCGTCAGCGGTGGTCATTCGTTGCTGGCCACCCGTCTGGCGCACCGGATCGCCCTCGAGCTCGAGACGCCCGCCACCGTGCGCACGGTGTTCGATCATCCGACCGTCGCCACGCTGGCGGCCTGGGTCGACGAGTATACCGGCGAGCCGGACGAGCCCGATGTCGCCGACCTGCCACGCCCGGACCCGCTGCCCGCCACCTCCGCCCAGCGCCGGCTGTGGGCGCTCGACCGGTTGCGGCGGGACTCGCCGCACACAGGGCAGGGACAGACAGGGCACGGACAGGCAGAGCAGGGGAACGATGCGGTCGGCTCGGCCTACAATCTGGCGTTCGTCGTCGAACTCGACGGCCCCCTCGATCCGGCCGCGCTGCGGTCCGCGGCGCAGACCTTGGTGGACCGGCACGAATCGCTGCGCACCCGGCTCGTCGCCGACGACGACGGAAACCTGTTCCAGCAGATCCTGCCGGTCGGCACCGGCGCCTCGGTCACCGAGCACGACGGACCCGAATACGTTGCCGCCCTGGAACGTTCCCGGAACAAGAGATTCGATCTGGCGGCCGAATCACCCTTCCGCCTCGATATCGCCCACACCGGCGATCACAGGTCGACGGTGCAGATCGTCATGCACCACATCGCCGGCGACGAGTGGTCGACGCCGCTGGTGTTCGGCGAACTCGCCGCGGAGTACGAGCGCGTGCTCGGTGACGGGGCGCCGCCGCCGGCCCCTGCGCTCCAGTACGCCGACGCCGCGCTGCGTCAGGAGCGCCTGTTGGATGCCACCGACTCGTCGGGCATTCCGCTGCGTCAGCACGAACGTGATCACTGGCGCCGCGAACTGGATGGTCTGCCCGACGAACTCCCGCTTCCCTACGACCGGCCCCGCCCGGCATTCGGCTCCGATTCCGGTGGGACCGTGGAGTTCACGATCGACGCGCCCACCACCGATGCGCTGGCCCGGTTGACCCGTACCCTGGGCGTGACCGGCTTCATGGTGGTCCATGCCGCGGTGGCGGCACTGTGGTCGCGACTGACCGGCGGCGACGACATCGCGCTGGGCACCCCGGTCGCCGGGCGCGAGGATCCGGCCACCCGATCGGTGATCGGCATGTTCACGAACACCGTCGTGCTACGTACCCGGCTGAACGGCGATCCGACCGTCGCCGACCTGCTCGAACAGGTCAGGCAGGTCGATCTGACGGCATTGGAGCATCAGCTGTTGCCCTTCCAGGAGGTCGTCGACGCCGTAGATCCGGCCCGCGATGTGGCGCGCAGCCCTCTGTTCCAGACGCTGGTGCAGTACCGAAGCCCCATCAGCACGCCCGATTTCGCCGGGATTCCCGCCCGGTTGCTGCCGGCGCAAGCCACCACCGCCAAGTTCGATCTCACCGTAGAATTCCTGGAAAATGGTCCCGGACAACCCCTCTCAGGAAGGATCGAGTTTGCCCGCGACCTGTTCGACGAAGCCACCGTCCAACGGATCGCCGCCGCGCTGACGCGGGTGCTGACCGCGATGGTGGCCGACCCCGGAACCAGACTGTCGCGGCTGCCGCTGCTGACCGACCCGGACCGGGCGGCGCTGATCGGCTTCAACGACACCGCCGCCGACGTGCCCACCGATGCCGACCTGCCGATCCTGATCGTCCGGGCGGCACACGCCCATCCCGGGACACCGGCCGTCATCGACGACGACACAACCCTGACCTACTCCGAACTACTCAGGGCCGCAGACAATCTCGCCAGAAGGCTGGCCGGTTCGGGGGTGGGAACCGACGACGTGGTGGGCGTGGATCTGCCGCGCGGGGTCGCGCTGTCGGTGAGCGTGCTGGCGATCATGCGGGCGGGTGCCGCCTACCTTCCGCTCGACCGCGACCATCCACCGGCGCGCCGGGAGTTCATTCTCGGCGATGCCCGGCCGGCCGCGATCGTCACCGACGACGACACCTTCGCCGCCGCCGACGCTCCGATCGTGCGGGTCGATGCCACCGGTACCCCCGTCACCGACGGCCCCGACAAGACCCCGCCGCCCGGCTCACTGCCCGTCGCACGCGGCGCGTACCTGATCTACACCTCCGGATCGACCGGCAACCCCAAGGCCGTGGTGGTCGAGCACCCCGCGATCGTCAACCGGTTGTTGTGGATGCAGGCCCGATTCGGCCTGCGGCCGGGTGAGCGGGTGCTACACAAGACACCGATCGGTTTCGATGTGTCGGTATGGGAGTTGTTCTGGCCGTTGATCTGCGGCGCCACCATCGTGATGGCCGCGCCCGGCGCGCACCGTGAGCCCGCCGCGATCGCCGAGGCGTTGCGCCGGCACCGGATCACGACCGTGCACTTCGTGCCGTCGCTGTTGCGGGCGTTCCTCGCCGACACCACCGCGGGGGCGGGCGAAGCGACCGGAGAACTGCCGGATCTGCCCGACCTGCGCCGGATACTGTGTTCAGGTGAGGCGCTGACCGCACCGCTGCGCGACGGCGTCGCGCAGCGGTTCGCACAGGTGCGCCTGCACAATCTGTACGGCCCCACCGAAGCGGCCGTGGACGTCACCGAGATCGACGTCACCGAGACCACCGGTACGATCGTGCCGATCGGCGCGCCCGTGTGGAACACCGGGTTGCACGTCCTGGGCCGGACGCTGGACGAACTTCCGATCGGCGCATGGGGTGAGCTGTACCTGTCGGGCCGGCAGTTGGCCCGCGGCTACGCCCGCCGCGCCGGACTGACCTCGACGCGTTTCCTCGCCTGCCCGTTCGGGTCGGCCGGAGACCGCATGTACCGGACCGGCGACGTCGCGCGGTGGACCGCCGACGGCGTACTGGAGTACGCGGGCCGCAGTGACGGGCAGCTGAAACTGCGTGGGCAGCGCGTCGAACCCGGAGAGATCGAACGGGCACTGCTGTCCACCGGCCACCTGGCACAGGCAGTCGTGGTGGGCCACACCACCGTCGACGGCCGCACCGCACTCGTCGCCTACGGCGTACCGTCCGCCGCACAGCCCGGCGATACACAAACCTGCGATACACAAGACCCGAATACGCAAACAATTGCGCCGGAACAGATTCTGGCCGACATCGCCGAGCTGCTGCCGGCTCATCTGGTACCGGCCACCCTGACCCTGCTCGATGCGTTGCCGGTCACCGCGAACGGCAAGCTCGACGCCCGCCGGCTGCCCGATCCGCTCATCGCCGGCCTCGGCGGTGCGGTCGAGGACCCGATGGCCGCCGAGATCGCCGGGGTGTTCGCCGACGTCCTGCATCTCGACGGTGACGCCGTCGGGTCCGGTGACGACTTCTTCGCCCTCGGCGGCGACAGCATCGTCGCGATCACCGTGGTCAACCGGTTACGCCGGCGCGGCCTGCTGGTGGATGTGCGGGAGTTGTTCGAGCAGCGCACCGTGGCCGCGCTGGCCGCGGTGGTCCGCCGCGACACCAAGACGGCCTCCGACGACGTACCCGAACGCACGTCGCCGCTGCCGCTGACCCCGATCGTCGCGCAACTCGCGGGCCGGCCGGGCCGCTGGCAGTCGCTGGCCCAGTCGATCACCGTCGCCGTCCCCGCGACGGTGACGGCCGACGACATCCGGCGGGCGCTCGACGCCGTCATCGCCCGCCACGAGGCGCTGCGGTTGCGGGTCACCAGCACCGTGCCGGGAGTGTGGTCCGTTCAGCCTGTCGCAGTCCAATCATTTGATACCACAGACATTCTCACGGTTCATCAGATCACCGATCCGACGCCGGAGGCATTCGCCCGGATCGCCGCCGACACCCATGCCCGGCTCGATCCCACCACACATGGAACCATCACGGCCGCAGCCGTTTTCGCCGATGGAGAGCACGTCAGACTGGTGCTGGTGATCCACCATCTCGCCGTCGACGCGGTGTCCTGGCGCATTCTGCTCGACGACCTCGCCGACGCCGCCGATGCCGTCGCCGCCGATGTCGACGCCGCGGACAAACCACCGGCCCTCCCGTCGCCGGCTGTGCCGTACTCGAGATATGCCGATGCGATGTCCGAGCTGGCGGCGGCGCCGTCGACCATGGCCGAGCTCACCCGCTGGCGCACCCTGCTGGCCCGGTCGGTGCCGATCACCGACGCCCGGGACTTCGGAGTGCAGGCCGATCTGATCACCACAGCCATCACACTCGATGAGGAACACACCCGCCGGTACCTGTCGGCCGAGTCCGTGACCGCCGCGGTGATCGCCGACAGCGGGTCCGCGATCACCGCCTGGCGCACCGGTGCCGGACATACCGCCGGACCGGTACTGATCGACGTCGAACGACACGGCCGCGACCTGGGCGACCTCGACCTGTCGCGGACGGTGGGGTGGCTCACCACGGTGACTCCCGTACTGTTCGACCCCGCCGGGGACGATCCTGCTGCGTCTGATCCTGCTGCGTCCGATCCTGCTGGGCCGATCGCCGACGAACTCGGACGTCCCGGCCATTCCTACGGACTGCTTCGGCACTGCAACGCGCGCACCGCCCGGGCCCTGGCCCGCGCCCCCAGGGCGCAGGTCCTGGTCAACTACCTGGGCATCATGGTGCTGAGCGGCGGGGGGCGGTGGCAACCGGCGCCCGAATCGGCGTGGACCAGAACCCGCCCCGCCGACGACCTGGGCGCCGACTACGCGATCACCGTGGACGCGCGCGTCGAGCGTGACCGGGACGATCGGGGTCGACTCGTCGTCGAGGTGACCTGTTCTGCCCGGGTTTTCACACCGACCGACATAGAAGTGCTGGTCGGTGCCGTCGAACAGGCCGTGCGCGCACGTGCCGGGCGCGGGGCACGTCAGCAGCCCAATAGTGTGTAGGTTACCCTAACCTGGGTCCGCGGTGTCCGCCTTTGACACCACCGGCAACCCCGTCAGTGAACAATCCGTCCGCGAACACTCCCGTCCGCGAACACAGAGGAGCTTTCCGATGGCCTTGACACACGTAGCGGTCGCCGCCCGGCCCGCAACCGACCGAGGACCTCGGCGAGGCCGCCGCGCGCGCAGCGCCGTCGTCGCGCTCACCGCTGCCGTGACCCTCGTCGCGGCCGGCTGCGGCAGCGACGAGTCGTCGGACGAGAGCAGTGTGTCCACCAGCGCCGCGGGCTGCTCGACCGGCTCGGAGTCGGGCACGCGCACCATCAGCGACACGCATTTCGGTGACGTGGAGGTTCCGGCGCATCCGCAGCGGATCGTCGCCGGCTGGCTGGTCGGCAACCAGCTCATCGACCTCGGGGTCCCGCTGGCGGGTCTGCTCGACGACTACCAGCAGAACGCCTCGCAGGCCGAACTGGACAAGGTCAAGGATCTGCCGACGGTCGGGTCCATCGCCGACGGCCTGAGCGCGGAGAAGGCCCTCTCACTCAAGCCCGATCTGGTGGTCACCTCGATCCGGCAGGACGTCGTGGAGACCCTGGCCGTCGACAAGCTCAAGGAGCAGGTACCGGTCGCCGCCTTCGACATCAAGGAACCGGCCGACGTGTGGCGCAACTACCCCAAGGTCGCCGACGCGGTGGGCTGCGGCGACAAGGTCACCGCCGACCTCAAGCGTCTGGACACCGACCTGGAGCAGGTCGGCATCGACAACAAGGAAGCCATCTCCACGCTCGGCGAGGTCGCCTACGTCGAAGGTTCGGCGGTGCCGGGCTCGTTCCAGATCGCCACGTCCAAGGCGCTGACCTACGAGCGCCTCACCAAAGCCGGTCTCACCTACTTCTCGGGCGCCGACCCCAATCCCGAACGCTACAACCAGGCCGTCTCGCTGGAGCTGACCAGCAAGCTCGAACCGGCCAACGTGATCTTTTACGAGGCCGATTTCGACGGCAAGCCCACCAAACGCACGCAGGAACTGCTCGACAAGACCACGTTCAAGAACCTGCCGGCGGTCAAGGCGGGCAACCTGTTCCCGTACCCGGCACCGTACGCGTACACGATCACCGCGGCCGATATGCAGGTCGAGGCCATCACGTCCGCCGTGAAGGCCGCTAAGCCCGCCCAGTAATGACCGACGCCACCTTCACCGCCGCCGCCCCATCCGAAGACGCGACGTCCCCGGCGGGCGCGCCCCGGGCGGGTGCGCGGCCGCTGACCGCCGCCCAGCGCGAGATCTGGGTGGGTCAGCGGCTCACCGATGACGCGACCGCCTACTCGACGGTCCTCGTCGCGCACGCCCGGGGTCCCGTCGACTTCGACGTCCTGCAGGAGTCGATGCGGGTGGCGATCGGCGAATCGCAAGCCGTCCGGGTGCGCTTCCGGGTGGCCGACGGCGGTGAGGTGGTGCAAGAACCGACCGACACCGTCCCCGAATGCGACATCCTCGACCTGCGTGACCGGCCGAACCCGTATGCCGAGGCACGCGAATGGATCTCGGCCGAGCTCGAACGACCCTACGACGTCGCCGGTGAGCGCGGCGAGGGCGGCGAACTGCTGTTCCGCATCGCCCTGATCCGGGTGGAGGACGAGTACAACCTGGCGTTCCTGTCGGCACACCATCTCATCCTGGACGGCACCGCGGTGGGTTTCGTACTCGCATCCGGACTCGCTCGCTACGACGCGATGCGCCGGGGGCAGAAGTACGCCGGCGCCGACGAGTCCGGTACGCAGTGGTCGCTGGGCAGCCTGGTCGATCTCGACGACGACTACCGCAACTCCGAACAGTTCGCGCAGGACCGGGACTTCTGGGTCGCGCACGTCGCCGACGCGCCGCCACCGCCGCGGCTGCTCACCGATCTCGATCCGACGCCCCGCCGGGCCGATATACTCTCAGTCGGGCTCACCGACGAGGAGTACGACCGGCTCTACGCGCTGGCCCGCACGCTCGGGGTGCGGACGGCGGGCATGCTGTTCGCGGCACTCGCCGGATTTCTGCATCGGCGGACCGGCCAGAGCGATCTGATGCTGGCCATGCCGATGGCGGCCCGCACCACACCCGAACTGCGGACGCATCTGGGCACTTTCGCCACGGTGCTGCCGGTGCGGGTCCGGTTACGGTCGGGCGCCACCTGGCGGCAGGCGGCCGGCGACATCGATGAGCTACTGGGTAAGGTGGCTCCGCACAGCCGTTTTCGCGGTGAGGATCTCGGCCGGGCGCTGCGAGATGCGGGCAACCCTAAGGCACTGTTCGGCGTCGGTGCCAATGTGCTGCCGTTGAGCACCCGTCCGTTCACCCGGGTCGGGCTGGAGGCGACCCTGGAGATCCTGTCGTCGGGTCCGACCGGCGACATCGACGTCTTCTTCGAGGTCGACGTCCCCGCCCGCAAGATCCGGCTCAACCTGCACGGACCCGGCACCCACATGGCCGAGATGATCCGTATTGCCGACGAGCTGGCCGACTACGTACGCGGCCTCGTCAACGATCCGGAGCAGGTGATCGGTCCCGCGTTGCCCGCAGCGGCCGGGCAACCGGACGGGTCCGCGGCCGAGGCACCGGCCGGAACTCTGCCCGGCGCCGAGGAGTGGATCGCCGCCAACGACGCCGAATCCTTCAGCACCGGATCTTTCGACACCGCATCCGATGTGGAACCGGACCCCGATACCTATCCCGCGACCGTCATCGCGGTGGACACACCCGCCGGCACCGAGGCCGCACAGGTCCGGGCGGTGCTGACGGCCCTCGTCGGCGCGCACCCTGAGCTGTCGCTGCGCGCCGAGCGCTGGGCTCCGGGTCTGTGGGAGTACGTCCCGGCCGATGCCGCGGACGCCCTGACGATCCTCGATCCGGCAACCGTGCCCGACGCGGCCGCCGGCGGATTACCGGACACCGCAGGCGGTTTCGCCGCCGCCTGGATACCGGGCACACGCCGCCGACCCGGAACGCTGCTGCTGGCCGCGCACCCGCTGATCGCCGACGCCCACGGCCTGCAGATCCTGCGCCGGGACCTCGACACCTGTTGGTCGGCCATCGCGGCCGGCGCCACCATCGACCTTCCCACCGCACCCACACCTGCCGATGCGGTGACGTGGGCCGCCGACCGCGCCAACTCGGCCGGCTGCGTCGAACAACTCGACAGCTGGCTCGAACTCACCCGGCAGGCGCCCGCCACCGGGCCCTCCGACGACGGTGACCGGGCCACCGCGACGGCCCTCGCGGACCCCGCGGCCACCGCTGCGGCGGGTCTGGATGTGAGCGGCACCGCTTTCGCGGCACTGTCGCTGGCCCTGTCGGAGGTCGCCTCCA
This sequence comes from Gordonia pseudamarae, assembly GCF_025273675.1. Classification (NCBI taxonomy): domain Bacteria; kingdom Bacillati; phylum Actinomycetota; class Actinomycetes; order Mycobacteriales; family Gordoniaceae; genus Gordonia; species Gordonia pseudamarae. The sequence continues at coordinate 1,597,196 of NZ_CP045809.1, read as the reverse complement.
CGGCAGGCACTCGGGGCTCACGTGTGATCGTCGACCTCGACCGCGCCGGACGCGCCGGTTATCGGCAACCCGTCATCGGCAGTGCTGCCCCGTTCGGTTTCGCCGCCCCCATCGCCGTGCCGGTGACCACCGATCCGTCCGCCGCCCTCCGTACCGCCCGTACCGGCCTGAATCGGCAGCCCGACAATGGCCTCGACTTCGCGCTGCTGCGCCATCTGCACCCACAGGCGTCCGCCGTGCTCGCCGACGCCGGATCCCGCTGGCCGATCCGGGTGCGCGATGAGCGTGGCCTGCGGGTGATGCGCGGCCAGGATCCGGCCACCGGTGCGCTGGTCCGGCTCACCGACGACGGATTCGTGCTGACCGTCCACTCACCGCTGCCGACCGGCGACGGATTCGTGGAACCGGCCGCGCTGGTCCGGGCCTGGGCACGCGCCGCCGAGTCGGTGGCCGCCGCCGCCGCCGACCCCGCCAACCAGGTCGGTCCGTCGCCGGACAACATCGTGGGCGTCGAACTCTCCGACGCCGCGCGCACCCGGCTGCGGCAGCTCGCGCCGGGCCCCATCGAGGCGATCTGGGCGCTGTCACCGCTCCAGGAAGGCCTGTACTTCCAGTCGGTGGTGTCCGAGGATCTCGATATCTACAACGCCCAATTCGTGCTCGACTTCGATCGCGCGCTCGACCCCGACAGGCTCCGGCACGCACTCGCGGCACTGATGGCCGATCACCCGGCGTTGCGCGGCGGTTTCACCCACGACGGGATGCCCGGACCGGTCCAGTATATCGTCGACCGCCTGCCCGTCCCGCTGGAGATCGCCGATCTTCGTGAATTGCGCGACACCGCACTCGACGACGCCTACAACACGGTGATCGGGGCCGACCGCGCGCACACATTCGACCTGACCGCGCCGCCGCTGTGGCGGGTCACGCTGATCCGGCGACCGGACGGCGACCGGCTCGCGGTGTCGCGCCGGTTCCTGGTCTGGGACGGCTGGTCCAACGGTCCGTTCATCGGCGGGTTGCTCGCCCACTACGCCGGTGAGCTCGACCGCTCGCCCGCACATCCCCCGTCGCTCCGCTCGCCCGCACCAATCGAATCGGCGGTGTTCGCCCGGTATCTGCGATGGCTGGGTGAACGAGACCGTGCGACGGCCGCCGCCGCGTGGGCCGACTATCTCGACGGCTACGACGAACCGTCGGTACTGGTTCCCGAGGCCGACCCGATTGTCCGGGGCCGCACCCGGATCCACAACCACACCCTGAGCGCCGGGCAATCGGCGGCACTGCCCGCGCTGGCCCGTGCCGCCGGTGTCACCCTCAACACGGTGCTCTCGACGGCACTGCTGCTGGTGGTGGGCCGGTGGACCGGCCGCACCGATGTGGCGATCGGTCAGACCATCGCGGGCCGCCCGCCCGAGGTCGAGGGCGCCGACACCGCGATCGGCATGTTCCTCAACACCGTTCCGGTGCGGGCCCGACTGCGGCCCGACGCGACCGTCGCCGATCTGCTCGGCGCACAGCAATCCGCCGCGCTGGGCGTGCTCGGGCACGACTGGCTCAGCCTCGGCGAGATCCAGGCGCAGGCCGCCGCACCCGTTCTGTTCGACAGTCTGCTGGTGTTGCAGAACTTCATCGCCGACGCGGCGCTGGGCGCCGAACACGGGGTGGTGGGACACACCAGCGACGATCACACCCACTTCGCCCTGACCGTGGTGATCACCCCCGGCGACGAGCTGACGGTGAAGGTCGAAACCCGCTCGGACATCATCGACGACGAGACCGCCGAGGGCCTGTCGGCCGACCTGCTCACCCTGCTGGCCGCACTCGCCTCCCCCGGACCGGTGCTCGATACCCCGCTGGCGCGGTTGCCGATCGCGGCGGCGCAGCAGCCGCTGATCGGGCGCACCCTGGACGTTCCGGACCTGTCGGTGTCGGAGCTGTTGGCGGCCACGGCCGCCGACAACGCCGAGGCCACCGCCCTGATCTTCGGCGATCAGTCGCTGACGTTCGGCGAACTCGACGCCGAGATCAACAGGCTGGCCCGATTGCTGCTGGCCGACGGCGCCGCACCGGAGACCGTGGTGGCCCTCGGTATCGAACGGTCCATCGAGATGGTGGTGGCGCTGTTCGCGGTACTGCGTACCGGCGCCGCCTATCTGCCGCTGGAGCTGGTACATCCGGCCGAACGCCTGCACGAGTTGGTGGCCGACGCCCGTCCGGTGCTGGCCCTCACCGCCGGCACCGGCGCCGAGACCGATCGGGTGATTTTCGGCGACACCGGGGTGCGGCCGATCGACCTGCGTTCGACGCAGGTGCGCGAACGACTTGCCAAACTCTCGCCGGAAGCGCTGTCGGACAACGAACTCGGTGGATTCGCACGCGATCGCTCCGGCCGGCTCGACCATCCCGCGTATGTCATCTACACCTCGGGGTCCACCGGCAGACCCAAGGGCGTGGTCACCGGCTATCGCGGCCTGACCAACATGTACGTCAACCACCTCGACGAGATCTTCCGGCCCGCGGTCGCCCGTTCCCGGTTCGACCGCCTGCACATCGCGCACACCGTGTCGTTCGCCTTCGACATGTCATGGGAGGAACTGCTCTGGCTCACCTACGGCCATACGGTGCACATATGCGACGAGGAGTTGCGCCGCGACCCGCGTGATCTGGTGGCCTACTGCGACGCGCACAGCATCGATGTCATCAACGTGACCCCCACCTACGCCGAGTACCTGATCTCGGCGGGCCTGCTCAACGGCGAGAACACCGGCGACACGGCGGGTTCGCACCGTCCGGCACTGATACTGCTCGGCGGCGAGGCCGTGGGCACCGGGGTGTGGGACGCTCTGCGCGAGGCCGACGGTACCGAGGGCTACAACCTGTACGGGCCCACCGAATACACCATCAACACCCTCGGTGGCGGCACCGGGGATTCGGCGACGCCCACGGTGGGCAGACCCATCAGCAACACCGTCGGACATCTGCTCGACCCGTGGCTGAGGCCGGTACCGCCGGGCGTGCCGGGCGAGTTGTACGTCGACGGCGACGGCCTGGCCCGCGGTTACTGCGGCCGCCCCGAGCTGACCGCGGCGAGTTTCGTCGCCCACCCGCACAATCCCGGCGAAAGGCTGTACCGGACGGGTGATCTGATGCGCCTGCGCGGCGACGGCCTGCTGGACTACCTCGGGCGCACCGACTTCCAGATCAAGGTCCGCGGCTATCGGGTGGAGCCGGCCGAGGTGGAGGCCGCGCTGGCCGCCGTCGACGGAGTGTTGCACGCCGCGGTGGTGGCCCGCACCGATGGCGCCGGAACACCCTCCTCCACAACCACACTGGCCGCGTATGTGGTGTCCGACGGACATCTGCCGCCGATTCCGCAGATCCGGCGTCGGCTCGCCGAGCGGCTTCCCGCCTACATGGTGCCCTCCACGATCACCGAGATCGGCGAGATACCGGTCAACGTCAACGGCAAACGCGATGTGTCCGCGCTTCCCCAACCGGTCACCGCCGCCGGTGGTGGCGGGCGGTCCGGGTCGATGCTGGAGCGGGTGCTCGCCGAGATCGCCGCGGGCGTCTTCGGCGTCGACGAGGTGGACCCGGACACCAACCTGTTCGATCTGGGTGCGCATTCACTGCAGCTGATGACGTTCGCCGACGCGGTGCGCAGCAGACTCGGGGTAGAGCTCAAGGTGGCCGACGTGTTCACCAATCCGACGATCGCCGGCATGGCCGCGGTGCTCGGCGGCGACTCGGATACCGGCTCGCATCTACGGGTTCCGGTGATCACCTTCCGCCGCCGACCCGCGCACGCCGCCGACACCCCCGTGTTCGTCCTGCCGCCGGGTACCGGTCTGGGTTGGCGCTACGGCCAGTTGCTGGCACACATCCCCGACTCGCGAGGCGTGTACGCCGTGCAATCGCCACCCATCGCGCACATCGAGGTGGCCGCCGACCTGGGTGCCACGGCACGGTATTTCGCCGAACAGATCGACCGGGCCGTCGCCGGGGACGGCGACGGCGACGCGGTGACACTGCTGGGCTGGTCGTTCGGCGGTTCGATCAGCACGGCGGTCGCGGCGGCACTGGCCGAACGCGGCCGGCGGGTCGAATCCCTGGTACTGGTCGACTCGTTCGCCCGCTCCCCCGCCGAATACTTCGAGTACGTCGACACGATCGCACCCGCGGCGGCGGCCCTGGCCGCGATCGACGTGCCGGTACCACCGGAGCTGGCCGCCGATCTGACCGTGGAGCAGGCGGTCGAGGTGGTGCGCGGCAGCGACTCGGTGTTCGCCGGACTCGGCGCCGACTACATCGCATCCATCGTGGCATCGAACATGTGGGCCCTGACGGTGATGCGGCAACTACACCCTCCCGCCGAACCCCTGGACACCCCGGTGCTCTACGTCGAGGCCGATCCGCCGTTCTCGTACAACACCTGGGCGGGCATGCTGAATGTGACACAGCATGTGAGCGTGGAGTATTCGCATCCCCAGATGCTCAATCCCGATGCGGTGCGCAGCTGGGGACCGCATCTGGCAGCATTCCTGGAGCCGAAGGCATGACCGAGCCCATCGCCCTCACCTGCGCACAGGCCGGACTCTGGTTCGGCCAGACTCTGGCCCCGGACAACGCCACCTTCAACGTGTGCGACGCCATCGAGATCCCCGGCGACATCGATGTCGAATCGCTTGTGCGCGCCGCGCACCTGGCGGTGTCCGAGTCCGACGCGCTGACCACGCGCCTGGTTGCGTCCGGCGACGGCTGGCGACAGCTGCCCGGCGACTTCGACCCGGCTCCGCCCACCGTCGTCCGCACCGACGCCGACGACCCGTGGCCGGTGATCACCGAACAGATGCGCCGGTGGACCGGCCGGCCGCATGATCTGAGTGTCGAACCGGGTGTGCACCACTGGGTCATCTCCGCTCCCGGACGCACATTCTGGGTGCTGGCGGTGCATCACGCACTGATCGACGCCTACGGCCTGTCCCTGGTGTTCAACCGGGGCGCGGCGATCTACGCGCACCTGCTGGCCGGTACCCAGGACACCGCGGCCCCGCTGGATCCGATCGCCAAGGTCGTCGACGGCGACCTGAACTACCTCGCCTCCGATGCCTACCGCAGCGATGCCGCATTCTGGTCCGAACGGCTAGACGGCGCACCCGAAACGGGCTTGTCCGGGCAGGCCGACGCCGTCCGCACCATCCGCACCACGCTGCCGCGGATTCCCGGGAGTTGGACGATTGCCGTCACCGCCGGTGTGGCCGGATATCTGGCCCGGGTGCGTGGCGAGGACGAGATCAGCCTCGGATTCCTGTTGATGAACCGGCTCGGCTCGCCGTCGGCGCGGGTCCCCACCGTCTCGGTGAACCTGGTGCCGCTGCGGGTGACCACCCGTCCAGCCGACACCGTCGCCGAGATCATCGCCGGCACCGAATCGGTGATCCGTGAACTGAGCCGCCACCAGCGGTACCGGGGCAGACCTGTCGGCGGTGAGGACGGGACCGGACACGGCACCGGCCCGACACTCACCGGCGGGTTCAGCCGATTCGCCGGGACCGTCGTCAACGCCAAGCCGTTCGCCCCGTCGGTGCGTTTCGACGGCCGCGACGCCGCCCAGCACTCCATCGAACGTGGCCCGGTGCAGGACTTCTCGGTGACCATCGCACCCACCGGCGATGGTGAACTGGGCCTGCTCATCGATGCCGACGCGGGCCTCTACGACGACCGGGCGCTGTCACGGTTGTCCGATGACATCGCCCGGTTCCTGGTCGCCTTCACCGACCCCGCGTCCGCCGACAGGAAGCTCGCGACACTGGCGCTGCTCACCGACGCCGAGACCGAGCACGTCGCCCGGCTCGGCCGGGGCGGTCCCAATCCGGGTGGCGTGTCGATGATCGAGACATTCGACGCGACGGTCGCCGCCGACCCGGACGCGATCGCGATCCTCGCCCCGGACGCTACCTGGACGTTCGCCGAGTTGTCGGCCCGCACCGAGGTGCTGGCCCGTACGCTGCGCGCCGCCGGAGTACGCGCCGACGATCCGGTGGCGATCCTCGCCGACTCGTCGGCGGCCACCGTGGCCGCGATCCTTGCGGTGTGGCGGGCCCACGGAGCGTTCGTCCCGATTGACCCCCGATATCCCGCCGACCGGGTCACCTATCTGCTCGAGGACTGCCGGGCGCGGGTGGTACTGGTCACCGAGTCGACGCGTGAACTCGCCGGCCGGTATCTTCCCGCCGGCGCCACACTCATCGACCTCGCCTCCACCGATGCTCCCGACAACACAGAAATAGTTCTGCCGCAGGACTATCCACACCCCGAGAGCACCGCCTACGTCATCTACACCTCCGGATCGACCGGTCTGCCCAAAGGTGTGGTGATCCCGCACCGCAGCATCTGCACCCTCCTCGGCTCGCACCGGTTTTTCACGATGCCGGACGAGAAGATCCGGATCCTGAGCACCCACACCTTCTCGTTCGACTCGGCGGTGGTGCCGTTGGCGTGGATGTGTTTCGGGCACCACCTGCACCTGATCGACCGGGCCGATGTCACCGACCCGGACGTGGTCATCGACTTCATCCGCGGACACCGTATCGACTATGTCGACGCGGTCCCCGCCCTGCAGGCCGAGTATGTGCGCGCCGGTCTGGTGAATCCATCATTCGGCCAACATATTCCGCGGTGGCTGTCGACGGGCGGGGAGGCCTTCTCGCCGTCGTTGTGGACCGAGCTGCACCAGAACCCGGCGGTCACGGTGTTCAACCTGTACGGCCCCACCGAGACGACCGTCGAGATCACCTTCGCCACGGTCGCCGACACGCCCCGACCGTCGATCGGGGTGCCTTCTCTGGGTGCGGACCTGCATATCCTCGATCGGCACCTGCGGCCGGTCGCCGCCGGCGACGAAGGCGAGCTGTACATCGGCGGACAACAGTTGGCGCGCGCCTACCACCGGCGTCCGGACCTGACCGCGCAGCGGTTCGTGGCCAGCCCGTTCGTCACCGGTGAGCGCCTGTACCGGACGGGCGACCTGGTGCGCTGGAACACTTTCGGTCAACTCGACTATCTGGGCCGTGCCGACGATCAGGTGAAGGTGCGCGGCTACCGCGTCGAACTCGGCGAGGTGGAATCCGCGGTCACCGCGGCCGCCCGCACACTCGGCCTCCCGGTCGGCGCGGTGGTCGCCGATGTGCGGTCCTCCGAGGGATCACCGGCGCGGCTCGTCGCCTACCTGACGGGTACGGCCACCGACGATTTCGCCGCGCTGCGTGAGAACATCGCCCGGATCGCGCCGTCGTACATCGTCCCGTCCGCGTTCGTGCCGATCGACACGATCCCGCTGAGCCCGGCGGGAAAGACCGATCGGCGGGCGCTGCCCGACCCGTGGCACGGTCAACCCGTCGCCGCGCAACCGGTGACGGGCGATTCACCGGTCGCGATCCTGTCCGGACTGATCGCCGACATCCTGGAGCTGCCGTCGGTGGCACCCGACGAGGACTTCTTCTCGCTCGGTGGTGACAGCATCATCTCCATCCAGTTGACCTCGCGGGCACGCGAATTCGGTATCGTGGTGACCCCGCGCCAGGTCTTCGAGTTGCGCACGGCACAGGCGCTGGCCGACGCGGCCGATCGGTCGTCGGCGGCCACCGTGACCGCCGACCCGGCCCAGGCCGTCGGCGAGATCGCGTTGACACCGCTGATGCATCGAGTGCTGCGCGGCGGCGGTCCGCTCGACAGATTCGCACAGATACGTGCCTACCGGATACCGCCGGGCGCCTCCCCCGCCGATCTGTCCGACACCCTCGACGCGGTACGCCGGGCCCATCCGATGTTGCGCGCGCGGCTCACCGACGCCGGACTCGTCGTCGACCGCTCACCCGCCGACGACGCCGACACCTCGGTGCAGGACGTCAGCATCCCCGCCGGACTCGGCGTCGCGGCCGCCCGGACCTGGGCCGAACAACGGATCACCGAGGCCGCCGGACTGCTGCGCCCACGCACCGGCCTCATGAGCCGGGGCCTGCTGATCCGCGATCTGCCCATCGGGGACGGGGCCACCGCCGAAGGCGTCACCGACGCGTTCGTGCTGATCGTTCACCATCTGGTGATCGACGGCGTGTCCTGGCGGGTGCTGAGCGAGGACCTGCGGCAGGCGTTCGACTCGGTGTCCCGGGCCGGCGCGGCGCGGCTCCCCGCACCCACGACGTCGTTCCGCGAATGGTCACGCGGACTGGTCGCCCGGGCCGCCGACACCGATATCGCCGCCGGTGCCGGGCTGTGGGAGCATCCCCCGGCCGCACCCGGTCCCGACGACATCGCGGTATCAGCACGCCCGCTGGACGCCGCGGTGGATGTGGCGTCCGCCGTCGACCGGTTCGAGGTTGATCTGCCCGCGCGGGAGGCCATCTCCGCGATCCCCGACCTGTACCGGACCGGTCCCACCGAGGTTCTGCTCGCGACGCTGGCACTGGCGATCGCCCGGGTGTACCCCGATGATCGCCCCGGCAGCCGCCGATTGTTTATCGACCTGGAAGGCCACGGCCGCGACGAGACGCTGGTCGACGGCGTCGACCTGTCGCGAACCGTCGGCTGGTTCACCGCCTTCTGGCCCGTGCCGGTCGACATCCGCGCCGACGGCGTGGCGGCGGCGCAGGCGGCCGACACCCTCATCAAGCAGGTCAAGGAACGGCTGGCCGCACCCGTGTTCGGCGGCCTCGAGTACGGTCTGCTGACCGAACTCGCACCGGGCGCCGAACCACAACGACCGAGCGGCGTCCTGTTCAACTATCTCGGCAGGCTCACCACCGGCGAGGGCACCGGGCCGTTCTCGGCGGTCTGGCCGGATACACCGATCATCGTGGTGCGCGACGACTCGATGCCGGTATCGCATCCGCTGGAAATCAACGCGGTGGCCGTCGCGGTCGGCGACGAGTTGCGGCTGCGGGCCGAGATCTCCTTCGTCCGAACACTGATCAGCCGGGAACGCGCACAACGGATCGTCGCCGAATGGTCCGCGATCCTGGCCGCGCTGACCGCACCCGACACGATCGGCGAATTGGGCGGGATCACCCCGTCCGACTCACTGATCGACGACCTCACCCAAGACGAGATCGATGAATTCGCCGACGATTTCGCCTGAGAACCAGCACCGGCGACAAGAGAGTACGACACCATGGCATTGCTGTTCACCGTTGACACCGTCGAGGATCTGTCACCGCATATGCGGCGATTCACCTTCTCGGGCGATGCCGTAGGCCAATACATCGCCACCGGCCAGTTCCCCAACATCAAGATCTTCCTGCCGCACCCCGACGGCACCTACGACGTCCCCGAACTCGACGACCCGACCAGCCGGGTGGAGACCGTCCTGCGCTCACGACCCGAGCTGCACGCCCGGGTCCGCACGTACACGGTGCGGCGCCACAGCGCCGAGAACAACACCCTGAGTATCGATTTCGTACTGCACGGCGATGAGGGCATCGCGTCGGCATGGGCCGAACGCGCCAAGCCCGGCACCACCCTGGGTATCGCGGGCGGCGGTGGACGGCACATCGGCCACGGCGACCACTACCTGATCGCCGGCGACGAAACAGGACTACCCGGAATCGGTGACATCCTGGACAATCTGCCCGCCGACGCCACCGGCACCGCCTACATCGAGATCGCCGACGACTCCGGGCGGTTCGAACTCACCAAACCCGGCGGCGTCGACGTGGTGTGGCTGTCACGGGAGGGTGCGCCCGGCGGCACCACCACCCTGCTCATCGACGCCGTGAAAGCCCATGAACTCAAACCCAATACATTCGCCTGGGTGTCGGCAGAGTCGGCGCAGGTGATCGCGATTCGCAAGGATCTGCGGGCCCGCGGGGTGGACCGCAAGTCGATGCTGGTGATCGGCTACTGGCGCCGCGGCCTGTCGGAGAACGGCTACGCCAAGTCCGCCAACCACGACCGCGACCTCAAAGAGTACGACGATCACGAACACGACCACGACCACGGAGTCGGTGCCGCCATGCGCGAAGGCGCCGCCAACCTCGCCACCCGACTGCGCCGCCGTCGCCGCGCCCGAGACCCGAAACACCACCCCACCGCCGATTGAAGCACGAACAGCCGCACGACAACACCACCCCGCCGCTGGTTGAGGTGCGAAGAGCCGCTAGGCGATGAGCCTCGAAACCTGGTGGGCCATAGCGGGAATCAGTCGGAGATGTCGGCGATCGCACCGGCGGTGTTGAGGTCGCCGTAGGCGACGGCGTATCGCTGGGCCAGCGCGAGCGCGATCTCCGGGCGCTGCCACAGGCCGCCGTCGGCACTCGCCGTGGCCAGCCAGGTGGCCAGACCGTGGGCCACCGATGCCCGGTACCGCAGCCAGATCTCGTCGTCCGATGGCAGTTCGGACGCCGGAAGCTCCAGGGCGGAGCGGTATTCGACGAGTAGTGCGCGTTCGTGGGTGCGACGGTCCTCGACGGTGATCGATCCCTGCAGAAAGTATCCGACGTCGAGTGACCAGTTACCGCGACGCACCATCTGCCAGTCGAGCAGACCCACGTCGCCCTCGGGGGTGACGTAGGTGTTGCCGATGTGCGCGTCACCGTGCAGCAGCGTCTGGGTCGTGGTGGTGAGGGTGCCGATGTACGGTTTCCACACCTCGTCGACGAGTTGCCCGATGGTCATCGACAGCACCGACCGCGGAGTCGTGTCGTCCAGCTTCTCCAGCGCCGACGGCAGCGGCGCGTATTGCAGGCCGTCGAACGCGACGAACGGTTCGAGCCAGGACAGCTCCGGAACATCAAGGCGCGCACCCCAATACCGGCTGTGCAGCCGGCCCAGCGCCCGTACCCCGGCGGCCGCCTGGCCGGGGGTCAACGGCCGCAAGGAGTTTCGTGGGTCGGCGCCGCGTGCGACGATGTCCTCCATGACGAGCAGGAAGTCCTCACCGACCTCGTCGAACAGCGCCGAGTACACGGCCGGATGATCCACCGGCAGCGGCACGTCGGCCGCGAACAGTCGCGGTTCGTGGAACAGTCCGCTGGTCATCGTCAGCAGCACCCGATGATCGGGGTCCACCGATTTGACGAAAACCGTTGCCGGACCCGTGCCGGCACGATATGTGAGCGCCAGCCGGGCCCGCCGGTTTGTGCCGTCGTCGCGCAACACCACCGACACCTCGTCGACGATCGCCCCGGGATGGATGTCGGCGAGTATCCCCGACATCCACTCGGGCGTGATCTCATCAACGCTCGTGGGCATCGTCGGTGCACTCAACTCGGGTCTCCCGCCGCGTCAGGTGGAACTGGAAAGTTCACCCGACGCTAGCGACGACGGAACACCGGGGTGCGGCCACGTTCCGGACACCGGGACGGTGATCACCGCCGCCGTGTTGTCACTCCCACTCGATGGTGCCCGGCGGCTTGCTGGTGACGTCGAGAACGACCCGGTTGACGTCGGGGACCTCATTGGTGATGCGGGTGGAGATGGTTTCGAGGACGTCGTAGGGCACGCGCGTCCAGTCGGCGGTCATGGCGTCCTCGCTCGAGACCGGCCGCAGCACGATCGGGTGGCCGTAGGTACGGCCGTCGCCCTGCACACCGACGCTGCGCACGTCGGCCAGGAGCACGACCGGGCACTGCCAGATCTGGCCGTCGAGGCCGGCGCGGGTGAGTTCTTCGCGGGCGATGGCGTCGGCGCGACGCAGGATCGCGAGCCGTTCGGCGGTCACCTCGCCGACGATGCGGATCGCCAGGCCCGGACCCGGGAACGGTTGGCGCGCAACGATCTCCTCGGGCAGGCCGAGCTCGCGTCCCACCGCGCGCACCTCGTCCTTGAACAGTAGGCGCAGCGGCTCGACAAGGCTGAATTCGAGATCGTCGGGCAGGCCGCCCACATTGTGGTGGCTCTTGATGTTGGCGGTGCCGCTGCCGCCGCCGGATTCGACGACATCCGGGTACAGGGTGCCCTGCACCAGGAAGTCGACCTTCTCGCCCTGTGCGGCGCGGTCACCGAGCACCTCGGTGACCGCACCCTCGAAGGAGCGGATGAACTCGCGGCCGATGATCTTGCGTTTGGCCTCCGGGTCGCTGACCCCGGCCAGTTCACCGAGAAAGGTTGCCTCGGCGTCAACGGTCACCAGACGCGCGCCGGTGGCGGCGACGAAGTCCTGCTGCACCTGCTCGCGCTCACCTTCACGCAACAGCCCGTGGTCGACGAACACACAGGTCAGCTTGTCGCCGATGGCCCGCTGCACGAGCGCGGCCGCCACCGCCGAGTCGACCCCACCGGACAGGCCGCAGATCGCCAGCCCATCGCCCACCTGCGCACGTACGTCCTCGATGAGACTCTCGGCGATGTTCGCGGCGGTCCAGGTGGGTTGCAGACCCGCGATCTCGTACAGGAATCGGGTCAGCACCTGCTGGCCGTGCGGCGTGTGCAACACCTCGGGGTGGTACTGCACCCCGGCCATCCGGCGCTCGATGTTCTCGAACGATGCGACCGGTGCGCCGGGAGTCGAGCCGGTGACCGTGAAGCCCTCGGGCGCCTCCTGCACGGCATCGTTGTGGCTCATCCACACCGGCTGCTCACCGTCGAGGCCCGCGTGCAGTACGCCGCCGGCCGGGGCGAACGGCGTGCGCCCGAACTCGCGGCCGCCGGTGTTGGCGACGGTACCGCCGAGTGCTGTGGCCATCGATTGAAAGCCGTAGCAGATGCCGAACACCGGTACACCCAGGTCCAGGACCGCCGGGTCGAGGCCGGGGGCGTCATCGGCGTACACCGACGCGGGCCCGCCCGAGAGCACGATGGCCGCCGGGTTCTTGGCCTCGAACTCGGCCGGTGACGCATCGTGGGCGATGACCTCGGAGTAGATACGCGCCTCACGCACCCGCCGGGCGATGAGCTGCGCGTACTGGGCACCGAAGTCGACGACCAGGACGGGACGGGTATCGGTGGTATCGGATGAGCCGGTCACCCGCGCAAGTCTATAAGCGTGCCCGACATCGCGGGAAATCGCCGGCCGCGCCGCGTGGCGCGGGCTACGGGTCCGCCCCCGGCTCCGAGGCAGACATCACGTTTCCAGGTGTCCTGCGGCGTGGGATACTCCGAGATCGTCATGGATGAAACAACCAGCGTCCCCGCACGGGCTCCCTTCCTCACCGTCACCGACCTCACGCAGTCCGCCGTTTTCGCCGCGCTGATCGCGGCGCTCGGCCTGCCCGGCACCATCAACCTTTCCAGCGGTGTGCCCATCACCCTGCAATCGCTCGGCGTGATGCTCGCGGGTGCGGTCCTGGGCCCCAAGAAGGGCACCCTGGCGGTGGCGATCTTCGCGGTGCTGGCGCTCGTCGGCCTGCCGATCCTGGCCGGCGGACGCAACGGCTGGACCTCGCTCACGTCGGTGACCGGCGGCTTCTTCATCGGATTCCTGCCCGCCGCGCTCATCATCGGGCTGCTGACCGCGCTGATGATGCCCAGGTACCGCTGGTGGCTGGGCATCGTGTTCAACATCGTCGGCGGCCTGCTGGTGATCTACACCTGCGGCATCGTCGGCATGGTGATCAAGGGCATGACGTTCGACGCCGCGCTCAGCGCCAACACCTCGTTCATCGCCGGCGACATCGGTAAGGCTGTGGTGGCCGCGCTGGTCGCCGCGCAGGTGCACCGCGGCTGGCCCGGACTGATCCGGCCGCTGGGCCCGGCCACCGTACTGCGCGGGGCTTGATCGGGTCTGCCGTGATCACGTTCGACCACGTTTCGCACGGCTACGACGGCCGCCCCGTTCTCCGGGATGTCAGTCTGACCCTGGGCGAGCGCCGGATCGGGATCGTCGGCGCCAACGGTAGTGGCAAGTCCACGCTCGCCCGGATGCTCAACGCCCTGGTGCTCCCGGATACCGGCACCGTCACCGTCAACGGGCTCGACGTGGCCAAGAACAAGCGGCAGGTGCGACGCGACGTCGGGTTCATCTTCTCCGACCCCGACCGGCAGATCATCATGCCGACGGTGCGCGAGGACATCGAGCTGTCATTGCGGCGCACATCCCTGAGCAAGGACGAGCGGGCGCGCAAGGCCACCGACGTGCTCACCCGGTTCGGGCTCGGCGCTCACCTGGACCACCCGGCCAACCGGTTGTCGGGCGGCCAGAAGCAACTCCTCGCACTCGCCTCGATCCTGGTGACCGAGCCACGGGTGATTGTCGCGGACGAGCCGACCACGCTGCTCGACCTGCGCAACGCCGCCCTGCTGCGGCGTACCTTCGCCGGGCTCGATGAGCAGCTGATCGTGGTCTCGCACGATCTGGAGTTCGTCGGCGACTTCGACCGCGTCATCGTCATCGACGACGGCCGCGTGGCCGCCGACGACACCCCGGCCGCGGCCCTGGCCTTTTACCGTGCCCGGATGACCACGTGAGCGTGCTCGGCGTGTACCGCCCGGGCAGCACCGTTCTGCACCGGTTGCCACCAGGTATCAAGCTGCTCACGCTGGCGGTGGCGATTCTGGCGATCTCGCTGACGGTGCGGTCGATGACCGCGCTGGCGGTGGCCGCCGGATGTGTGGCCGCGGTATACGCGCTGGCCCGGGTCGGGCCACTCACCGCCTGGCGGCAGCTGCGCCCAATGCTGTGGATGTTGCTGCTGATCTTCGTGTTTCAGACCATTTTCACCGGCTGGGAGCGGGCCGTGATCGTCTGCGGGGTGCTGGTGACGTCGATGGCCCTGGCCACGGTGGTGACGCTGACAACGCGCACCACCGACACTCTCGACGCCCTGACCCGGGCGATGAATCCGCTGCGGCGCTTCGGTTTCCCGGTCGACCATCTGGCGATGGCACTGGCCCTGACCATCCGTGCGATCCCGCTGATGGTGGAGGTGGTACGTGAGGTGGACGAGGCCCGCAAGGCCCGTGGCCTGCGGCCGGGTCCACGGATTCTGGTGGCGCCCATTGTGATCGCCGCGCTGCGCACCGCCGAAGGATTCGCCGACACCCTCACCGCCCGCGGCCTCGACTGAGGCCGCCGGTTCATGGTGTCGCGAGATTACGAGCCTCGAAACCCCACCGCTGGTTGAGGCGCGAGCCTGCGAGCCTCGAAACCCCACCACTGGTTGAGGTGCGAGCTTGCGCCGGCGCTCCGCACACCTCAACCAGCAAGGTCAGGCACGGGCGGACAGACCCACCTTCTGGAACTCCTTGAGGTCGCAGTAGCCGGCCTTGGCCATCGCGCGCCGGAGCGCGCCGACGAAGTTCAGCTCGCCGTACGGATCGTCGGACGGACCACTGAGGACCTGCGCCAGGTCGGGGCGCTCGTCGTCGGTGGCAACCTGCAACAGCGAACCGCGCGGGGTGTCGGGGTGCGCGGCCGCCGACGGCCAGTACCAGCCCCGGCCCGGAGCCTGCGCGGCGGTGGCCAGCGGGGTGCCGAGCACAGCGGCGTCGGCACCGCAGGCGATGGCCTTGATGAGGTCGCCGGAAGTGTGGATGTCGCCGTCGGCGATGACGTGTACGTACCGTCCGCCGGTTTCGTCGAGATAGTCGCGGCGGGCCGCGGCGGCATCGGCGATGGCGGTGGCCATCGGCACGCCGATGCCGAGAACCTCACCGGTGGTGGTGGATCCGGCGGTCGAACCGTAACCGACGATGACACCGGCAGCACCGGTGCGCATCAGGTGCAGTGCGGTGCGGTGGTCGTGCACACCGCCGGCGATGACCGGGATGTCGAGGTCGGCGATGAACGTCTTGAGGTTGAGCGGGGGTCCGCTCTCGCCGGTTGCGCGGTCGGTCCGGGTGACGTGCTCGGCGGAGATGATGGTGCCGTGCACCACCAGCAGTTCGACTCCGGCGGCCAGCAGAGCCGGGGTCAGTTCGGGAGCGTGTTGCGGACTGACCCGCACCGAGGTGGTCACCCCGGCCTCGCGGATCCGTGCCACAGCCTGCCCGAGCAGTTCGGGGTCGAGCGGCGCACGGTGCAGTTCCTGCAGGCGGCGCACCGCTGCCCGCGGATCGGGGTCAGTGGCGGCCACGTCGATCAGCTCGCCGATCTTGCTCTCGACGTCGCGGTGCCGCGCCCACAGTCCCTCGCCGTTGATGACGCCGAGCGCGCCCAGACGGCCGAGTTCGATCGCCGACTCCGGCGAGACGAGCGCATCGGTGGGATGGCTCAGGATCGGGGCGTCGAACCGGTAGGCGTCGATCTGCCAGGCGGTGGACACATCTTTGGACGACCGGGTGCGGCGGGACGGGACGACACTGATGTCGTCGAGTTCGTAGGTCCGCCGGGCCGTGCGGCCCATTCCGATATCGACAAGGTCACGCACCGTTGCGCCTTTCTGCTGGTGACGAGTGCTCACAGGGAAGTGCCCGGGTCGCCGTGTGGCGCACCCGTTGTGAGTCGGTGGGTTCGGGCACGTACCGGTCAGCGTGAATAGTAGTTGGGCGCCTCTGTGGTGAGGGTGATGTCGTGCGGATGGGACTCTTTGAGCCCGGCCGCGGTGATCTGCACGAACCGCGCCTGCTGCAGGTCGGTGATGGTGGCCGAGCCGGTGTAGCCCATCGCCGCACGCAGACCGCCGACCAGCTGGTGCACGACCTGGCTGAGCGGCCCGCGGAACGGGACGCGGCCCTCGATGCCCTCGGGGACGAGCTTCTCCTCCTTGAGGACATCGTCCTGGAAGTAGCGGTCCTTGGAGTACGACTTGCCCTGGCCGCGGCCCTGCATGGCGCCGAGCGAGCCCATGCCGCGATAGCTCTTGAACTGCTTTCCGTTGACCAGGATCAGCTCTCCGGGCGACTCGGCGGTGCCCGCGAGCAGCGACCCGACCATCGCGGTCGAGGCTCCGGCGGCGAGTGCCTTGGCGATGTCGCCCGAGTACTGCAAACCGCCGTCGGCGATCACCGGTACGCCGGCCTTGTGGCAGACGGTGACCGCTTCGAGGATCGCGGTGATCTGCGGGGCGCCGACACCGGCGACCACCCGGGTGGTGCAGATGGAGCCCGGTCCGATACCGACCTTGACCGCGTCGGCACCGGCCTCGATGAGCGCCTGGGCGGCCTCGCGGGTGGCGACGTTGCCGCCGACGACGTCGACGCGGTCGCCCACCTCGGCCTTCAATTTGGCCACCATGTCCAGGACGAGCCTGTTGTGGGCATGTGCGGTATCGACGATGATCACGTCGGCACCGGCGTCGGCGAGCGCCATCGCCCGTTCCCATTGCGGACCGCCGGTGCCCACGGCCGCACCCACGAGGAGCCTGCCGTCGGAATCCTTGGTGGCCAGCGGGTGCTGTTCGGTCTTGACGAAGTCCTTGACGGTGATCAGACCGGTGAGTTTGCCGTTGCCGTCGACGATCGGCAGCTTCTCCACCTTGTTGCGGCGCAGCAGGCCGAGTGCGGCCTCTGCGGACACACCCTCCTGAGCGGTGATCAGCGGGGCCTTGGTCATCACCTCGGAGACCGGACGGTCCTGGTCGACCTCGAAGCGCATATCGCGGTTGGTGATGATGCCCACGAGCTCGCCGACGGCATCGACCACGGGCAGACCGGAGATGCGGTAACGCGCGCACATCGCGTCGACCTCGGCGAGGGTGTTGGTGGGCGAGCACGTCACCGGATCGGTGACCATCCCGGCCTCGGACCGTTTGACGGTCTCCACCTGTGAGGCCTGCGCCTCGATCGACAGATTGCGGTGCAGCACACCCATGCCGCCGGCCCGGGCCATGGCGATCGCCATGCGCGATTCGGTGACGGTGTCCATCGCCGAACTGACGAGCGGTACCCGGAGGGTGATGTTGCGGGTGACCCTCGAGGACGTGTCGACGTCACTGGGAATCACATCCGACGCCGAGGGCAACAGCAGGACGTCGTCGAAGGTGAGACCGAGCATCGCGACCTTGCCGGGGTCGTCTCCACCGGTGTGAACGTGCGTCATCGTTCCATCTTATCGGCACCGTCGGCCCAACCAGGAATCGTGTTGACCGCACCACATACACCACCGCGACGGCCCGCTCCGGAGCAAGCGCCCGCTCGGGCCCGCCGCACAGCGGCATTCGCCCGGACGACGTTGTCCCACATGTGGTGGTTGATCGGTTACCGTGGAGCACGTGCGTGATCACCTTCCCCCTGGCCTTCCCCCGGATCCGTTCGCGGGCGATCCCAGCGACCCGTCGGCCGCCCTGGACGCGATTGAACCGGGCATCCCGCTCGACGAGAGCGAGCGGATGGCCGTCGAGGAGGATCTGGCCGATCTCGCGGTGTATGAGGCGTTGCTGGCCCAACGCGGTGTGCGCGGCCTGGTGGTAATGTGCGAGGACTGTCGTGAAGATCATTATCACGATTGGGAGATGTTGCGCGCCAATCTACTTCAACTGTTGGTGGATGGTACGGTGCGCCCGCACGAGCCCGCTGTCGATCCTCGCCCCGACGACTACGTCACGTGGGACTACTGCCGCGGCTACACAGACGCACACGGCCATTTCATCACCGGCACCGATCACTGACGTCCGGATATCCGGCCTTCGACAACAGCAATGCCGAGACAACAGCAATGTCGGCACCGTCCGCGGTGTCGGCATTGTCGGCTTCTGCCCGTGTACCGGTCCGGCGTGCTGCCGCACCGCGTACCCGGGTCAGTTCGACGGCGACGTGGTCTCGACCGCGGTCCGGTCGTCGGCGGGGTCGTCGGCGGGGTCGTCGGCCGCTGTGGGGGCCGCCGTCGTCACCTCGTCGTTGGTGGCGGTGGGTGCCACGGTGGTCTCCGGGGGATTGCTGGTCGAGGGCGGCCGGGAGGTGGGCGCGTCCAGCACCACCGTGTCCGACGGGCGCGTCGTCACCGTGATGGGACCGCCGTCGTCGCCCGTCGGATCCATGGAGTCGTCGGTTCCCGGGTTGTCCGTGGCCGCGTCTTCATCGGCGGACGTCGTCGATGACCGCTTCGGCGAGGACCGGCTGCTGCTCGCGCCCGTCGCCTTGTCCGCGCTGTCGTCCTTGATCCGCTCGATCCATTCGTTCATCCGGCGGCGGGTCTCTTCGTCCTTGACCGGTTTAAGACTCTCCGACGCCTTCGAGATCAGACTGCTGGCCGATGACAGGTCACCGGTCTGCACCGCCGACTGCGCCTGTTCGAGGTTGTTCTTGGCCTCGACCATCGCCTTGGTCTGCTGGGCCTGCTCGGCGAAGACCACCGACTTGACACCCCACAGCGCGTCACCGGGTTGCGCTCCCTCGGCCACGACGATGAGGCCGGCGGCGGCGACGACCGCAACGGCCGCGGCCCCGGAGACAACCCGCAAATGCCGCATTGTGCGACGGCCACGACGCGGTTGCCCGGACGCGGCGATGGCGTGTTCGACCTCGTCGACCGACGGCAGCGGCGGCGGCGGCGCGGACAGGCTGTCGCGACGCCACCCGGACAGCAGGACGGCGAGCCGGTACTCGTCGTCGTCGCCGGTGAGCACGGGGGCGTCACGGGAGAGCGCGTCGAGGAACTGGTCGTCGGCACGCAGGGCGACGAAGTCGAGTCGTTCGGTGTCGGCCTGCGAATCCGAGTGTTGTTCGTCCCACTGTCGTTCGTGGTCGTTCATCGCGGATCACCTGCCTTACCGATAAGTTTCTTGAGCCGGGACAGCGCACGGTGCTGCGCCACACGCACCGCAACCGCGGTGGACCCGACGACCGTCGCGGTTTCTTCCGCCGACAGCCCTACGACGAGCCGCAGGACCAGGATTTCCCGCTGCTTTTCAGGAAGCAGTTCCAGCAGCTCACGCATCTGCCGACTGACGTCGGCGTTGAGGGCCAGTTGTTCGGGCCCGGCGACGCCGGTGGGTCTTTCCGGTACATCCTCGACGGGATCCGAGCGCACCCGGCCGACCGCCCGCATGGCGTCGGCGACCTTGTGCGACGCGATCCCGTACACGAAGGCCATGAAGGGCCTGCCCTGCTCTTGATAGCGGGGCAGCGCCGTCATCACTGCCATCAGTGCCTCCTGCGCGACATCATCAGCGGAGAACAAGTGCCGTTCTCCGACTCCCAGACGTCCTCGGCAATAGCGCAAGATCGGTTCCTGCACGCTCTCGAGAACTGACGTGAGTGCCGCACGGTCACCCTGCCGTGCGGCGCGGACAGCATCGTCCAACTCACTATCTGTCAATCTCATCGCTTGTTACGAACTCCGTGTTACATAGTCGTAGCTGTCACTACCAGCAATTTCCGTCGGCGCCGTTGCCTGTCCGTTATCTCCGTCACGTGTGGCCATGACGCCGAAGACCCCGACGCCGTCCCACCGGGAACCTAAAACACCTTAGCGAGGTACCGGTCACCGGCCGAATGACATACCGCGTCGTGTCAGTTCGGCGTGCAGGCTCCGATACTCGACGGCAACGCCCGGGTCCGACACGAGGGACCCGAGCAACGCCGTCGCGGCCCACTGCAGTGGCAGCAGCCCGGCGTCGGCGGCAGCCCTCCGACAGGCCTGCCCGCGTTCGACGGCGGCGGCGGCGTCGCCGGTGGCGGCATCGACGGCGGCGGCGATCAGATCGGTCTTCATCCGGTGCCGGGTATGGCGCTGTGCGGGCAACTCGGCCAGCAGGTCCAGGCCCGCCTGCGCGTGGATCCGTGCCGCTGCGGGCTCCCCGCGGTACAGGTCGAGTTCGGCGCTGACCCATTCGCACCGGAGCATCGGCCGCAGAGCGCACTCCCAGTCGCCCGCGTCGGGGGCCGCGGCGGCCATGAGGCTTCGTGCCCGGCGCAGGAGGCGTTCGGAGGCACCGAACGCGAACCGCCCCAGATTGTCGGCGGCGAGCCCGACGAGGGCGTCCATCCGGGCCGCGAACGCCCACCGGCCGTCGGCGGCCCCGGCAGGCCCCGGCAGGCCGATCGCCGCCAGCGCGCGCGCATCGGATACCAACGCCCGATCGTGGCGGCCCGCCTGCCGCAGCAGCGAGGCCCGGGTACTGAGGCACAGCGATTCCAGTGCCGTGTCGCCGGCCCTGGTCGCCTCGTCGCGGAGCATCTCCAGTTCGGTGTCGGCGCGGGCGACGTGCCCCGCGGCACCGTGTGCCACCGCCCGGTGCCACCGTTCGTGGCGCAGCACCTGCCGATTCCGATCGGCATCCGCGGCTATCTCACCCACCGAACCACCCGCGAGCAGCGGAAATAGTGTCATGAGTCACCCTCACCGATACAGTTTGCATGAATTTAACACCGCCGAACACGGGGTTTGTGGGCGGCAAAAGTGACAGGCACATGTTCTGATTATGTCATAGAGGTTACGTGACGTCGGTGGGAAACTTTCCCCGAAGCACCGCCGATACCCGCGAGTAGAACCGGACGGACCACGAATTACGTTCTGCAACAATGAATACCACTGGTGTCATAGTGGCGTTCCACCCCTCGCACAGTGCACCGTGCACCGGTGCGCACCGTACAACATTCCGTTAACAAACGGGGAATCTTTGGGCCTTTCGGTCCGATTCGAAGCCATATTGACTCGGTTTCTTTCACACATTTAGTGTTTTTTCATGCACCGGCCAGAACGGCCGGAGAGAACAAGGAGATGCAGCCATGCCTCAGCCCAATCACCTCCCCGGCCCCAACGCTGACATCTGGGATTGGCAGATGCATGGTCTGTGCAGAGGCGTGGATTCGTCGATGTTCTTTCACCCCGACGGTGAACGCGGCCGGGCCCGCGCACAGCGCGAACGGCGCGCCAAGGAGATGTGTCACCGTTGCCCGGTCATCGCGCAATGCCGCGAACATGCTCTCGCGGTGGCCGAGCCCTACGGCATCTGGGGCGGACTGAGCGAGTCCGAACGCAGCATCCTGATGAAGCGCGGTGTGGGCCGCCGCATCGCCTGACAATGACCTTAGTGAAGAAGGGGCACCCAACCAGGTGCCCCTTCTTCGTGTCACAGCCCGACCCCAACGGGCCGATGCCACCCACGACCACATAATTGGCCGCGCGGTCAGATCAGGCGCAGCGACCCGCGTCTGGACTGACAACACGCGAGCGAGCGGAGCGAGCCCCGCGTGTTGGAGGGAAGACGCGGGGCAAGCGGAGCCTGATCTGACCGCAAATCCAACTCAGTGCGCGTGGCCGTGGTGAGCGTGCGCACCGCTGTCGGCGGCCGGCTTGTCGGTGATGGCGGTCTCGGTGGTGAGGACCATACGTGCGACGGAGGCAGCGTTGACGACGGCCGAGCGGGTGACCTTGACCGGATCGATGATGCCGTCGGCGAGCAGGTCGCCGTAGGTCAGGGTGGCGGCGTTGAAGCCGTGGCCGCTCTCGGCCTCGGCGACCTTGGCCACGACGACGGCCCCGTCGAGTCCGGCATTGGTGGCGATCCAGTACAGGGGCGCCCGCAATGCGGTGGCAACCACCCGCACGCCGAGCGCCTCGTCGGTGGGCAGGGTGTCGGCGAGTCCGTCGAGGACCTTGGCCGCCTGCACGATCGCCGAGCCACCGCCGGGGATGATGCCTTCCTCCACGGCTGCCTTGGCGGCCGCGACGGCGTCCTCGACGCGGTGCTTGCGCTCCTTGAGCGCGGTTTCGGTGGCCGCGCCGACTCGGATCACGGCGATGCCGCCGGCGAGCTTGGCGAGCCGCTCCTGCAGCTTCTCGCGGTCCCAGTCCGAGTCGCTGTTCTCGATCTCGCGCTTGAGCTGTTCGACGCGGGCCGCGATCTCCTCGCTCGTGCCGGCGCCGTCGACCAGGGTGGTGTTGTCCTTGGTGATGACGGCGCGACGGACCGAACCGAGCAGTTCGAGGCCGGCATCGGCGAGGGTGACACCGATGTCGGTGGAGATGACGGTGCCGCCGGTGACGACGGCGAGGTCTTCGAGGAAGGCCTTGCGACGGTCGCCGAAGTAGGGCGCTTTGACGGCGACGGCGCGGATGGTCTTACGGATCGAGTTGACGACGAGGGTCGACAGCGGCTCACCTTCGACGTCCTCGGCGACGACCAGGACCGACTTGCCCGCGTTGACGACCTTCTCCAGGAGCGGCAGGAAATCGGGCAGGGAGCTGATCTTGTCGCGGTAGAGCAGCACCAGGGCGTCGTCGAGGATCGCCTCCTGGTTGTCGGGGTCGGTGACGAAGTACGGCGAGAGATAGCCCTTGTCGAACTGGACGCCCTCGGTGATGTCGAGTTCGGTGTTCAGTCCCGAACCTTCTTCGACGGTGACGACACCGTCGGCCCCGACGGTGGACATCGCTTTGCCGACCATCGTCCCGACCTCCTCGTCGCGCGAGGACACGGTGGCGACCTGGGCGATGGCGGTTTCGCCGTCGACGGGGGTTGCCACGCGCAGCAGTTCGGCGCTGATCGCGTCGGCGGCCTTGCCGATCCCGATGCCGAGGGCGATGGGGTTGGCGCCGGCGGTCACGTTGCGCAGGCCCGCGGTGACGATGGCCTGGGCCAGGACGGTGGCGGTGGTGGTGCCGTCGCCGGCGACGTCGTTGGTCTTGGTGGCAACGGACTTGACAAGCTGGGCGCCGAGATTCTCGCCCGGGTCGTCCAGGTCGATGTCGCGGGCGATGGTGACGCCGTCGTTGGTGACGGTCGGGCCGCCGAAGGCTTTCTCGAGTACGACATGCCGACCGCGGGGTCCGAGAGTGACCTTGACGGTGTCGGCGAGGGCGTTGATGCCGCGTTCGAGTGCCCGGCGAGCGGTGTCGTCGAATTCGATGTGCTTGGCCATGTGGTGCTTTCGGTTGTGAGGTGTTCGGGCCCTGTGATCTGGTGAGGGCCGCTCTGGGTGATCCGCTGTGGTGAGGGTGCGGAAAGCCATCCGCCCCGGGCCCTGGTGAGGGCGCCGGGGCGGTATGGCCAGATGGCGCGGGGACCGCGAGGTCTCCGCTGCGACGGGATCTAGCCGATCACGGCCAGCACGTCGCGCGCCGACAGGATCAGGTAGTCCTGACCCGAGTACTTGATCTCGGTGCCGCCGTACTTGCTGTAGATGACGGTGTCGCCCTCTTTGACGTCGACCGGGATGCGGTTCTCGCCCTCGTCGTCCCAGCGGCCGGGGCCGACCGCGATGACTTTGCCCTCTTGCGGCTTCTCCTTGGCGGTGTCCGGAATGACCAGACCCGAAGCGGTGGTCGTCTCGGCCTCGACTGCCTGCACCAGGATCTTGTCCTCAAGCGGCTTGATGTTCACGCTCGCCACGATGTGCGTCCTCAACTTTCGTACTGAGTATGTGATCGGTGTTCCGATACGTACGTGGGTGGCGCCCTGTTCCGATTGCCGCGTCGTCGCGGGTGCCGCGGCTTCGCACAGTGCCCTCTAGCACTCTATACATGCGAGTGCCAGCACTCAAGGTTCGAGGGCGCAAAAAGCCGGCCGGATGTGATCGCTCTGCGCGAACAGGCCGCGGTGCGGGCCATGCAAGCGGTTCAGCCGCCGACCACCGATCGCGCCAGCAGCCCGCGGGCGACGAACTCGGCGGTCAGCGCCGCGGCGATCGCGCTGACCGCGAGCAGCGCTATCAGCACGAACAACTGCATGGCGGCGGCCGCCGCCGGTGACGCGCCGCCGAGCACCATCCCGACGAACGAGCCGGGGATGGTGACCAGCCCGACCGACCGGGTCTGGTCGAGGGCGGGGATGAGCGCGGTGGCCGCGGCGGGACGGCAGATCTCCAGACGCGCCTCGCGGACGAGGAAGCCCAGTGACATCGCGGCCTCCACCTCGCCGAACCGTTCGGCGAGGCTGTCGAGGCAGTGCTTGCCCGCGAGCGAGGTGGTGTTCATCGCGGCCCCGAACATGATCCCGGCCGTCGGGATGATCGCCAGTCCGGTCATCGGCAGAACACCCGTGGCGACCAGCAGCGCCACGATCACCAGGGTCGGCAGCCCGACCGGGATGGCGCACAGGATCGTCGTGCGCATCGCCTCACGGCGAACCGCCGTCGCGGTGCGGGTGGCATTTCCCGCCGCCGCACCCGGTCCGGTCGCGCTTCCCGTCGCCGCGTGCGCCTCGGTGACCCTGCCCGCCGAAGTGCTAGAGGCGATCGCGGCCATGACGAGTACGAAAAGGATCGACGCCCACAGCACGTCGATGACGATGGTCACCACCAGTGCCAGCACACCCAGCTGCACTATCGCCCGCGCGACGGCGCGCACGGTGGCGGCGGCCAGCCGGCTGCCGCTGAGGTGGTTCACGAACGCGGCCAATGCGGTGAGCAGGACCAGCGCGACGGCCAGCCTCGGGCCGATGTGGATGATCGCGTCGTTGACCTCGCTCATCGCACGGGACCCGATCGCATGCGGGCCGTCATCGGCAGTAGGGAGATCGGGGTGTTCGCACTGTCTCCACCGTTTCTGTGGGGTGACGTCCGGCGGGCATCGGGACGGGACGTCGAATTCGGATCCCCGGCAACGGACCGGTGTTGCGGGGGTAACGCACAGGCAAACTGTAGTGTACGCGACGCCCAGAAATGTTTGGGTAGTGTTTACGACACTCGTGGGCTACTCTCATCGCGTGACCGAGTACCCCGCAGACTTCGTCCGGCGCTACCGCGACGCCGGCTATTGGACCGGCCAAACGCACTCCGCCCTGCTCGAGAGGACGGCGGCCGACCATGGTGACCGCGTGGCGGTCATCGATTCCCGCCGTCGGCTCACCTACGCAGAACTCCTCGCCGGCGCACGCGGATTGGCCCACGGACTCGTCGCCGCCGGACTGGACACCGGCGACCGGGTCGTGGTGCAGATGCCCAACGTCAGCGAATACCTGGAGGTGATCTTCGGGCTGTTCGACGCCGGACTCGTCCCCGTGTTCGCGCTCGCCTCACACTCGGCCGCCGATGTCGACGACCTGCTCACCCGCTCGCAGGCGCGGGCCTACATCACCGTCGATGCCTTCGGCGCGACCCGATTCGACGAGAACGCCGCCGCGATCGCGTCCGCCCACCCCGACACGACGGTGATCGTCGCCGTCCTCGGCTCCGGCGACGAACCCCGGGTCGGCGTCTCGCTCGATTCCCTGCGCACGGGTACGGCGACGTCTACGGGGCGGGCACCCGGCCCAGAGGCGCTCGCCTTCCTCCAGTTGTCGGGCGGCACCACCGGCTCCCCCAAACTGATCCCGCGCACCCACGACGACTACCTGTATTCGGTCCGGGAAAGCGCCGACATCTGTGGGTTGCATCCGGATTCGGTGTTCGGGGTGGTGCTGCCGGTGTCGCACAACTTCACGATGAGTTCACCGGGGGTCCTCGGCGCGATCCACGCCGGTTCGGCCATCGTGATGGTCGACTCCCCCGATCCCCACGCGGTGTTCGGCGCGGTGGCAGCCCATCGCATCACACATCTGTCGGCCGTCCCGCCGCTGGTCGCCGCGTGGATCGACTCCCCCGCGCGCGGCGAGCACGACATCTCCTCGCTGCAGGTGCTGCAGGTGGGCGGGGCCAAACTCTCGCGCAGTATCGCCGAGAAGGTGCCCGGCGCATTCGGTGTCACGCTGCAGCAGGTGTTCGGGATGGCCGAGGGCCTGGTCAACTACACCCGACTCGATGACGACCCGACCACCATTGTCTGCACCCAGGGCAGGCCGATCAGCCCCGACGACGAGATCCGTATCGTCGACGCCGACGGAAACGAGGTTCTCGACGGCACCCCGGGCAGCCTGCGCACCCGCGGGCCGTACACCATCCGCGGCTACTGGGGCGGGCAGGCGGCGGACTCGTTCACCCCCGACGGCTTCTACTGCACGGGCGACATCGTGGTGCGCGATGACCGCGGATACCTGCAGGTGGTCGGGCGTGACAAGGACCAGATCAACCGTGCGGGCGAGAAGATCGCCCCCGAGGAGGTCGAGAACCTGCTGCTGACGCATCCGGCCGTCCGCGACGCGTCGGTCGTCGGGGTCGCCGACGACCGCCTCGGCGAGCGGATCGTCGCCTACCTGATCGCCGCCGAATCGGGCCGGACGCCGATGCCCGACGAGTTCGGCATGCGCGCGTACCTGCGCGAACAGGGCCTGACCCCGTTCAAGGTGCCCGACCGGATCCTGGTCGTCGACGAGTTTCCGACGACGGCGGTGGGCAAGATCAGCAAGAACGCGCAGCGTGACGACCAGGGCGCACCGCCGCCCGCCGGGACAGCGGAGGCCGGCGGCGACGCCGCCGAGCGCGTGCGCGGGGACCTGGCCGGCAAGCTCGGGATCAGCCCGGCGGCACTGTCCGGTTCGATGGCCCTGGCCGACACCGGAATCGACTCGCTGCAACTGATGGCACTGCTCGACGCCTGGCGGGCGTCGGGAGCCCACGGTCTGGACTTCGAGGCGCTCGTGACCGCAGCGACCCTCGACGACCTCGTCGAGCAGGTCGTCGCCGCCAAGGCCTACGATGCCGACTGACGTGACCGTGCCCGGCGATGCGCCGCCGGAATCCCCGTCCACCGCCCGCGAGGACGCCCTCGGTGTGGTGTCGGCGTACGGGGGCAACCGCCGGAGCGGTGCCACCTACGCCCTGTGGTGGTTCGGGCTCGCCCTCGTGGTGGTGCTGCTGGCCTGGTTGAGCCTGTTCGTGGGTGCCCGGCCGGTGTCGGCCACCCAGGTGTGGGATGCGCTGTTCTCCTATGCCGGCAGCGCCGACCGCGACCAGGAGGTGGTGGTCGGCTACCGCATCCCGCGGGCACTGCTGGCGATCGTCGTGGGCGCCGCACTGGGCATGGCCGGCTCTCTCATCCAACGGTTGATGCGCAACCCGCTGGGCGACCCGCAGATCCTGGGCGTCAACGCCGGGGCGTCGTTCGCGGTGGCGATCGCTGTCGGGTTTCTGGGCCTGACCAGCATGTGGTCGTACATCTGGTTCGCCTTCGCCGGTGCGGTCGTCGCGATGGCCATCGTCTACGGGCTCGGTTCGGCGGGGCGCGGACGGATGACACCGGTCCGGGTCACGATGGCCGGGGTCGCGGTCACCGCGGTGCTCACCGGCGCGGTCCGCGGCATCGGACTGCTCAATCCCGACGCCTTCGACGCGCTGCGCATCTGGGAGGTCGGCTCGCTGGTCGGCCGCAACAACTCCGTCCTGCTGGCCGTCCTGCCGTTCATCGTGGTCGGCGGCATCCTCGCGATGGGACTGGCCCGGCCCCTCGACGCCATCTCGATGGGGGACGACCTGGCCACGGCGATGGGCGTCCCGGTGCGGCGCGTCCGCATCCTCACCATCATCGCGGTGGTGCTGTTGTGCGGCGCGGCGACGGCGGCGGCCGGCCCGATCGGGTTCGTCGGCCTGATGGTCCCGCACGCGGTCCGCATGATCGCCGGTGTCGGCGGCTGGTGGCTGACGGCGTTCTCGATGCTCGGTGGCGCCGCGCTGGTCCTGGTGTCCGATGTGGTCGGCAGGGTTCTGGTGCGGCCCGACGAGGTGCCGGTTGGGATCGTCACGGCTTTCGTCGGCGCACCCATTCTCGTGATTCTGGTTCGCAGACTGTCGTCAGGAACCGCTTGACTCCTCCCGTCCCTGAAGGAACGGGATTCCTGTTTCATCGGCAACCGCCCGAAAGGAGAACTCCTTTGAGGTCTTACATTGCCTCCGCAGGCGTTTTACCTCTCTGCCAGTCCGGCAGCGAGGATGTTGCGGGCCGCGTTCACGTCCCGGTCGTGGGTAACGCCGCATCGGCACTCCCACTCCCGGACGTTCAGCGGCAACTTCTCGTGCAAAGCTCCACAGCCCGAGCACACGCGGGTCGACGGATACCAGCGGTCCACAAGCAGCAGATCGCGGCCGTACCAGTCGGCCTTGTATTCGAGCATGGTGCGCAACTGCCGCCAACTCGCGTCCGAGATGCTTCGGGCCAGGGCGTGGTTGCCGAGCATGTTGCGTACCGTCAAGTCCTCGATGGCGATCGCTTGGTTCTCGCGGATCAGCCTCGTGGACAGTTTATGCAGGAAGTCGGTGCGCCGGTCAATGATCCGCGCATGGACGCGAGCCACCTTGCGGCGGGCCTTCTCCCGATTGTTCGACACCCTAGCCTTGCGCGACAGGGATCGTTGAGCCTTCGCCAACTTGCGCCGGTCGCGGCGCTCGTAGCGCGGATTGGTGACCTTCTCACCGGTCGACAACACCGCCAGGGACGTCAGGCCGACATCGACACCAACCGTGCTGTCGGTCGCCGGTGCGGGTTCGATGGTGTCCTCGGTGAGGATGGAGACGAACCAGCGGCCCGCCGAATCCTTGGACACGGTGACGGTGGACGGCTCGTCCGGCAGTTCCCGAGACCAGCGAATATCGAGCGGAGTCTTCATCTTCGCCAGGGTGAGTTGACCGCCGCGCCAGGTGAACGCCGACCGCGTGTACTCCGCCGATGCTTTCGACTTTTTGCGGGATTTGAACCTCGGGTAGCGGGCACGTTTGGCGAAAAAGTTCGAGAACGCCGCCTGCTGGTGCCGCAGCGATTGTTGCAGCGGCACGCTCGACACCTCGTTCAAGAACGCGAGGTCGTCGGTCTTCTTCCAGCCGGTCAGCGCGGCCGACAACTGAATGTAGGTCGTCTTGCGGCTCTCGGTGGCGTACACCCTCGTGCGCTCGTCCAGGGCCTTGTTCCAGACCAGGCGGACACACCCGAACGTGCGCCCCAGCTCCGCACCCTGTTCGCGAGTCGGGTAGAAGCGGTACTTGAACGCCCGCTTCACCGTTTTCGCCATAGCTCACACACTACCGTATCCTTCTGTAAGGAAGGGGGAAGGCGTTTCCTCCCGGCCGTGAACGACCGGGTTTCCACGCCTGAACCCCGATGACATCGACACGCAAGGCCGAACAAGGCCGCACTTTCGACGTACAGCATTCGGGCACAATAGATTTCGGACGTCCGGTGATCCGGTGGCGCATCGGCGGTCTGTCCGGGCGATGGGACCGCCGCGAGGTGGTCGTCGGGACCGTCGCCGCGGTGGCCACCGTCGTCATGGCGATCGTCGCGCTCGGGGCCGGCGACCTCACCGTTTCCCCGGTCGGGGTTGTCAAAGCCCTGCTGGGCACCGGCGATCCGGCCGCCGAACTCGCCATCCGCGAGTGGCAGGCACCCCGGGTGCTGGCCGCACTGGCGTTCGGTGCGGCACTCGCCCTCTCCGGTGCGATCTTCCAGCTGCTGACGCGCAATCCGCTCGGCAGCCCGGACATCATCGGTTTCGGTGTCGGTTCGTACACCGGCGCACTGGTGGTGACCCTGCTGTTCTCGGGTGGCTACCTGGCCACCGCCGGCGGCGCACTGGTGGGCGGAATCGCCACCGCCGCGGTCGTTTACGCACTCGCCTTTCAACAGGGCGTGGGCGGTTTCCGCCTCGTGATCTGCGGTGTGGCCATCAGTTCCATGCTCGCGGCGGTCAACTATTGGCTGATCCTGCGGGCGGAACTGTCCGAGGCGATGTCGGCGGCCCAGTGGGGCGCCGGAACATTGGAGACCATCACCTGGCAGATGACCACACCCGCGCTGTGTGTGATCGCCGTCCTGATGGTCGGGGTGGGCGCACTGTCCCGTCGGCACCCCGTCTTCGAGCTGGGCCCGGAGTTCGGGCGGACACTCGGCGCCGACTCGCGGTTGTCGCGGATCGGTCTGCCGGTCCTCGGCGTGGCACTGACGGCCGCCGCCACCGCGGTGGCCGGCCCGATCGCGTTCATCTCGTTGTCGGCCCCGCATATCGCCCGGCGGCTCGTCGGCGGCGGACGCACCCCGCTGACGGTCACCGCCCTGCTGGGCTCGCTGCTGTTGATCGTCAGCGATATCGTTGCCGCACGAGCTTTTTCACCGCGAGTACTGCCGGTCGGCGTGGTCACGGTCTGCCTCGGCGGAATCTACCTCTGTTACCTTCTGTACCGCGAGATGAGACAGGAACAATGACCGCTATCTCCACCAGGCTCGGCGCCGCCGATCTCACCCTCGGTTACGGCGAGAAGGCCATCGCCCGCAACCTCACCGTCGACATCCCCGACAACAGGTTCACGGTGATCATCGGCCCGAACGCCTGCGGCAAGTCCACGCTGCTGCGCGCGTTGTCGCGCCTGCTCGCACCCACCGCAGGCTCTGTCGTCCTGGACGGCAAGTCGATCGAGAAGTACTCGACCAAAGAGGTGGCCAAGATCCTGGGGCTGCTGCCCCAGACCTCGATTCCGCCCGAGGACATCAGGGTGGCCGAACTCGTCTCACGGGGCCGGTATCCGCATCAGCGGTTTCTGCGTCAGTGGTCACAGGCCGACGAGGACGCGGTGACCGCGGCGATGGAGGCCACGGGTGTCGCCCACCTGGCCGGTGAACGGGTCGACCGGCTCTCGGGCGGGCAACGACAGCGCGTGTGGGTGGCTCTGGTCCTCGCGCAGGAAACCCCGCTGGTACTGCTCGATGAACCGACGACCTACCTGGACATAGCTTTTCAGGTCGAGTTGCTCGACCTGTGCCGTCGGCTCCAGCGCGAGGAGAACCGGACGGTGGTCGCCGTTCTGCACGACCTGAACCAGGCCTGCCGCTACGCCGACCACATCATCGCGATGCGAGGCGGTGAGGTGATCGCCGCGGGCGCACCGGCACAGGTGGTGACCGCCGACCTGGTGGCCGATGTCTTCGGGCTGGCCTGCCGCATCATCGCCGATCCCGAGTCGAATTCTCCACTGATCATCCCGATCTGGCAGGACGCCTAGACCGGCGATCACCACAAGAAAGGGCACCCTTACCCATGCCTGTGAACCCTGCTAAGGTCCGATCCATGAATTCACGACGAATCCGACAAGTTTGCTACGTGGGTGCTCCGGTTGTCGCCGGGCTCGTCGTGGCGGCAACCCTGGCCTCGCCCGCCTCCGCGGCCCCGGCAAGCGCCAAGCTCGCCTCGGGGTGGTCGTACTCGCAGACATCGATTCCCGCGGGTGTCACCGACGGCGCCGAGTTGGCGATCGATCAGAAGCGTCGCAAGATCTTCGTCACCGATGCCGACGACTTCAACTACAAGGACCCAAATACCGGACAGGTCCTGCCCTACCCGCATCTGCTGGATCCCAAGGTGTCGGTGCTCAGCACCGACACCCGCAAGGTGCTGCGCTCGATCAGCTACAACAATCTGCCCACCTCGTCGGTCGAGGCCAGCAAGTCCGTCCCGGTGAAGATACCGATGAAGCAGGTGCCCTTCGGCCTCGCGCTCGACACCAGGAGCGGGCGTGTGATCACCACCAACGCCGAGACGAACCGGGCCACGGTCGTCAGCATGAACGCACGAAGTGCGGCGCCGAGTGACATGGTCAACACCAAGCTGTCCCATCCGATGGGAGTTGCCGCCGACTCGGCCACCGGACGCGCATACATCGCCAACCTGGACTTCAACGCGGTGATCGTGGTCGATACCGCCACCCGTCGCGAGATCGCCCAGATCAAGGACATCTACAGTCCGTCGTTCATCGCGGTCGACTCCGCCCGCCACCGGCTGTACGTCGGAAACGCCGACATCAAGACCAAGAAGACGCACTACGTAGCCGTGGTGGACAGCCGCACCAACAAGGTCATCAAGAAGATCCCCACCGCGGCCAACTCGCGGCCGGCCGTCGACGCGGCCACCGGCAAGATCTATGCCGCCAGCTTCGCCACCGGCGAGGTCGCGGTGATCGATCCCGACTCGCTGACCGTGACCACGCGCATCCAGACCGGCACCACTCCCAACAAGATCGCCATCGACTCCAAGCGCCGCGTGGCGTACACGGCGAACCTGTTCAAGAAGAGCTTCACCGTTATCGATCTGAAGACCGACGCCGTTATCGGGACCATCCCCGCCGGTGTCAGCGTGCATACGCTCGCCGTCGACGAACGCACCGGAACCGTGTTCTCCACGCAGTTCCAGTCCCCGAAGATGACCGTTCTGTCGGTCAAGCGCGGTTAGGTTCCCACACACACCCGAAATACCCACCACACCACCGAGATCCCGGCTCACCGGGGTGTCGGTGGTGTGGCATATTCTCACCCATGCACCCCCTATGTAGTCACTACTACAGTGGGTTTACATAGGGTAGTGTTCACGACATGTCGTTCGCCTCTCTGGTATCCGAGCAACTCGCCGGACTGACTCCCGCAGAAGCGCGGGTGGCGATGTTCATGGCCGACCATCCACACAGCGT
The DNA here is from genome assembly GCF_025273675.1 of Gordonia pseudamarae. Classification (NCBI taxonomy): domain Bacteria; kingdom Bacillati; phylum Actinomycetota; class Actinomycetes; order Mycobacteriales; family Gordoniaceae; genus Gordonia; species Gordonia pseudamarae. The sequence continues at coordinate 1,564,121 of NZ_CP045809.1, read as the reverse complement.
GGGCCATCTGTCCGCCGCCCGACTCGCCGAAGCCGCCGATGCCAGTGACGCCACTGTCATCCGCACGGTGCGCAAACTCGGATTCAACGGTCTGGCCGCGCTCCGCGAGTCGCTGGCCACCGAGTTGTCGCTGTCCGGGCGCTTGGAAGCCTCGCTGAGCGCCGGGCACCAGGTCGGCACGATGCGGCTGATCGCCGAACGCACCGACGCGGTCATTGCGCTGCCCGGGCGGATCAACGAGGAGCCCCTGCTCAAGGCCGTCGACATCGCGGGCAGGGCCAGGCGCGTGTGTATCGTCGGTTTCGGTCCGGCGGGCTTCCTCGCCGGCTACGCCGCCCACCAATTCCGGCGCGCCGGGGTGCCGGCCACCGCGATGACCTCCACCGGACAGGGGTTCGCCGACGAACTGAGCCGGCTCACCGAGGGCGATGCGGTGCTGGCGCTGGCCTACGACCGCACCCGTGAGGTCGACGTCCTCCTCGATCAGGCGGTCACGTTCGCGATCCCGGTCATCCAGCTCACCGAGGACGCGCTGACCGCCGATCCGCGCGCCACGCTGGCGCTGGGGGTGGGCCGCGGCGAACCGACGCACTCACCCACCCACGCGCCGACCATCATCGTCCTGGAGTCCCTGGTGCTGGCCGTGGCGGCCCGGCACGTCAAACGGGCCGATCAGGCCACAAGGCTGCTGGCCGATCTGCGCTCCCGCCTGGCCACCGCCCCCGAATCCGGCACGCAGGAATCCGCTGACCAGGAGTCCGGCACACACGAGTCCGGCACCCGGAAGTCCGGTGACGCATGAACGCGCTGTTCGAGCTGAGCGGCCTCACTGTGGCCCGCGACGACGCCCGGCTGCTCGACGACGTCACCGTGGCGATACCGGACACCGGGGTCACCGCCGTGATCGGGGCGTCGGGATCGGGCAAGTCGACCCTGCTGCGGTGCTGCAACCTGCTCGAATCGCCCACCGCCGGGCGGATCGCCTACCGCGGCACCGACCTCGCCGAGGGCGACCCGCGCGCTCTGCGCAGAAGGGTCGCGATGGTGTTCCAGAAGCCGACGGTGTTCCCCGGCACCGTCATCGACAATCTGCGGGCGGCCGATCCGCAGCTGACCCCCGACGGCGCCGGCGAGCTCCTGTCCCGCGTCGGCCTGTCCGCCGACGCGCTCGACCGAGTCGCCGATACGATGTCCGGCGGCGAGGCGCAGCGGCTGTGCCTGGCGCGTGCACTGGCCACCGAACCCGAGGTGCTGCTCGCCGACGAGGCCACCTCGGCGCTCGATGAGACCTCGACAGCGGTACTCGAGACCCTCGCCACGCGGCTCGCCGCCACCGGCACACCCGTCGTGTGGGTGACCCACCACATGGGTCAGATGAACCGGATCGCCGACCACGTGATCCAGCTCGACCACGGGCGGCTGGTCTACGCCGGCGAGGTGAGCGGACTGCCCGCCGACGACGGGCCCGGCGCCAAGGAACTCACCCCCGGGAAGTTCCACCGAGATAACAAGGAGGACAGCTGATGTCCGGGGCCACCGTCGGCTGGCTGGGGCTGGCCGCCTCGCTGATCTTCGTCGCCGCCTCATTGGGGATCACCGCCCAACAACGTCTATCCCTGAATCGTCCCATTGTCATGGCCGTGGGGCGTTCGCTCATTCAGATGCTTATCGTGGGCGCGGCACTGGTCCCCATTGTCGACCCCGGCACACCACTGATCTGGTCATGGCTGTGGGTGGCCGGAATCATCGGATTCTCCACATTTACCATTACTCGACGGGCGCCACAGGTTCCGGGTTTGTTATCGGTGGCATTCGTCGCCAATATCACCATTGCCGTGGTCAGTCTTGCCATTATTTTCGGATTTCAGATATTCGAGGTCGACGGACGGTCGATCGTGCCGGTCGCCGGGATGGTCATCGGCAATTCGATGAAGTCGGCGGTGGTCGCCGCGAGTCGGGTCGCCGAATCGGTTTCGGAGAACCGCGCCGAGATCGAGGCCGGTCTGGCACTGGGGATGAGTGTTCCGCATGCATCTCGACGTCTAGTGAGATCTGCTCTGCGAACCGCAATTTCGCCGCAGGTTGAGCAGACCGCCGCGCTCGGTATCGTGTTTCTTCCGGGCGCCATGACGGGTTTGATCCTGGCCGGGGTGGACCCACTCGAGGCGGTCCGGACCCAGCTGGCATTGATGTACGTGATCTTGGCAGGTGTGGTGATCGCCGCGGTGATCACCGGCATGGGCACCTTGTACCGGCTGACCACACCGCAGCAGACAGTCGTGCGTCTGCACCGCGAGGTGCGGTCCTGAAAGAGGCAAAGTACTGAAATAGACTGTCCCCGGCTACTTTTGAATCACCGGGGACAGAACTAGCCGTCGCGCCTCAGCCCGCAGGACGGTCCGTGATCGCACTCAGCGCGACGTCGGCCAGGAACTGTGACCCGGCACCGATGATGTCGTCGTTGAACTCGTAGGCGGCATTGTGCACCGGCCCCCGGTCATCGGTGATCGGCCCGTTTCCGATGAAGGTGTATGCACCCGGAATCCGTTCCAAGAAGAAGGAGAAGTCCTCTGCGGCAAGGATTCCCGTGGTGTTGGGATCCACCTTTTCCGGTCCGGCCACGGCCGATGCCACCGCGGCCGCCCGCGCCGCGCACCCGGGGTCGTTGACTGTGCACGGATACCGGCGCTCGTAGGTCAGGTCGATGCTCACCCCGTGGGCCGTGGCCACCGCCGCGCACATCTGCCCGACGATACCCTCGATCTCGTCGCGCGCGTCGGCGCTCAGACAGCGGGCCGTACCGCGCAGGACCGCCTGTGGCGGCAGTACGTTGTTGGTCTCCCCGGCGAGGAACTGTGTGATCGAAACAACTGCCGGCACAAAGGGATCAAGCCTCCTGGAGACGATGGTCTGCAACTGGCCGACCAGCGCGGAGCCGGCCACGATCACGTCTCCGGTGTGGTGCGGCGCCATCGCGTGTGCCCCCTGCGCACCGATCGTGATCTCCAGGTGATCGAACGAGGCCAGTTGCGTCCCGGGCCGTACCGCGAAGTGCCCTGCGGGAATACCGGGGATGTTGTGCACCCCGTAGATCTCCTCGATCCCGAACCGCTCTATCACCCCGTCGTCGAGCATCGCGACCGCCCCGGCCGCACCCTCTTCCGCGGGCTGGAACACCAGCGCGACAGATCCCGTCAGATTAATTGTCTTACTGAGTATTTCGGCAGCACCGAGAAGCATCGCAACGTGTCCGTCGTGGCCACACGCGTGCATGACGCCGGGTTCGACGGAGGCGTGCGCACGACCGGACGTCTCCTGGATGGGCAGGGCGTCCATGTCGGCCCGCAGACCGATCACCGGCCCACGCGTCCTGTCGCCGATCACGCCCACCACACCGGTGCCGCCGATGCCGGTATGCACCTCGACGTCGATGTCGCGGAGATAGTCCGCAATCAGATCGGCCGTCCGGATCTCTTGAAAGGCGAGTTCGGGGTGGGCATGGATATCGCGGCGAACGGCGGTCAGACGCTGCAATGTGTGAGAATTCAACGAAGACATACCAAACAGTCTCACAAATCTCCGATTATGTGGAGTTCAGGGCTTAGGTAACACTAATTCCCGGTGTACGATGTGGGCCATGAGTCTTCGCCGTAACCGGATCACCGCATTCACGGTCGCGCTGCTCTGCGCGGCGGCACCCGCCATTGTCGGGTCCCCCGTCGTCACGGCCGCTCCCGCATCGACGTCGGCGGCCGGCTGGACCTTCCGGGTCTCGTCCACACCCGCCGGCGTGAACAGCGGCGGCGAACTCGCCCTCGATCCGGTGCGCCACTCCCTGTTCATCACCGACAACGACTTCGTGATGAGCACCAAGGGCGGCACCGACGTGTCCTTCGACCCGCACGTGGTCACCCCCAAGGTCACCGTGCTGCGCACCACCACCCAGCGGCCGGTCCGCTCCATCGACTTCAGCCCACAGCCGTGGGGCATGATGCCGATCGGCAACGCTCCGATCATTCCCACCCCGCAGGTGCCCGACGGCATCTCCCTCGACATCCGGCGCGGCCGGATCGTCGTCAGCAACTCGCACGCCAACGGAATCACCGTGGCCGACATGTCGGCCACCACCACCAGCGCCAAGAACCTCATCTCGGTACCCAACACCCACCCGATGGGCAGCGTGGTCGACACCGCCGCGGGCAAGGCGTACGTGGCCCTCAACAACGCGGGCCGGGTGGCCGTGATCAGCACCGTCACCGGACGGAAGATCTCCGAGATCGGTGGCATCGCCTGGCCCTCGTTCGTCGACATCGACGCCGGGCGGCACCGTCTGTACGTGGGCAACGCCGACTATCTCAGCAAGAAGACCAACTACGTCGCCGTGGTCGACACCCGCACCAACACGGTGATCAAGCGCATCACGACACCGTCCAACACCCGCCCCAAGGTCGACCCGGTCACCGGCCGCGTCTTCGCGGCGAGCTTCGACACCGGCAAGATCATGGTGATCGACCCGCGGTCGCTGACCATCACCAAGACCGTCAACACCCGCACCTCGCCCAGCAAACTGGCGATCGACGCCACACGCAGGCTCGTGTACACCGCCAACCTGCAAAAGCGCACCATCACCGTGCTCGATGCCGACACCGCCCGGATCATCGCCACCGTGCCGACCAACGCACCCGTGCACACGATCGTCGTCGATCCGGACACCGGAAAGGTGTACGGCACACAGCATCAGTCGGGGCGGCTGACCATCGTGTCCGTCGCCAGGAGCTGACCGGCACCCCTCTTCCGCAGACCCGCCCACCGCGCCGTTCACCCGGTGACAACGAAAGCCACTGAAACCCGATGAGCACTCTCCCCGCCGACAACGCGGCGTCCGCCCCTCCCCCGGTCAGCCCTGCCCCGGTCAATCCGGACCAGGTCGGCCCGGATCAGGCGAACGGAACCCGGCTGACCGCCGCCCAGACCGCCCTGTGGTTCGGCCAGCAACAGGTTCCGGGTTCGGAGGTCTATCAGTGCGCCGAACGAGTCGACATCCGGGGCGAGATCGACACCGAGGTGTTCGGTGACGTGCTGGCCCGGTGCCTGCGTGAGGTACCGGCGCTCAACGCCGTCTACGGTGCGGGCGCCGACGGCCCGGTCCGGTGGCCCCTCGCCCGGGATCACGCGGTACGTCTCATCGACGTGAGCGGCACACCCGATCCGGACAAGCAGTGCGATCACGAGATCACCGAGTTCATGTCGGGTGCCCGTCCGGAGCGCGCAGAGATCTCCGGCGAGTGGCTCAGCACCCAGATCCTCGTCCGATTGTCGGCCGCACATCACGTCTGGGTCCAGCGAATCCATCACATATGTGTCGACGGATACTCGTTCGCCGCGTTGCTGCGCTGGGTGTCGGCGTCGTACACCGCGGCCGTCGGCGGACAGCCGTCCCCGGCGGTTCCGTTCGCCGCCGCCGGGGCCGATGCGGCGGCCGATCCCGCCGCCGGCTCTGACCCGGCCGAGTTCTGGCGAGATTACTGCGCAGGTGATTCGCGGCCGCAGAGCCTCGTCGACCTGCCACCGACGGTGGCGGTCAATCACGCCCGGCGCGTCAACCGGCACCTGCCGGCCCGCACCCGGCCGGGGACGCACGGCTGGGCCGAGGCCGTGATCGGCGCGGTCGCCGTGTACACCGCATCGCTGTCGGCCGAGACCGAGGCCGTGATCGGTATGCCGTGGGCCAACCGGCGTCTGGGTGCACCGCCCACGGTCGAACCGGCCGTCAACATCCTGCCGCTGCGCATCACCACCCGGCCCACCACGACGGTGGGCGAGCTACTCGACGCGGTCAGTGCCGAGGTCCGCACGACCAGGCCGTATTCGGGGTACCGGGCCGAGCGGTTGCGGCGCGATCTCGACGCGGTGGGTACCGACGCGGTGATCTTCGGTCCGGTCGTGAACATCAAGTTCTTCACCCCGGTGCTCACCTTCGGCGAGGCGACCGGGACGATCACCAACATCGCCATGGGGCCCGTCGACGACATCACGTTCACCGCCTCACCGCAGCAGGACGGCGGACTGGTCCTCGAGGTGGAGACCAACCCGCGCCGCTACAGCCATGCCGACACCGAGCGGCACGCCGACCGGGTGCTCGCGGTGGTCGGCGAACTTGTCGGCGCCGATCCGGACACCCCGGTCGGTGCCGTCACGATCGCCGCACCCTCCGATGTCGACACCCAGATCAACCGTTTCAACGACACCGCGGTCGCCTACGACGACGCCACCCTCACCGAACTCCTCGACGCCGCCGCCGTCACCCACAGCGGGCGGCCGGCACTCGAGTGGGGTTCGCGCACGCTGACCTACGGCGAGTTCCACACCGCGGTCACCGATCTGGCCGAGCGACTGGCCGGGTACGGCGCGGGACCGAACACGGTGGTGGCGTTGCGGATGCCGCGCGCGGCGGAGATGGTGGTGGCCATCCACGCGACCATCAAGGCCGGCGCCACGTACCTGCCCATCGACCCCGAACTCCCCGATGAGCGCATCGCCTCGATCCGCGGCGACGCACAGCCTGTGGCCGAGCTGACCCTGCCCGATCCGGCGGTCGACGCACTCGGCGCCCCCCGCTGGGAGTGGAACGATCTCGCGCTGACGGTGACCTCCTACGGCCATTCCGGCAGCGGACCGCTGCGGGCCCCCGCGCCCGCCGATTCGGCGTACATGATCTTCACGTCCGGGTCCACCGGCCTGCCCAAGGGCACCATCATCGAACACCGCAGCATCGTGAACCGGCTACGCTGGATGGACGCGGTCTTCCACCTCACCCCGGACGACAGGGTGCTCCAGAAGACGCCGTACTCGTTCGACGTGTCGGTGTGGGAGTTCTTCTGGCCGTTGCTCACCGGCGCACGTCTCGTGGTGGCACCGGCCGGCGCCGAACGCGACAGCGCCCACATCGCGCGCGAGATCATCGACCACGGTGTGACGGTGTGCCATTTCGTGCCGTCGGCACTGGCCGCGTTCGTCACCGAGGCCACCGCGCGCGAGACCACGTCGCTGCGGCTGGTGGTGTGTTCGGGCGAGGCGCTGGCCGCCGAAACCGTGGTGCAGGCGGGCCGGGTGTTTCCGCGCAGTGTGGGAACGGCGGACAGGCCCGGCGAGAACATCGTCTACAACCTGTACGGGCCGACCGAGGCCGCTGTCGACATCACCTGGTGGTATCCGGGTGCGGATTGGGACCGGGCGTCGGTGCCGATCGGTCTTCCGGTACACAACAGCGCCGTGTACGTGCTCGACGACGCGCTGCGCCCGCTGCCGGTCGGACACGTCGGCGAGCTGTACCTGGCAGGTGTCCAGCTCGCCCGCGGATACCTGTGCCGCGGTCCGCTCACCGCCACGAGGTTCGTGGCCAATCCGTTCAGTGCCGGCCGACGCATGTATGCCACCGGCGACCTGGCCCGGCGCCGGCCGGACGGGGTGATCGAGTACATCGGGCGCGTCGACGATCAGGTCAAGGTCCGGGGCCGGCGCATCGAGCTCGGCGAGGTGGCCACCGCGCTCTCGGACGTGCCCGGCGTGGCGCATGCGGTGGTGATCGTGCGCGGGCGCGGACCGTCGGCGCTCCTGCTGGGCTACATCGTCGCCGATCCAGGGCAGGCCGTCGACACCTTCGAGGTGCGTACTCGGCTCGCGCACCGGCTGCCGTCGTACATGCTGCCCGACGCGATCGAGGTGATCGACGCGATCCCGATGACCCGAAACGGCAAACTCGACCGCAAGAAGCTACCCGAACCCACCTTCGGTGCGGGTGAGATCACCAGTCCGGCCAACCCTGTGGAGATGGCACTGGCCGGCGTCTTCGCCTCGGTGCTGCAGCGACGCCAGGTGTCGACGACCGATAGCTTCTTCGATCTCGGCGGCAACTCGCTCTCGGCCACCCGACTGGCCACCCGGGTGAGCGCGGCACTGAACCAGGACGTGTCGGTGTCGGACGTGTTCGCGGCGCCGTCGGTGGCCCTGCTCGCCCGCCGGGTCAGCGGCGAGTCCACGGTCGATCCGTTCGGGCGGCTGTTGACGCTGCGGCCGGACGACGGCGGCGGCGAACCGGTGTTCTGTATACATCCCGCCGGCGGTCTCGGCTGGTGTTATTCGGGCCTTCTCGGGGTGCTGGACCGGGCCGGCGGGGTGTACGCCCTGCAGGCCGACGGGCTGGACGGCGGCCCGCTGCCGGAGAGCCTGCGACAGGTGGCCGAGAGCTACCTCGACACGGTGCAGGAGGTGGCCCCTGCCGGGCCGATCCGGCTGCTCGGCTGGTCGGTCGGCGGGGTGATCGCCCACGAGATGGCGGCGCTGGCCGCCGACCGGGGGCTTCAGGTCGGTGTGCTGGGCCTGATGGACGCCTATCCGAGCGAGCTGTGGGCCGCGCAACCGCCACCGTCGGACGAGGAGGTGCGCCGCGCATTCCTGATCATGGCGGGTATCGAACAGGGCGAGCGCAGCGACGGGGAAACTCAGGGCGAGCGCAGCGACGGGGAAACTCAGGGCGAGCGCAGCGACGGGGAAACTCAGGGCGAGCGCAGCGACGGGGAAAGTCAGGGCGAGCGCAGCGACGGGGGATGTGAGGTCGACCTCGATTCCGACGACGCGCTGCTGCGGGCGCTGCGCGGGGCCAACACGGCTTTCGGCGGCCTGTCCGCCGAACGGGTCAGGACGATCGGCCGGATCGTCGCCCACTTCGCCGAACTGATGCGCACACACACCACCTCCACATTCGACGGCGACGCCATCCTGTTCCGGGCGCTCGAAGGCGGCGAGGATTTCCTGGACCCGGAGGCCTGGCGTCCGCACGTCGGGGGCCGATTCACTCAGCTCGACTTCCACACCTCGCATCCGGGCATGATCCGGCAACGGTCGCTGATGAAGATCGCCGACACGCTCAACTCCGTCGGGGCTGCCGGAGACGCCCGTGCCTGACCCCACGGCCACCCCGGAACGGATCCGTGAGCTGATCGTCGGCGATGCGCAGGTCGACACCGGGGCGCTCACCACCGCGCTCACCCGGCATGGTACCCCGCTGATCACCGACGACCCCGACAACCCCGACCGGCAGCGGATGCTGTTCACCTGGTGGCCGAGCCGCGACCCGGTACTGCCCGACGGCAAGGAACTCGCCGGGGTCTATGTGTGGGTCAACCGGCTCACCGACAAGGAACACGCCGATGCGGGGCTGATGCGTCGCGTTCCCGGAACCGATGTGTGGTTCACCGAGATCTCGGTCCCCCGTGACACCATGGCCGGGTACCGCATCTACCCGTTCGCGGCGGACGGCCCGGGCGTCACCGACGGGCGGGTCGAGTACTCGCGGGCCGTGGTCGCCCATGCCCTCATCGATTCCCGGAACAACCTGGTGCGCAGCAGATCACCATTCGGTTCGGTGGCCCGCTGCGTGTCCGCGCCCGGCCTCGACGCCTGGACCGGCCCGCACAGCGCGACGATCACCGAGACCACCGGCGAGGTGTCCGTGGCCGGCGAGTCCGGTATCCGGTACCGGCTGGGCGTCCCCGACACCGCGGACCCCGCGCCGATCAACCTGCTCATCACCTTTGACGCCGAAAAGTGGTGTGACCGATACCAACTGGCACAGGTTCTGGACCACCTGTATCGACGGGGAAGACTCGGCGAGCGGTTCGCGGTCCTCGGTCTCCACTCGCCACCGGGCAGCGGTGACCGGCTGCGGTTCCTCGGTGGCAATCACGGGGTGCTCGACGCCCTGGTGGGCAGCGTCCTGCCGCAGGCGCACCGGCACCTGCCCGCACCGCCGCCGAGCACGGTCGTCGCCGGCCAGAGCCTCGGCGGGCTGGCCGCCCTCTCGTTCGGCTCGTGGTACCCCGAGTCGGTGGACCGGGTTCTCGCGTACTCGCCGTCGGTGTGGTTCCGCCCCGGCCTGCACGCCCGGCCCGCCGATGTCAGCGGCCGCCAGGAGTGGATTCATCACCAGCTCCGCGATGCCGGACGGGCTTCGGCCTCGCTGCCCCGGCTGTACCTGGCGGTGGGCGACTTCGAGGGACAACTCGCGCCGAACGTGACCGAGGCCGCCGAGACCGCGGACGCCGCCGGTTTCCCGCTCACCTTCCGCACCTACTCGGGCGGCCACGACGACAGCTGGTGGGCGTCGATGCTGCTCGAGGACCTCGCCGACCGGCGCGGCGGGCCGGCACTGCCCGGTCCCGCCACCCATTTCCCCGCCACCGACACAGAATGCTAGCGGATGCATAACCGACTCCTCCGATTCCTCGCCCTCCTCGGCGCCGCCCTGCTCACCCTGTTCGCGGTCGCCGCCTGCGGCGGTGACGATTCGGGTGCGGGCGCGTCGGGTCCGTCACGGCAGTACACCGATGCCCACGGCCGCACCGTCGACATCCCCGAGCACCCCGGCAAGGTCGTGACCCTGGCTGAGGGGGCGCTCGACGCGGCGCTGGCACTCGGGGTGATCCCCGTCGGCACGACCAGTGCACGGGGACAGACAATGGCCCCGGCATACCTCGGCGCCGAGGCCGCCGACATCCCGATCGTGGCCACACCGCGCGGCCCGAACCTGCAGCAGATCCTCAAGGTCCGGCCCGACCTCATCCTGGTCGATGACACCACGGCCGCCCGCAACTCGCTCGACGAGCTGAGCAAGATCGCGCCCACCCTGTTGATCGCCAAGTACGCCGACGGTTGGGAGACGTACTTCAAGGCCGTCGCCGACGTCCTGGACAGGCACGAGCAGTACACGACGGTGAGCACCGAGATCGCCACCGAAATCGGCCAGGTGAAGCAACGGGTCACCGCCCAACAGGTCGACGGCCGCGCTGCGACCGCCGGTATCGTCCGGTGGGCGGCCGACGGGCCGACCATCGTCGGCGGCAATTCGATGCCGAGCTGGGTGCTCAAGCAGGTGGGTTTCACCCGTCCGGCGGCGCAGGAGAAGATCAACTCCCAGGGCCGTTCCGGCGACAAGGTCAGCCTCGAATACCTCGATCTGATCGACGCCGACTACCTGTTCTTCGGTGTACTGGCCGGCAAGGACAAGGCGGCCGAGGAGTTGTCGGCCGCACGCAAGCTTCCCGGGTTCGCCACGCTGGGCGCCAACCGGTCGGGCAAGGTCTTTCCCGTCGACGGCGTGCCGTGGACCAGTGGTTCCGGCCCGCTCGGTGTCCGGGCGGTGCTCTCCGACATCGCCGCCGCCGTCGGCTGACGACCGGCCGGGCTTCATTTCCCACTCTGCGACATAGCTTTTCGAATCAGGATCGGACCCATGTCTCTGCCGCGCATCCCACCCTACGATCTGCCCGCACCCGATACCTGGCCCGGGGCCCGTGCGGGATGGCGAGCCGATCCCCGGCGTGCCGTCCTGCTCATCCACGACATGCAGAAGTACTTCGTCGACGCCTTCACCGACGGACACCCCCTGCTGGCGGGGGTGATCGGCAACATCCTCGCCATCCGTGAAGCCTGCGACGAACTCGGCATTCCCACCGTGCTGTCGGCGCAGCCACCGCGCCAGCATCCGGCACGGCGCGGACTGCTCACCGACGTGTGGGGTCCGGGCCTGTCGACCGACGCCGATGCCCGGATCATCGCCCCGCTTTCGCCGCGGCCCGGCGACATCGAGCTGGTGAAGTGGCGCTATTCGGCGTTCGCGCGGACCGATCTGCTGGAGTTGATGCGCCGGTCGGGTCGGGACCAGTTGCTCATCACCGGCGTGTACGCGCATATCGGCTGCCAGCAGACCGCGGCCGATGCGTTCATGAACGACATCGAGCCCTACCTGATCGCCGACGCCGTCGCGGACTTCTCCCTCGCCGACCATCTGCGGTGCGTCGACTACGTGAGCCGGGTGTGCGGCTCGGCGGTGACGACCGCCGAAGTCGTCGGCAACCTCGTGGCGGCACCGGCGATCCCGGCCTCACCTCGACCTGCCTGCGTGTAGCCCGTTCGGTGACAATCGCCGCGACGATTCACCGATGACGCGACGGCGATCCCGGCGCGGTCGATCTCCCCCTTGGGTATGCGGGTCCGGGTGTAGTTCCCCGGCGCTTCGGAGAGCCTCCGGAACCGGCGCCCGCTCAGAGCTCACCCGTTGCTGAGCATCACTGCGGCCGATTCCACGCAGGACCACCTCGGGTACCAGCGGATATGCTCTTCGAGGCGTCGCGAGGTCACTGTCGCTTCCCCTATCGTGACCCACTCCGATGAATAGCGTGAGAGCTTGAGTCGGTACAGGAATTCGGCAAGTCGTTCCGCAGCCCGTAGCGGAATGGATATGCATTTGTTTCCGCCGAGTTCGGCGATCTGCCGCACAGTCAAGTATCCCTTGGGGCCGATATTGAAGACGCCTGAGCACCTGTGCTCGATGATTCCGAGCATCGCGGAGGCGAAATCGTCCTGGTGAAGAAATTGGTAGGCTGCCGAGCCCGCACGTGGATATACGATCACCCGCTGTCGGAACATCCGTATGCCGGAGTTCTCTATGTCTGGGCCGACTACATAGGTCGGCCTGAGTATGCAGAGGCGTTGCCGTATATTCGGGTCTCGCTGTGACCTTTCCGCCAGCCGGATTTCCATCTCGGCCTTGTGGTCGAAATAGAACTTACCCGGCGTGCGCTGGATGGCAACCGATTCGTCCAGACACTGTCCCGCGCGGTAAGCATCGCCGTAGGCGTTGATACTCGACAGTACTACTATGTGTCCGACCCCCGCCTCAACCGCGAGTTCGACGACGGATTCGACCGCTTCGACGTTCACCTTCCATGCTTGCTGTTTGTCTCGCGGCTCTTCGACGACATAGGCCCCATGGATGAGACAGTCGATACCGTTAAGATGATCGGCGGTCAATTCCGATATCGAGCTGTAGAGCACAGACTCCACACGATCGTGACATACTCGAAGGGGGCGTCGTGAGAACGCCCGCACCGAATCGACTGCGGCGGATCCGGCGAGCGCTCGGACTAGGACAGTGCCGAGGTTCCCGGCGGCTCCGGTCACGGCGACATTGGTCATAATGCAGGCACTCCCACCACCGCGGTCCCGATGACATCGGCTACATGCCGAAGGTCATCTGGACGGTGGTCGGCGGTGACGCATATCCGGAGAATAGAGCGTCCCCTCGGTACTGCAGGATGCAAGGCCACACCGACATAGACTCCGCTGTTAAGAATTTCGTTCCAGACTTCGACGGCTTCTTCGTCGGAACCGATCTTCACTGAAAGGATGGGCGACCACCCCGCGCGGGGGAGATCGAGCGCTACTCCTTGTTCGTGGAGTAGGTGTGCTAGATGGGCCGATGAGGTTCGTACCTGGTGGGCGATGTCGCGGCCTTCGGGGCTCATGACGATCCGGAGCGACTCGAGCGCGGCCCCCAAGCTCGCCGGCGTCGCTGATGTCGTGAACAGATGACTTCGGGCGGTGCCTTTCAACCCAGCAATCAACTCGGCCGATCCTGCGATGAATCCTCCGGTGCTGCCGAGCCCTTTGGACAGCGAGCCCATCAAGATATCCACTTCGCCGAGTACACCGCACTCTTCAGCCCAGCCGCACAGTGACTCGCCGTATAGCCCGAGTGAGTGGGCTTCATCGACCATGATTGCGGCACCCCGGTCCTGGCATATCGCAACGATCTCGGGGAGCGGCGCCAGGCTCCCCTCCATCGAATAGAGACCGTCGACGACGACGAGGGCCTCACCGGCCGCCGTCTCTGCTGCAGTGAGTACATTCCGCAGACTCTCCACGTTGTTATGCTCGAAGCGCAGTATCTGGGCTCCGGACAGCCGGGCTCCGTCGATAATGGAGGCATGCGCGTACTCGTCGACGACGATGATGTCGCCGCTGCCCATGAGCGCGGAGAGCACACCGACGTTGGCCGTATAGCCTGATGTGAAGACGAGTGCGTCGACTGCCCGATACCACCCAGCGATGAGCTCTTCGATCTCGACGTGCAGCTTGTTCGATCCGTTAAGCAGTCGGCTGCCTGTGGTGGCACTTCCGTAGCGGTGTATCTGCTCGACTGCGGCGCTCCGAACTCGTATGTCGCCCGCGAGCCCCAGATAATTGTTCGATCCGAACATCAGCACATCGCGGCCTTCGAGACGTACGGAGGAACCGATCATCGACTCCGCGGTGCGATAGAACGGGGAAATCCCCCGGCTTCGAAGCTCTGCGACCAGCCTGGGCCGATCCGTTTCGGCAAGCCGTTCAATCAAGGTATGGACCATATCCGCCTGTCACTTTCTCAGAGATGTCGATCGTCACGGCCGTCTCGGTGTCAGCTGGACCCGGAACTTCCCCGGCGAAACCGTTACATTTCGGCGCGAATACCGAATCGAGGTGTCGGCGATCGACGCCGGCCTCACCTCGTATCGCCCGACGATTGTGCCGAGCACAGTTTTCATCTCGGCGATCGCCAGCGCAGCCCCGATACACCGTCTGCTGCCACCACCGAATGGGAAATACTCGGAGGGCCTGAACTTTCCTTCCAGGAAACGTTCCGGTCGGAAGACATCCGGGGTGTCGTACACCTGCGGCCGTCGGTGCACCAGGTATATCGCCGGTGACAACAGTGATCCGACTGGAATGTCGAAGCCTTGGATCGTTACCGGGACGGTGGTCTTGCGGGACACGATGTCCACCACCGGCGTGATGCGGAGTGCCTCCGCACAAACTGCTTCCAGGTATCCGGACCCGGCCATGTGCTCGGGTGTCGCTCCCCGATCGACACCATCGTCGCCGTTGATGATCCGCTCCGCGACACGAGGAGTCCGCGCCACCCAGAACAATGCCCAGGACAGAGCGCTGGCCACGGTGTCATCGCCAGCGGCGATGAGAGTGATCAGGTCGTCCCGGAACCCGTCAGCCCCGCGCACATCGGACCATGCCTCGCCACGGGCCGCAGCCATTCGCGCTCCGACACAAGAGGTTCGAGGTTCCTGCGCCGCCTTCACGACCGTCTCGGACAACACCGAATCCAGTGCTGCGATTCGGCGCTGGAACCAGTACCCGGGTGAGGCGACGCCGCGTTCTCGTTGTAGTACTGGGAAAAACGCTGCCAGCGAACTCAGCGATCCAGTGACCCCATGAAGCCGCGCGAAGAAGACGCGCAGCAGATCGGGGTCGTCGGTTCCGAGTACGCGGTATCCGATGAGCCGCATCGCCAGCCATCGAAAGAGCTCGGTTACTTCGACCACACCACCGTCCTCGGGCAGTTCCTCACGGGTTAGCCGTGCGACTGCCTGTGGGTCGATGCGCGGGCGGGTAGTGAGCGAGGAGCGCATCTCCGCACGACGACGCCGATGTTGTTCGCCGTCGAGAACGAAGAGCGAGTCGGCCCCGACAATTGGGGTCATGAGCGCATTCGCTTCGCCGGTCCGGCCATGATCGGGATCCATCCGGAAAACCGACTCCACGTCGCGGGGGTCGGCGAGCATGACCACATCACCGAGAGCGTGTAGGCGTAGGGTGAACGCGTCGCCGTAGCGCCGCTGGCACTCGTACAGATAGGGGTAGGGACGAAGAGTCCAGTTCATCGTTTGCCGGGTGCGGGAATATCCTGGTCCTGGGGGAATGTTCTGGTACACGGTTAGTCGGCCGCCGGGCGCTCCGAACAGGTGAACATCATTTCCTCGTGGGTGATCCCGTTGATGAATTGGGTCGACACGATCGCACGAATCACCTTGCCTGGATGGGATTTGAACCGTTCCAGGGGGAAGCTTCGCCAGTGCCTGCGGATGGTGCCGCGGACGTCAGCAGCGGACATGACGGAGACCTGTTCGAGTTCGTGTAGCACGTCGAAGCCACCGGCTTCGAGTTCAGCGCGGAAGCTCGCCTTGGAGTAGTCCCGCACGTGAAACCGATAGAAGTCTTGGGTAGGGTATACGCAGCCGGAAATCAATAGTCGCCCGGTCGGTTTCAACGCCGATCGGATCACCTCGAGCAGCGCTTGAGGCTGGTCGACGTGCTCGAGGACCTCGAAACAGGTGACCAGGTCGTAGGCGCCGGGATCGGGTGTGAATGTGGTCGCGTCGTGCTGGATATACTCGATCGCGGGATGCGAGTAGTTGTCGAATGCGTAGGCGAGCGCGGCGGAGTCGACGTCAACAGCAGTTACCCGCTCGGCGCCTGAATCGGCCATCGAGTGGGCGCCGTAGCCAGCGCCACACCCGAGGTCGAGCACTCTCTTACCTCGGATGTCGGAGGATGCGATCTCGTACCGCTGCCGATGCTGTTCCAGCAGCATGAATCCCATCCGATCGGCTGGACCGATCCATTCCGGAACGACACGTTCACCGCTGTCGCGCAGCACCATCACACTTCTCCCTCGTTCGAATTCGGGCGACGCCCCGGTGTTCCATTCGTTCACGACACTGACGACGCCCGCTGGCCCAGCGCCCGGAGCATGCCGGTTGAGTTCGTCCTGATCGCTTCCACGACGAGGGGTTCCAGCATCGGGCGCAACTCCGGCAGCCCAATATCGAACTCCACCTCGAGTGTGGCCTCGGCGGAGCCATCGTCGAGAGCTCGCACCTCCCAATAGCCTTGGTATACTTCCAGATCGCCGGATAGTTGCTGAAAGGTCAGGCGATAGTCAGCGTCGTAGCGCAGTTCTCGTTCTGTCCATCTCAGGACCGAACCCTTGACCGTCGCCTGCCAGGACACCACGGTATCCACCAAGCCGTCCGGACGAGTGGTGCGCGAGTCAACCCGGATATCGGCGATAGATTCCATGTATTCCGGATACGATTCGACATCACACAATTGCTTCCAGACTGCAGCGCGGGAGGCGTCAAGTCGTTCTTGGACAGTGACCACTGGCATGAGTATTTACCTTTCGGGGTCGGACGGATTCGGGGACAAGACTGCGGTTTTCTCGTGCGTATCGAGCTCGATTGCGCTCTGCAGAAGTTCTTGTGCGCGCAACACCGCATCGCGGAAATCGGAGGCGCCGAGGCGCCGACCGACCGCAGGTACAGCCCCCCGTGAAACAGCGAGCTGCACCGCGTCTGCGGATTGCTCAACCGAGTGGATGGTGCCCGGATGGCTGGCATAGATCCGACCGGCCTCGAACTGCCGCACATACCAGGGAGTATCCGTGGACACATCGTCTTCGTGACGGAATGCCTCGAGCTCCATGACGCCAGCCAGGGTGAGAATGACGGCCTTCTCTTCGGGGCTTCGTGGGACCACCAATCCCTCGCCGGCGAGCCTTAGGTGTACGGAGTAGTCTCGTTCGGCATCCGAGCCCACCGAGAGGTATGTCAGGCCGGCACCGGTCACCGAATCCCCTGCATGTGCATCAGCGCTCACGTTTGTGAGCAGGGCGAGGACCAGCGAGCGCGTCGGTGCCAGCCACTCGGCATCGAAGATCGTGGGGTCGGCGGGGACGTCGTAGGGCGATTGGGACTGGGCCAGCAGCTCGACCACCGGCTCGATGAAAAATTCAGGCAATGGCATGGGATGCCTTCCGGTCGATAATGATTCCGCGGCGTGCCAAATCGTGTCGGATCTCGTGGAGGGCGTCCTTCGATATCGGACGTGCTCCCTTGTGGTGGGCCTTGCCCGAACTCGGCGCTTCGTAGCCGTTGAGTAGATGCAACATATCGCCCGCTGCATGCCATCGGGCCTGTCGCTTCGGGCCGCGAAGGAAGAGAGAGACTGTTCCGGGTAGCACTATCGTCTGGTGTACCAAGGAGTTCTGAAACGAGTAGCACGAGCCCGGTCGCTCGACCGAGACGATGCCGGGCGCGATATCCGCCGACGTGAACTCACCCGCCTGAGCGGAGCCAGTTCTCCTGTTCCACACGTGCAGATAACCACCCGCCAGCACGAATACGCTGAAAGGATACTTGTGGTCGTGCGGAACCAGGTCCCTGTCCCTGCCCGAGAAAATGTGCAAGCGCAGCTGGCAACGCCGTTCCGGATCTTCGTAGAGTGACAACCGGTGTAGGAGCGGATGGGTTTCTGACCGGGCCAGACGAACCGGATTCGACTCAATTTTGATTACTTTGTCCGACAACAACTCTCGGTTTAAAGCCAGCCGCGCAAGGATCGTGCGGGCCTGCCGATTCGCTCGACGAGGGTTCTCCCACTCGATCGCTGAGCAGACAGCACCCAGATCGAACGCGACGTCATCGGGCTTTGTCGATTCGATATGTTTCATCGACCGAACCTCCGTTTCCTGTGCGAGTAGTCGTCGAAAGCCGTACGGAAATCGGCGTATGAGAGCTCGGGTGCCGGAACGCTTGTCAGATAGAATTCTGCGTAGACTGATTTCCACGGCAAAAATTCTGGGACGAACGCCACAGCCGACGCCCTGATCACGAAGTCGATGGGCGCCAGGCTCCCCGTGTCAAGGAATTTCTCAAGGTTCGCACTATCGAGATCTGCGACTACCTCGGCCAGGCTAGTGCCTGCGGCCCGGGCAGTAGCGAGCATGCGACGTACTCCGTTGACGATTTCCTGGCGCCCCTCGTATTCAAGGATCAGGTTCACAATAAGTCCCGGCCCGTCTCGGAGGTCGTCCGCGCGTCGCCCAGAGTTCGTTGCAGAGTAGCCCAGCGCCTCGTTGCCACCGATGAGGTTGAAAGACGCCACCGGAACGGTCGGCCAGCCGAGCCTGAAGTGATCGAGCACCTGTTCCCATGCCACTACAGCTTGCTTCTCGGCGAGCGAGACCTCAGGTGCCAGGATCTGGAGCGTGAGCTCGGTGACACCGGCCGCCCAGCACCATTCGACTATTTCGATTTGCTTGGCGCAGACCCGACTGTAGGCCTCGAGCGTAAGTGTCCCGTTCGACTGGGCCCACAGCGCAGTGCCTCCGAGGATGACTCCTACATGCGCGGGCGTCATGGTGTGCCTCCTGGCGCGCCAGAGTTTTCTTCGATCAGACCGTCCGTGCAGAGTTGGGCCACCATCGCGCGGTACTCCGCGATGGTTACAGGCCGTTGTCCGTTGGCATGCTTGGGCTTTCCGGCCTCAGAGGGTGGTGGCCAACGCTCTGCCTGTGGGAGCATGTCCAGCGCCGCGTGTGATCGGCCCTTGACCCGAGGGCCCCGCATGAACAATGTGACTGTTCCCGGCAACATGATCGTCTGATGGACCAACGGGTGGCCGAACGTGTAGCAGGCGCCTGGGCGCTCAATGGTTACGATCCCCGGTAGCACGTCGGAACCGGTGAACTCGCGCTCACCTCGATCGGCTCGCCGCCGCCACACGTGCACGTAGGCGCCGCGCAGGACAAATGCGGTGAACGAGTACTTGTGGTCGTGCGGCACCAACTCGCGGGAACCGGGTGACATGTGCAACCGAACCTGAAATCCGCGCGAATCGTCCTGATAGAGGACTAGCCGGTTAATCAGCGGGTGCACTTCGCTCTGCGCGAGCCGACTAGGGTCGAACTCAATCTCGTGGACGAGGCGACTGAGGAGACTGCGATCATCAGCTAAGCGCGACAGCACGTTTCGCGCCTGACGATGCCCTGATCGCAGATTCGACCAGTCCAGCGGGGGCAGATGGTCGATCCAGTGCCTGCTGATATCCATCGATAGGTGTCCCGTCATGTATATCTCTCGGTTCCTCGGGGAGACAGACTTGAGATAATCTGGTCAGCGGCGGCGGCGAGTACGTGGTCTCGGTCGTCCGCCGACAAGTCGACCCGCAAGCATCTCCATTCGTTCGCGATCTCCTCGAAGATCGTTGCGCTGCGGCTTTGGAGATCCATGTACGAATCGCGCCCGATCGCTCGGCCCGCCGGACCGTAGTGCTCCATCCCGCCCACTTGGCCATACTGCAAAACCCTGCGCTGGTACGCGATCTGGGGATCGGTTCGGACCAGGACGGGTAGGGACCTGTCGGCCTCGGGCCGGAGTATCTCGATGGCGGCCCGCAGTGCCGCGTCGAACTGGGGCCGGGCTGCACTCTGAGGCTCGGTCACAGACATACCCAGCAGGTACAGCTTGACCACCATCTTGATGCCGTGGGTGTCCTCGATAACGGCTCGTCCCGCTTCGAGCTGGGGGCGAATGATTGCTTCCCGGAACGCTATACACCCGGCGGTCTCGGACAGCATCGAGGCGATGAGTCCGGCGGGGTTGTTCTTGACGATGACTGCTGTGTTGAGCAGTTTCTCGAACTCATCGGCTAAAATCTCACCTGCTAGCGGTGGAAACTGCTCTCCGAGAACAGTCCCGTCGTCGAGACCGGCGAAGCCATACAGCGTTCTCAGCGCTCCCTCGTAGAGCGCGGTAACCGTACTCCCCGCGAAGTCGCGCGGTGTCGATTTAAGGAATTGACGACGAGACATGCGGATCGCGTCCACCCCTCGCACTGTCAGCTGCCGTTCGAGTTCGGTTGCAAGCGTGGTCTTGCCGGCACCGTCGATGCCGATGAGCCCCACCGCGCATCCCGGTGCGATCGACTTCGAATTCAACGGACACTCACCTCCCGCTGTTCGCCACTGCCAGCTGATGGCCCCGTGAAGCACCCGTCGCGGTGCGCAAGCAGCACATCACGGAACTCGGTGACACCGAAGTCCGGCCAGAAGCCGGGTACCACACACATAGTGGAATACATTCCGGCCCAAAGCAAGAACCCGGAGGATCGCCGCTCACCCGAGGTCCGGACGATAAGTTCCGGCGCCGGCGACACACCGAGTATTTCCTCCGAGATCGACCGGACACTTATCCGGCCGATTGCCTCTCCCAGCGTCAGTCCACTGGAATCACACCGCGCCAGGATCTGTCGGCACGCATCTACGATCTCTTCGCGGCCTCCGTAACATACCGCCAGATTGATCCGTAAGCCTCCTACGCCTGACGTGCGCTCGACCGCGCGGTCGAGCGCATCCAGCAAAGGCTTGCGAATGACCTCCCGGGAACCTAGGTGCCGGATGCTCCCGATTCCCCGGGAGCCGACCACATCCACAGTTGCCTCGATGATTTTCGCCAGGCAGTCAACCTCTTCCGCGTCACGACGCAGATTGTCGGTCGACATCATCCAGAGAGTGACGGTGTGGATTCCCGCCGCCTCGCACCATGTCAGGATCTCTGGAATCCGGGAGAACCCGGCCAGATGTCCGGCTGAGGCGTTCATCCCGCGTGAGCGGGCCCATCGGCGATTACCGTCGAGAATGAACCCCACATGAGCGGGCACGCGGGGTAGTTCGTCCCGATTCACCACTGTCGAACCGCTTACCGTTGTCACAGTGTCCTCTCCACCCCCCAGACCGGCACCCGTTCGAAGAACGTGACTGCATCATCGTGCCAGCAGTCGCGCCATCCGGCGGCCTCCCGGCACGCCAATTCGGCGTAGCGATGCATTTTCGAGCGCAACTCGCGGTCCACTCGGTGGTGTTGGGCGATGTCGCGAAGGCAGTCGATGTCGGCCGCAGTGCAGTCCGGACGCCCCAGGATCGACTCGATGCGCACCCGCTCAGTCTCCGTCGCCGTAGCCAGCACAGCTCGGATTGCATAGGTACGTCGGCCGTCCCGTACGTCGGCAGTATTCGGCTTCCCGGTCACCCGTTCGTCTCCGAACAGACTCAGGTAATCGTCACACATCTGGCCTGAGATCCCGAACATAAGCGCGTAGCGACGCAATGTCTCAGCATGTTCGACGGGATCCTCACCGGCGACCAGGAGTCCGAGTTGGATCGGCGCGAGTGCCGAAGAGCGGGAAGCCTTGTAATCGGAGACCGAGTTCAGTAACTCTTCGCTCGGGATCTGCGGGAAATCGCGCTCCAGATCGAACATCTGTCCCACGAAGGTGGCAGCTGCTGCTCGTGTCTGCACGTCGACGAGCGCGTGCCGGAGCGCAACTGGCAGTCCAGAGTCCAGGAGAACCTGCAGGGACAGAAATGCGGCAAGGTCACCGGCGAGCAGCGCAAGACCGAGAGCGGTCTGGGGATGCTGGGGGAACTCCTCCCGGTACGCGTAGTACGTCGAAGGTCCGCCACGCCGGGTCGGGGCATCATCGATGATGTCGTCGTGCACGAGCAGGTGGGTCTGCAGCAATTCGATACTGAGCGCCGCCTCGTCGAGCCCGGGCACCGGTTCAGCGGTAACCAGACGAGCAGCTTCGTACAAGAAAGCGACGCGCTGACGCTTACCGCCACGAAGTGAGAGGTGCCCGAGCAGCTCAAGACTCCGTGCTGTGAAGCGGCTCTCAGCAGGTCCGTCAAAGTTTCGTTGGAGATCTTCGAAATATTGTGCGAATACGCGGGAGAAATGGTCTTGATAATCTGCGATCCTGCCCTGCAGCTCGCGGGTTATGCGATCGATATCGCTCGATGTTGACACTTCCGAAGCCTCATCTCGAAATCTGATCTGTATGCGAAATGGCATCGATTACTCTGAGAGCCGCTAGGCGCGAACGCAATCGTACAAATTCGCTGAATTCCAGGCGTCGTTGCCCGTCCGTATGCCGCCTTTCTTCGATCAATTCAGTCTCCGAATCGTCCGCTCGGCTACTACTGACAGTCCGATCTAGCATATCCAGAGCTGCGTAGGAACGGCTCTGCTCGCCGGGTCCTCGCATGAATAATGTGACCGTGTCCGCTTCCATCATGGTCTGATGTATGAGCGAGTATCCCAATGTGTAGCAGGAACCTACCTGTTCACAGGTCACCAACCCCAGCGGCGCCTTCTCTGCAGTGAAACTACCGCTATAAGATACAGACCGACGGCGCCACACATGGGTGTAGGAACCGCGGAGTATATAGGTCGTGAACGAGTATTTATGGTCGTGCGGGATGAGTTCGTTGTTTCCAGGCGAGACGTGCAGACGCAAGTAGATCCCGCGGTCGATATCGCGCCATAGCGTGAGACGATCCATGACAGGGTGGTGGTCCGCATCCGCGAAAAGAACCTCATCTATCGCGACACGGTCGACCAGGTTGGTCAACAGCTCTCGATCAGCTGCCAATTCAGTCAGTACTGACCTGCATTGCGCGTGGGCCAATCTGAGGTCGGTCCAGTCTATGGCGAAACCAGTTCCAAGCCAGTTCCGAATGTAGTCGGACACAGTCGGTTCACCTTCGATCTTCTATTCGGGTAACTCGTCGGTGATGAGATTTCGCCATCGCGCTGCGACATCCAGGTTCCGCAGCGTCGGCAAGACCGCGTCGAATACATCGCCAAACCACCCAGAGAACGGCTCCGTCGCACGTCGTTGCCTTAGGCCGTCTTGATCCACCCGAGCGATGTCCACGACCTCCTCGGGGGCAGGCTTCAGGTCGGCAGTGACGACACCTACAAATAGATGGTTGTACTCGTGTTCAACCAGCCCCGATTGTGGATCTTCATGGCGATATGTGACCGTGCCAGCCTCGGCCAGAACCGCAGGGCACACACCCAGTTCTTCCCGGACCCGGCGAGCGGCCGCAACGAATGGGTGTTCACCAGGAAGTGGATGGCCACAACAGGAATTCGACCACACTCCAGGGAAATGGTACTTGGTCAGCGCCCTGCGCTGCAGAACCATATGCCCGTCACTGTCGAGTAAGAATACAGAGAATGCGCGATGCAACCGCCCTGGAAATCTATGGGCAGCAATCTTCTCGGCGGTACCCAGCGTATTCCCGCTCGAATCAACGAGTTCCAGCAGAATGCCTGCCACATCCGCCGTCGAAGCATGACCCAAGGCACTTATCGCGCCTTCTGAAGTTAACGCCATTCGACCCCCCATATCGAGTTCCCCAAGAACGGAGAGGGACGATCGCCGACAAGCGACGATGCCAGAGAAATGTCGACTCGATACGAGCCAGCCTGACATTTACAGTACCCCACCCTTCCATCACACTACAGATCCCTTACAGCCCGCGCAAGAGAGATCTTCACCGAGATACTTCCTGACGACGGTTGCCGGACTGTGATTCCGCCGCTAGTGTCATGGCATTGGTCGTCAGGGGGACCGGCAAGTAGTCGGCTAACGTTTCGGGAAACCGAGTTCGGTTCAGTTCGGCAGTTATCGCAACTTTGTGCAAGCTCCCTGTCACGTTCCAGGAGTATCGATGACCAGGGGGAATTGAGTATGAGTCCATCGGCAGCTACGCCATCGTCATCAGCGACGCTTGATGCCCGGCTGCAAGCACACCTGGCCTCCCATCGTCTGACACGGAACGATGTCATCGCTCAGGTAGACACTTCGTTCGGACAACCGTTGCTCACGGTAGCCACTGGTTCGGTCCTGGCCGGGTTCGGCAACCCTGGAAGCGATCTGGACATATACTCGGTCGTGCCCGGTGCGGTGGCAGCCGCTCTCCCGCTCACCGCATACGTCAACGCCGCGCTGATCGAGGTTGTTCTCCACGGCGCCGAACCGATCACGAACCGCCATCGAGAACTCGTCTCCGGCCAGTGGCCACCAGCTGACATTGCTCCCGGCGCGATAGCCTCCGCTCGCTTGATCCTCGACAGTCTCAGCAGGTTCGCTCTCGGCCTGCCATTGACCGGTACTCAGGAATGGTTGTCCTGGCAGCGGAAACTTGCCGGTGACATGCCAGGTCGAATCGCCGGCTGGCATGCCGTCGAAGCCGTTCGCAAAAGGGTGTCTGCCCGCGTATTCGCGCCCAGCAAGCCGATCGTCGCCGCCCTGCGCATCGGTGAAGCACTCTGCGCGGCGCTCGAGCGGCATGCCGCGCTGCACGGTGAGTGGTATTTCAAACCCAAATGGCTGGGCGAAAAGCTGCGGCGGCTCGACGATCACTCCGCTCTCGATGCCTACCGCCTGGCAATGTGTCCGCCCGTCATACCTTCAGACGTGCCGGCATATCTGGACAAGACCGGTGAACTGCTCGACCACTTCCTCGCCGACGTCTTCTGCTCCGGCTGGCGTATCAAGGTTACACCTGCCATCGGAACCCAGGGCCATCTCTTTGACGAGACATACCTGATGTCGCGCTGGGGTTTGCGCACGGTCGCGGTACCCGCCGACGGGCCCGCGTGCGCAAACCCCGTGTGGACATACGGGATCGAGGACCAGTGGCACGACGACGTCGCCGACCTTTTCATCGAGGATGTGCTGTGGATGGGAGTCGAGAAGCCGTGAACACCCATTCGAGTCCCGAGCTGCGACGGCATGTCGCTCATGTCAGCCACGGTGCAGTGATGCTGATGATCGGCGCGCAATCGGCTCTCCAAGATATCGACGGCGGCGCCAAAGCTGGCCAGTGGCTGTTGGTCTTGGGGCAAACCCGCTACCTCATCACGATCTGCTGCCAGGCGCGGGGGCTGGAGTTCGGTGCCGAGCCTTACGTCGCCGAGGACGGCGGAGCGCTCGATCCCCATACCCACGTACCGCCGGATATCTGGATAGCAGGCCACCACCTACTCAAGGAAGCAAGCGAGTTCTCCCGCACCGCGCCCGATGCTGAACGTGCACAGTTCTGGCTGGCCCAGATACATGCGTGGGTATCGGAGATCGAGTCCACCCTCAGGCTCCCGGATCCGCTACCTGAACTGCGTTCTCCAGAAGGGATGTTCGGCGCTATCCGGTTGGTTCGCGCCTGGACCGAGCTGACAGATCGACTTGGGCTCCCGCCTCTGCTGCCCACCGACTGGACCAGGCCACTGTAACCGGGCCCTCGCCCAGAACGCCACATCGACCATTGGAGCTACTCGCGCGTGAGACCTGCACTCGAAATCGAGGACCTACGAATGTCTTTCAACGCATGCGACGCCCTCACCGGAGTGACTTTGAACGCCGACCGTGGTGAAGTGCTCGCCGTTATCGGTCCCAACGGAGCGGGGAAGACGACGTTGATATCGATCGTCGCCGGATTGCTCGCCCCGAGCAGCGGCTGCACACGGGTTCTCGGACTGGACGCCACCGGCGAGAGCAAGGCCCTGCGCGGCCGAATCGGACTGGCCGGTCAAGACATCGCGGTGTACCCCGCACACACCGTTGAAGAGAATCTTCGATTCTTCGGTTCGCTCAACGGGCTACGGCGCAGAGAACTCACGGGTGCCGTCGAGGAGTTGCTCGAAGTTCTCCAACTCGGCGACCTTCGAAAAAAGCGAGCGGCGATACTGTCAGGCGGTCAGCGCCGCCGTCTCCACGTCGGCTGTGCACTCGTCTACCGGCCCGACGTCGTCATGCTCGATGAGCCGACCGCGGGAGCGGATCCGGAAACCAGGCAGCAGCTGCTGCGTAT
The DNA here is from genome assembly GCF_025273675.1 of Gordonia pseudamarae. Taxonomy (NCBI): domain Bacteria; kingdom Bacillati; phylum Actinomycetota; class Actinomycetes; order Mycobacteriales; family Gordoniaceae; genus Gordonia; species Gordonia pseudamarae. Next base: position 1,537,948 of record NZ_CP045809.1, on the reverse strand, counting down.
CGTGTGCCAGCAGGCCTCGCGCGGATCATTGGTCGTCTACACCACCCATTACCTCGCCGAGGTCGAGGAACTACGTGCCCGAGTAGCGGTTCTCGCCCACGGCCGGATCGTGGCGGAAGGCACCGTCGACCGGCTGATCGCCGATCACGCCGCCAGCGAACTTGCGCTCCGCTTCGAGGGGGCACTGCCTACAGTCGATTGGCCAGGCGCACGGGTGCTCGCCGACACTCTGCTGCTACCGACGTCGAATCCGACCACTGACATCGTGCACGCGCTAGAAGCCGTGGCTGAGCACCGCGAGCAGTTGTGCGGGCTGGAGATCATCCGCGCCGACCTCGAACGTGCCTACTTCAATATTGTCACAGATGGGGGGTGCTCGTGACCCGCGCGCTACTGTTGTCCCGACATGATGCAGCCTGGCTGTGCCGTGAACCCGCTCCGCTGGTCACAGTACTGATCACTCCGGCCCTTCTGGTGCTGTTTATCAAGCCGCTCTACGCCGACGCAGTCACCCGACTCGGGTATCTGCACGGCGATGGGGTCCAACTGGCGGTCCCTGGAGTCGCGGTCATGTTCTCGTTCTTCCTGATCGGGCTGGTCACCGACTCGTACTTCCGCGAGCACGGTCTGCAGACTTGGCAACGTCTGCGCCTGTCGCCGGTGCGGACCTGGGAGGTCCTTCTCGGGAAATCGACGCTGTGTAGCGCACTCTCAGTTACACAGACAGCGTTTCTGTTCGCTCTCGGATGGACGGTGGTCGGCCTGCACATCACCGGTTCGATCCTCGCGCTGGCGACGATGGCACTCGCACTGGCTGCCTGCGTCTCGTCATTCGCCCTTGCGTTGTGCGCCGTGTCAGCCTCTCGGCGGCAGGCATTTGCGGCGGAGCGGGTCGTGACCTTGACCTGGACGCTGGTGGGCGGCGCGTTGGTGCCAACCGATCTCATGCCGGCACTGGTTCAATGGATCGCGAAAGCGACTCCGGTGTACTGGGCGGTCAACGGATTCCGGCAAGTGGTTCTAGATGGGGCCGCCCTGACGGACATCCTCCCGTGTCTGGCGGCGGTTCTCGCCTTCACCGCTGTCTTCACCGCTGTAGCGCTCTGGCGCTTCCCTATGGATCAGGAGCGGCTCCATTGGACTTAGCGCGAACGGAGGGGAGCGTGGATAGGTTGGTTAGGTGACGAAGTCGAGCATCCTGCAGCGGTTCGCATCGTACGGGCTCGTGCGAGACGCCGAGAGCGTGTTGATGGTTCGTATCGGTCCATCATCGAAGGACGACCACGGTCGCTGGATACTGCCTGGTGGGCGAATCGAACACGGTGAGCATCCCCGCGACACTGTTGTCCGTGAATTCAAGGAGGAGACCGGCTATGATGTCGCAGTCGTTCGGCTGCTGGACATCGATGCCGAGCACCGGATGCTGAGCACCGGGCTGGACCTGCATGCCGTCTTCTGCCTTTTCGAGGTCAGAATCACCGGCGGTAAACTGACCCACGTCGGACACAGCGGCGCTGATGCCTCCGCCTGGATTGCAATTGCGGACCTACCCACTCTTCCTGTGCTCCCGCCGGTCAGAGCCGCACTGCACCGGTACATCGGTGATGTCTGAGCGCCTTCTTCGCACGGACTGCTATTGCAACGAAGGCCTTCCCCGATACGATGCCCAGGTTCCCGGTGCCACATCTAACTGCGACGCGAGAATTGATGAGACTTCTGCCCTTGTTCCTACGCCGACCGATGGAGACGATCTACGAGCGTCGGCTCGCCACCACACTGGCCGGGCTACCAAGACCCCGGCACATCGGAATCATGCTCGACGGCAATCGTCGCTGGGCACGAGAGGCTGGCCACGACGATGTCCGCGAGGGATACCGTGTTGGTGGCGCCAAGGTAGCCGAGTTTCTGGAGTGGTGCACCGCCGCCGACATCAGACACGTCACGCTCTTCATGCTCTCCGACGACAACCTCGGCCGCCCACCCACGGAACTTGGGCCTCTGATCGAAATCATCGAAGCGACCGTACGGGACATCACCGGCCCGGATCGCGACTGGGAAGTTCAAGTGATCGGGTCGCTCGACTTGCTCCCCGACAGTGCCGCCCGGGTTCTTACACAAGCCGCCGCAGACACAGTTGAACGCCGCGGTCTCAAGGTCGATGTCGCAGTCGGTTACGGTGGTCGCCGAGAGATCGTGGATGCCGTGAAAAGCGCTTTCCGACAACATATCGCAGCTGGCGGCGACCCGGTCGAACTGATCGAGCAGTTCGATGTCGACGACATCTCCCGGCATCTGTACTCCGCCAGCGGCGACAACACCGACTTCATAATCCGGACCTCTGGCGAGCAGCGGCTCTCGGGGTTCCTATTGTGGCAATCAGCCTATGCCGAAATGCAGTGGATGGACTGTCACTGGCCCGCATTTCGTCGCATCGATTTCCTGCGTGCACTGCGCTCATACGCAGGACGGCAGCGGCGATTCGGCATGTGACGAGTCCTCGCCGTCGACGCCGCCACGCTGGCTGGGATGAGGCGATGTCGGCCTCGCGGACCCATACCAGCGCCTGGTCGACCTGGCCGCGCGCATGGCGCTGGCGGCGGCCAAGGTGCGCGTCGGCGTGGACCGCGGACTGTTCACCACCGGCTCCCCCGACGATGCCGCCCGCGTCGTGGTGTCGATGTGCGCGGCGCTGCCCACCTGGTGGCATCCGGGCGGACGGCTCTCACCCGAGGAGGTCGCCGCCGAATACGTGCGATACGGGCTGAACCTCGTCGGGTACCACACCGGGGAGCCCGCTACAGCTGGCTGACCTGCACCGACATTCCGGGATCGGAAGCCACGGTGAGCGGCGAGGGCTGTGCTCCGCCGGCGATCACATGTGCGCCCAGGGTCGCGATCATCACGCCGTTGTCGGTGCACAGACGCGGCTTGGGCACCCGCAGGGTTATTCCCGCCTCCGCGCAGCGCTGCGCGGCCAGTGACCGGATCCGCGAGTTGGCGGTCGCACCGCCACCGAGAACCAGGGTGTCGACGTCGAGGTCGGTACAGGCCCGGATCGCCTTCATCGTCAGGACGTCCGCGACCGCCTCCTGGAACGAGGCCGCGACGTCGGCCAACGGCACCTGCACGCCGTCACGGGCGCACCGCTCCACATACCGCGCCACCGCCGTCTTGAGTCCGCTGAAGGAGAAGTCGTAGCGGGCGTCCCGGGGCCCGGTCATCCCCCGGGGGAACGCGATCGCCGACCGGTCTCCGTGAACCGCGAGCCGATCGAGTGCCGGACCACCGGGATAGCCGAGGTCGAGCAGCCGGGCCACCTTGTCGAAGGCCTCCCCGGCGGCATCGTCGACGGTGGTGCCGAGTTCGGCGATGGGCCGGGCCAGGTCGGACACGTGCAGCAGGTGGGTGTGCCCGCCCGAGACCAGCAGCGCGACACATTCGGGCATCGGTCCGTGCTCGAGTGTATCGACGGCGACATGCCCGCCGAGATGGTTCATCGCGTACAGCGGCACATCCCAGGCCAACGAATACGCCTTGGCGGCAGCGACGCCCACCAACAGCGCCCCGGCAAGCCCGGGGCCGATGGTCACCGCGATCGCGTCGGGACGGTCGATTCCGGCCGCCTCACGGGCCCGCCGCATCGTCGGCACGATGGCCTCAAGGTGTGCGCGAGAGGCGATCTCGGGCACCACGCCACCGAACCGGGCGTGCTCGTCGACGCTGGAGGCGACCTCGTCGGCAAGCAGTTCGGCCGCACCGCCGGCCCACCGGACGATGCCGACTCCTGTTTCGTCGCAGGAACTCTCGATTCCCATGACGATCATCGTGGGGCCTCCTGGGTGTGTTCGGTCCGGGCGGGCCGGACCATCGTGTACGCGTCGGCACCCGACGGCTGATAGTAGCCGCGACGAATGCCGGCCGTCGCGAATCCGTGGCGTTCGTACAGGCCGATGGCGGTGTGGTTGTCGGTACGGACCTCCAGATACACCGGCGCGCCGGCATCGTCGGCCACCGCGAGCATCGCCCGCAGCAGCGCCAGTCCGTATCCGCGCCCCCGCCGTCCGGGATCGACCGCGATGGTGTGGATCTCGCTTTCGTAGGCGCCCGGTCCGCCCAGCATCGAGATCCCCGCATAACCCATCACCTCGGCGCCGGGGCTCTCGCGTGCGGCGAAATAAGTGTTGTAGGGCGCCTTCATCTCGGCACGGAACGCCGCCTCCGGCCACGGAGAGTCACCGGCGAACATCTGCATCTCCAGCGCCGCGCACCGGGGCGCGTCGGCGAGGGTGAGCCCGTCGATGATCGGGGCCGCCGCCGTCACCGCGGGACCGCCGTGGCCGGACGCTGCCGTTCGACCGCATCCGGGCGCCGGAGATACAGTGGCACAAGAGACTCGGGCACCTCACCGGCCGCGATCGCCGGCACGGCCGCCGTCGCGAGACCGAAGACCGTCGGCACGGACGGGACCTGCTCGTCGACGGTCAGCCCCACCGCCTCGATGTGTGCCGGTGATCCGGCCGCCACATCCACTCCGGCCACCTCGCCGGTCACCGCGGCCGGCGCGGCGACCTGGGGTCCGGCCACCCGCGTGCCGTTCTCGTAGCGGGCCCAGTACACCTCACGCCTGCGCGCGTCGCTGATGACGGCGACCGAACCAACCGAGGGCCGGTCACCGCGCACCTGCGCGGCGATCGCGTCGAGCGAGCACACGCCGTACGCGGGCAGCCCCAGCGCATCGGCGAACGCCGCGGCGGTGGCCAGCCCCACCCGCAGGCCGGTGAACGGTCCGGGGCCGCAGCCCACCACGACGGCGGCCAGCTCCGTTCTCCCGACACCGGATTCCTCCAGCACCTCACCGATCAGGGTGGTCAGCAGTTCGGCGTGCCTGCGGTGATCGGCTACCGACCGGGCAGCGAGCACCGTCACATCCTCGCCGGTGATCGTCGCCACCCCGGTCACCACCGAATCGGTGGCCGTGTCGATCGCGAGAACCCTCATCGTGCCGGTGTCAGTCATGGTAAACCCACCCCCATTGCGCATGGCGCACATCGGAATCCGGATCTCGGCGCAGCCGCACCGACAGGTGCCTGTCGGCCAGCACCTCGGCCACCCCCTCACCCCATTCGACGACCACCACGTCGTCGGTCAGGTCGGTGTCGAGGTCGAGTGCGTCGAGTTCGTCGAGACCGCCGAGCCGGTAGGCGTCCACGTGCACCATTCCGGGCCGGCCGGGGCCGCCCGGGCGGTGTTCGCGGGCGATGATGAACGTCGGCGACGACACCCGTCCCACCACGCCCAGCCCGGCGCCGATACCACGGGCCAGTGCCGTCTTACCGGCGCCGAGCGGCCCGTCGAGGATCACCACGTCGCCGGCGGCCAGACCCGAGGCCAGTTCGCGGCCGAGGGATTCGGTGTCGGCGACATCGGGAAGGTCCCGGCTGTGCCACCGGATGTCCTGATCGTTCACTTCTGTCCTCGCAGCCAGCGTCGTCGTCGCGGCGGGAGCAGTGCCAGCCTGCGGCGCTCCACCAGATCGACGATCGCCTCGTTCACCAATCCCGGGCGTTCGAACTGCACCATGTGTCCGGCGTCCTGGGCCACCACCAGTCGCGAGTCCGTACCGAGATCCGCGTACATCCCCACCGAATTGGCCAGTGGGGTGAGCTGGTCGGCGCTGCCGCACACCACCACGCTGGGCACCTGCGCCAGAACCGGGAAGGCGGTCGACTCGTCGTGGTCCTCCAGCGCGTGCAGGAAGTTGACGAGGGTGTCCAGCGGGGTGTTCTGGATGATCTTCTCCACCGCACGGCCGGCGGCCCGGCTGTGGAAATCCGGCCCGAAACTCGCCGCCACCAGCACCGGTTCGAGCGAGAAGCGGGTGATGCCACGGCCCGACTGGACCAGTCGGGGCGCCCGGCGCACCGACGTGCGGAACGCGCGGACCACCGGGTTGCGCAGCCCCACACCCAGCCCGGCCTCGGTGAGCCCCCGCGAGGCGGTGGCCACCAGTGCCACACCCGAGACGATGCCGTCGGGGCCGAACAGGTGGCCATGTCTGCGCGCCAGCGCCATGAGTGCCATACCGCCCATCGAATGCCCTACCAGCACAACACTTCCCGCCGGTTCTCCCCTGGCCGGGCGGCGTCGCCGGCTGCTGTGCGCGGGGGCGATCGTCCGGATCACCGCCGCGGTGTCGTCGGCGAGCTGATCGATGGTGCAGGTGTCCGCGGGCGCCCGGTCGCTGGTGCCGTGCCCACGATGGTCGAAGAACACCATCCGGATACGTCTGCCCGCCCACCGTTCGGCGAGCTGGAAGCGCTGAAAGTGCCAGCTCGCCATCCGCAGGGTGAAGCCGTGGACGAACAGCACCGTCACATCGGGTTCAATGTCGGTGCCGCCGTCCCACAGGTCGACCGTGCGCACCGACAACGTCAGACCGTCGTCGGTGACGACCGACGACGCCGGATCGTCGTAGATGGCCTTGAAGTCCTCGTCCGCGTACGGGTCCGGGCCGGCGATCCGATCGCGGCGGGTGACCCGCTTGGCCACTCCGCCGGCCGCCTGTCTACCCAGCGCCCCGACATCGGGCAAGCCCGCCAGCAGCCCGGACCTGCTCGGTGTCCTGGGAGCTCCGGAGGTTCCCGCCGACCTATCCATGGGGCTGCTCGCCACTGCCGCCCACATAACGGCGCGCGGTCCGGCCGCGGACGGCCGAGAGGATCTCGTAGTCGATGGTCCCGGTGGCATCGGCCCAGTCGGCCGCGGTGACACCGCCGCGATCTCCCCGCCCGAACAGTTCGGCCAGGTCGCCCTCGGCGACACCGCCACCCTCAGGCCCGAGATCGATGACGAACTGGTCCATGCACACACGACCGATGGCCGGGAACCGCCGCCCGTTGACCAGCACCTCGAACCTGCCCGACATGGTGCGCGGAATGCCGTCGGCGTAACCCGCCGGGATTACCGCGACCACGGTGTCGTGCGGGGCCGTCCAGGTGTGCGAATACGACACCCCCTGCCCCTTCGTCACGCGCTTGACCAGCGAGATCTCGCCGGTCAGCGTCATCGCCGGGATCAGCCCGAAATCGCCGCGGTCGGGCAGCGGGGAGCGGCCGTACAGGGCGATCCCCGGCCGGACCAGGTCGCGGGCCAAGTCCGGGCGCACCAGCGCGGCCGGCGAATTGGCCAGATGAACGACCTGCGGCGCGGTACCGAGCCGAGCCAGATCGGCCGCCGCCGCATCGAGCCGGTCGGCCTGCCGGGAATTGAGCGGGTGGTCGGGCTCGTCGCCGCGCACCAGGTGCGTCATCGCCGCACGCATCGTGATCGACTCCTCGGCGCGCGCCTTGGCCAGCGCCACCGCCATCGAATCCCACTCGTCGACGGCCACGCCACTGCGGTTGAGGCCGGTGTCGACCTTGACGGTCACGGTCGCGGTCACCCCACTGCTCCGGGCGGCGGCGACCACGGCGTCGAGCTGTCGCGGCGAGGACACCGCGATATCGATACCCGCGGCCACCGCCCCGGCGAAATCGGCGCTCGGGGCATGCAGCCAGGAGGTGATGTGGGCGTCGATACCCGCCCGCCGCAACGCCAGTGCCTCGGTGATGTGGGCCACGCCCAGTTCTGCGGCACCGGCACCCAGCGCGGCGCGGGCCACCTCGACCGCGCCGTGCCCGTAGGCATCGGCCTTCACCACCGCGATCACGTCGGTACCCGACGACGCGCGCAGCACCCCGACGTTGTGCGCGATGGCACCGAGGTCAATGGTGGCGGTCAGGGCGGCAGTGCTGGGCGTGGTGGTCATCGCCGACCATTATCCCAGACGCCCACCACCACCCCGATGGATGTATGGGTGCAATTGAGTAGTTGTACCGATCTCACCGTGCATCGCCTCAGTGACACTCAATACCTGCAGGCCAGCGCCTTCCGACCGGAGACGCCGATGTATCAGTATCAACCGCCCACCACGTACCACCCACCGGCCGCACCCGCCCCGGTGCCCAAGCGGTCGCGCATCTGGCTCACCTCGGCCTGGATCAACACCACGCCCGCGCTGGTGCTCGTGGCCTGGGCGATCGACGTCAACCAGTGGTGATGTGCCCGTCCGCGCCGCCGTGCGCGGTGCGCAGGTTCCCGATCACCGGACGTACCGCCGCCAGCAGCGCCGACGCGCCGATCGGGGCCCCTCCGCTCGCCCGGAGCGCCGCCAATGCGTGTACCCGGGCGGCACAGGCCCCCGCGATCTCGGGTTCCAAACCCGCCGCGAGCAGCGATCCGGCGATACCGGTGAGCACGTCACCCGCACCGGCCGTGGCCGCCCACGAGGAGCCCGCGTCGTTGCCGTACACCCGCCCGGCGGGCGTCGCCACAAGCGTGATCCTGCCCTTGAGCAGCACGGTGACCCCCAGGTCGGCGGCCAGCGCCCGTACCGCGGCGGGCCGGTCGGCACCCACGGCCGCCCCCGACAGCCGCGCGAACTCCCCCGCGTGCGGGGTCAGCAGCGTCGGCGCCGTCCGACCGCGCACCAGATCGGGGTCGCGCGCGATGACGGTGAGCCCGTCGGCGTCCACGAGAACCGGCAGATCACCGGCCAGGACGGTGCGCAGGATATCCAGCGCCCGGTCACCGGTGCCCATCCCCGGACCGACCGCCCACGCCTGCACCTTTCCGGCGTCGGCCAGATCGTCGACCGCGACCACCTCGGGATAGTGCGAGACCACCGCCTCGGCCGCCGAACCCACAAAGCGGGTCATGCCCGATGTCGCGGACACCGCGGCCCCCGAGGCGAGGATCGCCGCCCCCGGATACCGCTGCGACCCCGCGACGATGCCGACCACGCCCTGGGTGTACTTGTCGTCGGCCGGGCCGGGCACCGGCCAACGCGCGGCCACCTCTGCGTCGGTGAGCGAGAACAGGCCGTCGGGGGTGTCCGTGGGCGCCATACCGATGTCGACCAGAACGATCCGGCCGCATCGCGGCGCTGCCAGCAGATGCAGGTTGCGGTACGCGCCGAAGGTGACGGTGATCGCCGCCCGCACCGACCGATCGTGCACCACCCCGGTGTCGGCGTCGATACCCGAGGGCAGGTCGACAGCGACGATCGGTACGGTGACACCGGCGAACACCGCTGCCGCCGCCGGCCGCAGCGGACCGGTCCCACCGATGCCGACCACGGCGTCGATCACCAGGTCGACGGTATCCGGTAGGGCGCCGGTGATCCGGCCGCCGGCACCGCGGAAGGCGGCCAGGCCACCGCTGTGCGTCGTGTCGGGGGCGAGCAGCACCGCCGAGCAGCGCACCCCACGCCGGGCCAGGATCGCGCCCGCGTAGAGCGCGTCGCCTCCGTTATTGCCGGCGCCGATCACCAGACCGACCGCCCGCCCGTAGCAGCCGCCGGTACCGGTGAGCTCACCGAGCACCACCCGCGCCACCCCGGCCGCCGCCCGCCGCATCAACGTCCCGTTGGCCAGCAGATCCCCGGTGGCGTGTTCGGCCGCCCGGACCGCATCGGCGGTCAAATACTGAATCGGCATCGTCACCCCTCGGAAACTGTTGCGCGCGAGCCCTTTTCCGCTACTTACTCCACCGTGACCGATTTGGCCAGATTGCGCGGCTTGTCGACGTCGTAGCCACGTGCCTGCGCGACGGTCGCGGCGAACACCTGCAACGGCACCGTCGACACCAGCGGCTGCAGCAGGGTGGGCACCGCCGGGATGGCCACGAAATGATCGGCGACCGCGCGGGCCGCGGCATCGGTCTCCTCCGAGATGACGATGGTGGTGGCACCGCGCGCCTGGATCTCGCGGATGTTGCTCACCATCTTCGAGTGCAGCAACGCCCGGCCCGAATGCTGCGGCATCACGATGATCACCGGCAGACCCTCCTCGATGAGCGCGATCGGACCGTGCTTGAGTTCGCCGGCCGCGAAACCCTCGGCATGCATGTAGGCGAGCTCTTTGAGCTTGAGCGCACCTTCGAGTGCGACCGGATAACCCACATGCCGTCCGATGAACAGGACGGTGGAGTGGTGGGCCAGCGATCGGGCCAGCTCACGCACCGGATCCATGGCCGACAGCACCTGCTGGACCGACGCCGGCATCGCCTCCAGCTCATGGAACTCGCGAGCCACCTCGTCGGAGTATTTGGTGCCACGGGCCTGCGCCAATGCCAGACCCACCAGATAGGCGGCGGCGATCTGCGCGAGGAAACACTTGGTGGAGGCGACCCCGATCTCGGGTCCGGCATGGGTGTAGAGCACCGCATCGGACTCGCGGGGGATCTGCGCGCCGTTGGTATTGCAGATGGCCAGCACGCGGGCCTTCTGATCCTTGGCATGCCGGACCGCTTCGAGGGTGTCGGCGGTCTCCCCCGACTGGGAGATCGCCACCACCAGCGTCGACCGGTCGAGGACGGGATCGCGGTAGCGGAACTCGCTGGCCAGTTCCACCTCGACCGGCAGCCGCGTCCAGTGCTCGATGGCGTACTTGGCGAGCAGACCCGCGTGGTACGCGGTTCCGCAGGCCACCACGAACACCTTGTCCACATCGCGCAGCTCGTCGTCGGTGAGCCGCTGCTCGTCGAGCACGATGCGCCCGTTCTCGAAGTGTCCGAGCAGCGTGTCGGCGATGGCGGCCGGCTGCTCGGCGATCTCCTTGAGCATGAAGAAGTCGAAGCCGCCCTTTTCCGCGGCATTCAGGTCCCAATCGATATGGAACGGTTTGCCCTCTCGCGCCTCACCGTTGAAATCGGTGATCTCGTACGAGTCGGCGGTGATCACCACCACCTCGTCGTGGCCGAGTTCGACCGCGTCGCGGGTGTGCTCGATGAATGCGGTCACATCCGAACCGACGAACATCTCGCCGTCGCCGACGCCCACCACGAGCGGCGTGGAGCGGCGGGCCGCGACGATGGTGCCGGGATGATCGGCATGGGTGAACACCAGCGTGAACGCGCCTTCGAGGCGACGCAGCGTGGAGTACGCGCTGGCGACGAAATTCCCGGCGGCCTCCCCCGAGGCATACTCGCGCTCGATCAGGTGCACGGCGGTCTCGGTGTCGGTGTCGGAGGAGAACTCGATGCCCAGGTTCTCCAGCTCGTCACGCAGCGGCGCGTAGTTCTCGATGATGCCGTTGTGGACGACGGCGATCTTCTTGTCGGTGCTGACATGCGGATGCGCGTTGCGGTCGGTGGGCTGACCGTGGGTGGCCCAGCGGGTATGTCCCATCCCGGTGGTGCCGCTCAGCGCGTCACGGCCCACCGCGGCGATCTGCTTGTCGAGATTCTCCAGGCGGCCGGCCTTCTTCTCGACTGTGGTGTGCCCGTGACCGTCGACGATCGCCACGCCCGCCGAGTCGTAACCCCGGTACTCCATGCGGCGCAAAGCCTCGACCACGATGTCCAGCGCATCGCGCCGCCCCACATATCCGACGATTCCACACATAGCTCATCAGACTACCTGCGTGGCGCCCTGCCGCCGGGTACCGACCACACTCTCAGGACGCAATCGCGGGGTCCGTCTTTTTCTTCGGCGGGGTCGCGCCCAGCAGTGTCGATATCGGGTCGAGCAGGTCGGGTGTGTCGTCGAGATCGAGTGTGGTGAATGCGCCGAGAACGACCTCCGGATCGGAGAACGCCTGGTACTCCAGGTCACCGGTCAGCGAATGCAGCAGATACCCGGCCAGCAACGCCCGCACCTGCGAATGCACCTTGCGGTCGGCGCCGTTGAACCCGAGCAGCCGTCCGGGGCCGAACTTCTCGACCAGGGCGGCCGACGCACCGCCGGCCAGAGTGCGCAACACCACATCCCCGCCGTAGGCCGCGGCCAGCGGTAGCGGGTTGGCGTGCACGCCGTCGAGGATGGAGCCACCGATCACCAGGCCCTGGGCGGTCACCGTCTCCGCCGCCGGCAACAACGTCGCGGTGGTGGGCGCGGGGAACACCGCGGCCACCGACCGCACCGGCCGCGGCGCCTGCCCGTGCAGGATCGCGGTCGACGCCGCCAGCACCGCCGCCGACGCGCCCAGGCCGTCACCGGCGTATCCGACCCGCTCCGCGTCGACCTTGACCGCCCCGAACCCCAACGGCACGTGCGAGACCACGTCCAGCGCCGATCGCAGCGCCGCCGCAAGTGCGGTATCGGAGGCCAGCACACCCCGCTCGGCGTCGGGTGCGGCCACCACAATCCCCCATGAGGCCAAGTGGTACAGCAGATCCCGGTAGCGGCCACTGTCGGCCAACCACGAATGCCCGAACGCTATCGCCGGCCACCTGTCGCTGTCGCGTGTGCGGGCCGGCAGCCACGTCTGCGACGACGGCGCGAACACCTGCCCCGGCATCCCGACGATGCCCAGATCGCCGCGCAGCACCCGATACGGCCCACGGATCGCCAACCGCGCCATCAATTCCTTGGGCGATTCCGACGGCTTCTTCGCTTTTCCGAACACGACTGCCAGCCTAGCCGCTACCTGCGGGAAGCAGCACCGAAGACGCCACATGACATCGCGTTCGGCGACGCCGGCCGCCGGGTCCGGGCGACGCCGTCAGCGGCGCCGCGTGTGGGGACTGCCCGATGCGAGGTCGGCGGGCAGCAGGATGCGCGGGTTCTCGACGTCGGCGAGGTCGGCTTCGCGCTGCAACCGGTCACGGGTGGCAGACTCCGCCGCCGACGACCGCCGGACCGTCCGCGCGAGCCCCGCCCGGCGATCGGCGTAGGCGCCGATCGCCGCCGTCACCGCCTCGGTGGAACCTCGCCCGATCTCGTCGATCGCACCGGCGACCCTCATTCATCACCGGCCAGCGCCAGATATCCCGAACCGTTGTCCGGCGGGGCCTGCGGTGCGCCGCCGGCCAGATCGTCGGTGGCGGTGACCAGCACCCGCAGCATTTCGGCGATACCGTCGTCGGTGGCGTCGGCCGCGGTGTCGAACAGGGTGACCCGTGCGGCGATGTCGTCGGCCAGCAGCGACGGTGACACCACGCCCGTGCGGATCGCCTCGGCCGCGCCGTGGGCGGGGACTCCGCAGACCAACGGTTCACCGACCTTGTCGACGGCCCGGTACCAGGTGGTCAGCAGCTGCTCGATGCCCGAGGCCGCGGCCACCGTCGCCTCCGCCCAATCACGCAACACGATGAGGTCGGCGTCCACCCGGTCGCCGTGCGCGGTCACCGCACGGCCCACGGCGTCGCCCACCTGTGGCCACGCCTGCCGCAAGGACACCGATCGGCCCGGGATCGAGACGGCGAGCGAGGCCAGGCCGTGATGCGACCCGGCCAGCACGAAGGCATCGGCCGCCAGGGCCGACACATCGACCCGATCGATCCGGTCAAAACGCCTGCGAACCTCGGCCTCACCCGGAACCGTTGTGCCGCAGTCGCGCCCGACACTCAGAAGGGTGCAGAACGAATCCAGACTCCGACCGGACCGCGAACGCATCGCGACCAGCGCCGCCTCGGACGTCCTCATGGCGTCGGCCACGACAGGGCGATCCGGGCGTCGGTGCCCTCGATCAAGGACAGCCCCCGGTCGAGGTCGTCGGCGAGGGACTCGGCGTCACTTCCGTCGGTGCGCAGATTCTCCGACATCCTGCGCGCCATGGCCGAGAACCGCTCGCGCAGCAGCAGCGCATCGGCGCCGGTGCCCCACGCGGCGAATTCGTGCGTGGCCAGATCAGTTGACACCGAACCCGATACGGCCGCGAATCCCCGGTAGAAGGTGATCGTCTCGCGCACCCGGCCCACATCGACACGCATTTCCCCGTCGGCCATCGCCGCCCCCTCCCCTTGCCAGGTGAGTGTAGCGGGGGTCACCGCATGTGGGGAGAGTCCGATCGGACACTGTGCACAACACGAACCGCCGACAATCGCGAATCCCAGACAATCGCGAATCCCGGACTGTCGCGAATCCCGGACTGTCGCGAATCTCAGACGGTGATGCCGTGGCCGGCGAGAACCTCGATCAGCGCGCGCGGACGGTCGGCGGGGGCGGCGTCGTGGACCAACGCGAAATCGCAGCCCAGGGCCCGGGCACCGCCGTCTGCTTCCTCGCTGTCGCCCACCATCAGCGCCTGCTCCGCCTGTGCGCCGAGACCGTCGAGGGCGGCGTTGAACAGTCGGGGGTCGGGTTTGATCGCGCCGACCTCGAACGACAACGCGTAGGCCGACACCAGATCGGCGACACCCTCACGGGCGAGGACCTGACGCAGGTCGAAGGCGATATTGCTGACGATACCGACCCGGATCCCCTGCCGGGAAAGGCTGGTCAGAACCGCAACGGTGTCGGGGTACGGGATCCACGAATCCGGGTCCAGCACCCGCTCGTACAGCGTCTCGGCGTGACCGGGCACGGTCAGCCCCGACGCCCGCAGGATCGCCACATACGCCCGGCGATGCAGCCTCGGATCGAGGTCTCGGTCGCGCCAGGCGCTGCGCTCGTCGTCGGTGATGTCGACGGTGAGTCCGACGGGCTGGGTGAGCCGGCGGATCAGCTCCGCCTGATGCTCGAGATGGAGTGGTTCGCCGTGTTCGTCGTGCACACCGGCGAACCACTCATCACGATGCTCGAACCGGAACAGTGTTCCGGAGAAGTCGAACAGCACCACGCGCGGCATTCTCACGCCCCCGCCGCCGCCACCACGTCGGCGATGCGTTGCGCGGTGTGCAGGGCGGCGTCGGCGGTGCCCGCCTCCACCATCACCCGCACCAGTTGTTCGGTCCCCGACGGACGCAACAGCACCCGGCCGACACCGGCGAGTTCGGCCTCGGCGTCGTCGACCGCCTGCTGAACCTCGGGTGCGCGGGCCACCGCATGCTTGTCGGCCACGCGCACGTTGATCAGTTCCTGCGGCAGCACCGTCATGATGGCGGCCAGGTCGGCGAGGCGACGGCCGGTGACCGCGAGCTGCTCCATCAGCAACAGACCGGTCGCGATACCGTCGCCGGTGGTGCCGATCGCCGGGATCACGATGTGGCCGGACTGTTCGCCGCCGAGCGAGTACCCACCCTTGCGCAGCTCTTCGAGCACGTACCGATCGCCCACACCCACGGTGCGGACCCGCACCCCGGCGTCCTTCATGGCGATGTGCAGCCCGAGGTTGCTCATCACCGTGGCCACGAGCACGCCGTCACGCAGACGTCCGGCCGAGTTCATGGCGTTCGCGAGGATCGCCATGATCATGTCGCCGTCGACGACAGCACCGGTGGAATCGACCGCCAGGCAGCGATCGGCATCGCCGTCGTGGGCCAGGCCCAGGTCGGCGCCGTACTCCAGAACGGCGGCCTGCAGGGTGTCCAGGTGCGTCGAACCACAACCGTCGTTGATGTTGACGCCGTCGGGGTCGGAATGGATCGCGATGACCTTGGCGCCGGCGTCGGCATACACCTGCGGGCCCAACGCGGAGGCGGCGCCGTTGGCGGCGTCGACCACGACGGTGACACCGTACAGCGAGTGACCGACGGCCGAGGCCAGATGTTTGCGATAGCGGTCGGCGGCGTCGGGAGCGTCACGCACCCGGCCCACGGCCGCACCGATGGGCCGCACGAACTCGGCGTCCATGGCTGCCTCGATCTTGTCCTCGACGTCGTCGGGCAGCTTGTGTCCGCCGGCGGCGAAGAACTTGATCCCGTTGTCGGGCATCGGATTGTGCGACGCCGAGATCATCACGCCGAGGTCGGCGCCGTAGTCGGCGGTCAGGAACGCGATGGCCGGGGTGGGCAGCACACCCACCCGGATGGCGTCGAC
Organism: Gordonia pseudamarae; assembly: GCF_025273675.1. Lineage (NCBI taxonomy): Bacteria > Bacillati > Actinomycetota > Actinomycetes > Mycobacteriales > Gordoniaceae > Gordonia > Gordonia pseudamarae. The sequence goes on along the minus strand of NZ_CP045809.1, from coordinate 1,522,209 downwards.
ACCGGTCGCCGCCAGGCCCGCGCAGACCGCGGCCTCCAGCATCTCACCGGATGCGCGCGGATCCCGCCCGACGACGGCAATAGGGCGACGCGAGGTGTCGCCGGACACTGTCTGGAAAACGACCGCGGCGGCCGAAGCCAGGCGCAACGCGAACTCTGGGGTGAGTTCGTCGTTGGCCAGGCCCCGGACGCCGTCGGTTCCGAAAAGGCGAGCCACGCGTCAGCGCTTGGAGTACTGCGACGCCTTGCGGGCCTTCTTCAGGCCATACTTCTTGCGCTCCACCGCACGCGGGTCGCGGGTCAGGAAGCCTGCCTTCTTCAGGGCGGGACGATCATCCGGGGTGACCTCGATGAGGGCACGGGCGATCGCCAGACGCAGGGCGCCGGCCTGACCCGAGGGGCCACCACCGACGAGGCGGGCGTACACGTCGAACGACTCGGTGCGCTCGACGGTGACCAGCGGAGCCTTGATGATCTGCTGGTGCACCTTGTTGGGGAAGTAGTCCTCGAGGGTGCGGCCGTTCAGCGTGAAGTCGCCGGTACCGGGCACCAGACGCACACGGACCACGGCCTCCTTACGGCGGCCGACGGTCTGGATCGGACGGTCGATGACGATCGGGTCGCGCTCGACGACGTCGGTCTCCACGGCCTCGGCGTCGTAGTCGTCAGCCGCGACCTCGGCCTCGTAGCCGTCCTCGCCCTGCTCGACGGCGTCCTCGACGACCTCGGCGCTGTCCACCTCAAGGTTCTCCACGGCGTCGTTGGTCTCGTTGCTCACTGGGCCACCTGCTTGATCTCGAAGGGCACGGGGCGCTGGGCCGCGTGGGGATGGTTCGGGCCGGCGTACACCTTCAGCTTGGAGGCGACGGCGTCGCTGAGCTTGTTCTTCGGGAGCATGCCCTTGACAGCCTTCTCCACGACGCGCTCGGGGTGCGAGGCGAGCAGTTCGGCGGTGGTGCGGACCGTCAGGCCACCCGGATGCCCGGAGTGCCGGTAGTTCAGCTTGCTGTCGGCCTTGTTGTTGGTCAGGGCGACCTTCTCGGCGTTGATGATGATGACGAAGTCACCACCGTCGACGTTAGGGGCATAGGTCGGCTTGTTCTTGCCGCGCAGCAGATTGGCGGTCTGCACGGCCAGCCGGCCGAGCACCACGTCGGTGGCGTCGATGACGTGCCACGAGCGCGTGATGTCACCGGCCTTCGGTGCGTAGGTAGGCACAGTTGGTCCTCAACTCTTCTACTAGTGAATGCTGGTCGAGTACGTGAGCAGAGGGATTCCCCGGCGACCAGTGGGGACCCGGGCCTCGACTATCCGTGACCCACGAGAGTCTGCGCCCACGAAGGATCACGGATGCCACGCACCAGCGATCAACAGTACGCGGAAGTGCAGTTCAGGGTCAAAACGCCGGTCGGTCAGCCGGCCCCGCCCGCTCAGCGACCCGGAACCACCGGCCGGGGGCGGCGTCGACCCCGACAGGAGACGGTCGTTGCGGGAACTGCTCCTCACGTCACCGTCGGCCGATCCGCACCGACGAGACCGCCCGCACGCACTCGCCGGCCAGGGACTGGGCCTGATCGCCGTCCTGGCAACCCACGCTCACCTGCAGGCCGTCCGAGACCAGCACATACCAGCGGATCGGGCTGCCGGAACCGGGTGCCTCGCGGTAGCTGATCACATCACGTCCCGCATAGCCGGTCGACGCCGAGAACTCGGTCACCACCGCGTCGCCACGCTGACGGATACGGTTGCGCAGACTCAGCGCCACCGACTGCTGCGTCGCACCGGCCCGCACCGGGCTCAGCACCACGATGAGCCGGCGGCCGTCGGCGGGATCGGCGAACACCGTGCGGCGCGGCCCCGACCGCGCCGCCCCTGCCGGCGGGTCGGTGCGCCGCCACTGTCCCGGCACGCTCACCCGCACCCGGTCGAGGTCGGCGGTGACGACCCGCGGCCGGGCGACCGGATCACCACCCAGGACGATCGCCGCTCCGGCGGCCGACACGAGCACGCACAGCAGGACGACGGCCGCCGCCATCAGCGGCCGGTACCGACGACCGCCCGCCCGCCGCGGCCACTCGGTCGGCACCCAACCCGGGCCGGACCGACGCTGCGGCGAGCCGCGCAGGCCGTACTCGCGGACCAGCGCACGGTCCGCGGTCAGCACCCTGCCCGCCACGACGACGCCCGTGACCACCTCGACGGCCCGCGCCACCTCCGCCGGCACCGCCCCGTCGACGACCACGACCTCCACCGAATCATCGATCAGCCCGCCGATGTCGTCACCGGACCGATCCGGTTCGATGATCCCCTGCGCGTCCACCACCCAGCCGTCATCGGAGCGGACGACGATCGCCGCCGTCCAGAAAGGTCGCTGCCCGAACGCGTCCGGATGCGTCGGCAGGTGGGTGGTCTCGATCACCGCGCAGCGGCGCACGGCCCGGTCGGCGTGGGCGGCTGCCACCAGCGTCGCCCGCGCGGTGATCAGCACCGGACACCGCAGTCGCGCGGCCGCCTCGTCGATGACCGCGCGGCGCACGCTCCCCCACGTGCTCGGTACCCCCACCACCAGCGGAACGGGTGCGCCACACTGCGCGGCGCGATATTCCGTGAGGTCGCGCAGCAGGCCGAACCACATCGCCGAGGTGCGCCGGCGGACACCGTCGACGGTGACGGTCGGGGTGTCGATCGCGTCGAGCAGCCAGGTGACATCGATGCCGCGACCGTCCACGTCGGTGTGCCCGTAGGCCAGGTCGGCCACCGTGCGGGGATCGGCCCGCGCGCCCGGTGCAGGCCCGGCGGTCACTGACCGGCCGCCCCGGCTCCGGTGCCCTCGGATTCCGCAGATCCCTGTTCCGCAGATCCCTGTTCCGGCGTCGCCTGTTCCGGCGCCTCAGGATCCGGTGCCACAGGATCTGGGGCTTCCGGCTCCGGGGCTTCCGGCTCCGGCGGAACCATCGCCACCTGCACCATCTCGGTGGGACGGTTACGCGAGACCAGCTCGCCGCGGCCCGGTACGAGAGTCCGCATCCGCGACCGGCCGACAATGAAACCTTCCTCCCGGTCGCCACTCATCAGCAGCACATCGCACGAGAGCTCCCGCAGCCTGGTGATGAGCGGGTCGAACAACGCCCGCGCCACGCCGCCGGCCCGCCGGGTCAGCACGATCCGCAAACCCACGTCACGGGCGTTCGCGGCCACCTCCAGCAACGCCAGCAACGGATTGGCACCGGCCGTGGCCACCATGTCGTAGTCGTCGACGATCAGCACCACATCGGGCCCCGACCACCAACTGCGGTCCCGCAACTGCTGCGGCGTCACGTCCTCCGGCGGCATCCGCGCGGTGAGATAGGCCGCCAATTGCGTCATCATCTGCGTAGCCGTCTGCGCCGACGACGCCGACCCGGCCAGGTAATCGTCGTCGACCACACCGAGCAAGGTCCGGCGGTAGTCGACGAGCACGATCTTGACCTGTTCGGGGGTGGCACTGCCCACCAGCCCGTGGATGATCGTGCGCAGCAGGGTGGTCTTGCCGTGCTCGATGTCGGCGAACGCCATCAGATGTGGTTGCACGCCGAAGTCGAGGATCACCGGGGCCAGTTCGGATTCGCCGATCCCGATCGCCACCTGGCCCGGGCCGAGCGTGATCTGTGCGGCGGCCACCGCATCGGCCACCTCGATTGTGCTGATCGAAGTGCCGAGCCTGCGCACGGGCGGCGCGGCGCGGTCGGGAAACCGGGTGCCGATCTCGTGGACGGCCGACGCCACCGCGGACGTCAAGTCGTCGGTCGAGCTCGACGCGTCGAGCCGGGGCAGGGCGATCAGCATATGCAGTTCGCCCGGCGCGACGCCACGGCCGGGACGGTCCTGCGGGACCAGCGCCGCCGCCCGGCGCCCGAGTTCGGAGTCGATGGGGTCACCGAGCCTCAGTTCGATGCGGGTGCCGAGCAGGTCCTTGATGGCCGGCCGGACCTCGGCCCAGCGGGTGGCGGTGACGATCACGTGGACGCCGTACGAGAGCCCCTGCGAGACGATCGAGGTGAAGGTGTCCTCCAGCGATTCCAGATCCGAGCGCAGTGCCGCGATCCCGTCGAGGACCAGGAAGACGTCGCCGTGCCGATCGTCGGTCAGATCGTCGTCGGGCGCCGCTACACCGGTGCTCAGCCAGTGCGCCCGCCTGCTGCGGTAGTCCCGCATCGATTCGATCCCGTGCCGGGCGAACCGCGCCTCGCGTGCCCGCACGATGCCGGCCACCTCGGCGATCGTGCGGCGCACCCCGTCCATGTCGCCGCGCGTACACACCGAGCCGACGTGCGGGAGTCCGGCGAGGCCGACCAGGCTGCCGCCGCCGAAGTCCAGGCAGTAGAACTGCACCTGCTCGGGGGTGTGCGTGGCCGCCGCGGTCAAGACCACCGTTCGCACCGCGGTCGACTTCCCCGACTGCGGCCCACCGGCGATCGCGACGCTGCCCGCCGCCCCCGACAGGTCGATGACCTGCGGATCCCGCCGCTGATCGGCGGGACGGTCGATGATGCCGACCGCCAACCGCAGAGTCCCGGCCGCCCCGTGCCCGCTGAGCCGGCCGACCGTCGGCGATTTGTCCAACGGCGGCAACCACACCTCGTGCGCGGGTGTCCCGTGCCCCTCGATACGCCGCAACAGGGTCTGCAGCAACGACGCGGACGCGGCAGGTGGTGCTGTGGGCGCCAGGTCCGGCACCGGCTCCTCGTCGAGCAGGGCCTGCGCGCGGTCCAGCAGGGACGACCGCGACGGTTGCTCCACCGCGACCGTCTCCGCGCCGAACGGCACTATCGTCACCGCCCCCGGCCCGCCCGCGACACCGGGCCCCGGGCCACCGGCCGCGGGCGGCTCATAGGGACCGGACACGTAGCTGGCGTTGAAGCGGATCGGTTCGGCGGAATCGCATTTGAGATAGCCCGACCCCGGAACACTCGGCAGGTGGTACGCGTCGGGAACACCGAGAACCGATCGGGATTCGTTGGCGGAGAATGTTTTCAGACCGATTCGGTACGACAGGTGACTGTCGAGACCGCGCAGCTTGCCCTCCTCAAGACGTTGCGAGGCCAACAGCAGATGAATGTGCAACGACCGCCCCAACCGGCCTATCGCCACGAACAGTTCGGCGAAATCCGGTTTCTGAGAAAGCAGTTCGGAGAACTCGTCGACGACGATGAACAGTGCGGGCAGCGGTGCGAGGTCGGCGCCGGCCGAACGCGCCCGCTCGTAGTCGCCGACGTTCGCGAAATTGCCCGCCGCGCGCAGGATCTCCTGACGGCGGTTCATCTCCCCCGAGAGCGCGTCCTTCATCCTGTCGACCATGGCGAGTTCTTGCTCGAGATTGGTGATGACGGCGGCGACATGCCGGGCCCGTTCGAGGCCGAGAAAGGTGGCACCGCCCTTGAAGTCGACGAGCACCAGGTTCAGCTCGGTGGGCGAATGCGTGGCGATCAACGCCAGGACCAGGGTGCGCAGGAACTCCGACTTGCCCGACCCCGTCGCACCGACACACAGCCCGTGCGGCCCCATCCCGCCGTGCGCGCTCTCCTTGATATCGAGTTCGACGCGGGCGCCCGAGGCGGTGTAGCCCACGGGTACCCGCAGCCGGTCACGGCCCGATCGCGGACGCCACGCGGCAACCGGGTCGAAGGCCGTCGCGTCGCGGATGCCCAGAAGCGCGGTCAGACCCGGATCGGTTGCCACCGCATCCGATTCCAGCGACACCAGGGTCGCCGCCGTCGTGAGCCGATAGCGGGCCAGGCGGCGGGCGGCGGCGAGCGACTCGGGAATCGAGAGCGCGTCCATGTCCGCGAACTCCTCGACCCCCGCGCTGCTACGGGCCGATATCCGCCCACCGGACACGTTCAGGTGCAGTCCCCGCCGCACAGCCAGTTCGGTGGGTGTGTCGGCGATGTCGATGACGCTGACGCCGTCGATACCCGAATCGTCGGCGATGCGCTCGTCGCCCGCCACCCGGCCGTCGTCGATCACCACCACCAGATGCACCTGACCGGCCACTGGTGGGGCCGAGCGGGAGAAGCGGGAGCGCTCGCGCAGTTCGTCGGCCAGCGATCCCTCGAGAGCCGACAGGTCCGGATAGATCATCCGCACCGGGCCCAGCGCGTCGAGATGGGACGGATGACCGGCGTGCGGCAGCCATTTGATCCAGTCCCACAACGGTCCGGCCGGATCCGCGGTGACCACCGCGATCCGCAGCTGGTCCGGCGCGTGTGCCATCGCCAAACTGATCAGCATGGCCCGCACCAGACCTCGGGTCTGCTCCCGCGGCCCGCCGACCGCGACCGCAGGGAAGCCGCGCAACGAGATGGCCGTGGGCATACCGTGCACCACCGAATGGGTGCGCACGAACCGGCGCAGCGCCACCATCGAGACGGGCTCCAGATCCTCGATCGGGCCCACTTCCGGCGGCATCAGCCGCACAGCCAGCCGATGCGCTCCGACCCCGATCCTCACATGCGCGAAATCATTGTCGCCCGAACGTCTTTCCCACATCCTCCGGGAGCCGATGAGGTCGTGCGCGGCGGCCGGATCGGAGTGGCTCCAGGCCAGTGCGTCGCGCTGCTCGAGTGCGCTGTCGCGAACCTGGCGGCGCAGTTGCCCCAGATAGCGGAAGTAGTCCTTGCGCTCCTCGTTGAGTTCGGCCGCGCGTTTGCCACCGTTCCCGGACCGGCCGGACGCGAACATGCCGACCATCGACATGAGCATCATCATCGGAAACATCAGGAACAGCGGATTACTCATCATCTGCCGTCCACCGGTCACGAACATCAGCCCCACCATCCCGATGACGGCCACCACCATCACCACCGGCAGCAACCTGGTCAACAGGTTGCCGGGGACGGCACGCGGCACCTCGGGCGGCGGCGACAGTGTCAGCTCACCACCCGGCATCGGCGGTGGCGACACGCGGGCACGCCGCGCAAAACCTTCTGTGGTGACCACCATCGGACCGTTCCCCCGTTCCCCCTGCCGCCCCGTGCCTGTGCATCCGGGACTGGCCTCCCGGCGCCCGATTGTGCACAATGGGCGCCAATCGGTCATCGTAGCCGCGCTTCCGGGGGGAAGGAATATCGTTGTCCCAAGGCATCCAGCCATTGTCGGATCCCGAGCTCGTCGCCGGGCCCGAGTTGGTACGGGTCTCGGTCCTGGGCGGGAACACCCAGTTCGACGTGGGCCTGCCCGCGGGTGTGCAGATCGCTGCGCTGATCCCGGAGTTACTCTCGCACATACGTTCCCGGTCATCGGGCCATCCCGGATCGGCCTCCGGGGTCGATGACGACGACCACGACGGGACGGCATTCCGGCCACACTTGTGGACCCTGTCGATGATCGGCGGCGAGGATCTGCCGGCGGAGGTGACATTGTCCGAGTCGGGTGTCCGCGATGGCGAACTTCTGGTACTACAGTCCAGGAAATCCGGTGCGGCACCGCCACTCTTCGATGACGTCATCGATGCGGTGGCCCGACTCGGCGAGGAACGGACATCGCAGTGGTCGGCGACGACCGCTCGCTATGCCGGATATGCCGCCGCCGTTGCCTTCTCGCTCCTGACCGCGCTCGCCCTGCTGGTGGCCGATCACCCCGGTAGCGGGTGGCCTCTGGTGGTCGCGGCCGCGGCCTGCCTGGTGCTGCTGGTCGCGAGCGGCGTCGTCGGCGGGGTTCATCGCGACGCGGCCACCTCGATCGCGCTGCTGTGCACCACGCTGCCGCAGGCGATGGCGGCCGGGATGCTCGCCGTTCCGGGTGTGATCGGCCGCGCCGACATCGGTCTGGGCTGCGTGGTGGTGCTGGCCGTCGTGGTGATCTCCTATCGGGTGACCGGCGCCGGGGCACTGTGCCATAGCGCCGCGACCACCGCCGCCGTCCTCGGCGGAACGGCGTGCGGGGCAGCGCTGCTGACCGATGCCTCACCGGCCGAGGTGGGTGCGGTGACCGCGGTGTGCGCGGCGGCCGCGGTCGCCCTCGCACCGAGACTGACCATAGTGCTGGCAAAACTGCCGCTGCCACCCGTCCCGACCGCCGGCGGCGCGGGTGATCTCGTCGATCACGAACCGTCGCCGACGATCGAAGGGATCGGGGCGGTGGGCGCGATGGCCCTGCCCGACGCACGCACCCTCGAACGCCGGGTCGCTCTCGCCGAGTCGTACCTGACCGGAATCCTCACCGGTGCAGCCCTGGTCACGGTCACCGCGACCGTCGTATCGGTGTCGTGGCACACCTCCGCCTCGGTCGGCCCACTTCCGGTCACCGCCATCCTGGCCACCGTGATATCGGCGGTGCTGTGTCTTCGCGGCCGATCGCACAGCGGCCTGGCCCCCGCCGCGATACTGATCGGCGCCGGAATCCTCGGCTGGCTCGGGGTGTTGTCGGCGATGTTGTTCACCACCGATCCGGCGCCGGCCGGTGTGGTGGTGGCCGGACTGGTGACCGTCGTCGTGGCCACGGCCATCGGCGTCGTCGCCACCGCACACGAGTTCTCGCCGGTCATGCGGCGCGCGGTCGAGATCGGCGAGTACGTCCTGGTGGCCTCGATCGTGCCGCTGCTGCTGTGGATTCTCGATCTCTATCAGTCGGTGCGCAACCTGTGACCGCGACCGTCCCCACCGCCGCCCGGTTCACCCCTGCCGCCCGGTTCACTCTTGCCGCATTGCTGATCGCCGCAACACAACTGGTTCCCGTCGGTGCGGCCGCCATCGACCCGCCGGGCATCGACCGGCGGGCCCGGCCGACGGCCGGACCGATCGCCCCCAACGAGCCCACGCAGCGCCGCACCCTGTGCGCACGTCCTGTCACCACCCGGCCCTCCGCCACCCCCGCGGCCCAACGGCTGCTGAATCTGCCTGCAGCGTGGCGACTTTCGCGCGGGTCCGGGCAGAAGGTAGCAGTGATCGACACCGGCGTCACCCCACATCGGCGGCTTCCCGACATCATCGGCGGCGGCGACTACGTGTCCGCGGGCAAGGGCCTGGACGACTGCGACGCACACGGCACCCTGGTGGCGGGCATCATCGCGGCCCGACCGAGTCCCGAAGACCGGTTCTCCGGCGTCGCACCGGAGGCCACCATCATCGCCATCCGCCAGTCGAGCGGCGCCTACGCCGCCACCGGCAGTCGCCGGACGGACAACACGGGTGACGACACCGCCGTCGGGTCCGGCTACGGCACCATCAGCACCCTCGCGCGGGCGGTGGTGCGGGCCGTCGACCTCGGTGCGACGGTCATCAACATCTCGGAGGTGGCGTGCGTCCCGGCCGCCGAGCGGTTCGACGATCGGTCTCTCGGTGCTGCGATCCGGTATGCCTTCGACCGCAACGTGGTTGTGGTCGCGGCCGCCGGAAATCTGTCGTCGTCGTCGCAGTGCCGGACCCAGAATCCGGAGCCCGCGGTCGCGGGCTACGGCCGGGACAACTCCGCTGCCTGGCGTTCGGTGGTCACCGTCGCCAGCCCCGCCTGGTTCAGCCCGTACGTACTCGCCGTCGGCGCCGTCGACTCCGCCGACGGTTCTCCGGCCGATTTCAGCATCCACGGCCCGTGGGTGGGCGTGGCCGCGCCCGGTACCGACATCGTCAGCCTCACCAACGCGTCCCATGGGCTGGCCGGCGCGTACCGTTCGGACGACGGGTCGGTTCCCATCCGGGGCACCAGTTTTGCCGCCCCCTACGTCGCCGGAACAGCGGCACTGGTGCGATCCCGATTCCCGCAGCTGTCGGCGGCGCAGGTCATCGACCGGATCGTCCGCACCGCGCAGGGGCGCGGGTCGGGTCACGATGTCGCCGTCGGCTATGGCGTCGTCGACCCGGTGGCCGCGCTGACGACCGTGCTGCCGGACGAGTCGAACGGCGGTGGACTGTATACCGGCGGACCGGTCGAACCCCGGTCGACGCCCGTCGCCGCACCACCGGTCGCCCCCCTCCCGGACCGGGCGCCACGCGACCGCGCACTCTGGGGTTCGGCTGTCGGCATCTCGGTCATCGTCGCGACGCTACTGCTCGCGCTGCCCAACCGGCGGGTGCGCAGACTCCGCCCGGACGAATACTGACCTCGGACCACGATCTCCCGCGCCGGACGGTACCCGAAGAATCACGCGCGACCCACAGGAATTACGGGTGAACCACAAGAATCACCCATGACCGATAGGAATTGCATATGGGCCGAAAGTCCCTGTACGGGGGATGTGCGATGTCCGACCGGCCCCGCGTGTGAAAAGATACATTCGCGCCAGTGACGCCGAAATCGGTTCGGCGCCGGAATCGCAAGGGAGAACCGTCGTGTGGGATTCATTTTGGGACTTTCTGTGGTCCACGATCCTTGTCTTTGCGTTCATCGCGTACCTGATCATCCTGTGGCATATCATCGTGGATTTGTTCCGCGACCGGGACACCTCGGGATGGAAGAAGGCCATTTGGGTGGTGTTCCTCATCATCTTCCCGTACCTCACATCGATCGTCTATCTGATCGGACGGGGTAAGGGGATGACCGAACGCCAGATCGCGGCCGCCGAGCAGGCCAAGGCGGCGGGCGATGACTACATCCGTTCGGTGGCCGGGTCGAGCCCGACCCAGCAGATCGCCACCGCAAAGAGCCTGCTCGACTCCGGCGCGATCTCCGCGCAGGAGTTCGAAACGCTCAAGGCCAAAGCACTCGCGTCCTGATCTTGCCGCCATTGCGGACAAACGGTGGTGGTCACAGGATGTGACCACCACCGTTTGTCCGGTGCTGCCGAATGCTATTTGCGCACGGTGCGGGCCGGCCGCAGTTCGCGCGGCAGGGCGAAAGTGAGGGTTTCCTCGGCGGTGTTGACGGTGGACACGTCGTTGTAGCCGTGCTCGGCGAGCAATTCTACGACGCCGCGCACCAACACCTCGGGCACCGATGCGCCGGAGGTGACGCCGACGGTACTGACCCCGTCGAGCCAGGTCGGGTCGATCTCGCGGGCGTAGTCGACGAGGTAAGCGGCGGCGGCGCCGTTCTGCAGCGCCACCTCCACCAGCCGAACCGAGTTGGACGAGTTCTTGGAACCCACCACGATCACCAGTTCGCACTGCGGTGCCATCGCCTTCACCGCCACCTGACGGTTCTGGGTGGCATAGCAGATGTCGTCACTCGGCGGGTCGGCCAGATTCGGGAAACGATCCCGCAGCCGGTCGACGGTCGCCATCGTCTCGTCCACCGACAGCGTGGTCTGCGACAGCCAGATCACCTTCGACTCGTCGCGGACCGATACGTTCTCGACACTGGCCGGGCCGTCGACGAGCTGGATGTGTTCGGGGGCCTCACCGGCGGTGCCCTCTACCTCCTCGTGGCCTTCGTGGCCGATGAGCAGGATGTCGTAGTCGTCGCGGGCGAAGCGTTTGGCCTCCTGGTGCACCTTGGTGACCAGTGGGCAGGTGGCGTCGATGGTCCTGAGACTGCGTTCGGCGGCCGTCTTGTGCACCTCCGGCGACACGCCGTGCGCGGAGAACACGACGATCGCGCCCTCGGGCACATCGTCGGTCTCGCCCACGAAGACGGCGCCACGCTCGGTCAGCGTCTCGACCACATGCCGGTTGTGCACAATCTCTTTTCGCACATAGACGGGTGCGCCGTACTTGTCCAGGGCACGTTCCACCGTCTCAACGGCACGGTCGACACCCGCGCAGTACCCTCGCGGTTCGGCCAGCAGGACACGTTTGGAATCAGCCACGCCATCAAGGGTACGTGTTGGATTGCCCCGGGGATGAATGGCAGAGTTGTGACATGGTCCGCGCACCCTACACCGTCCGCATCGCCGCAGGTCTGATTGTGACCGCGATCGAGGAGACGCAGAAGCTCCCCACCCTGGTCGTAACACTACCCATGACCGCGCTCAGCGAGGCCCTCCAGCTCGGGATGCGAGTGCAACAGGGTGTGGCCGGACTGGCCATCAAGGGCGACCTGGCCCTGGAGCTGATGTTCGACAGGCCCAGCGAAGAACCCTCCTGGGCGCGCTTCGACGAGGACGAGGACCCGGTCGAACTGTCGCTGATACCCGCCGAACAACCCGGCGCCGACGCCCTCGACGACCAACCCGAACCGCCCGCCGCACAATCCCCTGCCCGGGAATCCCCGGCTCCGGACTCCCCCGCCGACGATGTCGCTACCCACCATGTCCCGTCCCACCATGTCGCTGCGCACGATGCCACTGCCCCCGAGGTCACGGCCCGACAAGCGGATGCGCAGCCGGCCGACGCAGCTCCGGGCACCGACCGCACCACCACCACCACCGAACCGGCCACCGGTGGCCGGTTCGCGCTGTACAGCTCAGCCCCCGACACCGTGGTGAAAGCCCCCGCCGACACCCGCCCGGGCGCCGCCGCATTCGACGGACCGGTGCCCGAAGTGGTCGAGTACATCGAATACGACCGCCTGACACTGGCCCAGTTGCGGGCCAAACTCCGCTCCGTCGGCACCGACGAGTTGGCCGCGCTGTTGGAGTACGAGCAGACCACCAAGGCACGGGCGCCGTTCGTGACGATGATCGAGAACCGGATCACCGCACAGCACAAGCGCCATTCAACCACGTGACCGGCGCGGTCTACACGTCTGCGGGCGGCGGCAACGAGCGCACCGCCAACACACCGGACGATCCGTGGCCGGTACGCACCGTCAACACCAAGATCGCCGACTGGGTCCACCGGCTCGGCCAGATCTGGGTGGAGGGGCAGATCACCCAGATCAGCCGGCGCCCCCGCGGCCGGGTGGCGTTCATCACGCTGCGTGATCCGGCCGCCGACATGTCGGTGCAGGTCACGTGCAGTCCTGATCTGCTCGACAGAGCGACGGTGCCGCTGTCCGAAGGCAGCCGGGTGGTGATGCTGGGCCGCCCCACCTTCTACACGGGTCGGGCCACCTTGTCGTTGCGGGTCTCGGAGATCCGGCCGGTCGGCATCGGTGAACTGCTGGCCCGTATCGAGCGGTTGCGGCAATTGCTCGCCGCCGAGGGCCTGTTCGATCAGCGACTCAAACGGCCGCTGCCGTTCCTGCCGAAGGCCGTCGGCCTCATCTCCGGCCGGGCCAGCGCCGCGTCGCGCGACGTGGTGGCCGTCGCCACGGCCCGGTGGTCGTCGGTTCGTTTCGAGATCCGCGATGCCACCGTGCAGGGTCCGGCCGCGGTGCCGAGCATCCTGCCGCTGCTGGCCGAACTCGACGCCGCCGATCACGTCGAGGTGATCATCATCGCCCGCGGCGGCGGCAGCGTCGAGGACCTGTTGCCGTTCTCCGACGAGACGCTGCTGCGCGCGGTATCGGCGTGCCGTACCCCGGTGATCAGCGCCATCGGCCACGAACCCGACAGCCCGCTGCTCGACCATGTGGCCGATGTGCGCGCCGCCACCCCCACCGACGCGGCGAAACGCGCGGTACCCGACGTGCGGACCGAGCTGGCCGGGATCGTCGAGCTGCGCCGGCGCAGCGCCCACGCGCTGCGCAACTGGGTGCACCGCGAGGAAGGCGGACTGGCCGGATTGCGCGCCCGGCCCGCGCTCGCCGCACCGCTCACCATGATCGACTCGCGCACCGACGACATCGCCCGGATGCGGACGGCGCTGCGCCGTGACGTGTCCCGGTCGGTCGAGGGCGAACAGCGCCGCATCGAGCATCTGTCCGCCCAACTCGGCACGCTCGGACCCGCGCAGACGCTGGCCCGTGGCTACGCGGTGGTGCAGCGCCTCGACATCGACGAGCCGCACGCGGTGTGTGCTGTCGGTGACCTGCCCGCCGGGGCACGCATCCGGATACGGGTGGCCGACGGTTCGGCCCCGGCGACCATCGACGCCGACGGGACCACGACAACTCCGGCGCCGACCGCGAGCCCCCTACCCCGACCCTGACGACCCCAACCCTGACGACCCCGACCACGACAACCCGGAGCAAGAGAGAGCAGTGACCCAGGACAAGCGCACCCCGGTGGACGAACTCGGCTACGAGGCCGCCCGTGACGAACTCATCGAGGTGGTCACCCTGCTCGAACGCGGCGGAATCGACCTCGACGCCTCATTGGCCCTGTGGGAACGCGGCGAAGCGCTGGCTTGCCGCTGCGAGGAACATCTCGCCGGAGCGCGCGAACGCATCGAGAAGGTGCTGGACCCGGACAACCGGCTGTCAGGTCACGACAGCTAGCGGGTCGACGCGGCCAGCGGCTGCTGCGCGATCACCGCCTCCGCGATGGTCCGGATGTCGGCGTCGGGGCCCTGAGATCGCACGCCGATACGCACATCGCCGAGATCGGCGATCCAGAACGTGTTCCCCTTCTCACCTTCGTAGACCACCCAGGACTGACCGCCCGCGTCCTGTCTGCCGGCGCCCCGCGCGTCATACCCGCCCAGATTGGCCACGAGCTCATCCTCGGTGGCATCGGTCTGGGTCAACTGCACGTAGGCGCCCTTGGTGCTGATCCAGCCGACGTTGCTCGACACCTTGCCGCCGACCATCTGCGTGGAGCCCGAATTGGGTTTCCAGCCTTCGGGGGTGGCCGGGCGCCGGACCGGGAACGGCATCGACCGGGCGTCGGCGGCCAGGGCGGCCGAGACGTCGAAGGCGGGAACCTTGTCGTCACCGGCACCGGCCTTGAGACCGAACGTCCAGTTGCCCGACGCGAACAGCACGAACATGCACAACGCCAGCAGCGCGAGGACGGTCCAGATCATGTCCCGCCCGTCCTGCAGGATGCGTGGTTTACCGGTGGCCATGACCACCAACATAAACCGGCACTCGGCTCAGCCCGAAATCACGACTTCACGCGGCCGGCGGCCGACACGACCGACAGCCGGATCCGTATCGGAACTAGGACTTGACTCCGCCGGCGGCCGACACGACCGACAGCCGGATCCGTATCGGAACTAGGACTTGACTCCGCCGGCGGTCAGACCCGAAACGATCCGGCGCTGGAACACCAGCACCATGATCACCAGCGGCACCGTCACGATGGTGCCCGCCGCCATGATCGCGGTGTACGGCTGGGTGAACGAGTTCTCCCCCGAGAAGCGGGCGATGGCCACCGTCACCGGTTCGGTGTCGCGTGTCGACAGCTGGCTGGAGAGCATGAACTCGTTCCAGGTGGCGATGAAGGCCAGGATGGCGGTGGTGAACAGGGCGGGTGCGGCAAGTGGCAGCACGATCAGCCGGAACGCCTGCGCGCGCGTGGCGCCGTCGATGCGGGCGGCCTCCTCCAGTTCCCACGGCATGTCGTTCATGAACGAGGTGAGTGTGTACACGGTGAGCGGCAGCACGAAGGAGATGTTCGGGATGATCAGGGCCTGATAGCTACCGATCCAGTTCAGGTCGCCGAACAACTGGAACATCGGCGTGATGAGCGCGACACCCGGAAACATCGACGCCGCCAGGACGATGCCGCTGACCACATATTTGCCGCGGAACTCGACCCGTGCCAGCGCGTAGGAGGCGAAAATGCCAAGGGTCAGCGCGACCGCCGTGGTGACAGCTCCGATCAGGAGGCTGTTGACGATGGAGCCGAGAAAGTCGTTGCCCTTGTCGGTCGACAACGCGTCCCGGAAGTTCTGGAACGTGACATGCGTGGGCCACCACGTGGTGTCAAAGGTGTGCTTGACATCGCGGAAGGCCGTGATGACCATCCAGTAGAACGGCGCCAGTCCCCACACCAGGATCAGCGCCACCCCGCCATATGTGCGGAGCGACGCGAATGCCTTGCGCCGGTTGCGCGCGTGCGCGTTCGACACCCTCGGCGTGGCCGTCGCGGCCGTCATCGGACTCCCTTTCGCTGCTCTTCTTGAGTGCGAACCACGTTGGCACCCAAGAACTTCACCATCAGGAAGGCAACCGCGAAGATCATCAGAAACACCAGCGTCGACAAGGCCGAGGCGCTGTTGAAGTTGCTGTTGCGCATTTCGGCCACCACCAGAATGGAGACCGTACTGGTCGGGGTGGCACCGCTCGTGCCCGACAGGATGGCCGGCAGGTCGTACATCCGCAGTACGTCGAGGGTACGGAAGAGCACCGCCACCATCAGTGCCGGCTTCACCAGCGGCAGCGTGATGTGCACGAACTGCTTCCACTTCGATGCCCCGTCGACACGGGCGGCCTCGTACACGTCGGACGGAATCAGTTGCAGCCCGGCGAGAATGAGCAGCGCCATGAAGGGCGTCGTCTTCCACACGTCGGCGATGATCACCGCGAACCGCGACGCCCACGGGTCGGTGGTCCAGGCGATGTCGGTGCCGAGCATCTTGTTGGCGATACCGTTGTCGGCGAAGATGAAGAACCACAGTTTCGCGGTGACCGCGGTCGGGATCGCCCACGGGATCAGCACACTGGCCCGCAGAAACGATCGGCCGACGAAGGTCCGGTTCATCACCGTGGCCATCCACAGTCCCAGCAGCACCTCGATGGCGACGGTGGTGACGGCGAAGAAGAAGGTGATGGCCACCGCCTGCCAGAAGTCGCTGCCGAGGTTGCCGTCGGGGCAGCTTCCGGCGCCGGTTCCGCAGTCACCGGTCAGCCACATCAGGTAGTGCTTGAACCCGGCGAAGCCGCCGGACTCGAAACGTCCGGTGGCCTCGTTCAGTCCGGCGTCGGCCTGGAACGACAGATAGACCGCACGCAGGACCGGGTAGGCGATGACCACCGCCAGCACCACCATGGTGGGTGCCAGCAGCCAGAACGCCCGGAGATCCCGGCCCTGCGTGCGCTTGGTGAGCGACTCCATCACGTCCGGTCGGGCCGGACGTGACCGAGCGAGACCGAATCGGTCACTTGGTCGCGACCTTGATCGCCTCGTCGATGTCGGCGGCGGCCTGGTCGACGGTCTTGGATCCGTTCAGCGCGGCGTAGACGTTGTCCTGGATCGCCTTGCTCACACCGTTGTAGTACGGGGTGACCGGGCGCGGCTTGGCGTTCTCGAGGGCGTCCTTGAGCGCGGGCAGGTACGGGAATTCCTTGACCAGGGACGTGTCGTCGTAGATGGACGCCAGCACCGGCGGGAACGAGGCCTCGGCGAATGCCTTCTGGTTGTCCGCGTTCTGGATGTACTTGATGAAGTCGACCGCGGTGGCCTTGTTCTTGGAGAAGACGTTGATGCCGTCGTTGTAGCCGCCGAGCGTGGAGGCTCCCGCGCCGTCGGGGCCGACGATGGCCGCGACACCGAACTTGCCCTTCACCTTCGACTCGGCATCGCCGGCGTTGGTGTACATATACGGCCAGTTGTAGGCGTAGGCCGACTCGCCGCCGACGAAGGACAGGTTGGTCTCCTCCTCGGTGAACCCGGTGGCCTTCTTGGGGATCACACCGTCCTTGTAGGCGTCCACGAGCGCCGACAGGCCCTCCTTCGCCTTGGTGGAGTTGACCTCCGGGGTCTTGCCGTCGGAACCGACGACCTGACCGCCCCACGAGTGGATGGCCTGGGTGGCGTTGACGGTGAGGCCCTCGTACTGCTTGAGCTGGGTGACCAGGCAGTCGACGTTCTTATCCTTGGCTTTGTCGCAGCTGTCGACCAGCGCCGCCCAGTTCTCGGGGGCCTTGTTGCCCACGACGTCCGTGCGGTAGTACAGCAACTGCGCGTTGGTGTTCTGCGGGCCCGCGTACAGCACGTCACGGTAGGTGGCACTCTCGACGGTGGCCGGCAGCAGCGGCGCGGTGTCGATGGCCAGGTCACCGGTGAGCGGTTCGAGCCAGCCGTTGGCTGCGAACTCCGCCGTCCAGGTGACGTCCAGTGCCATCACGTCGAACTCGTCGTTCTTGGCCTGCAGGGATTGAACCAGACGGGAGCGCTGGTCGTCGGCCTCACCGGGGAGTTCGACGATCGTCACCTTCTCGTCCGCGTGTTCCTTGTTCCACGAGTCGACCACCGGACGGATCAGGTCGAGGTCGTTCTTGCCCATGGCGAACGAGATGGCGCCGCGACCGTCGAGGTTCTTGCCGGCCGCGTCGTCGGCGCTGTCGCCGTCGTCCGAACATGCCGAGAGGACGAGAGCCGACGCCACCGAAAGCGCGACGGCCAATTGACTGCCGCGTCCAAACCGGGTCCTGGTACTCATAGTTCTCCTGTTCACAGGTCTGGTCGAGAAAATGTTGCCGCCCCGCCTAGTGCGCCTCGTGCGTCGCCGGTCACACCAAACTCAGGCAAAGTATCACATCGGCAGGGTGATGTGGCTTACAACCGCCTACCGGTGATCGTCGAGAACAAGTGCACCCGGGAGACGTCGAATGCCAGGCTCAGCCGGTCGCCCTTGTGCGGCGGGTAACGCCAGTCCGCGCGCGCCACGAGCGAGACCTCGTCACCGAACAACTCCGTACGCCCGTACAGGAAAGCATCGGAGCCGAGTTCCTCCACGACGTCCACGTCGACGGGCAGTGACTGCGGCACGGACCGGTCGTCGACGATGGCCAGATCCTCGGGCCGCACCCCCACCACGACCTCGTCCGCGTCGAGGTTGGCCGCCGACGGCGGCGGGATACGGATGCCACCCAGTTCGATTCCGCCGATTCCCACCGGCACGGTGAACAGATTCATCGCCGGTGATCCGATGAAGCCGGCGACGAACAGGTTCTCGGGCTTGGCGTACAGATCTCGCGGGCCGGCGCACTGTTGCAGCACACCCTTGTCCAGTACCGCGACGCGATCGCCCATCGTCATCGCCTCCACCTGGTCGTGGGTGACGTACACGGTGGTCACCGCCAGCCGGCGCTGCAACTGCGCGATCTGGGTGCGGGTCTGCACGCGGAGTTTGGCGTCGAGGTTCGACAGCGGCTCGTCCATGCAGAACACCTGCGGTTCACGCACGATCGACCGGCCCATCGCGACCCGCTGGCGCTGGCCGCCCGAGAGTGCCTTCGGCTTGCGGTCCAGATACGGCGTCAGATCGAGCATCTCGGCGACGGCGGCCACCTTCTTCTGAATGTCGGGCTTGGCCATGCCGGCCATCCTGAGCGGGAAACCCATGTTCTCGGCCACCGACATGTGCGGGTACAGCGCATAGTTCTGGAACACCATCGCGATGTCCCGGTCCTTCGGTTCGAGGCCGGTGACATCGGTGTCGCCGATCAGGATCCGCCCGCTCGACACCTCTTCCAGCCCTGCCAGCATCCGCAGCGACGTCGACTTACCGCATCCGGACGGACCGACGAGCACAAGGAACTCGCCATCGGCGATCTCCAGGCTCAACGAGTCCACCGCGGGTGTATCCGACCCCCGGAACAGGCAGGTGGCACCGTCGAATGTGACCGAGGCCATGGGCTCTCCTTCGCAACAGTCTGTGATGGTGACGACCGGATGTGTGTGCGGTGACTCCGGTCAGAATCTATACCGCGACCCTGCCGGGAGCCGCGCACGGGCCGGGTGCGGCGTCCCACCCACGATGTCGTCGGGCGCGTGTGACGTGCGAGGATGGGAGTACTACGCAATGCCGGCACGTTCCCCCGCTCGCCTTAGGAGGCCGACTTTCATGTCCGAATCAACCCATCAGGCTCCCGATCGCAACCTGGCCATGGAACTCGTCCGGGTCACCGAAGCCGCGGCGCTGGCCGCCGGTCGCTGGGTGGGCCGTGGAGACAAGAACGGCGGTGACGGGGCCGCTGTCGACGCGATGCGTGAGTTGCTCTCGACGGTGTCGATGCGCGGCGTCGTGGTGATCGGCGAGGGCGAGAAGGACGAGGCGCCGATGCTCTACAACGGCGAGGAAGTGGGCAACGGCGACGGTCCGGACTGCGATGTGGCGGTCGACCCGATCGACGGCACCACCCTGATGGCCGAGGGCCGTCCCAACTCGATCGCCGTGATCGCGGTCAGCGAGCGCGGCACCATGTACGACCCGTCCGCGGTGTTCTACATGAACAAGATCGCCGTGGGACCGGAGGCCAAGGGCGCCATCGATATCGACGCGTCAGTCGAGTGGAACGTCAAGTCGGTCGCGGGGGCCAAGGGCATCGACGTGGGCGATCTGACCGTGGTGGTGCTCGACCGTCCGCGGCACGCCGACCTGATCAGCGAGATCCGCGCCGCCGGCGCCAAGATCCGGCTCATCTCCGACGGCGACGTGGCGGGCGCGATCGCCGCCGCGGGTGACTACTCCACCGTCGACATGCTGATGGGCGTGGGCGGCACCCCCGAGGGCATCATCACCGCCGTCGCCATGAAGTGCATGGGCGGCGAGATCCAGGGCAAGCTGTGGCCGCGCGATGAGGCCGAGCGGCAGAAGGCCCTCGACGCCGGTCACGACCTCACCAGGGTGCTCACCAACGACATCCTCGTCTCCGGCGAGAACGCCTTCTTCTGCGCCACCGGTGTCACCAACGGCGACATGCTGCGCGGGGTCACCTACCGCCGCAACGGCGCCACGACCCGTTCGCTGGTGATGCGCTCGAAGTCCGGCACCATCCGCCGGATCGAGGCCGTGCACCAGACCAGCAAGCTGCGCGAGTACGCCCGCATCGACGTCTGACATCCCGCCCACCCGAGGATTAGGGTAGCCTTTCCATATTCGCAGGTCAGCGGCCTGCGAATATACGATTCGGCCTGTGAGTACAGCCCCGGATCCCGAGTTCCGCTATTCCGATCTCCTGCCGATCGGCACTGACGACACCCCGTACCGTCTGATCACGACGGACGGGGTGTCGACGTTCGAGGTCGACGGCCGCACATTCCTGAAGGTCGCCCCCGAGGCGTTGCAGAAGCTCACCGCTGCCGCCATCCACGACATCAGCCACTTCCTGCGGCCGGCGCACCTGGCCCAGCTGCGCAAGATCATCGACGACCCCGAGGCGTCGGGCAACGACCGGTTCGTGGCGCTCGATCTGCTCAAGAACGTGAACATCTCGGCCGGCGGCGTCCTGCCGATGTGCCAGGACACGGGCACCGCGATCGTGATGGGCAAGAAGTCCGAGGGCGTACTCACCGGCGCCGACGACGGCGAATGGATTTCGCGCGGCGTCTACGACGCGTACACGACGTTGAACCTGCGGTACTCGCAGAACGCGCCGCTGACCATGTTCGAGGAGCGCAACACCGGCACCAACCTGCCCGCGCAGGTGGAGATCTACGCCACCGAGCAGGGACCGAAGGGCCCGGAGTACAAGTTTCTGTTCATGGCCAAAGGCGGCGGCTCGGCCAACAAGTCATTCCTGTTCCAGGAGACCAAGGCCATCCTGAGCCCCAACAAGCTCCTCGACTACCTGGATCAGAAGATCCGGTCACTGGGCACCGCGGCCTGCCCGCCCTACCATCTGGCGGTGGTGATCGGCGGCACGTCGGCCGAGTTCGCTTTGAAGACGGCCAAATACGCTTCGGCCCACTACCTGGACACGCTGCCCACCGAGGGCTCGATGGCGGCCCACGGCTTCCGCGACATCGAACTGGAGGAGCAGATCTTCACGCTCACCCAGTCGTTCGGGATCGGCGCCCAGTTCGGCGGCAAGTACTTCTGCCACGATGTGCGTGCGATCCGCCTGCCACGGCACGGGGCATCGCTGCCTGTGGCCATCGCGGTCTCGTGTTCGGCCGACCGGCAGGCGCTCGGCAAGATCACCGCCGACGGCGTGTTCCTCGAACAACTCGAAACCGACCCGGCCCAGTACATGCCGGATGCGGGCGTCTCGGAGGAGATCGAGGGCGGCGCCGTCGTCGAGATCGACCTGAACCGGCCGATGCCCGAGATTCTCGCCGAACTCAGCAGGTACCCGGTCAAGACCCGGTTGTCGCTGACC
This sequence comes from Gordonia pseudamarae, assembly GCF_025273675.1. Taxonomy (NCBI): domain Bacteria; kingdom Bacillati; phylum Actinomycetota; class Actinomycetes; order Mycobacteriales; family Gordoniaceae; genus Gordonia; species Gordonia pseudamarae. Next base: position 1,500,484 of record NZ_CP045809.1, on the reverse strand, counting down.
GGTCCGCTGGTGGTGGCCCGCGACATCGCGCACGCCAAGATCAAGGAGCGCCTGGACGCGGGCGAACCGATGCCCGACTATCTGCGCGATCATCCGGTCTATTACGCGGGTCCGGCCAAGACGCCCGACGGTATGGCCTCGGGATCGTTCGGGCCCACCACCGCCGGGCGGATGGACAGCTATGTCGAACAGTTCCAGGCCGCGGGCGGCTCGATGGTGATGCTGGCCAAGGGAAACCGGTCCAAGCAGGTCACCGAGGCCTGCAGCGGCCACGGCGGCTTCTATCTCGGGTCGATCGGCGGCCCCGCGGCCCGGCTGGCGCTGGACTGTATCAAGAGTCAGGAGATCATCGAATACCCGGAGCTCGGCATGGAGGCGGTGTGGAAGATCGACGTCGAGAACTTCCCGGCATTTATCGTCGTCGACGACAAGGGTAATGATTTCTTCACCGATCCCGGTGGTGCGGTGAGTGTTCCCCTCGGCGGAATCCGCATCCGCTCCCGCGAGCGCTGAACCACTTGTGCGGTGAATCGGGTCGAATACGAGCCCCAATTCACCGCACAAGGGTCGACGGGGGTCAGTCTCCCGATACCGGAGGTGTGACGCCGTTGTCGGTCGCGTGGTACCTGATAACCGAGCCCTGACGTGCGGGGATCGGCATTCCGGTCCCCGCACGTAGGTCGTGATCCACTCCGGTTCCGACCACGGCCCGGACGGCGACGGCGCCCTCTGAACCACGACACCCGGTCTCCGCCATCCCTCCCAGTGCGCAATCCGATCGGTGTAGAGATAGTAGGTGCCGCCGTACATCACCATGTTCGGGCCCTCGTTGCCGCGTACGAGGCAATCCTGCACAGGCTTCCAGGGTCCGTATACGCTGCCTGATCGCCAGATCTCGTTGCACTGCCCGTCGCGTTTGATGTTGAGGTAGATCGTCGACCCGTCGGCGTAGAACGAGCCGTCGATGCGGTCTGTGGAGGGCACATTGAGGTGGATCTTGCGGGCCACACCGGGCACGAATATGATCTGCCTGCCGTTTGGCGTTCCCACTCAGGCCACACGCAGCTCGTTGACCTTCACGATGTACGGTTCCATCCGGTCCTTCTCGGGGCGCCCGTGCAGTTCGCCGTAGTAGCCGACCGAGAACACTATGTAGATGTCGCCGTTCGGTGCCTTGAACCAGTCCGGTGCGACCACATCGGTGCCATAACACGGCTTCTGGGCGTATCTGATCCCAGTGTAGTTGTCGCCGTTGAACATCCGACCTTCGGGCTTGGACCACGCCCGGGCGATACCATTCGGGACGATTTGATCCGTTCGGGCGACACCATCGGACAGAATTTGACCCGTACGGGCGACACCATCGGCAGCCATCCGGACAGGGCTATGAGTTGTGTCATATTTCGATCGGGCGACCTCGCCGTTCGGGCCGAACCACCACCGCAGTACGGTGGTGTAAGGACAACCTAATATCCGACGACGGAGGACCGGAGCAGCATGACCGAACCGCAGTACCGTATCGAGCACGACACCATGGGCGAGGTCAAGGTGCCCATCGACGCACTGTGGCGGGCCCAGACCCAGCGTGCAGTCGAGAATTTCCCGATCAGCTTCCGGCCCCTCGAACGCACTCAGATCCGCGCGATGGGCCTGCTCAAAGCGGCCTGCGCGCAGGTCAACAAGGACCTTGGCCTCCTCGAGGCCGACAAGGCCGAGGCGATCATCGCCGCCGCCACCGAGATCGCCGACGGCAAACACGACGACCAATTCCCCATCGACGTGTTCCAGACCGGGTCGGGCACCTCGTCGAACATGAACGCCAATGAGGTGATCGCGACGATCGCCAAGAACAACGGCGTCGACGTGCACCCCAACGATCACGTCAATATGTCGCAGTCGTCCAACGACACCTTCCCCACCGCCACCCACGTCGCGGCCACCGAGGCCGCGGTCACCGACCTCATCCCCGCCCTCGATCATCTGCGGCTGGCGCTGTTGGAGAAGTCGACGCAGTGGCGGGAAGTGGTCAAGAGCGGCCGCACCCACCTGATGGACGCCGTCCCGGTCACCCTGGGCCAGGAGTTCGCCGGCTACACCCGGCAGATCGAGGCGAGTGTCGAGCGGGTCACCGCCACCCTGTCGCGGGTCGGTGAACTGCCGATCGGCGGCACCGCTGTGGGCACCGGCCTCAACGCACCTGACGGATTCGGCACCAAGGTGGTGGCCGAGTTGCGCAAGCGCACCGGCGTCGACGCCCTGTCGCTGGCGAAGGACAACTTCGAGGCCCAGGCCGCCCGCGACGGCCTGGTGGAACTGTCCGGTCAGCTCAAGACGATCGCGGTGTCTCTCACCAAGATCGCCAACGACGTGCGTTGGATGGGGTCCGGTCCGCTCACCGGTCTCGGCGAGATCCAGCTGCCCGACCTGCAACCGGGCAGCTCCATCATGCCGGGCAAGGTCAATCCTGTTCTGCCCGAGGCCGTCACACAGGTGGCGGCGCAGGTCATCGGCAACGACGTCGCGGTCACCTGGGGCGGCGGCAACGGTGCGTTCGAGCTGAACGTGTACATACCGGTGATGGCCCGCAACGTGCTCGAGTCGATCAAGCTGCTGGCCAACGTATCCCGGCTGTTCGCCGATCGCTGCATCAGCGGCCTGGTGGCCAACGAGGAGCGGCTGCGCACCCTTGCCGAGAGCTCACCGTCGATCGTCACCCCGCTCAACAGCGCCATCGGTTACGAGGAGGCGGCGGCCGTGGCCAAGCAGGCGCTCAAGGAGGGCAAGACCATCCGGCAGACGGTCATCGATCGGGGCCTGATCGGCGACAACCTCAGCGAGGCCGAACTCGACAGCCGTCTCGACGTGCTCAAGATGGCCAACCTGGACCGTGAACGCTGAGCTGATGCCACAGCGCTGAGCTGTTCCCACAACGAAAGCTCCCATCCGCACGGTGAATTCACCACCGCGGATGGGAGCTTCTTATGCCTGACGGCTACGTGCTGCTGCCCGGAACCAGATCGGTGATCAAGGAAATCAGGAAGTTCACCAGATCACCGAATCCGTTGCCCTCACTGCTGACGGTCTCGGTGCCCGGGGTGTTGGCGGACTCGTCGGTCGGCGTGCCCTTGTTCACGCCGATCACGATCTTCGGGTTCTTGGCGGGGTCAAGCCAGCGCAGGATGTCGCGCATCGATCCTTCCTCGATCGCCACACCCCCTTCGGTGGGTGCGTGGTCGGTGACGTGCAGGAACATCGCCGACGCCTTGCCCGGGATCCGCTGCGGGTTGTGTGCGATGTTGACGGCGTAGTCGTACACCGGACCCGAGTTGTACAGGTTCTCGCTGTCGCCGCCCGGACTCCGCTCTGCGTGGACGTGCTTGTTGTAGGTCGGCGAGGACATGTCCGAATCCCACCAGTCCTGCGCGGTCACCTTGAAGTACGACATCGCGGTGCCCGGATTGTCCTTGCGGCCGAATGCCTGATCGAGGGCGTATGTACCCATCGGGGTGCGAGGCACATTGTCCTTGGCCTCCCCCATGCCCTGTGCACCGAGATAGGCGAGCATCGGACCGTAGACCGGCTTCCACGTGCCGGCGTCGTCTCGTTCGAACGCGGTCAGCTCACCGGTGGTGGCGGTGGCCTTGGCGGCGGTCACGACGATCGCCTGCCGGGTCTGGTTGGGACCGACCTTGTTCCGGCCCGTCCCCAGGAGGTTTCCGGCGAGGTTGTCGAGCACGGTGTCGAGCTCGGGAATGCCGGTCTTGGGCAGTGCCGAACCCGGCGGCGACGGGGTGCCGGCGGGTGCTGCCGCGGCCGAACCCGCACCGCCGAGCACGACGGTGACAAGACCGATCGAGATCAGTCCCACAAACCTCACAAACAACATCTGAAACTTCTGCACCAGGTCAGTGTGCCAGAGACAAGAGCCTGCTGCATATACCAAATAGTCACGATCCCGTACATTTCCGGTATCCGACCCGACCATCGCCCATCATCGATCGGAAGTCCCTCGATAATTAGGATTACCTAAGTATGCTCGCCTCATGTCGGCGAAACCACACCTGGGCGCAATCCAGGAAACACTGCTCATCCCGCTATACGGCCGGGCAAACGACGCCCGCAGGAAGAACAGCATCCTGCACGACACCACAGCAGCCGAGATGGTCGACTCGCTCGACTACGACTTCGACCAGCACGACACCCGCAATACCACCGGTTCGGTGTGGCGGGCCTCGATCTTCGACCAGTTCGTCCGCGACTTCCTCACCGATCACCCCGACGGCACCGTCGTCGACCTCGGTTGCGGCCTCAGCACCAGATCCGATCGTCTCGACAACGGCACCGCGCACTGGATCGATCTGGATGTTGCCGATTCGATCGCTTTGCGCCGCAACTTCTTCGACGACAGCGACCGGTACACGATGATCGCGGGATCAATCTTCGACACCGAGTGGTACGACCGGATTCCGCGCGAGCAACCGACACTCCTCCTGAGCGAGGCGGTTCTGCTGTACTTTCCCGAAGATCAGGTCCACAGCGCGCTGCGTTCGATCTCGACGGCCTTTCCCGGTGCACACCTGGCATTCGACACCGCGGGAAAGGCGATGTTCGAGGCACAGGACAAGACAAAGGTGTACGACAGCCTGTCCGCCCGTTTCCACTGGCAGTGCGACGATCCGGCCACATTGCAGCAGTTCGGTCTACGACTCACCTCGTCGTACAGCTTCGGCACTCCCCCGCCCACCGTCACCCGCACCTGGCCGGCGCTGCACCGCTACGGCATCAAGCTGGTCGGCCGATTCCCCATGTCCAAGTCGTACCGGTTCACCCTGTTCGAATGCACCCCGGCGCGGTGATCGTCACCTGACCAGATGATCGTAGGCTGGAAGGTATGGCGCAACCACGATGGATCACCGACACCAAACCCGGCCACAGCGAGTGGTACATCGAGCGGTTCCGGAAGATGGCCGCCGCCGGCGACGACCTCGCCGGCGAGGCCCGGCTGATCGACGCCATGGTCGGCAGGAACGCGCACATCCTCGACGCGGGGTGCGGACCGGGCCGCCTATCCGGCTACCTGCACGCCGTCGGGCATGCCGTGGTGGGCGTCGACGTCGACCCGAAGCTGATCGCCGCCGCCGAGCAGGACCACCCGGGCCCCACCTATCGGGTCGCGGATCTGTCCGAACTCGACCTGCCCGCCCAGGGGGTACACGAGCCATTCGACGCGATCGTGGCCGCGGGCAACGTCATGGTGTTCATCGCCCCCGACAGCGAGGCGCAGATCCTACGCCGACTGGCCGCCCATCTCAAGCCCGGCGGATTCATCGTCACCGGGTTCCACACCAACCGCGAACTCACCGTCGACGCCTTCGACGCGGCCGTCGCCGACGCCGGACTGACCGTCGACCAGCGGTTCGCCACCTGGGATCTCCGGCGCTGGCACGATACCGCGGACTTCGCGGTCACCGTCCTGCGGCACGCCGCCTCCGCCGGCTGAGGTGTTTCGAGGCTCGTCGCTTACGCTCCTCGCACCTCAACCGGCGGATGTGGCCGACACGGCCCCGGGCACCTCAACCGGCGGATGCAGGTTCACAGACCGGCACCGGGGGCGAACTCCTCCAGCATCTCGGTGACCAGTGCCGCGATCGGCGAACGCTCACTGCGCGTGAGGGTTACGTGTGCGAACAGTGGATGACCCTTGAGCTTCTCGATGACCGCGGCCACCCCGTCGTGCCTGCCGACGCGCAGATTGTCGCGCTGTGCCACGTCGTGGGTGAGCACAACTCGGGATCCTGATCCCAAGCGCGACAACACCGTCAGCAACACGTTGCGCTCGAGGGACTGCGCCTCGTCGACGATGACGAACGAATCGTGCAGCGATCTGCCCCGAATGTGGGTGAGCGGCAACACCTCCAGCATGCCGCGGCTGAGTACCTCCTCGATCACCTCGGGTGAGGCCAGGCCTTCGAGGGTGTCGAAGACCGCCTGCGCCCACGGCCCCATCTTCTCGGCCTCCCCACCGGGCAGGTAGCCGAGCTGTTGTCCGCCAACGGCATACAGCGGCCGAAAGACCACCACCTTGCGCTGGGTGCGGCGTTCGAGCACCGCCTCCAGTCCCGCGCACAGGGCCAGGGCCGACTTTCCCGTTCCCGCCTTGCCGCCGAGCGAGACGATTCCGACGGACTCGTCGAGCAGCAGATCCAGCGCCACCCGCTGTTCGGCCGAACGGCCGTGCAGGCCGAATGCCTCCCGATCGCCGCGCACCAGCTGTACCCGCTTGTCCGGATTGACCCGCGCCAATGCGCTGGAGGTGTTGCCCAGCAGCCGGATACCGGTGTGGCAGGGCAGCTCCCGCGCCGCGTCAAGATCGACGACACCCTCGGCGAACAGGGTGTCGATGACATGGGAGTCGACGTCAAGTTCGGTCATCCCCGACCACCCCGACACCACCACGTCCTGCGCGTGGTACTCGTCGGCGTCCAGACCGACCGCGCCGGCCTTGACCCGCAGCGGGGTGTCCTTGGACACCAAGGTCACCTCGCTGCCCTCCGCACGCAAATTGAGGGCGCACGCGAGGATTCTGGAATCGTTGGAGTCCGTGCGGAATCCGGCGGGCAGAACCGCGGGATCTGTGTGGTTGAGCTCGACTTGCAGGGTTCCGCCGCTCTCGCCGATGGGAATCGGCAGGTCCAGACGTCCGTGTTCGAGCCGGAGGTCGTCGAGCAGACGCAGTGCTTCGCGGGCGAACCAGCCGAGTTCGTGGTGATGGCGTTTGCCTTCGAGTTCGCTGATCACGACAAGCGGCAGAACCACGTGATGCTCGGCGAATCGCGTGACTGCCCAGGGATCGGACAGCAGCACGGAGGTGTCGATGACGTAGGTACGTGTGGTCACGTCGAACTCCTACGTTTGTGCGGCTCCCGCACAAACCAGTTGGCGGCGACCGGCCGGTTCCGTGGTCACACCCGGCAGATGCCGGGCGAACCGAGGACCGGGGCCGGCCCTCCCGCGCTGTTGCTACACACCACGTTTGAACCTCCCGGACGAACCGCTTCCACGCGGTCCGTCACTCGCCAACGTACGCGCCGCGCGGCGGTTCGGCTCGTCAGAATGGGTGCGTTCGCGTGAATTTCGCGTTAACGGGCCGTAGTGTGGGCACCAAGACAACCGTCGGTTGCCCCTCGGATCCACACGTGCGATCCGGGCCTACGAGGGTCGGCCGGCCGCTCGGTCCGCGAGCGCGGCCAGCGCGAGGATGCGTCCGCGGGCGGCCTCCGCGTCGTCGCTCAGTTCCTGCACCGATTCGAGTGTGAGCGCGTCGACCAGTGCGGCGGCCACCGCGCCGCGGGTGCCGTCGTTCTCGTAGTCGGCGATCAGCGCCCGCTCCGCGTCGAAGTCGGCCACATCGGCTCCGATCGCCTCCATGCCCGACAGGGCCCGGTCGATGGCCACGATCGCCGCTTCCTGGTCGGCGACGATCCCCGCACCCAGGAATGCTGCGAAGGTCCTGGCCTGCAGGGCGTCGTCGGCGGCTATCCTGCGCAGGATCTGGGCCAGGACCCCTTCGGAGACGGCCTCATCGATGCTGTCGGAGACAGCCTCACCGAGCCTGCGGACGAACGCCGCGCACTGGTGCTCGTGCACGGCCATGATGGCGAGCACGTCGAGCGGACCCACATCGGTGGCCGAACCCTCGTATTGCCGGAATCCGGCGGTCACGTGGATACGGCGGCGGACCTCGGCGTCAACCGGGTCGACGGCCCGGGTGACGACGAGGTAGTCGCGCAGGACGATGGCGTGCCGGTTGTCCTCGGCCGTCCACACACCGACCAGTTCGCGCCACGCCGAGAACACCGGAAAGTGCACGGCCAGCATCCGATGATAGGACGGCAGGTTGTCCTTGAGCAGCAAGAACGCCAGGACACCCGCGCGCACCTCGTCGGTCAGGGTCGCCTGACCGGGCTCCCAGTCGGAACCGCCGAGGAACGCGAAGTTGCGGCCCGCGTCCCACGGTACCCAATCGTGCGGGTTCCACGGCTGCGCCGCCGCCCGGTGGTCCTCGGCGATCTCCGGCAGCGCCTTCTCCAGTGCGAGGATCAGGTCGTCGTCGGAGAGCGCGTTGGTTCTGGGCTGGGCGTTCATGCCACGCACGATAGTGAATGGTCCCCCGTTGTGACGAATCCGGTGCAATTCCCGTCGCTGCGCTCGCCCCGGCACCTCCCGTCGCTGCGCTCGCCCCGGCACCTCCCGTCGCTGCGCTCGCCCCGGCACCTCCCGTCGCTGCGCTCGCCCCGGCGCGGTGTGCCAAATCGCCGTCAGATGCGGCTCATCAGTCCCCACTCCTCGAGTCCGTCGTACAGCGGGAAGTCGAGGGCGAGCTGCGAGACACGGGCGCGCAGCGCGGCGACATCGGCGCCGGTACCGGCGGCGAGCGCGGTACCGATGATGTCGGCGACCTCGGTGAACTGTTCGTCGCCGAACCCGCGGGTCGCCAGCGCCGGGGTGCCGATACGCAGACCCGAGGTGACCATCGGCGGGCGCGGATCGAACGGCACGGCGTTGCGGTTGACGGTGATGCCGACCTCGTGCAACAGGTCCTCTGCCTGCTGGCCGTCGAGTGCGCTGTGACGCAGGTCGACGAGCACCAGGTGGACGTCGGTGCCGCCGGTGAGCACCGAGACACCCGCCTTGGCCACATCCTCGCCGGTGAGCCGGTCGGCGAGTATCTTCGCCCCGGACAGGGTGCGGCGCTGACGCTCGGCGAACTCCTCGGTGCCGGCGATCTTGAGAGCGACGGCCTTGGCGGCGATCACGTGCATGAGCGGCCCGCCCTGCTGGCCGGGGAAGACCGCCGAGTTGAGCTTCTTGGCCCACTCCTGCTTGGCCAGGATGAGGCCCGAACGCGGCCCGCCGAGCGTCTTGTGCACGGTTGAGGACACCACATCCGAATGCGGGACGGGCGAGGGGTGCAGGCCCGCGGCGACAAGTCCGGCGAAGTGCGCCATGTCGGTCCACAGGTAGGCGCCGACCTCGTCGGCGATCGACCGGAACGCCGCGAAGTCGAGGGTGCGCGGGTAGGCCGACCAGCCTGCGACGATCACCTTGGGCTTGGTGTCGAGGGCGATCTTGCGCACCTCGTCCATATCGACGCGGAAGTCTTCCTTGCTGACGCCGTAGAAGGCGTTCTCGTACAGCTTGCCCGAGAAGTTCAGGCGCATGCCGTGCGTGAGGTGGCCGCCGTGGGCCAGGTCGAGGCCGAGCAACGTCTCGCCGGGCTCCATGAGCGCCTGCAGCACGGCGGCGTTGGCCTGGGCACCCGAATGCGGCTGCACGTTGGCGAAGTCGGCGGCGAACAGTTCTTTGGCACGGCTGCGGGCGATGTCCTCGACGACGTCGACGTGCTCGCAACCCCCGTAGTAGCGGCGACCCGGGTAACCCTCGGCGTACTTGTTGGTCAGGACACTGCCCTGAGCCTGCAGGACCGCACGCGGCACGAAGTTCTCCGACGCGATCATTTCCAGCGTGTCACGCTGGCGACTGAGCTCGCCGGCCATCGCGGCCGCGACGTCGGGGTCGAGTTCGGCGAGGGAAAGCGCATTCACGGAATCAGGGTTCTGCGTCATGGCGATCAGTGTAGTTTGCGCACCACGCGGCGATTTCTCTGATCCCGGTACGCGCGATCACCGCGCGAGTTCGGCGCGCAGTGACGCCGGGATGAGCGGTTCGTCGAGCAGCCGACCGAACCTGCGCAGGCGCGCGTCGTCGTCGGTGGCCACATCCAGCCAGGTCTGCAGCAGCCGGTAGCCCTCGACGTAGGTGGAGATGTATGCCCGCCACAGCGGAGAGGTCACAAAGCGCAGCATCTGCCGGGCGCGTTCGGGTGTGGCCAGCAGCCAGCGTTGCAGGAAGGCGGCCGCCTCGTCGTCGCCACGTCCCTGATCGTGCAACAGCAGCGCCGCATCCTGGCGCACCGACAGCAGGTCCGCGGTGGCCTTGCCGACCCGGGAGACGCGTTCGGCATCGAACCGCAGACCGAGATCGGCGTAGATCTCCTGCGCCCACGACGGCCAGTCCGCGCCGATCGCGGCGTGCAGCGCGTGGTCGGCCAGTCCCTCGGCCATCAGGCATTGCGGGGTGTTGACCAGGAAGATGGTCTGCTCGCGTTGACCCCCGCCGACCAGGATCTCCTCCTTGCGGCAGTGCTCGGTGTGATGACCGGGGTATGCCTCGTGCGCGATCAGGTGCGGCAGGTTCGACATGTGCTGGGTCAGATCGGTGTTGATCGCCACCTTCGACCGATAGTCACCGAGATAATAGTTGAATCCGGACCACGGTTTGTCGCCCACCACCTCGAACTCGACGATCTCCGAATCCGGCAGCGGAAAGGTCGCACGCACCCGTTCGCGCAGCGCACCGCTGAACGCCCGTACGCAGTCGTCCACGCGGTCGGCGGGGATCTCGTCGGACCGCCGGTGGGCGGCATAGGCCTCGGCCAGCCGCTCGCCGGTCGCCCCGGGGACGTCGAGGGCTTCGGCGAGCCGGGCGTGGGCATCGCGATAGAGCCCGGGATCGCCGGGGCTGATGTCGACGTCGAAGTAGCTCTTGACCTCGTCCACGAAGCCGATGTCCTCGCCGGCAAACTTGCGGGCCGAGCATTCCAGGGCCCGCAGATGCGCGGCGACGAACCCGGCCCGTGCGGAGTCCGACTGATCGTCGACCCGCGCCAGCAATGACCGGGCCCGCCGGGCCAGCTCGGCGGGTTCGGGGGCGGGCGCGTCCGCCACCTGCGCACGCAGCGCCCGATCACCGGTGTAGGCGTCGACGAAGCCCTCTTCGAGCCGGTCGAAGGCCAGCCCGAGACGCAGATAGTCGTCGACGAGTTCGCCGGAAAGTTCGTCGGCGTGTGCCGGGGCAGCATCCATACCTCCGCAGGCTACCGACCGCGCCGAAAAGCCGCCGACCGGTGTGGTTCTAGACTGTCCGCATGTCGACACCGGCAAGCACAACCGAGCAGATCAGCTGGTCGCCCCGTTCCCTGCCCGGGGACCGCGGCTGATGGGGCGGCCCGGGGCCGACCGCGACCCGAGCCTGTATCTGGAGCTCGATCGAAAACAGTGGCGCGACCTGCGTAATTCTATGCCGATGGTGCTCAACGAGGACGAACTCGAGCAGCTCACCGGCCTCGGTGAGCAGATCGACCTGACCGAGGTCGCCGAGGTCTATCTGCCGCTGTCCCGTCTGATCCACCTGCAGGTGGCGGCCCGGCAACGGTTGTTCGCCGCCACTTCGACGTTCCTCGGTGAACGGCAGACCAATCGGCAGGTGCCGTTCGTCATCGGCATCGCCGGCAGTGTGGCCGTCGGCAAGTCGACGACCGCGCGTGTGCTGGCCGCGCTGCTGGCCCGGTGGGAGTCGCACCCCAAGGTCGATCTGGTCACCACGGACGGTTTTCTGCTGCCCACCGCGCAACTGCAGCGACGGGGACTGATGCACCGCAAGGGTTTTCCCGAGTCCTACGATCGGCGGGCGTTGCTGCGATTCGTCACCGAAGTCAAGTCGGGTGCCCGCGAGGTGACCGCACCGGTGTATTCGCACATCACCTACGACATCGTGCCCGATGTGCGGCACTACATCCGTCAGCCCGACATCCTGATCCTGGAGGGGCTCAACGTCTTGCAGACAGGTCCGACGCTCACCGTGTCGGACCTGTTCGACTTCTCGGTGTATGTGGACGCCAAGACCGACGACATCGAGAAGTGGTACATCTCACGTTTTCTGCAGATGCGGACCACTGCGTTCGCCGACCCCAATTCGCATTTCCACCTGTACTCATCGCTCTCGGACGAACAGGCACAGGTCGCCGCGCGTGACATCTGGACCTCCATCAACCGGCCCAACCTGATCGAGAACATCCTGCCGACCCGGCCGCGCGCAACCCTGGTGTTGCGCAAGGACACCGACCATTCGATCAACCGGGTCCGGTTGCGCAAGATCTAGCCGGAAGGTCCGGACTACTTGCCGAACCTCCGGGTGCGGGCGGAGAAGTCGCGCAGCGCGCGCAAGAAGTCCACGCGCCGGAACTCGGGCCAGTAAGCGTCGGTGAACCAGATCTCCGAGTAGGCGCTCTGCCAGAGCAGGAAGCCCGACAACCGCTGCTCGCCGGAGGTGCGGATCACCAGGTCCGGGTCGGGCTGGCCACCGGTGTACAGGTTACGGTCGATGGCCTCGACGGTGACGGCCCCGATGATCTCGTCCACGCTGTCGCCGGCGGCGGCGCGTTCGCGCAACAGTGCCTGCACGGCGTCGACGATCTCCTGCCGGCCGCCGTAGCCGACGGCGACGTTGACGTTCATGCCGCCGTGGTCGGTGGTCCGTTCGGATGCCCTGCGCAGTCGTTCGGCGACGTCCTCGGGCAGGGGGTCGAGGGTGCCGACGATCCGTACCTGCCAGTTGCCGGTCGGACGGGCGATCTCGTCGACGATGTCGGGCACGATCTCCATCAGCGCGTCGAGCTCATCGGACTTGCGGCTTAGGTTCTCGATCGAGAGCAGGTAGATGGTGACAGTGCCGATACCGAGGTCGGCGCACCAGCCGAGCATGTCGGCAATCCGCTGGGCACCGACCCGGTGTCCGTGGCTGACGTCCTCGAAACCGGCTTCGCGCGCCCAGCGCCGGTTGCCGTCGCAGATGATGGCGACATGGTGCGGAAAGCCGGCGGGGTCCAGGTCGTTGAGGACACGACGCTCGTAGAGCGACAGGATCGGCCGGCGCACACGGTCGGGTAGCAGCTTCATCGCATCGGCCGTTCGCCGCGTTCACCGGGGTGTGCCATCACCCACGACACATTACGCGCCGACTGTGGCCGGCCCCCGGAACGCCGTGGACTGCGCGCAACGCTACCGTTTACCCCGCCGCCGAACCTACGGTACCGTAGGTTTGTGAGCATTCCGGCAGCCGTTCCCACGGCCACCAGCGCGACCGACCTGATCAAGCCCCGCCTGCGCGGGGTCATCCACTCCTACGCCGCCGTCGTCGCCGCGTTCGCCGGAGCGGGCGTCGTCGTCGGCGCCGCCGCCCTGCGCGATGCCGCGGCAACCCTCGCGTGCACCGTATACGCGATCACCATCGTCGGACTGTTCGCGGTGAGCGCCTTTTACCACCGCCTGTCGTGGAAGTCGCCGCGCGCCCACGTCCGGATGAAGCGCGCCGACCATTCGATGATCTTCCTGTTCATCGCCGGCACCTACACCCCGTTCTGCCTGATGGCATTGCCGTCTCCGGTCAACTGGTGGGTGCTGGCCGTCGTGTGGGCGGGCGCGATCAGCGGTGTGACGCTCAAGATCGCGTGGCCGGGTTCACCGCGCTGGCTCGGGGTATCGCTGTACATCCTGCTCGGCTGGGTGATCATCGCCGTCTCCCCCACACTCGTCGACCACTCCTCGGCGGCGGTGCTCGTACTGCTCGCCGTCGGCGGCGTGTTCTATAGCGTCGGCGGTGTCCTGTACGCCGCGAAGTGGCCCGATCCGTGGCCGTCGAGTTTCGGGCACCACGAGGTCTTCCACGCCTGCACCGCGGTCGCCGCCACCCTGCACTACATCGCCGTCTGGCTGGTGCTCGCCGCCTGAGCACGCCACCGGGCAGCCGCGGCACGGCCGGTCGGCGCGATAAACCCACCGCGAGGGTGACCGGTGGCCGACTGCCCCGTGACGGTTAGTCTCCATCCATGGATTCGGAGGGCGGACCGCGCGTGGCGGGCACCGATGTGCCCGCCCGTGGCCACCGTCACGATCCACTCCGCACCCTCGCCCGCATCCGGGGCGCGGTGATCGGTGCCGGATCCGCCGGTACCGCGATAGGTGCGCACACCATCGGTCATGGCATGCTCCCCGACACCGGCTCGCTGATCCTGATGGTCGCGGTGTGCGGGGCGCTGGGCCGGGCGGTGGCCGGCCGATCTCCGCGGGGCGGCATGGGTGTGGTCTCGTTCGCCGGACTCCTCATCGCCGGCCAGGTGCTGGCGCATTGTTCGATGGCGGGTCTGAGCGGTGAGTTGCCCACGCATGGCGGGGTGCTGATGCTGGTCGCACACATGGGCGCGACCATGCTCACCGTCGGCGTGTGGGCGCTGGTCGAGGCCACCGCCTATCCGCTGCTGGTGGCGGTGCTGGCCGCCGTGATGGCGCTGGCGACGTTCGCCGGACTGACCAGGCTCCCCGTCCCCACCGCGGACCTGCGGTTGTCGTGGACCGCCCGGCGCGGCGATCAGAGGCCGCTCGGGCGCGGCAGGCGTGTGCCGTGTGCCGACGGAACCCGGGGCCCGCCGTGCGGCCCGGTTCCCGCATTCACCTCAGGCTGACCCGCGACCTCTGTTCGGCGGGCGGCCATCTCACGCAGCCCGAAAGGCAGATTTCGTCATGTCCGTGATCGATCATTCCCCCTCCGCCGGAACCGGCGCGGCGGATCCGTCCCCGCCCCGGTCCTGGGTTCCACTACTCAAACGCCTGCACTTCTACGCGGGCATTCTCATCGCGCCGTTCCTGTTGGTGGCCGCCGTGACCGGCGGCCTGTACGCGGTGGCGCCCACCGTCGAAAAGTTTGTCTACGCCGACCTGCTCACCACCGATTCGTCCGGTTCTCCTGCGCCGCTGGCCGATCAGGTGCGTGCCGCACAGCTTCGATTCCCCGATCTGATGGTCTCGGCGGTGCGTCCACCCGCGTCGGCCGGGGACACCACGCGGGTGCTGTTCGCCGACCCGTCTCTCGGCGAGTCGGAGACCCGGGCAGTGTTCATCGACCCGGTGAGCACCGACGTGGTGGGCGATTCGGTCTCCTACGGGAGTGCCGCCGCCTTGCCGCTGCGCACGTGGCTGTCGGGCCTGCACCGCAATCTGCATCTGGGCGAACCGGGCAGGCTGTACAGCGAACTGGCCGCGTCGTGGTTGTGGGTGGTGGCGCTCGGCGGGTTGATGCTGTGGGTGGCGCGGTACCGGAACAAGCGCCGCAACAACCCGGCCAAGGCCCGGCTGGCCACCGTCGACCGCTCCGCCCGCGGACGGACCCGCAATCTGAATTGGCATGGTGTGTTGGGTATCTGGATCGCCCTGGGCCTGCTGATGCTGTCGGCCACCGGGCTGACCTGGTCGCGCTATGCCGGTGAGAACGTCGGCGACCTGCGTTCGGCACTGAGCTGGACGACGCCGTCGGTGAACACCGACCTCGGTGCCGAGCCCGACGCGCCGTCGTCGGGCGGTGGTCACGATCACGGCCACGGCGCGTCGTCGTCCGGTGCCGACACGACCGTGGTGACACGCAACGTCGGGCGTCTCGATGCGGTGCTGGCCGCCGCGCGAGAAGCCGGTATCGACGACGCCGTCCAGGTGGGCATCCCGTCGACGCCGCACACCGCGTTCACCGTGACCGAGGTCCGCCGGGAATGGCAGCTGTCACCGAGTTCGGTTGCAGTGGAAGGTGATAGCGGCGACATTGTCGACATCTCCTGGTTTGGCGACTGGCCGTTGGCGGCGAAGCTCACCACCTGGGGGATCGCCCTGCACATGGGCCTGTTGTTCGGCCTGGCCAGTCAGCTCGCCCTCGCCGCGCTGGCGGTGGTACTGGTGATCGTCATCGTGCGCGGCTACGCGATGTGGTGGCAACGACGGCCGCGCAACGAATCCCGACCCACGGGCACTCCGCCGGTTCGTGGCCCCTGGCGCCGGGTTCCGCCCGCCGCCGGTGTCGCGGGCCTCGTGGCCGTGGTGGCGGTCGGCTGGTTCCTGCCGCTGCTCGGCATTCCGCTGCTGGTGTTCCTCTCGGCCGACGGCGCCGTCGGGGCCTGGACACGGCACCGGGCCACCATGACATAGCCGACGGCCGCGACATAGCCGACGGCCGCCTTCCGGAGTGACCGTTCCGCCCACAGCGGCACCGTTCCGCTGTGGGCGGCACCCGGTGGTCGCCGGGCCCGCATACCGGCAGCATCGGGGCATGAGCGATGAGAAACGAAACCTGCCGCTGAGCAAGGCGACAGCGGAAAGCCTGCTGAACCAGCGGATTCTGATGCTCGATTCAGCCCTCGACGACGAGATCGGCAGCCAGCTGTGTGCGCAGCTGGTGTTGCTGTCGGCACACGACCCGACCGCCGACATCGCGCTATGGATCAATTCGCCGGGCGGCTCGGTACCCGCGATGCTGGCCATCGCAGACACCATGGACGTGATCCCCAACGACGTGGCGACGGTGAACCTCGGAATGGCCTACAGCGCGGGACAATTCCTGCTGTGCTGCGGCACTCCCGGCAAACGATACGCCCTCCCGCACGCGAAAGTGCTACTGCACCAAGGGTCCGCCGGGATCGGCGGCTATGCTCCCGATATCGAACTGCAGGCCGACGATTTGCGGCATGTCCGCGACACCGTGCTGGGCTTGATCGCCGCCCGAACCGGTCAACCGATGGACCGGATTTTCGATGACTCACTGCGCGACCATGTGTTCACCGCGCAGGAATCCATTGACTACGGATTCATCGACCACATCGTCGACGGTGTCGCCCAGGTCCGCCCCCATGCCCCCGCCGCATCAGGATTCGGAGTGTCCCGATGAGTACCTACACCATTCCCAATGTCATCAGCCGCACCCCGCAGGGCGAACGGGTGATGGACGTGTACAGCCGCCTGCTCGACGACCGGATCATCTACCTGGGCACCGAGATCGACGACGGGGTCGCGAACACGTTGATCGCGCAGATCCTGCACCTGGACTCGGACAATCCCGAAGCACCCATCGACCTGTACATCAACTCACCCGGCGGTTCGGTGATGGCCACGTTCGCGCTGTACGACACCATGCAGTACTGCCATGCCCCAATCGCCACCACCTGTGTGGGACAAGCACTCTCGACCACGGCACTGCTCCTGGCCGCGGGAACCCCGGGGCGCCGCTCGGTCCTCCCGCATGCCCGTGTCCTGCTGCACCAGCCGTCCGGGCAGGGCCGTGGCACCATCCCCGACCTGATCCTGGCCGCCGAGGAGATCCTGCGCACCCGCGAGGAGATCGAACAGGCCCTGAGCCGGCACACCGGCCAAGACGTGGACACACTGCGCCGAGACACCGACCGTGACCGCATCCTGCGCGCCCAGGAGATCGTCGACTACGGCATCGCCGACCAGATCATCGATACGCGAACCCGGGGTCAGGCCGCCAGCGCGTAGGGGCCCCGGCGGATCGGTGTGGCGGGTACGGCGACGGGAGCACTCGACACCGATCGCAGGACCGGCACCGGCCGCGTTCGGCGCACGAGTTCGACGGCCACCTCGCGGACCAGATCGACGAGGGTGAGACCGAGTGCCCCGGCAACGGCCGCGAGCACCTCCGACGACGCATCCTTGCGGCCGCGTTCGAGCTCCGACAGGTACTGGGTGGACACACCGGCACGCCGCGAGGCCTCGACGAGACGTTCGCCGCGCTCGTGCCGGTGCCGGCGCAACACGCGACCGGTCACCTCACGCCACAGCGGTTCGGGATAGGTATCATTGCCGGTCATACCCGCGATGGTAGCCATCGCACACCGATCGTGCCGCCCCGTTCTGCTCAGAGCAGACCGGGCTCAAGGTTGACCCCACACCGCTGATTGAGGCACGAGCACACGTCACCCATCCCGCTGGTTGAGGCACGAGCTCACGCCTCAACCGGCAAAAATGGGGCCCACTCTCGTATGCGTCAGGTGGTCGAACCCGTTCAGCTGCGGGCGAGCTCGGCAAGGACGTCGGCGGTGGGGTCCCAGCCCATGCATTTGTCGGTGACCGACTGGCCGTAGGTGAGCGGGCGGGCGTCGGTGGATTGCGCACCGGGGATGAGGAAGCTCTCCAGCATGACGCCGCTGATCGTCGGCTCCTCGCCGGCGGCGCGCGAGGCACGCACATCCGCAGCGACCTCGCGGGCCACCTCGGCCTGACGAATGTGGTCCTTGCCGGAGTTGGCGTGCGAGCAGTCGATCATCACCTTGGGGGCCACGCCCGCCTTGGCCAGGCTTGCCACGGCAGCGGCGACGGACGCGTCGTCGTAGTTCGGTCCGCGGGTACCGCCGCGCAGGATGATGTGGCAGTCGGTGTTGCCGACGGTCTCCACCACCGCACCGTGGCCGAAGTCGTCGACGCCGAAGAAAACGTGCGGTGCGGCGGCGGCGTTCACCCCGTCGACCGCCACCTGCACGTTGCCGTCGGTGCCGTTCTTAAACCCGATCGGCATCGACAGACCCGAGGCGAGCTGCCGGTGCACCTGGGATTCGGTGGTGCGGGCACCGATCGCACCCCAGGACACGGCGTCGGCGATGTACTGCGGGCTGGTCGGCTCCAGGAACTCGGTGCCCACGGGCAGGCCCAGGTCGATGATGTCGAGCAGCAGCGACCGCGCGGTGCGCAGGCCCCGCTCGACGTCGTAGGTCTCGTCCATGCCGGGGTCGTTGATCAGACCCTTCCACCCGACGGTGGTACGCGGCTTCTCGAAGTACACGCGCATCACGATCTTGAGCCGGTCTGCGTATTCGGCGGCCAGCGGTGCCAGCCGGCGGGCGTAGTCGAGGGCGGCGACCGGGTCGTGCACCGAACACGGCCCGACGACGACGATCAGCCGGTCGTCGTGACCCGCGAGGATTGCGGCGATCTCGTCGCGGTCACGTTGCACGGCCAGTGCGCGGCGCGCGGTGAGTGGCAGTTCGTTGCGCAGGGTGTCGGGCGACGGGATGGCCCGGAAGGTCTTGATGCGGCGGTCGCTGGTGGACTGCGACGGTGCGCTGACGGAAAGTGCGAGGTCGTCGGTGGTGGTGGTCACGCCAATGTGCCTTTCAGGTTGTGCCTGTCGTCGGGGTTTTGTCTCTCGGTCCCGGGGCACAGTCCCTGGTTGTGTTCCGGTGCCCTGAAACGACAAGAGCAGCGACCATGATGGTCACTGCTCGGGCTCCGGATGGTTTGTTGTGCGAACGCAGCTCAGCGCTTCACCGTGGCCCCACCCGGAGCCTCGATAAAGCGCCAATACGCGCACGCGGATCTATTCACGTCGACCACGGTAGCACAGCGGCCATTGCGACTTCACGGACGGCCCGGCCGGCGATCGGCGGACCGCCGATACGGCCCCGGATCCACTGCCGCCGGGATCGAAGCGGCCGGTTCACCATCGCCGGGTTCGATGTCGGCGACGCGGCGACGGAATCAGGTGCCGCGCCCTAGAATTGCCGATACCGGCAGACCGATCGCAGCGCGGCGAAGGATCACTGACATGAGCACGGAACACCATGTGGCACACAACTACTCGCCTCTACCGGTGACAGCCGCCACCGCGGAGGGGGTGTGGATCACCGATGTCGACGGCAGGCGCTACCTCGACTGCCTCGGCGCCTACTCGGCCGTGAACTTCGGCCATCGCAATCCGCGGATCGTCGCCGCGGCAACCGCACAGCTCGGCCGGGTCACCCTCACCAGCCGCGCCTTCATGTCCGATCAGCTCGAACCCTTCTGCGCCGCACTGGCCGACCTGTGCGGTAAAGACATGGTGCTGCCGATGAACACCGGCGCCGAGGCCGTCGAGTCCGCGGTCAAGGTCGCGCGTAAGTGGGGATACGAGGTCAAGGGCGTACCGGACGGGCGGGCGCGGATCATCGTGGCCGGCGGCAACTTCCACGGCCGCACCACCACCATTGTCAGCTTCAGCGACGACGACGCGGCACGCGCCGGATTCGGCCCGTACACACCGGGATTCGACCGGGTACCGTTCGGCGACATCGACTCTCTCGCGGCAGCGGTCACCGCCGACACCGTGGCGGTGCTCGTCGAACCGATCCAGGGCGAGGCCGGGATCATCGTGCCGCCCGACGACTACCTGCCCCGGCTGCGGGCGCTGTGCACCGACAACAACGTGCTGTTGATCGCCGACGAGATCCAGTCCGGACTCGGGCGCACCGGGAGGACGTTCGCCGTCGACCACTGGGACGTGGCCCCGGACGTCTTCACCCTCGGCAAAGCCCTCGGCGGCGGGATACTGCCGGTGTCCGCCGTGGTCGCCGACAGCGACGTCCTCAGGGTGCTCACCCCGGGTACGCACGGTTCGACGTTCGGGGGCAATCCGTTGGCAGCGGCTGTGGGGCGTACCGTGGTCGGCATGCTCGCCGACGGCACCTGGCAGGCGCGGGCCGCCGATCTCGGCGAACACCTGCATTCCCGGCTGCACGCGCTGATCGGGCACGGGGTGTACGCGGTGCGCGGCAAGGGCCTGTGGGCCGGTATCGACATCGATCCGGCACTGGGCACCGGCAAACAGTTCTGTCTACGGTTGGCCGCGCGCGGGGTGCTGGCGAAGGACACCCATGGGTCGACGCTGCGGCTGGCACCGCCGCTGGTGATCACCCACGAGGAGATCGACCTGGTCGCGGACCATTTCGCCGACGCCCTGCACCGGGGGTAGGCGCGGGTCTACCGTGATCAGATGGCACCGCGAACCGATCGTCGCATCCTGCTGATCCGGCACGGCCAGACCGAATGGTCGCTGTCCGATCAGCACACCGGACGCACCGACATCGCACTCACCGAGCGCGGCGAATCCGACGCCACCGGACTACGCGGCATCCTCGACGTCACCGGACTCGTCTCCCCGCATGTCATCAGCTCACCCCGCACCCGGGCCCGGCGCACCGCCGAACTGGCCGACCTGCCCGTCGACGAGGTCAGTGAGTTGTTCGCCGAATGGGATTACGGTGACTACGAGGGCCTGACCCGCGAACGTATCCGCGCCGACCACGACCCCGACTGGACGATCTGGTCCAAGGGTGGACGCAACGGTGAGTCGGTCGAGGACATGCTGGCCCGGGTGGACGCCGCCATCGCCCATGTCGATGCGTTGCTGACGACGAAGGATGTGGTGGTCGTCTCGCACGGCCATTTCTCACGGTCGTTCATCGGCCGCTATCTGGGCTGGCCGATCACCTGCGGAGCGAATATCGACCTGCGTCCGGCCGGCTCGGCGCTGCTCACCGACACCGACCGCGACCGGCGCCTGTCACAGTTGATCGGCCCGGTCGGCAGCTGGGCGTCGGCGTCATCGATCTGACCGGCCGGCGACGGCCGGATATGTCCGCGAGTCCGGCGAATGGGTATCGGGCCCACTCACGAGCTCAGTGCGCCGGCGAGCCCTTCGGGAGTGGTCACCGGCAGCCCGCACACGGTGCCTCGGCAGATGTAGGCGGCGTCGACGCCGTCGACGGGGCCCCGGCCGACCAGCAATGGTGTCGAATCCTTCGGGCCGGTAATCACAATCGATCCACCCGGCGCCAGCATTCGGGCCGTGGCCACCAACTCTCCGGTGCTCTCGGCCGTCTGCGCGACGACGATCTGCAACGGTCCGGTGCGCTCGGCCACGGCCACGGCCAGCCAATGCCCGGCCGAGCGAGGCAGTTTCGCCAACAGGACCGCGGCGCGGCGCAGTGTCGCATCGAGCAGTTCCGAATACCTGGCCGCGACATCGGCATCCGCGAGCAGCGAACCCATCAGCAGCGCCTCGGCCAGCAGGGACGCACCGGCGGGAGTCGCACCGTCGACGGGATCACGCGGGCGCACGATCAGACCGGATTCGCTTGAGTCGAACCAACTTCCGATGGCGTCCGGATCTCCGAACAGATCGATCGCCCGGTCGAGCAGGGTGATCCCGCGATCACGCCAGACGATGTCGCCGGTCACCTGATGGACGGTGAACAGCGCGACGCACAACGCGGCATGGTCGTCGAGCGCACCCAGTGGCTGCCCGGTCACTCCACCCAACGACGACCGGTGCAGCCGGCCGTCACGAATATGATTGCGCCACAGGGAATCGACACACCGCAGAGCGGACTCAACCCAGTCCGCGCGGCCGAGCCCCGCTCCCGCCTCGGCGAGCGCGGTGACGGTCATCGCGTTCCAGGCGGTGACCACCTTGTCGTCACGCTCCGGTTGTGGTCGCCCGGCACGCGCCACGAGGAGCGCCGCGCGAACGCGGGCCCAACGTTCCCGGTCGTCGGGGTCACGCGGCAATTGCAGCGTCGACGAGCCGTGCTCGAATGTCCCCGCCGCGGTGACGCCGAAAACCTCCGCCGCCCAGGTGCCGTCGTCCTCGCCCAGGACCTCGGCCAGTTGCGCCGGCGTCCACACGTAGGTGGACCCCTCAACACCGCCGGCGTCGGCGTCGAGCGACGAGGCGTACCCGCCGCCGACCCGCAGGTCACGTTCCAGGAACTCGATCGTCTCCTCGGTAACCCGCAGCGCGAGCGCGTCACCGGTGGTGCGCGCCAGATGTGCGTAGGCACGTAGCAGTTGCGCATTGTCATACAGCATCTTCTCGAAATGAGGTACCACCCAGGCGTTGTCGACGGCATACCGGGCGAATCCCCCGCCGAGCTGGTCGTAGATGCCGCCGCGCGCCATCACCTCACAGGTGCGGGCCGCGGCCGCGCCCGCCGCGGGTGCCACCGCTTCACCATGCCGCAGCAGACCTTCGAGCAGTGCCGACGGCGGAAACTTGGGTGCCCCACCGAACCCGCCCGCGACGTGGTCCTCATCGGCCAGGATCGCGGCCACCGCGGCGTCGAGCAGCACGGCGTCGATGCCCGGTCCGGCCACCGGCAGCGGCGCGGCGTTGTCGCTCAGATGTTTCCCGACCCGCACTCCGACGTCGTCGACCTCATCCCGGCGCTGCGTCCACACCTCCGAGATCGAGGTGAGTACCTGCCGCAGCGAAGGCTGGCCGCCGCGCGGTGTGAGCGGATAGTAGGTGCCACAGTAGAACGGTGCCCCGGCCGCGGTGAGGAAGCACGTCATCGGCCACCCGCCCTGACCGGTCATCGCGACGGTGGCGTTCATGTAGATGGCGTCGATATCGGGCCGTTCTTCCCGATCCACCTTGATACACACGAAATCTGCGTTCATCTGTGTCGCCGTGTCGGCGTCCTCGAACGACTCGTGCGCCATCACATGACACCAGTGACATGCGGCGTATCCGACGCTCAGCAGTACCGGCACGTCCCGGCGCGCGGCCTCCGCGAACGCCTCGGGACCCCACTCCCACCACTCGACCGGGTTGTCGGCGTGCTGGCGCAGGTATGGGCTGGTGGACCCGGCGAGACGATTCGGCATCGGATCACATGTCGGCTGATTTGTGCGGCACCGATTGATGTGACGGGTCCTGACGCGGCGGGTCGGCGTCGGCCGACAGATCGGCGGCATCCCCGGCCGCACTGCCCGCACCGGCGGAATCCGTGCCCTCGTCGAAGGCCTGATCGGCTTCGGGATGATCGGCGTCGAACGACTTGGGGAGCTTCTTGAGCTGGCTGTTCATCGACCAGATCAGCAGCGCCGTGCCCACGAGCAGCAGGATGATGATGAGCAGGCCGAACGGCGAGGACTTGCCGAACTCCGGGCCTTCGGGATTCTCCTCGGCCAGGATCAGAGCGGCGGACTGGAGTGCTGTCGTCATCATGGGGTCTCGATTCCGGCGAAAAGATCGGTTTCGGGGATCGAGGTCTGCACGCGGGTGCGGGCCAGCTCGAACTCCTCCGTCGGCCACAGCCGGATCTGCCATTCGGTGGGCACCGCGAAGAACACCCCGTTCGGGTCGACCTGGGTGGCGTGGGCGCGCAACGCCTCATCACGCGCACCGAAATAGTCGTCGCAGGTGATCTGTGTGGTGACCCGGCTCATCACGTCGCCGCCACGTGCGTCCCACCGGGCCAGCCACTCCTTGAACGGGCTTTCCTGACCGTGCTTCTCGAACTCGTCGGAGAAGGCGACCATGCGGGCCCGCAGGAAACCGTGCGTGTAGTAGACCTTCGACACCGTCCACGGCTCGCCGGCATCGGGGTACGCCCCGGGATCACCGGAACGTTCGTAGGCCAGCATCGACACCTCGTGACAGCGGATGTGATCGGGGTGCGGATATCCGCCGTGCTCGTCATAGGTGATCATGACGTGCGGCCGGAATTCACGGACCACCTTCACCAGCGCCTCACCCGACTCTTCGAGCGGGACGGTCGCGAAGGATCCCTCCGGCAGCGGCGGCAGCGGATCGCCCTCGGGCAGCCCGGAGTCGACGTAACCCAGCCAGGTGTGCCGCACCCCGAGCGCGGCGGCGGCCTTGGCCATCTCCTCCTGCCGGACCTGCGCGATGTTCTCCTTGATCCCGGGACGGTCCATCGCCGGATTCAGGATGTCACCGCGTTCACCGCCGGTGAGGGTGACCACCAGCACATCGTGACCTTCGGCCGCGTATTTCGCGGTTGTCGCCGCAGCCTTGGACGATTCGTCGTCGGGGTGGGCGTGCACTGCCATGAGTCGAAGTCCGGTCGGCCGGTCGAGATCGGTCACGCTTCCTCACCTTCAGCTACGTGTCTGGCTCCATGGTAGGTATTGACGCGTGACAAGCGGACCCCGGGCCACGTACCCCACCGAACGATCCCCGCAGAACCGGCGTCGCTGGTTCCTCGCCGCCTCGACGGCGGTGGTGATCATGGGAGTGGCTCTGGCCGTGATCGGCTACCTCAAATACTCCGACACCGATGTCAAAGGTGAGGCCACCGGCTACGAGATCATCGACTCGCACACCGTGGCCGTGCAGTTCACCGTGACCAGGTCCGACCCGTCACAACCGGCTGCGTGTGTGGTCCGCGGGCGTTCTCTCGACGGCGGCGAGACAGGCCGCCGGGAGATCCTCATCCCGCCGAGCAAAAACACCCAGATCGGTGTCAAGACCACGGTGCAGACCTCGCAGCCGCCGGTCATCGGCGAGGTGTTCGGCTGCAGCACCACGATTCCCGCCTACCTGAAAGCAGATAAACAGTGACAGAACCCACAGATCCGGGACCTGAGGAGTCTGGGCAGGTCGCGAACGCCGCACATCGTCATCGTGCAGTCTTCGCGGCCGTACCCAGCCCGTACTTTCCTATGCTGATGGCCGCCTTCGTCGGCGTGATGCTGATCAGCAACATCACCGGCACCAAGGGTGTCATCCTGTTCGACAGCTGGCTCCATATCGACGTGGGGCCGATCAAGATGGACGGCCTCGTCACCGATGGCGCGTTCTACCTCTTTCCTCTTGCCTACGTCCTCGGCGACGTGATCAGCGAGGTCTACGGTTTCCGCGCGATGCGCCGGACCATCCTCACCGGTTTTGCCGTGCTCATGGTGGCGTCACTGTGCTTCTGGCTGACCATCGAACTTCCGGCCGCCGACTTCTACGAGGGCCAGCAGGCCTTCCGCGACGTCGCCGGTGTCGTCCCGCAGTTCCTCGCCGCCGGCCTGGCCGGGTATGTGGTCGGCGAGCTCCTCAACTCCTACGTACTGGTCAAGATGAAGGAACGCAGCGGCGAAGGCCGCCTGTGGGCCCGGCTCATCTCATCGACCGTTGTGGGCGAGCTGGCCGACACCATCGTGTTCTGCTCGATCGCGGCCACCGCCCTCGGCATCGCCACATGGGGCGACTTCATCAATTACACGATCGTCGGTTTCGTGTGGAAGACGCTGGTCGAGATTCTCGTCATGCCGTTGACGTACCTGGTGGTAAACCGGCTCAAGCTGGCCGAGCCCACCTACCGGGAGGCGTTGCATGCGCGACGCCACGGCGCACCCGAGACTGCCGGCACCACGCGCTGAGTATTGCTCAATTGTGCAGCAAACGCGCCCCTCGCGTGATCCGCGTCCTGAGATCTGATATGATAGTCGGATACACACGGCTCCGCGAGGGGTCGTGTTGCTGCATTTAGAGCAGTCCACAGGCCCCGCCGGACACGTCGCACACCAGTGCGCACCGGGTCGGGACGCGGACGACACAAAGGAGTGACGACCATGACCGACACCCAGGTGACCTGGCTGACCCAGGAGTCTCACGACCGCCTGAAAGGTGAGCTCGACTCGCTGATAGCCAACCGCCCGGTCATTGCCGCCGAGATCAACGAACGCCGCGAAGAGGGCGACCTCAAGGAGAATGGCGGCTACCACGCCGCCCGCGAAGAGCAGGGCCAGCAGGAAGCTCGCATCCGCCAGCTGCAGGATCTGCTCAACAACGCCAAGGTCGGCGAGGCCCCGACCCAGTCGGGTGTCGCACTGCCCGGTTCGGTGGTCAAGGTCTACTACGACGGCGACGAGAGTGACACCGAGACGTTCCTGATCGCCACCCGCGAGGAGAGCGCCAAGGACGGCGACATCGAAACCTACTCGCCGAGCTCCCCGCTCGGCGCGGCGCTCATCGACGCCAAGGTCGGCGAGTCCCGCGAGTACACCGTGCCCAGCGGTGCGACGGTCAAGGTGACCCTCGTCAGCGCTGAGCCGTACCACGGCTGACGCCCACCCGGAGCACCCCGACGCCATACCCGCAGTCGCTGCCGAATCCCGGCGGCAACTGCGGGTTTACTTTTTTGTCCGATTTTCGACTGACCGCCCGACACCGACCCCCGCCAGCCGGAGTGACTGCCATCACCACGTGGAAAATGGGACTAAAGTCCCAATTTTATGATTTCACATCCCGCATGCAGGACATCGGCGCTGGTCAGGGTAATATCATGGCAGTAAGTTCAGGATATTCAACCTACTCTTTGGTAGCTTTCGTGATGGCGTGGTGATACGTTGATCGGTCTCTCGATGATTGTGGTGCTGTTCGTCAGTACCGCGGCGTGTGTCATCGCAACGCTCACTCGCCGGGACACCCCGATCGACGTCGGAGTCCCGTCACCGGCCGCACTGCGGCCCGCCCCCGCCGAACTGGTCGCGATGCTCCCCGCACACGTCAGGGAACGCGGTGTGGCGATGGTTGTCTGCACCCGGCGCTGAGTCCGCCCACCGACGGACCGGCCGGGCGAATCCCGGCACCAGCGAACTCGTGGCAGCCAGGGCATGTTTCCCGATTCCCCTTGCCGCCTTCGGCGGAAGAATTGGGAGACACGCCCTAACGATCGGATTCGTCGGGTACCAGTGCGGGCGCGAGACGCGGCAACGACTCCGGCAGCAAGCCGTCCTCTGCGCTCTCGGCGCGCACGGCCCGGACATCCCGCCGAACGAACACCTGTGCGTACACCGCACTCCATGGGGCGTACACCACCGTGACGGCGATACCGATGACCACCATGATGGCAACGGCATCGAGAATGTAGTGGTTGGCGGTGATCATCACCACGAGGATCGTCGACACCGGGTACAGGACACCGAGCACCCTGACCCAGATACGTTTGGCGTACAGCACGATCATCAGACCGCACCAGATGGCCCAGCCGCAATGCAGCGACGGCATCGCCGCGAACTGGTTGCTCAACGAGTCCGGACCCGGCGAGCCGGACGGGCTCCACCATCCCCACGACGACGTCTGCGCCAGCGTGTCGACGAAACCGTCGTACATGCGCGGCGGGGCGGTCGGCATCAGGTAGAAACCGGCCAGTGCCATCAACGTGGTCAGGATCAGCACGAACGAGCCGCGCCGATAGCCGGCCTTGTTGGTGACGAACAGCCACACGGCGGTGCCGATCGTCATCCACCAGTGCAGCGTGTGATAGTGCAGCGAGGCGATATCCCGCACGATCGTGAAGTGCTCCCCAAACCTGTTCAGCGACATCTCGATGTCGATGTGCAGCTTCTTCTCCAGATCCAGCACCGCGGTGCCGTGCCGGAACGCCGGCTCGACATCCTTGCCGCCGAGGTTCCGGATGTAGGAGTACACCCGGTAGATCGAGTAGATGACCGCAAGTTCGAGCCACCACCGCGGCACGGAGAAATAGCTCCGCGCCCAGGTCAGCCACAAGCGCACACGCGCACCACGGCCCGCCTGATCAGCGGGCCGCGTCTGCGTGTCGTCTTGTGCCGTTATGGACATGGCCTCCCCACGGGTAACGTCTGGGTGAATATTCTTCAGGCACACACAGGTGCAACTCACCAAGAACCAAGAGTAACGCGTAGGTATCCCGATGCTTGACGACGCACTCGCGCCCCACCTCCACAGGCATGTCGGGACCCGGCACGTCGAGGCCACGGCCTACCTGATGTTCGGTTGCGGCGCGTATGCCCTGTACGTGCTCTCCGGCTTCGACACCCACGTCACCTGGGCACATTCAGCGGCCATCGGATACTGTAGCGCCGCATTTATCGGACTTGCCCCGTTCAGCCTCCGCGTCTCACGCACGGCCCTCGCGCGGGTCGTCGCCACCGCCGGATCGGTGATTGTGCCGTTCATCACACTCACGTCGGGACAGCACCCGATGCAGAGCGAGATCGATGTCGTGACCCGGTCCGGCGACCTCCTGCTAAGCAGCGGCATCCCGTATCTGCCCGACGCGACCAGCGTCTCCGATATCAATCCGTACCTGCCGATGATGGCGGTGTTCGGGGTGCCCAGGGCGCTGTTGGAGCGGACCGGCATCGATACCGGCAGCGCCTGGAACGCGGTCGGCGACCCCCGGCTGTGGTGTGCGCTGATCGCCGGTATCGCCATTTGGGGTTCGCTGCGGATTCTCGGCGCGCTGAACTGGTGGACCGCGGGTGCGGTACTGCTGTTCATCGCCTCGCCGACCGTCGCGCTGGAGCTGTGCGCCAGCGGTGTCGACCTCCCGCTCGCGGGTCTACTGATCCTCGCACTGGCGCTGGTGGCCAGGCGGCACCTGGTCACCGGGGCGATCTGCCTGGCCGCGGCCGCCGCCATCAAGTGGGTGGCGCTCCTGGCCCTGCCGATCGTCGCGGCCTTCCTGCTCGCCAGGTTCGGCCGCGGCGCGCTGGCAAGGTTCTCGGCCGTGCTCGCGGCGGCATCGGCGGCGTTCATCCTGCCGGCGATGCTCTCGCTGTCGGACACCATCGCGCAGGTATTCGAGTTCCCCACCGGCAACGGCCCCGTCAGCACGCCCGCGCGCAGCCCTATGCCCGGCGTACTGCTCGCCGAGTTCGGGCCCGCCGGCCGCAACGCCGACATGCTGCTGCTGGCGATGTGCGCGGGCGTCATCGGACTGTGCCTGCTGCGCCACCCGCCACGCACCTTCGAGGCGATGGCCACCTATCTGGCGGTGGGCCTGACCTGCTTCTTCCTCCTCGCCCCGGTCGGCCGGTTCGGATATCTGCTCATCCCGATGCTGCTGATCGGGCTGGCCGGCATCGTGTATCGGCAGACCCATCCACACCAGGTGCTGCTCAATCGCCACCTCACCGCGATGGCCGCCACCCCGGCGCTGATCCACCGGTTCACCCCCGCCCGTCCACCCGTGACGGGGCGCCGTCCGTGGCCGAAGTGGCGAACTCGGCCGACGGGTCCGGCAGGCTACGCGAGGGCGACGTAAGCCGGTGTAAGTCCGGCGACAGCGGCGGCGCGCATCGTTGTCGCCATGACACATGGAACATCCACGGACCTGGCCATCGAGGCCACCGGTTTGGTGAAGCACTTCGGGGCCACCCGCGCCGTCAACGGCGTCGACCTGTCGGTCCCGACCGGATCCGTGTACGGCGTGCTCGGACCCAACGGAGCCGGGAAGACGACGACGGTGAGCATGCTTGCGACACTGTTGCGACCGGACGCGGGCCGCGCGGCGGTGTTCGGGCACGACGTCGTCGACGACGCGGTGGCCGTGCGCTCACTTATCGGGGTCACCGGGCAGTACGCGTCGGTGGACGAGGACCTGACCGCACTGCAAAACCTGGTGCTGTTCGCCCGGCTGCTCGGCTTCTCCGGGGCCCGTGCCCGCAGCCGCGCGGGCGAACTCCTGGAGGCCTTCGCACTGACCGAGGCCACCAATCGCCCGCTCAAGAACTTCTCAGGCGGCATGCGCCGGCGGCTCGATCTCGCCGCCAGCCTCATCGACACCCCGCCGCTGCTCTTCCTGGACGAGCCGACCACCGGCCTGGACCCGCGCACGCGAGCCCAGATGTGGGACACCATCCGCGAACTGGTGAAACAGGGCTCGACAGTGCTGCTGACCACCCAGTATCTGGACGAGGCGGATCAGTTGGCCGACCGGATCGCCGTCATCGACCACGGGGTGGTGATCGCCGACGGCACCGCGGACGAACTCAAACAGTCCGTCGGATCGAGCACCCTGCAACTCATTCCGGCACACCGTGCCGACGCACCTCAGGTCGCGCGGATCGTCGAGCAGTTCCTTGGTGGTTCCGCGCTGAGCCCGGAGGCGGGACGGGTCACCGCCGCCCTGCATCGCGCGGACCTGGTACCCGACATCCTGATCGCCCTGCGCGAACAGAACATCACCGTGGACGAGATCAACGTCCAGAAACCGAGCCTCGACGAGGTCTTTCTCACCATCACCGGCAAGCCCGCCGACGACACCACGGAGGTGGCCTGACATGACCGCGACAACCAGCACGAATACCGAGACGAATCACGAACCGGTCTTGCCGCAGAAAGGTATTCGCACCGACACCGCCAGGAAGGAGGCCAAGACATCGATATCCCCGCTGGAGACGATCACCCAGTCGTTCTCGATGGCCTACCGCGGCGTACTGAAGATCCGGCACAACCCCGAACAACTCTTCGACGTCACCTTCCAGCCGATCATCTTCACGCTCCTGTTCACCTACGTGTTCGGCGGGGCCATCAGCGGTGACGTCACGTCGTACCTGCCGGTCATCATTCCGGGAATCATGGTGCAGACCGTGGTCATGACCTCGATAGTGACCGGAACACAGTTGCGCGAGGACATGGACAAGGGTGTCTTCGACCGCTTCCGGTCGCTGCCGATCTCCCGGATCAGTCCGCTGGCCGGTGCGCTGCTGGCCGACGTCATCCGGTACTTCGTCGCCACCGTGCTCACCGTGATCATGGGCATCATCATGGGCTGGCGACCGGATGCCTTCGGGGTGGTGGCCTCGGCACTGCTGATCATGGTGTGCAGCTTCGCCCTGTCCTGGATCTTCGCGCTCATGGGCTGCCTGATGAGCAAGGCATCGGCGGTGCAGGGCGTTTCGATGATGATCATGTTCCCGCTGACATTCGCCTCCAACGCCTTCGCCCCCACCGACACAATGCCCGGCTGGTTGCAGGCGTGGGTGAAGGTCAATCCGGTCAGCCACCTGGTGAGCGCGGTGCGTGATCTGACCACCGACGGACACATGAGTTCGCATGTGGGATGGTCCCTGTTGGGTGCAGCGGTGGTGACCGCGATCTTCGCCCCGCTGGCGGTGCGCGCCTACATGCGCAACGCCTGACGGCCGTCAGCTCACGTGGTGGACTACGAAATCGAGGATCTCCTCACGCACCTGTCTTCGCGAACGCCGCACCACCTGCGTCCACATCGATGCCCAGTCGTCCTCGGACAACCCCGAGTTCGGCTGGGCGTCGACGACGGCGCGATGCAGGCTCGGCAGATCCTGGCGGGCACCGAGCCGCACACCCAGCGCCATGAGCCGGGCGCCCGGCGCCTTGTCGCCGGTCCGCGCATCCGCGTTGAGGAGCAGTCCCACGACCAGCGCGATGGTGGCACCCTGCGGTAGGTCCAGCCAGATCCGCCCACTGATCGTGGAGCGCAGACCGGCACACAGTGTGTCGAGATATATTCTGGCCGTGTCGGTCTCACCGCAGAGCAGCAGACCTGCGACCGATCCGCTCAACAACATCACCGCGCCGGGGTCGCTGCTCAGGAACGGGTGGTCCCGATGGATCAGGGCGGCCGAACGGCCGAACGCCTCGGCGGCTCCGATCCTGTCGCCTCGTCCGTACCGGATCTCGGCCCAGGCCATCATCATCGCGGCGACCACTTCGGTGTGTCCCTGCGGCTCCGGACCCCGCACCGTCCAGCCGCCCGCGACCGGCGCCAGAACCTGTTCGGCCTCGTCGAATCGGCCGAGCGCGGTCAGCGCGGCCGCGAGGTAGCAGCGCGAGCCGTCCGAGTCCTCGGTCGCCGAGATCCGTTCCAGTCCGGCGATGGCGTCATGGTAGTAGCCGATCGACCGTTCCCATTGCCCGCGTTGACCATAGATTCCCGCGACCGCGTTCTTCGGCATTGCAGAGAGCCAGACATCGTCGTAGCGAGAGGTCAGCTCGAGCATGTGCAGACCGTCACGCAACGCCGGGTCGAGAGATCCGGTGTTCTCCCGCACCGCCATCCGCAACCCCCTGGCGATGAGCGCCACCCTGGGCGTGCCGGCGCGCACACCCGACACGATCAGCCGGTGCAGCGCCGGTCCGCGGACGGCCAGGGCCAGCGCCGATAGGAAGTCGGTCTGCCCGGTCAGTACCTTGTCTCGGTGGATCAAGGCCCGCAACAACATCCGGCAACGGGCCACATGCCTGAGGTCGTGGTGCATCATCTGATGAATGGACGACACGAGCACCGTTGCCTGCCAGCATTTGCGGAGTTCATCGGGCAGCCCGGCCGGCGGCCGGGGAAGTATCGGCACCACCTTGGCACTCCACGCGATGACCTCCGAATGCAGGCCCCGGATCACCCACAGACCCCCGAGCACCGGGAACACGGTCACCACGGTGATCACCTCGTCATCGGAGGGTCGACCGGATTCGGATGCGACACAACGGCGCAACACCCAGAGCAGGTTCTCCGTCTCGGCGGCGACCCTGTCCAGCAGCGCCGGCGAGGCGAAATCATGCTCGTACTCCGCGCTGACCGACAGTGCGAAAGACCGTGCCCAGCAACAGATGGCCACATCGATGACGCGTGAGAGACCGGGATCGGCGGCCAGTGTGGTCTCGCCGAACTCACGGACCGTCTCCAGCATGCGATACCGCGTGCCCGTCACGGTCTCCACCACCGCCAGCAGTGACTGATTGACCAGTTCCTCCAGGACATCGTCGATCCGGTAGCCGCCGTATCCCAGTACGGCAGCCGCGGTATCGGCGGTGAATCCGGCCGGGAACCGGCACAGCCGCCGCAGCGCCGACCGGGCATCGTCGCCGAGCAGATCCCAACTCCAGTCGATGACGGCGTACAGGGTGCGGTGCCGGTCGGGGGCACTGCGATCCGAGCCGCGCAACAACCCGAATCGCTCGTCGAGCCGGGCGGTGATCTCCCCCACCGACATCGTCCGGATCCTGGCGGCCGCGAGTTCGATGGCCAGCGGCAGCCCGTCGAGCCGGGCGCACAGGCCGGCCACCTGGATCGGGTCGAGGGTCGCCGACCGCCGGATCGCCCGTGCCCGGCGCCCGAACAGTTCCGCCGACGCCCCGTCGACGTCCACCCCGAGCGCGGGCAACTGGTAGATGTGTTCGGCGGCCAGCAGCAACGGCGACCGGCTGGTGGTCAGTACCACCAGATCCGGTTCGGCCGTGAGCAGTTCGGCGACCAGGAGAGCGCACCGGGCCACCACCTGCTCGCAGTTGTCGAGAATCAGTACCGCACCCAGCCCGCGGATCTCGTCGACGATCCGGGCGGTGAGATCGGCAACCGCGCGCCGCGGACGGCCACCGGGCGTCCACTCGGTGTCACCGACCCCGAGTGTCGCGGCGATCGCCCCTACCACATCGTCGTCGTTGCGAATGGGTGCCAGCGGCACGTAGAAGACGCTGCGGCCGGCCCGGGCGAGTCGGGCGCCGACCCGATGCGACACCCGGGTCTTGCCCACCCCGCCCGGCCCCTGCAGGGTGACCAGCCGATACCGGCCGAGCAGGTCCAGGATCGCCGAGATGTCGTGGTCACGGCCCACGAGCTCGGACGAATCCGCGATGACACCGACGACCTTCGAACGCGGACCGCGACCGGTGGGCTCGATCACCTGCGGAGGGACAGCTGAACCGGCGCCCGAAACAGCCGTGGCCGCGAGCAATTCCGCGTGCACGGCGGCGGCCTCGGGGCCGGGATCAGCCCCCAGTTCGGCGGTCAGTGAGCGGCGGAGCCTGTCGAAAACGGCGAGCGCGGCGGCGGTTGCGCCCTGCCCGGCGAGCGCCCGCATCATCCCCACATGCGCGGTCTCGTCCAGATTATCTGTTGCACAGAGCCTTTCGGCCACGGTCCGAGCCTCGGCGAAATCACCGCCGGCGAGCAACGCGGCCAGTCTCCCGCGGTCGACGGCCTCCCGCAACGCGTTTGCACGAGAACGTAACTCGCTGGCCAATCCCACGTCGGCGTCGCCGAGATCATCACCGGGCACCCCGCGCCACCACGTCTGTGCCGCCGCCAGGTCCGCCGGATCTCCGGAAGCGGCCAGTTCGGCCACCACCGACAGATCGGTCCGGCACCCGGTCAGCCGGTAGCCACCGGCGACCGCCTCCACACGCGCCGGGCCGAGCACCGGGCGCAGACGGGAGATCTGCGTATGCAGGGCCGCGGCCGGCGATCCCGGCCGATCGGTACCCCACACGTCGTCGATGAGTCGTTCGGCGGTCCGCACCCGTCCTTCGGCCATCGCCAGGGAGGCCAGCAACCGGCGGGCCCGAACCCCGGCCACCGGCACCGGCTCGCCGGCACCCGGGGCACAGGCGGCCGTGACGTCGCGCACGACGCCGACCGGACCGAGCAGCCCGATCACCGTCGTCACCGAGGATTCAGTCTGCGACGTCGACACCCCGCCCAGAGTACGCAGCAGAGCACACGCTCAGTGCAGTGCTTTCTCCAGGTCACCGAGAATGTCGTCGATGTCCTCGATGCCCACCGACAACCGGACCAGATTGTCCGGGACCTCCAGCAGTGAACCGGCGGTCGACGCGTGCGTCATCGCGCCCGGATGCTCGATCAGCGATTCGATGCCGCCGAGCGACTCGGCCAGGGTGAACACCTCGGTACGGGCACAGAAGTCCTGCGCCGCTTCCAGACCACCCTTGACCAGCACCGACACCATGCCGCCGTAGCGGGCCATCTGCTTGGCGGCCACGCCGTGGCCGGGGTGGTCGGCCAGCCCCGGGTAGAGGACCTTCTCAATCTTGGCGTGTGCGGCGAGGAAGTCGACGACACGTTCGGCGTTGTCGCTGTGGCGGTCCATTCGCACCGCGAGGGTCTTGATGCCGCGCATCGTCAGGTAGCCGTCGAACGGGCCCGGTACCGCACCGGCGCCGTTCTGTAGGAAGGCGATGTCGGTGTCGAGTTGTTCGTCGGCGGTGACCAGTGCACCGCCCACCACATCCGAGTGGCCGCCGAGGTACTTGGTGGTCGAATGCAGCACCACATCAGCCCCCAGCGCCAACGGCTGCTGCAGGTATGGCGAGGCAAAAGTGTTGTCCACCACGAGCTTCGCACCGGCACCGTGGGCGATCTCGGCGAGCACCGCGATATCGCCGACGTTGAGCAGCGGGTTGGTGGGGGTTTCGATCCACACCAGCTTGGTCTTGTCGGTGACGGCGGCGCGCACCGCGTCGGGGTCGGTGATCGGGGCGACCGAATAGTCGATCCCCCACTGCGTGAACACCTTGTCGATGAGCCGGAACGTACCGCCGTAGGCGTCGTTGGGGATGACCAGGTGATCACCGGGGCGCAGGGTGGCGCGCAACAGGGCGTCGGTGGCGGCCATCCCGGAGGCGAAGGCACGCCCGAAGGTGCCGCCCTCCAGGGCCGCCAGGTTGGCTTCGAGGGCCCGCCGGGTGGGATTGCCGGTGCGCGCGTACTCGAATCCGCCCCGCAGGCCGCCGACCCCGTCCTGGGCGAAGGTGGAGGACGCGTAGATCGGCACGTTGACCGCGCCGGTCAACGGGTCCGGGTCGTATCCGGCGTGGATGGCGCGGGTGGAAAAACCGTGACTCATGGTTGCTGTCCTATCCGACGAAGGGATGTGTGCTGACAAAGGCGAGCAGATCGTGGCGGGTGAGGACGCCGACGGGTTTGCCGTCCTCGACCACCATCAACGCATCGGTCTCGCTGAACGCCCTGGTGGCCGCGGAGACCGGTTCGCCCGAACCGATCAGCGGAAACGGCTCGCCCATATGCGCCGACACCGGGTCGGCAAGGTTCGCGCGGCCCTCGAACACCGCACTGAGCAGGTCACGCTCGGTGACCGCACCGGCCACCTCACCCGCCATCACCGGCGGCTCGGCACCGACCACCGGCATCTGCGAGACGCCGTACTCGCGCAGGATCTCGATGGCATCGCGCAGGGTTTCGGACGGATGGGTGTGCACCAGGTCGGGCAGTTCGCCGCCCTTACCGCGCAGCACCTCGCCCACCAACGGCTCACCGGCGGTCTTGCCGTCGAGGGTGGACCGCAGGAAACCGTAGCTGCTCATCCACTTGTCGTTGAAGATCTTGGCCATGTAGCCGCGGCCGCCGTCGGGCAGCAGCACCACGACCACCGCATCGGGACCCTCGCGTTCGGCGACCTGCAGCGCGGCGACCACCGCCATGCCGCACGAGCCGCCCACGAGCAGGCCGTCCTCGCGGGCCAGGCGCCGGGTCATGTCGAACGAGTCGGCGTCGGAGACCGCGATGATCTCGTCCGGGATCGAGGGATCGTAGGCCTGCGGCCAGAAGTCCTCGCCCACGCCCTCCACCAGGTACGGCCGCCCCGTGCCACCGGAGTACACCGAGCCCTCGGGATCGACGCCGACGACCTTGACCTTGCCGCCGGAGATCTCCTTGAGGTACCGGCCGGTGCCCGTGATGGTGCCACCGGTGCCCACACCGGCCACGAAATGGGTCACCGTGCCGTCGGTGTCCCGCCAGATCTCGGGGCCGGTGGTCTCGTAGTGGCTCTGGGGTCCCGCCGGATTGACGTACTGATTCGGCTTCCAGGCACCGTCGATCTCCCGGACCAGCCGGTCGGAGACGTTGTAATAGCTGTCGGGATGCTCCGGCGGTACCGCCGTAGGACAGACCACGACCTCGGCACCGTATGCCTTGAGGACGTTGCGCTTGTCCTCGCCGACCTTGTCGGGACAGACGAACACGCACTTGTAACCCCGCTGTTGGGCGACCAGGGCCAGACCGACGCCGGTGTTGCCGGAGGTGGGTTCGACGATGGTGCCGCCCGGCTTGAGTTCACCGGAGGCCTCGGCGGCGTCCACCATGCGGACCGCGATGCGGTCCTTGCTGCTGCCGCCCGGATTGAGGTATTCCACCTTGGCCGCGACGAGGCCGGAGCCGGGCTTGACCACCGAGTTGAGCTTGACAAGGGGTGTGTTGCCCACCAGGTCGACGACATGATTCGCGATGCGCATACCTCCATGGTCCCATTGATGACCGCAGACCCCGAATCCCGCCCGCACTATCGGTGCCGGGCGCACAAAAAGCGGTCGTCGTCACCCCGCACCGCCGCCGATACCGGCACCTGGGCACGTGCAGTAACGTGTTTCACATGCCAGAAGCAGTGATTGTCGCCCATGCCCGTTCCCCGATCGGCCGTGCCGGTAAGGGATCTCTCAAAGACGTTCGCCCTGACGAGCTCTCGCGCCAGATGGTGGCCGCGGCGCTCGCCAAGGTCCCGTCGCTCGATCCCAAGGACATCGAGGACATCCACTGGGGCATCGGACAGCCCGGCGGCCAGGGCGGCTACAACATCGCCCGTGTCATCGCCGTCGAACTCGGCTACGACCACATCCCCGGTGTCACGGTCAACCGGTACTGCTCGTCGTCGTTGCAGACCACCCGGATGGCGCTGCACGCCATCAAAGCCGGTGAGGTCGACGTGGTGATCTCCGGCGGAGTCGAGAGCGTCTCCAGTTTCGGCATCTCCGGCGGCGCCGACGGCGCCCCCAACTCCAAGAACGCCCTGTTCGACGAGGCCATCGCGCGCAGCGAGAAGAGCGCCGAGGGTGGCGCCGACAGCTGGCACGATCCTCGTGAGGACGGCCTGATCCCGGACGTCTACATCGCGATGGGCCAGACCGCCGAGAACGTCGCCAGCTACACCGGCATCTCGCGGGACGACCAGGACCGCTGGGGTGTGCTGAGCCAGAACCGTGCCGAGGCCGCCATCAAGGCCGGTTTCTTCGCACGCGAGATCGACCCGGTCACCCTGCCCGACGGCAGCACCGTGTCCACCGACGACGGCCCGCGCGCAGGCACCACCTACGAGAAGATCAGCCAGCTCAAGCCGGTCTTCCGCCCCGACGGCACCATCACCGCGGGCAATGCATGCCCGCTCAACGACGGTGCCGCGGCGCTGGTGATCATGAGTGACACCAAGGCCAAGGAGCTGGGCCTGACCCCGCTGGCCCGCGTGGTGGCCACCGCCGCGACCGGACTGTCCCCCGAGATCATGGGTCTGGGCCCGATCGAGGCCATCCGCAAGGTACTGCGCATCTCGGGGATGTCGCTCTCGGATATCGACCTCGTCGAGATCAACGAAGCCTTCGCCGTGCAGGTTCTCGGTTCGGCCAACGAACTGGGCATCGATCACGACAAGCTCAACGTCTCCGGCGGCGCCATCGCGATCGGCCACCCGTTCGGTATGACCGGCGCCCGGATCACCACCACGCTGCTCAACAACCTGCGCACACACGACAAGACCTTCGGTATCGAGTCGATGTGCGTCGGCGGTGGCCAGGGCATGGCGATGGTTCTCGAACGCCTGTCCTGATTCAGACATACCCCGGATAGGGCAGGTCCACCCCGGAGGTGAACCTGCCCTGCCCGGGCGTGTCGGAAAGAGTTCTGCCGATAGAGCGGTGGGCTAGGACGAGACGCCATACGGGACGCCTATATCGGGGGCACTTTCCGATGCCGGTCTGGCATCATGTGCCGGGTGACAGCCATCACCAAGAGCGCCCTCGCACTCGTGGTCTCCATCGCCGCGGCACTGTCGAGTGCACCCGCCGACGCCACGCCCCCTACCCCCTCGGTCACCGACGCACGATCGCTGCTGGCCGTCGCACGGGGCGGCGGACTCCTCGGCGTTCCCGCGCTGCCCGATCTCGCGGCGGGTGCCGCGACAACTCTGGCCTCCCCGGATTTCTGGTCGAATTGGACGCACGAGGCGATCACCAACAACCGGATGCTGCTGCCGTTACCCACCGACATCGTCAAACCCGATTTGTTCCTCCCACACCAGCCGATCACCGCCGGTACGGCCAACACACTGCCTCGCATGCGGTCACCCGTCGATATCGGGTCGGTGAGCTACCGGTGGTCAGGCCGGACGAAAACCGTCCGCGACTTTATCCGCGACACCCAGACCGACGCGCTGTTGTTGATGCGCGACGGCTCGATGATCGCCGAGTTCTACGCGAACGGTTACCGGCGCACCACCGCACACCACGGATGGTCGACAACCAAATCGGTGATCTCCACTCTCGTCGGAATCGCCGTCGACGAGGGCCGGATATCCTCCCTCGACGAGCCGATCGAGCGGTACGTCCCCGGCGTCCGTGGGTCGGCCTGGCAGGGTACGACGATCAGGAACATCCTGCTGATGCGATCGGGAGTGAAATGGGACGAACACACCTCCGAGATCACGGCGAACGACCAGTTCCTGCAATGGATCGATCTCGCCCTCGACTACCACTCAGGCGGCCGAATCGGTAAGACCCGCAACGAGTTCCTGCTTGCACTCCCCCGGGTGGCCCCCCAGGGCACGGCGTTCAACTACAACAGCGCCAACACCCAGGTGCTGGGCTGGCTGCTGGAGTCTGTCTATGCCCGCCCACTGAGCACGACCATCGCGGAGAAGGTCTGGCGGCCGACCGGAATGGAGGCCGACGCCGACATCATGACCGATCGGACCGGGGCCGCGGTGGCGTCGATGTCCTTGTTTGCCCGGCCGGTGGACTTCCTCCGGTTCGGCGAGCTGATGCGTAACGGCGGACAGGCCGTCGGCGGGCGCCAAGTGGTGTCCCGCTCCTGGGTCACCGAGGCGACGATGAACCGTCGACCGGCCCGTGATGCCGCCGACGAGAATGTCGGCTCATATGGTTACCAGTGGTGGTCGGGCGCCACACCGCGCGGCTTCCAGGCCAATGGTTTCCAGGGGCAGTACATCACCGTGGTCCCGGAAAGCTGCCTGACCGGTGTACGCATGGCGCACACCGTACAACTACACCCGTCGGGTGATTTCGCCGGTCAGGGCAACGACGAGTGGCAAACACTGCTGCGCGCGGTGTCCCGGCGGGTCGGCGTTTGCAGGAGCTGAGCAGCACTCCGCGGTCAGGTAGTCGACCCGCCAATGGCCAATGTCCGGTCGAGTAGTTCCACGATCCGCGACCACGGGACGATTTTGCGGAACGCGCCGCACTGCGATGCGACGTTACTCCCCGCCGCGTCGGCCGCGGTGATCGCCCGATCGCAGATGGCCGGGTCCTCGCCGAGCGCCTCGGCAAGCCAGAGAAGTCCGGGCGCACATTTGAACCGCCCGTAGAACGCCTTGGAACTGCCCGAGCCGGTGCGCCTGTTGTACGCGCCCGGGCCGGAGTACTCGGCGAGCCAGCCGGCGATGTGCTCACGCTGCGACGAGTACCATACGGTGCGGTAGTCTCGGCCCTCGTACCGGTCGGTGACAGGTTGGTATACCGAGAGTGTCAGGATGACCGCCCGCAGGTCGGCGACGTCGAGGTTGCCGGCTTCGGCCAGCGTGGCACGCATCGTCCGCCGCTGCCGCTCGGTCAGCGCCGGGCCGTCCTCTTCGACCAACGTCTCATCGGCAAAATCCCAGTCGTTCACCTGCGAAACCATGAAATCCAACAAATCCTCGACCGGCGTGGGTTCAAGGGTTCCGTCAGCCTCATTCAGCAACCCGACGCGCTCCGGGTCAAGTTTCCATTCACCATCGTGGTATACCGATACGGCATCGACCGGAGTACCTTCCGGTGCGCCGTCACGATCGACTAGCTGGACACGGACTCCGGTTTCGAGCGTGTCCTCGACACGGCTATTTCTGATTATGACGTCGTGACCGCAGAGAATCCCGACGGTATACAGCGCACGAAAATCCTCAGATTGCGAAGCTCGCGCGAGATGCTCGGCGTTCGCACCAACCATCTCGTCATAAGTACCGTAGGAAAAGATCCGGAGGTACTCGTCCTGCGCCGTCGCGCACCGCACAGGATCATCGGACACCGCCACATCCCACGGATTAGTGTGAGTACCGATGCGACGGAGTAGTTCGCGGACCGGAACCGACTGAACCGCAATGCCCTTCCCGGATAGTAAATTGGGCAACGTACCGGTACCGCCGCGTGGCACCACCCATTCCCCGCCGACGTAGTCGGTAGTGAAGCACACAAAGTCGTCGCGGTCGTTACCGTCGGCATCGACACTATGCACCAGCATGGTGCAGCAGGGAGTTCCATCGTCGAGACAGCGGTTGCGCACTTCGATGTCGTACCCGCCCAGAACCGCAGTCTCCCGCAGGTCGACCATCTCCGGCGGCAGCCAGAAGCGAGCCAGTCCTTCGAATTCTTTCGATTCATCCGAAGTCGGTTCATCGACTTTGTTCGCAACGCTATCGGCCATAGTTCCTGATCTCCTCGAGGCTTCCTGGTACCGAACCGCATCCAGGCTGAATCAGATTCTGACATCGACCACTGACATTTCATCGGGTGTCAGCCGCCGCGGTCTTGGTCGTCTCGGGCCGGCGACGACTGTTCCGTCGGCCCGATAGCCGACTCCGGCCCGGTCACCGTCGCCCCGGAACCATATCCGACGAATGCCGGTGATAGCCCACCTACCGCCACCGACGACATCCGGTATCGCGATCATACGGCCGATGTCCGGCAGTCGGCGGGGTGCCAAAACGTCGCCGCGCCCTCTCTTCGGAGAGGGCGCGGCGATCGTCGTGAAACCAGCGATCCGCGACTGTGGCCTGTTCCCCAATTCCCTTTGCCGTCCTCGACAGAAGAATTGGAGACACGCCCTAGTCGGAGTTGAAGTAGCTCAGCAGACGCAGGATCTCGACATACAGCCAGACCAGGGTCACGGTGAGGCCGAGCGCCACACCCCAGGCGGCCTTCGATGGGGCTCCGGCGCGGATCAGCCGGTCGGCCGAATCGAAGTCGAGCAGAAAGCTGAACGCGGCGATGCCGATGCAGACCAATGAGAAGATGATCGCCAGCGGGCCACCGTCGCGCAATCCGAAACCGCCGTCGGTGAAGAATCCGGCCACCAGGTTGCCAAGCATCAGCACGACGACGCCGATCATGCCGGCGAACAGCATCCGGGTGAACCGCGGCGTGACGCGGATGGCACCGACTTTGTACACCACCAGCATTCCGAAGAACACGCCGAACGTGCCCAGGACGGCCTGACCGATCAGCGCACCGGCCGAGGTGTCACCGCTGACCACCCAGTTGCCGAAGACGAACGAGATCGATCCGACGAACAGCCCCTCGAACGCCGCGTAGGCGAGCACGATGGCCGGGTTGTCCTGTTTCCGGCCGAAACTGGCGACCAGGACCAGCACCAGACCGCCGATCGCGCCGACCGCCAGCAGCGGGGTGGCCAGCGAGTCGTTGGCGTCGACCAAGAAGTACGAGATGATCGCCGACAGCGTGAGCACACCGAGCGTGATGGCGGTCTTGGTGACCACATCATCGACGGTGAGCTGGCGCGTCGCCGGCTGGGTGGGCGGCTGTAGCTGCTGGGCGTAAGGGTCGTACTGCTGACCGCGCTGGTTGAACATCGCGCCCTGGGCCGCCCCCGCGGCCCCGGCGCCGAATCCGGCATAGCCGGTCTGGTTATCGCGGACGACTCCGCGCATAACCGGGTTACTGCTCTCTCTCACCACAGGCTCCTTCTGGGTAGGGCGTCTACTTCCCCCAACGTGTGACGGGTACGTAGGGTTCCGACTTTACCTACTCTTGACCATCACGGCTGCTCCACCGTATCGGCGCGGGGCGAACCCGAGGTGAGAATCCCCCGGCTCAGTACCGTGAACATGTGCTCGGCGTGCGACAGATCGGTATCCCAGCCCAGGTCCGGTAGGGCGATCATCAATGACGCGATGCCGTGCGCGGCGGCCCAGAGTTCCAGCACCAGGTCACCCGGAGCGCGGTCGGTGACGCCCCCGGACTCGACGAGTTCGGCGACCACCTCGTGAAATCGGACGAACGCGGATGTCATCAGCGCCTCGTCGCCCTTCGAACCGTGTCCCTTGCCCGGGGTTCTGACGTCGAGCAGCCGGTACAGCGCCGGCGCGCTCGCGGCGAAGCGCACATAGGCCATCCCCATCCGCACCAGCCGTTCGAGCGGATCGTCGACGCCGTCGCCCGCGGCCTCGAGCACACTGTCGATCGATTCGAAGTAGCGCAGCCACACCTCGTCGAGCAATTCCTGCTTGTCGGCGAAGTGCAGGTAGATCGACGGCGGGGTGACCCCGACACGGGCGGCGACCGAGCGGATGGACACCGCCGAGTCGTCGCCGGCCGCGATGAGCAGGTCGGTGGCGGCGTCGATGATCTCGCCCGCGAGCCGCTCGCCGGATCCGCGTGGGGACCGTCGCCGCGCCGTCATGATTCCGACAGGCCGATCCGCTGATGCAACCGGCGCAGGGGGGCCGGCGCCCACCAGTTGAGCCGCCCCATCAGCCGCATGAACGCGGGCACCAGCAGCAGCCGGATCAGGGTGGCGTCCATCAACACGGCGATGGCCAACCCCACTCCGAACATCCGCATGAACGACACACCGGAGGCCGCCATCGCGGCGAACACGATGCTCATCAGCAACGCGGCGGCGGTGATCACCCGGCCGGTCTTGGCCAGGCCGACGGCCACGGCGTGGTCACCGGCCTCCCGGCTACCGTCCGAGGCCAGGAACTCCTCACGTATCCGGCCGAGCAGAAACACCTCGTAGTCCATCGACAGCCCGAACGCGATACAGAACATCAGGACCGGCATGGTGGCGACGAGATGCCCGGTCGCGACAGTCCCGAAGCCACCGAGGTGACCTTCCTGGAAGATGAACACCATCGCCCCGAACGTCGCTGTCAACGACAGCACATTGAGGATGAGCGCCTTGAACGGCAGCACCACCGACCCGGTGAACAGAAACAGCAGGATGAAGGTGGCCACGGCGATCACCGCCAGCACCGCCGGCAGGTGCTCGTAGATCGAGTCGACGGCGTCGATGCCGCCTGCGGCGATCCCGGTGACCCAGGCTTCCATCCCCTCGGCCGGTTCGACTTCGCGCAGGGCCCTGACCAGGTCACCGCCCTCCTGGCTGGTCGGCTCCAGCGAGGACGACACGGTGAGGATCGCGATACCGCCGGAAGTGGCCGTCGGGTCGCCCTCGGCCACCTGCGCCCCCTGGACGAACAGGCCGGCCGACGATGTCACCGAGTCGACGCCCTCGACTCTGGCCAGGTCTTGGCTGTAGCTGCGCAGCGCGAAGCTGTCGGGGTCGTTGGCGCCGGTCACGACCACCGTCGACACCCCCGACAGGTTCTGCGCGTAGGTGTCGCGGACCTCCTGCTGGATCTGGTGCGAGTTGGCCGATGCGGGCAGCACCCGATCGTCGGGGAAGCCGAATTTGAACGACAGGAACGGCACACCGAGCAGCAGCAGGAACGCGGTGACCGCGACCATGACGACGACGGCGCGGCGCATCGCGAACCGGCCGATCCGGTACCAGACGGTGCCCTCGA
Source organism: Gordonia pseudamarae (assembly GCF_025273675.1). Lineage (NCBI taxonomy): Bacteria > Bacillati > Actinomycetota > Actinomycetes > Mycobacteriales > Gordoniaceae > Gordonia > Gordonia pseudamarae. The sequence goes on along the minus strand of NZ_CP045809.1, from coordinate 1,456,052 downwards.
CGGCGGGCTGCGGGCGATCGGCCCGGCGCAGCAGGCGGCTCACGCCGAGACTGTCGACGCGGGGCCCGAGCACGGTCAGCAGTGCGGGCGTCAGGATCAGCGCGGCGGCCAGCGCCACCACCACCACACCGATACCCGCGTAGGCGAACGAACGCAGGAAGTACATCGGGAAGATCACCAGCGCGGCCAGCGCCAGCGCGACGGTGATGGCCGAGAACAGGACGGTGCGGCCCGCGGTGGCCATCGTGATCACGATGGCGTCCTCGCGTCCTCGGCCGGCGTGCACCTCCTCCCGATAGCGGGTGATCAGCAGCAGTGTGTAGTCGATGGCCAGCGCCAGACCCATCGCGGTCGCGAGGTTGAGCGCGTAGACGGACACGTCGGTGAAGATCGCTATGAGCCGCAGGTATGCGAAGGTCAGCACGATCGCGATGATGCCGATACCGACGGGCAGCGAGGCCGCGACCACCCCGCCGAACACGATGATCAGCACGAGGAAGGTGATGGGGATGGCGATCGCCTCGGCGATGGCCAGGTCGCGGGAGGACTGGGTATTGATCTCTGCGAACACCATGGCCTGCCCGCCGACCCGGATCCGTACGCCCTGCCGTTCTCCGCTGAACCTGTCGGACAGTTCCTCGGCGCGGGCGGGTGCCTTGTCCTCGCCGCCGGACAGGCTGACGATGATCTGCGTCGAGGATCTGTCGATGCTGAGCAGTCCCGCCTCCAGTTGGGGCTGGTCCCAGATCGACAGGACCGGGTCCTGCACGTAGTCGATGGTCTTCAGCTCGTCGATGATCTGTCGGCCGACCTGGCTCGCGGCGGGATCGGTGGAAATGTCGGTGCCCAGATCGACGTCGAGTTTGATCACGGCCCGCAGGCCGCCCCGGTCGAAGCGCTCATCCAGGATTCGCTCGGCCACCGACGATTCGGAATCGGGGTCGCTGAACCCGCCGGGGAGCAGGTCCTTGGCGGCGCCCGCGCCGTAGATTCCCGCGCCGATGAAGAGAATAAGAGCGATGATCAGCACCGTTCGCGGCGCGCCGATGATCGCTCGGGTCAGGCGTTCGGGCATCGGAGTTCCCCCATGTCTGCTGTCCTCCCGTGGGTTAATGCCGTTAAGTTAACGCCAGTAACCCATTTGGGCAAGCCTCGCCGAACATCCGACGACACCGACCGGGCGGTGTTAGCGTGACAGCGAGGCCGGCGTGGCACCGGGGCGCACCGGACACAGTCACGCCGAACGCCCGGAAACGTAGGTGACCACATGGCATTTCACGTCGACTCGGAGGTCGGTCCGCTCCGGCAGGTGATTCTGCACAAACCTGGCGTCGAGCTGCTGCGGCTGACCCCATCCAACGTGGACGACCTGTTGTTCGACGACATCATGTGGGCCGAGCGGGCACGCGAGGAGCACGAGGCGTTCGCGCAGGTGCTCCGCGACCTCGGCACCCGGGTCCACAGCTATCACCGACTGCTCACCGAGGCCATCGACGTCGACGGTGCGCGTGACTTCCTGCGCGAGCGGCTCACCACACCGTCGCTGTTCGGTCCGGCGCTCAGCGATCCCCTCAAGGAGTTCCTGAGCACCCACGACGCGGGCGAACTCGCCGAGATCCTTATCGGCGGACTCCTCAAACGCGAGATCGCCCCGCATCTGCACGGCACGTCGAGCCTGCTGCTGTCCTATCTCGACGACGACGATTTCCTGCTCGCCCCGCTCCCCAACCACCTTTTTCAGCGTGACAATTCGGCCTGGATCTATTCCGGCGTCAGCATCAATCCGATGGCCAAACCGGCCCGGCAGCGCGAAACGATCAACTCGCAGGTGATCTACAACTTTCATCCGATGTTCACCGCCGAGTCATTCGATTTCTACTACGGCAACGACGCCGGATACCACGCGCCCGCCACCATCGAAGGCGGTGACATTCTCGTGATCGGCAACGGACACGTGATGATCGGCCTGAGCGAACGGACCGCACCGCAGGGTATTGAGGTATTGGCCTCAGCGCTGTTCCGCAGCGGCAACGTGCATACCGCGATCGTCGTCGAACTGCCCCGCGAACGCGCGTTCATGCACCTGGACACCGCGATGACCCAGGTTGACCGCGACGCGTTCAGCGTCTACCCCTACCTGCCGGCGTCGCTACGCTCGTTCACGTTGCGCACCAACGAATCCCGTGGCTATACGGTCACCGAGAACAACGATCTGTGGCCGGTGGTCGCCGAGGCACTCGGCGTAGACGACCTACGGGTGCTGCGCGCCCCGATCGACCGGCTGGAGGCCGCGCGGGCGCAGTGGGACGACGGCAACAATTTTCTGGCCGCGGCCCCCGGCGTGGTGATCGGATACGAACGCAACATCACCACCAACAAGTTTCTCAGCGACAACGGTATCCAGGTGATTCCGATCGCCGGCAATGAACTGGGCCGGGGCCGCGGCGGACCACGTTGCATGTCGTGCCCCATTGAACGCGACCCGATACCCGACTGAACAGGATTCACCGACGCGCACCTCCTGGCCCACCCCGCCACCAACCGGCCGCGAGCTCTGCCCTAGCCTGGAAGGCCACCGGGCCGATGCGTGCGGTGTTCGCCCCTATAGCCCAATTGGCAGAGGCAGCGGACTTAAAATCCGCCGAGTGTCGGTTCGAGTCCGACTAGGGGCACCAGATGACCGCAGGTGGAAGCGGTTTCGGCACGCTTCCGCAGAGCACATACGCACTCCATTCCGGGGCTCCACCTCGCGGCGTGCGGCTCCGCCGCAACGTCCTACAGGACATGCCGGGCCGACGTAGGCTGTGTCGATGGGCCCTTCACCGCACGAGGTAACGCTGCGCCCCGCGACACTGGATGACGTGCCGATTCTCCAGAAGTGGGACCGGGAACCGCACGTCATCGCTTGCAGCACCGACAACCCTGCCGCCACAACAGCTTTCGATAATACCGACTGGGCGCAGGAGATCACCGGGGCCGGTGATGCCGACTACCACCTGATCGCGGAGGTCGACGGGCGGCCGATCGGGGCGATGCAGGTGATCGATCCGCTGGCCGAACCGACCCACTATTGGGGCGAGGTGGAACCCCATCTTCGGGCCATCGACATCTGGATCGGCGAGAGGGATGCGCTGGGCCGCGGATACGGCACCTCGATGATGACCCAGGTGATCGACGGCGCCTTCGCCGACCCGTCGACGGTGGCGATCATCATCGATCCGCTGAACTCGAACACCGACGCGCACCGCTTCTATCAGCGACTCGGATTCCGTGTGGTCGGGCGGCGATCGTTCGACGGCGATGACTGCCTGGTCCACCGGCTCGACCGGACGACGTGGCAGGACAGACGATAACCGGGACCACGGGCCGGCTCATCAGGACCCGATAACCAGGCACAGGATACGGGCGATACTGTGAGGTCCGTCGTCATCACGATCACTCAGGAGGGACAGTCCATGTTCGAACAAGCGATTTGGGATTTCATCCGGTCACAGCCGGCTCTGTACGCGTTTCTCTCCGACGTCATGAGCCAGGTCTTCTGACCCGTAGGACCCGACGCCGCGTCGCGAATCCCGGCGATCCGCGACGGGCTCAGGACATCCTGTGACGACAATCGACATCGCGGCGGCCGATGGTGGTGCCGCCCTGCTCACCCTGGGTATCGCGCTCTACGCCGCGACCATTCTGATCTGCGTCGGACTGTTCGTGCACGCGATGGCCAATCATCGCCGGCGACTGGCCATCGGCACGGCCGCGTCGGTGATCATCCTCAGCGTGGCCGGCGTGATCATCGCGATAGCCAGCAGCATCGGTTGATGCCGCCGTAGCACCCCCTGTCAGGTGGCGTCCACGGTAACCCGCCCGCAATTCGGCTTGCGTGTTCATCTTCGCCCCGTAGTATCCGGCTCATGCTCGAAGACCTCAACAAAGCAGCCAAGAAGGCCGGACTCCATGTCGCCGCAGCCAAGAAGGACGGCCTCTACACGATCCGAAAGATCAAGAACGGCAAGCAGGTCGCCAAGAACGTCACCGGGGACGAAGCGAAGAAGCTGATCAAGAAGCACGCGTGATCGCCATCGCAGTAGTGTGATCGTAGGTACCAGTATTGCCTACGTCACAGCAGCCGGAGGAGCACGATGCGCGAGATCACCAGGTTCTACATTGACGGACAGTGGGTCGAGCCCCACGAGCCCACCCTCCTCGATGTCATCAATCCCGCCACCGAGCAGGTCGCCGGTCACGTCGCCCTCGGGGGAGCCCGCGATGTCGACGCCGCCGTCGACGCCGCCCGACGCGCGTTCGCCACGTGGAGCCGCAGTTCCGTCGCCGAACGTGTGGAGTTGCTGAACGCCATCATCGCCGAATACCAGAATCGGATGGGTGATCTGGCCGCCGCGGTCACCGAGGAGATGGGTGCGCCGGACCGCCTCGCGGCCGGTTCACAGGTCCCGATCGGGCTCGCGCACCTGATGACGGCCGCCGCGCAGCTTCCCGGCTACTCGTTCACCGAGGACCGGGGTACCTCACGGGTGGTCAAGGAACCGATCGGCGTGTGCGGGTTCATCACCCCGTGGAACTGGCCCCTCAATCAGCTGACCTGCAAGATCGCCCCCGCCCTGGCCACCGGCTGCACGATGGTGGTCAAGCCGTCGGAGGTGGCTCCGTTCAGCGCTGCGATTCTCGCGGAAGTCCTTGCCACGGCAGGCGTTCCGGCCGGGGTGTTCAACCTGGTCAACGGTGACGGCCCCGGAGTGGGCGCCGCGCTGTCCGGGCACCCCGACATCGACATGGTCTCGTTCACCGGCAGCACCCGCGCCGGAATCGAGGTGGCGCGTGCCGCGGCACCGACGGTCAAACGGGTCGCGCAGGAACTCGGCGGCAAGAGCCCCAACATCATTCTCGACGATACGTCGTTCGCCAAGAACGTCGCCGACGGTGTGCTGTCGGTGATGAACAACTCCGGTCAGTCCTGCAACGCACCCACCCGTATGCTGGTCCCGGCCGGCCGGATGGCCGAGGCGATCGAGGCGGCCCGGTCCGTCGAAGCCAAGCTGACGGTCGGCGCACCCGACAGCGGGGCCCGGCTCGGCCCGGTGGTGTCGCAGGCACAGTTCGACAAGATCCAGACCCTCATCCAATCCGGCATCGACGCCGGGGCGACCGTCGCCTTCGGCGGCACCGGACGGCCCGACGGCCTGACGGCCGGCTACTACGTGCGGCCGACGGTGTTCGCGGAGGTCGACAACACCATGGAGGTCGCGCGTACCGAGATCTTCGGCCCCGTCCTGGTGATCATCGGCTACGACGACGTCGACGACGCGGTGTCGATCGCCAACGACACCGACTACGGTCTGGCCGGCTATGTCTCCGGCGAGGACGTCGACACCGTACGCTCGGTGGCCGCCCGGATCCGGGCGGGGCAGATCTTCATCAACGGCGCCGGGCCCGACCCGGCCACCCCGTTCGGCGGCTACAAGCAGAGCGGAAACGGTCGGGAATGGAGCGACTACGCGTTCGACGACTTCCTGGAGGTCAAGTCGCTGCTCGGGTACGCCCGCTGAACGGGCCGCCCACCGCCGCGTGTCCGTCACACGGACCAAATCTTTACGAATGTACACCGTTTTCGCCATAGCACTTTTCGCCGACTCCCGACATGGGTATAGTCAGCAAAAGGCCCCGAACCGGGGAAAATTTTGGCACTGACGTCTTGTGCGCCAAGGCGACCGGCGACCACCAACGATATCGAGGAGTAGCAGTGAAGAAACGAATCGCCATCGGATTGGGCACGGTTGCAGCGGCTTTCGCGATCACCGGAGCCGTTGCCCCGACAGCTTCCGCAGCGCCCGTCGAGAAGGAACCGTACTACGCGATCGGCTCGGTCAGCGTGTGCGTCCATATCCCGGTCGGACAGTTCCGCATCTCGATCTGCTGATCGAGTCCACCCAGCGACAGAAGAACGGAGCACCGATCCCCTGCCGGTCTCGGCAGCGGGATCGGTGCTCCGTTCTGTCCGGGTCCCTACATCGATGCGAGGTGCGGTGCGACCTTGTCGGCGACCAACGCGAGGTGGTCGAGGTCGGACAGGTCCAGCACCTGCAGGTAAATCCTGCTGATCCCGGCGGCCCGGTACCGCTCGATCTTCTCCACCACCTCCGCGGGCGTACCCGCGGCCCCGTTCAGACGCAACTCATCGACCTCCCGGCCGATGGCGTCGGCACGTGCGGACAGTTCGGCGTCGGTGCGGCCCGTGCACAGCACCAGCGCCGCCGAGTAGACCAGGCCCGACGGATCACGGCCGATCCGCTCGCACGCCTGACGTACCCGCGCCACCCGGGTCTCGGCGACGTCGGGCTGCTCGAACACCACATTGAACTCGGCGGCAAAGCGGGCGGCGAGCGCCGGGGTACGCACCCTGCCCTGACCACCGATGATGATCGGCGGTCCGGGGTGCGGCGCGGCCGCCGACATCGAGGAAGGATGTCCGGGCATGCCCTGCACCGGTTTGGGCAGGGCGGGCGAGTCGCTCAACGTGTAGTGCGCTCCGTCGAAGGCGAACCGGTCACCGGCGGGCGTCGCCCACAGTCCGGTGATGATCGACAGTTGTTCCTCGAGACGGTCGAAACGTTCGCCGAGCGGCGGGAACGGAATGCCGTAGGCGGCGTGTTCGGCCGCGAACCAGCCCGCGCCCAATCCCAGTTCCACACGGCCACCGCTCATCTGGTCGACCTGGGCCACACCGATCGCCAGCGGTCCCGGATACCGGAACGTCGCGGAGGTGACCAGGGTGCCGAGCCTGATGCGCGTGGTGTCGCGGGCCAACCCCGCCAATGTCAGCCACGCGTCGGTCGGTCCGGGATCACCGGGGGCATTCATCGCCAAGTAATGATCGGATCTGAAGAAGGCGTCGAAGCCGAGATCCTCGGCGGCGACGGCCACCCGCGCCAGGTCGTCGTAGGTGGCCCCTTGCTGTGGTTCGGTGAAGATTCGCAGTTGCACCTTCGCCAAACTACGCCGGGTGCGGCGTCAGTGACGGTTCGTCGGGTGTGGCCAAGGTCAGGACCGCCTCGACGACCGAGTCGAGGCTTTCGATCTGCGCCTCGATGTCCCGCAACCGTACCGCGAGATCATGTTCGGCCAGATCTCCGACGATGTCGACGGCCGCGACCAGATAGTACTGCTCGGGCCCCACGTATTCCAGATGCAGGTAGGTGACCCGGTCGACGGAGGGGTGTTCGAGCAGATGCCGCAACGCCAGTTCGCGGCGTCCGGGCAGCGCGGGCTGCCCGACCAGGAACTCGCTGTTGCGGGTGATCAGGAACACCGCGATAAAGCCGAGCAGCACGCCCACCAGAATCGATCCGACCGCGTCCCAGGTGGCATCGCCGGTGACCTCGTGCAATGCCATACACGCCGCGGCGATCGTGAGACCGATCAGCGCGGCGGCGTCCTCCACGAATACGGCCCGCAGCGTCGTGTTGGAGGTGCGAATGATGTATCGCACCGGATGCATCGACAGGCGACGGCCGCCCGAGCGGGCCTCCCGCAACGACTGCAGGAATGAAACACCTTCCAGCACAGCCGAAACAGCGAGCACGATGTAGCCGACCAGGTAGTCCCCTCCTTCTTCGGGGTGCCGCAGCGCGCTCACCCCGTGCATGATCGACACCACCGCGCCGACGGTGAACAGACCGAACGCGGCAAACATCGACCAGATGTAGGTCTCCCGTCCGTGACCGAACGGGTGCCGCCTGTCGCGGCCCCGCGCGCCGCGCCGTTCGGCGATCAGCAAGAACACCTCATTGCCGGCGTCGGCCCACGAATGCGCCGCCTCGGCGACCATCGCCGCCGACCCCGTCACCAGGGCCGCCGCCGACTTGGCCAGCGCCACCAGAATGTTCATCACGAAAGCGATGATCACCGTCGTCAGGGATCCGGCCGCGTCACGTTCGGGCCGCGCCGGACCGTCGCCGACGGTGGTCGCGTCGTATTCCTCGCGCATCAGGCGATCGTCTCACGCATCGGCGCACTGGCGGAGCTGTACGCGGGCCGCGCCCGGGCCCGCGGATACCACCGTGCCCGGCGGAATCCTCTACTGTGGCCGCGTGACCCCATCACGCCCCGGCCGGCCCGGACACGACAATGCCGGCGGACGCGCCCACTCGCACGGGCACGGACACTCGCACGATCTGTCGGCGATTGCCGCCTCGTTCTCGCCGCTCGCCCGGTGGGTGGTCATCGGCGCGTTGAGCCTCATCGGGCTCGGGGTGGCGGCCGGGGCGATGGTGCTGTGGCCGTCGTACAGCGATCACCCGATCCCCACCCAGTTCCGGTCCGCCGACGGCGGTTCGATTACCACCGTCGACGCCGAGATCTTCGAGCAGCGACGGGCGAACTGTCTCAACCCGCTGAGCGGCACGGTGCAGGACACCGCCGATATCGCGGTGGAGAACGAGGGCGTCGGCCCATGTATCCAGAACATCGTCAAACTGACATCGGGGCAGCACAAGGGCCGGTTCACGCTGTTGGAGGTTCCGACGAACCGGGCCCAGTCCGGTCAGGGCCCGGACAGCGTGGCCATCGACGAACGCACGCTCGACGACCCGCAGCCGGGCCAGCCGACCCTGCATGTCGGCGACAAGATCCGGGTCGCGGTCACCCCCACGCCCGACGGCGGCGTTCGCTACGGATTCTTCGACTTCCGGCGCGGGACGGCGACGATCCTCTGGGCGATCGCGTTTGTCGCGGCGATCGTGCTGGTCGCCTCGTGGCGCGGGCTCCGCTCGATCATCGGGCTGGTCTTCGCCTTCGCCGTGCTGGGTTTCTTCACGCTGCCCGCGATCCTGGAAGGCAGCTCGCCCGTCGCGGTCGCGGTGGTGTCCTCGGCCGTGATCCTGTTCGTGGTGCTGTATCTGGCGCACGGGGTGAGTATGCGCACCAGTTCGGCCCTACTGGGCACGCTGGTGTCGCTGTTCCTGGCCGGTGCCCTGTCCGCGCTGGCCATCACCACGATGAACCTGACCGGCCTGTCCGGCGATCAGACGATGAACCTGCAGGTCTACCAGGGCAGTATCTCGATCAGCGGGTTGTTGCTGGCCGGCTTCATCATCGGTGCGCTCGGAGTGCTCAACGACGTCACGATCACCCAGGCCTCGGCCGCGTTCGAATTGGCCGCGGCGGGTGAACCGTCGCGGCTGGCAACGTTCCGGGCGGCGATGCGCGTGGGCCGCGACCATATCGCGAGCACCGTATACACGCTGATCTTCGCCTACGCGGGCAGCGCGCTGCCCCTGCTGCTGTTGTTCTCGGTGGCCCAGCAGCCGTTCGGTTCGCTGGTGACCACCGACGCGGTGGCCGTGGAGCTGGGCCGATCCTTCGTCGGCGGCATCGCCATCGCACTGTCGGTGCCGTTGACCACGGCGATCGCCGCCGCGCTGACCACCCCCGGCGCCGACGACCACGACGGCCATCACCACGACGGTCATCACCACGACGACGACCACCATGACCCGGAATCCGAGCGGCGTGGCCCGGACCAGGCCGACGAGAGCACGGCGGGCACGAAGACCCCGGCGGCTCCACCTTCACACACCCCGGCCCCGGCTGCGCCCGCGGCGAACGTACCGCGCGCCGCGTCACCCGGCATCCGTCCGGCGGCGCCGGGCGACCGCCCGCGATCAGCGACACCGGGCCGGCCGAACACGAGCCCGGTCGCGGGAACTCCCGGTAACCGGCCGGCTCGACCTCCCGCGCAGGCGACGCCGCCTCCCGCCACGCCACCGCAGCGGCCGGCCCAACAGCTGCCGCCGCTCCGGCAGACGCCGCCGCCCCGGCAGTCGTCACCGGAACCGCCGCCGGGCGGGCGACCGGCGGCCGAGCAGCCGCCTGCCCCACAGCCGCATGCCCCACAGCCACCGGCACCACAACCACCGGCACCGCGGCGCCCCGGCAGGCATTCACGGCCCGACTGAACGTCGGCGGACGGATCAGAGCAGACCGCAACGCCCCATCGGGAGCCGGTTCAGGTTGCGGCCGAGCCAGGTGCCCATCGTGGTGAGCAGCCGCGTGCCGTCCCCGAAGCCTCCGCTGCGGGGTATGGCGATCATCGATACCCCGAGCTGCCCGCGCCCGGTGGTGATGATCCCGAGCTGGCGCACCACGTAGTTGCCCGTGTCGTCGCTGACCGGACCCCAGCCGCCCTTCACTGCTGTGCTCACCCCGGACCGGGAGATCTTCCGGATTCCCCAGTCCTGATTGCTCTCCACACTCGACATCAGCGACAGCAGGTGCGCGGTGCCCGACATGCACGGCAGGTTGGCCGCGAATCGCGACTGGTCGGCAATCGCCCATCGGGTGTACCCGGGGTATGAATCGGGGCCGTCGACCTCCGAGCTGACGTGGGTGGTGGCATCGTGCCCTTCGCGCAGCACCGCTGTCACCGCATCGACCGATGCCCGGCCCCCACCGAGGCTTCCCCACAGTTCACCCGCGGCGTCGTTGTCGGATGCCCGGATCGCCTTACTCTCCCATTCGGACACCTTCGCGCCGCCGTGTCGCTCAGCGGCCAGCGACACGGGAACCTTGAGCGTCGACCACGCCCGGCCGGCGACAACCGAACCGAACGTCACCGGGGTGTCGGCCCCGACGGGGGTGATGGCCAGACCGACCTTCCCGGACCGGCGCAGCGACCGTTCCAGCGTGCGGAACTGTTTACGCAGCGTCCGGGTGTTCTTGGCCTGCGGGTTGAGGAAGTCCTCGATACTCTGCCTGATTTCGGTCGGCGTCGGCAACCTCGGCGGCACCGGTCCGCGCGGGGCGGCCTGGGCGCCACCGGCCGACATCATCATCACCATCATCACGGCCGCGGACAGCGCAACCGATATCACCACGATCCGCCTGGCAAACTTTGTCACATGCATCTCCTGCATCACTTACGTAACACACTAGATGCCCGGAACACGCCAGGCCATTCGAAAATCCGGCATCGCGGACGGCGAGACCGACGTGCAAGCCGACCGTTACCCAACCGACGCTCCGAGAACGCGTCTCCATGGATGAGCACCGCTTTCAGGAACGCCTGAGGCCGTTCCCACTCGGGACGGGTGAAGATTCGTTCCGGCGTCGGTCAGGCCGCCGCAGCGTGCCGAACCGGTCTACGACGACGCGGCCCGCAGGGTCGGCAGGAACGCGCCGTGGACCACCTCACCGTCGTCCTCACGCTCGATCAGACCGAGGCGTGCCAGCTGCGGGCGCACCCCCTCACCGAAGTGATATGCCTCCTCCAGGTGCGGATACCCGGACAGGACGAAATGGTCGAGACCGAGTGCGTGGTATTCGGCGATGCGCTCGGCGACCTCGGTGTACGAGCCGACCAGCGCGGTACCCGCGCCCCCACGCACCAGGCCCACGCCGGCCCACAGGTTGGGATAGACCTCCAGCGAATGCGGGTCGGCGGAGTCGAAGGCGGATCCCGCGCCGTGCAGTTCGAGCATCCGGCGCTGCCCCTCGGATTCCGAACGCGCCAGGTTGGCCTGTGCGGCCGCCACCGTCTGCGGGTCGAGCCCCGACAACAACCGGCCGGCCTCCGCCCACGCCTGCTCGGAGGTCTCCCGGGCGATCACATGCAGCCGGATGCCGTAGTCGAGGGTGCGTTGTTCACGTTCGGCCAGACCGGAGATCCAGGAGATCTTCTCGGCGACCGCGTCGGGCTTCTCCCCCCACGTCAGATAGGTGTCGGCGTGGCGGGCGGCAACCGTTCCGGCCGCCGGCGACGATCCGCCGAAGAACACCTGCGGCAACGGGTCGGGCCTGCGGCCCAGGACCGCGTTCTCCACCCGGACGTGGCTCCCCGAGAAGTTCACCGGCTCATCCGACTCCCACAGCCGGCGAACGACGGTCAGAAACTCGTCCCCACGCTCGTACCGGGCCTCCTTGGTGAGGAAGTCACCGAACGCGCGCTGCTCGCTCGCCTCACCACCGGTGACCACATTGACATAAAGCCTTCCCTGCGAATGCCACTGGAAGCTGGCCGCCATCTGCGCGGCCAGCGTGGGGCTGGTCAGGCCGGGCCGGAAGGCAACCAGGAACTTCAGCGTCTCGGTGGCATCGATCAACGCCGCGGTGGTGAGCCAGGCGTCCTCGCACCACAGCCCGGTGGGGGTGAGCACCGCCTCGAATCCGTTGACCTCGGCGGCAGCGGCGAGTTGCTTGAGATACCGCAGATCTGCCCGGCGGTCGCCGGACATCGAACTCCCGTGACCTCCGGCCATCAGATTGCGGGAATCACCGTACGTGGGCAGGAACCAATGAAAATGCGCGGACACGGTAGGCAAGTCTCGCCGCCCGCGCATCCCCGGTCCAGGGTTGAAATCGCCCGGACCGAAAGGGGAGACATCGCGACCGTGCGGTCAGCACCGCCCTCGCGGCAGCATCCTGATCGACTCGTCGAGGTGTTGCGCCACCGTGTTCAGCGCCCCGATTCCGCTGTCCAGCGACGGCCCCGAGGTGCCCATCGCGACCGCGGTCATCGTGCCGTCGGCGTGCGTGATGAGGCCGATCTGGCGGACCACGTACCCGGACGCCGGACCGGGTCCCCAGCCGCCCTTGACCGCCGTCGACACCGGCGATGCCATGGCTTCCACACCCCATTGCTGATTACCGGCAACCTGCCCCATCAGCGACAGCACGTGCTCGGTGCCCGCCATACACGGCAGGTGCGCGGTGAACGCGGCGGCATCCCGCAGCGGCCACGTCGTCTGCCCGAAGATGGTGAACCCCGACCTCAGGTGTGCGCTGGGCACCGTGGTGGTGGTGTCTCCGCCGTCACGCAGCACCTCGGTCACGGCGGCCGCCGCGTCGGTGTCGGATCCGAGTGAGGACCACAAATGTTCGGCCGCGGCGTTGTCGGATTCGACGATCGCCGGGGTCTGCGATGCGGACTGCCCATTGGCACGTTCGGATGCGACCGCGACCGGCACCTTGATGGTCGACCACGCGACCATCGGTGTCTGATCTCCCGCCGTGATCGCCCGCGCCGACCGCCCGACGGGAACGATCGCGACACCGACCGGCTGGCCGGCCCGCTCGATCGCCGCATCCAGCGCCGACACCAGTCGGGCCCGGCTTGTCGCATTCGGTGTCCGGGCCTTCGATGAAGTCACGGCGACACTGCTGTGCGCGGGCGTCGCGGACGCGGTAACCGTCACCGTCGACGTCGTCGGGCGCGCCGTCGCGTCGTCACCGCCGGAGCACCCGGTCATCGACATCGCCAGCACCAGCACCGCGCCGAGACCCGGCACCTGAAGGATTCGCATGGTCTCTTAGTAAATGTGAACGACGGCGTTGTTCCCGCCGCGACACACCACGATGCCGTTTTCCGGCCCGCACGACATCCGGTAGGTGGAGCCGGTGATCGGGCTGCTCGCGGTGACCACCCGGGCCTCGCCCTTGGGTCCGGAGGCCAGGTACGCCGAACGGACGTTCGCCGCGAACTCACAGCTCGTGGGGGTTCCCGCCTCGATGCCGACCGAGCCGTCGCACCGCGAGGAATTGGCCGGCGGCCCGGTGACGGTGGGGGTGGTGGTTGCCGGAGTGTCCTGGGCCGGGGTGACCGTGGTGGTGACCACCGCCGTCGACTGCTCAGCCCTGGTATCGGAGTCGCCGTCGGAATCCTTGGTCAGCAGCACGACGGCCACCACTGCGAGCAGCCCGACGAGTGCGACGGCGATGATGCCGACAATCGGCACCAGCAGACTCCGGCCACGCCCGCCGTCTCCGGGCGGATACCCCTGTGCCCCTGTCGGATACCCCTGCGCCCCTGTCGGGTGCGGCCCCTGCCCGTACGGTCCGGTGGCCTGCGGACCGGTCCCGTAGGCCCCGCCGTACTGCCCGGACGCCCCGTACGGCGTGGTGCCCTGCCGAACCTCCGGGGCGAACCCTGCGCCGATCGGGGTGCCGACAGGACCCGGTGGCACCTGCGCGCCGTACGGGTTCGTGCCGGGGGGATTCCCGCCGGTGGGTGCCGGGCCCGCCGGCCCCGAGGCCGACGGTCCGGTGACCCGGATCTGCGTCTGCTCGTACTGACCCGCGGGATACGCGGTGGGCGGATCGGGTACTTCGAGAGCGGGCGCCTGCTCGGTGGCCTCGAGCGCGGCACGGCACGCCCGTGCCAACTCCCTGCCCGACGAATAGCGTTGCAGCGGATCGGAATTCATACCACGGGCGATCACGGCGTCAAAGCTCGCGGGTACCGCGGAGTTCACCGCGCCGACCCGCGGCGGGGTGTCGAAGAGCGCCGCCTTGATAGCCGAGCTGACGGTGCTCGCCGGATGGGGCACCTGCCCGGTCAAGGTCTCGAACAGTACACAGGTCAGCGCGTAGATGTCGCATGCCGAGGTGATGGGCGCCGTCTCGAACATCTCCGGCGCCATGTAGGCGAGCGAGCCTATGGCGGTACCGGCCTGGGTGAGGCGGGTGTCGTCGCCCGCCTGGGCGATGCCGAAGTCCACCAGGTGGGCGAAGTCGTTCTCGGACAGCAGAATGTTCTCGGGCTTGACATCGCGGTGCACGAGCCCGTCACGGTGCGCCGCATCGAGTGCGGCCCCCACCTGCTCGACGATCGCCACGGCGCGCGCCGGGCTCAGCGCACCCTCCTCGCGCAACACGGCCCGCAGGTCCTTGCCCTCCACCAACCGCATGTCCAGGTAGAGGACGCCGTCGATCTCACCCCAGTCGTGGATGGGAATGATGTGCGGTTCGCCGAGCCTGGCCACCACCTGCGACTCACGCCGGAACCGTGCCTGATAGGTGGGGTCGGCGGCGGGACCCTGGGACAGGATCTTCAGTGCGACAAAACGATCCTTGGTGGTGTCGTACGCGCGGTATACCTCACCCATACCGCCACGACCGATGAGGTCGTCGAGCCGGTAGGGCCCGAATGAACTCCCGACGCGATTGTGCGCATTCATACGCCGAGCATATTCATTGGTTCGGACAAATGACGCACCCGCGGCCCGGAAACCGATCGGACGACCGACTCCGTGACCGCACAGGTTCACGAGGCCGGCGGGCCTCTCAGCTCAGCGGTTGCGACGCGGACGCCACCGACTCATCCCCAGGAACACCAGCACCAGCTGACGTTCGACCCGGTCAATCGCCTCCCGTTCGCCACCCCGGCCACGGTAGTCGCTGTCGAGGTACTCGGCGACCGAGGTCAGCATGATCGTCACGATCAGATCGGCCGCCAGTTCGAGGTCCTCGGCGTCCCAGGCGGCCAGATCGGGCAGCCGCGCCAGGTCGATGGCCAGTTCCTTGGCGAACAGCCTGCGCTCGGTGTCGATGGCGCGCCGTACCTCGGCCACCCCGCCGTGCTGCTCGCGGATCAGGAACCGGAACGCCGGTTCGTCCTCCCGAACCTGGTTGAACAGGATGTCGGCCGAGGTCCGCACGGTGGGCAACGCCTGCCGGGCCGCCAGATCGCGCCGGCCGTCGCGCAGGGTTCGGCGCAGCACGCGCATCGAGTCCTCGACGAGGGTGACCCCCAGATCCTCCATCGAAGCGAAATGCCGGTAGAAGGCGGTCGGGACGATGCCCGCGCCGCGCGCCACCTCACGCAGGCTGATGCTGGCGAAGCTGCGTTCGGACACCAGGTCGAGGGTGGTGTCCAGCAGCGCCTGCCGCGTGCGGCTCTTGCGGTCGGCACGACTTTCGGCGTCGGCGCGCTTGGCGTCCGACCCCTTGGCGACCCGGCTCGCAGAGTCCGGGCGCGAGGTGACCTCCCCGTCGCCTTCACCCGATTCGGCACGCCGCCCACGTGATGAGCGGGTCGAGTTTCCGGTACGGGTCACCCGTCGAGTCTAAATCCTGCGTTCGGGCGGTGACCACACCGCCCGCGCCACGCGCGTTGCACCCCGGCACGGACGCACAGACACGGTGACAGCCGTCACATCGACGACGACTTGACCGCGACAGCGGTACATATGCCACACTTATTCGTGTACAGATGTTCACTCAAATCGAGAACATGCCCACTCTCGTGAACATGCCCAATCTCGTGAACACGAACGGAAGAACCCCGATGAGTATTCGACTCCCCCGGCTTGTCGGTTCGATCGTGGAGGCCGCCCTCACCCCGCATCCGGTGGACAGCTACCTCGAACTGGTCGATCCCAGCCTCACCTGGCGCGACGTACGCGCCACCGTCGTCAGCGTCAACCGACCCACCGAACGCACTGTCCGCCTCGCACTTCGGCCCACCCGCCAGTGGAAAGGCCATCAGGCCGGACAATATCTCCAGCTCAGCGTCGTCATCGACGGAGTTCGGCACAGCCGCTGCTATTCGCCGGCCAACTCCTCGGCCGGCGCCTGGAGCCCCATCGAACTCACCATCACCGCACACGACGACGGCTTCGTCTCCACCTACCTGCGCGACAACGCCCGCGAAGGGATGGTCCTGGGCGTCTCCCAGGCGCAGGGCGGGTTCGTCCTGCCGGCCGCACTCGAATCCGCGGTCTTCATCAGCGGCGGCAGTGGCATTACACCTGTACTCTCAATGATGCGTACACTCATCTCCCGGAAGTTCACCGGGCCCATCACCTTCCTGCACTACGCCCGCACCCCCGCCGACGTCTCCTACCGCGCCGAACTCGCCGCGCTCGCCGCCGACCACACGGGCGGACGACGTGACGGGGCCGCGAACATCGACCTGCGCCTCTACTACACCCGCGGCGACGACGAGAACCCCGGCCGACACTTCTCCGCCGCCCACCTCGACGGCATCGACGGGTTCGCCGGCGCCGACCTGTTCGTCTGCGGCCCGCCCGCACTCATGGACGCGGTCAACGCCCACGTCACCGACGCCGGCCTGACCAATCCGGTTCACTCCGAGGCATTCGTCGCTGCCGTACCCGTCGAGGTCGACCCCGACGAGCCCATCACCGGCGAGCTGACCTTTACCAGAGCCGGGCGCAACGCAGACAATGACGGACGCACCATCCTCGACCAGGCGGAATCGGCGGGTCTCGCGCCCGCATCGGGCTGCCGGATGGGAATCTGCTTCTCCTGCACCGCGGTCAAGAAGAGCGGCTGCACCCGCAACGTCGTCACCGGCGAGCTCAATACCGAGGCCGACGCCCAGATCCAGATCTGCGTCAACGCCCCCGTCGGCGACGTCGAACTCGACCTGTAGCCACCGGCCCGACGACAACCCACCCGCGAACCACCACTACCCCACAGATCACGGAGGTAACCATCATGGCGACGCCCATCACCGCGTTCGGCAAGTCCCCTGCGTTCCGCAAGCCGGCGACCCCGGCCACCCCCGACAACATCACCGAGATCAATCTGACCTTCGAGCAGGTCGAGGCCCTCGGTCGTGAACTCGACGAGTTGCGCGCCCGCGTGGTCGCCGACCTCGGCCAGAAGGACCGCGACTACCTGTACACCATCGTCCGCGTCCAGCGCGGACTCGAGGTGGGCGGCCGGGGCCTGATGTACCTCGGCTTCCTGCCCCCGGCATGGATCGCCGGGGTGGCCGCGCTGTCGGTGTCGAAGATCCTCGACAACATGGAGATCGGCCACAACGTGATGCACGGCCAGTACGACTGGATGCGCGAGGACAACTACAACTCGCGCGACTTCGAATGGGACAACGTGTGCCCCGGCGATCAGTGGAAACACAGCCACAACTACCTGCACCACACGTTCACCAACATCGTCGACATGGACCGCGACATCGGCTACGGCATCCTGCGCATGGCCCGCGAGCAGAAATGGCACCCCTATTACCTGGGCAACCTCGCCTACGCCACCGCGCTGATGCTGCTGTTCGAATGGGGTGTCATGCTGCACGACCTCGAAGCCGAGAACCTGATCAAGGGCAACCGTTCGTGGTCCGACGTCAAAGGCCTGGCCAAGGGTATGTGGCGCAAGGCCCGCAAGCAGGCCCTCAAGGACTACGTGGTCTTCCCCGCGCTGACCGGACCGCTGTTCGTGTCCACCCTGCTGGGCAACGCCACCGCCAACCTGGTGCGCAACGTGTGGGCGTACTCGATCATCTTCTGCGGACATTTCCCCACCGGCACGCAGACCTTCACCAAGGAGGAATGCGAGAACGAAACCCGCGGCCAGTGGTACCTGCGGCAGATGCTGGGTTCGGCCAACATCGAGGGCGGGACGCTGTTCCACATCATGAGCGGCAACCTGAGCCACCAGATCGAGCACCACCTGTTCCCCGACATCCCGGCCGGTCGCTACCCGGCGATGGCCGTCGAGGTCCGGGAGATCTGCGAACGCTACGGGATGCCCTACAACACCGGGTCGTTGCGCCACCAGCTGTGGTCGACGTGGACGAAGATCGCCAAGTTGTCGCTGCCCGACTCGTGGACCCGCGACGACGACGAGATCGTCGTCAACATCGAGCGCACGAAGGCATCCGCCGCCTGATCCGCCGCGCACGTCCCGAGGGCGCCCGTCACCGCACAGCCGCGGCGACGGGCGCCCTCGGCACATCCGTGCCACTGCGGCACATCCCTGTCACTGCGGCACATCCCTGTCACTGCGGCACATCTGCGTCCCGGCGGCCCCGGCCCGGTCGTCGGCAGACGCACCCGGAAAGAATCCGGCCGAACGCAACCCTTTCGCACACCTACCGTCCCCGCTAGCGTGTCACGACGTGGCGTCTCCCCTATTCACCTTCCCCAACCCCGTCAACGACTACGCGGCCCGCTCCACGGCGGGACTGGTCGTGGTATTGGCCGTGGTCACCATCATCGTCGATCATCCGGTCCTGTACGCGCTGCTGGCACTCGGATTCGCACTGCGCGTACTGTCCGGGCCCACGTTGTCGCCGTTCGGTCAGCTTTCGGTGCGGTTCATCGTGCCCAAGATCTGACGCAAGACCAAGCTGGTGCCCGGTCCGCCCAAACGATTCGCCCAGGCCATCGGACTCACTCTCACCACCCTCGCGCTCGTCCTGAGCCTGACCGGCGCGACCGTCGCCGCCCAGATCACCGTCGCACTCGTGGTGGTGGCCGCCGGCCTCGAATCGGTCCTCGGCTTCTGCCTCGGCTGCACCATCTTCGGATTCCTCCAGCAGCGCGGCGTCATCCCGGACACCGTGTGCGAGGCCTGCAACAACATCGCCCTCCGGCCCGCGCAGAGCGTCGGCTCACCGGACCCGTCCTGACGGGCGGGATCACACGGGGTCGAGCAGACCCAGCGCGATACCGTCGAGGATGTCGTGTTCGCTGACGACGAGTTCGGTGATCCCGGCGCGCTCGGCGAACTCCGCCGCCAGCAGCAACGTGACCAACGATCCACCGCCGATGACATCGACGCGGCCCGGATGCATCGGCCCCAGTGCGGCGCGATCGGCGCGGGTCATCGCGATCAACCGCTCACACACCTCGACCAGGTCGGACAGCGAGATCCGGGACAGGTGGATGGCGTCGGAGTCGTATTCGGCCAGACCCATCCCGATCGCCGACAGCGTGGTCATGGTGCCCGCCACCCCCACCCAGGTCCGCGCCTGCGCCACGGGCACCGCGGCGAATGCCGACGCCAGCCGCGATTGCGCGAATTCCGTTGCGGCGGAGATCTCTTCGCGGGTCGGTGGATCGGAGTGCAACGTCCGTTCGGTGAGCCGGACACAACCGATGTCGGCGGACTGGGCCGCCCGGACACCGTCGGCGTCGCCGAGCACCACCTCGGTGGATCCGCCGCCGAGGTCGGTGACCACGAAAGGCCCCGCGGCCGGGTCGAGTTCGCCGACAGCGCCGCGGAACGACAGCCTGGCCTCCTCGTCGCCGGTGATCACCTCGGCCACCGCACCCTGCACCACCCGACCCAGAAGCGTGGCGGTCATCGCGAAGAACTCGTCACGGTTGGCGGCGTCCCGGGTCGCCGACGTGGCGACCATCCGAACCCGTCGCACGCCGAGCGAAACCATCAGATCGACGTAGTCGGCCAGTGCGCGCCGGGTACGTTCGATCGCCGCGTCGGTGAACCTGCCGGTCGCGTCGACGCCCTCGCCCAGGCGTACCACCCGCATCTCCCGGTACAGATCCACCAGGTGCCCGGACTCGTCGGGACATGCCACCAGCAGCCGGATCGAATTGGTACCGCAATCGACGGCGCCGACTGCCGGGAACCGTTCGGTCATTTCCCCGTCGCTTCGCTCGCCCCGGTGACATTTCCCGTCGCTTCGCTCGCCCCGGCATCTGCCACACCGGGCCAGTCCGGGGGAACAGCGGTGCCCGCCAGACCATTTCGACCGGCCAGTGCCACCGCCTCGTCGCCGAACGGATTGACTCCCGGGCCTTTGGCCAGAGAATGCGCGATGAGCACGTGCAGGCATTTGACCCGGTCGGGCATGCCACCGCCGGAGAAGTCCGTGCCCAGGGATTCGATCGCATCACGTTCGGCGAGGAACGATTCGTGTGCCCGGCGGTACGCCGCGGCCACCTCCGGATCCGATTCCAGGCGCGCGGTCATCTCTCGCATCACCCCCGCCGACTCGAGCCGGCTCGCCTCGGCGGTCAGCCGCGGATCGGTCAGGTAGTACAGGGTGGGAAACGGTGTGCCGTCGGGCAGGCGCGGCACCGTCTTGACCACGGCGGGCACGCCGTCGGGCGTGTAGTAGGCGATCTCGATCACGCCTCGCGGTTCACGGCCGAGCTGTCGTGCGACAACCTCCAGGTCGGCCTGCGACACCGTCACTTCTTCGGCGGTGTCGCCACCGCGTCCCACAGGTTGGAGTACCAGGGATTGTTCGCATGTTGGGCGGCCTGACGTTCGGCTGCCTTCCGGGCGTCATCGCCCGGGTACATCATCACAACGGCCTTCTCTCCCGGGTACACGAAGTGCAGACGTTCCCGGGCCTGCGCCTCGATGTATGCGGGATCGTTCTGCTCATTGATCTTCTGCTCATAGTAGGCGATCTGTTTGCGCAGATCGCTGTTCGATGCCGACAGCTGGGCGAACTCCGAGCGGTTGGACATCGAATTGCGCAGTGGTGCAGCCAGGGTGAGCGCCACGGCGATTCCGGCGACGATGAGGACCATCGCCAGACCGATCGTCCGATTGGACCAGCGATGGGTCAGACCCACCAGCAGGTCGAAGCCTCCGCGACGCTTCCCGGTACCCGTGGCCTTCGCGGACCCGGAGGTCCGGCCCGTCCGCGACGATCTCCGCGATTTCCCGGACAGCGCCGACCGGCCAGCGCGCGACCGCGCGCTCCCGGAGTCCCCGGCGGTGGTCTTCCCGCGGTCGGCGGCCTCCTCAGGCGCCTCGGTGTCGATGGTGTCCGATGCCGAGGCAGAGCGCGTGCCGCGCGTCAGCGGACCCAGTGTGGCGCGCCCGGACACCGGCCCCGTGCCCGGAGCGTCATCCGGATCGAACACCTCGCTGAGGTCGTGCTCGCCGGAGTCGGTGAGATCGTCGATGGCGATCCGGTCCGCAGGCGTGGGACGACGATCCTGGCCTGCGGCCGACCGCGACGCCGACGGACGCGAACGGGCGGACCGTCGCGCCCGCGAGGCACGCCGATCCGCCCGTCTGCCGTCTGCCGTCATAGGAACCAGCTAATCATGAACCTGCCGTGAAACGCGGGAAGGCGGCGTCTCCGGCGTAGCGTGCCGCATCACCGAGACCTTCCTCGATGCGCAGGAGCTGGTTGTACTTGGCGACCCGCTCGCTGCGCGCGGGTGCGCCGGTCTTGATCTGGCCGCTGCCGACGGCAACAGCCAGGTCGGCGATGGTGGTGTCCTCGGTCTCGCCCGAGCGGTGGCTCATCATCGTCTTGTAGTTGGAGAAGTGCGCCAGTTCCACCGCATCGAGGGTTTCGGTGAGGGTGCCGATCTGGTTGACCTTCACCAGCAGCGCGTTGGCGATGCCCTTCTCGATGCCCTGGGCCAGGCGTTCGGGGTTGGTGACGAACAGGTCGTCGCCCACCAGCTGCACTTTGTCACCGATGGCGGCGGTGACGGCGGCCCACCCATCCCAGTCGTCCTCGGCGAAGGCGTCCTCGATGGACACGATCGGGAAGTCGGCGACGAGCTTCTCGTAGTACGGGACGAGGTCGTCGCTGGAGAACTTCTTGCCTTCCAGCGAGTAGACGCCGTCGGCGAAGAACTCGGTGGACGCCGCGTCGAGCGCGATGGCGATATCGGTGCCGAACGTGAATCCGGCCTTCTCCACGGCCTCACCGATGACGGCGATCGCGGCATCGGTGCCCGGCAGGTCGGGGGCAAAGCCACCCTCGTCGCCGAGCGCGGTGTTCAGGCCCTGCTTGTGCAGCACCGACTTGAGCGCGTGATACACCTCGGCACCCCACCGCAGCGATTCCTTGAAGGTGCTCGCGCCGATCGGCGCGATCATGAACTCCTGGAAGTCGATGCCGTTGTCGGCGTGCTCGCCGCCGTTGATGATGTTCATCATCGGCACCGGCAGGATGCGGGCGTTGGGTCCGCCGACATAGCGGTACAAGTCCAGGTCGGCCGACTGGGCCGCGGCCTTCGCCACCGCCAGCGACACACCCAGGATCGCGTTTGCGCCCAGGCGGCCCTTGTCGGGGGTGCCGTCGGTGTCGATGAGCACCTGATCGACCAGACGCTGCTCGGTCGCGTCGAGTCCGGCACCGACCACCGCCGGACCGAGTTCGTCGAGCACACCGCGCACCGCCTTGGTGACGCCCTTGCCGTTGTAGCGCTCGCCGCCGTCGCGCAATTCGACGGCCTCGTGCTCGCCGGTCGAAGCACCGGACGGAACCGCCGCACGGGTGAGCGTGCCGTCGTCGAGAAGAACCTCGACCTCGACGGTCGGGTTGCCGCGCGAATCGAGAATCTCGCGCGCGCCTACCTGATCGATGATTGCCACAGTTACGCCCCTATCGGTGAACTTGTGCCGGCACGCTCGACGTACCGGCGCGGGATGCCCAAAGCCTAGTGGACGCGACCGGTGGCCGGGCACCGACACGGGGCCGTGGCCCGCCGGGGGTCAGTAGCGGACGTTGATCGAATAGGCGTTGGCGTGGTCGCGGACGTCCAACAGGTACTGCCGCGAGTTGTTGTAGACACCGATCGCACGCTCCCAGCCGCCCGGGGTGGTCATGTCGCCCTGCGCCGACACACACAGGTAGCGCGCGGCCGACAGTGCCGCGTCGTCGATGTTGTCGGGGCTTGCCACCCCGTCGCCGCTGGCGTCGACGCCGTAGCGCTGCCAGGTCTCCGGGATGAACTGGAACGGCCCCATCGCCCTGTCGTAGGTGCGGTCGCCGTCGAGCCTGCCGCCGTCGGTGTCCTTGATCTTCAGGTTGCCCCGGGTGCCGTCGAGGGCGACCCCCCTGATGTGCGGCGAGGTGTCGCCGTTCGCGGCGATGGACGTACCGCGATGGCGTCCGTGTTTGCTCTCGACCGCCGCGATACCGGCCAGTGTGGTCCAGCCGATCCCGCATTCGGGGTGTTGCTGACGCTGAATCTCGGCGGCATTGCCGTAGGCGGTGAGCGCGGTGACCGGGATACCGGTGGACTTCGAGATCGGTTCCGCCCAGTCGGCGAGCAGATCGGCGGTGCGCCCGGGGCCATTGATGTCGATGTAGGGCTGCGGGGTTCCGGCGCCCGGCGGTACGCCGTCGGGAATGTCGGGCCGCGACTGCGGAAAACTCACACACGCCGTTGTTCCGAGCGCCACGGCAAGCACGACGATTCCCACCACTGTTCGATTCCGTGACCATGCCACCCGATTCCGCCGATGGGACCGCACACGCCCTTTCGCGGCCATACCCGACCCTGAATCGGGCATTTCGGAACCACCGCCATTCCACACTGAGGACGCCCTGAGAAACACCCTCGAATTCTCCCGGCTATCGGCTAGCTTCTTCACCCATGAACTCCATCGCCACACTCAACGCCTGACACCAGCGGGCGAGAATACCCGCACGGCGCCACAAGACCTGATCACGTAGCCAACTCCGGGGTCCGTCTTCCGGTTCCCGCCCCTCGCCGACTACCGTATGCATGGTTAGCCTCACCCACATCGAATCCTTCGGGTCGCCAGGGTGATGCGCACAGCAAAGGACCACCATGAACCTGTTCCTCGCGGACGGGCCGTCGATCGGCTCGCAAATGTTCGGCAGCGGACTGATCGGGGTTCGCGAAGGTCTGGAAACGGGCATTGTGGTCATGGTGCTCATCGCATTTCTGATCAAGTCCGGTCGCCGCGACGCATTGAAATGGGTGTGGGCCGGTGTCGCCCTCGCCGTGGCGATGACCTTGGGCACGTTCCTGATCATTCATCTGGGCACCTCCACCATCAGTAACCTGACCGCCGAATTGATTGCCGGACTCGCATCACTGGTGGCGGTGGTGATCGTGACCACCATGATTCTGTGGATGAGCAAGGCCTCGGCGCATATCTCGTCGGACCTGAGGTCAGGAATGGCCGACGCGCTGGTACGCGGCGGCCCCGCCGTGATGGGGCTGGCATTCCTCGCCGTCGGCCGGGAAGGCTTCGAGACCGCGCTGCTGATGGTCGGTTACGCCGAAAGCGTGTCGGGCGGCTGGTGGCCGTTGATCGGCCTGCTGCTCGGCGTGCTGGTCGCGGTCCTGCTGACCGTGCTGTTGTACCGCGGCGCGATCACCCTCGATTTTCACAAGTTCTTCTTCTACACCGGCCTTTTCCTCATCTTCGTCGCCGCCGGCATCCTGTCGTACGGCGTGCGGGCGCTGCAGACCTACGGATGGCTCCCCGGAATCGGTTCCACGGCGTTCGACTTCTCCGAGCACTACGACCAATCATCCTGGTATGGAATGCTTCTCGCGGGTATCTTCAATTTTCGCCCCGACCCCACCGTGCTTCAGGTGATCGCCTGGTCGGTGTACCTGGTGGTGGTGCTGTGGCTGTTCGTCCGGACCAACCGGCGTCCGCGGACGGCCCGAGCCACCACCGGCGCCACCCCCACCGATCCCCCGTCACAAACCCCGGCCACATCCGACGCCGGTATCTGAAAGGAATTTAGGTGATTCAACGCATCGCGACCCCCGCCGCGTTCATCTCGCTCGCGGTGGCCACGCCACTGATCCTTGCCGGATGTACCGACAAAGCCGACGAAGACGCCATCAAGGTCACCTCGACCAAGACCGAATGCGACCTGGGTACCGATGAGGCCGAGACCGGCGACGTCGACTTCAGCGTCACCAACAACGGCAACAAGGTCACCGAGTTCTACGTGTACGGCAACAACAACCGGGTGCTCGGCGAGGTCGAGAACATCGGGCCCGGTGTCACCGGCAACCTGACCGTGGAAATCACCGACCCGGGAACCTACACCGTCGCCTGCAAGCCGGGCATGGTGGGCTCCGGCATCCGCAAGGACCTCAATGTCACCGGCGACAAGAAGGAGAAGTCGCAGGCACCCGCCGATGTCAACGCCGCACGCGAACGGTACCTGGACTATGTGCGCGGCCAGCTCGACGGCCTGGTCTCGCAGACCACCGACTTCGTCGCCAAGGTCAAGAGTGACGACCTCGACGGCGCCCGCGACATGTTCGGCCAGGTACGTACCTTCTACGAACGCATCGAGCCGGTCGCCGAATCGTTCCCCGATCTCGACCCCAAGATCGACATGCGCTGGGACGACACCGAGGGCGGCACGACCGAGTTCACCGGCTTCCACCGCGTCGAGCGCTACCTGTGGCCGCCGCAGGCCTCCGAGATCGGCGACAAGCCGGGGCAGGTCTCGCCCGACGACGCCGCCGATGCCAAGGACAAGGACAACGCCCAGTCGATCGGAGTGATCGCCGACGGCCTCCTCGCCGACGTCACCACGCTCAAGAACGAACTCGACAAGCCCGACTTCAGCTTCGAGACCCGCATGTTCGTGGCGGGCCCGCAGGCCCTGATCGACGAGGTCGCCGCCACCAAGGTCGACGGCGAGGAAGACCGCTACTCGCACACCGATCTGTGGGACTTCGCCGCGAACGTCGACGGTTCCGAAACGCTGATCGCCGAACTGCAGCCCATCATCTCGGGCAAGGACCAGGCGCTCATGGACAAGATCACCGAACAGTTCAACGGGCTGCGCACCACCCTCGACAAGTACCGGGAGGGCGACGGCTACATCACCTACACCAACGTGACCGCCGAGCAGCGTAAAGAACTGTCCAACCAGATCGACGCGCTGTCGGCGACACTGTCCAAGGTGCCCGGACTCGTCCTGAGCTAGGGCAGGCCTCCCCATTCCCTGTGCCGGGCATCGGCCGGAGAATGGGCAGGCACATCCTGGTAGTTGTCGTTTCCCCGTTCGGAGTCCGGCCGTCACCCGGTGACAGTCCGGACTCCGAGCGGGTCGGCTTTCCCGCCCCGGTGCGGCCCTATGCCGGTGAGACCCAGAACGGTGAGCACCGAAGGAGGACAGACCATGACCGACGACCAGTCCGCTCCACCGCAGGCGGACCCCTCCGCCGGCGGGGGCCGGGGTGAGCGAAGCGACGAGGTATTTCCGGGCGGCCGCTCCCCGGTGTCGCGCCGCACCGTGCTGGCGGGCGCGGGCATCGGCGCGGCGGCCGTGGCCGCGACCGGATTCGCCGCCGGCCGCCACACCTCCCGCGACAACGATTCGTCGAGCGACCAGGTCGTCCCGTTCCGCGGAACGCACCAGGCGGGCATCATCACCGCCGCCCAGGACCGGCTTCACTTCGCGAGTTTCGACGTCATCACCGACAAGCGGGACGAACTCATCGGGCTGCTCAAGGAATGGACGACCGCGGCCGAGCGGCTGACGCGCGGCGAGGAAACCGCACCCGACGGCGCCGTGGGCCTGGGCGACTACACTCCCCCCGCCGACACCGGTGAGGCCATCGATCTCACACCCGCGCACCTGACCCTGACCATCGGGTTCGGTCCGAGCCTGTTCGGGCCGACATCGGCGCAGCCGGGCCTGCGCGACCGATTCGGGCTCGCTGGCCGCAAGCCGAAAGGTTTCGACGACCTGCCGCTGTTCGCCGCCGAGAAGATCGAGACCAACCGCTCGTACGGCGATATCTGCGTCCAGGCCTGCGCCGACGACCCGCAGGTGGCCGTGCACGCCATCCGCAACCTCGCCCGCATCGGGATGGGAGTGGTGGCGGTGCGGTGGTCCCAACTCGGTTTCGGCCGCACCGCGTCGACCTCGACAGCCCAGAACACCCCGCGAAACCTGTTCGGATTCAAGGACGGCACCAACAACCTGCACGCCGAGGAACCCGAACTCCTCGACAAGTGGGTCTGGGTCGACACGGCCGATAACCCTGATTCCGCACAGTGGATGACCGGCGGCACGTATCTGGTGGCCCGCCGTATCCGGATGGACATCGAACCGTGGGACCGGGCGAATCTGCTCGAACAGGAACAGATCGTCGGACGACTCAAAGGCAACGGCGCGCCCCTCGGCCAGCACGCCGAATTCGACGAACCGGACTTCGATATCACCTCCTACGGAGTGCCGTTGATCCCCAAGGACTCCCACGTCCGGCTCGCCCACGAAAAGCACATCGGTGTGCGTCTGCTGCGGCGCGGCTACAACTTCACCGACGGCTCCGACGGTTTCGGCCACCTCGACGCCGGCCTGTTCTTCATCGCGTTCAACCGGAACACCGCCAGGCAGTTCGTCCCGATGCAACAGGAACTGTCGCGCAAGGATGCGATGACCGAGTACCTGATCCCCAACGGCTCAGCGACTTTCGCGATCCCACCCGGCCTGGCCGAACGCGAGTACTGGGGCCAGCACCTGTTCGAGGGATAGCCGGCGCACGCGGGTTTCGAGGCTCGCAAGCTCGCACCTCAACCGGCAAAACCCTCGCAGCTCGCACCTCAACCGGCAAAACCCTCGCAAGCTCGCACCTCAACCGGCAGCGTCCCCGCCGGTTGAGGTGCGAGGAGCGTAAGCGACGAGCCTCGAAACCCGGTGACCCGACAACCTCAGCGACCGGCGTCGAGGATGCCGCGTTCGGTCAGCGCCGCCACGATACGGTCGGCGAGATCGTTGATGTCGGCGCCGGTGGTGTCGAAGCGCAGATCTGGGGACTCCGGCTTCTCATACGGGGCGTCGACGCCGGTGAGGCCGCGCAGCGTGCCTTCGCGGGCACGCTTGTAGAGCCCCTTGGGATCGCGGCGTTCACATTCGGCCACCGGCGTCGAAACGTGTACCTCGACGAAGTCGATGCCGGCGGCGTCGTGGAGTTCGCGGGCGATCTCCCGGTCCGAACGCAGCGGCGAGACCAGCGAGGCGATCGCGATGACCCCGGCGTCGGCGAACAGCCGAGCGAGATGGCCTACCCGCCTGATGTTCTCGGCGCGGTCTCCGGGTGAGAAGCCGAGGTCGTCGGAAATGCCGTGGCGGATGTTGTCACCGTCGAGCAGGTACGCGACCCGCCCCTGGGTGACCAGCAGCCGTTCGAGTGCCACCGCCAGGGTGGATTTGCCCGATGCGGGCAGACCGGTCAGCCAGACCGTCGCACCGCGCTGGCCGGTCTTGCGCCAGCGTTCATTGCGCGCAAGCGAGCTGGGATGCCACTTGACGTCGTTGCGGGCGGCCTTGCCCGGCACCACTTCCCGTGCCTCGGAAATGGTTCCGGCGGCGACGGTCTCGTTTGATGCCTCGTCGATGAGAACGAACGCACCGCCGTCCCGGTTCTCCGCGTACCTGTCGGCGAGCACCACCGAGGAGGTGCGAAGGGTGACGGTGCCGATATCGTTGAGTTCCAGCGAACTCGGGCCGACCTGTTCGATGAGACTGTCCGGATCGAGGCGACGGTCGAGCGACTGCACGGTGGCCCGCACCGTGGTCGTACCGTGTTTGAGCGCAACCCGGTCTCCGGCGCGCAGCGGTTTCTCGGCCAGCCAGCACACGGTGGCCTCGAGTTCGCGGGCCACCACCGGAAGGTGCGCGTCGTCGGCGGCGCTGACGATCACATCACCGCGGCCGACGTCGATGTCGTCGGCGAGCTGCACCGACACCGACAGTCCGGCAACACCTGTCGTCCGCGAGTCGTCAAGGGTGTCGACGGCGGTGACGGTGCTGCGGCTACCCGACGGCAGTACGGCGATCTCGTCGCCGACGTTGATGGTGCCGGCCACGATACGGCCGCTGTACACCCGACGGTGAGTGACGCTGGGCCGCGAGGCGTACTGCACGGGCAACCGCAGTTCCTGGGCACGCGGCGATGGTGCCGAAAGTTCGATCTCCTCAAGGAATTCCAACAGCGTCGGGCCACCGTACCAAGGAGTGGAGGCCGATCGGTGCACCACATTGTCACCACTGCGGGCGGCGACCGGGATCGCGGTGATCGTGTCGATGCCCACCTGCAGCGCCAACTCGTCGAGCTCGGCCTTGACCGCGCCGAACCGGTCCTCGGAGAAGTCGACGAGATCGATCTTGTTGACCGCTGCCACGACATGCCGGATACCCACCAGCGACGCTATCCGCGCGTGGCGCCGCGTCTGGCGCTGCAGGCCGTGCTGGGCGTCGACGAGCACCACGGCCACATGGGCGTTGGACGCCCCGGTGAAGGTGTTGCGGGTGTACCGCTCGTGACCGGGCGTGTCGGCGAGGACGTAGCTACGGGTGTCGGTGGAGAAAAACCGGTAGGCAACGTCGATGGTGATGCCCTGTTCACGCTCGGCACGCAACCCGTCCGACAGTGCGGCCAGGTCGAGTTCACCGTCCTCGCCGGTCACCGACTCGATGTGGTCGGTGGGCAGCGACCCGGTGTCGTGCAGTATCCGGCCGATGAGGGTGGATTTGCCGTCGTCGACGCTGCCGACGGTCGCCAGCCGCAGAAACTGCCTGTTGGCCGCGGGGGCGGGCGGGGCGTCCAGATCTGTCACGGTCATCAGAAGTATCCTTCACGTTTGCGGTCTTCCATTGCTGCACTGGAGGTTCGGTCGTCGGCACGGGTTTCGCCACGTTCGGACACTGTTGCCTCCGATACCTCGGCGATGATCTCGGGCAGCGTGGTGGCGGTGGAACGGACCGCGCCGGTGATCGTCAGGTCGCCGACCGTCCGGTACCGCACCCACTCGTTGTTCACGGTCTCTTCCGGCCGCGGATGGGTGAACGGCGAGACGGTCAGCAGGATGCCGTCGCGTTCGAAGACATCGCGCTGTGCGGCGAAGTAGATCGACGGCAGCTCGATGTTCTCCAGTTCGATGTATCGCCAGATGTCGAGTTCGGTCCAGTTCGACAGCGGGAACACCCGAACCGATTCACCGCGCCGGATGCGGCCGTTGTAGATCGACCACGGTTCGGGGCGTTGCGCCCGCGGATCCCACTGGCCGAATTCGTCGCGGAAGCTGAATACGCGTTCCTTGGCGCGGGCTCGGTCCTCATCGCGGCGCGCACCGCCGAAAGCGGCGTCGAACCGGTACTTTTCGAGTGCGTCGAGTAGCGTGCGGGTCTGC
Source organism: Gordonia pseudamarae (assembly GCF_025273675.1). Taxonomy (NCBI): domain Bacteria; kingdom Bacillati; phylum Actinomycetota; class Actinomycetes; order Mycobacteriales; family Gordoniaceae; genus Gordonia; species Gordonia pseudamarae. Next base: position 1,425,623 of record NZ_CP045809.1, on the reverse strand, counting down.
AGCCGGTTACGTGAACCCGACGGATCGGTGGTTTCCTCGACCCGGCCGGTGTCGATGGACTCCTGCACCGAGGCCACGATCAGCCGGACACCCTCGGGCCGGGCCGCGGACGGAGTGACCCGCTTGTCGCGGAACGCGATGACCTCGCTGAAATTGTGTCCGGTGTCCACGTGCAGGATGGGGAACGGCAGCGGATGCGGCCGGAAGGCCTTCTCCGCCAGGTGCAGCAGGACGATCGAATCCTTGCCACCGGAGAACAGCAGCACCGGACGTTCGAGTTCGGCCACCACCTCACGGATGATGTGCACCGCCTCGGCTTCCAGAATCCGCAGGGCGGGAACGTGTTCGACGTCGGTTGCGGTGGCCGGGGCGGCTGGTGCCACGGCTGCGGTATCGAGGGTCATAGCGGGTATCCGTTTCGTTCGGCGTCGGCTCGGTAGCGCGTCACCCATTCCTTGGAACGCGCGTTGGACTGAGGTTTGAGTGGGGCCGGCGGGGCCAGCGCGGGGTCCAGTTCGAGTGCCCGCAGCACCTGGGCGGTCGTACCGGTCGGGTCCTTGGTGAGTTGCCCGAACTCGATGTCGATCACCGGGACGCCCTCGGCCACAAACCATTCCCGCCAGCGACGCTCCTGCTCGGCAAGGATCCGGGCCAGGTGGGCGATGCCCTCGGCGTGGTAGACGGCCTTGTCGTCGAGGTGTGAGTTGCCGGCGTCGCGCCACACCCGGGTCTGCACGGCCCGCCACATCGACACCGCCTGACTGGCCAGATTGTCGCGATGCACGTGGATGAACAGCGGGTCGGCGCCCCCGAACAGCCAACGGATCGCGCCCCTCAGCGATCCGTCGCCCACCCGGGAGCGCGCGATCAGCAGCGGCGTCTGATTCCACATCAGTTTTCCGCCCCACACGCCGTTGCCGGTCGACCCTGCGGCCAGGACGTCGGCCCGCCACTGCTCACTGGTCCGGGTGTCGACGGTGCCCGGCACGCTCTCATCGAGCAGCGAGATGATCTCCGGGTCGTCGACCCCCGCGAACCACTCGCGGGGCTGCGGCGCCTGCGACGATGTCGGGTAGTACTGGAAGAACTCCTGCGGGCTGCCGGCCACGCCGGTCGCGGCAAGAGACTCCACCAGCAGCGTGCTGCCGCTGCGCTGGCTCGCGCACACCAGGTACGCATTGTTCGCGTTCACAGCGCCGAAGCCTATTGCGCGAGGACCCGATCGCAACCGGTGGAATTCCGGGACCGCCGAAGCAAATTCTTTACTTCTGGCCTCCGATGTGCCGATGCGATGGTCCGGCCGGCGGAGAAACGATCAGGGCGTGCGCGCCGAATCCATGTCCCGGCGCGCCGACGACACCCGTTCGGTGGTGATCTCACCGGCGAGTTCGCGCCGCGATCCGAGCGGCCTGCGCGACGGCAAAGCCTCCTCACCTGGCTCTTTGTCCGCCGAACGGGCCATCCACGCGCGCATGAACTCGGCGGCGATCTCGGTGCCGACAGCGGTGCCGGGCAGGGTGTCACCGGTTCGCGAACGCCACTGCGCGAGCCGTCCGGCCAGTTCTGCCTCGATGTCGGCGTAGGTAGGGTTGCCGGCCAGGTTGTTTCGCTCATGCGGATCGAAACGCAGGTCATACAGTTCGCGTTGCGCTCGCGGAACAATTGTGGATTGCGGATCCAGCGACCGTGCGGACAGGCTGTCGGCGATATCGAGCGGCAGCAGCAACTGCGGACGCGGTGCGAGGTTCTCGATATAGCTGAAATCCCTGGTTCGGATCGCGCGAATCGGGTCGAAGGCGTCGTGATAGGTCTTCTCGGTGAACACCGCCGTCCGGACGGGTCCGTCGCCGGCCGGGCTCGCCGGCTGAGGTGGCGCGGGGGTGCTGTCCGCCAACAGCTCGCGGGCGTGGGAGAGGCCGTCGAGGTCGGCGGGGATGGGGAGTCCGAGCAGGTCCAGGAGTGTCGGGGTGAGGTCGACACCGGAGAACAGGCCGTCGTACACGCTGCCGCGATGGGCGAGCACGCGGGGCGGCCGAATGATGAACGAGATGCCGGTTCCTTCGGCGTACAGGGTCGATTTGGCCCGCGGGAAGGCCAGCCCGTGGTCGGTGGCGAACACGATCCACGTGTTGTCGGCGAGCCCGGCCCGCTCGATCGCGTCGAGCAGACGACCCACGGCCGCATCGGCTTTGGCGATGGAACCGTGCAGCCCGGCGAGATCTGCGCGAACGTCGGCGGTGTCGGGCAGGAAGTCGGGTACACCGATGGCGTCCGGGTCGGCGGGCGGGTACTCGTCCTCCGGGTACGGCCGATGGGTTTCGAAGAAGCCCGCGGTCAGGAAGAACGGCTGGTCCCCCACGCCGTCGTCGTCGATCCATTCGGTGGCGCGTTCTACGACGTAGTCGCAGCGCGAGTCGGATACGTCGATGGTGCCGAAGCCGAGGCTGCTCGGGTCGGTGCTTTCGTGCTGCATGCCGAACAGCACCGTGCGGTAGCCGTGCTCGGACAGCAGCGACGGCAGCGTCCGCACCCCCGGCCGGTAGGCGAAGCCGTGGTGGGCGAGCCCGACGAGTCCGTTGCGGTGGGGGTACTGCCCGGTGAACAGTGAGCCGCGCGCCGGGGAGCACAGTGGCGCCGTGGCATGTGCGGAGGTCAGCAGTACCCCGTCGGCGGCCAGCTGATCGAGTACCGGACTCTGCACGCCCACCGCTCCGTAGCAGGCCAGGTGCCGCCCCAGGTCGTGCCAGTGGACGAAGATCACGTTCGCGCCGCTGCGTTCGCCAGTCACCCGTGTGTCATCTGCCATATCCACAATCATGCCCGGACCGGCGGCCGCGGACGTACCGGACCGGAGACCGCGGCCTGGAGAAACGCACACCATCCCCCAAGAATCACGATGAGCGAAACATCGGCACACGCTCACACCCGACGTCGGCGCGCGGTAGGCGGTCACCGTCCGAACGGCGGTTCGTGCTCGCGCGTCATCCCAGGTAGCGGCGCCATGCCTGCAGATTGTCGAGCCGGATGTCGTCGGCGGCGGCGCGCGCCTCGGCGGCGCGGACCCCGTCCATGAAGGCCAGGACCCGGGAACGGGCCAGCGCTTCGGCGCTGTCCCCGCCCGGGACGACGGTCACGGTCACGATCGCGGGATCGATGCGGTCGGCCGGGAACCCCGCGGCGTCGAGGCGTTCGAGGATCTTCTGGGTCAACGCGAGGGCGGGCTGACCCAGGGCGATGCCATCGAACACCGAGTCACGCTTCTTCTCGGCCGCCTTGAGTTCTTCCCACTCACGGATCTGGGTGTTGAGGTCGGTGTGGGAGCCCGCGAGGATGCCCCTGGTGCGGCCGGACACCTTGGCGGTGAAGGAGCGGGCGACATCGTCGATGTCGAAGGCATCGCCGGTACGGTCGGCGGCGATGCGGGCGTGAAAGAGCACCTGCAGCAACAGGTCACCGAGTTCTTCGAGCAGATCCTCGGGCTTGCCCGCGTCGATGGCGTCGAGGAGTTCGTAGGTTTCCTCGATCAGGTAGCGACGCAACGACTCGTGGGTCTGCGTGCTCTCCCACGGTCCGTTGCGCCGCAGGGTGTCCATCAGCGCCACCGCATCGAGCAGGGCTTGCCCGGAAACCTTCTCGGCCGTCATGCCGTGAGCGGTTTCATCGTGACGAGGAACGTGGTGAGATAGTCGATGAGCGCCTCGTCCCGCAGCCTGGCCGACCCCACTCCCCCGGTCCGCGGCAACGGCAGCGTGATCACCGATGTCGTCGCCCGGTAGGCAGCCGAGGAGTAGATGCGTTTGAGGCGTACCTGTTCGCTGTCGAGGAGGGTGAGCGGGGAGATCTTCACCGACGTACCCACCACCCCGAGCTCGGCGACGCCGCGTTCGCGGCACCGCAGCCGCACCCGCGCGATCAGCGCCAGACGCTTCGTCTCCTCCGGGGGTTCACCGTAACGGTCGGTGAGTTCGGTGAGAATGGCATCGACCGCGTCGTCGTCGGTGGCAGCGGCCAGTTTGCGATATGCCTCCAACCGCAGCCGGTCCGAATCGACGTACTCGACGGGGATGTGGGCGTCGACCGGCAGATCGATGCGAACCTCGGTGGTCTCCTGAGTCTGCACCGTCCGGCCGTCGGCGGCGGCCCGGTAGGCCTCCACCGCTTCGCCCACCAGGCGCACGTACAGGTCGAATCCGACGCCCGCCACGTGCCCGGACTGTTCGGCACCGAGAACGTTTCCGGCGCCACGTAATTCGAGGTCCTTGAGTGCTACGGCCATACCGGCGCCGAGTTCGTTGTTCTGCGCGATCGTCGCCAGCCGGTCGTAAGCCGTTTCGGTGAGCGGCTTTTCGGGGCTGTACAGCAGATAGGCGTAGCCACGTTCGCGGCTACGGCCCACCCTGCCCCGCAATTGGTGCAGCTGCGACAGTCCCAGATTCTCGGCGCGGTCGACGATGAGGGTGTTGGCGTTGGAGATGTCGAGACCTGTTTCGATGATGGTGGTGCACACCAGCACGTCGAAGTCACGGTTCCAGAATCCGGCGACCGTCTTCTCCAGCTGATCTTCGTTCATCTGCCCGTGTGCCACAACCACTTTGGCCTCGGGCACCATTGCCGCGATCTCCTTGGCGGTCTTGTCGATGGTGGAAACCCGGTTGTGCACGTAGAACACCTGGCCGTCGCGCAGCAGTTCGCGGCGGATGGCGGCGGCCACCTGTTTGGGCGAGTACCCGCCGACGTAGGTGAGCACCGGGTGCCGCTCCTCGGGCGGGGTGAGGATGGTCGACATCTCCCGGATACCGGCCATCGACATCTCCAGGGTCCGCGGAATCGGGGTGGCCGACATGGTGAGAACGTCGACGTGGGTGCGCAACGACTTGATGTGCTCCTTGTGCTCGACACCGAACCGTTGTTCTTCGTCGACGATCACCAGTCCGAGGTCCTTCCACACGATGCCGGTCTGCAGCAGCCGGTGCGTGCCGACGACGATATCGGCTTCGCCGGAGGCCATCTCGTCGATGATCTGTTTGGATTCCTTGGCGTCGGTGAACCGTGACAGACCCTTGACCCGTACCGGAAAGCCGGTCATACGTTCGGTGAAGGTCTGCAGATGCTGTTGCGCCAGAATCGTTGTGGGCACCAGCACCGCGACCTGCTTGCCGTCCTGCACCGCCTTGAACGCCGCCCGCACCGCGATCTCGGTCTTGCCGTAGCCGACATCGCCGACGACCACCCGGTCCATCGGGACCGGACGTTCCATATCGGACTTCACCTCGGCGATCACCGTCATCTGATCGACGGTCTCGGTGAAGTCGAAGGCATCCTCCATCTCCCGCTGCCACGGGGTGTCGGGGCTGAAGGCGAAGCCCGGTGCGGCGTGCCGGGCCGCGTACAGCTGCACCAGCTCACCGGCGATCTCCCGAACCGCCTTGCGGGCCTTGCGTTTGGTGTTCTGCCAATCGGATCCGCCCAGCTTGGACAGGGATGGTTGCTCACCACCGACATACCGGGACAACTGGTCGAGGGCGTCCATCGGCACGAACAACCGGTCGCCGGGCTGACCGCGTTTACCGGCCGCGTATTCGATGACCAGGTATTCGCGGCGCGCCCCCGACACGGTGCGTTCGATCATCTCGACGAACTTGCCGATGCCATGCTGATCGTGCACGACAAGGTCGCCGGAGGTCAGCGCGAGCGGGTCGACCTGGTTGCGGCGCTTGGCCGGAAGCTTGCGACCATCACGTACGCTCGCGACCCGCGTGCCGGTGAGGTCGGCTTCGGTGACGATCACCAGCGCGGCCCCCGGACACACCAGGCCACTGCGCAGCGTGCCGTGGAACACCGAGACCCGGCCGGGTTCCGGGGCCGTGCCGGGGTCGGCGAGACCCGAGGGCACCTCCGCGTCGGCGAGACGTTCGCACACGCGTTGTGCGGTTCCCTTGCCCGCCACCACAACCGCCGCGGCGCCGCCGCCGGTGACGTGGGCCCGCAGCATCGCGAAGGTCTTCTTGATCTCCGGTTCCTCGCCGTGCGGCGCGGGACCGGTGGCCAGTTCGAGTTCCACCTCGTCGCCGGTGCCCGAGGACAGCGGGCTGACCGTCCACCACGGCTTGTCGGCCCGCAACGTCGCCCGGCGCACCGCCTCCAGCGACCGATAGGCGCTCGCCTCCAGATCGATGGCGGTGCCCCGGGTGTCGATCGGGGCGTCGGCGCCGACGGCGGCCGCCTGCCACGACGCCTCCAGGAACTCCGCACCGGTCTCGGCCAGGCCCGCCGCCCGGGTACGCACCTTCTCCGGGTCCAGGATGAGCACCCGCGTGCCGTCGGGCACCACCTGGGTGAGCAGCTGCATCTCGCCGTCGACGAGCGCCGGGATCAGGGCCTCCATACCGGCCACGGGTATGCCCTCGGAGAGTTTGGTGAGCATCTCCACGAGCATCTGATCCTCACCGACCTCCCCGGCGAGTTCGGCCGCACGCACCCGGACCTCGGTACTCAGTACCAGTTCGCGGCACGGATGGATCCGCACGGTGGCGACATCGATCTCGGGCTGGGTGCGCTGGTCGGCCACCGAGAACGCCCGCGTCTCACTGATCTCGTCACCCCAGAACTCGACACGCACCGGATAGTCCGCCGTCGTCGGGAACACGTCGAGAATGCCTCCGCGTACCGCGAATTCACCGCGTCGTCCCACCATGTCGACGCGTTCGTACGCCATCTCGACGAGTTGGGCGAGCAGGCCGTCGAAGTCGGTCTCGGCGCCCTCGGTGAGGGTGATCGACCGGGCCTCGCCGAGACCGGGCGCCATCGGCTGCACCAGCGAACGGACCGTGGTCACCACCACCCGCAGAGGATCGCCTTCGGGGTGGGCGAGCCGGTGCAGTACCGCCAGGCGCTGACCGACCGTGTCCGCGCTGGGCGAGAGTCGCTCGTGCGGCAGCGTCTCCCACGACGGAAACTGCGCAACCGCGCGTGGATCGCCCAACAGCTCGGCCAGCTCGGCGGTCAGATCGTCGGCCTCCCGCCCGTTGGCCGACACCACCAGCAGAGGTGCCGCCTCGTGATCGGCGAGTGCCGCGACGACGAAGGGCCTGGCCGCGTCGGGGGCGGTGATGTCGAGTTCGGGTTGGGCCCGCCGCGCGACGAGTCCGGCGAACGCCTTGTCGCTACATGTGAGGGCGGCCAGTCCATGTAAGGCAGGCGTAGACACCCGTCGAGTTTAGGGCATCGCTACGGGCGTTCGTGCAGCGCCGATCCCAGCACCTCTCCTTCCCGGACTCCCGGCAGGATCGCGTACACGGCCGATCCTATGGGCACTGTCCATTCGTTGAGCGCGTCATGCTCGGCCAGCCTGCGCTGTACCGGCACGAACTGGGCGTCGATGTCCCGCTGGAACGCGGCGAACAGCAGACCGCTGTCGGAGATCGCCGCACCGTTCGGTGGGTCATCGTAGTTGTAGGCCCGCCGCAGAAACCGGTCCCTATCGCCGGTCCTGCGCGCCCGCGCCACATGCGCCGACGCCGGGATCACCGGCAGCCCGTTCTTGATCGCTGTGAAGTCGGGATCGTCTCGCTCACTGGTCCCGGACAGTGGGGCGCCGTCGGACAGACGCCTCCCCACGGTCAACTCCCTGCCTCGCCGGTCCAGTTCGGCCCAGCCGTCCAGATCCATCGCGATGCGGCGCAGCACCAACGACGTACCACCGGCGAACCATGGTTGCGCCGAGCCGTCGTCCCAGATGAGGCTGTCGTGCAGTGAACTGTCCGGCTGGACCGTGCCGTCTACCTGACCCATCAGGTTGCGCATGGTCGCTCCGTCGGCCTGCGCACCGCGTGACTCCCGAAAGCCGCGCTGTACCCAGCGCACCCGGATCCGGGTGCGCACGGCGTTCACCATCACCCGGACCGTATGTGCAACGGTCATCGGATCGTCGGAGCAGATCGCCACCAACAAGTCGGTCTGCCCCCATTTCGGGTCGAGTTTGTCGATACCGAACGCCGGCAACGGACGAAGCCACGTCGGCCGTAGCTTCTCCTTGTCGGCGACAGTGAACACCCGCTCACCAATCCCCACCGTGACGGTCAGGCGGGCAGGCAGTCGGGCCAGTTCTGGCTCCGCGTCCGACAGTGACGGACGGCCCTGGGTCAGTCTGGCCGCATCATCGGTCCAGATGCCGAGGATTCCCCCCAGGACCGACGCGTTCGCGCCGGGCACAAGGTCGACCCCCACATAGGTGACGTGCGCGGGAGGGGTGGTGGTCACCCCGGCCTGGTGGTCACCGTGGAAGTCGACAGTTTCCGAACCGAATGTGCACTCGGTCGGCGCGGGCCGCAGCGCAGCGGCACCACCGGCGGTCACTCCGGCGCCGACGCCGAGGCCGGCGAGACCGGCCGCCCCGGCGAGGAACCGGCGGCGGCCGATCCCGCTACTCACCGGCATGCGACGTTGCCGACGAGGTCTCGTGGTCGGCGTACTTCTCCTGATTGCCGCTGAAGTCGCGCGCCTGGGCCGACGCGTCCAAGGTTGAACCGTCGGCGAACGTCAACGTGATCGTGACCTGGTCGCCGGCCCGGATCGGCCTGGTCAGATCCATCAGCATGATGTGGTTGCCGCCGGGTGTCAGTTCCACCGTCGCACCGGCCGGGATCGTCAGGCCTCCCTGGATTTCCTGCATCGACCGGACCCCGTCGGCCTCGGTGATCTCATGGACCTCCACGCTGCCCGCGGCGTCCGATCGGCCACCGGTCACGGTGACCTGGTTGTCGGAGTTGTTGGTGAGGATGCCGAACTCGGCTGTCATCTCGGTGTCAGCGGCCTTGATCCACTGGTCGGTCAGAGTGACCGATTCCGCCTGCGTGAGCGTCGTCGACGCGTCGTCGTCGGAGCCGCACGCGGTGAGTGCACCTACCGTCAGCACCGCGGCCGCGCCTGCGATCGCACGTGCGAACAATCGAGTACTGATGAATTGTGTTGCCGTCATTGGCTGTTTGCCTTTCATGCCGCGTGTCATCCGGGTGGGATGCGCGCGCAAACCGCCGTAGACCCCGATTATCGGTATCGGTCCACGGGTGTGAGATGGATAAGCAGTCAGGCGAATAGGGGTGGGCCACGTTCGGAGATCCGCGCCGCCCACACCAGGACGGGCAGAACGTGTGGCTGCCGACAGACAGGCGTCCTACCGGGTTCGGGAATCGTGACCGGTTGCACGAGGCCGGCAATCCGGCTGGTGATAGATCGATAGCAACGTTCGGCGCCGACAACCACGAGCGTGGCGGCCACGAGCGCCACGACGTGCGACATCAGCATCGCGGGCGAGGGAACGACATGTGAATGACCCGCACCGGATGAACTGAGCGAGGACACGACATGGCCCAATGTCTGCGCCGTGACCAGGATCGTCAGCGTCGCGGGCCATCTCTGCGACAGCGTTCCACACAGACGGCGCATTTCCGACGTACGGTGCGCGGCCGCCGCGAACAATCCCGCGCCCGAACTGAGCAACGCCACCAGGGCCAGTGGCCCGGTACCGGGCAGTGTCCCCGAGACGAGACCGTGCGCGGCAACCGACAGCGTCGCCGAGACAATCGCCGACGTCACACCATGAAGGCGGGCATCGACGGCGATATACCCGACGGAACCGCAAATCTCCCGTCGCTTCACGCGCGCGGACATAGTTCCCAGAATACGTTTGGGCCAGTAGTTGGCTGCGTCACACCTGAACGGCTACAACTTTGGCATGAGTATTCTGGTGCGCCCCGCCACCGACACCGACTGCCCGCAGATAGCGGCCATCTACCGGCACTACGTGGAGCACACCGTCGCCACCTTTGACACCGTCGCGCCGGCGCTCGGCGCGTGGCAAGAGAAGGTCGCCGCCATCGCCGCCGCGGGCAGGCCGTTTCTCGTGGCCGTCAAGCGCGATGACAATGATCAACGAACTGACAATGATCAACGAACTGACAACGATCAACGAACTGACTGCGATCAGATCGCCGGGTTCGCCTATCTCGGCGCATTCCGCACCATGCCCGCCTACGACCGGACCTCCGAGGACACCATCTACGTGCGCCCCGGACTGGGCGGCACCGGAATCGGTTCGGCGTTGATGACGCGGCTTCTCGCCGATGCCGCCGGTAGCGATGTCCGGCAGATCATCGCGGTGATAGCCGCGACGGGCGGGGCGGCCTCTATCGCGCTGCACCTCAAACACGGATTCACCCACGCCGGACAACTGCGCGCCGTCGGACGCAAAGCCGGCCAGTGGATCGACACCGTCTACCTGCAATACAGTGTCGGCGATCCGGGCCTCGGCTGAGTCCCGTTGATCAGTCGGCGTCGCCGGTATCGTCGTCCACATCGGCTGTGTCGGCAGCACGTTCGGTGGCGGAGTCCACGCTGACCAGCCGTGGATTGGGATTGAGCCGGGCCAGACCATTCCAGCACAGGTTGACCAGGTGCGCGGCCACCACCTCTTTCGATGGTTCACGCACATCGAGCCACCATTGGGCGGTCACCGACACCATTCCGACAAGTGCTTGCGCGTACATCGGGGCCAGAGCGGGATCGAAGTCGCGCCGCTCGAACTCACTTGCGAGAATGTGTTCGACCTGGCTGATCGCGTCGTTGAGCAGACTGGAGAATCCACCGGTGGCGGTGCTGTCGCCGCGCACCAGGATACGGAAGCCGTCGGTGCGTTCTTCCATGTAGGTGAGCAGCGCAAGCGCCACCTGCTGAATGCGCTGGAAAGAGCTCGTTCGCGACAACGACGAGGTGACCATCTCCAGTAGCGTTTCCATCTCGCGGTCGACCACGACCGCGTATAGGCCCTCCTTGCCTCCGAAGTGCTCGTAGACGATGGGTTTGGAGACGTTGGCACGCTGAGCGATCTCCTCGATGGAGGTGCCTTCGAAGCCGCGTTCGGCGAAGAGCCCGCGCGCCACCTCGATCAGTTGGGCGCGGCGTTGTGCGGCCGTCATCCGCGCACGCGGCACCCGCACGGCGGCGTCGGACTTCGTCGGTCGACTCACAGCCATGGGCTCCACACTAGGGTATGTCTCCCACGTCACGGCAAATCACCGCCGGTGAGACCCGGTCAGCTCCCGTCGAGTGGTGAGGTACGACGACATGGCCGTGCCACCCGGCCGATTCCACCTTGTCGTAGTCTCATCTCTCAAGTCGAGAACCCCCTGGGAAGCCGGTGCGAATCCGGCGCGGTCCCGCCACTGTGACGTTCGGGTAGTCCGAACCAGCCAGACACCGGCCTCGACGCCTAGCCACACCACGAGAGATGGGTGCGAAGGGAATGACGACCGATGTTGCGCGCAGCACGACCGACCGGTCGGCACCGCCGCACGCACCGCTGTTCCTGTTCATTCTGGGCGGTCGCCGCTACCGATTCGGGGCGGACGCATGAGTAGCTCACCGATCGCACTGAGCGCGAAGGGAATCGAAGTCCGGATCGATGGCCGCCGGATTCTCGACGATGTCGAACTCGATGTTCCGGCCGGGTCGATCGTCGGGATCGTCGGCCCGAACGGTTCCGGCAAATCGACCCTCATGCGCACCGTGGTCGGCTTGCAGCCGATGCGATCGGGCACCGTGGAGATCGCCGGGCGTCGCGCCGACACCCTGCGCGCACGCGAACGCGCCCGCCTGATCGCCTTCGTCGGGCAGGAAGTCGATCTGCCGCCGGACCTGCTCGTGCACGAATACGTGGCGCTGGGCAGGCTGCCGTATTCGCAGCCGTGGAGCATGGGCCGGGCCGACGACCGCCGTGCGGTGATGCGGGCACTGAACATGGTCGACATGGCGGCGTACCGGGACACACCCGTCGAGCGATTGTCCGGCGGGGAGCGGCGCCGCGTCGCACTGGCCCGGGGACTGGCGCAGCACTGCGGTCTCCTGGTGCTGGACGAACCGACCAATCACCTCGACATCCGGCACCAGATCGGCCTACTGAACCTGCTGCCGACCCTGGGCACCACCATCCTGGTCTCGCTGCATGACCTGGATCTCGCAGCGCACCATTGTGATTCGCTTGTCGTTCTGCACGACGGACGAGTGCGGGCGGCCGGACCCGGCGACCTCGCGCTCAGCACGAGCATCGTCGACGAGGTGTTCGGCGTCCACGCCTGCCGACTCGTCGACCCCTCCACCGGTCGAGCCCACCTCGTGTTCGACTCCCCACCCCCGGAAGAAGGCCGCCGCCCATGAAGCATCGCAACGCTGTCGGCAGGTGTGCTGCTCGCCGCAGTTACGCTGACCACCGTGCCGCCGGTGACAGCATGCAATGCCACCGCACCATCGGGCGTGTTCATGACCGATGACAGCGGCGATGGCACCGGCGACGACCGCGTCGTGATCGTGTTGCGCCCGACCGTGAGCGGGCTGGACCGGCGATCGGCCGACGCACTCGTGGACCGGATCCGGGAATCGAGCGACCGGGATATCGGAGTCGCCTACCTCGATATCGAGACCCCGACGATCCATGAGGAGCTCGACCGGGCGGCCCGCGACGGCCTGGCGTCGATCACCCTGCTTCCCGTGGCGGTTCCGCGCGACAAATACCTGACCACCTGGACTCAGCGCGCCGTCGCCAACTGGCGGGAGACCCGGCCGGACGCGGACGTGCACGTGCGGATCGCCGAGCCGGACATTCTCGACGCACTCGCCGACCACCTCGCATCGGCGATCGGGACCACCCCGCGCAGCGACATCCGGGCGTCACCGGCGTCCTACCGGTCCCCGGCCTGGTCAGTGATCGAGCAGCACGACCGACATGTGCTGGTGTGCAAGGGACCTCGGTGCATGGCCTACGGCGCCGGGCCGCTGCACCGCGAACTCACCGCCCTGTCGAAGGCAGCGCGGGCCGCCGGGCCGGACGCCCCCGGCTCCGGCACCAAGGTGACCGGCACCGGCTGTCTGAGCCCCTGCAACCTCGGCCCTCTCGCCATCGTCAACCCGGAATCGACGTGGTACGGCCACCTCGCCGTCGACGACGCGGCGGCCCTGATCGACGGACCGGGACCTGCCGGGCGGCGGCTGGAACGCTGACCGGCCCGCCCCGATTCAGTACCGGACGACACCGGAACGACTGAAATCCCAGGCCGCCTGGCCCATCGTGAAGAACGGGCCGACAAACGTCACCAGAATCCATGCGACAGTCGGCAGGGCGTCATTCATACCGCCGTCGGCCGTCCGGCCGATCGCTTCCATCAGCGCCCACACACTGCCACCGGAAGTCATTGGCCGAGAACGGAAACCAGGCCAGAGGTCAGGTCACGCCGTCGCCCCGGGATTTATCACTACCTCGATCTACGATCGCGGGATGGGGAAACTCGCCGGCTGTGAGCTCGTGCCCATCGCCAGCGACAGTGCGCGCACCAGCCACGGCTGCGAGGCGCGGATCGAGATCTACCGGTCTGCCATGTCCCGATGCGTTCGGCCTTGGTACAGGCTGTGCAGCACCCACCCCAGATGCCCGTCGATCAGCAGTTGACAGGTCACCTATCCTGGAGGAGGAGTGAAGTTAAAACTACACAGCTTTTCAAGGAGATCCACAGTGGGCCGGTCAAGACCATCGTCGGCATAGTCGACACCAACGGCGTGTGCGAGGCGCACGACTACCTGGCAGGACTGAACGCGGCGGACCAGGCTCAGTTCATGGCGCGGTTCGAGCGATACACCCAGATCGGCTACCTGCGCAGCCCTGAAGAGATGCGGATCATCGAGGAGTCAGGTGTCGATATCCGGGTCCACGAGATCAAGACGCGAAACGGGCATCGGCTCTTCGGCGTCGAAGAGGCCCATCGGTTCGTCGCATCCCACGGGACGCGCAAACCGAAGCCGAAAGCAGTGAAGAAGCACGCCCAACGCACCCGCGAGGACTACCGCGACGTGTGTGAGCGAGAGGAACAGGAGAACGAGAATGGCTGACTGGTTCAAGGCCACGCCCGAGAGCGAGCGGCTACTCAGCGAGGAACGGCTCATTCTGGAGGCGACAGAAACCGTCTACGAGGCCTTGGAGCGTTCCGGCACAACCAAAACGAACCTCGCCAGCCGACTTGGCGTTACCAAGAGCGAGATCGGCCAGCGCCTCAGTGGTCGCCGGAATCTCACCATCCGGTCGTTCGCAGCGATGCTGCATGAACTCGGCCTCGAAGCGAAGATCGTGACGAGGCCACTCACCCGGCACGATGAGATCCCGAACGACGACATCACAGCTCGCCGGCGTCAACAGGTGCCTGTTCCCGATGCCGTCACCTATCGGACCTCGCCGGTGCGGCTCGTAAGTACGTCCACCTCTCCCGAGGCCGTCGCCGGATGAAGGTGCACATTTCTGCCGAGGAAGGCGCGGCCGCAAACCAGCGCGTACTGATTTCGGTAGAAAGCCTGGCCGACATTCACCTGGTCAGTTTGAACTGCGAAGCGCGCCGACCGGTTTCCGGCGGCAACCTGACTCTCCTCACGGAGGTGGGCGTGAACGGAGTCGTTGACGGACGACGACTGGTGACTACCTCCAAGTACCGCGCCTGGGCCACCGATGATGACACCGACGACGGCCCAGACGGCAACGGAGTCAAGTGGCTGATCACCGCATCGATCAGCGTGAACTGGGTACTCAGGGACGGCGCCGAAGTTACCTACGCCGATGCTCAGTGCTTCGCCGCCGCACAGGGTGCGATGACATGCCACCCCTACGCGCGTGAGCTCATCCAGAACATGACATCGCGGATGAGTTACCCCGCAGCCACACTCGACCTGGCGCACAGCCCTTGGGCCGGCGACGGCATCGAGCTCAACCTGCCCGATCGCTGACGAGCACGCCGCATCATCAGACCGACCGCGTGGTCCGGCTGCGCTATCGGCACGCTATCGACATGACGGTTGGTGAGCTTCCGCAGAAACCAGCGTTTACCTGGTCTTATATGGTTGCTCCCCCACCAGGACTCGAACCTAGAATGCCTGAACCAAAATCAGAAGTGTTGCCGATTACACCATGGGGGATCACTGCGCTGACGATTGTGCCACAGCACCTCGCCCGCGCCGCAACTCGATTCCCGCTCACCCTCTCGGCAGGCGCTCACGGTATTCGGTGAGCGCGTGCCGATCGGATGGGCGGGAGACCGGGCGGTCAGTCCTTCGGGCCACCGGCGACGTAGATGACCTGGCCCGACACGAAACCGGCGCCTTCGCTGGCGAAGAACGACGCGGTGTGCGCGATGTCCTCGGGCTCGCCGACGCGCGCGACCGGGATGGCCGCCGCGCTGGCCTTCTTGAAGTCCTCGAACTCCACCCCCATGCGGGCGGCGGTGGCGGCGGTCATCTCGGTGGCGATGAAGCCGGGGGCGATGGCATTGGCGGTGATGCCGAACTTGCCGAGTTCGATGGCGAGGGTCTTGGTGAAGCCCTGCATGCCGGCCTTGGCGGCCGAGTAGTTGGCCTGGCCGCGGTTACCGAGCGCCGAGGTGCTCGACAGGTTGACGATGCGGCCCCAGCCGGCGTCGACCATGTGCTTCTGGCAGGCCTTGGACATGTTGAACGCACCGCGCAGGTGAACCGCCATGACCGCGTCCCAGTCGTCGACGCTCATCTTGAACAGCATGTTGTCGCGGATGATGCCGGCGTTGTTGATCAGGACGGTGGGGGCGCCCAGTTCGGCGACAACCTTGTCGACGGCCGCGGCCACCGAGTCGGCGTCGGATACGTCGGCACCCACCGCGATCGCCTTGCCACCGGCGTCGGTGATCGACTTCACGGTGTCGGCGCACGAGTCGGCATTGAGGTCGAGCACGGCAACCGCCAGCCCGTCACTCGCCAGCCTCCGCGCGACCGCCGCGCCGATCCCGCGTGCCGATCCGGTGACAATCGCAACCTTCTGTGTGCTCACTACAGCTACCTCCGTTTGGTGATCATGAGTTGTACGCCCCGTCACATTGGTTTTATCAGGTGCGGGCACCTATCCTGGCCACCGGCTTTGGGCTTGGTACTCACAGGCGGGCCGCCGTGCCCGGGACGAGCGGAGAAATCTCATGACCGACATCGCTGTGGTTGTCCTCGCGGCAGGCGCGGGCACCCGGATGAAGTCGACGACCCCGAAGATCCTGCACACCCTGGCTGGGCGCAGTCTCGTCGGCCATGCCCTGCACGGTGCCGCCGGTCTGGACCCGCAGCACCTGGTAGCCGTCGTCAGCCACGAACGTGAACTGGTCAGCGCGGCGATCGGCGAGATCGCCGGGCAACTGGGCGTATCGGTCGCCATCGCCGACCAGCCCGAACCGCGCGGCACCGGCGACGCCGCCCGCGTGGGTCTGGACCGGCTGCCCGCCGACTTCACCGGCACCGTCGTCGTCACCGCCGCCGACGTGCCGCTGCTCGACGCCGACACGCTGCGCGCCATCATCGACGCCCACACCGCCGACGGTGGTGCCGCGGTCACCCTCACCAGTTTCGTCGCCGACGATCCCACCGGCTACGGGCGCATCGTGCGCTCACCTGCCGGCGCGGCGGAGGCGATCGTCGAGCACAAGGACGCCACCGCCGACCAGCGGGCGATCACCGAGGTCAACGCCGGTGTGTATGCCTTCGACGCCGCCCTGCTGCGCGACGCCCTGGCTCAGGTGTCCACCGACAACGCCCAGGGCGAGTTCTACCTGACCGACGTCATCGAGATCGCCCGCAAGGCCGGGCGCACCGTCCGCGCGCACATCGTCGACGACCCGTACCTGGTGGCAGGCTGCAACGATCGGGCGCAGCTGTCCGATCTGGCGGCCGAGCTCAACCGGCGGATCGTGCGCGGCCATCAACTCGCGGGGGTCACCGTCGTCGACCCGGCCACCACCTGGATCGACGTCGAGGTCACCATCGAAGCCGATGTCACCATCGAACCCGGTACCCAACTGCGCGGGCACACCACGATCGCCGGGGGTGCCGTCGTCGGCCCCGACAGCACCCTCACCGATGTCACGATCGGGGTTGGTGCGCAGGTGATCCGCACCCACGGCACCGACGCGCAGATCGGGGACGGCGCCACCGTAGGACCGTTCGCCTACCTGCGTCCGGGTACCCGTCTGGGTACCTCGGGCAAGATCGGCACCTTCGTGGAGACCAAGAACGCGCGGATCGGCGATCACACCAAGGTTCCGCATCTGACGTACGTGGGTGACGCCGAGATCGGCGAGCACACCAACATCGGCGCCTCGAGTGTGTTCGTTAACTACGACGGAGTGAACAAACACAAAACGGTGATCGGCTCCCACTGCCGTACAGGATCTGACAATATGTTTGTCGCCCCTGTTCAGGTCGGTGACGGCGCCTACACGGGAGCCGGGACGGTGCTGCGGGAGGACGTTCCACCGGGGGCGCTTGCGGTGTCGGCTGGGTCACAGCGGATCATCGAGGATTGGGTGCCGCGCAAACGGCCGGGCACGGCGGCGGCGCTGGCCGCGCTCGACGCCCGGCACGGTGCGCACACCGACGGCAACGCGGACGCCGACGGCGATGCGGACGCCGACGGTAATGCGAACACCCACAAGGCCGCGGGCCTTGACAACTGAACACCACGACTCACCCGCCAGCCCCGAGTAGAAGAGATTTCATGTCCTGGACGACTGACAACCAGAAGAACCTGATGCTGTTCTCTGGCCGTGCCCACCCCGAACTCGCACAGGCCGTCTCCGACGAGCTCGGTGTGAAGATCACCCCCCAGACCGCGACGGACTTCGCCAACGGCGAGATCTTCGTGCGGTTCGAGGAGTCGGTGCGCGGGTCGGATGCCTTCGTGCTGCAGAGCTGCCCGAACCCGCTCAACCAGTGGGTGATGGAGGCGCTGATCATGATCGACGCCCTCAAACGCGGATCGGCCAAACGCATCAGTGTGATCCTGCCGTTCTACCCGTACGCCCGCCAGGACAAGAAGCACCGCGGCCGCGAACCGATCTCCGCGCGCCTCATCGCCGACCTGCTGCAGACCGCGGGCGCCGACCGCATCATCACCGTCGACCTGCACACCGACCAGATCCAGGGCTTTTTCGACGGTCCGGTCGACCACATGCACGCCCTCGGCCAGCTCGCCGAATACGTGCGCAAGAACTACGGCACCGAGAACGTGTGCGTCGTCTCTCCCGACGCGGGCCGCGTCAAGGTGGGCGAGAAGTGGGCCGACGCGCTCGACGGCGCACCGATGGCGTTCGTGCACAAGACCCGCGACCCCGACGTGCCCAACCAGATCAAGTCCAACCGTGTCGTCGGTGACGTCGCCGGCAAGACCTGTGTCCTGATCGACGACATGATCGATACCGGCGGCACCATCGCCGGGGCGGTGCGAGTGCTCAAGGAGGCCGGTGCGGGCGATGTCATCATCGCCACCACACACGGCGTGTTCTCCGATCCGGCGGCCGAACGCCTGGCCACCTGCGGCGCCAAGGAGGTCATCGCCACCGATACGCTGCCGATCCCCGAGGACAAGCGGTTCGAGAATCTGACCGTTCTGTCGATCGCTCCGCTGCTCGCGCAGACGATCCAGGAAGTGTTCGAGAACGGCTCGGTGACCAGTCTGTTCAACGGCAGCGCCTAGCGGTCCGGGCTCAGCCGGGGCGCCGTTTCACCATCAGGGCGGTGCCACCGGCGAGCAGGATCCCGGCTCCGGCGGCCACGGCGATCCCGATGTGACCCCGGTTGCCACCGCCCGTGCCGGACTCGCCGGAAGTCCGGGTGGGGCCGGTTGCCACCGGTGAGAACACCGGACCCGCATGAGCGATGACCGACGAGGCGTCGGAGTTCAGGTTGTCGCACAGCGACGCACCCCACTCACCATCCCCGGTGGTGACACCGCCACCGGGCCATCCGAGCACGATGGTCCGCGTCCGCCCCTTGGTCAGGGTGATTCCGCACGCACCCGCCGGTGACGCGCTGACGACGGTGATGGTGTCGGGCAATCGCCTCTTGTAACTTCGTTGCACCCGCACCACGCTGCGCGAGCCCGTCGCGTCCTCCGTCACCGAGACGGGGGTGCCGACGATGATCGCCCCGGCCCGGTCGGCGATCTGTTCGGCGGTGCGCGGCGCGCAACTGCACGCACATGCCGGGGAGGTACCGACGGCCAGCGACAGCATCGCGCACGCGATGAGTGCGGCCACCAGCACCACGGCCCGCGTCCGGGGGCGTCGCAGTACTCGGGTGAGTTCGGCCATACCCGCCATGATCGGGCGGAACCCGGCATCGGGTACCCGAATCGGCTGCGATTGCACCAACCGAATGACCTACCGTGGACGTCATGGACGCGACGATCTATCACAACCCGAAGTGCTCGACCTCGCGCAAGGCGCTCGCCCATCTGCGGGAGGCGGGAATCGAGCCGACGGTCGTCACGTATCTCGACACCCCGTACACGCGTGAGCAGCTCACCGGTTTGCTGGCCGATGCCGGACTCACCCCGGCCCAGGCCGTACGCAAACGTGAAACGCTGTACAAGGAACTGGATCTGGGGAGCGCATCCGACGAGGAGATCCTCGAGGCGATGCTCGAGCACCCGATCCTGGTGGAGCGACCGTTCGTTGTGACAGCCAAGGGAACCCGGCTGACCCGGCCGATCGACAAGCTCGACGAGATCATCTGAGGCCGACCAACCGCGCCGACAGCCGTCCGGCGACTCAGACCGCGACCCTCGCGGGAAATGGTCGTTGCACGGCCGGCACCAGCAGCGCGGCGACGCCACGCAGGGTGCCCTTCAGGCAGTCGAAGTAGTCGAAGTAGTCGCGCCACACGGTGATCCTGCCTTCAGAGGTCTCGAAACGCCCCCATACCCAGAAACGGATGGTCAGAGGGCCTAACCGCAGTTCGTCGACGCGTTCGGTCAACACCACCGATCCCTCGGCGGACACATTCACCATGCGGTAGTCGAATCCGATCCGGTACTTCGGCATGCCGGCAAAGCCCCTGGTCACCTTGCGCTTCCCCCGGATCGTGGGCAGTGAGACGTTGGTGTAGACGATGTCATCGTCCAGATCGGCCATAGCGGTCGCGATATCGGAGCGGGCGAGTGCGTCAAGGAAGTGGGTGGCGAGATCGACAGGTGTCTGAGAGGTCATTGACTCAGTGTGCCGCAGCCGTCGCCGAGGTTTGCTGTCGATGTCAGATCTCGCCGATCAACCGGATCACCGCATAGGCCAGCCATATCACCAGAACCACGCGGGTCAGGCGATGCCGGACGATGGTCTCGATCGCGGGCGGGGGGCGGCGACGGACCCGGCGCACCCCCGCCACCACCGCCAGAATCACGACGGCGGCGATGAGCAGGGGTCCGAAGACGTTGGCGCCGAACGCCGCAGCCCAGTCGCCGTGTACCGCATACACCCACGATCGGGTCAATCCGCAACCCGGACAAGACAGCCCGGTCATCATCCGGAACGGGCAAAGGATGGGCCCGTCCTCGATGTGCGCCGGTGACACCACCGCGGCGACGCCGAGGGCGGCCACCCCTGCGGCGGCCACCCATTCGGCGGTCGCCACCCGGTTCAGCGAGCCGGACACAGCGTTGGATGTGGACACCGGGTCACCGGGTTCAGGCCAGCGGCCGGCCGGAGCTGTCGCGGAAATTGCGGGTGGCGATCAGCACGATGTCGATCAGCCACCACACGTAGAAGCCGCCGCAGGTGATCAGCTTCAGGATGCCCAGGCCGGTCTGACCCACATAGAAACGGTCGACGCCGAGACTGCCGAGGAACACCGACAGCAGCAGCGTGGTGAGCCACTCGGAGGTGGAGAACAGGCCCGGAACCTGCTTCGCGGGAAACGGGTGCGGGCTCTCGGCCGACCGGATCAGGGTGTCGCCGCGCACCTGCCCGGAGATCGCCATCTGCTGGAGCTGGGCGAAACTGACCGGCCCCTGCTCGTAGCCCATCTGGTTGACGTAGAACTGCCCCGACATCCCCGACATCCCCGGCATCCCGGGCGTCGGCTGGGCACCGAACTGTCCGGCAGGCTGCCCGTAGTGCTGCGGCGGCAGCCCGAACTGGGCGTTCTTGTCGGGCTCGGGTGGTTGGTAGGTCATGAGCGCACATAGTACGGACCACATGGGGTCCGGTCACGGTGACACCGCGGGAAGCGTTCATCGGAACGACACGCACGCGGTGACCGGCGTCCGCGGCGGCCGGCCACCGCGCCCGATTCGGACTCATTCGCGGCGACGCAGGAGGAACCGCTGGATCTTGCCCGACGGCGTCTTGGGCAACGATTCCACGAAGTGCACGGTGCGCGGGTAGGCGTGTGCGGCGAAACCGGTCTTGACCAGTTGCTGCAACTCGGTCTCGAGGGCGTCGTCACCGGTCAGCCCCTCGGCGAGCACCACGAACGCCTCCAGAACCTCGCCGCGGAGCTCGTCGGGACGCCCGACGACGGCGACGTCGATCACCGACGGATGGGTGATGAGCACGCTTTCCACGTCGAAGGGCCCGATCCGATAGCCGGCCATGATGATCACGTCGTCATCGCGGGCGGAGAAGTAGAAGTTGCCGTCCTCGTCGACGCGGCCGGTGTCGCCGGTCAGGTACCAGCGTCCGTCGTCGGTGTAGCGGGCGGCGGTCTTCTCCGGCGCGTCGAGGTAGCCGGGGAACCAGAACGCGGGACTGGCGGGGACGTCGATGGCGATCTGCTCACGCACGATGCCGGTGGCGAAGCCGGGCATCGGCCACCCCATCGACCCGGGGATCAGCGGTGCGCGCAGTTCGTCGGCCCAGTGGTTGTTGATGAACATGCCGTGTTCGGTCTGCCCGTAGTGGTCGCGCACCTCGGTACCGAGCGCGGTGCGCGCCCAGCCGATCACATCCGGGGTGAGCGGCTCCCCGGCCGAGGACGCCCGCCGCAGACCGAAGCCGTCGACGGCGGGTGTCTTGCTCAGCGAGCGATACACCGTCGGTGCCGCCGCGAAGTTGGTGACGCCCAGTTCGGCGAACACCTTCGCCGTGATCTCCGGAGAGAATCCCGCCTGCAGAAGTATGTTGGGCCGGCCGATCACCAGCGGGCCGAGGATGCCGTAGTACAGGCCGTACGCCCAGCCCGGGTCGGCCGCGTTCCAGAAGACGTCGTCGTCGCGGACGTCGAGGCCGTAGCGCATGTACGTCCGGAACGAGGCGAGTGCGCGCATCGGAACCGGCACGCCCTTGGGGGTTCCGGTGGTGCCGCTGGTGAACAACAGGATCAGGTGTCCGTCACCGCCGACCGCGACCGACTCCGCGAGGGGTTCGCTGCCGGCGACGAGGGTGTCGAAGCCGAGGACACCGGTGTCGCCGGCGACGATCGTGGTGAGCCCGTCGATCGGGGTGAGCTTGTCGGCCTGGCCGGTCTCGGTGACCACGATGCTCGCGCCACCGCCGCGCAGCCGCATCTCGATGGCTGGTGTGGCGAACGCGGTGAACAGCGGAATGTACACCGCGCCGAGCCGGGCCAGCGCCAGGAGCGTCACCACCAGCTCGGCCCGCTTGCCCATCAGCACACCGACGCGGGTGCCGGTGCCGACGCCGAGTCCGGCGAGCGCGGTGGCCAGCCGGCGCGAGTCGTCCGCGAGTTCGCCGTAGGTGATCGGTGTGGTCACCAGTGCGCCGGCCTCGTCGAGCGCGACGGAGATGAAGGCGGCCGCCGTGGGGTCGTGGCGGTCGACCAGCAGGTGCGCGGCGTCGGCGTCGGCGGCGCCGTACCGCGCGAGCCAGTAGGCGACGGCCGTGTCCACGGTGGACGGAACGGTGTTGGTCATGGTCTCTCCCAGAGGTAAGCCAGGTCACATTTCTCGGCTATTCTGCGATAAGGACGATGTCGACAACACCCTCCGAAGAGGGGTACCGGGGCGGCACCATCGGCGGTGCGTGAATGGAGGTGATGAGCTACCGATGAACACCGCGGCTCCCATCCCCGATCCGAGTCTGGCGGCCCGCGTCAACAGTTCACTGCACCGGCTCCGCACGGTCAGCGGCGTGCCGCTGGCGATCGGCGCGCTCGTCCAGCGCAACCGCGCGCTCCGGCTGGACCTGTTCTCCGGAAACACCGCCGGGGTGATCAACGGCGTCTCGGTCGACTTCGGCCACGGACTCGGCGGCAAGGTACTCACACTGAATCGCCCGCTGGTGGTCGACGATTACCTGGTGAGCCCGCATATCACCCACCGCTACAACCCGGTGATCGCCGCCGAGAACGTGCACACGATGGTGGCCGCGCCGGTGATCGTCGACCGCGTGCCGGTGGCGGTGATCTACGCCGCGCTGCGCTCTGTCACCCCGATCGGCGACCGCACCCTCGACGCCATCTCCGGCGAGGCGCGCCAGCTCGAACAGCAGATCGTCGCCGCACACGCCGCGGGGCTCGATGACGTCGGCGGTGACGGCCTGCGCGAACGGGTCGCCGCCGCCTATGCCCAGTTGCGGGAGTTGACCCGGACCGTCGACGACCATGGCCTCGCGTCCGCGATCACCCGCATCACCGACGAACTGCTCGGCGACACCGGCCCCACCGGCCAGGTCGGCGAGTTGACCGCGCGTGAACAGGACGTACTGGCACTGGCCGCACTGGGCTTCTCGAACGCCCGGATCGCGCAATCGCTGGGGATCGGCCTGCACACCACCAAGGGCTACATGAAGGCCGTGCTGCATAAGCTGGGCGCCTCGAACAGGGTGGAGGCCGTGGTGATCGCGCGACGAAACCGTCTGCTTCCGTAAGTGATCACGTCGGGGCGAATCGGGTGCCACCGGTCGCCGATGTGACTTATCGCCCCGACGTGCCCTAGAATCGGCGGCGTTGTCTCGGCGAGGGTGACCTGATCACCGTTATCGGCGCGACCATCGCGACTCTCCTGGGCGATGCCTCCCTGTGCATCCCGGTGTCGTCGTGGTGCGTGCGCCGTCTGCGGTGCTCACCACTCACGCGGCAAAACCGATCAAGAGGAGAACATCATGTCGTCCACCACCACGCTCGCGGTGACCAACCGTTCCGAGAAGGGTAAGGGCGCCGCCCGCCGCGCGGGCAACGTCCCCGCCGTGCTCTACGGCCACGGCACCGATCCGGTGCACCTGAACCTGCCGGCCCGTGAATTCGCCGCCATCCTGCGCGCCAACGGCACCAACGCCGTCATCGACCTCGACATCGAGGGCACGAGCCAGCTCGCGCTGACCAAGCAGGTCGACGTACATCCGATCCGCAGCTACATCGAGCACGTCGATCTCCTGGTGATCAAGCGCGGCGAGAAGGTCACCGTCGAGGTCACCGTCGCGATCGAGGGCGACGCCGCACCCGGCTCGCTGGTTGTCCAGGACGCCAGCGTCATCGAGGTCGAGGCCGACGCACTGTCGATCCCCGAGCACATCGTCGTCAGCATCGAGGGTGTGGCCGCCGGTACCGCGATCCACGCCGGCGACGTGACTCTGCCCGAGGGCGTGACCCTCACCAGCGATCCCGAACTGCTGGTCGTGGCCGTCAACGAAGCCCCGCAGGCCGCCGACGACGACGCCGACAACGCCGACGAAGCGGCCGAGTAAGACTCACCATCGGAGTGAAACTCATTGTCGGCCTGGGTAATCCAGGCCCCCAATACGAGAAGACCAGGCACAATGTCGGCGCGATGGTCGTCGACGCCCTGGCCGCCTCGGCGGGTGAGCGGTGGAAGGTGCACAAGAAGTCGGGTGCACAGGTGGCCACCGCCCGCCTCGCCGGGGAGTCGGTCCTCATCGCACGGCCGACCACCTTCATGAACACCACGGGCCGGCAGGTGGGTCCGCTGGCCAAGTTCTACTCCGTGGCACCCGACGATCTGATCGTGGTGCACGACGAACTCGACATCGATTTCGGGGTCGTGCGGCTCAAACGCGGAGGCGGCGAGGGCGGACACAACGGCCTCCGATCGATCAGCCAGACCCTTGGGACCCGTGACTATCTGCGCGTGCGCCTGGGCATCGGCCGTCCGCCAGGGCGCCAGGACCCCGCCGACTACGTTCTCAAACCGTTTCCGGCCGCAGCCCGGGCCGATGTCGAGCTACTGATCGCCCACGGTGTCGATGCCGTCGAACTGCTGGCCGCCGGTGGCCTCGAAACTGCGCAGAACACCGTGCACGCGTGGTGACAATCACCACGACCGAAGACGAAAGTGCTTCGGCCCGGAACGAACCGGCGACAGGGCTCTGCGGGCATAGAATCCTATATTGACGAGCCGCAGCGACGCGGACAGCAGCCAGGAGGTAGTCGTGGCACAGATCGTAACCACAATAGGACAGCAGAATGTCGCGATGCTGGGCGTGGGAGCGTATCGCCCCCGGCGTCTGATCACCAACGACGAACTCTGCCAGACCCTCGACTCGACTGACGAGTGGATCTACGAGCGCAGCGGTATCCGCGCGCGGCGCTGGATCAGCGGCGACGAGACCAACCGGACGATGTCGGTCAGCGCCGGTGAACGCGCCATCGTCAACAGTGGTATTGACCGGTCGAAGATCGATTGCGTGATCCTGGCGACAAGCACCTGGCCCACGATCACCCCGCACGGCGCCCCGTCGGTCGCCTACGACCTCGGCATCAACGGGGTTCCCGCCTTCGACCTCGTGTCCGGTTGCGGCGGCTTCTGCTACGGAGTGTCGGTCGCGAGTGCGCTGATCAACGCGGGCAGCGCCACCAATGTGCTGCTCATCGGCGCGGAAACGATGTCACTGAGCCTGGATGTCACCTCGCGCTCGACGGCCTTCCTGTTCGGCGACGGTGCGGGTGCCGTGGTCATCGGGCCCGCGGCGGAGAACGGCATCTCCCCCACCGTGTGGGGCAGCGACGGCGAGAACGCCTCGGCCATCGGACAGACCATCAACATTCCCGACTTCATCAACCCGGAGATCAAGGACAAGCCGCGGATGTTCCTCACAATGGAAGGACAACGCGTTTTCCGGTGGGCCGCGATCACCCTGCCCAAGGCGCTCTCGGGGGCCCTCGACCTAGCCGGAATGCACCCGGAGGACATCGAGGTATTCATTCCGCATCAGGCCAACGCCCGCATCAATGATCTGATGAAGAAGAACCTGGGCCTGCCCGACACCGTCCCCGTCGCAGGCGACATCGAGTTCACCGGCAACACCTCGGCGGCGTCGATCCCGCTGGCGATGGAGGAGATGCTCGCCACCGGCAAGGCCAAGGGCGGCCAGACCGCGCTGATGCTCGGCTTCGGCGCCGGCCTGTCGTATGCCGCGCAGGTGGTGACATTGCCGCCCGCGCCGAAGGTCACCAGTCTCGACGATCGCTCGATCCCCGGCACCTGAAGGGTCCATGCTGGAATACGGTCAGGTTTCGTCTCCCGAGGAGGGCCACGCCGTGTACTCGAGACATTGCCGGCACAACAGCAGCGGCGGACGCCGCAACCCGGCACGGTCGGTGGCGATCGTCACTCTGGTCGCCGCGACGGTCTGCTCGGTCGGCATCGCCGGCATCGCGCCGGCGCGTGCCGCGAGCGCACCGGTCCTACGGATCTCGCTGTACAACGGTCCGCAGGAGTGGACCGGTTGGCGGTCCTATCTGGACACCAAGGGCAACCGCGAGTGCCGGGTCCGGGTCGCCGCACCGGCATCGACCAAGGTGCGCAGAGTTGCCCGGGTGAATGGCCGAGGGCACTTCGCCTGGCCGCAGAACTACCTTCCCGCCGGCCGGTATCGGCTTCAGGTGACGTGTCCGAATACGCGGTCGGCGGCGGTGAGTTTCTACTCGCCCCGCAACCGGATGAATGATGCCCGCACCATGTTCAGCGACTACACACAAGGCGTTCTGGGCGTGTGACCGGGCCTCACCGGCATACCGCGACGTAGTTGCAACACACTTCTTCACGGTGTGATACAAATTGCACCTGAATGATTCTCCGGGTTACATCTCGGCGAAAATCCCAGGATTCGGCGAAAGTCCCAGGACAAGCCCGGCAGTCAGATTCGACACGGCCAACCTCACCCCCAATCCCCGACTACGTTGTCGTCCGTTCAGAGGAGCGGGCCGGACGCCGCCTTGACACAGTTCCGTCAGCGGCCAGAATGGAACGTAGACAGGGGGAGATTCCACTTTGTATCGAGATTGTGTTGTGGCGTGGGAGGACCTGGATGCGCGCTGATAAGTCACGCGTCCGTCCGATGCGGATACGCAACCGCGCCACCCGCGAGCAGGATGTCGACCACCGGCAGCAATGGCGCGACCCGCACAAGGGGTTGTGGCTCTCGGGGCTGATCGTTCCGCTGACCCCGTTCATCGCGTGGGGTCTGGTCACGCTGCTCGGTCCGGGACTCTTCTGGGCCGCGGGCCTGCTGGTGATCGCCCTGATACCGTCCCTCGACCGTTTCTACGGACCCGACCGGACCAATCCGCCCGACGAGGTGATGAAGCAACTGGAGAATTCGCGCTACTACCGGTGGTGCCTGTTCCCCTACATTCCGTTGCAGTACGCGGGCCTGGTCCTGGCCTGCTACCTGTGGGCGTACGCACCGATGGGCGTGCCCGAACGCATCGCGCTGGCCACCACCGTGGGTGTGGTCGGCGGCCTGGCGATCAACGTCGCCCACGAACTCGGCCACAAGCGCACCAGCCACGAGCAGTGGCTGTCGAAGATCGCACTCGCCCAAACCTGGTACGGCCATTTCTACGTCGAGCACAACTACGGCCACCACACCCGGGTCGCCACCCCCGACGACCCCGCCAGCGCCCGCTTCGGCGAGTCGTTCTGGCGGTTCTGGCCCCGCACCGTATCCGGCACGTTCAAGCTCGGCTGGCAGATCGAGAGCAAACGGCTCAGGCGGCAGGGCAAAAGTGTCTGGAGCCTGCGCAACAATGTCCTGAACGCGTGGCTGATGTCGGCGTTGCTGTACATCGTGCTCATCGCGGTGTTCGGCTGGTCGATCCTGCCGTACCTGATCATCCAGGCCGTGTTCGGTTTCTCCTTCCTGGAGATCGCCAACTACATCGAGCACTACGGGTTGCTGCGCGAGAAGCGCCCCGACGGCAGGTACGTCCGGGTCGCGCCGCATCACAGCTGGAACAGCGACTTCGTGATGAGCAACGCGCTGCTCTACCACGTCCAGCGGCATAGCGATCACCACGCGCATGCCGGTCGGCGGTATCAGACCCTGCGGTCGTTCGGCGATTCCACCCCGCAGTTGCCCGGTGGTTATGTGTCGATGGGCGCGTGCGCGCTGATCCCGCCGCTGTGGCGCCGCGTCATCGACAAACGCCTGCTCGCCTACTACGACGGCGACGTGACCCGGCTCAACCGTGGCCACGTCGACGACGAGGCCGGTCCCGCGCAGGACGCAGCGTAGCCGCGGCCCCACGACTGCCCGGCGCAGATGTGGTTCCACAACAGATTTGGCCAGGTCACAAGCGGGCAAGTAACCTCGTCGGGTGAGCACCGAAGGTCAAAGCACTCAGGATCAGACGGGCAGCGGAGGGCAATCGGGCGGTGCATCCGCCCGGGTGGCCGGCGAGGTGCGCCGCCGTCGGACCTTCGCCATCATCTCCCACCCCGACGCCGGTAAGTCGACGATGACCGAGGCGCTGGCCCTGCACGCACGCATGATCAGCGAGGCCGGCGCCATTCACGGCAAGGCCGGCCGCAAGTCGACCGTGTCGGACTGGATGGAAATGGAGAAGGCCCGCGGCATCTCCGTCAGTTCCACCGCGCTCCAGTTCAACTACAGTCCCTCGGGATCGCCCGCGGCTCCCCCCGCAGACCCCGACGCGACTTTCGTCATCAACCTCGTCGATACGCCCGGTCACGCGGATTTCTCCGAGGACACCTACCGGGTGCTGACCGCCGTCGACGCCGCGGTGATGCTCATCGACGCCGCCAAGGGTCTGGAACCGCAGACGCTGAAACTGTTCCAGGTGTGCCGCCACCGCGGCATCCCGGTGATCACCGTCATCAACAAGTGGGACCGGCCCGGCCAGAGTCCGCTCGAGCTGATCGATGAAATCACCGACCGGATCGGCCTGATCCCCACTCCCCTGTTCCTGCCCGTCGGTATCGCCGGCGACTTCCGCGGACTCCTGGACCGGCGCACCGGAGAATACATCGCGTTCACCCGCACCGCGGGCGGGGCGAAGATCGCGCCCGAGGAGATCCTGGACCCGGATGCCGCGTCGGTCCGCGAGGGCGACGAGTGGAGTTCGGCACTCGAGGAGAGCGAACTGCTCTCGGAGATGGGCCAGGACCACGACCAGGAGATGTTCCTGGCCGGACAGACCTCGCCGATGATCTTCGCCTCGGCGATGCTCAACTTCGGCGTGCGTCAGCTGCTGGAGGCGCTCGTGGCACTCGCCCCGGCACCGTCGGGGCGGGCATCGGTGAACGGCGACGTCCGCGAACCGGCCGACCCGTTCAGCGCGGTCGTGTTCAAGGTGCAGGCGGGCATGGACACCAGCCACCGTGACCGGCTCGCGTTCATGCGCATCGTGTCCGGCGAATTCGAACGCGGCATGGTGGTCACCCACGCGCAGACGGGCAAACCGTTTGCCACCAAATACGCGCAGGCGGTGTTCGGCCGCGACCGGTCCACCGTCGACCGCGCCTACCCGGGCGACGTGGTGGGCCTGGTCAACGCGATGACACTGGCTCCCGGTGATTCACTGTTCACCGGCCCGAAGGTACAGTTCCCGCCGATCCCGTCGTTCGCGCCGGAACACTTCTCGTCGCTGCGGGCCACCACCGCCGACAAGTACAAGCAATTCCGCAAGGGTATGGATCAGCTCGACAGCGAAGGCGTGGTGCAGGTGCTGCGCAACGACCTGCGCGGCGACATGGCGCCGGTGCTCGCCGCTGTGGGACCGATGCAGTTCGAGGTGGTCACCGCTCGGCTCAAATCCGAGTTCAACGTCGACACCGTGATCGAGCCACTCGGCTACTCGCTGGCCCGACGCACCGACGAGAGCAGCGCCGCCGAACTGAACCGGCAGCGCGGCGTCGAGGTGTTCACCCGCACCGACGGTGCCCTACTCGCCCTGTTCAGCGACAAGTGGCGGCTGCAGTACGTCGAGAAAGAACACCCCGAACTGACCCTCGACCCGCTGGTCGCCGCAGCCGACTAAATGTGATTGATGTGAGGTTGCTGGTGAACCCGCTTTCCGGGACTGACAGCAACCTCGACGCCCTCCGCCCCAATGGGTAGCATGTCCGAACTGTGATCGAGTTGGGCGGCAAGACCGCCACCGGGTTCCGGGTGCCCGCGTCGGCAATCGAGACGATGGGTACGGTACGGTCATCGACTATCCCACGTCGGCGACCCGCATCGGCACTGCGCGTCCTGCTATCTGATTGGTTAGCGGTTCAGAGCTTGGTCGCCGCAGCGGACTACTCGCCCAGGAGGCGACGGATCTCGGTCTGGTCGACGGCGTCGACCGTAGACGGGGTGAAGGCCGGGTTGCGATCTTTGTCGACGAGCACCGCCCGGACGCCTTCGACGAAGTCGGGGGTGGCGCAGACGCGAGCACCTACCCGCAGTTCCCGGTCCAGGCATTCGGCCAGGTCAGAGGACTTACCCGCGTCGATCAGCGCGGCGGTGACCCACAGGCTCGTCGGGGAGGCGTGGGCGAGTAGGTCGAGCATCTCCCGCGCCCACTCGTCGGCGGGATCTTCTGCGGCGCCCTGTAATCCGCCGACCAGCGCGGTGACGTTCGAGTCGCTGAAGTATTCGGCGATCCGGCGTAGCGGCAGCTCGGACTCGACGTGCGCCGAGCGGGGTCGCAGCGCCTCACCCAAGCTGACGCCGGCGCGGATGTCGCCGGCGAGCGCGGGCAGATCGTCAGCCTTCACGTGGTGGGTGGCCAGACCGACGGCCACGGCGTCCGCGCCGCGCAACCGGGCGCCGGTCAGGCCGAGCCACAGCCCCACACCGTCGGGCAGGCGCGGCAGGAAGTAGGTGGCGCCGATGTCCGGGAAGAACCCGATCGCCGTCTCGGGCATCGCGATCAACGCGTTCTCGGTGACGACGCGGATCTCGCCATGCACCGAGATGCCCAGTCCCCCACCCATCGCCGCGCCATCGATCAGCGCCACATACGGTTTGGGGTATTCGGCGACCAACTGGTCGAGCCGGTACTCCGCGGTGAAGTATGCCTCGATGGCCTGGGGTTCGCCGTCGAGCGCGTGTTGCCGGATGGCCCGGATGTCGCCTCCGGCGCAGAACGCCCGTGGATGGGCCGAGGTGACCAGTACCGTCTCGATCGCATCGTCGTCACCCCAGGTGAGCAGGGTCTGATACATTTCGTCGATCATGCTCTGATCGAGTGCGTTGAGGGCTTTGGGCCGGTCGAGGATGATCTCGCCGACTCCGTTCGCGATGCTGGTCCGGATAAACGACATGCCTCCACGCTAGTGAACGGGCGCGGCCGGTCCCACACCACCTCACCGATCTCGCGCTCGTGTCGTCACCGGCCGTCACGCGTACGCGGACCAGCCCCGTCACCGGATGGCGGTTCGGGTAGCGCCGCAGGAGAAGACAGGTAGCTCTCTACTCGCGTGACCGGCCGGTGGCGGGTGGAGTGTGAAGTCATGCCACCGATCAACCCCGACAATCTCCAGACGGCATTCGCCCAGCTGCTGGACGCCGCGACGAAGGCGGGCGCCGACGGTTCCCGGCAGCTCACGGATCTCTTCGACCAGGTCGGAACGCTCACCGACGATGTCCGGGACCTCCCGGACACCGCGAAGGAACGCCTGAAGCAGATCACCGACAATCCCGATTGGTGGTCGCTGCTGGTATTTCTCCTCGTGCGCATCGCCGAACTCGATCACGACCACATGAGGGTCGGTGCCAGGAAGCCGCCGGGCTGGGTGCGAACGCTGACGCTGACCTACACCCCCGAAGGCCCTGCTCCCGCTGCCACACTGGGCCTGGCGATTGTCGGCGACGAGAGCGACCCCACCCTCAAGCGCGGGCTGCTGCTCGACATCACCCAGGCACTGGATGTCTCGATTCCGCAGCAGGACAGCATGTTCGGATTGACACTCAAGGCCGACGGGACCTGCGGGTGGGTGTTCGAGTTCGGCAGTCCGCCCACACCTCCGGACGGCGACGTCTCCGTCGATATCGGGTTGTTCTACGACGGCCTACCGGATCTCGGTCGTTCCCCGGCTGCCGTGACCACGGGACGAGCCAGGCTCACCCTCGCATTGAACAGCACCCCCGCCCCGTCGGAGAAGTGCTATTCGCTGACGGCAGGCCTCGGCTCGCCGAACACGGCCGCCGACGCCGGGGTCCGCGCGCACGTCGACTTCGGATCGATGCTCGGAATCCTGGGCACCGTGATCGACATAAGGACAATCGACGAACAATACAGTCCCGCATATACATTGCCAGCATCGGGCGAACCCTCTTTCGTTCTCAACCACCGTGGCACCTGAGAACGATCGTGAAAGCGAGAGCCACCATGACTGATTCGACGAACTCCTCCGGCATGAGCACCGACATCGTGCTCGTCGTCGATGTCCGGACGGGCCACGACAATCGCCTCGACGTCGAACTCGGCGCCGAGATGGGGATCGACTTCTCCGGCGGCCCACCCGGCGTAACCGTCACCGTCGAACATATGGTCCTGAAATCCACTGTTGCCCTAAAGTTCTCATCCGGCCGTCTCAGACTGCTACCGCAGGTCCAGGCACACCCGCCGACCGGCGCCCGGGTGAGTCTGGACCTGGGTGGCGTGACGGCAGGCGGATACCTGCGGCACCGGAACGAGCCCCCGATCGACGAGTGGCTCGGCGCGATCGCCGCGGACCTGGGGCCCGTGGAGGTCACCGGACTGTTCATCATCGGCCGCGTCGACCGGATCCCGAGTTTTCTGGCGGTGCTCGGCGCCCGATTCGCCCCCGGCATTCAGATCGGTTTCGGATTCGAAGTGACCGGGGTGGGGGGACTGATCGGCGTCAACCGGACCGCGAACACCGATCTGATGCGTGAGCGACTCGCCGGCGGGGCGGTCGGCAACGTACTGTTCTGCGAGGACCCCGTCAAGAACGCGCCGACCATCCTCGACGATCTCAGTCACTTTTTTCCGAGCGCACAGGGGCGCGTCATCGTCGGCCCCACCTTTCAACTCAGCTGGATAAAGCCCATCATCCGGGCGGATGCCGGAATCCTGATCGAGCTGCCCGGGCCGGCCAAGATCATCATCATCGGCAGTCTGCGGGTGCTCATCGGCGCGAACGAGAACGCCGCGCTGCTGTTTCTCAGAATGGACTTCGTCGGTGAGGTCGACCTGCAACGACAGCTGGTCTCACTGGACGCGCAACTCGTCAATTCTCATGCGTTACAGATCTTCCGCCTCACCGGAGGGATGGCGCTGCGCATGTACTACGGCCCCGATCCGTATGTACTCCTGACCATCGGCGGATTTCACCCGCGGTTCGATCCTGGTCCGCTCACGCTGCCGGCCGTGCCCCGCGTAGGCGCGGCGCTCGAAGCCCCGGTCGGCGCCTTTCTCCGATTGGAGATGTACACCGCTTTCACCCCGAACACACTCCAGGCCGGCGCCCATGTCCAGGCGGGCATGCGGCTCGGGCCGTTGAGCGCGGACGGCTACTTCGACTTCGATACCCTGATAACGTTCAAGCCGTTCACCTTTGATGTCGAGTTCGCGGCCGGTTTCGCGGTCCGCGTCTTCGGCAGGAGTCTGGCGAGCGTCGACGTGTCCGGTCGCCTCACCGGGCCGGGTCCGCTCGTGATCCATGCCCGGGCCTCGGTCAAGATTCTTCTCGTTCGTGTCTGTGGCAGCGCGACTTTCACTCTCGGCTCCCGCAACGGCGATTCGGTGACGGCCATCCCCAGCGTGATCGACGCGATCGCCGGAGAACTGCCGAAACCGGAGAATCTCGTGGCCTCCGGCGGTGACCGGGCAGTGCGGCTGCGCACCGATGTCGCCCGGCCGGCGAACCGGGCACTGCTCTACCCCTCCGGGACACTCAAATGGACGCAGAGGCGGGTACCGCTGGGCGTCGACATCCAGCGGCTGGAGAACGCTCCGCTCGCCGGAACCGGACACCGATTGTCGGTTGTCCCCGTACCGGGCACGCCCGCACCGGTATTCGAATCCGCCCGCGAATGGTTCAGCCCGGCGTCCTTCTCCTCGTGCGACAGCTCGGAGCTGATGAACAACGCGGGTTTCGAGCAACTGCCCGGCGGCATCACGTTCACCGCACCGGCGGTGGCGACCTCGGGCGACGCGAGGGACTCGAACCTGAACATCCGTGTGGTCAAGCTCCCGCGAAAACTGCTGATCCCCGGGGGAACTTTCCGGGGATACGGCGTACCCGGACTCGTCGAGGCGCTGTGGGAAAGCACTTTCACCCCCGCTGTCGCCGCACAGGATCGGGCGGTCCGCGTTTCCATCGAGACGTTCGTCGTCCTGGCCCCAGGCGGAGTCGTCTCGGCGACCGAGGATTCGTCGGTTCAGGCACGCCTGTGCTCACAACGGTCGGGCGGGGTCGCGATTGCCGCCTCCGATGTCGCGGTGGCGCTGTGAGCGAAGGAGTTCGAGATGACCGCTGACAAGATCAGGTTCCTGAGCTGGAGCCGGTCCGGAATCTACGACCTGGTCGGCTCCGAAACGCTGACGGACGGCAGGTTGACGGGCCGGGTCACGCTGTCGCTGACCGACGACGGCGAGCCTGGGCATCCGCCGGCAACCGGCAACGCCGCGTTCACGCTCATCGGCGCCCGGGATATCGCCACCATCGATCCGCGCAGCGTCCTGCGCTGCGCGCCGGCGGCCGATTCCACCGGAGCCGAAACCACCAAGATGGTGCACGTCGACTTCGTTGACCCCTCGCTGCCGTGGCAGTATTCGCCGACGTTGGCGCACGGCGCGAGGCTCCGTCCGTGGATCGTGCTGATCGTCGCCCGACGTGACGAAGCCGTCGTCGACCGGGCGCGAGGTGTGATCACGGTACCGGCGAGTTCGCTACAGGGTCTCGATCTGCAGCGGCGTTCCCATAACTGGGCGCACGTGCAACAGGAGGGCGGCCACCAGATCTCCCGACTGGTGTGTCCGCAGGTCGCGCCGGGTTCGGCGACAGACGACGACGTTCTGGCCGCCGACACCGACTATGTGGCCGCGGTCGTGGCGGCGTTCGACGACAGCGGGGGCCCAGCCTGGGCCTCCCCTACGAACCAGGCCGCAGTGCGGTTGCGGCTCATGTTCTCCTGGAGTTTCAGCACCGGGGACGCCGGCGACTTCGAGACCCTCGCCGGTGCGATCCGGCTCGGACGGGCCGGCGGTCTGGGTCGCGCGCCGTTGACGTACGTACGTGGCGGCTCCGAGGCAGATGCCGACGCGGTCAACCTCCACCTACGCGGAGCGATCACCGGTCTGGCCGCCGACGACACAACCGAGGTGCTGAACGCGGCACAGGCCGCCGCCGACTTGGTCAGGCGCCGAGAGTCCCTGGAAGCCGCCGTCGATCCGCTGGGACGCAAGGTGACCGGGTTCGCGCGGTATGGCTCGGTCTGGGCCGCCGATCCCGATACCACCGAATGGGGGGCCGCCCTCAACGCCGATCCCCGCCTGCGGGCCACCGCGTCACTGGGCATCCGCATGGGCCGCGACGCCCAGGACGGGCTCGTGGAGGCAGTCATGACCCAGCTCGGATCATTGCCTCTCGCCGCACATCTGGTATCCACTCTGGCATTCGGACTGCACCACGGCGCCTCATCGCTGGCCCGGCACCTGCCGTCGGATCGGGCCCGGCAAGTCGATGTCCTGAGCCCACTCCTCCGACGGATGCGGGCCACCCACAGTAGTGCCCCATAGAGTGGTGTAACTCGGTGACCAGGACCGTGGCCGGCAGCGTGTGGCTGTCGGGCAGGGAAGCGGTCACCGTGTGATCCTTCGAGTCAACCTCTCACAGAATCCTCGAATGGAGTCATCACGATGACCGCACCCCACATTGTCGACCCGGCCGGCCTGTTGAGCCAAGCTCTGACCGACGCGTCACCGGATCTGATGCGCGAGCTGCTGCAGACAGTGATTAACGCCCTGCTGTCTGCGGATGCCGACGCCGTGTGCGGCGCCGAATGGGGCCGCCGGTCCGAAGAGCGCACCAACTACCGCAACGGCTACCGCCACCGACCCCTCGATACCCGCGTAGGCACCATCGACGTCGCCGTGCCCAAGCTCCGGTCGGGCACCTACTTCCCCGAGTGGTTGCTCGAACGCCGCAAACGCGCCGAGTCCGCGCTGATCACCGTGGTCGCTGACTGCTATCTCGCCGGGGTCTCGACCCGCCGGATGGACAAGCTGGTCAAGACCCTGGGCATCGATTCGTTGTCGAAGTCGCAGGTCTCCCGCATGGCCGAAGACCTCGACGAACAGGTTGCCGCGTTTCGTCACCGCCGACTGGACGAGGCCGGCCCGTTCACGTTCGTCACCGCGGATGCGTTGACGATCAAGGTCCGCGAGAACAAGCAGGTCGTCAAAGCCGTCGTGCTGCTGGCTACCGGAGTCAACGGTGACGGTCATCGTGAGGTGCTCGGCATGCAGGTCGCCACCAGTGAGACCACAGCCTCGTGGAACACCTTCTTCGCCGACCTCGTGGCCCGCGGCCTGGGCGGAGTTCGCCTGGTGACTTCCGATGCCCATGCCGGGCTCATCGAGGCGATCGCAGCGAACCTACCGGGAGCTGCCTGGCAACGCTGCCGCACCCATTACGCGGCGAATCTGATGGCGGTGTGTCCGAAGTCGATGTGGCCAGCAGTCAAGGCCATGCTGCACAGCGTCTATGACCAACCCACTGCTGGTGCGGTCAATGCCCAGTTCGACCGGCTGCTCGAATACACCGAAGACCGCCTACCCGACGTGGCCGAACACCTCGGCGACGCCCGTGAAGACCTGCTGGCATTCGCCGCGTTTCCTGATGACGTGTGGCGCCAGATCTGGTCCAACAACCCCACAGAACGACTCAACCGCGAGATCCGGCGCCGCACCGACGTCGTAGGCATCTTCCCGAACCGCGATGCCATCGTCCGTCTCATTGGCGCAGTGCTCGCCGAGCAGACCGACGAATGGGCCGAAGGCCGCCGCTACCTCGGCCTCGAAGTGCTCAGCCGTTGCCGACTGACCGTCACCGACACCGACCACACACCGGAGGTGAACACCGACCCACTGATCCAACTACCCGCCTGACCACCTACGAAGGACCACAACCAGTTACACCACTACGCGGGACTTGACCCCACCCACGGCACCGCGATGGCGGCGATCACCGGCCCGGACAGCCCGCTGGACGCCGCGGTGTTCTCCACTGCCGCGCGACGGATGTTGCGGCCACGCACCGCTCGCACCCGACACTCCGGCGAGGTCGTCACGCGTGCGGGTGTCATCGGCACGATCAATCAATGCCCGAACGAACAGCCGCCCCCGTCGGCCGGCTTTCCGGCCATCGACACGATCATGGGCGAGGACGTGCGCAGGCTTGCCGGGATCACACCGATCCCCGAGGAAATCGCCGCCGCCATGGCCGAACTCGAGGGCATGACGGTCGACCGCTCCGACCCGCGGTACGTCGACCTCATCGACAGATTTCGGACCGTCGTCGCAGACGTCACCGGGGTCCGGCCCCACGATACCTACCACCTCGACCGGTACCAGGGTTCACCGTTGTCGTGGCCGGTGCTTGTGGCCGTCCTGCGGCGTTGGCTCCCATTGGATTTCGACGGTCGCCTCGTCGACCTTGTAGGCCTGCTGCCCGAACCGCGTCCCTCCGACTGCCGCGCGCCGGACCTGGGCGATGTCGCCGGCATCATCACCGAAGCACTAGATCCGGGTTCGGTACAGGCCCCTGCCCGCCGAAGGGTACGCGGCCGTATCAGGGGGATCGACATCGATGACCTGCGCCCGCCCGAGTATCCGGCCGGAGTCGACTACGCAACCTGGATCCTGTTGCGCGATCGTGAGCCGGAGTGGCTGCTGCCGGGCGTCGGCAAGCTGGAAAAGGATTCCGTTGTGGCGATGCAGACCAACCCGATGTTCATCGACGCCTTTCTGATCGGCCTCAACACCCAACTGATGGATGAGATGCGCTGGCGCAACATCCCGATCGACCGGTCGACGACACCGTTGCTCACCTTCTGGCGTCATGTCGACTATCAGACCGGCCTGCGGGTCGCCGATATCCGCGAGGTGGGGAGTTGGCCGGCCGACAGCCCCCTCGGTGCGCCGTCACATCAGGTGCCCCAGCCGGGCGACGACG
Source organism: Gordonia pseudamarae (assembly GCF_025273675.1). Lineage (NCBI taxonomy): Bacteria > Bacillati > Actinomycetota > Actinomycetes > Mycobacteriales > Gordoniaceae > Gordonia > Gordonia pseudamarae. The sequence goes on along the minus strand of NZ_CP045809.1, from coordinate 1,387,399 downwards.
ATCAGGACAACGACCTGGTTTTGGTGTTCCGCACCGATCTGTTCCGGCGGTATCCCAAGACGCTGGTTTACCTGGTCAAGACACCTGCTGCGCCGCAACCACCGGGCTCGATCGACGCGAAGTTGGCCCAGACACCGGTACTGACCTACCCGCAGGCCGCCACGAGCGAACAGGCGCGCGCCGCACGCGAATTCATCGGCCCGAACTTCACCGGAACCGTTGCCAAGGACATCGTCTTCTTTTCGTTCGATATCCGGCCCACCGATCTCAAGGACTACTGGCTGGTGCTCGACGAGCCGCCGGCGGAGTTGCGTTTCCGCGCCCCCACCGCTGTGGCCGCCGACGCCGGTGATACCTCGGCGGCCTTTGCCGCGGCGACCGTCGACACACCGACGCGGGTCGCCTTCAACGGCCGGGACCTGCTGGCCCACGGTCTTCTGTGACAGAAAGGCAATCCCATGACCAGCACACACCTGTTCGACGCACGGGTGGCCGCACTGCGAGAGTGCCTTTCGGTATTCGTCGGGGGGAAGGGCCCCATCACGACGCGACCCCTGCCCATCGCCGACCGGCCCTGGTTGACGTCGCTGCAGCCCCGTCTGCGGCGCGAACTGGAGGATCTCGAGAGCGCAGCCGCGCAGGAGCGGACCGACTCTGCGGGTGAACTCGCCCTCATCGAGTGGTTGAGCCGACGGTCGGTCGACGAGGCCCGGGCGGCGCTCGCCGAGGACCCGGTCCACCGGTTAGCGACCGGCCCGCATCGCCGGCCGACGGTCACCGATACGGAGTGGAAAGCACTGGGAAACATAGTGTTCGGACCCGGTACACCGGTCACGACGGTGATCACCGCAATCGGCCCGGCCGCCACCGGGGTACTCCTCGCCACAGCCCGCGCGCAACGGCTCGCCCAACCGGCCGAGGCCCGCCCCGCGTTGTGGCGCGACGTCGCGGTGATGATGCCGCTGCGTCTGGAGACGAAGTTCGACGCAGATCCGGCCGGGACCACGACCATGCGTCTGCGGATCATCCCCGACGAGGCGAGTGTGCTTCGGCACGACCCCGATCCCACGGCCACCGAGATCGAACTGCTGCAAGCGTTCTGGCAGCACCTCCACGACAGTCTGGACGAGGCGGTCCGGGCGTTGCCGGTGTCCACGTGGCCGGCGCACGAGAAGTATGCCCTCGCTCCCTGGGAAGCCCTGTGCCACCAGGTCGGCGGTGCCCGCGCCGCCTGGCTGGCCGGGACCTTCGCGACGACAGTCGACGGCGGTGTCGTCACGGTGACCCCCGAGAAGCCACCGGTCGACCACGACGTTCCGCCGAACCGTGTCGGCGGGCTGCCCGAGACTATCGGAATCTGGTGCGAGTTCACCGGCAGTGAGCCGCGGTTGATCGCTACCACCGCCCCGATCGACACCTCGGCCCTGGTGCTGGACGCGTTCGCCGCCGGCGGGATCGACGGGGATCACTTCGCCGACGAGGACCGATGGTGGATGTCCTTCGATGCCGCATGTCAGGCCGGACTCGGAGTGACCTGCACGCTGCCCGACGGCGCCACCCCCTCCGATATATCCGCGATCTACGCGGTGGGCATCGGGGCGTCCGATCCCGCGGATCATTTCGCTCAGCTGGCCGACTCCGGCGAACTGGCTCGTGTCGCGCTGGGAACCGCCACCAACGCCGTCGACGGTGCGGCGACCACCGACCTCGGTTCCGACCCTGAGGGTTGGTACCAACTCATGCGGCGACGCCTCGACGGCGGATACGGCGAAGGCGATCTTGCGTCGGCGCTGACTGGACGGCCCGACGGCTTCGGACCGGTCCCGGGAAACAGCGGGCCGACGGGGTTGGACCGCCTGCTCGTGACATGCGCCTGGCCGACGCTGTGGGGACACCACTTTCGTGATCTGTGGGGCTTCGGCGACGACAGCGACGCCCTGGGCATCTGGGCGATGGACAACCTCGCACCGCAGGGGCCGATCCCGCCCATCCGGATCGCGGAACAGCCGTACGGCATCCTGCCCACCTCCACGATGGGCCGTTGGCAGGTCGACACCGACGAACCCGACGGCCGGTGCGAGCCGGACATCCGCGACGTTCTGTGGGAATTACGTTCCCGCGCCATCGATGCCGTGCGATCACAGGATCACCCGACGGTTGTGGGCGCGACCACCGAACAGCTCATGGAGTTGATCGGAGCGGACGGGGTGTCGCACGCCTACACCTATCGGCCGTTCCTGTCGCCGGGCCACTGGGCGAACCTGTACACCACGGTAGGGCTGGACCCGAGTGGTATCGCCGACCGGGCCGGCGAGCTCTACGCGTCGGCCGGCAAGGCGTACCTGGGTCGGCAGGTTGCGATTCCACTGCTCGGTACGGCCGATTTCAACGAACTGACCCTGCCGCTGGTGGTTCCGACGCAGTGGCCGGAATGGGAAGATCTCTCCTGGGAGCGGGATGATCAGGGGCATCGGGTGCTGCCGATCCCGGTCGGGGAGGCGATGGCCCGGATCGTCGAGGAGATCGCCCGGTTCGGCTCGCGCGCCCCGGTCATGTGGGGAAGACAGGGCGGTGAGCGTCAGTTCATGCCCGACAGTCTGCTCGTTCGGATCCTCTGGCAGTCATTGATGCACGCACAGCGCAACAGTGCGACCGCGACCGCGCAATCGCAGGCCCGGCTGATCGCCGAGACGCTCCCCCGCTCGTTCGGCGAACTCTCCCATGAGCTCGCGACCCCGGGAATCATCCCGGATGTGGAGCGTGCGCTGCGGGCGACTCTCGACACCGCGACCCATCGCATCGATCCGTGGTTCACGGCCATGGCCGCCCGCCGCCTGCGAACCCTCGCCGGGGCACCGTCGACCCGCTACCGCCTGGGCGCGTTCGGATGGGTCGACGGCCCGATTCGTCCCGCCACCCGCACCACGTCGCCCGGCCTCGTACATGCGCCCTCGCACGCCCAGGCGTTGACCGCGGCGATCCTGCGCGACGCGGCGGTGTCGTCGGCGACCGAGGATCCCACTGACGCCGATCGCTGGTCGATGCGACTGGACTCGGCCCGGGTCCGCCTCGCCGGGGAGATAGCCGACGATGTCCGCATCGGCTGCCACCCGTTCGAGGCCATCGGACGGCAGGTCGAACGCGTCATCGCCGACCAGGACGACATCAAGCAGGTACGCGGGAAGTTTCCTATGCGGCGCGGCCGCGAGGACGCCGCAACCGTCTGTCATGGACCGGCCGCGCTGGCCGGGCTACTGAATCCTCCCGGTTCGGTCCCGCCGATACCGATGTCCGACAGCCGACGCGGCGGCCTCGAAGCACTCCGTCAGGCTCTCGACGCCTACGCAGACCTGCTCATCGCCGAGGGCGTGCATCAGGTGGTCTGTGGCCGTCCCGACGCCGCGGGTGCGGTCATGGATGCGGCCGCGGGCCTGGCACCTCCACCGACGCTGAACTCGATTCGAACCCCCCTCACCGCGCACCCCCTGCGCACCACCGTGCTGTCGATAGTGCCGGTCGGCCAACCCGGGTCGCCGAGCCCGGCGACACTCGCCGATCCGTCGGTCGCGGCCGCACTCGAATCGCGGATCGGTGCAGCGGAGGCATGGACCTGGACCGCCGATGATCGGCAGCCGCCGCGAGCGGTGTCCCTGCTGGATCTCGGTCTGTCCCCCATCGACGCGACGCTGCTCTCGTCGGAGACGCTGGCCGGCCTGGCCGCGTGCAGGCTCGGCGTGGACGAGGTCGCCGAGCACAGTTCCGGTGTTCAGATGCATCGTCGCGCCCGCGACTTCGTCACCTCGCTCGGCGGACCCGCGTTCTTCTCGGAAATCGTCTCCGATACCACGAACGCCGACGCCGACGTTATCTCCGCGCTGGACGCCGAGATCATCGAAGACCTACTGGGGCGCTACACGGCGCTGCGGGCGGCGGCCACCACGGCGTCGGCCGAACTCGCCGAGGCGATCACCGGCGACCGCCGGGCCCAGGGTGCGGCACTGTTCACCGCCCTGCTGTGGGGCGTTGTGCCACACACCGATTCCGACGTCACGGCATCGGTGCGGGCCGTGACGCTCGGCGTCGAACCACCCGCCGGATCGACCATCATCGATGACGCGGCGTTGGCCGAACTCGTCGATCAGGCAAGGTCGGCACTCGGCAACCGCATCGCCACGGCACCGACGCTCCCGGCCCCCGGCCCCGGCCGCGACCTGCCGCGCGCCGACGAGTCACTGGCGACCGCGATCTCCGAATTGGCTTCTCCCGAGGGAACGTTGGCAGTGCTGTCAACGGTGTCGGTGCAGAACCTACTGGCCCTCGGCGAGCTCGTCCGCACTCCGGATCACGATCTTGACGACTGGCTCGCGACGGTGGCCGCTGTCCGCCCGCACATGGCACGGATCGAGGCCGCACAATTCGAACCGGCCCCGGCGCTGTCGATCGCCTGGAGCAACGCGCCCCAAGACCATTGGCAGACCAAGGCATTGGCCGAGTTCATCGATCAACAGCACCATCTCACCCAACCCGGTGGCATGATCAAACGGTTTGTCGCCGCGTTCTCCACCGCCGAGGTCACCCTCGACGGTCTGGCGGACCGACGATTGGCTGTGGGCCTGGTCGACTCATGGACCGAATCCGCACCGAGAAGCCGACAGACAACCACGGCCGCCTTCGGTTTCGACGCGCCCGGGGCACGGGCACCGCAGGCCATACTCATCGCGGTACCGCCGTCCCTCGGATCGTTCGGTGCCGAATTCGACGAGCAACAACTTGTCGAGGTGGTCGCCGACACCCGTCTGGGCGTGCATGCCCGTGCGGCCCGAATACAGGACATGGGCGACTACCAGGCGGCGATCGGAACGGCGATGATCGCCGCGCGCGGACAACTCGGCCACGGCATCTCGCTCGACATCGATACCTCGTTCCATCTGCCCGCCTGACCGGGACGAACCGTCACCCCACAAGTCCGGAGGCCAACCGTGCAAACAACAATCGAGCACCATCTGCGTATCGACCCGCATCCCCGGAAGTCGGACTTCGCCGCGGGATTCGCCGCCCGGATCCACGATCCGCTGTGGTTTCTCACCCGGCAGTGGCAGATGGGCGAATTCCAGGGCGAGAACGCGGCCACTCCGGTGCGGGTGGACTACTCGCTGGTGACCACACCCATCATGGCGAGCCCGGTCGCACCTGCCGCCGATCCCACCCGGATCCCGGCCGAATCCATCATCGAGGACCATCCCGACAGCTGGTGGACGACAGGCCGACGCCTGCGGATCGGAGCCCGGATCGCCGACGGATATACGATCGGACACACCGACAGATTCACCCCACCGCCGCCCTACCATCACCTGATCGATCGGCCGGACGGGCTCGCTATCTGGCGCCGCCGTGCGGCACTGCAGATCCCCGACGCCGAGTTCGACGCCCTCGGCGTGCCCCGCACTCGTGAATCTGCCTGGAAATCGGACGAACTCGTGTATGCGACGCAATTTCCGACGGGTGACCCGGAGAGTGATTCGGCAACGCTGAGCGTCGTCCGACATCGGGGCGGGGACGTCGACTGGGTCACCGCCGACGCCTCGTCCGCGTACTTCGCCGGTGACCGCGTGGACCGGGAGGGCCGGCCGTCGCCCCTGCACTATCCGGGTGCACCGGTGAGCCGGTGGTGGGAGTTCGAGGATGCCGCTGTGGACATCGGCGGGTATCCGCCCGACAGCGCGCACCCGGTGACCGCGCTGCTGATCGAACTGATCTGCACCCACGGCGATGACTGGTTCGTCTTCCCGATCGATGTCCCGGTCGGTCACGTCGCGACACTGCCGGACGCCTCGATCACCGTCACCGACTCGTTCGGCGACCGGACCGCCGTGACGGCTCCGGTCGACGATTGGTCCATGTTCACAACGACAGGTGCCGACGTCCGGTCTCTGGTGCTGTGGCTTCGCGCGGTGACGCCGCTGGAAGGACCGATTCTCGATGACGTCCTGTTCGGGATGGACGAGTACGCGAACGTGCTGTGGGCAGTCGAGCGGCGCATCGCGGGCCAGGACGTGACCGAACCCGACGCACCCGCGGCTCCGGCACCGGACGAGCACCCGCGGACCGAACCACGAGCCGGCGATCCGGGCACCCGGCGATACCGGTACCTGGCCGGTATCGCCCCGCAGGTGCACTGGCACCCGTACGAGATCGACCGCGACTCCGAGATTCCGCGTTTCGTGCAGCGGGCGGTCGCCGATCTGTCGAGCGATCCGCCCCACCTGATCGCCCCTCCCACCGCCCAGGTGTTGCGCGTGCACACCGATGCGGGCGAGGCCGTGCACACGATCACCCCCGCCACGATCCCCTCGTCCGGAACGCATCTGGAAAGTCGCTACAAACTCGCCCGCGGAACCGACGGCACACCGTGTCTCTGGCTCGAGCGGCACCGCGCCCCGGTGCTGCGCCCACCCGGTCGCACCGTCCGGTTCGACGATGTCGTCGAAGTCTGACGCCAACCGCACGAACCGGTGGACCGCCCCGCATCGGGGGTATCGGCATCGGGAGTATCGGCATCTGTCGGAATCAACCGCCGGAAACTACCTGGCACCGACCGGAAATCGATACCCGATACGAGTAGCCGACTACCCTGTCGCCACTGCACAGGCATTCATAGAGTCATTCTCAACGCACAGAACATTCCGCCATCACCACCGACGAAAGGAATCAGGAAATGAGTACGATCCCGCTCGAAGACGCCCTCGAAGAGATCAAGAGAATCGCTTTCAGCGCACTGCACGAGAACCCGGAAATCAACGGTGTCCCGGTTGACACTCCTGCGGGAGAACAATTCCCGGGTTGCAGCGTGAAGCGACTCCCCACCCGGCTGCAACAGCAGGCCGCGGAGGTCAGCACACGTATCAACCCCGCGAACGCCCCCTTGCGCGAATTCGTCGCGGTCGGTGACCTCGCACCGGACTCACCCCTGGCACTCACATTGACCACGGCGAAATATTGGGGTCCGGCACCACGGGTACTCTCTGTGAGTTTCACCGAATCGACACCGGCCGATCTGCGCGCCAGGATAGTGTCACATCTCAACGCCTGGAGCCTGTGGACGAGTATCTCGTTCGCCGAGACCGCCGGCAGCGGAGACGTCCGTATCTCACGGGACGGCGGCGGGCACTGGTCCTATCTCGGCACCGATATCACGTTGATTCCACGCAATCGCCCGACGATGAGCCTGCAGAGCTTCACGATGACCACCCCGGAATCGGAGTTCCGGCGTGTCGTCCGGCACGAGGCCGGGCACACCCTCGGATTCCCTCATGAGCACATGCGCCGGGAACTGGTCCAGCGCATCGATCCGGCGAAGGCGTACCCGTACTTCCTCGCCACGCAGGGCTGGTCGACGGCAATGGTCGATCAGCAGGTGCTCACCCCGCTCGACGACGCGACGATCTACGGCACCACACCCGACCAGGATTCGATCATGTGCTACCAGTTGCCCGGAGCCATCACCTACGACGGGCAACCGATCCGCGGCGGCACCGACATCAACGCCGTCGACTACGCCATGGCGGCGGTCATTTATCCCAAGCCCCTGTTCCCACCGCACGGCGGGTCCGTCGAGATCACCGCCGACTGGGATCCGGCGGACGACGTGTCCCTGCCGGCGTGACAATGGGCATCCTCCGATGTGAAAGGCGATCATGGCGCGCTACATCGAGTTGCCCAACGCACCCGAGAGTCGCCCATCCCGTCTCCGCCTCGGCGTCGGCGATGTGCTTCGATGCCCAGGAACAGGGGTACGGACAGGCGATGAGTGTGTTGAGGTGCTCGGCGTGCTCGCCGAGTCCGTCGTCGGCACCGACGGGACGATCCTGACACACAGTGGCACACCGAATGTGGTACTCATCAGGGCACGCTCCCCAGGCCTGGCGAGAATCGAGATCGTCACCGGCCGGCCGGCCGATCCCACGGGCGGGCGAGCACCATTGCACATCCAGGTCGTGGCCTGAGCACCGCCCGCGCCGCACGGTCCGCACCGCAGAACAGGTTGACTGCTACGAAACAGGTTGCCGGGCACCGGTACGCCGTCTATGGTGGACCACTGTGAGTCCAGGGGCCTGACCGCTCCGGGGTGTGACAACACCCGGACCACAGCCATATGTCACCGGCCGGAGGAGCTGATTCTCGGAATGAACGACTGAAGTGTCCCGACCCGGCGCGTCCTCGCGTCGACCTTTCGAGCCACTTCTGGAGTTGTCATGCCCGAAAATCATTCTATTTCCACGCCTTCATCCGCCCTGTGCGTTTCCGATCTCGATTTTTCCTGGCCCGACGGCACACCGTTGTTCGCCGGCCTGTCGTTCTCCGTGGACCGACGCACGCATTCGCTTGTCGGCTCCAACGGTGCGGGCAAGACCACACTGCTGGGGCTGATCGCCGGCACCCTGGTGCCCGCGTCGGGCAGCGTGACCACCGCCGGTGACGTCGTCCTGGTCACGCAGAACCCGCAGGCCGATCCCGGTCGTACCATCGCCGACGTCCTGGGGATCGCCCCGATCCTGGCCGCACTCTCCCGGGTCGAGGCGGGTTCGGTGGATCCGGCGGACTTCGAGACCATCGGCGACGACTGGGACATCGAGGAACGCGCCCGCGCGTTGCTGTCGGAATCCGTTCTGCCGCATGATGATCTGCTGCGCACCGTCGACACCCTGTCGGGCGGTGAGGCGACGCTGCTGACGATCTGCGGCGCCCTGTTGCGACGACCGGGGGCACTGCTGCTCGACGAACCCACCAACAACCTCGATTCCCACGCCCGGGCAAGACTTTTCCGGATGATCGACGAGTTCTCCGGCGTCCTGCTGGTGGTCACCCACGATCTGGAACTGCTCGAACGGGTCGAGGCGACCCTCGAGTTGCACACCGGGTCGATCCGGCTGTTCGGTGGGCCACACTCGGTGTACCGGGAGATCCTCGACGCTGAACACCGCGCCGCCCAGGCCGCGGTGGCCGACGCCCGATCCGATCTCGCCAAGCAGAAACGCGAGAAGGAGGAGGCGAACACCACACTGGCCCGGCGCGAGCGAACAGCCCGAAAAGCGGAGCGGGACAAGAGGGTTCCCAAGATCGTCATGGGTTTGCGCAAGAACAATGCCGAGGTGGCGGCGGGCAAACTGGCGAACAAGCACCGTGATGATGTGATCGCCGCCACTGATCGGCTACACGAGGCCCGCGACGGGATACGCGTCGACCAGTCCGCACGCATCACTCTGCCGGAGATGTCGCTGGCGAGCCGCGCCCAAGTGGTCGACGACGACCGGCTGAAACTCCTGGGGCCCGAACGGGTTGCGATCGCAGGACCCAACGGTTCAGGTAAGACCACGCTGCTGGAGTCGCTGATCGCCGCCGACACGATCTGCGTCCCGTACGCCTACCTGCCGCAACGCCTTCGGTTCGTAGACGAGTCGAAGTCCTTGGCCCAGGCCATCACCGATGCCAACCCCGACATCGGCGAGAACGAGATCCGCGGCCGGCTGGCCCGGTTCCTGTTCCGCGGCCGGCGCGGCGATCAACTGCTGTCGGAGCTGTCCGGCGGCGAACGGATCCGGGCGGCGCTCGCGTCCGCGCTGCTGCACACACCCACACCCAAACTGCTGATCCTGGATGAACCCACCAACAATCTCGACATCGATACCGTCGAGCAACTCGCCGACGCCCTCACCGGCTGGCAGGGTGCGCTGATCCTGGTCTCCCACGACCCAGGATTCGTCCGGCGAGTAGGGATGGATCGCACCGTGACACTGGAACCGAACAGGGCAGGGCCAGAAGAGGACAGGGCCGGTGCGGTGACTCCGCGTTATGTCGCGGGAAACGGCACAAAGTGCGGAGTTTCCACTCAAAGCCGGCAGCAGAGTCGAACGGTTCAGTAGCGGGCCAGTTCCGGGCCGAGGCGGGCGGATTTGTCGTCGGTCCAGCCGGGGACCCGCAGGATCGCCTGCCAGGCGTAGGGGATCTCGGTGGAGTAGTTGTGGCCGTGACCATCGGGCACCTTGTCGGAGGAGACCATGTCGGCCGAGATCTGCAGGAAGGTGACCAGCGGGATCCACCGCACATCGGGGTGTACGTCGGGGCCACGCTTCTCGCGCAGCCAATCCGGTTTGCGCAAAATGGTTCCCGGATCCCACCACACCACCGGGTCGGAGGCGTGCTGAAGGAACAGGATACGGCTGGTGGTGGGCCACGGCCGCTTCTCGGCCTCGGCGATATCGTCGTGACCGGCGACGAATCGCACCTGATCGCCGTTCTCGAAAACCGGCAGACGTTCCGGGCTGCCCTTGTCGCGGTCGCGGGTGGTGGCTTTCCACAATGGATTGTTGACGATCGGCCCGGTGAAGAACGCGCCGTCGGTGCGGGCCGCGATGTCGGGGATGGTACTGAACGGGGCCTCGGCGCCCGAAGTACCCAGGCTCTCGCCGAATACCACCAGCTTTGGCCGTTGGGCTTCGGGCATTGTCCGGATCCGCGCGGACACCGCCTCGAACAGCGCCTGCCCGGACCGGCGGCTGCGTTCGTTGTCGACGAGGAACGACAACCAGCTCGGCAGATACGAATATTGGATGGCGACGGTCGCGGTGTCCCCGTTGTACATGTACTCCAGCGAGTCCACGGTGGACCGGTTGATCCAGCCGGTGCCGGTGGTGCCGGCGACAGCGATGATCTTGCGGTCGAACGCTCCGCTGCGTTCCATCTCGGCGACGGCCAGCCTCGCGTTCGCCCTCGGGTCGGCGTCCTCGCCGAGGCCCACGTAGGACCGGACCGGTTCCTTGGCGGGGGTCCCGTTGAAGCGTTCGAGGTCGGCGACGGTGGGCCCGGTGCCGATGAACACCCTCCCCTGTAATCCGATCGAATCCCAGGTCACCAACGAGCCCGGACCTCCCGAACGCAGCGGCGAGGTGGTCGGTTCGGATTCGGCGGTCGTCTCGTCGTTGAGCGAGGCGAACGAGGAGTTCATCGCCCGCATCGAATACCGGGCCACCACACCGTTGAGGACGAGCACGGTGAGCACCAGCACGAGCAATACGGAGGTGACACCGGCTAGTCGCGGCGGGACATAGTTGTCGAGCCGGCGCGCCAGAAAGCGGACCGCGTCGCCCCACGCCCACCCCAGCCAGATCAGTACGATGAATGCGACGTGCGCGATGACCGCGATGACCGGGTAGGCGTGCCAGGACATGTGGGGCATCCCCATCAGATCTCTGATCTCGTCCTGCCAGCGCGCGAACCAGTACAGCATGATCGAGGTGCCGATCAGCGCCACAACCAGCAGACCGAACCAGTATTCGCGGCGCGGCGGCGGCCACGGACGCTCACGGGAGATCAGGTACCGCACCAGCCACGACGCGAACGTCCCGAGCAGATAGCCGGTACCCGCTGAGATGGCGCTGATCAAACCCTGGAACACCGGCTCGCGCGGCAGCAACGACGGTGTCACCGATAACCACAGCATCACCAGCGCGGCCGACAGACCGGTGAAGCTGTACCGGTGCACCCGTCTGGACAGGAGTCGGCGCGCGCGGCGTGGCCGTCGGCCCCGCACACCCGGTTCGGCGGTCGCCGCGGGTTCCTCGCCGATGACACCTGTCGCGATGGCATCGTTGCTCGTCGTGCTGTCGTCGTCGCCCATGATCCTCTGTCAATCCCCACCGGCGGTCCGGTCGTGGCAGCGTACGCCCCGGTCTCTCCCGTCGCTCCGCTCGCCCCGGTCTCTCCCGTCGCTCCGCTCGCCCCGGTCTCTCCCGTCGCTCCGCTCGCCCCGGTCTCTCCCGTCGCTCCGCTCGCCCCGGCCTCGGACGCCCGTACCGGTCAGTCCATCAGCTCGGCGAGCTCGAGCCACTGTGCTTCGGCGGTGTCCTTCTGCTCCACCACGGATTTGAGTTCGGCGCCCAGGGTAACGAGCTTGCCGGGATCTGTCGCGGCGGCCGCCAGATCGGCATGCAGCTTGTCCTCCTTGGCCGACAGCTGCTCGATCTGCCGTTCGAGCCGGTTCATCGTCTTACGCGTCTCGCGATGCTCTGCGGCCGACAACACGGTCGACGCCTGCGACGAATCAGATTCCACCACAGCCTGTTTAACGGTCGACTTTGCCTCGTTCGCGGCGAGCTCGCGACGCCGGTGCAGGTATTGCTCAATGCCACCGGGCAGGTTGGTGAGCTTGCCGTCGCCGAACAACGCCCACGTGCTGTCGCAGATCCGCTCGATCAGGTACCTGTCGTGGGAGATCACCACCAGGGTGCCCGCCCACGAGTCCAGGATGTCCTCGACCTGCTGCAGGGTGTCGATGTCAAGGTCGTTGGTCGGCTCGTCGAGCAGCAGCACGTTGGGCTCGGCCATCAGCACGCGAGTCAACTGCAGCCGACGGCGTTCGCCTCCGGACAGGTCCCGTACCGGGGTGCGCTGTTTGGCGGGGCTGAAGCCGAGCCGTTCGGCGAGCTGGGCGGCCGACATCTCCTTGTCACCCACCATGATCCGGCCGGCCACGTCCTCGACGGCGTCGAGGACCCGCTGGTCTTCGTCGAGGTCGTCGAGTTCCTGGCGCAGCCAGCCGATCTTGACGGTGGTGCCCTCGATACGACGGCCGGGGGCAATGCTGACCCGCGCTCCGTCCGCGTCGTCACCGGCACCGGCGACCTGTCCGGCCAGCACGCGCAGCAGCGTGGTCTTGCCGGAACCGTTGACGCCCACCAGACCGACCCGCTCCCCCGGCGCCAGCCGCCAGGTCAGGTCGTCGAGAAGCGTTACGCCCCCAGGGGTTTCCAGGTGAGCGTTCTCGAGTTCGATGACCACCCGGCCGAGCCGGCGACGGGCGAACGAGGAGAGCGTGACCGTGTCCCGTGGCGGTGGAACGTCGGCGATGAGCTTCTCGGCGGCCTCGATCCGGTAGCGGGGCTTGGAGGTTCGGGCGGGCGGGCCCCTGCGCAGCCAGGCGAGCTCTTTGCGTGCCAGGTTACGGCGGCGTTCCTCGGCGGCGTCGTCGAGACGGACCCGCTCGGCCCGCGCGAAGATCCAGTCGTTGTAGCCGCCCTCGTACTCGTCGACACGGCCCGAATGCACCTCCCAGGTGCGGGTGGCGACGGTGTCGAGGAACCAGCGGTCGTGGGTGACCACGATCAGCGCGCTGCGCCGCGACACCAGGTGATCGGCCAGCCACTGCACCCCTTCGATGTCGAGGTGGTTGGTGGGTTCGTCGAGGATCAGCAGATCGGCGTCGGAGATGAGCGCGGTGGCCAGGCCGACGCGCCGCCGCTGACCGCCGGACAACTCGTCGACACGGCGATCGAGCAGCCCGTCGATCCCGATACCGGCGAGGATCGCGCGCACCCGGGCATCACCGGCCCATTCGTACACGGCCACCTCCGGACCGCCGACCACCACCTCGGCGACCGTGGCACCGGCGGGCAGGTCGCCGCGCTGCGTGACCGTCTCAACCCGGATGTCGCCGGCCCGCGATACCCGGCCGCTGTCGGGTTCGGTGATGCCACCGAGAATCTCCAGCAGGGTGGTCTTTCCGCCGCCGTTGAGGCCCACCACCCCGATTCGCTGGCCTTCGTGCACGCCGAGGCTGACGGAGTCGAGCAACTGTTTGATGCCGAAGCTCTTGCTGATGCGGTCGGCGTTGATCAGGGCCGTCGGGTTGGAGGGTGCCACCCGACGACGATAGCTCACCCCGGCGGGTGGTCCCGGGCCACACGAACCTCGACGACGGCGGTCTGGCCGTCATGGCTGTGACGCACCCGACACCCGAGCCCGTGCGACTGAGCGTACAGGCGCGCCACACCGGCCTGATCGCGATGGCATTCGAGCAACATCACCCCGTCCGCCGAACACCACCGCCGGGTGCCGGCGATCAGTCCGCGCACGGCGTCGAGGCCGTCGTGGCCACCGTCGTGACTGTCGGCGGGCTCATGATCGAGCGCCTCGGCCGGCAGCAGATCGCGGCGCGAACTGGGCACGTAGGGCGCGACGGCGCCCAGCACGTCCACCGCCCCGAGTACACCCTCGCCGGCGAGCACCCCGGTCATCGCCCCGGGTAGTGCGCCGTGGACGACCCGCGCGGACGCGGGCAGGTTGCGCCGCGCGTGCCGCCGCGCCACCGCACTGTGGTCGACGGCGATGAGCCGCGCCGATTCGGCCCGAGAGGCGACGACCGCACCGATGGGCGCCGCACCGCAGTACGCCTCGACCACGACCGGCCGCACCACGGAAGCATGACAGGCGTCGATGACCAGGTCGGCCACGAATGCCGAACGACGGCGCGGAATGAACACCCCCGGCCCCACCGACAGCCGCAGATCCGCGAACTTCACATACCCGACGATATGTTCGGGCGGTTCGCCCTTCTCGCGCCTGCGCACCATCGATTCGAGCAGGTCGGCGTCGAGCGACCCGCCGCGGGCGGCGGCCTCGGCGAACAGCCGGGCCTCGTCGTCGGCGAAGACGCATCCGGCCCCGCGCAGCCGCCCGGCGAGCTCCGTGACGCCTTCGGGTTCCCACGACTCAGCCGTGATCGATCACCTTGGCACCCGGTACCGGTCCACTGGCCACACGCACACCGCGCGCCACCCCGGCACCGGCGAGTTCGGCCGCCACGGCCACCGCCGAGTCATGGTCGGCGCAGAGGAAGGCGCAGGTAGGGCCCGACCCGGACACGATGCCGCCGAGTGCGCCGGTTTCCAGTCCGGCGCGCAGCGTTCGGCGGAGAGCCGGTTTGAGTCCCAGCGCGGCGGGCTGCAGGTCGTTGTGCAGCAGCGGCGCCACCGCGTGCGGATCTCCCGAGGCCAGCGCGGCCAGCAACCGGTCGGGGCGGGCCGGATCGCCGGACGGGGTGTCCGCCGCGGCGCGGTTCTCGCGCAGCCGGTCGAGTTCGGCGAAGACCGTCGGGGTGGACAGACCACCGTCGGCGAGGGCCAGCACCCAGTGGAATTCGCCGCGGGACAGGACCGGCACGAGCTGTTCGCCCCGGCCGGTGCCCAGCGCGGTGCCGCCGTGCAGGCCGAACGGCACGTCGGAGCCGAGGCCGGCGGCCAGCGCGGACAGCTCGGCGCGGTCGATGTCGAGTCTCCAGAGTTCGGCGACGGCCACCAGTGCGCCCGCCGCGTCGGCGCTGCCACCGGCCATCCCCCCGGCGACAGGAATGGACTTGTCGATGTCGATGGACAGCCCGGCCGCCCGGTTGGCCCATTCGGCCAGCACCACCGCCGCGCGGTAGGCGAGGTTGGTGTGATCGTCGGCGACCGACGCGGCGCCGTCACCGCGGGTGTGCACCGACAGTTCCGGGTCCTGACGCACGGTGATGTCGTCGTACAGCGACAGCGCCTGGAACACGGTGATGAGGTCGTGGTAGCCGTCCTTGCGCAGCGGTCCCACCCCCAGATGGAGGTTGACCTTGGCGGGCGCGCGCACGGTGACCGACGAGGAGACCACGGACAACGACACACCTGACACGTTGTAGAGCCTAGTGGTCGGGTGCGACAGGGACCTGAGCGAGTCGGACGAAATCGGCCACCGCCAGCTTCTCGCCCCTGATCTGCGGGTCGATCCCGGCGGCGCGCAGCCTGCGTTCGGCCTCCACAGCACCGCCGGCCCAGGCCGCGAGCGCCGACCGCATCGTCTTACGACGCTGGGCGAACGCGGCGTCGACCACCTCGAACACCTGGCGGCGCAGCTGCTCGTCGACCGGGTAGGTGTCGGTGCGCGTGATGCGCACGAGTCCGGACTCGACCTTCGGCTCGGGCCAGAACACGTTGCGACCGACCGCACCCGCCCGCGCCACCGTCCCGTAGTAGCGGGCCTTGACGCTGGGCACCCCGTAGATACGGCTGCCCGGATCGGCGGCGAGCCGGTCGGCGACCTCGGCCTGGACCATCACCAGAGCCGTGGTGATGCTGGGCAGTTCGGCCATCAGATGCAGCAGGACGGGAACCGCCACGTTGTAGGGCAGGTTGGCCACCAGCGCCGTCGGTTCGGGCAGATCCGCCCGGCGCACCGACATGGCGTCGGCGGTGAGCACCTCGAACCGCCCGGCCTGCGCCGGTGCGCGCTCGGCGATGGTGCGCGGAAGCCGTGCGGCGAGCTTCGGGTCGATCTCGACGGCCACCACCCGGCCGGCCTCGGCGAGCAACGCGAGAGTCAGTGAACCGAGACCCGGGCCGACCTCAAGAACGGTGTCGCCCGATCCGATCCCCGATGCCGCCACTATCCGCCGGACGGTGTTGGCGTCGTGTACGAAATTCTGGCCGAGTGTCTTGGTGGGCCGCACATCGAGTTCGGCGGCCAGTTCGCGGATCTGTGCAGGTCCGAGTAGTGCCGGTCCCCCGCCGGTCGCGGATGCCGAGGTGCTCAGCGCAGGCCCAGCCGGGATGAGCAGGACGGCCACGCACCCCAGCCCTGAGCGGCCTGTGTCTTGCTTGCGATGGCGATCTGCTCCTCACGGGTTGCCAGGTCGGCGCGCGGGGCGTATTCAAGGCCGCCCCAGCGTTCCCAGGTGTTCTGGTCGAACTGTACGCCACCGAAGAAGCCGTTGCCGGTGTTGATGGCCCAGTTGCCGGTGGCCTCGCACTGTGCGAGCTGATCCCAGACCGAACCGGCCGGCACATACGGCGCTCCCGCCTTGGTGCCCACCCGCACGGTCGCCGGCACCGGCTCGGTGACGGTCTTGGAACTGATCTGCTCGCGGTCGGTCACCTTGCCGTTGACGATGGTCAGACGGTAGGTGACCTCGTTCTTACCCGGTATGCCGCGCTTCTCCACGACCTTGCGGTTCTTGACCAGGGTGGGGTCGTCCTTGGTGATCGGATCGGCGGTGAACCTCTCGGTGACCGTCGACATCTCGGTGCGGACCCGGGTGACGACGATCTTCATACCCGGGGTGACCGGGGTGTCGGCGGCGGGTTTGACCTTGTCCAGGTCACCGAGCGGCTTTCCGGTGCCATTGAGAACCTCGGCCACGGTGCGCGCGGCGACGTTGGTGCGGTAGCTGGTGGTGCCGTCGGTGATGCGGATCCTCTTGGGCAGTGTCACCTCCACCAGACCGCCGGTGAGCGGGACGCTGTCGGCGCCGAAGTTCTGCGGGCGTGCCACGACGTTCGTCAATCCGTTCTCACTGAGGATCTGCTGCACAGTGGTGCCGGTGGTCTCGATGGTCGACTGCTTGCCATCGATGTTGAGCGTGAGCGTCTTGTGCCGGTTGAACACGATGGTCTGGCCCTGTTTGAGTCGCGAACCGAGTCCGGGCTCCACCCTGTCGGCGCCGGATGGCTTGTAGCCCTGATCACGCAGGACGCGGTCGACGGAGAACGCCATGGTCGAGATCTGCTTGGTCTTGCCGTCGACGGCGAGCGTGATGTCCTTGTGCGAGGTGACGCCCACGACGCCGCCCGCCATCACCGTGAGCAGCGCGGCACCGGTGGCCACGCGTGCTGCTTTGGAATCGGACTTGTGGATGTGGAGCAGAACAGACACGTTACGAAATTCCTCGTCGACAACAGATCGGCCACGTGCCGGTTGTCGTGACTCCCGACGGTCGCAGAGGGCTGCGACCTGGAGGAGGCGGCACGTGGGGATGAACCTCTTGATTACGATACGATAACGAACAGAAATGCTCAGCGCAAAGGTATGTTGTAAACCCGGCGGGCATTGGCACCCACGATCGCCGCGAGTTCGACCTCGTCGACGTCTCGGGTCCGCGCGATGTGACGTGCGGTGTACGGCAGGCAATACGACTGATTTGGCTGGCCACGGTAGGGATGCGGGGTCAGGAACGGCGCATCGGTCTCCACCAGAAGCTGATCGTCGGGCACCAACTCTGCCGCCGCACGCAATTCCGTGGAGTTGGCGAACGTCACAGTCCCGGAGAAACTCAACAGATACCCGCGGTCGACACATTCGCGTGCAACGTTTCGGTCACCGGAGAAGCAATGCATGATCACGGCCTCGGGGGCACCCTCGGCCGCCAGCACATCCAGCAGATCGGCGTCGGCATCGCGGTTGTGGATCATCAGCGGCTTGCCCAGCCGCTTGGCGAGGTCGATATGCCACGCGAACGCCTCATACTGCTGTTCCCTCGTGGCACACGATTCGGACTTGCCGATCCAGTAGTAATCCAGCCCGGTCTCACCCACCGCGACGACCCGATCGTCGGCGGCCATCGTCTCGATCTCGGCGCGCGTGGCGTCATCGAGTTCACCGGCGTGGGTCGGATGGATCGCGACCGCCGCGTACACCCGCTCGTCCCACTGCGCCGCCCGGTGCGCCCAGCGGGCGTCGACGATGTCATCGGCGACCGTCACCACCGCCGCCACCCCCACCGACGCGGCGTGGTCGACGATGGACCGCACCGATTCGGGATCGCGGCCGCCGCACGCGGCCAGGTGCGTGTGCGCGTCGATCAGTCCCGCCAGCGGCGTGGGATCCGGCGGCGGCTGTTTGCGCAGCCGCCTGCGCGCCGCCTTGTTGCTCTCGGTCTCGGTCGGGGCCTCACTCACGGACACCACTGTAGGGAGCCGGCGGCGTGCGCCTCTGCCGGGGCGGGCACATTGCGACGACCGGTCAGGACCGGAACACCATCCGCACCGCGGACTCGTCGCCGTCGATCTCGATGAGTTCCAGGGCCTTCGCGTCGTCTATCGTCAGCGCACCGGCTGCGAGACCGAGGATGTAGTGCGCCTGACCGCGGATCGTGGCATCGCCCGACAGATCATCCCGCTTCGACACCGAGAACCCCGACGGAGTGGCCCGCAACTCGAACCGGGCATCGCCGATGTCCAGACCCACTGTCACCGCCGAGCGCACCGTGGCACGGGTTTCGAGAAGTGCGGGCACCGCCAGCGCCAGCCATTCCGGGCGGAACACGTCGCCGGCTTTCGGCCCCTGGACCATCAGCGGCGTGGACCAGCGAATCAGCCCCTCCAGCGGTTCGCGGAGTTCGGCTCCCCACGGTGTGAGGGCGTAGTCGACGACGCTGCCCTCGCCGGCGAGTCGGCGCTCGACCACTCCGGCGGTCTCCAGGTCCCGAAGCCGGTCGGCGAGCATGTTGGTCGCGATGCCCGGCAAGCCTTGCGCCAGATCGCGATACCGTGCCGGCGAGATGAGGAGTTCCCGGACGATCAGCAGATTCCACCGGTCACCGACGATCTCGAGTGACCGGGCCAGGCCACAGTACTGCCCGTAACTACGCATCCATCTCCCACCACTTTCACAATCTCCTTGTTTTTCTCAAGCGCACGTGCCATTCTCAATTCTACACCCGGCCAGAGAATCGGCCCACGACCGAAACCCCCGCAGGAACAAGGCCCCGCCGGGTTGAGAATGCACCGTCTTCCTCGGCCGCACTGCGTGATTGGGCGGGGATATTGACCGGTCGACCACCAGAACAGGAGACACACATGGCACTCGACACTCCCCGCGACATCGTCGCGCGGTACCACCGAGGATGGACCACCGGCGACATCGAGGCCGCGATGACTGTTGTACACGACGACATCACCTGCTGTGCACCAGGTTTCGATATCCACGGAAAGGACACCTACCGATCGTTCATCGGCGGTTTCGCACCCACCCTGACAGGAATCGGGGATATCGCAGAATTCGCGGACGGCGAGCGGGTGGCGCTGTTCTACTACCCACAGACCGCCGCGACATCGACCACACCGGCGGCGGAGCTGTTCACGGTACGTCACGGAACGATCGTGCAGAGCATCCTGATCTTCGACCGTATGTCTTACCTACCGGCACAGCCGGACTCGTAGCCGCCCCGGCTAGTCCAGCCCCGACCGCCCCTCGGACCAATACGGCTTTCCGTGGACGCGGCGCGGCGCGCTCGGCCAGCTCCGAACGCTACTCCGGACTGCGCGGACGGTTGCGGCGTCGCCGCCGGCGACCACATCGACCGGCCCGGGGCGGCTTGCCGCGGCTTCTCGGACCTGTTCCAGGAGCAGGGTCCGATCCTCATCCTTGGCGACGACGACGCGCTCACCGAAGCCGAGCGCATCGAGTGCGGCGGCCAGTGCCCCCGGGTCGACGGCCTCGAAAACCAACGGCGCATCGGGTCGAAGGTCCCGGACGACGCAGGCGAGACCGATGGTGGATTCGTCACCGACGAACACCACCTCGTCGCCGGTCTTGCCGAGTTCCACCGACCGGCGCGGCCCGAACACCGAGCAGGTATCGCGATCGGCGACCTCCCCGAACCACCGGCCACCGGGCCCGTGATCGGTGGCCCAGCCGATCAGTTGCGTGGTGGCGTTCGCGTTGTCCCACGCGATCGGCGTATAGGTGCGCAGTGACAGGCTGCCACGGTACGGCCGGAGTTGCAGTTTGTCGCCGGGCGACCATCGCTTGTCGGCGAAACCCTGATCATGCAGCGTGACCCGAATGAACCCGGGCGCAACCGGCGTCACGCCGGACACCTGGACATCTGTCAGGATCGCGTCGCCGACGATGTCTGCCAGACGCGAGACGATAGCGTTCATACTGCCTCCCATGGTCGAGCGCGTGACCAAGCCCCCGTAAACTTAGGTTTACCTAACGTAGCGCCGGGTCGCGGCGTCCGCAAGGACTGCACGGAGTCATCCCCCCGTCGTCGCCCGATCAGCACGGGACTCTCGCTCGCCCGCGGAGCTACAACTCAACAGTCCCGTCGATGACGGTGACGCAGTCACCGCCGACCCAGATGTCGGTGCCGTCGTCGGTGATGTGAATACGCCCGGCCCGGCCGACCGCGGCACCCTGGGCGGCCACGTACTGCTCGGGGACCCGGCCCGCGGCGCGCATCCATATGGCGACACCGGCATTGAGGCTGCCCGTGACCGGATCCTCTGGTACGCCGATACCCGGGGCGAATGCCCTTACTTCGTAAGCGATTTCGGAGTCTTCGAGGTACGGGCCGACAACACCCACCTTATGGGAGCCGAGCGCGGCCATGTCGGGCTCGAGCCCCTGTACCCGGTCCGCGGAATCAAGGACCAGCAGCATCCAGTCGGGTCCGTTGACCACCCATTCGGCCGCGGCGATCTCCTCACGGCCCACACCGAGCGCTGCGGCGACCTCGTCGACGATGACCTCGTCGACGGATCCGGTGCGGCTCAACGGCGGCGCGGCGAACGCCAGGCGTTGTGCGTCCGCGCGGACGGACACCAGACCGACACCGCATTCCTGCACGATCCGGTCGGCTTTCGGCACGCCACCGGCGGCCAGCCACGCATGTGCCGATCCGAGCGTGGGGTGTCCGGCGAACGGCAGTTCGCCACCCGGGGTGAAGATCCGCACCCGGTAGTCGGCGTCGGGGTGGGTCGGCGGCAACAGAAAGGTCGTCTCCGACAGGTTCGTCCACCGGGCGAACGCGGCGAGCGTCTCGTCATCGAGGCCGTCGGCATCGACGACCACGGCCAGCGGGTTGCCACGGGTCGGTTGCCGCGAGAACACATCGATCTGAGCGAATCGTCTGGTCACGGCGCCATTCTGCCCGGTACCACCACACCGGTCCAGCGATTTCCGGACCGGCCCGGTTCCCGCTCGTTCAGCGGATCGAGCGGAACGCTTTGAGGCGCAGCACATGCCGAAGAACGAAGCCGAGGATAGGCCGCATCAGCGGCACGGCCCAGCGCCAGGGCAACCAACCGACCCAGCGGGGTGAGCCGGCTATCGCCCAGGTGACGATGAGCGTGCCGCGCGGCCCGTCGGTCAGCGTCCAGCGTTCGGCGAAGCTGTGGATGACCAGCGGCAACGACAGCGCGGTGCCGGTGAGGGCGAGTTCGACCCCGTGTTCGACGTGGGTGACGCGTTCGGTCACCGACAGCAGTGTTCCCGACATGGTGCGCACCGCACCCTCGGGCACAGTGGGTGATGCCCCCCGCACCACCGCCTCACCGCTCCACGTGGGCCCGGACAGCATCGGCAGGCTCGACATGTACTCGATGTCGACGAGCCGGTCCCATACCTCTCCGCGCGAGAGCGGAGTCCGTTCGGTCAGCACTATCGCGAACGACGCGTCGTGGGCGATATAGCGGTCCAGTTCGTCTGCGGTGACCTCCTCACGCACCGCTGATCTGCCGGGATCGGCCGCGGTACCCCACAACACCACCAACCCGATGATTCCGGCGACGGCCAGCGCCGCCACCATCCCGATCACCAGCCACACGATCTGCGACGTACTCATCTGGCCCCTTCCGACCTGGTCGTATCGTCCCATTGATTTGAAGCTTTACATTTCATATATGAAACATGCTAGCATGCTCACTGAGAGCTAGGACACAGAATCAAAGGAGGTTTCGGTGACATTCGACCTTCCGGCGTCAAAAGGTCCCCTGCGGGATCTCGCCACCGAAGCCGGTCACACGCTCGGTTTCGCACTCCAGGCGATCGGGGCAACCGTGGTCGCCATACTCCGGCGGCGGCTGTCGCTCAGCGAGACACTGACCCAGGTCGTATTCATCGGCCGGGTCAGTACAGGCCCCGCCCTGTTGCTGATGATCCCCGTCGGCGTGTTCATCGCGGTGTCGGTGGGCGAGCTCGCCGGCCGGATCGGGGCAGGTGGCTACTCGGGCGCCGTGGTCGCGTTCATCATCGTCGGGCAGGCCTCGGCGCTGGTCAGTGCGCTGATGATGGCGGGCGTGGCGGGATCGGCCATCTGCACCGACCTCGGCTCACGCAAGATCCGCGAGGAGGTCGACGCCATCGAGGTGATGGGCATGAACGTTATCGAGCGACTGGTCGCCCCGCGCGTGGCCGCCGGAATCATCGTGTCGATCATGTTGTGCTCACTGATCACGGTCGTCGGAGTGGGCGCGTGCTACGCGTATCACATCTACGTGCAACATCTTCCGGCCGGAGCGTTCATGGCCACGTTCAGCCAGTACGGCCGGATGTCGGACTTCGTGATGGCGCTGGTGAAGGCGGCGGTATTCGCGCTGGTATCGACGATCGTGGCCTGCTTCAAAGGATTACACGCCCGCGGCGGCCCACGAGGGGTGGCCGACGCGGTCAACGAAGCGGTGGTGATGGCCTTCGCGCTGGTATTCGTGTTCAATACCGTGTTCTCGCAGTTGTATACGGTGATCGTTCCCGCAGTGGGAGCGTACTGATGGTTGCCACACACGACTCCACCTACCGCATCCGGACCTCGATGTCCCGTCGGGTCGAGGGCGCCACCTCGGCGGTGGTGCGCCTGGGCGAATACGTCACCTTCATCACCCGCGCGACCCTGGCGATCCCGTACACCCTGGTCCACTACCGCAAGCACGTCCTCAACCAGATCTCCGAGGTCACCTTCGGTTCCAAGTCCCTGCTGTCGGGCGGTGGAACACTGGGTATCGTGCTGGCGATGTCGCTGGCCGCGGCGATGATGCTCGGCGTCGAAACCTACCGGGGGCTGCAACTGGTCGGCATGACATCGCTGTCGGGAATGCTGTCGGCGGTGGCCAACACCCGCGAGCTGGCACCGGTCGTCGTGGCGATCGCGCTGGCCGCGAAGGTGGGTACCGGATTCACCGCGCAGATCGGCGCGATGCGCATCTCCGACGAGATCTCCGCACTCGATGTGATGGCGATCCGCTCGATCCCGTTCCTCGCGACCACCCGCATGATCGCCGCGATGGTGTGCGTACTGCCGATCTACATGATCGGCCTGCTGTCGAGCTACATCGCCACCCGGCTGGTGGTGGTCTGGTACAACGGTGAGTCGTCGGGCACCTACGACTACTTCTTCCACCTCGCGATGAGCCCGTCGGACCTGCTGTACTCGGCGATCAAAGCGGTGTTCTTCGCTGGCATCGTGACGCTGGTGCATTGCAGCTACGGCTATTTCGCCTCGGGCGGCCCCGAAGGCGTCGGTCAGGCCGCCGGTCGTGCCCTGCGCACCTCGATCCTGGCGATCGGGATCTTCGATGTGATCCTGACCTTCGGGCTGTGGGGTCTGGTGCCCGAGATCCCGGGAATGGGGATCTGAGCGATGACCATCATGCTTCCCGGCCGCCAGGTGTCGAAGGCCGGGTACATTCTGCGGGCACTGGTAGCGACCGCCCTGCTGGTCGCCTTCGCCCTGTACATGATCTCGCGCAGCACGGGTATGTTCGCCGACACCGCGCATGTGCACAGCGAGATCCCGGTCGAGGCCGGGCTCATCTCCCCCGGCGCACCCGTCCGGTTCAACGGCGTCAAAGTGGGCCAGATTGATTCCATCGCCGCCGGCACCACCTCGTCACAGGTCGGCATGACCGTGGACAGGGCGATGATCTCGTCCATTCCCGACAACGTGCGGATACGGGTTTCGCCGCGAACATTCTTCGGCGACATCTACATTCAGATGATGCCCGGAACCGGAAAGGCCACCGGCACACTGCGCGACGGCGCCGACATCCCCGTCGACAGCGGCGCGGACGCGGTCAACCTCTACGACATCTTCACCAAGATGTCCAACCTGCTCGGCGAGGTCCGGCCCGAGAAGATGAACGTCGCCCTGAACGCGGTGAACCGGGCTATCGGCGATCGCGGCGCCGAACTCGGCCTCATGATCGACGATTGGTGGGTCGCCTCGCGCGAACTCGAATCGACGATGAACCGATTCCTCGACGCCACCCCCCGATTCCGGGCCGTGGTCGAAAGCCTGCGCCGCGCAACACCCGACGTGATCAAGACGCTGTCCTCGGTCACGTCGATCTCCCGCGGCATCATCGAGAACCGCGACCAGCTCGCGAATATGATGTCCTCGGCGGCAGGCTATCTCGAATCACTGACACCCTTCGTGACCGCCCAGCGCACAAACCTGATCACCGTCGTCGAATCGACCTCGACCATACTGTCGACGGTCGGCGACAATCCCGACGGCCTGTCGGCCACCCTGGCCGAGGCGGACAAGTTCGGTGCCGCAGGCACCGTGCTGTTCTCCTCCGGCAAGTTCAACATCACCGCCGTACCGACCTTCTCCCAGCCCATGCCGTACACGGCGGCCGATTGCCCTCGCTACGGAAGCCTGCGCGGGCAACAGTGTTTCGGCACCGGAACCCGGCAGGGCGTTGGACCGGTCCGGATACCCGGCACCCCGAACGGCACCGTCCTCAACCCGCCGCGGGGAGACGACGATCCCGGCGACACCGGGTCGCCGACCGGCACGTCCCGACAGGACACGACCCGAGAGAACTCTGGCCGAGCGAACACGACCCGGGAGGGTGTCATCGACGGCACCGCGGAGAACAAACCGATGAGCAACCTGGAATCGACGGTGACCGGCAAACCTTCGACCACCGGAACACCCAGCGCGGCAACAACCCTCATGGTGGGACCGATGGTGCGCGGCATGAAGGTGCAGGTGCGGCACCGATGACCAGACTCCCCCTGTCCGTCACCCTCAAGGCCCTCGCGTACGTGGTGGTCGGTATCGTCGCGGCCGTCGTCATGAGCAACACGCTGCGCGTACCCGTGCACGGTGACACCACCGTCTACCGGATCCAGTTCTACGACGCCGAAGGACTCACCGCCGGCAACCCCGTCTCCATGTCGGGGGTGCGTATCGGCCGGGTCGACTCGGTGGATCTGCGCCCGCAGAAGGACGGCACCGCACTGGCCGAGGTGAAGGTCACGGTCGCCTCGAAGTACCCGCTCCCCGACAAGGTTCACGCCACGGTCCGCTACGGTGACATGCTCGGCGCGCGTTACATCGCGCTCGAATCCACTCCCGACACCCCCGCACGGACCGGGAACCGGATCCCCGTGGGAGCCACCACCGCGGCGATCAATCTCACCGCGCTGATGAACGGCTTCCAACCGCTGTTCTCCGCCCTCGACCCGGATCAGGCCAATCAGCTCGCCCGCGGTTTCGTGGACACCTTCGAAGGCCGGGGCGGATCGGTTCAGACCCTGCTGGAACAGATCTCGACGATGGGCCAGAACCTGGCCGCCAACGGCGCCGTGTTCACCCGCCTGGTATCCAATCTCAACGCACTCATGACCACCGTCAGCGATCGCAGCCCCGAGCTCACCGAGTTGTTCGACGGCCTCGGCAAGCTCAGTTCCACGTTGATCGGCGACAACGGGCAACTGACCACGCTTCTCGACAGCGGCGACAAGGCCGTCACCGCGCTCGCGGACATGATGACCGCGGCGGGAAGCGATTTCGAGACCTCACTGAAAGGACTCACGAACATCACGTCGGCATGGATCCCGCAGACCGGGGAGTTCACCACGTTCCTGGCGAACTTTCCGACACTGGCGCGCAAACTGAATCAGTCCGGCCGCTACGGGGGATTCATCATGCTCTACCTGTGCAACTTCACCCTCGAAGCGGCCGGCCTGAGCGCCAACATCTTCGGCCCCCTGCACTCGCCGTCCTGCATGCCCAGGTCCTCGGCACAGCAGTATTCGGTACCGAGGTGATGCGCTGATGTTTCTGGTCAAACTCATCGACGTCTTCGTCGGCATTCTCGCGTTCGTCTTCAAATCCGACAAGCGCGCGCAGGGTGCGTCGGCGGCGACGCTGGGTACCGCGGGCATCATCACCCTGCTGGCGATCATGCTGGTCGCCATCGGCGTGCCCCGGATCGTCTACCACAACAGCACCACCGAGTACACCGCCGAACTGTCCAACGCGTCGGGCCTGACCACCGCGGACCCGGTCCTGGTGGCCGGCGTACCGGCCGGGCGCATCGAGCGGATCTCGCTGGCCGGTGACCGCGTCGAGGTCGGATTCCGCCTCGACAACGATCAGCCGCTGGGCGACCGGACCACCGCCGGGGTGCGGCTGCGCACCGTGCTCGGCAAGCGCTACCTCGAGGTCGTTCCCGCCGGTTCCGGCCCGGTGGGCACCGGCAAGACCGGCAAGAAGAATGTCATTCCGTTGTCGCGCACCACATCCCCGTATAGCCTCGACAGTCTGTCATCGGACGCCGTGACCACCTCCGCCGACATCGACGTCGATGTGCTTCGCACGATGATGACCACGATGACCAAGCTGATCCCCGACTCTGAGACCACCTCCGACTCGCTCAACGGGGTCACCGCGGCGGCATCGACCATCACTCGCAGCGGCAACCAGATCAATCAGCTGCTGACCATCTCCCAGCGCTTGGCGGCGGTCACATCGCAGCAGAGCGAGACGATGGCCGATGCCTTCTCCTCCACTCAGGCGCTGGTGCAGATGCTGTCGGTGCGTCATCTCGCGCTCACCCGGCTCACCGACAATCTCCGGTTGATCCTGCGGCAGATGGCAACCACGTTCCCGAACGTTCCGATGGCCCAACTGACCACCCAATTGACCGCGGTCACCAAGACCCTCGCCGACAACGCCGGTCAGATCGACGAGATCCTCACCCAGCTGCCCGCGTCGGTGCGGACCATCACCGACGCCACCGGCAACGGCAACTGGGCCGACGTGGTCTCACCGTCCGCTGTCATTCCCGATGGACTGCTCTGCGTCCTCGGCGTCGTCAAGGGGTGCAGATGAGCTTCCGCCAGGTCCGCGAAGTCCGCAAACGCACGCATCGTGGCGGCAAGATCTTCACTGCCCTGCTGGTGATCGGGGCCATCGTCGCCGGCTCGTGGTACGTCTTCGGCCGCGGCGGCGACACCCGGACCGTGCACGCCGATTTCGCCTTCGTCAACGGCCTGTACCAGGGGTCCACGGTCACCGTGCTCGGAGTGCCCGTGGGCCACATCGACAAGGTCGACGCTCGCGGTGATCATGTCCGGCTCACCATGAAGGTGCGCCGCGACGTCACCCTTCCGGCCGGGGTGGAGGCCTTTGTGCTCAACCCGTCGGTGATCAGCGACCGCCATCTCGAACTCGGTCCCGCCTACACCACGGGCAAGACGTTCGCCGACGGTGGCGTGATCCCGCAAAACCGCACCCACTCCCCGATCAGCTGGGACAACCTGATGGAGAGCGTCAAAACACTCACCCAGGTCATGGGGCCGGGGCCGGACTCCGACGGCACCGGCGGCGGTTCGGAAGGTCTCGGCGCACTACTGTCCCGGACGGCCAAGTCGTGGGAGGGACGTGGCCCCGAATTCGGTACCGCCATGAACACTCTCGCGTCCGCATCCGGTGTCTTCGGCGCCCGCGGCGACGACATCGACGACCTCATCGACAGTCTCGATCTGATGATGACGACGTTCCGGAACAAACAGGTTTCACTCGACGGGCTGATCCGGTCGATGAGCGTGCTGTCGGACAAGTGGGCTGAGGCCGACACCGACATCACCACGCCGATCAACGATCTGCGGACCGTCTTCGATCAGATCAACAACTTCGTGCTCCGGCACGGGGGCGACGTGGGCGTGGTGGCCGAAAATCTCGACACGCTCGGAAAAACGCTGGTGGACAACAAGGCCGGCCTGGCCGAGTTCATGGACCTGGCTCCGCTGATGATGCAGAACCTGTCCGGTGCAGTCGGACCCGACCGTCGGGGGCGGATCCGGTTGAACGTGTCCACCACGCTTACCCAGTTCAAGACACTCAAACCGCTCTGCGATCAATTCCCGATGCCGATCTGTGTGGGCGCCGGGCTGACCAACCCCATCTCGTTCCCGATATCGGCATCCGACCCGCTCGGCATCGTCTCGGCAATCTCCGGCGGTGCGCTCCCCAATAAGCCAGGAGGCCGATGATGCGCGCCGCCCGCATGTCCGCCCTGACGCTGACCGCCGGAATGTGCCTGTCCGCGTGTGCGACCGGTCTGCAGGACCTGCCGATGCACGGCGTGGGCGGCGACACGTTCACCGTCACCGCCGACGTGGACACCGCCGACGGCATCGTCTCCGGCGCCGACGTCCGGCAGGGGCAGCAGGTGATCGGCAGGGTCACCGATATCGCGCTGGTCGACAACAAGGCCCGGCTGACCCTGACCCTCGACGAGACCGTCCGGGCACCTGAGAACTCGACGCTGAGGGTGGAGCTTCCCTCGGCACTGGGCAATCCGTTCCTGCGACTGAACAAGCCGGACCATCCGCAGGGCACCCTGCACCAGGGATCGCATATCTCCGCACAGGACACCTCGCTCGGGCCACAGGTGGAAAGTACCCTCGCCGCACTCGGAAACCTGATGAGCGGCAGCGGTATCGGCCAGTTGCAGTCGGTGATCACCAGCCTCAACGACGCCTTCGCCAACCGGTCCGACAAGGTGGGTGACCTGATCGACACCCTGAACCGGTTGTTGGCCCGATCATCGATCCACACCGAGGATTTCAACGCCGCCCTGTCGGCGGCCGCCGATGTGAGCGACCTGTTCGCCGCCCGGCAACAGCTGGTGACCGACTTTCTCGACCAGGTGCCCGACGCCGTCACCGTGCTGGCGGGTCAGCGCGAGCGCATCGGTGCGCTGATGCGGCAGACCTCCACCCTGGCCGCCACTATGAACCAGATCGTCAGTGGCAGAAGATCGGAACTGAACAATCTGGTGGGCGAGGCCCGTACCGTCCTCGACGCGCTCGGCACTTTCAACGACGACGTCGGACGGACGCTGCGGCACATGAACGGTTTCCTGGTGAACTTTTCCAGCGCCATCCGCGGCGACTACCTCGTCTTCGACGGTGGCCTCGACATCCCCGGCAGCATCGACAAGATCCTCACCGGTGGACTGTTCCTGTCCGGGCAGCCCGCACCCGACATGGGCGAACTACGCGACCTCGTCACCGGCGGACTCGCGAAGGACCGCCGCAAGCCGGCGGCCGGCCGCACGAAAACCGACAAGAAGACACGGTCCGACACGGGTGTCACACGTGAGAAGACACGGCCGGGCACCAGCACGACGACCACCGGGGAGGCCCCGCGATGAAGCCCACCCCGTGGTACAGACGGCTGCCCACCGGATCGCTGCAGTTCGTCATCTTTCTCGCGATCGCCGCGATCGTGATCCCCTACGGCATCAACTTCATCGCTGGGCCCGAGGGATTCGGCGACAAGATCACGCTCCGGGCGCAGATGCGCGATGCGTTCGGTCTCACCAGGGGCACCGGTGTCACCGTCCGCGGTGTCGACGTGGGCACCGTGTCCGAGGTGACCCTCTCCCCCGACGGCAAGGCCGCCGACATCACCATGGTGCTGCGCGGCAACGTCCGGATTCCCCGGGATTCGTACATGCAGGTCACCATGGCGACGATGGCCGGCATCCAGAGCGTCGACATCATCCCGGAATCGTCGACCGGCCCCTACCTGACGACCGGCGACACGATCTCCGCACCCGCCGACCGGCAGCCACAGCAGATGGACTCCATCATCGCCGACGCCGCCAAGGTACTGCGCAGCATCGGAGACGGCGAACTGACCATCGTGGGCGACGCGATCTACAGTGCGCTGGGCACCAACGAGAAGACGCTGACCACGTTGCTGTCCAACGGATCACAACTGGCGTCGCTGGTGCGGCGCAACGCCCCGATGCTGCGCGGACTGTTCGACGAATGGCTGACCGTGCTCGACGCGATGAGCGATGGCACCGAATCGTTCGAACGGGGCATGAAAACCACTGCCACGTTCACCGATCAGCTCGACGCCCAGCAACCGGTGTTCGTGTACCTGCTCGACCGCTCGCCCAAGGGGCTCGACCACGCCCGCACGCTGTTCGACAAGTACCGCGGCACCTTCGGTGGCGTGCTGGCGAATCTCGCAGTGGTGGAACCGATCATCAGCGACCGGCAACCGGCCCTGGCCACCGGGTTGAAGACGATCCCCCGCGGCATGAAGGACCTGCGATCGATCGTCAAGAACGGTCGCGCCGACTTCTCGCTGATCGCCACCCAGGGCCCGGTGTGCCTGTTCTACGACGAACCCCGCAGTAGCGTCGGCGACTTCGACGTCGCCGCACCGAACCTGGCCCGCTACTGCCCGCCGGGCAACGGCCACGGTCAACGCGGCGCGGTGAACGCCCCACGGCCCGACGATCTGGGCACCTCCACCTGGACCTCGCCCGGCCAACCATCCGGACCGGCCGTCGTCGACGATCCCGTACTCATCCCCAACGGCACCGAGTTGCTCGACTGGTGGCGCACACTCGAAGAAAGGGCATCACATGGCAATTGACACAGTGACATCCACAACCGGGATTACCGGAACTGACGAATCGCCCGCCCTGAACGATACGGGAAACGAGTCGAACGACAATCCGGACGCGGCCTCCGCCGCGGCCGACCCGATGGCCGATAAGCGGCCCACGGCCGCACGGACGGCGCCGCTGCGTAAACAGGCAGTTCCGCAACGTAAGCAGTTTTCGGTGCGCCCCAAGCAGGACAAGCTCGAGCAGAGCGGCTCCGACACCAATGCCACGACAACGCCGGGCAGATCCGGGCGGAACCGGATCCTGCTCGGTATCCTCGGCGCACTGCTCACGGGCGCCGTGGCCGCCGGCTGCTTCTGGGCGGGCCGAAGCACGGTCGGCGACTCGGGAAATTCGGACGGTGACCGCGCCGTGGTCACCACGATCGCCCGCGATTACGCGATCAAACTCTCAAGTTTCGACTACCGCAATCTGGACAAGAACCGTGAGGCGATCGCGGCGATGTCGACTCCCGATTTCGCCAAGAAATATGATGAGATGGTCCAGGCGCTGACCCAGATCGTGCAGAACGGCAAGGGCGAGGCCACCGCCACGGTCTCGTACGCCGCCGTCGACTCCATCGACGACTCCTCGGCGACGGTGATGCTCTTTATCGACCAGCAGGCCAAGAACGTCGTCTCGCCCGACGGCCGCTCTCAGCCGTACCGAATGGTGGTTTCGCTCAAGCACTCCGGCGGTAAGTGGCTCGTCGACAATGTTGAAACCATCTGATCGGCAACCCCACACCCGCCCGTCCACCGGGTGCACGCTCGCCCACCCGAAATTGATGTCCCCGAAATTGATGTCCCCGAAATCGATGGCGTAGAGGAGAATCCATGCCCACCCCCTATCTTCCGGATCTGAAGACCACCAAGGCCGAGCTGACCACCCCCCGCACCCGAATTCGCATCACGACCCGCAAACACCGGATCACCAACGCCCGCAAGCCCGCCCACATCACCGAGGCCCTGGACTTCTGGTCGTTCGCCGGTTCGGCGGCCAACGTGGTGCTGCAGCTCGGCTGGCCCGAGGTGGCCTACGGCGTGATGGAGTCGAAGGTCGAGTCGGGGTCGCTGATGCACCATCCGTGGAAGCGGGCCCGCACCACCACACAGTATCTGGCGGTAGCCATACTGGGCACTGAGGAGGAGCGTAACGCCTTCCGGGACGCCGTGAACACCGCCCACCGACATGTGCATTCGGATTCCGAAAGCCCGGTGAAGTACAACGCGTTCAACAAAGAGCTCCAGATGTGGGTCGCCGCATGCCTGTTCGTCGGCTTCGAG
Source organism: Gordonia pseudamarae (assembly GCF_025273675.1). Lineage (NCBI taxonomy): Bacteria > Bacillati > Actinomycetota > Actinomycetes > Mycobacteriales > Gordoniaceae > Gordonia > Gordonia pseudamarae. The sequence goes on along the minus strand of NZ_CP045809.1, from coordinate 1,355,052 downwards.
GACTCCCATCAACTCCTGCACGGGATGATGACCGCCGAGGAGGCGGAGGAGTTCTACCAGTCGGCCAAACCGCTGGGCACCACCCTGCAGGTGCCGGACTCGATGTGGCCGGCCACCCGCGCCGACTTCGACCACTACTGGAACATCGGCTGCGAACGCGTCGTCATCGACGACACCACATGTGATTTCCTCAACGATCTGATCGATCTGAAGATGATCAACCCGCTCCTCCGGTTGCCGTTCGTCAACCTGCTGCGCTTTCTGACCACCGGATTCCTGCCGCCACTGTACCGAGAGCAGCTCGGTCTGGAGTGGACCGACGACGATCGGCGGCGGTTCGAGCACCTGTTCACCTTCGTCTCCGCGGTGAACAAGGCCCTGCCCAAATCGATCCGGTTCGGCGGCAGCCGGATGATGATGCGCGACCTGCGTCATCGGATCAAGCACAACAAGCCGATAGTCTGATCAGAGGATACGTGGTCCACCCACCACGGCGCCAGAGCGCCGGCACCACAACACGGCACCGGATAGATAGACGGTTTGACAGATGACACCTCAGGGCCTTCGCCGCACTCAGTTGACCGACGAGGTCGCCACCGTGTTGCGCAACCGAATCATGACCGGTGACCTGAGGCCGGGCGATTTCGTACGGCTCGACGAGACGGCGTCGTCACTGGGGTGCAGCGTCACCCCGGTACGTGAGGCGTTGGTGACGCTGCGGGGCGAGGGACTGGTCCGATCCTCCCCGCACCGCGGCTTCATCGTGGAGCCGCTCGAGCGCGGCGACATCGTCGACATCTTCTGGATGCAGGCCGAACTGTCGGCGCGGCTGGCCACCAACGCCGTCGGTAATCCCGACCTGCCGGCGCACCTGACCACCCTGTCCGCCCTGGTCGACGAATTCGAGGACGCCGTGGCCGCGGGCGACCAGCGGCGGGTGCTGCGCACCGAGTTCGCCTTTCACCGCGAGATCAACCTGGCCGGCAACAGCAAGAAGCTCGCCTGGTTCGTGCACGCGGCGAGCAAGTACAACCCGCACGAGCTGTACACCCGCGATCCAGAGTGGCGCACGCAGGCGGCGGCCAGCCATCGTCGCCTGGTCGGCTATTTGCACCACCGGGACACCGCGGCGATCCGCACCGAGATCCACAACGGTTTCGAGGATGCCCGCGACCGGCTGATCGACAAGCTCGAATCGATCGGGTTCTTCGACGACCAGTCCCGGGCCGAACGCGCACCGGCCTGATGCTGTGTCTCGTGGTCGGTTCCCGGTCGGCCTCTCAGGCCCCGGCTTCCTCCCTCGCTCGCAGGTCGCAAGCTCCCCACTCGCCCGGTCGTCCGGACACGGCCGGGCCGACCGAACCCTCTGCCAATGCTTGTCCCGCGCGCTTCCCGCGCCGAACCGGCGCACGACAGGTAGCGTTGGCCCGGTGTTGGGATTGCCAGAAACAGTTACGGTCGCACTCTTCGACCTCGACGGGGTGCTGACGTCCACCGCGGTGCTGCACCGCGGCGCGTGGAAACGCGCCTTCGATGCGTATCTGCGAGAACGTGACCCGGACGGATTCGCCGAGTTCACCGCGCAGGACTACCTCGACCACGTCGACGGCAGACCCCGCGCCGACGGTGTGCGCACCTTCCTCGCCTCCCGCGGTATCACCGACGTCGACGAGGCGACGATCGAGGCGATCGGCACCGGCAAGAACGAGATGTTCCTGGCCGCGCTGGCCTCCGACGGGGTCACCCCCTATCCGGGTTCGGTCCGCTATCTGACGGCCGCGCGCGATGCGGGACTGCGTATCGCCGTGGTCACCTCATCGAAGAATGGAGAAGCCGTGCTCGAGGCCGCCGACCTGTCCGGATATGTCGAGGTCCGCGTCGACGGGCTCGATGTCGTCGCCCGTGGACTCAACGGAAAGCCGGCACCCGACTCGTTCCTGCTCGGTGCGCAGCTGATGGGGGTCGAGCCCGCGCACGCCGCCGTCTTCGAGGACGCCATTTCCGGGGTAACCGCCGCGGCCGCAGGCGACTTCGGCTATATCGTGGCGATCGACCGGCACGACGGGGAACAGACCGAGGCGATGCGCGCGGCAGGCGCGAGCATCGTCGTCGCCGACCTCGATGAGCTGGTGACCGCATGACCGTTCACGAACATGCCTACGGTTTCGAGGTCCACCCGTGGCGCCTGCGCTGGAGTGGTCTGGACACCGACGCGCTGAAGAAGACCGAGACCCTGTTCGCCCTGTCGAACGGCCACATCGGCCTGCGCGGCACCTTCGAGGAGGGTGAGCCGGTCGACCATCCGGGCACCTACCTCAACGGCTTCTATGAGGGCCGCGGTCTGCCCTACGCCGAGAGCGGGTACGGCTACCCAGAATCCGGGCAGACCGTGGTGAATGTGACCGACGGAAAGATCATCCGGCTGCTCGTCGAGGACGAGCCGATGGACTTGCGCTACGGGCGTACCGAGGAGCACGAACGCACCCTCGATTTCCGCACGGGAACGCTGCGCCGGTCCACCCTGTGGACCTCGCCCACCGGCCACACGGTGCGCATCAAGTCCGAGCGGCTCGTCTCGTTCACCAAACGCACCATCGCGGCCATCCACTACGAGGTGGAACCGATCGGCGAGGACATGAAGCTGGTACTCCAGTCGGACCTGCTCGCCAACGAACCCGTGCCCACCCCCGGCAATGATCCGCGACTGGCCGCCGCGCTCGACGCCCCGCTGGTCCCGGATCTGGCGGCGTGCCGCAACTTCTGGTCGATCCTGGTGCACCACACGAAGAACTCCAACCTGCACATGGCCGCCGGGATGGATCACGAGATCGACTTCCCCGACAAGTTCGACGCGTTTATCCGCGCCGACGGTGACCTGGCCCGGCTCACGGCCGCCGCCAATGTGCCGCAGGGCACCAAGTTGTCGCTGACCAAGTACATCGGTTACGGCTGGTCGGCCCGGCGTTCGGTACCCGCGCTGCGCGCCCAGGTCGACGCGGCGCTGGCGATGGCGATGGAAACCGGATGGGCGGCGCTCAAAGCCGAGCAGGTTGCCTACCTCGATGACTTCTGGCGGGACGCCGATATCGAGCTCGACGGCGACGCCGAGCTCCAGCAGGCGGTGCGGTTCTCGCTGTTCCATGTGCTGCAGGCCGGGGCCCGCGGGCAGTCCCGGGCCATCCCCGCCAAGGGCCTGACCGGCCCCGGTTACGACGGTCACACCTTCTGGGACACCGAGAGTTTCATCCTGCCGATGCTCACCTACACCGCACCCGCGGCGGCCGGTGAGGAGTTGCGCTGGCGGCACGCGACGATGGACAAGGCCAAGGCCCGCGCCGCCGAACTCGGCCAGCGTGGGGCGATGTTCCCGTGGCGCTCCATCAACGGCGACGAATGTTCGGGCTACTGGCCCGCCGGTACCGCCGGTGTCCACGTGTCCGCCGATATCGCCAACGCCACCGCCCGCTATCTGCGCGCCACCCATGACGAGAAGTTCGAAACCGAGTGCGGTGTGGAGCTTCTCGTGGAAACCGCCCGACTGTTCGCCGGACTCGGACACCACGACGTCAACGGCAGGTTCCGGATCGACGGGGTGACCGGACCCGATGAGTACACCGCCATCGTCAACAACAACGTGTTCACCAATCTGGCTGCGCGGCAGAATCTGCGCGACGCCGCCGAGGTGGTGCACCGCCGACCCGATATCGCCGGCCTGCTCGGTGTCACCAATGCCGAAGTGGCGCACTGGGAGTCATGCGCCGATGCGATGACGATCCCGTACGACGAGGCACTCGGGGTGCATCAGCAGTGCGAATCGTTCACCCTGCTCGGTGCCTGGGATTTCGAGGCTTCGGTAGGCAAATACCCACTGCTGCTGAACTATCCGTACTACGACCTGTACCGCAAGCAGGTGGTCAAGCAGGCCGACCTGGTGTTCGCGATGTACAGCTTCGGAGAGGAGTTCAGCGCCGAGCAGAAGCTCAAGAACTTCGACTACTACTATCCGATAACCGTGCGCGACTCGTCACTGTCGGCGTGCTGTGAGGCCGTCACCGCCGCGGAGGTCGGCTATCTCGACCTGGCCTACGACCTGCTCTCGGAATCGGTGTTCACCGACCTGCACGACCTGCACAACAATGTCAGCAGCGGGTTGCACATCGCCGCGCTCGCCGGGGCCTGGACCGATTGCGTGGCCGGTTTCGGCGGCATGCGCGATTTCGGCGGCAACATCACCTTCGCGCCGCGCCTGCCCACCCGGCTCACCTACCTGTCGTTCAGGATGGTGGTGCGTGACTCCAAGATCGTCGTCGCCATCGACAAGGAGCACGCCACCTATCGACTGCTGTCGGGTCCGCCGATCGAGCTGGCCCACCACGGCGAGGAGTTCACCCTGCACGAGCAGCCGGTGTCCATGACCATCCCCGGGATCGAGCACCGAACCCCGCCGAACGCGCCGCCCGGCTGCGAGCCGTACCAGCGCAGCGTGTGAGCGGCGGTGATGGTTAGGCACCTGCCCGCACGGGTCGGTAATCTGACGACATTATGTCTGCAGACACCGCCGCGGCCGCCGGCCCCGAGTTGTATGGGGCCGGCCGTCCGTACTACCTGACCACCGCCATCGCCTACCCCAACGGTGTGCCGCACATCGGCCACGCCTACGAGTACATCTCGGCCGACGCACTGGCGCGGTTCAAGAGACTCGACGGCTTCGACGTCCGCTTCCTCACCGGGACGGACGTGCACGGACAGAAGATGCAGCAGACCGCACAGGCCGAGGGCGTGTCCACCGCCGAGCTGGCCGCCCGCAACTCCGACAGATTCCAGGAACTGCAGGATCGGCTGGGTTCGTCCTACGACCGGTTCATCCGCACCTCCGACGACGACCACAAACGCGCCTCGGAGGCCATCTGGCGGCGGATGGCCGACGCCGGCGATATCTATCTGGACAAGTATTCGGGCTGGTACGACGTCCGGGACGAGGTCTTCTACGCCGAAGCCGACACCACCGTCGACGAGGCCGGCGACCGGGTGGCCGCCGACAACGGGCACAAGCTGACCTGGACCGAGGAGGAGACCTACTTCTTCCGGCTCTCGGCGTACCAGGATCGGTTGCTCGCCCTGTACGAGGAGCATCCCGAGTTCATCGGCCCCGACGTGCGCCGCAACGAGGTGATCAGCTTCGTCAAGGGCGGGCTCACCGACCTGTCGATCTCGCGGACCACCTTCGACTGGGGTGTGCCGGTGCCCGATCATCCCGGTCATGTCATGTACGTGTGGGTGGACGCGCTCACCAACTACCTCACCGGTGCCGGTTTCCCGGACGATCCGGAGACCACCGGCAGGTACTGGCCGGCCGATCTGCACATCATCGGCAAGGACATCATCCGCTTCCACTGCGTGTACTGGCCGGCCTTCCTGCTCAGCGCGGGCATCGACCTGCCCAAACGCGTGTTCGCGCATGGCTTTTTGTTCAACAAGGGCGAAAAGATGAGCAAGTCGGTGGGCAATGTGGTGGACCCGGGCAATCTGATCGACCAGTTCGGGCTCGACCCGGTGCGCTATTTCTTCCTGCGCGAGGTGTCCTACGGTCAGGACGGGTCCTATTCGGCGGAGGCGATGATCAGCCGGATCAACGCCGATCTGGCCAACGAATTCGGCAACCTGGCCCAGCGCACCCTGTCGATGATCGGCAAGTACTTCGACGGTGCGGTACCGCGGCCGGGCGAGTTCACCGACGCCGACCGCGTGCTGCTCGACGCCGCGGACGCACTGCTCGAGCAGGTACGCGGACACTTCGACGCACAGGCCATCCATCTCGGCCTGGAGTCGCTGTGGTCGGTGCTGGCCGACACCAACCGGTACATCTCGGCGCAGGAACCGTGGAAGCTGGCCAAGTCCGACGTGGACCGGACCGCGACCGTGCTGTACGTGTGCGCCGAGACGGTGCGGATCGTCGCGTTGCTGGCGCAGCCGGTGCTGCCCACCTCCTGCGGCACGATCCTCGACCTGCTGGCGGTCGGCGAAGACCGGCGGTTCGCCGCGGTCACCACCCGGCTCGTCCCCGGTACCCCGCTGCCCAAGCCGTCTCCGGTGTTTCCCCGCTACGAGACGTCTTGACACCTGCTCCGCTCGACGTTCTGGGTGCGTTGCTCGACCACACCCGGGCACATCGGCTGCCGCCGCCGGCCGCCCTGGTGGGCGACTGGTGGGGTGCCGATGCGGTGATCGCGCCGTCGATCGACCTGGTCGCCGGCCATCGGCCGCCACCGGTGTCCGACCGATTCTGGTTCGGCTACATCGGTTTTCCCCACTACTCGGCCGCCCGCGCCGGCACGGGCGAGGACGACGCGACCGGCAACCCCACGACGGGGGGTCTCAACACCGGGGGCACCGGGACCGGAGACGATGGGTTGCCGGCGATCGCCGGCGGTGAGACCGACGCCGTCCTGCTGCTTCACGACGGCCGCTGGGAATACCGCAGCATCGACCGATCACCTTGCCCGACATGGATTTCGGACTGCCTCACCACGGCCGCTCAACTCGGTCCGCCACGACCGCCGCGGGTGAGCTGGCACGCACCACAGCGGCAGCCCCACCTGGCGGCCGTCGAGTCCTGCCTGGCGGCCATCCGGGCGGGCGAGGTCTACCAGGCCTGTGTGTGCACCCGCTTCACCGGACGGATCGACGGCTGTACAGCGGACTTCTACCGACTTCTCGCCGCTGCCACAACACCGGCCAAATCCGCTTTTCTGCAAGGTGATTGGGGTTCAGTGGCGAGCTTTTCACCGGAGACGTTCCTGCGCCGCGCCGACGGAGCGGTGATCTCGGCGCCCATCAAGGGCACCATCGCCGCATCCGGCGACCCCGCCACCCTGGCGTCGTCGGTGAAGGACATCGCCGAAAACGTGATGATCGTCGACCTCGTCCGCAACGATCTGGGCCGGGTCGCCGACATCGGCAGCGTCACCGTGCCCGCCCTGCTCCGGACCTCCCCCGCCCCCGGGGTGTGGCATCTGGTGTCGACCGTCCGCGCGGATGTCGGAAGCCACGTCAGCACAACCGATCTGCTGGAGGCCACGTTCCCGCCCGCGTCTGTGACCGGAACCCCGAAGCTGCGGGCGCTGTCACTGCTGGCCGACTGGGAACAGCACTCGCGCGGGGTGTACTGCGGTGCGATCGGGATGTGCGGGCCGGGCGGCGACCTCGACCTGAACGTGGCGATCCGCACCGTCGCGGTCACCCCCGACGGCGAGGCGGTCCTGGGCGTGGGCGGCGGGATCACCATCGACTCCGACCCGGCCCGCGAATGGCAGGAATGCCTGGACAAGGCGGCCTCCATCGTGTCCGCCTTCCCCCACGATGACACCGGACGATCGCACCCGACCCGTTAGGATGTCGCCATGGGGTTGATCACGCCGGGGACAGATCTTGTGCGGATGCACGACCGGCTGGCCGCGGCACACGAGGCCGTCGTCGGCCGCGGCGAGGCCGCACCCGAGTTCATCCGTGACGAACTCGTCACGTCCTGGCGGCAGTCGGCGGAGTTCGGCGTCGACCCCGACAACCTCGATCCACCGCTGGCCGGGCGCGCGAGTGTCGCCGAGCGGCTGGCCCACCACCCGCTGGCCGGTGCCATCGAACGCATGCGGCAGCTGTTCTCCGACGCGGTCACCGATCCCCACCTGATCATGCTGGTCGTCGACCCCGACGGGACCATCATCCACCGCAATGTCCCGGCCGACCTGCTGCCCATCGCCGCCGGTATCCGGTTGTTCGAAGGCAGCCGCTGGGATGAGCAGTCGGTGGGCACCAACGCGGTCACGATGGTGATGCGGACCGGGCGGCCGCAACTGGTATTCGGTCCCGAACACTACTGTCGCGCCCTGCACAAGGTATATTGCGCCGCCGCACCCATCCGGGACCGCTCGACCGGGTCGATCGTCGGCCTGATCGGCATCACCGGGCCGTGCGCCGAACTCCAGCAAGCATCCACCGCCCTGGTCACCGCGTTCGCCGCGCTCGGCGAGCGCGAGATGGAGATGACGCACGAGCGCAACCTGGCCGAACTGCGGGTGCGCACCGTCGCCCACCTCACCGGCCTGTCGGGTCCGGGCATGGTTGTCGACGACAACGGCTGGGTGGCCGCAGGGGTCGGCTTCACCGCCCCCAACCGCATCGACGCGCCGGTACCGGGGGCGATGCCGTTCGTTCCCGGCATGGGTGTGTGCGAGATCGAACGCGTCACCGGCGGCTGGTTGTTGCGCCCGTCGGGCCCGGGCGGACCGGTTGTCGCCACACTCGACCTGCGCGGTGAGCCCAGCGTCACGGTGACCGGCACCGACAGCGAATGGCGGTCGGTGCTCACCCGGCGGCACGCCCAGATCGTGCTGCTGCTGGCCGATGCGGGTGAGAGCGGCATCACCGGTGCCGAGCTGAGCCGGCGGCTGTTCGGCGACACCGAGCACCTGGTGACCGTGCGCGCCGAGATGTCCCGGCTGCGACGAGTGGTCGGCTCGCTGCTGTCCAGCCGCCCCTACCGGCTCTCGCGGGGCGTCGAACTGCGCGTCGTCGGCGACGTCGAGCCGGCGCGATCGGGCATGCACGAACCCGATCCGGCACTCACCGGCTGATCCCGGACCGCCCGGTCAGCCGCGCCGGTCCAGCACCGCCTGATACACCTCGCGCCGCGACACGCCCAGACCCGTACACACCTGCGCGCAGGCGTCCTTGAGTCGCATCCCGGCCGCCGCGAGTTCCTCGGCACGTCCGGCCAACGTCGGCACGTCGGGTTCACCCGAACCCGCCGGCGCGCCCTCGATGACGACGGTGATCTCGCCGCGCACCCCGTCGGCGGCCCAGCGCGCGAGTTCGGCGAGAGTTCCACGCCGAACCTCCTCGTGAGTCTTGGTCAGCTCGCGGCACACCGCGGCACGTCGGTCCGGTCCGAGCACCTCGGCGGCGCAGTCGAGGGTGTCGGCCAGCCTGTGCGGGGATTCGAAGAAGACCGTGGTCCGCGGCTGCGCGATCAGTTCGGCCAGCCAGGTCCGGCGGGCGCCCGGTTTGCGGGGGGCGAAACCGTCGAAACAGAACCGTTCGGCGGGCAGCGCCGACAGCGCCAGCGCCGTCGTCACCGCGGACGGGCCCGGCAGGCAGGTCACCGGCAGCCCGGCGTCGACACATGCCCGGACCACCGTATATCCGGGATCGCTGACCGACGGCATCCCCGCATCGGTGATCAGCAGCACCGTCGATCCCTCGGCCACCGCCTCGACGAGTTGCCGGGCGCGGGCCGTCTCCACGTGGTCGTAGTAGCTGACGATACGGCCGGTGATCTGCACGTCGAGGGCTGACGCCAGGTTGCGGGCCCGCCGGGTGTCCTCGGCGGCGACCACATCGGCGGTCCGCAACGCCGAGCACAGTCGGGCGGAGGCGTCACCGGCCTGCCCCATCGGTGTCGCGGCCAGGACGAGCCGGCCTGCCGGGGCGAGCGGAGCAACGGGGGATATCCGATTCTCGGGAGCACTCACCGCATCAGGGTATCCGCGCATCCGGGGGCGGCCCACGGCGGCGGCACCACGCTCGGGCGATGCCCTACCATCGAGCGGGTGACGTTGACCGCCGACCGCCCCGTGCACTCGCGCGGCGTGCCGGCCCCGCAGGCCACCACCGCGGACGCACCGGACCCGGGCACGCTGCTCGACGTGCCGGGCACCTCCGAGGACCTGGGTACCGCACCGGCCCCGATCATCCCCGAACCGGTGTTCGGCGCCGCCGACCGTACGCGCGGGCTCGTCGTCGGCCTGCTGCTGACACTGGTCGCCGCCGCGACCCGGCTGTGGAATCTCTCGCACCCCACCGACCAGGGCACACCGGTCTTCGACGAGAAGCACTACGTTCCGCAGGCCTGGCAGATCCTCAGCGGCGCCAACTGGATCGAGGACAATCCCGCCTACGGGCTGGTCGTCCACCCGCCCGTCGCGAAATGGCTGCTCGCCGCGGGTGAGTGGATGTTCGGCTACGGCCCGGTCGGCTGGCGGATCATGCCGGCGATCGCGGGTATCGCAATCGTGGTGATGGTCTACCGGGTGGTGCGCCGACTGACCCGGTCCACTCTGATCGGCGCCATCGCCGGCGTTTTCGCGATCTGCGACAGTGTGCTGTTCGTGCAGTCGCGGATGGGGATGCTCGACATCCTGCAGACGGTGTTCATCGTCGCCGCGTTCACCGCGCTGATCGCCGACCGCGACCAGGTACGGGCCCGGATCGACAAGGTGTACCGCGAGGGGCGCATCCACGACAGCGTGTACGGGCCCCGTTACGGGTTCCGCTGGTATCGGTTCACCGCCGGGATCATGCTGGGCCTGACCTGCGGCACCAAGTGGTCGGGCATCTACTACGTGATCGCGTTCGGCGTGCTTGCGGTGGCGCTGGACGTGGCCACCCGCAAGGCGTACCACGTACGGCGGCCGTGGCGGGGCACCCTCGTACGCGACGTGCTGCCCGCCGGCATGAGTCTGGCGGTGCTGCCGGTGCTGATCTATCTGGCGTGCTTCATTCCGTGGTTCAACTCCGAGACATCGGTGTACCGGTACGAGGTGGGCAACGCGATCGGCACGGGTGGCCCCTTCTCCTGGGTGCCGGGGGCGTGGCGATCGCTGTGGTACTACGAGTCGGGGATCCTGGAGTTCCATGCCGGACTCACCAATGCCGCCGGCAACCACCATCCCTGGGAATCGAAACCGTGGACCTGGCCGATGAGTCTGCGGCCGATGCTGTACGCCATCGACAACGGCCCCGATCACTGCGGCGCCGGCGAATGTGTCCGGGCGCAGATGCTGATCGGCTCACCGGCGTTGTGGTGGCCGGCGGTGCCGATGCTGCTGTGGGCGCTGTGGCGGCTGGTGACGCGCCGCGACTGGGCGCACGGCACCGTCCTGGTCGGCTACCTCGCCGGCATCCTGCCGTGGTTCACCTCGATCGACCGGCAGATGTACTTCTTCTACGCCACCGCACTGGCCCCGTTCCTGGTGATGGGGCTGGCACTGTGCTGCGGTGATCTGCTGCGGTCGGCCGCGGCCCGGGTACGCCCCCGGCACGCCCCGGACGGCCCGGCCACGGTACGGACCGAACGACGCACGCTCGCCATCCTCGTCGTCTCCGTCTACATCGCGCTGGTCATCGCCAACTTCGTGTGGCTGTGGCCGATTCTCACCGCGAGCCCGATCTCGCCCGAGCAGTGGCACAACCAGATCTGGCTGCCCAGCTGGGGCTGATCCGGGCCTGTGCCCTCAGGCCGGGATCGCCGCGCGCGAGACGGGGCACGCCAGACACCGCGGCCCGCCGCGGCCGGTCGCGAGCTCGCCGCCCGCGATCTCCAGCACCTCGATGCCGACGTCGCGGAGCCTGCGGTTGGTCTCGGTGGCGTGCGCGTAGGCGATGACCACGCCGGGTGAGACTGCCAGTGTGTTGCTGCCGTCGGCCCCGTACACCGGTAGGTCGCCGGCACCGGCGTCGAGCGCGGTGTCGATCACGCGCAGCCGCGCCAGCCCCATAGCCCGGGACGCGACGTCGGCGAACTCGGTCGGCCCGGTCACGGTGAGGTCGTCGGGACCGCCTCCGGCCACCCGGCTCACCGTGAACGTGGGAGCACAGCGCATCTGCGGATTCATCACCATCGCGTCGGTGTCGACCATGGTGGCCATGGTGCCCAGGTGCATGTACGCGCGCGACTGGGCGATCCCGACCGCGAGCACCGTGTGCGCCAGTTCGTCACGGAACAGGCTGCGCGCGAGCGCCTCGACCCCCGCCGGGGTGGTTCGTTCCCCCACCCCGACGGCCACCACACCGGGCGCGAGCAGCACCACGTCGCCACCCTCGACGGGTGCGGTGCGCGACTCGTAGGCGCGCCGGGTACCCAGGAACAGCGGATGGTGGGCGAAGACGATGTCGGTGAGGGAGGTCTCACGGCTGCGCGCGGCGAACGCGAGCCGGGTGATGGCGAATCTGTCACCCACCCAGAACGAACTGTCGCGGGTGAACATGAGATTGGGCAGCGGATCGATCACGAAATCGGTCTCGGCGTGCATGAAACGTACCAGCGACGTCGCCGACGTCCCGATCTCACCCGGCAGTTCGTCGAACGCCAGGCCCTCGATGAGCACCCGGGCCAGGTCGGCGGGCGCCAGGCCGCGCAGATACGCCGACACCTCGGCGGCCAGCGGAGGCCCCAGCCTCCGGTCGCTGACGGCCGCCGAAATCCCCTGGATGCGGGCGGCGCCGCTGTGTTCGATGGCCTGCGGCAACAGGTCACCGAGCAGCAGCACCTCCACCCCGCGTTCGCGCAGCACCTGCGCGAACGCGTCGTGTTCGGCGCGCATCTCCGACAGGGAGGGCACTACGTCGAACAGCAACCGATCGCGGTTGGCCTCGGTCAGCCTGCTCAGTTCGGCGCCCGGCCGGTGCAGCAGGACACCGCGCAGCGTACCGACCTCCGACGACACCCCAAATTCACCCATGGGATAAATCTAGGGCATGTCGCCGGCTCGTCCGGGCGTGCTCTCGGCGACCCGCGCCGGTGCCGTCTCCGGTGCGAACAGCCACATCAGCAGCGCGATCGCGGTCACCCCGCCGGTGACGGCGAATGCCGTGGTGAACCCGGCCGTCGACGCGATCAGACCGACCACGATCGGACCGCTGACCGCCCCGAGGTCGCTGGCCATCGAGAACGCGGCCAGCGCCGAGCCGCCGCGGACCCGGTTGCCCAGGACGTCGGCGAGGGTGGCCTGCTGGGTGGGGACGAACAGCCCGGACCCGAGACCCGCCACCGCCGACACCGCCACCGTCACCACGATCGACGAGGTGAAACCCATCGCGGCGGTGGCCACGGATACCACCACCAGGCCGGGCAGGATCACCGTGCGCCGGCCGTGCGCGTCCGACAGCCGCCCGGCGGTCATGATCGCCATCACGTTGCCCGCGGCATATGCGGCCAGCACCACACCGGCCAGCGCCGCGTCCTCACCGAGGCCGTCGACGACGAACAGCGGCACCACCGCCACCCGGACGCCGAACGAGGCCCAGCCGTTGGCGAAGTTCGACACGAGCACCGCACGATAGGCGCGGTTGCCCCAGGCCGCGGCCAGCGAGACGGCCACCCCACCGGTCGGCTGCCCCGACCCCGGTGTGTCGCCGTCGGCGCGCAACTGGGTGGCCACCACGATCGAGGCGATGATCAGCGCGATCGCATAGACCACGAACGGCATCCGCAGACCGAAGCCGACCAGAGCGCTGCCGATCAGCGGTCCGGTGATGTTGCCGATCAGGAAACCGGCGGAGAAGTATCCCGACACCCGGCCGCGGATGTCGTCCGGCGCCATCCGGATCAGCAAGCCCATCGCCGACACGGTGAACATCGTCGAACCGATACCGCCCAGGCCACGGAAAACCAGCAGCTGCCAGTAGTTCTGGGCGAACGCGCAGGCGAGTGTGCTGATCGCCACGATCAGCAGCCCGACCAGGTAGACGCGCCGCTCGCCGACCACCGCGATCAGCCGGCCGGCGCCGGGTGCGAAGATCAGCCGCATCACGGCGAACGCCGACACGACGGCCGAGGCGGCGGTGATCCCGACGTCGAAACTGCGGGCGAAGCTGGGCAGCGCCGGTGCGATCAGCCCGTATCCGAGGGCGATGACGACATTGGCCGACAGCAGCACCCAGATGCCGCGGGGAATGCTCCTCACTCAGATCCGTTCCGGCAGTTGATCCAACGCGGCCGCGGTCAGCGTGCGGCCGATCTCGATCAGCTCTGCCGACCGGTGGAAGTCCAAGGTGCGTGCGGATTTTCGCGGCACGCGGATCAGTACGTCGGGCGGGTGTGAGGCCGTCTGGTACCGGGCCAGCGCTTCCTGCATGATGTCGAGCGACCGGGTCAGCACCTCCACCTTGCCCATCCGGGCACGTGCGGCCGGATCCGCGTCGGCGGGCACGAGTTCACCCGTGCGGGCGTCCGGACCGTCGAGGTAGTCCGGCAGTTCCACACCGAAGCGGTCCCGGACCGATTTGACGAAGTCGTTGTCGAGCAGGGGTGCGACGTTGCGCCGCATCATCCCCGCGCTCCGCGACCCGCGCGAGGCACCCTCGTCGGGCGTGAAATCGTTGCCGAGGATCACCCCGACGGTTACATCGCTGAGCACGGCGGCGGTCGGCGCCACCGGCAGCGGGTCGAGGATGCCGCCGTCGCCGAGGATGCGCCCCTGATACGAATGCGGGCTGATCACACCCGGGATCGCGATAGAGGCCCGGATCGCGTCGACGAGACTGCCCCGCTGATACCAGATCGACCGGCCCGCGGTGAGGTCGGTGGCAACCGCGGTGAACGGGGTGGGCAGGTCCTCGATCACGACGTCGCCGAGAATCTCGCGCACCCGGGTCACCACGCGTTCTGCGCCGATCACGCCCGCCTTGGACAACGAGACGTCCATCAGCCGCACCAGATCGAGTTGTGTCAGGGTCGACGCCCAGTCGGCGAATTCGCCGAGTTTGCCCGCGCAGTGCAGGCCACCGACGAGGGCTCCCATCGACGACCCGGACACCGTGACGATCTCGTAGCCACGCGCGAGGAGTTCGTCGATCACCCCGATGTGCGCGTAGCCACGGGCACCGCCGCTCCCCAGCGCGAGCGCCACCCGCGCCGGTTTAAACGTCTTCGGCGCGTCGACCGGGCCCGCGGATACGTCCGCTCCGGGCCGCGACGCCACGTCGTCACCGGGCTGTTTGACCACGGCCGAACCCGGGCGCTTGGCCACCGCGCCCGGGTTCCGCCGGGTCATGTCATTACCACTCGGCCTCGCCATGGGTCCGAGAGTATCGGGCAGGCCCGCGTCTGTGTCAGTCGCGCACCACGAGAACCGGTACCTGCGCCTGCTGCAGCACCTTCTGGCTGGTGGAGCCGAGCAGCATACCCTTGAACCCGCCCCGGCCGCGGCTTCCGACGACGATCAGTGACGCGCCGGTACCGGCGGCGTCGAGCACCGCCTTGGCCGGTTCGTCGGGCAGCACCACATGCTGGACGGTCACGTCCGGGTAGTCGCCCGAGTATCCCGCCAGGCGCTCACCGAGCGCCTCCAGTGCCTCCTCCGACATCCGCGTGATCTCGTCGGGTTCGATCCCGTACCCGTGCAGCGCGTCGGCGTCGAGCGGGGTCCACGTGTGAACCGCGACCAGCGGCACATCACGCAAGGCGGCCTGCCGGAACGCCTCGGCCACTGCCGCATCGCTCACCGGCGAATCGTCGACACCGACCACCACCGGGCCGTCCCCGGCATCGCCGGCGACGACCGCGACCCGGCCGTGCGCGTGCGCGGCGACGCTGGTGCTGACCGACCCGAGGAACAGACCGCGGAAGGTGCCCAGGTGCCGAGTGCCCAGCGCGATCGCCGACGCATCCTTGCCGAGTTCGAGCAGCACATGCGCGGCGTCCCCGTCGGTGATGGATGCCTGGACGGTGATCGACGGCGCCGTCTCCTTGGCCACGGCGGCGGCCGCGTTGACCGCGTCGGTGGCATCCTGACGTACCGCCTCGATGACGTCCTGCGGGATGATCAGGCCCGGCGCGTAGTTGCTGGTCCGCACATCGTAGACACCGATGATCTTCAGCTCGGCGCCTTCCAGTTCGGCGGTCCGCGCCGCCCAGCGCACCGCGCCCGTCGATGCTTCCGATCCGTCGACACCGACCAGGATCGCGTTCATGTGGCCTCACTCTCCGTAGAATCCTCAGCCCCCAACTCCCCATCATGCCGATCGCGGACGCCGAATCCAAGGGAAGTTGGTCCTGATCAGGGGTACTTTTTGACGCGTAGACTGGCTCGGGGACCCCCTCGGGAACGACATGGCGGGAACCGTTGGCCGCACCGGCGTGTGGGTCCACCACACGGCGGGAACCGCCGACCGCACCACAACCCGACACAACCTCAGGGAAGCAGACGATGAGCACAGGTCAGCAGCATCAGCCCGGATCGAATTCCGACGTCCGGCGGGCCGCGACCCACGCGATCATCACCATCGTGTTCGTTCTGGCATGTTTCGGTGTGGCGGCCCTGTCGTCGGGATCGCTGCGCACCGCGATGATCGCGGCCGCCCCCGCGGTCATGTTCGTCGGCGCGTTCAGTTCACTGTGGATCACCTACCGCAGCTGGCAGGCCGGGGGCCGCTGGCAGGTGTGGCAGGGCGCGTCGTGGTTTCTGCTCGCCGCCGCCGTTCTGACCTTGATGTCGACCGCACCGGTGTTGCTGGACTGACCCGGACCGGCCCCGGGAAGCCGCCGCGAGGTCTACCGCCCCCGCTCGCCGTACCGGCGACGGAAACGTTCCACGCGGCCCGTCCTGTCGACCAGTCGTGCGCTGCCGGTCCAGAAGGGATGCGAATCACTGGTGACATCGACGACGATCAGCGGATAGGTGCGCCCGTCGGACCACTCGACGGTCAGTTCGGAGTCGGCGGTCGAGCGGGTCAGGAATTCCTTTCCGGTGGACGCGTCACGGAAGACGACGGGGCGATAGTCGGGGTGGATGCCGGGTTTCATTGCTGTCCTTTCGGTGTGATCGATTCACTGTCCGCCTGATCGGGAATGCCCGCGCCGTCCGGACACGGGTCGACGTGTTCGAGGCCGAACGGATCGTCATAGGCCATCCAGAGGATCTGTCCCTGCGTCATCTCATCGTCGGTGAGGCAGGCCCGGCGCAGTGCGGCACGGATGTGGTCGGGATCGGCGCGGTGCGCCAGGATCACGATGCTCGAATGCCGGTCGCCGTACTCGTCGTCCCAGCGCAGCGCCGCCATCGCCCGATGCTCGGGGTCGGCGTCGGCGAGTTCGTCGTCGTCCATAGCGGCCAGCCACCGACCGTCGGCGTCGACGCGCAGGCCGCCGCCGGCCGACTCGAGCCACAGCGCACGATCGGGTTGTGTTGCCAGCCAAAGCCTTCCGCGCGCCCGCACCACGCCCTCGAGCAGTTCGTCGATGGCCTCGTGCAGCCGGCCAGGATGAAAGGGGCGCTGCGCGGAGAACTCGAACAACACCACGCCGCAGTCCTCGTGCAACGGCGGCCTTCCGCGCAGCAGAGAATCGAACGGATTCGCGATCCGGCCGTGCGGAGTGTGTTCGGGAATCGCCGACAACATGGTGGCCGCGATGGCCGGGGTGAATGGTCGCTGCGGTATCTCCATGATCAGCGGGGCGGCCGGTGCCAGACGTTTGAGTACCGCCGCGGTGCGCGCGGTCAGCCAGGAGTCGCGGGCCACCGCGTCGCAGCCGGCAAGCACCAGGGCGTCGGCGAATTCGACCTGACCGACAGCCACCTGAGCCAGTGTGCGTTCGTCATTGCCGACCCCGATGATCAGACCGGCCTCGTCCATGGTGATATCGCCGGTGGCCGCTTCCAGCCAGTCCATCTCCGCGACGCACGCGACAGTCAGCGCCACCCGCACCTCGTGGGCCGCCGGTGCCCTTACATAGCCCGGCATCCCGTCGACGACCACGTTGTCGATGGCCCACGTGACCGCCTCGGGCTCAAGCACGGGATCGAGTGCGACGACGACGGCACCGATGTCGGCTCGGCGGTGCAGTTGCCGCAGCAATGGCAGCAGGTCGGCGCGGACCGTGCACGATCCGCAGGCGTGTTCGAGCTCGACCCTGGTGCGCGCGAAGTATCCACCGCTGCGCAGGGTCCGGATCACCTCACCGTCGGCAACCCTGGATAAGTCGTGAGCAACGATCGCCGTCTCGCCGGAGCCACGGGCGGCGATCGCTTCGGCGACCGCGCCGGACACACGGTCGATGGCGTCGCGGTCGAGTCCGGTCACCAGAATCACCGGCGTGCGCGACCCAGGCTTACTGGGAGTGATTTCCATTTGCACCGTGAACACGCTACCGTGCGTTCAGCACTAATGCCAATCATTACCAATAGCCCTGTTCAAGGAGGTCCCATGTCGGCGCACTGCCAAGTCACCGGACGCAGTCCCGGTTTCGGCAAACAGGTGTCACACTCGCACAAGAGAACCCCCCGCCGCTGGAACCCCAACATCCAACGGCGCCGCTACTACGTGCCCGGCGAGGATCGGTACGTGACGCTGCGGGTATCGGCGAAGGGCATCAAGACAATCGACCGCGACGGCATCGAAGCGGTGGTCGCGCGAATCCGGGCCAACGGAGAGAAACTCTGATGGCCGGCAACGACATCCGCCCCATCGTCAAACTCCGGTCCACCGCCGGCACCGGCTACACCTACGTGACGCGCAAGAACCGCCGCAACGATCCCGACCGGATCGTGCTGCGCAAGTACGACCCCGTCGTCCGGCGGCACGTCGAATTCAGAGAGGACCGCTGATGGCGAAGAAGTCCAAGATCATCCGCAACGAGCAACGACGCGAGACGGTGTCGCGATACGCCGCCCGCCGCGCCGAGCTCAAACGCGTCATCGCCGACCCCGCAGCCGGTCAGGACCAGAAAAATCTTGCCCGGCAACAGCTTCAGCGGATGCCTCGAGATGCAAGCCCCACCCGGTTGCGTAATCGCGACGCCGTCGACGGCAGGCCCCGCGGCTACCTGCGCAAAGCCGGACTGTCCCGGATTCGCTTTCGTGAAATGGCCCACCGCGGTGAACTACCGGGAATCACCAAATCCAGTTGGTGACAACTACTCTCGCTCAAAGGAACTCAATCATGGGTAAATCTCACCCCCACCGACGTCCCGAACAACCGACCCGCAAAGCGGCCAACAGGCTTGCCGCGCTGAGTAAGTCGACCGGAACCACACCCGCCATCGACTACAAGGATGTGGCGCTGCTACGCCAGTTCCTGTCCGACCGGGGCAAGATCCGCAGCCGCCGGGTCACCGGCCTCACCCCGCAGCAGCAACGTCAGGTGGCCACCGCGATCCGCAATGCCCGCGACATGGCGTTGTTGCCCTTCGCCTCCCACGGAAAGTGATCTCATTCTGCGGCGCGCATGTCCAGGCTGATCTCCTCGGCGTCGAGCTGGGCCAGTTCACGGGTCAGCAATCCCGAACTGTAGACGCCTGATTCGCGGTGGCGCAGCAGGATCTCGCGCTGCGCGGCGATGATGGCGCGGCGGATTCGGGTGTATTCGGCACCGATCTGCGCCGGCGACGGCATGGTGTCGTCGGCCTCGTCGTCGGCCTGCTTCTGCTCGTCGGCACGCTGGGTCCACTGCACCACGCGAGCGCGCAGAGCCGGCGAATCGTGCACCGAGGGCGATTCGGCGATCACCCGGCTCGCCGCGACTCCCATCTCGCGGCGCAGCCGGGCACGGCCCGCCGCACGATTCTGCGACATGTCCGGTAGCTTGAGCCGCTTGATCAGCAGAGGGAGCGTTCCACCCTGTACGAGCAACGACAACGCCGCCACCACGAAGGCGATCAGCACCAGCATCGGACGTGACTCGGTGTCGGCGGGCAGCGTCTGCGCCGCGGCCAGAGTGACCACACCGCGCATTCCCGCCCAGATGATGATCGTGCCCTCCGCCCTGCCCATCGGGGCGGCCAGCACGTAGTCGATGTCGGCAAGCCGCCGGGTGAGCCGCGAGTCGTACAACGCGGCGGTGTCGACGGACACCCCGCTCAGGTCGGCGTCGCCGAGGTCATCCAGGCGCCTGCGCCGCAGCAATCGCCGCATCCCCGGCCTGCGCCTGCCGGCGCGCTCGGCCGGGTCGAACTCCAGCCGACGAGCGTGCACCGCCTCGCTGGCGTCGGCGAGGAACTCACGCTGATCGGACCGCCGGCCCGCCTTGTAGCCGAGCCACCACACCAGCGGCACCACATAGATCGCCCGGATAGCCGTGACCACCACCAGCGCCGCCACCCCGATCCCCAGTGCGGCGAGCACACCGCTGTGGTCGCGCTGTGCGTCGCGGACCAGGCCGTACAACTCCAGCCCCATGATCAGGAAGACACCGCCCTCGAGAATCAGCTCGATGGTCCGCCAGTTCTGCCGGTCGGAAAAACGGTGCTGCGGGGTCAGGTATTTGACGGCGCCGGTACCGGTGACCAGCCCCGCCGTGACGGCCGCGACCAGGCCGGAGGCGCCCAGTTCCTCGGCGGGCAGGTAGGCCAGGAACGGCACGGTGAACGATATGGCGGTATTCACGGTCGCGTTGCGCACCAGGGCGCCCACCCGCAGGTTGACCGCACCGACGATCGCACCGATGACCACCGCCGCGAGGACCGCGTACAGGAAGTTGACCGCGACCCCGGCGAACGAGATCGACGAGGCGGTGGCCGCGACCGCCGCACGCAGCAACACCAGCGCGCTGGCGTCGTTGAGCATGCTCTCGCCCTCGAGGACCGCGATCACCCGGCTCGGCGCCCCCACCCGTTTGGCGATGGAGGTGGCCACCGCGTCGGTGGGGCTGACGATCGCGCCGAGCGCGATGCCGGTGGCGATGCCGAGGTCGGGAATCAGCCAGGTGAAGAAGAAGCCGAGACCGACGGCGCTGACCAGCACCAGCAGAAACGACAGTGCGCTGATCGTGCCGAGTTCACGGCGGAAATCCATCGCAGGCATCGACACCGCCGCCGAGTACAGCAACGGCGGCAGCACCCCGACGAGAATCCATTCGGGGTCGAGTTCGATCTCGGGAATGAACGGAAGGATCCCCACGATCGCACCGGTCACCACGAGGATCAGCGGGGGTGAGATCCGGATTCGGGGACCGATCTCCTGCGCGAGCGCGACGGCGAGGACCCCTACGACAACGACGAGAATCTTCTCCATCGCACCATCATCTCAGGGGTCCGCGCGGTCCGAGGGTCACCCGGACACGCCGCCGACGTCAGGCGTTGCGGGCGGTTCCGGAGCGCGAGGCGCCCGATCGCGGGGCTCCGCCGCGGGCACTACCGCCACGCGAGCCGGTGCCGCGAGCACTGCCGCCCCGGGCCGAGGTTCCCCTGTGTGCGGTGCCCCGGGTGTTGCCGCCACGGGCACTACCGCCCCGGGCGTCACCGCCGCGACGCGACTCGGCGCCCTCGGCACTGCGCTGGCCGCCGGTGCGTGAGGCTCCCGAGGTGCCCCGGCCCGAACCGCTGCGGCCGGCCGAACCACGTCCGCCGCCGCGGGCGGGACGCGACTGCGAGGGCCGCGAACCGGCCTGGGCCGGTTGCACCGGTTGCGGTTTCACGCGAGGAGCGCGCTCGCCGACCAGTTCGTCGACGGCGGCGCTACGGGCGTCGGCCGGTTGCGGGCTCACCGAGATCTTGGCCTTGCGCAGCAACTGCGCCACGTCCCGACGCTGCTCGGGCAGGCACACCGTCACCACGTCGCCGGAGCTGCCCGCGCGGGCGGTACGGCCCGAACGATGAAGGTAGGCCTTGTGTTCGGCGGGCGGATCGACGTGTACGACGAGTTCGATACCGTCCACGTGCACACCGCGGGCGGCGACGTCGGTGGCCACCAGTACCCGGACGCTGCCGTCGGCGAACGCCGACAGATTCCGGTCACGTTGCGGCTGCGACAGATTGCCGTGCAGGTCGACGGCGGGGATGCCGTCGGAGGTCAGCTTCTTCGCCCACTTCCGGGCCTGGTGCTTGGTGCGGGTGAACAGGATCCTGCGGCCGCTGCCCGAGGCCAGTTCGGCGACGAGGTCGTTCTTGCGGTCGGGAGCCACCTCGAACACGTGGTGGGTCATGGCCGGCACCGGCGAGGATGCCTCATCCACCGAATGCAGGGTGGGCGAATGCAGGAACTTGCGGGCCAGCACGTCGACACCGTTGTCCAGAGTCGCCGAGAACAGCAGCCGCTGGCCGTCGGCCGGGGTGGCCTTCATGATGCGGGTGACGCCGGGCAGGAAGCCGAGGTCGGCCATGTGGTCGGCCTCATCGAGAACGGTGATCTGTACCTTGTCGAGCCGGACGATACCCTGCCCCATCAGGTCTTCGAGGCGGCCGGGGCAGGCGACGACGATGTCGACCCCACGCCGGAAGGCCTCCACCTGGCGGCCTTGCTTGACACCACCGAAAACGGTGGTGACCACGAGGTCCGCGGTCTGCGCCAGGGGGTTGAGCGCGGCGGCGATCTGAGTGGCCAGCTCTCGGGTGGGCGCCAGGATCAGGCCGGTGGGGGCGCCGGAGGTGCGGCGGATGCGGCCGTCGGCCTTGGCCTGCGCCAGCCGCGCGACGACGGGAATGGAGAAGGCCAGGGTCTTGCCCGAGCCGGTCTTGCCACGGCCGAGGACGTCGCCACCGGCGAGGGTGTCCGCCAGGGTGGCCGCCTGGATCTCAAATGCTTCTGTTTTTCCTTCTGCGGCAAGTGCTTTCACAATGTTTGCGGGCACGCCGAGGGATTCGAATGTTACGGTCATCGATTATTGGCTTTCACGATCTGGACATGCCTGCGACGCCCGGGGGCGGAGGATGTCAATGGGCGAACACGCGGGCTTGCGAGCTCGTTCGCCGTACGAAAGTCTGGTGGCGGGTCACCGACCCGCAACGAAGCGTTCTACGACGCGTTGCCGCACCGAGGTGCGGTCACTCCCCTGAAGACTACCCGTCGGTAACAGTTGTTGCCACCCGACGCGATGGTGACATCGCCCACTGCCGCACGAACAGCCCAGCTCAGGACACTTCGGTGACCATCACCGCGACGGTACCCGGTTCGCGCGCCTCGAAGATGTGTTCGACATCTCCGGGGCAGGAGACGAAGTCCCCGGCGCGCAGTGTGTTCCTGTTCTGTGCGGCACGTTCGTAGACGGCAAGATCAACAACCGACCCGACACGATCAGTATCAGAGTTGTTGTGAGAGTTGTTGGTACGAAATTTGTTTGCTTCCTCTTGGGTGGCTTCGCCGGGCGGGATGCGTTCCTGGCGGCAGTACGGGCGCCCACCGGTGGCGGCCTGGCCTTTGACCAACGTTTCCAGTGCGAGGACATTCCCGTGATCACCGACCTGGACGTCGGCCCCGCGTGGGGCGAGGACGTGTCGGGCGATCACGATGCCCGATGCGGTCGCGATGTCGATGTGGTCGCCGCCGAGGGCTTCGGTGACGGTGACCTCACCCATGGCCAGCTCGGGTGGTACCGAGTCCACCTCGCCCGGGACAGGTCTGGCTCCGGATCACTGCCCACGCGACGCACCATCCGTATTCGAACTGGGTCGGTTTCGGGACGATGCCGCGGTCGCTGGCCGTCTCGTCGCATGCACACCGCGGGGTGCAGTCTTTTGTGGCGACGCAATCGCCGATCCGCTCACCGGTCTCGAAGCCGCGCTCCTGGTCGCCGAATCCCTCCGCGACGGTGGCGGTGCCCTCATCGATGTCACTCTCTCTCGAGTCGCGGCGAAATACGCTCGTTCGGCGTCGACGCGCTTGCTCGATGCCGCACCGTCTGCCCTGATCAGCCACATCCCGTCGTCGAGATGTGACGCCCCCGAGCTCGGGGCAGACAATTCAGTCGTCGACTCCCTGGTATCACGTCAGCATCAGCACGAGTGCGGCCACTGACGTCAGACCAACGGATACATGGGTGTGCCGGCGGTAGATCGGGCGGGGCACGGATCGACCGCCGGCACCAGGGTTCAGGCGATGCTGACACCCTTGGTTCGTAGGAATTCCTCGATGCCGGCGAACCCGCCCTCCTTGCCCGTTCCGCTGAGCCCGAAACCACCGAAGGGACGGACCGGGTTCAGGTTGGCGGCGCCGTTCACCAGTACCTCTCCCGTCACCATCTCCTCTGCCACCCGGAGCGCACGCTTCACATTGGACGTCTGGATATAGCCGGAAAGCCCATATCTCGTCGCATTGGCGATCTCGATTGCCTCTTCCTCGGTGCCGAAACGCGTGATCGCGAGAACCGGACCGAAAACCTCGTTCTGAGCGAGCTCGGAATAGGGATCGATATCAGCAAAGACTGTGGGCTCGATGAAGTACCCGCCCGCCAGGTCCCCGTCCAACTGCAACGCTTTGCCACCGGTGACCAACCACGCCCCGGATTCCTTCGCCCGCTCGATCATTCCAAGGATGCGATCGAACGCGGCGCGGTTCACCACCGGGCCGGACATGTTCGCGGGACCGAACGGATCCCCCACGGTGATCTGCTGTGCCACCGCCGCGACCCGGGCAACAACCTCATCGTAAACAGTGTCCTGCACGAGCATTCGGGTCGGGAAGGCGCAACCCTGGCCCGACACGACCCCGATGGGGATCATCGTTCCCACCGTGCATGCGGTGTCCAGGTCGGCGTCATCGAAGATGATGTTGGCCGATTTGCCGCCGAGTTCGAGCACCGCGGGCTTCCGGAACTTGTCAAGGTGATTGAGTCCAACGGGTGTTACGCGGCGGCCTGATCCGCCGCGGGTTCGGTGCCGTCGATGGCAGCGGGTTTGTTGATCCAGGCTTCGGTGGGCAGGTCCAGGATCTTCGGGCCGCGACGGGTTTGCTGGTCATCGACGTTCCCCGGTCCGCGTGGACCACGTTCTCCACGGCGAGCAGACCGGGCTCGCGGGCCTGGACGTGGACGCCAACGATGTAGCGGAAATAGATGTCGACCATCACGCAGTCGTCGAAGTAGACGCCCTTGGTCGGGCCGGCGAGTTTGGAGATGTCCCACGTGTAGACCTGCCGCGGGGCTTCGGCGACTAACTCGGGGCGGTCCTTCGTCGGATGTCGAGCCTGTCGCCGACGGTCGGTGACCTGCAGGTTCTCCCGCAGGATCCGGTACATCGTCGACACCGAACACAGGTAGGTGTCCTCGTCGAGGAGTTGGGCGTAGACCCCGAGCGCGGGGCCTGGTCGACGAACCGGTCGCAGTCGGAGCGCTCAGCGGCTCGCGTGCAGCCACGGTGGCCACGTTCGCCCGGCCTTCTTTCGTTCGGCGCATCCGCACATCGGAACGGGTGCGGCAGAACGTGTCGCAGCTGGCTTGCGCCTCGGTCACACTCATATCATCCGGTAGGGTGCGCCACCACCGTTGCGCGGCAGTGTGGTTGGCCTTCTCCACCAAACCTTTACGATTCCCGCGCCGTGGTGGGCACACGGCCACCGACACCCCGTAATGCTTGGCCACGCCCGCGAACTCGGCAGTCAACGCCCCGGTCGCCGGGTGACACACCGTGGCCATCCGATCGAACCGCCACTTCTTGGTGACACCACCGAGTCGGCGGGTGATGCGGTCAAGGCCGGCGATCACCTGCGGGCGAGTCATATCCGGCGCCAGATAGCCGCGCCAACGACCCGAATGCGCTAGCGACCCGAAAAGGAGATACGCCGCCGGGCCCCAATTCCATCCGGCCGGCGGGTTCGGCAGTTCAACCCAATCCCATTGCGTCTCTTCACCCGGCGGGTGCTCAATGACCGCGTTCGCACGTTCGGTCACCTGCGCGCACTCCTCGCACCGCGGACGCAGCCCGCGCTGCCGGATCTGGCGGGTCAACCTCTGGTACGACTGCGTGTAGCCCAGATCCTCGAGTTCGTCGCACAACGTGCGCGACCACAAATGCGGATCCTCGTCCAACCGCGCCCGGACATAGGCCAGGAACGGATCGAACAGATCGACCGCCGGCTTCTTGCGCTCACCCGGAGTGCGTTCCCCGTTGAGATAGGCCCGGATCGTTTTCCTGTCGTGCCCGGTATAGCGGGCGATCGCCGAGATCGTCCACCCCCGTTTATGCAAAGCATGTACTTCCACATCGTTCTCCCGTGTCAACATGAAAGCGGGCCTCCCGTGTGCTGGTGAGTTCTGGCCATCACGTTCGCTGACCGGATGCCAGCAGCCGAAGACCGCTGACCGAGCACCACCTCATCCACACCGGACAGTCGGCGTTTGCGTTTGCCGTTCACCCCCCGGCGGCTCAGCGCACCACCGCCGGGTACCGGCAGCTGTCGGGCACCGACACCAGCGAACACGCCACCGGCAGGCGGGTGGGGCGATATCCGGTCGGCACACCCCCCTGCCGGGTGATCTGCCGGTAACCGGCGACGGCATCGGTCGGCGTGCGTGTCAGTGACCGATCATGGTGCACATCAACCGAATACAATCCGAATCGCGGACCGTAGTCGCCCCACTCGTAGTTGTCGGTGATGCTCCAATAGTTGAACGAGATCACTGTGACGCCGTCCTGCCGGGCGCGCTGCACCCAGTAGACGGTGTCCCACAGGTGGTCGCCGCGCCGGTACCCGTCGGGCCGAACACCGTTGGGGGCACCGGCCATTCCGGCCTCGATGATGCGGATCGGCACGCCCGGATATCGCCCGGCCAGATGCCGGAGCACGTAGTAGATGCTTTCCGGTGCCTGCGACGCCTTCCACAGTTCACCCGTCGCCGCCAGCGCCACGCTCAGATCGGTGACCGAGAGCGAGTAGTAGTTGTCGACGCCGATGAAGTCCATGCTGTCCCGAAGACGTTCCGGGAACAGACCTTCCAGCCAGGGTCCGAGCCCGGGTACCGGAAAGTAAGCCATGTTCGTCGACACCTCGGCGCCCGGTTGCACGGCATGGATGTGGCGATAGAGCCTGCGGTGGGCGTCGATGATGCCATCGACCATCCGCGTCGCGTTCTCGGGCCGCACCCCGCCGTACATGAGTTCACGCCGAACGTATTCGGTCGGTTCGTTGAACGTGATCCACAGCGGATCGGCCCAACTGTACCGGTCCGCCACGCGTGTACCGAAGGCCACCATGTCATCTGCCATGCCCGTCCGGTTCCAGCCGCCGCGGTCGACCTCCCAGCCGGGATGGACCCAGTGATTGAGGGTGATCATCGGCCGCATCCCGGCGTCGACGACCGCCCGGATCACCCGGTCGTAGAACGCCCAGCCGACATCGTCGAACCGTCCCGGCCGTGGCTGCACCCGCGACCATTCGACGCTGGTGCGATAGATCCGGACACCGAGCGCCTTCGCCCGCGCGATGTCCTGCAGATACCGGTGATAGAAGTCGACACTGTTGCCCACCTTCTGCCGCACCTTGCCCTGGTCGCCGTAGCGCACCCAGTTCGAATCCCGGTTGTGGCCCTCCGACTGGAACCCGGCCTGGGCGACCCCGAATTCGAAATCCGATCCGAGCGGCGGCACCGCCGCCCCCGCCTGTGTCGGCCCGCACAGCACCCCGGCCAGCACCACCGACACCACCAGCACCCAAAGCCGCATGTTCATACGCCGGTTCTATCGCGCGCAGAGCCTCCACCTGCCCGGTTTGGAAAGACTGCCGGTGAGGCTGCTACAGTGGCACACGGTCAATCGCATCGCGCGCTTGCCCGGGGCTATGGCGCAGTTGGTAGCGCGACTCGTTCGCATCGAGTAGGTCAGGGGTTCGATTCCCCTTAGCTCCACCCAAAGTGTCTTACGGGAACACGCGACATGCGTAGGTTCGTCGTGTTCGTGTTCCGCACCCTCTCCTTCGGCAAGCCGTTCTGGTGGGATTCACGGACGATGGTGGCGAACGGCTCGGCGAGTCGCCGGGCCAGCAAGCCTCCGATGTGTCCGGTCGCTCCGGTGACGGTGAGAGCGGGAAAGGTTCATGATGAGGCTTCTGACGGGTGTGTGAGTTGGTCGATGGCCTATGTACCAGGATCCGGCGTACACGTTGAGGAACACTTCTCCGCCGCAGTTCGGGCATACCGGGATCGCTGTTGGGTCGACTTTTCCGGTCATCGGATCGTAGTGGTCGAGTGCTTTGCGAATGATCGGCTCGGACGGCCAGACCTCCCTCGTGCGGGGGGGTGAGGCACTGGTAGAGACCGTAGTCGCCTTGCGGGGTGTAGATGCGTTCAGAGTCGAAGCCGTTACGTGAGAAGAGCTGGTCGACGTTCGAGGTCATCACGAAATAGCCGCGGTCGTCAATAATGCCGCGCAGCCGCTGGTATAGCGGTGATGGTTCAGGGTTGAAGCGGATGTCTTCGGTGTGCACGGCCCAGAAACCCCAGAGGTATTCGGGTGGCAGGTCGCGGCCGATCATCTCGTAGCGTGCGCGAAAGCCCGCCCGGTGCAGTGCCGGGAACAGTTCGGCGAAGCGTTCACGATCGGTGTAATCGAACCCGGCAGCAGCCGACAGACCAGCGCCGGCGGTGATGAGTACCCGGTCGGCAGCCGTGATCCATTCGGCAGCGTCACGAAGGTCATTCACGTGAGTACCTCTCGGATGGCGTCGAGATATACGGCTTCATCGGCCGGGGTGAAGGCGGTGACGAGCGGCTCGACACGGCTGTCGGGGTGTTCGGTGAGCCAGTCGCGGATCGTGCGGATCGCGACACGCGCGCCGGAATCTTTGGGGTATCCGAACACGCCGGTGGAGATCGCGCAGAACCCGACCGTGCGGATTCCGCTGTGCTCGTCGGCTGCGTCGAGGATCGAGCGATAGCAGGATGTAAGTGCTGCCTCGTCGTCGGCGGTGGGTTGGCGGGTCGGCACCATCGGGCCGACGGTGTGGATCACGAACGCCGCGGGCAGGTGATACCCGGCAGTCAGGGTGGCGGTGCCGGTTGGCTCGGGGTGCCCTGGCGGCGCATGTGCTCGGCGCATTCTGCTCGCAGACCCGGACCCGCGGAGGCGTGGATCACGTTGTCGATGCAGAGGTGGCCGGGAATGAAGCATCCCAGCATCTGGCTGTTCGCGGCATTGACGATGGCATCCGCGCGCAACACGGTCAGGTCACCGCGCCACAGGCGCATACGCTCGGCAACCGCCCCGAATGCTGCCCCTTGTGCGGCGAGTGTCGGGAGTTCCTCGGCCGCGATGGAACCGCGCGCCTCGGCTTCTTCTGACAGCAGCGCGTCGAGCAGTGCGCTGACTTCTTCCGGGATCTGGCCAGGCCCTCGCAGTGTCAGCAGTGCGGCGAGAAGGCGGCGGTCATTCAAGGCGGCAGGTGGGATGATCTGACCGCGTTCGCCCGCGAAGTACTCGATCAGCGGTGCGATGTTCATGGTGCCTCGTCGTAGGCGTCGCGGGCTTCGATGATCGCTGCCATGTGGTCTATTGCCCAGTCTTCAAGTGCTTTCAGTGGTGCCCGCAACGATTGCCCGGCCTCGGTGAGTTCGTAATCAACACGCGGCGGGATCTGCGGCGTCATCGTTCTCAGTACGAGACCGTCACGTTCGAGACCACGCAGCGTCTGGGTGAGCATCTTTTGTGATACCCCGTCGATGCGCTTACGCAGCTCGCTGTAGCGCAGCGGACCAGCGGCCAGTGCGCCGACGACGAGCACCGTCCAACGATCCCCGATGCGATCGAGCATCCGCCTGGTCGGGCAGTTCCGGTCGTACGGATCCCATTCCGGCTCGGCCATGCGGCACCTTCCTGACTGTAAGGCACCTGCAAGTGCCTACTTCCCAATGGATTGTGACTCTCCTACAGTAACTCATGTTCGGCGATCCGGACAAAGAAGCGTTCACGTTGTCCAGAAAGGTCACACCATGTCATCCGTCAAAGAAGCCGTTGTCGCAGCCACCACCCGCCTGTTCGTAGAGCAGGACACCACGGTCGTCGCAGAAGCGTTCGGCCCCACGTATGTGCAGCACTCCGCGATCGCTGCGGACGGCATCGAGGGTCTGAACGGTCTCGCGAACAACCTCCCCGAAGGTTTCAGCTACGCTCTTTCGCGGGTAGTCGCCGACGACAGCCTCGTCGTCCTCCATGGTGTCTACACCGGTTTTGGCCCGGACCCTCTGGTCAGCTTCGATGTATTCCGCGCCGATAACGGCCGCATTGTCGAGCACTGGGACGCCCTCACGCCGCAGGTCACCGAGACGGTGAGCGGCCACAGCCAGACCGACGGCACCACCGAGGTGCGCGAGCTTGATCAGACCGACGCGAACAAGAAGCTCGTCGCCGAGTTCGCCGAGAAGGTTCTCATCGGCCAGGACTACAGCGTGCTCACCGACTACATCTCGACCGAGACCTACATCCAGCACAACCCGGAAGCAGGCGACGGCCTCGACGGGTTCGGCGCTGCGGTCGGCCGTTGGGCAGAGGGCGGCAAGAACCTCGTCTACAAGCAGGTCCACCAGGTCGTCGCCGAAGGTAACTTCGTGTTCACCCGCGCCGAAGGCGAGTTCGGTGTCCCCGTCGTCTACAGCGACCTCTGGCGCGTCGAAAACGGCAAGATCGTCGAGCACTGGGACGTCGTGGTCCCGATCCCCGCAGAAATTCCTCACACCAACGGACTCTTCTAAGCGCTGGTAGCGTCCCGCGTCTGGATCGGACGCGGGACAATCTGTCGCTGCTGCTTCACAAGTGCTGACGAAAGTGCTGAGCAACCTGTAGCTCGGCGTATCGCGGTGGAGCTATCCGAACGCCGTCCGCTCGGTCTGTTCGCATAGCGTCCACTTCTTCGTCCGTGAGGCGTGATCTCT
This sequence comes from Gordonia pseudamarae, assembly GCF_025273675.1. NCBI lineage: Bacteria > Bacillati > Actinomycetota > Actinomycetes > Mycobacteriales > Gordoniaceae > Gordonia > Gordonia pseudamarae. The sequence goes on along the minus strand of NZ_CP045809.1, from coordinate 1,324,710 downwards.
TCCGGTTTCCCGAGACGGGAGCGGTATGCCGGTAGCAGCGGCGCGCCTCCTCGTCTCGTCGGCAGAGTCAACAGAGCGCAACACATGATCCCGGCGTTGTCGAACCTCGTCACCGTCGTCGCAGGTGATCGTGAGGGCGCTCTGCCCCTTCGCGGTGGCCTCGCCGATGCTGGCGCTGCCGCCGGTGACGAATGTGGTCTTGCCGATGAAGTCATAGGTGAGGTCGGTCATGGTGCTTCTCTTCGATGTCGGGGAGGTCCGTGGCTCAGTCCACGGTCTCGACGGTGGTCTGCTTTCCTTCGAACTCGGCCAGCTCGGACTCGGTTGCGTCGTAGCTGCCGAGGTGGAGGACCTGGTCGGAGTGGCCCATGTTGGTGGCGTCGTAGAAGAAGCCGATGTTGCCCCAGGGCGTGTAATAGATGAGGTCGCCGTCCTCGGGGTCGGATCCGGGGGTGCCGTCCCAGTCGAGCTCGCGGGGGAGGTAGGCGATCTTCTCGCTGACGTCGAAGTCCTCGAGCTCGAGGGTCATCGGCAGCAGGGAGAGGAAGTCGCGGGTGGCCGGGGTGTCCTCTTCAATGGTGACGTCGACGGAGGCGTCGCCGGCGGTGAAGCGGACCACTGTGCCGACGACGCCCTGTTCGCTCTCGCGGTCCTGCGACGAGCTCGGGGCCGGGCCGGCGCCGGTCGCGGCCGGGCTCGACGCCCCGTTGGTGGCGTCCTGGTCGTCCGCGGGTCCGCTGCAGCCGGCGACCGCCAGCACGAGCACGGCCGAGGCCGCGGCGATCGCGGACGATCGGATCCGGTTGGGCCGCGGGCGTCCGGTGAGCTCGAGCCTCATCGGGTTGGCTCCGCGGCCTCGATGGTCACCGTCGGTGCCCCGTCGCCTCGCGTGAGGGCGTCGAGGGGGCCGTCGATGCGGCCGAGGATCATGAGTCCGGCCGAGCGGGGGAAGTCGCGATAGAAGATGGCGAGGTTGCCCCAAGGGGCGTAGTAGGCGATGTCTCCGGCGCTGGCTGCGGCGGCGGCGGGCGAGCCGTCGGTGCTCAGCCGTCCGGGAAGGTCGGCGATCTTCTCGGTGGAGTGGAAGTCGGACAGCGCCAGCGTCAGGGGCAGCATGGCCGCGATGTCGTCGAGCGTCGCGCTCAAGGCCGTGCCGCCGGTGGTAGTGATGCGGATGTCCATGGATTCAATCCTCTTGTCGTGGTCGTGGTCGTGGTCGTGGTCGTGGTCGTGGGCGGTCAGGTGAGTTCGTGCTGGGGGTCGCGGCCTGTGTTTAGCCCCGGTCTGAGGCGAGGAGGACGACGATGGCGGCGAGGACGGCCAGTCCTGCGTAGCCGAGCGAGATCGTCTGCAAAGTCATCCCGGCGGCGGTGAGCCGTCCGGAGATGAGGCTGGGCAGGGCGGCTCCACCGTAGGAGAAGAGGTAGACGGTGGACATGAGCCCGGCCCTGTCTGCGGCGCTGGTGCGGGACAGCAGTGCGCGCATGGAGCCGGTGAACGCCGCCCCTTGGGCCGCTCCGGCGACGATGCCGCACAGGATCACGACGGCGATGGTCCCGGTGCGCAGCCCGATGACGACGCCGACCACGGCCAGCGCGAAGACGACGATGCCCAGTCGTTGCGCGGCCGCCGGGCTGAGGCGTCCGGCGAGCGGGCCGCCGAGGGCGTAGGGGGCCATGAAGGAGGCGAACACGATCCCGGCCACGAGGGTGTTGGTGGTGCCCAGGCTCTGCGCGGAGATGGTGGGGCTGAAGGCTTGGTAGAAGCCGCCGAGCGCCCAGGTGCCGACGAATACGGCGATCGCCGCGGGCAGTAGCGGCCGGATCGTGTGGGGCAGGTGCACGTGAGGCCGCAGCGATCGCAGCCCGCCTTCGCGGCGGGCCGTCGGGTCGGGACTGAGCAGCAGGAGCGCGGCGCACACGGCGAGCAGGACGGTCACGGCGATGTAGGGGGTCTGCTCGGGCGCGGGCCCGTACTCGGCCAGCGCCCCGGCACCGACGGCGCCGATCGTCAGGCCGATCAGCGGGGAGCCCGCGACGACGGTCGCGCTGAGCCATCTCGGCTTCTCGGGGGCGAGGTCGACGATGTACGCGGCGATCGCCGAAGAGCCCAGCCCGCAGGCCAGCCCCTGCAGGGCGCGGCCGGCCATGAGCACGCCGAGGCCGGTGACGTCGAGCAGCGCCAGGGATCCGGCGGCGGCGAGGACGACGGCCCCGAGCGCGACGGCCCTGCGCCCGATGTGATCGGAGAGCCGTCCGAGGACGACGAGGGCGAGCATGACGGCGACGAAGTAGGTCACAGCGGCGATCGACAGGTCGCCGGTGGTCAGGCCGTCGGCGGAGCGGTAGCGCTCGTAGAGCGGGATCGGCGCGCCGGAGGCCGCGAAGACGACCACCAGCGACGCCGCGGCGGCGGCGAACCCGAGCCGCCTGCGCGGCAGGGGCCGCCCGGGGGCGTCGGGTGCGCTGGTGGTCGGCTCGCTCATCTCGTGGTCTTTCTCGTCGGTCGTGGTCGTCTCGTCGGTGGTGACGCGGTCGCGTCTCAGGGGCGCAGGAGCGCCTTGGTGGCGCGCCGCTCGTCCATGGCCCGGTAGGCCTCGGCGGCCTCGTCCAGGGGCAGGTCGAGGTCGAACACGCGCCCCGGGTCGATCCGGAGGTCCCAGATCCGCTCGACGAGGTCTGGCAGGAATGCGCGGACGGGGGCGGGGCCGCCGGTGAGCTGCTTGATCCTCGCGATGCCGGCGTCACCGCGCTCTTCGACGATGTCGGTCGCGCCGAACTCGCGCGCCGGCGCCTGCCGGTCGGCGTGGCGGGACACGGCGATCACGCGGTCCGCGCCGAGCTGGCCGGCCGCGAGCACGGCCGGGAGCCCGACCGCGCCGTCGCCGACCACGACGACGGTCTTGCCGAGGCCCGCCTCGGCGGCGGACGCCCCGAACCATCCGGTGCCGAGCACGTCGGAGGCGGCCGGCAGGGACGGCACCAGGTCCGGATCGGGCTCGCCGGGGTGCTCGGGGTAGGTCTGGTCAGTCGTCGTTCTCGATGATGTTCTTCAGCACGGTGGTCGCGCCCATACCATTGGGCCAGCCGGCGTAGAACGCGAGCTGGAGCAGGGCTTCCTTGAGCTCGTCGTCGGTAACGCCGTTCTGCCGGGCGTAGGCGAGGTGGAACTGCAGCTGGTCCATCTTCCCCAGCGCGGTGAGCGCGGAGATCGTCACGAGGCTGCGGTCGCGCTTGGACAGGCCTTCGCGCTCCCAGACCTCGTCGAAGAGGACCTTGTCGGTGTAGTGGACCATGCCGGGGGCGAAGTCGCCGAAGGCGTTCTTTCCGCCGGTCCAGCCGGTGCTCTGCTGCTCGTCGCTCATGATCGCTCCATCTCTCGTGGCCGGTTCTTCGTGCTTCTTCCATGCAACCCGTGACGTGGTGTGGGTGCCAGGCCCGGTCGTGAGGGGGTACTGCCAGGGATAGGCTCGTCGGTGCTTGCCGTTCCTGAGTCCTGGCGTTGTGTGTTTTCAGTCTCGGTCGGGGGATTCCAGGGCCCAGCTGGCCAGGATTGCCAGCCGTTCGGCCGAGGTCGTGGTCGGCTCGGCGGTGGCGATCCGCAGCGTCAGCGCCCGGTCCACCGTTGGGGTGAGGTCCTCGCGGGTCAGTTCCAGTCGTCCGACGACGGGGTGATCGATGACCACCCGGGGCGGGCGGCAGCCACGGTGTCTCTTGGCCGACCAACGGGACCGGAACGGTCCGCTGTTCGTCGACAACTGCCCGATGAGCCGATGCAGCGCCCGGTCGTGCGGGTCGCGCGCTGCGGCGGTCCGTAACCGGTGCACGTGTTCGTCGGCGACCTGGTCCCAGTCGGGGTAGAACGCGGTCGAGGAGTCCTCGTCCAGGAACAGGAACCGGGCCAGGTTCGGCCGGGTGTCTACCAGGGCGGGTGTCAGGAGGGCGCGGCCGAGCCCGTTGACCGCGACGACGTCCAGCCGGTCGGTGAGCACGGCCGCAGGGGCGTCGGTGACCGCATCGAGGGCGGCCCGGAGTCCGGAGCGCAGCTTCACGGGCCGTGCCCCGTCGGTGCGACTGCTGGTCCGCTGGGTACTCATGGCCTCGAGTCAAGGCCGATCCCGGGACGTGTGCCAGTCCCTGCCAGTACCCCCGCACAGCAGGGTCTGCCACGAGCGCCGGGCTTCTGGTGACCTGGATGGACCACTGCATACAACCCCTGATTGGGAGCCATCATGACGACAACCATCCGCAGGACCCTCGCCGGCCTGGCAGCCGCGACCCTGGCCGGCGCGCTGCTGCTCACCGGCTGCTCGCCCCAGGACGAGTCCGACGCCGCGCCGGAGACGACCAAGACCACCGCTTCACCCGCGGCCGATGGGCCTGGCATCGTCGTGTCCTCCATTGAGGAGCGCGAGGCCACCGCCGGCGACCCGGAGACCTTCACCGGGGACGTGGAGATCCAGCCCCTGTATGACCCGAACGACGCCTCGACCGGCGGTGCCGGCCAGGTCACGTTCCAGCCCGGGGCGCGCACCGCCTGGCACGCCCACCCCGCCGGCCAGCGTCTGATCGTCACCGACGGCACCGGCTGGATCCAGGCGGAGGGCGAGGACCGCATCACTGTTTCCGAGGGCGACGTCGTGTGGTTCGCACCCGGCATCAAGCACTGGCACGGGGCCACCGACGGCGAGGCGATGACCCACATCGCCGTCCAGGACACCATCGACGGGAACAACGCCGAATGGATGGAACACGTGACCGACGAGCAGTACCTCGACCAGGCATGACCAGGAGGAGAATCGATGACGCACCGACACCCCCACCGCCCCGGACGCCTCGCGCTCTCGGCTGCCGCCCTGGCCGCCGGTGCTGCTCTGCTGGCCGGATGCACCGGCCAGCCCGCGGAGGACGCCGGCCCGACTTCCCGCACCGACCACATCGGATCCGTCGCTCCGGCACTGGAGCAGTACGACGCCGAGCAGGTGCAAGCCTTGTGGAACGACGAGAGCCTCTCTGCCCGCGACCGCGGACTGGTCACCATCGCCGTGCACGTAGCCGGCGGGAACACCGACGACCTCGGGTTCTACGTCGACAAGGCCCTCGACGACGGCGCGACTCCCGCCGAGGTGTCCGAGACCATCACCCACCTCGGCTTCTACGCCGGCTGGCCCAACGCCATGGCCGCGGTCGACCCGGTCGCCGCCGTGTACGAGGAGCGCGGCATCGACGCCTCCGAGCTGCCCGAGACCGACCCCGAGCTGCTCGACCAAGAGCCCGCCGCCGAGTCCGCCCGGGAGACCGCCGTGCAGGACCAGCACGGCGACACCTCGCAGCGCCTCGTCGACGCCACCGACGAGACTGTCTTCGACGACCTGTGGCTGCGGCCCGGACTCGAGCCGCGCGACCGCAGCCTCGTCACAATCGTCGCCCTGGTGACGACCGGCCAGGCCGACCAGATCCCGTACCACCTGGGCCGGGCCATGGACAACGGGTTGACCGCTGAGGAAATCGACCCGCTCATGGAGCACCTGGCCTACTTCACCGGCTGGCCCAAGGTGTTCACCGCTATGCCCGTCGTCACCGAGACACTCGAATCCCGATGACCCGCCCGGCATCCGCGAGACCCGTACCCGAAGGAAGGGAAGCATCATGTCGCGCATCGTCGTGATCGGAGCCGCCGGCGGGGTCGGCACCCGCCTCGTCGGCGAGCTGATCGCCCGCGGCGACGACGTCACCGCCGTTCACCGCCGTCCCGAGCAGGCCGGGCAGCTTCGCACCCTCGGGGCGGAGCCTGTGCTGCTCGACGTTGCCGACGAGGTCCGCTCCGGATCGCTGGACGGCTTCGTGCAGATTCTGCCAGGCGCGGACGCGGTCGTCTACGCCGCCGGGGCCAGTAGCGCGCCGATTGACGTTGCCCGGCTCGTGGACGGTGACGGGGTCGCTGTCGCGGCCCGAGCGGCCGAGGCCGCCGGTGTCGACCGTTTCCTGCTGATCTCGGCGTTCCCCGACGCCTGGCGCGGCAAGGGCATGCCGGCCGCGTTCGAGGAGTACATGGGCATCAAGAAGGCCGCCGACGTCGCCCTCGTGGCCACCGGCCTCGACTGGGTCATTGTCCGCCCCGGCACCCTCACGAACAGGTCACGGACCGGGCGCGTCGCGCTGGGCCCGGCGATCGCCTACGGCGACGTGTCCCGGGCCGACGTCGCCGCCGTCCTGGCCGAACTCGTCCACCGGACCGAGGTGTCCCGGCAGGTCCTGGAATTGACCGAGGGCACCGCCTTGATCACCGACGCGGTCGACGCCGTCGCCCGCCTGTAGGAAGGAATGACGTCGATGACCGACACCATGCGCGCGCTGATCGCCGGACGGGGACCCGACTGGGTCCTCGACGAGGTCCCGGTCCCCGAGCCCGGTCCCGGGCAGGTCCTCATCCGAAACCGTGCGGCGGCGGTCAACAACGCCGACCTGCCCATGCTCGCCGAGGCCGACCCCACCGCGGGCGGGCACGGGGAGGAGTTCGTCGCCGGGTTCGAGTACGCCGGCGAGATCGCCGCCGTCGGCGACGACGCCGGCGACTGGAGGGCCGGGAACCCGGTCATGGGGTCGATCCCGGCCTCCTTCGCCGAATACGTCGTCGCCGACCACCGGTTCGTCATGCCCCGACCCGCTTCGCTCGTGCCCGAGATCGCGGCGGCCCTGCCGACGGGGCTGCTGACCGAGCACGGGGCGCTCACGGTCGCCGGGTTCGAGGCCGGCCGGAGCGTGCTGATCACCGGGGCGTCGACCGGCATCGGCCTCATCGGCGTCCAGGTCGCGAAAGCCCTCGGTGCTTCTCAGGTGATCGGCACGACTCGCAGCCCGGGCAAGCGGGAGCTGCTGGCCTCGGTCGGAGTGGACGAGGTCATCGTGACAAACGAGCAGGACCTGGCTGAGGCGGTCCTGGCCGCCACCGGCGGCGAAGGCGTCGACGTCGTCCTCGACCACGTCGCCGGGCAGGTCTTCGCCGAGACCCTGCTCGCCACCGCTCACGACGGGCACGTCGTCAACATCGGCCGGCTCGCCGGGGCGGCGTCGACGATTGATATCGATGCCCTGTCCTACCGGCACCTGAACGTCCATGGCGTCTCCTTCGGCTTCACCCGTGACTGGGAGACCGCAGGCATCATCGCCGGCCTCCTGCCCGAGGTGATCCCCGCCGTCGAGCGGGGACAGATCCGCCCGGTCATCGACAGCGGCCTGCCGCTGAGCCGCCCCGACGAGATCGCGGACCGCCTACGCTCGGGCCTGGTGACCGGGAAAGTCGTCGTCGCCATCGACGACTGATCCCGACCGCCGCCGGGGAGCCTGGGCCAGGGGTGGTACCAGCAGGGTCTGCCACCGGCCCGGGTACCGGCCTAGCGTGGAATCACAAGCGATGAACAGACGCACAGGCGATGAACAGACGCGAGGAGAGAACGAGCAGAGCCATGGAGTACGCGCATCTGAGCCGGTCCGGCCTACAGGTCTCGAGGATCGCGCTGGGCGCCATGAACTTCGGCGACGCCGCCGGCAAGGACGAGGCCTTCGAGGTCCTGGACCGAGCCTTCGACCTCAGCATCAACCACATCGACACCGCCGATGTCTACGGCGGTCCGCAGACACCGGACATGATCCAGGGCTTCGGCACCTCCGAGGAGATCATCGGCGAATGGCTCCAGCACACCGGCAGGCGTGACGAGATCGTGCTGGACGCCGAGACGCTGACTGAGTTGGACCGGATCCGGCCCGGTCCCGGCGTCGCCCCGCAGTCCTACGCCTGGTGACCATCCAGGCGCGATCGAACAGAAGGAGAATGGAATGAGTGAGAACGGATTCGACCAGATCTTCCCGACCGGGGAGCCCAACGACGCGTTCGCGCAGTACTTCATCGGACAGAGCTACCTCGCCCCGCTGACCGATGGCAGCGTGCCGGTGTCGAATGTGTCGTTCGAGCCGGGATGCCGCAACAATTGGCACATCCACCACGGTGAAAACGGCGGCGGCGATCAGATCCTTCTGTGCACCGCAGGCTCCGGTTGGTACCAGGCCGAAGGCGAGGACCCGGTCAGCATGGTCCCGGGCACCGCGATCCGCGTGCCGGCCGGAACCAAGCACTGGCACGGAGCGAAGGCCGACGCGTGGTTCTCCCACCTGGCCTTCATCACGCCCGGCGAGGGCGTGAGGAACGAATGGCTCGAGCCGGTCACCGACGAGGTCTACGGCCAGCTGCCCAACAACGGAAAGTGAACTGACAATCATGAGCATTCTGAACGAGACCTACACCCTGACCGGCGGCGTCGAGATCCCCAAGCTGGGGCTGGGCACCTGGTTCATCGACGACGACCAAGCCGCCGACGCCGTCCGCGCAGCGGTCGAGATCGGCTACCGCAACATCGACACCGCCCAGGCCTACGGCAACGAGCGAGGTGTCGGCGAAGGCGTGCGCACCTCCGGCGTCGCCCGTGAGGCCCTCTTCGTCTCCACGAAGCTCGCCGCGGAGATCAAGGACTACGACAGTGCGGTCGCCGCGATCGACGAGTCGTTGGCCACGATGGACCTGGACTACGTCGACCTGTTCCTCATCCATGCTCCGCAGCCCTGGGCGGACTTCCGCGGCGGGGACTACGCAGATGGGAACCGACAGGCCTGGAAGGCCCTCGAAGAGGCGCACCAGGCGGGCAAGGTCCGCGCGATCGGCGTGTCGAACTTCCTGCAGTCCGATCTCGACAGCCTGCTGGAGACCGCGACCGTTACGCCGCACGTCAACCAGTTGCTCGTCCACGCCGGCAACACCCCGACCGAGCTGCTGGACTACTGCGAGTCCAAGGGCATCCGCGTCGAGGCCTACTCACCCATCGCCCACGGCGAGATCCTCGACAACGCCGACGTCAACGCGATGGCCGAGAAGTACGCCGTCACCGTGCCACAGCTGTGCATCCGCTACACCATCCAGCTGGGCACCGTGTCTCTGCCGAAGACGGCGAATCCCGACCACATGCGCTCTAACGCCCAGGTCGACTTCACCATCTCCGACGACGACATGGCTGCGCTGCAGAACCTGCACGACCAGGACTACGGCGAGGCCGGCGCCTTCCCCGTCTACAGCGGCAAGTGACACCAACAAAGACGCGAACACTTCTCAACGGAGGAGAGGCACGCAGATGCGCGCACTACTGGAAGACAAGACAGCGATCGTCACGGGGGCGAGCAAGGGGATCGGCCTCGCCATCGCCGAGCTATTCGCCGAGGTGGGTGCCAACGATTCCGCCGCACCGGCCGCTCATCCCTACGAGCGGCCCCTTCAGAGGGATCCCGCCTCTGCCTCGCAACGCGGCATTCGATACGACACCCCATACATGAAACATGAAAGGAGCCACTCAATGACCACCTGGACCCGGCGGAGTCGAACCGTACGCCGTCGACCGCCCCGGCGCCGAGGAGCTCTGGCGGCTCTCAGCTGCGATCACCGCCACCGATCTGCCCGGGTAGCGAACAGGAGGGACTACTCCGCAGTGGACGCCCTCGCGGCTATCCGAGCGCCGTCGGTGCCGTGGACCTGCTCGGCCAGCCGCCGCATCCGTGCCTCCGACGGCGTGTTCGGATCGGCGCTGTAGGCGGTGAGCGTCAGCCCGTGCTGGGCGGGCATCTCCAGGGCGTCAATGCTCAGGTGCAGGTCGCCGACGAGGGGGTGGCGGAAGTCCTTGTAGCCGTTCTGGTGCAGTCGCACGTCGTGCTTGGCCCAGAGCGTGCGGAAGTCCTCCGACCTCGTGTTCAGCTCGCCCACCAGTTCGGTCAGCCCGTCATCGGAGGGGTCTCGGCCGGCCTCGGTGTGCAGCAGCGCGACGGCGATGTCGGCGGCCTTCTGCCAGTCCGGGTAGAGCCGGTGCGCACCCTCGTCGAGGAAGCAGAACCGGGCCAGGTTCACCGGTCGCGCGGAGTGCACGAACGCCTCCGAGTAGAGCATTTGGCCCAGCGCGTTGATCGCCAGCACGTCGAGGCGGCCGTTGCGGATGAACGCCGGCACCCCGGTCATGCCGTCCAGCAGCCGCTGCAGGCTCGCCGAGACCTGGCCGCGCTTCTTCCGCGCGGTCTTCGGCGCGGGTCCGGCGGCCCGGCTGAGGTCGAACAGGTGCTCGCGCTCGGCGTCGTCGAGCTGCAGTGCCCGGACGAGGGCGTCGAGGACGCCGTCGGAGACCCCGGCGAGCCCGCCGCGCTCCAGGCGCGTGTAGTACTCGACGCTGACCCCGGCCAGCAGCGCGACCTCCTCGCGGCGCAGCCCCGGGACCCGGCGGATGCCGCCGAAGTCCGGCAGACCGGTGTCCTCCGGGCTCAGCTTCGCCCGGCGGGTCATGAGGAACTCGCGGGTCTCAGCTCGATTGTCCATATTTTGATGGTAGATCGACTGTTTCATTGCCAGGCAGTCCCCATCAGGGTCTGGCACCGGCCCACGTGAGGGGCCACCCGGCCGTGGGCGCATCGATGCGGGCGAAGTTCAACGTGCGGACTGCTGCCGCAGTCCCTTTGTCACGACGGGCTCGAAAGCGCGCCATGACTGCGGTCGTTACCCTCACGAATGTCCACGTTCGGCCACGCACGTACCTGCAGGGTGTGACGGTCTCGATCCCGGTGATGACGACCGGGCAGGGCCACCGGTATCTACTGAACAGCGTGGTCGTAGGCGACCGGGACGCGGCGACCGCGCTGACGCGCTACTACGGGCAGACCGGAACCCGCCCGGCCGCCGGCACGGGGCGGGCCTGGCCGGCCTCGTTCGACGAGATCGTCGGGCCGCATGTTCGACGGAACCGGCCGGTCCACGCGGACGGCGCAGAGGTGACCGGTTCCGGCAGGATCAGGACGGGCGCTAACGTTGGCCCATGGCCGATTCCGTCCCCGCACCGCACCCGTACGCGAATACCACCGCCGAGTTCGCAGCGAATCTCGCGGCCGTGCAGGCCAACATCGAGGCGGCCGCCGCCCGTGCCGGGCGGTCCGCGCAGAACGTGCGGCTGCTGCCGGTGAGCAAGACGGTGCCCGAGGAACGGCTGCGGCAGGCGATCGCCGCCGGCTGTCACCGGCTGGGCGAGAACAAGGTCCAGGAAGCCAAACGCAAATCCGCGAACCTGGCCGATCTGGGCGTCGAGTGGGCGGTCATCGGGCACCTGCAAACCAACAAGGCCAAGGACGTGGCCTTGTTCGCGACCGAGTTCCAGGCGCTGGACAATCTGCGGGTCGCCGACGCACTCGATCGCAAGCTGACCGAATTGGGACGAACCCTCGAGGTGTTTGTGCAGGTCAACACGTCCGCCGAGGAGTCGAAGTTCGGGCTGCCACCGGCCGAGCTGGACGGCTTTCTCCACGAGTTGCCGCGGTTCGAGACCCTCAAGGTGCAGGGCCTGATGACGCTGGCGCTGTTCACCGCCGATACCGGCCGGGTGCGCACATGCTTCGGCACACTGCGCACGCTGCGGGATCGGGCACGCGAGAGTTCCCCCGAACTCATCGGGCCGGGCGAACTGTCGATGGGCATGTCCGGTGACTACGAACTGGCCATCGAGGAGGGCGCCACCTGTGTCCGGGTGGGGCAGGCGATCTTCGGCGCCCGCAACACCCCCGACAGCCGGTACTGGCCGCCCGCCGGACCCACCGACTAGCGTCGGCCGCCGAGATCAGTCGGCGAATCGCAGACGCAACAGGTGCGGGCGCACATCACGGACAAGGGGCAGATCACCGATCCGGCGCAGGATCGAGGACTTCCAGACCCCGCGACCGGGCGGCAGCGCGATGTCGCCCACCTCGGCCACACCATCGATCTCCACGAGCTTCTCCGCTTCACCGTAGGTCAACGCGTACGGCATCGGCGGGGTTTGATAGCCGTTGGCAAGAGTCAAGCCGGACAGTGTTTTTCGTGAAAACCAGTGCGGAATCGAGTCGAAGACGAGGGTGGCACCGGGAAAGCGGGCGGCCAGGAAACCGATCAGTGTGCGCGCCTCGTCCGGTTCGAGGTACATCAGCAGACCTTCTGCCGTGATGATTACCCCGGAATCTGTGTCGATGCCGTCGGCCCACGAGGTGTCCAGCGCCGAGCCGGCGATATGCTCGATGGCGTCCTCGGCCGGTAACAGCTTCTCCCGCAACGTGATCACCTCGGGCAGATCGACGCCGACCCAGCGTTTCACCGGACGGCCGAGCCGCCAGTACGTGGTCTGCAAACCCTCGGCGAGCGCGACGACGGTCCCGTCCGGGTGCGTGTCGAGAAAGTCGTTGATCTCCTTATCGACGGCGAGCGCGCGCAGCGGATGCGACTGACTGGGTGTGCCGAACCGCTCGAAATCGGTGTCGATGGCCTCGTACATCCGCACCGCGAGCGGATCGGTGAACGTCGAGTCCGGCCGGCGTGCCTCCAGCGCACGGTTGCGGAGCGTCCAGAGGGTGGTCGCGGAGACGCCGTCGAGATCAGCCATGAGGTAAGGGTACCCTCACCCATGTTTATCGGGCTACCCGGCGAACACCTAACCTGCGATCACATAGGCGGACTCGAACATCACCGTCCGGCCACCCACCCGAATCCGCGCGCCGGGCACCAGGACATGCGGACGTCCTGGTGCCAGCCGGATCTCCACCGTGCTCGGACTCGAGACGTAGGTACCGTTGGCCGAATGCAGATCCAGGATCTGCACCGTCCATTCGACCAGCCGGAACTCCACGTGCTTTCGCGACAATAACCCCGAATCATCGCGTACCTGAACAAGTTTGGGAGTCGATTGCGGGGCCGGTTGACCCGAACCGGTGAGCCTGCCCAAGATCAGTGTCTCATCGAGGATCACCTCGGTACCCTGGTCGAGGATCAGCCTGCCCAGCGCCGGCCGCTCCCCTTTCACCAGCACCCCGGGCCCCAGCGCCAGCGGCTGCCTGCACTCGGCACACCAGCGGGCATCGGGATGGTTGAGATGCCCCTGCGGACAGCGGATTCCGTAGGCCATCGGACGTGAGTGGGCCACATCGGTGACGGCGTCGAACCCGTCCGGGGCATAGCCGGTCCCCGCCGCCCCCACCGGCACGTACGGCCCGTCGAACTGGGTCGGCGCCGCACGACCCGAGCCCGGGCCGGGCGGAGTGGGTCCCGGGTGATCGGTTGCCCCAGAAGGGGACACAACAGAAGATTTCATCACGGAATTGGAGACCGGCGGCGTGGGCGCGCCCGGCCGGTGTCCAGCGGGTACCGGCGCCTCGACGTCGGGGGCGGGCGGGTCCTGCGGCGCCGGAATCGACGGTCCGGGATCGGCCCGCGCCGGTGCGAGGTCGTCGGTCGCCGGTTCGCCGTCGCCCGGTTCCCGCGGGCTTCCGGCCGCCCACGGTTCGGTCGCGGCCGGTGCCGCCGTCTCCGGCGCCACCTCCGGCCCGGGCGGCACCTCGGGCCCGGACGAGGACGCGGGCGCTTCGGCGGACGCCGGTGGGCGTTCGTGGGCCAATGGCGCGGTGACGGGCAACTCTCCGGTCACCGAGCCGGTGACCGGCTTCAACTGTTCGACCGGACCGGACCGCGCCGGTTGCGCGCGCAGCCGGCCCCGCTGTCCCGTGTCGGGAACGATCTGGGTACTGCGCAGCCCGACGGGAACATGCAACAGCGCACCCGCCGCCGGGACGACGCCGCGCACCAGATCGAACCTTTCCCGCCCGGGCTCGGCGGGCGTGATTCCGGCCAGATACAGCCCGAATCCCTCGTGCGACCACGGCAGCGCCCGGTCGAACGGCGTACCCGGACCCGGTTCGATCCGGCGCCCGTCGACCTCGGCGAACACCCGTCCGTTCAGGAAGGCGGCGATGCCGACCCGGTCGGTGGCGGCGAAGGCCATGTCGATGTCGTCGTCGGCGGTGGCCACCAGCTGGGCGATCGCCCGGACCAGATGCCGACCTCGACGGGTGACCCCGTCGGGTGTTTCGACGTCTGACTCGATGCCCGCGATCGCGGCGAGAACCGGCTCGGGTGTCCCTGCGGCCACAACACAGAAGAAAGCCGGTGTCCGGATGACAACCCCATCACCCGGAACCAGCGTCACCCTCGGATATTCAACGCCCGACATGGCCCCACTGTAGCCCGCCGGACACTGCGTGACGGCGGGCCACGGCGGGCTGAATCACAGCACTACTTTGCTGTCGCGATACCCAGCGAGGGGAAGTAATAGCAGGTGGCGTCACCGTTCTTGATGGTGCCGTAGATGGCTGCGAGCACCGTACCCTGGCCCGTCTCGACGAGACCACCCCGCGCGCCGTTGGTGGGCAGCAGCTTCACCAGCGGAGTGAGGGCGGTTTCGGCGATGCCCTTGGCACCCGGGATCCCGGCCTCCTCGATGCGCTGGGCGACGGCGTTGACGATCGTCTCGGCCAACCCGTCCATCGGCGCGCCGAGCCCGCTCTGGAGGGTGTTCACGTTGAGCCAGGCCACCCTCATCCCGGACCTGTCGGACCTGTCGGAGAACTGCCCGACCGGAACGAAACCGAACATGACCTCGCCCTTCTTGATCGCGTTGGCGTCAACAGTCTTGTTCAGCGGCCAGGGCAGTTTGATGGTGAGGTCACCGAGGCCCGGCGTGTACGGCCCCGGCACGGCGCCGCCGAGCGCGGTGGAGATGCTGAAGTCGGTGCAGGCGCCCACGGTGGGTGTGAACGGCGTGATGCCCAGGCCCTTGAGCAGCTCGTTGGCCGCCGCGATGCTGTCGGCGGCGGTGGTGTCGTACTGATGCCTGACCAGGGTCCGATCGGCCACGTCCTCCAGCGCGAGCCGGATGGCCGCGGACTGATCGGTCTGAGCGGGGGCCTTGGGAGCGGCCGATGCCGTCGGAGCCGCCACTACGGCCCCGGTGACCAGCGCAGATGACATCATGGCCGCGGCAAGAGCACGACGCGCACGCAATTTCATGAGTTCTCCTCGACTAGCGGTCTCCACGGAAGCGTCTGCCAAACCGACGAATCCCTGTGAAACTAGCGCACTTATGTGATAGATGTGAATATTGAGGTGTAGTCGTTATCATTTCGACATGCATCGGATGTCATGTCGCTACCCGGCCATCCCGTCGGACACGGCCGATCTCACGCCACTCGCCGGGTGCGGCGATATCCGATAATCGGGATGAGGTTCACGACGGGCGACTCTTGATATGTCAGACTTGGATTGATATTTCAACGTGAGGAGTTTTCGCATGGCGAATGCCGTCTACCGTCCGCGTCGCTCAACCCTGGCCGTACCCGGATCGAGCCAGAAGTTCATCGACAAGGCACGCTCGCTCAACCCGGACGCACTGTTCCTCGATCTGGAGGACGCCTGCGCCCCCGCCGCCAAGGCCGACGGCCGCGTCAACATCGTCAAGGCGCTCAACGAGGGCGGGTTCGGCGACACCACCCGCGTCGTCCGCATCAACGACTGGACCACCGAGTGGACCTACCGCGACGTGGTCGATGTGGTCAGCGGCGCCGGCGCCAACCTCGACTGCCTGATGCTGCCCAAGGTGCAGTCCGTGGCGCAGGTCCAGGCCCTGGACCTGCTGGTCACCCAGGTCGAGAAGGCCGAGGGTCTGGAGGTTGGCCGCATCGGTTTCGAGATCCAGATCGAAAACGCGAAGGGTCTGCTGGCGGTCAACGAGATCGCCGCGGCCAGCCCCCGCAACGAGACACTGATCTTCGGGCCCGCCGACTTCATGGCATCCATCCAGATGAAGTCCCTGGTGGTGGGCGAACAGCCCGACGGCTACGACACCGGCGACGCCTACCATCACATCCTGATGTCGCTGCTGATGGCCGCCCGCGCCAACGACCTGCAGGTGATCGACGGCCCCTACCTGGCGATCAAGGATCTCGACGGCCTGCGGCGCGTCGCCGGGCGGTCCGCGGCACTCGGTTTCGACGGCAAATGGGCACTGCACCCCACGCAGATCGACATCGTCAACGACATCTTCTCCCCGCGCCAGACCGACTACGACCACGCCGAGAACATCCTCGACGCCTACGACTGGCACACCTCGGCCGCAGGCGGTGCGCGCGGCGCGGCGATGCTCGGCGACGAGATGATCGACGAGGCCTCCCGCAAGATGGCGCTGGTGATCTCGGCCAAGGGCCGGGCCGCCGGGATGGCGCGCACCGATGTGTGGGCTCCGCCGCAGTAGCCTTGCTGATATATCAGATGGGAATTAATATGTCTCCATGGTGCCAACGCAACCCGTGACCCCCTCGAACGTCACCCCCGAGGTGTTCGCCGACCTGTTCCGCGAACACCCGGGCGGTGTTGCGGTGGTAACCGCCGACGCCGGCGGCGGACCGGTCGCGATGACCGTCACGTCGGTGTCGTCCGTCGACGTCTCTCCCCCGATCCTCATGTTCTCGGTATCCGGGCGATCCTCGAGCGCACCGACGATCCGCGCGGCGCGGACCGTCGTCGTGCACCTACTCGATGCCGACGACGTCGAGATCGCCAAGCTGGCCGCGACGCACGGCGTGGACAGGTTCGCCGACAACTCGTCGTGGTCGCGACTGCCCACCGGTGAGCCCCGATATCACGGGACCCGGGCCTGGATCCGCGGAATGCCCGTCGCGTCGATGGACGCGGGCGACGCCACCATCATCGCCGTCTGGGCGCTGGAAGCGGGTACGGCCGAAGGGAAGTCCGCGGCACCACTGGTCTACCACGCCCGCACCTGGCACGGACTCGGCGAGCACAGCAGGCTGGACCGGCCCTCCGGGCAGGACTGAGTCGCACGCAGGCCCGAAGCCCCTGCCCGGACCGTCAGCGGCGTCCGAGATGTTCGGCCAAAAGCTTTGCCGCGATATCGAAATGACCCTCGGCGATACGTCGCGCGGTGGCCCCGTCCCGGACCGAGAGGGCTCGGACGAGATCTTCGTGGTCATCGAGCGAGCAGGGCACCCGTTCCGGGAAGAGCGCGAAGAAGCGGCGCGGGATCATCCGGCCGGCATCGGAGAGCATGCCGATCAGGCGCGGCGAACCGCAGGCCCGGTTGATGGCGGCGTGAAAGAGCCAATTGAGGGTGGTGATGTCTTCACCGGATTGCGATGCGATCCGAATCTCTCGCTGAAGTTCCTTGACACGCAACAGGTCCCGTTCCGAAATCTTGCCGGCGGCCCACTGCGCGGCAACCCCGGACAGGGCCGCCATCAGCTGAAAGTTCTCGATGGTCGACTCCGGTGACACGCCGATGACCGTGACACCGCTGCGCTGCACCACCTTCACCAGCCCGTCCTGCGCGAGCGCCAGGCACGCCTCCCGCACCGGGGTACGGCTGGTACCGAACTCGGCGGCGTACTTGTCCAGATCGATACGGTCGCCCGGCGCCAACTCGCCCGCCAAGATCCGTTCACGCAGAACGTCGCCGACCCGCTCGCGGCCGGTACGCCGATCCGTCCGGTCGGCATCGACCTCACCGACCACCCACGGGCCCTGCACTGTGTCACTCACCGGCCACACCTCTCCTGCTCCGACCTGCCCAGTATCACCGATCGGCGTCACCGATCAGGGACCCGCCCTTGACGGGCCACGCTCGCGGCTATAAATATATCAGTTATCCGGTGATACTTTTAAACCCGAGAGGCATACCAATGACCGAATCGCGCACCGACCAACTCACCCTCGTCGCATTCATGCAGGCATCCAACGTGTCCGTGTTCTCCGGATCGTGGCGTTACGCCAGCTCGGCGGCCGACTACCTGGACCTGCGCTACTACCAGCGCATCGCCCGCACCCTCGAGGACGGCAAGTTCGACCTGATGTTTTTCGACGACCGCCTCGCGATGCCGTCGATCTACGGCAACTCACCCGACGAAGCCGTCCGGCGAGGAGCCCGCCCCATCAAACTCGACCTCACCGCCATCCTCGGCGCGATGGCCGCCGCCACCGACCACCTCGGGCTCGGCGCCACCTACTCCACCACCTACTACGAGCCGTTCCACGTCGCCCGTACCTTCGCCACCCTCGACCACCTCAGCCGCGGCCGCGCCGCCTGGAACGTGGTCACCTCCGTCAATGACGCCGAGGCGCGCAATTTCAGCGTCGACGCCCACACCGAACACGACCGCCGCTACGACCGCGCGGACGAATTCATCGACGTGGTGAGCAAACTGTGGGACTCGTGGGAGGACGACGCCATCATCGACGACCGCACCACAGGCGTATTCGCCGACCCCGACAAGGTGCACGAACTCGGCCACAAGGGCGAATTCTTCTCCGTTCAGGGACCGCTCACCGTGCCTCGCACCCCGCAGGGCCGCCCCGTGATCATCCAGGCCGGGCAATCCGGCCGCGGACGCCAATTCGCCGGTAAATGGGCCGATCTCATCTTCACCGGCAACCCCAGCCAGGCCATCGCGCAGGAACACTACGCCGACCAGAAGGCGACGATCGCCGCCGAGGGCCGCGACCCGAACAGCGTGCGGATCCTGCCGATGGTCTACGTCATCACCGGCGAAACCGAGGACATCGCCCGTCAGAAGGAAGCGATCTTCCTCAACGAACTCGTCCACCCGCAGGCCTCACTGGCACTGCTGTCGGAGGTCACCAACTACGACTTCTCCGGACACAGCCTCGACGACGAGATCACCGACGAACTCGTCGACTCCATCTCCGGTATCCGAGGCCTGGTGCAGGGCGTCAAACGGCACCTCGGCGATCAGCCGATGACCCTGCGGGTACTGGCCAATCACCGTGCCACACTCCTGCAGGGCCCCCGTTTCGTGGGCACCGGAGAACAGATCGCCGAACAGATGGCCGACTGGTTCAACTCGCGGTCCTGCGACGGATTCGTCATCGCCGCCACACATTTCCCCGGAGCATTCGAGGACTTCACCCGGCTGGTGGTGCCGGTGCTCCAGCACCGCGGCCTGATGCGCACCGACTACACCGGCAACACCCTGCGCGAAAACCTCGGCCTGGCACGCCCGGCCAACCACTTCGCCGACACCGCCGCACCGGCGGCCGACACGACCCCGGCACCGCTTGCCGCCGCACTGCCGGAGGCCGTCGGTGCCTGAATCGACAGCTTCGACCGCCCACCCGGGCACACCGCCGCGCAGCACCATGCTGTCGGGAATCCGGGTGCTCGACATGGCGACCCTGGCCGCCGCCCCCCTTGCCGCAACCTACCTCGGTGAATTCGGCGCCGACGTGATCAAGGTGGAGCAACCGCAGGGCGGCGACGCCATCCGCGGCTGGGGCGTGCAACGCAACGGCGTCGGCCTCATGTGGAAGAGCGTCGGACGCAACAAGCGATCGGTCACCATCGACCTGCGCACCGACGACGGCCAGCGACTCCTACGCGAGCTCGCCGCCCGATGCGATGTGGTGGTGGCCAACACCCGGCCCCTCACGCTGCGCACATGGGGTCTTGACTATGAGCAACTGTCCCAGGTCAATCCGAAGCTGGTGATGCTGCATATCACCGGGTTTGGCCTCGACGGCCCCAAGGCGCCGCGCCCAGGCTTCGGCACCCTCGGCGAGGCGATGAGCGGCTTCGCCCACCTCACCGGTGAACCCGACGGCCCGCCGACGCTTCCCGCGTTCATGCTGGCCGACGGGGTGGCCTCGCTCAATGCCGCCTATGCGGTGATGATGGCGCTGTACCACCGTGACGTGCACGGCGCCGACGGACAACTCATCGACATCAACCTGATCGACCCGCTCGCCCGGCTCCTCGAACAGGCGCTGCTCACCTACGACCAGACCGGGGACATACCGCGACGGGCCGGCAACAAATGGGACATCTCCGCCCCCCGCAACACCTATCGCACCGCCGACGACAAATGGCTCGCCCTGTCGGCCAGTGCGCCGACCATCGCGATGCGCGTGTTCCGGGCCATCGGGCGCGCCGATCTGGTGGAACACAACGACTTCGCCGACCCGCAGCAACGGCTGGCCCGAGCCTCCGAAGTCGACTCCATCGTCGCCGGCTGGGTATCGGCGCGAACCCTCGACGAGGCGATGCAGGTGTTCGAGGACGCCGAGATCGCCGCCGCCCCCGTCTACGACATCACCGACCTTATCGACGACGAACAGATGAAGGCACGCGGAGTGTTCGTCCGCATCGATGACGCCGACCTCGACAGCATGCTCGTGCAGGCACCCGTGCCCCGATTCTCCGGCAGCGAAGGCATCGTGGACAACCTCGGCCCCGCCCTCGGCGCACACACCGACGACGTGCTGGCCGAGGTCCTCGGCCTCGACGAGGCCGCCATCGCCGACCTGCACACCCGGAACATCGTCTGACCGCCACCACACGAAAAGGCCTACCGCACATGACCACCATCACCCGGCCCATCCGCCGACGATCCGAACTGGCCACGCCGGCCTCCAATGAACGCATGTTTGCCAAGGCCGCGACCTCGGCGGCCGACCTCGTGTTCCTCGACCTCGAGGACGCGGTTGCTCCGGCGCTACGAAAAGAGTCCCGCGCCAAGGCCGTTCACGCACTCAACGACTACGACTGGGGCGAGACCGCCCGCGCCGTACGGGTCAACGACATCAGTACGCACTGGGCCTACGGCGACATCATCGAGGTGGTGACCGGCGCAGGCCACAACCTCGACACCATCATCGTCCCGAAAGTCACCGCCGCCCGCGACGTGTGGTGGGTCGACGTCCTGCTCAGTCAACTGGAGACCGACCTCAACCTCACACGGCAGATCCGGCTCGAAGTACTCATCGAAGACGTCGCCGGCGTCGCGCACGCCGAGGAGATCGCCACCGCAAGCCCACGCCTGGACGCACTGATCTTCGGCGCCGGCGATCTGAGCGTGTCACAGGGTGCCCGCGTCGACACCAACTTCGTTCCGCGCGACCCGTACCCGGGCGACTTCTGGCACTACGCCCGGATGACCGTGCTGACCGCCGCCCGGATCGCGGGGATTCTCGCCATCGACGCCCCCTACCCCGATTTCGCCGACGCCGACGGCTACCAGAGGCAGGCCCGCTACGCGGCATCACTCGGCTACAACGGCAAATGGGCCATCCACCCCTCGCAGATCGACCTCGCCAACGCCGTGTACTCGCCTACCCCCGAAGAGGTCTCGCGGGCCCGGCGCAACCTGGATGCCTACCGCGACGCCGAGGCCCGCGGACTCGGAGCCACCAGCGTCGACGGTCAACTCGTCGACGCCGCACACGTCAAACTCGCCCAGGCAGTCCTGGCCCAGGCGGATTCGGTGAGTACCCCTTCGGCCCACTGAGGCCTCCGTGTCGGCCGACGCCCACCCCTCTCTCCGATTGAGGAACGAAGAGCCCACCCCTACGCCGATTGAGGTGCGAAGAGCCGCTAGACGATGAGCCTCGAAACCCGGTGAGATGACATTGTCGTCTCACCGGGTTTCGAGGCTCATCGCTTACGCTTCTCGCCGCTCAACCAGCGGAGGGGAAAGCTCGAACGGCGGCGGAGGATCAGCCGACGGCGCGGCCGTAGTGCTCGTCGGGAGAGCTGTCGAAGTACATGCGTCGCGGACCGTTGGGCAGATGCTCGAACACCGGATCCTCGTCATCGATCTCGAGGACGACCGCACCACCGGGCCGACGCCGACGCGGCGGTGCGGGCACCACCGGACGGATCCGGGACTGCCGCTCCTCCAGCTCGCGGCGGCGGGCCTCGTCCTTGCGCTGCCGTGCCGCGCGGGCCATCCGCTGTGCCCTGGCCTCCTGTTCGCGGACGACGGACCGACGAAGGAATGCCAGGTAGCCGACCAGGGAGACCGCGACGAGCATCGTCACCAGCCAGCCGATCAGTCCGAGAACCACACCGGCCACGATCGAACCGAGGAGCACGCCGAGGAAGCCGAGCAGCACCCGCTGGCGCTCCTTGTACCGGGCGTCGGAATGCTTGTCGACCAGGCTTTCCTTCGACCGCGACGGCGACGGCCTGCGCGGCGCAGCAGTGGTCACCGGGACCTGCTCAACCCGCGCAGTACCCGGCATCGCCTCGGCGAGCAGGTCGTCCTCAATCAGATCTTCTTCCAGATCGTCCGGTCCGGAATCGCTCAGGTCATCGCCGTCGAGTTCGGCCTCCGGGCCGATGTCGCGTGACCCGTCGGCGGTGTCGTCCTCGGATGCCTCATCCGACTCCGTGTAATCGTCCGCCTCAGTGTAATCATCCGCACCATCGTCTGTCGCCACGTCGGGCGAGGATTCCCCGGCCTCATCCGGGAGACATTCGGGAGTGACGGACTCGGGTGTCTCCGCGTCGAGTGCGACGCCCGCGGTGGTCACCGTCGGTTCGTCGGCGACCTCGGCCTTCTCAGTGGCCGAATACACCCCGATATCGGCTGTGTCGGTGCCGGTCTCCCCGGGCTCGGCCTCGTCGAGGTCGGTCGCGGTGGACTCCGGACCCTCGGCGATGACCTCGGCATTCTCCGACTCGACGGTCTCCTCGAACGCCTCGTCGGTGGCGTCCGCGGCAGGTTCGGACGCCTTGAGCCCGGCCGCCTTGAGTTCGGCTTCCTTCTTCTCCAACAAGGCGATCGCCGTCGGCGACGGCACGCGGGCGGGCTTGTGGGTGGGATCGGACGGGTGGGCGCCGGCCTTCTTGCGACCCGCCGACGCGCGCGCACCACCACGGTGCAGCGTGCGCGTGGAGGCGGCCGCGGCCGTGGCCTTGCGGACCTGCGGCCGACCCGTGTTGATCACCATCGGCACCAGGACGAACAGCCAGACGGCGACCAGGCAGATCCATAGGACGGAGTTCGGCATCAGGTCCCTCCTTCACTCATGCTGCAACCGCCACTCTGGCCACATTGCCACCATGAACAATCTATGGCGGATCACCCATGCCTGGGTACCGACGCGCCGAGCCCATCCGGATTGGCCCAGGTTCTCAGGAAATGTTCAGTAGCTCGCACGACCCGAACGCACCAGCGCCTCGACCGCGCTGGTCGGCAGGTCCTCCACGGTGAGCGCGAACAACAGGTGATCGCGCCATTGCGAGTTGACGTCCATATAGCGCTTGAGCAGGCCCTCGTTGCGGAAACCGACCTTGGCGAGCACCGCCTGCGACGCCTGATTGGCGGGCTGCACCGTCGCGTCGAGCCGGTGCAGCCCCACCCGGCCGAAGCAGTGATCGACACCCAGCGCCACCGCGGCGGTGGCGATACCCCCGCCGAAGTGTTCCGAGTCGATCCAGTAGCCGATCCAGGCACTGCGCACGGCACCGCGCTGGATGTTGCCGACCGTCAACTGCCCCACGTACCGGCCGTCGAGCTCGATGACGTAGGGCAGGATCGTGCCCCGTTTGGCCTCCGACCTGAGCGCCGAGTACAGCGGCCCCCACTGGCTGGTGTGATGTCGCTGCTCCCAGGTACCCATCCCGGTCGGTTCCCACGGGACCAGCGTCTGCTCGTTGCGCACACGCAGCTCACTCCAGGTCTTGGCGTCGCGGAGCCGGATCGGCCGCACACTCACCTGACCTGCGGACGTCCGGATCGGCCCGAGAGTCGACTGCCACGTCTTGCCGTACGGTCCCCCCCACCAATTCAGCACGCCGGCTCTCTCCGTACTGGCCGCGTCGGCCCGGGGCGCATCAGCATGTGATCCGGGGAGATCAGACCGGACGGAATCCGGCGCCGACGCCTCCGTAATAGTTGAGCTGGTCGAGCACGACCGACACCTTGGTGGCGATCATCGGCGAGTAGATCGGGATCGACGGGTGGATGCATTCGACGATGACGCCGGCGTTGGTGAACGGGATCGCCACACCGGCGCCGCCGGTCAGGATGCCGACGAGCTTGCCGCCGGCGATCACCGGTCCGCCCGAATCGCCGGGGGCCGCGCACACGTAGCTGAGGGTCTCGTAGCTGCGGGCGCTGTTCTCGATGACCTGACCGCACGAGAAGCCGGTGGTCCGGCCCGACTTGCAGACCTGGGTACCCGCCCGCGGATGCTGCGCGACATCGGTCACCGTTGCCCGGCCGACGGTGCGCACCGGATACACGGCCGCCTTGTTGAACACGATGACCGAGTAGTCGACCTTCTTGTTCTTGGCCGCGATGGTGCCGATGACACCCGAGCGGCGGCTCTCGATCGACACCTTGGAGCCGACGTTGCCGCAGTGTCCGGCGGTCAGTCCGACGAGCCGGCCGCCCTTATCGTAGCCGGCGGCGGCCAGCGTGCACGCAGCGGACCCGTCGACGACGATCGGCGTGCCCGGACCCACGGCATAGCCGGGAGCCGCCTGCGTCGGCGACGCCATCAGACCGGTGGGAATCAGAACGGCGAGCACTCCGGCGAGAGCGACCAGGATCCGCGAAGCGGTACGCATAAGTCTCCGATCGAGATGGACGTTATCGGATACAGCGGGGTCCGCGGCGGATACCTGCTGTGAGGTGGGAAACACGACCGAGACTCTAGCGCACCGGGCGCACCGGTTCGGTCAGCCCGGCGTACGAAATCCGAATCGAATCGCCCTCCGAGAGCCTATCCCACCCGCCAACTCATCGACAGCATGCCCTGGCTGTAAGACCTAGCCACGCTGGGCGAGGAACGCGACCTCCACCTCGTCGCCGGTACCGAGCTCCTCGACGTCCGGTTCGACGATGATCAGGCAGTTGGCCTCGGCGAGTTCGGCGAGCAGATGTGAGGAACCCGTCGGCGAGGCCCCGATCACCTGCACCAGGTACTCGCCCGAGCGTTCATCACGCATCAGCTGTCCACGCAGGTAGCCCTTGCGGCCCGCCACCGACACGATCGGCCCGATGGTGCGTGCCCGCACCGTCCGCCGCATCGGTTGGCGCTTGCCGAGC
Source organism: Gordonia pseudamarae (assembly GCF_025273675.1). Taxonomy (NCBI): domain Bacteria; kingdom Bacillati; phylum Actinomycetota; class Actinomycetes; order Mycobacteriales; family Gordoniaceae; genus Gordonia; species Gordonia pseudamarae. The sequence continues at coordinate 1,299,919 of NZ_CP045809.1, read as the reverse complement.
GCGATCCTGATCAGCGGGCGCACCATCACCTCGAAGGCCACCAGCGCGCTCACCGGATTGGCCGGGAGCAGGAACGTGGGCACCTCGTCCCGGCCGAGCCTGCCGAATCCCTGCACCGAGCCCGGGTGCATGGCGATCCGGGCGATCTCCAGGTCGCCGAGATCACTGAGCGCGGCCACCACCGCGCGCGAGGCGCTGCCACCGACGGCGCCGGTGATCACCACGATCTCCGACCGGATCAGCTGCGCCTCCACCACCTCCCGCATCCGGGAGATGTCCCGTTCGGCGATCCCGACCCGGTTCACGTCGGCTCCCGCATCACGGCCCGCGGCGGCCAGTGCGTAACTGTTGACGTCGAAGATCTGCCCCGGACCGGGCGCCCTGTCGATGTCGACGAGCTCGTTGCCGATGGAGATCACCGACATCCGCGGTCGCGGATGGACCAATACCCGCGGCTGCCCGACCGCTGCGAGCAGGCCCACCTGCGCCGGGCCGATGATCGACCCCGAGCACACCGCGACGTCGCCGGGCGCCACATCATCGCCGACACGCCGGATGTAGTCCCCGCTGCCCACTCCGTGCCCGATCTTCACGCGCTGCTCACCGCCGTCGGTCCAGCGCAACGGCACCACGGCGTCGGCGAGCGTCGGCATGGGAGCACCGGTCTCGACCCGCACCGCCTGACGCGGCTGCAACCGGGTGGGCGTACGCGCACCTGGGGAGACGTCACCGACCACCGGCAGTCCGACGATCAGCGGTTCGCCTGCCATCAGGTCCACGAATTCGGCGCCACCGGGGTCGAAGTCGTCGAGGTCGTCGGGAGCGTCCTGACCGGCGAGCGCGACATCGACCGCACGTACCGCGTATCCGTCGATCGCCGCCTGGTCGAAGCCGGGCATAGGCCGCTCGGCCACCACTTCCTCTGCACACATGAGGCCCTGTGCCTCCGAAATGGCCACCCGAACCGGCCTGGGTGCCACCGCCGCAGCGGTCACCAAAGTCAGATGATCCTCGACCGAACGCATGTCACCTCTCGCACCTCTTGAGCTGCCGGTGTCACGCTATCCGGCCGCAGGCCTGTGGGAAAGCAGGCGCGCTGAGAGGACACCAAGTGCGCCGGACCGGCCCTCACTCCTCGGCAAGCCTGTTGACCAGCCATTCACGCAGGTCGGGGCCGTAGTCGTCGCGGTCGAGGGCGAAATCGACCGCGGCCTTCAGGTAGCCGCCGGGATTGCCCAGGTCATGCCGGGTGCCGTGATGCACCACGACGTGCACCGGCTCACCCTCGGCGATCAGCAGCGCGATGGCGTCGGTGAGTTGCAGTTCGCCGCCCGCCCCCGGGGTGATCCGGCGCAGCGCGTCGAAGATCTTCCGGTCGAGGATGTATCGTCCTGCCGCGGCCAGATTGGACGGCGCCTGGTCGGGGCTGGGCTTTTCGACCATGCCCTTGAGCCGCATGACGTTCGGGTTGTTGGCGTCGGGCAGTTCCTCGACGTCGAACACGCCGTAGGCGCTGATCCGGTCCCCCGGCACCTCGATGGCGCACAGCACCGAGCCGCCGCGCCGGGCGCGGGTGCGGGCCATCACCTCGAGCACCCCGCCGGGCAGCACCAGGTCGTCGGGCAGGAGCACCGCGATCGCGTCCTCGTCGTCGTCGAGGTATTGCTCGACGCAGCCGACGGCGTGCCCGAGCCCGAGCGGCTTGTCCTGCACCACCGAGGCCACCTCCAGCAACGACGGCGCCTTGCGGACCTTGGCCAGCATCGCCTCCTTGCCGCGCTTGGACAGCGTGTTCTCCAGCACCAGGTCTTCCACGAAGTGCGCGACCACGCCGTCCTTACCGGGCGAGGTGACGATCAGCAGTCGTTCGGCGCCGGCGGACTTGGCCTCTTCGGCGACGAGTTCGATTCCCGGGGTGTCGACGACGGGCAGCAGTTCTTTGGGGACGGTCTTGGTGGCGGGCAGGAATCGTGTTCCCAGACCGGCCGCCGGGACCACCGCGGTCCGCGGGATGGGCGGGGTGTCGGGAACGGACTCGTGTTCGGCGGTGAGTTCCGCGCGTGCGCTCGTTGCTGCCATAGATCCACCCTAGGCTGAGATGTATGGCGTTGGTGTGTCCACAGGTAACAGATCACAACTTCGCAGGCCCCGTCCAGCAGACCCACAACCGACGTATCCGAGCCAGGGAGGTATGCGATGACCGGCACCAAAGATGAGGTTCGCGCCGCCGTCCGGGCCACCCGCCGGGCCCGGCCGGCGGATGAGCGTGCCCGCGCGGCACAGGATCTCGCGGGATGGATGACGTGCTCACCGTTCCGGCTCGAATACGACGTCGTGGTGGCCGCGTATGTGCCGACGGGCACCGAACCGGGGTCGCGGGCGATGCTCGAGGCGCTGACCGGCCAGGGTGTGCGTGTGCTGGTCCCGATCGTCGCGCCCGGCCCGCCCGCACCGTTGGACTGGGCGCGCTACGACGACGCCGACACCCTGACCTCGGCCCGGTTCGGGCTGCATGAACCGGGAGGGGACAGACTCGGGCCCGACGCCGTCGCCAAGGCAGCGGTGGTGTTTCTGCCGGCGCTGGCCGCCGCTCGCACCGGGGTGCGGCTGGGCCGGGGCGCCGGCTACTACGACCGTTCGATCGCGACGGCCTCGGCCGCGGAACTGGTCGCGGTCGTCTACGACGACGAGCTGGTCGACGATCTGCCCGCCGACCCGCACGATGTTCCGGTCGACTGGGTATTGACCCCCGGCGGCGGATTCGTCCGCTGCGAGCCGGCGGCGGACGACAACTAGGCCGAGGCCGCCGCGGTGCTCGTCGAGGACGAGGTGCTCGACGCCGAACCACTTCCCGACGCCGAACCACTTCCCGACGCCGAACCACTTCCCGACGACGAACCACCGGAGGAGGACTCCGACTTCGTCGAGGAGGAATCCGACGAGGAGGAGGTGCTCGCGGAGTCCGAGCTCGATGCCTTCTCCGACGCCGTGGAGCCCGACCTCGAGTCGGTGCGGTAGAAGCCGCTGCCCTTGAAGACGATGCCGACGGAGTTGAACAGCTTGCGAAGGCGGCCCGCGCACGCCGGGCATTCGGTCAGCGAGTCATCCGAGAACGACTGGACGATGTCGAACTTGTTGTCGCATTCCGTGCACGCATATGAGTAGGTGGGCACCAATACCTCCGAAGATCTGAATCTGCCGACGCGTATTCTAACGCGTTGTTGGCACTCACTCATTCCGAGTGCCAATCCATGGGACCGAATCAACCTCCGGGCGGTCGGTCGCCCCGCTGATAGACGTCCGGCACACCGTCGCCGTCGGCGTCGATCTGTTCGATCCGGGCGAGCTCGCGGTATCCCCGTTCACGCATCCGCAGCACGGTCGCCGCGATCAGCGCCGCGGCCACCGATCCGAGCAGCACACCTATCTTGGCGTGTTCGGCGGTATGTGCGTCATCCGGATACGCCAGCTCGCTGATCAGCAGCGATACCGTGAATCCGACACCGCCCAGGATGCCGATACCGATGACGTCCGGCCAGCGCAAGCCGTCGTCGAGCGAGGCCCTGGTGAACCGTGCCAACGCGGCGGTGGCCGAGACGATGCCGACCGCCTTGCCCACCAGCAGCCCCAACAGCACCCCGAGCGTCACCGGATCGGTCAGGGCGCCGCGGATGCCGGACAGGCCACCGAAGGTCACGCCCGCCGCGCAGAACGCGAACACCGGGACCGCCACCCCCGCCGACAGCGGACGCAGTCGGTGTTCGAGGTGTTCGGCCGTACTCCTGTGTTCACCGCCGAGTACCGGGACGGTGAAGCCCAGCAGTACCCCGGCCACGGTGGCGTGGATACCCGAGGAGTGCACGAATGCCCAGGTGCACACCGCGAGCGGGACGAGTACCCACCACGACCGCACACCGCGCCGCACCGCGACCGCGAACGCCGTCAACGGGATCAGTGCCAGCCCCAGTGCGCCAAGGTGCAGGTCGGAGGCGTAAAACACGGCGATGACAACGATGGCGAGTAGATCGTCGACCACCGCGAGGGTCAGCAAAAATGTGCGCAGCGCCGACGGCAGGTGAGTGCCGACAACCGCCAGCACGGCCACCGCGAAGGCGATGTCGGTTGCGGTCGGGATCGCCCAGCCGCGCAGTGCGCCCGACCCGGCGGCGGTGTTGACGGCCAGGAAGACCAGCGCCGGAACCACCATGCCACCGACCGCGGCGAGTACTGGCAGCACCGCGCGAGCCGGATCGCGCAGATCGCCGGCGATGAATTCGCGTTTGAGTTCGAGGCCGACGACGAAGAAGAACAGCGCGAGCAGTCCGTCGGCGGCCCACTGTGCCACCGTCAGGTCCAGGTGCAGCGATGCCGGGCCGACCTCGGTGGCCATCAGCCGGTGGTACCGGTCCTGCGCGGGGGTGTTGGCCGCGACCACGGCGGCGAGTGCGGCCAGCAGGACCAGCATTCCGCCGATCGTCTCCTTGCGGAGAATGTCGGCCACCCGGCCCGCCTCGGGCCAGGAGCCGCGGCCGAACAAGGTACGACGGCCGGCACCGTCGTTCGGGTTGTGCCCGGTGTGTTGTTCCTGAATGGCGTGGCTCCCACCTGCGGGCGGCTCCGCCGGTCGCGGAGCACAGTTCTGTTACCCGCCGACCAGACTTCCCGGCACACCGGGTCCATACAGTAACAGCCGACCGGCACCGGCGCCACCGACGGAACGCTGTCAACCTTGGTTTCCCCAGGTCAGCCGGTTGTCCACAGATCGTCTCCGGCGGCGCGCGAGGCGCCCGGACACCCCTAGCGTCGTCGTATGCCCGTACTATCGCCCCGCGACCCGCTCGCGCCCCGAGTCCTCGACCGCATCCGCCACCTCGCCCGGCCGTCGTGGACCCGTTCGGTGGTCGTTCGCCGGGTCGCCGCCATCGCCCTGGTGCTCACCGCGATCGTGGTCGGGCTGTCCGGGCAGGCCGCCGACGCCGACCGGCCGGTCATCGTCGCCGCACGCGATCTGCACCCCGGGGCGCGACTGTCCGCCGAGGACCTGTCGGTGAGCCGGGTTCCGGGCCGGCTGGTACCGAAGGGTGCGATGCGCCTGTCGGCCGACTGCGTGGGCCGCACGGTGGTGTCCCACATCCGTTCCGGCGAGATCCTGACCGACGCCCGGGTGCTCACCTCCCGACTCCCCCGGCAGCTCACCGGGCGGGCGTCGGCCCGGCTGGTACCGGTCCGTCCGGCCGACGCCTCGGTGGGCTCGATACTGCGCGAGGGTGATGTCGTCGACGTGCTGGGGCCGGATTCGGCGGTGCTGGCGCGGGGTGCGGTCGTGGCGCTCACGACGGGACTCACGCAGGTCTCCGGCCCGTTGTCGGGAGGCGGTTCGACGTCGGCGCCGATCCTGTTGGCGATGGCGGAACGGGAGGCGCACCGGGTGGCAACCGTCGGCCTGGATTCGGCACTTGCCATGGTCCTGCACTGAATAGTGCTCTACATCACTGTCGATGCCGCTGGTGCCACCCTCCGAAAAGCACAGGTCAACGGCGTGATCCCGGGCACACATACAGTCAATTCTTTGCCAACCACAAGATAATCAAGTATTTGGCAAAAGTATTCCGACACGCGGAGAGAGCCGGTGAAAGCACTGTCGCTCGTTTATCATCCTGGATAGGCTTCGCCCGAGTGCGCTTCCGTCACGGGAGTCGCGGTGACCTCACCGACGCAACGAGAACCGACGTACAAATTACCGACGTACTGACGAGCATGTATCGACCATCACGAGAGGACAGCCGTGCTCAAGGGCTTCAAGGAATTCATACTCAGAGGTAACGTGGTCGAGCTGGCCACAGCGGTGATCATCGGTGGAGCTTTCACCGCGATCGTCACCGCTTTCACCTCCAGCATCATCGAACCGTTGTTCGCCGCCATTCCGGTCGGCAGTGGTTGCGACGACGGCGCCACCGCGACGGCCGCCGCGGACGGGACGGTCGCCGGACCGATCCAGAGCTGTCCACTCGGGTTCAGGATCCTCAGCGACAACGAAGCGACCTTCATGGACTTCGGCGCGCTGCTGACCGCGATCATCAACTTCCTGATCATCGCCGCGGTCATCTACTTCCTCATCATCATGCCGTACACCAAGCTCTCCGAGCTGCGGAAGAAGCCCGAGGACGAGGCCGACGACGACGAGATCTCGCTGCTCACCGAGATCCGCGACCTGCTCGATCCAGACGGCAAGATCGCCGAGAAGAAGGCCGCCGCCAAGAAGGCCGCGGACGAGAAGGAAGCAGCGGAGAAGGAAGCAGCCGACAAGGAGGCCGCCGAGCGCGAAGCCGCCAACCGGCTCGGCAGGCTCGGCGGTGATCCGCTCGGAGCTCCGGTCGGCGCCACACAGCGCTTCACCGCACCGCCGCCGGCCGCACCGCAGGCTCCCCAGCCCGGTGCACCGCAGGGACCGCCTCCTGGTGGCCCGGGTTACGACGCCCCCGGCGGTCCGCCGAGCCAGCCGCTGTACACCAACCCGCCGCGCTACGGTGCCCCGTCTCCGTATAAGCAGCAACCGCACCAGCCGTCGCCGTACCAGCAGCAGCCGCCCGCCGGTGGTTACCCGACACCGCCGCCCGCGCAAGGCAACTATCCGGCCCCGGGCGCCTATCCCGGCCAGTACCCACCGGAGGGCGGCGAGTACCCGAACGACCCCGACGGTCCGGGCAGGCACTCACGCTGACGCATCACCTCCACAACTGAACGAGGCACTTCGGGCGTGTCTCCCAATTCCCTGTGCCGCCCTCTGCGGAAGAATTGGGAGACACGCCCGAGTAGGGCGGCAACCCGACTGATTCGGCGCCCTCGTGCCCTACCTATACCGAGGGAGCCGACTTCGTGGGCCTGCCGAGCAGGAAACTGTCGGCCACCGCCTTGACGTCGCCGGCGAAGACCGAACCCACGTGGCTGCCCTGATACCAGTGCACCCGGCCGTTCCAGTGCTGGTGTAGCTGCTGGGCGGCGGTCACCGAGGTGATCCGGTCGTTGAGCGCCGCGATCACCATCCTCCGGTCGGGCTCCGCGTGCGGTTCGACACTCAATGGGTCCATGACCGCCGACACCGTCCGCACGGGCTCGCTACTGAGCAGTTCAGCCATCAGTTTGCCCCGGATACCGCCGCGCGCCATGTGATGGGTGAGCGTACGGTGCATGTCGAGCATCGGTACTGTCGCCAGGACCGACGACACCCGCGGATCGAGCGAGGCCACCAGCGCGGCGATGGGCCCGCCGAGTGAGGTACCGGCGATCGTGATATCGATCGGGTCGTGCGTGTGGATCCAGCCGATCAGCGACCGGATCTCGGCAACCGCCCGCATGGTGATCAGCACGTTGAGGATCGGGTCAAAACCCGGATACGCGACCCCCGGCAGACTGCGCGGGCCGTGCGCCGGCAACACCGGCATGACCACCTCGAAGTCGAGATCGTTGTGCAGATGCGCCGCGCGGAAGGTGAACAGGTCGTCGGGCCTGCCCTGAGAGGCGCCATGCACCCAGATCAGCCACCGACGGCGGGTGCCGCCGTGGCTGAGCACCCGCGCCGACGCCTCGTTGGCGGCACCCGGGTCGAACTCCGCCACCGATGCGGGCAGCGGATCGGCCACCTGGAAGGAGATCTGCTCGTACGGTGTGGTCATGAATCGGCGTGATTGGCGCCTGAGGATCGCGGGTGGCCCGGGATCGCGGCTGGCGCCCTGGACACCGAGTGCGACGAACTCGTCGGCGATCGTCGCGCACCTGTCGACGTAGTCGGCCACCGCCTCGTCGGCGGGAATGTCACGCAGCACCGAATTGAGGGCGATGAAGAACTCATCGAAGACCGTTTCACCGACCGCCCGCGGCCCCCAGCCCGACCGGGGCCGACCGCTGCGGGTATCACGGATGTGCGCGATCCGGGCACTGCGCAGCGACCGTGGCACCACCTCGGCGAACATGAAGGCCCTGCTGAACCCGGCTTCCCAGCTTTTCACTGCTTTTCCTCAACCTTTCGCACACTCTGATCCGTGCCGTCCGCCAGCCATTGCCGTTGCGGACTTTCCGGCAGGCCCAGCGTCCGGGATACCTCGTTGAGCGACTCATGCACGCGCTCAAGGAAACTGCGCGGGTCAGGCATCGACTCAGGCGTGGACACCAGACCCATCGTGATCCGGCCGGCATAGCTGTAGGCGGTCAGGTTCACATCGGCGGGTGCGATCGCCAGTGCGAACGACACCCAGTCGACCACCTCGATGTCGCCGACCCACCGGGTTTTCTTGGGGCCCGGCATGTTTGCCGTGGTGATGTTGTTCATCACGCGCGGCATCCGGTGCGCCGCGAGGATCCGGAACACCGGCCCGAGGCGGCCGGTATAGGCCGAGGTCTTCTCCGTCAGTTCGAAACCTACCTGCCGGCGGTAGGCGACCGCCTCATGACAGCTGGCCGCGGTCCGGACGACCCGCTCCACCGGATCGTCCAGATCGGCGCGCAGATACGCTGAGGCGGTGGCGATCTCGTTGCCCCACGTACGGGGTGAGGTGATGTCCTTACACACCCCGAACACGCTGACCTGTGCTCCCGGATTCTCACCGCGGGAAAGCAGTTCGGCGCGCATGGCACCGGCTATCACTCCGTGGAGCGCACCGTTGACGGTGGTCTCGGTGGCCACCGCGATCCGTTGCACCGCCGCCAGCGGGATCTCACCGCTGGCACATACCCGGACCGCACCGCTCGGAGTGTTGAAACTGTTGCGCGGCACCGTCAACGGCCTGGGTAGGGTGGGCGTGCCGCTCTTGATACGTGCGGCCCGGGCGAAACCGCCCACCATTCCCGGAATGGCCCGCAGCAGGCGGCGCGATTCCTCGCGCGCCATCCTTCCCAGCACCCGCCGGTCGACCGGAGCGGACACCGGGTCGATGGGCGCGGGTTCGATGACCCCGCCCTCCTCCGAGGTGGCACCCATAAAGGTGTTGAGCGCGGCCAGCCCGTCGGCCACCGCATGGTGGATGCGCACCACCACCGCCTGACGGCCGCCGGTGACCCCGTGTATCAGGGTCAATGCCCACAGTGGACGATGCCGATCCAATTGCCGCACAGCGAGTTCAGCGAGCACCGCGTCAAGTTCGGCGCGTCCGCCCGGCTCAGGCAGCGTCACCTCATCGAGGTGGTTACGGATGTCGAAGTCCTTGTCACGTACCCAGAACGGCCGGGCCTGATATGCGGGCAGCCGCTCGAGATGCTGTGTGGAGCGCGGGAATCTGCCCAGGTATCGCGGCAGGATGTCCACCAGTTCGGTCAACGACACCGGTTTACCCCGACGTGAGGTATCGATGACCGCGATCTTGAGCGTGTGCATCGGCGTCGTGCGTGTCTCCATATTCAGCATGAGGGCATCGGGCCCACTCAGCCGTTCCATGACATCACCCAACTTTCGATTCAGGGCCGCCGAGCGCACGTTTGAGAACCTTGCCGGTGGCGTTGCGGGGCAGTTCGTCGAGGAAGTGAACCTCTCGCGGCACCTTGTACCCGGCGAGCTGCTGCTTGACGTGCTGCTTGAGGTCGGCTTCGCCGAGTTCGAAACCGGGACGGGCCACCACGTACGCTGCCAGCCGCTGACCGAACTTCTCGTCGTCGACGCCGATCACCGCCACCTCACCGACCCCCGGATACGCACCGAGCACCTCCTCGACCTCCAACGGGTAGACGTTCTCGCCGCCGGAAACGATCATCTCGTCGTCGCGGCCCACCACGAACAGGAGACCGTTGTGGTCAATGCGGCCGACATCGCCGGAGACCATGTGGTTGCCGGCGAACGCCTTGGTATCCGAGGAGGTGTAGCCATCGAAACCGGAGTTGCTCTGCACCACGATCCGGCCGATCTCGTCGGTGCCGAGTTCGCGGTCGTCATCGTCGAGAATGCGCACGCTGGTGCCGGTCAGCGGGCGACCGGCGGTCTCGGGTGCGATGCGCATGTCGGCGGGGGTGGCAGTGCTGATAAGTCCGGCCTCGGTGGCGTTGTAGCTGTTGTAGATGATGTCGCCGTAGCGGTCCATGAAAGCCAGCAGCGCCTCGGTGCGCATCCGGGAGCCGCTCGCGGTGACAAAACGCAGTGACGGCATGGGCCGGGCGTCGAGCACCTCGGCGGGCAGATCGATGATGCGTTCGATCATCACCGGCACCACCGCGAGACCGGTGGCCGCATGTCTGCGCACCAGGTCGAGGGTGCCCTTCGGGTCGAAGCGGCGCTCCATGATCATGGTGCAGGTCATGGTCGACGAGATGGCCATCTGACCGAAACCCCAGGCGTGGAAGATGGGCGCGGCGATCACCGTCGACTCTCCCGCGCGCCACGGGATGCGCTCGAACATCGCGGCCAGCGACGAGATGTCGGTACTGCCTCCCCGGCGGGCGCCCTTCGGCGTGCCGGTGGTGCCGGAGGTGAGCAGCACGATCCGGCCGGCTTTGGTGGGCCGGCGCGCGCGATGGCCCCAGTGCGCCTCGATCAGACCGTCGAGGGAGTCGGTGCCGGCGACCGGGGCGGCGGGGTCCTCGATCCACGCACGCACCACGCGCAACTTCGGGAGCCGCTGGACGGCCGGGCCGAGGAGCGCGTCGAACTCGTCGTCGGCGATGAGTACGTCGGCCTGTTCACGCTCAAGCACGTCGGCGAGCTGCGGAGCCGCGAAACCTGTGTTGAGCAGCACCGAGTCCGCGCCGAGCCGGGACACCGCCGCGATCGACTCGACCAGGCCACGATGGTTACGGCACATGACGGCGACGGTCGCCACATCTGGGATGGCCGCCAGCGCTGCGGCCAGCGCGTCGGCCCGCCGGTCGAGTTCGCCCCAGGTGACCGGTCCGGCCTCGTCGATGATCGCGGTGCCGTTCGGCGCGCGCACGGCGGCCAGACCGATACCACTGACCGGTGATGCTCCGCCGTGCCTGCGCATGGCCAGACCCATCCGGACGTACCGGTCGGGCCGCAGCACCGTAAGAAACCCACTGCCGACCAGTTCACGGATCACCCAGATCAACGCCGCGATCCGGCCGCGAACCGCGGCCGCCACACCTGAGAAGTTCATACCCTCACCACCGTCTGTTCGTCGGACCTTTTACCTACCCACCCCGCGGTGTCCCGCGCATTCAGCCCAAAATCGGGAACCTGCGTTTGTCCGCGAGCTCGTCGAGGGCATGCTGCATCCGTGCGCGGATCTCCGCGTCGACCATGTCGATGTCGGGGTCGTCGCCGAACTCAGCGGCGATGTCGACCGGGTCGAGCACCCGGGTGATCAACTTGGACGGCAGCGGAATATTCAGTGAGACACCGAGGCTCAGGCCGAATGGGAAACCGAAGACGAACGGCACGGAATCGGCGCGCACCAGCTTGTCCAGCCGCAGAAGTTTGGCCAGGGTGTCGCCGCGGTTGATGTACCACTGCGTTTCCTGCCCGCCGATCGTCACGATGGGCACGATCGGCACCCCGGCTTTGAGCGCGGTCCTGATGTAGCCGGTACGGCCGCCGAAGTCGACGTTGGCACTCTGGGAGGTGGGACGCATCGCGTCCCAGGTGCCGCCGGGAAAGACCAGCGTGGCGGCACCCTCCTTGAGCGCGCGGACCGCGTTCTTGGGGTGGGCCGGCAAGAAGCCGACCTTGCCGAAGATGTCTTTGCCGGGGCCGGTGAACACCAAGTCGTGAGCGAGGGTGTAGAGCGGTCGGTTCTCACCGAACTGCTCGGCGAACGCGACGCCGATCACCGGCACGTCGAACGCGGTTATCCCGCCGGAGTGGTTGGACACCAGCAGAACACCGCCGTCGGGAACCTTCTCCATGCCGGTGACCTCGGACCGGAAGTAGTTCTTGGCGATGAGCCGCAGCAACGGCAGGACGCGTTTGACCCAGTCCTCATCGCGGGCGACCAGGTCGGTGCGCAGCCCGTCCGCGGGGGCCGCGTCCTTGTCGCCGGAGTCCGGACCATCCGGGCCCGTCCCGTCGGCCGTTACGGTTGGTTTGTCTGCCATTGTTCTCTCGTCATCCTCCACGCCCACCGCGGCGCTCGCGCGCGCGGCCATCCGCCGCGATCATTGTCGGTGCAGCCGATGTTGCCGTCACTACATCGTAAGTTAGAACACGTTACAGTTTTGGCCTAATCCCGAGTTCGCCGCGAAATAGGCACACAACCGTGGTCACCTTACAGATAGGCTTACCGTATGGATTTCAAACAGCACGACCTGTCCGATGACGAGATTCGCCGGCGCGCGGAACTGTACGGACCGCTGGGAGCGGCGGTGCGCGAACTGATCGACGCGGCGATCCGTACCGAGGTCGACGACGACACCATCCGCACCGCCACCACCCAGATCTCCGACATCGCAGCCGGTCTGCGCGCCCGGCAGATCGACGGCGCGTTCGGCGTGCGATACAACGCGAGCGGCACCGGGATGGCCTGGGGAAACGCCGTCGTCGGCCTGGCCAACGGGGTGGCGCCCCCGATCACCCTGCACTACCCGCCGACCGGCGGAACGCGGGCCGAGTTCAACCTCGGCGCACCGTATGAGGGTCCGCCCGGTTGCGTACACGGCGGAATCTGCATGATGGTGCTCGACGCGCTACTCGGCTCGGCAGCAGCCTCCGACGAGACGGCCGCCTACACCGGCACCATCACCGTGCGTTTCCTACGGCCGACGATGCTGTTCACCCCGCTCACCGCGAGCGCCGAGGTGACCGAACGATCCGGCCGCAAGAAGATCGTGCGCGGATCCATCGCCGACGAACACGGCGACACCGTCGTCGCCGAAGGCGTCTTCATCCTCCCCCGGGAAACCAACGCACGCCCCCTCACCAGCGTGGACGGCAGCACCCGGCGGGCGCCCGGCTAAGCTGGCGGGCACGTGCCCGGCCCCGACCCGCCGGCCCCGTGCCATCGGACCCCACAGGAGACACCGTGCTGAACACCGGCGACACCGCACCCGATTTCACCCTCCCGGACCAGGACGGCAATCCCGTCACACTGTCATCGGTACTGGCACAGGGTCCGGTCGTGCTGTTCTTCTATCCGGCCGCACTGACCCCCGGATGCACCAAGGAGGCATGCCACTTCCGCGACATCGTCGGCGAGTTCACCGCCGCCGGAGCGCGTGTGCTGGGCATCAGCGCCGACGACGTGGCCAAGCAGAAGCAGTTCGACACCACCCACAATCTCGGCTACCCACTGCTCTCGGACACCGACAAATCGGTGGCCAAGGCGTACGGGGTGAGTCGGCGTATCGGCCTGCTGCCCAACCAGCGGGCCACCTTCGCGATCGGCGCCGACGGCACCGTGGTCGCGGCCGTGCGCAGCGAGATCAACATGAACGTGCACGCGGACACCGCGCTCAAGGCACTGGCCGCGGGCTGAGCCGTGACCGTCGCCGGGATCAGAGCACCTGCGACAGGAACGTCCGCAGCCGCTCGGACTCGGCGGCGGTGAAGATCTGCTCCGGCTTGCCGGTCTCCACCACCACACCCCGGTCCATGAACACGACGTGATCGGAAACGTTTCGGGCATAACCCATTTCGTGGGTCACAACCACCATTGTCATACCGCCGGAGGCCAGCTCGGCCATCAGCGCCAGCACGCCCTTGACCAGTTCGGGGTCCAGGGCGGAGGTGGCCTCGTCGAAGAACATCACCTGTGGCTCCATCGCGAGCGCCCGTGCGATGGCCACCCGCTGCTGCTGCCCACCGGACAGATTGGCCGGCCGCGCATCGGCCTTGTGCGCCAGACCTACCAGCTCAAGCTGGCGCAGCGCCACCGACCGTGCCTCCTCCTTGCTCACACCTCTGAGTTTGCGCGGACCGAGGGCGATGTTGTCGGCGACGCTCTTGTGCGGGAACAGGTTGAACTGCTGAAACACCATTCCGATGCGTTTGCGCAGGTCGTCGGGGTTGTCCTGGAGCACCGACCGGCCGTCGAGGGCGATGTCGCCGCTGTCGGGTTCGTGCAGCCGGTTGAGCACCCGCAGCAGCGTCGACTTGCCCGATCCCGACGGCCCGATGACGGTGGTGGTGGTGCCGGCGTCGACGTGGATATCGACGCCCTTGAGAACCTTGTTGTTCCCGAACGCCAGGTGCAGGCCGGTACCGGTGAGCGAGACCGCCTGCTTGGTGGTGGTGGATGTGGTTGACACAGTGTCTCTTTCGGGTTCGCGCGGCTATGGCTTAGTGGGCGGCCCGGGGACCGCGCCGCCGCTGGTCACCAGCGGTCCGGGATCGTCCTCCGCCGGTGCCGGACGGCCGGTGCGCAACCTGTGGTCGATGTAGTTGACCAGGTGGGTCAGCGGGATGGTGAGCAGCAGGTAGACCAGGCCCGCGGCAACCAGCGGGGACAGATTTCCGGTCTGCGCGTTCAGGTCCCGCCCGACGGCGAACAGTTCGCGCTGGCTGGCCAGCAGACCTAGGAAGTACACCAGCGAACTGTCCTTGATGAGGCTGATGAACTGGTTCATCAGCGCCGGCAGCACCCGCCGCACACCCTGCGGGATCACCACCAGCCGCATCGACTGCCCGTAGGAGAAGCCGATCGCGCGCGAGGCCTCCATCTGCCCGGCTTCCACGCTTTGGATGCCGGAGCGGAAGATCTCACCGATGTAGGCGGCGGCCAGCAGGGCCAGGGCCACCGCGCCGAGCCAGTACGGGTTGTTGCCGGTGATGTCACTGACCACCGGGCCGATACCGAGGCCGACGATCAGGATCACCACCACGGCCGGCAGACCACGGAAGATGTCGGTGTAGATGCGGGCGGGCCAACGCAGCCAGCGCGAACGGGAGATGCCGGCAACGGCCAGCAGCAGACCCAGCAACGTGCCCAGCACGCCGGACACCAACGCCAGCAGCAGTGTGTTGGGCAGACCCGTCTTGAACAGATCCGGGAACGAATCCTTGTACAGCTCCCAGTTGAAGAAGGTGTCGCTCAACTGCGCGAGGGTGCCCTTGCGACTGCCGGTGTCGTCTTCCTTTCCGGCGGCGTTCTCGCGGGCAATCGTGGCGATGTCGGGCAGTTCGGGCGTCGGCGCGGCCTTGCTGCCGGGCTTCCAGCCGGCGGGCAGTTCCCGCGGAACCCAGTCGGCGTACAGCGTGGCATAGGTACCGTCGGCTATGATCGCGTCGAGTCCCGAGTTGAGCGCGGCCACCAGTTTCGGCTTGTTCTTGCCCACTGCCCAGGCGACGAAGTTGTTGACGCTGAAGGTGTTCTCGGTGATCGTCACCCCGTCACCCGGCCGCACCGCGCCTTCGGCCTGCTGGGACGGCGCCACCCAGGCATCGATCTGCCCGGTCTTGAGATTGGCGTAGGCGGTGGCGTAGTCGGGGAACTTCACCGGGTCGAGCTTGAGGGTGTTGACGACGTAGTCGTCCTGCACGGTGCCCTGCACCACGCCGATCCGCTGCCCCGGACCGAGGTCGGAGAAGCTGGTCGCCTTGCCGCCGGGAGGTGCGACGAGCGAGAAGTAGCCGAAGTCGTAGCCGTTGGTGAAGTCGACCGTCTGCCTGCGTTCGTCGGTGGTGGTGATCGACGACGACCCGATGTCGAAACGATTGTTGGACACCTGGGCGAGCAGTCCCGCGAATTCGGTTCCGGCGAAGGTGATCTTGAGGCCGATCTTGGCGGCGATCGCCTTGAGCAGTTCGTTGTCGAAGCCGGTGAACACGCCCTTGCGGTTGACGCAGATACTCGGTCCGGCATCGGAAAGGGTGCCCACGGAGATGACACCGCGATTGATCAGTTCCAGCGCACCGATGTCGATCTGATCGACCGGGGTGGTGGTCACGGTGGTGAATCTGTCCTCACCGCCCTCCTCGGCCGCGGCGAGGTTGACCGGCGCGGCCGAGGCCGACGACAGGCCGGGCGGGACGCAGTTGTCCGGAGCCGCGTGTGCGACCGGGGGCGCCGCGGCGACCAGCGAGAGCAGTGCGGTCAGCAGCAGGATCACCACAACCGCCGGCAGCCGGACAGGTACCGCAATCTGTGAGATGCGCACGAATCGCACCCTACCCAGTCGGTACCGGCGGAACCGAGGCTTTCCCCAGGTGCGCGTATAAGTCGGCCCGCGGACGACTTATACGGCGATGTTCAGCGGCCGAGCCGGGCGATCACCTCGGGGCGCCGCAGCGGCGGCACCGTCCTGGGTGGTTGCCGACGCTGCGGCAGCACACCGAGCAGGTCCCTGGTGGCCGCGGCGACGGTTGCGACGGCCTCCTCGAACGCGACCTCGGTGGCGGCCGACGGATGCCGGATCCCGCTCACCTTGCGCACGTACTGGCGCGCGGCGGCCTCCACCTCGTCGGTGGTGGCCGGTGGCTCCAGGCCACGCAGTTCAGTGATGTTTCGGCACATGGCGGCTCCGATGTCGGTGGGGGCGGCTCACTCCGCGATCGTGATGACCGCCTTGCCCAGGATCTTCCCGGCGGCCATGTCCGTCAACGCCTGTCCGGCATCGGCCAGTGGATAGCGCGCGGTGACCGGCGGGCGCAGCCCGGCGTCGATCATCTCGATGATCTCGTCGTGGATGAGTCCGGGAATGTTGTCGTTCGGGTGGGACCGCAGGTACTCGCCCCACGCGGCACCGACGATCGCGATATTGCGGAACAACACCCGATTGAGTTTGACGGTGGGGATGCCGCCGGCGGCGAAACCGACCACCACGTAACGGCCGTCGGGCGCCACCTGGCGCAGCGCCTCGTCGAACACGTCGCCGCCGGACGGGTCGATCATCACGTCGACACCGTCGGGCGCGAACTCCCGGAGTCTGTCGCCCCAGCCGTCGGTGAGTTGCACGATGTGATCGGCACCGAGACTCTTGAGCAGGTCGTCGGCACCGGTGCGATGCACGATGGCCACCACCGTCGCCCCCATCGCCTTGGCCACCAGGATCGAGGCCACCCCGATGCCGCCGGCGGCGCCGAGGACACCCACCACCTCGCCGGGCGCGGTCTGTGCGCGCATCTTGAGCGCGAACACCGCGGTCTGGAAGTTGATGCCCAACGCGGCACCCTCGTCGAAACTCAGGCCCTCGGGCATCGGCAGCAACATCTCGGGGACAACGAGGATCTGTTCGGCGAATCCACCAATCATCGGGGTGACCAGCACCTTGTCGCCCGGCCGGTACTGCCCTCCGTCCGGGGCCTCGCGGACGACGCCGGACACCTCGGTGCCCGGGATGAACGGCAACGGCGGACGGATCTGATACTTGCCCTGGGCGATCAGCAGATCGGGAAAACACACCCCGCACGACTTGATGTCGACGAGCAGTTGCCCCGGTCCCGGTATCGGATCCGCGATCTCGGTCAGTGCCAGGCCGGCGGGCCCGGACTCCTCGGTGAGCAGTTGCGCCTTCATCCAGCCCACCCTACGCCGCCCGGTGCGGGCGCGGTGACGGGAATGCGACCATGGTCGGACCCATAGTTAGGATCACGGTATGACCGCATCCCCGGCCCCGTCCCCTTCGCCCGAGCGACTCGCCGTCGCAGCCGAGGCGCCCGGATTCATGCCCCTCGACGAGGCACAGACCCTGTACGAGATCGCGGGTGAGTATCTGACACACACCGATTCGACGAAGGTCGGGATCGAGATCGGCACCTACTGCGGCAAGTCCACGGTGTTTCTCGGCGCGGCGGCCGAAGCCGCGGACGCGGTACTGGTGACCGTCGACCATCACCGCGGCTCCGAGGAGCACCAGCCCGGCTGGGAGTACCACGACCCGACGCTGGTCGACCCGCACAGCGGCACGCTGGACACCTCGGCCCGCTTCCGGCGCACCATGTTCGACGCGGGTCTGGAGCGCACCGTGATCGGCATGCTCGCGCCGTCCACGACCGCCGCCCGCGCCTGGGGCACACCGGCCGACTTCGTGTTCATCGACGGAGGCCACAGCATGCGGGCCGCGCAGGACGATCTCGACGGCTGGGCGCCGTGGGTGCGGATCGGCGGCGCGCTGCTGATCCACGACGTCTTCCCCGACCCCGCCGACGGCGGCCGTCCGCCGTACGAGATCTATTGCCAGGCGCTCGCGTCCGGCCAGTTCACCGAGGTCCGCGTCGAGGGTTCGCTGCGGGTCTTGCGCCGCGACGGCGGCGTGCCGGGCACCCCGCTGCCGCAACCGCCCGCCTGATCCCCGCCCGTCTACTCCCCGTGCGCCCGATCCCTGCCCACCCGGCACCCGAGGGGTAACTCCCCGGTCACCCGGCGACCGGCTGCGGTACCAGATGCCTTGTCAAGAAGTCGATCTCGTGCCGCACGGTGGCCTCGTACCAGTCGTTGCCGGCAAAGACGTCGAAGTGGTCGCACGGATAGTGCCGGACCTCGGCACGGGCAAGGAAGGCGACCTTGGCGGCGGCCTCGGGCGGGGCACCGGAATCGAAGTCGGCGATCTGCACCAACACCGGTGCGCCTATGTCGCCGACTCCCCTGCCAACCCGGAACGAACCGATCTCCATGCCGATCGCGGCGTCGATCTCGTTGCGCCACGAGGGACCGGCGATGGCCCGGTAGCTCTCGAAGAAGCCGGGTGCGCTGAGCGCGGCGCCGGTGTCACCCGGGTAGCCGACGACCCGCATCATGGTGGGCGTCCGGCCGACCTTGGTGGCCACCGTGCTGCCGATCGCGGCGACCGTGGAGCGTGCCATGCCCGCGCCGCTGACGTGCGTGCGGGCGTGTTTGCCCGCGGCGATGCCGCTGACCAGCGGAACCACCGCGACCACCGCCGCGATGTCGGCGCGGCCCTGCGCGACCTTGAGCGCCAGTCCGCCACCGAGCGACACTCCCCAGATGATGATGCGCCCCGGGTCGACGCCGGGCAGGGTGGCCGCCGCCTCGATCGCCGAGGCGTAGTCGCGGGCCTGCCCGGCCATCGAGACCCGCTGTCGCGGTACGCCGTCCGAGTGTCCGAAGCCCCGATAGTCGAACGCGAACACCGCCAGGCCGGCATCGGCGAACCGCTGCGCGAACGGCGCCAGTCCCGAGTCCTTGGTGCCGGCGAAACCGTGTGCCATCACCACCACCGGCCGTCTGCCGCCGATCTCGAACGGAGAACTCTTCGATCCCTCGAAAAACCATGCATCACAATCGGTCCCGGCCGAGTCGAACCGCAGGCGGACCGCCCCGCGCGGCACCGCGCCCTGAACCGCGCTCATGAGCGCTCTCCCGCCGCGACCGGTTCGTCCGCGACGCCCGCCCATCTCGGCGGGCCCGCGGTGCGTGCCCGCTCGTAACCCGCCGGCAGTTCCTTCGTGCGCATATGGTGCTCGTACAGGAAGTAGTCGAGTTGCTGGGTGTGCCGGGCCGACTTCTGCATGTGACCGCGATCGTGGGCGTCGTCGGCGGCGATGTCGGCACGCATCCGATCGACGGTCGGCAGTGCATACCTGCCCACCGCGTAGGCGCCGATCAGCCGGGCCTGGCATTCCACGAACGGGAACAGCGTGGGGGTGGCCTGTGCGAAACCGTGGAAGATCAGATCGTCGATACCCGGGTAGAACATCCGCCTGTACAGGTCGATCCTGTTGTCCGGCGCGCTGATGAACTCCGGATCGAAGAACGGGAAGGTGATATTGTAGCCGGTCGCGTAGATGATGATGTCGAAATCGGCCTGCGTGCCGTCCTCGAAATGCACCGTGTCCCCGTCCAATCGGGCGACATTCGGTTTGGGGATCACATCGCCCGCACCCAACCGGAACGGCAGTTCCACCGATTGCGTGGGATGGGCCTCGAAGAACTTGTGATTCGGCTTGGGCAGGCCGAAACTCTCGGGCCTTCCCACCATCGGGATCATTGCCTGCAGCACCTTGCGTTGCCAGGCCGCCGGCACGTGCGGGAACGTGCGATATAGGCGGTCGGCGGGCACGCTGCCGTAGTACTTGGGCACGATCCACGCCCCGGACCGCGTCGACAGGGTCAGTGTGTTGCCCAACGCCTTCGACGACAGTTCGACCGCGACGTCGGCGGCACTGTTGCCCAGGCCGACGACCAGGATGCGTTTGTCGAAGAATTCGTAGGGGGTTCGCGGGTCGACGTAGTCGTGCACGTGCATCTCGATGCCGTCGAATTCGCCCGGGAAGTCGGGCATCCGGGGATCCCAGTGATGGCCGTTGGCCACCACCAGCAGATCGAACCGCCGTTGCTCGCCGCGCTGGGTGGTCAGTTCCCAGCCGCCGCCGGGCAGTCGTTCGGCGCGTACGACCCCGTTGGTGAACTCGATGTTCTCCAGCAGCCCGAAAGCCTCGGCATACGCATCGAGGTAGGCCTTGATCTGCGTGTGGTGCGGGAAATCCGGATACTCGTCGGGCATCGGGAAATCGCGGAACGACAGCCGATACTTGGAGGTGTCGATGTGCAGCGACCGGTAGGCGCTGCTGTGCCCATTGGGATTGCCGAACGCCCAGTTGCCGCCGATCCGGTCGGACGACTCGAAGCAGACATAGCTCACTCCGTAGTCCTTGAGCTGCTTTCCGGCCGTCAGACCGCTGATGCCGGCCCCGATGACGGCGACCGTGGGGAGGTCCTGTGCCACACCCACACCCTTCTCCTAGACAGATTCACAGAGCTGTCTACATCACTCCGCGACCTCAGTGTAGACACTTTCCATTCTTTGTCTACCACTTTTGGTAAGGTGCCCATCGTGAAGAGCGCAGCCGACACATCCGCCGCGGACACCCGGGAAAGGATCGTCGCCGCCACCCAGAAGCTGCTGGCGGTCAAAGGAATACGGGCGCTCACCGTCGCCGAGGTGGCCGACCTCGCCGGCATCTCCCGGGCCTGGCTCTATCGACAGTTTCCCGACAAGCAGGCCATGGTCGGCGCCGCAATCGTGGCCACCACCGACGCCTTCTGGAGCGACGCCCGATCCGAGCTCGAGCGACTGGATTCGTTCGCCGAACAGATGATCGTCGGCGTCCGGGTGGGCCGCGGCGCCTATGACGATCCGGGGCCGGTGCTGATCCGCCTCCAGCTCACCGAGCCGGAGGCATACGCGGCGTGCATCGGGCCGGGGGTCGCCGGCCTGATTCCCGGGCTGGCCGCGTTCTGGCGGCCCTTCGTCGACGCGGCCGTCGCCCGCGGCGACATCGCCGCCGGCCACGACCCGGAGGAAACCTCGGAATGGGTTGCGCGGGTGATGATCAGCATCGGCACCACCCCGAGCCCGACGATCAATCCGGACGACCCGGCGGATGTGTCCCGCTACATCCACCGCTACATCCTGCCGGGCCTGGGCACGGTGCCGGACTAGTGGTCAGACGACGGCGGGTGCGATGCCGAGCCTGCCGGCGAGCTTGGCGAGGTAGGCACTCGCCTTCTCCACCGAATCGTCGGGCAGGCCGTACAAGACCGTGGAGACACCGATCTCGCGCCAGCGCTCCAGCTTCTCGGGCACCGGCCGGAAATCGAGGACGACGATCTGCGGGTCGCCCGCACGCCCGGCATCGGTCCAGATCTGCTTGAGCAGGTCCACCGAGCCCTCGATGTCGGCCTCCCCGGGCGTGGTGATCCAGCCGTCGGCGCTGCGGGCGATCCATGTGAAGTTCTTCTCGTTACCCGCGGCGCCGACCAGTGTCGGGATCAGCCCCTGCGGCGGCTTCGGCCACGCCCAGCTGGTGCCGAAATCGACGAACTCACCATGATATTCGGCTTCCTCGTCGGTCCACAGCACGCGCATCGCCTCCAGGTATTCGCGCAGCATCGTGCGGCGCCGGCCCGATGGCACGCCGTGGTCGCCGAGTTCATCGAGGTTCCAGCCGAATCCCACGCCGAGAGTGACCCGGCCGCCGGAGATGTGGTCCAGCGTCGCAAGGGTTTTGGCTAAAGTGATGGGGTCGGACTGTACCGGCAGCGCCACCGCGGTGGCCAACCGGATACGCGTGGTGACCGCCGCGGCGGCAGCCAGGGTGGTCCACGGATCCAGGGTGCGCATGTACCGGTCGTCGGGCAGCGACGAGTCGCCGGTCTGCGGGTGGGCGGCGTCGCGGCGGGTGGGTATGTGTCCGTGTTCGGGCACGTAGTACGAGGCGAAACCCGCATCCTCGATCAACGGGGCCAGGATCTGCGGCGTGAGCCCTCGGTCACTGGTGAACTGTACGATCCCGAACTCCATCAAAGCCTCCTGGACAGGTGTCTAGTCGATAGAACTGTAACACGTTCTATTCAGCTCGCCCAGGGTGATCTACCAGGCAATCTCCGGACGGTGGACCCGACGCGGCCCGATGTCACCGCAGATCCAGCACGGTCTGCCGGACGTCCCGGAAGATGCCGTTGGCCGCACTGGTGCGCGAGATCGCGTCGGCGGCCAGCACGACGGCCGCCGACGTCCAACTCGACTTCTCCACCGGCCACCGCTTGCCGTCGGAGAACACCAGACCCGTCCAGTACGAGCCGTCCGGGTCGCGCAGATGCTGAATCGACTCGATGAGCCCGATCGCGTCGGCGGTGTCGCCGAGCGCCTCCAGCGCCAGCGCCAGCTCGCTCGTCTCGGCGCCGGTCACCCACGGCCGGTGGTGCACGCACCGCGCCCCCCAGCCGGGCACCACGAACTCGTCCCAGCGTTCGGCGATGTGCTGCTGCGCGCGTTCCCCACGCATCGCACCGCCCAGAATCGGGTAGTACCAATCCATCGAATGTTCCGACGGCGGCTCGAACGCGGTGTCCATCCGCTCGGCGAATGCCGCGCCCAGGGCCGCGTGCGCGAGGATGAAATCCTCCTCCGGCTGCCCCATCTCGACGGCTATGCGAATGGCACAGTCCAGCGCCTGAAAGATGCTGGCGTTGCCGGTGATCTGGGCCTCGGCGAACTTGGCCCCCGACTGGTCACCGCCCCACCGGAAAGCACCGTCGGGACGCTGGTACGTCAGTACCAGTTCCAGGGCCGACCACACCACCGGCCACATCCGGTTCAAAAACCCTGTGTCACCGGTTATCCGGTAGTGATGCCACACCCCCACCGCGATATAGGCACAGAAGTTGCTATCGATGTTCGCGTCTTCGACCCGGCCCGCGACGGTGCGGATGGGCCACGATCCGTCAGCCCGCTGATGACGGCGTGACCAATCGTAGGCCGCCTCGGCCTCGGCGTGAAAGCCCGTCACCGACAAGGCCATCGCCGACTCGATGTGGTCCCACGGATCGGTGTGGCCGCCGGGGAACCACGGCAGCGCACCCGAATCCTCCTGCATTCCGACGATCGCCGCGCCGGTGGCGAGGACCTGCTCGGCGGTGAGGACGCCCGCGATCGCGGGGATCTCCATCAGACCGCTTCGGTGACGCCGGGTTTGCGCAGGTACAGCGCCACCGACTTGCCGATCACCGGATTGAGAACCTGCTCGCCGACCCTGGTGAGCGCGGGTGCGCTCATCATGTCCCACACCAGCAGCTTGTGGTACGCCTTGACCAGAGGGTTGCCGTTGTTCTCCACGCCCACAGCGCATTTGAGCCACCAATACGGTGAGTGCAGAGCATGGGCGTGATCAGTGCCGGTCACCTCCAAGCCGGCCTTGCCCAGCTTCGCCGCGAGTTCGGAGGCCTTGTAGATACGCACGTGCCCACCTTCGACCTCGTGATACGGCGTGGACAGCGCCCAGCAGACCTTTTCCGGCCAATACCGCGGAACGGTCACCGCAGCAACGCCACCCGGCCGCAACACGCGCACCATCTCGGCGATCGCGGCGTCGTCGGACGGAATGTGCTCGAGGATCTCGGACATGAGCACGACGTCGAAGCTGTTGTCCGCATAGGGAAGATGCAGCGCATCCCCCACCTCGGAGCGTGCCTTGGCCGAGGCCGGAACCTGCCCCTCGGCCATCATCGCGTCGAACATCACGCCCACGTCGGTCATGTCGGATTCGGACATGTCGAAGGCGATCACGTCGGCGCCACGCCGGAACATCTCGAACGAATGCCTGCCCTGCCCCGCGCCGATGTCGATGGCCTTGGTACCCACGCCGACACCCAGTCGGTCGAAATCCACTGTCAGCACTCGCCTGCCTCCTTGATCGTCTCCACCGCGGCCGACTGCCGCAACACCGTCTCATAGTGCGCGGCGGTCCGGGCGGCAACAGCCGCCCAACTATAGAATTCCTCGACGCGGGCCCGGCCGCGCGCACCGATCCGCGCACGCAGACCGGCGTCATCGAGCAAGCCACCGATCGCCTGCGCCAGCTTCTCCGAATCACGCGGCGGCACAAGGAGAGCGGCCGGCCCGTCGGCTCCCCGGCCGGCGTCCTCCGGATCGGTCGCCCCGACCACCTCCGGGATGGCACCGGTGCGGGTGGCCACCAGCGGTGTCGAGCAGCTCATCGCCTCCACCGCCGGCAGCGAGAATCCCTCGTACAGCGACGGCACGCATGCCACCTCTGCCGACGCCAGCAGTTCGGCCAGCTCGCCGTCCTCCAGACCGGAGACCACGGTCACCCGATCCCTGATCGCGAGCTGGTCGATCAGCGTGGCCGACGGACCGTCGGGATCGAGCCGGGACACCAGGGTCAGCGACACATCGCGCTCGGCACCGAGCTTGGCGACGGCCTCCAGCAGATACGACACGCCCTTGAGCGGGGCGTCGGCGCTGGCCACGCACACGATCCGGCCCGGAATCCGCGCGGGCGCGCAGTCCGCGGTGAACACCTCGGTGTCGACGCCGAGCGGAATGGTGGTGATCCTGCCCCGATCGATATCGAAGGCCTTGCGGATGTCGACCTCGCTGCTGCGCGAGACGGTCAGAAGTTCGGGAATGCGCCGCGCGACCCTGCCCTGCATCGCCAGGAACGAATGCCAGCGCCAGGCCGTGACCTTCTTGAACCCCTTGGCGGCCCTGACCGCCAGGGTGCGGTCGCGGGTGATCGGGTGGTGGATCGTGGCGATCAGCGGGAACCCGGCGCGCTGGATGCCCAGCAGCCCGTAACCGAGGCACTGGTTGTCGTGTACGACGTCGAAGTCGGCGCGGCGGGACTTGAGCAGTCGTGCCGCACGCAGGCTGAAGGTGAGGGGTTCGGCGAAGCTCGCGGTCCACATCGAGAGCACCTCGATCACGTCGATCCAGTCGCGATACTCCCGCGGTCGGGGCGTACGGAACAGATTCGGCTCGTCATAGAGGCCGAGGCTGGGTACCTTCGTGACGGTCACCCCGGCGTCGGCGGCAGCCTGGTCGAGTTCGGGATACGGGGCTCCGGAGAAGATCTCCACCTGGTGACCGAGCAGCGCCAGTTCGCGGCTGAGATGCCGGACGTAAACACCCTGTCCGCCGCAGTGCGGCTTGCTCCGGTATGACAGCAGAGCCACTCGCATCGGTGCGTTACCTTTCGCCGATTGTTCTGGACACCTGTCTAGAACGTGTTCTAGTTAGCGGAGACTGTACCAGTCCCGGGACAAGCCGGCCTCTGGACGACCGAGTGAACCGGACGAGGTACGGGCCCGCGTGAACGAGGGAGGACGACGGCGACCAAGGGCCGACCGGAGCCCGGTAATTATCATTGCCCGCCGCTGAGCACCAATTCCATCAGCTTCGTGGGCGCCGCGCAGGGGTCGGCCGCAGCACCGCCGCGCGGTTCGGTCCACCAGGTGAAGACCCCCCGGCTCGGGGCGCGTGCGGTGACCCCGCATTTGCCCGGGTCCTTCGGGTCGCGCTGGGTGAAGCCGGTCTGGCTGGCGATCTTGATGTTCTCGGTGGTGTACCCGAACTTCTTGGCGATCTGCTTCTCCGAGTTGAGGCTGCCCGACTCGTACCAGGTGAAGGTCACCGACGTGGTGGTCGCACCGGTGACGATCCACCGGCAGATCGCGCCGACGAACGTCCCCTGGACGGAACCGCCGCCGAGCACCTTGGAGATCGTCGCGTCGGAGAGTATGTCGCATTCGAGCAGGAGATTGTCGTAGCGATCGGTGTCGACCTGGCTGTCGCCGCCGGTGTCGCGCTGACCCACCGCGACGGGCTCCCCGTCGACGGAACATCCGGCGAGCAGCAGCATCGCCGCCAGCAGCGCGGTCACCGCGGGAACGAAGCGCGTCGTCATGACGCACGCTCGATCACCAGTCCGGCGAGCTGACGGGCCGAGTCGCACACGGTGTCGATCGGCGGCAGGGTCGCGACGGTGGATCCTCGTTCGGCCGCACTGACCGACCATTCGAAGAAGTCACCGCCGAATCCGATACCGATCTCGCAGATGCCCTGCGTCTGGTCGTAGCCGATGAAGCCCTTGTGACCGTTGATCTCGATGTTCTTGGCCGTGGCGCGGGACAGTTTGACGTTGGCCTCCTCACGGCCGATCGGTGACCCCCGATACCAGTTGAACGAGGCCACCTTTCCGGTGCGGTCCGCACTGGCGTCCCATTCGCAGGCGGAGGTGTTGTTGACCGTCTGTGTCAGGCCCGCGAATCCGGTGATGCGGGAGACGTCGTCGACGGTGACGCCGCCGCAGGGCCCGAAGAACGGGCCGGGGGCCGCTGCCGCCGTCGTCCGTGCGGGATCGTCGGAGCCGTTGTCGTCGTCACCGGAACATCCTGTCGCCAGGGCCAGCAGCAATGCTGCCGAAGCCACCAGGAACCCGGACCGCATCCGCAGCTTTTCCAGGTCACGTCGGTCGCGCTTGGTGGGTCTGCCCGTTCCGCGATCACGCTGCGGGACGGCGCCGGCGAGTTCTCGAGGCGGCGGGGGCGGGCTGTTGTCGATGTAGCATTCGCCGGCCATCGGCGCCGACACCCGCTTACTGATGAGCCGGGTGACCTCGACGACACGTTCCCGCCCGCCCAGCCGCACCCGGACCTCGTCGCCGACGGCGACCGCGGTGGAGGGTTTGGCGGTGGCCGAGTTGACCCGCACATGACCGGCCCGGCAGGCGGCACCCGCCGCCGACCTGGTCTTGGTGAGACGGATCGCCCAGATCCAACTGTCGACGCGCGTCGTCATCCGGCTCCTCCGTCCCACACACGGCTAACGGCATCCACTGTAGCGACAACCCCGCGCATGCCGGTGTGCCCGGACACACACGCACGGCCCCGGACATGACGGTGCCCTCGCGCCACGGGGGGATTCGCGCGAGGGCACCGAGCTTGTGACGGCAGCACGTCGGGGGACTGCGGGAACGGGGGATTTCCCGCCGCTGCCGTCATCAGGTGTATCGACACACCGCACATCGGCGTTACAACGTCGTGCGCAAAAATTTGCCTATCGCAGGCAGATTGGATATCTGCGCAGTTCAGAGCGCATTTCCGGGAGGTGCGAGCAACGCCGAGCCGGCCATCGACACCAACAACCGGCGCAACCGGTCGCGCGGATGGTCGGGAAGCCGGGGCGAGGAGTTGAGCAGACCGAACACCGCGTGTACACGGACTCGGGCCTCGTCCCGATCGATCGGCGTCCCGTCCTGCGCCCGGCCGACGCCTACCAGCACGTCCACCCACCGTTCCACGTACCGGCGCTGCAGCGAACGAACCTCGTGATTGGCGGCGGCGCTGAGCGAGGACAGGTCACGGTCCTGCACCGCGATCAGGTCGGGTTTGGTGACCAGGACGTCGATGTGGAACTCGATGAGCGCCCGCATCGTCGCGGCCGGATCCGCCTGCGCGACCCCGCACCGGGCCACCACCTGCTCCCCGCCCTCATACAACCGCCGGCTGATGTCGATGAGCAGCTCGTCGAGCAACTCGGATTTGGACGAGAAGTGCCGGTACATGCCCGGCCCGCTGATCCCGGCCGCGGCCGCGATGTCCTCAAGCCGGACGGCCGTGAAGCCCTTCGCGGAGATCTGTTCGGCCGCTGCCTCCAGCAACCCGGCCCGACGTGCCGCCTTCGCCCGACCGCGCCGGGTCATCGGACGCTCAGCGCCCGGCTCGTTCACCTGATCTGTCGTCATTCGTCCAGCACCATCACGGGTTCCACCGTCAGCGAGGGTCGGGCGGCAACAGTACAGCCATCATCGGACCATTGTCCCCTCTGCCGCGTCCGGCTTCTGCCGAGACCGTAGCAGGACGATGACCGACGGCCTCTCAACGCGAGTAGACGACCCGAGTACGCATGACCACGTCGGGCACCGATCTTCTGCGCGCGTCGATCGCCGACCAGAACAGCCCGGCCGCGAAAAACGTGCAGAACAGGGCCCGCAGGACGGCGGTCATCGGCCGCGGCGTCTTTCCGCGCCGGTCGACCACCCGCAGACCCATCAATACCGCGCCGGGCGTGCGGCCGGAAACCGCCCAGCAGGAGGCGAGATACACCACCGAGATGACCACGAACCCGGCGACGGTGAACACCGAGTCCATCTGGGGGAAGGCGAAGTGCCTGACCGAGGTGAGCAGACGCCACACCACCACGACGAAATAGCAGCCCACAAGTATCAGCATGACCACGACGACGTCGACGATCGCCGCGATTCCACGGCTGACGATGCCTGCGGGCCTGTCGCTGTCGCGTACGGCGCGACCGTCGGCGGCGGGTGGCCGGTCCCGCGCGGCACGCTCACTCATTCGCACCGGACCCGCGCCGGAGCAGCCGGGACACCGCGTGGGCGACCGCGTCGTCGGCACGCTCGCCCGTGCTCCGCACGTCGGTCACAACGTCGCCGGTGACCGACGTACTCGCGCCGCGAATGATCTCGGGCAGATCGACTCCGTCGATGACGATCCCGGCGATCCCGACAAGATCCACACCGGCCAGGACCGCGTCGAGATCCACTCGCCCGATCAGCGCGTTCAGGTCGAGCCCGGCCAGCAGCGCGTCGAGGTCGAGGGTGCCGAGCAGACCGTCCAGATCGAGCCCGGCGAGCACTACGTCCAGATCGAGGCCGGCCAGGACGGCGTTCAGGTCGATCCGGGCGAGCAGCGCATCGAGATCCACTCCGGCGAGCAGGGCGTCGAGATCGAGCCCGGCGAGCACGCGGTCAAGATCGATCGTGTCCAGCAGGCGGCCGATATCGATCTCGGCGAGGACCGCGTTCAGGTCGATGCGGCCGACGACGTCATTGATCGAGATGCCGGCGACCACCGCGTCGACGTCGATGGTCCTGACCGCCCGGTCGATGTCGATGGCCGTCACGATCCGGTTGACGTCGACGGCCGCGAGGAGCAGACCGGTGGGATCGATCTCGGTGATCACCGCGTCGGCGGCCCGCACGATCAGATCGGCACCGACGGCCGCGATCCCGCGCGCACCCGACACGATCCGCCCGGGCATCCCGAGCACCCACCCCAGCCCACCGTCGGTCACCGCACAATCATTTCACGGCGGGATGGGTTTGCCCGCCTGATCGGCCGCAGTCGCGCACGGGCCACCGGCGCGCGCGTGCGGCGGTCACCAACCGTCGACGTGCAGGACCTCGTCGAGCGGTTTGCGCGGCGCGGGCTTGAAGGTGTTGCCGGTGTAATACGCCACCGGCAACAGGACACCCTGCGCGACGGTGTCGGGGATGCCGAGGATCTCGGCGACCTCCCGCTCGTAGGCCAGGTGCAGCGTCGTCCACGCCGAACCGAGGCCGCGCGCCCGCAGCGCGAGTTGCAGGCTCCAAGCACCGGGCAGCAGCGATCCCCACACCCCGGCCTGATTGCCGGTGGGCAGTCCGCCCTTGCCCACGAAGATCGCGCCGATCACCAGCACCGGCACTTCGTGCAGAATCTCGGCCAGGTAGCTCGCGCTGGCGGCCACACGTTTGCCGGTCTCATCACCACGCTTCTCGGCGGCCTCGTTCTGCATCGCGATGTAGGGCGCGAACGAGGCGCGGTACAGGTCGGCGATCTTGCGCTTCTTCTCCGGATCGGTGACGACGATCCAGTGCCAGGTCTGACTGTTGCTGCCGGTGGGCGCCTGCAGAGCCACCTCAAGCGACTCCCGGACGATCTCCAACGGCACGGGCCGGGACAGGTCGAGTCGTTTGCGCACCGACCGGGTACCGGTCAGCAGTTCGTCCGGGTTCAGCGGCAAAAGCTCGGACATGCGAGTCCTTTCGGTCGTTCCCCGGTCGTCCCCCCGGTCGTTCCCCAGGGTTCCGGGTTCCGGGTTCCGGGCCGACTGTAGCAGCGAACCCGGTCACCGAACGGTGACCGGGTTCGTCTCAGGTGTCCGCCCTGACGGGCACGTGTCCCTTAGAGCGCTTCGAACAACTCGCGGGCCAGGCGCGCGGTCTCGCTCGGCGTCTTGCCGACCTTGACCCCGGCGGCCTCGAGGGCTTCCTTCTTGGCCTGGGCGGTGCCCGAGCTGCCCGACACGATGGCGCCGGCGTGGCCCATCGTCTTGCCTTCCGGCGCGGTGAAGCCCGCGACGTAGCCGACGACCGGCTTGGACACGTTGGCCTTGATGTAGTCGGCCGCCCGCTCCTCGGCATCGCCGCCGATCTCACCGATCATGACGATCAGCTTGGTCTCGGGATCCTTCTCGAACGCCTCGATGGCGTCGATGTGGGTGGTGCCGATGACCGGGTCGCCGCCGATGCCGATGGCGGTGGAGAAGCCGAGGTCACGCAGCTCGTACATCATCTGGTAGGTCAGCGTGCCCGACTTGGACACCAGGCCGATCGGGCCCTTGCCGGTGATGTTGTTGGGCGTGATGCCCACCAGCGCCTCACCCGGGGTGATGATGCCGGGGCAGTTGGGGCCGATGATCCGGGTCTTGGCGCCCTTGTCCAGGTTGTAGGCCCACGCATAGGCCGAGTCCTGCACCGGGATGCCCTCGGTGATGACCACGAGCAGCGGGATCTCCGCGTCGATGGCCTCGATGATGGCGTCCTTGGAGAAGGCCGGGGGCACGAACGCGATCGAGGTGTCGGCACCGGTCTTCTCGATGGCCTCGGCGACACTCCCGAACACCGGCAGTTCCACGGCGTTGCCGTCGGCGTCGACGTGGCTGACGGTGGTGCCCGCCTTGCGCGCGTTGACGCCGCCGACGACATTGGTGCCGGCCTTGAGCATGAGTGCGGTGTGCTTGGTGCCCTCACCACCGGTGATGCCCTGGACGATGACCTTGTTGTCTTTGTTCAGAAAAATCGACATGTCCAGCGTTCCTTACTTGCTCGCCAGTTCGGCGGCCTTGTCGGCGCCGGCGTCCATGGTCTCGGCCAGCGTCACCAGCGGGTGGTTCGCATCGGCGAGGATCTTGCGGCCTTCTTCGACCTTGTTGCCGTCCAGACGAACGACCAGTGGCTTGCTGGCGGTGTCACCGAGCTTGTCGAGTGCGCCGACGATACCGTTGGCGACCGCGTCACAGGCGGTGATGCCGCCGAAGACGTTGACGAACACGCTCTTGACCTGCGAGTCACCGAGGATGACGTCGAGGCCGGCGGCCATGACCTCGGCCGAGGCGCCACCACCGATGTCGAGGAAGTTGGCGGGCTTGACTCCGCCGTGGTTCTCGCCGGCATAGGCGACGACGTCGAGGGTCGACATGACCAGACCCGCGCCGTTGCCGATGATGCCGACCTGGCCGTCGAGCTTGACGTAGTTCAGGTCGTGCTGCTTGGCCTTGAGTTCCAGCGGGTCGGTGGCTTCCTTGTCCTCGAACTCAGCGTGGCCGGGCTGCCGGAAGTCGGCGTTGCCGTCGAGGGTGACCTTGCCGTCGAGGGCAAGGATCTGATCGTCGGGCGTACGCACGAGCGGGTTCACCTCGACCAGGGTGGCGTCTTCCTTGACGAAGACCTCCCACAGCTTGGCGATGGTGACCGCCGCCGCGTCGAGCACCTCGGCGGGCAGGTGGCCCTGCTCGGCGATGGAGCGGGCGGTGGCGACGTCGACACCCTTGACGGCGTCGACGGGAACCTTGGCCAGCCGTTCGGGCTTGGTCGCGGCGACCTCTTCGATCTCCATGCCGCCTTCGACCGAGCACATGGCCAGATAGGTGCGGTTGGCGCGATCGAGCAGGAAGGAGATGTAGTACTCCTCGGCGATGTCGCTGGCCTCGGCGACCAGCAACTTCTTGACAATATGGCCCTTGATGTCGAGGCCAAGGATGTTGTCGGCGTGGGTCTGCGCGTCATCCGGGGTCGCGGCGTATTTGACGCCGCCTGCCTTGCCACGTCCACCGACCTTGACCTGCGCCTTGACCATCACGGGCTTGCCGATTTCCTCGGCAATCGCCCGCGCGTCTGCGGCGGTATCGGTCACACGTCCAGCGGAGGTGGGTACCCCGTGCTTGGCGAACAGTTCCTTCGCCTGGTATTCGAAGAGATCCATTCAGCTCACCGTCTCGTAGGTTTGCCCGCATGTGGGTGTAACGCGGGCCATATCGGACTCTAAACCTGCCCCTTGTCATTGAATCCACCACCTCGGCACCTTGTGCGACAGATCACTCGGTCGGTCGGGGTTCCGGCCGGCCGGTTGGCCGGGCGTCGTCGTCCGCATGGCCCTCAACGCGGGCACACCGCAGGTTACCGGGAACGCACCGATCACAGTCCCGACTTGCCTATCCCGTACTCGATATTGCGTACAGCAACCCACCAGTCGTGGATGGTGTGATGACAATCACATGATGATGACGAATACGGCCGAACGTTGGACTTGTCTCCACCATTTCGTTACCGTCATACCTCAGGTCACAGAACGATCACGGACCGTTGCGACGTGAGGCACCCGAAACCAGCCCCATCGGTACCAACCCCATCGGTACCACACCGTCGTCACGGTCCGGCGCGAGCCGTGACACGTAGTGCCGGCGGTAACGAGAGAGAAGGTGGACGACTTGGCAGGACGCAGGTTCCGAGTCGACCCGACAGCCACGGACCCGACGGGTTCGGCAGCGACCGATCTGATCGACGGTTACGACTTCGACGAGGCCATGACCACGATCATCCCGATTGATGATCTGCGGGCAGCGGCGGACACCGAGACGGGCTGGAAATCCTCAGACCGCCGGAGGTACGGCCCCAGACAGCACGACCCCGGACAGCACGACGCCGGACAGTACGACCCCGGACAGTACGACGACTACCGTCCGACCAGCTCCGAGGTCACCCAGGACATCTTCCTGCCGGAAGCCGAGTTCGTCGACGACGAGCCCACCGACCCGTCCGATGTCACCGGCGCCCACCTCGACAACTACAGTCTCGAAAGCAGCGGCGAGATCCGGCTGCCGCGCACGACCGTCGACAAGCCGTTCCGCACCAACACCGGCAACACCCGCCGCGACCGCGGACGCCATCGCATCGCCGCACCGCCCACCGCGCTCAAGGGCGGTCGCGCCGCACTGTTCGCGATGGCCGCCGGTGCCGCGGTCGCCGCCGTCTCCCAGTCGGGCTCGGCCTCCACCGACGCCCCCGCCCCGGCCAACGCCGCCAGCGTCTCCGGCCCGGCGATCACCACCACCCTTCCCGACCTCGGCCCCGGCGTGGCCGCCGCCGCACCCACCGCCGATCTCGGCGTCTTCACCGACCAACTCGCCCTCGGTGAGGCCCGCGCCGCCGAACAGGCCCGGCGCGAGGCACTGGCCCGTCGCCCGATGTTCGAGTCGCCACTCCCCCTCGGCGCCTACCAACTCACCTCCGCCTACGCCAACCGCTGGGGCAGCTTCCACGGCGGCATCGACCTGGCCGCACCGCTCGGCACCCCGATCCACGCGGTCACCGACGGTGTCATCAAGGAGGCCGGCCCGGCCTCCGGCTACGGCAACTGGGTGCAGTTGGAGGCCGACGACGGCACCATCACGATGTACGGACACATGTCCTCCTCGGGCGTTCTGGTTCACGCGGGCCAGCGGGTCACCGCCGGCGATGTCATCGCCCTGGTCGGCAACGAAGGCTTCTCCACCGGACCGCACGTGCACTTCGAGGTCTGGAAGAACGGCACCACCAAGATCGACCCGGCCCCGTGGCTCGCCCGCCACGGCGTCCAGCTGGCCAACTACACCGGCTAGCAATCAGCAGAACCAGGACCATGCAGAAGGCGCCAGGACCGCATGGTCCCGGCGCCTTCTGCGTCCCGCCAGGTCAGAGTTTGTCGCCGGGCAGCCCGATCGCCATGAATGTCATCCGGCCGACCCCCGGGCCGTAGTCGATGACCAACCGTTCGGTGGGCCCGCTGCCCTCCTTGGAAACAACCTTGCCCAGACCGTACTTCGGGTGATTGTTGCGGTCACCGACCTCGTAGTTCACCACCGAACGACTCGTACGCCTGGCGGGGTCGGGCGACCACGAGGACGAACCACGCTGCGCTCGCCCCGGCGAATCCCCGAACACGCCACCGGTGGACGCCCACTCGCGTCGCGCCTGCCGCTTCGGTTCGGTGCGCCGCCAGTCAACCAGATGCTGCGGGATCTCTTGCAGAAAGCGCGATTCCGGATTGCTCACCGGTTGACCCCAGGAGGCGCGCATCAGTGACCGGGTCACGTACAGGCGTTCTTTGGCCCGGGTGATACCGACATAGGCCAGACGGCGTTCCTCGCTGAGTTCGGCCGGATCGCCCAGAGCCCGCATATGCGGGAAATGCCCGTCCTCCCAGCCGGTCACGAACACCACCGGAAACTCCAGCCCCTTCGCTGTGTGCAGCGTCATGAGCGTCACCACACCCTCCCCCTCGTCGGGGATCTGGTCGGCATCGGCCACCAGCGACACCCGCTCCAGGAACGCCGCCAGCGACCCCGGCTCGGGCTCGCCCTCGCGCAAGCCCTCGGGATCCTCGTCCTGCTCGCCGTCGCGCCCGGCCAGCTGTGCCGCGTCGAGGCTGAACTCCCTGGCCACCGACACCAGTTCGTCGAGGTTGTCCAGTCGGGCCGCATCCTGCGGATCGTTGGAGGCGGCGAGTTCGCCGCGATATCCGGTACGTTCGACGATCGCCTCGACGAGATCGCCGATGTCACCGGCCTCGGCGGTCGCATCGACGGCGCCCTGATCGTCGACGCCGAACGCCTCCAGATGCTCGGCGCGCAACGACTCGATCAGTTCGACGAACGCCGCGATCTGCTTGTTCGCACGTGTGTTGAGCAGCGGTACCCGGCCCTCGGCCGCGTCCAGCAGGGCCGCGTAGAAGGAGATGCCCAGGTTCTCCGAATGCACCGCGACACACGCCTGCGCACGGTCGCCGATACCGCGGCGCGGGGTGTTGATGATGCGGCGCAGGCTCACCGTGTCCTCGGGGTTGGCCACCACCCGCAGGTAGGCCACCACATCGCGCACCTCTTTACGCTCATAGAATCGGGTGCCGCCGACCACCTTGTACGGAATGCCGTGGCGCACGAAGACCTCTTCGAGCGGCCGGGAGCCGGTGTTGGTGCGGTAGAAGACCGCGACATCGCCGTACGAACAACTCGAGGAGCCGCCGATCGAGTAGTCGGTGAGCGACTCGATCTCCTTGCCGATGAACGCGGCCTCGTCCCGATCGCTGTCGGCGACGTAGCCGACGATCAGCTCACCGTCTCCCGAGTCGGTCCACAAACGCTTCTCGCGCCGCCCCTCGTTGCGGGCGATGACCGCGTTGGCGGCCGACAGGATGGTCTGCGTCGATCGGTAATTCTGTTCCAGCAGAATCGTTTCGGCATCGGGGAAGTCGCGCTCGAACTCCTCGATGTTGCGGATCGTCGCACCGCGGAAGGCATAGATCGACTGGTCGGCGTCGCCGACCACGCACAACTCCGACGGGGCGACCGTTCCCCCGTCGCTGCCGACGAGTTCGCGGATCAGCACGTACTGGGCGTGGTTGGTGTCCTGATACTCGTCGACCAGCACATGCCGGAAACGGCGGCGATAGTATTCGGCGACCTCCGGATGGCGCTGCAACAGGGCCACCGTCTCCCCGATCAGGTCATCGAAGTCGAAGGCGTTGGCCGCACGCAGCCTGCGCTGATACTCGGCGTAGATGCGGGCGATGTCGGCGGCCGAGGGCTGGTCGTCGGGCGCGGCGTCGATCGCGTCCTCGGGCGAGATGAGCTCGTTCTTGAAGTTGGAGATCGCCGCCCCGACCCCGCGCGGGCTGAACTTCTTCGGGTCGAGGTTGAGGTCGCCGATGATCATGCCGAGCAGCCGTTTGGAATCGTCGGCGTCGTAGATGGAGAAATTCGAGTTGATGGGGGCCAGCAGCGACGACTGCGCCCGCAGAATCCGCACGCACGTCGAGTGGAACGTGGAGACCCACATGTACGTGGCACGCGGGCCGACGAGGTCGATCACCCGCTCGCGCATCTCGGCGGCGGCCTTGTTGGTGAAAGTGATGGCCAGCACCTGTCCGGGCGTGACATCGCGTGCCGCCAGCAGGTACGCGATGCGCCGGGTGAGTACCGACGTCTTGCCCGAACCGGCACCGGCGACGATCAGCAGCGGCGCGCCCGCATGCAGAACGGCTTCCCGCTGCTGCGGGTTGAGCCCTTCGAGCAGGTGTGCGCCCGGGTCGGAGGTGTCGGTGGAAGCTGGGGTGCGCGCGGAGATGGTCATCGTCCGACCAGGTTACCGGGCACCTGCGACAAGACTTTTCGGACATCGTCCACAATCGCCCGCGGTGCGGGCGCGTTCGGCGGCGGCTGTTCCGGACTCCTGCGATCAGGCGCACACCGGGCGTGGCAAAATCAGCGGCGTGACCGAGACTCCCAGCCCTACCGGCCCCGCCGACAGTTCCGCCGCCGACGGTCCCGGATCGGTCGACGAAACCGCCTCCTACGCCGTGGCCGCGTACGACCTGGGCAGCGGGGTGGCCGACCTTCCCGACGATATCGACGTGCTGCGCCAGGAGATCGACCGGATGGACGCGGTCATCCTGGCCGCGGTCAAGCGCAGGTCGGCGGTGTCCAAGAAGATCGGCGCGGCCAGGATGGCCTCCGGCGGACCGCGGCTGGTCCATTCGCGCGAGGTGAAGGTCCTCGACAGGTTCAGCGACCTCGGCCAAGAAGGACACACCCTGGCCATGCTGCTGCTGCGGCTCGGCCGGGGACCCCTCGGCCGCTGAGATCACGGCGCCCCGGATCGGGCACGTCGCCTACCGGCCAGTAGCGCCGTGCCCGCGCGAGGGAGTCCCGCACCACATAGGGTGGACGCCATGAGCGAGGTCTCCGGGTTCATCGGCAGCGGCAACGACGACATCACCGCGACACAATCCTGGCAGGCGCTCGCCGCCCACCAGCCGCACGTGTACGCCATGCACCTGCGCGAGGTGTTCGCGGTCGATCCCGGGCGCGGCAGCGACCTCACCGTCGACGTGGGCGACCTGCACATCGACTACTCCAAGCACCGGGTGCTGCGCGAAACCCTCGAACTGCTGATGAGCCTGGCCCGCGAGGTGGGGCTGGAGGATCTGCGCGACGACATGTTCGCCGGCAAGCACATCAACACCTCCGAGGATCGGGCGGTGCTGCACACCGCGCTGCGGTTGCCCGCCGGCGCGCGGCTCAGCGTCGACGGACAGGACGTGGTGCACGACGTGCATCAGGTGCTCGGCGCGATGGGTGAATTCACCGACCGGCTGCGCAGCGGCGACTGGAAGGGCCACACCGGCAAGCCCATCACCGATGTGGTCAACATCGGGATCGGCGGTTCCGACCTCGGGCCGGCCATGGTCTACCAGGCGCTACGGCACTACGCCGACGGTCCGCGCTGCCATTTCGTCTCGAACGTCGACCCCGCCGACCTGGTGGGCACGCTCGCCGACCTCGACGCCGAGACCACCCTGTTCGTCATCGCCTCCAAGACGTTCACCACCCTGGAAACCCTCACCAACGCCGCGGCGGCCCGCACCTGGTTGCTGACACGGCTGGGTACCGACACCACCGACGCCGTCGCCAAACACTTCGTCGCGGTCTCCACCAATGCCGACAAGGTGTCGGCGTTCGGCATCGACACGCACAACATGTTCGGCTTCTGGGATTGGGTCGGCGGCCGGTATTCGGTGGATTCGGCGATCGGGCTGTCGGTGATGGCGGCGGTCGGCAAAGACAGGTTCGCCGAGTTCCTCAGTGGCTTCCATCTGGTCGACGAACACTTCCGCACCCAACCGCTGGAGCAGAACGCGCCGGTGATCCTGGGCCTGATCGGCTTGTGGTACACCAACTTCTGGGATATGCAGTCGCGGGTGGTCCTGCCCTACTCCAACGACATGGCGCGCTTCGCCGCCTACCTGCAGCAGCTCACGATGGAGTCCAACGGCAAGTCGGTGACCGCCCACGGCCACCACGTCGCCACCGACACCGGCGAGATCTTCTGGGGCGAACCGGGCACCAACGGCCAGCACGCCTTCTACCAGTTGCTGCACCAGGGCACCCGGATCGTGCCGTCGGATTTCATCGGATTCGCCGAATCCACCGACGATATCGTCGACGACACAGCGGGGTCGATGCACGACCTGCTGATGAGTAACTTCTTCGCGCAGACCAAGGTGCTCGCCTTCGGTAAGACCGCCGACGAGATCGCCGCCGAGGGCGTCGACCCGCACGTGGTGGCCCACAAGGTGATGCCCGGCAACCGGCCGTCGACATCGATCC
Source organism: Gordonia pseudamarae (assembly GCF_025273675.1). NCBI lineage: Bacteria > Bacillati > Actinomycetota > Actinomycetes > Mycobacteriales > Gordoniaceae > Gordonia > Gordonia pseudamarae. Next base: position 1,261,525 of record NZ_CP045809.1, on the reverse strand, counting down.
TGGCGCCGGAGCTGACGCCGTCGGTGATCGGCCAGCTGATCGCCCTGTACGAGCATCAGGTGTTCGTCGAGGGCATGATCTGGGGCATCAACCCGTTCGACCAGTGGGGCGTGGAACTGGGCAAGACCCAGGCCAAGGAGTTGCTCGGGGTGATCACCGATTCCGAAGCCCCTCCGGCACAAGGTGACTCCTCCACCGACGACCTGGTCCGCTGGTACCGCACGCACCGGGGCCGCAGTTCCTGACCCGATAATTTCTTCCGATATAGGGGCTGGCTCGGGCATATACCCGAGCCAGCCCCTATATCGGAAGAAGTTCGCGGATGACTCAGCCCAGATGGCGGGTGATCGACTGTGGGAGGTGCCGCAGGGCCGAGGCGATGGGCAGCCACGGCCAGGCCGGCACCGGCGCCCACTGCTTTTCATTGTCGATCGCCTTGACCAGCGCGTCGACACCGCCGTCGAGGTCCGCCTTGAGTGACGTCTTGACGCCACGATTGATGGCGGTCTCGATGTAGCCGGGAGCGATCACCGACACCCTGATCGGTGTGCCCGCGAACTCGGTCTGCAGTCCCTCGCCGACCGCCGTCAGCCCGGCCTTCGACGCCGAGTACGCGGTCTGCGACTTCGGCTGTCCGCGCACACCGGCAATGGAGCTGATGAGCACGAGATGGCCGTGGTTCTGCTCCCGGAAGATCTCCAGCGCCGCCTCGACCTGCGCGATACCGCCGATCAGGTTGGTCTGCACCGTCTCGAGGTTCGCGTGTGCCTTCCCGGTACCCATCGGGGCGCCCTTGCCCAGGCCCGCGTTGACGATGACCCGGTCAAGGCCGCCGAGTTCGTCGCGCAGCTTGCCGAAGACGACGGGGACGGAGTCGGTATCGGTGACGTCCAGCTCGCTCACGGCCACCTGCGCCGCGGTGGGCCGCAGTTCCGCGGCCAGTGCGTCGAGGCGCTCGAGTCGGCGAGCGGCGAGCGCGAGCGAACGGCCCTGCGCCGCGTACCGGCGGGCCATGCCCTCGCCGAGGCCCGAGCTGGCACCGGTGATCAGGATTTTGTCGCGGGTGGTCATGCGGCAATGTTACCCGCCGGTAAGCATCGACATCTGACCGATGGCTATTTGAGAAGCCGCGACATCCTGCGGTCGGCGAGGACCTTGCCGCCGGTCTGACACGCCGGGCAGTACTGGAACGACCGGTCGGCGAAGGACACCTCACGGATGGTGTCGCCGCATTCCGGGCACGGTAAGCCGGTGCGGGCGTGCACCCGCAACCCCGTCCTCTTCTCCGATTTCATCGTCGCCACCGACGCATCGCCGAGCCGGGCCACGGCATCGGTGAGCACCGACCGCATCGCGGCGTACAACACGTCGACCCCGGCGTCGTCGAGGGCGTTCGCGTTCGCGAACGGTGACAGGGCGGCCACGTGCAGGATCTCGTCGGAGTAGGCGTTGCCGATGCCGGCGATCACACGCTGATCGGTGAGCAGGTTCTTGATCCGGGCGTGCGACCCGGCAAGGATCTCTCCGAACCGTTCGCGCCCGACGCCGAGCGCGTCCGGGCCCAGCGTCGCGATCCGGTCGACGTCCTTCGGGTCCCGCACCACCCAGACCGCCAGCCTCTTCTGGGTACCGGCCTCGGTGACGTCGAACCCCTCACCGGGCAGCCCGCAATGCACGCGCAACGCGATCGGGCCCTTACCTCCGGGCCTGGGCGGCACCCGCGACAGCTTCTCACTCCAGCGCAGCCAACCGGCCCGCGACAGATGGATGACCAGGTAGATCACCGCATCATGATCGCCGCCCCCTGCTCCGTCATCCCCCATCTCATCGTCCCCTGCGTCGTAGTCGCCCGGGACGGTGCGGATGAGCAGGTACTTGCCGATCCGGCTCACCGATACGACGGTCCGGCCGGTCAGCGCCGTGTACGGCGGGTCGGCGGTCTTGAGCACCGCCAAGGAGGCGACGTCGACCCGGCGGATGGGCAGTCCGGTGATGTGATCGTCGAGAAAGGCGGCGATCGCGCCGACCTCGGGTAGTTCGGGCATGTCCACCAGTGTGCTCTAGTTAGGGGATGCACTCAGCGTCTTCGTCGTCGGACCCGCGATACCCCGGGTCCGGGCTCTCCGATGCCGAACTCGCCGCACGGATCGCGCGGGGTGCCGGTGAGATCCTGCTCGGGGTCCGGCACGGTGAATTGTTGACGGCGCGTCACCTCGGCGACGTCGGCGACACCATGGCGCAGGCGTGGATCGCGGCGGTGCTGGCCCGGCACCGGCCCGCCGACGCGGTCTTGTCGGAGGAGGCGGCCGACGTCGGCGACCGGGCCACCGCCGACCGGGTGTGGATCATCGATCCGCTCGACGGTACCCGGCAGTTCGCCGCGGGCAGCGACGAGTGGGCAGTGCACGTGGCACTCACCGAGAACGGGAAGGTCACGCAGGCGGCGGTATCGTTGCCCGCCCGCGGCCAGGTGTTCCGGTCCGACACGGTCGCGCCGGCCGACGGGCCGCTCACCGGCCGATTGGCGACATCACGGTACGCCTCGTACGAGGTGTCGTGGGTGTCGCGGGAACTCGGGTTGCGGCCCGTCCTGATCGGTTCGGCCGGCGCCAAGGCGATGGCGGTGGTGTCCGGCGAGGCGGACGCCTATGTGCACGCCGGCGGACAGTACGAGTGGGACAACTGCGCCCCCGTCGGCGTGGCGCTGGCCGCCGGCCTGCATTGCAGCAGGCTAGACGGCACCCCGATCGTCTACAACCAGCCGTACCCGTACATGCCCGACTTCGTCATCTGCCGCGGCGAATTGCGTGAGCAGATGCTCGCCTCACTCGCCGAGATCTGGTAGCTCTCCTCCCCGCGTGGATGTCCCCTCCTCAGGGTCAGGTCCCACCCAGCCGGTCGAGCCCCTCCGCCGATTGAGTCCCCTCCGCCGGTTGAGGTGCGAGGAGCGCAAGCGACGAGCCTCGAAACCCCCGTGAGATGACAATGTCGTCTCGCCAGGTTTCGAGGCTCGCAAGCTCGCACCTCAACCGGCGGAGTCGGGCGGAGTTGGCCACTTCCGGAACAAGCGCGAGACTCGCACCTCAACCGGCGAAGCGGGATTCCTTGCGCAGCAAATAGACATCCATCAACCAACCGGTCGATTCCCTTGCCTTGGCGCGGGTTTCGGCGATCCGGTCGGCGACGTCGGCGACGCGGCCGCTGATCAGGATCTCGTCGGGGGTGCCCACGTAGGCACCCCACCAGATGTGGTCGTCGGGATCGGCGGTCTCCCGGAAGGCCAGGTACGAGTCCAGCATCACCACCTGGTTGGTGTCGGCACCCGCGGGGGTGTCGGCCAGGAGCCTGCCGGTGGTGATGTGGATCGGCTCCCCGATCCGGTTGAGCGGAATGCGGTGCGCCGCGGTCAACGCGCTGATGCTGGTGACGCCGGGGAGCACGGTGACCTCGGGTGCGAGGACACCGCGCCCGGTGATGTCCTCGACGATGCGCAACGTGCTGTCGTAGAGGGCCGGGTCACCCCACACCAGGAATGCCGCGACCCCACCGGCACCCACTTCTTCGAGCAGCACCCGTTCGACGACCGAGGCCCGCGCACCATGCCAGCGCCGCACCTCCGTCGCGTAGTCGTCGGGGTCGCGGTCCCGCGGCGGGTCGGCTATCTCGATCATCCGGTACCCTTGCGGCGCATACCGATCGAGGATCTCCCGGCGGGCATCGAGCAGTGAATGCTTGGCCGATCCCTTGTCCAGGAACAGGAATGCGTCGACACCGGCCATCGCCTCGGCGGCCGCGAAGGTGACATGTCCGGGACCACCCGGGCCGATGCCGATGACCCGTATCGCAACCGGGACGCTCACGGCCTGATCCAGGACAGTCCGTGTTTGCGGGCGGTCATCGACAGGATCAGCTCACGCGGCAGGAGACGACTCGCCAGGAACACCAGTGGAGCAGAATTTCCCTTGGCGTAGAACGGTTTCGGATGGTCGGCGAGCGCCGCCTCGACGATCGCCCGCGCAGTGGCCTCGGCGGTGATGCCGGACTGCTCGTTGCGGGCGGTGGCGGCCGCGACGACGGCGTACTCGTCCGCGTACGGGGAATGCTCGCCGATGTGGACGCTGCGCCGCCCGCCGATCCCGGTGGCGATGGTGCCCGGTTCAAAGCTGATCATCCTGATCCCGTACGGCGCCACCTCGCGCCGGGTGGCCAGGGCGAACGCCTTGAGCGCGGCCTTGGCCGCCGAATACGTCGACCGGAAGGCCACCGGGAAGCTCGCGAGCATGGAGCCGACCATGACCACCGTGCCGTGCCGGCGTTCACGCATCCCCGGCAGTACCGCCTTGGTGAGGGCTATCGGCCCGAAAACGTTCTTGGCGAACAGACCCTCGACCGCGTCCATCGGCGTGTCCTCGATGGCGCCCGCCTGCGACTCTCCGGCGTTGTTGATGAGGATGTCGATGCGCCCGATCTGCTCGACCGCGGCGTCGGCGGTCGCGTAGTCGGCGTTGTCCAGACGCACGTAGGTGACACCGGGCACCGGGTCGGCGACGGTATCGGGATTACGGCTGGTGCCGTACACGGTGTGTCCCCTGGCGACGAACTCCCGCGCGACGGCGGCACCGATCCCGCTGGACGCGCCGGTGACGAGAACGATCTGTGATGAGGCTGCGCGCACCTGCACTCCGGACTGTTCGGTGCGCTCCGACGCCTGATGGTGGCGCGCCGACCGGGTGCCGGCACGAACGCGAGAGTGCTCCCGGCAGGATTCGAACCTGCGACACCGGCTTTAGGAGAGCCGTGCTCTATCCCCTGAGCTACGAGAGCGGGTACTGACGGAAGGCGCGGGCATGCCCATCGCATTCAGTCTCATGGAGTGTACGCGAGGACTGCGGGGTGCATAGCGTGCCCCCGCACCACGCTGCTGAGACTTTGCGTCGAGAGTTCTGCACACCCAGTTCGTCGATTGCTAGTGTTCGTCTCAGTGCGGCCGTACTGAACGGCAATGAGTTGAGGGGATGAGCTGTGCGCCTGACCGCCGATATGGTCGTGACTTGGAAGGAAGCAGCCGCTCCCAGCGACATCTCCCTGGGCCAGGTGTACATAGGCCCCGACCCCCAGGGACATGGCGGCTTCCAGGTCGCCGTCGCCACGTCGGCAAGCACGCCAACACGCGGTAAGCTCCGCGAACTCTTCATCGCTCGGAAGGGCAAGATGTCGATCCAACTCGTGGTCGCGGTGATCGATCGTGACACTGTCCACCTGTTCGGTCCAGACCCACACGCGCAGGCCGTCCAGCTCCCGGTCGATCAAGCCGAGCGACAGCTCCAATCCGTACTCGATGAACCCGACCTCTTCGACGCCACGGAACGATACGCCGGTTTCCGCAAGGCCGACGATTCGACCGGTGTCGCAGGTTTCACCAACAGCGGCCTGTTCGCATCACATCACGTCACCCAGAACGCCCCCGAGCGCACAGACTGGGAGTCCAAACGCAAGCGAGCCGCTCCGCTTCTGAGCAAACGTGGAAAACCACTCATCGATGCGCTCGGTTTCGGTACTCAACCCGGCCCGAACGGCACCATGCTGTTGACGGTAAGCCCCCCCCCGGACCTCCCCGCGCAGTTGCCGTTCTGCTCGATGACTCCGAACAGTTCGACGCGAAGACTCCCCGATTCCAGCTTTCACCGGTAGCTTTCGGCCTTGCTGTCGCATCCCGGCAGGAGACACCGTGGCTCGTTGTACTCCGGAAGGACCAGATTCGGCTCTACCCCGGCCGCGATGGTGTCGGTGTCGGGTCCAAAGGGCAGTCGGAAACGTTCTTTGAGATCGACCTCTCCGCCATCGACTCGAACTACGCCGCACTCCTGCCGCTGGTCTTCTCCGCAGATGCTCTCGCCGCCGACGGGACCGCCGACGAGCTGCTACGCGACAGTGCGCGCTACGCATCTGACCTTGGCGCCCGACTCCGGGAGCGCGTCTACGACGAGATCGTGCCACCGCTCGCGGTCGACGTCGCGGGTCGGCTCACCAAGCACGCCGGCGTCACCCTCGACGCCGACGGGTTGGCGATGGCCTATCGTGTGACGCTGCGAATCCTGTTCCGGCTCCTGTTCCAGGCATACGCGGAGGATCGTGGCCTCCTGCCCGCAAGACGCAACGCGGGATTCGACGCGAATAGCCTAAAGACGAATGCGAAACGTCTCCTCGACTCCGAGATCCATACATTCGGCGATGCTTCGACAATCTGGCTCGACCTTGTACAGGTGTGGAATGCCATCGACCAGGGCAACCCGCAGTGGCAGATCCCGGCTTACAACGGTGGATTGTTTTCGAATGACCCCGCTCGGTCGCCTGAAGGGGCGCTCATCAGCAAGATCGCGCTACCCGACAACGTGCTCGGGCCAGCATTGCGCAGCTTGCTCATAGATGTCAGCTCCGACGATGCGCTCGGGCCGGTCGATTTCCGGTCATTGAGCGTCCGTGAGTTCGGCACCATCTACGAGGGTCTGCTGGAAAGTTCCCTATCGTTCGCAGCGGAAGACCTCACAGTCGACAAGAACGGTGCATGGGCACCTGCCAAGCGGGGCGATGCCGTCACCGCACCGAAAGGTTCCGTCTACTTCCACACTGCCTCCGGTGAGCGAAAAGCGACAGGTTCGTACTTCACACCCAAGATTGTCGTCGATCACCTGATCGAACGCTCAATCGTACCCGCGCTCACAACGCACCTCGACAAGATCGCCACATATCTCAAAGACGGTGATGCGGCTGCCGCCGCCCGTGACTTCTTTGACTTCCGCGTTGCCGACCTCGCGATGGGTTCGGGCCATTTCCTGGTCGCCGCCGTCGACAAGATCGAAGCCCTCATGCGGGACTTCCTCACCGAACACACTGTGCCCGGCGTGACCGAAGAGCTTCTCCGGCTCCGCACTGTTGCTCGAGACGCACTCGGCACCGACGAAGTCGCCAAGTCCGAGGTCGATGAAGTCGGCTTGCTCCGTCGTCAGGTTGCCCGGCGCTGCATCTACGGCCTCGACATCAACCCCATGGCCGTTGAGCTTGCTCGTCTCGCCCTCTGGATTCACACCTTCGTTCCGGGCCTTCCCATGAGCAACCTCGACCACGGTCTCGTGAACGCGAACAGCCTCACGGGTATTGGGTCCATCGATGAAGCGGTCGATGCACTTGTAGGTGTGTCAGCTTCATTTGATGGCTCCGCCCTCAGTGCTGCCGGTCTTGGAGATGGACTCTTCGAACCCGCTGACTCGCTGTTCTCCGAGCACTCCACGCAGAAGCCAAATCGCGGAGGCTACCAGCTATGGCTAAGAACGATCCTCACCGACTACCTTGAGTCATCCAAACCCTTGCTCCTGGACATGGCAAATGCGGCGGAAGCAACGAAATCGGAAGTCCAGAAGTCCGCCGACCTCCTCGAGCGTGCACGCAATGCAGCTGAACCAGCCAAGCGCATTTTCGACGCAGCTGTCGCCGTCCGCATGGGAAGATGGTCGACAAGTATCACTCGGCCGGAGCACGTCAGCCGACTGACTCAGGCCACAGCACCCGGTGAGGTTCTCCACCCATTGGTCCCAGCGCACTTGCCCTACCTCTTCCCCGAGGTATTTCTACGCGCCACCTGCGGCTTCGATGTCGTACTCGGAAACCCGCCATGGGAGAAAGTCAGGCATGAACCCACCTCGTTCTGGGCAGTGCGCGACCCTGGCCTCATCGCACTGCCTGACGTGAAGCGAGCCGAGCGCATTAAACATCTCCGCACGTCTCGCCCTGTAGAAGCAGCCGAGGAGGATGCGGAAGCACGCTCACGCCAGGAGCTTCAGGAATTCTTCAAGAAGTCATTCGCATGGAGGGGCGGCACCCACCTCGAACTCGCACAGCTCTTCCTTGAGCGCGCGTTAAAGACTGTGTCTGCATCCGGCGAGATCGGACTGGTGCTTCCACGACAGTTCTCAGTGCTCAGCGGGTGGAAGAATCTCCGGAAAGAGATTCTGGACCGACACGACGTCCTGGTGGTCCAAGCGCGAAACAAGGCAGAATGGCTCTTCGAGAAGGTCGAACCCCGCTACGCAGTCGTTCTGCTTAATGCCTCCAAAATTCAAGGAGATCCGATCCGAGTCGGGGTAGTCCAATCCGCGAAGGACCTTCGTGCCATTGGAGACAACTCCGTTCTGGCTTTTACACGCGATGAGCTAACGTCAATGTCGGACTCGAAAGCAATCCCGTGGTTCAACAATCCTGGCGACCGCGAGGTGTTCGACAAAATGCGCAAGTATCCCCGAATCTCCAGACCTGGATCGTGGGCGCAAGGAGTGCACGACGCTCGGTGGGATTTCCGAGGAAGCGGTCCGGACCGAGGGCTTGCGTCCAGGATCGATGAACCTGGAGCATGGAAGGTAATGATGACTCGACACGCAGACGCATACGAATTGCGCCCTGCTGCCATAAAGCAGTTCATCACTGACTTCGACGGCATCGCCAACAAAGATCGGGGAATTAACACCAATTCCAACAGGTGCGCCACCATCAGCGCAGATCACCCGGTGGTCTTGTTCCGCCACCCCAGTCGGTCCGATGACACTCGCACACTGATCGCGACGGCGCTGCCGAACGAAGGGTGGATCTACAATAAGGGATATGTTCACGCATTCGCCCACCTGCCCGGAACTTCCGAAGACGTAAGGCTCGCCGTCCTCGGTCTATTCAATTCCGTTGTCGAAGATTGGTGGGCACGAAGGTTCGTGGACCGTCACGTGACGGCACCGGTGATCAACAATCTTCCGGTACCGAACCTTAGTCCCAGCGATATCGCTGCGATTTCAAGCCGTGTAGCCGTACTCCTCACCCATTCGGGATTTACTCGTCTGGCTGGCGATATTGACGTCGCCGAGCGAGCCCAAAAGTCCCCGTACAACGGTTGCACGAAGAACGATCTCATCGCGGGGATAGATGCGGTCGTCGCGCACGGATACGGACTGACCCTCACCGACTTCTCAGCCATTCGTGAGGATTTCACCAGCAAGGGCTACCCCGATGACATTTTCCTGGCAGCCTGCGCCAAGCTCACTGAAAGTGCGGTAGCGGTGTGACCCAGTTGCCCGATTTCGCCACCAATCACGCTCCGAGCGATGCGGCGACCACGGTTGCTGACACGGTTAACGAGTTGTTTCGGTTGCTGCGGCAGAATAAGGTCACGGCACCACCGATCGCGATCGCCACGGCCTACATCAACCCGGCCGGATTCGCGCTCCTCGCAGATGAGTTGGAGACCGCACCTCGGGTGCGGCTACTGTTGGGTGCCGAGCCGGAGGAGGATTCGGTTCGTGCGATCACGTCGGGTGATTCCGACCAGGATGCCCGCCGCGATACCGCTATTCAGCATCACCAGGCATGGCTGGAAGCCGAACGTGACACCATGGGATTCGCGCGCGTGCCGTCTGCGGAGTGCAGGCGGATGGTCGAATGGCTCCAAAGCGTGGACCTCGATGGAGTCGCCAAGGTCGAGGTGCGGCGCTACACGAACGGGTTCCTGCATGGTAAGACGTACCTCGTCGAGGACGCGTCAACGCAGGCGGCGATCGCGGGGTCATCGAACATGACCTATGCGGGTCTGGCCCACAACGCCGAACTGAACCTCGGCACGGGTGGCGGGACACGGGCGGCCGGCAAGGTGCGCGAGTGGTTCGATCACTTCTGGGAGCAGAGCGAGCCGTACGATTTGGCCGCGCTCTACAGCCGTCGCTGGGATCCGCATACGCCGTGGCTGATTTACCTGCGCATGCTGTGGGAGTTGTACGGCGAGCACCTCGATGCCGACGAGGACCCGCTCATCCGAACGGGCCTGAACCTCACACGTTTTCAGGCTGACGGCGTCGTCCGGATGGAACGTCTACTTGAGGAGCATGGTGGTGTGCTCGTGGCCGATGAGGTCGGCCTCGGCAAGACCTTTCTCGCCGGCGAGGTCATCTATCGCACTGCGAATGTGAACCGGCAGCGGGTTCTCATCGTCGCGCCGGCGGCATTGAAGTCGTCGATGTGGGAGCCGTTCCTGAAGGCACATGATTTCAGTCGATGGGTTGATGTCTATTCCTACGAGGAGATCCGCAACCGCCTCGATCCCGACAAGGGTTCGACCGACGCATTCCTTCAGGAGGTGGAGGACTACTCGCTGGTGGTCATCGACGAGGCGCATAACCTGCGCAATTCGGGGGCTCAGCGTTCAGGCGCGGTCGATCGGGTCATCACGGCCGGAAGTCCGAAGCGGGTGGTGTTGTTGACCGCCACACCCGTGAACAACTCACTCAACGACCTGGAAACCCTCGTCAAGTACTTCATTCGCGACGACGCACGTTTCGCCTCACTCGGAATCCCAAGTATTCACGAGTACATCAAGCACGCCCAGAACGTCGACCCGGCCAATCTAACTCCGGAGCATCTGTTCGATCTGATGGACCAGGTGGCCGTCCGACGCACCAGGAAGTTCGTCAAGGAGCACTACACCAACGAACTGATCACCAGTCCCGACGGCAAGCTCACCCCGATCAGGTTCCCGCAGGCCAAGGTCCGCCGCATCGACTACGACCTCGACGACAACGGTCTCGCACTCATCGACGCGATGGTCTACGCCCTCGACGATCCCACCGACCCTTCGGCACCGAGAGCGTGGGAGGTGCGCAGCCGCGACCCCGGGCGGCTGATGCTCGCGCGCTACCTGTCGAGCATGTACACCGTCGAACACGATCTGCAGGAGTACCAGATCACCAATGCCGGCCTGCTGCGGTCCGGTCTGCTCAAGCGGCTCGAGTCCAGTCCGCAAGCACTGTATGCCTCGCTGACGAAGATGATCGAGTCACATGAAGTATTCCTGGACGTACTCGACAAGGGATACGTACTCAGAGGCGATGCGCTCAGCGAATGGGTGTCCTCGGAGTCCGACGACCTCGACGCCTTCGTCACCGAGTTCGACAACGACCAGCAAATCGAATCTACCGACGACTATCACCTCGACGCACTCGAGACGGATGTCGCCTCCGACATCGCGTTGCTCAGGGGGCTCCGCGATCTCGCCGAGTCCGTCGTCCAGGGCACCGAGCCGAAGATCAGGACGCTGATCAAGCAACTGACAGCAATCGCGACAGACGCGAGGCGAATCGATCCTCGCGGGCTTTCGCACAGCGACCGTCGCAAGGTGATCATCTTCTCAGCCTTCACCGACACGATCCTGCCCGTCCACGAAGCGGTAGTGACCGCGATCGAGAACGCACCAGCCGAATCACCATTGGCGGACTACAAGGGGCGCGTGGCACCGCCGATCATGGGCTCGTACGCCAAGACACACGAACGTGGCGCGAGCGGCGGCGTCGACCAGGGCGGTCGTGCCGCGACGATCGCCGGATTCGCGCCCGTGACAGCCGGGCCTCAGAATGCCGCGGGTCAACCGACCGCCAAGGATGCATTCGATCTCCTCTTCGCCACCGATGTGCTGGCCGAAGGCGTCAACCTCCAGCAGGCCGGTCAGATGATCAACTACGACCTGCCGTGGAATCCGATGCGGATCGTCCAGCGTCACGGCCGCGTGGACCGGATCGGCTCGAAACACGACTACGTCCGCCTGGGCCTGTTCTTTCCTGCCGAGCGTCTCGATGCGCTGCTCGCCCTCGAAGCGCGACTGGAAGCCAAATTGGCCCTCGCCGACGCCGCTGTCGGTGCGGGCCAGGTTCTGCCGGGGCGCGGCCCCGGCCACGAAGTGAACCTGACCGACGATCAGGTGATCGATGAGTTCGAGAAGCTCCTCGACGCCGGCGGAGCCAGTGCGTCACTGTCCGGCGAGGAGTACCGGCGTCGCCTCTCCAGATCATTCACCATGGAACGCAGCCTGAGAGCGGAAGTCCTTTCACTCCCCTTCACGTCGGGCAGCGGGTTTGTGAACCCAGCCGTCCAGGGAAACGGCTACGTCTTCTGCGTCAAGATGGGCAGCAGCACCACGCCGTGGTTCCGGTACGTCGCGGTCGACAACGACTGGACCGTACGACACAACGACCAGGGTCGGCCGATCATCTCGCCCGACACGCTACTGTCACTGCGCGTCGCCGACCCACAGAGCTCCACGGCCGAGCGCTGGCTGCCCGACGAAGTCTACGACCGCGCCTTCGATGCTTGGGAGGCCGCGCGTGACGACGCCTACGCGACATGGAAGGAACTCACCGACCCCAACGCCTTTCAACCCGACCTACCCCTCTCGTTCCGCAACGCCTACGAACTGGTGCTCAGGAAGGGCCGCTACCTCGGCAAGGATGAGCAGTCATCATTGGCGAACCGACTACGCACCGTTCCCACCGCGAAGGTCACGCGGCAGGTGCGCAGTGCGCTCAACCAGGGTGCCACCGACGAACAGCGCATCCAGCTGATCGCCGAAATCCTCGACGAGGCCGGCATTACTCCCCCACCTCCTCGGGACCCATTGCCGGACATCGAAAAACACGAAGTACGCCTGGTCACATGGGTAGCTGTCAGGGGCACCCGCGGACTCGAAGAGCAGGTCGATGAGCTACAGGGACACGGAGGATCGGTCGGCCACATCCCAGGAACCACACTGCCCGAAGAACTGTTCTGACAGTTCGATTGCTCCCTCGCGATTCTCTGTGATTGACCTACGTTCGTGGACACGCGCGACCCAGGCGGGGTACCTACTCGACCGCTTCCCGTTCTAACCGAATTACACATTCGCGGTATCGTCTACGGAGGTCTCTGAGTTCGGTATGTCCGTCAGCTACGTGCGATACGAGCGAAGTCGCAACGACCGCACCCAAGAGCCAGAACGAGTCGGCCCACGTTTCCGCACCCGTTACTTCGCGCACAACCACCGCCGAAATCACCAGCGTCGTCCCGTGCACCGCCCACCTGACGACACGCGCTTGCTCAACCATCGACAAGCACGCTTTGGCCGTCGACAGGGTCCGGATCTGCGCGGGATCGTACCAGAAAGACCCGACGAACTCCGGCGACGGATCGTAGGCCAGCCCCACTCGGGGATCGATGATCGAGGGATGTTTCCGCAGTGGCTCTTCGGTTCGCACATCATCGAGCAACAGTTTGAACGCATTCAACGACACCAGAAATGGGATCACCGCCGCCACGACTGCCGCCGGGTGACCGGCATGGGAGTGCACCAGAGCCCCCACGGACATCCCGCCGTACGCCAGCACCATCAACTGAATCTCGCGCACGCGAATCACAGTTACGATCTGTTCTCGCCAGGTGCCGGGCGCCGTGCCGGGAACACCACTGACGAGCACCGTGGACAGCACGACCTGTAGTGCGATGGCAGCAAGTTGGACGGTCAAGGCCGCAAATGCGGCCAGGTACCAGGCAACCCACCCGAACTGCTCCGGCAGTTGGAAGGGCAACATCAGTAGTACAGCGCGTATCAGCATCACCACGATGAGCGCGCCTACGGCCATCATGTCCATCACGATCGCGCATTTCGCCAACACCCACTGCCACCTGCGCGGATGCACCACCACTCCCGTTGAGGAAAACATGTCCCACACCTCCCACTAGTGGGTATCGCCGTTAGTTCGTCGGGGGTCTGGGAGCCAGGTGGTGGGGTCGTTGAGGTAGAGGCCGCAGGCGGTGTCGAGGGCTTGCTCGGGGGTGCCTGAGGGCCAGCCGGTGGGGAGGACGGCTTGTTCGTAGTCGTTGTGGCTGGCGCGGTAGATCGCGAAGCCCCATTGGTTGGCCGATCCGGCGTAGCGCAGCCGGCATAGCTTCACCTCCTCGCCGTCGGTGAGGGTGGCGTCGATGTAGGCGAACCCCGCACGGTAGCGGGTGTGCAGGGTCTGGATCTGGGGCCAGCGTTCGGCGGCGCGGGCCAGGAGCTTTTGCCGTAGCGAGGTCTGGGTCGAGTCGGGGATCTTCGCCATGATTCTCATCATCGTGGCATCGTCATGTGCTGCCTTGATCTGTTCGGTGTCGGCGTGGCGTCTTGGCCTCCGGCGGCTCGGAGCGTCAGAAATGGATGTGACTCTCACCAGTGCTGACGTCGTGGTCCTCACCGATGAAGAACGACATGTCCTGACACGCCGCGCGAACGCCGCGAAATGCCCCCATCGCGATCTGCTGCGTGCCCGGATCGTGCTCGCTGCTGCTGACGGTGTCGCGAACGCCCAGATTGCCCGCGACGTGGGGGTCTGCGAGGACACCGCCCGCCGCTGGCGACATCGCTTCTGCGTGCAGCGTCTTGACGGGCTTAAGGACCGGCCCCGATCAGGGCGGCCACCGGTGTTCACCCCGGTCGAGGTTGCCGAGGTCAAAGCACTCGCGTGCACGCGACCGGCCGACCACGATCTGCCGTTAACGAGGTGGTCGACCGCCGAACTCAGCACACACGCGGTTGCGGCCGGGCTGGTGCGGCCAGTCTCGCCGTCCACGATCGGCCGGTGGTTGGCCGCCGATGCGATCAAGCCGTGGCAGCATCGGTCCTGGATCTTTCCCCGCGACCCCGACTTCGCGGTCAAAGCAAGTCCGGTGCTGGACCTGTACCAACGGCAGTACAACGGTGTCGAGCTCGGCGCTGATGAATACGTGATCAGCGCCGATGAGAAGTCCCAGCTGCAAGCCCTCAGGCGGCGTCACCCCGAAACACCCGCGGCACCAGGGCAACCACGCAGAGTCGAGTTCGAGTACCGCCGCGGTGGCACGCTGGCCTACTTCGCTGCCTACGACGTCCACCACGCCCAGGTGCATGGAATGACAGCACCGAAGACCGGGATCGTGCCGTTCACCCACCTCGTGAAACAAGTGATGACCCAGGAACCGTATGCCTCAGCGAAGCGGGTGTTCTGGATCGTCGACAACGGTTCCTCCCACGCCGGGCAGGCATCGATCGACCGGATGCGTGAGGCGTTCCCCAGCGCGGTCCTGGTGCACCTGCCCGTACACGCTTCGTGGCTCAACCAAGTCGAGATCTACTTCTCGATCCTGCAACGCAAAGCCATCACCACCGGCGACTTCACCGACCTCGATGACCTCGCGCAACGAATCCTCGCCTTCGAGGACCGCTACAACCAGAACGCTGAACCCTTCGGCTGGAAATACACCCGCGACCACCTCAACCGCCACCTCAACCGACTCAACAACGACGGCACCCTCCGCCAAGCGGCGTGACCCCCGACGAACTAACGGAGATGACCACTAGATGGTTGATTCCTTGAAGGTGCCGTCGGCAACGAGGTAGGCGGAGGGCTTCAAGATCAATGTGTGACGAAAGAACTCGAAACCCTCCTGACTGAACTCTATGTCCTCATCGACGACCACGTCGTCGAACCCCGCTCGGGACGCGGCTGGCGCCCGCTGCTCTCCGATGCCGAACTGCTCACGCTCGCGGTAGCGCAGGTGTTGCTCGGGTTCGACAGTGAACGGCGTTGGATCCGGCACGTCCACGGCAACGAGCAACTGCGCGCACTGTTCCCGTATCTGCCGGGCCAGTCCGACTACAACAAGCGTGTCAGGGCTGCACGAGGGTTGCTGTGCAAGACAATTCAGGCGGTGGCACGGCTCTCACCGTCGTGGTTCGACGACCTGTGGATCACCGACGCCACCCCGGTTCCGTGTGGCATGTCAAGGGAAACGGTCAAGCGGTCCGGCCTGGCCGGGCACGCCGGATACGGCTACTGCGCGTCACACTCGCGTTTCTACTGGGGCTTGAAGTTGTATCTGGTGTGCGCCGGCGACGGGATGCCGATCATGTGGTGCCTGGCGCATCCGAAGATCGGTGAACGCGAGGTGGTGACCGCGCTGCTCGAACGCGATCACCACCTCATCCGCTCCGGGCAGGTGCTGCTCGCCGACAAGGGCTTCTCCGGAAAGACGTTCGCTGCCACAACCGCCGCGATGGGCCTGCGGTTGCTGCGCCCGGACCGCAAGGACGAGACCTACCGCAACGGCAACCTCGGCGGGGTGCGGCAGTGGATCGAATCGGTCAACCAGACCCTCAAAGGGCAGCTCGGCCTGGAGAAACACGGCGGCCGGACCACCCACGGAGTGTTCGCCCGAGTGAGTCAACGCCTCCTGGCGATGTCCGCCGGCATCTGGCACAACTGGACCACCGGCATCACCACCAAACGATCCCTGATCGCGTACGACCACTGACCGCGTCCAAGGAATCAACCATCTAGACACGCCACCGCGTCAGGCGGTAGCTGGACGCGCCCATTGTGACGGCCACCTCTGACATTCTCGGAGCAGGTGCGAGTCGCACCGAGGTTGCTATCACCGTTCGGCAGGCAGGTAGCCTCTGGAGGTATGTACCGCAGGTGGGTGACGAGTTGCCGGTTCCTCTGGCCACCGATCCTTACCTACACGCGGCGCTGCGCAGATCTGCTCGAATGGTTCGAGACACACCTTGAGCCAGTTGCCAGCCTTGACGACGGCGAAAAGATCGGTGTCGCCGTGTTGTCGCCTGATCTGCGCATCGCTGTTACGAGGCAGGGGTTCACGGTGGACTCCGGTCTCGGGGGGTTGGATCTGATCGAACTGTCGACCGCGATTGAAGGTGTGCTGGAAGTCCTGTCACCCAAAGACGTGATCCTGGACAGCTACACGTCTGCAGGCGTCTCCCCCCTCGACGGCCGGGACTACGACGCTGAGCGAGCTTCGTACGCCGCACGGTCAGCGCTCGGCGGAGCAGCTGCGATCACATCGATCGGTCTGGAACCGGCGGACGGCTCCAATCTGATCGATCTCACCAGCGCCGACTTGCGGGTGCAAGTTGAGTGGGGAGTCGTATGCGACGACGAGCTCTTGACTCGCATACGGCACCCAGAGCAGTCACGTGTGAACGGACACGCGCTGGACACCGATACCCTTCACCTGGTGCCTCCCCGGTGGACCGCACCCCCGGTTGGCCTATACTCAAATATCTGGATTCGCCACATGGCAACTGCGCACGTCGGCTCGGCCGGAGATGTGACGGCAAGTATCGCCGCTCTCCAGAACACCACGACGCAGATTGCCGAAGCGTTACTCAGCGACTACGTATCAGGACGAGACGAGGGGGATCGATGAGTTCAGTGGACGTGTCGCGGACTACGTCCGCGCGCCACGATCCGGATGACAGTTGGCAGCTGACATCCGCATATCTCCTCCGAGCGCGTGAAGACCTTGGATCTGCGAGAACCACCGGCGACGCCGAAGCACCGGTCGTGGGTTATGGCCAATATGAGGTGCCGAACCCGGACTTCAACTACGGGGTTGTTCACACCCAGCGCCGACGATTCGGGAGCCGCCGGTCGTAGGCCGGGACAGTGCCGATACCCGAGTGCATCGTCGTCTTCGACGTCAACGTGTGGCTTGATGTCGCGACTCTGATCACCCAGCCCTTCAGTTGGGATGAGTTTGATGCCATCGCAGGTAGCGTCAATAGTCTGCCCGTGCCCCACCCCGACGTTCGATACGACTGCCTACGCGCAATCGCGATGAGCCGCACAGGGTTCTACGATTCAGGGACTCAGCGACTCGAAGTGTGGACCAGCGCCCACATCGACCGGTTGGTGATTTCGAAGGCTATCGAAGTTGTCCGTGACAAGACAGGGCGCCGTTGGACACAGGCCACCGCCGAAGGTCTTGTCGAAGACTTCCTATATGAGGTACTCGAAGACACCGGCGGCGGCACTGTCGGTGACATCACCATCCCGATGGGCAACCCACCACTTGATCACGAAGATGGATGCGTATACCGAACGGCGGTCGACGCCGGCGACGACCACATGTCACGCAAGGTGATCGTGACAAAGGATGGGCCGTTCCGCCAAAACGCACCTTCCATCGGGACGTATGTGGACGTCGTGTCGCCCGCCCAGTACGTCAGCAAGCTACGGAAGGCGCGACGACCGAGCCTTCCTCGACCTCCATCTCGTCCGAGTAAACCTTGACGATCACGAACGGATGACTCTCGCGTCGCGATCAGCGGAAGGTGCGCAGCCGGAGGCTGTTGGCGACGACGAAGACACTGGAGAAGGCCATCGCGGCACCGGCGAGCATCGGGTTGAGCATGCCGAGCGCGGCGACCGGGATGGCCGCCACGTTGTAGGCGAAGGCCCAGAACAGGTTCGACTTGATGGTGCGCAGGGTCTTACGGGACAACCGGATCGCATCGGCCGCGCTGCGCAGGTCACCGCGCACCAGGGTGATGTCGGAGGCGGCTATCGCCACGTCGGTGCCGGTGCCCATCGCCAGGCCGAGGTCGGCCTGCGCCAGGGCGGGCGCATCGTTGACGCCGTCGCCGACCATCGCGACCGTCTTGCCGTCGGCCTGCAGCGCCGCGATCACCGACACCTTGTCGGCGGGCAGCACCTCGGCGTGCACCTGCTCGATCCCCACCTCGGCCGCGATCTGCCGGGCGACGGCGGTGTTGTCGCCGGTCAACAGCACCGGTGTCAGACCGAGTTCGGTGAACCGGGTGATCGCCTGGGCGCTGGTCGGTTTGACGGTGTCGGCAACCACCAGGATGCCGCGGGCCGCGCCGTCCCAGCCGACGGCGACGACCGTCTTGCCGCCGTGTTCGGCGTCCGCCTTGGCCGCGGCCACCTCGGCGCTCAACGTCTGCGACCAGTCGGCCAGCAACGCCTCCCGGCCGACGACGACGGCCTTGCCGTCGACGACACCCCGCACCCCCCGGCCTTCCAGGTTGGTGAAACCCTCGACCGCGGGCAGTTCGCCGACCTCGGCGCGGGCACCGGCGGCGACGGCGGCGGCGATCGGATGCTCGGACGCGTCCTCCAGCGCTCCGGCCAACCGCAGCAGTTCGGTGCGCTCGACACCCGGCTCGCACACGGCGTCGACCAGCGTCATGACACCGGTGGTGACGGTGCCGGTCTTGTCGAGGACGACGGTGTCTACCTGGCGTGTCGACTCCAGCACCTCCGGGCCCTTGATGAGGATGCCGAGCTGTGCGCCGCGGCCGGTACCCACCAGCAGCGCCGTCGGGGTGGCCAGGCCGAGTGCGCAGGGGCAGGCGATCACCAGCACCGAGACGGCGGCGGTGAATGCGGCCGTCACGCCGAAACCGGCACCCAGCCACGCGCCGAGCGTGCCGACGGCGATCACGATGACGATGGGCACGAAAACGCCCGAGATGCGGTCGGCCAGCCGCTGCACCGGCGCCTTGCCGCTCTGGGCGTCCTCCACCAGGCGTGCCATCTGTGCGAGCTGGGTGTCGGCACCGATGCGCGTGGCGCGCACCACCAGCCGTCCGCCCGCGTTGACGGTCGCGCCGACCACCTGGTCGCCGGGCCCGGCCTCCACCGGCACCGACTCGCCGGTGATCATCGCCATATCCAGGGCGGATTCGCCGGAGACCACCACACCGTCGGTGGCGACCTTCTCCCCCGGCCGCACCACGAACGAGTCACCGACCGACAGTTCCTCGACAGGGATCGTGACCTCGGTACCGTCGCGCAGCACCGCGACGTCCTTGGCGCCCAGTTCGAGCAACGCACAGAGCGCGGCACCGGCCTGCTTCTTGGACCGCTTCTCGAAGTAGCGTCCGGCGAGGATGAACATCGTCACCCCGGCGGCCGCCTCCAGATAGATGTTCGACGCCCCGTCGGACGGCTGTAACGAGAACTCGAAGCCGTGCGTCATGCCGGGTTCGCCCGCGTCACCGAAGAACAGGGCGTACAGCGACCAGCCGAACGCGGCGAGCGTGCCCAGCGAGATGAGCGTGTCCATGGTGGCCTCGCCGTGACGCAGGTTGATCGCCGCGGCCCGGTGGAACGGCCAGGCGCCCCAGATCACCACGGGCGCGGCCAATGTCAGCGAGGCCCACTGCCAGTTGGTGAACTGCCACGCCGGGACCATCGCCATCGCGATCACCGGCACTGTCAGCACGACAGCACCGATGAGCCTGTGCCGCAACGACTCCAGCTCCCTGTCCGCCGGGTCCGCGACCTCCTCGGAGGTCGCGGGCGACCGCGGTGCGGGCAGACTCGCGTCGTAGCCGGCATCCCGGACGGTACCGATCAGCACGTCGGGATCGAGGTCGGCGGGCGCGCGCACCTTCGCCTTCTCGGTGGCGTAGTTGACGGTGGCCTCGACGCCGTCGAGCTTGTTGAGTTTGCGTTCGATGCGATTGGCGCATGAGGCACACGTCATCCCGGTGATGTCGAGGTCATAGCTCGCCCCGGTGCCGGGTTGTGTGGATGCGCCGGGTTGTGTGGATGCGCCGGGTTGTGTGGATGCGCCGGGTTGTGTGGATGCGGTGGTACTCATCGCGAGGACCTCTCTTTTCCGAACCGATCGGTGGGTCGGTGACTCAGTCGACGCCCGCGTCGGTGACAAATGTGGCTGTCCGGACGACACCGTCGACCTGGAAGTCGAAATACAGTAGGTAGCGTCCGGCGCTCGGCGCCCGGGTGTTGAAGTCGACACATGGGCCCGAGGTCTGCCCGACTTGGGGTTCGGCACCCTCGGGATGGACATGCAGGTAGGCGAGGTCGCCCTCGCGCAACGCCACCAGATGACCGAACGCACCCAGGTACGGCTGCAGACCGGTCACCGGCGCTCCGGCGCGGGTGACGGTGATCGCGAGCCGGGTGTCGTGGCCGACAGCGGGCACCCCGGTCAACGTGACGTCGAAACCGTCGACGTGATCGGCGGTGCGCGGTGACACCGGCACCGGCGTCACCGCGCCGGCGACGTCCACGGTCCGGGCCAGCACCACACCGCTGCCGGTATCCGGCGTGAAATCGGCGAACACCCGGTAGCTGCCGGCGGCCTCCCACCGCCACGGCAACGCCCACTCGCCGGAAGACGCGTCGAACACCGGATGCACGTGGCGGAAATGGCTCCCGTCGGACCGGACCACGATCAGGTGCAGGTCCTTGTCGTGGGTCCGGACATAGTCGCGAACCGGCTCGCCGCCGGCGGTGGTGATGGTGAACCGTAGTTCGCCGGGCCGATCCACCGTCGACGGCGCGCGCACCGGCCCGAGCGTGTATCCGTCGCGGCTCAGTACGGTCCCATCGAGTATCTCGGCCGGCGCCCCGTTGTACGCCGCGGCGTGGTCGTCGCCGGAGTCATGACCGCCGGACATCTCCTGATGGGAATCCCGGGCACGTTGCTGCCACGAGTCGACGGCGCTGTCGGGCACCGTCACCGCCGCGACGCCCAACGCGACCGCGAAGACCGCGACGAGCACGCCGGCGAACAACGCCAGGCGCCGCCAGGTGCTCATGGGATACGCACCGCCGAATAACCCGCCTCGTCGACCGCCGCGAGTACCGCGGCGTCATCGACGGTTCCGTCGCCGGTCACCACGAGCCGGCCGGTGGCGGCGCTGACCTCGATGGCGTCGATACCGGGGATCTCGCCGACCTCCTCGCGGACAGACATTTCGCAGTGGCCACAGGTCATGCCTGTCACCTGGTATTCGCTTGTGGTCGCACCGGTCATCGTGAATCTCCTCGCCAGTCGTCGTGAACGGCTTCAGCGTATACCCCCATGGGGTATACGGCAAGTGTCCCGCGTACCGGCATTCCATACCCCCGGGGGCTATGATGGCGGTCTGTCTCATCCCCCCAGAACCGAGGATGTCCCGCCATGACCGACCCGCCCACCGACACCGCCACACCCGCGCCGGACCCCGGTACCGACGCCTGCCATTCGGGCGCCGCACACGGCTACATCGCCGACAAAGGCCGCTACCTGGCCCGGCTCAAACGAATCGAAGGCCAGGCGCGGGGCATTCACCGGATGGTCGACGAAGACGTCTACTGCATCGACATCCTCACCCAGATCTCGGCCCTGACCAGTGCACTGGAGGGCGTGGCGTTGGCCCTGCTCGACGACCACCTACGCCACTGCGTGGTCGGCGCGGCCACCCGGGGCGGACCGGAGGCCGAGGAGAAACTGCGCGAGGCCTCCGCGGCGATCGCACGCCTGGTCAAGTCCTGAATCCCCACCGGGTGACCACGGAGCCCGCCGCACGCACGTAAACTCATGCACTGCGACCTGTAAGCAACACGAAGGTGCACGTGCAACCCACCCCGCAGACCCAGCCCACCGCGTCCGGCCCGGCCACCGCGTCCGACCAGAGCATCGCGATCAGTCCGGCTCCGGACGACCGCCCCGACCGCAAGGCCGGCGCCGCGGCCCGCGTCGGGCGCGCCTACACCGCGGACCTGGTCCGGGTAGCCCTATTCACCGGCGTGGTGGTCGCGCACAGCGTCAACGCCATCAACAGCGGCCCGGAAGTGACCCGCGGGTCGCATCTGGCGGGCACGCTGCTGCATCTGACCCGCTACGGGTTCGTGGCGGTCACTCTGTTCGTGCTGGTTCTGAGCATGCGCGGCAAGACGATGACCGCCACGCAGTTCTGGCGCCGCAGGTTCGGCCTGATCCTGTGGCCGTATCTGCTGTGGACCATCATCTACGCCATCACCGACCACCTGGTGATCAGGAACAATCCGTTCCCCTCCACCGGCACCTGGTTCGCCGATCTGGGCGAGGATCTGATCAGCGGCACCGGCAAGTACCAGCTGTATTTTCTGCTGATCTCGATGCAGATCTATCTGTTCTTCCCACTCATCAGCAAGATCGTCGAACGGTTCGCCGACCACCCGTGGCGGGTCATCGCGGGCGGCGCGGTGGTCCAGTTCGGCATGTTCGCGCTGTATCAGTACACGCCGCGCCCACTCCCGCCGTTCTGGCAGAACATCTTCCTGCACCTGTGGAAGACCCTGCCGATGTACGCGCTGTTCATCACGATCGGCGCCGTCGCCGCCTACCACCACGAAGCCGTCGAGACGTGGCTGCGATCGCACGTGCGACTGGTCGTGGCCTGCGGGCTGGGCTCGGCCGCGCTCAGCGTGACCGCGTACTGGCTGGCCACCTCCCCCGGGCACGTGCCGCTGCAGGCCAACACCCCGTGGAATCCGGCGCATCTGCCGTGGCTGGTGTGCGGTTTCGCCCTGCTGTGGCTGGGCGCGACGCTGTGGGACGATCGCCGCAGAACCGGCAAACGCAGCGGGGCGCGGTTCGTGTCATGGGCCACGCTGCGCGCCTTCGGGGTGTTCGCGGCGCACCCACTGATCCTCGACATCCTGGCCCGCACCGGGTTCTTCCGCCAGCTGTTCGAGTGGTTCCCCGGCGCGCCCGTGGCCCGGGCGGTCGTGCTGATCATCACGGTACTGGCGCTGTCGCTGCTGCTCGTCGATCTGCTGCTGCGCACCCCGGTCAGCCGATATCTCGTCGCCCGGCCGCGAATCCCGCTGCCGGGGGAACGCCGGGTACGCCAGGCCCTGGCGCGCGGTCGCGCCGACCCGGTCGGCGATCACTGACTCCGGTCATCGACGCCTCCTGTTTCGAATTTCCTGGTATACACGACGGAGTGATCGCCGACGACCAGCCCCGTTCCGGCACGCGCCGGAAACCGGACGTGCGCCGGAGTCCGGCACGGATGCTGACGGCGGCACTCGGCGCGACGATCTTCCTGAGCGGCGCACCCCTGGCGGTGGCCCCGGCGATCGCAGCCCCCCAGCAGCCCGAAGCCGGTGCGGCGACGTCGACGCCCACGCCCGAATCGGGCATGCAACCGGCGTCGGAGAACCCGAAGTTCACCGGCTCGGTCTCGCCGTTGACCCGTTCCGGCGTCACGGCCCTGCAATTGTTCTCACCGCTGATGAAGAAGCCCACGGTACCGACCGACAAGCCCGAGGCCGCCGATCCGGAGCGGCCACCGACCACCGAGGTGTCGGGCGCGGACATGAAGGTGGACAACTACCGCGGCTGGAATGTGTGGCGGATCACGCCCAAGCGCAATGCTGGCGCACCCACGAGCGAGGCCGCGACCAGGTACCGGCACCGGACCGTGATCGCCGTCCACGGCGGCGGATTCGTGCTCCCCGCGACGGCAATGCACTGGTCGTACTATCTCAACCTGGTCCGTGCCACCGGCGCCACGGTGGTCGTCCCGCTGTATCCGAACGCGCCGACCGCCCATGCCGCCGGTGCGGTGCCGATGATGGCCGATTTCTTCACCGAACAGATGAGCACCTACGGCGCGGCCAACGTCAGCGTTCTCGCCGATTCCGCGGGGGCCGGCCTCGCGCTGGCCGCGACCCAGCGGTTGGTGACCCAGCACCGGGCGGTACCCGCGTCACTGGTGCTGTCCTCGCCCTGGCTCGACCTGACCATGTCCAATACCGCCCCCACCCCGTACTTCGATCCGCTGCTCAACATTCCGTGGATGCGGGCCACCGCCCAGCTCTGGGCCGGCAATCTCAGCATCCGCGATCGTCGGGTCAGCCCACTGTTCGGCGACCTGCGCGGCCTGCCGCAGACGTTCGTCTACAGCGGTTCGGTGGATCTGCTCTATGTCGATTCCTTCGCGCTGTCCCGCAAGGCGGCGGCGACGCCGGGATCACAGATCTGGTTCGACCTGCGACGGGGCGGCATCCACAACTGGGCGATGACGCTGGCCCTGCCCGAGGCCAGGGGCGTGGCCCCGATGATCATCCGGCAACTGCTGGAGACCTGACCGGCCGCCCTCAGGCGGCACCGGCGGCGGTCAGACCCTTGATCAGCTCGGACTCGGTGTGCTTGATCGCCCCGGCGATAGCCGGTTCGACGATCGCGCCCAGCGCACGTCCGGCGAGGCCCCCCGGCAGACGATAGTCGACCTCGACGACCACGCGTGTCTCCTCCGCCGACCCGGCGAACGACCAGATGCAACTGACGTCCAAACCGTCGACGGACTCCAGCACGATCTTCTCCTCGCGCACCCACTCGGTGCACTTGAGCGTGGTGTGCAGGGTCTTGGGACCCAGCTTCATCGAGGCGTCGAAGACCGATCCCACACCGGAGGTCTTCTCGGTCACCGGTTCGAACCTGCTGACCCCGAACATCCAGTCCGGGACACTCCGATAGTCGTCGACGTAGGCGAACACCCGTTCGCGCGGGACCTGCGTCTTCGCCTCGTGGCGTACCTTCGTCACGGTCGGGCCCTTTCCACTGCATGTGATAGACCAAGCGCATTTGATAAAAACAAGTGCCTGCGATGGTAACTGAGTCCACTGTGCGGTCCGACACACCCCGCATTGTTGGCGCGGATTCCCGGTATGAGATACACCACTTGCCGCCGTGGCGGTGGTCGGCATGTTTTCACGGGCGTCACACTCAGGAAATGGCCACGGTACGGGGTCGCCATAGCGTCAGCTTCCGGCATCACCCACCGCACCAAGGGAGCTCCCATGAGTGGCAGCACATCGCGTCGTCAGGCCATCGAGGCCATCACCACCTACTCGGTCCCGGCGCCAGGTTTCCCCGAACCACTCGCCGACACCTTCGGCCGCAACGTCTTCTCCCTGCCGGTGATGAAGACGCGTCTGCCCAAGAACGTGTACAAGGCCGTCGCGGCCACCATCGACACCGGAGCACCACTCGACCCGACGCTCGCCGACTTCGTGGCATCGGCGATGAAGGACTGGGCCATCGAGAAGGGCGCCTCGCACTACGCGCACGTCTTCTACCCACTCACCGGGTTCACCGCGGAAAAGCACGACTCCTTCCTCGAACCCGACGGCACCGGCGCCTCCCTCGCGGAGTTCCAGGGCAAGACGCTGCTACAGGGCGAACCCGACGCGTCGAGCTTCCCCAACGGTGGCCTGCGCGGCACCTTCGAGGCCCGCGGCTACACCGGCTGGGATGTCACCAGCCCCGCCTACATACTGGAGAACCCCAACGGGAACACCCTGTGCATCCCCACGATCTTCATCTCGTGGACCGGTGAGGCCCTCGACAAGAAGACACCGCTGTTGCGCAGTCAGCAGGCGATGAGCAAGCAGGCGATGCGCCTGCTCACCCTGTTCGGGCACACCGACGTGGACACCGTGGTCTCCTATGCCGGAGCCGAACAGGAGTACTTCCTGATCGACCGCCACTTCTACTACGCCCGTCCCGATCTGGCGGTCGCCAATCGAACCCTGTTCGGCGCCAAACCGTCCAAGGGCCAGGAGTTCGACGACCACTACTTCGGCGCCATCCCCGAGCGGGTGCTGGCATTCATGATCGAATTCGACAGGGAACTGTTCAAGCAGGGCATCCCGGCCAAGACCCGGCACAACGAGGTGGCCCCCGGGCAGTTCGAGATCGCCCCGGTCTTCGAGAAGTCCAATCTCGCCCACGATCACCAGCAGCTCATGATGACGACGATGAAGCGGGTCGCCGAACGCTACGGGATGGTGGCGCTGCTGCACGAGAAGCCGTTCGCCGGGGTCAATGGTTCGGGCAAGCACGTCAACTTCTCGCTCGGCAACAACAATCAGGGCAACCTGCTCAACCCCGGCGACACCCCGCACGACAACGAGCAGTTCCTGGTGTTCTGTGCGGCCATCATCCGGGGCGTACACAAGTACGGCGGGCTGCTGCGCGCCTCGATCGCCTCGGCCTCCAATGATCACCGGCTCGGCGCCAACGAGGCCCCGCCGGCCATCATCTCGATCTTCCTCGGCGACCAGTTGATGGACGTGTTCGACCAGATCGCCAAGGGCGGCGCCAAGGCCAGCAAGGAGTCGGGCGTTCTCGAACTGGGCGTGGACACCCTGCCGCCGCTCAAGGCCGACGCCGGTGACCGCAACCGGACGAGCCCGTTCGCGTTCACCGGTAACCGATTCGAGTTCCGCGCACCCGGCTCCAACCAGTCGATCGCCGACCCGATGATCGCGATCAACGCGATGCTGGCCGAATCCATCGACCACGTCGCGTCCTTCCTGGAGCGGGAGATCGAGGCGGGCACCGCATTCCACGACGCCGTGCAGAAGGTCCTCGAAGAGATCATCGTCGAACACGGCATGGTCGTGTTCAACGGCGACGGTTATTCACAGGAATGGCAGGACGAGGCCGCCGGGCGTGGTTTGCTCAATCTGCGAACCACGGTCGAGGCCATCGCCCAGTACGACAAGCCCGAGATCAAGGATCTGTTGTCGGACTACGGCATTCTCAGCAATCGGGAACTGCAGGCGCGCAAGGACGTCGTCCTCGAGCAGTACGCGCTGACAATCCTGGTGGAGGCCAAGGAAACGCTGGAGGTGGGCAAGACGATGATTCTGCCCGCCGCGATCCGGTACCTGGGTGAACTCGCCGGTACCGCCGCCCAACTGCTCGCCGCGGGCATCCAGACCGAGACGCCGATGCTGCTGACCCTCAACAAGTACGTCAAGGACTTCAACAGCGCACTCGCCACCATCGAGGAGGCGATCGGCGCCTTCGGCGGCGACGACGTGGAGGCCGAGGCGAAATATGCCCTGGACACGCTGATCCCGGCGATGACCGAGGCACGTGCCATCGCCGACAAGATGGAATCCATCGTGGCCGACGACATGTGGCCGCTGCCCACCTACAATGAAATGCTGACCATCCTCTGATCGGCAGGGCGGCCGAAACGCGACGGCGGCCGCACCAACCCCCTCTCGGAGTGGTACGGCCGCTGTAGCGTTGCCGGTGGTGGGACGCTATCCGGCGGCGGCATCCTCCTTGATCTGGGCGATGGCCTTCTTGAATCCGCCCGACGTGAGCGAGGAACCGGCGACCTTTTTGACGTCGTCGAGCTCATCGATGCTCTTGCCGATCACGAGTTCGTCGATACCGCTCGCGAACTTCTCCTGGAACGACGCCGAAGTGCCCTTGGCGTAGCTCCGGTCGAGTTCCAGGGCGGTGACGGTGCCGGCCGCGAGGGTCACCGTCACCCCGATGTTCTGCTCGCCACCGGGGGTGACGTACGGGCCGGTGGCGGAGTAGGTGCCGTCCTTGTAGGAGACGGCGACGTTCTCGGCGCTGGTGGTCGTGGTCGTGTCGGCCGAATCCGAGTCGTCACCGCAGGCTCCGACGGCCAGCCCGACCACCGCAACGGTCGCAGCCAGTCCGGACGCACGCATCACAGCCCCGCGCTCGGGCGCTCTCGTAGAGGTCATGACTCCAGATTGTGCCGTGTACCCCCGCAAGATTGCACGCCACGGGGCCGGATCACCAGCAAATCCTCAGAAAACGGACATCCGGCGCGATCATCTGGTGCTGCCCGCGGAGGCCAGCCGCGTCCGCGCCGCATCCTCGAACAAGGTTCTGATCTTGCTCGGATCGGTCGCCACGAAGGTCGCCCCGCCGGTGACGTCGGTGATCGCGGTCAGTGATGCGACATCGGCGTCCCGGGAGATGCCCATCGCCATGACCCGCACCGGACGGCCCGGATCTGCCAGCGCCTTGAGCTGCTTGAGCAGTTCGCTCAGCGACATGCTCTGCGAGTCCTCGTTGCGCCCGTCGGTGAGCACCGTGAAGGTGTTCGAGTAGTTGGGGTCGTAGGTGTCCAGCATAGTCTTGTACCCGGCCAGGATCGTGTCGTACAGCCCGGTTCCGCCGCCGAGTTCGGTGGTCATCGCCTCCCGCACCCCGGCGACCAGCATCTCCCGCTGCACCTGGTTGCCCACCTTGGCGTCCAGGCGCCGGGAGGGCACTACTTCTTTCCAGTCCGTACCGCGGCCGCCCTTGTCGATCCCGAAGATCCACACGCCGACCACGCCGTTGCGCGGGATCAGCGTGAAGGCATTGGTCACGGCCTCGGTGAGCAGTCCCGCCCGCGTCGAGTCGCCCGCCGCAGCGGCCATCGAACCGGAGGTGTCGATGGCCATGATCGTGCGGGTGGGCAGGCTCAGATCGTGCCACTGATCGAGTGCGGCGTCGAGCTTGCCTGGTTCCACGGACAGGGTTTTGACGGCGTCGCCGACCCCGGAGCCGTCGGGATCGCGGAATCCGGCACTGTTGAGGATCTCCTGCCCGGCATCCGAGCGGGCCGTGTTCGTCAGCGTCTGGCCCGCCTTCTCGGCGCGGTCACGGTTCTCACCCCCCGCGACGACCAGCGGATAGTCGACGAGCACGGTTCCCGCGGCGGGTGTGGTGGCCAGGAGCCGGGAGCCCGCGTTGCCCCGCAGGAACTGCAGGTACTGCTGTTCGGACGTGACCACCGGGACGGTGGAGGAATTGGCCAGCGTCAATCGCGCCTGTTCGGTGTCCTCCAGCGGTGCCACGTTGTTGCGCTGGGCGGCCATCTCCGCCATCGCCGTCAGGAGCGAGCGACCGTTCACCTTGCCCGATGCCGCGGCGTCGAGTGCGCCGATGATCGGAGCGTCGGCCAGGGTCGACGATGCCGGGTTGCCGATCCGCAGGTTGACCAGTTTCATCACGTCCACCCAGGTGTCGAAGGTGATGCTGCGCGTGCTCACCACCACCGCGGGGGAGGTGGCCAGCGACTGCGTCACCGCCCCGGAGCCGAGGCGGACCTGTGCGGCAACCCGGCGAGCACGGTATTGCGAATCGGCCACCCACAGGTCGGGGACGTTGTCGGTACCGGTGAGCAGTTCGGGCACGGCGCCACCGGCGAGCGCGTCGACCCGGTAGTCGAAACACGAATCCTGCGATGCCTTCTCGGCCAGGGAGGTCAGTGTCGGCGCGATGGTCGGGTCCGCCACCACCGTGATATCGGTGCGGTCACCACCACAGCTGCCCCCGACGCTGCGCCACAGGATGACCCCACTGATCAGGATCACCACCAGGGCAAGCGCGGTGAGCACCCACATCCCCGGACGGCCGCGACCACGCCCGGCGTCGCCGTCGGATTCGGACTCGCTGATGGAGAATCCGCCCGATATCGCAGCCGAACCGCCATGCCCATGCCCACCGGAAGTGCCGTGCCGCACCATCGTCTCCCCACTCGTTGTTCCACACCGAAGTAGGCGCAGCCACCTTCCGATGACCCACACCCCGAGAAGACGCACTTACTTCGGCTTTTCGAAACCCCGACAGGAATGGATGGTAGTGGATATTCTGAGAATCAGCCAGAAGCCGCGATGCATCTTGCCGATGACATTCGCAATTCAAGATTTCATATAGTATTTGCGCAATTGCCTTTAATCTCCACCGTCGATATTTTTTCCGACCAAGGAAGTAACGGGCTACCCGGAATGCTCCGAAGAGCCGGATCCGGCCTCGGCGACGACCGTCACCGCACCACGATCACCACGGCACCACGATCACCACGGCCACCGGATACGTTGTGCCACACAAGAACACCGCCGACAAGCGCGCAGACCAGAGCCAGCGCCGTGGCCACCCACACCCCGGTTGGTGGCCACGGCGGTACGTCGAGGGGACCCGGACCGGCGCCCTGCCCACCGGGTGCGAGTCCCATCACGGGTCAGCCCTGCCGGGCCGCCTGCACCCGCGCCGCGATCGCGTTGATGAACACCGACTGGATATCGGCCGCGGTCTCGGCGATATAGCTGCTGCCCCCGGTGGCCTCGGCGATCTGCTCCAGCGCATCGGCGTCGGCGTCGGCGGAGATCCCGATGGTCAATACCAGTACCGGTCGCGCCGGGTCGGCGAGTTCCTTGAGGGTGGCCAGCAATTCGTCGAGACCGATACTGTCGGCGTCCTCGTTACGGCCGTCGGTCAGCACGATGACGCTGTTGGAGTAGGTCGGGTCGTATCCCTCCTGGACGTACTTGTACGCCGCGAGAACGCTGTCGTACAGCCCCGTGCCACCGCCGAGATCCTCGGTCATCGCACGGGTGACCTCGGCCACAAAATCGTCCCGGTGGGTTCCACGTGACGACGCGGCGTCGAACCGGCGGATCGGGAGCAGTTCCTTCCAGTCCTGCCCCGGGCCGCCCTTGTTGATCCCGAAGATCCAGCCACCGCCCTGCGTATTGTTGGGGAACAGCTTTAGCCCCTGCATCGACGCCTCGGTCAGCAGCTGCGCCCGCGTCGAGGACCCCGCCGACTCCCGCATGGACCCGGAGGTGTCGATCATGAACAGGGTGCGGATCGGGATACCGAGCACCTGCCACTGCCGCAGCGTCTTGTCCACCATTTCGGCATCGCCGCTGTCGAGCACTGTCACTTTGTCACTGAACCCGCTGCCGTCCGGGTTGCGGAAGGAGGCACCGTGCAGCACCGCGCGACCTCGCTCCGACGATGCCGCCGCCACCAGTTCCTCGCCCGCATCGGCCGCCGCGGCCTTGCTGCCCCGGCCCGCGGTGTTGAGCAGCGGATAGTCGAGCATGACCGTGCCGTCCCGGGGGATCTTCGAGGTCAGCGCCGAATCGGGGTGCCGACGCTGGAACTGGGAGAACTGCTGCTCGGTGGTGACCACCGGGATGCCCTCGACGTTGGCCAGATTCAGCCGGGTCGCCTCGCTGTCGTTGGCCGGCCGGGCGTTGTTCTGCTGGATCGCCAGGACCGACAGCGCCTGGATCAGTTCGCTGGACTTGGCCCTGCCCGCCTTCACCTCGGCCAGCGCGCCGATGATCGGCGCGTCCCCGGTGGAGGTCTCCATCGGGCTGCCCATCCTCAGGTCCGGCAGCTTCATCACATCGACCCACGAGGCGAGGGGGCCGATCGTGGTACCGGCCACCACCGTCGGCGTGGAAGCCAGCGATTCGGTGACGTAGTCGGGGGTCTTGCGCACCTGTGTGCTGACCCGCCGCGCCTGGGTCTGCGAGTCGGCGACCCACAGTTGCGGCGACTTGTCGTCGCCGCTGGTCAGCCTGCCCGGCACGTCGGCTCCGGCGACCTCGTCGACCTGATAGTCGAAGCAGCCGTCGTCCTCGGCGATCTCCGCCAGCGAACGGACAGTCCCGACAATCGTGGGGTCGGCGGCGACCGTCACCGGCGTACGGTCACCGCAGCCGCCGGACTGTCCACGCCACACCAGCACGCCGGCGACGCCCGTGACCACCAGTATCGCGGCCAGCACTATCTGCAGGACACGACGCCGGCCGCCGCCCTCCTCCGCGAATCCGAACTCATCGGATCGACTCATGATCGGTGCCACCCTTCTTCCCGATCGCCGCCGCGACCGAAGTCCGAACGTTCACCGGCCGGCGGCCGCGAGACGGGCGGCGATCGCCTCGTAGAACACTCCCTTGACATCATCGACGCTGCGCTCGACGTGCGTGGTCGCTCCGGTGACATTCGCGATCTGTTTGAGCGCGGTGGTATCGGCGTCGTCGGAGATACCCATGGTGACCAGCAGCACCGGGCGGGCCGGATCCTGGCGCCGCTTGAGCTCGGCGAGCAACTGCTCGAGGGTGATGCTGTCCTCGTCCTCGTTGGTGCCGTCGGTCATCAGGATGACGCTGTTGGAGTAGCTGGGATCGTAGGAATCCTGCACCTTTGTATACGCGGCGAGTGCCGTGTCGTACAGACCGGTACCGCCGCCGAGCCGGTTGGTCAGCGCGTCATTGGTCACCGAGACGAGCTTCTCACGATGACCGGGACTGTCCAGGCGTTTGATGGGGGCCAGCTGGTCCCAGTCGATGCCCGGACCGCCCTTGTCGATGCCGAACAGCCAGGAACCGACCTGCGCATTGTTGGGAAACAGGCGCAGACCCTCCAACGCCCCTTCGATGAGGACCTTGGCACGGGTCGAGTCACCGATGGTCGCCTGCATCGAACCCGAGCCGTCGAGGACGACGAGCGTTCGCATCGGTACCGCCAGAACCTGCCACTGGTTCATCGCCTTGTCCAGGCCCTTGGGGTCGGCAATCGTCAGTTCGGTCACCTTGTCACCGATCCCCGAGCCGTCGGGATTGCGGAATCCCGCGTTGCCCAACAGATCTCGACCCTCGTCGGAAGCAGCGGCAGCGGCCAGCGCCTTGCCGGCCCCGGCCGCATCGGCACGTCGGGCCTCGCTCGCGCTGTTCACCAGCGGGTACTCCAGCAGCACGGTGCCGTCGGCCGGGGTCTTGGCGGTCAGTTGCGATCCGGTGTTCACGCGCACGAAGTTCAGGTACTGCTGCTCGGTGGTCACCGCCAGTACGCTCGACGTGTTGGCCAGCTGGAGTCGTTCCTGATCAGTCTCGTCGGACTTGCGCACATTGTTCTGTGCCACCGCCATCGCACTCATCGCCTCGGCGAGCTTGGCGGGGGCGATCTTGCCCTTCTCCGCACCCGCCACGGCGCCGATGATCGGCGCGTTGCCGGTGGCCGAGTCGATGGGACTGCTCACCCGCAGGTCCGAACGGCCGATCACATCGACCCAGCTGTCGTAGTCGGCGACCGATCGACCCACGATCACCGCGGGCGAGGATGCGACCGACGGCGACACCTCGGCCAGGGTGCGGCGAACCTGCGCACCGACCCGGCTCGTCTGATACGCGGAGTCGGCGACCCATAGGTCGGGAGACCTGTCGCCGTCGGCCAGCCGGGCGGGAATGTCCTTGCCCGCCACCGACTCCACCGCGAACGTATAGCAGGAGTCCGCGCTCGCCCGCTTGCCGATCTCGGTCATCACCTCGGCGATCGCCGGGTCGGCGGCCACGGTGACTGAATGGTCACCGCACGAATCGGCTGCCGAGCGCCAGACGAAGGAGCTGCCCACCAGCATCGCCACCAGCGCGACGGCGAGCGCTCCCCACACCCAGCGGCGGCGCGAACCACGCTGCTTGTCGAAACCGAAACCGTCGGCGCCGTCGAGGTCGGCGTCGCGGCCACGGGCTGCGGGCAATCTCCCGCTGGTCGCGCCCATGTCGTCGTTATGTCGTCCCATTGTGTTCGTTTCCACCTCTCGCAGACCCGTTGCTCCTGGTCTGCCGATCGGTCGGCCAACCGACGGTCCCCGCACCGTCATGAGCGCGTACCCGCAGGGCGGGCGATCTCGCGCCGTCGCCGCCGTTCGTCAACCGCACTGTTCTTGCCACCGCGTGGTACGAATACCGCGCTGCCTGACTACCACACTGCGCGCTGCCTGATTACCGCACCGGATGAGCAGCGCGTGGCCGGATCACTGTTCCGAGGCGAAGACCTGCCGGAACTTCTGCAGAGAAACCGCGAGATCCCCCTCGACCGCCTTCGCCGCGGCCTTTCCGGCCGGTCCGATCAGCGGCAAGCCGCCCAGGTCGATCCCGAGTGTCACCGTCGAACCGGTGCCCGATGCCGTGATGGCCAGGTCGAGCGTCGCCTTGATGCCGCCCTTACCCTTTCCGGACAGCCGGATCTCGACCGGCGGGCGGTACCGATCGATGACCCAGTCGAATCTGATCCGGGCACCCTTGACCGACACCACGGAGGTGACCTTGAGCTTCTCGCTCAACTCGCCGGGCACGTCGCCGCGCCAGCCGTCGTGCAGAATCAGCCACTCGTCGAAGCGCGCCAGATCCGATGCGGCTGCCCACGCCTCGTCCACCGATATGTCGAGGCTGATCGAGTTACTTGCCTTTGCCATGGTTGAGCAGCCTAGCGCCCACAGCACAAATCCTTGCTACCAGGGAGTAATATTCGAGAAATTCGATACATTCTTCTCGATCCCGAATAATGTGAGCGCGGTCCGGCACCGCCCCGGCACCAACGAACACATGTGGCCTGGAACCGAATACGGTCCTGATCACGCCTGCGGCCACCGATTCGGCCGCACCTGCCGCGCCCTGATCCCTCGCGCTAACCCTTGTTGTCGGCACCCTTGTTGTCGGCACCCTTGTTGTCGGCACCCTTGTTCTCAGCACCCTTGTCCTGTGCGCCGACCGCCTTGCGCACCGCGTCCTGCGCCTTGTCCACCTGGCCGACGTACTTGCCCTTGGTGGCCTTGTCGACGGCGTCGCCGCCCTTCTCGATCAGATCGGGGTTCTTCTTGAGCGCCTGCTTGGCCTTGTTCACGAGACCGCCGAGATCCATCGTCTTCTCCTGTGGTGAGGTCCGTCGACGCTGTCACGCCGAGGATGGTGATACTGCATCAGAGTAGGGCATCGGAGTGGGTCGTCGGCACCTGCGGCCCGGGTGCCGCGCGGGCCGCCAGCACACGCTGCACAACTTCCACGCAGCAGATGCCCACCGCCGCGGACACCGCGCCGACCGCCAACTTCTGCGGATCGGACACGTCGAGCAGGAACATGTCCTGCGACCAGGGGACGAGGAAGATCAGCACGTAGGCGCCCGCCGACACCGCCAGCAGCACGATCTTCCACCAGTTGTACGGCCGCGCCACCACCGCCAGCACGTACCAGGCGACCGCGATCAACGTCAGCAGGGTGGCCGTGGCCGCCTGCGTCTGATCGGGTGTCAGGTCGACCGAATCCTCGGCGCCCAGCTGCGGACCCATGCCGCCCGGATTGACGATCAGGAAGGTGACGAACGTGCACAGACCGATGATGATGCCGTTGGGCACCGCCTGACTGAGCACCCGGCGCACGAAGCCGGTTCGGGCGCGCTCGTTGTTGGGTGCCAGCGACAGGACGAACGCCGGCACCCCGATCGTGAACCAGTTGGAGATGGTCATGTGGATCGGCTGGAACGGGTAGCTGATCGAGTCGACATCGAACATCCAGCCCACCACGCCGCCCACCCCGATGAAGATGGCCAGCAGCACCGCGTACACGGTCTTGGTGAGGAACAGGTTGGAGACCCGCTCGATATTGCCGATGACCCGCCGGCCCTCGCCCACGACATAGGGCAAGGTGGCGAACTTGTTGTCCAGCAACACGATCTGCGCCACCGACCGCGATGCCGAACTGCCCGAACCCATCGCCACGCCGATGTCCGCGTCCTTGAGCGCCAGCACGTCGTTGACGCCGTCACCGGTCATCGCGACGGTGTCGCCGCGGCTCTGCAGTGCCTTGACCATCGCCCGCTTCTGATCCGGGCGCACCCGGCCGAAGGTGACGCCGTCCTCCACCACGTCGGCGAGCGCGTCCTGGTCGTCGGGCAGGGTACGGGCATCGACGGAGGTGTCCACCGAGCCGAGCCCCAGCGAGGCCGCGACTGCGCCGACCGAACGTGCGTTGTCACCGGAGATCACCTTCACCGACACGTTCTGATCGGCGAAGTACTCGAGCGTCTCGCGGGCGTCGGGGCGCACCCGCTGTTCGAGCACCACCAGCGCGCGCGGGATCAGCGTGCCGGGCACGACACCGGCCGGACCGGCCGGGACATCGGTGTCCACGGGCACGTCGGTGGCGCCGAGCAGCAGCACCCGCAGCCCCGTCTCGCCGATCTGTGTCGCGGTGCGGGCGATGTCGGTGTCCGGGTCGAGCAACACGTCCGGGGCACCGAGCAGCCAGTTGCCCCGGCAGCCGCCGGCGTCGGCGAACGACATACCGCTCCACTTCTTGGCCGAGGTGAACGGGGCGATCGCGGTGGTCGACCAGTCCGGTGCATCCGGGTATGCCTCACCGATCGCGGCGACGCTGGCGTTGGGTCGCGGATCGTGCGCGGCGAGCGCGGCCAGGACATCGGCGAAGTCCGCACCGCTGCCGTCCACCGCGCGGACCTCGCCCAGGCGCATACCGTTCTCGGTCAGGGTGCCCGTCTTGTCGGCGCACACCACGTTCACCCGGGCCAGCCCCTCGATCGCGGGCAACTCGTTCACCAGGCACTTGCGCGCGCCCAGGCGCACCACACCCACCGCGAAGGCGATGGTGGTCATCAGCACCAGACCCTCGGGAACCATCGGCACCAGGGCCGCGACCATCCCGAGCAGCGCCCGCTTGAGACCGTTGTCGCTGATGAACAATTGGTTGACGATGGTGAGCACACCGGCCGGAATCAGCAGCCAGGTGATCACCTTCAGGATCTTGTCGATGCCGGCGCGCAGTTCCGAGGACACCAAGGTGAATTTGGACGCCTCCGCCGCCAGCTGCGCGGCGTAGGCATCGGCGCCGACCTTCGTGGCGCGATACGCCCCCGAACCGGCCACCACGAAACTGCCCGACAGGATCTGATCGCCGGGCTGCTTGTGGATCGGATCCGCCTCACCGGTCAGCAGCGACTCGTCGACCTCCAGCGCCGCCGCCGTCACCACCTCGCCGTCGACGACGACCTGGTCGCCCGAGCCGATCTCGATGATGTCGTCGAGCACCACCTGGTCTGGGGCCAGATCGGCGGCGACGCCGTCGCGGCGCACGATGGGGCGGGTCTGCCCGACGATTGCCAGGGCGTCGAGGGTCTTCTTGGCCCGGATCTCCTGGAAGATGCCGATGCCGCTGTTGGCCACCAGGATCAGCGCGAAGAGCCCGTTCTTGAACGACCCGGTGACCGCGACGATCACGAACAGCAGACCGAGGATCGCGTTGATCCTGGTGAACACGTTGGCCCGGACGATCTCGCCGACGGTGCGCCCGGACCGGTCCGGCAGGGCGTTGACCTTCCCGGCCGCCACCCGTTGCGCCACCTCGTCGGCCGACAGGCCGGGAAACATGTCGATCTTGTCGGTCCGCGTCATCGCCGTTGCCTCACCGCTGTTCCTGAATTCCGCACGCTCACGCCGATCGCTCCCACCAGGACGGATCGTGTAGTCCGTCGCCCGACCTGTGGATCAGGTCGATGCGGCCACCGGGTGGCGGGATGAGCACCGCGGCGGCCTCCGACTGCGCCGAGGGCAACAGTCGCCGCACCGGGTCCGACCAGGTGTGCCGTGCCAGATTGAATGTGCCCCAATGGATCGGCATCATAACCGCATCGCCCACCGAGGACCCCGAGAGCATCCGGTGCACCGTGATCGCCTCCTCGGGGTTCAGGTGGATGTCGGGCCAGAGCGGATCGTAGGCGCCGATCGCGATAAGTGTCAGGTCGAACGGTCCCACCGTGGCCCCGGTCTCGGCGAACCGCTCGGTGAAACCGCTGTCGCCGGAGAAGAAGAAGCTGTGCGCGGGCCCCCGGACACCCCAGCTCGCCCACTGGGTGAGGTTGCGGTCGAGGAACCGGCCAGAGAAGTGCCGGGCAGGGCAGCAGGTGAAGGTGATCGACCGCCCCGCCACCGGCAGCGTGAGCGCCTGGCCCCAGTCGGCCTGCCGGATGCGTTCGGGCGCGATCCCCCACGCCTGCAGGTGCGCCCCGACGCCCACCGGCGCCACGAACAGCACCTCGGGGCGGGTCAGCGCGATCTCGACGACGGTCTCGTAGTCGAGGTGATCGTAGTGATCGTGGCTGATCAGCACCACGTCGACGACGGGCAGCCCGGCGACCGTCGACGGCGCCGGATGCAGCCGTGCGGGGCCGACCAGTTCGCTCGGTGAGCAACGTCTGCTCAGCACGGGATCGGTGAGGATCCGCACGCCGTCGAGTTCGACCAGGACCGTCGCATGTCCGAGCCAGGTGGCGGCCAGGTCGGCGCGGGCGTCGTCGAATCCGGGAAGGGTGAACGCGGGGGTGAGGACCCGCACCGGTCGCTGCGGCCTGCCCGGCCTGCGCACCATGTCGCGCAGCAACGACCCGTCGGACTCCACCGGCGGGCTCGGCGGTTCGATGTTGGTGAAACGCCCGCCCCGCTGATGGGGCGAGTCCTGAACGTGCGGCCGGATCTGCTCGCGGCCGGCACCGAGCGCGCGGACCACCGGGACGCCGGTCCCCGCCAGCTTCGTGGCGGCCCCGCCCGCGGCCTGTCGGGTGGCGGAGGCGGCCGAGGACACAGCTCGCCGTGCGGCTTGCGACACGGTGCTCCGTGGGGGACTCTGACTCACTCCGACCACATTAGCGGCGTGTTCCGGCCGTGTCGGGCTTCGACCCGCAGGCGCGGTGATTACCGCACCGGTGACTCCACCGCGGACACCTCGGCCGCTGGTAGGATCACGCAGGTCGTCAACCGACACAGAGCTGCCCTTGCCCGAGAACCACCACGGTGTTCCGAGAGTGAATCCATGACCCGCATGCCTGTCGAACAGCGCCGCAAGGCACTGGTCGAGGCAGCATTCGAAGTGATCGCCGAGCGCAGTGCCGAGGGCGCCACCACCCGCACCATCTGCTCACACGCCGGAATGCCGCTGGCAAGTTTTCACTACGCCTTCGAGAGCCGTGACGACCTGCTACGGCGCGTCATGCTCACCACCGTGCCCGAGGAGATCAGCGACTGGGTGTCCACGATGGTGCCCGGTCGCGGTGCCGGGGTCACCGGACGCGCCGGTCTCGAGGAGGGCCTGCGCACGCACCTGGGCGTGTTCCACAGCGTGCTCCAATCCGGTCCGGGCCGGATGCGCGCATGCGTCTCGCTCGCCTTGTACGCCCATAACCATCCCCCGCTGGCCGATGCTGCCAAGGAGATGTTCGATCACCTGTACGCCATCGCCGAACGGTCGCTGGTCGAGGCCGCCGACAACATGGGCGTACACTGGCTGACCCCTCCCCGCACGCTCGGCCGGTTTGTCGTGGGCACCACCACCGCGGCCGCCCTGGTCCATCTGGCCACCGCCGACGCGGAGGCCGTCGGCAACATCATTGACAGCACTATCGAACTGCTGATGTTTCATGTGGCCGACGACTGATCCGACGACCGCCCCGTGGCGGTCCGATCCCGACGAGTACTGGCGGAGCATCGATGCCGCGGTCCGCGAGGAGGGCTGCGACAGTCCCGTGGCAGTCCTGGACCTGACCGCCTTCGAACACAATGTGGCCGACCTGCGCCGCCGTGCCGGTGGCGTGCCGATCCGGGTGGCGTCCAAGTCGATCCGGGTGCGCGCGGTGATCTCGGAGATCCTCGGCCGCCCCGGATTCGCCGGTGTGCTTGCCTACGACGTCGCCGAAGCCGTATGGCTGGCAACGAAATCCGACGTCAGCGACGTACTGCTCGGCTATCCCTCGGTACGCCCGCACGCGCTGCGCGCACTCGTCGCCGACGATGTCGCCCGTTCCCGGGTTACCCTGCTCGTGGACTCCGTCGAACACCTCGATCGGGTCGACGCGGTGACACCGCCCGGCGGACGCGGCGAGGTGCGGGTGGCCATCGACCTGGACGCCTCGCTGAGGATCGGCGGCGGACGCGTACACCTCGGGGTCCGCCGCTCACCCGTGCACAGCCCCCAGCAGGCTCGAGCGCTCGCCGAGAACATCGACAGCAGAAGAGGTTTCGCACTCGTAGGAGTGATGTCCTACGAGGCGCAGGTGGCCGGCATGGGCAACGGCGCGGCGGGCAGACCACTCACCAACGCCGCGGTGCGGCTGCTCCAGCGACGATCGATGGCCGAGCTCATCGAACGGCGCGGCGCGGCGATCGAGGCGATCGGCTCGATCTGCGAGCTCGAGTTCGTCAACGGCGGCGGTACGGGCTCCCTGGAGGTCACCGCGACCGATCCATCGGTGACCGACATCGCCGCGGGCAGCGGGTTCTTCGGTGGCCACCTGTTCGATTCGTACGCCCATTTCCGGCCCGCCCCGGCGGTCGCCTTCGGGCTCGACGTGGTGCGGCTGCCCGCGCCCGGCATCGCCACCTGTGCGGGCGGCGGCTGGATCGCGTCCGGTCCACCCGGCGCCGACCGGCTGCCGCTGCCGGTGTGGCCCGCCGGACTGCGGTACGTGGGCACCGAGGCCGCCGGCGAGGTACAGACACCGCTGCGCGGCACGGCCGGGCTCACCGTCGGTGATCGGGTATGGTTCCGGCACACCAAATCCGGAGAGATCAGCGAAAGGGTCAACGAGGTGGTGATGCTCGCCCGCGCCGGCGACGGGTCCGCCCGCGTCGTCGACCGGCTGCCCACCTACCGCGGCGAAGGGAAGTGTTTTCTGTGAATCAGTCCACCGGGCACCGTTGGCACAACTGGGGCCGCACCGTCTCGTGTGCCCCGAGCCGCACCGAATCCCCGTCCGATGCTCGGCAGATCGCCCAGATCATCACACGGGCAAGGGAATCAGGCACCACCGTGAAGCCGATCGGCGCCGGGCACAGCTTCACCGCCATCGCCGCCACCGACGACATCCGGCTGGACCTGAGCAACCTGCGCGGACTGTCGGCCGTGGACACCGAACGCAAGCAGGTCACCCTGTACGCGGGTACCCGCCTCCACGAGATCCCCGAACTGCTTGCGCCGCACGGATTGGCGATGGTCAACCTCGGAGACATCGACCGGCAGACCATATCCGGGGCCATCTCCACCGGAACCCACGGCACCGGATTGCGGTTCGGCGGCATCGCCACCCAGATCGTCGGCGCCACCCTCGTCACCGGCACCGGTGAGATCACCACCGTCACCGCCGGCGACGACCTGCGGGCGGTGGCCCTCGGCCTCGGCGCACTCGGTGTACTCGTCGAGGTCACGGTGCAATGCGCCGACGCTTTCTGCCTGCGCGCCGACGAGCGCCCCCGGGATGCCGACGAGACCTTCGACTCGTTTCTTGATGAGGTCGCCGCACAGGACCACTACGAGTTCTACTGGTTTCCGCACACCAGCCGGACACTGACCAAGACCAACACCCGACTGCCGGCGAACACCGCCGCCACCGGCCCCGGCAGGGTTCGCCGGTACATCGACGACGAGCTGCTGAGCAACAAGTTGTTCGGTGTACTGTGCGAGGTGGGCGCCAAGGCCCCGCGCCTGGTGCGCCCGATCAACCAGGTGAGCTCGCGGGCACTGTCGGCCCGCACCTTCACCGATGTCTCGACCGGCGTATTCACCTCCGCACGCAACGTGCGATTCGGCGAATCGGAGTTCG
Source organism: Gordonia pseudamarae (assembly GCF_025273675.1). Classification (NCBI taxonomy): domain Bacteria; kingdom Bacillati; phylum Actinomycetota; class Actinomycetes; order Mycobacteriales; family Gordoniaceae; genus Gordonia; species Gordonia pseudamarae. Next base: position 1,220,059 of record NZ_CP045809.1, on the reverse strand, counting down.
CGATTCCGCTGGAGGCGGTGCCCGAGGCCCTGCGGGACATCAGGAACATGGTGGACCGCAAGGGCTTCCGGGTCAGCTTTCCGATCGAGGTCCGGGCCGCAGGTGCCGACGACCTGCTCTTGTCGACCGCCTCGGGCCGCGACAGCGGCTATATCGCCGTGCACCGCTACCACCGCGACGACCCGGCCGACTCGGCCGCCTACTTCGCCGCGTTCGAGGCCATCATGGTCTCCTATGACGGCCGCCCGCACTGGGGCAAGCTCCATACCCGCGACGCCGGTCACCTGGCCCGGTCCTATCCCGGTTTCGCCGAGTTCGGCACCATCCGCGACCGCTACGACCCCGACCGGGTCTTCGCCAACCAGTATCTCCGGCGGGTGCTGGGCTGACCGACGGCCCACCGGAGCATCCCGGACGGGGCGGGTGACGGAGTGCGCGATCGGTGCACCGGGGCGACAATGGTGCAATGCGTACCGTGCTCGACCAGCTCATCACCGGCCTGTCCGTCGGCCCGGTCGCGCTGGCGCGGATCGCGTCCGCGACGGGTTCGGTACCGAGCGCCGTGGGTGCCGCGGTGCTGGTCGGCCCCTCGGGTGCGGTGATCGGATCGTTGTCGTCGGGATGCGTGGATGCCGCCGTCGTCGAATCCGCCGGTCAGGTCCTGCGCACCGGCGAGGCGATGTTCGAGGAGTTCGGCGTCGATGACTCCGGCGGTTTCGGGGTGGGCCTGGTGTGTGGCGGCACCATCGGGGTGTTCGTCGAGCGGGTCAACCCGGACCGGCTGCCGTTGCTGCGCGATCTGCGCGAACGGATCCGCGCCGGTGCCCCGGTCGCCCTGACCGCGTCGCTGTCGGGAACACCGCACTGGAGTCTGCGTGATCCCGGCGCCTCGGACGGGTGGCGGGCCCTGGACCGTGACATCGACGATCTGCTGTCGGCCGGGCGGTCCGGGATCGTCGGCGGCGACGGCTGTGAGGACGCCGTCCGGCCCCGCGCCCTGGTGCAGGTCTTCGCCCCACCCCGTCGGCTGATCCTGGTGGGCGCCAACGATTTCGTTCGCGAGCTCACGGTCCTGGGCGCCCAGCTCGGGATGCGGGTGATCGTCGTCGACGCCCGCCCGGTGTTCGCCACCGCCGCCCGCTTCCCGGCGGCCGACGAGGTGGTGGTGGACTGGCCCGACCGCTATCTGCGCCGGGAGATCGATGCGGGCACCGTCGGTGCGTCGTGCGCGGTGTGCGTCATGACGCACGACACCAAGTTCGACGTACCCGCGCTGACCGTCGCGCTGCGGGCCCGGACCCCGCTGGGCTTCGTCGGGGCGCTCGGGTCGCGACGCACCCACGACGACCGGTTGCGGCGGCTGCGGGCGGCCGGACTCACCGATGCCGAACTGGCTCCGCTGCGCTCACCCGTCGGTCTTGATCTCGGTGGCCACACCCCCGCAGAGGCCGCGGTGTCGATCGCCGCGCAGATCATCGCCGAGCGCACCCACGCCACCGGCCGGCCGCTGCATTCGATGTCGGGCGCGATCCACCGGCGCTGATCCACCGGGGCGCCGCCCCCTCGATCCTGACCGAGTCAGTCCTGCACGAGCTTGGACACCTCTGTGGTGAAGATGCCCTTGATGTCCTTGGGCTCGCGGGCGATGTAGCTGGTTCCGCCGGTGACCTCGCCGATCTTCCTGAGCGCCGACTCGTCGGCCTCATCGGACACCCCGATGGCGACGATCCGCACCGGCCGACCCGGGTCCTGTAGGGAGGCGAGCTGACTGAGGAGTTCGTCAAGGGTGATGCTGTCGGCGTCCTCGTTCTTGCCGTCGGTGACGATGGCGACGGTGTTGGTGGTGGTCGGATCGTAGGTGTCCACCATCCGCTTGTAGGCGGCGAGCGTGGTGTCGTACAGCCCGGTGCCACCGCCGAGTTTGTCGGACATCGCCTTTCGGATCAACGCGGCCAGGCGTGCCCGGTGACGGGAACCTGCGGACCTGTCGTCGAGGCGCCTGATCGGGGCGACCTCTTTCCAGTCCTTGCCCTTGCCGCCCTTGTTGATGCCGAAGATCCACAATCCGACCTTCGCACTGTTGCCGAGCAGCTCCAGACCCCCGACGGTCGCCTCGGCCACCAACTCCGCACGTGAGGCGCCTCCGGTGCGTGTCCGCATCGAACCCGATGTGTCGAGCACCTCGAGCATCCGCGTCGGAATGGCGAAGATCTGCCAGTTCTGCAATGCCTTGTCGATCACGGCGGTGTCGTCGAACGTGAGCACCGTGACCGCCGAACCGATCCCGGTACCGTCCGCGGAACGGAAACCCTTCTCGTTGAGGATTTTACGGCCGCTAATGGACTCGGCCGACTCGACCAGACGCCGCCCCGCCCGGGCCGCGAGGTCGCGGCGGGCCTGCTGAGCGGTGTTGACCAGCGGGTAGGTCAGCATCACCGTGCCCTCGGCGGGAACCTTGGCCATCAGTCTCGAACCGGGATTGCCGCGCAGGAACGACAGGTACTGCTGTTCGCTGGCCACGGTGGGGACGTCGGAGGTGTTGGCGAGCGCGAACCGGGCGTCGTCGCTGTCCTTGCCGACCGCGACGCTGTGTCGCTGCGTCGCCATCATCGTCATCGCCTGGACGAATGTGGACTGCGAGATCTTTCCGGCCGCGAGCGATGCCACCCCGCCGATGATCGGAGCTTCTCCCGTCGACGTATCGATCGGATTGCCGACCTGTAGTTTCGGCATGCTCATCACCTCGACCCAGCTCTTCGGACTGCCCAGCATGCTGCCCACCACCACCACCGGCGAACTGGCCACCGAGGGCGCCACCAGATCGGTCTTGATGCGCACCTGTTCGGTGACCCGGCGGGCCCGGGTCTGCGAATCCGCCAGCCACAGGTCCACGGAGGTGTCGCGCGCACTCAACCTGCCCGGAACGTCGACATTGGCGACCGCGGCGATGCGGTAGTCGAAGCAGGAGTTCTTCGATGCCGCCGCCGCGATCGGCCCCAGCGGCTCGGCCACCGCGGCATCGGTCATCACCGAGATCTGTGTCCGTTCACCGCCGCAACCGTCGGCAAGGTGACGGTACACCAGCACACCGCCGATCAGCACGGCCACCAGTGCCACCCCGATCAGCGCCCTGCCCCGTCGCCGGGCACGCAACCGCCCGAATCCGGCAGCCGTGCCGCCGCCCGCGTTGATATGCCGTGCCATGTCGAGTGCGCTCCCCCACCAAGCCAATTCACGCCGCATAGATCCCGCCGTCGTCTGATCATGTGTCAGACACCCTGGACAGCCTAGCCGAACAAACCCCATCCGTACCAAGGCGAACGATCTTATTCGGCACCGCATACGTGAACGGCACGATAGTGAATAGCTTTCGGCGACTTGACAATCAATCCATATCAGCAAGTAGCGAGACGTGGGTCACCCTCGACCGGTACCGGGCCTACCGCCCGTGGAAGACCGGCTTTCGCTTGGCGGCACGGGCCGCCCGCGCCTCCTTCATGTCCTCACTGGTCCAGCACCGCTGCATCGCGGCGATGCGTTCGGGGGCGGGCTCCTCGCGGGCCTCGGCGTTGAGCACCAGCTTGTAGTGCGCAAGGGTGAGCGGGGCCAGTTCCGAGATCTCCGCCGCCCACGCCTGCGCGGCGGCCAGATCGCCGATGCGGTTGGTGAAGCCCAGTTCCAGACCACGCTCGGCGGACAGGGTTTCACAACCCAGCAGGATGTTGCGGGCCTGCCCGGCACCCACCAGCGTGACCAGCCGGCGGATTGTCCACTCATCCACGGCCACACCGAGCTTGGCCGCGGGAATGGCCACCTGGGTGCCGGATGTGAGGACACGCAGATCGGCGGCCATCGCCAACTGCAGTCCCGCGCCGATGGCCGCCCCGTTGACCGCCGCGAGCACCGGCACCGGCACCGATTCGATCTTCTCCATCAATGCCATCAGGCTGTCGAGGAAACCCAGATCATAGACCGGTCCGGACAGATCGGCACCCGCGCTGAACACCGGGCCGCGACCGGCGAGCACGATGGCGCGCGCCCCGCCGTCGACCGCCTCACCGAACGCCTCGGACAGTCCCGACAGCATGTCCGCGTTGAGCGCGTTGCGCTTGTCCGCACGGTTGAGTTCGATGGTCACCACGGCATCTGTCCGGCTGCTACGAATCATGCACGCAGCCTACCGAGAAGGGTGCCGACCATGCCGGGCGACGTCGCGTCGGGTACACAGGTGAGGATGAGTATCGACAGGATCGAGCACACCGATGTGCTGGTCATCGGTGGTGGCCAGGCCGGGTTGTCGGCCGCCTACTTCCTGCACCGAACCGGCCTCGGCGGAGACTACCAACTGCTCGACCAAGCCCCCGAACCCGGCGGCGCGTGGCAGTTCCGCTGGCCCACATTGACTCTGGCGGCCGCCAACCGGGTACACGATCTCCCCGGGTACGGGTTGCAGGAGGCCCTGGGCACCGACTGCGACGAATTGCCCGCCGCGAGCTCGGTCCCGAGATACTTCGGCGACTACGAGAGCCGGTTCGGGCTTCACGTCCGGCGACCGGTCGGGGTCCGGGCGGTCCATCGCGACCCCTCGGGCCCCCGCTACCGCATCACGACGGCCGACGGCACCACCATGACCGCGGCGACGATCATCAACGCCTCCGGAACCTGGGATCGGCCGTTCGTGCCGTACATCAGCGGCATCGACACCTTTCGCGGACGGCAACTACACACCCACGACTATCGGCGACCCGAGGAGTTCGCCGGTCGGCGGGTGCTCGTGGTGGGCGCAGGCATCTCGGCCATCCAGTTGCTGATCGAGATCGCCCGCAATGCGCCCGGTGTCCGGACGTTCTGGTGCTCACGGCGCGAACCGACGTTCACCGACGGGCCGTTCACCCCCGACCAGGGCCGTGCGGCCGTGGCCAGGGTGGAGCAACGGGTACGCGCCGGACTGCCACCCACCTCCGTGGTGTCGGTGACCGGGCTGCGCAACACGCCGTCGATCACCGCCGCGCGCGCCGACGGCATCCTGGCGTGGCGGCCGATGTTCACCGCCATCACCGACACAGGCGTGTTGTGGGCCTGCGGGGACGGTCCCGACGAGGAACTGGCCGTCGACACCATCTTCTGGAACACCGGATTCCGCAGCTCCCTCGATCACCTCGCGCCCCTGCGGCTGCGGGCGCCCGGCGGTGGTATCACGATGACCGGGCGGCTGGCGACGGTCGTCGCCGACGATCCGTATGTGCAGTTGCTCGGCTACGGCCCGTCCGCCTCGACGATCGGCGCCAACCGGGCCGGCCGGGCCGCCGCCGCTCACGTCGCGGATCTGCTCGGCAACTGACCCGACCGGACCGGCCGAAAGCGAGAACCGGCACGAACAACACCGGGTCCCCCGAACTACACCGGGCCCCAGAACGACGAGGGTCCGTGCGCATCACACGCACGGACCCTCGACGACTGTGACGGCGACCGATCAGCCGACGCCGAGCAGGTCGATCACAAAGATCAGCGTCTTGCCCGAGAGCCGGTGCCCGGCGCCCGCCGGACCGTACGCCAGGGCCGGCGGCACGGTGAGCCGGCGACGGCCGCCCACCTTCATGCCGGGGATGCCTTCCTGCCAGCCCGGAATCAGCCGGGGCAGCGGGAAATTCGCCGACTGGCCACGATCCCACGACGAATCGAACTCCTCGCCGGTCTCGTACTCGACACCCACGTAATGGACGTCGACGACACCGCCGGGCTTGGCCTCGTCGCCCTCGCCGACCACCAGATCGACGATCTGCAGTTCGACCGGGGCCGGGCCTTCGGGAAACTCGACGACGGGTTTGCTCATGGAACTCTCCTTTGAGTTGCGTTGTCCGGCCGGAAAACACACCGGCCGTACAGCGAAAACACCACGCGCCGGAGGTGGCGCGTGGTGTCGTGGGACTAGCGGGCGCTGAGGTCTACGTAGTCGCGTTCGGTGTAACCGGTGTACAACTGTCGCGGACGTCCGATCTTGGTGGTCGGGTCCTCGTGCATCTCGCGCCAGTGCGCGATCCAGCCGGGCAGCCGGCCGAGCGCGAAGAGCACGGTGAACATCCGGGTCGGGAAGCCCATCGCCCGGTAGATGACACCGGTGTAGAAATCGACGTTCGGGTACAGCTTGCGCGAGATGAAGTAGTCGTCGCTCAACGCGACCTCTTCCAGGCCCTTGGCGATGTCGAGCAGGTCGTCCTGCACGCCGAGGGATTGGAGAATGGTGTCGGCGGTCTTCTTGACGATCGCGGCGCGCGGGTCGTAGTTCTTGTACACCCGGTGCCCGAAGCCCATCAGCTTCACGCCGTCTTCTTTGTTCTTGACCTTGTTCATGAAGGCCTTGGTGTCGCCACCGGACCGCTTGATGTCCTCCAGCATCTCCAGCACCGCCTGGTTGGCGCCGCCGTGCAGCGGACCCCACAGCGCATTGATGCCACCGGAGATAGAGGTGAACAGGTTGGCCTGCGAGGAACCGACGAGCCGGACCGTGGAGGTCGAACAGTTTTGTTCGTGGTCGGCGTGCAGGATGAACAGCATATCGAGTGCCTGGGCGACCTTGGGATCGACCTCGTATGGTTCGGCCGGGAAACCGAATGTCATGCGCAGGAAGTTCTCCACCAGCGACAGCGAGTTGTCGGGGTACAGGAACGGCTGGCCGGCCGACTTCTTGTGCGCGTAGGCCGCGATGGTCGGCAGCTTGGCCAGCAACCGGATCGTCGACAGTTCGACCTGCTCGGGATCCTTCGGGTCCAGCGAATCCTGGTAGTAGGCGCTGAGCGCGTTGACCGCACTGGAGAGCACCGGCATCGGATGCGCGTTACGCGGGAAGCCGTCGAAGAACCGCTTGAGATCCTCGTGCAGCAGGGTGTGCCGCTGGATCTTGGTGGTGAAGTCATCGAGCTGGGCGGGCGTGGGCAGCTCGCCATAGATCAGCAGATAGCTGACCTCGATGAATGTCGATTTCTCGGCCAACTGGTCGATCGGGATACCGCGGTAGCGCAGGATGCCCGCGTCGCCGTCGATATAGGTGATGGCCGACTTGGTGGACGCCGTGTTGACGAAACCGCCGTCGAAAGTTGTCAGTCCCGTCTCGGAAAGCAACTTGCCGAGCGCGATCGAATCGCTGCCCTCGGCCGCCTTGAGGATCGGGAGTTGCAGCTGTCCACCTGGATAAGTGATGGAGGCCGTGTCGGTTGCCTGGTCGGCTGGGACTGTTTCAGCGGACACGCGATCCCCTTCTTGCATTGAAGTGAATTTTGTTGTGGTCCGGTAGGACCATTGGGTACAACCTAGTCGGTTCTCAGCTCGCTCGCCCACGGAGGGTCTGCTCCGGGCCTGGAAACTGTAACGGCGGCGACCTCCGCGGCGAATACTGCGACCTCCCGCCAGTCGTCAACCTCGAGTCCCGCAAGCGCCTCCGCCGACAGCGCATCACGCTGCTGCAAGGCCCGCACGATAGCCCCCATCACGCTGTCACCAGCACCGATGGTGTCGGCGACGGCCACCGCACAGGAGTCGACATGCGCGGTGAAATCGCTGGTGGCGACCGTGATCCCGGCAGAACCTGCGGTGGTGACAACAGCACCGACACCTGCGGCGAGCCACTCGGGCACCGACGAACCCGCGCCGCCCTCGCCGAGCCAGCGCTGATCCTCGTCGGAGAGCTTGAGCACATCCACCGACGGCAACCACGAGCGGAACCGCCGCCGGTAGGCATCCGGGTCGGCGATGACCGCGGACCTGATGTTGGGGTCGAGCACCACCAGCCGGCCCTGCGCGTGGGCGCGGTGCATGAGCGCCTCGTACGCCGACGCACCCGGCTCCAGGACCAGTGACAGGGTTCCGAAGCAGACCGCCCGCACCGACGGCGGCAGCTCACCCGGATCGGTCATCGTCCGGTCGGCGGTGCCGTCGACGTAGAAGGTGTACTGCGCGGCCCCGTCCGGACCGATGGTGGCCAGCGCCAGCGACGTGGGTTCGGGCCGTCGCGTCACCGGCGTCGTGTCGACGCCCGCCGCGCCGAGGGCGGTGATGATCGCCTCGCCGTAGGCGTCGGTGGAGACCACCGAACAGAACGACACCGCTCCGCCGAGTCTGCCGATGGTGACGGCCACGTTGAACGGTCCGCCGCCGAGCGCCGGTGCCAGCGAGGGCAGCGCGCCGGTCTCGGCGACCGAGGCCGACGGTGTCACCACCGCCGACTGCACCACGTCGACCAGCGCCTCACCACACACCACGATCTCGCGCACACCCTGCCCCTTTCGTCGCTGCCCCTGTGCCCATAGCAACCCTGTGCTTATCGTGCCAGTTGCCGTCGCGCGGCGGCGATCGGCGCAGGTATGGGGCGACGCGGACGCGCGCCCACTACGCTCGCGGTATGCGTGTATTGCCCGTCGGCCCCGACGCGCTGCTGCTGGATTTCGGTTCCGACGACGATCCGGCGGCGGCCGGTGACCACGCGTGGCGCACGCTCACCGACGCCCGCGCCACGGGTGCGCTGCCCACGATCACCGATCTGGTACCCGGCGCGCACACCCTGCTGGTGCAGGCCGAGTCCGGTGCCGGCGTGGACGTGCTCGGGGTGCGCCGCGCCCTGCGGGCGGCCGCGGCGGGGCCCGGTCAGCCGACGCATCCGCCGACGGTGTCGATACCGGTGGTGTACGACGGTGCCGATCTGGCCGCGGTGGCCGCGATCATCGGAACGGCGCCCGACGAGGTACCGGACCTGCACCGGCACACCCTGTGGCAGGTCCGGTTCATGGGTTTCGCACCGGGTTTCGGATATCTGTCGCCCGCCGGGCCGTCCGGTTCATCGCATCCGTTCGCCGGGGTCGGACGGCGCCCGGAGTCGCGCCCCCGGGTTCCGGCGGGGTCGGTGGCGATCGCCGCCGGCTACAGCGCCGTCTACCCGGGACCCAGTCCGGGAGGATGGTACCTGTTGGGACACACCGATATCCGATTATGGGACGATCGTGCCGAACAGCCCGCACTGCTCACGCCGGGCACCTTGGTCCGGTTCGTCACCGAAGGTGAGGACGGATGAATCAGGCGCACGTCCTGGCCACCGGCCCGCTCGCCACCGTGCAGGATCTGGGCCGGGGCGGCCACGCCCATCTCGGAGTGCCGCGCTCGGGCGGAGCCGACCGCGGCGCTCTGCGCCTGGCGAATCGGCTGGTGGGCAACCCCGAATCGGCGGCGGTGATAGAGGTGACACTCGGCGGACTGCGGCTGCGGGCCGCGCAGCGTCTGCTGGCCGCGGTGACCGGCGCGGTGGGGCAGGTCACCGCGAACGGGCGGCCGGTCGGCATCGGCGCCCGCATCGAACTGCCCGCCGGCGCCGAGTTGAGCGTCGGCTTCCCCGAGAGCGGTTGCCGCAGTTACGTGGCGATCCGGGGCGGAGTCGACGTGCCACCGGTGCTCGGCTCACGGTCCACCGACATCCTGTCCGGGCTCGGCCCGCCGCCGCTGGCGGCCGGCGATGTGCTGGACATCGGTGCGCCGCAAGCGGATCTACCGCCGGTCGCCCTGGCTCCGGTGGACACCCGACGCGACCGCGTCATCACCCTCGACATGTTCGACGGTCCACGCCGCGATCTGCTGGCCGAACCGGCCTGCCTGGTCACCGGGGTGTGGGAGGTCGGCGCCGACAGCAATCGGGTCGGCGTGCGGCTGTCCCGTCCCGCCGGTGCCACCGAGGCTCCCGCCCGTCACCGCTCCGACGCCGGCGAACTCGCGTCCGAAGGTCTCGCACACGGCGCGGTACAGGTGCCACCCACCGGCAACCCGGTGATCTTCCTCGCCGACCATCCGGTGACCGGCGGCTACCCCGTCGCCGGGGTGCTGACGGCGCGCTCACTCGACGCCGCCGCGCAGTTGGTGGCCGGTTCGCTGATCCGGTTCCGGGACCGCTGACCCCCGCCGGTCGGTGCGCCCAGTCCTCCCGCGCTCAGTTCTCCCGCGCGCCCACCCGGTAGCGCAGGAACGACGGGATCAGCGCCGCCGCCACGAGCGTGGCGAGGATCACGCCGACGCCGCCCATCGACGTCGCCCAGGCAACCCCCACCGATGCCGCGGCCGCACCGTGTGCGACGTCGGCGATTCGTGGCCCACCGGCCACCACCACGATGAACACCCCCTGCAGCCGTCCACGCACCTCGTCGGTGGCGGCGGCCAGCATGATCGACTGCCGGAACGCCGACGAGGCCATGTCCGCGGCGCCGCCGACCATCAGCAGCACCAGCACCACGGGCAATATCGGCAGCGCCGAACCACCGGCGAACGCCACCGCCAGCCCGGCACCGGCGACCGCGGCCCCCCAGATGAGGATGCACACGATCACCGCCAGCCCCTGCCGCCGAACCCGGCTCACCCAACCCGAGAACACCCCGCCCAGCACCGCACCCGCCGAGATGGCGATGAACAGCAGTGCGAACGCCCAGCCGCCCTCCTGCGGCCCGCCGAAGTTCTCGTGCGCCATCTGTGGGAACAGCGCCCGCGGCATTCCCAGGATCATGGCGATCAGGTCGACGACGAACGAGGCGAGCAGGATCTTCTCCCGCGACAGATAACGCAGCCCGTCGATCACCGCCCGCAGTCCCGCCGTCCGGGGCGCGTCGCCGTCGGGCGTCATCGACGGCAACCGGATCACGGCGAACAAGGTAGGCACCAGGAACATGGTGTCCAGCAGATACAGCGCCGGGAAACCCAGCACCGGGATCAGTGCGCCACCGACCAGCGGTCCCGCGATGGCACCGGCCTGGGTGACCGTCATCGACAGACTCAGCGCGGCGGGCAACTCCCGCGCGGGCAACAGTCGGGGCAGGATCGCGGTGCGGGTCGGCTGGTTGACCGCGAAGAACGCCTGCTGCACCGCGAACAGTGACAGGATCACCCACACGTTGTCGACGCCGGTGGCGGCCTGCGCCCAGAACAGCGCGCTGCATCCGATGAGACCGGCGGTGGTGCACACCAGCAGTGTCCGCCGGTCCATCGCGTCGGCGAGCGCGCCGCCCCACAGACCGAACACCACCAGCGGAACCAGACCGAACACACCCGTCAGACCGACATAGGCCGAACTACCGGTGATCAGGTAGATCTGCGCGGGTACCGCGACGATGGTCAGCTGGGCGCCGACCACCGTGACGATATTCGCCAGCCACAGCCGCCGGAAGTCGGGATTCCGCAGCGGTGCGGTGTCGGCCAGAAACCCCGGCACCCTCAGGGCTGCAATCGTCGCGCGTGCCAGCCGTCCTCACCCAGGATCAGCCGGACCCGGTTGTGCAACCGGTTGGCCCGGCCCTGCCAGAACTCGACGACCTGCGGCGTGATCCGGTAGCCACCCCAGTTGTCGGGCACGGGAACCGCTGGGCCCGAATCGAATCCGCCGAATCGGTGGGCCACCTCGGCGGCCTTGGCCTCCAGTTCGAGGCGGCTGCCGATAGGCTGCGACTGGTCCGACGCCGCCGCCGACAACTGCGATCCGCGGGGCCGTTTCGTCCAGTACTCGGCCGTTTCGGCGGCACTGACCTTGACCACCGGGCCCCGGACATGCACCTGCCGCTCCAGCGCGATCCACGGGAAGGTGACCGACGCGTACGGATGGACGGCCAGGTCACGGCCCTTGTCCGAGTCGTAGTTGGTGAAGAAGGTGATGCCGTCGGCGTCGGCGCCCTTGCACAGCACTGTACGGGTGACGGGCAGACCTGCGGCGTCGACCGTGCCGAGCACCATCGCGTTGGGTTCGGCGATCCGCGCGTCGAGCGCCTCGCGCAACCACACCTCGAACAGCTCGAGCCACGGCGGATCTCCGTGCAGCCAGCTCGGGTCGAGGTTCTCGCCGACCCCGTCGGCACCGGCGGCCCGGTCCCCTTCCCCGACGGTGGACGGGTGGATGTTCCCGTACCCGGCCCGCAGGCTGGGCAGGTCGACACGGTACCGGCGGGTGCCGGGAAGATCATCGTTCACGTAGTGGCAGGTTACTCCGCCGGTCCGCGAACATCCGGGCGGTGGACCTGACTACAGTCTTGGTCAGGTGAGCGTCCGCCCCAGCCCCGGCGGACAGGACAGGCCCGCACACCGCGGCCCGGCGCGCAGGCGTCGATGATCGAGAACGACGCGAAGAGGTGAGGGCCGATGCCCGGATACGTCCCCGAGGGATTCTCCGCCGGACTCGAAGGCGTCGTCGCCTTCACCACCGACATCGCCGAACCCGACAAGGACGGCGGCAATCTCCGGTACCGGGGCGTCGACATCGAGGACCTGGTGGAGAACGAGGTCACCTTCTCCGACGTGTGGGCATTGCTCGTCGACGGCCGTTTCGGTGACGGGCTGCCGCCGGCCGAACCGTTCCCGCTGCCCATCCACACCGGCGACGTCCGGGTCGACGTGCAGGCCGCGTTGGCGATGCTGGCCCCGATCTGGGGATATCGCCCGCTCCTGGACATCGACGACGGCACCGCCCGCGACAACCTGGCCCGCGCATCGGTGATGGCGCTCTCGTATGTGGCGCAGTCGGCGCGGGGCATCTATCAGCCTGCGGTACCGCAGCACATCATCGACGACTGCCCCACCGTCACCTCCCGCTTCATGACGCGGTGGCAGGGCGAACCCGACCCCAGGCATGTCGCGGCCATCGACGCCTACTGGGTCAGCGCCGCCGAGCACGGTCTCAACGCCTCCACGTTCACCGCGCGCGTCATCGCCTCCACCGGCGCCGATGTCGCGGCGTCGCTGTCGGGGGCGATCGGTGCGATGTCGGGGCCGCTGCACGGCGGCGCGCCCGCCCGCGTGCTGCCGATGATCGAGGAAGTCGAACGCACCGGTGACGCCCGCACACTGGTGAAAGGCATTCTCGACCGCAAGGAGAAACTGATGGGATTCGGGCACCGGGTGTACCGGGCCGAGGATCCCCGCGCCCGCGTATTGCGCCGCACCGCACGCGAACTCGGCGTCCCCCGGTACGAGGTGGCGGCCGCCCTCGAACTGGCCGCGCTCACCGAACTCCGCGAACGCCGCCCCGACCGTGCCATCGAGACCAACGTCGAGTTCTGGGCCGCGGTCATCCTCGACTTCGCCGAGGTACCCACCCATATGATGCCCGCGATGTTCACCTGCGGACGCACCGCCGGGTGGTGTGCACACATTCTCGAACAGAAACAACTCGGCAAACTGGTGCGCCCCGCCGCCGTCTACACCGGCCCCGGCCCGCGGCGCCCCGAGGATGTCGACGGCTGGGCGGACCGCTGATCTGTCCGCGCGGCACCCACCCCATCCAGATGCCGAACCCATAAGTCTGTTCGCGGCCGGCGCGCATCTTCCGGTTGTGGACACCGGGGACCACTTCTGCCAGTGGTCCCGGCCACACCGGTAAACTTTGCGCCCATGAGCGAAACCGCGTCCGCGCCCATCACCATCCCCAACGACCTGTTGCCGTCCGACGGCCGGTTCGGTTGCGGACCGTCCAAGGTCCGCCCCGAGCAGCTGCAGTACCTCGTCGACACGGGGTCGTCGGTGTTCGGCACCAGCCACCGGCAGGCCCCGGTGAAAAACGTGGTGGGCGCGATCCGCGAGGGCCTGACACAGCTGTTCTCGCTGCCTGAGGGCTACGAGGTGGTGCTCTCGAACGGCGGCACCACGGCGTTCTGGGACGCCGCCGCGTTCGGCCTCATCGAGCGCCGCTCCCTGCACCTGACCTACGGCGAGTTCAGCTCCAAGTTCGCCACGGTGTCCAAAAAGGCGCCGTTCCTGGACTCCCCCGCGGTGATCTCCACCGACCCCGGCACCGCGCCCGACCCGGCCGCGCTGACCTCCGACGACTTCGGCGGCGTCGACCTGATCGGCTGGGCCCACAACGAGACGTCCACCGGTGTTGCCGTGCCCGTGGTGCGTCCGTCGGGCTCCGAGGACGCACTCGTGGCCATCGACGCGACATCGGGCGCCGGCGGTCTGCCGGTGAACGTCGTCGACACCGACGTCTACTACTTCGCCCCGCAGAAGTGCTTCGCCGCCGACGGCGGTATCTGGGTGGCGCTGATGAGCCCGAAGGCGCTCGAACGCATCGACAGGATCGCGCACACCGACCGCTGGGTGCCCGAGTTCCTGTCGCTGCCCACCGCGGTGGACAACAGTTCCAAGAACCAGACCTACAACACCCCGGCCCTGGCCTCGCTGCTGCTCTTCCGCAACCAGATCGAGTGGATGCTGGGCAACGGCGGTCTGGATTGGTGCGTCTCGCGTACCGCCGACTCCAGCAAGCGCCTCTACGACTGGGCCGAGGCCAGCGAGTTCGCCACCCCGTTCGTGACCGATCCGGCACTGCGCAGCCAGGTCGTGGGCACCATCGACTTCTCCGACGACGTCGACGCCGCGGCCGTCGCCAAGGCACTGCGGGCCAACGGCGTGGTCGACACCGAGCCGTACCGCAAGCTGGGCCGCAACCAGTTGCGCATCGGCATGTTCCCGGCGATCGAGCCCGACGACATCACCGCACTGACCCGGTGCATCGACCACGTCGTCGGCAAGCTCTGACGACGACGGATTCTCCGACACCGGTGCACCCCGGTGCCTGTAGCATCACCTATCACTGCCATCACATGCCTTCGGGTGTGTGCGCAAATGGGGGTTTGTGCGTGTCATCGGGTACCGGGACCACCGGTCTGATCTAGGCTTGGGCCCGATGCCCGTACTCAAGGTCCCCGTACTCTAGGTCACAGAGGAGGAGCAGATGCGTGAACTCCGCGTCGTCGGTGTCGATACCGACGGTAAGCGTGTCATCTGCCAGGACCCTGAGACCGCCGAACGTTTCGTCATCGCCGCCGACGAGCGACTGCGTGCCGCCGCGCGCGGCGACATCTCGCGACTGGGCCAGATCCAGATCGAGATGGAGAGTTCGCTGCGGCCCCGAGAGATCCAGGCCCGTATCCGGGGCGGTGCGAGCGTCGCCGAGGTGGCTGCGATCGCGGGTGTGACGATGGAGCGGATCGAACGTTTCGCACACCCGGTACTGCTCGAACGTCAGCGGGCCACCGAGCTGGCGGCGCTCTCGCACCCGCTGCGTGAGGACGGCCCGTCGGCGTACACCCTCGCCGAAACGGTCACCGAAGCGTTCGGCGCGTTCGGTGACAACCACGCCGAAGTCGACTGGGACGCGTGGAAGGGCGACGACGGCGACTGGGTCATCCAGCTCATGTGGGTCGTCGGGCACAGCGACTGCTACGCGCACTGGCGGTACCGGCCCGGCTCACACGGTGGCCTCACCGATCCACTCGACGAGTTGGCCTACGAGATCACCCACCCCGAGCTGATCGAGCCCAGGCGCAGGCTGGCGCCGGTGGCGTTCGAGCAACCGGCCGCGCCGGAGTTGGTGTCGGCCACCGTCGCCGATCACGCCCAGCCGGTGCGTCCTACTCCCGAATCCGCCACCGGGTTCCCGGTTGCGCGGCCCGACGCAAACGAATACGGCGCGGGTGAGTACGAGGCGGACACGTACGACGCCGGCGAGACCGGGGCACCGGCGGTCACCGTGCGCTATGGGCCGAGCGGCACCGAACCGTCGGACAGTGGGTACCGCGACGAGTCGGACACCGATGATCGGCGTGCGGCCGCACCCACCCCGATCACGCGCGGGCGCACGCTCGGCCGGTCCGACGACGCCCCCGTGGCCGACCGGAGCCCTGACGGGCAGACGCCGACCGCCCCTGGCATCCCCCGCACCGGAGACCACGAGGAAGCCTCCCACGATGAACATGGTGACGACGCACAAGTGAAGCCGCGACGCAAAACCCGCACCCCGCCGGTTCCCGCCTGGGAGGACGTCCTGCTCGGCGTCCGTGGCAACGGGCACAGCTGACCCGTGTCCGCCCGCGCCACAGCCGTCTGGTTCATCGACACACCCGATGCCACGGTCCGCATCCGCGAAGGCCTCATCAACAGTCCCGATGACGCCCGCACACTCATCCAGCCGATCTACGGCGACAAGGTGCTCGTTCCCGCCGTCGACACCGACCTGGCGACCGCGACTGCCGCCGTCGACGCCGACTCCGATCCTGATTCGATCGTGTATGTCGGATCGTACGGCGGACTGGCGGTGGTGGTGTGTCCGCTCTTCGTCACCGCCCGGCCGTCGACCCTGACCAAGACGATCATGGCGGTCCGCACCAGCCATGTGGTGACACTGCTGCACACCGATCCCGGCACCGCGCTGGGCGCGTTCGCACGGTGGGAGGCAGGCACATTGCGCCGCGCATTCTCGGCCAACCCGGTGACCATCTACGAGGACGAGGGCATTCCGTTCGTCTTCGAGCGTCCGTTCTGGGCGGGCGAGTGCCCGATCTATTACGCGCCGGGCGCGCAGCCGGAGCTGATGGCGCTGCCGTTTCATCCGCAGGAGCTGGCCGAGCAAGCCAACCGCGACTGGCTCGGATTCCGGTTCACCCATCCCCTCGCCGATACCGACACTGATCCGGCGACCATCCCGGTCACGGGTTTCCGGGTGCACCCCGCCGGTTACGTCGCCGCTGCCGATCATGTGGTCACCGCTGCCGATCATATGGTTGCCAGGACCGTGGCGACGCCGCAACCCGCGCCCCCCGACCAGTTCCCGGAGGCTCCGGCAACTCCACCGGCGGGCAAAGGAAAACCGAAAGGTCGCTTCCTTCGGCGTCTCAGGCGGTACTTCGGGCTATAGACGGGTTCGACGGAGGAAGAACGGGGATGTGCGGGCCCACAGACCGAGGCCCGGCGCATATATTCAGCCGGGTTCGGTGTGTGGGCCCGCCCCGTTCTGGACGACGGAGTGAGCCGGGCGACGAAGGAGCCCGCGCGAACGACGGAGGAAGAACGGGGATGTGAGGGCCCACAGACCGAGGCCCGGCGCATATATTCAGTGCGGTATGAAGGTGAGCACCACTCCGGATCCGAGCCCGGACAGCATTCCGACGTAGCTACCGCCCACCAGCCAGCGCCACACCGGAAGCATCCGCAGATCCCATAGCGTCCAGGCGATTCCGCAGGCGACAATCGCCATTGCGAGCCAGCCGAGCCACCATCGGATGTCACCGAGCAGGTCGTTGATCCCCACCAGCAGGCATGCGCTGAACACGGCCAGCACAACGGTGACGAGCACACCCAGACCCCACGGTGTGGCCTCGGCCTGACCCGGCGGGCGCGGGGTCACAGTGTCCGCGCCCGTTCGTAGAAGGCGATCGCGGCGGCGGTTGCCACGTTGAGCGAATCGGTGCCGCGTGACATCGGAATGCGTGCGCGCACATGGCTCGCCCGCATAACCGCCCTGGTCAGTCCGGGCCCCTCCGCGCCCACCAGGAACGCGACCTTCTCTCTCGGCGCCTCGGTCACCGGGTCGGTCAGCGCTTGCGCCAGTGCCGGCGACGACACTTCGGGCGTCAGCGATACTGTCTGAAATCCGTTGTCGTGCAATATATCCAGCCCGTCCGGCCAATCGTCGAAGGCGGCGGAAGGCACCAGCAGCGCATGCCCCATCGACACCCGCACGCAACGCCGGTACAGCGGGTCGGCGCAGCCTGCGCCAAAAAGCACCGCGTCGATACCGAGCCCGGCCGCGTTGCGGAAGATGCTGCCGATGTTCTCGTGGTCGTTGACCCCTTCGAGGACCGCGACGGTGCGCGCACCGGCCAGCACGTCGGACAGCGCGAGGCGCTGTGGCCTGCGAGCCACGGCAAGCACCCCGCGGTTCAGATGGAACCCGACGACCTGGGCCATCACGTCGGCGCTCGCGCGGTAGAAGGGCACACCGGCGAGTTCTGTCCCGCGCAGATCGCCGGCCAGTTCGCGGAGCCGCTTGTCGACGCCGAGGAAGGCGTGCGGCGCGAACCGGGATGCGATCATCCGCTGAGCCACCAGCACACCCTCGGCGATGACCAGGCCTTTGCCGACGCGTCCGCCGGGTAAGGCGGGCAGATCGGGCCGGCGATCGACCGAGTTGAGGTCACGGAAGTCGTCCACGCGCGCGTCGTCGGGGTCATCGACGTCGATGACGGTCACCGACAGTCCCTCATGGACGGGCCCCCGCCCTGTCACTTCAGGTCCTGTCACTTCAGGTCCTGTCACCTCGGGGTCTGGCGCCTCGGGGGCTACTTCTGGGGTCGACACATGCCCAAGTCTGCCAAACGGCCTGACGTACTGTGACATCGTAGGGCGATGAGCACATCGGCATTTCGCTTGGAACTCCACCGGGCCACCGAGAGCGACTGGCCGGACATCTTCGTCAACGACGCGCGGGCGTTTCTGCAACCGGGACCGCCGCCCGCGGCCGAGCAGGCGAAGGCCCGGGCGATGTTCGGCGACGGCGATGTGGTGGTGGTCCGTGATCCGGGGATCACCACCGGCCAGTCGCTGGCCGGTGTCGCGGCCTTCTACCGGATGCGGATCACGGTGCCCGGCACACCCGCACCCGTCGCCCGGGCCGCGGGCCTGTCCTGGGTGTCGGTCGCCGCGACCCATCGTCGCCGGGGCGTCCTGCGGGCGATGATGAGCGATCTGTTCGATCAGTGGGAGGCCGAGAACTTTCCGTTCGCGATTCTCACCGCGACGGAGGCGACGATCTACGAGCGCTTCGGCTTCGGCCCGGCCTGCCTCGCCGACAAGTACACGATCACTCTCGACAAAGCCCATCTGCGGGCCGAGCAAGACTCATCCGGCGCCGCGACGGTCACCTTCGCCGCAGCCGCGGATGTGATGAAAATTCTACCCGCTCTGCATGATCGGTGGACATCAACACGACCGGGCGCGGTCCACCGCGACGAGCCACACTGGCGGACCCTGGTGCGCGGGTATGATGCGGAGTCCGCGCCGCACCGATCGGCCGGGCACTATCTGCTGCACCGGGACGGCTATGCGCACTATCGGACCATCGACGAACCCGAGAACACCGAGAACAGCGGCGCCTACGCCGCCCGCGCCGAGGTCGACGAGTTCTTCGCGACCACCGACGAGGCACATCGCGAGCTGTGGCGGGTCCTGCTCAACCTCGACCTGGTGACCACCGTGAGTGTGGACGTGCCCACCGACGACCCGCTGCCGCTGGCGGTGACCGACATGCGGTCGGTGGACGTCACCGGTCGCGACGACAAGCTGTGGCTACGGATCCTCGACGTTCCGGCCGCGCTCACGATGCGCGGCTACCGGGGTGACCTCGACGTGGTGATCGACGTCGAGGACCGGTCCCGGGACCGCGGCGGCACATTCCGCCTGCAGGTGAGCGACGGCGTGGCGCAGGTCTCCGCATCCAGCGCCGAACCCGTTGTGCGTCTGGATATCTCAGTTCTGGCATCGCTCTACCTGGGGGCTTTCACCCCATCGATGACGGCGGCCGCCGGAAGGCTGTGGACGGCCGGACCCGATATCACCGCGGCACTCGATCGGGCATGGGCCACCGACCGGGCTCCGTTCGCGGGTACGTACTTCTGATCGGCCGGTGGCTGTCAGCCGGTGCGTTTCGGGCGGTGCGTGTCAGTTTCAGGCGGTGCGTGTCAGGCGATAACCGCGGCCGCCGACGGTACCCATTGCCGAGTCGGGGGCGATCTCGTCGACGTCGTCGTCGCCGCGGATGATCTTGTCCATGATGCCCACGACCTTCTCCAAGGTCTCCCGCTCGTCGGGGGTGAGTTCGGCCAGCCGACGGCTGAGCCACTCCTCGCGGGCGGCCAGCTCCGCGGAGATCGCGTCGATCCCACGCTCGGCGAGCGTCACGATCGCCTGCCGCCCATCGGTGGGGTGCGGTTCGCGTCGCACCATACCGAGTTCGGTGAGCGAGGCGATCACCCTCGTCATCGACGGCGGTTGGACACGCTCGGCCATGGCCAGCGCGCCCGGCGTCATCGGGCCTTCGTGGTGCAGGGTGTTCAGCGCCGACAGCTGAGTCAGGGAAACGGACTTGGTTCCCCGGCGGCCACGCAGGCGACGAGCCAGCCGGACTACCACCAGAGACAAGTCGCCCGGCAACCGGTCTGCGTCGTAATTCTCGTTCACGCTCACAGACTAATCGACAATGTCGATGCAAAGTATCAAAGAACAGACCCTGACGACCACTAGTCCGGAAATGGGACCAATGACCCTACGGCACGCCTCGTAGTTGTAGCCCATACGGGGTATTGCTAACCGAACAGATTTGAGATTGGTTCGCGTACAAAGTAAAGCACGAACACCGCGGCGACCAGCCAGAGCAACGGGTGCACCGTCCGTGCCTTACCCGACGCGGCCGCGAGCACCACCCAGCTGATGAACCCGACCCCGATTCCATTGGCAATCGAATAGGTGAACGGCATCGTGACGATGGTGAGAAACGACGGCAACGCGATATCGAAACGGGTGAAGTCGATATTGCGTACCTGTGCAATCATCATCGCACCCACCACGACGAGAGACGGCGCCACCGCCTCCAGCGGAATAATGCTGTAGAGCGGCGTCAGGAACATCGCCGCCAGAAACAGCAATCCGGTGACCACGTTGGCGAAGCCGGTCCGCGCGCCCTCGGCGATGCCCGAGGCCGACTCTACGAACACCGTATTCGACGACGACGAGGCCGCGCCGCCGATGACCGCTCCCGAACCCTCCACGATCAGCGCGCGGCCGATGCCCGGCAGGTTCCCGTCCTTGTCGGCCACGCCGGCTTCCCGTCCCAGCCCGGTCATCGTGCCCATCGCATCGAAGAAATTCGACAGCACCAGAGCAAACACCAGCACACAGGCGGCGAACACCGAGATCTGGCTGAACGCCCCGAAAATGTCAACCTCGCCCACCAGACTCAGATCGGGCAGACCGCCGACACCGTCCGGCAGGTCCGGCACCGACAGGCTCCAGCCGCCCTTCTCGGTGGCGCCGGACCCGAAATGGAAAATCGACTCGAGAATGACCGAGACGACTGTCATGATGACGATTCCGAGCAGGAGTCCGCCGGGAACGCGCCACACCACCAGAGCCGCCATCAGCAGCACACCGACAACAAAGATGAGCGTCGGCACCGTCGAGATGGAATTTCCCTCTGCGCCCAATTGCACCGGGACCGTGGTATTGGCGGCGTCGGGAATTCGATGAACGAATCCGGCATCCACCAATCCGACAAATGCGATGAAGCAGCCGATGCCCGCCGCGATCGCGGCCTTGAGTTCGGCGGGTACCGCATTGAACACCGCGGTGCGAAAGCCCGTGGCCGCCAGCACCACGATGATGATGCCGTCGATGACCACCAGCCCCATCGCCGCCGGCCACGACATCTGCGGCGCGATCGTCACCGCCAGCAGACTGTTGATCCCGAGCCCGGCGGCGAGTGCGAACGGATAGTTCGCGATAACCCCGAACAGAATCGACATCACACCGGCGACCAGCGCGGTGACCGCGGCGACCTGATCGAGTTGCAGGAAGTGGCCGTCGGCGTCGGTGTTGTGCTCACCGCCCAGGATGATCGGGTTGAGCACCACGATGTAGGCCATCGTGAAGAAGGTGACCAGACCGCCGCGCACTTCGCGGCTCAGCGTCGAGCCCCGTTCGCTGATCTTGAAATAGCGGTTGAGCGCTCCGGTCCCCGACCGGACTTGCCCGGAAAGATCTGGCCCAGAGGGATCTGGCCCAGAGGGATCTTGCCCGGAGTCATCGTGTACGGATGGTTCGGCCACAGCAGAAAGCTACCCTGATCGTATGTCCGACGCATCCCAGTCCCCGGAGTTCACCGAGTCCGGGAGCACCCCGAATCCGATGGTCGGGCCCCGGTCGGCCCCCGAGGCTCCGTCTTCCTCCCTCCCTCGGGGTCGCAAGCTCCCCACTCACTCAGTCGTCCAGACGGAGCCGGGCCAACCGAACCCTCAGAATCCGATGGTCGGGCCCCGGTCGGCCCCCGAGGCCCCGTCTTCCTCCCTCCCTCGGGGTCGCAAGCTCCCCACTCACTCAGTCGTCGAGACGGAGCCGGCCCAACCGAACCCTCGCATCCCGGAACTGCCCGCCGCGCTGCGCGCACCCGGGCCGGTGATCGTCGCGGGTATGGCGGCCTGGCTCGTGGCGACCGTCGTGGTGGCCGTCACCGGGGTGGGCCCCGACCGCGCGTTGACCGTGTGCTGGGTGGGGCTGGCGGTGGGGGCGCTCGGCACCGTCATCGTGCTGGTGCAGCGTGGAGCGGTGCGACGCGGCGCCAAGGGCGCTCAGGTCGGCCTGAACTGATCGACCGGCCCGCGGGCGCGGCGGCGACCCACCGAACGCGCCACCGCCACGCACACCAGCACCCATAACGTGCCGAGCAGCCATCCGGCGACCACGTCGGTGGCCCAGTGCACCCCGAGGTAGACGCGGGTGGCGCCGATCACCAGCACCAGCGCCGGCACCAGCCACAGCACCGCGAGGTGACCGCGCAGCCACGCCCACACCGGTACCAGCGCGAACGCCGCCAGGCCGTAGACCACCGCGCTCATCATCGAATGCCCCGACGGGAACGAGAAACTGTCGATGGCGACCAGTTTGGTCACATCGGGCGGGCGCTGCCGGCCGAAGGTGTGTTTGAGGGCGATCATCAGACCCAGGCCGACAGCGGACCCTCCGCCCATCATCACCGCCTCCACCGGCCGGCCGCGCATCAGCGCGAGGACGGTGACGGCGACGGCCACCGCGGTGAGCACCGGTGTGGACCCCAGATGGGTGATCAGAGGCACGATCCGGTCGCCGAAGCCGGTGCGGTGGTCGACCACCCAGTTGGTGATCTCGTGGTCGATCGTCATCGAGGTCACCGCGCGGTCCGGTCCGCGTTCAGGTGCGTGATGCCGCGGTCGTCGACCCACCAGCGCACCTCACGCACCTCACCGGTGCCACGTACCCGCAGCCTATCGTGCACCCGTACCTCACCGTGCCCTGGTTCATGGCCGCCGTCGGCGGCGAAGGCCACGGCCACGGCGTCGTCCCAGGTGGCGGCGGTCCCCTCGTCGACGACCTCCATTCGTACCTGCTCCGAGGCCAGACCCACATCCAGGATGTCCGCGAGCAGCGCGGCGGCCCCGGGGTCCACCGGCAGACCGGCGATCACCGCCTCCGACGGCGCGATCACCCCGACCAGCCACGGACGGTCCAACACCACCGCACGGCGGCCGGCCGACCCGTCCATCCGCCGTACCGCCTCCGGGACGGCGAGGTCGTCGACGGTGACGGTGCCGGCCACGCAGGCCGCCACGAGCGCACCGTGGGCGCGCACCGCCGCACCGGGACTGATCACCCGGTCCGGGTCGGCGAGCCGGTCGAGCACGAGCTGAGCGTCGCGCACCGATTCGACGATCCCGCCCAGGGCGGGTGCCAGGAGATCGGCGTGCGGATGCTCCAGCGGATCGAGCACCCCGGCCAGCCGCGGGTCGTCGGGAGCCCGGTAGTCGCCCAGCCGGCGACCGCCGATGCGGGCGTGCCGACGCAACCACCATGCGGTGTAGCCGTCCCGGTCGGCGATCAGCGGCGCGGTGCGTTCGTCGGTGGCCAGCAGGCTCAGCGCGGCCGGCCAGCGGTCGGGGTCCACCAGATCGAGGTCACGGACCGCCCGCAGCGTCCGCGGCGGCTCGGGGCGGGTGTCCCACCAGAGTTCCTCGTCGGGCAGGTCGTGGTCGGCGGCCACCGGCATGTCGTCGACGACCGTGAGGAAGCCCCAGCCCGCTCCCAGCCGACGCAGCGTCGCCACACCGTGCTCGGCCACGAACGCCGGATCGACCGTGCCGAAAGGGGATTGGTCGTCGAGGACCTGTGCGAGCGGACTGCCGGGCAGCAGCAGTTCGTCGGCGCACACCCATTCGCCGTCCTCGTCCGGCAGCGGGAGAACCGACAGCCATTCGGGGACGGCCATGTCCGGATCGGCGGCGAGCAGACTCAGCACGTCCTGCACGAGGGTCGCGGTGTCGGCGCCGACGGCATCACCCTCGTACGGGTCGCCCTCGTGCGGATCACCGGCGTACGGGTCGTCGGCGCGGGCCACGACAGCGGCCCGCAATTCCGGCAACGCGATCACCTCCTCGGTGGAGATGACCTGCGCACCAAGACGTTCGAGCAGCGGATGCACCACCTCCGGGTCCGGCCCGGTGATCCAGCAGGCCCGGGTACCCGGTATCCGGGGGATGAGCAGGCCCCGCGCACCGAAGTTGAGTCGGCCGTCGGTCCGGGGTACGGGCAACGCGCCGAGCGCCTCCACCTCGATCGGTCCGAACACCAACGGCGACAACGCATCGTAGAGCTTCCACCACCACCGCGGCGGCCGGTCGGCACCCGCGAGACGGTCAGCGATCCCGGCCAGGCCGATCTCGTCCACACCCACCGCCCGCAGGACCGGCAGCCAGGTCGGCGACGAGACCTCCACGCAGACAAGGCCGCCGACGAGATCGCCGAGCGCATCGGCGAGCGGTGCGGTCAGATCGGCGAAGAGCACGGCCCGTCCGGGCACCACATCGCCGTCGGCGACGGTGGGCAGCCACCGGCCGTCCGTGACCTCCGCCAGTACCGCGGCGGTGATTGCGGCATCAATGTCGTTGCGCGCCAGACCTATTCGTGGAATCAGTGCCGGTCGCGACGCCGGGGCCAATGCCAGCATCAGCGACAGATAACCGTCGGCCACGCCCGACAGGTCGGCATCGGGGTGCACACGGCGACGATCGGGGGTCAACGCCAAGGTGGTGATACAGCGTGCCGGCAACGACAATTCGATGTCGGTGGGCGTCGGCGCCCGCAGCACATCGGACCCGGCGACGACGGGCGCGCCGGTGGCGTCGGTCTCGACCAGCCACGACGCGGAGCGCCCATGAGCGACCAGCCAGGCGCGTTCACCCGCGCCGCCCCCGCGTACGATCGCCGTCCCGACATCGGGCACCTCCGGGTGCGGGCGTCTGTGGATGACGAATCGTGTTCCCGCAATATCGATCTCGGACAGGGCCGTAAGTTCGAGCAGCAGATCGGGCGCTTCCGCGATCATGCCGACGAGCAACCCGTCCAGGTCGATGCCGGCCCGGACCGTGAGCACGATCTCGGTGTCGAAACCGTCGGCCGGGCCCCGCGATGACTCCCACACCAGTCGCAGTAACGGCACCTGCCGGGCCGTCAGCGCGCCGGCCACGCCGATCGTCTCGATCTCAGCCCAGGTGCGTGCGCGGTCGAACAACACCGAACCCGAGCGAGACCGGATCTCGACGGTGTCGGCGATCGTGGCGGTGGCGGTGAATCCGACCCCGAACCGGCCGACGGCCGGCGGAGTCTCATCGTCTCCCCCTACGCCGGCCTCCACTGGGCCGATGTCCGCCGCGTCCGTCGCCGCTGCGCCGATGTCCCTTGCGCCGATGTCCCTTGCGCCGATGTCCCTTGCGCCGGGCCGGTGCCCGGCCTTGGCCGACACCCGCAGTGCGGTCAGCGAACGCACCCCCGCCGCGCTCAGCGGCGCACCGGTGTTGGCCACATGTAATTCGCGGCCCGTCACCCAGACCGCCACGGTACCGGGCACCCCCGCCGCCGCGGCGGCATCGGCGCCGTTGGCGGCGAGCTCGGTGAACAGCCGGTCCCGATAGCCCACCGACACCAGGTCCGACTCGGCGGCGCAGTCCTCCAGCAGCCGCGTCTGCGACAACCGCCACGACTCGGCTATCGCCGCTCGCAGCCCTGCGGTGGCAAAGGGATCCAGGCCGGAGGTCACTCCGCGGAAACGCGGACGGGCGTCTGCTCGATGGCCGCCTGACGCACCGCGGTGGACACGATCTCCACCGCGCCGTCGTCGTAGGCCTCGAACGCCGGCGATCCGCCACCGTGCGGCGCGGGCACATCCGAGTGCGCACCGCATCCGTACTCGGCCGACACCACTCGGCCGTCGGCCGAGTACTCGTTCGCGCACGCCCCGAATCCCGCGCGCAACGCGCCCGAGAGCGGAACATAGAAACCACACGAACAGCACGAGTGTTTGGCCGCCAGCGCCATCGCCGCCGTCGGGCCGAACTCGCCGTCGTACCAACGCTGCGCCGCATCGTCACGGCCCTCACGGCTCAAGAGCCTGCGCCGGCCGAGGCCCAACTCGCCGATGGCCTGCGCCACGTCGTCGGGATCGGTCTGTTCGCTCTCGGTGCGGAACTCGTCACCGGTGTCGACCTGACCGGGCACCAGCCGCACGTCGTCGGGCTCGGCGCCCAGCAGATCGCCGGGCGTCAGATCGCCGGCGACGACCCTCTCGTTCCACGGCACCCAGGCCGGGGCCAGCAGCGAATCACCGCCGGGGAGCAGGACGATCTCGCTGACGGTGATCTCGTCGGAGCCCGGCGCACCGGCCAGGACCACGCACCACTGCCACCCGCGGTAGCCGACCAGGTCGGCCTCGAAGTAGTGGGCGACGGCCCAGGGGCCCTCGGCCACGGCACCCCGATGGGCGCCCGGCTGTGCGCCGTCATCGACCAGCGCCTCCCGCGCCTGCGCAACAGCATCGAGCAGCCGGTCACCACTACTTGGAAGAGTCACGGTTCCAGTGTGCAATACCGATGGGTGTGTATTCCACTTGTGCCCCTCCCACGGCTACCGCGCCGGACGACATCACCCGTGCGGCTCCGCCACAGCGGTCGCCGGATAGGGAACAATCGACTCTGTGAATCGACGCAACCGGCCGCTGCATCCCCGGCGCGACGAGTCGGGCCCGACCCGGCGCGGCCCGGGGTCGGGTGGCACCGCCTCGCGTCCCCCGGGTTCATCCGACTCGCGTCCCCCGGGTTCGTTCGAACCGGCGCCGACGCGGACCACGCCGCCGACCAGGCCGTTCGATGAGCATCCGGGCGCGGTCAACTATCCGCCCGACGGCTCATCGCCCGACCGTCATGGAACCGACCGTCATGGATCCGACCGTCATGGATCCGAACGTCATACAACCGACCGCCACGCAACCGACCGCCACGCCTCGGGCGGCCGCCATGACGAGCCGGTGCGGCGCGACCCGCGCCGGTCCACGCGCACCGGCGGGAGCCGTGGACCTGCCGACCAGGCGTATCTGCCGCCGCCTACGCACAATCCGCACCTGTCGCCGCTGACCCCCCGCCACGGCGGAACCCACGACACCCACCCCGACGGCCGCCCGACCGACCGGATCGACCCCGACCGGATCGACTCAGGGCAGGCGCCCGGGGCCGCCCAGGCCGCGACGCCCTCGAAGCTGACGGTCACGCGGGTCGCGGCGATGCGTGGCCGGTACTTCTCCAAGCTGATCGCCGACAAGGTGTACCAGGCGGCCACTGCCGACGGCGCCGACCGCTCGGGCATGACCGCGCTCACCATCCCGGTGATCACCAACTTCGCGGTCGACGCCGCGATGGCCGTCGCACTGGCCAACACACTGTTCTTCGCCGCCGCCACCGGTGAGTCCAAGATCAGCGTCGCCCTCTACCTGGCGTTGACCATCGCACCGTTCGCCGTGATCGCACCGCTGATCGGGCCCGTCCTGGACCGCCTGCAACGCGGCCGGCGCATCGCGATGGCCGGCACCTTCGGGCTGCGGGCCCTGCTGGCGGTGCTGATCATCACCAACAGCGACTGGAACGCCGACGCCGGCCAATTGCACTACGACCCGTGGGTGCTGTACCCGTGCGCGCTCGGCATGATGGTGTTGTCCAAATCGTTCGGCGTACTCAAATCGGCCGTCACCCCGCGCGTGGTGCCACCCGCGATCGACCTGCCCCGCGTCAACTCCCGGCTGACCACCTTCGGACTGATCTTCGGCACGATCGCCGGCGGCGCCGTCGCCGCCGTCTTCGAAATACTGCTGTCCAAGGCGCTGCCGATGCACCAGCCCGGCGCGTTGGTGTTCCTGTGCATCCTGGGCGTCACCGGCGCCGTGTACTGCATGCGTATCCCGGCCTGGGTGGAGGTGACCACGGGCGAGGTGCCCACGACGTTCTCCTACCACGGCGAACCCGCCACCAGCGCCCCTCCTCGCGACGATGTCCGCTTCGCGCACGGCGCCGACAGCGTCTCGGCACGGGGCAGACAGATGGCCGGCGCGATCGCCCAGACCATCCGGCAGCCCCTCGGCCGGGTGGTGGTGGCCGGCCTGTGGGGCAACGCCACCATTCGCGTGCTCACCGGATTCCTCACGCTCTACATCGCCTTCTACGCCAAGGCCCAGGGCGAACAGTCCGGTCTGATGCAGCTGGCGGCGGTCGGTGCGGTCGGCGCCGCGGCGGGCGTCGGCAACGCGCTGGGCAACGGTCTGGGCACCCGCGTCGAACTGCGAAGTCCACCGCGCATCATCGTCATCGCGACCACCTCGTGCTGCGCCATCGCTCTGCTCGCCGCCCTCTTCGGCAACCTGTTCGGCGCGGTCGCGGCGGGCCTGGTGGCCTCCGGGATGAGCGCCATCGGCAAGGTCTGCCTCGACTCGACGATCCAGGACGGCCTGCCCGAACAGTCCCGCGCTTCCGCGTTCGGGCGGTCCGAGACCGTCCTGCAGTTCGGCTGGGTCCTGGGCGCCGCGCTCGGCGTGCTGCTGCCCACCACCCTGTCGATCGGTTTCGGCGTGGTCGCCGGGGTGATGACGATCGGAACGGTGCAGACCATCCTCACCACCCGCGGGTCGACCCTGATCCCCGGTTTCGGCGGTAACCGCCCCGACTATGCTGCACCTACCGGAGCCATTCACCGGCCCCCGGCCGGCTCGCAGCCCACGGCCGGTACACAGCCCCCCGCCCGACCACAGGCACCCCGCACCGCACCGACGGACCGGGTGCCCCGACCGGGCGACACCCCCTATCCCCCGCAGGCCGACAGAAGAGGACGACCCCGGACGTGACATTCGGACAGCTGCGCAGCGGCGAACGCAAAGCACTGGTGATCTTCGTCGTCGTGGTCGTGGCCTTCGTGTCGGTGGTCGGCGGCACCGTAGCCCTGCTCACCGACGGTTTCGCCGGGCACGACGAGGACGATCACCCACCGAAGGTGGCACTGGCCGTCGGCGGCACGCTGACCCGCATCGAACCGGCACGCTGGTGTTCGGTCGACCTGAGCGACTGCTCCCCGGCCCGCATGGAGGACATGAAAGTGCCGCGGGTGCCGGTCGAGGTCGGTGAATCGGTGGTGCTGTCGGTACCGGCGTCGATCGCCGAACGCCCGTGGAACATCGTCGCCGAATACCTCACCCCGCACGGTTCGGCCCGCGACGGCGGCATCCGCACCTCGGGCAGCACGTACACGATGGTGCTGCACTCACGGCCCGACTACATCCTCACCACGATCGAGATCCAGCTGCCCTCGATCCGTCTGGACGCCGACGGTGTGCCGGTGGCCCGCGCCATCATCGCCGCCGACACCCGGCCCCGGGAAAAGACCGGAACCGACAAGGCGGGCAGCGACCACTCCGACTAGGTCGATAGTCGACGTACCGAATCGACGTATGCCGACACAACCGGCGGAGCTCGCGCGAAGCTCCTTAGACGGGTACCGGAAAGCCGGTACCGACGAAGACCCCGTACGGTACGCCCGAGAACCGATGCGACAGAAAACCGATGCGACGAGGGGCCCGCCGGCAGCGACCGCTGCAGACGGGCCCCTCTCATCCGGGAGTGAACCCGATGTCCGGGATCAGGCCTCGAGTTCGCGGGCCACGGCCCGCACGACCTCGGAGATGCGCTGCGCGGTCTTGCGGTCCGGGTACCGGCCCTTGCGCAGATCGGGCTGTACCTTGGCCTCCAGCAGGGTGATCAGGTCGGCGACCATGCCGTGCAGTTCATCGGGGGTGTGTCGCTTGGCCTCTTTGCGGGCCTGATTGCGGGCGGCCTCGCGGGTGTTGCGGGCGACACTGGGCGCGGGATCGAGAATGGTGACGGCCAGCGCCTGCGGACCGCGGCGGCCCGCGGCCATCCCGAACTCCACCTTCTGCCCGGGTTTGAGGGCCTCGACCCCGTCCGGGAGCGCCTCAGCGCGAACGTAGACGTCTTCGCCGCTCTCCTGCGACAGGAAGCCGAAGCCCTTGTCCGCGTCGTACCATTTGACCTTGCCGGTAGGCACTGTGCTCACCCTCACCTGTGTCGGGAACGTACCTGCGCCCGAGGAATTCGGACACACTGAAATGCGCCCGCTCAATCACAGATTCGACTCCATGATGACGAGCAGGGCGCATCGGTGTCCCCAGTCTAGCGGGCGCGCACACCCGCCGTCACGTCCATATCGTTGTCCCGGGGTACCGCGCGCTCTCCGTGGGCTAGCCCGGTGTTCTACCGTGGAGATATGCACAGTGAGGGCAGCGAGCGCACCACCCGCGCACCGGCCGGACTCATCGCCGCGATCGGATTCTTCGTGGTCGGGCTGGTCGCGATCATCGTCCTGTTCGTGACGCCGCTCGTCACCGACGGCGACACCGCGCCGACATTCGTCTACCTGCTGACGATGTGTGCGCCGATCGGGTTTGTACTCGGTCTGATTTTTGCATTGCGGTCGGGGCGCGGGATTCGGTGAGGATCGAGCCATGACACACACCCCGTACCTGACCACCCTGTCCCCCGCCGCCGACTCCGATGTCCTGCGGCGCGCGTTCAGTTGCTTCCCGTCCGGTGTCGTCGCCGTCTGCGCCCGGATCGGCGACGAACTGGTCGGCATGGCCGCGAGCGCATTCACCACCGTGTCGCTCGAACCGCCGCTGGTCTCGCTGTGCGTGCAGAACACCTCCACCACCTGGCCACGGCTGCGCGGTGTGTCCGAGGTGGGCGTGAGCGTGTTCGCCGGTGATCAGTCGGCGCTGTGCCGCCAGCTCGCCGGCCCGGCGCACCTGCGTTTCGCCGCGATCGAACCGTTGCACACCGAGGCCGGGGCGGTGTTCGTGCCGGGTGCGGCGGCGAGCCTGTCATGCTCGCTCTACAACGAGATCCCGGCCGGCGATCACACGCTGGTTCTGCTGCGAATCAACCAGCTCGACGCCGACCCGGCGGTCGAACCGCTCGTCTTCCACGCCAGTGGTTTCCGCACTCTGGTCTCGCGGGCGGCCGTCGATGCGCCGTCCGGGCCCTAGCGGGCCCCGATGTCCATCACCCCGCTCGGACTGCCGATGCGCCGCCGACCCCCGGTGAGCGCGGCACCGGCGCACGTGACCGGCGCGGGGCTGATCGACAGGTACGGGCGGGTGGTGCGCGACCTGCGCGTGTCGGTGACCGACAGGTGCAATCTGCGGTGCACGTACTGCATGCCCGCCGACGGGCTCGACTGGCTGCCCGGCGACGCGGTGCTCACGGCCGACGAGTTCGTCCGGGTGATCACCGTCGCCGTCCGCGACCTCGGGGTCCGCGGTGTCCGCTTCACCGGGGGCGAGCCGCTGCTGCGCCGCGACCTGGAAACGATCGTCTCCGGTGTCGCCGCGATGCGCCCGCGCCCGGAGATCACACTGACCACCAACGGCCTCGGCCTCGGGCACCGCGCCGACGGCCTCGTCGCAGCCGGCCTGGACCGGATCAATGTGTCGCTCGACACCGTCGACGCCGACAGGTTCGCCCAGGTCACCCGGCGCTCGCGGCTGTCGGACGTCGTCGGCGGACTCGCCGCCGCCCGGCGGGCGGGAATCGGCACCATCAAGGTCAACGCGGTCATCCCGGATCGCTCGGACCTGGCGCGGTTGCCGCAGTTGGCCCGGTTCTGCCTCATCCACGGCTATCAGCTGCGGGTCATCGAACAGATGCCGCTCGACGCCGGCCACCGCTGGGACAGGTCGCAGATGGTGACCGCCGACGACATCCTGCGTACATTGCGCGGCGAGTTCGGTCTGCTCGACGACGAGCGGCCACGCGGCAGTGCCCCGGCCGACACGTGGGTGGTCGAGGGTTGGCGGGCGGCCGACGGCGGCCCGGCCCGGATCGGGGTGATCGCCTCGATCACCCGGCCGTTCTGCGGCGATTGCGACCGCACCCGACTGACGGCGGACGGGATGGTGCGCAACTGCCTGTTCGCGAACACCGAGACCGATCTGCGGTCGGTGTTGCGCGGGGGCGGTACCGCACGTGAGGTCGACGCCGCGATCGCCGCCGCGTGGCGGGGCAACGCGTGGGCCAAAGCGAGCGGCCACGGCGTCAACGATCCGGACTTCCACCAGCCCGAGCGACCGATGTCGGCGATCGGCGGCTGAGGCGATGCGGGTGACGGTGCGGTTCTTCGCGGCCGCACGGGCGGCGGCGGGCACCGAGTCGGCGATCGCCGACATCGACCCGGCGATCACGCTCGGCGAGTTGGAGGCCCTGCTCGCCCAGGGCGATGCCGAGCTGCTCCGGGTGCTGGACCGTTGCTCGTACCTGCGCGATGAGATCGCGTTCTGCGATCGCACCGCCCGGGTCGGCGAGTGCACGACGATCGATGTGCTGCCGCCGTTTGCCGGCGGCTGAGCCACCCAGCACCCTGTGACCTTCCTCACATAACAGGCAGGTAACGAGACGGCCACAAGTCAACCATTACGCCGTGAGCAGGGCGGACGCGTTTTTCCCGCCCGAAGGCACCTGATCCGGCATGAAATTACTTTGCCGACAAGGGTGATTACCGACGGTAAAAGCCGTAGTCTACGAATCGTTCGTTCCTCCGAACGATCCACCCCAAGAAACAAATCGATAACGTCCGGGCGGTCGCGCCGAGCCTCGCTCCATCCCCGGACGTGAAAAGACACTTCAGGAGCGAGGACGGGGGACCCACCCTCATCACGAGACCGGGCATCGGCGATCCGATGCCCTTGGGGTCAAGCCGGGTGCACCACACCCGGCCGAGCAACCTCTCGCTCGAACCCGACAGCTGACTTCGTAGGCGCGTGGAGAGAGGAATTTACAGACCTATGTCCGGACGTCATCGCAAGCAGACAAACAGTACCGCAAGCAGGACAGTTGCCAAGGTCGCCCTCACCGGCGCCGTCCTCGGCGGCGGAGCAGCCCTGCTGGGGACCGGGTCGGCCAACGCCGCCACCGATTCCGAGTGGGACCAGGTGGCTCAGTGTGAGTCCACCGGCAACTGGTCCATCGATACCGGTAACGGCTACCACGGCGGCCTGCAGTTCAGCCCCAGCACCTGGTCCGGCTACGGAGGCGGCCAGTTCGCCCCGACCGCCAACCAAGCCACCCGCGAGCAGCAGATCGTCGTCGCCGAGCGTGTGCTCGCCGGCCAGGGCCCCGGCGCCTGGCCGGTCTGCGGAACCGTTCTGTCCGGCCCCACCCCGCGCAGCGCTCCGGAGTCCACCACGATCACGCCGGCCGCGCCCAAGATCACGGTCCCCGAGGCACCCGAGCAGGTCAAGCAGATCACCGATACGTTCGCCAAGAGCACCACCGACGTGGAAAAGCGCCTCGACGACGCCCTCCAGTCGCTGAACGTGCACCCCGATCTCACCAAGATGTGGGCCGCGGCCAAGAAGACCGGCTTCGAACTCACCCCCGAGCAGATCGCCCTGTTCAACCAATACGAGAACCAGCTGCCCAAGTAGGGCGCACGGCGTTCACGTTCACAGGCCTCCGCACGTAGATCCACTCCGTGCGGAGGCCTTGCTGTCCCCGCAATTCATGCCCGGGGCTGCCTGTTCGCGTGCGTGTCAGGCGGAGCCGACCCATTCATCCGTGCCGTCGGCAAAGCGCTGATGCTTCCATACCGGCAGTCGCGCCTTCACCTCGTCGACGAGCCCGGCGCACAGCGTGAAGGCCTCGCCCCGATGGTCGGCGGCCACGGCCACCACGAAGGCGACGTCGCCGACACCCAGGTCTCCGACGCGATGGGACACCGCCACCGCCCGGACGCCGTCGCCCGCACCGGCGGTCACCTCAGCGACGACCCGGTCGAGGACGCCCGGCGCGCTGGGGTGCGCCGAATACGACAGCGCGACCACGTCGTCGTGATCGCCGTCGTGGTGGCGGACGATGCCGCCGAATCCGACGATCGCACCGGCCGCACCGCCGGACAGCGCGGTCACGTGGTCCTCGTGTTCGCGCTGGCAGATGGGGTCCTCACACACCGCGGTGCGGATCGGGATCAATGGTCGCCTCCGGCGATCTGGTCGAGCGCGTGGTCCAGGACGGTGGCCAGTACAGCCAGTCCGTCGCGCACCCCGCCGGTCGAGCCGGGCAGGTTCACCACCAGAGTGCGGCCGGCGATACCCGCGACCGCGCGCGAGAGCATAGCCGTGGGGACCTGCGGCGTCCCGGCGGCCCGGATGGCGTCAGCGAGACCGGGGATCTCGGCGTCGAGCAGCGCACGCGTCTGTTCGGGGGTGCGGTCGGTGGGTGACAGGCCGGTCCCCCCGGTGGTGACCACCAGATCGGCCTGCTCGAAGATCGCGGTGCGGATCGCCCCGCCGACGGGCTCGCCGTCGGCGACGACCGTGCGTTCGACCACGTCGAAGCCGCGTTCGGTGAGCCATTCCTCGATGAGGGGTCCGGTCTTGTCGCGGTAGCGGCCCTGGCTGGCGCGGGTGGAGGCGACCACCACGTGTGCGAGGCGGCGGGACTGTCCGGTATGTGCGCTCATCGGATACCTACAAGGAGCCGTCGCGGAACCAGTCCCCCGACTTGCCCCCCGTTTTCGACACAAGCCGAATGTTGTCCATCCGGGCGGATCGGTCGACCGCTTTGACCATGTCGTGCAGGGTGAGTCCGGCGACCGCCACCGCGGTCAGCGCCTCCATCTCCACCCCCGTCTGCCCCGACGTCGACACCGTCGCGGTAACCGCGATGCAGTCGGTGTCGATGGTGAACTCGACGTCGACGGACGACAGGGACAGCTGATGGCACAACGGAATCAGCGAGTCGGTGCGCTTGGCGGCCATGATCCCGGCGATCCGGGCCGTCGCCAGCACATCGCCTTTGGGCAGTTCGCCGTCGACGAGCAGGGAGATGACCTCCGCGGTGGTGCGGAACGTGCCACCGGCCACCGCGCGCCGGCGCGTTGTCGCCTTGTCGCCGACGTCGACCATGCGGGCGGTACCCGACCCGTCGATATGTGACAGGCGGGGCATGTGCCCGGGGTCGTTCACCGTCGCCGGGTCAGCTGTTGACGACGGTGTGCGACTGCACGAACGACAGTTCTTCCGCGGGCAGCGGGAACGTCACATCGCCGAACGGTGAGAGCGCGCCGGGCACGCTCGCGGCAAACTCGGAGACGGCGTGCTGGTGGCCGCCCTCGTCGTCGATCGGCCAGCCGTTGTCGATGTACTGCTTCTTGCCATGCTTGTTCTGAGCCACAACGGTCATTCTGCCATGAGCCCCCCGAGGCCGTGTCAGTAGAATCGGCCGAATGAGTGCCGACGATCAGCACATCGGTCTGGCCGAGGATCTGGCCACCCGATCCGACGACGAGCTCGTCGCACTGTTCGTGGCCCGGCCGGATCTGGCGGCGCCCCCGCCGCAGGGTTCGGGGGTGCTCGGACAGCGTGCGCTGTCGGCCGCCTCGATCACCCTCGCCGGCGAGGATCTCGACGTCCTGGCGGTGGCGGTGCTCGAACAGATCATCGCGCTGGCCACTCCCACCACCGGCGCCCGCGCCGTGTCGCCGGTCGCCGCGACCGCGGTGGTCAAGGCGCTGGGCAGGCGGGCCGACCGTACAGACGTCCTGGAGCGGATCGACATGCTGCACCGCCGGGCGCTGTTGTGGGGCGGCCCGAAACGATTGATGATCGGCGCGCACACCCCCTCGGCGCTGCCGTGGAAGGCACGTCAGCTGACCGGGCCGCTCGCCGGACGTTCCGTCGACGACATCCGTGGGCTCCTCGACAGCGTCGACGAGAGCCAGTCCGAGCTGCTCGGCACCCTCTCGCGGGGCCCGGCGCTGGGCCGGACCCGCGACGCCGCCGACGACGCCGACCCGGCGCGGCCCATCCCCCGGCTCATCGCGCTCGGCCTACTGGCCCGGGTCGACGAGCAGACCGTCGAACTGCCGCCGATGGTGGGACAGTTGCTGCGCGGTGAGGCACCCATCCGCGCCGACGACCTGCGCCGCCCGACGCCCACTGCCGCCAACTCGCGCTTCTCCTCCGCCGATGTGGAGGCAGCCGCGGGTGGTGAGGCGATCGAACTGCTCCGGCACACCACCGCGGTCCTACGGGTTCTCGGTGCCACCCCGGCGGCGATCCTGCGCTCGGGCGCCCTGGGCGTGCGGGAGCTGCGGCGCGTCGCCAAGGCCGCCGAACTCGACGTGCGGCGGCTCGGGCTGATCGTCGAACTGCTCTCGCACGCCCGGCTGATCGACGCGGGCCTGCCCGATCCGCCGCCGTCAGGCGACACCGGCGAGCAGTATTTCGCGCCCACCGGTTCGGCCGACGCCTGGCTGCATCAGGGACCGGACCGGCAGTGGTCGGTGCTGGTCTCGGCGTGGCTGGACATGCCCCGGCGGCCGTGGCAGATCGGTACTCCCGACCGGGACGGCACTGCGCAGGCGGCATTGTCGGCCGAATTGTTCGACGCGTACGCACCCGCCCAGCGCCGCATCGTCCTGGAGACCCTGGCGCTGGCCGGACCGGCCCGGGCGTGGGACGTGGCGGGGTTGTGCGAGGTGCTGGTGTGGTCGTACCCGCGGCAGATGCGGCGACTGACCCATCGGGTGGTGTCCGAAACACTGCGTGAGGCGCGAGAGGTGGGCCTGGTGGCGCACGGCTGCGTGACCGCGGTCGGCCGCGCCGCGCTGGCCCCCGATCGACCGGCGGACGAGGCGACCCTCGTCGCGGCGATGCACAAGGCGCTGCCCGAGCCCGTCGACCACTTCCTCACCCAGGCCGATCTGACACTGATGGTGCCCGGGCCGATGACCCCGGAACTCGCCGAACAGGTCGAGCTCGTCGCCGAACTGGAATCCGGTGGGGCGGCGTCGGTGTACCGGATCACCGAGGCGAGTGTGCGCCGCGCCCTCGACACCGGCCGCAGCAGCAGTGAACTGATCACCATGCTCACCACCCATTCCCGTACCCCGATCCCGCAGTCGCTGACCTACCTGATCGAGGATGTGGCCCGCCGGCACGGCCGGCTGCGGGTGGGCGTGGCGTCGTCGTTCGTACGGTGCGAGGATCCGGCGACGCTGGCGGCGGTGTTGCGCAGCGATGTCGCCGGCCGGCTCGCGTTGCGTGCGCTGGCCCCGACGGTCGCGGTGGCCCATGCCGAGGTCAGGGACGTCATCGAGGCGCTGCGCGACGCCGGGTTCGCCCCGGCCGGCGAGGATTCGTCGGGCACGCTGGTCGACTTGCGGGAGGTCGGCAGCCGGGTCGGCGCGTCCCGCCGGTCGCGGCAGGCGCCGACGCGCAGGTCCGCACCCACCGAGGACCAATTGCACAAGGTGATCAGCCGGCTGCGGGCCGGCGACCGGGCAGGGCGGGCGGCATCCGGTGGTGCCGACGGCCGGCCCGTGCGCGCCACCGACGGCGGCGAGTCGGCCACCGCGCTCATCCAGCTCGCCCTGCGCGCCGATCGGAGGCTGCTCGTCGGCTATGTCGACGGGAACGGTTCGGCGAGCAACCATGTGCTGTTCCCGAAGGCGCTCAACGCGGGGCAGTTGCTCGCCGAGGAATCCGGTGGCGACGGCGCCGGTCCGGGTGAGCGGAGGCAGTTCTGGTTGCACCGGATGACCAGCGTGGAGTTGCTCGATCCGTAGTGCGCTCCGGTGGATATTCCCGGTGGATATTCCCGGTGGATATTCGCGGGCGTGATGCACATCACGACCCATATCGGCGATTGTCCCGACTCGCGAGCACTCACGGCCCGATCACTGGGCTAGGCTAGGCTAGCCTAGCAAAATTTCGTCGATTCCAGGAGCATCATCATGTTCGCCGCGCCCCACCGCTCCTACTCCTCCGGGTCGACGCGATGACCGGGCCCACTTTCGATCTCCTGCTCGACGTCGGGGCCGCCTGGTTCGTGATCATCCTGGCCGCGCAGGTCCTGGGCTGGTTGGCGCCCAAGATCGGACAGCCCGCGGTGGTCGGCGAGATGGCCGCCGGTGTGATTCTCGGGCCCAGCCTGCTCGGCTGGGTGTGGCCCGCCGCCGGTGAGCATCTGTTCACCGCCGAGGTCAAAGAGGTGCTCTTCGTCATCGCGATGGTCGGCCTGAGCCTGTACATGTTCGTGGTCGGCGTCGAGCATGAACACGAGCCCGAATCCCGCAAGGAGGCCACCTTCCCGATCGCGGTGGCGCTCGCCGGAATCATCATCCCGCTGATGGTCGGCGCGGGTGCGGCGGCGATCATCGCCGGCGAGTACAAACCCGACGATGTCGGCTTCTGGGTGTTCATCCTGTTCGTCGGCGGTTCACTGACGGTGACGGCGTTCCCGATGCTCGCCCGCATTCTGCAGCAGCAGCGGATGATGCACACCAGGTTCGGCGGTGTCGCCACCAGGGCGGCGGCGATCGACGACGCCCTGGCCTGGTGCCTGCTCGCCGTACTGAGCGGTATCGCCACCAAGGGCTCGGCATCGGGCGTGATCGAGACGGTTCTCCCGGCAATCGCCTTCGCACTTGTCTGCTACTGGGCGCTGCCGCTGATCTTCCGCAAGGTGATGGAACGTGCCGTCGCCGACAACGAGATCAGCGACGGCCTGTTCGGCGCGCTTCTGCTGACCGTGCTCGGCGCGGGCTGGTTCACCGACTACATCGGGATCTACTCGGTGTTCGGCGGTTTCGTGGTGGGCATGACCCTACCGTCGGTGCCCGGCTTCGCCGACCTGCTCAAGGACCGGCTGCTGCAAACCGTGCGCTGCCTGATGCTGCCGGTGTTCTTCGCCTACTCCGGCCTCAACACCGACCTCACCACGTTGTCGGGCAGTGTTCTGCTGGTGCTGGCGCTGATGCTGGTCGTCGCGTTCGGTTCCAAGACCATCGCCTCGA
Source organism: Gordonia pseudamarae (assembly GCF_025273675.1). Taxonomy (NCBI): domain Bacteria; kingdom Bacillati; phylum Actinomycetota; class Actinomycetes; order Mycobacteriales; family Gordoniaceae; genus Gordonia; species Gordonia pseudamarae. The sequence goes on along the minus strand of NZ_CP045809.1, from coordinate 1,181,236 downwards.
TGGGCGTGGCCCGCGCCTACGGCTGGAGCTGGGGACAGTCGACGGCGTTGAGCGCGCTGATGAATGCGCGCGGACTGATGATCTTGATCTTCATCAACATCGGGCTGAGCCTCGGGGTCATCGAGCAGCGGCTGTTCTCCGTCCTGGTGGTGGTCGCCGTGCTCACCACCGCGATGGCGATGCCCATCTACCGCCGGTACTACACCCCCGAACGCGAGGAGGCCGAGCGCGTCGCCGCCACCCGGACTCGCGTCGCCGCCCCTCCGGGCTCGCCGCCGATCGCACCTGCCGACCACACCGGCGGCGACCGCCCCGAGTCACCCCACACCGACACGGCAGCGACGAATCTTCCGTCGGCACACCGATAGGCCGGCGGTGTTCGTACCCACCGCGAGGATGCGCCGCACATGCGCGGGGACGCGGCGGGTACGCGAAAAATACGGCGACGATACCCACATCGTTCACGTAGCGTGAGCACGCCGCACAACAGTGCGGCGCACACATCACGCCAGGAAGAACGATGAGTACCACCTTTCCGGTCCCCCTGTCCGGCGCCGCCGCGTCCACCCTGCTCTGGGCGGACGAGGAGTCGATCGAGCACGATGCCCGCAATCAGCTCCGCCGCGTGTCGAATCTGCCATGGGTCCACGGGGTTAGGGTGATGCCCGATGTCCACGTCGGCAAGGGCGCGACCGTCGGTTCGGTGATCGCGATGCGCGATGCCGTGTGCCCGGCGGCCGTCGGTGTCGACATCGGCTGCGGAATGTCGGCGGTGCGCACCGATCTCACCGCCGCCGATCTGCCCGACGACCTGTCGGGCATCCGGTCGGCGATCGAGGCCGTCGTGCCGGTCGGTTTCCGCTCCCACGAGCGGCCGGTGAACGTGCGAACCCTGCGCGTCGGCCGCGGCTGGGATGCCTTCTGGGGCCGCTTCACCGACCTCCATCACGGTGTGCGGCAACTCGATATGCGAGCCGGAAAGCAACTCGGCACCCTCGGCGGCGGCAATCACTTCATCGAGGTGTGCCTCGATGACGAGGACGCGGTGTGGATCATGCTGCATTCCGGGTCGCGCAACATCGGCAAGGAACTGGCCGAACGGCATATGTCGATCGCCGCGAAGCTGCCGCACAACGCCGCGCTGCCGGACCGGGATCTGGCGGTGTTCCTCACCGGGACACCGGAGATGGACGCCTATCGGCACGACCTCGACTGGGCGCAGGAGTACGCCGCCCGCAACCGGCAGGTGATGCTGACCCTGGTCTGCAACGCGGTACGCGCCGGCTTCCCCACCCGCACGGTACGTTTCGATGATCCGATCAGTTGCCACCACAACTATGTGGCGACCGAGACGATCGACGGCCTGGAACTGCTGGTGACCCGCAAGGGCGCCATCCGGGCGGGTGCGGGCGATCTGGGACTGATCCCCGGGTCGATGGGTACCGGGTCGTACGTGGTGCGGGGCCTGGGCAGCGAACAGTCGTTCTTCTCCGCATCGCACGGTGCGGGCCGGAGGATGAGCCGGTCCAAGGCACGCAAGCTGTTCACCGCCGACGACCTGATCGCCCAGACCCGGGGCGTGGAGTCCCGCAAGGACCCCGGTGTCGTCGACGAGATACCGGCGGCCTACAAGGACATCGACGAGGTCATCGCCGCCCAGACCGACCTCGTCGAGGTTGTCGCGCACCTGCGTCAGGTGGTGTGTGTGAAGGGCTGAGACACCCACCTCGCGTCCACCGGACACGGCGGACGCGAGGTGGGTCCGGCGTTGCGACGCCCAGCGTTTCATGGACACCGCACCGGCCAGGTAACCCTGACAGCGGAGCGCACGCCCCCGGTGGCCGGGTAGCCGGCCGATCTGGACAATGGATCGGGTGACCGATGGACCCCTGATCGTGCAATCCGACAAGACACTGCTGCTCGAGGTGGATCACCCCGACGCGGGTGCGGCGCGGGCGGCGATCGCCCCGTTCGCCGAACTCGAACGCGCACCCGAACATGTGCACACCTACCGGGTGACTCCGCTCGCGTTGTGGAACGCGCGGGCGGCCGGTCACGACGCCGAACAGGTCGTCGACGCGCTGGTCAAGTATTCACGGTACGCGGTGCCGCAGCCGCTGCTGATGGACGTCATCGACACCATGGGCCGGTTCGGACGGCTGCAGTTGGTCAAGAATCCCGCACACGGCCTGACGCTGGTGAGCCTGGATCGCGCGGTGTTGCTCGAGGTGATGCGCAACAAGAAGGTCTCCCCGATGCTGGGCGCGCAGATCGACGAGGACACCGTCATCGTGCACCCTTCCGAACGCGGGCGGCTCAAGCAGGTGCTGCTCAAGATCGGCTGGCCCGCCGAGGACCTCGCCGGGTATGTCGACGGTGAGGCGCACGCCATCACCCTGGACCAGAGCGACTGGCATCTGCGCGACTACCAGGAGCTGGCCGCCGATTCGTTCTGGGCGGGCGGCTCCGGCGTGGTGGTGCTGCCGTGCGGCGCCGGCAAGACGATGGTGGGTGCGGCGGCGATGGCCAAGGCAGGCGCCACGACATTGATCCTGGTCACCAACACCGTCGCCGGCCGGCAGTGGAAGCGCGAACTCGTGGCGCGCACATCTCTCACCGAGGACGAGATCGGCGAATACTCCGGCGAGCGCAAGGAGATCCGGCCGGTCACCATCGCCACCTACCAGGTGATGACCCGCAAATCGAAGGGCGAGTACAAGAATCTCGATCTGTTCGACTCCCGCGACTGGGGCCTGATCATCTACGACGAGGTGCACCTGCTGCCCGCTCCGGTGTTCCGGATGACCGCCGATCTCCAGTCGCGGCGGCGCCTCGGACTGACCGCCACCCTGGTACGTGAGGACGGCCGTGAGGGTGACGTGTTCAGCCTCATCGGCCCCAAGCGCTACGACGCGCCGTGGAAGGACATCGAGGCCCAGGGCTGGATCGCACCAGCCGACTGCGTCGAGGTGCGCGTGACCCTCACCGACGAGGAACGCCTGCAGTACGCGGTCGCCGAGAACGACACCAAGTACAAGCTCTGCTCGACCGCCCACTCCAAGGTGAACGTCGTCAAGGCGATCCTCGCCCGGCATCCGGGGTCACAGACGCTGATCATCGGCGCCTACATCGACCAGCTCGAAGAGCTCGGCCACGAACTCGGCGCCCCCGTCGTGCAGGGCTCCACCCGCAACAAGGAACGCGAGGCCCTGTTCGACAGGTTCCGCTCCGGCGAGATCTCGACGCTGGTCGTCTCGAAGGTCGCCAACTTCTCCATCGACCTGCCCGAGGCGTCGGTGGCGGTGCAGGTCTCGGGAACCTTCGGCTCCCGCCAGGAGGAGGCGCAGCGGCTCGGCCGGCTGCTGCGCCCCAAGAAGGACGGCGGGCAGGCGCACTTCTACTCGGTGGTCTCCCGCGACACCCTCGACGCCGACTACGCCGCCCACCGCCAGCGTTTCCTCGCCGAACAGGGCTACGCCTACCGCATCACCGATGCCGACGACCTGCTCGGCCCCGCCATCGGGTGAGGCCTACGCCTGCCCCTGCTTGAGCAGGCAGTAGCCGACCTTGATGGGGATCTCGTAGCTGATCGCCAGTTGGGTTCCCTCGCAGGTGGGCTCACCGTCGGTGCGGGTGGTGGCCTTGAAGATCGCCGATCCCTCCTTGGGTGCGGCCGCGCACGCGACCTTCTGGTAGTCGGCGAGGATGCCGCTGCCCATCGGGATCTGGTAGCACTCACCCGCCACGAAGTTGGGCGTGATGCAGAGTTTGGACTTGTCGTCGAAGGTGAGGGTCGAGTAGTTCTCGTTGGCGCACTTCTCGCCCTCTTTGATGACCGAGGCCGCGTAGAAGGTGAGCCTGTCGCCCGGGTCGCACGAGGCCTTGTCGACGTCGACCTTGGTCTCCTTGTCACCGCCGCCGGAGATCGTGATGCACTCACCGATCGTCGCGTCGGTGGCCTTGCCGACCCGGTCGTCGCCACCGCCGCCGCACGCCGCCACGAACCCCACCGCGGCGAGTGCCGCGCACCCCACCGAAGCCCTTATCAGCACCGTATTTTTCCGCATTCCCTGTCCTAGCTCTGCCACTCGTCGGTCACTTCGGCCAAACAGTATCCCGCGGGTGTCGGCTTTGCCAGATAGAGCGGCACCTGTCCGGATTCGCAGGTCGGTTGCGAGGGCACCTTGGTCTCCACGCGCAGGACGCGGGCACCGGTCACCGTCGGGGACGAGCCGCACGCGGCATCATCGAAATCGGCCAGTGCGGTGTCGGTCTCGATGGTCGGGAACTGGTAGCAGTTGCCCTCCCGCATGATCGGTGCCAGGCACAACACCTGTCCGGACGCGTCGTCGGCCCGTCTGGTGAACCACAGCTGCGAGTAGTCGCCACAGGCGGCCCGGTCCTGCGTCTTGCTGACCACCGTGAAATGAAAATCGGTTGTGTCACACTCTACTTCGTTGGCCTTGACGGCGGAGCCGGCCTCACTGACACGCAGGCAGTCACCGATCGCGACGTCGGTGGAGTCGCGGACCTTGCCCGTGGATCCGACCACCACCAGCCCGCCGAGGATCGCACCGCCGAGCACCACCACGACACCTAGCAGAATCCACAACCCGGTCCGCGACTTCTTGGCCGGCGGTTGCGGTCCGGGATAGGGGCCGAATCCCGGACCCTGCCCGTACGCGGGTTGCTGCGGCTGCCCGAACGGGTAGCCCTGCCCGTATCCGGGTTGCTGCCCGTACCCGGGCTGCTGACCGTATCCGGGTTGCTGCCCAGAGGCCGGTTGCTGCCCGAATCCCGGTTGCTGCCCGAACGCCCCGGAAGACCCCGAGGGGTAGGCACCCGACTGCGGGTATCCCGACGGATAGTGCGGTCCGGGGTAGCCGGGCGGTGGAGTACTCACGTGCGCTCATGTTACCGGCCGGCCACTAGCCTGGGGATCATGAGCACCGACTCGCGGGCCGGCCGCGCACATCTGGTCGACCGTCTCGTCCCGTTCCGGGCCACCGTCTTCGCCGAGATGTCGGCGCTGGCCGTCGCACACAACGCCATCAATCTGGGACAGGGTTTCCCGGACACCGACGGACCGGCGTCGATGCTGTCGGCGGCGGTCACGGCGATCAACGGCGGCCGGAACCAGTACCCGCCCGGCATCGGGGTGCCGGAGCTGCGCCGGGCCGTCGCCCGCCACCAGCGCGAGCACTACGGCCTCGACTACAACCCGGACACCGAGGTCCTGATCACCGTCGGCGCCACCGAGGCCATCGCGGGCGCCGTCGTCGGACTGGTGGAACCGGGCCGCGAGGTGGTGATGATCGAGCCGTACTACGACTCGTACGCCGCCACGGTGGCGATGGCGGGCGGGGTGCGGCGCACCGTACCGCTGATACCCGACGGCGACGGCTTTCGCCTCGATCGCGATCGTCTCGGCACGGCGTTCACCCCGGACACCGCACTGATCCTGGTGAATTCGCCGCACAATCCGACCGGCACCGTCCTCTCCGACGATGACCTCGGCGAGATCGCCCGACTGTGCGTCGAACACGACGTCGTGGCCGTCACCGACGAGGTGTACGAGCATCTGCTGTTCGACGGCCGCACGCACCGGCCGCTGGCGACCTTCCCCGGCATGCGCGAACGAACCCTTCGGATATCCGGTGCGGCCAAAACATTCAACTGCACCGGCTGGAAGGTGGGCTGGATCAGCGGTCCACCCGAGTTGGTGGCGGCGGCACGGGCGGCCAAACAGTTCATGAGCTACGTGGGTTCGGGGCCGTTCCAGCCCGCCGTCGCCCACGCCCTCGACCACGAGATGGAGTGGGTGGCCGACTCCGCCGTACGCCTGCGGCATCAACGCGACCTGCTCGCCGAGGCCCTGCGCGAGGCCGGTTTCGGGGTGCACCGGAGCGAGGCGACCTACTTCATCTGCGCCGATCCCCGACCCCTCGGATTCGACGATGCCGCACAGTTCTGCCGCGAACTCCCGGCCGCGATCGGCGTGGCGGCCGTTCCGGTCAGCGCGTTCGTCGACGATCACGACTCCTGGCGGCACCTGGTCCGGTTCGCCTTCTCCAAACAGGAACACGTCATCACCGAGGCCGCCGACCGGCTGCGCGCGGTGCGCCCTGCCCAACACATCAGTTAGTACACACGTTCGACAGCATCGGCTAGACTGCTCCCGTGACCGCCGGAATCCAGGTATCGCTGTTCGCCGACGACCCCACGGGCGAGCGGTCCGGCAGTCCGCTCCCGCCGGTGGACGGCCTCGTGCGCCGACGACTGTCCGGCGGCGGAGCCTCGCTGACGTTCACCCTCGCCTCGGGCGACCTGTTGGTGATGGGCGGCAGTTGCCAGCGCACCTGGGAGCACGCGGTCCCCAAGTCCCCCGGTGCCGGTCCCCGCATGAGCGTCCAGTTCCGCCCGCTCGGCCCGTGGTGACCGGAGGATCAGCGGTTGTAGTAGCCCGCGTCGACGGGCAGGGTGACGCCGGTGATGTAGCGCGCCTCATCGGAGGCCAGGAACACGATGGCGTTGCTGATGTCGACGGCATCGAGCATCTCGACGGGCATCGGGTTCTTGAAGGCCTCATCGCTGGCCACCTCGGGATGGCTGTTGATGAACTCGCCGTATTCGGCGTTGGCGACCATCGGCGTGTTGACCGCGGACGGGTGCACCGTGTTGACGCGGATGTAGTCCTTGGCGAGCTTGTTCGCGTACAGCCGCATGAGACCGACGACGCCGTGTTTGGCAGCGACGTAGCCGGCCTGACCGGGCAGCGTGTTGAGCGCCATGCTCGTATGGCCCGCAGCGGAGCTGGTGATGACGATGCTGCCGCCCTGACCCTGCTCCAGCAGTTTCGGCACGGCGATGTCGAGCACCTGATACACACCGGTCAGCATCACGTCGACGGCGTCGGTCCAGGCCTGAACCTCGGCACCCTGATTGATCACGGGCATGATGCCCGCGTTGGCGATGACGGTGTCGAGCCGGCCGAACTGTTCGAGCCCCGCGTCGAGGGCGCGTGTGATGTCCTCACGGCTGCGCACATCGCCCACCGTGGTGACGATCTCGCCGCCGGCCTCCTTGACGAGGCGTTCGGTCTCGGCGAGGTCCTCGCGGGTTGCCATCGGGTAGAAGACGGTGGGGATCTGCTCGCAGATGTCCATGCCGATGATCCGCGCGCCCTCTTCGGCGAACCTCACCGCATGCGAGCGGCCCTGCCCGCGAGCGACTCCGGTGATGAATACGACCTTGTCCGACAAACGTCCCACGGTGAAACCCTTCTTTCGTAGCTGTTCGAACCGCGATCAGGATGTGATCACAGTCACGGCAATAATCTAACAGTAGTAGATATATGGCTGGACTGGAACCCACGAACACCATCCTAGAGGTGATGTAGCTCACTCATTTATGGAGTGGTTCCGCAGCCGGAAGGCCCCCGGAACATCCCGAGTGCACACACATAACCGCAGGTAATATGCGGTTTACGATCGGCAAGCAGATTGCCGGGAGATGTCGATCACGCTGCGACGGTAGACATTTATTGTCTCATGTGCCAGGCTCACAGGCATGGAGCGAGAAGAGAAGATACAGCTCACCCGACGACTGATCGCCCACGTCGACAACAACTCGACCGACTACGCCGACGATCTGCTGGTGGTGCCGTTCAGCACGTTCAACGACCCCGAACTGGGCAAGGCCGAGACGGAGATGGTCCGCCGGTTCCCGCACATCGTCGCCCACCTCGACGAACTGCCCGACAGCGGTGATTTCATCACCACCGACCTGATGGGAACCCCGCTGCTGGTGGTCAGGCAGGACGACGGCGGTGTTCGCGCGTTCGCCAATGTCTGCCGCCATCGTGGTGCGCGCGTGGAGTTCGAGGAATCCGGCTGCAAACGCAGCTTCGCCTGCCCATATCACAAGTGGTCGTACGGCAAGGACGGACGACTGCGCGGATTCCCACACGCCGAAGGGTTCACCGGGATGCCCAAGAACGACTACGGACTAGTCGAGTTCCCTTGCGAGACAAGGCATAGCCTAGTGTGGGTGGTCCCGACCGCGGATGCGGACATCGATATCGCCGCGGCCCTGGGACCCAAGCACGACGCCGAGGTCACCGACACCGGGATGGGCCACTCGTACCAGGTACGACAGGAGACCTGGCACCTGGACATGAACTGGAAGATCGCCGTCGACGGTGTGCAGGATTCGTACCACCTGTGCCAACTGCACACCAAGACCGTGTGCCATTACCTGCAGGGCAACATCTCCACCTTCGATCAGGTCGATCGCTCGTGGCGCCTGGTGGTGGCGCGCAAGTCGATCACCGAGGTCCGTGACGCGGACCCGGATTCCTATGATGTGCGCGACTATTCGCTGGCCAACTACACCGTGTACCCGGGCACGATGCTGGTGACCGAACCCAATCACTTCGAGGTATGGACCATCGTTCCCGACCCCGACGACGTGAACAAGTCCTACTGCACGATCCGGCTCCTGTCCCCGCACAAACCGGCGACACCCCGCGAAGAACGGGTGCTGGAGAAGAACTGGGAACTCCTCATGGAGACATTGCACGCCGAGGATTGGTTCGTCACCAAGACCATCTCCGACAATGCCGCCCACGGCCAGGTCGACACGCTGATCTACGGCCGCAACGAGTTGCCGGGTCAGGTCTTTCACAACATGGTGGCGCGCGATGTTGCGGCGATGGCGGCGACGGGCAGACCGGCCCCGTCGGGCAGGACCGACGCCGCCTGCGCACCGCTGCTGGTCGGGCGATGAGCATCGCTCCGCTCGGGGCGGGCCGGACCATATCCGAGGTCATCTCGCCGACGTGGACTGACCTCTTCGGCCCGACCACCGAATCCGACGACGAGTTCGCCGCACTCACGGGCGCGGTGAGTGCGCTGCAGGAGGCGTTCACCCGGTGCGATCCGCCGCCCGAAGTCGCCGCGGCACTTGCCCATCGGCTCCACGAGGTGGCCGGGCAACTGCGATCGCATGAGACGGCCGAGGACGACCAGCTCTGCGGCCGCCTCTGGGACCGCCCGGGCCGGGGGCAGGTGATGGCGCCGGCGTTGCACGTCGACGAGGTCACCGGCACCACCGCACGCGGGCACTTCACCATCGAGCGGTTCCATTCGGGACGCTACGCGCTCAACGGGGGCGTCACCCCGATGATCTTCGACGAGATCATGTCCCGGCTGGGCAATTCACTCGGCCTGGGGTGGGCGCGCACCGCCAATCTCAGCGTCGACTACCGGTCGCCGGCGCCCCTCTACCGGAAGCTGACCGCCACCGCCGAATTCGTCCGCCAGGACGGCCGCAAGCGATATCTGGCGGCGACCATCACCGACGACCGGACACTGATCGCCGAGGCCACCGGCCTGTGGGTGCTCACCACCCCCGGCACCGCACCCGAACCGCAGAGAAGGAACTGACACCATGAGCGGATACTCGCTGCTGGAAGGCATTCGAGTACTCGAAGTCGCGCAGCTGGCGCCCTCGTCCCTCGGTGGGCACCTGGCCGACCTCGGTGCCGAGGTGATCAAGGTCGAAACCGGTGCCGGCGATCCGGTCCGAGTGGGCGGCGCCCGCGCGGTCGGCGGGCCCGACGGCCCCTCGTTCATGCATCTGCGCTGGAACCGGGGCAAGAAGTCCGTCGACATCGATCTGCGTTCGGACGCGGGCAAACAAACCTTCCTCGCCCTGGCCGCACAGTGCGACGCCGTCATCGAAGGTATGCGCGGCGGCTATCTCGACTGGCTGGGCATCGGCTATCCCCAACTCCGGCAGGCCAACCCATCGATCGTACTGTGTACGGTGTCGGGGATGGGCACCGACGGCCCCTACCGCACGCTCGGCACCGGTGGGCCGGTCTTCGACGCCTACGCCGGCCTGCGGGAGGTGGCCACCCCCGACACTCCCCCGGTGAGCGGTATCGCCGGATCGCGGACCCCGCCGATCGCCATGTACGCGCTCGGCGCCTACGGGGCGATGGCGGTGCTCGCCGCCCTGCACAAGGCCCGCACCACCGGCGAGGGCGGCCACGTCGAGGTCGCGGGCATCGACATCGCCGCCGCCTGGATGCCCGACCTCGCGGACGCCACGCTCAATGAGACGCGGTCGATGCCGCGGCCCACCTGGCTGCCCGACGGCCGGCTGCCGGACTGGCCACGGCTGGAGGCCTACCGGACAAAGGACGGCCAGGCCATCCTGTTCGGCTCCCATGTGGACAAGTTCTGGCACAACTTCCTGCGTGCCGTCGGCCGCGACGACCTCATCGGCATCGACCTCACCAGCACCGACGACGACGCTCCGCGCCGGGCGGACATGGTGTGGCAGGCCCTGACCGAGATCTTCGCCGAGCGGACACGGGCCGAGTGGGTCGAGATGTTCATCGAGCACGGCATCGCCGGCGGCCCCGTCAACGACATCGACGACATGCTGGCCGACCCCCATTTCGTCGCCCGGAACAATACCTACTCCGTCGCCTGCGAGGGAGTAGGCGACCTGCGATTCATCACCTCACCGGTACGTGTGGCCGGCGAGGACTTCGCCCCCGCCCTGCCACCGGCCGTCGGCGCCCACACCGCCGAGATCCTCACCCGTCTCACCTCAGCCCAGCCATCACATCAGGAGTGACTATGAATATCGCCGACCTCGTCCGGCATTGGGGCCGCACGCGCCCCGCACAGGACGCCATCGCCTTTGCCGGAACCTACCAGAGCTGGTCCGAATTCGACCGTGCCACAGACGCACTCGCGCGCGGGCTGGCGACCCGCGGAGTCACCAAGGGCGACCGGGTCGCGGTGATGATGCTCAACTGTCCCGAGTTGGCCCAGATCATGATCGCCACCGTCAAACTCGGTGCGATCTGCGTCCCCCTCAACTTCCGGCTCACCGGGCACGAGCTCGCACCGATGATCGTCGACAGTGCACCGAAAGTCGTTGTCGTCGAGGATATGTTCGCCGGACTTCTCGATATTGCCGCGGCCGCGGCCGAATTCGAGGTCGTCAATCTCGGCGGCGCCGGGCACCTTCCGTTCACCGCACTCGTCGACCCCGGCCCCGCACCGGCGGTCACCATCGAACCCGACGATCCGGCGTTCATCTGCTACACCTCCGGTACCACGGGCGTACAGAAGGGCGCATTGCTGACCCATCGCAACGCGATCACCCCGGGCATCTCGCAGACAATCACCTATGGCATATCCGCGAGCGACCGGGTGATGTGCTCGGCACCGCTGGTCTACACCGGTTCGGTGATGTCGATCTTCATCCAGTTGGTGCTGGTTCCCGGTGCCACGATGGTGCTGCTGCGCGATTTCGATCCCGAGATCGCCCTGGACACCTTCGAACGCGAACGGGTCACCGCCACCACCACGGTACCGGTGATCTGGGAGCGGATCGCCGCCCTGCCCGACTTCGGCAAGCGCACGCTGGCCGAGTTCACCTTCGCCGGCACCGGAGGCGCCCCGGTGAGCGATCATCTCATCGAGACATACCGGGCCCAGGGGATTCCGCTGATCCAGGTGTACGGCCTCACCGAGGCGTCGGGGATGGTTGCGACCCTCAGCCCGGCCGATGCCGCCGATCATCCCGGCTACGCGGGACTGGCGCTGGTGGGCACCGAGATCCGGATCGGCGACGCCGACAACCGGACCGTCCCCGCCGGGGAGGTCGGCGAGATCCTGGTCAAGGGCGAGCACGTGATGAGCGGCTACTGGAACAATCCGCGGGCCACCGCCGACACGCTCGTCGACGGTTGGCTGCGCACCGGCGACCTCGGCTTCGTCGACGAACGTGGGTTCCTCAAGATCGTCGACCGTAGCAAGGACATGCTGATCTCCGGCGGTCTCAACGTCTACCCGGCGGAGATCGAAAGCGCACTGCATGCCATCGACGGACTGCTCGACTACGCGGTGATCGGCGTCAAGGACGAACGCTGGGGCGAGGTGCCCATGGTCGTCTTCCACAGTGACCGTGATCCGTCGGCGATCGTCGCCGATATCGCCACCACCGCGCAGCAGTCACTGGCCAGGTTCAAACGACCGCGGCACGCCGTCGTACTCGATGAGCCGCTGCCCCGGACGTTCTCCGGAAAGCTGGCCAAAGCACAGTTGCGGCAGCGCTTCCCGTCCGCACCGGAGGCGGCGGTGCCGGTCGATCCGGCGGCCGACCGCATTCCGTCGTAGCAAGGCCGACGTTCGGGTACCGGCTCAGCGCGGCTCCAGCGACGGCACGAGGAACTGCCGCAGCTTGCGCCGGAATCGGTCCATCGCCTCGGGGCTGTCGTCATCCTGCCCGATGTAGGTGAGTTCCAGTTCGGCGATCCACTCGCACAAGAGCCGGATATCCACGTCCTTGCGCATCTCCCCCAACAGTTGCGCCTGGGTCAGGATCGGCGCCCACAGTTCGTAGGTCATCTCCACCGCCGCACCCGACCGCCAGAGCAGCGTCGTGGAGAGCATCATCTCCTCCGGCGACACGAGCCGCCGGACCAGCGGGTCGCGCCGGCCACGACTGATGTTGTGGCACATCCCCTCGACGATCTTCTGTTCCAGCGTCGGGCAGTTGGCGATGTAGGACCGGGCCGGCCCGATGTTGAGCCGTGCCCGCCGCAGGACACACGCCACGATGAGGCTCTCCCGGTCGCTGTACCGCCGGTACACCGTGGCCCGCGACAGGTTCGCGGCGCGCGCCACGTCCTCCATCGTCGTCTTGGTGATCCCGAACTGCGCGAAGCATTCCTCCGCCGCCAACAGAATCCGGTCCGAACCGGTTGCCGATGTTTGTTGACTCATGCCGGCAATTCACCGCGCCCGCAACGATTTGTCAAGCGAGCGTGCCCATGACATCGAAGTCGATGCCCGTGAGTCGTTCGGACTCGCGCCACAGCCCCTCGCGGATCGCCCGGTCGCGGGCGCGGGCGTTGTATCCGGACCGGCCGGGCGCCCCGCGCAGACCGAACAGCTGTGTGGGGCCGTAGAACCTCCCCGACTCGGCATCGGGTGCGGTGGCGGCCAGCAGCGTCGGCAATGCGCCGTCGGCGGCGGACTGGGCGATGGGAAGACGAGCGCCGAGTTTCGCGATCGGGTCGAGCAGGGTCTCGGTGTGTCCGACGAGCCCGGTCGAGGCGTAGCCGGGATGCGCGATCTGCGACCGGATGGCCGACCCGGCCGCGCGCAGCCGCTCGGCGAGTTCGAGGCCGAACATCAGGTTGGCCATCTTGGAGTCGCCGTAGGCCTGCCATCTGCGGTACCGGCGTCGTTCCCAGTTCAGATCGCCCAGGTCGATCCGGCCGAGCTGATGCAGACCCGACGACAGGGTGACGACCCGGTCGGTGATCGTGGGCAGCAGCAGCGCGGTGAGCGCGAAGTGGCCGAGATGGTTGGTGCCGATCTGCGATTCGAAGCCCTGCGCGGTACGCCGCAGCGGGACCGCCATGATGCCGGCGTTGTTGATCAGGACATCGGCGCCACCGACGGTGCCGGCGAAGGCGCGGACCGAGTCGAGATCGGCCAGGTCGAGTGCGCGCACCGTCGCCTTGTCACCGATCCGCGCGGCAACCTCTCCGGCCTTGGCGGTGTTGCGGCAGGCGAGTACGACGTGCGCTCCACGGGCGGCCAGCGCGGTGGCGGTCTCGGCACCGAGTCCGCTGTTGGCACCGGTGATGATCACCGTGCGGCCCGTCTGATCAGGGATGTCGGCGACGGACCACGGCGTGCTCGAGGTGTGAGTCATAGCCGTAGGGTACGTCGCGCCGGTCGCAGGATCGACGAGAGGACATCGGAGAACGACGGCGGATCGTGCGGCAGGAACTCGACCGGCATGAACAGTTCAGTGGCCTCCTCGCGTCCGCGCACCACCCGCGACCCCACCGAGCGCCAATGCCGGGCCTCGCCCTCGGCCGCGTGCACCGCGGGCGCGTTGGCCAGTACCGAACCGTTCACGGTCTTGGCCAGGTCCGAGAGCCGGGCACACTCGTTGACCGGGTCGCCGATCACCGTGTATTCGTAGCGCCGTTCCGAGCCGATGTTGCCGGCGAACGTGGTGCCGAAACACACGCCGATCCCCCACTGGATCGGCAGTTCGCCGCGCAGCTGGCGGGCCATCTCGCGCGCCGCGGCCAGGGCGGCCGCCGCCGGGTTGGGGTGGTCGACGGGCGCACCGAACACCGCCAGCGCGGCGTCCCCCTCGAACTTGTTGATCAGTCCGTTATGTCGGGTGACCACCTCGTCGACGATGGTGAAGAACGCGTTGAGCAGTTCGGCGGTCTCCCCCGGATCCTGGTGTTCGGCCATCGTCGTGGAGCCGAGGATGTCGACGAACAGCACGCCGACGTCGGCCTTGGTGCCCGAGCGTCCCAGTTCCGAGGTCATGGCGCGTTCGGCGACGGTGTCGCCGACGTGCCGGGCGAACAGGTCGCGCACCCGTTCGCGCTCCTGAAGCCCCTTGACCAGGTCGTTGAAACCGTGCTGGAGCACACCGATCTCCGACGAGTCGTACACGGCCACGCGGGTGTCGAGTTGGCCCTTGTCCACTTTGAACAGTGCTTGGCGCAGTTCCAGGAGTGGATCGGAGATCGACCGCGCGACCAGCGAGACCACCCGGCTGCCCGCGGTGACCGCGACGATCGCGAGGATCACGGTGGCCCAGTCGGTGCGGCCCTGCGGGCGGGGCAGGATGTCCAGGCCCCGGCCGACGTTGAGGATGACCAGGCCGATCAGCGGGACCGAGGAGCTGACCGCCCATGCGGCCAGCATCCGGGACCGCACGCCGTACATCGCGTGGGTGGCCGGGTAGTCGTGCAGTGCGACCACCGCCAGCGGCCGCAGCGCGCGCTCGGCGAACAGAAAGGTCAGCGCCCCGCTCGAGGCCGCCGCGAGCGTGAACGCGACGGCCACCCCGATGATGCGGTCCGCGGTCACCCGGTCGGCCACCGCGATGTACGCCCCGACCGCGCAGAACCACGCCATGACGGTGGCCGCCACCTGGCGGTACGGGACGTATTGCACGGCCTTGCGCCGATCGTGATCGGCGAGCGAGCCGGTGCGGAACCAGCGCATCTGCGGATGCAACATGCCGATCCCGAACAGCACGTTGAGCACCAGGCCGACGGCCACCGCGGCGACGGTGGCCGAGAAGTTGGGGGCACCGATGGTCGAGTCGTAGGACAGCACTCCACCGTTGAAGGCCAGCTGGACCAGCAGGTAGGTCTCGACGCTGATGGCCGCGTTGCTCAGAACGATCACCAGGATTGAGATGACCGTCGCCCGTTTCGCCAGACGGTTGCGGGTGGCGATGTCGAGCCGTCCCCAGTCGACGACCGGTTCGGAGGTACCCCAGAGCAGGACCGCGATCTCGCGGCCGAGCACGAGCCGTTGCATCGGGCGCCTGGCGGCGGCCCAGCGCGGCGCCACCATGCGCCCTCCTCAGGTGCCCGTTGTCAGTAGCCGGTGCCGGGGTAAAACGACTACCCGTAGTAGGAGCGTACCCAATCGGCACGCCCCATCGGCGTCAAAACAACCCGGGGTGCACCGGATATGCCACGGCCGGTGGCGCCTGAGGGCAGCCACCGGCCGTGTGGGAGAAGCGGGATCAGGCGGCCAGGCCCGCCTCGATCTCCAGAACGATTGTGATCTTGTCGCCGACGACCACGCCGCCGCCTTCGAGCGGCATCTCGATGTCGATGCCGAACTCCTTGCGGCTCAGCACGGTCTTGGCCTCGAATCCGGCGACCGGGCCGTTACCCATGCCGGGGTTGACGCCGTTGAACTCCAGTTCCAGCGCGACCGGCCTGGTGACGCCCTTGAGGGTGAAATCGCCGGTGAGGACGTAGTCGTCGCCGTCGGCCTCGACGCCGGTGGACACGAAGGCGGCCGTGGGGAACTGCTCGGCGTCAAAGAAGTCCGCCGACTTGACGTGACCGTCGCGCTGCTCGTTACGGGTGTTGATGGAGGTGACGTCGACCTCGGCCCGTACCGACGGGGTACCGTCCTCGGCGACGGTGATGGCACCGGTGAAGGTGTCGAAGGTTCCGCGGACCTTGCTGACCATCAGGTGTTTGACGGAGAAGCCGACGGTGGAGTGGGCGGGGTCGATGGTCCAGGTTCCGGCGGGGATGGGGGCGGTGACGGTCATGGGGTGTTCTCCTTCGAGATCGGTGATCTTCCCGGACCGTGATCCGGTCCGTGTGCTTCACCGAGTGTAAACGGACCACGGTCCGATTACATTCCCGCCAGGGAAAAATTCTTCTGACGCCCACCGGAGGCGTCGAGCTTTCATCCCGGGTGCACCTGCCTCGGTCACCGCGCTCACCGGCGCCGCGCCGGCCCGATCTACCTACGCCCCCACCTCCCCATCGGCTACGTGTTCCCGCCGGCCATCGGCTCACTCACGGTGACCGCCGAATTCCGGCACAAGACGCTGAATGACCCTCACATCCTTCATGATCGTGAGGAGTTTTCGATACTGCCAACACGGAGGGTCCCGGTCGGCTACCCTACGTCGGCGGCTGTCCTGCCACAATGACGCATGCCTGGAGGGATGTACGAGCAATGAGTGGAGAATCGGGCGGCACCGGCGTGGGTCCCGCTGTGCTCTCACTGGTGACCGGTCAGGTCAAACGCTTCCTGCCGCGGTTACGGGTCGGAAACCTCGACGACCGTGACCCCGACGCGATCCGCGAGCTGCTGCCGGGGCTGTGGCTGGTCATCAGCGCCTGGTACCGGCCCGACGTACGCGGCCTGCACCACATCCCGCCGAAGGGTCCGGCACTGATCGTCGGCAACCACACCGGCGGCATCCTGTCACCCGAGGTGCTGATCAGTCAGCTCGCCGTGACCTCCTATTTCGGCGCGCAGCGCCCGTTCTATCAGCTCGCCCACCGGATGGTGCTCAACTCGCCGCTCGCCCCGATCCTGCGGCGCTTCGGTACCGTCGAGGCCGACCCCGACAACGGGCACGCCGTCCTGTCCGAAGGCGGGCTGCTGCAGGTGTTCCCGGGCGGTGATTACGAGTGCTACCGGCCCTCGTCGCAGTCGGCGCTCATCGACTTCGACCACCGCAAGGGCTTTCTGCGCCTGGCTCTCCAACACGATGTGCCGATCGTGCCGCAGGTGACCATCGGCGGCCAGGAAACCGCACTGTTCCTGACCCGAGGCGATTCGCTCGCCCGGTTCCTCGGCCTGGACCGGACGATGCGGCTGAAGGTGCTGCCGATCGTGCTGTCGGCGCCGTTCGGGGTCACTCTCCCGTTCGGGCCGTTCCTGCCGCTGCCGGCCAAGATCACCATCTCCTATCTGCCGCCGATCGACCTGCGCGCCACCTACGGCGACGATCCCGACCTGGACAAGGTGTACGACGACGTCGTCGGACGGATGCAAGACGTGCTGACCGCCCTCCAAGCCGAACGAAAGCTCCCGGTTCTCGGATGAAAATCGAACATCGCGAAGTCATCGCCGCCCCCATCGACGAAGTGTGGGCGCTGTGCGCCGACCCGGTCTCGCTCAACCGGTTCGCGGACAGCCGGCTGAAGGTGCTCGCCCAGGATCCCGGCCGCGCACCGGAGCTCGACGCACACTACCGGGTGCTGATGCACGTCGGCGGCGCGACCATCGGCGGCAGCGTCATCATCACCGAGTACACCGAACCGCGCGAGCTGGCCTGGTCCACCTACGGTGGTGTCTCACACCGCTTCCGGCTGCGGCTGCGGTCAGTGGGCGGCGGGACCTCGCTCACCCTGCGGGTGTCCTACGACGCGCCCGGCCTGCTCGGGGCGGTGGCCGATCTGGCCGCTTATCCCATGGTGTGGTCGGTGCTCAAAGAGATGGTCCTGAGCATCAAGACCGAGGCCGAAGGAGTTGCCGGCAGCCCGCCCGGCAAATCGGTGCCGCGCCGCATCACCGACGAGGTCGAACACCTGGGCACCCTCACCCGGGCCGGAATCATCGCCCCGATGCGGCCCGACAGGCTGGTGCGGATCGGTTTCGCCGCCCGCAACTGGGGCATGTCGCCGGCATCGCTGCTGGCGATCGGCGAGGCCCGGCACCCCGACCGCATCGCCGTCATCGACGACCAGGGTCCGCTCACCTACGCCGAGGCCGACCGGCAGAGCACGTCGATCGCGGCGGGGCTGCGCATGCTCGGGGTCAACGAGGGCGACGCCGTGGCCCTGCTGGCCCGCAACCATCGCGGGTTCGTGCTCGCGATGGCCGCGGTGGCGAAGGCGGGTGCCGACCTGCTGCTGCTCAACACCGGCTTCTCCGGCACGCAGATCACCGAGGTGTGCCGCCGCGAGCAGCCGTCGGCAATCATCTACGACACCGAGTTCACCGAGTTGGTGACCGAGGCCGCGACCAACCGCAGGACCGTGCTCGCCGACGGCCCCGGCCTGCGCGACGCCGAGGATGAGCTGACCTCGCTGGCGGTACTCGTGGCGAAATACCCGCACCACTCCCCGCCGAGCCCGGGCCATACCGGCAAGATCACCATCCTCACCTCCGGCACCACCGGAACCCCGAAAGGCGCCGCACGCGGAGCCATCTCGGGCGGCGGATCGGTGCCCACGCTGGAGGCCCCGGCCGCGGTGCTCGACCGCATCCCGCTGCACGCCGGTATGCGGGTCGGCCTGGCCGCACCGGCCTTCCACGCGTGGGGGTTGTCCAATCTCCTTCTGGGACTTGCCCTGGGCGGCACGATCGTGTGTGTGCGGAAGTTCGATCCGGAGCAATGGCTGGCCGCGATCGCCGAGAACCGGGTGCAGGCGCTGGTCGTGGTACCGGTGATGCTCCAGCGCATTCTGGACTTGCCCTCCGACGTCCGCAGCGGGCACGACACGTCAACGCTGACGGTGGTCTCGGCGTCGGGATCGGCTCTGCCCGGCGATCTTTCGGACCGCTGGATGAACACCTTCGGCGAGAACCTTTACAACCTGTACGGATCCACCGAGGTTGCCAACGCCACCATCGCCACCCCCGAGGACATGCGCCGCGCACCGGGCACCGCCGGCACACCGACCCGAGGTACGACGATAAAGATTCTGGGCGAGAACAACTCCGAGCTCTCACAGGGTGAGGCCGGGCGTATCTTCGTCGGCAATTCACAACTGTTCGAGGGCTATTCGGGCGGAGGCGACAAACAACGGCGCAACGGCCTGATGGCCACCGGCGATCTCGGATACTTCGATGCCGCCGGCCGGTTGTTCGTCGTCGGCCGCGACGACGACATGATCGTCTCCGGTGGCGAGAACGTCTTCCCCAAGGAGGTCGAGGACACGATCGCCCGCCACCCGGCGGTCACCGACGTCGCGGCGGTCGGCGTCGACGACAGCGAGTTCGGGCAACGCCTGCGGGCGTTCGTGGTGCTGCGCGAGGGCCAGTCGGTGTCGGCCGACGAACTCCGATCATTGGTGAAGAACCAACTGGCCGGTTACAAGGTGCCGCGCGACATCGAGTTCATCGACGAGTTGCCGCGTAATGCCACCGGAAAGATCCTGCGTCGGGAACTACAGTCGAGATAGACGACGTTTCGGCGGCGACGGGGCGTGGTTCTGCTATTTCACCACTGGTAGATAATTAGGTAAGGCTATCTTTCACATCCTTTTTCTTGATACCGTCCTAGCCATGACATCAACCAAGAATTCCCTGCACGGCTCCGTTCGCGTGGCCGGCGTCCTTGCCGCCGTCGCCACCGCCGGAACAATGACGACTGCGCTCGCGGCGGATGCGGATGCGGCCAACTACCGCGACGGCACCTACACCGCGACCGGCGACTACACCCGGCCCGGCGGCCCGGACAAGATCAATGTGACTGTCACGCTGAAGAAGAACATCGTCCAGTCCGTCAGTGTCACCCCGGGATCGTCGCATCCCGTCTCATCGCGGTTCCAGGGATTGGTGGCCGGAGCGATCGCCTCTCAGGTCCAGGGAAAGAACATCGATTCGATCAACGTGGGCAAGACTGCGGGATCGTCGCTGACGCCGCAGGGCTTCAACAACGCGATCTCCAAGATCAAGTCGCAGGCCCGCGCCTGAAAACGCCTGCTTTGACCAACACCATTGCCACCGATTGGTCCTTCGAATCGCTCGGTACCCGGTGGATGGTGTCCACGGCGGATCCACTGCCGCGTTCCTGCGCCGAGGAGATCACCGCGGAACTCGATCGCATCGATGTGATGTGGTCCCGATTCCGCGGTGACTCCACGGTCAGCGAAATGGCCCGACAGCCCGGCCGATACCCCATCGCCGAATCCGATCAGGCATTGGTGGACTGGTACTGGCGTCTGTACCAGTTGACGGACGGCGCGGTGTCGCCGTTCGTCGGGCAGGCCCTCGCCGACGCCGGATACGACGCGAGTTACTCGCTGCGCCGGATCGCGGGCATCGCGCCGTGCCCCGCCTGGTCCGATGTCATCGAGTCACACGACGGCGAACTGGTGACCCGGCTGGGCGCGATTCTCGATGTCGGCGCGGCGGGCAAGGGTTTCGCCATCGACCGCGTCGCCCGGATCGTCGCCGAACACACCGACACGTTCATCGTCGACGGCAGCGGCGACATGGTGATCTCCACCGGTGACGTGCCGGTCCGGGTGGCGCTGGAACATCCGGCGGACCCGACCAAGGCCATCGGCGTCGTCGAACTCGCCTCCGGCGCCATCTGCGCATCGGCGAGCAACCGGCGCGCGTGGATCGCGCGGGGGACCGACGGGACCGGACACGATGACATCGGGGACGACGCCCACTGGCATCACATCATCGATCCCAAGACCGGCACCCCGACGTGGGATGTGGTGGCCACCTGGGTGATGGCGCCCACCGCGATGCTCGCCGACGGCCTGGCCACGGCGTTGTTCTTCACCCCTGCCGATCGGCTGCGTGAACGCCCCGACCTGATCGGCGCCGACTTCGAGCACGTGGTGGTGCGGCACAATGGCACTGTCGAATACTCGGATAACCCGGATGTGGAGTTGTTTTTGTGACACGGTTCATTCCGTCCTGGCTCAGCGGCCACCGGGCCGTCCTCCTCGCGCTCCTCGCACTGACCGCCTGCGCCCTCGTGGTGGCGGCGACCGACGACGAGTTCGGGTACACCCCGGCCCAATTGCTGAAGTCGCTGGTGACCGTGATCGTGGTGTGCGGTGCGGTCACCTACCTGGGCGCGGCGATCGTGCGGGTACCGCCGAACTCTGATTCGTGGCTGATCACCGCGCTCATCCTGTTTTTCGTGATGCCGGTGGCGACCGACGGCGCAACCTGGAAGACTGCGGCCCTCGGTGCCGCCGCGGCCGCGGCCTCCAAGTACGTGCTCGTGTGGCGGCGTCGCCTGATCATCAATCCCGTCGTCGTCGGCGCGATCGTCTGCTACGCCCTGATGTACGCCGATATCGGCGGACTGATGTACATCTCGTGGTGGGTGGCGGCCGAACCGCTGCTGATACCGATGCTGGTGATCGGGGCGCTGCTGGTGACGGCGCTACGGGTATGGGAACTGGTGGGCGTCTATCTCGCGGCATCGGTCATCACGCTGCTGGTGGCCGGCCAGTTCACCACCGTCCCGGATGCGCAGATGTGGCTCAAGTCGACGCCGGTGCTGTTCCTGGGGGCGATCATGCTGCCCGAACCGTTGACGTCGCCCGCCACCAGGATTCCTACGCTGATCTACGGCGCGCTGGTGGGTGTGCTGATGCATTGCCAGGTCACGTTCGAGATCACCTCGTCCTACGAGTTCTCGTTCGACCCGGAGATCGCGCTGGCATTCGGTTGCCTGTTCGCGTTCGCGGTCCGGCTGGCGAACGGATCGGCCCGCCGTATTCGGCTGTCTGCGACCACCACCCCGTCGGCGGACCGAACATATGTGATCGACGGCGACCCGGCCGGTGGCGCACCGCGTTTCACCCCCGGTCAGTGGGCCACCGTCAGCGCCCCGAGCTGGTCGCTGCCATTGTGGCGCAATTCCCGCCGGGTATTCTCCTACTCGTCGCCCGCCGACGCCGTCGAGTTCTCGTTCACCACCGGCCCGCGGCCCTCACCGTTCAAACAACGGCTGATCGATGCCCGGCGGACGGCGTTCATCGATAATCAGGGCGGCGACTTCGTGGTGTCACCGGCCGCGTTCGCCGACGACCGAATCGTGCTGATCGCCTCCGGAATCGGGATCACCCCGTACATCTCGATGCTGCGCACCTGGCTCAACACCGGCGCCGATCTGTCGCGGGTGGTGCTGGTGCACATGGTGGGCGACGACAGCCGCCGCGTCTACCGCGAGGTTCTCGACGAGGCCGCAGCCCGCGGGGCGCGGGTGGTGATCATCGAGAACCCTGACGCCTCACCGAAGGCCATCGACCGCATCGTGGCGCTCTCCGACGAGCTCGCCGCCGACGGCCCACGTCCCCACTTCTATATCTCCGGCGCACCCGCTTTCGTGTCCGCCACCCGGTCACGACTCATCGGTGCCCACCGCGATCTTCTCCTGCGGCCGTGGCGGATTCACACCGACGCATTCACCGGCTACTGAAGGTTCACCTCAGTCATTCGTCAATCGTCCACGCCACTCCACTGTCGTACGGCGTGACCGACCGTAGCGAGAACTCCCCGGCCCGGATTCGGCACCGGGCCGGGGAGTTCCGAACAGTGGCACGCCCTTTCCGAGGGCCACCGGATACACCTTGAGGTGCAGTTCGTCGATATCCACACTCAGCGGACACACCCCCGTGCCGGTCAAGATCGGCGAACACACCCTCCGCCGGTTGAGGTGCGAGGTCGCCCGACGACCGAGCCTCGAAACCACGCGAGACAACAATGTTCCCTCACGAAGTTTCGAGGCTCGCAGGCGCACATCTCAACGGGCAGGGTGAACCACTGTCACAGCAGCAGCCCGCCAGTTCAGGATATGGACTTACCCGCAGCGGAGTGGTAGGTGTGCCCCGGACACCAGTTGGCAGGGGGCACGGTGCGGCGGACTTCCTCGATATGGCTGCCGCAGCCGGTCCAGGTGGTCTTACCGCAGGTACGGCATCGGATCGGTTGGCACATGTGTCTGCGCTCCCTTCTCGGTTGCTATTTCATCATTCGCCGGCCGCATCCGCGACGAAACCGCGGAACACCTCGTAGGCGCGGGCACCGTGGATCGTGGCGGGGCCGCCGTGCATCAGGAACGTGACACCGATGGCCTCGGCGGCCTCCTGTTCGGTGGCCCCGGCCTTGACCGCGGCCTGGCCGTGTGAGGCGATACAGCCGTCGCAACCTTCGACGACGCCGATCGCGAAAGCGATGAGTTCCTTGGTCTTCCGGTCGAGTGCACCGTCCTCGAAGGCCGCGCCGGCCAGTGCGCCGAAGCCGGCGTAGACGTCGGGAATGGCCTTGCGCAGGGCCCGGTGTTGCGGGACCAGCCTGCGCAGAGTGGTCGCGCCGGATTCGCTGCCGTGGTTGTCGATGGTGTCAGTCATGATGAATCTCCTTGTGGTCGAGGCTTGTTCGGGTTCAATTGTGGGCGAAGCTGATGTTGGGCAGGATCCTGGCCAACCAGGCCGGGCAGGCCCAGGCGGCGCGACCGGTCAGGCGCAGCAGCACCGGCAGCAGCACCAGCCGCACCAGCAGGGTGTCGAGCAGGACGGCGACACCGAGGATGATGCCCATCTCCTTCGGTGGCAGCGGACCGGACAGCGAGAAGGTGAAGAAGACGGCCACCATCACCCCGCCCGCGGCGAAGATGACCCGGCCCGAATGCGCGACCGCCCCGATCATCGCCTCCTTGGGGTCGCCGGAACGTTCCCAGTGTTCTTTCGCCGAGGACAGCAGGAACACCGTGTAGTCCATGGCGATGGCGAAGATCATCGCGAAGAAGAACACGGGCGCCCACGCGTCGAGGAAGCCCTGGGATTCGAATCCGAAGAGTCCCGCGCCGATCCCGTCCTGGAACACCAGCCGTGCCACACCGAACGCGGCGGCGGTGGACAGCAGGCTGACCAGCGTGCCGAGCAAGGCGATGAGCGGGGCTCGCAGCGCGATCAGCAGCAACGCGAAACCGAGCAGCAGGACGACCGCGATGACCAGCGGTGTGGACGAATCGAGCTGGTTCTTCAGGTCGATGTTCTCCACGGCTGCACCGCCGACGAGTGATCCGTCGGGCAGATCGGCGCGCAGTCTGTCGACGGTGCCGGCCAGCGCCGAGTCCGACGGGTCGACGGACGGGACGGCGGTGATCATGCTCAGTCCACTGCCGTCGGTCGCGGGCATCGCCGGCAGGACTCCGGCGATGCCGGATTCGTCGTTCAGGACCCGCTGCGCCTCATCGGCTTTCACGCTTTCGGTGATGATCTGCAGGGTACCGGGCGCACCGTCACCGAAGGCCGCTTTGACATCGTTGTAGCCGACCCGCGCACTGGCGTCCGAGGGCAGCACCGCGATCGACGGCATCGCCGTCTGCAAACCGGCCAGCGGGATCGCCAGTGCCAGCAGGATCGCCAGCGCTCCGGCACCCCAGGCGACAGGATGCTTCCACAGGCGTTCACCCCACTTCTCGAACAGCGGTGAGCGATGCTCACCGGCCGTGGCCCACGGCAACGCGAACTTGTTCAGCCGATGATCGAGCTTGACCATGACCAGCGGCAGCAGGGTCAGCGTCGCACCCAGGACGTACACCACCGACAGCATGATTCCGCCGGCCATCGACCGGAATGAGGGCGAGGGCACCAGCATCACAGCCGACAGCGAGACCAGAACCGTGATCCCCGACAGCAGCACGGCCTTGCCCGCGGTGTCCATCGTCTGCGCGATCGCCTCCCGCGTCGACAGTCCCTGCCCCATGCGGGCCGCCCGGAAGCGGACCAGCAGGAACAGCGCGTAGTCGATACCCAGCGCCAGGGAGAACATCATCGCGAAGTTCATCGCCCAGATCGACACGGGCACAATCATGTTGATCAGGACCAGCGATCCGGCGGAGGCGATCAGGCCGGCCAGGGTGAGCAGTAGCGGCATTCCGGCCGCCACCAGCGCTCCGAAGGCGAGCACCAGGATGATCAGGGTGACCGGCCACGAAAGCATCTCGGAGGTGAGCATCGCTTCGAGGTTGGCGGCGTTGAAGTCCGACCACAGCATCGATGACCCGGTGGGGTTGACCGAGATCACGGCGGTGGACAACTCGTGTAGTGGATCTTTGAGATCGGTTGCGGCCTTGACCATCTCATTGGTATCGGCACCCGCTCCGCCGAGCACGACGGCGGTACGGCCGTCGGCGCTGAGCGTAGCACCGGGCTGCGGTGCCACGACCTCGGCGATACGACTGTCCGCCTTGAGGATCCGGGTGACCTCGGCGATGATCGCGGGACCGTCACCGTCGGTGAGCGGAGCGTCGTCGCTGCGGATGACCACCTGAATCGCATGCGAGGCGTTGCCACCGAAGTGCTCCTGCGCCAGTTCACGCGCCTGCACGGATTGTGAACCCTGCGCCTGCCAGCCGGCGCCCGACAGGTTCTTCTCCACGAACGGGGCGAAGATACCGAGCCCGACGACTAGCAGCACCCATACGGCGGTCACGATCTTGCCGTGTTCGCTCACCCAGATACCGAGGCGCGCGAGCGGCGACGCGGTGGAGCCGGGCCGGATATCGGGTGGGCCGGTGGTGACGTCGGACATGTGGCACTCCTTGCGATAGACCCAGGCTGCGATAGACCCCGGGTTTTAACCCCCTAGGGGGATGTGACATGGCGAACCTAGCATCCCCCCGGGGGGTTATGCAATGATGGTTGTTGTCCAGGAAAGAACCGGCAAGGAGGCCGACATGACCGAATTCACGATGAGCCGCACACTCGACCTGCCGTACGAGCAGGCGGTGCCCGCCGTCCGTGAAGCTCTCGCCGGTGTCGGTTTCGGTGTGCTCACCGAGATCGACATCGCGGCAACACTGAAGAAGAAGCTGGACGTCGACGTCGCCCCGAAGATCATTCTCGGCGCGTGCCGGCCTCAGCTGGCCCATCAGGCACTGCAGGCCGACCCGCGCGTTGCCGCCCTGCTGCCCTGCAACGTCGTGGTCAGCGCCCACGGCGACGGCTCACTGGTGGAGATCATGGATCCGGGCGTCATGCCCGCGTTCACCGGCACCGCCGAACTCGACGTGGTCGCCACCGAGGCCCGCACACTACTCGGGTCGATGCTGGACACTCTCACCGGAGCCGTCGCGTGAAGATCCCCGAAGAAGGCACCAAACCCATCGTCACGCGCCTCAAACGTGCCCACGGTCACCTCGCCACGGTGATCCGGATGCTGGAGGAAGGCCAGGACTGCGAGGACGTCCTCACCCAGCTCGCCGCCGTCAACAAGGCCCTCGGCCGAAGCGGCTACGCCCTGGTCGCGACCGGCCTCCAACATTGCATCATCACCGAGGGCCCCGAGAACGTCGACTCCAGAAAGCTGGAGAAGCTCTTCCTGGCCCTGGCGTGACCCCGAACTCTCACAAGAACATCGCGATCAGCTCCGGAATCCGGAACTGACCGCGATGTGTGGGCGGCCAACCCTATTCCGACGCGGCCTGCTTGCGGAGTTCGAACTTCATCACCTTGCCGGTGGAGGTGCGCGGCAGATCGGCGGGGAAGACGATGTCTCGCGGAATCTTGTATCCCGCCAACATCTTTCGTGCATACTCGATGAGTTCACCCGCGGTCAGGGTCGCTCCGTCGTTGAGCAGCACATATGCGCGCGGGCGTTCGCCCCACTTCTCGTCGGGCACCCCGACGACGGCGACGTCCAGGACGGCGTCGTGACTGACCAGGGCCTGTTCCACCTCGACGGTGGAGATGTTCTCGCCGCCGGAGATGATGATGTCCTTGGCCCGGTCGCGCAGCTGCACGTAGCCGTCCGGATGCATGACGCCGAGGTCGCCGGTATGGAACCAGCCACCGGCGAAGGCCTCCGCGGTGGCGTCGGGATCCTTGAAGTAGCCCGCCATCACGTTGTTGCCGCGCAGCAGGATCTCGCCCATCGACTCGCCGTCGGCCGGTACGTCCACCAGACCCCGGGCCTCGCGGTCGACGACGCGCACATCCTCGGCCTGCACCATCGACACACCCTGCCGGGACAACTTCTGCGCGCGCTCGTCGGCGGGCAACTCGTCCCAGGCGTCCTGGTATTCGCAGATGGTGAACGGCCCGTACACCTCGGTGAGTCCGTACACGTGCACCACCGAGATACCGAGGGCGGTGAGCTGGCCGATGACCGTCGGCGACGGCGGTGCACCGGCGGTGGTGATACGCAGCGGCCGGTCCAACTCGTGCGCCTGATCGGCACCGACGATCGTCGTACACACCGTCGGGGCACCGCACATGTGAGTGGCACCGAGGTCGTCGATGGCCGCCCAGATGGCGTCCGCGCGCACCGCCCGCAGACAGATGTGAGTACCCGAGGCGGCAGTCACCGCCCACGGTGTGCACCAGCCGTTGCAGTGGAACATCGGCAGCGTCCACAAGTAGCGGGTGTGGCCGGTGAACTGGTTGTGGAAGGTCTCGCCGAAGGAGTTCAGGTACGCACCACGATGGGTGTACATGACGCCCTTGGGCTTTCCGGTGGTGCCGGAGGTGTAGTTGATGGTGATGACGGCGCTCTCGTCGTCGACGGTCCACGGCCGGGCCGGCAGGTCCTCGGCGCCTGCCAGAAAATCGGCGTAGGAGACCAGGCCCTCGATCTCGTCGGGCCCCGCCGGTGTCCCGAACTCCGGATCGTCCACCTCGACGACGGTGTGCAGGCTCGGGATCACGTCGGTGATGGCGGCGACGGTGCTGTGGAACTCGGCGTCGGCCACCAGGATCGTCGACTCGGAGTGATTCAGGATGTATGCCAGCTCTGCACCCGCCAGACGCGAGTTCAGCGCCACCAGCACACCCCCGGCCAGCGGAACGGCGAAGTGCGCGATCAGCATCTCCGGAATGTTCGGCGCCAGATAAGCCACCCGTTCACCCGGTTCGATCTTCGATGCCAGGACCCGCGCCAGACGCTGCGCCTCGTCGGCGAACTCGGCGTAGGTATAGCTGCGCCCGCCGTAGACGATGGCGGTACGGTCGGGAAAGACCTTCGCTGAGCGTTCCAGGAACCGCAGCGGGCTCATCTCGGACCGATTCGGGACGGGAGCGCTGGCCGTCGACATGTCTTCCTCCTGGTACACCTGTGAATCTGACAACTGTCCCAGCCTACGACGACACGCCTCACACCCGAAGCGCCTCGGCAGACAATACGGTGAACGGTCGCCTACCGCGCCGTGCGGTTGATCGGTACCAGCGAAAGCCGGCGATCGCACAGGTGTCGGGAAACAGAAAAGCCCACCCGCGTGGGGTGGGCTTTCGAGAGTGGCCAGAGTCGGGATCGAACCGACGACCTTCCGCTTTTCAGGCGGACGCTCGTACCAACTGAGCTACCTGGCCGGACGGCGCCGGCACGAAACCGAAACCATAAAGCGACCCTGACGGGACTCGAACCCGCGACCTCCGCCGTGACAGGGCGGCGCGCTAACCAACTGCGCCACAGGGCCATATTCTGTTGTTGCCCTCACCCGTAGGGGCTCGAACAGCGTACCCCCTACGGGATTCGAACCCGCGCTACCGCCTTGAAAGGGCGGCGTCCTAGGCCGCTAGACGAAGGGGGCCGGTTCCCGTTGGGAGCCACTCCCGTGGGAGCTGCACAAGCTTATGACATGACCCTGATATTTCCCAAACCAGCAGGTCAGCATAGCCACGAACCCCATTTCGGCCGGCCGGGCCCGGACCCGAGGATCCGCCGCGAACCTCATCGGGAAACAGAAAAACCCACCCGCGTGGGGTGGGCTTTCGAGAGTGGCCAGAGTCGGGATCGAACCGACGACCTTCCGCTTTTCAGGCGGACGCTCGTACCAACTGAGCTACCTGGCCGGACGGCGCCGGCACGAAACCGAAACCATAAAGCGACCCTGACGGGACTCGAACCCGCGACCTCCGCCGTGACAGGGCGGCGCGCTAACCAACTGCGCCACAGGGCCATATTCTGTTGTTGCCCTCACCCGTAGGGGCTCGAACAGCGTACCCCCTACGGGATTCGAACCCGCGCTACCGCCTTGAAAGGGCGGCGTCCTAGGCCGCTAGACGAAGGGGGCCGGTTCCCGTTGGGAGCCGCATCAGCTTATGACACGGCAGCAGAAAACTACAAATCACCTGTTCAGGTCATATTTTCTCC
Source organism: Gordonia pseudamarae (assembly GCF_025273675.1). Classification (NCBI taxonomy): domain Bacteria; kingdom Bacillati; phylum Actinomycetota; class Actinomycetes; order Mycobacteriales; family Gordoniaceae; genus Gordonia; species Gordonia pseudamarae. Next base: position 1,152,035 of record NZ_CP045809.1, on the reverse strand, counting down.
GGTCGCGGCCCCCTATGCAGGCCAATCGAGAACCGGACATACCCGGCGACCCAATCACCAAGGAAAACGCTCCTCTTACGCCCGCGCACCGTCATCGACGTCCACCAAGCGATTTCTCCCGTCCGGGCGCCGACAAAGCCGCCGCGACGCCGGTCAAGGCCCCCGAAAACGGTCTCCGATCGCCGTGTACACTCATCCGTGCCTCGCTGACGCAAGGCACTGCTGCCCCTATAGCTCAGTTGGTAGAGCTACGGACTTTTAATCCGCAGGTCCCAGGTTCGAGCCCTGGTGGGGGCACGCGAATCCCCGGTCGACCTCACGGTCGGGCGGGGATTTTTGACTCGAGGTGAATCACACTTCCCCTGAACAGTGGCCATTCCCTGGGCCATTCACCGAACAATGGCCATCCCGCGTGGGTCACTCCGGCGCGACAGCCTTCAGGCCGTGCGCACGGGCCGCTTCGGCCGGCCCGAGATCGTAGGTCGCGATCACCGGTGCGTCGATACCCGGCGCACCGGCCAGGTGCAGCGCGTCGAGACTGCGCACCCCGATCCTGCGCGGTTCCGTCTCAAGCAGGTCACTCGAGACGATCGTCGGACCGCTGTCCGGGTAGGAACGCAACGCATCGGACTCCGTACCACAACCCGGTGACGCCACCGATCGCCCGCGGTGCGTCCGCGTACCGCATCGAGCGCAGCCTCTGTGTCCACCCGGGAGCGCGGAAACCGCGTCCGGGGTCCGAGAGCGAGCCGGTCACGGAGTCGGCGGTGCGAGTGTGCCCCGAATGGCGACCGCGTCGACGGCGGCACCGAAAGGTGCGATGAAGTCCTCGGCACCGAGCACGCAGCAGGCGTGCCCGCCGTGTACCTCGAAACGCCGGGCGCCGGGAATGCCGTCGAGGAGCAGTTGTTGCCGGGACGGCGGAACCACCTTGTCGCGGGTGGACACCAGCACGGAGGTGGGGACGTCGATGTCGCCGAGCCAGTCGCGGGAGTCGAAGCGCCCCAGCCCTTCTCCGAACATCCCGAAGTCGGGCAGCGAGGTGGACAAGAACTGCCGGAACGCCCACACGGTGGTGTGCGCGTCGGTGTCGTCCAGGCGTACGGACTTCGGCAGCATCCGGTAGACGGGGGTGGCCAGCCGACCGACCCGGTCGGCGACGGCCTGGGCGCGCGGATCCTGTTCGGAGAAGAACGGACCGGTCGAGCACAGCACCATTCCGTTGAGCCGCCCCGGATGCCGCCGCCAGATGAGTTGTGCGATACCGCCGCCCATCGAGAAGCCGGCGGCGGTGAACCTGTCGACGCCGAGTGCGTCGGCGACGGCAACGGTGTCGTCGGCGGCGTCGTCGAGGGAGAAGTCGTCGGATCTGATGCCCCGGCCGTGACGCCGGTGGTCGAGGGTGATGACGCGATAGCGCTCGTTGAGCGCCGGAATCACCGGATACCAGCACAGCAGCCCGGTGGTCAGCACCGAATGCAGCAGGATGACCGCCGGTGCGTCCCGCGGACCGGAGTCGGTGACGAATGTCCGGCCGCGTCCGGGCAGGTCAAGCATCGAGCCGGCCGGAATATCGCGCAGCGGGTAGGGACGCACGAGATGGCGGACGCTGCGCTGCGCGCGCTGCAGAATCTCAGGGCTCACAACCTCAAACGGTACGCGCTCACCGCCCGCGCGGGGGCCACGTATCCGACATGTCTGACATTTGACTGTGGTGAATGGGACCCGATGGTGACAGTGTGATCCACACCATGCGATTCTATTGCGCATGATGGAAGTCGAACGTCCGAAGATCGAAGGATCGATCAAGGTTGGCGAGCGTCGGCGAATGGGCTTCGCCGAATGGGGCGAGCCTGGTGGGCGCACATTTTTCTGGTTGCACGGTACGCCTGGTGCACGTCGGCAGATCCCACTGCAGGCACGTGCCTACGCCGCGGAGAAGGGCTTCCGGATCATCGGCCTGGACCGGCCGGGGGTTGGCGCGTCGACCGCCCACCGGTACGCGTCGATCTCGGAGTTCCCCGCCGACCTGGCCACGGTCGCCGATTCGCTCGGCATCGACGACTTCGCAGTCATCGGGCTGTCGGGTGGCGGGCCGTATTCGTTGGCGACGGCGGCGGCGTTTCCCGACCGGGTGGTGACGGTCGGCATCCTCGGCGGCGTCGCACCCACCGTCGGCCCGGAGCGGATCGGTGGCGGCGCGATGGAACTCGGCGTCCGCGCGGCACCGCTGGTCCGCGTCGCCGGTGCCCCCATCGGTCATGTGATCAGTTCGGTTCTGTCGGTGGCCCGTCCGTTCGGCGACACCGCGGTCAAGCTGTACGGGCTCACCTCCCCCAAGGCCGACCGTGAGGCCCTGGCCCGGCCCGAGTTCTCGGCGATGTTCCTCAACGACCTGATCTTCGGTGGGCGGCGGCAGATGGATGCCCCGTTCGCCGACATCCTCGCCTTCGCCTCCGACTGGGGTTTCCAGGTGTCCGACATCAAGGTCCCGGTGCGCTGGTGGCACGGCGACGCCGACCACATCATCCCGTTCTCGCACGGTGAGCATATGGTGGCGCTGCTGCCCGATGCCAAGCTGTATCCGCTGCCCGGCGACAGCCACCTGTCGACGCTGCACATGGCCACCGACCTCATCGACGAACTCAACGCCGTGTGGGATGTCGAGCGGCCCGATAAAAAGCGGTAGCCCGCACGTGGTGGTCAGGGGGCGGTGACCGACAGCCCCACCGCCAGCCCCAGAACCACCGCCATCACGGCGAGTTGTGTCGCGGCCCGGCGAATGGCCTGATTTTCGGTGCCCCGATGCCGGGCCGCGTCGGGCACCCAACGGCGGCGATGCCGGGCCGCGATCGCCACCAGTAGGCCCAGTCCGACCGATTTGCCGACGACGATCAGCCCGTACCCCGTGGTGAACAGCGACGACACCGACCCCAGTTCGATGATCGCCGACACCACCCCGGTCGGTACCAGCGCCAGCACCGCCCACGGCGCGAGTTCGGAGAACCGCGGCAGCGATCGTGCCCAGCCGGACCGGCCGCGCACCGAGAGCACCAGCGCGGCGAGCGTGCCGCACCACCAGGCCGCGGCCAGCGCATGAACCGCCACCAGCACCGGCATCACCGCGTGGGTGCCGGGGTGCGCCGAAATGGCGACGGCGACGAGGCCGACGCCACCGAGCACCGCCACCGACTGCACGGGCACCGAGGTGTCGGTGATCAGGTCGGCGCATGCCCAGCCGATGACGGCGAGCGCGCACGTCGCGGCAACCAGGTCGGGAGCACCGTGACGCATCACCTCGGAGAATTGTCCGAGCGCCACCTCACCCACACCCACACCCACCTGGTCGGCCGCTCGTGCCCACGCCGCCACCAGCGACGCCGCCGCCCACACCCCGCCGACCACGCCGACCGCCATCGGCGACGGTGCGGCGCCCAGGGCGGGCAACGTGCCGAGACCGATGAGCAGGACCGCGGCGGCCAGTGTCACCACGGCCGGCAACGAGCCGGCACCGGCGGTGTCGGCGGCGCCGCCGGCCGCACCCGACAACCGGGCGGCGACCAGACCGACGGCCATCACCGGCACGCAGGCAACCACCAGCAGGGCGCGCGTGCGGCCGTCGGCCGGGGTCACCGGGTCAGCTCTTCCGGCGGCGCGAGAGCACGAACATCGCGCCCACACCGGCCGCGATGACGACGACCGCGCCGATAATGAACGGCCACACCGGAACACCGTCACCGGAGCCGGAATCCTCACTCGCCGACGTGCCGGGTGTGCCGGTACCGACGACGGTCAGCGTGAAACGGCGCTGCCCTTCGACGGGGTGTCCGTCGGCGGAGGTGACCCGGTAGTTGACCGTGTAGGCGCCGACCGGCCCGAGCGGGCGCAGCGCCACCCGCACCCGCGGGCCGTCGACGACCGCGGTGCCGTCGTGCCAGTAGTTGCCGTCGGGGCCGACGACGGTCATCACCGCGAACTGTTCCTGCAGCGGTTCGTTGAACGTCAGCACCACCTCGGCCGGACCGGATGTCAGCTGAGCATCCTGCGCGGGTACCGACGAGGTGAGCCCGGAGTGCGCCGCCGCGGACGCGGCGAACACCACTCCCACCAGCGCCAGCAGCAGCGCCAGGACGGTCGCGGCGAGCCCGCGGCTACGCATCGGATCCACCCGGGCGCCGACGTCCGGCGGCCACCCCGAACGCCACACCGGCGATACCGACGGCCAGTCCGGCACCGCCGAGCCAGCGGGCGACGGTGTCGGTGCCCTCGCCGTCGGTGTCCGCCGCCACCGACGGTGTGCCGTGGTGGCCGTCGTGGCCGTCACCCTCGGGGAGGGTCAACGTGGGCGCGGGATGTTCGGGTTCGTCGCCGCCCTCGGGTGTGCTCTGATCCCAGGCGACCTTCTGGCCGTCGGAGTAGACCTGCACGGCGGGCAGTTCGACGGTGTTCTGGTCGGGGAACGGACCGCCGGCCAGCCGGAACTGGGCGAACTGCCCGACGGGCACACCGGGTGTGCCGGGTTCGGCGGTCCAGGTGATCGCGGTGGCCTCCTGCGTCCGGGGATCCTTGGTGACCTCGGCCTTCCAGCCGGTGGTCGTCTCGGGTCGGGCCGATTTAAGCCGGGGCAGGGTGACGGTGACCGATGTGGTGGACGCGGTGTCCGATTCGTTGGGCACCACCAAGGTCACCACCCCGTAGCCACCCTGGGTGAGGGTGGGTGCGTTGGCGCTGACATGGGCCTGCGCGGCCCCGGCGCCGAGCGTCGCGCACGCTCCGCCGAGGACCGCGGCAGCACAGAGAGCGGTCGCGGACGACCGATTGAAATGAAACATGATGAAGTTCAATGCCTTTCAGGCAACAGCAGGGAGCGTACCGGGACATCGGTCCGGGCGCGCAGTGGTCACAGGTGCGGTACCGCGACCGTTCCCGGAGGCCCCCGGACACCGCCGGCACCGCTCAGCGCGGCCGACGAGGGCACCCGCACCACACCGAAGACCGGTGCGGGCGCCCGCCGCGACGAATGTTCGTGCCCGGCCACGAGGCGGCGTGCGGCGACCAGCACCACCCCGACCTGATGGGCGAGTTGGGCGGCCACCGCGACCACGACGGCCGTCAGCCCGGTCGCCACCGCGTGCGCGGTCACCATCGACCACGACATCCCGAGGCCGTGGCCGGGCGACACGTGGGTGCCCGCCGCGAGCACGAGGTGCGCACAGATCTGCGCCGCCGACAACACCCCGGCGGTCCGCAGCATCGACAACTTCGGCCGACGCACGGCGGCCGACGCGGCATGCTGCGAGGGCACGGCGACGAGCGCGGCCAGCGCGCCCACCCCGAGCAGCAGCACCAGATCCGACGCCGACGCGGACACATCGCCCGCCCTACCGTGAGCGGCCGCGGCGAGCGCGGGCACGGCGAGGGCGATCGTCGCCCGGACGGGCAGCACGTCTCCTCGCTCGCATTTCACGGGTTCCAGCATCCCATGTCATTCATCGGCCACGATGTCCGGTTCTCCCGACACACGCGAGAGCGCGGCAACCGGCTCCGGGACCACGGACAGATGACAGAATCGAGTCATGGCCCTTACGCCCGCGGGGTCGGCACCGAAGCATTCGGCCGACCCACTGACGACACAGCGCGATGTGGTGATCCGTGAACTCACCGATTCCGATGATCTCGCCGCATTGGCCAACGTCTTCGATGACGTGTGGCATCCGGACCCCAGCAACCGGGTCATCGGCGTCGACACGCTGCGTACGCTGGCGCACACCGGCAACTATGTGGTGGGCGCATTCATCGATGGTGTCCTCGCCGGAGGCAGTGTCGGGTTCTTCGGCGCGCCCGCCGGCACCACCCTGCACAGCCACATCACCGGGGTGTCGAGGCTGGGCCGCGGCCACAACCTCGGTCACGCGCTCAAGCTGTATCAGCGGGAGTGGGCGATCGAGCGCGGGCTGTCGGAGATCACCTGGACGTTCGATCCGCTGGTGTCGCGCAACGCCTACTTCAACCTGGTCAAGCTGGGTGCGCGGCCTCGCGACTATCTGGTCGACTTCTACGGGCAGCTCGGGCTGGAACTCGCCGGCACCGATGCCACCGACCGGCTGTTCGTGTCGTGGCCGCTCGACGTCCCGGTGCCCGACCCGCCCGTCGTCGACCCAGGTGGTCCGGGGGTGGTGTACGCGATCGACATGCAGGACCATGATCATCCGCAGGGTAAACCGGGGGTGATCTCCGATGCCGCCACGGTCGTGGTGCCGGTGCCCGGCGACATCGAGTCGATGCGCCGCACCGAACCGCTGGTCGCCGCACGCTGGCGGATCGCGCTGCGTGAGGCGCTGGCTCCACTGGTCGACGGTCCCGACCGTGACCCTGTCACGTTCCTGCGGTCCGGTGCCTACGTGTTCGGTCCGGTAGGCGGGCCGCCCCCGGAATAGCCGTCGCGGCATGGCGCCCAGGCGAGTTCGGCGCGGATTTTCTCCGTGTGTTCACCGAGCGCCGGCACATCGCCCATGGCCAGTTCGACATCGGCGAACGTCATCGGTGGCAGCACCGCCCGTACCTCGCCCTTCTCGGTGCCGACGGTGCGCCAGCGCTCGCGCATCCGCAATTGCGGATGATCGGCCAGGCCGTCGAGTTCGCGGATCTCGGCCGCGGGCACACCGGCGGCGGCAAGCCGTTCATCGAGTTCACCGGTGGTGAACGTGGCCGTCTCGGCAGCGATCAGGGCGTCTACCTCGGCGCGGCGCCGCACCCGGGCGATGTTGGTGGCGTAGCGCGGGTCGTCGACGAGTTCGGGGCGGCCGAGAACCTCGGTCATCAACAGTTCCCAGCCGCGTTCGTTCTGCACGCCGATCAGGATTTCTCCGTCTGCGGTCGGATACCGGTCGTAGGGCACGATCGCGGCGTGGCCCACGCCCGCGCGTTCGACCTGTCTGCCGCCGTACAGCCGGATGTAGAGCGGGTGGGTCATCCACTCGGCGATGGCGTCGAACATCGACACCGACACCGTCGCCCCCTCCCCGGTGACACCCCGGCGTACCAGCGCCGCCAGCACCGCGGTGAGCACATACATACCCGCGCCGATGTCGGCGGCGGGGATACCGGTCTTGGCGGCGGCATCAGGGGTTCCGGTGACCGAGATGAGCCCGGTCTCAGCCTGGATCAGCATGTCGTAGGCCTTGCGGTCGCGGTATGGTCCGTCGTCGCCGTACCCGGACAGGTCGACGACGATCAGCCGCCGATGATCGGCGCGCAGGTCGTCGGCGCCGAAGCCGAGGCGGGCCGCCGCGCCGGGTGCCAGGTTCTGCACGAACACGTCGGCGCGGGTGATCAGCCGGTGCAGCAGGGCGTTGTCGCCGGGGTCACGCAGGTCGAGGGCGATCGATTCCTTGCCGCGGTTGAGCCATACGAAATGGGAGGCGAGGCCGTGGACGTCGGCGTCGTAGCGCCGGGCGAAATCGCCGCCGTCGGGCCGCTCCACCTTGATGACGCGGGCGCCGAGATCGGCGAGGTGCCGGGTGGCCAGCGGGGCGGCCACGGCCTGTTCGAGGGCGACGACGGTGATCCCGTCCAGCGGTAGCGTTCCCGGCTGCGCACGATCCATGCCGCAACGATCGCCGATGACGGCCACGGTGGTCAACCCGGCTCCGCCGCCGCGCCGGTTTGCTATCGTAACCCTTCCCGAATGGCTGTCGAGATGTGTGGTCTCATGGAGGAGCAGCCCTGCGCGTCCTTGAGGAGGCCACACACGATGACGTCCACCGTGGAAATAACCGGTCACAGCCAGCGTGAGGCCTGGCTCGCCAAGACGCTACCGCCGATCGAGGAGGTCCGGCCCGGCCTGTGGTCCATTCCGGTGCCGATGCCGCAGTCCCCGCTGCGGTACACCCTGGTCTACGCACTGGTCCTGCCCGACGGCATCGCCCTCATCGATACCGGCCTGGACACCGACGAGACATGGCGGGCACTGGTCGACGGCATCCACGCCACCGGGCACGACATCACCGACATCCGGTACGTCGCGATCACCCACCTGCACCCCGACCATTTCGGACTCGTGCCCCGGCTGCTCGAACACACCGACTTCACCCTCGCCATGCACGGCAACGACGCGAAGTTCATGCGGTTCCGCGACGAGGGCGAGATCGAGCGCGAACAAACCTGGGCCACCGAGCAACTCGCCAGACTCGGCGCTCCCACCGACATCCCCGAGACGGGGATGCGTTCGTTCACCAGGCTGCCCGACGGGCGCACCGTCGACGTCGAACTCGACGACCACCAGCCGCTGAACCTGCCCGGCTGGAACGTCAAGGCGCTGTGGACGCCCGGGCACACGCCCGGCCATCTGTGCTTTCTCGACGAGGACGCGGGCACGGTGTTCACCGGCGACCATCTGCTGCCGCGCATCAGCCCCAACGTGTCCACCACCATCTTCCAGCCCACCGACCCGCTCGCGGCCTACCTGGTGTCGCTGGCGCACACCGAACAGCTCCCCGACGTGGAGGCCCTGCCGTCGCACGAGTACCGCTTCCGGGGACTGGCCGAGCGCGTCACCGCCCTGCTGTCCCATCACGAGGAACGGTTCGATGAGATCACCGCCGCCGTCGCCGCCGATCCGCAGATCACCGCCTGGGAGATCGCCCGCTCGGTGTCGTGGTCACGTCCCTTCGACGATCTGCTGTTGCCCCTGCGGCGGATGGCGACCCGCGAAACCCATGCCCATCTCACCGTCTTGGAGTCGCGCGGCATCCTCACCCACGACGGCGGACTCCCCCAACGCTGGTCGGTCGTCGCAGTTCCCGTCTGAGACTCGGCTGTCGCAGCGCATTGATACGTTGACGCCTGTGGCGACGGCCTGTCGGCTCCGGCGTCTTGTGGTGACCGCGGTGCGTCGTGCCGCACGCTGCTCATCTGATCCGGTATGCGCGAGCCCGACTCGAAAGGCCCACCCCGTGATCAGGCTATCTGCCCGAGCACGGCGAGGCCGTATTCGACGGCCTCCGCGAAGGGCTCGATATCGCGCGCACGGATGCCATTGCGCGCTGCCGCTTCTCGCCACCCGGCCACCACCTCGGCCACCTCCCGCACCAGCGCGGACGCCTGCGTGCTGGTGAGTCGGCACTCGTCGGCGAACGCCAGGAGCGCGGCGGGCTCGTCGTCGACGCTGCCGACGATGCCCATCACCCTGCGCTTGTGGATGTCGGGTTCGGGGTTGACATCGAAGACCGGGCTCAACGACCAACCGCCCTGAGTGCGCAGGAAGCCGTGGTTGCGCAGGTGGTCATCAGTGTTGTGGATGGCGACATTGAAGACGACGCGTCGGAACAGGTCGGCGAGATCCGCCTTGACGGACGCGCCGTAATCGGGCAGCGCCTCGGCGATATCGGCGTAGTCACGTTCGTCGCCGTCGCGGGCACCGAGCAACGTCATCGCCGAGATATAGCCGATACGCGCTACACCAGATCGATCAAATCGACTGATAAGTAACGAATTTCGATCACCAACCTTGGCCAGGAGCCTCGGCGCACATCGTGTCCCGGCGCGAGGAAGCCGTCGGTGTCATTCCGGTCGGCGAATCGGAGGTCGCCCTGTCTGGTGATGTCGCTGACGCCGACGAGATAGTCGATCGCGGTGGCAGCGGGCAGCCGCTGCGAGGTTTCGCGCTGCGCTGCGCGACGACCTTGTCGATGAGGTTACGTCCCCACCGGTCGGGTGCCGAGTCGGCGAATGCTCCCGGCAGACCGTCGACGTACTGCTGGCCACCCACCCGGGGCAGACGGGGTTCGAGATCCCCGGGAACGGAACGGGCCAGATATGACGGATCGTAGGTGAACGTGGTGCCCACTCGGTGTCGGTGCTCGGTGAAATAGGCGACACCGGCCCGGACGGGCTCACCGCCGACGTCGATGTACACGTCCAGGGCGTCGTTCAATGACGCACCCGCTTGGGGATGGACTCAATGGCCCGGACGCGACCGACGTCGGTCCACATCGGGTCGAGGGCGTCGCCGGGTCTATCGGCACCCGGTCCGAGTTTGCCGATAGACCCGGTTTCCGGGTTCAACAGCAAACTCAGACGCGACCGCACAACGCCGCCCGCTACGCTCACAGCTGTGTCTGTCTACTCCCACGGATTCGCCCGCGTGGCGGGGGCCGTGCCGGTCATCAAGGCCGCCGACCCCGCCTTCAACGCCGAACGTACCGTCGAACTCCTCCGCGAGGCGGCCGCACACGACTCGGCGCTCGTGGTGTTCCCCGAACTCGGGCTCACCGGGTACAGCATCGACGACCTCGTCCAACAGGACGCGATCCTCGACGCCGCGCTCGCCGGATTGGCGCGGATCCTGGAGGCCAGCCGTGGTCTGCGCCCGGTGGTGGCCGTCGGGCTGCCGCTGAATGTGGGCGACGCCCTGTTCAATTGCGCGGCCGTCCTGCGTGACGGCGAGTTGCTCGGGGTGGTGCCCAAGTCGTACCTGCCCAACTATCGGGAATTCTACGAGCAGCGGTACTTCTCCGCCGCCCGCGATGCCGTCACCGACACGGTCACCGTCCTCGGGCACACGGTGCCGTTCGGTGCCGACCTCATCTTCGAAGCCACCGACCTGCCCGGATTCGCGTTGCACGTGGAGATCTGCGAGGACGGCTGGGTGGCGATCCCCCCGAGCACCTGGGCATCCCTGGCGGGGGCGACCGTGCTGGCGAACCTGTCGGGCAGCCCGGTCACCGTAGGCAAGGAGTCGTACCGGAAGTCATTGTGCACCGGGCATTCCGCCCGCTGCATCGCCGCCCATCTGTACGTGGCCGCAGGTTACGGCGAGTCCACCACCGATCTCGCCTGGGACGCAGACGCACTGATCACCGAGAACGGCACCCTGCTCGCCCGCAGCGAACAGTTCTCGATGGCCGACCAGATCATCACCGCCGACATCGACCTCGATCGGCTGCGACAGGAACGCCTGCGTATGATCAGCCTGCGCGACCAGGCGGGCGACCTGCGCGACCGGCTGACACCGTTGCGGCGCATTCCGGTGCGCTTGGGCACCCTCGACGACGCCGACGACGCGCTGCGCCGGCTGGTGCCCCGGTTCCCATTCGTGCCCACCGGCACCGCGGACCGCGAGATGCGCTGCCGAGAGGTGCGCAACATCCAGGTGCAGGGACTGGCGCAACGACTGCGCTCGACCGGGTTGCAGAAGATCGTCATCGGTGTGTCCGGCGGCCTCGACTCGACCCTCGCACTGCTCGTCGCCGTCGACACCTTCGACCGGATCGGGCTGCCGCGCACCAACATTCTAGCCTACACGATGCCAGGATTCGCCACCGGCAGCGCCACCCTGCGCCGGGCGCACGAGCTCATGGATTCACTCGGCGTGTCGGGCACCGAACTCGATATCCGGCCCTCGTGCGAGCAGATGCTCGCCGACCTCGGACACCCGTACGCCAACGGCGAGAAGGTTTTCGACATCACCTTCGAGAACGTGCAGGCCGGTGAGCGCACCTCCCACCTGTTCCGGCTGGCCAACCATCACGGGGCGGTCGTGCTGGGCACCGGTGACCTGTCGGAGCTGGCACTGGGCTGGTGCACCTACGGTGTGGGCGACCAGATGTCGCACTACAACGTCAACACGTCGGTACCGAAAACCCTGATCCAGCACCTGATCCGGTGGATGATCGACACCGGCGAATACTCGGCGCGCACCACCGGCACGCTGCGGGAGATCCTTGACGACGTGATCTCCCCCGAACTCGTCCCACCCGGTGAGGACGGCGCCGTGCAATCCACCGAGGACACCGTCGGCCCGTACGAGTTGCACGACTTCTTTCTCTACTACACCACCCGATTCGGTTACCGCCCCAGCAAGGTCGCCTTCCTGGCCCGGCATGCCTGGGGTGACGTGACCCGCGGACCGTGGTCGGAGATGATGCCGACCGATCGTCGCAACCAGTACGACGACGCCACCATCGACCACTGGCTCGCGGAGTTCCTGCGCCGCTTCATGGGTGCGCAGTTCAAACGCACCGCCATGCCCAACGGGCCCAAGATCGGCTCGGGCGGTTCGCTGTCGCCGCGCGGTGACTGGCGCTCGCCGTCGGACGTGTCGGCCCGCACCTGGCTCGACCAACTACGACAGTAGTTGCGAACATACTCATCTCACCGGCTGTCGAGGCTCCTCGCCCAGCGGCTCGTCGCACCTCAACCAGCGACACCCCGCCGGTTGAGGTGCGAGGTCGCTCCGCGACCGAGCCTCGAAACCCCGTACGCCGACCGCTCAGTCGCAGGTGTCGAGGAGCTTGGTGAGTTCGTCGCCGAAGTAGTGGGCGAGTTTGTCGATGTCGGGGACCAATTCGGTGCAGCCGAGCAGGCCGACGTTGATGGATGCGTCGGCGGAGAACACGCTGATGTTGAGGCCGAGGCCGTGGAAGATGGGACCCAGCGGGTATACACCCACCACCCGCGCACCGAGATAGTACAGCGGCAGCGTTGGGCCGGGAACGTTGGATACCACCACATTGAACACCGGCGGGTGGAGGGCCGAGAGTTTGCGGCCACCATAGCTTTTCATCAGCTGCTGCAACGTGATACCGGGCGCGAACTGAGCCCAGGCCCGGAGAATGTTGGCGTCGATGTCGGCGTGATGGTCCTTGGACCGGCGGGCCAGTTCGGCGGCCTGTTCGACACGCTCGACGGGATCGTCGACGTCGGTGGCCAGCTGGGTGAACATGCCGCTCACCTTGTTGGTGCCGGTCTCCACGAGCGCGGTCTCGTCCGAGCCGTGCACCGACACCGGCACCATCGCCACCAGTCGCCGGTCCGGCACGCCGCCGTGGTTCGCCAGGTACGACCGCAGCGCACCGGCCGCGATGGCCAGCACGACGTCGTTGATCTTGGCACCGTACCGGTTCTTGACGCGTTTGACGTCATCGAGCGGCAGCTGGGTGAGCGCCAGCGAACGATGCGGGGTGATCGGGGCGTTGAACGGGGTACGCGGTGCCTGGAACGGCGCGGGCATGGCCGAACCATCCAAGGCGCGTCTGACCCAGCCGATCGGCACGTTGATAGTACCGGGCAGCAGACGGGCCAGTGCCAGCGGACGTTGAACAAAGTTCAGTGCCCCGCCGACGGCCATCGCCAGCCGCGAGGTGCCGCCCGCGGATTCCTTGATCTTGGCGGTGTCGAGCTGAGGCGGCTCGGGGGTGATGGTGCACAGCTGGGAGAGCATCTCGGCACTCGTGACACCGTCGACATTGGCGTGGTGCATGCGCAGCACCACCGCGACGTTGCCGTTGGCGAGCCCCTCGATCACCCACATCTCCCACAGCGGCTTACTGCGATGCAGTTCGCGACCGGCTACGTGGCCGATGAGTTCGGTGAGTTCACGGTCGCCACCGGGCGCGGGCACGCCGACATGCCGGACATGCTTCTCGATGTCGAAGTCGGCGTCCTCGACCCACACCGGATGATCGATGTTGAGCAGTGAGTTGTCAAGTTTACGGCGGAAGTTGGGCATGGCCGCGATGCGCCGGCCGAGTTCGTCGCGCATCGCCGGGTACGAGTAGCCACCCGGCATGGTCGACGGGTCGATCTCGATGACACCCACCACATGCATCAGCTGCGATCGGGTTTCCAGGTAGAGAAACGACGCATCCAAACCGCTCAGACGCTCCATCGGACCACGCACCTCCATCGCCATCGCCCGACCCGGGACCGGGCGGATTCCGATCACGCACTACGGGCGGGCGTCACGATCATCGCAGACCGTACGCCGGATCATCGCCGGATGCACGATCCCCGCCACGACACAACCTAGCGCTTGCTAGGTTGTGGTGATGACACCGACGCCGCCCCGCTTCTCCGCCGCCGAACTCGACGCGGCGTTCACCGCGTTCCAGGCCACCGTTGCCGAGATCGCAATCAGCCGCGATTGGGACCGGTTCGCCGAGCAGTTCACCGTCGACGCCGACTACGTCGAACACGCACTGGGCACGATGCACGGCCGGGAGGAGATCCGCGAATGGATCTGGCGGACGATGACCGCCTTCCCCGGTAGCCACATGACCGGCTATCCGTCGTTGTGGCATGTCGTCGACGAGGAACGCGGCCGGGTGATCTGCGAGGTGGACAACCCGATGCGCGATCCGGGGGACGGAACCGCCATCACTGCGACCAACATCACGATCCTCACCTACGCCGGTGACGGGTTGTGGAGCCGCGAGGAGGACATCTACAACCCGCTCAGGTTCGGGATCGCGGCCATGCGCTGGTGCGAAAAGGCCGAGACGCTGGGCACTCTCGACGACGCCGCACGGGCGTGGATGACCGGTACGGGGGCGATGTTCGCCCGCAAAGCCCGTTAGCGGACCACCCGAACACCGATCACACGCACCCGACACCTCGACTACGGAACCGTAACCAAGACTTGGGCGTGCGTCCGAGTGTGCCGTATGGTAGGGGGCCGACCAGCCCAACACCCGATCGGCCCGAAGGACTGCAATGACCCGTGAACTGACGCAACTGGAACTCCTCCGCGAGCTGGAGTCCGTTGCCGAAGCCAACGTGAATCGCCATCTGAAGGCAGCTCGCGACTGGAATCCGCACGATTATGTGCCGTGGGACGAGGGCCGCAACTTCGCCGCACTCGGCGGCGTCGACTACCACCCGGAGCAGTCCCGGCTCAGCGATGTCGCACAGGCCGCGATGATCACCAACCTGCTCACCGAGGACAATCTTCCGTCCTATCATCGGGTGATCGCCGATAACTTCTCGATGGATTCGGCGTGGGGCTACTGGGTGGGCCGCTGGACCGCGGAGGAGAACCGGCACGGCATCGCCATGCGCGACTACCTGGTGGTGACCCGCGGCGTCGACCCGGTGGCCCTGGAGCAGGCCCGCATGACGCACATGACCAACGGCTACTCCCCCGAGGTGGCCGCGGGGGACCGCATCGACGAGTTCACCGGCGCCACCGGTCAGATGGGCATCCTGCGGTCGGTGGCGTATGTGACGTTCCAGGAACTGGCCACCCGCGTCAGCCACAAGAACACCGGCAAGGCCTGTGACGATCCGATCGCCGACAAGCTGCTGCAGCGGATCGCGGCCGACGAGAACCTGCACATGCAGTTCTATCGCAACGTCTGCGGTGCGGGCATGGACATCGCACCCGACCAGACGCTGCGCGCGGTCACCGATGTGGTCACCAATTTCCAGATGCCGGGCGCCGGTATGCCCAACTTCCGCAGGCACGGTGTGCTGATGGCCAAGCACGGCATCTACGATCTGCGCCAGCACCTCGACGAGGTGATCATGCCCGTTCTGCGCAAGTGGGATGTGTTCGGCCGCGACGACTTCGGTGCCGAGGGCGAGCAGACCCGCGAAGAACTCGCCGCCTTCCTCGAACAGCTCGAACGCGACACGGCGAAGTTCGAGGAGATGCGCGACCGCTCGCTGGCCCGGGACGCCCTCAAGAGGGCGCGGCAGCAGGAAAAGAAGGCGTCCTGAGCACCGCGCAGGCGATCGCGGTCGATACCCGTTCACCGGCGCACGACCGGCTGCGCATAGGGTCGATCGAGCTCGCCAGTCCCGTCGTGCTGGCACCGATGGCCGGTGTCACCAACGTCGCCTTCCGCACGCTGTGCCGCGAGCTCGAACTCGAGCGGACCGGCACGGTGTCGGGTCTTTACGTCTGTGAGATGGTGACCGCCCGCGCACTCGTGGAGCGGCATCCGGTGACGATGCACATGACCACGTTCGCCCCGCAGGAGAACCCGCGGTCGATGCAGCTGTACACCGTCGACCCCGAGTACACCTATGCCGCGGCCAAGATGATCGTCGAGGAGAATCTCGCCGATCACATCGACATGAATTTCGGTTGTCCGGTCCCCAAGGTGACCAGGAAGGGCGGCGGTTCGGCGATCCCCTACAAGCGCAAGCTGTTTCAGCGCATCGTCGCCGCCGCGGTCAAAGCCACCGAGGGCACCGATATCCCGGTGACCGTCAAGTTCCGCATCGGGATCGACGATGAGCATCGCACCCATCTCGACGCCGGCCGCATCGCGGCCGCCGAGGGCGCGCGGGCCGTGGCGCTGCACGCGCGCACAGCCTCGCAACGCTATTCGGGCACCGCCGACTGGGATGAGATCGCCCGGCTCAAGGACCATGTCGCCGATGTCCCGGTGCTCGGCAACGGCGACATCTTCGAGCCCGCCGACGCGGTGGCGATGATGGATCGCACCGGATGCGACGGCGTGGTCATCGGACGCGGTTGTCTGGGCAGGCCGTGGCTGTTCGCCGAGTTGTCGGCAATGCTGAACGGCCGTCCGGCGCCGCAGGCGCCGACCCTCGGAGAGGTGTCGGACATCATCATCCGGCACTGCGAGTTGCTTATCGCGCACTACAACCATCTGGAGGGCGGCGGCGAGGCCAAGGGCTGTCGCGAGATCCGTAAGCATGTGGCGTGGTATCTGCGCGGCTTCCCGGCGGGGTCGGAGATCCGTTCCCGGATGTCGCTGGTGACAACCCTCGATGAGCTGCGCGAACTGGTGAGCTCGCTGCCCGCCGACGCCCCGTTTCCCACCGACGGCCACGGCCCGCGCGGCAGGCAGGGTTCGCCCGCGAAGGTCGCCCTGCCGGAGGGGTGGCTCGACGACCCGTACGAGGACATCGTTCCCGAGGGCGCCGAGATCATGCATTCGGGCGGCTGAGCCCGGTACCGCGACGGGCGATCGAGTCGGGTGTTCTCAGGTCCGCTCGGTACGATGTCGGGGTATCCACACCAGTGGGCACATTCGATGCACGCCGGTACGTCCCCCGTACCCGGTGCGTCGAGTCCAGACGCGAGAGGTGGCCGACGCACGTGAGCCGCAGGAAATCCGGGCCGGAAGGCCCGCATTCCGGTGACACCGGCGACGGCGCACGGTCCGGACCCGAGTCCACCGGGGCGGGCCGAGGTGGTCCCGGTCAGGCCGGATCCGATCAGCCTCGGCACGGAGCGGCGCAGCCGCCGCAGCGGCCCGGTCCCCGCGTCATCCCCCCGATACCGGGTGGTCTGCATGAGCCCCGTACCACCAACCGGTATGTGCGCGGGCGTTCCCGACTGACCGTCCGGGAACTGCTCGAGGAGATGAACGCCGAGGGCGCGGCCTTCGACGATGCCGGACAACCCGAACCCGACGAGTCGCCGACGATAGCGCACCGGTTCGGGTCACTCTTCCGCGGCGACCGCGACGGCGGCGACAGGCCCGCGAGTGAGGGCGCCCCCGACCACCGACCCCCGGCCGATCGCGGTCGGCGTGGCCGGCCACCGATCCGGGAGGTTCCCGCACCCCGCCCCGGTGGGCGTGGTCGGCAGGAACCGGGGCGGCCTCCCGTCGGCGGGAACCCGGCCCCCCACACCCCCGCACACCAGACCCCCGGACGCCAGATCCCGGGCGGCCAACACGCCTCCGGCCCCCAGACGTCCGGCGCGCACAGCAGGCCGACCGACGTCCCACCGCCCGGCCTCGACGTCACGCAACGAATCCCCACCGTCGGCGACCACGCCGACGTCGACCTGTCCGAACAGGCCACCCGGCAGCGGGCCATCGCCGAATCGCGCGGTCAGGAGCCGGCTCCCTCCGATACGGCGTTCGATCCGGGCGGTATACCGACGGTCCCGCCGGTGCGTTCGGGCCAGGACGACGCGCCCACCGAGATCATCCCGGTCGTCCGGGCCGCGGCCGGGGCACCGGAGACGACGACACCGGCCGACGAGACCGATGCCGACGCCGCGTCCCCCGCGGCTCCGGCCGAGGCCACATCCGACGCCGATGCGGACGACGAACCGACACCGTCGGCGGGCTCACGGCTCAAGGCCCGGGCGCTGCCGCTGCAGCGCACCCCGGATCTGGTGGCCGCCAGCACCCGCGTGGCCGCGGCCCGCGGCAAGGCCGCACGACGGCGGGCACTGGTGCACGATGCCACGATCACCGGCCGCATTCTGGTATCGGTGGCGTGTGTCCTCGCGCTGGTCGGCACCGGTTTCGTGTGGGGTTACATCCAGTCGGTGGACGGCAAGTGGCGCTCCATCGAGGCGCTCGACTCCGGTGACGGCAACATCCGCAACAAGGAGGCCCAGCACGGCGACGAGACGTATCTGATCGTCGGCACCGACACGCGCGGCGGCACGAACTCCACGGTCGGTGCGGGCAGTGCCGAAGATGTTGAGGGCGCCCGCTCGGACACCGTCATCCTGGTCAGCGTGCCCGCCGACCGGGACCGGGTGGTCGCCGTGTCGTTCCCGCGTGACCTGCAGGTCGACCGGCCGGACTGCGCGTCGTGGGACAACGACAACGGCGCATACGACTACGACAACGTGTTGCCCGCGGCCGAGGCGGTAAAACTCAACTCGGTGTACGCCGAGGGCGGACCGAAGTGCCTGGTGCAGGTGCTCACCGCGATGAGCGGCCTGAACATCAACCACTTCATCGCGATGGACTTCGACGGCTTCGAGAAGGTCGTGCGCGCCATCGGCGGCGTCGAGGTGTGCTCGACGGTCCCGCTCTACGACTACGAGCTCGGCTGGATCCTGCGTAAGAAGGGCCCCAAGAAGCTCAACGGCCGGTACGCGCTGAACTATGTGCGTGCCCGCAAGATCGAAACCGAGGGCAACGGCGACTACGGACGGATCAAGCGGCAGCAGCTGTTCATGTCGTCGCTGCTGCGCTCGACCCTGTCGGGAAATGTGCTGTCCAACCCGGGCAAGCTCAACGGGATCGTCAACACGTTCATCAAACACAGCTTCGTCGACGGGGTCGACACCAAGTCGCTGATCACGCTCGCCGAATCGATGCAGGGTATGGACGCGGGCCGGGTCAGCTTCCTGACCATCCCCACCTCCGGCACCTCCACCGACGGATCGAACAACGAGATCCCGCGCGTGGACGACGTCGACGCCATCTTCAACGCGATCATCGACGACGACCCCCTGCCCGGTGAGACCAAGAAGACCACCGACACGGACGAGAAGAAGTCGGACGAGAAGAAGAACACGAGCACCTCGACGTCCGCACCGGCCACCAGCAGCACCACCACCACCACCTCGGCAGCACCGAAGACGGTGTCGGCCACGGCACTCGATCCCTCCCTGGTGACGGTGCGTGTGCTCAACGGCACCGGCAGTCCCGGGGTGGCCGCCAGCGCGGCCGATCTGCTCGCCCCGCTCGGCTTCATCATCCCGGGTATCGCCGACGCCTCCGAGCAGCGCGACGACACGGTGGTGCGGTACGGCGCCGGCGAGAAGGACGCCGCCGCGACGGTCGCCGCGATGTTCCCCGGCGCGACCATCCAGTCGGACCGCAACGTCAAGTCCGGTGTCGAGGTGATCCTCGGGCACAACTACGCCGAGACCATCGAGGAGCAACCGGCCGCGGGATCGGCGTTGCGGGTCGGTCAGTTGTCCCCCTATCGCGGCAGCAGCCTGCCCAACGACCTGACCGTCACCAACGCGGGCGACACCACCTGCTCATAGCTGCCCACTCGCAGGGTGTCCGCCGGTGACGCCTCGGAAAGAGGCCGTTCACGCGACGTTCATTGCGACCTCGTCGGCAGGGTCACCTGGCCAAGTAATCTGGACAACATGCGTACCGCGTACCAAGAGCAGCTCCAGCGGCTGAACACAATTCTGGGTGATATGTGCGAGCTGGCAGGTGCCGCGATGTCGCGCGCCACCGAATCACTTCTCCAGGCAGATCTGGCTCTTGCCGAAGAAGTCATCACCGATGCCGACCGGATGAATTCACTGTCGACGCAGGCCGAGGAACAGGCGTTCGCGGTGCTGGCGCTGCAGGCTCCGGTCGCCGGCGATCTGCGGGGTGTGGTGAGCGCGTTCCAGATCGTCGGCGATGTCGACAGGATGGGCGCACTGGCCCTGCATGTGGCCAAGGTCGCCCGCCGACGGCACCCGGCCGCGGCCCTTCCCGAAGAGGTCAGGGGCTATTTCGCCGAGATGGGCCGACTGGCCATCGCGCTCGCCCACAATGCCCGCGAGGTGCTCAACTCCCTCGACCACGAGGCCGCCGCCCGTCTGCAGGAGGACGACGACGCGATGGACGACCTGCACCGGCACCTGTTCACCGTCCTGATGGACCGCGAATGGGAGTACGGCGTGGCGGCCGCCGTCGACGTCACCCTGCTGGGCCGCTACTACGAGCGGTTCGCCGATCACGCCGTGATGGTCGGGCGCCGGGTGTTCTTCCAGGCCACCGGCAAACTCCCCGAACAGTTCGAGGACGCCTCCTAGCACGGGTCGGGCGCGGCAACACACCACCGCCGCGCGGCAACACACCGGAACACACCGGAACACACGGAAAGAGAAGGCCGGTTGAGGAATTCCTCAACCGGCCTTCGTCGTACGTCCGCTCGTCAGCCGAAGCGGCCCGAGATGTAATCCTCGGTCTCCCGCTTGGACGGGTTGGAGAACATCGTCTCGGTGTCGTTGATCTCCACGAGCTGACCGGGCTGCCCGACTCCTTCGAGGTTGAAGAATGCGGTCTGGTCGCTGACACGGGCAGCCTGCTGCATGTTGTGGGTGACGATGACGATCGTGTACTCCTTCTTCAGCTCACCCATCAGATCCTCGATCGCGAGCGTCGAGATCGGGTCGAGCGCCGAACACGGCTCATCCATCAGCAACACGGCCGGCGAGACGGCGATGGCGCGGGCGATGCACAGACGCTGCTGCTGGCCGCCGGACAGTCCGCCACCGGGCTTGTCGAGGCGGTCCTTGACCTCGTTCCACAGGTTGGCCCCGCGCAGGCTCCGCTCGGCGACCTCGTCGAGCTCGGCCTTGTTACGCAGGCCCTGCAGCCGGAGTCCGGCGACCACGTTGTCGCGGATCGACATCGTCGGGAACGGGTTGGGGCGCTGGAACACCATGCCGATGGTGGCACGCACGCTCACCGGGTCGACGTTCTTGGCGTAGATGTCCTCACCGTCGAGCAGCACGCTGCCCACCGCGTACGCGCCGGGGGTCACCTCGTGCATGCGGTTGAGGGTGCGCAACACCGTGGACTTGCCGCAGCCCGACGGCCCGATGAAAGCGGTGATACTGCGCGGCGGAACCTCCAGGCTCACGTCCTTGACGGCGTGAAAGTTGCCGTAGTAGATGTTCAGATCTTTGATATCGAGGCGCTTGGCCATGATCGGTCCGTTCTGGGGGGAGATATCCGGCGTCCGGAGATACCGGCGGGTGTCAGGACTGTTTGGGCGAGAAGACCTTCGAGACCACCTTGGCGCCGAAGTAGATGATCGCGACGAGGATGACCAGCGTCAGCGCCGCACCCCACACATTGTCGAAGGCTCCCGGCCCCTTGCCGTATTCCTGCACCATCATCAGCGGCAACGACTGTTGGCTGCCGTCGAAAGGATTCCAGTTCACGGCGCGGGTGGAGCCGACGAGGATCAGGACGGGCGCCGATTCGCCCATGACCCTGGCAATGGCCAGCATCACGCCGGTGATGATGCCCGACAGCGCGGTGGGCAGCACGATGCGCGCAATCGTCTTCCATTTGGGGATGCCGAGGGCGTAGGACGCCTCACGCAGATCCTGCGGCACGATCTTGAGCATTTCTTCGGTGGACCGCACCACCAGCGGCACCATCAGCAGCACCAACGCGATCGCCACCACGAAACCCGATCGTTCCATGCCCAGTGTTGTGCGCCAGGCCGCGTACACGAACAGCGCGGCCACGATCGAGGGGACACCGGAGAGGATGTCGACCATGAAGGTGGTGGCGCGGGCCGTCGCCGACTTTCGGTCGCTGTATTCGACCAGGTAGATGGCGACGAAGATGCCCACCGGGACCGAGATGATCGCGGCCAGCGCGGTCTGGATCAGGGTGCCGATGATGGCATTGCCGGCGCCACCGCGGATCTGTGGTCGGGTCCACCACTCGAGGTCGAGGATGGGGCCGATGCCCTTGCTGATGAGGGTGACCGCCAGCCACACCAGCGGCACCAGCGCCAGCAGCACCGAACCCAGGACCAGTATCCGCACCGCGTCGTCGGTGATGGTGCGGCGCCGGCTCAGGGGGGTGAAGCCCGACGGTGCGGTCTTGACCGGGACGGCGCCGTTGCCACCGAGTGATCCGTGGTCTCCGAGTGATCCGTGGTCTCCGAGAGTTACCGACATGTCAGTTGCCCTTTCCGCTGACCACCGCGCGAGCCGCGGCGTTGACGATGAACGTCAGGACGAACAGGGTCAGGCCGGCCGAGATGTAGGCACCGGTCTTGGCCGGTGAGTCGAATTCGGCGGCGTTGAGTGCGATCTTGCTGGCGAAGGTCTCGCCGCTTTCCATGAGGTTGACGTTGATCGGCCCGGCCGAGGAGATGATCAGCATCAATGCCATCGTCTCGCCGAGCGCGCGGCCGAGGCCGAGCATGCCACCGCTGATGTAGCCGGACTTGCCGAACGGCAGCACCGCCACCCGCACGACCTCCCACTTGGTGGCGCCGAGCGCGAGGGCGGCCTCGCGATGTCCGACCGGTGTCTGCGCGAACACCTCGCGGGTCACCGCGGTGATGATCGGCAGGATCATCACCGAGAGCACGATCCCGGCGGTGAGCACCGTGGCGCCGGTGTCCATGTTGGTGCTCTGCTCGGGTTCCTGGAACAGGAACAGCCAGCTCAGGTTGCCCACGAGCCAGACGTTGATCGGTTGCAGCACCGGCCCCAGGACCAGGATGCCCCACAGGCCGAACACGATTGACGGAACCGCGGCGAGCAGATCGACGGTGTAGGTGATGGGCCCGACGAGCCGCTTCGGCGCGTATTCGGTGAGGAAGATCGCGATGCCCAGGGCGATCGGCATCGCGATCAGCAACGCGATCACCGACACGAAGATGGTGGTGTAGAGCAGTCTCGGGATACCGAACCGCAGTTCGCCGCCGGAGGTGACCCACTTCCCCTGATAGGTGAAGAAGTTCGCCGTGTTGTCGAGCAGCGATGGCACTGCCTGGGCGACGAGGAACGCGGCGATCAGGAAGATGACCGCCGTGACCAGCATTCCCGAACCCACGGCGAGGTTCTTGAACACGATGTCGCCGAGGCGTCTGGTGCCGCCGGTACCCAATTGCCGTCCGGTCTCGTCCGGCGGCGTGCCGCCGGTCCGCGGCCCGGACGCGGCGTCGCCGCTGTCCGGGCTCTGGTCTTTCGTGAGGGACGCCATGGTTCTCTCTGTTGCTGAGGTCCGGTTGTCTGCCCTGGTCATGTCACTTTCCTCGGACTTGTCGAGTCTCTCACGCGGACACCGCCGACGATCTGGCGGCGCGGTAGGGGGCCGCCCAGATACCGGGATCGCGGACGGTGGACGCGCTACGCACCTGGATGCGCAGGGTCCGGTCAGTTGCCGGAGTCCAGCGCGTCGATGGTGGTTCGCAGGGTGTCCTTGAAACCGTCGGGCAGCGGAACGTAGCCGAGCTCACCGAGACCTTCCTGACCCTCGTCGAGGATCTTGGTGAACGCCTCCTTGAGCGTGCTGCTGGTCTCCGAGTCGTCGTAGCCGGTGGAGCAGACGATCGAGTAGGGGGTGAGCACCAGCGGGTAGGCGCCGGGCTCCTTGGAGGCGAACAGGGCGTCGGTGTCGACGACGAGATCCTTGCTGCCGGGGGTCGTGAACTCGATCGCGTCGAGGGCCTTACCGGCGGTGTCGGCGTTGAGTTCGACCGAACCCGCACCGAAGTCGAGGGCGGCGATGCCCAGGTCGTTCTCGGTGGCGAAGCCCCACTCGACGTAGGTGATCGAGCCGGGCGACTTCTTCACGGTGTCGCCGACGCCGGTCGACTTGGCGGCACCGGAGCCACCCTTGCCCTGGAATTCCTTGCTGTGCTCGTACGGCCACGCGGCGGGTGCCGCGCTCTGCAGGAAACGCTGGAAGTTGTCGGTGGTGCCGGAGCTGTCACTGCGGTGCACCGGCTTGACGGCGGTGTCCGGCAGGCTGACACCGGGGTTGAGCTCGGCGATCGCCGGATCGTTCCACTTGGTGATCTTCGAGTCGAAGATCCCGGCGAGTACCTCGGGGTTCAGGGTCAGCTTGTCGACGCCGTCGAGGTTGTAGGCGATGGCCACGGGGCCGGCGACGAGCGGGATGTGCCAGGCGTCGTTGCCGCCGCAGCGGGCTTTGGCGTCGGTGATCTCGGCGTCCTTGAGGGCCGAGTCCGAGCCGGCGAAGTCTACGTCGCTGTTGATGAACTTCTTGATACCGTCGCCGGAGCCGCTGCCGGTGTAGTCCAAGACTATGTCGGTGTTCTCGGCGAGTTTATCGCTGAAGTGCTCCATGGCCTTCTGCTGCGCGGTCGATCCCTCACCGCTGATCGCCTTCTCTCCGCCGCTGCTGCACGAGGTCGCGAGCACTGTTGCCGCGGCCGCGGTGAGCGCGAGAGCTGCGCCTTTACGGGAAATCTTCACCTCTGGTGTCGCCTTTCGTTCATCACACGCCCCGCACGGGCGGTCGGGACAGCTGTCACCATTGCCCTCGGGAGTTCCCCGGGGTCGGTGTCCGGTTTGACGCTAGGGGTGGCCGATGGACGAATTCTCGACGCGAAGTGAACTGGGGGTGAATTGCACGCGGGCATGTGAACTACACCCAGAGGTATGGCGTGAGATGGTCGACTGTCCATCTCACGGCACACTAGATGGTTGATTCCTTGAAGGTGCCGTCGGCAACGAGGTAGGCGGAGGGCTTCAAGATCAATGTGTGACGAAAGAACTCGAAACCCTCCTGACTGAACTCTATGTCCTCATCGACGACCACGTCGTCGAACCCCGCTCGGGACGCGGCTGGCGCCCGCTGCTCTCCGATGCCGAACTGCTCACGCTCGCGGTAGCGCAGGTGTTGCTCGGGTTCGACAGTGAACGGCGTTGGATCCGGCACGTCCACGGCAACGAGCAACTGCGCGCACTGTTCCCGTATCTGCCGGGCCAGTCCGACTACAACAAGCGTGTCAGGGCGGCACGAGGGTTGCTGTGCAAGACAATTCAGGCGGTGGCACGGCTCTCACCGTCGTGGTTCGACGACCTGTGGATCACCGACGCCACCCCGGTTCCGTGTGGCATGTCAAGGGAAACGGTCAAGCGGTCCGGCCTGGCCGGGCACGCCGGATACGGCTACTGCGCGTCACACTCGCGTTTCTACTGGGGCTTGAAGTTGTATCTGGTGTGCGCCGGCGACGGGATGCCGATCATGTGGTGCCTGGCGCATCCGAAGATCGGTGAACGCGAGGTGGTGACCGCGCTGCTCGAACGCGATCACCACCTCATCCGCTCCGGGCAGGTGCTGCTCGCCGACAAGGGCTTCTCCGGAAAGACGTTCGCTGCCACAACCGCCGCGATGGGCCTGCGGTTGCTGCGCCCGGACCGCAAGGACGAGACCTACCGCAACGGCAACCTCGGCGGGGTGCGGCAGTGGATCGAATCGGTCAACCAGACCCTCAAAGGGCAGCTCGGCCTGGAGAAACACGGCGGCCGGACCACCCACGGAGTGTTCGCCCGAGTGAGTCAACGCCTCCTGGCGATGTCCGCCGGCATCTGGCACAACTGGACCACCGGCATCACCACCAAACGATCCCTGATCGCGTACGACCACTGACCGCGTCCAAGGAATCAACCATCTAGGCTAGCCTTACCTACGTGCGCGATGTCGACGACTTTCATCCGGGCAACCCGGCTTTCCTCTGGTACATCAACCCCACCGACGGGGAAGCACCCTGGGAACCGGAGCAGCGGGTCACACCCTCGTTCGACGTCATCCGGCACCAGGCCCGCACTCTCGACCGGCTCGGCTTCTACGGCGCGCTGACCACCGCCCGCGAACCGATCTCACTGATCGGCGACACCACCGATCTGCGCTTCCTCATCCCCTGCTATCCCGGGGTCAAACCGCCCACCCTGATGGCCGAGGAGGCCCAGGTGTTCGACCAGTACTCGGGCGGTCGGCTCATCATCAACCAGGTCAACGGCGCCGACCCGGTATTGCGCCGGTACGGGCAGTACACACCGAAATCCGAGCGTTACCGGCTCTCCTCCGAGTACTGGTCACAGGTCAAGAAGCTCTATCTCGACGACACCGAGCCGTTCGACGGCGAATTCTTCTCCTACGACAAGCGGTACAAGCCGGCGATCCCCGGACCCCGCCAGCCCGCCGGCCTGCCCGTCTGGGGCACCGGGGCCTCCCCGGAGGGGATCGAACACGCCGTCGACGTCCTCGACGTCTATCTGTCGTTCATGTCCGAACCCGGTGCCCTCACCGCACTGTTCAACCGGGTCCGGTCGGCGGCCGCCGACCGGGGCCGGACCCTCAAGTTCGGGGTGCTGGCCAGCGTCATCGTCCGCGACACCGAGGAGCAGGCGTGGGACCGGTTCGAGTGGCAGCTCGCCCGGACCCGGCCCGAGACGGTTCTGGCCACCGCCGACCGCAATCTGAAGAGCTTCGGCTATCCCGGCCTGGACGAGTTGACCAGCGACGACCCTCAGGTCCTTGCCCGCATCGAGGCACTGCGCGCGGGCAAACTCCCCGACCGTTCGGCATTGGAGTTCGCCCCCAACATGGCGGCGGGCCTGACCACCTGGACCGCCGCCGAACCGCCCTTCGACATCGCGGGCAAGGGCACCGGCACCTACTTCGTCGGCAGCGCCGAGAACGTCGCCACGGCGATGCGGACGGTCGGCGAACAGGCCGGCGTCGACGCCTGGATCCTGTCCGGGTGGCCGCTGGCCCGCGAGGCCGAGATCGCCGCCGAACTCCTGCTCCCCCTGTTGAGCAACTGAACCTGTCGAGCGACTGAACCCCGGCGACGTCACCGCACGGGCGGCGTCCCCACATACCGTGCCGACGGACGAATGATCTTGCGGCTCCTGGACTGTTCCAGAATGTTCGCGCACCACCCGACAACACGGCTCACCGCGAACGTCGGGGTGAACATCGACCGCGGTATTCCGCAGCTCTCCATCACCACCCCGGCATAGAATTCGACGTTGGCATAGCGCGGACGATCCGGATGCGCCTGTGCGAGAACATCTGTGACTGCCCGCTCGGCCGTCAGCGCCCGCTCCACCAGCGGACCGCCCAGGTCGACGGCGATGCCGCGCAACAACTCCGACCGGGGATCGACGGTGCGGTACACCGCGTGCCCGAACCCCATGATCCGCCGACGCTGCTCGAGCTGCCGCCGGGCCCAGCCTGCCGCGTCACCGTCGGCGTCGATCTCGTCCAGCGAATCCAGCGCGCGGTCGGGGGCACCGCCGTGCAACGGTCCCGAAAACGCCCCGACCCCGCCGCATATCGCGGAGTACACGTCCGCACCGGTGGAGGCGACCACCCGCGCGGTGAACGTCGAGGCGTTGAATCCGTGATCGATGGTCGCGATCAGGTACTGCTCGACGGCGCGCGCATGGTGAGGCGTCGGTTCGTGACCGGTCAGCATGTACAGCCAGTTCGCCGCGACCGGAAGGTCCTCGCGCGGGGCCACCGGATCGTCACCGTTGCGCAACCGGTACATGGCCGCCAACAGGGTCGGTGTCACCGCCGCCACGCGCAGTGCGTCGGCGAGCCCCTGCTCGGCGGTCGCGTCCCACAGCGGGCGGGCCCCGGTGGCCACACCCACCGCGGACAGGGCAGTGCGCAGGGCCGCCAGTTCGGTGCGCGGTGCGCCCAGCAGTGCCGCCGAGGCGACGATCCCACCGACCTCGTCCGGTATGGGCCGCAACGTCCTGACACGGCGGGCGAACGCGGCCGACGCCTGCTCGTCGGGGAGGTATCCGTGGGCGAACAGATGCCACACCTCCTCGAAGGTGCGGCTGCGGGCCAATTCGATCGCTGGATACTGCCGATAGTGGTAGAAACCCTCGTCACCGCGCACGTCCCCGATCTCGGTGTCGGCGACGACGACCCCGCTGAGTCCGGGTGGCGCGATCAGCACATCACTCATGGTCTTGACATCACTCATGGTCTTGCTCCTTCACTTCCCGGTTGATCCACCGCCACGATGACAATCTTGAGCAAGGCTCGTCAATATTGATTTAATCAATGTATGAAACGGACGCGATCCCGGCGCTGGCCTCCCCCGATACATCACGACGGGTGCGACTATCTGACCACCGAGCAGGTTGCCAGGGTATTGGGCGTCAAACCGTCCACCGTCTACTCCTATGTCAGCCGAGGCCGCCTCACCAGCAGCCGCATCGACGGCCACGACGGAAGCGTTTTCGACGTCGACGAGGTGGAGACACTGCTGGCGGGTACACGCAACAGGCCTCCGGCCGGCGTCGTCGAACGCATCCGCACCCAGCTCACCCATCTGCACGACGACACGCTGTACTACCGCGGGCGCGATGTCCGGGGCCTTGCCCGCACAGCGACATTCGAGGATGTCGCGGAGCTTCTCTGGCAGCAGCCCTGGCCGGACCGGCCGGCCGACGGGCAGGTCGCGGCCGCGGTGCGTGCCCTCTGCGCGGACCGCGCCCGCGACCTCGATCGTATCCGGATCGTCGTCGACCTCCTCGGCGCGCACGATCCCCTGCGCCATCGCATCGATCCGGATTGCGTCGCATCCTCGGCCGGACTGGTCATCGCGTCCGCGGTCGCGGCGGTGGGCACCCCCACCCGCGGCGGGGAGGGCACCGTGGCCGAACGTCTTTGGCCCACAATGACCGCCGAACCGGCCACCGCCGAACGGATTTCACTGCTCAACGCCGTCCTGGTCCTGCTCGCCGACCACGATCTGTCGGCGGGCACCGTCGCCGCCCGGGTGGCGGCCGGCGCCCGCGGCAGCATCTACGCGGTCCTGGGCGCGGGTCTGGGCGCATTCGACGGCCCGATACACGGCGGCGCGACCACTTTGGCTCACCGATTCCTCGAATCGGCCCTCGACGACCCGGAACGCGCCGTGGCCGAACGCATTGCCGCCGGCACCCCGATACCGGGAACCGGTCACCTCATCTACTCGCACCGCGACCCCCGCGCCGCCTGCATGCTCGAGTTCCTCGCCGCCGCGGCACCCCCCGACCCGCGACCGGCCGCGGCACTCGAGGTCGTCGCCAGGTCTATCCACACCCGGGACGAGCATCGAGGATTCATCACATCCGATCTCGCGCTCGCCGCGGTGGCGCTGAGTTTCGGGATGAACGACAATGCGGCCGAGACGATTTTCGCCCTGGCCCGGATGGCCGGCTGGACCGCGCACGCGCTTGAGGAGTATCAGGAGCGCCCGCTGCGGTTCCGCCCCGAAGGGGTGTACACCGGGGTCCGGCCTCACTCCGCAGGCGTGCGCGTCCCGTAGGCGACGTCCACCGCGTACCGGGTGAAGCCGAGCTTCTCGTAGGTGTTCAGGGCGGCGGTGTTGTCACCCTCCACGTACAGCATGACCTCGGAGGCGCCCACGCGCACAAAGTAGTACAGGCCGGCGAGAGTGAGGAGCCGGCCGAGCCCGCGTCCTTGCGCGGCCGGGTCGACACCGACGATGTACACCTCGCCGAGTTCGGGCGATTGCATCTTGGTCCAGTGAAAACCCAGCAGCCGCCCCGATTCCCGGTCGTAGGCCAGGAACAGCCCGCGGGGGTCGAACCAGTCGGCGCCGGTCCGTTCAGCGATCTGTCCCTGCGACCAGCCGCCCTGTTCCGGATGCCAGCCGAAGGCTGCGTTGTTGACCCGCAGGATCTCCGCGTCGTCACCGGGTCCCGTGTAGGTACGCAGCTCCATCGACCCGTCGACCACCTCCTCCGGCAGATCCGAGCCGTCGCCGGCAGCCCGGCGCAGTTGCAGCAGTTCACGATTGCGCAAGAGCCCGAGATCCTCGGCGATCGCGGCCGCGCCGGGCAGGTCGCCATGCGCCCAGACACTCGCGTCGGCGCCGAGCAGCCGGGCCTGCGCGAGGGCCTCCCGCACAAGCGCACGCCCGTGTCCACGACGCCGGTGCCCGGGATCGACGACGGCCTCGATCATCGCCGCCCCGTCCCCCTGTGCCGCCACCACGACAGCATATCCGTGTGGCAAGAGCACATGCCGCACAACGCTTTCGGCGCCGTCACCGCGTCCGTCGACGGCCAACAGACCCTGCTCGGACAGCGGGGCGACACCGTCGGCCGCCTCCGCCGACGCCACCAGTGCGTGGACCCGCCGGGCCTCGTCCCCGGTGAGTTCACCGGCCACCCGCACCTCATTCATCGGCGACCAACTCGTCCTCAGCGCCGTCGAACTCGTCGACGCCGTGGTCGTCGGGGGCGGCGTTGCGTCCACGGTTGGGCCGCACCGCCTTGTAGCCGACGTTGCGGACGGTGCCGATCAACGACTCGTGTTCAGTGCCCAGCTTGGCGCGCAGTCGCCGCACATGGACGTCGACGGTGCGGGTGCCGCCGAAGAAGTCGTATCCCCACACCTCTTGCAGCAGCTGCGCACGGGTGAACACCCGGCCCGCGTTCTGCGCGAGGTACTTGAGGAGTTCGAACTCCTTGTAGGTGAGGTCCAGGGGTTTGCCGCGCAGGCGCGCGGTGTAGGTGCCCTCGTCGATGACCAATTCACCGAGGGTGACCTTGCCGGCCGCCTCGTCGGTGCTCAGGCCGCGGGTGCGCACGATCAGCAGACGCAACCGGGCGTCGATCTCGGCGGGACCGGTGGCGGGCAGGAGGAATTCGTCGATCCCCCAGTCCGCGTTCACGGCCACGAGGCCGCCCTCGGTGAGGACCGCAGCGACCGGTGTCGATGATCCGGTACTGCCGAGCAGTCGACACAGTCCGCGGGCGGCGGCGAGGTCGGCGCGGGCGTCGACAATCGCCACATCCGCGTTGCCGACCTCCATCAACGACGACACCTCGGCGGGCGCGACCCGGACATTGTGGGCCAGCAGTGTCAACGCGGGCAGCACCGAATCCGGGTTGGGATCGGTGGTCAGGAGCAGGAGATCCACGTATGCAGCTCCGATCGGCTACGTCGGGCAGACCGGCATGAATCGGACCCGGTCCGCTTTGTGTCCGTCGCCTTACCACCTTGTACGCGACAGATGACAGAATAACGCCAATGTCGGACCCGGCTGTTAACAAGGCACATCCCGATGCCCGTGCGGACGGGTCCATCGGGAAAAAAACGCAACGTTTCCGGTGCTCCCGGCCACTGATCGTGATCATCGTCATGGTGCTCGTCTGCGCCGCCGCCGCCTTTCTGACGGACACGGGTCTGGCAGTGCGCGCCGAACGCTCACTGGCCCGGGCGCTGCTGTCGTCGCCGCGTGTCGTCCACGAGCCGCAGGTCACCCTCAAGGGCTTTCCGTTCACCGCCCGGGCCCGCGACGGCGAGTTCACCGGCTCGATCATCACCGCGCGCGGGGTATCGGTGGACGGCTGCGCGGGCCGGGGCGGCTGTTTCGCGGAGATGAGCGTGGTCACCGGCCCGCTGCGTACGGCCTCGGGCGGCGGTTTCCGGTTCGGTGCCGGCGACTCACCGGCCGCCGACGATGTCATCGCCTCGGTGCGACTCGACTCCCCCAACCTGGGCAGACTGCTCGGCATCACCGATCTGTACGTCACCACGCCCGCCGAAACGGGCCGGGCGGGCGCCGGCGGCCCCGGCGACGGGGTGCTCAAACGCTCGCACGGGGTCGTGCTCACCGGGACCGTCGCGGTGCCGCCCACACCGCCGGGCGGCATGCCGACGCCCGGAACGTCCCCGTCGGCGTCCGGATTCACCGGTGAATCGCTGCGAGTAAGCGTCCTGGTCAACCTGGTACTGACCGACGGACGCCTCGGTGTGTTCGCCTACGGCCTCTACAACGGCCCGGAGGAGCACGCCGACGCCGGTGGCCTGGACACCGACCCGGCCCGGGCCGACCTGCTGCAGGCGGTGCTCGGCCGGTTCACAATGGTGCTGCCCGGTATCGCACTGCCGTGGGGCGTACCCGCCTCGGCGGTCACCAGCGCGGGCAGCGACATCCTCATCGAGGGTCGTTCCGATCATCGTGATCTCAGCCTGAACAACTTCTGAGCTGCGCGTTCACCTCGAAATCCGGCATCCGCGACATTGCCCGGCCCCCAGGTGTGTGAGCGCACCGACACGCTCCTGTAGTCTCGTCCCCATGCAACAGCGCCGTGAGTTCCTTCTCACCCGTCGCCGCGCAATCGACTTCTGTCGTTGCGCCACTTGTTGCTGTCGCTGATCAGCGACCGCGTCGCGTTCGGCGATCGACGGGTGAGCGTCTTCACCCCGAACCGTCCCGTTCCGGCGCACTTCGAAGGACAGCCATGTCCACGCCGCAGCGTCCCGGGCTTCCCCGTGCCGTCGCGTGCAGACTCCCCAGCAAGATCTGAAGAAATCCGAAGACGTCTCCGTCTTCCGAAAGGACACCACAATGGCACGTTCCGACGTCCTGGTCAGCGCCGATTGGGCTGAGCAGAACCTCACCGCCGACAAGACCGTCTTCGTCGAGGTCGACGAGGACACCAGCGCCTACGACGGCGGCCACATCCCCGGCGCGATCAAGCTCGACTGGAAGAAGGACCTGCAGGATCAGGTCCGCCGCGACTTCGTCAACCGCGAGCAGTTCTCGGCCCTGCTGTCCGAGCGCGGCGTCGCCAACGACGACACCGTCGTCCTGTACGGCGGCAACAACAACTGGTTCGCCGCCTACGCGTACTGGTACTTCAAGCTGTACGGCCACCAGGACGTCAAGCTGCTCGACGGCGGCCGCAAGAAGTGGGAACTCGACGGTCGCCCGCTGTCGGCCGACGCCGTGACCCGCGCCGCCACCGAGTACAAGGCCGCCGAACCCGACAACTCGATCCGCGCGTTCCGCGACGAGACCGTCGAGGCCATCGGGGTCAAGAACCTCGTCGACGTGCGTTCGCCCGACGAATTCACCGGCAAGATCCTCGCTCCCGCGCACCTGCCGCAGGAGCAGAGCCAGCGTCCGGGCCACATCCCCGGCGCCATCAACGTGCCGTGGAGCAAGGCCGCCAACGAGGACGGCACCTTCAAGTCCGACGAGGATCTCGCCGAACTGTACAAGGAGGCCGGCCTCGACGGTGAGAAGGAAACCATCGCCTACTGCCGCATCGGCGAGCGTTCGAGCCACACCTGGTTCGTGCTCCAGGAGCTCCTGGGCCACAAGAACGTGAAGAACTACGACGGCAGCTGGACCGAATACGGCTCGCTCGTCGGCGTGCCGGTCGAACTCGGAGAAGGAAAGTAATCAGTTATGTGTGGTGCACCCAAACAGGGCCAGAAGCTGCCGGCCGGCGTTGACGTGGAGAAGGAGACCGTGCTGCTCGGCACCGTTTCCGACGCCGCGGGCGCTCCCGTCGCCGGCGCATTCGTCCGGCTGCTCGACTCGACCGGCGAGTTCACCGCTGAGGTTGTGGCCAGCGCGACGGGCGACTTCCGGTTCTTCGCCGCTCCGGGTACCTGGACGCTGCGCGCGCTCAGCTCGGTCGGCAACGGCAACGTGACCGTGAGCCCGGATGGTCCCGGCGTTCACGAACACAACATCACGGTCGCCAAATAGTACTTGGCTGTACCGAACAGGCCCGGTCACCTCACGGTGGCCGGGCCTTTCGGCGTCCTGATGCGGGTGGTCAGACGGTGATGTCGGCGGCGAACACGGCCGAACGCCGAAGCAGTCCCTGAGCCCGTTTCGGCAGTTCGGGCGCGTCGGCGCCGACCGGCACGATGCGCGGGTTGGTGATGCGCACCACCTGGCCTCTGGTTCGGACGCCACCGGCGAGTTTCACCTCGGCCTCCCCCGCGGCCAGCACGTTCTTGACCCAATTCGTCTTGCCGTGCACCAGTCCGATGGCCAGCACGTCGCCCCGGCGGAACGTGCTGACCGGTGTCTCGTAGGTCTTCCCCGAGGTCCGGCCGAGGTGTTTGACGACGCCGAAGAACGGCAGCTTCTTGGCGGTGGCGTTCGCGAATGGCGCGAAGTATTCGTTGACCAGATCTTCGACTTTGCCCGGCAGCAGCATCGGTGTCTCGGGGGTGTCGTTCGGATGTTTGCGTGAGCCCATCGTCGGGTCCCTTCGGTATGTTGTCCACTGTCCCCATCGTGCCCCGCATGCCGTCCTGCGGGCGACGGACGTGTCCCCCGATCCGGACGGGAACATACGCGATCAGGCCCGCGAGCCCCGCCCATATCGGCTCACAGGAACGCCGCGAGGTGTTTGCCGAGTTGCGGGTAGCGCATGAGGTGGGCTCCACCGTTGATGTCGAGGACTTCCCCGGTAATCCAGGCGGCGATGTCCGAGCACAGGTAGCGCGCGGCGCCGGCGATCTCCTCGGGCGTACCGGAACGCCCCAGCGGGGTGTTCTCGACATAGTCTCCCTCAATACCGTCGATGGCCTGCAGACCCTCGGTGAGCGGGGTGATGACCAGTCCCGGTGCGATCGCGTTGACGCGGATACGCCGGGGTGCGAGTTCCAGCGCGGCGACCTGGGTGAGCATCGCCAGCCCTGCTTTCGACGCGCAGTAGGCCGACAGTCCGTCGCCGGGCTGGCGGGCATTGAGCGATGCCAGCGACACCAGCGAGCCGCCGTCGGCGACGGCACGTCCGGCGTGTTTGAGAACGATGAACGCACCGACGAGGTTGACCTCGAGCACGTCGCGCCACAGTTGCACGTCGTGGTCGATCATCGGCCCCCAGCTGCTGATACCGGCGGTGTTGACAACGGCGTGCAGTTCACCACCGCGCGCGGCGTCGGCGAACAGCGCCTCAACGCCCGACTCATCGGTGACGTCGACCCGCGCCGACACCGCACCGATCTCGGCGGCGACGGTCGCGGCGTTGCCCTCGTCGCGGTCGGCGACGGTGACCCGGTAGCCGTCCTCGACCAGACCTGCGGCGACGGCGCGGCCGATACCTGATCCGCCCCCGATCACGACGGCGTTGCGAGCACTCATCAGCGAACACACCTTCCCACTGTGACCGATGACAATTGACATTGACAGCTGTCAGATTCTCACCAGTGTTGCACGTCACATCCCCCCGGGAGGCATTCGGTGAGTCGCAGCACGAGATCCCACCACCCCACCCGTCCTCCCCCACCCCGTCCGACGCCGTCATCGGTGCCGGGATCGCGGGTCTGAGCACCGGCAAAGACACTCAGTGACCACGGCGTCGACTACCGGGTCCGGGCAGACACGCGGATTCGATCTTCTCGTCGTCGTCGCCGACGGCCCGCCTCATGAGTGAGCCCACCCTTAATTCGGTCGATGCGCAGGACCGGCGGTAAACTCACGGCCGTGGTCATCTTCTTCGAAATCCTGTTGGTGCTCGCCTCCGTGCTGATCACCTGGTTCGCCGTCTACGTGCTGTTCCGCCTGGTCAACGACGAATCGTGACCGGCCCGTCGGACGACGGCAGCCTCCCCGATCAGCCAGTGGGCAGCTCGGGCGATCGGCGCGGTCCGGATGTTCCGCGTGATTCGGACATGCCGCGCCGCTCAGGTGATGCGGCCGTGGCCGATGCCGAGGCGAGGGCACTGGAATCGGGCAGCCGCGAACGCAACGTCCCCACCTGGGAGGATCTGCCGCTGCCCACCGACACCGCCAATCTCCGCGAGGGTGCCGATCTGCATCCGGGCCTCTTGGGCCTGCTGCCGCTGGTGGGCGTGTGGCGCGGCGAGGGCGAGGGCCACGACCTGATCACCGGTGACGATTATCACTTCTCCCAGCAGATCGTCGTCAGCCACGACGGCCAGAACTTCCTCAACTGGGAGTCCCGCTCCTGGGTTATCGATGACGACGCCGCCTTCGTCGGTCCCGACCTGCGCGAGACCGGCTATTGGCGCATCGGCGATGACGACACGATCGAACTGCTCCTGGCCCACGCGGAGGGCTCTGTCGAGTTGTTCTACGGCAAACCCCGCACCCAGACCTCGTGGGAGTTGGGCACCGACGTGGTGATCAAGGCCGAGTCGGGGGTACACACCGGCGGCGCCAAACGCCTCTACGGGCTGGTTCCCGACGGCGATCTGGCCTATGTCGAGGAGCGCATCGACCCCGACGGCGACCTCATCCCCCGCCTGTCCGCCAAGCTCCGCCGTCACGTCGGCTGATCGGCCCGGCACCCGTAATCCCGCCCCACCCGGAATCCTGACAGCCGGAATCCGCACATCCCGGAATCCGCACATCGGCAGGGATACAGATCGGCCCCCGTACCGCTCCCACGGGGAAGCCGAGCCGACGGACGGTCGGGGTACGGAGGCCGGGTGACCATCTGGGATTCGCCTCGGCGAACCAGGGTCCAACACCTCAGGGTGTGGTCGGATCCGCCTCAGCGGATGGCCACCTCACTTGTCCGATTGTCAATCAATTCGGATCACCTCCTTTCTCGTGTATCGCCAACCTACGCCCGGCCGACGATCCCACGCAACGGGTTTTCGCCGACGAAGTGCAGCGGTCGTCCGGCCGTGACCGAGACGGCATCATCCACACCGATTCCGCTGTCCGGGTTCACCATTGCCACAACCTGCGCCGCATCACCCACCGTCGCGCTCCAGGTACGCCTCAGCTCTGCGGGCCACGTCAGAGCGGGCCGAGAGTCAGGTCGGCGGTCATCCCCTCCGGGAGATGGTGGGTCACCACGACCACACTTCGGTCCGGTCCGAACATGCCCACGGGGTCGATCAGCGCGCGCAACATGGTGTCCGCATCGCGGGCGTCGAGATGTTCGACCGGTTCATCGAGCAGCACGACGGGCGCCGGATGAATCAGCGCACGGGCGAGCAGCAACCGCCGCCGTTGCCCACCGCTGACAGATTCGCTCCCACCGTCCAGCACGGTGTCGAGCCCCTCCGGAAGATTGCCGGCCCACTCGGCCAGGCCCACGGCAGCCAGCGCCGACTCCAGCTCCGTGGTGGTGGCGTCCCCGCGGGCCACCAGCAGATTCTCCCGCACACTGGTCGCGAAGATATGCCCTTCCTCGGCGAAATAACAGGTGGCCGAACGTAGATCGACCTCATCACCCGATTCCGTACGTGCGCTGACAGTACCGCCGAGCGGCGGGATAATACCGGCCAACGTCATCAGCAGTGTCGACTTCCCCGACCCGCTCGGTCCCGTGATCACCATCGGTGATCGCGGCGACAATTCGAGGCTCAGACCACCGGGCGGCCCCAGCGCCCGACCGCCGCGCCGGCCCCAGTCGAGCCGGTCGCATACCACCGTGATCGGCCCCGGGCACACCGTCACATCAGTCGTCCGATCCGACGCGCCCTCGTCCGCACCGGCACCGTCGACCAGTGCCATCACCCGGGCCGCGCTCTGCCTGCTGCGTTCGAGTTGCAGCCCGGCCTCGGTGAGCGGTGCGGTGCTCTCGAATGCCGACAGCGGCAACAGGATCAGCACACCCAGGACCATCGGCGTCAGCTCACCGGAGGTCGACGAGACCCCGGCCAGCGACCCCGACACGCCGGACGCGAGGTCGATGCCGATCAGACAGGCGGCCAGCAACGACACTCCGAGCGCCAGCGGTGTGGCGGCGGCCGCGGCTGCCTGCCGGGCGAACCCGCGATCAGCGGCCCGCATCGCGTCGTGGTCAGCCCTGGCAGCCGCCGCGAGCACGACATCGCGACGACCGGCGACGACCAGTTCGGGTGCATGCCACAGGAGAGTGGTGGCGGCATCGGCCGATGCCGCCGTCGCCGCCGCAGAGTCGGCGATCGACCGGGCCGAACCACGGGCGGCCAGCCACGGCGCCACCCCACCGCTCACCACCAGAGCAACCAGCAGAACCCCCGCCGCCCAGAATGACACGAGCGACATCACCACGACCGCGGCGATACCGGTGACCGCACCGACGCCGATGGGGATGATCCCCCGGATGAGGGCGTTGCCGATCTCGTCGATGTCGTCGCCTGTGCGCGAAAGCAGCGCACCCCGCTTGAGTCCCACCGAGTATCCCGGATCACCCTGCGCCAGAACCCGATACAACCTTTCCCTGGCATTCGCCATCGCCCGCAACGCCAGGTCGTGGGTGGCCAGGCGCTCCAGGTACCGCAGCACTCCACGCGAGATTCCCAGGGCACGAACCGCGGTGATGGCAACCGACAGGTACAGGATGGGCGGTTGCTGCCACGCCCGGGTGATCAGCCACGCCGACAACGCGGCCAGCCCGAGCGCCGACAACGCTCCGCCGACGCCCAGCAGCAACGACCACAGCAGTGGCCTGCGACTCAAGCCCAGAAAGCGTAAGGCCCGGACCAGCGGATCACCGCCGGGCCCGCCGTGTCCGGCGGATCGTTCCCCGCGATCGGCGTCGCGCTTCCCGCCCATCACCTACCTCCGCCCGCGATGCCGACTCCGACGGCGGGCATCTCGACGATGTCGTCGGCGTGCCGCAGCACGTCCGGCCCGTGCGCAACCACCACGACGGCGTCCCCGCGCCCGGCGCGTTCGCGCAACAGGGTCAGCACCCGGTCGGCCGACACCGGGTCGAGGTGAGCGGTGGGCTCATCGAGCAACAGCAGTGTTCCGGACGAGACCAGCACACGGACCAGCGCGAGTCGCTGGCGCTGACCCGCCGATAATCCGACGCCGCCCGCCCCGAGCAGGGTGTCGTAGCCGGCGGGCAGGCCGGCGAGCACCTCGTCGAATCCGGTGACCGCTGCCGCCGCGTCGAGATCGGTTCGTGCTGCGTCGGCGAACAGCGTCAGGTTCTCGGCGACGGTCCCCGGCACCACGACCGGCTGCTGCGGCAGCCACGCGATCCGCCGCCGGAACGCTTCGAGTTCCTGATCGGCCCGCACCACACGACCCTCGTCGGGTTCGAGCAATCCCATGATCGCCTCCAGCGCCGTCGACTTGCCCGACCCGTTGGGCCCGGTGAGCATCGTCAGCCGCCCCGCCCGGATCGTGGCCGACAACCCGCGCGGCGCCCACCCGTCACGCCCCCACACCCCCAAACCCTCGACAACCACAACCGCTGAACCCTCCCCTTCGCCGGTTGAGGTGCGACGAGCCCGTGGGCGAGGAGCCTCGAAACACGGTGAGGCGGCATCGTCCCCTCGCGAGGTTTCGAGGCTCGTCGCTTGCGCTCCTCGCACCTCAACCAACAAGGGGGGCACCTCAACCAACAAGGGGGGCACCTCAACCGACAAAGGGGGCACCTCAACCGACGAAGGGGGCACCTCAACCGACGAAGGGGGCACCGAGGCCGCCGAAGAGGGCACTGAGGCCGCCGAAGAGGGGTCGATGAGCGCGAACGCCTCGTTCGCCGCCGCCAGTCCGTCGGCGGAGTCGTGGAATTTCGAACCGACTTGCCGCAGCGGCAGATACGCCTCGGGCGCGAGGACCAGCGCCAGCACACCGGCGTACAGGCTCATGTCGCCGTGGACGAGCCGCACGCCGATCCCGACGGCCACCAGCGCAACGCACAGGGTGGCGAGCAGTTCCAGAATCGCCCCGGACAAGAATGCCACCCGCAGCGCCGACATCGTCGATCGCCGGTGTGCGGCACCGAGTTCGGCGACCCGGCCGGCCTGCGCCCGGGCCCGGCCCAATGCCCGCAATGTCGGCAGCCCGGCGATCAGATCGAGGGTTTGCGCGGTGAGCCGCGACATCGTCGCCAGCTTGCGTTCGGTCCGGTCCCGCGTCATCAGCCCGACGAGAATCATGAACAGCGGGATCAGCGGGATGGTGAGTACGATGATCAGCGCCGACGGCCAGTCGGTGACGCCGATGACGCCGATGACGGCCGGGGTGACGGTGACCGTGAGAATCAGTGCGGGAACGTATCCGGACAGGTACGGCGTGAGCGCGTCGAGTCCGCGCAGCAGTACCGTCGACGCCTCGTCGCGCCGGCCGAGCAATTCGCGTGGCGACGTCCGCGCCGGGTCGGTCAGCGAGTCCAGTGCCCGGGCCCGCAGTTCGGCGATGACCGTGGCCGACGCCCGGTGCGCGTACCGGTCGTGGCCGAAGGTCATCGCCACCCGCGCGAGCAGCGCACAGACCAGCACGATCAGGTGTGTGGCCTGCGCCGACAGCGAACGCCGCGCCGGGTCGACGACGAGCTCGGACAGTATCGACGCGGTCATCGCCGCGGCGACGACGATCGCGACGACGGTCCCGAATGCCAGCAGCGCGGTGACCATGATGTAGACGCGGCTCGCCGGTGAATACCTCAGCAGCCTCGGATCGATCGGCGGACTCGCGCGAGGGGTGCTCACTTCAGTGATTCGGCCTTCGGCCCGACCCTCAGCGAGGGCAGTCCGGTGTGCGCCGGGATCTGGTCGGTCGAGATCCGCTTGCGGAACACCCAGTAGCTCCACGCCTGGTATCCGATCACCACCGGCGTGACGAATGCGGCGGCCCAGGTCATCACGGTCAGCGTGTAGTGGCTCGATGACGTGTTGGCGATGGTGAGGCTGTACGCGTCATCGGTGGTGGAGGGCAGCACGTCGGGGAACAGCGACCCGAAGAGGGTGGCGATGGTTCCGGTGATGGCGATGCTGGTGGCGGCGAAGGCGATGCCCTCGCGGCCCACCCAGGTGGCGGCCACCATGACGACCGCGGCCAGCGCCGCGATGATCACCGCGAGCCAGGTCCAGCCGGAGCCGTAGGCGAACTGGGTCCACAGCAGGAATACGGCGGCGACGACGGCGGTCGGGATCGCCAGCTTTCTGGCCAGGTCCATCGCGTCCCGCTGGAGCACCCCGGAGGTCTTCATGCCCAGGAACACCGCGCCGTGGGTGAGAAAGACCAGCAGGGTGGTGATGCCGCCGAGCAGGCCGTACGGGTTGAGCAGGTTGAAGAAGCCGCCGGTGTACTGGGCGTCGGCGTCGATCGGCAGTCCGCGCACGACGTTGGCGAAGGCCACGCCCCACAGCAGGGCGGGGATCCACGACCCCAGGCCGATCCCGACGTCGCACCACATGCGCCAGCGGGGGTCGTTGATCTTGCCGCGCCATTCGATGGCGCAGACGCGGACGATCAGGCCCACCAGGATCAGCAGCAGCGGCAGGTAGAAGGCGGTGAACATGGTCGCGTACCACCCGCCGAAGGCGGCGAACAGCGCACCGCCGGCGGTGAGCAGCCACACCTCGTTGCCGTCCCACACGGGCCCGATGGTGTTGAGCAGCACGCGCCGCCGGGTGTCGGGGTCGGCTTCGGGGGCCTCGGGTGCCACCTCGGCGTCGCCGCCGGTGTGTGTGCGGCCGAGGATCGGCATCAGCATCCCGACCCCGAAGTCGAATCCTTCGAGGACGAAGTAGCCGATGAACAGGACCGTGATGATCAGGAACCAGAAGTTTTCGAGACTCATCTTTGCGCTCCCCTAGTACGCGAACGACAGTTGTTTGGGTTCATCGGAATCTGCGTCGTCGTCGCTGTGGCCCGGCGGCCGCGCGTCATAGGTGGCCGGACCTTCGATGACGTAGCGCCGTTGCAGCATGAACCACACCACGCCGAGTGCGCCGTACAGCAGGGTGAACACGATGAGCGAGGTCCACACGGTGGCGGCGACGTGGTTGGACACACCGTCCTGCACGAGCATCGAGATGCGCAGCGGGTCGAGGTCGTCCTGCCAGTTCGGGGCGACGACCCAGGGCTGGCGACCCATTTCGGTGAAGATCCAGCCCGAGGCGTTGGCCAGGAACGGGGTGGGGATCATCCAGAGCGCGAACAGTCCGAATCTTCGTGATCCGACGACCCGGCCGCCGCGGGTCAGCCACAGCGCGGCGAGCGCGAGCAGTGCCGAACCGGCCGCCCAGGTGATCATGGCGCGGAATGCCCAGTAGGTGACGAACAGGTTGGGCGCGTAGTTCTTGCCCGGTGTGTTGAACGCCTTCTGGTACTGCTCCTGCAATTCGTTGACGCCCTTCACCTCACTGTCGAAGGTGTGGTCGGCCAGGAAGGACAGCATCCTCGGCACTTGGATGACGTGGGAGATGTTGGCGCAGTTGTTCTGCCGACCGATCGACAGGACCGAGAAGCCGGCCCCTTCCTCTGTTTCGCAGAGCGATTCGGCCGCGGCCATCTTCATCGGCTGCTGTTTGAACATGATCTGCGCCTGGAAGTCGCCGCTGATGATCACCGCGACACCGGCGACAATCACCATCCACAGCGCGAACCGGGTGACCGGACGCCACAGTTGCTTGGCGTCCTCGTCGAGTTGTTCGGGGGTGGCGCCGACATGGCTGGGTGAGGTCGACACGGGAATGTCCTCGGCGGCACGGAGTTTGCGGGCCCGCCAGGTGTTGCGGGCCATCCACCAGCAGCCGATGCCGGCGACGAAGGTGGCGGCGGTGAGCCAGGCACCGGCTATCACGTGCGGGAACGCGGCGAGTGTCGTGTTGTTGGTGATGACGGCGAAGAAGTCGTTCATCGCGGGCCGGCCGCGCTCGTCGTCCCAGGCGACGCCGACGGGATGCTGCATCCACGAGTTGGCGGCGATGATGAAGTAGGCCGAGGCGTTGACGCCGATCGCGGCAAGCCAGATGCAGGCCAGGTGCACCTTGCGAGGCAGCCTGTCCCAGCCGAAGATCCACAGTCCGATGAACGTGGATTCCAGGAAGAACGCCACGAGCCCTTCGAGGGCGAGCGGTGCGCCGAACACGTCGGCGACAAATCTGCTGTATTCACTCCAGTTCATTCCGAACTGGAATTCCTGGACGATGCCGGTGGCGACGCCGAGCGCGAAGTTGATGAGGAAGAGTTTGCCGAAGAACTTGGTGGCCCGCAGCCACTGTTCGTTGCCGGTCTTGAGCCAGACCGTCTGCATGATGGCGATCATCGGCGCCAGACCGATGGTCAGCGGAACGAGGACGAAGTGATAGACGGTGGTGATCCCGAATTGCCATCGAGACACGTCCAGTGCGTTCATGGGCCTCTACTTGACGTCGGCGCGCCGCAAGGCGCGAGGGCTGACTCACTACTACGACAAGTAGTAAGCATACGGCCGACGGTACGCCCGGTGGATGATTACTGACAGCGACCTAAGGCTCAATCATTCTGAATTAAATGTGATGACCGGCACGCCGGAATCATTCGTCGCCGTCGACCGACCGATTCACCAGGTCGAGAAAGTCAGTCCCGTCACCCGTGACGGTCAGCGTACCGTCGATCACAGTTATCCGCGCGGCCAACGTCACACTGCTGATCAGCCACACCGAGTCGGCGGCGAGCAGATCGTCGACGGTCAGCAGTCCCGTCGTCGCCGCCCAACCGGACCGTCGCGCCTCGGCATAGATCGCCCGCTGCGTGGTCCCGGGCAGTATCCCCACCTCGGCGGGCGGGGTGAGCAGCGTTCGCCCGGTCACCGCGATCACCGACGCCCGGGCCCCCTCCAGCACATACCCGTCGGCCGACAGGTAGATCACATCGCCGAAGCCGCGCTCGCTCGCGTACCGCACCGCGGCCATATTGGTGGCGAAGCTCAGTGTCTTGGCCCCGAGCAGCTGCCAGGGCGCGTCGGCGGCGAAGTCGGTGGTGTAGCCGCGGTTGAGGGTCATCACCGACACCCCGGACGTACGCGTCCGGGCGACCCGCTCCGGAATCGGCGCGACGCTCACATACCCGGTCGGTCCCGCCCCGGGCACCGATTCCCGGCCCCGCGAATACGCCAACCGCACCATCGCCTCGGCGTCCCCGCTCCCCCGGACCCATTCCCCGGTCGCGATCTCGATCGCCCGGGCCGCGGCCGCCCTGTCCACGGGCGGCAGCCCGAGCAGCCGCGCGCCGTCGGTGAGCCGGTCCAGGTGCAGCCCGACCTTCCGCACCCGACGGCCACGCAGCAACATCGTCTCGAACACGCCTTCCCCGCGCACGGCACCGAGGTCGTCGGCGTAGAGAAACGGAAGGTCGGGGTTGTGAACAGCGCCGTCCAGGGACACCAGAATCCGTTCAGTCACCGCCCCACGATCCCACGATCGCACGGTCGACGGTGACATAGAACGGAGAGCGACATAGGACCGCGAGCGGCCGGGCACCTGCGATCGGCAGTGGCCGGACCGCGTGCGCGGGATCGGCTGTGCGTGGGATCGACCGGCTCTACATAGGATCGCCCCGCTGTGCGTAGGATCGACATGGTGAGCCAGTCACCGATCCTGAGCAGGTACAGCGGTATCGGGGCCGTCCCCGCACCCGTGACGCCCCCCGAGGGCATCGCGGCCACCGCCTGGCACTACGGCGACCCGCTCGGCGAACAGCGCGCCGCCACCACCGGCGTCATCGTCGTCGACCGCTCCGACCGGTCCGTCATCGAACTCTCCGGCGCGGAAC
This sequence comes from Gordonia pseudamarae, assembly GCF_025273675.1. NCBI lineage: Bacteria > Bacillati > Actinomycetota > Actinomycetes > Mycobacteriales > Gordoniaceae > Gordonia > Gordonia pseudamarae. Next base: position 1,107,809 of record NZ_CP045809.1, on the reverse strand, counting down.
GCCTGACCTGGCTGCACACCATCTCCAGCCAGCACATCGCGAATCTCCCCGACCGGCGCAGCGCCGAGAACCTGTCCCTGGACGCCAACGGCCGCGTCGAGGAACACTTCGTCCTGACCGACATCGACGAGATCACCTGGATCGACACCCCGGGCACCCATGGCGAGGGTCTGCTGACGTTCTTGACGAAGATGGTGTTCTGGGCGAAGGTCGAACCGGTCGCCCGCCCCGACATGCGGCTGCTCACGCTCGTCGGCCCGGGCGCGCTCAGCGGGCCGGTGGCCGAGATGCTGCGCATCGGGCCCGACGCTCCCGTCTACGCCGCCGACGACCTGCCCGAAGCCCATCACGACGACGAACCGCTCGGTTTCTGGCGTCGCATGCCTGCGCTGGGCGCCCTCCCCGGCGGTTCCGACACCCCGCTGCCCGTCATCGACCTGCTGGTCCCCGAATCCCTACTGCCCTACTGGTGGGAACGCATCACCGACGCGGGGGCCACGATGGCCGGAAGCTGGGCGTTCGACGCGCTGCGGGTGGCGGCGCTGCGCCCGGAGATCGACATCGACACCGATGACCGCACCATCCCGCACGAGGCCGGCTGGATCGGCGGACCCGACCAACTCGGCGCGGTTCACCTGGACAAGGGCTGCTACCGCGGTCAGGAGACGGTCGCCCGCGTGCACAACCTCGGCAAACCACCCCGCAGGCTGGTGCTGCTGCATCTCGACGGCAGCGCCGACGAACGTCCGGCCCCCGGCGACCCGGTCGCCGCGGGTACACGTACGGTCGGCCGCGTCGGCACCGTGATCGACCATTTCGAGTACGGGCCGATCGCACTGGCCCTGATCAAACGCACCATCGGCGCGGACACCGAACTCACGGCAGCGGGAGCGGCCGCAAGCATCGACCCCGATTCGATCATCGAGGAGTCCGGCGTCCAGGCGGGCCGCGCTGCTGTCGAACGCCTGAGGAAAGGGCCGCGGTGACGGGCATCGCCGCCATTGGATGCCCGTCATGCTGGGGTCGATTCGGAGCGCCGTGCGCGTGCACCGACGCCGCGGGCGACGACGCCGTCATCCAAATTAGGATGGCCTTAACAAATAAGGGCACGGCAGCTTCGGCATCCGGCGAGTCGACACACGCGTGCGCGGTCCGCCACTCGGACAGTGAGAGCACTCAGACGGACAGCGAGAGCACTCAGACGGACAGTGAGAGCACTCAGACGGTGAGAGCACTCGGACAGTGAGAGCACTCGGACGAGCTGGAGCGGTTCGGTGAGAATCCACGCATCGACTCGATCGGTGTGACCTTCGCAATCGTCGGCAGCCCGAACGCACTGCTCGTCACCGCCGGGATCACCCCGAGGGTTCACCGGGGTGCCATCGGGGTCCGCCCCCGAACGACACGTTCGGCTCCCTCTTAGCAGCCGGAATCAACATTGTGTGGGTCGGCGCGCTAGACTGGCAACCACGACAGATTCACTACCTACAGAACGGGGCCGCCACACCGATGGCCGCCCCGTCATTGTGCGAGGGGGTCCCAAATGGGCCGCGGCCGGGCGAAAGCAAAGCAGACGAAGGTTGCTCGTCAGCTGAAGTACTCCACTCCCCATACCGACTTCGACAGCTTGCAACGCGAGCTCTCGGGCTCGGGCGATTCGGCGAGCAGGCCGGATCCGGTGGACGAGTGGCTTGACGAAGACGAGTGGCGTCGAGCCTGAGGCTCGACGCGTAATCGGCGCGTCTCCCACAACGGGTAGAAACACATCACGCAGCACCCACACCGGCGTTCCCACGCCGGCGGTCGGGTGCTGCGTGATGCTTGTGTTTCGTCGCCAGTAGCCGCGGGTGAGGTGCGAAGAGCGGCCGGGCGATCACCCCTGTAACCCAGGACCCAGATTGCCCGGACGCATCCACACCCCGGCCCCACGAAACACAGGAGCCCCGAAACCCGTGAGGTTGTCCACTCGCCGGATTTCGGGGCCATTGCCCGTGTGCCTCTCACACCCCACAGCGTGAGGGGCGCCTCGACCGGGTGAGGCGTCAGATCAGAACCGCGGGTGCTCGCCGACCAACTCGACGTGTCCGTCGTTGCCACGTTCGGAGTCGGTCCGGACCGACCCGAGAACCCAGTTGTCGACGTGCCGCGCGGTGAGCACGGCCTGCGCGCGATCGGTGTCCTCGGGTGCGACCACGGCCACCATCCCGACACCCATGTTGAAGGTTCGCTCCATCTCGGCCTGCTCGACGCGGCCGCGCTGAGCGATCATCGTGAAGACGGGGGCCGGTGCCCAGCTACGCCGATCCAGTTCGGCGACGAGGCCGGCCGGGATGACGCGGGCCAGGTTCTCGGCCAGTCCGCCGCCGGTCACGTGCGCGAAGGTCCGCACGTCGGTCTCGGCGGTCAGCGCCAGGCAGTCACGGGCGTAGATGCGTGTCGGTTCGAGCAGTTCCTCACCGAGGGTGCGACCGAACTCCTCGACGTGCCCGTGCAGATCCATGTGCCCCCATTCGAGGAGCACCTTGCGGGCCAGCGAGTAGCCGTTGGAGTGCAGGCCCGACGAACCCATGGCGATCACCACGTCGCCGGGACGCACCAGATCAGGTGAGAGGATCGCGTCGGCCTCCACCACGCCGACCGCGGTCGCGGACAGGTCGTAGTGGGTTTCGTGCATGAGGCCTGGGTGTTCGGCGGTCTCGCCGCCGAGCAGCGCGCAGCCGGCGTCGACGCAGCCGTCGGCGATTCCCTTGACGATCTGTGCGACCGTTTCGGGCACCACCTTGCCGACGGCGATGTAGTCCTGCAAGAACAACGGTTCGGCGCCGCACACCACCAGGTCGTCCACGCACATGGCGACAAGGTCACGACCGACGGTGTCGTGTACGTCCATCGCCTGGGCGACGGCCAGTTTGGTGCCCACGCCGTCACTGGCCGCCGACAACACCGGTTCGCGGTAGCCCTTGAGTTTGAACAGTCCCGAGAATCCCCCGAGACCGCCGAGCACCTCCGGACGCGAGGCCCGCTTGGCGTGCGGGGCGAACAGCTCGACGGCCCGTTCCCCGGCGTCGATATCGACGCCCGCCGCGGCGTAGGACGCGCCACGGGTTGGGTCGGTTCCTTCGGCAGCGCCTTGCTCGGTCATCGGGTTGCACCCCTTGTCACACTCGCGGTCCCCGCGTTCCACGCGGAACTCGGGCATGTCGGTATCGAGCCGTGCACCTTCGGTGCGGGATCCGGCCCGACAGCGCCTCATACGCTACCCGAGTTCCCCCTTCCCGACCGCATCGTGGCCGGTGGTGACTTCGATCCGGCCCCCGCTGTCAGCCGACGGCCAGGTCCGGCAGGGCGGCCCCACCCGATACCGGCGCGGGCGTCGGCAGCCCGAACCGGCCACGGATCGTCGGTTCCTCGTACGCGGTGGGATACACCCCTTCGGCCTGCAGGATCGGTACCACCTGGGTGACGAACCGATCGAGGTCCTCGTGCAGCAGCGGCAGGTGAACGTTGAATCCGGCGACATGCCCGCCCGACCACCAGTCGATGATGTCGTCGGCCACCTCGCGGGGTGTGCCGACAACCACCCGGTGCCCACCTGCCGGCCCCACCCGGCGCACGAGCCGGCGGGCGGTGAGTTCCTCCTCGGCGATTACATCGTGCAGCGCCTGGGTGAATCCGATGGGCCTGCCCTGGTCGTCGGTGGAGGTGAACCATTCGGGACGCAGCGGCCGGTCCGCGTCGACGTCGGCGGGCAGGAGCGGGTTGTTCTTGCGCAGCCGGGTGAGCAACTGCGCCACCAGCGCGTCCTCGTCACCCGCACCCTCGAGCGCCTCCTGGCGCCGGTACGCCTCGGCGGTGGTGTCGCCCAGCACCACGCCGAGGCCGGGCAGCAACCTGATGTCGCCGCCGGAGCGGCCGTGCACCACGGCACGTTCGGCGAGCCTCCTGCGGTAGGTATCGGCCTCCGCCTTCGACAGGATCGCGGCGTAGACGATCTCGGCGTGCCGGGCGGCCAGGTCGATGCCTCGCGGGGATCCGCCGGCCTGGGAGATGACCGGGTGTCCCTGCGGGCCGACGGGTACGTTCAGCGGTCCGCGGACATCGAACAGGTCACCGTGGTGATCGATGGTGCGGGCAGTGGTCTCGTCCCACAGCGGCCCGTCGGGCACGTCCCCGGTGGGGGTGTCCCAGCTCAGCCACAGCTTCTTGACGACCTCGATGAACTCGTCGGCGCGGCGGTACCGTTCGGCCCGGTCCGGCAGCGGTGCCGAGCCGAAGTTGGCGGCGATGTCGGGGTTGAAGTTGGCCACCACGTTCCAGATCACCCGGCCGCCGGAGATGGTGTCGAGCGAGGCCAGTTTGCGGGCCAGGTCGTAGGGCGCGCTGTAGGTCGACGACGCGGTGAGCACGAATCCGATGTCCGGTACGGCGCCGGCGATCGCGGCGAACAGCACCGTCGGGTCGAAGACATGGGTGGGTGCGCGGTGCGCGTCGCGTGAGAGCGCCGGGTGATCGGAGACGAAGACGGCATCGATCACCCCGCTGCGGGCGATCTCCGCCGACCTCCGGTAGAAGGCGAAATCGTTGAACCGATTCCATTGTGTTCCCGGCCATTTCCAGGAGAGCGCACCGGATCCGGTGCCGTGGACCGCGACCGCGAGATTCAACCGTGACATGCTCCACAGGCTTGCACCGCACTCGGCGTACATCCACCTATATCGACTTCACGAACATAAAAGGCAATCTTAAAACTCATTGTGGCACAGGAATACTCACCACGATCGGAGATATCGACAGCATCCGCGACGGGAGTTTTCAATGACCCGGAATCTCCGGACACCACGAAAGGCCGATCACGTGCCACACACCATCGATGCCCCGACCCTGCGCGACTGGCTGGCCGACGGCGCAGAGCTAGCCGTCATCGACGTCCGCGACCGCGAGGCCGTCGGCTATGCCTCCCCGCTCGCTGCCACCAATCTCCCCGCCGACGAATTACCCTCCGCGATCGGTCGTTTCATCCCGCGCAAGGCCGTTCGTACGGTGCTGGTCGACGGCGGCGACGGCGCCGCGCAGCGGCTCGCCGGGGAACTGGACACCGACGGGTGGTCGGCCGTCGTCGCCCTCGACGGCGGGATCGCCACCTGGGAGGCCCAGGGCGGCAACGACTCCCCCACCTTCGACATCCCCGGTCGCGACTTCTCGCTCGCGATCCGCGACGAGCGCGGTACGCCCTCGGTGACCGCCGACGAGCTCAAGGAACTCCGCGAACGCGGTGATGACGTGGTCGTGCTCGACACCCGCACGGTGCCCGAGTACACCGCCGGGCATGTGCCTGGGGCGGTCGCCGTCCCCGGTGCCGAACTGCTGTTGCGGTTCGGGGACCTGGTGCCGTCTGCGGACACCCACGTGGTGGTGTCGTGCGCCGGGTTGCCGCGGGCGATCATCGGGGCACAGACGCTCATCGACGCCGGGGTGCCCAACAGGGTCTCGTTCCTGTACGACGGCACCAAGGCGTGGACTGCGTCCGGCTCGGAACTGGAAACCGGCGCGACCGCCACCTACCGGCCGGTCGATGAGCAGGCCCGCGAGACCGCGGCCGACCGGGTCCGCTCGATCGCCGGCGATGACAGCTTCGCCCAGATCGATCCGGACACCGCCGCACGGTGGCTGGCCGATACGGACCGCACCACCTATCTGATCGACGTGCGCACGCCGGAGGAGTACGCCGAAGGACATCTCGACGGATCGGTCTCGGTGGAGGGCGGCCAGTTGCTCGGTGTCGCATTCCGGGCGATCGCGGTGCGCGGCGCCCGCGTTGTCCTCGTCGACGACCTCACCGGCGCCCGCGCCGCGGTGGTGGCGCACTGGCTGCAGCGGCGTGGCTTCGAGATCGCCGTCGTGCTGCACGACTTCGAACCGGCCACAGCCGGCAGCGCACAGGCCGGGTAGGTCAGGGTCGCATGATGGCGCTGACGTTGTCGTTGGCCTGCGTCAGCGGGTCACCGGCAGCGTTGGCGAGCATCTGTTCGAGGACCGCCTTGCCCATCGAGGTCTCCTTGGGCAGTTCGATCGGGTAGTCGCCGTCGAAGCAGGCCGCGCACAGCTGGGCGCGGGGCTGTTCGGTCGCGGCGACCATGCCGTCGACACTGATATAGCCGAGCGAGTCGGCGCCGATGGCCTGCCGCACACCCTCCACCATGCCCGCCTCCGACTCCATGCCGTTGGCGATGAGTTCGGCCGGTGAGGCGAAGTCGATGCCGTAGAAGCAGGGCCAGCGGACCGGACTGGATGCGATCCGCACGTGGATCTCGGCGGCCCCGGCCTCACGCAGCATGCGGATGAGAGCGCGCTGGGTGTTGCCGCGCACGATCGAATCGTCGACCACGACGAGTCGTTTGCCGCGGATCACCTCGCGCAGCGGGTTCAGTTTGAGCCGGATGCCGAGCTGCCGGATGGTCTGCGACGGCTGGATGAAGGTGCGGCCGACGTAGGCGTTCTTCATCAGGCCCTGCCCGTACGGGATACCCGATTCCTGCGCGAAGCCGATAGCGGCGGGAGTGCCCGATTCGGGCACCGGGATCACCAGGTCGCCGGTCGCCGGGTTCTCGCGGGCCAGCCGGCGCCCGATGTCGACGCGGGCCGAGTTCACCGACCGGCCGTGGATGACGCTGTCGGGCCGGGCGAGGTAGACGTACTCGAATACGCAACCACGCGGGGTGGCCTCGGCGAATCGCTGCGACCGCACACCGTCGGCGTCGATCGCCAGCAGTTCGCCGGGCTCGATATCACGGACGAACGACGCGCCGACGATGTCGAACGCGGCGGTCTCCGAGGCGACCACCCACCCACGGTCGAGGCGGCCCAGCGACAGCGGGCGCACCCCGTGCGGATCGCGGGCGGCGTACAGGGTGTGCTCGTCCATGAAGGTGAGGCAGAACGCGCCGCGCAGCGTCGGCAACAGTTCCATCGCCGCCTGCTCCAGCGTGCTGTCGGCGGCCCCGTGCGCCAGGAGCGCACCCACGACGTCGGAGTCGGAGGTGGCCGGACCACCGGATACGCCCAGCTCACGGGCGCGGGCGGCGAGTTGCGCGGTGTTGACGAGGTTGCCGTTGTGTCCGAGCGCCACACCGGTGCCCGCGGCGGTGGTGCGGAAGATGGGCTGCGAGTTCTCCCAGGTGGTGGATCCGGTGGTGGAATAGCGGCAGTGACCGACGGCCACGTGCCCGCTCATCGCGCCGAGGGTCTGTTCGTCGAATACCTGACTGACCAGGCCGAGATCTTTGAACACCAGCACCTGCGAGCCGTCGCCGACGGCGATGCCCGCGGCTTCCTGCCCGCGGTGCTGCAGGGCGTACAGGCCGTAGTAACTGAGCTTGGCGACGTCCTCGCCGGGGGCCCAGACACCAAAAACGCCGCACTCCTCGCGCGGCTCGTTCTCGGGTTCGTCGCTGATATGCCCGCCGCATGCGGGCGCAGCGGCCATCAGGTTCTTGCTGTCGATCGACAGGTCGGTCATCGCACTCCCCAGAGGCCGGCGGGTCAGACACCACCGAGTTTACGTTCCGGTACCGCCGACACGCCAATTCCCGACACACCGCCGAGCGTGGCGCGGTCCCGCCCGCCACCTCGGAGAACACCTGGTACCTGCGGCTTCTTCGACATGTGACTGACGCCATAACAGGACCTGGTCCACGATCTCACCACGTCCGGACACCATCTGCCCCGGATGCCGGACCGCCCTACACCGGGAACAGCGGCATCCACGAGGCCACCTCCGCGGCCCGCGAGCCGGACGCGCTCACCGCACCGTCCTTCACCGCGTCGGCGAACGACAACTCCCCGATCACCATCCGCAGCCAGGTCCGCGGATCGCATTCGACGACATTCGGCGGGGTCCCGCGCGTGTGCCGGGGCCCCTCGATGCATTGCACCGCCACGAACGGCGGCACCCGCACCTCCACCGACGAACCGGGCGCGATCTGGGCGAGCGTCCGCGCCGACATCCGCACCGCCGCGGCGAGTCCGGTCCGGTCCGGTTCGGATAGGTCCGCGGCCCGCGCCCAGTCGGCGACGGCGATGACCGCGGCCCGCGCCGCGGCCTGATCGATTGTTTTCCGTGCTGCCATGGTCCTCAGCTTCCCCGTTCCACCCCGCCGTGCCCGTTCCGGGGTGCCGACTCCGGCGTATCGGGCAGAATCGACGGATGGGTACCGATGTGTCCGCGCGCGGTTTCACCGGCGACGACAGGGTGCGCTTCCGCACCCAGGTCGGCCGCGGCACCGACGCGATCGCCCGAATGCTGTCGGAGGGCCTGTTCACCGATCAGGGCCGTCCGCCCGAACCACTGCTCGGGATGGAGGTGGAACTCAACCTCGTCGACGCCGCCATGAATCCGGCGAAGGCGAATGCGACGGTGCTCGACGCGATCGCCGACCCCGATTATCAGACCGAGCTGGGCCAGTTCAACATCGAGATCAACGTGACGCCCCGGCCGTTCGTCGACCAGGACACGATCTCGCTGGAACAGGCGTTGCGGACGTCGCTGAACCGGGCCGAGGCGCGGGCCTCGGCCACCGGCAACCATCTGGCCATGATCGGAATGTTGCCCACGCTGAGTACCGAACACTTCGCCCATCACTGGATTTCGGCCAACCCCCGCTACGACCTGCTCAACGAGCAGATCTTCGCCGCACGCGGCGAGGACATGGACATCGACATCACCGGGGTGCCGTTGTCCGAGTCCGGGAATCGGGAGCGGCTGCACATCACCTCCGATTCGATCCTGCCCGAGGCGGCGTGCACGTCGCTGCAGTTACACCTGCGCGTGGCGCCGGAGGACTTCGCGGCGCACTGGAACGCGGCCCAGGCGATCTCGGGTATCCAGGTGGCACTGGCCGGTAACTCGCCGTTCCTCGCCGGCAAGGCACTCTGGCACGAGAGCCGGATCCCGGTGTTCGAGCAGGCCACCGACACCAGACCGCTCGAACTCAAGAATCAGGGGGTGCGCCCACGGGTGTGGTTCGGCGAACGATGGATCAACACCATCTTCGACCTGTTCGAGGAGAACACCCGCTATTTCCCGGCGCTGCTGCCGGTGTCCACCGACGTCGATCCACTCGCCGAACTCGATGCCGGCCGCATTCCCACGCTCGACGAACTGCGCTTGCACAATGGCACCGTGTACCGCTGGAATCGTCCGGTATACGACGTCATCGACGGCAAAGCCCACCTGCGTGTGGAGAATCGGGTGCTGCCGGCCGGGCCGACCGTCGTCGACACGATGGCCGACGCCGCCTTCTACTACGGCCTGGTGCGCGGACTGGTCGATGCCGACCGCCCGCTCTGGTCACAGATGTCGTTCGACGCCGCCGACGAGAACCTGCACACCGGTGCCCGCGACGGCATCAACGCGCAACTGTATTGGCCGACGGTCGGCTGGGTGCGCCCCGACGAACTCACCCTGCGCCGCCTCCTGCCCATCGTCGACGACGGGCTGCGCACCTACGGTGTGAGCGGCAAGGCCCGCACCCGCTATCTGTCGGTGATTGAAGGCCGTTGTCTGTGCAGGCAGACCGGGGCGGTGTGGCAGCGCAACGCGGTCGCCGCCCGCGAGCGGGCGGGCGAGCGCCGCGTCGACGCCCTGCACGGCATGCTGCGCGACTACCTCGCCCTCATGCACGAGGGCGAGCCCGTCCACTCCTGGCCCCTGTGATCACCTGGCCGCTGTGATCACCCGGCCGCTGTGATCACCCGGCCGTTCAGCCCCGGGCCGGACGCACGACCATCATCGTCGCCTTCTCGTTCTGGGTGCCGTAGACCAGGCCCGGACCGGGATCGAGCGCCAGAGTATGGATCTCACCGGGAATGGCCTTCGTGGCGACCACCTTCAACGAGTCCGCGTCGAACACGTACAGCGTCTTACCCTTCAATGTCGTGGCGTACACGAGCCGACGCTGCGCATCGACCACAACCGACGACGGCGTCGCGCCGGTTTCGCGGGTGGCCACGACCGTCAACGAGTCCGGATCGATGAGTTGGACCTGACCGCTGATGAAGCTCACGGTGACGATCCGCCCTGTCGCCGAGTCGATCGCCGGCCGGGCGTTCGGCGTCGTCGGGATCTGTGTGATGATCCGATTGGTCCGGGTGTCCAGAACCGTGAGGAAGTTGCGCTTCTTGCGGTCGTAGTCGTTGTTGCCCACATACAGACGGTGACGCTTGGCGTCGAACGCCATCAGGGTGGGATGGAAGGCGTTGATCCTGCCGACGACACGGCGGGTGGCGGTATCCAGGACGAGGATCGTGTCCTGGGAGTAGAGCGCCACCCAGGCGCGACCTGCGTTGTCGGTGGCCACACCCATCGGATGCCCACCGGGAACGGGGATCAGGTTCTTCTCGGTGACCGCCTTGTCGTTCATGCCGAAGACGGTGATGCCCTCGGAGTGCGCGTTGGTGGTCACCACCCGGCGATTGGTGGTGTCCAGGGCGATGCCGTCGGGGATCTGGGCCATCGGCACCGGCAGCGGTCCGTAATGGTAGACGCCCGGCGGCTGGCCGGACAGGTCGATGGTGCGCACCGTGCGTTGCGCGGAAGTGCTGAACACCGCGACCCGAGGCCGCGCGTCGGGGAAGGAGATCCCCTTCTCCGTCTGCACAGGGAACGTGTTGTTGGTGATGAAGAACCGTCCGCGCTTCTGGTCGAGCGCCAGCTGGCCCGCGGTGGTGAGGCCGGTCGGCGCCTGGCCGACCGAGAATGTCCAGGCCGGTGCGGCGTACACCGGCGCGATATGCCCCGGAAGCAGCGCCACCAGTACACCGAGCACAGCCACGATGATCGGTCTCGAACGCATGAATGCCTCTCGCCTCAGGTCGTATTACCTGGGACACCGCGCGTGTTCGGCCACGATCGGCACGCCAGATCGGAGGTTAGCTTAACTTAATAGTCAGCATTAATAGTCAGCATCCGGGTGTGAGGCGTTCAGGCCGCCGACTCCTCGATTATGCGGGCGGGGCAGGCCGTCAGGCCCGGTCGTCGGGGTCCCGGGCGGCGCGCGCGTCCTCGACGTACTCGAGCGCGGCGGTGATCCGGCGTTCGGTCCGGTCACGGTCGACGACGTGGCCCGGGATCGGTTCGGTCATCGCGATCAGGGTCGAGGTGAAGGTCAGGGCTGGGCCGGTCCACGGTTTGGGCACACCGGTGCCGAACGGGTCGACGTCGTCGGTGGGCACGCGCAGGTCGGGCAACAGGTTGCCGCCGGTCAGCCCGGCCCGCAATACCTGCCCCTGAATCGCCGACGAGCACACCTCCGCCAGGTACAGGTACTCGCCGGCCCCGTCCGGTATCGGCGCGGCGAACTGCGGCCTGATCCGGCGACCGAGGATCGGCAGCACCAGCGCGTAGAACCTGGACATCCCGTCGACATAGTTCCGTTCGGAGGCGGCGAGCTTGGCGCTGAGCGTCGTTCGCACCTCGTCGTCGAACGACATTCCGGTCGCCGACAGCACGACGAACGCATACCACGACTCCTCGGCCAGGTTGGCCTCGAAGTTGCGGATCGCGCCCTGCCGGCAGATCTCGACGAGCAGCGCGAACCGGCCGTCGGCGGTGGCCAGCCGATCGATGTCGGCGCGGAGGGCGGCGATGGCGACGGACAGGGTTTGCGGGTCGAACACCGACGGGGACAGCTCGTTGCGTTCGGCGAGCCGGATCAGCAGGTCGGCGAAGAACGCTTCCTTTCGCGGCCACATCCGGTGCACGGCGCTGCGCGACACCTGCGCCCGCACGATCACCTCTTCGAGGCTGATGTGGTCCATGCTGACCATCAGACCGTCCGAGAGCACCATCTGTTCGGCGGTGGCCAGCGCACGCCGCCGCACCTCGGCCGGGTTCATCCGCGGCCTGCGCTTGATCTTTGACCTGCTCACGCCTGGTTCGTCGGCCATGCCTCTTCCCATTTGAACATTGCGTACTCAATGTTCATTGAGCATACTGGCGTGGTCCGCTATCCGCCGGAATCGACACCGGCGACGAGGGAGAAGCCATGACCAGCACCGACACGCGCGTACACGCACTGCCCGTCTCCTGCGATGTCGTGGTTGTCGAGCAGCACGATTTCGCCGATGTCGCGCTGGTCGCCCTGATCGAGTCGTTCGGACATCGGGTCGTCGCCGCCGAGTCCGGCGCCGCCCTGTTCCCGCACTGCCGGGTCGTCGTCGTGCGCGCGGCCGCCCAACTGGTCTCCGCGCGGCGGCTCGCCCCGGCGGCAGCGCTCGTCGGCATCGGTATCGACGGCCCCGCCGACGCCGACGTCACCTACCTGCCCGACACCGCCGACTCGGCTGATCTGCTGCGCGAGGTGCTCGCGATCCACTGCACGGCACCCGGGCAGACGACCGACCGGGTCCATCTCGGTCGGCGCGAACGCGAGGTCATGACCACCTACGCGCTCGGCGCCACCATCTACCAGACGGCCCGCCGCCACGCCATCTCCGAGAGCACGGTACGCTCCCACTTCCGCAGGGCCGCCGGGCGTTACACACAGGCCGGCCGCACGGTGAACAACAAGTCGCAACTACTCATCGAGCTGATGGCCGACGGCTGGATCGAGCAACCGGCCGCCGACTCGACGGCCAGCTGACTCCGTCCCGGGGTACACCCCCGTACGGCCGTCCACCGCGAGACGGTCCGCCGCAAGATGGTCTACAGCGAGACGGTCTACAGCGAGACGATCGTCGCCGAGGCCGTGCCGGGAGCGCCGTACACCTGGGCCAGGCCGACGCGCGGGTTGCCCGGGACCTGCCTGTCACCACATTCACCACGCAACTGCTTGACCAATTCGTGCATCTGCCGAAGGCCCGAGGCTCCGATCGGTTCGCCGTTGGCGATGAGGCCGCCGTCGGTGTTGACGGGGATGGAGCCGCCGATCTCGGTGGCGCCGTCGGCCAGGAGTTGTTCCTGCTCACCGTCTTTGCACAGTCCGGTCTCGGCCATGTGGATCACCTCGGCACCGGCGTCGGTGTCCTGCAATTGCGCGATGTCGACGTCCTCGGGCCCGATGCCCGCCCGCTCGTACGCCGCACGCGCCGCGTACACCGTGGGTGAGAGGTCCTCATCGAGCGGCGCCGACGTGGCGTGCACCTCGTACGCCCCGGCCCGGCGGGTACGAATCTCACTGGCCCGCAAAAACACCGGCTTGTCGGTATACCTGTGCGCGATGTCGCCGCGGCACATGATCACCGCCGCGGCGCCCTCGTCGGGTGAGCAGAACATGTATTGGGTGAGCGGATAGTTCACCGATTGCGAGTTGAGGATGTCGTCCTCGCCGATCGGTGTCCGGCGGAAGGCGTTCGGGTTCTTCGCACCGTTGCGGAAGTTCTTGGCGGCCACGCGGGCCAGGGTGCGCTGCGAGATGCCGTGGTCGTGGATATACCGATTGGCCTTCATCCCGAAGAACTTGGTGGTGAGAAATTGGCCGTTCTCGGCATACCATTGCGGCAGAGCAAGTTTCGCCGGATTGTCGGTGAACGCCCCACGAGGGTGCTTGTCCATGCCCACGGCGATGCCGATGTCGTAGGTGCCGAGCCGAATGGTGTCCGCGGTCTGTGCGATGGCACTGGCCGAGGTGGCGCAGGCGTTGAACACGTTGGTGAAGGTGATGCCGGTCAGGCCCACGAGGCGGGTGACGGCATCGGGGTTGGAGATCTCATAGCTGCCGCCGAATCCGAACTGGATGTCCTTCCATCGCAGGCCGGCGTCGGCGAGCGCGAGGTCGATGGCCTCGGCTCCCATGTCCATCGCGGTCTTGGGGAATCGGCCGAACGGGTGCAGGCCCACACCGATGATGGCGACCGAGTTGTCACTGCTCATGATGCGATGCTCCTGAATGCGAAGGTATAGATATCATCACCGTCATCGTCGGTGGCGAACGGGATCATCGTCAGCTCCACGCGCTGACCGAATGCGATCTTCGACGGGTCGTTCTCGGTGAGGCGGCCTTCGACCCGAACCACGCCGTCGAGTTCGACGAGGCCGACACCGAACGGCTCGAAGTCCTCCCCGACAGGCCCCACGTAGGGCGCGCCCGGCGGGAATGCCTGCACGGTCCACGCGATGAGCGTGCCGGTACGCGGGAGGAGTTCGGTGGCCATCGACGCGGCACTGCAGCCGGGGCAGCGTTTCTGCGTCGGGAAGGTCACGAACTCGCACTCTCGGCAGCGGCTTCCGATGAGCTGCGGAGCCTCGTCGGGCCAGGTGGAGATGTCCGGCGCCAGCGCCTTGGGCATGTCGTCCCTCCATGGGTTCTTCGATACGGGCGTTCTCGATACAGGGATTCTTCGATACGGGGTTCTGCGATGCAGTGGCTGCAGTACAGGGGATCGGGGACCGCGCAACCCGCGACACACGGGGAGCCTCTGACACGAGAAAGCCCCATATCCGGGTTGAGTCTCTGATTCTCTCCCAATGTATCGCATGTTCTCGTATGATGGAAATATGATTCTCATACGGCCGCCGCCCAGAGCCGGCACGACAGACATGGGTTCAGTCCTCGCCCCCGAGCGCGGGAAGCGGCATTGCCGGAGGCGAATAGTGCTGCCGTGGAGCACCTTCCAACTCAGTTAGGATCAACTCGATGAACTCGAAGGTTTCCCGATGACCGTCCGTGAAGCCCAGCGACCGCTCCATCATCACCACCCGCGACACGCTTGTGAGCACCACGATCGCCGCAGCGGGCGGGATCTCACCGAACCGGCTCGACGAAGCGGCAAGGGCCTTGGCGATCATCGCCTGCGCCTCGACACGCAGTTCGGCGGAATATCTCGCGATCTCGGCGCGCAGCTCCTCACGATGGTTGGCCAGCGCCAGCAGCTCGGTGGTGAATGCGGCAACCCTGGGGTCGGTACTGAACTGCCACAGCGCCCACAGCGGCTGTGGGCAATCGAGCAGCATCCGCTGTTGCCCGACCCCCTCGGCGGCCCGGCGCCGGAACATTTCCAGGAACAACTCGTCCATCGTCCGGAAGTAGTAGTGCACCAGCTGCGGCTTCAGCCCGGCCTCTTCGGCAATTCTTCTGGAAGTTACTGCAGCATAGCCGTTTTCGACCATCAATCGCTCGGCCGCATCAAGCAAGGCGGCCCTACTGGTCGCGTCCCGCGCACCGATCCGACGTTCACCGACCATGCCGGCACCTCCATTCCTGCCGCACCGCGCATCACCGCGGACCACTCACCGAAAGTGATCTTGACCGCACTGTGAGTTGCTGGTAATCCTAGTCACATTGCTGTGCGACTGCTCAGCGTTTCGACTCTGCGGAATCCAGCCCCCGCATCACGAACCGCACTGCCCGCGGCCGTCGTGAAATATCTCTGCCATATCCCAATGGGCAGAGAATAATTCGGACAGAGGAGACAGCCTTGAGTGAGCTCAAAGACCACGACAGTGCAATCGGTGACCTGGACTTCTTCACCGCCCAGGAACTCGTTCCCAACCCGTACCCGTACTTCGACGAACTGCGCAGCCGATGCCCGGTCACCCGCGAATCGCATATGGGCGTCTTCGCGGTCACCGGCCACGCCGAGGCGGTCACCGTCCTGAAGGACCCGGATAACTTCTCCTCGTGCATCTCGGTATCCGGGCCGTTCCCCGGTCTGCCGTTCACCCCCGAGGGCAGCGACATCAGCGAGCAGATCGCGGCCCATCGCACCGAACTGCCACTGCACGAACACATGGTCACCATGGATCCGCCCGACCACGCCCGCGCCCGCAGTCTGCTCAGCCGCCTGCTCACCCCCAAGCGCATCAGCGAGAACGAGCAGTTCATGACGCGCCTGGCCGACGACTTCATCGACGAGTTCATCGCCACCGGTTCGTGCGAGTTGATGGCCCACTACGGAAAGTCGTTCGCGCTGCTGACGATCGCGGATCTGCTCGGTGTTCCCGAAGAGGACCACGACGAGTTCCGAACCGTCCTCGGCTCACCCCGCAAGGGTGCCCGGCCCGGGGCCCTGGACAAGGAGGTGATGGCCGAGAATCCGCTGCAGTGGCTCGATGACAAGTTCACCGCCTACCTCGCCGACCGGCGCGAAACGCCACGCAACGACGTGCTGACACTGCTCGCCCAGGCCACCTACCGTGACGGCACCGTTCCCGAACTCGTCGAGGTGGTGCGCACCGCCACGTTCTTGTTCGCCGCCGGCCAGGAGACCACCACCAAACTGATCACCGCGGCACTGCGAGTGATCGGCGAACGCCCCGACCTGCAACAGAAACTGCGCGAAGACCGCGGCCTCATTCCCGCGTTCATCGAGGAGACACTGCGGCTGGAGAGCCCGGTCAAGAGCGACTTCCGGGTGGCTGTGCGCGACGCCACGCTCGGCGGCACCGACGTGCCGGCCGGCTCGACGGTGATGATCTGCCCCGGTGCGGTCAATCGCGACCCCGAAACCTTCACCGAACCCAACGAATTCGATATTCAGCGGGAGAATGTGCGCGAGCAGCTGGCGTTCGGCCGCGGCATCCATTCCTGCCCTGGCGCCCCCCTGGCCCGCGCAGAGGGCCGTGTGACCATCGAGAAATTCCTCGACCGGATGACCGATATCCGCATCTCCGAGGAGCACCACGGCCCCGAGGGTGACCGCCGGTACGACTTCGAACCCACCTACATCCTGCGTGGACTCACCGAGCTGCACCTGGAGTTCACCCCCACCGAAAGCGAATGATCATGAGCAACAACAAAAGCCGGGTCGCCGTGGTCACCGGCGGCGGTTCGGGCATCGGTGCGGCGATCGCCGAACAGCTCGGCGCGGCCGGACATCGGGTGGCGGTCCTGGACTTCAACACCACCGGCGCCGAAACGGTCGCCGCCTCGATCGTGGCCACCGGCGGCGAGGCGATCGGCCTGCACGTCGACGTCGCCGACCGGACCAGCGTCGACAAGGCCGTCGGACAGGTCCGTGAAAAGTTCGGCGCCGTCGAGATTCTGGTGACGAGCGCCGGCATCGACGCCCAGACCCCGTTCACCGACATCACCGCCGAGGAATGGAACCGGGTGATCGGGGTCAACCTCACCGGTACCTTCAACTCCACCCAGTCGGTGATCCCCGACATGCAGGCCGGCGGCTGGGGCCGCATCGTCACCATCTCCTCGTCGAGCGCGCAGTCCGGCGCCCCCGACCGCGGCCACTATGTGGCCTCCAAGGGCGGCGTCATCGCCCTCACCAAAGCACTGGCGTTCGAGTTCTCCCCGCAGGGCATCACCGCCAACACCATCCCGCCGTCGATCATCGCCACCCCGATGGCCGACACCGCCGTCGAGGCCGGTCTGCTGCCCAAACTCGACGATCTGGCCATGATGACGCCGGTGCGGCGCACGGGCAGACCCGACGACATCGCCGCCGCCGCCGCCTTCCTGTGTTCGGAGCAGGCAGGTTTCATCACCGGACAGGTGATCGGCGTCAACGGTGGCTGGTACATCTGATCACCCGGGGATCCCGATGACCACCGTCGACAGACCCACGAGCGGCACGGGACCGACCACCGTCTCCGCGCCCGCCAAGGCCATGTGCCCGGTGTGCGATGACGACGGCCTGCCCATCGCCCCCGACACACCCCTCACCGGCCCCGGCCTCCCGGCCGACCCGAACGTCCGCGACCCGGCCCCACGGCCCACGGCCACCGCGGAGATCGGCGACTGGATGCGTGGCTACACACGTCGGCACCCGATCGCTTCTCTGGAAACCGTGGGCGGGCAGGTCATTCTGGGCTGGCAGGCGCTGGTCTACCTGGTCACAGATATCGTCCATCTGCGGTTTCCGTGGAAGGAATTCGTCCGTCAGTCGGCATTCATGACGTCGGCGTCGGCGTTGCCGACGGTGTTCGTCGCGATCCCGATCGGCATGACGCTGTCGATCCAGTTCGCGCTGCTCGCCGCACAGGTCGGCGCCACCTCGTTGGCGGGGGCGGCCAGCGGGCTCGCCGTGATTCGGCAGGGCGCCCCGATGGTGGCGGCATTGCTGATGGCGGCCGCGGCCGGGTCCGCGGTGTGTGCCGACCTCGGTTCGCGCAAGATCCGGGAGGAGATCGACGCGATGGAGGTGATGGGTCTGTCGGTGATCCAGCGTCTGGTGGTGCCGCGCATGGTTGCGGCGGTGCTGGTCAGCGTCTGCCTCACCGGCGTCATCTGTTTCGTCGGCTTCTTCTCCGGCTATATCTTCAACGTCTTCGTCCAGAACGGCACCCCGGGTACCTTCGTCACCACGTTCGCCTCGTTCGCCACCGTCTCGGACTTCGTGCTGACCATGATCAAGGCGGCGGTGTTCGGGGCGATCGTGGCGATCGTGTCCTGCCACAAGGGCCTGAACGCGAGCGGCGGACCGGCCGGCGTGGCCAACGCGGTCAACGCCACGGTCGTCGCCTCGATCATTCTGCTGATGCTGGTGAACGTCGGATTCACCCAGCTCTATGTGATGCTGTTTCCCCGGACCGGGTTCTGAACGGACAGGATTCCCATGGCCGCACCCGCCCCCTACTATCCGCCCGGCACCAGGCCGATCGTCCTCGCCACCAGGGCGGTCACCGCGTGGTGGCTCAAACTCGGACACATCGCCTACTTCTGTGTTCGCGCCATCGCCTCGATCCCACAGGCAGTCAAGAACTACGGCAAGGAAACCCAGCGCGTGCTGTCCGACGTCACATGGGGCAACGGCTCCATCGTGGTGGGCGGCGGCACCGCCGGCGTCATTCTCGTGCTCGGCGCGGCGGGTGGCGCGATTGTCGGCATCGAGGGCTACAACGCGCTGCAGATGCTGGGCATGGAACCGGCCACCGGCATGGTCGCCTCCACCGCCGCAACCCGCGAGCTGGCCCCGCTGATGGCGTCATTGGCATTTGCCTCGCAGGCCGGATGCCGGTTCACCGCGCAGCTGGGGGCGATGCGGATCGCCGAGGAGATCGACGCCCTGGAAAGCATCGCGATCCGGCCCATCCCCTATCTGGTGTCCACCAGGATCTTCGCCGCGGTCATCGCGGTCATTCCGCTGTACCTGGTGTGCCTGGCGCTCAACTATCTCGCGGTGCAGGCGGTGGTCTTCCTCTCGGGCGGATTGTCCAACGGCACCTATCAGCACTATTTCCAGCTGGTGCTCAGTCCCGTCGACGTTCTGTACTCACTGGCCAAGGCGGTCATCTTCGTCATCATCACCTCACTCATCCAGTGCTACTACGGCTTTTACGCCAGCGGCGGTCCGCAGGGCGTGGGCACCGCGGCCGGCCGGGCGATGCGGGCGGCGATCTCGGCGATGATCGTCGCCAATCTCATCGCCACCATCCTGTTCTGGGGTATCGACTCCGCGGCCCGATTGAGCGGGTAGACCATGACCGGGGTGTATGAACAGGGGCCGAGGGGAATCAGCACACGCAGGCTGGCGGTGAGCGCTTTTGTCGCGGTCGCGGTCGTCGTGGCGATCGTGGCGGCCACCGTCCTCAAAGCCGGCGGCTCACTGACCGATTCGGTATCGGTGACCGCCGAGCTCTCCGATGTCGGCGACGGTCTGCCCAAGAGTTCGGATGTCAAGTATCACGGCGTGATCGTCGGCGCGGTCCGAGGCGTGACCCCGGGCCTGCCCGGTGACCGTACTGTGGTCGAGATTGCCCTGGAACCATCTCGGGCACAATCGATTCCCAAATCGGTGACCGCACGGGTGGTACCCAGCAATCTGTTCGCGGTGTCATCGGTGCAGCTGCTCGACGACACCGCCGGGACCGCACCGGCACGCACCCTGCGCGCGGGCGATGTGATCACCGAGAACCGCGACAACGACACCGTGCAGTTCCAGACGGCGCTGTCGAAGATCCGCGACATCGTGTCGGCATCGGCCCGCGAACCGGGCGACACCACGGTCGGCCTGCTCGCCGCCGTCACCGCCGCCACCGATCGGCGCGGCACCGACATCGTGGCGGCCGGCGCCCAGCTGCGCCGCATCACCACCGAGATCAACGCGGTGATGACGCCGGGCGGACCGTCCCTGCTCGACGGCCTCACCGAATCGGTGACAGCGCTGGGCAAGTCGGCTCCGGAGCTGCTCGACGCCCTGCATTCATCGGTGGTGCCGATGCGGACGGTGGCCGCCCAATCACGGCAATTGCAGACGCTGCTGTCCGCGGGGATCACCACCACCGGACGAATCGACGTGGCGATGGGCAACAACGCGGCCACGATCAAGAAAATCACCTCCGAGGCCGCGCCGATCGCGGATGTGGTTGCCCGCGGCGGGCATTCGTTCACCGGAACGGTGGTGGCGATCGCCGAAATCTCCGACAAGTGGTTCACCGAGTTCTGGCCCGAAGGACAGCAGAACGCGCGCGGCAAGTTCCGTCTGCAGGTCACCCCTCACCGCCTGTACACCCGCGCGGACTGCCCGCGCTACGGGACGATGGAGGGTGAGAGCTGCACGACGGCACCAACGGTGGTCACCGCACCGAAATACACGGGCAAGAAGGCCGGGGTACGCGGAACTCCGGGGTACACGACCGGGGCGAGCGAAGTGACGGGGCATATGAACGATGTCACCAAGGGATACAGGCCGGTCGCGAACATGGGCGGGAATGTCGGATCGGTCGGCAGCGAGGCCGAACAGCAGCAGCTCGGGCGGCTCGTCGGTGGAAACCCAGTCACCTCCACCCTGCTGCTCGGCCCGGTGACCCGTGGCGCCGACATCTCCGTCACCCCCGTCGCCGACACATCCGCGAGCGAAGGGAGAACCCCGCGATGAGTGTGCGCAAACCGCTGATCGGGATGATCCTGTTCCTCATCGTCTCGATCGCCCTCACCTCCACCGTGCTGGCGACCCTGCGACGCGGCGTCGACGGCGAGTCCGTGTCGTACACCGCACGATTCACCGATGTGACCGGCCTCAAGGCGGGCGACGACGTCCGCATGGCAGGCATCAGGGTGGGCCGCGTCGACAAGGTGTCCCTCGACGGCGCGATCGCGAAAGTCCGTTTCCGGGTGGAGAAGGACCAGCTCGTCGACTCGCGCACCCGGGCATCGGTCACCTACCAGAACATCGTCGGACAACGGTTTCTCGGATTGTCGCGGGACCAGCAGATCGACCCCGCACCGTTGCGGGACAACGAGATACCGATCAACCACACCGAACCGTCGTTCGACATCTCCGGTCTGCTCAACGGATTCGAACCACTGTTCAGTGTTCTGGATCCCGAGCAGGTCGACAACCTGACCACCGCCATCATCCGGTCCTTCCAGGGCGATACCGGATCGATCGCCCAATTGATCGCGCAGACTTCCGAACTCGCCAAATCCCTGACCGGAGACGATGACCTGCTCGGGCGGGTCATCACCAACCTGTCCGACATCGTCGGGGTGTTCGCCGACCAGCGCGGCGAGATCGACACGGTGGTCCGCAGTACCCGCGACGTGCTCTCCGGGCTGTCGGCGCAACAGGACCGGTTCCTCAAGAACATCGACGTCACCGCCACAGTGGTGGACCGGGCGGCCGTGCTCACCTCGCAGGCGCTGCCGGAGTTCACCACGATGCTCGACCGCGAACCAGGCTTCCTCGGCCACTTCCTGGCCGACAAGGAATCCTTCGGCTATCTCGGATTCAACCTCGCCCCGCTGCTCAAGGGGTTGGCCCGGGTCACGCAGGGCGGTTCCTACATCGAGACCTACCTGTGCAATCTCAATGCGACCTTCGTGCCCGCGCTGAGCACCGTCATCCCCACCATCGTCGCGAGCGCCTCCGGGGGCCGCATCAAACAATCCCCGATCTGCAGGTGACCACGATGTCGCAACGATTGCTCGGCTGGCTGAAAAGGCCCCTCGCCGAACGCAACAAGGCCCTCGTCGGCACCACCGCACTGGTGATCATGGCGGTGATCATCGCCACCGCGTTGCAGATCAGCGCCGGCGGCATCGGCAAACGTACCGTGCACGCCGAGTTCGCCCAGGCCGCGGGCATCTCGTCGGGAGACGCGGTGAACGTGGCCGGCGTGCAGGTCGGCACGGTCACCAGGACCGCCCTGGCGGGCACGCTGGTGCGTGTGGACATGCACGTCGACGCCGACGTCGACCTGGGACCGTCCACCCGGGCGGCGATCAAACTCACCACCCTGCTCGGCTCCCGATACATCGACCTGCGCCCCGGCGGGAAGGGCGACCTGCCCGACGCGACGATCAGGTTGTCCCATACCGAGGTTCCGTACACGCTTCAGGAGGTTCTGCAGGACGCCACGGTCACCTTCGAGAAGGTCGACGCCGACGCGATCGCCACGTCGATGTCCACCCTCGCCCATCAGCTCGACGACACCCCGGCGCTCATCCCCCAGGTGCTGGCCAACGTGCAGAACCTGTCGACGGTCCTGGCCGACCGGCGCTCACAGATCGGTGGACTGCTCACCAGCACACAGCAACTCACCGACGTGGTCCGGGATCAGCAAAAGAACCTCGGGGAACTCGTCACCTCCGGCGAGTCGCTGCTGCGCGCCCTGCTGCAACGGCAGCACACCATCACCCGGCTACTGGGCGCCACCACCGAGGTGGTGACGCAGTTGCGCACCATCATCGTCGACGACGATTCGGGCGTGCAGGCGCTGATCACCAACCTCAACGGGCTACTCACCACCCTGCAACGCAACGACGCCCTGCTGCGCAACACCCTGGAAATCCTCCCGGTCCCGTTGCGCAACTTCACCAATACCACCGGCACCGGCAACGAGGTCGATTTCAGCTCGGTGGCCGGGCCGTTCATCGACTCGTGGATGTGTGCGGTATCGACACAGGCGGAGGTGGTCAATCTGCCGGCCTACTTCAAGGATTGCCAGTGAAAACGCTCGTCAAGGTGGCCGTTGCCCTCGCCGTCGTCGCCGTGCTCGTGGTCGGCGCGGCCAGGATGTGGCTCGACAAGGATCAGACCATCGACGTGGTCGCGAAGTTCGACAGCACGGCCGGTCTGTACGAGGGCAATGCCGTTGCCGTGCTGGGTATGACGGTCGGCAAGGTCACCTCCATCACCCACCGTGGCAGCTACGTCGAGGTGAGAATGCGGATCGACGCCGACACCCCGGTGCCCGCCGACGTCACCGCCGTCACCGTGTCCACCTCGGTGCTGACCGACCGGCATGTCGAACTCACCCCGGTCTACGACGGCGGACCGCGCCTGGCCGCGGGTCAGGTCATCGACGACACGCGTGTCCCCGTCGAACTCGACCGCACCCTGGCGATGACCGAGGATCTGGCGCGGAGCCTGCAGGGTGACGGCACGGGCGGCGGACCGGTGGCGGAGTTGCTGTCGACGGCCTCGGCCCTGACCGACGGCAACGGTCCCGACATCCGCTCCGCGCTCACCACCCTGTCGCAGGCACTGGCCGTCGGCGACGACGGCGGCGACCGGACCCGCGAAAGCATCACCGAAACCGTCAAGAACCTTTCGGCACTGTCCCAGGCGGCCGCCGACAACGACAAGCTCATCCGCGGTTTCGGCTCGTCGGTGCACCAGATCAGTGACCTGTTCGCCGACCAGCGCATCGGCTGGGGAACCACCGGCGCGCAGATCAACGCGATTCTCGGTGAGGCCACCGAGATCCTGACCACCCGTCGCGACCACCTGGCACAGACCGTGTCCGGTGCGCAGACGGTCACCCGGGCACTCGTCGACTACCGGCGGCAACTCCAGGAGTTCCTCAATGTGACTCCGCTGCTCATGGACAACGTGTGGAACGTCATCGACATCCCCCGCGGCGCGGCCCGCGTCCACGGAGTCCTCGACCATGTGGCCACCCACGGCACCCTCATGAAGGAGATCTGCAACGCGCTGCAGATGAAGGACAGGGGTTGTGCCACAGGAACACCCAGGGATTTCGGCCCCGACTTCGGTTTGAGTTCGATGCTCGAAGGGCTGGCCAGATGACCACGCGCTCCACGCGCAGGCTCGCCGTCGTCACCACTGCCACGGTCCTGCTGTCCGGGTGCGGTGTGGGTCTGGAAGATCTGCCGCTGCCCCAGCGCGGCGACGGCGGCGGCGATTTCTACAGCATCACAGCGGAGTTCACCAACGCGCTGAACCTGCCCGAACGCGCCAAGGTGCGCCTCGCCGGCGCCGATGTCGGCGAGGTGTCGGGGATGGCGGTCCGCGACTACACGGCGGTGGTCACCCTGCGGATCCGCGACGACGTGACATTGCCGGTGGGCACGGGTGTCCAATTACGCACCGCCACACCGCTCGGCGAGGTGTTCGTGGCCGTCACCCCACCCGAGGTCCGGGCCGACGGCGACAATCTCTCGGGCGCGATGCTCGGCGACGGTGACAAGATCCCGCTCGACTCCACCTCGGCGGCCGCCACCATCGAACAGGTGCTGGCCTCGTCGGCGCTGCTCGTCAACGGTGGGGTGCTCCGCGACCTCACCAATCTCCTCAACGGTCTGGGGGCCGCGGTCGGCGACAACGGTGCCGCGCTGGCCGATCTGGTGGCACAGTCCACCACGCTGATCGACAGGCTCTCCGAGCGGTCCGGCGACATCCGTACCGCGCTCAGGCACACGGACGGGCTGGTGCGCACCCTGTCCGATCGCCGGTCGACGCTCACCGAGTCCATCGCCGCGGCCGGTCCGGCGGTCGAGGTGATCTCGGCCAACACCGACGACATCCTCGCCCTGATCGACAAGGTCGGCGCCATCAGCTCCACCCTGTCGACGTTCCCGTCGGTGGCCACCGGTAGGACGCAACACCTCGCCGCCAGCATCAACCGCATATCGTACGAGCTCAACAAGGCCGCCACCGACCCGCGGGCATCGCTGGACAAGATGAACAAGCTGCTGCCACCGGTTCTCAAGATCGTCAACTCCACCGGTGCCCACGTCGACGCCGATCTCGAGGACCTGTCGGCCGGGGCACTCCCGGACTTCCGCCATTCGGCCGACCCGGGCAGCGAGCTGCCCGGCACCATCGACATCGACAACTTCGCGGGCACCATCATGTACTCGCTGCTGCGGCTGAAGATGAAGTTCGGCCCCGGCGACGACGTTCTCGACCCACGTACCCCGAAGTCCCAGAAGACCCCGAAGTCCCAGAAGACCCCGAAGTCCCAGAAAGCCCCGAAGTCCCAGAAAGCCCCGAAGTCCGAGACCCAGAAGCCTGAGAAGCACCCGACGAAGAAACCGGCGAAGACAACCCGCACCACCACACCGAGTCGAACGGCTCCCCGATGACCACACGTACCGACTTCCATTCCGGCCCCGCCGCGCGCGCCGCCGACCTGCCGGCCAGGGCGATCACCTCCACCGTCCGGGCGGCGGTTCGGCACCGGCTGGCGCTGTCGGCGATCGGTCTGGGACTGGTGCTGTTGCTCGGTATCGCCTATCACGCGGTTGCCGTGTTCGGGCTGAACGCCGACGACACGATCTCGGTGCGAATCCGTTTCGCCGATTCGGGCGGCCTGCTCGCCGATCGGGAGGTGACGGTACGCGGGGTCAAGGTGGGATCGGTCTCGTCGGTGGAACTCGATCCCGACGGCGTGGTGGCGGTGCTCTCGATCGACGCCGATGCCCACATCCCGCGGGACTCCCCGGTGCGCGTTGCCGGATTGTCCTTTGCCGGTGAACAATACGTCGACTTCCGGCCCGCTACATCGAACGGTCCGTACCTGACCGACGGTACCGAGATCACCGCGAACGCACCGGACAGCACCCCCACACCGCTGGCCACCCTGCTCGACGATCTGGATGGCATGCTCGCCCAGATCGACACCGACCAGCTCGCAACCATCCGCGACGAACTCGGCGTCAGTACCGCGGGCCCGGAAAAGCTGCGCGACATCATCGACGGCGGCACATTCCTGATATCGACGCTGGATTCGGTTCTGCCGCAGACCACATCGCTGATCAAGTCGAGCCGGGTGGTGCTCACCACCCTCGGCGACGGCAGCGCAGCCATCGGTGAGACCGCCCGTAACCTCGACACCCTGTTCACCGGAGTGTCGCGAAGCGTCGGCGGCTACCGGACGTTGCTGAAGCAGACACCGCCGTTGTTGTCGTCGATCGACGCGATCATCGCCGACAACTCGCCGACGATGGTGCAGTTGCTGGGTAATCTCGCCACCGTCACCCAACTGGTGTACCAGCGGCTGCCCGCGCTCAATGACTTCTTTTTCCCGGCCAGTGGCCGCGGGTCGGTGCTCAAGGCGCTCACCTACACGATGCACGACGGCGGCATCTGGGGTGCGCTCAACGTGTATCCGCGGGCGTCGTGCGACTACCTGCAGCTGCCACGGTTCGCGTCATCGGAGCCCAGTTTCCCCGAACCATACCTGTACACCTTTTGCCCCAACAATGATCCGTCGGTGCTGATCCGCGGTGCACGCAACGCACCCCGCCCGCCCGGGGACGACACCAACACCCTGCCCGAGGGTGCCGACCCGCGTGCCCGCGCCACCCCCACCCCAACCGGGCCGCTGAGCATCCCCCTGCCGTTCGCCGGTCCGGTACTGCCCAACCAGCCCAACCCGCTGCCCGCACCGCAACCCACTATCGACCAGCCCCGCTAGCGCGCCCGGGACACAAGGAGAGACATCATGACACGCACACTGCCCGACCGCACCGACAGCAAGTCCGATGGCCCCGCCGACGAGGACAAGACCACCGTGGCCGAAGACCGGACAGGGGACGACAGAGCAACGGAAGACGGAGCAACGGAAGGCGGGACAGCGGAAAACGGGACAGGGGACACGGAGGTAGAAGAAGCCACCGAAACGAAGGCCACGAAGGAGGAGACCCCACCGGCGAAGGCCGCAAAGGAGAAGGCCACCCGGGACGAGCCTGCCACCGCAGTGGCGGCAGCCCCCGCACGGGCGGCCCGGCTGCGTGCCGCGCTCGGCAGCGCCCGATCCGCCCGTATCGGGGTGATCATCCTGGCCGTACTCGCCGTCGCCGGGATCGCGGGAACCGCGTGGTTCGGCTCGCAGTCGCGGGCGGCCGACAACACCGACAAGGCCGCCGACGCCGCGGTGTCGGCGGCGCGCGAGTTCACCACCACGCTGACCAGCGTGAGCGCGAACTCCATCGACAAGGATTTCGCGGCCGTCCTGGCCGGATCGACCGGTGAGTTCCGGGCGATGTACGCCAAGTCCAGTGATCAGCTCCGGCAGCTGCTGGTGGACAACAAAGCCCAGGCCAAGGGCACGGTACTCGCCTCGGGAGTGGAATCGGCGACGACCGACAAGGTGGTGGTCCTGATGTTCGTCGACCAGACCGTCCAGAACGTCTCCAATGCCCAGCCCCGCATCGACCGCAGCCGCATCCGCATCACGATGACCGAACACGACGGCCGCTGGCTCGCGGAGAAGGTCGAACTGCCGTAGGGGACGACGATACCCGCATAACGCCTGCGCGTGAGCAGGCGGCTACGTTTCTATGGTCGGGAACGAGTTGCCGGGTGACCAGAGGTGAAGTGTGGCCGAAGAACGACTGACGCGAGAGGCCAGGCGCCGCCGGACCCGCGAACGGCTCCTCGCCGCATCGACCGTCGAGTTCGGCCGCGCCGGTATGGCCGAGGCCGATATCGCCAAGATCGTCGCCGAGGCCGGTGTCGCACATTCCACATTCTTCTTTCATTTCCCCACCAAGGAACATGTGCTGATCGAGCTCGAGGCCCGCGAGGAGCGACGCATGGCCGACAGGTTCACCGAGTTCGTCGGCACCGCACCCGATCTGGGTACGGCCCTGCATAAGGCCGTCGATCTGCTGGCCGAGCTCGAGATGCGCCTGGGGCGGCCGTTGTTCCGGGATTTCCTGGCATCGCACTTCTCCACCACCCGACCCATTTCCGAGGAAGGTCTCGACCATCCGCTGGTGTTGTCGGTGGTCGCCCTGCTCGAGGGCGCCGTCGACGAGGGCACCATCGACCCCGAGGTCGATGCGATGAACTCCGCCATCTTCTTCCTGCTCGGTCTCTATGCCCTGCTCGTCACGGTCGTCGATAGTCCGGCGCGCGCGGGCATACTCGATGACTACGTCACCCGTACCGTGCGGAGTCTGCAGCCCGCCCGCTGATCCACCCCGTGTCACGACATTTCCCAGATGGGTTGCTCTCCGCCTGTGAGATTGGCATTCTCATAGATGAGAACGCCGTCACTGCCCACTCAGCAGCCCTGAGGAGAGTTCACGTGAGACCCATTCCCGACGACCTCACCGAAAAGTACCTGGCCAACGGATGGTGGACCCCCGAGTCCATCGGCGACCTGCTGCAACAGGGCCTGCGCGCCGCACCGGACACCGAGTTCACCGTCCATTCCCGCCTACGCCCCTGGTCGGGCACATTCGCCGACGTGGAGAGCGTGGCCCGCCGCCTCGCCTCGGGCCTGGCCAAACGCGGCGTACGACCCGGCGATGTGGTCGCCTTCCAGTTGCCCAACTGGATGGAGGCCGCGGCCACCTTCTGGGCCGCGGCCTTCCTGGGCGCCACGGTGGTCCCGATCGTCCACTTCTACGGCCCGAAGGAGGTCTCGTTCATCCTGGGCGAGGTGGAACCCAAGGTGTTCATCGCGCCGCAATCGTTCGGCAATCTGGTCTACGACCCCGACATCGCGGCCGGCGTCCCGATCGTCGGCATCATCGATCGCACCTTCGAGGACCTGCTCGACGACGAGCCGTTGCCCGGTGTTGCCCACGTCGATCCCGCCTCGGTCACCCTCATCGCCTTCACCTCGGGCACCACCAGCAACCCCAAAGGCGTACTGCACAGCCACTATTCACTCGGACACGAGACCCGCCAGCTCGCCGCTATGTATCCGGCCGATCGCGGGTTGCAGCTCACCGCCGCACCGGTCGGTCACTTCATCGGCATGATCAACGCCTTCTTGATCCCGGTCTTGGACGCCACCGCGATCAACCTGGCCGACACCTGGGATCCGGGCCAGGCGCTGGCACTGATGCTGCATGACGATCTGACCGTCGGCGGCGGCGCCACCTACTACGTCACCAGCCTGCTCGATCACCCCGACTTCACCCCCGAACATCTGCCGCACATGAAGTACGCGGGCCTGGGCGGGTCGTCGGTGCCCGCCGCGATTACCCGCAGGCTCACCGATCTGGGGATCACCGTGTTCCGTTCGTACGGCAGCACCGAGCACCCGTCCATCACCGGCTGCCATCCCGGCGAGCCGCTCGCCAAGCGCGCCTACACCGACGGCCGGCCACTGGCCGGGGTGGAGATCATGTTCGGCGAGGACGGCGAGATCCTCAGCCGCGGGCCTGATCTGTGCGTCGGCTACACCGATCCGGAGACCACCGCCCGCGCCTTCGACGACGACGGCTGGTATCACACCGGCGACATCGGCATCCTCGACGAGGACGGCTACCTCACCATCACCGACCGCAAGTCCGACATCATCATCCGCGGCGGCGAGAACATCAGCGCCCTGGAGGTGGAGGAAACCCTGCTCGGCATGCCGGCCGTCGCCGAGGCCGTCGCCGTCGCCGCACCCGACGCACGCCTGGGCGAGCATGTGGCGGCGATACTGCGCCTCCGCCCCGGTTTCGATCTGCCGAGCATCCACGAGGTGCAGCAGCACTTCGCGGCCGCAGGGCTGGCCAAGCAGAAGTGGCCGGAGGAGTTGCGCCGCGTCGACGAGTTGCCGCGTACCGCGAGCGGCAAGGTTCAGAAGTTCAAGGTCCGGCAGGACATTGCCACATCTCATTTATGAGAATATGATTCTCATAGACTGCAAAGGAGAGTTTCATGCCCGTTAAGGAACTGCCGTACCCGCTGTTCGACGCGGACAATCACCTGTACGAGACCCCGGAGGCGCTGACCAAGTTCCTCCCCGATCGGTACAAGCGTGCGATCCAGTACGTTCAGGTGAACGGCCGTACCAAGATCGCCGTCCGCGGTCAGATCAGCGACTACATCCCCAACCCCACCTTCGACGTGGTCGCCCGGCCCGGTTCGATGGAGGACTACTTCAAGAACGGCAACCCCGAAGGCAAGTCCAAGCGCGAGATCTTCGGTGAGTCGATGAAGTCCATCCCCGCGTTCCGCGAGCCGCAGGCCCGACTGGAATTGATGGACGAGCTCGGCGTCGACCGCTCGCTGATGTTCCCCACCCTGGCGAGCCTGGTCGAGGAACGGATGCGCGACGATCCCGAGACAATTCACGCCGTCGTGCATGCGCTCAACGAGTGGCTGTACGAGACTTGGGGATTCAACTACAAGGACCGCATCTTCACCGTTCCGGTGATCAGCCTGCCCATCCTGGACAAGGCCCTCGAAGAGCTTGAGTGGTGCGTGGAACGCGGCGCGAAGTCCATCCTGGTGCGCCCGGCCCCGGTTCCCGGTTTCCGTGGTCCCCGTTCGTTCGCGCTGCCCGAGTTCGACCCGTTCTGGAAGCGTGTCACCGAACTCGACATCCTCGTCTCGCAGCATTCGTCCGACAGCGGATACGCCCGATTCGATTCGGAGTGGGAGGGTTCGGATGGCGAGATGCTTCCGTTCCAGACCAACGCCTTCCGGATGGTCAACGAGTGGCGCCCCGTGCAGGACACGGTGTCCTCGTGGGTGTGCCATGGCGCGCTGTTCCGGCACCCCGACCTCAAGATCGCCGTCATCGAGAGCGGCGCGAGCTGGCTCAAGCCACTGATGGAGATGCTCGCCGACACCTACAAGAAGGCCCCCGAGGGCTTCGGCATGAACGATCCGCTCGAGGCGATCCGCCGCAGCATCTCGGTGAGCCCGTTCTACGAGGAGGGCGTCACCGACCTGATCGACCTGATCGGCGTCGACCGCGTGCTCTTCGGGTCCGACTACCCGCACCCCGAGGGCCTGGCCGAACCCACTCATTTCGCCGACATGCTCGGTCACCTGTCCGAAGAGGATCAGGCAAAGATCATGGGCGGCAACCTCGCCCGTCTCCTCAACCTCTGAGAACGGCAATTCTCGATCCCTGAGGTTCTGCTGTCGGGCGGTTTGCGAGCGAGCCTGCAACACGCCGAGGGGGACGGCGACCACAAGCAAGACGCACTCTGTCCGGAACCACAACAGTGGTTCCGGACAGAGTTTTGTCACCGCGGGCCGAAACGGCTAGGTCACGGCGCCGGCGACCTTGAACTCGACGATCCGGTCCCAGTCGAATCCGAGCTCTTCCAGAATCATGTCGGTATGTTCGGCAAACCCGGGCGCGGCGGCGGATTCATTCCTGCTCACGTCGAATTGCACAGGGCTCGATACCAATTCGATGTCGCCGACCTCGATGATGTAGTCATTGGCCCGCACCTGGTCGTCGGCACCGACCTGCAGCGAGTCCTGCACCGGCGCCCACGGCCCCGACAGGGTCGCGAACCGTTTGGTCCAGTCGGCCAGCGTCCGGGAACCGATCACCTCGCGCAGGATCTCCACCGCCGCGACCGTGTTCTCCATGATCGAGGCGTTGTCGGCGAACCTCGGGTCATCGATCAGGTCGGGGCGTTCGATGTGCTCGCACACGTCGCGCCAGAATTTGCCGGGCTGCAACATCACCAGCGACAGGAACCGGTTATCGGCGGTCCGGTACAGGCCCGAGAGCGGATTGCGCACCGCCCCGTGTTCGCCCGGTGTGGGTGCGACGAGCGGCTTGTCGCAGTACAGCGACAGCCCGATCTGGTGTCCCATCGACCACAGCCCACTGCCCAGCAGCGACACGTCCACGACCGACCCCTCGCCGGTGCGTTCGCGCCGCACCAGTGCGGCGGCGATCCCGCCGGCCAGGTTGGTGCCGGAGATGGTGTCACCGAATGCCGGTCCGGGCGGCGAGACGATGCCGGGTGAGTCCGGCGGCGTCATCGATGCCGCGATCCCGCCTCGCGACCAGAACGCGGTCATGTCGTATCCGCCACGATCGGACTCGACCCCACGCGGACCGAGCGCACTGCCGCGGGCGTAGACGATGGTGGGGTTGATCGCCCTGATGTCATCGACATCGATCCCGAACTTGCCGCGCGGACCGGGCAGGAAACTGGTCAAGAACACGTCGGCGGTCTTGGTGAGTGCGTACAGCACCTCCCGGCCTTCGGGTTTGGACATGTCCACCCCGATACTGCGTTTTCCCCGATTCGCATGTTCCACATTGGGATTGGTGTCACCGTCGACGACGAACGTGCCGGTCTGGCGCAGCCCGCGCTGCGGGTCACCGTTGACCGCGTGCTCCACCTTGATGACCTCGGCACCCCATTCGGCGAGCACCGCACCGGCCGACGGCACGAATCCGTACATGGCGACTTCGAGAACCCGGAACCCTTCGAGTGGTTTCATCGGCTATCCCTACCCTTTCACCGTGGCCGCGTACGCCTTGATCTCCAAGAACTCCTCCAGCCCCGCCACGCCCATCTCCCGGCCGATACCGGATTGCTTGTAGCCGCCAAATGGCACGTCCGGGGTGAAGTAGTTTCCGCCGTTGATGCTGAAAGTTCCCGTACGGATGCGCCTTCCGATCGCCAGCGCCCGATCGTCATCGGCCGACAGGACACCCCCGGACAATCCGTACCTGGAGTTGTTGGCGATGCGCACCGCGTCATCATCGTCGTCATAGGGGATCAGCACGAGTACCGGACCGAACACCTCCTCCTGCGCGATCTCACTGTCCGGATCGACATCGGCCAGCAGTGTCGCACTGTAGAAGAAGCCCGGGTCGATCCTGCTGCCACCGCGCACGAGACGCGCACCGTCGGCGACGGCACGCTGCACCATCCCGTCGACCTTGTCGCGCTGCTTCTCGCTGATGAGTGGTCCCATATAGGTTTTCGTATCACCCGGATCGCCCACGGCGACATGGTCGAGCATTCCGGCCACCATCTCGGCGATCTGGTCGTGCTGGGCTCGCGGCACCAGTAGCCGGGTGGTAAGCGCACAGCCCTGACCGGCGTGGGTGCAGATGGTGAAGGCCCCGAACATGGCGGCCTGCTGCAGATCCGCGTCGTCGAGCACGATCAATGCCGACTTGCCACCCAGTTCGAGAAACACCCGCTTGAGTGAATCCGCGGCGGCGGCCATGATCTGTTTGCCGACCGGCGTGGATCCGGTGAAGGTCACCACGTCCACCTCGGGGTGGGTGGTGAGCAGCCTGCCCACCTCGACGGACTGACCGGAGATGATGTTGACCACGCCCGCCGGGATATCGGTGTGCTCGGCGATGAGTTCCCCGAGCGCGAGGGTGATCAGCGGCGTGTCGGGGGCCGCCTTGAGCACCACGGTGCAGCCGGCGGCCAACGCCGGCGCGAGCTTGGCCAGGGCGAGCTGATTCGGGTAGTTGTAGGCGATGATGGCCGACACCACGCCGGCCGCTTCCTTTTCCACCCAGCGACGATTCTCCTGGCCGCGTACCTCGATGCTGGCCAGTTCCTCGGTGAAGGCGTATCCGTCGAGCAGTCCGGCGTAGTACTCGACGATCCCGATGGGCGCGTCGAGCTGATTGCCGTAGGTCAGATTCCGGGTGGCGCCGACCTCGGCGATGGTCAGCTCGCGCAGGTCATCGGCGTGCTCGCGCAGGACTGCGGCGAGCTGGGTGATGCAGCGCCTGCGCAGCTCGACGTCGGTGGCCCAGCCGCTGTTGTCGAAGGCCTCGCGGGCGGCCAGCACTGCCCGCCCGGCCTCGGAGACCCCGCCGTCGGGGGCGGTGCCGAGCACCTGTCCGGTGGCCGGGTTGATCGATTCGTAGTTCCGGTCGGCCCCGACCAGTTCCCCGCCGATCAGCATCCGCTTGTGCACACCGGCGGCCGCCGGATTGTCGGCGTCGCGTTCGATGGTCTCTTGGCTCATCCCTGACTCCGTTCGGAAATATCATTCTCACTTGTGGCATATGCCACATCCGTAATCTGGCACTGTATCAGCCCGCCGGAGACGGCGACAGCGCCTCAACGGTTCGAACGATTCCGACATTTCGTACAGATCAAACCGGACGGATCAGCTGAAAGCGGTTGCCTACTCGCAGCAAACGAGAGTACGGTTCTCATTCATAGGAAGGGAGATTCTTGTGATCGACACAACAGCCCTCACGCCCTCGATGGGTGTGCAAGTACATGGGGTCGACAGCCTCGACGACGACGCGGTCATCGCGGCCTGCCTCGAAGCGCTCAAGTGGCGCGGCGTCCTGCTGATCCGCGGACTCCAACTCGACGAGGCGGCGCAGGTCGCGTTCAGCAAGAAGCTCGGCCCCGTGCTGGCCCCGGCGGGCAAGGAGATCTTCACCGTCTCCCTCGACCCGTCCAAGTCCCGGTCGGCCGAGTACCTCAAGGGCACATTCCACTGGCATATCGACGACACCACCAACGACATCCCGGCCAAGGCGACGATGCTCGCCTGCAAGCACGCCGCGATGGTAGGCGGCGGAACAGAATTCGCCAGCACCTACGCCGCCTACGAGAACCTGCCCGAACACGACCGCAAACGCTACGAGGGCCTGCGTGTACTGCACAGTTTCGAGGCATCGCAGCGCCTGGTCAACCCGGACCCCACCGACGAGCAACTGGCCGCCTGGCGCAGTCTGCCCACCCACGAGACCTCACTGGTGTGGAACCGCAAGGACGGACGGCGCTCGCTGGTACTGGGTGCCACCGCCGACCACATCGTCGGCATCCCCGAGTCCGAAAGCCGCGAGATCCTCGATGAGTTGCTCGCGTGGTCGACCCAGGAGCGCTTCTCCTACACCCATGAGTGGCAACAGGGCGACGTGGTCATCTGGGACAACACCGGAATGCTGCACCGCGCACTGCCTTACGACCCGTCGTCGGAACGTCTGATGCATCGCACGACGATCGCCGGCGACGAGGCGTGGTGCTGAGGCGATGAAGAATGCCGTTGTGACGGGCGGCGGCTCCGGCATCGGGGCCGCCGTCGCCGAACGCCTCCGCAGCGAGGGCTACCACGTCGCCACCATCGACCTGACCCCCTCACCCGACGACCCACTGGCCAAGGCCGCCGACGTCACCGACCCCGTGCGGCTCGCCGCGGCGTTCTCGGCGATCCGGGAACAGTTGGGCCCCATCACGATTCTGGTGAACGCGGCGGGGCTCGACGGATTCAGCAAGTTCTCCGACATCGATTTCGACTCCTGGCGCAAGGTGATCGACGTCAACCTCAACGGCGTCTACCACACGGTGCAGGCGGTCCTGCCCGACATGGTCGAGGCCGGATGGGGCCGGATCGTCAACATCTCCTCCTCGAGCGCGCATTCCGGCCAGCCGTTCATGGCGCACTACGTGGCGGCCAAATCGGCGGTCAACGGACTCACCAAGGCACTGGCACTGGAGTTGGGGCCCAAGGGAATCACCGTTAACGCGGTGCCACCCGGCTTCATCGACACCCCGATGCTGCGCAACGCCGAGAATCAGAAGAACCTCGGCGGCACCGTCGAAGACCACATCAAGCGCACCCCGGTACGCCGGGTTGGCCGCCCGCAGGACATCGCCGCCGCGTGCGCCTTCCTCATCTCCGAGGACGCCGGCTACGTCACCGGCCAGATCCTGGGCGTCAACGGCGGCCGTAACACCTAAGAAAGGCAACACATCATGGGACGTGTAGAAGGCAAGGTAGCTTTTGTCACCGGCGCCGCACGCGGCCAAGGCCGCAGCCACGCGGTACGGCTGGCCGAGGAAGGCGCCGACATCATCGCCGTCGACCTCTGCAAGAACATCGACTCGATGGGCTATCCGATGGCCACCCCGGAGGACCTGGAAGAGACCGCCCGACTAATCGAGAAGGAGGGACGCCGGGTCATCACGGCGGTGGCCGATGTCCGCGACGCCGAAGGACTGCGTGCGGCCGTCGAACGCGGCATCAACGAACTCGGCAAGCTCGATGTGGTGGTGGCCCAGGCCGGTGTGGCCGGTATGAAGGGCGACCCGCCCACGCAGGCGTGGTGCGATGTGATCGACACCAATCTCATCGGCACGATCAACGCGGTACAGGTGGCGTTGCCGCACCTGTCCGAGGGTGCCTCGATTATCGCGACCGGCTCGCTCGCGGCGATGATGGACATCAGCAAGGTCGATCAGCCCGGCAAGGATCTCGGCGGTGTCGCGTACGTGTTCTCCAAGCGCACGCTGTCCAACTACATCCACGAGCTGGCCACCCATATCGCCCCGCAGGGCATCCGCGCCAATGTCATTCACCCCACCAACTGCAACACCGACATGTTGCAGAGTGAGCCGATGTACCGCTCGTTCCGGCCCGATCTGGAGGCACCCACCCGTGAGGACGCCACCCCCGCCTTCTACGTCCAGCAGGCGATGCGCGTGCCGTGGGTCGAGCCCGGTGACATCAGCAACATGGTGTTGTTCCTCGCCTCCGATGAATCCCGATACGTCACCGGCATGCAGATGCGTGTCGACGCCGGTGGCTACCTCAAGTGGTACGACTACCGCGTATAGGAGCTCCCGCATGCTGAAGGTGAACCCATGTGGAAAGTGAACCCATGTTGAAAGTAAATGTCGACGGGTCCCGTTGCCAGGGACACACCATCTGCGCCATGGTCGCCCCGGAGAGTTTCGAACTCGACGAGATCGACGGCCACTCCACTCCGGTCAACGCCGAGGTGCCGCCCGAACACGCCGACGAGGTCCGCGAGGCTGTGCGCTCATGCCCGGAACAGGCGATTTCCATCATCGAAGAATGAGGAGACCACCACCATGACCACCGAAACCACGGCGTCCGTCGATTCCGGCAGCGACGCCGCGACCGACGACGATGCGCGCAAGGAGAAGCGGTACTCCTTCGAACGGCATTCACCCGAGTACCGTGAGAATTTCCTGGACACCACGCGGGAGATGCAGGAGCAGTGTCCCGTCGCCTGGAGCGACACCTACGGCGGGCACTGGGTGGCCGCGAGCAGCGACGCGGTCTTTGAGCTGGCCCGTTGCCCGTACGTGTCCAACGATCATGATGTTCGCGGACAACGCAAGGGCTACAAGGGGATCAACGTCCCCACCGCCGAGCGGGCATCGGGGGTGCGGGGCGGCATCCTGGAGATGGACGAGCCCGAGCACAGCTTCTTCCGGTCGATCCTCAATCCGTACCTGTCCCCGGCCGCGGTCAAGCGCTGGGTACCGTTCATCGACAAGGTCGTACACGCCTGCATCGACGAGAAGATCGAGTCGGGCCGTATCGATTTCGTCGACGATCTCGCCAACATCGTTCCCGCGGTGCTGACCCTGGCGATGCTGGGCATACCCGTCGAGAAGTGGACCATCTACAACGAACCGGTCCACGCGGCTGTGTACACGCCGCCGGACTCACCGGACGCCCCGCGGGTGGCCGAACTGCACCGGCAGCTCGGTATCGACCTGATCACCAATCTCTTCGAGATCCGCGCGAATCCGCGTCCCGGCCTCATCAATGCCGTCGCCAATGCCGCCATCGACGGCGGCGCCCCCGACGACATGGAGTTGCTGGGCATCCTCAGCCTCGTGATCGGCGGCGGATTCGACACCACCACAGCGCTCACAGCCCATGCGCTGGAATGGCTTTCGGACAATACCGACCAACGCGCACGCCTGAGCGTCGAACGCGACACCCTGATCAATCCCGCCACCGAGGAGTTTCTGCGCTATTTCACCCCCGCTGCGGGTGACGGTCGCACCATCGCCGAGGACTGCGAGGTCGCCGACACCGAGTTCCGTGAGGGCGAACGGCTGTGGCTCTCGTGGGCGATGGCCAACCGGGATCCCAGCCTGTTTCCCGAGCCCAACACCATCGACATGGAGCGAAAAGGCAACCGGCATTTCAGCTTCGGACTCGGCGTACACCGCTGCATCGGCTCGAACGTGGCGCGCACCGTGTTCAAGCGAATGCTGGTCGCGGTGTTCGACCGGATGCCGGACTATGTGTGCGACCCCGAGGGAACCGTGCACTACGACTCGATCGGCGTGATCCAGGGGATGCGGCACCTTCCCGCCACCTTCGCCCCCGGCCCACGCACCCACAAGCCACTGGCCGACACCCTGGTGGAACTGCAGCAGATGGTCGAGGACGAGCGGCTGGCCGAACCATTGTCGATCGCCCGCAAACGTGAGTCGGACGCCGCACCCTCCGACTGAGCCACACGAAGCCCCACCACCGCGCACCTCAACCGCGGAACCCACGTCAACCGCGGAAGCACCGACGGCCCGACACACAGTAAGGACACTCCCATGACGACGGTCGGTTTCATCGGGCTCGGCAGTCAGGGCGGGCCGATGGCCCGGCGCATCGTCGAGGCCGGCATCGACACCGTGCTGTGGGCGCGGCGCCCACAAACCCTGGAGCCGTTCGCCGACACGGCGGCCAAGACCGCCGGGTCTCCGGCGGAGCTGGGTGCGGCAGGCGACATCGTCTGCCTGTGCGTGGTGGGCGATGACGATGTACGGTCGGTCGCCACCGGCCCGGACGGGGTGCTGGCCGGTATGCGCGAGGGCACGGTTCTGGTGGTGCACAGCACTGTTCACCCCGACACCTGCGCGGGGCTGGCCGCCGAGGCGGCCGGACGCCGGGTGTCGGTGGTGGACGCGCCGGTCAGCGGCGGTGGCCGGGCAGCCCAGGCGGGCGCCCTGCTGGTGATGGTGGGCGGCGACGACGAACCGGTGACCGAATGTCTGCCCGTGTTCGGCACCTACGGCGATCCGGTGGTGCATCTGGGGCCGCTCGGCTCCGGACAGGTCACCAAACTCCTCAACAACCTGCTGTTCACCGCCAATCTCGCCACCTCGGCCGACACACTCGCACTCGGCAGATCCCTCGGGGTGGACGCCGAGCGCCTGGCACAGGTGATCACCGCGGGCTCGGCGAACAGTTTCGCTCTCGAACGGGTCGCATCGGCGGGCGGCAGCCTCGACCGGATCGCCGGTCACGCGGGGAACGTACTGCTCAAGGACGTCGGCCTTATCGACGGGATCGTCTCGGGTGCACACGTGCACAGCGCGGTGGTGCAGGCGACCGCACACGCCACCTTGAGACTGATGGGTCTCGAACGATGAGCCGGATCGGGCTGATCGGGGCCGGCCGCATGGGACTGCCCATCGCCCGGATCCTGGTCGGCGCAGGGCATGAGGTGACGGGGTGGGCCCGCTCCGAAGAGTCCCGGAACCGCCTGCGCGAGGTGGGTGCCCGGCCTGCTTCCGACATCGGCGACCTCGTCCGCGCGGGGACCGACGTGATCCTGGTCGTGGTGCTCACCGACGATCAGGTGCGTGAGGTCTGTCTGACCGGACCACTCCCCGAGCAGATCGCACCGGGCACCACACTGGTCATCCACACCACCGGCAGCCCCCGCACCACCCAGGACATCGCCGCTTTCCTGCACCCGCGTGATGTCACGGTGATCGACGCCGCGGTCAGCGGTGGACCGCACAACATCGCGGCCGGCGATCTCACCCTGTTCGTCGGCGGTCCGCCCGGAGTCCTGGCGTCGATCTCACCGATTTTGAGCGCCTACGCCGATCCGATCATCCACGCGGGTGCGGCCGGCGCCGGACAGTGCGTGAAGCTGGTCAATAACGCGCTGTTCACCGCCCAGATCGGCGCTGTCCGTGCGGCCGTCGAGCTCGGTGAGCAGCTCGGCATCGACGAGTCGGCACTGTTGTCGGCACTTCCGCACGCCAGTTCGGACAGTCGTGCACTGGCCGGTGCGGCCCGCCGCGGATCGGTCGGCGCGTTCGTCGACAGCATCGCCGAGTTCGTCGGCAAGGACATCACCACGGTCCGTGCGGTGGCGGACGGACTTGGCGCCGACCTGGGCGTACTCGACCCGCTGATCGCCTACGGCCTGAACCCACCCACCGGTCCTGACGTCGCAGCCGGCCGGTGTGCCCGCTCAGACGGCGGCGCTCGGGCCGCCGCCGACGGTCGCCGACCCGACGACTAGGAACGTCTCGGCGGTGGTCATCGTCTCGGGGGCCAATCCGGCGGCCGCGAATGCGCGCCGTTTGAACGCGCGGGCGGCGAAGCTGAGTTCGTAGACGGTGCTCTGGCATCGGCCGGCCAGTTCCACCGGCTGGCTGGCGCCCCAGATACGCAGATCGGCGCGAGCAGTGTCGATGGTGTCGAGCACACCGGCCCTGACCCGTCCATCGGCCTCGAACAGCGACGAACACACGGCAAGGGCCTGCGGCCACGGTCCGTTGTCGGTATGAGAGCGCATGGATGTGCCGAAGTCCATCGGGCGGGCGCCGAGAATCTCCAGCGGACGTACGTCGCAGTCGGTGGCCACGTGCACGGTCACCTCCCAGCCGGCGAGGGCCTGATCGAACAGCCATCCGCCGGCGTACCTGATCGCCTGCTCGGTGTCGGGGGTGATCAGCGCGAGGCGGTTGCGCAGGGGCCGACGCCGCGCGTCAGCTCGCGTTCGAGTGATCTCACGTACTCCCGGAACACGCGGGTTAGTGGAATTGATGAGTCCAGCAGCCATGTTGTTTCCATCCCGTTGATGAAGGCGACAGCTTCGACGGCCTTGTCGGCCGCGTCCAGGTCGGTTCGGAAACGGCCCTCACGCTGACCCCGCCGGATGCCTTCGGCGACGATGTCGACGGCAACACGGTGGCGGTGCACCAACCGGGCGTGCAGCGGGGAATCGAGTTCGAGATTTTCTGCCCGGAGAACGACGAACAGGCCGACGAGTTCGGGTGAGCGTTCGAAGCGCTCGGCGACACGCTCGAGTTCGTCAAGAATGTCTCCTCCCAAATCTGCGTGCCGGCGATCGTCGGCATCCCTTCGTTCCAGCACGGCGTGCAGCAACTGCGCCTTTGACCCGAAATGATGCAGAATCCCCGCAGATGTGACACCGGCTTCACGGGCGATCTGTGCGAGGGATGTATTCCGCCAGCCGTTGCGGATCAGCAAGCGCTGAGCCACGTCGAGGATGAGTCGCTTGCGCTCTTCACCCTTGATCAGCAAGGCGTCGTACGGCCGCACGCCCGTCACCGCAGTCCTACCTTCGGGGGGCTGTCCGAAACTGACCTAGTGAACACATAGTAGGTAGGTTTCCGAAATGTGACAAGCATCTCGTTTACCAATAGCAATGTCACAAGTCACTCTTTACGGTGCCAAATGCCCCGCGCTCATGCCATCTGGCCACTTCGTCGGCCGTCACCTCCAGTGCGGCGAGGATCGAATCGGTGTGCTCACCCAGTGCGGGCACCGGGCCCATCACCGGATCCACCCCGGAGATCACCGCCGGCGGCAACAGGGCGGGCACCGGGCCACCGGGGGTGTCGATGGTCCGCCACCGGTCACGGGCCCGCAGATGCGGATGGTCGATCACATCGAGTGGTGTGTTGTAGCGGGCGTTGCCGATGCCCGCATCGTCGGCACGCTTCTGGATCTCCGCCAGATCATGCCGACCGCACCAGTCGGTGATCGCCTCGTCGAGGATCTCCCGATGGGACACCCGCCCGGAGTTCGACGTGAACCGCGAATCGTCCGCGAGGTCGTCACGGCCGATGATGTCCCGTGCCAGCCGCTGCCACTCCCGATCGTTGGTCGTGCCCAGCACCACCGTCTGGCCGTCGGTCGTGCCGTAGGACCCATACGGTGCGACCGCGGGCGACCCCATCCCCCGCGGCTCCTGGTTGATCCCGGTGTGCAGGGTGTAGTTGAGCGCATATCCCATCAGCTCGGTCATCGTGTCGAACAGGCTCACCTGCACCTGCGCCCCACCACGGGCCGGACCGGGCGAACCCGGTGGGCGTTCGCGGCGAAGAAGCAGCGACAGGATGGAGATCGCCGAGAACAGACCCGAGGCCACATCCGCCATCGGCGGTCCCGGCTTCGCCGGCGCGCCCGGTGAGCCGGTGATGGCGCAGGCCCCCGACTCGGCCTGCGCGAGCAGATCATAGGCCCGCTTGTGCGAGAGTGGGCCGCCCGGGCCGTAGCCGTCGATCTCCACCGAGATCAGCTCCGGGTGTCGTTCGGCGAGTTCGGCCGGGGTAAGCCCCAGCCGCGCGGTAGCGCCGGGCGCCAGATTGGCCACCAAGACGTCGGCGGAGTCGAGCAGTCGATGCAGAACCTCCAGCCCCGCACTGTTTTTCAGGTTGATCGTGATGGATTTCTTGCCTCTGTTGCACCACACGAAGTGCGCGGCCTGACCCGCGACGACGTCGTCGTAGTGGCGGGCGAAGTCGCCGCCTCCGGGATTCTCCACCTTGATGACCGTGGCCCCGAGGTCGGCGAGCACCCGGGTACACATCGGCGCCGACACGGCCTGTTCGAGCGCGACGACGGTGATACCGGCGAGCGGCGGCACACCGCAGGCCGACGACGATGCACCCGGGTCCGACTCGGCCGCCATCAGTAGCTGCGCGGCAGGCCGAGGGTATGCGAGGACAAGAAGTTCAAGATCATCTCCTGACTGATGGGCGCGATCCGCATCACCCGCGCCTCCCGGAAGTAGCGGCCCACGCTGTATTCCTCGGAATATCCCATGCCGCCGTGCGTCTGGACCGCTCGGTCGGCGGCGGTGAATCCCGCATCCGCACACAGGTATTTGGCGGTATTGGCCTCCCGCCCACAGGGCAGGCCGTTGTCGTACAGCCAGGTCGCCTTGCGCAGTACCAGTTCCGCCGCGTCGAGGTGTGCCAGCGAGTCCGCGAGCGGAAACGCCACACCCTGGTTCATCCCGATCGGACGGTCGAAAACCTCGCGCTCCTTGGCGTAGGTCACCGCGCGGTCGAGCGACACCCGGCCCAGCCCCAGTGCCTCGGCGGCGATCAGCATCCGCTCGGGGTTGAGACCGTCGAGCAGGTACCGGAACCCCTTGCCCTCCTCCCCGACCCGATCCTCGACCGGAACGACGAGGTCGTCGATGAACAGTTCGTTGGAGCTGACCGCGTTGCGGCCGAGCTTCTTGATCGGCCGGATCTCCACCTTGTCGCGGTCGAGGTCGGTGAGGAACAGCGTCATGCCGTCGGTCTTCTTGGTCACCTCGTCGTACGGTGTGGTGCGCGTGAGCAGCAGCACCTTCTCCGATTCCATCGCCTTGGAGATCCACACCTTGCGACCGTTGACCACGTAGTGGTCACCGTCGCGGCGGGCACATGTCGTGATCCGTGAGGTGTCCAGGCCCGCACCGGGTTCGGTGACACCGAAGCATACGTGCAGGTCGCCGTCGACGATCCGTGGGAGGGTACGCGCCTTCAGTTCGTCGGAACCGTGCACCACCACCGGCTGCATCCCGAAGATCGACAGGTGGATGGCGGTGGCCGCGTTCATGCCGCCACCCGATCTTGCCACCTCCTCCAGCAGGATGGTGGCCTCGGTGATACCCAGGCCGTGGCCGCCGTACTCCTCGGGGATAGTCATGCCGAGCCAGCCGCCGTCGGCGATCGCCTGATAGAACTCGGCCGGGAACTCGTGTGCCAGATCCTTTTCCATCCAGTACCGGTCATCGAACCGGGCGGCGAGCTCGGCGACCGACTTGCGGATCAGTTCCTGGTCATCGGACAGTGCAAAACTCATTCCGTCGCTCATACGTTCCTCTCAGCGCACCGGCAGATCGGTGGATATCCCTCGTCGCTCCGCGGTCTGCTCCACGTCACGGCCGCCGCCGGTGACCCGCTCGGCGAGCGCACCCATGTCGAAGGCCTGCCGGGCCAGCCAGAACCGCAGAAAGTTGGTCAGTGAGAAACGCAGGAACACAACCGAACCCACGATGGCTATGGCAACCCCGGTGAGCGCCAGGATGACTGCGTCCCGCTGGACCAGCGGGTCGGAGGTGTTGTGCGAGATGAAGTAGGCGATGATCGGCACAGCGATCCCCGCCGCCATCGCCGCCACACCCAGTCGGATCCACAGCTGCGAACGCTTGGCGGCGGGGTCGGCGACGGTCAGCGCGTCGAGATCGCGGGCGAATCGCTGTGCGCGATCATTCGCCGGAGCGGGCACCTCCCCGGCCGAGGCGGACACCGACGGCGGCGTGGCCGCCGTATCGGGGAACGCGGAGCGGCGGGAGGTGTCGGACTGGGCGTGACTCATGTTGAGCTCCCTAGGTAGAGGTTGGCGAGTTCGTCGGTGAGGGAACGGCCGGGCGGCCCGTCGTAGACCACCTTTCCCCGCACCAGGACGGCGGCACGATCGGCCATGTCCAGTACAGCGGTGGCGAACTGTTCCACCAC
Source organism: Gordonia pseudamarae (assembly GCF_025273675.1). Classification (NCBI taxonomy): domain Bacteria; kingdom Bacillati; phylum Actinomycetota; class Actinomycetes; order Mycobacteriales; family Gordoniaceae; genus Gordonia; species Gordonia pseudamarae. The sequence continues at coordinate 1,063,698 of NZ_CP045809.1, read as the reverse complement.
CAGGACGGCGACGCCCGTCCGGGCGAGTTCGGCCACCTGTCCGTACAGTTGCTCGACGATCAGTGGCGCCAGTCCCATCGACAGTTCGTCGAGCAGGAGCACCGCCGGATCACAGGCCAGGCCACGACTGAGGGCGAGCATCTGTTGTTCGCCGCCGGACATCGTGCCGGCGGTCTGCTTCGCACGCCGGGCCAGGATCGGGAACCGTTCGTAGGCATCGGTTTCGATCTGCTCCCGGGACCTTCCGGTGAACGTCATCATCCAGAGGTTCTCCCGCACCGAGAGATTGGGAAAGACGCCGCGCCCCTCGGGAATCAGGCACACCCCGGCGCGGGCCGCGTCCCGTGCGCCGATGCCGGTGACGTCCTTGCCCGCGTACCGCAGCCGTCCGCCCTGCGCCGGATGTACTCCGGCCGCGACCTTCTGGGTGGTCGATTTGCCCGCGCCGTTCGGGCCGAGCAACGCCACCACCTCCCCGGCCCGCACCGACAGACTCACCCCGTGCACCGCGGTGATGCCGCCGTATCCGGCCCGGATGTCCTGCAGCTCAAGTATGGGCGCGCCCGACCGGTCCCCGTTCGGCCGACTCACGTCGACACCCCCAGATATGCCTCCAGCACGGCCGAATGGTTGCGCACGTGTTCGGGTGTACCGGAGGTGATGATCGCACCGAGATCGAGCACGTGTACCTGATCGCACACCTCCATCACCAGTTCCATGTCGTGCTCGACGAGCAAGACCGCGATGCCACCGGCAACCACAGTGCGCAGCACGTCGGCAAATCGTGCGGTCTCCTCCGGGTCCTGGCCGGCCGCGGGTTCGTCGAGCAGGATGATGCGCGGTTCGGTGGTGAGCGCACGCGCCACCTCCACCTGCCGTCCGACGCCGGTGGGCAGCGAGTCGGCCAGCCGGTCCGCGTACCGGCCGAGCGCGACCCGGTCGAGGATGTCGTCGACGATCCGGGCCGCGGCCGCACCCCGGTGCCGCATCTCCGCGGCCACCAGCAGGTTGTCGCGTACACTGAGCCGGCCGAACAGCTCCAGACCTTGGAAGGTGCGGGCCATTCCGAGCCGGGCGCGTTGTGCCGGGCCGAGCTTGGTGATGTCGGCGCCGTCGAGCGACACCGACCCCGAACCCGGCCTGCGCAGGCCACAGATCACATCGAACAGCGTGCTCTTCCCGGCGCCGTTGGGACCGATCAGTCCGGTGATGTGTCCTGTCTCCGCGCGCAGCGCGACGTCACTGACGGCCTTGTGCGCACCGAAGGTGACATTGACGTTCTTAACTTCGAGCAGCGATGGCACGATCGAGCACCTCCTCGTCTTCCGGTGCCCAGTCCCTGGCGATTCCCCACCATTCGACCGGCACCTCCTCATCGGGTTCGGCCGTGTCGGCGGGTTCGGCCGTGTCGGCGGGTTCGGTCGCGTCAGCGGGTTCGGCCGTGTCGGCACCACCCGACGCCGACGGCGCAACCGGTGTGTTCGATGTCCTCAGCCGCCGGCCCGCGAACGCGGGTATCAACGGGACGGCGAGCGCCAGCAACAGCGTGAACACGTAGCCGTTGACAACGTCGGTCAGCCGCAGCAGCCACGCCAGCAGTGTCCAGAGCACCAGGGCGCCCATCGCCACGTTGTCGTCGAAGGCGGCGTTCCAGCGTTTGCGCAGTTCAGCGATACCGCCTTCCTGGACGGCCTTGGCACCGAAGGCCACCGCACCGATCGCGGGCAGCGCCTGCGACATCTCCCGGATCGAGGGCCACAGCGCGCCGATCGCGTGTATCGGTCCGGCCAGACCGGCGCCGGTGAACAGGCCCGCCCCCACCGAACCCAGACCGGCCAGCACCACGACCAGGAAGATCGGTAGCCCGGCGATGAAGCTGAACTGGTCCGGTGTGGCGGACTGCAACGACATCCCGTACAACGCACCCCCGAGCCCGGCGATCGCCGAGCTCAGACCGAAGACGATCAGCTTGCCCGCCAGCAGGTTACCGCCGAGCGTGGCGAAGGCCGCCTCGCTGTCGCGCAGGGCGATCAACCGGCGGCCGAGCCGACCGCGCCGCAGCATCGCCACGGCCACCGTCACCAGCGCGAGCACCACCGCGCCGAAGATCGTCACCCGTGCGGGGGTGTCGATCGCCAGACCGAACAGCGACGGGCCCGACACCTCGATCGACCCCTGATCGAACAGCGAGATCCGGACACCGGCGATCTCGAAGGACGGCAGGGTGAAGATCCAGCGGTCGAAGATGACCGCGATGGCAGCCGTGCCCAGCGCCAGGTAGACACCCGAAAGGCGCAGTGCAGGAACGGCTATCACCGCGCCGATGACACCGGCTATCACCGCGGCGAGCAGGATCGCCCACCACTGTCCGTCACCGCCGAACCGGGCACACACGATCGCACCGATCGCCGCGAGCGAGATCTGGCACAGCGAGATCTGTCCGGCGAACCCGGCCAGCGGCACATACGACAGCGCGATCACGCCGATCGCGAAGATCTGCCCGTAGCTCATCAGGTCGCTCTCGCTGAGCACCGTCGCCAGGATGACGCCGAACAGCACGATCACCGCGGCCAGGAACCAGGTGCCACGTAGGGTCGGCAGCGGCACCGGGCTCAGTTGCCGGTCTCGCCCGCGCAACCGCCCGTGCGGGAACAACAACAGCGCCAGCAGCAGCAGGATCGCGGGTGCGGCCAGCCGCAGCCCCGGCAGATAGTCGTTCTGCGGCAGGTACCCGGCGAGGTAGCTCTCCATGCAGCCCACCACGATCGCACCGAGGAAGGTCAGCGGCAGACTCCGCAGCCGACCGAAAATCGCCGCGGCGTACGCGCTCACGATGAGCAGCGACAACGCTGTCGCGTCCAGAGCGACGGCCGGCGCAATGAGGATGCCACCGACCGCGGCCAATTCGATGCCCAGAATCCAGGCGATGCGGTTGGCGCGCAACGGGTCGGCACCGGTCAGACCGACCAGCGCGCGGTCGTCGACGGTCGCCCGCATCTCGGCGCCGGTCCTGGTCTGCAGCAACAGAACCCGTAGACCGACGGCCACCGCCACGGCCACCACCATCGTGAGGGCCTGATGCCAGGTGACGGTGGCGCCGAAGATGTGGAACGGCGTCCGGTCGGCGAAGAACGGTGTCAGCGAACGCGCCTCGGTGGGATTCCAGATCCACCGCGCCATCGCCATCAACCCGCTCAGCAACGCCACCGTCATCACGAGCTTCTCGGCTTCGCCGAGGGCCTGCGCCGGACGCATCGCCAGCTCGATGGCCAGCCCGAACAACGGCGCCCCGATGCCCAGGATCACCAGCAGCGACAACCACACCGGCCAGCCCCAGCCCACCGACAGCTGCCAGTACATGAACGCGGAGAACATCCCGGCCGCGCCGTGCGCGAAGTTGAAGACGCCGGTGGTGGTGTAGGTGACGACGAGCCCGCCGCTGATGACCGCGTAGATCGCGGCGGTGCTCAGCCCGACGACGCCGTAGGCGAGAAACTGGTCCATCTACTTGAAGTCGTTCATGCTCTTGCCGACATCGGCGAGGGTCAGTCCCTTGCCGTAACGGCTCTTGTCGGCCATCGGCCGGGGATCGATGTCGCACCGGTAGGCGCCCTCGTCGGGCTTGAAGTCGGCCACTTCCCACCCCTTCGAGGTGACCTTCATGATGTTGAAGCAGCCTGACGGGGCGGTCGCATCTCCCGTCGCTCCGCTCGCCCTGCCCGGCTTCAGGTTCTGCGCGGCCTGCAGCCCGCCGGCGGTCCACGCCGATTCGGCACCGATCTTCTCGTACAGGCACGAACGGGTCAGCTCGTCGCCACAGTCGGCGGCGGCCTTGGCGAACACCAGCCACGACGAGAACGCGCGCACCGCCGGAGCGGTGATCTCCGCACCGGGCGCGTACCTCTGGTACAGCGCCTTGAGCTGCTCCATCGCAGGTTCGGTGCTTTCGAGCGGCAGGATGCCGCTGAGGTCCACAAGGTTGTTCTGCGCGTCGGCCGAGGTCCCGAGGAGAGTGGGGAAGGACGCGCTGTAGGAGTTGTTGTTGGCGTCGATCCAGTCGAGCTTGTAGTTCATCCCGGTCAGCACGGCCTCGAGTTTGGCGAGCTGCTCGTACTGGCCGTAGAAGATCAGCCCCTTGACGCCCTTGTCCTTGATGCCCTGCGCATAGGGCGTCCAGTCCGAGACACCGGAGGCCGGGTACAGGTTGTTGTAGACGAACGCGCCGCCCGCGGCCTCGGTGGATTCGATCTGCATGTCGCCGAGCACCTTTGTCACCGGGGAGTCGCCGTTGATGATGCCCACCTTCTGCGCCGAGTCCGGGTATGCCTCGGTGAGCAACCACTTGCGGAACTGGTAGTACGGCATGTAGCCGAAGGTCTGCGCAGGTGCGGGCTGGATCTGCAGGTCGGAGTCGAGCGCGGCCACCTGGGAGGTCTGGGCCGGGAAACTGGGCAGCAGACAGGTCAGCCGGTCCTTGGTGCCCAGCCCGTCCAACGCGGCACCGCCGCCGACGAGGGCGAAGTCCTCCTTGCACGCCTTGACCATCTCCTGGCGCACACCCATCAGTTTGGTGTCGCGGATGTTGACGGTGATCTTGCGTCCGGCCACGCCACCGTTATCGTTACACCAGGATGTGAAAACTTTTGCGGCATCGCCGAATTCGGACTTCTTGGTGAAGCCGACGTCGGAGAACACCCCGATCTTGATGTCGGTGTCGGTCACGCCCTGGGCGGTGGCCCCCTTCGCCGAGCCCTTGGCGCAGACCTCGCCGAGATCACCGAAGGAACTGGATATCTCCGACGACGAGGTCTTGTCCGCACCGGACTCGGACTCCGTACCGCCGGAGCCGTCGCGGCCGCCGCAGCCGGCTACCAGCAGCGCACTCGCGGCCACCGCCAGCAGCGCAACCGGTGTGCTCGATGCCTTCATGGGTTCTCTCCTGCCTCCGGAACATCCGGGGTGGCCCATCGGGAGAGCCGAACGTCGGGAAGGCCGGGCCGTAGCCTTCCGGGCTGTCATGCGGTGAGCACCTGGCCGGACCCTCGCGGGGCCGTATCGATAGCGTCACTCTCGTATCAGGAAACTAGCTTCTCCCCGTGCAAGAATCAACCGAAACAGCGATCTGAGTCACACAAATCGGACGTGGGGCGGCAAACCCGCAGATCACCAACGCCGTCGGCACGAGCCCCGCCCGCGGATGACCACCAGGCCGAATGAGCCGGTTTGCCGAAACGGATTGACTGGACCCGCCAAGCATGGAAACGTAGTATTCGTAGATGAGAATCAGATTCTCACAGGAGGTGACATGAGATTGACCCCGCTGCCGGCCGACCGATGGGACGGTGACGTCGACGCGGCGCTGGCAAGTCTGCTCCCCAGGCAGCGCCGCAACCCTCAGGGGGCCGGAAACGCACTGGCCACCTTGGTCCGGCATCCGGAACTCACCAAGGCATTCCTGCCGTACAACGTCCATGTTCTGTTCGGTTCAACCCTCACGCCCCGTCAGCGCGAGATCGCCATCCTGCGGGTGGCCGCCCTCGCCGACAGTCCCTACGAGGTCGAGCATCACACCGGGATGGCACGCGCCGTGGGGATGACCGACGAGCAGATCTCCGACGCACTCGGCGGCATCGCCACCGCGGACGAGGAACAGCTCATCCTGCGGGCGGTCAACGAACTCCACACAACCTCAACGATTTCCGATTCCACCTGGAACGCACTGTCGGTGCACATGGACGAACGTCAGCTCATGGATCTCGTCTTCACCGTCGGCGCCTACACCACCCTGGCAATGGCCTTCAACACCTTCGGCGTCGAGCCGGACCGCGAACTACAGCCTGAATACGAAAGGTAAATCCGTTGGCACACTTCAAGAAGCCGGCCGCCGGCAGCTGGACCGAGCACTATCCCGACCTGGGCACCGAACCGGTCGACTACACCGACTCGATCGACCCCGAGTTCTACGAGGCCGAGCGTAATGCGATCTTCCGCAAGACCTGGCTCTACATGGGCCGGGTCGAGAAGCTGCCCAAGGTGGGCAGCTACTTCACGCGCGAGCTGCCCGTGGTCAACACCTCACTCATCTTCGTCAAGGGTAAGGACAAGGTGGTCCGGTCCTTCCACAACGTGTGCCGCCATCGCGGCAACAAGCTGGTGTGGGACGACTTCCCCAACGAGGAGACCGCCGGTTCCTGCCGCCAGTTCGCCTGCAAGTACCACGCCTGGCGCTACCAGCTCGACGGCGAACTCACCTACGTGCAGCAGGAAACCGAGTTCTTCGACCTCGACAAGGGCCAGTACGGACTCAAGGAGGTCCGCTGCGAGGTCTGGGAAGGGTTCATCTTCGTCAACTTCGACAACACCGCCGTCTCGCTCGCCGACTACCTCGGCGCATACGGTAAGGGATTGGAAGGCTACCCGTTCCACGAGATGACCGAGACCTACAGCTACCGGGCCGAGATCGGCAGCAACTGGAAGCTGTTCATCGACGCCTTCGCCGAGTTCTACCACGCACCGATCCTGCACCAGAAGCAGGCGGTCAAGGACGAGGCCGACAAGCTCATGAAGGTCGGTTTCGAGGCGCTGCACTACGACCTGCAAAGCCCGCACTCGATGATCTCCTCCTGGGGCGGCATGGCACCGCCCAAGGACATGAACATGGTCAAGCCGATCGAGCGGGTCCTGCGCTCGGGCCTGTTCGGACCGTGGGACCGCCCCGACATCGAGGGACTGGACCCGCTTCCTGCGGCGGTCAACCCGGCAGGCGCAAAGCCCTGGGGCGTCGATGAATTCGAGTTCTTCCCCAATATGTCGCTGCTCATCTGGGCGCCTGGCTGGTACCTGACCTACACCTACTGGCCCACCGCGGTGGACCGGCACATCTTCGAGTGCAACCTGTACTTCGTGCCGCCCAAGAACATCCGCGAACGGCTCGCCCAGGAGCTGGCCGCGGTCACGGTCAAGGAGTACGCGCTCCAGGACGCCAACACCCTTGAGGCCACCCAGAAGATGCTGGAGACCCGGACAGTCACCGAGTTCCCGCTCTGCGACCAGGAAATCCTTCTGCGCCATCTGCACAAGATGGCCGTCGATCACGTTGAGGAGTACCGCAATGCCAGTGTTGCCGGCTGAATTCGCCGATCTCGAACCGTACGCCGATTGGGCGCTGGAGACCGAGCAGGAGCGCTGCGCCAAGCGCCTGGCCTCCACCATGCCGCAGATGCAGGAGTTCTACGACGCAGCGTTCCCCCGGCTGGCCGACGTGATGGACTACGGCGACCAGTTCGACATGGATGATCTGCCCGAGGAGGTCCGCAAGCTGGTGCACCTGATGCAGTCACTCATCATGGTGTCCTTCCCCGTGGAGGTGTGGAAGCAGCCACGGGTGCCCGACTCGGGTGCGGCCTGGGCCGAGTTGATCTACGAACCCGTCGTCTGACGAGGCGCACAATCACATGCTGATCATCAAGGCCGCCGGCCTGATCGACGTCGACGCGGGCCGGCTGGTCACCCCGGCCGTGCTCCGCGTCGACGGCGATCGCATCGTCGGTGTCAATGACGGTGTTCCACCTTCCGACTCCGACGAGGTCATCGATCTCGGCGACAACATCCTGTTGCCCGGACTGATGGACATGGAGGTCAATCTCCTGATGGGCGGACGCGGTGAACGTCCGCCGCTGTCGTCGGTCCAGGACGATCCGCCCACCCGCATACTGCGCGCCGTCGGCAATTCCCGGCGCACGCTGCGGGCCGGATTCACCACCGTGCGCAACCTCGGACTGTTCGTCAAGACCGGCGGCTACCTGCTCGACGTGGCACTGGGCAAGGCCATCGACGCCGGCTGGATCGACGGTCCCCGGATCGTGCCGGCCGGACACGCGATCACCCCCACCGGCGGCCACCTCGATCCCACCATGTTCGCCGCGTTCGCCCCCGGGATGATGGAACTCACCCTGGAGGAGGGCATCGCCAACGGTGTCGACGAGGTCCGCAAGGCGGTGCGATACCAGATCAAGTACGGCGCCCAGCTCATCAAGGTCTGCGTCTCCGGTGGTGTCATGTCCCTGACCGGTTCACCTGGCGCGCAGCACTACTCGTTCGACGAGTTGTGCGCGATCGTCGACGAGGCGCACCGCCGCGGCCTGCGCGTGGCCTCGCACACCCATGGCGCCGAGGCGGTCAAGCAGGCCGTCCGGGCCGGTATCGACTGCATCGAACACGGTTTCCTGATGGACGACGAAGCCATCCAGATGCTGGTGGACAACGACACCTTCCTGGTGCCCACCACCCGCCTCGCCGATGCGATGGACACCTCACACGCGGCCCCCGAACTCCAGGCCAAGGCCGCCGAGATGTTTCCCCGGGCACGTATTTCGGTGAAGAAGGCCTACGATGCCGGGGTGAAGATCGCCGTCGGCACCGACGCCCCGGCCATCCCGCACGGCAGGAACGCCGACGAACTCGTCGCCCTGGTCTCACGCGGCATGTCCACCGCGGCGGTCCTGCGGGCCGCCACCGTGGTGGCCGCCGATCTGATCCAGGTCACCGACCGCGGCCGCCTCGCCGACGGCCTGCTCGCCGACGTCATCGCCGTTCCGGGCAATCCGCTCGACGACATGACCGTCACCCAGGACGTTCGTTTCGTGATGAAAGGAGGACAGGTCTATGTCAACAAATAGCGCGCCGACGAGCAGCCGCACCGACGACATCGTCGAGATCGGCCAGCTCCTGGCCAAGTACGCCGTGACGATGTCCACAGGCGATGTGCAGGGCGTCGTCTCGGTGTTCACACCCGATGGCACCTACAGTGCCTTCGGCGACGTGTATCCGCTCGATCAATTTCCCGCCCTGGTGACCGTGGCGCCCAAGGGCCTGTTCGTCACCGGTACCCCGCTGATCGAGTTCGGCGAACCCGACGAATCCGGGATCGTGAACGACGCCAACGGAACCCAGACACTGCAGTTCATCGACCACACCCAGACCGACATCCGCATCGGCTACTACACCGACACCTACCGCCGCACCGGCGACGGCTGGCGTCTGGCCACCCGGGCGATGACCTTCATCCGGCGCAACGGCGAACACAACTCCGGCCGCCCCCACGTCGTCGACCTCAGTGCCGCACCGTGATCGAGGCCGACGAATTCCGCGCGAAGCTGAGGTCCTGGCTCGATACCCACGACCTCAGCCCCGGCGACGACCATTCGTTCGATGCCCAGGTCGCCCAACTCTCCCGCGTTCGGAAGGCACTGTTCGACGCGGACTGGATGCGGTACGGCTGGCCCACCGAGGTGGGTGGCCTCGGCGGGCCGGCCGTGCTGCGGGCGATCCTCGGCGAGGAGGTGGCCACCCGTTTTCTCGCCGAACCCGGCATCTACTCGATGATCGAGGTGCTGGCACCCACGATGATCTCCTATGCCCGGCCCGAACTGGCCGCGGAGATGGTCCCGCGCCTGCTCGACGGCACCGAGCAATGGTGCCAGGGCTTCTCCGAACCCGGTTCGGGCAGCGACCTGGCGTCCCTGTCCACCCGCGCCGAGCAGCGCGGCGATTCCTGGGTGATCAACGGGCAGAAGGTATGGACCAGCCTGGCCCAGTACGCGTCGCGGTGCGTGCTCCTGACCCGCACGGCCCCCGGCCATGCGGGCATCACCGCGTTCTTCGTCGACATGGACACCCCGGGCATCACGGTCCGGCCACTGCGCACGATGCACGATGTCGACGAGTTCGCCGAGGTCTATTTCGATGACGTCGTGGTGCCCGCCGACAGGATACTGGGCGCACCGGGCGACGGCTGGCGCCTGGCGATGGACCTGCTGCCGTACGAGCGGTCCACCTGCTTCTGGCATCGCATCGCCTATCTGCTGGCCACGCTCGACGGACTGGCCGGAAAGTCCGACGAGGCAGACGACCTCGATCTCGGTTCGGCGTATCTGGCAGTGCACACCGCGCGCTGCCGTTCCCACATCACCCAGCGCACGCTCGCCGACACCGGCCGCGTCGGACCCGAGACATCCATCGACAAGGTGCTCTTATCCACCGCCGAACAGCAGTTGTTCGACACATACCGCGATCTGGTACCCGGCGCCGTCGAATGGACCGATCCCGCACTGCGTTCGGAGTACCTGTATTCCAAAGCAGCCACCATCTACGGCGGTACCGCAGAGATCCAGCGCAACATCATCGCACGCCGGCTGCTCGATCTGGGAAAGGATTCGTAGTGGACCGAACCGACATCACCCTGCTCAGCGAGGCCTTGCGGAGCACGATGACCGAATATTCCGGTCCCGCACTCGACACCGCTCTCGACGACCTGGGCTGGCACGACATGCTCGCCGAGATCCCGGAGATCGCCATCCCGCTGGTGTTCGCGCTCGTGGGCGAGACCGGCACCCACGCGTCGATCATCAACGATGTGCTCGACACCGGGCGGACCTCCACCGAACACCCACTGCCGATGACCGGCGATCTGTGGCTGCGCTGGCACCGTCGCCGCGACACCGGTGGCATCGCTCTCGACCCGGAACTACCGCTGTCACAGTCGGCTCCGGGACCACTCCCCAAGGACGCCCTGATTCGCGGCCGGATCGCCCTGGGGTGGTGGCTGGTGGGTTCGAGCAGGGCAATGCTGGATCTCGCCCGCACCCACGCCCTGGACCGTACTCAATTCGGCACACCGATCGCTGGATTCCAGGCGGTCCGGCACCGCCTGTCCGAAACCCTCGTCGCCATCGAGGGCGCCGAGGCCACGCTGGTCGCGGCTACCGTCGACCTGTACGCGGACTCCCCTTCCCCGCAGGAGGATTCCCTGCTGCGCGCACTGCTGGCCAAGGCCGCGGCGGGCCGGGCGGCGTTGATCGCCTGTCGGCACGCCCAGCAGGTACACGGCGGGATCGGCTTCACCGCCGAGCATTCGCTGCACCGCCACATCCGCCGCGTCCACATCCTCGACGCGCTCCTGGGTTCGTCCCGCACCCTCACCCGCGAGGCCGGTTCGCTGATCCGTGAACAGTCCCACGCCCCCCGCCTCGTCCACCTGTAGACACTTCTCGGCCCCGCCCGCCGAGGCGCGAAGAGTTTCTCGAAAGCGCCATCACCCGCTGGTTGAGACACGAAGAGTCGCCAGGCGATGAGCCTCGAAACCACCTCTCCACCGGAAGCTGTTGCGGACAACGCGATCCCACCAGGTTTCGAGGCGCAGTCGCTGCGCGACTTCGCACCTCAACCGGCATGAAGAGCCTCGAAAGCACCCCAACCCGCTGGTTGAGGCACGAAGAGCCGCCAGGCGATGCGCCTCGAAACCCGGCGAGACAGCGATGTCCGCAACCACTCCCCACCGGAAGCTGTTGCGGACATCGCGATCCCACAGGTTTCGAGGCGCAGTCGCTGCGCGACTTCGTACCTCAACCGGCACCAAAGGACCACCGACTGAGGTACGAAGCGAGCTCAGTTGCAGGCGGGGATCTGTGCGCCGGTGCCCTGGATGGAGAGCAGCGCGCAGAAGGTGGCGCTGGCGACTTTCCATGCACCGTCGACCTTGACGGCCTGGCCGGTCTGGTCTGGCATCACCGGGGTACCGTTGAGCAGCAGGTCGTAGGACACGTCGGCGTTGGTGTCGTCGGTGAGCGTGACACCCTTGACCTCGACGCTGGTGCCCTGCGCCTGGGTGTCGTCGGCCATACCGGCGAGCACCTGACTGAAGCCGTCGGGGTTCTCGATCAGCGCGGTGCGGTCGGCCGCGGGGGTCTTGCCGTTGAAGAACGTGGTGAACGCGTCGGTGACCTCTTGGGTAACCGCCGGATCGGCCGGCGCAGCAGCGCTGGTGGTGGTCTCGGTGGCCTCGGCCGAAGTGACGGCCGAGGTCGTGGCGCTCGACGACGAGTCCGACGAATCATCGTCGTCGCTACAGCCCGCGACCACACCGAGCACGACGACCGCCGCACAACACGCGGTCAGTGCCCGGCTCAACTTTGTTTGACGCATAGCGCGTTCCTTTCTCCGGCGACGACGGCAGCGTCGTCAGGTGACATCGAGAGTGTCGACGCCAGCTGCCATCGACACCGGCGGAAATGCCGTTCTCGGATATGAGATTACAATCTCCAGCGGGTGAAAGATACCATTTCGCCAGAACGGCTCTGTCCGTTTTGCAAAGATTCCGCAGGCCTTGCCGAGGCGGCTTCCGGCCGCCGGCTCACCTGCGCGGCATACCCAGCACCCGCTCGGCGATCACGTTGCGCTGGATCTCCGAGGTGCCCCCGGCGATCGTGAACCCGAAACTGCGCGCGTACCGCTCGAACCAGCTCGCGTAAAACTGCTCCAGATCGGTATGGCAGTAGGGCGCGGTCATCGCCGGATGCGCCAACCCGTCGCCACCGGCAGCGGCCAGGGCATGCTCGGTGGCGCGTTGCACGGCCTCCGAACCGAGCAGCTTGAGCACCGACAGCGACGGTGTGTCCTGTTCCCCGCGTGCCGCGCGCGCCAGCGCCTTGGACCCGAGCAACCGCAACGCGTAGGTGTCCATCACCAGCGTCGCGTAGCGGTCCTCGTCCAGTGAGGTCTGCGGGTGAAAATCACGCAGCAGGTCGTCGAGCCGGTCGGCGAAACTGAGCCACAACAGGGTTCGTTCGTGCCCCAGTGAACCGTTGGCGACGGTCCAGCCGTCGTTGAGCTCGCCGACGAGATTCTCGGCGGGCACCCGCGCATCGTCGAAGAACACCTCGTTGAAGTCGTGGTCGTCGCGCGAGGCGATCGAACCGAACGGCCTGCGTGTCACCCCCGGTGTATCGGTGGGAATGACCAGCACACTGATCCCCTTATGTTTGGGTGCATCAGGGTCGGTGCGCACGAAGGTGAGCAGCACGTCGGCATGGTGGGCGCCCGAGGTCCACACCTTCTGGCCGTTGACCACGAAATGGTCGCCGTCGAGCCGAGCGGTGGTCCGCAGACCGGCCAGATCCGATCCCGCTCCGGGTTCGCTCATCCCCAGCGCAGCGGTGATCTCGGCGCGCAGGATCGGCACCGCCCAGCGCTGCTTCTGTTCGGGTGTACCGAAGGTCAGCAGCGAGGCCGCGATAATGCCCAGCCCCTGCGGGTTGTAACTGTGATAGATCCGCCGGGCCGACAGTTCGGTGAGGTGCACGAACTGTTCGACGATGCCCGCGTTGCGCCCGCCGAATTCGGGTGGATTTCCCGGCAGCAGCCAGCCCGCGTCGAATTGGGTACGCTGCCAGGCCCGGGCCCAATCCGGGATGTCCGCACTCGAGCGGGCGCGCGCGGTGGCCTCGGACTCGGCGGGCAGATTGGCATCGAGGAACGCCGCGAATTCCTGCCGGAACTCCTCGACATCGGCATCAAAGCTGAGTTGCACGGTACCCCTCCGTGATGAGTGCGCGATGGTGGTCGGCGCCACCGAAGAGCAGATCGGTAGCCTTTGCCCGTTTAAGGACGAACTGCACGTCGTTCTCCCATGTGTAGCCCATGGCGCCGAACAGCTGGTATCCGTGCCGGAACACCAGCGATTGACATTCTCCGGCAGCGGCTTTGGCCATCGAAGCGCCCAGCCGGGCCTCCGGCGAGTCCGAGGCGATCGACAGGGCGGCGAACTGGGTCAGCGCCCGCGCCCGTTCGATCGCCACATGCATATCGGCGGCCTTGTGCTTGACGGCCTGGAAACTGCCTATCGCGACACCGAACTGCTTGCGGGAAACCACATGTTCCAGTGTCATATCCAGGATTCGTTGACATGCACCGACTGTTGTAGCCGCCAGCCCGACCAGAGCACGACGACGAGCGGACTCCACATCGGCGGCGACCCGGCGATGATCGGCCACGACCGCGTCGAAGGTCAGATCCGCCACGTGTAGAAGCGGATCGAATACCGGCACCCGTCGTGCGGTCACCTGATCGGCGTCGACGAGGAAGACCCCCGCCGTGGTGGCGACCGCGATGCTCCGGGCCCGGTCGCCGTCGAGCACCGCCCGGGCGACACCGTCGAGCCTCCAGCGACCGTCGCCGATGCGCGCGGCGGTGATCCCACCGAAAACGCCCGCGCCCGGCACCGACGTGTCGGGATCGTCTCCGGCGAGTGGCGCGAACTGCGTCATCGTCGCCAGATACGGGGTCGGATCACTTGCCGCGCCGAGTTCTTCGAGTGCTATGACGAGCTCGACCGTATCGCCCGGCTCGATCAGCTCGGCCCAACCCTGTGCCACCATGTCCCGCCACAGCCCCTCGGAACCGGTGTGCCCCTCGGCCACCTGCCTGACCCACGTGGGCGGGCACTGCTTCGCCAGGAAGTCTTTCACCGTCTTTTGCCAGAGTCGCTGATCGGAGTCCAACTCCAGGAGCATGCGCCCGCCTCTCGTGAGAATTATGTTCTCGAATTTGGAGAGTATCGTATCTTCATAGAGATATACATCACCTCCGAAGATTTGCAAACGCTCATCTCACCAGCCGCTACACTGCGGTAACGCCTTGCCGGATCCGGATACCCCGGCCAGGCTCCCGAGAGAGTCAGTGATGCGAGAGAATTCAGGGATGCACGAGAATTCAGGGATGCGACCGTGACCGAGACCAACGACGAGCCGGCCTGGAAGCAACGGGCGGTCGAGCGGTCGATCAAGACGGCCAAGCTCCGTGCTGAGCAGCGAGTTCAGCGTTTCCTCGATGCCGCACAGGCGATCATCACCGAGAAGGGCACCACCGAATTCACCGTCCAGGAGGTTGTCGACCGCTCGCGCCAATCGCTGCGTAGCTTCTATCTCCAGTTCGACGGCAAACACGAACTGCTCCTGGCCCTGTTCGAGGACGCGCTCAACAAGGCCGCCGCACAGATCCGGGTTGCCGCCGAGTCCGAGACCGACCCCGTCGAACGACTGCACATCGCAACCACTTTGCTGTTCGAGCTCTCGCGCCCCGACCCCACCGCCACACGTCCGCTGTTCAGCGATTTCGCACCCCAGCTACTGCTTACCCACCCCAACGAGGTGCGTGTGGCACACGCGCCGCTGATCGCCCTGTTCGCCGAGCTGATGTCCGACGCCGCCGACTCCGGACATCTCGACTCGACGATCGCACCACGGCGACTGGCCGCGATGACGATGCAGACCATCATGTTCATCGCCCAGTCCAGCGCGCCCGAAACCCCCGATGCCCACCCCATCGCCGCCGACGAGGTGTGGGAGTTCTGCTCGAAGGGGTTCCTGAGCACCTGAGCCGGATGCGTATCGTGGACGGAAACCGTATTTCCGTCCACGAGAACGGGATGCGCTAGGCTGGCTGTCATGTCTGCCGAGTGGGATCGACTGCTGACCGTCCTCAACCTCACACCCGGGTCCGCCGACTCCGCCGGCACGAGTGTGACGCTGACGGGTGACAACCTTGAGCTCGCCTATCACCGTCTGTTCGGCGGACAGATCCTCGCGCAGTTCGTGGCCGCCGCCCTTCACGCCTGCCCCGGCAAGTCCGTGAAGTCGCTGCACAGCGTCTTCGTCAAGGAGGGGCTCATCGACAGCCCGGTCACCTACACCGTGTTTGTGCGCCACGAAGGCCGATCGTTCGCGACCGCGCAGATCGACGCCTCCCAGGGCGAACGACTCATCGCCACGGCCACCGCGTCGTTGCACGTCCCCGAACAGAGCCCCGACATCCAGCACGTCGACGCCGTGCCCACCCTGCCCGACGAGACGTTCGCACGGAGCATCGACCTGCTGCCGTGGGAGGCCCGCTCCGCCGACGACCTCGACGACGCCACCGCGGGCCCGCCCACCTACGAACTCTGGATGAAGACCCCCCACACGCCCGCCGACCGGGGCGAGTGCATCGCCGCCTACGCGACGGACCTGACATTGATCGGCACCGCCCTGCGGCCCGTCGACAACTACGACCAGCGCGGCAACGGCACCGCATTCCTGTCCGCGGTCACCACACACACTCTGTGGTTCCATCGCCCCGTGCGCACCGACCAGTGGCTGCTGCTACGCCAGCACAGCCCGATCCTCGCCGCCGGCCGCTGCTTCGGCAGAGGCGATCTGCTCAGCGCCGACGGCCGACTGCTGGCCTCCTTCGCCCAGGAAGCGATGGTCCGCGGCCTGGTCTGACCACGTGAGCCACGAGAAGCACAAGCAACACCGGACCCCGCCGGTAGAGGTGCGAGAAGCGCAAGCAGCGAGCCTCGAAACCTGTTGAGATGACATCGTTCTCAACCGGGGTTTCGAAGCTCGCACCTCAACCGGCGATCGGACCCTACCCCGCGACCTCGATCACGGTCGCCGATCCCATCCCGCCTCCGGCACACATGGCCGCCACTCCGATTCCTCCTCCGCGCCTGCGGAGTTCGTGAACGAGGGTGACCAGCATCCGGGCACCGCTCGCGGCCACGGGGTGCCCCAACGAACAGCCGCTGCCGGACACGTTGACCTTCTCCGGGTCGATCTCCAGAAGTTTCACGCACGCAACGCAGTTGGCGGCGAAGGCCTCGTTGATCTCGAACAGGTCCACATCGTCGAGCGACAGTCCGGCACGCCCAAGTGCCTTCGGGATGGCGGTGACCGGTGACAGCCCTGTCTGCGCGGGCTCGACACCGACGTTGGCCCACGATCGCACCGTGGCGAGCGCGGGCAGCCCCAGTTCGCCCGACGCGATCGCGAGCAGTGCGGCGGCGTCGTTGGCGCCGCACGCGTTTCCCGCGGTGATGGAGAACCCGTCGATCTCCGGGTGCAGCGGGGTGAGCGCGGCCAGCTTCTCAGCCGTGGTTGTGCGTCGCGGATGCTCATCGACGGAGAACAGTCCGTGTACGGTTTTGATCGGCACGATCTCGTCGACGAACCGGCCCCCGTCGATGGCGGCGATCGCCTTCTGATGCGAACGCAACGCCCAGGCGTCCATCTCCTCGCGGGAGATCCCCGCCGTTACGGCCGAGTTCCAGCCCACGGTGATCGACATGTCCCTGTTGGGGGCGTCCGGTTCGTTGGGGTGTGTGGCCGGCATCCACGGGTCGATCCACTCGTCGGCACCGATCCGGAACCTCGACCTGGGTGATGTCGACGCCGAGTTGACCCCGCCCGCCAGGATCAACGAATCCATCCCCGCCCGGATCGATCCGGCCGCCGACTGCACCGCGGACAGGCCCGCGGCGCAGTGCCGGTTGTTGGCAAGTCCGGGCACGGTGCGCAGGCCGGCCGTGATCGCGGCGTGGCGCGCGATCACGCCGCCGCCGTAGAGCCCCTCGCCCAGGATCACGTCGTCGATGTCCGCGGTGTTGCCAAGAGCGGCGACGTCGGCCGCCAGCGCCGAGACGATGTGCTCGGCCAGGTCGAATGCGTCGGTATCGCGCAGGCTGCCCTTGCCCGCGGTGCCGATCGGTGTGCGCCGCGCGGCGACGATGACTGCTTCAGGCACGGTGATGACCCTTCCACTCGGAGATCTGTTGAGAATGCAATTCTCAACAGATGGAGATTACTGATTACAAGTAGGGGAGCCGAGCCTACCTCGCCTTTCGGCGGAAACTCATGGCCGGGAAGCCTGCCTCCGCGGCACCGGAACCCGACCGGGACCTCACTGCTTCGACGCGGTGAGCCTGGCGATCGTGGACCGGAAATCGTCTGTCTGGAAAGACAACTCCTCGGCCATGTTGGCGTAGTCGAGGCTGGCCAGGATCGCCCGTTCGAGGTGGATGTTGAGCATCCGCTTGGTGGCCTCGACAGCCTGCTGCGGCAGTTCCATCATCTTCTTCGCGCAGGCGACGGCCTCGGTGAGCGGGTCGTCCACCACATGATTGGCCAGCCCGAGCGCCACGGCGCGCTCGGCGGGGATCCGGGTGCCGGTGAGCGCGAACTCCTTGGCCTGCAACAAGCTGATCTGCAGCGGCCAGGTGAGTGGGCCACCGTCGGCGGCGACAAGTCCCACCTGCACGTGGGGGTCGGCCAGGTACGCGTTGGGCGCCATGTACACGGTGTCACTCAACGCGACCAGGCTGCACCCCAATCCGACGGCCGGGCCGTTGACCGCGGCCACCACCGGAACCCGGCAGCGCGCCATCCCCAGCACGAGCTCACGGCCGTGACGGATGGTCTTGGCGCGCAACGCCGGGTCCTCCCCCAGCTCGGCGAGGTAGGTGAAATCGCCGCCGGCGGAGAACGCCTTGCCCCGGCCGGTGAGCACGGCGGCACGAACCCGCGGATCGTCGGTGAGCCGGCCCCACAGCTCCGCGAGTCCCGAATGCAGGTTGTCGTTGACGGCGTTGAGGGCGTCGGGACGGTTGAGGGTGATGATCCGCAGCGCGCCCTCGGCCGTCACCTCGATCTCATCGGGCATTCCGTACATGGTCACACTCCCAATCCCAGTAGCCGCGAGGCGATGATGTTCTTCTGAATCTGTGAGGTTCCGCCCATCACGCTCTGCGCCCGCGAATACAGGTACGAGCTCAGCAGTTCGGGGTCGGAGGTGCCGGTCACCGACAGGGCCGCGTGCCCGACGGTCTGCTCGGTCCACGTCATCAGCAGTTTGTCGAGCGAACCTTCGGATGTATGCGAGATGCCGTCGAGCTGTTCGGACAGCCGGCGCCGCACGTGCAGCCGCAGCATCTCGGTTTCCACCGCGGCCACAGCCAGCTCGTCCGACGGCTCGTCGCTGCGCGCCACCAGGGACTGCACCGTCTTGGCATAGCGGGCCACATAGCCCAGCGTCGACGGCTCCCGCTCGTGACCGACGACGGTCATCGCCATCGCCCACCCGTCGCCGGGCTCACCCACGAGATTGCGGGCCGGAACACGGACGTCGTCGAAGGTGACCTGCCCGAACTCGGTGGTGATGCCGCTGATCATCTTCAGCGGCCGCTGCTCGATGCCCGGGGTGTCCATCGGCACGATGAACGCCGAGATACCCCGGTGCCGTGGCACATCCGCGTCGGTGCGGGCCAGCAGCAGGCACCAGTCGGCGATGTCCGAGTAGCTGGTCCAGATCTTGTGCCCGTTGATGACGTACTCGTCGCCCTCCCGGACCGCCGCGGTGCGCAAGGATGCCAGATCCGAACCGGCGCCCGGTTCGGAGAAGCCCTGGCACCAGCGCTGGGTGCCGTCGATCATGCCGGGCAGGAACCGTTCCTGCAGTTCCACGCTGCCATGCCGGCACAGGCCGTGCAGCAGGTAGCCCAGGCTCGGCCGGGGCGGGGCACCGGCTTTGGCCAGTTCCTCGTCGAGGATCACGTCGTACACCGCGGGCAGGTCGTGTCCGCCGAACCTCTCCGGCCACGACAGTCCGAAGAACCCGGCGCCGTAGAGCGCCTGATGCCATTCACCCTGCCGCGCCCAGTATTCGTCACCCGATGTGGGGAATCGGCCGGCGTTGTCGGCCAGCCAGGTGCGCAGCCTGGTACGGAACTCCGCCTCCTCGGCCGAATCACGATAGTCCACTGCTGATCTCCTTCAACGTGACGGGACAGGTCTCGGTGGCCACCAGTACCCGGCGCAGGTACAGGTGCGCCAGGCATTCCCAGGTATTGCCGATGCCGCCGTGTACCTGAATCGAGTTCTCGCACACCGTGAGCGCCGAGCGGGCCGCGTAGACCTTGGCCATCTGCGCGGCGCGGACGGCCTCGTCGGGTTCGAGTTCGTCGACCGCCCATGCGGCGTGCCGCACGATGGAGACCATGCCCTCGATGAGCGCGAGCCCCTCGGCGAGCAGATGCGCCACCGCCTGATAGGAGCCGATGGTCTTGCCGTACTGTTCGCGGATCTTGGCATAGTCACAGGCCAGCGCATGCGCCCCGCGTGCGGCGCCGAGCAGATCGGCCGCGGTGGCCGCCAGTGCCAGGGCGTACCAGCGCCGGGCGTCTGCGGCACCGAGGGTGACCACCGCCTCACCGCCGGAGGCAACCGCCTTCGCCTCCCGCGTGAGATCGGCACAGGCCACGGGCGTACCCGCCGCCGCGAGCAGCACGGTGGTCCCGTCGAGGGTCACCACGCTGTCGATGCCGCGCGCATCGAAGGCGGTGCCCTCGATCGCTACCGCGACCGCCACATCGTCGGTTCGCGCCGGGGCATGCCTGAGCAGGTCGTCGGCGAGAATCGGTCCGAGGAACGGGGTGTCGACGAGGCCGCGGGCCAGTTCTTCGGCCACCACCGCCACTTCGACGCCGGAGGCGCCGTCGGAGCGGAGTGTTCGCCATCCCGAGCCGGTGACCGCGGCGTCGAGTCGGGCGCGACGCTGCGCCGACTCAAGTGCGGCCACCGATTCGGGTCCGAGGTCGGTGGCGAGTTTGGCGGCGGCGTCACGCAATTGCGCCTGCTCACCGGTCAACCGGGCGTCCATCGGTCTCCTAACACGGATCGTGGAGGTTTGAGATTTGGGGAACTTGAGAGGATGCTACCTCAATGTGAGAATATGATTCTCATAACAATAGAACTGCAATACCGTCGTGGTTGGCAAGCCCCACCGGGCATGCCACCGGCCACAACGACAGCCCTACCAGAGGAGAGGCCGTGTCCAGACCTCCGATGTTCCAACGCGCCACCGTCACTCGCGTCATCAAGGAGACAGCCGATGCCCGGACCTTCGTCCTCGCACCGCACGAGGGACCCATCACCTACCGTGCGGGGCAGTACTGCACATTCCGGGTCGAGGTCGACGGTCAGACCCTATACCGCTCGTACTCGATGTCCAGTTCCCCCGACGCCGACGACGAGTTGTGCACCACCGTCAAGCGGGTTCCCGGCGGGAAGGTGTCCAACTGGCTGCTCGACAACATCGCCGACGGCGACACACTCGACATGACGAGGGCTTTCGGCACCTTCTGTCTCAAGGAGAGCGATCGGCCGGTCATCGGATACAGCGGCGGCAGCGGTATCACCCCGATCCTGTCCCTGGCCAAGTCCGCACTGACCGCCACCGACCGCGACGTCTATCTGCTGTGCGCCGACCGCGACCCCGACGCCGCCATCTTCACCGCCGCCCTCGACGAGCTGCTCACCCGCTATCCCGATCGGCTGACCGTGCAACGCAGCTTCGATATCGAGAACGGGTTCCTCACCGCCGAAGCCGTCGCGAAGTTCCTCGGCGACCTGTCCGACGCCGACCACTACATCTGCGGCCCCGAACCGTTCATGGATCTCGTCGAAGACACGGTCACCGGTCGCGGCACAGTGTTCGTCGAACGTTTCGGCGGCGCCGCCCAACTTCCCGAGGGCGCCGAGACCGAAACCGCGACGGCCACCGCCGCCGACACCGGCGAGGAGGTGAGCGGCACCATCACCATCAAGCTCAAGCGCAAGAAGGTCACCGTCTCCCGGGAGGCCGGCGAGACCATCCTCGAGGCTGCCCGTCGTGGCGGACTCACCCCACCCTTCTCCTGCGAGGCGGGGAACTGCGCCACCTGCATGGCCCACCTCGACGAGGGCACCGCGACGATGCGCGTCAACGACGCCCTCGAGGACGACGAGATCGAGGACGGCTACACCCTGACCTGCCAAGCGGTCCCGGACTGTGCCACAACCGTGGTCACCTACGAAGACTGACACCCAACAACGAAAGGTAGAAAGCATATGGCCAAAGGCATTCTGCTGGTGGAGAGTCGGCCCAGTTCATCCGAACGGGAGACCGAGTTCAACGAGTGGTACGAGAGCGTCCACATGCCCGAGGTACTCGCCCTCGACGGCTTCGTCTCGGCCCGCAGGTTCCGCCCGGTCCGTGCCGGCGAGCCCTACGTGACCGTCTACGAGATCGACGCCGACGATGTCACCGTCGCCGCCAAAGGCGTGTTCGCCGCCGCCCAGAGCGGGGCGTTCCGCATGAGCGACTCCATGCAATTCGATCCCCCGCCCGCCATGCGCATCCTCGAACTGGCCGCCGAACAGTGACCCCGCTGATTGAGGTGCGAGGAGCGTCAGCGACGATCCTCGAAACCCGGTGATACACAATGTCCGCAACAACTTCTACCATGGAAGCGGTTGCGGACATTGTTATCTCACCGGCATATCGTTATCTCACCGGTTTTCGGGACTCCTCGCCCAGCGGCTCGTCGCACCTCAACCGACGATCGCCCTACCGGAGGTCTTTGGCCATGTAGGCCACCGCTTCCCGAGTGCGGTCACGCGAGGCGCGCAGTTCCTCACGGGTGTCGCCGACGGGCAGCAGCCGCATGGAGATGTCGGTGACGCCTGCGTCGATGTAGCGCTGGAATCCGGCGAGGATCGCATCCTCGTCACCGGCGAGGATCAGATCGCCCGCGTCCTGGGCGTTGCCGTGTTCGAGCAGGCGCTGATAGTTGGGCGAGAACTCCGACTCGGTGAGCAGCAGGTTGGCCCGCTCCCGGGCGGCATCGATTTCCGAAGCACCACACAGACATACGGGGATGCCGGCCACAACCCGCGGCGCGGGACGGCCGGCCGCCTCGGCGGCGGCGTTGATCCGCGGGGCGATGTGATTGCCGATCGCCTTCTCGTCGGCCATCCACAGAATGGTGCCGTCGGCGCGTTCACCGGCGATCTTGAGCATCACCGGCCCGAGGGCCGACAGCATCACCGGCATCGGCCCGACCGGACCGAGATCGAGCGGGTTGTGCACGGTGAACGAGTTGTTCTCCACGTCGACCGGTCCCGGTCCGTGCAGTGCCTGGTCGAGCACGTCGAGCACGTCCCTGGTGTAGGCGGCGGGCTTCTCGTACGGGATGCCCAGCATATCCCGCACGATCCAGTGGTGCGACGGACCAATGCCGAGCACCACCCGCCCACCGGACACCGCATGCGCCGACAACGCCTGCCGGGCAAGGGCGATCGGGTGCTGAGCGTGCAACGGCACGACGGCCGTGCCGATCTCGATCCGGCCGGTGCGCGCCCCCACCGCCGTGACGGCGGTCAGTGCGTCAAAGTCACCGGGCACCTGCGGAATCCAGATCGAGTCGAAGCCCGCGTTCTCGGCCCACTCCGCATCTCTGATCATCCGGCCCAGTTTGCGTGCGGCGTCGCCGCCCTCCGGTCCCACCATCACGCCCATGCGCATGTTTCTCAGCCTCCCAGCCGCCGGCGGCCCGGCATCTCGTGAATATGCTACTTGCAGATTGCGAGAATACCAATATCGTAGATGGTATTCAGATTCTCATCAGGAGGCCCGCCCATGAATCTCGATGACCTGGTGCTCATCAGCATCGACGATCACGTCGTCGAACCACCGGACATGTTCCTGCGCCACGTACCCGAGAGGTACCGCGACCAGGCCCCGGTCGTCGTCACCGATGACAAGGGTGTGGACAAGTGGATGTACCAGGGCAAACAGGCCGGCGTCAGCGGCCTCAACGCCGTGGTCAGCTGGCCGGCCGAGGAGTGGGGCCGCGATCCGGCGGGCTTCGCGGAGATGCGACCGGGCGTCTACGACGTCCACGAACGGGTCCGGGACATGAGCCGCAACGGCATCTGGGGCTCGATGTGCTTTCCCACCTTCACCGGCTTCTCCGCCCGGCACCTCAACCAGTATCAGGACCCGGTGACGCTGGTCATGGTGTCGGCGTACAACGACTGGCACATCGACGAATGGTGCGGCACCTACCCTGAGCGGTTCGTCCCGCTGGCGCTGTTGCCCACCTGGAATCCCGAGGCGATGTGCGCCGAGATCCGCAGAGTGGCCGCCAAGGGCTGCCGGGCGGTCACCATGCCCGAAATCCCACATTTGGAGGGGCTCCCGAGTTACCACGACATCGACTACTGGGGGCCGGTGTTCCAGACCCTGTCGGACACCGGGCTGGTGATGTGCCTGCACATCGGGTCGGGTTTCGGCGCCATCTCGATGGCCAAGGACGCCCCCATCGACAACCTGATCGTGCTGGCCACCCAGATCTCGGCGATCGCCGCGCAGGATCTGCTGTGGGGTCCGGCGATGCGTGCCTACCCCGACCTCAGGTTCGCGTTCTCCGAGGGAGGCATCGGCTGGATCCCGTTCTATCTCGACCGCTGCGACCGGCACTACACCAACCAGAGATGGCTGCGCCGCGACTTCGGCGGCAGACTGCCCAGCGAGGTGTTCCGTGAGCACTCACTGGCCTGCTATGTCACCGACCCCACCGCGTTGTTGCTGCGCAACGAGATCGGTATCGACATCATCGCCTGGGAATGCGACTACCCGCATTCGGACTGCTTCTGGCCCAACGCCGCCGAACTCATGCTCGACGAGCTCAACCGCGCCGGGGCATCGGACTCGGACATCGACAAGATCGGCTGGCAGAACTCGGCCCGCTTCTTCAACTGGGATCCGCTGAAAACCAGGACCCGCGAGGAGATATCGGTCGGCGCGCTGCGCCGGTCCGCCGCCGACGTGGACGTGTCCATCCGCTCCCGCGCCGAATGGGCCCGCCGCTACCACGAGAAGCAGGCCGCCGGGTCCTCGGTGTAGTCCGCTGCCGGTCGCGCGCCCCACCGCCCCTTCCTGTTGCACCTACCGCCACACTGCCACCCCCTCCCCGTTGAACGCACCGCCACGCCACCGTCCCCCGTCGGTTGAGGTGCGAGCTTGCGAGCCTCGAAACCTGGTGAGCGGACGTCGAAGCGGCCGCCTACCCCGCGTGGGCGGCCTCCGAGGCGGCCGCCCACAGACCGGCGTAGCGGCCGCCCGCGGCGATCAGATCCTCGTGTGAGCCGTCCTCCACGATAATCCCGTTGTCCACCACCAGAATCCGGTGTGATGTCCGGGCGGTGTGCAGGCGGTGGGCGATGACGATAGTCGTGCGGCCGCTGGACACCAGCCCCATCGCCCGCTGCACCCGAGCCTCGGTGGCCAGGTCGAGGTTGGCGGTGGCCTCGTCGAGCAGCAGGATCGCCGGATCGACCAGCAATGCCCGGGCCAGGCTCAGCAACTGGCGTTGTCCCGCCGACAGCGATGTGCCCTGCTCACTGACCGGGGTCAGATATCCCTCGGGCAGTCCGCGGATGAACTCGTGTGCCCCCACCGCACGAGCGGCGCGTTCCACTTCCAGATCCGACGCCTCGGGACGGCCGTAGGCGATGTTGGAGCGGATGGTACCGCTGAACAGAAATGGTTCCTGCGGAACGAAACCGAGCTGGTGCCGATAGGCGGACAGGTCCAGATCCCGGAGCGGCACACCGTCGATGCGGACCGTTCCGGCGTCCGGATCGTAGAACCGGGCGACCAGTTTCATCAGTGTCGACTTGCCCGCGCCGGTGGTGCCGACCAACGCCACCACCTGACCTGACGGAATATGAAGCGACACATCGTCCATCACCACCAGGCCCGTGGACTCGTAGGCGAAGGTGACCTTGTGGAGGTCGATGTCACCGCGCAGTCGGCCCGGGACGACCGGTGATTCGGCCGCCGGCGTCGCCGACGGGGTGCGCAGCAGTTCGCCGAGCTGACCGGCCGCGACCTTGGCCTGCAACCACTGGTCGAACACCGACGACAGCTGCCGGATGGGTGCGAAAAACTGGTCGAGGTAGAGCAGGAACGCCACCAGCACACCGGCGGTGAGGGTTCCGTCGGCGAACATGCTCGCCCCGGCGCCGAGCGCGGTCGCCTTGGCGATGACGCTGAGCAGATCGATGAAGGGGAAGAATCTGGCCTGTAGCTCATAGGAACGTTCGCGCGCCGTGCAGTAGCTGTCGGCCAGGCCGGCGAACCGCTGTTCGTTGGCGCTCTGCCGGTTGTAGGCCTGGCTGACCGTGACCCCGTTGAGGCTTTCCTGCATGTCGGCGTAGAGCACGGAGATACGTTCGCGCGCCACCAGATACGTGCGTGTGGACTTGCGCCCGAACACCGTGGTGGCCACCACCAGCGGAACCAGCACCACCGACACGGCCAATGCCAGAGCGGGATTGAACACCGCCAGTACCACCGCAATGCCACCGCAGGTCAGCAGACTGACGAGCGCGGTCACCAATCCCTGTTGCAGGAGTTGGGAGAACGCCTCCACATCGGAGGTCATCCGGGTCATGATCTTGCCGGCCTGGTGCTGCTCGTAGTAGCCCAGCGAAAGCCGTTGCAGATGTGCGAAGGTGCGCACGCGCAGGCCGAACAGCATCCGTTCGGCGGTCCACTGGGTGAAGAACGTCATGTACCGCTGGTTGATCCAGATGAACAGTTGCAATGCCAGCAACGACGCCACCACGGTGTAGAGGACCGCCATCGAGTCGCGGGCGACGCCGTGGTCGACGCCGAATCGGATCAATGCCGGCCCCGCCAGCGAGGCGAGCGCGTCGATCACCACCAGCAGCACGCCCAGCGCGAGCGGCCGTGCGAACGGCCGGAACACCGCGCCCATTGTGAAATGACTGTTCGGTGCGGTCTGCTGCGCCAGGTCGACCTCGGGTTCGCCGGTCAGCGGGGGTAGCGCGGCGACGGCCGCCAGCAGTTCCGGGGATTCTGTCACCAGACTGCCGAGCCGGGCGCTGTCGCTGCCCGGTCCCCCTCCGCCCGCCGATGTCCGGGCCAGTGCGTCGCCGGCGAAACTACTGACCTTGGCCGCGCCGTCGCGGGACACATCGGTGGGCCAGGCCACCGCGTCCACCGCACTCACCCGGACCTCGCCCGGTGTGTCGAGTGCGTCGGGTCCGGTCATCAGTTCCCGGAACAGTGCCGAGCGTTCCTGCAACTCGTCCGGGGTGCCCTGGTCGACGATGCGGCCGCCGTCGAGCACCACCACCCGATCGGCCAGTTGAAGTGTCGAATAGCGTTTGGCGATCAGGATGGTAGTGCGCTGTGCCAGCACCTCGTCGAACGAACTGTGGATGGCGTGTTCGGTGCGGGCGTCGATGGCCGATGTCGCATCGTCGAGGACCAGGATGCGCGGATTGACCAGGGCGGCCC
This sequence comes from Gordonia pseudamarae, assembly GCF_025273675.1. NCBI lineage: Bacteria > Bacillati > Actinomycetota > Actinomycetes > Mycobacteriales > Gordoniaceae > Gordonia > Gordonia pseudamarae. Next base: position 1,036,899 of record NZ_CP045809.1, on the reverse strand, counting down.
GGGCCAGCGCGATGCGTTGGCGCTGCCCACCCGACAGGGTGTAACCACGTTCGCCGACGACCGTGGCGTATCCGTCGGGCAGTCCGCAGATGAAGCCGTGGGCGTGCGCGGCGACCGCCGCCCGTTCCACCTCGTCGGCACCGGCGTCGGACCGGCCGAAGGCGATGTTGTCGCCGATGGTGGTGGAGAACAGGAATCCTTCCTCGAACACCAGCCCCACCGCACGCCGGACCGAGGCCACGGTACAGTCCCGCAGATCCTGGCCGTCGACGCGGATCTGCCCGTCGGTGGGGTCGTAGAAACGGGCCAGCAGCAGCGCGAGAGTCGATTTTCCCGACCCGGACGCACCGACGATCGCCAGCCGCTCTCCGGGTTCGACGCGCAGGGTGATGTCGGTGAGCACCGGCTCGCCGCCGGGGTAGGCGAAGTCGGCGTGCTCGATCTCGACCAGGCCTGGACCGGGGCCGATCTCGGGGGCGTCGGCGGGCTCGGACACCGCGGAGGTCGCGCCGAGCAGATCGAGCAACCGGGCCACCCCGGCGCGCGCCTGCTGGCTGGTGGTCAGGATGCTCGACAGGAAGCGGACCGGCGTGACCAGTTGCAGGATGTAGCTGGAGAACGCCAGGTACACGCCGAGCGTGATGTCGCCGTGCATCACCAGCAGCCCGCCGAGCGCGAGAACCCCGACCTGGGTCAGCCCGGGGAAGGCGTCGAGCGAGGCGGAGAACTTGGCGGTGATCCGCGCTGCCCGCAGCCGGGACCGGAACAGGGTGCGGGCCTCGGCGTTGAGTGTGGTCTGTTCCTGCTCTTCCTGGCCGAACGCCTTGACCACCCGCACGCCGGTGATCGCCTCCTCCACGACACCTGCCACCGCTCCCTTGTACACGGCGTCGGTGTAGCTGGCCGGGAACGTCCGGGAACGGAATCGCGCCGCCACCGCGAGAAACACCGGTACCGCGATCACCATCACCAGCGACAGCATCGGCGACAGGTACAGCATCACCACCAGTGCGCTGACGAGCAGGGTGACATTGCCGGCGAGCAGGCCGAGCTGTTGCAGGAACATCTGGATCAGGGTGAGGTCGCTGGTCGCCCGCGACATGACATCACCGGTACGGAATCGGCCACGGGCCCCCGCGTCGAGGTGCTGCATGTGCCGGTGGACGCGTTCTTGCAGGTCACGCTGTCCGCGTGCGGCCGCCCGGAATCCCACCGACCGGCGCAGGTATTGCAGACCGAAGCAGATCACACCCACCGTCAGCAGAATGGTTATCCAGGTGCTCAGCGACCGCTGGTCGGTGACGATGCAATCATCGACGATCCGTTGCTGGATCAGTGGAATGGCGGCCAGCGTCATCTGCGCCAGTACGGACAGCACAATTCCGGCATGAATACGGCGCAGGTTGGCCCGCCCGAGCAATGGCGCCAGCAGTGTGAGCGTTCCCCGACCGTTCTTCACCTTCAAGCTCACAGACATCAATCCCTTCGAGCGCAAGAATCTTCGATGTGTCGACCTCGATGCCCACCTTCGGAAACCGACGAGTCGGGGGTCATCGGACTATTCGACGCATTGAGAAACGTTACCCGACGCCACTACGCGTTAAACGGAATACCCACTGCCCCCATATGATTGGCAAGAACTACTCAATCGATCCGTAATGAATCTTAATCAATCATCCTTCGCCGCGATGCCCCCGGATCAGCGGACGCGATACCGGAAAGACGCGAGCTTCGGACCATCACCGGCATCGAACCGTACGGTCACCTTCCATCGACCCGGCGCGGGCACGATGAGACCATCGCTGCGCCAACTCACTACGCCGTTGTCGAGCTGCCGGGTCAAGGTCACCGGAAGCCGCGCTATGTCGGCCTCGATCGAGGACAGGTCGATACTCACCTCGGGCGCACCCTCGGCCGCAACCACACCCCCCGATGCCGGCCGGTAGCGCACCACGATCGCCTGATCGCCTCGCCGTACGGTGTCGATCTCGACGGCCAGTCGCCTGTCGACGCCGAAGTCCAACCCCGCCGTCACCTGTGTGGTGTAGCTTTCGCGGGCCGGTGTCGTCGAGGACAGCACGGCCGTGGCCGACGCGATCACCACCGCGAGCACCAGCTCACCCATGATGATCCCGTGACGCCGATCAGACCGTACATATCTGCGGTAGACCACCCACCCGAGGGCCACCGCGGCGATGACCACGGCGACCTTCACCAGCAGGAGCACCCCGTATGTGGTGGTGACCAGGGCATGCACCGGCGCGACCTGCAGCACCGCCAGAATCACCCCGGAAGTCACGACGAGCGCGACGTGCCCGGCCGCCACCCGGTGCCATCGCGCGATCCGGGCCCGCACCGGGCCGACCAGCGCCAGCACCGCGACCCCGCCGAACCACACCGACACCGCATAGACATGCACGAGGGTGTCGATGAAGGCCACCGGCCATCGGGTCGTCGATCCGCCGTGCCCACCGAGAGTGACCGCGAGCCACGCCGTTCCGGCGGCCGCGTATGCGGCCCACAGCCCCCCGCACAATCGCGTGATGCCCAGCAGCACAGCCAAGTTCGCGATGACAGCGACCGCCGTCGACCAGCCCGCCCCCGTCGCCAGAACATCGCCGACCGTACCGCTGTCGATCGTTGCGATCCCACCGCCCCGCGCGGCGCACAACAACACGAATCGACCCAGCAGACCCAGCAGCAGAACTCCGGCGCCGATCTGGTGCGTACGCGCGAATCTGTTGCCGGACAGTACTTCCGGCCACACCATCCGCGCGGCGAGCAGCAGACCGGCACTCAGTATCACACCCAGGTAGACCGCCGTCCGGGCAAACCAGCCCCAGCGCAGGTACCCACGACCGGCGGCCGGCGCCGCCGGCACCCCGCTCAGATCAGTCACCGAACCGACGGTGAACCGGATCGACAGCGACACCACGTGCGTGTCCGCCGAGACCGTCCGGACCGTCGCCAGGTAGGCGTTGTCGGCCAGCCGGTCCGCCGGGACCATCACGAGCCTGCGGTTGCCGTTCTCCAGCCGCACGCCCGACAGGCGGATCCGGTCACCGGCGGGGGTGATCACCGCCGCCGAGTCCTCGACGACGGTGACCGGTTCGCTCAGATCGACGATCAGCCTGTCGGGCGGCTTGTCGAAGTGTGCTCCGTCGGCGGGCGAGCTGGAGACGATGCTCGCGTGCGCCGCCGCGGGTGCCGCCGACGCCACCAGCAGTGCGCCGGTCAGCAGCGTCAGGATCAGCGCGGCGGTGGCCCGCAGCGCCGTGGTCATGACCGGGCCGGATCGCTCTCCCCGGCACGGGCCGACACGAGGTCGTCGTCGGTGTTGCCGCGTTCATCGGGCGCGCGATCCCCTGCGGCACCGGAGCCGGCGGCCCTGGCCCGCTGCCACAACGCCCCGCCCGCGGCCGCCGCACCGAGCGCCACGATCAGGGCCACGATGCCCAGCGCCCGCGCAGTCCAGTCCGTCGAATCCGTATCCGCAGCAACGGTACCGGCGTCGCCATGCGCGCTCTGCCCGTGTCCGTCATCATGGCCGGACGACTCGCTGAGCAGTACGGTCGGCGCGGGATGTTCGGGCTCACTGGCGTCGTCGAGAGCCTCCTCGTTCCACTGGACGACACTGCCGTCGCTGTAGCGCTGTTCGGTGGGCAACGACACCGAGTCGACACCGGTCGGCCACTTGCCTCCGGAGAAGGTGAACACACCGAATTCCGTTGCGCCCAGACCGTTGTCGGGGCTGTTTGCCGTCCACTCGATTCGGCTGACCCGTTGTGCCGCGCCGCCGGACCCGGTACCGGCCGGTTCGGTGCTGACGGTGGCGGTCCAGCCGGGTACCGGCAGCGTCCTGGCCGATGCCAGATCGATGGACTCGGGAATGGTCACCGTCACCGCCGTGGTGCGCGCGGTATCCGATTCGGTGGGCACGATCAGCCTGACCTGACCGTATCCGCCCTGCGCGGGTTGTACCGCCGAATCGGCGGACACATGTGCCGACGCGGTCCCGGCAGCACTCAGGCAGGCCAGGCCGAGCAGGCCGAGCAGGCCGAGCAGGCCGAGTGTGGCGATGGTCGTGCGCAGTCCACGACGTGCGCGCGGCCGGCGGGATGATGAGTGTTCTGTGGACATGACCGTCGACGGCCCTTTCGTTGGTGGGGAGATCGGTTATGGTGCCGCAACGCTGCTGCGGACGCGGTCGAGGTCGGCGAGCACCAGATCGCCGATGACCGCCTCCACCAGCCGCGGGATTCCTGTCGGCAGACTCGGCACGTCGCCGACGGGCAGACCGAAGCTCGCGTTGGCACCGATCGAGAAGACATGGATATCGGCGAGCCAGGGCGCCCGGCCCGGTTCGCGTTCGGTCAACTGATAGCCGGTTCCGAGATATGGGACCACACCGAGGATTTCCGATTCCTGTCCCTCGGGCGGGGTGTAGCGGTCACGCCACAACGCGATGTGTCCGGCGATCGAGGCCAGCTCGGTGCGGGTACCCGGATCCTGCTGGTATCCGGTGCCTGCGATCACGAAATCGTAGGTGGCGGCACCGTCTTCGGCCTCCACGAGCACCGCGCCGGCGCTCTCGTGCGCCGACAGCCAGGGCGCCGAGACGTGCAGTCGGTAGTTGGCGAACAGCGCCACCCGTTCCACCGAGTCCGGGGGGACGCTGGCACCGGCGGTGAGCGTCGCCGTCCGGCGCCGCCACCGCTCGTGGTCGGGCAGTCGGGAGAACACGTCCTGCACCAGACGGTTGATCGGTCCTCCGGCCGGGTCCGGTATCACCAACTCCCGGCGCCGGGTGTACACGTCGACGCTCGCCGCACCGGCCTCCAGAGCCGTTGCCGCCGCGTCGAACGCGGATGCCGCCGCACCCAGCACGGCCACCGACTTGCCCGACAGCGCCGCGAAGTCGATGGTGTCGGAGGTGTGCGCGAACACGGCCGGGGACAGACCGGCGACCACCTCTGGGATCAGCGGGCCGCCGGTGCCGGATACCCCCGTGGCCAGGATCACCTTGCGGGTGGTCTCCACCCACCGTGCCGGACCTGACGTCTGCTCAATCAGGTCGTCGACTCCACCAGCGCCGTCCACTCGGCTCAGGTGCAGCGCGAGGAGACCGTCGGCGATCGGCTCGATCGACTCCAGACGTACGCCGCGGCGTACGTCGACGGCCACCTGCTCACGAAACCAGTCCAGATAGTCGGCCCAGTCCCCGGTGGGGATCCGGCCGATCTCCTCGAAGGCCCCCGGGCCGCGGACCGCGTCGTACCAGGCCCGGAACGACAGGGCCGGTACCCCGAGTTCGGGGCCGGCGAGGGTTTTGGGGGTACGCAGGGTCCGCATTCGCGCCTTACTGCGCCAGGCGAGGCCGGCCGGCGTGGTGGCGGCATCGATCACACTGATCCGGTGCACTCCTCGCCGGCGCAGCCCGAACGCGGCGGCGACACCGGTCTGCCCCGCACCGACGATCACCACGTCGTGGTCGGCGCCCGCACGTTCGTCGATCAGGTTCACGGTGTCGTGATAGCCCAGGAGACGCAGTGATTCCTGCGCGTTCTCCGAGGCCGTCGTGTCCGAAAGTCCCGGCCCAGAGGAATCCGACCCAGAGGAATCCGGCCCAGAGGAATCCGGCCCGGAAATGTTGTCAACAGTCATGAGAATCGACAGTAGGCACAGTCGGCCGGCGAACAACCAAACTTCTTCTACGTGAATCATTTAGCGTCACAATGTTGACCGGTACCCGCCGACGACCGCACGATGAGGCCACCGCACTTGACAACAATTTCTGGAGATCATTGTGACCGACACCATCGAATCCCCTACCACATCCGAATCACCCGCCGCATCAACAGAATCGGCACAATCAGCCGGATCACGCAGCGCCCCGCCCGCGATCGATTCGCCCGAATTGGGTGAGATCATCACCGAAATCGCCGATGATGCCAAGCGGCGCAGACAGAGCGGCGGCGGGCGACCCGAACTGGCCCTGCGGCTGATCCGGTCCCATCGGCTCGGCGCGGTTCGTCTGCCCGTCGACCTCGGTGGCGCCGGCTACTCCAAGCGGGATCTGTACAGCCTGATCATCCGACTCGCCGAAGCCGATCCGGATGTACCGCACATCCTGCGTATCCATTGGGGATTCACCGAGGACCGGCTGCGGCTGCGCGGTCAGGAAAGCGACCGCCGGTGGCTGGCCGCCATCGCCGACGGCGTCGTCTACGGCGGGGTGTCCTCCGAACTCACCACCAAGACGGTCGGCACCTACAATTACGACACCACCCTCACCGTCGACGGCGACGGTTTCCGGCTCAACGGCAAAAAGTTCTACAGCACCGGCAGCCTGTACTCGGACTACCTTCGTGTCACCGCCAGCGACGATTCGGGAACGCAGCGGGCCGCACTCATCCCCGCAGACAGGGAGGGCGTCATCCATGTCGACGACTGGGACGGCATCGGCCAGGCCCAGACCGGCAGCGGCACCACCATTCTCGACAACGTCTATGTAGCCTCGGACGAACTCATCAACTTCGACAGTCCCGAGGACCCGAAACGGCCACGCGGCTCGCAACCGCAGCTGATCCTGCACGCGATCGCCGCGGGCATCCTGCGGGCGGTGGCTGCCGATGCGGCCGAATTGCTGCGCACCCGCCATCGCACTTATGTGTATGCGGCAGCAACGAAGCCGAACGAGGATCCGCAGCTGCTCGAGATTGTCGGACGGCTCTCGGCGGCCGCCTTCGTCACGAAAGCGACCGTGCTCGCCGCCGCTGACGCCCAGGACGACGCGGCGGCGTACGCCATCGAACACGGTGCCGTCTGCGACCACCGTGAACAGCGGGCCTCGCTGCTGGCCGCCAAGACGAAGGTCGGCATCGAGGACCTGGCGCTGAAGGCCGCGGGCGATCTGTTCGCGGTGGGCGGCGCATCCGCGACCCGGTCGTCGGCACACCTGGACCGGCACTGGCGCAATCTGCGGACCCTGTTCTCCCACAACCCGACTCCCTACAAGGCGCGGGTGATCGGCGATCACGTGGTCAATGCGGCCCCGATCCCGAAGGCAGGCTTCTTCTGAGCACGAACCCCGGGGTGGGACACGGCAGATGTCCCACCCCGGGGTTGTGGCGTTTGCGCGGATTTGGAGGCAGGTAAGCGGGGTTCGGCCGCAGGCGGGCCGCGGTGCATCCCTCAGGCCACCGACACCCACGACCCGGTGATCGAGGCCTCCACCTCCGCCCCGATCTCCTGCAGCACACGCACCGCGGCAACGGCGTTCGGATCCTCCAGTCGGCCGGCCCGGGTGACCACCTCGATTCGCCGGCTTTCCAGATCCAGTCCCTCGACGACGAGCGGGGCGTGGCGCTCGGAAACCGCCAGTGCCGGTGCCACCGCGACGGCGATCCCGGTGGCGGCCAGTTCGCAGATATTGGCCGATCCCACGAGTTGGTGGGTGATCCGCGGGGTGAAACCGGCCCGGTCGGCGGCCCGTAACAGCGCGATGTGCAGCCCGGAATCGGGCACGCCGGTGGCCCATTGTTCCTCAGTGAGCGCGCCGAGCCCACGGCAGCGGATGGTCGCATGCAGATGGCGGGGGGCGAGCAGCACCAACGGCTCGGTCAGCAGCGGTACGCTACGCAGGCCGGTGAGCGATTCATGGCGGCCGAAATCGTAGTCGCAGGTGATCGCCAGGTCCGCCTCCCCCTGTCGCAACTGCCGCAACGCACCGGCACGATCGACCTGCCGAAGCTGCACATCGATATCGGATTGCTCGGCCCCGAGTCGGACTGTCATGGGGGCGGCCAACAGCCGCACGCCGAGGTTGAACGAGGCCACTATCAATCTGCCCGAGGTGCGGTCGGCCGTGGCCGCGACGGCGCTCATCGCCTGGTCCACCGCCCCGAGGACCCGCCGGGCGTGCTCGGCGAGCACCAGGCCACCACGGGTGAGGCCGAGCGTACGCCCCTCCCGGCGGAACAGTGTCGCTCCGGCCTCCTCCTCGAGCACTCTGAGCTGCTGAGAGACAGCAGAACTCGTGATCGAACGGCGATCCGCGACGGCTGTCACGGTGCCCAGCTCCGCGAGGTCGCAGAGCAACATCATTCGCCGAAGGTCCAGCATGAGACGTCCTCCTCCATTGACGCGGCCAGGAGTCCCAGTATGGTGCCGATCCCGGCCCGCGCGACCGGTTCTACGCAGGGTGGAGAAATCTACCGCACTGCCTCACCGCGTATACGCGGCGTAGTGAGCCGCCCGTACGCTCGGCGCCAGTCCGCGAACCTGGAGGAATTGCGCGGCCCTCGCCCGCACCTGGGCGATGTCGGAGTCGAGCAGTGCCGCCCCACCGGCTGCCACCACCGCCGCGGTGGTGGCCCGCACCGCGAGTTCGTTGAGAGCGGCCCGCCACCGCGGATCGGGAAGCGGGGTCACCACAACCGACTCCAGTTCCGCCGACAGCGCGATCAGGTGCGCGTCGTCACCGGAGATGCGCAGTGCGTCGTCGAGGGCCGCACGGGCCAGTCCGTACGGTCCGGCCGGAGCTATCGCCGCCAGTTCGGTGTCGGCCACATCGGGGTTGAGGTGTTTGGCCCGCTGCAACTCCTGTACCCGGGTACCGTCACGGCGGCGGTATTCCTCGACGGCGACGACCTCGCTGACCAGGGCGTCGGGCAGAAAGTAGCCGTCGAGCGTCAGTTCGGCAGTGCGCGAACCGAATACGGCGGTCAACGGGAGGACCCGGCCGCTGATCGCCGGGTCGCCGAGGTAGCCGATGCCGAAGACGAAGTCCTCGCGCTGCTCGTCGACTGCGCCGAGCCAGATGATGTCGGTCAGGCCCCAGCCCGAATGCCAACCGATCGTCCCGTCGATGCGATAGCCACCGGCGACGCGGGTGGCCACGGTGCCGCGGCGTTTCGGCCAACCCCGCACATGTCCCATACCGGCGCCGCCGATCAGTTCTCCGGTGGCCAGACCCGGCAGCAGTGCGAGCGCTTCGTCGGTTCCCGCGGTGACGGCCGGCAGTACCGGCGCGCCGTGCTGGGTGACGATGGTCGCCGTCGAGGGATCGACGCCGAAAAGCAGGTTGTTCACCGCGTTCACCACTCGCGGAGGAACTTTCAGGCCACCGTATTGTTCCGGGACGAACAGTCGGTGGTATCCGAGCTCGCGCAGCCCGTCGATGTGGGAGCGTGGCACCTCGGTCCGGTCGACCTCCACGGCTCGAGGGGCGAGTACTTCATCGGCGAAACGGGCGAACTCCCGATATACGGGATGCGCGGTGGGATCGGTATCGGTTGCGGGTGAATCGATGTCGGCTGCGATGGTCATACCAGTCACCGTACGTTCGGACCGATCGGCCCGCGCGAATTCTTTTCCGGCTAATTATTTCCCATCGGCTTTGCCACCGTCAACAAGTGCTACACGTTTCGCCGGACAACACCTGAAAAGTGATTCTTCTATACGAATTGCGTAGCCGGAGAGCATATATAGCCCGGCCGTCCGTTCATTCGGCTCATCTTTCGGGACCACGGTGAGTTTATCCATAGGCCCACCCACTCCACCCCCCTTACCTTTCAATGGCAATCCGTGGCAGGGACTCCGGGCCCGTACATGTGCACCCAAGGACCTTCACGACTCACAGACCTTCACGACTCACAGACCTTCACCACACACGGACCTTCAACATTCCCCGACCTGCACCACTCACCCGAACCCACCGATACAGAGGTTGCTGATGATCTCGTCACCTACGGCAGCGCAGAAGACTCCGCGCCTGCCGCGTAACAAACTCGTGACCAGGGCGGCGCTGGCCGTCGCCGCTGTCGTCGCCGCCCCCACCGTGCTCGCGGGATGCTCCGGCATCGGCGGTTCCGACGACGGCGTGGTCACTTTCCGGTTCGCCAACTCCCCGACCGCACTGTCGCTGGTCCGGATTGCCGACGAACTGGGCTACTGGAAGGACGCCGGCGTCAAACCGGAGTACGTGGGACCGGCGACGAGTGTCCCCGCGGTGCAACTGCTCGACCAGAACAGGGTCGACATCGCCACCGGCATGTTCAGCAACGACATCGACGGAAAGGTGAAGGGCTTCAAGTTCACCGCCATCGCCTCCAGCATGCTCGACCTGCCCGACCAGCCGCACATGGCCTACTTCACCCAAGCCGGTTCGCCCATCACCAAGACGAATCTCACAGCGATCGAAGGCAAGACGGTCGGCCTGGGTCCGGGCAAGAACAGCTGCACCGATCTGGTGATCAAGCGCTACCTGAAGAAGAACGGCGTCGATCTGAACAAGGTCAAGTTCCTTGAACTCAAACCCGAGCTCGTCGCACCGGCCATCGAACGCGGCGAGGTCGATCTCGGGGTGTTCCATCCACCCCTGGTCGGCGTCCTGCTGAGCAAGCCGGACAAGTTCACCCAGGCGTTCACCTCCTACGACGACTGGGGTCCGCTCGGTGGCCAGGCGCCGTTCGTGGCCAGCAACGCGTGGCTGCAGAAGCATCCCGAAGCCGCTCGCGAGTTCGTCGGGATCATCGGCAAGACCGCCAACTGGGCCAACTCCCACCCCAAGGAGTCCGCGGAGATCGCCGGCAAGACCACCGGCTACCCGGTGGAGCAGACCACCAACTGGCACTACGCACCGAATGCCTTGCTGGACAAGGCGAGCCTGGCGCTGTGGTGGGATCTGGTCAAGGACACCGGCACCCCATTGGAGGGTTCGGAGAAGCTCAAGCCCGAGGACATCGCCACCAACGCGTTCAACCCGTACGCCACCTCGGCCGATCTGCTCGAACACCAGAATGAGAACGCCTCGGTACTTCCGGGCTTCCGCAACAACGGAGTTTTCAAGACACCGCTGGTCGACATCGCGACAGCGGAGAAATAAGCAGACCATCCGTCGTCACAGTAATCGGACATCTCTCACAGAAAGGCCACCGCCATGAGCGGACCAGTGCTGGCGGAGCAGCAGATAACCGCCGCGGGCAGCGCGATCAGCGGACCCGGGCGCGCCACACCCAAGATCGTGGCCCGCAAGGTCAGCAAGCTCTACCGCACACCCGGATCCCGGAAAGGCGTCACCACCGTCCTCGACGGATTCGACCTGACCATCCACGAAGGCGAGTTCCTGTCGCTGCTCGGACCGAGCGGCTGCGGCAAGTCCACATTTCTCAATATCCTTGCCGGACTGGATAGTTACAACGGCGGTTCGGTACGACTCGACGGAGAGCGGGTCACCGGGGTCAACAAGGACGTCGGCGTCGTCTTCCAGGGCTACGCACTGTTCCCGTGGCTCACCGCGCAGAAGAACGTCGAGGTCGGTCTCAAGATCCGGGGCGTGGGCAGGGCCGAGCGACGTGCGCGGGCCGCCGAGGTCCTCAAGACCGTCGGCCTGTCCGCGGCCGCCGATCGGCTTCCGCACCAGCTCTCCGGCGGAATGCGCCAGCGCGCCGCCATCGCGCGCGTCCTCGCCTACGACCCGGAGGTCCTGGTGTTCGACGAGCCGTTCGCCGCACTCGACGCGCAGACCCGCGAGTTTCTGCAGGGCGAGTTGCTGCGCATCTGGGAATCGGGCGAGAAGAAGAAGAAGACCATTCTGTTCGTCACCCATTCCATCGACGAGGCCATCTTCCTTTCCGATCGGATCGCGGTGATGACCAGGGCTCCGGGCTCGGTGAAAACCATCCTGGACGTCGAGCTCGATCGTCCGCGCACCCAGACACTGCGCAGCTCCGAAGAATTCGCTCACATCCGGGCCAGGGTGGCCGGGATTCTCGCCGAGGAGGTCAACGTTGGCAACGACGCTGCCTAAGCCGGATCCCACCGGCCGGTCCAGCCCGGACCGTGACCCGAACCCCGACGACCCGAATCCCGACGACCCGAACGCCGACGACCTGCTGCCACCGGATCGCCGCAACCCGTTCCTGGTCAAGTACGAGCGCTACATCTACGGCGCCGTCGGGCTGACCGGATTCCTCGTGCTGTGGTGGGGCGCGGTGGCCTCCGGCTACGTCGACGAACTGTATCTGGCGACACCGCAGGACACCGTCACCGCCCTTGTCGACGGCCTGGCCGACGGTTCACTGGCACAAGAGATCCTGCCGAGCGTGCAGCGTGCCCTCACCGGTTTCGTGATCGGACTGGTCCTGGGCATCGGTCTGGGTATCGCGGTCGGGTATGTCCGGATCGTGCAGCAGTTCCTGGAACCGGTGCTGCTGTTCTTCCGCAATCTGTCGCTGCTGGCCCTGCTGCCGGTGTTCGTGGTGTTCTTCGGTATCGGTGAGCAGTCCAAGATCGCCATCGTGGTGTGGGCGTGCTTCTGGCCCATCTTCATCACCACCGTCGGTGCGGTCAACGGCGTGGAGAAGATTCTGCTCAACGCCGCCCGTACCCTGGGCGCCGGACGGAGCTACATCTTCACCCGGGTGGTGCTGCCCGCCGCGATCCCCGGCATCTTCCCCGGGATCCGGCTCGCCAGCGCCAACGCGTTCACCGCCCTGGTGGCGGCCGAACTCGTCGGCGGCGCACACGGTATCGGCATCTACATCAACAACGCCGCGCTGCGCTATCAAACACCCCAGATGTACGCGGGCATCATCACGCTCGGTCTGATCGGCATTCTCGTCAACGCCGTGATGACCGGTGTCGAGCACAAGGCCACCGCGTGGCAGAGAGGACTGACCAACAAATGACCGGCGTTCCGATCCGCGGCCCACACCCACGCGGCATCCTTGTCACGCTGATCGCGATGCTGCTGACCGTCGTCGCGGCGGGCTGCGGATCGGAGACGGCGGTCGAGTACGGTTCCTCTGACGGCGGCGACAACCTCGTCGTCTACGCCGGCAAGGGCGCCGACCGCGACATTCTCGAATACGCTGTGAAAAATCTTCTCGGCAAACAGATCCGGGTCACCATCAAGGACGCCGGTGACGATGCCAACGCGAAGGTCGCCGGTGGCGACGGCGATCTGGTGTTCTATCAGCACGCCCCCGCCTTCGAGGCCGACACCGCCGATCGCGGCATCACCGATCTGAGCATCGTCAGCCGGGTGAATGTTGTTCCCTACGCCCTCTATTCGCACACGTGGACCGATCTGCACGACACCGAAAGCTGGGTCAACACGGGTCTGGTCGCCGACAGCGTCACCGATACGAGCCTGCCGCACGGTGCCCGGGTCGCGTTGCCGTCCACCGCCACCGGTTTCGCCCGCGGCCTGTACCTGCTGCAGTCCGCGGGGCTGGTCTCCCTCGACCGTCCATTCGGCGGCACGTCGGCGCAGGATCTGACCATCACCAAGGCCAACGTGCTCGATTCGGCCCGGCACCTCGATGTGATCGGTCTCAGCCTCGACGATTTCCTGAAGTCGACCTACGAGAGCTACGACGCCGTCGCCCTCAACCCCGATCAGGCGTCGTCGCTCGGTCTGGTCCCGGCCGACGACGCCCTGGCCATCGAACCGGGACCGGACAACCCCTACGCCCATGTCGTCGTCGCCCCGACACGACTTGCCGGTGACCCCCGCGTCCTCGAACTCACCCACGCGCTGGAGGATCCGCGACTCGCCGGGTACCTGAGCCGCACCTACCGGGGTGCGAACATCACCGTTGCGGCCGCCGGGAACCGGGGCTGACGGCCCCGACTGCCCCGCTGCCCGACTGCCCCGACGTTCCGACTGCCCGACGGTGCCGGCCGATCAGCGGTCCGTGCGCGCGGTGTGCGTGCCGAATCCCCGCCGGTGATACGTCAGGGGCCGCGCCAGCGGATCAGATTCCGCCGCAACGACCTCGCCGACGACGATCGTGTGGTCACCACCCGGCAGGAGGCCGGCGACCCGGCAGGCCAACCACACTGCCGAGCCGGTGATGCGCGGCACCGTCCCGGCCTGTTGCCAATCAATATCGCCGAACCTGTCCGGTGCCTTCGTCGCGAACCGGCCGGCGATATGGTGCTGGTCGTCGGCCAACACGTTGACGCCGAATGCCCTCGATCTCCGGATCCGGGCGAGGGTCTGCGACGTTTCGGCGAGGGCCACGGCCACCAGCGACGGGTCCATCGACAGCGACATCACCGCGCTGACGGTGGTGCCGTGCGGCCGGTCGGCATCCATCACCGTGATGATCGAAACCGGTGCGCAAAGATTAGCCATCGCCTGCCGGAACTCGGTCTGCAGGCTCTCGGTGTGCAGATCCCCAGTGTGCAGATCCCCAGTGTGCAGATCCCCGGTGTGTAAACCATGGCGGGGTGCGGACATGACGGACTCCTGTTCACGGATTCCACCGCGGTGCGGCGGAGTACTCACCCGGTGATCCCGGCGGCGGCCCAGAACTGCTCGAACGACGAGGGGACCATGTCGTTGCCGAACGTCACCTGCCCGTCGATGAAGCGGTGCACCATCACCATCGTCGTGTCGAGTTCCACCCCGCCCAGTCGCCGATAGATACGGACATTCGCGGTGACGATCTCGTCACCGACCACCGCACAACCGATCACCTCGTTGCGTGACTCGTCGAGTTTGGCGAGCACCCCGAAAGCCTCCAGGAACTCTCCCTTGGTGTAGAGCCGCACGGTGCCGTCCACGGTGAAACCGGCCCACGTCATGTCGTCGGCGTACAAGGATACGAGCAGGCTCGCATCCCCGGTGTCGGCGGCGGCGAAGGCCTTGGTCAGTGCGTCGGCGTTCTGCTGTGTCATGGTGATTCCTCGCTGAGTCATGGTGATCGCTCTCCGACGGAGAACGTGGTGGTATGTCGTCCATCACTCTGGCGGTTGGTCGGCACAGGGATAACCGGTCGACTACGTGATCTGGGCCCCGCGCCGGGCGGCCCGCACCCGTTTCGGCATGAATGCAGGTCAAGCCGCATTCCTGGGCGTGGAATCCGGCGGCCGTGCACCTGCCCGCGGTCATCGGTGACACATCTTGACCCCCGGGGTTGTCGTCATCGGCACCGCACAGCAGAGTGATCTGCATCACCGAATATGGGGAGCGCATGTCGAGAGTGCAGATGCCGGACGAGAGGCAGCACAGTGAATGGCGAGAGGCAGCATAGTGAACGCTGACGAGTGGTCCGAGATTCAGCGGTGCCACGCGGAGGGCGAGACCATCAAGGGCATCGCGGGGCGACTCCGGATGTCCCGTAACACGGTGCGGCGTGCCCTGGCGATGCCCGCACCACCCGTCGACCATCGACGCGCCAAGGGTTCGGTCGTCGACGAGGTGGACGGCGAAATCCGCAGGATGCTGGTCGCCGACCCCGATGTCACGATCGCCGCGATCGGGCGCTCGATCGGCTGGAGCCGCTCGCGGACTCTGCTGGCCCGCCGGGTGAACGCGATCCGAACGGAGAACGCGGCGCAACCGACCAGGCCGCCTGCGGCAGTATCGCCGGGACTTCCCCGTCCCGCCACCAGCTTCGTGGGGCGGCGCGGCGAGCTGGTCGATCTGCGCCGGCTCCTGGGCGACCATCGGCTCGTCTCCGTGGTCGGGCCGGGCGGAATGGGCAAGACACGCCTGGCGATCGCGGCGGCCGAGGACTTCCGCCGTGCGTTTCCCGACGGTGTCCGGTTCGTCGACTTCACCGCTGTCCGCAGTGCGTCACTGCTCGCCCAATCCGTGTGCGATGTCCTGTCGCTGGACAATCGGGAGTCCGGCGAAGGATCGGCACAGGACACCCTCGCCACTTTCCTGCGCAACCGCCGGATGCTGCTGGTACTCGACAATTGCGAGCACGTGGTGGATGGGGCCGCGGCATTGGTCGCCCACCTGCTGGAATCGACGACGCACCTTCGGATCATCGTGACCTCGCGTGAATACCTCTCCATACCGGGTGAACATGTCTTCCACCTGGGGGCCCTGTCCACCGAGGAGACCCCCGACGTGAGTCCGGCCGTCGAACTGTTCACCCGCCGCGCGTCGTCGGCGCTCGCCGGATTCGAGCTGACCGACGCCAACCACAATGCGGTACAGCGGATCTGCCGGCGCCTCGACGGCCTGCCGCTGGCCATCGAGCTGGCATGTACCCGGCTGAACGTACTCTCGGTCCACGACCTCGCCGATCTCCTCGATCGCCGGATGTCGATGCTGACCGTGGGATCGCGCGACCGCACCGCACGGCATCGGAGCCTGCAGGCCACGACCGACTGGAGCTATGAGCTCTGCACACCTTCCGAGCAGTTGCTGTGGTCGCGACTGTCCGTATTCGTCGGCGGATTCAACCTCGACACCGCCATCGACGTATGTGCCGACGACCGGCTGCCCGCCGAGTCCATCGTGGATGCGGTCGCCGGTCTGGTCGCCAAGTCCGTGGTATCCAGGGAGACCGACGACCTGCGCGCCCGCTTCCGCCTCCTCGAGTCGATCCGGGAATACGGCTGGGGCAAACTCTCCCCGCGCGAGCGCGATGCGATGAACACCGCGCTGCTCAACTGGTGCGCGGAAATCATGGTCGACTCCGCGACCCACTGGTACGGGCCCGATCAGGTGGCCAAAGCCGCCGTAGTGCAGGAAAATCGAGGAAATATCCGGGCCGCGCTGGACTTCGCCATGGCCTCTCGCGACGACGAGGCACCCACCGCCACGGCCACACACGCCCTGGGCTCGGCCCGGTTCCTCTGGGCCTGTGGGATATCCGGCCGCGAGCACCGCATGTGGCTGACCAAGGCGCTCGACCTACCGCACGCGTGCGACAGGAACAAGGCGCGGATGTTCGCGGTGCTCGCCCTGCTCCAGACGCTTCAGGGTGACCGCGAGTCGGCGGCGTTCTCGATACAGCGGGCCCGCAGCCTCGCCGACCGCGTACACGACCGGCAGACCGTGGCCCTCACCATCCACATCACCGGTCTGCGCGACTTCTTCGCCGGCGACTTCGTCTCCGCGGGAAGATACTTCGACCACGCGGAAGCGCTCTACAGCGACGACGAAGCCGACCTCCTCGCCACGCTGCGGGTACATCGAGGGATGTTGCTGAGCTCGGTGCTCGACATCGCAGGCAGCCGGGCGGTCTTCACCGAAGTGCACGAGGCTGCCGTCGCCGCGGGTGAGAGCTGGTTTCATTCCTATGCGACCTATGGACTCGGGCTCACCGCCCTGCTCGCCGGAGACCCCGGGCGGGCCGTCGAACTGGCGTCCCGAGCCCTCTGCGAACACCGGTCGTTCGGTGACATCGTGGGTATGACGCTGATGGCCGAACTTCTGGGCTGGGCCCTCGCCGCCGACGGATCCGGGGAGCGTGCCGCGGTGGTACTCGGCGCCGCGTCGTCGTCGTGGGGACTGTTCGGGCAACAACTGTACGGATCGGAGCACTGGAATGCGTTGCGCGCGGGAGCCGTTGCCGTCGTACGCGCGGACCTGGGTGAGGCCGCCTTCGAATCATGGTGGGCCCGTGGTGAAGCACTCTCTGCCGCGGAACTACTCGACTATGTGAATACGGGCGGGGCGAATACGGGCGGGGCGAATACAGGCGGGGTGGATACGGGCGGGGACGGTGCCGGATCCACGCACACAGCGAGCGGGCGAAAGTCGGCGGCGGCCCGGTACCCGTCAACAACCCACCGCCCCTCGACAACTCACGCCCCGTCGACAACTCACAGCGACTTCCTCGGCTCCCTGTCGCGGAGAGAACAGGAGGTGGCCACACTCGTCGCCGACGGCCTGACGAACAAGGAGATCGCCCAGCGGCTCGTGCTGTCCCCCCGCACCGTCGAGGGTCACGTCGAACACGCACTGCGCAAGCTCAACATCACCCGCCGGACACAGCTGGCCGCGGCGCTCGCCGGCTCACGGCCGGCGCCCTGACCCGTTCGGGACGCCGCGAGCAGTTCCAATTGGGCGCGACATGTCATGAGAGTCCGCCCCGGGCAGTCATTTTCACACTGACCGGGGCGCAGATCCCACGGTGGCGAGGAGGCCGGAGCCTACCCCTGGGCCGGTATCCCTACACCTTGCACAGCGAACCTGCATCCACCGGGAGCGCGACACCGGTGACATACCGCGAGGCGTCCGAGGCCAGCCACACCACCGCGTTGGAGATGTCACCCGCCTCGACCCACGGCGTCGGCAGCAGGTTCATGCCCGACTCGCATGCCTCCCGGAAGTCCTCGTGCGTCGGATGTTCCAGGTCCGGGCGAAACAGTCGATACATTGCCTCGTGATCGATCATGTCGGTCAGCACCGACGTCGGATGTACCGAATTGCACCGGATACCGTGGGCGCCCAGCTCATTCGCCGCGGTGCGGGCCAGACCTGTGACCCCGTGCTTGGCGGCCACATAGTGAGCGAAGTTCGGGAATCCCTGAAGCCCTCCGGTTGAGCTGATGAGAATGATCGAACCGCCCTCACCCTGCTCGATGAGGTGGGGAACGGTGGCACGCATCGTCTTCCACACACCGGTCAGATTGATATCGACCATCTCGTCCCACTGCGTTTCGGTGAGTTCGTGCAGCGGTGCCGACGAGAAGATGCCGGCGTTTGCCACCACCGCGTCGAGCCGGCCGAATTCGGCGATGCCCTCCTGAACCGCGCGCTCAAGGCCGACGAGGTCGCGGACGTCCACGATCGAGGTCAGCGCACGCCGACCGGTCTTCTCGACGAACCGGGCGGTCTCCTCCAGGTCGTCGGGCGTGGCGCCCTTGTAGTCGGTGGTTCCGACCTTGGCGCAGATATCGATCGCGATGATGTCCGCGCCTTCCTCGGCGAGTCGGATCGCATGCGAACGTCCTTGTCCACGTGCGGCTCCCGTGACGAGAGCCACCTTGTTGTCGAGTTGTCCCATGATTGCGCCTCCTTGGGCGTTCGTCGTTCGGATGCGCCGACGATGTCGGCGAAGAGTCGGCAGGTGTGCTCAGCGGTTCCGGTAACCGGGCAGGATCGCGGGCGCGGCTTCGACCAGGGTCATCCGGTCCACCAGCGCATGCTGGGTTGCCACCGCCGCGTCACGCACACAGCGCCCGAGCGCGCTGGGGTTGCGGACCGTGGCACTACCTGCCCAGCGGTGCGCGAACGTGACGACCTCACCGGCGACCTCCTGCACCCATGTGGCCGCCTGACGCATCCGGGCCCGCTGCTCGTCGGAGATCGCGATGCCCTGCGCCGCGGATTCCTCCGCATCCCCGAAGACCTGATACACGTAGGCCTCGGCGGCCCGGAACTGCGCCTCATGCCGCATGAAGTCGAGCCGGAAGAGTTCCGAGTCACCCACGGGACCGTCGTAGCCGGGCCGGATCTTGTTGTCGACGATTCCGGCGATCTCCTGCAGGGCGCGCTGCGCCAACCCCAGCGCGACGGGCGCATGGCCACCGACACCGATGCCGAGCAGGCCCAATTGATAGACGGGTTCAGCCTGGGTGGGAACGGTCGCGAAGGTTTCCATCGTGAACTTGTCGGGTACGAAGCGGTCCTTGACCTGATAGTCGTAGGAGCCGGTGCCGACCATGCCCATCACGTTCCAGTTCCCGAGGAATTCGACCTCTTCGCGGGGCAGGAAGGCGATCCGGCACTGCGGTTCACCGTCGACGAGCACCGGGTCACCGTTGTCGTCGACAACTACGAATCCGGCGCCGATCCAACTCGCATGGGCCGAGCCGCTGGCGAACTGGTACCGGCTGTTCACGCGATAGCCGCCGTCGACCCGGACCGCCTTGCCCGTGGGAACCACCATGCCCGCGGTGATCGCCTTGTCCTGACCGCCGAACATCTCGTATCCGCCGTCGGTGTTCATGAAGCCGGCGGCGACCGCGGCGCTACAGATGTTGGCCATGAACGCCCAGCCGGTCGAGCCGTCCGCGCGGGAGATCTCCTGGATCACCTTGAAGGCGGTGACGATGTCGCTGCCGCCGCCACCGTACTGCTCGGGGATCAGCATCCAGAACAGTCCGGCGTCCGAGAGTGCCTCGAACACCGGGCGGGTGATGGTCGCGGCCTCTTCGATGCGGTTCGCCTCGGCCTCGATCACCTCTGCCACCGCGCGGGCCCGCGCGATGTAGTCGGGCGCGGCCAACTCGGTTGGTGCCGGTCGGAAGTCGGTTGCGGTCATGGGGCCCTCCTGGACGGGTCTGCGTTACTGCTATGACCTGACTCACATTGCCGACGGAGGGCCGGTACCCGCAGCGGGTGGACTACGTGGTCTCTACGTGTTCACGCTCACACCGGGTCGAACGCGGAGATCAGCCATTTGCCGCCCTCGCGCTGCATACCGATGCGCACGCTGCTGGAGGTGAGTTCGGCTTCCGGCTTCTCCTTGGAGGTGGTGGACTGGTTCAGGAAGACCAGCACGGTGGCCGAATCGGCCGACAGCCTGTCCACCGCGGCCCGGCTCACCAGCGCACGGGTGGTGATCTGACTCTCCTGGACCTTGGGTTTGACGACCCTGTCGGTGAACTCCCGGTAGTACTGGAGAAATTGCCCCGTCAGGTGTGCGCGGCCCTTCGCCAGATCCGAATCGAGCGTTTGCGGGGCGTACGAGAGCAGCGCGGTCGTTCCCGCCTTGGCCTCGGTCAGCACCTCGCGTTCGGTGGCCGCGCCGGTGGCCTGGTCATCGCTGTACACGGTGAAGTACATGGCCGCCACGGTCGCGACCGCCGCCACCATCACCACCGCGGCGACCAGCAAGGTGAGATTCTTGCGCAACCGCACCCAAAGGCCCGCCGCCCCTGCCACCTTCTGCTCCGGATTCGCCGCGGCGGCCGATGTTTCGCCGCCCGACTCCTTGTCTCGCCCGGCCTGGCCGGGCGTGCCTCCGGTAGCCGGTTGGTCCGCCGGTTCGGCGGCATCGTGGGCGGTGTCGGAGCCTGTCACGTCAGTGATTGTCATGGCACAAAATCCACCTTCGAGATCTTCATCGTTCCGTCGACGTCGGTGACCGTCACCCGCAGACGCCATGTTCTGGGTTCTTCCTTCGCACCCGCGGCATTGGTGACCTCGGATGTCGCCGCCACCAGAACCGTCGCGGTGTCTCCGTCGACCGACTCCACCGCCGACGAGGTCACTTTGCCCTTGGTCGTGACCTCGGACTTCTTGATCACCGATGTGAAGTCCTTTGACCGGTCGGTGAAGTCCTTGGCGAACTCGCCGGTCGACAGATCCACGATCCGTTTGACGTCGCGTTCGGCATTGCGGTAATCGAGCGAGGTTACGGCCACCACACCGAGTTCGGCGACATCGCTGAACCGGGCCGCACGATCCTGCCGCTCACCGGCCTGGTGGTGCTGCCAGCCGATGGCCACCGCTCCGGCGACTGCCGCGAGAGTGACCATCACCATCACCGCCAGCGCCACACCCACTTTGGACGGTCGCAGCAGCTTCCGCCCGAGCGTGCGCAGCCGTCCCGGCCGGCCCGACTCGGCCGGCTCCGCGGCTGTATCCGACTCGGCCTGTTCCGCAGCGCTGTCGTCCTCGATCGCATCCCCGTCGGGCGCGTCCTCGCCGACCACGTCCTCGCCGACCGGATCCTCGCCGGGCGTCGTCGCCGGGGCGGCGATCGCCGCGTGGTCCTCGGCCGGCGAAATCGGCTCGGCCACCTCCTGACCCGGCTCGGACTCGACTCGTTTCCGCCCGCGCGCGGCCTTGACCCGGGCTTTGGCCACCTCGGCGCGGGCTCGTGCGGCGGCCGCTTCCGCCTCGGCGGCCGCGGCCTGCGCTTCGGCCAGTTCCAGTTCTGCTGTGTCGGCGTCAGCGGTTTCGCCGGTGAGCATCTGAGTCATGAGCCCTCCATCGGATCAGTCTCTTGTGCTGGTGCACGTCATCGCGGCATCATCGCTTGCCACGTGGCCGGACGGTTACCCGTGAGGTCGGTCTGCCGATATGCCTTGCCATCGGAGCCCACATAACTTCCGTCACTGGGATTGTAGGAAGCCGAGGCCACCCGCACACCGTTATCGGCGGATTGCTGCCCCGATCCGGTGTTCGAGGACGGAACGATACCCTGCCGCAAGAGGTTCGGGTCCTTGGGATACTTCCCGATCAGTGGCTGCCTCGTCGCCAGCGGCTCATACCGCTCGTCGCTGTTGCACATAGCCGCGGTGGGGGCCCGCTTACCCGGCTTGGTCTGGCACGGAAAGTTCCGGATGCCTCGCATACCGATCGGACTGTTCTGCGGCAGTTTGCAGTACAGGCCATCGGGGGTGTCGATGGTGGTGGTGTCCTCCGGCGGACGCCAGTTCGACGGATCGAGGAAGCCGACGGTGCACGCGGGCGGATCGGAGACCCCGCTGATCCGGAAAGTTCCCAGACCCCACTGTGTTCCGTTCCGATTGGGCTGCACCGTCTGGATCATCGAGATCGTCGGCGGCAGCAGCACCAGAATCTGTTCCAGACCCGCATTGTAGGTCACCGCCAGTTGCCCGACGGACGTGACGTTGGCCAACAATACCGGCAGGGTCAGCTTCACCGAGTCCAGCGTCTTTTCCACCTCGTCGGCGAATCCGGGTCCCGCCGACAGCAGATCACGGATCTGCGGCACATTGGTGGCCAGCTGTTCGGTCGTACCGTCCAGTCCCGCGGTCCACTCGCGGATCGCATCGATGCTCGACACCTGCGAGTCGACCAGCGGTACAGCATTTTTCAGCAGCGTTTTGGTGTCGTCGCCGACGCCGTCGAGTCCGTCGGCGAAGGTGGACATCGAGTTGATCAGGTTCTGCAGGTCATAGCCACGTCCACCTACACCCTTGTTGAGCTCGTCCACCAGCGTCGACAGGTCGTC
Source organism: Gordonia pseudamarae (assembly GCF_025273675.1). Lineage (NCBI taxonomy): Bacteria > Bacillati > Actinomycetota > Actinomycetes > Mycobacteriales > Gordoniaceae > Gordonia > Gordonia pseudamarae. The sequence goes on along the minus strand of NZ_CP045809.1, from coordinate 1,014,208 downwards.
CTTCGGTATCGAGGAGACCAGACCGTTGAGTTTGGCCAGCATCGGAGCCACCGGCTCGGGTATGTCCACCTGATCCGCGGTGATAGTCGCACCGTCGCGCAGGTACGGACCCTCGTCAGTGGTCGGCACCAGATCGACGTAGAGTTCACCGACCGCGGACATACTGCGGATGTTGGCCCGCAGACTCCGGGGAATCCGTTGATCACCGTCGATCGACAGCGTGGCCGCGACACCGGCGTCGGTCAGATCCACGTTGGTGACCCGCCCGACATCCACGCCCCGATAGCTGACATTGGCGAACTGGTACAGACCACCGGTGCGCGGGGCCTCCAGCTTCACCGTGATCCGGCCGATCCCCACCTGCGTCTGAACCTGCATGTAGGAGAACAACATCAACCAGCTCGCCAGGAGCCCCAGGACCACGAAGACCGCCAGCTGGATCTTGACGAATCGTGACAGAATCATCGTCCCCCTCCCTGCGAACGCGTGATCGGGAAGAACAGCGGATTGTGTGTCGGTGTGGACTTGTAGCCGGGGTCACCGGGTGCAAACGCGATCGTCTCGGTCGGATCGCCCAGCGGGGTACCCAGCAGCAGTTCCTTCTTCAGCCGCGGCACGGTGAGGTCGACGGTCGCGTGCAGGTTGATGTAGTCGCCGCGCACCGCCCGGTCGATGGTCCGCTGCCCGTACGGGTAGACCAGTCCGTAGGCGATCGCCTTGTTGATCTGCGGACCGACGTCGGCGAGCGAACGCAGCGTCGGCTCCAGATGTTCGAGGTCAGTAAGCAGGTCATCGCGCACCTGGTTGATGACGGCGGTGGTGGTGTCGCTGAAGCCTTTCAGTTTGGTCAGCGCGGTGGTGAGTTTGGGCGCCTGATCGTCGAGAACCGCCAGTGCCGGCGGAATCTTGTTCAGCGCCGTGCTGATCACCTCATCCTGGTCGGCGAACGAGGTGCTCAGCCGTTTGGTCTGGGAGAGCAACTCCACCAGATCCCCGCGCTGGCGGTCCAGGGTGCCCACGAAGACCGAAAGGCGCCGCAGCAGTTGCCGGATGTCGGCCTCATTGCCCACCAACCCGGAATTGATCGACGTGATGATCTCGCCCAGCTGACCCAGCCCGCCGCCGTTGACGACCGTCGACACCGCCGCCAGGGTCTGTTCTGTCGACGGGTACGACGACGACTTCTTCAGCGGGATCGTCGATCCGGGCGGCAACGTCCCGACCGGGGCTTCGCCGGCGGGCGGGTCGAGTGCGATGTGCATCGAACCCAGAAGGCTGGTCTGGCCCACCTTCGCCACGGCGTTGCCGGGCACCACGGTGCCCTTCTTCAGCCGCAGTTCCACCAGCGCCTGCCAGTCGCGCACCTTCATCTCACCGATGCTGCCGACCTCGACATCGTTGATCAGGACCGGCGAATTCTGCGACAGCGTGCCGACATTGGCTACCTGAACACTGATCGAATAGTCACCGGAGGAATTGCCGACGGTGCCGGGCAACGGCAGCGAGTTGACACCGTTCCAGCTGCACCCGCCCGCCAGCACCGTGATGCCCACCAGGGCCGCGGCCAGAAATGACGTGCGTGGTCCGCGCGTACTCATCGTTCACCCCGCCGACTCGGCAGCAGCAGCTCTTCCCGGTTCTTGGCCGACCTGGTGTTGTTGCCGGCTGTGTTGTTGCCGGCTGTGTTGTTGCCGGGCATCAGGCGCTTCTCGCTGTAGATGACATTCTCCGGATCGGGACCGAGTACCGGATTCAACGGCACCGGAAGGTAATTGAAACTCAGCATCGACAATACCGGCCCCAGGTACTTGCGACACTTTGCCGCCCCTTCGGCCGCGGTCAGGTTTTCGATGCTCGCGATCGACGAACATACGAACTGGACCGGGTTGGAGAAATTGTTCACCACGAACACACCTGCCTGCGTGCCGGTGTCCGGGCTGTAGATGTTGTAGAAGTTGGCCAGGTTGTTCGGGTAGGCGTGCAGCAATTGCTCCACGGTGTCGTGGTTGTCGGCGAGGATCTGAGTGACCGATGCGAGCCGCCGGACCTGTTCGGATGCGGCGTCGCGGTTGGCGGAGACGAACCGCTGGACATCGGCCACCGCGCGCGAGAGCGTGGTCAGCGCGGAGTCGATGTCCGAGCGGCTGCCGTCGAGCACCGAGCTCACGGTGGCCAACCGCTGTTCGAAGGATTCGATCTGATCGCTGCTGGAACCGACCGCCTTCACCAGCAACGCCAGGTTGCTGATGGTGGTGGAGATATTGCCGGTGTTCTCCCCCAGCACTCGCGACAGGTCGGTCAGTTCACGCAGCGCCCGGTTCATCGTGTCGCCGTTGCCGTCGAACGTGTCGGCCGCGGCCCGCACGAAGTCACCGACCACGCTCGCACCCGGAGTCTGGCCCGGCTCCACCTGCTTGTCCGGTCCCAGATCCGTTGCGAGCCTGGTCAGCTGCTTCTTGATGTCGTCCCATTCCGCCGGGACCTCGGTCCGCTCGAGCGGTATGACCGCCCCTTCGGCAAGCACCGGTCCGGTCCCGCGGTAGGACGGGGTGAGCTGGACGTACCGGTTGGCGACGAGGTTCTGCGCGACGATCACCGCATGTGCCTGCGCGGGGATCTTCACGCCCCGATCGATGTCCATGGTCATCCGCACCGTCGTGCCCCGAGGCTTTATCGCGGTGATCGTGCCGACCTTGACGCCCGCCACCCGCACATCGTCGCCCTTGTAGATTCCGGTGGTGGCCGGGAAGACGGCGGTCAACTCGCGGGGGCCGGTCAGTGCGCGGTAGCCGAACACCGCTCCGGCGAGAACGCCCACGACCAGCACCGCCGCGAGCGCCGTCATGATGGTGCGTTTCATCATCCGGCCTCTTTCTTGGTAGTCGGGGTGCGTGTGGACGACGGTGCGGGATCCAGTGGTGTTCTCGGCAGCGGTATTCCGCCGCCCAGACCGGGGATCTTCGCTTCGGGTTGCAGACCGAAGGCGCGGTCGATGAACGGCTGGAAAAGCGGTCCGGGGATGAGGTTTCCGACGAATGCCTGGTAGAAGGGCCCGCCCGAGACCGCTTCTCCCTGGGTCGTACTGACCTTCTGAAACAGCGGCAACGCCTTGTCGAGGTTGTCGCGGTTCTTTTCCAGCACCGCAACCACCGAGTTCAACTGGGCCAGGGTCGGCCCGAGTTGCTTCTCGTTGTCGGCGACCAGTCCGGACAGTTCCTGGGACACAGCCGTGACGTTCACGAGCAGCGAGGAGATCTCACGGCGGCGTTGCACCAGGACGCCGAGCAGCGAGTCGGCATTCAGGATCAGCGTGTTGACCTTCTCGGCCCGCTTACCGATCAATCCGGTGATATCGCCGGTGGCCGAAAGCAGCTCACGCAATGAGCCGTTGCGCGCGTTGATGCCGCGGGACACCTCGGCGAGCGCGTCGAGGGTGGGCCCCAGGTCGGGGCTTATGGCGGTCATCGTGTCGGTCAGCACCTGCAGCGAGTCGTTGAGCTGATCGGTATCGATGTCGGTGGCGTTGGTGGTCAGGTCGTCCACGGCCTCGTTCAACGAGTACGGCGATGCGGTCCGGCTCACCGGAATCACATCCGACGGGTTGAGTGTGCCCGCGCCCTTCGGTTCGACGGTCACCACCCGCTGCCCGAGCAACGATCCGGTCCTGATCTGGACCGCGGTGTCGCGTCCGAGTCGGGTGCCGGTGTCGACGGTGAACCGCACGCGGGCGAGGCCGTCGACGAGTTCCACCCTGGACACCGTCCCCACCCGGACCCCGGACACCGTCACGTCGGCGCCCGCGGCCAGCCCGCCAGCCTCCTCGAAATCAGCCTGGTAGGTCACCGTGGAGAACCATGCCGTCACGTTCGCCATATTCAGTCCGGCCATGACCATCAGAACGATGAGCGTCAGGCCCACCCAGCCGGCCCGGACCAGGCCGCCGCCGCGGTACTTATACATTGTCGGCGCACCTTCCGTTCGTCTGCTCGATCCATGGCAGTGTGACCACCTTGCCTGTCGGATCGGACACCCGGACGGTCACCGCACACACGTAGTACTGGATGAAGTTTCCGTATGTTCCGGTGCGTACCAGCTTGCGGAAGTTGTCCGGCGCACGCTGCAGCGACTTGTCGAGAACGTCCTTGTCGGAGTCCAGATTGGCTGCCAGTCTGGACAGTTGGTCGATGTTGCCCGACAGCGACGGACGCGCCTGCGTCAACAGGGTGGCCACGGTTGCGGTGCCCTTGTCGAGTGAGTCGATCGCAGTGTCGATCGGATCGCGCTGAGCGGCGAGCTTTCCGATCAGGCTGTCGAGCCTGTCGATGGTCTCCCCGAAGCGTTCACCGTCCTTGTTGAGGGTAACCATCACCGTCTTGAGCTGATCGATGACCTCCTGGATCACGCCCACGTTGTCGCCGAGCGTGCCCAGCAGGGACGAACTTCCCTGGAACAGGGTCTGCACGGTGGTGGTCTGCCCTTGGAAGACATCGAGAATGGCACCGCTGAGCGCGTTGACCTGTCCGGGTTGCAGACCCGCGATGACCGGTTTCAGGCCACCGAGCAACACATCCAGATCGAGCGCCGGATCGGTCCGGCTTTCGGGGATTTGTCCACCCGAGCGCAACAGCGTCGTCTGCTTGCCCTCGGTGAGTTCGAGGTAGCGGTCACCGACCAGATTGAGGTAGCGGACCGCGGCCCCCGAATCGGCCGGGACGCTCAGCCACTTGTCGACGTCGAACGAGACGTGCACCTGATTCTCGTCATCGAGCCTGACCTCACGGACCGTGCCGACCCGCACGCCCGCGATCCGCACCGTGTCGCCCGAGCGCAGTCCCGACACATCGGCGAACACCGCGCGGTACTGGGTGGTGTCGCCCGAACGCCGGTCGCTGAAGACCAGCAGCAGGAACGCGCCCAGCACCACCATCACGGTGATGAACACCGTGAATTTGATTGTGGTGGAGTCCATTCTGTGTCTCATCGCGGCGATCCGTCCGGGATCGGGCCGAACAGCGCCTGGTGCAGGCTCTGGGTGTTGAGCTGCAGCGTCTTACGTCCGGTGGCGAACATATTGGCGCCGGTGTCGGCGATCAGGAACGGTGCCCGCTGCTGATACTTGATCGGCATCCCCACGCACTGCGGGCCGCCCTTGGCCCCGACCTTCGGCCGGTCGCTGAGCTTGTACGTCTCGATACCCCACAGGAAGTTGGCCGACAGACCCAGTCCCGGAACGTCCGCCGGAGGCGACACGGCAAGATCTCCGAAACCGTTGAGCGAACACGTGAGTGCCGGATTATACTCATCGGTCAGCTCAAGGGTGGGCACCAGCAGCCGTAGCGTCTTGGCCAATGCGGGCCCGTTGTCGCCGAGCACCTGCTTGCCGGTGTCGGACAGTCCGATCACGCTGGTGAGGAAGGCGTCGAGCTTGTGCTGGTCGGTGACGATCGCGTCACTCAGGGTGCTGGTGTTTCGCACCGTATTCAGCAGTGGACCACTCGTGTCGGCATAGACCTTCACCATCTCGGGAGTCTGCCGCAGCAGTGCACGCAGCGACGGGAGTTCCGAGTTCACCTTGCCCAGATAGTGATTCATATCGACCAGAGCCTGTCCGAGCTTCTCGCCATGCCCGTTCAGACCGGTCGCTATCGCGCTGAGTGCCGCGTTGAGATCGGCCGGCCGGATCTGCGCGAGCACCTCGGTCAGATCCTGGAAGACCGTGTTGACCTCGACCGAGACGTTCTCCGTGGACAGCGTCTGACCGGCGCGCAGGTGGCTCCGTGACGGATTGTCGGGCATCACCAGTTCCACGCTCTTGGCACCGAAGACTGTGGGCGCGGCGATGCTGACCCCCACATTCTCCGGGATCTTGCCGATCCGGCCGGGATCCATCGCCAGGGTGAGAGTCGCGGTCCCGGGATCGTCGTAGGCGACGGAATCGACCCGGCCGACGGTGACACCGCGCAGCTGCACCTTGGCGTCGGCGTCCATCACGAGCCCGGCCCGGGGCGCCCGTACCGTCACGGTGTCGCTGCGGGTGGTGGCGCCGGTGAACATGGCCACCGCCAAGGTTGCCAGCCCGATCACCACCAGAAGCATTGCCAGACCGGCCAGAGGCCGGGTCAGTGCTGTACGCGTCGTCATGTCCCTAGCCCGAGAGGTTGAAGTTTCCGTTGGATCCGTAGATCGCCAGGGCCACCAGCAGTGTCACGGTGACCACCGCGACCAGCGAGGTCCGTACGGCGTCGCCCACAGCCACCCCGACACCCGAGGGACCGCCGCTGGCGAAGAATCCGAAATAGGTGTGGATCAGCAGGATCAGCAGCGCCATCACGAACGCCTGGACGAACGACCACACCAGGTCGAGCGGATTGAGGAAGGTGGTGAAGTAGTGCGCGTACAGACCCGAGGACTGCCCGAGCAGCACCACCGTGGTGAAGCGGCAGGCGGCGAACGAGGCGATCAGCGCGATGGCGTACAGCGGGGCGATCACGATCATCCCCGCGGCGATCCGGGTACCGACCACATACGCGATCGGGTTGATACCCAGCGATTCGAGGGCATCGATCTCCTCGTTGATCCGCATCGCCCCGAGTTGCGCGGTCGCACCGGCCCCGAATGTGGCGGCCAGACCGATACCGACGACCACGGGGGCCGCGATTCGTACGTTGATGAATGCCGACAGGAATCCGGTCAGCGCCTCGATGCCGATGTCGCCGAGCGAGCTGTACCCCTGCACCGCCAGCGTGCTGCCAGTTGCCAGGGTGAGGAATCCGACGATGACGACGGTACCGCCGATGAGTGCGAGATTGCCCGCACCCATGCTGGTTTCGGCGATGAGCCGGATCGTCTCGCGCCGATAGTGGATCGCCGCGTGCGGCACACTGCGCAGCGCACGCGCGTAAAAGATCGCGTGGTCTCCGAGCCGGCCGAGACCGACTATCGGCCTGCGGAGCTCACGGTTGATCCGCGGGTGGCGGACGCTCGGAATCAGTGACGGAACAACTGCCATGACCTGCTCACCTACTCAATTGCACACCGACGGCGGTGATCACGACGTTCACAACGAACAGCGCGATGAACGCGTAGACGACGGTCTCGTTGACGGCGTTGCCGACGGACTTGGCCCCACCGGTCACGATGAGGCCGCGATAGCAGGCGACGATCCCGGCGATCAGGCCGAACGACAGCGCCTTGACCGAGGAGATGATCACCTCCTGGGTGCCCGTGAGCAGGGTGATTCCGGCCGCGAAGGCACCCGGATTCACCCCCTGCACGAACACCGAGAACACATAGCCGCCACCGATACCGATCATGCACACCAGGCTGTTGAGCAGCACCGCCACCAGCCCCGAGGCCAGCACCCGTGGAGTGACCAGGCGCTGTACCGGATTGATGCCCAGCACCTCCATCGCGTCGATCTCCTCGCGGATGGTCCTCGATCCCAGGTCGGCGCACATCGCGGTGGCACCCGCCCCGGCGACGATGAGTACCGTCACCATCGGTCCCACCTGGGTAACGGCGCCGAAGGCCGCCCCGGCGCCGCTCAGGTCGGCGGCGCCGAGCTCGCGCAGCAGGATATTGAGGGTGAAGCTCACCAGCACGGTGAACGGGATCGCCACCAGCACAGTAGGAATCAGTGACACCCGGGCGACGAACCAGGACTGGTCGATGAACTCCCGGGTCTGAAACGGCCTGTGGAAAGCGAACCGGGCGGCGTCCGCGGTCATCAGGAACAAGCCGCCGATCGCCTTGAGAGGCCCCGACGAGTACCGGGCGACGATACCGCCGCCCCCCGGCGCGGTGTTGGTGCTCATGCCTCTCCCCTTACAGCGATGTGTGATTCGGTTCCCGCGACGTCTGCTCCTACTTCAGGCAGGCGCCCGCATCGACCGGAACAGTGAGACCGGTGATGTACCGGGCCTCGTCCGAGGCGAGGAACAGTGCCACGTTGGCGACGTCCTCGGGCTCGACCCACGGCACCGGCAGCACGTGCATCATCTGCGACAGCGGCGCGAAGTCCTCCGGCCCCGGGTGTTCGAGGTCGGGGCGGAACATCTTGTAGGTGGCCTCGTTCATGATCATCGCGGTATTGACCTGCGACGGGTTCACCGTGTTGACCCGGATGTTGTATTGGGCCAGCTCCAGCGCCAGGGTGCGCATGACACCGACGACACCGTGCTTGGCGGCCACGTAGTGCCCGCAGAACGGGTACGACTTGAGGCCGCCCACCGAGCTGGTCAACACGATCGAACCGCCACGCCCACCCGCGATCATGTGCGGAATCGCCGCCTTGGCGGTGTGCCACACACCGGTGAGGTTGACATCGATCATGTCCCGCCAGGTCTTCTCGTCCATGTCGGCCAGGCTGTCACCGCCGGTGGCGATTCCGGCGTTGGCCACGACGATGTCCAGACGTCCGAGCTGCTCGACACCCGACTTCACGGCCTCGGTGAGACCGTTGAGATCGCGGACGTCGACCTTGGCGGTGACGACGCGGCGGTCCTGCGCCTTGACCAGTTCGGCCGTCTCGGCCAGGTCCTCTTCGCTCGAGAGATCGAAGGGTACGCCGTCGATGGGGGCGCACACGTCGATCGCGATGATGTCGGCGCCTTCTTCCGCGAGCCGGACAGCGTGTGCCCGACCCTGGCCACGTCCCGCTCCGGTGATGAAGGCAACCTTGTCCGCTACCCGACCAGTCATGAATCCTCCTGTGTGCTTGGATATTTCATTTGATGCAACGAGTTGATACGAGATCGCGACTCAGATGGTCGCCGGCAAAGTGTCCCAGCCCCGGACCGTCGACGTCGGCGAGAGCGCTGCCTGCGACAGGTCGACCTCCCACTCGGGGAACCGTTTGAGGATCTCCTCCAGTGCGATCCGGCCTTCGAGCCGGGCCAGCGCCATACCCAGGCACAGGTGCCGCCCGGCACTGAAGGTGAGGTGCGCCTTGATATCCCGATGGATGTCGAAGGTGTCGCCGTCGGGGAACTCCCGCGAGTCACGGTTGGCGGCGGCCAGCAGCATCAGCATCACGCTGCCCTCCGGGACCGTCTGTCCGTAGTATTCCACGTCGCGGGTCACGTACCGCGCGACGTGCGGCGCGGGCGGCTCGAAACGCAGCAGTTCCTCGATCGCGTTGGGGATGAGCGACGGATCCCGCGCGAGTTCGCGGCGCTGGTCGGGATGTTCGGCCAGAACCTTTCCGGACCAGCCGATCAGCCGGGTGGTGGTCTCGGCCCCGGCCCCGGCCACCACGTTCAGGTACGTGAGCAGTTCCTCGCGGCGCAGCTTGCGGACCACCCCCTCCTCGTCCTTGAACTCCACGTTGAGCAGTTCGGTCATGATGTCGTCCGATGGATGCTCGGCCCGCCAGTCGATGTACGCCTCGAAGTTGCCCGCGGTGGTCATACCCTCCTCGGCGGCCTTCATCGGCTTGCCGTCCTCGGTGCGCATCTGATCGTTGGCGAAGTCTCGGATGATGCTCTGATCCTCTTCGGGAATGCCCAGGAGCATACCGATCACCTTCATCGGCATCTGCGAGCCCAGATCCTTGACGAAGTCGAAGTTGCCGGTGCCCACGAGCGGATCGAGGCAGGCGGCACAGTAGTCGCGGATCTGGCCTTCCAGACCCAGCACCTTCTTGGGGGTGAACATGCGCGACAACAGCTTCCGGTGGATATCGTGGATCGGCGGATCTTCGAAGATCACCACGCCGGGCGGGATCGGGATGTTCGCCTTGATCAGTTCCAGGATGGCGCCGCGCGCCGAACTGAACGTCTTGAAGTCGACGAGCGCCGCATTGACGTCGGCGTACCTGCTCAACGCGTAGAAGTCGTGATCGGCGTTGTAATAGAGCGGCTGCTCTTCGCGGATCGCGGCGAACGCCGGATACGGGTCGGCGTTCAGCGTCAGATCATAGGGATCGTACTTCACATTGCTCGCGGTGCTTGTCACGGAATGGGCCTCTCGCATGGGCTGGGGTTGATGTTTGTAAATCCTTGGGAGCGTCTACTGCTCGGAGTTCACCGGGGAGGACGTGGATGCGTCTGCGGCGACGCGCCGGGCGGCGTCCGCGGCGGCGACGTAGGAGAAGATCACCGACGGACCGATCGTCGCGCCGGCGCCGAGATACTTGCGCCCCATCACCGACGCCGTGCAGTTGCCGGCGGCGTACAGACCGCTGATCACGTTTCCGTCGGTGTTCAGCACGCGCCCGGCCTCATCACACAGCAGTCCGCCGTTGGTGCCGATGTCACCGGGGTACATCGCGACCGCGTAGAACGGGGCCTTGGCGATGGCGCCGAGGCAGGCGTTGGGCCGGTGGGTGGCGTCACCCTGATAGCGTTCGTGATCGCCTTCACCGCGGTGGAAGTCCTCGTCCACACCCGTGTGGGCGAACCCGTTGAATCGTTCGACGGTTCGCGCCAACGCCACCGGGTCGATACCGCACTGGCGAGCCAGGTCGTCGAGGGTCGCGGCCTTCTTCATCACACCATCGGCGATCCATGTGCGCGGGGTCATCCCGGGCGCGGCCGTGGCGAAGGTGTAGTGCGAACGGTGCCGGGAGTCGATGATCAGCCAGGACGGCAGCGCACCGCCGGTCTTCTTCTCGTGGGCGAACATGAGTTGCCCGGCCTCCTGGTACGCGACCGCCTCGTTGAAGTACCGATTGCCGTGGGTGTCGACGATGATCGAGTGCGGTTTGCAGCGCTCGGACAAGGTCATCGACGGGGTTCCGTCGGCGAGCAACCATGAGGGCATCCACCAGCCCTCGTCCATCATGTCGGTCGCCGCGCCGATACCCATCGCCAGCCGCAGGACCTCACCGGTGTCGCCGGGGTTCGCGCTGGTCCACGCGACCTGCCCCGGCTGATCACCCGCGAACTCGTCGCGCATCCGCTGATTGCGGGAGAATCCACCGGCGGCGAGCAAGACACCACCGCGGACACCGATCCGCAGGGTCCGGCCGCCGCCTTTCCCGTCGCCGGGCGCACCCTTGTTCAGGACCGCTCCGACCACCGTGCCGTCGGCGACGACCAGTTCGACCAGCGACGTCTCGGTCCACACCGGCACGCCGCGATTGCCGAGCGCCTTGAGCAGGTGCGCGATGAGCGCGGCACCGTTGGTGACCAACTTCTTGCCGCGCAACCGGCCGCCGATGGTGCGGCGCATCACCCGCGCCATCACCGACATGCCCTTGCGCGTACGAAGATTGGACACGTACCCGGCCTCGTAGGTGTACATGGTGAGGTCACCGGCCACCGGGGGACGCAGGAGCCCGGCCTGCTCCCCCAGCTCACGGGTATCGAATGCCACCGCTTCCACCGACCGGGACCGTGCGTGCCCGCCGACCACACCCCGGGCACCCGAGTAGTAGTCGCTGTAGCCCTCACAGCGCACGAACCGCACGCCTTCGTCCTCGAGGAAGTCGAACATCTCGTTGCCGGCGGTCAGGTAGGTTTCCCGCCGCGCCTGCGACGACGCCGGTGAGCACTCTTCGGCCTTACCCGCCACCGAGTCGAAATAGGCACGGGCATCGTCGAGCGAATCCGGCACGCCTTCGCGCTTCATCAGCGGATTGTCGGGGAGCCAGACGATTCCGCCGGACATCCCGGTCGAACCGCCGATCTTGTCGGTCTTCTCGGCCACCACGACGTCCAGGCCCAGGGCCGCGGCGCGCAGGGCGCCGACCAACCCTCCACCGGATCCGATCACCAGTAGGTCCGTGACGTGGTCCCATTCGGGCATTGCGATCCTCGTTCGTTGAAATCGTTGCGGGGCTGGATTGTCGAGCTCGGTGGCCTGCCAGGTGACAGGGACCTACCAGGTGACGGGGACCTACCAGGTGACAGGCAGCGTGTACACGCCGTAGGCGAGCCTGTCGGACTTGAACTCGATGTCTTCGATCGGGCATGCCACGGCGAGGTTCGGCGCGTGCCGGAAGATCGACTTGAAGACGATCTGCAGTTCGGCGCGGGCCAGCATCATGCCGATGCACTGGTGCGGACCGAATCCGAACCCCGTGTGCTGCACAACATTACGCCGAAGATCGAGCTTCTCGGGGTTCTCGAACGCGCGCGGATCCCAATTGGAGGAGGCCAGCTCGACGATCACACCGTCGCCGGCTTTGATGGTCTGCCCGGAGATCTCGATATCATCGGTGGCGATCCGGCGCTGCCCGTTGTGGATGATGCCCAGATACCGCATCAGTTCTTCCACGGCGTTGGCGATGACATCCTCGTCCTCGGTCTCCTTGATGATCGCGAGCTGCTCCGGATTCTGCAGGAGCGCGAGCACGCCGAGGGAGATCATGTTGGCACTGGTCTCATGGCCGGCGATCAGCAGGCCCAGACCCATCTGCGCGGCCTCGGCGGCGTCGATCTCCCCGTCCCTGGCCCGGATCGCGAAGTCACCGATCACGTCGTCGGTGGGTTCGGCCATCTTCTTTTCCACCAGCTCGTACATGAACATGAACATGGCCGCGAAGGCCTCCATGTTCTGCTCCGGCGTGGCATACCGGTCGACACTCTTGACCGCGTTCTCCTGGAAGAAGCCGTGGTGCTCGTAGCCGATGCCCAGCATCTGCGAGATCACGATCGAGGGCAACGGAAGTGCCAAGGACTCAACAAGATCCGCGGGCTTCGGGCCGGACAGCATGTCCGTGATCAGCTTGTCGGTGGTCTCCTGCAGGAACGGTCGCAGCGCGTTGACACGTTTGGGGGTGAACGCCTTGGTCATCATCCGCCGGAAGTGCGAGTGCTGTTTGCCGTCGCTGTTGAACACCGATTTGGGGCGCATCGCGACATTGGCCTTCATGCCCTCGTTCCAGTGCGGAAAGCCCTCCTTGGACTCGTCCACACTGATCCGCGGATCCTTGAGCAGCGACTTGAGTTCGGCCAGACCGGTGATCAGCCACGGCTCGGTGCCGTCCCAGATCTCGACGCGGCTCACCGGGTTCTGCTCCCGCAGCACCCGTGTGCCCTCCGGCGGAGCGAACGGGCACCGCATGTCGCGTTCCATCGGGAAGTACGGTGCCGTGTCGTTGTGGACTTCTGTCACGGTCTCGGTCATGCGGGCGTCCTCGATCCTTGATTCCTGGGCTGTACGTATCGGTGCGTGCGTCGTGTCTATGTAGGTGTCTTGTGCGGATGCCGCAACCGCGGTCCGTGGCGTTCCGTCCAGGACTCCGGACCGCGCTATGGCGGGCTCGACGGGCTCTGGTCCGGGGCCGACGGCCTGATCCCGCCGGTGCAGGTAGGGCGTCATCTGTCCAGATGCTATGGACCCGTTCCGAACGTCCGCGATCGGCGGTCCCACTCATCGGTCAGGGCCGTGCCGTGGGCGGCGCCGCGATATGTCTCACGCCACGCCGCCCACAGCGGGTCACTACTCCGGAGAGGCCGACGCGCCGACGAGTTCGGTGTCACCCTGTCCGGAACCCTGCTGTCCCGGCCCCTGCTGTCCGGAACCCTGCTGTCCGGAACCCTGCTGGGCACCGGCACCGGTCTTCAGCTTGTTGGGCGGACCTGCCACGGTACCGCCGTCCACCGGGAGCAGCGTGCCGGTGACGTACCCCGACCGATCGGAGGCGAAGAACAGCGCCGCGTCCGCCACGTCCTCGGCCGTGCCTTCGCGCTCCAGGGGCCGGTTGGCCGCCATGACGGCCCGCACCATCGCGGTGAACGCCTCGACGTCGGCGCCCATCTTGGCCGCCGAGGCGGCCAGGATCGGTGTGGGGATGTTGCCCGGAGCAATGGTGTTGACCCGGATGTTGTGCTCGGCCAGTTCGATGGCCACCGACTTGGAGAAGTGAATGATGGCGGCCTTGGAGGCACGGTAACTCATCACGCTGCCCCCCGCCTGGATGCCACCGATGGAGGAGATGTTGACGATCGATCCGCCGCCGGTCTCCACCATGCGCCGTGCGGCGGCCTGGGTGCCGGCCATCGCTCCGAGCATGTTGACGTCCATGACGCGGCGGAAGTCGGCCAGGTCGTCGTCGAGGAAACTCGGGTGCATCGCACCGGAGACGCCGGCGTTGTTGACCATGACGTCGATACGACCATGGGTGGCCACGACGTGATCGACCAGCGACGCCAGCTCGGCGGGTACGGCGACATCGACACGGACGAACTCCGCCGCGTCCCCCAGCCGTTCGGCCAGCGCGGCGCCGCCCGCCTCGTCGATGTCGGCGATGGTCACCTTCGCGCCTTCGGCAATGAATTTCTCGACAATGCCTTCACCCAGACCCGAGGCGCCGCCGGTGACGACTGCGATCTTTCCTGACAATTCATCGGCCACTTTCCGGCCACCCTTCGAAGTCGATGTAACGATAACGGGAGAAATATCGGCGTTGATACAAGCAATCGGCCATAGACCGATTTCCGGTCATGCACCGATATTCAAAGGAGCCCCGGTCCGGGTGTACTCCGCGGCGCAGCTACCCGGTCTCGCCGCATCGCCATGCGGTGTCGGCGTGCGGTAGCAGACGTCGCCGCTGATCCAAGGCCCCCCTGAACGATCGGTGCAGCACCTCACGAAGATTTCTGACTGTGGCGCATGTCTTATCTGCCCCTAGCAGGGTGGCAAGTGGCCGAAAGTTTGTCAAGCGATTGATTGAACTTGTAGAGTGGGTCGCACTCGTATCACCGAGTAGCGAAGCACGCGGCCGCAGGCCCACCCACGCGGCAGGCTCACCCACACGGAGCGGCCCTGAATCCGCCGGCGGGGTCCGGCCCAACCGGCCGCGAGGCGGACCAAGGGCCTCCCTGCCGCAGTGTCATCGCCCCGACCTCACCCGCCAGCCCGCCGAGACAAGATCAGTAAACTTTCTTCAATGACAAGAGGTACTGTCAGCGTCTCGCGCCCGCACCCTTCATCCGGCCCGAAGCGACGACCGGACCCGCAAGAGAGATAGGCAAGGTCACCGACCATGACGAGCAACCTGCGCGCCACCGGGGACACATCCCCGAGTGAGGACACCGCTGAGCCGCCGGCCACCCGGCGCAGCAAGAAGGAAGCCACCAGGGAGCTGATCCTCGACACCGCCGAGCGCCTCTTCGCCGAGCACGGCATCTACGCGGTATCGAACCGTCAGATCGCCGAAGCAGCAGGTCAGGGCAATACCGCCGCCGTCGGCTATCACTTCGGGAGCCGCACCGAACTGATCGAGGCGATGGTCTCCAGATTCCACACGAGTATCGAGCCCGCGCGAGAGACGATGCTCTCCGAGATCAGCGGTTCGCTCAATGTCCGCGACTGGCTCGACTGCCAGGTCCGCCCGATCATCGAACGTTTCGACGAACTCGGCGCACCGACCTGGTTCGCCAGAGTCGGCACCCAGATGATGACCGATCCCGAGTTGCGCACCATTTTGATGGAATCGTCATTCGCCCAATCTCCGACACTGCATGCGTCGGTGGACGGCCTGCTCAAGTGCCTGCCGTTCCTGCCCGTACAGGTCCAGCCCGAACGCATCGACTGCTCGATGTTCCTGATCATCCAGATGTGCGCTCAGCGCGAGCGCGCCCTGGCCAACGGAGAACCGACGATCCGGGCATCGTGGTCGGAGATGGCTACCGGCCTCGTCGATCTGCTCGTCGGCATCTGGACCGCGCCCGTCACTCCGGTCTGACGCCCACGCAACCCTTGGCACACCTCTGGCCTGCGGATTTCCGCAGGCCAGAGGTGTGTCCGAACCCCGATTCAGGGTAAATCAAGCAGTTGATTGACTTTTGCCCTGTGATGCGCTTCACTTGGGACATAGGTCACGGGTTATCCCAACCAACGACCCTGACACCGACAGAAGGCCGGCCCACTCCACGGGCCGAACCCGCCCCGCGCCCGACAACCGGCCAGGCACGGCCCACTACGGCCGGACGCGGCGAATACAGACCGATTCCGACATTTGTCACAGACTCCACAACCGCTTTTTTCTTTCACCAGAACCCATGCGCCACACACCCGCGGACGTATCGGCTTTCCGATTCCCCGCGGCCGACACCAGGGATACGAGCGATACATGACCGACATTTCCGCCAAGCAGGACACGAACGGTGCGAACGGAATGGGTGGTTACCAACCACCCAGCGCCGAAGAAATCATTCTTTATGCGAAGGATCCCGCGACCAAGATCGCGACGATCACGTTCAATCGGCCCGACCACCTGAACGCGCCCACCGCCGACGCCCGCCTGCGCTACGCGGACCTGCTGCACCGCGCCGAGATCGACGACGACGTCAAGGTCGTCGTCATCCGGGGCGTCGGTTCCAACCTCGGGTCGGGTGCCGACATCCCCGAGGCCATGGCGATGTCGATGGATCCCAGTGCCGAGGGCTGGCTGCGTGAGCTGCGGGTCGACGACGCATCCGCCGTCAATTTCCCGCCGATCGGGTCGTTCCGGCACGGTTCTGCCATCACCCAGTGGTATGCGAACGCGGCCGCGGGCTGCCGCAGCCTGCAGGAATTCAAGAAGATCTCCATCGTGGAGGCCAAGGGCTACTGCTACGGCTGGCACTTCTACCAGGCGGCTGACGCCGACCTCGTGATCTCCTCGGATGACACGCTTTTCGGACATCCGGCGTTCCGCTACATCGGCTTCGGGCCCCGCATGTGGACCTGGGCACAGACGATGGGCATCCGCAGGTTCCAGGAGATGGTCTTCACCGGCCGGCCGTTCACCGCCCAGGAGATGTACGACTGCGGTTTCGCCAACAAAGTTGTCACCCGCGACCAGCTTGAGGCCGAGGTGGACAAGTACGCCCAGGCCTGCGCGCGCAATCGGCCCACCGACACCATCTTCATGCAGAAGATCTTCTTCGAGATGATGAAGCAGAATCAGGGCGAGTATATGGGCAGCATGCTCACCGCACTGTTCGAGGCGGTCGGCAATCATGCCAAGCCCGATGCCTCCGAACTCACCCTCGACGAGGACACGTTGTCGGCCGGAATCAACAACGCGGTCAAGGACTTCGACGAGGGATTCCCGCCGGACTTCCGGCTCAGCAAGTCAGCCCGGCGCCGGCCGGAATGATCTGCCCCTGAGCGGCCTGCGCCGAACAGTCCGCCACACCCCGACCTCTGACCGTCAGTTACGGAAGGCTTCGCATGTCCGCCCCGGCTCCGCTTCATCAGTACCTCATCGTCGACCTGTCCGCGGGCATCGCGGGCGCCTACTGCACAAAACTCCTCGCCGACGGTGGCGCGGAGGTCGTGAAAGTGGAAACCCCACAGGGTGATTCGCTGCGTTCCTGGTCGGCATCGGGTGCCGATGTCGCCGCCGGCACAGACGGGGCCCTGTTCTCCTATCTCTCCTCCTCCAAGAAGAGCGTTGTGGTCGACACCGACGAGGCCGATCGCCTCGGTGCTCTCCTGGGTTCGGCCGACGCGGTGATCTGGTCGCGGGAATCACCGTTCGCGACGGTCGAGTCCCTGACCCCGGCGGCACTTGCGGCCGCCCACCCGCACCTGGTGGTCACCGCGATCACCCCGTTCGGCCTGGAAGGTCCGTGGAGTGACCGCGCGGCAACCGAATTCACGGTGCAGGCATGGTCGGGCGGCGTGATCGGCCTGGGCCGCGGCGCCCCCGATCGCGCACCGATCCACGTCGGTGGCCAGATCGGCGAGTGGTTCGGCGGCGCGTACGCCTCGGCCGCGACCCTGGCAGCCCTGCGCGCGGCCGGCAAGACCGGACGAGGACAGATCGTTGACCTGTCCACACTCGAGACCGCCGTCGCCGGACTGACCTACCATCCGGTCACATTCCTGGAGATGCGGAAGCGGCCCTTCCGGTCCGAGCGCTCGATCTTCGTGCCCGGCGTCGCCCAGGCCGCCGACGGCATGGTCGCCCTCGGCGCGGCCACCGCACAGCAGTGGTCGGATCTGTGCGTACTCGTCGGCCATCCCGAATGGGTGGATCCCGAAGCACCACTGGCGATCACCGCCCGCGCCGGTGAGCTCGCCCCGCAGATCTATGAATGGATCGCCGAACGCACCGTCGAGGACGTCGCCGACCAGGCCTCCGCCTTCCGTATTCCCAACTCTCCGGTGATCAACGGCGCCAACGCCGCCGACACGGCGCACTTCCGGGAACGCGGCACCTTCATCAAGAACCCCACCTCCGGTTTCAGCCAGCCGGACCGGCCCTACGCGATGTCGGCGTTCGACCTGCCCCGACCGGAGGCCGCGCCCCGGCTCGGCGAGCACACCGACATGCTCTCCGAGCACCGCGAGACCAGGGTCGCCGCCGACACCCCGGCGGTATCCGGACTGCCGTTCGAGGGTATGCGGGTGCTCGATATGACGGCGTTCTGGGCCGGGCCCTCCTGCAGCCACATCCTGGCCACCCTCGGCGCCGAGGTCATCCACCTGGAGTCGACGTCACGGCCCGACGGCACCCGGATGATCGCCGGTGTCCCGATGACCGACGAACTGTGGTGGGAGAAGTCCCCGATCTTCTCCGGTCTCAACACCAACAAGAAGAGCATCACCCTGAACTTCCAGACCGAACGTGGTCAGGAACTCCTGCGCGAGCTGATCAAGACCTGTGATGTGCTGGTGGAGAACTACACTCCACGGGTCCTCGACCAGATCGGCCTCGACTACGACGCCGTCAGGGCGCTGCGTCCCGACATCATCATGGTGCGGATGCCCGGCTTCGGCCTCGACGGACCGTGGCGGGACAAAGCCGCCTTCGCGTACGTCATCGAAGACGCCTCGGGCCTGACCTGGCTGACCGGCCACCCCGACCAGAACCCGGTGGAGCCGTACACCATCGGCGACCCCAACGCCGGCATCCATGCCCTCAACGGCCTGTTGATCGCCCTGGCCCACCGGGACCGCACCGGCGAGGGCACCCTGGTCGAGGCCAGCATGGTCGACGCCGCGCTCAACGTGGCCGCCGAGCAATTCATCGAGTACTCCGCATACGGCAACCTGCTCAACCGGCAAGGCAATCGGGGACCGGTCTCCGCGCCGCAGAACCTCTACCGGACATCGGGATTGGAAGAGCACGGGGGATTGGACGAGTTCGGCCGCGACGACAACTGGGTTGCCGTCGCCGTCGAGACCGATGCCCAGTGGGCCGCGCTGCGCCAGGCCATCGGATCGCCCGACTGGGCCACCGACCCCGCGCTGGAGACGGCGGCCGGCCGCCGGTCCGCACACGATCTCATCGACGAACGCCTGGGCGCCTGGTGCCGGGAGCGTTCCGACGACGAGGTCGTGAGCACCCTGTGGGAGGTCGGCGTCCCGGTGGCCAAGGTCATGCAACCGCATCGGCAGGCCGACCTCGAACAACTCCGGGCACGAGGATTCTTCGCCCAGGTCACCCACCCGGTCAACGGCACCGCATCGCACACCACCCTGCCGGTGCAGTTCTCCGGTGAGCCTGGTGGACACACGATGCGCCCGGCACCGCTGCTCGGTGAGCACAACACGGAGATCCTGTCCGGACTCGGACTGTCGGCCGCCGACATCGAGGCACTGGAGCAGGACCGGGTCATCGGCACCAAACTCGCCTTCTGACAACCACTTCTATTCAGCTCAGCCAACTCAACCGACTGTGAGGACGCGGATATGAAACCCACCGCAGGAAAACGGCTCTACAGCACCGTCGATACCACATCGGTGATCGTGGTGCGCTGGAGCACCGATGATCTGGACCTGACTTGCGGAGGTGCGGCCATGTCGGAAACGGCACCGGCCTCCCCCGGCACTCCACCCAAGGCCGGCAACACCGCGCTCGGCAAGCGATACGTCACCGACGACGGCGCCATCGAATTGCTGTGCACCACAGCCGGTGACGGGCAGCTCGCGGTCTCGGGCGCACCGCTGGCACCCAAGTCGGCCACACCGCTGCCTGCATCGGACTGACGCCATGACCTCGCTCATCGACAACTCGGTCACCGGCGCTGACATGAACGGACACCTCGCCCATCGCCCGCATGGCGCGGTCCCGGCCACCACCATCCCGGCCACCACCATCCCGGCCACGACGATTCCGAACGCGGCGAGTCGGCCCGATTCACCGCGCACGTGCACCGTCGCCGAGGCCGTCCGGTCCATCCGCCGCGGCGGATTCGTTCTGATCCACGACGACCCGGCCGGACCTTTCGACGTGGTGGGGGCCGCCGATCGGCTCACCACCCACCAGGCGGCCCTGCTGATCCGGCATTCCTCCGGGTTCGTTCAGGTCGCGTTCCGCGATGCCCGCGGCGACCGGCTCCGTATTCCGCCGATCGCCCCGACCACCGACCGAATGGCATCACAACAGTGTGTCGGGGTCGATGCCGCGGTAGGGATCGGCACCGGGATTTCGGCCGCCGACCGGGCCCGAACCATCCGGTTGCTCGGTGCGATCGATTCCACTCCAGACGATTTCACCAGACCCGGGCACGTCATGCCGATCCGGGTGGCCGCCGGCAAGCATGCCGACGATGCCGCCGCGGCCGCCCTGAATCTCGCCGAACGCGCCGGATCGGTGGCCGCGGTGTACGCCACGCTGGTCACCGCCACCGGCACCGGACTGCCCGACCTCACCGACGCAGCGGTATTCGCCGCGCAGCATGACATCCCGGTGCTGCATCGACATTCATTGCTGCCCAACCCGGGCCTGACCGTTTCGGAGGGAACGCTATGACCGCTCTGCTGGAGAACGACACCGACATCGCCCCCCAGTCCAACCTCCCGCTGTCGATGGTGGAGCGGATGACGCTGATCATGGAGGCCTTCGACAAGCCCCTGGCGCGACTCACGCTCGACGAGGTCACCCGCCACACCGGTCTGCCGAGGTCGACGGCGCATCGCATCCTCGACCAGTTGGTGCAGTGCCGCTGGCTGATCCACGCCAAGACCCATTACAGCCTCGGCAGCCGGGCGCTGACCCTGGGTGGACGGGAACTCGCTCAGCACGAACTGCGTTCGGCCGCCTCGGGTGTCCTACAGGCACTCGCCTATCGCACCGGCGCGTGTACCCACCTGGTCACGCTCGCCGGCACCGAGATCTATTACCTCGACATGTTCGGCGGCCGTCCCGAACACCGGCTCAGCTCCCGGGTGGGCGGCCGGGCACCGGCCCACCGCACCGCCGCCGGCAAGGCGATCATGGCCGGCATGGCTCCCGAGTACGTCGACAACCAGATCATGAACGCCGCACGCGGCACCGGTGCTGTCCAGACCATCGATGATGTCGACGCGCTCCACCGCGAACTGGCCCGTATCCGCTCGCGCAACGGCCTCGCGGTCGAACGTGGCGAGCTGATTCCCGGACTGGCCTGCGTGGGCGCGGCGGTGCGCAGCAATGACGGTCCGGTGGGCGCCATCTCCGTTGCCGCGCGCGCCGATGCCCCGCTGGAGCCGATCGCGCCGCTGGTTCTTCATGCCGCGCGCACCATCTCCGACGCACTCGCCGCCGGTACCGCGACCTGGTGACCGCATAGAAGCTCGATCATCACCGCGAATCCCCACCTCTACTCCTGCGAATTCCTCTCCTGCGAATGAGAATTCACTGATATCGACGTACACAACCGAATAGCCGCACACACGAACGCGGCTGAGGAATTCTCCTCAGCCGCGTTCATCGGTGTGCGGCTACTGAACGACCTGCAGATCGGTGGCGATGCCCTGCTCCAGGTTGACCACGATCATGCCCTTACCGCAGACCGCCTTGAACTGCGGCTGTGCGGTTCCGTCACAGGTGAAGGTAAGACCGTGTGCAGCGGGCAATTTCACGTCCTTGGCGGTTGTGATCGCCGTGATCACGGCTGCGGGCGAGGTGTCCGAACCGTCCAGCGATTCGGTGGCCCGCACCAGTCCGAGGACGCCCTGATAGCCGGAAACGGCGTATCCGTGTGCGTCGGTCTCGGGCGTGTACTTGTCCATCACGGCCCGGTACAACTGGCTTTCCGGATCGTCGGAACGGGTGTCGGCGGTGGTGAAGACCTGCGTGCCGTTGAGCGAGTCACCCACCGACTTGTACACCTGGGCGTCGGCGCAGGACTGCGGCGTCATCTTCTTGACGTCCGCCCCCAGCGTGCCCAGGGACTTGAACACGGCCGTACACATCGCGGTGTTGCCGATGACGATGACGCCGTCGGTCTTGTCCGTCAGACCCGCACTCACCTGCGGTGTCACCTCGGGGGTGCCGGCCGGGATCCGCACGATCTTGAAGTCGATGCCGGCGGCCTTGAACGCGGGGGTCGCCACCATCTGCAGTCCGGTCAGGCTCGCCGGAACGTCGATGGCGTAGGCCGTCACGCTCTTGAGATTCTCCTGGGCCGAGAACTTGGCCATGTACTGGTAGGCACCCGAGGCACCCGACCAGATGAAGGCGTTGTCCGACATGATCTCCGAACCGGCGCCCGCCACCGCGGTGTAGGGGATCCCGGCCTTGGTGATGATCGGTGCCATCACCGTGCTCATCGACGTGGCGGTCACCACCACGGCGCTCACCTTGGCCTCGACCATCTGGTTGGCGCATTCGCGGGCCGAGGCGGTGTCTTCCTTGTTCTTGCAGACCACCAGCTCGATGGGCCGGCCGCCGATACCGCCGAGGTTCTCGTTGGCGTACGTGGTCGCCGCCTCGGCCGCCGCACGGTTCTCCGGCATCGAGATCGCCGGACCGCCTTCGGGGTTGATCAGACCGATCTTCACCGGTGCGCCGGAGGCCGCCTTGCCGGGGAAGGATCCCTCCGGCGCGGTCACCGATGCCGACGACGATCCGGTCGAATCGTCGTCGTCGCTACCGCAGGCGGCCAGACCGGCGGTCGCAACCACCGCAACGGCGGCCGAGGCCACCACCGCACGCATCCTCTTAGTTCTCATCTGCTGCCCGCGTCCTATCTTGAAAAGTCCGGTGTTCCGGACTTACCCGTTATTGATCCCCCCTCTTTCAGGAATGTCCCCCGCACCCGGTCTCGGTAGCCGTGCGGTTACCGCGAGCGGGTACGGGAGACATACCCTGTCGAACCCCCGGAACGAGGTATCCCCGACCCCGCCGGTGCTCAGCGCACCGACACCCCGGCCATATCCCCCGCCTCACGCCACTGCTTGAGAATGTCGAAGAACGCGATCGGCCCGCCACCGTATCCGGCGACCAACAGGCTGTCCGGGTTCTCGTTGTCACCTTCGGAATCCAGGTAGCTGGGGGTGCAATCGAGGAAGAACTGCTTGCCCACCACGGTGCTGTCGGCCATCGCGGTGCACCACTGGTCCTCCGCGTCCTGCTCGGCCTCGATCACGCCACCGCCGAGTTCACGCCACCGTCCCAGGATGTAGGCCAGATGACCGGCCCGTTCCTCCGCGGTGTGCACGTAGTTCGGTGCGATACCGGACTGCGTGTATCCGAGGAAGAAGCAGTTGGGAAAGTCGTGGCTCTGCAGGCCGTGCAATGTCCGCGGCCCCTTGGCCCACTTGTCGCTGAGCTTGATCCCGTTGCGGCCCACGATGTCGAAGCCCGCGCGTTTGGTGTAGTTCGTGCCTACCTCGAAGCCTGTCGCGAAGATCAGCGCGTCGACCTTGTACTCGGTTCCGTTCACCACCACACCGTCGGTGGTGAGGCGTTCGATGCCCTGACCGTCGGTGTCCACGAGTGCCACATTGTCTCTGTTGAACGTCTGCAGGTAGCTGTCGTGGAAGCTGAGCCGCTTGCACATCCGCTTGTACCAGGGTGTCAGGGCCTTGGCGGTCTCCGGATCATCGATGATGTCGGCGATGTGCGCGCGCACATTCTGCATCGACTTGAAGTCCTCTTCGTAGAGGAATTCGCCGATGTCCTCCATCGTCATCGGTTCGGTGCGCCGCGCCATCTCCCGCAGCACCGCCGGTGTGGTCAGGTCGTTGGACACCTTGGTCCAGCCGTCCGAGACCAGATCCACCTCTGCACCGGTCCCGGAGGTCCAGTGGGTGAAGTTCTCGATCCGCTCCTTCTGCCAACCGGGCTTGAGACCCGCCGCGAATTCGGGAGGGGTGGGGTGATCGCCACGCACGTCGACGGCGGCCGGGGTACGTTGGAACACGTACAACTGTTTGGCGAAACGCCCGGTGTGCGGCACACACTGCAACGCGGTCGCACCGGTGCCGACGATGCCGACCGTCTTGTCGGCCAGCTTGGTCAGCTCCCAGTCCTCTTCGCCGCCGCCGGTGTAGCCGTAGTCCCACCGGCTGGTGTGGAAGGTATGTCCGGCGAACTCGTTGATTCCGGGGATACCGGGGAGTTTCGGACGGCTCAGCGGCCCCGGCGATACCACGACGATGGACGCCGTGATGGTGTCGCCGCGGTCAGTGGTGACCGTCCAGCTTCCGGCCGCCTTGCTGTCTACCGCACTGCCGTCTCCGGCCGCCCCCTCGTTCCACTCCATCCCGGTGACGGCGGTCTGGAACAGCGAATTGCGGTACAGGTCATACTTTTCGGCGATGCGCACACAGTGCTTGCGGATCTCGGGCCCGAACGCGTACTTGCGTTCGGGAATGTAATCGAGTTCCTCCAGCAACGGCATATACACGTATGCCTCGACGTCACACTGGGCACCGGGATACCGGTTCCAGTACCAGGTTCCGCCCACGTCGCCGGCCTTGTCGACCATCCGGATGTCGTCGAAGCCGGCCTCGCGCAGCCGGACCGCGGCGATCAGGCTGCCGAGTCCGGCACCGATCACCAGAACCTGCACCTGGTCGTCGACGGGTTCGCGTTCGACGCGTTCGGTGTACGGGTCGTCGGCGTAGTGCGAGAACTCCGCGGTGACCTCGACGAACTGGTCGAGGCCGTCACGGCGCAGACGCTTGGCCCGCTCGAAGGCGTACTTGGCTCGCACCCAGTCCCGGTCATAGCCGTCCGGCTGCGGCCCGGGGTCGGTGAGTTCGGCTGCTGTCACGGCGCTCACTCTCCCGCGAAACGCTCACGCAGCGGCCGGGTGTCCGGCTTGCCGCGGTAGATGCCGCGATCGATCAGACGAGGAACCACCTCGGCCACGAAGTCCCGCACACCGATCACGTTGGTGGGGAACATCAGGTTGAAGCCGCCGATCTGTCCGTCCGCGTGCCACAGCGCGAGGTCGTCGACGAACTCGTCGTAGCTGCCGACGAACTTGCGATGCTGGGCACCACCGCGCGCCAGCGACTGCGCGGTGACGTCGCGGACCGTGGCACCGGGGTTCTCGGCGATCCAGTTGTAGAGACCCAGGTAGTTGCCGTAGGTGCTCTTGATGGTGTCCTTGACCGTCTCCGGGTGCGGGATCTGATCGAGCGGGAACGGATCGTCGATACTGTCGAAGGTGAAGTCCAGCCCAAACTGCACCAGCGCGAACGGGGCGTACAACTCGTACGGCACGTTCTCGTCGAGGGCACGCATCAGTTCCTCGGCCTCGGCCCGGGTCTTGCCCAGGTAGGGAACCAGGCCTGGGATCGCCGGCACACTGCCCGCGGCACGGCCGCGGGCCACCAGGGCCGCGTCGAGTTCGGCGCGGTAGTCGGCCGCCTGTTGCCGGGTGGTGGCGTTGGTGAACACCATCTCGGCGTGCTTGGCGGCGACCGCGATGCCCGGACCCGATCCGCCGGCCTGCGCGATGAGCGGCCGACCCTGGGGGCTGGGTGCCACATTCAGCGGTCCGAGCACCTGGAAGAAGTCGCCGCGATGGTTGATCTGTTCGGAGTAGAAGCGCTTGATCTGGTCGGCGTCGATCCGGACCTCACGCTTCTCCCACAGGGCGGTCACAATGTCGAGAAACTCGTCGGCGCGCTTGTACCGGGTGATCCGGTCCAGGTGCGCCTCCATGCTGTAGTTCTGCGCCCACTCGTCACTCACGCTGGTGACGGCGTTGAATCCCGCTCTGCCGTCCGAGATCTGGTCGATCGAGGCCAGCAGCCGGGCCAGGTTGTACGGGTCGTAGAACGAGCATGACGCCGTGGCGATCAGTCCCAGGTACGAGGTTTCACGGGCCAGCGCCGCGAACGCGGTGATGGGTTCGGGCGGGCCGCCATCGGGGGCGGGCGAGCCGGCGGTACCGGCGATGTCGCCCAGGAACATCGCCGTGAAGTAACCCTCCTCGGCGGCCTTGCCCATCTCCGAGATCGGCAGATAGGCGTTCTGCCGGTCCGGCCCACCGCCGTGGTCGCGTTCGTAGGCGAGCGCGCCCTGGTGGTTGTTGATCTCGTTGCCCACGAGATTCAAATGCAAATACCGTTGTCCTGCCATCTGATTCCCTGCTTGCGTATCGGTGGTGATTGGTGTGTGAACTGGTGGGACGTCAGGCCACGGGAGCCGCGTCCTTCTGCCCGATCAGCGATGTCAGCGAAGACACCGAATCGGTGGAGGTGGCCATCTCGCCGCCCATGGTGACGTCGAGTTCCTGGCCGAACCAGGTCGAGCCGTCGCCATTGGTCATATCCCAGCCCAGCGCCTTCCAGTCCGGATCGAAGATGTGGTAGCCGCCCGAGTACAGCTCGATGCGGTGTCCCGAGCCCGGCTCACGTAGGTACAGGTACATCGCCTGGCCGACACCGTGCTTGCCCGGGCCGCAGTTGAAATGCACATCCAGGTCGCGAAGGGTGTCGGCGGCGACCAGCAGGTCGCTGTGGTTCTCCAGGTTGAACGCGATGTGGTGCAGCTGATTGTCCTTGTTGTTCA
This sequence comes from Gordonia pseudamarae, assembly GCF_025273675.1. Taxonomy (NCBI): domain Bacteria; kingdom Bacillati; phylum Actinomycetota; class Actinomycetes; order Mycobacteriales; family Gordoniaceae; genus Gordonia; species Gordonia pseudamarae. Next base: position 987,588 of record NZ_CP045809.1, on the reverse strand, counting down.
AGCTCATCGCGATCGCCAGGTCGTGCACCTGCGAGGTGACGGCCGACCACGATGCGACCAGCATCTCGGGGTGATCGGGCACGTGCACGAACTCACGCCGCTTGAAGCCCAGCGAATCCTGCAGCCACTGCTCAGCCTTGCCGATGTTGTCGAAGCCGGCCTGGATGTTGTAGTGATCGAGCCGGCGCACGCCGAGCCCGCGACGGCGTGAGGAGTTGCTCAGCAGCCTCGACCGGATTTCCTCGGGAGCCTCCGGGGCATCGATGTCGTAGTACAGCTCGAACGTGTGCCCGGCGTGCGGAACGACGAAGCGGATCGCGGTGCCGCGGCCGGCCTGATGTCCGGACGGCAGTTCCACCACCTCTACCTCTTCGGCGAGGAGCTGGTTGTAGAACAGTTCGACGTCCTCGGGCCGGGAAACCCGGAAACTGTAGGAGTCGACCGTGGCGGTGTCGCTCTGGAACAGCACCAGCGAATGGTGCTTGAGCTCCTGGTACCCCCGCAGATAGACGGTGTCGCCGACGCGCTCCACCTCCTCCATGCCCAGGGTGTCACGGAAGAAGCTCAGCGAGACCTCGAGCTGCGGGGTACCCAGCGCGACCGCACCGCATTGGGCGAGTTGGGGGCGGTACGGGGGCAATTCAATTGCCATGGTCAGATCTCCTCACACTTTCGACAACAGGTGTCCGATGTATGCCGATGACCCTAGATTTGGTCGAATATGTTGCATAAGCAGTGATCTCGCTCACCGGGAAGGCAACCGCAGGTACGGACCTTCGCCACCACACTGTGGGACACAAGGTCATCGCGGACAGGCGCGGCGACCTGGGTTCCCAGCGAGCAAAGGAGATCCGTGCCGTGAGCATTCAAGAGGCACCACCACCGGCCGAATTCGCGGTCGACAAGTCATATCTGTACAAGTTCCAGCGATTCTCAGCATGGTCGGGCTTCCTGGTGATGGCCGTCCAGGGCGGCTGCTTCTTCATGCTGTCCAAGGTTCAGCCGCCGCTGGATCCTCAGTCGACCGCGGACCAGGTCAAAGAATGGATGATCGACAACCGGGCCGGCATCCTGTGGACGACGGTGATCTGCTCGTTCGTGATCCCGCTCGAATACTTCTTCGTCGTGACCACGAGCTGGCAGATGCGCCGCATCGAGCGCGGCTGGGGCGTGCTGACGATGAACCAGGTCCTGATGGGTGTGGTCGCGCCGATCGGATTCTTCTATCCGATGTTCATACTGTCGGCCGCGGCATACCGGGTCGAAGAACGCTCGCCGGAGATCCTGCAGTTGATGACCGACATCTTCTACTTCTCGTACGTGGGCTTCGCGTTCATCTTCTGCCTGCAATGCGTGTGCCTGGGCTGGGCCACGCTCATCGACAAGCGCACCGAGCCGGTGTTCCCGCGCTGGTTCGCCTACGTCAACTTCATGCTGGCGATAGTCCTCGCGCCCGGTGCGTTCATCTACCTGTTCAAGGACGGCCCGCTCGCCTGGAACGGCCTGTTCGCCTTCTGGCTGCCCTGCCTGGCGTACGCGGTGTGGAAGATCTCGACGCCTCTGCTGCTGCTCAAGGCCGTCGACTCCGAAGAGAAGGAAGCCGCCGAGAACCAGCTGCCCGTGCTGGTCTGAGTCGGTTCGACATGATGAGGGGCGGCTCCCGATCCGGGAGCCGCCCCTCGTGTCATACACCTCGTGGCGCGTCAATCAGCCGCCGACGATGCCTGTCGGTCAGCCGCCGACGATGTCGAGGGCCGCGATGTAGGCGAAAGCCAGGGTCGAACCGATCGGGGTGCCGGCGCCCGGGTACACGGTGCCCGACATTGCGGCCATCGTGTTGCCGGTGGCGTACAGACCTTCGATCGGCGTGCCGTCGGCACGCAGAACCCGTGCGCGGGTGTCGGTCTTGAGTCCGCCCTTGGTGCCGATGTCCGACGGCAGAATGGTGGCCGCGTAGTACGGTGCGGTGTCGATCTTCACCAGCAACGGGTTGGGACCCTCGGCCTCGATCGGCTTGATAAAGGCCTGTTCGGGCAGGGCCGGGTAACCGACGATGAACGACACCATCTGGTCCCAGGCGCTCTCCCCGCGGTGGAACTGCTCGTCCACACCACCGGGCACATACCCGTTGAAGGTTTCCACCGATTCGGTGAGCGCCGCGGCGGGCACACCGATGATCTCGGCCAGTTCCTCCAGGGTGTCGGCGCGCTTGATGGTGCCGGAGGTGAACCAGTCCTCGTCGACCGGGGTTTCCGGGGAGTTGCCGCCGAAGCCGTCACGGGCGAGCTGCTTGTGGTCGAAGATCCAGTGTGTGGGCGCGTGCGAGATGCCGGTGGTGCGGTCACCGTCGCGGATCGCCCGGCCCACCTGGTCGTACGGCGCGGCCTCGTTGGTGAACCGCTTGCCCGCCGCGTTGACCCAGATGCCGCCGCGGGTCACGTTGAACAGCGGCAACCCGTCGCGCTGGACCACTCCGGAGATGTACCAGGCCTCGTCCATCAGGTCGGTGTCGGCGCCGACCGCGATACCGGCCACATGGCCATCGCCGACGTTGGATTCGACCGCGTCGGACCAGTCGCCCTTGAGCGGGTAGTTGTCGTACTTGGCACGCAGTTCGGTATTGTGCTCAAATCCGCCGGTGGCCAGCAGGACTCCGCGTCCGGCGCGCACACGCACGGACTGACCGTCGACGACCGCGTCGACACCGACGATGCGGCCGCCCTCGACCACCAGATCGGTCAGTGCCGTGTTCAGCTTCAGGGTGCCGTTGCCCGTTTTCAGGAAGGCCTTGAGCGCCCGGCCGATGAGTGCGCGGCCACCGATGAGGATTTCGTCCTCGGTGTGCCCGTATCGTTCGGTGTAGATGGACCGACGCACGACGTTCGCGTGCTCGCCCAGTTCGGCGACGGGCACCGGTGCGGGAAACACGGTGCGGCCGTGCAGGGTTGCCCCTTCGACGGCGCCGTAGTAATCGGGAACCGGCGCGGTGTCGAACTGACCGAACACCGGGTTGCCCTCCAACTCATCGATCAGTTTCGCTCCGGCGGCCAGGTAGGCATCCTGCAGGTCCTCACGGGCGGCGTCGTTGACCACCGCGCGCAGATATCCGCGAGCGGCCTCGACGTCGGAATCCTCGATACCTGACCGCTTGAGCGGCGCGCTGCCCGGATACCAGGAGCCACCGCCCGAGTACGAGGTGGTGCCGCCCACCTTGTCGGTCTTCTCGATGAGCAGGGTGCGCAGTCCGCGGGACGCGGCGGTGTACGCGCCGATCAGGCCGCCACCTCCCGATCCCACGACGATGACGTCAAAATTCTCTTCGCTCACTGACATTCACTTCCCTCTCGTTGTTGATAGTTGTTCAGAGCAGTACGGGTTCACAGCAGCACGAAAGCCCCGGACAGCGCGATCCATGTGGCCAGGCAATAGATTTCGAAGATGAGCCGCAGCTCGCGGGGCGCCGAGCGCAGTTCCATGAAGTCCAGCCCCACGAGCCGGGCCTTGTAGGCGGACAGGCCGAGCACCGCGATCGTCGCGACGGTCCCGCCGTGTCCCTGCCCGCTGAGCACGGGGATCACCACCGCCAGAACCACCAGAATCAGCCATGTCCGCACGTGACGTTGCCGCAGCGCCTCGCGAATCCCGTTGCCGGAAAGAGTGTTTTGTGCCACCGAAGTCTCCCGTCAGGCCACCAGATAAACGAGCGGGAACAGCATCATCCACAGCAGGTCCACCAGATGCCAATAGCACGCACCGCCCTCGTAGACGATTCGGCCGGTGCCGGTCGCCCGGACCCCGCGACGTGCCCGCAGCAGCAGCGCGGTCAGCACGCCGACGCCGAGCACCACATGCGCCAGATGTACTCCGGTGAGGATGAACAGCCACATGAAGTAGGCATTGCTGTCGGGCCCGTGGCCGCCGGACACCAGATGGGTGTACTCGGTGGCCTTGAACCCGATGAACGCCACCGCACACAGCAACGCCACCGCGAACGCCCGTACCGCCGGCGTGAACCGGTCCGCTCGTACATGGTTGAGGGCGATGACCACCGCCAGCGAACTGACCAGCAGGATCATCGTGTTGGTCAGCGCGATGACCAGGCTCACCGACTCGCGGGAAGTGGTGAACAGATCTGGCTCGACCGCGCGCTCGGCGAGGAAGGCGACGAACATGACGACGAACACCACCATGTCGCCGAGCAGGAACACCCACAGACCGGTCTCGCCCGGCGTGTGGGGTGTTTCGGATTGCCCGGGGGTCCGGTCGCCCTGCTCCGTCGCGGTATTGCTGACCATCGGCACAGTGTGCCGACCACGCTGCCGGCGGCGGGTGATTCTTCCGCTGAGCGAGACCCCCACCGGCCCGGCCCGCCGCGCCGGATTAGGTTCGGCCTCACCCGCGTGATGATGAAACCCGCGTGCGGACAACCCCGAATACAGCGAAGGGCGAACGCGTGACCGACGAACTCACCTATGAATCGACCAAGAAGGTCGCCACCATCGACGGCGTCGAATTCCTCTATCACGAAGCAGGTTCGGGCCGTCCCTTGATCATGCTGCACGGCTCTGGACCGGGGGTGAGCGCATGGTCGAATTTCCGGCACAACCTTCCGGTGTTCGCCGAGCACTTCCGGGTGATCATGCCCGACCTGCCCGGTTTCGGCGCCAGCTCTCTGCCCGAGGTCAAGGAGGTATATTCGCTCGATGCCGCCCGTCGCATCGCCGGCCTGATGGATCACCTCGACATCGAATCGGCGCTGTTCATCGGCAACTCGATGGGCGGTGCGGTGGCCGCGGAAATGGCCGCGAACCTGCCCGGTCGGGTCGAGCGGATGGCGATCATGGGCTCGGGCGGCCTCTCGCGCAGTCTGTTCCAGACCGAACCCAGCGAAGGCTTCCAGCGGCTGTTCGCGTTCCTGCAGGACCCGACCCGCGAGCGGATGACCGAGTGGGTCAAGACCATGGTGTATGACCAGGCGCTGGTCACCGACGAGCTGATCGACGAGCGGATGGCGAACGCGACCGCCGACGGCGTACTCGCCAGGACCGCCGCGATCTTCGGCGCGATGTTCAATCCCGCCCTCCAGGCCACCTACACCCCGCTGTGGACCAGGCCGGACAGCGTCACCACCCCCACGCTGATGATGTGGGGCCGCGAGGATCGGATGCTGCCCTACGATCAGGCGCATTTCGCCAATCGCTGGCTGCCCAACGTCGAACTGCACACGTTCTCCCAGTGCGGGCACTGGATTCAGGTCGAACGCAAGAAGGACTTCGAACGCATCGCGCTCGAATTCCTCACCCGCGAGCCGGAGTGACCGCCGGGGTTTCCCGCTCACTGGGAGCGAAAAGCTCCCCGCAGATCGCAACACCCAAGATCGGTCACAGCCGATCCCCGAAATCATCAGCATCGAAGAACCCACAAGTCGGAGGTAGCCGCGACATGGCACACGAAGTACACAAGCGCATCGAGGAGGCGAGCGCCGAGTTCGCTTCCCTCGCCGAGACGAACGAGCGCCTTGGCAAGTTGAGCGATCGGACAGCCGAACTGCTCCGGCAGACCGGTGTGATCCGGATGCTTCAGCCCACCGACTTCGGTGGTTACGCCGCCGAGCCCCGGGAATTCGCCGAGGCCGTGATGGCGATCGCCGCGGCCGACCCCGCGGCGGGCTGGGTCGCCGGTGTGGTGGGCGTGCACCCGTGGGAGCTCGCGCAGATGGATCGCAGGCTTCAGGAAGAGATCTGGGGCGAGGACCCGGACACCTGGGTGGCCTCCCCCTACATGCCCAACGGCGTCGCCGACCCGATCGACGGCGACAACTTCGTACTCAGCGGCCGCTGGCCGTTCTCCTCCGGGTCCGATCACTGCAAGTGGGACTTCCTCGGTTCGCTCAAGGGCGACGGTTCGGGCACCAATATGCCGGTGCTGCCGCCGGAGGTGATGCACGTGGTGATCCCGCGCAAGGACTACCAGCTGATCGACGATTCGTGGGACGTGGTGGGTCTGTCGGGCACCGGCAGCAAGGATGTCGTCGTCGACAAGGCGGTGGTTCCCGCCTACCGCACCGTCACCCAGGAGGACATCTCCAACGGTGTGGCGGCCGAGCGGTCCGGTCGGCCCGAGGCGCTGTACAAGCTCTCGTTCGGCGTGATGTTCCCGCTCGGTATCACCGCGGCCACCATCGGCATCTGCGAGGGAGCCCTCGCCCACCACTACGAGATCCAGAAGAACCGGGTGTCGGCCACGGGCGTGCTGGCCAAGGACGACCCGTACATCCTGCGGGCCGCCGCCGAGGCCGCGTCCGAGATCGAGTCGGCACGCATCCAGCTCATCGAGGGCATCAGCCGGATCCACGACAAGATCGCCGCCGGCGGCGAGCCGACGCTGCAGGAACGTTCCAACCAGCGCCGCAACCAGGTTCGCTGCGCATGGCGCGCGGTCTCGGCACTCGACGAGATCTTCGCGCGCTCCGGTGGCGGCGCGATCCGCAAGTCCAGCCCGATGCAGCGTCACTGGCGCGACGCCCACGTCGGCCTACAACACATGATCCACACCGAAGGTGCCGTGTTCCATGCAAACTCGCTGCACAACCTGGGCCTGGAGACACCGCAGGGGATGATCGTCGTCGTCTGATCGACACTCCAGTACACCGAGTACGCAGAAATCAAGGAAGGGATCGATGAGCGAATCAACTGTGGCACCGGAGTTCGAGGGACGCTATCTGCGGGATGTGTTCGGGCACTTCCCCACCAGTGTGGTCGCCGTCACCACCATCGACGATCAGGATATTCCTGTCGGCATGGTGGTGGGGTCGTTCACCTCGGTATCGCTGGAACCACCGCTGGTGTCGTTCCTGGTGGACAAGGGCTCATCGACCCTTCCCAAGATCCTCGAAACCGGCCGCTTCTGCGCCAACGCACTTGCCGGAGATCAGGAGTCGGTGTGCAGGCAGATGTCGAAGAAGGGCGTCGACCGCTTCGCCGGCCTGGACTGGCAGCGCTCGGTCACCGGTAACCCGATCCTGGACGGCGTGGTCGCCTGGGTCGACTGCGTCATCGACAAAACCGTCGAACTCGGTGATCACCATCTCGTCGTCGGCGCGGTCCACGAACTCACCGTGGCCTCACCGAAGTCGCCGCTGTTGTTCTTCCGAGGCGCGTTCGGGGAACACACCTCCGTCACAAGATAACTCAACCTATCGCCGCTGCTGTTCTTCTGCGGCGCCCTCGGAGAACACACCTATCGCCGGTTGAGGCGCGAAGAGCCGCCAGGCGATGAGCCTCGAAACCCGGTGAGACAGCAATGTCGTCTCACCGGGTTTCGAGGCTCTTCGCCAGCGCTCCTCACACCAACCAGCAGATGCTCAGCGAGCCTTCCACACCGGGGAGCGGCGTTCGGCGAACGCCGCCGGACCCTCAGCGGCATCCTCGGACGCGAAAACCTCGTCGGTATAGGGCTTCTGCAATTCGAACGCGTCGTCGTCGGACCACACCCGGGACAGTCCGGCGACCGCCTTGCTGTTACGGACCGACAACGGCGCGTTGCAGGCGATCGCCGAGGCCAGTTCCTTGGCCGCCGCCAAGGCGGTGCCGTCGGGCACGACCCGGTTGATCAGGCCGTACCGTTCGGCGCGGGCCGCGGTGATCGGGTCGCCGGTCATCAACAGTTCCAGCGCGATCGGCCGGGGCAGCAATTGCGGCACCCGGAAGATGCCGCCGGCACGGGCGATGAGACCCCGCTTCACCTCGGGCAGACCGAACTTGGCGCCCTCTGCGGCCACCACCAGATCGGCCGCCAGAACCAGTTCGAAACCGCCGCCCAGCGCCCACCCCTCAACGGCCGCGATCAGCGGTTTCGCCGGCGGCGTCTGCACCAGGCCACCGAACCCGCGGCCCTCCACAACCGGACGTTCCCCGGTCGCGGCGAACCGCTTCAAATCCATTCCCGCACAGAACGTCGGTCCCACACCGGTGAGGATGCCGACGGAGATCTCCGGGTCGGCGTCGAGCCGGTCCAGGGCCGCAGCCAGTTCCACCGCGGCTTCCTTGGTCATCGCGTTGCGCTGCTCGGGGCGATTGATCGCCATGACCAGCACCCCGTCGGCGGTGACCTCGGTGAAGATCTCCGATACTCCGGTAGTCATCGCGGAGCCATCCGAATCGAACCGTCCAGCCGCACCGTCTCACCGTTGACGTACGGGTTGCGCAGCAACGACAGCGCCATATCCGCGTAGTCGGCTGGTCGGCCGAGACGTTTCGGGAACGGCACCGATGCCGCCAGGCCGTCCCGGATGTCATCACGCAACCGCGCCAACATCGGGGTGTCGAACGTTCCGGGGGCGATCGTGTTGACCCGGATCCCGACACTCGCCAGGTCGCGGGCCGCGACCAGCGTGATGCCGTGGATCGCGGCCTTGGACGCGGTGTAGGAGGTCTGACCGATCTGACCGTCGAATGCCGCCACCGATGCGGTCAGAACGATCGCGCCGCGTTCGGTGTCCACCGGTTCGGAGGCGGCGATGCGGGCGGCGGCCAGCCGCAGCACATTGTAGGTGCCGATCAGGTTGATCTCCAACACATCCCGGAAGCTCTGCAACGGGGCGGGATTGCCCTGCTTGTCGAGGATGCGCAACCGGTCGCCGCCGCGCCCCGCGCAGTGCACCGCACCGCGCAGCGGTCCGTGATCAACGGTGGCATCGAGCGCGTCGGCCAGGCTTTGCTCGTCGGTGATGTCGACGGGTGCGAAAACCGCTGCCGCACCTAGTTGTTCGGCCACCACTTTGCCATCGGACGACGGCAAGTCGGCGATGACCACCTTGCCGCCGGCGGCGACGATCGCGCTCGCTGTGGCCTCACCGAGGCCCGACGCGCCACCGGTGACCAGAAAAGTATTGTTCTCCAACTGCATTGAGTGTTCCCATCCTCAGTTCTGTGGGTCTTATGCCTGGGCGCGCCTGCGGGCGGCCCGCAGTTCACCGTGTCGCTTGAGCATTTTCGCGGCGATGGTTTCCAGCTCGCGCGGCGGTGTCCGCAGTCCTGCAAGACCGGATTCCCGGCTCGGCAACGAGACGGTGGCCGTCGCCGGGCAGGTGACCTCCCCGCGCTGGCTGGTGCCGCGGAACTCGACGTCCACCAGGTACCGGTCGCCGTCCACCCGTTTGCCCACGACCTCGCCGGTGAAGGTGTGCGTGTCGCCCAGGTAGTTGAACTTGCGCATCTGGCTGGACATCGACTCGACCCAGCCGTCGTCCCCGATCCAGTTGGTGAGGAAGTGGGTCAGCCAGCAATCGCGCATCATTCCGTAGTCGTAGGACGCCGGCAGACCGATCGACCGGGCGTATTCGGCATCCCAGTGAATGCGTTGCGCCACATCGGGAATCCCCTGCTCGTTGGGGATGTAGAAGGCACCGATACGCTGGCGGTTCTCGTGCCACAGTTTGCCGGTACACGGGGTGTACGGCGCGAATCCGTAACCGCCGGAATGGAACACCACCATGTCGGTGACGGTCAGCGGACCCTTGACCATGGTCGGGATCTGATCTCCGACGCTGACGTCCTCCCAGTACCGGGTTTCGGCGCCGCGGCGGCGCTCGGCCGCATAGATCTCATCGATCGCCGCGATTTCCTCGGGCGTGTACGAGGCGGCCTCGATGGTGTCGTACTTCTTGCGCTTCTTCGATTCGTGCCGCTCGGTGTGGATGGTGATCACCCGCTGGATCTGCACGATCTCGGCGCGCTGATTGAACTGCACGAAGATCCTGGTGACCACCAGCGACCGGCCGGCGAACTCCGATTCCTTGAGTTCGACGTTGTCGAAACCCTCGAACGAGTAGATGATGTCGCCGTCGTAGACCGGCCGGTACCACTCGGTGGTGGAGCCGGACACGAACACGTGGATCCCCCGGAACGGCGGACGGCGCTGCTCCTTCGGAATCGAGTCGGCCAGCAGGTCCTTGGTGAGCGCGATGTTGATCATCGGAGGTGCGATCTGCCCGGCCCACCTGGTGTCCAGACCGTAGTCCTCGTCGGTGAACAGCGGATTGTCGTCGCCGTAGCTGCGTGCGAAGGCCCGCATGATGTCAGGACTCGCCTTCGAGAACTGTTCACGCTTGCGGACCGCGTGGTAAATGCCCACGAGATCCTTCGCCCGCTGGATGTCCTCGTCGAGGAAGGTGTAGATCTTCTCGTCCTGTGCCTGCGCGGTGTCAGTGCTCACCGTTGTCGCCCTTTCCATCTGGTCTGTGGTCATGCTGTCGTGTCTGCTCGTAGTCGTCCCGGATCGCCTCCATCGCGGTCACGCGACGCACCATGTCGGCGCGGCTCATCACGATGTCCTCACCTCCGGCGCCGCTGTCGTGCCGTGCGATCCGGTCATGTTCGGCGGCGATCTCATCGTCGAGCAGGCTTCCGGCCAGCTCCCGGGTCAGCAGGTCCTGGTCGACCCAGTCCGCCTGTGGCAGTTGTTCGATCGGTTCTTCCATCGCGGGTGTGCTCCTGACCTCAGGCGCCCGTGCGAGGGAAGTTCAGCAGCCGACGGGCGTTGAGTTCCACCATCTTGTGCACATCCTCGTCGGGCACATTCAGCATGGTGTCGTGGACGATCTTGCGGCTGTTGGGCCAGTTCGAATCCGAATGCGGGTAGTCACCCTCCCAGGTGATGTTGTCGATACCGACCAGGTGCCGGTTGGCGACGCCGAACTCGTCGTCGATGAAGCAGCCGAAGATGTGCTTGGCGAACAGTTCCGATGGCTTCGCGGTGGGGTTGATGTTCTGGTAGTAGCGGTGCTTGGCCCATACCCCGTCCATCCGTTCGAGCATGTACGGCACCCAGCCGATACCGCCCTCGGACAGCATGAACTTGAGTTCGGGATGCTTGTGGAAGGTCGGGGAGAACAGCAGGTCTGCGGTGGCATACATCGAGTTGCAGCCGAACAGTGCGGTCATCACCGCCATCGGCGCCTCGGGTGCGGTGATCGGCGGCTTGCCGGACGTGCCGAAATGCACGCACAGGGGCATCTGGGTCTCGACGACCGCGCGGAACACCGGATCCCAGTGGTCGGTGTGGAACGAGGGCAGCCCCAAGGGATGCGGGTTCTCCACGAAGGAGACTGTGCGCGCCCCCTTGGCGGCGGTGCGGTACACCTCGGCGACCGATGCCTCGACGTCCCACAGCGGCAGGATGATCAGCGGGATCAGCCGTTCGGGGTCGGTCGGGCACCATTCGTCGAGGACATAGTCGTTCCATGCCTGCACGCACAGCAGCGCCAGTTCTTTGTCCTGGCCCTCGAGGAAGACCGTGCCGGCGAACCGCGGGAACGACGGGAACGACAGGGTGGCGTGCACGCCGTCGATGTCCATGTCACGCAGGCGCGCGTTCGGCTCGTAGCAGCCGGGAATCATCTCCTCGTAGCGGGTCGGCTCGGCGCCGTATTCCTCGGGCTTCTTGCCCGCGACGGCGTTGAGGCCGATGTAGGGGTAGATCCGCTCCTCGTACTGCCACACCTCGGCGATCTTGGTACCACCGCCGCCGCGGCCGCCGTCACCGGCGTGGATCGCGCGCGGCATCTCCTTCTCGATGATCCGGGGGCCGAGATCCCGGTACCTGGCGGGCAGCCGGTCCTGCCAGAGCATCGGATGCTCGATCAGGTGGTCGTCGGTCGAGATCAGCTGCATGTAGTCCTGCAGTGGCATGGGTGACTCCTTACTGGTCGGTAACACCGCCACATCGCCGGCACCACCGCGCAATGATGAGGGCAGTCGCGGCCGAGCGCCTGGAAGAACGTTATCGAACCAGTCCACTAGTTGCACTATGTCGGACCGTGCGCCGAAACCGTCAGCCTCGCACATGAGTTTCTGAAGATGTTCCCGCAGTGCCTATTTCGTTGAATTTCGGCCGTCGACGCGGTCGCCGACCGCATCGAGTTCGGGTCTCAATCACCGGGACACCCCACTCCACACGTCACCGTCGACTGCGACTCTTCCCATATCGGTCAGGTCATATCCCGACGCACAAACAACCTTCAGGAGTGGTGGACGATGGGAAAGCTGGACGGCAAAGTTGCGGTGATCACCGGCGCGGCACGCGGGCAGGGCCGCAGTCATGCGGTCACCCTGGCCGCGGAGGGCGCCGACATCATCGCGCTCGATCTGTGTGCCGACATCGCCACCAACGAGTACCCGCTGGCCACCGAGGCAGACCTGGAGGAAACCCGGCTGCTGGTCGAGAAGGAGGGCCGCCGGTGCGTGGCCGAGGTCGCCGACGTCCGTAGCGCCGACGCGCTGCGGGCCGCCATCGACCGGGGTGTCCAGCAGCTCGGCGGACTGCACATCGTGGTCGCCAACGCCGGTATCTGCCCGCTCGGCGAGGTGGGTGCACAGGGATTCATCGACGCCGTCGATGTCGACCTCGCGGGTGTCCTCAATACCGTCAGCGCCTCCTACCGGCATCTGACCGAGGGCGCGTCCATCATCGCAACCGGATCGGTGGCCGGGCTGATGAAGGGCAGCGGCACCGACATCCTCGGGCCCGGCGGATTCGGTTACAGCCATTCCAAGCGCGCACTGGCCAACTACATCCACGACCTCGCCATCGTGGCCGGTCGAGAATCCATCCGCGCCAACTGTATTCACCCCACCAACTGCAACACGGACATGCTGCACAGCGCCCCGATGTACCGGGTGTTCCGGCCCGACCTCGAAACGCCGGGCCGCGAGGACACCTACGAGGCGTTCAAGACCGGCCAGGAGATGCCGGTGCCGTGGGTGGAGCCGTCCGACATCAGCGCGATGGTGCTCTTCCTCGCCTCCGAGGATTCCCGTTACGTCACCGGCATGCAGATGAAGGTCGACGCGGGCGCCGCCCTCAAGAACACCAACGCCTACTCGCTCCGATAGGACACTCCCGATGACCGCGACAGCAACTCCGTCGACGTCCCCCGCCGCGTCGCCCGCCCCGGCAACCCGGTCGATCGAGTACCGGCAGATCTTCGTCGACGGCCGGTGGGTGGACACCGCGACCGGCGCGAGCGCTCCCGTGATCAACCCGGCCACCGAAGAAGCCATCGGCATCGCCCCGATCGCCACGGCCGCCGACGCCCGCAAGGCCATCGAAGCAGCCCGGCGGGCATTCGACGACGGGCCCTGGCCGTCGATGACACCGGCCGAGCGATCGGCGGTACTGGTGCGGATGGCCGACATCATGGACCGGCGTAAGTCCGAGCTGGTCGCGCTCAACATGGCCGAGACCGGCAGCACCCGGGTGGGCGCCGAATCGTTCCACACCACGATTCCTATCGCACACTTCCGCGACATGGCACAGCGGGTCCTGCCGTCGTACCGGTGGGAGGAACCGCTGGCGCCGCACGTGGGCATGGGCATCGGGCAGGGCGTGATCCGCCGCGAACCGTTCGGTGTGGCCGCGGTGGTGTCGGCGTACAACTTTCCGCTCTACCTCAACCTGATGAAGCTGGCCCCGGCGCTGGCCGCCGGGTGCACCGTGGTACTCAAACCGGCACCCACCACGCCGCTGGAGGCGCTGATCCTCGGCGAGATCGCCGAGGAGGCCGGTCTGCCCGACGGAGTGCTCAACATCGTCACCGGCGACATCGACGTGGGCACCGAACTGTCCACCAGCCCGCTGGTCGACATCGTCAGCTTCACCGGCTCGGACGCGGTGGGCCGCAAGGTGGCCGAGCAGGCCTCCCCGACACTCAAGAAGGTGGTGCTCGAACTCGGCGGCAAGTCCGCCAACATCATCTGCGAGGACGCCGACCTCACCAAGGTGCTGCCCGGCATCGTCCGCGACACCGTTTTGCACGCCGGTCAGGGCTGCGGGTACCTGACCCGCACACTCGTGCACCGATCCCGCTACGACGAGCTCGTCGACATGGTCAAGGGCGCGCTGGCCCAGATCGTCGTCGGTGACCCGGCCGACCCGGCGACCGTGCTGGGGCCGCTGCAGACCGCCGAGCAACGCGCCCGCGTCGAAGCCCTCATCGCCTCCGGCGTCGCCGAAGGCGCGACGCTGGCCCTCGGCGGTGGCCGACCCGCCCATCTGGACAAGGGGTTCTTCATCGAACCGACCCTGTTCGTCGACGTGGACAATTCGATGACCATCGCCCGCAAGGAGTTCTTCGGCCCGGTGATGATCATCATGGCGTTCGACACCGACGACGAGGCGGTGGCCGTCGCCAACGACAACGAGTACGGCCTCGCCGGAGGGGTGTGGGCCAAAGATCCGGTCCGCGCCTACCAGATCGCCCAGCGCATCCGCACCGGCTACATCACCGTCAACGGCGGCGGTGGTGGCCTGAGCCCACACGGACCGTTCGGCGGCTACAAGCAGAGCGGCCTGGGCCGCGAACGCGGTGCCATCGGCATGGAGGAATACCTGGAAACCAAATCCATCATCTGGGGTGTGGCCGCCGGCTGACCGGCGCGACAGCCCGGCAGCGCCCCAGACCAGCAGTGCCCCAGCCCAGCAGTGCCCCAGACCACAAAGGAAGGCGACACAAGAAGTGGTTATCAGCCAGCGCATCGGATTTGTCGGTGCGGGCAAGATCGGCGAGCCGATGATCGAACGGCTGCTCGCCGCCGGACACCCGGTGTCGGTCTACGCGCGCAGACCGGAGGTCCGCGAGAGACTCGGTCTGCTCGGTGCCACCACCCCGCCGCAGATCGCCGACATCGCAGCGGCTCCCCTGGTGCTCGTCTGCCTCTTCGACGACACCCAGTTGCTCGACGTGGCACCCACAATCATCGAGAACATGTCTCCGGGGGCGGTTTTCGCCTCACACACCACCGGCAGCCCACACACCATCGCCCAACTCGAACAACTCGGCACCGCGCGCGGTGTCAGCATCGTCGAAGCCCCGTTCAGCGGCACTCCGGCCGCGATCCGGGCCGGCAGGCTCACGGTCCTCCTCGGCGGCGACGAGACACCCACCGACGTGGTGGCGCGCACCGTCACCGCGTACGCGTCCACCATCCATCGCACCGGCGGACTCGGGACGGCGCTGTCGGCCAAACTGCTCAACAACGCGTTGTTCGCGGCGTGCACCCAGATCACCCTGTCCGCGCTCGATTCCGCACGCCGGCTCGGCATCGACGATCGGGTGCTGCTCGACGTACTCGCCGATTCGAGCGGCGGCAGCGCGGCGGCCGGCTACATCGCCGCCTCCGGCGAGGAACCGTCCGTGTACAGCAACCGCATCGCGCGGTATCTGACCAAGGATCTCGACGCCGCCCGCAGCGCCGCACAGGATCTCGGCGTCGACGTGAGCGCGCTGCTCGCCGCCGCCCGGCTCGGGCCGATGAACCTCGACATCGACGCTCAGCTGGTATCCGACCGGGCACCGACCGGCTGACCCACCGCCTCACACCCAGCCCAGACCAGACCACCCACCATCCCAGGAGGTAGGCAGATGAGCACCACCGAGCCGATCACCGATTCCGAGGCCGCACCGGCAGGCACGTGCCCCGTCCACGAATTCAACCACTATCTGGAAAAGCCGTACGGCGAGAAGATGGCGTTCTACGACGCCATCCGTGACGAGGCCCCGATCGTCAAGAACTCGTTCGCCGACCACTTCATCGTCACCCGCTACGAGGAAATCCTGGCGTCGTACCAGAACGCCAAGGTGTTCTCCAATTCCGCGGTCACGGTGTTCAACCCGAACCCCACGTTCCGGTGGATCCCGCAGATGCTCGACGGCGACGAGCACAAGCAGTGGCGCAAGAACCTCAACCCGCTGTTCTCCCCCAAGAACGTCGAACGACTCGAGGAGAAGGTGCGCCACCGCGCCGTCGAACTGGTCCAGTCGATCGCCGCCAAGGGCAAATGCGACTTCCTGCAGGACTTCGCACTGCAGTTTCCCTCGTTCATCTTCCTCGAGCTGATGGGGATGCCCTTCGAGGACCTCGACAAGTTCCTGTACTGGGAGGACGAGATCCTCCACATCTCGGCCAGCCCCGAGGAAGCGGCCCGGCGCCGGGCCGCGGCCACCGCCGAACTCACCGAGTACTTCCGGGGACTCATCGAGGAACGCCGCGCCGATCCGCGGGATGATCTGATCAGCAAGGCCATTTCGTTCGAGATCAACGGCGAACCGACCACCCAGGGCGACCTCGAATCGTTCTGCATCCTGATGTTCATGGCCGGACTAGACACCGTCACCGCAACCCTGGCCAACACATTCCTGTATCTGGCGACCAACCAGGACGACCGGCAGGCCATCGTCGACGATCCCGAC
The DNA here is from genome assembly GCF_025273675.1 of Gordonia pseudamarae. Lineage (NCBI taxonomy): Bacteria > Bacillati > Actinomycetota > Actinomycetes > Mycobacteriales > Gordoniaceae > Gordonia > Gordonia pseudamarae. Next base: position 971,339 of record NZ_CP045809.1, on the reverse strand, counting down.
CTGATCCCCTCGGCCATCGAGGAGATCCTGCGGGTGTTCGCGATCGTGATCCCCTCCCGAAAGACTCTGGAAGACACGGAGATCGCCGGCTGCCCCATCCCCAAGGGGTCAATGGTGTGTCTGCCCCTCAACGCGGCCACCCGCGACGAACGGCAGTACGACCACGCCAAGGAGGTCCATCTGGACCGCAGCCCCAACAACCACATCGCGTTCGGTGCCGGACCGCACCGTTGCCTCGGCTCGCACCTGGCCCGCCGTGAACTGCGGATCGCTCTGGAGGAATGGCACAAGTACATCCCCAACTACCGGCTCTCCCCCGAATCCCACCCCACCGAAAAGGGTGGACAGCTCGGGCCGGTCGGTTCGATCTACCTCGAATGGGACGTCTGATCCCCGTCACCCGGCGACAATCCTCGTGAGATGACGATGTCCGCAACGACTTCCCGGTCCGGGAGTGGTTGCGGACATTGTTGTCGTACGGGTTTTCGGGGCTCGTCGCTCACGCTCCTCGAACCTCAACCGGCAACAAATGCTGCTTGACGTGCGAGGCCGACCACAACCCACACCTAACCGGAGCTGACGCTCAGCGCGAGAGATCGCACCCTCCAGCCCGGATCCGGGTACCGCCGTCATCGCGGGTCACGATAGCTGACGCTCAACGCGAGAGATCGCACCCTCCAGCCGGTTGAGGTGTGACGAGCCGCAAGGCGAGGAGCCCCGAAACCCCGTGAGACGAACGCTCAGCGCGACAACTCGAAGATGCGGGCGGCGGCGGTGTCGCGCAGGTGTTCGGTTCGGGCGCAGGCGGCTTCGTCGGCGATGGCACGACGCAGCAGCAGATGCGCGGGGTGTTCCCAGGTGAAACCGATACCACCGTGCACCTGGATGCAGGCCTCGGCGTTGCGTACGGCGGCCGAGACCGCTTGTGCGGCTGCCAGATCCACCGCAAGATCGGGAGACTCGTCGTCGTCGCAGGCGTCGGCGGCCGACAAGACCTGATTGCGGGCGCTTTCGGCGTCCACCAGCATGTCGGCGCAGCGGTGCGAGACCGCTTGGAACGAACCGATCGCGCGACCGAACTGTTCGCGCTGCCCGGCCCAGTCGACGGCCATGGCCAGTGCCCTGCTCGCCACACCGACGGCGTCGGCCGCGATCAGAAGTCGCCACAGTCGTTGTGCCGACGCGATGTCCGCGTCCGACACGGGAGTACCTGTCGCGGGGACACCGTCGAAGGTGACGGCGCCCACCGTGGCGGTCAGGTCGACGGCATCCTGCGCGGCGATTCCCGCGCGGTCCGCGTCGACGACGACTACGGTGTTGTCCTGGGCTATCACCACGAGGAGTTCGGCATCGCCCGTACCTCGCACTCGTTCGACGGTCCCGCTGAGCACGCCACCGGACAACATCGGTGTCCGCTCGTCGACGATCCACCCGGAGTCGTCGAGGCCGACAACCACCGCCACCTTCGCGCCGTCGACGACGCGTCGCGCCTGCTCGGTCGCGCCTGCCGCGGTGAGCAGCGCCAGTGCGGTGACCGCGTCGATCGCCGTGCCCGGGGCAAGCCCGAACGCGGCCTGTTCGATCGCGGCGCACAGGAGCCGCAGCCGCGCGCCCGCCCCGCCGACCGATTCGCCGGCACACAGCCCGGGAAGCCCGAAGTCCACCAGCGCCTCCCACAGTCCCGGTGGTACCGCTTCGCCCGCCAGCACCCGGTTGTGATCAACATGCGCGGTGACGATGTCCGCGATCGCCGCACGTACCACCGCCTCGTCGGGCGAGGGAGCGGTCAGCGGGGTGCCCGGCGGTACCAGGGGCCCGCGACGGCCTTCACCACGATGCGAGGGCAATCCCAATACCGATTCGGCGATGGTGTTGCGTTGAATCTCCGCGGTGCCCGCCCCGATGGTGGCCGCCCGCGACATCAGGTACCCGTAGGTCCAGCGACCGCCGTCGACGGCACCGTCCGATCGGCTGCCCAACATCGCGCCGGAGCCGCCGAGCCGCAGCGCCAGGCGCTGCAGGCGCTGCTCGAACTCCGACTTGACCAGTCGGTTGATCGAGGAGACCCCCATCGGGTCTTCTTGTCGCAGTGCCGCGTCCAGCGCCCGTGCGCTGTTGGACACGATGGTGCGCACGTCTGCTTCCAGCCGTGCCAGTTCCTGCCGGACGTGCGGGTCCTCGCGGTAGCCCAGGTCGTCGGCCAGGCGAAACACCTGGTCGACGGTCTTGCGGTACTTGAACTCGTCGGCAAGCGCTGCGGTGGCCCGCTCGTGGCCGAGCGAGGTGCGCATGATGGCCCAGCCCTCGCCTTCGGCGCCGACCCGGTTGGCCACCGGCACCTCGACGTCATCGAAGAAGACCTCGGCGAAGTGATGGCCGCCGGCGATGTCGCGCAGCGGCCGCACCTCGATGCCCGGGGTGCGCATGTCGATCAGCAGGTAGGTGATGCCCGACGTGGACCGGCCTGCCGGTCCGGTGCGCACGAGCGCGAAGATCCAGTCCGCACGGTGCGCCAGCGTGGTCCAGATCTTCTGGCCGGTGACCCGGTACACGTCGCCGTCCCGGACGGCGCGAGTGTTCAGCGAGGCGATGTCGCTGCCCGCCCCCGGCTCCGAGAAGCCCTGGCACCAGCCCTCTTTGCCACGAAGCAACGGCTCGAGGAAGCGTTGCCGCTGGGCGTCGGTGCCGTGCACGATCAGGGTGGGCGCCACGATGAACGACATCGTGAAAGGGTGCCGCGGCGCACCTGCCGCGGTCATCATCCGGTAGTAGTCGAGTTGCTCGGCCAGCGGTAGTTCCATTCCGCCGACCGACCGCGGCCACGCCGGTGCCGCCAGAGCGGCGTCGACGAGCTCGGATTGCCAATCCAGGGCCGCCTGCCGGCGCTCTTTCGAGGTGCCTGGCCGCGGCCGGGCCCGGTAGTCGGCCAGCAGGGCGGTGAGCCGCTCACGCCAGTCACTGCCGCCCTGGGTGGGCAATGCGGTGGCGGCGGGACTTTCGATGGTCACAGCAGTTTCTCCCCTGTTTGTGCGGCGCTAGAACGTTTGTGCGGCACTAGAACGTTTGTGCGGCGCTAGGACATTCGTGCGGCGCTAGGACCCGGCGGGCGCGGCGCGCCGTTTGCCGTAGCGTGCGCCGACGTCTGCGTCGCTGGTGCGGAACGTCACGCGCGCTTCCTCCTCGAGGGCGAGCGCGTGGGTGACCGAGGTGCCGGCACCGTCCTTGAGCAGGCGCAGCATCCGCTGCACCGCGCCCGGGTGTCCGCCGGCGATCGTATGCGCGACGGCCATCGTCCGCTCCATATGCCCCTCGTGCGGCACCACCTCGTTGGCCAGTCCGATGCGTTCGGCGGTCGCCGCGTCGATCGGTTCACCGCTGAGGATGATCTGGATGGCGGCCGCCGAACCGACCGTCCGGGGCAGCAGCGCGCTGCCGCCCCATCCGTTGAGCAACCCGATCTGGGCGTGGGTATCGGCGAACACCGCCTGGTCGGAGGCGATGATGAACGAGCAGTTGACCGCCAGCTCGAACCCGCCGGTGTAGCAGGGTCCGTTCACGGCCGCGATCACCGGTTTGGAGATCGCACGCAGCACCTGTGTCGGCGTCGGCCCCTCGGTGCGCGGTGACGGTCCGGACAGCGCCTCGGGCAGGTCCACCCCGGACGAGAACGACGAGCCGGCCCCGGTGATGACGACGGCGTGGATGCCGTCGTCGGAGTCCGCGCGCCACAGTTGCCGTTTGAGCTCCTTGCGCATCGCCCGGTTGATCGCGTTGCGCCGGTCGGGCCGGTTGAGGGTGAGCACCAGAACGTGATCGTAGAGCTCGGCGAGCAGCACGGGCGCGTCGTCCGTGGCGGTGGGCGCGGTCATCACCGGGCCGCCCCGTTCGTCGCGGCGACCGATGCCATGGCCGGTTCGGAGATTATCCGGCGACCGAGTCCGGCGATCACGGCCTCGGCGTCGGCGACGACCCGGCGCACCACCTCACCGGCCGACGGGACGTCGTGGATGAGGCCCTGCGAAAGTCCGACGGTCCACACCCCGAGCTCCGGATCGCCCTCGGCGAACACCCGCCGCCCGCGCACCCCGGCGACGAGATCTTTGATGTCCTTGAATCGTCCACCGGCCGCGAGGATCTCGATGACCTCGTCGCTGACGGTGTTCTTGGCCACGCGCATGCTGTTGCGCAACTGGCGCATGATGAGCCGGGTGTCCTTCTCCGACGCGCCGACGATGATCTGTTTGATGTCGTCGTGGATCGGGCTCTCCTGCGTGCACATGAAGCGGGTGCCCATGTTGATGCCGTCCGCACCCAGCGACAGCGCCGCCGCCAGCCCACGGCCGTCGGCGAAACCACCGGAGGCCACGAACGGGATGGTCAGCTGGTCGGCGGTGGCCGGGATGAGGATCAGGCCCGGGATGTCGTCCTCACCGGGATGTCCGGCGCACTCGAACCCGTCGATGCTCACCGCGTCGGCGCCGATCCGTTCGGCTTTGAGGGCGTGCGCGACGCTGGTGCACTTGTGGATCACCGTGATGCCGTGTTCCTTGAAGTGCTCGATGTGCGCCGTCGGATCCGAGCCTGCCGTCTCGACGATCGGCACCCCGGAGTCGATGATGACCTGCCGGTACTCGGCGAACGGGGGCGGATTGATCGAGAGCGTCAGGGTCAGGTTGACACCGAAGGGCCGGTCGGTGAGAGCCTGGCAACGTGCGATCTCGGCGGCCAGATCGTCGGGGGTGGGCTGGGTGAGGGCCGTGATGATGCCCAGGCCTCCCGCGTTCGACACTGCGGCAGCGACCTCCGCCCGGCCGACGAACATCATCCCGCCCTGCACGACGGGATGCTCCACTCCGAACAGCTCTGTGAACCGTGTGGTGAGCATCGACATCTCCTTGTTCGGCGAACACAAACACCCGGTTCTACGCCCGCGGCTAACTATCTAACATAGTGCGCGTTCTCGGACGACCGCCCCGTTGTCCGAATCAGTGGGACAGACCACAATTGTGGCGTCGGTCACCGGGTACAACTTGCACAATTCGCCTAGGGGCGGGCGTATCCCATGCCAAGGTGCCGCATCACGAAACTCCGTGATCATCACGCACCTAGTATGCGATCTCACCGCTCACAGCGATCCCACTCCGCACACCGATCCCACGCCGAAACACAAGGAGCCACTATGAAGACCCTCCGGCGTCCCCGCCGTACCACCCTCCGGGCCGCGACCCTGCTGGCGGCGTCGGCACTGCTCGCCGTTCCCGCGCTCGCCGCGTGCGGCGACGACGACAACGGCAGCGATGACGCCGGCACGTCGGTCTCCGCACCCGACGGCGCCTTCCCCGGCAACGCCGCCGCGGGCAGCACCATCAAGATCGGGCTGATCAACAACGAGGGCGGCCAGGCCATCTCGGCGCCGGAGAACCGCCAGGCCGCGGAGGCCGCGGCGCAGTACGCCAACGAGCACCTGAACGGCATGGGCGGACACAAGATCGAGCTGGTGATCTGCAAGCAGGCCGAGGAGCCGACCTCGGCCCGCGACTGCGCCAACCGCATGGTGGAGCAGAAGGTCTCGGCCGTGGTCATCACCACCACCGGCCTGGGCGATGTGATGGTGCCGATCATCGCCGGCGCCAAGATCCCCTACGTGGCGACCGCAGGACAGAGCACGCAGGAACTGACCAACCCCTACTCGTTCATGTGGAGCGGCGGCTTCCCGTCGGCTCTCGAGTCGATGGCCGCCTACGCCAAGACCAACGGCTTCAAGAACGTCACCGCCTTCACCATCGACGTCCCGGCCGCGGTCAACGGCCTGAAGATGATGGGCACCCCCTACTTCCAGGCCGCGGGCGTCACACTGAACATCGTGGCCATCCCGCCGGGCACCCCGGACGCCACCCCGCAGGTGAGCGCCGGGATCTCCGGCGATCCCGAGGCGGTCGTGATCGTCGGCGAAACCACCTCGTGCACATCCACACTCAAGGCGCTGGGCACCGTTGGATACCAGGGCCAGAAGCTCGGCATCCAGGCCTGCGCCACCCCGAACGTCGTCTCGGCGGTGGGTGACAGCATCAACGGCACCAAGATCTTCACCGCCGCACAGACCACCGGCGACGACGACGAGGCGCGGCTGTACCACGCCGTCGTCGACAAGTACCGTCCCGGCACCGACACCAGCGGCTACGCCTACGTCGGTTACCAGGGTGTGCTCGGGCTTGTCCGCGCCACCACCGACCTGGGCGAGGACACCTCTCCGGAAGCCGTGGCCACGGCCATCAGGTCCGCCAAGGACGTCGTCCTGCCGGCCGGTGGCGGACTCACCTTCACCTGCGACGGCACCGCCAACCCGATGCTGAAGTCGGTGTGCAGCAGTGGTTCCATCCTCGCGGTCATCGAGGACGGCAAGCTCACCGGTGGCCAGGTGGCACCCAAGTAGTCGACCGGGGTGTCACCGCCACGACCCGTGGCCGCGGCAGTGGCCCCCACGTAACAGCGACGGGCGGCGGCCCGGCTCCCGGGCCGCCGCCTCCCGCATCCTGACCAGGATCAACGAACGAGATCAAAGGCTTTCACGATGACACAAGACGTTCAGTTCTTGTTGCTGGGCTTGGGCAACGGCGCCGTGTATGCGGCACTGGCCCTTGCGCTGGTCATGACCTACCGCAGTTCCGGGGTGGTGAATTTCGCGACCGGAGCGATTGCCCTGTACATCGCCTACACGTTCGCGTTCCTGCGCCAGGGTGAACTACTCATTCCGATTCCCGGACTTCCCAAGACAATCGACCTCGGCGGCGAGATCGCGCTGGTTCCGGCCATGCTGCTTGCGCTGGTGATCGCCGCCGCACTCGGCGCGTTCCTCTACTTCGCGCTGTTCCGGCTCCTGCGCAATGCCCCGGCCACGGCCAAAGCCGTGGCGTCGATCGCGCTGATGCTGGCCGTCCAATCGCTGCTCGCCGCCCGCGTCGGCACCAACCCCGTGTCGGTGGAAGCGATTCTGCCGACCGGCGTGGTGGAGTTCGGCGACCTCAGGATTCCGCAGGACCGCCTGTGGTTCGCCGGCATCATCATCGTTCTCACGCTCGCGCTGATCGCCGCCTTCCGACTCACCCGGTTCGGTCTGGCCACCCGGGCCGCCGCCGAAACCGAGACCGGTGCACTGGTCACCGGTCTGTCACCCGAACGCATCGCCTATGCCAACTGGGCGTTGTCGACGATGATCGCCGGCCTGTCGGGCATTCTGATCGCCCCGATCGTTCCACTCATCCCCGTGTCGTACACCCTGTTCATCGTGCCCGCGCTGGCCGCCGCGCTGGTGGGCAACTTCAGCGCGATCGGTCCGGCAGTGTCCGCGGGCCTGGCGATCGGCATGCTGCAGTCGGAGATGACCCACCTGCAGTCGACGATCGACTGGCTGCCGCAATCGGGAATGGCCGAACTGATTCCGCTGCTGATGATCCTGGGCTTCCTCGTGCTGCGCGGCAAGCCGCTGCCCACCCGCGGAACGCTCGTCCAAAGCACTCTCGGCGCGGCACCGCGGCCCAAGAATCTGCTGATCACCGGCACCGTGTGGACGCTGATCGCCCTGATCGCGATGCTCGTGACCGAGGGCAGCTACCGCGGCGCCATCATCATGACCTTCACCCTTGCGATCATCGCTCTGTCCCAGGTGGTGGTCACCGGTTTCGCCGGTCAGATCTCGCTGGCGCAGTTGACGCTCGGCGGTGTCGGCGCGTTCATGCTGAGCCGGTTCACCGTCGACATTGGCATCCCGTTCCCGATCGCGCCCATCCTCGCGGCCCTGGTGGCCACCGTGGTCGGCGTGGTGGTCGGCCTGCCCGCCCTGCGGATCCGCGGATTGCCTGTCGCCGTGGTCACTCTCGGCCTGGCGGTGTTCCTGGAGGCCTTCTGGTTCCGCAACAACGAGTACAACGGCGGTATCGACGGCGCCCACATCAAGGACCCGTCACTGTTCGGGATCGACCTGGGTATCGGTGCGGGCGAGAACTATCCGCGCATCGCCTTCGGAATCGCCTGCCTGGCAATCCTGGTCATCGTGGCCGTCGGTGTGGCCAAGCTGCGCACCAGCCGACTCGGCGCGTCGATGCTCGCCGTCCGTGCCAATGAGCGTTCGGCGGCCGCCTCCGGTATCAATGTGTCCCGGATCAAGTTGACCGCGTTCGCGATCGGTGCGTTCATCGCGGGTCTGGGCGGTTCGATGATGGCCTACCAGCAGACGATGGCGGTACCCGAGGCATTCACCGCCGTCGGCGGTATCGGGGTGTTCGCGATCTGCTACCTGGCCGGTGTCACCTGCGTATCCGGCGCGATGCTGGCCGGTGTGATGGGTGCGGGCGGCATCATGTTCGTCGTCCTCGACCGTGTCGCCAACGTCGGCGAGTACTACTCGGTGGCCCTGGGCATCCTGCTGGTGGTCACCATCGTCGCCCAGCCCGAGGGCATCATGGCCGACATCCTGCACCGGATCGATCAGCTGCGAGAACGTCTGGGCTCCAGGAACGCCGACGAGACCGTCGACGACGGCCTGCATGCATCGCTGACACCCGACGACATCACGGGCGCCCCGGAACTGCTCGCCGACACCACGATCGACCGGTCCGCCGGAAAGGTCGTGCTCGCGGCCGAGGGCATCGGCGTCCGCTACGGCGGTGTCACCGCACTGGAGGATGTGAGCTTCGAGGTGGCCGAGGGCGAGATCATCGGCCTCATCGGCCCGAACGGCGCCGGCAAAACCACCTTCATCGACGCCATCAGCGGTTTCGCCAACGCGGAGGGCAGCGTCGCCCTCGCCGGCGAATCGCTCGACGGCAAGCATCCACATCAGCGCAGTCGCGCCGGCCTCGGCCGCACCTTCCAGGGCATCGACCTGTACGAGGATCTGTCGGTGCGCGAGAACGTCATGGTCGGTACCACCGCGTCACTCGGCCGCGGCGCCGACAACCCTCCGCTCGACGACGAGCAGATGGCGCGATTGTTCGAGGTGCTGCACCTGGACACGGTGACCGACCGGCCGGTGCGGGAACTGTCGCAGGGACAACGGCAGCTCGTGTCGGTGGCCCGGGCACTGGCCGGACGCCCCCGGGTGGTCCTGCTCGACGAGCCCGCCGCCGGCCTCGACAGTACCGAGAGCGCGTGGCTCGGTCTGCGGCTCAAGGCGATTCGGGACGCGGGCACCACGATCATCATGGTCGACCACGACATGGACCTGGTCCTCGATGTCTGTGACCGGATCGTCGTGCTCGACCTCGGCAAACGCATCGCGATCGGAACTCCCGCCGAGGTCCGTAACAATCCCGATGTCACCCGCGCCTACCTGGGTTCGGCGCACAGTGGACAGGAAGTGCCCGCATGAGCAACGTATTGTCCTGCCGCGAACTCGCGGCAGGCTACTCCAATGGCCGCCCGGTGGTTCGCGATCTGAGCTTCGATCTGGCGCAGGGCGAGATCCTCGCCCTGCTCGGACCGAACGGCGCGGGAAAGACCACCGCCCTGCTCACCCTCGCCGGGTTGCTGCCGAGGCTCGGCGGTTCGGTGGAGGTTGCCGGGACCGCCGTCAAGTCGGGCCAAGCCCGCACCACCGCGAAAGCGGGGCTGGCACTGGTACCCGACAACCGGGAACTGTTCACCACGCTGACCGTGGAGGAAAATCTGCGCCTGGCCGTTCCGTCACGGCGGGATTGGCCCGCCGAACGCGACCGGGTCCTCGACTACTTCCCACGCCTCGGTGAGCGGCTACGCGTCAACGCCGGCGATCTGTCCGGCGGCGAGCAGCAGATGCTCGCCATCGGCCGGGCACTGGCCCAGCACCCGAAAGTGCTGGTCGTGGATGAGCTGAGTATGGGTTTGGCACCGGTGATCGTTGAACGCCTGCTGCCGGTGATGCGTCAGGTCGCCGACGACTCCGAGGCCGCGGTGATCATCGTCGAGCAGCATGTGGCATTGGTGCTCGAGATCGCCGACACCGCGCTGGTACTGCGGCACGGCGACAACGTCCTGCACGACGCGGCCGAAAAGCTTCGCGGCGCACCCGAACTCATCGAGCAGGCCTACCTCGGCGGCTCGTACGATCACGACCCCGTCCAGATCGCCGAAGCACTCTGATCGTGGTCCGGCCCTGATGGGCGGGCCGTGCCGGCTCGGCGATCCCGCGTCCGGTCGGCTGTCCATCACCTTCCTATCAATCCACCTTCCTAGCAGTAACTTCTCGTCATTTCCGTATCAATGCTGTCCCCCTGGGAAATTGACAGATCCCGCATCATCCGAAAGGACCATCCCCATGAATGCAGTCCGCCGCCGACGTATGTCGCGGATTGTTGCCGCCACCGCGGCCGCGCTCCTGGTCACCACGGTCGCCGCCTGTGGTGACGACAACGACGACGATGCCGCGAGCAGCAGCGTGTCCGTCGACTCCAGCTCGTTCCCGGGCAAGGCCGCCTCCGGTGCGGCCGTCAAGATCGGTCTGATCAGCGCCGAGGACGGGCAGGCGGTGTCACTGCCCGAAACCCGCGAGGCCGCCGAGGCCGCCACCACGTACGCGAACGAGAACCTCGGCGGCATTGCCGGACGGCCGATCGAACTCGTCTCCTGCAAGCAGCAGGAGGAGCCCGCGTCGGCACGTAACTGCGCCAACCAGATGGTGGAGCAGAAGGTCAACGCCGTCGTCGTCACCAATACCGGTATGACCAGTGTGATCGCACCGATCGTCACCCGCGCCGGGATCCCGTATGTCACCTCGGTGGCCGGCGGCATGGAGGACGCGACCGGCGACAAGGCGTTCGTGTGGACCTCCGGTGCCAGCGCCACCCTGGCAATGGCCAACTACGCCACCCAGCAGAAGATGACATCGGTGGTCGCCTACTCGATGGAGAACCCGGCCGCGCTCGGCGCACTGGAGATGATCGCCAAGCCCGCGTTCAAGGCGGCCGGGATCGACTTCAACGTCGTGTCCATCCCGTTCGGCTCACCCGACGCCACCCCGCAGGTCAGCGCCGGTCTCAAGCACAAGCCGCAGGGTGCGATCATCCTAGGCGAGTCCACCGTGTGCACCTCGGTCCTCAAAGCGCTGGGCACGCTCGGCTCCGACGCCCAGATCATGACACCGCAGCCGTGTGTGGCCCCCGACGTCGCCAAGGCCGTCGGCGACTCCGGCATCGAGGGCGTGAAGGTGTTCAGCAATGCCGACACCGAATCCGACGATGCGGAAAGCAAGCTGTACCGCGACATCATGGCCAAGTACTCCCCCGAGACCGACACCAGCGGCTATGCGGTCACCGGATACCAGGGCATGCTGGCGCTCATCCGCGCCACCGCGGGCCTGACCGGTGATGTCACCCCCGACACCATCATCACCGCCGTCCGCGGCGCCACCGATGTTGTGCTGCCGGCCGGTCTGGGTATCACCTTCACCTGCGACGGCACCGCCGTCACCGGCATGAAGGGCGTCTGCAGCAACCAGCTCATCCTGTCCACCGTGAAGGACGGCAAGCTCACCGGCGCCGAGAAGATCGGTCTCCTCGGTTCCTGACCCACTCCCGCGACATTGAATTCGTCCCGCGAACCGGTTGTTACGACATCCAGTTCGCGGGACGAATTTCTGAACGCGGAATGTGGCGGTTCTTGTTGGCCGCGTCTCCACACGTCGGGACGCTCGTATCAGACACACTGATCGAACTCGACTCGCGAAAGCGTGCCGGCCTTGCCACCGTTGCCCGCCATCAGCGATACCTGGCAACGGTGAACGATGATGGAGTGATCACGTTGGCTCCGGCCGTCGTGCGCTCGGAAATCGAAGACCGTATCCGAGTAACACCTGGACTCGCGCACAAGCTCGACGAGATCGCCTCCCGACCCGCATCAGACTTCCAGCCCTATACTCGCCGTCCTCGGAGCTGAACAGGCGTCAGGATGTGGGGTAGCGTGCGGCGAGCTCGCGGCCGATGATCTCCTTCATGATCTCGGTGGTGCCGCCGACGATGGTCTGAACTCGGGCGTCGGCGTAGGCGCGGGAGATGGGGTATTCGTCCATGTAGCCGTAGCCGCCGTGCATCTGCAGGCAGGCGTCGACGACACGGTTCTGCAGTTCGGTGGTCCACCATTTGGCCTTGGCACCGAGAGTCGCATCAAAGCGGCCCTCGTTGAGGGCGTGGATGCTCTGCTCCAGGAAGGTGCGGGTGATATCCACCTCGGTGGTCAGCTCGGCGAGCCGGAAGCGGGTGTTCTGGAAGTCGATGACGCGGGTGCCGAAGGCTTTTCGCTCACTCGTGTACCGGATGGTCCACTCCAGCGCCGCCTCCGCGGCGCACAGGGCCCGCCAGGCGATCGACAGTCGTTCCAGCGGAAGCTGTGCGGTCAGATGATGAAAACCACGCCCGATGTCGCCCACGAGGTTGTCGGCGGGTACCCGCACATCGCTGAACGCGATCTCCGCGGTGTCCTGTGCGTGCAGGCCGAGCTTGCGGAGCTTGCGGCCCCGGGTGAAGCCGGGGGTGGTGGTGGGTACCAGGATCAGCGACAGCCGCGGCCGACCGTCCTGCTCGCCGGTGCGGGCCGCGGTGAGCACGACATCCGACGAGAATCCGCTGGTGATGAAGGTTTTGGCGCCGTTGATGACCCACTCGTCACCGTCGCGGACGGCGGTGGTCTTCATCCCGCGCAGGTCGCTGCCGGCCGCGGGTTCGGACATCGCTATCGACGTCACGATGTCGCCGGACGCCATACCGGGCAGCCACGCCCGCTTCTGGGCATCAGTGCCCAGCTCCATCAGATACGAGCCGACGATGTCCTCGTTGATGGAGAAACCCGACGCCAGCGACGCCGCCCCCACGCACGCCAGTTCCTCCTGGACCACACAGCGGAATCGGTAGTCGGTCGCACCGCCGCCGTCGTACTCGGAAGGGAAGCGCAGCCCGAGTATCCCCAGGGCACCGGCCGACTTCCAGACTGCTCGGCCGGTCTCCCGGTTTTCCTCCCACACATCCAGATTGGGGGTCACATCACGGGCGATGAAGTCCCGCACCACCTCCCGGAACGCCTCGTGGTCGGCTTCGTAAAACCCCTGTGACACAGTGATTCCCCTTCTGATCAGTGACCGCCGGGATCGGCGGTCATTCGATGAGTTCGTAGAGGGTGGCGTTGGCGGTACCGCCGCCCTCACAGATGGCCTGGAGTCCGTAGCGGATTCCCTTGTCGCGCATATGGTTGATCAACTTGATGGCCAGGAAGCCACCGGTGGCACCCAGTGGGTGCCCGAGCGCGATCGCCCCGCCCAGCGGGTTGAGCCGGTCGGGCTTGGCACCGAGCTCGATCTGCCACGCCAGCGGCACCGGCGCGAACGCCTCGTTCACCTCGACGGCACCGATATCATCGATGGACAGTCCGGTGCGGGCCAACAACTTCTGGGTGGCGGGGATGGGTCCGGTGAGCATCATGACCGGGTCGTCGCCGACCACCGAACCCGCCACGATCCGGGCGATCGGGGTCAGGCCCAGCTCTGCGGCCTTCTCCGAGGTCGTGATCAGCACCGCGGAAGCACCGTCGGAGATCTGGGACGCGTTGCCCGCGTGGATCACCCCGTCCTCACGGAACGACGGCTTGAGCTTGGCCAGCTTGTCCGGTGTGGTGCCCCGGCGCACACCCTCGTCGACGGCGAACAGGCCGTCCTCGGTCTCCACCGGCACGATCTGCGACTCGAACGCACCCCATCGATGGCGGCCGCAGCCAACTCGTGCGACCGGGAGGCGTACTCGTCGAGCGCATGGCGGGACAGACCCCACTTCTCGGCGATCAGCTCGGCCCCGATGCCCTGGTCGAGCTTCTCGACACCGTACCGGTCCAGAACCGTCTGCCCGTACGGGAAGCCGGAGGCGCGGGTGGCCCCGAGAGGTACCCGCGACATTGTCTCCACACCACCGGCGACGGCGATGTCGTAGGCGCCGGCGATCACCGCGTGCGCGGCCGACTCGATGGCCTGCTGCCCCGAACCGCAGGCGCGGTTGATGGTCACACCGGGCACCGACTGCGGCCAGCCCGCGGCCAGCACACCGAACCGGGCAATGTTGCTGGACTGGTCGCCGAGCTGGGTGACACACCCCCACACCACATCGTCGACGAGCACCGGATCAATACCGGTACGCCGTACCAGTTCGGTCAGCACCAGCGCGGACAAGTCCACCGGGTGCACCCCGGCGAGTGAACCGTTCCGTTTCCCGATAGGGGTACGGACGGCTTCGACGATCACCGCATCACGAGGCGACATGTTTCACTTCCTTGACAGGGGTTGGGGGCCGGTACGCGCTCAGGCGCTCTTCGATTCTTGTGCCGTGGCTTCGCAGATCTGGATCGCCCGTTCGGGGCACGCCGCCACAGCGTCTATCGCCAGTTGTTCGGCACCCTCGGGCACCTCTACGTGCGCGCTCGCCGCGTAACCGTCGTCGTCGATGTCGAAATACTCCGGCGACACGGCGTAGCAGCGGGCGTGCCCGGCGCACTTGTCCAGATCAATGGTGACATGCATGGTGGAGCTCCGTTCAGGTGATCGCGCCGGCGATCTTCAGTTCGATCAACCGCTCGTCGTCGTATCCGAGGTCGCGCAGCACGTCGTCGGTGTGTTCGGCGAACCCCGGCGCGCGGGTGAGCGACACCGGCGTGTTGTCGAAGTTGACGGGATTGGCCACCAACTTCTGTGCGGCACCCTCGGCATCGATGACGTCGGCGATACGCCCGTTGGCGATGAGGTCGGCGTCGTTGCCGATCTCCCACGAGTCCTGCACCGCGGCCCACTGGCCCCGAATGTCCTTGAACGACGCACGCCAATGGTCCAGCGGCTCGGCCCCGATAATGCCGGCGATGATGTCCATCGCCGCGGCATGATTGGCGGTGAGGGTGGCGTCGGTGGAGAACCGCTCGTCATCGATCAGTTCCGGGTGACCGACCGCAGAACAGAACTCGGGCCAATAGCGGCCCGCCTGCAGCATCGATAACTGGATCCAGCGGCCGTCGGCGGTACGGTAGGCACCGGAGAGCGGGTTGGCCGCGCTCGCCGAACGTTTGTCGGCGGCGGGCGGCGGCATCGCCTCGCCGCGGGTCAGCGCCATGTTGACGGTGAACTGGGTGGCCCACGCCCCCACCGACAGCAGCGAGACGTCGATCTCCGACGGTTCGCCGGTGACCTGCCGCCCGTACAGCGCGGCCGCGATACCCCCGGCGATCGTGAGACCGCCGATGTTGTCGCCGTAGGCACCGGCCGGCATGAAACTGACCTTGTCCGAGCCCGCCGGCATCGTGCCGTAGGCACTGCCGCCGCGCGCCCAGAACGCGGTCGAATCGTATCCACCCTTCTCCGCGTCCGGTCCCTGCGCACCGAACCCGCTGCCCACCACGTAGATGATGTCCGGATTGATGGCCCGCACATCCTCAAGGGTGACACCGAGGCTCCGGCGGGCGGCCGGCAGAAAGTTGGTGAGGAACACGTCGCTGCGTGCGACGAGTTCGGTGAACACCTCCCGCGATTCGGGCTTCTCCAGGGCCAGCCCGACGCTGCGTTTGCCGCGGTTGGGCCCCTCCATGATCGGGGAGAACGTCGAGCCCGCCGTGTCGTAGCCGAGCACCCGCACCAGACCTCGCTGCGCGTCGCCTTTCTCGGCGTGTTCGATCTTGATCACGTCGGCACCCCAGTCGGCGAGTACCGCACCCGCGGACGGAACGAAAGTGAACTGCGCAACCTCAAGGACGCGAACACCTTTCATCGGCTGATGCATGAATCTCGGCTCCTCACAGTCATCTGTTCATCACTGACGATTACTCGTCCGCGTGCTCGGTGTGTCGAAACTTCCCGCCGAGCGGGATGCCTCGGTTCAGGTGTCGAGCAGTTCGATGATGGTGGCGTTGGCCTGGCCGCCGCCCTCACACATCGTCTGCAGGCCGTAGCGGATCTTGTTGCGCCGCATGTGCGTGATCATGTCGGTCATGATGCGGGCGCCCGATCCGCCGAGCGGATGGCCGAACGCGATGGCGCCGCCGTTCGGGTTGAGCAAAGCGTCGTCGGCGCCGATCTCGCGTTGCCACGCCAACGGCACCGTGGCAAAGGCCTCGTTGACCTCGAAGACACCGATGTCCGACAGCGACAGGCCCGAGCGTTGCAGAGCCTTCTCGGTGGCGGGGATGGGTCCGGTCAGCATGATCACCGGGTCGTCCCCGGTGACGACCGCGGTGTGCACCCGGGCGATCGGGGTGAGACCGTGCCTGCCCGCCGCCTCCTCGCTCATGATCAGGAGTGCCGCCGAGCCGTCGGAGATCTGGGAGGCGTTGCCGGCGTGGATCACCCCGTCCTCGCGGAACACCGGCTTGAGTTCGGCGAGGGTGTCGACGGTGGTGCCGCGCCGGATGCCCTGGTCGGTGTCGACGGTCATATCCCCCGTCGCCACGCTCGCCCCGACGCCGCCGGGGGTGGTGACCGGCACGATCTGCTCGGCCAGCAGACCCGCGTCCTGTGCGGCCGCGGCACGCTCGTGCGATCGCGCGGCGTAGGCGTCGACGTCGGTGCGGGTCAGACCCCATTTGGCGGCGATCATCTCGGCGCCGACCCCCTGGTTGGGGACCACGTTGTCGTAGCGATCGCGGTAGGTCTGCGAGAACGGGCTCTGCCCGACAGTCGTCGACGAACCCATCGGCACCCGCGACATCGACTCGACACCACCGGCGACCACCACGTCGTAGTGGCCGGCGATCACGCCCGCGACGGCGAAATTGACCGCCTGCTGCGATGAGCCGCACTGCCTGTCCACGGTGACACCGGGAATGGTCTCCGGCCAGCCCGCGGTGAGCACCGCGGTGCGGGCGATGTCGATGGCCTGCTCCGACACCTGCTGCACACATCCCCAGATCACGTCGTCGACGGCTCCGGGGTCGATCCCGGTGCGTTCGACAAGACCGCGCAGCACGGTCGCGGACAGGTCGGCCGGGTGTACTCCCGAGAGCACGCCCTTTTTGCGGCCGACCGGGGTGCGGACGGCCTCGACGATAACGGCATTCATGTCGCTACTCCTGATTTCCTTGTGCTGCTTCGATATCGGCGACCATCTCAAGAAGCCTGCGCCGGTCCACCTTCAGCGAGGCACTGCGCGGCAGCGCGTCGACACCGTGAATGGTCACCGGAATCTCGTACGCGGTGAGGTGGCCGCGCAGAAACTCCTTCAGCTCGGCCTCCGCGACGGAGGTCGCCCCCGGTACCCATTCGACGACGGCCACCGGCACCTGGCCGAGTCGCTCGTCGGCACGACCGTAGACGGTGGCGTCCAGGATCGCCTCGTGGGCGCGCAGCGCGTCGGCCACCACCTCGGGCTGCACCTTGAATCCGCCGCGCACGATGGCATCGTCGGCGCGGCCGTCGATGAACAGGAAGCCGTCGTCGTCGAGATGGGCGAGGTCGCTGGTGCGGACCCAGCCGTCGGCACCGGAAACCGTCTGGCCCGAACGGACTTCGAGTCGCCCGGCCTCACCGGCGGGCAGCACTGCGCCGGAGTCGTCGACGGTCCGCATCGACACACCGGGGAAAGGCCGGCCCACGCTGCCGCGTTTACGCGCCCACCACTCGTTGTGCATCGGCTTGGTCCAGCCGGCCACCGCACCGGAGAACTCGGTGGCGCCGTACACGATGAGCACGGGAATGCCGTAGCGGCCGATGAACTCGTCGGCCAGATCGGGGCTGACGAAGGTGGTGCCCGCGGTGACCGCGCGCAGGCTGCTCAGCCGGGTCGCCGGAACCCGCGCGCTCAGCACCGAGCGCATGGCCGCCGGAGGCAGACTCGCGATGCGCGGCTGATGTTCCTCGATCGCCGCCGTCCAGCCCTCGACGGTGAAGCGTTCGAGCAGCACGAAGGGCCGCGCCTCCGACAGCGCCTGCAGCACACCCCACATGCCGCCGATATGCACCATCGACAGGGTCACCAGCGCGACCCGGCCGGTCAGCGGCGCCGGGCGCTGTTCGGGCTGCGCCACACGGGCGTGGACGGCCGCGAGGGTGGAATCGAGTTGCCGCCAGCTCAGCGGGATACGTTTGGGCGCACCGGTGGTCCCGGAGGTGAACATCTCGATCGCGACTGTGCCGCGGGCGGCGGTGGCGGCTTCGGGTTTCGCGGCCCCCTGCTTCACGGGAGCCTCGGTCTCGGAGATCAACGCGGCGTCGGCGAAAGAATAGCCGGAGATCGCGAGGCGGGTCACCGCATCCCGGAACTCGGCGGCCGACCAGGATTCGCGGGGGGCCAGGACCACGTCGGGTGCACTGTTGGCCAGGTCGCGGGCCACGCGGGCGGCGGGCTGCATCGGGTTGAGGGTGACGATGGTGCGGCCGGTGCTCAGGATTGCGGCCAGCGCGGCAACCGAGGGCATACTGTTGCTCAGCACCACGCCGACCCGGGCACCCTGCCCGGCCCCGATCCGGTCGAGTTCACCGGTGATGGCTTCGGCCAGGGCGCGCACCTCGCCCCAGGTGTGCCAGCTGCCGGACTGCTGGATCATGCGGGCATCGTCGGGTGCGGACCAGAGTTCACGCAGCGCCGACCTGATTCCGGCCGGCGCGTCCTGCTCTGTCACGTCGGGTGTTACTGTCACGGGCTCTCCGTTCTCGGTGAATCCTCGGCTAGCGGGGCAGGCCGAGTCCACGTTCGGCAATGATGTTGCGCATGATCTCTGAGCTGCCGCCGGCGATGGTGTAGGCACGGGCGTACAGGAATTCGTCCTGCCAGCGACCGTTGTCGACGGCACACGTACCGCCGGTGACCACCCCCGCCTCACCGCACAGCTCCAGCCCGAAAGCGGCGATCTCGACGCCGAGCTCACTGAACATCAGTTTGGTCATCGGTGCGTCGTGGGGTCGTTGATCGCCCCGCGATGCCCTGGTCAGCGACGCATAAACCAACGCCGAGAGCGCATCCACCGATGCGGCGAGCTCCCCGAGCCGATCGCGCACCGCGGCGTCGTCGATGGCACATCCGTCGCCGCGCCGCACGGAACCGGCGAGTTCGTGGAGTGCGTCGATGTTGCGTTGCAGGCGAACGGCATTGGACGCCACACCGGCCCGCTCGTGGCCGAGGCTGGAGTTGGCGATGCGCCATCCGTCGCCCGTGGTGCCGATCAACGCATCGGCCGGCACCACGACGTCGTCGAGAAACACCTCGTTGAAATCGGCGGTGCCGGTCATCTCCCGCAGCGGCCGCACATCCACCCCGGGCGTCTTCATGTCGATGATGAACGCGCTGATGCCCTTGTGCTTCGGCGCATCCGGATCGGTACGGGCCAGCAGGTAGCCGTAGTCGGACCAATGCCCGTTGGTGGTCCACACCTTCTGCCCGGAGATCCGGAAACCGCCGCCGTCCTGCGCGATCGCCTTGGTGCGCAACGACGCCAGGTCGCTGCCCGCGCCGGGCTCGCTGAACAGCTGGCAGAAGATGAGATCGCCGGAACGGATCCCCGGCAGGTATGCCGCCTTCTGCGCGTCGGTGCCGAAGTCGATGAGGGCGTGCGCCACCAGATTGGCCGCACCCTGCACCGGAGCGGGTGCCCGTCGGCGAGCGATCTCCTCGCCGAGGATCACGTCGCGTTCGAACTGGTGTCCGGGCCCGTTCCCGCCGTACTCGGTCGGCCACGAACCGCCGTAGTAGCCCGCGGCGAACAGGTCCCGCGTCCAAGCCTTCAGGAGGCCGAGTTCTTCGGCGTTCTCGGCGCTGCGGACCCCCGCCTTCGGAGCGATGGGCGGCGCCTGACGCTCCACGAAGTCGCGGACCTGCGCCCGGAATTCCTCGAGCTCACCGGTCATTCCATACTTCACACCGAATCACATTGCCGGGACGGGCCCGGCCGCGCACCGCGGTGTCCCGGTCACTGGGCCCGGAAGATCAGCGGACCTCGAAGTCGCGGGTGGGCACCTGCGAACGCACCACCTGCGCCTTCCCGATCGGGTTGCCGAGCGAGGTGTACGACATTCCCGTGGCCAGTGCCTGCGTGCGGCCGGTGTCCTTGGATTCCCAGATGGCCCGGACACTGCCCTGGATGGCGGCGGCGGGTTTGGCGGCGATGCGGCGGGCGAGCACGTCGGCCCGTTTCCACAGCTCTTCGCGGGCGACGATCTCGCTGACGAACCCGATCTCGTAGGCGCGCTGCGCCGACATCCGCTCATCCAGACCCAGCAGGACCATGCGCAGGACCTCACCGATCGGGATCCGGTGGGCCAGCCCGATCGGTTCGAGGGCGGCGACCAGGCCGTAGGAAACATGCGGGTCGAAGAACTGTGCGTCGTCGCCGGCGACGATGATGTCGGCCTCGTTGAGCCAGTACAGCGCGCCGCCGGCGGCCATCCCGTGTACGGCGCAGATCAGCGGCTTCCAGCAACCGTTGTGCTTGGGTTGCAGGTCGATTCCGGGATCCCTGCGGCTGAAGACATTCTCGGAGATGAAGGTGCCCTCACGGGTGTCCATGCCGGTGGAGAACGCCCGGTCGCCGGCGCCGCGCAGGACGATCACGTGCACGTCGTCGGTCTCACGCGCGTACTCCCAGATCTGCCGGAACTCGGCCCGCATCGTGTTGGTGAAGGAGTTCATCCGCTCGGGGCGGTTGAGGGTGATGGTGAGCACGTGCTCGTCGAGTTCGGCCAACACCGTGGTCAGGGCGGTGAGATCCGGTGAGGTGAGATCCATTGGGGCTCCTTACGATTGCGTGACACACGTCAATCGACCACGAGTACACCGCAATCGGATACCGGGAAAGCCCCGGTCCCACTCAGTCGAGCAGGTCCTGCACGAGCAGGTCTTCGCGTCCGCGCATCACGAACTGGCGCGCCACCCCCATGTGCTTGTGCCAGTGGTGGAACGCCCCGGCGCCGTCACGGGCGCGCAGCAGCTTGATGAACCGGCGCTGCGATCGGACGAACAGCCGATAGTTCTTGTCGGCGCCCGCGCTGCCGTATTCCTGTTCGAGCGCGGCGTAGTTGCGCTCCAGGATCTCGTTGACCATCCCGGCGATCAAGGCGAGCGTGGCACTGCCGGACAACTGCACCATCCGCAGGTGGAACTGCGCCGCCGCGGACCCGAGCCTACCCGACGCATACGCCTCGGGCAGGATCTCGTCGAGGAACTGTTCGAGCTGGTCGAAGGCGGCGTCCGTGCCTTCTTCTGCGAGCAGCCGCGCGGCCGGCGGTTCGATGGCCTCCAGCGCCCGGTACACGTCGGCGACCGTCGCCTCGGACAACTGCAGCACGAGCGCCGCCGGACGGGCGACCACCTCGGGGCCGGGCACACACACCTTGGCACCCGACCGTGAGCCGCGCCGGACCTCGACGAGCCGTTCGGCTTCGAGCACCCGGATCGCCTCACGCAGCGTCTGCCTGCTCACGGAGAACAACTCCATCAGCTCGGCCTCGTTGGGGAGGCGGTCGCCGTCCTTGAGCTCGCCGGAGACGATCATCGAACGCAGCTTGAGCGCCACCAGCTCGGCGGTCTTGGGCGTGCGGATCCTACGTTCGGGATCGCTCCGGATCGCGAACGCCGGGGCCACTGCCTGTTCCATCGCGGGCGCCTCTTTCTGCAATAGGGTCACTTATTACCCTACCTGTGCGCCCGGGTCGAGACGGTGTCTCAATCCAGGAGATTGACCACCGTGTCGGGATCCTGGGCACGGAAGACGATCTCCGTCGAGCGCCGCAGATGCTCGCGCCACAGCGACTCGGCGGCGCCACCGTCGCCGGACCGCACGTTCTCGGCCAGGCGGGCGTAGTCGGCCACGATCTCCGCGATGGTTTCGGGAGACCCCGGCCGGTAGTCCACCGACCGCAGACTGACCCGGCGATGCGCCCCCAGCATCTCGCTCAACGACCGCGCCTGCGCGGCGAGGGTGTTGTTGCCGCAGCCTTCGGCGATCAGTTCGTGGAGCGCACGCGTCGAATGCACCCAGGCGGCATACTCGGCCCCGGTGGCGAAACCCTTCTCCGCGTCGGCGATCAGAGACGCGACGAGTTCGTCCAACTCGCGGAGGGTGTCATCCGATCGACGTTCGGCCAACAGCCGCGCGCAGATCGGCTCGAACTCGGCCCGGGCCTCAAGCAGGTCGCGCAACGTGGTCTGCTGCGCCTGCAGGTAGTAGCCGATCTGCCGGGACACCACACCCAGATCGGGCAATTGCACCCGGGCACCGCCGCGCGCCCCGGTGAGCACGACGATCAGCCCCTCGTTCTCCAGGATGCGGAATGCTTCGCGCAAGGTCGGTCGGGAAACACCGAACTCGTCGAGCAACGCTTTCTCGGAGCTGAGCATCGTGCCGGGTGCGGTCTCGCCCCGGACGATCAGACCGCGTAGGTGCCGGGCGATCTGTTCGGCGGCCTTGGGGGTGCGCACGGACACCCCCGCCGACAGGCTCTTACGTACGCGGTCCGCATCAGATGACACACGGGCGATGATAGCGGCCGCGCTACCCGGTGGCCGCCCGCACGACGCGCCGGCGATGCTCACCGACCGAACCGTCGAGCAGTTCATCGACCTTGATACGCCGGATCAGCAGGTGCACGTCGTGTTCCCAGGTGAATCCGATCCCACCGTGCACCTGCAGTGCGAGCTGCCCCACGTCGGCCGCGCTGCGGCAGGCGAACGCCACCGCCGAGGACACCGCCCGCGTCCGCGCCGGCCCGGCCGGCTCATCCAGGGCCAGCGCCGCGGCCCACAGTGTCGCCCGCGAGGCCTCCACCGCCACGGCCATATTCGCCAGGTGATGTTTTACCGCCTGGAAAGAACCGATGGCAGAACCGAATTGGGTGCGCTGCCCAGCGTATTCGACGGTCATACGCAACAATCGGTCGGCGCAGCCGAGTGCGTCGACCGCCCGGAAGGTCGCGATCTGGTCGTTCACCGCACGGGTGGTGCCGGCCGGGACGAACGACCACTGCCATATCCCGAGCGTCAGGTCGACATCGACCTTGGCCCAGGACCGCAGCAGATCGAGTGTGTCGGCCACCGAGACCGACACGTCCCCGGCACCGATGACGGCCGCGACCTCGCGGCCGTCATCGGTCTCGGCCAGCAGCAGGACATGGTCGGCGTCGACCAGACCTGTTGCCGGCGTTGTTGTTCCGGAGATCTGCAAGGTATCTCCGGCCACCCGCACGTCGAGGGAGCCCGCGGACGCGACGGGGATGACGATCACTTCGCCGGCGCCCGCCTCGGCGGCCGCCGGATGCCCGATCCGTTCCAGAACCGCTGCGGCGATGGCTATCTCCGCGAGCGGAACCGCGCTGCCCGCCCGCCCGTGCTCTTCGGCGAGCACGAGCAGGTCGACATTGGTTCCGCCGGCGGCCTCGGTGAGCAGACCCGCCAGTCCCGACTCCACGACATGTTTACGGGCGTCGGCGGGAATCCGGGCCGGGCCGTCGTCGATACTCGCCCGCCGGTGCAGGATCGGATCGTGTTTGGCCAGCCACGCCCGCTCGGCGTCGGCGAGATCGAGTTGCTCTGTGCTGAGTGCGAAGTCCATCGCTACATCTGCGCCCAGATGGTCTTCTGCTTGAGGTAGATCTCGATGCCTTCCTGGCCGGCCTCATGGCCCCAACCGGACTGCTTGTAACCGCCGAACGGCATCGAATGATCGAACTGCAGCTGGCAGTTGATGCCGACGGTGCCGGCCTGCAGCCGCTTGGCCATCCGGTGCGCACGGCCGACATCCTTGGTCCAGATGGTGCCGGCGAGACCGTAGTCGCTGTCGTTGGCCAGCGCCGCGGCCTCGTCCTCGTCGTCGAACGGGAGGATGGTGACCACCGGGCCGAAGATCTCCTCGCGGTAGAGGCGGTTGGTGGAGTCCAGGTTGGTGGCGACGGTGGGATGCACGAAGTACCCGGTGCGGTCCACCCGATGTCCGCCGGTGACGTATTCAACGCCGTCGGCACGGCCCTGATCGATGTAACCCATCACCCGGTCGAGCTGGCGCTGGCTGATGATCGGCGCGATCATCGCGCCCTCCTCGTCGGGTCCGCCGAGCTTGACGGTGTTGGCGATGTTGGCGACGCCCTCCACGACCTGCTCGTACACGCCACGCTGGGCGAAGATGCGGGAACCGAGCATGCACACCTGACCCGAATGCAGGAAGCAGCTGATTCCGGCCATCATGATGGCCTTCTCCAGATCGGCGTCATCGAAGATGAGCACCGGCGACTTGCCGCCGAGTTCGAGGGTGACCTTGTTGAGATTGCTCGCCGCGGAGGCTTTGACGATCTCCCGGCCCACCTCGGTGGAACCGGTGAACGCGACCTTCTCCACATCGGGGTGTGCGGTGATCTGGGCACCTACGGTATGGCCGTAGCCGTTGACCATGTTGACCACGCCGTCGGGGATACCGGCCTCGCGCAGGATGCGGTCGAACACGAGCGCGGACAGCGGCGTCTCCTCGGCCGGCTTGACCACGGTGCTGGAGCCGGCGGCCAGCGCGGGCGCGAGCTTGGCGCAGTAGTTGAAGACCGGTCCGTTCCACGGGAAGATCAGGCCCACAACACCGTACGGCTCCTTCATCGTGTAGGCGTGCATGTGGGACTCGATGCCCATCAGACCGCCGGTGTTCACGTCGCGGGCGATACCCGACACCTTGGTGCACCAGCCGGCGTAGTAGCGGAACCACTCGGCGCCGACCTTGGTGATGGTCTCGGCCTGGAACGACGGGATACCGGTGTTGAGCGACTCCAACTCGGCCAGCAGCGGTGCGTTCTCCTCGATCAGGTCGGCGACCTTCCAGAGCACCCGGGCCCGCTCGTAATCTGCCTTGCCCGCCCACACCCGCGAATCCGCGGTCTCCTTGGCTCTGGCCACCGCGGCGTTCACCGCATCCGGTCCGGCATCGGTGAACTCGGTGATGAGTTCCTCGGTCACCGGGCTCACCACGGGAATGGTCGCCCCCGTCCCCGGTACGTCGCGAAGCTCGTCGAGCACATCCTGCACGGTCATGAATCTTCCTTTCGCCCTTCACACCTGGTTGCGCCGCACGCTATGTAGCGGCCGAACGGAACGTCGAGGCGATGTCTCGCTGGCCGGGAACCCGCCATCTCGTCTTTTCCGATCACGTAGCGCGCTTACCTGTTTCTTCCCGGTGGTCCGGACGATTCTCAAACGCATGTCCGAACCACCTGTCCCCGGTCCACCGATCGTGCTGATCGCACTCACCCGGCCACTGTTGGCGCAGGTCCTCGGCCCGGACCGGCCTCGGGACCGCGTCGCCCTGCTGGGCCGCCGCCTGGATGCGGCGGCGCACGCGGTGATCCTGGGCTCCGACCTGCTCGAGCAGTCGTCGGCCGGCTCCCGGGTCGAGGCCGGCCTCGACCCGAGCGTCGCCGCCATCACCCTCGCGGCCCACACCCACCGGGTCGGACTGGTGATCGCGGCCGCCGCCGGGCGCGATCATCCGTACAACCTGGCCCGACGGGTGGCCGGGGTCGATCACGCCACCGGGGGACGCGCCGGGCTCGCGATCGCCGCCGCCGACCATGCGGCCACCGCCGGCAACCCGTGGACGCGGGCCGATCAGGGCGTCGCGGCCGCCGACGCGGTGACCGCGATCCGCGATCTGTGGCGCAGCTACCCCGCCGACGCCATCATCGCCGACCCGAACACCGGGGTGTTCGCCGAATCCGACCGGATCGTGGCGATCGATCACCGTGGCGCGTACGACATCGCGGGCCCGTTCCAGGTGCCGTCCAGCCCGCAGGTGTGGCCGCCGGTGTTCGTCTCCGCCGCTGCGGCAACCGAATCGACTACACGAGAACTGGCCGCAATCGCCGACGTCGTGGTACCGGTGAACACCGGCGGCGACGGCATCGTGGTGCATCCGCCCGGTCGGCCGAGCGAACTCGACGAACTGCTCGCCGGCCTGCCCGCGATCGCCGAACACACAACCGAACCGGTATCCCTGCGGGCGGCCCTGGGTCTGGCACTCCCCGATCCGCGCCCGGTCGGCCGGTCCGTCTTCCCCACCGCAACCAGCCCGGAGGTGTCCCGTGCCTGACCGTTCCCCGTCCACCGGTTCCGACAGCAGCCGCTCCGCGGACCGCCGTCCCGGACATGTGATCCTCAACGTCAACGTCCTCGACGTGGGCATCACCCACGACGCCTGGCGCTCGGCGGACCTGCACCCGCTGGCATTCGTCGACACCGAGTACTTCGCCGAGGTCGGACGGATCGCCGAACGCGGCACGCTCGACGCGTTCTTCCTCGCCGACGGCCCCGGCCTGCGTGAGGATCCGCGCCACAAACCCGGGCGGGCGCTGGAACCGACCACCATCCTGGGTGCGGTGGCCGCCGCCACCGACAACATCGGACTGATCGGCACCCTGTCGACCACGTTCAACGACCCGTGGGAACTCGCGTACCGCATCGCCTCACTCGACTACGTGTCGGGCGGGCGGGCGGCCTGGAATGTGGTGACCACCTACGCCGAGGACATCGCCGGAAACTTCGGTCTCACCGAACTCCCCGACCGCAACACCCGCTACCGCCGGGCCGCCGAGTTCGTCGACGCGGTGAACGACCTGTGGGCCTCGGCCCGCACCGGGACCGCCACCCGGTTCGACGGCGAGTTCTTCACCATCGCAGGGCAACTCCCCGTTCCGCCGTCGGCGCAGGGACAGCCGCTGCTGGTCCAGGCGGGTGGATCGCCGGCGGGCCGCGAGCTCGCCGGGCGGCAGGCACACACGGTGTTCTCCGCCGAACTGAGCTTGCAGGCCGGCATCGCGCACTACCAGCACGTGAAGTCGGTGGCGACCAGATCCGGGCGCAACCCCGAACACGTCCGGATCCTGCCGGGACTGATCACGGTCATCGGCAGCACCGAGGCACAGGCCCGCGCACGCGATGAGGAGTCCGCCTCACAGACGCCGTCCGGCCATGCGGCGGCACGCTTCTCCGCCACCCTCGGCATCGACCTGAACTCCATCGACCTCGATGCGCCACTGCCGAAGTCCGTGATCGACGGCCCCGTCGACCCGAGCCTGTTCACCGGCTCCCTCGGGTTCCGCGAATCGGTCATCCGGCTCGCCGCCGACGAGCAGCTGACGGTCCGGCGATTGCTGGGCCGGCTCGGCGGCGGGTTCGGGCACCGCAAGATCGTCGGCTCGCCCGAGCAGGTCGCCGACACCATCGGACACTGGTGGAACTCGGGCGCCGCGGATGGATTCAACCTCATGCCCGACCGCTTTCCCGACGGCCTGGAGATCTTCGTCGACGAGGTGGTGCCCATCTTGCGGCGTCGTGGCCTGTTCCGCCACGAATACGAGGCCCCCACGCTCCGTGGACGTTTCGGCATACCGCTGCCCGAGGCGGACACGGCGGCGTCCCTGGCCGGGTGACCGGAACTCCCACAATCGATGTGACCGCACGGGATTCAACCGAACAACAAGAGATAAGGACACAGCCCATGACCGCAGTACACGAAGCACCCGCCCGCACCGGAACACTGGAGATCGCACCGTCGGCGGGGTACATCGGCGCCGAGATCGGCGGCGTCGACCTGCGCGACGACCTGGACCAGAACACGGTCAAGGAGATCCGCGACGCCCTGCACCGCTACAAGGTGATCTTCTTCCGCGATCAGCAGATCGGACACGCCGAACAGGTCACGTTCGCACGCCGGTTCGGCAAGGTCACACCCGCCCACCCGCATGAGGAGAACCCGCCGGAGGGCTTCCCGGAGATCCTGCCGATCGACAGCCGCCGCTACACCCAGAACCTGGGCCGCACGCGGACCTCCTACGACCACAGCTGGCACACCGATGTGACCGCGCTGGTCAACCCGCCCGCCGCGTCGATCCTGCGGTCCGACATCCTGCCGCCCTACGGCGGTGACACCGCGTGGACCAACCTCGTCGCCGCATACGAGGGTCTGCCCAAGGAACTGCGCGAGCTCGCCGACCGGATCGACATCCGGCACCAGTTCGCGGCCCGCGCGGCCGAGGGCAGCCAACGGGCCCGCAAGATCGCCGAAGCCAACCTCGTCGCCTACCACCCGGCGGTCCGGGTGCACCCGGAAACCGGCGAGCGGGCCCTGTTCGTCAGTCCCGGATTCACCCGCGGCCCGCGCGAGATCCGCGGCTTCTCCCCGGAGCAGAGTGAGGAGATCCTGAAGCTGTTGTGGCGCGAGGCCACCCGTACCGAGTACACCGTCCGGTTCCGTTGGGCCCCCGGCAGTGTCGCGTTCTGGGATAACCGCGCCACCGCCCACCTGGCCATCGCCGACGCCGGCCACCTCGGACACGACCGGGTGCTCTACCGTGTCACGCTCGAAGGCGACGTGCCGCGCGGCGTCGACGGCCGCGAATCCGAACTCGTCTCCGGCGAACAGTTTCTGGGCGCCTGACACCGACCCCACTCCAGAGGAGCCGGATGACGATCACACAACGCCGCAGACTCGGCACCGACGGACCGGAGGTCTCGGCCATCGGCCTGTCGGAGCCGGGACCGGAACCCCGCGCCGGGCGCATGCGGTGCATCCGATCGCCGCTGGAGCGCCGGCGGACGGCCCTGCGGAACCCTGCAAGGCCGTCCGCCGGCGGCTTCTGCCACCTCGACCGACGATCACCACAATGATTCCAGGAGCGTGATCATGACCATCGCCGCCCGGTACGCCGACGCCGCATTGACTCTCACCACGAGCAGCGACATCATCGCCGCTCAGCTTGCGCACCGCTCGGTGCGCAAGTTCCTCGACGCCCCCGTCGACGACGCCCGACTGCGGGCGATCGTCGCGGCCGCACAGTCCGCGTCGACATCGTCGAATCTGCAGCCGTGGAGCGTCATCGCTGTGCGCGACCCGCAGCGGAAGGCCCGGCTGGCGGCGCTGGCCAACAACCAGCAGTTCATCAACGAGGCCGGACTGTTCCTGGTGTGGGTGGCCGACCTCGGCCGGGCCCGGCGCATCGCCGAACGCGAGAACGCCCCCCTCGACGGTGCGGACTACCTGGAAACCACCATCATAGGTTTCGTCGACACCGCCCTGGCCGCCCAGAACGCCGTGGTCGCCGCCGAATCCCTGGGCCTGGGTGTGGTTTTCGTGGGAGCACTCCGCAACAAGCCGCTGGAAGTGGCCGACGAACTGGGCCTGCCACCCCATACCATCGCCACCTTCGGCCTGGCCGTCGGAGTTCCGGATCCG
Organism: Gordonia pseudamarae; assembly: GCF_025273675.1. Taxonomy (NCBI): domain Bacteria; kingdom Bacillati; phylum Actinomycetota; class Actinomycetes; order Mycobacteriales; family Gordoniaceae; genus Gordonia; species Gordonia pseudamarae. The sequence continues at coordinate 942,164 of NZ_CP045809.1, read as the reverse complement.
ACGGAGAACGCCGGTATCAAGCCGCGGCTGCCGCAGGAGGCGGTGCTGCACCACGAACGGTACGACGCCGACGCCGCCGACGCCCGCATCGCCGGTTACGACGAGTTGCTGGCCGACTACAACAGGCGATACGGCCTCGACGGCACCTGGAGCGGCCGCGTACTGACCCGTCTGGGCACGGTCGAATCACTACACGGCCGGGACAAGCTGCGCGATCAGCTCACCGAACGCGGTCTGCCATCACGGTGAACCCGACGCGGTGAACACGTCGCGGTGAACACCGGGCCGTGCGCACTCCGGACCCGAGCGCGCACGGCTACGCTGGCACAGGTGAACGCGCCGATCACCACTGCTCCGACAGCCGTGGTCCGGGACGGCCACACTACCCGGATCAAGTGGCACCGCGCTCGTCGCCGGGCCGCCGACCCGGTCTTCACCAGCACCCGGATCCGGGAGGGTATGGCGGTCGGGGCAAGTGTGGAGATCGACCTCGTCGTACACGCCGACCGTGGTTTCGCGGTGTTGCACGACCTGGACGTGACCCGTGCCACCACCGGGTCCGGGCACGTCCGGTCGCTGGGCGCCGACCAGTTGCGCGCCATGTCGCTGGTGGACAACCGGCGTCGGCGCATCGACGAACCCGTGCTGCTGCTGGAGGATCTCGCCGACACCCTGCGCGGGGGCACCGTTCACGCCGACGCGCTGCTGCAACTGGACTTCAAGGAATCCGCCGACGCCCTCGACGACAGAGCGCTACGGACCTTCGCCGATGCTGTCGCCCCCATCGCCGGGCACCTGATCCTCTCGTGCGGGGACGCAGTGGCGGTGCGCGAACTCACCGCCGCCGCACCGGGAATCCGCATCGGCTACGACCCCTGCCACGGCGGTGCCGTCTCGCGGGTACTCGACTCAGGCGACTTCGGCCGATTCGTCGACGACGCCGCCGCCGCGTCCCCCAATGCGGAGATGATCTATCTCGACAAGAAACTGGTGCTGCGCGCCGATGACCGGGGCTACGACATCATCGGCGCCTTCCACGGCGCCGGTCGCACCGTCGACGCCTACACCGTGCGCCGGGTCAACCTGTTCTCCCGGCGCACCATCAACCGGCTGCTCGCGCTCCGGGCCGATCAGATCACCACTGACGACCCCGAACGCCTCGTCGCCCGATTCTCCCGCCCGGACTGACCGCCGCGCATCGGTATCCGCAACGCCGGAGGTGCTCGGGAGCCCAGGGGTGCTCAAGCACCACAGACCCGATCAGTTCAGGTTCCTGCGCAGGTATTCGCGCGCGGACTCCCGTTCGTCGGCGATCGTCCGGTTGACCGCGGCCCAGTCGATGTGCCCGACGATGAGGCCATCGGTCACATCGTCGATGGTCGCGACCAGCCGGTCACCGAGTCCGACTGTGCGCAGCAGCGACCCGAACCTGGCCACGCCGCGCTCCCGGTTGCCCACGGCGATGAACGGCCTGTTGAAGATGATGGCGAAGACAGTGCCGTGGAAGGAGTCGGTCACCACGAACCGGGCGTCGATGAAACCCTTGATCCACCGCGTCACCGAGGGCATCGGACGGCCGTTGTTCCCGTCCGCGTCGATGACGGTGAACGGTGTGAGACCGGTGCGCGCCGCGACGGCCTCGATGATCCGGCGTGTGTCCGGGTTGGCATCGAGAATATAGGAGAACAGTTCGCCGGCAGAGCCTTCGGGGACCGAGTCGTCGGCGGCCACCAGTGCCGCGTAGTGCCGCGCGTCGAGAAGCATCGTCGGGTCGACATGATGTTCGGCGGGCAGACCCCAGTACGAGCGCACCACCTGCACCCCGCTGTCCTCGCGAACCGAGATCGCGGAGAAGCGGCGGGCCAGCGTCCTCGATCTCACGACGAGACCGCTCCGGTACTCGTCGAGGCCTTCTCGCCCGAACGACGCCGCATACGAGATCCGTGGCACCTCGGGCGGAACGAAACTCAGCAGATAGTGCGGCACATGAGCATAGGCGCTGCGCCACACCTGATCACTGCCGACCACGCACGCGTCGTAATGGCCTGCGCGGACCCGCCTCTTGGCCTCGGCGAACGTCACCGTGGTCATCTTCTCCGAAACAAATTTCCCGGTATATGTTGCGGCGGCCCGATTGTTGATTCGGACATTGCCGGTCATCTTGGCGTACAACCATTTCGAAGCCGGTATCGCCTTGATCAACCGGCGATGTAATACGCCTGCGCTACAGCTGGTCTCGGGCTCATGGCCCAGATCGACGAGCACCTTCTGCAATGCGTATGCCTGGAGAATCCCTCCGTAGTTGGTTCCTTGTTCCAGCGTCATGACCAGAATCTTTTTCATACTCACCTGATTCACGATGAGCGCGCAGTTGCCCCGTCGCCGCGTCGCCGATACTGCGATGATGCTATCGCCGCAATTGCCCACATCGAGCCCACGGCAACGCATTCACAGAAGACCGGCAGCATTCTGACAGAAAGAGCCGACCGGCAACACCGATCGGTCACCCAAAAACGCACGAGCCCGGTGAGACGACGGTGTCGTCTCACCGGGCTCGTGAAAGCTCCTGGGGTCAGCCGAAGAGTCTGGGCAGGGTGCCCTCGTGAACCTCACGGAGTTCGGCGAGGGTGACCGAGAACTGGTCCTGAACCTCGACCGAGTCGCTGCCCTGATCGACGACGCCGATGCGCGTCCACGGCATCTGCCGGGCGTCGAGCATGCCGCAGAAGCGCGACTCCTCGGTACGCGGAACGGCGACCAGGACACGGCCGGCGGATTCGGAGAACAACCAGACGAACGGATCGGCACCCTCCGGCAGCAGGATCCGGGCCCCGGTCTCTCCGGCGAGCGCCGACTCCACCACAGCCTGGATGAGACCGCCCTCGGACAGGTCGTGAGCGGCCGAGATCAGACCGTCTCGCGAACCGGCGACCAGGATCTGCGACAGCAGCCGCTCCCGTTCGAAGTCGACCTGCGGCGGCACGCCACCGAGATGATCGTGGTCGACCTGCGCCCAGATCGAGCCGTCGAACTCGTCGCGGGTGTCACCGAGCAGGATCAGCGTCTCGCCCGGTTCGGTGCCGAATCCGGTGGGGACGCGCCGACGCACGTCGTCGATCACGCCGAGCACGCCCACCACCGGCGTCGGCAGGATCGCGGTGGACCCGGTCTGGTTGTAGAAGCTGACATTGCCGCCGGTCACCGGGATACCGAGTTGGGCACAGCCGTCGGCCAGACCGCGCACGGCCTGCTGGAACTGCCACATCACGGCCGGGTCCTCGGGTGAGCCGAAGTTGAGGCAGTTGGTGACGGCCTTCGGCGTGGCGCCGGTGACCGATACGTTCCGGTAGGCCTCGGCGAGCGCGAGCTGCGCACCCCTATACGGGTCGAGGTAGGTGTAACGGCCCGACGCGTCGGTGGCCAGCGCGATACCGAGCCCGGTCTCCTCGTCGATGCGGATCACACCCGAATCGGCGTGCTCGGCCAACACGGTGTTGCCGCGCACGTACCGGTCGTACTGCTCGGTGATGAACTTGCGGCTGCACAGCGCGGGCGAGGCCAGCATCGTCAGCAGCGTTCGGCGCAGGTCGTCGGCGGTCGACGGCCGGGCCAGCCCGGCCGATGTCGCCGCGATCACCTCATCCTGCCAATCGGGCCTGGCGACGGGACGCTCGTAGACGGGGCCGTCGTGGGCGACGGTGCGCGGCGGGACGTCGACGACGGTCTCGCCGTGCCAGGTGATCACCAGATGGTCGCCGTCGGTGACCTCACCGATCACGGTGGCCAGCACATCCCACTTCTTGCACACGGCCAGGAAAGCGTCGACGTTGTCGGGGGTGACAACCGCACACATGCGCTCCTGCGACTCGCTGGAGAGCACCTCGGCCGGGGTCATCCCGATGGCGCGCATCGGCACCTTCTCCAGGTCGATATGCATGCCGCCGTCACCGGCGGCCGCCAGCTCCGATGTGGCGCAAGACAATCCGGCTCCACCGAGATCCTGGATGCCCACCACGAGGCCGTCGTGGTAGAGCTCGAGGCAACATTCGATGAGCACTTTCTCGGTGAACGGGTCACCCACCTGGACGCTCGGCAGCTTCTTGCGGTTGGGGCCGCCCTCCTCGGTGTCGTCGAAGGTCTCCGAGGCCAGCACCGACACACCGCCGATGCCGTCGAGGCCGGTACGCGCACCGAACAGGATGATCTTGTTGCCCGCACCCGAGGCGAACGCCAGGTGCAGATCCTCGGTCCGCAGCACCCCCGCACACAATGCGTTGACCAGTGGATTACCGGCGTAGGAGGCGTCGAACACCGTCTCACCGCCCACGTTGGGCAGACCCAGGGAGTTGCCGTAACCACCCACGCCGCGCACCACACCGTCGACGACGCGCCGGGTGTCGGGGGCATCGGCGGCACCGAAGCGCAACTGATCCATCACCGCGATCGGCCGAGCGCCCATCGCCATGATGTCGCGGACGATGCCACCCACACCGGTGGCCGCACCCTGGTAGGGCTCGACGTAGCTCGGGTGATTGTGCGACTCGACCTTGAAGGTGACAGCCCAGCCGTCACCGACATCGACGACGCCGGCGTTCTCGCCGATTCCGGCGAGCATCGACGCCCGCATCTCGTCGGTGGTGGTCTCCCCGAAGTAGCGCAGGTGCACCTTCGACGATTTGTAGCTGCAATGTTCGGACCACATCACCGAGTACATCGCGAGTTCGGCGTCGGTGGGGCGGCGACCGAGGATCTCTTTGATCCGGTCGTACTCGTCGTCCTTGAGTCCGAGCTCGCGGAACGGCTGCGGATGATCGGGGGACTGGGCAGCGGCTGAGACGGTATCCACCTGTGCACTCACCCGCGCCAGTCTAGTGGTTGCGGGCCCGGAACCCGATTCGACGGTGCGCTCACCCCCTGTGGACAGACCTCTGGTGAGGACCGGCGGTTCGCCCGTAGGGTGTGACGGGGCCGCGAAGGGGTGCGCGGCGCATCCGGGGAGCAGACTGGGGGACATATGACGCAGGCCGCGCACAGGGCTCGGCAACTCTTCGACCTGGGCATTCTCTCGCTCGGTATTCCCGTCGACGGCCAGGAGCCGGCACAGGACCGCGCACAGGCGGCCCGCGCGTTCACCCGCGCCAGCCAATGGGATCCCACGATGGCCGACGCGTGGCTCGGCCGAATGGCCTGCGGCGAGAACACCGACGAAGTGATCGCCGCCCTCTACCGGCACCGGGACGCCCTCGGCCGCGAGCAGCGCAGGCTGCGGCTGCCGCAGCGGATCCTGACCGGACGCTGGGACACCACCGTCGGCATCGACTATCCGCTCGCCGATGCCGTCGAGGCGGGCGCCGCGTACGCGGCGACGCTCATCCGGGGCGCCGACCCCGCGGGCGCCGCCGACGTGCTGGCCCGGATCGCCGACGATTCTCCGGTCGTCGACCTGATCCGGGGGGTGCTGCAGTTCGCCACCGGCCGGTGGAATCACGTACTGACCGCGCTGACTCCGGTCACCGGCGGACCCGACCCGGTGCTGGGCTGCGCGGCCCGGTTCATGACGGGCACGGCCTGCGTCCAGCTCGGCATGTTCGACGAGGGGATGCGGCAGCTGGCCGATGTGATCGGCGGCCCGGTCCCTGCGCTGGCCACCCAGGCACTGTTCGCCACCGGCATGGCGCTACGGGAGCAGGGCAATGAAGCCGAAGCACTGAGCCACCTTCAGCAGGCCTATGCCCGCGACCCCGGTTTCGGCCCGGCCGCCGACGCCATGACCTCGGCCGCCTACCGGCTGGTGATCACCACCGCCGCCGCCATCGACGCCCGGGCGGACCCGTGGACGCCCGATCCGCCCGCCGACGCCACCGGCACCCCCGAGGCCGGCACCGACGACGGTCTGGTCGAGCACGCCCAGCGGCAACTTGATGCGCAGATCGGCCTGGACGAAGTGAAACTGCAGGTGGCCAAGCTACGTTCGGCGGCCACGATGGCACGGCTACGGTCCGACAAGGGCCTGTCCACAGCCGCGCGCAGCCTGCATCTGGCGTTCACCGGCCCACCCGGAACCGGCAAGACCACCGTTGCCCGCATCGTCGCCGCCATGTACCGCGGGCTCGGATTCATCAAGTCCGACAAGGTCGTCGAAGTATCGCGTGGCGATCTCGTCGGCCAGCATCTGGGCAGTACCGCGATCAAGACCTCGGAGGTCATCGACTCCGCCCTCGACGGTGTCCTGTTCATCGACGAGGCGTACACGCTGATCCAGGAAGGACTCTCCGGGGGTGACGCCTTCGGCAAGGAGGCCGTGGACACATTGCTGGCACGGATGGAGAACGACCGCGACCGGCTGGTGGTGATCATCGCCGGTTACGACGACGAGATCGACCGCTTCCTCGCCGCCAACGACGGTCTCGCATCCCGGTTCTCCCGGCGCATCCGATTCTCCTCGTACTCCCCGACCGAACTGACCGATATCGGCTCGCATATCGCCGCCGGGCGCGATTCCACCCTCACCCCCGACGCCCTGGTCGAACTCGAACGAAGCTGCGCCGCACTGTGTTCTGCTTTCCGGCCGACCTCATCGGGGATGCGCCGGGGCATCGATATCGCCGGCAACGGCCGGTTCATCCGCAACGTGATCGAATCCGCCGAGGAGGAGCGCGAATTCCGGCTGTCCGGTCGGGACGACCTGGGTACCCTCACCCACGACGACCTCATGCGCATCGACGCCGCCGACATCCGCGCCGCGCTGACGCAGCTCACCGGAAGGGCCTGACCGTCCGGCGTGGTGGGTCAGGCCATCGTCCGGATCGGGCCGGGGCTTGTGTTCGACCAGCGGCCGTGACCGCCCTGTTCGGTGGCCTGCCGTCACCGCCGCCCCGGATCAGGCGTGCGCGCGGGTGACCCCGACTATCGTGTCGACGAGTTCGGGGCGGCAGATGATCAGGTCCGGCAGATAGGTGTCGTCGTTGTTGTAGACCAGCGGCGAACCGTCGATGCGGCCGCACCACAACCCGTGCGCCCGCGCGACCGCCACCGGCGCCGCCGAATCCCACTCGTACTGGCCACCGGCGTGCACATAGGCGGCGGCCTCACCGCGCACCACCGCCATCGCCTTGGCCCCGGCCGAACCGAGCGGGGTGAGCACACCGCCGACGGCCTCGGCCACGGCGTCGGAGAACACCGGCGGACGGGAGCCGCTGACCACCACACGAGGACGGTCGTCGTCCGGTGATGGCAGCAGACCTGCTGTCACCGGTATCGGGATGCCGTCGTCGACGTAGGTGACCTCCAGCGCCGGCAACGCCACCGCGCCGGCGATCAGTTCACCCGCCGACCACAACGCCACATGCACCGCCCAGTCCGAGTGCCCGGGCGCGCGATACTCGCGGGTTCCGTCGAGCGGGTCGACGATCCACACCCGCGACGCCGCCAACCTGCGCTTGTCGTCCGCGGATTCCTCCGACAGGACGAGATCGCCGGGGCGGTCGGCGGCCAGTCGGGCGAGCAGGAAGTCGTTGGACCGCAGGTCGCCCGCGTCACCGAGTTCCTTTCCCGCCAGCCCGCTGCCCGAACGCACCTCCAGCAGCAACCGGCCCGCGGCGGCGGCGAGTTCGCCCGCCAGCGCCCTGTCGTCGACAACCTCCGGTGACACAGATTCTCCTCTACTACCGCTCCGGTCCGGGTCGGGGATGTGGTCCCAGCCCCAATCGGCGCAGTATCGCCTCGGCGACCTCCGTGGGTGTTCCGTCCGCGGGGGTGACGACGATGTCGGCGTGCTGCGGCCGTTCGTACGGCGAGTCTATGCCGGTGAAATGCGGAATCTCGCCTCGCCGCGCCCGCGCGTACAGGCCCTTGGGATCGCGGCGCTCGCATTCGGTCAGCGGGGTGTCGAGAAAGATCTCATGAAAGGACAGGCCCCGTTCGGCGTGAATCTCACGCGCACGCTGCCGTTCGGATGAGAACGGGCTGATCAGACCCACGATGGCGATGGCTCCCGAGTCGGCGAACAACGCCGCGACCTCACTGGTGCGGCGAATGTTCTCCCGGCGGTCGTCGTCGGAGAATCCCAGATCCGAGTTCAGCCCATGCCGGAGGTTATCTCCGTCCATCAGGTACGCCGGATGCCCGCCGGCGACCAGAGAGCGTTCCAGTTCGATCGCCAGCGACGATTTCCCCGAACCCGACAGTCCGGTCAGCCACAACGTCGCGCCCTGATGCGGGCGCTGCGAACGCAGGACCTTACTCGACTGCCAGACGATGTTGCCGACCCCACCCGTCATCCAAGCGTCCTTCCGGTCTGCCGTCGGTCCATCCCACATGACTGTGACACAGCGGCTGCGCGGGAGCGACAGCACCGCCCGCCACCTCTGGCCACAACGTCGGGCCGAGCACCGGCAACGCCGATAAAGTCGGACATAACACCCGGCGCACGGGAGCGGCACGTCGACACGAACACCACCGAACGACACGGACGGAGCGACCCGATGACCTCACCACCCATGATCCCGGAACCCACGCCGCCACACACCCGCGACGGCCGGGATGTGCTCGGCGGCTTCAGGGTCGACGCCGGTACCGGACTGTCCGGCGACGACGTCGCCCGGTTGCGCCGGGAGTACGGGGAGAACAGACTCGACGAGGCGGGTTCCGAACCGGGCTGGCGCAAGGTTCTGCGGCTGCTCACCGACAAGATGACGATCGTGCTGATCCTGGCGGCGGTCGTCAGTGCCGTGGTGTCCCGCGAGTGGGAGACGCCGGTGGTGATCCTGCTGGTGATCAGCCTCAACACCGCCCTCAACTACGTACAGGAAGCGCGCGCCGAGGAAAGCCTGCGAGCGTTGCAGACTATGTCGGTGGCCCGGTCCAGGGTGCTACGTGACGGCAAGCAACAAGACATTTCGCGTACGGAGCTGGTGCCCGGTGACATCGTCCTACTCGAGGCCGGTGACGCGGTGCCCGCCGATGCTCGCATCATCGAGGCGGTCAGGCTACAGATCGCCGAGTCGGCGCTGACCGGCGAATCGCAGCCGGTGGACAAGTCCGCGACCACCCTCGATGACCCGGACCTGCCGGTCGGTGACCGCTCGAACATGGCGTTCATGAACACCGAGGTCACCCGCGGCCGGGCGAGCGCCGTCGTCACCGGCACCGGTATGAACACCCAGATCGGCACCATCGCCACGTTGCTGCACGGCGCCGGCACGGCGAAGACCCCGTTGCAGCGGCGCATCGATCAACTCGCCACCATGCTCACGGCGATCGCGTTCGTGGTAGTGGTGATCGTGTTCGTGCTCGGGCTGATCCGCGGCGACTCATGGTCGGACCTGTTGCTGACGTCGGTATCGCTGGCGGTGGCCACCATTCCCGAGGGACTCACCGCCGTCGTCGCGTTCACGCTCGCGCTCGGCGCGTCCCGGCTCGCGCAGCAGGGGGCGATCATCAAGCAACTCGCCGCGGTCGAAACCCTGGGCAGTACCACGCAGATCGCCACAGACAAGACCGGCACGCTCACTCTCAACGAGATGACCGTACGCCGCATCATCGTGGGCGATCGGACCATCCGGGTGACCGGGGAAGGCTATTCGACTACCGGAAAACTGTTGTCCGACAACGAGGAAGACCTGCCGGATCTGCGCCGGGCATTTCTGGCGATGGTGTTGTGCAACGATTCGACCGTCGATGAGTCATCGATCGTGGTGGGCGATCCCACCGAGGGCGCACTCGTGGTGGTCGCCGAGAAGGGCGGCATCGACGCGACCGGTGCCCGCGGCAAGTATCCGCGGCTGGCGGAGGTGCCGTTCGACTCGGACTACAAGTTCATGGCCACCTTTCACGCCAGTTCGACCTCCGAGCCGGGCAGTGAGTTCCGCTGCTACGCGAAGGGCGCGCCGGGTGTGCTGCTCGACCGCGCAGGATCGATCAGGGACGTCGGCGGCGACCGGCCGCTGACCGGCGCGGACAAGGACGCACTGCGCGCCTCGATCGACGACCTCGCCCGCCAGGGTTTGCGCACACTGCTGATCGCGGGCACAACCCTCGGCGCGATACCGGGCGACCCGGCCGCGTTGCACGCCGCCGTCAAAGAGCTGACCGTGTACGCGGTCGTCGGGATTCTCGACCCACCCCGGCCCGAGGCCCGGGAAGCGATCAAGGTCGCCCATCAGGCGGGCATCGAGGTGCACATGATCACCGGCGATCACCTGGCCACCGCGTCGGCGATCGCGGACGACCTCGGCATCGTCGGCGAGGCTGTGTCCGGTTCCGATCTCGACGGCATCCCCGAGGAACAGCTGCCGTCCCGCGCGGCACACTTCGGCGTCCTGGCCCGGGTGGCCCCCGAACACAAGATCAGGTATGTGAAGGCATTGCAGGCCGACGGCCAGGTGGTCGCGATGACCGGCGACGGGGTCAACGACGCTCCCGCGCTCAAGCAGGCCGACATCGGCATCGCGATGGGCATCACCGGCACCGACGTGTCCAAGGGCGCGGCCAAGATGATCCTCACCGACGATAATTTCGCCACCATCGTCGCCGCGATTCGTGAGGGTCGCGGCATCTACGACAACATCATCAAGTTTGTGAAGTTCCAGCTCACCACGGCGTGGGGCTTTGTGATCATCTTCCTCGCCGCGGGCGTGTTCTCGATCGCCGGCGGTGCCCCATTCACCGCCCTGCAGATCCTGCTGGTCAACATCATCATGGACGGGCCGCCCGCGCTGGCACTGGGTGTCGATCCCACCGAACCCGACGCGATGCGCCGAGCCCCCCGTGCGCCGGGTGAACGCCTACTGTCCCGTAACCGGATTCTGCGAATCCTGCTGTTCAGCGCGGTCATGGCTGTCGGTACGCTGCTGATCCTCGAGTTCGCCGACGACATCTGGCCCGACGACGGCGGTGATCCGCTGTTCGCCACCACCCTCGCGTTCACCACGTTCGTTCTGTATCAGGTGTTCAATCTGCTGAACGTGCGATCCGATCGCGGGTCGGTGTTCGCGGTGCGGTCGCTGCGCAACACCGCGATCTGGGTCTCGATCGTGGGTGTGCTGCTTCTGCAGATCGCCGTCGTCAACGTCGCATTTCTGCAGGACATCTTCGATACCACCGCACTGTCGGGCAACCAGTGGCTGTTCGCCGCCGCGGTCGCCTCGTCGGTGCTATGGATCGAGGAAGTCCGCAAGGCCATCGTGCGCAGGTGGTTCCCGGTGTCCCCGACACCCGAGGCGGTGCATGCCGTCTGACGTATGCACCGGCCCAGCCTACCAACCAAGCACTTGCTAGGTTACGCTCGGGGGCATGAGTGCAAGCGTCATTCCCCCAGCGCTGGGTCCGGCCGATCTCGGCCCCGACACCACACCTGTCGCCTATGAAACGGGCGGCCCCGACGATGCGGTCGCCTACGTGACGCTCAACCGCCCCGAATACCGCAACGCCCAGAACTCGGTGATGACCTACTCACTGGACTCGGCATTGCGCAAGGCCGTCGACGACGCGGCGGTGAAGGTGATCGTGCTGCGCGCAAACGGCAAGCACTTCTCGGCCGGCCACGACATCGGCACACCGGAACGCGATTTCGACACCTTCTACCCCAACACGGCGACCCTGCACTGGGACCACACCGACAAGACGGGCGCCGATCAGCGGCTCGCGCGCGAGATCGAGGTGTACATGGGGATGTGCCGACGCTGGCGCGACATCCCCAAACCGATGATCGCGCAGGTCCACGGTGCGTGCATCGCCGGCGGCCTGATGCTGGCGTGGATCTGCGACTTCATCGTCGCCTCCGACGACGCGTTCTTCTCCGATCCCGTGGCCCGCATGGGTATCCCCGGCGTCGAATACTTCGCGCACGCCTTCGTGCTCGGCCCGCGCCGTGCCAAGGAGATCCTGATGACCGGCGACCGGTTCACCGCCACCCAGGCCGCCGACTGGGGCATGGTCAATCACGTAGTGCCCCGCGACGATCTGGCAGACAAGGTGGACGAGATCGCGGCGAAGATGACGGCGATGCCGATGCAGGGGCTGTTCCTGTCCAAGAAGGCCGTCAACATCTGCGAGGACAACATGGGCCTGCGCAACTCGATGGACTCGGTGTTCGGCTGGCATCACTACGCACACGCCGCCAATTCGGAGGCCTCCGGCGGGGACTCGCTCGGCGGTATGGATGCCAAGTCGATGAAGACGGCTGCCGGTTCGGGTTCCGGGGCCGGCGCCGTCGATACGACTTCGGGGAGCTGAGATGGATCTGTTGTTCGATGCCGCCGCGGATGAGTTCCGCGCCGAGGTCCGCGCCTGGCTGACCCGACATGTGCCACGCACCCCACTGCCGTCGATGGACACCGCCGAAGGCTTTGAGGCGCACCGCGAGTGGGAGGCGACGATGGCCGCCGACCGGATGTCGGTGGTGAGCTGGCCCGAGGAGTACTGCGGCCGAGACGCCCCGCTGCTGCACTGGGTGATCTTCGAGGAGGAGTACTACCGGTCGGGCGCTCCGGGCCGGGTCAGTCAGAACGGTATCTTCCTGCTCGCCCCCACACTGTTCGAGCACGCCTCGAAAGCCCAGCTGGACCGGATCATGCCGCGGATGGCGCGCGCCGATGACATCTGGGGCCAGGCGTGGAGCGAACCCGAAGCAGGCAGCGACCTGGCGTCGCTGCGTTCGACGGCCACCCGCACCGAGGGCGGCTGGCTGCTCAACGGGCAGAAGACGTGGAGTTCGCGGTCGAGTTACGCCGACTGGGCGTTCGGGTTGTTCCGTTCCGACAAGGATGCGCAACGCCACCGGGGCATCACCTACTTCATGTTCGATCTGCGCAGCCCCGGCGTCACGGTGCGCCCGATAGCCCAGCTCGACGGCGAACCCGGTTTCGCGGAATTGTTCCTGGAAGACGTGTTCGTCCCCGACGATCCGGCGAATCCTGCCGAATCGGGGGTCATCGGCCAGGTCGACAACGGCTGGCGGGTCGCGATGAGCACCGCCGCCAACGAGCGCGGGCTGTCGCTGCGCGCCCCCGGCCGATTCCTCGCCACCACCGATCGGCTGGTGGATCTGTGGAAACGCAACCGCACCGAGGTGCCGGCGGCCGCCGATATCGACCGCCGCGTCGCCGACGCGTGGATCGGTTCCCGCGCCTACGAGCTGTCGACGTATCAGACGGTCAGCAGGCTCGCCGCCGGCGGACAGCTCGGCATGGAGTCCTCGATCAACAAGGTGTTCTGGTCGCAGTGGGACATCGCCGCCCACGAGACGGCATTGGACCTGCAGGGCCCCGACGCCGAACTCACCGATGCGTGGACCGGCGGCTACCTGTTCTCACTGTCGGGTCCGATCTATGCCGGTACCAACGAGATCCAGCGCAATGTGATCGCCGAACGACTGCTCGGCCTGCCTCGCGGCGACCGGTAAAGGAACCCTCATGGACTTCTTGCTCTCCGACATTCATTCGGATCTGGCCTCCACCGTCGACGCCATCCTCTCCAAAGCCGATATGCCCACGATCATCCGCGCCTACGCAACCGATCCGACCACGCTCTCGCCAGTACTGCGGCAGCTCGCCGAGGCCGGGATCTGCGGTCTGATCATCGACGACGAGCACGGTGGATCAGGTGCGGGCGTCACCGAACTGGTGGTGGCCGCCGAACAACTCGGCCGCCACGGCATGCCCGGCCCCGTCGTCGAAAGTCTGGCGGTGGCACCGAAACTCCTTGCCGACGCAGGACTGCATCAGCGCCTGGCACCGATCGCCGAGGGAACACCGGCTTCGTGTGCGATCGAGTACTGGCAGCCGAACGCCGCCGACGCCCGGTCGGCAGCGCAGGTGTATCTACTTGCCTCCGGCACTCTTTCGGTGGCCCGGATCGCCTCGACCACGTCGTCGGTTGATCCGGCGCGTACAGTCTCGACCGTGGCCGTGGACACCGTTCTCGTCGAAGACGTCGATTCGTCACCGGCTGCGGTATCGGCCGCCGACCTCGGGGCGCTCACCACCGCCGCCTACCTTCTCGGGCTCGGACAGACGATGCTGACGCTGGCCGCCGAGTACGCGAAGTCACGCAACCAGTTCGGCCGCGCCATCGGGTCGTTCCAGGCGGTCAAACATCATCTGGCCGACGTGGCGATCGCACTGGAGATGGCACGTCCACTTGTCCACGCCGCCGCACTCGGTGCCGATGGCCTGGTGCCCGCGAACACCAATGTTCTCGCTGACATCTCAGCGGCGAAGGTTACCGCGTCCGACGCGGCGTACCTCGCGGCGCGGCAGGCGCTGCAGGTGCTCGGAGCCATCGGTTACACCGCCGAACACGATCTATCGCTGTATCTCACCAAGACACGGGCCCTGGTTGGAGCATGGGGAACCCCGGCCCAGCATCGTCAGCGCATCCTCGACTCACTCTGACAGTCCGCACTCCCCACAGACGCTTCAGACAGGGAAACGCCATGAACACCACGACCGACGACCGGCCGACCTCGGCTAGCGGTGCAGCCGTGTCCGCGCAGGAACGCGAAGCGCTCCGCGATTCCGTCGCCGACCTGCTTCGACGACGCGGCTCGATGGCTGAGGTCCGTGCCGCTGCCACCCGTCCCGGACGTACCGATGAGCCGTTGTGGACGACGCTGTGCACGGAGATCGGTGTCGCCGCGCTCCCCATCCCGGAACAATACGACGGTGCCGGGGCAAGTTTCGCCGAAAGCGCCGTCGTCCTGGAAGAACTGGGTCGGTCGCTATCCCCGGTACCCGCCTTTTCGACGGCCCTGGCGACCGCCGCCATCCTGCTTTCCGGCGACGAGACGGTGGCCGCGGACGTCTTGCCGAAGATCGCTGCCGGCGAAAAGACCGCGACGGTGTGCTGGGCAGGTAGCTCCGGATGGGACACGCCGGGTGTCACGGCAGACGGTGGTCTGCTGTCGGGCACCGCTCACTATGTGATCGACGGAGAATCCGTCGACCTGTTGGTAGTGCTTGCCGGCGGCTCCGGACACCAAGCGACGCTGCATGTGCTGCCCGCCGATGCCGACGGCGTGCGCGTCGAGGCGCTGCCGACGGTCGATCCGACCCGTCCACTGGCGCGGATCGATTTCGTCGACGCACCGGCCCGGGCACTCGCATCGGCCGATCACCTGCCCACACAACTACGTACGTACGCGTGGGCACTGTTGGCCTGCGAGCAGGTCGGCGGCGCTGCGGCCGCGCTGGATCTGAGCGTCGACTACGCGAAGGTGCGCAAGCAGTTCGGCCGGGCGATCGGGTCGTTCCAGGCCCTCAAACATCGGATGGCCGATATGTACGTCCTGGTGGAATCGGCCCGCTCGCTCGCCCAGGCCGCGATCCAGGCCGTCGCCACCGGCGCCGCGGACGCCGACACACTCGCCGCTTCCGCCCACGTCTACTGTTCGGAGGCATTCAGCTCGGTCACCGGCGACGCGATCCAGATCCACGGCGGCATCGGCATCACCTGGGAACACGACATCCACCTGTATTTCAAGCGTGCGCAGGGCAGCTCGCAACTATTCGGGCAGCCGCACGAAGCGCTGCGCTCTCTCACGCCATAGTCAGAGCCCGCGACCGGGCGCCCTGTCCTGAACGCATCCGGACAGGGCACTCGGCCCATTGACCGCGGGTGAGGCCGGTGTCCGAGGATGTGCGCCGGTGAGGATGTGCGTCGGCTGGAGTCAGTTTTTTGTAGGACACATGCATTGAGGCCCCAACACGAGTGTGTTGGGGCCTCAATGGGGTGTGATTGCGGCGGTGTCCTACTCTCCCACACTGGTTAGGGTGCAGTACCATCGGCGCTGGTGGGCTTAGCTTCCGGGTTCGGAATGGGTCCGGGCGTTTCCCCACCGCTATAGCCGCCGCAAAATTTGTGAAATTGTCACACACACACTTGTGTGTGTTGTGTGTTGTTTCAGAGGTGCATAGTGGATGCGTTACATGGTCATTATGGCCCACACTGTGTGTGGGTGTTGTTGTAAGTCCTCGGCCGATTAGTACCAGTCACCTGAACACATTACTGTGCTTACAGTTCTGGCCTATCAACCCCATGGTCTGTGGGGGGCCTTAACCCCTCTAAGGGGGTGAGAAACCTCATCTTGGAACAGGCTTCCCGCTTAGATGCTTTCAGCGGTTATCCCTTCCGAACGTAGCTAACCAGCAGTGCTCCTGGCGGAACAACTGGCACACCAGAGGTTCGTCCGTCCCGGTCCTCTCGTACTAGGGACAGGTTTCCTCAAGTTTCTAACGCGCGCGGCGGATAGAGACCGAACTGTCTCACGACGTTCTAAACCCAGCTCGCGTGCCGCTTTAATGGGCGAACAGCCCAACCCTTGGGACCTACTCCAGCCCCAGGATGCGACGAGCCGACATCGAGGTGCCAAACCATCCCGTCGATATGGACTCTTGGGGAAGATCAGCCTGTTATCCCCGGGGTACCTTTTATCCGTTGAGCGACACCACTTCCACTCGTAGGTGCCGGATCACTAGTCCCGACTTTCGTCCCTGCTCGACATGTACGTCTCACAGTCAAGCTCCCTTGTGCACTTACACTCAACACCTGATTGCCAACCAGGCTGAGGGAACCTTTGGGCGCCTCCGTTACATTTTGGGAGGCAACCGCCCCAGTTAAACTACCCACCAGGCACTGTCCCTGAACCCGATCAGGGTCCGAGGTTAGAAGTCCAATACGATCAGAGTGGTATTTCAACAACGACTCCACGACCACTGGCGTGACCGCTTCACAGTCTCCCACCTATCCTACACAAACCGAACCGAACACCAATACCAAGCTATAGTGAAGGTCCCGGGGTCTTTTCGTCCTGCCGCGCGTAACGAGCATCTTTACTCGTACTGCAATTTCGCCGAGTCTGTGGTTGAGACAGCAGAGAAGTCGTTACGCCATTCGTGCAGGTCGGAACTTACCCGACAAGGAATTTCGCTACCTTAGGATGGTTATAGTTACCACCGCCGTTTACTGGGGCTTAAATTCTCAGCTTCGCACCCACAAGGGGCACTAACCGGTCCTCTTAACCTTCCAGCACCGGGCAGGCGTCAGTCCGTATACATCGTCTTACGACTTCGCACGGACCTGTGTTTTTAATAAACAGTCGCTTCTCTCTGGTCTCTGCGACCACCACCAGCTCCCACCGAACAGTGTTCACCAGCAGTGGTCCCCCTTCTCCCGAAGTTACGGGGGTATTTTGCCGAGTTCCTTAACCACAGTTCACTCGATCGCCTTAGTATTCTCTACCTGACCACCTGTGTTGGTTTGGGGTACGGGCCATGTACCAACTCACTAGAGGCTTTTCTCGGCAGCATAGGATCATGGAATTCGCCTCACCGGCTACGCATCACCTCTCAGGCACACAAGACACGGATTTGCCTATGTCTCGCCCTACAGGCTTACACCAGTACAACCACTCACTGGCCCCACTACCTTCCTGCGTCACCCCATCGCTTAACTACTACAACCAAGGTCGTGCGCAGCACCCGCCAGCCACCCGAAGGCGGTCTCTTGGGATTTGGGCACTTAGTACAATTGCCTCGCTATTGGGCGCGGATACACGGGTACGGGAATATCAACCCGTTGTCCATCGACTACGCCTGTCGGCCTCGCCTTAGGTCCCGACTCACCCTGGGCGGATTAACCTGCCCCAGGAACCCTTGGTCATCCGGCGGACAAGTTTCTCACTTGTCTTTCGCTACTCATGCCTGCATTCTCACTCCCACACCCTCCACACCTGGATCACTCCGGCGCTTCCACGGATGCAGGACGCTCCCCTACCCACCCACACCACTACACACACCCCCGCAAGGATGTGCCGATGACTTGTGTGAGTGCCGCGGCTTCGGCGGTGTACTTGAGCCCCGCTACATTGTCGGCGCAGGATCACTTGACCAGTGAGCTATTACGCACTCTTTCAAGGGTGGCTGCTTCTAAGCCAACCTCCTGGTTGTCTTCGCGACCCCACATCCTTTTCCACTTAGTACACGCTTAGGGGCCTTAGCCGGCGATCTGGGCTGTTTCCCTCTCGACTACGAACCTTATCGCCCGCAGTCTCACTGCCACACTCTCACTTACCGGCATTCGGAGTTTGGCTGACGTCAGTAACCTGATAGGGCCCATCGGCCATCCAGTAGCTCTACCTCCAGCAAGAAACATGTGACGCTGCACCTAAATGCATTTCGGGGAGAACCAGCTATCACGGAGTTTGATTGGCCTTTCACCCCTACCCACAGCTCATCCCCTCCATTTTCAACTGAAGTGGGTTCGGGCCTCCACAACATCTTACTGCTGCTTCACCCTGGCCATGGGTAGATCACTCCGCTTCGGGTCTAGACCCGGCGACTACAGTCACAAGACATAATGTCTCCGACATTGCGCCCTATTCAGACTCGCTTTCGCTACGGCTACCCCACACGGGTTAACCTTGCCACCGAGCACTAACTCGCAGGCTCATTCTTCAAAAGGCACGCCATCACCCACAGTCCACTCAAGAACTCACAGGCTTTGACGGATTGTAAGCGTCCGGTTTCAGGTACTATTTCACTCCCCTCCCGGGGTACTTTTCACCTTTCCCTCACGGTACTAGTCCGCTATCGGTCACCAGGAAGTATTCAGGCTTACCGGGTGGTCCCGGCAGATTCACAGCAGATTCCACGAGCCCGCTGCTACTTGGGCATCCATCACGCAAGACCACAGGCTTTCGACTACCGGACTCTCACCGTCTACGGCGGACCATTCCAGGCCACTTCACCTAACCCATGATTTTATCACTCACGCCCGGACAGGTAGATCCGGGAAGATGAACCCCACAACCCCACACACACAACCCCTACCCGGTTACACATGCGCATGGTTTAGCCTCATCCGCTTTCGCTCGCCACTACTCACGGAATCACACTTGTTTTCTCTTCCTATGGGTACTGAGATGTTTCACTTCCCCACGTTCCCTCCACACCCGCTATACATTCACGGGCGGGTAACACCACATAACTGGTGCTGAGTTTCCTCATTCGGACACCCTCGGATCACAGCTCGTTTGACAACTCCCCGAGGACTATCGCGGCCTACCACGTCCTTCATCGGCCCCTGGTGCCAAGGCATCCACCGAACGCCCTAAAACACTTACAACAACACCTACAAACACACCCCCACCACACAACCCGAAGACTGCCGGCAAAGACACGAATGTAGACGCCAAAAAAGCACTATCTCAAAAAATGAAATTGCAATATTCATACCATCAACAACAACCAACAACCCCTCACAGGGCACATCGATCATCACTGATGAGATGCTCGCATCCACTATGCACTTCTCAAACAACACACACCCACCACCAGCCACCAACTCCGGCCCCCATCACAGGAACCCTCACCACCAGCAACCCAACAGCAGGCCAAGACAACCCGCATCACTGCGTGTTCCCTCAGAACCCCGATAGTGTGCAACAACCAGCATCCCAGTCACCCAGAACACTCACCCCACCCACCACACACGTCTAGTGCACAGCCGGCATAACAGGATGTGTTTGATGTTTCACCCATGAACATGACCGCGGCACACCACATTCGGGCATGATCCACGACAGTGCCAATGCTCCTTAGAAAGGAGGTGATCCAGCCGCACCTTCCGGTACGGCTACCTTGTTACGACTTCGTCCCAATCGCCGATCCCACCTTCGACAGCTCCCTCCCACACAGGGGTTAGGCCACCGGCTTCGGGTGTTACCGACTTTCATGACGTGACGGGCGGTGTGTACAAGGCCCGGGAACGTATTCACCGCAGCGTTGCTGATCTGCGATTACTAGCGACTCCGACTTCATGGGGTCGAGTTGCAGACCCCAATCCGAACTGAGACGCGCTTTAAGGGATTCGCTCCACCTCACGGTCTCGCAGCCCTCTGTACGCGCCATTGTAGCATGTGTGAAGCCCTGGACATAAGGGGCATGATGACTTGACGTCATCCCCACCTTCCTCCGAGTTGACCCCGGCAGTCTCCTGCAAGTCCCCGGCATAACCCGCTGGCAATACAGGACAAGGGTTGCGCTCGTTGCGGGACTTAACCCAACATCTCACGACACGAGCTGACGACAGCCATGCACCACCTGTACACCAACCACAAGGGAACCGACATCTCTGCCAGCGTCTGGTGTATGTCAAACCCAGGTAAGGTTCTTCGCGTTGCATCGAATTAATCCACATGCTCCGCCGCTTGTGCGGGCCCCCGTCAATTCCTTTGAGTTTTAGCCTTGCGGCCGTACTCCCCAGGCGGGGTACTTAATGCGTTAGCTACGGCACGGATCCCGTGAAAAGGAACCCACACCTAGTACCCACCGTTTACGGCGTGGACTACCAGGGTATCTAATCCTGTTCGCTACCCACGCTTTCGCTCCTCAGCGTCAGTTACTACCCAGAGACCCGCCTTCGCCACCGGTGTTCCTCCTGATATCTGCGCATTTCACCGCTACACCAGGAATTCCAGTCTCCCCTGTAGTACTCAAGTCTGCCCGTATCGCCTGCACGCCTACAATTGAGTTGCAGAATTTCACAGACGACGCGACAAACCGCCTACGAGCTCTTTACGCCCAGTAATTCCGGACAACGCTCGCACCCTACGTATTACCGCGGCTGCTGGCACGTAGTTGGCCGGTGCTTCTTCTCC
This sequence comes from Gordonia pseudamarae, assembly GCF_025273675.1. NCBI lineage: Bacteria > Bacillati > Actinomycetota > Actinomycetes > Mycobacteriales > Gordoniaceae > Gordonia > Gordonia pseudamarae. The sequence continues at coordinate 921,508 of NZ_CP045809.1, read as the reverse complement.
AGGTACCGTCACTCGCGCTTCGTCCCTGGTGAAAGAGGTTTACAACCCGAAGGCCGTCATCCCTCACGCGGCGTCGCTGCATCAGGCTTGCGCCCATTGTGCAATATTCCCCACTGCTGCCTCCCGTAGGAGTCTGGGCCGTGTCTCAGTCCCAGTGTGGCCGATCACCCTCTCAGGTCGGCTACCCGTCGTCGCCTTGGTAGGCCATTACCCCACCAACAAGCTGATAGGCCGCGGGCCCATCCCTGACCGCAAAAGCTTTCCACCAACCCCCATGCAAGGGCAGGTCATATCCGGTATTAGACCCAGTTTCCCAGGCTTATCCCAAAGTCAGGGGCAGATCACCCACGTGTTACTCACCCGTTCGCCACTCGAGTACCCCCGAAGGAGCCTTTCCGTTCGACTTGCATGTGTTAAGCACGCCGCCAGCGTTCGTCCTGAGCCAGGATCAAACTCTCCATGAAAAAACACTGAAACCAAACAGTTTCAACACAATTCTTCAGACCAGAGAGAAAAACCTGACCAAAAAATCCTCAAAAAAACAAACTGGCATTCAAAAATATTTTGACTACCAAAAAAATTTGGCATCAAACAAAGTTTGTCACACACTATCGAGTTCTCAAAGAACACACACCCACCAACACCACCCCACAAAGAGGCAACCATCAGCAAGCACTGCTCACAAACACTTGGAAACCGCCACCCACTCCGGGGCAACCACTCCAGCCTAACAGACCCGAACCCCGACCGCAAAACCCGGCAACCCCGAACCCTTGCAGCCGACCGAACCTACCCGGCCCACCCCGAACCCCGGCGCACAACACAGCACACCAGAAAACAAACCAAGGTGATCATCACAAACCCGAAACCAACACCCACAAGCCCCTGACCAGGACTTTCATCCTCGCCCGACTCCCCGGCGCCAGCCCGTCTCGCTCTGACTCGAAGAAAGTTACGCGACCACCTCGCACAACTCCAAATCTCCTGGTCAGACGTGATTCACCCACCATTCGCCCAGGTCGTTGTGTACGTACGTGCCACTCTTGTGATGCAGCACACATCGATCGGTTTGCCGGCCGAGTCAGTGCCGACCGGCCAACACACCGGCCTCGATCCGACGGGTCAGTTCACGCCGGTCCGGTTTCCCGGACGTCAGCAGCGGCAGGTCGTCCGCGTCCGCGACCACCCATCGCCGCGGAACCTTGTAGGTCGACAGATCCCGGCGAATGTCGGCGGCCACCAGATCTGCGTCGAATGTCGCCGGGTCCGACGGCACCACCACGGCCACCACTTCCTGGCCGCGCTCGTCGTCCCCGACGCCCACAACCAGGCTCGATTGCACCGCCGGGTGCTGGTCGAGAACCGACTCGACCTCCTTGGGCGAGACATTGGCGCCGGAGGTCTTGATCAGCTCGGTGGAACGGCCCACGTAGAAGACCCCGGGTTCGCCGTCGAGGACGAATACCCGGTCACCGGTATGGAACCAACCGTCGGCGTCGAAAACCTCCCACGCCTCGCGCTTGTTGTAGCCCAGCATGATGCCGGGTCCGCGGATCCAGAGCTCACCCTCGTCACCTGCGGGAACGGGGGTGCCGTCGGCGTCGACCACCAGTACCTCGGTTGTCAGGAAGCCGCCGCCGCTCTCGGTGAGACTGCGGTGGCGCGGTACGGTGCCGGGCACCGCGACCAGCGACAGATCTGCCGGTTGGTCGACGATGCTGGGGCAGGTCGTCAGATCCCGGGTGGTGAAATCGGGGTGGGCGCGCATCCGCTGGGTGAGCGTCGGCCAGCCGGCGATACCGGTCCCACGTTCGCGTTCGATGAGTTCGAGTGCGGCACCGGGTTCGGTGCGGGCGAGGGTGAGAATGGTGAGCGGGCTGTGCAGCGAGCCCGTGACGTGCAGGATCCCGCCGATCCAGAAGAACGGCATCGCCGACAGATACCGGGTGGGCAGGCCCGCCGGGGTGAATCCATTCATGGTGTCCTGCAAGAACACCGATTGCCGCATGAGTACCCCGTGGGAGTGGACGACTCCCTTGGGATCGGCGGTGGAGCCCGAGGTATGGATCATCACGGCCGGATCGGCCGGGCACACCTGCGCCTCGACCGCTGCCAGAATCTCCTGCTGCACAACATCGTTTGCCGGTTCGTCGATGTCGACCGGGCGGGCCCACGAGCGGTCGGTGCCACCGGTGATCCAGATCCGCCGCAAGTAGGGAGCCGCCGGTACGGCGACCTCGGTACCGGTGTGCGCCGCGAGACCGGGTAGCGCTTCCTCCAGGAATGCCGCGACGTCGACCGTGACCGCGCGCTCGGGCGCGATCAACAGGTGGATGTCGCCCAGTCGCAGACCTTTGGCCAGCTCCCCGGGGGCGTACAGAGTGCTGAACGGGACGACCAGCGCACCGATCCGGCTCGCCGCCAGCCACCAGAGCACCCACTCGACGCCGTTGGGGTAGAACAATCCGACGCGAGTTCCCTTGCCCACGCCGTGGGCGAGCAGTTGTCGGGCGAGCAGCGCCGAACGGTGTTCTGCCTGCGCATACGTGATCCGGTCGCGATCGGTCACGACATAGTCGACGTCGCCGAACCCGGTGGCCGCACGGGCCAGCGCCGCGCCGATGGTCGGACGGAACCCCAACTCAGGCAGCTGCATACGATCAGTCTTACCGTATGCGGCGACAGAACGGCCACGATGGTGGAGGTCAGGCACCGAATACGCGGCTGACCTCGGCCTCGTCCAGGCCGTAGTCGGCGAGCGAGTAGGTGTGGCGCGGTGCGCGGGCACCTGTCGCGCTCTCCGTGTCGAGGGCGATCACCCCGGCCCGCGCCGCGTCGGACATCGGGGTGCCGAGCGCGGCGTAGACGCGTTCGACGGTGCCCATCGGGTCGCGCCGCAGGTCGGCGAAGTCGATGTCGAGGAACCGGGCCGGGTCGTGCCGGGCACGGGATTCGGTGAATTCCCGCAGGCCACGCGACCACAGCTCGAGTTGTGCGCGCCCCAGGGTCGCGCCGGTGAAGGTGTCCGACCAGCCACGGGTGGCGTGTTCGGCGAGGCTGCACGCGGAGGCGATGATGGTTTCCGGGGCGCGGTGCGTCTGGATCACCAACGCGTCGGGGTACACCTCGAGCATGGCGTCGAGAGCGAACAGGTGGCTCGGGTTCTTGAGCACCCATCTGCGGTCCGGGTCGTTGGAGCCGATGAGCTGCAGATTCTTGCGATGGCGGATATAGGCGGGCGTCCAGTCCGCGCCGGCCAGCCACCGCGAGTACGACGGCAGGTACGACAGGCATTCATACGAGACCGACATGACACTCTGCCGCAGCAGCTGCCAGCATTCCTCCACCTCGTCGGCGGCCATGTAGTGCAACCCCATGAACTCGGGATCGTCGATGTGGTGCTTGGCGAACGATGCCTGGAGCTGGGCGAACACCGGATTTGCCGCCCAGCTCTCGCGCGGCGGTCGCGGTTGTGGCCATTGCGTCAGCCACATCTCCAGGCCCTGATGAGCGGGGTCGGCGGTGAGCAACCGGTGCAGGGCGGTGGTGCCCGTGCGCGGCAGGCCGGTCACGAATACCGGGCGTTCGATACGCACATCGGCGTACCCCGGGTCGGTCTGCCACGCGGCCTCGCTCAGCAGCCGGGCGATGAGTGCGCCCTTGAGAAACACGCGCGCCGTCTTGCTGCCCGTCGGCGTCAGGTGTGCCTCTCGCGCATACGAATCGAGCAGAATCCGGAGCGGCTCGAGATAGCTGTCCTCGCCGAAGTCGGTCAGCCCGGTGGCCCTGGTTGCCGCGGCGTGCAGATCGTCGAGCGTGCCGACTGTCGTCGTATGCGCCGACGGATGATCAGCCATGGTATTCACCGCAGTTCACATCGAGGGTGTGACCGGTTACCGCACGGGCCATCGGGGAGGCCAGGAATACGACGGCGTCGGCGATCTCGTCAGGTTCGGGAAGCCGTTTGAGATCGGAGCGGGCCGCGGTCTGCTCATACACCTGCTCGGGGGTGATCCCGTACTTGTCGGCGACCTGGCCGAAGTACCACTTGAGCTGGTCGTCCCAGATGTAGCCGGGGGCGACCGAGTTGATCCGGATACCGCGGTCCCCGAGTTCGGTGGCCAGCGTCTGCGACATCGCCAGCAGCGCAGACTTGGCGAGTTTATAACTGCCATAACGAGGTTCAGAATGCCGGATGACCATCGAGTTGATGTTGACGATCGCGCCGGAGGCCTCGGCGAGCGGCTCGGTGAATGCCTTGATGACGCGAAGGGTGCCGAGCACCGTCAGGTTCAGGCTCTCGGTGATCTGGTCGAAGTCGGTGCGGGCCAGCGGTTTCATCGACGGGAGGGCGAAAGCGTTGTTGATCAGAACGTCGGCCCTGCCGAACCGTTCGATGACACGCTCACGGAGGTTGTCGACGGCGGCGGCGTCGGTGATGTCGGTGGGCACCACCAGGGCGTCAGCCCCGATGTCGGCGGCGATCTCGGTCAGGCGCGATTCGGTGCGGGCGGCCAGCACGACCGCGGCCCCCGCCCGGGCCATCCGCGTGCAGATCGCCCGGCCCAGGCCGGGGCCGACACCCGAGACCACCACCACCTTGCCCGCCAGCAACCCGGTCATCCCAGCATCCTGTCCGCGAAGGCCTGCTGTCTGGCTGCGATACGCCTGTGCCACCCGGCCTCGTCGATACGGTTGGCGGCGTACTCGGGCAGGTGCGCCGCGATGTCTTCGAAGGCGACGACCTGCGCCGACGGCCCCAGTTCAGGCCCGATCGGCTCGTCGACACGCTGCCAGCGGAATTGCAGGATGCCCCGGGATCTGCCGGTGGTCTCGACCCAATTGCAGACACCCGGATCACGCGCGGAAACCACCAGCCTGATCATTCCGTCGGAATCCACCTGCGCCTGTTGCGTAGTGAGGCTCGTCTGATGATTCACATAGTCCAAGGACACGTACCACATGCTGCCGAGCTGAAATCCCTGGTAGGGAGCGTCCGAACGTGGCACCGTGATGATCATCGCCTCGTCGTCGGCAAGCCGGTAGTGACCGACCGAGGAGAACTGTGTGCGCAGGCCGCCGGGGGTCAACCGCGGCGAGGTGAACGTGTTGACCGGTTCGTCGAGATAGAACCAGCGCGGGAAGTTGAACCAGGTGGTGATGCGGGACAGCAACATCTTGCCCGCCACTGAATACCTACGGGACACCCGGGCCAGGTCGGTGTCCGGCGGAGCGGTACCTCGGGTGTCGACGCGCTGGATCGAGATCGAACCCTTGCGTTCGGTCCAGTCGCCATACACCTCGCGCACCGCCAACATCGATGCGCCCTCGCCGAGCACGAAGTAGTTGTCCGGGCGCGCACCCGTGGGTTCGGGGCCGAAGGTGAGGCGGAACGAGCCGTCCGCGGCGATGGTGATGCGTCGGTCGTCGAAGGCATCGTCGCCGCCGGGCACGTTGGTGGCGGTGTAGTCGCCACGCAGAATCTGGAAACTGAGATCGACGGTGCTGCCACGTGTTCCGCGGACCTCGTAGGTTCCGTCCGGTTCGACATCCGCGTGGTAGTAGAGGGTGTCGGGATTGTCGAGCCCCATCTTGGTGCTCGGCCCCGTCGAGGTGACGAAATTGGGATGCGAACGCTGCCGTGCCCGGGCCAGCTGGATGACCGCGGCGATGCTACCGGCGAGGTAGTCCAGGCCATCGGCCAGGTCGAGTTCGGTGTCGATGAATTCGGCTGAGGTGATGAGCTTTTCGGCCTCGCCGATCGCCGCTGTGAGTGGAGCGGTCACCGTCGCATCGCTGGTCATGGTTTCTGTCTACGCCTTTACAGCCAGGTGTCGGTGCCGTTCCAGGTGAGAAAATCCTCGAGTTCGGCCTCGACCGGATGGACGCGGGGGTGTTCGGTGGACAGGTAGCCGCCGCGGTAGAACAGAAGCGGCTTGTCCTGCAACAGGTCGCCGAGCACGATGGCACGGCCGATGACGATGTGATGGTCGCCGCCGTCCTCCACCCGCTCCACGTCACATTCCACCCAGGTCAGGCTGTGCCGGATCACCGGCAGCCCGGCCGGTGACCGGTCCCAGGTGATCGAGGCGAACTTGTCGCCGCCCGGGGCACCGAACGTGGCACTGACCTCCTGTTGCCGGTTGGCCAGGACATTGACCACGAATCTGCCGGTCTGCTCGATCACCTTCCAACTGCGGGAGGTCTTCATCGGACAGAACAGCACCAGCGGCGGGTCCAGAGACAACGCGGCGAACGACTGGCAGGCGAAACCGACCGGGTTGCTATCGCCGTCGGTCGTGGAGATGACGGTCACGCCCGTGCAGAACTGTCCCATCGCGGTGCGGAACTGCCGGGACGTGAACTCCGTGGTGCCGTAGGGTGATTGACTCACGGTGGTCAGCCCTTGTATCCGATGGTGAAGTCATGACCCCACAGGCTGGCCGCCGTCGACTCCCGCGCCACCCAGTCGCCGTCCTCCACGGTCATTCCCTCGCAACCGAATTCGACATCGAATCCACCAGGGGTCTTCATGTAGAACGAGAGCATCTTGTCGTTGACGTGCCGGCCGAGCGAGGCCGACATCGGCACCTTCTTGCGTAGCGCGCGGTCGAGCGCCAGACCGACGTCATCGGAGTTCTCGACCTCCACCATCAGGTGCACGATGCCGGTGGGGTTCGGCAGCGGAAGGAACGCCAGCGAATGATGTCGCGGATTGCAGCCGAGGAACCGCAGCCACACTGAACTGCCGGGTTCGCGGCCGGCGAGTTCACCCGGCAGCCGCATCGAGTCACGAAGCCGGAAGCCAAGGACGTCGCGGAAGAACTCGAGCGTCGCCTTGTCGTCGGGGCAGGTGAGCACCACATGGCCGAGGCCCTGTTCGCCGGTCACGAACCGGTGCCCGTACGGACTGACGATCCGCCGGTGTTGCAGCGCCACACCGTGGAACACCTCCTGGGTGTTACCCGCGGGATCGTCGAAGACGATCATCTCGACGACACAGCGTTCGGCGAGTTCCTCGTCCTTGCCCTCCCGGAAGATGACCCCGGCCGCCGACAACCTGTCCCGGACGTCCTGCAGCGCGGCGGCGTTGGCGCATTCCCAGCCGGCACTGCCCAGGTGGTCGCGGTCGGACGGGACGATCACCAGCCGGGCCGGAAAGTCGTCCATCCGCAGATAGAGGTTGTCGGGGTTGGTGCCTTTGCCCTCGACCATGCCGAGGATCTTGAGGCCGTAGTCGCGCCAGGCGGCGATATCGGTCGCCTCGATACGCATGTACCCCAGTGAGCGGATCGGGCCATCTACGGTCATTGCTATTCTCCTGCTTGCGGTTTCGATATCTCTAGACGTTCGCCACCCCTACACCATCGAGTCGCCGATGGGGATGCCGAACTCACCGTTGCCGAATGCGGTGTAGGCGCGTTCGGGATCGTTGGCGGCGTGCACGCGACCGCCGTGAGCGTCGCGCCAGAACCGCTGGATGGGCGAATCCAGGTTGAGGGCGCCGCCACCGGAGTTCTCGAACAGCAGATCGATGGACGCGACGGCCCGGGCGGTGGCACGCACCTGGTCGCGACGGGCCGCGAGCCGCAACTCCATCGGGATCTCCTCCCCGGCGAGGATCAGGTCGTATTCGGACTGCAGGTTGCCGGACAACTGACGCCAGGCGGCATCGATGTCGCTGGCGGCCGCCGCGATCCGGACTTTGGCGAACGGATCGTCCTTGCTCTTCTCACCGGCGTACGCGGCGCGCACCCGCTTGCCCTGATGCTCGACGTGCGCGTTGTAGGCGCCGTAGGCCATGCCGACGACGGGCGTCGAGATGGTGCTGGGATGGATGGTGCCCCAAGGCATCTTGTAGACCGGCGCGGTATTGCGCTCAAGACCGGGGCTCTGATAATTGGCCATCGTGCGCATACTCAGCACGCGGTGGCGGGGTACGAACACATCCTTGACCTCGAGCGTGTTGGAGCCGGTGCCCTTGAGACCCACCACATGCCAGACATCCTTGATGGTGTAGTCCGACCGCGGGATCAGGTAGCTCACGAAGTCGACCGGACGACCGTCCTTGATCACCGGGCCGCCGACGAACGCCCAGTCGGCGATGTCGCAGCCGGAGGAGAACGCCCAGTTGCCGTTGACCTTGTACCCGCCCTCGACGACCTCACCCATGCCCATCGGGGCGTACGAGGAGGAGATGCGCACCGACGGGTCGGCCCCCCACACGTCCTCCTGCGCCCGCTGGTCGAACAGACCCAGATGCCAGTTGTGGATGCCGATGATGCCGGCGACCCAGCCGGTGGAACCGCAGGCGCTCGCCAGCCGCCGCACGGCCTCGTAGAAGCTGACCGGATCGACCTGGTAGCCGCCCCATTGCTCGGGCTGCATCAGCTTGAAGAAGCCCGCCTCATCGAGGTCGCGCACCGTCTCCTCGGGCATCCGGCGCAGTTCCTCGGTACGCGCGGCGCGCTGTTCGATCTCCGGGAGCAACGCGCTGATGTTGTCGAGAACGCGCTGCGCATCGGCGCCACGGACCCCCGCGTCCCCGTATCCGCTGCCTACCTGTGAACGGCCTGCTGGCATGTGCCTGCTCCTTCGTTGCGTTCGACCGTCCGGGACACTTCGTCTCCGACGACCCGGTCGTGAACCGATGGTTGATCGATACCCAGATTAGAACACGTTCTATTTCTTGTCGAGTACACCCCTACACTGGCTCCTGCCAGGACCAATTGCCCCAACAGTGAACACTGACCACCACAGTTCTGTAACGTGTTCTAATATGGGCCACGTAACGTAGACCCGTCACCGAACCAGGATGGAGCCTCCGACGATGACCGTAACGCCAGCCCCCGCCGCCACCGGCCCCCAGCGCGAGTATCGGGAAATCGACACCGGAACACCACCGACCCGCTTTGCCCGCGGCTGGCATTGCCTCGGACTTGTCGACGAATTCACCGACGGTAAACCGCACTCGATAGAGATCTTCGGCACCAAACTTGTGGTGTGGGCCGACGACGAAGGACAGGTCAATGTCCTGGACGCGTATTGCAGACATATGGGCGGCGACCTGTCGCAGGGCGAGATCCGCGACGGCAACGTGGCCTGCCCGTTCCACGGCTGGAAGTGGAAAGGCAATGGCCGCTGCGCCGGCGTGCCGTACGCCAAGCGCAGCCCCAAGCTCGCCAAGACCCGCACCTGGCAGACGATGATCCGCAACGGTCAGGTATTCGTCTACAACGATCCCGAGGGCAACCCCGCTCCGGACGATGTCAGCATCCCCGAACTTACCGAGGTCGGGTCGGACACGTGGACCGGATGGACGTGGAACCGCATGGTGATCGAGGGCTCCAACTGCCGCGAGATCATCGACAACGTGGTCGACATGGCGCACTTCTTCTACGTGCACTTCGCCCTGCCGGACTACTTCAAGAACGTCTTCGAGGGCGAGACCGCCGCGCAGTACATGCGCTCGCATGGCCGGCCCGACGTCGACCTGGGCGGCAGCAACTACGTTGACAGCAAACTCGAATCGATCGCCGCGTATTACGGACCGTCGTACATGCTCAACCCGATGGTGCAGTACTACGGCGGCTTCGCGATCGAGACCATCCTCACCAACTGCCATTACCCCCGCGACGCCAATTCCTTCGTGCTGATGTTCGGCGTCATGGCCAAGATCCCCGACGGCCTGACCACCGCCCAGGCCGAGAAGATGGTCGGAAAAATCACCAAGGGCATCGAGGTGGGCTTCCTGCAGGACGTGGAGATCTGGAAGAACAAGACCCGCATCGAAAACCCGCTCCTGGTGGAGGAGGACGGCCCCGTCTACCAGCTGCGCCGCTGGTACGAGCAGTTCTATGTGGACAAGGCCGACGTCACCGACGACATGACACAACGCTTCGAATACGAGATCGACACCTCCAAGGCCGTCGAGAACTGGAACATCGAGGTACAGGAGAACCTGCGGCGCAAGCAGGAGGAAGAGGCACGGAGCGAGGCCGAAGAGGTCGGCGCCGGAACCACATCCGGGTAGACCGACATCCCTCCGGATACGACGAAAGGCACAACGATGACCCGCACCGTGGGCCCCGCCGACCGGACTGATGCACCCCCACCCGGTACATCCCCACCCGGTACATCGCCACCCCCCGCACCCCTACCCGCCGGCCACCTGCCCACGGCCGCCGTTCGGCGCGGTTCGTGGGCCAAGGCACCCGATTTCGCCGACGATCCCGCCCACGCCGCGGCGGTCGCACGCGCCACCGAGTGCGACCGCGAGCACTATCTGCGCGGCGGCATGACCGAGATCGAATGCCGGACGTGCCATGCGTGCGTCCTGGTGAAAAAGACCAGCTCGTACCACACGAGCGTGCAGTGGAACGCACAAGCACGCGCCAAATGCAACGAGCTCGAACACATTCGCCGAACCGGGGGCAATCCCGCGTTGATGCCGACCTGCTCCCGGATGTCGGCGAGCATCGACCACGGGGTGGCCGAAGGTATCGTCCCGGCCGAGTCCCCCGCCGTCGATCCCGACGGCTACTGGTGAGCACCAACGCCTTTCGTGACCCTTGTGCCAGAAAGTAGAACATGTTCTACTCGATGGGTGAGCATCAGCACCCCGGCGGGAGCCGTGACGGACGACCCGGTGACCCCCGACCCGGTCGCACCGGTCCCGGACCCCAAGACCGAGATCCTTTCCGCACCACTGCGTAACTCGTTCGACTACACCCGATCACTCGGTCCGGTGCTGAGCCGGTTCGCGCTGGCGCTGCGCGACGGCCACATCCTCGGCAGCCGGTCCGCCGACGGCCGGGTGTTCGTTCCGCCCACCGAGTTCGATCCGGCCACCGGCGCGGCGAGCACCGATCTGGTGGAGGTGGCCCCCACCGGCACCGTCACCACTTGGACCTGGCAGGCAGAGCCCACAGCGGGACAACCGCTTTCCGAACCGTTCGCGTGGGCACTGATCACCCTCGACGGCGCCGATACTGCCCTGCTCCACGCCGTGGCCTGCGAGCCGGGACAGATCAGTACCGGCGCAAGGGTTCACGCGGTGTTCCGGGCCGCCCGAACCGGACGAATCGACGACATCAGCCACTTCCAGCTCGGCAGTCCTGCTGGTCGGGCCCCGGCCGGCCCCCTCGGGCCGGCCGAACCCGACCATCCGCAGGTGATCATCACCACCCGGATCGAATCGAATATCGACCACTGCGCCACAGCATGGGAATCGGACTACCTGCGCGCGCTCAAGGCGGGCAAGCTCATCGGCTCGCGGATCGGGTCGGGAATCGACGCCGGGCGTGTCTACTTCCCGCCACGCGGAGAAAGTCCCGCCGACGGCGCACCCGCCGTCGAGAGAGTGGAGCTGCCCGACACCGGCATCGTCACCACCTTCTGCATCGTCAACGTGCCGTTCACCGGCCAACGCATCAAGCCGCCCTACGTGGCCGCGTACGTACTCATCGACGGCACCGACATTCCCGTGCTGCACCTGATCCTCGACTGCCCCGCCGACGAGGTCCGCATGGGCATGCGTGTGCGTGCGGTCTGGGTGCCCGAAGACCGGCGCGAGCTGTCGATGGGCAGCATCAGCCACTTCACACCCACCGGCGAACCCGACGCCGACTACCAGTCCTACCGCGACCACGTCTAGCCAACAGGAGAACCAGTGACCTTCCCCCGCATCGCGGTCGTCGGGTTCGCCCACAGCCCGAACGTCGCCGCCACCCACGGCACCACCAACGGTGTCGAGATGCTGCGCCCCTGCTTCGACAAGCTGTACGCGCAACTCGGCATCACCCGCACCGACATCGAATTCTGGTGCAGCGGATCATCGGATTACCTGGCCGGCCGGGCATTCTCGTTCATCTCCGCAGTCGACTCGATCGGTGCGATGCCGCCGATCAACGAATCACACGTCGAGATGGACGCCGCCTGGGCGCTGTACGAGGCATGGATCAAGATCGCCACCGGCGAGGTGGAACTGGCCCTGGCGTACGGGTTCGGAAAATCCTCGGCCGGCGACGCCGACCGCATCCTCACCCTGCAAACCGACCCGTACACGGTGGCACCGCTATGGCCCGACGCCCGCGCGCTGGGAGCACTACAGGCCCGCGCCGGCATCGACTCCGGCGCCTGGACCGAGGCCGACATGGCTGCCGTCGCCGCCCGCACCTTCGGCGGCGACACCGACGACCTGCTCGCCGCCGACTACGTGGCCGATCCGCTTCGCGCACACGACATCGCCCCCTACGCCGACGCGGCCGGCGCGGTGATCCTCGCCTCCGAGCGCCGGGCCCGCGAACTGGTGGCCAACCCGGCGTTCATCACCGGCTGGGATCATCGCATCGACTCCCCCAACTTCGGTGCGCGCGACCTGACCATCTCGCCGTCGACCTCGCTGGCCGGCGACACCGCGTTCGGCGACACATCACGCGCCGTCGACGTGGCCGAGATCCACGCATCGTTCACCCATCAGGAACTGATCGTCAACAACGCTCTGCGTCTGCCCGACTCGGTGCGGATCAACCCGTCCGGCGGATCATTGGCCGGGAACGCGCTGTTCTCGGCCGGCCTGCAACGAATCGGATACGCCGCACACGAAATCCTGACCGGCAACGCCGGCACCGCAGTCGCGCACGCATCGAGCGGGCCACTGCTGCAACAGAACATGGTGGTCACACTGGCCGGGGAGAGCAACCGATGAGCAAGAACAGGGCCGCGATCCTCGGCACCGGACAAACCACATACGTCGCCAAACGGCACGACGTCACCATGTCGGGCATGGTCCGCGAAGCCATCGACGCCGCCCTCACCGACGCGCGCACATCCATCGACGACATCGACGCCATCGTCATCGGCAAGGCACCCGACCTCTTCGAAGGCGTGATGATGCCGGAACTGTTCATGGCCGAATCGATCGGCGCCGTGGGCAAACGGCTGATCCGTGTACACACCGCCGGCTCGGTCGGCGGATCCACCGCGAACGTCGCCGCGTCCCTGATCTCCTCGGGCATACACCGCCGAGTGGTCGCGGTGTCGTGGGAAAAGCAATCCGAATCGAACGCGATGTGGGCGCTGTCGCTGCCGGTGCCGTTCACCAAGCCGGTCGGCGCAGGCGCCGGCGGATTCTTCGCACCGCATGTCCGCGCGTACATCCGGCGTTCCGGTGCGCCGATGGACACCGGCGCTATCGTCGCCACCAAGGACCGTCGCAACGGGGCGCTCAATCCGCTCGCCCACCTGCATCAGCCCGACATCACCGTCGACAAGGTGATGAGTTCGCAGATGCTGTGGGACCCGATCCGCTACGACGAGACCTGCCCGTCGTCCGACGGCGCGTGCGCGGTCGTGATCGGCGACGAACAGGCCGCCGATGATGCTGTGGCGGAAGGTAATCCGGTGGCCTGGGTCCATGCCACGGCGATGCGCACCGAACCGCTGTTCTTCGCACACCGCAACGTGGTGAATCCACAGGCCAGCCGGGACGCGGCGGCCGCACTGTGGAAGGCGGGCGGGATCAGCAACCCGATCGAGGAGATCGACGCCGCCGAGATCTACGTACCGTTCTCGTGGTTCGAGCCGATGTGGCTCGAAAGCCTCGGCTTCGCCGCCGAGGGCGAGGGATGGAAACTCACCCAGGCCGGCGACACGGCGATCGGCGGCACACTGCCCGTCAACGCCTCCGGTGGGGTGTTGTCGTCGAATCCGATCGGCGCGTCGGGAATGATCAGGTTCGCCGAGGCCGCGATCCAGGTGACGGGCAAAGGCGGTGCCCACCAGGTCGACGGTGCCCGCAAAGCGCTGGGCCACGCGTACGGCGGCGGTTCACAATACTTCTCGATGTGGCTCGTGGGGGCGGACAAGCCTTCGCACTGATACCTCGGCTTGTCCGCAGTTCGTCCGCCCCCACGATGTCGACTGTGGGGGCGGACATCGTTTTCTCACCGGGTTTCGAGGCTCATCGCCTGGCGGCTCTTCGCACCTCAACCGGCGAAGAAGCGGCTTTCACACCTCACAGCGGCGCGGCGGAGCCGACCAACCGTCGCGGCTCGACCGGTGACGTCACCAGGCGCTGGTTGAGCTGCGAGCCGGCGAGCCTCGAAACCCGGTGAGGTCACGGTGTCGGCGAGAACCGGTCCCGGAGAGCGGACTTGTTGACCTTACCCATGGGCAGGCGGGGCAGGCTGTCGGCGAACTCCAGTTGTTCGGGGCATTTGAAGCGGGCCAGGCCACCGGTGTGGCAGTAGGCGCTCAGCTCGGCGAGGGTGAGTGTGGCATCAACGGCCAGAACGACCACAGCACAAGCACGTTCACCGGTACGCGGGTCGGGAAGGCCGATGACGGTAGCGTCGGCGACGGCCGGATGGGTGAGGATGACCTCCTCCACCTCACCTGCGGAGATATTCTCGGCGTTGCGGATGATGATGTCCTTGCGGCGGCCGTCGATGTGGATGTGGCCGAGTTCGTCGATGAAGCCGAGATCCCCCGTACACAACCAGCCGTCGTCATCGAACACCCTGGCGTCGAGTGATCGGTCGATGTAACCGGAGAACAGTTGCGGACCTTTGAGTCTGAGTTCACCGTCGACGATCCGGACCCGCACACCGGGCATCGGCGGACCCACCGACCGGCCGATGTCGGGGTCGTCGAAGCTCTGACTGGTGGCGACGGGGAACTCGGTCATTCCCCATGCGTCGAGGACGGCGCCGTGACATCCCCCGTCGCTTCGCTCGCCGTCACATCCCCCGTCGCTTCGCTCGCCGCGCCCGAACACCTCGCGCAGCTCGCGCTGCACCTCCTGCGGGGTGGGTGCGCCGCCCGCGATGAAACCACGCAGGTCGGGAAACAGCGGCGAATCCCCATGGGCGCGTTGGGCGGAGATGTAGGCGTGAAAGAACGGCATCGCCGAGCCGAGGTTGGTGCTGCCGTGGTCGGCCATCCGGTACGGCGTGCGCTCCGGATCCCAGGTGTCGAAAAGCACCAGCCGGCAACCTGTTCGCAGGGCGGCACCGAGCATGGCGATACCACCGATGTGGGCCAGCGGCCATGGGATGGGCAGCACCGAGGTGGTGTCGGTACGCTGACCGTCGGTTATGCCGTTCGACGAGGCGATGACGGAGCGGTCGGTATGCCGTACCCCCTTCGGGGCGGCTGTGGTACCGGACGTGTAGTAGATCCAGCGGACCGGCCCGGCATCCGAAACCTGCGGCGGCGGAGGAAGTTCGCTACGATCCCCGACCGGAAGTCGCAGCCCGGTGCCGACCGTGTCGAGGTCGATCACGAGTGCCCGTCGCTCGGGGTGTCGCGCGAGGAATGCCTCGGCGATGTCGGCGTGCCGATAGCCCTTCCACCGCTCCGGCACGATGAGCACCGCCGCGTCGACCTGCTCGACCATGAACTCCACCTCACGCTCGCGCAGGAGCGCGATGATCGGGTTCTGGACCACGCCGAGCCGGGCACACGCGGCCATGAGGACGGCGGCCTCGAGGATCGTCGGTAGCTGCCAGCTGACCACGTCGCCGAAGGCCACCCCGCGTTCGGCCAGACCCGCCGCCGCATCCTCGGCGGCATCGCGCAGCTGGGCGGCGGTGAGGGCGCGGCCGTGGTCGTCGGCGAGGATCACCGCGTCGGGACGCAGACGGGCCGATTGTTCGACGAGGTCCCAGAGGCCGGTGATCTCGTCGATGCCGATGACGCCGGGACGGGGCCGTGCGGCGGGGCCGGTCACGATCTGGTCGGCTGCGGAGTGTGGGGCCATGGCGTCCAGTGTCGCAGAGAGAGGCGGCTTACCGGAAGGGCGACGGTAAAGGCGGGAGATCCGGTGGAAGGTCCCCCTCCACCGACGGAAGGTCCCCCTCCACCGGTGGAGGGGGACTCGACCGGTGGAGGGGGACTCGACCGGACACGGGGTGGGTCAGTCGACCTTGCGGAAGGAGTTCATGGTCTTCTCGACCTCCCAGAAGGCGCGGATGGCGGCAAGTTTGCCGTCGGGGTCGGCGCGGTAGGTGAAGACACCACGCGATTCGGTGATGTGGCCGGCGATGCGGGTGACGATGGTGCCGATGTAGGCCACCTCGTTGCCGCAGATGATCTCCTCGTCGAACCGGAAATCGATGCTTTCGGTGGTGGCGATCGATGTGTCCCAGAATCCCGCGATGGCCTCGTGCCCACGGAAACCGACACCGTCGGGATCGAACATCGACGGTCCGACAGGGTCCTCCACCGAACCGTCGGCGGCGAAGTTCTCTACCCAGGCATCCTTGTCACGGGCAGCGACCAGTTCGCGCGAACGCCGCCCGGCGACGACCGCGGGATGGTTCTCGCGGTCGATGCCGAGGTAGGCCGGGGTGTCGTGGACCGGGGTGTCGTGGGCCGGGGTCACGACTGCGTGCCGTAGTCGACGCGCATCTCCTTGACACCGTTGATCCAGCCGTGGCGCAGGCGTTTCGGGTCTTCGAGACGGGTGATGTCGGGCACGATGTCGGCAATCGCGTTGAACATCAGGTTGATCTCCATGCGGGCCAGGTTGGAGCCGACGCAGAAGTGCGAGCCGTTGCCGCCGAAACCGACGTGTGGGTTGGGGTCGCGCAGGATGTTGAACGAGAACGGATCCTCGAACACCTCCTCGTCGAAGTTGGCCGAGCCGTAGAACATGCCGACGCGCTCACCCTCCTTGATGTCAACGCCGCCGACCTGGGTGTCGCGCTTGGCGGTGCGCTGGAAACTGTTCACCGGGGTGCCCCAGCGGACGATCTCGTCGGCGGTGGTGTCGGGGCGCTCCCGCTTGTACAGCTCCCACTGATCGGGGTTGTTGAAGAAGGCGTTCATGCCGTGCGAGATCGCGTTGCGGGTGGTCTCGTTGCCGGCGACGGTCAGCAGGATGAAGAAGAACCCGAACTCGGCCTCGTCGAGGTGCTGGCCCTCGATGTCCGCGTTGACCAGGATGCTGACGATGTCGTCAGTGGGGGTATTGCGGCGGGTCTCGGCCATGTTGTAGCCGTAGCCGAGGATCTCGGCCGACGCCATCTGCGGGTCGACGTCGGCGAATTCCGGATCGTCGGTGTTGAGCATGCCGTTGGACCAGTGGAACAGCTTCATCCGGTCTTCTTCGGGCACGCCGAGCAAGTCGGCGATCGCCAGCAGCGGCAGATCGACGGCGATATCGGTGACGAAGTCGCCGGTGCCCTTCGCCGCGGCGTCGGACACGATACGTCGGGCCGCGGCATCGAGCTTGGCCTCGAGTGCCTTCACCGCGCGCGGGGTGAAGGCCTTGGAGACCAGGCGGCGCAGCCGGGTGTGCTCCGGCGGATCGTGATTGATCAGCAGCGCCTTGGTGACCTCCACCTGTTCGGGTTCGATCGCGTCATCGAAACGCATGATGACGCCATTGGTGTTGACGGCCCAGTCGTCGTTGTTCTTGGAGATCTCGCGGATGTGCTGATGCTTGGAGATGACCCAGTAGCCGCCGTCGTGGAATCCGCCGCCCTTGCCGGGCTGCTGGGCATTCCACCAGACGGGCGCGGTTGCGCGCAGTTGGGCGAACTCGGCGACGGGCATGCCCTGCTCCAACAGTTCAGGGCTGGTGAAATCCCAGTCCTCCTGCTGCATGAAATCCGGCTTCGTCGCCGCGTCGTCGGCATCGTCCGCGGGGGCGGGAATACTCTCCGCTTGGATCACCTGGCACCACCTCTCCATAAAAACAAGAACGTGTTCATAGTTCGTTCAGGCACGCCTCACCGCGTATGATGGGCTGAAATGAGAACGTGTTCTACTTTGAGTAGCGTACCGCAAAATGTGAGGGAGGCAATACCATGGGCGTACCGGTGATCATAGAGGCCGCACGAACCCCCATCGGCAAACGCGCAGGATGGCTCTCGGGGCTGCATGCCGAGGAACTGCTGGGCATCACCCAGCGTGGGCTGATCGAGAAGGCCGGTATCGACGCCGAGCTTGTCGAACAGGCCATCGGCGGTTGCGTCACCCAGGCCGGTGCCCAGTCGGGCAACATCACCCGCAAGGCGTGGCTGTCGGCCGGACTGCCCGAGGCCACCGGCGCGACCACCATCGACTGCCAATGTGGATCCGCCCAGCAGGCCAATCATCTGATCGCCGGACTCATCGCCACCGACACCATCGACGTCGGCCTGGCCTGCGGCGTCGAGACGATGACACAGGTACCCCTCGGCGC
The DNA here is from genome assembly GCF_025273675.1 of Gordonia pseudamarae. Lineage (NCBI taxonomy): Bacteria > Bacillati > Actinomycetota > Actinomycetes > Mycobacteriales > Gordoniaceae > Gordonia > Gordonia pseudamarae. The sequence continues at coordinate 903,315 of NZ_CP045809.1, read as the reverse complement.
CAATATCGGCGTCGACGCCGGCCCGTACCACGCCGACTCGTGGAACGTGGACCTGCCCAACCAGTTCGAGGCCGCCGAGCGCATCGCGAAACGGCGCGGAATCACCCGCGCCGACATCGAGGAACTCGGCGTGCGCAGCCAGGTCAACGCGCGACGCGCCTGGGACGAGGGACGGTACGACCGCGAGGTACTGGCGGTCAAGGCACCCGAACGACTCAAGGACGGCACTGTCACCGGAACCGTCCTGGACGTGACCCGCGACCAGGGTCTGCGCGAGACCACCCCCGAATCACTGGCCGCGCTCACACCGGTCATCGAGGGCGGAATCCACACCGCCGGCACATCCTCGCAGATCTCCGACGGCGCCGCCGCGGTCCTACTCATGGACGAGGCCAGGGCGCGGGCGCTCGGATTCACCCCGCGCGCTCGCATCGTCGCCCAGGCACTCGTCGGCGCCGAAACGCACTACCACCTCGACGGACCCGTACAGGCCACCCGGCGGGTACTCGAGCGCACCGGGATGTCGCTGGCCGACATCGACCTCGTGGAGATCAACGAGGCCTTCGCATCGGTGGTGCTCAGCTGGGCACGGGTACACAATGCCGACATGGACAAGGTCAACGTGAACGGCGGCGCCATCGCCCTGGGACACCCGGTGGGCAGCACCGGGTCCCGACTCATCACCACCGCGCTGCACGAACTCGAACGCACCGACAAGCAGACCGCGCTGATCACCATGTGCGCCGGTGGCGCGATGGCCACGGCCACCGTCATCGAGCGGATCTGAGGTGCCCAAGGAGCGACCGGCTCAGCTCGATTCGCCGATCGTACGGACCGTGGTCAAACTCGCCTCGCGGATCAACACCCGCGTGTATCGGCTCACCGGCGGACGGCTGGGCAATAGGTGGCGGGTCGGCTCGGCCCTGCGCAGACCCGCCGCGGTGTGTCTGCTCACCACCACCGGACGGCGCAGCGGCCAAGCCCGCACCGTCCCATTGCTGTATCTGCGCGACGGCGAACAATTCGTGTTCGTCGCCTCGCAGGGCGGGATGGCGAAGAATCCCGCGTGGTACCTGAATCTGAGCGCCGACCCGCACGTGGTGGCCGAAGTGGGCCGCGAACGCTTCGACCTGGTGGCGCGCACCGCGTCCGACCAGGAGCGGGCGCGGCTGTGGCCCCGGCTGGTCGAGATGTACGCCGACTTCGACACCTACGCCTCGTGGACCGACCGGACCATTCCGGTGGTGATCTGCGAACCGACGTAGTCGTGGTCTGCCCCACCGGTTGAGGAGCACAAGCGACGAGAGCCTCGAAACCACTGTGCCCCGCCACATTGCCGGGTCACCGGGTTTCGAGGCTCTCGTCGCCTGCGGCCCTCACACCTCAACCATCAGAGAGGGGGCGGGCCGCCGGAATGGCGCGGATACCGCTGCCGAGCCAGCGATCGAGGAAGCGGCGCAGGTCGGCGGCCGAACGCGAGTCGCCAACATCGTCGAGGATGAGTGATTGCAGCGTGCGCAGCGCCATTTCGGCGACATCGTCGAAATCGGATTCGGTGTAACCGTACGCCGCCCAGTCGACATCCAGGCGGCCCAGCATCGAACGGATGAAGGTGCGGCCGAGTTCGCCGGTGATACCACCGAGCACACCCAGGCTCAGGTGATCACTGCGCAACATCAGACCCACATAGCGGTCGCGGGACAACTCGTCGATGACCACGGCCACGCCCTCGACGAGAACGGCGTCGGGAACGGCGATGCCCTCGATCCTGGCCGCCACCCGGTCCAGGAGTTCGTCGACCGCGCTCACCGCGGTGGCCTGCAACAATTCCTCGGTACCGGAGAAGTATCGGTAGACGGTCTGCCTGGTGACGCCGAGGACGCGGGCCACGTCGGACAGTTTGACCGATCCTTCGTTGTCATCGATCTGTTTGCGGGTCGCGTCGAGAATGCGGGCGATCGCCTCGTCGTCGTCGCGGGGCGGATTTCCGCCCCAGCCGTGGGTTCGCACCTCGCTCCTCGCCCTCACCCGCGTCGTCGGTCCGCGGAACCGCTGTCGGGTGCCGAGCCTACTTCAGCCGCCGTGGCCTACACACACAAGACACCGGCCGGGGCGAATGCTCCCCGATCTGCCCGGTTCCCATGTTCATCACGCCCATCCGCACATCGTCCGACCCCGCAGATCACCAACACACAGTGACCATACGTTCCACAGTGACCATACGTTCCACAGTGACCATACGTTTAGAATTTTCATGTATGGTGTGGTGACAGAAGACACATATCCGGTGATCCGTCACCGGGTCCGTCCTATCGCCACACAACCTCTGCAGCGGCGGCCACCGCACAACCCGGCCCCGGGGGACAGGAGAAACGAATGAGTGTGACCACATCCGCGGGCACATGTCCGTACAGCGGGATCGACTTCACGGATCCGGATCTGATCGAACAGGGCATGCCGGTGAAGGAATTCGCCGAACTGCGCCGAACCGCACCGGTTCATTGGAACGCCCAGCCCACATACAAGGCGATATTCGGCGACGAGGGCTTCTGGGCCATCACCCGGCACCGCGACATCCGCGAGATCTCGAAGGACGCCGGCCTGTGGTCCACCAACGACAAGGGCGCGATCATCCGGCTGCCCGAGTACATGACACCCGATCAGCTCGAGTTCACCAAAGCGCTGCTGATCAATCACGATCCGCCTGAGCACACGCGGCTGCGCAAGATCGTCTCACGGCTGTTCACACCGAAATCGGTTGCCGCCCTTCATGGCACGCTCACCGAATCGGCACGGTCGATCGTCGAGAACGCCGCTGCCAAGGAATCGGGCAACTTCGTCGACGATGTCTCGATCCACCTGCCGCTGCGGGCGATCATGGACCTGATCGGCGTCCCCGAACCCGACCGCGCCCGCATCCACGAACTGGTGGACGCGATCATCAACAGCGACGACCCCGACCAGACCATCGATCCGACCACCGCCAACGCCGAACTGCTCGGCTACGCCTACAACATGGCCGAGGACAGGCGGAAGAATCCGCGCGAGGACATCCTCACCACCCTGGTGCGCGCCGGCGAGGACACCGACGCGATGAGTGAGATCGAGTTCGGGTTCTTCGTGATCCTGCTGATCACCGCGGGCAACGAGACCACCCGCAATGCCACCAGCCACGGCATGAACGCCTACTTCGACAACCCTGACCAGTGGGAACTGTTCAAACGCGATCGCCCGACCACCGCGGTCGACGAGATCCTGCGCTGGGCCACCCCGGTACATGCCTTCCAGCGCACCGCGACCCGCGATACCCAGGTCAGCGGCGTCGACATCGCCCAGGGCGATCGCGTCGGACTATTCTACAGCTCCGCCAACTTCGACGAGGACGTATTCGTCGACCCGTTCGACTTCAACATCCTGCGCGACCCGAACCCGCATCTGGCGTTCGGTGGCAACGGCGCCCACTTCTGCATCGGCGCCAACCTCGCCCGACTGGAACTGAACATCGTGTTCAACGCGATCGCCGACGTGCTGCCCGACATCAGCCGTGTCAGCGAGATGCAGCGCGTCCGATCGGGCTGGCTGAACGGGGTCAAGGGACTCGGGGTGCGCTACTCCGGCTGCCCGGTGAGCTGACCAGGAACAACAACCGCCACCACGACGTCAGCGGACCACAGGCACATATCGCTCGCGGCCCGCTGACGTCGTGTGTACTGTCATGGCACTGAACCCTGTTCCGACGTCGGGCGAATGGTCGACACGTCTGGCGCGCACCGGCTTACGGGGGTAAGAATGTTCCGATGTTCGGACTGCTCTCGCCCTGCCGGCACACCCTCGGTGACGACCTGATCGACCAATGGCGCTCGCATATGTGCGGGCTGTGCGTGTCGCTGCGCGATGGGCACGGGCAGGCCGGCAGGCTGACCACCAACACCGACGCGATCATGGTGTCCGTTTTGACCGCGGCGCAGACCACCGCCCCGTCCGCCACCCGGCGGGCGGGGCGCTGTCCGTTACGCGGCATGAGGTCGGCCACCGTCATCGCCGCCGGCGACCCTGGAATCCGGTTGGCCACCACCGCATCCCTGACACTCGCAGCCGCCAGGGCCGCCGACATGGTGGGTGAGCAGCAGCTGGCGCTGGCACCGCGATCACGGACCCGGGCAATGGCCGCGTCCGTCGCCGGCCGGCGCCTGCGCGGGTACGCCGGAGCCGACCGCGCCATCGCCGGTGAACTCGGCGTCGACGACATTCTGCACGAATTGTCCGGACAGGCACCCCTGGAAGCCCGGCCCGGCACCGACCTTCGGTCACTCACCCATGCATCCGGGGTCGCGGCATCACGGGTATTCGCCGCCACCGCCGCCGTCGCCGGAGCCGACGACAACCGGGAAGCGTTGGCCGACATCGGCTACGACTTCGGTCGGCTCGCCCATCTGCTCGACGCCGTAGACGACTACGACTCCGATCTGCGGGACGGATCGTTCAACCCGTTGCGGGCCACCGGTACCGACATCACCACCGCCCTCGACGACTGCCGGCGGCTCGCCCGTGCCATCCGGCGACGCTACCGCGACCTTGTGCTCGCCGATGACCGGCTGCTGCGTGCGGTGCTCATCGACGGCCTGCGGCACACGGTGTCCGCACGTACGCACCGGTTCGGCGGATGTACGAATGGATCGTGTGCGACAGCCCCCACTGCGGACGATTGGCCCGACCATCTGCCCACCGAGAATCCGCCCACCGAGACCCCTGTGCCCCCGTTCCCGCCGAATCGCGCCTTCCACCAACGCATCCTGCCGTTCATCGGTGTCTCCTGCACCGGCTACGCGTGCTGCTCCGGCCACTGGAATCACTGCACCGACAAGTGGAAGGAACCGTGTTGCGAACCCGACGACTGTTGTGATTGTTGCGATTGTTGCGATTGCTGCGGATGCGACTGCTGATTGCGACCTGCGAAGGTACCCCATTCGTCGGGTGAGGTGTGAGCTCGCGAGCCTCGAAACCCGGTGGGACGACATCGTTCTCTCACCGGGTTTAGAGGCTCGTCGCTCGCGCTCCTCGCACCTCAACCGACGGGACGGGTCAGCCGACGCTGCGGTCGCCGGTCCAGAACCGGGCACGCAGGGCCTTCTTGTCGGGTTTGCCGAGGGCGGTGAGCGGGAGCGATTCGACGAAGAGCACCTGTTTGGGCGACTGCACCGACCCCTTGCGATCCTTGACCGCCTGCTGGATCTCGGCGGTGATCCGGTCCGTGTCGCGGGCCGGCGCGTCGGCACGCAATACCACCACCGCGGTGACCGCTTCACCCCACTTGTCGTCGGGAGTGCCGACGACACCCACCTGGGCAACCGAAGGATGCTCGGCGACAACGTCTTCGACCTCACGGGGAAAAACGTTGAAGCCTCCGGTGACGATCATGTCCTTGGTCCGGTCCACGATGTACCAGAATCCGTCGCCGTCCTCGCGGGCGACATCGCCGGTGCGCAGCCAGCCGTCCCGGAAAGTGTCGGCAGTCTGCTCCGGCAGACCCCAGTAGCCGTCGGCGACAAGCGGTCCCGCGACGCAGATCTCGCCGGGTTCGCCCTGCGGGACAGGTTTGTCATCAGGCCCGAGCAGCGCGGTGCGCAGGAAAGCCGACGGGCGGCCACAACTGGAGAGCCTGCGGTTGTCCCCGTCCGGGACCACGTGCTCGTCCTTGGCGAGATAACTGATCACCATCGGCGCCTCGGACTGACCGTAGTACTGGGCGAAGATCGGCCCGAAACGTTCGACGGCCTCGGCGAGCCGCACCGGATTGATCGGCGAGGCCCCGTAGTACACGGTTTCCAGCGATGACAGATCGCGGGTATGGGAGTCGGGGTGATCCATCAGCGCGTACAGCATCGACGGCACCAGCATCGTCGCCGAGATCTTCTCCTCCTCGATGGTGCGCAGCACCTGTGCCGGGTCAAAACCCGGCAGCACGATCAGCTCACCGCCTTTGAGGAGTGTGGGCACGAAAAACGCCGCACCGGCGTGCGAGAGCGGCGTGCACATCAGAAAGCGCGGATGCCGCGGCCATTCCCACTCGGCGAGCTGGATCTGCGTCATGGCGGCCATCGCGCGGGCGGTTCCGATGACGCCCTTGGGTTTTCCGGTGGTGCCGCCGGTGTAGGTGATGGACACGACGTGATCGGGCGCGAGCGGCGCGACGGTCAGTGGCCGTGACGGAAAGCCCGCGGCCGCCGAGATGATGTCCCGCCCGACCCCGGCCAGTTCCTCGGGAACCGGTCCCAGCGTGAGGATCCGGGTGAGGCCGTCGACGCGATCGAGCAGTGCCACGGCCCGTTCGACGAACTTGGGTATCGGATCGATCACCAGCGTCGTCACCTGCGCGTCGGCCAGGACGTACGCGTGATCGTCCACCGAACCCAGCGGGTGCAGGGCGGTGCGCCGCCAGCCCTGCGTCTGGCCGGCCCCGATCACCAGCAGCACCTCGGGCCGATTGAGGGCCAACAGTCCGACCGCCGAACCCGATGCGGCCCCGAAGGATTCGAACGCCTGCACGTAGCGGCTGATCTCCTCGGCCATCTGCCGGCCAGTCAGTTGCGTCGACCCGAGCCTCAGGACCGTGCGGCCCGAGTGCCGGGTGAGCGCCGATGCCATCAGATGACCGAGGTGTACGCCGTCGTGCAGCGGCGCCGTCTCGGGAACCACTGGCTTGGGAGCGATGGGAGATGCCGTGTGCGCGACCGGGAAGTTCATCCCACCAGACTAGAACGTGTTCCAGTTCTTGCCCAGGTCCGGACGAATCCGATCCGGTTCGCGTGGCGGGGCCCACTCCGCATACCGGTCACTCATCAGGACAACTCCCCTACTGCGCGGTAAGACCCTAGGATGGCCCCATGACTGATCTGGACCAGGCGACGACCCGTCGCGACATCACCGACGCACTGCTCACCGCTCTCGAACGGCGCCACGAAGTGCTCGACGCCATCGTCGACGCCGACGACCGCGACGCCGCGGTGTCCACGATCGCCGAATTGCTCGGCACGTCCGGCCTGGGCGCCGAGGCCGTACTCGGAATGCGTCTGGACCAGCTCACCAAAGCTGAGCGCCGCAAGAACCAGGCCGAACTCGACGACCTCAACTCCGCGCTCACCTTCACTCTCGCCGAGCGTCCCGCCAGCAGCGGCGACACACTCGAACTGCGGGCCTTCTCCACCGACGACGCGGACATCTTCGCCGTGCGCACCGAGGAGCTCAAGGTCGCCGGCGACGGATCGGGCGAACCTGCGGGCCCGCTGGACGACGAGATTGCCAAGGGCGCACAGCGAGTCGACGACGAGGATGCGGTCTGGCTGGTCGCCGAGGAAGAAGGCACCAAGGTGGGCCTGATCTTCGGCGAACTCGCCGGCGGCGAGGTGGACGTGCGCATCTGGATCCATCCGGACAAGCGCAAGCAGGGCTACGGCGTTGCCGCGCTGCGCAAGTCGCGGTCAGAGATGGCATCGCTGTTCCCGGGCGTGCCGATGGTGGTGCGCGCCCCCAGCTCCTGAGAGATCAGGTAATCCGCCGGGGACGGCCGAATCTCGCGATGATCGTGCGGATTCGGCCGTCGTCGTCTATCAGGAACGACTCGCGTACCTCGGCCGCGAGCCCGAGCGCCCTGGGCCGCACGTGCACAAAGTAGCGCGTGGTCACCGTGTGGCCGTCGACGGTGGCGGTGAATCCGCTGACCGCGTGGATCAGCCGGAACTGCGGACCCCGGGCCAGGCTGCGGGCGATATGCGGGCCGCTGTGCCCGGTCCGCACCCCGAATTCGACGCGGGTACAGTCCGGGTGCAGCGACACCTCCGACGGATCGTGCCCGACCAGCGCGTCGACATAGGCCCGGGCGATCGCCGTCCGGCGGGATTCGATGGATTCGCCACCGCCGCTCGCCTGCTTGTCGCCCGGGTGCTCACCGCCCGAGTGCTCGTCAGGGGTCATGACTTCCGTTCTACCGTGTTTGCTACCGGGCACCGTAGACGGGCATCGGCACGGGAGCCTTGGCCAGCAGGTCCCCCACCACCGGGCCGAGTTCGGCGATGTCCCAGCGCGCACCCTTGTCCGCCGCCACGCTGCGCTGCCAGCCGTCGGACACCGAGATCTTGCCGCCCTCGACCTCGAAGACCCGGCCCGTGACCGAGCCGGACTGCGCCGAGCCCAACCACACCACCAGCGGCGACACATTCGCCGGATCCATCGCGTCGAACGAACCATCGACGGGCGCGGCCATCTGCTCGGCCATCGCACCGCCGGCACCGACTGTCATCTGAGTGCGTGCCGACGGGGCGATCGCGTTGGCGGTGATGCCGTACCCGCCCAGTTCGGCGGCGGCCTGGATGGTCAGTTCCGCGATACCCGCCTTGGCGGCGGAGTAATTGCCCTGACCGACCGAGCCATACAGACCGGCACCCGAGGAGGTGTTGACGATGCGGGCCTGCGGGGTTCGGCCGGCCTTCGCCTCGGCCCGCCAGTACGCGGCGGCATGGCGCAGCATGACGAAGTGACCCTTGAGGTGCACGCGCACCACCGAATCCCACTCGTCCTCCGACAGCGAGACCAGCATCCGGTCGCGTACGAAACCGGCATTGTTGACCAGCGCGTCGAGGCGGCCGAACTGATCGATCGCCGTGGCCACCAACGACTCGCCGCACGCCCAGTCGGCCACATCGCCGACACCGGTGACGGCCCGCCCACCGGCCGCGCGGATCTCCCGCGTCACGGCCTCCGCGGAGTCGGCGTCGTAGTCGTTCACCACGACGGCGGCGCCGTCGGCGGCGAAAGCGTGTGCATGGGCACGGCCCAGGCCCTGACCCGCTCCGGTGACGATGACGACCCGACCCTCATTCAGCTTGCTGGACAATGGTTCTCCTTAACCTAGCGTCGCGAGACGTTAAACCTGGTTGCCGGCGGTGGCGGCCGACAGGAAGGCGGGGCGCTCGCCGCCGCCGTGGATGGTGAGGGTGCTGCCGGTGATGAACGATGACAGCGGGGACAGCAGGAATGCGACGGCGTAGCCGATGTCCGACGGCAACGCCAGCCGGCCCATCGGGATCGTGGCGGCGACGGCATCGATACCGGCCTGGTCACCGTAGTGCAAGTGTGACAGTTCCGTTTGGATGGCCCCGGCCACAATGGAATTGATCCGGACCGCGGGCGCCCACTCGACGGCCAGTGCGGTGGTGGCGCTGTCGACGCCCGCCTTGGCGGCGCCGTAGGCGGCCGTGCCCGGCGAGGGCCGGTGTCCGCTCACGCTCGAGATGTTGACGATCGCACCGCCTTCGGGCTGGTTGACCATCACCGCATGCGCAGCCCGCGCCACGATCAGTGGGGCCACCAGGTTGAGCGCGATGATCTTGGTGGTGAAGCTCGCCGAGGCGTCGGCGGCGAGCGCGAAGGGTGAGCCACCGGCGTTGTTCACCACGCCGTCGAGCTTTCCGTATTTGTCGACGATGGCACCGATCAGTCCGCTCACCGCGTCTTCGTCGCGGACGTCGCACGGGAAGAAGTCGGGATGACCCGCACCACCGGTGTCGGGCGGGCGGCGGGCACAGATCACCGGGGTGGCGCCGAGTTCTGCGAGCACGGTCGCGATGCCCGCACCGACGCCGCGCGCACCGCCGGTGATCAGGATCGTCCTGCCCGAGAGCCCTAGGTCGATGCGGGGGGCCGGTCGCTCCCCCGCGGCCGTCGTCGTCGGTGGGTCGGCGTCGGCTCCACCCGATTCGGGCGGGCCGGCGACCTGTGGCACTGCGGTCATGGGTGATACCCTACCAAACAACCAAGCACTTGCTTGGTTAGACAAGGAGTCCTGATGCCCATCACCACCGCACGCACCGACAGCGGCATCGCGATCGTGACCGTCGACTATCCTCCGGTCAACGCGCTGCCGTCGGCCGTCTGGTTCGATCTCGCCGACGTCATCACCGCCGCGGGCGAAGACCCGTCGACGCACGTGGTGATCCTGCGGTCGGAAGGGCGCGGCTTCAACGCCGGCGTCGACATCAAGGAAATGCAGACGACATCGGGCTTCGGCGCCCTCATCGGCGCCAACCACGGCTGCGCCGCCGCGTTCTCCGCCGTCTACGACTGCCCCGTCCCCGTCATCGCGGCCGTCAACGGCTTCTGCGTCGGCGGCGGGGTCGGCCTGGTGGGCAACGCCGACATCATCGTCGCCGCCGACGACGCCTACTTCGGCCTGCCCGAGGTCGATCGGGGCGCGCTGGGCGCCGCGACACATCTCGCGAGGCTCGTCCCGCAGCACATGATGCGCACCCTCTACTACACGGCGCAGACCGTCACCGCACAGCAACTGCTGCACTTCGGGTCCGTGTACCGCGTGGTGCCCGCCGACGAACTCATCGCCGCCGCAACCGAAGTCGCCGAACAGATCGCCAAAAAGGACACCCGGGTGATCCGCGCAGCCAAGGCCGCGATCAACCACATCGACCCCGTCGACGTGAAGACCAGCTACCGCCTCGAGCAGGGCTACACCTTCGAGCTGAACCTGGCCGGGGTGGCCGACGAGCACCGCGACGCATTCGTCGCGACCGGCAAAGCCGTCGGCGAGTCCTGAGCCCGCGGCACTGAGAAGAAAGCGACGAAGAACTGATGGCAGCAGTACCAACAGACAAGACCAGCACGCTCGACGAGGTGATCGGCGAACTGCGCGACGGGATGACCATCGGCATCGGCGGCTGGGGTTCGCGACGTAAGCCGATGGCACTGGTACGGGCACTGGCTCGCTCCGACGTCAAGGATCTGACCGTTGTCACCTACGGCGGCGCCGATCTCGGATTGCTCTGCGCGGCGGGTAAAGTGCGCCGAGCCTACTACGGTTTCGTGTCGCTGGACTCGGCCCCCTTCTACGATCCGTGGTTCGCCCACGCCCGCACCACCGGCGCCATCGAGGCCCGCGAGATGGACGAGGGCATGGTCAAGTGCGGACTCGAGGCCGCCGCCGCCCGGCTGCCGTTCCTGCCGATCCGGGCCGGTCTCGGGTCCGATGTCCTCCGATTCTGGGAAGGCGAACTCAAGACCGTCACCTCCCCCTACCCCGATGCCGACGGCCGCACCCAGACTCTGGTCGCGATGCCGGCACTGCGTCTGGACGCCGCGTTCGTGCACCTGGACATCGCCGACAACCGCGGCAACGCCGCCTACACCGGCGTCGACCCGTACATGGACGATCTGTTCTGCGGCGCCGCCGAGCGCCGCTACCTGGAAACCGACCAGCTGGTGTCGACCGAGGTGCTGGTGAAGTCGGTTCCGCATCAGCGTCTGCTGCTGAACCGGATGAACGTCGACCGGGTGGTGCATACCCCCAACGGGGCGCATTTCACCTTCGCCGGTGAGTACGGGCGCGACGAAGCGTTCCAGCGGTTCTACGTCGAATCGGCCAAGGACCCGGATACGTGGGAGGCGTTCTCGCAGCGGTTCCTGCGTGTCGATGAAGAAACCTATCAGCGTGAGGTGGCCGCGTGGCAGGCCGAACAGGAGGACAGCAAGTGACCACCACAGAACCCACCACAGAGGTGACCCGCGCAGAGATCTGTGTCGTGGCATGTGCCGACATCTTCGCCGGGGCCGGCGAGATCCTGGCCTCCCCGATGGCACCGGTACCACTGCTCGGGGCGCGGCTCGCCCGGCTCACGTCCGAGCCGGATCTGCTGATCACCGACGGTGAGGCACTGATCTTCGCCGACACCCCGGCGATCGGGCGTTCGGGTCCGATCGAAGGCTGGCTTCCGTTCCGCAAGGTATTCGACGTCGTCGCGTCGGGGCGCCGTCATGTGGTGATGGGCGCCAACCAGATCGACCGCCACGGCAACCAGAACCTGTCGGCGTTCGGGCCGCTCCAGCAGCCGACGCGACAGATGTTCGGGGTGCGGGGCGCTCCCGGCAACACCATCAATCATCCGACGAGCTACTGGGTGGGGCGACATTCGTCGCGCGTGTTCACCGATACCGTCGACATCGTGTCGGGCGTCGGTTTCGACAAGGTGGATCCGGAGAATCCGGCGTTCGATGACCTGAACATCTATCGCGTCGTCACCAATCTGGGCGTGTTCGATTTCGGCGGGCCCGATCACACCATGCGAGCTCTGTCGTTGCATCCGGGTGTGCAGGCGGCCGAGGTCGCGGAGAACACCTCGTTCGTGGTGGCCGGTCTCGATTCGGCCGCTTCGACCCGCCAACCAACCGATGAGGAACTGACCATCATCCGGGAGGTCCTCGACCCCAAGGGTGTTCGCAATCGGGAGGTCCGATGACCGGGGCGAGCGAGGCGATGGGAAATGAGATCGCCCGCGCCGCCGCGCTTCCCACCAAGTTCACCGAGCTGGTGGGTATCGAGTATCCGATCGTGCAGACCGGGATGGGCTGGGTGTCGGGACCGTCGCTCACCTCGGCGACATCGAACGCCGGCGGTCTGGGGATTCTGGCTTCGGCGACAATGACGTTCGGTGAGCTGGAATCGGCGATCAAGAAGACCAAGTCTCTCACCGACAAGCCGTTCGGTGTGAACATGCGTGCCGACGCCGGCGACGCCGCCGACCGGATCGACCTGGTGATCCGGGAAGGTGTGAAGGTGGCCTCGTTCGCGTTGGCGCCGAAGAAGGAGCTGATCGCCAAGCTCAAAGATCATGGTGTGGTGGTGATCCCGTCGATCGGTGCCGCCAAGCACGCGTTGAAGGTGGCGTCGTGGGGTGCCGATGCGGTGATCGTGCAGGGCGGGGAGGGTGGCGGCCACACCGGACCGGTCGCCACAACTCTGCTGCTGCCGTCGGTGATCGACGCTCTCGCCCAAGCTGGTTCGGACATGCCGGTGGTCGCCTCGGGTGGCTTCTTCGACGGCCGCGGCCTTGTCGCCGCACTCGCGTACGGTGCCGACGGCATCGCCATGGGCACCCGCTTTCTGCTCACCTCCGACAGCGCCGTCCCCGACTCGGTGAAACAGGAGTACCTGAAACGATCCCTCAACGACACCGTCGTCTCGACGAAGGTCGACGGCATGCCGCACCGCGTGCTGCGCACCCCACTGGTCGACGCCCTCGAAAGCGGTAGCCCGGTCAAGGCTTTGACGGCCGCCGCCCGCAACGCCAACGAGTTCAAACAACTCACCGGCATGAAATGGACCGCCCTGCTGCGCGACGGCCTGGCCATGAAGAAATCGGGCGAACGCACCTGGCAACAGATCATCATGGCCGGCAACACCCCGATGCTGCTGCGCGCCGGACTCGTCGAGGGCGACACCCGCGCCGGGGTACTGGCCTCCGGTCAGGTCGTCGGCATGATCGATGATCTGCCGAGTTGTGAGGAGCTGATCCAGTCCGTCATGACCCAGGCATATGAGCGGCGTAAAGCGCTGAGCTGAAACAGTATCGGCGGCCTACCTCGGCCGGTTGAGAGACTCCGCCGACTGCGGTCCTCCGCCGGTCGAGGCGCGAGGGGCGCAGTCGCTCAGTCGACCCAGCTTTCGTAGAGGGTGTCGATGAGGGGGACGATGTTGTCGTAGGTGGCCCAGGTGTCGGGGAGTTCGTAGCCGTGGTGCAGACCGGCGATGTGCGCGGCGGTGTCGATGGTGGTGAGGTAACTCGAATACGCCGATTCGGTGAACCGGCGGCCGACCGGGGACAGCATGCCCGGATCGATCTGGTCGACAAACAGGTCGTGGGCGAGTTGCGCCGGGGTGCCGGCACGGCTGCGTACCTGACTGGCGGCCGACGCGTACGGCTTGCTGAGCAGGCCGCGGGTCGCCGCCCACGCCAGGTAGACGCCGATGTGTACGTCGGCCGCCGAGTCGTCGAGCCCCAGTTCCCCGACCGTGTCCCGATGCCATTCGGCGTCGTCGTAGGTCATGAGGTCACGGTAATGTCACGCCGACCGCGATGGCCAGAAAACGGATGTCAAATGCGTCGAACGCATGACAGCATGCCCACGGTCTCGGCGGACGCGCCAATCGAAGAAATTCAGCCCGAAGAAATTCAGCCCGAAGTGGCCAGACGCCTCCGGCGAAGAAAATAACGGTACCGCTGACCAATAGCTACGTCAGCGGGGGACGATCCCGTCGAGGACGATCGACAGGTATTCGCGTGCGATGTCCTCGACCCCGAGCGCACCACCCGGTCGATACCAGCGCACCGCCACCCATACCGTGTCCCGCATGAAGCGGTACACCAGCTCCAGATCGAGATCGGCGCGGAACTCACCCTCATCGACACCCCGGCGCAGCGTCGACAACCACAGGCCACGGAACTCCGTGTTCAACTCGGCGATGTAGCCGAAGCGCTCTTGACCGGCCAAACGCGGCGCCTCGTCCTGATAGATGGCCACCGCGTGATGGTCGTGATCGATGGCCTCGAACGAGGCGATGACGAAACGCCGAATAGTCTCGCGCGCCGACAGGTCGGCCGCGGCGATCTCGCGGTACTGGCCGAAGAGCCGGTCCAGGAAGCCACGCAGGATCTCGTCGACCATCGACTCCTTGGAGTCGAAATGGTGGTAAAGGCTGCCGGACAAGATGCCGGCGGCATCGGCGATGTCGCGTACCGTGGTGGAACGCAATCCGTTCTCGGCGAACAGACGGCCCGCCGTCGACAGGAGTTCGTCGCGGCGGGCCGAGCTGGTCGAGGTGCGTGCTGCCATGGACACACCCTAGCAAGCGCTTGGTAGGGCAGCAGTGGTTGCGGGGTTGCGAGGCCCGTCGCTGACGCTTCTCACACCTCGACCATCGAGAACCTACTTCTTGCGGAGAACTACTTCTTGCGGAGTTTCTTCGCGGCGCGGGCATTGAGCTTGCGCCACATCGCGATCTGACCGTCGGCCACCTTGCTGTCACGCTTGGCGAACGGCGGCGCCATCAACTCGGCGATGCTCACCGGCATCGACGAGAACGCGACCGCACGACGATGACTGAACGTGTCGAAGCCCGTCTTGCCGTGATAGCCGCCCATACCGCTGCGACCCACACCCCCGAACGGCAGCTCCGGACCGAAAAGATGCAACGCGAAATCGTTGCCGTTGATCGCGCCACTGCGGGTGCTGTCGGCAAGACGCTCGAACCGGTCGTTGCGGTCACCGCACCAGTACATGTTCAGCGGATGCGGGTTGGCCGTGATATGCCCGATCGCCTCGGACAGATTGCGGTACGGGTACACCGTGAGCACGGGGCCGAACACCTCATCCTCCTCGATCTTCATCCCCGCCTTGACCCCCGTCAGCACCGTCGGCGCGATCTTGCGGCGGCCCGCATCCGGCAACTGCTCACCCGCGGGAACCACCTGGCGCTTGGTGGCGCCGAGCGAGACCGCGTCGTCGATGAGACCGACGATCCGGTTGAAGTTCTTCTCGTTGATAGTGGCCGTGAACTGCGGATTGTCGACGATCGTCGGGAAGATCTCGGTCCAGCGCGCGATCACCTTGTCGGCGAACTCGTCGACCTTGTCCTCGGGAACGAACACATAGTCCGGGCACAGGCAGACCTGACCGCCGTTGACCATGCGGGCATTGGCAACGAACCTGGCGGCCGTCGCGATGTCCGCGTCGGTGTCGACGACCACCGGATTCTTACCGCCCAACTCGAGCGTGACCGGCACCAGATTCTTCCCGGCCTCCGACGCCACCGACGCCCCCACCTCGGGCGAACCGGTGAAGAACATGTGGTCGACCTTGAGCTTGGCGAAATCCGATCCCCCACCGTGCCGGGAGGTGATGACGGCGAGCTCCTCGATCGAGAAGTAGTCGGGAGCGTACTCGGCGATCACATCGGCCGTCCTCGCGGTGATCGACGACGGCCGTAGCAGCACCCGGTTACCCGCGGCGAACGCCGACCCCGCGGGCACGAACGTCAGCTGCAGCGGGAAGTTCCACGGCCCCATGATGCCGACGACGCCGAGCGGCTCGTGCCGGACGGACTGCTTGAAACCCGCCACCCCCATCGCCCGCGAGGTCTTGGTCTCCTTCATCCACTTGGCCACAGACCTGCGCTGATGGGCCAGATCGACCATGCAGCCCGCGACATCGGCCATCAGTGACAACTCGCGCGGACGCGACCCGAAGTCGGCGGCCAGTGCCTGCGCGATCTCGTCGGAATGATCGAGCAGCAGCGCCGACAGCCGAACGATCCGGTCGATGCGGGTCTTCGCGTCGGGAATACCGTCCCGCAGGAACGCCGCCCGCTGGATCTCCACCAACTCGGTCATCGTGTGCTGATCCGCCGACACGTGCATGTCGGCGGGGGTGATCTCGGCGGGCTTGGTCATGCGTCCTCCCAGTGGTTGTATGTCGACGGCCCGGCAGACAC
This sequence comes from Gordonia pseudamarae, assembly GCF_025273675.1. NCBI lineage: Bacteria > Bacillati > Actinomycetota > Actinomycetes > Mycobacteriales > Gordoniaceae > Gordonia > Gordonia pseudamarae. Next base: position 886,985 of record NZ_CP045809.1, on the reverse strand, counting down.
CACCTGGTACGTCGAGACATATATGTTTCAACTACCAGTATGCGGCAGTTCACACGATTTGGCGAAGATCCGTGCTCCCCGGCCGTCCCACGCCCGGCTACAGACGTTCGATGATGGTGACATTGGCGGTGCCACCGCCCTCGCACATCGTCTGCAGCCCATAGCGGCCGCCGGTGCGCTCCAACTCGTTGAGCAGCGTCGCGAACAGCTTGGTGCCCGTGGCACCCAACGGGTGGCCCAGCGCGATCGCGCCGCCGTTCGGATTGACCCTCGCCGGGTCGGCGCCGGTCTCCTTCAGCCAGGCCAGCACCACCGACGCGAACGCCTCATTGATCTCCACGACATCGATGTCCTCGATGCTCATCCCCGCCTTCCCCAACGCGTACGCGGTGGCCGGAATGGGCGCCGACAACATCATCACCGGATCGTCGCCACGCACCGACAGATGATGGATCCGGGCGCGCGGAGTCAGGCCGTACCGCTTGAGCGCCGCCTCGGACACCACCAGCGCGGCCGACGCGCCATCGGAGATCTGCGAGGCCACCGCCGCCGTGAGCCGCGAACCCTCGGCCAACGGACTCAGACCGGCCATCTTCTCCAACGTCGTCTCGCGCGGGCACTCGTCGACGGCCAGATCGCCGTAGGCGACGATCTCGCGGTCGAAGCGGCCCTCGGCGATCGCGGCGCGGGCACGCTCGTGCGAACCGAGCGCCCACGCCTCCATGTCGGTACGGCTGATGTCCCACTTGACGGCCATCGCGTCGGCACCGGCGAACTGGGAGACCTCGGCATCACCGAAACGCCTGCGCCAACCCTCGGATTCGGCCGTGGGAGTACTGAACCCGAACTCCTGACCGGCGATCATCGCCTGCGAGATCGGGATTGCACTCATGTTCTGCACACCACCGACGAGCACCACGTCCTGCGTACCGCTCATCACCCCCTGCGCGGCGAAATGGATTGCCTGCTGCGATGATCCGCACTGACGGTCCACGGTGGTACCCGGGACACCGAGCGGCATCCCGGCGGCCAGCCAGGCGGTACGGCCGATATTGCCGGCCTGCGGTCCGATCGCGTCGACACAGCCGAACACCACGTCGTCGACCACCTCCGGGTCGATACCGGTGCGTCCGACGATCGCCGAGATGACGTGCGCGCCGAGGTCGGCGGGATGCACCTTGGCGAGGGAACCGTTGCGCTTTCCGACCGGAGTGCGGACGGCGTCGACGATGTATGCCTGGGGAGTGGTCATTTTCGGGGTCCCTTTCCGGGTCCTTGGAGTTGGGGAGGTGTGTCGGGTCACGGGGTTTCGAGGCTCGTCGCCGGCGCTCCTCGCACCTCAACCGGCGGGAGCGCCGCTCGGCGGGCGGGGGAAAGGTACGGGCGTCGTGCGTCTCGTCCGGTGGATCAGGCTCGCTGGGAGGAGATGGAGACGACCTCGCCGGTGAGGTAGGTGGTGTAGTCGCTGGCGAGCATCGCGATGGTGGCCGCCACCTCCCACACCTCCGCGGCCCGGCCGTAGGCCTCCTTGGCGGCGAGTTCGTCGAGCAGGTCGTCGCTGGTGACCTTGGCCAGGAACGGATGTTTGGCGATTGATGGGGCGACGGCGTTGATGCGCACCCCTACGTCAGCGGCTTCGACTGCGGCACAACGGGTCAGTGCCATCACACCGGCCTTGGCCGCGGCGTAGTGCGCCTGGCCCCGCTGAGCCCGCCAGCCGAGCACCGACGCGTTGTTGACGATCACGCCGCCGTGCTCGACGGAACCGAAGTAGCGCAGCGCGGCCCGGGTGGCCCGGAAAGTGCCGGTCAGCGTGATGTCGACGACGCGATCCCACTCCTCGTCGGTCATCTGCGCGACCGGGGTCTGGCCACCGAGGCCGGCGTTGTTGACCAGCACATCGATGCGGCCGAGTTCACCGACCGCACCCGCGATCAGCGCGTCGACCTCGGCGGTCTCCTGCACGTTGCAGGTGAGCTGGGCGACGGTCCGCTCCGGGAACTCCTCGGCGAGCTTCGCACGGGCCTCACCGAGTCGGCGTTCATGCCAGTCGCTGATGAGCACGTCGCCGCCTTCGAGGAGGATGCGGCGGGCGGTGGAGAAGCCGATACCCGTGCCGGCGGCCGCGGTGACGACGGCCTGACGTCCGGCGAGCAGCCCGTGCCCGGGTGTCTCGGCGGGCGGGGTCGCCAGCGGCGAGCGACGCGACGGGGAATTCTCGGAGCTCATGACGGACGTGCCTCCCTCGGTAGGCCGAGCACTCGCTCGGCGATAATGTTGCGCTGCACCTCATTCGAGCCGCCATAGATCGTATCGGCGCGGGTGAACAGCCACAGTCGCTGCAATTCGTCCAGCTCGACATGCTCGGGATCGTGCAGATCGTTGGGGCGGCCTTCGACGGTGTGCGAGGGACCGATCAGCGACGGCGCGCCGGCCACCGCCATCGCCAGCTCCCCCAGATCGCGATGCCAGTTGGCCCACAACAGTTTCGACGTCGATGCCGCACCCGCCTCGGAGGTGATGTCGCCGCCGAGCGTGCGCCGGGCATGCGCGCCCATCACGGTCAGCCCGATCCTCGCCCGGGCCAGCCGCGCGGCGATCACCGGATCGTCGATGGCACCACGGGCGCGCGCGACCTCGGTGAGATCGTCGAGTTCGCGGGCGAAGCCGACCTGCTGGCCGAGCGTGGACACCCCCCGCTCGAACTGCAGCAGCCCCATCGCCACCGACCACCCGTCGCCGGGCGCGCCGACGATAAGGTCGGCGTCGGTGACCGCGTCATCGAAGAACACCTCGTTGAATTCCGAGGTTCCGGTGAGCTGTTGGATCGGCCGGACGGTGATCCCGGGCTGATCGAGCGGTACGAGCAAAAAGCTCAGACCCGCATGGCGTTTCGAATCCTTGTCGGTGCGGCACAGGACGAACACCCACTGCGACATGTGCGCCAGCGACGTCCAGATCTTCTGCCCGTTGATCACCCAGCGACCGTTGTCCTGCCTGGCCGAGGTGGACACGCCGGCCAGATCCGAACCCGCACCGGGCTCGGAATAGCCTTGCGCCCATAGTTCGGTGACGTCGACGATGTGCGGCAAGAAGCGCCGCTTCTGCTCTTCGGTTCCGAACTCGATGAGCGTGGGACCGAGCAGTTCCTCGCCGAGATGGTTGACGCGGGCGGGGGCGTCGGCGCGCGCGTACTCGCGGTGGAAGATGATGCGCTGCTCGATCGTCGCGCCGCGCCCGCCGTAGCGGGTGGGCCAGCCCAGGCAGGTCCACCCGGCGGCGGCCAGATGCCGGTCCCAGGCGAGACGTTCGGCGAAGAACTCGTGCTCGCTGCCCGGTCCGCCGCGGCCGGCCAGTCGGGCGAAATCGCCGACCAGATTCTCGGCGAGCCAGGTACGCACCGCCTCGGCGAAGATCTCGGCGGCACCGGGTGTGCTTTCCGCCCAGGCACCCAGGTCGATCGACCGATCCGCCAGGTCGATCGACCCCTGCGCACGCTCGGCACTTGTCGTCATGGCAGCTAGCATAGCTGACCAAGCAAGTGCTAGGTTGGCTGCATGCCGAGCCTTGCCCACCCACTCCCCGCCGACTCCTCGGGGACCACCCCGCAGGCGCTGCGCCGAGCAGCTCGGACCTGGCCCGAGGCCACCGCCATCATCGACGACCAGCAGGGCGGCGAGTCGGCACTGAGCTGGGCCGGACTCCACGACGCCGTACGTACCTTCGCCGCAGCACTCGTCGCATCCGGTATCGCGGCCGGTGACCGCGTGGCCATCTGGGCACCCAACAGCCATCACTGGCCCGTCGCCGCTCTCGGCATCCACCACGCGGGGGCCGTGCTGATCCCGCTGAACACCCGGTACACGACCGGCGAGGCCGTCGAGATCATCGAACGCTCGGGCTCGGCAGCGGTGGTGGTCTCCGGCGAGTTCCTGGGCGCCGACCACTGTGCCGAACTCCTGGACAACCATCGAGACAGTTTGCCGCAACACATTATTCACGTTCCGGTAACCACGGGGTCGACGGTTCCCGACGGGGCCGTCGGCTGGACTCACTTTCTCGACCGGGCCACCCCCGACTCCATCGAGGAGGCCGAGCGCCGCGCCGACGCGGTGACCCCCGACGACCTGTCGGACATCATGTTCACCTCGGGTACCACCGGAAAATCCAAGGGTGTCATGGCAACCCATCGCCAGACCCTCGCCGGGTCACACGCCTGGGGCACCAACGGCGGTCTGAATCCCGACGACCGCTACCTGATGGTCAACCCGTACTTCCACACGTTCGGATACAAGGCCGGCATCCTGCCCAGCGTGCTGTTCGGTGTCACCATGTTGCCGCTGGCCGTGTACTCGCCCACCGCCGCGATGACGATGGTCTCCCGGCACCGCGCGACCGTGTTCCCCGGTGCACCCACCATCTTCCAGACCATCCTCGACGCGCCCGACCGGCCCGACCACGACCTGAGCTCCCTGCGACTGGTGGTCACCGGCGCCGCTATCGTCCCGGTGGTGCTGATCGAGCGGATCGCCGCCGAACTGGGCGTCGACACCGTGATCACGGCGTACGGGCTCACCGAATGCTCCGGGTTCGTCTCCACCTGCACCGCCGCCGACGACGCCGTCACCGTCGCCACCACCTGCGGCCGGGCGTTCGCCGGCATGGAGATAGCGCTGTCGGAACAGCGTGAGGTGCTGGCCCGCGGCGACATGGTGATGGTCGGCTACCTCGATGACCCCGACGCGACCGCCGCCACCATCGACGCCGACGGCTGGCTGCACACCGGCGACATCGGCACCATCGACCCCCGCGGCAACCTCACGATCACCGACCGGCTCAAGGACATGTACATCTGCGGCGGATTCAACGTGTACCCCGCCGAGGTGGAACAGGTCCTCGCCCGGTACGACGGCGTCACCGAATCGGCGGTGATCGGCGTACCCGACCAGCGGCTCGGCGAGGTGGGCAAGGCCTTCCTCACGGTGCGGGACGGTGCGGCCGTCGACGAGGAGGCGGTGATCGCCCACTGCCGTGCGCATCTGGCCAACTTCAAGGTGCCCAGGTCGGTGGAGATCGTCGACAACTTCCCGCGCAACGCAGCGGGCAAGATCCTCAAACGCGAACTCGGCTGAGAACTTCTGGCGATATAGGGGCTGGCTCGGGCATATGCCCGAGCCAGCCCCTATATCGCCAGAAGTTTGCGGAGGCTACTGCTGGGTGGCTGCCCACTCGGCGACCCGGCGGACCGATTCCGCCTCCGACAGATCCTCGACGCGGGTCATCACCGACCAGCGGACGCCGAACGGATCACGGATGGAGGCGAAGCGGTCCCCGGAGACGAAGGTCGACGGGGCCTCACGGACCGTTGCGCCGGCCGCGACCGCCTTGGCCACCACATCGTCGACATTCGGGCGGTACAGGCCCAGCGAATAGCAGTCACCCTCACCCGCCGGTGCCGGGACCAGTCCGTACTCCTGGCTCGGTTCACCGAGTTGCAGGCGCCCGGTGCCGAAATCGAGGTCGGCGTGCACCACCCGTCCGCCGATCTCAGTCCTGTCGACAAGCCTTGCGCCGAAGACGTTCCGATAGAAATCGATCGCCTCGGCAGCACCCTTGATCGCGAGGAACGGGGTGAGGCTGGTCGCGCCGTGCGGGAGGCCGTCGGTGGTGTGCGCTCCGGTCACGCCGGTCGTCACATTCTGCGCTGGTGTCATGACTCGACCGTAGGCTTGCGACAACGGGCAAGGCTTGAAGATTTGCGACAGAACGCGGGTGGAGACCGATGATTGACGCCGACGACCCACGGGGAATCCTGTATCCGGCGCGGCTGCCCACGTTCCGCCGGGTACCCGCCCCCGCCAACCTGGCCGCGTGCGTCCGATGGTTCTGGATCCCGGTCTGGCGGCTGGCACCCGGACGGACGTCCCGGCAGAACCTGCTGCCGTTCCCGGCGTCGAATCTGGTCGTGCAGCACGACGGGATCACGCTGTCGGGACCGTCGACCAGCGCCTCGTATCGGGATCTGAGCGGATACGGCTGGGCGGTCGGCGCGCTGCTGCGGCCCGCCGGGATCGCGGGTATCCACCAGGCGCCCAAACAGATCCGCGACGCCGAGAGTACCTACGAGGCACCCGGACTGTTCGCCGACGTCACTGCCGCGATGGCCGCCCCGCACAGCATCACCGGCCAGGATCTGGCCGTCGAACACTGTTGCCACTGGCTGCGCGAGACGTTACCGGAGCCGGGCGAGAGCGCGCTGCTGGCGAATGCGATGGAGGACATCGTGGCCGCGGACAGGTCGGTTGTCCGGGTCGGCGATCTCGCCGAACGCCTCTCGGTGTCGGTGCGGACGCTGCAGCGCCTCAGCGACCGGTACGTGGGCCTGCCGCCACTGGCGATCATCCGCCGATACCGGCTGCAGGAGGCCGCGGCCCGGCTACGCGCCGAACCCGACACCACAGTCGTCGAGGTGGCCGCCGATCTCGGATACGCCGATCAGGCGCACTTCGCTTCCGATTTCACCCGGACGCTGGGGATGTCACCCACCGCATATCGGCGGGATCAGCGCGCATAGGAGGCGGCCTCGGGTACCGGTGTCTCCTGGCTGCCGAAGTCGAGTTTGACCAGTTGGTCGGCGAGGTGGAAGTAGCGGTCGTCGTGGGTGATGACGATGACCGTCTTGCCGCGGCGGCGCAGCTCGGCGAGGATCTCGTGGTAGAACGTCTCGCGGAACTGCGGCTCCTGATCGGCGGCCCACTCGTCGAACAGGTACACCGGACGATCCTCCAGGAGCGCGGTGACCAGGGCCAGACGTTTGCGTTGTCCCTGGGACAGGGCGATCGAGGACAGTTTGCCGTCGTGGACGCTCACCTTGTGCGCGATCTGCAGCTGTTGCAGCAGCCGGTTCACCTCGTCGTCGATGCCGGGCCGCAGGTACCCGAAGAAGTCCTCGAACAGGTGGAAGTCGGTGAAGATGGCCGACGTGGCGTGCCGGAACCACTCGATGTTGTGGTGGCCGATCGGTTCACCGTTCAGCGACATGGTGCCCGACTGCGGCAGATACAGCCCCGACAGCAGCTTGGCCAGAGTCGACTTACCGCTGCCGTTGCCGCCGACGACGAACGTCACCTGGCCGGGCTGGAGCACCAGATTCATCGGGCCGAGGTGGAAACCCGCCCGCTCGCCCGCTCCCGATACCTGGGGCGGCATCCCCGGTGGGGGCATATGCGGCAGGCCACGCCCATCCGGTCCGGTATGTCCGGGTCGCGGATGTTCGGGTCGCGGATGTTCGGCCCGCTCCGGATCGCGCTGATCCGGGCCACCGGCCCCACGGGGACCCGGTGGTGGACCCATCGGGGCGGCCGGCAGTTGGTCGCCGAGGTAGGAGTAGTTGACGTCGGCCAACTCGATGCGGGCTGCGGTGACCGGCAGACGATCGCCACCGCCCAGCGCCGTTTCGTCGTGCGGGGTCTCCATCGACAGTTCCATCATGCGGATCTTCTTGAGCGCCACGTCGCCGCGCAGCAGATCCGGGATGCGATGCATGATGTTCTGCATCGGCATCGACAGGAATGTGGTGACCAGCACGTAACCGATCATCTGTTCCAGCGGCAGCTTCATCGCCGCGGCCAGACCGAACAGGATCAGGGCCATCGTCGCCAGCTGGGTCAGCTGGCCCAGCCCCTGCGCGTACGAGAACCGGATACCCGCGGTGACGTTCTTGTCGCGCAGTTCGCGTGCCGAACCCAGCAGATGCCGGTTCATGAAGTCGATGCGCCGGTCGCGGTGCATCTTGAGTTCTTTGATGCCGTGCGTGACCGAACCGAAGGAGCGCAACAGCTCGTCGTCGGTCTCGCGGGCCTGCCGGTACAGCTCACGCACCCGGGTGGCGAGCAGTTCGACACACAGGATCGACAGCAATGTCGCGCCGACCTGCACCGCGAAGATCGTGGGCGAGATGATCGCCAGATAGGTGAGGCAGCCGACGATCGTGGCTGCGTCGATGCACACGCTCGGGATCGCCGCCACCGCCTGCGACAGTGTGCGCACGTCCTCGGTGAGGGTGGCCATCAGCCGGTGCGCACCGAGACGTTCGAGGTGTTCCAGAGGTGCGGCGATGACGCCCGACCCGAGCGAGGCACGCAGCCGGTAGATGGCGTCCTGAGCCAGGCGCGTGAGGATGACCTGGGAGGCGAGCCCGGTGATGAGCACGACCAGCGCGGTGGCGGCGAAGGTGACCCAGTTGCCGTGCACGTCCGGCTTGGGCGAGATCACGGAGTTGATCTGGGTGACGAGAAACGCATTGGCCGCGCCACCGATCAGCCCGGCGACGACCGCGAAGGCGATGCCCCGCCAGGACACCGATACCAGAAAGCGCAGCAGAGCCATCTCCGTTACCGCCCCACGATGTCGAACAGCATGCCCTCGAGCGTGACACCCGGCGCGAAGGAGAACGCCACCCCGGTCGAGATCTCGCGACCGGAGTCGGGGGCGAGCGCCTGCGCGATCATCCGTTCGAGCACGAATATCAGTGAGACGCTGAGCATATTGCCGTACTCGGCGAGCACCTCCCAGCTCGGATCGCAGCTGTCGGCCGGCAGGGCCAGCGACGCGATCGACGATTCGAGGATCTTGGGCCCGCCCGGATGCACCGCCCACAGATCGATGTCGGACTTGCCGAGTCCGTTGCGCGCCAGCATGTCCACGATCACCGGGTCGACGCCGCGCACGATGTAGTCGGGCAACTCCGGCGACAGCTCGCAGGTGATGCCGTCGTCGTTGACGCCGAGCACGATGCCGTCCTCGGCGCCGTCGAACAGGTGGCTGAAGCTTTCGCGGACCACGACGGTGCCGGCGGGCTGCTCGGTTCCGACACCGCACGCGCCGATGACGACGGCGCCGCAGCCGTCGCCGAACAGGCTGTGGGTGATGATCGCGAACGGGTCCTCGCTGAAGACGGCGTTGACCGAACTGAGTTCGAGACAGATCACCAGCGCCTTGCGATCAGGATGTGCGCGAACGTAATCCGATGCCGAACGGATACCGTTCATCGCCGCCGCGCAACCCATGAAGTTGACCACCACACGGTTGGTGGTGACCGGCAGGTCCAGTGCCCGCAGCACCGCCACGTCGACGCCGGGCGCGACGAACCCGGTGCTGGTGACGAACACCAGCATCCCGATGTCGTCGACACTGCTCACCCCGGCGGTGGCGCGGCGGGCGACGTCGATCGCCAGCGGCGCGGCCAGTTCCAGGTACAGGTTCATCCGTTCCCGGATGGTGGCCGGACGCTTGGAGAACTCCGCGAACCCCGGACCGAGCGGATCGACCGCGAGGTGACGACTGGTGATCCTGGTCTTGCGGTAGATGCGGGCGATCCGCTCGCGGTTCTCGTCGTCGTCGAACATCGACGCCACATCGAGAGCCGCGGCATCCTGGTCGAACACCCGCTCCGGCGCACCGGTGGCGATGCCTTCGATGATCGCCACCGCCGTGGACGGGGCCGGTGGCATCGACGCCGGCCGCACTGGATGCCCGGCCGTGCGGCGGGCCTGATCGACGGATAGGGGGTTGTCAATGGTCATGGCGGTGACTCCTGGGATGGTGCTCGGCGGCGGGTGCGCTGCACTCCGTCGATGTGGCGATATAGTTGGATCCGGGTACGTCGTCGATCCGGGTGGGGTCGATCCGGGTGGGGTCGGTCCGGGGGGCGCGGTGGCCGCCGGCGACTAGACGGTCCCGACGCCGGTGAAGCCCTTCACCGTGTACTCGGCGCAGGTTTTGAGCATCGTCGGCGAAAAGTGTTCGCGGAAGAAGCCCCAGTCGTTTTCCTGCGCGGTGCGCGACTTGGCGCCGAGATAGGTGACGACCTGCTTGGGGAAGCGATCGGCGATGAACGATTTGGCGGGCAACCATTCGACACCGAACCTGGCCGCCTCCTCGGCGACTATGTCCTCGCACCAGATATTGGCGAATCCGCTGCGCTGATACGGCAGCGCATGGTGAACCCGATGCGAGCTCAGACCCGCCGACAAGAAGCAATCGACATAGCGGTTGCCGGTGATCTTGAGGTCGTAGGCCTGCTGGAGCTGATTGATCGCCCAGTCGTCGGTGTCGACCTCTACCTCGTCGGTGTCCATCTCGAAATCATGGCTGGCCACAACGAGGAAGGTGCTGAGCCAGAGCGTCACCACGAACTGCAGGAACCACGCCCAGAAATCACCGGCGACGATGAAGGCGATCATCTCGGCGAGCAACAGCAGACGCATGCCGAAGGCTCCGACGAAATGCGGCAGGCCGCCCCGCGTGGAGCCGTACATCTGCGAGATCCCCACCTTCTTGGTGAGCTTGCAGACGTCGATCAGCCGGATCGTCATACCGGTGACGGTGTGTCCGAATTTGTGAATCGTGTGAATCGGAATCCGGTACCAACGAGGCAGGTCCATCATGAAGGTGAAAACGTTCTTCTTGATGTCCACATCGCTTTGCGTATGCGGATGATGCAGCAACGCGTGCCCGTCGGCGGTGACGAACGACAACGCCACGTAATTCATGTCGAAGGCGTTGACCAGGACCTTGGTGGCACCCTTCTGCGCCCGGTGAATGGCGTAATGCCCGAACCCGGCGAGCGAGCTGCGCAGCATCACCATCACGATCACGAATACGGGCAACGGCATCCACGAGGTGTCATACAGTCGCAGGCCCTGCACCGCGAAATAGGCGATGAACAGCATCGCGGCCACGACGTTGAACCAGCGGTCGAGCTTCTTCAGCCGTGTCTGGATATCCTTGCCGCGCAACCTCTTCTTGATGGCGTGCAGCAGATCGTCGCGCCGACCGAAGTCGTACTTCGGGGTGTCGCGCCAGCTGTCGAAACGCTCGGTGAACAGAAAGTCCGGGGCGTTGTTCTTGGGATGCACATCCTCTATCACCGCATCCCGGTCGAGCGCGTACTTCTCCAGCATGCGCTCCACCGCTTCGACATTGGCGTGATAGGAGCCGATGATCGAGGTGATGTCACGGTTCTTGCTGCGGCCGATGAAGAACTCACCGCCGGGATGCTTGGAGATCCAATCGCTCAGATCGTAGGCACGACCCTTGTACACCCACACATCGGCGAGCTGCGGCCCGCCCTCGATACCGGGCAATCGGCCCAGGTCGGGGTGACGGAGTACTTCGGTCGCCTCACCATCGGCCGGCGGCTGCGACCCCGGAGGCCGGCGGTCGCCCTCGACGTCGCCGGAGACCGGCTCCGCGGTCGCCGCGCCCGATCCGCCCCCGGCCACGACCTGGGCCGGATCATCACGGTCGGGCCTTTGATCGGCGGCCGCATCGCGCGGCTCGGACGCGCGATTCACCAACACCGCAGTCTGCACATCCGTGCCACTTTCCGTGTGGGCCATCGCTGACCTCCCCTTCTGTCGTCCCGGTCGGCACCGTTAATTTTGGCACCTATCCTGCGAAAACCCCCACGCTTTTCGCGCTTCGTCGCTACTGTTCGTTGGGAATCAGCATGCCGCGTCGGCGTCGGGAATGCGACATGTGGGTGGCATAAGTACCGTGAATGAACGACGATTGTCGTGAACAGGTGTGTTCGGGGACCACGGCCGTTAATGTATGGCTGCATGAAGACTCAACTCACCCCCACCTCGCGGCCACAGCGCCGTCCCGGCAAACGTTCCCGCTCACTGTTGGCCGCAACGGTCGGCGCGGCGGCGGTCGTGGCACTGGCCGCGGGCTGTGCCTCCGACGACGACGATGACAACACGGGCACCACCACGGCCGCGGCCAGCGTCCCGTCGATGATCGAGACCTCCCGCGCCGAACAGCCCACCGTCTCCGCCGAGGACACCTCGGCCCTCGTCGAGCAGAGCGCACAGACCACCCGCCTCATGCAGTCGGCCCACATCGAACTGAAGGTCGACGACCAGGTCCGCGGCCTACCCGTCCGATCGGTCAAGGGCGACCTCACCAGCAACCCGGCGCCCGCCGCCCAGGGTGAGGGCACCTTCCGCATCAACAACGAGGACGTCGACGTCACGTTCATCGTCGCGGACGGCCAGCTGTTCACCCAGAACGACGGCAGCACCGAATACAAGTCGCTCGGCGAGGCATCCAAGATCTACGACCCGGCGATCATCCTCGACCGCGAACGCGGCCTGGCCAACCTCATCGCCAACGTCAAGGCACCCGAGTCCGAAGGCACCGAGACCATCAACGGCGTCGAGGCACAGAAGGTGAGCGGCACCGTCGATGCCCAGGTCCTGGACCCGATCTTCCCGACGCAGGGCGAGGGCAAATTCTCGGGCAACCTGCCCGTCACCCTCTACATCGACGCCAAGGCGCCGTACAACCTGGTGAAACTGACCATCACCGTCGACAGTGGCGAGATCAACCTCACCACCTCCGAATGGCAGAAGGAAGTCAGCATCTCCGCGCCGTAGCGGCACATACTCCTCGGGCGGGCCTCGAGACCGGGTGGGACCGACGTCATCGTCTCACCGGGTTTCGGGGCTCGTCGCCTGCACTCCCCACACCTGAACCAGCGAAAGGAGGAGGTTTCGAGGACCGACCTGCGGGTGGGCGTGGTCTAGCGGGGCTTGACCAGGGGGAACAGGATGGTCTCGCGGATACCGAGACCGGTCAGCGCCATCAGCAGGCGGTCGATGCCCATACCGGTGCCGGCGGTCGGCGGCATGCCGTACTCCATCGCGGCCAGGAACTCCTCGTCGAGCACCATCGCCTCGTCGTCACCGGCGGCCGCCAGCCGCGCCTGATCGACGAACCGTTCGCGCTGGATCACCGGGTCGACGAGCTCGGAATAGCCGGTGGCCAGCTCGAAACCGCGCACATACAGGTCCCACTTCTCCACCACACCGGGGACGCTGCGATGCGAGCGCACCAGCGGCGAGGTCTCCACCGGAAAATCACGGATGAACACCGGCGCACTCAGCCCGGCACCGACCACGTGCTCCCACAGCTCCTCCACCAGCTTGCCGTGACCGTACCCCTTGTCCTTGGGCACCTCCAGACCCACCCGGTCGGCGATCGCCAGCAGTTGCTCGACCGTCGTCGACTCGTCGGAACCGGCGGGCACGATCTCCTCGCCCAGCGCCCGCGACAACGACGGATACATCTCCAGCGACGTCCACTCCCCCGACAGGTCGTACTCGGAGCCGTCCGGCATCACCGGCGTGAGGGTTCCCATCGCGCCCTGCGACACCTCCTGCACCAGCTCCCGGATCATCACCGCGGCGGTGTCGTAGGTGCCGTACGCCTCGTACGTCTCGAGCATCGCGAACTCCGGTGAGTGCGTCGAATCGGCGCCCTCGTTGCGGAAATTGCGGTTGATCTCGAAGACCTGGTCGATACCGCCGACCACGCATCGCTTGAGGAACAGCTCGGGCGCGATCCGCAGGAACAGGTCCATGTCGAAGGCGTTGGAGTGGGTGACAAACGGGCGCGCCGCCGCACCGCCGTGCAGCGTCTGCAGCATCGGCGTCTCCACCTCGAGGAAACCGCGACGGGTGAGCGCGGCCCGCAACTCGGTCATCACCGCGATGCGGGTGCGAGCGATCTGACGCGCCTCCGGCCGCATGATCAGGTCGACATAACGCTGCCGGACCCGGGTCTCCTCGTTCATGTCCTTGTGCGCCACCGGCAGCGGGCGCAGCGCCTTCGATGCCATCGCCCAGTCGTCGGCCATCACCGACAGCTCACCGGTGCGCGAACTGATCACCTCGCCGTGCACGAACACGATGTCGCCGAGGTCGACGTCCGCCTTCCACCGGGCCAGCGACTCCTCGCCGACACCGTTGAAGCTGATCATCGCCTGCAACTGGGTGCCATCGCCCTCCTGCAGCGTGGCGAAACACAGTTTGCCCTTGTTGCGCAAGAAAATGATGCGCCCTGCCACACCCACCTCGACGCCGGTCTCGGTGCCCGCCTCCAGGTCCGGATGGTCGGCGCGGATCTGCGCGAGGCTGTGCGTACGTTCCAGCTCGACCGGGTAGGCATCGCGGCCCTCGGCAAGAATCCGTTCACGCTTACCGCGCCGGATGCGGATCTGTTCGGGCGCCTCGTCGGCACCCTCCGTCGTCGGCGCCGCTGCTTCGGTGTTCGGGGTCTGGCTCACGAGTCAAAACCCTATCGGGCAGGGGGAATGTGCTCCAACTCGATATCCGGTCGGCCCGATATCGGATCGGCGGTCAGTGCGCCGAGATGGTGGCGAGTTCGGCGCCGGCGAGCGGGGCGGAGATCCGGGCGCGACGCAGGGCCGCGAAACCACCCACCAGGAAGGTGGCGCCCGAGATGCCGCGGGCCTGCAGATGCCAGGCCAGCCATTCGGCGTCGTGGCCGTCGTCGCTGACCAGCACCCAGCGGGCGTCCGCCGAAGCCACGCGCAGCGAATCGCGGGTGCCGGGGGTCAGCCGCGACAGCACGTCGGCGGCGTCGATGGCGAGCGCGCCGGGCAGCACGCCCTGCGTGTCGCGCTGATGCTGGCTGCGCATGTCGACGGCGATCACGCCGCCTTCGCCTGTCAACGAGGAGTACTCGGAGACGAGCACCGACAGACGCACATCGGGAGTGGTGGAAACACGAACGGTGGTGAGAACCGCAGTCATCGGAAGAATTCCTTGAGGTGATCGAGAAAGAGCGGGGGTCGCCGAAAGAGGGCAGCCGCATAAGCGGGCTCAGCCCTGACAACACTCCTGACAGCTCTTGATCACGTCCGACAGTCTGCCAGACCGAACCGGCCGCGTCCACCCTCGGCGGACGGTTGAAACCACGGTGAGCGCAACGTCACCTGCGACCGCGGGGGTCCTTCCTGGACCTCTCGTACACCCGGCGCAGACCGTCGAGGGTCAGGTACGGGTGCTGGTCGGTGAGACTGCGGCACTCGTCGTAGATCAGCGGCGCCAGCGAACCGGTCGCGACCACCGTCACGTCGTCGGAGCCGAAACCGGGCACGGTGTCGCTGATCCGCTCGACGAGCCCGTCGATCTGGCCGGCGAAACCGTAGATGATGCCCGACTGCAATGCCTCCACCGTGTTCTTGCCGAGCACCCCGCGCGGCGGCATCAACTCCACCCGGCGCACCGTCACCGTGTGTTCGCTGAGCGCCTCGACACCCAGGTTGATGCCGGGGGCGATGGCTCCACCGAGAAACTCGCCCTTGGCCGACACGGCGTCGACGACGGTGGCCGTGCCACAGGCCACCACGATGCACGGTCCGCCGTAGTTGGCGTAGGCGGCCAGACAGTTGGCGACCCTGTCGGTGCCGACCTCCTTCGGGTTGTCCACCAGCAGCGGCACCCCGGTGCGCACCCCCGGCTCGAGCAGCAGATGGTGCGCCGACGGAAAGTACGCGGGCAGCAGCGCGCGCATCTCACGCAGCAACGACGGCACCGTCGACAAGGCGGCCACCCCGGTGATCTGGTCGATGTCCGGGCCGAGCAGACCCCGGAACAGCAGGGCCAGTTCGTCGGCGGTGGCCTGCGGGTGGGTATGCAGCCGCCAGTCCCGCACCAGCCCGGCGTGGTCGCCGGAGCCGGTGAACGTACCCAGATGGATGGTGGTGTTACCGATTTCGACGGTGAGCAGCATGCCGCGGATGCCGGTACTAGGCGTCGGCGAGGACGCGGGGGTCGAGCAGACCGGAGCCGTCGGGCGCGTGGGCGGGGTCATGGCCCGCTTCGAGGATACGGTTGTTCTCGTCGACGAACACCACATTCGGCGAATACTCCGTGAGCTCGCGCTCGTTGAGAATGCCGTAGGCGATGATGATCACCAGGTCGCCGGGATGCACGAGATGCGCCGCCGCGCCGTTGATCCCGATGACCCCGGAGCCCGGTTCACCGGCGATCGCATACGTTTCCAGGCGGGCGCCGTTGTTGATGTCGACGATCGTGACCTGCTCACCCTCGAGCAGACCCGCCGCGTCGAGCAGATCGGAGTCGATGGTGACCGAGCCGACGTAGTGCAGGTCGGCCTGGGTCACGGTGGCGCGATGGATTTTTGAGGTCATCATGGTGCGGAGCATGGGAATTTCCCCTCGTTGTCGGCGGTTGCCGGATGAAATGGTATGGGTATCAGTATTTTTCGCGACCGTCGGTTGCATCGCCCGTCGCTGCGCTCGCCTCGGGCACATCCCCCGTCGCTGCGCTCGCCCCGAATCCCGTCCCGATCGCGACGCCGACGTTGTCGATGAGCCGGGCCGGGCCGATCCGGGCCGCGACCAGCAGCCGGCCGTCGCCCTTCTCGGGAGCCTCCTCGAGCATCCGGCCGCGCAACTCGAGATAGTCGACCTCGATGCCGGGATGGGTCCGCAGCACAGCGCGCGCCGTCGCCAGAATGGCATCGGCGCCCTGCGCGGCCACATGTGCGCCGGCGACCAGCGCCGCCGACAGGGTGGTGGCCAGCTCGCGTTGCGCGCCGTCGAGGTAGCGATTGCGTGAGGACATGGCCAGGCCGTCGGATTCGCGGACCGTGGGCACACCGACGACATCGACACCCAGGTTCAGATCATCGACCATCTGCTTGATCAGCACGAGCTGCTGATAGTCCTTCTCACCGAAATATGCCGCATGGGGATTGGCGATCGAGAGCAACTTATTGACCACCGTCAGCATGCCCGCGAAATGTGTCGGCCGCGAAATGCCGTCGAGGATCTCCCCCGCCGGTCCCGGATGGATCATGGTGCGCTGACCGTTCGGGTACATCCCGGCGGCAGTCGGCGCGAACACCAGCTCCACGCCCAGCGGCCGCAGCAACTCGCAGTCGGCGTCGAAGGTGCGCGGATAGGCGTCGAGATCCTCACCCGCGCCGAACTGCAGCGGGTTGACGAAGATCGACACGATCACGACGGTGTTGCCCCTGGCTTTGGCCGCCCGCACCAGCTCCAGATGCCCGGCGTGCAGGGCACCCATCGTCGGCACCAGCGCGACGCGTTTGCCGGCCGCGCGCAGCGCGTTGCTGACGCGGCGCAGATCGGCCGGATCACGGTGCACCGTCAGCTGCCCCGGCGTGAACAGCGCGGGGCCGGATTCGGTGGCGGATGTGGTCACTGTTCCTCCAGTACTTCGATGAGGGTGATCGGTGCGCCGGACTGCTCGGCGGCGCGCCGGGCGAGGGTCCGGTAGGCATCGGCGATGCCATGCGGTCCGTCGCCGCCGCCGATGGTGCGCAGCGCGGCCAGGTGCGCGGTCACCGCGGCCGCATCACCGCGGGCGACCGGCCCGGTCAGCGCCGACGGCCCCAACTCCAGCACATTGCCGAGCGAGGCGGTGACCAGCGGCCCGAGGATCCGTTCGGCCAGGCGCGTCGCATCACCGTCGACGGTGGCCAGGGCCGCGCCCGACTCGTCGTCGATGGCGGCGTTGAGCGCGGTCACGGCATCGCTGATCAGCGCGATCAGGTGATTGGCGCCGTGTGCCAGGGCCGCGTGGTAGAGCGTGCGGTGCGCCTCCGGGATACGCACCGGTTCGCCGCCCATCTCCATCACCAGGGACGCGCCGATCGCATCGCCGATGGCATCGGCGGCCGTGATGCCGAAACATGCGCGGGCCAGCCGCGCGGTATCGTCGGCCGAGCCGACGAAGGTCATCGCCGGGTGCAACGCCAGCGGCAGGGCGCCGCGGACGGCGATCGGGTCGAGGATACCCACACCGTGGGCACCCGCGGTGTGCGCGACCAGCGTGCTCGGTCGCAGTCCCGGACACGTGGCGACCTCGGCGATCACGTCGGGAAGCCGGTCGTCGGGAACGCTGATGATGACCAGTTCGCTGCGCGCGAGTACGTCGGCGACGTCGAGGATCGGTGATTCGGGCAACCTGGCCGCGGCGCGGGCACGCGACGCCGGAGATCGGGCGACAACACCGGCGACGACGTGACCGGCCCGCTCGAGCGCCTCGCCGAGTGCGGTGCCCACACGTCCGGCGGAAACAATGCCGACGCTCAGGCGCGCCGGTGCGGGAAGGTTGGAAACACCGGGCAGGTACTCCCCGGCCGTATATCCACGAGCGCCGGGCGCGCCGGATCCGGGTACGTCGGGCAGCTCAAATTCGCCACCATCGAGTGGTGAGGTCACCGATGTCCTCCACGAGGTCGTTCCAGTCCCGCCGTGCGGGTACCAGACGTTGCACGCCAAGAGTAGGCGCCAACCATCGACAGGACCAGTCAGGTGTGATAGGCCTCACGACATCGTGAGCGGGTGCGGATCCAGGACCTACCCTGTGCCACGTCGGCGATAACCGTCCGCGGACTCCCCGCGGAGCTGACTGAGCAATTCGGACACCGGCATCCCACCCGTGTGCGCGCTCTCACCGCCGTCGTCGAGGCGGCGGCGCCTGCTGCGTCGTCCCGTCGTGAAACCTTCGGTGTCGGGTGCGGCCTCGTGGCTTCCGTGATAGCCGCCCTCATCGCCCGCGGGGTCGGCGGAGGGCCGCATCGCACCGGAGGGGTCCGGTTCGGTCGCGCCCTGTTCGCCGCCGGACCCGTCACTCGTGGGCTTGACCTCTGCCGGCTCGACGTCTGCCGGCTCGGGATAGGCGACCGGACCAACTCTGTGCTGAACCGCCGGGTCCTGATCAGCCGGGCCCTGCACGGCAGTGGCCTGCTCCTCCACCCGCTCCGCCGCATCCTCCCCGGCGCCGGGCTCCCTCATGTCATCGACAAGAGCGGCCGCCTCATCCGCACCGGGATCGGCAGCCACATCCGCGGGACCGGCGACGCGGTACTCGCCGATGTCCTCGTGGTAGTCACGACCGGACTCCACCGGCAGGAACTGCGTTGTCGCCGCCGGATCGACGGGCGCTCCGTCGGCGATATCGCTCCGGTTGAACACCGCGGTGCTCTCGAGGTCGGTGGGCCGGCCGGACTGCGCGACGAACTCGGCCTGGGCGTAGTCCTGGTCGGCCTGGCCCTCGGGGACGTAGTCGTGCCCCGGATAGACCTCCGATTCCGGATAGATGGGCGTCGCCCGCTCCTGATAGGAGTAGGCCTGGTGCGGATACTCCTGCTGCCCGGTGTCCGGATCGGCGTCATGCTGCGCGTAGGCCGGGTGGTCGACGGCTGCGAACTCGGCCGAGACCGGCTCGTCGTCGGTGACGACCGGGATCACCTCGGTCATCTCGTTGGGGTCGGCGTTGGTGGTGCTGCTCGGATGGGAGTCGTATCGCGATGGGGCGGTCGCCGCGAAATCCTGGGCGGCACGCAGACCGTCGTCGGGTACATACCCGCCCGTACCCAACTGACGCACCCGCTCGTTGGGTAGGGCGATTCCCTGGTCGGGCAGCGGCCCGCCCAGCAACACCTCCAGACCGGCCCGCAGCGATGCGATCTGCTGCCTGAGGTCGTACAGTTCGTGATTGGCCTCGTCGGCGACCTCGCGCCGGATGGTGGACTCGACGTCGAGCTCGTACTGGCGCCGTGCCGCGATCTCCCGTTCGAGTTGCAGCTCGTACACCAGACGCAGATCGCGGCTCTTGGCCTCGGCACCCTCGGCCTGCCGGCGGAACTTGGTCACCAGGATCGCGGCGATCACGGCGGCCCACAGTGCGGCGATCACCGCCAGCGAACCCGCCAGCGACATCTCGTCGTTGATCACCATCAGCACGCTGGCGGCCAGGGCCAGCGCGATCAGCAAGCCGATGAGCCACTGCCCTGCCGATCGCTGCGCCCGTCTACCCTCGCCCGAACGGCCGTTGGAGGTCATCATACCGGTAAACTTACCTGCAACCAGCACATTGATCGGTGAACTCCGGCGGAGCGCCACGATCCAACCGGCGCGATCAGGCCGGATCGGCATGCCCGCCGGCGGCCTCGTTCGTCGGGTCATCCGGTGCCCTGCAACAGTATTCGAGCCACAGCGCGGCCGCAACCAGTAGCACACCGCCGATCAGCCCGATGACCGCTGCCGGAGTGTCGTCGTGAGCCGCCGACAGGTCGCTGTGCCGCCACAGGTAGGCCAGCAGACCCGCCCACACACCCGTCCCGATGGCCCCGAGAAGTGCCGAGGCCTTGGCCAGCGCGACGACCCGGGCGGCGAGCAACGGATGCAGCTGGCCGTGCGCGCGGCCCACATCACGATTGGCGACTCGGGCGCGCACGACGAACGCCACGACCACCTCGATCGCCGCGAGCACGTAGAACACCAGTCCCGCCAGCAAGGGCAGCGGAGGCAGGTCGCCGTAGTTGTAGCGGACCAGAATCCACGACGCGACCGTGACGAACGCCGTGATGGCGGCCAGGTCACGAGGCCTGGTGGGACCGAACGTCGGTTCGGGCCCGTCGCCGGTGGGTCCGCCGACCCGGGGCGCGGTCATCGGACCCACTCCGGCAGCGCGCCGGTCCCGGCGTCCGAACACGGGGCGATCTGCCGCACCTGCGCCACCTCGTCGGCGGGCAGCGCCGCGATCAACTCAGCGATCGAACGTGTCCCGGCCGGTGTCCACAACCGCGCGTCGGGTTCGATCTCCCGCCACGGCACCAGCACGAACGCCCGCCGCGCGGCGCGAGGATGCGGCAACGTCAGCTCCGGATCGTCCGACAGCACCGGGCCGTCGTCATCGACCGAGATCACATCAACATCCAGGGTCCTCGGACCCCACCGCACATCGCGGACCCGGTCGGCGGCGCACTCCAGGTCACGGCACAGCCGCAGCCACCCCATGCCGTCACGCAGCCCCTCGGTGATCAGGGTGATGTTGTGGAAGTCCGCCTGTTCGACGCCACCCCACGGCGCTGTCGCGTACATCCCGGATACGGCGATCAGCTCATCGGCCACCGCCCGCACCACCGCCGACAGATGCGCCACCGTGTCGCCCATATTGGATCCCGCCGACAGCACCGCCCGGCTCATGCTGGCCGGCCCGCCGCGGGTACCGGCGAACCGGCCGACTTGCGCGAGCGCCGGGCCACCACCGCCACGTCCCCGAACGTCAGCGGGATGGGCGCCGACGGCTTGTGCAGGGTCACCTCGCACGCGGTGATCCGCCGGTCGGCCATCACGGCCTCGGCCACCTCGGCGCTGACCGTCTCGATCAGATCGCGTGGCTCACCGGCGACGATGTCGTGCGCCAACTGTGCCAACGCACCGTAGTCGACCGTGTCGGCGAGATCGTCCGACGACGCCGCCGCCCGCAGATCCAGCCACAGCACGACGTCGACGACGAAATCCTGGCCGTCACGTTTCTCGTGGTCGAAAACACCGTGATGGCCGCGGACCACCAGGCCCCTCAGTTCGATCCGATCGGTCATGTCTCCGCGTTCTCCTGTCCACCGATGCTCTCGACTCCACCGATGCTCTCGACTTCACCGATGCTCTCGTCGAGGCGTTGGTCCACCAGACCGCGCCGCCCGCCGGCGGTCCATGCCGCCGCCACCGCCACCGCGTCGCGGCTCGCGGCCACATCGTGCACCCGCACGCCCCATGCCCCACCGGCCGCGGCCAGCGCCGAGACCGCGGCCGTGGCCACCTCGCGGCCCGCGGGCTCACGGTCGGTGCCGCCGGAGGCCAGCAGCGACCCGAGGAAACGTTTGCGGGAGGCACCGATGAGCACCGGGAAACCGAGCCCGACCAGTGTCGGCAGCGCGTGCAGCAATGCCCAATTGTGTTCGGGCGCTTTGGCGAACCCCAATCCCGGGTCGAGGATGACCTTCGCGGGGTCGACCCCGCCGGATACCGCCGTGTCGACTTGGGCGAGCAACTCGCCGCTCACCTCGGCCACCACGTCGCGGTAGCCGCCGATGTCGTCAAGGGAATGGGTGAACAGCTCGCGCCGGTCCTCGGCCGTGACCGCCAGTGGGCGCCAATGCATCAGGATCCACGGAATGCCGGCGGCCGCGAGCACCCGCACCATCCGTGGATCGGCGCGGCCACCGGACACGTCGTTGACGATCGTCGCGCCCGCAGTGATCGCCTCCTCGGCAACCCGCGCGCGCATCGTGTCGACGGAGATACGGGCACCCGTCAACCCGGGGGTGCGGTCGATATGGGCGCGCAGACCCGCGATCACCGGCGCCACCCGCGACGCCTCGATCTCCGGGTCGATACGCACCGCACCCGGACGGGTGGATTCGCCGCCGACGTCGATGATGTCGGCGCCCTGGTCGAGCAGTTCACGTCCGTGCGCCACCGCGGCGTCGACGTCGAGATAGCGGCCGCCGTCGGAAAAGGAGTCGGCGGTGACGTTGAGGACACCCATCACCCGGGTCCTCGGTACCGATGCGGAAGGCGCTGGGAACGGCACGTCAGCGGGAGATCAGGTCCAGCGCTTCGCCGCGCGAGACCGCACTGGTCTTGAACAGACCGCGCACCGCCGACGTCGTCGTCGTCGCACCGGGCTTGCGGATACCGCGCATCGCCATGCACAGATGCTCGGCCTCGATCACCACGATCACCCCGCGCGGGTTGAGCCGGGCGACGATCGCGTCGGCGATCTGACTGGTCAGGCGCTCCTGCACCTGCGGGCGCTTCGCGTACAGGTCGACCAGCCGGGCCAACTTGGACAGCCCCGTGACCTGACCGGACTCGCCGGGGATGTAGCCGACATGGGCCACCCCGTGAAAGGCGACCAGATGATGCTCGCAGGTGGAGTACATCGGGATGTCCTTGACCAGCACCAACTCGTCGTGGTCCTCGTCGAACGTGGTCGCCAGGACCTCACTCGGATCGGTGTAGAGGCCGGCGAACACCTCCTCGTACGCCTTGGCGACGCGGGCCGGGGTTCGGCGCAGTCCCTCACGATCGGGATCCTCACCCACCGCCAGCAGTAATTCGCGCACCGCAGCCTCGGCACGGGCGAGGTCGAACGGACGTCTGGCCACGCCGTCACCCACCTGTGCGTCGATCAACGGCTCGCTGTCATCGGTCATCGTCATGAGTCGATCCTAAGTTGTCGGTGCCGCCGGGCTTCTCGTCGGTCGAGGTGCGCGGTGGTGAACCGGGAAGCCGGCGCCGGGACGGTGCCGGCTCAGCTGGGTTCCAGGTCACCGGGTTGCCGGGCTCCTCGCCCCACGGCCCGTCACGCCTCAACCGACGACAGGGCGCTACTGCCGGTCGGGACCATTGGTGCCCGGACCATTGGCCCCGCTGCCATTGGCCCCGCTGCCATTGGCCCCGCTGCCATTGGTCCCGCTGCCATTGACACCCTGGTGCGGGTCGGCCGGTTGCTGCGGATACCCGCCCGGCCAGCCCTGCGCCGGACCGTTCTGGGGTGCGCCATGGTGGGGCGGCCATCCCGGCGCCGACCAGTCGCGCGGTGCGCCGTAGTCGGGATACGTCCCGCCGGACTGTCCGGGACCCGAGCCGTAGCCGGGCTGGGGGTACCCCGGCTGGGGGTAGGGCTGGGTGCCCGCCGGGTGCGGCTGCCCGTATCCGGGTGCCGGTTGATAGGCGACTCCCGCCGGAACCGGCTGCGGTGCGGCCTGCTGCGGCGGCGGCCACGGCTCGCCACGTTCCATCGCCAACTCACCCGGCGTCTTCACCGGCGGCTTGTCGCTGGGGGTGCGCTCGCCCCAGTCGTTGAACGCGGTGATCCGGGGGCGTTTGACCACGTCGGAGAAGATCTTCTCCAGATCCTTGCGGGTCAGCGTCTCTTTTTCCAGCAGGTTGGTCGCGAGCACGTCGAGGGTGTCGCGGTACTCCGACAGGATCGACCACGCCTCGGTGTGCGCGAACTCGATGAGCCTGCGCACCTCGTCGTCGATATCGCGTGCCACGTCGGTGGAGTATTCGGCCTGCGCGCCCATCGACCGGCCCAGGAACGGGTCACCCTGCTCGTGGCCGTACCGCACCGCACCCAGCCGGGCACTCATGCCGTACTCGGTGACCATCGCGCGGGCGATCTTGGTGGCCTGGTCGATATCGCTGGACGCACCGGTGGTGGGCTCGTGGAAGACCAGTTCCTCGGCGGCGCGCCCACCCATGGCCATGACCAGCCGCGCGATCATCTCCGAACGCGTCATCAGGTCCTTGTCCTGCTCGGGCACGGCGAGCGCGTGGCCGCCGGTACGCCCGCGGGCCAGGATGGTGACCTTGTAGATGGGGTCGAGGTCGGGCATCGCCCACGCCGCGAGTGTATGACCACCCTCGTGGTAGGCGACGACCTTCTTCTCGTGCTCGCTGATGATGTGGCTCTTGCGGCGCGGACCGCCCACAACCCGGTCGACGGCCTCTTCGAGGGCCTCGGCGGTGATCACGGTCTTGTTCTCGCGCGCGGTGAGCAGGGCCGCCTCGTTGACGACGTTGGCCAGGTCGGCGCCGGACATGCCGGGGGTCCGCTTGGCCAGACCGTCGAGGTCGGCACCCGAGTCGATCGGCTTGCCCTTGGCATGCACGTTCAGGATCGCCCGGCGCCCTGCCATGTCGGGGTTGCCGACGGGGATCTGCCGGTCGAAGCGGCCCGGGCGCAGCAACGCCGGGTCGAGGATGTCAGGCCGGTTGGTGGCGGCGATCAGGATGATGCCGGACCGGTCGGAGAAGCCGTCCATCTCCACGAGCAGCTGGTTGAGGGTCTGTTCGCGTTCGTCGTGACCGCCGCCCATGCCGGCGCCGCGCTGGCGGCCGACGGCGTCGATCTCGTCGACGAAGATGATGCACGGGCTGTTCTGTTTGGCCTGTTCGAACAGGTCACGCACACGGGAGGCACCGACACCGACGAACATCTCCACGAAGTCCGAACCGGAGATCGTGAAGAAGGGCACCCCGGCCTCACCGGCGACGGCACGGGCCAGCAGCGTCTTGCCGGTACCGGGCGGACCGTAGAGCAGGACGCCCTTGGGGATCTTGGCGCCCAGTGCCTGGTAACGGGCCGGGTTCTGCAGGAAGTCCTTGATCTCGTGCAACTCTTCGACGGCCTCGTCGGCACCGGCGACGTCGGCGAAGGTGGTCTTGGGCATGTCCTTGGACAGTTGCTTGGCCTTGGACTTGCCAAAGCCCATCACCCCACCGCGTCCGCCGCCCTGCATCCGGCTCATCACGAAGAAGAACAGGCCGAACAGGATGATCATCGGCAGCAGGAACACCAGGATGGACCACAGGACCGAGTCCTGGGACACGTTGGTCTGGTAGCCGGCGCCCGAGGCGCGCACCGATTCGAAGACGAAATCGCTGCCGTCGGACGGGTACTTGGCACTGATCTTCTCGGCGGTGGCGCCCTTGTCGTCGACCTTGATCGACTCTTTCAGGGTGATCCGAAGCGTCTGCTCACGGTCGTCGATCTGCACGAACTCGACGTTCTTCTTGTTGAGTTCGGTGAGCGCGACCGACGTGTCGACGCCGCGGAAACCGCGGTCGGTGTCGCGCATCGCGCTCCAGCCCCACAGCACCAACAGGATCAGCGCGAGGATGGCCAGATTGCGGAAAACTGTCTTGCGGTTCATTCGCTGTTGGTGGGGTGCGGCGTGTCGAGCCGCTCCCGCTGTCCTTCCCGTCGACTTCTCCCGGCCGCGTCGCGACCACCCCACATCGCCGGCGGCGTGCATGCTTCAGGTGAGCGCACGCAGACGCGGGCGAGGGCTATTGACCCAGGCTACCGGTGAACGTGCGGCGAAGGAAAACCGTTCCCGGCTCGTCAGTGCTCGTAGACGCTGGGCTTGAGACGGCCGATGTACGGCAGGTCACGGTAGCGTTCGGCGTAGTCGAGGCCGTAGCCGACGACGAACTCGTTGGGGATGTCGAATCCGATGTCCGCGACGTCGATGGGCGACCTGACCGCGTCGGGTTTGCGCAGCAACGTGCACACTTCCAGGGTGCGCGGGTTACGGGTGGACAGGTTGCGCATCAACCACGACAGGGTCAGGCCCGAGTCGATGATGTCCTCGACGATCAGCACGTCTCGGTCGGCGATGTCGCGGTCGAGGTCCTTGAGAATGCGCACCACCCCCGACGACGAGGTGGACGAGCCGTAGCTGCTGACGGCCATGAACTCCATCTGCGACGGAATGGGCAGGACGCGGGCGAAGTCGGTCATGAACATGATCGCGCCCTTGAGAACGCCGATCAGCAGCAGGTCGTCCTCGGTGTCGGCGTAGCGGGCGGCCACCGACTCGGCCAGTTCGCGGGTGCGTTGCCGGATCTGCTCCTCGGTGATGAGGATCGCCTCGATGTCGTCGCCGTAGGGATCGCGACCGTCGGGGCCGGTGAGGTCGGGGCTGCTGGGCTGCAAGTCATCGGGCTGCACCCGTTCAGCTTGTCATGGCCGGCGCGGGTCCGGTAGTCGGACATCCGGGGCGCCGCCGATGTGGACAACCGTCACCGGCATATAGCCGGTTCGCCGGACTTCGACGTCGGAACACCGCCGCCGCCAACCCCGTACAACCCCCACCCGACGGTGCGATACTTAGCCGCTCGCACCATTTCGCACCCGCCGTCACTGCCCCCAACTCTGTGGGCCTTCTGTCAACCATCTGGATGGTTTTTATCACGTAACGGTAACGATTGGGCGTGCTTATCGGTACCTTCTGTAAACATCGGACACCAAGAACGATGTGAATTTGTAAGGTGCGTCGCACTGTCCGATGATGGTGTCACTACCTGATGATGGTGCCACCGCCTGATGATGGTGCCACCGCCTGATGACGGTGTCACGGCCCGATCGGATTGTCTCCGATTGTCGTGTGATCGAGACAGCCCGCATCGTCGAACCACATCGTGCAAGGCGACGAGACAGCAATGTCCACGACAGAAGGCAGTACCCGTATGCAGAACCCGAGCGTGCGCACCCCGGTGCGCATCACCACCGCAATGGTACTGGCGATCTTCGCCATGACCACCGCGTTCATCGGCAGCGGCGGCGCGGCGGCGGCTCCGGCCGATCCGGTCAGCTACAAGATCTGGCGCGCCGGGGACTCCATCAAACTTCACGTCGGCAACGGCACCATCACCAGCGAGGACGGCTGGGTCGCCATCAACGACACCGCGGGCCGCAAGGTGTGGACCGCGCCGCTGTCCTACGCGGTGGACAAGCTGCAGTTCCCCATCGGCATCACACACCGCACCAAGTACGACGCCACCCTGACGCCGTCCACCGACAAGACGCTGGCCACGCCGGTCAGCACGCGGACCTTCAAGGCCTCCAAACTCGTCGCCGAACGGGACTACGCCAAGAAGAAGAGCACGGCCTGCGCCAAGGACAAGACCGACAAGGACGGCTACAAGTCGCGCCAGGAGCGTGACGACGCCGCGCTGAGCCGCGTGACCAGCCAGCTCGGTACCGCCACCGCTATCGGCGGCTTCGTCGGCACCGCAATCGGCGCGATCGTCGGTCTGGCATTCGCCGGTATCGGGATCACAGTCGGTGCGCCCGTCGGCGGCATCATCGGCACCATCGTCGCCGGTGGCCCGACACTCATGTATGCCGCAAGCCGCTACTTCACCACCCTGAACACCCCGTTCAAGGCCGACACCTGCCCGAAGTAGTTCAACGGCCGGAATCCCGGCACGACCGATTGCCACCCAATCCCGTCGACGTTCATCGTCGACGGGATTGTTGTAGTGCGCGCTTCCGCTGCCACACCGGGGATCAGCACTCGATCGCCGAGTCCGAACGGCGTTCCCCGTGCCACTATTTCTACCGCGAGAAATAATGTCCGCCATTCGGGTGATTTCTCGACCACTTCACAGCTATGGGACCTTTTCCCCACATTTTTGTCACACCCAGATGAAACACTGGCTTAACAGGGGGCCGATTTGGCATTGCGAAGACGCTCCTTCAGTACAAATACCGGTCCTGTCTCGCGGCTCCGAGCAGACCGATCCACCTCATACGGCGGCCAGCCCCCGCCCAGAGAAAGCGATTCACACAATGTCCATTCTTTCCAGACAGACCATCACCCGGCTGCTCACCGCGGCGGTCATCGCGGTGCTGGCGGTGACGACGGCTCTCCTCAGCGGCGGGGCGGCCGGCGCCGCACCCGCGAACAACCCGGTGAAGTACGAGATCTCCCGGGACGGCAACAAGGTTCTGCTGTCGGTGACCGGGGGTTCCATCACCCGTGACGGCACCATCGTCAGCATCCGCAACAACGCGGGCAAAGCGGTGTGGGCGATGCCGCTGACCTACTCGCTCGAGGACAAGCAGTTCCCCATCGACCTGGTCACGTACAGCTCGAATCGGGTGGCGCTCGTCCCGATCAAAGATCTGGCCCGCTCAGCGCCCGCCGACGCCAAGCAGGTCGGGACCGCACGCAAGTACGCCCAGAACTACGCGTCCGGCGGATACCAGACGCGCAAGGATCGTGACGACGCGGCGCTCAAACGCTTCAACTCCGAGGTCGCGGCCGGCATGACCATCACCTCCATCGTCTTCGCGGTGATCGGTGTCATCATCGGCGTCGGACTGATCGGCGTCGTCGGTTGTGCCACGATCGTCGCCTGTGTTCCGGCGCTGACCGCCGGTGTCGCGCTCGGCGGCATCGCGGGGACCATCCTCGGCGGCGGCGGCTCGGTGGTCGTGGCGGGTATCCGCTACTTCCAGACAATCAGCGCGCCGTTCACCCCCCCGGGCAAGAAGAAGAACTGACCGCACGGATGTCCTGAACGGACCCTCCGCACCGACCGGAATGTCGGCAACCGTGACTCCTGCCGAGTCGCGGTTGCCGACATTTTTGGCTCAGGAATGGCTTGTCCCAGGTACGGGTCGGGGATGTATCGGCCCCCGGGACAGGGAAGGCCCGTCGGCGACGGCTGCGCACACCTCAACCCCGGCGGGGGGTGCGGCGCACGGTGAGAACTCCGCGGGTGCGGATCGCCTCCAGGCGATAGTCGGGGTCTCCGCCGATCGCGACCCCACCCTGACCGTGCCAGTCGGCGACCAGTGCGTCGACCGCCCCGATCACCGGCCGCGTCGGATCGGTGACACCACACCCGTGCAACCACAGCCGGATGACACGACGGCGGATCGCGGGCGGGTGCGCCGCCAACGCCTCGACAGGGACAGGAACCGGAGACCCCGCGGCGGGCCCGGGGTCCGCCGCGCGCGGGTCGGGCCCGACCAGGGCGGCGTAGGCGGTGGCGGCGAGCGCGTCGAGGGTGTCGTTGTCCTCCCGCAACGACATGGCGGTCCGGGCCAGGGCCGGGGTCACGCCGTGCAGGATGTCGTCGAGCAGCGGCAGGGCCTCGCGGCGCAGACGCACCCGGGTGAACCGGGGGTCGCTGTTGTGTGGATCGTCGAACGGGGTCAGGCCCAATTCGGCGCAGACGCCGATCGTGTCGGCCCGGCGGACGCCGAGCAACGGCCGGCCCCACGGGGCGTTCCACACCCGCATCCCCGCCAACGAACGCGCGCCCGAACCGCGCGCCAGACCCAGCAGGACCGTCTCGGCCTGATCGTCCATCGTGTGACCGAGCAGGACCGGACGGCCGGCGCGGGCCCGATCGAGGGCGGCGTAGCGGGCCGTACGTGCGGCCGACTCCAGGCCGCCCCGGCCGTCGACGGTCACCGTGACCACCTCGGCGCCGGCGCCCAGCTCGATCGCCTGATCGGCGGCACGGCGCGCGATGTCTGCCGACCCCGGCTGCAGCGCGTGGTCGACGACGATCGCGTGCGCCGACAGACCTGCGCGCACCGCACAGGCCAGCAATGCCAGTGAGTCGGGGCCGCCGGAGAGGGCCACGCAGACCGCCGTGGTCGCCGGTGCGGGCGTGCGGGTGTCGGCGCCGGGTGGGCGGACGTTGTTGTCGTGCGGGGTTTCGAGGCTCGTCGCTTGCGCTCCTCGCGCCTCAACCGGCGAGGACGACACCGGTGGACGGGGCGGACCGAGATGGAGTCGGACGAAGGCGGCTACGGCCGCGGTTACAGCACCCGTTCGATCCACAATGTCGGCTCGGTGATCTCGGCGGGCAACGGCATCGTCTCGGGGGAGCTCCAGATGGTGTTGAACCGTTCCATGCCGACGGCCGCCACCACTTCGTCGACGAACGCCTTGCCCCGCACGTATTGGGCCAGCTTGGCGTCCATGCCGATCAGTGCCCGGAAGATGCGTTGCAGTGGACTCTGCCGGGCGGCGCGACGGCCGTCGAACGCCTTGCGGATGGCCGCGACCGTCGGCACGTGTGCCGGGCCCACCGCATCCATCACATGATCGGCATGCCCCTCCAGCAGGGTGCCGAGCATCATCATCCGGTTGAACGCCTCGTACTGCTCCGGCGACTGCATCAACTGCATCGCACCCACGACGCCCTTCTCACGGGGCTTGTCACTGCGGACCGCCTCGGTGATGCGGCTGACCACCTCCGACACCGACTCCCCCGCATCGGAGGTGAGCACCTCGATGTTGTCGGTCATGTACTGCCGAAGCCACGGATTGGCCGAGAACTGCACCCGGTGGGTCACCTCGTGCAGGCACACCCACAGCCGGAAGTCCGACGGCACCACCTTGAGGTTGCGTTCGACGGTGATGATGTTGGGTGCCACCACCATCAGCACCCCCGGTTCCCCGGTGTCCGGGTCGGGGGTGAACGGGTCGTACTGGCCGAGGATCGCCGACGACAGGAACGCCAGCAGCGCGCCCGCCTGGGCACCGCCGACCGTGCCGGGAACCTTCTCCAGCGTGGCGACCGAGGACCGCCAGAATCTGCCGGGGATCGCGGTGAGACCACCGGGCGGCGACGGGGCCGGCCCGACCGGCGTCGAGGGCACCTCCTCCGACGACGTCCCCGGCTCGGTACCGAGCATGGACTGCATGGAGCGGGCGGCGGCGTCGACCCATTCGTTGCGGTCGAGCACCCGGGTTGTGGGAATACGCAGGCCGTCGGCCAGGCCGGTCACCTCCCGGACCGGCGCCTCGGCGCGGGTCGCGGCGTCGAGCAGCTCCGCGTAGGCCGCCTCCCGCGTGTACTCGGTGATCGTGGGTCCCGGACGCGACAGCCGTTTGCCGATACCGGCGGCGACCGACCAGTCGATACGATCGGCGCCCGACTCCTGCCCGCCCGACTCCTGCCTATGGCCGGGTGTCGGGTCTGTGTGTGTGTTCTCGGTCATCGGCATCCGCACTCCCTCAAGTCTCCGACCACCGCGTCGAGCGCCGGTCTCGCATCGGCCGGAGAGGTTCCGCCCGAGATCAGCGCATACGACAGGACGCGGCCGTCGACGGTTTGCACTATCCCCGTCAACGAACTGACCCCCGTCAACGTTCCGGTCTTGGCCCGCGCCCAGCCCGCACCCGGATTGGTCGACGGATCGAACCGGTCGGCGAGGGTGCCGGTACCGGCCGCGATCGGCAGGCCGTCGAGCAGCGGACGCAGAGCGGTGCGGGTCTGAGCGCTCGCCCCGATACCGCTGCCCGAACCCACCGACTCCCCCGAGGAGGTGGTGGCCGGGCCCGACGACACCGGGGCGCTGGCCGCCGACATCACCGTGTCCAGGATCTTGGCCGACACCCGGTTGTCGTAGGACAGGCCCGACGAGTCGTCCATCGTCACGCCGGCCACGTCGAAACCGGCGTCGGCGAGTGTCGCCTTCACCGCTTCGGCGCCCGCCGCCAGGGTGGCCGGGCCGCCGCGGGCCACCGACAATTCCACGGCGAGGGTTTCGGCGAGCACGTTGTCGCTGAACCGGAGCATGTCCTCCACCCGCGTCTGCAGCGGCGCCGAGCGCACCGACGCCACCGTCTGCGCGTCGGTGCCCGCGGTGATGCCCTCGTCATCGTCGAAGTCGACGCCGAGTGCCTCGGCGAGCGCCCGGCCCGCCACTTTCGCCGGGTCGGGGGTACGTGCGGAGAACTCGTCGAGCGGGTCGGCGACCCGGCCGCCGTCGACGATCAGCGCCTCGATCGGGGTGATGTCGCCGCCGGCGATGTCCGCGCGCGCCCAGTTGCCGTTCATGGTGGGCCCGGTGAACGCCGAGGTGTCCACCGCCACCGATGACACGTCGACGCCGGACTTCTTGATCTGCGCAGCCAGCTCGGCGATGCGGCCGGGATCGGTGTAGAAGGTGGCCGCGCCGGTCGGCTGCGCCGACAATGTCGGATCACCGGCGCCCTGGAGGATCAGCTGTCCGCCCGCCCCGGCCAGCACCCGCGTGGTGAGGCGTTTGTCGTGCGGCAGGCCGAGCAGTGCCGCCGCACCGGTCAGCACCTTGGCGTTGGATGCGGGCACCCGCGGCTCGTCGGGGGACTGCGACCACAGCACCTCGCCGGTGCGCGGATCGGAGATCTGGCCGGTGAACTCGCCCAGCGCCGGCGCCGTGACCGACGAGGCGATCGCCCTGCGCACACCCGCCGCCGACGGTGTGGGCGCATCCGCCGACACCGGCCTGATCTGCGGGTCGACGACGATCGCCGCCGGCCGCGGCGGAATCCCGGGCGGCAGTTCGTCCTCGCCGAGCTGGGCGTAGACGGTGACCGCGCCTGCGACCAGGACCGCGACCATCACCAGCGACAGCAACGTCCAGACGACTATTCGCCGAGTCCTCCTGGGACGCGAGCTGACGGTGTCGCGCACAAAACCTCCGGGTCCGACGTCAGGGATACAGGTCTAACAGTATCGTTCTAGGCGGATCATGCGGGCGACAGAAGTCCCGCACGCAAGTCTCAACCGCAGGAGGAAACGTGGAATTCGATGTAACCATCGAGATCCCCAAGGGCAGCCGCAACAAGTACGAGGTCGACCACGAGACGGGCAAGGTCTTCCTCGACCGCTACCTGTACACCTCGTTCGGCTACCCCGCCGACTACGGCTACGCCGACGGCACCCTCGGCGAGGACGGCGATCCGCTCGACGTACTGGTCCTGCTCCCCGAATCCGTCTATCCGGGCGTCGTGGTCAAGGCCCGTGTCGTGGCCATGTACACCATGACCGACGAGGCCGGCGGCGACGACAAGCTCCTCGCCGTGCCCGCCGGTGACGTGCGCTGGGACCACATCCAGGACGTCGGCGACGTCAACGAGTTCGAGTTGAACGCCATCTCGCACTTCTTCGAGCACTACAAGGACCTCGAGCCGGGCAAGAGTGTCACCCCCGGCGGCTGGGTCGGCCGCGAGGCGGCCGAGAAGGTGGCCGTCGAGGCCATCGAGCGCGCCAAGACCGAAGGTCACTGAGAGTTCGTCGCTTCGAAGGGTCCGGTGAGACGGGCACGTCGGATTCCCGTCTCACCGGGCCCTTCGTGCTCCCGCCTCCCCGGCCCCCGAAGACCGGCGCCGGGGACGAGTTCCTCGTCCCCGGCGAGGGTGCGGCATCGGCATTAGGATCGTCCGTTGTGACACCTTCCCCACCCGCCCCCGCAGCCGCCCGCCCGCACTTCACGTCGATGCCGGACCTGGCGCTACGAAATCTCGGAGGCGCGGTGGTGTGGACCAACGACGACCTGTTCGCCGAGGTCCAGAATCTGCTCAACGCCCCGCCGGCCGAATACCGGCCGGCCACCTTCGGGCACAAGGGTCAGGTGTACGACGGCTGGGAGACCCGCCGCCGGCGCGAACCGGGCGTCGACCAGGCGATCGTGCGGCTCGGCACTCCCGGTGTGGTGTACGGCGTGGTGGTCGACACCTCCTGGTTCAAGGGCAACTATCCACCGTTCATCTCCGTCGACGCCATCGCCGTCGAAGGAATCGTGTCGGGGGCCGAACTCGCCGCGAGCGAGGACTGGGTGACCGTCGTCGAGAAGTCGGCCGTCGACGGCGACACCCGCAACCCGTTCCGGGTGGACGCCAAGGAACGGTTCACACATGTGCGGCTCACCATGCATCCCGACGGCGGCGTGGCCCGGTTCCGCGTGCACGGGCGCGGTGTACCCGACCCGAAGTTCTTCCGCTACGGACACTTCGACCTGGCTGCTCTGGAGAACGGCGGCCTGGTCACCGCCTGTTCCAACATGTACTACAGTTCCCCCAACAATCTGCTGATGCCCGGTCGCGCCCGCACCATGGGTGAGGGGTGGGAGACCTCGCGGCGCCGCGACTCCGGCAACGACTGGGTGCAGGTACGCCTGGCCGGCCGCAGTCACGCCGGCCTCGTCGAACTGGACACGAGCTATTTTCTCGGCAACGCGCCCGGGGCCGCGACGGTCCGGGGCCGGGACGGCGAGGACGGCGAGTGGTTTGAGGTGTTGCCCCGCACCACGCTCCAGCCCGACACCCGGCACCGGTTCGTCATAGACCTCGACCGGCCGATGACCGAGGCCCGGCTGGATATCTATCCCGACGGCGGCATGGCCCGGTTCCGGTTGTACGGCACCCTCACCGACGATGCCGAGGCCGCGCTCACCGAACGGTGGGAACGCGGCGAGGCCTGAGCTTCCACTGGCGACAAAATTCATCCGGTATGGCGGTTGGCGCGGGCATATGTCCGCGCCAACCGCCATATCGGACGATCTTTACGCGGCGAAGGCCGGGAGGACCTCGTCCCGGATGCGGGACTCGGTGGCCGAACCGTCGAGCGGGGTGATGAGTACCGCGTCGGCGACCTCGGCGGCGTAGATGTCACGGATGAGACCGATGAGCCCGTGCGGGGTGCCGATGTAACGCACCGTCTCCGAACCCGCCGGGTCGGTGGGAACATTACCCACCGAGGCCCGGGCCGACGCGGGATGGGCGGCGATCGCCACCTCCACCTCCAGCGCCACTATGAATCTCGCAGGGTCACGCTGGCCGGACCGCAGCACGTTCCGCGCCCGCTGCGCATCACGCAGCGTCGGGCGACGCACCACGATGGGCAGGTCGACGCCGGCGTCCCCGCGCAGCGCGACCGACAGTTGCGGCCGCCCCACGCTGATGGTTGTCCCGGTCACGGCTTCGGCGATATCGACAGTCATCTCAGGTTCACTTCCGCTCGATGGTGCCACGACGGGACACCAACTCCGACAATGCATTCAGTAGGCGATCGACGTCATCGACACCGGTGCCGAGACCGAAACTCGCCCGCACCGCCCCGGCCGGATAGCCCAGCCGGGTCAGCAGCGGGTGCGCGCAGAACCGGCCGTCGCGCACCCCGATACCGTGGTGATCGCTCAGATAGCAGGCGACCGTGCGCGCCGAAAAGCCGTCGACGGCGAATCCCGCGATGCCGACGCGGCCGGCCGAGTCGGTGAAGATCCGCAGCGGACGCACCCCGTCGAGGACCGACAGTCCGGCGTCGAGCCGCTCACGCAGTGCGTGCCCGTGATGCCCGATCGCATCGAAACCGATGTCGGACAACGCGGTGCAGGCATCCGCGATGGACACCGCGCCCAGCACGTTGGGCGAGCCCGCCTCGTGCCGGGCCGGTCCGGTGTGCCACTGCGCCCGGCCGCCGGAGGCGACCTCGGCGCTCGCGCCGCCGCCTGCCAGATACGGCGAGGCCTCGTCGAGCCAGTCGCCGCGCCCCACCAGCACGCCGGAACCGAACGGCGCATACAGCTTGTGACCGGAGAACACCAGATAGTCGATACCGTGGCTGACCACCGAAACCGGCTGGTGCGCAACCAGTTGTGCCCCGTCGATGAGAATCCGGGCACCGTGCCGGTGGGCGATCGAGGCCAGCCTCGTGACCGGCAGCACCTCGCCGGTGACGTTCGAGGCGGCGGTGATCGCCAGCAGCGCCGCCGGTGTGGCCGCGAGCTCGTCCTCCAGGGCGGCAAGCGTCTCCTCGATGGTCGCGCAGGCGGTGACCAGCCGGGTACCGGGAAGACGCTGCCACGGAAGCAGGTTGGCGTGATGCTCGATGTCGAGGACCACCACGTCACCGCCGCGCTCTCCGAGGCAGTGGGCCAGCAGGTTGATCGAGTCGGTGGTGTTGCGGGTGAACACGACGTGGTCGTCGGCGCGGGCCCGGACGAACCGGCGGATGGTTTCGCGGGCCTGTTCGTAGCGGTGGGTGGTGATCTGTGACAGCGCGCCGGCGCCACGGTGCACGCTCGCGTACTGCGGCAGGGCGGCCAGCAGTCCGTCGGCGACGGCCCGCAACGCCGGGGCACTGGCCGCGTAGTCGAAGTTGGCGTACAGCACCGACGATCCGTCGAGCAGCGACACCCGTTCGTCGGCACCGACCACATCCGCGAGCGGCGGGAGGAAGGCACCGCCGACGGCGGCCGGGTCGACGGGCCGGAAAACGGAATTGGACAGGACAGCGGTCATGACAAAGACTCCTCGGGAGATCCACGCTTGCCGTGTCCGGTCGGACACGGCCGGGTCGTCACCCGGAGCACCCCACCGTGGCGGAGGGTTGCCGACCAGCCAGCCGGGGCTTGACGCTGGTACTCGTGACCCATCACCGATGGTTGTCCGACGGCGGTTCGGGTGTCAATCGAGATCGTGGGTTTGACTCACCGTGGTCGGAAAGGACCGCGCCCCGGAGGGCCGGCGAGATCCGTGCGGCGGGGGACCTCGACATCCCGTGGGTGTCACCCGCAAGGTCTATCCCGAATACCATCCCCAGCACATGTGCTGGCCGGTATGTTCACAGTATTGTGAGCCGTGTGCCGGGGATCACCGGTACTCGCCGTGATCAAGACGACCCGAGGGGACCCCGTGACCGCCCGACGCGCCGCGCGCACTCTGACCATCGCATTGCTGGCCCCGCTGACCGTCGGGCTCGCAGCCTGCGGATCCGACGACTCAGATTCCCCGTCGTCGAGCGTGCCATCGGTCTCCAGCAGCACGATGTCGAGCGAACCGAGCACCACGACGAGTGCGCCGTCGTCGACCACGACCCCGGCCACCTCCACTCCCGAGGCAACCGTCGACGCGCCGGTGGAGCAGCAAACACAGGCACCCGTCGAACAACCGGCTCCCGAGCAGACGCAGGCCCCGGCCGAGCAGCAGGCACCCGTCGAGCAGGCACCCGTCGAGCAGCCCGCACCCGAGCAGACGCAGGCCCCGGCCGAGCAGCAAGCCCCGCAGACGCCTCCGCAACTGCCGCAGGGTGGCGGCGGCCGACCCGGCTACTGAGCAGCCGGCGGTGACGGACACGGCCGACCGCAACCCGGACCCGGTAGCCGATCGCCCGCACAAGACCGGCGCTCCCCCCGTCGTTGACGTGCGTGGCACGCGGCTGCCCTCGCTGACCGGTATGCGGTGGTGGGCAGCGCTGGCGGTGTTCGTGCTGCACACGGTCGTGTTCCTGCCGGTGTATCCATTCTACGGCAGCGACACCTACTGGAGCATCGCCAAGGCGATACCCATGCAGGTGGGCGCGGCGGGCGTGACGTTCTTCTTCGTCCTCAGCGGGTTCATCATGCTGTGGACCCGCCGGTCCGGCGACACGCCGCGTGCCTTCATCGGGCGCCGGGCGAAGAAGATCTATCCGACGCACCTGGTGGCCGTCGCGGTGCTGCTGGTGGTGCTGCCGGTGCCGTTGAGCAAGCTGGTCACCTGGGTGCCCACCACCCTGCTGGTACAGACCTGGTGGCCCGACTGGACGTCGTTGGGCGGTCTGAACATCCCGGCGTGGTCGCTGGCCTCGGAGATCCTGTTCTACGCGACGTTCCCGTTTCTGGTGCCGTTCATCGAGAAGATCGCCGACCGGTTGGTACCCGCGGCGATCGCGGTGGTGTTCGCGCTGATCGTGGTGCTGCACACCTGCTACTACCTGTTCGCCGACGGCTACAAGGGCACGGGCAACATGTACGGCGCCCGGATGGTCGTGGAGGCCGACGGCACGTTGCCGACGGTCACCCCCGAATACGGGTACAACGCCGATCCGGCGTTCTTCGCCCACGACTACCTCGGCTACAGCGACCACGGGTACTGGCTGAGTTACTACTTTCCGCTGTCGCGGCTGCCCGAGTTCTTCCTGGGGGTCCTCGTGGCGCGGTTGGTGATCAGCGGGCGCTGGCGCAACACCCGGCTGTGGTGGCCGCTGCTGTCGCTGGCGGTGGCGTTCGCGGCAACATGGTGGGTGCCGTCCAACTACGCGATGAGCGTGCTGATCCTGCTGCCGACCGCCGCCGTCATCGCCACCGCCTGCCTGCGCGATGTGACCGGTCGCCGGGGGATCAACGCAACCGGCCCGATGGTCTGGCTGGGCGACGTGTCGTACGCTTTCTACCTGCTGCAGTATCCGGCTATGGTCGTCGTGCTCAAATACCTGCTGGCAGGTCACGCCATCGGTTTCGTGGGCTGGCTCGGCGCGGTCGCGTTGTGCTTCGTGCTCGCCCTCGCCGCGGCCGGACTCGTATACGAATTCGTCGACAAACCCATCACCCGGCGAAAGAACCGGGCGACCCTTCATCCAGAAAGCAACACATGACCAACGCTCTCGCCCGGTTCCTGGCGCCTGCGCTCACCGCGATCACACTGGTGGGTGTGTCGCTGTTTCCGGCCACCGCGTCCGCCGGCGGAAACCCGAATGCGAACACCACCAGTTCCGTGCCGACGCCCAAGCACAAGCTCTCGCAGCCGGGACAGATCGTGGTGCTCGGCGACTCCTTCGCCGCCAACAGTCCCGATATGCGCGGCAGTTGTAAGCAGAACCCGCAGGCCTGGCCGGAGCAGCTCGGGCGGCTCACGGGCCGCAGGCTCGTGGAGGAGGCGTGCAGCGGCGCGTCGTTCGGGTCGGCCGACTACCAGATCGGCGACGAGGCCCGGCGGGCCGACAAGGCCGGCGGCATCACCACCGACACCGCGTTGTTCCTGATGCAATTCGGTATGAACGACCAGTGGAACGGACACGACACCGCGCTGCGGATGCTCCTCAAATGTCTGGCCGGCGGACATTGCGAGGCCGATCACGACTCGGTCACCTCCATCACCCCGCAGGCCATCGTCGACCGTACGGCACAGGTCATCGAGTATGTGCG
This sequence comes from Gordonia pseudamarae, assembly GCF_025273675.1. Taxonomy (NCBI): domain Bacteria; kingdom Bacillati; phylum Actinomycetota; class Actinomycetes; order Mycobacteriales; family Gordoniaceae; genus Gordonia; species Gordonia pseudamarae. The sequence continues at coordinate 848,271 of NZ_CP045809.1, read as the reverse complement.
GTACTACGCCCCCAACGCGCGAATCGCCTTCGTCGGATACCCGGAACTGCTGCATCCGGGCGCGAAGGCGGCCTGCATCGACGTCGCCGGGCGCGAGGTCACGGTACGTAACTCCAAGACCGTCATAGCGTTGATCGACAAGCTCGACAGCGCTACCCGCGAGGCCGCGACCATGCTGAACGTCGAGTTCGTCGACGCCCGTGCGGCCACCGCCGGACGCGGCCTGTGCACTCCCAAGCCCCTGGTCCACGGCGTGCTCGACCCGAAAACCGATGTGTTCGGCATTCCGGTACATCCGACGGTCGAGGGTGATGCGGTGATGGCAGCGACCATCCGCGACCAGTTCGGTCTGTAACCCGCGCCCGGCCGTTCGTGCCCGCACGGGTCGGGGCCATCACGCCGGCTAATCCGGGAATCCCACCTGCCCGGACGCGGTGGGCAGGTGGGATTCTCGGGAGGGCCGACACCGGAACCGACGCGCACTCGTATCCCGGCAGTACCGCGCCGGCCAACCCTCCGACCACGATCGCGTAGGTACTGCCCGGTCCATCCACTCGGTCCCGCGGCTCGCGTGCGGCAGGCGCTTGCTTACTCATCGAGCATCGGGGCTGACCACCGGGAATTCCCACAGATCCCGTCTTCCGTCACGGTGCGGCCGGACATAGCCTCGTCTTCATGGCAATAGTTTCCATTACTACTGAACTTCCTCTACCGGCCCAGACGGCCTGCAGGCTCGCTGCCGAACCCGAGGTGATGATGTTCGTGCTCGCGCCCATACTCGCCTTCTCCCGAGAGAACATCCCGCCGCCCGGCACCGCCGTCGAACCCGGATTCTCCGCCCGTGGCCGGGTGACCTGGTTCGGTGTGATTCCCAGCTGGACCCACGAGATCACCCTGGTCAGCCGAGACGAGCACGAAATCTACACTCGTGAACGCGGCGGTCCGGTCCGTATCTGGAACCACCGGCTGACCTTCGATCCGATCACCGCCACCAGTTGCCGTTACACCGACGACATCGAGATCGAGAACGGTATCTCCGGGTTCGCCACCAGGGTCTTCATCCGACTGATGTTCGCGCACCGTCACCGGCGGTGGCGTTCCGTGGCAGCCATCGCCACCGCGGCTCACGGGTAGCGGCTCGATTCCCGTCGCGGCATCGGCGAGCCGGCCCGTCGCCCGCGACTACCTGGCCGAGCTCGTGCGGCCGGAGATGCCGCGCGCCGTCCGCGCACGCGGCACCGACGCGGGCATCAGCGCCGAGGACATCGAGCGCGCCGAGGCACTACTCGACCGTGATCGGGGCTGGAGACCTTCGTGGTCGCACCGAACCTGCGGTGCACCGCGACCGGCTGACCGGCTGACCGCACCAGGGTCAGCCACGCCGACGTCCGCGATCAGCCCAGTGCTTTGTCGACGTCCTCGAGCAGATCGTCGGCCCCTTCCAGGCCCACCGACAGGCGGACCACCGAATCGGTGAGGCCGATGGCCGCGCGGCCCTCCGGACCCATCGCCCGGTGGGTGGTGGTGGCCGGGTGGGTGATCAGGGACTTGGCGTCGCCGAGGTTATTGGAGATGTCGATGATCGACAGACCGTTGAGGACCTCGAAGGCACGTTCCTTGCCCGACACCCCGGCGCGGTCGTTGAGCTCGAAGGTGATGACGGTACCGCCGCCCGACATCTGCCGGCGGGCCAGCTCGTACTGCGGATGCGATGATAGGAACGGGTATTTCACCCAGCGCACCCGGTCGTCGGCCTCCAGGAACTCGGCGATGCGCAGCGCCGTGGACACCGAGCGGTCGAGCCGGAGCTGCATCGTCTCCAGCCCCTTGAGCAGGATCCACGCGTTGAAGGCGCTCATCGCGGGACCGGTGTGCCGCATCAGCTGCTGCACCGGCCCGTCGATGAACTCCTTGTCGCCGACCACCGCGCCGCCGAGCACACGACCCTGGCCGTCGATGTGCTTGGTGGCCGAGTAGACGATGACGTCGGCACCGAGCTCGGATCCGCGCTGCAGCAAAGGAGTGGCGAAAACGTTGTCCAGCACCACCTTTGCCCCGGCAGCGTGAGCGAGTTCGCACACCGCGGCAACGTCGACGAGGGTTTGCATCGGATTGGACGGGGTCTCGAAGAACACCGCGGTGGTGGGCACCGACAGCGCCTGCTCCCACTGCTCGAGATCCTCACCGTCGACGAACACGGTCTCGACGCCCCAGCGCGGCAGGATCTCGTTGCACACCACGAAGCACGAGCCGAACAAGCTGCGGGCGGCGACGAGTCGGTCACCGGCCTTGAGCAGCGCGCCGAGCGCCACGAACACCGCCGCCATGCCGCTGGCGGTGGCGAAGGCGGCGGGCATGTCATCGAGCAGCCGCAGCCGCTCCTGGAACATGTTGACCGTCGGATTGCCGTACCGCGAGTACACGTAACGTTCATCCTCGCCGGTGAACGCGCGTTCGGCCGCCTCCGCCGAGTCGTAGACGTAGCCGCTGGTCAGGAACAGCGCCTCGGACGTCTCGAAGAAGCCGGACCGGTCCAGACCCCCCCGAACACCGATGGTTCCGAGCGAAACACCTTCGGGGAGAATGTGACTCATGACTGCCTCCAGGGCAGGTTCGAGGCGCGCCAGCCCGTGGAGCCACGATGATCGTTCTCATCGAGAGCGCCCTCGAAACCGTCGAGCACGTTGTAGGCCTTGGCGATGCCGGCGGCGGTCGCCATCTGGGCGGCACCGATGGAACGGTGCCCGGAACGACAGAGGAAGATCACCTCGTCGCTGTCGCGGATCCCCGCCTCACGCAGCTGTGCCACGAATCCCTGATTGGGTGCGCCGTCGGGAAACCCCACCCATTCGACGAACACGGTCCGCTTGCCGAGGATCTCCAGGTCGGGCACGCCGACGAAGTTCCATTCCGCACGAGTGCGACAGTCCACCAGGACGGCATCGGGGTTGGCTTCGAGCGCATCCCATGCTTCCTGGGGTGTCAGATCTCCCGCGTATGTCACGACGTGCACACCTTCCATTCACCGTCCTCGCGCACCACCGTGGTGGCGACGACGTTCTTGTTGCCTTCGGAATTCTCGAAATGCCAATGTACCCGCGCACTCGCCCGGTCGCCGTCGACGGCGAGGTCGGTGATCTCCGGGATCTTGATCTGGCCGTTCTCGTCCATCGACTTCGTGTTGTCGGTGACGAACGCCTCGCGGGTCGGGAAGCCCTGCCCGGTGCGGACCGCGGCGCAGTTGGTGGCGACGAACTTGTCGAAATCGGCCTCGTTGCGGGCGGTGTAGTAGTTGTTGATCGCGTGCTGAACCTTCGCGTCGTCACTCATCCGTTCCTCGGCCGGACGGATCGCGTTGGAGATCAGCACCCCGATCACCACCACCGCCACCACGGCGGCCGCGATGATGAACGGCATGGCCGCCTTCCAGGACGGCGTGCCGTCCTCCGGGACCTGCGGAGACGGGGTGGGGGGTTTCGCCATGAACCGGATTCTATCGACCGGCGGCAACGGCCCCGCGCGGCAGGATCGGGTTGCCGACGGAGCTTCCGCGAGTGAGGTAACCCTCACAACTATTTGGGTGACGGAGCCCGAGCGCCTACCGTAGAAGGGATAGGCAAATGACGGGCGTCACAACCGCCGACCCTATTGCCGGATGTGATGGGGGCATTCCCCTATCGCACGCCCGCCGACGGCCACCACCTTCTCGGCCGCCCCCGGGTGCCGGTGATACCGCAGGTATCACTGCGACCGACCGAGACAGATACCACCGACACAGAGGAACACCCCTCACGATGACCGAAGACACCCGTCCGTTGCGGGTTGCCATCGTCGGCGCAGGCCCCGCCGGGATCTACGCCGCCGATGCCCTGATGAAGCACGACGACCTCCAAGAGCGTGGGGTCAGCATCGACCTGTACGAGCGGATGCCCGCACCGTTCGGGCTGATCCGCTACGGCGTGGCACCCGATCACCCGCGGATCAAGGGCATCATCAACGCCCTGCACAAGGTACTCGACAAGCCGCAGATCCGCCTGCTGGGCAACGTCGACTACGGCACCGACATCAACCGGGACGACCTCGTCCGGCACTACGACGCCACCATCTTCTCCACCGGCGCCGTCGACGACCGCGACCTGGAGATCCCGGGCGTCGAGCTCGACGGCAGCTACGGCGCCGGCGAGTTCGTGGCCTGGTACGACGGCCACCCGGACTTCTCCCGCACCTGGCCGCTGGAGGCCGAGAAGGTCGCCGTGATCGGCGTCGGCAACGTGGCCCTCGACGTGGCGCGCGTGCTGGCCAAGACCGGCGACGAACTACTGCCCACCGAGATCCCCGCCAACGTGTACGAGGGTCTCAAGGCCAACAAGGCCATCGAGGTGCACGTGTTCGGACGTCGCGGCCCGGCGCAGGCCAAGTTCACCCCGCTCGAACTCAAGGAACTCGACCACTCCCCCAACATCGAGGTCGTGGTCAGCCCTGAGGACATCGAGTACGACGAGGGTTCGGCCGTCGCACGACGCAGCTCGAAGATCACCGATCAGGTGGCCACGATCATCGAGAACTACGCGATCCGCGAACCCAAGCAGGGTGCCATCCACAAGCTGTTCCTGCACTTCTTCGAGAATCCGGTGGAGGTCCTCGGCGAGGACGGCAAGGTCGTCGGTCTGCGCACCGAACGCACCGAACTCGACGGCACCGGCAACGTCAAGCCCACCGGCAAGACCACCGACTGGGAGATCGGCGCCATCTACCGTGCGGTCGGCTACCTGTCCGACAGCCTGCCGGAGATCCCGTTCGACTCGCAGGCCGGTGTGATCCCCAACGAGGCGGGCCGCATCTTCGACGAGGGCGCCCACCTGACCGGCCTGTACACCACCGGCTGGATCAAGCGCGGCCCGGTCGGCCTCATCGGACACACCAAGGGCGACGCCAACGAGACCGTCCAGTGCATCGTCGACGACCTGGCCGCCGACAGCATGAACACTCCCGCCGATCCGTCGGAGGAGTCGGTGATCGCGCTGCTGGAGAGCCGCAAGATCCCGTTCACCACGTGGGCCGGCTGGTACCGCCTCGATGAGCACGAGCGCGCGCTCGGCGCCGCCGAGGGCCGCGAACGTATCAAGGTCGTCGAGCGCGAGGACATGCTCGCCGCATCCGAACCCGACAAGGTCTAGGCCCGACAAGGTCTAGGCCCGACAAGGTCTAGCCCGGACAAGCACCGGATCTGACAAGGTCCGGGTGCCGATACAGGACAGACGAACACCGAGGGCGACCGGAAAGCATTCCGGTCGCCCTCGGTGTTTGTATGTTCCGGGGTCAGGATCCGAAGTCCGACGAACCGAGCGACGACGAACCGGTCGACGGGGTCGACGGGGTCCACCCTCCGCCGCCGCTCTTCTCGGCCTGCTGCTCAAGGTTGCCGGCCCGGATGCCCTGCGGCGTCGACGGCGCGTTCTTGGGCACGGTCACCTCGTTGCGCCAGGCACCGAGGTTGTTGGAGAGGTTCTCGATGACCGGGCTGATCGTGTATCCGGAGATGGAGCTGGGCACGCACCCGGTCCAGCGGGTCTCGATCGGGTACTGCCAGCGTTTGGCGGCCTTGTTGTAGACCATCGCGGTCTTGCCCGGCTTGATCTCGTTGATGTGTACGCTGCGGCCGTTGAACTCGGTGAGCGTCACGTTGTGGATGGTGGTGCCGCCGATGTTCTTCACCGTGAGTGAGCGCTTCATGTACCACAGCTGATTCCATGGCTGGCCCCACTGGCCGAAGACGCATTTCACGGCTCCCCGGATCTGCAGGTCGCCGGGACCCGCGGCCTGTGCGGGTGCTGTCCCCGCGATCGTCCCGCCTGCCAGACCCGCCGCGGCCAGTACGGCCACCGTGGCCTTCTTCAGCGCATTCATCCGTGTGTTCCTCCATTTCACGGCCCGGCACCATGCCGGACCGCTTCGACGAGACATCGTGTTCCCGACCCCCGTGCAAAGGTTGTCGCCGAACAGGCCGCAACCGTTACCTCAATCACATCATGGAAAGGAAGAAAGGCCCTGGCAGTTTCGGGTGATGTCGGGTCACAGGGCGATGGCGCCGCTGAGCCAGACCCCGGCGGCGAGGAGAGCGGCGAACAGTTCGATACCCATGGTGATCAGCGCCGCCTTGCCCGCCGCCATCGCGCCCCGCCAGGCGGCCGACGCTTGTCGCGTGCGGATGAACTCGGCGACGTACGCGCCGAGAATGAAACCGAGGAACAGGCCGATGACCGGGATCACGAAGAATCCGACGATCCCGACCACACCGCCGACGACGATAGTGCCGTTGGGCACGCCGCTCGACGTGAGATGTTTGCCGGCGACCACATACTTGACGACCTCGCCGACCACGATGAGTGTGGCGGCCACGGCGAACACCAGCCACGCCCAACCGCCGACGATCGCGGCCCACACCAGGATCGAGAGTCCGACGATGATTCCGCCGGGCAGTACGGGAAACACGATCCCCAGCAGTCCGGCACCGATCGCCGCCGCGACGATCAGCTCACCCCAGAGCGGCACCGGGGGTCAGTCGGCCGACGGTGTACGCACCACCTGTGTGCGTTCGTCGGATCCTTCCGGCTGCTTCGCAAGCCCCTGATTCGGTGCCGACTGCAGCTTGTCGGTACTGACGGCGGCCACGGGACGGGACGGGACGGGACGGCCCGCCGGCGCACCTGCGCCCTGTATGCGCGGCTGCGCGCCGGGCGGGGGGCCCGGACGACGTGGACCGGCCACCGGACCGCGGGTCCGTGGGGCGGGGGGACGACCCTGAGGTGCCGGACGCGGACCGCCGGCCTGCGGGCCACCTGACTGCGGGCCACCTGACTGCGGGCCACCTGACTGCGGGCCACCCGGTTGCGGTGGACGGGCACCCGCGGGTGCAGGACCGGGTTGCAGCGCCGCGGGGCGCGGACCGGCCTTCAGCGGCGGTACGGGGCCACCCGGCGGCTGCGGTCCGGGGCCGCCCTGCGGCGGGCGAGGCCCGGCGGGTACGGGCGGGCGCGTCCCGGGCGGTACCGCGCCACGCGGCGCCGGACCGGGCGGCCGGGCACCGGGCGACGCGGGTACCGCACGTCGCGGTGCCGGCTCCGCGGCAGGCGCGAACGGGGTGGGTTCGGTGATCCGCTCGGCCACGCGACCGGCCACCGGGGTGACCATCGCCGCCGCCGCCTTGGCGCGGCGCCGGGCGGCCTGCACGTCGTCGGCAGTCGCGGTCACCACCCCCATCCGTCTGCGCAGCGCGCTGTCGGGTTTGCCGAACAACCGGATGTCGGTCTCGGGCACCGACAGCGCCCGCGCCACGTTCTCGAAACCGATCGCGGCCTCATCCCGGCCGCCGTAGATGACCGCCGAGGCGCCCGGCGAGGCCAGGGTCACGTCGATCGGCAACCCGAGGATCGCGCGGGCGTGCATCTCGAACTCCGACAGGCGCTGGGTGGCCATCGTCACCAGGCCGGTGTCGTGCGGGCGTGGACTGACCTCGGAGAAGTAGACGTCGTCTCCCTTGACGAACAGCTCGACACCGAAGACACCTCTGCCGCCGAGCTTGTCGTCACCGAACGCGGCCGCGACACGCGCCGCGATCGAGGTGGCCGCACCGAGCGGGAACTCCGGCATCTCGTGCGGCTGCCAGCTCTCGACGTAGTCGCCGTCGACCTGACGGTGACCGATCGGGGCACAGAAGTGGGTGGTGAGCCCGCCGGTGGCCGGATCGAGGGCCCGTACCGTGAGCAGGGTGATCTCGTAGTCGAAGTCGATAAAGCCCTCGACGATCACCCGCCGTCCCGACACCCGCGCACCGGTGCTCGCGATCTCCCACGCCTTCGCGACGTCATCGACGCCGTGCAGCACGCTCTGCCCCTTGCCGGACGACGACATCACCGGTTTGACCACACACGGGAAGCCGACCTGCTCGGCGGCCACCGTCAGTTCCTCGAGCGTGTCGGCGAACAGATATGGCGAGGTGGGCAGGCCGAGTTGCTCGTCGGCCAGGCGCCGGATGCCCTCCCGGTCCATCGTGGCCACGACCGCCTTGGCGGACGGGATGACCTCGGCGACGCCGTCGGCCTCCACCTGCGCGAGCGCGCCGGTGGCGATTGCCTCGATCTCGGGGACCACATAGTGCGGCCGATGCTTGTCGATGACGGCCCGTACCGCGGCCGGGTCCATCATGTCGATGACCTCGGCATGATGGGCGACCTGCTGGCCGGGCGCGTTGGCGTAGCGGTCGACGGCGATCACCTCCACCCCGAGCCGCTGGAAGGCGATGATCACCTCCTTGCCCAGCTCACCGGCACCGAGCAGCATCACCCGGGTGGCCCCCGGCGAGAGCGGGGTGCCCAGCAGCGCGGGCGGACCGACCTGCGCACCGCCGGCGGCCCGCGGCGGGATTGAACCATAGGTCACGGTCGTGGCGGCCGCGACGGCGTCGGGAGTGCCCTGCGCGGAGTCCCGGGCCCGCGGGGCGGCGTCGGCGTTCGGCACAACGGGCACGGAACCGAGCCGCACCACCTCGGTCGCGTCCACCGCGTTCGAATCCACGGCGGGCGCCCGATCATGGCTGTAGCCGTTGCGGCCACGCTCATCGTCGTTCGGCGTCATGTCTCGATGGTACCGGTGCAGAGCCCGGCGATCGCCCCTCGATCGGCCGCTCAATCCATCGGACTACATCCCGAGCGGTACGAAAGGCATCACCGGCGGGTGCGGCCACCGATCCGCGCGCCCGCGATATCGGGCGTGTCGGCCGTTGTCCGGGGCACCGGACCAGGCACACCGCCGAACACGACGGTCGGCTCAGGCCGACCGCGCAAGGTCACCGAGTCGAGTTCCTCCCAGTTGCGCACCTCGTCGGCCCCCGATTCGGTACGCGCGGCCGCCGTGATCGCGGGCCGGGATGCCAGTGGGCGACGCGGATCACGTTTGGCCAGCTCCGACAGGCGCGCGCTCTCGTTCACCGGGTCGCCGATCACCGTGTACTCGAAACGCTCGACGGCCCCGACGTTGCCCGCGACGACCGGTCCGTACCCGACGCCGATACCCGCGGATATCTCCGGCACCGCACCGGGCAGCCGATCGGCGATCGCCCGGGCCGCGGCGAGCGCCGAACCGGCCGGGTCGCTCAGCGCGATCGGTGCGCCGAAGATCGCCAGCACCGCATCACCCTCAAACTTGTTGACCAGCCCGTCATGTCCGATGACCTCGTCGACGATCACCGCGAAGAAGTCGTTGAGCAGGCCGACCACCTCCGTGGGCGCGCGGTTGGCGGCGAGCGTCGTCGAACCGATGACGTCGACGAACAGCGCGGCGACGATGCGTTCGGTGCCGCCGAGCCGCGGGTCTCCGGCGAGCGCCGCGTCGGCCACCTCCCGGCCGACGTGCTTGCCGAACAGGTCGCGCATCCGTTCGCGTTCGCGCAGGCCGGCCACCATGTCGTTGAAGCCTGCCTGCAGGTCGCCCACCTCGGTGCCGTCGTAGACGGCCACATCGCTGTCGAGGTCGCCTGAGCGGATCCGGCCGAACGCCTTCTGCATGGAGCGGATCGGTCCGGTGATACTCATGCTGCCCAGGATCGTCAGTATCGGCCCGGTGACCAGACCCACCAGCGCGAGCACGGTCACACCGATGAAGAGTTCGATCTTGGTGGTGTCGTCGCGGAACACCCCGAACAGCACCACCAGCAGAATTCCGACCAGGGGGATCGCCGAACCGGCGATCCACGCCAGCACCCAGCGGGCCCGCAGACCCGTCCGCTTGCGGCGGCGGAAACCGTGGCTGATCAGGCCGGCCGCGACCGGCCGCAACGTGAACTCGATCAGGATGTAGCCGATACTCACCACTACCAGACCGGCCATGCCGGTGACGAAGATGATCTTCGGGATCAGCTCCGGTTCAACGATGCCGTACATGATGGTGAAACCCACCATGCCGATGAACCACAGCGTGGCCTGGATCATCGTCAGTGTCCACGGCAGCCGCTGCGTGCGCCGGGCGTCGGCGGGGGTCGGTTCCCGCTCGCGGATCGACCATTGCAGCCTGCGGACCGCGGTGACCGTGCACACCGTGATACCCACCACAAAGGCCACCCCGACGTAGATCGGCAGGGCGATGTAGTTGACCCACCACAGCTCTGTGGCCAGAACCGAGGGCGTGGGGATACCGACCAGGACCAGGGCGAGCACGATGGCGGCGCCGATCGCGTTGGCGATGACCAGAGCGCTGGTCAGCAGAGTCTGGATACGGATCCGCTGACGCAGACCGCTCTCGCTCATCGATCCGAGCAGGATCGAACCGTAATCACCGCCCGGCACTGTCGCCGCCCCCCGGTACCTACACGCTCACAGGATGTCGCGCCGCACGATCGTCTGGTCGCGCCCCGGACCGACGCCGATGCACGAGATGTGCGCGCCCGACAGCTCTTCGAGCCGCAGGATGTAGTTCTGCGCGTTCTGCGGCAGATCCTCGAACCTGCGGCACTCGGAGATGTCCTCCCACCAGCCGGGCATCGTCTCGTAGATGGGTTTGGCGTGGTGGAAGCCGGTCTGGGTCATCGGCATCTCGTCGACCCGCTCACCGTCGACCTCGTATGCCACACAGATCGGTACCCGCTCCAGACTGGAGAGCACGTCGAGTTTGGTGAGGAAGTAGTCGGTGATGCCGTTGACGCGGGTCGCGTAGCGGGCGATCACCGCGTCGAACCAGCCGCAACGGCGGGCACGGCCGGTGGTCACGCCCACCTCGCCGCCGGTCTTGGCCAGGTACTCGCCCCATTCGTCGAACAGTTCGGTGGGGAACGGTCCGGACCCGACCCGGGTGGTGTATGCCTTCAGGATGCCGAGCACCGTGGTGATCTTGTTGGGGCCGATACCCGAACCGACGGCCGCACCGCCGGCGGTGGGGTTGGACGAGGTCACATACGGGTAGGTGCCGTGGTCGACGTCGAGCAGCGTGCCCTGCGAACCCTCCAGGAGCACCGTCTCACCACGTTCGAGGGCCTGGTTGAGCAACAGCCGGGTGTCGGCGATGCGGTGCGAGAACCCTTCCGCCTGCGCGAGCACCTCATCGACGACGCGGGCCGGCTCGAGCGCCTTGCGGTTGTAGATCTTCACCAGGATCTGGTTCTTGAGCTCGAGCGCCGCCTCGACCTTCTGGCTGAGGATCTTCTCGTCGAGCACATCGGCGACCCGTACACCCCCGCGGGCGATCTTGTCCTGGTAGCACGGCCCGATGCCACGGCCGGTGGTGCCGATCTTCTTGTTGCCCAGAAAGCGTTCGGTGACCTTGTCGATGGCCACGTGGTACGGCATCAGCAGGTGGGCGTCCGCGGAGATCATCAGGCCGGTGGTGTCGACGTCACGCTCCTCGAGACCGGACAGCTCTGTGAGCAGCACACCCGGGTCGACCACCACGCCGTTGCCGATCACGTTGTTGACACCCCGGGTGAGGATGCCCGACGGGATGAGATGCAGTGCGAAGGTCTCGCCCGACGGCAGCACCACCGTGTGCCCGGCGTTGTTCCCGCCTTGGTAGCGCACCACCCACTGCAGCCTTCCGCCGAGCAGATCGGTTGCCTTGCCTTTGCCCTCGTCGCCCCACTGGGCGCCGATCAGGACGATCGCGGCCATGTTGTCCAAGCTCCTTTGTGTTCTGGTGAACAGGGAAACCCTACTACCCGGAGGCCGGGCCGCGCCGGTGGTGCTCGCACTCGGAGTACCCCGATACGCTGAGGCCGTGTCGATCGTCGTGCTAGGACAGAACAGCACCCCCCACGGGAACGCGGCCGGTAAGGCCGCTGTCCGCGCCCTGGTCTCGGGCGCGCTCGACGATCCCGCGACCACCCGGATCGTCATCCGCGGCGGACCGGACAATCCCGACGCGTTCGCGGCGGCGGTGCTCGCCCGCCTGATGATCGCCGAACGCCTCGATGTGGAGGTCGCCTACGTGGCACCCGTCGCGACCCCCGCCACCAGGCGATACGGCCTCCCGCACGGCCCGGCCGCCGACACTCTGGCGCAGTCCGGCAATGCCCGCGCGGTCCCGCTGATCCGCGACGACGCCGCGACGGTACTCCTCGGCCGGGCCCGGCAACTCGGCGAGGGCGGCGCGAAACTGCACGGCGAGAGCTACGTCGACAACGAGCGACTGTTCACCGGCGACGTCCGTGGTGTCGTCATCGAGCCGCTCCCGGAGGCGCCCGGTGTGCGGGCGCGGCTCGATCACCCCCTGCGCCGACGCTGGGAGACCGGACGTGCCGCACAGACCGGCGGCACCAACCTGGTGGTCGAACGCGAGGGCGTGCTCACCGACCGCGTGGTCAAACGCTCGACGTTTTATCGTCACCACGTCGATCTGCTGCTCGTCCTGCCCTGACGTCGGTCCCGGCCGTCGCGGCGGGCTACCAGGTCAGCTCCTCGTGGCAACGGCTGCGCTGATCGGCCGGGTCGACCTGGATCGTGGCGTGGCCCAGACCGTGCCGGGTCAGCACCGCCCGCGCGGCCTCGAGAACGGTGCCGTTGGCCGCAGAACTGGCCAGATGCACCGTTGCGACGTCCATTCCGGTGGTCAGGGTCCATACGTGCAGGTCGTGCACGTCGTCGACGCCGGGTAGTTCGGCGAGTTCGTGGCGTACGGCGTCGACGTCGATGTGCCGGGGCGCCTGCTGGCTGAGGATGCGGGCGGCGTCGACGAGCAGGCTCAGGGCGCGCGGCACCACCCACAGCGCGATGCAGACGGCCACCACGATGTCGGCGTAGCCCCAGCCGGTGGTGAGCATGACCAGACCGGCCACCAGCACTCCGACGCTGCCCACGGCGTCGGCGAGCACCTCCATGTACGCGCCGCGCACGGCGATCGACTCCTTGGAGTCGGCGCGCAACAGGAACATCACCGCGATGTTCACCGCCAGGCCGATCGCGGCGACGATGATCAGCGTGGCGCCGGGGACCTCCGGGTCGGTGCCGAGTCGTTCGATCGCCTCGTAGAGGACGTAGCCGGCCACGCCGAACAGCAGCAGCGCGTTGATCGCGGCGGTGAACACCTCGGCGCGGTGCCAGCCGAAGCTACGGGTGTCGGTGATCTTGCCGTGCCGGGCGAGCAACAGCGCGACCAGGCCCATACAGATCGCCACCACATCGGTGAGCATGTGGCCGGCGTCGGCGATCAGGGCGAGCGATCCGACGACGATGCCGGTGATCAGTTCAACGACGAAGTAGCCACCGATGAGGGCCGCCCCCAGCGCCATCGGCCAGATCCGCCGGTTGGCCGCCCCGGCGACAGACGGTCCGTGGGAATGGCCGTGCGAGTGGGAATGCCCGTGTGAGTGGGAGTGCCCGTGTGAGTGACCCATAATTCGGAATATATGCGGGTTTGCGCATACATGGCAAGGGTCCGAGGCAACGAATGTAGGGCAACCTTGGTCGATGACCCGGCCCGACCCTCCGACCTGGACAAACAGCTGAAAACGGGGGTATTCAGTCGCGTAGCGTGGCCCGCGCCGACGACCGCTGCAGCCCCGCCACCATCAACAGATCGACGATCAGCGACCGCAGTTGCGCCAGGATCGTGGTCTCGGACATGGAGCTGTCGGCGACGAGGTCGACGCGGGCCTTGCGCGCGATCGTGCGCAGGACGCGGGCGGCGTCCGCCTCATCCGGTTCGCCGCCGGGCGGGGCCAGGACCATCGCCCGCAGGATCTCGTAGGCGCCGCTCAGATCGTCGATGATCTCGATGATCTCCGGCCGCAGCACCTCCCCGCCCTGCGTCATCGCCAGCGCCCGCCGGGCCACCACCCGGAAGTTGCGGACCGAATTGTCGATCGGGTCGGCGGTCGCGGCGATCCGTTGCAACCGCTGCCGCGAACTCCAGTACAGCGGCGAGATGGCACTGATCTCACGACCACCGGCCATGTCCGCGCGCATGGTGTTGATCTCGCCCTGTGTGCCGCGCGCCCGGGCCAGCACGTCGGAGACCACCTCGGCATCCCCGGCCCGCAGCCCCGACGCCAGATCGGCGGCCGCGTCCCGGATCGTGGCCAGCACCCCGGCGGCGTCGCGTCGACTGCGAGCGGCCGGATTCATCGGCAGCAACGCCACCACCAGAATCCCGACCACACCGCCGATCAGCGCGTCGATCGCCCGTTCGATGCCCGCCGCACCGCCCGGCGGCAGCAGGGTGGCCACCAGCGCCGCCGACGAGGCGGCCTGCATCGGCAGCAGCGGGCCGTCGTCGAGGAACACGGCGATCGACATCGCGATCGCCACCACGACCATGATCTGCCAGGTCCCGGACCCGATCCAGGAGATCACCAGGTCACCGGCGAGGATGCCGATGGTGACGCCCGCGACCAACTCCACCGCCCGTCGCCAGCGTTTGGCCAGGGACAACCCCAGCGAGACCACCGCGGCGATCGGCGCGAAGAACGGCTGTGCGTGGTCGAGCGCCACCGAGGCGATCCACCAGGCCAGGCCCGCGGCGACCGCGCACTGGGTGATAGGTACCGACGACAACCACAGGCGCCGCAGTCGCCGCGACACCGGGGTGGGGAGCGCGTCCACGCGCCTGCGGATCCGGCCGTGCAACGCGGCACGCCTGCCCGTCACCGTGCCCGCCCCGAACTCCCCGATCGCGGCGCTACAGGCCGAGTTCGGTGACGGCGCTGGGATCGCTGTCGGTCAGCAGGTCGAGACACCGCTGGTACTCATTCTCTTCGCCGATCGCGGATGCTGCCCGGGCCAGGGCGCCGACGCACCGCAGGAATCCCTGGTTCTGTTCGTGCGACCACGGCACCGGTCCGAAACCTTTCCAGCCGTGCCTGCGCAGCTGATCGAGGCCCCGGTGGTAGCCGGTGCGGGCGTAGCCGTAGGCCTCGATGACCTTGGCGACGTCGGCGGCGGCAACGGCCCGCGGCGTTCCGGAGGCGATGCCCGCCTGCTCCAGCGCCCTCTCGGCGAGATAGGCCCAGGCGATCGACGCGGTGGGGTACGTCGAGGCCACCGCTGCCGGGTCGGCACCGTTGAGTAGGTCGGACTCGGCGTCGTCGTCTCCGGTCAGCAGCGTCGGCGGCGGGCCCAGCAAATCTCCAAACGAGGTCATTCACCCATTCAAGCAGGTCTCACGCGGCGGTTGGGGGCGAGCGAAGCGACGGGGGTGCGTCGTCGTCCCGGCGCTGCTACGCCATCCACCGCAACCATCCCGGCAGTGTTCGATAGTCTGGGGACGATCGTGCGGCGGTGCGTGGCAGCACCCGCGCCGTGACCACCCGACTGTTCATACGGTCCTGAACCCTACGGGGGTGAATTCCAGATATGCCCGGCCCCGACCGAGACAGGCGCACAGCGGCTGACACGCGCAAAGAAGTCATCGACAAGGCGATCTCGGCATGGCAGAAGCGCCGCAACCGGGGAGCGACCGGCCCCGCATGGGCGCCGCGCAGGCCCCAGGCCGGGCGGCTGCGGAGCCCGGTGAGCCCGGACACCGCGCCGACGCCGGACGCGGCCCAGGCGCCGGGGACAGCGACGGGCGCCGGCATATCCGGGGCCCCGCCGAGCGGTGACAGCTCGGCGGTGCCACACTCCTTGTCATCCCGGACCACACTTGATGGTCCGGACACCCGGCCGCCGGCCGTCCCCGCCGAGCGAGACCCGACAGACCAAGACCCGACAGCAGACCAGGCCCCAGCCGGGACCTCGGACCCCGCAGACACCACCCTTCCCGACATACAGCCGGGTTCCGGAGAGAACGTGACACGAACCGACGAGCCGACCGACTCAGACTCGGACAACGCTCCATCCACGCCCGCCCGCAAGCCGTCCGGCGGTATCGGCATCAACTCGGCGACCGTGGTTATCAGTAAGGACAACCTGCCCGATTTCAGTGACCTGCCGCCGCTGGAGGACACCGAACTCGATGACGGCGGTGCGGACGCCCCCGAGCCGGCGGGCGCCACCGATTCCGGTACCGCGAAACCGGCCGGGGCGATCAAGCGGGCCAAGCCCCGCGGTGGCGGGTCCATCGACGGTCCGACTGTCGCGATCTCCTCGGACGCGCTCGCCGAGATCGCCGCCGCGACGGCCGCCGAGGCCGAGGCCGCCGGTGACGTTCCACTGGACACCCCGTCGGACACCGGACCGGAGACCCCGGGCGATGAGACGGCCGACGAGACCGAGGTCGCCACGTCCGCGGCAGATGCGGACAGCGAGGCCGGGCCGGACGACAGCGCCGGGCCGGACAACGACGCGGAGCCGGACACGGGATCGAAGACGGCGGCGGTGGCCGCGGGCGCGGTGATCGCCGGGGCGGTGGGCACGGCGGCGGTCGCCGCCCGTGGCTCGGACGAGACCGACACCGCCACGGACTCCACGGACGACACCGACTCTCCAGACGCATCCGAACGGGCCGCGAAGCAGGGCAGCTCCGAAACTGTCGATGACGCCGAGGTTTCGGCCGCACCAGATTCCGGGGACGGCCCGACGGAATCGGGCACCGGCGAGTCGGCCGAATCGGATGCGGACGCCCAGGTCGTCGGCGACCCCGAAACCCCCGATCCCGAGACCCCCGATCCCGAGACCCCCGATCCCGAGACCCCCGACGGCGAATCCGCCGCCGAGGAAACGCCGGAGGTCGCCGACTCCGCCGATGACGCCGAACTCGCTCCCGTCGAGACCGCCGGCACCGAGGCGGATGCCGCGGAAGACGTTCCGGAAGAACCTGATACGGCCGAGGAGGTCGTCGCCGCCGCACCGGACACCGCGGTGGATGGCCCCGTCGTGGATACTCCCGCCGGGGATGCCCCGGCAGCGGACGCCACCCCGGCCTGGCAAGCCGACACCGGGGAGGCCGGTACCGCCGAGGAAGTCGCGGCGTCGGAGGAGCCGACGAAGAAATTCGCCACCCTCACCGCGCCGGGCAGGGACACGGGCCGGGACCAGACACCCCGCACGGACACGAAACCCTTCGGCGAATCGACGACCGCCGAGCTGAATGAGCTCGACAAGCCGGCCGCTCCCGGGATGGTCGCGTCGGAGGCACCTACGGACAGGACGCCCAGGCTGCCCACCGATTCCCCGGCCGCCAAGGCGCCGGTGGAGAAGCTACCCCGCCCGTCGGGGGCCCGCCCGATCGCGGGCGCCCCTGCCGCACCCCCGACGGCCAAGGAAAAGACCGACGGCTGGTCGACGACTCGGCACCGGCCGCAACCGGTCGGTGCCACCGACACCGCCAAGTCCGGTGGCCGCAAGAAGTGGTGGCTGGTGGCTGCCGTGGTGGCGGTGCTGGCCATCGTCGGTGTGGTCGCGGCGCTGCTGAACACGAACAAGTCGACACCCGAGGTCGATCGGGCCGCCGAGGCCGCGCGGACATACGGCAACGCCGTCTACACCGGCGACCTGGACACGCTGCGATCGATCACCTGCGGCGTCAAGCGCGAGGAATTCACGCAGTGGGACGGCAAGGAGCAGCAATACCAGGAGCTCTATGAGCAGCAGAAGGCCGCCAACCAGCTGGTCAGGGTCAACCGGGTCACCGCGGCGATGATCAACGACGACGGCACCGCCAACGTGCAGGTCGAGGCCGTCAACACCAGCAGGCCGACCGAAACCGAGGAAGCGATCATCGTGTTGCGCAAGGTCGAGGGCGACTGGAAGGTCTGCAACGCCCCGTAGCCGGGTATCGCACGGACAACAGCGGGGCCGGACGGAGATTCTCCGTCCGGCCCCGCTGCGTTCACGGGCGGTTCGGGTTCGGGACGAACCCGGCGGCGATCAGGCGCTGATCGACTTGCCGACCGACTTGAGGTCGGCGCAGGCCTCGACGACCCGCTCGCTCATTGCGGCCTCGGCCAGCTTGGACCAGCTGCGCGGGTCGTAGACCTTCTTGTTGCCCACGTCGCCGTCGACCTTCAGCACGCCGTCGTAGTTGCTGAACATGTGGCCCGCGACCGGACGCGAGTAGGCGTACTGGGTGTCGGTGTCGACGTTCATCTTGACGACGCCGTAACTGAGGGATTCCTCGATCTCGCTCTTGAGCGAACCCGATCCACCGTGGAAGACGAAGTCGAACGGCTTGGAGCCTTCGGTGAGGCCGAGCTTCTTGGTGGCCACCTCCTGGCCGGTGTTGAGCACGTCGGGGCGCAGCTTGACGTTGCCGGGCTTGTACACGCCGTGCACATTGCCGAAGGTGGCGGCCAGCAGGTAGCGGCCCTTCTCACCGACGCCGAGCGCGTCGACGGTCTTCTCGAAGTCCTCGGGGGTGGTGAACAGCTTGTCGTCGATCGCGGCCTCGACGCCGTCCTCTTCGCCGCCGACGACGCCGATCTCGATTTCCAGGATGATCTTGGCGGCCGCCGACAGGCTCAGCAGATCCTGCGCGATCTCCAGGTTCTCGTCGATCGGCACGGCGCTGCCGTCCCACATGTGCGACTGGAACAGCGGGTTCCGGCCGGCGTCGACACGTTCCTGCGAGATGGCGAGCAGCGGCCGGACGTAGGTGTCGAGCTTGTCCTTGGGGCAGTGGTCGGTGTGCAGGCCGATGGTGATGTCGTATTTGGCGGCGACCACGTGCGCGAACTCGGCGAGCGCGACCGCACCGGTGACCATGTCCTTGACGCCGAGGCCGGAACCGAACTCGGCGCCGCCGGTGGAGAACTGGATGATGCCGTCGCTGCCGGCGTCGGCGAATCCCTTGATGGCGGCGTTGATGGTGGACGAGGAGGTGCAGTTGATCGCCGGGAACGCGTAGCCACCCTCCTTCGCCTTGGTGATCATTTCGGCATATTGCTCGGGAGTGGCAATGGGCATGTGACGTCCTCCAACCGGTAGGTGACCCACGTCGATATCGAGTGGCTTGCTCAGCGTCAAGTATGGCAAGTAACGCGCTGGCACGCGCGGGCGCGTCCCGGGTCACGGCGCGGATGAGCCACGTTACCGACGCGGCCGAGGTCACATTCGTCGCCGCGTTTGCCGAACTCTCAGGCTGCGCAGGTAGCGTTGAATCCCGTGATCGAGACCGCTCTGGCAACAACGACGACCGACCTGGCCCTGCTGCCCGGTTTCCTCGACCCCGTCAACCTGCTGAATTCGTTCGGCGGGTGGATGTTGGCCGGCTTGCTGCTGGTGGTGTTCATCGAATCGGGTCTGCTGTTTCCGCTTCTCCCGGGCGATTCCCTGCTGTTCACCGCCGGTCTGGTGGTGGCGGCCAAGTCTGACGACATCGCGCCGTTCGCGCCGCTGTGGGTGCTGCTGGTGACCATCCCCATCGCCGCGGTCCTCGGCGATCAGGTGGGTTACTGGATCGGCGCCAAACTGGGCTATTCGCTGTTCACACCCGATGCGAAGGTGCTCAAGGAACGCTATATCAACGAGGCGCACGAGTTCTTCGAGAAGCATGGCCCGATCACCATCTTCCTCGCGCGTTTCGTTCCCATCGTGCGTACCTATGCCCCGCTGGTCGCGGGCGCCGCCAAGATGCGCTATTCGACGTTCCTGGTCTACAACGTGATCGGCGGCATCGTGTGGGGCGCGGGTGTCACGCTGCTCGGGTACTTCCTCGGTCAGATCGACTTCATCCGCGAACATGTCGACCTGATCTTCCTGCTGATCGTGTTCGTGTCCGTGGTGCCGATCATCACCGAGATCGGCAAACGCGTGTTGCGTTCACGCAAGGGCATCATCGAGGAGCCCGTGCTGCCCCCGGAGACCGCGGAACGCGCCGAGTAGTCACCACGCGGTGTCGAGGTCTGCGTGCTGCCGGATCCACGCGTGCATCGCGATCCCGGCGGCCACCCCGGCGTTGATGCTGCGGGTCGACCCGAACTGGGCGATCGAGACGGTCAGATCGGCCCGACGCCGGGCGGTGTCACTGACCCCCGGGCCTTCCTGACCGAACAGCAGGACACATTCGCGCGGCAGCCGTGCGGTCTCGATCGGGACCGATCCGGGGGTGTTGTCGACGGCGACCACGGTCAGGTGTTCGGTGTCGGCCCACGCCATGAGGTCCTCGACGCTGTCGTGGTGGTGCAGATGCTGGTAGCGGTCGGTGACCATCGCACCGCGCCGGTTCCAGCGGCGTCGGCCGATGATGTGTACGGCTGCGGCGGCGAAGGCGTTGGCGGTACGTACGACGGTCCCTATGTTGGCGTCGTGTGCGAAGTTCTCGATGGCCACGTGGAACGGATGCCGGCGGGCGTCGATGTCGGCGACTATCGCCTCCCGGGTCCAGTACCGGTACGCGTCGACGACGTTGCGGGTGTCACCGGCGGCGAGCAGTTCCGGATCGTAGTGCGGTCCGTCCGGCCGGGGCCCCTGCCACGGCCCCACCCCGACAGGCTCCCCCACCTGCCACTCGGTCGGTCCGGCCTCCGGGGCGGGGCCGTCCCGGTGTTCGGGCCGGGCGTCCGGTCCGGCCGATCCGGGAAGCCCGTCAGCCAAGACCGAGGTCGCCGAGCCCGAGCAGCGAGCGGTACGGGACTCCGAGTTCGCCGATGACGGCGTCGGCACCGGTGGCCCGGTCGACGACCGTAGCCACGCCCACGACGACGGCACCCACCTCGCGGGCGGCGCGCACTGCCTCGGACGGCGACGCGCCGGTGGTGGAGGTGTCCTCGACGATGAGGACGCGCCGACCCCCGATGTCGGGACCTTCGATTCGGCGCTGCATTCCGTGCGCCTTGGCGGCCTTGCGCACCACGAAGGCGTCGATGGGCCGCCCGGCGGCGTGCATGATCGAGGTGGCGACGGGGTCGGCGCCGAGGGTGAGCCCGCCGACGCTGTCGTAGTCCCAGTCCGCGGTGAGCTCGCGCATCAGAGTACCGATCAGCGGTGACGCCTCGTGGTGAAGGGTGGCCCGCCGCAGGTCGACGTAGTAGTCGGCCTCTTTGCCGGACGACAGGGTCACCTTTCCGTGGACGACGGCCAGTTCGGTGACGAGCCGGGCCAGGCGCTCACGGTTGGCGGCATCAAGGGTCACTGGTGAGCTACTCACTTTCGTGTCGGCGGCGACCGGGTCGCGGCATGGGTGCGGGTGCCGGGATCTGGTCACCGACGGATTCGTTGCCCGCGATGGGCTGTGGCCGGGGGCCGGTGCGCGCACCGGTCTGCGGCCGCACCGGGGGCGCGCCGTGCGCGGGTGGGGTGCTGCCCACCGACGTACCCGGCCGGGCGGGGGGCTGGCGACGGCGGCCCGGTTGCTGGGCGGTGTTTCCGGCGGCTCCGAGCAGCGGTGCCGCGCTGGTGCCGGGGCCGGTGGTGGACCGGCCGGCGGCCCGATCGGCCTCTCTGCCCGGCTCGCTCCTGGCTGCCTCGGTCCTGGCACGGCGGTCGCCGTCGCGCAGCAGGTCCGTCTTCTTGTCGGCCAATTCGGCCCGGGCGGGACCGTGTGGGTCGCGGGGATCGGGTGCGTCCTGCGGGCCCTGCAGTGGCGGCAGCACGCGCAACAGGTCGGCGAACCGCCGCACCACTTCGAGCGCGGTGTCGAGTTCCTCGACGTCGTCGGTGAGCGGCAGTGAGCCGAGCGCCCAGTTTCCCTCGTTCCACAGCACCTCGACATAGGTGGGGGCGGTATTGGCAAGGGCGACCATGCGCCGGTCACACACTCGGCGCGCCACATCGAGGTTGTTGGAGAACATCACGCGCTGCCCCATCGCACCGAGCAACTCGACATCGTCCTCGGCGGGTGCCAGCACGTCCTCGTGCCGCAGGTCGACGACGACCCGTGACGGGAAAGATCGGCGGATCGCGATGACGGTGGCGGTGTCGACGAGATCGAAGACCACCGCCTCGGCATCGTCGTACTCGCCGTAGGCCACGTCGGACACCTCGACGTGGCCGGGGACGTTCATCCCGGCGCGGGTGAACACCTTGCGGAGTTTGCTGTCGGACTCGCGGAACTTGAATCCGTGCTGCTCACCCCAGGAGGCACGCTGGTGGTGGGACATGTCGGATCGCCGGCGGTCGAGGTACAGCAGTACGGCCGCACCTGCCAGCGCCAGTACGCCGAGCACTAGATAGATGATGGTCATCAGGGCCCACATTACTATCGGCCACCTGCCGAGGTAGCGATTGCCGCCGCACAACGCACACGGCGGGGCGCGCGGGCAGCCGACCGCCTCCGCGGGCGGCCGATCGGTGAGAGGATGACGGCGTGATTCCCGAGGTGTCCGGCGCAGCCCTGACCGATGCGCAGCGACGGATCTGCGACGACATCGACGCCGCTCTGATCGAACGGCTCACGTGTCTTCTGGTGGAGACACCGAGCGAGAATCCGGGCGGTTCGGAGGCCGCGGCCGCCGAGGTGCTCGCCGGGGCCGCCGCCGGCCTCGGGCTATCGGTCGACACCGACGAAGCCGCTCCGGGCAGACCCAACGTCCGGGCCACGTGGTCACCGGCCACCGCGACCGGACCGGGCCTGATGTTTCTCGGCCACTCGGATGTGGTGCCCGCGGGTCCCCACTGGACGGGCGACCCGTACCGGGTTCGTCGCGTGCTCGACGACGGCGGGCGCACGCTGCTGGTGGGCCGCGGCACCACCGACATGAAGGGTGGCCTGGCGGCCGTACTGGCGGCGATGGACGTGTTGCGCCGCCACGACGCGCCGTTGTCGGGTCCGGTGCGACTGGTGTGCACCGTCGACGAGGAGGAGCACGGCCTCGGGGTGCGCCGTTTCGTCACTCGCCCCGCCGACCACGAGTTCGTGGGTTGCGTGGTGGCCGAACCCACCGATCTGACGATCGTGCGCGGCTGTCGCGGGGCGTCGTACATCGACATCGAGGTCACCGGCCGGGCCGCGCACAGCGGACGGCCCGCCGACGGCCGCAGCGCCATCGACGCCGCCGCCCGCATCGTCGGGCTGTTGTCCGACGATCAGGCCCGCCTGTCCCGCGACCGGGACGATCTGCTCGGCTTCGGCACCTGGAACGTGGGCACCATTCAGGGTGGGCAGGGCATCTCGGTGGTGGCGCCGATGTGTTCGCTCGGTGTCGACCGCAGGCTGATGCCGCACGAGTCCGCCGAGCAGATCGCCGAGGCGGTCCGGCGTGGCATCTCGGCGGCCGGCATCGACTCCGACGGCATCGGCGTCGAGGTTCGCGTCACCATGGAGATGCCCGGATTCGTCACGGACGCGGGCCATCCCCTCATCGACGCGGCGTGCTCGGCGATCGCCACCCAGGGCAGGAAACCGTCGGTCGGGGGCTGGACCGCCGCGTGCGACGGCGGTTTCGTCTCCCGCGATCTGGGCATCCCGGCGGTGGTGCTCGGGCCCGGAAACATCAACACCCAGGCGCACCAGCCCGACGAGTCGGTGGCCGTGGACGATCTGCTCACCGCCGCCCGGGTGTACACCCTGATGGCGTTGCGGCTGCTCGGCGCACATTAGCGCGGCGGGCACACGCGGATTTCGCGCGGGGTGGATATCAGGCGGGTTCGTCGACGCTGATCGTCAGAGCGATGGTGCCGCTCTTGCCGCGCCGCAGGGTGCTGCCGAACATCGCGATCCGGCCGACGATCCCGTACTTGGCGGCAATCAGCCCGCGCACTCGTTCGGTGCCCACGGCGTCGAGAATCTCGGCCCGCGCCGGCACCGGCTCACCGGTGAGTTCTTTGCCCCGGGCGTCACAGGCCTGCACGATCACCTCCGGATTGCGCCGGATCCGCTTGACCTTCCACGAATCGGTGACCGTCCACATCACCAGCCGGTCACCGTCGAGTGCCGCCCACAGCGGCGTCACCACCGGTGTCCCGTCCTTGCGAAACGTGGTCAGCGCAACATATTTGGCGGTGGCAACCGCACCGAATCCGGCCATTCCCCCACCTTACGCGACCTCCGGACACGATGACGGTGCCCGCAACGACCGTCGTCGTCACGGGCACCGTCATCGATCGGCGGGTCAGCCCAGAACCAGCCCGTCTCCGTCCGCGGAGACGTTCACCGGCACCACATCCCCGTCCCGCACATCTCCGGCCAGCAACAGTTTGGCGAGTTGGTCGCCGATGGCCTGCTGCACCAGCCGGCGCAGTGGCCGGGCGCCGTAGAGCGGGTCGAAGCCGCGTTCGGCCAGCCACTGCCTGGCCTTGGCCGACACCTCCAGCCGCAGCCTGCGCTGGGCCAGCCGCTTGCCGAGCTGCCCGAGCTGGATGTCGACGATGGACACCAGCTCGTCGGGGCTCAGCGCGTCGAAGACGACCACGTCGTCGAGCCGGTTGATGAACTCCGGCTTGAACGCCGCCCGCACCGCCGCCATCACGTGATCGTGGTCGCCGCCCGAACCGAGGTTGGAGGTGAGGATCAGGATGGTGTTGCGGAAGTCGACGGTACGGCCCTGCCCGTCGGTGAGCCGGCCTTCGTCGAGCACCTGCAGCAACACGTCGAATACGTCCGGGTGCGCCTTCTCCACCTCGTCGAACAGGACGACGGTGTAGGGGCGACGGCGGACCGCCTCGGTGAGCTGACCGCCCGACTCGTACCCGACGTACCCGGGAGGTGCACCGACAAGCCTTGCGACGCTGTGCTTCTCACCGTATTCACTCATGTCGATACGCACCATGGCGCGTTCGTCGTCGAACAGGAACTCCGCGAGCGCCTTGGCGAGTTCGGTCTTGCCGACGCCCGTGGGGCCGAGGAACAGGAACGAGCCGAGCGGCCGGTTGGGGTCGGCCACCCCGGCGCGGGCGCGGCGAACCGCGTCGGACACCGCCGTGACGGCCGCCTTCTGGCCGATGACCCGCGCACCGAGTTCGTCCTCCATGCGCAGCAGTTTCGCGCTCTCACCCTCCAGCATGCGCCCGGCGGGCACACCGGTCCACGACGACACCACCTCGGCGACGTCGTCGGGGCCCACCTCCTCCTGCAGCATCACATCCTGACCCGGTGCGGCACCGGTCTTTTCGACCGCGGCCTCGAGTTGCTTCTCCAGGCCGGGGATCTTGCCGTACCGGAGTTCGGCGGCCTTGCCCAGGTCTCCGTCACGTTCGGCCCGATCAGCCTGTCCGCGAAGACGATCGAGCTCCTCGCGCAGATCGCGCACCGAGTCGATGGCAGTCTTCTCGCCCTGCCAGCGCGCCGACAACTCGTTCAGTTTCTCCTTCTGGTCGGCCAGTTCCTGGCGCAGCTTGTCCAGCCGTTCCTTCGACGCCGCGTCGGTTTCCTTCTGCAGCGCAAGCTCTTCCACCTCCAGGCGGCGGACGATCCGCTCCACCTCGTCGATTTCGACGGGGCGCGAGTCGATTTCCATCCGCAGCCGCGAGGCGGCCTCGTCGACGAGGTCGATGGCCTTGTCGGGCAGGAAGCGCGAGGTGATGTACCTGTCGGACAGTGTCGCGGCGGCGACCAGCGCGGAGTCGGTGATGCGCACGCCGTGGTGCACCTCGTACTTCTCCTTGAGGCCGCGCAGGATGCCGATGGCATCCTCGACCGACGGTTCGCCCACGTACACCTGCTGAAAGCGCCGTTCGAGGGCGGCGTCCTTCTCGATGTACTTGCGGTACTCCTCCAGGGTCGTCGCACCGACCAGGCGCAGTTCACCACGGGCGAGCATCGGTTTGATCATGTTGCCCGCGTCCATCGCCGAGTCGCCGGTGGCCCCGGCGCCGACGATGGTGTGCAGTTCGTCGATGAACGTGATGACCTGTCCGGCAGAGCCTTTGATCTCATCGAGCACCGCCTTGAGGCGTTCCTCGAACTCGCCGCGATACTTGGCACCGGCGACCATCGAACCGAGGTCGAGGGAGATGACGGTCTTACCCCGCAACGATTCGGGTACGTCACCGGCGACGACGCGCTGGGCGAGCCCTTCGACGATGGCGGTCTTGCCGACGCCGGGTTCACCGATGAGCACCGGGTTGTTCTTGGTGCGCCGGCTCAGCACCTGCACGACGCGGCGGATCTCCGAGTCGCGGCCGATGACCGGGTCGAGTTTGCCCT
This sequence comes from Gordonia pseudamarae, assembly GCF_025273675.1. NCBI lineage: Bacteria > Bacillati > Actinomycetota > Actinomycetes > Mycobacteriales > Gordoniaceae > Gordonia > Gordonia pseudamarae. The sequence continues at coordinate 822,333 of NZ_CP045809.1, read as the reverse complement.
CGCGAGCGGCGGCGGTGAGGTCGGTGGAGTACTTCTCCAGCGCCTGATAGGTCGACTCGGGGTCCTCGGAGGTCACTCGTGCCGTACCGCGTACCGAAACGAACGCGTCCCGCAGCGCCTGCGGTGTCGCACCCTGGTTGTGCAGGAGTTTGGCGACATCGGAGTCACCGGTCGCCAAACCGACCACGAGGTGTTCGGTGGATACATAGTCGTCGTCGAGCTCGCCCGCGAGCTGCTGGGCGGCGCCGATCGCCGCGATCGACTCGCGGGACAATTGCGGGGACGCACTGGCGCTGGCAACGGTGGGCGCACGGTCGATGATCGCCTGGGCCAATGTCCGAACGGTCGACGGATCCACCCCGACAGCCTTGAGCAGCGGCGCGGCGATACCGTCGGACTGATCGAGCAGGGCCACCAGGATATGAGCGGGACGCACGTCCGAGTTGCCGGCAGCGGTCGCGGCGTGCACGGCAGCACTCAGTGCCTGCTGTGTCTTGGTCGTGGGAGTGAAGCTGTCCACTTCGCATACCTTTCTCTTTAGTCCAACAGACTCAAGTATGAGCCTACGGAGTCGACAACGCCAACAGAGTTGAGTGTATTCCGCTCAAGTCAGGACCAAGTCCCCAACCCTCGACAAACCTCGTCATTGAAGAATGACTATCTAAACTTAGATAAGATGCGGATCTGTTCATAGAAAGGTCGAAACCTACAACCATGGCCCACCTTCGCGACCTCCATTGGCAGCCCGCCGACCAGTCCGGTCTCGTCGCGTCAGACCGTCGCGGTGGACGCTTCTCGGCATATGTCCCCGACCCATTGTGCAACCGCCCACTGGCCCTCGACGGCGAACTGGGCGCGGCGGCAGCCTCGGCGGAACGTGCGATCCGACATTTGGCCGCCGTTCCCGGCTCACGCGGCCTGTCTGCCATTTCCCGGCTGCTCACGCGTTCGGAAGCGATCTCCAGTTCGATGATCGAAGGTATCGCGCCGTCGCCACAGCAAGTCGCACTCGCCGAGCTGGGTTTGACTGAGAGTGTCCGAGGCCTGAGCGACAAGGCAAGGCTCGTCGCCAGGAATATTGCCGTGCTGCGGGCCGCATCGGGTGAACTGGTGACCTCGCCCGAGGTGACGGTGGCTGACATCGAAGCGCTACACGATGGCCTGTTGCAAGGTGACCACCATCGCGGAATCCGCGTGGTCCAGAACTGGATTGGTGGTTCGAATTGGAACCCGCTGCGCGCGGAGTTCGTTCCACCACCACCCGAGCTGGTCCCGGCGCTGATGGCCGACCTGGTCAGGTACGTCAACGGCGCATCACACGGACCACTCATCCAAGCGGGACTTGTACACGCTCAGTTCGAGACGATCCACCCGTTCACCGACGGAAACGGACGAGTCGGCAGGGCTTTGATCCACACCGTGCTGGCACGGGGCGGGCTGTCCCCAGACGCCGTATTGCCCATCAGCCTGGTACTGGCGACGCTGAGTGAGCGGTATGTCGCGGGCCTGAACAGCTACCGTTACGCCGGTGGCGCCGATCGCGTCGAAGCAGGCCGCGGTCAGGCCACGTGGCTTGCCTTCTTCATCGAGGCCACCACCATTGCGATACACCAGGCAGCGCAACTCGCCGACGATGTCTCAGCGCTGGAAACCTCCTGGCAGCGCAAGGTGAATCAGGACAGGGCAGCTCGCGGGCTTCGAATAGCGCCGCGCGCTGACTCCGCGGCGCAGCGCATCCTGTCGATCCTGCCGGAGGCGCCGGTGCTGACCGGACGCTCGGTTGAGCGGCTGATCGATGTCTCGTTCAACGCAGCCCGTGGCGCGCTCGACGAGCTGGCCGACGCAGGTGTCCTCACCCGTAAAGTCATCGACCGCAGAACCACCGGCTATCTCGCCCACGACATCCTCGATCTCGTCGGAATCACCGAGCGACGCCTTGCGAGCACTCAATTCGATACCCGCGTCGCGCCACCTTCCAGACCTGTGCCCGCGTCGCCGCCCAGGCGCGATTAGCCGACAGTGTGCCATGGCGACCAGCACTGACGTCACCGACCACCTAACACGACTGACTGGCGAACACCACCGGACAGAACCATGTCCGCCAATGGTCAGTTCCCGATGGCCCTTGACAATCGCGATCCGCAGCTATTCACGAGTATCCCAGCGCTGGCGGTCGAGGACATTGCGTTGCAGTAGCGCGAAGAAGCTCTCCATGCTTCTTGATGTCGACATGCACGAGTCGTCCGGGCCGGTCGACCTCGTACCGTTTCGGTTTCGGTCTGCGCACCGGTAGTCCGGTGGCCTGGTCGATGTTCGCCAGCAGCGGCATCCGGTAGCGCTCCAGGACCCGACCGACCGTCGAACGCGCGATACCCAGGTGATAGGAGATCCGGTGCGGTCCCCACCGGCGGGAGTAACGCAGGCAGATGATTCGTCGTTCGGTGCGTCGGGGCAGCCGGGCCGGTGAGCGGGCGGGGCGGGAACTGCGGTCGGTCAGGCACTGGCCGGCGCGGTAACGGTCGGCCCACCGCTTGGCCGTGGCCGGCGAACACTGGAACCGTTCGGCAGCGCGCCGCAAAGACCAGCCCTCATCGATGATCAGGGAAGCAAGACGGCGACGCCCCTCGGGCGTCAACGGTGCGTTAGCGTGAGTCACGAAGACCTCCGTGGCTAGATGGTGAGTGTGGTAACCCACATCCTGCCCGGAGGCCTTCGCCTTACCTCAGATGTTCACAACGTGTCGGGGAAGTACATCTAGACCAACCGCAGGCATCCAGCGCAGCAGCGGACACCACCTCTGTAAGGACGTATGCACAGGTCAGTGGCGCTTCTGCACGCGAGTCCAGACTTTCAGGCGAAACCCAGTCCAGACTTTTCACCGCTTCTGCAGGTCACCAGTCCAGGAATCCAGCGCCTGCGGCATCGGTCGGCCACATCGACTCCGACACACCGACCGCACGGCGACAGGTCAGCTCATCGAGTCGACCGACCGCACCGCGAACATCGGATTCAACGACATGGTCACGTTCGGCATCCTCAAGGAGCTACGCCATCGCGGCATCGAATGCCCCGGCGAGATGAGCATCGTCGGCTACAGCGACATCCCGACGGCCGACCTGGTCACCCCACCACTGACCACCGTCGCCGTCGATCACTATCACATGGGCGCGGAGGCGGCCAAGATCCTGCTGAGCGTGGTCGACGCCGACTCGCCCACCGTTCCCCGATCGGTGAGGTTCCCCGTCTCGCTCGTCGGGCGCGGTTCGGTTGCGCCCATGCGCGTCCGCCGCGCCCGACGAGCGCCCGTCACTTCGCCGGAGCAGGCCGGGCAGGGGTCCCCAGTGCCTTCCGGTCCGGCCGGTACCAGCGGGTGAGCGGAATGTCCTCGACCCGCACGATCGTGGTCAGGCCCGCGGCGGCCGACATGTCCGCGAGGACGCCGCGAGCCCGGTCCTGGTCGTAGGTACCGTCCGAGGTGGTCGCCACGGCGACGGTCAGCGCGTCCTCACGCGGGATCGCCACGGCCATCACCACACCCGGAACACCGGCCAGCGCGTCCTCGATCTCGCGCGGGCGGACGGTCCCCTCGGCGGTCACGATGATGTCGGTGCCGCGCCCCAGCGGCCACAGATCGCCGTCCTCGTCGCGCCGGAAGTCCTCACCGGTATCGATCCACGCGTCGTGCGGACCGAACACACCGCGCAGCGGCACGTCCTCCCACTGCGGGCTTCCCCGTTCGGCTTCCACCAGGAGCCGGCCGGGCACACCCTCCTTTGCGCGGACCACGTAGCCGTCCTGGTCGTATCGCAGGTCACCGGTCACCGGATGAATCGCCGCCAGCGCCGTGCGGGCGGTCCCCGGCAACGACTGTCCGGCCGCACCGATCTTCCGGCCGGAGACGTTGGCCACGATCGCGTCGGTCCGGATCGGGACGAACATCTCCAGCACCCGGGCCGGGGCGAACCTGGTGGTCACATCGCGCCACAGGGTGCGCGGCATGCCCGACCCCACGAACAGCCGTACCGGATGGTGTTCCTCGTCGGAACTGTGCGGCTGCGCCACGAGCAACGACAACATGCTCCAGGTGTAGGGCACCACGGTCGCGCCGTAGTGACGCACCTCCGACCAGAACGACGACGGATCGAACGAGTCGGTCAGCGCCAGCCGGGCACCCGAGGCCACCGGGGCGGCCGTGGCCAGCAGCAACCCGGACGCGTGATAGAGCGGGTTGGCCGAGAAGACGGTGTCCGATTCGGTCAGGGAGGCCGCCGAGGCCGCACCGTAGGCCGACAGCGCCCACCGGCGGTTCGTCACCGGCACGGCCCGGACGCCGTCGCTGCCGTCTCCGAACAGGATGAAGGCCAGGTCGCGGCCCCGGCCCGGGTTCGGCCGATACCAGTTGGGCGGGCGCACCGACGTGGTGTCGATCATGCTGAGGTTCTCGACACCGGCGGGCAGGTCGATTCCGTGGGCGTCGCCGATCAGGTTCACCGTCACGTCCTCGATGCCGGCCAGCCCGGGAAGCCCGGCCGCGTCGACCAGGATCCGCCGGGTCCGGCTGAGCTGCAGTTCGGCGCGCGTGTCCGATCCCGGCCGGAGCAGCACGGCCACCGCGCCGATGCGGCTCAACGCGGCGGTCGTCGACAGCAGCGCCGCGCCCGATTCGGTGAGCACCCCCACATGTTCGCCGCGCCGGACCGATACCCGCAGCAGCCGCAGCACCAGATCGTCGACCTCGGCTTCGATGTCGGCCCGGGTGTACGCGTGGCCGCGATACAGCAGGGAGACCGCCGACGGGTCCTGTTCGGCGGCTTCGGCGAGCAGGCTCCCGTAGGAGACCGTGGTGGCCGGGCCGACCCGCTCCAGTTTCAGCAATCGCGGCACCTGGTCGAGCGCTTCGGTGGTCAGGTCCGTCACCGACCCCGACACCCGGTCGATCACCTCGCGCACCAGTCCCGGGGCGGCGCGCACACCGGCCGTGCCGAGATTGAGCACCTGCCGGACGGTGCCGCCGGTGGTGGCCTCCTCGCGCTCGATCAGCCCGGCCTCGCGGGCGTCGATGAGGTTGTCGGGGCGTTCGTTGTCCCCGGCGATCCACCCGACCCACCGGTGCACCGTCGGCCAGGTCTCCCTGTTGGCCCGCGATCCGACGCCGAGACCGAAATGCCCTGTCGGCATCGAGCATTCCCACACCTGGGCGCGCGGCAATCCCTTGATGACGTCGCGGACCGCGCGCGGCGGGGCGAACGCGTCGTACTGCCCGGTGAAGATCAGTACCGGGCAGGTGATGTCGGACATGCTCACGGCGCGACCGTCGAAGACCAGGCCGCCACGGACGAATCGCTCGTTGGTCATCGACTCCATGACCTCGGCGATCGCCGGTCCGGGGAAGGCGATCCAGCCGTCGTTGGCCAGGAACCGGCGCTGACGTTCCCTGGGCAGCAGTGCGTCACGGTCGCCGAGAGCGGCGAGATACTGCAGGCGTTGCTTGGCCGTGGCGATGGGGCTGGTCCAGCTGAACAGGTTCGCCGAGGCCCAGCCCGGCAGTCCCGTCTTGCTCAGGACACCGATACCGAATTTGCTGATCGCGTCGAAAACCTCTTCCGGCAGGTCTATTCCGGGCAGGGACAGCGGTTCCATCGGGCTGCCGAGCGCGAAGATGCTCGCGATTCCGTCGGTCTTGCGCAGGGCCGCGGCCTGGTAGCAGAACAGGCCGCCCTGGGAGTAGCCGCCGATGTGCACCGGCAGGCCGGTGGTCGCCGTGACGTGGGCGATGGCGTCGGAGACGGCCAGCACGTGGTCGGTGACCGTGCGCATGTTGCCGCCCGGTTCGACCGCCGGATCGCCGAAGTCGACGACCCAGGGGTCCAGGCCCGAGCGGCGCAGGTGCCCGACGGCGCTCGTCGACGGCGACACGTCCCAGACGTCGGCGCTGAGCATCAGCGGCGGCACCAGCAGGATCGGCGCGGCGCCGGCCGGCGTGTCGTCGGTGAAGTAGCGTCGCAGGCTCAGCACGGGCGTGCGGAGGGTGACGTCATACGGGGAGGGTTCCTCACCTGTTTCCAGGCCGCCGAAGCGCACGTACTCGACCACGTTCGCCGCGGTCCGCACGACCTGACCGATGGTGGCGCCGATCCCGTTCCCCCCGTCGTCCGCCTGATCCCCGGCTTTGCTGTCCGTGCCTTTGATACCCGTGCCTTTGATACCCGTGCCTTTGATGTCGGTGGCTTTGATACCCGTGGCTTTGATATCGGTGGCTTTGATGTCCCGGTCACTCATCGCTCTGTTGTCCTTGTCCCTCGTGGCGGCGAATATCGATATCGGCTTCGGATGCGTCGGTCCGGTGGGCGGTTTCGTCGGCGATCGACGCGATGATCCCGGCGACCGTGTGCGGCTGGTCGATCTGCGGCAGATGACCGCCGCCGTCGATGAGGACCAGATGTGATCCGGGAACGGCGTCGAGCAGCGTCCGCGCACCGCCGGGGTCGCAGACCGGGTCGCGATCACCCCAGATGAGGGTGACCGGGCGCGCGATGGTGTCGAGTTCGAGGCAGCCGGATTCGACCTCCGTCATCAGCCGGCGCCCCAGCACACCGACGCGCCGGAACTCCGACATCCCGCGGAAGTGCGAACCGAACCGCCAGGCGTTCGAGATTCCCGATGCGAGCCGCACCCGGTAGTAGGTGGCGACGGCCAGTTGCACCGCCAACGTCGGATACGGCACCTGGTAGGCGATCCGCAGCACCGGCAGTATGGCCTTGAGTGCCCCGTTCGCCAGGTGCAGCTCGCGCTGAAACCCCAGACCGGCCGGTGCCAGACCGACGACGGCGGCCACGTCCTCGCGCTCGCCCGCCGCGCGCAGTGCCACGGTCGCGCCCATCGAGTTGCCCACCACAACGACCGGGCCGTCGCCGGGCTCGCGCAACACCTCGATCACCGCGGTGACGAAGGAATCGTAGGTGCCGAGCAGGGTGCCGGTCCGCGCGATGCCGTCGGCCCGCCCGAATCCGGGCAGATCCACGGCGGCACCCCGGTGGCCGCGGGCGCCCAGCTCGGCCAGCAGGTCACGCCAGGTGTCGGAGCTGTCGGCGAATCCGTGCAGCAGCAGGATCAGGGGCCCGTTTCCGTCGACCTCGAGGACGCGGGTGTGATGACCGTCGGCTTCGATCCGGCGTTCGTGGACGGCCACATTCCGGTTCTTCCCGGCCCCATGGCGAATTTCAGGCATGCTCTCAACTCTCTGCGGCCCTGGTGGGCCCCGCGACGAACCGTCATTGAATACTACGTATGAACACAGTGTATGGTCTACCGCGCCGGCCGGGGCGCCTTCGGTCAATCAGACGGTTATCGGCCGGGACACAATTTCAGCCGTGTGTAATGTGCATACGAGGAGGTGGCATGTCGTTACGTGCGCGGGACGCCGGAACGACATCGGTACCGGAAAATCCTGAGGACAACGCGGCGATCCCACGCGCCGACATCGGTGCCGGGCGCACCCTCGCGGTGGTCGCGGTGCTGTGCTTCGGCGGCCTGGTCGCCTCGGTGATGCAGACGCTGATCATCCCGATCCAGCCCGAGCTGCCCGCCACGCTCGGCACGTCCATCGAGAACGCATCGTGGGTCATCACCGCCACCCTGCTCGGCGGCGCGGTCGCGATGCCGATCGCGGGACGGCTGGCCGACATGTTCGGCAAACAACGTGTGCTGGCGGTCAGCGCCGCGTTTCTGGTGCTGGGGTCGGCGATCGCCGCGGCCGGATCGTCGTTGCCCACACTGGTCGCCGGCCGTGCCGTGCAGGGTATGGCGATGGGTTTCATCCCGGTCGGGATCAGCCTGATGCGTGAGGTCACCCCCGACCATCTGACGTCGATGGCGGTGTCGGCGATGAGCGCGATGATGGGGGTCGGCGCCGGAATCGGCCTGCCGCTGGCGGCGTGGATCAGTGAGACCGCGGACTGGCATGTGCTGTTCTGGATGTCGGGCGGGCTCGGCCTGATCGTCCTGACTCTGACCTTGCTGGTGGTTCCGCACATCGACGACGCGGTCGGCGGTCGACTCGACCTGATCGGCGCACTCGGGTTGGCGGTCGGCCTCATCGGGGTGCTGACCGCCGTCACCAAGGGCAATGACTGGGGCTGGTCGGAACCGATCACGCAGGGGCTACTCGTCGGCGGACTCGTGGTCCTGCTGCTGTGGTCCTGGTTCGAACTCCGGCACCACGAACCACTCGTCGACCTGCGCACCACCGCCCGGCCCGCGGTGCTGTGCACCAATATCGCCTCGATCGCCGTCGGGTTCGGGATGATGGCGCAGGCCGTCACGATCCCGTTGCTGCTGGAGACACCCACATCCACCGGTGCCGGACTGGGCCAGACCGTACTGCAGGCCGGTCTGTGGATGGCGCCGTTCGGCGGCATGATGCTGTTGATGTCGCCGGTGTCGGGCGCTCTCATCCAGCGGATCGGCGGCCGGTACGCCTTCCTGATCGGCTCCGCGCTGCTGGGCACCGGTTACCTGGTCGCGCTGTTCCTGATGGAAAGCCCCTGGCAGGTCATGATCGCCTCCATCGTCTGCGCGGCCGGTGTCGGCGTCGCGTATTCGGCGATGCCGACGCTCATCATGGCCAATGTGCCCGCGGACGAGTCCGGGGCGGCCGTCGGCCTCAACGGCCTGATGCGCTCGATCGGAACCACCTCGGCGTCGGCGGTGATCGCGATGGTGCTCGCCGGCTCCACCGTCACCGTCGCCGGTCACGACTACCCCGATCAGACGGCGTTCCGCTGGTGCTTCCTGATCGGTGCGGCCGCCTCCTATCTCGGTTTCCTCATCGCGCTGCTCATCCCCCGGCGGTAGCCGCCGCGCGGACCGATTGCCGCGGCGGCCGGTGCGCGCTGTTCAGCGCACCTGGTCGCATTCGCCGCCGTCAGGATCGATCGCCCGCACCACCTTGCGGCCGATGCGGCCGAGCACGTCGATCTCCTCGGGGTCGAGGACGTCGATGAGCAGTCGCCGTACCTCCCGCACATGTGCCGGGGCCGCGGCCAGCACCTTGGCGTGGCCGGCGTCGGTCAGCGTGGCGTTGGTGCGCCGGCCGCCGCCGGGGATCTGCCGCCGGATCAGGTAGCCGGCGTTCTCCAGGCGTTTGGCCGTGTGCGAGAGCCGCGACAACGACGACGAGGCGAAGGTGGCTATCTCGCTCATCCGCATCGTCCGGTCCGGCTCCTCCGAGAGCACCGACAACACCATGTATTCGAACATGCTCAGCCCGGAATCGCGTTCGAGCTGGATGTCGAGGGCCGCGGGCAGCCGGACCATCAGTGCCGCGACGGCCAGCCACGCGCCCCGCTCGTCGGAGGTGAGCCAGGGCGTGTCATCGGGTGCGGGCATTGTCACATCCTATCCCTACTTGACAGTTCAACTAACAGTGCTAACGTAGCTTATTGAACGTTCAAGTAGGAAGTGATGGCCGCGCACCCCATCCGCCACGCCACCACATCTGCTGTCCCACCGCCTCACCGCCCAACCGCCTCACCGCAAGGAGACCGCCATGACCATCGCCGTTTTCGGAGCCACCGGAGCCCTCGGCAACCTCACCGTCGACGCACTGCTCAAGCGTGGTGTGGCCGCCGGCGACATCCGCGCGCTCGGCCGCAGTCCCGAACGCCTGGCCGCCCTCGCCGACAAGGGCGTGGCCACCTTCGCCATCGACCTCAACGATCCGTCGACGCCGGCCGAACCGTTGCGAGGTGCCGACGAGGTGCTGCTGATCTCGGGCAGTGAGGTGGGCCGGCGGCTCCCGCAGCACAAGGCCGCCATCGACGCGGCCGTCGCCGCCGGGGTACGCCGCGTCACCTACACCTCGGCCCCGCAGGCCGACACCAGCACCCTGATCCTGGCGCCCGAGCACAAAGCCACCGAGGAGTACCTGGCCGCCGCCCCCATCACCGCCACGATCCTGCGCAACGGCTGGTACACCGAGAACTTTCAGTCCGAGTTCGGGGCCGCCCAGGCCACCGGCGTCATCGCCAACAGTGTCGGTGAGACCGCCCGCATCGCCAGCGCGCCGCGCGCCGACCTCGCCGAGGCGGCCGCGATCGTCCTCACCACCGACGGCCACGACGGCAAGGTGTACGAGCTGACCGGCGATACCGCCTGGACGTTCCCCGAGTTCGCCGAGGCCCTCTCACGGGTTCTGGACAAGCCGGTGGAGTACCGCACGATCACCGCCGACGAGGAGCGGGCCGGCCTGGCCGCGGCCGGACTGCCCGCCGAGGTCGTCGACCTGGTGGTGAGCCTGAATCAGTCCACCCGCGAAGGCCAGCTGTCGGTGGTCACCGACGACCTGTCCCGGATTCTCGGCCGCCCCACCACCCCGATCGCGGAGACCCTCCGCACCTGGAAGTAGGACGCGCACCCGAGTGCACGCCACGCCCACCGGCGGCATCGATCGCCGCCGGTGTGAGGCCCGCCATGCCGACGGTGACTACACTGCTCGCGTGCCCGCGCCGCAGCTCTCCCGTCGGCAGGTGACAATCGCGGACCTCACCGACGCGCTCGCCACCGCCCTCAACGCCGCCCCCGGCGCGTCCCGCACCCTGGTCATCGCGTCCGGACCGGGTACCGGAAAGTCTCATATCCTGCGGGAATTGCTCGACACCCTACCGACACTGACCGGCCCACGCCTGGACGGGACCGTCTGCACGCTGCGCCGCGCCGAGGCCGACGACCTGTCCTGGCGCAGGCCCTACGCCGTCGCCGCAGCCCTTCTCGACCACGACATCCCCACCACCGTCCCCGACGACTTCGCCGATGATCTGTACGCCCGGGTCGACGACCTGTGCGCGCGCGGGCCGCTCGTGCTGGCCCTGGACGACGCGCACCACGCCGATGCCGCCAGCCTGGACCTGTTCACCCGGCTCACCGGCGCCGCCCGCGATCTGCCGCTCGTACTGATCCTGACGCGCCGGCACCTGCCGAACCGCCAATCACTGACCCGGCTGCTGTCCCTGCCGGGAGTCCGCGAATGGGACGTGCCGCCCATGTCGCCGGCGGAACTGATCGCCCTCGCAGCGGGCGCGCTGCACGCCACCCCCGGCGCCGGTGTCGAGGAGGTGCTCGAACGTTCGGGCGGAAACCCGATGCACGCGCTCTCACTGTTGCGGTCGTTGCGGCAGACCGGCGACCTACACGTTCAGGACGGCGTCGCGACCGTCGACCCCGACGGCGTGGCCACCGTCCACGACGGCATCAAGGAGGTCATCGGCTCACACCTGGCGCTGCTGGATCCGACGGCCCGTGAGTTGACCCAGAAGCTCGCCGTGTGGGGTGGCCCGGCCACCCTCACCGAGATCGCGGCACTCGACGGTTCGCCACCTGCCGCCCTCGTCGGCGCCGCCCAGACCACCATCGACGCGGGTGTCGTGGGCACCGGTCCCGGCGACACCCTGCACTTCACCCACGACCTGTACGCCGACGTCACCTACGAACGACTCGCACCCGCACTGCGCACCGTCCTGCACCAGGCGGTGGCCGACCACCCCGCCGCCCGGCGCACGGCACAGATCGTGGCCCATCACACGATCGCCGCCGGGACCGATGCCGACCGCAGTGCGGCAGCCGTCACCGCCGCCCGGCTCGAACTCGACTACGCACCGGCGGTGGCCGTTGAACTGCTCGACACCCTGCCCGCCGATGTGACGGCGTCCAAGAACCTGCGGTTGATGCACCTGAACCTCGCCACCGCGCTCACCCACACAGGACAATTCACCCGCGCGGCGCAGGTGGCCGAGGACGGCCTGGCCCATGCCACGACCGTCGAGGAGATCGCCGACCTGCATCAGGTGCTGCTGTTCGCAGTCATCACCAAGGGTGACACGAAGCGGGCCCGCGACCTGATCGACCAGACCCTGGCACTGCCCATCGACGACGACACGATCACCGAACTCGAGGATCTGCGCCGGTACGTGGGCATCATGGAAGGCGCCGAACCTGTTCCGCGCGAGCCGTTCTTCGACCTGTCGGAGGTCGAGACCAGGCCGTTGTCCGGGGTGATCGCGGAGTCGCTGCGCCGCATGCTCCTCGGCGACCTGAACGAATCGCTGCGGCTGATCCTGATCGCGTCCCGCCGCGATGCCGACGACGGCGCCAGGGGCGACAACAGCTCGTCCGGCGCCAATATCTGGGTGCCGCTGGTCGAGCAGTACGCCCACGGCGCGGGACCGGCCGCCGACCTGCTGCGGTCGGTGACCGGGCTGCGCGCCAACCGGGGCGCGGACTGGATGATCGCCTACCACGAATTCATCCAGGGCGGAATCGAATTGGATCTGGGCCGGGTGTCCGATGCCGCCGCGTCGTTCGATGCCGGACTCGAACGGGTCGCCACCGCCGACATGGGCTGGACGTCGCTGGCCGTCGGCGGCCGCATCCACGCCGCCATCCTCTCCGGCGACCTCGCCGACGCCGCATCCCGGATCGACGAGTGGAACACCGGCGGCCTGCCCGACCAGCTCGGCATCCCGGTGATCGATGCCACCGCCGTTCAACTCCTGGAGGCGACCCGCAAGCTGCGCCCGGCGGCCGCTGCCGCGATGTCGGTATGGATCCGTGCGCACGAGCACGGTGCGTTCATGTGGATGCCCGAGTTCGGCATCGAATGTGTCCGGATCGGACTGCGGGCCGGCGACACGGCACTGCTGCGCCGCATCGTTACCGATCTCGACGACCAGCCGTATCCGCAGGCGGACTGGGCCGCACGCGATGTCGACCTCATCCGCGCCATCGTGGCCACGATGCTGTCGGGCGCCGACCCGATGACGGTGGTGACCGTCGGCCGCGCCACTGCCGCCGCCCACGACACCGCCGGCTTTCAGATCGGCCGGGCCCGGGCGCTGGAGGAGTCGGCCTGCGCCGCGGCGATGGCCGGTGACAAGGCACTGGCCCGCGGGATCGCCCACGAGACGCTGGCACTGACCCAGAGTATGGGGACCGTGACGATCTCCGAACGGCTGTGTTCCCGGCTGCGTCCCCACGGCCTGCGGTTGACGCCCGGCGCGACGCGCACACGGCCACAGACGGGCTGGGAAAGCCTCACGCGGACCGAACGGACCATTGCCGAATTGGTCGGCGAGGGATGTAATGGACCGGAAATAGCCGAACTCCTGCATATTTCGACGCGCACGGTACAGACCCACGTCTCGCACGCACTCACCAAGCTCGGTATGCGGACCCGCGTCGAACTGGCCGCATTCGTCGCCGGTCGCTGACCGGTTCGCCGGTCCGGGCGTATTTGGCGCCCGAATCTCCGTCATGCGACGGATTTGTGGCCGGCTGTCCCGGGGCACGGTTGTGTGCGAAGCCGCGCCGGGTGAGGACGACTCACCCGGCGCCGCTCCCTCCCCGTCCGGGGACCCCGAACCGTCGGCGTCGACGGGACCGGGAGGAGACTCGGCCACGACACCCCCCGCCGTCGGTGGTTCGAGTCCCTCGCATTCCGGGCCCGTCGGCGCCGGCGCCCCCGGAGTCCGGCGGAGTCCGGCTTTCAGGAAGCCCAACCGAGCGGTTCGGCCCCGAGTGCCCCGGGCCCCCAGGCGACACAGGTCACGATGGCGCCGACACTTCCGCGCCGGCCGGCTACCAGACCGGCACCGCCGGTTCGCCGGATACCCCCACCGATCACCCCGCCGTTCGACGTTCTTGTCGATCGGGTCGGCAGATGTGGCGCTGCGATCTCTGTCATCGCACAGATGACAGCGCCGCCGCGGCGCCTGACAGTTGAAACCACGCGTCACCGATCCGACAGCCCGACCGACCGACCGACCGGAATCCACCGGCCCGCAGCGACAGCAGGGATTCCGAACACACGTCTCGATATGAAGGCCGCAGCAATGAGAACCTCCTACAGCCACCGCACCCGGATGATCGCCGCCGCAGCCGGGGTGAGCATATTTCTGTTCGGCGGGAACGGCACCGCCCGAGCCGAATCCGACGACGCGGCGTCGGGAACCACCTCGACCAGCGCGGCGGCCACAGAGCCCGGAACCGCAGAGCCCGGAACCACGGAGCCTTCCTCCGGCGGGCCCGCAGCCGATACAGGGGATTCGGGCCCCGGGGATTCGGGCCCCGGGGATTCGGGCACCGGGGACCAGGACTCAGACACTTCAGGGCCGGACGGCTCAGGGGCCGGGGATTCGGATGACGCGGCGGATCCGGAAGGCTCAACGGATTCAGGTGACGCATCCGACGACGCGGCAGCCACCGAGCCCGCCGCGGACGACATCGCCCCGGGCCCCGACAGCAACACGACCGACAGCAACACGACCGACAGCAACACCGACACCGACACGACCGACACCGAACCAACCGACAGCAGCCCGGCCGACAGCGTCGAGGGCACCGGGAGCCCCGGCACCGAGGACGCGTCGGTATATCCGCAGCCCGAACCGATGGTCGAGCCGGACACCGCACCGACCGCCGCCGTCGATGACGGAGTCGGTGACGCGCCCGCCGCCTCCTCCACCGGCGACCCGACGGCACCCGATGACCACGACAGCGACACCGGCGGCATTTCCGATCCGTCCACCGCTGACCCCGCCCCGTCCGATAGCGACCGGGCACCGACCCCCGCCACTCCCGCACAACCGGTGTCGACGGAGGCACTGTCGACGGGGGCGCTGTCGACGGCCGCGTTCTCCGTGCCCGCCCAGCAGTCCGTGCCGGATCCGACGAGTGCACCGGCCGCATCCCTCAGTGATTCTCCGCTCAGCTCCGCGTTGGGTCTGTTGACCCTGTTCGGCCTTCCGCTGCTCAGCGGCGGCAACTCGCCCGCGTCCGGCAACCCGATCGCCTGGGCGCTGGCGTGGATCGTGCGGCGGCACCAGGAGCACTGGCACAATCAGGCCCCGGTCGCCACACCCACCGTCACCACCTCCGATCCCGACACCGGGGTAGTGACAGGCGATCTCAACGCCACCGACCATGAGAACGATCCGATCACCTATCAGGTCACCACCGGACCCACCAAGGGCGGGGTCACCGTCAATTCCGACGGCACCTTCACCTACACCCCCGACCAGGACCTGCTCGACAACGGCGGGACGGACACCTTCACCGTCACCGTCTCCGACGAAACCGGCCGGCACCACCATCATTTCGCGATCCCGTTCTGGCTCGGGCAGACCGGCCACACCACAACCACCACAGTCACCGTTGTCGTGGACGCCGTCATCACCAACGAGGCACCGACGCTCACCGTCCACCCGCCCACCTCCCTCGACCCGATCACGGGGATCGCCACCGGCACCATCACCGCCACCGATCCCGACGACGACCCCCTCACCTACACCGTGAACGGAAACTCCGGTACGGCCGGAACTTTCACCACCGACAAGGGCAGCTTCACGCTCAACGGCGACGGCACGTACACCTTCACACCCACCGCGACGGCCCGCTGGAACGCCTCGTTCGCCGGGGACGATCCGGCGACCCGGACCGAAACCCTCAGCATCACCGTCGATGACGGCAACGGTGGCACCGCCACGCAGACCGTCACCATCGGTATCGCCGCGATCTCCGCACCCGGTGCACCCGTCGGGCAGGCAGCCACCTCCAGCGACGGTCGCACCTACTTCACCACCCACGATTCGACAACAGGCACAACGTATGTCACCTATATCGATCCGGTGACCCGGGCGGCGACCACCCGGTCGGTCACCGGCACACCGCTGGGCGGTGTTCAGGTCGGCCCGAACGGAACCGCCTATCAGACCACCACCAACGGCTCCAACAGGACCTACATCACCAGCTTCGGCGGCCCGGCCGGCGACGGTATGGAGTACTTCTTCGAGGCGACTCACACCCCGGTGGGGAACCTGCGATTCGACGCGGCGGGCAACGCCTATCAGGTGATGTCGTTGGGCAACAACACCTCCGTGTACGTGATCGGCGCCGACGGTTTGGGCAAAACCCATTCCATCCTCAACGAGAAGGCGACCGGTCCCGTCGTGATCGGACCGGGCGGACAGGTCTACCTCACCACCGAACGGGTGGTATCCGGCACCATGAAGACCCGCATATCGCTGCTCAACCCGGCGGCCGGGGTGACCACATCCGTCAACGCCGCGGGGGTTCCGGTGGGGACGGTGTACATCGGTCCCGACGGTGCTGTGTACCAAGTCAGCCACAACGCGAGCACCGACGAGACAACGCTGTACCGATACTCAGCCACCCTCACCTCGCCGGCCGACCTCGACATTGACGGAACCCCTTACAGTGGAGCATATTTCGACGATGATGGCACCGCCTACCTGCTGACCCGGCTGGCCGACGGGAATACCCAGATCGCCAGATTCAACTACGACTGGGGCTATGTCGGCTATTTCGATGTCGACGGCACGCCCGTGGGCGATGTGGCCTTCCTTCCCGGAACCAACCGGGGCTACTTCGTGACCCGGACCGACGGCGCCACCCCCGGCACCACCGTGACCCACATTCACGTGTTCAACTTCGATGCCTTCCCCCCGAGCGGCACCGTGGACATCCCGGGAGAACCGGTCGGCGGTCCCGTCGTGACGGCCGACGGAAACGTATATCAGGTGATCACCGGGACGAACACCATCGTCCGCCAACTCAACGGTTCCACCGTCTATCAAGTCGACGGAACCGCGACCAGCCAGGTCATCGGTGATGGCACCTACCTGTGGGTGACGACGACCGAGGGTGACCAGTCCACCGGGAAAACCCATATCCGCCGGATCAACATCGCGCTCGGCCCGCAGGGTTCCTACACCGTTGACGGAATCCCGGTGGGTGCGCCGGTCACCGGAGCCGACGGCACCCACTACCAGACGGTGGTTCGATACGACGCCGACACAGACACCTACCGGACCACGGTCATCGTCTACAACGGCGACCTGTACATATACCAGAGCACCATCGACGGCCGGCCCACCGGAGAGGTCCACATCGCACCCGACGGCACCGTCCTGCAGATAGTCGAGGTCGGCGGCGTCACCCGCCAGATCGTCATCAGCGGTGTCCGGCTGTGAGCGGTGGGTCGTTCTCCGGTACCGCGCTCCCGTACCGTGCGACGGCGGACATACCTGGCAAGATGTGACCGGTGACGATCCTCGGTAAAGGCGCCAACATCGGTCTCGATATCCTGCAGGTCCGCGCGGCGCTGGGCTGGCGCTCGGGGCCGGGCTGTCCTGATGTCGACGCGTCGGCGTTGCTGCTCACCACCGCCGGATCGGTCCGTGACGACGCCGACTTCGTCTTCTACAACCAGCCGTATCACACCTCGGACGCGGTGCAACACGTCGGAAAGTCCGGGACGTTCGACTCGATCGACATCGATCTCGCCCGCGTCGAACCGGCGATCGAGCGGATCGTACTCGCGGCGTCCGCCGACGGCGGCACGTTCGGACAGGTCCCCGACCTGTGCCTGACACTCATCGACGCGGGCGGCCGGGAGGTGGCACGGTTCCCGATGACCGCCACCACCGAAACGGCGTTCGTCGGCGGTGAGCTCTATCGCCGCGACGGCCGGTGGCGGTTCCGCGCTGTCGGACAGGGATACGATTCCGGGCTTGCCGGTCTGGCAACCGATTTCGGTATCAGCGTCGATGAAGATCCGACCCCGGAGACGCCGCCTGTACCACCGGCCGCACCCCGGCCCGCGGCACCGGACCCGGTACCCGGGACCGCGCCGATCAACCTCTCCAAGGGCGAGGAGCTGCTGCCGGTGGACATGCGCAAACGCCTCAGCCTGCGCAAACAGCAGATCGCGGTCTCGTTGCGGAAGGCAGGCGCCACCGAACCGATCGTGGCGCGGGTGATCCTGGTTCTCGACGCCTCCGGGTCGATGGCCAGGCTCTACTCCAACGGCACCGTCGCGACCTGCGTCGAGCGTGTCGCGGCCGTGTCCGCGGTCCTCGACGACGATGCCACCATGCAGGCGTGGGTCTTTGCCACCAACCCCGCCCGGCTCCCCGACGCACAGCTCGGCGAGCTGCCGCGGTGGATTCCGCAGCACGTGCGCATCGCCACCATGTTCGGCGGCCTCCGCAAGAAGAAGCGTCAGCAGCAGGCGGCGGCAGGCCAGATCGACATGACCAGGGTCGGTTTCGGCAATGAGGAGCAGAAGGTGATCGCCGAGGTGCGCAACTATGTGTCCGGCAATCCGATTTCGCACCCCACCCTCGTCCTGTTCTTCTCCGACGGCGGCGTGTACCGCAACGACGAGATCGAGCGGGAGCTACGCACATCCGTCGAGCATCCGATTTTCTGGCAGTTCATCGGCCTCGGAAACGCCGACTACGGTGTGTTGCGGCGGTTCGACACGCTGCCCGACCGCCGCGTCGACAATGTCGGATTCTTCGCCGTCGACGACATCGACCGCGTCTCCGACCAGGACCTCTACGATCGCGTGCTCGGTGAGTTCCCGTCCTGGATCAGGGCCGCCCGCGCGGCACGTATCCTGCGCTGATCCGCACAGGGCAGATCTGCCCGTGCGGGTTCGCCTCGTACGGAGTTGATTTCTCGTACGGAGTTGATTTCGTGCGGGACTGGCCCCGACCGACTTAGGTGTGCACCACCACCTCGGCCTCGACGACGGCGGCGGCAGCGGCGACCGCCGTGTCGGGGGCGGCCAGGCGGTCGGCCAACTGCTGTGTGGTACAGACGATTTCGGGATCGAGGATCGTCCGCAGACCGATCCGGGCGATCTCATCGGTGACCTTGCCCAACCGGGTGCCGTAGCCGACGCCGAGCGCGCGGATCCGGGCCGCCCAGAACGGCTGGTCGGCGGTGACCGCACAGATCATCGTGGGCAGACCCGCACGCAGACCGGCCGCGGTGGTGCCGGCCCCGCCGTGGTGGACGACCGCGCAACATCTCGGCAGAATCGCCGAATGATCCACGGCGCCGGTGTAATAGATGCCCGGGTCGGTCGCATCGCGGCCACGTCGCGGCCCCAGGGAGAACAGCACACGGTATCCGAGCTCGGCGGCCGCACCGGCGAAGATGCCGATCAGTCGGTCGGGATCGTCGATCGGCATGCTGCCGAACGACACGAACACCGGCTGCTCGCCCGCGTCCAGCCACGACATGAGTTCGCTGCTGTCACCGCCTGATTCGTCGAGGGCGAGGCGATCGCGGGACGACAGGTCGAAGAATCCCACCACCGGCCTGAGCGGCCCCCACTCATCGGCGATACCGGGCACGATCTCCTGGTCGTAGGCCTGAATCTGCCGGATACCCTGCGCAGCCAACCGTTTCGGCAGCGGACCGAATACCGGCGGCAGACCCAGACGGCGACGGAACAACATCTCGTTCCAGCCCGTGGCCAACCAGGTAACCCGGTCGGCGAATCGCCACGACCGTCGCTTCCAGTCCGGTGACCACGAATCGCTCCACCCCGGAACGGCACCGAGCACACCGTTCTCCGACATCGGACCGAATCGCAGCACCACCAACGCGATCCCCAGCCGTTCGGTGATCGCGAGCGCGCGATCCTGGCACAGTGGCGCCGCCACCACCACATCGGCATCGGCGAGCGGCGCCCGATCGTCGAGAAACAGCCCGGTCAGCGACCGGTCGAACGCGGCGAACCCGTCCCGGACGGTCGTGACGGCGTACCGGAGCCGGGCGATCGGTGACCGGCGACGGCTGTCGGCGGCCTCGTCCGAGGACCACGCGGTGTGGGTGTCCACGCCGATCGAGTACACCTCACCGGCGCCGAGTGCGCGGGCGAAGGCCACCAGGTTGGGTGGCACGGCCACCGATACCCGGTGACCTCGTTCGAGCAGTTCGAGCGCGAGGCACACGCCCGGCTGGATGTCGCCGCGGCTGCCGTACAGAATGACGGCGATATGGGTTGCGGAGGTGCTCATGTCTGTCACCAGGCGGTACCGGGGACACCCCACGCGGCGAGTTCGGTGCCGATGAGTTTGTGCAACAGCTCCGGGTCGCCGAAGTGGTCGGGGTTGATGCCGAAGAACGTCAACGTGATCCGGTCGCCGTATTCGACGGCCCACGCGGCGATCGCCGGCCCCTGTGTGCGGCGCGCGGACGGCGGAACACCGACCATGATCGCCCGGATCGCAAAGCGCGCCGCGGTGCGGCCACCGATGGTGAGCGCGGACTCCGGTGCCACCCCCAGGTTGGACACGGTGGTGTCCGGTCCGGGGATGGCGCGCATCATCTTTCCGATGATCGCACCCGGCAGCAGTCGCACGATCGACTGGAGATGGTCGGCGGTCCGGTCGGCCCCGGACGCGGCGTAGTCGACGAAAGCCTGTTTGCTCAGTGCTCGTATGTCGGACAGGTCCATTCGTGGCTCTGTTGTGCCGGGAACCCGGATCCACACTCCACCTGAGGCGTTGGCCCGATCGTCGGTGTCGTCCCCGCGCCTGTTGACCGCGATGCACACATTCGTGCGCGCATCCCGCCCCTCCTCCACCGGCACACCGGCCCGGGCGACGATCCCGGCGAGGACCGCGACGAACAGACTGTTGGCGGTACCGCCGTGCGCCCGCGCGCAGCTGTGCCATGTCTCACGGTCGACATCGACGATCGCCAGCGTGGTGTCGGGTGCGTCGGCGGACTCCGGCGGCAGCGGCGGCGCCGGCCGGGTGGTGTCGCCGCGACGCGACGCCCCGCGCACCGCCTCGCCGACAACCACCCGCACCGCCCGCACCGCGGCCACCAACTGTCGTGCCGCATCGGCGATGTCGACGCCGATCGCACGCACTCCGCGCGCCGACGATCCGCTCGGCAGATCCGTGCCGAGTCCCGATGTCGCGGCGTCCAGCGCCCGGTACACACCCTGACCGTCGGTCACCATGTGCGATACCAACAGCGACACCACTCGACGCCCGTCGGCGGTGACGGCGTCGTCGAGCCGCCAGGCCGATCCCTCGGCCGGATCCAGCCGGGCGGCTCGGAGTCGGCGGTCGAGCCAGTTCGCTACCTCGCCGGCGTCGATATGCTCTGTGCCGGTGGTGCTCACATCGACCTCCGACCGTACCCAGCGATCCCGGGCCGCCGGCACACGGGTGCGCGCCACAGCCCTATTCAGCGCGCCACGGGCCAGTGCCGCACGCAGTTCGGTGACGGCGGCGGCACCGGGGTCGGAATCGGCATCGAACACCCAGGAGAACTGGATGGGCGCGCCGACCCCGAAGAGGTCCGCGCTGAGCAGATATGCTTCGTCGGCACCGGCCAGCCGGGGAATCGTCATCGCAATCATCCTTTCACCAGATATCATGTGTCAGTTGCCAGTCGGCGAGTTCTTGGGCCAGCAGCCGACGCAACCGGCCATCGCCGAACACGGACTCGTCGAATCCGGCCACGCAGAAGGTCACCTCGTCGTGCCCGCGCAGCAGCCAGGCCTGTACGCCGTCGCCGAATCGGTACGGCAGCGCCGGGTCAACGCCCTGGGCGATACCACGAAAAGCGGTGCGCCGAGCGGTTGCCGAACCCAATCGGACCGCACGCTCGTCGATGTCACCGAGATTGGACACCATGGCATCGGGCATCCCGTTTCCCGCGCTCACCGCACCGATCAGCCAGGTCGACGGCAACAACCACACCAGTGCCGTCAGGTCGCCCGGCTCCGCACGGCGACCGGCCAGCGACAGGAAGGCATCCTTGCAGACTCCGCGGATCGCTGTGAGTGAACCGCCCGGCGTCGGATCGTCGGTGAGCATCATCGACACCCCGGCCGTGGCGTTCGAGCTGTCGTCACCGGCTGCCCGGACATCGACGGGCACGCCCACCTTGATCGGATCACCCAGCGGGGCATAACCTCCCGATCGCAGCAGACCTGTGACGACGGCGATGTACAGCGAGTTGGGAGTTCCGCCGTGTCGCCGTGCCACCGAATCCCACTCCGCGGCGGGCACACTGGCCGTCGCCCACAGCGGCCGCGCCCGTGGGGCACGGTCGGCGCTCGGCGACCGCGCAGGCCTGGTGGCGACGGTGTCCGCGGTACGTGTGCCCGCCAGGCCCACCAGCGCACCCACCCCGGCTGCCGCGACACCGGCGAATCCGGCACATACCTGCGCCGCCGCGTCCTTCACCTCGGACACCAGGTCACCGCCGAGATCCGCGGGTGCGGGCGGCGCGGTGTGCGACATCGCCTCGCCCGCCGCCCGCACCAACGTGCGGCCGTCGGCCACCAGATGCAGCGCGCACAGTGACAGCACCGTGCCACCGGAGTCGGTGGGTGCGCTCCGCAATCGCCAGCACCGCCCGGCGGCCGCGTCCAGATCGACCGCCGCCATCTCGCTGCCCGCCCACGATTCGATCTGGGACGGGCCCACCGGCACGTGATCGAACACCGGTTCCGGCGGTCCGTCGGCGGGCACCCAGCGCGGGCGGGCGCCGGGGATGCCGGCGGCGACGAGCCGCCGGTGCAGCCTTCCCCGACTCAGCCACGTGTTCATCGACACGATCGCTTCGGCGGGTATCGCCTCGTCGAACACCCACACCACCTGCAGCACCACCGACCAGCCCAGTGCCCGGCGCAGAAACTCGTAGGTGGCGTCCGCCGGGCCCAGTCTGCTCAACGGGCCACCTCCCTGACCCGATCCGCGCTCCGTCCGGTCACGGTCTCGACAGCGGCGACGGCCTCGGCGAGTGCTTCGTCGGGGCCGACGAGAGCACGGGCCGCGTTCGACGCGCGCCGCCGGGACACGTCGGTGTCGATCGCGCGCAGCGCCGACTCCAACGCATCCACGGTCAGCTTCCTCACCGGCATACTCATCCCGGCGCCGACGCGGCGCAGTTGCGCACCCCAGAACGGCTGGTCGGCGCCGAACCAGCACACCACCGACGGAACCCCGTGACGCAGCGCGGCCGCCGTGGTCCCGGCGCCGCCGTGGTGGACGGCGGCCGCGCACCGGGACAGGACCGAATGGTGGTCGACGGTCTCGGCGAAGTACACGTCGGCGCCCGACGGCACGTTCTCGGGCGGCCCGCTCCAGCCCGCGCAGATCAAGGCCCGACGGCCGATCCGGCGGGCCGCGCGGACCATCGCGCTGACCGTGGACTGACTGTCGCGGATGGGCATGCTGCCGAACCCGAAGTACACCGGTGGCCCGCCCGCCTCGAGCCAGGCATCGAGCGCCGGATCGGGGCCGGAGTGGCGGACGGCGAGGTCGATGAAGCCGACCACCGGGCGTGGCCGCGGCGAGGCATCCCATCGACTGTCGCCGGTGATCGCGAACATCGGGTCGTAGGCCTGGATCTCGATGCCGGCATTTCCGGCGATCAGCCCGGCCAGCGGCGCACCGGCCGGCCGGACCCCCAGCCGGGCGCGCAATGCGGCCTCCTGCCCGCGGGTGGCCAGCCGCATGAGTTGTTCGGCCGCCGCCCACTGCGCGGGCACCAGCGGGCCGCCGAGCGCGCCGGGCAGTTGCGGCAGGGGCCCCACCCGGGCGTTGGCGCGTACCGGCGCGTGGTGCAGGCTGATCAGCGGTATCCGGAGTGCTTCGGCGAACGGCAACGCGATCGCCTCGGTGGTGAATCCGGTGATGATCGCGTCGGCACCGGCGGTCAGGTCGGCCAGGTCGTCGACGCTGTCGGACCAGCCGGTGCGATTGACCGCCGCAACAGCCTGTACCCGGCGAAGCGGGTTGCGGCCGGCCTCGTTTCGTACCCGGCGCACCTCTTCCAGGTGGGCGCGGGTGTCGTAGCCGAATGCCCGGGCGGGCACCCCGAGATGGGCCGCGAGTCCGATCAGGTTGGGCGGCACTCCGACCCGCACGTCATGTCCGCGGGCGGCGAGCGCACCCGCCAGGATCACGGCGGGCTGTATGTCGCCACGTGTTCCGTTGACCGCCATGGTGATTCTCATCGCACACCGCCTCGCACCGAGCCAAATCCGGTTATCGTCTCTACACTTGCGCCCCAGAAGGATCTGACCCAGAAGGATCCGAACCAGAAGGATCGGGCCCGATCCTGTCGTGCCCCATACGGTCGCGGCCCGGAGGACGAAAGGTCTGTATGAGAATCGTGATGGCGATGGGCGGCAGCCGCGGTGATGTTCAGCCCGCGGTCGCCCTCGGCACCGAACTGCGTTCGCGCGGACACGATGTCGTGATGGCGGTGCCGCCGGATCTGGTGGGGTTCAGCACCGGCGCCGGCCTGCCCGCCCATCCGTACGGCGACAGCACCCGCGAGTTGCTCGATTCCGATCTGATCCGTTCCGAACTCAAATCGCGCAATCCCCTGCGCCGGGTACGGGCCATCTCCGAGATCACGCTGCGTGGTGGGCGCGCAATGGCACAGCAGTTGCTCGACCTCACCGAGGGCGCCGACGCTGTCGTCGCGGGCAGCGCCGGGCAGGAACGCGCCCACAATGTGTCGCAGGTTCGTGGCATCGTGCACTTCCCGCTGCACTACTGCCCGATCCGACGCAACCGGCAGGTGTCGCCGCTGGCCCACCTGGGCATCGACGTGCCGGGGGTGGTCGCCGAGGCCAGTTGGGTTGTCGGCGAGCAGATCCTCTGGCAGGCCGGTCGCCGCGCCGAGCAGCGACTGACCGATGAACTCGGTCTGCCGCGGGCGTCGGTACCCTATGCCACGCAGATCGCCCGTACCGGTGTCCCGGAGATCCAGGCCTACGATCCCGCGCTGTTTCCGGGTCTGGCGCAGCAGTGGGGCGCCCGGCGACCGTTCACCGGGTTTCTGAATCTTGCTGCTGCGCAACGCTCCGGAGTCGGTGATGAGGCGCCGACCGATCTGCTGAGGTGGATCGCCGACGGCCCGGCACCGGTGTACGCCGGATTCGGCAGTATGCTGCCCAATGATCCGCAGGCGCTGGCCGCCGCTCTCACCGAAACGGCACGGACACTGGATATCCGGCTGCTCGTGGCCGGCGGCTGGAGCGGATTCATGGATGGTGCGGACGTACCACCGGACCGGGTTCGGCTCGTCGGCCATGTCGATCACGACACGATTCTTCCCTTGTGCCGGGCGGCGATTCATCACGGCGGTGCCGGGTCGGTGGCCGCCGGGCTGCGGGCGGGTCTGCCGACGGTGGTGACCTGGGTGGGCGCCGACCAACCGATCTGGGGCCGGGCGCTGACCGGTGTGCATGTCGGTGCGTCCCTTCCGATGTCGCGGGTCACCGCACCCGCGCTGACCGAGGCGGTCCGGACAGTACTGTCCGATGAGGCACGCCGAGCCGCCCGGAAGCTGTCTCACGATCTCATCTCCCCCGCCGAGGCGGTGACCACGGCGGCAAACATCATCGAGCACGGTACTGACGGGTGAGCCGGGTGAGGAACGAGCCCGCGCGAACGAGGAGGGAAGAACACGACTCCCGGCCCGCCGGACCCGCGATCCCCGAGCCTGCGAGGGGGCGCCATGTCACGGCGGGCCGTCGTGTTCTGGACTGACGAGTGAGCCGGGTGAGGAACGAGCCCGCGCGAACGAGGAGGGAAGAACACGACTCCCGGCCCGCCGGACCCGCGATCCCCGAGCCTGCGAGGGGGCGCCATGTCACGGCATGATTCGGTCTGTTCGCTCGCGCAGGACGTTGGTCAACGAGAACGTGCCCGATTCGGCGTCGTAGCTGCGGAGCAGGAGCAGTCGGCCGGTGTGCAGCACGGTGATTGCCGGTAGGTACACCGCGGCCGCACCGAGTGCGAGTCCGAATTGTCTGTGCAGCAGGAAGGTCCGCGGCAGGCAGGACATGTATCGGACGAATGAGCCGATCCCGGTCTCCATCCGCCGGGGTGAGACCCCGACGGTGATGGAGGCGAGGAAGGCGTTGCGGCCGCCGGTTTCGCGGACGCACAGGCCCATGTCGACGTCTTCGAATACGTCGCGGCGCATGCTGACCCGGGTGCGGATCGTTTGCCAGGTGTCGCGGCGCAGGATCATGTTGGATCC
Organism: Gordonia pseudamarae; assembly: GCF_025273675.1. Taxonomy (NCBI): domain Bacteria; kingdom Bacillati; phylum Actinomycetota; class Actinomycetes; order Mycobacteriales; family Gordoniaceae; genus Gordonia; species Gordonia pseudamarae. The sequence continues at coordinate 796,437 of NZ_CP045809.1, read as the reverse complement.
GTACAGGACCGGGACGTCGCCGGGTTCGGATGGGTGTGCCGGGGTGGTGGCTTTGCCACGGGAGAGCGGGTGCAGTGCGATCTTCCATCGGTCGAACCTTCCGGAGTACGGAATCCCGTATGCCTCACCGCGTCCGCATAGTGCCGCCCATTCGTCGCCGGTGTCGGCTGCGAAGAAGTCGACAATGGTGCGGGCCCAGTGTTCGGGTACTCGGGTGTCGGCGTCGATGCGGGCGATGATATCGCCGGTGGCGGCGTCGAGGCCGGTGTTGCGGGCGTATACGAGGCCCTGTTCGCGCTCGTGGACGATCCGGACCGTCGGGTGCCGGATGCTGATGTCGCCGACGATGCGCATGCCATCGTCGGTGGAGTTGTTGTCCACCACGATGATTTCGGCGATGTGGTCTGCTTGCGCGGTGAGCCTGGTCAGGCATTCGCCGATGACGCCGGCTTCGTTGTAGGTGGGCACCACCACCGACAGGCGCGGGCGCGCCGGTTGCGGTGCGGCGGGTTCGGACGCGGGCGCGTGGCCGGCCGGGTTTTCGGTGGCCGGTGCTTCGATGGCCGGGTCTTCGGGTACGGTGGCAACCATCAGGTCCTCCGCATGTAGGTTCGCAGGGTGACGGGTACGCAGATCGCGAGCACCGCGAGCGCACCGGCGAGCGTGTAGATGATTTCGATGCCGGCCGATCCGTTGTCGGCGAGTTGCCGGGCGGCGGTGACCAGGTGGGAGACGGGGTTGGCCGACGCACATGCCTGCATCCATCCGGGCATCGATTCGACGGGGACCAGGGCGTTGGAGACGAAGGTGATGGGCATCATCACGAGCATCGAGATGCCTTGCACGGTAGAGGCTTTGTCGAGCAGCACGCCCAATAGCGCGAAGATCCAGCTGAGGGTGAAGGCGACGAGCACCACAAGACCGCAGGCGGCGATGAGGCCGGGTGCGCTGCCGGGCCGGTAACCCATCGCCAGCCCGACGCAGACGGTGATGACGGTGGCCACGACGTAGCGGACGGCGTTGGCCAGCAGCGCCCCGGCGAGTGGGGCGATCCGGGCGATGGGCAGTGATTTGAATCTGTCGAACACACCTTTGCCGAGGTCTTCGCGCAGCTGGACGCCGGTGATCACCGACGCGGCGACGGTGACCTGGACGAGTAGTCCCGGAATCAGCAGGGGCAGATAGTTTGTCACGTTCCCGGCGATCGCCCCACCGAAGATGGTGGAGAACATGACGGTGAAGACGATCGGCAGGATGATGACGTCGAACAGTTGCTGCGGGTTGTGTTTGATCTTCAGCAGGCCGCGACCGGTCATCGTCAGTGATTGTGAGATGGCGGCGCCCACTCTGATCCGGTTGGGCGGCAACACATACTCGTCGTTCTGCGGTTCGCTGTGCGGCACGGGGACCATCGGGTTGTCGTCGGCGGCGGGTGTGCGCGTGTCGTTCCTGTCGGCGGCGGCCCGGACGGCCGCGGCGTCGATGTCGCCGGTGACGGGCCCCGGTACCGGGGCGTTCACGCCGCCTCCCCCGTTCCGGATCCGCCGTCGGTCAGTTCGAAGAAGACCTCGTCCAGACTCGGCTTCTCCACGTTGACGGCGGTGAAGGCGATGGAACGCTCACGCAGCGCGAGAAGGAGTTCCGGAAGTCTGTCGACATCGGGCATGGGCACCACCACCCGCAGATCGGGGTCGGCGACGATCACTTCGGCCGAGGCGAACGCCGAGCAGACCGCACCGGCGTCGGCGAGCCTGTCGGCGTCGGCGATACCGATCACCGCGCGGGTGTCGCCGACCTTGGCCTTGAGTTCGTCGGTGGTGCCGTCGGCGACTACCTTGCCGCGATCCATGACCGCGACGTGGTCGGCGAGTTCGTCCGCCTCGTCGAGGTATTGGGTGGTCAGCAGGACGGTGGAACCGTCGGAGACCAATCTTCTTACGGTGTTCCACATCTGGGCGCGGGTGCGCGGGTCCAGACCGGTGGTCGGTTCGTCGAGGAACAGCAGCCGCGGACGGGTGATCATCGACGCGGCCAAGTCGAGCCGGCGGCGCATTCCGCCGGAGAACTGCCGGATCGGGCGGTCCGCCGCGCCGGTGAGGCCGAACTCTTCGAGCAGTTCGTGCGCGCGGGCGCGGGCGGCGCTCCTGGATGCGCCCACCAGCCGCCCGAAAACCACGAGATTCTCTGTGGCGGTGAGATCTTCGTCCACCGACGCGTACTGTCCGGTGACTCCGATCATCGCCCGCACCGACGTGGCCCGGCGCACGACGTCGGCACCGAAGATACGGGCGCTGCCGGCGTCCGGACGCAGCAACGTGGCGAGCATTCGGACCGTGGTGGTCTTGCCCGCACCGTTGGTTCCCAGTACCGCGTAGACACCTCCGGCGGGCACCACCAGATCGACATGATCGACTGCTGTGGTGCGCTTTTCGGCCCTACCGAACATCTTGGTGAGACCGGAGGCCTCGATCGCCGGCGGCGATCCCGCCGCCCTGGTATGAGACATGATTATCCTTTCATCAGGACACGGTGCATCATTTCGATGACACCGCACCACAGTTGCAGGACCACCACGTCCCCCGACACGGTGACCAAGGTAGGCGCGTTCTTCGATATCCGCAATCTAGCAAGGGTCTTTTGGTCCTTTCGGGTCTTGCCGAAGTCACCGGCGGACAGCCCGGGCAGGTATTCGGACCCGGATGGCTCACACCTCACCACCTGGGTGATTAGGCGAAATCTCGACCCCTTCTAACCTCGACGTAACACGAATGTCACTGGCGGATACGGGATTTTCGGCGTAAATCGCACTCGACGAACTCGTAAGGGTGACGAACAACACTGTCGGATAGCGCTGGTGTCACTCGGGTGTCTCTGCTTACTATTCGTCGCGGATCTTCCCGGCACCCCGACACAGGGTCTCGCAGGTGCGCCGACGGCGACGCCCGAGCCATCTCCTCGCGGCGTCACTGCCGACGTCACCCGCACCGAATCACTACCGACCGGAAAGTCTCATCACTGCAATGAAATTCACCGAATTGTCGGACTATCCGCTGCCCGCCGGAACCGTCACCGAATGGTCCCCGTACACTGTGACGCCCGAATCGGAATGGGCGATCGACCTTCGTCCGGCCACCTTTGACCACGATCTGCACCTGCGGCGCAGCGTGGGCGACGAGGCCGGAAACTCATGGCTGGGATCGGTCTTCGAGATCGACCGCCGCTACGATCCCGTCGCGTTCGAAACCACCCTGCGGCTGTGGACCGCACGACACGAGGTACTGCGCAGCACCGTCGTGGTGGACAGTTCCCCCGTCGGCCCCGGCGGCTGTCTCCCCGGTCCGGACACGCATACCGGGCGCCTGTCCCGCCGCCACACCCACCCGGCCGAAGCGGTCGCGATCGGTTCGCACGCCGTCGGCAGACTGACCGAGGAGGCGATCGGACCGCATCTGGCACGCCTGTTCGACCGCGATCTGTCACCGCTGGTGTGGCCCCACTACCGCACGGTCACCATCACCGACCTGGAAGCGGGGGCCGGCGGCCCGGGCCGCTTCGCGGTGGTGCTCGCCGCCGACCACTGTGTCGTCGACGCGTATTCGCTGCTGGTCGCGATGCACGAGATCCGCAGCCTCTACCTCGCCGAGGCCGACGGCACCGACGCCGCCCTGCCAGGCACCGGAAGTCACCTCGACTACGGGGTCCACGACCACACAATGGGTGCCGAACTGACCCCGATGCACCCGGCCGTCACCCACTGGCGCGGCTTTCTGGCCGCATCGGGGTGGCAGTTCCCCGCCTTCGGTCTGGCGTCGGCACAACCACACCTGGGCATGCCGGACGAACACGACACCGCCGCACAGCCCGGACGGTCGGAATTCGTGATGACTGCGGACTCGGCCGCCGAGGTGAACCAGCTCTGCCGCGCGGCCGGCCATTCCATGCAGACCACGGTCATCACGGCACTGGCGCTGGCCCACCGGGCGGTGACCGGTGAGCGGCGGATGCGGGCGGCGATGCCGATGCACACCCGGCACCGACCCGAGTACGTCGATGCAATCGGCTGGTTCGTCGGCCTCGGTCCCCTCGACATCGACCTGGATTCGGCCGAGACATTCGCCGAGGCAATGGATGTGACAGTACTCGCGATCGAGGCGGCCAAGGCCGTCTCGCGCTACCCCTACCCGCGGATCGCCGAACTGATCGGCTGCTCGGCGGTGCCCGAGTTCGTCATCTCCTATCTTGATGTCCGGTACGTTCCCGGGGCTGCCGACTGGCCCCTGATGAAGGCCCGGACAGTGCGCGGCCGGACCGAATCGGACCGGGAGGTGTACCTGTGGGTGGCCCGATCCCCCGACGGGATCACCGTATCCACCCGGCACCCGGGCAACCGCGCGGCCGCGACCGCGATCAGCGACTTCGTCGACACCGCGGTGTCGATCATCTCGCGGGTGACCACCGACGGCATGGGGCTGCGCCTGGACAGCCTCACCGCGCACCGACTTCCCGCCTGACCGGCACCTTTCCTCCCGTCCCGCACCGCGCATTCCCTCACCCAAGGAGTCCTCGTTGAGAATCACCGCTATGGAATCATTCGCCCCTCGGCCCGGCCAGGCACTGAGCTGGCTGCCCACCGCAACCTCCTCTGCCGCCGCCGGACAGGCCCCCGTCTACACGGGCCCGCTGACATTTCTCGTGGAGAACCACGTTCGCGGCTGCGCCGCCGCCCGCACCGCGGGCACCCCGCACCACGCCTACCTGGGGTCGGGCACCGAGGTTGACGGCGACCTCGATGAGCAGCGGATGACGCGGGCACTCGACATCTTCGTCCGCAGGCACAGCGCGTTGCGCACCTGGTTCGAGACCGACGACCGGCACGTAGCCGCGCACCTCGTCGACGCCGACGACGTCTCCTTCGCCGTGCACGCGGTCGAAGAGATCGACACCGACGAACAGTTCCAACAGCACATCGCCGGCAGATTCAGCGCCGAAGCCATCAGTACCTCCTACCCGGGCTTCGCGTTCGGCGCCCTCCGCAGACCCGGCAGCTTCACCCTGTTCTTCGGCTGTGATCACGCCTTGTCCGACGGTGCCTCACAGGCATTCGCGCTCACCGAGATCATCGATGTCTACACCGAGCTCGGTGGGTCCCGCCAGGGCGCGGACACCGGGCCCGCAACCGACGGGGCCGGCACCCGGGACGCAGGCGGATACCTCGACTACGCCGGGGCCGAGGCCGCGCTGGCGGCCCATCACCTGTCCGGCTCCGACGAGTTGGACAGGCTGACAAAGGTTTTCGCCGACAACGACCGCTCATTGCCGACATTCCCACTCGATCTGGGGCTGGCCCCGGGTGAAACGGCACCCGTCGTACCGATCGAGGTCACCATCCTCACCGGCGAGGACATCGGCCGTTTCGAATCGGCTTGCCGCAGCGCGGGATCACGCCTTCTCACCGGAATCTACGCGGCGCTTGCCGCGACCGACGCCGAGCTGGCCGGGCGCACCGACTATTACGGCATGACCGTGTTCAACACGAGGTCGGCCGCACCGCGATTCGCCTCCGCGCAGGGGTGGTTCGCGGCGTTCGCACCAGTCACGTTCCCGATCTCGGGCGCCGCCACGTTCACCGAACTTCTCGCCGCCGCCGACACCGGCTACCAGGCGGCCAAACCGCTTGCCGGAGTTCCGGTACAGGCCGCGTTCGGCGCACTGATCGCGGCCGGGGCCACACCGGCCTCATTGGCGTCGACACCGAATCTTCTTTCGTACATCGACTTCCGGAGGTTCCCCGCCGCCGGGAACACCGGCTACGAACAGGGCGTCATCTTCACCGGTGAGGGGCGCACCGCGAATGCCTCCCTCTGGATCAATCGTGACCACCGCCGCCTCTACCTCGGCAGCCAGACTCCGGGAACGCCGTACGCGCAGCACCAGGTGCAGCGGTACTTCGCACACCTGTGCTCGGTGATCCAGGAGGTGGCCCGCTCGGGCGACTACACGCTCACTTCACCCGTGGCCGCCGACGTGGCGTGAGAAGCCGTGCCGGGAGAAACGGGGGCACGAGAACAGAGTGCATCCCTCGGCGGCACCCGCAGATCGACCTGGGTGCCGACCGCCGCGTCGAGCACGCCCATACACATCTCGTGACAGGCCGACAGCGAGATCCGCCCGTCGACCAGCGCGGCCAACGCCACCTCCCGCACGTACACGATCCAGCCGGCGAAGCCGACCTCGGCGGCCGCCCGGCCCTCGTCGCACACACCGGCCGCGTCGAGAAATCCCGCGCACAACGCATCAAAGTTCTGGTTGACCGGATTGCGCACGGCGGGATCGGACGCGATCGAACTGCGGTTGGAGATCAACACCAACGGCAGATGCTCCTGGAAGAAATCGATGTAGGCCACCAGCGCCGCCTCCACCCGGTCACGCACCGTCGGCGCCTCCGCGGCGCTCACCACCTGACGCAGGTGCACATGCACGCGCTGCCAGATCGCCCCGAAGTATTCGGCCTTGGTGGGAAAGTAGTGGTACAGGAGGCGTCGCGACACCCCCGCCTCGGTGGCGATGTCCTCCATCGAGGTCTCCTCGAACGGCCGCTCGCTGAACACCCGCACGCCCACATCGAGCAGGAACGATCGACGTTCCTCGGGAGTCAATCGTTGACGGGGCGGCACCCGGACCATCGTAGTAGTGGCCTCTGCGGTGGTCGAACGCGGCCGGTCACCCAACGGGGGACGGGACTTCCCCGGATGTACTGGGCTGGGCCGACGTACTGGGTGGGGCCGACGTACTGGGTTGAGCCGGGGTGGACCCGCCCGGTGTCGCCTCTGTTGTCGGGGCGGCGCTCAGTCCGGGGATGGGGGTGGCGCCGGATGGTACCGACGATGTCACCTGCACCTTGCCGCGGAAGGAGTCGTCGGTGATGACGTCGATCGAATTGATCAGCCACCTCCCGTCGTCCTTTCGCATCGAGTAGGTGAGCCGACTCGGATTGATCTGCACCAGTTCGTTGCCGCCGCGGGTGACCGACTGGTTGATGAACAGCAGCACCGTCGCGGTGTCGCGGGTGTTGGTGACCACTCCCGCATCCTGGATGATCACCTCCGAGATGATCCTCTGTTTGCCCACCTGGGCAACCAGATCGGTGTCGGCGATGATCTTCTCGTACTGCGCCCGGGCATCCCCGGTCACCATCTTCTTCGACCGTTCGACATGTTCGGCAACATTGTCCGGCGTGTACCCGAACATCGTGGTCACATAGTCTCTGGCCGCCGACAGTGCCGAGTCGCGTGCCTGCTCCTCGGCACGAACCCCCAGAAAACGCACGCCCAGCACCACGGCCGCGGCCGCCGATACCACCAGCAACAACGCCAGTACCGCGGCGATCACCCGGCCGGACCGACCGTCGAGGCCCAGCCGCTCGGTCAGAGTCGACTCATCGGCCATCTAGGTCACCCATTCGAAGTTGGTCATCTTGAGTTCGCCGTTGATCCGCGTCACGTCGACGCGCCAGCGGAAGGTCTGATACTCCGGTTCGGTCTTGCCGTCGAGGGATCGTTGTTCCCAGCCGTACACCATGATCACCGACCCCTCGTCGTCGGTGGCCTTGGTGACAGCCGACGACAGCACGGTGGTCCGGGTTTCCACGTTGGTGGACTTGACCAGGCTCGTCACCTGCTCGATGGATTCGGAGATCTGTGTCTTGGCGCGCCCGCTGGTCTGCCGCTCGAGCGTTCTGAGCGCGTTGTCGGTGGTCTTCGGGCTGAAGCTGGTGAGATTGACGATGACCTGCGAGGCGAAGTCCGAATATTCCGCACGCAGCCGGTCCTTGGTGTTCTGGCGCTCGATGCCCAGACCCGCGACCACCGCCACGACCGTGCAGGCCACGATGACGGCCACGGCCGATGCCACGACGATCGCGCGCACAGGCGCGATCCGCCGGCCGCGGAAGGCGACCGGCGCGCTCGCCCCGGCCGGTGGCGACGGCCGGGTCCGGCCCCGGCGGCGTTCCCGGTAGCCGAGAGAACGCTCCACCTCGGAGGGTTCGGGCTCCACGGCGCCGGGCTGTGCCGCCGTCGGCTCCGCGCCGGCACCGTCCGCTTCTTCGGCCGTGTCTTCTTCGGCCTTGTCCGGCTCGGCCTTGTCCGGCTCGGCCTTACCCGGCTCGGCCTTGTCTTCTTCGGCATTGTCGGATTCGGGCGCGTCGGTCGTTTCCAAGACGCCGGCAACATCGGTGGCGTCCGTCGCATCGGTGGCATCTGCCGCGTCGGGTGCCTCGGCCGTATCCGGGGAATCGGTCGAATCCCGCTCCCCGGGGCGGGCCGTCGGCACCGGCGGCCGCTTCTTCGCACCCCGACGCAGCGGAGCACTGCGGACAGGACGCACCGGCGATGCCTGCGGCGTCACGGATTCCGATGCCGGCGGCGTCACGGATTCCGATGCCGGCGGCGTCACGGATTCACTGTCCGGCTGATCAGGCTCTGCCATGTGGCGGCGCTTCCTCCTGGCTTCTGCTGTCCCGTTCCCGCGTTGTACGTCTTACCGTCCGGGCCGATGAAATCCCCTGACACCGGATCGTAGGCGGTGGTGTAAACGGCCGGCTCATCGGACGTGTTCGACGGCGTGCCCGGCACCACCTCACCCTGCACCGACGCCGGACCGATCTTGATGTCGCTGCTACGGAAGGCGTCGTTGCTGCCGGGGGCCGGTGTGTAGCCGGTCCGGCATTCGGCCGGCGTCGGCGCACGCCGACCCGGGAACTCGACGCACGGATAGTTACGCGCTCCGCGCACCGCCAGGTTGGAGTTCTGCGGTACCCGGCACAGCATGCCCGAGGGCAGTTCGCGCGCCACCTGCTCCGACGAGAACCGCCACTGGTCCTTCGGCAGGTAGCCGATGGTGCACGGCGGACGATCCTGAAAACCCAGCGCGAAGTTCACGTTGGCGCCGTATCGGGTGGATCCGGTGTTCAGCGCGGTGATCAGCGACCCCATGAGGCGCGGGTAGATCGTCACAATCTGGCGCATATTGGGCAGATACACGGCCTGGGTACGCGCGATCACGCCGAGGTTGGACACCAGCAGCGGGTACGACTGGTCCAGTGAGGCGAACAGTTGTCGGCTCTGATCGGCCACACCCGGGCCGTGGCGCAGGATCTCGGTGATCTCCGGTCGGCTCGCCCGCACACGGTCGGTGACCACGGTGACGTCGCGGGTCCAGGCCCGGATCTGGTCGGTGGTGCGTGACTGGGTCCGCAGCAGCGGACCGGTCTGGTCGATGAGATCGACGATCGGCTGCGAGTTCTTGTCGGCCTCGTCGACGAACAGCGTCATCGAATCGAGCAGCCGCTGGAGTTGTTCGCCGGTGCCGTTGAAGGCGGTGAACGACTCGTCGATCAGCGTCCGCAACTCGCTGCTGCCGATGTTGTCGAGCAGCGCGTCCGCCTGATCGAGCATCGCCGAGATCTCCACCGGCACGTCGTCGCTGGTCACCACCGATCCGTCACGCAGATTGCCCGTTCCCGGCTCCTGCCCGGACGTATCGCGGGCGCCGTTCTCGGTCTTCGCGGGGGCGAACGCGACGTACTGTTCGCCGATCGCCGACATGCTGCGCACCGCGGCGGGCATCGTCTCCGGGATCTTGGCGTCGCTGTCGATGACGAGGGTCGCGGCCACGCCCTCGCTGGTCAGCCGCACCGACGTGACCTTGCCGACATTGACACCGCGATATGCGACATTGGCGTTCTGATAGAGACCGCCGGTGGTGGGCAGATTGAGCGTCACCCGGTAGCTGCCGACACCGAACATCGACGGTATCCGGATGTAGTAGATCGCCATCGACACGACGGCGATCACGGTCACGACGGCGAAGATGATCAACTGGGTACGAACGAAACGGGTGATCCGCATCAGCCCTCACCCCGATCCAGCGGAGCGGTGAACGGGTTCAGGCCTCGTTTGGCGCCGGAGGCCGGTGTGCCCACCATGCCTTCGGGCCCGATGAATCTGGCCGTGGCGAACATCGACTTGTTCAGGCGCGAGGGTGTCAGGTCCAGCACGAGATCGGAATTGACATAGTCGCCCTTGATGATCGTGGGGATCGTCGGCTCATAGAACGGGAAGGTCAGCAGAATGTTCAGGGACTGCGTCAGGGCCGGACCGGTCCGCTGCAGTTGGTCGATCGCCGGTTCGAGATTGCCGACGATGGTCGTGATGTCGTCACTGTTGGCCTTGAGGATCCGGTTGGCGGTGTTCGACAGCGTCGCCATCGCGCCGAGGGTGTCGGTGAAATGCTGCCGCTGATCGGTGAGCAGTCGCAGGATCTTCGGGCTGTCGCGCAGCGCCTGGCGCAGGGTGGGTGACTGGTCGTTGACCGCCGACGCCAGCCGGTCCAGCCCCTGCGTGGCGGCGATGATGTTCTCACGCTGCCCGTCCAGCTCGCCCACCAACCGGTCCAGGCGCGGGATCAGCTTGCTCAGCGCCGCCCCCCGGTCACCGAGCATGGCGCTCATCTCGTGCACGATGTCGCCGAGCTGGCTGAGCCCACCGCCGTTGAGCACCACCGACAGCGAGCTGAGCACCTGCTCGGTGGACGGGTACGAACACATCGCCACCTGCTGAGCGACGTTGATGTCGGGAACCTGCGGCACCGACGGGTCGGTGATGATGTTGGCCTGTTCGGGGCATTTGGTGAGCGGAATCCGCTCCCCCGCCGTCAAGTATCCGCCCGCGGGTCTGTCGGGCTGCACGATCTCCAGGTGAGAGGACCCCAGGACGCTGGTCATCGCCACCATCACATGCGATCCCCGGGGCACCTTCACCCCGCGATTGAGCCGGATCGTGAGTTCGGCGTTCCAGTCGTCGGCGACCCTCATCGTGCCGATGCTGCCGACGGTGGAGTCGTCCAGGTGCACCGGGGCGTTGTTGACCAGCCCCGACGCCGACGGCACGACCGCGCTGATGGTGTACGAGCCCGCGTCGGTGCCCTCGGCGCCGGGCACCGGCAACGAACCGACCCCGTCGAACGAACATCCCGCCGCCGTGGCCGCGACCGTCAGTGCGAGCGCGGTGGCGGCGATCGCGCGCGCGCTCATCCCGCCGCCCCGAACGGTACGAGCAGATCGGCCAGCGGACTGCCCCGATTGTGTTTGCGCGTCTGCTGGTCCAGCCGGTTCACCCCGGCCTTGGCGCGCGCCTTCACATCGTTGTTCTGATACACGATCTGATTCGGTGTGGCGGTGGCCGCCGACACCGGATTCATCAGGAACGGTGGATAGTTCATCGAGATCGACGACAGCACCGGCGCCAGCACGTCGACACAATGTTCGACATCGGCCTCCCCGGTGCCCGGCCGTGCGGCGGAATCCATGGTGCCGCACAGCAGGGTGATCAGGTTGGCACCCATCCCCAGACCGAACACCCCCGACAACGATCCGGTCAGCGGGTTGTAGATGTTCTGGAAGTTGGCCAGTTGGTTGGGTGCCGAATGCAGCAGTCCGCGCAATTGTTCGTCCTTGTCGGCGACGATCTTGGTGACGTCGGCCAGTTTGCTCACCGACTCGGTGAGTTCGGTGCCGTTGCGGTCGATGAACGCCTGCACGTCGGTGACAGCCGAGTTGAGCCCGTGCAGCGCCTCGCCGAGTTCGGTGGCGTTGGCCGACAGCACCTGGCTCACCGACGCGATCCGGCCGTTGAACTGCACGAGTTCCTCATGGCTCTGCGACAGTGCCTCGGTCAGTTTCTGCAGGTTGCGCACCGTGCTGAACAGGTCGCCGCGGCTCGCCGACAGGGTGCCCATCAGGTCGGACATCTCGGTGATCGACCGCCGGACGGCCTGGCCGTTGCCGGACAGGTTCTCGTTCAGCACCTCCACCGCCTCCGCGGCCGCTCCCCGATCGACCGGTCCGTCGGCCGCACCGTCGGTCTGCGGTCCGAGCGACTCGCTCAGTCTGGTCAGCTGCGCCTTGATGTCGTCCCATTCCATCGGGACCGCGGTGCGTTCCATCGGGATCACCTCGTTGTCGGCCAACCTGTCCCCGGACTCGTACACCGGGGTGAGCTGGACGAACCTGCCGGTCACCAGGCTCTGGGCGACGATGACCGCAGTCACGTCCTTCGGGATGTCGATGTCCTTGTCGACCCGCAGCACCACCTTCACATCGCCCCGGCGTGGTGTGATGGCGTCGACGGTGCCCGCATTGACACCGAGCACGCGCACCGGATCACCCTTGTAGAGACCGGACGCCACCGGGAAATAGGCGGTGTAGGTGTTGGTGGTGGCCGCCTTGAACCATCGGTATCCGCCGAGCGCGATCACCGCGACCGCGGCCACCGCCACCGCGATCGCCACGATCCTGACGACGACCCGCGTATTGATGCTCATCATCGTCAGCCTCCCTGCCGTGGGCTCATCGTGGCGGCCGGTGGCTCGCTCGTGGCGGTGTCGGTCGGCGGGGCGGGCGTCGGGTAGGTCGGTGACGGAGCCGCCGGGCGCGGCGGGTCACTGCCCTTCGGCGGCGCCAGAGTCCAGTTCGACGGCAGCGGCGGGAACTGCGTGTACTTCAGGAAACTGTCGAAGGCCTGCGGGTATTTGCGTTGCAGCACCTTCATGAACACCGAGGTGTAGTCACCGAAGGTGGGGATGCCCACGAGCGAGTCGAAGTTCGGTCCCGACGCGACGGCCTCACCGAGCGAGTTGGCGTACGGGCCGAGCCTGTCGATCGTCTGCTTCAGGTCCTTCTCCTTGTCGGTGAGGATCGTCAGCACCCGCCGCAGCTTTTCCTGCACGGGCTTGAGCTGTTCGTTGTTGTCGGCGATGAATCCGCTCAACTGCCGGGTCAGATCTCGGGTCCCGGTGATCAGCCGGCCCAGGGCCGCCCGCCGGATCTGCACCTCGCCGAGGAGGCTGTTCGCGTCGATCAGCAGGGTGTCGATCTGCTTGTTGCGGGTCGCCACCACCGACGAGACGCTGTCGGCCTTGGTGAGCAGTTGCCGCAGCGCGGTGTCGCGGTCGTTGACCGCCTTGGACAGCCGCGCGACACCGTCGACCGCGCCGCGCACCTGCGCCGGGGTCTCGGCAAATGTCTCGGTGAGGGTGCGCAGCGCCTCGTTGAGCTGGTCGGTATCGGTGTCTTGCAGCTTGGCCGACGTCGTGTCGAGCGCGTCCTGCAGCGAGTACGGCGCGGATGTCTGCCCGATCGGGATCGTGTCGCCGGGCCGTAGGAGGTCGCCGCCGTGCGGGATGATCGTCAGATTGCGGCGCCCGAGTACGGTTTCGGTCTTGATCGCGGCCTGCGACTGGTTGCCGACCACCACGTCGTCCTTCATCCGGAACGACACCTTGACCTTGGTGCCGTTGCCGGTCTTGGCCAGTGCGATGCCTTCGACGGCACCGACCTCCACGCCCGACACCATCACCACATCGCCGTTGCTCAGGCCGCCGGCGTCGTCGAAGTAGGCACTGTAGGTACTCACCGGCGACAGGTAGGGCAGTTTGTCCATCTGCATCGCGGACACCACCACGAGCGTCACGACGATGATGCCGATCGCGCCTACTGCGGCCCGGCCGCGGCCGCCGCGCTTGTGCACGCGGGCCACATCGGCGTCGTCGGATTCGGATCGGTGCGCGGTGAACAGACCCTCGCGCTTGTTGTTTTCCGTCATCGCAGCGCGCACCTCCCGTGCGCCTGGGTCCGGTCGCCGAGCATATCGATGGCCGTGAAGTAGATTTGCGTGTCGCCGGGGCCGCCGATCAGCAACCGGATCCGGCAGAAGTAGATCTGCAGCCACGCACCATAACTGCCCAGGTTGGACAGCTTCTTGTAGTCCTCGGGCAGCCTGGTGAGCACATCGCGCAGATACGGTTCGGCCTTCAGCACCTCCTCCGAGACCCGGCCGGTGTTGTGCACCACCTTCTGCAGGTCGGGCCGGGTGGTGCTGAGCAGGTCCGCCATCCCGTTGGTGAGCCGGGAGGTCTGGGTGAGCGCGTCGCCGATCACCTCGCGCTGGGACGACAGCCCGGTGACCAGTTGTTGCAACAGGTCGACGCTGGTGTCGAAGCCCTTTTTGTCGTCCTCGACGGTGCCGATCATCGTGTTCAGGTTGTCGATCACATCCCCGATCAGCTGGTCGCGGTCGGCCAGGGAATCGGTGAACTGCGCGGTGTTCTCCAGCAGATGGTTCAGTGCGGGGCCCTGCCCCTGGAACACCTGGATCAACGACGCGGTCAGCTTGTCCGCTTCCTTCGGGTCAAGGGTGCGCAGCAGCGGTTTGAAGCCGCCGACCAGATTGTCCAGATCGAGTGCGGGCTGCGTCTGTTGCACCGGGATCCGCGCACCGTCGGCGAGCGCCCTCCCGGTCTCCCCGGGTTCGCGGCGCAGCTCCAGGTACCTGTCGCCGGTAAGGTTCTTGTACCGGATCAGCGCCTGCACCGACGCCGGCACTCGGTAAGTGTCGCCGACGGTGAACCTGATGACGGCCTGGTTGTCGCGATCGAGCGACACCTCGGACACCGAGCCCACCTCGACCCCCGCGATCTCGACCGACGAACCGGACTTGAGGGCCGAGGCGCTGGTGAAGACCGCCGTGTACTCGTTGGTCGACCCGGAGCGGTATTTGCTGAACACCACCACGAGCGCCGTGAACACCAACAGCATCACCACCACGAACGATCCGAGCTTGATCATGGTGGCGCGGAAGGCCCGGGCCCGGCGTTCCCCGGGAGTTCGAGTGCGGGTCGACTCAGCCACGAGGCGGCTCCCCGAACATGATCTGGAACAACTTGGTCGAATCGGCTTTCGGCTTGGTGCGCGGTTGATACGGGTACTTCGCGTTGTCGGTGACGTAGAACTTCATGTGCTCCGACGACGACGGGTTGCTCAATCCGGTCGCGCAGGTCGGCGGACCGTCGCCGCGCACCTCCGGCAGGTCGTACGGGTACTGGTACGGGTCCTTGCCCGGCATGATGGTCGCGTCCAATTTAAGGAAGGGGGATTTCGGATCGGCACCCATGTACGGCCTGGCCAGTTCGCCGGCCGACGCCGCGGCGGTGATGAAGCATGTGATGCCCGGCGACTGGTAGCCCAGCAGCTTGGCCACCGGGTTCAGGTCGGTCAGCGCCCGGATCAGCGTGTTCGCGGTCGGCGCGATGACCCCGTTGACGGTGTTGGCCATTCCGGTGGCGTTGATGAGCAGCGCGTCGAGGTTGGCCGAGTTGTCGACGAGAGTGTTGCCGATGACGGTGAAGTTGTCGACGGTGCGCATCAGGTCACCGGTGACGTCGGCGTACACGTCGGTGACGGTGGCCGCCTCGGTGAACATGCGGTTCAGTTCGGGCAGGTGCCTGTTGGTCTTGCCCAGCAGCGAGGTGAGCGTGACCATCGATGCGCCGACCTTGTCGCCCCGGTCCGACAGCGCGGTGTCGACGGCCCCGAGGGTGGCGTTGAGCTTGTCCGGTTGCAGTTCGGCGAGCACGTTCACCAACTGCTGGTAGACGGTGTTGAGTTCGACCACCACGTGGTCGGCGCTGATCTCCTGTCCGCGGTGCAGTCGTCCGCTCGGGCCCTCCGCCGGCACCGACAGGTTCACCGCCTTGGCCCCGAAGATGGTGTTGGATTTGATCTCGGCCGTCACGTTGCCCGGAATAGCCGACATCTGGTCCTTGTCGACGTCGAGTTTGAGTACCGCTCGGCCGTCACGTTCGCTGACCGACCTGACGTGCCCGACGGTCACGCCGCGCAATTTCACCTTCGCATCGGGGCTCATCACCAGACCGGCCCTCGGCGAGTGCAGGGTGACCTCTTCGGTGGCGTCGAACGCGCCGATGAACTGCCCGGCAGCGCCGATGATAATGGCCGTCAGACCGCCGACCATGATCAGGGCGGCCATCTTGCGCACGCCGGTGCCACGCGTCTGTTTTCTGCTCATCGCCCCATCACCCGGCCAGGTTGAAGTTGCCGTCGGAACCGTAGATCGCCAGCGACGTCAGCAGCGTGATCACCACGACCACCACGAGCGAGGCACGGACGGCATTGCCGACCGCCACACCCACACCGACCGGGCCGCCCGAGGCGTTGTAGCCGTAGTAGGTGTGGATCAGCATCACCGCGACGGCCATCGCGATGGCCTGCACAAATGACCACAGGATGTCCGACGGGATGAGGAAGGTGTCGAAATAGTGGTCGTACACGCCCGGTGACTGGCCGTAGATGAACACGGTGGCGAACCGGCTGGCCAGGAACGAGGCGAGGGAGGCCAGCGAGTACAACGGAATGATCGCGACCAGCCCGGCGACGATCCGCGTGGACACCAGGAACGGGATCGACGAGATGGCCATCACTTCGAGCGCGTCGATCTCCTCGCTGACCCGCATCGCGCCGAGTTGAGCGGTCGCACCGGCCCCGATGGTTGCCGCGAGCGCGATACCGGAGATCACCGGCACCGCGATCCGCACGTTGATGAACGCGGAGAAGAACCCGGTGAGCGCCTCGACGCCGATATTGGAGAGCGAACTGTAACCCTGGACGGCGATCGTACCGCCGGTGAACAGGGTCAGGAAGCCGACCACCACGACGGTACCGCCGATCATGGCGAGTGCGCCGGTGCCCATCGAGATCTCGGCGATCAGCCGGAGTGTCTCTTTTTTGTACAACCGCAGCGCACGCGGTACGGCGATGATGCTGTCCCAGTAGAACAGCGCCTGGTCGCCGATCTGGTTCCAGTCCTCACCGGCGCGTTTCGCCGCGACGCGCGCCTCCCGAAGACGGACAGCGTACGGAAAGTGTGCATCTGCCATGGGTTCAGCCTGCGGTCGCCTTCAAACCGACCGCGGTGACCACGACGTTGACAACGAACAATGCCATGAACGAGTAGACGACGGTCTCGTTGACCGCGTCACCGACACCCTTGGCGCCGCCTTTCACATGCAGACCGCGGTAGCAGCCGACGAGCCCGGCGAACAGGCCGAACAGCGCCGCCTTGACCATCGAGATCATCAGCTCGCCGAAACCGGTGAGCAAGGTGAGATTGGCGAGGAAGGCGCCCGGGTTCACGTCTTGCAGGAACACCGAGAACACGAAGCCGCCACCGATGCCGATGGTGCACACCAGGCTGTTGAGCAGCAGCGCCACCCCGGTGGAGGCGATGACGCGCGGCACCACGAGCCGGTGGACCGGGTTGATGCCGAGGACCTTCATGGCGTCGATCTCTTCGCGGATCGTGCGGGCACCGAGGTCCGCACAGATGGCGGTCGCGCCGGCACCGGCCACGATCAGCACGGTGACGATCGGGCCGATCTGGGTGATGGTGCCCAGCGCCGCGCCGGCACCGGAGAGGTCCTGCGCGCCGATCTCCCGCAACAGGATGTTGAGCGTGAAGCTGACCAGCACCGTGAACGGGATCGCCACCAACAGCGTGGGTACCATCGAGACCCGGGCGATCGCCCATGACTGTTCGATGGTCTCGCGCCACTGGAACGGCCGCCGAAAGAGCTCGCGGAACGCGTCCACCGCCAACGCGACGAAATCGCCGACACCCCCCAACGGTGTGGTCAGTTTCGCTACCGACAAAGTGGCCACCTGCACTCCTTCATCCCCGCACGCACGTCACGGAAAACCTATCACTCACGAGGTATTCTGGGTCACTTGATCAAATCGAGGGCGGAGAAGATCCGGCCGGGGTCTCGTCCGGCGAAATGCTCGCCCAGAGTCTTGGCCAGGTCGTCGGCCTCCCAGGCATCACCGTCCGCCGCGAAGACCTGGTCGACGGTCGGCGGCGCCATCAGCATCACCTGTGGACCGTAGACCACGAAGACCTGCCCCGAGACATTTTCGGCGTCGTCCGAGGAAAGGAAATTGACCAGCCGCACCACATGCTCGGGCGCCAGCGGATCCACCGAACCCTCGGGTGCCTCACCGAACACCCCGGCGGTCATCGGGGTCCGCGCGCGTGGGCAGATCGCGTTGGCGCGCACCCCGATCCGGCCCAGTCCGCGGGCCGCCGACACGGTCAACGCGGTGATTCCCGCCTTCGCCGCACCGTAGTTGGCCTGTGCGGGCGGGCCGAGCAGGGCCGCCTCGGATGCGGTGTTGACGATAGAGCCGTTGACCTTGGCCCCGGTCTGCTTGGACACCGCACGCCAGTGCGCGGCGGCGTTGCGGGTGAGCAGGAAATGGCCCCGGAGGTGGACCGCGATGACCAGATCCCAGTCCTCGTCGGTCAGGTTGAACAGCATCTTGTCGCGGGTGATGCCCGCGTTGTTGACGACGATGTCGAGCGACCCGAGGTCCTCGACCGCCGTCCGCATGATCTCGGTGGCCGTGGCCGAATCAGTGATGTCGCCGGCGACGGGCACCGCGCGGCCACCCGCTCCGGTGATGACGTCGACGACGTCGCTACGCTCGAGCGAGGAGCGCAGATCGTTGACGATGACCGTCGCGCCGCGTTCGGCCAGGCCGATGGCCTCGGCCCGGCCCAGGCCGCCACCGGCTCCGGTGACGACCGCGACGCGCCCGTCCAATGACGCACTTCCCAGTGACGCACTCACCCGCAACACCCTCTCGATCAGAAACTAGAACCTGTTCTAGCACAGTATCGCAGTCGAGTGTCAACGGTTTACTCAGATCCGCGCGGTCATTCCTCGATGAACAGCGCGGCCTTGGGACATCCGGCGACCGCCCTGCGCACCGCCGACTCATGTTCCGGCGGAACCTCCTCGTGGAGTATCTGCAGGTAATCGTCGTCATCGAGGGTGAAGATGTCGGGTGCCACACCCACACACACCGCATTGGACTCACACAGATCGAAGTCTGCTCTGACTCGCATATCGAACTCCTTCCGCCGGCGCGGACTGTTGACGGGCTGTACCCATACACGTTAGAACGTGTTTCAGAACTGGACGAGTGGGAGCCCTGTCGTGCGCATCGCCTACACCGATGAACAACAAGCACTGCGGCGTGAGCTGCGGGCATATTTCGCCGATCTGATGACCCCCGAACGCAAGGCAGCCCTCGTCGGCGGCGGCGAGGCCGGGGAGTACGGGGACGCCTACCTCGACGTGGTGTCGCGGATGGGCGACGACGGCTGGCTCGCGCTGGGCTGGCCGACCGAGTACGGCGGACAGAACCGGTCGATGATGGATCAGCTGATCTTCACCGACGAGGCCGCGACGGCGGGGGCACCGGTCCCCTTCCTGACCATCAACTCGGTGGCCCCGACGATCATGCACTACGGCACCGACGAGCAGAAGGCGTTCTTCCTGCCCAGGATCGCGGCCGGTGACCTGCACTTCTCCATCGGCTACTCCGAACCCGGCGCCGGAACCGATCTGGCCGATCTGCGCACCACGGCCGTCACCGACGGTGACGAGTACGTGATCAACGGCCAGAAGATGTGGACGAGCCTGGTCCCGTACGCCGACTACATCTGGCTCGCCTGCCGCACCGATCAGTCCGGTCTCGCCGACGGCGCGAAGAAGCACCGCGGCATCTCGGTGCTCACCGTGCCGACGACCGCGTCCGGCTTCGACTACACCGTGGTGCACACGATGTCGGGGGTGGACACCTCCGCCACCTACTACTCCGACGTGCGGGTGCCGCGCAGTTCGCTGGTCGGCGAGGAGGGCCGCGGCTGGGCGCTGATCACCAACCAGCTCAACAACGAGCGTGTCGCGCTGTGCAGCGCCGCACCGATTCAGCTCGCACTGGCCGAAACCGTGGCGTGGGCCCGCGACACCACCGTCGCCGACGGCGCCCGACTGATCGACCAGCAGTGGGTGCGTACAAATCTGGCCCGCGTCCACGCCAAGGTGGAGTTCCTCAAACTCATCAACTGGAAGATCGCGTCGGCGGTGGGTTCGGGCAGTGCTCCGTCACCCGCCGACGCATCCGCCACCAAGGTATTCGGCACCGAATTCGCCACGGAGGCCTACCGCCTGCTGATGGAGGTGGTCGGTCCGGCGGCCACCCTCCGGCAGGGCAGCCCGGGCGCGCACCTGGTCGGCCGCCTCGAACGCTTCCAACGTACCTCGCTGATCCTGACCTTCGGCGGCGGTACCAACGAGGTCCAGCGCGACATCATCGCGATGTCCGCACTGAAACTGCCCCACTCCCGCCGCTGAGCGCGCCGACCACAGGACACATCATGGACTTCACCCCCGACGAATCGACCGCGGACCTCACCGCCCTCACCGCCGACATCGCGTCGGCGATCAGCACCCCCGGGCGCGTCGCCGAACTGGAGGCGGCCGCCGCCCCGCTCGACGCCGAGTTGTGGCAGCAGTTGGCCAAGGCCGGCCTGCTCGGTCTCGAACAGTCCGGCGACGGCCTCTCGGTGGTCGACACCGTTGCTGTGGCAACCGAATTGGGCCATCACCTGGCGCGCGTCCCGTTCGGCCCGCATGCCGTCGTCGCCGGACCGGTCATCGAGGAGTTCGGCTCCGACGACCTGCGCTCGACGTTCGCGGGAATCGCCGACGGTTCGGTGATCGTGACCGTCGCAGCCGAGGAGGATCCGCGGTCCCGGCCACTCACCGCCACCACGGGACCGGCCCTGACGCTGTCCGGGACCAAGGTCAACGTACCGTACGCCTCGGCCGCGAATCTGTTGCTGGTCACCGCCACCGGACCCGACGGCGAGTTCGCGGCCGTCATCGACACCACCGCTGACGGTGTCACGATCACCGACACCCCGGCCACCGGCCTGACCCCCACCGCGCAGGTCGATGTCGATGGTGTCGTCGTCGATCCCACCCGGGTCCTGCGGGCGGGTGCCGTCGATGCGATCACCGCGCGGTTGCGGCTGGCCGTGGCCGCCGATCAGTCCGGCACGGTCACCGAGGCCCTCCGATTGACCGCCGAATATGCTTGTCAACGTGAGCAATTCGGACGACCTATCGGAACGTTCCAGGCGGTCTCGCAGCGTCTGGCCGACTGCTACATCGACGCTCAGGCGTTGAACGTGACCACCGCCCAGGCGGCCTGGCTGCTCGCCCACCACGATCCGGCAGCACCTGCCGCGGTGGCCACGGCCAAGTTCTGGGCCGCCGAGGCCGGGCATCGCATCGCGCACGCATGCGTGCACATCCACGGCGGCGTCGGCCTGGACACCTCCCATCCGGTACACCGATATTTCCTGCGCGCCAAGCAGAATGAGTTCACCGCCGGGTCCGCTCCGGCGATCCTGCTCGATATCGGCGAGGCCCTGGCCTCGGAACCGGCATGACGGGATCGACCGTCGCGGAATTGCTCGTCGCACTCTCCGACGTCGACGACCGCGGCCTCCGGTTCGAGGACGACTTCTTCTCCTGGCGCGAGCATGTCATCCTGTCGCGCCGGCGAGCCGATGCGCTGGGCCCGCTGCTCGATCCGGGCCGGCCCCCGCACGTGGGTGTCCTGCTGGAGAACGTTCCCGAGTTCAGCTTCCTGTTCGGTGCCGCCGCGCTGGGCGGATTCGTCCTGGTCGGCCTGAACACCACCCGCCGGGGCGAGGCGCTGGCCGCCGACGTCACCCGCTCCGATTGCCAACTCGTGCTGGTCTCCGACGCCACCGAACACCTCTACCCGCCGCACATCAGGCCGGTGTCGGTCCGCGTGCTCAACATCGACCGCCCCGAATGGCCGACGCTGATGAGCACCGCGCCCGGTGCCGACCGGCATGCCGGCGTCCCCGGCCCCGTCCCCGGCCCCGAGGATCTGCTGATGCTGATCTTCACCTCCGGCACCACGGGCGACCCGAAGGCGGTGCGCTGCGATCAGCGCAAGTTCGCCGATCCCGGAAAGCTGCTCGCCGAACGGTTTTCGATCGGCCCCGGTGATGTCGCCTACATCGCGATGCCGATGTTCCACTCGAACGCACTGATCGCCGGCTGGTCGATCGCGGTGGCCGGCGGTGCGTCGGTGGCGTTGCGCCGCAGGTTCTCCGCCCGCGGTTTCGCCGCCGACGTGCGCCGCTACCGGGTCACATTCGCCAACTACGTCGGTACGCCGATGCGCTACATCCTGGCCACCGAACCACATCCCGACGACGCGTCGTCGCCGTTGCGGATCATGTACGGCAACGAGGCGCCGGCGGCCGACCGCGCGGCCTTCGCGGCCCGGTTCGGCTGCCGGGTGGTCGACGGTTTCGGCTCCACCGAGAGCGGTGTGGCGATCACCCGCACCCCCGACACCCCCGACGACGCCCTCGGCCCCCTCCGCGAGCCGAACGCCATCGTCGACCCCGACACCGGCGAACCGGTGCCACCGGGCACCGTCGGCGAGATCGTGAACGCATCCGGCCCCGGACTTTTCAGCGGCTACTACAACGATCCGGAAGCAACCGGGGAACGCCTGCGCGGCGGCGTGTACCACACCGGCGACCTGGGCTGGGTCGACGAGGCCGGTTACGTCCACTTCGCCGGCCGGGTCGGCGACTGGATGCGGGTGGACGGGGAGAACCTCGGCGCCCAGCCCATCGAACGGATACTGTTGCGCCATCCCCGAATCCGGCATGCGGCGGTGTTCGGGATACCGGTGGGGATCGGCGACGAGATCGTCGCCGCCCTCGTCTCGGACGGCCTCACCGCCGATGGCCTGACCGACTTTCTGAGCACGCAGACCGATCTCGGTCCCAAGCAGTGGCCGCACCGGATCCTCATCCTCGAAACCCTCCCCCGGACCGCCACCTTCAAGACGGTCAAACGCCGGCTCCGCGACCAGGCCGCCGACCCCACCTGGACCCTCACCGACCACCGCTACGGCTGAACCCGGCACGCTTCCCAACTGATGAGGATCCGCACCGGCGGCTGTCTCCCCCGGCTGGACACTGGTCGACGTGGAAACCTCGGATCCGCGTGCCCGCGAGCATCGGGTGCTGAGCCCGGAAGCCGACATTGCTCACCGTGGCCGACGTCGACGCCACGCTGGAACAGGACACCCCTAAGATCGTCGCCGGGTCCGGTCCCGAACCAGCCGGCTCGACGCCGACCGCCCCGGACGCGGAAACGGAGGGCACACCCATGCCCGAACCGGTGACGATGACGCCCGGCATGGCCATCGACCTGCCGACGGATCTGCGCGGCGTCGCGGTCAACGTCGCGTGGAGCGCCGTCGGGGTCGTCGCACCCGAGGTCGACGTGGTCGCGTTCGAACTCGATGACACCGACCGCGTCCCGTCGGACAATGAGTTCGTCTTCTTCAACCAGCCCGTATCGCCCGACGGCGCCGTGGCCCTGAGCATCGACGGTGATCGGGAGCAGGCGATCACGGTGGAACTGGGGGCCGTCCCCGCAGGGATTGCCCGCGTCACCGTCGGCGCGGCCATCGAAGGGGCCACGTTCGGCGATCTGGGCGCGCTGTCGGTGACCGTCGACAGCAGTGCCACCACCGTCGCCACCGCGGTGCTCGACGCCGCGACGTCGGAACGTTCCATGATCATCGCCGAGATCTACCGCAGGCGCGGCGCGTGGCGTTTGCGGATCCTCGGTCAGGGTTACGACGATGATCTCGCCGCATTCGCCGTCCGCCACGGTGTGCAGGTGGACGGCTGACCCCGCGACGGGCACGATGAGCCGATGACCACTCCTGAGGGCCCACTGCTGCATCTGTGCACCACCGCCGACTGGTCGCGGGCACGGGCCGCCGGGCACGTCGACGCGCCGTCCCTGACCGAGGTGGGCTTCATCCACCTGTCAGCGCCGCACCAGGTGCATCTGCCCGCCAACCGGCTGTTCGCGGGTCGCACCGACCTGGTGGCGCTGCGGATCGACCCGGCGCTGTTGCGGGCGGAGATCCGCTGGGAGCCGGGTGTGCCCACCGACCCCGACAGCATGCTGTTTCCGCACCTGTACGGGCGGCTGCCGGTCTCGGCGATCACCTCCGCGGAGCCATTCGTGCCCGCCGACGACGGGACGTTCGCGCCGTTGCCCGAGGCCGGCCGAGTGGGCTCCGTCGCAAACCGGACCCCGCTGTGCGGAGCGAGCATCCACACTGGTATTACGTACTGAATACGTTTATCCCGGCGACCGGCGAGGACCATGGACACGATCGATCTGTTGTGGCGCAAGGAGGTCCCCCAGGTTCGCCGTGGACGGCCCCCCAGGTACACGACCGATCAGATCGTGACCACCGCGATCGGTGTCGCCGACGAGAAGGGCGCCGACTTCACGGTGCGCGATGTGGCTGCCGCGGTGGGCATCCCGGTCATGTCGCTGTACTCCTACGTCGACGGGCGCGAACAACTGATCGTGCTCATGGCGGACCAGGCGTATGCCGACATGGCCTACACAGACTTCACCTCGATCGGTCCCGCCGGCGATTGGCGGACGATGTTGTCGGCGGTCGTCGCCGACAATCTGGCACTGTTCGCCGAACATCCGTGGCTTGCCGAGATCCCGGTCACGTACGCCGTCGCCGGTCCGGGGGCGCTCGCCAAGTACGACCGCGAACTCACCGCCGTCGAACCGCTGCCGTTCTCGGACACCGCCAAGAACGCGGTGCTGACCCTGGTGCTCGATGTCGCCCGGACCCGTTCCCGGACCGCCGCCGCTCCCGTAGCGGCATACGAACATGCCGCACACCTTCCCGAGAAGCTGGCCGAACTCAATGTGACCGAACGTTTTCCGCTCGCCTCCCGGATGGCGGCGGGCGGCGCCGCGCCGCTGCCCGGCGCCGATTTCGGCTACGAGTTCGGCCTCGACCTGATCCTCACCGGGATCGCGACGATGAACGCCGCGATCACCGACCGGTACGGTCCGGCCGGCGGCCGCGGCAATCGGGGTCGGTTGACCTTGCGGACGCCGAAATCGTCCTGCCCCGGGCCCGGTCACACCGGACAGTTCACCGCAGACGCCGCTCCCGACGGTTGAGGCGCGAGCCTGCGAGCCCCGAAACCCGGTGAGACGGCCACGGGAACCCGCAGACATTGTCTCTCAGCGGGTTCCGAGGCTCGTCGCTTACGCCCACACCTCAACCCGCTGCGGTGGGCCGGGCCACCACGGTTCTCGACATACGTTCCACCGCGTCGTCGTATCCGGCGACGAGTCCGTCGATGAGTTCGGCGACGGGCACGATCGCATTGCAGCGGCCCACGATCTGCCCGGCGGGTATCGCCACCACCTCCGGGTCGTCGGCGGCGGAGATCCGCGCGTGCGCCTCGCCGACGAGCAGGTTCTGCAGCGGCATCGGCAGCGGGTCGGGAGCGCCGGGCGCATCCCAGGCGTCGGTCCAGCGGGTCTTGAGCAGCCGGGCGGGTTTGCCCGAGTAGATGCGGCGGCGCACCGTGTCCCGTGACGACGCCTTGAGCAGCGCCTGCTGCACCGTCGACGGCCCGTCGCCCGTCGCGCCGATCCCCCCCGTCGCCCCGAGGTTGTACTCGGCGGCGGTCAGCCAGTAGGTGCCCATCCACACCCCTTGCGCGCCGAGGGCGACGGCGGCGGCGATCTGCCGGCCGTCACCCACCCCGCCGGCCGCGAGCACCGGGACATCACCTACGGCGTCGACGATCTCGGGCCACAACACCATCGATGCCACGTCACCGGTGTGGCCGCCGCCCTCGTATCCCTGGGCGATCACGATGTCGACCCCGGCACCGACGTGGGACCTCGCGTGCTCCGAGGTGCCGGCGAGCGCCGCCACCTTGACGCCGTTCTCGTGCGCGACGGCGATCACGTCGTCGGGCGGGGAGCCCAGCGCGTTGGCGATCAGCTTGATCTGCCCGTATTTCCGGGTGTGTTCCATGGCGACGTCGACGTGTGAGCGGGCCACCGAATGCAGCCAACCGAGTACACCGGTGTTGACGCCGGCGTCATCGGCGAGCGGCGGCACACCGAGTTCGGACAGAGTGCGTTCGACGAACGCCCGATGCTCCGGCGGGATCATCGAGTCGAGGTCGACCTTGCTGCCCTCGGTGGGGATCTTGGCGGGCATCACCACGTCGACGCCGAACGGCTTGCCGTCGGTGTTCTCGTGCATCCATTCCAGGACCTCGTCGAGTTCTCCGGCGTCGTTGAACCGGACGCAGCCGAGCACACCGAGCCCGCCCGCCCGGCTGATCGCGGCCGCGACCTCCTGTGACGGGGTGAAGCCGAAGATCGGGTAGTCGATGCCGAATTGTTCGGCGAGTTGCGTGCGCATCATTCCTCGATATCTGACGGTTTCGGGATCCGGTGGCTACAGGACCTGGTCGGCTTCTCTGGACGCGGTCAGCTCTGCGCCCCAACGGTAATCGGGCTTTCCCGCCGGTGAACGCCTGATCTCGTCGACGAACCACACACTACGCGGGCACTTGTATCCGGCAAGTTCCTTGCGCACCACCTCGTTCAGGTCGGCCAGCGCGGGACGCGCTCCCCCACGGGTGGCGACGACGGCGACCACCCGCTGCCCGAACCGGTCGTCGGGTACGCCGACGACCACGGTGTCGAACACCTCGGGGTGCGCCTTGAGCGCGGCCTCGACCTCCTCCGGGAACACCTTTTCGCCACCGGTGTTGATGGACACCGAGCCTCGCCCGAGCATGGTGATGGCGCCGTCGTCCTCAACGCGGGCGAAGTCACCCGGTATCGAGTAACGAACGCCGCCATATTCTTTGAAGGTCTGCGCCGACTTCTCGGGGTCGTTGTGGTAGCGCAACGGGATGTGGCCCGTGCGGGCCAGGGTGCCCACCTCGCCGGAGCCGGGTTCCACCCGGGTGCCGTCCTCGCGCAGCACGTGCAACTGCTTGTCGGCGGTGACGCGCGGCCCGCCGGAGGCCGGTGCTCCCTTCGACACGATGCCCAGTCCGCCGTAGCCGGTTTCCGACGAGCCGATGGCGTCGATGAGCAGTGCGTTCGGAATCCGGTCCAGGAACTCCTCTTTCACGTTCTGGGAGAACAATGCGGCCGACGAGGCGACCGTCACCAGGCTCGACAGATCGTAGTCACGTTCGGCCAGGGCCTCCACCATCGGCCGGCCCATCGCGTCACCGGTGATGAACACGACGTTCACCTTGTGCTTCTCGACGATCTCCCAGCTGCGCGCGGCGTCGAATTCCGGGTAGACGACGGCCTTCTGGCCGCCCATCAGCGATTGGAAGATGGCCCACTGCGATCCACCATGGATGAACGGCGGGATCGGGAACCGTACGAGCTGGCCACCTTCGGCGCCCACGCGCGCGAGATGCCATTCGTCGGTGACCGGTTCGCTGGTATGCCAGTCGATACCGCCGCCGAGCACCCGCCAGATGTCCTCCTGCCGCCACACCACGCCCTTGGGTTTGCCGGTGGTGCCGCCGGTGTAGAGCATGTACAGATCGTCCTCGCTGCGCGGCTCGAAGTCGCGCGCGGTGGACGATGCGGCGATCACGTCCTCGAATCGGCTTTCGCCGGCCTCCGCTTCATCGGTGTTCCCGGCACCATCCTCGATGATGATCCGGTGCCCGATCAGCGGCGTATTCTGCAACACGTTCTGCACCCGGTCGCGGTACCGGCGCTCGTGGATGAGCACCTTCATCCCGGAGTCGGTGAAGATGTGCTCCAGCTCGGCCTCGACGTACCGGTAGTTGACGTTGACCATGACGGCCCGCGCCTTGAAGATCGCCACCATCGCCTCGACCGCCTCGATGGTGTTTCTGCTGTACAGGCCCACCGCATCACCGGGTTTGACCCCGAGATCGCGCAGGGCGTGGGCGAGCGCGTTCGACCGCGCCTCCAGCTCGGCGTAGGTGTGGCTCCTGCCGTCGGTCTCGAGGGCGATCCGCTCGGGATTGAGATCGACCGAGTGCTCGATGAGGTCAGCGATGGTGAAGGGCATGGCTATAAAATTAGAACGTGTTACTGTTCGGGGCAAGCGTGTACCACCCCAACCCCGGAGGACGCCCCGCGATGACCACGACTGCGAGCACCGATACCGTGAATACCGGCTCTGCGAATACCGGCTCTGGGAATACCGGCTCTGGGGACACCGAGGCCCCGCACTGCCTGGTCGACAAGCGCGGTCACGTGCTGGTGGTGACACTCAATCGTCCACAGGCCCGCAATGCCCTGTCGATGGAGATGATGGCGACGATGCGCGAGGCCTGGGATCAGGTCGATGCCGATCCCGATATCCGGGTCGCCGTCCTCACCGGCGCGGGCGGTTCGTTCTGCGCGGGCATGGACCTGAAGGCCATGCGCGAGAACGCCCCCGGTGACACCGTCGAGCAGGGCACCTGGAATCCCGCCGAACTGCCGGCGCTGCTCAAGGGCCGCAGGCTCACCAAGCCGCTGATCGCCGCCGTCGAGGGTGCCGCGATCGCCGGCGGCACCGAGATCCTGCAGGGCACCGACATCCGGGTCGCCGGCGAGAGCGCCAGATTCGGTGTCGCCGAGGCACGTTGGGGCCTTTTCCCGCTGGGCGGCAGCGCGGTGCGCCTGCCCCGGCAGATCCCGTACACGATTGCCGCCGATCTACTGCTCACCGGGCGGCACATCACCGCCGCCGAGGCCAAGGAATACGGCCTGATCGGCTACGTCGTCCCCGACGGCACCGCACTGGAGCGCGCCCTGCAGATCGCCGACACCATCGCCGCCAACGGCCCGCTCGCCGTGCAGGCCATCCTCAAGACGATGCGCGACACCGAAGGCCTCCACGAGGAGGACGCCTTCGCGATCGAGGCAAAGCTCGGTATCGCCGTATTCAAGTCCAAGGACGCCAAAGTCGGCCCGAAAGCATTCGCGGAGAAGCAGAAACCCGTCTTCACCGGCGAGTAGTCACGGCCCTCACATGCCGGCGGGCGGCGAACCCAACGCGAACACCGCACCGAAGGGGTCGGTCGCCGATGCGAGCGTGCCGAACGGGGTGTCCTCGCCGCCCATCAGCACCTTCCCGCCGAGTTCGGCCACCCGGTCGACCGTCGCCGCGACATCGTCGACGCAGATGTACACCTGCCAGAACGACGGAACCTCGGATGGAAAAAGCTTGACCGAGTCCATGATTCCCGAATACGAGTCCCCATCGGCGGTCATCAGCTGCGCGTAGGCGTCGGGTCCGACGGCGTCGGGATCGCCTCCGGTTCCCACCTCCTGCGGCCGCACGCCGGTCACCGCGCGATAGAAGTCCAGCGACGCCGCGTACGACTTGCTGTGGCATTCGAACCAGTACGGCGTGCCGTGGGTGCCCCATTCGGTGAATCCGAGATGGGCACCGGGCTGCCAGAAACCGATCGCCGCGCCGGCCGAATCGAGGGCGAACAGCATCGTTCCCTCGTCGCCGATCGCCATGGGCGGCACGATGACACTGCCACCGGCCGCATCCACCGCGGCGGCGGTGGCGGCGGCATCGGCGGTGTGCAGGTAGACCGACCACACGTTGGGAGGACCCGCGTCCTCCATCACCGGGCTGATCCCGGCAACCCGTTTCCCGTTCTTGGTGAAGTTCTGGTAGCCGCCGAACTCCTCTTCGGGTGGAGCCTCGACGGCCCAGCCGAACAACCCGCAGTAGAACCCGGCGGCGGCGGCCGGATCTTCGCTCATCAGATCGAACCAGGTAGGTGCTCCGATCGGCGCCGAATAGTCGGCCATCGTCACTCCCTCGTGCCGCCGGCCCCGACAGGGCCGGTCTCATGTCGTGCGGACTGCGCCCCAGTATGCGCCCGTGGCCCGCGCCTGTCAGGCGCCCGCGCGATTCGCCGCACGCGTTCACCTCCCAGTCATGTATCGAACCGGTCATGTATCGAACCGGTCATGTATGGAACCGGACCGTATCGAACGTGCGCCCGCCCCCGATACTGGTGTCATGGACTCGTTCGACATTCACGGCCCGGTGAACCGCTGGGCCGCTCCTCTTCTACTCGTCTGCGGTCTGGCGCTGATCTCGCTGACCTTCGCGACCTGGGGTGTGGGCGATGAGGGTGTGCGCCGCCCGGGTCATCACCGACCCCGCCCCGCTGATGTTCGACAGCCTCGTGACCCGCGAGCTCGCCTCGGAGTTGCCCGCGATGTCGCCCGGGTGGGGCGCCTACGCCGGCCTTGCCGTCTGCATCGTCGCGCTCGTCCTGCTCGCCGGCCAGATGGTCCTGCGGACCATCGATCAACGATCCCGTTCCGACGAGCAGGCTGCCCACCTCACCGGCTGAGGCGCAAGGCCACCCACCTCGCCGGTTGAGGTGCGAGGTCGCCCCGCGACCGAGCCTCGAAACCTGCTGAGACGACGAAGCCTGGTGAGATGACAGTGTCGTCTCACCAGGCTTCGAGGCTCGTCGTTTCCGCCCCTCGCACCGCAACCGCCGGAAGGGGAACGGGGGAATCGCCCGTCACACGCCGGCGTTGGCGTCCTGCTTCTTACGCAGTTCCAGCGCGATGTCGATCAGCTGGTCCTCCTGACCGCCGACCAGCTTGCGGTTGCCCGCCTCCAGCAGGATCTCGGCGGCCGGCACACCATAGCGTTCGGCGTGGTTCTCGGCGTGTTTGAGGAAGCTGGAGTAGCAACCCGCGTAGCCCATCATCATCGCCGAACGATCCACCAGGCACTCCGACGGCATCGCCGGCCGCACCACGTCCTGCGCGGCGTCGGCGATCTTCATGAAGTCGATGCCGGTACTGATGCCCAGCTTGTCGCACACACCCACGAACGCCTCGGTGGGCGTGTTACCCGCGCCCGCGCCGAAACGACGGATCGACCCGTCGATCTGCTGGGCACCGGCACGCACCGCGTTCACCGAGTTGGCAACAGCGATGTCGAGGTTCTCGTGGCCGTGGAAACCGATCTGGGCGTCGTCGCCGAGTTCGGCGCGCAGCGCCTGCACCCGGTAGGTGACGTCCTCGAGCACCAGCGCACCGGCCGAGTCCACGACGTACACGCACTGGCAACCGGCATCGGCCATGATGCGGCCCTGCGCGGCGATCACCTCGGGCGGCTGCGAGTGGCTCATCATCAGGAAGCCCACGGTCTCCAGGCCGAGTTCGCGGGCCAGCCCGAAGTGCTGGATCGAGACGTCGGCCTCGGTGCAGTGGGTGGCGATGCGGCAGATCTGTCCGCCGTTGTCCTGGGCGGCGCGAATGTCGTCCTTGGTGCCGAGCCCGGGCAGCATCAGGAACGCGATCTTGGCACGCTTGGCGGTTTCGGCCGCGGCCTTGATCAATTGCTGTTCAGGTGTCTTGGAGAAGCCGTAGTTGAACGAGGAACCGCCGAGCCCGTCGCCGTGGGTCACCTCGATCACAGGCACACCGGAATCGTCGAGGGCGGCGACGATGTCGCGTACCTCCTGCTCGGTGAACTGGTGCCGCTTGTGGTGACTGCCGTCGCGCAACGACGAGTCGGTGATGCGGATATCGAGAGTGTCGGAATACTTGCGCGCGTTCGCCATCAGATCGGTGCTCATGCTCAGACTCCCAGCTTTGCTTTCGCGATTTCGTCGCCGACCTTGGTGGCGGCGGCGGTCATGATGTCGAGGTTGCCCGCATACGGCGGCAGGAAGTCACCGGCGCCTTCGACCTCGACGAAGATGCTGACCCGGGCGTAGCCGCCGTTGATCACCGACGGCGGATCGAACTGCGGATCCTGCAGTAGCCGGTAACCCGGAACGTACGACTGGATCTCCTTCTCCCGCTTGTGGATCGCCTCGGCGATCGCGTCGGTGTCGGCGTCTGCGGGGATGGCGCAGAAGATGGTGTCGCGCATGATCATCGGCGGGTCGGCCGGGTTGAGGATGATGATGGCCTTGCCGCGGGTGGCGCCGCCGATCGTCTCGATCCCCTTGGCGGTGGTGCGGGTGAACTCGTCGATGTTGGCGCGGGTTCCGGGCCCGGCCGATTCCGACGACACCGACGCGACGATCTCGGCGTACTCCACCGGCACGACGCCGGACACGGCGTGCACCATCGGGATGGTGGCCTGCCCACCGCAGGTGATCATGTTGGTGTTGGGTGCGTCCAGGTGCTCACGCAGGTTGGCCGGCGGCACCACCGCCGGGCCGACCGCGGCCGGGGTCAGGTCGATCGCGACGATCCCGGCGGCCTCGTACTTGGGCGCGTATTCGCGGTGCACATACGCCGAGGTCGCCTCAAAGATCAGATCCGGCAGTTCACCGGAGGCCAGCAGTTCGTCGGCGCCGCCGGACATCGTGATGAGCCCACGGTCGGCGGCCCGTTTCATGCCCTCGGAGTCGGCGTCGATGCCGACCATCCAGCGCGGATCGATCACCTCGGACCGTTCGAGTTTGTACATCAGGTCCGTACCGATGTTGCCCGATCCGATGATCGCGGCTGTCAGTGTCTTGGCCATGTGTTCCTCACCTCCATCGAAGTCTT
This sequence comes from Gordonia pseudamarae, assembly GCF_025273675.1. Classification (NCBI taxonomy): domain Bacteria; kingdom Bacillati; phylum Actinomycetota; class Actinomycetes; order Mycobacteriales; family Gordoniaceae; genus Gordonia; species Gordonia pseudamarae. Next base: position 764,205 of record NZ_CP045809.1, on the reverse strand, counting down.
CTGTCCAAAATCCTTGTGTTGCCGCCACGCCCACCGGCCAAGGCACCCTTCCCCTTGTTGGTTGAGGCGCCCTTCCCCCGCCGGTTGAGGTGCGAGGCTCGCCCGCTGGGCGGCCTCGCACCTCAACCGACGCGAGGGACATCGACGAGCGGAAGCCGGGCGAGGAGGTCACGTGAAATCCAGGGTGACGCTGCCGAGTCCGGCGAACTCGGCGACGAAGTTGTCGCCGGAGGCGATGTCGAAGGCACGGGTGGCCGTGCCGGGCAGGATCACATCACCCTTGCGCAGCCGCACCCCGAAACTCGACACCTTGTTGGCCAGCCACGACACCGAGTTGAGCGGATTGCCCAGCACCGCCGACGAATTGCCCTTGGCCACCACCTCGCCGTTGCGGGTCAGGGTGGCGTCGATATCGCCGACGTCGATGTCGCTCATCGCCACCCGCTGCTCTCCGAGGATCCAGCCGCACGATGAGGCATTGTCGGCGATGGTATCGACGAGGGTGATCTTCCAGTCCTTGATCCGGGAGTCGATGAGTTCGATGGACGGGACCACCCATTCGATCGCGGCGATCACGTCCTCACGGGTACAGCCCTCACCGGGCAGGTCCTCGCCGAGGATGAATCCGACCTCCACCTCGACACGCGGGATACACAGCGCATGGAAATCGATGGGCGTGGATTCGAAGTACCGCATGGTGTCGAGCAGATGCCCGTAGTCGGGTTCGTCGACGCCCATCATCGTCTGCATCGCCTCCGACGCCAGACCCACCTTGTGGCCGGCGACGGCGGCACCGGCGTCGAGCCGCTTGCCGATGTTGATGAGCTGGATCTCGTAGGCATCCACCACGTCGAGGCCCGCGTGATCGTCGGATGGCCGATCGATCGCGGTCGCGGTCCGCTCAGCTGTCCATAGAGCATCGGCGATCTGGTGCCGTGTGGCCTGGTCCACCGCCATGTGGGTCTCGCTTCCTGGTGTCACGGGTGTGCTCGTGCCCTGCACGATCACACCCCATACTAGAACACGTTCCAGTTTTGGGAACACCGCGCACGCACCTGATGCTCGAGGCTGCCACAACGGGCGACCCGAGAAAGCGGTCGCACCCACTGGGCGGAATGGACACCTGTCTACCCGAGTCTGGCACTTTTCTGCAACGTGTTCTAATTTGGGAAAGAACTCGTTGCACCCCGTGGCGAACGAAGGGACCCCCATGGCCGACGCGAACACGCCGAGCACCCCCACGACCGGAACGTCCAGCACCACCGGCGCGGCTGACATCACCGGAAAGCCCGCCACCGCCGGCGAGGCGGGCACAACCGAAACCTACGACGTCATCGTGGTCGGCGCGGGCGCCGCCGGAATGAGTGCGGCCATCACCGCCGCGGGTAAGGGCCTGGCGACGATCCTCATCGAGAAGTCACCGTACTGGGGCGGTTCCACCTCCCGTTCGGGCGGCGGCGTGTGGATCCCCAACAACTCGGTCCTCAAGAACGACGGCGTCGACGACACCGTGGCCAAGGCCCGCGAGTACGTGCACGCGATCATCGGCGAACACGCCCCGGCCGCGAAGATCGACGCCTACATCGACCGCGGCCCCGAGGCCCTCGACTTCCTGATGGCGCACGCCCCGCTGGAGTTCGAGTGGGTCAAGAACTACTCCGACTACTACCCGGAGGCCCCCGGCGGCCGGTTGGCCGGCCGGTCCATCGAACCCACCCCGTTCGACGCCCGCCGCCTCGGCGAGGACTTCAAAACCCTGCACCCGCCGTATTCCAAGGCGCCACTGAATATGGTTGTGCTGCAGAGTGATTACCGCTGGCTCAACGTGGGTCTGCGGCACTGGCGCGGTATCGCCCGGACCGCCCGGGTCGGTGGGCGGTTCTTCGTCGCCAAGTCCCGCAAGAAGAAGCTGATCGCGATGGGTGCGGCACTGGCCGCCGAACTGTTCCTCGGCGTGCGCCAGGCCGGCGTGCCGGTGAAACTCAACACCGGCCTGACCGACCTGATCACCGAGGACGGCCGTGTCGTCGGCGTGGTCGCCGAATCGAACGGCACACCGATCGAGCTGCGTGCGCGCTACGGCGTCATCCTCGGCTCCGGCGGCTTCGAGAACAACCCGGAGATGCGCAAGAAGTATCAGCGCGACCCGATCGGCTCGGACTGGACCACCGGCGCACCGTCGAACACCGGCGACGGCATCACCGCCGGCCTCAAGATCGGCGCGGCGGTGTCGATGATGGACGACGCCTGGTGGGGCCCGACCATCCCGCTGCCGAAGGGCCCGTGGTTCGCCCTGTCCGAGCGCGCGGTGCCCGGCACGTTCATGGTCAACGAGCGCGGCGAGCGCTTCATGAACGAGTCACTGCCGTATGTCGAGGCGGTGCACCGGATGTACGGCGGTGAGTTCGGCCAGGGCGAAGGCCCGGGCGTCAACGTCCCGGCCTGGCTGATCATGGATCAGCGCTGCCGTAACCGGTATCTGTTCGCCGGCGTCAACGCCCGCCAATCGCTGCCGCGCAAGTGGCTCGAATCAGGTGTGGTGGTCAAGGCCGCCACGCTCACCGAGCTGGCCGGCAAGATCGGTGTGCCCGTCGAGGCGCTCACCGCCACGACCGAACGATTCAACGGATTCGCCCGCGCGGGTGTCGACGAGGACTTCGGCCGGGGCAAGAGCGGTTACGACCACTACTACGGCGACCCGACCAACAAACCCAACCCCAGCCTGGGCCCCGTCGACAGAGCCCCGTTCTACGCGGTCAAGATGGTGCCCGGCGACCTCGGCACCAAGGGCGGCATCGATACCGATGCCGCGGGCCGCGCCCTGCGTCCCGACGGTTCGGTCATCGACGGCCTGTACGCGGCGGGCAACACCAGCGCCCCGGTGATGGGCCACACCTATGCCGGTCCCGGCGCCACCATCGGCCCCGCACTGGTGTTCGGCTATCTCGCCGCGCTCGATGCCGCCGAGAAGGCCGGGAATCCGGCCACGTCACCGGCCGCGAAGGGAGCATGAACCGTGCCCATCAATCCTGATATCGCCATCGGCGCCGACATCGGCGAAGACTCCTACAGCTGGTCGGCCTCCGATGTCGCGCTGTACAACCTCGCGGTGGGCGCCGCCGCCGACCCGATGGACGAGGCCGGTCTCGGCTATGTCCACGATTCGGCGCCCAAGGTGCTGCCGTCGTTCGCGACAGTGGCCCCCACCTTCCACGCCACCGAGGCCCCGACGGTGGTGTTTCCCGGTATCGACATCGACCTGGCCAAGGTGGTGCACGCGGGCCAGCAGGTGAGTGTCCATCGCCCGATCCCCGCTTCCGGCAAGGCCACCACACGCGGGCGCATCGCCGAGGTGTGGGACAAAGGGTCCGCCGCGGTCATCGTGCAGGAATTCACCACCGTCGACGACGCGGGTGAACTGCTGTGGACCACCCGGTCGTCGATCTTCGCCTCCGGCGAGGGCGGGTTCGGCGGGGAACGCGGCGCGTCGGACAAGGTCGTCCTGCCCGATCGCGACCCCGACCACCGGATCGAGATTCCGACGCTGCCCCAGCAGGCGCTGTACTACCGGCTGTGCGGCGACCGCAATCCTCTGCACAGCGATCCCGCGTTCGCGAAGAACGCCGGTTTCCCACGGCCCATCCTGCACGGCAGGTGCACCTACGGCGCGGTCCTGCGGGCACTCGTCGACGAACTGCACGGTTCTGATGTCACCGCGGTCACCGACTTCTCGGCGACGTTCGCGGGCGTGGTGTTTCCGGGCGAGACGCTCGTCGTCGACGTCTGGGAGCAGGACCGGCTGCTGGCGGTGGCGCGGGTGGCCGAGCGTCCGGACGCGGTGGTCCTGAAGAACATCGTGTGCTCCTCGGACAAGGTGTCCACGGTGTAGAAAATTGGCTGCTCCGAACCAGTTTCGCCGGCTGCGCGATTCGGGCGGACCACACGAAACACTCACTGTGGCATACAAGTACTCTCTACGACGGTAACCAGAACCATCCTCGTTCCCGACCGTTTCGGCGGTGGGACCGGGGGTGCCCGACAGAGGCCGGCGGCGACCACCGGCGGCCCATCGCGCTAGGGAGATACATCATGAGTGATTCGTTGCAGCACCTGCTCGAGCCGGGCCGACGCGAGGCGGTCGTCGCCGATCTCGCGGCCGTCATCGACTCCGAGGTGGCCGACAAGAAGGGCCTGAGCGGAACCGCGATCAAGGGCGGCTACAACACGGCCAACAAGTTCAAGCCGGGCTTGGTTCCGCACGCCACCGACAAGCTGCTCCCGGAGTTCGTGAGCGCGCTCACGCCGTTCTGGGATTCGCGTCCGGCCGGGGCCGCGTTCGGTGACCACCTGGCCGCCAACTCCGATGCCGCCGCCGAGGCGCTGCTGGCCATCACCGACCACCACGCCGCATCCGCGAAGGCACCGCTGGCCAAGGCGTACAACCTGCTGCGCGGCAAGGCGAAGGAGAACGTCGCCGACGCACTCCCCCGTGTCGGCGACGCCATCGAGAAGAACGCCTGATCTTCCCGCGGCCGCTGATCGAGGTGCGCGTAGTTGAGGTACGCGGAACCGCCGGGCGGTGATCCACCGGAGCCCGGTGAGAGGACGATGTCGTCTCACCGGGTTTCGAGGCTCGCAAGCTCGCACCTCAACCGGCATCGATCAAGCCCGTGCCTCAATCGGCGGCGGTCTGGTTCGCATCTCAATCAGCGACCATCAAGCCACACCTCGACCGGCGACGGTCCGGCCGACCGAATCAGACTGTTGCTGAATATCTTTCAGAATAGAGAATCAGGTCGCCGACGACAGGATCAGCAGCAGGCACACCACCACGCCGACAAGTGCGCCGAGCATCACCAGCAGCCGCCATACCCGCGCGCGGACCGCCTGGAACTGCTCCCCCGACGCTGACGTGATCTCCGGTGATGCCATGTCTCCACACTTCCTGAGCACCGACAGTTTCTTGGCACACTCGGCTCACCGCACACGCTTGCAGGATTCCGGCCCGCCGGGCTGGGCTTGGGCGAGGCCAAGAGCATCTGTGTTATGGGACTAATGTAGCCTTCTGTGGCCGACATGTCGCGATACACGCCGCACGCGCACTAAGAACCTGTGTTTCCGGTCACGGTAGCAGGGGTATGGTCGTCCGCACCATCCAGGTCCGCATCGCCGCCGGTGTCCCCGTCGGTATCCAAGTCCAAGTCGTCGGTATCCAAGTCCAAGTCGTCGGTATCCAAGTCCAAGTCGTCGGTATCCAAGTCCAAGTCCAAGTCCGGCTCCGCGGCGGGCGGGGTTTCGAGGCGGCTCGGTGTCAGCCAGGCCAATGCCGCCGCTCCCACCAGGGTCACCACGCCCACGACGATGTAGCCGTGGCTCATCGGCACCATCCAGGCATCCTTGGCCCCGTCGATGATGGTCGCGGCCACCCCGGGCGCCTGGTCGCGCAGGGCATCGGCCACCGCGAGCGCCTCGGCGAGGGACTGCCGGACATGCTCGGCGACGGTATCGGCCTGTTGTGCGGCGTCCTGCGCGGCGGCCGGGTTTCCGCCCGCCGCCAGTTGCCTGCCGAGTTCGTCGATCTGATCTCGGGCCTGGTCGGCGGTGGAACCGATACGCGCGTCGAATCCGGCCGCCATGATGCTGCCCGAGATCGCGATGCCGATCGCGGCGCCGAGCTCACGGGCGGTGTCGTTGACAGCCGACCCCACGCCCTGATTGTCCTGCGGTGTGTTGGTCATGATCGCCGCGGTCGACGGTGCTCCGGCCAGCCCCAGCCCGACGGCGAAGGTCATCATCGGGAAGAGCAGCATCCAGTATTCGGAGTAGTCGAACAGACCGAGGGCCACCACACCCACCCCACCGGCGCCGATGCCCGCGGCGATGAAGAGTTTGAGCGCGTGCCAGCGCGCCACGGCCATCGTGGCGAACGGCGCGATGCCCGCCACGCCGACGACGATGGGCATCAGCGCGAGGGCGGACTTGAGCGGCGAGTAGCCGAAGATCAGCTGAACCTGCTGCAGGAACACGAAGAACAACCCGAAGGCCAGGAAGAACTGCACGAGCACCGACAGTGAGCCTGCCGCGAAAGCCCTGTTGCGGAACAGATTCACGTCAAGCAGCGGCGCCGGGCTGCGCGCCTCGCCCACGTAGAACGCGATACCCAGCCCGATTCCGCCGACCAGACACAGCAGCACCACCGGCGACGTCCAGCCCAGGTGCGGGGCCTCGATGAGGCCGAACACCAGGATGGTCACCGCCGCCACCGAGGTCGCCGCACCCATGACGTCAAACTGTCCCGGGTCGGGATCCTTGGACGTGCCGATCGTCAGCGAGAGCACCAAAATCGTCGCCGACACCACGGCGAACATGATGAAAATCGACTTCCAGGAGAAGAACTCCAGCAGTACGCCGGTGATCAGGATGCCGAAGATCGCACCGGCACCGACCACCGCCGCCCAGATGCTGATGCCCAGCGCCCGCTTGTCGGCCGGTACGCCGGTGGTGATCAACGACAAAGTGGTGGGCATGATCAACGCGGCACCTAGGCCGCACGCCGCACGCGAGGCGATCATCGCCACCGGATCGGTGCACCAGATCGCCACCAGCGAGGCCAGGCCGAAGATCACCAGCCCGGCAATCAGGACCTCTCTGCGTCCCAGCCGATCCCCGAGCGCGCCCGCGGGGAGCAGCAACGCTGCCAGGGCGAGGGTGTAGCCGTCCATGATCCAGGTCATCTGCCCGGAGTCGGCGCCGGTGACCAGAGCGATCTCCGGCAGCGCCGTGGTCAGACCGGCCATCGCCGCGATCACCATCGACACCGCGACGGAGGCGACCGTGATCACCCACGCCGACCGTAGATCCATGCTGCGAAGTCTGTTCATCGGTGGCCTCCTCCGCCGTCGGCACCGGAGACGGCCAACTTTCCAGACACGCTACTTCGTTGACTGCGGTCAGCGAAAGGGGGGCGGCGAAAGGCCGTGGTCACAAGGTCGGACGGAAAACCGAGGTAGCGCAACCCGCTATGAATGCGGCGGTCGGCGACGGGCAACGCCGGAGGCCACGGCGGATTCAGCCGCGCAGGCCCACGATCATGTCGGTCAGCAGGTCCACCATCTCGTCCTCGCTGACCGTCACCGATTGAGCGCGCACGGTGTGCCAGGACCGGTCGAGCAGACCGAAGACAGCGCTGCCGACGACCTCGGGCGAATGATCGCCCGCCGCCGACAGGCCCTGGCCGAGCATCCATGACACGCGGGTCTGCATGCGCCGATAGCCCTCCCGGAAGACGTCGTCGTCGGGGCCGGAGTGCGCACCCGCCATGGCGAACGCGCCGTGCCGGTCCATATACGCGAAGTACTCGCCGACGAACCCCCGGATATCCTCGGCCGAGCACCTCGCGGGCAGTGCGCTCCACCGTCCGAGCACGTCCCGCAGATCCCGATAGGCACGCTCGGACAGGATGTCGAAGATCTCGCGCTTGTCCTTGAAGTAGGTGTAGAAGCCCGCTCGCGAGATCCCGCAGGCCTCGGTGATCGCGTTGACGGCGACCCCTGCGTACCCGCGCTCGTAGAACAGTCGCCGCGCGGCGTCGAGGATGGCCTCCCGGGTCCGCTCGGCGCGGCTGCCGCCGGCCACCTCCATCCTGCGCGGACCGGAGACGAGGTCCTGGGCGGGGTCATGTCCGGCGGCATCGGCGATTGTCACGTCCACCAGACTACACACCCGGCGGACTGCCGGACACATCTGTCAAGTCGAATAGTCAAAGGTCAACAGCACAAGTCCGCCATATCCGACGATTTCTTGACACAACCGTCAAGAAGTGCCAAGCTCGATATCAGCCCAGCTGGACAATCAGACCGCCCCAGAAGACCGGCATCTCTCCCATAACCCATATCGTAAGCGCTACAGTATGGGTAGAACGAAAGGAGCTCTGCCATGGAAATGAACGACATGATCCTGATGAGCGTCGACGATCACATCATCGAGCCGCCGGATATGTTCGACAATCACCTGCCCCCCAAGTACAAAGACGACGCCCCGCGGCTGATCCATATGGAGAACGGCGCGGACATGTGGAAGTTCCGCGACCGCATCATCCCCAACGTCGCCCTCAACGCCGTCGCCGGCCGCCCCAAGGAGGAGTACGGCCTCGAGCCCGAGGGCCTCGACGAGATCCGGCCCGGCTGCTACAACGCCGCCGAACGCGTGAAGGACATGAATGCCGGCGGTGTCCTGGCAGGCATGAACTTCCCGTCGTTCCCCGGTTTCGCCGCCCGCCTGTTCGCCACCGAGGATTCCGACTTCTCCCTCGCTCTGGTGCAGGCCTACAACGACTGGCACATCGACGAGTGGTGCGGCGAGCACCCGGGCCGCTTCATCCCGATGGGCCTGCCGGTGATCTGGGATGCCGAGCTGTGCGCACAGGAGATCCGGCGCAATGCCAAGAAGGGCGTGCATTCGCTGACCTTCACCGAGAACCCCGCCGCGCTGGGCTACCCGAGCTTCCACTCGGACTACTGGGATCCGGTGTGGAAGGCACTCGTCGACACCGACACCGTGATGTGCGTGCATATCGGCTCGTCGGGCAAGCTGTCGATCCCGGCCGTCGACTCGCCGCCGGACGTGATGATCACGCTGCAGCCGATGAACATCGTCAACGCCGCCGCCGACCTGCTGTGGTCGGCGCCGATCAAGAAGTACAAGGACCTCAAGATCGCGCTGTCCGAGGGCGGCACCGGCTGGATCCCCTACTTCCTCGAGCGCGTCGACCGCACGTTCGACATGCACTCCACCTGGACGATGCAGAACTTCGACGGCAAGCTGCCCAGCGAGGTGTTCAAGGAGCACTTCCTCACCTGCTTCATCAGCGACCCGCTCGGCGTCAAGCTGCGGCACGACATCGGCATCGACAACATCTCGTGGGAGATGGACTATCCGCATTCGGATTCCATGTGGCCCCATGCCCCCGAGGAGCTCTGGAGCGTCTTCCAGGAGGCTCAGGTTCCCGACGACGAGATCAACAAGATCACGTTCGAGAACACGATGAAGTGGTACCACTTCGACCCGTTCAAGCACATTCCTAAGGAACAGTGCACCGTCGGAGCGCTGCGTGCCCAGGCCCAGGGCCACGACGTCTCCATCCAGGCACTCAGCCACCATCAGTCGAGTGCCGAAGAAAAGCTTGCCGCGTGGGAGCAGCAGATTCAGGCCGCTGCCGCGCAGCAGACCTAACAGCCCACTAGTAGGAGAAAGCCATGGAAGTTCCGTTCACGTGGTTCGCGACCGGTTGGTACGTCATCGGCTGGTCACAGGAGTTCGAGCAGGGCCAGTCCAAGCCGCTGCATTACTTCGGCGAGGATCTGGTCGGTTACCGCGACGACAACGGTGAGATTCACGTGCTCACCGGCAACTGCAAGCATCTCGGTGCGCATCTCGGCTACGGCGGCAAGGTCGTCGGCGATTGCATCGAATGCCCGTTCCATGGCTGGCGCTGGGGCCCCGACGGCAGGCATGCGTACATGCCGTCGGAGCCCGGCCGCACGATGAAGTCGATGAAGCTGCGCTCGTACCCGATTCACGAATCGCACGGCGTCGTGTTCATGTGGTATCACCCGCACGGTGAGGCCCCCCGGTGGTCGCCGCCGGACATCTTCACCAAGTTCCCCGAGGTCACCGACACCCCCGACAAGTACTACCGGTCGTATCCGGAGTTCTCGGTCAAGTGCGAGGGCGAGAACGTCCATCCGCAGGTCGTTGCCGAAAATGCCCCGGACAGTGCGCATTTCCGCTACGTTCATCACGCCACCGTCACCCCGGTCTGCCTCAAGTGGGAGATCCAGGACAACGAGTGGCAGTTCCTCACCGGCTGGCCCGATGTCAACAGCCCCGACCCGGATGCGATGTCCCTGCGCGTGCACAGTCACATCGCCGGCCTGGGGTATGCGATCACCGCGTTCGAAGGGGTGCAGCAGCACCGGCTGATCTTCGCCTGCACACCCACCGATCAGGGCAAGTCCGACCTATTCTACACCATCTGGTGGCCCAAGCCCGAGGGTGAAACCTCCGACGTACCACCACCGGAAGTCCAGAAGCTGGTGGAAAAGCGCTTCCTGCAAACGGTCTGGGACGATCTGAGTATCTGGCGCTACCAGAAGTACGTCGAGCGCCCGCCGCTTGACCGGATCGACGCCAAGCCTTATATGGCCATGCGCCGCTGGGCAACCCAGTTCTACGAGGTCGACGCCGACTGGCGTCCCGGCGACCCGCCGGCGACGGCCGGAGAAAAAGCCGAAGTGGCCGCGGTGACATAGCCGGTCTGGGCTTCGGGCAGAATCACGGGGCGGTCAGCACACACGAGTGCACTCACGGCCACGACCCCCGCCGGGCGGGGCTCCGCTCCCCCGGCGCCGACATATCCTGCTGAGCGGCACACATCGAGCCCGGCCGGGGACCGGAATGTGCTACTAGTTTCGGAGGAAGCATGATCGACTGACCGGATCTGCGGGCTGTCGGTCTTGGGTGCCGGGAGAATCACGTCGCCCGAGACCGGCGCGCGCATTCCCGCCGGACCTGGAACTCAAGGAGCGAGATGTTCGGATCGGGCCGCGCACGGGCCATCATCGTCGCCATCGCGATCGCAGCAGCACTGTTGCTGTGCGCCACCCCCATCGGCTCGGCGGCCCCACAACGCGGCGGGCCGACGGACACGGCTCCGGTGCCCTCTATGGGCTGCAAGGCCGCGCCCGTACCACCCGGGACGTCGCTCCAGCTGTTCTCCGCGGCGGGCCGCTCCGGCGACTACCTGAGGGAAGTTCCGGCGCTTGCCAAGCGAACACCGATGCCAGTGGTCTTCGATATCCACGGGTACCTGCAGCCCGGTGCTATCCAGGCAGCCTGGAGCGGAATGGGCCCCTACGGGGCACGTCACGGGTTCGCCGTCATCACCCCGGAAACCCACGTGCTGCCACCCCAGTGGGATTTCGGCGAGAACGGACGGGACATCGCGTTCCTGTCGGCGCTGCTGACGCACGTCGAGAAGACCTTGTGCCTGGACAAACGTCGCATCTACGTCACCGGGCTGTCGATGGGAGCCTTCACCACATCGTCGATCGCCTGCCAGCTCGCCGACCGGTTCGCCGCCGCGGCACCGGTATCGGGTATCCAGAACTTTCAGTGGTGCAATCCGTCCCGCCCCGTTCCGGTGGTGGCTTTCCACGGCACAGGCGACAAGATACTTTCCTATTCGGGCGGACTCGGTCCTCACGGATTGCTGCTTCCCGCGCTCGACGGGTCACCCCGCACCATCGGTCAACAGCTCCGTGACGGCCCCGTGCCAACAACAATGCCCCGTTCGGAAACCGTTCGATCGCAAACGGCCGCATGGGCCAAGCGTAACGGCTGCTCCTCGAAGACGACGGCACGCCGGATCACCCATGATGTGACCCGAACCCAATGGTCTTGCCGCGCAGACGGCGCTGCCGAGCTGTACACCATTCACGGTGGCGGGCACAATTGGCCGGGCGGAGATCCGCTGCTGGCGTTCACCCCGATCACCGGACCGATCACCTCATCGATCAGCGCGACCCGGATCATCTGGGACTTCTTCCGCGCCCACCCGATCACCGGACCGATCCACACGTAGGGGCGACTCACCCGCGCCGGATTCCCGAAATCGGGACCGCCACGAACCGGCCATCGGGAATCCGGCCGAGTTTCTTGATATCGACATGGATCAGGTCACCGGCGGCATCGTGCTCGTCGCGGTGTGGTTGGGGGTGCGCACGGGTAGTCCGGTGCCCTGGTCCAGGTGGTGCAGCAGCGGCATCCGGTAGCGACGCAGGACCGCCTCGACGGTCGATCGCGCGATCTTCAAGTGCGGTGATCGATGTGGTCTGACGGCGTGATGCAGGTAGGCATACCCCGGGCGCTGCTGCTTCTTGCGTTGGCGGCTTTGGGCCCACCCAAGGACGCGGTGTCCGCCACGCAGCAATGCGTGCTGCTCCCCAACGACGCAGGAAGCGCACCTTGATGATTCGTCGTTCCCGGCGCCGCGCCGGCCGGCGGGGCGAACGGTGTGGGCGACTGGACACATCGGACATGCACGCCGGCGCCGCGCTCGCGGTAGCGGTCAGCCCACTTCTTCGCTGTGGCCGGTGAACAGTTGAACCGTTCAGCTGCTCGGCGCAGTGGCCAGTGATCCTCGACGACACACCGAGCCAGACTCAGGCGTCCACGTTCGGTCAGGAAAGCATTACGGTGGGTCATGAGGGCCTCTCGGTGTTCGGCGTGTGTGTGGTAACCACACCGACACCGGAGGCCCTCACCCGTTCACAGCCGCCACGCCGTTCACAACCTCCCTGGGAGTTACACCTAGGCCGGCGGTGCCGCCGCGGCCGGGTCGGGGTTGGCGATGGGCAGACCCATGAACCGGCGGGCGTTGTCGCCCACGAAGTCCCAGGTGCGCCGGTTGTCCATGCCTTCGGCGTACTTCCAGTAGCCCTTCGGCTCCGGCAAACCTTCGGGGTGCGGATAGTCCGATCCGAACATCACCCGGTCCCAGCCGACGGTTTCGACGACGTCGGCCACCGACCCCTCCCAGAACGGGCTGACCCAGATGTTGCGGCGGAACACCTCCAGGGGGTCTTCGGGAAAGTTCTGCGGCATCTTCTTGGTGAGATCGTGCAGGTCGTGGAACAGCGGGTGAATCCACGAGCTTCCGTTCTCCACACTCGCGATCCGCAGCTTTGGGAACCGGGTCAGCGTGCCGTGGCAGATGAGGCTACCGATCATGTCGGAGATCTCCCGGTGTCCGAGCACCAGCCACCGGAACGAGCTCATCGCCATGAAGTTCTTGGTACTCGGCGGCTCCCACTTGTTGACGTACTCATCGAGCGGAGGCTGGCTGGCATGCAACACGATCGGCAGCCCGGCCGCTTCGATGTCTGCCCACAGCGGGTCGAATTCGGGCAGCGCGGGCGAGCGCCAGCCGTGCAGACCCTTCACCGGTGCCGGTTTGATGAGCGCGACCTTGGCACCGTTGTCGAGGATGTATTCGAGTTCGCGGCGGGCATCGTCGACCTCGGAACAATTGATGACCGGTGTCGAGAACACTCGATCCTGATAGTTGAACTGCCAGTGCTCCAACATCCACTGATTGAGCGCGTGGATGATGGCCAGAGTCAGCTCCGGATCCTCAGCTGACGAATGCTCTACCAAGCTCGCAAGTGTCGGATAGTTGAGGCATTCCCGCACACCTTGCCGATCCAGTTCCGCAACCCGGTCGTCAGGGCTGCGGGTGGCCTCCGGCGCATCGATGGCCTTGCCCTGCATCTCGCGCAGGGTCAGTCCCTCTGAGTTTTCGCCGGCGAAGAATTTCTCGTGCGCGCCGGGGGCAGCGACCCGATCGAAGGTCGGGTTGGGGATGAAGTCGGTGATCACGCCGTTGATCGCGATCCTGCTGTGCCGCCCGACCTGCACGTACTGCACTGCGGTGCGGTATTTTTCGGGAAGAAACTTGGTGAGTGCCTCCGCCGTCTCATACATGTGGGTGTCGGCGTCGAAGACCGGCGCGTTGGCGCGGGCATCGGAGTTGTCGGGCACATCGATGGCACCCATTATTGCTTGAGTCATGGACTGCTCCTGCTGGTGATCGCATGGGTGGTGCCGGTCAGGCGACCACACCGCGCACTTTGAGGTCGACGACGGTGTCCCAGTCGTAGCCCAGGTCGGCGAGTATGGCGTCGCCGTGTTCGGACAGACCCGGTCCGCGGCGGGTGACGGCGGGCTTACCGTCATATTGCACGGGGGCGGTCACCAGGTCGAACGGGACTCCCGCGTCGGTAGTACAGGTTTGCACGAGTCCATTGGCCACCACCTGCGGATCATCGAGCACCTGCACCGGATCCTGGATGACCGTCCACTGCCCCTTGAAGTCCGCGAGCACACTGCGCCAGTGATCGAGTTTTTCCTTGGCGAAGATTTCGGCCAGGAGGTCCATCACCCGACCGGCATTGGCCATCAGCGACTGGTAATCCGCGAAGCGGGGGTCGGCGACCAGGTCGGGCCGGCCGAGCACCTCACACAGCGGCGCCCAGTACGCCGCCGGTTGCAGACAGCACAGCCCGATCCACCGATGATCGGCCGTTTCATACGTGTGTGACAAAGGGTTTCGGGCCGGTGGCGGCCAGGACCATTCGCGCGTGAGGGCTGCCGAGGAGATCGACCCGCTCATCGCCCACATGCCGGTGGCCAGCAGCGACACGTCGACCACGGGCGCCTCACCGGTGGTGGCCCGGTGGTAGAGCGCGCCCATCAGACCGGCGGCGATGGTGGTGGCGCCGATCAGGTCACCGAAGCCGGGGCTCGGCAGGTAGGGCGGTGAACTGCCGGCCGGGGCGGCGCCGAGCGCCGCGCCGGTCCGGTACCAGAAGCCGAGCAAGTCGTAGGACCCGTTGTCGGCTTCCGGGCCGCGTTCACCGTTTCCGGTGGCACGGGCGTAGATGATGTCCGGGTTGCATCTGCGGATGTCGTCGACGTCGATGCGCAGGCGCTTACGGACTCGCGGTACCTTGTTTGTGACGAAGATATCGGCGTCGGCCACCAGCCGGTACAGGATGTCCCGGCCGTCGTCGGTCGAAAGATCCAGGCCCAGACTGCGTTTGCCGCGGTTGTTGCTCTCGAACAGGGGCAGAACGTCGTCATTGCCCAGGGCCCGCAGACCACGGCCTGCGTCACCCTTTTCCACCGGTTCAATCTTGATGACGTCGGCACCCCAGTCGCTCAGAAGTGCGCATGCCGCCGGGCCGAATGCCTGTTCGGCAACCTCAACGATGCGCACCCCCTTCATCACGGCGGTCATCGGCCACCCGCTACGTCAGTTGTGTTGTAGGCAGCCATCACGCTGTCCCTTGTCCTTTCGGGCTGTTATCGGCAAACGCGGATCAGTGCGTGACCGTCTTGGGCATGTCGATGTTGTACACCCGTGCTGCGGTACCGCCGAGGATCTTCTCGCGGTCCTCCCACGGCACATCGTGGTCCTTGAAGATGCTCGCGATACCGTCCAGCGGGGACGGGTACAGGCATGTCGGGTGCGGGAAGTCCGACTCGAACATGATGTTGTCGGGGGTGAGCTGGTCGGCGTACCACGTGAAGTTCGGATCGCCCTCGCCCTCGAACCAGAAGCAGGAATACATCTGCCGGCGGAAGTACTCCGACGGCTTGAGTTCGAGATAGTCGACGCCGTTCTCCTCGGCCTGGTAGTCCAGCGCGGTGAGCATGAATGGGATCCAGCCGATACCGCTCTCCACCGAGACCAGCTTGAGCTTCTTGTGTCGGTCGAGCATGCCCGAGTAGATCAGGTTGGCCATGATGCGCGCGTTGGACAGGTACAGCATGCAGGTACCGATGGCCAGGCGGGCATCGTTGTTGAGTGAGGGCCAGGGCGCGGTTCCGTGGTAGCTGGCCTGTGAAACACTTGCTCCCACATGGAAATTCACCGGAACATCAAGGTCTTCGCAGGCATCCCACAGCGGGCTGTAGAACTTGTCCGACAGGTCGGGGAAGCCCTGATTCTGCGGGTCGGCGTTGGTGTTGACGCCCTTGAGACCCATGCCGTGGCAGCGTTCGACCTCCTTGACGGCCAGGTCGATGTCCCACCAGGGGATCAGGCCCATACCCATGAGCCGGCCGTTCGACTGTTCCTGCATCTCGGCCATCGTGTCGTTCCAGATGGTAAAGATCAGCATGCGCAGTTCAGGGTCGGCGACGCTGGCCAGTCCCTGCCCGCCGAAGCCGACGGCGTTGGGATACAGGATCTGTCCCCAGATGCCCACATCGTCCATCAGCGCCAGACGCGGCTCCGTCAGACTCGCGGCCGGGGACACGTCGGTGAGCGGCCAGTGGATGAAATCACTGCCCTTGACCTTGTGGTTACTCTTGTTGACCACGCTGGCACCGCCGGCGAAGCCGATGCAGGTGTCGTCACCGACGATCCAGGCCGGGGTGCCGCCCTCGTGGACCTGACGCGGACGCCAGCCGGCACGCTTGGCGAAGTCCTCTTCTTGCAGCAGCGCCACGCGCGGCACGAGGTCCTTGAACTTCTCCGGCGCCCGCGATGTCCACAGGTCACCGGGTTCGGTGAGGTGGGTGTCGACATCGATCACCGGAATCCCCTTGATGGGGGCCAGCTTCGGGTCGTTGCGGTTCGTGGGTTGCACTGACGGGTCTTCTACGACGGTCATTGTTCCTACTCCTAAATTTTCACCGATAGTGATCAGACGCCGGTATCCGGACGCCGAAATTGTGGGGCCGACCAGCCTTCTTCCTGGTCGACGAAATACACCTCGAGCGGCTCACCGATCCGCAGGCCGTCCGGATCCACGCCGGTCATGTTGGACACCAGCCTGGTGCCCTCGTCGAGGGCGACGACCACGACGATCGGCGGTTCATTGAATCCTGGCGGAAGCGGCTGGTGGACAACCACATAGCTGTAGAGGGTGCCGCGCCCGCTCAGCTCGGCGACCTCCCATTCGAGGCTGTGGCAGTCGGGGCAGACCGGACCGGGCGGATGCCGCAGCTGTCCGCATGCCGAGCAGCACTGCGCGACGAGCCGGTGTTCGCGGGCCGCGGCCCAGAAGAACTCGGTGTCGCGGTTGACCTTCGGAATGGGTCGTCCCCTGGTGATCTCTGCCGCCGTAGCCGTGGTTCCGGTCATCACGCCACCCCCAGGATCACGCCGCTGGTGGCCACGTAGGGGCCGCCGGTGACGATGGCGTGCCGGGCATCGGGCACCTGGTTGACGGCGGTGCCGCGGAGCTGGCGGACCGCTTCGACGAGCCCATTGAAGCCGTGCATGTATGCCTCGGACAATTGCCCCCCATTGGTATTGGTCGGGATCGCACCATCTATGCGGGTGGCACCGTCTCGGACCAGGTCGGGCGCCTCGCCCGGGCCGCAGAAGCCCAGTGCCTCGAGCTGCATCAGGATGGCGGGGCTGAAATGGTCGTACAGCACGGCCACATCGAGGTCTGCCGGCGCCAGGTCGGACTGCCGGTAGAGCTGGTCACCGACGATCTTGGTCTCCTCCACCCCGGCGATGTCGTCGCGGTACATCGAGGCCATTCCGTGTTGCCGTGCGGCGATGCCCATCGCGCTGCCGAGGACCCGCACCGGTGCGTGTCGCAGCTGCGCAGCCCGGTCGGCGGAAGTGACGACCAGCGCCACACCACCATCGGTCTCCTGGCAGCAGTCGAGCAACCGCAGCGGGTCGGCGATCATCCGGGAGGCCTGATGATCGTCCAGCGCCATCGGCTTGCCGTAGAAGAAGGCGTCTGGATTGGTGACCGCGTACTCACGCTGAACTACCGGCTGTAGGCCGAAATCTGCCGCGTCAACGTTGTACTGGTGCATGTAGCGGCGGGCACTGTGCGCCATGAAGGCGGCAGGTGTGGCCATCCCGAAGGGCGCGGACCACGCCCGCTCGGCCTCGGCGGTCGTAACCTCCTGCGATTCGAACGCCAGCGGCTGACCGAAACGGCGGCCGGACCGCTCGTTCATCGCCCGATAGCACAGCACCACCGACGCCTTGCCGGTCTCGATTGCCATGGCCGCCAAGGCGATAGCACCCGGCGCACCACCGCCACCGGCCGAGGTACGGGCGAAGAAGTCGACCTCGTACACACCGAGATTCCTCGCCAGGGTGCTTTCATCATTGTTGTCGATCGAGAACGTCACAAAACCGTCGACATCGCCGGGGGCCACACCCGCGTCGGCGAGGGCGGCCAGACTGGCTTCGGCGGCCAGGCACAGCTCACTGCGTCCGGACTTCTTCGAGTATTCGGTTGTACCTATGCCGACTATCGCGGCGCCGGAATTGTTCATGGACTGCTCCTGAGCGCACGTCACCGTCCCCCGAATACAACCGGGGGCAGAAAGTGCGTATGGGGTTGTGACCGAGGCGTTTTGTCAGACACCGGCCGGGACGCGGGAGGGGAGCTCGCTGCGCGGGTCCACCGGAATCGGAGGGACCAGGGTCACCGCTCCCGCCTCGCCCAGAAGAGCACCGGCGCGGCGGGAGCGGCGCTTGCTGTCGGACCAGCGGGAACGCTCCCGCGACCATTCGCGCAGGGCCCCGGCGAGGTCCGCGTCGGCGCCGGGCGCCGAGGCTGTGTCGACCAGGATCAGTTCGTGCCGGCGACCCCTACCACAGGCATCGGCCAGGCAGGCCGCCAGATGATGAGCATCATCGGAATCATCTGCGCCGTAGTGGATCACGGCATCGACGGTGCCGGCCAGGTACCGTGCCATCACGACTGCCGCACCGACCGATGCCATGTCGCGTACGTCCAGCGGAACACCGAACGCCGAGCCACCCTGCCGACGGATCCGGTCAGCTACGGCGTCGCCGACCTCGGCGTCGACGGCACCCACGATGAGCAGGTATCCCTCGGAAGCAAGCTGTTCGGCGTTCGCCCGCGCATGCTCGTCGGCGACGTCGGTGATAAACACCACGAGGCAGTCGTCCTCGCAGCACATGTCCAAAGCGGTGGTCATCGATTCTCCTGTGGGGTGTCTGACTGTCGTCGGGCGATATCGACCAGCCCGGCGACGAGGACTTCCTCTTCGGCCGCACGGTCGGCGCGGCGACGTTCGTACACCTCGGCGAGGTTCATCGCTGCCTCGACATGGGTGCCGATGTGAAAGTCCCTGATGGCGAAGAAGATCAAGCTGGTCAGCTCCGGCCCGTTGGGGTGATCGGGCAGCACCCGCTCACGTAGTCCCGTCAGAAATCCGGCCGAACGGGTGGTCATGGTCTCGATGAGCTCGAGTGCCGCTGCCGAGGTTTTGGGGTCTTTGCGCAAGTTGGACACGATCTGAATGCCCGTGTAGTACTCGCTGCGCGAGTAGTGGTCGCGGAGGATCCGGTGAAAGGAGCGAATACGTTCTTCGATGGTGTCGCCGGTGATCGGCGAGTGTGCCATCTCGATCAGTTTCTCCCACTCACTTTCGAACGCGGCCAGCAGCAGCGCTTCGCGGGATCCGAACTGACGCTGGATCACGCCCCAGGTCAGCCCGGCCCGACGGGCGATCTCGTTGGACGAGGCCCGGTACAACCCGACGTCGTCGATCGTGGCCAGTGCCGCCTCGATCATCCGGGTCCTCGTCGGACTCGTGCCGACTGAGCTCGATGCGGAGCTGCCGGACACCTCACCACCATCGGAGATCGGAGCACCCAACTCCGAAACCCTCTGGGCTGAGGCGGTTTCCGCATTCGTGGTCATGTGATCCTCCTTGTGCGCAGAGCGCGCGGCCGCCCGTGATCGTAAAGACCGGAATTGCTGCGGCGGCCACCATGCCGGCCAATGCTGTGGCTGGCGTCACAGGCGATAGTAGTCACTATCGCCCCTGTCGTCAACACCGCCCCGATCGGTGCTCCGACGTTGCCTAATCGCCGGGACTAGGCCACAATAATGAGGTCTGGCTCACAGATCTGCCCATCCTGCAGCCACTCGCGAGTTCGTTGAACACGACGCTCGCCCGCACGCCGCCCGGCCGCTGCGACAACCCCCGCAAACCGCGAAACCCGCAGCCACCGTATGAACCCGGATCCGAATACCGACCCCACCGTCGGTGCCATATCCGATTGCCCGACCGTGATCTCACCAACCGTCGTCACAGCCCGACACCCGGCGATGAGCCCGCGGCGGAACCGAGACTTCAGCCAACAGATGGAGGAACACCCGATGAGTGCCCCGACGGCTCCCATGGCCGACAGCGTGGAATTCAATCCCTACAGCGAAACCTTTTTCAACAACCCGTACGACACCTATCGCCGACTGCGCGACGAGGCGCCGCTCTATCACAATGCCGAGTACGGATTCTGGGCGATCAGCCGCTACGAGGACATCGCTCCCGCCTACAAGGATTCGGCCACTTTCTCCTCGGCCAAGGGCGTCACTCTGGACATGATCAAGATCGCCGAGCTCCTCAAGGGGATTCCACCGCAGCTCATCATGCTCGACCCACCCGAGCACGACCGGATGCGGCGACTGGTCAGCAAGGCGTTCACCCCGCGTGCGGTCAAGAGCTGGGCCGACCTGGTCACCGAGACCATTCACGGATTCTTCGACGACATCGCCGACCCCACCTCGTTCGACGCCGTCGGCGAGTTCGCTGCCCTGTTTCCGGTCGAGATCATCTGCAGGATCCTGGGCGTACCCGCCGAGTACCGGCAGCAGATCCGGTTGTGGATCGACACCTACCTGGCCCGCGAACCCGGCAACATGATGATGAGCCAGGCCGGTGCCGAGGCATCGATCGCGATGGGCCAGTTCTTCGAGGCGCTACTGGCCGAACGCAAGGCCGCCCCCCGGGACGACATGCTCAGCGAGCTGATCGCCGCCGAGTACGTCGACACCGACGGCGAGACCAAACGCCTGAGCGACGAGGAGATCATCGGCTTCTGTCGGCTTCTCGGCGGTGCGGGAGCCGAGACCGTCACCAAGCTGATCAGCAACGCCCTCGTCGTCTTCGCCGACCACCCCGACCAGTGGGAGGCCCTGCGCCAGGACCGCGACAAGGTGCCCGACGCCATCGAGGAACTGGTCCGCTTCGACGGCCCGTTGCAGTACAACTTCCGGGTCACCACCCGTGAGGTAACCTTCTACGGCGAAACCATTCCGGCCGACTCCCCCATCATGCTGATCACCGGCGCCGCCAATCGCGATGACCGGGTTTTCGAGAACCCCGATGTCTTCGACATCAACCGCAAGCGCCCATTCGGCTACAATCTGGGCTTCGGATACGGCACCCACAGCTGCCTCGGTGCACCGCTGGCACGGATGGAGAGCCGGGTCGCACTGAACCTGTTGCTCGACAAGCTGCCCCGGTACGAGATCGACCGCAGCAACCTGAGCCGGGTGTCGATGACCAATGTCGCCGGCTGGAAGAGTGTGCCGGTGCGCGCGCTCCCCGCCGAGTAACGCCCCGACCAATCAGGCCCCGGCACCGTCGACGGTGCCGGGGCCTTTGCCGCTCTGTGTTCGGGCAGGCTTCCACAAGTCACGGGCCGATAAGTCACGGGTGCCGACGCGACGGTGCCACGGCTCGATGGCCCCGGCACCATCAGGTACCGGGGCCATCGAGCCGTCAGTCGCTCCGCGAGCTCACCCGGCGGCGGGCATCTTGAACAGCGGTGCCACGTCGTAGGTCTTCACATCGCTGACGTTGCCGTCCTTGTCCGAGGTTCCGGCGATGATGCCACCGGAGCACACATTCGGCGTGACCGCCATCGGCTTGGTTCCGCACTGGAAGGTCAGCCCTGCAGCCAGCGGGCTTTCCACCGGTTCGGGCTGCGCATTCAGGCGCTTGACGATGGATTCCCGCGTGATGTCGCCGCTCATTCCCGACAGTGAACGCTGGAACGCCACCAGGGAACGGAACGCGGTAGCACCGTCTTCTTTTCCGTCGGCGCCGTACTTCTGCAGAACCGCGTTGAAAAGCTTACGGTCCGCGGAATCAGGGTTGGTGTCCTCGGTGGTCCGGATGGTTATTCCTTCATATCCA
Source organism: Gordonia pseudamarae (assembly GCF_025273675.1). Classification (NCBI taxonomy): domain Bacteria; kingdom Bacillati; phylum Actinomycetota; class Actinomycetes; order Mycobacteriales; family Gordoniaceae; genus Gordonia; species Gordonia pseudamarae. The sequence goes on along the minus strand of NZ_CP045809.1, from coordinate 742,644 downwards.
CCCGGAATCTGCGCCGCCGATTCGCTGCTCACGCAATTGCTGATGGCGACCTTGTCAATGTCCGCGTTGAGGGTCGTCATCGCCTTGAACGCACCGGTACAGAACGGAATATCGCCGAGAACCTGCACCAGTTTCGCACCACTGTCGATCACGGCCTGTACCTGCGGGGTCATATCGGCCGTGCCCGGCGGCACGGTGACGACTTCCAATTCCACACCGGCGTTACCGAAGACGAGCTTACCCATGCCGGTGATGGGTTGGGTTGCCAGCGGGGCGTCGATCACCAGTATCGCCGCCTTCTGGTAGCCCCGTTCTTTCGCCAATTCGGCCGGCAGACCGACGATGCCACCGACGGTGTTGGTCACCACGTATGAGTTGGGAGCCGTCAGCGACTCCTTGCCACCGCCGTTGACCATGAAATACGGCAGGCCTGCGGGCGAGGTCACCGCGGCGATTGTATCCGGATTTGACGGCGTACCACTCAGAACTGCAACAGCTTTCGAACCAACGGCCTTGTTCGCACACTCCCGTGCATTGGCTGCCTGCAACTCGTCGAAGCACATGGTGAGCTTGATCGGCCTGCCATTGATACCGCCGAGGTTCTCATTGATGTATTTGACGGTCGCCTCGGCCACCTCGGTCTCGTTGGTGTAGGCCGACGACTTATTGCCCGGCGTGTTGAACATGATCTCCACCGGATCACCGGAGGCCGCGTCAGCCTCGCCCAAAACCGACAGGTCGACACCGTCGCCCGAGGTGTCGCCGTCGTCGTCGGAACATCCGGCAACCACCACCGCGAATGCGGTCACGGCGCCTGCGAGGGCAAGGGTCCGTTTCCGCCATGAATTCGTCATTGATTGTACTCCTAAACGGGTAGTCCGGGACGCGCTTAGATGCTTTGCTCACCGTCGTGCTTCGCCCACCGATGACTCATACCCGACGCCCGAGAGGTCGGGACCGTGCATCGGGCATGAGCAATCGCCGCCCGAACGACTGACAATTCAGACCGGCGCGCAGAGCGGATGATGGGGACACGACGCGTCCACGATTGCTGACGGGCTGCAATGCTGAGTGATTTGCTCTCCATGTGAATGCCGTCACATGGATAGTAAGCACTATCAGCCGTCCGGTCAATACGATCCGATACGACGAAACGGACTGTTCAGTCGACGGATTATCCCGTCAGCTGCCAAATACCACGTCCGATGAGTAATCTGACACTGCCGGTATCCGAACACCACGTTCGTGCGGCGAGGTCCCCGTCGTCCCGAATGCGCACACCGGAGATCCCCGAAGGACTCTGACGCCACCGGGCCGAACGCGGGTTGAATCACGCGGGCTCTCGGCCGCGGTCAGGGTGAGGACGGCGCAAGCGACGAGCCTCGAAAGCCCGTAAGAGAACATATTGTCTCACCGGGCATTGAGGCCAAGTGGGAACGGGGAAGGTCACCTGGTGAAGTCCCTCACCAGGTTGTCTACCTCCCTGGTGAACATACCTTTCATGTCCGTGGGGTCGCGAGCGATGTATGCGGTACCTCCGGTGGCGTCGGCGATGAGTTTGAGTGACTCGGCATCCGCATCGTCTGTGACGCCGATCGAGAGAATGCGGACCGGTCGTCCCGGGTTGTGCAGGACCTTGAGCTGCGCGAGCAACTCGTCGCGGGTGATGCTGCTGGCATCCTCGTTCTGCCCGTCGGTTACCAGGCCGATGAGATTGGTGGTCGTCGGGTCGTAGGTCTCGAGCATCTTCTTGTACGCGGCGAGGGTGGTGTCGTAGAGGCCGGTACCGCCGCCCAGGTCGTTCTTCATCGACGAGCGGACCAGCGTCGTGATTCGTTCACGATGGGAAGTGCCGCCGATCTTGTGGTCCATTCGCTGTACCTCGGCGACTTCTTTCCAGTCCTGGCGGGGTCCGCCCTTGTCGATGCCGAAGATCCACATTCCGACTTGGGCGTCGTTGGCGAGCAGTGTCATACCTTCGATGGTCGCGTTGGCAACGAGCGTGGCACGTGTGGAGTTACCCGCAGGTGACCGCATGGAGCCCGAGGTATCCAGGATCTGGAGCATCCGGGTAGGGACCGCGAACGCCTGCCAGATCTGCGATGCTTTCGAGATCTGCTCTGCGTCGTCGAACTTCACGACCTTCACCTCATCGCCGTTGCCGTGGCCATCGGCATCCCGGAAGTTGTTGTCGACCAGCCGGGCGCGTCCACTCTTCGACAGGGCTGCGTCCGCCAGTGCCTGACCCGCTGTGGTCGCACGGTCCCTGTTCGCTACCGACGCGGTGTTGACCAGCGGATAGGTGAGCATCACCGTTCCCGATGCGGGAATCGTGGATGACATCGTCACAGTGGGATTCGCACGCAGGTACTGCAGGTACTGCTGTTCGCTCGTGATCGCGGGCGAATCGGAGGAAGCGGCGATTCTCAGGCGAGCATTGTCATTGTCCAGCCCTTCAGCCACGTTGTGTCGTCGTACTGCCATCTGTGCCATCGACTGAAAGAACTGGCTGTTGTTGAGCTTCCCAGCGGCCACCTCGGCCGCACCACCGATGATCGGGGCCTCACCGGTGGAGGTCTCGATCGGGCTGCCCACCTGCAGATTCGCCAGGTTCATGATGGCGTTCCAGTCCTTGAAGTCTCCGATGCCGGAGCCGACCAGGACGACGGGAGACGTTGCCAGGGATTCGGCCACGATGTCGGTCTTGATCCGCACCTGTTGGGTCACCCGCTGGGCTCGGGTGAGGGAGTCGGCCACCCACAGATCTGCGGACGAATTGCCTGCGCTCAGGTTGGCGGGAACGTCGACATTGGCCAGTTCGGTGATCCGGTAGTCGTAGCAGGAGTTATCCGATGCCGTGTCCGCGATCGGCTTGAGAGCTTTGCCGAAGGCAGCGTCGGTGATCACCGTCACCTTCTCGCGGTTGCCACCGCAACCATCGGCAAGGCTCCGCCACACAAACACCCCGGCGACCAGGATGGCCACGAGTACCAATCCGGTGAGCTTGTGTGCGCCGTTGAGCGTTCCGGCAGTGCCTGCCGATCGTCTCCCACGGCTGCGCGCCTGCATCGACGATTCCCCCTCAGTGAAGTTGCGTTTCCGCAGAGCCGCGTTTACCAGGCGATCGACGGTTTCATGCCACCACCGTCGATGGCCAGTACCTGACCGTTGATATAACCGGACGCGTCGGAGGCCAGCCACACCACGGCATCGGCGATGTCCTCAGGCGTACAGATGCGTCCGAGCGCCGACTGCGCGGCCACCCCGGCCAGCTGCTCCTCGTTGAACAGCGACCGGATGCCTTCGGTGAGAACGAACCCGGGACGCAGCGCGTTGCAGCGAACCCCGTCCGTGCCGCACTGCGCACCGGTGTAGAGCGTGAGGGTTTCGATCGCACCCTTGCACGCGGCGTAGGCCGGTTTGGCGGCGGTCGCGAATTTGGCCGCACCCGAAGACATGTTGATGATCGACCCACCACCGGTCTGCTTCATCAGTGGTACCGCGTGCCGGGCACCCCACACCGCTGCCATGACCGCGAAGTCGAACGTAGCCCGCCATGCGTCGTCGGTTGCGGTGAGGACATCGGTGTCCTCCGGAACGATCCCCGCCGCATTGCTGTGCAGAATATCGAGGCGGCCGAAGGTCTTCGCGGCGTCGTCGATCAGCGTCTTGACACCCGCCTCCGTCGAGATGTCGACGACATGTGTACTCACCCGGTCGCCGTATTCACCGGCGAGCGCTGCCAGCCCGTCGGCGTCGATGTCGCCGGCGACGACCTTGGCACCGGCGCCCAGCAGCGCCCGCACGGAGGCCGCGCCGATGCCGCGGGCGGCTCCGGTGACGACGGCGACCCTGCCCTGCAATTCCTGTGTCATGACTTCTCCTTGTTGATGGTTATTTCTTGTTCGACGCCCGACAGGAAGGCCAGCAGCGCCGATGTCACGGCTTCGGGTTGTTCTTGCTGCGTCCAGTGACTGCAGTCGGGTATCACCACGAGATCCCGTGCACCGGGGGCCACCGACCGCAGCTCATCAAGCGTTTTCGGGACCTCGAAGAACTCGTGGACGTTGTCGTACTCACCGACGACGTACAACGAGGGCTGATCGATGGTGGCTCCGTCCCAGGGCGCCAACAGGCGCCAATTCCTGTCGATGTTGCGATACCAGTTGAGCGGACCACGAAAACCGTTGTCGGTGAACGTCTCCACATATCGGGCGAAATCGTCCGCGGGCAACCAGTCGGGCAGCGCGAACGCACCGTCGGTGATCTCGGCGTCGTCGGTGAGGTCGGTTCCCACCTGCGCCCGGGTACTGGCGCTGACAAACGTTGCCCGCAGTCCCGCATCCACATCGACACCGAGAAACTGCTCGGCCATCCCGGGTTCCTGGAACATCACCATGTAGAAGTAGTCACCACGGTCGCGGCGGTACTGCTCGATCGGCGGTAGCTCGAGCCGTCTGATCGGCAGGAGCGAACTGTTCGGCGGCACGCTCAGACCCACGACCGCGCGCACGAGGTCCGGCCGCAGCAACGCGCTCCCCCACGCAACGGCAGCACCCCAGTCGTGCCCCATGACGATGACCTCGCCGTATCCGAGAACGTCGACCAGGCCGATCACATCACCCACCAGGTCGAAGATCGTGAACTCCTCGATCCGTTCAGGAGCCGCCGAGCGTCCGTAGCCGCGCAGATCCGGTGCAACCACGTGGTATCCGGCTGCGGCCAGGGCGGGAATCTGGTGTCGCCACGAATGCCATGCCTCGGGAAAGCCGTGCAGCAACACCACGAGCGGCCCGTCACCGCATTCGGCGATATGCAGGTCTATCCCGTTGACGACCACCACGCGATGCGAGACGGCGAACTTCGACACTGAATCCTCCTGACTGAGGTGTCCATGGCGAACAGACACATCTCCGTGTTGCCCATCTAACTCCTACTCGACATCTATGTCGAGTACTCGAGATCAAGAATCTCCACAGACAAGCTCCACAGACAAGCTCCACAGACAAGACTGGGCTAGTTGCCGCCGGTGCGCGTGCCAGTAGCGTTGAGCACCAATCACTTCAGCAACGACCATACTGTAATCGATATACATATCGACTTATGCTAGCGTTCCATTCACGAGCGAAGGGAACCACGATGATCGACCACACCAAGGTGGGTTCACCGGCCGCGAACTGGGAACGCACCTGGACCACCCGCGACACCATGCTCTACGCGGTCAGCGTGGGCGCGGGCGCGCACGACCCGACCGACGAACTCCGGTTCACCACCGACAACACCTCGGGCATCACCCAGCAGGTCCTGCCCACGTTCGTCACGGTCATGGCCGCCGGTGAGGCCGCCACGCAGAATCCACTCACCGTTCTCGGCGACATCGCCGTGACGTCCATCGTGCACGGCGGCCAACGCATCACCCTGCACAACGACATACCACCCGCCGGGTCGGTGGTGTCCCGGGGCTCCATCGCCGCCATCTACGACAAGGGCCGGCACGCCGCCATCGTGCTCGCCTCGACCATCACCGACGCCGACGACGGAACGCCGTACGCCGATATCGAGACCACGATGATCCTGACCGGTGAGGGCGGATTCGGCGGAAACCCCGGCCCCAAGGCGAGCTGGTCGGTACCCGACCGCGAACCCGACGAGATCGTCACCGACCACACCCGGCCGGAACAGGCACTCCTGTACCGCCTGAACAGTGACCGCAACCCGCTGCATTCGGATCCCGCGTTCGCCGCCTTCATGGGCCGGACACGGCCGACCCTGCATGGCCTGTGCACGTACGGTTACGCCGGCCGGGCGGTCCTGGCGACCGTCGCCGAATCCGACCCAGGAAGATTCGGCAGCTTCTTCGCCCGCTTCGCGGCTCCGGTCGAGCCCGGGGACGAACTGCACACCCTGATCTGGCGCACCGAGAACGGCGCGCTGTTCCAGACCAAGGTCGGCGACACCGTCGTGCTCGATCACGGCGAATTCCGGTTGCGCTGACCCACCGAGACCAGAGAGAACACACCATGGGAGCACTACAAGACAAGGTATGCGTCATCACCGGGGCCGGACGCGGCATCGGACGCGCACACGCGCTGCTCATGGCAGCCGAGGGCGCCAAGGTCGTGGTGAACGACCTTGGTGCCGCCGCCGACGGCTCCGGCACCGACGCCGGACCGGCCGCCGCAGTGGTCGAGGAGATCCTCAACGCCGGCGGCCAGGCGGTGGCGAACACTTCCGACATCTCCACCTGGCAGGGCGCCGAGGAACTCGTCTCCACAGCGTTGCGCGAGTTCGGGGATCTCCACGTCCTCGTCAACAACGCCGGCTTCCTGCGCGACCGGACAATAGTGAAAATGACTGAACAGGAATGGGATTCGGTCATCGGCGTGCACCTGAAGGGACACTTCGGCCCGTTGCATTTCGCAGCGGCGTACTGGCGCGATCAGATCCGAGCCGGGATCGAGGTACCCCGCTCGGTCATCAACACCACTTCACCCTCGGGCCTGTTCGCCCAGCCCGGCCAGTCCAACTACGCGGCGGCCAAGAGCGCCATCGCCACCCTGACGATGGTCGCCGATTCCGAACTCCGCAGGTACGGCGTCCGAGTCAACGCGATCGCACCGGCGGCGGCCACGCGGATGACCGCAGATCAGGGGCTGTCGGTCGGCGACGACTCCGAGTGGTCGATGTTCGACCCGGCCAACATCTCCCCCATGGTCGCCTACCTCGCCGAACCCGACTGCCCCATCCACGGCCGCATGTTCTTCGTCATGGGCGGCGAGGTCCACCTGTTCCACCCATGGCACATCGTCGACTCGATCCGAACCGAGCAACGCTTCACCGTCGACGAATTACGTTCTTCGGCAGGAAAGTTCGCCGATCGCACCTTCGACTACGGCCACCCGATGGGTGAGGCGATGCGCGGCGAACTCCCCACCTGATCAGCTCAGTGCGTTGCGGACGCGGTTGCGGGCGGCGATGGGCGCGACGGTGCGCCCCGCCGCACGCAGCATCCCCGACCTGAGCACCGCACGGAACCTGTTCGACGGCACGAAGATCTCGTATTTGATCCGGGCGATCAGCCGTTGTCGACGGATAAATGCGCGCATCTCCTGTTCCCAGCCTGTCAGCGCGCGGTCGAGGTCCGACTCGCGCGCGACCCATTCACCGAGCACCGCACCACCGAGCATCGCGCTCGTCGCCCCCATGCCCGAATACAGTGTCAGACACCATGCTGCATCACCCATGAGAATGGTTCGACTCCTTCGCCACTCGGGAATGTCCACGATCCCGGTTGAATCGAAAAGGGAGAATTCGGTGGTGCGCGCCTGCGCCAGGCCGTACTGTACCTCGGGCACGGACACGTCGCCGAATGCTCCCTCAAGCGCAGCGTCTCTGCCGATCCGAAGTTGGGTGTCGATGTCGTCCGTGCGAAAGATGAACAGTCCTGTCGGATTGTGGTCTTCGTAAGGAAACACCCAGAACGCACGACCCGGTTCGGCGAAGACGAGCGCATCCCGATCCGCATAGCCCGGCACCTGGTCGTCGAGTTCGAACGCGCAGATCATCGATTTCCACTGCTGAATACAGGTCTCATGGTCGGCGAAGGCATGTGCGCGGACGGTGGATCGCAGTCCGTCCGCGCCGACTATCAGATCGAATTCTTCCTCCCGCTCGCCACCTGTGGACGTGTCCCGGAGCGTGACGGCCTGCCCGGCCGGCCCGAATGAAATCGCAGCCGGTATCACCCCGAACCGGATATCGTCAATCGTATTGTCGACAGTTTCCCACAATGACGCCTCGATATCGCTGCGCAGCACCCCTACCGGGCGTTTCGGGTCGTCGAGAAATCCCGCGCTTCGGTGGCGACGACCTGCGGCGTCGACTTCCCAGGTCCGGGAATCACGCACCGATCTCGCATCGATCCCGATCGCATCCAGGACGCCCAGCCTGGCGGCGGCATCGATGCCTTCCGGAAATAGCCCGACGAAGTAGCCACCGGTGCGCCGCCGATCCGACCTCTCGATGATCGTGACGTTCCACCCGGCTTTGCGCAGTCCGATCGCCGACGCCATTCCCGCAATACCCAAACCCACAACGAGTGCGTTCTTCTCCATCGACACCCCTTTCGTAACAACGTTCACGACACTGTGTCGTGAAAGTATACGACACAGTGTCGTGAAATTGCGAATTCGCGACGTCGTTTGGCATACTGGCCGGGTGCCACGCATTGCTGCCGCGACTCTTCAGGAGCATCAGGAACACACGAAGCAGGCGATAGTCGATGCCTACAACGCACTGATCGCAGAACGCGACCCACGCCAGGTGTCGCTCGGTGCGGTCGCACAACGAGCCGGGATCGCCCGCACAGCCATCTACAACTACGTCTCGGGAAAGGACGAACTCGCCGCAATTGCCGCCGCTCACGCCGGCGACGAAGTCGCCAAGAAGGTGCACGAAATCGTCCAGAGCGCGGTCCCGACGCCGGAACGACTGTCCGAGATCGTCACGACCCTGCTCGCATCATTCGCCGATGGGCCGACCCGCGTCGCACTGTCGGGCGCACTATCCGGCCCCACCGACCGTACCCACCGCCTATGGAGCGGGCCATACCTGGACGTCTACGACGATTTCGAGACCTTGCTCGCCGTCGGAGCCCGACGGGGCGAGTTCCGCGAGTTCGCCGACACACGCCTCGTCGTCGAGCTTCTGGCCGGACTTATCGGCGCTGCGGCGACCCGCCTCACCAACCCGGACTGCGATGCTTCTACGATCACGGAACAGACGCTGGACATCCTGCTGCCCGCACTGGTGCCGGCCGCACCTATTCCTGAACGCTGATGGCCGCCAGCCATTTCCGGCTGGGCCGACGACGAAGATCGAGCGCTTTGATCCAGACATCGTTCACGGTGTCGGCGAACTGCGGGATGTCCACAGAAGCCTCTTCGTGGATCGGATCGAACATCCAGTTACAGAGGTTGGCGATCGCGAGCACCAGGATCACTGCGGTTGATTCGGGTTCCACCTCCGGGTCGGCGACCCCCCGTGCCTGCCAGCGCCGGATCTGCTCGGCGACCCGGGCGAAGTTCGCCTCTCGGCGCGCTGCGGCGGTGCGATTGAGTTCTTCGTCGATGTGCCCGAGCTGGTACAGCATCGCATAGATCCGCGCGTTCTTCCGGTAGGCGTCGATGTAGCGGATATTGGACGCGCGCAGGGCCTCCACCGGGTCGAGCCCACCGGGTTGTGGGATGTCACCGCGAACGGACCCGTCGACGGCGCCGGCCACCTCATCGCACACGATCCGGAACACGTCGATCTTGGAGGGGAAGTACGTGTAGAAGCTGCCGTGCGCCACCCCGGCCTCACGGGCTATATCACCTACTCCGACACTCAGATAGCCGTCGCGTTCGAAGACCACGCGTGCGGCGTCGATGATCTGCCGTCTGGTCCGTTCACCTCGCGCGGTACCGCGCGAGTTGTGCACTTCCCTGCGGCCGGCGGCGGTGCCGACGGGGGTCCATCCTCCCCGCGTGCGTGGTGCCTCGTCCTCCACTGCTGCCGCCTTGGCCCTTCTCGCAGCCATCACGTTCCTCCTGCACATTGCCCGGCGGGCCCCCTCGACCTTATGCGATCGAGAGGGCCCGCAGTCTGCTACCAGACAACACCATGCGTAGTCGACATGCCAGTCGACATACCGGATGTGACCGGCCGATAAGACGGTCTACGCAGTCCATCCCAGGGCGTCGACCATCTGCCGCTTGTGCCATCGGGGGTCACCGAGGTAGCCGTACAGCGACCGCGATTGCTGTGTGTACAGCGTGATCCCGAAATCCGGATCAACTCCGATACCGCCGTGTACCTTGTGCGCGGCGTCGGCGCAGGTTATGTAAGCCTCTGCGGCAACAGCTTTCGCGCGGTGAGCACCGGCGAATGCATCCTGCCCCGAATCGAGTTGCCACAGTGCCTCATACAGCATCCACCGGGCGGTGTCGAGCGCGTTGATCAGCTCGACGATATGGTCCTGCACGCGCTGGAATCTGCCGATCGGCCCGCCGAACTGTTCCCGGGTCCGACTGTACTCGACGCTCCGGTCGAGCAGAACCTGGCAACCACCCACCGAGTAGGCGGCGGCGATCGCATAGCTGCGAGCGAGCGCGCCGGCGACCGCGGCCCGGTCGGCGGTGAATGTCGCGGTGGCCTGCGCCCCGTTCAGGAGCACCTCATGGTTGTGTGCGAGGAATCCGTCGAGAACCCGGGTCGCCACACCGGCGCCGTCTGCGGGGACCAGCGCGAATTCGACGCCGGTATCGTCGCCCCGCACCGGGACCAGCAGGTCTGTGGCCGAACCTGCGTACGGGACGAACGGGAACTCTCCCGAAATGCCCTGCTCGGTGGCCTCGGCGAACTCCCCCGCACGGGTGAGGCCGGCCCAGGTCGTTCCGGCGGGCACGAGCGCGGGCACGACGGTCCGGGTGCCGTCCGCGATGCCCGCGAGGACCTCGCCGCGCACGGTCCCGGGGTCGGTTGCGGCGATCAACAGCGCCGCAACTGCGCTGGAGGCCAGGAACGGCCCGGGCAGTGGGCCCTTGCCCAGTTCCTCGGCAACGACCGCGGCTTGTAGCGCCGTCGCCCCCGCACCGCCGTCGTCCTCGGGTATGAGGATGCCCGACCATCCCGCATCGGCCATCGCCGCACTCCACGCCGGACGATGTCCGGGCTCGGTACGCTGCTCCTGCACCAGCACGTCGGTGCCGGCCTCGCGCGCGATGAATGACCGCACGGCGGCGGCGAGTTGTTCTTCGTCCTGACTGAGTGCCAGATCCATGTGATCGGTCCGTTCTGTTGTCTCGTCGGTATGCCGCTATTTCCGGCGGCCCAGGCCCAATGCGCGGGCCATGATCACGCGCTGAATATCTATGGTGGCACCGGGCACGATGTCGACGATTCCATTGCGCTGCTGCCGTTCCGCGTCACCGTCGAGCGCACCGAGTTTGGGGTCGCTGGTGAGTGCTTCGGGACCGATGAGATCGAGTACGGCCTTGGTGAGCCACAGCCCGCTCACCTTGCGCATGTACATCGACTGCGGACCGTTGTAGTGCACGGCCTTGTCGTTGACGCTGCGCCAGAAGTTACGGGTACTGATCAGGCGGACCGCTTCGAGCTGGATGTAGATCTCGGCGAGCCCGTCCCGGACGTCCGGATCGTCGATCAGTCTGCGGCCGTCACGGTAGTGGGTGCGGCAGTGTTCGACGAGCGCGTCGACGATCGGGTCGGCAGCGAGATTACCCGAGGCGCCGTGTTCCAGATCCAGGTGAGTGCTCGCAACCTTCCAGCCGTTGTTCTCACCACCGACGAGGCAGTCCGCGGGAACGCGCACATCGTCGAAGTAGACGGCGTTCTTATGGCCTTCTGCGACGTCGGCCAGCACTCGCACCGGCTGAACGGTGATACCCGGCAGTGTCGCATCGACCATGAACCAGCTCAGGTTCTGGTGACGGGGTGCCTCCGGGTCGGTACGCGCGATCATCCAGAACCGGTCGGCGCCGTGGGCGCTGCCCACGAATACCTTCTGCCCCGACAGCACGTAGTGGTCGCCGTCCCGGCGCGCGTTGAGCTTCACGCTCGCCAAGTCCGAACCGGCCTCTGGTTCGGTCAGCAACTGCCAGGTGCGCACCTCGCCGCGGAAGATCGGCGGCAACAACCGCTGTTTCTGCTCGTCGGTTCCCCACACCAGGATGGTCGCGCCGCCCAGCCAGCCGCCGCTGTCATAGTACGGCGGGTTCATCAGGCCCAGCGCGCGAAGTTCCTCACTCAGCACGATCACCGAAGCCAGGTCCAATCCGCCGCCGCCATATTCGGTGGGCGCCGACGGGTACAGCCAGCCTCGCTCGCCCATCAGGCGGCCGAGTTCCCGGCGCGCGAGGTACTGGCGGCGGGCGGCGTCGTCGCCCTTGGGCTCGCCCAGCGCCTCGTCCGGCACGTGTTCGGCCAGCCACCCACGCACCTGCGTGCGGAAGCTCTGTTGCTCCGGCGTATAGCTCATGGCGAAGTCCATGTGGTTCTCCTTTCGGTCGGCAATCCGGCCCACCTCGGACAAGCCGACGAAGATCGTCGCGCCTCGATGCCGGCGGAATATCGCTCCTCGCGCCGACCGACATCCACGGGCCATCGGAATCAACAGTAGCCCAAAGTCGATATCCATGTCGATATTTTGATCGACACGATTATCGACTATCCTCACGGTGATACCCCGAATCTCCATGAGCAACCAAAAGGACTGGTAATACACATGATTGACAGAGACATCGACAGCGTCAGAGCTACGTTGGACGCCGGAACCCATGTCGGAACGATCGAGTTCACCAGCCCGCCGAACAACTATCTCAACGGCGACAGCCTCGCCCGCTCCGTGGCTGCCGCACAGGAACTGCGTGAGGCGGGCGCGCGTGCCATCGTCTTGTGCAGCGAGGGTAAGAACTTCTGCGCCGGAGCAGATTTCAGCAATCTGAGTGGCCGTGGAGATGTGTACGAACTCGGTATCGCGCTGGTCGCTCAGCCGCTGCCGATCATCGCCGCCGTCCAGGGCGCGGCCGTGGGTGGCGGCGTGGGACTGGCGATGAGCGCCGATCTGCGGGTGGCCGGCCCATCGAGCTACTTCTGGGTCAACTTCGCCCGGCTGGGCCTGCACCACGGTTTCGGCCTCACCGAAACCCTGACACGCACCATCGGGGAGTCCGCCACCGTCGACATCCTGTACCGAGGCAACCGCCTGTCCGGCGCCGATGCGCACCGCATCGGACTGTGCACCGAGCTCGTCGACGACGATCGCATCCGGTCCCGGGCCGTCGAGATCGCCGGAGAGATCGCCGCCAATGCCCCGCTCGCGGTACAGAGCATCCGCGCCACCCTGCGCGGTGACCTGCCCGAGAAGATGCGCGCGGCAATGGCCCACGAGCGCGCCAAACAGGAAGAATTGATGGGCACAGCAGATTTCATCGAGGGAACCACCGCACTTCGCGAGCGGCGCACGCCCGGGTTCATCGGCCGCTGACCGCCGCCCGCTCCCCCGCTTGGGGGACGCGGGGCGGCTCGCCCGCAGTGCCGCAATGCAGAACCGCTCGTCACCGAGGATCTGGAAGAAGCCCACTGCGGGGGCTGGGAGAGCTCAGCGACCCCACGGAGTCACCGTTGGCGCTGAAGAACGTCACCCCCGCGGGAGAGGTCACCGCGACGATGACGTCCAGGCTCGACGGCGTACCGGCGTGCCGGAAACCGGGTCAGATCCCGGCCTGTAGAACCTCTCGCAGAAACTCCGTCGAGTCCTGCCGGAAGGCCAGCATTGCCGGATTGTTACGCTTGATCCCGTCGGCCCCGTGATACATCCCGGGAACTACGACCAGATCGCATCGAACACCGTTGGAGCGCAATGATTTCGCATAGGATACGGTTTCGTCGTGGAATAGATCGATTTCCCCGACTCCGGCCCATGCGGGCGCCAGCCCACTCAGATCGGATCGTCGGGCGGGTGCCGCATAGCCCGGCGCGTCGGATCGCCTCGGCGGCCGTCCCAGATACGCGGTCCACGCGTACAGATTGGCCCGATTGTTCCAGACGAATCGTCCGTATCCGGCGGACCGGTCGGAGGTGTCCAACGCGGTTCTGTCGTCGAGCATAGGATAGACCAGCACCTGCCCGCGCAGGGGAATCCCCTCATCGAATGCACGTTGCGCGATCGCGGCGGCAAGCCCGCCACCGGCGCTCGATCCGGCGACCGCGATCCGGTCGGGGTCGATACCCAGCGCGGCGGACTCGGCTCGCATCCAGTACAGGGTCTCCATCACATCATCGACCGCGGCAGGATAGGAATGCTCCGGGGCGAGCCGGTAGTCGGGAGAGACCACCACCACGCCCAGATCGCGGCACCACTGCCCGGATAGTGGAAGCTCGAAACCCGGACTTCCCATGATCATTCCGCCGCCGTGGATGTGCAGAATCGCAGGGGCCGGGCCACTCATCTCGCGCGGCGCCACCACCAGCGCCGGCGGCACGGCAGACGGAACCTCGGCCCGTCGAACCGTGACGCCCGCACCCGCGGACATGGTGACTCCCATCCCAGCCCGGTACAACCGCAGTACACGGGCGCTGACCTGCCCGGTCAGAAACGGCAATAACGGACTTCGTAAGGCGGGCGCGACATCGGCCAGCGCCGGCCGCAGTCTCCGCACCTGTCGCAGGGCTACCCCCGCGATGATCGACGTTGTCAGCACAGCGGCAACTTTCACAGTTCGGCCGGTTCCCCTCATCGTCATGCCCACCTATCGAAGCCTCGTCACGTCACTGGGAAGGCGGGGTAAGCAGTTCCGCCACCTCGTACGGCTTGATGTCGCTGAAGGTGCCGTCCTTGCCCGCGGTCCCGACCAGTACCCCACCGGTGCAGATGTTCGGAGCCACCACAACAGGTTTGGAGCCGCATTGAAACTTCAGACCTGCTGAGATCGGGATCTCCGCAGGCTCGGGCTGAGCGTTCAACCTGTCGATGATGGACTTGCGGGTCACGTCGCCCTGCATGCCCGACAGCGCACGCTGGAACGCCACGAGCGAACGGAAGGCGCTGGCACCGTCCTCTTTACCCTCGGCGCCGTACTTGCTGAGCACCGCCTTGAAGAGTTTGGTGTCGGCGGCGTCGGGGGACAGATCGTCACCGATCTGCACCTTGATGCCTTCGAGGCCGCCGGGCACCTGCTCGGCGACCTTCGTGGTGGCACAGTTGTTCACGGTGAGTACCGGCTGATCGGCACCCAGTGTGCGCATCGCGCGGAACGCGGCCACACAGAATGATTCATCGCCGAGGACCTGGAAGAAACCGGCCCCGCCGTCGAGTGCCGCCTGAATCTGCGGGGTCATGTCGGCAGTGCCCGGAGGAACGGCCACCAGATCCATCTCCACCCCGGCATTGCCGAACGCGAGTGGTCCGAGCGCCTTGATCGAGCCGGTGGCGATCGGTGCGTCGATGGTGATCAACGCCGCCTTCTTGGCCCCGGCCTCCTTCGTCATCGCAGCGGGCAGCCCGACCAGTCCGCCCGGGGTGTTGGACAGAACGTAGGTGTTGGGCAGGGTCATCGACTTGTCCGAGCCTCCGTTCGTGGTGAAGAACGCCAACCCGGCCGGTGAGGTCACGGCCGCGGTCGTATCCGGACTCGACGGCGTACCACCCACCACAGCAACATCTTTCGATCCGACTGCCTTATTGGCGCACTCTCGGGCCTTCGCGGCCTGCAACGCGTCCTCGCAGACGGTGAGAGTGATGGGGTGACCGTTGATGCCACCGAGGTACTCGTTGATGTACTTCACGGTCGCATTGGCAACCTCGGTCTCGTGTGTATACGCGGCGGCCGAGGCACCCGTTGTGGGGAAGGCGATTTCGATCGGTGCCCCGGTGGCCGCATTCACCTCCCCCAGCAGAGACAGGTCGGCCGCGGTATCGCCCGAACTGTCGTCGTCGGCGTCCGAGCATCCGGCCATCACCATGGTCAGTGCCACCGCCGCAGCCGGCAGCGCCTGCCACCTTCGCACACTGCGTGTCATTGCTATTCCTTTCGGACGGCTCTCCGGCCGTCAGCTGATCGCAGACCCCGAATGGGGTCAGCAAGGTTGAGTACTGCCGAATACTTCGACGTCGGTGAGAGTTACACGGTCGGTGAGAGTTACACGAGGGTGCCGGCGTCGACCGGCAACGAGACCCCCGTGATGTAGCGCGACTCATCGGAGGCCAGGAACAGCATCGCGTTGGCGATATCGATCGGCTGTACGTACGGCACCGGAATCGTGTTGATCTGCACCGAGACCATCTCGAACGCCTCACGCGAGGGCTCAGGAAGATCGGGCCGGAACAGCCGGTAGGTCTCGTCGTTGTGGATCATGTGGGTGTCTACCTGTCCGGGATGGACGGCGTTGACCCTGATCCCGTGCGAACCCAGCTCGTAGGCCAGTGATTTCATCAGCCCCACCACACCGTGCTTGGCGGCCACATAGTGGCCGATGTTGGGACCTCCCGACAAGCCCGCACCAGAGCTGGTGAGGATGACCGAGCCGCCCTTGCCCTGGGCAATCATGTGCGGGGCGGCCGCCCGCACCGTATTGAAGACGCCGGTGAGGTTGATGTCGAGCATGTCCTGCCAGGCCTGCGTGGTCAGGACGTCAGCAACGCCAGGAAAGACGGGATCACGGCCGACCAGCCGCCCGATGGTGTAGATGCCGGCGTTGCCGACGATGATGTCGAGTCCGCCGAGTGCTTGCACTCCGTCTGCGGCGATCTTCTCCAGACCGGCCAGATCGCGGACATCACCTTCAGCGGCCACCACAGTGGCACCATGTGCCTCGCACAGGGCGATGGTCTCGTCCAAGTCACCCCGGGTGCTCTGCTCGTACACCAGATTGTCGATCTTTCCGGGTAGATCCACGAGGATCACCGAGGCGCCCTCCTCGGAGAAACGCACCGCCTCGGCACGACCCTGTCCCCGGGCCGCACCGGTGATGAAAGCGACTTTTCCGGCCAGACGATCTCCCATGATTTTCCACCATCTCCCTGTGGTTTGCTGTGGCAACGAATGAGCGAACAGAAGCGATGAGTACATGCAGTCACATTGAGGTTCTCCCCAGGTAGTGGACACCGAGATAGCGGGATCACCGGTCCCACTGGGAGGATGTTCACCTGTCGCGGACGCGTCGGTCGTTCACGACCGAGTACAAAGTCGATGCAGCGCATCGAGTGATCGGTTGAGCTGCAATTGATCCGAATCCGAACGACGGACCGTGGTCGGGACGCCCACGCGACGCTACCCATCCATAATGTGCCCTGCGACACACTCCAGTCAAGCATTTTCGACAAACTTGTCGACTTTGCTACTACAGTAGGAAGCACAACCTCATTGAGCGCTCATAAACGCCGGTGAGAATCGACGACGACAACAAGGAGTCACCTTGACCTCAACAGCGAAATCCGGGCCGGTGGTGCTGATCACCGGCGGTGCGAACGGCATGGGCGAATGCGAGGCAAAGCTGTTCGCCGAGCGCGGCTACACCGTGGTGATCGCCGATCGCGACGGTGAGCGCACCCCGCTGGTCACCGAGGAGATCAAGACGGCCGGCGGATCGGCCGAGGGCGTGGTCATCGACATACGCGACGAGGATGCCTTCTCGTCGCTCATCGCACGCACCGCCCGCGACTACGGCAGTCTCGATGTTCTCGTCAACAACGCGGCCGCGCTCGAATTGTGCGCACTGGACCCGGCGGCAGCCGACGTGACCTCCGAAACCTTTATGGAGACACTGCGTTCGGACCTTCTTCCGGCGTTCCTGGGCTGCAAGTACTCGCTGCCCATCATGGTGGAGCAGGGCAAGGGCAGCATCGTCAACATCGCCTCGGTCACCGGCGAGGCGGGCGAGACCACGCTGACCTCCTACGGCGTCGCCAAGGCCGGCGTCATCCAGCTGACCCGCATGGTGGCAACCCAGTACAGCAAGAAGGGGGTGCGTTGCAACGCGGTGTCACCGGCATTCGTCCTGACCCGCAACAACCTGACCTGGACACCCGAGCGGATGGCCAACATCTACCGACGGGCGATGCTCACTCCCGACGCCGTGCACCCCGAGAAGGTTGCCGAAACCGTGTTCTTCCTCGGCTCCGATGCTGCCGAGTACATCACCGGTGAGACCATCCGCGTCGACGGTGGCCTGATGGCCGGTTCGCCCATCGCCGCGGACTACCGCGACTGGAACGACGGACTCGGACCGCTCGGCGATCCGTATCCCGAGCTCTGAGCTCCCAACTCTCACAAAAGACACCCGCTGTGGAATCTATCCACAGCGGGTGCTCTCGACTATGGCTCCCGCGCTTGCTCAGCGAGGAAGTCAGCAGGTCACCGGAGAATAGCGAGCCCGTCGATGACGTCCACGCGGGGACTCTCCGCACGCACCCGCACCGGATTGAGATCCAGTTCGGCCAGCTCGTCGGAGTGTTGCACCAGCAGTCCGGATACCCGCGCTGCGAGCTCGGCGAATTCGGCGATCGCCTCGGCACCACTGCGCTGCACCGTAGGCCAGCAGCGCAGAGTCCGTAACGCCTGCTCGACCTGATCAGGAGATGCCGGAGCAACCAATGTAGCTGTGTCAGCAAGTAATTCGGTGTCACTACCACCTGCGCCGACCGTGATGAACTGGCCCAGGTGCGGATCGTTGAGACCACCGAGCAGAAGCTCTGCGCCGGGCAGCGACATCCGTTCCACAAGCACGCCATCAGCAGCACGGCCCAGAAGACCAGACGCTCGTGACAGCAGTTCGTCCACCGTCGTGCGCAGTTCGCCATCATCGGCGACACCGAGCGCGAGCACGCCGGCATCCCCCTTATGCGGCAACGCGGCATCCTGAACCTTCAGCGCCAGTGGGTAACCGAGTTCGGCAGCCGCGGCCACCGCGGCATCCGCGTCGGTCACCAACCGCCCCTCCGGCACCGTCATCCCCGCTTCGCCGAGCCACGTCTTCACCGCGGCCTCATGCAGCACACCCGCCGTGGCACGCTCACGCAACGACGCCACCGCGACACCGGAGACACCGGCCCTGAGCTCACGTACCGCTGCTGCGTCGACGGCCTTCCGGGACAGCGCACTCAGTCCGCGGGCCAGCCCCTCCTGACTCATGAAGAACGGAATACCCTCCTGTCCAAAGGCTTCCACGGCACCGTCGGCTACGAGTGTGTACGAATGCACCAGCACCGGCTTACCCGTTGCTCGGGCCACCTCCCCGAAGGTGCGTGCCGTGGCCACCGCGCGGTCCTCGAGCAACAGGGACCCGATGACCACGATCGCATCGACGTCGGGAGACTCGGCGAGGATATGCGCCACCTTCGCCTGAACATCGAGGCCGCCCGCACCGCCGGTGACGTCGACGGGGTTGCGAACACCCGCGTAGTACGGCAGCAGTTCCCGTAGCCTCCCCTGGGTTTCCCCGGACAGTTCCGGCACTTCGATATCGTACTCGCGCAGCACATCCGTGACCCAGGCGCCCGCTCCGCCGGAAACTGTCACGATACCCACGCTCCTGCCGGCGACGGCCCGCGGCCATGCGGACAACGCCGCCGTGACGTCGAGCAGCTCGTCGATATCGGATACCTCGACGATTCCCGCGGCACCGAACAGAGCCCGGTACAGGTGGATAGGACCCGCCAGGTGCCCGGTGTGCGAAACGGTGGCCAACTGTCCCTCCGCCGAGCGGCCCATCTTGGCCGCGACGATGGTCTTGCCTGCCTCGCCTGCACGCAACGCGAGATCGACCAGACGCGGCGCGTCGGTCAGCCCCTCGATGAACAGCACGATCACCTGGGTATCGGCGTCATCGATCAGGTAGTCGACGTAGTCGAGCATGCTGACGTCGATCTCGTTGCCGGTGCTGACGATATACGAGAAGTCGATGCCGCGGGCGAGTCCCTGGTTGAAGATCCCGAAGCCGAATCCGCCGCTGTGCGATACCACGGCGACATTGCCCTTGCGCAGGTCTCCGCGATATCCGATACCCGGCATCATAGTGGGGCTGAACCCGATCGCAACCCGGTCGACGATATTGAAGATCCCCTCGGCATTGGGACCGCATACCCGGACACCGCTGTCGGCGATCGCGTCGTCGAGTTCGGAGGCCACGCGCGCACCCTGCTCGTCGGCCCCTTCGGAGAATCCCGACGAGAGGATGTAGGCGGCGGGGATGCCCCGAGCACCGCAGTCGCGAATCGCCTGCGGTACGAGTTCGGCGCGCACGGCGATCAGCGCCAGATCGGGTGTCGTCGGCACATCCGCGAGCGACCGGTATGCCCGGCATCCACCGACGGATTCGGCAGACGGATGAATCGGATAGATCTCCCCCGTGTAGCCGTGCATTCCCAGCATCCGCAGCGGTATCCCGCTGATGGTGCGCTCATTGGTCGACGCGCCTACGATGGCGATGCTCGCCGGCGCGAGGAAGTCGCCGAGCCAGCCGGACGCGCGGACCCCGTCCGGATTGCCCGGAGATCCCCCGGCCAGTTCATGTTCTGTACCTACCATTGTCATTACATGTCCTCTCGTAAAGCACTTGCTGCGTACGGTGTATTCGGCGAGGCAAGAGCGCCGCCGCCGATCAGGGAATGTCCGCGCACGCGAGCACCACCGCGCAGTCGGCGCGGGGTGTCGCCGAACCTGAATATCTCCCGTCGGGCGGGGTAGTGATATGGCTCTCAGCGTAGCTATAATCGATATCGATGTCGAGTCCGCCGCCGGAACCTGAAGATCGGCAGAACCCCCGGACTCGGCGCCATCGACTGTGGTTCGATACAGATGTCGAACTCCGTGCGGCACGCATATCGGACAAGCACCGGACTTTTCCGCACACAGGATCACGGCCAGTTCGCGGTAGCGCACCCACGTCACCGCTCTCTGCACAGTTGCAGATCAACCCTGAATCGAGGAACACCATGGGGAACCGCATCGACGGCGGCGAACTGGTCGCACGCACACTGCGACAGTTCGGCGTCGAGTACGCCTTCGGCCTGCACGGCGGACACCTGAACTCACTGCTCATGGGATTTCGCCGCAATGACATCACAGTCATCGATACGCGACACGAGGCCGTCGCGGTCAACGCCGCCGACGGATACTCCCGGGCGTCAGGTGAACTGGGCGTCGCATTCGCGACCGCGTCAGCGGGCTTCACCAACAGCCTGGCCGGCGTGGGAGTAGCTTTCGCCGACCGAATCCCGCTACTGGTCCTCACCAGCTCACCGCCGTTACGCGACGCCGAGATGAACGAGGCGCAAGGAATTCTCGCTCAGGCCGCCATCGCCGCACCGATGACCAAGTGGTCGCACCAGGTGACCACCGTCGAGGAGATCCCCCGCCTGGTCGGACTCGCCATCCGCAAGGCGTTCAGCGACGGCGGGGGTCCGGTACTGCTCGACTTCCCCATCGACGTCCTGTTCACCTCAATCGATGAGGACACCGTCGTCACCGGTGGCGGCAACCGCCTGGCGTACCCACCCGCACCGTCACCGGCCGCGTTGCACGATGCGCTCGACCTGCTTCACGCCGCCGAGCGACCTGCCATCATCGCGGGTCAGGGCGCCCTGCACACCGACGGGAAGCTTGCCCGATTTGCTGAAACCAGTGGGATACCCGTATTTTCCGAGATGGGAGCACACGGGGTACTGCCCAGCGATCACCCTCGCTACGGGTTCGGCGCGCTGGCCCTGGGCATCGCCCCGTACACCGAGTTGGGCGCACCTGATGTGGTGCTGTTGATCGGTGCGCGTACGGGGGTGTATACCGATGCCCGCAAGGGCCGCATCATCCCCGCCGCCGCCAAACTGATCCACGTCGACCCCGATTCCGGCGAGATCGGCCGCATCCTCCCCACCGAAGTGGGTATCACCGCCGACGTCAACGAAACGCTCTCGGCATTCCTTGCCGATGGCCGGCCGTGGGAGCCGCGGACCGCGTGGACCGAGGGTGTTGTGCAACTCATCCGGTATCCACGCCCCTACGCGGACAACCCGGTCGACCTCGACGGGCGAATCCACCCGTACCACGCGATGCGAGAACTACTGCGCCTCCTACCCGAGCGATCGCACCTGATTGCCGACGGCAGCGACACGACGCACTGGCTCGATGAGGTCATGCACGACGGGACTCTCGCCAGCGGCCTCGGCTACGGCGGGTATCTCGTGCACATGGGAATCGGCTTCGGACTGGCCATCGGCCGACGCGTCGCCGATCCCGACAGCCGGCCGATCCTGCTGACCGGCGATGGTAGCTTCGGATTCCATTCCGCCGAAGTGGATACGATGGTCCGGCACAAGCTTCCGATCATCACCATCGTGTTCAACAACGCGGTGTGGGGATCGTCGATCTGGGGCCAACAGCTCTACTACGGTGAGGAGGGCGTCATCGCCAGCCGCCTGCTCGACACCGACTACGACCAGGTTGCAACAGGATTCGGCGCCCACGGCGAGCGGGTGAAAACACTCGATGAACTAGCCGGTGCTCTCGAACGCGCCCTGCGGTTCAACGGCCCGTCGGTGATCAACGTCAATGTCGCCAACGTCGTCGACTCGTTTGCCGCGCAGGTACTGGACTGGACCGACGATCCCGACACGACGGTCGTGCCTTACTACACGAACATTCCGAAGCGGAAGTAGCAGCCGCACGAACCGAATCGGGCCCCGGCACCTAATCGGTGCCGGGGCCCGTCCGAGTTCGCGGCGCTCCGTCGCGGATACGCCACCGAGTCAGGCCATCACGGCCTGGTTCGAGCTGCCGAAGTAGGCCTGCCGCAACTCTTCCGAGTCGGCGGTCAGTGTCTCGGCCTCCCCGCGCAGGGTCACCTCGCCGTGCACCAGGACCACCGCCTCATCGGCCACCTCCAGCGCCAGCGCCACGTGCTGTTCGACGAGGATGACCGCGGTGCCGGTCGAGTCCGCGATGTTGCGCACGATGGGCAGCAGATCTTCGACGATCACCGGCGCCAGGCCCATGCTCATCTCGTCGATCAGCAGCACGACCGGCTTCTGCACGAGAGCGCGGGCCACCGCGAGCATCTGCTGCTCACCGCCGGAGAGGGCTCCCGCCTTGACTTTCCAGCGTTTGGTCAGCGCCGGGAACAGGTCGGGGATCTCGTCGGCGGTGACGCCGCCCTTGCGCTGGGACAGGGTCAGTGTTTCGGCCACCGTCAGGCCGCCGAACAAGGCCCGGTTGTCGGGCACCAGAACCAGTCCCGCCGAGTTGGCTTTGCCGGGGTTGCCGTTGGGCAGCTCCTGCCCGTTCACCGACACCGACCCACCGAGCCGGGGCAGCAGACCGGCCAGCGTCAGCATGACCGTGCTCTTGCCCGCTCCGTTGGGGCCGAGCAGCGCGAGCACTTTTCCGCTCTCGACGTCCAGGTCGAGACCACGGACGACCGGAACCTTGCCGTGGCCGGCGACAAGTTGATTGACCTGCAAACTCATATCAGAACCCTTCCACCAGTGACGCCATTGTCAGGGGTGTCGACCTCGGCCGCACCGGATGCATCAGATTCCCCTTTGCTGCGCTCGTCCCGGTCGTCGACGGGTGACTGTTGCGTCGCGCCGGAATGCGAGGACCCGAGGTAGGCCTCCATCACGGCGCTGTTGCCGAGGATGTCCGCAGGGGTACCGCTGGCGAGGAGTTTACCGAAGTCCAGAACGTGGATCTGGTCGCAGATGCTCATCACCAGCCCCATGTCGTGCTCCACCAGCAAGATGGTGACGCCGGTGTCCCGGAGCGCTCTGAGACGTTCGCCGAGCCACAGGCTTTCTCCGGTGTCCAGGCCACCGGCAGGTTCGTCGAGTAGTAGCACCTCAGGTTTTCCCGCGAGGGCACGTGCGATGGATACCAGCTGCCGCTGTCCCTGCGAAAGTTCAGACGCCGCAGTGTACTTCACGTCGTCGAGCCCGAGTTTCGCGAAGATCTCGTCGAGTTCCGCATCCCCGGCGTGGTGGCCACCGGCCCGGGCCGACAAGCCCACCGAAACGTTCTCGGCGACACTGAGATCCTCGTACAGTTCGATCGCCTGGAACGTCCGGCCCAGACCCGCCCGGATACGCCGGTACGTCTTGCGGCCGGTCAGGGCGGTCTCGCCCAGACCCACGGTGCCGGTACAGGGCGCGAAGCCGCTGATCGCGTCCATCAGGGTGGTTTTCCCCGCGCCGTTGGGGCCGATGAGGCCGACGATCGCACCACGGGGCAGGTCGAATCCAACGCCGTCGACGGCGACGACGCCGCCGTAGCGGACGGTAACATCGGTCAACGACATTGCGGGGGAACAGCTCTCTCCGGAAATACCGACAGTCGGCTCCTGGCCCCACGTCGCCGCTTCGGCATCGGCAGCCGATCCGGGCTTACCCTCCGTCGATGCGTCGACCTCGACGCTCGGGTGGCCGACAACTCCCTCGAGCGCACCGTCCTTTGCCGCGTCCGTCTCAACCTCTGGGTAATCGGCGATCAGTTCGGCGACGGGCTTGCCAAGATCGAGTCTGCGACCCAGCGCGAGCACCGGACCGGCCAGCCCTTCGGGGTTGAACAGCACCACGATGATCAGCGCGAGACCGATAAGCACCTGGTAGAGGTCGCCACCGCCGACAGCATCGAGGCCGTAGACGAAAACACCTCCGGCAGCCAGGATTCCACCGATCACACCGCCGGTCACCGAGGTGACGCCGGCCAGGTAGACAGTGGCGAACAGCAACACGCCGAGCAACACCGCGAACGGCTGGAATGAGACATTGGTCTGCTGGTAGGCCAGTAGGGTGCCGCCGAGACCGGCGATGAACGCACCAATCCCGAACGCCGCGAGTTTGGTGGCCGTCACGTTCACGCCCGAGGCCGCGGCCGAGCGTTCGTTGGCACGCACCGCCAGCATCCGCGTACCGAGTCGGCTGCGCCGCAGGTACACCACACCGACCGCCACGGCCACCGCCACGACCAGGCAGAACAGCCCGAACGCGGCCCGCGGATAGGCGCCGCCGGTGCCGATGCCCAGGTCCAGGCCGAAGATCGACGGGGCCGGTACATCGACGCCGGACGAGTCGACGAAGTCGGTGTTGCGGAACCAGAACGCCTCCAGGGTGTACGCCATCGTCAGCGTCACGACCGCGACCGTGAGACCGCGGATCCGCAAGGCGGGCAGGCCGATCACCAGACCGATCACCGCGGCCAAGGCAGCCGCGAGCAGCGGCGCGATCGGGAACGGGACGTTCCAGCTCGTGGTGATCGGACCCACCAGGAACGCCGCGACACCGGCGATGGAGAGCTGTGCCAGCGACACCTGGCCCGCGTAGCCGGTGACCACCACCTGCGACAGACCGATCACCGTCATGATGATCGTGGTGATCACCGCAGAGCGCCAATCACCGGCCGCGACAAGCAAAGCCACCACACCGGCGACCGCGACCACGGGCACCCAGAGCTTCAGGTGCCGCGGATAGGGGGCATTGCCTAGTTCGGAGACGATCACCGCACCCCGCGAATGCAGCGGTTTGGCCCACAACACCAGCACCACCAGCACCACGATCAGCGGCACCAGCTCGACCAGCCCGGTCGAGGGCAGCCAGTCGTACACGCGCGGCAGGTAGGTGGCCTCCGACTGCAACATCCCGATCACCAGACCCGCGGCGACCGCCGCCAGGATCGAGGAGAACCGGCCGATGATCGCCGCGGCCAGCGCGGGCACGATGAACAGCGTGTAGGCGTTGGGCGTGAGCGGCACGATCGGCGAGATCAGGATGCCGGCCAGGCCCGCGACGGCGGCGCCGATCATCCAGTTGGCGGCGGCGATCCTGTCCGGGGACAGTCCGCTGACGTAGGCTCCCTCCTCGCTCTCCGACGCCGCGCGGGTGGCCAGCCCGAACCGGGTGAACCGGTACGCGGCGGCCAACACCAACGCGAGCGCCACTATCGTCGCCGCGAACAGGATGCGGTCCTGAGGCACTCTGATGTCGCCGAACTCAAGGATGTCGACAGGGAAGATCGCGTCCACCGCCGGCCCCTGGGTACCGAGCTGGGCGGTGGTGAGGGCGGCGAAGATGATCATCACACCGATCGACGCCACGGTCCGGGCCACCGGCGGCGCCTTGCGGAGCGGCCGGAAGACCAGCAGGTACAGCACCAGCCCGAGCGCAGCACACAGCGCCATCGAGATGATCGCGGCAGCGAAGAATCCCGGATCACCGCCCACGTCGATGCTCTCCGGAAAGCCGGGAACAACGATCAGCAGTTCACCTTGACGCAGGTAGGCGTAGGTATAGGCGCCGAACAACGCCAGCGATCCGGTGGCGAAGTTCATCACCCCGGAGCTGCGGTAGATCACCACCAGCGCCAGAGCCAAGGCGGCGAACACGCCACCCGACCCGAGCCCGAGCAGCAGGAACTGAAGATGCTCGGTCACCGGCCGACTCCCGGTCGCGAGATGGTGGACAGTGACGACGAGGATCGCGACGATCCCGCGGGGCCGACGAACATGGCGCCTCCAATACGAGTACCCCCGACGAACCACCGAAAGGGGGATGACGGCCGTGCGAGAGACTGTGCTCGCACGGCCACGATATGGCTGTGAGTTGCTCCGACCCGGCCGGGGCATGTGAATGCAGTCACAGGCGATAGTAGGCACTATCGCCTGTGGCGTCAATGCCGCCCGGCGACTGCTCCCGGGTCACCGATCCGCTGACCGCTCACCGATCGATCAGGGCGCCCACCGGATCACGCAGCACCCGGGCCACCTCGGTCAGCACCGCCGAACCGAGCTCGCCGTCGACCAGACGGTGATCGAACGACAGCGCCAACTGAGCGACCCGACGGACCTCGACACGGCCGTCGACGACCCACGGCGTGGGCCGGATCGCGCCGAAGGCGAGGATGACCGCCTCTCCGGGGTTGAGGATCGGCGTACCCGCGTCCACACCGAGCGCCCCGATGTTCGTGACCGTGGCGGTCCCCCCACTCATGTCCGCCGGACGCAGCACTCCGTCGCGCGCCGTCGCCACCAGCCGGTCGACGGCATCGGCGAGATCACGCAGACCCATCGAGTCGGCACCCTTAATGTTGGGTACCACCAGACCACGGGCAGATGCGACGGCGATCCCGAGGTTGACCGACCCGAACCGGACAATCTCCCCGGCCCGCTCGTCCCAACGCGAATTGGCGTCGGGGAACCGTTCCAGCGCCGTGACCAGAGCCTTGGCCACGAACAGCATCGGGTTGATCCGGATACCCGCCCACCTCGGATCCGCCCGCAGCGACGCGACGAGCTCGGTGGTCGCGGTGACGTCGACGGCGAGCCACTCGGTGACATGCGGCGCGGTGAACGCCGATTGAGTCATCGCCTGCGCGGTTGTCCGCCGCACCCCACGGATAGGCACCCGGGTGTCCGCGACCAACGGCACCTGATCGCGTGCCGCCCCGGCATTCCTCGACGGATGCGCGGGTAGTTCGCTGCGCGGCCGCAGGTGCCGGGTGCGTTCGACCGGCGCGCTGGGACCGGTGCCCACCAGAGTCTGCACCTTCGGTCCGGGTTCTGCCGGTTCGGGTTCTGCCGGTTCCGATACCGCCGGTTCCGGAGCCGCGGCCGGCGCCCCCTCCGCAGCAGCCCCAGCACTCGTCACCGTTGTCGCACCGGATCCTTCCGCCACGGTGGCCGGTGGGCCGGACCGGGCCGCCGCGGGCCCGCCGACGCGGATGCTGACGATCACCGTCCCCACATCAACGATGTCACCCTCGGCGGCATGTAATGTCTCGACGACCCCGGCAACCGGTGAGGGCAGTTCGACGTACCCGTCTTCCTCCGCTGCCTGGGCCGCCGCCATGGCGGGCGCGACCGACGCACCATAGGTGATCAGCGTGCAGTCGGTACCGTCGCGGCACGCACGCGCGGTATCCGTCCGTCCGTCGGTGACCCGGAAGACGCCGCCGAGCACGCCCACATCCTCACCCACCACCATCACCCGGTCATCGGCCGCCATCGCGGCGGCCAGACCGCTGTTGATCGCTCCGCCGAGCGTCATCGTCGTCATGCCCGCACCTGCGCCGACCCGTTGGCGAGGAACTCCTCGTCGGCCAGATACCGGGAATACTCCTCGTCGACAAGGGAATGCGATTCGGAGTAGGTGGATCGGAAGACATCGTCGAGCCGTGGATCGGGCAATGCCCGGCAGTCGGTGCGGACCTGCTCGGCGAACACATCGCAATCGCGGTCGAGCTGCGCGAAGAAATCGTCACCGACGCCCTGGCTTTCCAGGAATACCCGCACCCGTTCCAGCGGGTCTCGCGCTTCCCACAGCGCGAGCTCATCGTTGTCGCGGTAGCGTCCCGGATCGTCCGAGGTGCTGTGCCCACCACGCCGGTAGGTCTGCGCCTCGATGAACACCGGACCACCACCCGCCCGGATATGTTCGGCTGCTTCGGTCGTCACCGCATGCACGGCGAGCGCGTCGTTGCCGTCCACCTGATAGGACCGCAGGCCGAATCCGGAGGCCCGCCGGTGCAGTGGCGTCCGCATCTGCAGGCTGGCGGGCGTGGAGATGGCCCACTGGTTGTTCTGGCAGAAGAACAGCACTGGCAACTGTGCCGCGGCCGCCCAGTTCAGTGCCTCGTTGACGTCGCCCTGACTCGCTGCTCCGTCGCCGAAGTACACGGCCACCACCTCATCGGTACCCTCCATCACCGCGCCGGTCGCGTAGCCGACCGCGTGCAGCGTCTGGGTTCCCAGGACGAGTGAATTGATGTGCATCCGGCGTGCTTCGCCGGATTCCCAACCCGCATGGGCGCATCCGCCACTACGTCAGGATCTGTGCCGGGGCCAGGTCCCGGCACAGTGCCACCGCGTGTTCGCGATAGCTCGGAAAGATCATGTCGCTGCCGCGCAGCGCATGTACCGAACCGACCTGCGCGGCCTCCTGGCCCCAGCTCATCAGCCACAGGTTCAGCTCACCCTGGCGGGCCAGCGCCAGCGACTCGGTGTCCAGGCGCCGGGCACGCACCATGTCGCGGTACAGGCTGCGCGCCAACCAGATATCGATACCGTTGCGCTGCGCCGTCAGCGTGGGCTCTCCGACGGGGGTGAGGTATTGGATCGGCGGTTCGGACTCGGCAGCCGATACCTGAGATCCACCGGGTTCCGGCAGGAAGAAGGGTCGTTCGACCAGCAGCGCTCATGGCGGCTCCTCGTGTCGCGACCGGGTCGGGGATCGCCCGCCACAGTCTCGTTTCCTAGGATGCCCGGGGCGTGCGCCGTTCAGATTGGGAGCGGCGCCCCCGGGATTCCGAGAATATCTCGGGTTTGGGTGGTTGTGCTTGGTACGCAACCCATCTTGTGGATCAGCTCGACCGCGCGGTCAACCAGTTCGACATTTGTCGGTTGGCCGTCTCCGGCATAATCTTCGAGGCCGACACGGATGTGCCCGCCTCGTTCGATGGCCATCGCGGCCAGGCCGCTGTCGACGATGTCACCGCCGAGCAGCGCCACCGACCACGGCAGCCCGGACGGTTCGAGAAGCTCCAGATAAGCTTCCAGTCCCGCCCGCGTCGGCGGCAGTCCGAATTCGAGCACACCACCGAAGTACAGCTTGACGAAGGCTCCCAGCGGGAGCAACCCCGCGCGGTGCCAGGCCAGCGTGGTGCGCAGGTATCCCGGTTCGAAGATCGAGATACTGGGAGCGGCACCGAGTTTGGCCGTCTCGGCGAACATGTACGCGGTATCGTCAAGGGTGTTCTGGTAGCAGCCGCGCGCACCGATCGGCGGAACCGGACCACCGGCGACCAGTCCCAGGTTCACCGAACCCGGGTCAACGAGGGTCATCCCACCGAGTCCGCGTCTGGCGAGCTCGGCGATATGCGCCCAACGATCCTCGATCGCGATGTCCCGCGCGCCGGCAGCCAGTGTCGGGTACAGGAGCACATCCGGGTGGATCCGCAGGATACGTTCCCACGCAACGATGTACGGCTGCACCGAATGGATACCTGTGTCGGTGAACATCGGTTCGTCGTTGTGGTTGTGCGCGATCGAAGCACCGTGTTCGGCGCACGCGATCACGTCCGCGGCGATCTCCTCGGGCATCCGGGGCACGTGCCGATTCACCGAACGCGGCGTCGAACCGTTGACGGCGACCTCGATGATCACCGAATCGCCCGCCGGTGAGGTCGAATCCTTGGCGACGCCACGTGTGGACACCATCTGTGTACCCTTCCCGGTCACCCGCCCGACGGGCGAATGGTGCCGCGAGTGTTGTTTCCCAAGTGCGGAGTCAGCTCCGCTCGACAGGTGATCGGAGTCGGCGGGTGCGTCACGGACGGTCCAAGGCCGTGACGCACCCGCACTCGCAACGGGCGATCTCAGCCCTGGGGCATGGCGAACAGTTCGGACATCGTCACCGATTCCAGATCACCGATGTTGCCGTCCTTGTCGGCGGTGCCGATAACAGCATTACCGCTGCACGAGTTGGGCACCACAGCAACGGGTTTCGAGCCACACTGAAAGGTACCGCCCGCACCGAGCGGGACGTCGACCGCCTCAGGCATCTTGTTCAGCCCCGCCGCGACGCTCTCCCGCGTCAGGTCGCCCTCCATCCCGGAGAGTGCGCGGTGGAATCCGAGCACCGAGCTGAATCCGAGCGTGCCGTCCTGGCCGTCCTTCACGCCGTACTTGTCGAGAACGGCGTTGAACACCTTGGTGTCCTGCGCCTCGGGATCGAGGGACGCGGTCACGCCGACCTTCACGCCTTCATAGCCGCCGGGGATCTGGTCGGCGACCTTCTTGTCGATGCACTGGTCGATCGTGGTGACCTGTTCCCTGACCCCGAGGGTGCGGATGGCCTTGAACGCCGACACGCAGAAGTCTCCGGCGCCGAGGATGTGGATGACCTCGGCCTTCTTGTTGAGCGCGGTCTGTACCGCCGAGGTCATGTCCGGGGTACCGATCGGCACCGGAATGATCTCCGCCTTCGCTCCGGCATTCCCGAACACCAGCGGCGCGAGCATGTTGATCTGCCCGGTGGCGATCGGTGCGTCGATGGTGATAATCGCCGCGCTCTTAGCGCCCTTCTCCTTGGCCAGGTACGCGGGCACACCCACCACGGTCGCACCGTTCAGCAGCACATGAGTGTTGGGCATCGTCGCCGTCTTGGTACCCGATGCGGCCGACGAGAAGAACGACAGTCCCGCGGGCGATGTCACCGAAACGACGGCGTCAGGGTTGGCAGGAGTGGCGGTGAGTACCGCGACAATGTCCTTGTCGGCGACGGCCTTGTTGGCGCATTCGCGGGCCGGGCCGACCTGGCCGGCGTCCTCACACACCTGAATCTCGATGGGGTGGCCGTTAATGCCGCCGAGGTAGTCGTTGATGTACGACGCGGTGGCCTTGGCGACCCCGATCTCCTGGGTGTGGTTGACGAGTTGGCTGCCCGGGGCCTCATACATCACCTTGACCGGGGTGCCGGTCGCCTTATTGGCGGTACCGAGAACGGAGGTGTCCGCGGCGGTGTCACCCGAATCGTCGTCACTGCCCGAACAACCTGCCACGATCAGGGACATAGCGGCGGGAAGCGCCAGCCACGCCTTACGACGGCGTTGTGAAATCACGTGAGGTCTCCTTGATATGCAAGCTTGATTCCGCGTAGAACGAACGAGTCCTTGGCGGACGTCGACGAAGATCCGGTTCGAGCCAAGCCAGTGCCGGCGCACCTATGCGTGGGGTCAGGAGTACCTTACAGGTCAGGCTTCCGTCGTTGACAAGAATTTTCACTCGTGATCTACTCGACTGGCCAAGAGTTACACACATCACAGTCCTGGTCAACTGCACCATCGAACAACACGTCACAGAATGGCGACAGCCCGGATCGGCAACGAGTTACGCCCACATCCAGGTGGATCCCTTCTGCGTGGATCCCTTCTGCGTGGATCCCTTCTGCGTGGATCCCTTCTGCGTGGATCCCTTCTGCGTGGATCCCTTTGTGTTTTCAACGAACATGTCGTGAACAAATGGCTCTGACCAGCCGCAAGATACACGAACAGGAACGAGGCTTTCGATGCCAGAAGCACCGGAGCGAACCGGAGCACTACGGGGCAAGGTCGCCTTCATCACCGGCGCCGCCCGCGGACAGGGCCGCTCGCACGCGGTCCGGCTCGCCGAGGAGGGTGCCGACATCATCGCCGTCGACGTCTGCGACTCCGTCGAGACCGTCGACTACCCGCCGGCCACCGCCAATGACCTGGCACAGACCGCTGAACTGGTGACGCAGGCCGGCGGGAGAATCGTCACCGCCACAGTCGATGTCCGCGACTTCGGCGCCCTGTCCGCCGCCGTCGCGCGCGGTGTCGATGAGCTCGGTCGCCTCGACATCGTCTGCGCCAACGCCGGCATCCTCACCATGGGTATGTCGCACGAGCTCAGCGAGGAACAGTGGCGCACTATCGTCGACATCAACCTGACCGGGGCATGGCACACCTCCAAGGTTGCCACCCCGTACCTGATCAGGCAGGGCGAGGGCGGCTCGATCATCTTCACCAGTTCCACCATGGGCCTCAAGGGCGGCCCGTTCGCCTCCGCCTACGCGACCACCAAGCATGGAATCGTCGGCCTGGCAAAGTCTTTGGCCATGGAGCTGGCGCAATTCCGGATCCGGTCAAATGTCCTGCACCCCACGACGGTGCGCTCGCCGATGATCGACAACCCGATCACTCTCAAGAGTTTCCGCCCCGACCTGGACGCGCCCACCTCCGACGACGCCACACCGATCCTGCGGATGCTCAACCTCATCAACGAGCCGTGGATCGAGTCCTCAGCGGTGTCCGAGGCCGTGGTGTACCTGTCTTCGAAGGCCGGCGAGAGCATCACCGGCATCAGCCTGCCGATCGACCTCGGCGCCGCCGCCAAGTAGGGAGAGACCACCCGTGCCCATCAGTCCCGCACCCCTCGATATCCTCCCCGACCCGCGACCCATCATCGACAACACCCGCCCGGACACCACCGGCGGCACGTTCAGCCACGTGTACGCCGCAACCGGACAGCGCACCATCGACGTTCCCCTCACCGGGCCCGCCGATGTCGACCGCGCTATCACCAGCGCCCGTACGGCGCACCGCGACTGGAAGCACATCGCGCCGCCCGAACGGCGGAATTTGTTGAACGCCC
Source organism: Gordonia pseudamarae (assembly GCF_025273675.1). Taxonomy (NCBI): domain Bacteria; kingdom Bacillati; phylum Actinomycetota; class Actinomycetes; order Mycobacteriales; family Gordoniaceae; genus Gordonia; species Gordonia pseudamarae. Next base: position 709,932 of record NZ_CP045809.1, on the reverse strand, counting down.
TGGCGAATTCTCTCGAAGCGCACTTCGATGAGATGGTTTCTATTCAGGTGACCGAGAACAGTATCCCGTGGACCATCGCGAGCGGCCATGTGCTACAGGTCATCGAGATGCTGCGCTATGCCGCCGGCTGGCCCGACAAGATCACCGGCGACGTCAACGCCGCCTGGCCCGGTCCCGCACTCGACTACTCGGTACTCGAACCGTACGGTGTGGTGGGCATAATCGTGCCGTGGAACAGCGCTCTGTTCTGCCTCGGTTCGGTTCTCGGTGCCGCGCTGGCAGCGGGCAACTGCGTAGTGATCAAACCGCCGGAGTTCACCCCGTTTACCACGCTGCGCCTGATCGAGCTGGCTATCGACGTGGGATTCCCACCGGGCGTGCTGAATGCGGTGCCCGGCGACGGCGCTGTCGGCGCCGCCCTGGTGGGGCACACCGGTATCGACAAGATCCACTTCACTGGCAGCGGGGCGACCGCAACACGAATCCTGCAGTCCGCCGCCGTCAACCTCACCCCGGTGGCCACCGAACTCGGCGGCAAATCCCCCAACATCATCTTCGATGACGCCGACCTCGACTCCGCATCGTTCATGGCCCTGGCGTTCTGCATGCAGGTATCCGGACAGGGCTGCATCAACGGCACCCGAATCCTGGTACAGGACAACGTTCACGATGAAGTCGTCGCCCGGCTGGAGCAGAACGCCGTAATGTTCGCACCCGGTGATCCGCGACTGCCCGAGACCATGTTCGGCCCGGTCATCAACCAGGCCGCGATCGACCGCATCACCGGATTCATCGAGCGGGCCAAGGCCGCCTCGGCGGGAACCCTGGTGACCGGAGGCTCCCGCGCCACCGGCGAATTCGGTGACGGTTTCTACCTACAGCCGACCATTTTCGCCGATGTGGATCCGGCCTCGGAGATCGCACGCACCGAGATCTTCGGTCCGGTGATGTCGGTCATCAAGTTCACCGACGAGGCCGACGCGCTCGCCAAGGCCAACGACACAGACTTCGGACTGGCGTCCTATATCCAGACCACCGACCTCGGCCGGGCGCACCGAATGGCCGCCGAGCTCGATGCGGGCATGGTGTGGATCAACGGGCTCGGCTTCCCGCCGTCCATCCCGTTCGGAGGGGTCAAGCAGAGCGGTACCGGACGGTCCGGCGGACTCGCCGGCATCCACGAGTTCAGCCGGACCAAGAACATATGGATATCGCTGTGACACGGGAAAATCCATCACCAGAACCACAGATGCGAGGAGAACGATGAAATCACTGATCGCCGAGGGTAGCGAGCTCGCCCTGCAGGAAGTGCCCGACGCCACCATCGAGAAGCCCACTGACGCGGTCGTCCGCATGATCCTGGCATCGGTGTGTGGCAGTGATCACCACCTGCTGGAATACAATATTCCCATGGCCTACCCGATCGGCCACGAGGCTATCGGTGAAGTCGTCGAGATCGGTTCGGATATCAGCGGACTAGCCGTCGGGGACCGTGTTCTGCTGGCCGGCGATGTGGGCTGCGGCCGCTGCCAGCCGTGCCGGTCCGGCGCCATCAAGCGTTGCAAGAACGGTGAATTCGGCATCTACGGCTCGCCCGGACCGTTGGGCGGATGCCAGTCGGAACTGATCCGTGTACCGTTCGCCGACTTCAACGCGCTCAAGATCCCCGAGGGCATCACCGACGAACAGGCCCTCACGATCACTGACTGCCTGCCCACCGCGTACACCGCAGTGGCACGCTCGAACATCCGCCCCGGTGGCACGGCCGCGGTGATCGGCATCGGCCCGATCGGCCTGATCGCCGTGGAGGTGGCCTTCGCGCTGGGCGCGGCCACCGTGTATGCCATCGACCTGCTCGACGACCGGCTGGAGAAAGCCAGGGAGCTCGGTGCGATCGCGCTCAAGCCGGAAGAAGCACTCGAGAAGATCAAGGCCGACACCGACGGCGACCTGATCGACTCGGTCATCGAGGCCGTGGGCGCCAAGGCCACCGTCGACCTGGGTTTCCAATTGACCGGCGCCAACCGGACTTTCAGCATCCTCGGCGCCGTCCACGGCGTAGATGTCACACTGCCGTTCGAGTCGGTACTGCGCGGCATCACCGTCACCTGCGATCAGACCACCGAGATCCCACTGTACTGGACGGAGATAATCCCGCTGGTCCAGGCGGGCCGCCTGCACCCGGAGATCGTGTTCACCGACCGCTTCAAGCTCGACGACGTCACGGCGGCGTATGAGAAGGCGCGTTCGCGCGAGCCCGGGACCATCAAGGTGCTGATCGAACCATGACCATCGCCGAAGAGTTCGATCGGCTCGGCGTGCTCGCCGCGACGATGGGTACCGACGCCCGGATCTTCCACACCGGTTTCGTGGTGCCCGATCTCGACGCCACCATCGCGGATATGAAGGACACCTTGGGCGTGGTGTTCATGGAACCACTCGAGATCGCCGGGGTGACACTGCATTCCCTGGACGGTACGCGGGAGGACGACATCACCGTACGGTTCGCCTACTCCACCCGCCCCTGCCACATCGAGCTCATCGAACGGGTGGCATCGAAGGCGACGTTCTGGAGCTACGATTCCAGGCTGCGCGGACATCACATCGGCGTGTTCACCGACGACGTGGCAGCTGAGGCGGGGCACCTGGACAGCCGCGGCTGGGAGAAGGTGTGGTGGGGCACCGCACCCGACGGCACCATGGTGTTCAGCCTGCACGAAACGCCGTACGGTTTCGCGGTGGAGCTGGTCAGCAGTGCCGGTAAAGAGATATTCGCACAACTCTTTTCACAGGCGGACCCGGACATTCCCGGGAAGTGACACCCGTGTCCGCTACTCGCCGGGAAAGTAGGAGTCCAGCCTGGCCGTGGTACCGCAGCTGAGAATCGATGCGTCACCGGTGTCACTCAGGTTGCGCCGTGCGTGCGGGCGGCCGGCATCGAAGCGGATAAAGTCGCCTGGTCCGAGCTGGTGCACCTCGTGGTCGATCCGGTACTCCACGGCCCCGGTGAGAACGTACTCGTACTGCCGCCCGGCTTCGCCGGCGGACTGTCCACCGCCGAAGCCGGGTGGCAGTGTGAGCAGGATTCCGACGATCCGGCTGTCGAGCGTCGGAACGAGGAGTTGCGCTGTGGCACTGGGCTCTTCACCGGACCTGCGGATCTCCAGGCGACGTCCGTTCATGTCGGCGACGGGTTCCGGTCGTGAGGTACGGAACAGCGCGGCCACGTCGACGGCCAGTGCCCGCGCGATGGCCGACAGGGTCCCGAACGACGGATTCCCGGACCCGTTCTCCAGCCTCGACAGCAGACCGATGCTGACACCACTCGCCGCGGCGAGTTGCACCAGCGTGAGCCGATCTCTCCGGAGTTCACGGACCCGGGTACCGATGTGGCGCACATGCGCAGCACGCAATTCAATGATCGGATCGGATTCGCCGGTCGGTCCCGGCTCGCCGTCGGTGAGATCATTCATTCATCAGCCCACCTACCCGGAACATCTGCACCGTCTTGACCACCGTGTCACCGACCACCGTATTTCGGTGCGGAAAGCCAACCAGGAGAGCGTCACCCGGACCCAGCCGGTAGGTGTGGCCGTCCTTCTCGATGTCCATCGTCCCGTCGATGACGAAGTACAGCACATCGCCGTCGATAGTGCTGTCGGCGTTCCGGATCTCACCAGGCTGCTCCTCGCAGTAGGTGACGCTCATGTCACCGCTCATCGTCGGGAGGATCAGCTCGATGCTGTACGGCGTGGTCTCGGAACTGAACGTGCGCCGCTCGTCCGATCTGACCACGACGGTCCGGTCGGACACCTCGGGTTCGAGAATGTCGGCCATGTCGTAACCAAGGGCGGTGATCACCCGGAGCAGACTCTCCACCGACGGATTGCCCGTGCCGTTCTCGATCCTGCTGATCTGGCCGACACTGACCCCGGAAGCCTCGGCGAAGGCCTCCACACTGAGCATCGCCCGCCGGCTGGTCCGTATCTTCTCGCCGATCACCCGAAGTTGGTCGGCGTCGGCCTCGGGCATCCGCTGTCCGCGAACCACCACATTCCTTCCCAGGTGATCCGGGCCTCTCCCGTCACCGGCATCAGGGTACCCCGACGACCTGCCCAAATCCCGGCGATCTCCGAGTGACACACCCAACCCTTCCGTAATTGACTAATTTTTTCACTCATGATCTACTGGGGCGAGAGTAGCGCAGATCACAGTCATGTGCGCCTATCCCGGCGCCGCAGGTAGCAGCGCCGATCATCGACGTCTCCCCGAACCCAGGAGTCACCCCATGCCGCTCGACCCGGACGCACAGGCCATCGCCGACGCCGTCTCGCAGATGCCCGCCCTCCACGAGATGGGGCTCGACGGCGCCCGCGAGTTCACCGCGCTCGCCGACTTCCCCGCCGAGACCGAGATCGCCGATGTCCACGAGATCACCGTCCCCACCCCCGGCGGGAATCTCACCGCACGTCTCTATCACCCGAATCCCCACGCCTTGCTGCCGATCCTGCTGTACATGCACGGCGGAGGCTGGGCAACCGGCGGACTGTGGACGGCCGACGAGACCTGCCGGAAGCTGGCCGCACAGGCCTCGTGCGTGGTGGTCAACCTCGACTACCGTCTCGCCCCCGAGCACAAGTTCCCGGTGCCGTTCGAAGACGCCTACAACACGGCACTGTGGTTGAGCGAACACGGCGCGGAGATCGGTGGCGACCCCACCCGCCTCGCACTCGGCGGAGACAGTGCCGGTGCCACCCTGTCGGCGGCGGTCGCCGTGCACGCCCGCGACAACGACGGACCGGCGATCACCGCGCTGCTGCTGGCGTATCCGGCCACCGAGTACGCGGTGGAGCGGCCGTCGTGGATCGAGAACGCCGATGCGCCGATGTTGTGCACCAAGGACGTCCTCTGGTTCTGGGACATCTATCTCCGGGACGACGCGGACCGCACCGACCCGCGGGCCACCCCGTCGAATTCCGAGTCGCTGGCCGGGCTGCCTCCCGCATTCGTACTGACGGCCGAGACCGATCCACTGCGTGATGACGCCGAGTCATTCGGTGCCGCCTTGCAGGACGCCGGCAACCACGTTGTCGCCAAACGCTATCCGGGCGTCTTCCACGGCTTCTTCACCATGCCGATGCTCACCCGCTCCAAGACCGCCATCGCCGATGCCGCGCGGTTCCTCAGCCGGCGCTTCGCGCAGCGTCCACCGGTCTGATATCGGCGGCGACACCACAACTTTTTCCGCTCGACCACCGATTCCCATTCAGGAGAAACCTATGTCCAAGGTCATGGATGCCCTGGCACCCACGCTACCGTTCGACCACGACGCCATTCGTGAGAGGTATCGGGCCGAACGCGACAAGCGCGTTCGCACCGATGGTGAAGCCCAGTTCAACGCCGTCGATGTCAGTGGCGAGTACTCCGAATATCTCACCCACGACCCGTTCGTACCCGAGCCCGAACCGCGTGAGGCGCTGACCGACACCATCGAGGTGGCCATCGTCGGCGGCGGTTGGGTCGGCCTGATGCTCGGTGCCCGGCTCAGCCAGCAAGGTGTCACCGATTTCCGGATCATCGACTCGGCAGCCGATTTCGGTGGTACCTGGTACTGGAACCGGTATCCGGGCGCACACTGCGATATCGAGTCGTACTCGTATCTGCCGTTGCTCGACGAAACCGGTTACATTCCCCGCGAACGATATGCGAGTGCGCCCGAGATCTTCGAGCATGCCCAGCGCATCGGCAAGCATTTCAACCTGTACGACAAGGCCGTGTTTCAGACGTGGGTGACCGAGGCCCGCTGGGACGAGGACGCGCTGCTGTGGACCGTGGAGACCAACCGCGGTGACACGATGCGGGCCAGGTATCTCGCTCTGGCCACCGGCCCGGCGAGCCGCCCGCGCCTGCCCGGCATCCCGGGTATCCACGACTACCAGGGCCCCTCGTTCCACACCTGCCGCTGGGACTACTCGGTCACCGGCGGCGCGCCGGGTGAGCGGATGACCGATCTCGCCGACAAGAAGGTCGCGGTGATCGGCACCGGTTCCACCGGCATCCAGGCCATCCCGCGACTGGCCCAGGATGCGGGACACCTCTACGTCTTCCAGCGCACTCCGTCGTCGGTGGACTTCCGCAACAACCGGCCGACCGACCCCGAATGGGCTGCGAGCCTGGAACCCGGTTGGCAGAAGCGCCGCATGGATGCGTTCAACGCCGCGATGCTAGGCGCCGGTCCGATCGACGGACCCGAGGGCGATTTCACCGACGACGGCTGGATGCGACCCATCCAGTCGGTGACCGGGCTCGCCGCACAGCTCGACGATCCCGACGTCCTGGGTGAGCCGGGCGAACTCGATGACCTGATCGACCTGTCCGACGACCAGACGATGGAGCGGATTCGCGCCCGGGTGGACTCCGACGTCACCGACCCAGCCGTCCGCGAGAAGCTCAAGGCCTGGTACAAGCAGTTCTGCAAGCGTCCCACCTTCAGCGACGAGTACCTGCCGACGTTCAACCGCGACAACGTGACGCTGGTGGATGTGGCCGAGAGCAAGGGCATCGACAGGATCGACGCGACCGGCATCGTCGCCAACGGCGAACATTACGACGTCGATCTGATCGTGTACGCCAGCGGTTTCGAGATCACCAGTGATTTCAAGCGTCGCATGGGGATTCCCGTATTCGGTTCGGACGGTCGGTCACTGTACGACCACTGGGGCGACGGAATGCGCGCATTCCAGTCACATTCCACGTACGGCTTCCCGAACATGTTCATCGTCGGCGGCTTGTTTCCTTTCGGCTTCGGTGCCAACTATTGCTCCAGTGTCGACGACATCTCCGGCCACGTCGCCTACATCATCGCCGAGGCCGACAAACGCGGCGCATCGCGCGTCGAGGTCACCCAAGACACCGAGAACGGCTGGGTGCAGACCCAGGTCAATTCCGACGGAGGCATCGCCAAGAACCTCGGCGGTGCCGAATCCTCGTGCACTCCCGGCTATTACAACCAGGAAGGTGCCGAGATGAAGTCTCGCAACTGGAAACAGGAACAGTACTGGGGCACGGTCATCGAGTTCGGTCAGCTCCTCCAGGACTGGCGGACCGATGGCACCCTCGACGGTTTCGACATCCGGTAACGCGCCCAAGGCCATCCGGGTGGCAAGCCCGTCAATACCTTTACGGCGACGGATTTGCCATTTGGCGGTAATGCCAGGAATCGGTCTGCACGATCACACCACGTTGCCAGGATCGCCCGGTGTAGGCCGAGGAAATCCTAGAATCAATCGCCAGATATCTGAAATGAATTAACGGTACAGGACACGAGACAACTGCGAACCCGATCCGACCCCAGCCCGCACCACGGGGGTTACTACCGATGAGGTTACTATTGACACGACAGTATGTCATCAGCCGACCGAAACGGAGCACCCGTGGCACGCCCCCTCGCCGAGCTCGTCCGTCCCGAACACACCGCGATCGTCACCCAGGAGTGTCAGGAAGCCGTGGTCGGCACGAATGCCGGACTGACCGCGCTCGCCGAGGAAGCCCAGCGGGAGGCAGTCCCCAACATCGCGCGGCTGCTCCCGGTGGCGCGCGCCGCGGGTGTCAGCATCATCCACTGCGTGGTGACCCGGCGTGCTGACGGCCGCGGGTCCAACCACAACGCCGCGCTGTTCGCCTACGGCGCCAAAACGCTGTCGGCCGAGCCGGGCAGCCACGGAGCATCGGTGGTACCCGAACTCGGCCCCGAACCATCGGACCTGGTACTCACCCGGCTGCACGGCCTCGGCCCGATGTGCGGCACCGATCTCAACTCGGTCCTGCGCAACCTGGGTGTGACAACAATTGTCCCGGTGGGCGTTTCACTGAATGTGGCGATCCCCAACTTCGTCATGGACGCGGTCAACAATTCCTACGACGTGGTGCTGCCGAGCGACGGGGTCGCCGGCATCCCCACCGCCTACGGCCAGGCGGTCCTCAAGAACACCCTGTCGATCCTGAGTACCGTCGTCACCACCGACGACCTGATCGATGCTTGGAGCTGACGACGGCGGCGTCCCGAACCGGCGAGGGCACGGTCGGTGCCCGCCGCACGCATCGCCTCGCCGATCCCCACCGGCGGAATGTAGGAACGGACGTCGTTGAGCCGTCTGCGCATCGCCGGATCAAGGGAGATGCGATCGACTTTCACCACCAACTGCCCCGCGCCCGGCTCGGGCACCTCGACGGTCACCGAACCACACGTGTCGGCATCGGGATATCCGGTGGAACGTTCCTCACACCTCAACCAACGGAGGGGGAGGTCGCGTCTCACCGAACGAGGTATCAGTCGGTCAGAACGGACGACTTAGGTTGGACCAGAACCTTGACGTCGGAGCTTGCGCCGGAGACGAGATCGCGAAATTTTACGTCGACGCCGTCGAGGCCGATGACCGAGGTGATCAGGGCTTCCGAGTTGATCCGACCGGCGGCCAGGGCGTCGAGTGCCTCGGTGAAGTCGCGGCGGCTGTAGGCGGTGGAGCCGACGATGGTCAGCTCATTGACCGTGACCTGCATCGGCAGGATCTGGGCCGTGTCCATGGCGATGCCGAGGATGACGACGGTGCCTGAGTAGCCGAGCACGCTCAGCGCCTGGCCTAGCACCTTCGCATTGCCGGTGCAGTCGAGTACCGCCCGCACCGGGCCGGACATGCCTGCGGCGGATGCGAATACATCGTCGGGTGCACACACCGTCACCCCGAAACCTTCGGCGAGCGCGCGGCGATCCGCATTGGGTTCCACCACGAGGACGTCGATGATATCCCGTGAGTGAAGTGCCTCGACAGCCAGCAGGCCGATCGGACCGGCACCCATCACCACCACGCTGTCGCCGGCACCTGCCCCGGACCGCCACACACCGCGCACCGCCACCGCGAGGGGCTCGGTGAGTGCGGCGGTCCGCAGATCGAGCCCGTCGGGAACGGCGAACAGCATCGTCGCCGGCACCACCACCGAATCGGCCAGTGCGCCGGGACGCCCCAAACCCGGGCCCTGGGTGAGGCCGACGATGCACACCCCGTTAAGTTCGGGGTTGCGGCAGGCGAAGCAGTCACCGCAGTCGTCGATCGGCAGGATCACGACCCGGTCGCCCACCGACCAGTCGTCGACCCCGGAGCCGACTTCGCTGACGGTACCGGCGAACTCGTGCCCGAGAACATGCCCGGTCATCGGTTCGGGGGTGTCGAAGAACAGATGCAGATCCGATCCGCACATGCCGCAGTAGGCGACGTCCAGACGCACCTCGCCGGGGGCGAGCGGCACCGCGCTCACCGACCGGACCGCCACCGATCGCTCGTCACCGATAACAGCTGCTTTGCTCATTCTCACGCCCTTCAACAACATCGGCTCAATGTCATCGCCGGTTGAGGTACGAGCTTGCCAGCCTCGAAACCTGGTGAGACGACAATGTCATCTCACCAGGTTTCGAGGCTCGTCGCTAGCGCTCCTCACACCTCAACCGGCGAAATGGAGGCGGTTCAGTCGCTGGACGGAAGGGCTTTGGATTCCTTGAACACCAGCAGAGTCTCGCCCACGGACAGTGACCCCTTGCCCGCCTTGGTGACGAGCACCTCGGCCCCGTCGGCGTCCACATAACGCTTGCCCAGGACCGCACCGTCGGCGAACGCGTCGCTCAGCGTGGCGGCGGCGTCCTTGTCGCCGCCGACGGCCACCATCGGCACCCCGCCGCAGCGCAGATCGTCGAGACTGTCGGCGGCGGCGATCACGATCACCTGGGTGTCGCACACCTGGCTCTCGAATCGGGTTCCATTCTTCACCATTGGTTTACTCCTAGTACTTGTGAGCTGTTACTCCGCTGTCGCGGGGGTCAATTCGTCGACCAGCACGCGGCGCAGGATCTTTCCTGTCGCGGTGGCGGGCAGTTCGTCGCGGAACACCACGTGGTCCGGAGTCCGCGAACCTCGCAGCTTGGTACGCGCGAACTCCCGCACCGCCTCCGCGTCGAGATCCGCCTCGGAGACACCTTCCTCGCGGACGACGACGGCGACGATCGCCTGTCCCCACTCAGGATCGGCGATACCGATCGCGACGACGTCGCGGATGCTTGGATGCTCCACGAGGGCGTCTTCCACCTCGGCGGGGGCGATGTTCTCGCCGCCGCGGATGATGGTGTCATCAGAACGTCCACCGATGAACAGGTAGCCGTCGGCGTCGATGCTCGCGACGTCCTTGGTGGGAAACCAGCCCTCGGCGTCAAGTACCGAACCGATACCGGTGTACTTACCCGAGACCTGCGGTCCACGGATGAACAGTTCACCGGTCTCGTCGGCTCCGAGCACGGTGCCGGCGTCGTCGCGGATCTGCAGTTCGATTCCGGGCACCGCACGGCCCACCGAGCCGAGTCGCCGGGAGATCGCCGGATCGTCCGAGGCATACGCCTCACGATGATCGTCGGGGCCCAGAACCGCGATGGTGGAGCTGGTTTCGGTGAGGCCGTATGCGTTGACCAGCCCGACGTGGCCGAGCACGTCGAGGGTGCGGCGCACCAGCGGCTGCGGCACCTTCGATCCGCCGTAGGCCAGGTTGCGCAGCGTCGGCAACTCCACCGGCGACTTCTCGAAGACGGCGATGATGCGGTCGAGCATGGTCGGCACCACCGTGGCGTTGGTGACGCCCTCGTCGTGAACGAGGCGCAGCCAGGCCGCCGGATCGAAACGCCGCAGGTAGATCGCGCGGCGTCCGGCGTACAGATTCGACAGCGCCGCGCTCACCCCGGCGATGTGATAGGGCGGCACACAGATCAGCGCGGCGTCGGCCGGATCGGCGGAGGCGAAGTCGACGGTGCCCATCACGTAGCTGGTGAGGTTGGCGTGGGTGATCTCCACGGCCTTGGGCTTGGAGGTGGTGCCGGAGGTGAACAGAACCACCGCGAGCGAATCCGGATCGACGTCAACATTTGTCCCGCTCGCTGCGCTCCCGGCGACATCCCCGGACACGGGGTCGGCACCCGCGGCGGCCTCGACGTCCAGGAACTGCGCCGAGTCGAGCACCTGGACCCCGGCCCGCGCGGCAACGTCCGCGTAGTCGGCGTCGGCGACGACGACCACACCCGGCAGGCGCTCGATCAGTTCCACCAGCGCATCGGCGGTGAGTCGGTAGTTCAGCGGCGCGAACGGCACCCCGGCCCGCGCGGACGCGAACAGCAGCACCGGCATCGCGGCACCACCGGTACCCACGTACGCCACGCACCGGGCACCCGACTCGACGATACGTGCGGCGCCCTTGTTGACCAGGGTATCGACCTGACCCAGCGTCAACCGCAGATCACCGTCGACGATCGCTTCCTTGTCCGGGTCCATCGACACCGGCATTTCCAGCAATATGGCAATACTCATAACTTTTCCCTACCCGCAAGCCTGTGTGATGTGAGCGCCTGCGCTACCCACATATGACCCGCACGACGAAACACGACTTACGTATCTCATACCACGCGCAATCGCTTGCGCACACGCCTGCGCTCACGGAGCAGCATGAGATCCATTCCCTTGCGCATTCCCGTCCCGAAGGGCGGAACGGCGCTTGACGTGGTGACCCGCGCAGGCAGGTCCGTGCCCACCACCGAACGATGGTGAGACAGCCGATCGAAGCCCGCCCTGCCGTGGTAGGCGCCCATGCCGCTGTTGCCGACGCCGCCGAACGGCGCGTCCGAGGGCAGCATATGGATACCGAATTCGTTGCGTGCGACGCCACCGCTGCGGGTACGCCGCACGAACTCGCGGAAGTCGGCGGTGTCCGCGCCGAACCAGTACGCGACCAGCGGTGCCGGCTGCGCATTGAGCGCGTCGATGACCTCGTTGGCATCGGTGTACGTGGCGACGCCCAGCACCGGGCCGAAGATCTCCTCATGCGCGATCGTCATGTCGGCGGTGATGCCGGTGACCAGCGTCGGTGCGATCTTGCGCGTGTCCGGGTCGGGATCGCTCTGATGCTCCGGCGCGACCACCGTGATCGTGGCACCTTTGTCGCGGGCGTCGTCCACCAGGCCCCGCACACGCCGGTAGTTGGCGTCGTTGACACACGACGGGTACTCCGGGTTGTCGGTGACCGTCGGGAAATGCTTACGCAGCGCCGTCGCCGCGGAGGCGAGAAAACCCTCCAGCAATTCGGCGGGCACATACGCCTGATCAGGGCAGATACACACCTGCCCACCGTTGACCATGCGGCCCAACGCGATCCGCTGAGCCGCCTCGTCGAGGTCGGCGTCGCGGGCGACAACCACCGGGTTCTTGCCACCGAGCTCGAGGGTCACCGGCACCAAGTTGGCCGCCGCCGCGGCCTGGATGCGCTTGCCCACGCCGGGCGAACCGGTGAAGAAGATATGGTCGAACGCCAATTCCGAGAATGCGGTGGCCACCGGCAGGTCTCCGGTCACCACAGTCAGTTCGGTCGGATCGAAGTACTCGGCCGCCAGCGATTTCACCGTCTCGGCGGTGTTCGGGGTGATCTCGGACATCTTGATCATCACCCGGTTGCCCGCGGCGAATGCGGCAGCAGTCGGCAAGATGGCCAGGTGCAGCGGGAAGTTCCACGGCCCGATCACACCGACGACACCGAGTGGGGAGGGCACCACCTCGGCACTGATCCGGGTAACCAGGCTCCCCCGCAGCACCTTTCGCGGCTTCATCCACTTCGTCAGGTTCTTGCGGGTGTGCTGGATGTTGCCGATCATGCCGACGATCTCGGTCGACAGGGTCGCGGTGCGCGACTTGGACCCGAAGTCTGCCACAATCGCGTCGACGAGTTGATCGGTGTTGTCCAGCACCAGCGCGAGCAATCGGTCGATACGGTTGCGGCGCAGCGCGACCGACGGCATCGGATCGGCCCGATGCGCAGCCCGCTGGGCATCGAGAAGCTGTTGCAGCGCAGTGACATCCCCCGTCGCTGCGCTCGCCCCGGTCACATCCCCCGTCGCTGCGCTCGCCCCGGTCACATCCCCCGTCGCTGCGCTCGCCCCGGTCACATCCCCCGTCGCTGCGCTCGCCCCGGTCACATCCCCCGTCGCCGCGCTCGCCCCGGCCGGATCCGAGGAGACATCCCCGGACCCGGCGGCGCTGATGTGGGTGACGGTCACGACAGGTCCAGCGGACCGTCGTCCACGACGCTCTTGAGCCAGCCCACGTCGACGCCCGAGTCGGCGGCGGCCACCGCAGCCGCCTTGACGTCCTTGCGCAGGAACGGGCCGGCTGCCTTGGTGAACTTCTCCGGTCCGCCGGTGCCCTTGACCGCGCCGAGCGCGTAGCTGTGCCCGCTGCAATGTTGCAACGAGTTCAGCAGGTCGTTCTCCTTGATACCGAGCTTGGCGCCGAGTTCCACCGCCGCGGCGGCAAGTTGGGAGTTGGCCGCGAACAGGATGTTGTTGACCAGCTTCACGTTCAGCGCGGTGCCGAGTTCACCGGTGCGGATGACCTCCTTGGCGTAGGCCAGCACCACCGACTCGGCCTGCTTCACCGCGGTTTCGGGCCCGCCCAGCAGCACGGTCAGTACCCCCTTGGTGATGTCCTTGGCGGAACCACTGATCGGGCCGTCGACGATCGTCGGCCCTTCCTGGTACTTGTCCACCAGGCCCTGCAAGGTGCTGACATTTCCGGTGGTGTGCGAGACCACCACGCTGCCGGCCTTCGCGTTCTCCATGAAACCGTTCGGCCCCTCGGCGATCTCGATGAGTTGGGCATCGGAGAACAGGCACAGGATCAACACGTCGGCGCGCGCGGCGGCCTCGGCCACCGAGTCGACGATCGTCGCGCCCTCGGCACCGAGCTTCTCGCGGATCTCGGGACGACGGGCGTAGAGCACCACCTCTTTGCCGGCAGCGAGCAGGCGCTGAACCATCGGCTCACCCATCTGCCCTGCACCGACGAAACCAATCACGTCAGACATATCCGGTCAGCCCTTCCACGGGACGGTCTTGGCGTAGCCGCCCGCGTCGATACGCAGCTGCATGCCGGTGATGTAGCGGGAGTCCTCGCTGGCGAGGAAGATCACCGCGTTGGAGATGTCCTGCGGCTCAACGAAGGGAACCTTCATCGAGTGCATCATCGGGAACACGGGCTTGACGTCGTCGAGGGTGGGACTTTCCAGGTCAGGACGGAACACCGAGTACATCCCCTCGTTGTGCAGCATGTCGGTGTTGCAGTTGGTGGGGTGCACCGCGTTGATACGGATTCCCTTGGGGCCCAGGTGGACCGACAGGTCATTCACGTAGCGGGCGACGATCTGTTTGGCCAGGCTGTAGGCCGATCCGCCCGGACCCTGGTTGCCGGTGCTGCCCAGCATCGCGGCCAGCGAACCGGTGGCGATGATCGAGGCACCCTTCTCCAGGTGCGGAAGGCTGCCCTGCACCAGATTGAACACCCCGGCCAGGTCGGTGTCGATGGTATCCGACCACGACAGGATGGTCTGCTTCTTGCCCATCGGGCAGATGCCGGCATTGGCGACGACGATGTCGAGGCGGCCCAACTCTTTGACGCCCTCGGCGATGGCGTCCCAGGTCTGCGAGCGTTCGCGCACGTCGGCCTCGATGGCGTAGGCCTTGACGCCTTCCTTCTCGACGAGGTTGACGGTCTCGTCCAGGTCTTCACGACGGGACAGCGGGTAGTTGTTGCCCTCCAGGTCTTTACAGATGTCGATCAGAATGACACTGGCGCCCTCCTTGGCGAGGTTGACCGCGTGCGAACGGCCCTGACCGCGGGCGGCGCCACTGACGACGGCGACCTTGCTATCGAGCTTTCCCATGAGCTTTTCGATCCTTCGCTGAAATGAGTGCTTGCCTGTATTGAGTATTTGTGCCGGCTTAGGCGCCGGGTGCCCGGTGCGCGATGGTCCGGGTCTCCAGGTACTGGTTGAAACCTTCGATGCCGCACTGGCGTCCGACGCCGCTGGCACCGAAACCGCCGAACGGGGCATCGGCCGAATAGAACATGCCGCCGTTCACGCCGATCGATCCGGTGCGGATCCGGTTGGCCACGGCCAGGCCACGATCCAGGTCACCGGACAGTACGGCGCCGGCCAGACCGAACGGGGTGCTGTTGGCGATGGCGACGGCCTCGTCGTCGGTGTCGAACGGGATGATCACCAGGACCGGACCGAACACCTCTTCCTGGGCGATCGGTGCGTCGGGGGCGACCCCGGCGAGGACGGTCGGCTGCACGTAGTGGCCGTCGGCGAGGTGCTCGGCCAGGTTCTCCGGCACACCGCCGCCGAAGACGACCTCGGCACCTCCCTCGCGGGCCTGCTCGATCATCGACAGGACCTTCTCCTTGGCCGTGGCGGTGATCAGCGGTCCGGTGAGCACACCCGGATCGGCCGGATCACCCACCGGCGCCAGCCCGAACGCGAACGTCACCTGTTCGATGACTGTCTCGTACAGCGAACGATGCACCAGCAGACGGGTATTGATCGCACACCCCTGCCCGGCGTGCTGGCAGGTGCCCATCGCACCCATCACCGCTTTGCCGGGGTCGGCGTCGTCGAGCACGATGAGCGCGGATTTGCCGCCGAGTTCGAGGAAGACCCGCTTCATCGTCTCCGCGCCCTCACGCATGAGATGCTTGCCGACGGCGGTCGATCCGGTGAAGGAGATGAGATCGACGCGGGGGTCGCTCGCGAGGATCCCGGCGACGTCGTTGTCGGGGGTGGTGACCACGTTGACCACACCGGCCGGGAAGTCCGTCTTCTCGGCGATCAGCCGGCCCAGCCTCAGGCCGGTCCACGGCGCGTTGGGGTCCGGCTTGAGAACCACGGTGTTACCGGCCGCGAGGGCGGGACCGAGCTTGTTGAGGATGACCTCAATCGGGTAGTTGGACGGCGTGATGGCCGCGACGACGCCGACCGCCTCCTTGACGACCTTGCGGATGTTGCGGGGCCCGAAGAGGCCGCCGCCGTCGAGGGTGCGTTCCCATTCGAATTCGTCGATCAGCCGGATCGGATAGTTCAGGGCTTCCTGCAGCGGCCAGTCCAGTTGCGCGTTGCGCGTGGCCATGTCGGGGGAACCGACCTCGGCGATGATCTCCTCGCGGAGCTCTTCCTTCTCCGCTTCCAGGGCCTCCTGCAACTGCGTGAGGCAGCGTTTACGCAGTTCCTTGTTCGACGACCAGTCGGTCTCATCGAAGGCGCGACGGGCCGCGGCGATGGCCGCACGCATATCGTCGGCGGTCGCCGCGGCCGCCTCGCCGAGCACCAGGCCGGTGGCCGGGCTGACGTTGGGGTAGGTGGCTCCGCCGGTGGCCTCGACCAGCCTGCCGTCGATCAGCAGCCGTCGTTCGGCGCGTTCGGCCACCCTGCGACCGAGTTCGACGCTCGTCGGGGTCTCGACTTCCGTTTCGCTCACTTGCATTCCCTCTCCCGGCGTGTGGCCGGCTGTTGACGAGTAACCGCACTTCTGCGAGGCGGCCGCACGGGCGATGATCGATGTCACCACGGCTCGAACAACCAGATTTACCCGATGACCTGCATGGACCAGCTTGTGCAATATGTTTGGCAACCCTGTCGGGATGACCAACTGTAACTGCTACAGTATGCACTGTACAAACGTTTGTGAAGCCAGTGGAGGGAATCCGCACATGTCCGATCTGCTCAGCGGGATCAAGGTCGTCGAACTGGCGTCCTGGACCTACGTCCCCAGCGCCGGCGCCATGCTCGCCGACTGGGGTGCCGACGTGATCAAAGTCGAGGACACCAAGGGCGGTGACCCGGCCCGGTACCTCGTGTCCGGTGGCCTGCGTCCCGAGGATTCCCGCGTCAATGCCAACGCGGTGATGGAGATCGGCAACCACGGAAAACGCAGCCTGGCCATCAATATCAAGAGCCCCGAGGGCCGGGAGATCTTCGGCAAGCTGATCGGCCAGGCCGACGTGTTCCTCACCAACTGGCTGCCCGCGCAACTGGAGCGCGCCGACCTGACCGTCGACGCACTGCGAAAGTTCAACCAGGACATCATCATCGCCCGAGGCAGCGGCCAGGGCCAGCGCGGCCCGGACGCCAACCGCCCCGGCTTCGACGGCACCTCGTACACCGGCCGGGCAGGTGTCGCATTCGCCCTCACCCCCGACGGGGTTGAGTTCCCGTTCGCGCAGACCACCGCCTTCGGCGACCTGCAGGGCGGTTCGACGCTCGCCGGTGGTGTGGCCGCGGCGCTGTTCCACCGCGAACGCCACCGCCATGCCCCCATCGTCGACGGTTCGCTACTGGCGCAGGGCCTCTGGTCGGTGGCACCGGACATCGCCATCGCCGACTACTACGGCAACGACGGCGTGCCCAAGTGGCAGGCGGGCGATGCCCCCAATCCGGTGGTCAACCGCTACAAGACCAAGGACGGGCGCTGGTTCCAGCTGATGTTCCTGCAGGCCGACCGCTACTGGGCCGACTTCTGCGTCCGCATCGGGCGGCCCGAGCTGGCCGACGACGCCCGGTTCACCCCGCTGGCCAACCTCACCGCCAACAAGACCGAGGCCACCGCGCTGTTGCGTGAGGTGTTCGCCGAACGCGATCTGGCCGAATGGGCCGAGATCTTCCAGGCCGAGACCGGCGCCTGGTGCACCCTCGCCTCCCCGCGCGAGGTGCCCAACGATCCGCAGGTCATCGAGAACGGCTACCTGCTGACCCTCACCGACGACAAGGGCGAAGAGTTCCGCACCGTCGCCGCCCCCATCCAGTTCGATGAAACCCCGCCTCGGCCGACCCGATCCCCCGGCCACGGCGAACACACCGACGAGATCCTCACCGAACTCGGCTACGATTGGGACACCATCATCGACGCCAAGGTTTCCGGCGCCGTCCTGTAAACCTCCCGCACCGAAACAATCTCCCGCGTAGCGGATGTCGCGACATCCGCTACGCGGGAGATTGTTTCGGTGCGGAAGCAGTGCCTTCCGGCAAATACGAATGCTCCCGGGTGTCGGTCACCCGGGAGCATTCGGTGGGATGGGAACGGCGCTACGACGCGGCGGGCGCCTTGGGGGCCGCGTAGACGGGCTTGCCCAGACCCAGGATGTACTGGGCGATCATGTTGCGGAACACCTCCAAGGTGCCGCCGTAGATCCCGGTCAGCGGCGCCCAGCGGTACACGTACTCGGCGCGACTCAGGTCCGCTCCCGGCTCGTCGATGGGCAGCACCGAGGTGGGGCCGACGATGTCCATCAGCACCGGCGACACCTCGCGCATCGCCTGTGCGAGCGCGACGCGGCCGAACATGTGCGGCGAGACGAGCGCGGCCTCGATCTTGGCCAGCGACTGCCCCAGACGCACCGACACCAGCGGGTCGTCGATACGGCGATTACCGTCCGAATCTTCCTTGGCGGTCTCGGCGACGACGGCGTCGGCGGCGTTGGCGATGTACATGCCCTGATGCTGCAGAATCGACACGTCGTCGAGCCCGTCGATCACGGCGTCGACCACGCCGTGCTCCTTGTTGAGCGGCTCGCGGACCACGGTCCAGCCCTCGTTGACCTCACCGAGCCGGTACTTGTCGGAGATCCGGACGTCGCTATAGTAGACGATGTTGGTGCGGTCGCCGTCGACCGTCCACAGTGGCTGGATCTCGACGCCCGGAGTGTCGAGCGGCACCAGGAACATGGTGAGGCTCTTGTGCTTACGGGCTTCCGGATCGGTGTTGGTGATCAGGAAGCAGTACTGACTGTTGTGCGCACCGGTGGTGAACATCTTGGAGCCGTTGATGACCCAGTCGTCGCCGTCGCGCACCGCACGGGTCTTGCAGGTGGCCACGTCCGAGCCGCCTTCGGGTTCGGTATAGCCCAGGCACATCCGGACGTCGCCGTCG
Source organism: Gordonia pseudamarae (assembly GCF_025273675.1). Taxonomy (NCBI): domain Bacteria; kingdom Bacillati; phylum Actinomycetota; class Actinomycetes; order Mycobacteriales; family Gordoniaceae; genus Gordonia; species Gordonia pseudamarae. The sequence continues at coordinate 691,097 of NZ_CP045809.1, read as the reverse complement.
TAGACACCCTGCAGAACCTCATCGCGCAGTTCGGGTTTGGCGAACATCGCCACCGAGTGCGCGATCAGGACGGTGGTGCCCCAGGTGACCCAGGGGAATTCGGCCTTGCGCCGCTCCAGGTGCCAGATGCGCGATTCGACGCGGGTGAAGCCACCCTCCCAGCCCTCGGCGCCCTTGATCTCCTTTTCCAGCCAGCCCTTGTCGGCCAGTGCCCGGTGCACACCGATGTCGAAGTTGTCGCCGGTATCGCGGTCGTGCTTGCGAACCTCGTCGGTGACATAGGTGTCGAGGAACTCGCGCACCTCCGCCTGGAAGGCCTTTTCGTCGTCGGTGAGTTCTACTTTCGAGAAATCCATTGTCCTACAGTCCCCTTCTTACAGGTCCGGCGCTCAGGCGGAAGCTTGCGCGGTTTCGCGGGCGGCGGCAAGCTCGGCGACGCGCACGGCGGCACGGGCCGGGTCACCGCCGGCCAGCGGCCAGCCACGGGCGCGAGTCAGGTAGGCCGTCGACGCGGCTTCGGTGGACACCCCGAGACCACCCTGGACGTGCACCGCGAACGTCGCCGACTTGGACGCCTCTTCGGTCATGTAGACGTATGCGGCACTGGCGAGTTCGGGGCGAACGTCGGGTTCGTTGTCGAGGAACCAGGCGGCCTTGCGACCCAGGTTGCGACCACTCTCGACGGTGATGGCGATATTGGCGAGCGGATGCGAGATGCCCTGCAGCGAGGCGATCGGCACGCCGAGGGTGTACCGGCTGACGGCGAATTCTGCGGCGATACGCATGGTCGCCTCCAGCAGGCCGACCAGCGCCGACGCGGTCAGCAGCCGCCACTCGTCGACGGCCAGCTCGAAGGCCTTGACCGCCTCCGGTCCGCCGGCGACCGGGGTGCGCGTGTCCGCGGCGCCCGGATCGACCCACGCCATCGGCAGCTTGGCCAGGTTGTCCACGCGGGCGGGCTTGTCCGAGAAAGACACCCGCACGATGTCGTCACCCTCGCGGACGATGATCTCGTCGGCGATCGCCCCCTGCGCCACCAGGCGCTTTCCGCTCGTACCCGTACCGGCGGCGTCGAGCGCCAGGATCCGGGTACCGGAGATGATCGCCTCGTCACCGGCGAGCGCACCGAGCCTGGCGAGCAGCCGCGCCGACACCACGTGATCGATCCACGGCACGGGGGCGAGCGCACGTCCGACCTCCTCGGCGATGAGGGTGAGGTCGACCAGGGTCGCACCGTCACCGCCCTCGGCCTCACTGATCGCCATCGACGTGGCGCCGGTGGCGATCAGTTGCTTCCACAGCCCTTCATCGAAACCGGTGGCCTCGGCCGCCCGCACCTCGTCGATGCCGCAGTGCGATTGGAAGAGCTTGGCGAACGCGGCCTGCAGGTCGGTGTGGTCGGTGGTGAGGCTGTAGTCTTCGCGACGGAGTTCGTAGCGATCCATCACTGCTCCTGTTCGTGTGTGGTGGCGGCGAAGAAGAACTCTTGCGCGTTGTTGTACAGATAGTTGTCGAGAACGTCGTCGGGGAGGCCGAGTGCCTCGGCCTCGGGGATCAGCCGCCGCTGCGAGAGCACCGGCCAGTCCGATCCGAAGATGATTTTGTTCGGCCCGCGGGTGCGCATGTAGTGCAGCAGGCTCTCGGGCAGACGTTTGGGCGACCACGCCGAGGTCATCAGCCGCAGATTCGGGTACTTGATCAGCATCCGGATCGCCACGTCCCACCAGGGGTCGGCGCCGTGGATCATGCACAGTTTGAGCTCGGGGAAGCGCACACACACCCGGTCCAGGTGAATCGGATTCTGCACCTCGCCGGGGATCGGCGGGCCAGGGATGCCGGTGTTGATGCACAACGGCAGTTCAAGCTCGGCGCACTTGGCGTACAGCGGGTAGTAGACGGCGTCGCTCGGTGGGTACTGCCCGTCGCCCCAGAAGCTCGGGCCCACGGTGGCGTAGCTGACCGGCAGGTCGGCGGTCATCGCGGTGAGCTCGCGCAGGTGGGCGACCGGACGCAGCAGATCGAAGCCGCCGATCGACATCGAGAACCTGTCCGGATGCGCCTCGACGAACTTGCTGACCGTGTTGGACGGCTTGGAGAGCGAGTTCATCAGAATCGCCTTCCGCACCCCCTGCTCGTCCATCTCGTCGAGCAGCGTGCCCATGTCGACGGGCTCGTACATCGACTTGGCGCCCTTGAAGTAGTTGTCGCGCACGGCGAGCATCCAGGCCGGCTGCTGTACGGTCTCGCCGAAGTGGACGTTGACGAGACAGTCGATGACTTTGCGGGGCACCGCATCTCCCATTCTGTTCACGGGGTCTGTTCACGGAGGGTGGCAGTCACGGCACGTGGCACACGACTACCTCGGACCACCTGCGATCCCCTATACTGTATACCTATCGGTAGTGCCTTCCGCAAGGCTGGGGATCCTGTCGGCCCACCCGTGGACGCGCACGTCCGGCATAGTCCGAGCAGCCCGTTCCTGGCCTTTCCGTAAGGCTTACAGTTATGGTGACAGCATGACGTGCGCGGTCGGCCCGCACGGGCGCATCGCGCGCCCGAATACCGTGCATCCGAACGACCGCACAGAACGACCGCCGCACCGAACGACCGCACAGAACGTCAAGGAGCCGTCTTGAGCGAAGCCACCGCCCCCGAATTCACCGCCCCCGAATTCACCTTCCCCGAGATCCTCGACGCCGTCGCCGCCGAGATCCCCGACCGCGAGCTGGTGGTCTTCGGTGAACGCCGGTACACCCAGGCACAGATCGCCGACCGCTCCCGGCGGCTGGCCACCTACTTCCGCAGCCGTGGTCTCGGCGTGCACACCGACCGCGCCCAACTCACCGGCGACGAGGTGGGCCAGGATCTCGTGGGCTTCTACGCCTACAACGGCAACGAGTACGTCGAGTCGATGCATGCGGCGTTCCGGGCACGGGTGGCACCGTTCAACGTCAACTACCGCTACGTCAAGAGCGAACTCGAGTACCTGCTCAACGACGCCGGACCCACCGCGCTGGTCTACCACGCCGCGTTCGCCCCGACCCTGGCCGAGGTGCTGCCCCGGGTGCCGAGCCTGAAGGTGCTGATCCAGATCGCCGACGACTCGGGCAACGCGCTGCTCGACGGCGCCGTCGACTACGAGCAGGTGATCGCCGAGACCGAACCCGACCTCGCCGACGTGACACCCTCCCCCGACGACCTGTACATCGTCTACACCGGCGGCACCACCGGCATGCCCAAGGGCGTCCTGTGGCGGCAGAACGACATCTTCATGGGTGCCTGCGGTGGCCGCAACGTGTACACCGGCGATGCCGTGTCGTCGATCCAGGAGGTCACCGACCGTCTCGCAGCAGGTGGCGAGATGAAGCTGATGGTGGTGCCGCCGCTGATCCACGCCGCCGCGCAGTGGGCGGCGCTGACCGCGAGCACCTCCGGCCAGACGCTGGTCTTCTCCGACGTTCCCGACCGGCTCGACCCGGCCGCCGTGGCCGCGACCGTCGAACACGAGAAGCCCACCGTGCTGATGGTGGTCGGCGATGCGATCGCCCGGCCGCTGCTGGCCGAGTTCGAGAAGGGCGACCGCGACGTCTCCTCGATCAAGATCTTCGCCAACGGCGGCGCGGTCCTGTCCCCGGCCATCAAGGAGCGCGCGCTGGAGGTACTCGACGGCGCGATCGTCATGGACGGCACCGGCTCGTCGGAGACCGGCGCGCAGATGACCCACGTCTCCACGGCGGGTGCCGTGTCGACCGGCACCTTCAACGCCGGCAGCAACACCACCGTGGTCACCGAGGACCTGACCGGCGAGACCACCGCGGGCGACGGCCACATCGGCTGGCTCGCCCAGCGCGGTCACGTCCCGCTCGGCTACAAGGGCGACGCGGCCAAGACCGCGAAGACCTTCCCGGTGGTCGGGGGCACCCGCTACGCACTGCCCGGCGACCGGGCCGAACGCCTGGCCGACAATACGATCCGTCTACTCGGCCGCGACTCGCAGACCATCAACTCCGGTGGCGAGAAGATCTTCGCCGAGGAGGTCGAGCTGGCCATCGCCTCGCATCCGGCCGTCGCCGACGTCCTGGTCACCGCCCGTCCGAGTGAGCGCTGGGGCAACGAGGTGGTCGCGATCGTCGAAATCCTCGACGGTGCCGAGGTTTCCGAGGACCAGATCGTTGAGCACGCGGCCGGGTCCATCGCCCGCTACAAGCTGCCCAAGGCCGTCCTGTTCCGCGCCCGGATCCAGCGCAGTCCCGTCGGCAAGGCCGACTACCGTTGGGCCCGTGAGCAAGCCGCCCTGTCCGCCGAATAACACCCGGCGCCGAATGACATCCGGCGCCGAATGATTCGCAGCGCCGATCGACCCAGAGGACCGCACATGACACGCATGATCTCCCCCGACATCTCCACCTGGCCCGACGCCGAAGTCGCCCTCGTGGGCGGTGTCTGTAACGATACGGACTGCGGCGCAGCCGTTTTCCCGATCCAGGAGCTGTGCCCGCGGTGCAGCAAGGACACCGTGGAGAAGACCACCTTCCCGCGCACCGGAACGCTGATCGCCTGGACCACCCAGGGATTCCTGCCCGGCGCACCGTATCTGGGCGACGAGACCCGGGAGACGTTCACCCCGTTCGGTGTCGGGCTGGTACAGCTCGGCGATGTGATCCGCATCGAGGGCCGGCTCACCGAGAACGACCCGCAGAAGCTGGAATTCGGGGCGACGGTCGAGGTCACCACGGTGCCGCTCGGCCACGACGCCGACGGCGAAGAAGTCGTCACGTTCGCCTTTCAACCCGTAGGAGCCTGACCCATGACCAACGACGTCGCCATCATCGGAGTCGGACTGCACCCGTTCGGCCGTTTCGAGGGCAAGACCGCGATGCAGATGGGTGTCGACGCGATTCGCGCCGCCCTCGCCGACGCCGGACTGGAGTGGAAGGACATCCAATTCGCCGCGGGCGGCAGCTGGGAGATCGCCAACCCCGACGCCATCGTCGGCCAGATGGGCCTGACCGGTATCCCGTTCACCAACGTCTTCAACGCCTGCGCCACCGCGGCATCGGCCACCGAGGCCGTCGCCGACGCGATCGCACTGGGCAAGTACGACATCGGCATCGCCATCGGGCTGGACAAGCACCCCCGCGGCGCGTTCACCGTCGATCCGACACTCGTCGGCATGCCGAAGTGGTACGGCGAGAACGGCCAGTACCTGACCACCCAGTTCTTCGGGATGAAGGCCAACCGGTACCTCCACGACCACGGCATCTCGCATCAGACCCTGGCCAAGGTGGCGGCGAAGAACTACCGCAACGGTGTGCTGAATCCGAATGCCTTCCGCCGCAAGCCGGTCGACGAGCAGACGATCCTCGAGTCGCCGATGCTCAACTATCCGCTGACGCACATGATGTTCTGCGCACCCGACGAGGGCGCGGCGGCGGTTATCATGTGCCGGGCTGATCTTGCGCACAAATTCACGGCCAAACCGGTGTTCGTCAAGGCCGTCGAGGTGCGCACCCGCGCCTACGGCGCCTACGAGGTCAACACCGCCTACGCGCCGGTCGCCGAGGATGTCGCACCGTCGGTGTACGCCGCACGCGCCGCCTTCGAGAAGGCCGGTATCGGTCCGGAGGACGTGGGCATCCTCCAGTTGCAGGACACCGACGCCGGCGCCGAGGTGATCCACATGGCCGAAGCCGGTTTCTGCGCGGACGGCGACCAGGAGAAGCTGATCGCCGACGGCGCCACCGAGATCGGCGGGTCGATGCCGATCAACACCGACGGCGGCCTGATCGCCAACGGTGAACCGATCGGCGCGTCCGGCCTGCGACAGTTGCACGAGCTGGTCCACCAGCTGCGCGGCACCGCGGGTGAACGCCAGGTTCCCGGCAATCCCAAGGCCGGGTTCGCACTGCTGTACGGCGCCCCCGGCACCGCCGGCGCCACCGTCGTCAGCCTGTAGCCGCACCACCCGTTTTCCCCGAATGCACCCCGGAGACTCCGGGGTGCATTCGCATATCGGAGTGGCTGTCGTGTGATTGTCGGCCGCACCTGCTATCCATGACCAATGACCAAGTGGTGGAGCGAGGCCGGGCCTCGATCGAAGGCGGCAGCCGGGATCGCGGGCGTGCTCGCGTTGATCGGCGTCTACCTGTGTGTGCTGGCGGTGGGCCCCGGATTACGGCCCGGCGGATGGGCCGGCTGGTTCGGTGAGCCCGGTTCGTGGCCGACCGCGCTGATCGTGGTGGTCCTCGCCGGCGGCGCGGTGTGGCTGCGTTGGTCCGAGCACCGCGGGTGGCCTGCGGGGTCGGCGATCACACTGGCCGCCACCACCGGCGCGAGCACCCTCGTTCTGGGTCTGGCGAGCTTCTGGCGTTGCCCCGCGGATCAGGTACCGGGTGTGGGCTCGCTGGCCTCCACTCTGGCTCTGTTCGTGGCGGGCGGGCACTCCCCGGCCGACGGTTCGCCGGCCTGCGCACAGGCCCCGGTCGCCTACGATCTGGCCCGCGCCGGTGGGGTCGCCGTCGTACTCACCCTGCTGTCCGGTGTGCTGTATTCGGTGTTCCGGCCGCAGTTGGACCGGGTGGCGATCCGGTTCGCCGGATCCGTCACCGTGATCGACGGCATCGACGATCTCGGCGCGTTGCCCGGCATCACCGCGGCGATCCGGGAGTCGGGATCGATGCCGGTGGTCGTCGACCACGGCGCGCACCCCGATGCGGTCCGGGTGGCCCGCGCGGCCGGTGCCCGCATCACCGGGCCCGCCGGCACCACGATCGGCGAGGACAAGCTGGCCGGGCTGTATCTGCTCAGCGCCGACACCCCCACCAATCTGAGCAGGCTCGCCGGCCATGACGCGGCGTTCGGTCATCCGCACCGGCCGGTTCCCGTGTCGATCCGCATCGACGATCCGTGGCAGGCCGAGATGTGGCGGCGCAGCCAGCCGGTGTTCGACCCGGTACGGTGGCGACCGGCGGTGGTCAGTCGCTATGAGGCGACCGCCGACCGCATCACCGCCGATCTGGCGGCGAAGGCACCGAGCACCGTATATGTCTGCGGCACATCACAGTTGACGCTTGCGATCTGCATGTCGGCGGGGCAGACACCGGCGGCCCAGGGGCACCGGGCGCCACGACTGTGCGTGGTCTCCCCCGACGGCACCGGTTTCGCCGCCGACATCGCGGCGTTCACCGGCCCACGCGGCAAGGGTGCGGCGACCGTCAGTTCCATCGATGACCACCCGTCGATCGACAAGCTCACCGGCCTGATCACCGCCCGCGGCGGTGACTGCGCGATCGTGCTGGCCGAGGACTCCGACGCCACCGACAGCATCCGGCTGGCCATCCGGTTCCCCGAGGTCCCGATCTACCGCGTCACCCCGGCGCGCAGCGCCTCGGCCCCGCGGACACCGGCCGACGTCGCCCCGCACACCGCCGGGCTGATCACGGTGCCGCTCGCTCTCCCCTGACCACTGCTGCGGTTGATCGTTGTCCGCGTAGATCGTCACTGGTCGAGGTTCGCGGACGACGGACCCCGAATCGACCGACGGATCCCGGAAATGAGATCGCCTCCCGCGACCGATGTCAGATCGAGGTCGCGGGAGGCGTGTCTGTTGTTCGCCGCCGATCAGGGCAGCACGCGCACCGGCACGTTGTTCCAGCCGGCCACGTTCTGCATGGTCACGCGTCGGCAGTTGGCGTGGTCGACCTCGAATCTCGGCATGAAGTCGAGCAGCATATCGAGTGCGATGGAGCTTTCGAGGCGGGCCAGCGCCGCCCCGAGGCAGCTGTGCAGACCGTAGCCGAAGGCCAGGTTGGGAGCTTCGCGACCGTTGCGGTTGATGTCGAACCTCTCCGGATCGGTCCACACCTCGGGGTCGAGGTTGGCCGACCCGATGAGCAGGAAGATCGGTTTGCCGGCGGGGATGGTGACCCCGTGCAGCTCGATCTCCTTGGTCAGGTACCGCACGTTGTACTGGTTGGGTGAGGAGATCCGCAGCAGTTCCTCGACGGCGTCGCCGATCTTGCCGCGGTCGTTGTACAGCTGCTGCCACTGATCCTGGTGGTCACTGAAGATGACTCCGGCACCGCCGATCAGCTTGGCGACGGTCTCGGCACCGGCTCCGCCGAGCAGCGAACCGAACATGGCGATCTCGATATTCGACAGCTCCGACGGCTGGTCGTCGCTGCGTTCGACGCGTGCGTCGATGAGCTTGGAGATCATGTCGTCCTGCGGCTCGGCGCGGCGCTTCTTGGTCAGCTGGTAGTAGTACTTGGTGATGGCGACGACGGCGTTGATGCCGCGTTCGTCGAGTTCCACCTGACCGACATCGCGGTAGAGCAGTTCGTCGGTCCACAACCGGATCTGGGTGCGTTCCTCCTCGGGCACGCCGAGCATACGCGAGACGATGTCGATCGGGAACAGCACCGAGAAGTCCTGGATGAGGTCGAACTCGGCCTTGCCCTTGTTCTGGTTCAGGTAGAAACCGATGCGGTCGGTGACCATCTCCCGCAGGGCCGCGATGGCGCGTGGGGTGAACACCTTGCTGACGAGGCTGCGCATGTAGCGGTGTTCGGGTGGGTCGAGGGTGATGATCGACTTGAAGCCCGCGTCCTCACCGGTCCGCACGGCGGCGAGGTCGACACCCTTGGCCGAGGAGAAGGTCTCGTAGTCCCGGTAGGCGGGTGCGACGTCCGCGTGCCTGCTCAGCGCGTAGAAATCGTACTGGGGGTTGTAGTAGACGGGCGCTTCCTCGCGCAGTCGCGCGTAGATGTCCTGAGCGCCGTTGTAGAACTCCATCGAGAACGGGTCGAACTCGACCGCTGTTGCCGCCTGGGTCACTGTTTCCTCCTGCCATCCGCGCATCCCGGCTGTTGTCCGCGCTTGGATCGCTCATTCATCGGGCCTACCCCAAATAGTACCGTAAGCCTTACGATAAATATAACAGGTCGGAGGTCCCACGTCTGCGCAACCGTACTTCCACACGGCTGCGCAGACGCCGGCGAGCCGATCAGCGATAGGTGAAACGCTGGGCGCCGTCGATCCGGATGACCTCGCCGTTGAGGTAGGTGTTCTCCAGTAGATGCTGGGCGAGAGCGGCGAATTCGTCGGGCTCACCGAGGCGCTTGGGGAACGGGATATTGGCCGAGAACCTGGCCAGCATCTCCTCGCCCACGCCCTTCATGATCGGCGTCGCCATGGTGCCGGGAGCGATCGAGTTGAGCCGGATGCCCACCGAGCTCAGGTCGCGGGCACCGGAGATCGTCAGACCGATGACACCGGCCTTGGCGGCGCCGTAGGCGGCCTGACCCATCTGGCCCTCGAAGCCCGCGATGGAACTGGTCATCACAATCGCCCCGCGCTCCCCGTTCTCCTTCGGATCGAGCTTGGCGATCTCGGCCGAGGCCAGTCGCAGCACGTTGAAGGTGCCGATCAGATACAGGTCGATGGTCTTGGCGAACCCGGCCCGATCATGCGGGCTGCCGTCGCGGTTGACCACCTTCTGCCGCACGCCGAAACCACCGTGGGTGATCACCGCGTACCGTAGTACGCCCAGTTCGGCAGCCTTGTCGAGAGCCGACTGAACCGAGTCATCATCGAGGACATCGGTTTTCACATAGGCAACACGATCGCCGAGCTCTGCGGCCAGCGCGGTGGCGGCCTCGTCGTTGAGATCGGCGATCACCACCGACGCCCCATTGGCGTGCAACCGGCGCACGGTGGCCGCTCCCAGCCCACCCGAACCACCGGTGACGACGGCGACTTCACCTTCGAAAGACATGCATGCTCCTTTGTATTCACGTACCCGTGCCGGATACATGGGGATATGGATCGGAGATCGGCCGGGTGCCCTCCGCTGGTCGAGGTGTGAGGCGCATTGGCGACGAGCCTCGAAACCTGGTGAGAGAACATTGTCGTCTCACCAGGTTTCGAGGCTCGCAAGCTCGCACCTCAACCAGCGGGGGCACCCGGCCGATCTCCGAACGATGTGGCGGCACTGGTCCGGCTTAGCAGCCGCACACGCCGGGTCGTAGGCTCGTTCTCACTCACCGGTCCAGTTGGGCTTGCGCTTCTCCGCGAAGGCGGCCGCACCCTCGGCGGCGTCCTTGGACGCGAAGACCGGGGCGATCGATTCCATCTGCTTCTGGAATCGTTCCGACGACGGCCAGTCCGGGGCGTTGACGATGATCTCCTTGGTCTTGGCCACGGCCAGCGGCCCGCCCTCGGTAATCTTGTCCGCCAGGGCGATCGCGGCGTCGAGCGCCCCGCCTTCCTCGGTCAGGATGTTGATCAGGCCGTACCGTTCGGCCTCCTCCGCCGTGAACAGGTCACCGGTGAGGGTCCATTCGAGAGCCTTCTGCAGCGGCACCCGGCCGGGCAGCCGGATGAGACCGCCGGCACCGGCGACCAGACCGCGTTTGACCTCGGGCAACCCGAAGCGGGCGTTCTTGGCGGCCACGATCAGGTCGCACGCCAGGGCCAGTTCGGTACCGCCGGCCAGGGCATTGCCCTCGATGGCGGCGATGATCGGCTTGACCGGCGGCTTCTCGGTGAAGCCCATACCGCGGCCAGGGACGTACGGGAACTCGCCCTTGGCGAAGGCCTTGAGATCCATTCCGGCGCTGAAGTTTCCACCGGCGCCGGTGATCACTGCCACCGACAGTTCCGGGCTGTTGTCCAGTTCGTCGACGGCGTCGGCGACGCCCTGCGCGACGGCGAGGTTCATCGCATTGCGGGCCTCAGGGCGGTTGATGGTGATGATGAGCGCGCGACCGCGACGCTCGACGAGTACTGCGTCAGACATTCTTACCGCTTTCTCTGCCAGGCTGAAAAAGGTTGGTTCGGTCGGCCCGTCCCGGTCTGGACGACCGAGCGAGTGGGGAGCTTGCGACTCATTCCCCGTCGCTGCGCTCGCCCCTCCCGAGCGAGAGAGTAAGGCCGGGACTTGGGGCCGACCGGGACCCGACCATCACATTCAGACCTCGATGACCACGGCGCCGCCCTGGCCGCCGCCCGCGCACATGGCCGACACTCCGATGCCGCCGCCACGTCGCTTGAGATCGTTGATGAGGGTGGTGACCTGGCGGGCGCCCGATGCCGAGATCGGGTGGCCCAGGCTGCATCCGCTACCGGAGATGTTCACCAGTTCTTCGTCGATGCCGTATTCGCGGACTGCGGCGATCGGGACCGAGGCGAAGGCCTCGTTGATCTCCCACAGCGCCACGTCCGACGCCTTCAGGCCCGCGCGGTCGAGGATCTTGCCAATCACGGCGACCGCACCGAAGCCGGTGTCGCGCGGTGCGACCGCCGAGGTGCCCCACGCCTTGACGGTCGCCAGGCTGGTCAGTCCCTCGGCCGCGGCGAGGTCGTCGCCGACGATCGCGACCGCGGCGGCCGCGTCGTTGATGCCGGAGCTGTTGCCCGCGGTGATGGAGAATCCCTCAATCTCCGGATGCAGCACCTTGAGTCCGGCCAGCGCCTCGACGGTGGTACCGCGGCGGGGGAACTCGTCGACGGCGAACTCGATGACCGAGCCGTCGGCCAGCTCGACCTTGATCGGCAGGATCTCCTCGACGAAGCGTCCCTCGTCGATGGCGGCGATGGCGCGCTCATGCGAGCGGACGGCCCAGGCGTCCATCTCCGCGCGGGTGATGCCTGCCCTCTGCGCGGTGTTCCAGCCGACGGTGATGGCCATGTCGATCGCGGGTGCGTCGGGGGTCTCGGGGTGGCTCGGCGGCATCCACGGTTCGATGAACTCGAACTCGCCGGCCTTGGGCACCCGCCACTTCATCAGCGGCGCGGTGGACAGCGACTGCACACCACCGGCGACGATAGCCTTCTCCATGCCGGAGACGATCTGTGCGGAGGCGTTGCCGATGGCGGTGAGGCTGCCGGCGCAGTGCCGGTTGACGGCCTGTCCGGGCAGGTGCTCGTAGCCGGCGGCGACGGCCGCGTGCCGGGCGAGGTCACCGCCGCCGTAGTTGAGTTCGGCGAAGATGACGTCGTCGAACTTCTCCGGCGCGAGGCCGGAGCGCTGCACGGCGGCTTCGAGGATCCAGGTGGCGAGCTTTTCGCTGGGGGTGTTGACGAGCGAACCCTTGAACGAACGCCCGATGGCGGTGCGCACGGCACTGACGATGACTGGTGTCGGCATATGTTGCTTCCTCAATATGATGTGCGAGTGGCATCTACTGTAATTGCAACAGTAGGTTACTCGGCGTAGTTAGACCAGACCGCTGTCCAGCCGGGGCGATGTGGCGGTCAGCGCCATTCGGGCTCGTCGACGTGGAAATGCTCGTCACGCAGCCGGAACGCCTCCTTGGTGCCGTGTTGGGCACGGGTCTTGACGAAGTTGAACTCCCCGGGCGAGAACTGCAAGTTGGTGGCGTAGGCATGGAACATGTAGCTGGCCACCTCCTCGCCCTGGTAGGCCTGATTCTGCTCGACCATGCGGAATGCCTCTTTGGCGATGGTGACACCGTCGGCGGGCATCCGGCCCACCTTCTCGGCCCAGTAGCGGGCGCGGGCGGTGACCACGCCGGAGTCACAGGTCTCGGTGAAGATGCCGAGATGCTCCAGCGTGGAGGCCTCCACGATGTCACCGGTCAGCAGCAGCTTGCGGGCCTGCACCGGACCGAGCCGGTGGAAGAACATGTGCAGGCTGCCCAGGGCGGGGCCGAGGAACCGGGTGGCGGGCATACCGAGCTTGGTGTCGCGGGCGATCACCGAGATGTCGCACATCAGCGCCATCTCAAAGCCGCCGCCGAGCGCAAAGCCGTTGATCTCACCGACCGTGACCTTCGGGAAGCCCATGAAGTTGTGGTAGAACTCGAACGTCTTGCGGTCGACGATCAGCCGCCGCCGCTGGCTCGGCCGGGCCTTGCGGTCAACCGTGGTGGCCGCGGCCTCGCCATCCTTCTTGTCCCCGTACCAACCGTAGGCGTTGTTCATGTTGGCGCCGGTGGAGAACACCCCGCCCTCGCCGCGCAGCAGCACCACGGTGACGTCGTCGTCGTCGACCACGTCGTCGAGGAAGCGGGCAAGATCGTCACGCATCGGTTTGTCGTAGGAGTTGCGCTGGGCAGGGTTGTTGAGCGTGATGGTCGCGACACGGGTGTCGCGGTCCACGTCGAACAGCACCCGGCCGTCACTACTTCCGGTTTCAGTCATCAGTGTTCCTCCATAGCAAGAGATGTGGAAAGTCGTCAGTTCGCCGGGGCCGGCGCGAAGCCCAGTTCGGCGAGAATGCGGTCGTTGTCGGCGCCGAGTGCCGGGATCGGCCCGAGCGCGATGTCCCACGCCGAACTCACCCCCGGCGGCAGCAGCGTGGGCATCTCACCGACCGGCGAATCGACACTCTGCCAACGCTTCCGCGCGGCCAGTTGCCGGTGCTCGACCAGGTCGGCGGCGGAATTGATCTTGGCCCAGCCGATTCCGGCCTCATCGAGCAGTGCCGTCGCGCCCGCGAAGTCGAGCGTCGCGAACCGCTGCACGATCAGCGCGTCGACCTCGGGCCGGTTGGCCACCCGTGACTCGTTCTTGGCGTACCGCTCGTCGCCTGCCAGCTCCTTGTCACCGAGCACGACGGTGGCCAGGCGCACCCACTCGCGGTCGTTCTGCACGCTCAGCGCGAGCTTGGAACCGTCACCGAGCGGGTAGGCGTCGTACGGCGCGATCGCCGGATGACTCATCCCGACGACCATGTTGGGGGTGTGCCCGTGCCGGGCGACGGTCACCGCATAGCCCATCCACTCGGCGACGGCGTCGAGCATGCTCACCTCGATGACGCAGCCGTGCCCGGTCCTGGCCCGCGCCAGCAACGCGTTGAGCACCGAGGTGTACGCATACACACCGGCGGCGATGTCAGCCACCGCGATTCCCGGTTTGATGGGCTCGTCGACGGTGCCGGTGACCGAGACGACGGCCGCCTCCGACTGGATCAGCAGATCGTAGGCCCGGCGGCTGTCGTCGGGGCCGCCGTTGCCGTATCCGGAGATCTCGCAGACGATCAGCCGCGGGTACTTCTCGGCGAGGGTGGCCCCGTCGAGACCCAGGGCTGCGGGGGCGCCGGGGGCCAGGTTGTGCAAAAACACGTCGGCCCCGGCCAGCAGCGCGGCCAGCACGTCCCGGCCGTGTTCGGTCTTGACGTCCAGGGCGAGTGATTCCTTGGACCGGTTGAGCCAGGCGAAGTGGGCGCCGATACCGCTTGCGAGGGTGTCGAATCCGCGGGCGAAGTCACCGCCGTCGACACGCTCGATCTTGATGACCCGTGCGCCCTGGTCGGCCAGGTGCCGGGTGGCGAACGGGCCGGCGACGGCCTGTTCCATCGCAACCACGGTGACGCCCTCCAGCGGCCGCACGCCCCCGCTCATCGGGCCGCCGCCACACCCGTGCCGACCCCACCGTGAGCTGCCGGGGCGGGGCGGCGGCGTCCGTAGGTGCGGGTGATGAGACTATCCGGGTTCATCGCCACCGCATCCATCTCGGCGATCACCAACACCTCACCGTCCTGGAGCAGGCGTCCGGTGGACAGCAGCCCGCGCTCGTGTTCGGTGCGGACGATGTCGAAGTCGAGTTCCCGCAGCAACGGCGTGGGCCTGCGGTAGCGGACGTTCAGCGACCGGGTCTTGCCGGCCAGCCCCTCCCGGCAGTTGTGCTGCTGCATGACGGCGTCGAAGAAGACACCGAGAAAGCCGCCGTGCACCAGTCCGGGCGGGCCCTCGAAGTTCAGCGGGAAGGTCACCGTGCCCGTCGCCCGGTCCGGCCGCGAACCGGTGAACGCGAACTCGGGGAAGGCCGGGTTGTAAGCGCCGATGTCGGTGGAATGGTCGAGGTAGACACGCCGGTCGGCCGATTGCTCGTCCCCGATCCGCGGACGGGGGTCGGCGGGCAGCGCGGCCGTGAGCCGATCGCTGACCGCCTCCATCTGCTCGATGAGGCCGTCGACGGCGGGGTCTGCCTGTTCGAGCGCGAGCAGGATACCGGTGAGTCTGCGGATCGCCGCGGCCGCGGCCACGGTCTGCGGCAGCGGCGTCTCGCCGAAGGCCATTCCCGGGCCGGACGTGGCAGGCCCGATGTGTTCACCGGCCGCGGCCACGCCGGCCTGCCGCTCAGCTGTCGGCGAGTCCATGTGTGACCTCCCGTGCGCGTGCCATGTGTTCTCGTTTCCGCCGGTCTGTTCCCACCGGCCACGATTAGTTGCAAACTTGGACAAGTCTTAACAGTAGTGCCTACCGTAGCGCTAACAGTATCGTCTGCGCCATTGTTTGATCCACGACGTCGCCGGTTCTCGAGTGACCCGGCAGAAGGGCAGGAGTTTCCGGGTGTCCGAGGAGCCAGCCACCAGTGATGCCGCGACAGCCCGCGGCGACATCGAGATATCCCGCGAGGGTGCGATCCTGCGTATCGAATTCAACCGGCCCAAAGCCCGCAACTCGCTCAACCACGACATGGTGTCGGCGGTCGTCGAGGCGCTGACGGCAGCGGCCTCCGACGACGGGCTGCGTGCGGTGCACATCACCGGTGCGGGCGGCCACTTCTGCGCCGGCGCCGATCTGGTGTCGGGTAACGCCGCGAGCGGGGAGCGGCCGCGCACCGGCAAACAGATACGCCGGGTACCGCACGCCCAGCATCGCATCATCGAGCTCGTCACCACGATCCAGTTGCCGGTGGTGGCCACCGTCCGCGGCTGGGCTGCGGGCCTGGGCTGCAACCTGGCACTGGCGGCCGATTTCACCGTCGCCGCCGACGACGCCATGTTCTGGGAACCGTTCATGAGCCGCGGCTTCACCCCCGACACCGGCTCCACCTGGCTGCTGCCACGCCTGGTCGGACTGACCCGGGCCAAGCAGATGCTGCTGCTCGGCGACAAGGTCAGCGGCACCCAGGCCGCCGACTGGGGCCTCATCCACGCGGCGGCGACCGAGTCGGAGCTGGACGCGGTGAGCGACAGGCTCCTCGAGCGCGTCGCCGCCGGACCCACCGTGGCCTTCGGGCTGGCCAAGTACTCGTTGCACGAGAATCTGCACCAGAATCTGCCCACCGCCATGAACAACGAGCTGTACGCACTCGAACTATCCACCCGTACAACAGACTTCAAAGAAGGCCTGGCCGCGTTCCGGGAACGCCGCGATCCGGACTTCACCGGCAGATAACAGCCCCGACCTCTCGTACCTCGTCCCCCATCTCACCGAAAGAGCCCAGATGTCCACAGATTTGACATTCGACACCATCGTCTACGAGGTCGAAGGCCACACCGCGATCATCACACTGAACCGCCCCGAAGCACTGAACGCGTTGAGCCCATTCATGATCACCGAGTTGCGCCGCGCCTACGACGCCGCCGAGAACGACGATGCGGTGTGGACGATCATCGTCACCGCCAATGGCCGTGCCTTCTGTACCGGCGCCGATGTCAAAGAGATCCCCGGCGACGGCAAGGTCGTCAACGAACGCCCCTACCTGTCGACGTACGAACAGTGGGAGGCCCCGCAGGAGGGCACGCCGCCGTTCCGGACCATGGCCAAGCCGATCATCGCCGCCATCAACGGAATCTGCTGCGGTGCCGGTCTGGACTGGATCACCACCGGCGACATCGTCATCTGCTCGGACAAGGCCACGTTCTTCGACCCGCACGTGAGCATCGGCCTGGTCGCCGGGCGTGAGGTGGTGCGGCTGGCCAAGGTGCTGCCGCGATCGGTGGCGCTGCGGATGGCGATCATGGGCAAACATGAGCGGATGGGTGCCGCGCGCGCCTACGAGCTGGGTCTGGTCACCGAGGTGGTGCCGCACGACGATCTGCTCACCCGCGCCAAGGAGATCGCCGACATCGTCAACTCCAATGCACCGCTTGCCGTCCGAGGTACCCGGCTGGCCATTCACAAGACGCTCGGGCTGCCGATGCACGAGGCCGAGTTGCTGGCCGAGTCCTTCCGCGAGCGCGTCACCCGCACCGAGGACGCCCTCGAAGGCCCACGCGCCTTCGTGGAGAAGCGCACACCGACATGGCAGGCACGATGACGACGGCCGGCGCGACCGGGTCGTTCGAGACGATCCTCTACGAGGTCGACGTCGAGGCGCACGTGGCCACCATCACCCTCAACCGGCCCGACGCGCTCAACACCTTCAACCGGTTGATGTGCCACGAGATGCGCGATGCGTGGGCGCTGATCAAGGAGGACGACCGGGTGCACGCGGTGGTGCTGCGCGCCGCCGGTGACCGCGCCTTCTCCGCCGGACTCGATGTCCGGTCGTCGTACGGGCAGCCCGAGATCGTCTGGAACCACGAGGATCCGGGTGAGTTGCTCAGCCCCAAATGGCAAAAGATGTGGAAGCCGGTCGTGGTCGCGGTACAGGGCATGTGCACCGCCGGCGCGCTGTACTTCATCAACGAGGCCGACGTGGTGATCTGCTCACAGGAAGCCACCTTCTTCGACTCGCACGTGACCGCCGGATTGGTGTGCGCCCTCGAACCGGTGGGCCTGATGCGCAAGGTGGGCCTGGCCGAGAGCCTACGGATCGCGTTGCTGGGCAACGACGAACGGGTCAGTGCCGAGACCGCGCTGCGGATCAGCCTGGTCACTGAGGTCACCACCCGCGAGGACCTGTGGTCACGTGCCCACGAGATCGCCGCGACCATCGCGAACAAGCCTCCCACCGCCACCCAGGGCACCGTGAAGGCAATCTGGGAGTCGCTGGACAAGCCGTACCGGGCGGCGATGGATCAGGGGCTGATCTACACCCGTCTGGGCAATCCGATTGCGAAGCAAGAGCTCGCGAACCAGCAGGAGCTGGGCTCGCAGGCCAAAACCCCACCGAGGATCCGCTGATGAACCCCCACGTCCCCCGTCGCTCCGCTCGCCCAGACCACATCCCCCCTCGCTCCGCTCGCCCGGGCCACCCGCTCTCCGCCCACATCGCGTCGGTCCTGGCGATCGACCCCGACGCCGGTGCCATCGACTTCGGCGGATCCTGGACCAGCTGGGGTCAGCTCGGCACCCTGGCGCGATCAGTCGCCGACCTGGTCGGCCGACTCAACCCCGAGCCCACCCCGCGTGCCGGAATCCTGTTGCGCAACACCCCCGAACATGTGGCCGCTTTCCTCGGCGTGCTGCTGGCCGGTGGCACCGTGGTGGTGATCAATCCGTCCCGCGGCGACGAACGGACCCGCGACGACATCGCCGCACTGGCGCTTCCGGTGGTCATCGGCACCGGGCCGGATCTGAACAAGCTGGTCGCCGGGTCGGCGTCGACGTCGGTGGTGCGGCTCGACGCCATCCCGGCCGAGCCGGAGGTGATCGCCGAGGCGACCGAGAAGCCCTCGGCAAAGCCGACTTCCGAGGACGCGCCGTCGCCGGTGGCGGTACACATGCTGACCAGCGGTACCACCGGCCCCCCCAAGCGGGTCGAACTCGGCTACGACATGCTGGCGCACAGCGTGCTGGGTGAGCCCGGCAAGCGGATCGACACACCCACCAAGCTCAGCAGCGGCGCGGCGATCGTCAACGCACCGCTGGTGCACATCGGCGGCATCTACCGCATCCTGCAGTGCATCGTGGCGGCCCGACCGTTCGCCCTGCTCGGCCGGTTCGACCTCGACGAGTGGGCGCGCGCGGTGCGCACCCACCGGCCGAAGGCCGTGTCGCTGGTGCCGACGGCGGTGCGGATGGTGCTGCATTCCGATCTCACCCGCGACGATCTGGCGAGCGTCAAGGTGGTGACCAGCGGAACCGCCCCCCTGTCGGTGGAGGATTCGGAGGCGTTCACCGACAAGTTCGGCATTCCCGTGCTCACCTCCTATGCCGCAACCGAATTCGGTGGCGGTGTGGCGGGTTGGTCGTTGGCCGACCACAAGAGGTACTGGGCCGACAAGCGCGGCAGCGTCGGCCGGGCCTCCGGGGGTGCGCAGTTGCGGGTGGTCGACGAGAACGGCACTGTCCTGAGACCCGGCGAATCGGGCCTGCTGGAGGTCAAACCGGGCCAGCTCGGCCCGGACGTGGACTGGATTCGCACCACCGACCTCGGAAAGCTCGACGCCGACGGCTTTCTATGGATTCTGGGACGCGCCGATCAGGCCATCATCCGCGGCGGCTTCAAGGTGATCCCCGACGTCGTGCGCGACGCCATCGAATCGCATCCGGCCGTCGCCGGCGCTTCGGTGGTGGGGCGCCCTGACGAACGACTGGGTGAAACGCCGGCCGCCGTCGTCGAACTGCGGCCCGGCGCCACCGCCACCAGCGAGGAGATCCTCGCCCATCTCGGTGGCAGACTGGCCCGGTACGAGGTGCCCACCGAACTGGTCATCGTCGACACCATCCCGCGTACCCCCTCCGGAAAGGCCGATCTACGGGCGGTCCGCGATCAACTCGCAGGAGCGGCGCGATGAATGCCCCGACAGCGCCTCGTGCATCGACCGCACCGCGAGCAGTGAGGAGAACCGCGCGAAAGCTGACCGTCGACGCGCTGATCCGTGATGCGGCCAAACAGTTTTCGGGCAAGGAGGCCGTCATCGATCCGGGTGAGCGGCTCACCTACCGCAGGCTCGACACCAGCACACTCGAGTTGGCCGCGGTACTGGTGGACGCGGGAATCGGGATCGGTACCCGGGTCTCTCTCCTGATGCCCAATTCGGCTCGCTGGGTGCAGCTCTCGCTGGCACTGACCCGGATCGGCGCGGTGCTGGTACCGCTGAGCACCCTGCTCAAGGCACGTGAGTTACACGCCCAGCTGGCCACCGCCCGCGTAGAGGTGCTGATCACGGTCGAGGAGTTCCGCGGTCACCGGTACCTCGACGCGCTGGCCGAATGGCTGGACCGGGAATCGCTTCCGACGGGCGGCGAGCGGCTTCTGGAACCCGAGCTGCCGGCACTGCGCTCGGCGTGGACCCCCGACGAACTGTTCGCCGCGGCGCATCCCGTGGCCACCGAGGCCGGGGAATCCCCCGCCACTCGGCTCGCCCCGGTCGTCGATGCACTGGGTGCGGCGGTGACCCCCGCCGACCACCTGGTCACCATCTTCACCTCCGGCAGCAGCGGCACCCCCAAGGGCGTCAACCACTCCCACGAGAGCGCCCTGTTCGCGGTGCAGTCCGGCCAGGAGGCGCGCCGGGTGGGCCCGGACAGCCGACTGTATCTGCCGATGCCGTTCTTCTGGGTCGGCGGATTCGGCGCCGGTATACTGTCGGCACTGTCGGCCGGGGCCACGCTGGTCACCGAGGAGATGCCGACCGCCGAGTCGACACTGAACCTGATTGTCTCCGAACGGATTACATTGTTCCGCGGGTGGCCCGACCAGGCGGTGTCGGTGGCCGCGCTCGCCGCCGAAACGGGGGCGGACCTGTCGTCGATCGCCGATGGCAGCCTGCCCGCGCTGTTGCCGCCGGAACTGCGTCCGGCCCCGGGCACCCGCGCCAATATCTTCGGTATGACCGAGTCCTTCGGCCCGTACTGCGGCTATCGCGCCGATCTCAACATGCCCGAGTCGGCGCGGGGCAGCTGCGGAAAACCGTTCCCCGGGATCGAGGTGCGGATCGCCGACAAGGTCACCGGGACGCCACTCGGACCGGGCGAGCCGGGTGAGATCCAGTTGCGCGGCAGGCGCATCCTGCAAGGGATCTGTGGCCGCACCCGTGAGGACGTGTTCACCGCCGACGGCTTCTATCCCACTGGCGACCTCGGCCAGTTCGACGACGACGGTTTCCTGTTCTACCTGGGCCGTTCCGACGACATGTTCAAGGTCAGCGGCGCCACCGTATACCCCAGCGAGGTGCAGGCCGCGCTGCGCGCCATCGACGGTGTCGACGCCGCCTTCGTGACCAGCGTGCCCGGCCCCAACGGCCCCCGCGTCGGTGCCGCCGTGGTATCGACGAGCGGCGTCACCCCCGAGTCACTGCGGTCGAGCGCCAAGAACCTGCTCAGTTCCTTCAAGGTCCCGTCGGTGTGGCTGGTCGTGTCCTCCGCCGACGAGATCCCCCGCGGCGGCACCGGCAAGGTGCTCGCCAACGACCTCCGCGACCTCCTCATCGCCGCCGAGTAGGAGTATCACCGGCCCGCCGAAAAGGTCTGAGTTTGCTGGTAGTCCCGGAATCCGGGACTACCAGCAAACTCAGATCAGACAGCTGTCGTTTCCGAGTTCACTCGAAACCACCACCGAACTCCTTGACCACGGTCACTACTATGTCGACGACGTCGCGAAGGAAACGATTCTGATCAGGCGAAACACTGACCGACGGGATCGGTGCGCCCCGGTCAAAGACGTCACGCTCAATAATCCTGGCCCGTGCGAATGTCGATCCAGAACCGCTCTGCAAATATGCCTGCTGCCATCCGGCTCGTACCTCATCACGCAGGCGCCGCTGCGTCAGTTCAACGAGGTGAATGGTTACCGCACTGGACAGAATTTCCAGCGTGACTTGCTTCTCTTCCTCTTCAGGTTCGCCGTTTGACCAGCGTTTAGGCCGCTGCAGCAGTAGGTAGATCTGCGCCTCGAGTTGATATCTCAGTTCCGCGACGGGTTTGAGATTGTCGTACTCATCGTCCCATCCTTCAGCCAGTCGCCGACTCAGCGCTTTCACACGGGTCCAGTGCTCCTTCGGAGCCTCGGAATTGTACTCGAGACCCAGAAGGCCACGCCATCGGCTGTGGAAACTCCGCGCTGCGGCTGTGACGGCGAGCGGAAGATCAGCCGACTCGAACACCGGGCGGCTCGGTCCACTTTCTGTTGAACCTGCCGGACGTTCCAGCACCTTGAGCAGTTCATTTATCTGCTCAATAGATCGTCGGCTGGCCTTCTTTCCTACACGGAGCTGCTCGTGTATCCCTCCGACAAAGTATCGGGCCTCGTTGAGTCTCCGGCGAAGAATACGTTCGGCAGGTGGACCTAACTCGTCGCCAATAGAACTCAACACATTCTCGACCGAGGCCATCACATGTTGCTCACGCTCGCTGAACGTCGGTAGGTTGTCACCCTTGACCTGATCGAAGTGGGTGAATATCGTGTGCAGTTTGCTGGCATTCCCCGAAACCGCGATACCTTTCAAGGCCGCGACAGAAGCGGCCTGCATCGGTTGCGCGGCATTGTCAACGAGTAGTACCGCGTCAACCGCCTGCAACTGGGTTGCCACGTGTGTAGAAAGGGTTGCAACCGACTTCGGGGTGTGACCCAAACCTTCGCCATCGACGAGGACTAGCCTTACCGGGTCCGATGACCAGCTCGGCCGGAATGGCCCTTCCACTCGAATCCCGTTCACGAGTGGAGTCAGCAGTCGCCCAAACAGGGGCGCATAGTTACTGGAGAACCTCGTTACCGCCTTGATGAACGAACCACGATCGGTGGACTCCCACGACCACGTTGACGGCCACCCCTGACGGCTTCGCTGCAAGTTGCCGACGTCCAATGCGGCGAATCGCTTCTCAATCTCATCGACGAGCAAGTCAACGATTGTGTGAAACTCATCGGACTGACGCAACTCTCTATCCAACTCCTCCTCAATGAGCTCTGCCGCCACTCGTTCATCGTCCTGACTTTCCTCTTCAACGGAATCCGCCAGAACCTGCAGACCACCTGAGACATCGAGCAGCTTCTCAGCCTCACCTACGTACCGTGCAACAACAGCCTTGACGGCCGCTACAGCTTCCGCCACGACATCGTTTGTGACCGCCAGATCCACGGCGCCGTACTCAGCCGGGTTGATGTCATCGATGTCATCGTCATCGTCATCGTCATCAACATCAGCTAGGTCGAGATCCTCGACTGGCGAAGCACCGCGCCCCAGTACATAGCTGAACCGATACCGCTGATTGACATGGTCCAGCAGATACCGCCGGATCTTTTCATCAGGTTCTCCGCGATACGCGGCGCGAGCGGCGGCGGACACGTTCTCGACGAGATAATCGACCACCTCGTCTCGCGGCACAAAGGTGACCACCGCCCGATACTCCTCAGCGTCGGTCGTAATCAGTTCCGTATCGGCAACCGTCGTCTTCGCCGTCGACGTCGACGGGAAGCGCTCGGCGTCCGGGTCCGTGCCCAGAATCTGACGCACCACCGTTGTCTTACCTGCGCCGGTCGTGCCCAGGAGCAGAACCGTGCGGTAGCCATCCGATTCACCCGGCAATGGAAGCACCTGATCCCGGAGCTTCGCGAAGTCGACCTCAGTCGACTCAAGACCGTCATAGAAGATTTCGACCACTCGCTCGTCAAACCGCCCGAGCGCGGTGGTTCGGGCAGTGGCCTCCCACAATTCGGGCGTACTCAGGATTTGGTTCAGCTGATCCACCATCCGGTCTGCATCGACGTCGTTGCTCGTTCCAAGCCCACGGCGGACACGTCGCCCGGCCTTCCCTGTACTCACGTCAATTCGGGCCGGGTGACGGAAGATCACCGACCACGACCCCCGACCCTGGCTGCGACTCTTGCTTGACTTGTAGAATTTCATGGGGCCTCCTGGTTGTTCCAGCGTTGTACCCAGCCAATAGTGCACGCTCGCCGACGGAACGTCAAGCACTCTGGTACAACAGAGGAACAACCGACGAGGTGGGCTATCCTCCGCTTCCGCTAGGTCATCGCTGCCACTGCCGCAGAGCGGGGACCAACAGCTCGAGCCCGATGACCGTGCAACCGCTCATCGGGTACGTGTCGTCGCCGGGATAGACGACATAACGTTCATCAATCGCGAGGTCATCTGCCGCACGGTGGAACCCCGCCGAAACATGGGGCGCTGTGGAGCGTTTCACCTCGACAGCGATCTGCGGGCGCCCGCCGCGAACCAGGACCAGATCGAGTTCGTCACCGCGCGCGGTCCGGTAGTGATAGGGCTGCCATCGATCGCCGACAGCGTCGATGATGCACTCGACCGCGAAGCTCTCGTAGCTCGCTCCGGCTGCCGGATGCCCGAGAAGCGTATTGAGGGAGTCGATGTCGAGGAGCGCATGGAGCAAACCGGAGTCACGTACATGAACCTTCGGCGCCTTGGTGACGCGTTTTCCGACGTTCGCATGCCAGGCACGGAGTGATCGCACGAGCGCGAGGTCGACGAGCAGATCTATGTACCGGGTGACGGTCGGACCGGTCACGCCCAACCCCGCCGCCAGTTTCGACGCATTCAACTGGCCACCGGAGGAATGGGCGAGCATAGTCCACAGCCGACGCAGCGTCTCCGCAGGGATACGCGGAGCGAACATCGGGATATCACGTTCCAGATACGACCGGATCAGGTCCTGTCGCCAGCGCAAGGAGTCCTCGTCCGACGCCAGGAGAGCGTCCGGGAAACCTCCTCGCACCCAGCGATCATCGCCGTCGATGCCCGCAGATATGGCCTCGTCGATGTTGACACCGGACAGCTCCAGAAACGAGATTCGGCCGGCCAGGCTCTCCGAGGACAGTTTCATCAGATCCAAGGACGCCGAACCCAGCAAGAGGAACTGGCCGTTACGAAAGCCTGCTCGCCTGTTGTCGTCGATGACTCCGCGAAGAGTTTCCGTAATCGCGGGGAGCCGCTGCACCTCATCGAGCACTACCAGCCGCGGGGACTGGCCGCGCAGGTAGGCATCGGCATCCGAGAGTCGACGCACATCTGCCGGTCGCTCAAGATCGAGGTAGGTTGCGCCGGACGGCCAGCCCTCAGCCAGACCCCGGGCCAGCGTCGTCTTACCGATCTGCCGTGGTCCGAGCAGCACCACAGCGGACGTTGCAGACAGACGTCGTTGCAGCTCCGCAGCAACCACGCGAGCGATCATGCGTGCAAATCTAACATGAGTTTTTAGATTTGCACGCCTGGTCTTGACCGGCCGCCCGTGACGAGATGCCGACAGGCAACGACGGTGGCAGCGGGATACCCAGGCCGACAACGGCAGTAACAGCCCCCGCTCTATTGACAGTCGTCAGTGACATCTGTCAGTATCTCGGCAGTAGTGATGCCGGTTACATTGCGAGGGACACAAGATGAGCACAACCAAGGGCGCGCCCACCGGGCGTGAGGCACAGCGCCTCGAAACACGCCAGCGGCTGCTCGACGCCGCGACCGCGGAGTACGGGCGCAAGGGCATCGCCGGCGCCGACCTCAACGCCATCGTCGGCGAGGTGGGCGTCGCCCGGGGCACCTTCTACTTCCACTTCCCCACCAAGGAACACGCCCTGGTGGACATCGAGGCGCGGCAGGAAGACCTCATCGCCGCCGAGCTCGGCGACTACCTCGCCACCGGCCCCGGGCTGGCCGAGGCACTGGCCAAGACCATCGAACTCATCGCCGACATCGAGATCCGCCTGGGCAAGCACCTGTTCAAAGACCTGGTGGCGCTGCGCTTCTCACCCAACCGTCCGGTGAGTGAGCAGTGGCGCGAGCACAAGGTGATCACGCTGGTCGTGGAACTCATCGAGTCCGCGCAACGCCGGGGCGAGGCCGAGATCGTCGTCGATCCCTATCACAGCGCGGTGTTCTTCCTGCTCGGCGTGTACGGACTGCTCGCGGTCACCATCGACGCCGATCAGCTGCGCACCGAATCCGCCGACAGCTACCTGACGTACACGCTGCGCAGCCTGCAGGCCCGCTAGCCCCGGATCCCGGCAGCTCGCCCGGGATCCCGACAGCTCGACCAAGTCAGTTCCGAAACCGATACGGAGACAATCTATGTGGCAAGAAATCGTTCGACTCGGCTTCGCCTGGGGCGTGATGGGCCTGGTGATCTGGTTCTGGTACTGGATCATGAAGAACATCGGAACGTTCTGACGCGATGAGTGCCCCGACACTGACCGAGACGGACACCGGATCACCCCCCGACACCGAGACCACCATGACGGACGCCCCCGAGCCGGCAGCACTGAGCTCCGACGCGATGACCATCGAACGTAGCTGTTCGGTCACCGCGGTGGCGTTCTCCGCCCAGGTGATCGACGGCGTCCGGCTGATGACGGGACCGCGTCGCACGTTCGGGCTCAACGCCTCGCACACCGTCGTCAACGTGCCCTACCCGGCGCTCGCCGAGAGCTGGACCCGCACCACCCTCACCTGCGGGGTGGCGTTGCAGTGCTCGCCGTCGAAAAACCGGATCGCCTACTTCCGGCTGTACGAACTCACCCCGCGCCAGCTCGCCGCACTCGCGGTGGTGGAGGGCGGGGTGGCCGCCGGGTGGGTGGCCCGCGAGTTTCCCGGACTGACCACCGAACTCAACCGCCTGGCACCGGGAATCGAGTACCTCGACCCCGACATGGACGGCGAGGCGATCGTCGATCGCGCGCTCGAACTGGCCCGGGGCAAGGAGCCGCTGGAGACACCGGAAATCCTGGGCCGGATCACCGTCCGGCCGCCCGAGAACGATTCGCTGGCAGCGAAGTTCAAGCGCGGGTACGGGCGGATGCCGTGGACGTCGGCGCGCACCGACGCAAAGCGGCTCATGTCGATTCCCGTCGGCGGCGACGGCGGCGTGCGCAATTCCAATCTCCCGCCGCCGTCGAAACCCGAGAACGACGAGGTGGAGATCAACCCGGATCAGCGCGTCGGGGTGCCCTACCCCGAATGGAACATGTGGAACCAGGCGTTCCTGCCCAACCATGTCGCGGTGCTCGAACGTAAGCACCAGACCCGCAACTCTCCGGTGGCGTCGGTGTCGCCCGACATCCGCAAATGGTTCGCCGAACACACCCACCGGGCCATCCGCAACGGCCTCGACGACGGATCCGATGTCGACGTCGACCGATACGTCTCGCACTACATCGACACCATCACGGGCGAGGCCGGCGAGCCGAAGATCTTCCGGGAACTGATGCCCAGTTCACGCGACGTCAGCACCGCGCTGCTGCTCGACGGCTCCTCGTCGCTGAGCTCCAACGGCGGCAAGGCCTTCCACATCGAGTTGTCCTGTGCCGACGCCCTGTCCCGGGCGATGACGCTGTCCAAGGAGCGACACGGTATCTTCGTGTTCTCCGGCAACACCCGGCACCGGGTGGAGGTCAACTGCCTCAAGGACTTCGACGACCGGAATTTCGTCGATCCGAGTGCCCAGGGGCTGCGGGCCGGCGGCTACACCCGCCTCGGCGCACCGATCCGGCACCTCACCAAACGACTGCTCGACCAGCCGTCGGAACGCCGTCTGCTGATCATCATCGGCGACGGACTCATCTCCGATGAGGGCTACGAGGGTCGTTACGCCTGGGCCGACGTCGCGCACGCACTGGAGGAGGCCGAGGAGGCCGCCATCTCCGTCTTCTACATCGGCGTCGGCCCCGTCCGAGTAGATCCCCTGCCGGAAGTATTCGGCGACAAGAAATCCCGACGAATCGGCCACGTCGACGACTTACCCGAGATCTTGGCTCATATCCACCGAGAGTTGGTTTCCGAATGACAAGCAACGACCTGTACTTTTCCAACGGCGCCGAGGTGCAGCTGTTCGAATGGGCCTACGCCCAGCACATGCCGGTGATGCTCACCGGCCCCACCGGTTGCGGCAAGACCCGATTCGTCGAGCACATGGGGCATCTGCTGGGCCGTGAGGTGATCACCATCAGCTGCCACGACGACCTCACCAGTGCCGACCTCGTCGGCCGGTTCATGGTGACCGGCGGCGACGTGGTGTGGGTGGACGGCCCGCTCACCACAGCCGTCAAGACCGGCGCCATCTGCTACCTCGACGAGGTGGTGGAGGCCCGGCACGATTCGCTGGCGATCCTGCATTCGCTGACCGACCATCGCCGCACGCTGTACCTGGACCGGGCAAACGAAACCCTGCACGCTCCTGAAGGATTCATGCTCGTCTCATCCTACAACCCCGCCTACCGGAGCTCCCTGAAGGACCTCAAACCGTCGTTCCGGCAACGCTTCGTCACCGTCCCGATGACCTACCTTCCCCCCGACCGCGAGGTGGAGGTGGTGGTGGCCGAATCCGGCGTCCGAACCGACGTGGCACAACGACTGGTGAACTGCGCGCTGAGTATTCGCCAGGCAGATGACGCCTTCCACTTCGAGCCGCCCTCAACGCGCACCCTGGTGGCCGCGGCCCGGTTCGTCGCCGCCGGAGCCGACGAGATGACCGCCGCCCAGGCCTGCATTCTCGCCCCGCTCAGCAGCGACGGCGCCATCCACGAGGGCCTGTACGAGATCGCCACCGCGCACCTGTCGGGAACCCCCGCATGATCACCTCAACCGGCGAGGAAGCCGGCCGGGCAGAGGGGCGGTCAGTGACATGAGTTTTCAGATCTCCCGCAAGAAGGACGAGAAGCCTGCCGCGTCCTCGGTGATGAAAAACCCGCGCAAAACGGGACTCACCTACGACGAGCACGAAGAGGAAAGCCGTAAGGCGCAACGTAAGTCCGACCTCTGGATGATCGCGGGCACCGCGTTCATGGGCACCTACCTCCTGGGCCTGATCGGGCTGCCACTGTTCCTCTACGGGATGTACCTGTCCCGCAAGGCGCAGCAGGAAGGACTCACTGTCCGACCGTTGCTGGTGACCCTCATCGGATATCTGGTGATCCTCGACGGCTTCCTCAACACCGTCGGCTGGGCGCTCGACTTCCTCGGCAACCACTCGCTGCTCAACCGGGTGTTCTTCACCGCCTGGGGTAACTACGCCGACAACGGCGCCTACTTCTGGCAGTACAACGAGCTGTACATCGGCGGCGCATCGGCACCGGGTGAGAAGGGCTGGGAGGCGGTCGGCATCTTCGTGGTGTTCCCGATGCGAGTGGCCGCCGCTATCGCCTTCCTGCAGATGAAACGCTGGGGACACATGTGGCTCACCGTCACCTGCTGGTTCGGTGTGGTGCTGTGGGTCGGCTACATCGCCAACATGACGATGTACGCGGACCTGCGCTTCGAGGGCACTATCTTTCCGGTGATCGGTTGGTGGGCCTACGACATCATGTTCATCACCCCATTCCTGGCGCTGCCGTTCTTACACACGGTCAATCGCGAGATATTCTCCGATTGACCTGTCCCACCCTCCTTCTCATTCCTTTAGGAGTTCTCCCGTGAACGCACCACTGAACAAACAAGATCGTGACCGTCGCCGGGCACTGATCGTCTTCCAGATCACTATCTACGGCTTCCTGCTGTCGATGTTCATCCTGCAATTGGTCTGGTCATTCCAGCGCGGCTGGTGGAACTGACGCCATGTCCTTCACACGTAGCGGAGGCGATGCCGGCCGTATCGGCATGACGAGCCCCACCTCGGGTGGACTGTCCTACGATCAGCACGAAGAGGACAGCAAGATCGCCCAGCGGCAGGCCGACAAGTGGCTGATCACCGGCACGGGTTTCATGGGCACTCTCGTGTTCGGTTTCATCGGCCTGCCGATCTTCCTTCGCGGCCTGTACCTGCAGCGCAAGGCCATGCGGGACGGCCTGTCAGTACGCCCGATGATGGTCACCCTCATCGGCTATCTTGTCATCCTCGACGCATTCATCAACAGCCTCGGCTGGGTACTCGACGTACTGGCGAACCATTCCATTCTCAATCGGGTATTCTTCACCGCCTGGGGAAACTTCGCCGACAACGGATACTTCTGGGAATACAATTCTCTGTTCATCGGCGGCTCCTCGGCACCCGGCGAAAAGGGCTGGGAGATCGCCTGCATATTTGTGGTATTCCCCATGCGGATCGCCGCCGCCATCGCCTTCCTGCAGATGAAGCGCTGGGGCCATCAATGGCTGATCGTCACCTGCTGGATGGGTGTGGTCATCTGGGTCGGATATATCGTCAACATGACCATGTACGCCGACATCCGCTTCGAAGGCACCATCCTGCCGGTCGTCGGCTGGTGGGCGTTCGACATCTTCTACATAACGCCGTTCCTGGCAATTCCGTACCTCCATACGGTCAACCGCGAAATATTCGCCGACTGATATCCCCGCCCACGCGAGAAGAATCCTGCAAGGAACCATCATGAGCAAGAACACCCCCACGGCCGATGCAGAGGCCGACAAAGAACTCCCCCAGGGGACCACACCCGCATTCGCCCGGATGCACAAGTGGCTCAAGCGCTTCATCATCATCTGTCTATTCGGTCTGGTGATCGAGGGCGCGTTCACCGTTCCCGTGCTCGCCGTCTGGTACGGCGCACCGACGTTATCGCTCACCGAGATCTGCGACGAGTTCATGAAGGTGCGCTGGAGCGACGAGACCGCCGAATGTGAGTACCCGCACCCGATCGGCGGCCCGCCGTTCGGCGGCCCGGGTGAGGGCACCGGACGCGACACCGCCAAGACCGAATGGGGTGTGCAGCCCAAGTCCAACCTCGACCGCATCGGCTTCCGGGAACTGGTGCGCAACAAGGAGGAACGCGAGGCCCGCGAGAAATCTCAGGCGCAGGCCAAGAAGCAGGCCGACGCCTCACCCGACGGCACCGAACCGGAGGCGGCGAACACGCCCGGCACCGGGAACGAGCCCGAGGCACAGCCGACGACTCCGGCCCCGCAGCCGACCACTCCGCAGCCGACCACTCCGCAGCCGGCTACTCCGTAGCCGACCCGCGGCCGTACGTAGCGCATACAGCTGAGTGACTATCCCCGGCCTGCACTGCCCACCCGGCAGTGCAGGCCGGATCATGGAACAGGAGAACACCGTGGCAGTACCGCCGTTTCTGGTGACCGCACAGAGCATCGGTCTCGTCGCCGGCGAGGCCTTCCGCGCCGCCGCGGACCGGGCGATACCGTTCGGCACCGAGGTTCCGCTTCACGAGGACCAGGTCACGGCCGCATGGCTCGCCGATGAGCTCGACCTTCCCCGCTCGGCCATCAGCTCGGTGTCCGTCGCCGACGCCCACTCCGGCACCGCGAACCGTGCCCGGATATCGGTGACATCCGACGGCCGACTGCCTGATTCACTGTTCGTGAAGTTCCCGCCCCGCAACTATCTCCAACACGTGCTGATGCATGTTTTCCGGCTCGGGACCAAGGAGGTCCTCGCCTACCGGGCGTTCGGCGACCAGCCGCCGGTACGCACCCCCCGCTGCTACCTGGCCCGCGAGGACCGACTGCGCCGGCGCAGCATTCTCATTCTCGAAGATCTCTCCGACACAGCGGAATTCCGCACCGTTGTCGATTCGGTCACGAGCACGGAGGCCGACGCCGTCGTCGACGCGCTGGCCGGACTGCACGCCCGCTTCTGGAACTCCAACAGATTCGACGGCGACCTGCGCGATCTGGCCCGTCGCTCGCCTGCCGAGATCCGCCTCGGTGACATGATCCGCCGCCGATTCATCGGCAGCATCACCGGGCACACCGCCGACCTCATTCCCGACGACCAAAAGCGCGCCTGCCACATCTTCTTCGAGCGCAGCGCAGACATCGATGCGTTCTGGGAGTCGCAGCCGCGCACCCTGATCCACGGTGACACCCACCTGGGCAACCTGTTCTTCGAGGACGGCCGTCCCGGCTTCCTGGACTGGCAGGTCGCAATGGGTGGCCCCGGAATCCGCGACATCGCCTACTTCGTCACCGCCTCCGTCGCGCCCGAGGAGGCGCGCGGTATCGAACGGGACCTGGTGCGGCGCTACGTGGCCGGATTGGCCGAACACGGCGTGGGCGCCGACGACGAGCACATGTGGACCCTGTATCGGGCCGCGTGCACCGAACCGTGGCTGGCTGCCGTGTGCACCGCCGAGGCCGGTGATCGTATGCAGTCGTTCGAGATCTCCCGGGTCGGCGTGGAACGCAGTGTCGCCGCCGTCGCCGCCCACGACAGTTTCACCGTCCTGCGATCGCTCATCTCCGGTTGAGGACGCACCCTTTCGTCGGTTGAGGTGTGAGGAGCGCAGGTGATGAGCCTCGAAACCCGGTGAGATGACATTGCCGTCTCACCGGGTTTCGAGACTCATCGGCTGGCGGCTCTTCGCACCTGAACCAGCGGAAAATGGTTCTACAGCTGGTATTCCGAGAGCAGTCTCTTCGAGATGATCTGCTTCTGGATCTCGCTGGTGCCCTCACCGATCAGCAGGAACGGAGCATCACGCATGAGGCGTTCGATCTCGTATTCCTTGGAGTAACCGTAGCCACCGTGGATGCGGAAGCTCTGCTGGGTGACCTCGGCGCACAATTCGCTGGCCAGGTACTTGGCCATTCCGGCGGCCACATCATTGCGTTCGCCGGAGTCCTTGAGCCGAGCGGCGTTCACCATCATCAGGTGCGCCGCTTCGACTTTCGTGGCCATCTCGGCGAGCTGGAAGGCGATCGCCTGATGCTCGGCGATCGGCTTACCGAAGGTGCTGCGCTGCTGTGCGTACCGGATCGCGAGCTCGAAGGCCCGCTGACCCACACCGCAAGCGCGGGCGGACACATTGACCCGGCCCACCTCCACACCGTCCATCATGTGGAAGAAGCCCTTGCCGGGTTCGCCGCCGAGGATGGTGTCGGTGGGTGTGGTGAAACCGTCGAACACCAGCTCGGTGGTATCGATGCCCTTGTACCCCAGCTTGTCGATCTTGCCGGGAATGGTGAGTCCCGGCGCGACCTCGCCGAATCCGGGCGTCTTCTCGATCAGGAAGGTGGTCAGGCCGCGGTGTTTCTTCTCTGCGGTGTCGTCGGTGCGGACCAGTACCGCCACCAACGACGAACTTCCGCCGTTGGTCAGCCACATCTTCTGACCATCGATACGGTAGTCGCCGTCGTCACCGAGCCGGGCCCTGGTGCGGATCGCCGCGACGTCGGAGCCCAGTTCGGGCTCGGACATGGAGAAAGCGCCGCGCAGCTCGCCGGTCGCCATCCGCGGCAGGTAGTTCCGCTTCTGCTCGTCCGTACCGTGCTGACGGATCATGTAGGCGACGATGAAGTGGGTGTTGATCACACCGGAAACGCTCATCCAGCCGCGCGCCAGTTCCTCCACGCACAGCGCGTAGGTGAGCAGCGACTCACCGATGCCGCCGTACTCCTCGGGGATCATCAGACCGAACAGACCCATCTCGGCCATCGCGTCGACGATCTCGGTGGGATAGCTGTCGGTCTTCTCCAGTTGCGAGGCAACGGGGATGACCTCTTTGTCGACGAATCGCCGGACGTTGCTGACGATCTCCTGCTGAACGTCGGTCAGCCCGAGTGTCTGTGCGAGCGTTGTCATGTCAGTCTCCCACTCGTTCGAAGATCGCGGCCAGGCCCTGCCCGCCGCCGATGCACATGGTTTCCAGTCCGTAGCGGGCGCCACGGCGATGCATCTGCCGGGCCAGGGTGGCCAGCATCCGGCCGCCGGTCGCGCCCACCGGATGCCCGAGTGAGATGCCGGAGCCGAATACATTCGTGCGGTCGAGGTCCTTCTCGCCGAACTTCCATTCCCGCATGCACGCGATGGCCTGTGCGGCAAAGGCCTCGTTCAATTCGATCAGGTCGATGTCGGACAATTCCAAGCCGGCCCGGCCGAGCGCGGCGGCCGTCGCGGGCACTGGACCGATCCCCATCACCTTGGGCTCCACACCGGCCACGCCCCACGACTTGAGCGTGATCAACGGCCGCAGACCGAGTTCGGCCGCCTTCTCCGGGGTGGTGACGATGCACATCGACGCGGCATCGTTCTGGCCGCTGGCGTTGCCCGCGGTCACGGTGGCGTCGGGGTCTTGCCTGCCGAGGATCGGACGCAGCTGCGCCAGCGATTCGACGGTCGTATCTGCACG
Source organism: Gordonia pseudamarae (assembly GCF_025273675.1). Taxonomy (NCBI): domain Bacteria; kingdom Bacillati; phylum Actinomycetota; class Actinomycetes; order Mycobacteriales; family Gordoniaceae; genus Gordonia; species Gordonia pseudamarae. The sequence continues at coordinate 657,515 of NZ_CP045809.1, read as the reverse complement.
CGGATGTTCGTCCACCGAAATCTGCTGCGAACCCTTGCGCCCGGTGACGGTCACGGGGATGATCTCGTCGACCAGGAGGCCGTCGGCCTGCGCCCCGGCGGCGCGCTGATGCGACAGCACGGCCAGCTCGTCCTGCTCCTGCCGGGAGATCCCGTACTCGCGGCGCAGATTCTCGGCCGTCTCGATCATGCCGCCGGGCACCGGATAGTTCTTGCCACCCGCGGTGACCCGTCCGCGTGCCAGGCCGTCGTGTACCTGTACTCCGGAACGGGCTCCTCCCCAGCGCATGTCGCTGGAGATGAACACAACATTGCTCATCGATTCGGCGCCGCCGGCGATCACCAGATCATTCTGGCCGGTTGCCACCTGCATCGACGCCTGGATGACGGCCTGCAAACCGGATCCGCAACGCCGGTCTATTTGCATGCCCGGTACCGTGATCGGTAGCCCCGCGTCGAGCGCGACGACGCGGCCGATGGCCGGCGCCTCACTGCTGGGATAACAGTGTCCGAGAATCACGTCCTCGATGGCGTCGGGCGCGATGCCGGTGCGCGCGATCAGTCCCTGCAGGACCGTCACGCCGAGCTCGACGGCGGTGAGAGACTTGAACATTCCCCCGTAGCGCCCGATCGGACTGCGTACCGGCTCGCAGATGACGGCGGTACGAAGACCGTCACATGAACCGGCCACCGGTCACCTCCAACACCGTGCCGGTCATGTACGAGGAATCCGGACCTGCCAGGAACAGCGCGACACTCGCGATCTCCCTCGGCTCACCGACCCGGCCGAGCGGGATCTGCGAGACCTTCTCGTTCCAGATGCGTTCGGGCAGAGCCTCGGTCATCGCCGAGCGGATCAGGCCGGGCTGAATGGCATTGACGCGCACCCCGTGGTGGGCCATCTCCTTGGCCGAGGCCTTGGTCATTCCGACGATGCCGGCCTTGGCGGCGGAGTAGTTGGTCTGACCGACCATGCCCACCTTGCCGGAGATCGACGAGATGTTGACGATCGCGCCGCTCTTCTGTTCGCGCATGATGGCCGAGGCCTTGCGCAGGCCCTGCCAGGTGCCTTTGAGGTGTACCGAGATCACCTGGTCGAACTGTTCCTCGGTCATCGTGCGCATGGTGGCGTCGCGGGTGATGCCGGCGTTGTTGATCATGATGTCGAGGCCGCCGAAAGTGTTCTGCGCGGTCGCGAGCAACGCATCCACATCGTCTCCACTGACCACGTCACATTTCACCGCGGCGGCGACATCGGCGCCGCCGAGCTTCTCGACGGCCTCCTTCGTGGCGTCGAGGTTCAGATCCCCGAGCACCACCCGGGCTCCTTCGGCGACGAAGCGTTCGGCGATGGCGAAACCGAGTCCCTGTGCGCCACCGGTGATCACGGCGGTCTTACCCGCCAGCACATTTCCTGACATTTTTAGCCCTTCTGCTTCCGACGTTCTGCCTTGACAAGTCCCGAACCGAGAATGACGCGCTGGATCTCGCTGGTGCCCTCGTACAGGCGCAGCAGGCGGACATCCCGGTAGATCCGTTCCACGGGCACGCCGCGCATGTAGCCGGTGCCGCCGTGGATCTGCACGGCCAGGTCGGCCACCTTGCCGACCATCTCGGTGCAGTACAGCTTGGCCGCCGACGGTGCGAGGCGACGATCCTCCTCGGTGACCCATTTGCGGGCGCAGTCACGCACCAGCGCGCGACCGGCGAGGACACCGGTCTGCTGGTCGGCGAGCATCGCCTGCACGAGTTGGAAGTCGCCGATCGGGGTGCCGCCCTGGGTGGCGGTGGCGGCGTAGGCCACCGACTCGTCGAGGGCGCGCTGGGCGGTGCCCACGGCGAGCGCGGCGATATGGACGCGGCCCCTGGCGAGCGAGATCATCGCCGCACGGTAGCCCACGTCCTCGGCGCCGCCGACCAGTGCCGATGCCGGGACGCGCACGTCGGTGAAGCTGACGCCGGCGGTCCAGGCGCCCTCCTGACCCATCTTGGCGTCCTTCGGGCCGACCTCGACACCGGGGGTGTCGGCGGGCACGAGGAACACCGCGATCCCGGGGCCGTCGGCGTCGGCGGGACGGGTGCGGGCGAACGTCACGAACAGGTCCGCGCTCGGCGCGTTGGTGATGAAGCACTTCTCACCGTTGATGACCCAGTCCGCACCGTCCCCCGTCGCTGCGCCCGCCCCGTCGCGGACGGCCTTGGTGCGCAGTCCCGACGGGTTGGAACCGGCGCCCGGTTCGGTCAATGCGAACGAGGCGACCACCTCGCCGGAGGCGATGGGTTCGAGCCAGCGCTTCTTCTGCTCGTCGGTGCCGAAGTTGACCAGCACCTGCCCGGCGATGCCGTTGTTGGTGCCGAACATCGACCGCAATGACAGCGTCGTGTAGCCCATCTCCATGGCCAGTTCGACGTCCTGGGCCAGATCCAGACCGATGCCGCCCCATTCCTCGGGGATCGCGTATCCGAACAGGCCCATCTCCTTGGCCTGCTCACGAATCTCGTCGGGGATGCGGTCGGTGGCCAGGATCTCGTCCTCGCGCGGTATCACCACTGAGCGGACAAACTGTTTGACCTGGGCGAGGATCTCGGCAAAATCGTCGGCGTCGACGGCCACAGCGGGCTCCTTTCTGGCGTCGGCACGACATGCACCGACGGGACCAACGCAGCTCACGGTACCTACGCCCCCCGGGGGACCGTGGGAACACCTTTCCCGCCGGTTCGGTAGCCGATATGGTACGTATTACAGTTAGACTTACTACAGTGGTCGGCGGCACCGAGTCAACCCGGCCTGAACAGGAGTGACAACGTGACCGATCGATTGAGCGGCAAAGTAGCGTTCATCACCGGCATCGCCCGGGGCCAGGGCCGCGCCGAAGCCGTCCGACTCGCCTCGGAGGGCGCCGACATCATCGGCATCGACATCGCCGGACCGCTCCCGGACTTCATCCCCTACGACTCGGCCACCCCCGAGGATCTTGCCGAGACCGTGTCCCTCGTGGAGGCCACCGGCCGCACGATCATCGCCTCGGCCGTCGACATCCGCGACTTCGACGGCGTCCGCAAGGCGGTCGACGACGGTGTCGCGGCGCTGGGCCGTCTCGACATCGTGGTGGCCAACGCCGGCATTTGCGCCCCCGAAACGTGGGACGAGGTGACCCCCGAGTCGTTCCGCACCATCCTCGATGTGAACGTGACCGGCACCTGGAACACCGTCACCGCCGCCGCACCGGCCATCATCGCCGGCAACAACGGCGGTTCGATCATCCTGATCAGCTCGGCCGCCGGCCTCAAGTTCCAGCCGTTCATGGTGCACTACACGGCCAGCAAGCACGCCGTTGTCGGCCTGGCGCGCGGTTTCGCCGCCGAACTCGGCAAGCACTCCATCCGGGTCAACACCGTCCACCCCGGTGCGGTCATCACCCCGATGGGCACCGGCGACATGGTGGTCCGCGTCGGCCAGACGCTCGAATCCAATCCTGCTCTGCAGCAGACTATGGCCGCGTTCCTGCCCGACATGGTCACCACCCCCGAGGATGTCGCCGCCACCGTCGCCTGGCTCGCCAGCGACGACGCCCGGCACGTCACCGCGGCCGCCATCGCCGTCGACCTGGGCACCACCCAGTACTGATCACATGAGCCCACTGAAGTTCACCCTGGAGTATCCGAGCGAACTCCCCTCTGCCCCGGACGATTTCCTGCTACCAGACGTCGTCCGGTCGGTGGTGACGACGGCCGAGACCGCGGGGTTCTCGGCCGTCGCCCTCAGCGAACACCCGGCGCCATCGGCCAAGTGGCGGGGCAACGGCGGCCACAACACCCTCGATCCCATCGCCGCCCTCGGATTCATGGCGGCGGCCACCACCAGCATCAAGTTGCTCACCAATCTGATCGTGCTGCCGTTCCACAATCCGTATCAGGCGGCCAAATCGCTGGCGAGCCTGGACATCCTGTCCGGCGGACGACTCATCGCCGGCGTAGGTGCCGGATACCTGCGGTCGGAGTTCTCCGCCGTCGGCGTCGAGTTCGAGGACCGGGCAAGGCTTTTCGACGAGGCACTGGACGCGGTCACCTCGATCTGGACCGACCCCGCCACCCCGGTCGCCGGTGACGGCTGGGCCGCCACCGGCGAGCTGTGGCTACAACGACCGGTGCAGCGCCCGCATCCGCCGATCTGGATCGGCGGCAACAGCAAGGCGGCACTGCGCCGCGTCGTCGAGCACGGCTCGGGCTGGATGCCGCTGATCACCCCGAAGTCCTTCGCGTCGGCAATCCGCACCCGCGCCATCGAGGACGGCGACCAGCTCAGCGACATCCTCACCGACCTGCGCGCGCGGCTCACCGCCGCCGGACGCGACCCCGACGAGCTCGACGTTCAGGTCGTGTTGCCGCACACCGATCTCGACGACGCCGATTCGGTACGCCGCGCACAGGAGTTCCTCGCCGGCATGCAGCGCCGCGGCGCCACGTGGGCCGTCGTCCACGTCGACGGTTCCAGCCCCGAAGCGGCCGTCGACTACATCACCCGCGTCTCCGACCGCCTCTTCGACTGACAACCCCGTTTGCCGGTTGAGGTGCGAGGAGTGCAAGCGACGAGCCTCGAAACCCGGTGAGAACACATCGTTCTCACCGGCTTTCGAGGCTCGGGCCACCGAACGGCCTCACCCCTCGACCGACATCGGCGGGGGAGGCCACGATCGACGTCAGCGCTTGCGGATGGTCATCCGCTTGACGCCGTGCACGAAGTCGCTGTAGGTGTATTCGACCTCACCGACGAGTTCGACGTCGGGGATACGGGTTGCCAACTGGGTGAAGAGGTGCTTGAGCTCGAGGACCGCGAGCTGCTTGCCGAGGCAGTGGTGGGGGCCGCCGCCGCCGAATCCGACGTGCTGGTTGGGGAACCTGTCGAGGTCGAAGGCCCCGGGATTCTCGAAGGTCTCGGTGTCGAAGTTGCCCGAGCAGTAGAAGATGGCGACCTTGTCGCCTTCGCTGATCGGGGTGCCGGCCAGTTCGGTGTCGCGGGTGGCGGTGCGGGTGAACTGCATGACCGGGGTGGCCCAGCGGACGAATTCGTCGACGGCGCCGCCGATCCGGCCGTCCACGTCCGCACGCAGCCAGGCCAGCTGGTCGGGATGATCGAGCAGCGCCTTGAAGGCGTGGGCGGTGGTCTGTTTGGTGGTGTCGTTGCCGGCCGAGGCCAGCAGCACCGTGAACGCACCCACCTCCTCGTCGGTGAGGCTGTGCCCGTCGACCTCGGCCTGCACGATGTTGGTCATCAGGTCGTCCTGCGGGTTGATCCGCCGGTCCTTGGCCAACTCGACACCGGCCGTGGTGAGCACGCCGAGTTGCATCATGAGGAAGACCGCCTTCTCCTCAAGATTGCCACCCACCTCGTCGTCGCTCGTGCCGAACACGGCTTCGGCTGCGGCGGCGACGGTTTCGTGCTGGTCCTTCGGAAGTCCGATCATCTCCGAGACCGTCTGCATCGGCAGCTTCTTGGCGACGACATCCATGAAGTCGATCGGTTCGCCGCCGTCGAGGGCGGCGATGAGATCGTCGACGATTCGAATGGCGTTGGCTTTGATCTGCTCATCGATCTTGCGGACCTGCTTGGGTGTGAACGCCATCGAGATCAGCCGGCGGTACCGGGTGTGTTCGGGCGCATCCATGGTGAGGAAGAAGGTGGTGGCCTTCTGGATCTCGACGGGCATGGCATCGAGGGTCACTCCACGGCCGGAGCAGAACTCGTCGGCATGCGCACTGACATAACGGATGTCGGCGTTGCGGGTGACCGCCCAGAATCCGGTCTCCTCGTGCGGGAAGAGCGCCTCGGTGGGCTCGTGCCAGGTCAGGCCGTCCGCCGCACGCAGCTTGGCGAACGTCTCCTCGCGGTCGGCGAAACTCTTCTCCCAGAACGAGTGGCTGGAAATATCGAACGTGGAGTACGGGCGTGCGGGCGCTTCGGCGTTGGTCATGGGCTCTCCGAAATTGTTGGGCTGCGGTATCGGTGGACGAGGGTGTCGGCCGGACGAGGGTGTCGGCCGAAAGGGCCTCGATCGGACGGGTGTGGATCGGGCGGGGGTTCTCAGATCGGGTACGGTCCGGCACCCATGCCGGCGATCACACCCGCATCGACCTGGATGTCCTGTCCGTTGATCCAGCGGGCCTCGTCGGATGCGAGGAAGGTGATCACCGGGGCGATGTCGTCGACACCGCCGTGCCGGCCGGCGGCCGAGCGCACGAACTCGATGGTGTCGTCGCCCATGGACTTCTTGAAGTCGCCGAGGATCGGGGTGTCGGTGGGGCCGGGGCTGACGGTGTTGACCCGGATGCCGTACTTCTGCCATGCGGGGCCGGAGATCTTCTTGGAGAACAGGATCGACGCCTCCTTGGAGGTGCTGTATACCGCGTAGGCGGGATCCTGCTGTGCCTGCCAGGCGTCGATCTCCTCGCCGGTGGACGCGTCGAGGAGGCCGGCGAGCGCGTCGGCGCGCCCCTGCCAGGCCAGGCCGGCCACGGAGGCGACGGTGATGATCGACCCGCCGGTGCGCAGCACCGGCAGCAGTCCGAGCGCCAGGGTGCGCATGCCCAGGAAGTTCACCCGCAGCACGTCACCGGGCTCGAAGGTTCCGGGGATTCCGGCGACGTAGGCGAGCACGTCCCAGCCCTGTCCATCCGATTCGAGCCGCTTGATCAGGTCACCTATCCCGTCGGGGTCACGAAGGTCGAGAACGGCCTGTTCCCAGGCCGTGTCCCCCGTGAACCGCACATCGACGCCGAGGACGCGGTCCCCCTGGTCATGGAATCGGGCCGCAGTGGCCGCCCCGATTCCCGATCCGGCCCCGACGACCACCACACCACGCTGAGTCGCACTCATGTGTGTCCCCAATCTTCCCCACGTCCGACGACAGAGATGTACCTACTTGAACCGGCTCCGAAGGTACGCGTCCCGGCGGACTTCCAGCAGTCCCGCTTCCGGCGACAACGACCATACCGTTGCCCTTTCCGTAAGACGGACTATAACCTAGAACACACTTCCCGACAACCGGCTCCGAGGCCGCCCCATCACACCCCGGGGACGCCACAACATACCCCTCCACCTGGGCGAATTGCCGAACCGGGCATCAGCTCACCCACCCAAGTTACCGCCCGGTATCGTCATGTGGACACGATGCCCTCGCGATGCGTACCACATCGCCCTCACCATGCTGCGGAGACCGATACCGTAATATATTCAGTATGTGCTAGTGTGCCTCACAACATACAGCGACAGCCCATCGCGGTCCGATCATGACGGCGGCGCGAGATTTAGCGCCGGACCACCACGACGCCCGGAGAGCCCCGCATCAGAGATCCCGGCGTCAGGCACCAGGGCATCAGGCCATCGCAGGGGAGGTGAATGGTGACCACACAGGCACCGGATGTCGCAGCAGCCGGCGACATCGCCGCCGCGGCCAAGGAGCGTACCCGCGCCGCGCGGACCGGACGAAGTCCCGGACGGATCGGCGCCTCGATCGACACCTTCGGCCGCACCACCCGGCTGGGCGCATCGGCCCTACGCTACGCGGTCACCGACATCGCGCGACTGCGGTTCCCGCTGCGCGAGATGCTCGGGCAGGCCTGGTTCATCATCACCGTCACCGCCATCCCCGGAATCCTCATGGCGATCCCGTTCGGCGTCATCGTCTCCACCCAGGTCGGCAACCTCGTGCACCAGCTCGGCGCCAGCTCGATGATCGGCGCGGCCGGCGGCATGGGTGTGATCAAGCAGGGCGCCCCGGTGGCCACCGGACTGCTTCTCGGCGGTGCCGGGGCTGCCGCGATCGCCGCCGACCTCGGCGCCCGCACCACCCGCGAGGAGATCGACGCCATGCGGGTGATGGGCGTCGACCCGGTGCAGCGGCTCGTCGCACCGCGCGTCATCGCCATGCTGGTGGTGGCGCCGCTGATCAACATCCTGATCATCGCGGTGGGCATCGTCGCCGGATATCTGGTGGCGGTCTCCTCGCTCGATGTGACGCCGGGAAGCTACTGGATGTCGTTCGGCGCGTTCGCCACCGGCATCGACGTGTGGGTGTCGCTGATCAAATCGATGATCTTCGGCCTGCTCGTGGTGGTCGTCGGCTGCCAGCGCGGCCTCGAGGCCAAAGGCGGACCGCGCGGCGTCGCCGACGGCGTGAACGCGGCGGTGGTGCTGTCGGTGGTGGCGATCATGGTGGTGAACACCGGGATCACCCAGGTCGTCAACATGTTCTATCCGATGAGGATGGGATGAGAACCACGATGACACACGAGCAACAAGCGGCCCCCGCGTCGTACACCCCGGTCGTCCTGCGGCCGCTGCGCGCCGTCGGCAAGTGGTTCACCATCGGATCGTTCCTCGAATCGATCGGCTTCGCCCTCGCCTTCTGCTGGAACGTATTCGCCGCGATCCCGGTGACGCTCAAGCACTATCGCCGGCAGACCATGTCGACCATCACCGACATGACATGGGGCCGAGGCTCACTTATCGTCGGCGGCGGTACCGCCCCGGTCATGCTCATCATGGGTGCGGCGATCGGCGCCTCCATCGGAATCGAGGCGTACACGGCGCTCGAACTGGTCTCCCTCGGCCCGGTGTCGGGCGTGATCTCCGCGTTCGCCAACACCCGCGAACTCGCACCCATCGCCGCCGGGGTGGCCTTCGCCGCACAGGCCGGCTGCCGGATGACCGCCGAGATCGGCTCGATGCGCATCTCCGAGGAGATCGACGCCATCGAGGCCCTCGGCGTGCGGGCGGTCGGTTTCGTGGTCACCACCCGCGTCATCGCCGGTGTGGTGTCGATGATCCCGACGTACGTCATCGCGCTGGTCGTCGGCTATCTGTCCACGCGGATGGTGGTCACCACCGTCCACGGCGAACCGGCCGGCGTGTACGACCACTACTTCACCCAGTTCGTGCTCGGCTGGGACATCGTCGCCTCGATCATCAAGATCCTGGTGTTCACCATCGCGATCATCCTCATCCACTGCTACCAGGGCTTCTTCGCCTCGGGCGGACCCGAGGGCGTGGGCATCGCGTCGGGTCGCGCCATCAGGGCCAGCCTGGTCGGCATCATCGCCCTCGACATGGTGATGACGCTGGTGTTGTGGGGTCTGCAGTCGCCGATCAGGTTCTCGGGGTAGGCAATGGCCAGACACGCACTCGCGGGGATCACCACCCACACGCACACCGCGCGCATCGTCGGCATAGCGGCGATCCTCGTGGCCGCCCTCGCCGTCATCGCGTGGCGGGTCGTCCCGACCGGCGGCCTGGACGACGATCAGATCGCCGTCACCCTGCTCACCGAGCACGTCGGCGACGGCATCACCGTGGGCACCGAGGTACGGCGCGGCGGTGTGGTGGTGGGCCAGGTCGACTCGGTGACCCGCACCGACGCCGGTCAGGCGATCAAGGTCCGTCTCGACGACCCGTCACTGACCGGGCTCACCGACGCGCTCGCCATCGACTACTCCCCCGCGAACCTGTTCGGCATCACCCAGATCAGTCTCCTGGCCCGGCAGGGCGGTTCGCCGCTGCGCTCGGGCACCACCGTCGACCTGACCGGCGGGCACGTCGATCGCGTCCACGACGCCACCGTCTCCACCATGCTGCTCTCGCTCGGCAAACTCAGCGGCGACGTGCTGACCCCCGAACTGGCCGATCTCGTCAAACGGGTGTCACAAGACGCCAAGGCGTTCTCACCGCTGATGAAGGCGCTGATCACCACCGTCGAAACGGTCGCCGACACCCAGAAGATGCCGTACTCGCCGATCCTGCGTGATCTCGGGTCGGCGCTGTCGGGCTTCCCGTCCACCCTCGACGGCGGCCTGATCCTGCTGCGCATGGTGCACGACCACCCGTATCTGAAGATCCCCGAGAAGCAGGCCCGCTTCGATGCGACGGTGGCGGTGCTGGCCAAGGACGTCATCCCGGGCCTGGCCAACCTGCTGCGGACGCTGCAACCGGACTATGCCGGTCTGGCCGCGCTGCCCGTCCCCCTGCTCAACGCGGTCGCCGCCGCCGTGCCCTCACCGCAGACAACGCAGGCGCAGCTGAAGAAGCTGCTGACCCGCACGTCCAAGGCATTCGCCGGATCCCCGGCCGAGCCGGTGCTGCGGCTCGCGCTGACCCTCAATCCGACCGCCTCGACATCGAACAGCACCGGAACACACACGACAGGTAGCGGGGGCGGCCGATGAGGAGCATCCGATCGCTGGTGATCAAGATCGGGATCTTCGCCGCGGTCATGGCCCTGATTCTCGTCGGCGTGCTGCGCACGATCGAGAAACCGGTCCGCGGCGACGTGACCGGGTACACCGCGCTGTTCACCGACGCCAACGGGCTGCGCGTGGGCAACGACGTCCGCGAGTTCGGGGTCGGTGTCGGCAAGGTCACCGGAATCTCACTCAGGGGCACCGACGCCGAGGTCACCTTCGACCTGGTGAAGACACACCGGGTCGCCAAGGACGCCACGTTCGCGATCCGCTACCAGAACCTCACCGGCCAGCGTTACATCGACATCCAGCAGTCGACACTGACCGACACCCAGAAAGCTGATCTGCGCACCCCCGGATCGACCATCGATACCGGCCGCACCGTGCCCTCGTTCGACGTGACCACCCTGTTCAACGGCCTCGAACCGGTGCTGCGGCAGTTGTCCCCGCAGGAGCTCAACAAGTTCACCGGCAGTCTGTACGCGGTCATCGAGGGCGACGGCAACGGCATCGGACCGGCGCTGGCGGCCGTCGAACAGCTCAGCAACTACGCGGTCGACCGGCAGCAGGTCATCTCGGTGCTGATCCGCAACCTGTCCCGAGTGTCCGACCAGATCGGCGGCGGCGCCGCCGACGCGATGGCGCTCATCAAACAGCTCACCACGCTGTTCCTGCAGCTCAAGGAAAAGGTGCCGCTGCTGGCGCAGTTCGCCGACGAGATCCCACCGATCCTGTTCCCGCTGGAGCACATGCTCAAGGTGCTCGGACTCGACGGCGACCCCAACCCCGACATCGACCGCCTCTTGTCGCAGGCCTTCCCCAGCCCGGAGGACACCATCGCATCGCTGAACCGGCTGCCCGGGTTTCTGCAGTTCCTGGCCGCGGTCACCCCGGAGGCAGGCAGGTTCACCTGTTCCAAGGGCACCGCCACCCCACCGGCCGCGCTGACCGTGCTGCTGGGCAACCAGAGGATCACGCTGTGTCGGGCCTGAGCGGGAAGAACAGGGGAAACGGTCCGCGGTTCTCCGACCGGCAGTGGGGATTGATCGGTTTCGCCGTGGTCGCGATCATCCTGGGGATCATCGCGGCCATCTCGGTGGTCGACCTCGACTCCACCGAGTACCGGGCCGACGTGTCCGACGCGGGCGCCATCAAGAAGGGCGCCGACGTGCGCCTGGCCGGCATCACCGTGGGCGAGGTCACCGACGTGTCTCTGCACTCCGACCACGCGAGCATCACATTCACCGTCGAGGACGACGTCTTCGTCGGTTCGCAGACATCGCTGTCGGTGCGGATGCTGACCGTGGTCGGCGGCCACTACATCGCCCTGCAGCCCGCCGGCAGCACCCCGCTGGGAACGGCGACGATCCCGGCCGATCGGGTGATCCTGCCCTACAGCCTGCCCGAGATCTTCCAGGACGCCATCGAACCGGTCAGCGGCATCGAGGGAGACACCCTGCGCAAGACGATGAAGACCCTCGGCCGGGCCACCGCCGACAATCCGCAATCGCTCAAACGCGCCGTCGCCGCGGTCGACTCGATCGTGGAGATTCTCGACAAACAGAACGCCGACGTGTCGCGCACCCTCGCGATGGCCGACGAGTACGTGGGCGCGATCGAAGACACCAAGTCCTCGTTCAAGCAGATCATCGACTCCTGGGTGTTCCTGGAGGATCTGGCGGAGGAGAAGATGGTCATCACCGGCAAGGCCCTCACCTCGGTGGCCACCATCCTGGAATCGCTGTCACCGCTGGGCAAACACTACAACTCGACGCTGCGGCCGATGGCGATCGAACTGGCCAAGGCGCAGAAACCGCTCGGCGAGTTGATCAACAAGTGGAGCGACCTGGTGGGTTCGATCACACAGATCGGCGACAAGCTGCGCACCGCGGCCGGCGAGGAACGCACACCGATCACGATCTGCGTGCCGACGCCCGAGAAGGGGTGCTGACGATGACGATTCCGTCGCTCCCCCGGGGTCGCCGGGCGGTCGTGGCACTGGTGATCGTCGCCGTCGTCGCCGCCCTGGCCTACCGGTCGTGCGGCCCGGACTCCGACACCCGCTCGTACTGCGCGCTCATGCCCGACTCGATCGGCCTGTTCCGCGACAGCGCGGTCACCTCGTTCGGTGTCCCGATCGGCAAGGTCACCGCGATCAGCACCGAGGGGACCCGGGCCAAGGTGACGTTCGAGATCCGCAAGGATCGCCGGCTGCCCGCCGACGTGGGGGCGACCACCCTCTCGCACACGCTGATCGCCGACCGCAGGCTCGCACTCATCGGGGCCGAACCGACAACGTCGGAACCGTCGTGGGATCCGGACACGTGCATCACCAAGACGCTCACCCCGCAGTCGATCACCCAGACCTTCGCGGCGCTGTCGACACTCGCCGACGAGATGAACGGAACGCTGTCGCCGGCCGAGGCCAAGGATATCTCGCGCGGCCTCAAGGGCCTGTCCACCGCGCTCGACGGCACCGGCGCGGACATCAACGCGGTCATCACCCAGCTCGGTTCGGCCCTGAAATCCCCCGATGCCGCGATCGCGCGCCTCGGTGAGATCATCACCGACCTGACCGGCATCACCGAGCCGACCGCCGACCACTGGGCCCAGATCACGTCGTTCCTCACGCGTCTGGAACCGACGATCGATTCGGTCAACGAGAACATGACCGTCCCGGCCGCCGAGATCCTGCAACGGCTGCGGTACGTGGTTCCCCAGCTCAATGACATCGCGATGCTGTACGGCGCCGACTTCATCGACAACGTGCAGAACATGGACAATCTCCCGGCCCAGATCTCGGCGGGCGTGACCGGGCTGACCGAGATGATCGACCGGCTGCCGGTGATCGCCGACGCCTTCAGCAATTCCATCGACCCGGCCACCAAACGGATCACGCTGGGCTACGCCGCCACACCTGCCGCGCTGCCCAAGGCCGCCGGCAAGGAGTTGTGCGCGGTGCTGGGCCGGCGGGGCACCTCGTGCACCGAAGCCGGACCGCTCGCGGGCCTGTTGCCCGGACTGCTCACGGGAGGTGTGCGATGAGAACACCATCGACGATCCGATTCACCGGGCGCGCCGGACTGCGCCGCGCCGCCGCGGCCATGGGCATGGCCGCGGTCGTGTCGCTGGGCGCCACCGGCTGCGACTTCGACGCCTCCAGCCTCCCCGCCCCCGGGGGCGGCACCGGCGGCGACACCTACAACGTGCACATCCAGTTCGCCAACGTGCTCAACCTGCCCGACGGCGCGCAGGTCGTCGCCGACGGCGTACCCGTGGGCAGGCTCGCGGGACTGACCACCTCCGACAAGGGGTTCGTGGTCGCCGATGTGAGCATCGACTCCGACGTCACCCTGCCCACCACGACCACCGCGATGCTGCGCCAGTCCGCCCCGCTGTCGGATGTGCACATCGCACTCACCACCACCGGGACCGGTGCGTCATCGTCGGGGGCCGCGCTGCGCGGCGGGTCGACGATTCCGCTGAAGCAGACCTCGCAGGCACCGCAGATCGAGGACACGCTCTCGCAGCTGGCCACCGCCACCGGCAATGGCACGTTCACCAACCTCATCTCCACCGTGCGCACGGTCAACAAGGCCTTCCCCGACGATGTGAACCGCACGGCCAAGGTCTTCGACGTCGTCGGCAAGGACCTGCGGGATCTCGCCGACAATCAGGGCTCGCTCGATTCGCTGCTCAACGGCCTCGGCGACACCACGCAGGCCGTCATCGATCAACGCGACCGGCTCGCGCCGCTGCTCACCCGGGCCGGAGTGGACCGCACCACGTCCTCGATGACCTCGATCCTGAACATGGTCTACATCCTGACCGACCTCGGCAAGGTCGCCCCACCGGGAAAGTGGCTGGCTCCGGCGATCGGCGCGGCGGACGGCGCCATCTCGGCCGTGGTTCCGGTGCTGTTCGGCGCCCGGCCGCTCGACACCACCGCCCCGCACAACATGAGCCGGTTGATCGACCTGATCAACAAGGATCTGATTCCGTGGTCGACGACCGGGGCGAAGGTGGACGTGACCAAGGTCGGCGTGAACGGGCAGTCGTTGTCCGGTGACGCCCAGGCGCAACAGATCGTCGTGCTGATGCGGATGATCGGGCTGGTGCGGTGATGGCCCGGCGCCGCAAGATCCCGTCGTCGGTCCTGTCACTGGGCGCGATCGTCGTGGTGCTGCTGGTCGGTGTCGTGTACATCCTGGTGTCGGTGCTGCGGGTGGAACCGTTCAAGGACTACCGCACCATCACCATCGCGATGTCCGGGTCGGGCGGTATCGAGATCAACTCACCGGTGCTGGTGGTGGGCAACGAGGTCGGCAAGGTGACCGATCTGCGGATCGGCCACGACGGCGGCGTCGAGGCGGTCATCCGGGTCGATGACGACACACCGATCCCCGCCGACAGCACGATGAGCGTGGAGAACCTGTCGGCGCTGAGCGAGCCGTACATGATCTTCCGCCCCAACTCGGCAGACGGTCCGGAACTGCGCGACGGGCAGCGGGTGGACACGCACGAAAGCTTCACCCCGGTCACGATCTCGGACACCGCGGGCAAGGCGGTGACGCTGCTCGAGCAGTTCGACCCCGACGCCATATCAAGCCTGGTCGCCACGCTGCGCGAAGGTCTGGACGGCACCGAGACGGTCATGCCCGCGCTGCAGCGTTCGGCACGGCTGCTGGCGCAGACGCTGATCGCGAAGAACCCCGACCTCACGACGTTGCTGACAAGCGTCCAGCGGGTGGGCGGCGACCTGTCGTGGCTCGGGCCCGCGTTGCGTGAGGGCGGGCCCTCGTGGGAGTCGCTCGGCACCGGCATCATCTCCCAGATGTCCGCCGAGCTGGCGACGCTGGCCGAGCAGCGCGACCCGGCCGAGTACACCAACCCGACGGGCATGATCCCATTCCTGACCGCGATGAACGAGGTCCTGGTGGAGATCGGGCCCAGTCTGAAGCCGCTGGGGCCGGCCTTGCAGCCGGTGGTCGACCAGTCCGCGACGGCGTTGGCGCGCCTGGACATCGGCGAACTGCTCACGCAGGCCCTGGGTACCGTCGGCTCCGACGGCGTCGTACGTCTGCAACTCGACGTCTCACCCAGATAAGGTGCCACCCGGAAAGTGAGGGTCAGCACGTGACCACCCCAACGGAAGAAGGCGCAGAAGTGACCGACGACGCCGACACGAACGACCAGACCCCGGCCGCGAAGGCGGAGTCGGAGGCTGTCGAGGCCGGGACGCCGACAGCCGCGGAATCGGCGGCCGAACCCGCCACCGCCGAAAAACCCGAGACCGGGGACGCGGAGAAGAAGCCCGAACCGGCTTCGGGAACAGCCGCCTCCTCGGGCCCGGCACAGTCCGATCGCCGGGTCTCGATCTCGGTGCGGTCGCTGGTGGTCGGGGCCGCCCTGCTCGTGCTGGCCGCCACGACCATCACCTTCGCCCTGCTGTGGGCGGGTGCGCGCTCGGACATCTCCGAACGCGACGATCGCGCGGCAGACAACCGGCGCGCCGAGCAGATCGCGCTCGATTACGCGGTGGGTGCGGCGACCACCGACTACCAGAAGCTCGACGACTGGTTCGCCCGCCTCAAGAAGGGCACCACCCCCGAGCTCGCGGCCAAGTTCGACGCGACGGCGCCCTCGCTCAAGCAGATCCTGGCCCCGCTGGGCTGGAAGTCGACGGCCCAACCGATCACCTCGGTGACCAAGTCCTCCGACGGCGGCATCTTCAAGGTCGATGCCTTCGTCAATGTGAGTTCGACGAGCTCACAGGCACCTAACGGGGCGACCACAACCGTCACCTACAGCATCACCATCGACAGCAACAAGGACTGGCAGATCACCGACGTCGGCGGCCTGCAGGGCATCGTGCCGCAATAGGAAGGTGCCCGGCGGGGCCCGCGCGGTGTGTGCCCCGTCACGGCCGAGGTGTTTCAATCGATAGCAGAGCACGCATACCGAGTGTGTGGCCCGACCCGACCTGACAACAACAACAACAACAACAACAACAACAAGGAGGCGACCATGGCCCGCAGACTGACATGCCCGTGCGGCGAGGGGTTCCGCGAGGAAACCGACGACGAGCTGGTGACGAAGGTGCAGGAACATCTGGCCAAGGAACATCCCGACCACCAGTACTCGCGCGACGAGATCCTTTTTCTCGCTTACTGATCGGCGGTGTGCCCGGGTTGTCCCGGAGCAGGCGAAGGCAGGTGCCCCGACGGGGCGCCTGCCTTCGTGCCTTTCTGGCATACACGACGGGAACAGTCGGTTGACTGCCGCCACGGGAGGGATTACCGTTGCGCTTACAGTAAGTAAGCTCAACCCGCCCGAGGGGGCCTGAATGCGCATCATCGTCGACCGTGACCGCTGTGTCGGCCACGGCATCTGCGAATCCATCGTCCCCGAGGTCTTCGAGGTCCTCGACGAGGGCTACGTCCACATCCACGAAGACGCGATCGGCGATGCCGACGAGGCCGCCCTCAAGGACGCGGTGAACGGCTGCCCGTCGGCGGCACTGTCCATCGAAACCTGATCGAAGTCGCCCGATCGGCAGGACATCGGCGGACATCCGCACACCACTGTCCGTCGAACCGACCCACCCGCATGACGAATACCACTACTGTTGACATTGCGGTTGGTCCCACCGAACGGCACAATCGACAAATCGCCTGGTTGTCATTCCGGATGAGACATAGGCACCAACTACATAGGCGCGGTTCCCCGAACCGAGCACGCCACCACGAATACCGACCAACAACCACAGGAGGTGGCCCGACCATGGCAGGTCAGGAGTCCGCGCCCAAGCGCAAGCGCCGCGAGCGCGGGTCGATCGACCCCGAGGAAATCATCAACGGCGCGTTCGAACTCGCCGAAGAGGTCTCGATCGACAACCTGAGCATGCCGATGCTCGGCAAACACCTCGGTGTCGGGGTCACCAGTATCTACTGGTACTTCCGTAAGAAGGACGACCTCCTCAACGCGATGACCGACCGGGCCATCACCCGTTACCGGCTGCCCGCGGCGATGAAGGCCAGCGGCGACGACTGGCGCAGCCAGTTGCACCATCACGCGCATTCGATGCGGCAGGCGTTCCTGGCAAACCCGATTCTGTGCGACCTGCTGCTCATCCGCTCCACCATGAGCACCAAGGCCGGCGCGATGGGCGCCAAGGAGATCGAACGCATCGTCGCGCTACTGATGGAGGCCGGGTTGTCGCTGGAGGACGCTTACGACAGCTACTCGGCCGTGCAACTGCATATCCGCGGGTCCATCGTGCTCGAACGGCTCTACCAGCGCAGCAAGGCCGAGGACTCGGGAACCGTCGCCTACTACGAGAATCTGGTCATCACCGCCGAGGACACCCCGCGACTGGCCGAGGCCGAGGCGCACGGCTGGGTTGCCGGCGCACCGAACGACCACAACTTCGAGTACGTGCTCAACTGCATTCTCGACAACACCGCACGGCTCATCGCGGAGAAGTCGGCCGTCGGAGCGCGGACGGCGTAGATCTGCGCAAGAGTCCGAATACTCTCAACGGTAAGTCTTACTGTTAGGGCCTCGACAGGGGTTGTAGACTGAGGACAGCCAGTGTGAAGTCGCACTGAACCCAGCCCCGGAAGAGGAATGGACCATGAAGACCAAAGGCGCGCTCATCAGGCAGGTCGGCTCCCCGTGGTCGGTCGAGGAGATCGAGATCGGCGAACCCCGTCGCGGCGAGGTGAAGGTGGCCATGGAGTGCAGCGCACTCTGCGAGTCCGACCACAACCTCGCCAACGGCACCATCCCGATGGGCACCCCTCCGGTGCTCGGCGGCCATGAGGGTGCCGGCGTGGTGGTCGCCGTCGGCGAGGACGTGACCGGGCTGGTCGTCGGCGATCATGTCGTCGCCTCCTTCCTGCCGTCCTGCGGTGAATGCGATTCCTGCCGGGCCGGTCTGCCCAATCAGTGCGACAGCGGTGCCCGGCGGAACCCGGGCGGACTGCTCGGCGGAGCGTCGATCTCCGACGGCAGTCACCGCATCACCGCCGCGGACGGCGAGACCGTCACCCCGATGTCGCTCGTCGGCACCTTCGCGCCGTACGTCGTGGCGCACGAGAATTCGCTGATCAAGATCGACCCGTCCATCCCGTTCGAGGTGGCCTGCCTCGCCGGGTGCATGATCACCACCGGCTACGGCGCCGCCGTTCACGGTGACGGCGTCTCCCCCGGTGACGACGTAGCCGTCATCGGTGTCGGATTGGTGGGCGCCGCGGCGATCTCGGGAGCCGTCGTCGCGGGTGCCGCACGCATCTTCGCCGTCGACTCTGCCGCGGATCGGCGCGAACTCGCACTCAAACTCGGTGCGACACACGCCTACGCCTCAGTCGACGAGGCACGCGCCGACATCGCCGGTGTCACCTCCGGTCAGTTCTGCTCACACGTCATCGCCACCGGCGATCTCACCGAGGCCCAGCAGTGGATGCGACTGACCGCCAAGGGCGGTACCTGCGTGTTCACCGGCATGGGCGACCTGTCCGATCACGGCGCCGAACTGCGCGTCCCGGTGGCAGAGCTCCTCCAGAAGAACCTGCGCAGCAGCATCTTCGGCGGCGGCAACCCGCGGCACGACATCGCCGAACTGCTCACTTTGTACAAGCTCGGCGACTTTCCGCTGGGTGATGTCGAAACGGTCGAGTACCGGCTCGACGACATCAACGACGGATTCACCACGCTGCGGCGCGACAACACGCGGCGCGCCTACCTTCGATTCACCGATGCCGACCGCTGACACAGAACGGACCACCACCGTGACCGCCGATGAACTTCGCGTCGCTCCGCTCGAATCCATCTACGACCTTTTCGAGCTCCTCGGATACCGGGAGTGGACGGACGAGAACGGTTCGGTCGTCGTGGAATTGCCCGTGGCATCGCACATCATCAACCACGCCGGTGCCATTCAGGGCGGGTTCATCGCCACCCTCGTCGACACCGTGGCGGGCCGTGCGGTCATCAACAGCCTCACCGAACGCAAGCTGGTGGTCACCTCCGACATGAACATCCGCTACATTCGCGGTGTCCGTGAGGGTTTCGCGCGCGGGACGGCCCGCGTGGTTCACCTCGGCCGGCGCTCGGCCGTCATCGACATCACGATCACCGAAGAGCCGTCGGGCAAGGTCGCCGCAGTGGCCTCGGCCAACTTCGCCATCATGGAGCCGCCGGCCGGTGTGACCAAGGCCGACCTCAACGCCGTATAGCCGCCCGGCCCCACACCGACGCGCCCCACACCCGGATTCTCAGCCGGTGGGTGTGGACGGTGCGGTGGTGGTCCGGGACGGTGAGGTCGGTGCGGCGGAGGCCGCGGGGATCGCCTTGCTGATGCTGTCGTCTGAGATCAGTGACAGCGTCGACACCTTCCAGCCCCCACCGTGTTTGACCACGTCCATCTCCAGGCGGCTCGGCACCACCGAGGTGGTGTCGGCGTCCTTGCGGGACACGGTCTGATCCATGAACAGCAGCACTGTTGCCGAATCCTTGTGTGCCTCGACGATTCCGGCGTCGGCGATGGACAACGTCGATGTCACGTTGTTCTTGTCGACGACGAACACGAACTGATTGTCGCTCAGCACTGTCTCGAATTGCTGTGCCGCATCACCGGTCAGCATCGGCTGGACCTTGTCGACGTTCGCGCGCACCGTCTCCGGCGAGTAGGTGAACATCAGCCCGGCCACCTCCCGGGCCTTGGCCATCGCATCCCGCCGGACGTCCTCGAGTGAATCGTCGTCCCCGCGCCCCACCGCGACGGCGATCACCGCGGCCGTGAGCGCCACGATCAGTACCGCCGCACCGGCGGCCGCGATGTGCCGCGCGGCGATCGCCGGGCGGGGTCGGCTGCGCCGCACCACCGGGCCCGTGGTGGCCGCCGGAGTGCCGGGATCCGGAGCGGTGCCGGGATCGGGAGTGTCGGGCAGGGAGTCGCCGGACCGGGGGGTTTCCGTCATCACACCACCCATTCGATCTTGCCGAGGGACATCTTTCCGGCGTGCTTGTCAACCCGGACCCGCCAGCGGAAGGTCTTGACCTGCGGCTCCTGGCCGGGGCTCTCCATCCGCCAGCCGGACACCAGCAGGATCGTCGCCGACGAATCACTGATCTGCGAGACGGCCGTCCTGACCACCTTGCCGGTGGTAGTGACATTCTGCGCCTTGACCAGCTCGACGATCGACTCGAGCGAGGAGTCGTCGGCGCCCAGCGCCTCACCGGCCCCGGCCTGCTTCATCTGCGCGGTCACGCGGTCGACGTTGTCGCGGTTGAGGGTGGTCAGCTCGGTGACCATCGTGCTCGCGTACTGCGTGAAGCGCACGCGTGCGGTGTCGTCGGGTTCGGACGAGTCACCGGTGGACAGCAGGACCAGCAGCGTGGTGGCCAGCGCGAGGATGACCGCCACGGCGAACCCCCAGGCCACGATGGCGACCGAGCGGCGCGGCGCGGCGCGGCTCGTGACCCGGACACCGCGGTTCGTCGGGGCACCGCTCACGTCGGTCCGGCCTTCACTGCAGGGTTGTGGTGATCAGCTGCTCCCACTGTGTGGCGACCTCCCCGGTACTGCTCGCTGCGTCGACCCGGTAGACCTTACCGTCCGGCCCGGTGTACTCGCCGCTGCGCGGGTCGTAGTTGGTGGCGAACACCGACGGGGTGGAGTCGACCGAGGTCGGCGCCGCGGGCACCAGCTTGCCCTGCGTCCCCGACGTCGATGCCGGTGTGGGGACCAGCCCCGGTACACCGTTCGGCAACGGCAGGCTCTTCTGATCGGACGGGGTGTACCCCGTACGGCATTCGGCCGGTGTGGACGCCCGCCGACCCGGGTACTCGACGCACGGGTAGTTGCGGGAGCCGCGCACGGCCAGCGGGCTGTCGTGGGCCACCCTGCACAGCATCCCGGACGGATAGTCCTTGACCGTCTGGTCGGCCGGGCTGCGCCGCTTCTCCAGCGGATAGAAGCCGACGGTACACGGCGGCGGGTCCTGGAAGGACGCCACGAAGTCGACGTTGGCGCCCTTGGTCGAATCCTCCGAGTTCATCGCCGTGACCAGACCGGCGATCAGCCGGGGGTAGATCACGACAATCTGATTGAGGTTGGCGTGGTACACGGCAAGCGTTTTCGCGGTCACCGACAGATTGTCGATGAGCAGCGGCAGCGTCGGCTTGAGCGATTCGAACAGTTGCCGGCCCTTGTCGGTGGTCACGGGCGCCTTGTCCAGGATGCCGACCAGTTCCGGCTTGTTCGCCCGCAACCGGTCGGTGACCGCTGTGAGGTCACGTGTCCACGAGGCGATCTCGCCGCGGGTGTTGTCCTGTGAGGCGAGAACCGGCCGGGCCGAGTCGATCAGTGTCACGATCGCGTCGCTGTTCTTGTTCGCCTCACCGAGGAAGAGCGTCAGCGAGTCGATGAACCGTTGCAGATCATCGGTCCGGCCGTCGAAAGCGGCGAATGCCTCGGTGACGACGGTGCGCAGATTGCCGTCCTCGATCTGTGCGAGCATCGAGTCGGCGCGGTCGATCACACCGCTGATCGGGACGGTGATCTCGCCGGTGATCACCGATCCGTCGCGGAGCGTCTCCGCCGAGGTCAGCACCGACTCGGTCCCACCGCCGGTGTCGGTGTCCCCTTCCGGCACACCGAAATCGACGTACTGTTCGCCGATGGCCGACGCACTGCGCACGGTGGCCGTCAGATTCTTGGGGATGCGCGCCGAATCGTCGATGACCAGCGATGCGGTGACGCCGTCCGGGGTGAGCCGCACCGACTCGACGCGGCCCACCGTCACGCCGCGGTAGGTGACATTCGAATTCTGGTAGAGCCCTCCGCTCGCGGCCAGGTTCAGGGTCACCGTGTACTTTCCGATGCCCAGCATCCCGGGCACCGCCAGGTAGCTGATGGCCACGATGAGCAGCGCCACCGTCCCGACGACCGCGAACGCCAGTAGTTGCAGCTTGACCTTGCGGGTGATGTTCATCGTTGCCCCTCGGTCGGTGTCGCCGAACCGGTCACCGGCTTGGTCGTCGGCGCGGTCGTCGTCCGGGAGGTGCTCGCCGTGCCCGACGGCTTCTGGCTCGTCTTCTGTGTTGTGGTCTTCTGTGTTGTGGTCTTCTGTGTTGTGGTCTTCTGTGTTGTGGTCTTCTGTGTTGTGGTCTTCTGGCCCGTCGTCTTCTGGCCCGGCCCGCGTCGACTGCCGGCCGACTGATTCGGGTCGTTCTGGTTGCGCAACGGCCCGGAGAACGGGTCACCATCGACCCTCGCCCGACCCGCCTGCTTACCGGCCACGTTCTCCGGGTTGGTCATCGTCTTGGCGAAGTTCCTCGACAGCCGGTTGAACGTGAGGTCCAGATAGATGGCGCCGTTGAGGTAGTCGCCGCGGACGAACTGCGGCACCTGGGCCGCGGGGAACGGGAACGTCGTCAGATAGCTGAACGAGTTGACGAAGTTGGGCCCGCTGAGCACCAGTTGCTCGATGAACTTCTCCAGTTCGGTGAGCGTGGTGGAGATGTCGTCCGAACTCGCCTTCAGCACACTGTTCGTCGTCCTGCTCAGCTTGTCGACCGCGGCCAGCGCGTCCACCAGCTCGGGACGCTCGTCGTTGAGCATGCGCAATATCTTCGGACCGTCGGTCAATGCCTGCTCGATGGTCGGCTGCTGCGCGTTGAAGGTTCCGGTGAGCCGGTTGATGCCGTCGAGGGCGGTGACGATGTCGGCCCGCTGATCGTCGAGCACCGCCATCATCGACGCGGCCCGCGGCAGCAGTTCGGACAGCAGACCGGTGCGCCCGGCGAAGACCTTGTTCAGTTCGTCGACGATGGTGCCGACCTGCGACAGGCCACCACCGTTGAGCACCACCGACAGTGAACTGAGGACCTGCTCGGTGCTGGGCACGGTGCACTTTCTCACCTGCTGCGCCACCGTCACATTCGGCTCCCCGCCGGATGTCGGCGGGGTCATCCGGCGCTGGTCGGGGCAGTCCTGCGCCGACAGCCGGTCGCCGGCGCGCAGGAAGCCTCCACGTTCGTGTTCGGGCGGCACGATCGCCACGTGCATCGACCCGAGCACGCTGGTGTAGCCCACGCGGGCATACGATCCGGCGGGCACCTTCACCCCCTTGTTTGAGGCGCAGCGTCACCTCCGCCTGCCAGCTCTCGCGGCCCGCGGTATCGGAGGGAACGGTGGTCACGCGCAGCTTGCCGACCGACCCGACCGTCGCGTCGTTCATCATCACCGGGGCGTTGACGGTGATGTTGCCCGCGGTCGGCAACGTGGCGGTCAGGGTGTACGCGCCGCTCTGGGTACCTGCCACGCCCGGTACCGACATGTTCTGCACGCCGTCGAAGGAGCATCCCGCCGACACCAGCAGGGTCACGGCCACCGCGACCGCCACCGCCGTCCGCGAGGACACCGCTTCCCGGACGCGCCTCATCCCCATGGTTCCCGGTGCCCGGCTCACTTCCGGCCCGCTCATCGGTGCGCCCCTCATCCGCCGACCCCGAACGGCACGAGAAGCGAGGACAGCGAATCGGTGTTCTTGCCCGGGTTCTCCGTGCGATTGCCCGCGTCGATGTCGTCCTGGCGGGCCTGTGCACGCCGCTTGACATCCGCGTTCTGGTAGATCAGCTGATCCTGGGTGGCCGACATCCCGGTCATCGGACTGAACAGGAACGGTGGATAGTTCACCGCGATGGACGCCAGCATCGGGCCCAGCACCTCGACGCATTCGGCCGCGTCGGCTTCGGCGGCGGTGCCCGGGGCATCGGACCCCTCGATGGCCTGGCACAGGAAGTTGATCAGGCTGCCGCCGTTGCCGAGCGCGAACGCCCCGGTGAGCGAACCGGTGAGCGGGTTGTAGATGTTGTAGAAGTTCACCAGCTGATGCGGACCGGAGTGCAGCAGGCCGCGGAACTCTTCGTCCTTCGCCGCTACCATCGTGGTGACGTCGGACAACCGCTTCACCGACGTGCTCAGGGCGTCGGTGTTGTTGTCCAGGAATGAACTCACCTCGCCGAGAACCGAATCGAGTTCGGTCAGTGCGCCGTCGATCTTGCCCGTGTTGCGGGCGAGCAGTTCGGAGACCGAGGCGATGCGCCCGTTGAACTCCATCATCTGCCCGTCCACCGAGGACAGGGCCGTGGTCAGCGTCTGCAGGTTGCGTACCGTCGCAAACAGATCACCCCGGTTGTCCGAGAATGTGGTTGCCACCGTGGATAGTTCCTTGATAGCACGGTTCAGCTCGGCGCCCGTGCCGTCGAGATTGCGGCCCAGGGTGTCGACGGTACGGGCGAGCGACCCCTTGTCGTCGTCGACGGTGGGGCCGAAATTGTTGGCTAACTTGTCGAGTTCGGTTTTCACCTGATCCCATTCCACCGGAATCGCGGTGCGTTCCATGGGGATCTGACCGCCGTCGCCGAGCTTGTCGCCACCGTGATAGACCGGGGTGACCTGGATGAACCGGCCGCCGACGAGACTGTCGGCCACGATGTAGGCGCTCGCGTTCTTGGGCAGTGTGCGCGAACTGTCGACCGTGAAGCGCACCCGCACGTCCCCCGTGCGGGGCGTGATCGAGCTGACCTTGCCCACCTCGACGCCGATGATCTTCACCGGGTCGCCGACGAACATCCCCGAGGTGGCCTTGAAGTAGGCCGTGTAGGTGTTGTAGCGCAGGTTGTTCACGACCTTGCCGCCGATGATCAGCGCGGCGATGATCGCGACCACCGCCGCCATCGAGATCCAGACCTTGCCGGGCACCGATCGCACACCGGCGGCGATACCGCTCGATCCGCTCATGATGTCGGTCCTTCCGGCTGGTCGGGTGCTGGTGATGTGTCGTGGGCGCGGAATATGAAAGCTGATGGCCGCATATCAGGGCGGTCCCGGCGTGAACGAGGTGGGCGGCAGGAAGGTGGCCGTCGGCGCGTTCCGCGGATCGTCGGCGATGTTGTACTTGGGTGCGAACTGGAAGTTCTTCGGATTGATCGGGTTGTACCGCAGCATCGCCTGCCACGCCTGCGGATACTTCTGCTTGAACAGTTTGATGAAGATGTTGGTGATGTCGCCGGACGACGGGAACTGGGCGAGCGCCTGGAAATACGGTGCGCTGGCCACCGCCTCGCCGAGCGAGTTGGCGTAGGGCCCGAGCCGGTCGATGCCTTCGGCCAGCTCGGACTTGTTGTCCTGCATCACCTTGACGACATCGTCGAGTCTGCGCAATGCGGGGGCGAGCTTGGTGCCGTTCTCGTCGATGAACGCCCGCAGCTGCACCGACACGTCCTTGATACCCGTCAGCAGGGTCTCGATGGCCTGGTTGCGCCGTTGCAGCTCACCGAACAGCGCGTTGGCCTGGGCCAGCAGTGTGGTGATGTCGCCGCTGCGATCGGCCACGACCTCCGACACGTCGTCGGCCCGGCCGAGCAACTGGCCGAGCTGGTCGTCGCGGGAGGCGATGGTGCGCGAGAGCCGGGTGATGCCGTCGACCGCATCGCGCAGATCGTCGGGCGTGTTCCTGAACGCCTCGGACATCGAGTCGAGGGCCTCGTCGACCCGGGAGAGTTTGGTGTCGCCGATGGTGGCGGCGGTGTCCTGGAGCGCCTCGGTGAGGGTGTATCCGGGCGTGGTTTGTTCGACGGGCAGATCACCACCGGGCCGCAGGCGTGTGCCACCGGCCGGGGTGATGGTGAGGTTCCTTCTGCCGAGGATGGTCTCGGCCTGTACCGACGCCTTCGACGATGTACCGACCACCATGTCGTCGGCCATGTCGAAGGTGACCTCGGCGGTGGTCAGGGGTCCGCCGTCGGCGTCGGTGGAATCACGCAGGGCGATCGAGCGGACCTTGCCCACCTCGACGCCGGCGACCACCACCGAGTCACCGGACCGCAGACCGCTGGCGTCGGCGAGCTGCGCGGTGTACACCGCGCCGTTGCTCAGGAACGGCAGCTTGTCCATCTGCAACGCGGACAGCACCACCATCGAGGTGACGAGCACACCGATCACACCCATCCGGATGCGCCGGGCGGCGATCACGGCGGCGTCGTTGGACGAATGCTTGTGCGTCGCCTCGTGCCGCGGTTGCTCCCCGAGCGATTTGGACTCGGGAGACAGGGAGGGTTCGGTCATCGCTTCTGGCACCTCCCCCCGGGGTTCTGATTCTTGTTGGTCGTCGAATCCAGCGCCGTCCAGTACACAGTCTGGTTGTTGGGTCCGGTGAACAGGATCTTGACCTGGCACAGCCAGATCTGCAGCCATGATCCGTAACTGCCGAGGTTGCTCAGCCGGTGGAACGCGTCCGGAAGCAACTTGAACGTGGCGTCCAGTCGCCCCTCCGAGCGCAACAGGTTGTCCGAGAGCTGATGCACCTCGGGCACCAGGTCACGCAGCGCGGGCCGGTTGGTCTCCAACACATCGCTGAGTCTGGTGGTGACCTGCGACGTGCTCTGCAACGCCGATCCGAGGGTGCCGCGCTGGCGGGCCAGTCCGTCGACCAGCTCGCGCATCTGCACCAGCGAGGTGTCCAGGCCCTCGCTGTTGTCGGCGAACGTACCAAGCGAGGTGTTGAGATTGTCGATGACCTCGCCGATCAGGGTGTCCTTGTCGGCCAGCGCCGAGGTGAACGAGGCGGTGTCGCCGAGCAGCGACTCCATGGTCGTTCCCTGCCCCTGGAACACCTTGATCAGGCTGTCGGCGAGTGAATTCACATCATCGGGTTCGAGGGTCTCGAACAGTGGTTTGAACCCGCCGAGCAGAACGTCCAGGTTCAGGGCGGGCTCGGTGTTCTGCACCGGGATCGTCGCGTGGCGCTTGAGGGTCTGCCGGTTGTCGCCTGTACCCTGTTCAAGTTCGAGATACCGGTCACCGGTGAGGTTCTCGTACCTGATCAGCGCACGCACGTCGGCGGGCAGCTCGTAGGCGTCGTCGACGGAGAAGCCGATCTTGGCTCGGTGATCGCGTGTCACCTCGATACTCTGTACCCGCCCGACCTCCACCCCGGCGATCCGCACCTTCGAGCCGGAGGTCAGCCGTGAGGCGCTGGTGAAGATCGCCGAATAGTCGCCCGACGATCCACTGCGGAACTGCCCGAACACGATGACCAGCCCGGCGAACACCAGCACCATGATGGTGCCGAACACTCCCAGTTTGACGGCGGTGGACCGAAACTCGCGGTCTCTTGCGGTAGCCATCAGTTCGGCCCCGGACCGGGGTACTCGCCGAACATCAGCTGGAACAGCCGGGCGGGATTGACCTGCGGTGAGGTTCGCGGTTGATACGGGCGGTTCGCGTTGTCGGACACATAGAACGGCGCGTGCTCGCGCAGGTTCACATCACGCATGTTGGGCAAACAGACGGTCGGCCCCTTCACCCCCACCTTGGGCAGGTCGTCGGGATAGCGATAGGAGTCCTTGTTGGGCCGCAGCGTCGCGTTGAACTTGAAGAATCCGGTGTCGGTGCCGAACACCCCGCCCGGCTCCATCGCGGTGCCGAGCGCCACCCTGGCGATCGGTTCGAAGAAGCACTGCACCCCGGGCGCGAGACCGCCGAACAGCGTGGCGGTGGGGGTCAGATCCGACAGTGTGGTGATGAGCGTGTCCTTCTTCGGAGCGAGGGTGTCGTTGCCGATGTTCGACATCCCGGTGAGATTGACCAGCAATGAATCCAGATCGGACTGCTTGTCGCGCAGCGTGTTTCCCAGAACGGTGAGGTTGTCGACGGTACGCACCAACTCGGGTGCGGCGTCGGCGTAGGTGTCGACGACACGGCCGGCGGAGCTGATGTCCTCACGCAGCGTCGCCGTTCGCCGGGCGGTGGTCATCCGGCCCAGCAACTGCGACATGCCGGCCAGCCCCTCGCCGAGCTTGTTGCCATTGCCCTCGAGCGCCTGCGACAGGCTGCCGAGCACC
Organism: Gordonia pseudamarae; assembly: GCF_025273675.1. Lineage (NCBI taxonomy): Bacteria > Bacillati > Actinomycetota > Actinomycetes > Mycobacteriales > Gordoniaceae > Gordonia > Gordonia pseudamarae. The sequence continues at coordinate 629,367 of NZ_CP045809.1, read as the reverse complement.
ACGTTGAGTTTCACCGGTTCGACGTCGGCCAGCACGCCGACGAGCCGCTGGTAGAGGGTGTTGAGTTCCACGGCCACCCGATCACCGGTGATCACCGCGCCCGAGGAGATCTGACGCGCCGACGGATTGTCCGGTGCCTGCAATTCCACCGACTTGGCACCGAACACGGTGTTGGAGCGGATCATCGCGGTGACGTTGGCGGGGATGTATTTCACCTGATCGCGTTCGATGTCGAGGATCAGGGTGACCTTGCCTCGGTTCGGGTCCTCGGCGATCGAGGCCACCCGGCCCACCCGGACCCCGCGCAGTTGCACCTTGGCCTCGGGGTTCATCACCAGACCGGCCCGATCGGCCACCACCGTCACCGCGATGGTGCGGGTGAACGCCGCCTGGAATTGCAGGATCGCCAGCACCACGACCGCCACCAGGAAGAACACCAGTGCCGCCGCGGCGGCTTTCTTGGTTCTCCCGGAGAATTCACTTCCGAAATGCATTGGCCTATGATCCCCTAGCCCGAAAGGTTGAACTTGCCGTCGATGCCATAGATGGCGAGCGACATCAGCAGAGTGATCAGGACGACCGCCACCAGCGACGCACGCACCGCGTTGCCCACGGCCACACCGACTCCCACCGGCCCCCCGGCCGCGTTGTAGCCGTGGTAGGTGTGGATCAGCATGACCGCCACGGCCATCGCGATGGCCTGCACGAACGACCATAGTAGGTCACTCGGCGCCAGAAAGGTGGTGAAGTAGTGATCGTACACGCCGGAGGACTGACCGTAGATGTAGACGGTGGCGAATCTGCTGGAGAAGAACGCCGCCACCGTCGCGAGCGCGTAGAGCGGGATGATCGCCGTCAGACCGGCCAGGATGCGGGTACCCACCAGATACGGGATCGCCGGGATGGCCATGGTCTCCAGGGCGTCGATCTCCTCGGACACCCGCATAGCGCCGAGCTGGGCGGTCGTGCCCGCTCCGACCGTGGCGGCGAGCGCGATCCCGGAGATCACCGGAATGGCGATACGCACGTTGATGTAGGCGGAGAAGAAGCCGGTCAGCGCCTCCACACCGATATTGGCCAGCGAACTGTAGCCCTGCACCGCGATGGTGCCACCGGTGAACAGGGTCAGAAATCCGACGACCACCACCGTACCGCCGATCACGGCCAACGCGCCTGTACCCATGGTGATCTCGGCGATCACCCGAAGCACTTCGCGCCGGTAGTCCTTGACGGCCTTGGGGATACTGGCGATGGAGACGAAGTAGTACAGCGCCTGTTCGCCGAGTTTCTCCCAGCTCGCACCTGCCTGCCCGAGCCTGCGGCGCAGGCGCGGCAGCCGCGTGGTGCCGGGCAGGACGGGGCGAGCGGTCATCGTTGGGGGGTCCTATCAGGGCATGATCGCGGTGCGCTGCACCGGTTCGGGCGTGGCCTGACGAGAGTACAGGCCGCGCCGCAGCGCGAACAACAGTTGGTTGCGCGTTTCGCGCGGATCGATCAGTTCATCGAATCCCATCATCTCCGCGGAGTAGTATGACGCGGCGAGTTCCATGTCGCGCAACTGCTTTGCCATATCGGCATCGGCGCCGGAGGCCGAACTCAACGCCCCCGCCCCCATTGCGCCCATTGTCGCCCCAGGATAGGCGAAGGCGGCCACCTGGTTGTCGAATCCGAGCAAGGACATGACCATCGACCCGAACCCGTATGCCTTTCGGAGGGTGAGGTGCAGTTTCAGGGTGGTGGCGGTGGTCTGCGCGGCGAACATCTTGCCGCCCGCCAGCAACACGCCCTCGCGCTCGGACTTGCTGCCGGGCAGCATGCCGGGGTTGTCGGCGAGGAAGATCAGCGGCAGATGGAACGAGTCGGCCACCTGGATGAAGTGCGCGGCCTTGTTCGCGGCGGCGGCGTCGATGGATCCGGCCAGCACCTGGGGCTGATTGGCCACCACGGCCACCGGATGCCCGCCGAGATGGCCCATGGCACAGATCACGGCCTGCCCGAACGTGGGCTGGATCTCCATCCAGTCGTCGGTGTCGAGAACGATGTCGAGGACGTCGTGCATGTCGTAGACGCGGCGGTTGTCGCGCGAGACCACCTCGAGCAGTTCCGACGAGTCGCGCGGTCCGGTCACCTCCGGGTCATCGGGGTCGTCGGGCCGCGGCATCGGGTACGACCAGGCGCTCGGCGGGAAGTACGACAGGTAGCGGCGCACCTCACTCAGGCATGTCAGGTCGTCGGCGTAGTGGTTATGGATCACGCCGCTGGGGATGGCCACGGTCGGTCCGCCGAGGTCTTCCTTGGCGATGTCCTCACCCGTGGACGCGCGCACCACGGGCGGTCCGGCGGTGAAGATCGATCCCTGCTCGCTCATCACACGGAAGTCGGAGACGGGGGCGACGAGCGCGCCGTGCCCGGCCGACGGCCCGAGTACCGCGGTCACGATCGGCACCTTGCCCGAGCACTGGGCCTGCATCAACAGGTCGGTGGGGGTGCGGCCGTAGTGATCGCCGGTGGGCCGGAAGCCCGCGCCTTCGAGCAGCATCACCATGGGGATGCGGTTGCGCAGCGCGAGCTCGGCCACGCGGTAGCGTTTGGCGTTGCTGCCCGGGGCGATGGTGCCGGCGAAAGTGGTGAAGTCCTCGGCCCCGACCACCACCGGCGTGCCGTTGATCTCGCCGGTGCCGGTGACGATCGCGTCGGCCGCGATCTCACCGCCCACGAGGGTGCCGAATTCCTGAAAGCTGCCGGGATCGAGCAGCGCGCGAATGCGCGCCCGCGCGTCGAGCTTGCCCTTGGCGCGGTGCTTGGCCACCCGTTCGGCGCCGCCCATCGCATAGGAGCGTTTGCGGCGCGTGTCCAGATCGTCCAGGGTTTCGTCCCAGGCTCCTGCCTGCGTCGAGGTCATCGGGCCTCCGTGTATGTAGCTGTTGATGCCGGATTCGGCCTTTACTGCGATAAATCAGACATTTAGAGTTCCGGCATCAGCGCCGGGAACATTGTCCTTCAGTCATCCGCTGTCAGGGGCGGAAATTGCGGATTCCGCTTCTCGAAGAAGCTGGTGATGCCTTCGATGACATCCGGTTGCTTGATCGAAAGATTCATCAGTTCCACTGATTTCGCCGTCGTGGCGGCGACGTTGGCGCGATCGGACTCATCGTAGAGCTGACCTTTGATCTGCGCCAGCGCCCACGGTGAGCACCGGGTCGCCAGTTCGTCGGCGTAGTCGATGGCCCGGGCCAGCAGGTCCTCGTCGTCGACGACCTCTTTGACCAGACCCAGTCGCGAAGCCTCGGCGGCATCGAACTTGCGGCCGCTGAGCAGCAGGTCGGCGGCGGGCGCGGCGCCCACCACCCGGGGCAGGATCCACGAGATTCCCTGCTCGGCGACCAGACCCAGCCGGACGAAGGTGGCGCCGAACTTCGCGCCCGCACCGGCGAACCGGACGTCGCACATCAGCGCGAGGGTGAAACCGAATCCGATGCACGCACCGTTGATGGCGGCGATGACCGGTTTGCGCAACGCGGTCAGTGTGTAGGGCTGACGCTCCCCGAGAATCGCACCCAGTGCGTTCTCATCGGTATTGCCCAGATCGTCACCGAGCGATTCGGTGCTGGTGGCGCCGCCGCCGGACAGGTCGGCACCGGCGCAGAAGCCGCGGCCGGCGCCGGTCACCACGATCACGCGCACCGCCTCGTCGGCGTCGGCGCGATCGATCAGTTCGTAGAACGGGACGGCGATGTCCATACCCCACGCGTTGAGCCGTTCCGGCCTGTTGAGGGTGAGCACCGCGACGCCGTTGTCGCGGAGTTCGTATCCGACGGCAGGTTCGCCATGCGCGGGTACGGTCATCGCAGCGAGTACCGGATCGGGAGGTGCTTGAGACCGCCGACGAAGGTGGTGGCCGTCAACTGCGGCTCCCCGGCCAGCTCGATGTGGTCCAGGCGCGAGAGTAGTTCCTTGAAGAACGCGCCGATCTCCATCCGGGCCAGTGGAGCACCGAGGCAGAAGTGCAGCCCGTGGCCGAACGCCAGATGCTTGTTGGGTTCGCGCTCGATGTCGAAGGCGAACGGGTCGTCGAAGGCATCCTCGTCGCGGTTGGCCGAGGCGTACGACAGCAGCACCGCGTCACCGGCCTTGATCTGCTTGCCGCACAGTTCGGTGTCCTCGGCGGCCGTGCGCATGAACTCCTTGACCGGGGTGACCCAGCGGATCATCTCCTCCACCGCGGTCGGCATGAGATCCGGGTTGTCGCGCAACGTGGCCAACTGGTCGGGATGCTCGATCAGCGCCTGCAGACCACCGGTGATGGAGCTGCTGGTGGTGTCGTGGCCGGCGGTCGCGACGATCGCGTAGTACGAGACCGTCTGGATGTCGTCGAGCGGCGCGCCGTCGACGGTGGCGTTGGCGATGGCCGAGGCGAGGTCGTCGGTGGGGTTGGCGCGGCGGTCCTCGGTGAGCTTCTGGAAGTAGGCGAACATCTCCAGCATCGCCATCATGTTCTCTTCGTCGGTGGTGCCGCGCTGCAGTTCCGGGTCGTCGTTGCCGACGAGCTCCTGCGTCAGCTTGAGCATGAACGCGAAGTCGTCTTCGGGGATGCCGAGCAGCGACATGATCACGTACAGCGGGTAGTCGACGCCGACCGTCTGCACGAAGTCGCATTCACCACCGGCCGCGGCCAGCTTGTCCACGAACCGCTTGGCGAGGGTATCGACACGGGTCTGCAGGGCGGCCAGGGCGCTCGGCTTGAACCAGTTGACACCGATCGCCCGGTACTGCCGGTGCTTGGCACCGTCCATGTGGATGAGCGTGTCGATGCCGACCTGCTGCTGCAGCTTGTCCTGCTCGGTGGTCATCAGCACCGGCCGCGGCGAGTTGGTGAACGTCTTGGCCGCGCGTTCGACCTTGATGATGTCCGCGTACTTGGTGACCGCCCAGAACGGGGTGTAACCCTCCACATCGACGTACGAGACCGGGTCGTCCCGGCGGGCGGCGGCCAGTGCCGCATGCAGGGCCTCGGGGTCTTTGTATGCTGCCGGAATTGCCAGTACCCCTGCGGGTACCGCCTCTGCTGTGGTCATCAAGCTGCCTTTCGCCAGGTGCCGCGCACCGTCGTCGGACATGGGGGCTGTCGGGGCTGAACCGTCGCGTGCAATCTACGCTCACCGATGAACTTACCGCAAGGCTTACGGGAATGGTTACATTCCTTGGACCCCACTCTCGGCGCAGGCTCGGGGGGTCGACGATCCCGCGCACCGGACCGATCCCGGGGAGACACCGACGTTCGAGCGGAGCTTTCCACGGATGGTGCGGCTGATCCACGAAGGGGGTCCGGGCAGAGGCCGCCGGCGACCGACGGGCCGCTGCTACCGTGGTATTTACAGTAAGCTCCTTGACAGGGGTTGCCGGGCCGCTAGTATGACTGGCATCACAGCGATGGCCGGCCCGTCGTCGCGCCACCTCCCGGAGCGTGCACCACATGGAATGGACCGTAGGTACCGTCATCGATGCCATCGCCGACGCCGTCCCCGACCGGTTGATGACCATCTGCGGTGAGCGGCGCAGTACCTATCGTGAGGCCGCCGAACGCACCACCGCACTCGCGAAGTTCCTGGCCGGCAAGGGTTTCGGCACCCACACCGAACGCCCGGAACTGCGGCCGTGGGAATGCGGGCAGGACCGGGTCGCACTCATCATGCACAACGACCTGTACCCCGACGCCTTCATCGCGTGTTCCAAGGCGCGGGTGATACCGGTCAACGTCAACTATCACTACACGCCCGCCGAGATCCGTGAACTCCTCGACTATGTCGGGCCGCGCGGTGTGATCGGCCATCGATCACTGCTGGCCACATTCGCCGACGCACTGCCCGAGTGCGTCGAACTGATCGTCTCGGTGCCCGACGGCATCGATGACGCCACCCCGGTAGAAGGTGCGATCGACCTCGATGACGCGCTGGCACAGGGCAGATCGTGGGCCGGCGAATTGCCTCGGTCCACCCCCGACGATGTGGTGATGATGTGTACCGGCGGCACCACCGGCCGGCCCAAGGGCGTGCTGTGGCGCCAGGGCGACCAGTATGTGGTGTCGATGAACGGCGGCGTGCACGAGCACGTCGACGAGATCCACCACAAGGTCCAGTACTCGGGCGCACCCTGGTTCGCGGTGTCCCCGCTCATGCACGCGGCGGGTCTGCTCACCGCATTCGCCGGCATCCTCAACGGCCAGACCGCCGTTCTGTACGACCGCACCAAGTTTGATCCGCACCGGGTGCTCGCCACCATCGAGCGCGAGAAGGTCGGCCTGATGACGATGGTCGGCGACGCCTACGCGGTGGGCCTCATCGACGGCATCCGCAGCGGCCGATACGACGTCTCCACACTCTTCTCGGTCGCCAGCGGCGGTGCCCCGCTCAACGTCGAACACCAGAAGACCCTGCGCGAGTTGCTGCCCGGGGTGATCCTGGTGAACGGCTACGGCTCCACCGAAACCGGCAACGTCGCATTCGGCGCGAGCGAGGACGACGCCACCGACACCATCGTGGGCTTCACCCCGCACGCCGATACCCGCATCGCATCGGAGAACCTCGACGGCTTCCTCGAAGCGGGCGCCGACGAGGACGGCTGGGTGGTCCGTCAGGGCCGGATGCCGTTGGGCTACTTCAAGGACCCCGAGGCCACCGAACGCACCTTCCTCACCGTCGACGGGGTGCGCGTCGTACAGTCCGGCGATCGCGGCCGGATCTCCGCCGACGGAAAGCTGCTGCTGCGCGGACGCGATTCGCTGGTCATCAACACCGGCGGCGAGAAGGTCTTCGCCGAGGAGGTCGAGGAGGTGCTGCGCACCTTCCCGCACATCACCGACGTGCTGGTCGTCGGCCGCCCCAGCGAACGTTGGGGTTCGGAGGTGGTGGCGGTGGCCGCCGGCGACGACGACCTGGTCGCGGCCGTCGAATCGGGCGAGTTGCAGCGGCACTGCCGCCAGAAACTGGCCGGGTACAAGATTCCGAAAGCGGTGATCGTCGTCGACGAGGTCCGCCGTCTGGGCAACGGCAAGGGCGACTATCGCTGGGCCAGGGCCGCCGCCGGTTCTTCCGGTGTCCCCAGTTCTTCCGGTGTCCCCGGGTCTTCCGGTGTCCCCGAGTCTTCCGGGATCCCGGAACCGTCCGGGGCACCGGTGGCGTGATGTCCGGACGTATCACCGAATACCGTAACGGCGACTACGTTTTCGACGTCATCGACGCCGGGCCGATCGACGGTCCCCCGATCGTGCTGCTGCACGGCTTTCCGCAGCGCGCGAGCGGCTGGGATCTGGTGACACCACGGTTGCACGAGCAGGGTTACCGCACGCTCGCACCGGATCTGCGCGGCTACTCACCGCGCGCCCGGCCCGCCCGGCGCCGCGACTACGCGCTCGGTCTGCTCATCGGTGACGTACTCGCCCTGTTCGACGCCCTCGGCAATGGTCCCGTCCACCTCGTCGGGCACGACTGGGGCTCGATGCTGGCCTGGGGTGTGGCCGCCAGGCATCCCGAACGGATCAGCACGCTGACCACGCTGTCGGTACCGCATCCGGCGGCCTACCGCGCGGCCATGCCACGCGGCCAGTTGCTGCGCAGCTGGTACATGGCGGTGTTCCAGTTGCCCAAGGTTCCCGAGCTGCTTCTCGGCAAGGTCTTCCGGTCCCCGAAGGCCCGGGCGCGGGTCGGCCTGCCACCGGAGTACGCCGACCGACTCTACGACGACATCATCGCCTCCGGCGCGATCACCGGTGCGCTCAACTGGTACCGGGGCCTGCCGTTCTGGTCCCGCTCCGACAGGACGCCGGGCATGATCACCGTGCCCACCACCCACGTGTGGAGCGACGGCGATTTCGCCCTCAGCCGTTTCGGTGCACAACGCACCGGTCGCAGCGTGCAGGCCCCCTACGAGTTCCGCATCATCACCGGCGCCAACCATTGGCTCCCCGAGTCCCGGCCCGACGAGGTCGCCGACGCCGTTCTGGACCGGGTGCGCGGCTGACATTTCAGGGCGGCCACCGCATGTGCCACATGGTCACCGGACCATCTCCCCGGCGATCACCGCGTGTGTGAGGCCCGACGAATCCCGGATGACGAGGTCGGCCGGAGCGCCTCGGACGAGGCGGGCCGGTGATCCGCGTGCCGGGGTCCGGAGCCGACCGGCCGCATCCGCCGCGGTCACCCGCTCCGACGGACCGGCGATCCGGCCGCCGGGAACCCGGCGGGTCACCGCGGCGTCGATGATCTCGGCCGGGTCGAGCGGGCCGTACGGGGCGTCGCTCGACAGGGCCACCGGTACCCCGGCGTCGATGAGGCTGGCACAGCGGTAGAGGTTGTCATGGTCGGCCGGGTCGACCTCGCGCAGGTAGTCGTGGCCACGGTCGGCGAGGAACCCGGGCTGCGTCACCACCGTGACGCGGAGTCTGACCAGCTCGTCGATCAGGTCCGGGGGGACGATCGCGGCGTGCTCGATGCGGTCGTGTCCGGTGGGTCCGGCGTCGGCGAGGGCCACGAGGGTGAGAATCAGGGCTTCACGGGTGACGCAGTGTACGGCGACGGACCGGCCCACATCGTGTGCGGCGCGGATGCGTGCGGTCAGGTCGTCGAGATCGGGCAGGCCCGAGTCGGCGACGACGATCTTGTACGGTCCCGTCGAGATCCGCGGTTCGGTGACGTCGTGGCCCAGCCGAACCCCGAGCAGCTGAACGCGTTGCGCGAGCGCACCGCAGGCCACCGACGACCGGAGGTGAGCGAGAGCGGCGGCGTCGAGATCGGGGGTGGCGTCGGTGACCGAGGTGATGCCGAGTGAGAGCAACTCGGCTCCCACCGCGGCGAGGTCGGGGAAGCGGTTGGTCGGAAGCCGTTCCCGCAGCCAGTCATCGGCGCGGAAGATGCGGCCGGTGGCGGTGCCGTCGGGCCCGCGTTCGATGCCCGGGTGATCTGCGGTGTCCAGGCCGAGCAGCCGGGCACCGATTCCGTTGACCATCCACATCGCGCCGCTGCGATGACAGATGCGTATCGGACGGTCCGCGCACATCAGGTCCAGCGCATCCGAATCCAGATCACCGGCAACGGTTTCGGCGTATCCGACACCCCGGACCCAGCCATTGTCGTCGGCGGCCGCGGTGGCCAGCGCGGTCGCGAGCGCACCGCCGTCGACGATCTGTGGTGGTCCGCACCTCACCGAGCGCCGCACCGCCGCGAGGGCGTGCAGATGAAGGTGATGATCGGTGTAGCCGGGTTCGGCGGTACCGCCGGCGCAGTCGACGACCCGCTCCCCCGCCCTGCGTTCGAGATCCGGGCCTGTTCCATCGATAATGCTTCCCGCCAGACGGATACGGGTCGGCGCACCATCGACCACCACATTCGTCAGCAGCATCACAGCTCCCCGAACACCACGTCGGTATCGGCACCGGATGCCGGCGCGACCGCCCGGACCGCACGGGCGGTCGGCGCGGCCACATGGTGACCGGCGGGTGTGGCCCATCGGTCGCCGGATCGCCCGCAGGCCGCCGACGGCTCGCCGGTCAGGGTCGATGCCACCACCTGTGCCATCGAAACATCATGCACCACACCGGGTTCACCGAGGGCCAGCACGGCGGCGGTGAGACCGGTGAGCGGATCGGCGATCGCATCGCCGCAGAATACGGGGTCACCGGCGCCGTCGAGGGCCACCAGGCCCGCCGCCGCCGCGACGTCGTCGCCGAAACCGATCCGGATGCTGTCGCGGCCGAATGCGGTGATCGACACCCACGAGGCCCCCGCCGCGGCAATCTCGTGGGCGTCGATCCCGAAGCCGCGCAACGCCCTCGGCCGCGATGCCTCGATTACGATGTCGGCCGAGGCCACCAGCTCACCGAGCCGACGCCGGTCGGCCGGGTCGAAGGTCACGCTGCGATGGCCGCCATGGAGCAGATGGTAGAAGTCCTGGTTGCCGCGCCGCGCACCGTCGGGCCGGGTGGTGGTCTCCACCTTGATGATCTCGGCGCCCCCGAGTCCCAGCAGGTGCGCGCACAGCGGTCCCGCCCACAGCGCGCTGAAATCCACCACCCGCAGGCCGCGCGGCGATCTCGTCGCCCGGGATATCCCGGCGTGAAACGGCCCTGTCGCGTCATCGGGTTTCGAGACTCCCCCGGGTACCCCGGCCGGCGAGCGGGCGGACCGTGGCGGTGGCGTCACCGAATGTGCGGCGAGGCCGAGAAGTTCGGCGCGCTCGTCGAGTTCGGCTCCGGTGCGGGTGGCCAGCCAGCGTTCGAGTTGTGGCCATGGATCATCGATGGTCATGTCGTCGGAGATCAGGGCGCCGTACAGGACCGGATCGTCGGGGCGCGAACACGACAGAACCGCCCAGCCGTCGGATGTCGGCAGCAACCGGGTATGCCCGCCGGGCGCCGTGCGGCCCGACCGCCGCATTCCGGTGAATGCCGCCCGTTCACCCAACAGCGCCGCACCGTCGACGTCTATCGCCCCTCCGGACGCCCGCCGCAGGGCATCGGCGCACTCCCGCGCCCACGAGGCTCCCCGTCCGGGTGGAACCATCGGCGCGGCCGCATGCCCGGTCAGCGCGGTGACCCCGCTGCGTGCCCAGTCCCGTTGCCGGGCGCTGTCGGCGCTCTCACCCATCACAGCCCCTTCACCTCGACGCCTGCCACCCGACGACGTCTGCCACCCGATCCATGCTCTCAGGCAGTCGTCCGGCCGGCCAGAACGCCTCCCCTACTCGCCGATCACGGCCGCCGGGTCGGTACCGATCCGGTCGCGGAGTCGGCGTTTGGCGATCTTGCCGGTGGCGGTGCGGGGGACGTCGTCGGCGAGGACGAGGAGTTCGGGGAGTTTGAAGTAGGCGAGCCGGCCGGCCGCGAAGTCGCGCAGGTCCGTCAGGGTCGGTTCGTGGCCGGGCTCGGGGATGACGACGGCGCACACCTTCTCGCCGAGCGACTCGTCGGGCACCGCCACCACGGCCACGTCGACCACGGCGGGATGCTCGACCAGTACCGACTCGATCTCGACGCAGTACACGTTCTCGCCGCCGCGGATGATCACGTCCTTGATGCGGTCGACGACGTAGATGAAGCCGTCGTCGTCGATGTAGCCGACGTCACCGGTGCGCCACCAGCCGTCGACGAACGATTCGGCGGTGGCCCCGGGGTTGTTCCAGTAGCCGCGGGCTGTCTGCGGGGACCGGAACCACAGCTCGCCCAGTTGGCCGGTACCCAGGTTGCGGCCGTCGGTGACGATGCGCAGATCCGCTGTGGGGTTGAGCTTTCCGACGCTGGAGGGATGCGCGGCGTATTCGTCGCCCACATTGGTGGCCATCGCCGAGGTGGTCTCGGTGGCCCCGTAGCCGTTGACGATGAGCAGGTTGTCCCCGAGCACCTCGCGGGCACGGATCGGGATGTCGGGCGGTACGCTCGCCGCGCCCATCTGGAAGCTCAGTACCTGGCCCGCGAAATCTCCGATGTCGGGGTGCGCGAGCATCTTCCGGACCATCGTCGGCACGCCGCCCAGGCCGGTGACCTGTTCTTCCCTGCCCAGCCGCAGCACGTCGTCGACGTCCCACCGGTGCAGCATCACGATCTTGGCGCCGGTCAGCGCGGAGTTGACGATCGCCGCGATACCGCCGATATGGAACAGGTGGGTACCGAGCAGTCCCGCGCTCTGCCGCTGCTGCACCGCGGGCGGGGTCGATGCGATCACCATGCCACGACGCATCATCAGCGCCATGTTCATCACGTTGTGGGTGATGCCGCGGTGGGTGATGACCACGCCCTTCGGGCGGCCGGTGGTGCCCGAGGTGTACAGGATCGCGACCGGATCGTCGGGCTGGCGGACCGCCAGGTCGCCGGCCGAGGTGTGCGCGCCGAATGCGCAGTCATCGTAGCGGACCGCGCCATCGGGGGTACCGACACCGATGAGAGTCACCGCACAGCCGGATTGCCGCAGCCGGTCGGCGCGTTCGGCGTCGGCGACGATCACCTTCGGTTGCGACTCGTCGACGGCCGCGGCCAGTTCCGGCCCCTGCCACCAGGCGTTGACCGGTACGGCAATCGCCCCGCAGGCCACCGACGCCCAGAACGCGACGGCGAACTGGGGCAGGTTTCGCATCGCGATCATCACCCGATCGCCCGGCGCCACACCGAAATCGGACCGGAAGGAGTGCGCCAGGGACAGCGCCTGCGCCCGGATGTCGGCGAAGGTGAGCCGCTGCTCGCGATACACCATCGACACCAGGTCGCCGTGACCGGCGGACTGGGCGAAGATGTCGGCGAGCGTGCGGGGGCCGTGGAGGTACGTGCGCACCGGATGGCCGTCGACGAGCGTTTCGCCGGTCTCGAAGGGCCCACCCTCGGCGAACAGTTCCGCCAGTCGCGGGTCGTCGGCGAAACCGCCGGTGAAGATCGTCATGGCATCAGCACCCCATAGCTACCGTTGGTCCTACGGTAGCACTCTCGATGGGGCTACACCGCTGCGCTCCGGGACTCCGCGGTCTGTTTGGCCCAGCGGTAGTCGGCCTTGCCCGCGGGGGTGCGGCGGACCTCGTCGACAAACACGATGGTCCGCGGCACCTTGTAGCCGGCCAGCGAGGCCCGCACGTGCTCCTGCAGTTCTTCCTCGGTGGGTACGGCGAAGCCTTCCGCGATCTCGGCGACGGCGGCGACCCCCTGACCGTACTTGGCGTCGGGGACCGGGACCACGAGGGCATCGGCGATCGCCGGATGGGCGTGCAGCACGGCCTCCACCTCCTCGGCGAACACCTTCTCGCCGCCGGTGTTGATGCACTGCGAGCCGCGACCCAGGAACACGATGGTGCCGTCGGCCTCGATGGTGGCCATGTCGCCGAGGATCGACACGCGACGGCCGTCCGGCAGCGTCGGGAACGTCTTGGCGGACTTCTCCGGGTCCTTGTAGTAGCCGAGCGGAACGTTTCCGATCCGCGCGATGTAACCCAGTTCCCCCGAGCCCGGCTCGATCGGATTCAGGTGTTCGTCGACCACCATCATCCGGTCGGTCGGCGGCACCTTCAGGTTGCCCTCGTCGTCCATCGTGATCTCGCCGTCGTTGCCGGATTCGGAGGCACCGAAATTATCCCGGAGCAGCAGATCGGGTTTGACCGCGAGCATCCGGTTGCGCACATGCTGCGACCAGATCGCACCGCCGGAGGTGATGGAGAACAGCGACGACAGATCCACCTCGCCCTTGCGGCGTTCGAGCTCTTCCACCAGCGGCATACCCATGGCGTCGCCGACGATCAGTACCAGTTGCACCTGCTCGTCCGCGATGCAGGTGACCATCTTCGCCGGATCGAAGTCGCGCATGATGACCAGCCGGCCGCCGAGGGTGAAGAAGGTGAACAGCGAATACGAGGCCGCGCCGTGCATCAACGGTGCCGCGAGCATGAACGCCATCGACGGGAAATCCTTGACCGCTGCCGCGATCTCGTCGAGATCCTGACGGTCCTCGCCGTACGGATTGCCGCCGGAGAGCGGTTTGCGAAAGAAGTCGTCGTGCCGCCACATGACGCCCTTGGGGTATCCGGTGGTGCCGCCGGTGTACAGCAGATACAGCTCGTCGCCGGTTCGTGGCTCGAAATCCCTTGCCGTCGGCAGTGCTTGTGCGGCCGCGAACGTGGCGATCGCCACCTGCCGGCCGTCCGGGAGCGCCGCCACGGCCGCCCGCAGTTCGTCGGTCACCTCGCCGATCACGAACACCGCCCGCACCTGCGGCAGCGTCGGCAGCAGGTCGGCGACGCTGCGCTGATGTTCGGGAAGTTCGACGGCGATGCCCACCGAGTCGGAGTTGTCGAAGATGTAGTGCAGCTCGGCGTTCGTGTACCGGTAGTTGATGTTCACCGGCACGGCGCGGATCTTGATCAGACCCAGCAGACCGGTGACGTGTTCGACACTGTTCTTGAGAAACAGTGCGACCTTGTCGCCCGCACCGATCCCGTTGGCCGCCAGCAGGTGTGCCACCTGATTGGCCTCGCTGTCGAGTTCGGCGTAACTCACCTGCCGGCCCTCGTAGCTGAGCGCGATGCGCTCGGGCACGGCGTCGGCGACGGTCTCGAATACGTCGGCAAGATTGAACTGCATTGCTATCTCCTCATGCTCGGAAAACTACCAACACCTCACCCGGTGAGGACAAGCCCGCTGGTGGGGACTCCGGTTCCGGCGGTGACTACGACCTTGGACGCCTCGGGCACCTGATTGACCGAGGTGCCGCGGATCTGGCGGACCGCCTCGGCGATGCCGTTCATACCGTGGATGTAGGCCTCGCCGAGTTGCCCGCCGTGCGTGTTCAGCGGCAGCGTCCCGCCCACCTCCAGCGCACCGGGTTGTCGCACGAAATCCTTTGCCTCACCGCGCCCGCAGAACCCGAGTTCCTCGAGCTGCAGCAGGGTGTACGGGGTGAAGTGGTCGTACAGGATCGCCGCATCCATGTCGGACGGGCCAAGCCCGGACTGCCGCCACAGTTGATCGCCCACGAGCCCCATCTCCGGCAGGGCGGCGAGCTGTTCGCGGTAGTAGCTGGTCATGATGAACTGGTTGTCGGCGCTGCCTGAGGCGGCGGCGGCGATCGTGACCGGCTTGTGCGGCAGGTCCTTGGCGCGTTCGGCGGATACGACGACGATCGCCACACCGCCGTCCGATTCCTGGCAGCAGTCCAGCAGGTGCAGCGGCTCGGCGATGTACCGGGAGGACTGGTGGTCGTCGAGGGTGATCGGCTTGCCGTAGAAGAAGGCATTCGGATTGTTGGCCGCGTGTGTGCGCGCGGTGACCGCTATCCGTCCGAAATCGGCACTCACGGCGCCGTATTCGTGCATATACCGCTGTGCGATCATCGCGACGAAGGCCGCCGGCGTGGACAGTCCGTGTGGATAGGAGAAGGCGTTGTCGGTACCCGAGGAGTTCTCCTGGTTGGCCACGGAACTGTCGACCTGCCCGAACCTACGGCCCGAACGTTCGTTGAACGCCCGGTAGGCGACGACGACATCGGCGACTCCCGTGGCCACCGCCATCGCCGCCTGCTGCACGGTCGAACAGGCCGCGCCGCCACCGTAGTGGATACGGGAGAAGTAGGTCAGGTCTCCGATACCGGCGGCACGGGCCACCGCGATCTCGGCGTTGGTGTCCATGGTGAAGCTGACCAGGCCGTCCACGTCGGCCGGGGTGAGTCCGGCGTCGGCGACGGCGGCGGTAACCGCTTCGGCGGCCAGGCGCAGTTCGCTGCGGCCGGAGTCCTTGGAGAATTCGGTGGCGCCGATGCCCGCGATCGCCGCGGCACCGGACAGTGTTCCCGTCATGCCGACTCCCCCGGTGTATCTCCGGCGGGCGCAGCGGCCGGGAATGTGACGGTGACGGTGGAGATCACGTGCTTGCCCAGCTTGTTGGCACCCACCACCGAGACGGTGACCGTGCCGTCGCCGGCCACCTCGGTGACCTCACCGGTGAACGTCACCGCATCGTAGGCGTACCACGGCACGCCGAGCTTGAGCCTGATGGAGGTGATACGCGCCGACGGTCCGGCCCAGTCGGTGACAAACCGTTCGACCAGTCCGGTGTCGGTCAGGATGTTGACGAAGATGTCCTCAGAGCCCTTGCGCTGCGCCAGATCCCGATCGTGGTGTACGTCCTGGAAGTCGCGGGTGGCCAGGGCGGAGGCCACGACGAAGGTGGGTGTTGCCTCGATGATCAACGGCGGCAACACCGTTCCCGCCTCGATGGTTGCCGATGTCACCGCGGTCATCGGTTCGCGTCCTCTCCCGAAGTTTCGCCCGCTCCTGAAGCGGTCGAGGGGCGCCATGCGTACAGCGTCCACGCCGGCTTGTCGCCGGCCGCGGCGAAGTCGAGGAACATCACCTCGACCGGCATACCGATGCGCACCGCGGCGGGGTCGGCCCCTCTCAGCTCGCCGAGCATCCGCACACCTTCGTCGAGTTCGACGAGCGCCACCACGAACGGCAGTGAGCGGCCGGGCACCTTGGGTGCGTGATGTACCACGTAGCTGTACACGGTTCCGGTACCCGCCGCCACCACGTAGTCGGTCTCGGGCACGGTGCCGTCGTCGGCACGCGCCTTCCAGATCGCGGGCACCGGCGGATGGCGCAGCGTGCCGTCCTCAATCTGCTGGATGCGGAGCTCATGCGCGGCCACCCCGTCCCAAAAGAACTTGGTGTCGCGAGACGCGTTGGGGCGCAGTAGTTTTTCCGGATCAAGATCTTCCGGGACCTCCGCGACGCCCCCTACCGGACCGGAGACACCGGTCGGTTCCTGGACGTCGGCGCGCGGCCGGAACTTGAGGATCCGGAAGTCCATCTCGGCGACGATCTCCTCACCCACCCGCCAGGTGTTGCGGGTGGTGAAGAACCAGCCCTCTCCCAGACCCGTGTTCTTGGGCCCGACGACGTCGGTGAGTTCGCTGCTGAGCGTGACCTGTTCACCCACCCGTGTGTACCGGTGGTAGACGGTGTCGCAGTTGGTGGCCACCACCGAGGTGTAGCCGGCGGCGTCGAACAGCTCGGTGGCCAGCCGGAACGGGTCCTCGGGGGCACGCTCACCGTGCAGGCCGCGCATCGTCCACACCTGCGACATCGCCGGTGGGGCGACGATTCCCGGATGCCCGGCCGCCCGGGCCGCCTCCTCGTCGACGTAGATGGGGTTGGTCTGGCCCATCACCTCGACCCAGTTATTGATCATCGGGGTGTTGATCGGGTCGCGGCCCGGGGTAGGCGTACTCGGTCCGGCGGCCTTGATAGCGGCTGCCGCGCGCAGGATGTCCTCGCTCGTATGGGTGCTCATCGTTTGGCTCGCGGCAGTCCGAGTCCGGCGGTGGCGATCATGTCCCGCATCACTTCGTTGACCCCACCGCCGAAGGTGATGACGGCATTGCGCTTCTGCTGGGCGTCGAGCCAGTTCACCAGGTCGGCGGTCGCCTCGTCGGCGAGATCACCGAAGCGCCCGACGATCTCGTCGATCATCCGGCCGACCAGTTGCAGCCGTTCGGTGGAGAACACCTTGGTGGCCGCGGCGTCGGCCATCGAGATCGCCTCGCCCGTTGCGGCGACCTGCCAGTTGAGCAGTTCGTTGATGCGCACATAGGCGTCGATCTGGGCGAGTGTTCGTCGTACATCGGTATGTTCACCGATCACCGATCCGTCGGGACCGGTGCCACGGGCCCAATCGCGGACGTGTTCGGCCAGACCGTCGAGTTTGCCCGCCGGGCCGAGCATCACGCGTTCGTGGTTGAGCTGGGTGGTGATCAGGCGCCAGCCACCGCCCTCGTCGCCCACGCGCATCGACACCGGAACCCGGACGTCGTTGTAGTAGGTGGCGTTGACGTGGTGCGCGCCGTCGGCGGTGATGATCGGGGTCCAGCTGAAACCCGGATCCTTGGTGTCGACGATCAGAATGGTGATGCCCTTGTGCTTGGGCACATCGCGCTTGACTCCGTCCTGGCCGACTCCATTCGGGTCCGTGCGGCAGGCCAGCCAGATGTAGTCGGCGTCGTGGCCTCCGGTGGTGAAGATCTTCTGCCCGTTGACGATGTAGTGATCGCCATCGCGCACCGCGGTGGTGACCAGCGAAGCCAGATCGGTGCCCGCACCGGGTTCGGTGTAGCCGATCGCGAAATGCACCTCACCGGCCAGGATCGCGGGCAGGAACCGCTTCTTCTGCTCCTCCGTACCCAGCGCCTGCAAAGTCGGACCGACGGTCTGCAGTGTCACCGACGGCAGCGGAACATCGGCACGCACAGCTTCATTGGTGAAGATCTGCTGCTCGATCTCACCGAACCCCTTGCCGCCATACTCTTTCGGCCATCCCACACCGAGCCGTCCGTCGTCGCCCATCCGCTTGATGACCTTGCGGTAGGCCGCGCCATGCCGGTCCACCAGCATCTCGCGAGCATCCTCGGATGATACGAGTCCGGTGAAGTACGAACGCATTTCGTCGCGCAGTGCGTACTGTTCGGCGGTGAGGTCCACGAACATCGTCGTGTCCTCGGGGGCGGTGACATTGTCGGCATGGACATTGTCGGCGTGCGAGGTTTCGAGGCTCGTACCCCGCACCTCAACCGACGTAGCCGCTACCTCGCCGGTGGAGGTGTGCGGAGCGCGAGCGATGAGCCTCGAAACCTCGTGAGAGGTCGACGCCAACTCGTCCAACCGCGCGTACGCCCCACCGACGAGTCGCGCGAGATCCTTGGCGACGGAGAAGTAGCGGTGCAGCGGATAGGTGATATCGACACCGATACCCCCGTGCAGGTGCGTCATGGTGCGCATGGTGGCCGGAATCTCGGCGGCGAGCCAATACAGGGCGATCGTCAGATCGCGATCGGCCTCCAGCCCCTGGGACAGTCGCCATCCGGCGGCGGTGGTGGCCAGTCGCATCCCCCGGCCGATGACGTAGATGTCGGCCAGCTGCTGGGAAACGGCCTGGAACAATGCGATCGGTTTGCCGAACTGTTCACGCGTGGATACATGGTCGGCGGTCAGCCGGGTGGCGCCGTCGATGAGTCCGTCGGCGTAGCGGGCCAGGGCCAGCCGGTAGTGATCGCGCAGCACCGCCGAGTCGACGCCGAGGACGTCGCCGCCCGCAACCGCGACATCGGTGAAGGTGACCGTGTATTCGCCCGCACCGCTGGACGACGGGGTGCGCCGCACGTCGACACCGGTCGCGTCGCGGGGCACAACGACCACGCCGTCTGCGGTGGTGACGAAGAAGGCGTGAGCGCCGTCGGCATGCAGTACACCGGTTTTCGTGCCGGTGAGTGTGCCGTCGACGACCCTTGTGGCGGGCCGCGCGGTGAGTGCGTCACCCGGCTCGGAGGCGGCCACCGAGTACCAGGCACCGCGTGTGAGTGGTGCGGCGAGGCGTTCGCGGGTGGCCGCGTCGGCCGAACGCAGGGTGAGTGCCGCCGCAACCGCGCCGACGGCCGGGGTCACCGCGGCGGCGGCACCGAGTCCGGACAGCAGCGGCGCCACGCCGAGTACGCCGAGATCGTCACCGCCGACCGATTCCGGGAGCGTGAGCGCGAGCAGTCCGGCGTCGACCAGTGCCTGCCACAGCTTGGCGTCGTGATCGTCGGCCGGGTGCGTGGTGCCGTGTTCACCGAAGGCCGGTTTGCCGAATGTGGCCGACCACTCGGCCTCGTGCCGTGACAGCACATCGGCCGCCACATCGCGCACCGCACATGCGGTGGAATCGAGCGCGAAGTCCACGAACCCTCCTCATCACAATTAGAACTTGTTCTAGTTGTATCAGAACCCCTGCGCGCAGGGTAGCGCAAGGCCGGTCACCTGGGAGTTCATCTCCGGCACCGGCACCCGCTCCGATGCGAAAGTGAAATGTGTTCACCGCGTCCCTCGGCGGCCGCACCACGCGCGGGCGCGGGCCGTCGCACTGTTGTCGCAACCGTCCGGCAGGATTGACCCATGCTCACCGGCGACAGCTCGACCCTGCGCAAGGCACGCGGCGCGTTCTTCACACCCGCGCCCGTGGCCCGCTTCCTGGTCGACTGGGCGGTCCGGAAGCACTCGGACGCGGTCCTGGAGCCCTCCTGCGGCGAGGCCGTGTTCCTGCACGAGGCAGCCGGCAAGATCGGCGACGCGGGCCGGCTGGTGGGTGTGGAGTTGCACCGGGCGTCGGCGCGGCAGGCTGCGCGCACCCTGGCCGAGAAGGGCATCGCCGCCCGCATCCATACCGGGGACTTCTTCATCCACAACGAGTTCGGATGCTACGACGCCGTCGTCGGCAATCCGCCGTACGTCCGCTATCAGGACTTCTCCGGAACCGACCGGGCCCATGCGCACCGGGCCGCGCTGCGCGGCGGGGTGCGCCTGACCAACCTCGCATCGTCGTGGGCCGCGTTCACCGTGCACGCCGCACTGCACCTGCGGACCGGTGGACGGCTCGCACTGGTGCTCCCGGCCGAACTGCTGACGGTCAACTACGCGGGCGCGGTGCGGCAATTCCTCATGGACCGGTTCACACACGTCGAGCTGGTGCTGTTCACCGAACGGGTGATCCCCGAGGTACAGGAGGAGGTGATCCTGCTCCTGGCCGACGGGTACACACCCGATGCCGGCCCGACCGGGGTGGGCGGCACCGAGCATATGGTCGTCCGCTCATTGCACAACGCCGACGATCTGGGCGCGCTCGCCGCGACCGGCCCCAGCCGGCGCTGGATGCCGGAGGACAAGTCCGCCAAATGGTCGGCGGGACTGCTGTCACCGGACGGCCTCGACGCCTACACCCACGCGCTCGGCGACACCGGCTTCGCCGGACTGCAGACCTGGGGTGAGACGACGCTGGGCATGGTGACCGGCAACAATCGGTTCTTCACCCTGTCCCCGGCCAAGGCCGAACAGCTGGGCCTGGCCCCCACCGACACCATCGCGCTGTCGCCGCCGGGCTCGCGGCACCTGCGGGCCATGACGCTGACCGCCGCACAGCTGGCGGCACTCGGTGCGGACGGCTCGGCCACCCTCCTGTTCCGGCCCGCGGACGCCCCGTCGCGGGCGGCCGAACACTACATCCGCTCCGGCGAGGACCTGGACGTCCATGAGGCCTACAAGTGCCGCGTGCGCACCCCGTGGTGGCGGGTGCCGTACCTGAAACCGGCCGATCTGCTGCTGACCTACATGAATGCCGACACCCCACGGCTGGCGGCCAATCAGGCTCGAACACACCACCTCAACTCGGTGCACGGGGTGTACCTGCGCACCGACCTGCGCGCCGACGGCATGAGCCTGCTGCCGCCGGCCTCGCTCAACTCGCTCACTCTGCTCGGTGCCGAGTTGGTCGGCAGACCGTACGGCGGCGGGATGCTGAAGATCGAGCCGCGCGAGGCCGATCAGCTGCCGGTTCCCGCTCCGTCGCTGGTGCGCGCGCACGCCGCCGAACTGCGCGCGGCCCGGACGTCGGTGCGGCGGCGGCTGCGCGAGGGCGATCTGCTCGGCGCGGTCGAGATCGTCGACCGTATCCTGCTGACCGGCGGCATGGGGCTGTCCGGCCGCCGGCTCGGCGCGCTGCGCGAGGATCACGCGCGGCTGTCGGCACGGCGCCGGGCACGGGGGCGCTCGAGCACCGGGAGGAGCGGCGCCGGTGTCCGCTGAGCCCAGCGGCAAGAGCCGGGCGTGGCCGATGTTCGACGCGATCGTCGCCGCCGGAGCCGGGCGCCACACCAACCCGTGGGCCCTCGACGAGACGGGCGAACCGCGGTTCCACCCCGACTACGGCACGTTGGAAAAGCTGCTGGCGGTGCCGCTGCAGCTGGCCGCGACCTCGCAGTCCGGGGTACCCGCACTGGCCATCGACGTGTGGGTGGCCTACGAGCTGCGCCGGGCGGCCCTCGACCCCGACGCGGTCTGGCCGCGCGAACAGGCACCCCGCGTCGTCGACCGCGACGTGCTGCGCTTCATCGAGTCGCTGCCCAAACAGCACCGCGCCGAGCTGATCGCCCGACTCGAACGCGGTTCGGGTTCGGTGGCGTCGGCCTCGGCCAACATCCTGGGCAAGAACTACCTCAAACAGGTCGACGTGCTGATGACCTCGTGGCAGACCGGCCCCGAACTGCTGATCTCCACCAAGCGGATGGACTCGTCGTTCGGCAAGAACGCCGCCAACCGGGTCGAGGAATCCTACGGCGACGCCAAGAACCTCGCCCTGCGACACCCGTTGGCCGCGCTGGGATTTGTGTACAGCCTGCGGTCGACCGCCTACACGCAGGAGCGGTACCACTTCGACTGGCTGGTCGACCTGCTCACCAAACTGGGCCGCGAGGACGACGCCTACGACGCGTGCGCGCTGATCGTGCCCGAATGGGAAGGGGTCGAGGTACCCGACGAGCCGGACACCGTCCCCGAGCCCGAGGTGCCCGAGTTGTTTCCGGAACTGTTCGCCGGCCCGGAGCCCGAACCCGACGAGCCGGGCCTGTTCGAGCTGCACCTGCCCACTCCCGCCGCCGAGACGTCGGCGCCGGCCGGAACCGCCGCGATCGACCGACTGCCCACGGTGCGGCTGCGGCACGACCTGGTGCCCGACGAGCTCAGCCCGGCCCGGTTCTTCACCGAGATGCTGACGATTGTGCTGTACAACAGCACCGTCGCCCAACATCGTCAAGCCCGGGCACTACGCGAGAGCGCCCGGACGACCTGAACCCACCCCCGGCCTGAAAACCTTCAGTCCGAAACCCCTCAGTCCGAAACCCTTCAGTCCGAAACCCTTCGGCCCGAAAACCGTCAGCCCGGAAAACCCTCTGCGGGGTGGACTTCGAAGGCGAACCGCCCGGAGACGACCGCCGGATCCGCGGCGAGGATCGTGGCGGCGGCCTGCGCGTCGACCGGCACCACCGCGATACCGCTGATCAGCGGATTGTCATCGACCTCCATCAGCGCGGGCAGACGGCCCGCGGGGGCGGCGAAGTTGTTCAGCCACTGGACCAGAAGCTCGGAGTCGGCCACGTCGGAATCGTGCTCCGGACCGGGCGTCAGGATGACAACGCTGTACGGCGACGTGGACACGGACACTGCTTGCTCGCTCACTGTAGGACTCCTTTACGGCTGACGTCGTTGTCAGCACCCGGGCAACTGCCGGCACACCGGCTTATCCGACTGTAACCCGTGCCACGTCCGGTAACGCATACGGTTGCCCGGTCAGGCCGCCGGAGA
Source organism: Gordonia pseudamarae (assembly GCF_025273675.1). Classification (NCBI taxonomy): domain Bacteria; kingdom Bacillati; phylum Actinomycetota; class Actinomycetes; order Mycobacteriales; family Gordoniaceae; genus Gordonia; species Gordonia pseudamarae. The sequence goes on along the minus strand of NZ_CP045809.1, from coordinate 606,687 downwards.
ACTGCCGCACGGGTCAGTCGAACGAGTACCGGACGCCGGTGAGCTCCTCAGCGACATCCCAGAGTCTTTGCGCCACAGCCGAATCCACCGCACGATCGGCGGGACTGACCAGCACCGGCGAGCCCGTGGCCTCCAGCCGCCCGGACGGACCGTAGAACTGTCCGCCGAATGCCGCGGGATCGGTCGCCGCACGCAGGGCCGGCAGGGCGCCCCGATCGGGTTCCTGAACGAACAGATTGAGCAGCCAGCGCATCCTGGGACTGGTGAACGCCCAGTTCAGGATCTTGCTCTGGTCGCGCATGACACCGCTGTAGCTCGCTCCCGGATGCGCGGCCAGCGACGCACCGGGCATACCCGCCGCGGCAAGCCGACGCTGCAACTCGATAGCGAACATCAGTTCGGCCAGCTTCGAGCGCGCGTAGGCTGCGGGCACCGAGTAGTTGTGGTCCATCGGCAGGTCGTCGAAATCGATCGAGCCCTTGCGGTGCGCGGCGCTGGTCACGGTGACCACCCGCCCGCCACATCTCCCGTCGCTTCGCTCGCCCCTGCTGAAGTTGATCCGATCGAGGAGCAGGCCGGTGAGGGCGTAGTGCCCGAGAAAATTGGTTCCGAAATCGAGTTCGAACCCGTCCGCGGTGAAGCTGCGGGCCTTGCTCATGACACCGGCGTTGTTGACGAGGATGTCGACCTGCCGGTGGTCGGCACGGATCGTGTCGGCCGCCTCGCGGACCGCCGCGAGGTCACTCAGGTCCAGGCGGACGATGGCGAGGTCGGCGTCGTGGTCGGTGGCGGTGATGTCCTCGGCCGCGATCGTCGCGGCGTCGAGGTTGCGGCAGGCCAGGACGACGGTAGCGCCCAGCCGGGCCAGCGCGCGTGCGGTTTCGAGGCCGAGGCCGCTGTTGGCTCCGGTCACGACGGCCGTCCTGCCGTCGAGTCGGGGTGCGTCTGCCGACGTCCATCCGGCGCCGGATCTGGGCACGGCATCTCCTTGTCTGGCGGTGAGCCCGTCCGGCTCGCTCTCAGACAGCGTGCCACATCGGCTTCACCCCGCCCGCCGCGAACACCGGCCCGGGCAGCACGCGCGGGCGACGCGGGCAAGGGTAACGATCACCACGACATAGACCGGCCCCGTCGCCGCCCGCCGGGTCTAGGCTCGGCCGATGCGGCCGTGCAGGCCACACCGACAGCACCGTGCGGGCCACATCGGGACACCGACAGCCCGGGACACCGACACCCGAGGGGGCCAGAGATGCGGACGACTGCCGATCGGCCGACGCCGGCCGGATTGGTGCTGCGCGCGCTGTCTACACTGGGACCCGCACCGCGCTCGGTGATCGCCACACACGCGCGCCTGTCACCGGCGACCGTCACCTCGGCGACCCGGTACCTACTCGAAGCCGGGCTGATCGTCGAAACCGGCGCCGGACCGGATACGCCCCGGGTCGGCCGTCCACACACACCACTGACACTCAATACGGAAACGACGGTCGCCGCAATCCATTTCGCCGCGGCCCGCACGCGGGTCGCCGTCGTCGACATCTCCGGAGAGGTACTGTCGTCGGAGATCATCCCCCACCGCAGCACAGACGGCGCCGAACTCGTCGCCCACGCCACCGACGCGCTCGCCCGGGTCATCGACTCGCTGCCGGCCGAGGTGGCACCGCGAGCCCTGGGCGCGGCGACCGGGGGCTGGGTCGATTCGGCGGCCGGTATCGTGCACTCGCACCCGTTCCTGAACTGGGAGGGTGTGCGGGTATCGGACCAAGCGCGCGGCATCGTGCACTCCGAGCAGTTGTTCGGCGCGTTGCCCGCCGAATCGTCGGCACTGGTGCTGTTCGTCGGCAACGTGATCGACGCGGCGTTCGCCGTCGACGGGCGGGTGCGCTACGGCCCGGGGGCGTCGGCGGGCTCACTGGAGGCACTGGTGGGCTCGGCACTGCCCGGCGGCATCGGCTCGATGCGCTCACTGACACATCATTCACTGTGCGAGGAACTCTCGCAGCAGGGCCTGTTGCCGCGGCCGGTGCCGTCGTTCGTGGACGTGGTGGCCGCCGCCCGCCTCGACGCCCGGGTGCGGGCCCGCCTGGTGGAGCGGGCCGGGGTCCTGGCACGAGTGGTCGCGGTGCTCGTCGACATCCTGAACCCCGACACGGTGATCATCCCCGATTCGTCGTTCACCCTCATCGACGAGGTCCGCACCGCCTATCTCACCGGAATAGCCGAACACTCCACCACCATCCTGGATGCGCAATCTTTGGTCACCGGTACGTCGTTTCCCGGCCGGATACTGGAACAGTCCGCCGCGGCGGCGGTTCTGCGCGCACTCTACGACGATCCCCTGCAATTCATCGCACATACGGGAAGCACCTTGCAACCGGACTTATTTTAACTGGACTGAATATTGAGACGGCCGGGTTTCTTCGCCACGATCGGGATATGTCCAGAGCCAAGCGCTTCAGATCTCACAGATATTCTCGTCCGATCACCCGCATACTGATCGGCTGCGTTGCCACCGCACTCACCCTCACTTCGTGTGCCGACAACAGTGAGCAACTCGACGAAGGCAAGGAACTGCCCACCACCGTCGCCGACGGCGTCGAATTATCGCTTGCCACAGCAAGAACCAAGGTTGCCCTGACCGCCAACGGCGATATCGACAAACTCCCGTTCACGGTGACGAATTGGGCCGCTATCAGCGGTGGTCCCGATGTCATCCAGGCATTCAAAGGCGGCTCGGTGGACCTGGCCACCAATGCCGGAGTTCCGCCGATTCAGGCCCATGCGCAGGGTCTCGACGCCAAGATCGTCGGCGTGAGCGTACGAACCTGGCCGATCTACAAACTCGCCACCGCACCGGGAACCCACATTTCCAGCGTCCAGGACCTGCGCGGCAAGAAGATCGCATTCTCGCCCGGACAGGCACAGGGCGTTGTCGTCCTGCGCACCCTGAAGGCCGCCGGAATCGATATCGATGAGGTGAAGCTGGTCGAACTCAACGGCCCCCAGTTCCTGACCGCACTGCAGGGCAAACAGGTCGATGTCGCGCCGCTGAGCGAGCCGTCACTGACCAAGTACCTCGACCAGTACGCCGCCGACGGCGCGCGCGGGGTGCACACCGACGCCGTCGACGCGCTGAGCATTCTGTGGGCCCCGTCCACGGTCCTGGCCGACGACAAGAAGCTCTCGGCCATCACCGAATTCGTCAAGTACTGGGCCAAGGGCGAGGTGTGGCAGTGGGAGAACCAGGCGAAGTGGATCGACACCTACTACGTCAAGGACCAGGGCGTCACCCCCGAGGACGGCCGGCGCATCATCGCGACCCTGGGTCAGCCCTACTTCCCCACCGACTGGACCGACGCGATCACGTGGGAGCAGGAGACCATCGACCTGGTCACCGACGCAGGACAACTCGGCGGCACCTCGTTCGACGCCAACACCCTCTTCGACCGGCGCTTCGAGAAGGTCGTCGCCGACGCCGTCCCCGAGAAGTACCGGTCCGAGCCGGTGGCGAGCTGACATGACCACGCTTCTTCCCCGCTCCCGGGTACGCGCCCCGGCGCCGAAGCACTCCGGCACCGACGATCAGAGACAGGGGTTCGTCGCCCGGCCTGCGCGCAAACAACTGGGCCGGCGGCGCGAGGTGCCGTTCGGCAGACTTCTCGGTGTCGCACTGCTACTGGCCTTCTGGTCGATCGGGGCACACCTGGGCTGGTTCGATCCGCGAAAGCTGTCGGCGCCGTGGACGATCGTGTCGACGGGCTGGGATCTGCTGGTCAACGGCGCGCTGTTCGACAACACCGTCGTCTCGCTGCGGCGGGCGGGCATCGGTATCGCGGCAGGCGTGTTCCTCGGCACCGTACTGGCGGTCCTGGCGGGTCTGTCACGGCTGGGTGAGGCCACCGTCGACGGCCTGGTCCAGCTCAAGCGCTCTATTCCGACACTCGGGTTGATTCCGCTGCTGATCCTGTGGCTGGGTATCGGCGAGGGTTTCAAGGTCATCATCATCACCCTCGGGGTACTGGTGTCGATCTATGTTCCCACCCATGCCGCACTCATCGGGATCGACCGAAGACTGGTGGAACTGTCCGAAATACAGGATGTTTCGCGGGTCAGCTTCATCCGCAACGTGGTGCTGCCGGGATCGTTGCCCGGCTGGTTCCTCGGTCTGCGACTGGCGGTCACCGGCGCCTGGCTGTCGCTGATCGTCGTCGAATCCGTCAACGCCACCGACGGTCTGGGCAAGATGATGCAGAACGCCCAGTACTACGGCCAATCCGACGTCATCATGGTCGGTCTGCTGGTGTATGCCGTCTTCGGCCTGACCGCCGACTCCCTCATCAGAATCGCCGAACGAAAGGTGCTGTCGTGGCGTCAATCCTTGGTCGACTGACCTCGCGTTTCGCAGCCGAACCCGATGGCCGAGACCGTCGGGTCTCGGTCGGCCCGCAAGCCGCCGAATCCGACGGGTCGATAGAGCTGCGGGGGCTGACCAGGAACTTCGGTGATGACGACATCCTCAAAGGCATCGACCTGACCATTCCCGACGGTCAGTTCGTGGCCCTCCTCGGCCGCAGCGGTTCGGGCAAATCGACGTTGCTGCGGGCAATCGCCGGGCTCGACCACAATGTTCCCGGTTCCGGGCTGTTGCGGGTGCCCGAACGCACCTCGATGGTCTTTCAGGACTCCCGGCTGCTGCCGTGGCAGCGGGTGCTGCCCAATGTGCTCTACGGCCAGCCGCGTTCACGCAGGCGGCACGGCATCGACCTGCTGGCGGAGGTAGGTCTGGCCGGGCGTGAGAAGTCCTGGCCCAAAGGACTTTCCGGTGGCGAGCAACAGCGGGTGGCACTCGCACGGGCACTGGCCGGTGAACCGCAGTTGTTGCTGGCCGACGAGCCGTTCGGCGCACTCGACGCGCTCACCCGCATCAAGATGCACGCACTGCTGCGCACGCTGGTGCAGGCCCATCGGCCGACGGTGCTGCTGGTGACCCACGACGTCGACGAGGCGATCAGCCTGGCCCAGCGGGTACTGGTGTTGCAGTCGGGGCGGATAGGCCGCGACCTCATCATCGACCTGCCCGAGGACCGGAATCCGGCACAGCCGGCGTTCCAGCGGACCAGGCACGATCTGCTCGCCGCATTGGGTGTGGACGCCGCTGCTCCTCAACCAGTCCCGTGAGATCAGGTGGTCGCCGGCCACCACCCACCCAGTCACCGCACGACGAATCACCGCCCGACGAATCACCAACCGAAAGGTTCACGATGTCCCGAAAGCTGCACCTGAACGCGTTTCTGATGTCGACCGGACACCACGAGGCATCGTGGCGCCTGCCCGAGTCGGACCCGCTCGCCCATCTGAGCGTCGACCACTACGTCCACCTGGCCCGGACCGCCGAACGCGGCCATTTCGACTCCATCTTCTTCGCCGATTCCCCGGTGCTGCAGGGCGAGCCGGGACGGCGTCCGGCGGGCAAGCTCGAACCCACCATCCTGTTGACGGCCATCGCGGCGCGCACCTCGAAGATCGGGCTGATCGCGACGGCCTCGACCAGCTACAACGATCCGTACAACCTGGCGCGCCGGTTCGCCTCGGTCGACTGGGTGTCCGGTGGCCGGGTGGGCTGGAACATCGTCACCACCGCGGGCGCCGACGCCGCTCGCAACTTCGGGCTCGATGACACCCCCGACCACGCCGAACGGTATGAGAAGGCCGCCGAATTCGTCGATGTGGCAACAAAACTGTGGGACAGTTGGGATGATGATGCCTTCATCGGCGACAAGCGGCTCGGCATCCACTCCGATCCCGACAAGGTCCACCCCACCGATCACGTCGGCCGGTTCTTCCGGATCGCCGGACCGCTCAACGTCCCCCGCTCACCGCAGGCATATCCGGTGCTGGTGCAGGCCGGTTCGTCGGAGGACGGCAAGAATTTCGCCGCCCGCTACGCCGAGGCGGTGTTCACCGCCCAGCAGACACTCGATGACGGCACCGCCTTCTACTCCGACTTGAAGGACCGCACCCGCCGACTCGGCCGCGATCCGGAGAACATCAAGATCCTGCCGGGAATCGTGCCGGTCATCGGTGACACCGAGGCGCACGCCCGCGAACTCGACGAGGAACTGACCCGGCTGATCCTGCCCGAGTTCCAGCGCCGCAACCTCGCCGAACGATTCAACCTGCCGGCCGAGGAACTCGATCTGGACAGCCCGCTGCCCGCCGACCTGCCCACCGAGGACGAGATCCAGGGCGCCAAGAGCCGATTCACCCTGATCGTGAATCTTGCCCGGCGCGAACAACTCACGGTGCGCCAGCTCATCGCGCGCCTGGGCGGCGGCCGCGGGCACCGGACGTTCGCCGGCACCGCCGAACAGGTCGCCGACACCATCGAGGAGTGGTTCAACGCCGGTGCCGCCGACGGGTTCAACGTGATGCCCGCGGTGCTGCCCTCCGGGCTGGAGCGGTTCGTCGACGAGGTCGTGCCGATCCTGACACAGCGCGGCCTGTTCCGCGGCGAGTACGAGACCTCCACGCTGCGTGAGCATTACGGCCTGCCCCGGCCCGGCAGCCGATACTCCGCCGACGCGGCCGCCACGATCGCGCTGTAAGGCATACTCATCGGCAGGCACTCGACCCGGCCCGGCGCACGCCCGGGCCGGGTCGGGTGCGTTCAGGTCAGAATCGTCCACAGCGCCCGCGGCCCGGCGAATACGAGCTCCCGGACACGGTTACGGATCTGTCCGGTGACCGGGCACCGGCATTGTGCCCGCACCCCGCGCGCCTGGACCCCCGCGTCCCGGCACAGCGCGATCGCCCTGCGCAGATGAAAGTCCTGGGTCACCACCACCAGCGCCGTCACGCCGAACACCGCACGTGCCCGCCGGCAGCTCGCCGCGGTGTCCGTGCCCAGCGCGTCGGCGGTGATCACCTCGGCGGGTACGCCGTGCTCCCGCAGGTAGGCCCCCATCACCGCCGGCTCGTCACCCGCACCCGCCGAACCGTTCCCCGAGTTGATGATGCGCACCACTGCGCCCGACCGGTACAACTCGACGGCCGTGTCGAGTCGACCCCGCACGTAGACGCCCGGTTCGCCGTCGGACACGAGCGAGCCCAGGACCAGCAGCGTCGACCCCGACGGCACACCCGACGGCTCAAGCACACGACCGGAGGAGGCCACATGAATCCACGTCAGCGATACCGTGATGATCAGCTCGACGACGATGGCTACGGCACATGCGGACTTGGCGATCGGTCCCATCGGCCGGTTCACCCGTTCACCGTATCCCCCGGCGGGACCGATGCCACCCCGGCGGCATCCGCGATAGTGCGGCGCGGATAAAGTAGCGCACATCACGGCACGGCTCGACCGCATCGACAGACCACACGATCCGTCCGACACTTGAATCCTGCCTCCACACCCAGGGGGCCAGATGCCGGGGAGGCCGCGGCGATGCAGTACATGCCCATCACCGAGTCGATGTTCCTGATCGCCGAGACCCGCGAACAGCCGATGCACGTCGGCGGCCTGCAACTGTTCGAACCCCGCGAAGGACAGTCCTCCTCGGACCTGGCCGAAGAAGTCTTCGACGCCTTCCACAACGGCACCGAGGTCAGCGAACTGTTCCGCAAGCGGCCCGCCTCCCCCGCGCCGATCCTGGGCAACCTGTTCTGGACCCACGACGAGGAGATCGACTTCGACTATCACGTGCGACGCGTGGTACTGCCCCGGCCCGGCCGCGTGCGTGAGCTGCTGCGCTATGTCTCGCTCAACCACGGCGCGCTCCTCGACCGCAACCGGCCGATGTGGGAGGTGCACATCATCGAAGGCCTCAACGACGGCCGACTCGCCCTCTACACCAAGGTGCATCATTCACTCGTCGACGGCGTGACCGCTCTGCGGATTCTCGGGCGCACGCTGTCGACCGATCCGGAGGATCGTTCGGGGCGCACCCCGTGGTCGCTACAAACCCGACCGCGACCGGCCAGGCAAAAAGCGTCCGCGAACGAGGAGACGGGAGCAATCCCGCTCATCTCGGGAGTGCTCGGAGCCGCGGGAGCGGCCGCGGGTGTCGCCGGTCAGATGGCGGGTCTGGCACCTGCGGCGGCAAGAATCGCCTGGTCGGCGGTCCGTGAGGACGACTACGCCGCTCCGCTGACCAGCGCCCCGCGCACCCTTCTCGACGTACCCATCGGCAGTGCGCGGCGTTTCGCGGGCGAGAAGTGGGAGCTGTCGCGGCTCAAGGCCGTCGCCAAGGCGCTGGAGGTCACCCTCAACGACGTGGTGCTCGCGATGTGCTCGGGTGCGTTGCGGTCCTACCTGATCGATCAGGACGCGCTGCCCGATTCGTCGATGGTGGCGGCACTGCCGGTGTCCCTGCACACCGACGAGGACAAGGATGGCAACGCGATCACCGCGATCATGTGCAAGCTCGGCACCGAGCAGCCCGATCCGGGGCAGCGCGTCCGCACGATCGTCGCCTCCACAGGCGAAGCCAAGAAAGTGGTGCGCGGTCTCGCCCCACTGCAGCAGCTGGCTCTCGGGGCCGCCAACATCGCCCCGCTCGCCCTGGCGACCGTGCCGGGCTTCGTGCGGTACGTCCCCCCACAGTTCAACCTGATGATCAGCAACGTGCCCGGCCCCGGCAAGGAGCTGTACTGGAACGGCGCCCGGCTCACCGACATGTACCCGGTGTCGGTGGTGATGGAAGGCCTGGCGCTCAACATCACCGTCACCACCACCGCCAACCACATGAACTTCGGCCTGATCGGCGCACGCAAGGAATTGCCGAGTCTGCAACGGCTGCTCACCCACCTCGGCACCGCCCTGGAGGAGCTGGAGAAGCTGGCCGACACGGTGGCCCGCGACTGACCACATCGCTCCGCCGACCGGACCGCGACCGCGGTTCGCATCACCAGACCCAGCGGCTCGTTGTATGTGGTGATGAACACATCGACACCGGGCCCGGCCAGAGCCGACGGCGCGCCCGCACGTCGTCGGGCCCGCCACATCATGACCGCGAACAGGACCGATTCATCGAGACTATATGTTTCCGCGAGAACGCGCGGAATTGCGATCCATGCCGCATTCCACGGAATTGTCTCGATCCAGCGTGGCGAAATATATACGATCCCAAATGAAACGCCAAAATAGCCGGGAATCGCACGATACACAGCCGAACAGATCCCACGGACCCCTCCCCCGAGGTGATCGGGAAAACGGACCGGCTAACTGCTTTCGTTGCAGTTCAGCACCAGTAGCGAGGTGATCGCGGTGTCGCGCGACGCGAGCACCGCCGCCCCGCGGCCCTCCGCACCGGATGCCGTTCGGCATGAAATAGCACCGTCATGAATCACCGCGGATTGTGCACGGCGGAAATATCCACACCGGCCGATCGGGTGAATCGCGGCCCGCTTGTCAATCAATTTCCACACCCGCACCGCTCGGCACACCGAACCGTGATTCACCTCACATTAAGCCGATTGACACCAATCTGACTCGACAGTAAGTTACTGGTGGGTATCCTGAGCGGCGGCGCTCGCGCCCACGCAAAGGTTAGTTAGGCCATCCTTGGCAGCACTTCGCTTGCGTGAGGTTTTACCGTTACTTGTAGTAGACGACGGTTCTGCGCACTCAGCCCTGGACGCAGAACGCTGTGATCGACCAAGAGGAAGGCCGGTACGCGCCCGTGACTCCCATGACCGCAACGCTGGGCACAATCGGTGTGCTGATCAGCCTCGGGTGCTGGTTCGCGTTCGTTCGCGGCGCCTTCGGCATCGTGCGCACCATCCTGCTCGGCCAGAGCGTGCCCAGCTCACGATTCTTCCCGATCCTGCCCCGGCTGTGGACGATGATCAAGGAGTTCATCGCCCACACCCGCATGATCAAGTTCCGCACCGTCGGCATCGCGCACTGGATGGTGATGATCGGCTTCCTCGGCGGCATGCTGCTGTTCTTCGAGGCGTACGGGCAGGCCATCAACCCCGAGTTCCACTGGCCGATCATCGGCGCCACCTTCGGCTGGCACCTGTGGGACGAGATCCTGGGCATCGCCACCGTCATCGGCATCGTGACCCTCATCGTCATCCGCCAGCTCAACCACCCGCGGATCCCCGAGCGCATCTCCCGTTTCTCCGGCTCGCGGTTCCTGCCCGCCTACACGATCGAGGCGATCGTGCTGGTCGAGGGCCTGGGCATGATCTTCGTCAAGGCCGGCAAGATCTCCACCTACCACCACAGCAACGCCTACTCGGACTTCTTCACCATGCAGGTGGCCAAGCTGCTGCCCGCCAGCCCCAACATGGTCGGCCTGTTCGCACTGATCAAGCTGCTCTCGGGCAGCCTGTTCCTGCTGCTGGTGGGCACCCACCTCAACTGGGGTGTGGCCTGGCACCGGTTCTCGGCGTTCTTCAACATCTACTTCAAGCGCGAGCAGGACGGCGGCGTCGCGCTCGGTGCGGCCAAGCCGATGATGAGCAACGGCAAGGTCCTGGAGATGGAGACCGCCGATCCCGATGTCGACGCGTTCGGCGCCGGCAAGATCGAGGATTTCAGCTGGAAGGCCTGGCTCGACTTCACCACCTGTACCGAATGCGGCCGCTGTCAGTCGCAGTGCCCGGCCTGGAACACCGGCAAGCCGCTCTCCCCCAAGCTGCTCATCATGTCGCTGCGCGAACACGGTCTGGCCAAGGCGCCGTACCTGCTGGCCGGCGGCAGCACCGACATGGGCGGCGAGGAGGTGGGACTGCTCGACGCCGACGGCAAACCCGACGAGGACAGGCTGGGCGCGATCCCGGTGGCGGCGCGGGCCGAGGCGGCCCGCAAGCTGGTCGGCGACTCCAAGGGCGCCACCGGCGGCGGTGAACCCGTCATCGCCGAGGACGGCACCTTCGATCCGGAGGCGCTCGGCGCGGTCATCGACACCGAAACCCTGTGGAGCTGCACCACCTGCGGCGCGTGCGTGGAGCAGTGCCCCGTCGACATCGAGCACGTCGACCACATCCTCGATATGCGCCGCTACCAGGTGCTCATCGAATCGGACTTCCCCACCGAGCTCGCGGGCATGTTCAAGAAGCTCGAGACCAAGGGCAACCCGTGGGGCCAGAACGCCAACCAGCGCACCGCGTGGATCGATGAGATCGACATCGACATCCCTGTCTTCGGGCAGGACGTCGAGTCCTTCGAGGGCTTCGAGTACCTGTTCTGGGTCGGTTGCGCCGGCGCCTACGAGGACCGGGCGAAGAAGACCACCAAGGCCGTCGCCGAACTCCTCGACATGGCCGCCGTCAACTTCCTGGTCCTCGGTCAGGGCGAGACCTGCACCGGCGACTCGGCACGGCGTGCGGGCAACGAGTTCCTGTTCCAGATGCTGGCGCAGCAGAACATCGAAATGATGAACCAGGTCTTCGACACCGCGCCGCACCAGCGTAAGAAGATCGTCGTCACCTGCGCCCACTGCTTCAACGCGCTCGGTAACGAGTATCCCCAGGTCGGCGGCACCTACGAGGTTGTCCACCACACCCAGCTGCTCAACCGCCTCGTGCGGGAGAAGCGACTCGTCCCGGTCGCGCCGATCGGCGAGGGCGTCACCTACCACGACCCGTGCTACCTGGGCCGTCACAACAAGGTCTACGACGCGCCGCGCGAGCTGATGGCCGCGTCGGGCTCCACCCTCACCGAGATGCCGCGCCACGGCGAACGGTCGATGTGCTGCGGCGCCGGCGGTGCCCGCATGTGGATGGAGGAGCAGATCGGCAAGCGCATCAACGTCGACCGCGTCGACGAGGCGCTCGGCGTCCTGGAGACCGCCCCGCAGGAGGTCAAGAAGGTCGCCACCGGCTGCCCGTTCTGCCGCGTCATGCTCACCGACGGCGTTACCGCCCGCACCGCGGGCACCGAACTCGAGGACAAGATCGAGGTCGTCGACGTCGCGCAGATGCTGCTCGAATCGGTCAAGCGCGGCGAACCCACCGAGATCACGCGCGGCGGCAAGTTCCTGTTCCCGTCGGCTCCGGCACCCGAACCCGAGCCGGAACCCGAACCCGAGCCGGTGAAGGTCGTCGACAAGGCACCTGCCGCCTCCGGCGGCGCGGCCAAGCCCAAGGTCGGCCTGGGTATGAAGGGCGGCATGAAGAAGCCGGGCGGTGCCACGAAGGCCGCCGCCCCGGCCGAGGCCGCACCCGCCGAGGATAGGAAGCCCGCTGCGAAGGGCTTCGGCATGAAGGGCGGCATGAAGAAGCCCGGCACCAAGCCGGCCGCCGCTGCCGCCGAGTCCGCACCCGCGGCCACCACCGAGGATAAGAAGCCCGCCGCGAAGGGCTTCGGCATGAAGGGCGGCATGAAGAAGCCCGGCACCAAGCCGGCCGCCGCTGCCGCCGAGTCCGCACCCGCGGCCACCACCACGGAGAAGAAGCCCGCCGCGAAGGGCTTCGGCATGAAGAGTGGCATGAAGAAGCCCGGCGCCGCCAAGAGCACCGCCCCCGCCGCCGCAGCACCCGCCACCGAGACACCCACCACCGAGGCACCGGCCGTCGCGGCCACCACCGAGGCGGCACCGGCCAAGGCCAAGGGCTTCGGCATGGCCGCCGGCAAGAAGCGGCCGGGCGCCAAGCCCGCCGCGAAGCCGGCAGCCGCACCGGCCGCGGAGGAGACTCCCGCAGCGGTCGTCGCCGCAGTCGAGGCGGACGAAACTCCTGCCGCCGCGTTGACCGAGGCCACGGAGGCCAAGGCCAAGGGCTTCGGGATGGCCGCGGGCAAGAAGCGGCCAGGTGCCAAGCCCTCGCCCAAGCCCGCCGCGGCTGCGGCGCCGCAGGCGGACGAACCGGTGGTCGCCGAGGTCGAGGTCGCCGAAGTCGTGGCCGAGGTCGAGGTCGCCGAGGCCGTGCAGGCTCCGGTCACCGAGGCGACCGAGGCCAAGGCGAAGGGCTTCGGCATGTCTGCGGGCAAGAAGCGTCCGGGTGCGGCCAAGGTCGGTTCCGTCGCCAAGGCCGCTCCGGCCCCGGCGCCCGAACCCGAGCCCGAGCCCGAGCCCGACAGTGATGTGCCCGAAGCGGCCGAGCCCGAGAAGGTTGAACCCGAAACCGTGGTTTCCGACGCCACGCCGTCGCTGAACGGCGCCGACCGCACCATCACCGAGACCGGTGCGACCAAGGCCAAGGGCTTCGGCATCGCCTCGGGAAAGAAGCGACCCGGACACCGCTGACCCCTCGGCCGGTTGAGGTACGAAGACCAGCTGGGTGATGAGCCTCGGAACCCGGTGAGATGACATTGTCGTCTCACCGGGTTCCGAGGCTCATCGCGTGCGCTCCTCGTACCTCAACCGGCCGGCGGGCGGTCTTCCGGATCTACGATTGCGTTCGGCACAACTCAAGACGCGGGGACGTGAAACGGGCTTGCCTTGAGCTGTCACAATTGAACTCGTGAGTAGACCGCATGTATCGCACCTCAATCAGAATCTGAAGCCGCTGGAGCAGTCGCAGAAGCTGCAGAACGTGTGCTACGAGATCAGGGGCCCGGTACACGCGCACGCGGCGCGGCTGGAGGCCGAGGGTCATCGCATTCTCAAACTGAACATCGGCAATCCGGCGCTGTTCGGTTTCGAGGCCCCCGATGTGATCATGCGCGACATGATCCACGCCCTGCCCTATTCGCAGGGCTACTCCGAATCATCGGGTGTGCTGTCGGCCCGGCGCGCGGTGGTGACCCGGTACGAACTCATCCCGGACTTCCCGTACTTCGACGTCGATGACGTCATTCTGGGCAACGGGGTGTCCGAGCTGATCACGATGACGATGCAGGCATTGCTCAACGACGGCGACGAGGTGCTGATCCCGGCCCCCGACTATCCGCTGTGGACGGCGATGACGTCGCTGGCCGGCGGTAGCCCGGTGCACTACAAGTGCGACGAGGCCAACAATTGGAACCCCGACATCGCCGATATCGCGGCCAAGATCACCGACCGCACCAAGGCGATCGTGGTGATCAACCCCAACAACCCGACGGGTGCGGTGTACTCGCGGGAGGTGCTGCAACAGCTTGTCGATCTGGCGCGGGAGCACTCGCTGTTGATCCTGGCCGACGAGATCTACGACAAGATCCTCTACGACGACGCCCAGCACATCAACATCGCCTCGCTGGCCCCGGACCTGCTGTGCTTGACGTTCAACGGGCTTTCGAAGGCGTACCGGGTGTGCGGCTACCGCGCCGGCTGGCTCGTCCTGACCGGCCCGAAGGAGCACGCGGCCGGGTTCATCGAGGGCCTGGGCATTCTCGCCTCGACGCGGCTGTGCGCGAATGTTCCCGGGCAGCACGCCATCCAGGTGGCGCTCGGCGGCTATCAGAGCATCGAGGCGCTGATCCAGCCCGGAGGCCGCCTGTACGAACAGCGCAATGTCACCTGGGACAAGCTGAACGAGATTCCCGGTGTGAGCTGTGTGAAGCCGATGGGTGCGCTCTACGCCTTCCCGTCCCTGGACCCGAATGTGCACGAGATCCACAACGACGAGCTGTTCGTACAGGATCTGCTGCTGCAGGAAAAGATCCTGGTGGTGCAGGGTACCGGCTTCAACATGACCGATCACAACCATTTCCGGATCGTCACGCTGCCGTGGGCACGGGACCTGACCGAGGCGATCGAACGGATCGGTAACTTCCTGTCGTCGTACCGCCAGTAGGCCGGTACACCACCTGCCGACGGCAGACCTTTCGACTTACCTGTAACCGGTGGTAACGTCCAACTCCGGGTTGTCTGTGAGGAATACCACTCATAGACCGGAGTCAGGAGAGCCGCATGGTGCAATGGCGCAGGGTGGACGATGTCCACAACGGTGCTGTCCGACTGGCCGTCTTCGAGCCACAACCGGCCGGGACGACGGGCGCCGAAGCGGACGCACCGGCAGCCGATGCCGCACGCCCGACGGTCGTGCTGGTGCACGGCTGGCCCGACACCCATCACCTGTGGACCCGGGTTGCGACGGCGCTCGCCGACGACTTCCGCGTCGTCGCGTACGACTGCCGCGGTTTCGGTGACAGTGACCGACCCGACGGTGACGCGCCGTACCGACTCGGCGAGATGGCCGACGATCTGCTGGCGGTGATCGACGCCGTCAGTCCCGACCGGGGTGCGCACGTCCTCGCCCACGACTGGGGTTCGGTCATGACGTGGGAGGCCGTCACGCGGCCGGGCACCGAGCAGCGCATCGCCTCGTTCGTCTCGGTGTCCGGTCCCAGCCTCGACCAGCTCGGTTCCTGGGCACGGGCACGGCTGCGGCGGCCCACGCCACGAAATCTGGCCCGTGCCATGGCGCAGACCGGCTCGTCGGCGTACACGGTGTTCTTCCAGATTCCGGTCGCGCCCCGGTTGTTCTTCACAGCCACCGGCTCGCAGACGGTCTGGCGCGAGTTCCTGCACCGTGTGGAGGGCACCCCGCGTGCGAACGCCGTATTCGGCCCGACGCTGCGTGAGGACATGATCTCGGGTCTGCGGCTGTACCGCGCCAACATCCGGCCCAAGCTGGCCCACCCTGATCCACAGCCGACCAAAGTGCCAGTGCTGGAGGTTGTCAACGAACGCGACATCGCCTTGCGCCCCGCCATTTTCGACGACACCCACAGGTTCGCCGAACGGCTCTGGCGGCGCAACAGCCCGACCGGACACTGGTTGCCGCTGACCCACCCCGACTACCTGGCCGATATCGCGCGCGAATTCTTCCGGGACCGAGCGGGAATCAGTGGCCCGACGAGCGAATCACTCGATCGGCTCCGGGTTCTCGGACCCCCCGGGCGACTGTCGGGAAAGCTGGCGGTGATCACCGGTGCGGGTAGCGGAATCGGCCGGGAGACCGCCTACGCACTGGCAGAGCAGGGCTGCGAATTGGTGCTGGCCGACCTCGACCTCGACTCCGCCGAGGAGACCGTCCGCGAGAGTAAACGCTTCGGCGTACAGGCGAGCGCCTACCGGCTCGACGTCGCCGATACGGCCGCCTTCGCGGAGTTCGCCGGACAGGTGCGCGAGCGCCACGGCGTGGCCGACATCGTCGTCAACAACGCCGGGATCGCCCTGGCGGGTTCGGCTCTGGCCGCCACCGACGAACAGATCGACAAACTCCTGGCCATCGATCTGCGTGGGGTGATCACCGGCAGCCGCGAGTTCGGCAGGCAGATGGTCGAGCGCGGGGTCGGCGGACAGATCGTCAACATCGCGTCGGCGGCTGCCTTCACCCCGTCCCGCGACCTCGGCGTCTACTCGGCCGCCAAGGCGGGCGTGCTGATGTTCTCCGAATCGCTGCGCGGCGAACTCGCCGAACACCGTATCGGCGTGAGCGCCATCTGCCCCGGCATCGTCGACACCAACATCGTGCGATCCACGGCGATCGCCGGTGTCGACGCGGAAACCGAAGCAGCCCAGCGTGACCGACTCGACCGCTTCTATCAGAAGCGCGGTTTCACCCCCGACCGGGTGGCCGCCGACATCGTCAAGGCCATCGTCGCCGACAAGGCCGTCGCACCGGTCACCGCCGAGGCCAAGATCGGTTACCGCGTCTATCGTTTCGCACCCTGGATGTCACGTCTGGGTGCCCGCCAAAAAGTTGCTCGCTGAGAGGGACACATGTCGATTCGATCCACCACCAGGGTGCCCCGGATCCGTCAGATGGCGACCGTGCGCGGACATCGTGCGGGGCTCCCGGCCACGCGGGCCCGGCACACCGATCGGCCCGGACACGACGCGACGGGCGGCGACACCGTCCCCGGCGCCGTCGAACTGCACGCCCGCAACGTCTCGTTCGACTGGGCCGACACACCGTTGCACTGGATTCCCGGCCATCCGGTGTGCGCCAACTACATCAGCGTCCTGAACATGCTGCTCCCCGAAGGCGAGCGATGGTTCGTACGGACCTTCAACGAAGCGCTTCCTCTGGTCAAGGATGCCGAACTCGCCTCGGCCATGCGCGGTTTCATCGGACAGGAGGCGATGCACGCCGAGACCCACGACAAGGCGTTGTGGGAGGTGCTCGAACGACACGGGATCGACCCCCGGCCCTACCAGCTACAGATGGAATGGGTGTTCCGCAAGATCCTCGCGCCGACCGACAGCAGCGATCCTCGGGCTCAGCAGAAGCACCTCGTCGAACGGCTGTGGCTGATCGCCGCCATCGAGCACTTCACCGCCATTCTCGGCGATTTCGCGCTCAACAACCGGTGGACCGACGTGGGCGCCGACCCCAACATGGTGGACATGTTCACCTGGCACGGCGCCGAGGAGGTGGAACATCGTTGTGTGGCACACGATGTCGCCACCTACTTCGCCGACGGATACTTCCGGCGGGCCAGGGCGATGCTCGTCGTCACACCACTGCTCCTGCTGCTCATCCGGCGCGGCTTCGTGTTCATCATGGCCCAGGACCAAACGTTGTCACTGAACAGATTCCAGCGTTCCCTGGCGATCTGGCGGGGCGTGCGGGCCACGGTGATGCCCAACATGTTCGCGACCGCGTATCAGTCGTTCAGCTACTTCCGTCCCGGCTTCTACCCCGACGAGATCGGCAGCACCGCACAGGCTGTCGCCTATCTGGCATCGTCGCCGGCCGCGCGGCGGGCACCCTGATGGCCACCGGCGCCGGGCTGCACAACCGCGACCTCACCGCACCGCCGCCCGACCTGTACGGCAAGTACCGGCACGACCCGCTGATGGCGGCGGGCGCGTGGCTGGGCAAGCGGTGGTGGCCGTTCTGGGGCCGGCTGTCCTCGCTGCACACCACACCGATCGATGACGGTGTCACCACCGTGCGGATCATCGACCGCGCGGTGGTCGCCAAGGACGAGAACGTCGTCGCGTTGACGTTCGCCGCACCGGACGGCGGGCCGCTGCCGCGCTGGTATGTCGGGGCCCACCTCGACCTGCTGTTGCCGTCGGGACGGATGCGCGAGTACTCGCTGTGCGGCGACCCCGCCGACCGCAGCACCTACCGGATCGCCGTTCGGCGCATCCCCGGCGGCGGTGGCGGCTCCATCGAGGTCCACGACGACCTGCGGGTGGGCGACGAGCTGCGGATCAAGGGTCCCCGCAATGCCTTCCCACTGTCGATGCCGGGGTACGGGTCGTCGGCGCGTTCGGTGCGGTTCATCGCCGCGGGGATCGGGATCACCCCGATCCTGCCGATGCTCGCCGCCGCCGAGCGGCACGGTCTGGACTGGTCGATGATCTATACCGGCCGCACCCTCGACTCGATCCCCTTCGTCGAGGAGGTGTCCCGTCACGGCGACCGGGTCACCATTCGCGCCGACGACGAGCACGGCCTGCCGACGATGGCCGAGCTCACCGGGATCGACCCGGCCACCGGCCGAACCCCGGCAGGGCTCGCCGTGTACGCCTGCGGTCCGGTACCGATGTTGGCGGGTCTGCGCCGTCACCTCGCCGATCGGGGCGATGTGGAGCTGCACTACGAACGGTTCAGCCCGCCGCCCGTCGTCGACGGCGCACCGTTCACCATCACCCTGGCCTCGACCGGCCGGCGGGTGGCGGTGGCCGCCGACGAGACGGCACTGGCCGCACTCCGCACAGTCGCGCCGTCGGTGCCGTATTCGTGCCGGCAGGGGTTCTGCGGGACGTGCAGGCTCCGTGTGCTCGACGGCGAGCCCGACCACCGGGACACCCTGCTCACCGCGCCGGAGCGGGCCGACGGCCAGTTCTTGACCTGCGTATCGCGTTGCACCGAAGGAAATCTCACCGTCGACCTGTGATCGCGGGGGCAGTCTCCAGCGACCCCCGACCCCACCGACTCACCCTGATTCGGGAGCCACGACCGGGTTCGGCCGGCTACGAGAAGTTCAGGTAGGCCTTCGACGGTGTCGGCCCCCGCTGGCCCTGATACTTCGAGCCGACCGCGGCGCTGCCGTACGGGTTCTGCGCGGGGCTGGTCAGCCGCAACAGGCACAGCTGGCCGATCTTCATCCCCGGCCACAGGGTGATCGGGAGGTTGGCCACGTTGGACAGTTCCAGGGTGATGTGGCCCGAGAATCCGGGGTCGATGAATCCCGCCGTCGAGTGGGTGAGCAGACCGAGCCTGCCCAGCGACGACTTGCCTTCCAGCCGGCCCGCGAGATAGTCGGGCAGCGTGCACACCTCCAGTGTCGAGCCGAGCACGAACTCGCCCGGGTGCAGCACGAACGGCTCCCCGTCACCCGGTTCGACGAGACTGGTCAGCTCGTCCTGACGTTGCGCCGGGTCGATATGGGTGTAGCGGGTGTTGTTGAACACCCGGAACAGGCTGTCGAGCCGCACATCGATACTCGAGGGCTGTACCAGCTGCTCGTCGAACGGTTCGACCGCCAGGCGGCCCTCGGCGAGTTCGGCTCGGATGTCGCGGTCGGAAAGCAGCACGTTAGTGAGGTTATCGGACCATCGTCCAGAACGGCGGCACTGCCCGGTCGTAGGGTGGCCGTATGAACGCTCTCCGGTCGCTGACGATGTGCGCCGTGCTCGGTATGTCCGCGATGATGGTCACCGCCTGCGGTTCCTCCGACGACGCCGTCGATCTCGAACGATCCTCGACGCTGATCGCCTACACGCACGAGGACGGTTCGACGCCACCGGCTTCGCACAAGGAGTATCAGATCGTCGTCGCCGACGGCGTCGCCACGCTCACCCTCGGTGGCTACGGATCGTTGTCGGGGCAGGCCACCCCGGAGGTCACCGACACCACACCCGTCGACGACGAGGTGTGGCAGAAGCTGGTCGACGGCGTCGGTTCACTTCCCGATGCCTCACCGCAGACCACACCGTGTGCGGGTGCCGGCACGACGAGTGTCAAGATCACCGCCGACGGCGACGTCGTCAAGGATCTGACCGTTACCGGCTGTGGCGCAGGGGACACCGCGGACAGGCTCGCGGAGTTCATCGCCCCCGTCGAGTCGCTCTTCGACATGAAGTCCTACCTGGGCCGGTAGGACTCGGGTCAGCGGGTACCGGGCGACTGTCGGTCGGGCCCCTGCCCTCAATCCCAGTAGGCGAGCAGCGGCCAGGCGACCAGGAACACCGTCACCAGGCAGATCAGGGTGATCGGGATACCGAAACGCACGAAGGTCCCGGTGGTGTACTTGCCCGGTTCCATCACCATCAGGTTGGACTGGTGGCTGTACGGGTTGATGAACGTGAACGAGATGCAGGTACCGATCAGCGTCAGCAGCAGCACCGGGCTCAGGTCGGCCGCCGCCGCGATCGTGAGCGCCACCGGGGTGAGGATACTGGCCGCGGCGGCGTTGGTGACGGCGTTGGTGAGCACGGTGGTCCCGATGGCCAGGACTGCGACTATCAGCGCCACGTTGCCCGAGCCCAGTGACAGGATCGCGTCGGATATGTGTTCGGCGAGGCCGCTTTCCACCACGATCACACCGAGACCGATGGAGCCGGCGATGATCGCCAGAATGTTCCAGTCCAGGGCCCGGACCGCCGAACGGGGGGTGAGCACGCCACCGAGCACCATCAGCGTCGCGCCGCAGCCCGCGGCCAGCGAGACGTCGACGAGACTGAAGCTGGCGGCGACGATGACGCCGACGAGGATGCTCATCGCCACCCAGGTCTTGCCCGGTTGCGGCGCCTTGCCGGCGACGTTCTGCCACAGGCTCACGAACTCGTGTTTCTCCAGCACCTCGCTGGAGGCGACGGACACGTAACACACGGTGCCCGGCCGGGCGGGCGTGTCGCGGAAGCGTCGGTGGGTTTCGGCGGCCACCACCAGCAGATCCTCGTCGTCCTGCAGGTCGCGGACGGTGCCCGGGTTCTCGGTGCCGATGGTGACGGCGAACAGGCGCAGCGGTGCCAGCCCGAAGCGCGGCGAACCCCACAACATCCGGACACCGAGTTCGGTGGCCCGGTACACCAGCAGGTCGCCGCCCTCGATGGGGCTGTCGACGTCCACCGGCTGGCCCCAGCGCCGAATCTCGATCAGTTCGAACTCGGCGGTCTTGTGCATGCCGATCTGCATGGCCGAACGGCCGATACCGACCGCGTTCCCGGAGACGGGGATCTCCGCACGCCAGGCCAGCTCACGTTCTTTGTTCCGGGGGCGGCCCGTCAGCAGCCGGCGGGACAGCAGGATCACCGCCAGCCAGCCGACGAGTGCGACGGGCAGCGCGATCGGCACGAACGAGAACATGTTGAGGTGCACCCCGGCCGACGCCGCGAATCCGGCGATGATCAGGTTGGAACTGGTTCCGATCAGCGTCGTCGACCCCGCCAGGGTCGTCGCATGTGCCACCGGGAGCAGCACGCTGCGGGCAGGGATGCCCGCGCGCTGTTGTACTTCCTTGGTCGCCGGGATCAGCATCGCGACGATCGGTGTGGTGTTGATCAGCGAGGAGATCACCCCGACGGGCGGAATGAGCCGCACCAGCATCCGGGTGGGGCTCGACACCTCCGACAGGAGCCTGAACGTCACCCGCGATACCACGCCCGTCGATAACACGCCCTTCGCGATAACCAGCATCGCCGCGATGGTGACGACACCGCTGTTGCTCAGACCGCCCAGCAACTGGGCCGGTGTCGCGATCCCGATGACACCGGCCAGCATCAACGCCACGATCAGCGCCAACACGGCCGGAACCCGGCCGCTGGTCATCACCACCAGGGTCGCAATCAGGAGTACCGCCGCCACTATCGCCATAAGCGACCATTGTGCGGCATGCGGCGAGATTGTGAACGCCCGGCGAACGACAAGGTACGGACGTCCCACCCAGGGGTACCCCCTGCTCGCGCCGCCCGTGGGCTTGCTACTCTGTGTCTTGCGTCTCGCGGCGCACGCCGATGTAGTTCAATGGCAGAACATCAGCTTCCCAAGCTGAATACGCGGGTTCGATTCCCGTCATCGGCTCCGACAACTCTCCTGGTCAGGAGGCAATCGACCAGGAGAGTTCGTGCTTCTGGGCTCGCCGGACCCAACGTCAGCCGGGTGCGCCGAGAATCGTGACGTGGTTGGCGACTGCGAGGCCACCCATGTTGTGGATCAGGCCGAGTCGGGCGTCGGGCAGTTGCATGTCGTCTGCGCGACCGGACACGTTGACCGGTAGAGGCTACCCAGGCCACACTATGGATGTCTCACTGCGGCACACTGCCCCAGCGTGACACGACCCCGATCAGCCGGCGATCCCGTACGTGCGGAGTTTGCGGTACAGGCTCGATCGCGCCATACCGAGCTGTTCCGCTGCGGCGGAACGATTTCCGTCGTTGGCCCGCAGCGCCGAGACGATCAGGTCGCGTTCGGCCGATTCCACCGGGGTCAGGGTCCGCTGCGCGAAGCTCTGGCAGTAGCCGGGCAGATCACTCGCCTGGATCTCGCCGACCGGGCGTCGGCGGAGCGCGTGAACGAGGGCTTCGTGCAACTGGGACACGTTGCGCGGCCACGAATACCGGTTGATGACCCGACGCGCCTCCGGGCTGATCCGCACCTTGCGCTCGGGGGCGAGTAATCGCAGCAGCGACGCCGTCACCTGATCGATGTCGTCGGTGCGAAAGCGCAGCGGCGGGATGTTGACCGAGGCACCGAAGTGTCCGAGCATCTGCCGGAAGGGCAGGTCGGAGTCGAGGGCCGAGTCCGAGAGCGTCGCGATGTACCAGACCGGCCCGTCGACGCCGTCGAGCGTGGTGAGAAACCGCTCGGCCTGCTCGGCGGCATCGGTGGTGCATTGGTCGATGTTGCGCAGGATGTAGAGCGTCGGCGCCGAACCCGGATTGATGAGCTTCTCCACTTCCGCCGAATCATAGTGCGCGGCAAATTCTTCGGCGTCGACACTGATGCTGCGGGCGTCGTCGAACAGCGCGTGGAACAGCTCGGTGACCAGGGTGAACTTTCCGGCGCCGGTCTCGCCGACGACGATCGTGGGAGTGTGCTCGGCCAGTGCGGTACGCAATTCCCGGCACGCGCTCAGCCAGGCGGGGGAACGTCCGGAGACGATGGTCTCGCGCGGGCGCGACAGGTCGTCGATGATCGACGACGTCGCCTGTGTGGTCACGCCGATCTCGGGCAGGTGGTGATCGGCGAAGTCCACCGACATTCCGGCCCTGCGTCCGGCGACGATCTCGGCGATCACCACCATCCCGGCCACGTCGGCGCCGGTCATGATGCGGGTTCCGGTGATGTGCACGTGCCTGCCGTCGCCCAGCGGGACGGTGTCGCTGATCCGGTCCTTGCGGGTCATCAGGAACGCGGCGTGTTCACGCAGCACCTTCTGCTGGGCCGTGTCGAACCATGCCTGCGCGATGTCATTGGCCATGAATACCGACCCGCCGAACGCGAAGACGGCGTTCTTGGTGGTGCGCACGGATTCCCGCAGGTAGGTCGCGAAGATCGCCTGCTGCGCCTGGCTGCGATCGAGCAGCAGGTTCTGCGCGATGTCCTTGGCCGCACTCTTGACCAGCGCGTGCATGATCGGGCTCCACGTGTGGCTGAGCGTCGAGATGTCCAGTACACCTTCGATGCGCCGGGTCATCGGGTCGATGATCGGCGCACCGGTACAGGCGAACTGCTGCAGATGCTCGGTGAAATGTTCGGGCCCCACCACACTCACCGGCTGCCCGGCCTCGAACACGGTACCCACCCCGTTGGTGCCCATCGTCGATTCGGCGTAGGTGAATCCGGGCGCGAAGTCGACGCGTTCGAGCAGGCGCCCGACCGCCACCGAGGCGTCGACGCGCTGAACCACCCGGGCGTGGCTGTCGGTCAGCGCGATCACCAGTGGCATGTCCACGGTGTCGCTGGTGAGTTGTTCCAGTACCGGGCGGGCACATCTGACCAGCAACGACCCGGTGTCGATCCCGTCGGTGAAGGTGCTGTGCGCGGCGGCGACATCGACCCCGGCGGCATGACTGCGCTCCCACGACGCGACAACGATATCGCCCACGCCGGCCGCCCCCTGCGAGCCTGATTCCAGGAAATCGGCTCGTGCGGCGGCCACGCGCAGCAGTCGATTGTCGGTATTGGGCATGTTTGTCTTCCGCCTCTCGCCGTTCATTCGTCGACCTCGGCACAGACACGGGCGCGACGTGTACTCACACATAGTGAACGAGACATGGGTCACAATCCAAGGCCCTCGGTGTCTCATCGTGGGACACCTCGACGCCCCGGGACGGGAGTCAGTCTTATGAGGCGAATGTGGCGCAGGCCACTTGCGAACGCCCCGAAAGTCTCACGAATGGACCGGCATGGAAACCCTCATCAACATCGACAACGGTGGCACGCTCACCGATATCTGCGTGTGGGATGGCACCGAGCTCAGCTTCACCAAGACTCTGACCACCCCGCATGACCTGTCCGAATGCCTGTTCGCCGGCATCGAGAAGGCCTCGGCGAAGCTCTACGGCGACGCCGACCTGACCCGCCTGCTGCATCAGGCCCAGCACATCCGCTACTCCACGACCCAGGGCACCAACGCCCTGGTGGAGCGCAAGGGACCGATGATCGGTGTGGTCACCACCATCGCCGACCTCGCCGATCGGATGGTGACCACACCCGCCGCGGAGAAGCTGCGCAACGGTGTCATCGGTGACCGCTTCCTGGTCGTCGACCCCAACTCCGCCGACCTGGAATTCGACGCGGTACAGCTGGTCAACCGGCTCACCACGCTCGGCGCCGCTCGTGTGGTCATCGTCGGGTCCGACCCCGACCAGGAGCACACCCTGCGTCACATCCTGCTGCGCAAATTTCCGCGCCACCTGCTCGGTTCGGTCCCGCTCATCTACAGCTGGGAACTCGCCGGCGATCGCGACGCCGCCCGCCGCACCTGGTCGTGCGTGATCAACGCCTTCCTGCACCCCACGATGGAACGCTTCCTCTACGGCGCCGAGCGGCGTCTCAAGGAGTACAAGGTCGCCAACCCGCTGCTGGTCTACCGCAACGACGGCGCGTCCTCGCGCGTGGCCAAGTCGATCGCGCTCAAGACCTACTCCTCGGGCCCGCGCGGCGGACTGGAGGGCACCGCAGCCCTGGCCAAGGTGTACGGCCTGCGCCACGCGCTCATGATGGACATCGGCGGCACCACCACCGATGTCGGCGTCGTCGGCGACAACCAGGTCCTGGTCCGTGAGCGCGGCGCCATCGAAGGCGTCGACATCTCCTACGCCATGAGCGATGTCGGGTCGACCGGTGTCGGCGGCTCGTCGGTGATCGAGGTCGTCGACGGCCGGATCACCGTCGGTCCCCAATCCGTCGGCGCCGCACCCGGGCCCGCCTGCTTCGGGTTCGGCGGCAAGCAGGCCACCATCACCGACGTCAACCTGCTGCTCGGCGTGCTCGACCCCGACACCTACCTCGACGGCACCTTCACCCTCGACCCCGAGCGCTCTCGTGCCGTCATCACCGAGACCGTCGCCCGACCGCTCGGCGTCAGCCTCGAAGAGGCTCTCGTGCGGATGGAGAACGCGTACTTCACCGCGCTGGCCGGCGCCTTCGAACGCTGGGTCGAACCCGACACCACGCTGCTCGCCTTCGGCGGCGCCGGACCCATGAGCGCGGCGGGCGCGGCCCGGCTCGCCGGAGTCCGGCGCGTCCTGATCCCCCGCACCGCGGCGGTGTTCTCCGCCTTCGGTATCGCGTTCTCCGACATCGGCAAAACCTACGAGGTCATCCTCAACGAGGCGACCCCGGCGGCCGCGACGCAGGCGTACGCCGGCCTCGCCGCCCGCGCCGAACGCGACATGTTCCAGGAGGGATACGCGCTCACCGACTGCGACACCGACTGGCAGCTCGTCCTGGAGAACCTCGACGACGGATCAGCAAGCCGGATCCCCTACACCGACGGCGACGAGGTCGAGTACCCCGGACACGCGCTGTCGCTGGAACTGACTGTCACCGCCCGTCTGCCGCACCCCGAGCTCGACGCCGACCGTGCGGTCACCGTGGCCGCGGCCCCGTCGTCGGGCACCCGCGCGGTGCGTTCGTCGGCCGAGCGGGTCGACGAGGTCGCCGTCCACGTCCTCGACGACCTGAGCCCCGGCCACGTCGGTGAGGGCCCGGCGATCATCGAGGGCCCGTTCTTCACCGCGCGCGTGCTGCCCGGCTGGTACTTCCAGGTCACCGCCGCCGGCGACCTGCTCCTGTCCGACCACCACTGACGCGGCCCACCCACCCATCCGAAAGGAGGGCTCTCATGCGAGTGCCCATGACCGAATACCTGTCGATCGACCTCGAGACCGAACGCTGGCTGTGCCGCGTGTGCACCCACGACATGGGCTCGGCGCACGGCAACTACAAGCCCGGAACCCTCGCCTACGACCGTGATCCGCGCGAGATCCACCAGCCGATCATCGATCCCGAACGGTACGAGTACACCTTCAGTCCCGACCCGGGATACTGCCGCATCGTCGAGTACTACTGCCCCGGCTGCGCGACGCAGATCGAGGTCGAATACCTGCCGCCGGGCCACCCGCCGGCCATCGACATGATCATCGACATCCCCGCGCTGCGCGCGCAGTGGGAAGAGCGTGGCGTCGACGCCGAGGAGGTCCACAACTACGGGCCCGGCGAGGACGCGCAGAAGTACACCGCAGAACTCAAAGCCGCAGGCCACATTCGATGATCCGGTCCGCCGCGACCGCATTCCCCCAGGAGCCAATTCATGAAACGCATCTCCGTTGACATCGGTGGTACCTTCACCGACTGCTTTTTCGTCTGGGACGACATCTACGTCGACGCCAAGGCGCTGACCACCCACCACAATCTCGCGCTCGGATTCAACGAGGCACTCGATCTCGCCTGCAAGCGGGCCGGACTCGACCGCTCGACCGTCCTCTCCGAGGTCGACTCGGTCCGCTATGCCACCACCCTGGGCACCAACGCGCTCATCGAGCGCAACGGCCCCAAGGTGGCGGCCATCGTGACGCACGGCTTCGAGGACACCATCCCGCTCTCGCGTGGCCGCGGCTACGGCGAGGGCCTGGACTACTCGATGCAGCAGAACCTGCCGGCCGCCGAACGTCCCGAGCCGCTGGTCGCACGCTCGCTCATCCGATCGGTCAAGGAACGCATCAACTCGGCCGGAAAGATCGTCGCCCGAATCGATCCCGACGATGTCCGCAAGGTCGTGCGCGAACTGGTCGACGCCGGCGCCGAGGCCATCGTGGTGTCGTTGACCAACGCGACCGAGAACCCCGAACACGAGCTGGCGATCCAGGAGATCATCCTCGACGAGTTCCCGCCGCACGAGCTCGGCGCCATCCCGGTCCTGCTGGGACACCAGGTCTCCGGCCGCAAGGGCGAGTATGTGCGAGCCACCTCCACCATCGTCGACGGATATCTGCACTCGATCATGTTCCACGCGCTGTCGCAGCTGTCGAACAACCTGCGCGACTTCGGCTATGACCGACCGATGCTGGTGATCCACAACTCCGGCGGCATGGCGCAGATGAACTCGACGGACGCGCTGCAAACCATCCACTCCGGACCCATTGCCGGTGTCGGTGCCGCCGAACACCTTTCGAACGAGACCGGGGTCGGCAACCTGATCTCCACCGACATGGGCGGCACGTCCTTCGACATCGGCCTGGTGCCCGAGGGCGGTGTGAAACACTATGACTTCCTGCCCACCATCGATCGCTGGCTGGTGTCGGTGCCGATGGTTCACCTCGACACCCTCGGAGCCGGTGGCGGTTCGATCGCCGGCTACGATCGCATCCACAACTCGGTGAAGATCGGTCCGCAGTCGGCGGGCTCCAATCCGGGTCCGGCCTGCTACGACCGGGGTGGTCTCAAGCCCACGGTCACCGACGCCGACCTGGTACTCGGATACTTCGATCCCGACAACTACGCCAACGGGTACATCAAGCTCAACCCGAAGCGCGCCAGGTTCGCCATCGAGGAAAACCTGTGCGATCACCTCGACATGGACGTCATCGAGGTCGCCCGGGTCATCAAGGACGGCGTCGACGAGCAGATGGCGATCGGCATCGGCAAGGAACTGCGCGTGCGCGGCTACCTGCCCGAGGACTTCACCATGCTCGCCTACGGCGGCAACGGCCCGCTGCACGCCTGCGGCATCGCCCGCCACGCCGGAATCAAACGCGTTCTGGCACCGCCATTCTCATCGGTGTTCTCGGCCTGCGGCGCGGGCAACATGCGGCAGTTGCATTTCCACGAGCGCGGCGTACACGTCACCCTGTACAACGCCACCACCCGCGCCCTGTACGACGACTACGCGGAGATCAACGCGGTGATCGAGGACCTGGAGGCCAAGGGGCGCGAGGACCTGGTCCGGCAGGGGTTCGCCGGCGACGACGTCAAGTTCCGGCTGGAACTCGACATGCGTTACGGCAACCAGCTTCTCACCCAGGCCGTCGCGCTCGAGGACCTGACCCGGGTGTCGGGCGTCGGCGACGTACTGGACATCATCAAGACCTTCGGCGACGTGTACAGTCACCGATTCGGCGCCGCGTCGGCCGCGCCGGAGGCCGGGATCCGTTGCAACACCGTGCGCGTGGCCGCCTTCGTCGACGGCGACGTGGTCAACTTCGACGCGCTGGAAAGCGGCGGGGAACGTACCGTGCCGGATCCGGTGGGCCATCGCAAGGCGTACTTCATCGGCCACGACAAGGCCATCGACACCCCCGTCTACAACGACGCGGCCCTCACCGCCGATCGGGTCATTCCCGGCCCGGCCATCGTGACCACCGAGACCACCACATTCCTCGTCGAGCCCACGTGGCGTCTGGAACCGACCAAGCAGGGCGCGGTCTGGTTCCTCCAGGACTGACCCGCCCACCAACGAAGGACACACAATGACCGCAATCAACGAACGTCCCGTCACTCCCCTCACTCCCGAAGAGCAGGAGTGGGTGGACAAGTTCATGGACGAGACCACCCTGTTCCTGGGGCCCGACCCCGACATCATGCGCGATCACAGCATCTCCGCGCGCACCGACCACGAAGAGATCGCCATCGCCGCGGGCATCGACCGGCTCGAGGTCGAGCGCATCCGCAAGCGCATCGCCGGCGCACTCGACGAGGGCTACGAGATGTGCGAGGCGCAGGGCGCGGCACCCGGCGCCAAGTGGGGCGACCTCACGACCGCCATCTACACCGCCGCCGGTGACGTCTCCTACCTGTCCTGCCACGGCGTCATCGCCTTCAGCGCGATCCTGCACCACCCGATCCGCTACATCATGAAGTACTGGAAGGACGAGCCGACCGTCGGCGTACACCCCGGTGACGGCTTCATCCACAACGATGCCCGATACGGCAACGTGCACAACACCGATCAGTCGATGATCATGCCGATCATCCGTGACGACCAGATCATCGCCTGGGTGGCCGCGACCATCCACGAGGGCGAGAACGGCGCCTGTGAGCCGGGCGGCATGCCGTCGGGCTCGGAGACCCCGTTCGATGACGGCCTGCGGATGAGCCCGTTCAAGATCGTCGAACGCGGCCACCTGCGCCGGGATCTGCTGACCTTCCTTCAGCATTCGGTGCGCGATCCCAAACTGCAGCTCGCCGACCTCAAGGTGAAGATCACCGCTGTCCGCAAGATCATGGAGCGCGTCGACAAGGTGATCGACGAGGTGGGGGTGGACACGTTCGTGGCCGCGCTGCGCACCACGGTGGAGGACGTCGACGCCGAGGTGCGCCGGCGGATCGCCGAACTGCCCGACGGCACCTACCGTTTCGATCAGTTCATGGACAGCACGCTCAAGGAGAACATCCTCATCAAGATCGCGTGCGAGGTCACCATCAAGGGTGATCACATGACCGTGGATCTTCGTGGCACCGGACCCGAGATCCGCAACCGCGCGATCAACTCACCCTTGTGTTCGGTGAAATCGATGATGATGCAGGCGATCCTGGCATTCTGGTGGCCGGATCTGCCGCGGTGCACGGCCGCGATGAGCTGCATCGAGATCATCTCCGACGAGGGCACCTGGGCCGACGCCTCCTACGACGCCCCGATGGGACAGTCGCTGCAGGCCTCTTTCCGCGGGTTCTCGATGATGCAGGCGCTCTACAGCCGCATCTCGTTCTCGACGCCGAACAAGTACAGCAATGTCGTCGCCAACTGGTTCAACCAGATCAACACGTTCCTGTGGGGCGGCATCACCCAGCACGGCGACATGGTGGGCAACCTCTGCGCCGACCTCAACGGGATGCCCGGTGGCGCAAAGCCGTTCCGCGACGGCGAGGACGCCGTGTCCCCGCTGTTCTGCGCGATGGCCGACACCGCCGAGCAGGAGGTGATGGAGGAAGAGGTCCCGTTCATGCAGCTGGTGGCCAAGCGACTGGTCCGTGACAACATGGGCTTCGGAAAGTTCAACGGCGGCATGGGCTACGAGATGATCGTCGCGGCCGAGGGCACCCCGGAGTGGGGATTCATGACGGTCACCTCGGGCGCCAAGTTCTCCTCCATCTACGGGATGTACGGCGGCTACGGCTGCGGCACCTACCCACTGGCGATGGTCAAGGGCACCAACGTCTACGAGCACTTCCGCCGCGACAACAAGACGTTCGACCTGTCGATCGAGAAGATCATGAACGAGCAGCCCTTCGCCGACGGTCAGTACTCGACCTATCACATGGGACTGCAGTTCGACCGGGCCAAGGACGGCGAGCTGTACATGATCAGCCAGGGCGCCGGCGGCGGCTATGGTGATCCGCTGGAGCGAGCACCCGAGTCGGTTGTCGCCGACGCCGAACTCGGCCGCATCAGCCGCAAGGTCGCCGAGGACATCTTCGCGGTGCACTACGACCCGGCGACCTTCCGCCTCGACATCGCGGCGACCGACAAG
This sequence comes from Gordonia pseudamarae, assembly GCF_025273675.1. Taxonomy (NCBI): domain Bacteria; kingdom Bacillati; phylum Actinomycetota; class Actinomycetes; order Mycobacteriales; family Gordoniaceae; genus Gordonia; species Gordonia pseudamarae. The sequence continues at coordinate 575,932 of NZ_CP045809.1, read as the reverse complement.
GCCCGCGCCGCCGCACGCAAGGCGCGCCTCAAGCGCGGCAAGCCCTTCGCCGAGTTCTGCGCCGGGTTCGTCACGCCCGAACCCCCGAAGGACCTTCTCTACTACGGCTCCTGGGGATCGGACACCGACGAACTGACCGCGACGGTGTTCGGGATCGACGGACCGGAGCGGGTGACCGCGCCGCTGGCCGAACTGCCGATCATCAACATCCCCGACCGTCGTGAGGTCAAGATCTCGAAACTCGAGAAGCGCATCGCCGAGCTTGAAGCCAAGCACGGCGAGAAGGTCAGCAGACTCCGCTGACTCAGCGTGTACCCGGGGATGCCACCGCGTCCCCGGGTACACGTCCACCCGAATTCCCGCCGGCACCCGATTTCTCCGGCCCCCGATTTCGCCAGCCAAGGACACCCCCATGAGCCTCATCTCGCTCGCCGCCGCACCCCCGAGCGGACGCAGCCGCCCCCTCATCATCGACGACACCGATTACGCGACCACGGTGATCGGCCAGGGATCCTCGCCGCCGTGGACCGACATCGCGTCCCTGGCAGGATATTTCGGCCAGGTTCAGGCGCTGCTCAACGCCGACGCCACGTGGGTCGACGTCCAGCGCTGGCAACGCGCCCAACTGGATTCGCGACCGGACATCGTCACCGACATGGGTGCCCGAAGCCGCGCGGGCTACGCGCTGCGCACCCTGCTCGGCGACCCGGAACTGGTGCAACAGTTGGTCAAGGCCGTCGCCACGGTCGCCGACACGACCCGCCGGCGCCTGATCCTGCGGGTGCCCTCACCGGGAACCTGGCTGGCCTGGGCACACGAGGTCGCGGGTACGCCGATCGAGGAGATCGACGCCGACAACGCGGACGGGGCCTCGATGTATGTCGCCGAATGGCTCGGCCAGCTCGGGACGCTGCCGGTGGCCGCGGTCGTCCTGGACGCCGTAGAGACACCGGACGGCCTGACCGAGGCGCTCGCCGAATACACCTCGATCACCAACGTGGCCCAACACTTCGGCTGGTCGGTCGTGATGCGCTACACCGACCGGGTCGACACCGGCACCGACACCACCATCGGCATTCTGCCGGCCGAATTCTGGTCCGGCGGTTCGGCGGTCCCCGAAACCGACATCGTGCTGACCAGAATTCCCGCGCAGGCGAACCCCGAGGTCGTGCTCGACAAGCTCAAGCATCTGGCGTGAAGGAAGAACATATGGACAAGGAAGTATCGAGCGCCGCCGCCGCAGTGCGGGTGGTCGAGGATTCGATGACCATCGCGACCGGCGGTTTCGGCGTGTGCGGCATCCCGACCGTGCTGCTGGCGGCCCTGGCCGGCCGGGGAAGCGGCGACCTCACGGTCATCTCCAACAACTGCGGCATCGCCGGGGTGGGCAACTCGCTGCTGCTGGAGAACCGGCAGATCCGCAAGCTCATCGCCTCATATGTCGGCGAGAACAAGGAACTCGAACGGCAGTACCTGGCCGGGGAGATCGAGATCGAACTGAACCCGCAGGGAACCCTCGCCGAGCGGCTGCGCGCCGGGGGCGCCGGGATAGCGGCGTTCTTCACCCAGAGCGGCGTCGGTACCGTCGTCGCCGAGGGCGGGCTGCCGATCAGGTACGCCGCCGACGGTTCAGTGGCCGTGGCCTCGGCGCCCAAACGCGTGGAGCGCTTCGACTGGCGCGGTACCGAACGGGACTTCGTCCTTGAGCACGCACTCTACCCGGACGTCGCACTCATCCGGGCCTGGAAGGGAGACCGGCACGGAAACCTGCTGTTCCGCAAGGCGGCCCGCAACTTCAACCCGATGTGCGCGATGGCGGCGAAGGTGACCATCGCCGAGGTCGAGGACGTGGTGGAGCCGGGTGTGCTCGACCCCGACGACATCCACCTTCCCGGCGTGTACGTCAATCAGATCCTGCCCTTGTCGGTCCACGACGTGGCGGGCAAGGGCATCGAACGCCGGACGGTGCGGACGCACGACGACTCGGCGATACGGGAAGGTGCCGCGTGATGGCCTGGACACGAGACGAGATGGCCGCGAGGGCTGCGGCCGAACTGCACGACGGCGACTACGTGAACCTCGGGATCGGTTTGCCCACAATGGTTCCCGGATTCGTCCCTGCGGATCTGCACATCGTCCTGCAGTCCGAGAACGGCATCCTGGGCCTCGGCCCGTATCCGTTTGACGGCGAAGAGGATCCGGATCTCATCAACGCCGGCAAAGAGACGGTGACGGTACTCGACGGCGCCAGCTTCTTCGACTCCGCGGCCAGCTTCGCGATGATCCGGTCCGGCCGCATCGACATCGCGATCCTCGGCGGCATGCAGGTCAGCGAACGGGGCGATCTCAGCAACTGGGTGGTGCCCGGCAAGCTCGTCAAGGGAATGGGCGGCGCGATGGACCTGGTCCACGGCGCGCGGAAGGTCATCGTCGTGATGGAGCACGTGGCCCGCGACGGGTCACCGAAACTGCTGCGGGAGAACACCTTGCCACTCACCGGCCGCAGGGTCGTGGACCGGATCATCACCGACCTCGGGGTACTCGATGTGACCGGGGACGGCTTGTCCCTGGTGGAACTGGCTCCCGGGGTGCAGCCCGCGGAAGTCCTCGAAAAGTCCGGCGCATCAGTGTCGGTGAACCTCACAACGAAGGGAAGACAATGAAGGCAATTAGGTGCTGGTGACGGGCGCCGACGGCTGATCGGCCTGTTGACGCACCCGCCGAAGACAGGTAAGGAGGTTAACGGGACCACAACATCGGGCACCGAGGGCATGTGGCATCCGGTTCGGGGCGTGTACCCGGCCGGGCGCCGATCCCCAAGACACCGAGGACTTTCAATGCCACGAGGACTTTCAATGCCACGAGGACTTTCGACGCCGCAAGATCTTTCAAAGCCGCGAGATCTTTCGATATCGCGGGTATGTACCGCCGTGGCAACGTTCCTCACCGCCGGAGCGGTGGCTGCCGTCCCGTCCGTCGCGGCGGCAGCACCGGCGGCCACCGTATCGAGCGGGCTGAGTTTCCATCTCCCGGCCACCGGCGGCCTGGAGATTCCGCCGGCCGATGTCCCGGGCGGGTCGTTCCGGCAGATCACCGTCACGGCCTCGCAGAGTCCCCGCACCCTGCAGTTCCCGCCGCCCCCGGCGGCGGTCACCTTCACCGTCCGCAACGTCGCACCGCATTACCCGCTGTACGAATACCGCTATCTGCGGGTCGGCTGGCGCAACCTCGCCTCCGGGAAGACCGGAACCGTCGACCTGCGGCATTGGCGCACACGTCCGAGCAGTACCGGCTATCCGGCATCGTTGCAGACCGAGGCGAGCGTGACCACCGGCGGCGGGCCGGTCGTGGCGACGATCTCGGTGCTGCGGGAGCAGTACCAGAGCCCGCCGACGGTCATCAGTGTCATCCCCGGAGTCATCGCCCTCGACGTGGCGAGGTGAGCGGGTGGGCCCGCGCCGCGTTCGCCACTGCCGCGTCTGATCCTCTATTCGACAATCGGCCGACGAACGTCGGCATCTGCGTTACGTTTCGCTGATGAGCATGCTCGCCGTCGCCGCGGACGCGCCGACACAGATCAGTGCGCCGACACAGATCAGTTCCGCGGGAAACACCCAGCTGATTCTCGCGGCACTCGCCGGCATCGCGGCCGTCGTCGTGTTGATCACGGTCATCAGGCTCCATCCGTTCCTGTCGCTGCTCATCGCCTCGGGCACGGTCGCGCTGGTCGCCTGGATCCCCGGTGCCACCGCCGTGAAGAGTTTCACCACCGGCGCGATCTCCCCCAACGGCGGATTCTCCGGGACCGCCGGGTCGGTGGCGTTACTGGTCGCCCTGGGCGCGATGCTGGGGCAGATCCTGATCGAGTCCGGCGGCGCCCAACGGGTCGTCGACACCATCAGCAACAGACTGTCCGATGCCGCACTGCCCTGGGGGATGACGCTGATGGCGGCACTGATCGGTCTGCCGATGTTCTTCGAGATCGGCGTCGTGATCCTGGTGCCGATCGTGGTGATGGTGGCCCGCCGCTCCGGGCACCGGCTGATGCTCGTCGGGATCCCCGCCCTCGCCGGCCTGTCCGTGCTGCACGGTCTGGTGCCCCCGCACCCCGGCCCGGAGACGGCGATCGCGAGCCTGAGCGCCGACCACGGACGCACCCTGCTGTTCGGCATCATCGTGGCGATTCCCACCCTGATCATCTGCGGGCCGATCCTGGGCCGGTACCTCGACCGGCTCGTGCCGCTCAACGCGAACGCGACGGTCGGTGCCGTCGGGGAGGCCACCTCGCAGGAGGTGACCGGAGCGACAAGGCAACCCAGGTTTTCCCGCGCGGTGGCGATGCTGCTGCTGCCGGTCGCGCTGATGCTGCCCGACGCGATCATCAAACTGGTCATCACCGACGAGGACAACACGGCGCGCAAGATCTTCGACGTCATCGGCACGCCGTCGGTGGCGCTGCTGATCACGGTGTCGGTGGCCTACTTCGTGCTGGGACTCGGCAGCGGCATGAACCGTTCCCAGGCCAGCGATTCGCTCGGCCGGGGCCTGCCCGGCGTCGCCGGGATCATGTTGATCGTGTGTGCGGGCGGCGGTTTCAAACAGGTCCTGGTGGACGCGGGCGTCGGGAACGTCATCGCGGACTGGGCCGACGGGAAGAACATCTCGGTGTTGCTGCTCGGCTGGCTTGTCGCCGTCGGTATCCGGCTGGCCACCGGGTCGGCGACCGTCGCCACCGTCACCGCCGCGGGTATCGTCGCCGGGCTGGCCGCCGACCTGTCGGCCAATCACCTTGCGCTGCTGGTACTCGCGATAGGCTGCGGGTCGCTGTTCTTCTCGCACGTGAACGACGCGGGCTTCTGGCTGGTCAAGGAATACTTCGGGATGACGGTCGGCCAGACCATCAAAACCTGGTCGCTGATGGAGACGGCCATCTCGGTGGTCGGATTCATCTTCGTCTGGCTGCTGAGCCTGATCACCTGACAAAGACGTAGCCGGCCTGACAACAAAGACTTTCGAGGACAGAGAATCGTGAGCAAGGGAATCCCGCTCGACGAAGCCGAGCCGCCACTCGTTCTGGGCCTGGATGTGGGGTCGACGGCATGTCGCGGCGCGCTGTACGACGCCCACGGCCGGCCCATCGGCAAGCGAGTCAAGATTCCGCACAGCTTCACCGCCGTCGCCGACGGCACCTCGACCATCGACCCCGACCAGGTGGTCGACGAACTCTCCCAGATCCTCGACGTACTGGCTGACCGGGTGCGGCCCGGCCTCGTCGAAGCGGTGGCCTTCGACTCCTTCGCCTCGTCGTTGGTCGCCGTCGACCGTGACGGCACCGCGCTGACCCCGTGTTTCACCTACGCCGACGGACGGTGCGCCGCCCAGGTGGAGCAATTGCGGGCCGAGGCCGACGAACACGCCGTGCAGCAGCTCACCGGCACCCGCATCCACTCCAGCTACTGGCCCGCCCGACTGCGATGGCTGTCCGCGACCCGGCCCGATCTGACCCCCGCGCGCTATCTGTCGCTGGGCGACTACGTCTACCGCCGGTTGATCGGGGTACACGGCACCGGTACCGCCTGCGCCTCCTGGACCGGCCTGGTGGACCGCAGAGCCTGCGACTGGTCGGCGGATGTCATTGACCTGGCCGGTATTTCACCAGATCAGCTGCCACCGATCCACCATCTCGACGACCCGTTCACACCCATCGGCCGGGCGGCCGACGAATCGGCCCGGCGCTGGCCGGCGATCGCCGGTGCCCGCTGGTTCGCTCCGGTCTCCGACGGCCTCTCGGCCAATGTCGGACTCGGTGCCGCCGACTCGACCACGATCGGCGCGACCGGCGCCACCAGCGGCGCGCTGCGGGTGATTGTCGACACGTTGCCCGCGAAGCTGCCGCCCGGGCTGTGGTGCTACGCGGTGTCGGCGCAGAAGTGGATCGTCGGCGGCGCGCTGAACGACGTGGGCCGGGCCACCGACTGGCTCGCGGGGAACCTCGCCGCCGACCAACTCACCGACGATGCGATCCGCACGGCGCTGCTCGCCGAACCTTCGGAAACGACGCCGCTGGTACTGCCGTTCTTCACCGGTGAACGATCGACCGGCTGGGCCGCCGACGCCCGCGCGATCATGACCGGGGTGAGTGCCGCGAGCAGCGCCACCGACATCTATCGCGGCGTCGTGGAAGGTATCGCCCTGAGCTACGCGCGCATCGCCCGCCAATTGCGTCCCGTCGCACCCGGCGCGGTCAAGATCGCCGCGGGCGGGCGTGCCGCGACCGCCCGCCCGGAACTGTTCCAGGCCGTGAGCGACGTCCTCGGCCTGCCCATCGAGATCGTCGATGCCAAACGCACCACCCTGTTGGGCACCGCCCGCCTCGCACTGGACATCGTGGCCCCATCGGCTGGGCCGGCACCATCGATCGAGCGATGGCGGCCGGAGCCCGGCCAGGTGTGCGAACCGCATCCCGGCCGGGCGCCCTACTACGCGGACCGGGCCGAGCGGTTCGAGGCCGTCTATGAGGCGCTCATCACCTCCCGGGGCTGACCGGCGACGCATCCCCGATATCAGCGCCACCCCCGGTCGCGGCGACGGCCCAGCGGTCTCGGGTCCACGTACGATCGCACGGAACCCCGCGCACGGCCACCATCGGTCCCGGCGAGCTACGCAGCATCGGAGGACTCATCATGCGTCACGCACGGCAGCTGGTGGCGGCGCTCGCCATCGCCGTCATCCCGGCCACCGTCGGCGTGGCCGCCTCGACCGCCTCGGCCGCCCCGACGGGCGCGATCGGTATAGAGGACGGGGTGGTCCCGGCCGGTGTGAGCGTCTTCGACAACAGCTATCCGGCGGTCAGCAGGCTCGACGGCACCCTCCTGGTGGCGTTGCGGTCGGCGGCCGGTGTCGCCCGCACCGGCGGCGTGACGTTCGTGGTGAACAGCGGCTGGCGCTCACGCGCCTACCAGCAGTACCTGCTCGACCAGGCCGTCACCACCTACGGTTCGCTATCGGAGGCCCGCCGCTGGGTGGCCACCCCGGCCACCTCCCCGCACGTATCCGGTAAGGCCGTCGACATCGGCGGCACCGGCGCCGCCGACTGGCTCGGCAGATTCGGCGCCACCTACGGCCTGTGCCGTATCTACCAGAACGAGCCGTGGCACTTCGAGTTCCGCGCCCGAGCCACCACCCGGGGCTGCCCGCCCGGCTACACGGACCCGACCCACGACCCCCGGATGCGCTGAGAACACCGATTCGGCGGGCACCGGCACACCGGCCCCGTCACGGGGTCGGCCGGTCCGAGGACCACCCCGGGCGCCCGGCGGTCCGCCCGCTCCCATCGACCGTGAGTGAGGCCGCCGCGATAGCGGCTTCGACGACGCCGATCACCGTCTCGACCACCGGATTGTCGTCGTCGAGGCGGCGCGCCAGGGCGAGGTCGACGGTGCCGCCGTCGGCGAGATCCCGGATGACCATGCCCTGCAAGGGCAGCGCGCGCACCGACGACGGCACCACCGCGACCCCGAGCCCGGCCGTGACCAGGGCGAGCAGCACCGCCGTCCCCGGGGCCTCGTGTTCGCGGCGCGGCATGAACCCCGCCGCCCGGCAGCTGCGCAGCACTGCGTCGTTGACCGCCGAATCCCGGCTGCCGTACATGACGAAGGGTTCGGGCCGCAGATCGGTCATCGAGACCACGGGTTCGACGGCCAGCCGGTGATCGGCCGACACCACCAGTGCCAGCGGCTCGTGGTCGATCATGCGGACGTCGATCCCACCACCGACGGCGGGCGGGCGCAGCAGACCGAGGTCGATGGTGCCCGCGCGCAGGCCGTCGCACTGCGCGGGGGTGAGCATGTCGGCGACGATCTGCAGGGCGACGTCGGGCAGTTCCCGCTGCACGGCCCGGGCCATCAGCGGCAGATGCGAGAACGAAGCGGTTCCGGTCAGACCCACCCGCACCAGACCGCTGCGCCCGGCGGCGATGCGCCGCACACCGTCGGTGGCGTGATCGACCGCGTCAAGTATCCGGCGTGTCTCCCCCTGCAGGTATTCGCCGGCCGCCGTCAGGGACACGCGGCGGGTTGTGCGTTCGAACAGTGCCACGTCGAGTTCGGTCTCGAGTTGGCGGATCGCATGCGACAGCGCCGGCTGGGCCACGTGGAGTTGCCCCGCGGCCTGCCCGAAATGGCAGGTCTCGGCAACCGCGGCGAAGTAGCGCAGGTGGCGAAGCTCCACGTCGACCCCTCTCCCGGTGTGGTCGCACGCCCGGCGACAACCCCACAAATATATCGACTGTGCACTGCACTGCCTGATCAACGCCTGCGCACACCGCGGCGCCATGATCTGCCGCCGCAAGACCGACAATCGGACCACGCTCACCTGCCCGTTCCACGGCTGGACGTTCCGCAACGACGGCACCCTGCTCAAGGTGAAGGACCCCGACGGCGCCGGCTACCCCGATACCTTCGACGTCGCCGGTTCGCACAACCTGACCAAGGTGGCGCGATTCGGCAACTACCGCGGCTTCCTGTTCGGCAGCCTCAATCCCGATGTCGTCGACCTCACCGAACATCTCGGTGACACCACCAAGATCATCGACATGCTGGTCGATCAGTCCCCCGACGGGCTCGAAGTGCTGCGCGGCTCGTCGACCTACACCTACGACGGCAACTGGAAAGTGCAGGCGGAGAACGGCGCCGACGGTTACCACGTCACCGCCACCCACTGGAACTACGCCGCCACCACATCCCGCCGCACCACCGGCGAGTCCACGAACGGCACGAAGGCACTCGACGCGGGCGGCTGGGGCAAATCGGGCGGCGGCTACTGGTCGTACCCGAACGGCCATCTGTGCCTGTGGACCTGGGCCGCCAACCCGCAGGACCGTCCGCTCTGGGACAAGCTGGACCGGCTCACCGAGCAGTTCGGCGAGGCCAAGGGCGAGAGCGATGCGGCCCGGGCCCACCGAATCCGCCAGTACGAGGACTTCTTCAACGCCTCCGGCATGGCCACCCCGGACGATCTGGAGGAGTTCCGGTCGTGCCAGCTCACCTACCGCGCCACCGCGGCCCCCTGGAACGACATGAGCCGGGGTGCCGAACACTGGCTCACCGGCCCCGACGAGGTGGCCAGGTCCCTCGACATGCCCGGGGTGATCTCGGCCGGCGTCACGAACGAGGACGAGGGCCTGTACCCCGTGCAGCACGGCTACTGGCTCCGGACGATGCGCCGCGCACTCGAATCCGAAGAATCGGCAACCGCATCGCCTCGACCGGAAGTCTGAAGAAATGACCACCACACAGCCCGCGCCGACCGGAACAGCCACCGGCGGCACACTCATCACCCAGAACGCGATCGAGCAGTTCCTGTACCGGGAGGCACGCCATCTCGATGATCGCGAGTTCGAGAAGTGGCTCGACTGCTATGCCGACGACGTCGTCTACTGGATGCCGTCGTAGGGCGATGACGACCGTCTCACCGAGGATCCGCAACGCGACATCTCGTTGATCTACTACCCCAACAAGGGCGGCCTGGAGGATCGCGTCTTCCGGATCCGCACCGAGCGTTCGTCGGCCACCTCGATCCCGGAACCGCGTACCAGCCACAACATCGGCAATGTGGAGGTGATCGAGCGGCACCTCACCCGGATCTACGCGAAGCTCGGTCTGCGCTCGCGCTCGGAGCTCGTTGCGAGCAGGGCCTGAGCCACCTCCGCGACCCGGACAAATACCTGGCCTGCCCTAGTACCATATTGATTGATCTGATCGATTAATAGCCAAATATAAAGTCCTTGTTTCGTATGTATTTACGCCATACTGTTGTTCCTAGAAGTGGTGCCGATCACAACATCACCCACCTATTCGGAGTAACACATGAAGATCACCGCGATCGAGGCGATTCCCTTCGCCATTCCCTATCGCAAACCGTTACGGTTCGCGTCGGGCGAGGTGCACGTCGCCGAGCACGTGCTCGTCCGGGTACACACCGACGACGGCGTCGTGGGTGTTGCCGAGGCACCGCCCCGCCCCTTCACCTACGGCGAGACCCAGGACGGCATCGTCGCCGTCATCAACACGATCTTCGCACCGGCCGTCGTCGGGCTGACCCTACTCGAACGCGAGGTCGTCGCCGCGCGGCTGCAGCGCACCATCGGCAACCCCACCGCCAAATCCGCACTCGACATGGCCCTCTGGGATGCCCTCGGCCGCACACTCGAACTGCGCGTCGTGGACATGCTCGGCGGCTACACCGATCACATGCGGGTCAGCCACATGCTCGGATTCGACGATCCGGCCGCGATGGTCACCGAGGCCGAGAAGATGGTCGACACCTACGGGATCACCACCTTCAAGGTAAAGGTCGGGAGGCGGCCGGTGCACCTGGACACCGCGGTCGTACGCGCCCTGCGCGACCGGTTCGGCGACCGGATCGACCTCTATGTCGACGGCAACCGTGGATGGACCGCATCGGAATCGGCACGCGCGATGAAGGACATGAGCGACCTCGGACTGCTGTTCGCCGAGGAACTGTGCCCCGCCGACGACGTGTTGGGCCGGCGCTGGCTCGTCGAGCAGATCGACGTGCCGTTCATCGCCGACGAGTCGGTGCCCACCCCGGCCGATGTGACCCGCGAAAGCCTTTCCGGCGCACTGACGGCCGTCAGCATCAAGACCGCGCGGACCGGTTTCACCACGTCTCGCCGAGTCCACCATCTGGCCGAGGGCCTCGGCCTCGAAGTCGTCATGGGCAACCAGATCGACGGCCAGGTGGGCACCGCCTGCTCGCTGGCCTTCGGCGCCGCGTTCGCCGCCACCTCGCACCACGCCGGTGAGCTGTCCAACTTCCTGGATATGACCGACGACCTGCTCGCCGAGCCACTGCAAATCCGGGACGGCCGGCTGCACACCTCACCGCTGCCGGGAACGGGCGTCGTGATCGACCCCGACAAGCTCGCGCACTACCGCACCGATCGGAGCTGACATGCTGTTCCACGTTCGTATGGACGTCGACATCCCCCGCGACCTCGACCCGGAGGTGCGCGCCGACACCGTCGCCCGCGAGAAGGCGTACTCGCAGGACCTGCAGCGCGCGGGCACCTGGCCGCACATTTGGCGCATCGTCGGCGAGTACTCCAACTATTCGATCTTCGACGTCACCGACAACGACGAACTGCACGCGCTCCTGTCCGGACTGCCGCTCTTCCCTTACATGACCATCACGGTGACCCCACTGGCCACCCATCCCTCGGATATCGCTGCGGGCTGACCGGCTCTCATCCCCAGCGCTTCAGCCCACAGGCCACACAACCAAGGAGTTCCCATGACCGACACAGCTTTTGACACCAGTTTCGATGCGGAAGTCACCGCCAAGGCCGCTGAATCCGGCGCCAACGCATCGGCCCGATTCCGCGAGCGGATGACCGGGGCCGGTGGCCGTTCGGCAATGGTCGACACCGCACGCGTCAACTACCTGGCCTCGAAGGTCATCAAGGGCATCAACGACATCGTCCTGGAGGACAAGGTCAGCTACGCCGAGTACAACGCGCTCAAAGCATGGCTGATCAAGGTCGGCGAGGACGGCGAATGGCCGCTGTTCCTCGATGTCTGGATCGAGCATTCGGTCGAGGAGGTCGCCAGCGAACACCGCGAGGGCAGCAAGGGCACCATCGAGGGACCGTACTACATCGAAGACTCACCCCAACTGGAGTGGAACGGCACCATCCCGATGCGCGACGACGAGCCCGGCAACCCGCTGGTGTTCGCCGGTCAGGTGCGCGCGGTCGACGGAACTCCTTTGCCGGGCGCGAAGGTCGAACTGTGGCACGCCGACGATCTCGGCTTCTACTCGCAGTTCGCGCCCGGTCTGCCGGAGTGGAACCTGCGCGGCACCTGGATCGCCGGCGACGAGGGTCGCTTCGAGATCCACACCCTGCGCCCGGCCCCGTACCAGATCCCGACCGACGGCGCGTGCGGCCAGCTGATCGCGGCCGCCGGCTGGCACGCGTGGCGGCCCGCCCACCTGCACTTCAAGATCAGCGCCCCCGGCTACGAGCTCATCACCACCCAGCTCTACTTCCCCGGCGACCCGCACAACGACGACGACATCGCCTCGGCGGTGAAGCCGGAGCTGATGCTCAATCCCATCGACAACCCGGACGGTGAGGGCTTCCACGTCGACTACGACTTCGTGCTCGACCCCGAGTCGTAATCGGCATCGCCGGGCGCAACACATCATGCGGGGCTGAGACTCAGGGGTGGTGATCGCGAGATCACCACCCCTGTAACGCCTTCTGCCACAGGATGCCGAAGGCCTCCGGCCGCCCTCCCCGTACCCCGACCGGCCCCGAGGACAAAGGAGTCCCCGTGCTCATCGCACCCACCGAGGTGGTGGCCGCAACCACCGCCGACGATCTGACGGCCGCCCGCGATCAGGCACGATCCTGGCGATCACCCGAGATCACCGTCCCGGACCGGGATCTCACCGATGCCGCCCTGGCCGACCTGGAGATCGTCGCCGCCGGCGCCGGCGAGGAATCGTTCGCCCGGGCCGCCGCCGCCATCCGGGCCGCCCGGTCGGGACGGTTCGCCCGCATCCCGCACATCGACGCGGCAGTGGAGATAATGCGGACCTTCTTGCGGGAGAACATGATCGATGGCTGGCTGTACGTACGCGAGACCGACGGATACCTGCACCCGTATCTGGTCATGGACATCACGATGGAACACGCCGACCGGACGCACGGGCCGCGGGTGAAGTTCACGATGGAGGCCGACAACGCCACCGTGAAACGCCCCTCGCGCAAACCTCGCATCCTCACCCTCGACGAGACGGAGATCGTCGGCAAGACACCGGCCGACGTGCTGGTCGCCGGCGGCGCCTACAAGGAAACCCCCGCGCTCAAGGCCGACTACCTGCGGCGGCGCGAACGGTACCAGCGGCTCATCGACCACGGATTCGGCAAACAGTTCCTCTTCTCCGGCCGGGTGATCCGCGCCGACGACCACCGGTCTCCCAACAAGCGGCAGTACCGCAAGGTCGTGCACGACGTCGCACCGGCGGAGATCGCCTCACTGCGACAGGTGGCACCATCGATCCTGCACCGCGGCAAGAACTTCGGCGACGACGACTACGGTCCCGTGCCGGTGATCACCGCCGTGCGGGTGTTTGATCTGGGCACGCAGGACTTCCTCGACGTGAACACCGGCGACCTCACCGACTACCGGTACGACGCCCACCTCCGCGACAAGCTGGTCCTGCCCGACGAACAACGAGAACTCCTCGACATCCTCACCACCGACATCTCCGTATTCACCGGGGACATCATCGACGGCAAGTCGGCGGGCAACGTCATCCTGGCCAAAGGCCGCCCCGGAGTGGGCAAGACACTGACCGCCGAGGTGTACGCCGAAACCACCCACAGACCGCTCTACTCGATTCATTCCGGATCGCTCGGCATTACCGCCGAACTGGTCCGCAAGAACCTCGAGGTCATCTTCGACCGCGCCAAACGCTGGGATGCGGTGCTGCTGCTCGACGAGGCCGACGTTTTTGTGATGGAACGCGGACTGGATCTGTCGCAGAACGCGATCGTCGCCGAATTCCTGCGCACCCTGGAGTATTTCGACGGCCTGCTGTTCCTGACCACCAACCGCCTCGACGGCGTCGACGCGGCGATCCTCGCGCGCTGCGCGGCTGTGATCGAGTACCAGCCGCCCGGGCCGGACGATGCCCGCCGGATCTGGCGGATTCTCGCCGAGGGCAACGGCGTCACCCTCGGTGATGATCTGCTCGACGACCTGGTGGGCGGCTTCCCGGACATCACCGCCCGCGACATCAAAATGCTGCTGCGGATGGCACTTCGGATGGCCCGCCACCGCGGTACCGACGCCGACGCCGAGGTGTTCGCGCACAGCGCCGTGTTCCGTGGACTGCACTATGTGCCACCGGCCGACCGTGGCTCCCGAACGCATTAGCCACCCGGCCGGTTGAGGTGCGAGCCCGCGAGCCTCGAAACCCGGTGAGACGACAATGTTCTCTCACGGGGTTTCGAGGCTCGTCGCTCGCGCTCCTCACGCCTCAACCGGCTCAGCTGGGCGGCGGGAAACGCTGACGCCTCAACCGGCTCAGTTGGGCGGCGGGAAACGCTGACGCCTCAACCGGCGGGATGGGCGGTCTCCAGCGGTACGTCGAGCCTGTCCCGCAGTTCGTCCACACCGATCCCGAAGGTCTCGGTCACCCGTACCCCGTCACCGGTGATCTCGAAGATCGCCCGGTCGGTGTAGATGCGGCTCACGCAACCGACACCGGTCAGCGGATAGGTACACGCCGGCACCAGTTTCGGGCTGCCGTCCTTGGCGAACAGGGTCATCATCACGTATACGTCCTTGGCGCCGATCGCCAGATCCATCGCCCCGCCGACGGCCGGGATGGCACCGGGTTTCCCGGTGTGCCAGTTGGCCAGATCGCCCGACTCCGACACCTGGAAGGCACCCAGCACACACACATCGAGATGTCCGCCGCGCATCATCGCGAACGAGTCCGCGTGATGGAAGTAGGAGGCACCCGGCGTCTCGGTCACCGGCACCTTGCCCGCGTTGGTGAGGTCGGGATCGATCTCCTCGCCCTTGGCCTCGCGGCCCATGCCGAGCATGCCGTTCTCGGTGTGCAACACGACACCGAGTTCGGGGGCCAGATGGTCGGCGATCCTCGTGGGCTGGCCGATACCGAGATTGACGAAGGCGCCGGCCGGAATGTCCTGCGCGATACGGGCGGCGAGCTGTTCCGGGGCCAACGCCGTTGCTGTCTGGATCATCATCGGGCTCCTTGTACGGTGTAGTGGCGGGCCTGCACGGCGACGACCCTGTCAACGTAGATCGACGGGGTGACCACCGCCTCGGGGTCGAGGTCACCGGTGGGCACGATCGAGGAGACCTGCGCGATGGTGGTCGTGGCCGCGGTGGCCATCACCGGGCCGAAATTGCGGGCGGTCTTGCGGTACACGAGGTTTCCCATCCGGTCGCCGATGTGGGCGCTGATCAGCGCGTAGTCGCCGCGGATGGGATATTCGAGCGCGTAGTCGCGGCCGTCGATCGAGCGGATCTCCTTGCCCTCGGTGAGCGAGGTGCCCACCCCGGTGGGACAGTAGAACGCCCCGATCCCGGCACCGGCGGCCCGCATCCGTTCGGCGAGATTGCCCTGCGGCACCACTTCCAGTTCGATCTTCCCGGCCAGGAAGAGCTCGTCGAAGACGTAGGAATCCACCTGTCGCGGAAAGGAACAGATGACCTTTCGCACGCGGCCCGCCGCGAGCAGCGCGGCCAGGCCGACGTCGCCGTTGCCCGCGTTGTTGGCGACGATCGTGAGATCGGCCGCCCCCTGCCGGATCAGGGCGTCGATCAGGTCGAACGGCATTCCTGCCAGACCGAATCCGCCGACCAGAACGGTCGATCCATCCTCGATGCCCGCCACCGCCTCATCGGGTGTGGGCATTATCGCTGTCCTAGCCATCCGAACCCTCCAGGTGGTCGATGATCGCGGGTGTGATGATCTGCGGCTGTTGCGCATTGGCGAGGTGGGCCGACTCGGGCACCACCAGCAGCCGCGCATCGGGGATCGCGGACACGATCTCCTCGAGTTTGGCGGGCGGAGTGGCCACATCGTCGGCTCCGGCGATCGACAGCGTGGGCGCGGTGATCGACGACAGCCCCTCGCGCAGGTCGAGATCGGCGATGGCCTCGCAACACGCGGCGTATCCCGCGCTGGGCGTGGCGGCCACCATCGCCTCGTAGAATCGGCGGCGATCGGGTTCGGATTCGAGGTAGGACGGTGTGAACCACCGTCCCACGACGCTCTCGGCCACCGCCGATGTGCCGTGCTCGCGCACGAGCGCGGCGCGCTCGATCCAGCCCGATCGCGGCGGCAGCTGAGCCCCCGTGCACAACAGGACCATCCGGTCGACCCGCGCGGGGACGCGCATCGCCACCCGCATCGCGGTCATGCCGCCGAGTGAGAGCCCGACGAGGTGGCACGAGGCGATATCGAGCCTGTCCAGCAGTGCGATCAGGTCGTCGGCCAGGTCGTCGATCGTGGCGGCCCCGTCGGGTACGGGCGAGCGTCCGTGGCCTCTGGTGTCGTACCGGACGACGCGGAAGTGTTTCTCCAGTTCGGGGAGCTGGGCGTCCCACATCCGCCGGTCCGAGCCGAGCGAGTTCGACAGCACCACGGTGGGCCCGTCGGGATGTCCGGTGACGACGGCATCGACCGTCACGGCGCTCATCGGATCGCCTCGAAGACCGCCGCGAGCCCTTGTCCGCCGCCGATGCACATCGTCTCCAGGACGTAGCGCGCGTCGCGGCGCCTCGCCTCGTGGGCCGCGGTGGCCAGGATACGGGCACCGGTGGCCCCGATCGGATGCCCGAGCGATATCCCGGACCCGTTCGGGTTGAGTCGTTCGTCCTCGGCGTCGACACCCCATTCGGCGAGCACGGCGAGCACCTGCACGGCGAATGCCTCGTTCAGTTCGATCACATCCATGTCGTCGAGTGTCAGCCGCGCCCGCGCAAGGGCTTTCGCCGTCGCGCCGACCGGGCCGATGCCCATCGTCTCGGGGGCGCAACCGGTCACGGCCCACGCGCGCAGCGCGAGTAGCGGAGTCAGTCCCCGGCGTTCGGCGACGTCGGCGGTGGTCACCACGCACAGCGCCGCACCGTCGTTCTGACCCGATGAGTTGCCGGCTGTCACAGTCGCTTCGGGGTCCGTTCGGCCACGGACCGCCCGCAGCGCGGCCAGCGAGGCGAGATCGATATCGGCGCGGGGATGTTCGTCGGTGTCGACGACGACGTCGGGATGCCCGCGCGTGCCGGGGATGGTCACCGCGACGAGCTCGTCGTCGAAACGTCCGTTCTTCTGGGCGTCGACGGCGCGTGCGTGCGAGCGGACCGCGAGCGCGTCCTGCGCCTCCCGGCTGATCCCGTACCGGGCCCGGAGATTCTCGGCGGTCTCGATCATGCCGCCGCCGATCGGGTGCGATCGGCCGCCGGCGGTGGCACGCGACCGGTCGAGGCGGTCCATCAGGTCGATCCCGCCCTGCCGCACACCGGTCCGCAGACCGAGCGCGTAGTGCTCGACGTTCGACATCGAATCGGCGCCGCCGGCGATGATGAGGTCACCACCGCCCGAGGCGATGGCCGAGGCCGCGGACAGGACCGCCTGCAGGCCCGACCCGCAGCGACGATCGAGCTGCATGCCGGGAACGGACTCGCCCAGACCGGCGTCGAGTGCCGCGATCCGCCCGATGGCCGGCGATTCACCGCTCGGGTAGCCCTGGCCGAGCACCACGTCATCGACGTCGTCGCCGGTCAGCCCGGTGCGTGCGACCAGTTCGCGGAGCAGACCCGTTGCCAGGTCGGCGGTGGGCACCGCGGCCAGCGCGCCACCCATGCGCCCCACGGGCGTACGAAGTGGCGAGCAGATGACGATGTCGGTAGGTGAGGACATAAACCCAGCGTAGGCAGTATATTCTTCATAGTGAAGTACCTATATCGGGATTATTGATACCTATAGAATATCACTGAGGCTATCGTCGCCCGTATGGAGTTGCGTCACCTCCGGTACTTCCGGGCCGTTGCCGAGGAACTGCATTTCGGCCGCGCCGCCGCGCGTCTGCACATCGCGCAACCACCGCTGTCCACTCAGATCCGGCACCTCGAGGAGGAACTGGGCGTCACCCTCCTCACCCGATCCACACGCCGGGTCGAACTGACACCCGCCGGCGTGGACTACCTCGCGCACACCATCGCCATCCTCGACGCCGTCGACGCCGCCGGACTCCACGCGCAACGGGTGGCCGACGGCAGCGTCGGCAGACTATCGATCGGCTGCGTCGGCTCGGCCACCTACTCCGTCCTGCCCACGTTCGTGCGCGCGCTCCGCGACCGGCTCCCCGACGTGGAGGTCAGCATCCGGGGAGAGATGCTCGCACCCGACCAGCTCACCGCGCTCCACAGCGGCGACATCGACCTCGCCCTGCTCCGGCTCACCGACGATCAACCCGGCCTGCGGGTGGAGAAACTGCGCACGGACCGGCTGATGATCGCGCTCCCCGACGGCCACCGGGCGACCCGGTTCGACGCCGTCGACGTGGCCGGGCTCCGTGGCGAGTACTTCGTCGCCCACGCCGGCGGCGGCCGGTCGGTGATGAACACGATCCTCACCACGGTCTGCGCCGCGGCGGGATTCACACCGCACATCCGCCACGAGGTCGCCGAGACCTCGACACTGGCCACCCTCGTCGCCGCCGGCCTCGGCGTCGCGCTCGTGCCCGAACCCACCTCGGCGATCGGCATCTCCGGCATCACCTACCGCCCCCTGACATCCGCGACCGCCGGCGTCGACCTCGTCGCTGCCCGCCGTCTCGACGACCCCGCCGACGCGGTCATCGACCGAGCCCACGAGGTACTCCGCGAGGTGACGAGCCCGCAGCGAACGCCCGGCCGGTAGTCACCGACGTGGACCCGGAACCGGCCGCCGAGGCAATCAGCTCCGGCAACTGGATGCGACCGACCGCCACGACGCCGCACTCTGACCACCGGCCGCGCCGGTGTCTTTCGTTCGATCGACAGCGCGCCGGTTCCCCGTGGTCAGCCACCCATGGGGACGCTATCCTCAGTCAACACACACACCGTTGCAGCCTGTTCCAGCCAGTCGTGAGGTCTCATGTCGATCAGAATCCCGTTCACCGGCAACTACAGTGACCTGTCCAACAACGAGGGCTACCAGTTCGAGTTCCGCTGCGAACGCTGCGGCAACGGCTTCCGGTCCGGCTTCCAGCGCGACATCGCCGCCACCGGACAGAAGTTCGTCCGCAGCCTCAGCCACCTCGTCGGCTACGGCAAGATGTACCGGGTCACCTCCGCCGCCGACCGGCTCCTCGACCGCAGCACCAATTCCGAGGCCAAGGACAAAGCCCTGACGAAGGCCGTCGAGGAGGTGTCGCCGCACTTCCACCAGTGCCGGGGCTGCGGCGACTGGGTGTGCGACGACGGATGCTGGAACGATCCCATCGGCCAGTGCGTGCGCTGCTCCCCCAACCAGGCGCACGAACTGGCACAACTGCAGGCGCAGGCCCGGCGCGATCAGATGCGTGAGGGCCTGCGCAATGTCAACCTCGTCGACGGTGTGGACCTCGGGCAACAGTCGTCCACCCGCTGCCCGTCGTGCGGCACCCACGCGGCCGGCGGCAGATTCTGCACCGCGTGCGGTTCGTCGCTCGCCCAGGAGGTGGCCTGCCGGGGGTGTTCACACGGCAACCCGATCGGCGCCATCTTCTGCCGGCAGTGCGGGCACTCGCTCACCTGAGCGCCGCGCCTGACGCACATTCCCCCGTCACTCCGCTCGCCCCGGCTACACCTTCTCGACGTCCTTCTCGTCGACGACGACGATGCCACCGGAGGTGAGCTGGACGCTCAGCAGACCGGACGGCAGGTATCCCAGCAACTGGCCGGTCTCGCCGGTGGTGAGCAAACGTAGTCTCTGACTCTGCTCGAACGCATGGAAGCTCATGCTCTCCGAGCATAGTGGGCACGCTCCGCCCGGCACCCGGATCAGGCGGCGAGCGCACACCGCTCACAGGTTTCTCCCAGCGTCCGTCCAGTCCCGTCGGAGGGACCGGACGCATTCTGGCTGTCAACCAGATACAGAGGAGATGCAGACATGACAGCAGTACTCGACCGGTCCGCACCGGAGGTGACGCCGACGCCACCGCCCGAGGCGACGAGGCGTCGGCGGCCGCTGTGGTGGAGCAAATGGGCGCTGAGCGGGCTGCTGGCGACCACCGCCGTGCTCTATCTGTGGAATCTGAGCGCCAGCGGCTTCGCGAACACCTTCTACGCGGCCGCGGCACAGGCGGGTTCGCAGAGCTGGCGGGCCTGGTTCTTCGGTTCCCTCGACGCCGCGAACTTCATCACCGTCGACAAACCGCCCGCCTCGCTGTGGGTGACGGGCCTGTCGATGCGGATCTTCGGCGTGAACAGCTGGGCCGCACTGGCGCCGCAGGCGCTGATGGGTGTGGCCGCCGTCGGTCTGCTGTACGCGACGATGCGCCGCACCTTCAGCGACCCGAAACAGGGCACCGCCGCCGGCCTCATCGCGGGCGCCGTGCTCGCCTTCACCCCGGCCGCCGCGCTGATGTTCCGGTTCAACAACCCGGATGCGCTGCTGGTGCTGCTGATGACCGCGGCGGGCTACTGCCTGGTCCGGGCGATCGCCACCAACTCCGGACGCTGGCTGGCGCTGGTGGGCGTGGCCCTCGGCTTCGCCTTCCTCACCAAGATGATGCAGGGCCTGCTGGTACTGCCCGCCTTCGGACTGGCATACCTGGTGTTCGCCGACAACGGCTGGGGCAAACGCATTCTGCACCTGGTGGGCGCGACCGTCGCACTGATCGTGAGTGCCGGCTGGTTCGTGGTGGTCACCATCGTCGTTCCCGAATCCTCTCGCCCCTACATCGGCGGGTCGAGTGACAACAGCTTCATGGACCTGGTGCTGGGCTACAACGGTCTCGGCCGTATCAGTGGCGACGCGGGCAACGGCCCCGGTGGCGGCGGATCTTTCGGCGGCTCGACCGGGCTGGACCGACTGTTCAGCTCCGAGATGGGTAACGAGATCTCCTGGTTGCTGCCGGCGGCACTGCTGGTGGTGGTCTTTGCCGCGTATGTCGGTGTGCGCAGCGTCAACCAGCTCGGTAACGTCACCGGACGCATGAACCGTGTCGAGGGTGGCGCCGTGTTCGCCTGGGGCGGTTGGCTTCTGGTGACCGCGCTGGTGTTCTCGTTCATGAGCGGCACAATCCACCCCTACTACACGGTGGCCCTGGCCCCGGCGGTCGGCGCTCTCGTGGGCATCGGGGCGGTGCTGGCCTGGCGTCGGCGCGATCACTGGGACGGCCGCCTGATGATGGCGGGCATGATCGGACTGGCCGCCTGGTGGTCGATCGTCCTGCTGAACCGCAACAGCTGGGGCCCCGAATGGTGCCGCTGGGCAATCGGAGTGGTGGCACTGGCCTCGGTCGCCGCCCTGCTGATCGGCAGCACCCTGGGTATGCGCAAGCTGGTGGCGGCTGCCCTCATCGCAGGCTCGCTCGCGGGCTTCGGCGGAACCGCGGCCTTCTCGATCGCCACCGCAGCCGAATCACACGGCGGCTCGAACCCGAACGCGGTCAGCACCTCGATCGGCGGCGGCATGGGCGGCGGCTTCGGCGGCCCCGGCGCCGGTGGTCCCGGCGGCGCCCCCGGCCAGGGCACGAACGGACAGGGCACGAACGGACAGGGCACGAACGGACAGGGCACGAACGGACAGGGCACCGACGGACGGGGCCAGGGCGGTCGCGGGGGGCCCGGCGAAGACATCTCGTCGAACGCCGAACTGGTGGCACTCCTGAAGTCGGCGGGCACCACCTGGTCGGCGGCCACCAACGGTTCACAGTCGGCGTCGGGCATCGAACTGGCCACCGGCACCTCGGTCATGGCGATCGGCGGCTGGAGCGGTGATCCCGCCCCGACCCTCGACGAGTTCAAGGCCTACGTGGCCGAGGGCAAGATCGGCTACTACCTCGGCGGTACCGGCGGTGGCCCCGGCGGCAACTCGGAGATCTCCGAATGGGTCGCGGAGAACTTCACCGCGACCACCGTCGGCGGAACCACGATCTACAAGCTCACCTGACACGCCCTGGTCAACCGACGATGACGGAGCCGACCGAGGATCACGGGGACAACCGAAGATGAGGACAGGGCGGGGATCGCGATGCGATCCCCGCCCTGATCGCTATATCGCGGCGATCTCGTCGATGCGGACCGGCCGCTTCTCATGCAGCGAGGTAGTCGCCGCATCCGCGATCAGTGCCACCTCATGCGCCTCCTCGACCGAGCACAACGGCGAGTGCGCGAACGGGGATTGCCAGGACGGGGGCTCCCCGCCGATCAGGGCACAGAACTCGCCCAGTTCGCGACGGCGGGCCCGCGCGAACCGGTCGAGGTCCGAGCCGTGTGGTGTTCCCGACGGAAATGCGCACCGCGGATCGAGGTTTCGCACCGGGGTTCGGTGATCCCAGCCCGCCACGACCGAATCGGTACTGCCGTGCACCTCCAGTCGGCAGTCGTGACCCCGGCCGTTGTACCGGCTCACCGACACGACCCCCATCGCGCCCGAGGCGAAGGTGAGTATCGCGGTGGCCGAGTCGACGTCGTCGTTGGCGGTGAACCCCGGGTCGCCCTGGTTGCCACCGGTCGCGTACACCTCGACCACGTCCCCACCGACCACCCAGCACAGGGTGTCGAAGTCGTGCACGGCGAAGTCACGGAAGATGCCGCCCGAGCCGGCGACGGACGACATCGGCGGGGGCGCCGGGTCCAGCGTCGTCGATCGGGCCGCGGTGACGAATCCGAGTTCTCCGACGGAGACGGCGGCGCGTGCGGCGCGGACCGCCGGATCGAACCGGCGATGACGGCCGACCACCACCGGTACCCCCGCCGCGGCACACCGGGCCCGCACGGCGGCCGACTCCGCCGACGACATCGCGATCGGCGGCTCGCAGAAGACCGGTACACCCGCCGCCACCGATCGCTCGATCGGCATGACGCGGCCCGCGGCGGGCGAGGCGATCACCAGCCCGTCGACGCCCGCGGCCAGCACCGCGTCCACGTCGGCGCATCCGGTCACCCCGGCATACCGGCCGGTGGCCGATCCGATCGCCTCCGGTACCACGTCGGTGACGAACACCTCCCCGACCGCCGAGGCGGCCAACAGCGTGTCGAGGTGAAAGGCACCGACCCGGCCGAGTCCGGCCACACCGATCTTCAGTCCCATGCGGCGCCTCCCGCGGCGATCCGGTCCGGCGCCGACGGTCGGCGCCGTTGGTCCAGACACTAGATGGTTGATTCCTTGGACGCGGTCAGTGGTCGTACGCGATCAGGGATCGTTTGGTGGTGATGCCGGTGGTCCAGTTGTGCCAGATGCCGGCGGACATCGCCAGGAGGCGTTGACTCACTCGGGCGAACACTCCGTGGGTGGTCCGGCCGCCGTGTTTCTCCAGGCCGAGCTGCCCTTTGAGGGTCTGGTTGACCGATTCGATCCACTGCCGCACCCCGCCGAGGTTGCCGTTGCGGTAGGTCTCGTCCTTGCGGTCCGGGCGCAGCAACCGCAGGCCCATCGCGGCGGTTGTGGCAGCGAACGTCTTTCCGGAGAAGCCCTTGTCGGCGAGCAGCACCTGCCCGGAGCGGATGAGGTGGTGATCGCGTTCGAGCAGCGCGGTCACCACCTCGCGTTCACCGATCTTCGGATGCGCCAGGCACCACATGATCGGCATCCCGTCGCCGGCGCACACCAGATACAACTTCAAGCCCCAGTAGAAACGCGAGTGCGACGCGCAGTAGCCGTATCCGGCGTGCCCGGCCAGGCCGGACCGCTTGACCGTTTCCCTTGACATGCCACACGGAACCGGGGTGGCGTCGGTGATCCACAGGTCGTCGAACCACGACGGTGAGAGCCGCGCCACCGCCTGAATTGTCTTGCACAGCAACCCTCGTGCTGCCCTGACACGCTTGTTGTAGTCGGACTGGCCCGGCAGATACGGGAACAGTGCGCGCAGTTGCTCGTTGCCGTGGACGTGCCGGATCCAACGCCGTTCACTGTCGAACCCGAGCAACACCTGCGCTACCGCGAGCGTGAGCAGTTCGGCATCGGAGAGCAGCGGGCGCCGGCCGCGTCCCGAGCGGGGTTCGACGACGTGGTCGTCGATGAGGACATAGAGTTCAGTCAGGAGGGTTTCGAGTTCTTTCGTCACACATTGATCTTGAAGCCCTCCGCCTACCTCGTTGCCGACGGCACCTTCAAGGAATCAACCATCTAGTGCGCTCCGTCGCGGATCCCGAGAAGCCCCGGGTTCGTTGTCATGCCCAGGCAGGGGTTCTGGTCAGCACGTCGGGGGGATGTGTCGGCGGCCCGCCGACCAGCACACTGGACGCACGCTCGCACCGCTGAACGACAATCTCGGTACCGCCATGGGGACTTTGTGCCCTGGCGTGGTCACACCACCACGACTGCGTGACGTCCGTCACACAAATGTCCCCGATGGTTGCGGTGCCGTTTCTCGGGGCGTATACCAAACTGGTAGTCAGTTCCACATTTTATTGACTGCCACATATTGCCAATCCAGTTCGAGGATGGAGACCATGGCGTCCTTACTCTTCCGGCTCGGCCGGTTCTCATTTCGACACAAGTGGTGGGTGATTGCCGCGTGGGTGGCGGCGATGGTCCTCGTCGTCAGCCTCGTCAGTGCCCTTCAGCCCAAGTTCTCCAAGGACTTCGAGCTGCCCGGCACCGACTCCGGCGACGCGATGACCACCATGCAGCAGTACTTCCCGGCGGCCAACGAGGAGCAGGAGCAGTCCTCCACCAGCATCCTGGTGCAGGCTCCCGACGGCCTCGCCGAACACACCGCCGAGATCGACAAACTCGTCACGAGCCTCAAGCAGTTGCCCGACCTCAGGGACGCGGCGAGCATCGTCAACCCCTTGTCCGTGCCGGGCGAAGCCTCCGCCCAGGTCCTCAGCGAGGACGGCAAGGTGGGCCTGATCCAGGTCAAACAGACCACCGAGGTCATGGACCTGGAGATCACCGACAAAGAGGCATTCGTCGACATCATCACCGAACACCGTGTCGGCGGCCTGAACGTGGAGGCCACCGGCTCGCTGATGTCGGTCGCCGAAGACGGCGGCACCGCCGAGATGCTCGGCTTCGGTGTCGCGTTCATCGTGATGATCGTGTTCTTCGGCGCCCTCGTCGCCGCGCTCATCCCGCTGATCACCGGCGTCTTCGCCGTCGTGATCACCATCATGTTGCTCACGCTGGGCACCGAGTTCCTGGATATCAACGAGTCGGCCACCGGCATCGTCACCATGCTCGGTATCGCCGTGTCCATCGACTACGCGCTCTTCATCGTGTCCCGATACCGAAGCGAGGTCGCGCGCGGTGGGTCCAGAGAGGATGCCGTGGGGCGTGCGGTGGGGACCGCCGGCTCCGCGGTCGTGTTCGCCGGACTCACCGTGATCATCGCCGTCGTCGCGCTGATGGTGATCGGGCTGCCGTTCGTCACCCAGATGGGCGCCGGTGCCGGTATCGCCGTCGGCCTCGCCGTCCTGGCCGCCATCACCTTCATCCCGGCACTGCTCGGCGCGTTCGGCCGCTTCGCGTTCACGCCGAAGATCCCGTGGATCAAGCACGCCGAGGATTCCGAGGACACCGACACCAACGGTGTGCGGTTCGGCCGGGCCATCGTGTCCAAGCCGATTCCGTTCATCATCGCCGGCCTGGCCTTGCTGATCGTCGCCGCCATCCCCATGTCCAAGATGGAACTGGGCATGTCGACGACCACTCAGGACGAGAACAAGGCGCTGGCCCTGCTCGCCGAAGGCTTCGGCAAGGGCATCAACGGCCCCCTGCTGGTGACCGTCCGCAACGCCGACGGTGACGTCTCCGCCGCCGCGGACAAGGCTGTCGCACACATCAAGACGCTCGACGACGTGGCCAACGCCAGAACCCTCAGCTGGGTGGGCAACGGCACCGATCCGAAGAACCCGAACGCGGGCGCCGACACCGCACTGATCTCGATCATCCCCAACAGCGGTCCGTCCGATCAGGAAACACACGAACTGATGGAACAGATCCGCGACTACAAGAACGAGGTCTCGGCGGCGGGCGGCACCATGCACGTCGGCGGTCTGACCGCGATCCTGTCGGACATGTCCGACAAGCTCGACAAGGCGCTGATCCCGTACCTGATCGTCGTGGTCGGCCTGGCCTTCCTGATCATGGTCGGCGTGTTCCGCTCGCTGTGGGTTCCGCTGATCGGCACCATCGGATTCATCTTCTCGGTGGTCGCCGCCTTCGGTGCGACCGTGGCGGTCTTCCAGGAGGGCTGGTTCGGCCTGATCGACGACACGATGCCGCTGTTGTCGTTCCTGCCGATCTTCCTCATCGGTGTGGTGTTCGGTCTGGCCATGGACTACCAGGTGTTCATGCTGACCAGGGTCCGTGAGGAATACATCCACGGTATGACCGCCAAGGAGGCGATCATCGCCGGCTACCGGCACGGTGCCCGCGTGGTGTCCTCGGCCGCGCTCATCATGATCAGCGTGTTCGCCGCGTTCATGCTGGCCCCCGACACCACCTCCAAGATGCTCGGCTTCGCGATGGCCATCGCGGTCTTCTTCGACGCCATCATCATCCGTATGATCGTGGTGCCCGCGGTGATCGCGCTGCTCGGAGACCGGGCGTGGGGCCTGCCCAAGTGGCTGGACAAGCTGGTCGTCGACTTCGACATCGAGGGCGGCGCGGTGCGCAACAACGGGCTGGAGAACCTCCCCGGTGACGAGACGTCGCCGGCGAAGGCCGGAGCTCCCGCATAGTCCGATGGCAGCGTCACCACGACGCGAATCCGAGGGTGGCCGTCGTGCCGACAACGACACGACGGCCACTCCGGTCCTCGCCGGCGAGGACCGGAGGACCGTCGGATTGCGCGAGAAGCACAAGATCCGCACCCGCAACGCGATCCGCGAAGCGGCGATGCGGTTGTTCCAGGAACAGGCCTATGTCCGCACCACGGTGGAGCAGATCGCCCGGGAGGCGGAGGTCTCACACACCACGTTCTTCCGCTACTTCGCCTCCAAGGAACAGGTGGTCCTCAACGACGACCTGCGCGATGCCAAGAACGATGTCATCGCGGCGATTCCCCCCGGACTCAGCCACTTCGACTTCGTCCGGGAACTCATCCGCAGCATCTACCTGCTGGCCAAGAACGATCCGTGGACGTCGAATCCGGAGCGCATGCGGCTGATCCAGACCGAGCCCACGCTCCGGGTATCCCAGCAGCTGGAGTCCGATCGTGCCATCTACGACACCATCGGCATGATGGCCGACTACCTGGGGGTCGATCCGGAGAACCCGCGCCTGCGGGTGTTCGCCGCGGCGGTGGGCGGGGTGATGTTCCACCTCGCCAACGAACGCGGCGACCACTGGGACGACAGTATACTCACCGCCCTGCTCGACGCGATCGACCTTCTCGAACAAGGTCTTCCACTGTGAGGGTGATCGACCGCACGAACTGAGCCGCCGGATCGACAGACCGCGGGCCGCGAACCTTCGCGGCCCGCGGTGTCGTTTTGGCAGCCGGACCGTCTCCCGGGCCTGACGTATGCCCCGGGCCTGACGTATGTCCCGGGCCGGTTGTGCTCGCCTGAGACTTGTCCGGGCCCGACCGCACCGGAGCGTTCACCCGCGTCACCGGCACCGCCGAGTTGTCCGCCGACGGGGCCTCGGTGGCGAAGAAGCGTTCCCCCTCCGCATCCCATCGCGTGAGATCGTCTGTCGTGTACCGCATTCCGGTCCGGCTGTACACCATCTGCCGGAGCAGCGCCAGCGGATGCCGGGCATCGTACACCCGGTAGCGGGTACTGCCGGCGACGCTGCGCAGCTCGGAGGGAGTGCCCAGCGCGTCGAGATCCCCGTATGTCTGTGCACCCCAACCGGTGTGAATGGTCAGAAAGCCGGCGCCATTGACCAGGATCGACTCCACCGGACGATCCGGCCGCCACTGGAAGTTCGATGCCGGATCGCCGACGATGATCGTCGAGGTGACGTCTGCGCCCGCACTTCGCCCAGGATCACGGGCCCCGTCCGGGGTGATGCCGAACGGCCTGAGTACGGCCGGAACGCCGGGAATCCCGTCCGCCGCGGCCTTGATCCCCCACGGGCTGCGGGTGTCGGCGACCAGGACGATCCGCGCGTCGCTCAGATCGACGCCTTGGGCAATCGCCTTCTCGGTGGCGTTGCCGAGGGCATCGGCACCCTGCGAGTAGCCGGTATAGATCACCGTGGTGTCCGTACCGGCAAGTCGTCGCATCACCGCGAGATTACGGTGAACGGCCACCGATCTGGACACGTCGTAGGTGGCGGCCAACGGCGGCACGGGTGAGGATTTGCCACCCACGAACGGCCACAACGACTCCGGGTAGGCCACGATCAGCGTCTTGCGCTGTCCCACGGTTCGCCTGATGCGTTCGTCGAGGGTTCCGTCGTCGGTTCCGGGCGTCACCACCATCACCGTCCCGTCGGCTCTCGGGCCCACCTGATTGGCCCGGTTCGTGCCGTCGGTGACGATACCCGACGCCAGCAGATCCGCGACCGCCCGCGGGCCACCACCCACCGCGATGGCCGGCGCATAGGACAGTGCCGCAATGACAGTCGTCGTCAGGGCGCAGGCCGCCGCCCGGCGAAGGGCGCGCCGACGGCAGGCCCCGCCGGACGGGGGGACCGGCACGGGCGGGCAATCATGGGTCGGCACGGTTCTCCTCGTCCACAGGTCGGTCGAGATACTCCGGCCAACCTTTCAGCGGACCGCACACCAACTGTAGTCAGCCGAATCCCGACCCGCGGGTACATGCGGTCATCCAATCGGCTGATTACCCGGCGGAAAGGTACGATGCGCCGGGCTCGTCGAGGTCGCGCCGAGCACATCTCGATATACCCGCGACCGGCGGCGCCGGTCCCGCACACCGCCGGGTTCACCGACAGCGCACACGCCGGACACGTCTGCCGGCAGCTGACCGGACTCGGCCCGGGCGACCTCGCAACTGTGATCCGGCACCGATTCCGGCAGTCGCCCGGCTCCCGGCGAGCAGGCGGGAACGAGGTGTGTTTTCGTTGTTCGATGAGCGTCACCTATCTCGGCCACATCGTCCATATCGCCGGTTCCCCCGATGTCACCGGCGCGCGTGAGGCACTGACAACGTTCCCCGACGGCGCGCTGGTCGTCGACGACACCGGTCTGATCACCTATTGCGGGTCGCGCCGGGATGCCCCCACCGATGACACCGGAACCGTGGTCGACCACCGCGGATCGTTCCTGCTGCCCGGCTTCGTCGACACCCACATCCACTTCCCGCAGACCTATTCGCTCGACGCCTACGGCGGTGGACAGCTGTTGGAGTGGCTCGACTCGTGCATCTTTCCCGCCGAGGCCCGGCTCGCCGACCCCGAGTTCGCCGCCCGCATCGCCCGCGACTTCGTGACCGCCCGCATCCGCTCGGGCACCACCGCCGCGATGGTGTTCGGATCGGCCTTTCCCGACGCCCAGGACGCCCTGTTCACCCAGACCCGGCGCGCCGGGCTGCGACTGGTGAGCGGGCGCGGCATTCAGACCGTGGGACCGCCCTCGGCCACGCCGCTGCTGACCTCGGAGCACAAGGCGATCGAGTTGTGCGCCGACGAGATCGACCGATGGCACGGCGACGACTCGTCGTTGCTGCAGGTGGCGATCGTGCCCCGGTTCACCCTGTCGGTGTCCACCGAGACACTTGCCGGCCTCGGAGAGCTGTACGACGATGTGCGCGCACGTGGGGTGTTCGTGCACTCGCATCTCAATGAGAACAACCGGCCCGGTACCGGCGAGATCGACGTGGTCAAGCGCCTGTTCTCCGTCGAGACCTACCTGGACACCTACGACGGCAGGTTCCTGCCCGGATCGCGGGTCGGCGGATCGAGTCTGCTGGGGCGGCGCACCATCATGGCGCATGCGGTGCACTGCACCGACGACGAACTGACCCGCATGGCCGAGACCGGCACGTCGATCGCGCATTGCCCTGTGTCACAGCAGTTCCTGGGTTCGGGAACGATGCCGTGGCGGCGTACCGTCGCAGCCGGCGTGACTGTCGCGGCGGGCACCGACGTGGGTGCCGGCGATGAATGGCTGATCCCGCAGGTGCTCGGCTGCGCGTTCAAGGTACACCTGTCCGAACCCGGTGACGACGCCGTCGCGCTACACCCGGCCGAACTCCTGTTCACCGGAACCCTATCCGGGGCAAGGGCTCTCGATGCCGAAGCACGTTTCGGCAACTTCGACACCGGCAAGGAGGCCGACTTCCTGGTGGTCGATCCCACCCGGTGGGAACCCCTGGAACGATTGCTGTCCAACGCTGTTCACGCAGACGATGATGAATCAGCCCGCGACCGGTTGCTGTTCGCCCTCCTGCTGGGCATGCGTGAACCCGCGATCACCGAGGTCTACGTCCGCGGCTCCCGCGTCGTCGAACCGGATCCCCTTCGCGCATAACGCGCCATGTCCTCTCGCCTCTGACCTCTGGTCTCTGGCCCCCACCGCTCGCCCCGGGCTCAACCGTCCGGTACACCGCAACGGCCCGGCAGGCGTCACAGCCTGCCGTTTCACGGTGGAAACCGCGCGAAACAATCCCGTTACCTCACTCGCTTACGTTGAGACCTGCCAGATGGTTCGCCGCGCAAAGTCAACGAAAGGTGGTGACAGGTGATGGGTACCGGATCACGGATCACGTTCACCGTCGCCGACTGCCTCCGCGCCTCCGTTCTCCGACGCCCGCGTCTGGCCATTCTCTCGGTCGAGATCAGTCGTTCCCGAACCCGGTAGCCACCGCCGCAGCGCTCCGTCACCGCACGCGCTCACGGACCGAACACCGCGCCACAGAGTGGAAGTCATAACCACGCGATCCATCCACTCATGCACGCCACCGGCATCGTTTCGGGTCCCGTGGTCGGCCCCGCCGCCGCACCACGACACGCCTCATCACGACGGCGTTTTCCACGACGACGATTTCCACGACGACGACCTCCACCGAGGAATGAACTCATGACAGCAATCCCCGTGATCGACCTCGCCCACGCCCGGGCGAGCGAATCGAACCGCAAATCCATCGCAGCGCAGATCGATCGGGCCAACCGCGAGGTCGGCTTCCTCACCGTGATCAACCACGGCATCGAAACGGACCTGCTCTCGGACGTCCTGTCCGTCACCCACGCGTTCTTCGACCTCCCCGAGCCGGCGAAGAACGCCTACATCGGTGACCCGGCGAGCAGCCGCGGCTACATCGCACCCAGGGCGCGGGCTTTGGCCGGCACCCGGGGCGTGATGACCCCCGGCGACCTCGTCGAACTGTTCGCCATGGGGATGCCACATGTTCCCGACGAACCATATTTCGATATATCCAATTCGGGCAACAACTTTCACCCGAACATCTGGCCGGCGGAGATTCCCGGGATGGAGCGGATCTGGACCGCGTACTATCAGCGGGTGGCCGCGCTGGCCCGCGAGATCATGTCCCTGTTCGCCGAGGCGCTCGATCTCGAGCCGGACTTCTTCGAGGACAAGATCGACAAACCGATCAGCAACCTCTTCGCGAACTGCTACCCACCGATCACCACCGAGCCGCTGCCCGGACAACTCCGGGTCGGCGAACACACCGACTACGGGACACTCACCCTATTGTACCAGCCCGACGAGGTCGGCGGACTCGAGGTTCAGGTGAACGGGTCCTGGTTCCCCGTCCCGGCCATCGCGGGTGCGTACGTGGTGAACATCGGAGATCTCATGGCGCGCTGGACGAATGATCGATGGATATCGACCCTGCACCGGGTTCAGAATCCACCCGAGGAGACCCGGCACCTGCGCAGACTGTCGCTGCCGTTCTTCTGCCAGCCCAACTACGACGCCGTCATCGAGACGTTGCCGTCGTGCGTCTCGGCCGGCAACCCCGCCCACTACCCGCCGATCACCTCCGGGGAGAACGTCCGGGGAAAGACCGATACCAGCTTCGCGGTCGCCGCGAGCACCTGACCGCCGCCGAAAGCCTACGTACAGACAAAGATTCACCGAACATCCGCTCTTGCAACTCCTCTCAAGGAAGTAGCCACCAACATGCTCACCAGACGCACCCTTGTCCGCCGCCTAGCGGCAGCCACCACACTGGCAACCGTCTCCGTGCTCGGCCTGACCGCCTGCGGTTCGGTCGACGAGTCCGGCAGCAACGAGAAGACCATCGCCATCTCCTTCCCCAATTTCTCCCGCACCCCCGCGTTGCAGGTGGAGATCAAGGCCGCCCAGGACGAGGCCGACAAGCAGGGTTACAAGCTGATCCTCGACGATCCCGGCAGCGACCTGGACAAGCAGGTCAGCACCATCCGCACCTGGATCCCCCAGAAGTACGGTGCGATCCTGGCCGTCGCCCTCGACGCGACGGTGCTCGAAGGTGTTGCCGGCGAGGTTGTCAAGAACGGAACCCAATGGATCACCTACGGTTCCACGCTCAAGACACAGACCGGTGAGATCGACATGCAGCAGCGCGCGGCGGGCGAACAACTCGCCCAGCTCGCCGGGGATTGGTTCAACCGGGAACTCGAAGGCAAGGGCGAGGTCGCCGTCCTCACGTACGAGGAAGCCGAATGGTCGCGCGAACGCCAGGCCGCACTCGAGGAGAAGCTGGCGCAGGTGGCACCGGGTGTGAAGGTGGTGGCACGCCAGGACGCCCTGTCCGAGACCGAGGGACTCAACGCCACCAAGAGCCTGCTGCAGGCAAATCCCGGGCTCAACGCCGTGTTGGCCGTATCCGAATCAGCCAGTGTCGGAGCGTATTCAGCACTGAGCGACAAGCGAAACCCGAACATGTTCATCGGCGGCATGGACGGTAACAAGGAAGCACTCGACGCCATCGGGTTCGGTGGCGCGTACCGCGGATCGGCGGCCCTGGACCTCAACGAGCTCGGACGCGGCATGATCACCACCGCGATCAACTCGATCACCGGCGACGGCGAGTCCGTCTACCGGGTCAGCTACGTGCCGGTGATCCCCGGCAGCCGCGAATTGTCCCAGATGCAGGCCCTGTGGAAATGACGGCGGTCGATGCCCCCACGGCACGGCCCACCGACGGGCTGACCGCATCCGCCATACACAAGTCCTACGGCGGCGTCCCCGTCCTGCGTGGGGTGGAGCTGTCAGTGCGGCCGGGTGAGATCCACGCCCTGCTCGGGGCGAACGGGGCGGGCAAGTCGACGGTCATCAAATGCCTGAGCGGCGCCGAACAACCCGACAGCGGCGAGATCTCCGTACTCGGTACGACCGTCACCGGGATGACGCCGCGCGGCGCCCGCGAGGCGGGAATCGAGGTCATCCACCAAACGCCCAGTCTCGCACTCACCCTGGATGTCGCCGACAACGTCTTCCTCGGCCGCGAACCGGCCCGGGGACCACTGCGTGACCGGCGTGCGGCACTGCGGCAGACCGCCGAACTGCTCAACCAGCTCGGCTCCGACATCGCCCCCGACGCCGACCTGCGCACACTGAGCAACGCCGACCTGACGGTCATCGAGATCACCAAGGCGCTCGCACAGAATCCCGCCGTCCTGATTCTCGACGAACCGACGTCATCGCTGACCGAACGTGAGGTCGAGCAACTGGCGATCAGGATGCGGCTGCTGCGCGACAAAGGTCTTCCGCTGCTGTTCGTCACACACCGGATGACCGAGGCACTCGAACTCGCCGACCGGGTCACCGTCCTGCGCGGCGGCCAGGTGGTTCTGTCGAAGCCCACCTCGGCCGTCACCGAGGCGGAGATGATCAGCGCGATCGTCGGGCCCCGACAGGCCGTCTCCGGTCCCGCCGACCGGCGTCCGGCGCCGACGACGGCCGGGCCCGCGGTACTCGAGGTCACCGACCTCGACGGGCCGGGCATCGGGCCGGTGGACCTGGTGGTGCGGCCCGGCGAGATCGTCGGGGTGTTCGGCCTGGTCGGCGCGGGCCGGACCGAACTGCTGGAGACGATCGCCGGCGCCCGCCGCGCGAGCAGGGGCCGCATACTCCTGGACGGCAACAGGGTCAGCCACCGCAGTCCGGCGCAGGCGGTGGCCGACGGCATCGCCCTGGTCCCTTCGGACCGCCTGCGCAAGAGCATCTTCGCGACGCTGCCCGCCGAGTCCAACGTCACGATGGGCCGACTGTCCGCCACCGCGCGGTGGGGTGTGTTCCGTTCGCGCAGAACCGAACAGGGCATGTTCGACACCGTTGTGTCGATCCTTCGGCTCTCCCCCGACCGGGGCGACCTCGAAGCGGGCCGGTACTCGGGCGGCAATCAGCAAAAACTGGTGATCGGCCGCTGGCTCAACAACGCCGCGTCCGTCCGGCTGCTCCTGCTGGACGAACCCACCGACGGCGTCGACGTCGGCGCCCGGGCCGACCTGTACACGGCGATGCGCACATTCGCCGCCGGCGGCGGCGCACTGCTGTTCGCTTCGTCGGAGGCCGACGAACTGATAGCCGTCGCCGATCGGGTGATCGTACTCGCCAGAGGCCGGATGACGGGCGAGATCACCGGCCCGGATCTGACCGAGTCGCGATTGCTGTCACTCGCCCACGCCGGCGAGGCAATGTCCCCGCCCGCCGTTCCCACCGGGCCAGACCCGGCACCCTCGTCCACCGCGGAGGCTTCCCATGCGCACGTACATTGACAGATTCCTCAGGCCACAATCGGTCTCCAACGCGGTCCTCGTGGTCGCGCTGCTCGCCCTCGCGCTCTATTTCGCTTCGCGCACATCACGATTCGCCACCTCGTCAAACTTCCTGACGCTCGTCGACAATGCCGCCGCCCTCGGCATCATCGTCGTCCCGTTCACTCTGCTGGTGATCGCCGGATACATCGACTTCTCCGTCGGCTCCGTCGCGGCGCTGTCGGCGACACTCACCGCGATCAGCGTCACCCAGTGGGGCTGGTCCGAGGCCGCGGGCCTGGCCCTGGGACTGTGCGTGGGAATCGCCGCCGGCGCCGTCAACGGATTCCTGTGCGTCATCCTGGGCTGGCACCCGATCATCGTGACCCTCGGAATGCTCGGCGCCATCCGCGGCGCAACCCTGATCGTGCAACAGGACCAGATCTTCGGCATCGGCCCCCTCGTCGAGTCCATCGGCACCGGCGATATCGCCGGTATCCCGATCACCACCGTGATCGCCCTGCTGTGTTTCGCCGCCGGCGGCGCATTCCTGACCCTAACCCCGTGGGGCAGACACATCTTCGCGCTCGGCGCCAACCCCCAGGCCGCGTTCCTGTCGGCGATCCGCGTCAAGGCGATCCCGTTCGTCCTGTACGTGGTCACCGGGGCCGGTGCCTCACTGGCCGGCATCGTGTACATGGCCAGGCTGAACGGTGTGGCACCGGCGACCACCGCCGAAAGCATGGAGTTCCAGGCCCTCACGATCGTCCTGCTCGGCGGGGTCGCGTTCGCCGGTGGCCGCGGCAGCCTGTTCGGCGTCTTCATCGCATGGCTCTTCCTGGCCACCCTCAACAACGGCCTGGTGCTGCTGCACGTCACCCCGTACGTACAGACCGTCGCCTCCGGACTGGCACTGGTCGCGGCGGCAGCACTGGACCGGGCCGGCAGCACCGTGATCCCGCGCCTGCACGCCTGGCGCGAGGCCCGCTCGCGTGTGACCGATGATCCGGGTACCACGACGGCCCCCCGGCCCGAACCGGCGAAACAGCTGTCCGGTGCGAGGCAATAGCGCACAAGCCCTTTCATCCGATCACTACCGATGGAGCCACACCGTGACAACGCTTGTCATCAATCCGAACCGCGTCACCGCCAACACCGAACTCGTCCAGCACTGGGTGAACAGATGGTTCGGTGACAACCAGGTACTCGTCGTCAACCCCGACTGGGGACCGGAGGAACTGGCCGGCGAATGGGAGACCCAGCTCAGCGCCACCGCCGTTCTCGACAAGGTGGCCACGCTCGACATCGACCAACTGGGCATCGACGGGATCGTGATGGCCGGATTCGCCGAGCCCGGCGTCGAAGCGCTGCGCGAAGTGGTGCCGGTTCCCGTCGTCGACATCACAGAGTCCGGTCCCATGGCGGCGATGCTGACCGGGCGGCGGTACGGCATCATCACCAGCAGCCACGCTGCCATCCCCATCGTCGACGACCGGTTGGTCGCCCTGGGTCTGCATCCGCGGTGCAACACCGTCGTCGCCGCAGGACTCGGGGTTCCCGAGATGATGGCCGACCGCCGCGCAACCGCCGAACGCGTGATCTCGGTCGGTCAGGAACTCCTGCACCGGCACCACTGCGCGTCGATCGTCCTGGGCTGCGGCGGCTTCACCGGATTGGCGGCCGAGATCTCCGGACAACTGGGCGTACCGGTGATCGAGCCGGTGCGGGCCGCCGTCGAACTGGTACGCGGCCTCACCGGCATCGGCGCCGCGGCACCGGCGACCACCCCCACCCCCCGGCACATCGAGAACTGGCCGCTGTCACACAAGCCCATTCCCGCGTAACAGTCACCTCGGCCGCTGAACGGATCCGTTCAGCGGCCGAGGCCGATCGCCACACGCCGGGGTCAGCCGTCGATGATGATCTCCTTGCCGTCCCATTCGTGGTCGTGCATGAACCCTTCGGCGAGACCGACCTTGTACTTGAGGCAGTGCCGCAGGATGTAGAGGTAGGCCAGCGGCAACATCAACGCCGGCCTGCGGTCATCCGAAGCCCAGACAACGTCGTGGGAATGCCGGAAATCGCGGACGAAGTCCCTGAACTTCCTTCCGTTCAACGACTTCCGCCTCCACCCGTACAACAGCATGCCCAGGCCGATCATCTTGTCGACATCGGGCCGCGGCGTGATCAGTTCGGTGGTCTCGCCGAAGAAGGCGCGGTCGATCCCGTCCTGCGCGGCGAACAGCATGATCCCGCTGGTGGCGCGCGGATTGCATTCGATGGTGAGCAGGCCGATGTCGGGATCGTCGTAGAAGTCGAATCCGATATTCCCGGTGAACCCGACATCTGCCACGAACTCGGTGACCCAGTTGAGGATTCCCGGATGGCCCACCGATTCGAAACGCAGACAGGAGTTTCCGTCGATGGCGTAACCCACCGGGTAGGCGGCGTGCGCGAGCACCTCCCCGTCGCGGCAGACCGAGTAGGTGCAGTACCTCGCACCCGACGCCCACTGCTGGGCCAGCCACGGGTTTCCGTCCTCGAACTCCAGCCAGGACAGGTCATCGCCGGGCGCGACCTTGTACACCTTCTGCGACCCACGCGAGTACACCCGTTTGAGCGCGAACGGAGTGGTGAAATCGAGCGCGGCCACATCTTCCGGCGAGGACAGCGTGGCGTACTTGAGCCCCGGCAACCCCTTCTCCTGCAGCAGTCGCGAGAACTCCGCCTTCTGATGCAACTGCTTCTCGGTGGCGAACGGCGACAGGAACAGCTCACAACCGGGCGGGAACAACCCCGCCATCATCGACAGGATATCCGTTTCCTCGTGAATCGGGATGATCATGTCGACCTTCTCGTCGACGGCGATCTGCACCAGCCTGCGGCAATAGGCCACCGGCTCGAACTTCGGCGACGGCACCCGGAAGAACGCCGACGTGGCATGCGAAAAACGCGTTATCCCAATCGGAAGACTATCCACTATCGTGACCCGGTGTCCGGCCGCCGACATCAGCCGGGCAAGGTTCAGGGTGAGAAACGATCGGCCGAAGGTGATCAGTACGTGCTTGCCACTCGACTCAGTCACGGCACCGAGTCTAAACCGAACACATACCCGACCCACCCGGCACGGGGAATAAC
Source organism: Gordonia pseudamarae (assembly GCF_025273675.1). Classification (NCBI taxonomy): domain Bacteria; kingdom Bacillati; phylum Actinomycetota; class Actinomycetes; order Mycobacteriales; family Gordoniaceae; genus Gordonia; species Gordonia pseudamarae. The sequence continues at coordinate 538,465 of NZ_CP045809.1, read as the reverse complement.
CTGTCCGGTGAGGTCGGTTACACACTCTTGACGCGGAGCGGAGGTCCGAGATGTTCGTGATCGGCGTGATCGCGGCCTGCCTGGCCGCGGTCGCCTACGGCATGTCGACGGTACTGCGCGCACTCGGCGCCCGCCGCGTGGCGCAGGAAGCCCGCGAAGAGGGCAACGCAGCAGGTCAGACCACCGCATCGGGTGGACCGTCGCTGCAATCGACAATGTCGACGTTCATCGATCCCGCGTTCATCCTGGGCACGATGCTGGTGGTGATCGGCTTCGCCGGCGGCGCCGTCGCGGCCCGCTACCTGCCACTGTTCCTGTCCCAGACCATCGTGTCGGCCAACCTGGTGGTCACCGCGCTGCTCAGCACCATCATGCTCAACATCGCCCTGCACACCCGCGACTGGATCGCGATCTGGCTGGTGGTGATGTCACTGTGCATGCTCGGGTTCTCCTCGTCGCCGCACACACAGACCTCCGACAGCGACCGGTTCCACTGGGTGCTGTTCATCTCCACCGCCGTACTGTGCGTCATCGCGCTCGCCGGGGTATACAAGGTCCGCAGACACGCCGCGATCATCGGCGGGGCATGCGCTGGACTGCTGTTCGGCATGATCGCCATCGCCGTGCGGGTCCTGCACGGGGTCGACCCGTTCGACCCGGTCACACTCATCAAGGACCCCGCCGCCTGGACCATCGCCATCGCCGGGGCCACCGGCTTCTTCGTGCAGACCGTCGCCCTGCAACTGGGCGCCGTCAACGGGGTCACCGCGGTCCTCGTCGTCGGCGAGACCGCGGGCCCCAGCCTGGTGGGCGTGCTGTTCCTCGGCGACACCGCCAAAGCCAGCCTGGCCGGCGTGGCCATCGCCGGTTTCGTCGGCGCCGTCATCGGTGCGGTGCTGGTGGCCTGGTACGGCTCCGGCGACCCCGACCACTTCGGCGAGGCACCGCCGATGAAAGGCGGCTGGCGCCGTGGCCGGGAGGACCCGCCCGACACCGGTGAGTCCGCAAAGGTGGACACGCCCGCCGCCGACCGACCAGACTGACCCCATGAACTCCGCGCGCACCGCGTACGAAACACTCGAACCGTTCCACGTTCTCGCCTACTTCAATCCCGGGATGAAAGCCGCCCTCGACGAGACCGGGCTCTCCCCCATCGCGCTGTACGCGGGCGGCCGCGGCGCACCGCTGGGACCGTGCGCACCGTCGGTGGTGACGGCGACGTTCTACAACTTCAACCCCGGCCTCATCGAACCCGCCTGGCGCGACGCCGTCGCCGTCGGCCTCGACACAGTGTCCGACGCCCGCTACCGGATGCTCGATGAACAACTGCGCGCCATCATCGGCGACGGCGTCGACGAGCCGGTGATCGGCGAACTGGCCGACACCTTCGAGGCGGCCGTCACCCGTCTGCCACTCGGTGGACGTCCCCTCGCCGCCGCATGGGCCTCCGGCCCGGTACCCGAGGCACCGCACCTGCGGCTGTGGCGGCATGTGGCCGTCCTGCGAGAATGGCGCGGCGACAACCACATCGCCGCCCTGGTGACCCACGGCCTCGACGGCCTCGACGTGGTCACCTTCCACGAGGCCGACCTCCCCGACCCGACCGTCAAGCGCCGCATCATGGGCCGGGAGATGATCAAGTTCACCCGCGGCTGGTCCGACGACGACTGGGAACGTTCCGTCGACCGCCTGGTGGCCGCCGGCCTGGCCGAACGCACCGACACCCCCAACGCACTCGGCGTGGCACACCGGCTCACGGCCGACGGCGCCGCCACCTACGACGACATCGAAGCCGAAACCGATGCACTCGGCGAAACCATATGGTCGGCACCGGAATTGATTGACGCACTCGACCGGATACGGCCGTACGTCAAAGCGATTCTCGACGCCGGGGTGCTGCCGGGCACTCGCAAGAAGTAGCACCCCACCGCCGGTCGAGGTGCGGGCCTCCAAACCCCGACGACACTGCCACCTCACCAGGTTTCGAGGCTCATCGCCTAGCGGCTCTTCACACCTCAACCAACAACATGGTCGCCGGTTGAGGTGCGAGCTTGCGAGCCTCGAAACCCCCGGTGAGGCAAGGGCAGTCGAGTGGGGGATCAGGTGTCCCGGTTCGGGGAGGAGGCATTGGCCCAGAAGCGTTTCGGGATGCGGCCGGCGCGGTGCGCGTATCGGCCGGCGAGCACCGCGTGCCGCATCGCGGTCGCCATCGCGACCGGGTCGTCGGCACGGGTCACCGCCGAGGCTAGGAGCACCGCGTCGCAACCGAGTTCCATGGCCAGGGCGGCGTCGGAGGCGGTGCCGACTCCGGCGTCGAGGACCACCGGGACACCGGCCGCGGAAACGATCATCTCGATGTTGTGCGGGTTGATGATGCCCAGACCGGTGCCGATCGGCGAGCCGAGCGGCATCACCGCGGCCACCCCCGAATCCTCCAGCCTGCGCGCAAGAATCGGGTCGTCGTTGGTGTAGGCGAGGACCACGAATCCGTCGTTCACCAAAACCTGCGCGGCATCGAGCAATTCGACAGGATCGGGCAGCAATGTCCTGTCGTCGGCGATCACCTCGAGCTTGACCCATTCGGTGTCCAGGGCCTCGCGCGCCAACCGCGCGGTGAGCACCGCTTCGGCCCTGCTGTGGCAGCCGGCGGTGTTGGGCAGGATCGCGATGCCGAGCCGGTCGAGCAGATCCACCATCCCGGCACCCGATCCGGGGCTGACCCGGCGCAGTGCGACGGTGGTCAGCTCGGTCCCCGAGGCGAGCAGAGCCTCTTCGAGCACAGCATGATTGGCGGCGCCACCGGTGCCCATGACGAGCCGGGAACCGAACTCGCGGCCGGCGATCCGCAACACATCGGCACCGGTGTCGGTCTTCGTCGTCTCAGCCACCCTGCACCGCCGTCACGATCTCCACCTCGGCGCCGTCGGCGAGCGGACTGTTCCATTCGCGGCGGACCACCACCTCACCGTCCACCGCGACCGCGATACCGCGGTCGGGCAGGCCCAGCACGCCGAGCATCTCGGTGACGCAGGTGTTGTCGGGCAACACCGTCCTGTCGCCGTTCACCAGGATCATCATCAGTTCACTCCGGTTTCCATCAGTCCGCCCAGGATTCCCCGAGGATCTCGACAAAACGATGAGAGGTCCACGGCGCCAGCACAATACCGTTTCGTCCGTGACCGGTGGCCACAATCACCCGTTCGTCGACGGCACGCACCACCGGCAGTCCGTCGGCGGTGCACGGGCGCATGCCCACACTCACCTCGGCCAGGTCGTAGGTCCGCAGTCCCGGCATCACCTCCAGCGCGTCGGCCAGCAGATCGGCCACCCCGGAGACCCGGGGCGCCCTGTCCGCGGCGTCGATCGGCTCGTATTGCGTCGCACCGATCACGATGCCACCGCTTCGCGGCACCAGGTACACCATCCGGTCGCCGACCCGCGCTCGCACCACGTGGCGGGGCCCGGGTACCGACCAGGCGTTCGCCGTCAACCGCAGAATCTCCCCCTTTGCCGCGTAAAGGTCTACGCCGGAAACAAGTTTCGATGTCCCAAGACCGGCCGCGACAAGAATCCGGTCGCCGTCCAGTCCGGCCGGCGAGTCGACCCGCCGCGCACACACCACTCCGCCGCGCTCCACCAGCGCAGATTCCAGGGCCCGCAGAAGCATCCGGTTGTCGACGGCCCCCTCCCCCGAGGCGAGGAAGCCGCCGACCGGGCGCGGGCCGAGAGCCGGTTCCAGATCCCGGATCTCGCGACCGCCCACCTGCCGCAACACCGATCTCTCGACAGTCTCGGAGCCGACCGGCCCGGACCACACGAACCGGGCGAGCTGCGCCAGGACCGCCACATCCGCGGACGTCACCCCGACGAACAGCGAATCGGTGGCCACCACGATCGCCGGATCGGCCAGCCGGGCGAGCAGCGCCGGCCAGCGGCGCACCGAGTCAGCGGTGATCTCCAGCAGCACATCCTCACCGGGATGTCCCTCGCCGAGAGAGCCGAGCATCCCGCCGGCCACGTCGGCCGCGCGCGGTGCGTCCGGGTCGGTCAGTACCGTCACCCGCCACCCCGCGTCGGCGGCGGCCAGCGCGCAGCACAACCCGATCACGCCGCCGCCGACCACCGTCAGCGTGGCGCGATCGGACCGCGGGCGTGCCCCACCATCGTCGCCTGACACGATATTGTCTTCTGCCACAACAGTCCTTCCTGCGCCGGCATTACCCGGATCAGGTGTGACGGTCCGCGGGGGCGCCCCGCACTCTCAGCCCGACGATCCCGCGGGCTCCCGTGTCTTCCTCGATCCAGGGTAGAGGACGCGGTCATCGGATACCGAGGGAGTACCGTCGGGGCCATGCGCTACCAACCTCTCGGCACCAGCGGGCTCATCGTCTCCTCGGTCGGCGTGGGCTGCAACGCCTTCGGTAAACGCATCGACCAGAAGGCCACCGGCAAGGTCATCGACGCCGCCATCGACGCCGGGATCAACTTCTTCGACACCGCCGACAGTTACAGCTCCGGTGTGAGCGAGCAGATGCTCGGCAAGGCGCTCGGCGGGCGGCGCGACGAGGTCGTCATCGCCACCAAGTTCGGCATGGACACCGGCGGCCTGTACGGCGAGGACTTCGGCGTGCGCGGCAGCCGCGGCTACATCGCCCGGGCCGTCGAGGGCAGTCTGCGCAGACTCGGCACCGACTACATCGACCTCTACCAGTTGCACACCCCCGACCGGGTGACGCCGCTGGAGGAAACCCTCGACGCGCTCTCCGATCTGGTGACCGCGGGCAAGGTCCGCTACATCGGGTCGTCGAACATGACGGCCTGGGAGGTGGTGAACGCGGACTGGCTCGCCGAGTCGCTCGGCGCACCCCACTTCATCACCGCGCAGAACGAGTACTCGCTGTACAACCGGAGTGCCGAAGCGGAGTTGGTACCGGCTCTGGAGACCTTCGGCATCAGCCTGCTGCCGTACTTTCCGCTCGCCTACGGTCTGCTCACCGGCAAGTACAAGCGTGACCGGGCACCCGCCGAGGGCACGCGGCTGGCCACCGAGACGTTCCGGTACGACGGCGCCGACTTCGACATCGTCGAAGGACTGCAGAAGTTCGCCGATGACCGCGGTATCGGCCTGCTGGACGTGGCCATCGGCGGCCTGCTCGCCCAGCCGGCCGTCGGATCGGTGATCTCCGGCGCCACCCGTCCCGACCAGATCGACGCGAATATGCTGGCGGCACAATGGGATCCGAGTGCCGAGGACCTGGCCGAGCTCGACGACATCGTCACCCCCGGCTCGGGCCAGGGCTACACCACGTACGCCTCATGACGAGCCACATCCACGACCGACTCGCGGACGCTCGCCTGTACCTGTGCACCGATGCCCGCCGCGAACTCGGCGACCTCGACGAGTTCGTCGCCCGGGCGGTCGCCGGTGGTGTCGACATCGTGCAACTGCGCGACAAGGGATCGGCGGGCGAACGCGAATTCGGCGCCCTCGAAGCGGCCGAGGAACTCGCCGTCCTCGCCCGCCTGCGGGAGATCACACACGCGGCCGGGGCGCTGCTGTCGGTCAACGACCGCGCCGACCTCGCCCGGCTGTCCGGCGCCGACGTCCTGCACGTAGGACAGGGCGACCTGACCCCTGCGCAGGCACGCGAGATCGTCGGCGAGGACGTCGTCATCGGGCAGTCCACCCACGACGAGGTCCAGGCCGTCGCCGCGGCCGCCGACCGGGACGTCGACTACTTCTGCGTCGGACCGTGCTGGCCGACTCCCACCAAACCCGGCCGGACAGCACCCGGCCTCGACCTCGTGCGCCAGGTGGCCGCGGGCGACCCGGCAAAGCCGTGGTTCGCAATCGGCGGGATCGACGCGCGGCGGCTGCCCGAGGTCACCGATGCCGGGGCGAGCCGGATCGTCGTGGTGCGGGCCATCACCGCCGCCGACGACCCCGAGGCCGCCGCCCGCGCCCTGGTGGCGGGCATCCCCGCGGGCACCGGAACCCCCGGAGGCACCGGAATCCGAGCAGAAGGCATCACCGCAGGTCGCTGACGCGAGTGTGAAAACTTTCACACTCGACCATGGTGAGGGTGTACCCTCGACTCCGTGCTCAAGACACGTGCGCTTCTGGTAGCCCGCCGCAGCGGGGTCTGATCTCGACCGACCCCCCGCTGCGGGGTCGGTGCGCGCACCCGAGTCGGTCACCCGATTTCGACCGAAATGAGCACATTCGATGCATGCAGTTCACCCCACCCGGCCATGCTCGCCTCGTCCCACCGGACGGCACGCCATCAGCCCCCTGCCGCCCGGTATCCGAGAGGAGGCATCCACCATGACCTGGAAAGACTTCACCGACCACTACACCGGCGACGGCCACATCCGGCTCGACGCCTTCCACACCAGCCCCGCCCGCGGCGACATGATCGACTGCCGCGCCACCCTCGTCGTCGACGACGACCTGCTGTCATTGCACGCCACCGCGACCGGCCCCGTCGGTGCCATGACCTCGATCCTGCACGACATCGGCGCACCCGTGGCCATCGTCGAGCTTCGTCAGCGCCGCACCGACAACGCCTTCGCCACGTATCTGCTGTGCGAGCACAACGGCACCCGGCGCTGGGCCTACGGCACCGGCCGCACCGGCGACGACGCCAACGTCAACGCCCTGGTGAACGGAGCAAACCGCCTACATACCGCTGGTTGAGATGCGATGAGCCTCGAAACCGCGCACGACAGCATTGTCATCTCGCGGGGTTTCGAGGCTCGTCGCTTGCGCTCCTCGCACCTCAGCCTGCGGGGCGGGCGGCCTGGTCGGTGAGGTGGTCTTTGAGTCGGGGCCAGCTGGTTTCGAAGGCCGGGTGCAGGGGCATGTGCTCGACGTCGGCGATGCTGACCCAGCGCAATTCGGTGGACTCGCCGTTGGCGACCGTGCGCACCGGCTCGTCGACCTCGGCGATCACCGTGGTGTAGGTCCAGCCACTCGGGGCGCTGTGGGTGACGAACGCCGACAACACCCGCAGGTCGTTGCCACCGATACCGGCCTCCTCGTCGGCCTCGCGGATGGCGGTGTCAATGGCGCTCTCGTGCGAGTCCCGGGCTCCGCCCGGCAGCGCCCAGGTACCGCCCTGATGTGACCACACCGCACGATGCTGCAGCAGTACCCCGGTATTGCCGTCGGGCAGCGGCGCCAGCAGCAGCAGACCGGCGGCACCATGCACCCCCCAATACCGGGCACCGTCGGGATCGATCACCCAACCGTCACCGTCTCCGCGCACATCGTCTCCTTGCCCCGCCGAGAAATCGGCACCGTCGTACCGACCCGACCGCCGACAGCCGACGATCGGTCACTATTTCCACCGTATGTGACATACGTCCGGTGGGCCAGACTCCAAACCGGGTTGCGCACGACTAGGGTGGAGACCGCAGAGTTTCCCGCTCGGGTAGGAGGCCTAACGGTGACCGGCCACGCATCCCCCGTGCGCAGCGCCGTCACCCGCGCAGGTCGGGCCGGACGGTCCGGTAGCACGCTGCCGCCACTGCGCCAGGCTCTCGCCGAACGTCGCGAACTGTCCGAAACCCGCACCCAGCCACCGCTCGTCACGCTACGCCACTACGCGGGCACCTCCCCCGGCAAGCTGGTCGCGATCATGGTCCTGCTGTCGCTGACGCTGGTGATCACCGGCTGGTACGCCTCGAGTGTGCTCGACAGCCGCACCAGCACGTTGCGGCAGATGGTCGACCGCACCGAACCGCTCGCCGAATCCGCCCAGGTGCTCTACAGTTCGCTGTCGATCGCCGACGCCTCCGCGAACGGGGCGTTCCTATCGGGTGGCCTCGAATCCCCCGCGCTGCGTACCCGCTACGCCGACGCCATCGCGACCGCCGCGACATCCCTGATCACCGCATCGGGCAACCTGATGGAGAAGTCCAAGGCGACTTCGGCCGCCGAGTTCGCCGAAACCCGCCGTGATGTCGAGACCCTCGCCAAGAACATCCCCCTCTACACCGGCCTGGTGGAAACCGCGCGCACCAACAACCGGCTCGGCAATCCGGTCGGGTCGGCCTATCTGGGCGTCGCCTCGACACTGATGCAGAATCAGATCCTCCCGGCGGCGCAACGGCTGTACGACCGCAGATCCGCGGCCATCTCCGACCCGCAACAAACCCTGTCGACACCGCCATGGGCGGTGTATGCGGCGCTCGCGGTGATCATCGGCACGCTCCTGGCCACCGCCCGCTACCTGGCCCGGCGGACCCGGCGCAGATTCAACGTCGGCATCCTCGCGGCGCTCGCGGCGATCCTCATCGGATCGGTCTGGTTGCTCGCCTCCGGACTCACCTCGGTGGCCATCACCCACAGCGCCCGCGACAACGGCGCCAATCCGCTGCGGGATCTGACCTCTGCGCGCATCCTCACCCAGCAGGCGCGATCGGCCGAAACCCTGTCGTTCGTGCGGCGCGGCGACCAGGCCGGACTCGAACGCACCTTCACCCTGGCCACCTTGCAGATCTACCGCACCCTGAGCAAGGTGCAGACCAACCTCGACGACGACGCCGCCGTGACCTCCGATCAGCTCGACACCGCCAAAAACCTGCTGCACCAGTGGACCGCCGCCGACGACGACGCGCGCGCCGCCATCCAGAACGGCGACTTCTCCGACGCGCAGAAGATCATCGGCACCGGGGCGTCGGCGCAACGGTACGCCGCCCTCGACGCCGAACTCGTCACCGCGATCACCGCCACCCGCGAATCGTTCCGCACCGACATCAACACCGCACAGCGCGTCATCGGATACACCGGTACCGGCATCTTCGTCATCACCTGTTTCGCCGCGCTCGCCGTCATCGGCGGGCTGCTGCCCCGCATCAGGGAGTACCGATGACCTCCAGGATTGTCACCGCCATCGCCGTGATCGCCGCCGCGGCGATCACGGCAACCGCGTGCGCCGGATACCCGGCCCCGGAATCGCCGCCGCCGAGCGCGACCGCCGCGATACCCACCCCACCCGGGGCGACCTCGCAGACCGGGGTCGAACCCGCCCCCGACTCCGACGACTGTGACGCCCTGGTGAGCCTGCGGCCCGGCACGCTGCCCCCACCGCGGAAGATGCCCGCCCGTTCCACGATGGCCGACATCTTCGCGCGCGGACGGCTCATCGTCGGCCTCGACATCGGCAGCAATCTGTTCAGTTTCCGCGACACCATCACCGGCGACATCAAGGGCTTCGACGTCGAGTTGGCCCGCGCAATCGCCCGCGCGATCTTCAACGATCCCAACCAGATCGAGTTCCGGGTGCTCACCTCCGGCGAACGGATCGCCGCGCTGCAGGCCGGATACGTCGACGTCGTGGTCAAAACCATGTCCATCACCTGCGACCGCCGCCAGGACGTGGCCTTCTCCGCCCCGTACTACGTGGCCACGCAGCGCATTCTGGCCCAACGCAATGCGGGTATCGAGGACGCCGACGACCTGGCCGGCAAACGGGTGTGCGCCGCCCGCGGCGTCACCTCCATCGGCAGGCTCCAGTCGATCGTGCCGAGCGCCCGGATCACCACCACCAGCACCTGGGCCGACTGTCTGGTGATGTTGCAGCAGGGGCAGATCGACGCCGTCAGCACCGACGACGCGATCCTGGCCGGTCTGGCCGAACAGGACCCGTGGGTCGAGGTGGTCGGACCGAGCCTCGGTGAGGAAAACTATGCCGTGGGAATCGCGAAAGGACACAATGATCTGGTCCGGTTCGTCAACGGCGTCATCGAAGATCTGCGCACGTCGGGACAGTGGCAGCGGATGTACGACCGATGGCTGTCGATCCTCGGACCCGGCTATCCACCCGTCCCCCGATACCGGGACTGAACAGCGATCATGACCGGCTCACACATTCCAGCGCATCCCGGCCGGGGCCCGGCCGGGGACCCCGCCGCCGAATCCGACCACACCACCGAACCCGTACCCACAACCGCGGACACCGACTCGGTGGAGGACACCGACTCGGTGGAGACGGGCAGCATCCGGCGTGAGAACCAGAGCCCCGGCGAAAGCCGGAACCAGGACGACCACGAGGATGAGATGGACGGCACCCAGGCCGCCGTATTCGACCCCTTCGCCGACGACACAGGGGACGGGAACGAGGGGGACAGGAACGAGGGGGACGGCACCCAGGCCGCCGTCTACGATCCGTTCGCCGACGACACCGGCACCCAGGCGACGGCGTTCGACCCCTTCGGCGACGATACCGACAAGGTTCCCCGACGCCCCCCGCCGACCACGGCGGCCACCGGCTACTCCACCGGCAGCACCGGTCCGGTGTCGATGGACGGCTCCACCACCGGGTCGACGTTGCGCCTGATCCCGACGAACCATCTCGGTGTACACGACCGGCGGCTGGGCAGTGGACTGGTCGACCTGCCCAAGATCCACGACATCGACCCCGCCGACGCCGTCCTCACCGACGCCGTCATCCCCGAGGGCAAACGCCGCTGCTGGCGCTGCGGCCGGCCCGTCGGACGCAGCGACGGCGACCATGGCGGACCGCTGACCGGCGACTGCCCGAAATGCGGGGCGCACTACTCGTTCGTCCCCGGCCTGGATCCGGGCACGCTGGTGGCCGACCAGTACGAAATCGCCGGTGCCATCGCCCACGGCGGAATGGGATGGCTGTACCTGGCCACCGACCGCAACGTGTCCGACCGGCCCGTCGTCCTCAAAGGCCTGCTCAATTCATCGGACTCCGAAGCCCAACAGGTGGCGCTGGCCGAACGGCAGTTCCTGGCGTCGGTGAATCATCCCGGCATCGTCAAGATCTACAACTTCGTCGAACACCCCGACCAATTCGGTCAACACATCGGCTACATCGTGATGGAGTACATCGGCGGCCAGACACTGAAACAGCTGATGTCGGCGGACAGGTCGGCGCCCGACGACGACAAACAACTGCTCGGTATCGAACAGGCGATGGCGTACATGCTGGAAGTCCTCCCCGCCGTGGGCTATCTGCATTCGGTGGGCCTGGTGTACAACGACGTCAAACCCGAGAACATCATGGTCGCCAGCAACGATGTGAAACTGATCGACCTCGGTGCGGTGTCGGCGATCAACGGATACGGGCACCTGTACGGCACCCCCGGATTCCAGGCGCCCGAGATCGTCCGGACCGGACCGCAGGTGGCCACCGACATCTACAGCATCGGCCGGACCCTGGCAGTGCTCACCCTGCCGATGCCCCGCAAGAACGGCCGCTACCTCGACGGCCTGCCCGACCCCGCCGATGCCCCGGTGCTCGCCGACAATCCGTCGTATCATCTTCTGCTTCAACGGGCCACCGCACCCGATCCGGCCGACCGGTTTGTCTCGGCCGAAGAGATGACCACCCAGCTGCTCAACGTGCTGCGCGAGGTGGTCGCCGTACACACCGGAGTGCCGCGGCCGTCGTTGTCGACCGTGTTCAGTCCGCCCCGCACCACCTTCGGCACCGAACTGCTCCTCGGACCGGTCGACGGATTCTTCGATCCCGACAAGGCCGCCTTCTACGACCCGCTCGACATCGCGCACGCCCTGCCGGTACCCCTGGTCAACCCGGCCGACCCCGCGGCGGGAATGCTCACCTCCGCAGCTCTCTCGTCGCCCCGGCAAACCCTCGATTCAATCAAAGTGGCCCGATCCGAAGGATTCTCGGCCATCCTGGGCAGCCCCACCGACGATTCGCATCCATCGCTGGAAATCGACCTGGTGGAAGCACGCGCACATCTGGAGCTCGACAATGTGGACGTCGCGCTGGAGTTGCTGCGCAAGATCACCCTCCACCACGGCGACTCGTGGCGGGTGCGCTGGTACATGGGCGTGTGCGCCCTGCGCAACGGCGAACCGGAGATCGCCTACGAACGATTCGATGATGTGCTGCAGGCGATGCCCGGCGAGATAGCCCCGAAGATGGCCGTGGCCGGCACCGCCGAACTGATCGGCCGATGGCTGGCCGACGAACGGCTGGCCAGCCCGCGCCGCATCACCGAATGGACCACGATCGCCGCCCACCACTACCACGACCTGTGGTGGACCAACCACACAATCATCACCGCCGCATTCGGGCTGGCCCGGCTGCACACCACCGCCGGACGTATCTCCGAAGCCCTCGAACCGCTCGACGAAGTCCCCTCGACCAGCAGGCATTACAACACCGCCCGGGCAACCGCGGTGCTGATCCTGGTACACGGCCGCAAACCCGACGACATCACCCGCGAGGAGATCACCGAGGCAGCCGCGCGCCTGGAACAGATCCCCGACACCGAACCGCGCAAGACCCGACTGACGCTCATCGTCCTGGGCACCGCGCTGGGCTGGATCGCGGCGCAGGACAACCCACCCAGGGATTCGAAGGTGAAGATCCTCGGCTATCCGTTCACCGAACTCGGTCTGCGCCGGGGCACCGAACGCTCCCTGCGCCTGCTGGCACGGCAGACCCGCTCCAACCGTGACCACCGGTTCATGCTCGTCGACCTCGCCAACTACGTCCGCCCCGAAACCCTCTTCTGATATCTCGGCCGTACCGGGCCGCCGGCGAGGCGTGGGGTGATCGAATGAGCCTGGAACCTGGCGGGAAACAATGTCTTCTCACCAGGTTTCGAGGCTCGCAGGCTCGCACCTCAACCGGCGAATGGGTGTGCGGGTGAGGATGGCGAACCCGGCGAAGGGGGGTGGTCAGCTTTCGGCTACGACCTGGGCGGCCTGCCGGGCGATGGCGAGTTCTTCGTTGGTGGGGACCACCAGCACCTCCACGCGGCTACCGTCGGCGGAGATGCGTCGGACCTCTTTGGAGCGCATCGTGTTTCGCTCGGGATCGACGATGATCCCGAAGTTCTCCAGACCGGCCAGGGTGTCGGCGCGCAGGCCGGCGGCATTCTCCCCGACACCGGCGGTGAAACAGATGGCGTCGAGGCTGCCCAGTTCCAGCAGGTAAGCGCCGAGGTAGTGGCGCAGCCGGTGCACATAGACGTCGTAGGCCAGCTTGGCCGAGGCGTCGCCCTGCTCGATCAGCTCGGTGACCGAACGGAAGTCGCCCTCGCCGCACATGCCTTTGAGGCCGGACTGCTTGTTGAGCAGGGCGTCGATCTGGTCGGCGGACAGTTTGACCACCCGGTGCAGATGCATGACGACGCCCGGATCGATGTCGCCGCTGCGGGTTCCCATCACCAGACCCTGCAGCGGCGTCATCCCCATCGAGGTGTCGATCGGCACCCCGCCGCGGATCGCAGAGGCCGAGGCGCCGTTACCGAGGTGCAGCACGATCTGATTCACCTCACCGTAGGGCCTGCCGAGAAACTCCGCGGCCTTCGCCGACACGTACTCGTGGCTGGTGCCGTGAAAACCGTAGCGGCGGATCGCGTGCAGACTCGCCACACCACGGTCGATCGCGTAGGTGGCGGCGGCATCGGGCAGACCGTGAAAGAACGCGGTGTCGAACACGGCCACCGCGGACACGTCCGGAAGCAACTCCGCCGCCGCCCGGATTCCGACCAGGTTGGCCGGATTGTGCAGCGGCGCAAGGCTGGAGATGCGTTCGATCTCGCTCATCACGTGCTCGGTGATCAATGTCGGCAGAAAGAAGGTACGCCCGCCGTGCACCACGCGATGCCCGACGGCACGCAAACCCGCTGTCGCCAGGTCGATCCCGTCCTCGGCGAACAGCGCGGCGACCCGCTCGAAGGCCGCTCTGTGGTCGGGTAGCAAGATCCGCTCGGTGACCTCGACACCATTGAGCTCATGGGTGATCGACGAGCCGGTGTCACCGATCCGCTCACACAGCCCTTCGGCGGTCACCACCCCGGTATCGGGGTGCACCAGTTGGTACTTCAGCGACGACGAACCCGCGTTGAGAACCAGAACCGAACCGGGAACACTCATATGGCATCACCCTTCGCGGTGGACTGCACCTCAATCTTCTGGGCCTGAATCGCGGTGATCGCCACGGTGTTGACGATGTCGGACACCAATGCGCCGCGGGAAAGGTCGTTGATCGGCTTGTTGAGGCCCTGGAGCACCGGACCGATCGCCACCGCACCCGCGCTGCGCTGGACCGCCTTGTAGGTGTTGTTGCCGGTGTTCAGGTCCGGGAATATCAGCACCGTCGCCTTGCCCGCGACCGGGGAGTCAGGCATCTTGGTAGCGGCCACCGACGGTTCGACCGCCGCATCGTACTGAATCGGGCCCTCCACCAACAGATCCGGTCGGCGCTCACGCACCAGCCCGGTGGCCACCCGCACCTTGTCGACGTCCGCGCCCGACCCGGACCGGCCTGTCGAATACGACAGCATCGCCACCCGCGGATCGATACCGAACGCCGCCGCCGTCTCCGACGACGAGATCGCGATGTCGGCGAGTTGTTCGTCACTGGGATCGGGCACCACCGCGCAGTCACCGAACGCGAGCACCTGATCGGCCAGACACATGAAGAACACGCTCGACACCGTCGACACGCCCGGCTTGGTCTTGATGATCTCGAATGACGGACGGATGGTGTGCGCGGTGGTGTGCGCGGCCCCCGACACCATCCCGTCGGCCCTGCCCGTGTGCACCATCATCGTGCCGAAATACGAGACGTCGCGGACGATGTCGCGGGCCGCCTCCGCATCGATGCCCTTGTGCTTACGCAATTGGTGATAGAGGTCGGCGAATTCGTCGACAAGATCGGAATCGAGCGGGTTGATGATGTCGATGCCGTCGACATCGATGCCGAGTTCGGCGGCGCGCGCGGCAACCATCGCCGGATCACCGAGCACCGTCAGCCGGGCGACACCACGGCGCATCAGCAACCCGGCGGCACGCAAGATGCGGTCGTCGTTGCCCTCGGGCAGCACGATGTGCCGCTGATCGGCACGGGCGCGGGCGATCAGCTTGTACTCGAACATCTGCGGGGTGACCACCTCGGCGAGCGGTACGTCGAGCGGCTTCATCAGCTCGGCCGCGTCGATGTGCCGTTCGAGCAAGGTGATCGCGGCCTCGATCTTGCGGGCCGACAGTCGACTCACCCGCCCCCGGGTGTGCGCGGCCGTGCGGGCCGTCTCGTAGGTGCCCTGCTCGCACGCGATGATCGGGAGCGTGGAGCGCAGACCCTTGACGAGGCTGTCGATCATCGGATGCGGCCGCAGGCCGCCGTTGAGAATTATGCCGGTAAGCCTCGGAAATCCATGTGCGACATTGGCATTGACGAGAGACAACAGGACGTCGGAGCGGTCGGCCGGAGTGATCACCACCGTGGAATCGGTGATGCGTTCCAGGATGTGCTCGACGGTCATGCCGCCGACCATCACCCGCAGCGCCTCACGGTCGAGAAGTTCGGGATCACCGCTGTACAGGTCGGCGCCGAGAGACTCCTGCAACTCACCCATGGTGGGCGCCACCAGAATCGGGTCCTCGGGCAACGCCCACGACGGGACCCCCGTCGTCGACAGTTCGGCTGCATAGTGTTTGAGCTGCGCCGGATCGCACCGGTTGGCGATGAGCACGGCGGTGCTGGCATGCGCGGCGGCGATCTCGCCGATCAGCAGTTCGGCATGGGCACGCAGGCTCGCGGGGGTCTGATCGACGGCCCTCAACGCCAGTACCACCGGCGCCGACAGGTTGGCAGCGACACGAGCGTTGAACGACAGTTCCGACGGATTACCGATGTCGGTGTAGTCCGAGCCGAGAATCAGCACCGCGTCGCACTGCGCCTCGACGGCATGGAAGCGGGCGACGATCTCGGCGACCGCGGCATCCGGGTCCGCGTGCACCTCGTCGTAGGTGACACCGAGGCATTCCTCGTAGGCGAGGTCGGCCGAGGAGTACTCCATCAGCAGTTCGAGGATCCGGTCGCGTTCACCGTCGGCGGCGGCCGCCGAAATAGGCCGGAACACCCCGACCCGGCCGCTCGTGGCGGTCAGGAGCGCGAGGAGCCCGAGGGCGATCGCCGACTTCCCGGTGTCCCCCTCGGCCGAAGCCACGTAGATACTCTTGCAGGAAGACTCTGAATCAGGCGTCGGCGACTGTCCCATGCGCTAAACCCTAACCTCCCCGGTCGGCCGGTGCGATACGACTCCCTGGGCGGCCGACGACCGGCCGAGGTGAGCCGGGCCGCCCGGCGAGCAACCCGGCCCCGGCTGGATGACGAGGTCATCGTGCGGGGTTTCGAGGCTCGGTCGCCGGGCGACCTCGCACCTCAACCGGCGGGAGATTCGGTCGCCGGGCGACCTCGCACCTCAACCGGCGGAGAAGGGAGGTTCTAGACGGCCAGCGTACGCAGGCGTGGTTCGAGATCACGGGCGAAGTTGTCGAGGAAACGCCGCTGGTCGTGGCCGGGCGCGTGGAACACCAGGTGGTTGAGTCCGGCGTCGGTGTAGAACCTGACCTTCTCGACCGCCTCGTCGGGGTCGGAGGCGACGATCCAGCGCTTGGCGACCTGCTCGATGGGCAGCTCGTCCGCGAGGCGTTCCATCTCGGTGGAGCTGTTGACGCTGTGCTTCTGTTCCGGGGTCAGCGACAGCGGTGCCCAGAATCGGGTGTTTTCCAGCGCCAGTTCGGGATCGGGGTCGTAGGAGATCTTGATCTCGATCATCCGGTCGATGTCGTCGGCGTTGCGGCCGACCTTCTCCGCGCCCTCCTTGACGGCCGGGATGAGCTTGTCCGTGTACAACTCGGCGCCCTTGCCGGAGGTGCAGATGAAGCCGTCCCCGGCGCGGCCCGCGTAACGGGCGACCACCGGACCACCCGCCGCCACGTACACGGGGACGGGCTTCTCGGGGATGTCGTACATGTAGGCGCCCTGCGTCGTGTAGTACTCGCCGTCGAAGTTGACCTCCTCGCCGGTCCACAGCTCACGCATCAGCGCGATCGACTCGCGCAGCCGGGCGAAGCGTTCCTTGAACTCGGGCCACTCGCCCTGAAAGCCGGTGGCGTACTCGTTGAGCGCCTCACCGGTGCCGACACCGAGCATGATGCGCCCGGGATACAGGCAGGCCATGGTGGCGAAGGCCTGGGCGATGACGGCCGGGTTATAGCGGAAGGTGGGAGTCATCACCGAGGTGCCGATCTGCACGCGCTCGGTGCGCTCACCGACCGCGGCCATCCAGGCCAGTGAGAACGGTGCGTGACCGCCGTTGTGCCGCCACGGCTGGAAGTGATCGCTCACCGCGACCGAATCCATACCCGCCCGTTCGGCGGCGACCGCGATCTCCACCAACTCGCGCGGGTCGAACTGCTCGGCAGACGCCTTGAATCCGAGCTTGAGTTGTTGTGCCACTGCTTCTCCTTCACACCGGTCCCGACGCGGCAATGCTCTGCCACCTGCCGGCCCGCACCGGGCGGCCGGTTCCCGACCACGGCCCGAGCGAGCACTCGCTCACCAACGTACCCGGCGAGCGGCATCGGCTGTCATCAGGATCACACCGCACCGGGGACCACACCACACGACCCGTGGACACCACCGTTGCGCGGACTCGGCGCCACCCACTAGCGTCGAACAAGTATTCGACCGTTGCCGACACGAGGAGTTCTGCCGTGAATGCGTTGTCCCCCGCCGCCGACGGCGTGCCGCGCTGCTCGTGGGCCGCCCGCGAACCGGAAACCGGCTACCACGACACCGAGTGGGGTTTCCCCGTCGGCGATGACGTCCGGTTGTTCGAGAAGATCTGCCTCGAAGGTTTCCAGTCCGGCTTGTCCTGGCGCACCATCCTGCTCAAACGCGACAACTTCCGGGCCGCGTTCGCCGGATTCGACATACCCACCGTCGCCGGGTTCGGCGAGCACGAGGTGGAGCGGCTGCTCGGTGACGCGGGCATCATCCGGCACCGAGGCAAGATCAACGCCGCGATCAACAATGCCGCCCGTGCTCTCGAACTCATCGACGAGGCCGGATCGCTCGCCGCCTTCGTGTGGCGGTTCGAGCCCGAGGTCGCCGCGGATCCGACGGCCGAACCGGTGTCGATCACGCCCGAGTCGGTGGCGCTGTCCACGGCGCTGAAGAAGCGCGGCTGGAAGTTCGTCGGACCCACCACGATGTACGCGTTCATGCAGTCGATGGGCGTAGTCAACGACCACGCGCCCGGCTGCCTCACCTACGAGCCGGTCGCCCGCGCCCGCGAACAGTTCTCCCGCCCGAAACCGCCGGCCGGGGTACCGTTGAGCCCACCATGACCTCCCGATCAATCGAGTGGCTCACCGAATTCACCGCCGCGCAAGAGGATCCGGCCGAGATCGCCGCGTTCGTCCATCGCACCGCCGAAGTGATCGGCACCCGGACCGGGCGCCTGCCCGACGATGTGTGGGCCACGATCATCGAGGCGATCGAGGAGCATTGGCGGGCGTTCCTCGGCGAGGTGAGCACCAACGACCACGGCATCACCGAACTCGTACCCGCCGCACACCGGCTCGCGGTGCAGTTGGCCGGCCACCATCTCGATCTGCCGGTACTGTTGATGATCTATCAGGCCGCACAGACCGCGTCGTGGGATTTCGCGGTGGGCGTGGTGGCCGGCGCGCCCGGCGACCTGGACCACACCACCCTGCTGATCTGGTTCTGGACCAAGGCTTCTCGCTGGTTCACCGCATCGATCGAGTTGTCGGTGGCGGTGTATCAGGAGGAGTTCAACCGAATCCGCCGACGCGGCGACACCCGCCGACACGAGTTGGTCGCGGATGTGCTCTCCGGCAAGGAGATCGGTGCGGCGGAGCTGTCCGCCGAACTCGGCGGCCACCACCTCGCCGGGGTGTCGCACGTGGCGATCATCGCGCACGCCCTCACCACCGACGCGATCGAACGACTCGAGGCCGCCATCACCGCGGTGTCGGCGGCGGTGCACGGTGCGGCACCGACCCTCGTACGGCCGGGCGGCCGGGAACTGTGGGGCTGGATCCACACGCCGGACACAGCCGGCGCGCTGCTCGAGTCGCTCGACTCCGGCAGCCTCGGCATCGACGCCGCCACCGTCCGCCTGACCGTCGGCGGCCCCGCCTCCGGCATGGCTGGATTCATTGCGGCACACAAGGATGCGCGGGCAGCGCAGCGGGTGGCGCTATCGCCGTCGCGCACCACCGCGGTCACCGTGTATCGCCGGGTCGCGGCACTGACTCTGCTGGCCCTCGACCACGACGCCGCCACCCGGTTCGCCCTGAGCACCCTCGGCCCGCTCGCGGACCCCGACCATCGGCAACTGCGCGAGACGATGCGGGTCGTGCTCACCTCCACCGAATCCGCCGACGCCGTCGCGGCCCGGCTCGGGGTGCACAAGAACACCGTCCGGTACCGGGTCCAGCAGGCCGAGCGGATGCTCGATCACCCGCTCCGGTCCGGAGCGGGTGATCTGCTGCTGGCTATCGACTACCTGGACGCGTTTCCCGGCGACCCGACCCGCCCCCCGGGGGGAGAAGTCCGAACTGGGTTGAAATCCACCTTTTCGCGGACTCCGCAGTCCGGGCAGCACCAGTCGTCGGGGATCTCGGCCCAGGCGGTACCGGCGGCGAAGCCTTCGGCCTCGTCTCCGGAGGCCACCTCGTAGGTGTACCCGCAACCGGGGCAACGGGCGGCCATCACCTCGGTGGCGTACACCTGCCTGGTGACATCGTCCTTCTGCACGTCGATCGCCGCTCCCGGAGGCGGGAACGTGGCCATCAGCTTGTCGAGTGCGCCGGGCTGGACGTTGGCCAGGCGCACGTCCCCGTCGAAGTGGGCGACCACGCGCGGGTCCATCACCCTGCGCCAGATCGGCGGAATCAGCGCGAGCACGATCATCCCGGCGTAGCCGGTGGGCAGGGTCGGTGACTCCTGGTAGTCGCGCAGTGTCTGGTAGCGGCGGGTGGGGTTGGCGTGGTGGTCGCTGTGCCGCTGCAGGTGGTACAGCAGGATATTGGTGGCGATGTTGTTGGAGTTCCACGAGTGCGACGGAAGAACACGCTCGTAGCGACCGGTGCGCGTCTTCTGCCGCAGCATGCCGTAGTGCTCCATGTAGTTGACCACCTCGAGCAGCGAGAATCCGACGGCGGCCTGCAGGATCAGGTACGGGATCACCCCGACACCGGAGATCGCGATGACGGCCGCGAACAGCACCACGGTCATCGCCCAGGCGTTGAGAACGTCGTTGCCCCAGTGGAACGGATGGGTCTGTTTGCGTTCGAAACGCTTCTTCTCACTGTTCCACGCGCTGCGCAGCGAACCGGCGACGGTGCGCGGCCAGAACCGGTAGAAGCTTTCGCCGATTCGCGAGGACGCCGGATCCTCGGGAGTGGAGACCCGGGTGTGATGGCCACGGTTGTGTTCGATGAAGAAGTGGCCGTAGGCGGTCTGGGCGAGCGCGATCTTGCCGAGCCAGCGTTCTTCCTTCTCCCGTTTATGGCCGAGTTCGTGGGCGGTGTTGATGGCGATACCGCCGACCAGGCCGACGGAGACGGCCAGGCCGATCTTGTCGACGACGGGCCAGTCGGCGGTGCCGATCAGGTACATCGCGACGACGAAGCCGGCATACTGCAGCGGAAGGAAGGCGAAGGTGACGTACCGGTAGTATTTGTCGTTCTCCAGTTCCTCGATCATCTCGTCGGGCGGGTTGGACGAGTCGACACCGACGAGCAGATCGGTGAGCGGCACGATGACGAAGACGACGATCGGGCCCGTCCACAGGAACACCCCCAGGTCGGTGAGCGCGTACAGGCCCATCGCGAGGAACGCGAGCGACGGGACGACCAGCCCCATCAGCCAGAGATAGCGTTTGCGGTCCCGCCATTTCTCGGTGGTGCCGTCCGCGACGGCACCGCTGGCTTCCAGACTCATGATCGGCATCTCCCTCACAAACAATGACAACGTTCGATGTTGTCATCGTGGCAGGGATCTACGTCACAATCATCGGCCGATCCCCACAATATATCGGCCGGAGCTTGTGCTTTTTCACAATTACCGTGGTGGGTGCGCGGTCAGTCGTCGTCTTCGTCGTCATCGTCGCCGCGACCGGGGGGCGCTTTCCGGAGCGGCGGGGCGGGGGCGAGTCTACGTTTGCGGAACTGCAAGAACACCATCGCCAGGTTCACCAGGATCATCGCGATCCCCACCAGACCCCAGCCCCACCGGCCGTCGACGAACCAGCCGATCGACAGATAGCCCACGCAGCCGATCAGGATGATCGAGCCGACCACCGTCATCGCCATCGACACACCCGCAGCGGTGCGCTGCATCTCCGAATAGGTCACCGGAACGCATCCCATCCGGTCAACGCCTTGCCGATCATCAGCTGGTGCATTTCGCTGGTCCCCTCATAGGTGAGTACGGATTCGAGATTGTTGGCATGCCGGATCACCGGATACTCCAGGGTGATTCCGTTGGCACCCAAGATGGTTCGGCACTCTCGGGCAATCTCGATAGCCTCGCGGACGTTGTTGAGCTTGCCGAGGCTGACCTGCTCGGGAGCGATCTCGCCCGCATCCTTGCGGCGCCCCAGATGCATCGCGAGCAGGAAACCCTTACCCACCTCCAGGGCCATGTCGGCGATCTTGGCCTGGGTGAGCTGGTACCCGGCGAGCGGCTTGTCGAAGACCTCACGGGTGCCGGCGTACTCGATCGCGGTCTGCAGGCAGTCCCGGGCGGCGCCGATCGCGCCGAACACGATGCCGAACCGGGCCTCGTTCAGGCAGCTCAGCGGACCTCTCAACCCCTCCACCCCGGGCAGCATCGCCGACGCGGGCAGCCGCACGTCCTCCAACACGATCTCACCGGTGATCGACGCCCGCAGCGACATCTTGTGCTTGATCTCGGGCGCGCTGAAACCGGGGATGTCGGTGGGCACGACGAATCCGCGCACCCCGCGCGCACCCTCGGCCAGATCGGTCTTGGCCCACACCACCGCGACATCGGCGACAGGTGCGTTGGTGATCCACATCTTGGCACCGTTGAGAATCCAGTCGTCACCGTCACGTTTCGCCGCGGTGCGCATGCCCGCCGGATTGGAACCGAAATCCGGTTCGGTGAGGCCGAAACAACCGATCGCCCGGCCCGCGGCCATCCGCGGCAGCCACTCCTGCCGTTGTTCGTCGGAGCCGAACGCGTGAATCGCGAACATGGCGAGGGACCCCTGCACCGACACGAAACTGCGCAGACCGCTGTCGACGGCCTCCAACTCCAGACATGCCAGGCCGTAGCTGACGGCCGAGGTGCCGGCGCAGCCGTATCCCGTCAGGTGCATCCCGAACACGCCCAGCTCGCCCAGTTCCAGGGCCAGGTCGCGAGCGGGCAGGGTGCCGTCCTCGAACCACCCCGCCACATGCGGCCGCAGCCGTTTGGCGCCGAAGTCGGCGACGGTCGCGGCGATCGCGCGCTCCTCGTCGTCGGTCAGGGTGTCGAAGGCGAACAGGTCGGCGACACTGCGCGGGGCGGTGCTCATCGGTTCCTCCTGGATCGGGTTCATATCCGGGTCGCCAGAATGGCGGCGACGACAATGGACACCACCACTATCGCAGCGACCACCACCAGCACCGCCGACGGCCCCGGCATGTCACCGCCCTCACGCAACACCGTCATCGTGCGCCGCCACCGATAGCCACCGGTCACCGCGATGGTCGCGCCCACCACCACCATCAGGACACCGATCGCCGCGTCCAGCCACTCGGCATCACCGCTCGGTGCCACGTACACGATCGCCACGCCCGCGGCGATGAACCCGAGCGCGGTACGCACCCACGCCAGAACCGTGCGCTCAGCGGCGAGGGTGAACCGGGCGTCGACGCTGCCCGGCGGTGGTCCGGACCGGTCAGCCGGCCTGTTCATCCCGGCCATCGGCGACCTCAGCCGCCCGGACCGCCGCCGTCGCGAACTCGGCGGTCAGGCGTATCGCCTCCCGCGACTGCGGCTGGTCGAGCAGCATCGGGAAGGCGTGCACCTGCCAGGCATAACTGTGCAACTGCACCTCGACGTCCGCGGTCATCAGGCGTTCGGCGAGTGTGATCGCATCCGGTTCGAGCAGTTCGGCCTCGGCGGTGATCAGGATCGTCGGCGGGAAGACCAGCGGGTCGACGTCGACGATACTGCGGGCACCGGCCAGCGCCACCGGCCCCCGCTCCAGCAGCGGCACCAGCCTGCGCATCTTGCGGATCGGCAAGTACGAATCGGCGCGGCTCGACCGGTCGGGGTTGCTGCCGGCGTCCAGATCGAGCCACGGCGAATAGCCGATCCACGCGGTCGGCGACGGCAACCCGGCACCAGTGGCCAACTCGATCACCTTGCCGCACAGAAAACCGCCCGCGGAATCACCGGCGAGGACGATCCGCCGGAAACCGCGTTCGGTGAGCAACTCGCGGTAGGCGTCGAGGGCGTCGGCCACCGAGGTGCCCACCCCCACCCCGGGAAGCTGCCGGTATTCAAGAGCGAACACCGGCAGTCCGGTGCCGCGGGCCAGCTTCCCGGTGATAGCGCGATGGGTGCCGATCCCGGCGACGATGAACGCACCGCCGTGCAGGTACAGGATCGCGGTGTCGGTGCCGCCGCGGCTCGGACCGGCGGGCATCGACAGTTCGGTGCGGCGCCCGCCCAGGGTCACCCACTCGTGCACCACCCCACGCGGCATCGGGGCCTTCTCGGTGATCTTCGCGTCGAGCCTGGGCAGGATCGACATCCCGGCGGCGGTCAGCGGCCACAACGCGAGCAGCGGCCGCAAGGTGAGGCGCAGGAAGACGAACATGACATAGGAGCGCAGGCTCGAATGCCGGTGACGGGTGATCGACATCATCGTCCTCTCGCCCGGCTGCGCGGGCCGTCTCGATCGTGCGGTGGACATGTCCCGCACACCCCCGACGCCGAACCTACACGCCGTGGCCGCCCGGATGTCGCGGCCCGCCGAGAAACCGGTGGGTGAACACTCGATGGCATGGTCCCCGCCGGGACCTGACGGGCGATATTCTCTCCTGGTGACGAACGGCGGCGATGCATGAACCATATTCCGGAGCACTATCTGCTGTCCGGACAGGCGAGCCCGCCACGCACGTTGTGCGACGTCCTGGACGCGACCGCCAAGAGCTTTCCCGACGCCCCTGCCATCGACGACGGCGACACCACACTGAGCTACCGCGAACTGCTGGCCATCGTACGCCGCACCGCATCCCGGCTGCGGGACGCGGGTGTGCCGCGCGGCGGCCGGGTCGGGATCCGGATGCCGTCGGGTTCGCGGGACCTGTACATCGCGATCCTGGGCACCATCTACGCCGGGGCCGCGTATGTACCGGTCGACGCGGACGACCCGGAGGAACGCGCGACCCTGGTCTTCGGTGAGGCCGGCGTCGACGCGATCATCACAGCGGACGGCATCGAGAACCTGCCCGGCGCGAACACCACCGGCGCCGCGAACACCGGCGACGGCCGCCCGGATATCACCGACGACGCGTGGATCATCTTCACCTCCGGCTCCACCGGCACCCCCAAGGGCGTGGCGGTCACCCACCGCAACGCGGCCGCGTTCGTCGACGCCGAGGCGCGACTGTTCCTGCGCGGCGATCCACTCGCACCCGGCGATCGGGTGCTGGCCGGGCTGTCGGTGGCGTTCGATGCCTCGTGCGAGGAGATGTGGCTGGCCTGGCGCAGCGGCGCGTGCCTGGTACCGGCGCCGCGAGCCCTGGTCCGCAGCGGCATGGACCTGGGCCCCTGGCTGGTGCAACGGCAGATCAACGTGGTCTCCACGGTTCCGACACTGGCCTCACTGTGGCCGCCGGAGGCACTCGAAGCGGTGCGGCTGTTGATCTTCGGCGGTGAGGCCTGCCCGCCCGAACTGGGTGAACGACTGGCCGTCGACGGCCGCGAGGTGTGGAACACCTACGGCCCCACCGAGGCGACCGTCGTCGCGTGCGGGGCCCTTCTCGACGGCACCGGCCCGGTGCGCATCGGCCTGCCGCTACAGGGCTGGGACCTGGCCGTCGTCGACGCCGACGGACAACCGGTGGCCGAGGGCGAGGTCGGCGAACTGGTGATCGGCGGCGTCGGCCTGGCCCGCTATCTGGATCCGGCCAAGGACGCCGAGAAGTACGCGCCGATGCCGACACTCGGCTGGGAACGGGCGTACCGGTCCGGTGACCTGGTGAGGCTCGAAGCCGACGGACTGCTGTTCCAGGGCCGCGCCGACGACCAGGTGAAGGTGGGCGGCCGCCGTATCGAGCTCGGCGAGATCGACAATGCGCTGCAGCAACTTCCCGGTGTCGGCGGCGGCGCGGTGGCGGTGCGCAAGTCGGCCACCGGAAACTCACTGCTCGTCGGCTACCTGGTGTCCACCGACCCGGACTTCGACGTGACACAGGCACACACACTCCTGGCCGAGCGGCTGCCGGCGCCGATGGTGCCGCGCCTGGCGCTCGTCGACGAACTGCCCACCCGCACCTCGGGCAAGGTCGACCGGGCCGCCCTGCCATGGCCGCTGCCCGGAGTCGCCGCCGACGCCGCCGACCTGAGCGAGACCGAACAGTGGCTGGCCGGGCTGTGGACCGATGTACTCGGTATGCCGGTGGGCGATGCGAACTCCGACTTCTTCACCGAGGGCGGTGGATCGTTGTCGGCGGCACAGCTGGTCACCGCGATCCGCGCCCGGCACCCCGAGGTGACCGTCGCCGACCTGTACGACCATCCACGGCTCGGCTCGCTGGCCCGGCATCTCGACGACAGGCACACACCGCAGGTCATCGAGGAACGGTATGTCCGCCCCACCCCGCGATCCACCGGTCTCGCCCAGCTGCTGCTGTCGGTGCCACTGACCACGCTGACCGGGTTGCAGTGGGCCACTTGGCTGGGGGTCATCAACAACGTGGCCGCCGCCGTGGTCGACGCCGCCGACCGCGACGTCGACTGGCTGGTCACCGCCGACTGGTGGGTCGTGATCGTCGCCTTCCTCGTGTTCATCACCCCGCCCGGCCGGATGGTTATCGCCGCGATCGGGGTCCGGGCACTGCTGCACGGTGTCGGCCCCGGCGCATACGCCCGTGGCGGCGGTGTGCACATCCGGCTGTGGGTGGCCGAACGGCTGCTGGAGGCCAGCGGTGCCGCCAACCTGTCGGGTGCACCGTGGATGATCCATCTGGCCCGGGCACTCGGCGCGTCCGTCGGCCACGGCGTCGACCTGCACACCATCCCGCCGGTCACCGGCCTGTTGACCGTCGGCGACGGCGCGTCCATCGAACCGGAGGTGGATCTGGCCGGCTGGTGGATCGACGGCGACGTGGTGCATATCGGTGAGATCGTGATCAAACCGGGCGCAACGATCGGCGCCCGCTCCACCCTCATGCCCGGTTCGGTGATCGGCCGCGACGCCGAGGTGGCGGCCGGATCCGCGGTGTTCGGCAAGGTCAAGGCCCGCCAGCACTGGGCCGGCTCCCCGGCCAAGAAGGAGGGCAAGGCCTCGCATCCGTGGCCCGACCGCCGCCCCGACCGGCGCAGCTGGTGGGTGCCGCTGTACATCCTGTCCTCGCTCTTCCTGGCCGCGGTACCGCTGATCTCCCTCGGCGCGGGTCTGGCGGTGATCGGCACGTGGGCGCTGTACGCCGACCGGTTGCGCGATGTGATGGTGCGCGCGCTGATCCTGCTGCCCGTCGCCGCGATCGTCTCGCTCGCGGTGTTCGCACTGATCACGCTGATATCGGTGCGGCTGCTCTCGCTCGGGATGACCAAGGGCTATCACCCGGTGCGCTCACGTGTCGGATGGCAGGTGTGGTTCACCGAACGCCTCCTCGACTCGGCCCGCACCTACCTGTTCCCGCTGTACGCGAGCCTGCTCACCCCGGTCTGGTTCCGGGCGCTCGGCGCGAAGGTGGGCAGAGGCACCGAGATCTCCACCGCGCTGGTGCTGCCCAAGTTCACCACCATCGACGACGGCGCCTTCCTCGCCGACGACACCATGGTCGCCTCCTACGAGCTCGGCGGCGGGTGGCTGCACATCGACGACGCCAAGGTGGGCAAACGCTCCTTCCTCGGCAACTCCGGTATCACCGGCCCCGGCCGTAAGGTGCCGAAGAACTCCCTGGTCGCGGTGCTGTCGGCGACCCCGGAGAAGGCCAAATCGGGGTCGAGCTGGCTGGGCAGCCCGCCCGTCCGGCTGCGGCGCACCTCCGCATCGGGCGACACCTCCCGCACCTTCGATCCGCCGACGAAACTCAAGGTGGCCCGCGCGATCATCGAGACGCTGCGCCTCATCCCGGTGATGGTGTCGTTCGGGCTCGGAATTTTCATGCTGCTGGGCCTGCAATACATCGCCTTCCACAGCACTATCGTCGTCGCGGGCGCGGTGTCCGGACTGCTGCTGTTGGTGGCCGGTGCCGCCGCCTGCTGCATCGCCGCGGCCGCGAAGTGGCTGGTCGTCGGTAAGATTCCGGTGTCCGAGCAGCCCCTGTGGAGTCCGTTCGTGTGGCGCAACGAACTGTCGGACGCGTTCGTCGAAACCGTCGCCGCACCCTGGTTCGCCAATGCCGCCACCGGCACCCCGATCTTGAATGTGTGGCTGCGGATGCTCGGGGCCAAGATCGGCCGCGGCGTGTGGTGCGAGACGTACTGGCTACCCGAAGCCGACCTGGTGACCCTCGGCGACGGCGCCACCGTGCAACGAGGCTGCGTCGTGCAGACGCACCTGTTCCACGACCGTGTCATGGCGATGGACCACGTGACGTTGGAAGCGGGCGCGACACTCGGTCCGCACTGTGTGGCCCTCCCCGCATCGGGCCTCGGCGAGTCCGCAACCGTCGGCCCGGCGTCGCTGGTGATGCGCGGCGACGTAGTCCCCGCCCACACCCGCTGGCAGGGCAATCCGATCGCCCCCTGGTCGGGTTAGCCGCTGCCGCGTCCTGTCAACGATTCGCGCGACAATGGCGTCGGCAAGTCTGATAGCAATGTCACTCCGCTGATACAGATTCTCGCCGACAATCGGGATGAATCCGTTCGCCGAGCGATCGCGCGCCGATGAAACGAACACGGAAGCCGAGGTAACCCGATGACGTTGTCTCCCAGCCGAAGAGACACCGGGCAGACGAACAGCACCTCGGATGACCGACTGCTCTGGCTGTTCGTCGCAGGGCTCGGGATCGGACTTGCAGTCGCAATCGCGGTCTACGCACCGGTCACGCTCCGTACCCAGGGCGCACTCGATATCGTGGGTCCAAGCCTGCGACCCGGCTCGCCTGGATATAACGCGGCCAATGCCTCATTGGGGTATTGGGCATCTTGGGCCGTCTCGATCGCCGCCGTGGCGGCACCCGGCCTGCTACTCCTGCTCAACAGGCGATACCGATCCCTCGGGCACGGGTACCTGTTCGCCGCAGTACCTGTGGGAATCGCGGTTGCCGCAATCGTCATCGGCTTCGAGATCAGCGGGTTCACCGCGTCGTGACTGCCCGCAAGCACCCGGTCAACACTGACGAGCCGCCGTCGCGCGCTGGCCATCCCCGTCGCAGCGATGCGCACAGACCCCTGACGTTCCCATGTCGCAGACCTGCGACGCGGGAGTCATTCGTACTGGTAGCGGGCCTTGAGGATGATCAGGTCGTCGCCGTCGACCTGGTAGACGAGACGATGCTCGTCGTCGATACGGCGTGACCACAGGCCGGTGAGCGCCTGACGCAGGGGTTCCGGTTTTCCGATACCGCCGGATGGTTCGCGCAGGGTCTCGGTGATCAGCCGATTGATCCGTGTGAGCTTCTGCCGATCGGCGGTCTGCCAGTGGGTGCAGTCCTCCCAGCCACGCGGCGTGAAGACCAGACGCATCAGTCGTCGGTATCCAGCTCATGCTCGACGAGTTGACCGGCTTCGGCCTGCACCATCGACTCCAGCAGACGCCGTGCGTTCGCGGGCGAACGCAACAGGTACGCCGTCTCCTGCAGCGCCTCGTACTGCGCGAGCGACATCAGCACCGCGTTGCCGCGCTTGGAGGTGATCTCTACATCGGCCGCGGGTTACAACCCCGCCCGAAACGACTCTGAGCGGCCACCTTCGCCATGCCATCAGGAAAGCGGGAAATCAGATACCTACTTCGTTCCGCCAGCGTGCCGACAGGCGGAATCGGAGGGGGCGGCGCGAGACAGTCTCGATGATGCCGTCGTCGATCGGGGCCTGGATTCGTTTGCGGATGAACTGTTTCGACTTCCCCGACGCGTTGGCGATCTCGTCCAACGTGATCGTGCCGCCCGGACCGAACAGGACACCCTGACCGACCATGTACACGATGTCCCTGGTGGGATCGTCGCCGGGTACCTGCTCGGCGATGACATCGGAAAGCATACGCAACCTGGTCAGTCGGTCGACGAGATCAGAGTCCAGGCGGCTCTGCGCCGACGCGATGATCTCCAACATCGTCACCACGAAGGGGGTGATGTCGCCACGGTTGAGAGGATTCTCGGCGTCGGCGAACGCGCGATAGTAGCGGTCCTTGTCATCGGCGATCGTCGCCGACAAAGACAGCCAGGCGATCGGCGTCAGCGACCGACTGAGTTCGACAGCCAGCAGGAAGCGGCCAGTCCTGCCGTTGCCGTCGTAGAACGGGTGGACATTTTCGAAGATGAAGTGGGCGACCACGGCACGGACGAGCTGCGGAATCTCGTCGTCACGAGACTGTTCGAGCATGGTTGTCAGACCTGCGTTGATCGCCGATTCGGGAACGACCCCCGAGTGCACGGCCTTCTGACCCGAGGTGACCGTGACCGGGCCTTTCCGGAATCGCTCGCCGTCGGGCGCGTCCTCCTCACGTACCTCACCGGCGGTCACCGAGTCGTACATCGACCGGAGGTCATCCAGGTCACTCGGACTGGTCACCGACTCGTCCCCGAGACTCAAGTAGAGGCGGGCCACCTCCTTGAACCTTCGAGTTCCGATTGTGTCGTCCTCCCTGAGTGCATCGAGTGCCTCAGTGATTTCCTGGCGCGACGAATGAACGGCCTCGATCTCGTTGGTGGCCTGGATCTCCTCGACGATCATCGAGTCGAGGTAGTGCGCGCGAGCCACACCCGGCAGCGCCGACCACCGACCGCGGATCGTCGACTCCAGAGACATGACACGCTCGATGAGCACCGCGATCTCCGGTGTCACGAGACAGAACATCGCGTGGTCGCCGATGGAGAAATCCCAGGTGATGGTGGCGGGCGAGCTCCGGCGTGCCGTCTCCTCGGCGTCGGCGGCAGCCCGATCCTTGATGTGAAAAACTGCCTTCAGTGTGCGATAGGCCACCTACCACCCTCCTCTATTTGATCCAGAAGTCAATCTAGATCAAATAGCTCCCCGAAGGGCGATCGTATTTCATCCAGACCAGCGTCAGGAGTACATGGAACCCGGCTGAGATGCTGCTTAACACGCGGCGTGTGGAGTTTCGTGTCCCGCACCAGTGGCCTACATTGACCACAGCTGCCACACGTTCAGGAAGGGGGCCGGTACGCACATGCGCGATCAGGGCCGGGCACGAACGGCATGGCTGGCCGGGGCGCAGGCGTACCGCTCGGGGCGCACCGCGTCGGCCACGATGCAATTCGAACACGCTGTCACCCTTGATGAGGGTATGGCCGACGGCTGGCTCGGCTTGCACGCGCTCTCGCATCGCTCCGACGAGGCACTCGAGCAGATGGCCCGGTACGAACACCGCTTCGGCGAGGAACGTCGGCGTACCCGGGTCAGCCTCGACTCCCGGTTCGTGATCGGCCCGTACGTCACCTACCGGCTGCGCAATCACACCGACCTGTGGTCGGCGATCGCCGCGTCGCACCTGAACAACAAGGAACACAACCTCGCGTACACCGCCATCGGCCGGATCGCCGCCGACACCGAGCAGGGTATCTACCTGCGCGGCTACCACGCCTACGTCACCGGCGACCGCGACAACGCCATCACCGCACTGCGCGGGGTGATGGGCCACGACAAGTACCTCGACGCGTCGGCGCGGCTGCTGAGCGCGATCCTGCTGGCCGAGGTCGGCGCGATGGCCCCGGCCAAAGGCTATCTGACCTCGCTGCTCGAGCAGGAGTTCCTGCCGCAGATCCACGCCGAGGCCCTGCTGGTGCGCGGCCTGATCGCCCGCGCCGAAGACACCGAGGACGCGGCGATGAACGACTTCCATCACGCGTTCGCGCTGCGGCCCGACCTGCCCGGCCTCAAGGAGGCGATGGCCGGGCGCGAGTCGGCACCCCGGATCACCGTCACCCGGGCCGCGGCGGCCGTCTCCGACGCACCCGGACCGCCCGCCCCCACCGACGAAAACACCGGACAACCCGACACCGAAGCCCGACAAACCGGCGCCGGCGACACACTCGAAGCAGTGCTCGCCGACCTCAACAGCCAGGTCGGGCAGCAGTCCATCAAACGCCAGGTCATGATCATCATGGCGCAGACCCGCGCCCAGATCGCCCGCCGCGACGCGGGCCTACCCCAACCCCGGATGACCGAACACTTCGTGTTCACCGGCCCACCCGGTACCGGCAAGACCACCATCGCCCGCATCATCGCCCGCCTCTACAAGGCACTCGGCATCCTCGACGGCGGGCACGTTGTCGAAGTGGACCGATCCGGCCTCATCGGGCAGTACCACGGGCACACCGTCGCCCGGACCAAAGCCAAACTCGACGAGGCGATGGGCGGGGTGCTGTTCATCGACGAGGCATACGCCCTGCACACCGAGGGCTTCACCGACGGTGACCCGTACGGCACCGAAGCCATCGACACCATCCTCAAACGGATGGAGGACGACCGCGACCGGTTCGTGGTGATCGCCGCCGGCTACCCCGAACCCATGCAGCGCTTCCTCGACTCCAACCCCGGACTGCGCTCACGCTTCACCACCACCATCGACTTCGCCTCGTACACGGCGACCGACCTGATCAAGATCGCCGACTCGATGGCCGCGTCGTCGGGCGACCGGCTCACCCGCAACGCCTACGGCGTCCTGGAGAACGTGCTCGCCGTACTCGACGCCCAGGGCCGCCTCAAAGACCCCTCGTTCGGCAACGCCCGCTTCGTGCGCAACCTCATCGAGAGCGCCTCCCGGCACCGCGACCTGCGCCTGTTCGCCGACATCGACGGTCAAGCACCCGACGCCGAGGAACTGACCACCATCACCTCCGACGACATCCGGGCCGCGGCGGGCGCGCTGCGCTGACCCGGATGTC
The DNA here is from genome assembly GCF_025273675.1 of Gordonia pseudamarae. Taxonomy (NCBI): domain Bacteria; kingdom Bacillati; phylum Actinomycetota; class Actinomycetes; order Mycobacteriales; family Gordoniaceae; genus Gordonia; species Gordonia pseudamarae. The sequence goes on along the minus strand of NZ_CP045809.1, from coordinate 506,364 downwards.
CCCCGTCGCTCCGCTCACCCGGACACCCCCCGTCGCTCCGCTCACCCGGACACCCCCCGTCGCTCCGCTCACCCGGACACCCCCCGTCGCTCCGCTCACCCGGCGACGACCGACGACGGCACCGGTCAGCTCTTTACCTTCTTGTAGACGAAGTGGTCGACGGCCAGCGTGCCCGCCTGCGCGAAACCGACCGCGGCCAGACCCGCGATCAACGCCAGCGGAAGCTCATAGCCACCCTGCGAGGTCCAGAAACCGGCGTCGAGGTGAGCGAAGTAGATCGCACCCGCCATATCGACGATCAGCAGCACGCACGCGACCGGCAACAACAGCCCGAGCGCCACCGCCACACCGCCGAGCAACTCCACCCACGCCGCGTACTGCGCCGCGATCTCGGGCCACGGGACGCCCATCGCGTCGAAATCCTGTGCCACCCGGTCTGTTCCGGTCTCGAACACCTTCTGCCAGCCGTGCATCACAAAGATGAATCCCAGGATCAGGCGTGTGACCAGATGTGCGTATCCGTTGATCCCCTTGACCATGCGGCCCCTCCACTCGGCAACTACAGAGGTCGACGATCCGCCGACCCAGCCACACGCACCCGGATCACACGCATGTGACCCCTCCGGTGCTCGGGGACCAACTTATACGGCACAGCACCGCGCGTCAGCCCGCGCCCGAACATTCCCAGCGTCCCGCTCGTCCCGGTATCCCCCGTCGCTCCGCTCGCCCCGGCATCCCCCGTCGCTCCGCTCGCCCCGGCATCCCCCGTCGCTCCGCTCGCCCCGGCATCCCCATACCCAGTGCCGGAGCCGAGGTGCGGGTAACGTGGGTGACCGCACGGCCCGACGGCGGGTAAGTGCCTGAACCAGAACGAACAGCGAAGGAGCGTTGCGTGCCGGGTAAGTCGGGCCGACGAGCACCCCGCATGCCACTCCTGGGAGCACCGTCGGACGCAATCGACCCCTATCTGCCACGCAACGGGAATCTCGGGTTCCGGGTACTGCGCTACGACCTCGAACTCGAGTACAAGGTCACCAGCAACCGGCTCGACGCCACCGCCACGCTCACCGCGACATCGTTCCAGGATCTGCGCCGGTTCACCCTCGACCTGGCCGGCACCATGCGGGTGAGCCGGGTCGGCGTCAACGGCAAACGTACTCGCTACACCCACCGCAGTGGCAAACTCGCCATCACCCCCGCCGAGATGATCCCGCCCGGCGGCGCGATGACCGTCGCGGTGCGCTACACCGGATCGCCCAAGCCGATCAGCGGCGCCTGGGGCGAGGTCGGCTGGGAAGAGCTCACCGACGGTTCACTGTGCGCCAACCAGCCCAACGGCGCGGCGTCCTGGTTCCCGTGCGACGACCACCCCAGCTGCAAGGCGCCGTACCGGATCTCGGTCACCACCGACAGCCCGTACTACGCACTGGCCAACGGGACACTCGTAGACAAGCGGGTACACGGCTCGCGCACCACCTGGGTGTATCAGCAGGTCGAACCGATGTCGACCTACCTGGCATCGGTACAGATCGGGCATTACAAGCAGATCAGCCTGCGGCAGAAGCCTTTCCCGGTACGTGCGGTCCTCCCGCCGAGACTGAGCCGCAACTTCGAGGTCGACTTCGACCGCCAGCTCGACATGATCGACGCGTTCAGCGAGATGTTCGGACCGTACCCCTTTCCCGGGTACACCGTGCTCGTCACCGATGACGAGCTGGACATCCCCATTGAGGCACAGAGCTTTTCGACATTCGGAGCCAATCACTGCGACGGCAGCGGGGACGCCGAACGGCTCGTGGCGCACGAGTTGGCCCACCAGTGGTTCGGCAACTCGGTGACCCTGGAACGCTGGCGCGACATCTGGCTGCACGAAGGTTTCGCCTGCTACGCCGAATGGCTGTGGAGCCAGCGTTCGGGCGGCCCGTCCGCCGACGAATGCGCCCGCAGGTACTACCAGAAACTGCGCGCGACGCCGGTGCGCGTCCCGCTCGCCGACCCCACCCCGGCCAAGATGTTCGACGACTGGGTGTACAAGCGGGGTGCCATCACCCTGCACGCGCTGCGCCTGCGGATCGGCGACGGCAACTTCTTCGCCCTCATCCGGCGCTGGACCGAGAAGTACCGCTACGGCACCGCCACCACCGAGGACTTCATCTCGCTGGCCGCCAACTACACCACCGAGCCACTCGGCGAGCTCTGGCGGCAATGGCTGTTCACCCCCGCCGTTCCGCCGTACCCCGGTACCGGCACGTAAGACCCGGAGGGGTCGCGTTCGTCGCATGACCGCGATGGGGAAGACCGCGATGGGGAAGGTGACGGCCGCGACAGTCGTGGCCGCCGCGTCCGGCTACCTCGTTCTGCTGCTGGCCGCCCGCGATCTCGGGGCCACCGGGTACGGGACGTTCGCGGCGTTCTGGGCGGACGCCGCTGCTCGCCCTGCCCGACGGACATGTCACGCGGGTGACGCTGGCCCTGATCGTCGGCCCGCTCGGCGGGGTCGCGATACATCTGGCCCAGCTCAGCCGCGCCCGACGGCCCGCACCCGGGCCAGGCCATGATGCAGACGCGAGGTGAGATGCATCTTCGCCGCCCGCTCCGCCCGCGACCAGCCCAGACCCGCGCAACGCCGGGCGGCCGCCGCAAAGAACTCCGACTCCTCCGCGAACCGGCCGCCGTCGACGGCCGGCACCGAACCCACCGACGCCGCATGCCTCCGGTAGGAGAACACCACGCGCGGGTCGTACACCAGCGCCCCACCGTCGACCGTCAGGTCCAGCAGCAGGGCCAGATCGAGCACCACATCCAGACCCGGCCGGAACCCGGACTCGCCGACCGCCCGGACCGCCTCGGTGCGCCATAGCAACGACGGAAAGTACGTCCAGTTGCCGCGCAGCACGCTCACCGCCAGATCCTGCCCCGACAAGACCGTTTTCTCCTTGGGCGCCAGCAGGTGTTTGGCCCGGTCGACGAGCGGTCGCCGCACCAGTCCGGTGCCGTCGATGACCTGCACGCCCGGCGCTATCACCGCCGCCCGCGGATAGATCCCGGCCAACTCCACCACCCGGGACAGATAGCCCGGATACATCGCGTCGTCGCAGCCCATCACCACGAAATAGTCGGCGGTGACCAGGTCCACGCACCGCCGGACGTTGGCGTTGACCCCCAGATTGGTGTCGTTGCGCAGATATCTGACCCGATCATCGCCCAACGATTCGGCCCATCGCCACGGGGCGTCGTCGGGATAGCAGTCATCGACCACGGTCACGCGGAAATCGCGGTGCCGCTGATGCAGAACGCTGAGCAGAGCCTGCCGAAAGTGTGTGAAGTCGCCATAGAACGGCATCATGACGTCGACCAGCACCAGCCCAGCCTAGTGGCTCACCGAAATCGCCCGGTCTCCGGCACATGACAACAGGTACGGGCGTGGCGTCGACGACGGCACCGACGGAACGGCCGAACAGCTCCGCGCGGCCCGGCCGGCGGCGCCCGGCGTGCGGATCGTGCACCACCCGGTCAACCTCGGCCAGGGCGCCGCCATCCAGACCGGCGTCGAATACGCGCGGGCCATACCATGGGAACGGTACTTCGTGACCTTCGACGCCGACGGACAGCATCGGGTTGAGGACGTCGAGGCGATGGTCGGCCGGCGCCGCATCCTTGGTGTTGATCGCCGTGGTGCGGCGAGCGCGAGGGCTGCCTTGGGATGCCGATCGCGATGCCGCGGCGACGGGTCGTCCGATGGTCATCGGCGTGAATGACCGAATGCCCCGGCGGTCAGGACGGGGTAGGCGCCAGGGAGCGCAGATAATCCGCGACCTCGGCATACGAGGGAAGCAGACCCGAATCCGCCGCAGCGGCCAAAGACGGTGCCGCGATATCCTTTTCCGACAGCGAGTAGGTGAGCGGAGTGCCGTCGTGGGCGGTCGTGGGCCACTCGATGCCCAGCGCCGGATCGAGAGGATCGATGCCGTGCTCGCCCGTCGGGTTGTAGCCGGTCGAGCACAGGTAGGTGACCGTGGAACCATCTGCCAGCGAACAGAATCCGTGACCCAGACCCTCCGACAGGTACACCGCACGACGATCGGTGTCGTCGAGCAGCACCGTGTCGTGGACACCGAATGTCGGTGAGCCCACCCGGATGTCGACGATCACGTCGAGAACCGCACCTGACGGGCAGGTGACGTATTTGGCCTGCCCCGGCGGGACGTCGGCGAAGTGGATGCCGCGCAGCACACCCGCCGCCGACACCGACAGATTGACCTGGGCGAGGTCGAACCGATGCCCGATCACCTCCGCGAGTGTCTCCGCCTTGAACGCCTCGGTGAACAATCCCCGCGAATCACCATGCAGCACCGGGGTTATCTCCCACGCCCCGGCAATGGCCAACGGACGCACACGCATCAGAACCCCTTTCCGCGCCCGAGGAGCTCGAGCAGATAGTCGCCGTACCCCGATTTGCGCAACGGTTGCGCCAGTGCGCGCAGCTGGTCGTCGTCGATGAAGCCACTGCGCCAGGCGATCTCCTCGGGGACCGCGATCTTCAGACCCTGCCGCTGCTCCACCGTCCGCACGAAATTGCCGGCATCGAGCATCGAATCGAAGGTGCCGGTGTCGAGCCACGCGGTGCCGCGCGGCAGCACCTTGACCGCCAGCTTGCCCCGCTCCAGATAGTGCGAGTTGATGTCGGTGATCTCATATTCGCCACGCGGGCCGGGTGTGAGGCCGCGCGCGATCTCGACCACGTCGTTGTCGTAGAAGTAGAGTCCCGGCACCGCGTAGTTCGACCTCGGATTCCGCGGCTTCTCCTCCAGCGACCTGGCCACACCGTGTTCGTCGAAGTCGACCACCCCGTAGGCGCCCGGATCGGCCACCCAGTAGGCGAAGATCGCGCCGCCGTCGAGTCCGTCGAAACCCCGCAGTTGGCTGCCCAGGCCCGGGCCGTAGAAGATGTTGTCGCCGAGGATCAATGCCACCGACTCGTCACCGATGTGGTCGGCGCCCAGGACAAACGCCTGCGCCAGGCCGTCGGGGGACGGCTGTGTCACATACGAGAGGTTGATACCGAACCGGTCGCCGGTGCCCAGCAGATGCCGGAACGCGGCCGCGTCGTGCGGGGTGGTGATGATCAGGATGTCGCGGATCCCGGCCAGCATCAGCGTCGCGAGCGGGTAGTAGATCATCGGTTTGTCGTAGACGGGGATGAGCTGTTTGCTCACCCCCTGTGTGATCGGATGCAGCCTCGATCCGGTTCCGCCTGCCAGAATGATTCCGCGCACGAGGGCCAGCGTAGGGCATCGGCCGATCGGCCATCAGTACCCTGGGCGCGAGCACGGTACGGACGAGCGCGGCACGGGTGAGCGCGGCACGAAGGGTTGAGGATGCGGGTACTGGTCACAGGCGGGGCGGGTTTCATCGGTGGCAACTTCGTGTTGCGCTCCCTGACGACCCGGCCGGACGTCGAGATCACGGTGATCGACAAGTTCACCTACGCCGCCAACCCGGCCGGCCTCGACTCCGTGGGCGACCGGGTCGAGCTGGTCAAAGCCGATATCGCCGACGCGGATGTGGTGGACGAGCTGGTCGGCAAGACCGACCTGGTGGTGCACTTCGCCGCCGACACCCACAACGACAACTCCCTCATCGACCCGGCCCCGTTCGTGCACGCCAATCTGATCGGCACGTTCACGCTGCTCGAAGCGATACGCAGGCACGGTGTGCGCTTCCACCACATCTCCACCGACGAGGTGTACGGCGACCTCGAACTCGATGATCCGGCCCGGTTCACCGAGGCCACCCCCTACAACCCGTCGAGCCCGTACTCGGCGACCAAGGCGGGCAGCGACCTGCTGGTGCGGGCGTGGGTGCGATCGTTCGGGATAGCCGCCACCATCTCCAACTGCTCCAACAACTACGGCCCCTACCAGCATGTCGAGAAGTTCATCCCCCGGCAGATCACCAACGTGCTGACGGGTGTGCGGCCCAGGCTGTACGGCGACGGCCGCAATGTACGCGACTGGATTCACGTCGACGACCACAACGACGCGGTGTGGGCCATCATCGACCGGGGCGAGATCGGTGAGACATACCTGATCGGCGCCGACGGCGAGACCGACAACCGGACCGTCGTCGAAACCGTCCTGGAGCTGCTCGGGCAACCGGCCGACGCCTTCGATTTCGTCACCGACCGGCCCGGACACGACCGGCGGTACGCGATCGACCCGACCCGATTGCGCACCGAACTCGGCTGGACCCCGCGCTATGTGGACTTCCGTTCGGGGCTGGCGGCCACCATCGACTGGTACCGCGACAACCCGGGCTGGTGGGAAGGCACGAAGGCGGCCACCGAGGCCCGGTACGGCTCAACCGAGAAGATCCTGCCGACGTAGACCTGCCTGGTGCTTCCGTGGCCGGGACGCACGAGGTTGCGATGAATCAGGCCGGCGACCGGCATCGGATACCACGACGACGGTCACTCACATCACAGCAGACGTGCGGCTCGTCCTCAGCCACGAGCCCTAGTGTGGACGGCATGCGAGTACTTGTGAGCGGCGGCGCCGGCTACATCGGTTCCCACACAGTCGTCCAGCTGGTGGAGGCCGGCCACGACGTGGTGGTGGTGGACGACTTCAGCAACTCCAAGCCGACGGTCGTGGGCAGGCTCGACGCCCTCACCGGCACCTCGATTCCGGTGCACGGGTTCAACCTCACCGACGCGGACAAGACCGAACGATTCTTCGCCGCCGAACCCGTCGACGCGGTGATCCACTTCGCCGGTTTCAAGGCGGTGGGCGAGTCGGTGGCCAAACCACTGGACTACTACCAGAACAACCTCGACTCGACGTTCGCGCTGCTGCGGGCGATGGCCGCGCACGACGTGCGGCGGCTGGTGTTCTCGTCGTCGGCCACGGTGTACGGGGCCGATCCGGTGCTGCCGATGACCGAGCAACTGCCGACCTCGGCGACCAACCCCTACGGCTGGACCAAGGTGATGATCGAACAGGTGCTGCGTGATGTGGCCGCCTCCGACGACAGCTGGCGAATCGCGGCGCTGCGCTATTTCAATCCGGTCGGCGCGCATCCGAGCGGCACGATCGGGGAGGACCCCAGCGGCATCCCCAACAACCTGATGCCGTTCGTCGCGCAGGTGGCGGTAGGCCGCCGGGACAAGTTGTCGGTGTTCGGCGACGACTACGACACCCCCGACGGCACCGGGGTGCGCGACTACATCCACGTCGATGATCTCGCGGCGGGCCACATCGCCGCACTTGACCGGATCTCGGTCGGCCAGGACCCGTTCTCGGTATGGAATCTCGGTACTGGACAAGGTGTTTCGGTACTCGAAGTGATCTCCGCGTTCGAACGGGCCAGCGGCCGCGCGATCCCGTACGAGATCGCGCCGCGACGGGCCGGCGACATCGCCGCCTCCTACGCCGACCCGACCCGGGCCAACGACGAACTCGGGTGGGCGGCGACCAAGACCATCGACGACATGTGCGCCGACACCTGGCGCTGGCAGTCGGCCAACCCGAACGGCTACCCCGACGCCTGATCGCAGGTCTCGTCCCGCCGTGACCGTCCTCGGCCGCGGTATCCGCTGCCCGGATCACCGCGTCATCGCGACCGTCGCCGACGACACCTGTCGCCACCACGAACGTCACCGGTGGCCGGAGGCCTGCCGGCTACCGAAGGCTACTCCGCCGCAGGCGCGCGGTCGTCGGCCGAAACGCCCGCCGGGTTGAGCCGATGCGCGGTAACGATCACGATCAGGCAGGTCAGGGCCGCGACCAGCCCGACACCGAACATCATCGGATAGGTGACCGACGGCCACTTCTCGGAGATGAAGGCCAGGACCATCGGCATCGCGAAACCAAGGTAGGTGGCCGAGTAGAACACTGCGGTGAGTCCGGCCAGATTGTCCGAGGTGGCCAACCGTTGCACCTCCAGCAGTCCCGACAGGACCGCCATGCCGTACCCGCAACCCAGCACCGCCGCGGCGACCAGCGCGATCGGGATCGACAACGTGGAGGCGGTCAGCATCGCCAGGCCCATGCCCGCGGCCACCAGGATCAGTGCGATACCCGCGCCACGGACCGTGCCGGGCCGGTTGATGCGGCGCCCGACGAGCTGAATCCCGAAACCGGCGCTGAGCCCGAGCAGGCAGCATAGCCCGGCGAACGCGATGGGTGCACCCGAGACCTCATCACTCATGAGTGCCGGGATGATCGCGTACGCCGATGCGCAAGCACCGAACACCCACGGCGCGACCGGCAGCACGATGAACAGGAACCGGGGGTGGGTGAGTCCCGAGATCTTCAGGTCGTCGATCAGTCTGCCCGGCCGCGCGGCGCGTTCGCGGGTTTCGGGGGCGCGCGGCAACAGCGCCAGCGCCACCACGGCCAGCGCGATGTTGACCGCGTAGGAGAGCACGGTGGGCCATGGCGCCCACTGCGCGAGCACCGCGGCCAGCCCGGCGCCGATGCCGAAACCCGCGGTCAGGCTCATCGCGGCGCGGGCGGCGGCCCAGTTGGCGGAGCCCTCGCGGCGGGAGATCTCGGCGATCCAGCTGCCGCCGACGGCCATCGACAGACCCAGCGCGACACCGCTGAACACCCGGCCCAGCGACATCATGGTCATCGAGTCGGAGCCGAGTGCCAGCAGCAGCGAGCCGAGGGCGGCAAAGATCGGCGCCGGGAACATCAGCGGCCGCCGGCCCAGCCGATCCGAGAGCGGGCCGCCGATGAGCAGTGTGGGGACGATGCCGAGCACGTAGGTGAACAGCAGAGCATCGACGGCGACCTCGGACAGCGAACCGTCCTGGCGGTACATCACCAGCAGCGGGGTGAACTCGTTGCCGCCCCAGGCCGAGGCGAACACCGCCAGCGACACCGGGATCCAGCGGCCGGTGCCGGTCGTGGCGGGGGTCCGTATTTCGGTTGACGCGCTCACCGTGGTTCTCCTGATCGGGTACCGGTTCCTGTTGCGACGCCGTGGACGGCGAGCAGATGTCTGTCGAGTGCGGCGATGAAGTGTTCGGGCTCGGCCGCGGCGATCGCCTCGATCAGCTCATGGTGGTCGTCGAGGATGCGCTGCGATGTGCCCGTCCGGCGGTGCACGCTGGTAGTGGTCATCCGCCGGTGCCGCTCACCGAGACTGGTGTAGAAGCCGGTGAGGAGCCGGTTGCGGCCGGCCGCGGCGATCAGCTGATGGAACTGGGCGTCGACCTTGGCGAAGCCGGCGACGTCGGTGGGGTCGATACCGCGATGGTCGTCGAGGTTGCCGCGCAGCGCCGCCACGAGCGCCTCGATCGCCGCCGGATCGCCGGCGATGGCGCGTACGGCGTGGCCTTCGAGCAGGATGCGTGCCTCGATGACTTCGGCCACCTCGTCGTCGGCGATCGGCTGCACCAGCGCACCCCGTTTGGGATACAGCTTCATCCAGCCCTCCGACTCCAGCCGCAGGAATGCCTCGCGGACCGGGGTACGGCTCACGCTGTACCGCGTGGCGATCTCACCCTCGCTGAGCAGCTCACCGCCGGTGATCTCATTGAGCAGGATGGATTCTTTTACCTCGCGGTACACACGCTCGGCCGCGGACATCGACCCGTTTGCCTTAGACACAAGTTGTATCCTAGATGACCGGGGGGTGCGTGTGCCACCGCGAATGCCGGGACGCCTTCACACCGGAGCTGGTAGAAGTGCGATAATCACAGCCGCGGCGCGACACACATCACATGTGTGGACGCACACCATGCGAGCTCACGCACGCTCGAACGCACACGCGACCAGCGGCAATGCGAGAAGTCCGCAGCACAGCCGTCATCGCGCACTGACAGACTCGGCCCCGGGCCCAACCAGGGGCGAGAACAGTAGTCCGGTGCACACCGGACCTTGAGGGAGGACCACCGTGACCAGCACGGCCAGCAACAACTCTGCGCAAGAAGGCACAACCGGCAACCCTGGGCAGCCGACGATCGCCGAACTGCCCATCACCGACGACGAGATCTTCCTCGCGCATGTCGGCGGCAAACTGTCCGTCGAACTGCGGTCGCCGATCGACACCCAGCGTGACCTGTCGATCGCCTACACCCCCGGTGTCGCGCAGGTCTCGCGCGCCATCGCCGCCGAGACCGAACTCGTCAACAAGTACACCTGGACCGAGCGCCTGGTGGCCGTCGTCAGCGACGGTTCGGCGGTGCTCGGGCTCGGCGATATCGGTCCGCGCGCATCGCTGCCGGTGATGGAGGGCAAATCGGCGCTGTTCCGTTCGTTCGCCGGACTCAACTCCATCCCGATCGTGCTCGACACGAAGGATCCCGACGAGATCGTCGAAACCCTGATCCGGCTGCGCCCGAGCTTCGGCGCGGTCAACCTCGAAGACATCTCCGCACCGCGCTGCTTCGAGATCGAACGCCGCGTCGTCGAAGCGCTCGACTGCCCGGTCATGCACGACGACCAGCACGGCACCGCCATCGTGACCCTCGCCGCGCTGCGCGGGGCCACCAAGGTCCTCGGCCGCGACATCCGCGACCAGAAGGTCGTCATCTCCGGGGCCGGCGCGGCCGGTGTGGCATGCGCCAACATCCTGCTCGCCGCCGGGGTACTCGACATCGTCGTCCTCGACTCCAAGGGCATCGTCAGCCTGCACCGCAAGGACCTCAACGAGTTCAAGGAGGAGCTGGCCGAACGCACCAACCCGCGCGCCCTGCACGGCGGTGCGGCCGAAGCACTCGCGGGTGCCGACGTGTTCATCGGCGTGTCCGCCGGCACCGTCGCCGAAGAGCTCATCGCCACGATGGCGCCGGGCCCGATCATCTTCGCCATGTCCAACCCGGACCCGGAGATCCGTCCCGAGATCGCCGCGAAGTACGCCTCGATCGTCGCCACCGGCCGCAGCGACTTCCCCAACCAGATCAACAACGTGCTGGCCTTCCCCGGCGTGTTCGCCGGGGCACTCGACGCCGGCGCCAAGCGGATCACCGAGCGGATGAAGATCGCCGCCGCCGACGCGATCCTGTCGGTGGTCGCGGACGATCTGCGGCCCGATCAGATCGTGCCCAGCGCCCTTGATCGCCGGGTGGCCCCCGCGGTGGCCAAGGCCGTCGCCGCCGCCGCCCACGCCGAGGGGATCGTCTGAGCCCCACCCGACGAGAACCGCGACCGCCCCGCGGCCGGTCACCGATGCCCGTGCGCATCGGCGACCGGCCCGGGGCGGTTCGTGTTGCCGTGCTCAGCCGATACCGAGCTCCGCGGCTATCGCGCTGATGGACCGGGCCAGTTCGACGTCGAGTTCGGTGAGCGCCCCCACGCTGTGCGTGAGCAACCCCAGACGCACCGTCGCGTATCGGATGTCGATGTCGGGATGGTGGTTGAGCTCCTCGGCGGCCGCGATGATCCGCGCCACGAACTCCCCGCCCCGCGCCATGTCGGTTGTCGCGAATTCGGCGACCAGCGCCCCGTCGGACACCCGCCACGGCGCGGACACCGAGTGTGCTGCCTCATCTTCGGAAATCGGTAAATCGGACATGAACCGAGAGTGCCGCACAGTCGCGGACTCCGAAAGTCCACCACGCGGACGGTTCCTCCGATCGGACTAATGACCCCGTTTTTGTTCCGGCCGTGCCAGTCGCTACACTCGTACCCGCTGCCCAGCGCAGCACGCCGCCTTAGCTCAGTCGGTAGAGCGATTCACTCGTAATGAATAGGTCAGGGGTTCGATTCCCCTAGGCGGCTCAGAAAAGAGCAGGTCAGGGCCGGTTTCCCACACACGGGAGACCGGCCGTGACTCGTTGATCCGACACTTATCCGACACTTTGAAAACAGAACACACACCGTGTCACCGTGGTTGCCGAGCTCGGGAGGGTCCGCCCCGCGCGCGTAGGGCGAGCATGGTTCCCGGCTCCGGGAACCTTTCGGCGCCCGCCCCGCGACCCTTGCCCTACGTCGGACGTACCCCACCAGCAGACCGGCCGGGTTCTGGGTGCGTGGCGGTGAGGGCTACGCCGGCGTCCCAAGTGTCAAATTAGGCTCTGAAAGTTCAACTTGAAAGTGTCAAACAATGCGATTTGTGACCCTAGGTTGACGCGGTATGCGTGCGGTCCTGGTCACCGAGTTACACCACTCTATGGGGCACTACCTGCGCAGCCGGAAGCTCGACGTCGGGAACGCGTCGACCGGCGGACTAGGTAACGACTTCGCCATCCTTGGAATGACGTTCTGGCCGGACGTGAAGGCGATGTACCCATCCAAGGGACCTAAGTGGAATACGACAGTGGACAGTCTCAACGCCGTGCGCAACGCGGTTGCTCACAGCCAAGCCGACAAGCTTGCAGAAGTTCGCCGGGAACAACCACTGAATCTCGCGACGTTCAAAAGGTGGAGAAGTTCACTCAACGGCGCTGCATCTGGCTTCGATAGAGCAGTAGGTGCATACTTGCAGAATCTCACGGGCGCTGGTTGGGACTAGCAGGAGGTGGCAGACATGAGCAATCGCAACCCCACTATTAAGCCGGGCGATCACATCCGTGTGCACTTCGGTGGGCGGCTCGTCTACGGTGTCGTCACTAGCGTTCGCGGCGGACGGGTTCATGTCCAACTCGACGTCGAAGGCGCCGATGAGCCCGTTGCAGGTCTGTACGAAGAGAAGCAACTCACCTACGCTTGATTCCACTGCGCGGCAACGTAATTCGGTCACAAGGAGACCAACTCAGCCCACTAGGGCACCTCTTAGGGCCGCTCTGCCGGAATCCGCGGTGCGCACACCTCACGTAGCACGCCGAGAGCAGGATGCTCACCGGTCACCATCAGCACTCGAGCCGCCGATACCGGGCGCGGGCCCTCATCACGTGAACGATCTCAACCTCCCCGTCGTCCCAAAAAGCAGCCCGTCGCCCCAAAACAGCACGACGCCCCAAAACAGCACGACGCCCCACAGCAGCTCGACGGCTTACCCTGGCGGACGGTGGTAGGTAGAGCCCGACGACATCGACGATCTTGTCGATGAACTGCGGGTGTGTGGAGATCGTGAACCCTCGATCAGGTGGCGAGGCTCGAAGTAAGGGTGATCTAGCTCACACTATGTCACTCCGTCCAGCCTTACGGTGTCACAGGGGTATCCCACCAGAGATACCCAGGAGGTCACCATGGACATCACCGCACAGACCACACCGGTCGCCGTCACCAGGATCGTCGTCATCGGGGGTGGATACGCGGGCACGATGGCCGCCAACCGCCTCGCCGGCCAGGCGGGCACCGACGTCGTGCTGCTCAACGCGCGACCGCACTTCGTCGACCGCATCCGGCTGCACCAATGGGCCGCCGACACCGGCTCGGCCGGCCACGAGTACTCGACGCTGCTCGGCGACGGCGTGCGGTTGGTCGTGGGTACCGCCGAACGCATCGACACCGCACGCCGGCGCGTCGTGCTGGCCTCCGGCGACGAACTCCCCTACGACCGGCTCGTGTACGCCGTGGGCAGCACCGCACGCATCCCCACCGGCCTCGTCCGGCCCGATGCGGCCGGATCCGAACACGCCTTCACCGTCGGCGAATGGGAATCGGCGCAGCGGCTGCGTGAGCATCTCAAGACCGAACGCGGTGCGGTGACCGTCGTCGGCGGGGGGCTCACCGGCGCCGAGACCGCCGCCGAACTCGCCGAACGCGGACTGTCGGTGCGGCTGGTGTGCGACGGTCCGCTCGTCCCGGCGTTCGGCGACCGGGGACGACGGGCCACCGCCCGCGGGCTCGACCGGCTCGGGGTGCGGGTGTTCGAGAATCTGCGGGTCACCGCGATCGGACCGCGGTCGATCTCGGTCGCCGGGGCGAACGGGGACGAGGAATGGCCCAGTGCCACCACCATCGTGGCGGCGGGCTTCGCCGTCCCCCGGCTCGCCGCCGACAGCGGCCTCACCACCGACCCCGATGGGCGACTCGTCACCGACGAAACCCTCACCAGCGTCGACGATCCGCGCATCGTGGGGGCCGGCGATGCCGTGGCACCGTCGAACACACCGCTGCGGATGAGTTGCCAGGCGGCCAACCCGATGGGCCTGCACGCCGCCGACACGGTCATCGCCGCGATGAACAACCGTCCGGCACAACCGATCCGGATCGGATTCAGCGGGCAGAACCTGTCGCTGGGCCGGCGCGCCGCGGTGATCCAGTTGTCCCACACCGACGACACACCGCGATCACTGGTGCTGCGCGGAAGAATCGCCGGTGCGATCAAGGAACAGGTGTGCCGGTTCGTCATCCGCGGCATCGGCCTCGAGGCGCGCCGGCCGGGACTGATGCGCGGCGTGTCCCGCAAACCCCGCACCGCCGACGAGCTCGCGCAGACGGTGCTGCGATGAGCGAACCGCACACGCCCCCAGATCAGTTCACCGAGTTCCGGCCGCTGCTGTTCACCGTCGCCTACGAGATCCTCGGTTCGGCCACCGAAGCCGACGATGTGTTGCAGGAAAGCTATCTGCGGTGGGCGCAGGTCGATCCGGCGACGGTGCGCAACCCGCGCGCGTATCTGGCGTCGATCGTCACCCGGCAGTCCCTGAACGCCTTGCGCGCGATGAGTCGTCGCCGCGAGGACTATGTGGGGCCGTGGCTGCCGGAGCCCATCCTGATCGACGAGACGAGCCCGGCCGACGATGTGGTGCTGGCCGAATCGGTGTCCACCGCGATGCTGATCGTCCTGGAAAGCCTCACCCCGGACGAGCGGGCGGTGTTCGTGCTGCGGGAGGTGTTCGCCTTCGACCACGACGAGATCGCCGATATCGTCGGCAAATCCGTCGCGACGGTCCGGCAGATCGCACACCGCGCCCGGGCCCACGTGCATGCCCGGCGGCAGAGGTTCGCCCCCGTCGACACCGCGCGGGCGACCGAGGTGGTCAACACCTTCTTCGCCGCCGCCCTCTCCGGCGATGTAGAGCAGCTGATGGCGGTGCTCGCACCCGATGCCACCTACGTCGCCGACAGCGACGGCAAGATGACCGCCGCCCGCCGCCCGGTCCACGGCGCGAAGGCCGTCGCCAAACTCCTCCTCGGACTGTTGCGGATATCGGGCGAGGATCTGCGCCTGGACGTGGGCGTCTACAGCAGCATGCCGGGTTTCGCCGTCCACTTTGACGGCAGGTCACAGGGCATCTTCATCCTCGATGTCGTCGACGGACTGCTGCAGAACGTGTACGCCATCCGTAACCCGGATAAGTTCGCCGGCGCGCACACGCCCCGACCGATAGCCCGGTGAGATGATCGTGCGCCCGGGCCCTCGTTGACACGAACCACCGTAAGCACCGACGGGATCCACCCGGGATCTACGACGGCAGGATCAGGTACTGGCCCGATGTCAGGTGGTCGGGGTCGGCGATACGGTTGGCGGCGGCGACGATCGCGACCCAGGTGTCGACCATGCCGGTGCCGTAGTGCTCGGTGCAGATGGTGCGCAGCGTCTGTCCCCGCACACGATGGGTCTTGTTGAATCCCGGCCGGATCACGACATGCCCCGGCTCCACCGGATCGCCGTCGACGGGGTTGCCCGCGGCGGTGTTGGCCGATGTGATCATCGTCGTGAGATCGGCGTCGCCGTACCAGCGTTCGGCGAGCGCGGCGAGATACTCGGGGACGATCACCGGATAGTGTTCGGCCTCGTGGAGTTCGGGCAGCAGCAGCCAGGCGCCGGGTTCGATGGGCCGCTGGTCGACGCCGTTGACCGTCTCCCACAACAGTTGGGTGTGCATGTCGGTGGTGCCGTAATGGTTCTGGGTGATCTGTTTGCGGGCCACGTCCCCGTCGGGGACGGTCATCCGGTGCCGCCTCGTCACATACGGCACCAGCAGGTGCTGGCCGGGCTGCAGGAAGTCCGGGTGCGTCAGGTGGTTGGCGGCGGCCAGGACCGGACCGAGACTGCCGTCACCGTATTCGTCGCGGGCGATCGCGAACAGCGTGTCGCCCTGGTGCACTGTGTAGGTCTTCATGTCGCGTAAGTCTTCATCTCGCGGGACCTCTCGGGTTCGAGATTCTGGTCGTGTTCATCGGTTTCCGGTGATGCCACTGTGTCCGAACCCATTGTGTGCGAGCCGGTGGCCGCTGACACGCGTAGTGCACTACCTGTATCCGGCCCGGCAGGGCGGCGACGGCGAGTAGCCGGGCCGGGTGTCGCCGCGACGGCGACGTGGATCAAGATGGGAGACCAGGATGAGGTGACGTCTACGAAAGGGGTGCACATGGCATCGAGGATGAGCGGAATCGCGGCGGTGGCGGCCGCGCTGAGCATGGCGGTGGCCGCGGGACCCGCGGCGGCGGCGCCGTCGCCCGCGATCAGCGTCAGCGATCGCAGCGTGTACGTCGGGCAGGTCGTCGAGTTCTCCGCGTCCGGCCTGGATCCGGCGAGCGGCTACTACGTGATGCTATGCCAGAACCAGCCCTCGTTCTTCGCGATCTGCGCACGGCCCGGCGAGATCGCCGACAGCTTCGTGCACTTGAGCAACCGCGACACGCAGGCGCACAGGATCAGCAAGGCGGGCACGGCGTCGGGCAGGCTGCGGATCGCGCTGCACGACACCTCACTGTTCGGGCCCATCCCCAACGACACCCGGATCAACTGCGCACTCGGCGGCTGCTCGGTGGCGATCGTCGAGGACCACCAGCATTCGACGTCCCCCGGCGGGATGGTGCCGCGCCGGATCGCGGCCGTCGGGGTGTCGGTGCGCTGACCCGGCACACCCGAGACGGCACACACAAGGCGGCGGACCCGGTAGCGTGAGCGCGTGTCCAGCGCACTGGCCGTCGCCCTGACCGTCACCGCCCTGGTGGTCGCGGTCGCGGTGATCATGCTCATCCGCACCCGCCACCGGGTCACCACCCCGACCGAACGGGCCGTACATTCGACGCTGCACACGGCGTCGCTGGCGGCGATGTCGCTGCGCGGCGGGCTCACCGAGTCGTCGGCGCGGGACGCGCTCGGGCATCTGCGGGTGCTCACCGCCGCCGATGCCGCCGCGCTGTACGACGACAGCGGGCGGCGGCTCGCCCACGAACCGGCCGGCGATGAGATCTGGGACGACGACCTGCTCCGGCTCGCCGACGAGGCGGCCGGCGCCGCGCTCAGCGATCAGCGCCGCGTGCTCGAAGGCGATCCGTGCGGCATCGAGACACCGGTGCGGGCACTGGTGGCGCAGCCGCTGCTCATCGGCACCGACGACGAGGCCACCATCGGCGGGGTACTGATGGTGGCCGCCACCCGGCGCCCCGGCCCGGGCATGCTCGGCGCGATCGCCGAGGTGGCCCACTACGTGTCCAGCCAGCTCGAGCTGGCCGACCTCGACGCCTCCCGCGCCCGCCTCGACCGCGCCGAGGTGCTGGCGTTGCGGGCGCAGATCAGTCCGCACTTCATCTACAACGCGCTCAACACCATCGCCTCGTTCGTGCGCACCGACCCGGCGCGGGCGCGGGAGCTGATCCTCGACTTCGCGGACTTCACCCGCTACTCGTTCCGGGCGGCCGGCGAGTACACGGTGCTGTCCGACGAACTGCGCAACGTCGACCGCTACCTCACACTGGAGCGCGCCCGGTTCGGGCCGAAGCTGACCGTCCGGGTACAGGCCGCCCCCGAGGTGCTCAACGTGGTGCTGCCGTTCCTGGCGCTGCAACCGCTGGTGGAGAACGCGGTACGGCACGGGGTGGCCGCCAACGGCGGGGGCACCATCACCGTCATCGCCCGTGACGCGGGCACCGACTGTGTGATCACCGTCGAGGACGACGGGGTGGGGATGGATCCGGAACTGCTGCGCAGCGGTGACATCGACGCCCTCGGCGGGGGTGGGGCACGGCGGACGGACACCGGCGGCGCACCGGGCGCCGAGGCGCGCCGCGGGGCGGCTCCGCACACCTCGACCGGCCAAGGAGGTGCGAGCGGCGGTGATGGCAGGGAGTCGCAGGGCGCACATGTGGGGCTGACGAATGTGGACCATCGGCTGCGCGCCGCGTTCGGGAACGACTACGGTCTAGTGGTCGACACCGGCATCGGCGCGGGGACCAAAGTCGGGATGCGGGTACCCAAGTTCCGGGCGGGAATCCGTGCCTGAGCCGATGGCACGGGTGCTGATATCACGGGTGCTGATGTCACACGAGAGGAGGGAGACGGGGTGTCGCTGACGATTCTGGCGGTCGACGACGAACAACCGGCACTCGACGAACTCGAGTACCTCCTGTCGAACTCGCCCGCCGTCGACACGGTGATCACCGCCACCGACGCCACCACCGCCCTCCGCGAACTCGGCCGGCACGCCGTCGACGCGATCTTCCTCGATATCAACATGCCGGGGCTGTCCGGTCTTGAGTTGGCCGAGGTGCTGCGCAACTACACGGACCCGCCGCCGGTGGTGTTCGTGACCGCCCACGAGGACAGGGCCGTCGACGCGTTCGCGGTGGGTGCGCTGGACTATCTGCTCAAACCGATCCGGGACGCGCGCCTGGCCGAGGCCATCGACCGGGTCGCCGCCGCGGCGCGGACCAAACGCGACCGGGCCGGGTCGGGCCCGGCCGCACCCGTGGCGGCCGGGCCCGACCCGGACGAGGTGATCCCGGTCGAGTTGGGCGGTGTCACCTCGCTGGTACGCAGGGATTCCATCGGCTGGGTGGAGGCGGTGGGCGACTACGCCCGGCTGCACTCCTCATCGGGCGACCATCTGGTGCGCATTCCGCTGTCCACCCTGGAATCACGCTGGTCCGAGGCCGGTTTCATGCGGGTGCACCGGTCCTATCTGGTGTCGCTGCCGATGGTCACCGGGCTGCGTTCGCGCGGGACGTCGACGGTGGTGTGCGTCCGGGCCAACGGCCGGTCCCCCGCCACCGACCTGCCGGTCAGCCGACGTCAGCTACGTGACCTCAAGGACCGGCTGATCCGCGATCCGATGCGCAATTACCGAGCGCAACAAAACAGTTCGGGCGACGGCAGGTGACCACCGACGGGCAACGGCCGCGGCGGGAGCGGGTGGTGCTCGCACAACGTCGCGGTGCCCGGATGGTGCGCACGCGCGTGGAGGTACAGGAACAGACGGAGGTGGGCGACACCCTGGTCCGGGGGCTGATGCGCGCCCAGCTGGGCCTGGCGTTGCGGCTCGGGGTCACCCTGGCAGCACTGATCGTGGCTATCCCGCTGCTGGGCAGCCTGTTTCCGTCGATCGCCGAGGCCACGGTGTGGGGTGTCCGGCTCAACTGGATCGTGCTGGGGGTGTCGCTGTATCCGATCCTCTATCTGACCGGCGCAACCTTCGTACGGCTGGCCGAACAATCCGAACGCGAGTTCATGAACGTCGTCGACGACGATACGACCACGCCCGATACGACCACGCCCGCCGCGATCGAGGACGCCGGGGCGCGCGCCGGGGACAGCACCGGAGCCTGAGGCGGATCGGCTTCGTGAACGGCTCGGGCTCAAGCATTCTCACCACCGCCGCGGTACTGCTCGCGGCGGTGGTCACGATCGCCCTCGGCATCTACGGCGGCCGGCGATCACGCACCACCTCCGACTTCCTGGTGGCCTCCCGATCCGTCGGCTCTCGCGCCAACGCCACTGCCATCACCGGCGAATACCTCTCGGCGGCATCATTTCTCGGTGTTGCCGGCTATGTGGCCAAGTACGGCGCCGACGCACTGTGGTATCCGGTCGGCTTCACCGCCGGCTACCTGGGGTTGCTGATGTTCGTGGCCGCACCACTGCGCCGGTCCGGGGCCTACACCGTGCCCGACTTCGCCGAGTTCCGGCTCTCGTCCCCCCGTGCACGCACCATCGCGATGCTCGTGGTGGTCGGTATCTGCGTGCTGTACCTGATCCCGCAGTTCCAGGGAGCCGGGCAGGCGCTGCACATCCTGCTCGACATCCCCGCCTGGGTGGGCGCGGTCGGCGTCGGATTGATCGTGATCATGAACGTGGTCAGCGGTGGAATGCGGTCGATCACGTTCGTGCAGGCCGTCCAGTACTGGCTCAAACTCACCGCGATCGCCATCCCCACACTGGTGCTGCTGGCGGTGTTCGCCGGGGACCGCTCCGAACTCGGCGCCTCGGCACCGCCCCGCGTGCAGACGGCCACCACCGTCGACATCACCGTCGACGTCGAGGTCAATGTCGCCGACGCGACCGGCGTCATCGTCGACGGCCACGTCGACGGCACCGAGATCCGTGGACAGCAGTTGCCGCCGGGACCGCACACGCTGGGCGCGGGCACCACCCTGACCCTCGCCGCCGGCGCCGCCACCCCCGTGGTCACCGGGGCGCCCGTCACCGGCGCCGACTGGCTCTCCTCCGGTCACGGCCTGGGCGGCGGACACCCGCTGTATCAGGTGCTGTCGCTGATCATCGCTACCTTCCTCGGCACGATGGGCCTCCCGCATGTGCTGGTGCGCTTCTACACCAACCCCGATGGACGTTCGGCCCAGCGCACCGCACTCGCCGTCATCGCCCTGCTGTCGCTGTTCTATCTGTTTCCGCTGCTGCTGGGGATATTCGCGCGGTTGTACGTGCCCGAGCTGCTTATCACCGGCAACGCGGACGCCGCGGTCCTGCTGCTGCCGACCGCCGCCGTCGGCGGGATCGGTGGCCAACTACTGGCGGCGCTGGTGGCCGCCGGGGCGATCGCCGCGTTCCTGGCCACCTCGTCGGGGCTGCTGGTGAGCGTGGCCGGCGCGCTGTCGACGGATGTACTGCGCGGGCGGGTCCGCGACTTCCGGCTGGCCGCGATCATCGGCGGGCTGGTCCCCATCGGTCTGGCGCTGGCGGCGGCATCGCTGGAACTGTCCCGCACCGTCGGACTGGTATTCGCGGTGTCGGCCTCGACGCTGTGCCCCCTGCTGGTGCTGGGCATCTGGTGGCGCCGGCTGACCGCACCCGGCGCCATCACCGGACTGCTGGTGGGCGGACTGTCCTCGGGGGCGGCGACGAGTCTGGCGATCGCCGGCGTCGTGCCCGACGACGCGCTCGGCGGCTGGCCGGCGATCATCGTCGGCTATCCGGCCGCCGTCACGGTCCCGCTGGGTTTCGCCACGATGATCGCGGTCAGCCTGGCCACCCAGGCGACGCTGCCGCCCGGACTCTCGCGCACCTTCGCGCGGATGCATGTGCCCGAACGCCTCGGCATGGGCATCGAGCGTCTTCCGGAGGGCTGAGTCCGGTTCCCCGAGATGCCTTCCCGGGGATCGAGGCCGCCCGTATCGGGGAAATCACTGCCGCTCGTCGTCGGTGATTGACCGTCCGGCGCAGAGGCGACGACTCTCGGCGTGTGATCTGCACCACCGCAGATTATGTGACCAGCGCCGCAATATTCTCCTTCTGTGACGACCGCCGGATAGCAGGGCCTCGCGATATCGATCCCCCGGTCACCCACGCCCGATCACCACAACCAGTCACCACCACAACAAGGAGGTACGACGTTGTCCACCGCCCACGCGCCGGCCCACCCGCCAACTCCCACCGGCGACCAGTTCATCGACATGCAGCAAAGCCCGCAATTTCAGGAACTGCGTTCGCGACTGCTCCGCTTCGTTCTGCCGATCAGCGCGTTCTTCCTGATCTGGTACGCCGTCTACGTGCTCCTCGGGGCATTCGCGCATGACTTCATGGCCACCAAGGTGCTCGGCGAGATCAACCTCGGCATCATCCTGGGCCTGCTCCAGTTCGTCACCACCTTCGTGATCACCGGGTGGTACGTGAGGTTCGCCAACCGTGAACTCGACCCGCGCGCCGAGGCCATCCGCATCAAGATGGAGGCCGAGGCACCCCAGGCAGGAATGACGCAGCCATGACCACCGTGAACCCGAACACCCTGTACCTCGCCGAGGCTGTCGGCGAGCCCGCGGTCAACATCGCGATCTTCGTCGCCTTCGTCGCCGTCACCATGTTCGTGGTGATCCGGGCGTCGAAGAACAACTCGTCGGCGGCCGACTTCTTCACCGGCGGCCGCGGCTTCTCCGGCCCGCAGAACGGAATCGCCATCGCCGGCGACTACCTGTCGGCGGCCAGCTTCCTCGGTATCGCCGGCGCCATCGCCGTGTACGGCTACGACGGCTTCCTCTATTCGATCGGCTTCCTCGTCGCCTGGCTGGTGGCCCTGTTGCTGGTCGCCGAATTGCTACGCAACACAGGCAAATTCACCATGGCCGACGTGCTGAGCTTCCGGCTCAAGCAGCGCCCGGTGCGCCTGGCCGCAGCCATCTCCACCCTCACGGTCACCCTGTTCTACATGCTGGCCCAGATGGCGGGCGCCGGTGGTCTGGTCGCGCTGCTGCTCGACATCGAATCCGATGCCGGCCAGGCCCTGGTGATCGCGGTGGTCGGTGCACTGATGATCGTGTACGTGCTCATCGGCGGCATGAAGGGCACCACCTGGGTGCAGATCATCAAGGCGGTGCTGCTGATCGCGGGCGCCGGCCTGATGACGATCATGGTGCTGTGGAAGTTCGGCGCGAACTTCTCCGAGATCCTCACCGACGCCCAGGCCGCGATCTCGGGCAACGAAGCGACCGAGAGCCGCGATGTGCTCGCCCCCGGCGCCAAGTACGGCGGCTCGATGACATCGCAGATCAACTTCCTGTCGCTGGCGATCGCGCTGGTGCTGGGCACCGCGGGCCTCCCCCACGTGCTCATGCGCTTCTACACCGTCCCCACCGCCAAGGAAGCCCGCAAGTCGGTGGTCTGGGCCATCGCCCTGATCGGTGCCTTCTACCTGTTCACCCTGGTGCTGGGGTACGGCGCCGCAGCCCTGGTGGGACCGGAGAAGATCCTGTCCTCGGCAGGCAAGGAGAACTCGGCGGCTCCGCTGCTGGCGTTCGAACTGGGCGGTGTGGTGCTCCTCGGCATCATCTCGGCGGTCGCGTTCGCCACCATCCTGGCCGTCGTGGCAGGTCTGGCGATCACCGCCTCGGCCTCGTTCGCCCACGACATCTACGCCAACGTGATCAAGCGCAACAAGGTCAGCGAGGACGACCAGGTGCGCGTGTCCCGGTACACCGTCGTCGTGCTCGGCATCCTGGGCATCGTGCTCGGCATCCTGGCCAACGGCCAGAACATCGCCTTCCTCGTCGCCCTGGCGTTCGCGGTCGCCGCGTCGGCGAACCTGCCGACCATCGTGTACTCGCTGTACTGGAAGCGCTTCAATACCCGCGGCGCCCTGTGGTCGATCTACGGCGGACTGGGTTCGTGCATCTTCCTGATCATCTTCTCCCCGGCGGTTTCCGGTAAGTCGACGTCGATGATCACCGGCACCGACTTCCACTGGTTCCCGCTGGAGAACCCGGGTATCGTGTCGATCCCGCTCGCCTTCATCCTCGGTATCGTCGGCACCCTGACGACCCCGCAGGACAAGGGCAACCCGGCCCGCAACGCCGAGATGGAGGTCCGCTCCCTCACCGGTGTCGGCGCCGAACAGGCAGTGCAGCACTAGATTCTCGCCGCACATCGCCAGAGTGGAATGCACCCCGGCCCACCGGCCGGGGTGCATTCCTGTCCGTTGGGCGCGGCTCAGGCGTTGATGCGGGCGAACGGCAGGGCCGCCTCGAGTTCGAAGGCGAGCTCGAGGAGGGTGCGTTCGTTGCCCCTGTCGGCCATGAAGTGGATGCCGATCGGCAGTCCGGCCGAATCCGTGGCCAGCGGCAGACTGATGGCCGGGGTACCGGTGGTGTTGTTGACCGGGGTGAACGCCACGTACTGCATCAAACGATCGAAGACCTCGTCGAAATCGCCCGCCGGGTCCAGGTATCCGATCTTCGGGACAGTGTGCGCCAGGGTCGGCGACAGCACCACGTCGAATCGGTCGTAGGTGGAGGCAAGCACGGCGTCGGCCTTGCGCAGGCCACGGATCGCCGCCGGGGTGCGCCAGATGTGCCTGACGAACATCCGCGCCAGGCCGTGGGTGAACGGATCGATCTTCTTGCGGTCAAAGCCCTTTCCGATGATCCGCCCGCCGAAGCGTTCGAGCGAGAACGCCATCAGGCCCCAGTACTGGATGAAGTCGTCGGCGTAGGACCGGTCCAGCGGCATCGGGATCAGTTCGGTGCGATGCCCGAGGTCACCGAGTTTCTCGCCCACCGTGGTCAGCGCGGTCCGCGTGTCGGCGTCGAGTAGTTGTCCGGTCAGCGGTTCGACGAGCACCGCCACCCGCAGCCGCCGGTCCGACGGCCCCTCGACCAGGCCGATCGGCTCCATCCCCGCCGCGGGCGATCGGCGTTCGATGTCGGCGTAGAAGTGCGCACTGTCCCGGACTGTTCGGGTGACCACCCCGTTGGAGACGAGATCGACAGGGGCCGAACGTGATTCCAGGGCGGCGGCGACCCGGCCACGGGTCGGTTTGAGCCCCACCAGGCCGCACGCCGCGGCCGGGATGCGGATCGAGCCGCCGCCGTCGTTGGCGTGTGCGATCGGCAGTGCCCCCGCCGCGACCAGCGCCGCCGAGCCGCCCGAGGAGGCACCGCACGAATAGTCGGTGTCCCACGGATTGAGCGTGGGCGGCCGATCGCTGAATTCGGTTGTCGCCGTAAGCCCGAAGGCAGGCAGTGTCGACGCGCCGAGCACGTTGAGACCGGTACCGACGAACTGGTCGGTGAACGGCTCGTTCGCGGCGGCGGGCCGATCGGCCACCGCGGCCGAACCGTGCAGCGTGGCGATGCCCGCGAAATCGGTGTTGTTCTTGATGATCGAGGGAACACCGCGCAGCGCCCCCGGGGCCAGCCCGTCGTCGGCGGCGCGTGTGCGGGCCCGTTCCCGGTCGTCGAAGGCGACGGCGTTCAGGTGCGGATTGACGACGTCGATACGGGCGAGAGCGGCCTCCGCCGCCTCCGTGGCGGAGAACGTACCTGCCTTGATCTCGGCGGCGATCGCCACCGCGTCGAGCTCGCCCAGACAGTCATCGCCGAATGCGTGCACCTTCTTCATATGTGCAGAGTAGTGAACCGCCGCGCGCGACGGCCGCGGGCCCTGCCCCGGTCCACCGGCAACACCCGGCCGACCGCCACCGGTGACCGACCACCCGGCGCATCGTGGCAACCGCCCGGCGGGCAGGGACGAAAGTACCCGTCCGCGCCCGGGCGGGGTGGACGGCGCCCAGCCGGGATCGGTGCGGCGGGCAAGTGCGGCGGTCGTGGCCCGCACCTGACCCGTCGGTGGTATGAAGGCAGACATGCAACTCGAGTTCAGCCCGGAAGAACAGGCGTTTCGCGCAGAGATCCAAACCCTCCTCGCCAAGGTTCCCCAAGAGCTCCGCGACCGCAACGCCGCGGGCAAGATGAATTACCCCGACGACATGATCGCGTCGTGCCGCATCCTCAACGAGAACGGCCTGGCGACCGCCCACTGGCCCGTCGAGTGGGGCGGCAAGGACTGGAGCCCCATCCAGCACCACATCCTCAAGGAGGAAATGGCTCTGGCGCACGTCCCCGAGTTGCTCGCCTTCAACCACTCGATGATCGGCCCGGTCATCGCGCAGTTCGGCTCGCAGGAACTCAAGGAACGTTTCCTCGCCAAGACCGCCAACGTCGACATCTGGTGGTGCCAGGGCTTCTCCGAGCCCGAAGCCGGTTCGGACCTGGCCTCGCTCAAGACCAAGGCGGTGCGCGACGGCGACCATTACGTGATCAACGGCCAGAAGACGTGGACCACGCTCGGCCAGTACGCCGACTGGATCTTCGTGCTCGCCCGCACCAACCCGGACGTGAAGAAGCAGGCCGGCATCAGCATGTTCCTGGTGGAGCTGTCCACCCCCGGCATCGAGATGCGTCCCATCCAGCTGATCGACGGCGGTGTCGAGGTCAACGAGGTGTTCTTCGAGGACGTCCGGGTGCCCGCCGAACAGATGGTCGGTGAGGAGAACTCGGGCTGGACGCAGGCCAAGTTCCTGCTCGGCAACGAACGCGTCGGCATCGCCCGCGTGGGCGAGACCAAGGTCAAGCTGGCCCGGGCCAAGAAGCTCGCCGGTGAGACCAGGACCGCCACCGGCACCCTGCTCGAGGACCCGCAGTTCGCCGCCCGGATCGCCTCGCTGGAGAACGACCTGCTCGCCCTGGAGGTGACGCAGCTGCGCGTGGTCGCCTCGTCCGCCGACGGCAAACCCAATCCGGCGTCCTCGCTGCTCAAACTGCGCGGCTCACAGTTGCAGCAGGAGACCACCGAACTGCTCGCCGACATCGCCGGCCCCGACTCACTGCCGTCGTCCGCGATCGACGCCACCGGGCCCGCCGACATCGACGTCGCCGAATGGGCCCAGCGCAGCGTTCCGCAGTACCTCAACTTCCGCAAGGTGAGCATCTACGGCGGCTCCAACGAGGTGCAGCGACAGATCATCGACAAGGCCGTGCTCGGCCTGTAGAGCACCGCACACCACTTACTCCAGACTTTCGAAAACTTAGGTGAATCATGGATTTTGAGCTTTCCGAAGAACAGGTGATGTTGCGCGACACCGTGCGCGACGTGCTCACCAAGACCTACGACGTCGAGACGGTACGCACGGTGACCGACAGCGAACTCGGCTGGAAGCGCGATGTATGGAACTCGCTCGCCGAGATCGGCATCCTGGGACTGTCGTTCTCCGAGGAGGACGGCGGTGCCGGAGCCGGCCCCATCGAGGTCGCGACCGTGCTGACCGAACTCGGCCGGGCACTGGCCCCCGAGCCGTACCTCGATTCGGTGGTGGTTCCGGGCGCGTTGATCTCCGCGGCCGCCCCCGGCCACGAACTGCTGGCCGCACTCGCCTCGGGTGAGACCCTCGGGGCGTTCGCGCACCACGAGAAGGGCGATCGCTGGCCGGTGTCGGCGGTGGCCACCAGCTTTGCCGAGGGCACTATCAGTGGTACCAAAACTCTTGTACCGCATGGTGATTGCGCAGACCATCTGGTTGTCTCGGCACGTGCCGGCGACGAGGTCGGGCTGTACCTGGTGGACGCCACCGCGGCCGGGGTGAGCCGGACACCCTACCGCACCCACGACCGTCGGCGCGGCGCCCAGATCACCTTCGACGGCGCGGCGGCCGTGCGGCTCGGCTCGGGCGAGGCATCCCCGATCATCTCCGATGTCGAGATCATCACCCAGATCTCGCAGTGCGCCGAGGCCATCGGTGCGCTCGAACGGTGCCTGGAGCTGACCACCGAATACCTCAAGACGCGCAAGCAGTTCGGTGTCACGCTGTCGACGTTCCAGACACTCACCCAGCGTGCGGCCGACCTGTACATGTGGCTGGAACTGGCCCGCAGCATGAGCCAGTACGCGGTCACCGCGCTCGCCGAGGGCAGCGCCGACGCCACCATCGCCTCGCGGGTCAAGCTGCAGGTGGGCAGGTCAGCCCGGATCATCGGCCAGGAGTCGATCCAGATGCACGGCGGTATCGGCATGACCGCCGAGTACCCTGTCGGCCACTACGTCAGCCGGCTCACCGCCATCGGGCACACCCTCGGCCATCCCGACGACCATCTGGCCGCACTGGCCCGCAAGGTGGGCGACTGGGAGATGGTCACGATCGCCTGATGCCCGCGGCGCCGGCGGCGCGACCACCCCGGACCCTTATTGACGCACCGACAATAAGGGCTCTACAGTGAGCTACCACACGCCGCCGGCACCCGTGCGCGCACAACCGAAGGGACCCTCATGGCCACTCCGCTGCTCGAAGAGAGCATCGACATCAACGCATCCGCCGACAAGGTGTGGGGCGTGATCTCCGATCTCAAACGCATGGGCGAGTGGAGCCCCCAGTGCAAGAAGATGATCGTGCGGGGCGAGCCGGTCGGTGTCGGCACCCGCACCATCAACGTCAACCGGCGGGGCCCGCTGGTGTGGCCCACCACCTCCAAGATCGTCCGGTACGTCCCGAACAAGGAACTGGCGTTCCGCATCGCCGAGAACCGCACCGTGTGGTCGTACACCATCGAGGAGTCGGCGGACGGGGTGACGGTCACCGAACGCCGCGACGCCGCGAACGGCACCAGCAAGGTCAGCGCCTTCCTCGTCGACAAGGTCTTCGGCGGCAACGACAGCTTCGAGATCGAACTCAAGCAGGGCATGGCCGCCACCCTCGCCAAGATCAAGCGGGCGGCCGAAGCCGCCTGAATCAGCGGTAGAGCCTGGTGAGCAGATCGGGAAGGTCGGCGAGCGAGTCGATGATGTGGTCGGGCACCGGCCCGAACTCGTCGCGCTGCAATTGCCGCAACGCATCCTCGCGGAACTTCCCGGTCCGCACCAGCACCCCCACCAGGGCGGCGGCCTGCGCGCCGAGGATGTCGTTGTGCATGTCGTCGCCCACCATCACCACCTGCGCCGGGTCCAGGTCCATCAGCTCCGATGCGGTACGGAAACCCACCGGCGACGGCTTGCCGATGGCCTTGATCCTGCGCCCGGATGCCTTCTCCAGCCCCTCCAGGTACACCCCGGTGTCGATGGCCAGGCCCCTGGCCGTCGACCAGGTCATCGACCGGTGCATCGCCACCACCGGTATCCCCGAGACCATCCGCTCGAACACCGTCGACAGCGCCTCGTGGGTGAACACCGCCCCCGCGCCGCCGAGCACGATCACCTCGGCCCGCGCCGGATCGTCGACAAGATTCACCTGCGTCATGTCCTCGGCGATCGGCCCCTGATTGAGCACCCACACCGTCTTTCCCGGATAGTGCGCACCCAGATATTCGGCCGTCAGTTTGGCCGCGGTGAGGATCTCCCGCGGGGCGACATCGAAACCACAGTCGGCCAGCGCCTCGGCGATCTCGGCGCGCGAGCGTGATGTGGTGTTGGTCAGAAACATCCGTGGGATCGCCCGGCGGGCGAGTTCTGCGACGGCGTCGGCGGCACCGGGCAGCGCCTGCCACGAGGTGACCATCACCCCGTCGATATCGAGCAGCAGCCCATAACTCATAGTGAGACGGTAATGCCGCCACCGGCGGCCCGCACGCCGGACATACACCCCACCGACAGGCGGTCAGCGGGGTTCACGACGCCAGTACCGAGGAGGGCCGATGCCCGCACTGCGATCCGTCCGGGACCACCAGGAGGCCATCCACGGGCTGTTCGGCCCACCCGAGGCCGTCGAGGTGGCGGTGACCGACGCATTGGGCCTGGTCACCGCCGTCGACGTCGTGACCGGCGTGTCGTTGCCCGGGTTCGACAACTCGGCGATGGACGGCTACGCGGTACTGGGCGCAGACCTCGCCGAGGCCAGTACCGAGCATCCCGTCACGCTGCCGATGGCCGCCGACATCCCCGCCGGCCGCACCGACCGGCTCACCCTGACGCCGGGCACCGTCGCCCGCATCATGACCGGCGCCCCGCTTCCCGGCGGCGCCGACGCGGTGGTGCCGGTGGAACAGACCGCCAGCGGGCCGGTCCGGGGACGTTTCGCCCCGGTGGACCAGGGCCCGCAGCAGATCCGTTTCACCGCCCCGATACCCGTCGGCAAGAACATCCGCGTGGCCGGCTCGGACATCGTGGCCGGTGAGGTCGCGATCCGCGCCGGCACCGAGCTGCACGCGCCGCAGCTCGGGCTGCTCGCGGCGATCGGGGCCGGAACGGTCCGGGTGTGGCGCCGGCCGCGGGTGGTGGTGCTCTCCACCGGCTCGGAACTGGTCGCCCCCGGCCACCGACTGCGGCACGGACAGATCTACGAATCCAACTCCCCGATGCTCGCCGCCGCCGCGACCGAGGCCGGGGCGCTCGCCCGGACCGTGCACTTCGTTCCCGACGATGTCGACGGATTCCTGACCCGGATCGCCGAGATCGCGGGCGAGGCCGACCTCATCGTCACCTCCGGCGGGGTCAGCGCCGGGGCGTTCGAGGTGGTCAAGGACGCGCTCATCGCCACGGGCGGGGTGGAATTCGCCAAGGTGGCGATGCAGCCCGGCATGCCGCAAGGCTGCGGACACGTCACCGATCCGTCCGGGCAGGCGGTACCGATCATCACCCTGCCCGGCAATCCGGTCAGTTCGCTGGTCAGTTTCGAGGTGTTCATCCGGCCACCGCTGCGCACCAAGATGGGTCTGCCGCCGCACCGCGCAAGGGTCACCGCCCGGCTGCGCGGGTCGGTCGGCTCCCCGGCGGGCAAACGGCAGTTCCTGCGGGGCGTACTCGAACGCGACGGCGACGGCTGGGTGGTCGACCCGATCGGCCCGCCGTCGAGCCACCATCTGCGCTACCTCGCCGGGGCCAACGCGCTGATCGACGTGGCCACCGACATCACCGCCCTGGCCGACGGCGTCGACGTCGAGGTACTGGTGCTGGACTGACGTCCACCCGATCGACCGACGGTGACCGGGCCGGGACGAGCGACCACTAAGCTGTTGACGAATCGCTCGACACCGACGACGGATGCACCGACGAACCGTGCATCGGCGACACCCAGATCAGCGACACCCCGATCGACAACACCCCGATCGACAACACCCAGGAGGTGGATGTGGCCAGGCGACCACGCCCCGACGGCACGTCCCCCACAGGTGCCGAGCACCTGATGCAGTTGGTCCGCGAAACCATCCCACCGATCCACCCGAAGGGCGTGCCGTTCGTGGCGGCGCCCGCGGCGATCGCGCTGCTCGGCCGGAAACACCCGTGGGTGGCGCGGCCCGCGGCGCTCGCGGCCGGTGCGTGCGCCGCGTTCTTCCGGCACCCCACCCGGGTTCCGCCCGTCGACCCGTCGATCGTGGTGGCACCCGCCGACGGCACCGTCGCCCTCGTCGACGAGGCGGTGCCACCTATCGAGGCGGGTCTCGGCGACCGGCCGCTGCCGCGCGTGTCGACGTTCCTGTCGGTATTCGACGTGCACGTCCAGCGGGTACCGGTGTCGGCGACGGTCACCTCGGTGACGCACACCCCCGGGAAGTTCCTCTCGGCCGATCTGCCGGAGGCCAGCTCCGACAACGAGCGCACCGTCCTCGGGTTGCGGACCGCCGCGGGCGCCGAGCTCGCCGTCGTCCAGATCGCCGGTCTCATCGCACGGCGCATCGTGTGCGATCCGAAACCCGGCGACACGCTGCGGGTCGGCGACACCTACGGCCTGATCCGGTTCGGTTCGCGTGTGGACGTCTACTTCCCCGCCGGAGCCGTGCCCGCGGTCCGCGTCGGTCAGCGCACGGTGGGCGCCGAGACCGTGCTGGCGACCCTGGCGTGATGGCGACCGCGGCATGAGCGACACCCCGCGCCGGTCCGGTCCGACCCGGCGCTCGGCGTCGGCGGATGCGACCACGCGCGGCTCACGCGGCCGGTTGCGGCGGGCGCGGAACAAGCCCGTGACCCACAAGCCGGCGACCCCGGCGGCCGAATCCGGTCACCCCCGCGACCCCGAACAGGACCTGGACACCCCGGATCTGGATGCGCAGCGACTCGACAGCTACTCGCGCCACCCCGAACCCGAGACGAGTAGGTTGCGCAGGCAGGCCGCGGCCGGCCGGATCTTCGTGCCGTCGGCGGTGACGGTCCTGGCGATCTGCGCAGGGCTGACCGCGCTGCGCTCCACCCTGCACGGCCACATCGATATGGCGCTGGCGCTGGTGGTGGTGGCGGCGATCCTCGACGCGGTCGACGGCCGGGTGGCCAGGATGATGAACGCCACCACCCGGATGGGTGCCGAGATCGATTCGCTGGCCGATGTCATCAACTTCGGTGTGGTACCCGGCGGCATCGTCTATCTGGCGCTGCTGGGTGACGTCGGCAATCCGAACCTCACCTGGATTTTCGTACTCATCTACGTGTGCGCGATCGTGCTGCGGCTGGCCCGGTTCAACACACTGCTCGACGACGACGACGCGCCCGCCTACACCAAGGAGTTCTTCGTCGGGGTGCCCGCGCCGGCCGCGGCCATCCTGGTGCTGCTGCCGGTCGGACTGCACGAACAGTTCGGCACCGGCTGGTGGACGTCGGACGCCGCCGTCGGCGGCTGGATGGTGGTGGTCGCGGCGCTGGCCGTCAGCCGTATCCCGACCGCATCGACGAAGGCCACCAAGGTGCAGCCGAGTTCGCTGGCGATCCTGCTGATCGGGGTGGCGGTGACCGGCGCGCTGCTGCTCACCTACCCGTACGTGCTGATGGTGGTCCTGATCGCCGCGTATCTGGCGCACATCCCGTTCGCCTGGCGCAATCAGCGCTGGGTGGCCGCCCGGCCCGAACAATGGGACGCCCGACCGGCCGATCGTCGTGCCGAACGCCGCGCCGACCGCATCGAGGGCGGTGGCCGCCGCCGAATGCGGCCGTCGATCTCCCGCTCCCACGCCCGGCTCGGTCTGCGCCGGCCCGGGGACACCACCCCGCACGACCCGACCGACCCGTAGCGACGATCCCGGAACAGCAGCCACCGCAGAGCAGACGAAAGGCCCGCACCGTCGATGACCGCCCCCCAACTGACCCTCACCGCGCGGGTCAATCCGTCGGCCGCCGACGCCCGCCGCGGCATCATCCGGGTACATCCCGAGGTGCTGGCCGCGCTGTCGCTCCGCGAATGGGACGCCGTCTCGATCGTCGGGGCCCGGCGCACGGCCGCGGTCGTCGCGCAGGCACCCGACATCGCGACCGGCACCGTGCTGCTCGACGACATCACCTTCTCCAACGCCGGGGTCCGCGAGGACGCGGGCGTGGTGCTGGCGCCGGTCAGCGTGCACGGCGGCAACCGTGTCGTCGTATCCGGATCCGCGCTGGCCAGCCGGTCCGTCGATCAGACCACCTTGCGCCGGGCCCTGCTGGGCAAGGTCCTGTCGGTGGGCGATGCGGTCTCGCTGTTGCCTCGCGATCTCGGTCCGGAGCTGACGGCGAGCACCGCGGTGCGGGCGCTGGCCCGTTCCGTGGGCATCACCTGGACCAACGAACTGGTGACGGTGAGCGCCGTCGACCCGTCGGGTCCGGTGAGCGTGCAGACCAACACCGCGGTGCTGTGGGACGGGGACGGCGTGGCCGCCGACACCGCGACAGGATCGGGCGTGACGACCGGTCCGCTGCGCGCGGCGAGTTCGGCGGAGGCGGCCGCCGGTGCGGGAAATCCGTCACCGACGGCGACCGGTGGCCTCACCCGGGGCTGGCAGCTCGTCGAACCACGCACCGGGGTGTCCACCGACACCGACACCGAAGCCGAAGCCGAAGCCGAAGCCGAAGCCGACACATCGGGCCACGAGGGCGCCGGTCAGGGCGGGCAGGTGCGTCCGGTGTCGGAGTTGGTCGGGGTCGACACCCAGGTCGCGCGGCTCACCGAATGGGTCGCCATCACCCTCGACGAACCGCAGGTGCTGCGCGCGCTCGGCGCCGCGCCCAGGCTCGGGGTGATCGTGTCCGGACCGCCCGGGGTCGGCAAGGCCACCATGGTGCGTTCGGTGTGTGCGGGCCGCCCGCTCGCCGTCGTCGACGGCCCGTCGGTGGGTGCGCTGGAGGCCTCGTCGCGGCTGTCGGCGGTGGCATCGGCGATCGCCGCCCTGCGCGGACGGCACGGGTCGGGCGTGCTGCTCATCGCCGATGTGGATGCCTTGCTGCCCGCCGCCGCCGAACCGGTGTCGACGCTGATCCTCGATGAACTGCGCACCGCGATCGGGGACGGTTCGGTGGTGCTGGTGTGCACCACCGCCGAACCGGCCGGCGCCGACAGCCGGCTGCGCGACCCCGAGTTGTGCGACCGCGAGCTGGTCATCGGCCTGCCCGACGCCGCCCTGCGGGCCCGGCTGCTGTCGGCGATCCTGTCGGGGGTGCCCACCGAACCCGGTCTGGATCTGACCCCGATCGCGGCCCGCACCCCCGGTTTCGTGGCCGCCGACCTGGCCGCGCTCGCCCGCGAGGCCGCGATCCGGGCCGCGGGCCGGGTCACCGCCTCACGACGGGATCCCGCCGGTACTGATGAGGTGACCGGGGACGAGCCCGGGTCACCGGGTTCCGGGGCTCGCAAACTCGCAGCTCAACCGGCTGTGGCCGCGCAACCCGTGGCGGCCGGGACTGACGACGGCGAGCGGCCGGTGCTGCGGCTCGCGGATCTACAGGGCGCGCTGGAGGTGATCCGGCCGGTGTCGCGCGGCGACTCCCCCGACATCGCACTCGGCTCGATCACCCTCGACGACGTCGGCGACATGGTGGAGACCAAGCAGGCGCTGACCGAGACCGTGCTGTGGCCGCTGCAGCATCCGGACACCTTTACCCGGCTCGGCGTCGAACCACCGCGCGGGGTGCTGCTGTTCGGCCCGCCCGGATGCGGCAAGACATTCGTGGTGCGCGCGCTCGCCGCATCGGGCCGGTTGTCGGTGCACACCGTCAAGGGCGCCGAACTGATGGACAAATGGGTGGGCGCCTCGGAGAAGGCGGTGCGGGACCTGTTCGCCCGCGCCCGCGAGTCGGCGCCCTCGCTGATCTTCCTCGACGAGGTCGACGCCCTCGCGCCGCGTCGCGGGCAGACCACCGATTCGGGGGTCACCGATCGGGTGGTGGCCTCGCTGCTCACAGAACTCGACGGCGTCGAACCGCTCAGCGACGTGGTCGTCCTCGGCGCCACCAACCGGCCCGATCTCATCGACCCGGCGCTGCTGCGGCCGGGGCGGCTCGAACGGCTCGTGTTCGTGCCACCGCCCGACGCCGACGCCCGCGGCGACATCCTGCGCGCCTCCGGCAGGAACGTCCCGCTCGCCGACGACATCGTCATCGACGAACTGGCCGCCGACCTCGACGGTTACTCGGCCGCGGACTGTTCGGCACTGCTGCGCGAGGCCGCGCTGTCAGCGATGCGCCGCGATATCGACGCCGCGACAGTGACCGCCGACGACATCGCGGTCGCCCGGGAACGCGTGCGGCCCTCACTCGACGCGGCGCAGGTGGAGAACCTGCGTGCGTACGCCGAACGTCGGGTGCAGTAGCCGGATCTCGGCACACCCGGACTATGCCTGCGAGCCGGTCGTCTCCTGGCCGGTCGCCTCCTGACCCGTCTGGTCCGGGCTCGTCTGGTCCGGGCCGTTCGTGCCGCCCGGCATACCGCCGGGACCGCCGCCCATGCCGTTCCGGCCGGGCATTCCGTTCATGCCACCCTGCATCCCGTTCTGGCCCTGCATCCCGTTCCGGCCGTCCTGCATGCCCCCGCCCGGCCCGCCGTTGCGGGACATGCTCGGACGACCGTCCGACGATCCGCCGTCACCGGCGACATACCCGGCGCCGAAGCCGAGGAGCGCGAATGCCGCGGCCACCCCGATACCGCCCGCGATCAGTGTGTTGCGGGTGGTGAGCACCTTGCCGTCGGCATCGCCCGGTACCGGCGTGCCGGAGCCGCCCGGCAGGGGCGCGTCGGTGGGCTGGACCTGTTGCTGCGGCCCGACCGAGTACGGCTGTGTGTGCGGCACCTGCTGCTCGTCGCCGACCACCGGCAGCTCGTCGGTGTGAGCCGCCTGCTGGGGTTGAGTGGCCGGGTCGTGGGTAGACGACATCGATTTCCCTTTCGCTCACGCGGGCGCTCGCCCGCAGCGTGAGCACCACACTTCCGGCGCTACCTGCCGCGAACCTGTCCGGAAGGTGCGAATCGGCTGTGTGTGTGCGATCACATCCGCCCGGGCGGACCGGTCAGCGCCGACGATTCAGGGTTCGACCTTCGTGACCTGGTAGAATAGCGCGTTCGGGCCTCCCGCCGCCCCGGCGATGGTGCCCACCTGCACCCAGAATGAGTCGCTCCCGGACGTCTTCGACAGCAACACCACCCGACGGCCGGCGTCGGTGGTGCGTTGCGACTCGGTGAATCCGGCGTCGGTCAGCTTCGTCACCGCGGCGTCGAGCGCATTGCCCTCGGCCCCCGGACCCTGCAGGGTGATGCTCCAGCCGTCGTTCTCGTCGCCGGAGACGGTCAGCACCGTACCGTCCGTCAGCAGCGGAACCTGCGATCGCGGGAAGTCCTGCGGCAGCGACATGCCGCCCGGACCGTCCTCGCCGTCCGACGAACAACCCGCCATCGATCCGCCGACGATCAGGAACGACACGATGAGCACGAGCAGCCTGCCACAGCGGTTCATGGATGCAACGGTAAGATACACATAACGGGCCCACAACGACGGCCGTCCCGGCGCGTCCGGTTCCCGGCTCCGTTTACCGGCTCGACTCGCGATGGTCGGCTCGTCCGCAGACGTTCGATAACATCCGACGACCGATGACAACAGACGTTCGATGACAACAGACGGGGTGCCCATGTGATTGCTGTGTTGGTCGCGCTCGGCCTGTGCGCCCTGTTCGCGCCCCCGGTGATCCATTGGGTGGGCACTCGCGGTTTCTACCTGCTCGCACTCGCCCCCGCCGGAGGCCTGTACTGGGTGATCGTCAACTGGCCCGGGGCCCACGACCCGCCCACGGTGCAGACGATCACCTGGGTCGAGACCCTCGACATGAACATCGTGCTGCGGTTCGACACCCTCGCGGCCGTGATGTCGGTGCTCATCCTCGGCGTCGGGGCACTCGTGCTCTGCTACTGCGCGCACTACTTCGATGAGGCCCGTCCCCGGGTGGCGATCTTCGGCGGCGAGATGGTGGCCTTCGCCGCGGCCATGTTCGGACTGGTCGTCAGCGACAACATGCTGGTCCTGTACGTGTTCTGGGAACTGACCACCATCCTGTCGTTCATGCTGGTCGGCTTCTACGCCGTGCGCGCCACCTCCCGGCGAGCCGCCACGCAGGCGCTGCTGGTGACCACCGCGGGTGGTCTGGCGATGCTCGTCGGCATCATCATGCTGGGCGAGCGCACCGGCAGCTACCTGCTCTCCGATCTGCTCGCCGACCCACCCGGCTCCGGCATCTACGTCCAGGTCGCGGTGATCCTGGTACTGGTGGGCGCGCTGAGCAAGTCGGCGATCGTGCCGTTCCACTTCTGGTTGCCCGGCGCGATGGCCGCCCCCACCCCGGTCAGCGCGTACCTGCACGCGGCGGCGATGGTGAAGGCCGGCGTCTATCTGGTGGCCCGCCTGTCGCCCGCCTTCGGCGCGCTGATCGGCTGGCAGGTCGCGGTGCTCACCCTCGGCCTGATCACAATGATCCTCGGCGGCTGGCGGTCGCTGCGCGAACTCGACCTCAAACTGATCCTGGCCTTCGGCACGGTCAGCCAGCTCGGCTTCCTGATGGTGCTGGTCGGTTTCGGCGATGCCAACGTGATGATGGCGGGCCTGGCGATGATCATCGCCCACGCCATGTTCAAGGCGGCGCTGTTCATGGTCGTCGGCATCATCGACCACTCCACCGGCACCCGCGACGTGCGCAAACTGGCCCGGCTCGGGCAGCGACTCCCGGTTCTCATGGGTATCGCGGGCGTGGCCGGGGCGAGCATGGCCGGCCTGCCGTTCACCATGGGGTTCGTCGGCAAGGAGACGGCCTTCGGGTCGGTGTGGGTCTCCGGCGCGCTCGACGACTGGCAACGGCACACCGTCGACATCGTGATGCTGGTGGGCTCGGTGATCACCTTCGCGTACACCACGCGCTTCATGTGGGGCGCGTTCGGCCGCAAGCTGCGCACGGAGCCGAGCGCCGCGGTGCTCAAGATGCATCTGCCGGGCGTCCTGTTCTATCTGGCACCGGCCATCCTCGCAGTGGGCGGTGTCGTCGCCGGGTTCGCCTCCGGCCCGATCGGTTCGCTGCTCGAACCACACGCGCGGACGCTGCCCGACTACGGCCACCACCTCGAGCACCTGGCGATGTGGCACGGATTCGGGTTGCCGGTGGTGTTCTCGATCATCGTCGTCGCCGGTGGCGCCGCGCTGTTCCTGATGGTCCGCAAGCTGCGCGACCGGTTGTTCGGGTTCCGGCCGCTGCTGAACGCCGACCGCATGTACGACGCGACGCTGCGCGGCGCCGACACCCTGTCGCTGCTGCTGACCCGCAACACCCAACGCGGATCGCTGCCCATCACGCAGGCGGTGATCCTGTCGACGGTGATAATCCTGCCGCTGGCCGTGCTGTTCACCGGTGCCCGCACCACGCTCGAACTGAACGGTTTCGACACCGCGCCGCAACTGGTCGTCGGCGGGGTCATGGTGGCGGCCGCGATCGCGGCCACCGTGATGCGCAACCGGCTGGCGGCCACGCTGACCGTCGGCGTCACCGGCTACGGCTGCGGGACGCTGTTCGCCCTGTACGGCGCCCCGGACCTGGCGCTCACCCAGTTCCTCGTGGAGACGCTCACCCTGGTGATCTTCGTGCTGGTGCTGCGCAAGCTGCCCGCCGAACCCGAACCCCGGCACGCGACCGGTTTCAAACCGGTCCGGGCCGCCATCGGCGTGGCGTTCGGGCTGAGCCTGGTGGTGATCGGCCTGTTCGCGGCCGCCGCCCGCTCCGAACAGCCGCTGCACATCGATATCCCCGAGGCCGCCTACACGTTCGGGCACGGCGCGAACGCGGTCAACGTGCTACTGGTGGACATCCGCGCCTGGGACACCCTCGGCGAGATCTCGGTACTGATCGTGGCCGCGACGGGTGTGGCCTCGCTGGTGTTCCGCAATCGCCGGTTCGGTGCCGCGCCACGGGTCGCCGACGCCGCCCGTGACGGTCACGGCCGCAGCGGTCCGGTCGGAATCGCCGACGACGACGTCCCGTCCGACCGCACGACCTGGCTGCTGGGCAGCGATCTGCGCGATCCGCGGCACCGCTCGATGGTGCTGGAGGCGACGACACGACTGATTTTCCCGACGATCGTGGTGCTGTCGATCTACTTCTTCTGGGCCGGGCACAACTCACCGGGCGGCGGTTTCGCCGGCGGTCTGACGATGGGTCTGGGGCTGGTGCTGCGGTATCTCGCCGGCGGACGATATGAACTGGGCGAGGCACTGCCGCTGGAGCCCGGCCGGATCCTGGGCGCCGGCCTGGCGATCTCCGCGACCACCGCGACGGTGTCATTGCTGCTGGGCGCACCGGCTCTGTCGTCGGCGGTCTTCGAGGTGACACTTCCGCTGCTGGGCGACGTCAAGCTGGTCACGGCACTGTTCTTCGACCTCGGTATCTATCTGATCGTGGTGGGGCTGGTCCTCGACGTGCTACGCAGTCTGGGCGCGCGGCTGGACGTGGAGAACGAGGCCCAGCCGGGCAGTCCCGCCCCGCTGCGGCCGGACTCCGGCACCGACGCCGAGGCGTCCGGTGACAGCGGCCCGCGCCGGTCCGACGCCCTGGCGGCCGGTGAGGTGCCCCGATGAGCATCAATCTCGGACTTCTCATCGTCGTCGGTGTGCTGGCCTCGTGCGGTGCGTATCTGCTGACCGAACGCAGCCTGGTGCGGATGCTGCTGGGTCTGCTGCTATGCGGAAACGCGATCAACCTGCTGATAGTGGTGGTCTCCGGGAATCCGGGCGATCCGCCGATCAAGGGCCGCTCGGCGAACGGTCCGGCCGGTGACACCGACCCGCTCGCGCAGGCGATGGTGCTGACCTCGATCGTCATCACGATGGGCGTGGCCGCGTTCATACTCGCGATGGTCTACCGGCTGTTCGTGCTCAACCGCGACGACGACGACGTGTCCGACGACACCGAGGACGTCAAGATCGTGAAGGGTTCGCTCTCCGACGCCCCGGACCGCGACCGCACCGACGACCCGGTGACCCTTGCCGACACCGCGGCCGGCGATCTGTACGACGACGAAGGCAACCCGCTGACCCCCGAGGAGTTCGAGGCCCTGCACCAGGATCAGATAGAGACCGACCTGATGCCGACCGGTTCCGAGGACGTTCTCGACGAGATGTCTCTCGTGGAAGCTCCCCTCGGAAACCCCCCCGACCGGGATCCCCGCAATGACGAGCGTCCCGCCGGCGACGGCCGTGATGATCCCACCCCGGCAGGGGGTGCCTCGTGACCCCGCAGAGCTCCTGGATCCCGGTGCTGGTCTCCCTGCCCGCACTGGTTCCGCTGATCGCCGCCGCACTCACCCTGCTGCGCGGCCGCAGTCCCCGATTCCAGCGGGCCGTCACTGTCATCGCCTTGGCCACGGTGTTCGTCGCATCGTGCCTGATGCTGTACCTGACCACCGAACACGGCACGTTCGCGGTGATGATCGGCGGCTGGGGCGACAAAGGCTATCCGAACGGCCCGCTCGGCATCACGCTCGTCGTCGACGAACTGTCGGCGCTGATGCTGGTGGTATCGACGATCGTGCTGCTGTGCGTGGTGCTGTACGCGGTCGGTCAGGGTATCCGCGACGGCGCCAGCACCCGGCAGCCGGTATCGATCTTCCTGCCGTCCTATCTGATCCTCACCGCCGGTGTGTGCAACTCCTTCCTCGCCGGTGACCTGTTCAACCTGTTCGTTTCGTTCGAGGTACTGCTGGCGGCGAGTTTCGTGCTGCTCACCCTGGGGGCCAGCGCCGAACGGGTGCGCGCCGGCGCGTCGTACGTGATGGTGTCGATGGTCTCGTCGCTGATCTTCCTGGCGGGAATCGCGTTCGCCTACGCCACCACCGGCACCCTCAATCTCGCCGAGATGGCGGTGCGCCTGGACGACGTGCCCGACGGCACCCGCAACGCCCTGTACGCGGTGCTGCTGGTCGCCTTCGGCATCAAGGCCGCGGTGTTCCCGCTGTCGGCGTGGCTGCCCGACTCCTACCCGACGGCCCCGGCTCCGGTCACCGCGGTGTTCGCGGGGCTGCTCACCAAGGTCGGCGTATACGCGATCATGCGTACTCACACGCTGCTGTTCCCGGGCGGTTCGATGGACAACGTGCTGCTGGTCGCGGCACTGGCGACGATGCTGATCGGCATCATGGGCGCCATCGCGCAGGCCGATATCAAACGTCTGCTGTCGTTCACGCTGGTCAGCCATATCGGCTACATGATCTTCGGCATCGCGTTGTCGTCGAAGATCGGCATGTCGGCGGCCATCTACTACGTGGCCCATCACATCCTGGTGCAGACGACGCTGTTCCTGGTTGTCGGGCTGATCGAACGGCAGGCCGGATCGGCCTCGTTGCGCCGGCTCGGCGGGCTGATCGCGAGCCCGGTGCTGGCGGTGCTGTTCCTGATCCCGGCCCTCAACCTGGGCGGTATCCCGCCGTTCTCCGGTTTCATCGGCAAGGTGGCATTGCTGGAGGCCGGTGGCCAGGACGGTTCGGTGCTGGCGTGGGTCCTCATCGGCGGCGGTGTGGTGACCAGCCTGCTGACCCTCTACGTGATGGCCCGCATCTGGACAAAGGGTTTCTGGCGGCCCCGGGCCGACGCACCGGAGGGTGCTCTCGCCGACGTCACACCGTCGGCCCTGATCGACGAGAGTGCCGACGACATCGCCTTCGACGAACGTGAGGACGTGGGCCGGATGCCGCTGGGCATGGTGCTGCCGACGGTGGCGATGGTGGCCGCCGGTCTGGTACTGACGATCTGGGCCGGTCCGATCTTCGACTTCACCGACCGCGCCGCCGACGAGGTGGTCAACCGGGATGTCTACGTCGAGGCCGTGCTCGGGGATCACGAAGGTGGTAGCCGATGACCGAACGAACGCCCCCGGATGCCGGACGCACATCGAAACGCGACGAACTGCGCACCGTACTTGCCGAACGCTATCCGGTGGCCAAGAAGGGCCCGATCCGTTCGGCCCTGATCAACGTGTGGCGCCTGTCGTTCCTGATGGTCGTGTGGGCCGTCGTCGGGGTCTGGGTATGGCTGCACGGCACGCTGCGTCTGCCCAGGTGGCTCGGCGGCGACGCCCGCGAGGTGGCCGTCCGGTTGTGGACCATCACGTGGCTGACGTCGGTGTGGGTGCTGTTGTGGGGCACCGTCTCGTGGGCGAACGTACTCGGCGGGATCGGGGTGGCGCTGGCGATCATGATCCTGCTGCCGCTGCCGCGGGTACCCGTCGAAGGCCGGCTGCACCCGCTCGCGGTGCTGCTGATCGTCGCCCGCCTGGTTGTCGATTTCTGTGTGTCGAGCGCCCAGGTGGGCTGGGCGGCGATCCGGCCCGGCAAACCGCCGCTCGGCGCGGTGGTACGGGTGCGCGTAGCCATCAAGTCCGACATGGTGCTCACCCTGGCCGTCGACTACCTCAACCTGGTGCCCGGCACGATGGTGCTGGAGATCGATCACCGCAGGCGCATGCTGTACGTGCACATCTTCGACGTCCGCAGCGAGGCCCGCGTCAAGGCGTTCTACAAGCAGGTGGAGTGGGTGGAACGATCGTTCATCCGGGCATTCGAACGTGACAGTGAATGGCATCCGAGCCCGTACCACGGCATCGACGACGAATTCCATCATGTCTCGCATCAGGCTCGGCAACGGCTGGAGACCCAGGGCCTGCTCGGCAGGATCGACACCCCACCGGAGGATCGGTCATGACGATCGTGTGGACGGTCGTGACCGTTCTGCTGCTCATCTCCGCGGTGCTCACCACCGCCCGCATCCTGATGGGCCCGTCATCACTGGACCGGGTCGTCGCCCTCGACGTCCTGGTGGCGCTGTGCATGTGCGGGCTGGCCGCGTGGGCCGCCTACAGCGGTGACTCGACGGTGATCCCGGCGATCGTGGCGTTGAGTCTGCTCAGTTTCATCGGGTCGATCTCCATCGCCCGGTTCCGGGTACGGGACGACCGATCATGAGCCGGGGACCGAAATGATCAGAGACATCATCTCGTCGACGCTGCTGGTGATCGGGGCCGTGATGGCGCTGACCACGGCTATCGGCCTGATCCGTTTCCCGGACACGCTCTCCCGGATGCACGCGGCCACCAAACCGCAGACGTTCGGTCTGCTGCTCATTCTCGCCGGCGCGATGATCCGCCTCGGCAGCAACCACATCGACGTCGGGATGCTGATCCTCGCCGCGATCTTCGCGCTGATCACCGCCCCGGTGGTCGCCCACCGCATCGGGCGGCTGGTCTACCAGGAACAACGCGCCCGCGACGGCCTGATGAACCCCGACGACATGGAGTCGGGCAACCGCGACTGACGCGCGCCGGCCGTCTTCAGTTGCCGGCGGCGTCCGGTGTCAGCGGTGTTCGCCGTCAGCGCTGTTCGGCGATGACCGCGAGGACCGCCTCCCCGTACGTCTCCCGCTTCTTCTCGCCGATACCGCTGATCTCGCCGAGCTGATCCAGGTCGGCGGGACGGTGGGCGGCCAGCGCCTGCAGGGTGGCGTTGCTGAACACCACGTACGCGGGCACGTCCTGCTCCTTGGCGGTGGCGGTGCGCCAGGTGCGCAGCGCCTCGAACAGGTCCCGGTCGGCGGGGTCGAGGTCGGCGGCCGCGCCGGTCTTGCGCGCCTTGGGACCCGACCCGGAACCCGTCACCCGGCCGATGATGTCGCGGCGCAACGGAACCGGTGTCTCGCCGCGCAGCACTCCGTCGGCGTCGACACCGAGGGCGAGGGTGCCGTATTCGCCTTGCGCGGTGATGATTCCGCGGGCGAGCAACTGCCGGACGACGCTGCGCCAGTCCTGATCGGACAGGTCGGCGCCGATGCCGTAGGTGCTCAGTTCGCCGTGCCGCTGGGCGCGGATGCGCTCGGTCTCCTTGCCGCGCAGGATGTCGATGAGGTGACCGGCGCCGAACGACTGGCCGCGTTCTCGGTTCAATCGCCAGATCGTCGACAACAGTTTCTGCGCCGGGATGAGGCCGTCGAAGGTTTCGGGCGGTTGCAGGCAGGTGTCGCAGTTGCCGCACGGCGCCGACTCCTGGCCGAAATAGCCCAGCAGGTTCTGCCTGCGGCACGACACCGTCTCACACAGGGCGAGCATCGCGTCGAGGTGCTGTCCGAGCCGCATCTTGAACGCGCGATCGCCGGTGCCGGAGTCGATGAGTCGGCGTTGCTGCACCACGTCGGCCAGGCCGTACGCCATCCAGGCCACCGACGGCTGTCCGTCACGGCCGGCACGACCGGTCTCCTGGTAGTAGCCCTCGACCGACTTCGGCAGGTCGATATGGGCAACGAAACGCACGTCGGGTTTGTCGATGCCCATCCCGAACGCGATGGTCGCCACCACGATCACCCCGTCCTCACGCAGGAACCGCGCCTGGTTATGCGCACGGATCGGGGCGTCGAGACCGGCGTGGTACGGCAGTGCGTCGAACCCCTGTCCGGTCAGGAATTCGGCTGTGGCCTCGACACTTTTGCGGCTG
Source organism: Gordonia pseudamarae (assembly GCF_025273675.1). Classification (NCBI taxonomy): domain Bacteria; kingdom Bacillati; phylum Actinomycetota; class Actinomycetes; order Mycobacteriales; family Gordoniaceae; genus Gordonia; species Gordonia pseudamarae. The sequence continues at coordinate 462,362 of NZ_CP045809.1, read as the reverse complement.
AGCGCGTACACGATTCCGGCGACCGGTCCGTCCGCTCCGACGAGTTCGGGCACCGAACGGATGAACGAGACCAGTTGCTTTCGCGGCTCCGCCTTGGCGTCGACGCGGTACTGGATGTTGGGCCGGTCGAAGCTGGCGACGAAATGCCTGGCCTCGACCAGCCGTAGCCGTTCGGTGATCTCGCCGTGCGTTTCGCGGGTGGCGGTGGCGGTCAACGCCATTCGGGGAACGCCGGGGAATCGCTCGCCGAGATCGCCGAGTGCGAGATAGTCGGGCCGGAAGTCGTGGCCCCACTGCGAAACACAGTGCGCCTCGTCGATGGCGATGACGCTGAGCGTTCCGCTGTGCAGCAGTTCCGTGGTCCGTGCGCCCGACAATCGTTCGGGAGCAACATAAAGCAGGTCGAGTTGTCCTGTCCGATAGGCATTCTCAACCTCACTCCGCTCCCGCGCCGACTGGGTGGAGTTGAGGTAGGCGGCGCGCACACCGGCCGCGCGCAGCGCGTCGACCTGGTCATGCATGAGCGCGATGAGCGGGCTGATCACCAGTCCGGTGCCCTCACGGACGAGCGCCGGAATCTGATAGGTGATGGATTTGCCACCGCCGGTGGGCATCAGCACGATGGCATCGCCGCCACCGATGACCTGCTCGACGATCGCGGCCTGATCGCCGCGGAACGCGTCGTATCCGAAGACGGCGCGCAACGCCTCGATCGCCGAGGAGAACCGGGCCGGTGCCGGCCCCTGCGGCACGTCCCGAGGTTCTCCCCCGCCGTCGTCGGGTGGTGGCGCGTCGTAGTCGTCATCCGGTGGCGGCTCGTCAAAAAACGGCACGTCCGCATAAGGATCGGAAGGCATCCTCCCACCCTATCGGCCACCACGACACATCCGGCCGTCACGGCGACGCTATCCCCCGGACTGCGGCCCACCTCGCCGGTTGAGGTGCGGGTCAGTTCGGCGGGGCCAGGACGTCGATGACCGACACCAAAGCTTCGCGTGCCGCGACCAGCGGCACCGCGGGTTGTTGACCCAACGCACCCATGACGGCTCCGTCTTCGACGGCGATGAGGCAACGAACGTGGACGGGGTCGGCGTGCCGGCCGGACTTCTCCAGGACGTCGGTGTGGATACCGGCCAGCAGTGCGTGGTGGTCGGCGATGACCGCGTTGAGCAGTTCGTAGCGGGGCGCGAGGGCGAACATCTCGTACCGGGCGGCGAGATCGTGCACGGTGGTGTCGGCTCCGACGAAGACGTCGACGAGGGCGTCGGCCATGGCACGGGCACCCCGGCGACGTCGGCGCAGCGCCGCACCACGGGCCGCGATGGCGGCTTCGTCGCCGCGGCACACGTAGTCGGCGGCCTGCGCCATGAGGTCTTCGAGGGAGCCGAAGTAGTACGTGGTGGAGGCGAGCGGGAGTTCGGCCCGGTCGGCGACGGCGCGGTGGCGGACAGCGTCGAACCCGCCTTCGAGTAGGAGCGCTCCGGCGGCTTCGATCAGCCTGGAACGCCTGCGCACTCCCTTGGGGGTTGCCGCTGACGTCATGGATGTCATGGTCGCAAACCGGCGTACACGCTGACCGGGTTTCGACGAAAGCGGTGTGGGTTCACCGGGTTTTCGTCGGCCCGACGGCCGGCGGGCGGTGGGCGGTCACACGGAGATGCGTCCTTCGAGGGCGGCTTTCCCGATGTCGGTGCGGTGGTGGCTGCCGGCGAGTTTGATGGCCGCGATGCGCTCGTACGCCTGGGCCCGGGCCTGTTCGAGGTCGGCGCCGGTGCCGACGACGGCGAGCACGCGGCCACCGGCCGACACGATGTCGCCGTCATCGTTGCGTTTGGTTCCGGCGTGCAGCACCCCGTCGGCCTCGGCGCCGGTGATGACGTCTCCGGTACGTGGTGTGCCGGGGTAGTTCTCGGCGGCCACGACGACGGTGACCGCCGCACCATCGCTCCATCGCAGCGGCGGCAGTTGGTCGAGGGTTCCGGTGGCGACCGCGTTGAGCGCCTCACCGAGCGGCGACTGCAGCAGGGCGAGTACCGCCTGGGTTTCGGGATCGCCGAAGCGACAATTGAATTCGACGACGGCGGGTCCGTCCGCGCCGATCGCCAGGCCCGCGTACAGCAGTCCCGAGAAACCCGATCCGCGGCGCACCAGTTCGGCTGCGACGGGCGTGACCACGTCGTCGACGATCTGTGTGACCGTCTCCGCGGGCAGCCAGGGCAGCGGGGTGTAGGCGCCCATGCCGCCGGTGTTGGGTCCGGTGTCGTTGTCGCCGACACGTTTGTGGTCCTGGGCGGGCAGCAGCGGCACCACGTTCTCGCCGTCGACGAGGCAGAACAACGACACCTCGGGTCCGTCGAGGAAGCTTTCCAGAAGTACGGGGTGGCCGGATTCGAGGCAGTCCGCGGCGTGGGCGCGGGCCGCGGCCCGGTCGGGGGTGACCACGACGCCCTTGCCCGCGGCGAGGCCGTCGTCCTTGACCACCCAGGTGGGGCCGAATCGGTCGAGCGCGGCGTCGAGTTTGGCGGGGTTGTCAACGACCTCGGCGTGTGCGGTGCGCACTCCGGCCGCGGCCATGACGTCCTTGGCGAACGCCTTGGACCCTTCGATGCGGGCGGCGTCGGCGCTGGGGCCGAAGGTGGCGAATCCCACCGCGCGCAAGGCGTCGGCGACACCGAGGACCAGCGGAACCTCGGGGCCGATCACGACGAGGTCGGCGGCCACCTCCCGGGCCAGGGCGACGACGGCCTCGGCGGAGGTGACGTCGACGGCGTGGTTGGTCGCGACGGCCGCGGTACCCGCGTTGCCGGGGGCGACGTGCAGGTCGGTCACCGACGGGTCGCGGGTGAGTCCGAGGAGCAGGGCATGTTCGCGGCCGCCCGAGCCGATCACGAGTACGCGCACGGGGACGACTCTACAGTCCCGACCGGCTATGGATCGCTCCGCGCACCGGGGGTCGGCGGCGTCGGGGCGGCGGCATTCGCGATGGGCGCGCGTACGTCACCGCGAACCTGGCGCATGGGGACGATCACATGGCCGACCTGGACGACCTCGACGCACGCCTGACCACGGTCGAGAACACGCCCGATGACCTCGCCGGGCAGTCTCGTCCCGGTGTGGGCACGCCTACTGCGACCTGCTACGACGCCCCGGCCGGTGCGGTCAGGTCGTAGACGGTGACGCCGTCAACGGTCCGCGCGGTGAAATTCTCGGTGACCCAGGTGCTGATCTGCTCGCTCGTCCGGTTGTCCTGTCCCCCGCCGGGGCCACCACCGAAGCGGCCGCCGGCGATGAAGTAGTGGATCTCGCGGTCGGCGACGAGCTGCTGGAATCGCTCCAGCGTCGGTGACGGGTCGGTGCCGTTGAAGCCACCGATCGGCATCACCGAGTACCCCGATTCGAGCTGGTAGCCCGACGCCGAGTTGGAGCCGATCGCGGCGGCGACCCAGGTGTACCGGTCGGCGTCCGCACGCAGGAGGGCGAGGATCTGTGGTCCCGGCTGTGAGCCGTTGAGCAGTGCGCCGGGCCCGTTGTTCCCCGGACCGGCCCGGAACGTCGGCCCCGATCCCATACCGCCGGCCGGACCCGCGTTGCCGCCGCCCGATCGCATTTCTCCCGGGCCCGGCCCGGTTCCGTTTCGGCCTGTTCCGTCGCGGCCGATCCGGTTCTGGGGGCCGCCCACCCAGGGTGTGGGGGATCCGGGTACCGAACCCGGCCCCGGCATCGGACCCCAGCCGGCTGCCGGACCCTGACCGGGCCGGTTGCCGCGGCGGCCGCCCGGGCCCCCACCCGGCCCGAACCCGTCGTCGACACGCGGGCCCGCCGACGGCAGCCCCCCGGAGATGGGCGAGTTGATGGTGTCGATCGTGTAAGCGACAGGCCCGGCCACTCCCACGACCACCGCAGCCAGCCCCGCACCGACGGACAGCCGACGCCCCCACGGCGCCGACTCGGGCACCAGCAGGATCAGCGCGGCGGCGACGCCGCCGATCAGCACCAGCCACCGCAGCCAGCCCACAAAGTCCGGCGACCGGCCCAGCAGCACGAATCCCCAGATCGCGGCAGTACCCACCGCGACCGCGAGGACGACCCGCACCCACGGCTGTTCGCGCGCACGCAGGCACACCGCGGCCCCGCCGGCGACGAGTGCGGCGATCGCCGGGGCGAGCGCGGCCGTGTAGTAGCTGTGGAAGATTCCGGCCATGTAGCTGAACACGACCATCGTGACGATCAGCCACAGGCCCCACACCGTCAGGAAGGCGAGCACCCGACGCCGGTGGTCTCGGCCCGCCCGGTCATTGCCCGCCGGGTCCCCGACTTCCGGATCCCCGACTTCCGGATCCCCGACTGTCGACACGCCGACCGTCGTGTCCCCGGTTGCCCGGGCCGCCCGCGCCACGATCACCAGCGCGGCCACACCCAGGATGAGCGCGGTGGGGATCAGCCAGGCGATCTGGCCGCCCTGCGCGGCGGTGAACATCCGGTTCCAGCCGGTATCACCCCACATACCACCGCCGCGGCCGCCGGGTCCTCCCGGTCCGCCGTAGCCGCCCGTCCATCCGTAACCACCAGGCCATCCGTAACCACCAGGCCACCCGTAACCACCATCGGCCCCGCCGGGACGCACGCTGCCGCGTTCATTTCCGTTCAGCCGTCCGAACCCGTTGTAGCCCAGCGTCAGTTCGAGGATCGAGTTGTTCTGCGAACCACCGATATACGGCCGCGACGAGGCGGGCCACAGTTCGACGGTGAGAATCCACCAGCCGGCACTCACGATCATCGCGCCCAGCGCGGCGAACAACTGTCCGAGCCTGCGAACAACGGTGCCGGGCCCGAATGCCAGGTAGGTGAGGGCCAGTGGCGGAACCACCAGCATCACCTGTAATTGCTTTGTCAGGAAACCGAACCCGACGAACACACCGGTGAGGATCAGCCAGCGCCATCGGCCGTCCTCGACGCCGCGCAGCAGCGCCCACACCGAGGCGATCATCAGCAGGATCAGCAACGCCTCGGGATTGTTGAACCGGAACATCATCGCCGCCACCGGTGTCGATGCCAGCACGAGACCGGCGAGAATGCCCGCCCAGTGCCCGAAGTGGCGTCGGGTGATGGCGTACAGCAGCGCCACCGAAGCCACACCCATGAGTGCCTCGGGCACCAGAATCGACCACGGATTCAACCCGAAGATCCGCACCGAGAGCGACGGAATCCATAGCGAGGCAGGCGGTTTGTCGACGGTGATCGAGTTTGCCATATCCGATGAGCCGAAGAACCATGCCTTCCACGACTCCGATCCGGCCTGAATCGCCGCCGAGTAGAACGAATTGGCCCACCCGTTGATCGACAGATTCCACAGATACGCCACCGCGGTTCCTACCAGCAGCACACACAACGACAACCGCTCCCGTGTCACGGGAGCGGTTATAGCACGGCGCACAGGCGAGCGAGTTTCCTCGCCCGCCTGTGCGGTGTCGACCTTTGTCGATGTGTCGCCGGTCTTTTCCGCTGTCACCGGCCGGATACTACCGGTGCGGACCGAACGTGCGCGATCATGCGGCCTTCGCCGCCTCGGCGGCCGCGACGGCCGTGTGCGACCGGAACACCCACCGCAGTCCGACGAAGCGGATCGCCGTCGCCACCAGGTTGGCCACCAGCAGGATCAGCAGTTCCAGATGCTTCGACGCGTCGGGAGCCCAGGCGTGCAGCAGGAACAGCGAGCCCGCGGTCACCACCCAGCCGAACATGAAGATGCCCAGTCCGAATGCCTGGTGTTTCACCACATTCTCGGAACCACGTACCCCGAAACTGAACCCGCGATTGGCCGCCGTATTGAATATCGCCGAAATGCCCAGGGCGACAAAGTTGGATACCTGCGCACCGAATACCGAATGCAACATCAGGTACAGCACGGCGTACACCACGGTCGAGGCCACACCGACCACGCAGAACCGGGCGAGCTGCCCGGACAGCCCGAACGGAACACCCTCCACCCGCGGTCCGGGGTGCCGGGAGCGTCCCATGCTGGCCCGCAGATCGGCGACCGGCAGCGAGCCGTCGACGAGTGCCCGCCCGACGCGGGCGCAGCCCTTGAGGTCGGCCATCGCGGTGGCGACGATGTCGACACTGCTGTCGGGGTCGTCGATCCAGTCGACCGGGACCTCGGCGATCCGCAGCCCGATCCGCTCGGCCACCACCAGCAGTTCGGTGTCGAAGAACCAGCCGGTGTCCTCCACGTACGGAAGGAGTTCGCGGGCGATGTCGGTGCGCATCGCCTTGAACCCGCACTGAGCGTCGGAGAACTTGGCCCGCATCGCGGTACGCAGAATGAGATTGTATGAGCGCGAGATGAATTCGCGCTTGAGGCCGCGTTCGACCCGCGACCCGTTGGACAGCCGGGTCCCGATCGCGATGTCGGAGTGCCCGGAGATCAGCGGCGCGATCAGCGGCATCAGCGCGTTCAGGTCGGTCGACAGGTCCACGTCGCAGTAGGCCACGATGTCGGCGTCGCTGGCCCGCCACACCGCGTTCAGCGCCCGGCCCCGGCCCTTCTCGTCCAGATGCACCACGCGGAGCCCGTCGATGCTCTCGGTCAGCGCCACCGCCCGCCGCACCGTGTCGTCGGTACTCGCGTTGTCGGCAACGGTGATCCGGGCCGGGTAGGGCACATCGGCGCGCAGGTGGGCGTCGAGCCGGCGCACCGCGTCGACGATGTCATCCTGCTCGTTGTACACCGGGATCACGATGTCGAGGGTCGGATGTGCTTGCGAGGAATCGGCCAGAGTGTGCACCGTCGAGGCGGGGCGACCGAGGGTGTCTGTCGTCATGTCATAAAGATTGCAGCACGAAACTGGGACCCATCCGGATTCTGCCTGTCAGGTTCCTGTCAACGATTCCGCGCTGTTTTCCCAGGTCAGATCGGCGACCGGGGGATCCTCCGGCACTCCGGGCCGCCCGATGTGGCCGTAATCGGTGGACAACCGATTAGTTATCCACAGATCGGTGCCGCAGCGCTGTCCCGCCCGGCCCGGCCCACCCGCGACCGATAGCGTGGACATATGCCTCCCACGACCGACGACGCACCGACCGACCGCACCGGCCCCGACCTGTCCGGCGACCAGCTGATCATCGCCGATCGGGTCATCGGTGCGCTGGCCGGAGCCGGGGCCCGTCTGCGACCCGACCAGCTGCGGGCGGTGGCCGCGCTGACCCGGCCCGGCGCGCGGGTGCTCGTGGTGCAGGCCACCGGCTGGGGCAAATCGGCGGTGTACTGGACGGCGACGGCGATCGGCCGGGCCGCCGGCCGCGGTCCGACACTGATCGTGTCGCCGCTGCTGTCGTTGATGCGGGATCAGGTGGCGGCGGCCGAACGGGCCGGGCTGCGTGCGGCGACACTCAACTCGTCGAATTTCGGTGACTGGGAGGCCGTCGAGAACGACTTGCGCGCAGGTGATCTCGATGTCCTGCTGGTCTCCCCCGAACGCCTGGCCAATCCCGGTTTCGGCAGGCGGGTACTGGACGGCCTGGCCGGCGCGCTCGGCCTGCTGGTGATCGATGAGGCGCACGCGATCTCCGACTGGGGTCACGACTTCCGGCCCGACTACCGGCGCGTTGCCGATGTGTTGCGTACCGCCGACGACGCGACGCCGGTGCTGGCGACCACCGCCACCGCCAACGCCCGCGTCACCGCCGACGTGGCCGGGCAACTGGGCACCGACACTCTGGTGCTGCGCGGTCCGCTGGCGCGGAAATCGTTACACCTGAACGTTATCGACGAACTCTCCCCGATGCAGCGGTACGCCTGGACGGCCCGCAATCTGCCCGCACTGCCCGGTTCGGGAATCGTGTACGTGCTCACCGTCGCCGACGCCGACCGGCTCGTCCAGGCCATCCGCGCCGTCCAGGGCCCCGACTATCCGGTCGCCGCCTACACCGGGCAGCTCGACGCCGACCGCCGGCACGCGCTCGAGGACGCGCTGCTGCGCAACGAGGTGAAAGCGCTGGTGGCCACCTCGGCACTCGGAATGGGTTATGACAAACCCGATCTCGGGTTCGTGGTACATGTGGGCGCCCCCGCCTCCCCGGTGTCGTACTACCAGCAGGTGGGCCGCGCCGGCCGTGCCCTCGACGACGCCGTGGTGGTGCTGCTGTCCTCGTCGGCCGACGACCGGATCTGGGAGTACTTCGCCACCGCCACCATCCCTGACCCTGTCACGATGACCGAACTCCTCGCCGCGCTGGGAGATACGGGCACACCGCAGTCGGTGCCCGCCCTCGAATCGTCGACGGGACTGCGCCGCACCAAGATCGACCTGATGCTCAAACAGCTCGCCGTCGACGGTGCCACCGAACGCACCCCCGACGGCTGGGTGGCGACGGGACGGCCGTGGACGTACGACGCCGCCCACTACGACGGGGTGGTGGCGGTGCGTAGACGTGAGGCCGACATCATGCGCTCGTACGTCCACGGCCGGTCCTGCCTGATGACGCTGCTCACCGCGTCGCTCGACGACCCGCAGACGGTGGCGTGCGGACGATGTTCAGTGTGTCTGGGCGGCCTCACCGACGACCTGCCCGGCGGCGCCGACGACGAGGACGTACGCGCCATCACCGCCACCCTGCGCCGGGCCGCACTGCTGCTGGAGCCACGAAAGATGTGGCCGGGCGGGGTGTTCGGCGCACGTGGGCGAATCCCGGCGCACCTGATGGCCGAACCGGGCCGGACCCTGGCCCACGCCGACGCGCCCGAATGGGCCGGGGTCCTCGCCGGAGCCCGCGACGGTGACGACGGCGCCGTGACCGAACTCGCGGACGCGGCGGTCGCCACCCTCGCCGCGTGGGGCCGCGAGTCGGGGATCCGGCCCGAGGTGATCGTCTCGCTACGGCTGACCGGCACCGCGCTGGCCGAAACCTTGGCCGAGCGGCTGCGCGCGGTCGGCCGGCGCGGCGGTGCCGGGTATCCGGTGGGGCCCGGCGAACCACCGGCCGAGGCCACCGGCGCCGTCGAGGCCGCGCACTGGCGTGGCCGGCTGGAGAATCCGCCCGCCGCCGACGGCCGGACCGTGCTGCTCGTCGTCGACGCCACCACGTCGGGCTGGCCGATCACCATCGCCGCCGCGGCTCTGCGCGAGGCGGGCGCCACCGCGGTGCTGCCGCTGCTCATCCACAGGACCGTCGGCTGACGCGCGGCGTCCGGGATCAGCTCAGTCCGGGACGTTCTCCCGGTAGCCGAGGTCGACCAGACTCCGCCGGATCTTCGCGGCGTGCTCGTCGAGGGTTTCGGGTGCGACGTCCTTGGCGGCGTTGGACAGGTCGAAGGTCTCCATCGCCAGCGCCGGGAACACGTGCAGGTGCACGTGCGGCACCTCCAGCCCGGCGATCAGCAACCCCATCCGGGGCGCGTCGAAGGCTTCCTTGACCGCACGGCCGACCTTCTGCGCGACATCGGACAGGTGGGTGAAGGTCGCGGTGTCGATCTGCTCCCAATGGTCGATCTCTTTGCGCGGAACCACCAGCAGGTGTCCGGGTGTCACGGGTTCGATCGTCAGGAACGCGACGGCCTGGCCGTCCTTCCACACGAACCTGCCGGGGATGTCGCCGTTGATGATGTGCGTGAATACCGATGCCATGCCGGCAAGTCTATTGGTCCGCGGGCGGTGCACCCGGCGTTGGCGGACGAAGGGGACCAACGTCCATCATCGCGCCGCCCGCGGTTCACCCGGCGCGGCCGCTCAGACCGCCTCCCGGGGCAGCAGCACCCAGAACCGCGCGCCCTTCCCGGGGACCGAATCCACCCCGACGGTGCCACCGTGCGCGGCGACGAGCGCGGCCACGATCGACAGTCCGAGCCCGCTGCCACCGCCCTCACCGCGGTACCGCGACGAGTCACCGCGGTAGAACCGTTCGAAGACGCGCCTGGCCTCCTCCTCGGTGAGTCCGTTGCCGGTGTCGGCCACCGACAGCACCAGATGGTCACAACCATCGGGTTCGATGCCGATGGTGATGGTCGCGTCGGCGGGGGTGTGCGCGATCGCGTTGTTGATCAGATTGCGCAACACCTGCATCAGCCGATTGACGTCGCCGGAGACCACCGGTGGCTCGTCCATCGGTTCGATGCGCACCCCGATGTCGCGTTGCGGGGCCGCCGCGCGGGCCGAGTGCACGGCGTCGGACACCAGCGACAGCAGGTCCACCGGACCCGCCTGCAGCGGACGGTGCGCGTCGAGCCGGGCCAGCATCAGCAGGTCCTCGACCAGCAACTTCATCCGCTCGGCCTCGGTGTCGATGCGGCTCATCGCATCGCCGGAGGGCACCGCGCCCTGCTTGTACAGTTCGCCGAAGCCCTTGATGGAGGTAAGCGGGGTACGCAGTTCGTGGCTGGCGTCGGCGATGAACCGGCGCATCGTCTCCTCCGATTCGCGGGCCTGCCGTTCGGATTCCTCGGTGGCCGCGAATGCGCGCCCGATGTGCCCGAGCATCGTGTTCAGCGACGCCGACAGACTGCCCACCTCGGTGTTGGTCGGTGCCGGGGGCACCCGCATGGTGAGGTTTCCGTCGGCTATCGCGTGGGCGGTCTCCTCCACCCGGCGCAGCGGCCGCAGGCTGGTGCGCACCAGCAGGTAGCTCAGGACACCGATGACCACCACCACACCTCCGCCGATGCCGACCTGCAACCAGATCAGCCGCGACAGCGTCGACTCGACATCGCTGAGCGGTGTGGCGACCACCGATTCGATGTTTCCGCTGACCCGTTGGACGACGCGCCAGCGCGGGCCCTTTCCACCCTCGGAGGACACGGTGATCGGCCCGATATCGGTGTCGCCGAGCCCGGACAGGTCCGGGCTGCTCGAGAAGCCGGCGCCGTCGCCGAAGACGAGACCTTCCTGGGTGACGAACCGTGAGTAGTAGCGCGACGGCGGCCGGCGCGGGCCGGACGGTCCTCCGAAGCCGTCGTCACGGATGGGCCGCGCCCAGGTCTCGATCGCGCTGCGCAGTCCACTGTCGGTGCGTGCGATCAGGTCCGAGCGCATGGCCCCGGTGACCGAGAACCCCGACACCACCAGCCCGGCGACCACCAGCACCAAGGTCAGCGCGACGAGCGAGACGCGCAGCGGCACATGATTGATGGGCTTGACGCGGGTGATCTCGGCGCCGTCGGTCACCGAATCGGTCATCAGTCTCTCGGCTCCCGCATCACATAGCCGACCCCGCGCAGCGTGTGGATGAGGCGCTTGTCGCCGTTGTCGAGTTTGCGCCGCAGGTACGACACGTACGACTCGACGACGTTGACCTCACCGCCGAAGTCGTAGTTCCACACGTGGTCGAGGATGCGCGGCTTGGACAGCACCGTCCCGGCGTTCACCATGAAGTACCGCAGCAACGTGAACTCGGTCGGCGAGAGCGACACCAGTTCGCCGGCCTTCCACACCTCGTGCGTCTCGTCGTCGAGCACGATATCGGAGAAGGTGATCCGCGAGGATTTCTTGCTCTGCTCGGTCACCCCGGAGCGCCGCAGCAGCACCTGCAGTCGTGCCACCACCTCTTCGAGGCTGAACGGTTTGGTCACGTAGTCATCGCCGCCGATGGTCAGGCCGTTGATCTTGTCCTCGACGGTGTCGCGGGCCGACAGGAACAGCGCGGGCGCCTCCACCCCGTCGGCGCGCAACCGGCGCAACAACCCGAAGCCGTCCATCCCGGGCATCATCACGTCCAGGATGAGCACGTCCGGGGCGAAGGTGCGACAGGCGTCGATCGCCGCGGGGCCGTTGGCCGCGGTCACCACGTCGTATCCCTGGAATTTCAGCGATACCTGCAGCAATTCGCGGATGTTGTCCTCGTCGTCGACGACCAGCACCCGCGCCTTGTCCGCCCCGGCCACACCACTGTTATCCGCCATATCGGCCCCACCGCCCTGCCTTGCCACTTCTTGGTTTGCCCCCGCTTGGTTTGCCCCTGCGATCACCGCGCCCAGCTTTGTCATACCCACGAGAATCCCCGGTGTTCCCCCGGCTTCGCTGGGCTCTTCCTGTCAGCTCCCTGTGAACTTGGGGTGCGCTGTGAACTTGGGGTGCGCTGTGAACTCGGGGTGCGCTGTGAACTTCAGGTGACGAGCGATCCGAACGGGCCACGGGGAGCTACCCGGGCGGGGCGGCGACGGCTTCGACCTCCACGAGCTGATCGTCGTAGGGCAGCACGGTGACACCGACGACGATGGCCGGCGGTGCACCGTCGGTGAACGATTCGAGCACCGCATCCCACGACACGTACAGGTCGGCCTGCAGATGTTCGGCGACGTACACGGTCAGTTTGGCCACGTCGGCGAAGCCGGCCCCGTGACCGGCCAGTACCGCGCGCAGATTGGCCAGGCACTGCCGGGTCTGGCCGACGACGTCGCCGGGTGCGACCACCTCCCCGGCCTGCCCGAGCGGTGCGATGCCCGCGGTGAAGATGAGCGGCCCCGCCGAAACGCTCGCGCTGTAGGGAAATCCGCCGTCGAACAGTCCTTCGGTTCTGCCGTGCTGCACTCGTGACATGAGCGTCATCCTAAACTGGGGGACGCGGCGAATCGGGGCGCACGCCCGCCCCGACGCCGCGCTGTACGGCGGGACCCGGATACGACAGGAGGCCCGGCGCCGCGCGCCGGGCCTCCTGTAGGCAGGTGTTACACGTGCACCTGGTTGGCTGTTACACGCGCACCTGGTTGGCGACCGTGCGGAGCTTGTGCCGGGCCAGTGCCAGATTCGCGGTGGCGCGGTTGAGCACGAAGTAGATGAACAGTCCGGCGGTGCCGCCGTCACGCAGCACGTTGACCAGGTGGTACTGCTTGTCGAGCGTGATCAGCATGTCCTCGAGGCCACCGCTGATGCCCAGGTCGTTCATGGTGCGCAGCTTTGCCCGGACGACGTTGGAGTTGCCGGCGGCGGCGATCTCCAGGTCGAAGCCGGGGTTGCCGCCGGCCGCCAGCACCATACCGCTGTCGAGGTCGACCACGGCCGCCCCCAGTGCGCCGTCGACCGAGAGAAGGTCGGCTACCGAATCGTCGAGTCTTGCCATGTTGTTTACTCCTATCGCGGCAGTGTCTGCCGGTGAGTCACCGCGCGACGATGGCGCCGGGGGCGATGATGGTTTCTGCTCGTGCGCGCCGACCGCCGCCTGCCTCGGCAGGTTGATCGGCAACTCACGCATCGTGCTCTCGAAGATGTACGGTTCACCGCCGCCGGAATGCGCCCCGCCCCTGGTCAGGGCCCCACTTCCGACCGTCGCCCGTCCCGGTTCGTACCGGTACGGCGGCGGGTCCGTGAAACCCTGTAAGCGCTGCGGAGATGAATCCGGCCCAACCTGATCATCGACCACTGGTCACTTCCTCTGAACATTCATTGGGCCACATCGTGAGTACGGCGAACTATACCCAATTCACATTGGTATCAAAAGCGGAGTGAGGCCTCATTTGAAATTAAATAGAGCGCAGAACATTGCCTATTGCAAAAATGCGCATTGCGCCACCGATGACCTGCACCACACCATGGAAGAGTGCCGGAGGCGGATCATCGAGACCGTGGACCGTTCGAGACCGTGGACCGTGACCGGAGACACCGAAACCCCGTTCCCGCCGAGGCCGATAACACCGGCGGGAACGGGGCCGTACCGAGAGCCCCCTGTCGGGATTGAACCGACGACCGCTCGCTTACAAGGCGAGTGCTCTACCACTGAGCTAAGGAGGCATTCGTGCTGCCCGAGTATATCCAGCGTTCCCTGCGCCGGATCACCGGCACCCGTCAGGCAACGATCGACACCATCGAGCCCGGCGCGATCGCGGTCTCCCCCCGCCGGCCGATCGACAGATTCGATGTCGGCTCCATCACCGAGGTCCTCGATCTCGCGACCAAGATCGGCGCGGTGCTGCTCGACTCGGGTACCGCCGCCCGCGACACCCAGACCCAGGTGGAGTTCGTGGCGAGCGCGTACGGTCTCGACGACGTCGACGTGGACGTCACCTACAACAAGATCATGGCCAGCGCCCGCCGCGGTGCGACACTGCCACCGATCACCACCATGGAGCAGGTCAGCCACCGCTCCCTCGACTTCACCCGGCTCGCCGACGTCGACCGGTTGATCCGGCACATCCGCAACTCCGGAATCACCCCGGCCACCGCGCATCAGATGGTCGACAAGATCATCGCCGCGCCGCACCCGTATCCGCATTGGGTGGCGACCATCGCCTGGGGAGTCATGGCCTCGGGCGTGTCGCTGTTGCTCGGCGGCCGGCTGCTCGGCGCGGTGCTGGCCTTCCTGACCACCATCACCATCGTCAGCGTCAACCGGCGGGTCAACCGGCTCGGCGTGCCGGTCTTCTTCCAGCAGGTGATCGGTGGTTTCATCGCCGTGGTACCCGCCGCCGTGGTCTCGGAGCTGTCACAGACGCTGGACATCGAGCTCGTACCGTCCCGGGTGATCGCCGCCGGCATCGTGGTGTTGCTCTCCGGGTTGCCGCTGGTCGGATCGCTGCAGGACGCGATCACCGGCGCCCCGATCACCGGTGTGGCCCGGTTCTTCGAGCTGCTGCTGATGACCGCCGGCATCATCGCGGGGGTCGGCACCGCCATCCGTCTGCTGGAGGGGGCGGGCATCTATCTGCCCGCCCTCACCACGCTGACCCGGTTCGGTGCCGTCGACCTGCCCGTCCAGATCACCGGCGGCGCCATCGCCTCGGCCGCGTACGCGCTGGCCAGCTATGCCAAACGCCGGGCGATCCCGGTGGCCTTCCTCAGCGGTGCGATCGGCACGTCGATCGCCCTCGGTGTGCTGTTGCTGGCTCCGGTCGGTCCGGTCATCGCCAACGGTGCCGCCGCCGTCGTCGTCGGGTTGGTGGGCGGTCTGCTGGCCCGCCGGGCGCTGACCCCGCCGCAGGTGGTCGCGATCGCCGGCATCACCCCGCTGCTGCCCGGCCTGGCCGTCTACCGCGGTCTGTACGGTCTGCTCAGCGAGCAGACGCTCAGCGGTATCACGTGGATGGCGAGCGCCTTGGGTACCGGCTGCGCACTCGCGGCGGGGGTCACCCTCGGCGAGGTCGTCGCGCGGATGCTGCGGCGCCCGTCGTTTCTTCCGGAGGGACGCCCCTTCGCCAGGGGCGGTGGCGACAGAAGACGTGCGCCGGGGCGAGCGAAGCGACGGGGGATACCGCCGGGGCGAGCGAAGCGACGGGGGATACCGCCGGGCAGGTAGAATCGGGCCGATACCGACGGACCCATCACCGGTGTGGTCCGGTTGCGCCGCAATCCACGTCACGAGAAGGACATCATGCCTCCCAAGACCACCGCCGACCTCACCGATGAAGAGCTGGAGCCGGTAGCCGACGAGACCGCCAGTTCCGCACGCCGCGTCGTGGCCGCCTACGCCACCGACGCCGACGAATGCCGGATGCTGCTGTCGATGCTGGGCATTGCTCCGGGCGAAACCGCCTGACCGCGTGAGCGCCGACGGCGGGGTTGACGCGGGCGGCAGCCCGGCAGGTGCGGATTTCGTGGTGGTGGCCAACCGGCTGCCGGTCGACAAGGTGGTCGCCGACGACGGCACCGTGACCTGGCGTCGCAGTCCGGGCGGTCTGGTGACCGCACTCGAACCCATCCTGCGCCAGCGCACCGGCGCGTGGGTCGGCTGGTCGGGCATCGCCGACTCCGACGACAACCCCGACATCGAGGGCATCGACATCCACGCCGTGCCGCTGTCGTCGCAGGAGATCGCCGAGTACTACGAAGGGTTCTCCAACGCCACGCTGTGGCCGCTCTACCACGACGTCATCGTCAAACCCGAGTATCACCGTGAATGGTGGAACACCTACGTCGAGGTGAACCGGCGGTTCGCCGAGGCCACGTGCAAGGCCGCGGCCCACGGCGCGCTGGTGTGGGTGCAGGACTACCAGCTGCAGCTGGTGCCCAAGATGCTGCGGATGCTGCGGCCCGATCTGCGGATCGGCTTCTTCCTGCACATCCCGTTCCCCCCGATCGAGTTGTTCCTGCAGAACCCGTGGCGCACCGAGATCGTCGAAGGTCTGCTCGGCGCCGACCTGATCGGTTTCCATCTTCCCGGCGGCGCGCAGAACTTCCTGTATCTGGCGCGCCGGCTGGCCGGTCAGGCCACCAGCAAGGGCACCGTCGGGGTCCGGTCGCGGTTCGGCGTGGTGCAGGTCGGTTTCCGCACCGTGCGGGTCGGTGCGTTCCCCATCTCCATCGATTCCGGCGAACTCGACGCCAAGGCCCGCTCCAAGGCCGTCCGCGCCCGCGCCGCCGAGATCCGTAAGGAACTCGGAAACCCGAGGACCGTCATGCTCGGCGTCGATCGACTCGACTACACCAAGGGCATCGATGTGCGCCTCATAGCGCTGTCGGAGTTGTTTGCCGAGAAGCGTCTCGACCCGCATGAGACGGCGATGGTGCAGTTGGCCACCCCGAGCCGCGAACGCGTGGACAGCTACATCCAGATGCGGGCCGGGATCGAGCAGTTGGTCGGCAATATCAACGGCAATTTCGCCGAGGTCGGCCAACCCGTCGTGCAATACCTGCACCGGCCGGTCCCGCGAGACGAGCTGATCGCGTTCTTCGTCGCCGCCGACGTCATGCTGGTCACCCCGTTGCGCGATGGCATGAACCTGGTCGCCAAGGAGTACGTCGCCTGCCGCAATGATCTCGGCGGGGCGCTGGTGCTCAGCGAGTTCACCGGCGCGGCCGCCGAACTCAAGTCCGCCTACCAGGCAAACCCGTACGATCTCGACGGGGTGAAGGACGCCATCGAGGCCGCGGCCACCCAGACCGATCAGGAGGGCCGCCGCCGGATGCGCGCCCTGCGTCGACAGGTCCTGACCCACGACGTCGACAAGTGGGCCCGAAGTTTCCTGGGCACCCTCGCCGAGGATCCCAGTACCGCCCCGTCGGGCGGGCGCGGCGTCGAACTCGTTCCGCCGATCGAGGACAACAGGTCATGACCGGCATCGGCATCGACCGGTCGCTACGGTCGGCACTGGCCGCCGCGGCGGCCGCCCGGCACCTGCTGGTCGCCTCCGACTACGACGGCGTGCTCTCCCCCATCGTGTCCCAGCCCGAGGACGCGGTACCCGATCCGGCGTCGGTCGCCGCCATCGAGTCGGCCGCGGCGCTGCCGAATACGTCGGCCGCGGTGGTCTCCGGCCGGGCACTGGGCGATCTGTCGCTACGGTCGGGGTTGTCCGTCGACGGACCGGTCACCCTCATCGGCAGCCACGGCACCGAATCGAGCAGCGGTTTCATCACCGAGATCACCGATCGGCACCGCGCTCTCCTGGCCCGCATCGTCGCCGAATTCGACGCCATCGCAGCCGATTACCCGGGCGTTCGGGTGGAATCCAAACCCATCAGCGCCGCCCTGCACGTGCGCAACGCCGCCCCGGCCGACGCCGATTCCGCCCTGCTCCGCGCCCGCGAGGGCGCCGCCGGCTGGGAGGGCGTGGAAGCCACCGAGGGCAAGTCGGTCATCGAGCTCGCGGTCATCAAGACCTCCAAAGGTCATGCCCTGGACGCACTTCGGGCCCGTACCGGCGCCGACGCGGTGATCTACCTCGGGGACGACGTCACCGACGAGAAGGCCTTCGCCCACCTCGGTCCGGCGGATGTCTCCATCAAGGTGGGTGAGGGCCCCACCGTGGCCACCCACCGTATCCCCGATACCGACGCCGTCGCGACGGTCCTCGAGTTCACACTCATCCAGCGCCGAGACACGCTCCGTTAACACCGAACTCCCTTGGCGCACCATCTATTTTGGTTGAGCCTGTTGACGGTTGTCGGGTGACGTCACCGGACGCGAGGCGATCATCATCCGCGCCCGAGATGCCCGCGGATAAGCATCTCCGGACTCGCCACGTACGCGGAGTCGGTTGTTGCCGATGTCGGCGGACTCGAACTCGATTCCGGCGGACGGCCGGTACCCGTCAGGCGATAACCGCCCGCGACCACCCGTCGTCGACGGGCAGCGGGTCGGGCGAACTGGCGCTCACCCAATACGAATTGAGCGTGATCGAACCACCGTGATTCTCCAGGAAGGCGATGTCGGCGGCATCCCGGCCGGTGGCGATCCGCACGAAACCCGCGCGCGGTGCCAGCCCGGTGGCGTCGACCACCACCCAGTCGCCGTCGATGATGGCCTCGGTGACGGCATGAAAGTCCATCGGGGTGCAGCCGGGCGCGTATACCGCGACCGCGCGCGCGGGAATGTTGAGCGCACGCAGCAGGGCGACGGTCAGGTGCGCGTAGTCACGGCACACCCCGGCACCGGCCATCAGGGTGTCGGCGGCGCTGTCGATGGGGTCGCTGGTGCCGGGGATGTACCGTGTGTGCGACCGCACGAACTCCACCACCTGATCGAGCAGTTCGCGATGGGGCCGCTCGGCGTCGAATCGGCTGGACACGAACCCGAAAAAGGTATCGGATTCGGCATATCGACTGGGCCGCAAGTACATCGAGGAATCGAGCGCACTGGCCCGCACCGGCGGGGCGGACTGGGTGACCTGCGCCCGGTAGTCGATCGACACCACACCCTGCGCGGCCCGGAACCGGTGGATACGGGTGCCGGTGGCATCGATGATCTCCTCCGGTGTCACCGGCGCCCCGGCCACCACGACACCGAGCCGTTCCCGGTAGGCGATACCCGGTACCCGCGCGACGGCGATCCGCATCTCGATATCGCAGGGTTCGGCCACGAACACCTCAAGGGTGGCCGACACGTCACGCTGGGCGATCATGGCACAACGGTAGGTGATGACCGGTGTTCACGGGTGCCAGGGGACGATTCGGCCGCGGCGCGCCGTCCCGCCCGCCCGGCGTGCGACATCGGGCACCGGTCACACCACTGCGCCGACGGGATCGGCGTACAGCACGCTCAGCGCCACCACGACGGCAGCGCTTTCCTGCACCCGCACACCAAATCTCGGTGGTGCGATCTCCAGCGGCCAGCTGACCGTGGTCGCCGCGTTGAACGCCGCCTGCACCGGCGCCAGCCCGTCCGGGTGGGCGGAGAAGGCATCCCCGGCCACCACGATGGAATCGGGGTTGATCACATCGCGCAGCAGCGCGACCGATTCGCCGAGCACCCGTGCCCGCTCGTCGACGATCTGCGATGCCGTCACCGGGATGCCGCGCAGTTCCGATGCGGTGCGCGCCGCGTTCCGGCCGATCACCTGTTGCAGCCGCGCGTACCCACCGGCGATGACGGGTGCGTTGACCGGAAGGTGGGCGATCGTACCCGCGCCCCGCGCCGGAACGTGGACCCGGCCGTCGATGGTGAGGGCCGCGCCGGCGGTTTCGCGCGCGTAGATGAAAAGTCCCGAACCGCCGTCGACGCGGGGGTGGGTGAGCAGCAGTTCTGCCGCCGCCATCGCCTCGACATGTTCGCAGACCGACACCGGAACGTCGAGTATGCGGGCGAGAACGGGGCCGATCTCGGCGCCGCGCCAGCCGAGCACGGGGTGGTCGACGACGCCGGTGTCGACGTCGACGGCGCCACCGATCGCCGCCCCGCCCCACAGCAGACGCCGTCCGCTGAACCGGTCGGCGAGTTCTTTCAACTGGGCGCACAACGCCTCGACCGCGGCCCGCGTCGGACCGGCCGGGGTGGCGACGGCGTGGCTGTACAGGGTGCGTCCGCCCAGGTCGGCGATGGCCAGGACGCTGCGCCGCGCCCCGACGTGGATGCCCGCGACACACAATGAGTCCCGATCCAGCGTCAGCGGATTCTTGGGTCTGCCGATGGCGCCGGGATCGCACAGGTCCGGACGTTCGACGATCAACCCGGACGCCGCCAGGGCGTGCACCTGCCGGTTGACCGTCGCCGCCGACAGGCCGGTCGAGGCCACCAGCTGATCGCGGGTAACCGGCCCGGACACCCGGACACCTTGCAGCACGGCCGCCGCGGGGATGGTGGTCAACTGCAGCGTTGCAGGGATGACAGGTGGGGGCATGAGACGAATCTAGCAGCGGCGCAGTCTCTAAACTGGCATCCATGAGTGCGCAGTCAGGGTCAGAATCAGCGGGAATTGATGTCGCGGCCGACGGCCGGAAGGTCGCGGTGGTGACGGGGGCGAGTTCGGGGATCGGTGCGGCGACTGCCAGGCTGCTGGCCGCGCAGGGCTATCACGTGGTGGCCGGCGCCCGGCGCGTCGACCGGATCACCGCTCTGGCCGACGAGATCGGC
The DNA here is from genome assembly GCF_025273675.1 of Gordonia pseudamarae. Classification (NCBI taxonomy): domain Bacteria; kingdom Bacillati; phylum Actinomycetota; class Actinomycetes; order Mycobacteriales; family Gordoniaceae; genus Gordonia; species Gordonia pseudamarae. Next base: position 442,154 of record NZ_CP045809.1, on the reverse strand, counting down.
GGTACCGGCAGGCAACTCGACGTCACCGACGAGGATTCGGTGGCCGCCTTCGTCGCCGGCCTCGACCGGGTAGACGTGCTGGTCAACAACGCCGGCGGCGCGAAGGGGCTCGCGTCGGTGGCCGAGGCCGACCTCGACGAGTGGCGCTGGATGTGGGAGACCAATGTGGTCGGCACGCTGCGCCTGACCCAGGCGCTGCTCCCGGCCCTGATCGCGTCCGGCGACGGCCTGATCGTCACGATCACCTCGATCGCCGCGCTCGAGGTCTACGACAACGGTGCCGGATACACCTCGGCCAAACACGCCCAGGGCGTGCTGCACCGCACCCTGCGCTATGAGCTGATCGGAAAACCGGTGCGGCTCACCGAGATCTGCCCGGGAATGGTGGAGACCGAGTTCTCGCTGGTGCGTTTCGACGGCGATCAGGAACGCGCCGACGCCACCTACGCGGGCCTGACCCCGCTCACCGCCGCCGACGTCGCCGAGGTGATCGGTTTCGCCGCGTCCCGCCCGCCGCACGTCAACCTCGATCAGATCACCCTCAAACCCCGTGATCAGGCGTCGGCGCGCCGCAACATCCGCACCGGGTAGGTCCGGCGGGCGCCGCGCTGCTCACCCGGACGCGGCGCTGCGGGGTGCTCCGCTGGGCGTGGCCGGGACGGTATTGTCCCGCGCCTGCCCGGTGATCGCCGACATGCCGGTCCACTGGTCCCAGTCGAAGATCCAGTCGAAGATGTCGCCGTCGGCCTCCGACAGGTTGATCCGGGTTCCGGTCACCTCGACGGGATCGCCGTACATGGCAGTCTCGAAATACTTTTGCGCGTTCTCCAGCGACAGGTTGATGCATCCATTGGTGACATTCGACGATCCTTGCACGCCAACGGTTTCCGGATTGGCATGAATGAATTCTCCATTGTTGGAAATCCGCACGGCCCACCGTTCGCGGATATTGAAATAACCGGCGGCCGGGTTGGTCATGTAGAAGTCCTCGTACTTCTCGGTGACCACATGGATGCCGCTGCGGGTGACGTTGCGGTCGAGGTCGCCTTCGCCGTAGCTGCACGGCAGGGTCATCAGGGTGGCGCCGTCGCGGATCACCACGATCTGGTGCGAGGAAGCCTCGGCCTTGACAACCTGCGCGCGGCCGATGGAGAAGTCGCTGGTCATGTCGGCCGCACCGTAGAGCCCATCACCCATCTGCACTCCGTACAGCTTGGCGTCGAGGTGGATCTTGGTGCCGGGTGCCCAGTACTCGCGGGGCCGCCAGTGCGCGCGGGACCCGTTGTCCTCGCCGAGCCAGGCCCAGCCACCCTCGGTCTCGGGTGTGGTGGTGACCTGGAGAACCTTCTCGACGGCCGCCTTGTCCTCGATGGTGCTGTCGAACTTGAGGATGAGTGAGGCGGCGATACCCACTTCCTGGCCGTCGGCGACGTTGATGACGACGTTGGCCTGCGCGTCGGGTGCGAGGGTGGTGAACGTGCCCTGGACCTGCGCCGCCACCTGGTCCGAGCCGACCGCGCTGCCCTGCCAGGTGTAGGTGGCGCCGTAGCCGAGCGGTTCGGTGATCGTGTACTTCGTACGGTCGTCGGACAGCTTTCCGGCAACGGCCTTGCCCTGCGGATTCAGCAGCTTCACATCGGGATTGAGGGTGCCTTTGTCGGCTTTGACCGAAAATTCGACAGTCGGGTTGGGTGCCGCGGGCGACGCGAGATCGGGGCTGTAGGTCAGCGACACCTTCGGCGTCCTGGGCCCCGAATCCGTCTTGTCGTCACCGGATCCCGATCCGCATGCCGCCGCGACCAGCCCGGCCGCACCGATTCCCGCCGCCACCAGCACCGTACGTCGGCTCAGGTGCGGTCGGTCCAGGTCACACTGCCTCTTCATCCCTCCAAATCTACCGGCGAACCATGCGTTGCACGCGATACGTGTCGGGGCCCTCATACCCGGGGTGGCCACCGCGTGCTTCCCGGGCCGGGCTCGCCGCGCGACCGGCACCCCGTTCCACGTAGTGGACTACTCGATCTCACCGGACGAACAGCACTTCGTTGACCAGGTCCACACACGAGACCCGGTAGCCCGCGTCGGCACCGTAGGCGCTGCAGTAGACGTCGTAATCGGCCAGATGCACCAGCCCGGTGTTGTCGCGGTACTGCCGTTCGAGAAGCGCTGTGAAGTACTGCCGGGTCATCGCCACGGCCTCGGCACAATCGAAGTCGTGACCGCGGTGGATTTCGACGCTGCCCGCTCCCCACGGCGAATCGAGGTCACCGCAGCCGGTGAACTGTTCGGACAACTCGGTGGTCATCCCGATGCCCGGCACCACGGTGGACCCCGGACCTCCACCGGGCGGACTGCCGCCGAGCGCCGAGCAGCCCACACACAGTCCTGCCGCCACGGCGCACGCGAACACGCGGCCGACGATCGGAGCGGACATGACAACCTCCTACGGTCGATGCGAACCCTCATGGTTCGACCGTAGGAACGTGCCGCTCCCAGGGCACGAGTAGTGCGCTACCCGATCCGGGTCCGCACAGTCGCGCGAACCGCTAGTCGGCGAAACCGTCGAGGACCGTACGGGAGGCCGAGAGCCCGAGCCGGGTGGCGCCGGCGTCGATGAGCGCGGCGGCGAACTCCGCGGTGCGGATACCCCCGGACGCCTTGATCTCGGCGTCCTCACCGACGGCCGCCCGCATCAGTTCGACGGCCGCGACACTCGCCCCGCCGAGCGGATGGAAGCCGGTCGAGGTCTTGACGTAGTTGGCGCCTGCGGTGACCGCGCGCCTGCACACCTCGGTGACGGCGTCGGGCCCGGACAGTTCCAGCAGCGCCGCCGACTCGATGATCACTTTGAGGATCTTCTCGCGGCCGATCGCCTCCCGCACCGTCAGGATATCGGCGAACACCTCGTCATAGCGGCCGTCGACGGCCGCGCCCACGTCGATCACCATGTCGATCTCGTCGGCACCGGTGTCCACCGCCAACCGCGCCTCGGCCGCCTTGACCAGCGAATGGTGCTTGCCCGACGGAAACCCGGCGACCGCGCAGGTGTTCACGATGCCGGTGTCGATCGGCAGCATCGACGGTGACAGGCACACCGCGTACACACCGAGATCGACGGCCTCGGCGATGGCTGCCGCGGCGTCGGCCGGGGTCGCCTCCGGCTTGAGCAGCGTGTGGTCGACGATGGCTGCCACATCGCGGCGCGGGTAGCGGGTGATGAGGCCGGTGTTCGTCACCCCGAGGTCGTTGTTGGTCACGCAGTCGAGCTTGGCACACTTGACGATGTGACTTCATCTTCCGGCGACGACCGCTATATCCTGACCCTCGGCTGCCCTGACACCACGGGCATCGTCGCCCGGATCTCGGGCTTCCTCACCGAGATCGGCGGGTGGATCACCGAGGCCGGCTACCACTCCGACCCCGATTCGGGCTGGTTCTTCACCCGGCAGGCCATCCGCGCCGACTCGGTGACCCTGACCCGCGACCAGATCGCCGCCCGGTTCAAGGCCGAGGTGGGTGATCCGCTCAACGCCGAATGGAGCCTCACCGACACCGCAGTGGGCAAGTCGGCCGTGCTGCTGGTGAGCAAAGAATCACACTGCCTGGTCGATCTGCTGGGCCGCGCCCACCGGGGTGAACTGCCCGCGACGATCAGTGCCGTCGTCGGCAATCATGCGGATCTGGCGGAGCTGACCGAACGTTTCGGGATCCCGTTCCATCACGTGCCGTTCTCCGCCGACCGTAAGGCCGAATCGTTCGCTCAGGTCGCCGATATCGTCGACGGATACAATCCCGACGCGGTGGTGCTGGCCCGCTTCATGCAGATTCTGCCGCCCACCCTGTGCGAGGCCTGGTCGGGCCGGGCCATCAACATCCACCACAGCTTCCTGCCGAGCTTCGTCGGTGCCCGCCCCTACCATCAGGCGTTCGCGCGCGGGGTCAAGCTGATCGGCGCCACCTGCCATTACGTGACCGCCGACCTCGACGCCGGACCGATCATCGAGCAGGACGTCATCCGCATCGACCACAGCGATTCGGTCGCCGACATGGTGCGTCAGGGACGCGACATCGAAACCCTCGTCCTCTCGCGCGGTCTGCGCTGGCATCTGGAGGACCGGGTCCTCGTCCACGGCCGCAAGACCGTCGTCTTCAGCTGAGACCGCATACGCTGAGACATCTCAAGCCGTCGTCGGGGTCTCGTTGAGACCTGTTGACGCGTGCGAAGTTCGGCGGCTGAGCACCGAGGACGTGCGTACACGCGCCGCTGGTGCGGTAACGTCGGGATGCCCCGCGAAGACCTCCCTGCAGCATGGCGCGCCGAATCGGTACGCCAGCACATTCTGTACGGCGAAGGTAGGGACCGACGCGACTTCAACCGGCTACCGGCGAATAAGCAGGCCAAGGCGCACAAGATGGGTGGGCATCTGTACGGCGTCGGGAACCCGGGCAAGACAGAGTTCCCGAAGGGCTGGACCCCGGCCAAAATCATGGACGCCGTGGCCGACACTCGTATGAAACCCATGTGGATACGCGAGCACGACACAACCATCGAGCACGTTCGAGAAATCGACGGCGTCATGGTCAGCGTTTTCTTCTACCACGGACCCAATGGCGAAGTCGCGCTACAGGCATACCCTCGTGGTGGTGTCGGAGTTCGCGCGCAACGCGAGGGACGGCTCATCGCCGGTAGAGGTTGGAGTCATCGCGCACCTGAGCACTACCAGCGTCTGTAGCCCAACTGGCCGAGGCACCGGATTTAAGTCCCGGCAAGTGTGGGTTTGACCCCTACCAGACGCACCAGCTGACTGCGGGCGAGGACCGATTCCTGCCGCTGATTCTCCGGAGCTCAGCCGCATGTCACGGTATTGCCCGCGACGGTGTTGTTGTCGGCGATCAGTGTCACGTCACTGCCCGAGACGGTGAAGTCGACACCGGTGTCGGTGACCTTGAGGTCGTCGATGCTCACCTCGTCGAAGAAGGTGCCGAACATCGTGGTGGTGACCTCGTCGACGATCTGCTGGGCGAAGTCCGCGGGCACGCCGAACACGAAAGCGCTGGCCTTCTGTACCTCGAAATGCGGTTTGCCGTTCTCGATGACCGGCTTGATCACCGTCGACACCGGAATCGACACGAACAGCGCTTTCACGCTGGCCTCGATGGACACCGTTCCGTCGGCGGCGTTGCCCGACACCTGCGTGATCTCTCCGGCGCTGATCAGTCCGGAACCACCGCCCGACTGATCCTGGTTCTGGGCCTGTTCGCCCAGCTCGGTCACCCGGTCGAAGGGGACCGATCCGGTGCCGTCGAGCGTGCGGATGGTGGTGTCGTCGCCGCTGCGGGAGATGCCCTCGGCACGCGCATGCAGTGTCATGCCGGTGCCGGATTCGTTCTTCGTGTCCACCTGCACGTACGGGAATTCATTGCTCAGTGCCTGCAGCAGCACCGGCTTCTTCGACAACGCGACGTTCGTCTGCGAACCGGTCAGATCGCCGAACGCCTTCTCCATGCAGTTCTGCACCCGGTTGCGGAAGAACAGTTCGCTACCGACGAGCCCGATCACCAGCACCAACGCCAGCGTCGCCGCCGTCCAGGCAAGAATCCTGCCGCGGTTGCGCCGCGACGGCGAGCTGGCGACGACCGGTCCCCGCCCGGCCGGCGGAACCTGACCCGCGGGCGGCAGGTGCGCGGTGTCCTCACCGTGGTCGAATTTGGCGGTCGGCACCCTGCCGCCGCCGTCCACCTGCGAGTAAGCCTGCGGCCCGGCGAAGGTGGGTACGGTTTCGATCTGGGTGGTGCCGGAGTCGTCACCGAATGGATGCCCGGACGTACCCGCGGTTCCCGGTGTCGTCACCTCACCGCGGGGCGGCCCGGTCACCGGGATCGTCGGACGCGAGGCGGTGCCCGCGAACCGGGGGTCGCCACTGCCGGTGGTTCGTCCGATGCCGGTCGGATCGGCACCGTACGACGTGTGATCGGGGTCGACGGGCGTGCTCTGCGAGGTGGCATCCGGATCCACCGGCGCAGTCCCGTACAGGGTGCTGTCCGGATCGATGGACGGGGTGCCGCGCACGGTCCGGTCGGGGTCGGCGGGCTGTGCCGGGGTGGCCCGTGTCACCGACGATGCCGCCCCGTCCTCGTTCGCCGCGCCCTCGACCGTCGCGTCACCCACCGGTGTCCACCGGTCAGGATCGCCGGTTGACTTCCCGTCGCTTCGCTCGCCGGTTGACTTCCCGTCGCTTCGCTCGCCGGTTGACTTCCCGTCGCTTCGCTCGCCGGTTGACTTCCCGTCGCTTCGCTCGCCGGTTGACTTCCCGTCGCTTCGCTCGCCCGAGCCTGCGTCGTTCCGGTGTTCATCACTCATTCGTCGGTCCCACATTCTCCGGTGGCGGATCGGTCATCGGCTCCTCGCCGACCACGGCCTCCGCGCAACTCTCCTCCGCGCACACGTCTCTGGTACGGGCCCGGCCGCGGCGCGTCTGCCTCACCTCCGGCCGAATACCTACCGCTAACGTCACAACATCAGTCGCGGTTCCGCGATGTCCCGTTCGTTCTCCAGGACGGCCAGCGCTGTTCGGGCCTTGCCGACAACCGTCGGATCGACGGTGTGGACCTCGATCCGGGGTTCGCTGTCATATGCGACGACCACGCTACCGAAGGGATCTGTGATCTGGCTGTGTCCGATTCCGGTGGGCGCTCCGGACTCCGCGACGGCCGGATCGGACGGTTCGGCCTGCCCGACGGCCGCGACGAACGCAGTGGCGTCGAGTGCCCGCGCGGTGGCCAGCGTCTGCCACTGGCGCAGCTTCCCCGGCCCGGCGCCCCACGACGTAGGCACGACGATCAGGTCGGCGCCGGCGCGGGCGAGGGCGGTGAACAGTCGCGGAAACCTGATGTCGTAGCAGGTGGCCAACCCCACGCGGCAATCGGCGACGGTGACGATCACCGGTTCGGAACCCGCCTCGACGGTCCGCGATTCGGCGAACCCGAAGGCGTCGTACAGATGGATCTTGTCGTACCCGGCCCGCCGCCCGTCCGGTGTCACCACCAGCAAGGTGTTGCGCACCCGTTCGCGGGGAGACAATTCCGGGGCGAGCGAAGCGACGGGAGATAGTGCCGGGGCGAGCGAAGCGACGGGAGATAGTGCCGGGGCGAGCGAAGCGACGGGAGATAGTGCCGGGGCGAGCGAAGCGACGGGAGATAGTGCCGGGGTGAACATCCCGGCCACCACACTCACCCCGCATTGTGCGGCGATCCCGGCCACGGCATCTGCCCACGGCCCGTCGAGCGGCTCGGCGATCGGTCCCAGCTTGACCCCGAACCGGCACATCGTGGCCTCCGGGAACACCACCAGATCGGCCCCGTCAGCGGCCGCCCGCTCGGTGGCAGACACCACCAGTTCCAGATTCTCCGCGGGATCGGTACCGGAGCTGATCTGCGCCATCGCAAGTCGCATGGACACAGGATAGGTCCACCTGCCACGGCCGCCCACCATGAGGTGGAGGAGGTCACCGAACCGGACGACCGGCGACCACATCCCACGGTACGGTGAGCAGATTGTCCCTCGTCGGCCGCCGCCCGATCTCCACCCGAACCCCCGACTCCCGCAGCAGTATCAGCGCCTGCCGCCACCTGATCCGCGGCCCGAACGGTGCGTGACCGGCCGCGATATCCCAGCACCGGTCGGCGGCGGCGAACAGTTCGTGGATCGGTTCGCCCGGCACATTGTGATGGATCAGCACCTTGGGCAGGCGTTCGGCCAACTCCGAGGGGTATCCGGTATGCGCGGGGGACCAGCTGAAGGTGAGCGAACGCGGCCCGCGCGCATCGAGCAACACCCAGGAGCAGCGGCGCCCGATCTCGTCGCAGGTGCCTTCGACGATCAGCCCACCCGGCGCGAGCGCGGACCGCATCTGCGCCCACGCCGCCCCGACCTCATCCTCGTCGTACTGCCGGAGCACGTTGAACGCCCGCACCAGGGTGGGCCGCAGCCCGGCCAGTTCGAAACCACCGAGCGCGAACCGCACCCCGTCGCGTGGTTCGACGATACGGGCGGGGTCGATCTCCAGTCCCACCATCTCCAGGTCGGGTGCCACTCCCCTTAACCGGCCGGCCATCTCGACCGCGGTGTCCGGCCGGGCACCGTAACCGAGGTCGACGACCAGCGGACGCGGCACCCGGGTCAGCGCGGTCGCGATCTCCGGGCGGTGCGCCATCCATCGATCGACACGGCGCAGCCGGTTGATGTTCGTGGTGCCCCGGGTGATCCGGCCCGACACACGCCGCCGGCCCGCTGTCATCTCCCCCGTCGCTCCGCTCGCGCCGATCTCCCCCGTCGCTCCGCTCGCGCCGATCTCCCCCGTCGCTCCGCTCGCGCCGATCTCCCCCGTCGCTCCGCTCGCCTGGTCACGCGTTCTTGGCGATCCAGTCCTTGGCGTAGGCGGCCTCCGCGCGGAACAGGTCGACAAGGTTGACCAGCATCAACTGTTCGAGCTTGCTCGCGATGAACGGCACAAAGACTTTGACCTCGGTGGTCTTGCGCAGGGTGCAGCCGGTATCGGTGGGGAACAACTCCTGCCAGCCCTTGAGACTGCCCGGCCCGGCCTGGATGGACGCGGTGTAGTCACCCTTGGTGATGCCCGCGTCGAAGATCCCGAGCGACTCCTCACGGGTGATGACCATGTCCTTCTTGAGCACGGTCTGCGCGATCGGCGGCAACTGGTCACGGCCGATGGTCTGCCGCAGGACAGCCTTGAGCCCCAAATCATCGCTGGTGAACTCGACGACCTCGCACTTGGGCGAGAACATCTCGAACCCCGCCATCATCTCGTCCCAGTACCGCGCCGTGCTCTGCGCCTGATAGACCTGTTCGGCCGGATACGGGAATCGCGCCGAGTAGCTGAGCCGTCTTGCCATGCGATTCAGGCTACCGGTGACGGCCCCCGTCGCTCCGCTCGCCCCGTATCACTTCCCGTCGCTTCGCTCGCCCCGTATCACTTCCCGTCGCTTCGCTCGCCCCGTATCACTTCCCGTCGCTTCGCTCGCCCCGTACCCGATCTACTGACCGTTCGCGCGTTCCCAGTCGACGGTCGTGTCCCGTTCGGCGTCGAACAGCGACACCAGCTCGCCCTGGAGGATCTTCTCGATCTTGCCGCCGACAAGCGGTACGCCGACCTTGATCTCGCCGCGGTACAGCGTCGAGGCCTGCTCCCCCGACGTGGTCTGGGTGGCGGTGATACTCGCGGACACCCCCGACACGCCGGCGGTGGCGTTTCCGATGATCGTGCCGCCGGCGTAGGTGAGGTCCAGACGTCGCGGGATCTTCAGGTCGCCCGGCCGGACCTTGGTCACGATCGAGGGCAACGCGGCCTCGGGGATGCACTGGGTCATCACTACGGTGACCGCATCACCGTCGCGGGCGAACTCGTCCAGGCTGCCGCGGTCTCCGTTGATCGCCCGGATCAGATCGGCCCAGTAGTTCTCGGCGGAGACGAGTTCCCACAGTCGACCGGTGGAGAAAGGGTATGCGACGGAATATTCGAACCTGCTGGCCATGGCCGCAACCGTACCGCCCGGCCACCGGTCACTACGCTGATATCTCGTGACCGATACCTCGCTGCTCCTGTCCGGGCTGACCACACTGCGTCTGGGTGGCCCGGCCCGGTCTGTGGTGCGCTGCGCCGACACCGACTCGCTCGTGGCCACGCTGGGTGCGCTCGACGGCGCGCACACCCCGATACTGATCGTCGGCGGCGGCTCCAACCTGGTGATCGGCGACGACGGTTTTGCCGGTACCGCGGTGGTCATCCAGAGTTCCGGATTCGAATTCGGGGAGGAGTCGGGCACCCCGTTCGTTGCCGCCGACGCGGGCCTGGAATGGGATGCGCTGGTCGCGGCGACCATCGAGAACGGATTCGGCGGGCTCGAATGCCTGTCCGGGATCCCCGGTTCCACCGGTGCGACCCCGGTGCAGAATGTCGGCGCCTACGGGGTGGAGGTGGCCGATGTCCTGCGCTCGGTCGACGTCTACGACCGCCGCACGCGTACCGTCCGCACCCTGCACCCCGCCGACCTCGAACTCGGTTACCGCAGCAGCATTCTCAAGTATCGTGACGACAAAGTGGTTATCTCGGTGTCATTCTGGCTGAGCCCCGACCGCACCAGCCGGCCGCTGCGCTACCGGGAGTTGTTCGCCGCGCTCGGCGTCGACGCCGGCGGGCACGCCGACGCGGCCGACGTCCGAACCACCGTGTTGTCGTTGCGCGCGGGCAAGGGCATGGTCCTCGATCCCGACGACCACGACACCTGGAGCGCCGGTTCCTTTTTCACCAACCCCATCATCGACACCGCGAAACTTCCGCAGATCCTGAACCGGATCGTCGCCCGGGTCGGCCAGGAGGTCACCATCCCGCAATACCCGGCACCCGACGGCACGGTGAAGCTGTCCGCGGGCTGGCTGATCGAACGCGCAGGTTTCGCCAAGGGCTACCCGGGCGACGACAGCGCCGCCCGGCTGTCGACGAAACACACTCTGGCGCTGACCAATCGCGGATCGGCCACTACGGAGGAACTCCTGGAGCTCGCCCGCGAGGTCCGGGCCGGCGTGTTCGATACCTTCGGCGTCGACCTGCACCCCGAGCCGGTCCTCGTGGGCTGCCGGCTCTGACATCGGCCCAGCGGTCACGACGGCAACCACGGCACGTCACGGAACATCGTGCCGACGAGCAGGCCGATGCCTGCCGTCACACCCACCGTCCCATCGCACCCGTGAGCGCGGTTGCTCCGCGCCGGCGGATCACTCGGTTCCCCATCATCTCCACATCATTGTCCTGGCATTGTGTGGACCTTGTCCCGGCGTTATGTTGACGCGGTGTCCGATTCGGCGGCCGTCCCGGTGTCCCCGACCGCCGCGTCCCCGCGTGCCCTCGCCTCCGCATCGATGTTCCCGGCGGATCGTTCGTCGGCGTCATCGACCTGCACCTGCGACACATCGAAGTAGGTCGATGCCTCGCCGATGGCCTTGGAGATCTGTTCGTCGAGAGCCTTGCGGAAGGTGGTCTCGACGATGTCGTGTGCCATCGGCCGGACGGTCTGAATCAGTTCCGCCATCTCGCTGACCGCCTTGTCGCCGAGATTGGGCAGGTTCTCGTTGACGTACTTGTCGGTGATGATGGAGACGAAGCTCTTGGCGACGTCGGCGAGATCGTCCTGCACGCGCACCCAGCGATCGAGCAGCACGTCGATCTCGATACCTCTCTTGACCAGCGCCTCGGCCCCTTCAAGCACCTCGGGGTTGCGGATGGCATAGTGCGCGCCGTCCTTGGTCAGCAGACCCAGCTTCTGGCTGAGCGCGATGGTCCGGTCGCTGGCGCCGAGGCTGTTGCGCAATTCGGTGATCGTGATGGTGGCGGCTCGTTTGAAGTTGCGAAAACGACCCGACTTGGGCGTGGCCCGCAAGACCTGTTCCACCCGCATCCCGTGGTGGGCGGCGTGCAGCAACTCGCTGATGGTAGCGAAGGTGTAGCCGCGTTCGAGCATCCGCGAGATCAGTTGCAGCCGGACGAGATGTTCGTCGGAGTACCAGCCGGTCCGGCCACGAATCGTCGGCGAGGGCAGCAGACCGCGATCCTGATAGACGCGAATGTTGCGGACGCTCACATCCGCTTTCTTCGCCAGATCGTTGATCCGATACTCGGGCACCGCGCGCACCTCGCCTTTCCGTCGACCACTCCGTATATCCCCCGACACCCGCGTTCGGGGGCGGATTACCGCTTGCTGAACCAGGACTTGCCCTGAATGGCATCGACCCGGGGCCGCACATCGACGAGATAGACGAGCATCGCCACGACCCCGATCAGTCCGAGCATCCCGATGGCACCGAACAACCAGATGAACAGGGTGGCCGCGGCCAGGATCGACACCCAGAACACCTTGCTCTGACGGTCGACGGCGGGGAACGCGTCGGGGCGCTGCAGCGCGGCGTGCACCAGCGCCAGAGCCGCGCCGAGCCCGGCGGCGACGGTGATCACCAGCAGAACGAGATTGCGGCCGTAGTCGAGGAACGATGCGATAGTCACGGTTCCACTCTAGGGTGTCCGGACGCGGACACCGCGCGAACGCTACTCCGCCGCCTTCTTGGCCTGCGTGGATCTACGTGCCGCGGCAGTGGCCTTGGTGGTGGCCGACGTGGAAGTGGCGGTTGTCTTCTTCACCGGCGTGGCCTTCTGGGCGCCGGCGGTCTTCTTCGCCGCAGCCGCCTTCTTGGCGCCTGCGGCCGTTGCGGCCGCAGTGCTGCTCGCAGGCGTCTTCTTGGCCGCAGTCCTCTTGACCGCTGTGTTCTTGACCGCCGCCTTCTTGACCGCCGCCTTCTTGACCGCCGCCTTCTTGACCACAGTCTTCTTGGCCGCAGTGGTCGTCGTCGCGGCCGTGGTGTTGCTTGGCACCGTCTTGCTGGGCACCGTCTTGCTGGGCGTCTTCTTGGCCACCGTCTTCTTGGCGGCCGCCGTCCTGGCCCCCTCTGTGGTCTTCTTCGCCGGTGCGGTCTTCTTCGCCGGTGCCGTCTTCGTCGCCGGTGCCGTCTTCTTCGCCGGTGTCGTCTTCGTCGCCGGTGCCGCCTTCTTCACGGCAGCGGCCTTGCGCGCCGGGGCCGATTTAACCGGGGCAGACTTCACCGGGGTCGCCTTCTTCGCGGCGGTGGACGTGACCGGAACCGATCCCTTCGCCGGGGCGGGCTCCTGCGCCGCCACCGGCTTCTTCACCGAACCCGGCTTCTTCACCGGTGCGGACCTGCGCACCTGCGGCTTGTCGGGGCCCGTCGCGGCGGCGGTCTCGTCGCCCGCCGGTACCGGTAGCCCCAGCGTCGCGGCACGTTCCTGCAGCGCCTTGAGGATGGCCGTGGCCACACCGAGATAGGCTTCGGCGACCTTGCGCAGTTCCTCGGGCGAGAACCTGGCGCGCAGGTCCTCCAACTCCTCGGGCAGTTCCACCGACAGTTTGTCCTTGGCCTTGTCGAAGCGGGCCAGCGCCTGGGACACCGCATCATCGAAGGCTGCCTGCGCCGCTTCGAGCCGGGTCTGTGCGTTTCCCTTCGCGTCCTCGACACCGGACGAGAGCCGGTCGGCGACCTGCTCGCCGACGGCCTCGCCTCTGTCGCGCAGTTGTTCAACGATGTCGGCCACCTGACCGAAGGCGGCGGTCAGTCGATTGTCGGTCATGGGGTGTCTCTTCCTCGTAGGTCGGGTTGTGTCTCCCGCGATGCGAGTTCGGTCTGCGCTGTTTCGGCGTTCTCCTTGCGGAATGATTCGTAGATCTCCAGCAGCATCTGCTTCTGCCGCTCGCTGATCGCGTCGTCGGCGATCAGTGCGTCGCGGACCGGACTGGCCGGGCGCTCCTCCAGGATTCCGGCACGGACGTAGAGCACCTCCGCGGACAACCTCAGCCCTTTGGCGATCTGCGCTAGTACGTCGGCCGACGGCTTGCGCAGGCCGCGTTCGATCTGGCTCAGGTACGGGTTGGACACCCCGGCGCGTTCGGCGAGCTGCCGCAGCGATACCTGGGCGGCGACCCGCTGGGAACGGATGAAGGTGCCGATGTCCTGGGCGGCGTGGCTGACGGCGTCCTGGGCGGCGTGCGCGACGGCATCGACCGGACCGGACGTACCGTCGGCGGGCGGCAGAACACATCCGTCGGCGGTGTCGCCGCTGTCGTCCGCCGAGATGGCCGGGTCGTCCGTTGCCACTGCCCTCACGCTCGCTTTCTCATCGCACGCTCCAGTATCCGCAGGAGTGCTAGCAAATGCAAGCAGCGGTGACGTGGCTCAACGACTCCGTCATCCCCCTACCCGATCACACTCGGCCGCACCTGTTCCCGGATCAGAAGATCAGCACCGACACCGTGTAGATCGCGAGCCCGGCCAGCGACCCGACCACGGTGCCGTTGATCCGGATGAACTGCAGGTCCCTGCCCACCTGGAGTTCGATCTTGCGACTGGTCTCCTCGGCGTCCCAGCCGCGAACGGTTTCGGTGATCACCGAGATGATCTCGCGCGAGTAGTTCTCGGCGACGTGTTTGGCCGAACGCGCCACCCAGCCGTTCATCTTTTCCTGCAGCGGCCGATCGTCGCGGACCCGCACACCCAGCTGGACGACGGCCTCGGCCAGCGAGTTCCGCAGGGTGCTGTTCGGATCGTCGAGCATCTGCTCGATGACCGCCTTGCCGGTCTTCCACGCCGTCGATGCCGCGTTGCCCACCTCGTCGCGGCCGAGCAGCTCGTTCTTGATGGTCTCGAACCGGGCGATCATCTCGGGATCGTGCTGGAGGTCGTCGGCGAATCCGCGGACGAAGGTGTGCATCGACCGCCGGACCTGATGCCCGGGATCGGCCCGCACCTTGTAGGTGAAGTCGACCAGTTCCCGGTAGATCCGGTCGCCCAGCAGGGTGTTGACGAACTTCGGCTTCCATGCCGGACCCACGTCCTCGTCGACGATCCGGTCGATCAGTCCCTGACTGCCCAGCGCCCAGTCGTGTGCCCTGTCGCAGGCCAACTGGAACACCGGCTCCAGCCGGTCCTCGGCGATCAGCTGTTCCAGCACGCGGCCCAGCGGCGCCGCCCACTGCGGTTCGCCGGCCCATCTGATGGCGTGGGTGATCAGCCGTTCCACGTCCTCGTCGCGCAACATCTCCGATGCCAGGGAGAACCCCCGGGCCACCTCGTCGGAGATCCGCTGGGAGTTGGCGGGGTCGGCCACCCAGGTCGACAGCCGCCGCGGCAGCTCCATCGTGTACGCCCGATCCTCGATCACCGCGGGTGTCATGAAGTTGTCCTCGATGAACCCGCCGAGTTGGTCCCCGATGTCGTCCTTCTTCTTGCGGATCAGCGCGGTGTGCGGGATCGGCAGGCCCAGCGGATGCCGGAACAGGGCGGTCACCGCGAACCAGTCGGCGAGCGCACCCACCATCCCGGCCTCCGACGCCGCGCGCACATAGCCCACCCAGGACGCGACGTCCTGGCCGTCGCGGTGTTCGAGGTACCGGGTGAACAGGTAGATGACGGCGGCGACGACCAGGCAGCTCGTCGCGATGATCTTCATCTTCGTCAGATCCCGCCGGCGCTGTTCGTCGGCAGTGCTGTCACCGAAGGAAAACGACGTCGACGGTGGCGCCGGGCGAACATCCTGTACAGGCCGCATTCGTCCAGTCTTACGCACGGGAGTCTAAGCTTGCCACGTGGCCACCCGTCCCAGTCCAGCAGCGGCGGCCCGCGCAGCAGTATCCGCGGCCGGGGCACTCACGCGGGGCATCGAGCAGGCGCTGGCGGCTACCATCGCCGACGGCCGGGGCGAACGGGGCGCCGATACCGACGGCCGCAAACTGCGCTGGGAGCAGCATCGGGTCGACCGGCGCACGGCACTGACCGACGGCGCGATCGACGCGATCCGCGAACTCGGCGCCGAGGTCGGCATGGATGACATCGCCGGTCATGTGGGTGTGTCCAAGACCGTGCTGTACCGATATTTCACCGACAAGAACGACCTTCGGCTGGCGATGGCCGCGCGGTTCTTCGAATCGATCATCCTGCCCAGGCTGGCCGCGGCGCTCGCCGGGGCGAGCGAAGCGACGGGGGATGTCACCGGGGCGAGCGAAGCGACGGGGGATGTCACCGGGGCGAGCGAAGCGACGGGAAATGCCACAGACCCCGAGAACTTTTCCGAACCCGACGAGTTCTCGCAGACCAGAGCGGTGATCGAGGTGTACGTCAGCGCGGTCGCCGACGAACCGAACCTATACCGGTTCACCCTCACCTCGCAGTCCGGCGACACGATGATCAGCGCCGACTCGGAGAAGCTGGTCACCGAACTGCTCACCGTCCTGATCACGGCGCGGCTGACCGAACGCGCCGCCGACACCTCCGGCGTCGGGGTGTGGGCGCACGCTCTGGTCGGGTCGGTCACCCGGTCGGTCGACTGGTGGATGACCGAGCGCACCGGAACCGCAGAGACCCGAACCACAGAGACCCGAACCACAGAGGAGATCGTCGACTACCTGACGATGTTCGTGTGGAGTTCGATCGTGGGGATCGTCGCCGTGGGTGGATCGCGTGCGAAGTTCCTGGCCGCCCCGCCGGGCCTGCCCGCCATTCCCACCGCCCCGTCCTCGTGAGCGGCTCCCGCCGAGGCGTCTCCGGCACGTCTGCGGGTAGAACCTGAGAGCAGAATCGATTCCGGTACATGAAGGGATGCACATGTCACGACACCGCAAGCCAGGATGGAACGAACCCGCAGTAGAGGCGCTTCGGGTCACCGCGACGGGACCGATCGCCGAGTTCGACGCGGAGTCGACTCCCGGTTTCGACGGCGACAAGGCGTTCGGCGAAACACTGCTCGCCGAACGCGGGGAGGTTCTGGCCGACCTGCAGGAACTGCTCTACGCGAACGGGCGGGCGGGCGACAACCGGTCGGTGCTGCTGGTGTTGCAGGGCATGGACACCGCGGGCAAGGGCGGCATCGTGCGACATGTGGGCGGCCTGCTCGACCCGCAGGGACTGGCGATCAAGGGGTTCGGTAAACCGACCGCCGAGGAACTCGAACACGACTTTCTGTGGCGCATTCACCGGGCGCTGCCCCCGGCCGGCCGCATCGGCATCTTCGACCGCTCGCACTACGAGGATGTGCTCCCGGTGCGCGTGCACAATCTGGTGCCCGAATCCGAATGGTCGGGTCGCTACGAGTTGATCAACCGGTTCGAGCGAGAGCTCATCGAATCGGGCACCACCATCATCAAGTGCGCCCTGGTGGTGTCCAAGGACGAGCAGAGGGTGCGGTTGACCGAGCGGCTCGACAGGCCCGACAAGTACTGGAAATACAATCCGGGCGACATCGACGAGCGCGGATTCTGGGACGACTACCTGCAGGCGTATCAGGCGATCTTCGACAAGACCGATCAGGACGCCGCGCCCTGGCATCTGATTCCAGCCAACAAGAAGTGGTTCGCCCGCCTGGCGGTCTGCGAACTGCTCATCGACGCCCTGGAGAAGCTTGAACTCGACTGGCCCGAGGCTGATTTCGATGTCGAGGCCGAACGCGCACGGGTGGCCGCCATGGACTGAGGTCCGGTCTTCGAAAAAGTGCGCACGACAACATGAAGCGCCCCTGTGGTCACGAGAACCACAGGGGCGCTTGAATGTTTGGCGGTCTTACTTGACGGCGGGGCCGGCCTTCTTGACCGGAGCCTTCTTGGCCGGAGCCTTCTTGGCGGGGGTCTTGGCGGCGGCGACCTCGTCGGCGACCTCGTCGGCGTCGGCCTTGACCTTGGCGCCGGCGTCCTCGATTGCCACAGCGGCCTCCTCCAGGCGCTCGGCGACATCCTCGGCGGCCTCTTCGACGGCCACGGCGGCGTCGACGGTCTTGCCACTCACGGTGCCGGCCAGCTTGGCGGCGCGCTCACCGACGGCGCGGGTCTGGGTGGAGACCACACCGAGGGCGTCCTCGGTCAGGTCGACGGCGTCGTTGTAGACCTTCTCGGCGCGCTCGATGTTCTCGGCGACCAGCGGCTGGGTACGCAGGCGATCGAGGGCCTCGACGCCACGCTCGGCCAGACCGTTGTACACCGAGGTGGCCAGCGCGACGTAGGCATCGACCTGCCCCTTGACCTCGTCCGCGGTGAACTTGCCCTTGAGCTCCTCGAGGCCCGCCGGAACCTCGTCGGGCAGCTCGGCGAAGCGGGTCTTGGCCTTCTCGAAGCGGGCCTGGGCGTCTTCGCCTGCGGCTTCGGTGCGCTCACGCAGCGACGCGACGACCTCGTTGAACTGGGCGAGAGCGAGGTCGCCCGCACCGACGACGGCGTAGAGGGGATTGGCGAGAGTGGTCATGTCGAACTCCTTTGATTCTCTACCCTATGCCCTTCAACTCACGGGTCAGATACTCGTGCGCTCTACCGAAGTGGCGGGATGGGCGGGTGGGTGCTTTTCCGACATCCCCAATGTATGCCCGCTTTGCTAGCAAATGCAAGCGCTCTGCTAGCAATGTGGCTGACTTCACCGTGCCGCACCGACGGGTCCCACGCCATAGCCATAGAACCCACGGCCGGACTTCTTGCCCAGATGGCCCGCGTCGACCATGCGCACCAGTAGCGGCGGCGGCGCGTACAGCGGCTCCCGAAACTCCTCGTACATCTTCTCGGCAATCGCCTTGACCGTGTCCAGGCCCACGAGATCGGCCAGTTTCAACGGCCCCAGCGGATGCGCACAACCGAGCGTCATACCTTTGTCGATGTCCTCGACGGAAGCAAATCCGCTCTCGGTCATACGAATTGCCGACAGCAAGTACGGCACGAGCAGTGCGTTGACGATGTATCCGGAGCGGTCGTCGGAATGCACCACCTGTTTGCCGAGCACGTCGTGGGCGAAACTCTCTGCGCGAGAGCGCGTTTGCACCGAGGTGCGCATCGTGCCCACCAATTCGACGAGCGGCAGCATCGGCACCGGGTGGAAGAAGTGCATGCCGATCACACGGCCCGGGGCGGCGGTGGCCATGCCCAGCTTGAGAATCGGGATGGACGACGAGCTCGAGGCGAGCACGGCCTCGGGATCGGCCACGGTGGCGTCGAGTTCGGCGAACAGGGCGGTCTTGACGCCCTCGTCCTCCACCACCGCCTCGATGACGAGTTGTCTGTCGGCGAAATCGCCCAGATCACAGCTGAACGTCAACCGGCATGAGGCCTGATCACGTTCGCGCTCGGTGAGTTTGCCGCTGGATACCCCCCGGCCCAGCGAATCGAGAATTCTCATCCGACCGGCGGCGGCGAGTTCGGGCGTCTTCTCGTATACCAGCACGTCGGTGCCCGCGCGCACGCAAACCTCGGCGATACCGGCACCCATCTGGCCGGCCCCGATCACGCCGACCCTGCTGATCGCCTGGGGTGTCACGGTGACTCCTCGCTACAAGACAATTCGGTGCCGGCGGACGAGACGGGAATGCCCGCACCGGCCGCCGGGACGGCGGCGGATATGACAGCGCCGGGGTGGGCGGGAAGCTCCCGCCCACCCCGGCGCTGTCGGCTGGGCGTCACGTCGCAATCGGTAGGCATTCGACCTCGACGCGACGTCGGCAGTTCTGGTCGCCGGTTCCTAGTGGAACTGGCCCTCTTCGGTCGAGCCCTTGAGCGCGGCGGTCGAGGTGTTGGGGTCCACGGTGGTGGCGATGCGGTCGAAGTAGCCTGCACCGACCTCACGCTGGTGCTTGGTGGCGGTGTACCCGCGCTCCTCGGCGGCGAACTCGCGCTCCTGCAGATCGACGTAGGCGCTCATCTGGTTGCGGGCGTAGCCGTAGGCCAGATCGAACATCGAGTAGTTGAGGGCGTGGAAGCCGGCCAGGGTGATGAACTGGAACTTGAAGCCCATCGCGCCGAGCTCGTTCTGGAACTTGGCGATGGTGTCGTCGTCCAGGTGCTGCTTCCAGTTGAAGGAAGGCGAGCAGTTGTAGGCCAGGAGCTGGTCGGGGAACTCCGACTTGACGGCCTCGGCGAACTTGCGGGCCAGCTCCAGGTCGGGCTTGCCGGTCTCCATCCAGATCAGGTCGGCGTAGGGAGCGTATGCCTTCGCACGGGCGATGCAGGGCTCGATGCCGTTCTTGATGCCGTAGAAGCCCTCGGAGGTGCGGGTGCCGTCGAGGAACGGACGGTCGCGCTCGTCCACATCGGAGGTCAGCAGGGTGGCGGCCTCCGCGTCGGTGCGGGCGACGACCACGGTGGGGGTGTTGGCGACATCGGCGGCCAGACGGGCCGAGGTCAGGGTGCGGATGTGCTGCTGGGTGGGGATGAGCACCTTGCCACCGAGATGGCCGCACTTCTTCTCCGAGGCGAGCTGATCTTCCCAGTGGGTACCGGCGGCGCCGGCCTTGATCATGGCCTTCTGCAGCTCGTAGACGTTGAGTGCGCCACCGAAGCCGGCTTCGCCGTCGGCCACGATCGGCACGACCCAGTTGTCGACCGAGGTGTCACCCTCGACGCGGGCGATCTCGTCGGCACGCAGGAGAGCGTTGTTGATGCGCTGGACGACGCTGGGGACCGAGTTGGCCGGGTACAGCGACTGGTCGGGGTAGGTGTGGCCCGAGAGGTTGGCGTCGCCGGCGACCTGCCAGCCGGAGAGGTAGATGGCCTTCAGGCCGGCGCGAACCTGCTGCACGGCCATGTTGCCGGTGAGGGCACCCAGAGCATTGATGTAGCTGTCGTCGCCCTTGGTGACACCCTCCCAGAGGATCTCGGCGCCGCGGCGAGCGAGGGTGTGCTCCTCGATGACGTTGCCCTGCAGTTCTGCGACCTGCTCGGCGGTGTAGTCACGGGTGATGCCCTTCCAGCGGGGGTTGGTGTCCCAATCCTGCTGGATTTCGGCGGCTGTGCGGGGCTTTCCGACGTTGCTCATTGCCTACTTCGCTTTCTCAATGTCCTGCGATCGGCTCTCGCGAGCCGCTTGCCTGAGGAGACGGTCGACGCCGCACTGTCCGTTCGATTTGCGAATCTTCGGTGAGGCGCCGGTGGTGTCTGAACCGAGGTTGCCATAACAAAAACCCGCAGGTCAAACCCCTAGAGGATGTGAATCCGAGCCACAATCATGCGGAATTTTGCAAAATTTGCGAAGCTTTAGATGTGAAACCGACGGCTGTGACAACAAAAAAGTACGCGCGTACTGGGATTTTGGTGACGTGCACTCCGGCACACTCCGGGCCCACTTCTTACCGGCGGGTAACCCCTATTCCGTGTGCCGCTCACCCATCGTGTGAGCAGAATCACGCTTGGGTATCCGGCGGTTCACCCGCCGACGGCCCGCGGCCGGATCCATCCGCACCGGGACGGGGCTGACGCGCGATGCCCCGGACACAGCCGTCCCGGACACACCGGGCACCCGCCGCGAGCGGGATCGGCCGGACCACGACACCCCGGCCGTTCGTGGGCGCACGCCTGCGGCGGCTCCGATCCGAACAGGGGCTCTCGCAGGTCGCGCTGGCCGCGGCGCTCGGCATCTCGCCGTCCTACCTCAACCAGATCGAGCACGACGCCCGGCCGATGACCGCCAAGGTGCTCGCCAAGATCACAGAACGATTCGGTATCGACGACGGCTTCTTCGACGCCCAGGACGACATGCGGTTGATCGCCGAACTGCGCGAGGCGCTCTTCGACGACGACGTCGACGCGCCCGCCGAGGCCACCGACGCCCAGGCCATCAGCGGCCTGGTCGCCTCACATCCGGCGATGGCCCAGGCGATGGTGAACCTGCACCGGCGCTACCGCATCGCCACCGACCAGCTCGCCGCCGCCACCGACGAACGCGGCGACCGCAGCATGCGCGGCTCCATCACCGCACCCCACGAGGAGGTGCGCGACTACTTCTATCAGCGCCGCAACTACATCCACGAGCTCGACATGGCCGCCGAGGAGATGACCACCCGGATGCGCATGCATTCGGCCGACATCCGCCGCGGGATCGCCCAGCGGCTGAGCGATGTGCACGGCGTCGCGATCGTCACCCGCGTCGACATGGGGGATCACGTACTGCACCACTTCGATCCCGAGACCCGCAGACTCGACATCTCCAACGCGCTGTCCGCGGGCCAGCGCACCTTCCGGCTCGCCGCCGAACTGGCCTACCTCGAGTTCGGCGATCTCCTGGGCGGCCTCGTCCGCGAAGGCACCTTCTCCGACAACACCTCTCGAGCGCTCGCACTGACCGGACTCGCCAGCTACTTCGCCGCCGCAGCAATTCTCCCCTACAGCCAATTTCACGGCGCAGCAGAGGATTTCCGCTACGACATCGAACGCCTGTCGTCGTTCTACGCGGTCTCGTTCGAGACGATCTGCCATCGGCTCTCCACCTTGCAGCGCCCAAATCTGCGCGGCATCCCGTTCTCGTTCGTCCGCGTCGACCGCGCGGGAAATATGTCCAAACGTCAGTCGGCCACCGGCTTTCACTTCTCGTCCAGCGGCGGTACCTGCCCGCTGTGGGCGGTGTACGAGACGTTCGCCTCCCCCGGCAAGATCCTCACCCAGATCGCCGAGATGCCCGACGGCCGTGACTACTTCTGGGTCTCGCGCACCGTGGAACGCCGCGCAACCCGCTACGGCCAGCCCGGCAAGACGTTCGCGATCGGACTGGGATGCGAACTGCGGCACGCCGGCCGTGTCATCTACTCCGACGGCCTGGAGATCGGTCCGCAGGCCAGCATCACCCCGATCGGGGCCGGCTGCCGCGTCTGCGAACGCGTCAACTGCACCCAGCGCGCGTTCCCGCCACTCGGCTCGACGCTGCGTGTGCACGAACACCGCAGCAGCGTCTCCCCGTACATGAGCTGAGTACACGGGCCGGCCTGACGCTCAGCGTCACAGCTTTGTAACCGATCGGGCGTTTCGGCCGCCTACCCCGATGCGAGCCAATAGCGTTCGACCTCACACCACTTCGCTCTCTCACGTGGCTCCACAGGGATAGGAGGCCGTATGCGCCGTAGCTCGGCACGGTTTCCACGATGTGGGTTCGTGCGGTCGGGGTTCGTGCGGTTGGGGTTCGTGCAGACTGCCGGAGTGATCCTGGCGGCGTCGGCGCTGTGGACATCGGCGGCCACCACCGTTTCCGCGGTTCCGCCCAACATGCGCCCGGTACCCGAGCAGGTCACCGAGACGATCGATTCGGTGATCCCGCCCGCACCCTACCCACGACTGACCACGATTCCCGACCGGGCGAAGGCACCCGGCTATCCGCACAGCGTGCTGGAACTGCGGGCGGCGATCCTGCCGTCACCGGTCGGTGACGCGTTCTTCGACGTGTGGCCGACGAATCTGAAGGGCAAGAAGCCGGGCACCGTTCTGCGGTCCCGTGATGTCACCGCGGTCGCGGCCCCGCTGGTGACGGTACCCATCCAGTCCGCGCGCCAGCTCAAGTTCGTGAGCACCGACGCCCTGGGCCAACCGTCCTTCGGCACCGCCACGGTCATCACACCCCGCACCCGCTGGACCGGCCGCGGTTCGCGCCCGATCCTGATCAACAATCTGCCGATCGATTCGATGGGCACCAAGTGCACCTCGGGTTACACCCTCGCCCATGGTTTCAGCGGTGACACCAACACCAGCGACTTCTTTCCGCCGACCACCCAGCTGGCCTTGCACCGCGGATATGCGGTGATCGTCCCTGATCATCAGGGACCGCGGATGGCCTACGCCGAACCCACCACCGCCGGACACATCGTCCTGGACTCCGTCAGAGCCGTATCTGACTACGACAGACAATCCTTCGGCGAATCAAAGGTGGCGATGACCGGCTATTCCGGCGGCGCGATCGCCACCAACGGGGCCACCCGGCTCGCCGGCGAGTACGCGCCCGACATCGCACCCCGCCTCGTGGGGGCCGCGATGGGCGGGGTACCCGCCGACTACCGGATCCTGACCGCCAGTATGAACGCCAACCTGGCGACCGGCCTGTTCCACGAGGCGATGTTCGGGCTGGCCCGCGAACGTCCTGAACTGCTCACTCTGGCCAACAACGCGGCGCAGTGGCTGGTCACCTCGCCACTCAAGGACGGCTGCGCGACCTGGGGCATTCTGGGCGGGCTCACCTTCCTGCCCGCGCAGCTGCTGTCCAACGACAACGACCCGTTCAATTCACCTGTCGCCGAGCACATCTACGCGATCACCAAGATGGCCGACAAGAAGTCGGTGGTACCGCTGTACGTCTACCAGGGCGCGCAGGAATTCTGGATCCCGCCCGCCGGCACCCGTGATCTGTTCGCCGAACAATGCCGGCTTGGCGCCGATGTCACCTACCGCGAGGTTCCGGGTGAGCACTTCCTGGCCACGGTGACCGGCTACCCCGACGCGATCACCTGGCTCGACGACCGCCTGCGCGGGAAACCGGCCCCGAACGACTGCCCCCGCCACACCGGTTGAGGCGCGTCAGTATCGTGGCCGCGTCGTACAGCCCCACACGATGGTGCGTCCGCCACCGACTTGCCTCGCATCAGATTCATGTCGTCCGCCTTCCCGCCGGGAGTGGGGCCCGTTGACCATACGCACAGGTCATCGCGCCGCTGAACGGCTCACCCGGCAATTTCCATCGGTTGGACGACACGCATTCACCGGACGGTGCCGACAGCTCGTCGTAAGCTCTGCCCGTATGGTGGTTCGCTTCGCAGTGGGAGGTCCGCCGGGCCGGCGGCATCGGCGATCGACCGGCGGTCCCGTCCGTCGGCGCCGCGCTGGATCAGCCGTTGTCGCAGCGCTTGTCGTGGGTGTGCTCGCGGGCACGGCCACCGGCCCTGCCACGGCCGAACCGTTCACCGTGATGGGGATACCGGAACAGATCCCGCGCGCGATCGACGGCACCATCCCCGCGCCCCCGTATCCGAGGCTGACAACCATTCCGCAGCGCGCCGTGGCACCGGGATTCGGCCACCGGGTGCAGGAGTTGCGCGAGGCCACCCTTCCGACCCCCACCGGCGACCCGTTCTTCGATCGCTGGTCACCGGCATTGGCCACGATGAAACCCGGCCGATTGATCGCCTCCCGCGACATCACCCGCACCGCGACGCAGGAGGCCATCATGCCGATCCGGTCGGCGCGGCAGGTCAAGTTCGCGACCAGGGACGCGACGGGCCGGCCGTCGTTCGGTACGGCGACGGTCCTGGTGCCGCGCAAGGCGTGGACGGGTCGTGGTCCGCGCCCGATCGTCGTCAACAACATTCCCATCGATGCCCTGGGTGCGGCGTGCACACCGGGCGTCACGTTGGCCGGCGGCATCAGCGCCGCCACCAATCCGACCGACTATGTTCCGCCCACAACACAACTCGCGCTCGACCGTGGGTACACGGTGCTGATCCCCGACCACCAGGGGCCACGGATGGCCTACGCCGAACCGACCGTGGCCGGGCACATCATCCTCGACTCGATCCGCGCCGTCTCCACGTATGACGCGGATGCGTTCGGCCACAGCCGAATCGGCATGTTCGGCTACTCCGGCGGCGCCATCGCCACCAAGGGCGCGGCGTTGTTGGCCAAAACCTACGCACCCGAACTCACCTCGCGGCTGGTGGGGGCGGCGCTCGGCGGGGTGCCCGCCGATTTCCAGATGCTGGCGGGCAGCATGAACGCCAATCTCGCCACCGGCCTGTTCCATGCCGCGCTGTTCGGGATCGCCCGTGAGCGCACCGAGTTGTTGCCCATGACCAACCATGTCGCGCAATGGTTGGCGACCTCACCACTCAAGAACGTGTGCTCGATCCCTGCGATGCTGGCCGGCGGCACCTTCTGGCCCGCACAGCTCATGACCAACGACCCCGATCCGTTCCACTCGGCCACTGCCCGGCACATCTACCGGGTGACCAAGATGCACGGAATGAGATCGGCCGTGCCGCTGTACATCTTCAACGGGGCCCAGGAGTTCTGGATCCCCGCCGCCGGCGCCCGCGATCTCTATCGCGATCAATGCCGGCTCGGCGCCGACGCCACCTACCGCGAGGTCTTCGGCGAACACGTCATCGCCGTGGCCACCGGCTACCCGGCGGCCATGACCTGGCTCGACGCCCGACTCAAAGGCAAACCCGCCCACAGCGGTTGCTGACCAACACACCCCCTCAGCCGGCTGAGGTACGAGGAGCCCGAGCGACAAACCCCGAACCACCCAACACACCCCTCAGCCGGTTGAGGTGCGAGGAGCGCAAGCGACGAGCCTCGAAACCCCGCAAGCCGACAACGTCGGCGCACCAAGCTCGGAGCCCCGCCACCAACCGACCTCGCACCCCGGCCGAGGAGCCGAGAACAGGTGGCTCAGTACACGAGCAGTCGGATGTTCTCCGAGACGAGCGCGGGCTTCTCCACACCCTCGATCTCGACGGTGTTGGTGACCACCACGTTCACCCCGGCCTTGGTCTCGTCCACCGAGGTGATGACGGCGTTGGCGCGGATGCGGGAGCCGACCGGAACCGGGTGCGGGAAACGCACCTTGTTGGCGCCGTAGTTGATGACCATCTTGGGGCCCTCGACCACAAAGATGCCGCCGGCGATCACCGGGAGCAGCGACAAGGTGAGGTATCCGTGGGCGATGGTCGCACCGAACGGTCCGTCCTTGGCGCGCTCGACATCGACGTGGATCCACTGATGGTCACCTGTGGCGTCGGCGAAGGCGTTGACCCGCTCCTGCGTGATCTCCAGCCAGTCACCCGACCCGAGGTCGGTCCCGATGGCGGCGCGCAGCTCATCGACGGAGGTGAAAACTCTCGGGGTGAAAACTCTCGGTTCGGAATCAGTCATGATCCAAGACTAGTGGCCCGTGTCACCCCCATCCGCGACGGGTGTGGTCAGCCATAGCCGGCTCAGAACGGGTCTTTGGATGTGGCGCAGCCGGAGGCGACGATCTGCCCGTTGGCGGTGCCTTCTCGCGCCGCACGCTGGGCGGCGAGGATATTGCCCGCGTTCGCCGAGGTCGTCACCCCGGAAAAGGGGTTGACGGCCACCGCGGCACAGTCGTCATTCATCCGGGCGATAACTTTGCAGTCGGTCGCGCCGAGGTTCGCACACTTGCTCTTGGCCGACTTCGACGCCTTCTTCGCCGTCGATTTTCCGGTGGCCACTCCGTACCGCTTGGTCTGTCCCGAATAGGCGATGGCCCCGTACGGACCGTTCGCGGCGTCCGCCTGGGCGGGAGCCCACAGCAGCCCGCCGGTCACCAGAGCCGCGGCGGCCAAGCCGGCCCCGAACCTGGCGGCACGTCCGTTTCGCACTGCGCTCATCTGTGATCCCTTCGGCCGACACATGACTTGTCCATCGTAGCTGCCGGCACCACGATTGCCCATCGGCGTCGGGCCGCTCCCGCATCCGACGTCGGGCTGTCACCCGGTCGTCGTCCGGGGCGCGAACGTCGGGGGTATGAGTCGCCCGGGGGCCGCGTCGGCGGCGGGTTCACATCACCACCGTCGGCTACGGTGACCCCCATGAGCACACCTCGCATCCCACCGGGCGGCTTCTGGCAACTCGGGCCGTTCAACTGGGCGTTCTCACAGGCGGCGGCCCGGGTCATCGGCGTCGACGACGCCAGGATCTTCTCGACGCTGGGCCGCTCCAAGGGCCTGTTCCGCGGATGGCTGTACTTCAGTTCACGGATGATGCCCTTCGGCAAGCTGTCCCGCAAGGACACCGAGATGATCATCATCCGCGTGGCCCATCTCCGCGGCTGCGACTACGAGCTCGACCACCACCGCCGGCTCGGCGCTCGGGCAGGCATCACCGAGGCCGAGTTCGCCGACATCCTCGAGGGCGCCGACGCCGGTTGGGGCGACCGCGAACGCTCGATGCTGCGGGCCGTCGATCAGTTGGTCGGCACCCATGACATCGATGACGCGGCCTGGTCGGCGCTGGTCCGGCACCTCGACGAGTCGCGGCTGATCGCGTTCACGCTCCTTGTGGGGCAATACGATTCCCTGGCCACCACCATCGGGACGCTGCGCATCCAGCGGGATACGCGTCGATGAGTCCGGCCGCGGACACCGCCTCCCCGCAGTGGATTCCGGTCGGCGATCACGCGATCGCCCTGGACGGTGACGGCCGGATCATGACCCGCGGCAAGGCGGGCAGGCCGCTACGCGCACACCGCTGTCCGCACCGCGCCGACGCGCCGGCCGGATTGGGTGCGGCGGCCCGGTCCGGCACAGATGTCACGGACCGGTGGCCGGCCGTCGCTGTGACCGGTCTGTCGAAATTCGGAGGATGACAACCCGCACTTAGATGATTTAGAGTAGTTTAAATCCTCTAAATATGGAGGCCCTTCCACCCCACACCAGGGAGCGCACCATGGGCGACACCCATACATCCGGCAGCAACACACCCGGCACCCACACAGCAACGGCGGACCTCCCGCTGGCGGGCCGCAAACCCGAGGACATGCCCGGCCACTGGCTGCTCGCCCGGCTCGGCAAGCGGGTCCTGCGCCCGGGCGGTCTGGCACTGACCGAACAGCTCCTCGACGACGCCCGTCTCGGCGGCGCCGAAGTGGTGGAACTGGCACCCGGTCTCGGCAAGACCGCGGTGTCGATCCTCGGACGCAACCCCGCCGGCTACATCGGCGTCGAAGCCGATCCGGCGGCGGTCGCCCTCACCTCACAGGCCGTCGGCGATCGTGGCCGTGTGGTCCAGGCCGACGCCGCCGCCACCGGCCTGGACGACTCCTCGGCCGACGCCGTCGTCGGCGAAGCCATGCTGACGATGCAGTCCGACCGCGCCAAGGCACAGATCGTCGCCGAGGCGCACCGGGTGCTGCGCCCGGGCGGGCGGTACGCGATCCACGAGCTCGCGCTCAACCCCGACACCCTGTCCGACGATCAGAAGACCGAGATCCGCAAGTCGCTGGCCCGCTCCATCAAGGTCAACGCCCGCCCGCTCACCGAGCAGGAGTGGCGAAAGCTGTTCACCGACAACGGATTCACCGTTGAGAAGGTGGCCTTCGCGCCGATGGCACTGCTCGAACCGCGTCGCGTCATCGCCGACGAGGGCGTGCTGCGCACCCTCCGCTTCGTCGGCAACGTGATTCGCAATCCCAAGGCCCGCAAGCGGATTCTCGGAATGCGCGCCACCTTCACCAAGTACCGCGACAATCTGGCCGCCATCGAGATCGTGGCAGCCAAGGACGGTGTGTGATGACCGAAACGGCACCGTTCACCGAGATCACCGGACTGAACGCGCTCGACGGGTCGTCCGTGGATTCGGCCCGGCCGGATATCTCGATGATGTGGCGCAACGAGGACGTCATCGTCATCCGGCTCGCCTTCCGTGCCGGCCAGACCATGCCCGATCATCGGGCCGGCAAACCGATCTTGGTGTTCGGACAGACCGGTCGCATCGACTTCACCATCGGGGACGCGAGCATCGTGCTCGAGCCCGGTTCCGCGGTGCACGTCGATGCCAAGGTAGTTCATTCGCTGCACGCCGACACCGACGCCGTCGCCACCCTGGTTGTGCTCGAATCAAGCGGATCGTAATGAGTCCCAGCATATCCGGTGATCCGCGGGCTACCGTTCTCGGGGTATTGCGGGTCGCCGACGGGCCGGTCACCGCCGCGCAGGTAGCACAGCAGGTCGGGGTGCACGTCACCACCGCCCGCTTCCACCTGCGCAACCTCGTCGACGACGGCAAGGCGACTGCGGTGCAGTTGCGCTCGGAGTCCGCGGGCCGGCCGCGCACCGGCTACGTCGCCGTCAACGAACTGGCCGTCGACGACCTGCTGAACATCCTGCTCGGCCATCTCGGTGGTTCGACCACCGAACGGGAGCAGACCGGCGCGCTGGCCGGACGGCAGTGGGCGGCGCGGGTCCTCGCCGGTGCCGCGCACACTCAGCCGGTGACCACCACCGATCCGGCCCTGGTTCCCGATCCCGCCACGGTCACCGCCGAAGCGCTGCGCATGCTGGGCTTCAAGGTGTCGAATATGATGAGCGCCTTCGGTACCCACGAGATCACCATGTGCTCGTGCCCGCTTCGGCAGATCGGGGCGACCCACCCGGAGATCGCCCGCGGCATCGCCCGCGGCGCCGTGGAATACGCGATCGAGGCGAGCTCACCGGTGTTGCCGGGCCAGTACGGGGTACACGTGGCCCCGGCACCCGAGGGCGACTGCGAGATCACCCTGCGCCTGTCCCGCGCCACCGCCCACCACTGACCTTTTCGGCACTGACCTTTTCGGCACTGACCTTCTCGGCATTGACCTTTCACTGATGGCTTTCACTGATGACCTTTCACCGACCCATCCACAATCAGATTCAAGGGGAGACACATGAATACCCACCCAGCGATTACCACATCGACTGCCGCGGTTGCCATTCTCACCGCCACCGCCGCGACCGCGCTGGTCGGCACGACCGGCGTGGCATCCGCGGCACCGACGGTGCGTACACCCTCCGGCACGCTGCCCGCCGACTACCGGGTGACCTCGGCCACGCCCTCGCTCACCGATCTCGGCAACATCGTCACGTTCCTGGTGGCCACCAACGCCTCCGATAAGGCCAAGGCGGCGAATGTCGAAGGCGGCATGAACGCGGTGGTGGTACCCAAGACGGTGTACCGGCTGGGCCTGTTCCGGCCGCCGCTGGGCTGGCACAACCTCACCGGACCGCTGCGCCAGCAGGGCAACAGCGCGACCGCCACCCTCAACAGCGGTTCGTCGGGCCGGCCGACGATCCGGATGACCATCGAATTCAAGAAGCTCGACGGCAACTGGAAGCTGTCGGCCACGTCGCTGTGCAGCGGCGTCAAGGCGGTGGGACTCAACATCTACTGCAATCGGTGACCGGCGCGCTCTCGCCGGGGATCGAGATCGATCGGGTCAGTATTCGGCTGGCGGGCCGTGAGATCGTGCGCGAGGCCAGCCTGAGGGTGGCGGGCGGCGAGGTCACCTACCTGCTGGGCCGCAACGGGGCCGGCAAGTCGACGCTGCTGCGCGCGATCGCCGGGATCGTGCCCGTGTCGGCGGGCACGATCTCGGTGAACGGCGCCGCGCTCGCCCGGGCCCCGCGCCCGCTCGCCCAGATCGGCACCCACCTGCACCCCGACGGTTTCCACTCCGGCCACACCGGCGTCCGTCATCTGCGCTGGCTGGCAACGGCTTCCGGAATCAACCCTGCCCGGGTCGGGGCCGTGCTGGAGGCGGTCGGGCTGACCTCGGCCGCCGACCGGCCGGTCACGGGATACTCGCTGGGGATGCGGCAGCGCCTCGGTATCGCCGGCGCGCTCCTCGGTGACGCACCGACCCTGATTCTCGATGAACCGCTGAACGGACTGGACATCATGGGTATTCGCTGGATGCGCGGGCTGCTCGCCGACCTCGCCGCCGACGGCCGATCCGTTCTGGTCGCCTCACACCTGTTCGACGAGGTACGGCGCAGCGGTCATCGGGTGGCCGTCGTCGACGGCGGCCGGATCGTCGCCGATGCGGGCGTGGACGAGTTCATCGACGGTCACGCCTCACTCGAGGACGCCTACCTGAGCACGATCGGGGAGATCCGGTGATGCCGGCCGCACTCGGTCAGCTGCGGCGCGCGGTGAACGCGGAGCGGGTGCGCACGGGCGGACGCCGCAGTGTCCTGCTCGGGGTGGTGCTGCCCGGCGCCGTCCTGCTGCCTCTGGTGGTCACCGTCGTCGTGGCCACCGTGTCCGAACACTTCTCGAAGGTCTCCGGCGATGTCGAGGTGGTGCCCGTGGGCACCACCAACTCGGTGTACTGGATTCTCACGTTCACGGTCACCGTGTGGTGCTGTGTGGCCGCATACACACAGGCCACCGCCGATCGCGGCGATCTCGGGGATCTCGGCCGCATCCTGTTTCCGCGGTCCTGGACGGGCGTGGCCGCCCGCTGGGTGTTCTATGGGGTGGGGGCGGCGGTGTGCACCGTCACACTGGCCGCGTTGACGATGATCGCACTGCCCACCTTCTATCCGACCGTGTACGGCGATGTCGATCTGCTGTCGGCGGACGGGCTGCGGTTCGTTCTCACGATCCCCGTGTACGCCGTCTCGGCCGTGGGAATTTCCCTCGGCGTGGCCGCGGTGGTGGGGAATCCGGCGGCGTCGGTGGCGATCCTGCTCGGCTGGGTGTACATCGTGGAGAACACGATCGCGCTGATTCCCAACGGGTACACAATTCAGGGATATATGCCGTTCCTCAACGGCGTCTACGGCACCGGTCAGGCGATCGTATTGATGCCGCCCTGGGGAATCAACGGCGCGATCGCCTACAGCGGCGGTGTCGCCGTGGCGATGTTCGCGATAGCCTGCGGCACAGCACGGCTGCGCCGCCGGTGACGGGCCGGACATCGCGGGCCCTCGCAGGTATGTCCGAGTTCGCATATATACGCGAGTTTCACTGTGGCCGAATACAATTACCTACCACGATGGCATATAGAGTCGAAAGTCCCGATCCCGGATACCCATACAGAATAGTATTCACTATTCTGTATTGCTGCGCATCGAGTAACGAACTTCGTCATTGCCAATTCTGTCCGTACCCGGAGGTCTGGACAGATGTCCACTGATAGTGTTTACTTACCACACGATCAGTTTTCACTCAGGTGATTTCAGATCGATGCAATCCGGGGAGACGGGTCGGGCAATGGCGCGTTATATTCCGGCAGACGGCAGACGCAGGGGGTATCGGCGGAATTTCCGCCGATGAATGCAGGGCCGCCACGTGCGGCGCCGCGCGCCGACCGCCGGGTGCCATTGCCCGGCCGATCCACCCTGCCCGGCCGATCCACCCTGCCCGGCCGATCCACCCTGCCCGGCCGATCCCCTGGGCATCAGGTACACGATCGGAGCGCCGGATCGGCACAGTCGGGACCACTCGGACACGCGGTCTCGGGCAGAAGCCTGCGGGCTCCCGGTCCCTCCCTGCCGAGCGCATCTCCGGGGTTGGTGTACGGACACGATGTGAGCGACAGACACCCGCACCCGATGCAGTCGGCCAGATTGTCACGTAACGCGATCAACCGCTCGATGCGCTGATCGAGGTCGGCCCGCCAATCCGCGGCCAGGTGAGCCCAGTCCCGTTTGGTGGGCGGCCGATCGTGCGGCAGATCGTCGAGCGCGGCCTTGATCCGTGCCAGCGGGATGCCCAGCGTCTGCGATGCCCGGATGAACGCGACCAGGCGCAGCGTGTCGCGGCGATACTCCCGGCGGTTTCCCGAAGTCCGCCGGCTGCTGATCAGCCCGAACTCCTCGTAGTAGTGCAACGTCGAGACCGCCACACCCGCGCGCCGGGCCACCTGACCCGGCTTCAGCCAGATTCCCTCCGCAGCGACCTCGCCCACCGCCATCACCTCTTGACGTCAAGTGCACTTGATGAAGTGAACTCTATGTCATGAACAGAAACGAGGTCAGCCGATGAGCATGGAATCCGTGGCGTGGGACGTCATGTACAAGGCCGCCCACGACCCCGCCCACGAAGCAGGAGGCGGCGGACGACGCGGCCGCCGAGCACGCCCGACCGACACGACGGACCGGCGGGTCACCATGCGTCGTATCGGCGGCTTCGCCCGCCCGCACCTGCGCCGGATCGTCGTGTTCCTGGCGCTGTCGGTGCTGCTCGCGGTCCTCACCGTGATCACCCCGCTTCTGGCGGGGCGGGTGGTCAACCTGATCACCGACGCCGACCCGGCGGCGGGTGGCACGATTATCGGCCTGTCGGTGCTGATCGCGCTGATCGCGGTCGCGGAGGCGGTCACCGGCATCGGCGCCCGCTGGCTGTCGGCCAACATCGGCGAAGGGTTGATCCTGGATCTGCGCCGCGCCGTCTTCGACCACGTGCAGCGCATGCCGGTCGCCTTCTTCACCCGCACCCGTACCGGCGCGCTGGTCAGCCGCCTCAACAACGACGTGATAGGCGCGCAACGCGCCTTCAGCGACACCCTGTCCGGGGTGGTGTCCAACGTCGTCACACTCGTCCTGACCTTGGCGGTGATGCTGGCGATCAGCTGGCAGATCACCCTGCTCACGCTCGTCCTGCTGCCGGTGTTCGTGCTGCCCGCGCGGCGGATGGGCCGGCGAATGGCGGGACTGGCCCGCGAAAGCGCCGAGTACAACGCCCGGATGTCCACGCAGATGACCGAGCGGTTCTCGGCACCCGGCGCCACCCTGGTGAAATTGTTCGGCCGTCCCGACCGCGAATCGGCCGAGTTCGCCAACCGGGCGGATGCGGTGCGCGACATCGGAGTTCGGCAGGCCATGCTGCAGAGCTACTTCTACAGCGCACTGATGCTGGTGTCCGCGCTCGCCTTGGCGCTGGTGTACGGACTCGGCGGATGGTTCGCCGTGCACCAGCATCTTTCGGCCGGTGCCGTGGTCTCACTGGCACTGCTGCTGACCCGGATGTACGCGCCGCTCACCGCGCTGGCCAACGCCCGCGTCGAGATCATGAGCGCACTGGTGAGTTTCGAGCGGGTCTTCGAGGTCCTCGACCTCGAACCGCTGATCCAGGACAAGCTCGGCGCGATCGACGTACCCGGTGTCGGGGACGGTGTCTCGGTGCGTTTCGCCGATGTGTCGTTCACCTACCCGGCGGCCGACAAGGTGTCGCTCGCCTCGCTGGAAGAGGTCGCGCAACTGGACAGCCGGGGCGGCACACAGATCCTGCACAACGTCGACCTGAGCGTTCCGGCCGGCACGATGGTCGCGCTCGTCGGCAGTTCGGGCGCCGGCAAGTCGACTATCGCGTCGCTGGCCACCCGGTTGTACGACGTCGATTCCGGATCGGTGACCCTCAACGGCGTCGACGTCCGCGAACTGACCGGCACCTCGGTGCATCGCACTGTCGGGATGGTGACCCAGGACGGACACCTGTTCCACGACACCGTCCGCGCGAACCTGACCTTGGCCAGGCCCGACATCACCGAGGACGAGTTGTGGACCGCACTCCGGCGGGCCCGGCTCGACGACCTGGTGCGGATGTTGCCGAACGGCCTGGAAACCGTTGTCGGAGAACGCGGATACCGACTATCGGGTGGCGAGCGACAGCGGCTGACGATCGCCCGGCTGCTGCTGGCGAAACCGGCCGTCGTGATCCTCGACGAGGCCACCGCGCACCTGGACTCGACGTCGGAGGCAGAGGTCGCCGACGCGCTCGCCGAAGCGCTGGCCGGGCGGACATCACTGGTGATCGCGCACCGGTTGTCCACGATCCGGGCCGCCGACGAGATCGTCGTCGTCGAGGACGGGCGCGTCGTCGAACGTGGCACCCACCCCGACCTGCTCGAACGTGACGGCCGCTACGCGCAGCTGTACCGGACCCAGTTCGCGCACGCGTGAGGTGACGCGCCTACAGCGACCGGTAGTCGCGCACCGACATGCGGGGGCCCTTGCGTTGCGGCCATGTACCGTACCGCACACACAGCCGCACGACCCGACCGCGTTGTCCGGCAAAGGGTTCGAGAAGTTCAAGCATCCCGGCGTCGTCGACGGGAGTGCCGGCAAGCGTCTGCCCCACCACCTTCGGGATGTGGAAGTCGCCCACCGGCACCGCGTCGGCGTCGCCGACGGCGCGCATCCGGGTTTCGGCCGCCGTCCACGGACCCACCCCGCGCAGCACCGTCAGCTTGTCGGGGTGGCGTTCGGCATCCATCGACGTCGCCCCGCGGATGGTGCGCATCCGAACCGGTTCGATGCCGCTGCGATGCCACTCCCACGTCGGGATCCGTGCCCACACCTGCGGCGGGGGCGGCACCCGCATCGACTCGGCGACCGGCCCGGGTGCGGGTTCGCCGAAGCGCCGCAACAAGTATCGCCACGCCCGCCACGCCTCGGTGCTCACCACCTTCTGTTCGAGGATGGCCGGCACCAGCGCCTCCCACACCCGGCCGGTGCGGCCGATCCGGTAGCCGCGTCCCCGCCGCACCAGCGCCGCAACCACCGGATCATCGGCGACAAGTTCCTCCGGATTATCCAGTGCACCAAGGACTTCGGGAAAACGCTCGACCAGCCACTCCCCACCCGGCCCCCAACCGGTGCCACGCACGCCGTCGGGACCGGACTGAAGTCGTAACGTCCCGGGGCCGTCAGGGGTATACGAGGCCCGCCAGATCGATCCGTCCGGCGCGTACCGCATCGAGGGGTCACCCGAGCCGCGGTGCAGACCGTCGACGGTGGCGCGCACATCCAGGGGCCAGGGCGGTACCCAGAGGCGGCTGGTCATGTCACAAACCCCACCGATATGCCCCGGGCATCGACAGTGCTGCGATGCCCCGGACCATCGGTGGGGTTCTTGTGCGGACCGGCAGGTCTCACAGGTTGATCATGTGTCCGATCGCGCCGTGGAAGGTTTCCTGCAACGCCTCCGACAGGGTCGGGTGCGTGTGCACATTGCGCGCCAGTTCCTTGGCGGTCAGATCCCATTTGTGGGCCAGGGTCAGCTCCGGCAGCATCTCGGAGACGTTGTCGCCCACCAGATGTCCACCGAGCAGCTCGTCGGTGTCGGCGTTGGTGATCAGCTTGACGAAGCCGGCCGTCGCGGCCAGGCCCTGCGCCTTGCCGTTGGCCGAGAACGGGAACTGGGTGGCCTTGACGCTGTAACCCTCGTCCTTGGCCTGCGCCTCGGTCAGGCCGAACGAGGCGACCTGCGGCTGACAGAACGTGGCGCGCGGCATGAACCGGTAGTCGCCCAGTGTCATCGTCTCGGCACCGGCCATCGTCTCGGCGGCCACCACACCTTGAGCCTCCGCGACATGGGCCAGCTGCAGCTTGGCGGTCACGTCACCGATCGCGTAGATACCGTCGACATTGGTGCGCATGTAGTCGTCGATCGCGATGGCTCCGCGGTCGGTGAGCGCCACCCCCGTCTTCTCCAGACCGAAGCCGTCGACGCGTGGGGCGAAACCGACCGACATGAGCACCTTGTCAACGGTGACCGAACCATCGGCGCCCTTGGCATCCTTATAGGTGACCACCACGTCGTCGCCGTTGTCGGTGACCGTCTGCACTCCGGTGGAGGTGAGGATCTTGACGCCGAGCTTCTTGTATTCCTTGGCGATGACCTTGGAGACGTCGGCGTCCTCGTTGGGCAACACCCGGTCCATGAACTCGATGATGGTGACGTCGACGCCGTAGTTGGCCAGAACGTAGCCGAACTCCATACCGATGGCGCCGGCTCCGACGATCACGATGGAACCGGGCAGCTCACGAGTGAGGATCTGGGTCTCGTAGGTGACCACGTTCTCGGACAGCTCGACACCCGGCAGCAGCCGCACGGTGGAACCGGTGTCGATGATGACGTTGTCGAACGTGATGACCCGGTCGCCGACGGTGATGGTCTTGGCGTCGGTGAACACCCCGTAGCCGTCGATCTCGGTGATCTTGTTCTTCTTCATCAAGAAGTGGACACCCTTGACGATGCCGTCGGACACCTTGCGGCTGCGATCGAAGGCGGCGCCGAAATCGAAGGTGGCGGTACCGGAGATACCGAACGTCTTGGCCTCGTGATTGAAGACATGTGCGAGTTCGGCGTTACGCAGCAACGCCTTGGAGGGGATACACCCGACGTTGAGGCACACACCTCCCCAGTACTTTTCTTCGATGACGGCAGTTTTCATGCCCAGCTGAGCAGACCGGATCGCGGCCACGTACCCACCTGGACCAGCACCCAGGACAACTGTTTGGAAGTGTTCAGACACGCCCCCTACCCTACGTCCGCCACCGATCGCCGCGCAGGGCTCCCGCGTACTCGGTAGTAGCCCTCGGTGACGGCCCTCGCCTCCGGGTCGGTCCCGACCGCCCGGACACAGGTCGGGATGAGCATCGACAAGCAGGTGAAGGTAGCGTGTTGGAGTGCCCCTGCACTCGGACGACCTCGACTGGATCCGCGGCTTCTGCCTGCGTTATCTCGCCGGCCACGGAACAGAGGCCGTCGTCGACGACGCCACCGATCTGCGCTGTGCAGACGGCACCGTGTACCGGTTCGAGGAGATCGTGCGACTGTGCGCGTCGACGACGCGCGGCAACTGGACCCAGGCGATCAGCGGCCACCTCGACGCGCTCATGGCGCTGCGATCGGACCTGCGCATCGACGACCTGACGTCGGCCGAACTCGACATGCAGGTCAGGGCCCGGGTACTGCCCACCGCGAGCATCGCGGTATCGGCGACCGACCTGTCGTACGCGCGGCCCGTCTCCGACGACCTGAGTGTCGTGCTGTGCGTCGAACGGCTTCGCCGCCCGAGCCCCGCACGGACCGCGCGCCCGGGATTCCGCCAGCCCGGGACAACTCCCGATGACGCACCCACCACCCGGTTCCCCCCTCTGCCCAGGCCCGGGTCGGCAGCCGAGATGGTGATGGTCGACGAACCGCGCACCGACCGGTTCCCGGCGGCACACACCGTCCCCACCAACCCGTTCCGGGTGATCTCGCCCGACATGACAGTCGACGACCACGACGACGTCATCTACCTCGACGCCGCCCAGGTCGACGCTCGCGGCCGCGACCGGCTGTTCACCATCGGTATCGGCAACGTCGAAGCCGAACCGCTCGACCGCGTCGCCACATCCACCAGCGGCTCGCTGGTCGCACTCGGCGGTGCGTCGG
The DNA here is from genome assembly GCF_025273675.1 of Gordonia pseudamarae. NCBI lineage: Bacteria > Bacillati > Actinomycetota > Actinomycetes > Mycobacteriales > Gordoniaceae > Gordonia > Gordonia pseudamarae. The sequence continues at coordinate 404,078 of NZ_CP045809.1, read as the reverse complement.
TGTTCGTGGCGTCGAAGGTCCTCACGATGCGATCGCTCGCCCACCACGTCTACCGGGGCGCCGCCGCCCCGCACGGGGTGGTGTTCGGCATACCCGACAGGCACCGCATCTTCGTACACCGTATCGTCGGCCCGTCCGCGATCGGCGCAATCAACGAACTCGCCTCGATCACCGCCCAGCACCACGAGAACACCGCCGACGGCGTGTCCGCGAACATCTACCACTGGCATCGTGGCCAGATCACCCGCATCTCCCGCGCCGAGTCGACCGAGCACAAGCTGTCGATCACCATCTCCCCGGGACCCGAACTCGAGGACATCCTCAACGCCCTGACGTAAGCGGCAACGCCGGGTGAGAACTCACGCTGCCCCCACGTCGGCCGAAGTGTAAGGGGCCGAGGTGTGCGGGGCCGAAGTGTGCGGGGCCGAAGTGTGCGGGGCCGAAGTGTGAAGAACCTTGGCGACGGGCCTCGAAACCTCCTGAGACGCCATGCCCGGATACGAATATCCCGCCGAAACCGGACAGCACCTGACCGCATTGTGCGCGACCATCGACTCATGGAGATACGACCGGCATCGAACTTCGACGACATGCGCACCCTGGTAGGACCCAGACGGCCCGATGCCAATGTCTGCTGGTGCCTGAGCTACCGGATTCCGTCGAAACAGAACCTCGCATTGCGCGGACCGGAACGCGGTGAGTTCGTGCGTGATCTGTGCGGCCGGAAGACGGCGCCCGGGGTCCTCGCCTACGACGGCGACGACGTCGTCGGATGGGCCGCCGTCGCACCGCGCACGGACACCACCTTCGCCCGCAACCGCAAGATCCCCCATCTCGACGACCAGCCGGTGTGGTCACTGTGGTGCGTACGGGTCCGGCCCGGTTTCCGTAAGCGCGGCGTGGTGGCGCCCCTGATCGCAGGGGCCGTCGACTTCGCCCGCGATCACGGTGCGCCGGCAATCGAGGCCTACCCCGTCGACAACGGCGACGAACGCGTCAACCTCACCATGGCCTACGTCGGAACCCGAAAGATGTTCGAGCAAGCCGGATTCGAGAAAGCCGGCGACACCACATCGGTGATCGACGGCTTCCCCAGAATCATCATGCGCCGGTCACTGTGACCCCGGCCGATCGGTCACGGCTTCACAGGCATCATCTCAACCATCGACAGACGGGTTTCCGCCCCCACCTCCATTGCCACCGCCCCCTCCGCTACGCGGCGGGTTGATCACGGACCGATCAAACTGATGAGTTGTCCTATACCGGAATCGATCTAAGCCATTGAAGTACCTTCCACCAGAAATTCACCAAGTTAAATTCGAGTGGAAACAGCATGGCTCGAGAGAAAAGGAGAGAGTGATCGCCCGGTGGGTCGAAAACTAGAGCACCATTCTTTGTGCTCGACAATCAACCACCAGTCGCTCACCCGACGTGTTGCTCGGTTGATCACAGTGGCACGGCGACTCCTCGTAACCGCGTACGGGCCCACTCCTCACCGAAGACGACCCCGGCAGGACCTCCCCACCCTGCCGGTTGAGGTGCGAGCTTGCGAGCCTCGAAACCTGGTGAGACGACATTGTCCGCTCGCCAGGTTTCGAGGCTCGTCGCTAACGCTCCTCGCACCTCAACCGGCGAGGGTGGCGGGTGACAGGGCTGTGGACAACGCATTCGACGTGATCGTGATCGCACGATGGAATGTCGTCATGGCGCACATGTACATTCTCGAATGCCGCGACGGAACGCCATACGTCGGCAGCACCCGGAACCTCGAACACCGCCTCCAACAGCACGCCGCCGGCAAAGGTGCCGAATACACCAGAAGGCGTCTGCCCGTCACTCTGCGCTGGGCAGCCGAAACCGATTCCGTGGCAGAGGTATACGCGTGGGAGAAGCGCGTCCAGGGTTGGTCGCGTAAGAAGCGGGAAGCGTTGATGCTCGGCGACTTCGAGCTCATCTCCGAATTGTCACGGCGCAGAACCGGCAAACCTCGGACCACCGACACTTAGGATCGACCGTCGGCGACATCACCATGTCAACGGGTTTCGAGATTTGCCGCCAACACTCCTCGCACCTCAACCATCCCTCCGGTTGAGGTGCGAGCCTGCGAGCCTCGAAACCTGGTGAGAAGACAATACCCACCCACGGGGACCGGCGGTGGTGCCACTCGAGACATGGCAACGTCGACGGCTACCCCGGAATCATAAGGTGGGCATTGATCCGCTTCCACCATCGTTACCGCCGCCACTTCGAGTCGGGTTGATCAGGTCTTCGACGAAGTTGATGAGTTGTCCGATACCGGAACCGATCTGGGCCACGGCAGGCCTTCCTGCCAAGAATTCACGAAGTGGAATCCGTGCAAGAGAGGCGTAATTCGAGCCAGATGGAGCGGGTAGTCTCGGTCTAAAACTCAATCGGTCCTTGTTTGCATTCGCTAACCATCCACCGGCCGTCTGCGCGCGGCATCATCGCGTCAACCTCCGGTACCCGAGACACCGACCACCTGGCCGGTGGAGGCAACATTGTCCGCTCACCAGATTTCGAGGCTCGTCGCTCACGCTCCTCACACCTCAATCAGCGGTAGTCGCCGGTTGAGGTGCGAGCCTCGTGAGCGGACAACATCGGGCGTGTCACCAGATTTCGAGGCTCGTCGCTTGCGCTCCTCGCACTCAATCGGCGGTGGTCGCCGGTGAGGGGGGAGGGACGCCGACGTTATTCGCCGAAGACTACGACCATGGCGGGGCGGACGGAACGGGGGCCGACGAGCAGGCCGGGCCGGATGGGGTCGGCGACGGTGCGGGGCTCGGTATCGCCCTCGACGGGGCGGACGTCGACGGCCTCCATCGTCGAAACCTCGAAGGGGTCGCCCACCGATGGCGTGATGACGGTGCCGCCGCGACCGGTGATAAGACGTTCGAGACTGCCAGAGATGGCGGCGAAGGCGGCGTCACCGGACCGGGCGCAGGAGTCGGCGTCGATGAAGATCGAGAACAACTCGACCAGGAGGGGCAGGTCGGGGCCCGAGGCGCGGGCGCGGTCGGCGTCGACCAGTTGGTCCAGGGTCTGCGCCTGACGAACCACCACCCGGGTCAGGTCCTCGACCCGCTCGGTCAGGTGCGCCAACTGATCGCCGGATGCCTGCACGCCCTCCGCCGCCGCGGACTGCGCTCCGTCCTCCGGTACTGCCGCACGTCCGTCGTCAACGTCTGTCATCTGCTCAGATTAGCGTGCGTGTTCGGGTCTGCACCCGAGCGATTTGCGCTGTTAGTCTGGCTGATCGTGGGCGTCTACGGAATCGACTTGGGCACGACCAACTCAGCCATCGCGACCGTGGACGCAGGCAGCAGGCCCCGAATAGTCCCCGGTCTCGACGGTTCGCAGACCACTCCGAGCGTGGTGTTGCTGGCCTCGGCGTACGACCATGTGGTGGGTGAGGGAGCCCGGCGGCAGGCCCGACTGGACCCCGACAATGTGTGTGCGCTGGTCAAACGACGCATGGGGGACGCCGACTGGCGGTTCGTGGCGCACGGACAGACATGGTCGGCGCCGGCGATCTCCGCGCTCATCCTCAAATCGCTGATCTCCGACGCCTCGTTCTCCGGCGAACAGGTACAACGGGCGGTCATCACGGTCCCCGCCTACTTCGGCGACGACGAACGCCGCGCCACCATCCAGGCCGGCACCTACGCCGGTATCGAGGTGGCCGGGGTGCTGTCCGAGCCGATCGCCGCCGCCCTCGCCTACGGGTTCAGTAAACTCACCGACGCCTTCGCTTCGTCGACACCCGACGAAACGGTGCTCGTCTACGACCTGGGCGGCGGAACCTTCGACGCCACCGTCATCGAACTGGCCGATCGGCGTATCTCCGTGCTGTCCGTGGACGGCGACCACCAGCTCGGCGGAGCCGACTGGGACGAGCGGATCGCGCTGCACCTGTCGGAGGCGTTCCGCGCCGAACATCCCGACGCCGAGGATCCGCTCGACGACTCGGCCGGCTCGCAGGCGCTGGTGCTGGCCGCCGAACGTGCCAAGCACGAGCTCTCCGACGCCGCGTCGACGTCGGTGATCGTCGCCCACGACGGCAGGCGGTCGGTGATCACGCTGACGCGCGCCCAGCTCGAAGACCTCACCGGTCCGCTGCTCAAGCGCACCATCGAACTGACCCGGTCGTGCCTGGCCGCGGCCCGCGATCGCGGGGCGTCGACCATCAATCGGGTGCTGCTGGTGGGCGGCTCGTCGCGGATGCCGATGGTCGCCGAGGCGATCCGTGGTGAACTCGGGCTCAACCCGCAACTGTCCGACCCGGATCTGGCAGTCGCGAAGGGCGCGGCGATCTACGGCGACAAACTGGAGATCGAGAGGCTGGTGACCGCCGATCTGCGCACCCGTGGCCGCCTCGCCGACGGTGCGCCGCCGCTGTCCGCCTCCTCCGCCGACCTCGACGAGTCGTGCGGCCGCGTCGCCGCCGCATTCGGCCTGCCGGTGAGCGGGGTGCGGCGGATGCTCGAGATCAGCGTCGACACCGTGGTGTCCCGAGGCTTCGGCATACTCGCCGTATCCAACGGCGACCTGCGCGCGACATGGCTGGTGCATCGCAACCAGACGCTGCCGATCCGGGTGCGCCGCTCGTTCGGCACGATGCGCGCCGATCAGGACATCATCGAACTGACCGTCCTCGAACAGGCCGGGCAGCAGGAATCGTCGCGGCCCGAGGATGCGAAGGTGCTGATCGAGGGCACCATCCGCGATATCCCCGGCGGCTACGAACAGGGCAGCGAGGTGCAGGTGACCTTCGAGATGGGATTCGACGGCGTGCTGCACGTGACCGCATTCCACGTCGAGGCCGGCATACCGTTGACAATGTCGGCGAAGACCGGTGCGACGCTGTCGCAGGCGGAGGTCAGCCGCGAACTCGAACAGGTCCACCGGACCCGCCGACGCGACGGGTGAACACCATGCGACCTTTCGACTCCAATGACTACCGCAAACGCGTCCTGGCCGCCGTCGACCGTCGTGGCGGGACATCGACCTCCGATTCTTTTGAACTGTACGATATTCCGCTGGAAGATGCCGAGCTGATCACCGACGATCAGGCAGTCGGCCGCATCGAGGCGGTGTGGGCGTTCTGGCAGAAGCAACGCGACCACCCCAAGTACCGCACCCTGGTGGCCGAGCTGGTGAAATCCCACGACACCCGATCGAAACCATTGCGGTACACCACCAGCCGAATTGCCGAGGCACGATCGGTTGCGGCACAACGTGGTCAGCGCGATGCCGGACGATATGAGTTGCTCGACAACGCGATCGAACGGCTCACCGAACGATACGGCGGGATCCCGCAGTCCAAACGGGCCGGACTGTTCGACATCGGCGCGATGGGCGGCCTGGCCCCCGACGAGATCGAGGCACGGTTGCGTCGGCACCGCACCGTCGACGACGAGACACCCGCCGCCCCGCGACCGGCCGCACCCGCCCCGATCAGCGAGCAGCGGCTGAACCAGATCGCCAGACTGCTCGGCGAATTCGACCAGATCCGGTCCGGCGGCGAACCCACCCCGACCCTGCTGGCGCTGCTGCGACTGACCCTCGACGACGCCACCGATGCCGACGAGATCGCCGAACGTGTGGGGATGGTGGCCGAACGGGCCCGGGAAATGCCTGCCGGCCCCCTGCGCGCCGTGCTCGACGAACTCGTCGTCCACTGCCGCGCGATCCTGCTCGGCGACATCACCAGGATCATCGGCTACTGCAAGGCGGTCAGCGAAACGGTGGCCGACTACCTGCGGCCCCGGGTGCGTGCGGCGGTGCTCGTGGAAGACGTTCTGCGGCACGGTGACTACGAGTTCCTGTTCGAGGAGGCCATCGACCGTGGACTGGGTCCGGCCGGCGCCCGGACCATGCTGCACAACCTGGCGGGAGAATTCGGTGCGGCGGTGGAGAGCGTGCCGGGCTCGATCACCCGGCCCGCGGCCGCCCCGGCACCGCGGCAGCAACCCGCCCCGGTACCCCGATCCACCCCGACCCCACAACCCGCACCGGTTTCCCAGGTGTCACCGGCACCACCGGTTTCCGGCCGCATCGACACCACCCGCCGATCTCCGAGAAGGCAACGCACCGCACATAGTCCGGTACCGGAAGCCGCACCTGTCGCGCCGATCCTCACCCGGAACACCGCACCGACGCCCGCACCGGCAGGCCCGCCCACCGCGGCGGGACTGCCCGCCGTGGCCGTGTTCGGCGCCGGTGGCGGAGTGCTGACCTTCGCCTGGCCGCCCGGTGTCACCGAGGCGATGGTGTACCTGCGACGCGACACCCCGCCGACCGCCCCCGGCGACCCGGCTGCGACGGCGCTGAAGATCACCAACTCCCGCTATCACATCGACGGCGGATTCGTGGTGCCCGACAACGCGCGGCCGTGCCATGCGGCGGTCGCGAGCTGCCGGCGCGCGGCGAACGGCACGCTGGAGGTGGCCGACGCGTTCGGCCGACGCGCCCGGATCGAGGTCCGCTGACGAACCGATCCGACACGACACCCGCAGCACCCGAAACGGGTTCACCGCGCCGAACCGACACAACAGATCTCACACCTACCGCACCGCGAGCAGAGCAAAGGACCGACTGACATGGGTATCGACTACAACAAACGCCCCTCCGCACCGCAGCAGCCGCCGACACCCCCGCAACCTCCGGCCCAGCCCTACCAGCAGCAGCCGCCCGCCTACCCGCCGCAGCAGCCGCCCGCGCAGCCGTACCAACAGCCCTACCCGCCGCAGCAGCCGCCCGCGCAGCCGTACCAACAGCAGCCCCCTGCCCAGCCGTACCAGCAGCAGCCGCCGGTCCAGCAGTACCAGCAGCCGCCCGCTCAGGCTCCCGTGTCGCTGCAGAAGGTGACGCTGACCAAGTCGGCGCCGAGCGTCTCGCTGACCAAACAGGGCTCCACGACCGGCCAGCTGCGGATCAACCTGAACTGGACCAGCGGCGCCAAGAAGGGCGGCTTCTTCAAGCGCGCCAGCGGCGTCGACCTCGACCTGGCCTGCCTGTGGGAGTTCACCGACGGCAGCAAGGGCATCGTGCAGGCCCTCGGCAACTCGTTCCAGGCACCGCGCCAGGGCCAGCCGATCATCTACCTCGACGGCGACGACCGCTCCGGCTCGGCCGTCGGCGGCGAGAACATGTACATCGACCTGGGCGCGACGCAGAACATCCGGCGCATCCTGATCTTCGCCTATATCTACGAGGGCGCCCCCAACTGGGCGGCGGCCAACGGCGTCGTCACCGTGTTCCCCACCAACGGGCCGCAGATCGAGGTGCACCTGGACGAGGCCGACCAGAGCGCCCTGTCGTGTGCGATCGCCCTGTTCGAGAACCGTGGCGGTGAGCTGGTCATCAACCGTGAGGTCCGCTACATCCGTGGCGCCCAGGACAAGGTCGACGAGGCCTACGGCTGGGGCCTGAACTGGAAGGCCGGCCGCAAGTAGTCCGCGGCAGCCGGCCATGCCGTCATCCGAGCCGTTGCCGTTCGACCCCATCGCCGAGGCCCACCGCAGGTGAGTACGCCAGGGCTGGGACGATGCGGCCGATGCGATGGCCGCGATCATGCGGGTCCGGCAGATCATGCTCGCGAAGGTCGAGTCCGTGCTCAAGGAGCACGGGCTGACCTTCGCCACCGCGCTGTGGTACAGGCACACTGGTGAGGTGACCGAAACCCCCGCAGCAGACGATCCGTACCTCTGGCTCGAAGAGGTGACCGGCGACGCGGCGCTCGACTGGGCCCGTACCCACAATGAGCCGACCGTCGCCGAACTCACCGATTCGGACCGGTTCCGTGACATGCGGGCCGCGACGCTGGAGGTCCTCGACACCGACGAACGGATCCCGTACGCACGGCGGCGCGGGGAGTTTCTGTACAACTTTTGGAAGGACGCGCAGAACCCGAAGGGGCTGTGGCGGCGGACCACCCTGGAGTCGTACTCGACGGAGTCGCCCGACTGGGATGTGCTGCTTGACGTCGACGCACTCGCCGACACCGAAGACGAGAACTGGGTGTGGTCGGGCGTGACGATGCTGCGACCGGACTACACCCGCGCACTGGTCTCGCTCTCGCGTGGCGGCGCCGACGCGGCGGTGGTCCGCGAGTTCGACGTCGCCGCCCGATCCTGGGTGACCGACGGGTTCACGCTGCCGGAGAACAAGTCCCGCATCGATTGGATCGATCACGACACCGTCTGGGTGGGCACCGACTTCGGGCAGCAGCCCGACGGCCACGGCGCACTCACGTCGTCGGGATATCCCCGGGTGGTCAAGCGATGGACCCGCGGAACCCCACTCGACGATGCTGTCACCGTGTTCACCGGCGAACCGGGTGATGTGTCGATCGCCGCATCGCACGACAGCACACCCGGCTTCGAACGCGATTTCGTCATGCGCAGCACCGACTTCTACAACACCGTCAGTTACGAACTGCGCCATGACGAATCCGGCGGCGATGAACTCGTCGAGATCGACGTGCCCACCGACTCGCGATTCGCAGTGTTCCGGCAGTGGCTGCTGGTGCTGCCCCGATCACCCTGGACCGTGTCCTCCCCGACGGCGGGCGAGGTGAGATATGCCGCCGACACCCTGCTGGTCTTCGACTACGCCGACTACCTGGCGGGCGGACGCGAGCACACCGTGCTGTTCACCCCCGACGCGCACACCACGCTCGACGACTACGTGTTCACCAGGTCTCACCTGATCCTGGTGAAACTGCGTGATGTGGCCACCGAGGTCGAGGTGATCACGCTCGGCGACTGGACGCCGGTGCCGCAACCCGGGCTGCCCGCGCTCGCCACCATCTCGGTACTCGACACCGATCCCGACAACAGCGACGAGGTGTTCTGGATGGCATCGTCGTTCACCACACCGCCGTCGTTGCTGCACGGGGACAGCGGCGCGCCGGCGCGCGTCATCAAATCCGCACCGGCACTGTACGACGCGTCGTCGGTGATCACCGAACAGCACTTCGCCGGATCCGACGACGGTACCGCGATCCCGTACTTCGTGATCCGGGACGAGAACGTGACCACCGGCCCCACCCTCCTGTACGGCTACGGCGGATTTCAGGTCTCACAGACACCCGCGTACACCGCGATCAGCGGCCGCAACTGGATCGCCCGGGGCGGCATCTACGTGATCGCCAATATCCGCGGCGGCGGCGAATACGGACCGGCGTGGCACACCCAGACCCAGAAAGCCAACCGGCACAAGGTCTATGAGGACTTCTCCGCGGTGGCGAAGGCGCTCGTCGTCGACGGGCTCACCACACCACGCCAACTCGCCGCACAAGGCGGTTCCAACGGCGGGCTGCTGATGGGGGTGATGCTGACCCGCTACCCGGAGTTGTTCGGCGCCATCGTGTGCCAGGTACCGCTGCTGGACATGCGCCGCTATCACCTGCTGCTCGCCGGGGCGTCGTGGATGGCCGAGTACGGCGACCCCGACAAGTCCGACGAGTGGGAGTTCATCGGCGCGTACTCGCCGTACCAGCATGTGCGGGCGGACACCGAGTATCCGCCGATTCTGGTGACCACCTCCACCCGCGACGACCGTGTCCACCCCGGACATGCCCGCAAGTTCGTCGCCCGGCTCGAAGAGACCGGTCACCGGGTGAGCTACTTCGAGAACATCGAGGGCGGTCACGGCGGCGCCGCCGACAACAAGCAGTCGGCCTTCAAATCGGCTCTGGCGTACGAATTCCTGTGGCGGACGATCGGCGGGGCGTAGGGCACCGCGGGCACCGCAGATAGGGACGCGTCCCGCTACCGGGCACCCCGGCGCGCGGCCACCGCGATGGCAAGGCCGAGCAGCAGCACACCGATACCCGCACCACCTACGATGTAGGAGGTCTCCCGCAGGTTGGCCAGCGCCGTGTCGACGATCACCTCGCTGACCTCACGGTCGGCTCCCGCACCGGCGGTCAGCTCGTCCTTGGCGCGGGAGGCGCCCACCACGGCCGTCGCATAGCCGGTGATCGCGGCGGCAACCGTCGCGACGCCGAGGGCGAACACGACGACCCCGCGTCGGCGCGCGAAGAGCAGTCCGCCCAGCGCACCGACGATCGCCGCCGCCACCGACACATATGCCAGGCGGGTGATGTCCCGGCCCGTCTGGTGGTAGCGGCCCGCCTCCAGGTCCGATCCGGTCAGCTGCACCAGCACCGGCTCGGTGGTCCCCACCCTGATACCGAGTTTGGCCAGAACCCGGTTCACCATCGGCGCGATGTCCAGTTCGATTCCCTGGTCGGGGCTGTCGGCGGTCGGTTCGTCGAACAGGTAGGCGTGCTGCGCCGAGGCCACCTCGACGAAATCGTCGACGAACTCGGGTGAGTCGGTGTAGGCCCGCGCCAGCGGCGTGACGAATGCGCTCGTCACGTCACCGGTGATGCTGCCCGAACCCCCGGCCCTGTCGATCACGCCGCGGGTGATCTCCTCGGTCATGTAGTCGCGGACCTTCTGCTCCTCGGCGACAGGGCGCATGGTGGTGGCAAATCCCTCGGCATCGACCAGGCGCTCCTTGACCCACAACGAGGGAACCGCGAGCACGATCGCCGCCATCGCGACGAACGTCAGAACAGCGCTGAGGAAAGTCCGCACGAGACCAAGGGTACCCAGCCGATCCGGCGGCTACTCGCCGATGGTGTCACGAGCGCGACTGACGATCAGCGGGTCGGGAACACCGACCAGTTCGGCGTCCTTGCCGGTGTAGTCGTAGGAGGCGAGAACGTGCCGCATCGCGTTCAATCGGGCCCGCTTCTTGTCGTTGCTCTTGACCACCGTCCACGGCGCGAAATCATTGTCGGTGGCGGCGAACATCGCCTCCTTGGCGGCGCCGTAGTCGTCCCACTTGTCCAGGGACGCCAGGTCCATCGGCGACAGCTTCCACTGCCGCACCGGATCGATCTGCCGGATCGCGAACCGGGTGCGCTGCTCCAGCGGCGACACCGAGAACCAGAACTTGACCAGATGGATTCCGTCGTCGACGAGCATCTTCTCGAACGCCGGCACCTGCTGGATGAACTGGGCGTACTGGTCGTCGGTACAAAAACCCATCACCCGCTCGACACCGGCACGGTTGTACCAGGACCGGTCGAAGAACACCATCTCGCCGGCGGCGGGCAGATGCTGCACGTACCGCTGGAAGTACCATTCGGTCGATTCGCGCTCGCTGGGCTTCTCCAGAGCGACGACGCGGGCACCGCGCGGATTGAGATGCTCGTTGAAGCGCTTGATCGTGCCTCCCTTACCGGCGGCGTCGCGGCCCTCGAACACCAGCAGAAACCGCTGCCCGGTCTGTTTGGTCCACTTCTGCAGCTTCAGCAGTTCGATCTGTAGCTTGCGCTTGCCGATCTCGTACTCGCGGCGACTCATCCGCTCCTCGTAGGGATAGTCCTCGCGCCACGTGTCGACCACATTGCGGCCGGGCAGCGTGAGCAGGACGGGATCGTCGTCATCGTCGTCGTTGACCGCGAACTGCGTCACATTGTGTAGGTCGACGAGCTGCTGCAACGCCTCACGGCCGTTGAGCTTGCTGAAGTCCGGTCCGAACTGGGCCTGGCCGTCCACGGCCGGTGTATAAACCTCGGTCACCCCGCCACAATATGCTCACCACCTGACCGGTAGGTGACACTGAGGTGAACCAGGGGCCGTAATCGGGCCGAAAGTCCCATTGCGGATGTGCCGGGCCGGGTCGTGTACCGGGCACGGATTCGCGACCCCGACCCACGTACCGGACCCGGCCGGATGGGCCGGGTCCGGGAAGTGAGTTACTGGACGAATTCCGCCGGGCCCAGTTTGACGCAGCCCTTGGCGAGATTCAGGTCGACGGCCACCGACAGCGCGCCGTAGCAGTCGGCGCCGGTCGGGCCGACCTTGGCCTGGCTGCCGGGCCCACCGACCGCGAGCGTGTTGCCACCCTTGGCGGCCTGGGCGACGGCCAGTGCGTTGGGTCCGACGGTCAACGAGCGCGCCACGCCACCGTCGAACGCACCCGCCAGCGCCACCGAGCCCGGCTGACGATTGTCCGCGGTCGCCCGGCCGCCGGTATCAGCCACGGCGACTGCCGTTCCGCGGCCGCCACTTTCGAGTGCCGTTGCCTGACTTCCCTTGCCCGCCTTGGCCCCACACCCCGAGTGCGCGACCACTTTCTGGATCTGCTGGCCGTCGACCGCGCGGCAGTTCACCGCCGACGCCGTGCCGGTCCCCCCGGCCGCCCCGAGGACGGCCAGTCCCGCACCAAGCCCTACTATCGCACCCACGATGCGAAAGCGAAACTTGTTGATAATCAATATCATCGGCCTCCTCAAAGAAACAACGGACGTCCACGGCGTCACGGTGCCTATACCGTAGACGACGTGGACGTCCGTCACGTGATAGACACCACGAAAAAACGTTCCGGACCCGGTGCGAGCCCCTCCGCACAGGCCGATCGACGAGGTTGAAGGCGGACAGCTGCGAAGAGGTCAGCTCGCCGAGCGGCGCCTGGCCTCGGCGATCAGCCCCTTCTTGGCGGTTTCGACGGCCGCTTTCTGGCCACGCTTGACGATCAGACCGGGCAGCTTGATCTTCAGGTCGACCTCCAGCTCGAACTCGACGCGGGTGCCTGAGTCGGTGGGCGTGAGCCGGTACGCGCCGTGCTGCAGGCTCAACTGCTTGCCCTCGATCAGATCCCAGGTACACGAGGTGTCGGTCCAGGTGTATGTCAGCGTCTGCTCATCGGAGATGCCCATCAGGCCCACGACGCAATGCACCCGATCTGGGGTGCCGTCCGGGTGCGAGGAAAGGACCTCGGCCGACTTGTGCGCCTCGGACCACTGCGGCAACGAGTCGATGTCGAGCAGGATTTCCATGATCAGCGACGGCGGGGCGTCGACGTCGAATTCTGTTCTTACGGAGACAGTCATACACCCGAACCTACCGTGCCGACCACCGATAACAGCCGAAAACACGACTTTGCCGCGGCGATTCTGGTCACGTGACCCAATCTTCCCCGTCAGAGGTCGGCGATAGCCTCAAGCGGCTTGGTCCGGGCGGCCCGTACCGCGGGCCACAGCGCCGCGAGAATACCGACGACGAACGCGGCCAGCACCGTGCCGCCGATCAGCGACCAGGGCATCACCGGGTCGCCCAGGCCCCACTTGGCCAGCGTCCTGGTCAATGCCCAACCGAGCACCGAACCGATGCACACACCGAGCACCGCACCGAAGACGGCGATCAGCACCGACTCCAGATAGATACTGCGGCGCACCTGGGCGCGCAGCATGCCGATCGCCCGCAACGTGCCGATCTCACGTTTACGCTCGACCACCGAGAGCGCGAGCGTATTGACAATGCCGAGGATCGCGATGGCCAGTGCCAGCCCGAGCATCGCGTACAACACGGCGAGCATCTGGTCGATCACGCCCGCGATGGTGCCCTTGAACTCCTCCGGGTCCTGGATCTGCACCGTCAGGAAGTCGGCGGTCGCCGTGTCCAGGCGTTCGCGCAACTCGTCGGATGTCACGCCGGGCGCCGGGCTGACCAGGACGAAGGTGGTCATCCGCAACGATCGCGGCACCAGATCGCGGTAGGCCTCGGCGCCCATGATCCACGGCTGGACGAGCGGGGTGTCCTTGAAGACGCCGGCAACGGTGACCTCGACGTCCTTGCCCCCGATCGTGGTGAAGGTGAGCTTGTCGCCGCGATGCCAGTTCTTCTTACTGGCGAAGGCCTCGGTCACCAGCAGTCCGTCGGCGGGCACCTCCGCCGAGGCGCCGTCGAGCATCTCCAGACGCAGCAGATCGCCCAGACCGTCGCCGACCGCGGCCTGCCCGGTCATGAACGAGCCGTCGTACCTGGCCTGCACCACCCCGAAGGCCACCATGCTGCCGACGCCGTCGGTGCCGGCGACCGCGTCGACGATGGAGGTGGGCAGCGCCTGCTGGTTGGTGTCGCTGATGATGAACTCCGCGCCGATCCCGGTGTCGACGGCCTCGTCCGCGGTGCCCTTGAAGGAGGCGCCCAGGATGCCGATGATCGATACCAGCAGCAGCCCCAGCGTCAGTGCGAACGCGGTGGCCGAGGTGCGCCGCGGGTTGCGCACCGCATTGGTCCGCGCGAGACTGCCGATCTTGCCGAACGGCGCCCCCAGGACACGGCCCAGGCCGCCGACGAACGGCTGCGCCAGGGCCGGACCGCCCAGGACCGCGGCGAGGATCGCGAATCCGGCACCGATGCCGACGGCCACCGCCGGGCCCACACCGACGTGGGTCGCGCCGCCGATGATGAGTCCGAGCGCGAGCACGCCGAACCCGGCGCCGACGAGCGTCCGGCGCCGCAGGTTCGAGCCGTCCTCGGCCGTACTCGCCCGCATCGCCTCGACCGGCGCCACCCGCGACGCGCGCGAGGCGGGCACCCAGGCACTGATCATCGTGACCACGATGCCGACGAACAACGCGGCCAGCACGGCCGCCGGGGTGACTGTCAGGGGCCCCTCGGGCAGACCGGTACCCGAGTTGGCCAGCATCTTGAGCAGCGCGGCCAGGCCGATACCGATCACCAGTCCGACCGCACCACCGACGACACCGACGATGAACGCCTCGAACAGCACCGACCGGGAGACCTGCTGCTTGCTCGCGCCCACGGCGCGCAGCAACGCCAGTTCTTTGTTGCGTTGCGCGACGATCATCGAGAAGGTGTTGTAGATGATGAAGGTGCCCACCACCAGACCGATGGCCGCGAACGCCAGCAGGACCGCCTGAAAGATGTTGAGGAAGTCGGTGAACGTGCTCTTGGCGTCGTCCCGGACCTGATCCCCGGTACGCACCTCGTACCGTTCGGGGTCCACGATCGCCGCCACCCGGTCACGCAACTGCTCGGGCGACACCCCGTCGACAGCACGCATGTCGATCAGCCCCACGGAGGCTCCGTCGGACATCAGCTGGCGGGCCACCGCGGCCTCGAACTGCACGTTCACAAAGCCGCTCGTCGCACCCGGCTGATCGAGCAGAGCCACCACGGTGACAGTCATCGGCTTGGAAGATCCTTGACCCACAATGACTTTGGTCTCGGATCCAACCTTGAGACCGTTCTTCTCAGCAGCCGAGGCGTTGATTGCGATCTCGCCCTTGCCCTTCGGCGCCCGGCCACCGGGCAGCACGGTGGTGGCATCGGGGGCGAGCGCCTCGTCGGCCGGGATGAACGCCGAACCGGTGCTCGGGGCACCGCCGGTGGAAATGGCCTTGCCATCGGCACCGGCGACGGTGACCATCGCGCTGTAGTCGGTGACCAGCCGATCTATGCCGAGCTCGCCCTTCCGGGAACGCAATTCGGCGACGACGCTGTCCTCGACGCCCTCTCCGGCGCTGTCGGCGGAAGGTGACACCTCCGCCGACACCCCCGGCGCGACATTGTCGAAAAGGCTGTTGAAGGCGTTGGAGATCGACGCCGTGAACACCATCGACCCGGCCACGAACGACGTGCCGAGCATGATCGAGAAGACCGTCAGCACCAGCCGCAGCTTGTGCGCGGCGAGATTGCGCAGCGACACCCGCCGCATCACCGAACGCGACATCTCAGACGACCACGGAAGGGTCTGTGCCACCGACTGTTCCAGGTCCGCCGACAACGGCGCCGTCCAGGTTCCGCATCACCTCGAACACATCGTCGGCCGACGGCCGGTGCAACTCGCGCACGATCTGTCCGTCGGCGAGGAACACCACCCGGTCGGCGTACGCCGCGGCCCGCGGATCGTGGGTGACGATGACCACCGTCTGCCCGAACTCGTCGGTGGCCGCCCGCAGAATGTCTAGCACCTCCCCCGACGAACGGGAGTCGAGATTGCCGGTCGGCTCATCGCCGAAGATGATGTCGGGGCGCCCCACCAGCGCCCGGGCACAGGCCACCCGCTGCTGCTGCCCGCCCGACAGTTCCGCGGGCCGATGCGAGAGCCGATCGGTCAGGCCGAGCCGGCCGACCACCGTGTCGAACCACGCCTGATCGACGTCGCGGCCGGCGATGTCGAGCGGCAACGTGATGTTCTCGGCCGCCGTCAGGGTCGGCACCAGGTTGAACGCCTGGAATACGAAACCGATCCGATCGCGGCGCAACGTGGTCATCGCCTTGTCCGACAACCCGGTCAGCTCCACCTCGCCGATGCGGACACTGCCCGAGGTCGCCACATCCAGCCCGGCGAGGCAATGCATGAGAGTCGATTTGCCCGAACCCGACGGCCCCATGATGGCCGTGAACTCCCCGGCACCGAAAGCCACCGACACCCCGCGCAACGCCGCCACCTCGGTGTCGCCGGAGCCATAGGTCTTGGTGAGATTGCCCGCGACCGCCGCCACCTGATGGTGCCCGGTTCCACCTCTACTGTGCGTCATGGGTACAGCCTTCCAAATTTGCGCGGCGGCGGCTATCCGGTCAGTCCCTGATATCGACCCTGAGGTGGCGCACGCCCGAGACCGATCGCCGAAAACCGGGAGAACCGACAACAGGGCCGCGACCGAAGTCACAGCCCTGTTGTGATGAGTGTGTGTCTAGGCGCCCAGTCGCTCACGCAGCGCGTCGAGCTCGTCACGCAACGACGACGGCAGTTTGTCACCGACGAAGTCGAACAGCTCGTCGATCAGCGGAAGCTCCTGCTGCCACTCCTCGGAGTTGACGGCCAGCGCCTCGGCCAGATCCCGCTCCTCGACGTCGAGACCGTCGAGGTTGAACTCCTCGGGCTTGGCGACGATGCCGATCGGCGTCTGCTCACCGGCGACCTCGCCCTCGATGCGGCCGATGATCCACTCCAGGACGCGGCTGTTCTCCCCGAAGCCGGGCCACAGGAAACGGCCGTCGTCACCGCGACGGAACCAGTTGACATAGAAGATCTTGGGCAGCTTGGCGGCATCGGCGTTCTTGCCGAGGTCGATCCAGTGCGACAGGTAGTCGCCGACGTGGTAGCCCATGAACGGCAGCATGGCCATCGGGTCGCGGCGGACGGTGCCCACATTGCCCTCGGCGGCGGCGGTCTGCTCGGAACCGACGGTCGCACCCATGAATACGCCGTGCTGCCAGTCGCGGGCCTCGGTGACCAGCGGAACCGTGGTCTTGCGACGGCCACCGAACAGGATCGCCGAAATCGGCACGCCCTGCGGATCGTCCCACTCCGCCGCCAGTGACGGGCACTGGGTCAGCGGTGTGCAGTACCGCGAGTTGGGGTGCGCGGCCGGCGAGTCGGACTCGGGCGTCCAGTCGTTGCCCTTCCAGTCGGTCAGATGGGCCGGCTTCTCGCCGCCGATGCCCTCCCACCACACGTCACCGTCGTCGGTCAGCGCGACATTGGTGTACAGGGTGTTGCCGTGATCGATGGTGTGCATCGCGTTCGGGTTGGAGTCGGCGCTGGTACCGGGAGCGACACCGAAGAAACCGAACTCGGGGTTGATCGCGTACAGGCGACCGTCCTCACCGAACCGCATCCAGGCGATATCGTCGCCGACCGTCTCCGCCTTCCAGCCGGGGATGGTGGGCTGGATCATCGCGAGGTTGGTCTTACCACAGGCGCTCGGGAAAGCCGCCGCCACGTAGTAGACCTTGTTCTGGGGGCTGGTGAGCTTGAGGATCAGCATGTGCTCGGCCAGCCAGCCCTCGTCGTGCGCGAGCACCGACGCGATGCGCAGCGCGTAGCACTTTTTGCCCAGCAGCGCATTGCCGCCGTAGCCCGAGCCGTACGACCAGATCTCACGGGACTCGGGGAACTGGGTGATGTACTTGTCAGGGTTGCACGGCCACGCCACATCGGCCTGCCCCGCTTCCAGCGGCGCACCCACCGAGTGCAGGCACTTGACGAAGAAGCCGTCCTCGCCGAGCAGCTCGAGAACCGGGGTGCCGACGCGGGTCATGATCCGCATCGACAGGACGACGTACTCCGAGTCGGTGATCTCAACACCGAGTTTGGGATCGTCGGAGCCGAGCGGGCCCATGCAGAACGGGATCACGAACATCGTGCGGCCGCGCATGCTGCCGCGGTAGAGGCCGGTCATGGTCTCGCGCATCTGGGCCGGATCGACCCAGTTGTTGGTGGGGCCGGCGTCCTCTTCCTTCTCGGAACAGATGTAGGTGCGCGATTCGACGCGGGCGACGTCGGCGGGATCGGAGTTGGCCAGGAACGAGTTGGGCTTGCGCTCCTCGTTCAACTTGGTCAGGGTGCCGGCCGCGACGAGTTGCCCGGTGAGCCGATTCCACTCGTCATCGCTGCCATCTGACCAGACGACGGCGTCGGGCTGGGTGAGTTCGGCGATCTCGGCTACCCACGCGAGGAGTGCGGCGTGCTTGGTGGGGGCGCTACTCGGATCCAGGCCAGGAATTGTGGCTGACGTCATGAGGTCTCCTCGTGAATGGTGCCGACCCTCGGTAAAGCCGTCACCTGCATTGCGGCGTTTGCCCAAGGGTACCGGCACCGAGCGCTCGTTAGGTAGCCGCCCCCGAGTGAGATTGTCCGCATTCGCGCCGGCGGTCGCCGCGACGTCAGGCCAGCCGTCCGGTGTCGGTGGACCGCCACGTACCGCTGCCGGTGTCCAGACGCTGCGTCGTGTAGCTGCCGTCGCGGCCGACCTCGGTGATCAGGTCCACCCGGCCGTCGGCATCGGAGTCGGTGTATACCGCCATCCCGTCCGGTCCCGGCCTGGTCAGCGAGTCGGCGATACCGTCGGCATCGGTGTCCAGGTCGGCCGGACCCAGATCCCACACGTCCGGGCCCTGCGACACCCACAGGTGACCGGCCGGGCCGGTACCGGAGGGATCCGCGAACGGACCGTCGGGGGTGGGTGAATGCCCGCCGACCGGTTGTCCGCCACCTGCCCCGTACTCGTCGGCGCCGCCGAACATGTCCTCGTCCACACCCATCACCTGCTTCCTTCCGCTTCGGTTCGCACTGACGTCCCGGGTTCCGGTGCGGGGTGCCCACCGCCCGGTTCCGGGTGATCGCGGCGCGGCGGGCCGCGATCGGGTGCCGGGGGATCCGGGTCGGTCAGCACCGCCAGCCGGTCACCGAGTTCGCGGGCGGCGGCGCGCACGGCCGCCCGCGGCCCGGAGACCCGGTCGCGGTGCCGGGCCAGATCCGCGTCGATGGCGGCCACCTGCCGGCCCGTGTCCCGGCCGAGCCGATCGTGGTACCGCCCGATCTGGCCGGTGACCTCGATCTCCGTCGATGACGACCGCGAGAGCACCAGCCGTTCGCCTGTGGTGCGCAGTTCGGCGATCGCGGCGGCGGTCGCCGCCCGCAGCCGGGCACGGGTCGCGGACGTGCGCCGCACACCGATCACCCACACCGCGATCGCGAGCCCGGTCAGCACCGTGACCGGGGTCAGCAGCCGGTCCGGTACGTGAGCGGCGTCCATCGACGACGCGGCCGCTCCGACCGCCCGGCCCACCCCGAACCCCGTCGACACCCCGAGCAGCGCGAACAGTGCGTCCTCGGCACCCCGGCGAGGACCGGCAGCCGCGGCCGGTGCGATCACGACCGGATGTGCCGCCGGTGCGGGCCCGGCACCGGCGAACCCGCCGATTCCGGCCAGACCGACCGCCGCGGCCTCGGCCAACCGGGACGCTGAGAGCTGGTCGAGGTGGCCGGCGGCCGAGGTGAGCAGGCCGTCGAACCACGTCCGGTACAGCGCCACCTCGTGTCGGCCGAGCCGGTCGCACCGGGCATCGGCCACGGCGGAGAGCGTGCGCACCACGGCATCGAGTTCGTCGACGATCTCGGCCCGTGCGGCCGCGAATTCGACGCGGACCGCGGCGTACCGTTCCGCGCGGCCACGATCGCGGCCGGCCAGGATCACCCGGCGCCGGTCGACCAGATCCCGGGACAGGCGTGCCGCGTCGTCGTCCAGCGGCACGGCACCCACCGCGTCGGCTTCGACGAGCCCGACGCCGGCCTGCCGCAGACCGTGCCGAACCTCGTCCGGAGCGGACACCACGCAGGTCAGCCAGTCGGTCAGCGCCGCGATCCCGGAGTCGCCCCGGCGCGCGGCGACCGCGAACAGCGGCAGTCGGCCCGCCGGGTCGAGTACCGCCCGGATGCGGCGCAACATGTCGGGCCACTCCCAGTAGGCGTCGATCTTGTTGCACACCAGCGCCACCACGCCTATCTCCTGGCGCAGCTCGGCCAGCAGTGCCGACTCCTCCTCGTCGACCGACGAGGACGGGTCCACCACCAGTACCGCCACCGCCGCCGCATCGGGTGCGCCGGGGTCGCGGTCCGCCCAGTCACCGACGACCAGGTCCGGGGCGACCCGGGCGCACGCACCGATGACGCTCGACACCCCGGTACCGCCGACACCGGCGAACACCACGGCCCGCCCGGGCACCGGCACCGTCGCCACATCGCGGCCGGTCACCGTCCTGATCTCACGGATCGTCGCCGTGTCGAGGACGGTGGTCACCGGCCCCGCCCAAGATCGGCGAGCAGTTGTTCGGCGGCGGCGCGTTCGGCCCCGGCCGCGGCGATGCGGTCCGCGGCCATACCGAGTTCGGCGGTGCGGGCATCGGCGACAGCCCCCGCGCACGCAGCGATGTGCGCCCGCAGGGCGCCGATCCCGCTCGCACCCCGCAGGAGTCGCGCGACCTGGGCGGCGTCGGGGCCGATCGCGCCCGCACGGAGTTCGCCCAGCACCAGCTCCACGCCCCCGCCACCCATGACGCGCAGCAGTTCCGCCCGCAACCGCCCCTCGTCGTCGCCGCCGACACCGGTGGGAGCGGCGAACCGGGCGTCGAGGTCGGGGACCGCCTCACCGGCCGCGGCGAGCGCGGCCAGCAACCCGGTCTGAGCCGATGTCGGGGCGGCCACCGCCCACAACCCCGAGACCGCGAGCACCGGGCGCCCCAGCGCGCGGGCGCACCTGGCCGCCGTCGATGCGGCCCCGGCGCCGAACGGCCAGGCCGCGTCGTCGGCACCGGCTTTGTGGGTGGCCGGGCCCGATCGGTACACGTCGGCCTTGGTCAGTACAACCACCGTGCGCTCGGCCGGCAGGTCGTCGATGATTCTCGTGTCGCCCGCGCGCGGCGGTCCCGACAGCGTATGACACCACAGGTCCGGCAGGGCGTCCGCGGGCCCGGGCGACACGCCCACCTCGATCGACAGGACCTGCCGCAGGGCGGACGCGAGCGTCGAACGCCCCGATCCGGGCCGTCCGGTCACCGCCGTCGACAGTGCCCGATGCCGGGCCCCGATCGCGTCGGCCAAGCAGGTAGGGACGGGCCGGGCGGACGCACGGGTGCGCGGCCGGCCGTCGCTGTCCGGTGCACTGGGCTCAAGCAACGAATCCCCCGATCGCCTCCCGGCGTGCCGCCCGCCACCGGATTCCGCCGCCCTGAACGTCGAATGTAACCCGCATCCGCCGACCTATGGCACCCCCTCGGGCGCATCTGTGGATAACTTGGCACGATAACCGGGTGAGCGAGCAGCACCCCGAGCAGACCGGGCAACAGCACCAGGACCCCGGCGCGGCCGGCACCGAGGCGACCGACCGGACCCCCGACGAGACGAGCACCGACGAGCCGGCCACCGACACGCCGACCACCGGCCGACCGGCGACCGACGCGGACACCGGACCGTCGGACGACACCGATCGGAGCCGGCTGTTCCCCCGGGTCACCAGCTTCCGGTTCCGGCGCGGCACCCTGACCTCCGGCCAGCAGCGCAACTGGGAAACGCTGTGGCCGAAGCTCGGCCAGGACCTGGAGATCGGACGTGACCGCATCCCGCAACCACGCCTGGATCTGCCCGCGCTGTTCGGCCGACAGGCCCCCACCGTGCTGGAGGTGGGCAGCGGCACCGGTGTCTCCACCGCCGCGATGGCCGCCGACGAACCCGACGTCAACGTGATCGCCGTCGAGGTCTACAAACCGGGGCTGGCCCAGCTGCTCGGGCTGATCGACCGGGGCGGGCTCACCAATGTGCGGCTGATCCGTGGCGACGCGATGGTGGTGCTCACCGAACTCGTCGGGCCCGGCACCCTGGACGGCGTGCGGGTGTTCTTCCCCGATCCGTGGCCGAAATCCCGGCATCACAAGCGCAGGTTCCTGCAATCGGGCACTATCGAGCTGATAGCCGATCGATTGCGGCCCGGTGGCGTCCTGCACATCGCGACCGACCACGCCGACTACGCGGTGTGGATCGCCGAGATTCTCGCCACGCAAGATCGTGACCGACCACATGTCATCCCGCTCACCACCGAGTCTCCCCTGCTCTTGACCCGGCCGACCACCAAGTTCGAGGGCCGTGCCGAACGTGAAGGGCGCAGAGTCACCGAGTTCGTCTACACCCGGCCGTCGCAGGACGGGTGAGACCGGAAGAATCAGGAACCCTCCCCCACATGGTTGATCGTGACACCCCCGCCCACGCGGAATCGGCACCCGAGGCGTCGGCATCCGCCGGTACCGCGGACGGGCCGCGACGTTTCGGTGAGACGATCTCCGGCCGACTCGCGGCGCCCCGCGTGCTGCTGGTGTGGGATGCGCCCAACATGGACATGGGGCTCGGCGCGATCATCGGCGGCCGGCCGACGGCCGCGTACCGGCCCCGGTTCGACGCCCTGGGCCGCTGGTTGCTGCGCCGCACCGACGCCCTCACCACTCCCGGAACGTCACCCGAACCCGAGGCCACGGTGTTCACCAACATCGCGCCCGGCAGCGCCGAGGTAGTCCGCCCGTGGGTCGACGCCCTGCGCAATGTGGGTTTCGCGGTCTTCGCCAAACCGAAGCTGACCGAGGACAGCGACGTCGACTCCGACATGCTCGCCCACATCGAGCTGCGGCGCGAGCACACCGGCCTGGCCGGTGTGGTCGTCGCCTCCGCCGACGGCCAGGCGTTCCGTGAGCCACTCCTGGCCCTGGCCGCCGAGGGGATCCCGGTCACCGTGATCGGATTCCGCGAACACGCGAGCTGGGCGCTGTCCTCGGACGGGCTGGAATTCACCGATCTGGAGGATATCGACGGTGTATTCAGGGAACCGTTGCCACGAATCGGCCTCGATTCACTGCCCGACGAGGGCGCCTGGCTCACCCCGTTCCGGCCGCTGCGCGCACTGTTGCGCTAGATTTCCGACCGCCACGACTCAGCGGTAACTCAGGCGGTGCTGAAACAATCGGGCCGATAGACGTACGCTCATTGTTTTCAAGGCACAATCGTCACGTGGAAGGAGCCGGCAGTGTTCGGAGCCATCGGCACCATGGTCTTCCGGCTGCGCTACGCGGTCATCGCGGTGCTCGTCCTGCTGATGAGCGGCCTGGGCCTGTTCGGTCTCGACCTGGGTAAACACCTCAGCCAAAGCGGCTGGTTCGACCCCACGTCCGAGTCGGTCAAAGGGTCCCAGATCGCCGACACCGCATTCGGCCGTGACCACAAATCCGACGTTATTCTCCTGATCACCCCACCCGAGGGCACCAAGGTCGATGACGAGGAATTCGGCCGGAAGGTCGAGAACTTCATCAACACCCTGGTCGACGAGAATCCCGATGTGGTCGGCCGCGAGGATCCGGGAATTTTCGACCCGTTCCAGCCCGCCGGCGACAATGCCGCCTCCCGGGCCGCGCTGGATATGAAACGGGAACAGTTGTTCTCCCCGGACAGGACGCAGGCGTTCGTCTCGATCGGCATCAGGGGTGACAACGACACAGTCATCCTGGAGAACTACAAGAAGATCGAGGACCAGTTCACCGGAATCGCCGAACGGTTCGATCTGCCGGGAACAACGTTCCAGACAGCCGGCCTGCAGCCCATCGCCGGCGCGATGGCCCGCGGCATGGACGAGGACATCCACCGCGCCGAGCTGATCGCGCTGCCGCTGGTCGCGCTCATGCTGTTCTTCGTGTTCGGCGGTGTGGTGGCGGCCGTGCTGCCGGTGTTCATCGGCGGCCTGACCATCGCCGGTTCACTCGGCATCATGAAGATCCTGGCGTTGACCACCGAACTGAACATCTTCGCCCAGTCGGTGGTCACCCTGATCGGTCTGGGCATCGCCATCGACTACGGCCTGTTCATAGTCAGCAGGTTCCGGGAAGAACTCGCCGAGGGCTATTCGACACAGGCGGCGGTCCGAAGAACCGTGATGACGGCGGGACAGACCGTGGTCTTCTCGGCGACGATCATCGTCGCCGCGCTGGCCTGTCTGCTGATCATGCCGCAGGGATTCCTCAAGTCGGTGGCCTACGGCGCCATCGCCTCGGTGGCCCTGGCCGCGATCCTGTCGATCACCGTGCTGCCGGCGACGCTGGCGATCCTGGGACCACGCGTCGACGCCCTCGGGCTGCCGTTCCTGCGCCGCACCAAGACCAAGGCCGAGATCGAGAACGGCTTCTGGGGGCAGCTGGCCGGCTGGGTGATGCGCCACCCCATCGCCACCGCCGTCCCGGTCATGCTCTTCCTGCTGGTGCTGATCGTGCCGTTCGCCGGCATCAAGTTCGGCGGCATCAGCGAGGCCTATCTGCCGCCGGGCAACGAGTCACGGCAGGCTCAGGAAGCCTTCGACGAGGCCTTCCCGTCGCAGCGGACCGAGGGCATCAAGCTGGTCATCGCCTACGACACCAACGACTCCGAGGTCACGGAGAAGCTGCAGTCGATCGCCGATCAGGCCAACGCGATCCCCGGATTCACCAAACAGTTCGACGCCGAGGGCGATCAGCAGGGTCAGTACGGCGAGAACGGTCCGGCGATCATCGAGATGTCGGCGGGGCTGGTGGACCGCAACACCGCCGCCGAGGCCATCAAGGATCTGCGCGCCATCGACACCAACGGCCTGCAGATGTGGGTGGCGGGCACCCCCGCGCTCACCCAGGACTCGATGGATGCGCTGATGAGCCGGCTGCCGCTGATGACGACGCTGCTGGTGCTGATCACCGGTCTGCTGATGTTCCTGGCGTTCGGGTCGCTGATCCTGCCCATCAAGGCCGCGCTGATGACGGCGCTGGGCCTGGGCGCCACACTCGGCATCCTCACCTGGATCTTCGTCGACGGTCACGGCGCGGGGATCGCCGACTTCACCCCCGGCCCGATGTTCGCGGCGGTGCTGGTGCTGATCATCGCGATCATCTTCGGCCTGTCCACGGACTACGAGATATTCCTGCTGTCCCGGATGGTCGAGGCCCGGCAGAAGGGTGCCAGCACCACCGAGGCGGTGCGGGTGGGCACCGCGCATACCGGCGGCATCATCACCGCGGCCGCCGCGATCCTGGTGGTCGTGACCGGCGCGTTCGGCCTGTCCGAGATCGTGATGATGAAGTACATCGCGTTCGGCATGATCGCCGCGCTCATCCTGGACGCGACCGTGATCCGCATGCTGCTGGTGCCCGCGACGATGAAGCTGCTCGGCGACGACTGCTGGTGGGCGCCCCGGTGGATGCAGACGATGCAGCGCAAGATCGGGCTGGGCGAGACGATCCTCGACGACGAACCCGATCAGTTGCGCGACGGCGATACCGGCGCCCGTGTGGCCCGCAGCGCGGGCAGTGTGGTGGCCGAGGCACCGACATCGGTGCTGCGGGCCGCCCGCGCCGCCGGTGTCGCGCGGCCGATGGCCTCACAGGTCCGTCGGTCCAACCATCCCCTCACCGGACCGCCGCCACCGCGCCCGGACTCCGCCGCGCCCAAACGGCCGCTGTGGGCTCCCGGCTCCCCCGCCCCGGAACCGGCGGTCGGCGGGGAAACCCCGGCGGTGACGTCGGTGCCCGACGACGCGGTTCGGCCACCGGTTCCCGCGGCCTCGAAGGCGACCGCATCCGGCGCGTCGTCGCGGTCCGCGGAGCCGGCGACGGAGTCCGCCGGACGCGACACGGCACTGCCCACGGTGCGATTCGCCCCAACCCCCCAGCCCATCGGCGGCGGCGGCTGGAAGACCTTCCGCACGCCGCGCCTGACGCGTTCGGGCCGTGACGCCCGGGCACACACCCTCGACACCGGCAGCTGGACACTCGGTTCGAGTGGTATCCGGTCGGGATCGTTCCCCGCGCAGCCGGCCACCGAAGCCGTCCGGGCGATCGGTGAACCGGCCCGGCCGAACTCGGACACCAGCCCGCCCGAGCCTCCGGGAGGTCCCGCGTCGGTTGATATTCCGCAGCGGATCACCGACACCCGGACCGCGCAACCCACCCCTGCGGAGCCCACTCCCGAGCAGTCGGGACCCGAACAATCCGGGTCCGATCGACCGTCCGGCGCACGCCGTCGCCACGACGGGCCCGACCAACGGCCTCCCGCCGCACGCCCGAACGGGCGACGTCCGTCCCGGCGACGCCCGTCCGGGCCACCGGCCGGGCCGGGCCCGATAGCGCAGGCCCCGGCACCGCTGCCCCCACGGCCCCGGCCGGTCCTCCTCCCACCCGCACACCGCCCACCACTCCTGCCCCGCCCCGGCGCGACCCGCAGGCCGATCCGTCGGTGCTGGCGCGGCGTCCCGACCTGGGTGGGCGGGGTACCGACGGACCACTGTCCGCGTCGTTGCAGCCCGAACGGGCCCGCAGGCCGCGGCTGTCCGCGTCGTCACGGCCCGACGGTGAGTCGCTGCTGGAGCGGGGTCTGTCGCCGGAGAATCGTGAGCACGACGCCTCCGATCAGCCGGCGGACAACCCTGTGGCCGGCAACCAGGAAACAGGCTCGCGCAGTGCCGACCGGCACGCCAACCGCGACGACGACAAGCAGATCCGTGTTCAGGACCTGTTGCGGCGCAGCCAGAGCGAGCAGTAGCACCGCGCCGGACGCGGTGTCTCAGTCGAGCCCGTTCTCGATCGCGTAGCGCGCCAGCTCCACCCGGTTGCCCAGTTGCAGCTTGCGCAGCGATGCCTGCACGTGGTTTTCCACCGTGCGGTGACTCACCCCGAGTCGGCCGGCGATCTGCTTGGCGCTCAGGCCTTTGGCCACATGCCGAAGCACCTCTGTCTCACGTTCGGTGAGTGTGGGTTTGGCCGGTGAGGCCGGTTCCCGCGACATCCGCCGGTACTCCCCCAGCACCAGTCCGGCCAGGCCGGGCGTGAACACCGCCTGTCCGGAGCCGGTGGCGCGCACCGCCTCCACCAGTTCGGATTTCGACGCCGACTTCACCAGATAGCCGCTGGCGCCCGCCTTCACCGCGTCGAGGACGTCGTCGCGTTCGTCGGAGGCCGACAACACCAACACCCGCGTGCCCGGCGAGGCGGCGAGGACGGCCGCCGTCGCCTGCACACCGCTGCCGTCGGGCAGCTGCATGTCCATGAGCACCACATCGGGCAGCACCGCCCTGGCCCGGCGGGCACTGCTGCCCACACCGTCGGCGGTGGCCACCACATCGAAGCCCTCGTCGGTGAGGTCCCGCGCGACACCGTCACGCCACATCGGATGGTCATCGACCACCATCACCCGCAGTCTCGGCTGTTCGTCGTTCATCGCATCCTCTCCCTGTTGCTCACGAACTCTGCTGTTGCTCACAAACTCTGCTGTTGCTCACGAACATGGCTGTTGCTCACGACATGCCACGGTCCATTCCCATTCTGTGCCCGCGCCGGGCGAGGAGACGAGCAGCACCCGTCCGCCGAGTGCTTCGATCCGGCCGACGATCGATTTGGACACCCCCATCCGGCCGTCTCGCCGAGCCTGCTCCAGGCGTCCGGGTTCGATACCCACACCGTCGTCGCGCACGCTGACCACTACCTCGTCGTCGAGGTCTTCGAGCAGCACATACGACCGGGCACCCGGTCCGGCGTGCGTCCTGGTGTTGGCGATCGCGTTCGTCAGTGCCGCCCGCAGTTCACCGGCCACCTCCCGACCCACGGGCACCGGGGTGCCCGGTGCGCTCACCGACACATCGTCGGCGGCCAGTCCGCGCAGCACGACGGTCAGATCGACGGTGTCGGTGTCTCCCGCCGCGTCGTCGGCGACAGCCACGATCTGGGTGTCGGCCTCGCCGATGTCGGCGATCATCATCCGCAGCGCCCGCTCCTGCTCACCGGCCAACTCGGCCAGCCGGGTGCTCGGACCGCCGATCTCGCGGCCGTGCTTGGCGATGTAGGCCAGCGTCTGCAACACCCCGTCGTGGACCTGGCGGGCCAGACGCTCACGTTCCTCGGCTGCCGCGGCCCGGCGTTCGGCCGCGCTGAGCGTCTCGTGCAGCCGGCGCGCGGTGGACCCGGCGATACCGACGGCCAGCCCGGCGGCGACGATGACGATGATCGTCGCGTTGCGGCCGAGGTTGGGGTCGAACGTGCCTTTCACGATGGTGCTCGACGCGCCGATCACCAGGCCGGTCTCGATTCCCGACCACGGCCCCCACAGCAGGGCGGCCGAGATCATCGCATTGGTGGCCCACAACGTGGTCGGCCATGTCTGGTTGCCCAGCGCCCAGTGGTCGTCGGCCACCAGCATCGTCGACAACATGAGGGCGACGACGACGGTGATCTCGCCGGCCACCCAGTACCTGGTGCGGGCGAAACCTCGGTAGTAGCCGACTCCGCACGCGGCGGTGACCACGGTGAGCACGCCGAACAGCGCCCAGGCGACACCCGAATGGGTCAGATCGTCGTTGACCGCGATGTGGAAGCCGAGCGCGTAGCAGTAGCTGACCGCCCGGAACAACTGCGCGCCACGCCAGAGCGGACCCACCGGATCCGCGTCGACGATCCCTGGGAAACCGGGCAGGACACGACCACCGTCGGCGCCGCCCGTCGGTCGTTCGGACGACGCTCTGAACCCCTCATTCACAATCGCATAGCAGGGGGGTCGCTAGGGTAGCCATCATGTGCTCGGACGGCGATACCCAATCCGGCCGGCCGGCGCGACAACGCTGGCGGTGGGTCAGATGGGTGCTGCTGGTACTCATCGCGGTGACTCTCATCGTCGAAGCGGTACTGATCTGGCCCAAACTCAAAGACGCGTGGGCGAGCATCGGAGAACTCAACTGGGCGTGGGTGCTCGCGTGCATCGTCGCGGCGATGCTGTCCATGGACAGTTTCGCACAGGTCCAGCGCACCCTGTTCCGGTCCGCGGGCGTACGGGTGTCGCAGTTCAAGTCGCTGTCGGTGGTGTTGGCGGCCAATTCCCTGAGCCAGACGATGCCGGGCGGGCAGGTCCTCGCGCCCGCGTTCACCTACCGGCAGACCCGCAAGTGGGGTGCCACGCCGGTGGTGGCGTCGTGGCAGGTGGTGATGTCCGGGCTGCTCGCCGGGGTGGGTCTGGCGGTGCTCGGCTTCGGTGGCGCGATGATCGCGGGCGCCAAGACCAGCCCGTTCTCGGTGATGTTCTCGGTGCTCGGCTTCATCGCAGTGGCCGCGTTGCTGCAGTATTTCTCCACGCACCCCGAGAGCCTGCAGTCCACCGGCGTCAAGATTCTGGAGTGGATCAACCAGTTCCGCAACAAGCCGCTCGATCACGGCGTCGCCAAGCTTTTCGAGACACTCGAGCAGTTGCGGGCCGTCCAGCTGAACAGACGCGACACGACGGTCGCGTTCGGGTGGAGCTTCTTCAACTGGGTCACCGACGTCGCCTGCCTGATGTTCGCCTGCTGGGCGGTCGACTCCTACCCGAGCTACTCCGGCCTGATGGTGGCGTACGCGGCGTCGAAGGCGGTCGGCACCGCGGTCCCGTTGTTGCCCGGTGGTATCGGCGTGGTGGACGCCATGCTGGTGCCGGCCCTGACCAGCGCCGGTATGCCGGTGGAGAAGGCGCTGACCGCGGTTCTGGTGTACCGGCTGATCAGCTACGTGTTGGTGGCCATCGTCGGCTGGGTGGTCATCTACTTCATGTTCCGCTCGGCGATCCGGCCCGACGGCGACATCGGCACCGAACTCGAGGCCGACGAAACGGCCGCCCGCGGTGAGGAGCCCGACGATCGCCATGCCCGCGGTTCGCCCCCCGCCCCCCCTGGCCCGGACCCGGATCACGCTCGGACCACCGAGGACGACGACCGGCCCGAGAACAACAACCGGCCCTGAGAACAACCAGCCCGGGGAACAGCAGCTGGTACGCGGAACGACAATCGGTGGCGAGGGGCGCTACCGTACAGGTCATGAGCGCTGCATCTGGGCCCGGCACCTTCTCCGGGGCGGAGCCGGACCGGCATCCGCGCGAGGGGCGGCGGTACACGGTCCCGGTGTGGGCGACCGCCCTGCTCGATCTGGTCGCGGTCGTGGTCTTCGTGATCATCGGCCGCGCTGATCACGAGCACGGCCTGTCCCCGGCCGGGATTCTCGACACGTTGTGGCCGTTCGCGGTGGGCACCGCCGTCGGCTGGACCCTGGTCTACCTGTACACCAGCGTCGAGTCGGCCGGCTCCGACGAACGCCTGTTCCACCCGGAACGACTGCCGCAGGCGATCACCATCTGGGTGTGCACCGTCGCGATCGGGATGCTGCTGCGCTGGCTGTTCCATCAGGGTGTCGCGGTCAGCTTCGTGATCGTAGCGAGCATCGCACTGGGCCTGTTCCTGCTCGGCTGGCGTGCCGTCGCAGCGCTGATCGGCCGCCGAACCGCCTGAGCGACCGGCATCCCCCGCGCCGCGAATCCCCTACACGGGCAACCCCGTGAACCTGGTCCGCCCGCCAACCGGGGCGACTATTTGATCCGGAAGTATTTCTGGGCCACCTGCAGGGCCGCCGTGCCGGATTTCTCGCCCTCGGTGTAGATCACGACGACCTTGCCGTCCTGCAACCCGAGGAACCAGCCCGGCCCCTGCGGTCCGTTGGTTCCGACCAGCGCCTTGAGTCCCGGCGCGTTGGCCAGGTCGCTGGCGTCGCCGGTGGCAACCGTCTTCGCCATCGCCTCGAGCACGGGCTCGGTGATCGTCGAACCGATCTCGCCGAGTTCTCCGCCGGTCACCTTGGTGGGCACACCCTTGATCACGTACGGGGCGACGGGCGGTGCGTTCTGGCGGCTCCGGGCCAATGCGACACCGAAGGCACCCATATTCATCATCGAGACCGCGGTGGTGTCGGACTTGTAGTCGATGGCCGTCACCGTCGGCCCGACGCCGACGAGCGCGCTGGCGCCGGGCACGGTGAACCGCACCCCGAGACCGCTGCGGTCGAGGAGTCGTCCGCGTGACTGCCCGTCCGAACCGGACGCGGCGTCGATGGACTCCCATACCGGGTCGAGGGTGGCGCCGACCGGGTAGGTGCTGTCGACGTTGATGCCGCGTTCAGCGGCGTACGAGTTCTGCGCGAAGCCGAGGACTCCGCCGGTGCTCGCATCGAGGATGAGCATCGTGGCCGGTTGCCCCACCTCGACGACCGCGTCACCGAGGGACAACTGGACGTTCTCGTCGATGGTGGTGTTGACGTCCGGCCCGGCCGGGCCCTGCTCGCCGACGAGTTTGCGCGGACTGCTGCCCGGCGCGGTCATCTGCACCTGCCAGCCAGAGGTGGCGTCGCGGATGGCCTGCCAGTAGTTGGTGAGTCCCACCTCGAGCGGGGACGACAGGCGCCGGTCGGCCATGACGAGCTTGCCGTAGTTACGGGCCGACACCCCGGCGATCGTGTCGGGGGCACCGGCGAGCAGTCCCATGTCGGTGTCGCGCAGGGTCACCGCGACGATCGGCTTTCCGGGTGCGGCGGCGAGCTTTTCGGCGATCACATCGGCGGTGATGAGGGGTGCGATGGGCTCCAGCATCGTGGCGAGCGCGTTCGTCGATGACACGACGTTGCGGGTCTTGGCCGGGTCGAGGATGAGGTCGTTGACCTGCTGCTCGTATATGAAGGTCTTGCCGCTGCTGCTGCGCACCTTCGGTGAGGGTGTGGCGTCGGTACGGATCAGGCGCAGGGCGCCGCCGTTGGGCAGGCCCGAATAGATGAGGTCGGGGTCCCAGGTGACGCGCCAGCCGCTCGACAGGTGCCGCGCGTTTCCGGACGTCACCGAGGTGAAGGTGCGCTTGTTCTGCCACTTCCAGGTGGTTTTGAGGGAGAACGAGGCCGTGCCGTCGCTGAACTGGACGGGCTTGTCGACCTCGACGTCGATGTCGTCGGCCTTCATCGCCGCCAGCGTGGCCGCGAGCGACTCGCCGGCCTGCGCGGGTGCGGTGGTGTAGGTTGCCGCCTTGGCCGGATTCTGGCGTTCCAGGGCCGACGCGTAGAGCCCGGCGACGCCCGCCGCCGTCGTGTCGAGTTCGGGGCTCGAGCATGCGACGACACCCCCGAAGGCCATGGCGATAGCCGCCACAGCCGCCGGCACGCGTTTTGCCCAGATCCTCATAGTCACAATTTTCACTCTTGTAACAAGCATACCGCAGGTGTGCCAGCTACCATTCGGGGTTCAGAACCGTCACGATCGTATCTCAGGGCTATGACCCCACCAATCGGCGTTGACATGAAGCCGTTCACACCCCCTGCAGACGTAGCCCTTCACCATCACTTTCGGGGCATCTACCTGCCACGTTACATACTTGACTTCATGCCCACCCCGTCGCCACACCTCCCCCCGGAAAGATCCACCCCGGAAAGATCCACCAACGAAAGATCCACCAAGGAAGAATCGACCCCGGACGGATCCGTTCCCGAAGCACGTGCGGTGGGAGGACCGGCAGCCGGTGGATTGAGGATCATCCGGAACAACACCCGGGACACCACCACGACCGACTGGGCCACCTCCCGGCACAGCTTCTCGTTCGGTGACCATTATGACCCGGACAACACCCATTTCGGCACTCTCCTGGTGAACAACGAGGAATTCGTGTCGCCGGGCCGGGGGTTCGACACCCACCCGCACCGCGAAACCGAGATCATCACCTGGGTCACCGAGGGATCGCTCGTGCACCAGGATTCGGAAGGACACTCGGGCATCATCCACCCGGGTCTGGCCCAGCGGATGAGTGCGGGGACCGGGATTGCGCACTCCGAGCGGAACGACTCGACCGCCGGGCTGCGCGAACCCGTCCGGTTCACCGCGATGTGGATCGCTCCCGACGAATCCGGCGCGGCCCCCTCCTACGCCCAGCAGGACGTGAGCGGCGAACTCGCCCGCGGCGGCCTGGTCGCCGTCGCCTCCGGCGACCCGGCACACGATTCGGCCATCCGGATCGCCAACCGGTCGGCGACGTTGTTCGCCGCCCGGCTGCCCGCCGGCGTGTCGGCCACCCTGCCGGCCGCCCGCCTGACCCATCTGTTCCTCACCACCGGCAGTGTCCGGCGGGCCGGCGCGGTTCTGGGCGCCGGTGACGCGGTTCGCGCGGGCGATGTCGGCGGGGAGTCGATCACGGCGATCAGCGACGCGGAGGTGTTGGTGTGGGCGATGAACCGCCGACTCGGCGAATAGTCCACAACCATGGACAAGTGACAGCACGGGGTACCGATGACAGGATGGTTTGGTGACGACTTCGCAAACCGGCCCAGACCTGCACTCCGGACTCCCGTTGCCCTCCGGCCTCGATCTGTCCTGGGTCGACGATTCGGTGAAGGTGGGCGACGACCTGTTCACCCACGTCAACGGCAAGTGGCTCGACTCGCATGTCATCCCCGAGGACCGCTCGGTCGACGGCGCCTTCCACTATCTGCGCGATGTCGCCGAGGAGAACGTCCGCGACATCATCACCGACTGCGCCCGGTCCGACCCGCCCGGCGGCAGCGACGCACAGAAGATCGGCGACCTGTACGCCTCGTTCATGGACACCGACCACATCGACGCCCTGGGCCTGGGCCCCATCGCGGGTGAGCTCGCGGCGATCGCGGCGATCGAGACCACCGGTGAGCTGACCGCCCGTCTGGGCCGGCTGCAGCGACACGGTGTGGCCGGGCTGTTCGGTTTCTACGTCGACACCGATGCCAAACAGTCCGACCGCTATCTGGTGCACGTCACCCAGTCCGGTCTCGGGTTGCCCGACGAGTCGTACTATCGCGACGACAAGCACGCCGACACCCGCACCGCCTATGTCGCGCACGTCGAGCGGGTCCTCGATCTGGCCGGTATCGACGATGCCGCCGGCCGCGCCGCAGACGTCCTGGATCTGGAGACGGCGATCGCGGCCGCCCACTGGGATGTGGTGCGCCGCCGCGACGCCGATCTCACCTACAACCTGATGACGCTGGAGGAGTTCGCGGACGCCGCGACCGGCTACGATGTGCCGTCGTGGCTCGGCGGCCTGGGCACCAGCGGTGAGGCCACCTTCGCCGAGGTGGTCGTGGGTCAGCCGTCGTTCATCTCCGGTGCCGCCGGACTGCTGGCCGCACGCCCGCTCGAGCAGTGGCGGGCGTGGCTGTCCTGGCGACTGCTGCGCGCCACGTCGCGGTTCCTGTCGACGCCGTTCGTCGACGCCCACTTCGATTTCTACGGCCGCACCCTGACCGGTGCCGAGACGATCCGTGACCGCTGGAAGCGGGGCGTCGAGTTCGTCGAGGAGTCGATGGGGTTCGCCGTCGGCCGGTTGTACGTCGACAAGCACTTCGGTCCCGAGGCCAAGGCCCGGATGGATGAGCTGATCGCCAACCTGGTGGAGGCGTACCGGCGCAACATCTCCGACCTGGAGTGGATGACCCCGGACACCCGGGAGAAGGCACTCACCAAACTGGGCAAGTTCACTCCCAAGATCGGCTATCCGGCGCGCTGGCGCGACTATTCCGCGCTGGTGGTCGACCGTGGGGATCTGGTGGGCAACTACGCGCGGGCCATGTCGTTCGAGCAGGATCGGGAGTTCGCCAAGATCGGCGCGCCGGTCGACCATGACGAATGGTTCATGACGCCGCAGACGGTCAACGCCTACTACAACCCCGGCATGAACGAGATCGTCTTCCCCGCCGCGATCCTGCAGCCGCCGTTCTTCGATCCAGCCGCCGACGACGCCGTCAACTACGGCGGGATCGGGGCGGTCATCGGTCACGAGATCGGGCACGGTTTCGACGATCAGGGCGCCAAGTACGACGGTGACGGCAACCTGGTGGACTGGTGGAGCGACGCCGACCGCGCCGAGTTCGGCAAGCGCACAAAGAAGCTCATCGATCAGTACAGCGAGTTCACCCCCACTGGGCTCGATCCGCAGTACGCGGTCAACGGCGAGTTCACCATCGGTGAGAACATCGGCGATCTGGGCGGTCTGTCGATCGCGCTGGTGGCCTACGACCTCGCACTGGACGGCGCGAGTGCGCCGGTCATCGACGGGCTGACCGGCGTGCAGCGCGTGTTCTTCAGCTGGGCACAGATCTGGCGCACCAAAACCCGTGACGCCGAAGCGATCCGGCGACTGTCCATCGACCCGCATTCGCCGCCGGAGTTCCGCTGCAACGGCGTGGTGCGCAATGTCGACGCCTTCTACGACGCGTTCGGTGTCACCGAGGACCACGAGCTGTATCTGGCCGAGGCCGAACGCGTACGAATCTGGTGACGCCCGGCCGACGGCCGGAGCTCCCCGTGACGGAAGGTGAATCGTGAGTTCAGGCGCATCCGGGCCCGAATTGTCCGAACCGGGCCTGATGAGTCCCCAGCGACTGGCGTTCATGGCCCGCTTCCGGGCGGACATCACCCGGCTCCAGATGGAGCACCAGTTCGCGGTCGACGAGATGCTCACCAAGGTCACCATCTTGCGGCAGGAATTTCAGCACCTGCACCACTACAACCCGATCGAGCATGTCGTATCCCGGGTCAAGACACCGGAAAGTATGCTGCGCAAGGCCATCCGCAAGGGAATCGATCCCGACCTGTCGGTGATCCGCGAGCAACTCACCGACATCGCCGGCATCCGCATCACCTGCAGCTTCATCGCCGACACCTACCGGATCCTCAACACCCTGATCTCCCAGGACGACGTGCGGGTGCTGGAGATCAAGGACTACATCGCACACCCGAAGCCGAACGGCTACAAGAGCCTGCACGCCATCGTCTCGATCCCGATCTTCCTGTCGACCGGCCCGGTCGATGTGACCGTCGAACTGCAGATCCGTACCGTCGCCATGGATTTCTGGGCGACCCTCGAACACAAGATCTTCTACAAGTACGACGGTGAGGTGCCGCAGCCGCTCATCGACGAGCTCACCGACGCCGCCGCCATCGCCCAGGAGCTCGATGAGCGAATGGAACAGCTGCACAGCCAGATTCACGGAGCCAACGGTGTCATCGATACCAGCGGAACGCATCTCGACGAGGACCTGCTCCGCTACTTCTGGGAACACTCCGAGTAGTATTTGTGATCAGATCGGGCGGCCAAGATTGTGGATCGCGAGATATCGGCCGCTGAGAACACCACCACCTCGAGCGAACCACCACCCCTCAACAGGCCGATGCCGGGCGACCACATGTTTGGCCACCCAGGCTGGTTGGTTTTCTTGCCCCGCCCCCGTTCTGGACGACCGACTGAACCGGGCGAGGAACGAGCCCGCGCGAAGGAGGGAGGAAGAACGGGGAACAAGGGGCAAGAAAACCAGGCCCGTCGCAACTCTTACGAATATTCGATCATGCCGCGGATGTTCTTGCCGTTGAGCATGTCGTCGTAGGCCTCGTTGATCTGCTCCAGCTTGTAGCGGGTGGTGACCAGGTCGGCGAGATTGAGTTTGCCGGCCCGGTACTCGTTGAGCAGGTTGGGAATCTGGGTGCGCGGCCCCGCTCCGCCGAAGATCGCGCCCTGGACCCGCTTCTGCAACAGGGTCAGCTCGAACAGGCTCAGTTTGACGTCGATGTCGGAGGCCGGGCCCATACCGGTGACCACGACCTGCCCGCCCTTGGCGGTGAGAGCGAGCGCCGGGGCGATCATCGCACCTTCGATGACCCCGACGGTGATGATCGTGGTATTGGCCATCCGCCCCCAGGTGATGTCGCCGACCGCGGGCAGGGCCTCCTCCATCGACGCGAATGTATGTGTGGCGCCCATTCTCTCGGCCATCTCCCGCTTGAACGGGACGGGGTCGACGGCGATGACGAAGCGCGCGCCGGAGGCGACGGCACCCTGGACCGAGTTGATACCGACACCGCCGATACCCACCACGACGACGGTGTCTCCGGCCTTGGTGCCGCCGATCTCGGAGGCCGATCCCCAGCCGGTGGCGACGCCGCAACCCAACAGGGCGGCCTCTTTGAGCGGGATGTCGTCTTCGACCTTGACCAGTGATGCCTGGTTGACGGTGATGTGTTCGGCGAATGTTCCGAGCAGGCACATCTGGGTGAGCGGCCGACCGTCGGAGGTGGTGGCGCGGTGGGTGTTGTCGGCGATGGCCAGACCGGTCATCAGCCGGGCGCCCTCGTCGCAGATGTTCTGCAGTCCGCGCGAACACGGTTCGCACACACCGCAGGCCGGAATGAAGGCGGTAACCACGTGATCGCCCTCTTTGAGCCGGGTGACGCCCGGGCCCACCTTGGTGACCACGCCCGCACCTTCGTGTCCACCGATGACGGGCAGCGGGACCGGGCTGTCACCGGTGCGCAGATGATGATCGGAGTGACACAGCCCGGAACTGACCAACTGAACCTGAACCTCGTCCTCGACCGGGTCGCCGAGTTCGAATTCCTCTATCTGCCAGGGCTTGCCGACTTCTCGCAGGACCGCACCGGTGACCTTCATAGATTCTCCATCTCTCACTACATCAGCGGACGCTTATGCGTCGTGGGTCCCATCCTGCCCTGTAGCGCTGTCCGGGTCAGCCGATTCGGCGCGTCCGCCCCAGCGTGAGCGTGTGCGCGCAGCGGGCGCGGACGAGACCGAGGTTGTGGCTGACGAGCACGATGCCGACGCCGTCGGCGGCGAGTTCGGCGAGGATGGCGACCACACCGCGGGCGGCGACCGGGTCGAGCATGGCGGTGGGTTCGTCGCACAG
The DNA here is from genome assembly GCF_025273675.1 of Gordonia pseudamarae. Classification (NCBI taxonomy): domain Bacteria; kingdom Bacillati; phylum Actinomycetota; class Actinomycetes; order Mycobacteriales; family Gordoniaceae; genus Gordonia; species Gordonia pseudamarae. The sequence goes on along the minus strand of NZ_CP045809.1, from coordinate 366,342 downwards.
CAGGTAGTCGGGTTGCTGGGCGAGGGCGCGGCCCAGGCAGGCCCGCTGCAACTGGCCGTCGCTGACCTGGCCGGGCTGCCGGTCGAGGAGGTCGGGTATGAGGCCGACCCGCTCCGCCAGCGCGACGGCGTCACTGTCGCGGCCCGCGATGGCCGCGGGCTCGGTGATGATCGTGCGCAGGGTCCAGCGCGGGTTGCACACCTGCCGGGGGTGTTGGGCGAGCATCGCCAGCGCTCCGGTGCGGGCCGTCGATGAGCCGTCGTAGGTGATGCGCCCACTGTGTGCGACGAGTCCGGCGAGGGCGCGCAGCAGGGTGGTCTTGCCGGTTCCGGACTCGCCGGTGATGCCGGTGAACTGTCCGGCGGGGATGTGCAGATCGAGGTCGTCGATGATGGTCCGGCCACCGAGCCGGACGCCGACACCGACGGCCCTGATCCCGTCGCGCAGCGCGAGTCGGTCGGTGGCCGCCGTGGTGGTGGTTGTCGTCATGTGCTCTCCTGCTTGCGGTGTCACCCGGTCTCCGATTTCCGCGATCAACTGACCGCGGCGAAGAACGAGCGCACATAAGGATCGTCGGTACGTTCGATGTCGGCGGTGGCACGCTGTTCGACGATGATGCCCGAACACATCACCGCCATCGACGAGGCGACCCCGCACCGGAGCAGCGATTCCATATCGTGGGTGATGACCAGGACTGCCGCACCGGCGGCGGCGAGCTCACCGAACAGTCGCCAGATCCCTTCGGCCAGTTCGGGGTCGAGCGCGGAGGTCGGCTCGTCGGCGACGATCACCGCGGGGTCCGAGACGATGGCGGCGGCGACGGCGGCCCGCTGGGCCATCCCGCCGGAGATCTCGTGCGGGTATTTGCCCAGCGCGTCGACCGGAAGCCGGACCCTGTCACACAGTTCGCGTGCGGTGTACGCCGAGCCGAGTACGCCGATCACCTCGTCGAGTTGGTCACCGATGGTTCTGACCGGTGTGAACGAGGTTGCCGCCGACTGCGGTACGGAGCCGACGACGGAGCCTCGCAGGTCTCGCCACGCCTGCTGATCCCCGGCGTCCAGGTCGCGGCCATCGATGCCGATCCGGCCGTCGGCCCGCGCCCCGGGCGGCAGCAGCCCGCTGAGCGCACCGGCAACCATGGATTTCCCGCAGCCGGATTCACCGATGAGCGCGGTCACCGCACACGGGGCGACGGTGAGGGTCACCGCGTCGAGCACCCGCACCCCGACGCGGTGGCCACGCCGCCGCGAGTAGATGTCCACGGTCAGCGAACGCACCGCGGCGCCGGCCCCGTCGGTCTGTTCGGTGGTCATCACCACACCTCCTCCGATTCGGGTGCCGAGCGTCGTTTCAGCGCGTATCCGGCCGCGGAGAAGGACAGCGCGGCGAGGATGAGCGCAACGCCGGGCACCGCCAGCGCCCACCAGGCACCGGTCAGGACGTCTCCGCGCGCCTGGCCGAGAAGCGTCCCGAGACTCGCCTCGTCGGGCGAGAGCCCGACACCCAGGAACGACAGGGTGGTTTCGTGCCAGACGGCGTGCGGCAGCAGCATCGTCATCGCGACAAGCGCCTGACCGATGACGGCGGGCAGCAGGTGCCGGGTGCCGATGAACCAGCGCGACGCCCCCGCCAGCCGGGCCGACTCGATCCAGCCCGCGTTCTGGTTGTCGAGGAGTTCGGCACGCACCACCCGGGCGACGGCCGGCCAGTGGGTCAGCGCGATGGAGGCGATGATGGCGACGGGTTCACCGCGCCACAGGGCCGCGATGACCACGCCGATCACCAGGTGCGGCATGGCGTTGATGCCGTCGACGACCCGCATGACCAAAGCGTCGAACCAGCCGCCGACCGACACCGAGACGATGCCGACGGTCAGGCCGATGACGGTGGAGATGACGGCGCAGGCCAACGCGATGACCAGGGAGATCCGCAGGCCTTCGGCCGTCCTCACCCCGATGTCGTAACCGGAGTGATCGGTGCCGAGCAGTGTGCCGTTACCCGGTGGCAGCAGCGCGCGAGCGAAGTCGGCCGATTGCTCACCGGCGGCGATCGGCCAGATGACGGCGACGAGCGCGATGCTCGCGAGCAGGAGCCACGGCCAGTGTCCGGCGAGTTCGCGTACGCGGGACCGGTGTGCGGCGGTGGGCAGGGTGGCGGTCATGCGGTCAGTCCGATCCGGGGGTCGATCCACACCGCGGCCGCGTCCGAGAGCGCCGACCCGACCAGTACGAGCGCGGCGGATCCGACGGCGAGCGTGGCCATCAGCGGAAAGTCGAGCGCCACAGCCGAGTCGACGAGCGACTCGGCCAGTCCCGGCCAGCCGAACACGGTTTCGACGATGGCGGCACCGGCGATGAGTTCGGGGAGCCGGGTACCGAGCAGCGCCAGCGTCGGAAGTACCGAGACGGGGGCGACGTGCCCGCGCAGCAGTGCCGCGCCACCGAGTCCGCGCGAGCGTGCGGCGCGGACGGCGTCGGAGGTCACCGCCTCGACCACGGCGGCGCGCATCGACAACAGCAGCCACGGGACCATGGCCACCGTCAGGGCGATGTAGGGCAGCACCCCGTGGCTGATGATCCCGCCGAAGCTGTAGCCCTCCCCCGGGTAGCGCGCACCGGAGGTGGGGAACGCGCCCAGGCCTACCGCGAACACACTGACCAGTATCAGCGACACCACGAACGGCGGGGTCGCCGCCAGAATCGTTGCCAGGGCGGAGCATCCACGATCGAGCAGACCGCCGCGGCGCATCCCGATCACCGCGCCGAGACCGATCGCGATGACGGCGGCCGAGATCAGCGCCGACGCCGCCATGATGAGGGTGAACGGAAGCCTTTCGGCAACAACAGTTGTCACCTCCTGTGATCGTGTCGACGACCAGCCGAGATCACCGGTGAGGATGCCGCCCCACCAATGCCACCACGCGGAGAACCAGTTCTGGTCCAGTGCGTAGGCGGCGGTTACCGCATCCCGTTGGGCCTGCGTCGCGAACTCGGGACTGTTCAGGTAGGCGGCCGTGGGATCGAAGGGCGAGACGGCGGTGAGACCGAAGATCGCGAGCGAGATGAGCACCAGGCTCGGTATACCGATCAAGGTGCGGCGCAACAGCAATCGCCTCGCCGCGGCCCCGCGGCCACGGGTCTGCCGCGGCGACCGCCCCGCCTCGCCGACTGGCAGCACGTCGAGCTCACCGGCCTGTTCATCGTCAACCGATCGCGCGACCCGCTCGTTGATCGCCGTCATTCGCGCTCCCATTTCGTCAGATCCCACCACGGACCCCACGCCACACCGTGCGAATGCGGCTCCATGATCGGGCTCGCACCCTTCCATCCGGTGTCCCGGACGGCGTAGGTGTGGTGCAGGAAGGTGAGCAGCACCGCCAGTGGCTGCTGCTTGTACACGGTCTGGATCCGCTTGTAACGGGCGTCGTTCTCGGGTCCGGCCGCACTCGCCCGTGATTCGTCGAGCAGCCGGTCCAGGCCCGGGGCGGTGAAGTTCCCGGCGTTGGCGTACGGCGATGATTGCGCGGTGCGGGTGTGCAGGGTGTCGTACACCTGCGAGTCGATACTGTATGGGGTGTCACCGCCACCGAGCAGGATCGCGACGGTGTCGACCTTCGGATTGATCTCGTCCCAGGTCGCTCCGCGCGGCGTGATCGAGATTCCCAGTGGCTTCATCGCCGTCGCGAAAGCCACCGACAGGTCTCGTCGCACCGTGTCCTCGGCCTTGTACAGCAGCTCGAATGATGCCTTATTGCCGTCCTTTTCGCGCACTCCACCGGAACCGGGCCGCCACCCGGCTTCATCGAGGATGCGTTGGGCGGCGGCCATGTCGTAGGTGAACTGGGCGGCCGGATCGTAGACACCGGTGTACACCGAGGAGATCGGGTTGCTCGCCGGCGATCCCGCGCCGCCGAGGACGTCACGGATCAGTGCGTCCCGGTCGATGCCGATGTTCATCGCGAGCCGAGCCGCGGGGTCCGCGGTGAAGGCATTGCCCGCCGGCAGTGTCACGCCGCGCCAATCGGCGGATTTGGCGGTGACGACGGTGACGCCGTCGCGTTCACCGATGCTCGCGGCCAGCTTCGGCGGCAGGTTCGCACCGTCCACCTCGCCCGCCGCGACGCGTTGGGCGCGCGTGTTGTCGTCGGGCGTGTAGGTGTAGACGACCCTGGTCAGCTGAGGCTTCTCACCCCAATAGTCGTCGCGGGCCACCAGTACGGCCTGATCGGGTTCGAGCGAGTCCAACACGTACGGCCCGGTGCCGACGGGCTTGGTGTTGAGTGTCCAGTTGGCGACGGGGTCGGGTTGCACCTTCTCCGACGGCACGATGCCCAGCAACAGGTACGGCGACGGGTCGGCGTCGGTGGCCATGGTGACCTTCACCGCCGCCCCGTCGGCGGCGATCGCGACGATCGGCTCGAAGTCGGTGGCGATCTCGCTGGCCACCTTCGGGTCGCGCACGGCATCGTAGGTGGCCACGACGTCGGCGGCATCGAACGCGGTGCCGTCGGAGAAGGTCACCCCGGTGCGCAGCGGCACCCGCCAGATGCGGGGCGCCACCCGCTCGGGCGCCGAGGCGGCCAGCGCGGGCACCAGGTCGGGCACCCTGGAGTCGTCGTCGGCCGACGGCGCGAGCAGCCCCTGGTAGATGGGCGAGACGCCGAGGCTCCCATAGTAGGTCAGCGGGTTGAAGTCGCCGAGTTCCTGGCCGTCGGCCAGCACGATCTGGTTGTTCGCCCCGTCCGAACCCGACGATGAGCAGCCTGTGATCACCAGTGCCGTGGCCGCGGCCGCCACCACGCCGTGCACCAAGGTCGATGTCTTTCTCATCCAAACCCCTAAATATGTTGTTATGCACACATGTCCTGACAGACATGTATTTGCCGCCGCATAGGCCTTGCACGGGACACTATCGACCCGCGAGCACATCGGACACTGCCCAGGCGGACAGTATCGTCCTGATCGGCCGGTTGCGCCGGGCGAACACCGCGGCCCGGCCGCCACACTCCGGGCCGACAGGGCATAATGCGTACCCACAAGACCCCGGGAGAGACAGGAGCGTGATGTCCGAGAACCAGACGGCCCGCATACCCGACTCCGATATCACGCGGTGGTCGGCCAGGTTTTCCCTGCTCAGTGACACCACCCGGCTGCGCCTGCTCGTGGAGATGCACGCCGGTCCCGACCAGACCGTCACACAGCTGGCCGCGGCCGCGCAGATCACCGAGAACGCGGCGTCGCAGTCCCTGCGCGCCCTGCGCGACCAGGGCTGGGTGTGTGCCGACAAGGAGGGCCGCACCGTCCGCTACAGCGTCGTCCACGACGCGATCGTGCACCGCATCCTGCACGACATCCTCGGCGTCGAGCATCGGCACACGCACTCACAGTGACCGTCCGGAAGCCACCCCGATGACAATCGACTAGAACACGTTCTAGTGTGTTAGGCGTGGACGTGACATACGAGGGAACCAAACGCGAACTGACCACCGACAAAGGTGTGCTCCGCTATCACGAGGCCGGCGACCCCGATGCCCCGCCGCTGCTCCTGCTGCACGGTTCGGGCCCCGGCGTGACCGGCTGGCGCAACTATCGCGGTAACCTCGACTTCTTCGCGCAAACCCACCGCTGCTATATCCTGGAGTTTCCCGGATTCGGGGTCAGCGACTCCTGGGAGGGGATGCCGGTCCTCACCGCCGGCAGTTCGGTCACCCGCTTCATGGACGCCCTCGGTATCGAGTCGGCACCGATGATCGGCAACTCGATGGGCGGGGTCGTCGCCGTCAACCTGGCGATGAAGAAGCCCGAACGCGTCGCCAAGCTGGTGACGATCGGTGGCGTAGGACCTAATCTGTTCTCCCCCAGCCCCAGTGAGGGGCTGCGTCTGCTCCAGGAGTTCGCCGACGCCCCCGACCGCGACAAGCTGGTGCGTTGGCTCAATGCGATGGTCTACAACCGCGCCCTGGTCACCGACGAGTTGATCGAGGAACGCTGGGAGGTCGCGCAGAACCCCGACGCTCTCACAACAGCCCGTACGATGTATGGCTCGGCATCGTTCGAGATGCAGCAACAGTTCCTCGCCTCGTCCGAAATGCCGCCGTACTGGTCGATGATGCACAAGATCTCGTGCCCCACCCTGCTCACCTGGGGCCGCGACGACCGCGTCAGCCCCCCCGACATGGCCCTGGCCCCCCTGCGCCTGATCCCCGACGCCGAACTCCACATCTTCCCCCGCTGCGGCCACTGGGTAATGATCGAAGCCAAACAGGCCTTCGAGTCCACAGTCGCCGCCTTCCTCGCCCGCTGACCGTTCCCGCGTCGCAGGCCGCCTAACCTTTTCGGCTACGACGCAGCCGTCGTACGCGCCGAGCACCGGGTGCACTTCGATCAGGCCGAGGAATGGTCACGATCGGAACTCGGCCACCTCCCACTCCCAGCCGAAGCCGCTTCGGCGAGCATCTCTGAGCGCTTTCGATGAGCCTCATCACAACTCCACGAAGAACTGTCCATTCGTGGGGAAGTCATCGGGATCGGCCGGATCGGCGAGTGTTGCCATCGGGGTCTCACTTCACTGAGAGGTGCCGTAGCTGAATGGTTGTGGTCCTGACCTGATACGACGGAATTGGTTCGCGGGGACACTCACGTCGTCGCGGTGTCGGCGCGCCTGATCACGACGAGCCACGTGTGACTTCCGCTCGACACCGAAGAGAACACCGACCCGTCGGGGGCGAACTGGAGGCTGCCGGTCGGCTGGCCGGTGAGTGTGGTGGTGGTTCCGGTGGGGCTGATGGCGGTGACGTGGAAAGTGTAGCCGGTGGTCGAATCGTAGGTGTAGGTGGTTTGGTAGGCGGTGCCGTCGGGGGCGAACTGGAGGCTGCCGGTCGGCTCGCCGGTGAGTGTGGTGGTGGTTCCGGTGGAGCTGATGGCGGTGACGTGGAAGGTGTAGCCGGTGGTCGAATCGTAGGTGTAGGTGGTTTGGTAGGCGGTGCCGTCGGGGGCGATGTGGGGGCTGTCGTAAGGTGCGCCGGTGAGTGTGGTGGTGGTTTCGGTGGGACTGATGGCGGTGACGTAGGTGGTGTAGCCGATGGTCGAGTTGCCGGTGTAGGTGGTTTGGTAGGCGGTGCCGTCGGGGGCGATGTGGAGGCTGCCGTGAGGCCGGCCGGTGAGTGTGGTGGTGGTGGTTCCGGTGGGGCTGATGGCGGTGACGTAGGTGTAATCGGTGGTCGAATCGTAGGCGGTTTGGTAGGCCGTGCTGTCGGGGGCGATGTGGATGCTTCCGGACGGCTGGCCGGTGAGTGGGGTGGTAGTGGTTCCGGTGGGGCTGATCGTGGTGACGTAGGTGGTGTAGCCGGTGGCCGAATCGTAGGTGTAGGTGCTTTGGTAGGCGGTGCCGTCGGGGGCGACCTGGAGGCTGCCGTTCGGTGTGCCGGTGAGTGTGGTGGTGGTGGTTCCGGTGGGGCTGATGGTGATGACGTAGTAGATGTCTCCGGTGGTCGAATCGTAGGTGTAGGTGGTTTGGTAGGCGGTGCCGTCGGGGGCGATGTGGGGGCTGTCGTTCGGTGTGCCGGTGAGTGTGGTGGTGGTGGTTCCGGTGGGGGCGATGGTGATGACGCGGTAGGTGTATCCGGTGGTCGAGGTGCCGGTGTAGGTGGTTTGGTAGGCGGTGCCGTCGGGGGCGAATTGGAGGTTGCCGTACGGTGTGCCGGTGAGTGTGGTGGTGGTGGTTCCGGTGGGGGTGATGGCGGTGACGTAGGTGGTGTGGCCGGTGGTCGAATCACCGGTGTAGGTGGTTTGGTAGGCGGTGCCGTCGGGGGCGATGCGGAGGCTGCCGTAACGCGTGCCGGTGAGTGTGGTGGTGGTGGTTCCGGTGGGGGTGATGGTGGTGACGTAGGTGGTGTGGCCGGTGGTCGAATCACCGGTGTAGGTGGTTTGGTAGGCGGTGCCGTCGGGGGCGAACTGGAGGCTGCCGTTCGGTGTGCCGGTGAGTGTGGTGGTGGTGGTTCCGGTGGGGGTGATGGTGGTGACGTAGGTGGTGTAGCCGGTGGCCGAGGTGTCGGAGTAGGTGGTTTGGTAGGCGGTGCCGTCGGGGGCGAATTGGAGGTTGCCGTACGGTGTGCCGGTGAGTGTGGTGGTGGTGGTTCCGGTGGGGGTGATGGTGGTGACGTAGGTGGTGTGGCCGGTGGTCGAATCACCGGTGTAGGTGGTTTGGTAGGCGGTGCCGTCGGGGGCGACCTGGATGCCGCCGTACGGCTGGCCGGTGAATGTGATTCCGGAGACCGGGGCAATGATCGTCTGGCTGATGGTTCCGCCGTGTCCGTCGTCGACGGTGATGACGATGGTTTCCGAGGTGTCGTCGGTGGTGGCGTTGATGTAGGAGGCGGCGAGTTGTTGGGCGCCTGAGGGGGTGTAGGTGTAGGTGCCGGTGGTCGGGTCGATGATCAGGGTGGCCCCGCCGGCGGTGATGAAAGTATTTGTGTCAGTGGCTGTTGCGCCGTCCACGAAGAATGTCAGCTCGTCCGAGTCGCCGTCGGTGGCGGTGATGGAGCCGGTGACCGTTCCTGACCCCACCACCGGGGCTGACGGCGGCGAGACGATGACGGTGGGCTCGGCGTTCTGCGGGTCGATGGGGACGACGACGGTGATGTCGTAGGTGCCGCCGTTACCGTCATCGGCGGTGATGACGATGGTGTGGGTGTGCGGGGCACCCGGAACGGCGGCGCCGTGGCGAAGTTCGGTGGTTGGTGTCCACGTGAAGGTGCCGGGGTTCTGATCATCGAAGACGACGTCGGTGTCGGTGGTGTAGAAGATCAGTGGGTCGTTGTCGGGGTCGGTGACCATGCTCGCCAGGCCGGTGACCACCACCGAACCGGTGACGGCGTCGGGGGTGCCGACAGTGGGTTCCTGGTCGGGGTCGACCACCGGCGGCTGGTTGGCAGGTGGCGTGCTGGTTTCGGGGATGTGGATGGTGACGGTGCGGGTGTGTGGGTTCTGCCCGGTGAAGAGGGCGAGAATACTTGCCAGTCCGTGAATGTGGGGACCGGAGTCACTGATGGTGACGGTGAACTGATCGGCGGCGGTACTGCCGGCGTTGGGGGTGTAGGTGAAGGTGCCGTCGGCGTTGGGGGTGATGACACCGTTGGTGGGCTGTGTGGTGATGGTGGTGGTGAGTGGGTCGCCGTCGGGGTCGGTGGCGCCCAGGCTGATGGTGTACCCATCACCCGTTGGGGTCAGTGTGGGTGCGGCCGTGGGGCTTTGGTTGTTCAGCAGTGACCGGGCGCGTTGGGTCCACCACAGCAGGGTCCACGGTGCGGGGTTGGCCGCCGGTACGACCGGGCCACCGGCGGGCAGTAGTCCGAGGAATGCCAGAGCACCGACCAGGCCTTGGGAGGTGCTCGGAGCCGGAACCGGGGCTGTTGTGGTGGTCGTCGCCGCGGCCATGAAGGCCTGTGGCGCAGGCGATGCCGCCGACAAGCTGACGGTACCCGGTTCCAAGGCCTGTGGTTCATCGACCTCCGATTCAGGCACTGTTGACGCGGCCGGTCCGGTGGTGTCGGCGCCGGGTTCGATCGGAGTGCCCGGTGTGGGTTCGATGACCGAATCAGCACCATCGGAGTTTGTGTCGTCAGCATCGGTCGAGGATGGTGCCGAGTATTCAGTTGCCGATCCCGTGCCATCGGGTTCGGACCCGGTCCATGACGAGGTGGCCGGTGGTGCGGGTGTGGTGGCCGGTGGTGCGGGTGTGGTGGCCGGGGAGTAGTCGGTGAGGCCGGGGTCCGGTCCTGCCGGGGCGGGGCCGGTCTCCTGTGATGTGGTTGAGGGTTGTTCGGTACCGGTGCCCGGTGCCGACGACTGCTGCGTGTCAGTGGTGTCGGCCGGCGTGATGGTGCCGACCGAATCCGAAGCACCGGTACCGGTCGGGGTGGTGTCGGTGTCACCTGTGGAGGCATCCGAGCCGCCCGAGGAATCGGACGAGTCCGATGAGATACCCGACGAGGTGTCCGAGTCCGATGAAGTGTCCGAGTCCGATGAAGTGTCCGGGGAGTCGGCTGAGCTGCTCGTCGAGTCCGAGGAGGTGCTCGAACCTGATGAGTCCGAGGTGCCGGCACCGGCCGAAAAGTCACCACCCGAGGCGCCTTGGTTACCCGAGGAGCTTTCGGTGCCCGAGGACTGCGAGGAAGTGGAGTCTCCGGATGAGCCGGCCTCATCATCGGCGATGGCTTGTCCGGGGTTGACGAACAGTGCGACACCGGCGGCCGCGGCGATGATACGGGCACGGTTCTTGGTTGAGATGCGCATGACACTCCCTGCTCGGTTGTCCGATGTGGCAATGATAAACCGCCATGCACGATCGCGAAATCATCCTTCACTACCTGCTGTGGTCGCGGCCACCCCCCCCACCATGACGATGTCCAGCATCATCCCGATCGAGGACAATGACCGCATGGCCTCGGGACATCGCTACATCCACTACGCGGGACGGAGTTCGCGACGCGGGAGTGTCGGAGGGTGCCGCCGGGTTGCCGAACGCCACACGAGCTCGCCGGAGATCCAAGCACCCGGCCACCGAAGAGGGCGGCTCAGATGAAGCCGCGCATGCTCACCATGTAGACGGCTTCGGTTGTGGTGGCGGCGCCCAGCTTGCTGAGGATATTGGTGATGTGGAAGCCGACGGTTGATTCGGCGATACCGAGGGTGCGGCCGACTTCACGACGGGAGCAGCCTTCGGCGAGCAGAGCCAGGACCTGGGTCTCACGCCGGCTCGGTTCGGGCAGATGCGCCTCCCAGGCCGCTGCCGACCGGATGTCGGGGGCGGCGTCGAACACCAGCCCGCCGGCCGCGACGGCGATGATGACTCGCACCAGGGCATCGGTATTGATGTCTTTGAGGACAAATCCGCGGGCCCCGGCGCGAGCGGCGCGGGCGATCAGTGATTCGTCGTGAAATGACGTCAGCACAACCGATTTCACCGTAGGACTCCGGCTGGTGAGTCGGGCGATCAGGGCCAGGCCGTCATGGCAGGCACCCGAGGCGGGCTTGAGGTCGATGACGACGAGATCGGGCCGCACCCGCTCGATAACCGCCTCTGCGGCCTCGGCATCGGCGGCCTCACCGACCAGGTCGACCCGAGGTTCGTGGGCCAGCAATGATGCGATCCCCTGTCGCAGGAGTCGGTGCTGGTCGATGAGCACAATCCGCACCGGCGACGTGTCCGCGTCCTGGCTGCTCCCGAACCGAGGTGTCATGGTCGTCGTCATCAGCTCAGTGCGTTTCCGAGTTCGTCGCAGCGCCGCACCAGTTCGGCACCGTCGCGGGCGCTGACCACACCGGCGCAGTTCGGTGCGTACTCCTTCAGGCCACAGCCGGTCTGCGCCCAATAGCGAGCGGGTTCGGGCGTCACCCACGCGACGCGGTGTGCCCGCCTGGACAGTTCCGCGAACAGTTCGGCGCGCGGCGAGAATCCGTTGCTGCGGGCATCACCGACGACCAACACCGACGTGCGTTTGGTGACGAGATCACCGTAACTGTCGAGCAATTCCTCCCATACGGAACCGTAGTCACTGGTGGCGGCCAGATCCAGGCCGTCTGCGGCCAGCACCGCCGTCAGCGCCGAATCCGCGTTCGCGGCGCGTAGGGCATCCGTCACCAGCACCGGCCGGTCAACGAACGCGATCACCTCGCAGCGACCGCCCACCCGGTGCAAAGTCTGCGCCAGACGCAGGATGAAGCCGGTGACCGGCCGCACCGACAGCGACACGTCGGCCAGGAGGAGCAGCCGCACCGGTCCCTTCCGGTGGATGCGGCGCCACAGTTCCAACGGCACCCCATCGGTGGCGACGGAGGCACGCATCGTGCGACGCATGTCGAGTCCGCCGTGGTCGGCGCGGCGGGCGACCCGGCGCGGCGCACCGCGCATCCGCTGCACCAGCCGGTGACACGCGCGGTCTATGTCGGCCTGGTCGACCCGGACCGGATCGGGCCCGTCGTCGACGTGGGTCGTATCGCCCGGTTGCGCCGCGAGGCGCTGCCCGAGCGCTTCGATAAACGCGTTGAGAGCCTTGACCAGTTCTGCCCGATGCCGGTCGGATAATCCCTCGCCGTCGTCGGTCCCATATGCCCGACGGGCATCGTATGAGTCCAGTGCCCGCAGAATCGCTGCGGCATCACGCAATCCGATCGGCGTGCCGCGCACCCGGGTAGCCTCACCGGTCAGCTCCCCCACCGACGCGGAATCAGCTTCGGATACCTCGATCGTGTACGTGACGCCACCTGCGACGGATTCGGTGTCGGTATCGACGGCCAACTGCTCGGCACCCGCGGACACGCTGAAGTCGTTCTCCTCGCGGTGCGCGCTCTCCCCGTGCCGTTCACGCGCATCCGGGTCATCGGCCATCAGGTCGCCGACTTCGTCGGTATGTTCGTCGGCACCGATCATCCGTGCCGCGCCGGTGAAGTCATCGTCCCAGGCGACATCGTCGGGCAGGACATCGGCGGCCCCGCGTGGGCGCGGCTGCGCCAGATTGTCGACCCCGATATCGGAACCTCTGAAGAACATGTCGAAGGCCCGGCCGAATCCCGGCCGCTCGTACGCGTATTTGACGCAGACGCAGCACAATCCGGATCGCAGTCGATCGATGTCAGCGGCCCCGACGATGTCCATGACCCTCCTGATCTCAATCACCTCGGACGGAGATACCGACACCGCGTGGGCGCGCAGCACCCGTCCGAACGTCACCGACAGCACGTCCAGGACCCCGTCGCGGGGCCGTGCTGCGACGGTGATCATCTGCGTTGGGCCCGTTCGGCACTGCGCGCGCGGCCGAGCCCGAACGCCGATGAGGTACCCGATCCGGCAGGCTCTGAGCTCTGCACATTGCTCTGCACCGCGGCAGTTTCGATTGATCTACGGGCGATATCGAGATCACTGCCGAACTTCACCAACAATGACAACAACACCCGCCGGTGTGTCGCGTCCTGTCCACCGTCTCCGAGATGGGCCGCGGCACGTGCCGCGTCTATCACCTCCGCGATCGATGGGCTCTTGCGCAACGGCAACTCCCGCAGGTCCCGCGCGAGCCCGACAACCCGCTCGATGACGGATTTCTCGACGGCAGGCGCCCGCACCGCGACGATCCGGCATTCGCGTTCGGCGTCGGGATAGTCGACCTGAAAGTGCAGGCACCGGCGTTTCAGCGCGGGCGAGAGCTCGCGAGTATCGTTGGAGGTCAAGATAACCCACGGTACGGACCGGGCAACAAAGGTGCCCAGTTCGGGCACCGTCACCTGCCGTTCGGCGAGCACCTCGAGCATCACCGCCTCCATCGCCTCGTCGGTGCGGTCGATCTCATCGACGAGCAGCACGGTCGGCACGGTCGAGGTGATGGCCGCCAGCAGCGGCCGGGGCACCAGAAAGTCCTCGGTGTACACTCCGACATCAGTGCGGGCCAAAGCTTTCGATGCGCCGGCCAGACTGCTCTCAACGGCCAGTTCACCACTGATCCGATCGCGCAGCATCTGCACGTGCAGCAGTTGGCGGGCGTAGTCCCACTCGTACAGGGCCCGCGCCTCGTCCAGACCCTCGTAGCATTGCAGCCGGATCAGTTCCCGTCCGGCCGCGACAGCCAAGCTCTTCGCCAGTTCGGTCTTTCCGACACCGGCCGGACCTTCCAGCAGCAGTGGCCGATCCAGCAGGGTGGCCAGGTGCACGACGACAGCCAGCTCGTCGTCGATCAGATACCCCTGGTCGGCCAACCCAGCGGACAGTTCCTCCACGGTGTCGAAGGCTTTCGGTTCGGTGGCCGTTGTGGTGGATGTGATCATGGCTCCTCGTCGAGACTCCTGTGTCCGAAACCCGTCGGGCGAGGCGGTGATCCTCGCCCGACGCGATGACGCCGATCGGCGATCAGTAGTGCCCCATAGAGTGGTGTAACTCGGTGACCAGGACCGTGGCCGGCAGCGTGTAGCTGTCGGGCAGGGAAGCGGTCACCGTGTGATCCTTCGAGTCAACCTTCCACAGAATCCTCGAACGGAGTCATCACGATGACCGCACCCCACATTGTCGACCCTGCTGGCTTGCTTGGCCAAGCCCTGGCTGAGGCCTCGCCCGATCTGATGCGTGAGCTGCTGCAGACGATGATCAACGCACTGCTCTCCGCCGATGCCGACGCTGTGTGCGGCGCCGAGTGGGGCCGCCGGTCCGAAGACCGCATCAATCACCGGAACGGATACCGGCACCGGCCTCTCGATACCCGTGTGGGCACGATCGACGTCGCCGTGCCGAAGCTGCGCTCTGGCACCTATTTTCCCGAGTGGTTGCTCGAACGCCGCAAGCGCGCCGAGTCGGCGCTGATCACCGTCGTGGCCGACTGCTACCTGGCCGGGGTCTCGACCCGCCGGATGGACAAGCTGGTCAAGACTTTGGGCATCGATTCGTTGTCGAAGTCGCAGGTCTCGCGCATGGCCGAAGACCTCGACGAACAAGTCGCAGCGTTCCGTCATCGCCGACTGGACGAGGCCGGCCCGTTCACGTTCGTCACCGCGGATGCGCTGACGATCAAGGTCCGGGAGAACAAGCAGGTCGTCAAAGCCGTCGTTCTGCTGGCCACCGGAGTCAATGGTGACGGGCACCGTGAAGTGCTTGGCATGCAGGTCGCCACCAGCGAAACCACAGCCTCGTGGAACACCTTCTTCGCTGACCTGGTCGCCCGCGGCCTGGGCGGGGTCCGCCTGGTGACTTCTGATGCCCATGCCGGGTTGGTCGAGGCGATCGCGGCGAACCTGCCCGGAGCTGCCTGGCAACGCTGCCGCACCCATTACGCGGCGAATCTGATGGCGGTGTGTCCGAAGTCGATGTGGCCAGCGGTCAAGGCCATGCTGCACAGCGTCTATGACCAACCCACTGCTGGTGCGGTGAACGCCCAGTTCGACCGGCTGCTCGAATACACCGAAGACCGCCTACCCGAAGTGGCCGAACACCTCGGTGACGCCCGCGAAGACCTGCTGGCATTCGCCGCGTTTCCTGATGACGTGTGGCGCCAGATCTGGTCCAACAACCCCACAGAACGACTCAACCGCGAGATCCGGCGCCGCACCGACGTCGTAGGCATCTTCCCGAACCACGATGCCATCGTCCGTCTCATTGGCGCAGTGCTCGCCGAGCAGACCGACGAATGGGCCGAAGGCCGCCGCTACCTCGGCCTCGAAGTGCTCAGCCGCTGCCGGCTGACCGTCACCGACACCGACCACACGCCGGAGGTGAACACCGACCCGCTGATCCAACTACCTGTCTGACCACCTACGAAGGACCACAATCAGCTACACCACTACGCGGGACTTGACCCGGCGATCAGTAGCTTCCGGTCATGGCGTGGCCGACCATCGGGATCAGCGACGCCACAGTGCATTCGCGCGGATTGGCCGGAGTGCACCAGTCGTCCATCATGTGTTCGGCGATGGCCTGAATCTGCTTGTCGGAGGTGTCGATGGTTTCGCCGCGGCCCTCGTACTTTCCGGTATTCATCCGGTTCTTGGAGTAGCTGCCGACGGTGAGCTGACCGAAGTTGTCGGGAATTCCGAGATCCTTCGAAAGGCGGATGGCCTCTTCCACGGCCGCGTCGGCGGCCTGCACCGTGGTCATCCGGCTAGTGTCGACGCCCAGGAGCGCCGCGATCTCCGCGTACCGCTTGTACCGCGACGGCAGGTTGTACTCCCACACCCGAGGCAGTGCGATGGCGTTGTTGAGGCCGTGGTGCGTGTCGAAGAACGCGCTGACGGCGTGCGAGAGCGAATGGATGATGCCCAGACCGCCGGAGTTGAAGGCCTGTGCCGCGATGTATTGCGCATGCATCATACCGGTGCGGGCTTCGAGGTTGTTGGGCTCGTACACGGCGGTGCGCAGGTGGTCGCGGATCAGTTCGATGCTGTACTTGGCGTTACCGAGCGACGGCGCGAAATCCAGCCGGGACACGTACGGTTCACTGGCGTGCGCGAGCACGTCGAATCCGCAGTAGGCGGTGAAATGTTCGGGGCACGAATAGTACAACAGCGGGTCGTCCATGGCGAGGTCGACCAGGCAGCTGTCGTCGAAGGCCACCCACTTGTGCGGCTTGTTCATGTCCGAGGTGTCGGTGATGACGTAGGCCCACGAGGTTTCCGAGCCGGTGCCCGCAGTGGTGGACACCGCGATGTGCTTGGGGTTCTCCTTGTTCGTGGCCTTCGAAAAGCCTTCGAACTCATTGATGTTGCGGCCGTCGTGGGCGATGACCATGCGGGCGCCCTTGGCGGCGTCGTGGCTCGATCCACCGCCGACGGAGATGATGCCGTCGCACTTCTCGGACTGGTAGAGAGCGGCGGCGTCCATGCAGTTGTAGTCCTTGGGATTGGACTCCACCTTGTCGTACAGGACCACATCGACGCCCTGATATTCGATCTTGCCGGTCAGTTCCTCGATGATGCCCGACCCCCGCAGGCCGGTGGTCATCAGCAGAACTCGGGTCATGCCAAGCTCTTTGGCCTCGACACCGATCATGTCGTGGGCGCCGACGCCGATCTTGGCGTTGGGGAAGGGATGGAAGTCCTTGATCGGGAATTCCCAGATCTGGTTCAGTTCGATTGCCATGACTGGCAGGCTCCTCGTCGTAGTTCCGGCGTGACCCGCTCAGCATGTGTCCCCGATCACGTGTCCACAAGGACATCTGTGCGATGGGACATGTATTAGAACCGATGGGACCGGCCTCACCCTGACCATTCCACCAGGTTTCACGCCGGCAGGTTTCACGCCGACAGGTTTCACGCCGGCAGGTTTCATATGCCGGTGCGGCGACCGGAGCAGACCCGGACATCGAAGGAACACACGGGGCAGAATCGACGGAGCCCTGGCGCCGGCAGGCGGCACCAGGGCTCCGTCGTAACGTCAGATCAGCTCCGGATCAGTACTTCTCGCCGGCTCAGTATTTCTCGCCTCGGGCGGCCTTCTCGACGAGCGAGGCCGGCGGCTCGAAGTGCGAACCGTACTTGGACGCCAGGTCGCGGGCCCGGTCGACGAAGCCCTGCAGGCCGCCCTCGTAGCCGTTGATGTACTGGATCACGCCACCGGTCCAGGCCGGGAAGCCGATGCCGAAGATCGAGCCGATGTTGGCGTCGGCCACCGAGTTGAGCACGCCCTCATCGAAGCACTTGACGGTTTCGAGCGCCTCGGCAAAGAGCATGCGCTCCTTGAGATCTTCGAGTGGGATCTCGGTGCTGCCGGACTTGTAGTGATCCCGCACGCCCTGCCACAGCAGGCCGCGCTTGCCGTCGGTGTACTCGTAGAATCCGGCGCCGTCCTTGCGGGACGGGTGTCCGTTCTCGATCATCCAGTCGACGACGGCATCCGCACCGTGAGCGGGGATCGTCACGCCCTCGGCTTCGGCCGCGGCGACGGTCTCCTTGCGGATCTTCTGCATCAGGGTGAGGGTCAGCTCATCCGAGAGCTGCAGCGGCGGAGCGGGGTAGCCCGCCTGCGAACCTGCCTGCTCGATGAACGCCGGTTCGATGCCCTCACCGACGGCCGCCAGCGCCTCATTGATGAAGGTGCCGATGACACGGCTGGTGAAGAAGCCCCGGCTGTCGTTGACCACGATCGGAGTCTTGCGGATCTGCAGGGTGTAGTCGATAACCTTGGCCAGCACCGCGTCCGAGGTTTTCTCACCCTTGATGATCTCCACCAGCGGCATCTTGTCGACCGGCGAGAAGAAGTGGATACCGATGAAGTCTTCCTGGCGCTTGACCCCACCGGCGAGCAGCGTGATGGGCAGCGTGGAGGTGTTGGAGCCCAGGATGGCGTCGGGTTCGACGATGTCCTCGATCTCCTGGAACACCTTGTTCTTGACCTCGACCGACTCGAACGCCGCCTCGATCACCAGATCGACGCCCTTGAAGTCCTCGGCCTTCTCGGTCGGGGTGATCCGGGCGAGCAGTTCGTCGCCCTTCTCCTGGCTGAGCTTGCCCTTGGCGATGCTCTTCTCGACGAGCTTGACCGAGTAGCCCTTGCCGCGTTCGGCGTTCTCCAGGTTGGTGTCCTTGAGCACGACCTCGATACCGGCCTGAGCCGACACGTACGCGATGGCCGCACCCATCATGCCGGCGCCGATGACGCCGACCTTCTTGGCGGTGTACTTGTCGTACCCTTCCGGACGCGAACCACCGCCGTTGATGTGCTGCAGGTCGAAGAAGAAGGCCTTGATCATGTTCTGCGCGACCTGACCGGTCACCAGCGACACGAAGTAGCGGGTCTCGATCTCGTCGGCGGTGGCGACGTCGACGTACGCACCCTCGATGGCGGCGGCCATGATCGCGCGCGGTGCCGGCATGTTGGCGCCCTTGATCTGCTTGCGCAGCAGCGCCGGGATGGCAGGCAGGTTGGCCGCGAACTTCGGGTTGGTGGGGTCGCCGCCGGGGATCTTGTAACCCTTGACGTTCCACGGCTGCTCGGCCTCGGGGTTGGCCGCGATCCAGGCCTTGGCGGCCGGGATCAGTTCTTCGACGCTGCCGACGACCTCATCGATCAGCCCGGCCTCCTTGGCCTTGGCCGGCTTGAACCTGGTGCCCTGCAACAGAACACCCATGAGCGCGTTCTGGATGCCGAGCAGGCGGACGGTACGCACGACGCCACCGCCGCCAGGCAGCAGACCGAGGGTGACCTCGGGCAGGCCGATCTGGTTGCCGCGCACGTCGGCGGCGATGCGATGGTGGGTGTGCAGCGCGATCTCCAGGCCGCCACCGAGCGCCGCGCCGTTGATCGCGGCGACGACGGGCTTGCCGAGCGACTCCAGACGGCGCAGCACCGCCTTCATCTCATTGGTGCCCTTGGTGATCCGGGTGGCGATCTCCTGCTTGGACTCGGTCTGCTCGGCAGTCATGTCCTTGAGGTCGCCGCCGGCGAAAAAGGTCTTCTTGGCCGAGGTCAGCACCACGCCGGTGATGTCGTCCTTCTCGGCCTCGAGCCGGTCGACGGTGGCCGCCATCGACGTGGCGTACAGCGCGTTCATGGTGTTGGCGCCCTGGTTGGGGTCGTCCATGGTGAGCACGACGATGCCGTCGTCACCCTTTTCCCACCGAATCATATTGTCACTCATTGTCTTTCAAGATTCCTTTACAAACCGCGGGTCAGAGACGCTCGATGATGGTGGCAACGCCCATACCGCCGCCGATACACAGGGTGACCAGGCCGTAGCGACCGCCGATACGCTCGAGCTCATCGAGGCAGGTACCGAGAATCATCGCGCCGGTCGCGCCGAGCGGGTGGCCCATCGCGATGGCGCCGCCGTTCACGTTGACCTTCTCGTGCGGGACCTTCAGGTCCTTCATCCACTTCATGACGACCGACGCGAACGCCTCGTTCAGCTCGAACACGTCGATGTCGTCGACGGTCAGGCCCGCCTTCTTCAGCGCCAGCTCGGTGGACGGGGTGGGGCCGGTGAGCATGATCGTGGGCTCGGAGCCGACCTCGGCGAACGACACGATCCGGCCACGCGGGGTGAGACCGTTGCGCTTGCCGGCCTCTTCGCTGCCGAGCAGCACCAGCGCGGCGCCGTCGACAATGCCGGAGCTGTTGCCGCCGGTGTGTACGTGGTTGATCTTCTCGACGCTGGGGTACTTCTGCAGGGCGACGTCGTCGAAGCCGGCCATCTCCGCCATCGCGGCGAACGCCGGGCGCAGCTTCCCGAGGCTCTCGACCGTGCTGCCGGGGCGGCGATGCTCGTCCTGGTCGAGCAGGATCACGCCGTTGATGTCGCGGACGGGAACCACAGACTTGGCGAAGTAGCCGCTGTTCCAAGCCTTTTCGGCCCGAGCCTGCGACTCGGCGGCATAGCCGTCGATGTCCTCGCGGGAGAAGCCCTCCATGGTGGCGATCAGGTCGGCGCCGATGCCCTGCGGCACGATGTAGTGGTCGTACACGGTGGTCGGGTCGGTGAACAGGGCCCCGCCGTCACTGCCCATCGGCACGCGCGACATCGACTCCACACCGCCGGCGAGGACCAGGTCGTCGAAGCCGGAGGCGACCTTGGCGGCGGCCAGGTTGGTGGCCTCCAGCCCCGAACCGCAGAAGCGGTTGATCTGGGTGCCGGGCACCGTCTCGGGCAGACCCGACAGGATCGCGGCGGTGCGCGCGATGACCGCACCCTGCTCGCCCACCGGCGAGACCACACCGAGCACGATGTCGTTGATGTCGGCCGGGTCCAGGCCGCCGTGGCGGGCCAGGACCTCGTTGATCAGGCCGGACGCGAGGTCGACCGACTTGACGCCGTGCAGCGACCCTCCGCGCTGTTTGCCACGGGGCGTACGGATCGCCTCGTAGATGAATGCTTGATCGGCCACGTTCTGGTTCCTTTCACACGAACAGTGGGTGATAACAGTCCCTAGACTAACGCCGAATAACTTATTTGGCTATACCCCATGGTCAACATCTTTTTAGTGCCATTGATCTGCGCTATGGTCGATTCACCATGACCGAGCAGACCTCGCCACGGCGCACCCGGCCCGCCGACCGCAAACGCCAACTCGCGGCGCTCGCGGGCACCCTGTTCGCCGCGCACGGATATGCCCAGGTGTCCGTCGCCGACATCGCCCGCGCCGCCGGGGTGACCGCGCCATCGGTGTACCGGCACTTCTCCGACAAACAGGCGCTACTGGTGGCCGCGGTACTCGCCGGCGGCGACAAACTGCAGGCCTGCACCGACCGACTGCTGGCCCGGCCCGACTGCTCGCTCGACGACCTGGCCCGCGAACTCGCCGATCTCGGTGTCAGCTACCCGCAGACGGTGTCGATGTGGCGGGCCAACAGCGCCTTCCTCACCGAGGAGCAGAACACCGAGATCCTGCTGCGCACCCGCGAGATCATCGAGCACTGGGGCGCGGTCATCGTCGCCAACCGGCCCGGACTCGGCGATCGGGCGGCCGTACGGCTGGGTTGGGCCGTGCTGAGCGTCGCCGGCAGCCTCACCGTGCACCACACCAAGATCAGCAATGTCCGCGCGAGATCCGCGCTACACGACTCGATCTCACGTGTGCTCGCCCTCGACACCGATACCGCCCCACCGTTCACCGCACCCGCCCTGCCGCCGTCGGGCCGACGCAGCCGGCGCGATGAGATCCTGGACGCGGCATCCGCGTTGTTCGCCGACCGCGGCTACACGGCCGTCGGCATCGACGACATCGGTGCGGCCGTCGGCATCTCCGGGCCGAGCGTCTATAACCACTTCCCCTCCAAGCTCTCGATCCTGGTGTCCATCGCCCGGCGCAGCGCCACCACCCTGGAGGCCGGCGTGATCGCCGCCTACGCCCGCACCGACGAGCCCGGACCATTACTGCGGCTGCTGGTGGATTCGTACGTCGCGGCCATCACCAGCGCACCCGACCTGGGCGTGGGCTTTCGCAGTGCGCGGGTCCTGGCCGCGCAGACCGACACAGCCGAGCACCTCGACACCCAGCGCCGATACGTGCGGCGCTGGATCGATCTGCTCCAGGAGGTGCGGCCCGAACTGCCTGCAGAGGAGGCCGCTGTGGCCGTACACTCGGCCCTGTCCATCGTGAACGACGCCGTTGGCATGCGCCGCGGAACCGGACGCGACGAGTTCACCGCCGAGATGGCGTATCTCATGAAGGGTGTGCTGGGTGTATGAGCAGGGGGTAGCGGGTGGCTGATCGCGCGCCGGACGACCGGCGCGCGGCGGATCGGCTCCGGCGCAAGGAGACCGAACCCATCGAGGACGCCGTCACCCGGCGCGACCTCGTCCCGCCGCCGCTGTACAACCCCGACCCCGACTACACCCGCGAGGAGTTGGTCGCCGCGCTGAAGGTGCTCCCGGAGCAGGCCGACCGGATCTGGAACGCCTTCGGGTTCG
Organism: Gordonia pseudamarae; assembly: GCF_025273675.1. NCBI lineage: Bacteria > Bacillati > Actinomycetota > Actinomycetes > Mycobacteriales > Gordoniaceae > Gordonia > Gordonia pseudamarae. The sequence continues at coordinate 344,462 of NZ_CP045809.1, read as the reverse complement.
CCCAGTACGAGACCTCGGAGAAGATCTTCTCGCAGGCCGATCTGGACGCGTTCACACTGTTCATCGGCCCCGATTCCTGCCTGTCACCGCGGTCGCAGATCGCCGCCGCCAGGGCCATCGGCCAGATGACCACACGCCTGGCCGACTGGCAGGCCGAGCAGATCGCCGAACTGGCCGCCGATCCCCTGTTCACCGTGCCGCTCACGGACGCGATCGAGGCACTCTCACACCTGCAGACGCTCATCTGGCGTCGCCACCTGGACCTGAATCTGCGCCGAGACATCGAGCAGCCCAGCGACGAACAGGTCGATACCGTGGTCGGATTCGTCGACATCGTCGGATACACCAGCCTGTCGCGGCGGATCGCGCTGTACGAACTCGAAGAACTTCTGGAGAGTTTCGAGGAAAACGTGCACGAGGTGGTGGCAGCACACGGCGGCAAGGTCATCAAGACCCTCGGCGACGCGGTCATGTTCACCGTCCCGTCGCCGTCGGCGGCCGCCGTCATCGGTGTCACGCTGCAGGCGCTCGCCGACGACGACATCCTGCCCCAGATCCGCGTCGGACTGGCCCGCGGCCATGTCCTCAGTCGGCTCGGCGATGTATTCGGCGAGCCGGTCAACATCGCCGCCCGCCTCTGCGGATCGGCCTACCCCGGCACCGTTCTGGTCGACGAGATCCTCGTCGAGGATCTCACCCCGGAAGAGGCCGAGGCGTTCCGCATCCGCCCCATTTCGCCGCTGCGGGTTCGCGGCTACCGACGACTGAAGGCCTACAACGTCGAACCGGCCACTCCGCGGAAGAGCCGCAAGCACAGACGTTCCGGCGCGGATCACGACGAGTAGCGTTCGAAGCACGCGTTTCTCGAACGACGCGCCGGTCAGCGCGATGCGGTCGCGATCGCCTGCTCCACACCCGGCCGCATCCACAAGGTCCGGCTAGGCTCCGGCGGCGAGTCCGTATACCCGCACGTCGGCTGCCTTGACCACCAGTTCCACTGCCAGACCCGCGGTCAGCGCCAGATCGGCGACCGCCGCCCAGGTGACCTCGGCGGCCACCGACTGCCCACCCACATCGCAGCGCACCAGCGCGTGCTCACCGCGCGGTGCGACATCGACGACGGTGCCCGGCAACATCGTTCGCGGTGACCCCGCCGCCGCGTGTAGATAGATCGCGACCGCGCGCGGAGAGAACGCGGCGGCGGCCCGCTCCCCCGGCGTCACCGCACCGCCGGCCGTTCCGCCGACCCGGTGACCGGCGTCGTCGCACACCCCGGCCGTCTCGTCGGCGGTGCCGACGAACAGGTTCAGCCCCGACAGGGTGGCGGTGAATCGGCTTGCCGGACTGGTCAGCACATCGGTGGTGGGCCCGGACTCGGCGACCCGCCCGGATTCGATCACCAGGATCTCGTCGGCGAGTGTCACCGCGTCGACGAGGTCGTGGGTGACCATGACCGTGATGCGCGACCGGTCCGCCAGAATCGTCCGCAGCAGTGCCCGCAGCCTACCGGCAACGTCAACATCGAGTGCGCGGAACGGTTCGTCCAACAACAGGATTCGAGGCTGCGCGGCCAGCGCCCGGGCGATCGCCACCCGCTGCGCCTGCCCGCCGGACAATTGCCCCGGTTTGCGGTCGGCCAGTTCGGCGATTCCGGTGGCGGCCATCCACCGGTCCACCCGGCTCGTGACCTCTGCCCGCGAAAGATGCTGCGCCGACGGCGCGAACGCCACATTGGACCGCACACTCAGGTGCGGGAACAGCCCGGCGTCCTGTGACAGCATCGCCACCCCGCGGCGATACGCCGGAACCACCGTCGTGCGGTCCCGGAACACTTGATCGCCCAGTGCGATCCGGGAATCGTCGTCGCCCGGGACCAGCCCGGCGAGCACGCGCAGCAGCGTCGTCTTTCCCGACCCGTTGGGCCCGACCACCGCCGTCGTCGATCCCGCTGCGAACCGATTCTCGATCCGCAACGGCGGCACCGTGTTCTGGATGTCGACCACAAGATCAGCCACGCGAAACACCCCTCCGACGGCGGCTGTGCACCCCGACCACCACGATCAACGAGATCAGCACCAGCAGAAGCGACATGGGGATGGCCTGTTGCGGATCGTCGATGGCCGCGACGTAGATGGCCAGGGGCGCGGTCTGGGTGACACCGGGCGCGTTGCCGGCGAAGGTGATGGTGGCGCCGAATTCGCCGAGCGCCCGCGCGAAGGACAGCACCAGACCCGCGAGCACCGACGGCGCGACCAACGGGACCGTCACCTTCCACAGCACCCGTGTCGGTGAGGCCCCGAGCGTCGCGGCCACGTCCTCGTACCGGGTACCGGCGGTGCGCAGCGCCCCCTCGACACTGATCACCATAAAGGGCAGTGCCACAAAGGTTTGTGCCAGGATCACAGCGGTGGTGGTGAACGCGATGTCGATGCCGGCCTCCCGCATCGGCCCGCCGAGAATCCCGAGCCGCCCGAACGTGTACAGCAACGCCAGACCACCAACGACCGGGGGCAGCACCAGCGGAAGCAACACCAACGAGCGGATGACCCGCACCAGCAGTCCGTCATGGCGGGAGAACACCACCGCCATCGGCACACCCAGCAGTACACACAACACGGTGGTGGCGGCCGCCGTCTGCAACGACAACCGCAGCGCGTCCCGCGACGACTGGGAGGTCACCTGCTCGATGAAGGTGTCCCACGGGGTCTTGAGCACCAACGCGAGCGGCGGGAGCACGATCACCGTGACCCCGACCGCCGCAATCAGATACACCCACCAGGGGGCGGGCAGACCCGAGATCCGGTTCCGGAAAGTAACATTCCCCGTCGCTCTGCTCGCCCCGGTAACATTCCCCGTCGCTCCGCTCGCCCCGGTAACATTCCCCGTCGCTCCGCTCGCCCGGCGCGGTCCGCCCACGGTCACCGTGGGGCTCGTCTCATGGTTTCCCGAATCCCGCGTCTCCCAGGATCTTCTGCCCTTCGGCACCGGTGACGAGCTCGATGAACTCCTTGCCGAGCGCATCGTTGGCGGCGCCCGACACGGTGGCGATCGGGTACTTGTTGACGACGTCGGCGAACGCCGGGTCGTCCACGGTGGCCACCTTGTCACCGGCGGCCTTGGCGTCGGTGACGTACACGAGCCCGGCGTCGGCCTGCCCGGTGGTGACCTTGGTGAGAACTGCGGTCACGGACTGCTCTTCGGACGCGGCCTTGATCGTGACGCCGGTGTTGGCCTCGACGGTGCCGGTGGCGTTACCGCATGGCTGTGCCGACTGGCAGACCACCGTTGTCACCCCCTCCTTGTTCAGGTCGGCGAAGGATGCGATGCCCTTCGGATTTCCCGGAGCGGTGACGATGACGAGGGTGTTGGTGGCGAAAATCTTCGGGTCGGTGGCCTGATCACCGAGCTTGTTCATGTTCTTCTCGTCGGCGGAGGCGAATACGTCGGCGGGCGCGCCCTGCTTGATCTGGTTGACCAGCGTCGACGATCCGTCGAACGACAGTGCCACGCTCACGCCGTCGTGCTGCTTCTCGAACTCGCCGGCGATCGCGGTGAAGGTGTTCTTCAACGAGGCCGCGGCGGACACGTTCAGCGTCACCGGCCCGGGCTGCGTGGTGCCGGGCGATGCGTCATCGCCGTCGTCCGACGAACATCCCGCCACCGTGAGGAGTGCCGTCGCGGCCAGCACGGCCCCGAGCTTCTTCATCGTTGTTCCTTACCTTTCTAGATGGGGTGACCGGAGACCTGTGGTTTCGTAGGCTGTGAGTTGCCCTGGGGCTCCGGGTATGGCTGTCATCGTGTTGCTGGTGGGTACAGCTGAAGGAGAATGGCCGCCCGGTGTCCTGCGACGACTCGACCGCTGATTGAGAGACGCGATGCGATCGCTGTGTAAGGACACGCCGGGGATGTCGTCTGCAGGGATTCCTACTGTTCACCAACGACTCCGGAGGTAGGCACGAATGGCGAGACAAGTATGGGCCGGTGTCGACGCCGGTAAGACCGCGCATCACTGCGTTGTAATCGATACCGATGGGGAGCAACTTTTGTCGCGGCGGATCGACAACGACGAACCCGCCTTGACTGACCTGATCGCCACGGTCGGCGACATTGCCGCCGGTGGCGAGGTCACCTGGGCGATGGACCTCAACGCCGGCGGCGGGGCACTGCTGATCGCTTTGCTGATCGACGCGCAACAGAGGCTGCTTTATCTGCCCGGCAGGACCGTGCACCACGCATCGAAGGGCTACCGAGGTGACGGTAAGTCCGACGCTAAGGATGCGGCAGTCATCGCCGATCAGGCGCGGATGCGCCGCGACCTGCAACCCCTGCGCCCGGGTGACGACATCGCGGTCGACCTCAGGATCCTGACCGCCCGCCGGGCAGACCTGGTCGCCGACCGCACCCGTGCAATCAACCGGATGCGCGCCACCTTGCTGGAGTTCTTCCCTGCGCTCGAGCGAGCCATCGACTACAGCAGTTCCAAGGCCGGGTTGACCTTGTTGACCGGCTACCAGACCCCCGATTCGATTCGCCGTATGGGCCACGCACGACTGGAGGCCTGGTTGCGTAACCGCAAGGTGCGCAATGCAGCCGCGGTCGCGCAGACCGCCATGGACGCGGCGCATCAGCAGCACGTCACGGTCCGCGGTCAGCAGGTCGCCGCGCAGATCGTGGCTCGGTTGGCCAAGGAGGTGATGACCCTCAACAGCGAAATCAGCGACACCGAAGCGCTGATCGAGGACCGATTTCGCCGCCACCCGCACGCCGAAATCCTGACCAGCATGCCCGGCTTCGGGACCATCCTGGCCGCAGAGTTCCTCGCCGCCACCGGCGGCGACATGACCGTCTTCGGCACCGTCGACCGCCTCGCTGGCGTCGCGGGCCTGGCACCAGTTCCCCGCGACTCCGGCCGGATCAGCGGCAACCTGCACCGGCCGCGGCACTACAGCCGCCGACTGCTGCGTTCCTGTTATCTCTCCGCGCAGGTTGCAGTACACCGCGATCCCGTCTCGCAGGTCTACTACCAACGCAAACGCCGCGAGGGCAAGACACACGTGCAAGCAGTCATCGCGCTCGCACGCCGTCGTCTCAACGTTCAATGGGCCATGCTCCGCGACCAGAAGCCCTACACCACAACCGATTCCGCAACCCACGTCCACGGCGCGGCCGCCTGACAACACCCTCCGATTCTCACCCCCTCTGGGGCTTGACAACTTCATTGAGATTCTCCTTTTACTTCGACGATCACTGTCGTCGCCTTGACCACTGCCGTGGCGACGCTGCCCGGCTCCAACGCCAGTTCCCGGACCGCGTCCGTACTCATCAGTGAGGTCACCTCGTATGGGCCGCACTGCATGGTGACCTGGGCCATCACGGCGTCGGTCCGTACATCGGTGACCAGGCCGGTGAACCGGTTGCGGGCCGACCGCAGCACCCCGCTGCCGTCGTCGGCCGGTTCTTGTGCCCTGCGGCGGGCGAGGTCGGCGAGCGCCGCGCCGTCGACCGTGGTGACGCCGGAACCGGTGGTCGCCGGCAGCTCACCGGCCGCGATCCAGCGCCGTACGGTGTCGTCACTGACGCCGAGCAGCGACGCCGCCTCACTGATCTTTACCGCAGACATGCCGACAACCATATCCGTATAATCGGATTTTCTCGCACCTAAAGCACGCTGTAGCGGAACGCACAGACTCGATAGCGCCGGAGCACGCAGAAGTGACAACCACCGACAACGGACTTTGGGCCTAAAATAGGTCGCCACCTGTCCGCATTGCGAACTAGCCTCGGTTTCCATGACCACCCACCCCCGACCGACCTTCGCCATCGAAGCGGACAGCCTGGTGAAACGCTTCGGCGACGTCACCGCAGTGAACGGAGTGAGCTTCTCGGTGCCCGAGGGTTCGGTCCTCGGACTACTCGGACCGAACGGCGCGGGCAAGACCACCACGGTGCGCATGCTGGCCACCCTGTCCCCACCCACCGGCGGCAGCGCCCGCATCGTCGGCCACGACGTCGTGACAGAGCCCGACATGGTTCGCCGCAACATGGGATTGACGGGCCAGGCCGCGACCGTCGACGAGTACCTGACCGGCCGCGAGAACATCCGCCTCATCGGCGGTCTGTACGGCATCGGCCGTCGCGAACTGACCCGGCGCGGCGACGAACTGCTCGAACAGTTCTCCCTCACCGAGGCCGGCGACGAACAGGTCCGTTCCTATTCCGGCGGGATGCGCCGCCGACTCGATCTCGTGGTCAGCCTCATCGCCGCCCCGCCGGTCCTATTTCTCGACGAACCCACGACCGGGCTCGACCCGCGCAGCCGAAACGAACTGTGGGATGTGTTGCGCGCATTGGTAAATGACGGAACCACCCTGTTGCTCACCACCCAGTACCTGGAGGAGGCCGACCAACTCGCCGACGACATCGTCGTCATCGACAGGGGCGAGGTGATCGCGCACGGCACGCCACTGCAGCTCAAGGACCAGGCCGGGGCCGCCAGCCTCGAACTCACCGTGTCCGATGCCGACGACATCGACGCCGCCGCCGCGCTGCTGCGCACATGCGCCAGGACGGGCTCCACCGCGGAGGTGTTCATCGACCGCAACGCCCGCCGGATCACCGCCCCGGCCAACGGGCTCGCCGACCTGACGCGGGTGGCGGGCCGGCTCGACGACAGCAACATCGCCGTCGACGACCTCGGACTGGCCCGGCCGAGCCTGGACGACGTGTTCCTGGCGCTCACCGGACACCGCGCCGCCGACGACGAGAACCCCGACGACGACAACAAGGACACAACCGAATCGGAGCTCGCCACCAGTGCGGCCGGTTCTGAGGAGAAGTCACGATGACCGGTGAATCCATCACCTCGACACGACCGCCGACCCCGGCCCAACCGACCTCACTATGGCAACAATCACGACTTATGGTGTGGCGCAATCTGATCTACACCAAACGCATGCCCGAGATGCTGTCGGACGTGACCATCCAGCCGATCATGTTCGTGCTGCTGTTCGCGTTCGTGTTCGGCGCCGCGATCGACGTGCCCGGCGCCTCGTACAAGGAGTTCCTGCTGCCCGGCATCATGGGCCAGACCATGATGTTCACCGCGTTCATCGTGGCCTCGGGCCTGACCGGCGACCTGGAGAAGGGCATCATCGACCGCTTCCGGTCACTGCCCATCCGGCGGTCGTCGGTGCTGGTCGGTCGCGCGCTGGCGAGCCTGCTGCATTCGTCGATCGGCATCGTGGTGATGGCACTGACCGGCCTGCTCATCGGATGGCGGATCCGCACGAGCCTGCTCGACGGTGTCATCGGTTTCGCGCTGGTGCTGCTGTTCGGTTGCGGGATGATCTGGTTCGGCATCCTCGTCGGATCGTGGCTGCGCAGCGTCGAAGCGGTCAACGGGTTCCTGTTCTCCACGCTGTTCCCGCTGAGCTTCCTGTCCAACGCCTTCGTGCCCACCGAACCGATGCCCGACGTGCTGGAGGTGATCGCCGAATGGAACCCGATGTCGGCGCTCGTCCAGGCGTTGCGTATCTCGTGGGGCAATGGTCCGGAGATGCCCGATGCCGCACTGCCGCTACAGTATCCGGTACTGGCCACGATCATCTGGTCGGTGGCGCTGACGGCGACCTTCGCCCCGTTCGCGCTGCGTGCCTACAACCGCCGCACCGCCGACTGAGCCGGCGCGGTGATCAGCTGGCGGTGATCAGCTGGCGGTGATCATGATGTAGTAATTGAAGCCGTGCCCACCCGGTCCGGTGCAGTAGAAGGCACCGTGAAAGCCGGTGTAACAGCTCGATCCGCCGCGCGACACCTTGTATCCGGCGGTGGCCCCCGATCCGGTGGGTACGCCCACCGTCTCGATCGGCGGGTTGCCGCCGGACCGGGTGAACGGAGTCCCTATCCCCAGTCCCGGACGCGCGGGCGTCCACGGGTTATCGATCACCATCTGCCGCACGCCCCGGGGAATGTAGATGCTCGCATTGCCGATGCCGAGGTATTGCTGTAACGGCACCGAGCGGCCGAGGTCGCAGCCCACATTTCCGTTTTCCGCGATGGCACAGTTGAATCCGGCCGCCGAGAAATAGGACGGTCCACCCGGTGCGGCGTCGGCCGCACCCGCCGCCGCGACGGTGACCCCTCCTGCCAGTGCCAGCGCCCCCAGACAGGCCGCGAGGCTTCCGGCCGATGACCGCCGGCGCATCGATCTCCACATGACGTCTCCCATCTCCGAGCCGCACGGAGTTCGCCGGTCGAGGGAGGTCGGCACGAAGTCGACAATCAGAGGCGACGAGCCCCGAAACCCGGCGAGATCGATGTCTGCTCACCGGGTTCCGGCGCTCACGGGCGCCTGCCTCGTCCAGCCGCGGTCGCGTGACCGCCGTGGACTCTGTCGGGTATGTCGAAACCACCGGCACCCGTGTTACACGTGTCACATGTCAGGCGGTGAGGGCGACCGCCTCAAGGGGGTCGGTGTAGATCGCGTCGAGCGAGACCGCACCGGCGGCCTGCTGCTGAACCGTTGTGCCCGACCGGGATACCCGCACGTCACGGCGTTCGGCGACGGATGTCTCGCGGACCGCCTTGGCCAGGGTCGGCAACGTCGCCGGATAGTCGGTGAACGCCTGCCCACCGAGAATGATGTGGTCGGGGTTGAAGATGTCGGCGATCAGCGCGACGGTCCGGCCCAGCACCTCGGCGCGTTCTTCGAGCAGCGCGCGGGCGGTGGCGTCACCGCCACGGGCCAACTCGTGCACCTGGTCGACGTCCTGCACATTCAGCCCGTTCGCGACGGCGGCATCGACGATTCCGGTGTCGCTGGCGGTGTCTTCGAGGCGCCCGGTGCGCTGCGGATCGAGCAGTCGGGTGCCGCCGACCGGGAAATGCCCGATCACCGGCGGGCCGGCGGCCGGGGTGTGCACGGTGCCGTCGACGCTGAACGCGATACCCACCATTTCGCGGGCATAGAAGTACAGGAAGCTGGACCGCTTGTCGTCGGGGTTGACCACGAGTTCGGCCGCGGCCATCGCCTCCACATGTGAGGCCACCGAGACCGGCAGCCCGAGCGATTCGGCGATCACCCGGCCGACGGGTGCGGCTTCCCACCCCAGACGCGGGTGATCGACGACGCCGCCGGCACCGACCCGACCACCCATCGCGACACCGGCCCACAACACGCGGCGCCCGGCCCAGCGGCCGACGAAACGCCTGGCGCTGGCACCGATGGCCTGCAGGGTCTGCTCGGGGTTCTCGGCGATCGGAGTGGCGATCTGAATGGCGCCGACGACCCGGTGCAGCAGATCGTAGGTGGTGATCGCGGTGACCTTGTAGCCGATGTGGATACCGACGGTCAGGAAGTCGGTGACGTTCAGTTCGAACGGCAGTCGGGGACGCCCGATGGCTCCGGCGGGCGCGAGGTCGGCGCGCTCACGGATCAGACCGGTCTTGAGCAGGGCACCGACCTGCCGGTTGACCGTGGAGATCGACAGCCCGGTCTGCGCGGCGGCGTCGTCACGGAACACCGGACCCGACAGGCGCGCCGCACGCAGCACGAGCGCGGCCGGTTTGCTGGGGAGCTGCAACTGCGGCGTGGCGATGTGAATCTGGCCTGCCCCCTTCCCGGAACCGCCGCGTCGGCGAGTGCGCGCCGCACGGGTGAGCTCGATTGTCCCGCATTGCGGGGCGCGGCGGAACGCGGACGCGCCGGACTCGATCCGTAGGCGAGGGGCCGGGTCCGCTGCGGCGTGCGGGGCAGCGGAGTGAAGGGTGATGTCAGGGTGTCGGTGGTGGACGGAACAAGAGCGGAACGATCAAGGGTTGCGGTCATGGCTGTGGTGTCCTTGCTGAAGGCGCCACCCGGCACGGTCAACGACGATGTTCACCCGAGGGGGTGCGCACGGTTGAGCGGGTGCCGTAGGTGACGGATGTACTGACGGGCTGGGCGTGGGAGTCACGCGCCCGGACGAGACGATCAGTGCATTCGACAACAACACAGCGGACGAACCAGCGGCAGCCGACAGCCCGGGGCGACGGTCACTGCGGTGACATCGCGGGTGGGGTGGCTACGGCTCGTCATGGACAGAAAGCTAGCACGCGGTGACCGCGATGTATCCCCCGATCTCGGTGCGGACACGGCGCGGGATTCGGCGCAGGCTGCGTGGAAATAGGCCTTCACCGGCCCATTTACCCGTGCCGACCGGGCCTGTCCCCCTTTGCGGTCAGGCTGAACTTAACTGGCCGTTCCGGCCCCGGGGTGCCGCATACCTGTGCTTTCCAGGAGGCCGTCGATGTCGGGCCGGGTGACGGTGAGCAATGCGATCACGATGCCGATCACCACCCCGACCAGGGTGTCGAGGACCCGGTCGATCGCGATGGACGGGTGCAGTCCCACGCTCAGCGCCGTCATCAGCAACGCCATCGGCGTCACGACGGCCGACGTGATGGCGTAGTTCCAGGGTGCGCAGATCTCGGCGACGATCTGCAGCACGACGATCGCGGCGATCGCGCCCCAATGTCCGAGCGGCAACGCCAGCAGCGCCGCGGCGATCAGGCCGCCCACCACGTTGCCCACCAATCGGGCGATCCCCCGCTGCACCGTCCGGTGGTAGCGAATGCCCTGCATCGCGGCCACCGCACCCATCGACGCCCACAGCGGATGCGACAACCCGAAGGCCACCGCGACAACGCCGCTGATCGCCGATGCGACAACGATCCGGGCGGCGGTATGCAGGTGGTCGGTGTGCGGTCGGCTCGTCAGGCATGTCCGGACCGATTCGTAGCCGGGACCGTTACCCGCCGAACCGGTCGCCGTGACCGTCGCGGCGCGGGATCGGGCCTCGCGCGGGGTCCGGTGCCCCGACACGCGTGACCGGGCCGAGGCGAACCACCGGCGGACCACCGCCAGGATCCACGGCGCCAGTGAGGCAACTATCCCGCACACCGCCCCGGCGGCGGTGGCGACGGCCACCCGCCCCACGTCACCGAACGATTGCGCGTATCCGGCCGCGCCGGTGGCCCCGAACACGAACACGACAGCGCCGGGACCGGAGATGTGCAGCGCGCCGACGAGCAGCGCCGCCGCGCCGCCGAGTATCGACAGCACCGCGATCTCGGTCCACATGTTCGCCGACATCGCGCCGAGCACGCTGCCGGTCACCAGCGAAACGGTGAGCGCGACCCCCAGCACCAGGAGCCGCCCCGCCCGTACCCGGTACGGATCGGTCCGGCAAAACGCGGAAACCAGCGACCCCAGCGCCGCGAACCCGGCGAGCGCGAACTGACCGAGCAGGCCGCCCACCACCAGAACCACGCCGACGGCCGCGCCGACCCGCAGCGGAACACCGAGTGATGCGTTGGCGAAGTCGATGCGAAGGGTGTCGGCCAGCGCGGACCGGTGCCCGAACACACGGGCCGCGTCTCTCCTGGACTGTGGGCTGGTGATCTCCATGGAGAGATACTTTATCACTATTTCACCAATAAACTAGTTTGAGCTAGACTGGCCCCGTGAGCACAACATCAGGGGATATGGTCGATCAGATCCAGGCGGAGTGGGCAAGCACCTATCCCGAGCTCGACTCCGTACCCGTCGGCGTGTTCGGCCGCATCACCCACATCGCCACACTCATCGGCCACCGGATCGACCGCATGCTCGACGCCCACGACATCAGCCGCTCCGAACTCGACGTCCTCGGCGCCCTCGCGCGCGCCGGCCGTCCCCTGCGCGCCTCGGAGGTCGTCTCGACGACGGCGCTCAGCGGCGCGTCGATCACCAAACTCAGCGACGCCCTCGTCCGCCGCGGACTCCTGCGGCGCGACCGATCCTCCCGCGACGGCCGCGTCGTCCTGCTCACCCCGACCGACAAGGGCCGGGCGCTCGTCGACGAGGTGATGCCCCTGCGGATCGCCGAGGAGGGGCGTTTGCTCGCCGAACTCTCCGACGTCGACCAGGCCACGCTCGTCGGCCTGCTGCGCAGGGTGGCCGTCCTGCTCGACGACTGATCCGGCCGCCGCAAACATCCGGTCCGGAGAATCCGAAAACCCCGTGACCAGCACAGTCCCGGACCCCACCCGAAATTTGCTTGGTCAAATATCGAGTTCGTTGTGCAATAGTGTCGTCCACAACGCGAGGGGTCAGACCATGACACAGCAGGCCATGACACAACAGGCCATGACACAACAGGCCATGACACAACAGTCCATGACACAACAGGCCATGACACAGCAGGCCACACCACAACGCCGATCCACATCCGACACGTCGACGCTCATCGGCGACGTCATCGTCTTCGGCATGGTGCTCGCGCTCATCGCCATCACCCTCGTCTTCGTCATCGCGATCGGCGGCGTCCCGGCGTAGCGGACGTCAGAACATCCATCCGGAATCCAGGTGCCGCATCCGGGCACCTGGATTCCGTTTTGTTCGGATCCCCTCAGCCGGGGTCGTACACCGACAAGGCCAGCTGCTCGGCGACACGCCGAACATTGCTGTCGTGGCTGACCACCACAAGACCGTCCACACCCGACCGGACCGCCGACGCGAGATGTATGGCGTCGAGGGTCTTGATGTGCGGACCGATGGCTTCGGCGCCGATCAAGACCGCATGATCGAGCCGCATGATGCCGACGTAGTCCAGGACGAGGTCGCGCTCATTCACATCACGGCCCTCTCTGCGCAACACCCTGGTCAGCTCGGTCCGGAGAAGCCGTGACGAGATGATGCTGTCGGACGCGTTCGCCACGGCGTCATCGAACCACCCCTGCGCCGATGCGGAGTCGCCGAAGAGAATCTTCACAGCCACCGAGGTGTCGAGGTAGAACGTCGTCACCAGTGACCCTTCATCTCATCGATGAGCTGGTCGACGGTCTCGGCCGTCTTGAGGGGACGACGAGGGATGTCGCGGGTACGTGCACCCGCAGTCTTCTTCGGTGGCGCGATCATCGGTGCGGCGCTCGGCACGATCACACCGATCTCCTCGCCCCGCTCGGTCAACGCGTACGGCTCACCGTCCTTCACGTCCTGGATCATCTGCGACGGATTCTGGCGAAGCTGCCGTACCCCGATGGTCTTCATCCACCCAGGCTACGCCGATGATCTACACAGATCTACATCACCGGAAGCCGTGGGGTCGTGATGAGACTCGCCAGGCTGATGACCGGGGACTGGCCGGACGCCGCGCACACGTAGGTGATCTGAGCGCTTCCGTCAAGGACTGATGCGGCGAAGTAGGCGGTGTCCTCGATCCGGCGCACGTCACCGACTACACGCTGTCGCGTGCGGTGAGGTCGATCGGCATGACGAGGGTGATCAGGTCACCGTCGCCGGCAGAGCGGACCGTGACCGGCTGATCGGGAGCACGCAGGTCGAGCAGGAGGTCGTCGCCGATGGTGGCACTCACGGCGGGATACAGGGTGGTGAGGGCGAAACCCACCGTCATCGGCGGGCCATGCACGGTCGCGGGGAGGACCGTCCTGGGCGCGTAACCGTCGAGCACGGGGGCCACCGACAGGGTCGAGTCTCGGACGATCACCGTGACGTGTGCGGCATCGAGGGTTTCCAGGGTTCGGCGGAAGGCCATTCCCGACACGATCGCCGAGGTTACCGGATTCTGCAGTCCGGACAGCATCAGCCGGTAGTCGGGGTACGGATCTGTTGACGTCCGGCAATGCACGTGGCTGTCGCCGCAGGTGAAGATCACGCGGGATGCCGATTGCTCGATCGTGAGAGCCGGATCGTCGCGAGTTGCGCTTGCAGGTCGTCGACCAACAGCGTCGCGGCCCAATCGGTGTCCCCGGCCGCCGAAGCCGCCAGCGTACGGATCGCCATTCGGACACGATCGGTGGCGACGAGCGTCAAGGTTCCGGTCGTGCAGTCCGACTCGATCCGAACGGTGTTGAGTATCGAGTGGTCCCGGTCATCGACGGTCGCCGTCAGAACCTGATCGACGGCCGCGGCCAGCACCGGCCCACACACCGAGACCGGAGTTCCGCGACGAACCCCGACAAGGTCTGCGACGATGCCGGCGCCACGGGCGCGGGCCAGAGCGGTATCGTCGGAAAGCTGCCTGAGGTGATCGTCGACCAGTTGCGCGGCCTCGACCGGACCGGCATCGAGGATCTGGGCGGCGGCGCTGAGCGGAGTGCCGATCTCGCGGAGCCGGCGCAGCAGCCGTGCCCGCCCTACCTGTGCGGGCGCGTACCGCCGATACCCCGACGTTCCGTCGATATCGGCAGGAGGCAGCAGTCCGGAGTCCGCATAGAAGCGCAGGGCACTCGCCGTCAATCCGGTCAGACCGGCGAACTCACCGATACTCATGAACCGCGGGTCAGATGTCGTCATGGGCATATCGTTCGTCATGGGCATATCGTCCGGTCTCAACCAACGAGAAGGTCAAGCCGACCGGCACGGAACCCCATCCATCCGGAACCGGGGTGTCGACATCCGGCAGCCGGGTTCCGAACCGATGGCGTCGGTCGGCGGGTGACACGGGCCGCAGCGGCAGGCAATAGGGTGGCGGGTATGGGTGTTATCTATCTCGTCCGACACGGCCAGGCCGATCCGAGTGCGTATGGCCTGGGTGCCGAACCCGAGGGCGGGGCGCCGGTCGGGAGCCTCACCGACACCGGGGTGATGCAGGCAAAGCTGTCCGGGGCGTTGCTGTCGTCGCTGGTGTCGAAGGTCGATGCCGCGTTCACCGGGACATTGCCACGTCAGCGGCAGACGCTGGCCGCCGTGCTCGAGCAGTTTCCCGGCGCACCGGCCGCGGTGGTGGAGTCAGGCTGGGACGAGTACGAGATCCCTGATCTGACGGGCGAGGCGACGATGGACGACTTCCGGGACGGCGCCGCCTACCAGAAGATCATCGACGCGCGACTCGGTGACTGGATAGCGGGCACCCTGGCGTTGCCCGAGGGCAGCACCCATGAGTCGTACGCGGCGTACCGGGAACGGATCCGTGGCGCAGCACGCACCGCGGCCGCCGAGGCCGGGTCGGGGAAGACCGTGCTGGTCGCGTCGTCGGCCGGCACCATCACGGCGCTGATCGCCGAGCTGTGGCAGGTGCCCGACGCCCGCTGGCCGGTGCTGGCGCGGACGATGGTGAACGCGTCGGTGACCAAGCTGATCTCGGGCCGCAGCGGCCTGTCGGTGGTGTCGTTCAACGAACACGCCCACCTCGCCGACCTCGACGGTGGCGTCACCACCTTCCGGTAGTGAGACCAGCCAGATCCCCTGGATTACTCTCATTGGTGAGACTATCATCGATGAGAGTATCACGGAGGTGAGATGTGTTCGTCGGTCGGCAAACACAGTTGGCGCGGCTGAACACGCTGCTGCGGCACGTACGGGAGGACGAAGACGCCAAACCAGGCAAGGCGCTGCTCATCCGAGGTCGACGCCGCGTCGGAAAATCCCGGCTTGTCGAAGAGTTCGTCGACCGCATCGACGTACCTCACTTGTTCTTCGCAGCAACGGGACGGCCGGTCCGGGACGAGTTGCGACTGTTCGCCGAAGAAGTCGCGGCGTCGAACCTGCCCGGTGCCGCGGTCTTCAACGGTGTCCACATCTCGAACTGGGATGCCGCGCTCCGACTCCTCGCCACGACCCTCCCCGACGACGGCAGCGTCGTCGTCCTCGATGAACTCCCCTACCTGGTCGCCGCCGACAACGGGTTCGAAGGAACCCTCCAACGGGCGTTCGACCGCGAATTGGCCCGCAAACACGTTCTGCTGATCGGCATCGGCTCCGACCTGGCGATGATGGAAGCACTCAACGAGTACGGTCGGCCCTTCCACCAGCGGGCGACCGAGATGGTTGTCCCACCGCTGACTCCCGCCGAAGTGGCGGGGCTCCTCGACCTGCCGGCCGCAGACGCCTTCGACGCGCAGCTGATCACAGGAGGGCTCCCCCTGATCTGCAACGAATGGCCCGTCGGCATGCCGTTGATGGACTACCTCCAACAGGCCGTGGGTGATCCGACTTCCGCGCTGCTCGTCTCCGGCGAACGATCACTCGCAGCCGAGTTCCCGTCCGATGTGCAGGCACGCACCGTCCTGCAGGCGATCGGTAGCGGTGAACGCACTTTCGCCAACATCGGTCGTGCCGCCGGCGACATCCCGCAAGGATCACTCAACCGGTCGCTCACCGCGTTGATGGCCAAAAGGATTGTCGCGGCAGACAAACCGCTGTCGACAAAACCAGCGTCGAAGGACAAGCGATACCGTATCGCCGATCCCTATCTCCGCTTCTGGCTTTCCTTCCTCGGCCCCCACCTCGACGAGATCGAGCGCGGCCGGGGCGACCGGGTCCACTCACGCATCCGCGCGTCCTGGACGTCGTGGCGTGGACGTGCGATCGAACCCATCATCCGCGAGGCGGTGGAGCGGCTGGCGCCACCGGTCATTCTCGATGAGCACAAGGTGCCCGGCGTGGTGGGCGGCTACTGGACACGCACCAACAACCCGGAGATCGACATCGTGGTCGGCGACCGAGCCCCGAACACCAAGCACGTCATCGCTCTCGGCTCCATCAAATGGCTGGAGAACGCCCCCTTCGACCACCACGACCTCGGCACCCTACAGGCCCACCGCACCCAGATTCCCGGCGCTGCCGTCGACACCCCGCTCATCGCGGTCGCACGGTCCGGCACCGCCGTCGACGGGGTCGTCCATCTCACGCCGGAAAACCTGATCACCGCCTACGAGCCATAGCCCCTTAGGGAATGTCCCCGTAGCTACCCGAGCTGCCGCAGCCCCGCAGCGATGAATTCGCCGGTGACCTCGGCGGCGCGTTCTGCGCCGTCACCCGACGACGCCCCGGCCAGTGCTCGGTGGGTGATGCCCTCGGCGATCACACCGAGCTTCAGGTTGGCCAGGGCCAGGTAGAAGTCCCAGTCTCCCAGGTCGATTCCGGCGAGTTCGGCGTAGCGCGAGGCGATGGCGTCGGCCGACGGGTAGCGCTCGCTCGTCCAGGCCGCGGCGAATCCGAGGACACTGTCGAAGACGGGTGTGCGGTAGACGCACATCAGTGCGATGTCGGTGATCGGGTCGCCGAGTGTGGACATCTCCCAATCCACCACAGCTCGAACGACTCCTGGGTCACCCTTGGCCAGGATGGTGTTGTCGACGCGGAAGTCGCCGTGCACGATGGCGTGTCGCGACTGCGCGGGCACCCGCTCGGACAGCGCCGCCACCAGCCTGTCGACGTCGGCGAGTTCACGGGTCTTCACATGCCCCCACTGCCGCGCCCACAACTTCACCTGACGGCCCGCGAAACCTTCCGGCCTACCGAAGGATTCGAGACCGACGGAGGCGTAGTCGACGGCGTGCAACGAGATCAGCGTCGAGATCAGCGCGTCGCAGTTACGGGTGACATCCTCGTCGGAGAGCGCGTCGAGATCCTCGCCCGAACGCACCACCAGACCGTCGACGTATTCGACGACGGTGAACGGCGCCCCGAGCACCTCGCCGTCGGTGTCGACGGCGACGGTCGCGGCCACCGGCACATCGGTGCCCTGCAGCGCGTGGGTGACCGCCCACTCACGGTTCATATCGTGCGCCGACGGGGTGAGACCGCCGGTCGGCGGACGGCGTACAACCCAGTGCGATCGTCCGTCGGACACACCGAAGGTCAGATTCGACTTGCCACCGCTGATCAGGTCGACGGTCAGCTCACCGGCGACCTCGACACCCTGGTCGAGGAGGAACGCACGCAGTTTGTCCGCGTCGAGTGCCGGATGACTCATGCCCCGGCCCCCTTCGCCTGCTGCGCCTTGCGCCAGCGTCCGACGGCGCGCCGGGCGATGGCCCAGCGATGCACCTCGGACGGGCCGTCGTAGATGCGGAACGGCCGCAGTTCGGCCTGCAGCCGGGCCAGCGGCAGTTCCTCGGACACCCCGAGCCCGCCACACATCTGGATGCTGCGGTCGACGATGCGCAGGTATGCCTCGGCGGCAAAGGTTTTGGCGATCGAGGTCTCGTCGGAGGCGTGTCCGCCCGCGTCGAGCTCGTGGCAGGCCCTGATCAGCAGTGCCCGCGCGGCGGCCAAGTCGATCTCGTTGTCGGCGATCATCTGCTGGATCATGCCGAGGTCGGCGAGTTTGCCGCCGAAACCCTCGCGCTGCGCCACGTAGTCGACGGCCACGTCCTGGCAGCGCACCGCCGAACCCATCCAGCGCATCACGTGCGTCATGCGAGCGGGTCCGAGCCGCACCTGCGCGTATCGGTAGCCCTCGTCGACCTCACCGAGGATGTCCTCGTCGGGCACGAACACGTCGCGGAAGCTGACCTCGCAGTGGCCGCCGATCATCGCCTTGTCGGTGGTGTGAATGTGGCGTTCCACAGTGATTCCGGGGGTGTCGCCGGGCGCGAGGAACATGGTGGCGCCGCCACGGTCGCCGGGCGATCCGGCGGTACGGGCCATGATGATGAAGAATCCGGCGCCGTCGGCTCCGGTGATGAATCGTTTGTCGCCGTTGATCTTCCAGCCGCCATCGACCTTGACCGCCTGGGTACGCAGGGCGTTGGGATCGGATCCGGCCCCCGGCGAGGGTTCGGTCATCGCGAATGCCGACCGCACGATGCCACGCGCGAGCGGTTCCAGGTAGGCGGTGCGCTGGCGGTCGTCGGCGACGTGGGCGAGCATGTGCACGTTACCCTCGTCGGGTGCGCCGATGTGCAGGGCCACCGGCCCGAATGTCGAGTATCCGGCGGCCTCGAAGACCGGCGCCCGGTCGGACATGTTCAGTCCGAGTCCACCGAATTCGATAGGGGCGTGGGGGGCGAATACCCCCGCTTCGCGAGCGGCGTCACCCAGCCGTCGGCGCAGGTCGTCGCCGCCGGCCGCGGTGATGTCACCGTGAAACTCGTTCTCGATTGGCAAAACATGTTCGCGCACAAAGGTTGTCGTCTTATCGACGAGCTCGGTGACGGACGTGTCGTAAGTCAGGTCTACAGGCAACGGACTTCTCCTGGTACGGCATCCTACCGAGCGATCGCTCGGTAACGGTTACACCATGCCAGCCCGGTGCGGTCGCCGTCAACGAGTCGGGTGATCTCCTGTGTACTCCACCAGGCAGCGCGCCATGTGCAGATTGCGCCGGATCAACTCGTCCGCATCCACCTCGCCGTCGACGTTGAACCAGGTGGACACCCCCACGCACATGGTCGCCACGGCACGCGCGGCGTCCTTGGGGAATGCCGTGGCAAAGTCACCGGACTCGACACCGGCGAACACGATCTGATCGACCATCCGCTGCTGGCGGTCCCGATGCGCCACGTACGTCGGCTTGTAGTCGGCGTCGAGGCTGCGGATCTCGGTGGACCCGACGAACGCCTGCGCCTGCCGGTACATGTGGAATCGCAGCAATGATTCGACGACGGCGTCGAATCGGTCGACGGGCCGCTTCCCCGCCTCTGCGATGGCCTGCTCCGAACGCGTGAGCAGGTCGCTCATCGTTCGCTCGAGGAGCCCCTGCAGCAGCGACTGCTTGGACGGATAGTGGTGATACAGCCCGGGCACCGACAGGTTGGCGCGCGCGGCGATCTCCCGCACCGACGTACCGTGGTAGCCGTGCTCGGCGAAGGTGTCGAGCGCGGCCGCCAACGGCACAGGAAGCTCGGCCGTGCCGTAGTCGCGCCAACCCCCGGGTACGGGCGTCACGGCGTCGTGGTCGTCGGTGTTCGGCTCACCAACCGCGCTGCTCATGGGTACCAACATAGCCGCAGGCGCTCCCCGACCGAACACTAGCTCCGTGAGCGCAGCCACACCCCTATAGCTATTGATAGTCATTATCATTTACTCTGGACCGTATGAAGGTACGCAACTCGATCCGCTCCATGAAGAACAAGCCGGGCGCACAGGTCGTCCGCCGGCGTGGCCGGCTGTACGTGATCAACAAGAAGGAGCCCCGGTTCAAAACCCGCCAAGGGTAGTGGGCGCATCGGCGTCGAGGTCCGTAACGCGGGTGTGGCCGGACAGCCCCAGCGTCAGATCGAGTTCGGCAATGATGTTGGCCATATCGGCCAAATCCGGGCCGGGTTCCCGTGACGGGGATCTACTCGTAACACCCCTGCTTCTCGAATACCTGAATAAATGCCTGGCGTTGACGTCCATCCGGGGCTTTGAACGACTCGTCCTGCCAGTAGAGGGTAAGACATCCGCCGGCCGCGATCCGTTCGGCCCCCATCGGCAACACATATCGGGCCATACCGGCCAGCTCACTGTACGGTTTGGGCGCGATCTGCTGTGCGACCGGCAGCAACCCCGAATCGCGGACCAGCACTGTCTGCGAGTAGGTCAGCACCGTGACGTGGTCCCATTTGATGTAACTCCACTCGGTCAGCCGGCCCGAGGAATCATAGCTGGGCAACATGTACCTGTCGGAGAGAATCGTCGGGAACGGGTCGGCTTTGGTCGGCTTCGGGGTTGTGCTCTCCTTGTCATAATTCGACACGGCCACGTGGAACGGAACTCCCGATCCGGATGGCTCGGTCGGTTCGGCCGAAGCCGGCACCCCTGAAGAGGCAAACACACCTGCCACAAATACCGTTGCTACGCCGACGATTCCCCATCGACGCAATCTTGCGATGCTCACCACGCACGTCCTCTCGTCCGCGGCCGGATACGACGGGTACGCACCTCATTCCCGCGATCAACAAACTGCATCTCCGGCATCATTCAACATTCCATAGTTCCAGTAAACTACGTGGAATATTTACCCCTTGGGGCGACGATAGTTGCGTAACCATACAAACGTGGATTCGCCGAGACCCCTATTTCACACCGCCGGTCAGGACAGTCCTGCTGTCATCGGCAGAGCTCGTGGCTGCCGCGCGAGGCGGATTCTCCGGCACCGGTGACCACCAGGCCGGGTTCATCGCGCAGCGGGTGTTCGATCTCGTCACGCCACAGCCGGGCCGCCACGTAGAACACCACGACGCACGGCACCGGCAGCAGACCGGCCAGTATGAATGTCGCCGTGTATCCGATCGCGTGGCTGACCGGGGCCACAACGGCCATCGACACCGGCATCAGCGCGATCGACACGAAGAAGTCCAGGCTCGCCACCCGGCCCAGCAAATGCGGCGGCACCCGGCGCTGCAGCAGCGTCCCCCAGATCACCATCGGGCCGTCGAACAGCACGCCGAGGACGAACGCCGTGACGACGAACATCCAGGTACGGTCGGCGAAGGCCATGGCGACCAACGGCACACTCGAGATTCCCCAGATACCGAGCATCAGCGTCAGGTATCGGCGCGGCATCGGGATCGACGCGAAGGTCAGCGACGCCACCGCGGCGCCGGCCCCGAATCCCATCAGCACCAGCGAATGATCACCGGCGTCGCCGCCCGCGCGGTCCCGTAATGCGAACGGCACCAGCACCTCAATCGGACCCATCGTCGCCAGCACCAGGATGGTGGCGAAGAACAGCGTCGCCCACAGCCACGGGGTGCGCCACATGTACGCGACACCTTCGGCGATGTCGGCGACCACGCCCCTCACCCCTGACCGGCCGGTGCTCTCCGCCGGTTCATGCCGCCGGGCCACCGGCCCCATCGCCATGTAACACCACCCCGACAGCGCCGACGCGACACCGGCGAGGACGATCGCCTGCCCCGGTGCGGCCAGACCGATGACCAGGCCGGCGATCATCGGGCCCGCCGCCTGATTGAACACCGGCCGCATAAACCCTTCCACACCGTTCGCGGCCTGCAGGTGGGCGGCCTCGACGACATTCGGCAGCATCGCCGAGTACGCCGGGTAGTACATGCCGGTGGTGATGCCGCAGAGCAGCGCCACGACCAGCAGATGCCAGTACGTGAGTACCCCGGCCATCGACGCCACCCCGATCGAGGCGAACGCGACGAGTTTGACGAGCTCCAGAGCAATCGTGATGAACCGCTGCGACACCCTGTCGGCGAGCACCCCACCCGCCAGGCTCGACACCAGCATGCCGACGGCGGTGGTCCCCGATACCAGCGACACCTCACCGGGACCACCCCCGAGGTCGATGACCTGCCAGACCGCGGCGATCAGCCAGATACCGTCGCCGAACAGTGCGAGCATCAGACCCGCGGCCAGCCACCGGTATTGCCGCATCCCGAACGGGCGCAGCATCCTGGGCAGTTCGGCCTGCGATGTCATCCGTCGAGGATGCGCGCTCCCCGCCCATCGGCGCCAATGATTTTTCGGCCTGCTTAGCTACCCCGCCAACGGACAATCTCGGCTCACGGGGTTTCGAGGCTCGTCGCTAACGCTCCTCACACCTCAACCGGCAGTGAGGCGGCCACGTCGCCGGTCGATGCGCGAGCTTACGGCCCGAAACCCTTTCCCCACCTGTCGAGATGCGAGCTCGCGAGCCTCGAAACCTGGTGAGCCGACACTGTCAGCTCGCCTGGCGCCCCGTCTTCGGCTCCTGCCCCGAGGCCCGGTTCTTCACCGAGGCACGCAGCGCGGCAAGCAGATCGGCGACCTCCGAATCATCGTCGGACCCCGGCTCTTCGGTCTCCGGGAACGCCTCGCCACCTTCGGATCTCGCCTCGATGAGTTTGCTCAGTTCGATCTGGTACTTGTCCTCGAACCGGCTCGGGTCGAAGTCGGTGGCCATCGACTCGATGAGAGAGGCCGCCATCTCCAATTCCTGCGGCCGCAATTCCACCTCGGTGTCGAGAAACGTGAATTCGGGTGGACGCACCTCGTCGGGCCAGAGCAGGGTCTGTAGCGTCATCACGCCGTCGATGATCCGCACCACCGCCAGCCGGGTGCGATTGCGCAGGGTGAACTCGGCGACGGCCAGGCGGTCGGTCTGTTCGAGCGCCCGTGCCAGCAGCGTGTACGCCTTCGGCGATTTCGACGCCGGTTCGAGGTAGTACGGTTTGTCGAAGTAGATGGGGTCGACCTGTTCGCGCGGGACGAACTCCAGGATGGATATCTCCGGTGAACGATTCACCGGCAGCGTCGCCAGATCATCCTTGGTGACGATCACCGTCTCGCCGGAGTCGGCCTCGTAGGCGTTGGCGATTTTCGCGTAGTCGACCTCGGTGTCGGTGCCCTCGCGGACGCGGCGGTACCGGATGCGTGTGCCGTCGGCGGAGTCGACCTGATGCGATGTGCGATCGTGGCTTTCCGTGGCCGAGTACACCTTGACCGGAACATTCACCAGGCCAAAGCTGAGATCGCCCTTCCAGATCGAGCGCATGTGGGCCATTGTGCCACCGAAGTCAAGAGGCCGCGGTCCTATACGGTCGACCGGGAAAGCGCACAATGGACACATGGCGGGCGACACCCTCGACATCGACGGCCGCACGATCGCTGTCACCAACCTGTCCAAAGTTCTGTATCCGCCGGTCGGCGCCGACACCGCCGGTACCCGCAAATTCGAGGTCATCGACTACTACAACCGCATCGCCGATGTCATGCTGCCGCATATCCGGGGCCGCATCATCACCCGCAAACGCCGGCCCGGCGGTGTCGGGGCGAGCGGAGCGACGGGAAATGCCGGGGCGAGCGGAGCGACGGGAAATGCCGGGGCGAGCGGAGCGACGGGGAATACCCGTTCGGCCGCGTTCTTCGAAAAGCATCTCCCCGAGAGTGCCCCCGCGTGGCTGCCGCGGTACACCGTCGAACACAGCGGCCGCCACATCACCTACCCGCTGGCGGACGACCGCGCCGCGCTGGTGTGGCTGGCGCAGATGGCGGCGCTCGAACTGCACGTTCCGCAGTGGCGCGTGCCGGTGGACGGCGGGCCGGTCACCGCATCGCGGCTCGTGCTCGACCTCGATCCCGGACCGGGGGTGCCGCTGCACGAATGCGCGCAGGTCGCGCTGCAGATCCGGCAGATGCTCGACGCCGCGGGACTGCGTTCGTTTCCGGTGACCAGCGGCGGCAAAGGAATCCACGTGTACGCCCGGTTCGACCGCCCGGTGTCGCCCGACTCGGCGCGCAAGGTGGCCAAACAGATCGCGACAGCTCTGGCGTCGGCGTACCCCGAGACAATCACCGCGTCGATGGCCAAGTCCGTGCGCGAACGTCGGGTATTCATCGACTGGAGCCAGAACAGTGCCGCCAAGACGACGCTCGCCCCGTATTCGCTGCGGGGCCGGGAGCGGCCGTGGGCGGCGGCGCCGCGCACCTGGGACGAACTCGCCGAACCCGACCTGCGGCAGTTGCTGTACACGGAGATCCTGGAGCGGGTCGCCGCGTCGGGGGATCTGTTGTCGGGGCTCGATGACCCGTCGCCGCCGGCATCGTCGTCGTACCAGGAGCCGGGCCTCGTCGCCGACCTGTCGGAGTACCGGAGCAAACGCGACGAGGCCAGGACACCCGAACCGTTCGGTGACGACGAGCACCGCCGATCCACGCGAGCCGGGCCGGTCTTCGTCATCCAGGAGCATCACGCGCGCCGCCCGCACTACGACTTCCGCCTCGAACACGACGGGGTACTGGTGTCGTGGGCGATACCGAAGAATCTGCCGACCGATCACGATCAGAACCGGCTGGCGGTGCGAACCGAGGACCATCCGCTCGACTACGCCGACTTCGCCGGCGACATTCCGGCCGGGGAGTACGGCGGCGGACACGTGGAGATCTGGGACACCGGAACCTACGAGCTGGAGAAGTGGCGGGACGAGGAGATCATCGTCCGGTTGCGGGGACGCCGGACCCAGGGCCGATATGTGCTGATCAAGACCGGCGAACGCAACTGGCTGGCACATCTGATGCACGACGAACCGCGCCCCCTCACCGCCGACCTGCGGCATCCCCGGCCGATGCTGGCCGTCGACGAACCGATCGACGGCCTCGACGCACGGGACTGGGCGTTCGAGGGCAAATGGGACGGCTACCGCGTGCTGGTGCGTTCGGGGGGCGGCGAGTACCGGTTGTCGTCGCGGTCGGGACTGGACCTGACCGCCGATTTTCCGGAGTTGCGCGGCATCGTCGACGAACTCGGCCTGCTTGACGTGATACTCGACGGCGAGGTGGTGGCGATCGACTCGTCGGGCCGCACCGATTTCACCATCCTGGCATCCCGCGGCACCACCGCCGAACCGTACCGGCTGCGGCTGCTGCTGTTCGACATCCTGTACTTGAACGGCACGTCACTGCTGGAAGTGCCCTGGTCACAGCGCCGTGCCCTGCTCGACGAACTCACCCCGCTGTTCCGGTCGTCACCGTACACCGAGGTGCCCGCGCTGCTGGAGGGGTCCGGGGCAGACGCCATCGCGCACAGCCGCGAGCACAACTACGAAGGTGTCGTGGCCAAGCTGCGCAGTTCGGTCTACCAGCAGGGACGCCGCTCCACCCAGTGGCGCAAGCACAAGAACTGGAACGACATCGAGGTGGTGATCGGCGGATGGCGGCCCGGCCGCGGCAACCGTTCGGGCACCCTCGGCTCGCTGCTGCTGGGTCTGCCGGAGGAGACCGGCCTACGGTACGTCGGCAGGGTGGGGACAGGTTTCACCGACGCCCAGCTGCGGGCACTCGCCGAGGAACTGCAACCGCTGCGGATCCGGATGTGCCCGTTCATCGACAACATCGACCGGCCGGTCGCGTCGACGGCCACGTGGGTGCTGCCCACACTGGTCGGCGAGGTGCGGTTCATGGACTGGACCTCGACCGGGCATCTGCGGCACCCGAGCTGGCGGGGAATCCGGCGCGACAAGCTGCCCGGCGACCTGTAGCGGACGGCGGCGGCCGTATCGACGATGCGGTCGTCGCACTTGTCGATGTGCTTTCACGTAGTGCGAGGACTAGGGTGTCTGAGGTGCCCCGGGTGTTCGTTGTCGCCCACATCAGCGACCTGCATTTCAACGGCTCGGAACACCACCGCAGCCGCGTCGAATCCGTCCTGCGATATATCAACTCACGCGCCGCCGGTATCGATGCGCTGATCGTCACCGGCGATCTGGTGGACCGGGGAACGGCAGCCGAGTACGACGAGGCGCGCGACACACTGCACAGCACACTGCCGACGCTCATCACCATCGGCAACCACGATGACCGGGAACACTACAACGCTAGTTTCCGGCGTGAACCCGGTCAGGCACACGCCAATTCGGCCCTCACTCTCGATGGACTGCAACTACTGCTCGTCGACTCCTCGATTCCCGGCCGGCCCGGCGGCTACATCGACGACGACGACATCGACTGGCTCGAGGATCAGCTGCGCACCGCCGAACCCGGCACCCCCACGCTGATCGCATTCCACCACCCACCTGTTCCGGTGCACATGTCGTACATGGACACCATCAAGCAGACCGGTGAGGAGCGACTGGCCCGGCTCGTCGACCGGCACCCGAATATCGTGGCGTTCCTGTGCGGTCACATCCACTCGGCCGCCGTCACCACCTTCGCCGGCCGCCCATTGTGTGTGGCCCCCGGCGTCTCATCCACCCTCAACCTGCCGTTCGAGGGTCCCGAGGTCCTCAACGAGGGCCAGCCACCCGGTGTCGCATTCCACCTGATCGGCGACGACAACCGCATCGTCACCCACTTCCGCGCCGTGATGGGCTGAGTAACCTTCGGTTCTCAGGTGAGGGACGCCATCGCCCGGTCGGCGGTGCCGCGCGAGAAATAGTCGATCACCGGGAGCACCGTCGCCAGCGGAGCGGGGGCCACCGCATCGGGCCGGTGGGTGACCGCCCGGACGATCCAGCGCCCGGCCTCCTCGACGTCCAGCGCCGGAACATCATCGTATTCCTCTGTGGGGGAGATCATTTCCGTCCGAACCAGCGGGAAGTAGACGTTGGTGACCCGTACCCCCGGATGCGGCCTCTCCGCGTTCAGACTGCGGCCGAAGATCGCGAGGGCGTTCTTGGACGCCGCGTACGCCGAGAACCTCGGGAAGGTGCCCGCCAGCAGACCCCACGTGCACACGTTCACGAACTGGCCCCGGCCGCGGGCCACCATCCCCGGTAGAAGACCCAGCGTCAACTGCACCGGTGCGTGGTAGTTGAGCTCCATGGTGCGCCGGAAGTCGTGCTGCCTCTCGGTCGAATCGATGATCCTGCGACGGATGGACCGGCCGGCGTTGTTCACCAGCACATCCACCTCGACGCCGTTCAGCTCGTCGACCAGACCGGCGATCGACGTCTCGTCCGAGAGATCACACACCCTGTAGTCGGCGCCGATCTGCCCGGCCAGCGCCGACAGTTCGTCCTCGCGCCGGGCCACCAGAATCACCTCGGCGCCACGGCCGGCCAGTTCGATGGCGGCCGCGCGGCCGATCCCAGCCGACGCACCGGTCACCACCACGCGCAGCCCGGCCACATCACGGCCCGGACCGTCGAGCACATGTTCCACCGGGCCGGGCAGCCAGGTCCGGCGCTGCATGGCCGCGGCGAGCGGTCGCCCCACCACCCGATCGAACACCTTCGGCACAGCCATGGCACGTCCCTTCCGGCTCATCGACGTCCCGTCCGGCTCGTCGACGTCCCGTCCAGGCTACGGCGCGCGACACCGGTGACCGGTCGCCGGGACGGTCAGCCGAGGCCGTTGAGCTTGTCCACCTCGGTGAACAGGTCGCCGATCGCATAGTTGTTGACCGCCACGAAGTTGGGCATCTGCCCGCGTTCGGTGCGGCACGCCGCCAGCCGCGTACCCAGCACGGCCGACGAATTGACGGTGCGGGCGTCGCGGATGCGAGTGGCGAAATTGCTCAGCCAATGGTTGATCAACAACAGCGGAGCGTCGACGGCACCGCGGTTGGGGCGGCAGGTGAAGTCGGCGATCTTCGTGAACTCGTACGGCGTCTCCTGCACCCAGGTGTCCGACGGCAGCACCCACGGTCGCGCGGTGCCGCCGCCGGTGTTCTCGTGAATCCACACCAGCCGCCGGCCCGAATCGATCATCTCCCCGAGCGTGGGCCACGGCCCGCCCGGCGTCGGGGTATACAGCATGTCGTACATGCCGGCCGATGTCAGCAGGGACTCCACATCCTCGGGGGTCACCTGGTCCTGCACCATGAACGTGACCACCTCGCGCGGATGATCGCGCATCCATTCCTTGACTCGCACCATCAGCGGCAGCCACTCGGTGGAGCCGAGTTCGCAGAGTTCGTGGCACAGATACGGTTTCACCGCACCCACCGGTTCCAGGTCCAACGAGTCGCGCACCCGCAGTGCGCTGCGCACCACATCGGCACCGTAGGTTTTCTCCGCCGCGGCCAGCGCCTCCGCCCGACTCGACTCCGTATTGGCCACCGTCGGTGGACGACTCGACATCTGCCCGTACCAGCTATCGATGAGGAATACCCGCACACCGTCGCGCAACTGACCCATCACGCCGGTGGGTTGCTCACCGATGAACCAGCCGTCACCGTCGGAGGCCGACATCGAGTTGTGCGTCGCCGGATAAGCAACATCGTTGTAGCGGCGGTCGCACAGTTCGCGATACCCGTTGCAGGCCTTCGGATCACTTCCATTCTGCGCCACCGTGGCCATGTCCCTGGCCTTGGGCCAAGCCAGGTACGCCACCGACGAGATCACCAGTGCCACCACCACCAGCGCGGCCAGCGGAGCGGTCACCTTCTCCAGATGCAGCTTCTTCTCCGCCGAACGCAGCCAACTGATCGCCGCGGCGATCAGATCGCGTCCGCCCCAACCGACCAGCGCCAGCCCCGCCGCACTGCCGAGCACCGCCAGCACCGCCAGTGGACGCAGCACCGTGAGAATGCCGACGACGACGATCAGCGCACCACGGGCCGCCAGCGCCGTGCGGGTGGCCCGGCGCGGACGGACCAGCCAGTGCCACAGGTCGAGCCATTGGTCCCTGGTGGTGGGAACCGACCGGATGCCGCCCATCGCATGCCCGAGCAACCCCACGACCAGCGCCAGCGCCGCGACGATCCACAACCTGCCGTCGATCTCGTGCCAGGCCGCCACCGTGAGCGCGCCCTTGATGTCGTCGGTCGGGATGAGCACGGAGGCGAGCGTCGCCCCCAGGATCACCCCGACGACGATCCCGCCCAGCCACAGAAACGAACGCCCGAACGTGCGCGACACCTGCGCCCAGGTACGTTCGCGCAACAGCGCCGCCCCGGCCAGCAGCAGCACGGCCAGTATCGGCAGCGCCCAGGCCGCTATCCGCACCCAGTGCACCACCGACACGATCTTGGTGTCGAAGTCCGAGGCCCCGATCTGCGACAGCGTGACATCCATGTCGTCGGGCAGTTTGGCGGCGGCATCGGGGGCGACGGTCTTGAGCGCGGCGATGGCGACAGCGCCGATGTCGGCGATCCGCAGGATGGGCAACGCCGTGTCGCCGGTGGTGATCGCCCGGTGCAACGGCACCGCCGCCGAACGCACCACCGCACCGGCGGCGGGCGAGGAGATGACCGTCGACGACACCGACTCCACCAGCGGCCGCAGCGCCACCAGGTCGGGTGCCGCATCCAGCAACCTGTTGGACACCTCCAGCCCCAGGACCCGCGCGACGTCGGGATCCTGCCGCACCGAATCGACGTGCCCGGCAAACCGCTCGGAGTCGATCACCTCCCGGTTCAGCAGCCCCGCGAACAGGCCCAGCACCAGGCACGCGGTGCCGAGAACGAACAGTATCCCGGACCCGACCTCGCGCATGCTGCCCATTCAATCACCTACACGCACAAACCCCACCGGTCCTCGCGGTCTCGCGACGGTTGTCGCGCCGAGGGGATCGGTGGGGTTTCGTGGCGAACGGCTTACAGCGCCTTGAGTTCCTCGATGACGCTGTCGACGGACTTCTTGGCGTCACCGAACAGCATCGAAGTGCGCTCGCCGAAGAACAGCGGGTTCTCGATACCGGCGTAACCCGAGCTCATACCGCGCTTGAGCACGATCACCGAGCGGGCCTCGTCGACATTGAGGATCGGCATGCCGTGGATCGGCGAACTCGGATCGTTGCGCGCCGCCGGGTTGGTGACGTCGTTCGCGCCGATCACGATGGCCACATCGGTACGGCTGAACTCGCCGTTGATGTCGTCCATCTCCTTCATCGCGTCGTAGGCGACATCGGCCTCGGCCAACAGCACGTTCATATGCCCGGGCATACGACCGGCGACCGGGTGAATGGCGTACTTGACCTCGACACCCTTGGCCTCGAGCAGCGCGGCCATCTCCTTGACGGCGTGCTGCGCCTGGGCGACGGCCAGACCGTAGCCGGGCACCACGATCACCTGATTGGCGTACGCCATCTGGATCGCGGCATCGGCGGCGGAGGTCGCCTTGACCGGGCCGCCGGCAGCACCGGCGGGTCCGCCGGCGGCACCGTCGGGACCGGCACCGAACGAGCCGAACACGATGGCCGGGATCGACCGGTTCATCGCCTTGGCCATCAGGTTGGTCAGGATCGAACCGGACGCGCCGACGATCATGCCGGCCACGATGAGCGCGGTGTTGTCGAGGGCGATACCGGCGGCCGCGGCGGACAGACCGGTCATGGCGTTGAGCAGCGAGATGACGACGGGCATGTCGGCGCCGCCGATCGGCAGCACCACGAACAGACCCATCACACCGGCGGCGATCAGCAGGCCGACCATCCACCAGACGGCCGAACCGTCACCGGAGGCGGCCTTGACGCCCATGAACACGGCGAGGCCGAGCGAGACGATCAGCAGGATGATGTTGGCCAGCTGGAACAGCTTGGCGTTGCCGACGGAGAACTTCTCCAGTCCCTTCGGCATGATCTCCTGGAGCTTGGTGAATGCCACCAGAGAACCCCAGAACGAGATCGAACCGATGACCGCGGCGATCAGCGAACCGACCACCATCGGCGAGGCGGGCTCCACACCGTGGAACTCCTTGAAGCCGTCGGTCTCGATGAACTCGGCCCATGCGATGAGCGCGACGGTACCGCCACCCACGCCGTTGAACAGCGCGACCAGCTGCGGCATCGCCGTCATCTTGGTCTTGAGGGCGGGCGGGATGCCCAGCGCGACGCCGACGATCAGGCCGATGGCGATGAGGATCCAGTTGATCGCGGGAACGTCGTCACGACCGTGGCCGCCGGCTTCGGCGACCGCGCCCTGATTCCAGACGAACAGCAGGGTCGCGGCAACGGCCAGACCCATACCGACTGCCGCGATCCAGTTGCCGCGGACGGCGGTCTTGGGGCCGGTCAGCCCCATCAGACCGTAGATGAACAAGGAGAAGGCGGCGATGTACAGCGCCATCACCAGATAGGTGACACCCTCGTTGGGTTCGTGCGTGCCGAAGCCGGCACCCAGCTCCGAGCCCTGCGCCAGGAGTACGTCGATCACTTGGCGGCCTCCTTCTTACCCTTGAACATGCCGAGCATGCGGTCGGTGACGGCGAAGCCGCCGATCACGTTGAGCGTGCCGAACACCAGCGCGACGAACGCGATGATGCGCACACCCCAGCCGGCGTCGGCCGGGAGCTGGCCGAGCACCACGAGAGCGCCGAGCACGACGATGCCGTGGATGGCGTTGGTGCCCGACATCAGCGGGGTGTGCAGGGTGTTGGGAACCTTGGAGATGACGGCGAACCCGACGAACCCGGCCAGGACCAGGATCGCGAGATTCGCCAGAAGCCCGGTGTACATCAGGCGGAGGCCTCCTCACGGGTGACACACGCCGCGGCGAGCACCTCGTCGTCGAAATCGGGGGTGATGACGCCGTCCTCGCCGAGCATCAGCTCGATCAGTGCCAGCAGGTTCTTCGAGTACAGCTCGCTCGAATGCTCGGGCATCGTGGCCGGCAGGTTGAGCGGCGAGGCGATGGTGACATCGTGCTTGACGACGGTCTGCCCGGGCTCGGTCAGTTCGCAGTTGCCACCGGTCTCGCCGGCGAGGTCGATGACGACACTGCCGGCCTTCATTCCCTCGACGGCGGCGGCGGTCACCAGGCGCGGTGCGGGACGGCCCGGCACGAGCGCGGTGGTGATGACGACGTCGAAGCCCTTGATGGCGTCTTCGAGCGCCTGCTGCTGCTGAGCGCGTTCGGAGTCGGTGAGTTCGCGGGCGTAGCCGCCCTCACCGGCGGCCTCGATACCGAGGTCGAGCCACTGCGCACCCACCGAACGGACCTGCTCGGCCACCTCGGGGCGCACGTCGTAGCCGGTGGTGCGGGCACCGAGGCGCTTGGCGGTGGCCAGGGCCTGCAGTCCGGCCACACCCACACCGAGGACCAGCACGGTGGCCGGCTTGACGGTGCCCGCGGCCGTGGTGAGCATCGGGAAGAACCGGGTGGATTCCTCGGCCGCCAGGATGACGGACTTGTAGCCCGAGACGTTGCCCTGGGAGCTGAGCGCGTCCATCACCTGCGCGCGGGAGATACGCGGGATGGCCTCGACCGCATATGCTTCGACACCGGCCGCCTTGAGCGCACCGATCTTGTTGTCCGTGTTGCGCGGTGCCAGGAAGCCGATCAGCTTCTGTCCGCTGCGCAGCTTCGCGATCTCGTCGTCGGCCGGCGGGGCGACCCGCAGCACGACATCGGCCGAATACGGGTCACCGATGGTGGCCCCCGCCTCGACATACTGACTGTCCGGGATCAACGCATCGATCCCGGCTCCGGACTCGACGATGACGTCGACGCCCTTGCCTACGAGCGAAGCGACCACCTTGGGGACCAGCGCCACGCGGCGCTCCCCGTCGGCCGTTTCGCGCACGACACCCACGCTCATGTTTCTTTCACCTTGTCTGGATTCACATTCGTCGCCTGATTCACCATCGCCGCTGGTTCACATCCCGGCGATCGCATCGACAACCGATGCGCGGGACAACGAAAAAGGGTGGTGTCGTCCCGGTCACAAAACTAGCCAAGAACATAGCATGGCCTAAGTGCCGCAAGACAAAGTGGTAAGGTTGCTCACTTTTCCTTGACTCGGGGCGATAAGCACCCTTCGCCCGACTTCCGCGCCCGCCGATCGTGTGGGCCGGACAGCTGTCCAGAATTAGTTCTAGAACATGTTCTAGTTTCACGTTACGCTCTACGGCATGGCAGGCAGTACAGAGATTCCCCGGACCGTCGCCCTCGCCGACGTCCCACAGTTCACCGACGAGGTCGACGTGCTGGTCGTCGGGCTAGGCATGGCCGGCGGGTGCGCCGCCGTCGAAGCGGCGAGCCACGGCGCCCGCGTCCTCGTCCTCGAACGCGCGGCCGTCGCCGGTGGCACCACCTCACTCGCCGGCGGACACTTCTACCTCGGCGGCGGCACCGCCGTCCAGGCGGCGACCGGGCACGCGGACTCCGCGGAAGAGATGGAGAAGTACCTCAACGCCGTGTCGGCCGACCCCGACCCGGAGAAGATCCACTTGTACTGCCGCGACAGCGTCGATCACTTCAACTGGCTCGAAGCTCTGGGGTTCAGCTTCGAACGCAGCTACTTCCCCGACAAGGCCATCATCCAGCCCCAGACCCAGGGCCTGATGTACACGGGCAACGAAAAGGTGTGGCCGTTCCGCGACATCGCCGCCCCCGCACCCCGAGGACACAAGGTCCCGGTACCCGGCGATACCGGAGGCGCGTCACTGGTGATCGGACTGCTGGTCAAGAGACTGGCCGAACTCAGCGTCGAGGTTCGCTACGAGACCGGCGCCCGGCAACTGGTGGTGGACCCCGACGGCCGGGTCGCCGGGGTGGCGTGGAAGTCCCCGGACGGCTCCGGTTTCATCCGCGCCGGATCGGTGATCATCACCGCCGGCGGATTCGTCTCCAACTCGGCGATGATCGCCGAGAACGTTCCTCAGATGGCCGAGAAGCCCTACCCCTTGGGCACCACCTACGACGACGGCCTCGGCCTGCGCATGGGGGTCTCGGTGGGTGCGCAACTGCGCGGCATGGACCAGGCGTTCGTCACCGCACCCATCTATCCGCCCGCCAGCATGGTCATGGGTGTGCTCGTGAACAAGAACGGTGACCGGTTCGTCGCCGAGGATTCCTATCATTCGCGGACATCGGCCTTCGTTCTGGAACAACCGGAGTCCGTCGGATATCTCGTCATCGACGAAACCCACATGAATCCGGAGAAGAACTACCTGGTGCCGCTGATCGACGGTTGGGAAACCATCGAGGAAATGGAGGCCGGACTCGGCATTCCCGAGGGCAGGCTCCGCGACACCATCGAGCGATACAACGAGCACGCCGCGAACGGGGAGGACCCCGACTTCCACAAGGCGCCGGAGTATCTCGCACCGCTCACCCAAGGACCTTGGGCCGCATACAATCTGAGCCTCGGAAAGGCGATGTACGCCGGCTTTACGATGGGCGGCATGGCCACCACCGTCGACGGTCGGGTGCGGCGCGCCGACGGCTCGGTGATCGAGGGACTGTACGCCGCCGGGGCCTGCGCCTCGAACATCGCCGAGAACGGCAAGAACTACGCCAGCGGAACGCAACTCGGCGAGGGATCGTACTTCGGCCGCCGCGCGGGACGGCACGCCGCCGCGGCCGCCACCGACTGACAGCACGACACACCGACACACCACCGCCCGGTCCCGTCAGGGAGCCGGGCGGTGGTGTGTCCGAGTACCGCCGACCGGGCCGGACGACCCTGCGGGTGCTACCGCTGACCCCGCATGGCCGCGGCCAGTTTGGACAGCGCGGCGGCGACCTCGTCGAGGGCGTCGCTGACGGCCTCGACATTCGATATCTGGTCGGACCGCACCACCGTCTGCGCGTCGGAGACCACGCGTGCCAGCGCCGTCACCGCCACCTCGGGCGGGGCCGGCGCAGCGGACATGACCGGGACCTGCGGCTGGGCGGACACGGGCGGCTGGGCGGACACGGGCGGCTGGGTGGGTACCGCAGCCTGGGCGGGCGCCGACGATTGGGCGGGCGCCGACGTTTGGGCCGGGGTCACGGTGCGGGGCGCCCGGTCCTCGGTCTCCGGAGCACGCCGCCGACCGCCTCGACGACTGATTCCGCCACTGAACTGCGCATCGGATTCCGGGAAGCCGAACCCGTCGGAGGTGTCCGCGGACCGGCGTGCGTGCTGCCCCGTCGCCGTCGACTGGGCCCCCGTGCTGTTCTGGGCCCCCGTGCTGTTCTGGGCAGTGGTCGGCGGACCGGACTGTGGACGCGGCACCTGCGGCGCGACGGGATGCGCACCGGTCTGATATGCGTTCTGCTGATGCGCATGTGTCTGGTGACCGGTGATGTGCGGCGGCACCGGACGCGCACCCGACGGCTGCGATCCGGTTTGCTGTGGACCGATCCGGTGCGGCCCCGTCTGCTGAGGGGCTGCCTGCCGCGAGCCGGTCTGATGCCCTGCTTGCTCCTGGTGGGGTGCGGCCTGTTGGGGGCGGCGATCCATCGCACCCGACGGTGGCCCGGACACGGTGCGACCCGGCTGCGGCGGCACCTGACGCGGTCCCGGTCCGATCCCCTGCGGGGGCGTTCCACCGGTCCTTGGCATCCCACCGGTCTGCGGCGGGCGCGGCGGACGGCCCTGCTGTCCCGGGGGTTGGGGCCCCTGGGACCGGTGGCCCTGAGGTTGTGGAGCGGGCGGCTGGGGCTGCGAAGGCCTGCGGTCCATCCGGCCCTCCGACAGCTGGTGACGCCTGCGGTCAAGTCCGTCCATCGAGGCTCCTTCGACGGTGGGCGGCTCCTTGTTGGTGGAGCGTCGGCCGCCACGGTAACCCTCGATCGGATGCGACTCGGCGGGATGCGACCCGGTGGACCGTGCCTCGGGGGACCGTGCTTCGGGGGGCCGCAGCGCGGCGCCCGGCGCAGACCCGCTGCCGAGCGGGCCGCCGGTGGTCGGCCCCGCGCCCACCTGTCCGCCGCCCGACGCGGCAGCGATCGCCGTCGGCGCGTGCCCGTTGCCGGTGGCATAGAAGTGCGGACCGCCATGGGCCTCGAAGAACAGGCACTGGGCCCCCGATGGGGATTGCACACTGCACGGATTGCGCTCGATCAACGATTGCGCCTGCGTGTCGAAATCGTTCCACTCCAGCCACAGTCTGCGGTCCGCGCGCGGATGATCGCTCGCGTCGGTGGCGTGGTTGCCCGAATGCCCGACGGCCAGGCGGCAATGCACCAGCCACTGCAGGTCATTGGTCAGGCCGAGCCGGGCTCGCTCTTCGGGGGTGCACACGACCGTCGACCAGCAACCGGCACCGTTCATCAAGAGCTCCCATCACCACACTGACCCCAACACCGATCCTCGGGTCTCCCCCGCCCACCGGCGACCCGATCACATGGATCACGGGTCAGTCTATGGACACCGTGGTGTAGTCGCCACCACTCGGCCTCGGCAAGTCGTGGCGGGCACCGACCCTCCTAGCGATGCGCGACCAGCCCGGCGACCGCTCCCGGCACGAGGTCCGCGGGCACCAGCTCGTCGCCGTCGAGCCGGAAGGCGTGCGACACCGCGTCGGGTGCGGTTCCGGGGTGGTCCAGACGCACGTGCGACCCCCGGGTCTCGGTGCGCGCGGCCGCCGCGGCGATCACCGCGCGGGCGGTCAGCGTCAGCGCCGCGTCCTCCACGTGGCGGATGCCGAGCGGCCCGGCCGAGCGGGGCGCGCCGTCGAGGATGCCGGCGGCGGCCCCGAGCCCCGCGGCGTCCCGGCCGAGCGCGACATGGGTGGTCATCGTGTCCTGCAGAACGGTGCGATCGAGGACCCGCGGCACCGACCCGTCGGACACCGCTCCGGCATACCCGTCGGATATCGGCAGGTCCCGGCGCGAGACCGCCAGGGCCGCCGCCCGCCGACCCACCACGAGCCCTTCGAGCAGGCTGTTGGATGCCAGCCGGTTGCCGCCGTGCAGACCGGTGCGGGCGACCTCGCCGGCCGCGAGCAGTCCCGGCACACCGGTGGCGCCGGACGCGTCGGTGACCACACCGCCACACAGATAGTGGGCGCCGGGCACCACGGGAATCCGGCCCGATGACGGGTCGACACCGGAGGCCACCAGGCCCGCCGTGACGGTCGGGAACCGGGACTCGAAACCACCCGTCGCACCGCGCACCGCGGTGACGTCGAGATAGACGCACGGATGTCCGGTCCGCACGATCGCGGCCCGGACCGCGTTGGCGACCACGTCCCGCGGTGCCAGATCCCCGAGCGGGTGCACCCCGTCGGTGACCGACCGGCCGTCGACGTCGACGAGCCTGCCGCCCTCACCGCGCACGGCCTCACTGATCAGGGTGCGCCGTCCCCGGGCGGCACCGCCCGGACCGAGATAGAGCATCGTCGGATGGAACTGGATGAATTCGAGGTCGGCGACGTGGGCGCCGGCGCGCAGGGCCAGCGCGATGCCATCGGCGGTGGCCCCGGCCGGGTTGGTCGTGGCCGCGTAGAGATGTCCGGCGCCGCCGGTGGCGAGCAGGATCGTCGGCGCGTACACGGCGTGCTCGACGCCGCCGCGTAGGTAGCGCACACCCACCGCACGTCCGTCCGCGACGACCACCCCGGTGGCGATCGCCTCGTCGCGCACATCGATCTGCGAGCCGTCGGCCGGGCGGGTCACCCGCGCCCCGAGCGCCCGCTGGATGGCGGCGCCGGTGGCATCCCCGCCGGCATGGATGATGCGGCGCACCGAATGACCGCCTTCACGGGTGCGGGAGAGCAGCCCGTCGGCGGTGCGATCGAATTCCGCCCCCCAGGCCATCAACCCCCACACCGCGTCGTACCCGTCGGCCAGGATCGGCCGCGCCGATGCCGCGTCGGCCAGACCGGCGCCCGCGGCCAGTGTGTCGGACAGGTGCAGGTCGACCGAGTCCGCGGGGTCACCGGGATCGGCCGGGTCGCCGCCGGTGACGACGGCGACGCCGCCCTGCGCGTAGAACGTGGACGTCGACTGCTCGGCGCGATCTGCGCACCAGCTCGGCCCCTTGTTGAGGACGACGACACGGCATCCGGCCTCGGCCGCCCGGATCGCGGCGGTCAGCCCCGCGATCCCGGCCCCGACGACGACGAAGTCGGCGCGATCGGCACTGTCCGTCATCGGACCTCCTCAGGTTTTCGACTTACAGTCGAAAACCTTACTCCGCGTGCCCACGGTCCGACAGTGCCCGATCCGATCCGATCCGATCCGGTCAGGTCAGGCGAGGAAGCGGCGCACCAGATCGGGCCAGCCGGCCAGTTCCCGCGGCGTCCCGGCCACATACAGCACCGCATCGGGCAGGCACCGGACGAGCGCCTCGCCGCTGCCCACCGGATGTCCCGGGTCGCCGGTCCAGCTCAGCACCAGCGTCGGCACCCCGATGCGGGCCAGGTCCGTGGCGGCCGGCGCATCCGAGTGCGCGGCGCCGCGCAGCACCGACGGCAACAGCGCATCGGACACCTCGATGGGCGGCGCGGCCCCGGCCACCCCCGCAAGCGCGGACGAGGGCATACCACCGGCGATGGCCTCCAGCGCCGCCCGGCCCGACCGCTCGGCGAAGTCGGCGGCGGCCAGACGTCCGGCCGACTGCTCCGCGCGCGTGGCCC
Source organism: Gordonia pseudamarae (assembly GCF_025273675.1). Lineage (NCBI taxonomy): Bacteria > Bacillati > Actinomycetota > Actinomycetes > Mycobacteriales > Gordoniaceae > Gordonia > Gordonia pseudamarae. Next base: position 306,097 of record NZ_CP045809.1, on the reverse strand, counting down.
ACATCGTCGGCGGCGTCACCAACACCAGCCTGCCGAACCGGTCCGGGTCCGCCAGCGCGGCATACAGCAGCGTCGCCGCCCCCATCGACGCGCCGACCCCGGCCACCGGCTCACCGGGTACGACCGCATCGAGCAGGCCGAGCAGGTCCTCGGCGAGCTGTGGCCAGGTGTACTCGGCCGGGTCGGCCCCGCCCGACGACAGGCCGTGCCCGCGGGCGTCGTACCGGATCAACCGGTGACCGGACTCGAGTGGAGTCCAGTCGAACAATCCGGCCTCCTCCTGCGCGTACGCCCGCGAGGTCAGACCGTGCGCCCAGATCACCGGCGGCCCGCAGCCGGCCTCCGTCCATGCCAGTCGCGCACCCCTGACCGGTGTGTGGACGAACCCCGCACCGGATGCGGCCGGGCGGCTCGGTGTACCTCGTTGATCCATAGGGACGCAATATCTCACAAGATCAGGCAGGATCTGCGGCCGCCCGAATGCTGCTCACCCGTCGGATGCGGAATCGTGTCATACATCATAGGTGCGCAGATGCGCACATAAGGCATACTTTCGGCCATGGTGTTCCTGCCGAACAATCCGGTCTTCCGGCGCCTCTACGCCGCACAGGTGTCGTCCCTACTCGGCTCCGGACTGCTCACGGTGGCACTCGCACTACTCGCCGCCCGACTCGCCGACGACAACGCGGGCGCGGTTCTCGGCACCGCGCTCACCATCAAGATGGTCGCCTACGTCGCGATGGCACCGGTGATGCGCGCCGCCTGCGAACGCCTGCCGCGCACCACGGTCCTCGTCGGCGCCGATATCGTCCGGCTGCTGATGGTCGCGCTGCTGCCGCTGGTGACCGACGTCTGGCAGATCTATGTCCTCGTCTTCGCCCTGCAGACCGCCTCGGCCACCTTCACCCCTGTCTTCACCGCGACGATCCCCGCCGTCCTCGACGACCGCGACGACTACACCGGGGCGGTCGCGGCCTCCCGCATCGCCTACGATCTCGAGGCGCTCGCCTCCCCGGCACTGGCGGCCGCACTGTTGTTCGTGGTCGCGCCGCCGGGCCTGTTCCTCATCGCCGCAACAGGATTCGCCGCCTCGGCACTGCTCGTCGGCTCGGTTCGCGGCCCATTGCGCGGCACCGCGCCACCGGCTGCCCCCGACACCCCCGCGCCGTTCCACCGACGGGCAACCTCCGGACTGCGGATCATGCTGTCACAGAGCACTTTCCGTGGCCTGATCGCGATCAATCTGTGTTGCGCCGCCGCCACCGCACCGGTGATGGTGTACTCGGTGGTCTACGTCCACACCGAACTCGGCATGGGCGCCACCGCCCTCGCCGCCCTGCTCGCCGCCTGCGGTATCGGGTCGCTGTGCACCGCGCTGGCGCTGCCGATCGTCAGCCGTCGCCTGTCACCGCGCGCGACGGCACTGGCCGGCGCACTCGCGGCGTGCGGATCGCTCGTTCTCACCACCGTCACGCACCTCACCGGCCTCGGCTACCCGGGTCTGTCGGTCGCCTGGTTCGTCGCCGGCGTCGGCACGTCGCTGATGAATACGTCCGCGCCGCGCCTGATCGCCGACCACACCGATACCCGCACCGCCGACGACGTGTTCACCGCCCAATTCTCCGCGTCGCACGCCGCTTTCCTGCTCACCTATCCGATCGCCGGTGCGACCGCCACCCTCGGCGCGGGCGGCCCCGCGGTCCTGTTCGCCGTCGCCGTGGTCGGCCTGACCGCGGCGGCGCTCACATGGCACGCTCCCGCCGGCCGCGCCCCTGCCCCATCCGCCCACCGCCGCGCGCCCGCACCCGCTAGGGTGAACACACCGATCTGACCAACCGACGACAGGGGCGGCACGTGAGCGGCCCGGGCACCGCCGACCACACACCCGACGCCAGCCTGCACCATCGCGTCGAACCCGACACCGAACACCTGCAGGCGGCCACCGAGGTGTTCGCGATGCTCGCCGATCCCACCCGGCTCGGACTGCTCTGGCACCTCACCGACGGCGAATCCGATGTCTCCGCGCTCACCGAAGCAGTCGGCGCATCACGTACCGCGGTCAGTCAGCACCTGGCCAAGCTCCGCTTCACCGGGCTCGTCGACACCCGCCGGGAGGGACGCCGGGTGGTGTACCGCATCCGCGACGGCCACATCGCACGACTGGTCCGCGAAGGCCTCAACCACGCCGACCATCGGATCACCGGAGAACCCGGACACGACTGAAAAACGCCGACGACACGCCGCCGGACGGGTCCCGGACACAAATCCCGCGAGAAAAACCGCCGAACCCGGCACCGTACGTGCAATCCGGACAGCGGGGCGGGTTAGGGTATCACCGAAATGTGCAACCACAGGAGTCACGAATGAGACGTATCTGGCCGGCGCTGCTGGCTCTGTTCGGCTTCGCCTTCATCACCGCGGCGATCCTCATCCCAACCGTCCTGGTGTCGCAGCTCCGCGTGGTGCCACTGGACCTGGACATCACCTCCGACGCCACGACGGTATCCGCGGACGGCGGAACCGGCGACCGCTTCCCCGCAGTCGTCCTCGACCGCTGCTCGCTGAGCGAGCAGCGGGCGCGTCAGCTCGACGCCCATCTGACGCAGCAGCGGCGATCGGTGATCATCGACCCGTCCAGCAAGACGCGCGCCACCGTGCAGTCCGCACAGACGGTTCGGATCGACCGGGTCCGCGATGCCGACGGCAACGAGACCGATCTGTCGTTCGCGGCGATCGGTGAGCAGCGGACCTGCAACGACGGTCTGCTCAGCGCCACCATCGACCGCGTCTCCGTCAACCGCAAGACCTCCGTCCCCGACGGCAAGGTCCACTCCATCCAGTTCGACGCGCTGCCCGAGGGCGGCAACCTCGAGGATGTGTCGGTCGACGTGCCCCGTCAGGGCTTCCAGTACAAGTTCGGATTCAACGTTCAGAAGCGTCCCTACCTGTACTTCGACAGCAACACCCGCACCGACAACCCCGCCGAGTTCGTCGGCGAGACCACCATCAAGGGTCTGAAGGTGTACGAATTCGTCAGCGAGGTTCCCGAGACCGACCTGTCCGAACTGCCCAACCCGCAGGGTGAGGCCGCACTCGGCACCATGCTGAGCCAGCCGGCCAGCTGGTGGGGCATCACCGGCACCGGCATCAGGCCGACCGACTCGGTGACCATGCACCGCTATGCCAAGGCCACCCGGCACGTATTCGTCGAACCCACCACCGGCACCATCGTCGACGGCAAGGAAGATCAGGAGCAGTACTACCGCTCCCCCGATCAGAGCGAATCGATGCCGGCCGCGATCCGCGATTACAAGCTGCACGCGCTCAAGGGCACCTTCAAGTGGGCGGACAGCACCGTCGCCCGGCAGGTCGACAAGGCCGACCACTACAAGGGTCTGCTCACCCTGGCCAAGGTCTGGTTGCCGCTGATCCTCGGCATCATCGGTGCGCTGCTGATCCTGGCCTGGCTGTGGCTGTTCCTGCGTAGCCGCCGCGCCGAGGCCGACGGACCGTCCGACGACGGCAGCGCCTACGACTACGAGGCCCCGGCCGCCGCCGGCTCGTGGTCGGCACCCGCGCAGTCCTCGCCCGACAGCTCCACGACGGTCCTGCCCCGCGACGACGCACCCACGGCCGGGGTCGGCCCGTGGGACCGTCCGACAGAGCAGATCCCCCACCTCGACGAAGGTGACGGACCTGACGATCCCCTCCGCAAGCGGTAGCCGGGTTCTTCGAACAAGCACTGTGCCCCCACGGCGAACCGTGGGGGCACAGTGCTGTCCGCGCCCGCCGCCCGGACCGCTCGATCGTGCGCGCGGCTGCTGTGAGTCCCGACGGTACGGACACCACCGCGGCGAGGTGGGCGCCCATCCCCGACGACGGCCCGGCCGGTGGGGTCCGGCGAGCGGTGAGTCGTGTCCTTCTCATCGTTTGCACCCGGCCCGGGGCACCCCGGGCAGCGGCGCACCCCGGGCGGGTCATTCTCCCCCGAATACACAGGAGCCGGTGACCATGAGGTCACCGGCTCCTGTGGTTACCGTTGTTTCAGCTCAGAACAGCGCGGGCTTGAAGGTGGTGTACCAGGACTCCTTGAACCGGTCCTGCCAGTAGTCCCACCAGTGTCCGCCGTCGGGCGAGATGTGGGTCTTGAGCTTGACGCCGGGCACCGCGGCCAGGCGGGCGATGTAGAGGCGGCTGCTGGTGGAGGCGGCGACCTCCAGCGGAACCATCTGCGCGAACTTGACGGCGTCGAAATTGGCGCTGCCGGGCACGAGGGCCGCGTTCCGGTTGCCGACACCGCTGCCCGAGGAGACGTACACGTACTTGCCGGCGAGGTTGTTGGCGGTCAGGAACGGGTCATTGGCGGTCCAGGCGCCGAACGGCGCGGTACCCCACATGTTGCTGGGATCGCCGCCCATCTCCATCACCGACACCTGGATGCCCTGGTTGAACCCGGGCATGGTGACTGTCGGGTAACCACTGTAGGACGCGACGGCCTTGTAGAAGCGGGGGTGGCGCGAGGCGAGATTGAGCGCGGCGGTACCGGACATCGAGAGACCGGCGACGGCGTTGCGCCGGTTGTCACTGTTGTACTTGCGCTTCATGTAGCCGGGCAGCTCGCGGGTGAGGAAGGTCTCCCACTTGTTCTTGCCGAGCTTGGGGTCGGTCTTCTGCCAGTCGGTGTAGAACGAGCCACCGCCGCCGAACGGGATGGCGACGTTGACGCCCTTGCCGACCATGAAGCTGTCGACGTTGGTGTTGATCAGCCAGCCGCTGTTGTTGGCGGGGGCGCGCAGTCCGTCGAGCAGGTACAGCGTGGGCTTGGCCGCCCCGCCTCCGCCGCTGATGATGCGGACGGGCACGTTGCGTCCCATCGAGGCCGAATAGACGTACTCGGTGGTACCGGCGGCGGTGGCTTCGGGCGCGGTGGCCACCACCGCACCGCTGGTGAGTGCGACCGCGGCGACAACACCGGCCACAAGGCGTTTGCGAACGCGCTTGAACATGTACAGGTTCCTAACGATTGTGGCCTCGCGGGCCTCGCTCGACGACGGTGTATTTCGACCGGCCGACCTCGTCGATGAGGTCGCCCAGTCCATCGCATGACACTGTAACGGGTCAATAACAGCTCAGCAAAGGGATCGAGCCTGGAAATGTCACAGTTCTCATCGGTGAATTCGGCGATTCTCCGTGTGTGCCGGGTTTCACCGTCTACGGCGTCAGCTGTGTCGGACACCACAACCGACGGGTAATGTCTGTCGTGAATCTCGCCGGATGCCCGGAGAACGGATGCCCGGAGAACGAAAGCACACGCACGCGTGGAAGAGGAGTGTCCTTGACGCAGCAGCACGCCGACGCCGTGGTCGTCGGATCCGGCCTGGCCGGTCTGGTCGCCACGTACGAGCTGACCAGGGCCGGCCGCAGGGTGATCGTCGTCGACCAGGAGAACCGCAACAATCTCGGCGGTCAGGCATTCTGGTCGCTCGGCGGGCTGTTCCTGGTGGACAGTCCTGAGCAGCGCCGTCTGGGGATCAGCGACTCGGCCGAGCTGGCGCTGCAGGACTGGATGGGTTCGGCCGGGTTCGACCGCGAGGACGAGGACTACTGGCCGCGGCAGTGGGCCCGTGCGTACGTGGAGTTCGCCGCCGGCGACAAGCGGCAGTATCTGCACGATCTGGGCCTGCGGTTCGTCCCGGTGGTGGGCTGGGCCGAACGCGGGGGCGGTTTCGCCGACGGCCACGGCAACTCCGTGCCCCGCTTCCACCTCACCTGGGGTACCGGACCCGAGGTGGTGCGGATCTTCGCCGAGCCGGTGCTCGAGGCGGAGAAGCGCGGTCTGGTGCAGTTCCGGTTCCGGCACCGGGTCGACGAGCTGATCGTCGAGGACGGTGTCGCGGTCGGCGTCCGGGGCGCCGCCCTGTCCGCGTGTGACGATCTCGAACGTGGCAAGGCCTCCGACCGTGAGGTCACCGGCGACTTCGAGGTGCGCGCCGGCGCCGTGATCGTCACGACCGGCGGCATCGGCCACAACCACGACCTGATCCGCAAGAACTGGCCCACCGAACGTCTCGGCAAGGCGCCCGAGCACATGATCTCGGGTGTGCCCGCCTACGTCGACGGACGGATGCTCGGAATCGCCGAGGCGGCCGGCGCGGGCCTGGTGAATCGTGACCGCATGTGGCACTACACCGAAGGCATCCACAATTGGGATCCGATCTGGCCCGATCACGCGATCCGGATCATCCCCGGTCCGTCCTCGTTGTGGCTCGACGCGAACGGCAATCGGCTCGCGGCCCCCAATTTTCCCGGTTTCGATACCAATTCGACGATGCGCGAAATCCTGAAAACCGGCTACGACTATTCCTGGTTCGTCCTCACCCAGAGCATTGTGGAAAAAGAGTTCATGCTTTCGGGATCCGAACAGAATCCCGATTTCACCAGTAAGAATCTGAAGATCGCGGCGCGCAGCCGCCTGTCCAAGGGCGCACCGGGGCCGGTCGACGCCTTCACCAGGCACGGCGACGATTTCGTGGTCGCCGACGACCTGCCGACGCTGGTGGCCGGGATGAACAGGATCGCCCGCGGTCCGGCGCTCGATCTGGCGCACATCGAACGGGTCATCTCCGCGCGTGATGCGCAGATCGACAACAAGTTCACCAAGGACGCGCAGATCATGGCGATAACCAACGCGCGCCAGTACGTCGGTGACCGGGTGGTGCGGGTGGCCAAGCCGCACAAGCTGCTCGATCCGGCGCACGGCCCGCTGATCGCGGTGCGGCTGAACATCCTGACCCGCAAGACGCTGGGCGGCTTGGAAACAAACCTCGACTCGGCCGTGATGCGCCCGGACGGAACGCCGTTCGACGGGCTGTACGCGGCCGGCGAGGTCGCCGGTTTCGGCGGCGGCGGCGTGCACGGCTACAACGCGCTGGAGGGAACGTTCCTGGGCGGCTGCATCTTCTCGGGCCGGGCCGCGGGACGGGCCGCCGCCCGGGGCTGAACCTGCCGCATCCACCGGCTGTCACAGTCACCGGGCTGTCACGACGTTCACCGGGGAAGGGCAGGCGTGCCTTCATGGCAACACCCGACGCGACGCACTAACGTTAATGCCCGTGGCCACACCGCAGACAATCCTGACTCGAAAGACCAAGGCTGCTATCTTCCTGGTCGCCACCATCACCGACGGAGCCGAGCAGACCGTCCATGACTTTCTGCCCGAGGTGTCGGGTCTGACCAGTGCGGTGTCCTCGCGCGCGCCCGAGGCGGCACTGGCCGCGATCGTCGGGATCGGTTCGGACGCCTGGGACCGGTTGTTCGACGGGCCGCGCCCGGCCTCGCTGCACCCGTTCGTACCGCTCGCCGGACCGGTGCACGCCGCGCCGTCCACACCGGGTGATCTGCTGTTCCATATCAAGGCCGACCAGATGGACCAGTGCTACGAGGTGGGCAGGCTGATCACCGGTGCGCTCGGTGATGCGATCACCGTCCTCGACGAGGTGCACGGCTTCCGCTATTTCGATCTGCGCGATCTCATCGGCTTCGTCGACGGCACCGAGAATCCCACCGGCCAGGACGCCGTCGACACCATCACCGCCGATGACGACGATGGCTGCGCGGGCGGCAGTTACGTGGCGATTCAGCGATATGTGCACGATCTCAAGGCCTGGCGGGCGTTGAGTACCTCCGCGCAGGAGGCGGCGATCGGGCGCACCAAGTCCGACAACGTCGAGATGTCCGACGAGGTGAAACCGACCAACTCGCATATCGCACTGAATGTGGTCACCGACGAGAACGGCACCGAACTCGACATCGTTCGCGACAACATGCCGTACGGCAATGTTTCGGGCACCGGCGAGTCGGGCACATTCTTCATCGCCTACTCGTCGACGCCCGACATCACCGAACGCATGCTGCGCAACATGTTCTTGGGCGACCCCCCCGGAAACCACGACAGACTGCTGGATTTCACCACCGCGGTGACGGGTACGCAGTTCTACGCCCCGACCGTCGAGTTTCTCGGCGACCCGCCCCCGCTGCCCGGGACCGACGCCGACCCGCAGCCGCCGGTGTCCGAACCCGCGAACGGTTCGCTGGGTATCGGTTCCCTGCGTTGACAGCACCCGGGGCCCGACCCCACCCGACCGGAGCACGCCAGAGAAGGAGAAGCACATGAACAACCTGCATCGCGAACTCGCCCCCATTTCCGAAAGCGCGTGGAAGGAAATCGAGGACGAGGCCACCCGGTCGTTCAAACGCAACAGCGCGGGACGGCGTCTGGTCGATGTGAACGGTCCCCTCGGCCTGGACACCGCGTCGGTGACCCTGGGCAGTCGCGCCAAGATCGACTCCCCCGCCGACGGCATCTCCGCGTTCCTGCGGCAGACGCAGCCACTCGTCGAACTCAAGGTGCCGTTCGCGGTGACCCGTGAGGCCATCGACAATGTCGATCGCGGCGCCAAGGATTCGGATTGGGATCCGGTGCGCGACGCGGCGGCACAGCTCGCGCTCGCCGAGGACCGGGCGATCTTCGAGGGCTACGCCGCGGCCGGGATCACCGGTATCCGCTCGCAGGCGGCCTCGCACGCCACGGCGCTGCCCGCCGATGTGCGTGACTATCCGGAGGCGGTCAGCCAGGCGCTGAACCAGCTTCGGCTCGAATCCGTCGACGGCCCGTATTCACTGGCCCTGTCGGCGGACCTGTACTCACAGGTCGCCGAGACCTCCAACCACGGCTACCCGATCCGCCAGCACATCGCCCGTATCCTCGACGGCGAGATCGTGTGGGCGCCCGCCATCACCGGCGCTTTCCTCATCAGCACCCGGGGCGGCGATTTCGAGCTGACCATCGGTCAGGACGTGTCGATCGGCTACGACTCCCACGACGGTGATTCGGTGAACCTGTACTTCCAGGAGTCGTTCACCTTCCTCACCTACACTCCGGAGGCCGTCATCCCACTCACCATCGCGTAGCGGTCGGAGACTTCGACGCCCGGCATTTCCGGCGCGAAATCCGTTCGCGCCCTATTTTCCTCGCCGAACGTCCGAGCCGGTTGCTAGCGTTGTCTGGTGACCCAGGCCTGCCGCCCATGTTGATCCGACTCGTCCGCACGTATCTGCCGCCCTACCGGCGTCATCTCGTCGCCGTCGTGCTGCTCCAGTTCGTCGCGACGGGCGCGATGCTGTACTTGCCCACGCTCAACGCCGACATCATCGACGACGGGGTGGCCGCCGGCGACACCGGCTACATCCTGCGGGTCGGCGTCATCATGCTCGGCGTCACGGTGTTGCAGGTGGTCACCACGATCGCCGCGCAGTTCTTCGGCGCACGTGGTTCCCTCGGGATCGGCCGCAACATCCGGCACGATCTGTTGCATACCGTCGACGGCTTCTCGGCACGTGAGGTGGGCCGGTTCGGGGCCCCGTCGCTGATCACCCGCACCACCAACGATGTCCAGCAGGTGCAGATGCTGATGGTGATGGCGACGGCGATCCTGGTGTCGGCGCCCATCATGTGTGTGGGCGGCATCGTGATGGGTGTGCACGTGGCCTCGGGTCTGGCCTGGGTGCTGGTGGTGGCGGTACCCATCCTGGGCGGGGCGATGGCGGTGCTGATCAGCAAGATGGTGCCGGGTTTCCGGGCCATGCAGGAACGGCTCGACTCCATCAATCAGGTGTTGCGTGAGCAGATCACCGGCATCCGGGTGGTGCGCGCCTTCGTCCGCGAAACCTACGAGACCGACCGGTTCGGCGTCGCCAACGACGAGCTGTCGGCGGCCACCCTGCGCGTGGGCAAAATGATGGCGTTGATGTTCCCGGTGATCCTGCTGATCTCCAACACCACCATCGTCGCGATCATCTGGATCGGCGGGCACCGCATCGATGACGGCGCCCTGGAGATCGGGTCGCTGACCGCGATGATCTCGTACGTCATGCAGATCATGATGTCGGTGATGATGGCCTCGTTCCTGGCGATGATGGCCCCGCGCGCGTCGGTGTGCGCCGAACGCATCCTGGAGGTTCTCGACACCGAGTCATCGGTGCACGCCCCCGACGAACCCGTCGGCTTCACCGCCGACCCGGCGAACGTGGAGTTCTCCGGCGCCGAGTTCCGCTACCCGGGCGCCGACTCACCGGTGCTCAGCGGTATCTCCTTCCGCATCACGCCCGGCACCATCACCGCGATCGTCGGATCCACAGGCTCCGGCAAGACCACTCTGCTCAGCCTTATCCCGAGGCTCATCGACGTCACCGACGGCTCGGTGTCCGTCGGCGACACGGATGTGCGCCTGCTCGACCCCGACAGGTTGCGGGAGGTGATCGGGCTGGTGCCGCAGCGGCCGTACCTGTTCTCCGGAACGGTCGCGAGCAACCTGCGCTACGGCAAGGCCGACGCCACCGACGAGGAGATCTGGGAGGCGCTGCGGATCGCGCAGGCCGCCGATTTCGTGGCGGCGATGCCGCAGGGTATCGACACCCCGGTCGCGCAGGGCGGCACCACCGTCTCGGGCGGTCAGCGCCAGCGTCTGGCGATCGCCCGCGCACTGATCCGCCGGCCGTCGATCTACCTGTTCGACGACTCTTTCTCGGCACTCGACCTGACCACCGACGCCAAACTGCGTGCGGCGCTGGCACCGGTCACCCGCGATGCAGCGGTTATCGTGGTGGCACAGCGTATTTCGACAATCACCTCAGCCGATCAGATCGTCGTGCTGGAGCACGGCCGGATCACCGGCATCGGGACGCACGACCAGCTGATCGCCGGCTGTCCCACCTACGCCGAGATCGCCGAATCGCAACGCGCCGTGGAGGATGTGTCATGACCGGACCCCAGCGATCTGAACCGATGCGCAGACCCGGGATGATGCCGATGGGCGCGCCGGGCGACAAGGCACGGTCGTTCGGCCCGTCGATCAAGCGGATCGTACGGTTGCTGTCGGGCTATCGGGTGCTGATGCCCACCATCCTGCTGTCGCTGACGGCGTCGGTGATCGTGCTGGCGATCGCACCGCGGGTGCTCGGCCACGCCACCGACCTGGTATTCAACGGGGTCATCGGCAAGTTACTGCCGGTCGGCCGAAGCAAGGCCGAGGCGGTGGCCGAACTGCGCGAGAAGGGACAGGACACGTTCGCCGACATGGTGTCGTCGATGGATGTGACCCCGGGTGTCGGAATCGATTTCGGTGACGTGGGCCGTGTTCTGCTGGTCGTGCTGGCCCTGTACGTCGTGTCGATGACGCTGGCCTGGCTGGCGTCCTATCTACTCAATATCGTCGTGGTGGCCACGATCCGACGGCTGCGAGCCGACGTCGAGGCCAAGATTCATCGACTCCCGTTGCGCTATTACGATTCCCAGCCACGCGGAGATCTGCTCAGCCGCGTCACCAACGATCTGGACAACTTGTCGCAGAGCATGCAGCAGACCATCTCGCAGTTGCTCAACTCGGTGTTGACCGTCATCGCGCTGCTGGTCATGATGCTGACCATCTCGCCGCTGCTTGCGCTCATCGCGATCGTCACGGTACCGCTGGCGATCGGTGCGACGGCGATCATCGCCAAGAACTCCAAACCGCATTTCATCGCGCAGTGGGGTTCGACGGGCAAACTGAACGCACAGGTGGAGGAAGCGTTCACCGGCCACGAACTGGTGAAGGCGTTCGGCCGCCAACGCGAGGTGGAGCAGGTTTTCGGCGAACGCAACCAGAAGCTGTACGAGTCGAGCTGGCGCGCCCAGTTCATCTCGGGCATCACGATGCCGGTGATTATGTTCCTGGGCAATCTCAACTATGTGGCCGTGGCCGTCGTCGGCGGTCTGCGGGTGGCGTCGGGGTCGCTGAGTCTTGGTGAGGTGCAGGCGTTCATCCAGTATTCGCGTCAGTTCTCCCAGCCACTCACCCAGATCGGGTCGATGGTCAATCTACTGCAGAGCGGGGTGGCCTCGGCCGAGCGCATCTTCGATATTCTCGACGCCACCGAGGAAACCGCCGACCCGGTCGAGCCGCGGTCCCCGCTCGATGATCACGGACTGATCGAATTCGATGACGTCTCGTTCCGATATGTGGAGAGCAAGCCGTTGATCGAGAACCTGTCGCTGGTGGCACGGCCCGGACAGATGGTGGCGATCGTCGGCCCCACCGGCGCCGGAAAGACCACCCTGGTCAACCTGATCATGCGCTTCTATGACGTCGACAGCGGCACGATCAGTGTCGACGGCGTCGACTCGCGCTTGATGACCCGCGCCGATCTGCGCGAACGCACCGGCATGGTGTTGCAGGATTCGTGGCTGTTCGGCGGCACCATCTACGACAACATCGCCTACGGCGACCCCACCGCGTCCCGCGCAGAGGTCATCGAGGCCGCCGTCGAAAGTCACGTCGACGCGTTCGTGCGTCATCTGCCCGACGGCTACGACACCGTCCTGGACGACGAGGGCGGCGGCGTGAGTGCCGGTGAGCGCCAGCTCATCACGATTGCCCGTGCCTTCCTGGCCAAGCCAACCGTCCTGATTCTCGATGAGGCCACCAGTTCAGTCGACACCCGCACCGAACTGCTCATTCAGAAGGCGATGGCCCGGTTGCGCGCCGACCGCACCAGTTTCGTGATCGCCCACCGTCTGTCGACCATCCGCGATGCCGACATCATCGTGGTGATGGAGGACGGCCATATCGTCGAACAGGGGTCACACCGGCAGCTGCTGGACTCCCATGGTGCCTACTACCGCCTCTACAACAGTCAGTTCGCCGGCGCCATCGAGGCCGAATAGTTGTCGTCCACAGACTCGGCGGATGGTTCCGGGGTTCTCGGACCGCATTGTCGGGTCAGATGGTCCACCTGCCGATAGATGAAGTACAGCGTCGGAATCGGATCTCCGAACCACGCAGCGGCGGGTTCGCGGCTCAGTCCCGACCGCGTTCGAGTGCCCGCGCGATAGACCGTTCGATATGTTCGGCCGCGGCGGTCGGGACGTCGATGATGCCGCGCAGTTCTTCGCGGAGCTTCTTGTACGCGGTCTGCCGTTCGGCCGGGGTGGCGCCGTCGTCGTCGGCGGTCGCCACCAGCTTGCGCGCCCGGTTCAGTGAGCCCTGTTCGGCCTCGGTGAACCCGCTGTCCCGGCGCCGACGCGCCTCACGTTCGGCCGTGTCGAAGGAGACCACGTACTCGTCGACGGCGTTGCGGTAGCGTTCGGCGTCCGCCGGGTCGTCGACGTCGGCGGCGTCGGCGGGCCGCAGGGTGCCGGCGCGGACCCGGGCGCGGTGGAATGCCTCGGTGAGCGGTTCGCGCAGGTCGATGAGCATCGGGTAGTCGATCAGCGTCGCCAGGTCCATCTCGTAGGCGAACCAGCGCTCGTCCACCTTGTCGTGCATGGCCATGATCTTGGCCACCTGCCGCGCGGCCGGCGGACCGGAGGACAGCACGGCCCGTTGCGCCGCCGCGGCCTCGATCCGGGCCAGTTCGATCTTGTCCCGGCGGCGCCGTTCATCGTATGCCGCGACAGCCTTGGCCCACCCGCCGACGATCCCGGCGAGCGGAAACACCAACCACCAGTAGCCGGAGAGGAAGCTGAACAACGGACCCACCATTCGACCATAACGCGGGCCCGACACGTGGTGGTGGCGCCCGTCAATAGTTGCGGTCGGGCGTCACCGGTGCGATCAACTCACCACCGGCGGCAAAGCGCCGCACGTTCTCGGCCAGGAACGGCGCCATCTCCCGGGTCAGCCCCGACGCCGGGTTGGCGATGTGCGGGGTGATGATGACATTCGGCAGCGACCACAGCGGGTCGTCGGGCAAGGGTGGTTCGGGGTCTGTCACATCCAGCGCCGCGCCGGCGATGACCCCGTCCCGCAACGCCCTGTACAGCGCCTTCTGGTCGACGAGCGGTCCGCGGGCCACGTTCACGATCCACGCGTGCCCGGGCAGCGCGGCCAGGGACCGTTCGTTGATCAGGTGCCGGGTCTCCGGCGTGGAGGGTGCGGCGAGCACCACGTGATCGGTCTGCCCCCACACCTCGTCGAGCCGATCGGTGGGCAGGGTGAGCGCGGCCCCGTCGACGGGTCGCCCGGAACGGTTGACGGCGATCGTCGAGGCCCCGCCGGCGGTCAGCCGCGGGATCAGCGATGCGCCGATCCCGCCTGCGCCGACGATGGCGACCGTCGCGCCGCGCAGCGTCCGCACCCCGGTGTCGATGGCGTCCTTGTCCCAGTGCCGCAGCACGGAGGTGTTGATCTGCCGCAGCCCGGCCAGCAACAACGCCAGCGCGTGTTCGGCCACTCCTTCGGCGTAGAACCCGGACGCGTTGGTCCACCGGCGCTTGTCGTCGATCACCCCGGCGGCGAGGAACGCCTCGATGCCGGCGGTCTTGAGCGCGACCCATTCGATGCTGTCGGGCAGTTCCGGGAACCCGGCCGGGCCCACCCCGATCCACACCAGCACCCGCGCCCGGTCGAGGGGCACGACCCGTCCGCCCGCCCCTTCGACGGCCGCCACCAGGTGCGGGTCGTGTTCGGGTTCGATCGCCACCGTCACATCACTCACCGCAGTCACCTTTCGTCCACCACACGCCCGACCCCCTAGCTGGTTGAGGTGCGAAGAGCCGCTGGGCGATGAGCCTCGAAACCCCGTGACCCAACCCCGAAACCCGTGCCCCACCCCACCGGCAACACGAGCTCACCGCCCCGCGATCTCCCGCGCGGCCCCGGTCGCCAGGTCGTCGGCGATCTCGTTGTAGTGATCGCCGTTGTGTCCCTTCACCCATTTCCACGTCACATCGTGACGCTTTTCCTCCTCGACCAGCTTGCGCCACAGGTCCGCGTTCTTCACCGGCTTGCGGTCCTTGGTCTGCCAGCCGTTGGCCTGCCAGCCTTTCACCCACTGCATGATGCCGTTACGGACATAGCTGGAGTCGGTGTAGAGGACAACGCTAGACGGTCTCGTCAGCGCCGCAAGACCTTCGATCGCCGCGGTTAATTCCATCTTGTTGTTGGTGGTGTGTTCCTCGGCCCCCGACAGCCGCTTCTCCTGCCCGCGCCAGCGCATGATCACACCCCATCCACCCGGCCCCGGATTACCGAGACACGCACCATCGGTAGAGATTTCGACAACACCCGACGCCGCGTCGGCCGACGTCGCCGACGGCTCCACTGGACCCTGTTCATTCGCCACGACTGGAAGGTTACCCAACCTTTGGCACTGCGATCGCGCCCCGGAACCACCTACCCTGGGTTCATGCCGACCTGGGATCCCGCACGATACCTGCAGTTCGCCGACGATCGCGCGCGGCCATACCTCGACCTGATCGGCCAGGTCCGCACCACCGCCACCACCATCGTCGACCTGGGTTGCGGCACGGGCAGCGTCACGCGGCACCTACGCACGTTCTGGCCCGACGCCGACATTCTCGGTATCGATTCGTCGCCGGAGATGGTCGACGTCGCGCTCCGTGAGAACTGCGACGCGCACCTGAATTACGACATCGCCGACGTGACGACGTGGGAGCCGTTCGCCCCGGTCGATCTGATCGTGTCCAACGCGATGTTCCAATGGGTGCCCGATCAATTCGCGGTCATCGACAGGCTGCTCGGGTTCCTCGTCGACGGGGGAAGTTTCGCCGTGCAGGTCCCCAACAATGTCGACTCGCCCACCCATTCGTCGGTCCGTGAGCTGGCCGAGTCCGAACCTTTCCGCGCGCGGCTGGCCGATGTCCGCGCGCTGCCCCGCATCGAACCAGAGGACTATCTGGAGTTCTTCGCCGAACGCGGTTTCGCCGTCAACGCCTGGTCCACCACCTACCGCCACATTCTGCGCGGCGACAACCCGGTGTTCGACTGGATCTCCGCCACCGGCGCCCGCCCCTACCTCGAGGCCCTCGACGGTGACCTGCGCGAGCAGTTCACCGCCGACCTCAAGAGCCGGCTGCGCCAGGCCTACCCCGCCCGGCGCTGGGGCACCGTCATGCCGTTTCGCCGCACCTTCGCCGTGGCCTCCCCGCAACCCTGATCAGGTCCGGGTGCCTACCACCTCGGTCACCCACCTGACGGCCGAACGTCGGACATGGGTCTCATTATGCTGTGGGATACTCGGGGGATGGCCCGCCGCGTTGTCCTCATCAGGGCGATCAACGTGGGTGGCACCGCGAAGCTGCCGATGGCCGATCTGCGGGAGATCGCCGCCTCGCTCGGCGCCTCGGATGTGTCCACCTACATCGCCTCCGGAAATCTGCTCTGCGTGCCGCCCGGTGACCCCGCCCGGTTCGATCGTGCGCTCGAGTCGGCGATCGAGGCCCGGTTCGGGTTCTTCCGTGAGGTCATCAGCCGTTCGGTGTCCGAACTGGAGACCGCGGTGGCGGCGCATCCGTTCGAGGTGATCGACGAGAAGTTCAGTTATCTGTATCCGCTCACCGCGATTCCCGGACCGGAGCGGGTCCGGGACTTCGCGGCGAGATCCTTCGGCGACGACAGGTTCGCGGTGATCGGCGACAATCTGCATATCCGCTATGCCGGCGGTGCCGGTACCTCGACGTTGACGCCGCCGGCGATCGCCAGGGCGCTCGGCGTCACCGGCACCGGCCGCAACCTGCGCACGGTCGCCAAGCTCATCGCCCTGGCCGGGTAGCTCACAGTCCGGCCGGTTCACGGCCCGGCGGGCGGGGACTGCCGAGCGGTCGCCGTACGAGCACGGACGGCTCGGCATCGATCACTCGGTACCGGCGCGGACGGCGTCGGTGGCCTTGGCCAGATCTTCGAGTTGCTCGTCGGTGGGGGCTTCCCAGAGTTTCTTGGGCAGCTTCTCCAGTGCCTTGATGGCCCGCTCCGCACGGTCGAGGGCGTCATCGTGCGCGTCACCGGGTTCGTCCCCGGCGATCTCGATCAGCCGGTCGTCGAGTTCAAAAGCGGCGTCATCGAGCCGGTCACGTGCGGCGACCAGC
Source organism: Gordonia pseudamarae (assembly GCF_025273675.1). Lineage (NCBI taxonomy): Bacteria > Bacillati > Actinomycetota > Actinomycetes > Mycobacteriales > Gordoniaceae > Gordonia > Gordonia pseudamarae. The sequence continues at coordinate 289,176 of NZ_CP045809.1, read as the reverse complement.
GAATCATCGTGCGGCAGTGCCGGATTCTGGTGAACGTCGAGCATCGCGTAGCGGATCCGCTGATGCAGCAGCGCTTCCCTCGAGGTGTCGGTGGTCCACGATTCGGGTGCGCGACCGGCTTTTCCGGGAATCAGGTCGGTGGAGCGGGCGAAGTCGCGGACCCGCTTGTTGGAGTCGAACGCGAACCACACCACCCCGACGAGCAGGAAGATCGCCGCAACCGCGACGACGACGATGACCACTATCGCTACTGTCGACATCGGTATGCCTCTCTGTCGGGTCCCCTCCGACCCTAGCCGGTCCGGGCACCCGCCCAAAAATGCGCATAAGTACGTTCGGCGACCGGTACCGCTGGACCTACTCGGCCTGTTCGGCCCGCAACGCCGCCGCGTTCACCTTGGTGAGCACACTGTGCAATTCGGTGAGTACCTCGCGGTCCACGCCGAGTGCCCCGACGACGGCGGGCGGTATTGCCAGCGCCTGTTCGCGCAGGTCGCGACCGGCGCCGGTGAGGACGATGTCGACATTGCGTTCGTCGTCGCCGCGTCGCCGACGCTCGATGAGCCCGTTGGCCTCCAGCCGTTTGAGCAGCGGCGACAGTGTTGCGGAGTCGAGTTGCAGCACGTGCCCGATCTCCTTGACGGCCATCGGTTCGGATTCCCACAGCGCCAGCATCACCAGGTATTGCGGATGGGTGAGGCCGAGCGGGTCGAGTAGCCGGCGGTAGATGCGCAGCACCGACCGGTTGGCGACGGCGAGCGCGAAGCACACCTGCCGTTCGAGCAGGAGGGGGTTGTCATCCACAGTGATCGTGACGGCCATGCATCCCATTCTAGGTGATTTCGGTCGCGCACGATTGAATCGCCTCGACAGTTGTGCGATATTTGATAGTGCACGATCAATTAACCCGCGATCACAGCGAGGACCCTGATGAGCAGCCCTGAACTGAGCACCACCGGCGCAACGGAACCTATCGCCGACGGCCGCCACGACCCGATCCACCGCCCCAACCCGCTGCGGTGGATCAGCTACGCCTACGGTGCGGCACTCCCGGCGAAGAACCGTTCATGGGTGTACAACGACCTCACCGGCGCCTTCGCCGTTCCCCGCCATCTGCTGCGCAGCCAGTTCAGCTTCCTGCCGATCTACCTGGCGTTCTACTTCGGCTTTCCCGGGCAGGTGGGTATCCGTCTGGCGATGGTCGCGCTGGCGGCGTCGCTGGCGTTCATCTTCTCCCTCTCCTACATGGCCCAGAACCGGGCCCGCCGATTGCAGAAGAACGGCCTGGACGGCACCACGCTCACGCAACGGCGCCAGCGCGAGGCCGAGGCCGAACGCGCGGCCTACGAGGCCATTCACGGCGACCGGGGCGCGACCACAAGCTGACCCCGGTACGCGCGGTGGACGGTGCCGTGCCACCGTGTAGGGCATGACCATCACCGAAATCCTCGCCATTTTCGCCGCGGGCCTGGGTGCGGGTGCCATCAACACCCTGGTCGGCAGCGGCACCCTGATCACGTTCCCGACGCTGGTCGCGTTCGGCTACGCACCGGTCACCGCCACCATCTCCAACGCGATCGGCCTGGTGGCGGGCGGAGTGTCGGGGACGTGGGGCTACCGGCGCGAGCTGTCGGGCCAGTGGCGGCAGCTCAAGTGGCAGATGCCGGCCTCGTTCCTCGGTGCGCTGGTGGGCTGCTATCTGCTCCTGCACCTGCCCGAATCGGTGTTCGAGGCGGTCGTCCCGATCCTGATGGTCGCGGCACTCGTCCTGGTGGTGGCCCAGCCCCGCATCCAGCGCTGGGTTGCCAGGCGAACCGGTTTCGACGTGCGGGCCGTCGCCGACGAACGCACCGACCATCATCGGCTGCCGATGACGCCGGTGCGGGTCGCCGCGATGATCACTGCGACATTCCTCATCGGCATCTACGGCGGCTACTTCACCGCCGCCCAGGGCATCATGCTGATCGCGGCGCTGGGCATCATCGTGCCCGACGACATGCAGCGCATGAACGCCGTCAAGAATCTGCTGTCACTGATCGTCAACATCGTCGCCGCGGTCACCTACACCATCACCGCGTTCGACCGGATCAGTTGGGCCGCGGCCGGACTCATCGCGGCCGGCTCGCTGATCGGCGGGGTACTGGGCGCCCGCTACGGTCGGCGGCTGTCCCCCACAGCACTACGCGCGACGATCGTCGTCGTCGGAATCATCGGCCTGGTCCGGTTGGTGTTCGCCTGACCACCCGGCCGGTCCGCATCCGCGCCCGTATCTCCTCGCCTCTATCTTTGTCACCTATATCTCTATCGGGGGGTAGAGCCGGTCCATCGTGTACACCCGGTTGCGCCGCGCCGCCCACGCACTGACCGCGAGCGCCGCGACCAGCAGCCCGAGCAGCACCGCCACCGATGTCCACAGCCGTTCGTCGACGCCGCCGTTGATGAGCTGGCGCATTCCGTTGACGGCGTAGGTCATCGGGTCGAAGGGGTGCAATATCTGGAACGGTGTGGCGGTGGTCTCCACGGGATAGATACCTCCCGACGACACCATCTGCAGCATCAGGAAGGCCAGTGTCACCACACGTCCGACGGGTATCCCGAATATCGCGTTGAACATCTGGATGATCGCCAGGTAGGTGGCGCTGACAAGTATCACGAACGCGATCGCCCCGGCCACATGGACGGCGTCGAGTCCGAGTCCGAAGTGCACCACCAGGTACAGGACGATGCCCTGTCCGAGGGCGATGAGCAGTGCCGGCCAGTACGAGCTGAGCACCGTCCGGATGGCGCCGACCCCGTTGACGATGGGCCGCGACTGCAGCGGTTTGAGGATCATCCAGATGAGCATCGCGCCGATGAACAACGCCAGTGTCATGAAGAACGGCGCGAAACCGGAACCGAAGTTGGGCGCCTCGTTGTCGTGGATCATGTCCAGTGCCACCGGCGATGTGAGCGTCGCCGCCGTCCCGAGCCGCTGCTGTTCGGTCCACGTGGGTATCTGCTTCGCCCCGTCTTCGAGCCCGGTCGCCAGTTCCTCGGCGCCCGCCTTGAGTTGTGGTGTGCCGGCGGCGAGCTGACCGGCTCCGTCCGCGAGTTGTTGTCCGCCTGCCGCGAGTTGGGTGAGTCCACCGGCGAGGGTGTCGACGCCGGCCTTCAGCTGCGCCGAACCGTCCCGCAGCCGGGTGACCTGGGTGCCGAGTTCGCCGTTCTCCAGCATTGTCAGCATCGCCCGCAGACCGGGATCGGACAGTTGCTCCGACAGTGTGGCGCTGGTCTGTTTCAGCTCGTTGACGCGGGCGGTGGTCTGCGGGTTCAATCCCTGTGTGGACAGGAATTCCGCCGCCGGCGCAAGTAGTGTGGCCGCCTCACGCACGGCCGGGTTGGGGTCGAGTTTGAGGAAGGTGATGATCTGCTGCACCGACCGGTAGGCCTCGGACTGGGCCGACCCGGCGAACGAGAGTCCCTCGAGGATCGGCGACAGTTCGGTGCTCAGTTCTCGTGCCTGGGTCAGATACGTCGACGGCGCGATCCCCGAACTCTGAATCCGGTTGATCACGCCCAACAGTGGCCCGGTGGCCGACTGCACCCCGGCGGCGAGTTCGGCCGCTCCGGCCTGCAGTTGGGCGCCGCCGTCGCGGGCGGTGTTCAGATTCTCCGACAGCAGTGTGGCGCCCGACGAGAGTTGCTGCGCAGCCGAATCCGCGGTCCCCAGCCCGGTGGCGAGCTTCTTGGACCCGGCCGCCGCCTTGTCGAGGCCGGTGCCCGCGGTGGTCAGACCGACGAGCACCTGATCGACGGACTGCTGCCCGATGGTGTCACCGACCTTGGCCAGCACCTCCCGTGCCGCGTTCTGTCCGATGACGCTCGCCAGATAACTGTTGGCGTCGTTGAAGGTGAACTGCAGCAGCGCCTTGTGCGGGTTGTCAGTGTTCGGTGAGACGACAGCCGCCGAGAAGTCCTCGGGCAGGGTGATGGAGAAGTAGTAGTCGCCGTCCGCCACCCCGCGGCGGGCGTCGTCGGCCGACATCTCGGTGAGATTCAGCTCCCCCGACTTCTTCAGCGCGGCGGCCACCTGGTCGCCGGCGTTGATCTTCTTCCCGTCGTTGTCGGCGCCCTTGTCGAGGTTGACCAGTGCGGCGGGCATCTTGTTGACCTCGCCGAACGGGTTCCAGAACGCCCACAGATAGAGTGCGCCGTACAGCAGCGGCAGCAGCACCATCGCGACGACGGCGATGCGCGGCAGGGTGCCCCGCGAATATCGCCGGATCTCGGTGCCCAGTGACATTCCGGCCAGCATCAGCGACCACCTTCCCCACGTGCGTCCAGTTGGTCGATCAGCAGGTGATGCTGCAGCAGGTTGGGCACCGCGGTCTGGGTGCGCCAGCCCACGTCGGGCGGCAGCGGGTTGGCCGAGGCGGTGACGACGGTCTGCCGGGCGCCGAGCGCGACAAGCCGGTCGACCAGCAGCCGCTGGTCGCGGTCATTGGCCACCTGATCGATCGCGCCCACCACCAGCAGCGGCGGCGTCCTGGTGTTGCCGAGGGCGATCCGCAGCAGCAGCCCGTCGAGTTCGGGCAGTTCCTCGACATACTCGTCGAGGCCGGGCAGCGGGAGGTCGCCGAACACCTGCCCGCACACCCGCTGCAGGTCCTCGGGACGCGCCCGGGGTACCAGCGTGTACCAGGGCGCGTCCCAGCGCAGTTGTTCGGTCACCAGGTCGACGACGCGCACCGACTCGTAGATGGCGTCGAGCCCTTCGATACCTACCATCCCGGCCCGGCGGAAGATGTCGCGCGACGCGGTATCGCCGAATACGTCGAGATCACCGCTCTTGGCCTTCATCCGCCCGGCCAGAGTCATCAGCAGGGCGGTGCGGCCGCCGCTCGCGGGACCGACGAGTACGTTCAGCCCGCCCTCGGGTATGTCGAGGTCGATGGGTCCGTAGACAGGCCCCCACGGCCCCGACTGGGCGATTGCGCGTGCGGTGATCGCCGACCGGACCATCAGCACCTCCCGTTGTCTGATCGCAACTGACGATATGCACTATCGCTCATCCATGCTCAGTACGGTGCATTCCCCCGCCGATGGACGTGCCTGCGGTGCCGGGTCAGGCGACTTCTTTGTCGCCGTCCGATCGCTGCTCCAGCTTCTCGATCGCGTGGCGCCCGAACACCTGCTGTTCGGTGACCGCGAGCTGGCTGCGGGAACGGGTGGTGAAGGCAAGGGTCCAGTCGATGAACGTGGTGAACCGGCTGCGATGGCCCACCAGATACATCAGGTGCAGGAACAGCCAGCCGAGCCAGGCGAAGAAGCCCGCCGTCTCGATCGTTTTCTTGGTGCCCGGGATCGGGATCTGCGCGACGGCGCTGAACCGCGCGATGGTGGCCATCGAACCCTTGTCCCAGTAGCTGAACGGCTTGCGGGATTCGACTGTGGCACCGGACAGTCCGGCCTTGATGGCATCGGTGGCGTAGCGGGCGCCCTGGATCGCGCCCTGCGCCATACCGGGCACGCCTTCGACAAAGGCCATGTCGCCCACCACGAATACTTCAGGGTGCCCCGGAATGGTCAGGTCGGGAAGGACTTTCACCCGTCCGGCCCGATCCAGCTCCACCTCGCTCTGCGCGGCGAGCTGCTTGCCCAGCGGGCTGGCCGCGACACCGGCCGACCACACCTTGCACTGGCTCTCGATGCGGCGGGTGGTGCCGTCCGAGTCCTTGACGACGAGGCCGTCGTAGTCCATGTCGACGACCATCGCCCCGAGCTGCACCTCGACACCGAGTGTGGCCAGCTTCTCCGCGGCCTTCCGGCTGAGTTTGCCGCCGTACGGCGGCAGCACGACGGGTGCGGCGTCGAGCAGGATCACCCGTGCGGTGGTCGAGTCGATGCGCCGGAAGGTGCCCTTGAGCGTCTTGTTCGCCATCTCGGCGATCTGGCCGGCCATCTCGACGCCGGTGGCGCCCGCACCGACCACGACGAAGGTCAGCAGCCGGTCACGTTCGGCCGGATCGTCGGACAGTTCGGCCTGCTCGAATGCGCCGAGGATGCGTCCGCGCAGTTCGAGGGCGTCGTCGATGGTCTTGAGACCGGGCGCGAACTCCGCGAAACGGTCGTTGCCGAAGTACGACTGACCCGCGCCGGCGGCGATGATGATGCTGTCGTAGGAGGTGGTGGTGACCCGTTCGAGGAGCCTGGAGGTGACCTTCTTGCCGACGATATCGATGTCCTCGACCTCGCCGAGCACCACCGTGAGGTTCTTCTGTTTACGTCGAACCACCCGGAACGGCGGTGCGATCTGCCCTTCGGAGATGATGCCGGTGGCCACTTGGTAGAGCAGTGGCTGGAACAGGTGGTGGGTGGTCTTGGCGATCACCGTCACGTCGACGTCGGCCTTGGCCAGTTCACGGGCGGCGGTCAATCCGCCGAATCCGGATCCGATGACGACGATGTGGTGGCGCGCTGGAGTAGTTGCCGGCGCTGCGGACATGGCGCATCCTTTCGGTTCATCGTCGGCACCCAGGCGGTCGATGCCGTCGTCGAAACGCTCCATGCCGGTACTCCGGCTACGCCAGTCGCACTCCCGATGCTAATACACACGCAATCGTGCGCGCACCCCGTTTGCACCATCCGGGGTGCGCGGTGACCGGGCGGGAGAACCGTCAGCGGACGACCGACACCACCGGTGCGACGACGCCGTCATCGTCCTCGTCGTGTGCGCCGAAATCGAGCTTGCAGGCGATGTCGTCGAGGGTGCAGTAACCGTCCTCGACCGCGCGGATCAGCAGCGCGATCTTGGTGCCGGCCGGGCGACCCACGTCGCGGTACTTGGAGCGGATGCGGGCCAGATGCGTACGGACCGTGGCGGCGGTGACGAACAGCTTGTCGGCGACCTCCACCTTCGTGTCGCAGACCAGCCACGTCGAGAGGATTTCGACCTCCCGCGCGCTCAGTCGCGGGGAGACGACGCCGCTGTCGCCCACGGCGCTGACACCGACACGCAGGGACGGGTCGGCTATGAGTCCACGGGACACGAGCGAAGCTGTCATCAGATTCTCCTACATCCAGGATCGACACCCACGACATCTGATTCGCATCAGCAATCCGTGGATGTTCGAACGCAAAGTTTCCCGCCGCGAACCTGAATATATGCCAAAAGCCGCACCCTCGCATAGACGAATAATCGTGCGACACCAGGACTAGGGGCAACGTTGCCTAACCTAAGTGGAAAAGTGCTCAAAAACTGGGCCTTTCGGCACTTTTCACGACCTCAAGCCACCCGCTCACTGCCACCCAAAGGGTCCCCGGAGGGGCTTGTAACGCTTGTTCGTCCCTTGACGATAAACCTGACTGCGGCATCCGTCGATACACTCAGCGGACGACAGTCCGACTACTTCATAGTTGACAGTTCACGCGCCGCACAGCCGCGGCCGCCCGTCGCGTCCGCTACCGCGGCCTAATTGCACACGCGCGCAGCGTTGTCAGACCGCAGAGTCGGGGAAGGCGATCACCGACAGGAACCGCACGGGCAGCTCGATGAGGTCGACCGGGCCGTGCACCCCTTCCCCGTCGAGTTGCATCGAGTCCCCCGGCGCGAGCCGGTACACCGAGCGACTGTGTGCGTAGTCCATGACACCTTCGAGCATGTAGAGGAACTCGGTGCCCGGATGCTGGAACAGCGGCTGGGTGACCGACTTCTCGGTCAGCGTCACCAGCAGGCACTCCAGCCGCTTGTGTTCACCGCGCAGCGAGCCCAGGAGCTCGTACTCATGACCTTCGCGAGATCCCTCGCGGACAATCGCCGAGCCCTCGCCGGCTTTCACGAACACCGCCGACCGTTCGACGTCGGCACCACCGAACAGCGAGGTCACCGCAACATCGAAGGCGGTGGACAGTCTGGCCAGGGTGCTCAGGCTGCACGAAGTCTGCGCGTTCTCGATCTTGGACAGCATCGCCTTGGAGATGCCGGCCCTGGCAGCCATGTCGCCGACCGACAGCCCGGCCTGCAGTCGCAGCCGGCGCACGTTGCGGGCGATCGCGGTTTCGAGTTCGAGTTCCTCGACGGGCCGGTCGACGGTGCGTTCGCGCGCGGTGCCCGACTGGTTGCGGATCAGCTCCGCCGCCGTCTCCGGATCGATCTGCCCAACAGCACTGTGGTCAGCAGCACTGTCGTCAGCAGCACTGTGGTCGGCAGCACTGTGGTCGGCGGCGCTGTGCTCGGCGGTCATCGGGCCAGAATAGCGACAAGGAACCACCAGAGGGGACATTGTTCACTGTGAGTGTCCCCTCAGGTGGAACCTGTCACCTCATCTCCCCCGCCCCCACGTACGGGAAGCGGGTGGTGAGCAGGTCACCCTGCGCGAAGCGGGAGAACCTGAAGTCGGTTTCCGGGATGCGTGGGTCACTGCTGCGACCGTCGACGACGATGTCCGCGACCAGCCGCCCGACGGCCGGTGCGATCTTGAAGCCGTGACCGCTGAACCCCGCCGCGATCACCAGCCCGTCCAGCGGCCCCGCGGAGATGATCGGGTTCCAGTCGGGGGTGACGTCGTAGCATCCGGCGTAGCTGCTGCTGATGGCCGCCTCGGTCCAGTCCGGGAAACGGGTGCCCACCTTGTCGACGGTCAGGTCGATGAACTCCTCGGTCGCCCGGTTCAGGTACGAATCGGGGTCGGCGATCTCCAGCTCGGCCAGATCACTGTTGCCGAAAAGGATCTCGCCGCGCACGTCCGGCCGCACGTACTGTAGTGACACCAGATCCGAGAACACCGGCACCGCACCGAGCTCCACGCCGGGGTCGATCATCACGATCTGTTCGCGGTGCACCTTGATGGGTACGTCGATGCCGTACCGCGCCAGGAACGGGGCGGTCCACGCGCCGGTGGCCACGACCACGGTGTCCGCACCGATCGACGTCCCATCGGCCAGCCGCACGCCGGTCACCTTCTCGCCGTTGGTGATCAGTTCGGTGACGGCCGCACCCTGCCGGACGCGCACCCCGGCCGCACGCGCCGACGCCGCGAACGCCTGCGCGGTCTGATAGGCGTCGCCGTATCCGCCGCGCTCCTCCCAGCCGAACGCGGCGAACGGCTCGAGGTCGGCGGTGGGCCACATCGCGGCCACGTCCGACTTGTCGATCTCCTCGGTCTGTACGCCGACCTCGCGTTGCGCGGCAAGACTTTTGCGCATCGCATCGACATTGGCCTCACCCACCCCCACGACGTAACCGGTCTGCCGGAAGCCGATGTCGGTACCGAAGATCTCCTCGGCCTTCTCGAACACCTCCAGCCCATAGGCGGCCATCGCGGCCAGCGAACCGACCCCGTAGTGGCAGCGGACGATACCGGACGACTTGCCGGTCATCCCCGATGCGACGGTGCCGCGCTCGCACACGACGACATCGGTGACGCCCCGGTCGGCCAGCGCCCACGCGGTGGCGGCCCCTTCCAGACCGCCACCGACGATCACCGCCGCCGCGGTTTCTGTCACAGCCGTTTCTGTCACAGCCCCGCCCCCGGAATCCAGGAGGTACCGGCCAGCGGTACCCGCGCCATCGCCGCGGCCTCGATCGAGATCGCCACCAGGTCTTCCGGTTCCAGGTGCTGCAGGTGCGCCTTCCCACAGGCGCGGGCGATGGTCTGCGCCTCCATGGTCAGCACGCGCAGGAAGTTGGCCAGCCGGCGCCCGCCCTCGATCGGATCGAACCGCGCCGCCAGCTCCGGGTCCTGGGTGGTGATACCGGCCGGATCCCTGCCGTCCTGGAAGTCGTCGTAGAATCCGGCGGCCGAGCCGATCGCCTCGTACTCCTTCTCGTACCGGGGATCGTTGTCCCCCAGGGCGATCAGTGCGGCGGTACCAATGGCCACGGCGTCGGCACCCAGCGCCATCGCCTTCGCCACGTCGGCGCCGTTACGGATTCCGCCCGAGACAATGAGCTGCACCTGCCGGTGCACACCGAGTTCCTGCAGCGCCTGCACCGCCTGCGGGATCGCGGCCAGCGTGGGGATACCGACATGTTCGATGAACACATCCTGGGTGGCCGCGGTACCGCCTTGCATACCGTCCACCACAACCACATCGGCGCCCGAATGCACGGCGAGCTTGACATCGAAGTAGGTCCGGGTGGCGCCGACCTTCACATAGATCGGCTTCTCCCAGTCGGTGATCTCCCGCAGCTCGTTGATCTTGATCGCCAGATCGTCCGGACCGGTCCAGTCCGGATGCCGGCACGCGCTGCGCTGATCGATCCCCTCGGGCAGCGTCCGCATCCCGGCGACACGCTCGGAGATCTTCTGCCCCAGCAACATTCCACCGCCACCGGGCTTGGCCCCCTGGCCGAGCACCACCTCGATGGCATCGGCCTTGCGCAGATCGTCGGGATTCATCCCGTAGCGCGACGGAAGATACTGGTAGACCAGATGTTTGGACTGTCCGCGCTCCTCCGGCGTCATGCCGCCGTCACCGGTGGTCGTGGAGGTGCCGACTTCCGACGCACCGCGCCCGAGGGCCTCCTTCGCGCCGGCCGACAACGCACCGAAACTCATTCCGGCGATGGTGACCGGGGTGTCGAGATGCAAGGGGTACTTGGCATTGCGGGCACCTAGCACCACATCGGTGCCGCACTTCTCCCGGTACCCCTCCAGCGGGTACCGCGACATCGACGCACCCAGGAACAACAGGTCGTCGAAATGCGGTAGCTTGCGCTTGGCGCCCCACCCGCGAATGTCGTAGATACCCGTCTGCGCCGATCGTTGGATCGCGGCGATCGTCGCCCGGTCGAAGGTGGCGGATTCCCGCAGCCCCCGCTGTTCCACACTGAGGTTGTCTGTCATTGTCCTGAATCCTTATCGTGTCGTCGATGGGCCGGGTGTCAGTACGCCGAGGCGTTGTCCACCGCGAAGTGGTACAGCGTCCGCGCCGACCCGTACCGGGTGTATTCGCCCGGATCGTCGTCGCCGAACCCGGCGGCGGCCAGTAGCGCGGTCAGCTCCGCGATATGTTCGGGGCGCATCGGCTTGGCCACGCAGTCCGCTCCCAGCGATGCGACCGAACCCCGCACGTACAGGCGGGTTTCATAGATCGAATCGCCCAGTCCGTCACCGGCATCGCCGCGTACCACCATGCGCCCGGCCTGTGCCATGAACGCGCTGTTGTGGCCCACATCGCCCCCGACGACGATATCGACGCCCTTCATCGAGATCCCACAGCGGGCGGCCGCATCGCCCTTCACCACGAGCAGGCCGCCGTGCGCGGTCGCACCGGCCGACTGCGAGGCGTTGCCCTCCACGATCACGGTGCCGCTCATCATGTTCTCGGCGACACCGGTGCCGGCGTTACCGTTGATGAGCACGGTGGCCTGCTGGTTCATTCCGGCCGCGTAGTAACCGACGTGCCCGTCGATCGTGATGACCAGCGGCGCGTCCACCCCCGCGGCGACACTGTGCGCGCCTGCCGGATTGGTGATCAGCACCTCGCCGGTGATCGGTCCGTGCAAGGTGGCGTTCACCTCACGTAGCGGCGTGGCCGACAGGTCGAAGCTGTGCAGATTGGTCTCGGCTGCGACCTCGGGCGCAGCGATGGTGTCGGTCATGAGTTGACTCCGATCATGGAAAGTATCAGTGTTATTCGGCTGAGGAAATCGCCGGCAGGATCAACGGCCGCCGGCGCGGGCTACAATCACAGGCCGCTACCGCGTCCAGGCGTACACAACTTCGGGCTCGGGCTCCCAGATGTTGGCGTTATCCACACCCGGAAGGTGCGCGAGCGCGCGGAACTCGCTGGCCATGGCCACCCAGTCGTCGGTTTCGGCGATCACCGCCGGTTTGCACGCGATGGCGTCGCGCACCACGGCGAACGAATCGTGGTTGGACACCAGCAGCGTGTAGAAGCCGTCGAAGGTGGCACACACCTCCTTGAGCGCGGTTTCCACGTCCTTGCCCTGCGCGAGCTGGTCGGCGACAAACCTGGCGCCCACCTCGGTATCGTTCTCGCTGTCGAATTCGATTCCGGCGGAGCGTAGTTCGCGCCGTATGGTGGCGTGGTTGGCGAACGATCCGTTGTGCACCAGGCATTGCTGCGGTCCCACCGCGTACGGGTGGGCACCCGACGGGGTGACCGCCGACTCGGTCGCCATCCGGGTGTGTCCCACTCCCTGCCACCCCGACGCTCCGGCCAATCCCCAGCGCGCCGCCAGATCGCGCGGCGTGCCGACGCCCTTGAGAACCGTCAGATCAGTGCCGAAACCGGCGATCAGCGCGTTCGGATAGGTGGCCTTGACCACGGCGAGCAGTTCCTCGGAGGCCACCGGCGCCGAGATCACCAGCGTCTCGTCGACGAGCTTGGCCTCAATAGTCTGCCCGACGGCGCCGGTGAGTGCCGCCACGGCCTCGGCGGGGGTGGCCTCGACGTCGAGCACGCTGACGCAGCCGTGTCCGGCGGGCGACCAGGCATCGTTGCCGTAGACGGCGATTCCGGCCGAATCGGCTCCGCGGTCCTGCATCTCGCCGAGCATCCGGGCGAGCAGTTCGCCGAGCCGGGGCTGGAGTTCAGGGGTGCGCAGGTGTAGTCCGACAATTCCACACATGTCTATGTTTCCTTCGAATTCAACTGGTTGAGGTGCGAGGAGCGTCGGCGACGGGCCTCGGAACCTGGTGGGATGGGGGCGTCCGGAACCTCAGAACGCCGTGAGGTACTTCTCGACTTCCCACGGCGACACCGCCGAGTGCCAGGAGAAGAACTCTTCCCGCTTGAGATGGGAGAAGTATTCGGAAACCCGTTGCTGCCCCTCGGGCCATTCGTCCGGAATCGCGGCGTCGAGCACACCGCTGACGACGGAGTCCGCGTCGAGCGCTTCGATGGCGTGCAGCAACGTGAGCGGCAGCTCGCTGATGTGCGCGGGACAGGTGCCGAGCGCGCCGGGATCGAGGCTGCGCTTGATGCCGTCCAGGCCCGCGCCGAGCGCGGCCGCGATGGCCAGGTACGGGTTGGCCGCGCCGTCACCACCGCGCAGTTCGAGACGCTGTTCGTCGGGGACCCGCACGTAGTGGGTGCGATCGTTGCCGCCGTAGGTGGCCCGGCGCGGCGCCCACGAGGCACCCGAGCGGGTGGCAGTGGCACCGGTTCGCTTGTAGGAGTTGACCGTCGGCGCGATGAGCGCCTGCAGAGCGGGCGCGTGCTCGAGCACTCCGCCGAGGAATCCGTAGGCGGTCGGTGACAGGCCCAGGCCGCGGCTGTCCTCGCCCTCGGACCCGGGGAACACGGGGTTGCCGGCGGAGGTGAGCGACAGATGCAGGTGCAGACCGGTTCCGGTGCGTTCGGCGAACGGCTTGGGCATGAACGTGGCCACCATGCCGCGCTCGGCGGCGAGGGTGCTCAGGATGTAGCGCAGGGTGATCACCCGGTCGGCGGTGGTGAGCGCCTCCGCGTACTGGAAGTTCTGTTCGAACTGGCCGTTGCCGTCCTCGTGATCGTTGGCGTAGTTGCTCCAGCCGAGCTGGTTCATCGCGTCGGACACGCTGGTCAGGTGGTCGTACATGCGGGTGAGGCCGCGCACGTCGTAGCAGGGCTGATCGGCGTCGTCGGCGTCGTCGGCGGTCACCAGACGTCCGTCGGCGGCCTTCTTGAGCAGAAAGTATTCGACCTCGGCACCCACCCACGGTTCGAAGCCGGCGTCGGCGGCGCGTTCGATGAGGGATTTGAGGATGACGCGCGGGGCGAACGGCCACGGCTTGCCTTCGACGTGCGGATCGCAGTGCACGATCGCCAGGCCGTCCTTGATGAACGGCACCGACAGGAACGATGCCGGGTCGGGTACGGCCATCAGGTCGGGATCTTTGGGTTCCTGTCCGATGGCGCCGACGGCGTAGCCGGCGAATCCGACGCCCTTGGTGGCGAGTTCGTCGACGGCGGAAACCGGTACGAGCTTGGCACAGGGTTTGCCGCGCAGGTCGACGAACATGGCGAGGATGAACTTGGTGCCGTGCTTCGCACAGAGGTCGGCAAGCTCGGTGGTATCAGCTGTCATGGTGGTCTCCGGGGGAAAGTCCGGGCGGTTGTCCACTCGGATGAATCATTGTCTACACATAGTAGACACCCGGTTTATTGCGCCACTGTTACAGATCGGTGAGGTGCTCGTGTCGGAGCCCCTTCGCCGATTGAGTCATCAGGACCCATATGAGCCGGTTGAGGTGTACCGAGCGCAAGCAACGAGCCTCGAAGCCCGGTGAGAGAACAATGTCCGTCTCACCGGGTTTCGAGGCTCGCAGGCTCACACCTCAACCGGCGAATGGCAGCCGGCGGAATGACTACGTCGTGGCCGCCTTCTCCGGCTCGGCACCCATCGTTGCCAGCTTGTTCGCCGAGGCCGACGTCAGTCCGCCGTGCCCGACACCGGCGGCAGGGATCTCGTAGGCCGACTCCGCGTGGATGACGGGGTCCAGGCCCCCCATCTCGGTGTCGTCGTCCACCCGCAGACCCATCGTCTTGTCGATGGCCTTGGCGATCAGGTAGGTCATCACGAACGAGAACGTGCAGGTGATGAGGATGCCCGCGAGTTCGCGCCACAGGATCTCCCAGTCACCGCCGAGCAGCACGCCGCGCACACCCGCCGGGGCCGACTCGGAGGCGAACAGCACGATGCAGAAGGTGCCGACGATGCCGCCGACGCCGTGCACCGCGAACGCGTCGAGCGCGTCGTCGACCTTCACCTTGCCCTTGAGGCTGAGCAGGAACGCGACAGCCGCCCCGGCGAGGACTCCGACGCCGAGCGCGCCGAGCGGGCTCATCGCGTTCGCCGACGGGGTGATACCGACCAGACCCGCGATGGCACCGGTCATCAGGCCCAGCGAGGTGACGTGACCTTCCCGGAACCGTTCGATGATACAGAACCCGATCATGCCTGCGCTGCCGGCGAGCAGCGTATTGAGAATCACGAACTGCGCCAGAAAGTTCGCGCCCAGCGCACAGCTGCCGTTGAAGCCGAACCAGCCGAACCACAGGATGCCGCCGCCGAGCAACGCCATCGGCACATTGTGCGGACGCTCCACCCTGCGCTTGCGCGCACCGATCGCCACCGCCAGCGCCAGCGCCGCGACACCGGAGTTCATGTGCACCGCGGTGCCGCCGGCGTAGTCGTGAATCTTGATGTCGTTCAACAGGAAGCCACCCTGGAAGCCGTCCTCGCCGTCGGCGGAGAACACCCAGTGCGCCAGCGGGAAGTACACGAGCGTCAACCAGATGGGTGCAAACACCAGCCAGGCGGTGAACTTCATCCGTCCGGCCGCGCCGGAGGCGACGATGGCGATGGTGATGGCGGCGAACAGGATGAACCAGGCCGCGAAATACACGCCCTGGGTGGTGCCGCTGCCGTCGTCGGCCTGGAAGCCCTGCAGGCCGAGATAATCCACCGGGTTGCCGATGAATCCGCCGCCGATCGAATCGCCGGAAACCAGGCCGTAGCCATACAACACGTACAGCACACTGGTGATGCCGAGTGTCGACAGGACCATCGTCATCACGTTGAGAACGTTTCGGGCACCGACCATTCCGCCGTAGTAGAAGGCCAGGCCGGGGAACATGAGCAGAACGAGCGCGAATGCGGCGAGCATCCACGCGAGGTCGCCGTTGGCGGCGATGACCGGATCCATAGGTGCTACCTCACGGGGTATCGATGTTGTCGGGATCTGATGAGCACGTGCTCAGCGAGCACGCAGGAATGCGACAACGTCGTCGCGGTAGTGCAAAAAGCCCTTGTAGGCGGCAATGTCCTCATCGAGGTTCTCGATGACGTCGGCAAGCTGGTCGGCCCACTCGGGGATCCGCTTGACCTCGTCGAGCGAGGCCATGAAGGTGCGGATATTGAAGGTTACCGCACCCGACATCGGCAGGCGGATGAAGTGTTCCAACTCGATACGCAATCGTGCCCGGCCGAAATCGCGGTCACCGAGCATGGTGTCGATGTCCGAGGACCACTGAGGCAGTTCCTCCAGACTCACATCGAGTTTGTGCGAGTCCGACGCCGACAGCGTCCAATTGACCCGGCGGTACACCTGATCGGCGGGCAGCCTACGCAGGAACTGCTCGGCCCGGTCGACCACGCCGTCGCGGATGAGTCCCGGTACGGGAGCATGGATCTGGTACATGTCCATACCCACGTCGAAGGACACCGACCAGGCGGCCGCGAAGGTGACGATACCGGCGTCGAAGTACAGCCGGCCGTCACGTTCGACGACGAGCAGTAGGTCGTCGGGTACCTCGCGGGCGAGGAAATCGAGCGGGCCGCCGGGTATCGACGATCCGTCGCCGAGGACGAAGTGCTGGTCGGTTCCGAGAAGGTCGTTGCGCCAGTGGAATCGGGCCTCTCCCAGATCGTCCAGATGCATCAGCTCGGGATAGGACATCGCCAGATCACGCAGGTAGTACAGCAGCAGATCCCAGCACGCGGGTTCCATTCCGGGCCGCACCCGCGTGCGTGACGGGTCCGCGTCGAGGATGCGTCTGCGCTCGGCCATGTGGCTCAGGTACTCCGCACCACCGAGATCCACCAGATGCCTGCCCCATTCGCCGCCGCGGGTGGGTCGCGGGATGCGGGCCGGTTCGACGTTGACGCTGTAGGAGAAGCGCTCGAGCTCATCGGGGAACGGCCACGGGATATTGGCCAGATGGTCGACGGGACTTCTCAGGTACTCGCGTGCCGCATAAGTTAATTCGGTCGGCTCGGTCGTTGTCACAGGTCCACCTCGATATCGGTTCCGCGCGAGACGCAGCACAGCATGGTGTTGCCCGCGGCACGTTCATCCTCACTCAGCACCAGGTCGCGATGGGTGATGTCACCCGAGCTGACCGGGATACGGCATTCACCGCACACTCCCTGCCGGCACATATTGGATACCGGCACACCATTTTCGAGAAGGCGCTGGAGCAGCGACACACCGGGGGGCACGTCGATCTCTGCTCCGGTGGAGGCCACGCGCACGGTGAACGGCTCACCGGCATCCTGCTCGGGTGCGGCGAAACGCTCCAGGTGCACCCGCGCCGACGGCCACCCGGCCTCGGCGGCGAGGTCGGTATAGGTCTCCAGCAGCGGTCCGGGCCCACAGGCGTAGGCGTGGGTACCGAATCGCTGCTGCGAGAGACGTTCCCGTAGCACCGCGACCGTGTCGTCAACGGTATGTGCCTCGAACAGCGCGATGCCCGGCCTGTCGGCGATCGCCCGCAGGTCCTCGAGATGAGCCGCGTGCCCGGGGCGGTAGGAGTACACGATCTCGGCGGTGTTGCCGTCGCGGAGCAATGCGCGTGCATGCGAGAGAACCGGGGTCACGCCGACGCCTCCGGCCACCAGCAGCGCATGCCGCTGATCGCCGACAGGGGCGAACATCGAACGTGGGCCCTCGATCTCGACGGCCATCCCGGGCACCAGGTGCTCGTGCAACCAATCCGAGCCGCCGCCCTCACCTCGGCGCAGCACCGAGATGGCGTACGTGGTGGGGTACATGCCGTCGTCGACGAGCGAGTAGGCGTTGCGGCGGTCCCCGCCGTCTCCGATGGTGATGATGATGTGGCTGCCCGGCGCGTACGGGGTGAGCATCGACCCGTCCGGCGCCGCGAACCGGAAATGCTTTATGCCCGCGGTCAGCTCGGTGATCTCGACGACCCGCATCTCACGTCGTCCGGTCGCATAACCCGGATGCTGGTGCGCACCGCCGATCACCGGTGCCGCCGCATGCCCGGGCACCCGCACCGCCGCCGTCATGACGGCTCCTCGGCGGCGGCCGAGGCCAGGAAGCCACCGAGCCGTGGCGCGTGATGGCCGTGGATCTGCACCCGTCGCGAACACCCTGGACATGTCACGACACCGCCGGGTGCACCGACGACGCGGTGGATGTCCCGGCAGTGCGCGCAATACATCGGCAGGTCGCCCAGGTCGGTGACGAACGCCGTCAGTTCGGCTGAAATCGCCCCGGCGTCGTACGCCCAGGCCAACGCCATCATCACCGCGTACTGCGAACCGGTGACCAGAATCCTGCTCCCGGTGCGTAGTTCGCCGTATGCCTGACGCAGTGCCGTCGCATCGGCGTCGGCGGCCAGCGAGTCCAGAACGAGCATCCGCGTGGGTCCGGCGCTTTCGGCGGCCCGCACCCAACCGCGGGCGGCGTGCGAGGTCTGCGGGTCCTGGCCGATCGACACGATCAGGAACGAGGCACCGGTCACGTCCACCGCCGGCGGTACCGTCGGCCATTCCGGCAGCCCCGGAACCGGTTCGCGCGGGGAGTGCCCGCCGGTGGCGGCGGGTGCCGCCTCCGTGAGCCATCGCGCGGCCCGGTCCCGGTATTTGATGATCCCCTTGTATTCGGCCATGTCGTCGGGCAGCGCGGCCAGCACCTGCGCCGTGCGCACCCGCCAGTCCTCCACTGTCGCAAGCTCTTCCAACGAAAGCATGTAGGTGCGGATGAGAAACATGAGTGCACCGGAGTCCGGCAGCCGGATCAGGTGCTGTACCTCCACCCGCAGATTCACCAGCCGGCCGAACTCGTCGTCGGCGACGGACTGGATCATCTCCCGATCCGGGCCCCAGTCGGGGTAGCGTTCGGTGGACACGTCGAGGCGATGCCCGATGGTCAGGGTCCAGTTGGTGCGCCGGTACGGCTGGTGCGGCTGAAGCCGTTTGAGAAAGTCGTGCGCGCGGGTGATCACGCCGTCGCGGCGGACCCGGGGGACGGGTCCGTGGATCTCCAGGAAGCTCATGCCGACGTCGAAGCCGAAACTCCAGTCCGCGGCGAAGGTCACCACTCCGGCGTCGACGTACAGCTGCTCGTTCCGCTGGTCGAGCAGCGCGATATCTTCCTGCACCTGGGTGGTGATGTACGCCAACGGCTCCTGACCGAGTGAGGCCTCGTCGCCGTAGCGGAACTCGCGGGTGTCATCGAGTATCGCGTTGTGCCAACGCCATACGTCGCCGCCGAGATTCCGTAGCGACATCCGGTCCGGATAGGCGCCGGCGAGTTCACCCATCACCGTCAGCATCGCGTCCCACGCGGCGGGGCGCATGTGCGGCAGAACCGCGTGGCGGGTGGGGTCGGCGGCGAGAACGGTCGCGCGTTCGGCGAGTTCGGCGTGATAGTCCTCGTCGATGTCGATGATCGTGGCGCCCCATCCACCGGCGGCAGTGGTATTCGGGGTGTTCGCGGGTTCGACATTGGTGGAGTACCGGTACGTGTCCTCCGGGAAGGGATAGGGAAAGGCCGCGATCCGCCCTTTCAGGGCATGGATCGGGGGAACGGATAGCGCAGTGGTCACAGCGGAACCTCCAGGATCGCGCCGGCGTCGGCTCGGGACACGCACGGCATGATGACTGTGCCCGCGTGCTTTTCCTCGTCACTGAGGTAGTGGTCACGGTGCAGCGGCGTGCCGCCCGTGACCGGGATACGGCATTCGCCGCATACCCCTTGGCGGCACAGGTTGCGAACCTCTATGCCACCGTCTTCCAGCGCCTCCAGCATGCTGACACCCGATGGGACACTGAGAGTACGTCCATCCGAGCCCAGCCGCACCCGGAACGGATCGCCGGCGTCGAGCGCATCGGTGCCGAAACGCTCGAAGTGGATCCGCGAGCGCGGCCAGCCCGCCGCCTCCGCCGCGCCGACGACGTCGTCGATCATCGGCGAGGGCCCACACACGTAGAGATGGGTGCCGACGGGCTGACCACGCAGCCCGAGCGCCAGGCGTGCCGTGAACTCATCTCGGCCGGTGAAGGTTTCGATGGTGCATGGAGCGCCTTCGGCAAGCTGCGCGAGCTCGTCGAGATGCGCCGCGTTCGCCTCCCTGTGCACATAGAGCACCTCGGTGAGGCGGCCCCAGCGGCGCGCGGCACGCAGGTGCGAGATCATCGGTGTGATCCCGATCCCACCCGCGACGAGCAGGTGTTTACGCGCGGTGGCGACCGGCGCGAACGCCGACCGGGGCAGCATCACCTCCACGGTGCCGCCGACCGTCAATGTGTCGTGCAGCCAGCGGGAACCGCCATTGCCGTCGGCCACCCGGAGTACCGAGATGCTGTACTCGCTGGGTGCGGTGCCATCGGAGACAAGACTGTAGGCGTTGGTTCGTTCGCCGGTCCGCACCACCAGATGGCTGCCCGCCACAAATGCCGGCAGGGGTGATCCGTCCGGGGCGGCGAAGGTGAAGGTACGGATGCCGACCGACTGGTCGACGATCTTCCGCAGGACCAGCGTCGCGGTTCCGCCGGCCCAGTACGGTCCGGGCCGAGGCGTCGCGATCACCCCCACGGAGTCGGCCATGAGCGTCATGTGGTCACCTCCGTCGCACTCGTCGCCGTCTCGGCGTCGGCCATGAATCCCAGATAGGCGCCCTTCCTCCGGGATACGTGGTAGTAGATGAGCAGGTCGCGGCCACAGCCCGCACAGGGCACCAGATCGTCGATTCCGGCGTCGGTATCGGTGGTGGCGCGACAGTGCGCGCAGAACACCCTGATCAGCCCCTGCCGGGTTGCCACGACGTGGATCTCGTCGTCTTCGAGCCCCGAGTTCAGGGCGCGGGCGCGCACTGTCAGGCAGTCCCCCACCGGTCCGGCGACCAACAGTCGGACCCCGACCGTTGCCGCCCCGATCGCCGACTCGATCATCGCGACCACACTGTCGGCGTCGTCCCCGGTGATGGCCGTGACCGGAACCGACCCACCGATGGCTTCGCGCCATCGGCCGGTCAGCTCCGTGCCTCGCTCACCGATTCCGGCGACGATGTAGGCGGCGGCACCGTCGTCCGGAAGCACGGAATCGGAATCATCACGTGCACGAGCCCACGCCGGGACACTGGTGTACTCGAGCTGGGTCGTCATGGCTCAGAGCAGGGTGGCGTCGCGGTGGCCACAGTAGTAGGCCAGGGCCCGGTCGGGGGTACTGAAGTAGATCTTGGAACCCTTGGGGAAGAAGATCGCATCCGTGGCCTTGGCCACGAGCTTCTGACCGGTCTCCTTGTTCTCAAGCAGGAACTCACCCTCGAGGACGACCTTCATCTCGTCGTATTCGTACTCGTAGTACAGCGGGGCGTCGGTGTGGTTGAGCACGAAGTAGCCACTGCACATCTCGCTGCCGTCGGGATTCTCGTACACGTCACCGATGTAGCCGTCGGTGCCCGGGAACTCGGCATCGGGCATCTTGGGCAGAGCGGTGAACGCGCCGCTGGTGACCCGGAACGGGAGAGCGGTGGCTTCGGCGGACTCCGCGGCGGTCGATTCGGTGGCTTCGATGGTCATGACGATCTCCTTGGGTGTTTCGCTTGACGAGGGACTGAGTAACGAGAGGAAACTCTGTCACCCACTATGAAACAGACGGAGTATTTCCGGCATGTGACGCCAGTGTTGACAGTTACCGCACGCGCGACCCGGGCCTCCCGTCCGGGGCTGACGCCACGATTGGCAAATACCTGACAGTCCGTCACACTTCCACGCACCCGAATAGTGCATGATTTCACAAAATGGTATTCACTTTCGTGCACACTCTCACGCCAGACTGCCGTGGTCATTTATTGTGCTGAATATCGGATGGAATATCCGATCGCGCAATGAATAAATACAGTCCGGACCGCATCGAATTGCACAACCCGAAGGCATTCTTACCGTAACGTAAGTTATGCGACACTCCGAAACATCCACGCCACAACTCAACCCAGGCACCCTGAATAACCAGGTCATAGTGACTTTTCGGCACCGTCGCATCCACGGCCGCCACGCCAGGAGTCACCCGACAGCCGACATCTCACCCGGTTTCACAATAATCCCCGGCGAAGACATTTCTCCGATTCACCCCGAACTAAACGAATCGGTGGTTAGTCTGTAAAAATCGAGTCATCGGGGAGCCTCGTCGCACCGGCTCTACCGCAGAAGGTTGACCTTCGAAAGGAGTCGCATGTCCGCACAGAACAGCACTACCGGCCACCAGGCGCCGTCGACACTATCGCACCCATCGGTCTGCTATCTCGGTGATCCCGCGCTGGGCAGCACCATCCAGGCCGACGGTGCCACCACCGACACCCCATTCACCCGCGCTGACACGACCACCGCCGCACCGACCACTGCCGACCCGACCGCCGCACGATTCCTCCGGCTGATCACCCTGGTCCAGGACGGTGATGCCACAACACCCCGGGACGAGACCAAGGCCGAGGTGCTCGATGAACTCGAGGCGATCATCGAGGTGCAGCAGGAGACCCTGGCCCGGCTGGAATGCCTGTACGAGACGCTTCGCGCCCTGTGAGACACTGAGTTGCAGTCGAACATTTGTTCTATAGTAATCCTTTGTCAAAGATTTGTCAGACCGCTAGTATGTTCGCATGGTCGCCGCCACCGAAACCTTCACCGAACTCCTTCGCCGCCCCCGCGACGTCGTCGCCCTCACCGACGACGGACCGGTACACGTCACCCGTCGTGACGCCGACGACCTCATCCTCATGCGCGCCGACGACCTCTACCAGCAGGAGAAGGGCATAGCGCTGGCATCGGCGCTGCTGCGCGCCACCCTCGGCGCCGACGGCGATCTGACGGCGGCCGTCAACACGCTCTACCCGTGGTTCGCGCTGCTGTCGAAGGCCGAGCAGAAGGAGTGTGTGGGTGATGTGTCCAAGCATCTGTGGAGCGCCACCGAGCTGGGCGTGTACGGGGCACTGCTCAACTACGTGAGCGGATGGCGCGACACCGCCGAGGGCTACGCCGGCAGCAAAACCGCCCCCGCCGACATCTCGTGGAACCACACCACCGTCGCCGAGGCAGCACCCAAGGGGGCCCGGCGCACGCGCAAGGAGCCTCGCCCCGCCCCCTAGAGTCCAAGCCGTTTCGCGACGTAGGGCCCACCGACGTCGCGGACGAACTCGGGATCGCCGCACACCACAAGCTGGTCACGCGCCCGTGAAAGACCAACGTACAGTCGCTCTTTGGATCGCTCCCGAGGTCTGGACTCATTGAGGGCAAGTACCACCGCCCGCCGTTCAAGTCCTTTGAAGCCGAGGACGTGGCCGTAGTACCAGTCGACGCCGTCGTGCCACACCTCCCCGCCCTTGATCTCGATGCACACGATGCCAGCACCTGCGCAAAGGCAGCGGCGCAAACCTGTCCACAGGTGATGAACCTCGGATGTTCTGCGGTGGATTTTCCCGTGCTATTCGTTGTGGGTCAGACCGCAGGGGGGTTTGGTTGTATTCCGGGAACGAGCACAGCGGACGTGTATCCGCCGCTGTGAGTGGACATTACAGGGGGGTTCTGGTGACGCGTGTTGATCCGGATTCGTTACGTGCTGCCGCCAGGGTGATCGGCGCTTCGCCGACGACGGGATCGGTCCCTACTATGGGCGCACCCGGATCTGATCCGAACCATGGTGGTGCGGCTACGATCCGGAACGGCGCCTCGGGCGTGACCGGACTATCCACCGCAGTGGCAATGAATACGGCCGCCGACTCATGCGAGCAGGCCCACAACGTGGTGGGCGGACGCTTGAGTGCGTGGGTCTCCATACTGACCACGGCAGCGGACACGTTCTCCGGTACCGATGAGCAGGCCTCGAAACGAGTTGCCGCACTGGGCGATTTCAACGGGTCATCGGATGTTTCGACGGGACATCGCTGATGGCTGTTCCAACACGCACCCAGGTGAATGCGTTCCGGTTCGAGCTCCTGGCGACGGCCGCGCAGCGGATCTTCGATCTCGGTGCTCAGATCAAATCTGACGGCGAACGAATCCAGACCACGATCGCAGGGCTCGACTGGGATGGCCAGGGGGCCAACGCCGCCGAACTCCGGGCCGAAGACGAGTACTACGAGTTTCGGCGGGCGGCCATCGAACTGGAAGATCTCTCGGAAGCCGTCTCGTCGGGAATGATCTGCATGTCGGGGACCGCCAACTCGTTGATATTGCGGGCGCTCTGCTGTGAACAGCAGAAGTTTGTCGTCAGCGATCACTGGCAGGTCACCGATGGTGAGGACTACTCCCAAGCCGAAGGTGAGGGCTCCGGGGACGCGGAGGAGTCCACGAGTGTCACCGCGACGATGAAGCGACGCGCCCAGATCGCCGAGACCGAGACGGCTCAGCTCCGAGCGCTGGCCCAAACACTCGCCGATCAGGACACCACGTGCGCGGATGCGATCACCACCCACAGCGCGGCCCTGGAAAGATTGACTCCCGTGTCATCGGCGATCGGCGGCGGCATCGGAGACCGAATCGGCGACAAGCTCGTCAAGGGTGAACCGCTGACCGATTTCGAGCGGCGCGTGCTCGCCGCCGCCACCACCGACCTCGACCCCCGGACGACAGCCGGGCTGAATGTCGGCCGACCGACCGCCATCTCGCAGGCCGAATTCGACTTCCTCCGGGAGATCAACCGTGACATGGACGGCCTGACGATGAAGGAGATCCTCGCGCTCAGCGACGGTCAAGGCCCGGCGACCCGGACCAACCTGGCCACCGCCGTCGAGTTGATGGGATGTCCGGGTCTGCGCACCGCATCGGGCGATCACGGCGGTATGGCACAAGTGCCGACGGAAATCCGAAGTCTGCTGACGTCGAATCTGACAACCAAGACGAGCGGTACATATCACGACGAGAACGGGACCCATCACCGCGTCACCGTGATCGACAGGCTGGATGGGTTCCGGAATCTGTCCACCTTCATCGGCGCGGGCGACAAGAACATACAGGGTTCGGACATCAACCGAGGCCTGGCCAAGCAGGTCTCCGAGATCAGTCGGGCCACCAAGACGACCGGCCACGCGATGGGCAACGGTCTGCAGATGGCGCCCGACGAGCTCAACGAGTTCATGTCCGACACGCTGACGATCGCCGGCGAGGACAAGATCGCCGCACGTGACTTCATCACCGGCAAGAACATGGACGTCACCTGTGACAACGGCGGACGCTACAACGCGAACGACCATCTGGCGGGACTGAGCGAGCATCGCTGGGGCGATCATCTCGGCGGCCTGAACCAGATGTTCAGCTGGATAGGCGATGACGCCGGCACCACAAATCCCTTCACCAAAACCCTGACCCGCGACGCGGCCACCTCGCTGGGAAGCTACCTCGGTTCGGAGGAGTACCTCGACACCAACAAGAAGCTCGGGATCAACACCCCTGGGCTGGCCCGGATCTTCGCGAACGCGGTTCACCCGTACCTGGGCAGTTACGTGGGCGCAGAGGGCTTGGCCGGCATTCCGGATCACGGTGTGCAGTACCTGAACTCCGACGAACTCAAACGAGTGTTCCAGTCACTGAATACCGATCCGGAAGCCGCCAAAATCATGAACGTCGAGGCCGCCAAGTGGCAGAACCTGATGGCATATCAGTACGGGATCAACCCGGATGCCCCGTTGGCAGAGCGGGCGGGAATGCTGAACCAGGCGATGACCGACGGCAGCGCGAGAGCAATAGCAACGATGTATGACGAACAAAAGGAGGAGTACAACCAGCAGAAGCTCATCTACTCCGTGGTCAAGGATGCGGGCTGGCTGTTCCCGGCGACGGCCGTGCTCGAGCCGCTGCTACAGCAACCGGTCACCGATTGGGTACTCGGGCACGAACCCACCCAAGACGACGCCACCGGTGAGTCCACCGATCCCAAGAAGTTGGCCTCCCTCTCCGATCCGTATGCGTTCAAATTCGCTATCCTCAAAGGATACTCAGAACAAGCCGGGACAGAATGGCTCAGAACGACGTTTCCCTCGATCTTTGATGGCAACGAGTTGAGTTGGGACAAGGCACTGAAGGACCATGAATCCAGGAACATGCTGATACGCGCGGTCAGCAAAGTCACAGACAACGGTGTTCCCTATGCAACCCAATGGAATACGTTCTACACGGACGGCCAGAAAGCCACATCTGAAAATGGAGAGGAGATGGTCGAGGCGGACTGCCGAGGGGGTGACGAGGAGTCCGGTGAACAGACCTGCGAAAAGTGACGGAATGCACTGTCCGCCGGTTCGGTTTCCAGTGACCGCTTGAGCGTGGTGTTCCAGAACTCGCGGACCGCGTCCAGATCGGAACTCCGGAAGAACTCGAACGCCCGCCGCGACTCCTCCCCGTACTCGGCGATCACCGCCGGATCGTTGACCAGCCCGATCCCACTGTGATGGCCACCCCGATCAGCTCGATCCCCCGAGCCGCCGCAGCCTCCGCCGCCCACGGTGCGATCGCCGACCCGGCCACCAACCCGTGATGCACCAGCACAGGAATCCCGCCCGGGGTGCCCACCCGCTGATACTCCTGGCCGGCGAGGACCTGCGAATTGTCGCTGTCAGTGGCCATGGGACCCTCCGATCGGAGCAGCTGGTCAGCCCACCCTAACCCGCTGAGGAGTCGGAGTCGCCAGTCCCGGCGCTACCTCCCTGGCCATGCGATCAGCACGCGGGTTCAGCCCGGCTCATTCTGCCACCATTGCCCCTGTACCCAGCCTGAGGCCGCCGCACGGGTGTTGGGATTTGTCTTGATGTGTGCACGCATCCATTCGGGATTAACGGTCATCATCTGCGAAACCGCTTGGAAACCCATGTCGTCGCACTGCTTTCGCGTCACAGCGTTACCGGCCGCGACACACGTGTCGATGGCAACTTTCTTGGTGGATCCCAGGCGCCACTTGTCGACGCCCGCAAGCACGGCCTTGAGCGTCGGACCGGTAACTACCCACCCACCTTCGGCGCATACCCGACTCGGGCAATCGCTCGGACGATCCGGCCACAGCACCACACGAGCACCAGGCGAAGCCTCAGCTTCCACAGTGATCACCATCGTCGGCGTCGCTACCGCTGCGGCAGCGACAGCGACTGCCACAAATCCCTTGAGGGCCATGCACTCTCCGTACGCTTGTACGCCGTTCTCGGCGTTTGTGCGGAGTGTAACGGCTGACTACGACAAAGCCACTCAGCGGCCCATATCGCCGAACAGCGTCATGTAGTAATAGCCGTCGCGTCCCTGGCTGCAGCTGACCATCCGTGCACGCTTATCACGAATCTGCTGGCGGACCTTGTCATCCTCACAGCGATCCTTCGTGGCGTACGGGCCGATGTGCTTGTAGGCACGCAACGGAGCACAGTCAGGACCGCCGAGCTCTGAGGACCCGAAGTTCTGCGCGAACACACAGGCGGGCGTCAGCGGGCTGGCATCTGCGGGCGCCGTCGCGGTGGAACTGACAGCCATCAGGACAGCGGCGCCGGCGATCGCAGCGGCCACAATCTTCTTGATCTCAAACACTCAAGAACCGTACGTCGACATCCGGTACCTGACCAGTAGTCGGACGGTCGACACAGCGTCACTCCTGGTGTTTTCCGGGAGGCCACTCCGCTGAGTTCCGCTCAAGGCCCCGTGCCGGTAGAGTCGTCGCACATGCGTTCCACTCCGGACGTCCGGGCCGTCGGACCTGACCCTGCGTATCAAATGGTCGATCTTTTCGCAGGTCCCGGCGGGCTCGACGTTGCTGCGCACTGGCTGGGGATCTCGGCGATCGGCGTCGAGTGGGACAGGGGCGCCCTCGCGACTCGTAAAGCCGCCCGCATCGCGACGGAGCCCGGCGATGTTCGCGAGCTCGGGCCCTCACGATTCGAGGGTGCGTCGATCCTCGCCGGAGGACCCCCATGCCAGACCTATACGGTCGCAGGCACCGGATCAGGCCGCGAGGCACTTGCCGAGGTCCTGACCTTCGTCAAACGACTGGGTGCCCGTGAGGACATATCTGACGACCTGAACACCCTGACCGATGAACGCACCGGGCTGGTCCTCGAGCCACTGCGCTGGGCAATTGAGGCACAGGAAGCGGAGAAGGCGTACGACGTTGTCGTCCTAGAACAGGTGCCGGCCGTCCTTCCCGTCTGGGAAGCGATGGAGCAGGTGCTTCAGGATATGGAATACAAAACCATATCCGGCGTTCTCGCCACCGAGCAGTACGGCGTGCCGCAATCTCGACGACGGGCAATCCTACTTGCCAACAAGGAGATTCAGCCCGAGCTTCCTGGCACAACTCATGCCCGACACTACCGAGGCCAGCATTCCAAGGACACCCTCGACCAGCAGCGCTGGGTGAGCATGGGCCAAGCACTTGCTGCGATGCCCGGGACACAACGTCCAAAGACATTCAGAGTGGTCTCGAACTATGGTTCTGGCGGCAACCCGAAGCGACGCGGCGAGCGGGCTTCATGCCAGCCCTCCGCGACGATCACGGGAAAGGTGCGCCGCAACCGCATCCTCGATGCCGATGGGAACCATCTCCCCCGTTTCAGTAATCAGGAAGCCGGGGTTCTCCAGACCTTTCCCCACGATTTCCCCTGGTCAGGCGTCGATATCGGGCAGCAGATCGGCAATGCCATACCCCCCAGGCTGGGCGTGTACGTGCTGTCGGCCGCGCTGGGAATACCCGTCGACGCGGCCCGGCTCGATGCCGTCGTCAAGCTTCCCTGGACCGAGTCCCACGGTCGTCTGATGTAGCCGCTGGGCACCGTGTCACACCCACATGAGATTGTGATCAGGTAACCACGACTGTGCAGGCCTTGCGGTACGTAACGCACGGCCGGGAGCCCTATGGAGGGTATGCGGATGAGCAAGCAGACCGTCAATGCGATTGTTGCCGACCTGACCGAACTCGCCCTGAAGACATACGCCCTCAACCCGGCCCGCGTCGAGGAGGACGCAAACAGTGAGATACGTATCCACCAGGGCGGATACGGTGACCGCCAACTGTTCGAATTGGTCCAGAACGCAGCCGACGAGTTGCGCGATGAACCCTACCGTGGTGGACGTATCGAAGTCATTCTGACCGACACTCACCTGTATTGCGCCAACGAGGGCAATCCGATCGCCCCAGAGGGTGCGGACACCATCCTGAGAATGGGGGTGTCTCGCAAGCGTGGTGGACAGATCGGGCGGTTCGGTGTCGGCGTGAAGTCGGTACTTTCCGTGTGCCATACCCCCCAGTTCTTCAGTACGTCCGGCTCCTTCGGATTCGACGCCGACTGGTCGGCAGACCTGATCCGCAAAGCAGTCGCCGGTGGTACGGGAAGCCGAGGCCGCTCGCCGATTGATGTAACCGATACACCGGTGCTTCGACTGGCACGTGAGCTCGACATGGTCGCGGAACGACGACAGGACCAGATACTGGACTCACTGTTGAACTGGGCGTCGACGGTGGTTCGTCTCCCGCTCATCCCAGGAGCAGCCAAAAACCTCGCGGGAAACATCAACCGTAAAGCTGTCCGTAACACAGCACACGTTGATGAGTTCCCTTCACTGTTCCAACTGTTCTCGCCTCACGTAGGCACAATCGTACTGGAGGACCAGCGCAGCCTCCCGGCGTTTCGTCGTACCATGCGGGTCAGCGAAATGTCGCCACTGACAATTGTCCATACTTCAACCAGTGGCAGCAAGGACGCCTTCGACCGTTACCGGGTTTTCAGTGTCGAGCACACCGTTCCCGATGAGGTTCGGGCTCATGCCGGCGAACTCCACGACCGCGCTATACTTGAGGTTTCCTGGGCAGTTCCCGATTATCGGGTTGATCCCACCGGAGATAAGCAAATCCGACAGGTATCAACCGAGCGGGGAGAGTTCTGGGCGTACTTCCCCACAAAGTACGCCACCACACTGAGCGGTGTCGTGAACGCTGCGTGGAAGACAAACGAAGACCGGCAGAACCTGCTCGAAGGCGCCGCTCTCAACGATGAACTGTTGGACGTCACTTCCCAGTTGGTTATTGATTCCCTTCCTGAATTGGTTGTCGCCGAGGATCCTGCCGCATACCTCACACTCTTACCTGGACGACCGCGTGAATCAGAATCCCCGAACTGGGCGTGTCTGTACCTGACACGAAACATCTGGCGTCTGGCGGCCGTCAGTCCTTCGATTCCCAATCAGGACGGAAATCTGCAGCGCCCGGCCGATCTAAAAATTCCACCTGTCGAAGTCAGTTTCGCGACACTCAAACTCTGGGCCGAGTACACTGATAGACCAAAGGATTGGGTTCACCACTCGGTCAGCTCTGACCGTAATCGGCGAGGAAAACTGAACCACATCCTGGAGCAGGTCCCCGGTCGGGGTCCGGAATCAGTGGTTGCCTGGCTCGAAGCACTGGCAGCCGACGGTACGCCCGAGGCCTCCAAGGCTGCACTCGGTGTCCTTCAACAGCTGATCGAGCACGACCTGGCAGGCAATCCCAAGGCGATCGACGAGGCCAAGTCGGCCCGTATCGCACTGACCGATAAGGGCCGGATGGTCGCCCCGGCCCCCGGTAATATTTTCCGGCGGACCACCGACGACGAGCTACGTGATGACCTTGTGTACCTGGACGACGCGATCACCGATGACGCCGCAATGGCTCACACGCTCGATTCATTAGGAATCCGTGAGGCCGACGCCGACGGAAGATTCCGTAGCGTCCTCGATCAGGGTTTCCGCAACTACACCGGCAACCATTGGCGTCGATTCTGGGATCTGCTCCGAGAGTCGGGCGGGGCGAGTCAGTACCGCGCTATCACCGATCGGGTTGCCAACCCGGCAAGCGACATCAAAGTGAGAACTGTTGCAGGTGAATATTTACCCATCTCATCGTGCATGTTTCCCGGCCCGGTTGTACCTGGCGATGGCTCCCGAGATGCCAACATTGCCGTCGACATGAAATTCCACGCCGACGACAAGTCGATTCTGCGTAGCCTCGGATTGAAAGACCGGCCGGAGTCTGGTTACCTGCCCGTCGATGGTCAAACGTGGTTTGAAGAGTACCGAGACGCGATGTATAAGCAGTATTGTGATTCACTATCCGGCACCAGCCGTCGGGTCCAGAAGGGGACGTTAGAGCTCCAAGGTGGCGCGATAGCCGGCCCGCTCCACAGGTTCAAATCCTTGTCCAAGGAAGGTCGAGCTGCCTTTATCTCCGCCACCCCGGTTGAGGGATTGGTTGTGAATTGGACTCGCCAAGTCGGCAAACAAGCCAATACGCGCTCACAGATCGTGTCTCCCATTCGGTGGCTGTACCAGCAGCACGGCTACGTCGACACCAGCCTCGGCCTGATGAGGGTTCTAGACACAGTCAGTCCGGAACTGGCAAAGTACTCAGATTTCCTCCCCGTCGCGAAGGTATCCACGGAGATTTCCCAGCGGCTGAAATTGCGCTCCACTGTCGAAGACATTCATTCTACAGAGTGGTCGAGACTGCTGGACCGGGTCCGTAAGAGTGAAGATGATGATTTCATAGGGCCGTCGTACGCGTTATTGATCCGTGTTGCAGCCGATCTCATCAACCAAGAAACGGAGGTTCGCTGCCGGGTCGGGTCGAAGTGGGCGATGCGACCCGACCGCGATATCGCTGTCGCCATTACTCAGGCGGAATTCAACGAGCTCGTGGCACAACAACAGCCGGCAATTCTGGTCGCCGACGAGATCGATGCACCACAGGCCAAGGTGATGGTCGAGGAGTGGGGCATGCTCCGTTACGGCGATGTGATAGAAAAGGAGGTACGAGCGGTCCCCGCAGGCGACCCGCTCCCTCTGGCCGACAAACTTCCCGCGTTCAACAAAAGACCAGGGGTACAGGCAATCCGCATCTACTCTGTTCAGGAATGTTCAGAACTCGATGAGGTCACCCGAACACCTTCTGGCACAACACTCAAGCCATTGAGCGGAGCTGTCGACGGTGACACCGTGCTGATACCGGCGGGACTGTCGACACTCGATCAGATGGCGACCGTCGATAGGCAGCTGGACTTCGAGCTGGGGCGCGGCAAGTGTGAACAACTCCTCAGATTCCACGAACAGCTCCTTGCCGATGTGAAACGACGTGACAAGATCGACAAGATCGCCGCCGAGCAATCGCCTCCCATTAAGCTGGGTATGATGCTCGACGCCGACCAGCTTCGTGCCGGCTTGCCCGAAGGACTCATCGATTCAGAGACCCACGAGTCCGGGATGGAGCCTGATGCTCAGCGCATCGCCGAACTCGCCTACAACGCCTACGACGACGCCGTACTTCGCAAGTACACAAACGAGATCCGGGCGGTATTCCCGTCTTCTGCGCCCACCAAGTTTGACGGCACCTCGAAAGCACTCCGATTCGTGGCCGACCTCAAATTCCCCGAGTCTTTCGCGGGCGCCCGCACAACCGCACCACCGCAACGCGAAGAGGCCCGTGGCCCGGTTGATTTCCCTGCCCTCCACCCATATCAGGACGAAGTGGCGCGAAGGTTCGTCGACTTCCTATCTGAGCCGCTGCCGTCGAGGGCAATGCTCAGCCTGCCGACGGGCGCAGGAAAAACCCGAGTCGCAGCAGAAGCCGTGATCCGGTGGATTCGTGAGAACGGCGTCCCGGACGGCCCGATCCTATGGATTGCCCAGACCACGGAGTTGTGTGAACAGGCCGTCCAATCGTGGAGGTTCGTCTGGGAGCATGTCGGACCCGTGGAGGATCTGGTCGTCGACAGGTTGTGGTCCAACAACTCCTCAACCCCGGTGACGGGGCGCCCACATCTCGTCGTGGCCACCGACGCCAAACTGACGGTCTGCCTCCACACCGATGAGTACGAGTGGTTACGCAATGCCTCACTCGTGATCGTGGACGAAGCTCACGTTGCGGTTGCGCCCGAGTACACGAAGCTCCTTGAGCATCTCGGCCTCAGCATCACCCGCCGACAGACGCGCCGGAACTTGGTCGGGCTCACAGCAACACCATTCAGGAACGACGAGAACAAGACGGAACTTCTGGCCAAACGGTTCGGGAACCGGAGGCTGGATGAGGGCGTGCTCGGTGACAATCCGATCGGCCGTCTCCAAGAGCTGGGAATCCTCTCCCACGTGGAGCATCTCGAGCTGGGTGGTGCCAACCTTGAACTCACCAAAGACGAACTCGCAGAACTCGACAAGATGGGTGTCACAGGCGTCCTACCGAAGAGTGCTGAGCGTCGCCTCGCGGCCGACGACTCGCGTAATCAAATGCTGATCGACCACATCAGTGGGATGCCCAGGGATTGGCCGGTGCTGGTCTTTGCCACCTCAGTCGATCACGCCAAGGTCCTGGCCGCCAAGCTCAGCGACAAGAAGATCCGGTCGGTGGCGATCGACGCGGGGACCCCGGCGGCAGACCGCAGGCGCTTCATCGAGGAGTTCCGCAACAAGAAGATCCGAGTGATCACCAACTACGGCGTCCTGTCGCAAGGCTTCGACGCCCCTGCTACGCGGGCGGTTGTGATCGCCCGTCCGGTCTACAGCGCCAACATCTACCAACAGATGATCGGGCGTGGTCTACGCGGGGTCAAGAACGGCGGTAAGGCCGAGTGCCAGATCCTCGACGTCAAGGACAACATCGTCAACTTCCGCCGCAAGCTCGCGTTCGGGGACTTCGAATACCTATGGAAGCGTCGCTGACTATGGTTGGTCAGGTAGGGCCGACTGTGGCCGGCCTCACCATCCTCTATGGAAAGGCTGACTATGACCAAGCTGTCCACGCTGCTCGACGAGGTAGACGCAGGGACCGTCCTGCTGCCCGAGTTCCAGCGTGGGTACGTGTGGAACCGAGACCAGGTGCGCGGCCTGCTTCGATCCCTGTATCGGGGATATCCTGTCGGCAGTCTGCTGATGTGGGAGACGGCGGCGGATAGGGTGTCTGTACGCGGCGGTGTCGCCGGCGGCGGTATCCGTAACCTGCTCCTCGACGGCCAACAACGCATCACCTCACTGTACGGCGTGCTACGCGGTACTCAGCCGCCGTTCTTCGAGGGCAACGCTGAGGCCTTTCTCGGTCTCCACTTCAACGTCGACTCCGAGGAGTTTGCCTTCTATCAGCCATCTCGGATGAAGGGGGACCGGACCTGGGTCGATGTCAGCGCACTTTTCAACTCCGGTCTAGGACCGTTCTTCGCGAAGTTCCAGGACCAACCCGAGAAGGCATCCATGTACCTTGAACGCCTGAATGCGCTCACGCAGATCCGCGACAAAGATTTCAACATCGAGAAGGTCGCCCGCCCAAGCATCAGCGTCGACGAGGTCGTCGACATCTTCAACAAGGTGAACTCGGGCGGAACAAAGCTGTCGCGTGGCGACCTCGCGTTGGCCAGGATCTGTGCGGAGTGGCCGGAGGCCCGGCAGACCATGCGGAACCACCTGAATCTCTGGTCGAAGGAAGGGTATAACTTCACCCTCGACTGGCTACTGCGGAACATCACCGGGCTCGCAGTCCAGAAGTCCGAGTTCTCCTACCTGGAAGGGGTGAAGGCCCCGGAATTCCGGGCCAGCCTCAAAGGGTCCGTTGACAACATCAATCTCTTCCTCGACACCGCGGCCGCGCGGCTGGGCCTGGACCACGACAAGGTCCTCATGGGCCGGTATGCCGTACCCGTGATCAACCTGCTGCTGTCGAAGAACGGCGGGACGTTCGCCGACAAGGCCCAACAGGACAAGGTTCTGTACTGGTACATCAACGCCGCACTCTGGGGTCGGTTCGGTGGTTCTGTCGAGTCGATGGTCGCCAAGGACTATGAGAACGTCAGGCAGGGCGGCATTGACAACCTCATCAAGAAGCTCCGTCTCTGGCGCGGTGGATCGCTGACCATCAAGGCCGAGGATTTCACCGGGTCGACACAGGGTTCCCGCTTCTACCCGATGCTGTACCTGCTGACCCGGACCGCGGAAACCCGCGACCTGCGAAGCGGCGCGACTCTCCGAGACTCCACCAGCAACAGTGAAACCCACCTCGAACTGCACCACATCTTTCCGAAGGCGCTTCTCCGGGGAAAGTTCGATCGGTCTGAGGTGAACGCGATCGCGAACTTCTGCTTCGTTGCCCCCGACACCACAGCCGCCTACAGCAAGCGGGCACCTGCCGACTACCTGCAGGAGATCGCCGATGATCATCCCGGAGTCCTCGAATCCCAGTGGATTCCGACGGACCCGACACTGTGGTCGGTTGATCGTTACCCTGAATTCCTGAAAGCGCGCCGCCGGTTGTTGGCCACCGCGGCTCAGGAGTTCATGAAGGAGTTGCTCAACGGCACCCTGCCCGATACCGGTCCGATCGCCCGACGTGACCAGCCCGCCAAGATCTCCGACACCGAGGATCTCGATGATCCCCGCACCGGTCAGATCCGCGCGCTCATTGCCGAACTCACCGACCTCGGCGCCTCGAAGCCTCTCACCGACACGGAGATCAACGACCCCGACACCGGCGTCCCGCTGGCGGTTGCCGAGGCGTACTGGCCCGATGGACTGCAGCCCGGTATCGGTGAACCACTGGTGCTCGAACTCGATCCAGAGGATGCCGATCTGCCTCGTCTCGCGGCGCTCGGGTACAAGGTCTTCACCTCCATCGACTCTCTCCGCGATTTCGGGCAGAAGGATCTCAACCGGGGACAAGACGAACACACTGTTGAGCTGTACGTCGAGCGGGATGGACGACACCGCGCTCCCGATCCCGATCCTGACGGTGAGCCTGGCGATGTCGCGGCGGTCGACCGGGCCTCCGGTCAGGGCGATCCTCTTGAGTTTGAGTTCACCGAGGCGATGATCGGCATCTGTGAACGCAGCCGTAAAGAAGTCCGCTACAACCCCACCCAGCTCCGTGCGATGATAGCGGAATTGGGTGGGGTTGCCGCGGCGCATCAGATCCTGCAGAAACCGACGGTCACCGACGGCTTCTCGGTGCTATGGGAGAAGGGCCGCCTCGACCTCACCGTCGAGTCTCTGGTGGTCAGCCCGCGCTTCTCCGAGCTACTCCCCGAGGACGACATCCAGAGGGCACGTGATCGCCTGTCTCAGTTCGATGCACCAAAGATCTGAGATCGAGGCGCGCCTGAACCCGCAAGTCGGTTGTCTAAACCGACGAGTTCACAAAACCCCTTGAAATCGTTGTAGACGCCGTTCTTCAGGCTCTGCGCACGCAATGCGAAAGCCAACCCCTTTCCATGCATCTTCTCAATCTGCACCGATTTTACTCGCTCGATGTAGCCCGAATGGCGTGTCCCCCTTGAGCCGGTCCGGGTTGTTTTAGAGTCCTGATTGCCCCGATGAGGGCAGAGAAGGGACGATGAGGCACATGGCAGGACGGAAGCGTCACTCGGCGGAGGACATTGTGCGCAAGCTGCGCCGGGCCGATGAGTTGGCGGCGGAGGGTAAGACCGGTGAGGAGATCGCGGCCGATCTTGAGGTGTCGGCGGCCACCTAGTACAACTGGCGCCGCCAGTCCGGCGGTACGGACAGTGATGCCGCGAAGGAACTTAAAGAACTTCGCGAGCAGAACAGCCGACTCAAGCGGTTGCTTGCCGACGCCGAACTCGAGAAGGACGCACTCCGGGAGATCGCCAAGGGAAAATGGTGAGAGTAGTGCCCCATAGAGTGGTGTAACTCGGTGACCAGGACCGTGGCCGGCAGCGTGTAGCTGTCGGGCAGGGAAGCGGTCACCGTGTGATCCTTCGAGTCAACCTTCCACAGAATCCTCGAACGGAGTCATCACGATGACCGCACCCCACATTGTCGACCCTGCTGGCTTGCTTGGCCAAGCCCTGGCTGAGGCCTCGCCCGATCTGATGCGTGAGCTGCTGCAGACGATGATCAACGCACTGCTCTCCGCCGATGCCGACGCTGTGTGCGGCGCCGAGTGGGGCCGCCGGTCCGAAGACCGCATCAATCACCGGAACGGATACCGGCACCGGCCTCTCGATACCCGTGTGGGCACGATCGACGTCGCCGTGCCGAAGCTGCGCTCTGGCACCTATTTTCCCGAGTGGTTGCTCGAACGCCGCAAGCGCGCCGAGTCGGCGCTGATCACCGTCGTGGCCGACTGCTACCTGGCCGGGGTCTCGACCCGCCGGATGGACAAGCTGGTCAA
The DNA here is from genome assembly GCF_025273675.1 of Gordonia pseudamarae. NCBI lineage: Bacteria > Bacillati > Actinomycetota > Actinomycetes > Mycobacteriales > Gordoniaceae > Gordonia > Gordonia pseudamarae. The sequence goes on along the minus strand of NZ_CP045809.1, from coordinate 252,340 downwards.
GACTTTGGGCATCGATTCGTTGTCGAAGTCGCAGGTCTCGCGCATGGCCGAAGACCTCGACGAACAGGTTGCAGCGTTCCGTCATCGCCGACTGGACGAGGCGGGACCGTTCACGTTCGTCACCGCGGATGCGTTGACGATCAAGGTCCGCGAGAACAAGCAGGTCGTCAAAGCCGTCGTGCTGCTGGCTACCGGAGTCAATGGTGACGGTCATCGTGAGGTGCTTGGCATGCAGGTCGCCACCAGTGAGACCACAGCCTCGTGGAACACCTTCTTCGCTGACCTGGTCGCCCGCGGCCTGGGCGGAGTTCGCCTGGTGACTTCTGATGCCCATGCCGGGTTGGTCGAGGCGATCGCGGCGAACCTGCCCGGAGCTGCCTGGCAACGCTGCCGCACCCATTACGCGGCGAATCTGATGGCGGTGTGTCCGAAGTCGATGTGGCCAGCGGTCAAGGCCATGCTGCACAGCGTCTATGACCAACCCACTGCTGGTGCGGTCAATGCCCAGTTCGACCGGCTGCTCGAATACACCGAAGACCGCCTACCCGAAGTGGCCGAACACCTCGGTGACGCCCGTGAAGACCTGCTGGCATTCGCCGCGTTTCCTGATGACGTGTGGCGCCAGATCTGGTCCAACAACCCCACAGAACGACTCAACCGCGAGATCCGGCGCCGCACCGACGTCGTAGGCATCTTCCCGAACCGCGATGCCATCGTCCGTCTCATTGGCGCAGTGCTCGCCGAGCAGACCGACGAATGGGCCGAAGGCCGCCGCTACCTCGGCCTCGAAGTGCTCAGCCGCTGCCGGCTGACCGTCACCGACACCGACCACACGCCGGAGGTGAACACCGACCCGCTGATCCAACTACCTGTCTGACCACCTACGAAGGACCACAATCAGCTACACCACTACGCGGGACTTGACCAATGGTGAGCCCGACTGCCAAACGTGCCGCCATCGACATGCTCAAAGAGGTCAAGAGCGTTTCAGAACGCATGGCGTGCAGGGTAGTTGGGCTGTCCCGATCCGTCTATCGTCGGCTGCCGCAAGCACATACGCCGGCCGATCCCGACGCCGCACTGCGCGAGCAGTTGCGCACCTATGCCCGCAAAAACCCGCGGCACGGGTTCCGGCGGGCGTGGGCACACCTGCGGTTCGACGACGGCATCGAGATCAACAAGAAGAAGGTGCACCGCCTGTGGAAGGAGGAAGGACTGCAAGTCCGCCGCGCGCCGCGCCGCAAATGTGCCGGCCAGTCATCGGTCCCGATCATCACTGCGGACGCACCTAAGGTGGTGTGGGCGTAGGACTTTCAGTTCGATTCCACCGTCGATGGGAAGAAGGTGAAGATCGCGTCCATGGTTGACGAACATACCCGGGTGTCGTTGCTGTGACGGCGCTCATCGAAATTCCCCAGTGATGCTCATCTAGATTCCCCACCCGTGTGGCTCCGCCAGAGTAGGCGGGCCTCCCGTGATGCTGATGGTCTCTGACCACTCACCAGCTACCTCGGGAGGCCCGCTTTCATGTTGACATGGGAGAACGATGTGGAAGTACATGTACTGCACAAACGGGGGTGGACGATCTCGGCGATCGCCCGTCACACCGGCCACGACCGCAAGACGATCCGGGCCTATCTCAACGGTGAGCGCACCCCGGGCGAACGAAAGAAGCCGGAGACCGAGCCGTTCGTGGCCTATGCGACGGCCAGGCTTGGCGAGGATCCGCATCTGTGGTCGCGCACGCTGTGCGACGAACTCGAGAATCTCGGCTACACCCAGTCCTACCAGACGCTGACCCGCCAGATCCGTCAGCGCGGTCTGCGCCCGAGGTGTGCCGACTGTGCCCAGGTCACCGAACGGGCAAACGCGATCATCGAGCACCAGCCAGGTGAAGAGACGCAATGGGATTGGGTTGAGCTGCCGAACCCGCCAGCCGAATGGGGTTGGGGTTCAACAGCATATCTACTCGTCGGGTCGTTGGCGCATTCCGGCAAATGGCGAGGCTATCTGGCCCCGGATATGACCCGACCACAGGTGATCGCCGGTATCGACCGCATCACCCGCCGACTCGGTGGGGTCACCAAGTCGTGGCGCTTTGACCGGATGGCCACGGTGTGCCACCCCTCGACCGGTGCGTTGACCGCCGAGTTCGCCGGCGTCGCCAAACACTACGGGGTATCAGTGCAGGTGTGCCCGCCGCGTCGCGGTAACCGCAAGGGAGTGGTGGAGAAGTCCAATCACACTGCCGCGCAACGGTGGTGGCGAACCCTGCCCGATGAGGTCACTGCCGAGCAAGCGCAAACCAGCTGCGATACGTTCTGCCGCACCCGCTCGGATGTGCGGATGCGCCCCACCTCTGACGGTCGGGTGAGTGTGATCACCGTGGCCAAACGCGAACCGCCGAGCGCCCCGCCAGCTGCGCCGTATCCGGCTACGGTCACCGAAGTGCGCACGGTGTCTGGTCAGGCGCTGGTGGCGTGGCGAGGCAACCAGTACTCGGTGCCGCCGGAGGTGGCGATGAGTGAGGTCAGTGTGAGTGAGCGCCTCGGCGACGGGCACATCGATATCGCCACCGTTTCGGGCATCGTGATCGCCCGTCACCGACTGGCTGCTGCGGGGTCGGGAGCACAGGTGCGTGATCACGGGCACCTCGTCGCACTCGACACCCTGGCCAAGGCCGGCGCCTCCAGCAGCCGGCGGCCACATCGCCGCAAAGAACGCATCCCACCCGGTCAGGCCGCCCGTGACGCAGCAGACGCGCTGCGCCGCAACACATCCACCACCAACGTTGATGTTGCCACGCAGGCGTCGGTGATCGACATGAGCGTCTACGAACGCGCCGCACAGAACAGGACCCACCTCCCATGACCACCCACACCAACAAGACCGGACCGGACTCTTCGAATAGTGTTCAGCCACAGTCACAATCAGCGATCTCGGTCTATCAGCAACTACGCGGACATCTCGCCGTCCTCAAACTCGACGCCGCGGCCGAAGCCCTGCCGCAGGTCTTGGCAACCGCCGGCGAACAGGAGTGGTCGATGGCCCACACACTCGAACATCTCCTCTCGATCGAGGTCGACGCTACAGAAGCCCGCCGACTGGCCGGGCGGCTGCGATTTGCCTGCCTACCCACCCCGGCCACCCTGGACGGCTTCGACTACGACGCCGCACCCGGAGTCGATCGGGCACTGATCCGGGAACTCGGGACCTGCGCCTACCTCGAGTCGGCCACGAATGTGCTGCTCATCGGCCCGCCCGGCACTGGCAAGACCCACCTCGCGGTCGGGCTCGCGCATGCCGCGGTACACGCCGGGTATCGCACCTACGTCACCACCGCGGCCGATCTGGCCGCACGGTGTCACAAAGCGGCCATCGAGGGCCGCTGGTCCACCTGCATGCGATTCTTCGCTGGACCCACTCTTCTGGTGATTGACGAGCTCGGCTACCTGCCGCTGCCGGCCGAAGCCGCATCAGCACCGTTTCAGGTTGTGGCACAACGCTATCTGAAAACATCGGTCGTGATCACCACCAACCGGTCCGTCGCCGAATGGGGCGAGGTACTCGGCGACACCACCGTCGCCGCAGCCATGCTCGACCGCCTGCTGCACCGCTCAGTCGTGCTCAAACTCGACGGCGACTCCTACCGGCTACGCGACCACCACGCCCGCACCCAAAACCAGCGCACCGCCACCGCCTGATCCGTCCCGGGATTTCCGGAGGGTTCGTCTCAAGGGAAGATGGATCTCATGGCAGCAGGTACGAAGCATTACTCGGCGGAGTTGAAGCGCGACGCGGTGTCGATGGTGGCGGAGTTGGTGGGTCAGGGTTCGACGGAGTGGGCGGCGATGAAGAAGACCGCGGACCTGCTTGGTGTGGGCGCGGCCGAAACGGTGCGTCAGTGGGTGCGTAAGGCCCCCGGCGCCGCCTCGGCGTCCTCGGGCGACGCCTCAGTCGAAACGGCGGAGGAGGTTCGTCGGCTCCGGAAGGAGGTCGCCGAACTCAAGCGAGCCAACGGCATTTTGAAGGCGGCATCGGCTTTCTTCGCGGCCGAGATCGACCGGGCACATCGCTGATTGTGGAGTTCATCGGCGCTCATCAGGGAAACCGGGTGGGCGCCGATGGTCTTATCTGGGGAGTCGATTCGATGTGTCGGGTGCTCACCGAGCACGGTATGGCCATCGCCCCATCCACCTACTACGAACATCGGGGCCGCGTCGCATCGGCGCGCATGCGTGCTGATGCCCGCGTCATTGACGCGATCTACACCATGCGCCAGCAGCACCCGTTGACGAGCGTCCTGGGATCGCGGAAGACACGGATTATGTTGCGAAGCAACGGAATTGATGTGGCGCGCTGCACCGTCGAGCGTGTCATGGGTGAGATGGGGTGGCGGGGGGCGTCGAAGAAGAAGTCTCCGCGCACCACGGTCTCCAACCCCGACCATCACCGGCCGGCCGACCTGGTCGACCGCCACTTCTACGCGGCCGCGCCCAACCGGCTGTGGGTAGCCGACTTCACCTACTGCCGCACCGTCGGCGGCTGGGCGTACACCGCGTTCGTCACCGACGTATTCGCCCGCAAGATCGTCGGCTGGAAAGTTGCCTCGGAGATGACTTCCGAGTTGGTCACTACCGCTATTAACAACGCGATCGACAATTGATGGCGTTGTGGAACAACGATATTCGATAATTTGATCCATCACAGCGATGCGGGGTCGCAGTACACCGCTCTGGCATTCGGGCAGAGGCTGGCTGCAGCGGGGATCGCCGCATCGATCGGCAGCATCGGGGACAGCTACGACAACGCGTTGGCCGAATCGGTCAACGCCGACTACAAGAACGAACTCGTCGACAACCAGCCCCGCTTCCACGGCGTCGCCGAACTATCGTTGGCCACCGCCGAATGGGTTGCGTTCTACAACCGGCAACGGCCGCACAGCTACTGCCACGACCTCACCCCCGACCACGCCGAGCGACTCCACTACGATCGGATCGCCACCCTCAATCCGGAGGAGGCACTCACGATCTGAGCTCTCCAGAAACACCGGGATGGATCATCCCCCACCCGAAGGTCGCTACAGTAGGAGCCGCCCACAAGGTGGGGAATTTCAGTGAGCACACCTGGGGAACTTTCTTGAGCCTCGTCACTCGAGCAGTGTGGGCCAGCAGTTGCGGTTCAAACACTCATCACGAAGCGGTTGTTGAACGACTCGATGAACCCGTTGTTCCACGGTGTGCCGGGCGGTTCCACGGTGTGCCGGGCGGGATGTAGGAGATCCCCACCGCCCCTGCGCAGAACGCTTGTAGGGCTTCTGAGATGAATTCAGGGCCGTTATCCATACGCAGCACCATCGGTGGCCACCCCAGATCGCGAATGTTTTCTCCAACTCCTCGATCAGGCACTCGGAGGTGATCGAGCGGTCCACGATGTTCAGCAATCACGAGGCCCGTGTAGTCATCGAAGACTTCAAAGACGACCACAACCACCGCCATCGCCACTCAGCGCTGGGCTACCAGACCCCGGCCGAGTACGCTGCCGGATGCGCCCACCGGCATCACCCCGTGGGCTGCGAGATCGACTGACGATCACAACAAGGAACTGGCTCTAGGACTGCCTGGACCGGCTATCGGGGACCCGCCACGCCGAACCGACTCCAACCAGAGCCTGTCGAGGCATCGGCGACGAGCCGCTCGTCCCGCGAGTCGAGGCGTTCGATGGTGTCGAGTTCGGGATGATCGAAGAACGCCGAGTCCTGGTCACGCACCAGTTCGCTGACCCTGGCCACCTCCACCCGCGTACCGTCGAACCCCGCCGACCTCACCAAACGAACGATCCACTCCTCGTCACGGACGATGACCCGCACACTCTCCTCATCGGCCGCCCGCCCGGAGCCCCCGGTCAGTCCAGGTCTTGTACAAATGTACTGAAGATGCCGGCGTCCTCCTCATCCGGATCGTGGGTTCCAAACAGCAACGCACGGTCCAGCAGCGTGTTGTTCAGTTCGCACGAGGTCTCCGGAGCCAGCACGCACGCGTGGCAGGCGGCCAGATTCATGGCGTCGGTGCCGGATGCCTCGGTCTCGATGCACACCGGATCCGACGAACACCACGAGAGTCGCTTGAGCCCCTCCCGGACAGCGGCGGCAAAGCGATCCGGGTCGGCCTGCGATGCGACACCGCCGAGGCTGCCCGCTGAATCACTGCTCGCGGTATAGATCAGGATCCCGGCCATTTCCGGGTCCACATACAGCCGTTCCCGCAGCGACGACGCCGGGTAGCCGGCGTCCAGCGACAGCTGGTCGATGAGGACGTGGGCGAAGGTATGCAAAGCCACCTTCACGATGTCGACCGGTTTGGCCGGTCTGCCGAATTCGGCGGCCTGATAGTCAGCCGACGCCTGGAGCATCGCCAAGCGCTTCTGGGCAAACGGCTCTGCAGCCCAATCATCGAGTGCTCCCCGATCCATGCCCAGGAAGATGCCCTCGCCGATGACCTCAATCGCAGGCAACCAATCGGTCACACACATCGACAGCTGGCACAGCTCATCCGCACCCTCGTCACCCTTCAGCCGCGTGAAGCCACGGAGTGCCCGAACCTCACGAAGTCGTGTCACTTTGCGCAAGTCAGTGAAGATTTCAGGTACGTCGACGTCGAAGTCACTCCCGCTCACCGTTACTTCGCACACGAAGTCCCCGTCGCCCAGCGATGGGTCGCGACCCTCCATGAGCGCCCGGAACTCCTGACGCCGCAACTCCTCTTCGTTGACCGATTCGCCGCTCTCTTCGTCGTGGCGACGTGTTACCTCGGACAATATGTCGTCGGTCGTGACTTTCGACGCTGCTTTGGCAATTCTCTCTGCCGCCCCACGCAACGCGTCACTGGGAAGACTCGACAGAATCACCCAATGCTTGTCGACCAATTTGGCGATCTTCTCCGAGTAAGGGGGAATTGAGATCGTCGACCGCACTGACGGGAACCAGACGTTCGAGGCACCTCGCTGGACCACGCTGAGTACCTCACGGCACTCCTCTGGCTCGGCATCCCGCAACCAGGGCCGCCGACCCGAACACGACTTGATGTTCTTCAGCGACGCCGCATCTGTCGCCTTATCAAGGGTCCTGGACCGCACTCCGCACGAACAGTTCAGCTCCAGGTCATCGAGTGAGGAGGTGCGTCCCAACGCCTTCATCGTCATGCGGTGTTCGCTGTCGCGGGCGTATTCCTGGCCCGCGTGAAGCCATCCGAAGACCGGAAAGTCATCAATATGTCCCCGAGGACAGACCGCGACCAGACGGAACGGTGACAGCGATGCGCCGTCCTTCTTCTGCTGGCATTTACACTGCGCCGCATTCCAATCAAGTCCCAGATCTCTGTGGGTGCCGATGCGACGGCAGACCGGACAAACCTGTTGACGCGGGAACCGGATCACCGGAACATCTTTGGACTTCTTGCTCCGAACGAACGAGCCCTCACTCGCCGGCGGCGATTTCAGCACGAGCACCCCGAGCGACCTGGCCAGGCGAGGTTCACTGACCACCGGCGCGCGATCCTTGTTCCAGTCATCCAGCCCGACGATCATGAAGCTCGATGAATCGGACGGGAAAAGTCCTCCTACACCGTATGTCGACACCAATTGGCTGCGACGTGCCGTTGCCTCGACCGCGCTCACTTCTTCCCTCCAGCCGGGACTTGGTACAGATTGCTTTCCGCGTCAACATCTCTCATGCTCTGCAACGTCGGCCAAGGAACATCATCCTGGGAGTAGGCGATATCGTCGTTGACCAGCGCGACCGCGGGACGCACCATCAGGGATGAGTCCATGTTCGTGTTGCTGTACTTCATGTTCGGACGTTGATCGCCTGCTGTTGACCAGACGTCGAGAAGTTTGCCGAGTTCCATTGCGGTCGCGTCCATCTCATCGTCTCCCACTGCGGCGACACGCTGTTCGATGAGCCTCCCGATCTTCGTCAGGTCGTCGCAGTACTCGCCGGCAAGATGGGCAGACGAGTTGTCCATCATCCCTGGAACGAGCATCCTGACCATCGAAATCAACACACCATGCAGTGCCCGGTCACGCGCTCGCGCGGCGAAGGGCGTTGCACTGGTGGCCTCAACGGCCCGGTACATTGCCTGATGGAACGGTAGGAAGCTCTCGTAGTGCGACCTGTCCCGAGAACGTGCGGAGTTGAAGATGGTGACCACAAGCCCGGGGTGTTTACGCCCCACGCGGCTGGTGGCCTGGATGTACTCCGCACTTGCCTGCGGCTGGCCCATCACGGCCATCAATCCCAGACGGTCGATGTCGACACCCACCGAGATCATGTTAGTGGCCAGCACCACGTCGATGGGGCTCTCCGACCCGCCGAGTTGGTTCTCAAGCTGCTTGAGGTTGCCCGGGATCTCCGACGAAGGCACCCGGCTCGTCAGCTCACTGATCCGCTCCACCGGTCGTGTGGTCGTCTTGGACCGGCCCGCAACAACTCCAAGTTGCTCACGCACGTCACCTTCGACCTGTAGGTTTGCGCTGCCCAGCACCCGCAGGCTGTTGAAGTATCCCAAGAGCGTCCAGTACGGATCGCGCGTCACATCATCGCCGTCGATGTCTGCGGCGGCCTGCAACAACGCGCTGTAGACCCTGATAAGCAGCGTCGCATGGGACGTGCCGGACGCCATTACCCCGACATACCGCCTGGTACCGAACTCCTCCCTCGTAGAAGGCTCCGCGAAAAACGAGGTGTCCGGATCGATTCCAGGGGGCGGGAACAGTGCAGCGCCTCGCGCGAATACCGCCGAGATCTGTTCCGAAGCACGACGAATGGTAGCGGTGGACGCGATGACCTTGGGGCGTGAACGACCGGACTCATCGCCGAGGTCTCTCACCGTGCAGGCCGCGTCGACAGCGGTCTCGTAAAGGCCGACGATCGAACCCAAGGGTCCTGAGATAAGGTGGAGCTCGTCCTGGATGATCAGTTCCGGCGGCAGCCCTTCGTCGCGTGCGAATAGACTGCCCACGTTCTCGTTCCACGCCATCATGGCGAACTTGTCGACCGTTCCCAGTAACAGTTCCGGCCGTGCCGCATAGACATCATCGTCGACGACGTGCACCGGCAGTCGGTCACCGAAGTCGCAACCATCAGTTCCACAGGCGATTTTGAGACCAGGCTTGGGACGTTGCACAACCTGATAGTTTTCGTGATCCATCGGGGCACCGCACCACGGACACTGCTTTAGCTGCACCGGATTGTTCTGTTCCAGTATCTCCCCGTTCCCGAGCTTGCGGAGTGCGGTCTTGGCATCCTTGAGACTGTTCGGAGTAGCGCCCGAACCGACCCACAGCCCGATCGAGAACTTCCGCTCCCCCAGGTCACGGTTCTCTTTTCGGATGGTCTCCAGCGCGCACATCAACATCGATGCGCGCTCGAACTGTTGAATTGTCAGCAGCCGCAATGTGTACCGCATCAGCACGGCCACTCCGAACGCACCGCGGTCACGAACCCGACGCAGTAGGATTACGTAGGCGACCAGACCGAGGTATGCCTCGGTCTTGCCACCACCGGTGGGGAACCAGAGCAGATCCGCGACATCGCGGTCCTCATGCTCCGGATCGGTGATGCCGGGGAGGTTCAACAGTAAATAGGCGATTTGGAAAGGGCGCCACTTTGATTCCGAACCATCGGACAGTTCTCCCGGCTTGTGGCCGGCTCGGATCCAATCCTGCCTCGAACGCTGCATTTGCATGGCCCGGTTCGCGAGCTGGAATGCCCGGAACGCATCGTCATCGTTCTCCAGCAGCTGGATTCCCGCATCGATCCGGTTGGCTGCCTGCTCCATTTCCTCGATATGGTGTCGCGCAACGGCCCGCAGCTCGGTGACTACGTCCGCTGTCCCAGATTCGATGTCACCTTCGACCTTCTGGATCCACGCGTGGTAACCGTAGGTGAGGTCTCGCAGGTTGGCCACAACCGTCGCTTTGTCGGCTTCAGCTAGTGTGACCATGCGAAGGTCGACATCATCGAGCTCTCCTGGCTTGGCACGGTGCACCTCATGCGAAGGAATGAACGTGGTCTCCACACGGTCGATGGCTCGATGTTGAGCCGCGCTCAGGTCCCACTGCACAGCGCACCCATGGCCGATGGCAAAGGTGTGTGCATTCCGATACATCAGCGCCGCGCTCGCCAGGTCGGGATCATAGAGGGCCCGTCGAGGTGCCGTACGGTCCGCGATGCACGGACCGTCGGTTGTGACCGCGAGTCCAGCCTGAAACCAGGCCTTTGAATCCCTGAGCTCCCCTTTCACAGCGATCGCCCTGTTCTTGAGAGCAACCGTCACGGCAACAGCGCCCTCGCGCTTACGTCGAACAAGGCAGTAGACTTCCAGTTCGTTGCCGAGCTGGTGTTCGAACTTTCCCGGGGTCTCGATGTTCTGGTGAATCGGATCTGCTTCGAGCGGGATCCTCTTCCACTCATCGGCCGGCTTGTCGCCGTTCATTTGCTGCTCATAGCGGCCGGCGGTTGGGGTTATGACGATCTCGCTCACCGAGCCACGGACCGAGAATGTCATACCCATCGATGACGGGAACCGCATCCGCGCCTGGGCCACCGGACTGCCCTCGTCGGATTCAGTGTCGGACTCAGCCCCTTCCGGTTCCGACGCCCTTTGCTGTGCAGTCGATATCGCCATGTTCACGTCCGCCGGCCTAGGCCACAGTGCACCGACAATGTAGCGGTTGAGCGGCGGTTCTGAGATGACCTCGTCCACACCGCCTCCCGGACCGACGAGGTCGGCGGCCAACGCATCGACCAGTTGCTCCCGAAACCGGTACTTCTCCTCCAGGGCCGCTTTGCTCATATCACTTCTCCATCACATCCCACGACGGTTTGGCCAGGCCGGCCACACGTGGCACCAGCCAGAACCCCCCTACGCCGATTCCTTCCTGCTCTGTGAACGCCGGATCGCCCGCGGTCGTCTCAACAGACACCAGCAGTACACCACCAAGCTCCACAGGCCACTTGCCGTCCCTCAGGTTGAAGGTCTTCGCGAAGTCCCTGCCGAATTCCTCTGTCGTGCGGCCGATCGGCTTGTCGTCACACGTCAAGGTGTAGATCGGAGACTCGAATTCTGCTCGCTTTCGGTCGAGTTCGGCTTCGACGGGAGTCCCCAATGAAGCTCGCCGGAGCGCATCTTGTATCGCAGTAGCATCGGACCCCCCTGCGGATGTGGGCCGCGACGTGTATACGTCGTCGCCGTCGATCTCCAGAGCAACGGCGCGGGACCTACCCGCACGTCCGCAACGTTCCTGCAACCGCCCCGGCATCCACCGGTAGTCGACAATGGTCGTCCCACCCCACTTTGGTTTCACAATCGCAATGTTGTCGCGTGCGCGACTGAGCGCCACATACTTTCGCCGAAGCTTTGCCAAACTATCCTCATGCGCAGGCGTATAACCGCCGTCGACTATAAACACGTTGTCAAACTCGAGCCCCTTGGCTCGATGTACCGTAGACACGATCAGATCGGCGCCGTCGACCTGGGTCAACTGTAAGGGAACCGCAGTCGATCGGACCCTCTTGCGGATCCGATCCAGATTGATCTGACCGGAATTTCGCGACGGTCCCTCGGCGACTTTGAGCTGATTCCACGCATCTACCGCGTCGATGTCGCCGGCCATCGACGCGACTGCTGCTTCAATATAGGTCTGCGGAACAATGGGGCCCCGAGTATCGGACAGCGCAGACGCGATCCACCTCGCGGCTCCAAATGATTGGGCCTGGCACCGAACCGAATGCACGATTCCCTGTTCCATCAGTGCCCGCGAGACCCGTAAGACTTCGGCGTTGCTTCTGCACAGGATAGCCGACCGCCCCGAATACAGCTCGACGAAATCCCATTCCTGGATGTTGTCCAGGTGCTCCAACGAGTTTTCGAACTCGGTGAGCTTCGCCAGCGCGCTCTCGGCATCGAGAGCGCGCAGATCGTCGGCAAGCGCGACAATCCGTCTGCAGTCGTACCCCTGCGCACGGTAATTCGTGTCGAGAGAGACACGCTCGGTGCCATATTTGGTACTCAGCTGTGAGTAGAAATCGTCGAACGCCAGCTTGCTCGTCGACTCCTTGAGAACGAAGTCGTACACACCTTGCAGTGGATCCCCCAACACCGTCAGTCCGGCCTCATCATCGAGACGATCCAGAATCGCGAGGACAAATTCTGCGCGATCGCCTACCAGATCCTGAACCTCGTCGATGATCACGTGTTCAAGATCAACGATCCCGTCCGGGGTCTCTTTGGCCTCGTGAATGAGGCGAGTGGCCTCCCTGATTCGTTCGGTGAACGACCCGGAGGGCTCGTTGTCCGAGAGTTCGAGCAGGATCTCCGCGGCAAAGGAGTCGAACGTCCGCACGTTGACCTCGGCCAGATCCCGATCGAGCATCCGTGTCCGTATCGCATGTACAGCAGCCCGCGAAAAGCTGAGCACCAGAATTGCGGTCGACCCAGACAGGCCTTCCTCCGACATAAGGTGCTGCAATCTCGCCGCGACCACTTCGGTCTTGCCCTGGCCGGCACCCGCTATCACCACAAGGCGGGCCTCCGCGTCCGCCTCGGCCACTCGTCTCTGCGAATCATCGAGATCCGGCGTCGATCCGTCGTTCAGCGCCCGCACCGAACCTTCCCATCCACGTTCCGCCAACCATGTTCGAGTACTCACGCGGTAGCTACCACGAGTGCGCCCGCCGCGTCAGTTACGTCTCACTAGTCGTACCGCATAGGTATGACATGCACCAGATGTTCGAGCGTGTCGGTAGGGACTGTCCGGACAACGGTCTAACTGGCTCGGCACGGCGGTGAGGCTGGCGGGGAAGGTCATGATGATGACGGGTCATCAGGGCGGTGGCCTGCGACCACGCTGACCGAACTCTTCAACCAACAAGTCGAATACCTCGGTGACCGACTTGACCTGCGCACGCAGCAGCCGCAGACGCAAGATCGCCCTGGTGGGCACCAGTGCAGGTCCGTCCGGGTCGTACACAACATCACAACCGCCCTTGTCGTTGCTCAGCACCCGTCCGGCAATCCGGTCACCGTCAAACAGGTGGGCCTGGCGTGTCAGGCCCTGCAGGGGAGACTCAGGGAACGAGTCGAGGAAGTATGCCGCATCTAACTGACTGTCGACCGCGTCGTCGTAGAACCACCGCGAGCCCTTCGGCATGGTCGCTTCGCAACTCAAGGGGAGTGTCCTCTCTGTGCGGCGGGCTACTCGGCCCGAACGAGTTCCGCCACAACATCCCAGGTAGCGCTCAAAGAACGGGACTGAACAACCTTGCGTCTGCTAAACGAATACGTGCCATCAAACTCTCACCTTGGATGCAGCACTCCCGAACCACTGCGCGCGCAGGCCACGACCCGACTGATCTCAGCCGCGATCTCTGTCGCGTCTTGATGCTCCCAGAAGCGCAGAACTGTCCATCCTCGCCGCTCCAGAGAGGTTGTCGTCGCGCGGTCACGTTCGATGTTCTTGTCCAGCTTTGCTGCCCACCACTTGGCATTCGCGACAGGCCGCGTCGCGTGGTCGGGGCAGCCGTGCCAGAAGCAGCCGTCGACGAAGACCGCCACATGTAAGCCTCGCCACGCGATATCGGCCCGGGTCCGCAGATCGTCTTCAAGTTTGACGTCCGTCCTGAACCGGAGGCCTCTGGAGTGAAGCTCCCTGCGAACCGCCGTTTCGGGACCGGTGTCCTTGTTTCGTTGGCGGCTCATCTGCCTGCGAACACGTTCTGACGACGCCACCGGCTTAGCCATTCCGTCGGCGCTGCGTGAACGTGCTGTGTCAGCCACAGGTCTGAGAATACCGGCCGACAACTGACAACCTGGACCGCGTCATCGTCCGATCGCATTCGCCTTGACGTCTCACGTGCAGCGCCGCCTTCTGCAGCCGACCGTCCTGCGCGCTTTGCTCAGGCCCACGTCCCCGACGTCGATAACGCTACCGCTCGCGTCTCGCACATTTCGCGCAGCAGCAGTTTCCCGGTCACCGATCGCGACGACCGCATCGCCAACATTGGGACAGCGTCCTCCATCCGCTCCGAGATCTGAATGCCGAGCGCTTGCGCACGGGCTTCGAGATCGGCATTCAGCAGCGCCGCATCGGATGTCAGCTACTCGCCCGAACTGAATCTGGCGATCTTACAGTGAGCGAATCAGCAGAAGCCGTAGGGTATCCCCGCCCCGCCCCACGACTTCCCGCAGCGGAGTTGCACGATCCTGAGCGGGAAACAACATCAAGACCGTCAGTCGGCGCCCATCCCTACTAGTCTAGAACGGAGGTGGGTTAGCTTCGTCCCATCGCCGCTGGTCATCGGCTTGTTTGGCGATCCGTTTGCGGCGGGCGGCATCGAGGGTGGCGCGGCCAGGATGTTCGGGGTCTCGGTGCGGGATGAGGCCTGGGAACAGAGTTCGGCCAGTGAAGAAGGCGCCGTAGAACATGTGGCCTGTGGGTGATTGGAACCAGCCGCGGCCGAGGTCGTCCTGGTAGTCCTGCCAGGAGGTGAAGGTCTTTGCGCGGTGGTGAAAGCGGCATAGCGGTTTGAGGTTGCCGAGGACGGTTTGTCCTCCGCAGGTGGGATTGCGGTGGTCGAACGGGACGGTGTGGTCTATGTCGGCGGTCCAGACGTGGGCGTTGCAGCCGGGGAATGTGCAGCACAGCTCACCCGCTTTGACGAGGTTGATCAGCTTTCGGCTCGGGGTGTACTTGGTTGGCTGAGTGTCTGGCTGCGCAGCGTGGCGGTTGATGTAGCTGCGGTCTGCCTCAGCCAGCAGGGAGCGCAACGTGGTGGCGTCGACGATGCCGTGCCCGTCGAGGAAACCGGGGTCGTTGTCCAGGCCGAGGAGAGTCGACAGGTTCACCACAATGTGGAACACCGGACGGGCACCCATACGGGCGTCGGCAGCGCTCGTCTGCGATGCCTCGTCGCGATCGGCGGGCTCTGGCACCTCGTCGATGTCGGCGAAGGCGGTGCAGGCTGGGCACAGGCACGGCAGATCAGTGCGGCCTTTGGCGAGCGCGACCAGGGCGTCGGCGCGGCGTTGTTGCTTGTTGCGTGGGTCGGCTGAGTGGACCGAACCCGCCATCGCGTTCAGGGTGGCGTCAACCGTTGCGCCGTCCGTTGCCGGTAGCGACGCTCCAAGACGCGAGTTGCCGCGGGCGAAACGGTCGGGGGTGATGGTGACCTTGCGGTCGGATTTGTTGCGTTCGGTCTGCCGACGCACAGACTCGGGATCCCAGCGGGCAATCAACGCGTCGACAAGGGTGGTGAAGCGGATCGTGGACATCGGCGGGTTGTCCAGGATCGCCCCGGCCAGGTGAGCGTCGATATCGGCGATCGCCTCCGGGGAGCACAGGTCGGTGCGTGTGACAGCGCGCAGGAATCGGTCAAGATCGATACGTCCCTCGGCCAGCGTGTGCGAGGTGAACACCAGACGGTAGCGGGCTGCGTCGCCCGCGATGATCAACGCCTTGGCGCGGGCCGGAGTGACCGTCAACACCGCACCCACCTCCGCGATTGCGCGTTCGAGACCGTCCGGGCCGAAATCTCTATGCGGATCTTTACCTGCGGCAACCGAATCCATCAACTCGGCCGGAGTACGTTCACCCGAGTCGACCAGACTGCACTCATAGGCGTGTTCTTCGGCGCGCTCGTCGTGAATCAGGCTGGCCGTCCTGATCATTCGGTACTGGGCGGCGGCCACCGTCGACGCGCAATGGGCGAGCACCTCCACCAGCTCAGGTGCCGACAGGTCGTTGTCGGATGCGGTCTCGCGCACCATCCGTAAGGGTGAGCGGCGGTCCGATATCGTCGCCACCGGCGAATCGGTCGAACACGATTCGCCGTCGTGGTGTGCTTCTCCCCAAGCCATATACCGATCATACGTTCGAACCGTGGATTTTGATCTGACATTGCGCACGGTGGTTGAGATTCATCTGATCGAACGAATGCACGTGGCTTCGGAATGCCGGCTGGCCAGCAGATATCGTACCTCACAGACATGCTTACGTCATGAAGAAGATCCTGTATGTCGACCTCGACAACACCATCGTCGACGTCCAGTCCGGCATCGACAGACTCTCCGCCGCCAACCTCACCCGCTACGACGGTCACTACGACGATGCCCCCGGCATCTTCGCGCTCATGGACCCGCTCCCCGGCGCGATCGACGCCGACTCCGAACTCAGCGGCTTGTTCGATACCTATATTCCTATCCACACCCCGCATCCACTCTGGACAAGAGTGCCGCCACCGTGTTTACTGTCCAATCACACAGATTGGCTAGTTCTTTCAGCAGTACGCCTTTGATGTATCCGGGGAGGTGGAGTCCGATCCGGCATGGTGGAACGCGCGGGGGAAGGCTGCCGAGCAGGCAGCCGAAAAACTACTGAAACTGGCGTTCGACGTCGAGCCTCTACACTCCAAGAATCACCATGGTGACTGCATCGAAGGCCGTTCAATACACGGGTTACACCACAGCTAAGACGACCAGTGATACTGATTCATCGATAGGGATGACAGCCTGTACTGCCCACGGCGATGCCCTGCCAACCGTACCTGCAAACCCGGCGGATTCGTCGAAGCACTCGAAACCGATCCGACAAACTGACGCGTTCGGCAATATCCTACCCTTCGTCACAGGATTCCCAATGTACGCCTCATACAGGTCGCTGTTGTCGACACGGAGTTGCTCGACGATGCCACGTTGCTCGGTTGACTGATCGCCGTGACTCTTGCGGACCGCCGACATAGCACCCGTGCCGCCACCGTGGGTGGCCACCGGCCCTGTTGTTGACCGATTCATCCACAGCTCCTACCTCGACCCTGGACAATCGCGCCGTCGCCGTGTTGACTGTCCGATCAGACAGACCAGCAATCACTTTCGTAGCGTGAAGAATGTTCGTGATCCAGGGGGTAGGGACTGCCCCCACTTCGGTTGACTCGTGGGGTTGAGCGGTTCAGGCCGTCTATGCGGCATTGTTAATGGTCTCAAACTCGACCGGGGTGAGCCGGCCCAGGCGGCGCTGCCGGCGCTTGCGGTGATAGGTCCGCTCAATCCAGACCACGATCGCCAGCCGTAGTTCCTCGCGGGTCGACCACCGCTGACGGTCGAGCACATTCTTCTGCAACAACGCGAAGAACGACTCCATTGCTGCGTTGTCGCCGGCCGCCCCGACCCGCCCCATCGATCCCCGTAACCCATTGTGGGACAACGCGTGAACGAATTTCCGGGACCTGAATTGGCTCCCGCGGTCGCTGTGGACGATGGTGCCGGCCGGCGAGCGCTGGCCGATCGCGTGCGTCAACGCTGTCACCGCCAGCGAGGCCTTCATGCGGGAGTCGATGGAGTAGCCGACGATCTTGTTCGAATACAGGTCTTTGATCGCGCAGAGGTAGATTTTGCCTTCGTCGGTGCGGTGCTCGGTGATGTCGGTCAGCCACACCTGGTTCGGCTTCTGGGCAGTAAACCGGCGCTCTACGAGGTCGTCGTGGACCGGCGGGCCGGACTTGGTGGTCAGGCCCTTCTTCTTCGCGAACACCGACCGGATGCGCTCTTGCGAGCAGAGTCGTGCGACGCGGTTCTCGCCCGCGCTGATGCCGCGGTCGGAGAGTTCGTCGGCGATGAATCGGTAGCCGAACGCAGGATCGTCGGCGTGGATGGCGCGGGCGGCGTCGATCAGGTGGGCGTCCTCCCAATCACGTTGCGTGACAGGGTTTTTCTTCCATTTATAGAAGCCCTGGGTGGAGAATCCGAGCACCCGGCAGGTCACTGTGACGGGGACGCCGTCAGCAGCAAGGTCGAGGACCAGCGGGTACATCATTTTGGGTTGACATCCCGGGACAGATAGGCGACGGCCCGGCGCATGACCTCGGCCTCTTGCTCGAGGAGCTTGATCCGCTTGCGGGCCTCCTTCAGCTCCACAGACGCATCAGGGCCGACTGCGGTGCCGCTGGCTGTGCCGTCTTGTTGGTCGGCGAGCTTGAGCCAGCGGTGCAGACAGCCCTCGGAGATTCCGAAGTCTTTCGCGATCTGGCGCAGCGGGGCCTCGCGCTTGCGGGCGACGGCGACGACGTCGCGGCGGAACTCTTCGGGGAACGCTTTCGGCATGGTGAGCATCCTTCCATCGTGAGGGGAATCCTCACAGATCAGATGTCAACTAAACCGGGGCCAGTCCCGTACGATGGCGGGCGACGACGAACAGCCGTTGGACATGCGGTACGCATTCGATGTGTCCGGGGAGGTCGAATCTGATCCGGCGTGGTGGAAAGCGCGAGCGAAGGCGGCCGCGGATGCCGCGATAGACATCAATAAGATCGCCGACACCACCGACACCCTGTTTGTCAGGAATTACTATGGAGAATGTGTCGAAGGTCGGACGATCCATAAACTGTTCCGAGGAATTGTTGAGGATTGGGTAGCAGATCTCCGAGAGCAAGCTACGTCGGCGGAGAACCTCGCGGATGCCTGCCTCGTTGCCGCGCGGACTCTCACCGAGGCCGATAATGAAGCGGCACAGAACATTGCTCCTCGGTGAGTTGCCAATCCGACCGCACAGCCGCAGGACGAGAGCAGTCCGCCAACTGTTGGCGTTCACCAGCATCGCCTCGCTCGGCGCTGCCGCCACCGCATGTTCGGTTACCGGCGAGGCCAACCCTGCGCCCGCTGGACCAACCACCACCGCATCGATCCGGCAGATCGACGATTCCGGGAAACGACTCCCCTTCGATAATCGATTTCCGGACAGATGGTCGACAAACAACAACGGAACCACATACGAACCCTGCACCGCACTGACCGACGACGAACTCGCCGCAGTGGGTATCGATCCCGGCAGTGTGATAGACGTCGCCATGGCAAACGGCCAAACGGCACGAGGGTGCAGGTGGGAATATCGTGACGTCAAGCTGTCAGGGGTCACTCAGGCAACAGGAAACAAGCCGACTTTCGAACAACAGATGCAGGACCGGGAGTGGTACGCGACATCGTATGACATCGTCATCG
This sequence comes from Gordonia pseudamarae, assembly GCF_025273675.1. Taxonomy (NCBI): domain Bacteria; kingdom Bacillati; phylum Actinomycetota; class Actinomycetes; order Mycobacteriales; family Gordoniaceae; genus Gordonia; species Gordonia pseudamarae. Next base: position 233,294 of record NZ_CP045809.1, on the reverse strand, counting down.
ACGGACGGCCGGTAATGGTCGACGCGCGTGCACGCTACACCTGTATGACCACCGTGAAATCGGGACGCGCACCCGTGTCCACTCTCGTGTCACGCATCTCGGACACCCCACCCTCCGAACTCTGTGCCCAAGCAATCGAATTCACCACACTCACGATCCCCAAGATGGAACCACCCGCTCCTGAATAGTGGGCAAGGTGGAGCACTGTGGGGCAGCACGATCTCACCCGGCTTCGGGACTCGCCGCCGGTCCTCCTCGCACCTCAACCGGCGGCGGGAAGCCATCACTCCTGGCCCGATAGCGCGGGTGTGCGCAACCTGCCCGGGTCACAACCCGGGCCGGGATGTCGTTGGGGTGCGGCATGATGGGCGCCATGACGTTCGACGGACTGGTGGCTGCGGTGGCCGACGCCAAGGGTGGGAACCCGTTGGCCCCGGTGCTGGTCGTGGTACCCAATCATGCGGCGGGTCGGGATGTGTTGCATGCGTTGGCGCGTGCGGGGGCGGTCGCCAATACGAGCATCGTCACGCCCGGGCAGATGGTGGACGGGCTGGCGGCACCGGTGCTGAAGCCACGGCAGCCGTTGCCGTATCCGTTGTTGGCGGCGGCGGTCGCTCGGGTGCTCGATGAGCGGCCGGGTGCGTTCAGGGAGGTCGCGACGGCCGCGGTGACAGCGGAGGCGTTGTCGCAGGCGGCGTGGCAGCTCACCGAGCTGGCGGAGCCACACATCGACGAACCGACACCGCTGGTGGCCGACATGTTGCGGGTGTACGGGGAGGCTGTCGGCGACGATCTCGTGCGGCGGTACTACCTGAGACATGAGGCGTTGACGGCGGCACGCACGATGGCCGCGACCCTGACGAATGTGGTGGTGTTCGCGCCAACGCGCAGCACACCTGCCATCAATGGGTTGCTCGAGGTGCTCGGCGAACGCTATACCGTCATCGAACCGGACGGGGAGAACCAGCCGACGCAGGTGATTCACACCTCCGACGCCGACGACGAGGTGCGGGCGGTGGTGCGGCTGGTCCGCAAACATCTGGCCGCGGGTGTCCCCGGCCATCGGATAGGCATCTACTACCCCACTCCGGATCCGTATCTGACGTTGCTGCACGAACATCTGACGGCCGGCCGGATCACGTTCACCGCGCCCCTGTGCCACACGCTCGCCGACCGGCCCACCGCTCGCGCCCTGCTCGGTCTGCTCAGCATCGACCCGGCGGTGATGCCGCGCCGCGAGCTTCTCGACTTCTTCGCCGAAGGAGCCCTGCGCCGCCCGACGGTCCCGGGCGCCGACAAGCCGTTCAGTCAGCGACGCACCGAACTGATCACCCGTGACATCCGCAAGATCGTCGGCTTCCCCGACTGGGACCGCCTCGCCGAGCCGCTGCCGGACGGTGCGCGTACCGGAAACACCTACCCCGAAGAGACGGCCGCCCTGCACGCCTACGTCACCGCACTGCGCGCCGATCTCGTCCGGCTGCACCAGGCCCAGACGTGGGCCGAGGTGTCCGAACAGCTCGGCGAGCTGCTCACCGGCAGGTTCCAGGGTCGGTCGGAGCGGGCCGCGGCCGACCTGCTGACGCTGACACAGGACTGCGCGGCCCTGGCCATGATGGACGAGTTCGCCCCGGCCCCCGGCATCGACCGGATCCGTGACGCGGTGAACGTGCGGATCGCATCGCACGGCGGTGTCCACGGCACATCCGGGGTCGGGGTCACCGTCGGCAAGCTCGCCGACGCCGCAGGCCGCGACCTCGATGTCGTCATCGTGCTCGGTGCTGCGGAAGGACTCCTGCCGGTACCTCGGCGCGAAGATCCGCTGCTGCCGACCGAACTCACCGGGCGCTCACCCGCCGACAGCACGGACGCGCAGCACCGGGTCTACCGGGCCGCGCTCGCGACCAGCGCCGGCGAGCGGATTGTCACGTTCCCTCGCGGCAGTCTGCGCGGCGGCGCCGAACGGGTACCGAGCCGCTGGCTGCTGCCCGCACTCGGCGCGCTGGCCGGTGCGCCCGTCGACGTCGTCGGCTGGCAGACACAGACCGCCGACGCCCAACGGATTGTCGTTGTCGAATCCTTCGACGTGGCAGCACAGAACGCGAACGAACGGATCGGGGCGTCGGCGGCGTCGGAAACCGAATGGCGGCTACGGGCGTTGGCGTCGGTACCCGCGGAGCAGCGTCAGGCCACCCTGACCGATCCGATCGTCGGGCTCGGGATGCGGATGCGCAGCGACCGGCTGCACGGCCGGTTCACCCGATTCAACGGCAACGTGCACGAAGTCCGCGACCTGATCACGGTGTTCGACAATCCGGTCTCGCCCACCAAGCTTGAGGAGTGGGTGAAAAGCCCGTACCTGTTCTTCCTCACCGTGGTACTGGGCGTGAAAGTGCTCGCGGACCCCGACGAGGCCACCCAGATCGATGCGCTCACCCGGGGCAGCATCATCCACAAAATCCTCGAACTGTATGTTCGCGACTCCATAGAAGGCGCAGCGCCGCACGATGTTTCCCTTCTCATAGCCATCGCCGACGAGGTGCTCGATCATGCCGACCGGGAGAATCCGGGTTGGCTCGACCACCTGTGGGATCGGGATCGTGGCACCATCGTCCGGGACCTGCGGCGCTGGTTCGAGGAGGACAGCGCCGACCATGCGGCAGGCTGGACCCCGACGCATGTGGAACGAACCTTCGGGATGCCACCGCACGGACTTCCCTACTCCGAACCACCCGAGAATCCCGTTGTCCGTTTCGATCTCGGCACCACCACCATCGAGTTCCGCGGATCCGTCGACCGGATCGACGCCCGCCGCGACGGACGTATCCGCGTCACCGACTACAAGTCGGGACAGAAGAACCGGTACAAGAACATCACGATCGACAGTCCCACACACGGCGGAACCCACTTTCAGCTCCCCGTCTACGGCCTGCTGGCACAGGAGTTCGGATCCACGGTCAGTGCCCGATACTGGTTCGTCACCGAGAAGGGCAACTTCGACGAGGTCGGCTACGTCGTCACCGATGAGGTGATCGACATCCTCAGAGACGATCTGCGGCTGGTACACCAAATGATCAGCGGCGGCTATTTCCCGCCTCGTACCCCCGACACCCGGTGGCCCGACGCCATCCTCGACCTCGTCGGCAAGGTCGGACTGCAGCGTTCGTGGTCACACCTCGGAAACGTGCCCGAGATCGCCGATTTCGTCGCGAAATACGGAGCAGAACAAGCATGATCGACCCGAAACTCGCCGACGCCGCAGCCCGTGTCCGCATCACCGAGGACACCGCCACCACACTGTTCGTGGAGGCCGGGGCCGGCAGCGGCAAGACCCATTCGCTGGTGCAGCGCATCTGCCGTCTGGTCCTGCACGACGGCATCGAACTCGACCGGATCGCCGCCATCACCTTCACCGAGAAGGCCGCCGCCGAACTCCGCGAACGGATCCGCACCGAGCTCGCCAAGGTCGACTCACCGGCGGCGCATTCCGCTCTGCGGCAACTCGATACCTCCGCGATCGGCACCCTGCATTCGTTTGCCGGACGCATTATCGGCGAGCATCCGCTCGAAGCGGGGGTGCCGCCGCGCATCACCGTCGTCGACTCGATGGGATCGCAACTGTCGTTCCAGCGCCGGTGGCACCGGATGCAGCAGCAGTTGTTCACCGACAACGCCCCGGCCGAGGTCGTCGACGCCATGCATGCTCTGATCGCCGTCGGTGTGTCGGTGGATCAGATACGCAATCTCGCAGATGCTCTCGACCGCAACTGGGACCGTCTGACAGCCCTCGATGCCCCGCGTGGCGTCGCCGTCGCCGACGCCGACATCGACACCATCCTGTGGGAGGCGGAGTCGATCTGCGGCCACCTCACCGACTGCACCGATCAGGAAGACAAACTCGCCATCCAGTTGTATCGGCTCACAGACTGGCTCGCACTGCTACGCGCGGAGAAGAATCCCACCGGCTGGCTCCCCATCGTCGAGGATTGCCCGGGCCCCGGCAGCGGCGGCAGAGGCGGCAACTGGTCGGGCGGCTCCGCACAGGTCAAGCAGATCAAGAGTCACATCAAATCCCTTCGGGACGACACTATTTCGAGGATCCGCAACACATATCTCGACGGAGCGCTGCGGGTTGTCGTACACCATATGGCAACACTGATCGTGGATGAGGCCGACGAGCGTCGGCGCACCGGGCAACTGGAGTTTCACGACCTGCTGGTCCACGCCGCGGAAGTGCTGAAGAACCCGATGGTGGCCGCCGCCACCCACGATCGGTACCGGCGGGTGCTGCTCGACGAATTCCAGGACACCGATCCACTGCAACTTGAGCTGGCGCGGCGGATCGTGGCGGGCGCGGGTGCCGCGAGTATCGCGGGCCGGTTGTTCACCGTCGGCGATCCCAAGCAATCCATCTATCGGTTCCGCCGCGCCGACATCGCCGCCTATATGGGCGCGCGTGAACGACTTCCGGCCGACGACGTGGTGCAGCTGACCACCAACTTCCGCTCCACTCGTGCCGTCATCGACTGGGTGAACAGTGTTTTCGGAGTACTCGTACAGGCGCAGGGACACGTTCAGCCCGGATACGTGAAGCTCACCCCACGACCCGACCGCCCCTTGCCCGCAGCCGGCTGCGGCCCGGGCCCGTTCGTGTTCTCCGATGCCGGCGAGCCCTCCGCCGACGAGTCGGGTTTGAGCAAGGCCGAGCTGTCACGCACCCGCGAAGCCCGCGACGTCGCGCGCATCATCGCCACCGCAACCGAAAATGGTTGGTGCCATGAGAAGTACCGCGGCGACAGCGACTACGACCAGGTGCCGCTTCGCTGGAGCGACATCTGCATCCTCATCCCGTCGCGGGCGGTGCTGCCCCTCCTGGAGCGGAGCCTGGACGCGGCGGGTATCGAGTTCCGTTCCGAGGCATCAAGTCTGGTGTATTCGACACAAGAAGTGCATGACCTGCTGGTCACCTGCCGGGCGCTGGCCGACACCGCCGACTCCGCGGCCGTGGTCGCCGCGCTGCGCACCCCGCTGTTCGGGTGCGGCGACGACGACCTGCTGCGCTGGCGGAACGCGAACGGACACTGGATCATCCACAAAGATCCGCCGGACGGTCAGGACGATTCGCCGGTGGCCCGCGCGTTCAGCTACCTGAAGGCACTCTCCCACGAGATCGGCGATATGAACCCGGGAGCGTTGCTGTCGCGGCTGGCGGCGGATCGGCGCGTGTTCGAGGTGTCGATGGACTCGCCCCGGCACCGCGACGTGTGGCGGCGGCTGCGGTTCGTCATCGACCAGGCCCATGCCTGGTACGCCGAGGATCGCGGCAGCCTGCGCGACTACCTGGACTGGGCCGCCACCCAGGCCGACGAGAACGCCCGCGTCGCCGAAGCGGTACTCCCCGAGATCGGGGTGAACGCGGTGCGTATTATGACGATTCACGCGGCCAAGGGGTTGCAGTTCCCGATGGTGATCGTCGCGGGGATGAGCGGCGGCTTCCGCAACGACTTCGAACCCGTGCTCTGGGATTCGTCGGGAACGTTGCAGGTGCGCGCGGCCAAGTCGGTGCAGACCGCGGGCTACGAGGCGGCCTCGGTCATCGAGGACGCGCACATCGCCGCGGAGCGGATACGGCTGCTGTACGTGGCCTGCACCCGAGCCGAAAGCCATCTCGCCGTGTCCGGCCATTCCGGGCCCTCCCGCTGCTGGACCGCGGTCCTCGCCGACGGGATCGCCGACGTCGCCGATCAGGTTCCCGATCTCATCGAGGCACGCCGTCGGGACGAAGAATCACCGGCCGCGACCGGACATCAGAGCTGGGACGATTGGCGGGCCGAGACCGAACTGATCGCCGGCATGTCCGCGCGCCGTGCGTCGTACGCCTCCACACACATCGCCCATCCCGAAACCGAGAGCGCGGCGACGCTGCTCGCGTCCTACCGGACAAAAGGACTCATCGCCGACGGCATCTACGCACCGATCGCCGACGACGAGGAACGCACCGAGAGCGGACGGCTGCTCGGCATCGCCCTGCACACCGTTCTCGAAGCGGTACCGCTGGCCGACGGTGCCGATGAGACGTTCCGCGACACCGCCCGCAACATCGCGATCGCCGCGGGCATCAAGGACTCCGACTTCTTCGTGGCGCTGGCCTGCTCGGCGATCACCGCCGCACCCGTGCAGCGGGCGGCGGTCCGTCAGCACTGGCAGGAGATGCAACTCGCCGGGCTCGGCCCGGATGGTGTGACCGTCGTCGAAGGCATCGCCGACCTGGTGTACCGCGAGGACGACAACACGCTGGTGATCGTCGACTACAAGACCGACAGGAGGGTGCGGCGGGAAACGCTGGAGGCGTACTGGGCACAGCTGTCGATCTACGCCGATCTGATCGGGCAGGCGACCGGCGAACGGGTCGGCCGACTCGAACTGGTGTTCTGCCGGCCGGGCGGCGCGGCCGTCGTCGACCGGCCGTTGTCCGACCGAAGTAGGTAACGATTGTGGCCCAAGGGTGGACAACCCCTGTGGCATCGGGGTTTAATGCGGTCGGATCGGTCTCGCGGCAGCGAATGCTGCAGTCGGTGGTATCGGGTGCCCGGGTGCCGACCAACGGGGAAGTCGCGGAGTGGGCACGCGCGGGCGTCTCGCCCGCACGTGCCCACTCCGCGGTCGATTCGCGATCAGCCCGCTTGCCGAGGCCTCCGTGCGGGACCCACGCGCGGCCGGGGCCGACATCGACTACCGCAGGTCGACGGTCGGGCACGACGTGGACGGGGCCACCGAGACGGCGGCCGCGACGTGGGCGCGACGGCGGTACCTCGCCCGGCGCCGACGCGGACCGGGTCGTCAGCGGTCGGTGAGCTTCCAGCCGGCACCGGCCTCCTGATGCTCCCAGAACCGGGCGAACAGTCCGCCCGCGGCGAGCAGTTCGGCGGGTGCGCCCTGTTCGGCGATCCGGCCGTCATCGATCACGATCACCTGATCGGCGCGGCGGATACCGGCCTTGCGGTGGGCGACGATGATCCGGGTTCGCGGGATGCCGCCCGTCGACAACGCGTCGACGACGGCCCGCTCGTTCTCGTTGTCGAGGGCGCTGGTGGCCTCGTCGATCAGCAGGACCGGTGCCGGTTTCAGCAGGGCCCGGGCGATGCTGATGCGTTGTCGCTCACCACCGGAGAGCACCGAACCGCCCTCCCCCACCGGCGCCCTGAGTCCGTCCGGCAGTCGGCTGACGATCTCGTCGACCCGGGCCAGCCGCGTCGCGGCGGCGACCCGGTCGGGCCCGGCGGACGGATCTCCGGCCAGCACGTTCTCCTCGATGGTGCCCTGGATCAGGTACGGCTCCTGGAACACCACACTCGACAATGCCCGGCGCGCCGGCAGTTCGAGCTTCGCCACGTCCACGCCGTCGAACAGGATGCGCCCGGCCCGTGGCTCGTGCAGTCCCGCGATCAGACCCAGGATCGTGGACTTGCCCGATCCGGATGCGCCGACGATCGCCGTCGCCGAACCGGCCTCGATGGTCAGGTTCAGGTTCTCCAGGATCGGGTGGTCCCGACCGTAACCGAATGTGACGTTCTCGAACTCGATCCGGGGTGCCCCGACGGGATTGGATGCGACGAGGTTCGAGGTGAGCGCCGAACCCTCTTGCGGACCATCGGTTTCCGCGTCGAGTACCGACCCGATCCGGCGCAGGGTCAGCCGTGTGGTCTCCAGGCCCGCGCCGAGTTCGGCCAGCACCGTGAACGGTTCGAGGTAACGCACGGCCACCACGATCAGCGCCACCGACTCGGCCGGCGACAGGTCACCGCGCACCGTCAGCCACGCCGCGGTCCCGGCGAGCGCGAACAACGCCACTTGGCTTGCCAGACTGAACAACACCTGACCCGGGATCTGGTACATCAACAGCTTGGTCAGCGCGCCGTGCTGACGGTCCAGCGCGTCACCGACCAGACTCCGTTCCGGTTCGGCCCGCCGGGACACCCGCAACGCCTCCTGGGTGCGGGCGAACTCGATGACCCGGCCGTTGAGCTCGGCGTTGGCCTCGTCGGCGACGGCATCGGCCTTCTTGGTGATCGCCGTCGTCGCCCACTGCGCACCCAGCAGCAACGGCACCCCGGCCAGTGCCACCAGCGCCAGTTGCCAGGCCACCGGGAACAGGACGATACCGATCACCGCGGGCAACAGCACCGCACCGGCCACCGGGACCACCAGATACACCACCAGCCCGGCCAGGTCGGGGCCGGTCGCGGCGATCGCCTGCCTGGCGTCGGCGGTGTTCGCGGCGTTGAACCAGGTCAGCCGGACCCGTGACAGTCGTTCGGCCACGTCGCGTTGCGCGTTGTCGACGATGCCGAAACCCAGACCGAAACCACTCGTGGAGATCATCCTGTCGACGATCCAGCCCACGGCGGTCGACACCGTGAGCGCACCGAGCCAGAGCAGTGCCTTGTCGTGATCGCCGTCGAACAGTCCGGACAACAGGGGCACCAGGAACACCACGCTCGCCGCGCGGATGATCACCGACACCACCGTCAGAATTGTGAAACGGCGCACGAACCCGGAGTAGCCGGGTGGGATCAGCGCCAGCACCGTGCGGATCATCGTTGTGCTCCCATACTCAGGTCGGCACCGTTGTCGGGCGCCGCGGTGTCGGCCGGATTCCCGGCGGAATTCCCCTCCAACGAATCCCATAACGCCCGATACCGCCCCCGTGCTTCGAACAGCTGTGCGTGGGTACCGGTTTCGACGATTCTGCCGTCGTCGAGGACGACGATCCGGTCGGCGTCGACGACGGTGTGCAGCCGGTGCGCGATCACCAGAACCGTCCGATCCGCGGCCAGCGTGCTCAGCGATTGCTGCACCAGGTATTCCGACTCCGGATCGGCGAATGCGGTGGCCTCGTCGAGCACCAGGATGGGTGCGTCGGCCAGGAGTGCACGCGCGATGGTGAGGCGTTGCCGTTCACCGCCGGACAGGGCGGCATCGGCGCCGAGGAAGGTGTCGTAGCCCTGCGGCATCCGCTCGATGCGGTCGTGGATATTGGCCGCGCGGGCGGCGGCCTCGACACGCTCCCGGGACGCCTCGGGCACCGCCAGCGCGATGTTCTCGGCGACCGTTCCCGCGACGAGCTGCGTGCTCTGCAGAACGAAACCCAGATGCCGGTACAGTTCGTCGCCGGCCATCGTGCGTATGTCGCGACCACCGATCGTGATGGACCCGCCGCCGACATCGTAGAAGCGGGCCAGCAGCGCCGCCAGCGTCGACTTGCCCGAGCCGGACGGGCCCACCAGCGCGGTCACGGTACCGGGCGCCAGATGAAGCGAGATGTCGTGCAGGACGGGGGCGTCCTTGCGGTAGCCGAAGGTGACCCGGTCGAAGACGACCTCGGGGCTGCGGACAACGGGGGTCCCGGTGACGGCCGTCGGTTCGGCTTCGAGTGCGGCTAGTTCGGGCTCTTCCAGGGTCGCCTGAATATCGCGGGCGGCGATCGTGCCGGACCGCAAAGCGGCCAGACCGTAGCCGATTCCGAGCAGCCGCGCACCGAAGGTGGTGCCCAGGAACAGAAACGGCAGCAGGTCGACGGGCTCGGCCCATCCCCAGATGACGAACAGCGTTCCGGTGAAGCAGATCAGCCACAGGAAGGTGGTGGGCCGGGTGACCAGGTCCATCACGGTCTTGGCCTTGATGAACGGGCGCTGCCAGTTGCCCAGGAAGCCGATGTAGTCATCGAGATTGCGCCGGAAACTCGACGCCATCACTCCGCCGAACACCCGGATCACCGGCTGCGCCTCCAGATAGGCCGCGGCCTCCCCGTTCATGTGTTCGGCCCACTTCTGCGCCTGCGGGATCTTCGGGCCCGACTGCGCCATCATCCGCCACATCACCACCACGTAGGTGAGGACGGGGATGAACATGCACAACGCGATACCCCAGTCGACGGTGAACAGATAGATCAGCACCGCGATCGGCGTGACCACCGCGGCAACGGCGTCCACCACCGCGTGGGTGACCAGATAGTGCAGGGCCAGGGTGTTGTCCTGGATCTGCGACTTGATCACACCGGAATTGCGTGCGGTGAACCAGCCCAACGGCATCCGCGCCATCTTGCCGAGCAGACGATGCCGCAGATCGTGCGAGAACCGGGCATCGACCAGGTGCAGCCACAGCTGTAGCGCGAATTCGAGCAGCAGCCCCGCGCCGAGCAGCCCGAGCGCCCAGAAACCGAGATTCCACAGTTCGGACGTGGGCGCGTCGCGCAGTACGCGCCGGGCGAACTCCACCAGCAGCACGAACGGCGCCAGTTGCAGCAACACCAGGATCGCCTGCGCGAGACCGGCGACGATGAGCTTGCCCTTGAGCGGCGCGATCAGTCTGCCCGCGCCCGCCGCATTCCATTCACCCTGGACCGCCGACGGGGTGGCCGGCTCGGTGGCCGGCGCCGACCGCCCGGCAGCCGATGCGGTCGCCGGGGCCACCTGTTCGGGTTCGGTGGCAGCCGTCCGGGCCGCGTCCCCGGTGTCGGCCTCGGTATCGGCCTGGGCCTGGGCCTCGGGATCTCGCTCCTTGCCCATCGCCTTGCCGTGCGCCCAGTACGCCTGCGCATGTGTTTCCGATTTGGGGAAGCCGAACTCCTTGGCCCGTTTGCGGACCTCCTTGAGGGTGCCCGATTCGGGGCACACCCAGAGGTACCAGTTGGACCAGTCGCGGTTCTCCAGCGCCGAGGCGACCGACGTCGCATCCAGCCGCGGCACCCAGTGCACCCGCAGCCGCGGATGTTCGGGCAGCGGCAACCGGTGGTCGAGCCGGTCGTGTTCCTCCAGGTACAGCTCGATCGGCAGGTCGTCGGGAATGACGGACACGACGGTACGGATCGCCGGCAGGGAGGCCGAGTCACCGATCAGCAGATAGCCGTCCGGACGACCCACGGTGGGCACCTCGAACGGCATCGCGCTCATCCACATGAATGAAATCTCGGCACCGGGCTCAACGGTCGCGGCCCACGTCGACGCAGGTCCGGCCGGTTCATGGAGCACGAAGTCGATGGAGAACTCCCCCGTTTCGGGATCGGCGTCGACGAATGTGTAGCCGCGCTGGAACTCTTTGCCCTCCCCGTCGGGGAACCAGCCCCGCACAAAGGCCGTCGGGAAGTCCTCCGCCTCCTCGAACAGCGTCCCGGACACGAACCACACACGCCTGCAGTGCGGTGTAATATACTGTACGCCAGTAACTTTCGCCCGATGATCGCGCGCACCGAATGCACGCATCAACGCTCCGTTAAAACCTCTCGACATCACGTCCTCCCGGCGGCCGGATCGATGTAAGGCCAGACTCACCTTAGTTACCGGGCGGTCTTGTCAACAATCCCCCGGGCCGAATGCACAGATTCCTCATGCATCGATCCGGCAACGACCCAGCTCAGCGGTAACGATATTCAGACACCGGGCCGGCGATTTGGCAGAGTGGGCAAGACGGACATCCACCCGAGACGGACATCCACCCGAGACGGACATACACCACCGAAAGGCATCGGTTAACCATGAGACTCCTCCGACGTATCGGCCTCGCCCTCGGCGTCACCGCAACGGCCACCGTTCTCGCCGTCGGTGCGGGCACCGCACACGCGGCCCCGGTATCGGGCGCCAACCCGACCGGCATCACCACCGCCGCCCCCGGAAAGCTCACCACAAAGCTCACCAACGCGACATTCCTCCCCTATAGCGGCGGCACCACCCTCGACGTGGCCAACCGCAGCGGCAAGGTCATCGAGCGCGTTCCGCTGACCATTCCCATCAGTGGTGTCGACGTCCCGCTGCGGGTGAACCTGAGCGCCGACCGCACCAGCGCAACCCTGACCCCGATCGTCACCCCGGACACACGCAACATCATCAGCAAGGACGTGCGACCGTACGCGTCCAAGCAGGCCGCCTACAACCGGATGATGCGTGAGGTCATGATCGGCTGGAACAACGGCGGCAGCCTCACCGCCGCCATCGGCGCGGTCGTCGGTCTCGTCGTCGGCTGCTTCATCTTCGTCGGCTGCCTGTGGCTGGCCGGTATCGGCGCTGTCGTCGGTGCCGCCATCGGTATCAACGATGCCAACCCCCGCGCTTTCCACGCGGTGCTGAACTGGCTCAACGCCTAGCTGTACTTCCCCGACACGTTGTGAACATCTGAGGTAAGGCGAAGACCTCCGGGCAGGATGTGGGTTACCACACTCACCATCTAGCCACGGAGGTCTTCGTGACTCACGCTAACGCACCGTTGACGCCCGAGGGGCGTCGCCGTCTTGCTTCCCTGATCATCGATGAGGGCTGGTCTTTGCGGCGCGCTGCCGAACGGTTCCAGTGTTCGCCGGCCACGGCCAAGCGGTGGGCCGACCGTTACCGCGCCGGCCAGTGCCTGACCGACCGCAGTTCCCGCCCCGCCCGCTCACCGGCCCGGCTGCCCCGACGCACCGAACGACGAATCATCTGCCTGCGTTACTCCCGCCGGTGGGGACCGCACCGGATCTCCTATCACCTGGGTATCGCGCGTTCGACGGTCGGTCGGGTCCTGGAGCGCTACCGGATGCCGCTGCTGTCGAACATCGACCAGGCCACCGGACTACCGGTGCGCAGACCGAAACCGAAACGGTACGAGGTCGACCGGCCCGGACGACTCGTGCACGTCGACATCAAGAAGCAAGGCCGAATCCCCGACGGTGGTGGCTGGCGTGCTCATGGTCGCGGATCGGCCGCGGACCGTACTGCCGGTGTGGCCCGTGGCCGGGCAGCACGCTCGGGAGCACCGCACTCGCGGGGCTACCGCTACCTGCACCATGCCGTCGACGACCACTCCCGGGTGGCGTATTCGGAGATCCTCGACGACGAACGGAAAGAGACCGCGGCCAGATTCTGGCGGCGCGCCAACACGTTCTTCGCCGAGCGCGGCGTCGAAGTGACCGCGGTAATGACCGACAACGGTTCCTGCTACCGCTCCAACGCGTTCGCCCAGGCACTGGCCGAGACCGGGATCAAGCACAAGAAGACCAAGCCGTATCGGCCGCAGACGAACGGGAAGGTCGAACGTTTCAACCGAACCCTGGCCGCCGAGTGGGCCTACGCCCGCCCCTACACCAGCGAAGCCGAACGCACCACCGCCTACACCGCGTGGCTGCACCACTACAATCACCACCGACCCCACACCGGAATCGGAGGCCAAGTCCCCTCAGACCGCGTTCACAACCTCACGGGGAAGTACACCTAGCCCTGATCACCCACGACGCCGGTTGAGGTCCGCTTCAACCGGCGTCGTCGGTATCCGGGGTACCGGATAACCCCAGAACGCTAGTCTCGGACGGGTGAACGCACGCGCAGGAATCATCGTCACCGGAACCGAGGTCCTGACCGGCCGGATCGCCGACCGCAACGGGCCGTGGGTATCCGAACAACTCCTGGGATTCGGCGTCGACGTCGCCCACATCACCCTCTGCGGCGACCGTCCCGACGACCTCACCGCGCAACTGCGGTTCCTCGCCGACGAGGGCGTCGACCTGATCGTCACCACCGGCGGACTCGGGCCCACCGCCGACGATCTGACCGTCGCGGGCGTCGCCGGGTTCTGCGGACTCACGCTGCGGCACGACCCGGAACTCGAACAGCACATCACCGACATCCTGCGGCGCTGGCGCGGCATCGACGGCCGGCTGCCCGCGGCCGCCGCCGCCGGGGTGCACAAACAGGCGTATGTCCCGGACGGCGCGCGGCATATCCCGCCGACCGGCACCGCACCCGGCATCGCCATCTCGCGCACGGACTCGGTGCCCGCGATCATCGTGCTGCCCGGCCCGCCTCGGGAACTGCGGGCGATGTGGCCGGCCGCCGTCGCCACCCCGGCGTTCACCGACGTCATCGCCGCGCTGCCGGCGTTGCGGGAGGAGACGATCCGCGCGTATCGGCTGTCGGAGGCCGAACTCGCCGACACCCTGCGTCTGGCCGAGCACGAGATACCCGATTTCGACTCCCTGGAGATCACCACCTGCATCCGGGGCGGCGAAATCGACATGGTCACCCGGTTCGCCGAGGACCCTTCTTCCCCGGTGGCGGGGTCTGCCGAACACTCCCCGCAGCCCCGCTCGCCCGGCGGCCGGGCGTACGCGCGTCTGGTCGATCTGCTGACCGACCGTCACCGCGCACAGATCTTCTCCACCGACGGATCCACCGTCGACGACCTGCTGGCCGCCGCCCTGACGGGACGGATGATCGGGACCGCCGAGTCCTGCACCGGTGGAAAGGTCGCCGCCCGGCTCACCGACCGCGCGGGATCGTCGGCGTATACGGCGGGCGGGGTGGTGTCGTACTCGAACGAGGTGAAGACGAACGTCCTGGGCGTACCGGCCGAGATGATCGCCGAGCACGGCGCCGTCAGCGAGCAGGTGGCCGAGGCGATGGCCGACGGTGCGCGGCGCGTCCTGGGCACCGACATCGCCGTCTCCACCACCGGGATCGCCGGCCCCGATGGCGGGTCTCCGGAAAAGCCCGTGGGCACTGTATGTTTCGGAATCTCCGTGTCCGGTTCGCCCACCCGGACCCACACCATCCGGTTCCCGGGCGACCGCGCCACCGTCCGCGCTCTCACCGTCACGGCCGCGCTGCATCTGATCCTGGAAGCCGTCGGGAGCTGACGCCAAGAATTTCTTTCCCCTTCAACGGTATATCGCGGACGGGGCCTTGCCGCAAGACCCCCCGCGTGGTGCACAATCGTGGATCCCCAGCCCACGAGGAGTTCACCACCGCATGAACCACGCGTTCAATCTCCCGGAATCCCTTGCCCACAAATCTGATTCACGGTTCATCGGCGGCGACGGCGCGCACTTCGCGGCCATCGACGCCGCACTCGGCCACACCGTCGCCACCCTGACCGCCCGCATCGACGCCCTGCGTAGAGCACCCGGCGGAGCCGGACATCATGCGATGGAACGCGACATGGACATCCACCGCACCCACACCCGGCTGGCCACAATCGAGCGGTACGGGCTTGATCTGTGTCTGGGCCGAATGGTCGGCACCGACGGAACCGTCACCTACATCGGCAGACTCGGACTGACCGATCCGATGGGTGAGCAGTTGCTGGTGGATTGGCGCACACCAGCGGCCGAACCGTTCTTCACCGCCACCCTCGCCGACCCGCGCGGCCTGACCAGCAGACGCCGCTACCGCTGGTCGCACGGATCGATTGTCGATTTCTGGGACGAATCGCTGACCGCCGACACACCACCCGATCTCGTTCTCGACCGCGACTCGGCGTTCCTGGCAGGGTTGAGCGGCGGCCGGGGCGAGAAGATGCGGGATGTACTCGGCACCATCGCCGCCGACCAGGACGCGATCATCCGGGCCGGGTCGGCGGGGACCCTCGTCGTCGACGGCGGGCCGGGAACGGGCAAAACCGTTGTCGCCCTGCACCGGGCCGCCTACCTGCTGTACGCGGACCCGCGGTTGAGCGGACAGCGGGGCTCGGTGCTGGTGGTGGGGCCGCACCGGCCGTATCTGTCGTATGTGGCCGACGTACTGCCCGGACTCGGCGAACAGGGCGTACTGACGTGCACGATCGCCGATATGGTGCCCGAATCGGCGTCGGCGGCGGCCGAATCCGACCCGGAGGTCGCACGACTGAAGGCGTCGGCGGCGATGGTGGCAGCGATCGAACCGGCGGTACGGTTCTACGAGGAATCCCCGGGTACCGCGTTGCGCATCGAAACATATTGGGGTGAGGCGACACTCACGCCCAACGATTGGGCCGAGGCGTTCGCCGAGGCCGATCCCGCCGCGACGCACAACGATGCCCGCGACGCGGTGTGGGAGAAGCTGCTGGAGATCATGCTGGAATCCTTGCCCGGCGTCGAATCCGGCGAGCGCGGCCGGGCATGCGCCTCGCTACGCCGCAATAGGGCCCTCACCACCGCGTTCAACCGGGCGTGGCCCCTGCTGGACCCGACCGACATCGTCGGCGACCTATGGTCGGTGCCCGCCTACCTCGCCAGGTGTGCGCCGCAGCTGAACCGCACCGAAGTGACTCTGCTGCAGCGCGACGACCCCGGCGCGTGGACCACCTCCGATCTGCCGTTGCTCGATGCCGCGCGACGACGCATCGGCGATCCCGAGAACACCCGGCGCCGGCACCGCCACGCCGCCGCACTCCGCGCCGAACGTGCCCGGATGGACGATGTCATCGACGACGTGATCGACGCCGACGACAGCGAGATGCAGGTCGCCTCGATGCTACGTTCGGCCGATCTGCGCAACGCCCTCGACGACCACACCGTCTCGCCCGTCGCCGATCCCGACGAGACGGCCGGGCCGTTCGCGCATATCGTGGTCGACGAGGCCCAGGAACTCACCGACGCCCAGTGGCAGATGCTGATCAGCCGTTGTCCGGCACGCAGTTTCACAGTTGTCGGCGATCGGGCACAAGCGCGCGACGGGTTCACCGAGTCGTGGACCGCCCGGCTCGGACGGGTCGGGTTGCGCCACATCGCGGTGGCCGGTCTGTCGGTCAACTACCGCACCCCGGTCGAGATCATGGCCGAGGCCGAGCCGCTGATCCGGGCAGCCGTTCCCGACGCCAATGTGCCCCGGTCGATCCGGTCGTCCGGGCTCCCGGTGATCCGGGCCGGGATCGATGACCTGGACGCCGTGCTCGATGCGTGGCTCCGCGAGAATCCCGATGGAACCGGTTGTGTGATAGGTGGATCCGGTCCGGCACACCACCCCCGGATCAGGACCTTCACCCCGGGCACCGCCAAAGGCCTGGAGTTCGATCTGGTGGTGCTGGTGCGGCCCGAGTCGTTCGGCGCCGGGGTGGCCGGCGCCGTCGACAGGTATGTGGCGATGACCCGCGCCACGCAGCGGTTGGTGATCCTGAGCTGATCGCGGAGCGGGGTCACCGGCCTGGGACCTACGACCCTAAAGACACCCCATTCCGATCCCAAACCCATGCGCGCACGCGCATGGGCGGGTAGACCGGTGAGCAGGACGACTGTCGACAATGAGAGGCAATCCCGCGATGAAGGCGATCCAGTTCATTGCCCCCGGACAACCCCCCGAATTGCGTGAGGTGGACAAGCCCACGCCAGGCCCCGGACAGGTGCTGCTCAAGATCACCGCCGCCGGGGCCTGCCATTCCGATGACTTCGTGCTCAACGCCCCGGCCGGGGCATTCGACTACCCATTGCCGATGACACTCGGTCACGAGGGCGTCGGAGTGATCGCCGAGGTGGGTTCCGGCGTACGGACGGTGTCCGAGGGAACGGCGGTCGCGGTGTACGGGCCGTGGGGCTGCGGCACCTGCTACCGGTGCGCCGAAGGTCAGGAGAACTATTGCCTGAACGCGGCCGAACTGTCCATCACACCGCCGGGGCTCGGCACCGACGGCGCCATGGCCGAATATCTGCTCGTCGATGACCCCCGCCACCTCGTGCCACTCGGAGACCTCGATCCGGTCGGCTCGGTGGCGCTCACCGACGCCGGTCTGACCCCGTATCACGCGATCAAGGCCTCGCTGCCCAAACTGGTCGGTGGCACCACCGCCGTCGTCATCGGCGCGGGCGGACTCGGGCATGTCGGGATCCAGTTGCTGCGCCACCTCACCGCCTCCCGGATCATCGCCGTCGACGTCTCCGAGGACAAGCTGGCGTTCGCGAAGGAGGTCGGGGCCCACGAGGCTGTGCTCAGCAACGAGGACACCGTCGCCGAGGTCCGCAAGTTCACCGGGAAGCAGGGCGCGACGGCGGTCTTCGACTTCGTCGGATACCAGCCGACCATCGACATGGCGATGGCCATGGTCGGGGTGCTCGGCGACGTCACCATCGTCGGCATCGGCGACGGGGTGGCCGCCGCCAAGGTCGGCTTCTTCGCACAGCCGTACGAGGTGTCGGTCCGGGCGCCCTACTGGGGCTCACGGAGCGAGCTCATCGAGGTGCTCGACCTGGCCCGGGACGGAGTTGTGCGGGTCGAGACCGAGAGGTTCGGTCTCGACGACGGATTGGAGGCATACCGGCGGCTGGCCGCGGGCACTCTGCGTGGCCGGGCCGTGGTGGTCCCGGACTAGCGTCGGTCATCGGACTGTCGTTCACCGGGCCGACGGGGTCGGGTGCCGCAGGTCAGGACCGTTCACCGCGCATCAGTGACTCGAGTGCCCTGATCGCCGGCACCGCGTCGGCCAGTGCCCTGCGATCGTCGTCGGCGAGCATCCGCACATAGCCCTCGGCGATCTCGGTGTACTCGCGCCGACGGGCGCGGACCAGCTCGGCGCCGCTTTCGGTGAGCTTGACCAGGGAGGCCCGGCCGTCGGCGGGGTCAGCCCGCCGCACCACCAGGCCGTCGCGTTCGAGCGAGTGCACCAGGGTGGTCATCGTTGGCTGCGTGACCCCCTGCCGGGCGGCGAGGGCGGTGACCCGCATCGGGCCGTCGGTGAACAGCGCCGACAGCGTCGAGGACGAGGTCATACTCATCTCGCGCGGCCGGTGCCGGAGCATCGCGCTCAGCAGCGCGAAGATCGTATCCGCCAGCTCGGCATTGCCCACCGTACCGAGCAGCGTGTCCGGTATTTCCATTTCGCGGGTCACGCTCCGAGTGTAAGGGATCCGAACAGGATACATAGTCTTTTTATATAAAGAATCTATGCACACGTGTCCGGACCCCTCCGCATTCCGACAGCCGACAGCCGTGTGGGCCGCCGTACCCGTTCCCACCCGGCCACTCCCCACCCAGTCGAAAAGTCTTTCAGCCCAGGGGTTTCGAAATCGGCAGGTTCACAAAGCTCGGCCGATCGGGGTCGAGCCGAATGTGCTGCGGCCTGAGCTGGGAGGCGTTGAGCAACGGACGCAACGGCAGACCGCGCGGCAGGTTCATCGCGAACACGTCGACGCGGAGCCGGTGCCCGGCCCTGATCTTTGCCTCGGTGGGCAGCAGACCGATGTCGACGGTCACCGGCCTACCCGGAGTGACCGGTTGCCGTGCACTCAGCGTCATCGTGAGGTGCGGGTCGATGACGTCGCCGTTGGGGGCGAACTCCGACTTGGCGGCGTCGTAGTCACGCAGCGACGCGACCAGCTGACCGGATGCGAGCACCTTGGACGTACCGTCCGGCGCAACATCGTTGAGGGTGGCCACCCAGTAGCCGTCGGTGGCGTCGAGCACCGTGTTCAGCCGCACGTTGGTGTAGCCGGACACGCTGCGGGTGGTGGCCACGGGGGCACTGGTGAAGGTGAGCGCGTCACGCTCGGAGAACCGTGCATCGTCCGAACACACCGGGAGGACGGCGACGACACCGATCGTCTGCTGCGCACTGTCACGGGAACAGACGGTCGCCAGACCCGGCGAGACAGTTAGTCGCCCACGCGAGTTCACCTTCGCGGTCGTGAGCGATCCGTCGCGCACCGCGTACGGTGCCGTGCCCGAACGCCTGTCGCTCAGATATAGGCGCTGACGGTGCATTCCGGCGCGCGGGAACTGGTCGGCGGTGATCCAGTTGTCGCCCACGTTCTGCAGGACCACCGGCCCGTACTCGTCGATACCGTTGTCGATGCCCTTGAGCCACTTGTCGAACCAGGCTCGTTGCAGCACGTCCAGGCGCGACGGGGTGCCGTTCTTGCCGAACTGCCCGGCACCGATCGTGATGTGGTAGCCGTCGCCCATGATCAGCTTCTTCTTGTTCGGCGGCAACGGGATCCGGTTGAACATCCGCACCTCGCTGTTGGTGAACAGATCGAACCAGCCGCCATAGATCATGGTGGGCACGGTGATCTTGTCGGCACCCGACAGCCACGACGAACGTTCGTCGGAACTCTCGTCCAACAGGCTCTTCAGATTCGGCGGGATCGACGCGATATCCGGAACGGTCAGCGCTGCGAGAAGTTGCGGGTAGAAGGTGCCCGGCTCACTCATCCTGTCGGCCAGCCACTTCCAGTCGAAGGTGCCGTTCATCATCGACGCGACGTTCGGGATCAGCTTGGTGGCGTTGACCAATGTCAGCCACAGCGGCAGGAACCCGACACCGAGTCCGCCGCCCGGCGCCACCACGTCGCGGATCAGGTCGCCGCCCGGCTCGACGGGGAAAATCGCCTTGAGCGCCTTGGGCGCCATCTTGGCGGCGTAAATCTGGTTGATCCCCGAATACGACACCCCGGCCATGCCGATCTTGCCGTCGGACCACTTCTGTGCGGCCGCCCAGTTGATGACCTCGATGGTGTCCATCTGCTCCCGGCTGCGGAACACATCCCACGTGCCCTGGGAGAAACCGGTGCCGCGCACGTCGACGACGACCTGGGTATAGCCGCTGCGAATGAGGTTGTCATCGACCATCATCGTCTTGATGCCCTTGTCGCGGATGGTGCCGATCAGGTCGTCACCACCGCGCAACGGGCCGGTCAGGCGCACCTTGGACAGGACCTGATCCAGGAACGGCTCGAGCACCGGGTGCTGGATGACCGCCGACCCCAGCGAGGTGAGCAGTTTGGTGTACGGGGTCAGGTTGACGATGACCGGCGTCCTGGTGTCGACGGGCCGCTGCCGGGCGTCCGCGGGACGGTAGATGTCGGCCCGCAGGACGGTGCCGTCGCTCATCCGGATCGGGACGTCGGTCCGCACACTCACCCCGGCGTACTTTTGTTTGCCGTCGTGTGTGGCCGTCCACTGTTTGCCTGCCGGGCCTCCGGTCGGATCGGCCGTGGCCACACCCGCTCCGCCCAGGCCGACCACGACCGCCGACACCGTTGCCAGCGCCGCCGCTCGAAATCCGATCTTCGGGCGCTCTCCCCGCCGCCGAGTCATGTATCCATTCCCTCCCGCAGAAGAACATGCGATATCACATATTCGGGAGGACAATATCAGTTAGCAGCGTCACATCATACGGATCCCCTGACCCGTATGGCCCGAAGCGGACTATTCACACGCGACACCGTCGCCGTCCCGGTCCAGTGTGCGTGAATAGCCCGGATCACCTGCATGAATAGGCGCCTTGCCCGCCGCCCGGACCTGTGCGCAACTGGAGTAGCGGACGCTGCCCCCGCCGTCCCCTGTCGTCGGGGCGGCAGTCGTCGTCGGGGCCTCGGTCACCTCGTCCGTCGAGGTTTCCAGTACCCGCCTCGGGGTTGCCGTCGTGGTCTCCGAATCCTTCGGCACGGTGGTGGTGCGATCGGTGGTGGTCGGCTTCCGCGAGACCGTCGAGTCGGTCGTCGTGGCACCGCAGGTGGCGAGCACCCGTTGCATCGCCAACTTCTCCGCCGCCGTCACCCACAGGCGGTACTTCGCCTTCACCTCGATCTGACGGGCGACATAGGTGCACCGATACGACCGGTTCGGCGGCAGCCACGTCGCCGCGTCGCCGTCACCCTTCCGCGAGTTGGTGGGGCCGTCGGTGGGCTGCAGGTTGACCGGATCGTTGGCGAGGTTGCGGCGTTCGTCCACGGTGAGCCGCTGCGCTCCCTTCTGCCAGGCATCCGACAGGGCGACGACGTGGTCGATCTGTACCGCCGACGACGTGCCCTCCCCGCGCACGAAGGCGATATCGCGGCCGGTGTACGGGTCGTGCAGGGTCCCCGACAGGACGACGCAGCCGCGGGTGCCGGATTTGACGGTGACTTCGTCGAGATCCTTGAGCATGTCGTTGCGGGTGTCGCAGCCGTTGTGCCCGCCGTCGACGTCGACATCGTCGGACCACCCGCTGCCGAACTCCGACCGGCTGTACCCGGTCTTGGGCGCGCGCCCCTTCACATCGAGTTCGTCGAGCCGACGCAGCGCCGCCGTCGCCTCCCGGCCCAGCATCCGGGTGGTCGACATCGGCTCGGTGGTCGAGGCGCGGTCCGAGACGGACGGGCCGGACGGGGTCGATGGCGAACCGCCGGACGCGGCGGTGGTGGACGCGGTGACGGCAGCGGTGTCGACCTCATCGTCATCCGGTGAGCCGACAAGCCCCACGACGACGAGCAACCCGACGATCAGCGCACCGACACCTGCCGGCCACAGCCATCGACGAGGCCGGCGGCGGGGCGCGCCCGGTGACCCGGTCGGGTCCGGCGGCGGCGTGAACGGTGGCAGGCCGTCGGCGTCGGCATAGCGGTCGGACCATGCGGTCCCGTCCCACCAGCGCATTCGCCCAGTGCCCGCCGGATCGGCGAACCATCCCGCGGTCGGCATACCTGATGGCATCGATTACCTGCTCCCGTTGTTCTCCATACCGTCGTGGCACCGATATCTGTACCGTCGACAGCGCGAGAATTGTTACACGGAACCGGCAGCCGCCCCGCGTATCATCTGCTTCGACGATGTTCGGTTTTTCCGTGTTCGCATAGAGTGGTGTCTGTTGTATGTCGACACGACAGACGTCGGTACACCTCACCGTCGGTACACCTCACCGTCGGCACACTGACCACAGGAAGGGTTTTCACAATGGGCGTGAGCCTGAGCAAGGGCGGAAATGTCTCGCTGAGCAAGGAGGCCCCCGGCCTCACCGCGGTCTCGGTCGGCCTCGGCTGGGATGTCCGGACCACCACCGGCGCCGACTTCGACCTCGACGCCAGCGCCATCGCGCTGGGACCGGACAAGAAGACGCTGTCCGATCAGCACTTCGTGTTCTTCAACAACCTCCGTTCGCCCGAGGGCTCGATCGAGCACCTGGGCGACAACCTGACCGGCAGCGGCGACGGCGACGACGAGGTGATCAACGTCGACCTGGCGGGCACCCCCCCGACCATCGACTCGATCGTCTTCCCCGTCTCCATCTACGACGCGGAGACCCGCGCACAGTCGTTCGGCCAGGTCCGCAACGCCTACATCCGCGTGCTCAACCAGGCCAACGGCCAGGAGATCGCCCGCTACGACCTGACCGAGGA
This sequence comes from Gordonia pseudamarae, assembly GCF_025273675.1. Taxonomy (NCBI): domain Bacteria; kingdom Bacillati; phylum Actinomycetota; class Actinomycetes; order Mycobacteriales; family Gordoniaceae; genus Gordonia; species Gordonia pseudamarae. The sequence goes on along the minus strand of NZ_CP045809.1, from coordinate 210,430 downwards.
CGCCTCCACCGAGACCGCGATGGTCTTCGGTGAGCTGTACCGGCACGGCGCCGACTGGAAGTTCCGCGCGGTCGGCCAGGGCTATGCCTCGGGTCTGCGCGGTATCGCGCAAGACTTCGGCGTCAACGTCTGACCAGCGCACCTCACGTGCTCGGGACCGGCACCATGCCGGGCCCGAGCACGTTTTGCGGGTTATCCTTGCGCCGGACCCCGACCTCCCGGACCCCGACTCCGTAGTGCCCCGGACGATCACCGCATCGTCCGCGCAACCTATTGCCCGCATGAAAGGCCCCGCGAACTCTCGTGCTACTTCGCATCTTCGGACTCTCGTTCGCCATCACGATCATCTCGCTGATCGTCGCGTTCCTCTATGGCGGGCCCGAGGCCCTCTTCCTCACCCTGATCCTCGGTATTCTCGAGGTCAGCCTGTCCTTCGACAACGCCGTCATCAACGCCACCGTCCTGCGCCGGATGAGTGAGTTCTGGCAGAAGATCTTCCTCACCATCGGTGTGCTCATCGCCGTTTTCGGTATGCGCCTGGTGTTCCCGCTGGCCATCGTGTGGCTCACCGCGGGCCTGAACCCGGTCGACGCCCTCGACCTCGCGCTCAACCCACCGGCCCAGGGCGAAACCTACGAATCGATCATCACCGACGCCCACCCGCAGATCGCGGCGTTCGGCGGCATGTTCCTGCTGATGCTCTTCCTCGGCTTCGTGCTGGAGGAGAAGGAGCTGACCTGGCTCACGTGGATCGAACGTCCACTGGAGAAGATCGGCAAACTCGAAGCACTCGAGGTCGTCCTGGCCATCGGTCTGCTGCTCATCACGGCCGAATTCATCGCCCCCGACGACAAGCGGGCCACTGTCATGGTGGCCGGTGCCCTCGGCATGATCACCTACATCGCGGTCAACGGGCTCGGCGAACTGTTCCACACCGAGCAGTTCGAGGAGGACGAGGACGCAGAGGAGGCATCCACCGCGGAATCGTCCACGGCAGAGAACGTCGCCGGCAACAGCCGCAAGGGCCCGAGCGAACTGGCCAAGGCCACCGGTAAGGCCGGCTTCTTCCTGTTCCTCTACCTTGAGGTGCTCGATGCGTCGTTCTCGTTCGACGGCGTGATCGGCGCGTTCGCGATCACCGCCGACCCGATCATCATCGCGCTGGGTCTCGGCCTGATCGGCGCCATGTTCGTGCGTTCGCTGACGGTGTACCTGGTCCGCCAGGGCACCCTGTCGGAGTACGTGTACCTCGAGCACGGTGCGCACTGGGCGATCGGCGCACTCGCGCTGATCCTGCTGTACTCCATCGGTACCCACGTGCCCGAGGTCGTCACCGGCCTCGTCGGCGTGGTGCTCATCGGCGCGGCGCTCATCTCAAGCGTCATCCGCCGCCGCAACGAGCAGGCCAAGGAATTGGCCTCGGTCTGACGGCGTCCGCTCCCGACACATCCCGCCCGGATTCTTCCGGGCGGGATGTGTGTTTCGGGGACAGAATGTTCGGTCAGCCGGTGGTGACGCCGAAGCTCGCGACGGTCGCCGCCAGGTCCGGATAGGCGGTGCCTTCGGCCCAGAACTTCCAGGCGGCAGATTCCCGGACCAGGCGCCCGTACACCACCGACCGGGCGTCGGGCACACCCGAGTTCAGGTTGTAGTCGGCGAAGACGGCATCGTTGCGGCGCAGGGTGATCCTCGCTCCCGGGATCCGGCCGAAGCCCACCTCGGCGCCGTAGACGGTGACCGCGACCGCGACCTGCGCGACCTCCACGTCGAGCGTGGCCAGGTCGATCACCAAGGTCTGCTCCGGTCCCTGCTTGTCCAAGCTGATGGTCCCGTCGGGTGTGGCGGCGTTGTTGAAGTAGACGAAGTGCTTGTCGGAGATGACCTTTCCCGTCCGGTCCAGCGCGTAGCCGGACAGGTCCACCTCGTAGCCGAGCGAACCGACCGGGTCGACCTCCACGGTGACGGTGACCCGGTCCGGTGCCGGGCCGCCCCGGTCCCTGCTCATGTCTATCGCCATGCTGCCCTCTCCCCCGTCATGTGTGTGCCTGCCCGGTTCACGATCTGGACACGCCGCCGTCGGCCAGTACCCATCCGATCGGGTCCAGACAGCGGAACGGCGAGATCCCACTGCGGTGGAGTTTTTCGCCCACCGGCGGCATCCCGAGTGCCGAGACCGCGAAAAACCTGTTCTCGTAGTACTGGCCGGTGACCGGATTACGCAGTGTCCGCAACATCGGTCCGGCATGCAGCCGCTGCAGCAGGCTCACCACCTCGGCGTGCAGGAGGATGCCGTCATCCTCGTCATACTCGGTACCGATCAGACCAGGGTCGCGGTTGAAGGCCGCCCCTGGATTGGCCATCACCCGCCCCCACGAGCTCTGCTCGACCCTCGACAGGGCTTGCAGTGCGTCGAATTTGGACAGCACCAGGCCGATCTTCGGGTTGCCGGCCCCGATCAGGGCCATCACCTTGCGCAACACATCACCCGGATCGCCGCCGATCAGAGTGGTCGGCGGCACCAGGTCGAGCAGCTGATCGGAGACGTCCCGCACCCGCAGCGGGTCGAAGAGGAACAACACCGCGTGCGCGAGCCCGAAGAACTCCCACGACGGTCCCCCGGTGTCGGCGTTCTCCAGATCCTCGCCGGCGACGTCGCGGATCACCAGGTACCGCTGCCGGTCGCCCCAGAAACCCATGGCGAAGATCAGCGGCGGCTGATGGGCGGCGACGGCGGCCGCCGGAGTGGCCGCGGCGATGCCCCGCTGCTCGAACAGCGGCCGCTCGTAGGTGGCTGCGTACGTGCGTTCGGTGACCGCGTCGGCGGCGGTGATCTCGGCCTCGGAATGGGCGAGGAACTTCTTGAGCTGCTTGATCAGAACCGCGATATACACGGTCTTGCCGGTGTAGCGGGCGCCGGCCATCGCGATGCAGGTGGCCTCGCCCGACCGCCAGTGCGGCGGAAGTTCGTAGTGGCAGATCGGGCACACCTCGATCCCGTTGGCCTCCGAGGGTATCGGCGTCCAGGTGTGGTCGGCGCCCGCCGGACGACGCACCGACCGCACCGGGCGGCCGTGCACATCGCCGCCCGCGTACCGGGAGGCAACCGGATCGAGTTCGATCCGGTTGTCGGTGGAATCCCCCGTCGCTTCGCTCGCCCCGGTGTCGGTCCAGGCGAAATCGTCCTCGGGAAGATCGTGAAAACATCGGGGACATTTGATCATCGGATGTCCCTCGCCACACTGCTCGATGCCACACTGCTCGATGCCGCGAGGCCCGCCGCCGCGAGCAACTCCCCCACCACCCGCGAGACCAACTGCGGTTGCCCGGCGAGAAACTCCCGGCCGTCGACGCCCGGCGGCGGCAGCGGACAGCGGGAACCCGCGAATCCGGGTCCGTCGGTGGCCGACGAACAGTCCGAAAGCACCAAGGCCAAAACACCTTTCACCGTATCGACCACTCCGGCGCCGTCGGTGAGCACCACCGTCAGCGACCGTCCGCCGGGCCGGGTGATCGCCGCATTGACGTCTACCGAAAATCCCAGGCCCGGCGCCGGGACCGCGCCGAGATGACCGCCGAGGGCGTCACCGGCGAACGACTGCTGCCCGGCTGTCGCCGGACCCGGAACAGTGAGCGTGATCGGCTCCCCGGTCGAGAGCACCGCCGCCATCCCGGCCACGATGTCGGCGGCAGCGGCCACCATCCCGGAGGCGAACAACGGCGCCATCGACACCGACGTGTCGACGACGCAGCCCATCGTGACCCGGTGCGCCTCATCGATCTGGTCGGCGTGCAGCACCCCACGGCAGGCCACTCGCGCCTGCGCGGCGACCGGCGGCAGCGGGGCGTCCGGTATGGCGAGCCTCGTGGTCACCCGCACCGAGGCGCCCTCACCCAGATGCTGATCCTGCGGCGCCAGGGTGGCCAGTTCGAGGAAACTCAGTCCGGACACATCGCGCGGGGCCAGCTGGATCACATCGGCGCCGATGTCACCGGAGTCGTCCGGACCCAGGGTCACGTGCAGCACCGTGCCCTGATCGAACCTGTCCCGGCCGCCGTCGGGCACAGCGGCGACCACGACCTCCACGTCGACCCGCGGCAGGATCAGCAGACTCCCGGTGTGCTGGACAACCCGGACCTCCCGCCCGTCCCGTGCCCGCGCCAGCAGCCGGGCACCCGGGCCCACGGCACCGCCCACGGTCAGCGCCACGGCGATCGGCCTGCGCGGCAACTCCGCCGACGCCTTGCCGTCCAGAACAAAAGTGGCCATCAGCGTATATCCTTTCCGCTTCGGGGCGACAACCCACGATCACGCGCCTGGTGACCGAACTCCTTGAGCCAGTCCTTCGCCGCGTTCCGGTACTCATCGAAAAACGCCTCGGCCCGCGCCGCATCGCCGCGGGCCACGACGGGCCACGCCGTATCGCGCAGCGCGCTCTCCGAGTCGGCCACCGGATATCCGTCGGCGATCAGCCTCTCAAGGATACGGTCGACCCAGGCGGGATCGGCGATGTCCATGAGAGTGCGGACGGGCGGCCGTCCGTCGACGAACCGCAGAAATGATTGCGCCACCAACCAGTTCGTGTCGATGACACCGGTCTGACTCAGATATTTGAGCAGTTGGTACACCGGCTTGCGGATCGGGCTCAGCGCCGTCGACATCGGTGTGGGCGCCACCCCGGCCGGCGGTGCCCACGCCTCGCCCGCGAGTTGCCCGACGACGTAGCCCGCGCAGATCGTCTGTGTCAGGTCGGGAGCGCACGCACGCATCGACACCACGTCGTCGGCGACACACAGGCGAACCGCACCGAGCAGTTGCTCACGGGTCAGCGGGGCCCGGTTCGGATCGGCGCGCCAACGGCGCAGCACGGCGGCGGCGACCGTCGCGTCGGTGCCCTCCGGTTCCCGGCCCGGATCGCGCTCGGCGGTGATCACCTGGTCGAACAGCCGCTGATCGACCGGCCCGGTGAACACGGGGGTACGCAACAACGCCGGGCCCGTGCGTTCGGGTTCGCTACTCGACCAGTTGCGCAGGTCCTCGACATCGGGGCATTCGAGTTCGATGATCGCGGCGACGAGCCCCCGGCATTCGGCGTCGCTGTAGTGCTCCGAGGCGATCGCCGAGTTCACCGCGTCGGTGGCCCATTCCCGTCGCGTGGCGCGGTCGGTGCGCACGGTGAGCGGATCGCCCAGAACCTGGGCCACCGCAAGCGGATACAGATAGGAGTCGGCGCGGGTGGGATTGGCGGGCACCGGAATGCCCGGCTCCGTACGGGAATCGGCGAACACCCACATCCAGTGGGCGGCCGGGATCGCCCACAGGCCATCGGCGCGATACCGGGCCAGGAGCGGACGCACATACCCGGCGCGCACGTCCGGGCCGATCAACGTCGGTGCTAAGCCGACCGGCCAGTTCTGTTGCGGTTCCCAGAAGAACTCGCCCAGTCCGCTCACGTCCAGCGCGCCGACCAGTTCATTGCTGATCCGGTCGAACTCGTCGCCGCGCAGGGCCACCCGGTCGATGACCTCGGCCAGCCGCAGTCCCTCCGTCAACAGTCCGGCCGAGTCCTCCCCGCCACGGCGACCGGCGAGTGCGGCAATACGTTCGTCGAGGTCCGGACGCAACACGGTCAGGTCCACCACCCGCACCGACGGCACCGACTCCACCGGTCCCGTCACAACCCATCGTGGGTCGGCGATCACGGCCGCCAAGAACCGGATACCGCGCGCATCGACCGGTCCGCCGTGCTCATGGGCCTGCACGAACTCGGCCAGCAGCTGATCGGCGGTGCGAGGGTTGGCCTCTCGGGCTGTGGCAACACGCCGGGCGGCCCACGGCACCCGGTTCACACCATCGGGGGCGTCCTCCGCGATCGCCCTGAGCGCATCGGCATGGAACTCGGCCAGATCCGGAACCTCTTCGACTGCGATCGCCAACGGCCACAACGGGGTCAACGTGCCATCGGCGAACTCCTCGGCCACCTCCTCACAGCGGGTGAGCACGCTGATCGCGATGTGCTCGTCGGCGAGCACACCCTCGGCGAGCACCGAGAGCAACCCGACCGGCACCTCGCCACGGGCGACCCCGTGCGTGGAGCCCAGATCACCGAGGTCGGGCACCTCGGCCTCGTCGATGACGACGGCACCGGTGGGACGTCCGGGTTCGGGGTCGGCGGTCCTGGGCATCGCTATCAGATGCACGCCCCGGCCGATGTCGGCCTCGGCGTACTCGAGTCCGTCGTGGGTGGCCCACGAGAATCGTTGTGCGACCGAAAGCGGCAGAAAGAAACTCACCGCGGCGATCCACCGGGCCGCGGTGCTCTGTCCCGGGCTGCCCGATTGCGGGCTACCGGGGTCGGCGGTCAACAGCACCACCGACGGCCCACCGGCGAGGGCGCGGGCAACCGCGTCGAGCAGCACCCGGAACACCCCCTGCCGATCGATGGCCTGCCCGAGCAGGAACTGAACCGCCGACACCAGGTTGATCTCCGGATTGGGCCGGGGTAACCCCTGCCCGTCGATGGTCGCCGCCGCGACGTTCACCGGACCGTAGGGGATGAGCCAGTCCGCCGAACGCCAGCGGACGATGGGCCGGTCCGCGCGGGCAGCGACCGGCCGCCGGTCGACGGCCACATGTGCGAACACATTGCCCGGACGTCCCGACGCGTCGCGCCCGGCATCTACGGTGTGCCAGTAGGCACCCGACCCGTCGAGCATCTGGTAGCTCAATCGTCCTGGGCGCGAGTCGATCTGATTCTGGGTGGGGAATTGCGGCAGCCTCGGTTCGAGATCGAAGACCGTCGGGATGCGCTTGATCAGCACATCCTGCTCGGCTTGATGCAGTTGTCCCACAACCTGTTTGATCTGCCATCCACCGGGCCCGGAACCGTCGTCGAAACTGGTGTAGGTCAACTGCGCCGCCGGAGACGGCGCGACACCGCTACTACTACCGGCTGCCGCGATATCCATCACCGCTATCCCCACATTCCGGGTGCCGTCGGGGGCATGGGGTTCTGGGACACAGGATTGTGGGACATTTGATCGGGGATGTACAGAAACCGTAGCGGCGGATCGAAGAGCGCGACCTGGCGTGTCCGCCGGCCTCCGGTGACGAACAACCGTAGATAGCCACGGAGCCTGCCGATATCGAACGTCCACTCCGTGGGCACGACCCGGCCCGCCCGGAGCACTCCGCCGATCCGGCAGTGCGGCACCGGTCCGGCCGGGGAATCGAGCTCGATGTGCTGTCCGTCGTGCTGTTCGAGCGGTAACCGGGAGGGATTGTTGACCAGCCCCAGTGTGGGCGGCGCCTCGATGTCGTTGTCGGCCCGCAGGAACAGCCGCACCCGCCGAGACCCGGGCTCCACCGCCTCGAACCAGTACGACAGCCGTTCCAGACCCGGATACAGCAGCGAGGCGACCTCACCGCGAATAGTCTCACCGCGTGAATAGGCAACCGGCACAAGGCACACCTGACATCCCGACCAGTGCAACAGCCGTGGCCGGAAGGTGAGCGCACCGTCGCTTTCGTGGACCGCCTTGGTGATCTCGGCCGACGGATATTCCTGGGCGCAGATCTCCTCCGGCGACAACGACACCGACCCGACGAAGGCCTGCACGGCGGCTGCCCCGGCGGGCCAGCCGAAGGTGACCAGCTGGGTGTGGAAACGCTCGACGATCCGCGGTTCGGACACCGCCGCGAGCGGCCTGGTGTGCACGCGGGTGCCGCCGACCCGCACCCGGCCGTTCGACACCGTCACCGGGGTGATGTAGGCACGCTCCCAGTCCTGCGGCCAGATCACCCCGACCATCTGCGACCGCGTCGGATCCAGGGCCACGATCGGGTCCTTGATCAGCTTCTCGTCGGTGAATCCCTCCGCGACGATGACCGATTCGTCGCGGTCCTCGCTGTCCAGGCCCGCGGGCGGCTCGGCCGGGAACCGGTAGATGCGCACGCTCTGTCCTGAATCCGGTGTGGTCCACTGTAATCCGAAGGTGCTCCGGTCATCGCCCATCTCCACGTGCAGGTCCGTGATGGGTGTCAGTTCCACGGGCACGAGGACTTCCTGCTGGCGCGGGCGCGAGAGCCGCACCGTGCCGGCCAGATCCACCTCGGCGATCGCCCGGTACAGAAAACGCAGACCGCGTGGGGCGTCGACGTCGACAAAACCGGTCAGGTTGGGCCGATCCACACAGATCTGGTTGTGCGGGTTGCTCGCGGGCGGCGCGGAGCCATCGAGCGGGATCCGGTACACCCGCACCGCACGGGTACCCGGAAACACCGTCCACCGACCGATGATCCGGCCACCGTCCTCGGTGATCGTCATCGAGTCGACCGGGCTCAATTCGTGGCCGACCGCCCATCTGACCGGTTGTCGTGCGCACGCCGACGACACGTCGGCCCCGACGTGGCACCACACCTCGAACAGCCGCACCGCCGAACTCAGAAACCTGCCGTCGGCAGCCGTTGTCGATGTGGTGGTGGTGATCAGTTCTCCGGCCTCGGGCCGGTAGACCGTCGGGGGCGCGGCCCCCGACCCGTCGGCCGACACCAACCGGTACACCACCACCTCCCCCGGCTGAGCCGGCCACGGATCCCACGACAGCGCGACGCCGTCGGCGTCACCGGTGATGGTGATGCGACCCGGTTCGACATCGGTCTCGGGATAGTCATAGTCGCAGAAGTCGCGGTGCGTCAGGTTCAGCAGGCCACCGTCGACCGGCGCCGCGGGCTGTACGGGTGCCGGGGGCGCGGCCGGTGTCGGCACGGCCGCGACCGGGGTCGTCGCTGTCGGAGTGGCTACTTTCGGGTTCGTCGGGGTGGAACGTTGTCCGGCAGCCGGTTCGGTGGTGCTCGGCTCGTCGACGGCGAAGCGGGCGAACACCGCGGCGATATCGGCGGCCAGGCCCTTGGCCTGGCCGGGCAGTTTCACCCGGATGACGTCCTCACCGGTCTGGTTGTATTTGACCAGGTTGCGCAGGGTGATGTCCTTGATCGCCTCGGCACCCTCCACTCCGGCCGCGATCTGCCCGGCCCGCCAGTCGATGAGAGCCTGGAAGATCAGCGTCCGACGGTCCGGAACCGGCTGTGGTGGTTCGGGTTCGGACTCGGGCTCAGCGATCGGGGGTACGGCCGCGGCGGCCGATGCCGGCATCCGGTCCTCGGCCGCCGGGGCCTCCGGAACACGTGGCACCCCCGGCGGGGTGCGCAACGCGTCGGGCAGGAAGTCGACAGCAGCCGCCGGAAACACCCCGAGGCGCACCTGGTGGAACAGATGGTCGACGGTGGGCCGCCAGGCGAGCTCCACCGGATCGGTCGCACTCATCCACCAGTCCGCCGGGTGGCGCGAGATCTCGGTCAGGCGTTTCGATTCCGGCACCATCAGGCCGCGGTCGGCCGCGTCGCGAAACCACCTGAGCAGAACGTCCAGATTGCCGTCAGTATCACCGGACACCATGTCAGAACTCAAATCCCTTTCCGAGGTCCGGGGCCCGGAACTCATCGGACCGGCCGGCTCCCGCCCTGTCTGTTCCCGCCCTGTCTGTTCCCGCCCTGTCCGCACCGGTCTTGTACAACGGCGGTGGGCCCGAATCGGGGGCGCTGCCCGCATCGGCGGCCCAGCCGGCATCGGGAACCGCCGGGCCGGCCACCGACCGGATCTGGTCGGGCCGCAATGCGTCACTGAACTGGGTTGCCGCACAGACGATGCCCAGACCCAGTCGGGAGCTGTGCCGGATGTCGGTGACCACGCGGGCCGCCGATCCGGCGATCGCGGTGTCGGTGAGTAAGCTCGTCGGGAACGAACCGGCGGGCGCGGCCGGACGGTCGAGCCCGGCCAGGAAGTCGGCCACCGACACCTGGGGTCCGCCGGTGACGGAGACACTGCCCACCAGTCGCCCGGTCAGGCCCGCCAGCGAACCGTCCAGCAGCCCGAGCGACTCCTGCCACACCAGTTCGGCGCCGGTCGAGGTGATGGCCCTGCTGTACAGATCCGACGACCAGCGATCCAGTTCCGACCCCGAGCCGCTCCCGTTATCGGTCCACAATGGCGATGTGGTGGCGGCGAACTCGTAACCGAACTGCTGCGGCGCGGCCACCGCGAGCAGCTTGTCCCAGGAGTCGGTGAGCCAGCCCGGACGGAATAGGTCGCGGCGCAGATAGCCGGCGGCGGTGGCCGTCTCGGCCTCGTCGGGCACCACCGCCCCCAGCCCCGCCGCCATCGGCAGGCCCCACGCGATGGGCACGGGGTCGGCGTCGGTGTGTGCGTCCGGACCGAGCGGTCCGGCCAGGAAGGCGCCGATCGCCCGGCTCCACGACAAGAACTGTCCGTACGCTCGGGACAGCCTGCGCAGGTCGGCCAGTGCTGTCTGCAGGTTCTGCTGGTCGATTCTCTGCTCGCTCGTGACCGATGTGCGCTGATGGATCAGTGCGAACAGTCGGCGCTGAATGTTGATGAAGGCGACGGCGAGACAGGTCAGTGCGGCCGCGATCGATCCGGCGACGATGCTGACGGCCGTCCAGACCCCGATGACCTCCCGGTAGCCGAGGTAGCCCACGACCACGGCCAGCACCACGAGCACCGCGACCGTCACCTGCACCCACCGGGCCAGGCGCAGATCGCCGGCCGGCGCCTGCGGGGCGGGCTGGGCATTGCGCAGCTTCTCCCACAGGTGCGCCGCCTCCTGGTTGCAGTTGTGGAAAGCATGTGCGAGTTGATCGCCGACCTGCACACCGAAGCTGCGGGCGTGAGCTCGCTGCCACTGGCCCAGCGCGGTCAGTGTCGACGCGGCACCCAATCCGAGGTCCCGGTCGCGCTGCAACTCGCTCAGGCGGCGGCGCAGATCCCCGATACCGAGCGGGTCCGTGGCGTCGACTCCGTCGAAGCCGGTTGCCGCGGCCACCACGCCGGGGATGTCGCTGAACCGGGACTCCTTGCCGGGCACCGCATCCTGGGCGCGTGGCAGGATTCCACGGGCCGCACCCACCCTGATCGGCGGGAGCTCACCGGAGCGGTCGCCGGCGTCGCCGAGCGTCATCGCCGCCCGGGCGTAGTCCTGCCATACCCCGGACAGATCGGCCGCCGCCTCCTGCAGCGGCTGCTGACCGGAGTTCGCACCCGCGGCCATGGTATCGCTGATATAGCCTGAGGCGGACCCGATCTCGTTCCAGTTGGCGTAGCCGCCGTCTGCGCGGCGACCACGCACCACCACCTCGTAGGCGGCGTTGCCCTCGGAGAACACCGCCTGCTGGACCTGTGCGGCCATCCGGCCCGCGGCATTGCCGACCACCTTGTTGTACCAGGCCGATGGCGCGTTCTTCATCGCCGCCCAGAGGAATCCGAAGAACATCTTCAGTGCCGCCCAACCGCTGAGGGCGTCGACGGTTTCGGTTTCGTACGCGATCCTGGGCCCGCGGAGCACGTCGGCGTGCTTGCGCCACAACGCCGTCGCCATCGTGTGTGCCGCCATACCCACGTCGTCGACGTAGACCACCCGGGTCCGTTGTTGATCACCGGGCAGCGGAAACCGCCCGTCCTGGGCGAGCACCTGATGGCGCAGCGCCGCCTCGGCGGCAGTGGCGTCCAGTCGCCGATAGTACGAACGGGCCAGGCGGACAACACGTCCGGGAAGCACTGCGGTGTCGTCGAGGGGTGCGTGTGCCGGGCCCGTCCACAACCCGCACAGGCCGGCCACCACCGGCGCGGCGGTGCGGCCGATGTCGGCGGGCGATGGATCGGCGGGTGTGGCCACCCGGCCGAAATCGGGTCCACGCGAATCCTCGGGCGAGACAATGATGTTGTGCCAGCCCTCGACCACGGTGGTGCCGAGATCGGCCGCACAGCCCTGCGGCCCGGTGAGCAGACAGCGGATGCGCACCACGCCGGCGGCTGCCGTCGCCGTCGCCAGCGCCGACACCACCGACAGTTCCGCGGGCACCGACAGGGTGCGCTCGGCCTCGTAGGCGGGTACCAGCGAACACACCCGCAGCAGCGAGATCTGTTGCGCGGTGACGAACTGATCGAGCCGGACATCGGTGGACCGTCCCGCCTCGATGACCGTCAGCCCCTCGATCGGGACGTCGGCTGAGGGATCGGAGATCCAGGCGAACCGGTCGACGATACCCGCGGCTGACAGGTCGACGAGGGCGGCCAGCACGCCGTCGGTGCGGCCGCCCGGCGCGATGAACACGGTGAACGCCACCATCAGAGCATCCCCCCGAGCGGACCCTCGAAGCCCGAACTGAATGTGGGCGCCGACCAGTCCTCACCCTGGGCGGTGGGCAGGGGTGCGGCGCCGTTCGTCTGCGGGGGCCGTTTGGCGGCGGCCACCGCGGACGGCATCAGGGCGAGCAGTTCGTTCGCGGCCCAGTACACGTCGGGGGCGAGGTCGCGGAAGAACGGGGTCTTGGCGGCCTGAGCGCGCACCCCGATCACCGAGAACACCCCGCCGCCGCGGGCGGGCGGGACACCGGCCACGACCGCGTCACCGGGCGCCATGAAGTGCTGGGAGACGAAACCGGCGTAGTCGCGCAGGTAGGCGCTCGCCCGTTCGGCGCGTTCATCGATGCCCAGCCCCTCCCCCGTGTCCTTGACCACCGACGCCAGTCCGGTGCCCGAGTCGCCGGTGCGCAGCCAGTCGGCGAGGTTGCGGTGCCCGGCGAGCAGGGTGCGCGCTTCCGGTCCGGTGGTGGAGTTCTCCTGCGCGCTGTCGAAGATGTGCCGCAACGCCCGGTAGGGCTGCATCGAGGTCATCACCGGTGGCTGATGCGACTGCGCGATGGCCAGCAGCACCGATTCGAGGACCGCGGGCAGCCAGTCGTAGTCGGCGAGGAACTCCGACGGCGGGGTGAGCAGGGGGTGCGGGAAGGGCAGCCATTGCCGGGTATCGGTGTCCCACACCCGCACCGGCTGGCCGAACGGCGGTTCGGGGGTACGGACGAAGCCGACGACCCGCCCGAGCAGCCAGCCCGCCACCATGGCGCGGCGTTCGGCCTCATGCATCGGCAGACTCGCCTCCAGCGGCCGGGCGCGGCGGTACGTCCAGAACGCCGACCGCTCGGCCGGCGAGGCTGCGAGCCACTGCCGGGCTGCGGGTTCGACGACCGACTCGTAGGCCAGCGGCGAATAGTTGGGGTACGAGCCGAAGATGTCGATCCGTTTGATGTTGCGTTCATCGCTGAGCGCGTTCTCGAAGGCGCTCACACTGTTGCTGTCGACCTTGCCGCGCTGGGCCAGCGCGGTTCCCAGGCGGTCGCCCACCTCAAGACCGTGGAAGGGGGCCGCCGAGAACTTGTAGCGGTACACCATCTCCGACACTCCGTGGATGGCCTGCATGGCGTTCTCGTTGACGCTCGCCAGCGGCCGGGCCAGGTCGACGGCCTCCCCGAAGCGCAGCAGCAGATCCTGTCTGCGCCTGTTCAATTCCGTCTCCGGAACCCTGCTTTCGGAGCCGGTCACGTATTCGCGCAACGACACCGCACAGAACCGATCGAACGACTCACCCGTTCGGGCGATGAATTCCCTTGCTCTGCTGAGCAGTTCACCGGGCGCGGTGTGCACCTTGTACGCGGCGGGTGCGGCGATGAGGGTGTCGCCGGTCTCCGGGTGGCGGGGAAAGGCCCGCGACACCCACGCGGTGGTGCGTTCGACGACCGGACACAGCTCGCTCGGCGGGCGTTTGCCGCCGACGGTGGTCCACGACCCGGTGATCACGTGGTGCGAGGCCCTGGTCACCGCCAGGACCAGCGCCTGGGCGTCCACCGAGGTCAGCCCGACCGAACTTGGCAGGTCGGTTTCGTAGCGCTGCTGGAACTCGCCGGAGCGGGTCAGCATCACCTCGTTGTCGGCCTCGGCGAACCGTTCGGACACCCGCTCGTCGGCATCCGACGGCCAGGCCGCGTACTCGTCCGTCTGCAGATGGGCCAGGCCCGCCTCGCGGCGCGGCGTCGACGCGGCCTGGCGCAGCAGCGACTGCGACTCGTTGAGCGCGGTAATCAGCGGCTCGATGACCTCGGTGACCAGTGCCCCTGCGGCGGTGGAGATCTGGTATGACAGGGCGGCGTACAGCTGCTGGTTGATGTTGGCCTGCAGCCCGGAGAACACCTGATCGGCAACCGCTCCGGGGCTGGCCAGGGTGCCGCGCAACGCGGACAGGGTGCGCTTGACCTCAGGGGTCGCCTCGACGACGTCGGCGGGGGTGTAACTCGAAAGGTTGTACGCCTCGGGCATCACCACGTCCTGCAGCATCCGCGAGACCCGCTTGACAAGGCCGGTGGCATAAGGCAATCCGAGTGTGGCCAAGGCATGGGTGACCGCGCGTTCGAGGGCATCGGCCAGCCGCTGCTGCCAATGGTAGGCGATCGCGTACGCCGCCGAGGCAGCATCGCTCTTGACCGTTTCGCGCTGCTCGGCCAGCACCCGGTACACCTGTCCGGCCCACTGTTCGCCGTTGACACCCGGCGAGACGTCCAACCGCGGGCGCACCGTCTGGTTGACGATCATCGAGGACTGCTGGTTGACTTGCTGGGCGGGCAGCACCACATTCGACAGCCACTGCGCGGTACCCGCCCCGGCACTTCCCGTCGCTCCACTCGCCCCGGGCAATCCCAGGTTGCGGCAGATGTTGTCCCACTGATTGTCGAGGGCGGCGTTGACCTGTTCCTCATCGGAGGCGGGGTTGCCCGGACGCAGGTGACCGTGCAGCAGGCGGTCGGCGCTGCTGCGCGCCAGTCGCTGGGCGGCGTATTCGGCGTACCGATCGCGGCCCATACTCAGACTGGCGAAACCGAAGGTGCCCCAGGGGATGTTGTTCCACTGCCGATTGCCCCAGCCCAGATATTCCAGCGAACCCTGGTCGCCGACACCGTTGGTGAGATCCCACTCGACGAACTGCTGCATCGCCGGCGCGGACAGCGTCAGGCCGGCCAGGCCGCGGCCCAGACCCCGGTAGACCGCATCCGGGGTGCCGTCGCCGAACACGGTGCGCTGCGCGCCGACGTACCGGCCGACAGGGAAGACCCGCGCGAACGGGATCCGAGCGCCCTCGCCGTGTTCGTGGCCCAGTGCCCGCAGCAGTTCCACATCCGACTGGCGGGCCGATCCCGTCTGCGCGGCGACGATCTCACCGAGCATCGCCAGCGCGTTGGCCCGGGTTCCGGTGACCGCGGACGGTGGCAGCGTCTCGAAGATGTCGGGGGTCACCATGAACACCGCCATCAGTCGCGGGTCCACACCCTGCACGAGGGTCAGTACGCGGCAGATGTCCAGCGCCATCGACGCCCCCGCCCCGCCCGCCATCGACGAGACGACCAGCACCAGCGGCTGATCGTCGGGCCGGTAGGCGCCGGCGCCCGGGATATGCAGCGAACGCATCTCGGTGTCGGTGGAGGTCAGATACAGCTGATCCCAGGCCCGCTGCAACGACTCGCGCACCTGGGTGACGCGGCTGAGTGTGATCATCCGGCCCAGCGCCCGGTACTGTCCGGCGCCGGTCGACAGCGGCGTGTACACGGTGTCGGGTTCGCGGGGTGCCCAGGTGGCGATGGTGTCGAGCTGTTGACCGGCGGCCAGTCGCTGCGACAGCGCGTTGTCGAGAACCTTGTAGCTGTCGCTCTCCGGTCCGGTCCCCACGTACACGCCGCCCTGATCGCGGACCGAGCCCACGCCCCCGACCCGCGACGGTGTGGTCGGCACATCCAGGTGCACGAACTGCCAGCCGGCCGGAATCCGGCCGATGCCATGCGCGGCCAGTTCCGAGCGCAGCTGATCCATCATGTAAGCCAGCGTCGCGCCGCCCGAGCCACCGCAACCGACGATCAGTAGTCGCCTCATATGTCCCTCAACCCTTCGCGGTGGCCGGTCCGGTCACCTGGTTATGCGTACGTGAAAGAGTCATCACCCGAACGGATTCGGTCTGCCCGTGGGTCCGGGTGGAGTGCCGGGAGCCGGCGGGTTCCCGGGATGTCCCCGTCCCCCATAACCCCGTCCCCCATAACCCGGACCCCCATAACCGGGACCCCCATAACCCGGACCACCGGGAGGTGGCCCGAACGGGTTCGCGGGCGCGCCGCCACCGGATCCGCCGCCCCCGAAGGGATTTCCGGGCCCCGACTGCGGTGCCGGACGCTGATCCTCGGGAACATTGCGCAGCGCGTCGGCGCGCAGCTGCGGCAACACCCGCGGCAGGTATTCGGTGACGTCGGCGACGAGCCGGTCGATCACCTCGCGGCCCGCGTCGCCGCCGACCAGCAGGACCACGGTGGCCTCCTGTTCAGGACCGCGCGGGTCGTGCAACACAAACCAGGTGTTGTGCACGGCCAGCGGCAGCCGCGCGTCGGGGGTGGGGCCGGTCCGGTCACCGGATCGGCCGGCGGCCCCGGCCATGCCCGGCGCACTCGCCACCACATATCCGGTACCGAACGGGGACCGGCCGATCCGGGCCCGCAACGTGATCCCGCCGAGATCGAGTTTACGGGTGGACGACACGATACCCGGCACGAGCCGCACGAACTCGTCGTCGCGGACGGCGAACGGGGCGCCGCCACGGGTGACCGCGGACCCGTCGAGGCGGACCTGGATCTGTTCGGCCCGCAACGCCCGCCCCGGAATCCGCGCGGTCAGCCATTTGGCCAGGTACAGCACGAGCAGCGGGATGAGCGGGCCGAGGATCAGCCCGACGATCAGCGCGATCGCGAAACTGGTGGTGTTGAGCGGCTTCTGCAATGCGGCGGTGAACGGCACCTCGGTGGCGATCGGTTCGGCACCGGCCCGGTCGGGTCCGAGCAGCAGCCGCAGAGTGCCGTTGACATCGCCGTTGACGGCGGTGGGCACCGCCAGCCGCAGGGTGATCCCGCCCTCGGCGCCGTCGGCGACCGTGACGCACGTGTCCTGCGCGCGGGCATCGGAGGTGACGGCGAGGCCATCGGTGCCGTCGGGGGCCGCGATGACCGTGCTCTTGTCGAGCCAGACGCAACCCGGACCGGTCACCGTGAGGGTGGCGGTCGCGGTGCCGTTTCCCTCGAAGGTGCCGAAATCGACCGTGCCGCCGACCTTCGGATACCCGACCGGCGGGTCGATCGTGACCGGCAGCTCCACCGTCGACGGTGACAGCGCGGTGCCCGGCACGAGGGTGCCGTCGTGGTCGCGGGCCGAAGCGGTGGTGACCGCGAGGGTCATCCGCAGCGTGGCGCGGCCGGGGGCCACCGAGCCCAGGTCGAGCCGCTGGGCATCGGCGATCTCGCGTTTGGGCACCTCCCGCGCGATCGTCACCGAATCGCTCCCGTCCTGCCGGTGTGCCTCGGCGGGAACGAGTTCGGTGGTCAGCCTCGCGGTGCCGGGGATATCCGCGGGCTCGATCTGCTCGCCCGTGCCGTTGCGCAGGCCGAAGGTCATCTCGACCGTGTCACCGGAGCGCAGGGCGGTGTTCTTCGGGCCGAGCCAGGTGGGTGCGAGATCGCCGCGGATATGAATCTGCGATCTGGTCCTGGCGGCGGACTCGGTGTCCGGGGCGATGAACACCAAGGCCCATGCACCCCGCCACTGGTCGGCCCGCGGGTTGGTCATGCGGATCGCGACGGCCTTGTCGCCGGGGAAGCTGTAGCCGACCTTCACTCCGCCCACCGTGACATCACCGCCCTCGGTGCCGGCCGTCGGGTTTTCGTCGACTCCGCCCACCGTGACATCACCGCCCTCGGTGCCGGCCGTCGGGTTTTCGTCGACTCCACCCACCGTGACATCACCGGATCTGCCCGCGGCCATCCGCGTTTCGGTGCCGTCCGGCGACACGAGCACCGGGGTCAGACCGGTGCGGTCGGCGCTGGCCAGGATGTTGACACTGCCGACCGACGAGTCGAGCACAAATCGATGTTTGCCCGAGTCGCACACCTTGACCGCACACGCGCCGGCCTCATCGGTCAGCGGCGGCTGCCCCGGCGTGCTGAGTTTGTCGAACGCGAACAGCAGTTCGTCGATGTTGTCGGCGAGGTAGAAGTCGCCGGGCACCGGGCTGAGCACGTCGCCGCAGGCACCGGTGGAGGTCTTTTCGCCGGTCGCGATGGACTTGAGCAGATCGAAATCGGCCTCATCGACGTCCTTGCCCGCCAGGCCGATCGCGACGGTGATGATGTCGGACGAACGCACCTGGTCGACGAGTCCACCGGGACGGCACAGGCTGGTCCTGGCCGCCTCCACCATCGTCGCGCGGTCCTGCTCCGTGTTGAGGGACACGCCCGGCGCGTACGGTTTGTCGGCGTTCGACCGGATGGTGAAGTCGAGTTCGCCGTCGGTGAACCAGGCGATCATCCGGCACGGCGGTGCGTCACCGGACTGCATCGTCGTGCGTGCGCCGTCGAGCGCCAGCCAATAGTCGGTGTCGGTGCCGCCGGTCCGGTCGGCAAAGCCGTCCAGGGCCGAGGTGAGCGAACCGAGCGAATCCTTCGACAGCCTGGTCCAGCCCTTGCGCTCGGTGTAGGTATCGGAGAACCCGGCGATCGCCACGTCGAGGGACGCCCCGGTGTCGTCGGCGTAGGTGCTGAGCTGTTCGGTGAGGAATCGGGCGGCCGTGACGCGCGCGGCGTCGGGGTCGGTCGAGGCGAGGCTGCGCGACTCGTCGACCAGCAGCAGCACACGGCCGGTTTCGCCGCCGGCCACGCATGCGCCGAACCTGTCGACCCCGGACTGCCCGGGGTCGGGTGCGGCGAACGCGGCGGGTGCCCCGGTGAGCACGACCAGGAATGTGGCCAGGATCGTCGCGACGGCGACCCCGAACCGCCCCGTCACACTGGTTGAGCTGCGGGCACGCGCACGTTCGCCCGTCGACCGGCGGAGCCGGATCCCATGCCTGTTCACCGGCGTCCCACCCAGATGGCGAAACCGCAGGCACCGACGATCACACCGGCCGCGACCAGCACCATCACCGCCGCATAGGCAGCCATGATCCAGCCGGGACGCAGGTACACCGCCGACGTACGGCGCAGGGTATCGCGCGAGGAGAACAGGGCCACCACGCCTATCGCGACGGGACCGGCCAGCAGCCAGCCGATCAGGGCCTGCCAGTGATCCCAGAACAGCACGCCCACGACGGTCCCGGCGGCGGCCAGCGTTCCGGCCACCGCCAGCAGCGCGGCCGGCGGCCCGACCGGGGTCAGATCGGTAGTCGGCGCACCCACCGGACCGGGGGCCGGTGACGTCCCGGAACCCGGAAACCCAGAACCCGGAGACCCGGGGCCGAACGGCGACTGCCCGCCCGCGGGCGTGAACGGCCCGGGGCCGAAGGGGCCGGGTGGCGGACCGACCGGGCCGCCACCGGGCGGACCGAACGGCGACCGCGCGCGGCCGTCGTTGCTCGCGGGGCCGCCGCTGCTGGGGCCAGGCCCAAAGGGATTACCGGAAGACACCTTCGCATCGTTCCACATCGGACCGACACGGTGGCGTTGCCGACGCCGGATTTGAGCCCTTCGATAGTCAACGTCCCAGAGGTCAACGTCCCAGAGGTCAACGTCCCACGGGACGCCCTGCGCTACTGGTGCTGGCCGAGTTGCTGACTGATCTGCGCGTTGATCTGTTGCAGCCCCGGAACCGACAATCCCGGCAGCTGCCCCTGGATCGAGCGGATGATCGAGCTGTCGTTGATGACCTTCTCGCTCGACTGCACCAGAACGGTCCCGGCGCCGGTGAAGTCGAACTGCCGTTCCTCGCCCGAGTTCACCCCCATCCGCCGGCCGGCGGCGGCGATGAAGTCGTTGACCCACGCCTCGTCGTAGTGATGGCTCGGCGACGGACAATCGGCCCAGCCCACAAGAGCTTCCGGATCGACGCGGACCGGCGGCTCGACAAACATCACCGGACCGTTGGAGGAGGCCAGGAATTTGCCGGTGCCGATCAGGGTGACAAAGCCCGGCACGATCGACTGATTGAGCGACAGCGTCGGCTGGAACGCCAGCAGGTTGGCGGCCCGGATCGTGAGATTGCCGTCGTCGAGATCGTAGGCGTTGATGTCGTAGCCGCGGTCGCCGATGACCAGTTTGCCCTGACCTTCGGCGACGATGAAATCCACCAAATGCAAAGGAGCGGAAAACTTTTCCGCCACCATCTGCAAGAGATGCCCTTGCAGTCCGTGCTGCAGCGAAGTGAACCGCATCTGCCCGTAGTAGGCGATCATCGCCCCCTTGGACATGAACCACGGCTGGTTCAGGTCGATGGAGAAGGCGTACTGGTTGCCCTCGATGTTGTCGTCGGCGGGCAGGGTGTGCGGATTCCACACCGTGTTGTAAACGCTCACAGTCGATTCTCCACTCACAGCTTCTGTTCTGATGCCTGCACGTACACCACGCCCTGTCCGGTGCATTCGAGCTGCATGGACTCGCCGCCGCCACGGCCCACATTGCGCCAGCTCATCGCCGATTTGAGCGTCGAGCTGACCTGACCGGCGGAGGCGACGAATGCCTGCGGATCGACGAACACCGGCCGGTTCGGATTCACCGGCAACTCAAAGATGCCCCCGTGCCCGAGGAGGACGGCGCTGCCCGCACCCATCAACTGGGTGGTGAACATGCCCTGACCGGTCATCGCACCCGACGCCGCGTTACGCAGCGCGCCGAACAGGCCGCCGCCACCGCCGCCCGGCTGGCCGCCCGCCCCGGAGGCCACCGACACCACCGACGCCTGAACGCCCGCGGTGTAGGCGAGCAGCCGGGACGCCTCCACGCGCATCTGCCCGCCCACCGAACCCAGATCCACCACCAGCGCCTCGATGCCGCGGAATCCGTAGTGCACCACGCCGCTGCCCTGCGCGATCATCGTCGCCTCGTGTTCGCCGGAGAGCATGCGCCCGGCCATGCCGCCGAATCCGCCACCGCCCCCAAAACCTCCTGCGCCGCCACCCATGCCGGGCACCTGGTGGGGCTGGAAGTGCACCTGGCCGGTGTAGAAGAGCATCGCGCCGCGCCGCGCGACGACCGGCCCGGAATGCGCCAGGTTGACGGAGACGACCTTGCTGTTGACCGCTGTGAACATCACTCGCCCTCCTATCGTTCGGCCGGCTGGATGGATACGACGCCGGTACCGGCCCAGCGCAGCGAGAACGCCTCCCCGCTGCCCTGCCCGACCATCGTGCGCCACGACACGTCGGTGTCGAAGGACTGCGTGAGCTGGCCCCGGGCGCACACGAACGCGTCCGGATCGACGACGAGCGGGTACTGGGGACTCACCTCCAGGTGGATGAGCGGACCGCCACGCGAGAGCAGCGCCACCTGCCCGTGCCCGCTCACGGTGGTGGTGAACAGGCCCTGGCCGCTGCTCGCACCGCGAACACCGGCGAAAGTGACATTGGTGGACAGGTTTCCGGCGAGCAGCATCAACTGCTCGGACTCCACCTGCAGTGCTTCCCCGTTCAGGTCGAGGATCGACACCTCCGCGGCGTCGTGCGCGAAGTACACCACGCCCTGCCCGGTGCATTCCATCAGCGACAGCGATTCGCCGGTCGCCTTCTGTTTGAGGCCGGCCACCACGCCCGCGCCGCCGCCGAAACCCGCCGATTTGAATGTGACCTGACCTTCGTAGGCCACCATCGAGCCAC
The DNA here is from genome assembly GCF_025273675.1 of Gordonia pseudamarae. Lineage (NCBI taxonomy): Bacteria > Bacillati > Actinomycetota > Actinomycetes > Mycobacteriales > Gordoniaceae > Gordonia > Gordonia pseudamarae. The sequence goes on along the minus strand of NZ_CP045809.1, from coordinate 188,860 downwards.
TCAGCGCACGCACCGACGTACCCGCCAGATGCGCTTCGAGTACCCGTTTGGATCGTTGTACCAGTTGCACAATCCCGATAGTGACATACCCACAGGCGTCTGAGGACAGTGCGGGACCGATACCCGCAGGTCGCGTCGACTGTCCGATCGACGGCGCCCGCACGTGGCACTCCGGGCGGGCACCGGGCATTGGATAGCATCGTGCCGTGGCCGGGAACTTCGTCAGACGCATGTTCGGGGGCCGAACGCGCGCGCAGGAGTCGCGCACCCGCGAACAGCTCGACGCGCTGACCGACAAGTTCCTCGACTCCGAGCGCCAACTCTCACAGATCGATATCGCCGTCGGGCTGGCCCGCCAACTCGACCCGAACACGCGGACGACCCGCGACTGGCAGTCGCTGCGTGACCGGCAACTGCAGATCGTCACCGAGTACCTGCGACTCACCGCGACGCCCGACCCCGGGGCGCGCGACCGGACCCCGCCACCGACAGCGGCCGAGATCGCCGCCTGCACCACCGCGATCGACGCCCTCTCGACCGATATGAGTGGCTTCGCCCAGCACCACCACGACGAACTGACCGCGGCCTCCGGGGCCGGCAGCCTCGCCCACCAGGAGACTCATCGGGCGAGGGTGGCCGCCCACGAGAGTCTTGCCCAACTCGAGCGGGCACCTGACGGGATCCGCCGGCTCCGTTCGGTCGAGTCGGCCGCGCGCACGGTGCGTGAGGGTCTGTCACGGCTCGAGGTGGCCGCCACTCTTCCCGAGCGGCGGCGTGCGGCCGCGGCCCTGTCGGCGAACGCGCACCGGCTGCGGGCGGCGGTCACCGAGGCGGTGACGCTGCCCGAGCAGGCCGACCGGGTCATTCGGTCGGTGGAAACCCGGATGTCGGCGATCGGCAACCGGGCGGGTGCCCTGCCCGATGCGCTGTCGGGGTTGCTACGCGAGTTCAGCAGTGCCTGCTCGGCCGATCTACGCGACAACCGGCGTGAGGTGGACCGCCATCTCACCGACGCCCGCGACGATGTCGAGCAGGCCCGCCGGCACGTGCGCACCGACCCTGACGTGGCGATCGAGGACGCCGGACGGGCGCGCGAGCATCTCGACTCCGCCGAACGGGCGGTCGATCAGGTGCTCGACAGGCTGCGCACCCTGCGCGATGTACGCGCCGATCCCGCAGGACACGAACGCAAGGTGAGATTCCGGTTGCGCGACGCCCAACAGTTTGCCGTCAATCACGCACTGGTTGACGATTGGGGCTCGGTGCTCGACGCTCAGGGCGACCGTATCGACCGGGCCACCACTCTACTGACTCGGATACACTCCGACTACTGGGCGTACTGGACCGAGCTGCGCGCGGTCGACGCCCGGATCACCGAGATCATCGACCGCATGAGAGGACAACTCGCCAAGACATGAGCACGCCCCGACTCCGGCACTTCCGCCATCTCGATGACGACGTGATCGATCACCTGTTCCTGCATCGCCCCCGGCCGGTCGGGCACGACGATGCCACGCGCGTCCTGGCGCTGGCGCTGGGGGCGACGCTGTACGTCCCCGGTGACCGCGACGATCTGGCGGGCACGATCGGCAGACGATTCGCCGGCGGGCTTACCTCGATGGTCATCGACCTCGAGGACGCCGTCGCCGATCACGACGAGGATCACGCCGCCGCCTGCGCCGTGGCGGCCCTGGACGAGCTGGCCGGTACACCGGCCGCGGCGATGCTGTTGTTCGTGCGCACCCGCAGCCCGGAACGGATCCCGAAGATCGCCGCCGAACTGGGTGCCGGCCGCACCGCGCTGTCGGGCTTCGTGTTGCCCAAATTCACCGCGGCCGCCGCCCACGACTGGCTCGACGCCGTGACGCGGGCCTCGCAGGTGCTCGACAAGAAGCTCTACGCGATGCCGGTGCTGGAGTCACCGGAGATCGTGCACCGCGAGACCCGGGACACCGAACTCGCGCGGATATCCGAGTGCCTCAACACCTATCGCCGGCATGTGCTGGCCGTGCGGATCGGCGCCACGGACATGTGCGGGATGTTCGGCATCCGCCGTGACCGCGACCTGACCATCTACGACGTCCGGGTGGCCGCCGACGCAATCGCGAGCATCATCAACTATCTCGGCCGGTGCGACGGCACCGGGCATGTGGTCACCGGCCCGGTGTGGGAGTACTTCGCCGACCACGAACGGTTGTTCCGGCCGACGCTGCGGCAGACCCCGTTCGCCGAACACGACGCGGTGCTGTTCCGCCAGCATCTGGTGAGCCGCGATATCGACGGGCTGCTACGCGAGATCGCGCTCGACCGGGCCAACGGCATGCACGGCAAGACCGTCATCCATCCCACCCACGTCGCGGCTGTGCACGCCCTTTCGGCGGTGACCCACGAGGAGTACCACGACGCCGTCGACATCATCGGCGGGCAGGCTGGCGGCGTGCGTCCGTCGACATACCGCAACAAGATGAATGAACTGAAACCGCACCGTCATTGGGCACAGGCAGTGCTCGACCGGGCGCATGTTTTCGGCGTGACCAATCCAAACATCACCTTCGTCGACCTCCTGACGGCGCTGGTTCCGGCGTGAGCGCCGGGATCGATCGCGATACCGGCCGGACCTGGGTGGGCGAGGCATTCGCGGTACGGCTCGAGGGTGAAGGGGTCGGCGACCTGGTGCGTCTGGGCCTGCGCCGCAATCCCAAACGGGCACATCTGCTGGTGTCGACGGTGCTGGGCAAGCACATCCCCACCGACCCGGCGCTGGTACGCGGTGCCGCCGACCGGCTCGCCGACCTCGTCGTCGACCGCATCGGGACGGAATTATCCGCTACGGCAACGGTACTCGGCTTCGCCGAGACCGCCACCGGACTGGGACACTGCGTCTCCGACCGGATGGGCGCGGCCTGCTACCTGCATTCGACGCGCCGGCGCGGCGACGGGGTCACGGTCACCGCGACGTTCGAGGAGGGGCATTCGCACGCCACCACCCACCTGATCGAACCCACCGACGCCGCACTGTTCGCCCCCGACGATCCCGCCACCGAGGTGCCCCTCGTTCTGGTCGATGACGAGATATCCACCGGTGCAACGGCTCTGGAGGCCATCGCGGCCCTGCACGAGCAGTATCCGCGGCCGTTCTATGTGGTGGCCTCGCTGGTGGACATGCGTGACGCCGGGCAGCGGCGACAGTGCGAGACCGAGGCCGACCGGCTGGGGGTGCGGGTCGACTTCGTGGCCCTCGCGCACGGAAGCATCGACCTGCCGGCCGGGTTCACCGAGCAGGTGTGCGGACTCGCCGCACCGCGACTCAACCCGGCCGGCCCGGTCGCCGGCCGGCTCACCACGGTACGGACGCCCTGGCCGGCCGGCGTCCCCGACGGCGGTCGGCACGGGTTCCTCCGCGCCGACGCCGCACCGTTCGACGAGGCCGCCGTCGCGGTGAGCAGCGCGGCGGCGGCGCCGCTCGATCCGGCGTCGCCGGTGGTGGTGATCGGGCACGAGGAGTTCATGTACCTGCCACTCTGCGTTGCCGAACATCTTGCACAGGAGGGATTCTCGGTGACCTACCAAACCTCGACGCGCTCACCCGCGTACGTCCTGGACGAGCCCGGATATCCGCTGCGGCGCGGCTTCGAGTTCCCCGCCCCCGAGGGCGACCACACCGCCAAACGGTATCTGTACAACGCGCTGGCACCGGGGGAGGCGGCCGATCCCGGCGCCTCGCAGGTGGTCTTCGTGTGCGACCGGCCCGCCGACACCGACGAACTGTACGCGCCGGGCGGCCTCACCGACGTCCTCACCCGTTCCGGGCACGATGTGGTCGTGGTCGTGGTGGACACGCCTTCCCAACGGTCGCTGCGCATGTCCCGGGAGGTGGCCCGTTGAGCACACCGACCACACCGCCCCTGTCCGGCCCGGAGTTCGGCTCGTACGGCCCGGACGAGGTGACCTGGCTGCTCAAGGACCTCTCACACGTGGCGCTCGAGGGCGCCATCGCCGACCGGGAGAAGGCCATCCAGTCGGGTCGGGCGCACTACGCGGAGTCGCTGCCGGTGGAGTTTCAGCCCGACGCGGAGTACCAGAAGCTGTTTCGCACGACGCTGTCCGAGAGCGCCGACCGCCTGGCCGTCGCCATCGGTGCCGTCACCGATCTGCTGATCGCCGACCGCGGCACCGACCTGACTCTGGTGTCGTTGGCCCGGGCGGGCACCCCCGTCGGCATCCTGATGCGCCGCTGGGCCGGTCGCATACACGGGCTCGACCTGCCGCACTACACCATCTCGATCGTGCGGGATCGCGGAATCGACTCGGTGGCACTCGATTACATCACCGGTCGGCATCGCCCGGAGTCAGTGGTGTTCGTCGACGGCTGGACCGGCAAGGGTGCCATCGCCCGGGAACTGAGCGCGGCCCTGGCCGGATACGCCGCGGCGGGTGGCCCGGCGCTGTCCGACGATCTGGCCGTCCTGGCCGATCCAGGGTACTGCGTGCGCACCTTCGGCACCCGCGACGACTTCCTCATCGCCTCGGCGTGCCTCAACTCGACGGTGTCGGGGCTGGTGTCGCGCACCGTGCTCAACAGCGACCACATCGGTCCCGGTGAGTTCCACGGCGCCAAGTTCTACCGCGAGCTGGCCCCCTATGATATGTCAAATCTACTGCTGGACACCGTCACCGATCGTTTTTCCGCGGTCCGGGAGGCCGCCGCGCACCAGTGCGCCCAGGTACTGGCCACCGATCGGGAGCCGACGTGGGCGGGCTGGCGGTCCATCGAACAGGTCCAGCATCGGTACGGCCTGGGATCGATCAATTTCGTCAAACCCGGAGTCGGCGAAACCACCCGCGTACTGCTGCGCCGGGTGCCGAGGAAGATCCTCGTCGACGCGCCCGATCGCCCTGAACACGAACATATCCGGCTGCTGGCCGCCCAGCGTGAAGTGCCCGTCGAAGTCGTCGACAGGCTGGCGTATTCGTGCGTCGGACTGATCAAGGAGAGCACCGAGTGACCATCCCGCTGATCGCCACCGACCTGGACCGCACGATGATCTTCTCCGAGGCCGCGATGGGCCCCGAACAGTTCGGGCGCCTCGACCTGCGCTGCGTGGAGATCCATGAGGACGCGCCGCTGTCGTACATGACCGCCGACGCGGTGAACATGCTCGGCAACCTGGCCGCGACGGCCCCCGTAGTTCCGGTGACCACCCGAACTCCCAAGCAGTACAAGCGCATCGAGCTTCCGGGGAGCCCGTTTCGGTACGCGGTGGTGTCCAGCGGTGGGCGGATCATCACCGACGGGGCGGACGACAAGCGCTGGCGGACGCAGATCGACGCCCAACTGTCGGATGCGGGCGCCGATCTCGACACGGTGGTAGCCGAACTGACGTCGCGGATCGACCGGTCGTGGGTCAAGAAGTTGCGCATCGCCGACGACCTGTTCTGTTACATCGTGGTGCACACCGAACGGCAGCCCGCCGGATTCATCGCGGAGTGGACGGGCTGGTGTGCCGAGCGCGGCTGGACCGTCTCCCAGCAGGGCCGCAAGATCTACGCCCAGCCCGCCACCGTCACCAAGAGCGCGGCGCTGGCCGAGGTACGCCGCCGCCTCATCGACGACGGCGCCCTCGACGCCTACGCGCCCGTGCTCGCCGCCGGTGACGGCCTGCTCGACGCCGACATGCTCGAGGCCGCCGATCGCGGCATCCGGCCCGCGCACGGCGAACTGCACGAGCTCGGATTCCACCGTGAGCACGTGCGGGTCACCGCGACCGCCGGCGCGCTGGCAGGCGAGGAAATCCTGTCCTGGTTCCACGCCGCGATACCCGGTACGGGCGCCGCCTGAACCGCAACGCCCGACCCACCACGCCGCACATGCCCGATTCCTGATTAGGGTGGTGGCAACCACCCGCGCGCCGACACCCGAGGGAGCCACCACCGTGACCGCATTGTCGAAGGGCCAGAATGCCCCGCTGCCGACACCCGAGGTAATCGTCTCCATCGACGTCGGCGCCTCGGCGGATGTGTCCGCGTTGCTGGTCACCGCCTCCGGCAAGGTGCGCACCGACAACGACTTCGTGTTCTACAACCAGACCACCGGTCCCGGTGTGCGCCTGCTGCCGGGTGCCGGACTGTCGCAACTGCATATCAGCACCGGCCAGATCCCTGCCGAGATCGATGCCGTCCGGGCCGTGATCACCCTCGACGACGCGACGTCGTCGTTCGGCCGGTTCGCACCGCCCACCGCGCGGGTCGGCGACAGCTCAGGCCGTGAGCTGTACTCGTACACGATCGGCGAGCTCTCGTCGGAGTCGGTGGTGATCGCGCTGGAGATCTATCGCCGTAACGCGGACTGGAAGGTCCGGGCGGTCGGGCAGGGTTATGCGGGTGGCTTCGCCGACCTGGTCCGTGACCACGGTGTGAGCGTCGACGACACACCCGCCGCGCCGCCGGCCCCGTCCTACCAGCAGCCACCGGCCCAGCAGCCGCCCGCGCCGCCGTATCAGCAACCGCCCGCGCCGTCGTACCAGCCGCCGCAGTCGTCCTACCAGCCGCCGCAGTCGTTCCCGCCGCCGGCCGGTTACGGCGCTCCGCCCGCGGCCGCCGGAGCTCCGCCGGAGGTCAACCTGAGCAAGAACCGGCCGGTCAGCCTCGTCAAGGGGCAGAAGGTGACGTTACGCAAGGACGGCGGCGTCAAACTGACCGACGTGCAGATGGGTCTGGGCTGGGATCCGGCGCAGGCCAAATCGATGTTCGGCCGCAGCCGCGCCAGTTCCATCGACCTCGACGCGTCGGTGCTGATGTTCTCGCAGGGCCGCTGCGCCGATGTCGTCTACTTCGGTCACCTCAAGAGCGAGGACTTCTCGATCCAGCATTCGGGCGACAACCTCACCGGTGAGGGCGACGGCGACGACGAGGTGGTGAGTGTCGCGCTGCAGAACGTGGCTCCCAGCATCGACGCCCTCGTCTTCATCGTCACCTCCTACCGCGGCCAGACCTTCGAGGAGGTCGACAACGCCTACTGCCGCCTGGTCGACATGACCACCGGCGCCGAGCTGGCCCGCTACACCCTGCGGGGCGGGATGCCGTTCACGGGTGTGACGATGGCGGTGATCAAACGCGAGGGCGGCGACTGGAAGCTCACCGCCATCGGCGAGGGCTTCCAGGGCAAGACCCCGAAAGACGCTCTGCCACACGTGCAGAAGTACGCGTAGTGGTCGGTCACCGGCCGGTTTGCCGGTGGTACTACCAGTATTCCTGCGAGATGACGGTGCCCCACGGGTTCCGGATCTGCAGGCCGGCCGGACTGACCCGGTAGCTGTACCCGTTGTTGTAGGCGTAGAAGGTGCGCACTTCCTCGTCACGGGGAACACTACGACCGCTGCCTAGGTGTTCGTCGTCATACCAGAGGCCGTCAGCTGATCGAAGGAGAGCATTCGGTTGACCGACACGCCGAAACGGTCCCCACGGCAGCACCTATGCCGTGGGGACCGAATGGTGGAATCGATCAGCCGAGAGCGTCGTACAGGGCAGTCTCCAGCTCGAGGTACCTGGTGAACGACGTCGGGTCACCGAATGGCAGGATCTGGGTGGCCCAGTAGCCGCCGTAGCCGTTCTCGCGGTCGATCCAGTAGAACAGATTCGCCAGCCCCGCCCAGCCCTGCGCACCCGCAGGACGTCCGGTCGGGGCCTTCTCGTTGTTGATCATGAACGGCAGCGACCACGACTTGGACTGCCCGGGGAAGAACTCGGCGTCGTTGGACAACGACGGGATCACTCCGGGCAGCGCGGTCACCGGAAGATCGCCGAGATGATTGCGCAAGGCCATCTCGACGGTCGATTCGGCCAGCACCCGGCCGTTTTCGCCCGCACCGTCGTTGAGCCACATACGGATGAACTTCATGTAGTCGCCGACGGTGCCGTACAGGCCGTGGCCGCCCATGTCGACCTCCGGCGGCGACGGCAGTTCCAGATCCATCGGGGTGAGCGAACCGTCGTCGGCGCGACTGTGGATCTGCGCCAGCCGCGGCCGGAAGTCAGCGCGCAGCTCGAAACTCAGATTCTCTATGCCGAGCGGGGCGAAGATCTTGTCGGCGAATACCTTTCCGAGTCGGTCACCGACGATCCCCTCGACGACCTGACCCACCCAGTCCAGGTTACTGCCGTACTGCCAGCGCTCACCCGGATCGAACAGCAGCGGCGTGTCGAGCGCGGCCGCCGTCGCGGTGATGACACTGGGCTGGCCGTGTTCCACGGCCAGCCGGCAGTAGTTGACGTCAAAGAAATCGTATCCGAAACCGCCTGTGTGCGTGAGAAGCTGGCGGGTGGTGGGCTGCGACCTGGGTGCGCGCTGAACCGGGTTGCCGGCGTCGTCGAACCCTTCGAGCACCTGCAGCTCACCGATCTTGGGCGCGTATTCGGCTGCCGGTGCGTCGAGATCGAGCCGACCGGCCTCGACGAGTTGCAGGGCCGCCGTCGCGGTGATCGCCTTGGTGGTGGAGAAGAGGGCGAACACATCGTCGGTGGTGATCGCGTCGTCGGTGCCGACACGGCGCACACCCGCGGCCCCCTCGTAGAGGTTGCCACTGCGGTCGGTCACCATCGCGACAACGCCGGGGACACGGGCATCGCCTTCGGTGGCCGCGGCCAGGACGGCGTCGGCGGCCGAACCGAATGCGGTGCGATCGATTGCCTGGGAGACACTGGTCATGATCGGAAATCCCTTCACAGAAGTCGGGGGCTGGTCAGCTGAACTGGAAACTCTTGTAGCCGGCAGCCGCGTCATCGAGCGTCGCCTGCCGGTAGGCGCCGACCCCGCCTGTGTAGGAGAGCACGCGGCGCGGCTTTCCGGGCACGTTCGCACCGTTGTACCAAGAATCTGTCCGACTGAACAGGGTGGCACCTGCCGTTTCGTCGTGGTGCGCGACCCAGACCTCCTCCCCTTCGGCGGTCGGTTCGATCACCGACTTGCCGTGCGCACGCATGTACCTGACGGCCTCGGAGATCCATTCGGCCTGATGCTGCAGGCAGGTGGTCATGTTGCACAGCGCCGCCGACGGCGCGAGTGGGACGGCGGTGGTCAGCAGGTTCGGGTAACCGTGCACCATCAGGCCCATGGTGGTGCGGATGTCGCGACCCCAGTCCTCGGTGAGCGAACGTCCATCCCGGCCACGGATGTCGATCCGGGTCAGCGCCCCGGTGCCGGCATCGAACCCGGTGGCCATGATGATCACGTCGAGTTCGTGCAGACTGCCGTCCTCGAGCACGATCCCCTCCGGGACGATGCGGGCGATCGGGTTGTTGCGCACCGGAACCGCGGTCACATTGTCGCGGTGATACACCTCCAGGTAGTCGGACTCGAGTGGAACCCGGTGACTGCCGAAGCTGTAGTCGGTGGGGATGAGCAACTCGATGAGGTCGGAATCCTTGAGCCGCGCCCGCATCTTCTCGCGCACGAATTCGGAGATCTCCTCGGCGATCGCGGGGTCGAAGAACAACTCGGAGAACGAGGCCAGCCACAGCTGGAGCGATCCGCCGGCGTAGATCTCCTCCAGGCGCTCGCGGCGCTGGTCGGGAGTCAGTTCCTCCCAGGTGTCGGTGAAGTCGTATTCGAACCCGGTGAACGTGTTGGGCAGGTTCTGCCGGAACTCCTCGAGCCGGGACTGGTACCAGGCGACGTCCTCGGGGCCGTACGGGGTGTTCTTCATCGGCAGCGCGTACTGCGGGGTGCGGATGAACACCTCCAGCTCGGTGACCTGGTCGGCGATGGTCTGTACAACCTGGATGCCGGTCGCGCCATTGCCGATGACGCCGACCCGTTTGCCGGCGAAGTCGATACCTTCCTTCGGGTAGCGGCTGGTGTGCACCAGGGTGCCGGCGAAGTCGTTCTGCCCGGGAAACAGATCGGTCATCGGCGCCGACAGCATGCCGCAGCAGGTGACCACGTACTGGGTGTCGATGGTGTCACCGGTGTCGGTGGTGACCAGCCAGCGGCCGGTGTCCTCGTTGAACACCGCGCTGTCGATGCGGGTGTCGAACTGGATGTCGCGACGCAGGTCCAGGGTGTCGGCGACGTAGTTGAGCCACCGCTCGATCTCCTCCTGCCCGGGGAAACGGCAGCTCCAGCTCCAGTTCCGGTACAGGTCCTCGTCGAAAAGGTACTGGTAGATGTAGGCTTCGGAGTCGAACTTCGCGCCCGGATAGCGGTTCCAGTACCAGGTGCCCCCGACTCCGGACGCGGCGTCGTATGCCCGTACGGACAGTCCCTGCTCGCGCAGCAGGTGCAGTTCGTACAGGCCGGCGACGCCTGCCCCGATGACGAGTGCGTCCAATGTTGTATCGGCCATGGCGGCTTCTCCTTCGAGTGATGCGGGTCACGTAGTGGACGATCTTCGCGGTGTCTCAGCACGCCGTGGTGTCCCAATCTGGGACATCCGGACTGACCGTTCGGATGGGTGCGCGATGCACCGATAGGCGGATAATCGGATGTTGTGCGCCACGTCACACCGGCGGCACGCCCATCCGGTGGGCCGCCCGGCGACGACCGGAACGACCGGTCACGAAGGGAGGCCACCGGCGACGATGTCCGACACCTATGGGCAACAACTGCGGGTGGCCGCGGCCCGGGCCGACTTCCTCGAGTACGGACCGGAGGGCGCGGCCGGCGTCGACGATATGGTTGTGGCATCGTGGCGGCGCAGCCTGTCCGCCGGGGTCGACGTCGATCATCACCGCGCCACCTATCACGCCGACATCGACTTCGACTCCCGACTGGCACGCTGCGCACGGCCGGTGATCGAACGGCTCACCGACGACATGACCGACATCCCGGTCACTATCGCGCTGACCGATTCGGCGGCCCGCATCATCGACCGGCGCGACGGTTCGCCCGCGGTCGGCAGGATCCTGGACCGGGTGGAGTTCGCACGCGGATACTCCTACGCCGAGGGCGGGGTCGGCACCAACGGGGTGGGTACCGTGTTCGAGGTCGGTGCACCGGTCACGGTCATCGGTTCCGAGCACTTCACCCAGTCACTGGTCCAGTTCGCCTGCACGGGGGCGCCTGTCATCGACCCGCTGACCCGGCGGGTGGCCGGTGTCCTGGATGTGAGCACCCTGGCCGAGAGCTGGAATCCACTGGTCACCGCGCTGGTACGGTCGGCCGCCGCCGACATCTCCCGCAACCTGCTGTACGACCGGAGCCAGGCCAAACGTGCTGTGTTCGAATCATTTCTGCGCGCCGACAACAGATTCCGCCACGCGGTGGTGGCCGTCGGGAAGTCCGGCCCCACCCCGGGTGCGGGCGGGACGGTGATGCTCAACGACCGGGCCCGGGCGCTGCTCGGCGACGACGCCCAGCAGAAGGTGACCCAGTTCGCCGAGTATCTCGCCGAAAAATGCGACAGCTCAGCGCATTCGATGCCTCTGGCGGACGGCCGCAGGATCCGGCTGCGCGCCCACCCCGTCACCTGCGGGCCCGATATCGTCGGGGTGGTGGCTGTGTTCGACGACGAGCGTTCCGCACTGCCCGCATCCCCGGACAGCCCGCGGACCTCGCAGCGGCCACGGACCCCCGACCGCCCGGCCGGCGATGAGCGCGGGCCGGTCGCGGAGCGGACCCCGGGCACTTCGGCGGGCAATGCCGGTTGGGCGGCCGCCGCAGAGGAGTTCACCCGTGCCGTCCACGCGCATGAGGGCGTGTTGATTCTGGGCGAATCAGGTTCGGGAAGAACAACACTGGCTGCCGACACGTTCCGGGGTGTGTATGAGCTCGGGGAGGTGATCGTGCTTGACGCGGTGCATCTCGACGACGTCGGGGCACCCGGGACGCCTGAGAGCGCGGGCCTGCTGGTGCTCCGCCACGTCGACAAGGTCGGACCGGACGCCCTCGGCACCCTCACCTCCGTCATCGACCGCGCCCGCGGGGCCGGCTACCAGGTGGCGGTCACCGCCGAACCCGTGCGCGAGGGTCCGGCCGTTCACGCGGCACTGCTGGGACACCTGAACCGCACCGTGCTGGTGCCGCCGTTGCGGCTGCGCGGCGACGAGTTGCCCGGACTGGCCGGGAATCTTCTGAAACAGCTTTCCCCGCAGGGTAAAAGCCGGATCGGACCGGACGCGCTGGAGGTCATCCGGGGGTACGCGTGGCCGGGCAACATCCCCCGGCTACGCCAGGCACTGATCCACGCGCTGCGCAGCCGCCCGGTCGGCGAGATCCAGGCCGGCGACCTGCCGGGATTCTGCCGGACCACCTCCACCCGCAGACTCACCACGCTCGAGATCGGTGAACGCGACAGCATCATCGCCGCGCTCGCCGAACACGACGGCAATCGGGTGCGGGCCGCGGCGGCGCTCGGAATCTCCCGCAGCTCGCTGTACCGCAAGATCGGCGCATACGGGCTGTCCGGGGTATAGAACCCATCCGGGATACCCGACCGGCATCAAGCCGTCCGGAAATTTCACACCGGAGCGTAGCCAGACCTCGGAACCATGGCACATATCAGGCAATTCGGACATATGGGATCCCTGGGCATAGTCGCAGGCCCAGACCATATCCGGTCGGTGATTAATGTTAGGCTCACCTACATTCTGGTGGCGTATCGGGGATCGCCGCCGCGACCATGGGGACCGTCAGGAGATGTGACGTTGAAAGTTGCTGTCATCGGGGCCGGGCCATCGGGGCTGACCACCATCAAACAACTGCGCGACGAAGGCCACGAGGTGGTCTGCTTCGACAAGAACGGCGGCGCGGGCGGTATCTGGTATCGCGACGACGTGGATCAGGACAACCCCGGCCAGGACAACCCGGGCCAGGACGTCGCGGGCCAGGACGTCGCGGGCACCGACCACCACCAGACCACCAAGGCCTACGACAGCCTGTACCTGACCATCTCGATGAAGATGATGGCCTTCTCGGACTACCCCTATCAGGGTCCGCAGCGCGTGTTCTACACCCGCAGCCAGTACCTGGAATATCTGCGAGAATACGCCGACAGGTTCGGCATCCTGGAGTGCATCCGATCCAGCAGCGAAGTCACCGACCTCACCCGCACAAAGTCCGGCTGGACGGTCACCGCCCGTACCTCGGGAACCGAGACCCGCGAGGACTTCGACGCGATCGCGTTGTGCTCCGGGCCTTTCCAGACCCCCAACCGCGACATCCCCGGCCTGGAGAATTTCACCGGCGAGATCATCCACTCCGGCGAGTACCGGGACGCCGAGCGGTTCCGCGGCAAGCGGGTCCTGATCGTCGGCCTGGCCGAATCGGGCGCCGACCTGGTCCGTGAGGTCGGCGAGGTGGCGCAGGCGTGCACGCTGTCGATCCGCTCGTACACATGGCTGCTGCCACGCGTGTTCAACAGCACCAAGAGCACCGACAACGGCACCGTACGTTCGCACGTTCATGAGATGCTGCGCCGCTCCAGCGAATACCCGTTCGTCTACGAGTCGTTCTGGGGCCGCAGCGCCGTCGCCAAGTTCCTGTTCCTGGCGGCGTCCGTGGTCTACGGCGTGGCCACGACCGTCGCGGCTGTCGTCCGCAAGCTGCTGGGCAAGGAGTTCGCCCAGCCCAAACTCAATCCCTTCGGCGCACCGGCCGATCCACCGATGCTCGATCTCAACACCCCGCACACCGACGAGAACTGGGAGATGATCCGCACCTGGAATCACCGTTCGCAACCGGACGGCAGCTGGTGCCAGCGCAGCATCTTCTCCAAGAACGTCACCTTCATCCCGAGCCTGGTGAACGGACAGGTGGTCCTCAACGACGCCGGTATCGACGGTTCCGACGGCGCCACCGTACGTTTCAAGGACGGCACCACGCACGACTACGACGCCGTCGTGCTGTGCACCGGGTACCGCCGCACCGAGCAGTTCCTCGGCGATCTCACCGTCAAGGACGCCAATGTGCGCAATCTGTACAAGCACTTCTTGCACCCCGAGCACGCCGGCACCGCCGCGGTCATCGGGCTGACCCGGCCGTTCTCCGGCGGTGTGCCCATCTGCGCCGAGATGCAGGCCCGCTACTTCGCCCGGGTGCTGAGCGGAAAGCTCTCGGTGCCCAAGGATCTCGACAGGAGGATCGCCGCCGAGAAGGCATGGGAGGAGCACTTCACCGCGCTCAGCCCGCGGCACACCGAAGCGATTCCGTCGCAGGTGATCTACCTGGATGAGCTGGCCCGGGAGATCGGCTGCCTGCTCCCCTGGTGGAAGCTGGTGCTCAACCCGAAGCTGTTCATTCAGGTGTGGTTCGGCAGTTTCAACCAGTCCTGCTACCGGATCGTCGGACCGCATAACCTGGGCAAGGCCGCCGTCGATGACCTGTACTCGGAACCGGTGGAAAACCGGCGATTCGTGGCCTGGGACATGTCGGTGCTGCAATGCGCACCCAAGCGCATGCACCCTCGCGACATCATGTGACGGCTCGGCCCCCGGTCACCACACCGGCCGGGGGCCGGCCTCCGCGGCGAGGTCGTCGAGCATCTCGGTGAACGAGTGCAGCGCGTCCGGGCCCCAGCTGCCCTCCAGTCGCGCGACCTCCGCCGCCGCCGCCCGCGATGCGGCGAGCGTGACCTGCCGCCCCTGGTCGGTGAGTTCGATGATCGAGGCGCGTCGATCCGTGGGGTCGGGCCGACGATGCACGTAACCGTTGCGGACAAGCGTGTCGACGATGGCCGAGGCGGACTGTTTGGTGATGCCGAGGTGTTCGGCGATCCGGTTGACCGAGGCACCGGTGCCGGAGATCCGCGCGAATACCAGCCCGTGCACCGGCCGCAGCCCGGGATGGCCGGCGGCCACCACAGCGCCGTTGATCCGTTCGGCGACGGCGGAACCGGCCCGCATCAGCAGCAGCGACAATTCCTCCGCGTGAACCGGATCCCTTGACATATGGACAGTTTAACTGACTTAATTATAGTCAGTTTGACTGTCTATCTACTTCAGCCACTCCCGGAAGGATCCCGGCATGCCAGTTCTCACCATGGCCGACGCGCGACCGCACCACCTGCACGGCGCCCGATTCGAATCGCTGGTAGCGCCGTCGTCCGGCAGCACCGAACTGTGCGCGTGGCGGACCACCGTCGCGGCCGGAACCCACGGACAACCGCACACCATCGACCACGAGGAGGTGCTTCTCGTTCTCGCCGGCACCCCCACCGTCACCCTCGACGGCACCCCGACGTGCCTCGCACCCGGATCGGTGATCTTCGCCCCGGCCGGCATCGACATCCGCCTCGACAACGACTCCGACGAGCAGGCGCAACTGTGGGTGACCACCGTCGTCGGACTGACGGCGTCGACACGGTCCGGCGACCGGATCGTGCCACCCTGGACCCTGTAGGCCCTGGTCGGGTGGCCGGCACGGCCCACCCGAAGGCCATCGCCATAACACAACACGCCGTTATTTAATATCTCCAACTTTCTTGTTTGCTGACGTACCATCACCGGGGGTTCGCGCAGCCGTGCGGACCCGACCGACAGATCGACCGGAACACGTAGGGGATTTCATGCATCAGGTCTTTCGACGCTCAGCCGCAACCGCAGCCGCGATTGCTGCCACCACACTCATCATCGCCGGGTGCAGCGACGACGATGACGACAGCAGCAGTTCATCATCGGCAACCTCGTCGGTATCGGCCTCGACCGACGCCTCCACGGACACATCGGGCAACGCCTCGGCCGCCGAGGACGTGAAGCTCGAATCCGCCGACGGCACCGAGGTCACCCTCACCGGCGCCATCGCGGCCAAGTTCACCGCCGCCACCGACCAGCAGAGGGCCGATCTGGGCAAGCCGCTCACCGGTGACGATGCCTCCGGCACCAGCGACAGTGGACTCACCTTCCAGCAGTTCGACGGCGGCGTGATCTCTTCCACCGGGGACAGCGCCTTCATCACCTGGGGCAAGATCCGCGACGCCTGGAACGTCAAGCGCGACGACACCGGCGTGCCGTCGGAGTCGGGCAAGGGCGGCTCGACCGGCCCACTCGGCGCACCGACGAGCGATGAGACCGACGAAGGCGGACTCAAACAGTCGACATTCGAGAACGGCAAGATCACCTGGGACCCCGCGACCGACACCATCGAGGTGACGGTCAAGGACAAGGTTGTCGCGGCGGAATAGCCTACGCCACAACAACTTCACACCGCACAAGGCCACACCCCCGCGACCGCCGGGGTGTGGCCTTGCGGCCTTCGGAATCCTCAGCCACCCGAAACGACGGAATGGTCTTGCGCTGCTGAAAGTGATACGAAGATGAACGCTGTTTTGATCGACGACACAGTGTGATCCACGACAACGGGAGGTACAGACGATGGCGTCACGTTTCCGAAAAGCAGTGGTCCCGGTGGGGCTCGGATGTATCATCGCCGCATCATTGACCGCCTGCGGAAGCGACGATTCGGATTCCGACTCGACCGGGAACACCTCAGCAAACTCCACCCAGTCGTCGAGTGACGGCCAGGCTTCCCTGGAGTCCGCGTCAAAGGCACTGTCCGCCATGGGGCTGAATTGCGTCGGGCCCGCCGCACTCGACACCGAATCGGCCGTCTCGCTGCAGTGCACCGACGGCCCCCAATCGACCGACATCCGACTCAACCTCAAGAAGGATGTGCCCAACGCCACCGAGGCGGCCCGCACCTGGTTCGAAAGAATCGAGGGCGGGAAGGTCGACGACGAGTCGCTCCTACAACGACTGATCGACAACGACGGCACGATCGGTGTTCTGGAAACCGCTGACGTCGTCGGCTCCTGCTACGCCGCCGGCGCCGACCAGTGCACGTCAATTGCCACGGAGAACGGCTGGACCTACACCTCCGCCGCGGACCTGGCGAAGGAACTGAACGAGTCCACGGGTTAGATAGAGCCACGGGTTAGATAGAGCCACGGGTTAGATAGAGCCACGGGTTAGAAGGGCATCGGCGGCGACGCTGAACCGGATCGACATCACGTGCGGCAGCAAGCCCGAAGAGATCTCCACGGATTCGGCGGTCGACTGCGACAACGCCCTGCTCACCGTCGGCAACAACATCGGCGACGTCAAATAACCCCTACCGGTGGGTTTCGCATGCGGCGGCCGTCGACTAACTTGAAACCAGGTTCAGGTCAGTCGAAAGGGCACCTCATGGATACAACAACGCTGTTTTCACTCGAAGGCCGGAGCGCCCTGGTGACCGGCGGCTCCCGCGGCATCGGAAAGATGATCGCCGAGGGACTGCTGCGCCAGGGTGCCCGCGTCTACATCACCGCCCGCAAGGCGGAGGCTTGCGACGAGGCCGCCAGGGAACTGTCGGCGATCGGGCCGTGCGTCTCGCTGCCGGTCGACGTGTCCACAACCGAGGGCATCGACGAACTCGTCAAGGCGTACTCGGCACACGAGAAATCCCTCGACATCCTGGTCAACAACGCGGGGGCCGCCTGGGGCGCGGGGTTCGACGAATTCCCCGAAAGCGGCTGGGACAAGGTGATGGACGTGAACGTCAAGGCACCGTTCTTCCTCACCCAGCAACTCAAACCGCTGCTGCTGGCCGGTGCCGCCAACGGGCATCCGGCCAAGGTCATCAACATCGCCTCCATCGACGGTCAGTCACTGAACCCGATGGAGACCTACTCCTATCACGCCAGCAAGGCCGGTCTCATCCATCTCACCAAGCGGATGGCGGTGCGATTGGCACCCGAGGGCATCATCGTCAGCGCAATCGCGCCCGGCGCCTTCGCTTCCAACATGAACAAGGAGGCGCGCGACCACGCCGACGTGGTGAAGGACTTCATCCCATCCGGTCGCGTCGGGGTTCCCGAGGACATGGCAGCTGCCGCGATCTACCTGTCCTCGCGCGCCGGTGATTACGTCGTCGGGTCGACGATCACCGTCGACGGCGGCGTGAACGTGGCGCGCTGACCACCGCGCTCAGAGCGCTCCCACCCGGCAAAACCGGCCGGCGGGCCTAGAATGACTGAAGTCCCTGTCTGCCGGCGAAAGAAGCACACCCATGACTGCCGCCCTCACCCCGGAAGCCGAGCAGTCGGTCGACGACATCGCCCGACGGTACGGATTGTCCACCGACGCGGTTGTGGCCATGCTGTATGCCGTCAACTCCGGCGGCGGCACCATGGCACAGTTCTCCATACCCGAGCTCGGCGGTTCCGGCCAATGGATGCGCGGTGGAATGACCATGGTGGGCAACATGTTCGACAACGCGCTCAAAGCCCGCGTGGACGGCCTGTGCAATGAGCTGTCACAGCTACTCGCCACCACCGTCGTATTTCCGCCCGCCGCCACCTCGCCGGCCGGCGGGTTCACCGCCAACAACTGGTGGCCGGCCGACCTCGGGGTTCCCAGTTCAACGGGGGCGCAGAACGGGTCGCGCTACGCGGTCTTCCCGTCAACAGCCCGACTGGCCGTCGAATCCAATGGTGTGACGAGGGTGTACGACACCGGTCAACACCAGATCGGCGGCGTCCAGCAGCAGCAGGGCGGGCCGGCCGGAACGGTCTCGTTCACCAGCCAGTTCGGCACCTTCGACACCACCGGCCTGGTCGAGGTGACCGGCGGTCAGGTGGCGGCGGCACCGGTCGCGGCATCTGCGCCCGAACCTATCCCGTATGCCGAACCCGGGACATACAGCGAACCCGGGACATACAGCGAACCCGCACCACAATCGGTGGCCGGTACCGCGACCGCTCCGACAGGTGGTCCGGACGACATCTTCACGGCCATAGAATCGCTTGCGGGACTGCATCAGCGGGGAATCCTCACCGACGAGGAGTTCGCGGCAAAGAAATCTGAACTGCTCGGCCGGCTGTAGACGCGTCGAGGGCAGATTACCCTCGGGGAACGCTATTTCACCGGGTTCCGTCAGTGGCCGGCATCAAGGTCGAGGGAACTGGGGGTGAGGAGGTAGACGAGGGCGCCGGCCAGGGCCAGGATCACTGCTCCGGCCAGGCCGACCTTGCCGACGGCGTCGTTGAACGCGGTAATCGCGGTGGCGGCCAGCTCAGGTGAGCCGGTGGCATGGGCGATCTCCAGCGCCCCGGCCAGCGATTCGTCGGCGCCGGGGACGTCGGTGCCGACCTTGGCGCTGAAGGCGACCGCGGCGATCGTCC
The DNA here is from genome assembly GCF_025273675.1 of Gordonia pseudamarae. Classification (NCBI taxonomy): domain Bacteria; kingdom Bacillati; phylum Actinomycetota; class Actinomycetes; order Mycobacteriales; family Gordoniaceae; genus Gordonia; species Gordonia pseudamarae. The sequence goes on along the minus strand of NZ_CP045809.1, from coordinate 169,769 downwards.
CGAGCACCGCGACGCCCAGGACATTGCCGATGTCGTAGGCGGTTTCGTCCATCGCGGCGGCGTTGCCCGCCCGGTCGGGCGGGCTGCCGCCCATGATCATCGCCGACGCGATCGCCAGCGACCCGGCACCCGCGCCCTGCAGCACCATCGCCGCGACCACCCAGGGATAGCTGATCGGGTCCGGCGCCAGCCACATCATCAGCAGCCCGATCGCGGGCAGCCACAGTCCAAGCGCGATCACACGGCGAGCACCGAGCAGGTCGACCAGCCATCGGGAGATCACGGAGGTGATCACCGCACCACCGGCGAACGGCAACAACCTGAAGCCGGCCTGCAGCGGGCTGTGTCCTTCCACCAGTTGCAGCCACTGCGCCAGGACCAGTAAGCAACCACCCATCGCCAGCATCGAGAACAACGCCGCCAGGACGCCCGCAGAGAACTGCCGGTTGAGGAACAGCCGCACCTCCAGCAGCGGGTCCTCGCGGGTGCGGCAGCGCTGCACGAACCAGCCGAGCAACGCGAAGGACACCAGCAACGCCGCCCACGCCGCCGGGTTGGCGAGCCCGTCTGCCACGAACTTCTTGCCGAACTCCTTGATCGCCCACACCAGCGACGCCATACCGGCGATCGACAACAGCGACGCGAGCAGGTCCCAGCCGCCCACGCCGGCAACACGCGATTCCGGCATCAGGAACAGGGCCGCGACAATCGCGATCACCATCGGAGGCACGTTCACCAGGAATGCGGCATGCCACGAGAAATGTTCCAGCAGAAAACCACCCACGATGGGGCCGACCGCGGCGCCCGATGCGGACACCCCCGCCCAGATACCGATGGCCAGGGTGCGTTCACGCAGATCGGTGAACACCACCCGCAACATCGACAGGGTGGCGGGCATGATCATCGCGCCCCCCACCCCGAGCAGGGCCCGTAGGGCGATCACCGCCCCGGGCGAGTTGGCGAACAGGACCAGCAGCGAGATCAGCCCGAACAGGGCAAAACCACTGATCAGCATCAGCTTTCGACCCACCCGGTCGGCGAGGGCGCTCATCGTCACCAGCAGCCCGGCCAGCACAAGCGAGTAGGCATCGACCATCCACAGCTGCGCCGTCGACGACGGTCGCAGGTCGGCACTGATCGAGGGTAACGCCACGTTGAGTACGGTCAGATCCATCACGACTGTCAGCAGGGCCACCGACAGCACCGTCAGCACCAGCCACCGCCGCCAGGGCGGTAGTTCGGCGGTGAGCGAACCGTCGTCGTGGTATCCGATACGTGTCTCGTTCATCGGTGGTCTCCTTCGGAGATGATGCGGACCAGGTGCTCGATCCAACTGACCGGAAGTCGCCGATCATGCAGTGCCGCATAGAGAATTGCGCCGTCGGCAAAGACCGCGAGCATCGTCGCCGCCTGCGGTCCCGTGTAGGGGGTGAGAATGTCGACGAGGCCGTTGAACCAGGTCCGGCTCAGTTCGCGCAGTTCGGGTCGTTGCAGGCCGGCGGTATAGATCGCGGTCTCGGTCGCGACGTTGTCGGTGTCCTGCAGGTAGGTGTCGAAGTACGCGGCCAGCCCTGCCGGTGAATGATCACCGTGGGCGAGTTCGTCGGCGAGGTCCGCCAGGTCGTGTTCCACCTTGGCGGTCAGATACTCGATTGCCGCCGTATTCAGGTCGTCGAGGGTGTCGAAGTAGTAGGTGGTCGACCCCAGCGGGACACCGGCCTTCTCTGCGACCATCCGATGGGTGAGTTTGCCGGAATGCCCGCCGCACATGAGTTCGGCGGCCGCTTCGACGATCCGTTGTCGCCGACCTTCCCGGTCACGTACCACCACTGATGCCCCTCTCCGGTCTGTACAAATGTACATGTACGTTTGTACAGAACAGCTCCGGGCATGGCAAGGGCTCACCCGAGATGACCCCCGCGGTACGACCTACGCCGCCGCGCCCGCTGAGTACGGGCGGGAAGCGCTACGTCGGCGACCACACGGATCGTCCACGCACTATTCGGATACTCGGACCAATGCCGTCCCGGGCGCGGATGTCACCTGGTCCGGTGTCAAAATGCCGTACGAGGATATGAATCCGACCCCGACGCGGATCACATCAGCCGATACTGAACGGTTTGCCGTAGACGGCGACCTTCGTCTTCGAGGACTTCTCGTAAGCGGTGACGTTGGCATACAGTCGCGCCTGCGCGTAGCCGGCACACCCGGTCAATCCGAAGGTTTTGTCGGTGAACGTCAGGCTCGCCGAATGTCCGTCGAAAGTGTAGTAGCCGACTCTTTCTGTGTCCCCGTTATCGTCTTTCTGAGTGAACGACAGGACCGGCTGTCGTTCCACGTCACCAGGACCCAACGTGATCTCGCCGCCGGCAGATGCGTCGACTTCCACTGCACTGTCACCGGCTTCGGAGGTGCTCTCGCCATCGGCACCGGCCCCGAATGCAACCTGGCACCCGATGATGTACCCGACCTCCAACCGGCCCTTGGTCATTGTCCTGCTTGCTTTGACCCGCACCGTTCCGGAAACCCAGACATTGCGGTGCAAAGGCGTGCCCCCCATGGACGGTGAGATCCGCGCACGATCATCGGCTGTGACAGTGATGGCGCTACCGTCGGACAGTCGGCTGACGGTCTGCACTCTGGGCAGATCCACCCGGGTGTCGGCGGCGGCCGGAGACGTACCGAGGGACAATCCTGCGACAAATACGGCTCCCGACGCCGAGATGACCATCGGTCGCTTCATGAAAGGATGCATTTTGTGCCCTAATGTAGACGGTGGCGGGGATCAGCCGAGACTGAAGGGTCGGCCATAGAGCCAGCCCACGTATCGGTGCGCGCCCTCGCCTGTTTCGATCTTGGTGACGGATCGGGCCTGCGCGTAGCCCCCGCATCCGGTGATCTCGAGCCCTTGACTCGCGTACCGGATGCTGGCGCGGCCATCGACGAGATCGATATCGGTCACCCTGCTGTACTTGACCTCACCGACCTTCAACGGGATCGACAGTCCTGCGGACAACGCCGACGAATCGAGTGTCAGCTCACCGCCGAGACTTCCCGCCAAGCCGGAGATGTCGACCTGGCAACCGACGATGTAGCCGACCTCCAACTCGGCGTCTACGCCCTTGGGTGCGGTGCCGGAGACGACCCCACTCACCCAGGCGGTCCGTCCGGTGCCGTTCGCATTGAGGGCCGGCGAGATCACGGCCCGTTCGTTGCTCCGCTTGATGGTGTAGCCGTTTTCGCTTCGCCAGCCGCCGGGCAGCCGCACCGTCGTGTCGGCGTTCGCAGACGCAGGACGCGACATCGCCAGCAGACTCGTCGCGGCCACACCCACGATCGTCGCGGCAAGGACGCATTTTCCGGAGAGCCCGAGGCTTGATCGATCATCGAACAATGCAGTCAGTCCTTCGTCGGCGGGCCACACCCGCGTTGCTACATGAATGCATCCACGACACCAGGCGAAACTCTGGTGAACTGATGGTGAATCTGTGAGTTCGCTGTGCAGACCTCCCGCAACTCCCGGGGAGGCCGGTACCGCGCTCATCAGGGCCTATCCTCGGCGTGTGCGTCAGAACCCGGCCCAGGCATTGCCAACGATCCTTGTCGTCGACGACGAACAGTCCATTCGCAACCTGCTGTGCATGTCGTTGCGGATGAGCGGGTTCGAGGTTCTCGAAGCGGCTGACGGCAAGACCGCGCTGGGCGTCGCGATCAGCACCGATCCCGACCTCATCGTGCTGGATGTCATGCTGCCCGATCTCGACGGGTTCGCCGTGGCAAGAACACTGCGCTCCCGCGGCGACGATGTCCCCATCCTGTTCCTGACCGCTCGCGGTACCCAGCAGGACCGCATCGATGGGCTCGAGTCCGGTGGGGACGACTTTGTCGTGAAGCCCTTCAGTATCGCTGAGATCGTCTTGCGCATTCGTGCGATCCTGCGGCGGACGCGCGGCGAGGACACCGGGAGTTCGCGACTCGTCTATCGCGACCTCGAGGTCGACCTCGACGCTCATCGGGTGTTTCGCGGTGGAGACGAGATACGGCTGTCGGCCACCGAGTTCAATGTTCTCGACTACCTGCTCCGGAATGCGGAGAAGGTGATGAGCAAGAACCAGATCTTCGAGCACGTATGGGGATACGGCGAGGGACAAAACGAACGAGTGGTCCAGACTTTCGTCAGTCAACTCCGGCGCAAGATCGACGATGGCCGGACCCCTCTCATCCAGACCGTCCGTGGAATCGGCTACACGATCCGCAGCGAGCCTCCGCGAACGTGAAAGCGATTCGGAGACCGGCAAAATGGAGTATCAGAGGCCGATTGGTCGCCGCGCTCATGGTGGTCACCGTCGTGGGGTTCGTGATCTTCGGGGCTATCAGCACACTCGTGCTCGAGAGGCTCCAGGAGGTTCGGCTCGATGGGCAACTCGACGTGATAGCCACCGACATCAGCGGCACAAGTCAGCCACCACCGAAGTCGCTGCCGGAGGCGGACCAAGCGCCCTCGGAGTTCCGGCTGATGTACTTCGACGGTGACGGCAGACCGATGATCCGACTGGGTGCTCCCGTCGGGAAGAGCACCTACCCCCATCTGCCGGACATGAACACCGAGGCCGTGCGCACGCGGGGGCCGAAGCCGTTCACGGCTCCTGACGAGAAGTCCGACGTACGCTGGCGCGTGCGCACATTCGTGCGTACGGGAGCTGCCGCCGAGAACTCATCGGAGACCGCGGCAGTGGCCATCTCCATGGAGACCGTCGACGGCACCGTCGCGTGGCTGCGATCAATCGAGCTCATCGCCGGAGCCATTCTCCTTCTGGTGATGACCATGGTCGCCATTGTCGTGGTGCGAATAGGCTTGCGCCCCCTGACGAGTATCGAGATCGCTGCGACGTCCATCGCGGACGGCGATCTGGAACGGCGGGTGAGCGTCGACGGTCACACCGAGGTGACTCGCCTCGGCGAGGCATTCAACACGATGCTCGATCGCCTGGCCGACGTGATGCAGCAACTGGCCGGCTCCGAACAACGGATGCGTACTTTCATCGCTGATGCCTCGCACGATTTACGGACACCCTTGACGGCGATCCGCGGATACGCCGAACTGTATCGCCACGGGCCCGGCGATGAAGCGACGCGCCGCGAGATCGTCGCGCGAATCGAAACGGCTGCGCAGCGTATGGGCAGGTTGGTCGACGATCTGGTGGAGCTGGCCGAATACGACGAACGGCCCGCACTCCGCACTGTCGACGTGGACATCGCACAACTCGTCCGCGACACAGCCGACGAGGCGAGATCGGGGGCGCCGACTCGTGACGTCACGGTCACCGGCGCCGAGACGCCCGTGATCGTGCGTGGTGACGACCGCGCCTTGCGGAGGGTGTTCGGCAACCTGATCGGGAACGCGCTGGTCCACACGAATGGTTCCGTTCGCATAGTGATCGCGGAGCCGCACCGATCTCCCGACGAGCGTGCGGCGCTGCCGGCCAGGGCAGTAGCCGGAGCGGCCGGTTCCGCCGAGGATGGCGTGAACGTCTACGTCATCGACGACGGCCCGGGTATTCCGCCGGAAAAATCGGCGCACGTGTTCGAACGCTTCTACCAGGCCGACGAGTCTCGTGAGCGTGGTGTCGGATCCGGGCTCGGACTGTCCATCGTGGCGGCGATCCTCACCGCGCACCGCGGCCGGGTGGAGTTGCTCGACACCGATCGAGGCGCGACGTTCAGGGTCACCCTCCCCTTGGGCTGACAGCAAACTCCAAGCCTCCCCAGACAGTCACCGAATGTTCACCATCTGTACTGATCGTCGTGATGTGGTGTTCATCCGGCCACGACGAGAGAGGTATGTATGGGTGTGAGGGACTGGTTCGCGCGAACTGACGAGCCTTCGACGACGCAGGCCGAAGACTCACCCGTCCCGGCGCGTCCAGCCGGATATCAGCAGACCGCGAGCAAACTGCATGCCTTCAACCGCTACGAGATCAAGTACTTCGTCGACGAGCTTCGCGTGCCGGAGTTGAGGAGCGAACTCACGGCGCGAATGAACTCCGACCCATATTCGCCCATCGGTGGATACCCCGTTACGTCGCTCTACTACGACACGCCGGATCTGCGCTTCTACTGGGAGAAGATCGAAGGTCTCAAGTTCCGCCGGAAGCTCCGGATCCGCCTCTACGGAGATCCTGCCGACTGTACCGAGGAGACCCCGGTTCAGATCGAGATCAAGCAGCGGGTGAACCGCGTCACGCAGAAGCGTCGGACCGCGATGCCCTACGGCATCGCCCGTCGATGGCTGGACGATCGCGAACCCATCGACTGCGATCCGTCGCAGCGTCCGTTCGTCGAGGAGGTCACGACGCTGATCGGCAATCTCGACCTGCGACCGACGGTCACCACCGGCTACCTCCGCGAGGCATTCGTCGGCCGGGACGCCGACCTGGGTCTCCGGGTGACCATCGACCACAAGGTCCACGGCCGCGACCGTGACTTCTACTTCGGCGCACCCGCGGAGAATCGCTTCACGATCCCTCCCAAACTGGCGATCGTCGAGGTCAAGGCAAATGAGCGCGTCCCGTACTGGGTCACCGACCTCACCGCACGGATGGACATGTCCGTTATCCGGGTGTCCAAGTACTGCCAGTCGGTGCAGGCGTTCGGCCTTGCTCCGCGATCCCGGCTCGGAGCACCCGAACTCATCGTGCCGCCCGAGGGATATGACTATGTGCCGACCGATCTGCTGAGTTCCCACCGCGATCTGTCGACCACGTCCGGCACCACCTCAACCACGACATAGCGACCCCGGGTGCCAACGGGTAGTCCGGCACCCGGGGCGTAAGGCCGTCCACGACAATAAAAGAAAGCCGATAATGAAAGAAGGCCCATGAACTTCGATATCCAAGACCTGAGCGGCACATTCACCACCTTCGACATCATCGCCTCGCTGTCCCTGTCGTTCGTGCTCTCGGCGATCATCGGTTGGGTCTATCGGGCCACTCACAAGAATGTCTCGTACAGCCAGTCCTATGTACAGACGTTGGTGCTGTGCGGCATGGTCGTCTCGTTGATCATGCTGGTGGTCGGCTCGAACATCGCGCGTGCCTTCGCCCTGGTCGGTGCACTGTCGGTCATCCGATTCCGTAACGCCGTCAAGGAAACTCGCGATGTCGGGTTCATCTTCCTCGTGATGGCGATCGGTATGACAACCGGCACACGCTTCTACGTTCTCGCCATCGCGGCGACTGTCGCGATCTGCCTCGTGCTGGTACTCATGAGCAAGTTCAACTGGTTCAAGCTCGATGTCCAGCGACAGGTGGTCAAGGTACAGGTGCCACCGGAGCCCGAGTACACCGCACGGGTCGAGGACGTGATGATCGAGAACTGCAAGGAGTACGAGCTGGTGTCCACCGAGTCGGTCCGCTCCGGGGCGTTGTCCGAGTTGTACTACACCGCCCAGCTCAAGAAGGGAAAGAAGCCCGGCGAACTCATCGCGGCGCTCAGCGGGGTCAATACGGGCCAACGGGTCACGGTTCTGACCGGATACGACCAGACCGACATCTGACGCGATGGAGCACGCCGAACAACCGTCGCCGAACCGGCCTCCGCGCTCCCGGCTGCGCCATCGGATACCGAAATCGGTTCGCCAGCACTGGAAGATCCCTGTCATCCTGGCCGCGTTCGTCGCGCTGTCGGCCACGGTCGCCGGCGGCTGGAAGATCAGTCCGATCATCACCGGCGATGAATCGACCATTGCCTCCGAGATCACGACCAACATCGCCGGCACGGTCGACTTGTTCGACACCTCCAGCGAACACCGTCTGACAATAGACATTCCCGATGCCGAATATCGGGATCTGCTCGATTCGTACGAGAAGAACGGCGATAAGGATTGGGTTGCCGCGGATGTGGTCATCGACGGCACGTTCATCAACGACGTAGCAGTCCGCCTCAAAGGCAACTCCACACTGATGGGACTTCGTGGCAACGGATTCCGGCCCGGGGGCGACAAGGGGGACGCGGGTCCGCCGGACGCGGGTCAAGCGGACGGTGCACCGAACACCGCCCAGTTGGAGCGGATGCGCAGGACCATGCCACAGGTGTCGAAAGACGATCCGACGTCGCTCCCGTTGCTGTTGAGCTTCAACGAGTACTACGACGGACGCGCCTACCAGGGTATGACAGAACTCTCGGTCCGACCTGGCACCCCGGTGCTGAATGAGGCCACCGCGTTGTCGGTGACCGCTCGGACCGATCAGCCCACACAGCGCTACTCGTACGTGACCTACCGGATCAACGGCAGTGAGACGGCCTCGAAATTGATCCTGGAACATCCTGATGAGGCATACGCCGACAGCTTGTTCGAGTCGAATGGGTACCTGTACAAGGCCGACGCCAACTCTCGGCTGACGTATGTGGGTGATGATCAGTCCGACTACTCTGAACAGTTCACGCAGATCAACTCTAGTGATGCGGGAAATCTGCAGCCCATCATCAACCTGGCACGTTGGCTCGACCGGGCCGACGACGAGGAATTCGATTCCGACCTTGCGCAGCGGGTGGACGTCGACTCCCTCACGAAGTACGTCGCCACGCAGAATCTGCTGGGTAACGGTGACGACATGAGCGGGCCCGGACAGAACTACTACCTCTGGTACGACCTCGCGACCAAGAAGTTCACCGTCATCTCCTGGGATCTGAACCTGGCCATGAACGGAGACGTCAACGCGGGTCCGTTCGACAAGACCTCGATCGGCCCCGGTGGAGGCAACCGGCAGCAGCAGGAAAAGGCGCAGACTACGGACGCCCAGACCGACACGCGCGCCGGCGCACCGCAGGGACAGGGCGCCGGTCCGGGCGGTGCGATGCGGGACACACAGAATCCGCTCAAGACCCGATTCCTGGCCTCGACCGCGTTCAAGGCCACCTACGAGGAAACCTACTGGAAGCTCTACGAGCAGATCTACCGGGACGGGATGGCCGACTCGATCCTGACCGAGGTGGCTGATCGTGTGCCGATCACCGCCAAACTGTCCGAGAGCGATCGTGACTCGGCGGTGGCGGATCTGCGGTCGTGGATCGCACAGCGGTCGAAAGCACTGGCGGCCAAGCGTTCCGCATGAATAACCAATGACGATCAGCGATGAGCGGTATTGCTCCCCCGGCAACGCCTCCGCCGCCACGCAACATCGCTCACGCCGACGATCAGGCAGATCACGCCGATGCCGACCCAGATCACGATCGTCATACGGGTGCACACGTCATCGACGTCCGCATCGGGCCCGAGTAGTTGGGACAGGATCTTCGTCGCGGTGGCCAGTTTCTGCGCCGACGACACGAACAGTGATCCGGACCGATTCGTTCATGATGTGATCGGACTCCGATCGCTGCAACATGAGCGCGGCTCTGCGATCTCGACCGCGGGGCCGCGCTCCTATCTGTCCGCAACACGATGTGGAGCACTCGGCATAGATTCACAGTAAGTCAGCAGCTTCGCCGCGGTATTCACAGCAAACCGACAGAATCACAGATCAGCGGGATTTTATTTGAAGATTCCGTGCGGCGGATAGTCCGGATATTCCGCCCGAATCGGCAGCTGACGCCATTCGGGCCGGTCGATGCTTGAAGTACCTTTGATTCCGGGGATACCGTCCTTCTCAGTACCGATACTCATCGGCGCTTTCAGTTGTGATGACGTCATCTGACGGTGTCACCGGACGAAGGAGAAATGCCATGCCTCCACTTCGCGGACCCGGCGGACCCGGCGGGCGTCCCGGACCACGTGGCCCTGTCGGCCCTGCCCCTGGTCGTGGCCCTGTCGGCCCTCCCGTGCGTCGCACGCCGATCGCACCGTTTCCGCAGCCCCGCAGGCCACGCCCGTGGTCGTTCCCCTGGGGTAGCTGACCCCGGCAACCGGAAATCGATGGTTTCGAGTCCCCGTCGCAGCAGCGACGGGGACTCGTCGTCATGTCCGGGCGACAATGGCCGTGACCTGGCTCAGCGCCGCCGCAACCGGCCGCTGTCAACCTCCACGGTGTAGTCGGCCAGTGCCGCGACGTGGGGATCATGGGTGATCAGGAGCGTCGTACGGGACTGTGCCAGCCTGCACATGGGCTCGATGACACGTGCGGTGGTGGCGGCGTCGAGGCCGGTGGTCGGTTCATCCAAGATCAGCAGCGGAGTGTCGCGCAGGAACGCCCGCGCCAGGGCGATGCGCTGTCGCTGCCCGCCGGAGAGGTTGGTCCCGCGTTCGGCCAGCCGGGCGTCGAACCCGCCCGGCAGTCGTTCGATGAACTCGGTCGCGTCGGCTGAGGCGGCCGCCCGCCGGATCTGGTCGTCGGTGGCCTCGGGACGGCCGTAGGCGATGTTCTCGGCGACCGTTCCACCGAAGAGGGCCACCTGCTGCGGCAGCATCGCCACATGGGCCCGCAACGTGGGTATGCCCAGCGATCGAATATCGCTGCCGTTCAACAGGATTTCTCCGGTGTCGGGATCGTAGAAGCGCAGCAGCAAGTAGGCCAGGGTGCTCTTGCCCGCGCCGCTGGCACCCAGCACCGACACGAAATCACCATCGTTGATAGTCAGGTCCGCGTGTTCGAGGACGGGGTGTTCGGAATCGGGGTAACTGAAGCCCACATCGCGGAAGACGAGGGACGCCATATCCGCGACGGGACCCATCACCGGCCGGGTGAGCATTGCCTCGGCGGCACCGTCGGAGGCGTCGGCGACAACGGTCGGGTCGTCGAGGGCGGGATCATCGGCGTCGACGATCCCCATGGGCTCGTCGAGCACCTGCGCGACGCGTTCGGCGCTGGCCGTCGCGGACGTGACTTCCACGACCAGCCCGCCGAGCGTCTGGATTTGCGGATAGAGATAGCCGAGATAACCGGTCAGCGCGATGAGCGTACCGATGCTCGCGCGACCGGTGGAGATCTGCCACGCACCGAAGAACAGGACGGCGATCATGCAGAGCACCTCGGCGGTACTGACCGCCTCGGCGAAGGCGGCGTTCGCCTTGATCTCCGCCATTCGGGCATCACGCCACCGTCGGGATTGCCGCAGCACGCGCAGCCGGTCGCTACCGACCTGGTTGTCCGCCTGAATCGCCAACGAGTTGGTCAGGCCTTCCTGGATGAGGGTGCTGATCTTGCCGTTGGCATAGCGTTCCCGGCGGGAGGCACGTTTGACCACGACTCCGAACCATCGTGCGATCACCCACAACAAGGGTGCCAGGACAATCGCGAACAGCGCGAGATCCCACTGTGTTACGAACGCCGCGGTGGCATAGATCACGAGGCTGACGACGGCGACGACGGCGGAGATGATTCCCGACGAGAGGAGGCTGTCGATGGCCTCGACGTCGGAACTGTGGCGTGCGATGAGATCGCCGGTACCGAAGCGGGACCGCGTATGCGGAGCCAGCCGCTGAGTATGGGCGTACAGCTGGTCACGCAGGCGCAGCAATACCTTCTCGGTTACCGCACCACCGATCACGTTGCCGACGTACGAGAACACAGCGCCCAACAGTGACACCGTGACCCAGATCAGCATCGGCCGGGTCAGTGCGCCGAGATCCCCGGCGACCAGCACGTTCTCGACGATGTGGGCGAATAGGGCGACCGTGATGACGGTGGTGCCCACCTCCAGGAGGTACAGCACGATCGCCAGTGCCAATTTCCAGCGTTCCCCGGCAAGCAGCGGCGAGAACCGGCGGATGGTCGTCAGGACGTTGAGTGAATCCGGACGGTCGTCGGCGGGCCCGGTCTCCCTCTCGCCGGGTCTGTTCGCCGTCTCGTCGGCTTCCTCCGGTTCGGGAGCGGCACTCCATCGTGACCTCCGCAATCCGGCCATATCCCCACCCTCTGCCCTACTGTTCGGTCGAACCCCGGCCGTTCGACGGCCCTGGCAGCAGGATATCCATAGTCGGTCCCCGAACCAGGGGTTCCGGGTGCGGACGTTTCGACAGCATCATCGAGATGGGACTGCCGTCGGATCACTATGGCGATCAGAACCGCCATTTATACCAAGATGCCCTACTGTGGCGATTACAATCGCCACAGTAGGAGCTCTCGTGGAACTTGTCGACCGCCCGCTCTACCTGGATCGGATAGAACCGCTCATCGATACCCCTGGGAGAAGCTCGTCAACTCCCTGGTCGCGGAAGGACGAGCCGACCTTTACATCACCGGTTCCAACTCCCATCTGCTGTCCGGTGAGCTCGCAACCTATATCGCCGGCCGCTACGTCTCGATCGAGGTATGGCCGCTTTCGTTCACCGAACATCTGGCCTTCGGCGAAGCATTCTCCCAGCGTGACATGACCCGAATCGACGACGAGTTCGCGAGATACCTGCGCTTCGGCGGCTTCCCGGGCGTTCACGTTGTCTCGTTCGACGAGCCGGATGCCCGGTCCGTCGTCACCGACATCTTCCGGTCGACGCTCGTCCGTGATGTCCTCACCCGGCACAAGATCCGCGATGCGAACATGTTCGAACACGTGGCCACCTTCGCAATCGACAACGTCGGCAACCCCTTCTCAGCTCGACGGGTGGCCGGTTTCATGAAATCCCAACGCCGGTCCATCAGCCACGAAACAGTACTCAACTACCTGTCGGCGCTCGAAGAAGCCTTTGTCATCGCGCGGGTGCCACGATATGACCTTCGCGGACGAGCCTTACTGAGTACAGATGAAAAGCACTATGTCGGCGACCATGGCATCGTCCACGCACTCTTCGGATACTCCGATCAACGACTCCCCGGCGTCCTCGAGAACATCATCTGGATGGAACTTCGGCGCCGGGGATACGACGTCACCATCGGCAAGGTAGGCGCCACCGAAGTGGACTTCGTTGCCACCCGTCAGAACGATGTCCGCTACGTCCAAGTCGCCACCACCATCGCGCTCTCACCGGAAACCCGCCGACGCGAGTACGCCCCGCTCGAAGCGATCAACGACAACCATCCCAAGTACGTGCTCACCCTGGACCCGATGGCCGGCGACAACACCGACGGAATCCGCCACCTGCGAATTCCCGATTTCCTGCTATCCGCCGAGCAATGAGTGTTCTGAACTTGAAAGGCCCGGCGACGACCTGACCCTACCCCCGCGCCATATCGACGAAGCGGCTGAGGTGGAGCTGGTGGGCGACGGTGATGGTGGCGGTCGGGCCGTTGCGGTGTTTACCGACGATAATGTCGGCTTCGCCGGCGCGCGGGTCGTCGCGTTCGATGGAGTCGGGGCGATGGAGCAGGATGACCATGTCGGCGTCCTGCTCCAGTGATCCCGATTCACGCAGGTCCGAGACCTGGGGACGCTTGTCGGTGCGCTGTTCGGGGCCACGGTTGAGCTGCGAGATCGCGACGACGGGGACTTCGAGTTCCTTGGCCAGGAGTTTCAGCGAACGGGAGAACTCGGAGACCTCCTGCTGACGGGATTCGACCTTCTTACCGGAGGTCATCAGCTGCATGTAGTCCACGACAACGAGTTTCAGATCGTGGCGCTGTTTGAGGCGGCGGGCCTTGGCACGAATCTCCATCATCGTCAGGTTGGGTGAGTCGTCGATGAACAGTGGGGCTTCGGAGATCTCGCCCATCCGCCGCGCCAGGCGGCTCCAGTCGTCGTCGCTCATCGAACCCGAACGCATGTCGGCCAGTTTGATCTTCGCCTCCGCCGACAGCAGGCGCATAACAATTTCGATCTTCGACATCTCCAGCGAGAACATCGCCGACGTCAGTTGGTGGCCGATCGCCGCGGACCGAAGGAAATCCATTGCGAGCGTGGAGTTGTGGGTGGGCACCATCGCCTCACCGGCCAGGTACATGGCGTCGTCGTTGTCGACCTGCACGCACCGCACCGGCACGCTCGGCACCGGGCGCACCGACACCACCCGACGCACACCGGCCTTGCGGCGCAGCTCCTTGTGCCGGATCACCTTGTGGTGCAACGTGAAAACGTCGTCGTCCGCATCCACACGAAGCCAGCCGGTGGCCGAGCGCTTGTAATTGTAGCCAAGTCCGGCAACAAGATCAGCCACGACAGCCGTCATGTGGCGGGTGGCGGCCGGAACGATGATCCAACCGTCGTCGTCGACGGTGGCGCGGGCATCGAGCAGTCCGGCGAGCAGCGCTCGGCGCTGGGCGATCGAACCGCGCAGATACTCCAGCGGGATCAGACCACCGAGATCGGCCATCAAGGTCATCACGTCAACCGGGCCCTCGGCGTCGATGCGCATCGCGATCTCGGGGTCGTCGAAAGCCATACCGGCAAGGGCGGCAACCGTATACGGACCGTACGCCACATTCTTGCGGGGTAGCTCCAGCGGTTTGGTGTTGCCGACGATCGCACACCCGACGTGCCCCCGCAGCGCCTCGGTGGTCATCGTGACCCGCTCGCCGTCGACCTTCACCACCCACTGGTGCTGTTCGTCGGCGACGAGCACCGCGCCGTCGTTGAACTCCACCTCGAAACAGGGGCGTTCGGTCATCACGTCCGTGGCCGCGACCACCCGGGTAGGGCGGCCGTCGGCGTCGAGCAGATAATCGCCCACCGAGACCCGGCCCATCGTCGTCCAGCCGTTCGGAGTGGGCAGCGGGGTGTCGAGCGCGAGCGCCTTGCCGACACCCGGTCGAGCCGCGACGATGATCATCTGCCCCGGGTGCAGACCGTTGGTGAGTTTGTCCAGATCCGCGAAACCGGTGGGCACGCCGAGCGAAAGGCCACCTCGGGAGGCTATCGAGTCGATCTCGTCCATCGTCGGTTGCAGCAGCTCTTCGAGGGGCACATAGTCCTCGGCGGTGCGCCGCTCGGTGACCTCGTACACCTCGGCCTGCGCACGGTCGACGACCTCGGCGACATCCTGGCCATCCGCCCCGGCGTAGCCGTACTGGACGATCCTGGTGCCCGCCTCCACCAGCCGGCGCAAGATCGCCTTCTCGGCGACGATCTCGGCGTAGTAGCCGGCGTTGGCCGCCGTGGGGACCGTCGAGATGAGCGTGTGCAGATACGGGGCGCCGCCGATCTTGCGCAGCTCGCCGCGGCGTTCCAGCTCCGCCGACACGGTGACCGCGTCCGCGGGTTCACCCTTGCCGTAGAGCTCCATGATGGCCTCGTACACCGACTGGTGTGCCGGCCGGTAGAAGTCACCCGAGCGCACCCGCTCGATGACGTCGGCGATCGCGTCCTTGGACAGCATCATGCCGCCGAGAACCGACTGTTCGGCCGTCAGATCCTGCGGGGGCTGCCGACCGAAGTCCCGCTCCGGGGGAGCATCGTCCGACCCGGGTACCTGCCCGTGATCATCGATAACTGCCACGTGTGAAACCCCTCAGTACTGCCCGCCGAACTCGCATCCGACCTGTCCCGATCATTCCGACATCCACCGGAACTACGTGTCCCGACATAGATCGCACGGCTCTGAAGATCGCCGCCCCGATCGATCACTACGCGGTCGGTCGAGACACTTCGGGAGACACTAGGCCCTATGGTGCGGCGCTCTCAACCGGGCCTGTGGACAGGGTTGTTGACTGCCTGTGGAGTTTCTGTGCAGACCGTGGGGATGGTTGTGCACACAGTGGGGAAAACCTGGGGAATTCCCTGGGCCAAAATCTTGTTTCAGCAGGTCAGAGCGTCAACGACTTTCCACAGTAGAAAATTCTCGATCGCGCGGCGTGTCGGGATAACCTCGCCGGGCGTGTCTTGCACCGGTCTGGACAACCACACGAGAGCGACCCGGCGGTGAACTCATGACGCCCGTAGTGCCCGCACAACCGAGCGACTACGGCGAACCGCTCATCCGGCCCAGCAACACCGCACGCGCCGCCGGCCAGTCGTCATCGGTCATCGCATACTGCGCGGTGGTCCGCCAGCCGGTTGTATCCCTCGTCGCTACGCCCGGCTCGGTTATATCCCCCGTCGCTCCGCTCGCCCCGGTACCGAACCGCCGGTGCTTGCGCAGCAGGCCCTCGAAGGTGGCACCCAGCTTCGCGATCGCCGCCCGCGATTGCGCGTTCGACTCGTGTGTATGCCACACCACGCGCACCGCGCCGCAATCCTCGAAGGCGTGCGTGAGCAGAAGGTACTTGGCGGTCGGGTTGACCGTCGTGCCCTGCACCTCGGTGGCGTAGTAGGTGTAGCCGATCGACGTCGACAGGTTAGCCGGATCGATCTCGTAGAAACTCGTGGAGCCCAGGATACGACCGCTGTCGTTGTCGACGACTGCGTAGGCGACACGGTACTCAGGGTCGGCCAGTGCCTTCTCGATCCATTGCCGCGCCGACCCGACATCCGTGGGGACACCGCTGGTCCAGCGGTAGGGACCGGGATCGTCGACGACCCGCGCCAGTTGCTCGGCATCGTCGAACGTGAATGGGCGCAGAGTTATTCGCTCCGCAATCAGTTTCTCGGTGCCCAGCCAGCCGCTCACCACATCCCCCGTTCAACGCCTCGACGCAACAATATCCATATCGGAGGTGTCAACGGATTTCCGGGTGAGCATCGACCGGAGTGGTTCGCGGGGCGGGGCTTCGATGAAGGCGAAGATGGCATACGCGAGCACCATCGCATGGACCCACACACCGAAGTTGACGCCGCCGATCACCCACCACTTCATGTCCGAACCCGACGTGTAGATACCGAACAACCGGAAAATGGTGGTATCCAAGACGAAATCGGCGACCAGGTAGGCCACGATGACCGGCCACCGGATCTGCAACAGCACGAAGAACGGCAGGATCCACAACGTGTACTGGGGTGAATGCACCTTGTGAAACAGCATGAAACCGGCCAGCATCGACGCCGCCACCCCGATCCATGGGAACGTGCCCACCCGTTCGTAGTAGCGCAGTCCCAAGTAGATCGTCAGCGCGAACGCCGCCAGGATCAGCATCGGCGACAGGACACCCACGAGACTGTTGTAGGTACTGTTCTGGCCGCCGGTGACATGCCGCAGACCCCAGTACCAGATCGAGTTCGTGTCGACGTCGGCCTTGCGCTGCCCCTGGAACGACAGCGCCGCCTTCCAGCCGTCGAAGCCGAGGATCATGAACGGGAGTTGGACGACGATCACCGTGATGATCGCGGCGGCGGTGACCCAGGCGGCGCCGATCCAGTCGAGGGGGCGGAAATCCTGGGTGTACCGATCCGGTGTCGTCTCACCGGGTTTCGAGGCTCGTCGCTTGCGCTCCTCACACCTCAACCGGCGGGGTTGGACACCCTCGACCGTAGAAGCGTCCCCGGCCTCACCGCGGGTGAGGACGTAGAGGGCCAGGGGGAGGACGAACAGGCCGGGGTAGATCTTGAGGCAAAAGCCCAGGGCCAGCAGGATCGAGGCCAGGATCGCGCTGGTACGCAACGATAATCGCCGTCGGGACGTTTTCGGATTGGTGCCCGCACCCCAGGCCATGACGGCAACCGCGGCGACAGCCGTTGCGGTGACCGGCAATTCCCAGTTATGGAACGAGTACAGCACCAAAGGTGGTGTGGCGGACCAGAACAGCACCCACCAGCGTACCATCAGGGCCAGCATGACCGTGATCGCCAGGCCGAACGGGACCAGCAACAGCACCGAGTGCTGAAAGAACTCGGTATCGGTGTGGGCGCCGATCGCACCGAGCCACATCATCATCCCGGACAGCACCGGATATTCGACGACACCACCGAACAGCTTGCCGTCGGCGTTGATCCCACCGTGGATGTACGGGAAGATGTGCTCGTCGATCCCACGTCCCTTCCACAGGTACATCAGATCCGAGTAGCAGGGCACCACCGCATCGGGGTCGCCGACCGGCCAGTGTGAACTGCGCCCGCCCTCCAGGAACGGTGGGCCACCGCATGTGACCTTGACCCGATACGACCAGTACATCAGCAGCGAGGTCAGCAGCAGCGAGGTCGCAACGATCACGGCGGTGTCGCCGCGACGCGACAATGAGGTGCGCCCGACTCGCAGAACAGGGTGGAAGCTCACGTCGAGCATGCGTTACAGGGTATGTGGTGGCCCGGCGACGGGCAGCACGCACCCATGCCCGCGAACGCCCACACCCACGAAGGCGGCGACATACCCAGGCGCACATCGATAAGGTGGCCGTCATGGCTCAACCACTGGTCCTGAGCAGTTCCCGCGCGGTACCCGTCGACATCGTCACGGCGTTTCAGCACACTCTGCCGGCACCGCTGTCATCGATCTTCCGACGCTGGTACGGCCCGATCGCACCCGTGAAGTCCACCTCAGGCGACGAACCGTGGGGGCACATCGGGCAGATCCGGACCATCACCCAGACCGGTGGCGGCACGATGCGCGAGGAACTCGTCGACGTCGACGCCCCCTACTCGTTCTCCTACCAGCTCACCGTTATCACCGGCCCACTGTCGGTGCTGATCTCGCACATAGGCGGCCGGTGGTCGTTCACGAGCGTCGGCACCGGCACCGAGATCACCTGGCAGTGGCGGCTGCACCCGCGGTCCAGGGTGGCGTCGTACGCGTTTCCCGTGATCGCCCGGCTCTGGCAGGGATACGCGCGCCAAGCCCTCGAAGAACTGTCGACGGTGCTGCTGGCCGACCCGGGCCACGGGGAGCCCGTACCGCACGACCAATAGCCCCCTGTGGCAGTGGCAATAGCGCACCCTGCGGCGATTTCGCAGGTCAACGGTTGGTCGTGTATCTTGGAGCGGTTGCCGACGCAGGCGACCCTCCTGCCACGGACAGTCCGTGGCCGACCTAGCCCATAGGAGGTGATGTGGTCATATGCGTCACTACGAATTGATGGTCATCCTCGATCCCAGTCTGGACGAGCGCACCGTCGCCCCTTCACTCGAAACCTTCCTCAACGTTGTTCGCAACGACGGTGGAAAGGTTGACAACGTCGACATCTGGGGCAAGCGCCGTCTTGCCTACGAGATCGCCAAGCACAGCGAGGGCATCTACGCCGTCATCGATCTCAACGCCGAACCCGCAACCGTCAACGAGCTCGACCGTCAGCTGAAGCTGAACGACTCGGTGCTGCGGACCAAGGTTCTGCGCAAGTAATCCTGGGCGCGGCCTTCCACAGCCGCACGATTGCACCCAGGATTGTCGCAGTCTGGTTCTAGGGTGGAGATCAACTCCACACGGAACCAGGTGCGGCTCGACCTTCGAGTACACACTCACGACACGAGGGGACTCCCATGGCAGGCGACACGGTCATCACCGTCATCGGCAACCTGACCGCCGACCCGGAACTGCGGTTCACACCGTCCGGCGCGGCAGTTGCCAACTTCACGGTGGCATCCACACCGCGCACCTTCGATCGTCAGACCAACGAGTGGAAGGACGGCGAAGCGCTGTTCCTCCGCTGCAACATCTGGCGCGAAGCCGCGGAGAACGTCACCGAAAGCCTGGTCAAGGGCTCCCGCGTCATCGTGCAGGGACGGCTCAAGCAGCACTCCTACGAAACCCGCGAGGGTGAGAAGCGCACCGTCGTCGAACTCGAGGTCGATGAGATCGGTCCCTCCCTGCGGTACGCCACCGCGAAGGTCAACAGGGCCTCGCGCGGCGGAGGCGGCAGCGGAGGCTTCGGATCCCCCGCAGGCGGAAGCCGCGGCGGTTCGAGCCAGCCGGTGGCCGACGATCCGTGGGGCTCCGCCCCCGCGAGCGGATCCTCGTTCAGCGGCGGGGACGACGAACCCCCCTTCTGATATTCGGCGGGCGCCGGGTACACCCGGCCCACCCGCAATGCATAACTGGAGCATCCATTGGCTAAGCAAAAAGGCCGGAAGGTCCGCGTCGAGAAGGTCACCAAGACCAAGGCGTGCACCTTCTGCAAGGACAAGAAGACCGACATCGACTACAAGGACACCGCGCTCCTGCGTCGTTTCCTGTCCGACCGCGGCAAGATCCGTTCGCGGCGCGTGACCGGCAACTGCGTGCAGCACCAGCGCGACGTCGCCGTGGCCGTGAAGAACTCGCGTGAGGTGGCCCTGCTGCCCTTCACCTCGACCAGCCGATAAGCGGGAGGGCTGACATGAAACTCATCCTCACCGCCGCCGTGGAAAACCTCGGCGAAGCAGGCGACACCGTCGAGGTCAAGGACGGCTACGGCCGCAACTACCTGCTGCCCCGCGGCCTGGCCATCAAGGCCACCCGCGGTGCCCAGAAGCAGGTCGACGACATCCGTCGCGTCCAATCCGCCCGCGAGGTCCGCGGCGTGGAACACGCCAACGAGCTCAAGCAGGCCCTCGAAGGCCTCGACAGCGTCTCGCTGACCGTGAAGACCCACGACTCGGGCAAGCTGTTCGGCTCGGTCACCGCGGCCGATGTCGCCGGTGCCATCAAGTCGGCCGGCGGACCCGCCGTGGACAAGCGCAACCTGCAGCTTCCGAAGGCCCACATCAAGGCCACCGGAAACTACCCGATCGCCGTCAAGCTGCACCCGACCGTCACCGCGAAGGTTCAGCTGACCGTCGTCGGTGCCTGACACCCGGCTTTCTCGACAAACGATTCCGCCGGTCGCCCTTTCCGAGGGTGACCGGCGGAATCGTCGTTTCGGGGTACTTCGACATCTCAGAACGTCTGGATCGGACCGGACCCGGTCACGTCCTCCACGACCTCGATCACGCACCGATCGACGCCGGGCCGCACGTAGACGGTACCGGTGAGCGTCCCCGATGTGGAGGCGGACTCCGTCTTGGTGGACACACCTACCGAGTAGTGCACCGGAACACGATCACCGGTCGCCTCGTCGGACATCACCTCCACCGAGGGCGTGCTGGTGGTCTCGGACGACACCCGCATCTCCTCGATGATCACAATGCCCCTACGTGCGTCGCGCTTGTCGGCGGCACCGTCGCAGTAGGTGTCGACGGCCTGCTCGTATCGAGACAGGTTGTCCGGTGAGAACGTGCTGCTGTTGACGATGAACTCTCGGACAAACGCCTCGTGGTCCTGCGGCGGCGTCTTCGCGGCATCCTCGCCACCGGCGAACACAACCACAAGTGTCACGGCCATCGCGACCAGCGCCGCCCCTATCCCCAGCCCGAGCCAGAGTGCGCCCCGGCCTCGGTTGGGCGACGGGGCAGGTGGATAGCCGGGACCGGGTGCATAATACCCGGGTATCGGCTGCGAGATCCCGTACTGCGGCGGCATACCGTACTGCTGGGTCGGCCCGTACTGTTGGGGTGATCCGTACTGTTGGGCTCCGGCCGCTGGGGGGATGTATCCCGACCGACCAGGCGGACCGGACGGTCCCCGGCCATACTGTTCCGGTCCGGTGAAACCAGTCATACCCGCAAGCCTAACCGCGAACCGCCACCGCACCGGCAGCCGACTACACCGGTTGAATGGTCCGGCGAAGTCCTACGGCCGCCCGGACGGTGTGGCGGCGTCCATCATCGTCCATGGCTCGACGACCGGCGACCGACGCCGTGGTGCCCATCTGCCCAGCCGGTCCGCGGCACCATCGAGGATTCCGCCCGCCGGATCGTCGTAACGGACCCCTCCGGCGCGGTCTCGATTCGGTCCGCTCGCCACACTCCCTGCGCCGGTTCTCACCGGGTCGTCGGCCGGGTGCCAGATCTGCCAGAGAACAACGACGCACAGCACGATGACCATCACGGCGCGGACCACGACGGTCGCGGTGAACCACTCGTCCGGGAGCCAACGACGCTCGGAGTCGAGAAACAGAGACATCCGGGGAATCCAGACGAGCGCGTCAACGATCATCCAGGTGAACAGAAGCCGGGTATGCGGGATCGCCAGAACCGCCAGCGGCACCAACCACAGCGAGTACTGCGGACTCCACACCTTGTTGATCAACAGGAATCCCGCCACCGCGAGGAAGGCGACCTGGGCGAGCCGTGGTCTGGTGGGTGCGCGCAGCACGATGATCGCCAACGCGATCGCGAGCAGCACCATACCCAGCAGCGACACCGCGTTCAGAAGGTCGATGTTCCACGTGAAACCAACGGAATCCGAGATGATCCGGTACACCGAATCGGGATCGGCCCCGCGATCGGCGTTGAAGCGGATGAACTCCAGCCACCCCGACGGGTAGAGGATCGCGATCGGCAGGTTCACGACCGCCCAGGTGGCCACCGCGGCAAGCGCCGTTCGTGTGAACTCCCGCACCGCACCCGCACGCCAGCACAGCAACAGCAGGACCAGTAGCAGAATGAGCGGATACAACTTGGCCGCCGTGCCCAGTCCGATGAAGATGCCGGCGAGCCACGGTTTCCGACGCGACCAGGACAGCAGCGCGAGGGCGAGTAATCCGGTGGCGATCGCGTCGAAATTGGTGAATACGTGCACCACGGCCAGCGGTGAGAGCGCCACGATCCACGCCGACCAGATCCTGGTCCGCGCCGTGAGCGCCGTCGCCCAGATGGTGATCAGCCAGAACGCGAGCAGACCCAGCGCGGCGATGTTGAAGTAGCCGACGGAGACGTAGGGAGCGGGAACTCCCCAGTTCTCGTGTGCGGCCTCCCACCACTGGGCGAGTTTGGCGGCGCCGTACATGTAGATCCCGGTGAGCACCGGGTACTCCATGTACCGCTTGACCTGCTCGCTCTGGCCGTCCTTCGCTCCGCCCTCATTCCAGAAGGTCTTGTACGGGAAGGTCTGGCCGCGATCGAGCTTCTCCGCCTGATAGAGCACCAGAACATCTGAGTAACACAGGTTGGTGAACTGACGCTGGTTGTCGTTGGTCAGTCTCGTCTCGGAACCCGCCGAGGTGGTGGTGGTCGTCGTGGTCTGCAGGCAGGCGGACTTGCCGAACCAGCCCAACGCCATCGCGCACAACGCCAGCGCCAGGACCACCCGCAGCGGGGTCACCCACCGACTTCGTCCCACGGCGGCGTGACGTCCCAGGCCACCACCGATCGCCGTCGCGGCGCCCGCCACAACGTCGTCGCTCCACGTGGGCACGACGCGATCGAGCAGGGTTCGGTCGTCCACCGCATACGGCCGTGGTGAGACGAAGCCTCCACCCGCGTCCACGTCGCCGGGCTGCCCGGGAACCAAATCCGTCGCCGAGGGATCCGCAGAAGGGATCCGTTCTGAACCAATCCCCGCGGGCCCGGACCCGGAACCGTCGTCGTGCGCGTCCGTCACCGCGCCGCTGTCCGTGTGGCCGTCATCGATCAGGGAAAGGGTGCCTCGACACCGTCATCGCCACCGGAGTTCTCGTTGCCCGAATTGCCGCCGCCCGAATTTCCGCCACCCGAATTTCCGTTGTCTGGGTTATCGGCGCTGGTGCCGTCATCACCACCAGCGCCTCCCCCGTTTCCCGAATCACCACCACCGGGAATCGTCAGGGTCACACCCGGCGCCAAGGTGATACCACCGTTGTCGTCGACCGTGGGAATCTGCGGTCCGCTGTTGCCGCGGTCCGGTCCACGCGGACTGGTGGTCGACGGGGCGTACGTCTCGGCGGGCGCGGTGTAGGTCACCGGTGGTGGTTCGTAGGGCACGCCTGCCTGGCCACCGACCGCCCCCGGTTCGGGGAAGTCCTCGAGCGGCTCACCCTCGAGCGCGCCGTCCATCGCTGCTTTCCAGATCTGCGACGGAAGACCACTGCCGTAGATGTTGGCGCCGCCATAGTTCAGCAGGGCCGTGCCCTTGTCCGTACCGACCCACACCGCCGTGGACAGCTGCGGGGTGTAGCCGACCATCCAGGCGTCCTTGTTGTTGCCGGTGTCGCCGAGCTGCGCGGTACCGGTCTTGGCCGCCGACTTGCGCGCACCCAGGTTCGGATCGGAGAGCGAGTTTCCGTTGGAGTAGCCCGCGATCGGTTCGAGAGCGGCGGTCACATTGTCGGCGACCTTGGCCGGGAACGCCCGCTTGCCCTTGTTCTTCTCGTGTTCGTAGAGCACCACGCCGTCGGATGTCTCGACCTTTTCCACGAAATACGGTTCGCGGTAGATCCCGGATGCGGCGAGGGTGGCGTACGCGGACGCCATATCGATGACTCGCGACGGATACTGACCGAGAACCACGCCGCCCTCAGGTGTCCCGTTCTCCTCCTGCAGCGTGTGCTCGATGGTGCCGAAGCTCTCGGCGACGCCGGCCCTGTGGGCGGCATCGGCCACATCCTCGGCGCCGTTCTTGAGGTCCATCATCAGCCGGTAGTACACGGTGTTGAGGGACATCTTCATGGCCGTGGCCAGGTTGCAACTGCCGCAGCTTTCGCCGTCGGAGTTGTTGACCGTGAGACCGCCCGGCGCGTTGTACGGCGAGGAATCGTAGATCTGGGACAGCGGAATCCCCTGCTCTAGGGCCGCGACCAGGGCGAACACCTTGAACGAGGAGCCGGTCTGCAGACCGGCCTGCGCGTAGTCCCAGCCCTGACCGTCGTTGCCGCCGAAATAGCCGCGCACCCCGCCCGTCTGGGGATCGATCGACACCACCGCGGTGCGTAGATCGTCCGGTTCGCCTTCGAGCTTGCCGTTGGCGGACTTGACCAGGGAAGTCTGCACCTGCGGGTCGATGGTGGTGGTGATCTTGAGACCCTCGGTGCGGATATCGTCATCGGAGACGACGCCGAGGCGGGTGAGTTCCTCCAGGACCTGCCGTTTGATCAGGCCGTTGGGCCCGGAGGTGGTGTCACCGTTGCTCTTGGGCTGGGACTTGGTCTTGGGAAACTTCTGCTCCGCGCGGTCCGACGGCGACATCGCACCGATATCGACCATGCCGTCGAGGACGTAGTTCCAGCGGATTTTCGCCGACTCCTCGTCGACGGCCGGATCCAGGCGCGACGGTGAGCGGATGATGCCGGCGATCAGTGCGCCCTCCGACGGGGTCAGCTTCTGGACCGGCTTGCGGAAGTACGCCTGCGATGCGGCGGAGATACCGTAGGCGCCGCGACCGAAGTAGATGGTGTTGAGGTAGGCGGCCATGATGTCGTCCTTGGACCACTCATTGGACATCTTGGTCGCGATCGCGAGTTCTTTGAACTTGCGCTTGTACGAGACCTCGTCACCGACGAGGGCGTTCTTGACGTACTGCTGGGTGATGGTCGAACCGCCGCCCGCCGAGTCGTCGCTGGTCACCTTACCCATGACGGCCCGGGAGAGGCCGCGGACGGAGAATCCCGAGTTGGTGCGGAATTCGCGGTCCTCGGCGGCGATCACCGCATCTTGCACCCAGGTGGGCACATCGGAGATCTTGACGTCGGTCCGGTTGCCCTCCTCCGGCACGATCCGCGCGATCGTCCGGCCCTTGGTGTTGACGATCGTCGCGACCTGCGCCTGCTTGATGTCTCCGGGGGCCGGCACGTCGGTGCCCACGTAGACACCGAGAAAGGCCACCACGCCGATGATCAACGCGACCGGGATCATCGCTCCGAGGAGACCGACGGCCCATGCCAGATACCGGTAGCCCGGCCGGCGATTGCCGCCTCCTGAAGCCGATGGACGCGCCGGTCCACTCGTGCTGCTCATGTCAACCTTCCCGACCGGTCGGCACCTCGCCGCCAGTTGTCCATCTCCCCGGCGTCTTCCACACCGTTGCCGTCTATCGCCCGGCCAACACCGATCAGTTACCACTGTGACGCACCGGACCGGCACAGGGCAAAGACCTGTGTACCGGGTCACGGCCGGACGACCACTCCGTCGTCCCGCGTGCGTCGTCCGCTGTTCGGCGATCCGCGTCTATTTGGCGACCCGCCGCCTGCGTGTCGACCGCGGCGGCAAACCCGCAACGTACGACTGCACCAGATGGTTCCAGCTACAGGTTCGGCAGACCTCTACGACATGTACGGAGAACTCCTCGGCGGAGGTGTCGAGGCGGGCGATCTCCTCGGCCGAGCGGGCCGAACCCGATACCTGGCCGAGTGTGTCACCGAACACCCAGGAAACCAGAGTGACCTGCTCTTTTCGGCAGATCGGACACATCGTCGACGACGGGCGTCCGTGAAATTTCGCGGCACGCAGCAGATACGGACTCGCGTCGCACACATCGGCCACGGCACGCCGGCCCGAGTGGACCTCCGCGAGCCTGGCCTTGCGCTGCAGAGCGTAGTCGATGATCTGGCGTTGCACGGCTTTCAGCGTACGTGGTCGGCCCACGCGTCGCCCCGGTACGGGCCCGCGACCGGCGGCTTCGGCGGTGATGACTTCCGCGCACCGACACCCGACCCGCACCCGTTCGGAGCCGCCACGGGGCGGCCGTATCGAAGACCTACGACACAACACGTCGAACCGATGTGGACGTGAACTATATCGGTGCGATACATTGAGCATTACATCGACACGAGCTGTTGTAGCGAGGTGTTGTGCCGACACGACACCGCGGGATCCATGAGATGGGGTGACACGATGCTCGAACTCGCAATACTCGGTTTGCTCATCGAATCCCCGATGCATGGCTACGAGTTGCGCAAACGGCTGACCGGTCTGCTCGGCGCATTCCGCGCCTTCTCGTACGGATCGCTGTATCCCACGCTGAAGCGGATGCAGGCCGAGGGACTGATAGACGAGGCCGTCGGACCGCTCGGACCCAAGGTCCGTCGGGCGCGCCGCGTCTACCAGCTCACCGACAAGGGCCGTGTACGCTTCGCCGAACTCGTCGCCGATACGGGTCCGCAGAACTACACCGACGACGGCTTCGGTGTCCACCTGGCGTTTTTCAGCCGGACACCGGCCGTCGCCCGGATGCGGATCCTTGAGGGCCGGCGCCGGCAGGTCGAGGAACGCCGCGAAGGGCTCCGTGAGCTCATCGGACGTTCCAGCCGATCCGGCGACCGTTACACCCGCCAGCTCCACGAACTGAGCCTGGAATCGAGCGAACGCGAAGTGCGCTGGCTCAACGAACTCATCGCGGCAGAGGCGTCGGACATGAACGATCCCGACACCCAGTACGCCGCGACGCAAGACCGGAGGCCTGCCGACCATCCCGAGGGACGCTCCCCGAGCGCCGACCCCGGCCTGGTCATCGCCGACTTCCATGAAACGGACTCACAGGAGAGCCGTGTCCGGGGCGTTGCCGCCCCATCCCAGAAGGAACCGGTTCCGCAGCAGTCCGCTGTGGCACCGCGAGAAGAAGGAGAACCCGACCGTGGGTGAGCCCAATAAGGTGCGCGTAGCCATTGTGGGCGTAGGAAACTGCGCTTCATCCCTGGTGCAGGGCGTGCAGTACTACAAGGATGCCGACGAGAACTCGACCGTTCCCGGTCTGATGCACGTCAAGTTCGGCCAGTACCACGTGCGCGACGTCGAATTCGTCGCCGCGTTCGACGTGGACGCCAAGAAGGTCGGCTTCGACCTCTCGGACGCGATCTTCGCGAGTGAGAACAACACCATCAAGATCGCCGACGTGCCGCCCACCGGTGTCACCGTCTCGCGCGGCCACACCCTCGACGGTCTCGGCAAGTACTACCGCGAGACCATCACCGAGGCCGACGGCAGCGGTGTCGACGTGGTGCAGGCGCTCAAGGACGCCGAGGTCGACGTCCTGGTCAGCTACCTGCCGGTCGGCTCCGATCAGGCCGACAAGTTCTACGCCCAGTGCGCCATCGACGCCAATGTCGCGTTCGTCAACGCGCTGCCCGTCTTCATCGCCTCCGACCCGGAGTGGGCGCAGAAGTTCCGCGACGCCGGTGTGCCGATCGTCGGCGACGACATCAAGAGCCAGGTGGGCGCCACCATCACCCACCGCGTGATGGCGAAGCTGTTCGAGGATCGCGGTGTGGCCCTCGACCGCACCTACCAGCTCAACGTCGGCGGCAACATGGACTTCAAGAACATGCTCGAGCGTGAGCGTCTGGAGTCCAAGAAGGTCTCCAAGACCCAGGCCGTCACCTCCAACCTGACCGGTTCGCTGGCCGGCAAGGTGCACGACAAGAACGTGCACATCGGCCCGTCGGACCACGTCGAGTGGCTCGACGACCGCAAGTGGGCCTACGTCCGACTCGAAGGCCGCGCCTTCGGCGACGCCCCGCTGAACCTGGAGTACAAGCTCGAGGTGTGGGACTCCCCCAACTCGGCCGGCATCATCATCGACGCCGTGCGCGCCGCCAAGATCGCCAAGGACCGCGGTCTCGGTGGCCCGATCCTCCCGGCCTCGGCCTACCTGATGAAGAGCCCGCCGGAGCAGATCGCCGACGACGTCGCGCGTGCGCAGCTCGAAGCGTTCATCATCGGCGCCGAGTAGATTTCGGCAGCCGCGGGACGACCACAGTCGCGCGGGATCGATCCGAGGGTTGGGGTGCCTTCGGAGAGATTCCGCGCGACTGTTCTGTTCGGGGCGGGTGTTTCCAGCCAGTCGCGTCATCGGAAATCGGCGACGTGCCCGGGCACCGTGCGGTGTGAACACGCACGTGCGCCATCCACAGGCGACGGCCGCCGTCATCGTTGTTTGACAGCCCCGTCACCTGATTTCCGGGATGCACCAGCCGCGCTGTTGACGGCCGACGAGGAATGAGCACTGCCGACCGTCGACGATGCCGACGACGCGGACCAGTTCGGAGCTGTGACGGAAGACCCGGAACCCGGCGCATCCCAAGGGCCTGTGATACCGACGAGACAAGCGAAACGGCGTTCGGGCAGCGGACCAGCCGCTACCGTAGGAGGGTGGGGTGCAAACGCTGGATCGCTACGGGACCTGCCGGAGTGGCCGACTTCGCGTTCGTCGATGCCGACGTGCCGCAGCCCGGACCCGGCGAAGTCACAATCGAAGTCCGTGCCGCCGGCGTGAATCCTGCTGATCTCAAACATGTTTCACGCGCAGCCAAATTTCCGGTACCGATCGGGTACGAGGTGTCCGGGGTGTTGTCGGCGATCGGGCCCGGCACCGAGATCGCCTCCGGCGGCGGCGCTGTCGGCGATGAGGTGCTGGCGTTCCGGGTGAGCGGCGGCTACGCGACGGCACTCACTGTCCCGGCCACGACAGTGTTCGCGAAGCCTCCGACGCTCGACTTCCCGGACGCGGCGGGTCTGCTGCTGGCCGGAGCGACCGCCGCCGACCTGCTGCGCGTCGCCCGGGTCACCAACGGCGACACGATCCTGTTGCACGCGGCGTCAGGGTCGGTGGGCGTCGCTGTGCTGCAACTGGCCCGCAGGCTCGGTGCCACGGTGATCGGCACCGCCGGACCCACCGGTCTGGCGCGCGTCGAGCGGTTCGGCGGGATCGCGATCCCGTACGGTGACGGACTCCTCGAACGGATCGAGACTGCCGCACCACAGGGACTCTCCGTCGCGCTGGACGCCGCCGGCACCGACGAGGCGATCGACGCATCCCTGTCCCTCGTCTACGACCGCTCCCGGATAGTCACCATCGCCGCCCAGACTCGGGCCGCGGCCGACGGATTCGTCGCCATCGGCGGAAACCAGCCCGACTCGATGGCCTTCCGTGACGAGATCCGAGGCGAACTCGTCCAACTCGCCGAACGAGCCGAACTGGTGGTGCCTATCGCCCGCACCTACCCGCTCAGCGAAGCCGTCGCCGCGCTCGCGCTGGTGGCCTCGGGCAAGGCGGGCGGCAAGGTCGCTTTGCTCGCCGGCAACGACACCGGTTCCGTCAGCTGAACACCTCTTCGACTGTCGTCACCGTAACGGCCTGGATGATCCACGTGCTCAATGGTGTGGTGTCCATAGTGATTGTTACCAGGTCACGGATGGCCGACAGCAACGCCAGATCAGCGTCGGCGCGCACCGTGTCGAGGTCGCCGAAGACCGGCAACATCGACGAACCCAACGCAGATGTCCGAGTGGACGCGGGTACTGACTGACTTCGGATCGCCAGGCAACCGATTCCGACTACGGTGATAATTCTAGGCCAGAGACGCCGGCCGGATCGACCTGGTCCCAACGCACACGCATGGGCACCAGTCGATTTTCGGCGAACGCGACCGGAACCAACCGCTGCCACGGATATCTGGCTGCAGAATGCGTTGAACTTAACGGCGCATTGGCAAGATACCAGCCAATTCCGAAGGTAACTGTTTTTGGCGCCTGAATCTGCAGCACAATTGCCGCTTCGGGGTATTCGCTGATTATTCTACGGATGTGGAGTGCCGACTCCTCACAGACACGCTGAAGAGAAATTCCGGCGCCCGAGTCCGCCACCAGCGGCCTTCCGCCACCTGGATCGATATGCGCGAACATCACCTGCCCGTCTTCGACGACCTTCGCAGGGGCCAATTGACCGTTGCGGCCGAAGCCGACCACTTGTGTCACTTGAGATCCAAGCTCCTGCTTAACATTTCGAACCTGGTCCGAAACATTGATACATAGGTGGGCGATCTTGACCGAATCGGGCGGCAGCCGCCTGCCCGGACCGAACTCTTTGACAATTTCGAGGTGCACTCCCATGTTCTCACGAGGGTCGGCCATGCGACCGGGAGTGCACGGATTGTAGGTTGTGGAGTCCCCGTGAAGAATCTTTTCCCACTTGGCTCGGAGGAGGTACCTCCACCTCGGTTTACGTTCGAGCGGAAACTCAAAGTCATGTAATTCCAACCGGCCCTCGCGCCGGTTCATATCAACAAGGACCGCTCCCCTCTCGGGAGACCAACCGTATCCGAGACCTACTGAGGCGGGAGCAAGAATATTGGGCGCATAGCGCGAGCCCGAGTCAGATCGGTCGTCATTCGCCGCGCGCTCCAGTTCAACGGAAATACGCTCAACTTGCCGGCGGACATCAATGATCCTCTCACCTTTGGCGATGTCGAAGGCCTCGGTTGCGCGGCGGTAGTCCATGTGGTCCGCTTCGGCTCGCCGGACGGCTTCTCGGTGGAAGTCGCGTACACCCTCAGGTAGGAGGCGAACGTGATACAAAGTGCCCGTTCCATGTTCGCGTCTCGATCGAGCTGTGATCGCGACGATGAGTAGCATCAGCATCGCGACAGCGACCACGACACGCATGCCATTGGTGACCGGCTGCGCCTCCCAGACCCAGGTCCTGCCTGCTTTGTCACTCTCCTCGGGAGCGGGAAACCAGTCCTCGAGGACCAGGGAGACCAGCGCGATCGTTGCTGCACCCAGGATCGAGATTGCCGCGGTGGACAGTGCTGGCGAATAGTAGCGATAGAACCTCCTGCGCACCCTGTTCGAGCGCCAACAGGCAAGGGCCAGTAATCCCACGACAACCAGAAGTGCAGTCACCGTAGCGAGGACCCACATCTCGCCTGTTCGCATACAACGCCTCCTCGGTTACGACATCGCCCCGTACGCCAAACGCAATGCCACTCACTGCACTGAATCCTCCACCCATAGTGGCGAGATCTGGAACTGTACCGTCCGATTCGGCCTTTTGGGCTACAGCGGCGCCCCCGATACGCGAATATTATGGCCGGGTCGGAGCACAACTGGACACATCTACCCTGAACGGACAGCGACTGCGCGATGTATTGGGTGATCATAGAGACCGGGTCCAACCAACGATACATCTTCGCCACCAACAAGCAGCGGCTACAGGTGGCGGCCTCGGCTGCGGTGTGGCAGCTCGGGTTCGTGTGGATCGAAGAGGCCATCAGGGGAGTCGCCCTCTCCTACTGCCGCGACCTCGCCGAGTTCGAGTACAACGCGCGGGACAAGCGAAGCGTGATGCACGTGGTGAAGGCGTCCGGCCGCGCCGTGCTGCTCGTCCACACCGCCGAGGACGGCAGAGCCATCATCACGGCCGTCACTCGCCGGGCACTCGAGGAGAAGACCGGTATCGACGTGTGGGGACGTGTCAGCGAGCCGATAGACGCCGGGTTCGAGACCGCCGGAGACAGATTTTTTGAGACGGACGTATTACTACGTGAGCAGCGGACCAAGCGGCTGCCCCCGACGGTCCGGTTCCCCACGTTGCCGTTTCATGAGCAGTGCGCGTACACCGGCCTGCCTGCGGCGACCGTCGGGAAGGAGGTCGTCGGCGAGAATCCGAAGGCCCGCTCTGATGTGACGGAGTTCTTATTCGAGAAGGCCACCGGAGCACGGCAGCGTCTGCTCAATGAACTGCACGGCGAGGAGGTCGGCCTCACATCCGAGGAGCAGACCACTGCAAAACGGTGCACCGTGCAGATGGACCAGATGTGGGACGGTGTGCGCAACAACGGCTGGGTGGCGGCGATCCATGCCGACGGCAACGGTATCGGCAAGATCTTCGCCAACCTGCGGATTACGTATCCGGATGGTCGCACCTTCGTCGAGAAGCAGAAGGAGCTGTCCGACGCGCTGGAAAAGCTGACGTGGAAGGCGCTCCGCGACACCGTGCTCGGTATCGACCGGACCGATCAGAACAAGGGACGCACGGTGTGGCCGAACAGGTCGATCCTGCCGATCATCGTAGGCGGCGACGATATCTCAGCAGCAGCCCATGGGGGAATCGCCTTCGAGTTCGCCGCGCTGCTCGTCGCCAATTTCGGCCACTACGCACGGGCCGACGAGCTAGGACTACCGTTCATCACGGCCTTTGACGATATCCGGGCGAAGCTGCCCACCCTCGACGATGTTCCCAAACAGCTCAGCCTCGCAGTCGGTTTGGTGTTCACCAAGCCAAATCATCCGTTTTCCCATTCGATTTCCTTGGCCGAGGAGCTGACGTCCTCGGCCAAGAAGCATTCGAAACGCCGGACGGGGGCCATCGACAGTCTCGTGCTGTACGAGTCCGCCGTACGTGGCCTCGCCGACATCCGCGACCTGATGACGATCCCGGAAGGACGGACCGAGGACGATGACACCAACCCGCCGACGACTGCCGAAGCACCGGGCAAACCTGTGTTCAGCTACGCAGGCAAGCCGATCATCGTGAACGACGAACACGGCGAACTGATGACGGTCGGTGAGGTCCGGAAACTCATCGATGAATTGAGTCCGCGCCCCGACGCGGATCGGCCCGCTGAGCAGCTACCCGGTCAACACCATGCGGCCGACTCGGTAAAGACACTGTCACGTCGGCAGATTCAGGATCTCCGCCCGGCACTGACCGAACCCAGGACCCTCGCCGGGGTCACCGATCAGCTCAGGTTGGTCCGCGCGCGAATCGACCTGTCCGGAAACCAGATCCCCGGCATCGTCGCCGAAGAACTGCGGATCGACCCCGCCGCGGGTAAGGATTCGACGATGTTCGTGACCGCATTGGATCTTGCGGTGGTCCGTGCGGGAACCGTCGAGGGTAACGCCCGGGCGAACGACGACAACCCCGTACCTACGGCGGCGACGACATGACCGGTACGGCAGTGCTCAACGTGTCGATCACGTTTGAGTCCGACTGGATTATCGGAGCCGGCTACTCCCGCAGCAAACACCTTGATCAGTCGGTGCTCGTCGATGACCTCGGTCTGCCCTATGTTCCGGCGAAGACGCTGGTGGGCTTGCTCCGGCACCGCGCTGCACAGGTCGCCGACGCACTCGACGAAGGCACCGCCGGAGTATGGCATCGGTGGCATACGTTCGTTTTCGGCAGCAAGATCCCCGACAACGAGACCGCGGCGTCGCATAGTCGCAATCGGCCGATTCCGGCAGCGCTGTTCTCACAGCCGCTCACGATGACAGCGGCATTCCACAAAGAATTCGAGGCCGGTTCCTTCGGTGAGCTGACGGCCAAGGAGTTGGCGCAATACTCGACCGTCATCCGGGCCTCGTCGGCTATGGATCGGGAGTCGGGAACCGTCAAGGCAGACATGTTGCGATTCGAGGAACGCGCACGCGGCGGCCTGACGGTGAGCGCCATGTGGGAACTGCAGGATTCCACAGTCGACGGGAACTGGCCCGCGCTGCTACTACTGGGGAGTGCGGCCAAGCTGGTGTTCGCGGTCGGCGGCAATCGGCGGCGCGGCGCCGGCCAGGCGACGGTGGACGTCGGTGTCACCGATGACGACCTCAAGAAGTACTTCACGAAAGTCGATAACGTCCCGCGACCGGAACGCAGGCCGATCGCTGCCGGCACAGCGTCCGGCGCGGCACAAGGTCGGAAATTCGATATCCGGATCACACTGTTGCAGCCTGCCATCATCGACGCGTCGGCAACCGCGAACAGCATCACGTCGAAGGCGGTGCTTCCCGGCTCGGTGTTGTTACCGATCGTCCTCCCGCTACTGACCGACGGTGACGACGTCGTGCGCGATTCGCTTCTGTCGGTGTCGGATGCGACGATTGAGGTCGATCGCTACCGTTCAGTGCCTTGGCCGGCGTCGTTGGCGATCGACAAGACAGCCGACGATCCCAAAGCCGAGAACATAGCCCGACTTCACGTCTCCAATCCCAAGAACAAGCCTGAACAGGACCACTATGTGGCCGCCGACGGTGCGTCGATATCTGCGGAGAAGGTGGAGCTGCGGCAACGGCTGCACGCTGTTGTCGGCGACGAGACGCAGGGTCCGGAGAACTTATTCTCCACCAATGCGTTACAAACGGGAACAGTACTTCGTGCCGAGCTGGATCTCAGCGAGGGCGTTTCCCTGCGAGACGATGTTCTCAGCGCGGATCGTCCGGTGCGGCTGGGCCGATCGAGCAAGGACGACTACGGCTCGGCGACCCTCACGGTGACACCCGCGGAGCGTCCCGACGAGCATCGGACCGCGGTCGACGCGGGTGAGAGTTTTCCGGTCTACCTTGAATCCGACGCGATTCTGACCCGGGACGGCGCCTATGCGCCGACCGCCGGGCAGTTGATCGCCGAGCTCAACACCCGGTTGACCGGCACGACACTGGCCATCGCCGAACCGGAACACGAAGCCGGACAAGGTGAGGCAAGCTTCCCGAATTGTGTGTCGGTGATCCGCATCGACGGCTGGCAAACTCGTTGGGGTGTACCGAAACCGAGCGTGCTGGGGTTGGCCGCGGGATCGGTGATCAGCGTGAAGGCCGACAGGGCCCTCACCGTTGCCGATCTGGCCACGCTCGACGCGGCGCCGGTAGGTGTTCGTACGGTGGAAGGCAAGGGCCGGATACGTGTCGCCCCGCAGTGGCTGCGAGCAGCAGCTGTGGACGTCCCCCTGCGAACCAATCGACCCACACCGGCCGAACCTTGGGGTGACGCCGCAGGCACCGTGAATATCGGCCCGATGGTCAGTTCCTGGCTACGCGCCAAGATCGACGACGCGGCTCTCCGCGCGGCACTCGACGACGGCATCAGCAACACCTATATCCCCAATACCGTCACCAATACACAGCTTGGTGCCCTGCGCGCGCTGGTGGCGAACCTCCATACGCGTGAGGGACGTACCGCCTACGAGCGATGGTTGGACGATGACAAGCGAACCAAGGACTGGCCGGGTATCCCGGCGAGACTCCGTGCCCTTGAATCGGCAGCCGATGACTCCATATGGAGGGTCTTGTCCGAATCGTCCAACCCCGGCGCCACCGATACCGCGACGGCGCCCGGGACCGCACCAGCGCTACCGGTTCCCCACGATTCGCCTTTGCTCACCGACGATCTCAAAGTCACAGCGATTCAGGAGTTTCTGATCTACGCGATCCGTAAGCAAGCCCAGCTCAATCAGGCCCCCGAAGAGGTGTTATGAGCACCACTATCTTTGAACTCGACGGTGTGCTGCGCACACAGAGCCCGATGCACATCGGTGCCGACGCCGACGGCAATGCGGTTGATATGGTCCAGTTCGTCGATGGCCAGGGCCGGATCACCATTCCGGGTACCTCTCTTGCGGGAGCATTGCGGTCGGCGATGGGTTCCGACGCCGACGACACCGGGTGGGGCTCCGGGGGTCGAACCGGTGTCCATTCTCTCGACGGCCGGGCCAGCAACATCACCGTGTTCGACGCACCCGCCCGAAACTCTCCGACGCTGATACTGCGCACTCAGGTGGCAATCGACCGCAACCTCGGTACTGCTGCCGATCAGTATCTGTACACCCGCCAGTTGGTTCCGTCAGGCATCGACTTCGATGTACGAATCATCGTCGAAACCCGGGCCGGGTACTCCGCGGCCGACGCGTTGGACGATCTAACCCGGATAGTGCACCAGTTGTCGAGCAACGGATTCAGCCTCGGGGCGGCGACGTCTCAGGGCCTGGGTGAGGTGAAATTGCTGTCCTGCTTCACAGTCAAGGAACGTTCGCTGACCAAGGATTCGATCCAAGCGGCGGTCTTCGGGACGATGACCCGGAATATCTCGCACGCCAATGACGACCCGATTCCGGCGGGCACCTTACGGATCACCGTACCGTGGACTCCGCTGGGCGCGGTAATGAGCAAGGTGGAACTCGACGGAGGTGTCGTCAACGCATGTCCCCTCGCCGAGAAGGGTGCCGACGGCAAGATCCACATGGTTATTCCGGGTTCATCGGTCAAGGGAATGCTGCGGTCACACGCCGAGCGAATTGCCCGAGTCGCGGCCGGCATCAAGGATATCGATGAAAAGTTCATTGACCAGATGAAGGACCGTAGGCTTGCATGCATCGGCGACCTGTTCGGTCTGGCCGCTGATGAGCAAAGACCCGAGCTGCCCGGCCGGCGGGGGGTTCTCACCTGCCGGGAGGTTCGGACTGCCGCCGGTGCCGAGCCGTCTCTGTGGAACGCGATCCGCGGTGCCGCTGCCGACGCCATGCAAGGTCCGGCACCTGCCACACACAACGTGCAGGCCGGGGCCACCCATGGCGCCAACCTCCTTGAACTCGCCAACAAGGTCACCGACTTCAACAACGCCTGTCACGAACACGGTCTATGGCTGGACGTCATATCGCGAAACAGTATCGATCGTTGGACGGGTGGCACCGCCGACGGACGACTCTTCTCTACCATTGAACCTCACGCCGACTGGACACCGATCGTCCTCGACGTGGACATCGCACGCCTCCGGAGTCGCGCACGCGATCAGCCGGGCCTGGTTGATGCGGCACTCGCATTGGTTCTCTTCACCCTCATCGACGCCTGCTCGGGTCTGCTCTCCCTCGGATTCGGAACGACCCGGGGACTCGGCGCGTTCACCGTTGACCCCGAACAGGTCGCGTTCGCGAACGGCAGCACCGCGTCGACCGAACAACCCGATCCCGGCCTGTCGCCACCGGGAGACCACGCGGACGGCTTCAATGGAAAATCGCTCAGCGACGTGCTCGGTGATCCGGGACTCCTGGATACCTTGTCGGGGTCCTGGACCCGCATAGTCACACTATCGCAGGAGACTATCGATGCCTGAATCCGCCAAGCGCCTCACGATCACCGAACATCCGGGGCTCACTGCCGAGGAGTCCGCCGGTCTCTTGGCCGCCGATGGCGCCGTAGGCTTCATCTACTCACCCCGGGCGGCGCGGTTCGTGAAGCACCGGGACGGCGGTTGGCGGATGGCACGCCACACGTCCCGGTCGCATTCCACGTTCATAGAGTCGACCGCCGATTTCACAGACGTCTTCGAACTGTGTTGTTTCACCGCCGACAGCGAAGTCAGATGGGCACAGCACCGTGAGGGCAGGGGCACCGCGTATGTGCGTACCGAAGCGACCTCCGAATCGGGACCTGCCCCGTTCGGTCAACCGTCTGTGCACATGATCTGGGGGCAGGTGAATGCCGCCCGGGAAGTTCCCGAGGGCTGGACCAGCACCGAAAGTGGCCGGGTCGGGCCAGTTCTCGTTCCGGTCGCTACCAATACCGCATCATGTGACCACCTGTACATCCTGTCCCAGGAGTACAGCGATACTGACGACCAGGGGAACGTCTTTGTCTGCGATGTCCGGTACATCGGACTTTCCGCAACGATCAGCGACGGAGGAAACACCCATGGTTGAGATCCCCAACCCTCCGACCCGACCGGCCCCTGGCAACAACAACAATCAATTCGTCAACCCGTACAACTTTGTCTCAACCCCGACACGAAACCTCGCAGGCCAGTTCGGGGATGGACCGTCGGCATCTCACGGCACTGTCACTCCCGGCACGTACTCCGCCCGCATACCCGTCAGACTGACCACCAAGAGCCCCTTGCTCCTACCGGATCATCCCAGTGCCGTCCGGCAGGAAGGGGAACCGGCTACGTTGTCGACGCGCACCGACCCGGCGGGCACACCTATCCTCACCGGCTCTACAATCAAAGGCGTTCTGCGCGCATCCTATGAGGCTATCACCAATTCCAGGTACGGCGTCTTTGATAGCCGACATGAACTACCCGGTGCTATCCGGGCGTTGCCCAACGAGGCGCTGGGGCTGAGACCCGCCGTAGTCATACGTGGTTCCAACGGACTGATGGCAATGACGGTCAAGTCGTTGGTCCCACTCGGTGAGGATGGAAATCCCTATCCTGACATCACTCCTCAGCCCGCGGCATGGCTGCCAATCAGCAAAGGCCGATCATTTGCGCAGCGAATCCACCGTGCCGCATGGACGTTGGACAAGATGCCTGTCGTCGCCTGGATTCACCTGCAAAGGCACACGAACCCGAATTTTTACATGTGGCGTGTGAGCAATCTGGCCTCCGACTTCGATGCCCTGCCGGAATATCCGGACCCACCACCGCAGGCGCATCTGAACGAGGGCTTCGAAGCTGTCCGCGTTCGCGGCTACATACATTGGACCGGTGGCACCTTTGATGGAAAAAATGACGAACGACTGGTTGTCACAAAGGTATTCGAGGAAGACCATGCCTTCGCACGGGTCGACTTGGACCCGAAGACCATCAGCTCCGATAATGTTCGTGAATGGAAAGCAACAATTGACTCGTACGCACGTGCGAACGAGCATCGTTCCGAGGAGGCACAACAGGGCCTCGCCTCGTATATTCTGCGCAAAGACCAATGGAAGCTCGAGGTCGGCAGAACTCTGCATGCACGCGTCGAACGAGACCGGATCACCCAGGTGACGCCGGCGATGGTGGGACGTTCTGTTTTCGGAAATTCCCCACACGATCTCACTGCCGCAAATCATCTACCTGCCCAGACGCTCGGTGAATTATCGCCGGCCGACCGTGTTTTCGGCTGGGTTGCCGATGGTCGCGAGGAGCGGAGTGCGGCAGCAGTCAAAGGGCATCTGCGTATCGCACCGCCGCGTGTCACCCACTGCCCCGCCGGCGGTGCTGTCGAACACATCCCCGGTGGCCCGCTGCCGTTGACGGTTCTCAACGGGCCGAAGTCAAGTCAATACCGCTTCTACACCTCCGCCGCCGACAATGCGCCAATTGGAAGCGGTCCCCGCCGAGGTGTGAACGGATTCCGCGATACTGACAAGTTGCGTGGTCGCAAGTTCTACCTGCCCCATCGCGATGTGATCGGCGAAGCGCAGCGGGTGAATGACTACTGGCGCAGCAGGACGCCACAACAGAGGGTGCAGGTGCAAGGCCGCCATCGTTACCCAGAACATGTGGCGGTGGAGGGAACTCCGGCAAATGTCTCGGTATCGGTCACCGATTGGGTGGCGATCGGAGTCCAGTTCGCGACCGAGATCATTGTTGACAATCTCACCGCCACAGAACTGGGTGCGCTGCTGTGGCTGCTGGCGTTACCAGAGGACGCCGTGTACACGGTCGGGATGGGTCGGCCCCTCGGTTTCGGGGCGACCCGCATCGAGGCCATATGGGAACGTGTCCGCATCGAGGGCCCCGACGATATCACCGAACGCTATCGCTCACTGACGCGGGCGGCAACTCAGCTCGACGCCGCTCCCGACAGTGGCGCCACCGCGCAGGACCTCATCAATGATTTCGATCGCCTGCTGTTCGCGGACCAAGATTTGCGCGCAGTTCGGACCGAGTTCCTCAATGCCGTGATCGGTTACCGTGGCTTCCCTGTTCATTACCCGCGCGTTCGCACAGGAAATACCACACCACCCCGCAACAATGGCTACGAATGGTGGACAAATAATGAGACGCCGACCAACCGGAAGGCGTTG
Source organism: Gordonia pseudamarae (assembly GCF_025273675.1). Taxonomy (NCBI): domain Bacteria; kingdom Bacillati; phylum Actinomycetota; class Actinomycetes; order Mycobacteriales; family Gordoniaceae; genus Gordonia; species Gordonia pseudamarae. The sequence goes on along the minus strand of NZ_CP045809.1, from coordinate 130,061 downwards.
AAACGCATGCACACGAACCAGCAAGCACCGACGCTTCCCTACCTATAAGCGACCGACCCGGTTAGGAGGCCCTGATAGTGCCAATGTCGCTGAGAAACCTCACCCCTCACGACTTCGCTCTCTACGACGGCGACAACGCGGTACTGGAAGTACCGCGTAGCGGTCTCGTGTGCCGGATCGGGGAAGTATACACCCGCCGATCAACATTAGATATTTCCGGTGTCACAGCACCGGTCGGCGACATCGTGCAGAACACCACGTCATCGAACGTTCCGGACACGTCGGGTGGGATCATCCCCAGCGCGCACCTCACCGACCTGGCGGGCAATTACGTAACCGCGTTCCCCGACCCGGAACCCGATGTGCTGCTGCTGGTGTCTCGGCTGAGTGCGATGACACTCACAGACCGCGTAGATGTGGTGTTCCCCGCCGACGAGGTCCGGGACGGTGGGCGGATCGTCGGTTGCCGGACACTCGGCCGAATTGTTGTGTTACCGCAGGAGGATTGAGGATGATCACGCATTGGGCTGTTCCGGTTGGTGGCATCGACGCCAGGCATGTGAAAGACATCCATGTTCATGCGGTGGTCACATCGTGGCTCGGTCATGATCCGCTGGTTCCGTGGACGTCGGCGACGATGGTGAATATCGACGGTGTCGACGCCATTCACGTGGTCGGATTGTCCGACCGGGCAGATCAGATGCTCGACTCGGTTGCGGTGGCAACACGACCGGTGCGGCTGGGTTCACAGACCGGACATTTTCTGACCGACCCGATTCCGTTGGAAACGCGTAGTTACGAAGAACTTTTCGACTGTCCGGTGGAGGCCGCGCACTGTGTCCGTTTCGTGACACCCACATCGGTACGTGACGGGAATATTTCGTCGCCGTTCCTGGAACCTTCGCGGCTGGCGAAATCTGCGGTGAAGCGGTGGAACAAGCTCGTCGACAATCCGACGCTGCTGCTCGATCATAGACATGCCGCCGGGACGTGGGTCTCAGATCTGGACGGCCGTAACGGCATCGTCACACGACACCGTATCACCATCTCCGGCTTCGTAGGACGGATGCGATTCGTCTGCCCCACAAAGGATTCAGCACGACTGTTCAGTACCGTCTGGGCGTTCGCCGAACACGCCGGAATCGGCTCCTACACGACTTCCGGGCTTGGGAGGATTCTACGTGAACCTACCTGGCAGCCGACCAACGCTACTACGCCGCCGCGGTCGACGGAACCGGCGCCGGTGAGGTAGCCGACGATGCCGCCCACGTCTCTACGACAACGCGCGATCGCCCCTGACCAGTTAATGGCGGCGTGGCGGCGCATTCTGAGCAAACCCGGCGACAGGCCATCTGAGAAGGTGCAACGTTTCGTCGACGACGGCAAACTCGACATCCTCGCGTCCGAACTGGCCGCCGGAACGTACGAGCCGGTCTCGTTGACCCTGTTCGACGTCCCGAAAAAGGACGGGACCACCCGGGAACTGAATGTGCCGGCCCTGCGTGACCGGATCGCCGAACGTGCAATCCTCGACGTGGTCTCCCCATATGTCGATCCTCATCTGGGTCCGGCGTCGTACGCGTACCGGGAGGGGCTCGGTGTGGTGGACGCTGTTGCCGCTGTTGTCGGCCTGCGCGACGAAGGTCTCCACTGGGTGTTGCACGCCGACATCGACGACTGTTTCAACACCATTCCCCGTGACACGGCCGTCCGCCGGCTCAAAGCGCTACTGCCCGATGATTCACTCGACCCGCTGATCGATTTGCTCACTCATCGGCTCGTCGCCACCCGACGCGGCCTCAAGGAAACGCGCGGTGTTCCGCAGGGCACCGCACTCTCACCGATGCTCGCGAACCTGATACTCGTCGATCTCGACGACGCGCTGCTCGACAGGGGCCTACCGGTGGTCCGCTATGCCGATGACTTCGTTGTTCTCGGCGTTTCCCGCGACACGGTGCTGGAGGCGGCACGGGTCGCGACCGACGCATTGGAGGGGATCGGCATGTCGCTTGGTGAGGACAAAACCGAAGTGATGAACTTCGATGACGGATTCTGCTTTCTGGGCGAGGATTTCGGTAGCCGATACCCTCCGAGTACCGACAGCCACCGGGTGGAGGTACCGACAAGGCGCATACTGTATTGCGGCCGCCAAGGCAGTCGTGTGTTCACCAAGAATGGGCGCGTCGTCGTAGAGTCCAAGGACAACACCACGTTGGCGGACGTTCCAAAAAATCTTGTGTCACGGATAGTGTGCTTCGGAGCTGTCAGTCTTGCAGCCGGAACGCGGTCGTGGACTCTCGATGAGGGCACCGACGTGGTGTTTCTGTCACGGCGCGGAAACTATCAGGGGCAGCAACTCGCCGCGGCCGACGGCAGTCGCGTCGCTCGGCTGTGCGCACAGTTGAAGTTCGTCTCCGATCCCGCTCTGACTTTACCTGTCGCCCGTCGTATCGTCGACGCCAAGATCAGCCACCAGATCACCCTGTTGCAGCGGTTCACCCGACCCGAAGATGCGGAATCGGTCGAATCAGCGTTGCGGACCGCGCGGGAGATGCGGCGAATGCTGGTCGACGCGTCCACCGTCGACGAGGTTTTCGGTCTCGAAGGCGCGGCTGCCGGCGCCTACTTCAAGGCGTACGGGCAACTGCTACCCGATGACCTGGCATTCACGGTGCGTAGCCGCCGGCCACCGATGGATGTCGCGAACTCGGCGCTGGGGTACGGCTACGCCATACTGGTATCCGAATGCGTTTCGGCGCTCGTCGCAGCCGGTCTCGACCCCAACATCGGGGTGCTGCACAAGGCCAGTGGCCGCCGTCCCGGCCTGGCACTGGACCTGATGGAAGAATTTCGGCCCCTCATCATCGATCAGGTGGTGCTTACCGCCGCACGGCAGTTCGCGCTGACCGCCGAACACGGCTCGGCCATCACCGGTGAACGGGGTATTTACCTGACGAAGGCGGGAAAGAGCTCACTCGTACGCGCTTACGAACGGCGAATGCTGCAGGTCACAGCAGGAGCAATCCCAGGCTTCCGGGGCAGTTGGCGCCGGCACCTGTATCGGCAGGCGAAACTGCTGATGCGAACAGTCATGAACCCCGACGAGCAGTGGACCGGCCTGTCGTGGCGGTAACCGTTCTCGTCGCCTACGATGTCACCCAGGACCGGCGACGCGCCCGACTCGCCGCACTCCTCCAATCGTGGGGTGACCGCATCCAGTACTCGGTGTTCATCTGCCGGATCGGCACCGAACAACTCGGTCCCCTCACCGACGAAATCACCCGCATCGTCGACCTCGACGAAGACTCCATCTTCATCGTCCGCCAATGCAAAACGTGCTGGTCAGACATCGCCACACTCGGTCAAGGCGAACCCCCACGAACCGACCTCTGCTGGGAGGCGTTCTGACCGCGGAGGATGGTGCGCGGTCCGCCACACCCCCCGAGGTGTGTGCATTCGCTCTGACATGCGAAAACACGCTAATTAGGACCGAATATGTCCCCATTCGAACCAGCCCCTCGCAGGGGTGTGTGCAAACCCGCCGCATCGTGGCTGGTCAGACCCGCCAATTGCCTGGTACCATCAAGAGCCATGTCTCGCTGAACAGCGAATTGAAACCAGACGTAGCGGAACATCACCGTCGAATTTGAGTTCGAATCAAGAGCCATGTCTCGCTGAACAGCGAATTGAAACTGTATCGATTTCTTTTCCGTCGGCATCACGTGATCAAGAGCCATGTCTCGCTGAACAGCGAATTGAAACCCGAGTTGGCGCGCCAGATTTTCGAGTTGCTGCTGCAATCAAGAGCCATGTCTCGCTGAACAGCGAATTGAAACAGTCTGCGGGTCACTGACGTATTGCAGATTGATATCAAGAGCCATGTCTCGCTGAACAGCGAATTGAAACTTGAACACTTGTATGACACGAGCATCGATTTCTTCCCCGTCGATCAAGAGCCATGTCTCGCTGAACAGCGAATTGAAACGGTGTCACGGGTGATGGTGATCTTGTGTTTTCATCAAGAGCCATGTCTCGCTGAACAGCGAATTGAAACACAGTCACAGTGACATCCACCTTCAAGACCCCATCAAGAGCCATGTCTCGCTGAACAGCGAATTGAAACGTCCGAGAGGAAACGTACGACCTCTCTGTCTGGTATCAAGAGCCATGTCTCGCTGAACAGCGAATTGAAACAGTACCGCACCTGGTCTTCAATGCACTTGAGGAGTGATCAAGAACCATGTCTCGCTGAACAGCGAATTGAAACGCGCTCCGTAGACGAATCCTGAAAGCAGTGCGAGATCAAGAGCCATGTCTCGCTGAACAGCGAATCGAAACAGCTTGCTCGGTGGAGTAACCCGTGAGTTGGCCCACGAACTAAATATTTATGTCCTGTTCAATCGAGAGTCGAGACAAGAACAATACTTGAATACCTCCGTCGTCATCGAGTTTCAGGTAATATTCTTTGGGACGCGAAATTGGGTTGCACTTGTTGACGACGGCGATGGTCCACGGACCGTGACGGTGGCGTGCGAGTAGTGCCCCCATAGAGTGGTGTAGCACCGGCGTGCGGGATCGCGTTCGACCTCGCTGCCGCGGTCGCGTCCGGTGGCCAGCGCCTGGCCGACATCAATCGTGCCCCGACCGATCCGGGAGTGTTCGGGCCGGTAGCCTCGGACCCAACGGTGTCGCGGCTGGTCTCGACGCCGGCCGCCGATACACCCGCAGCACTGTCGGCGATCACCACCGCACGGTCCGCGGACCGCGCACGGTGCTGAATCCGGGCCGGCGCCAAGGTGCCCGAGCACGCCCGAGACGCACGTCATCGGCCGATCGTCAATCTCGACGCTACCCTGATGACCGCGCACTCCGACAAAGAGCAGGTAACCCCGAACCGGACGATGGACTTCGGGTTCAACGACGACCGCAAAACACATGGCATAGTTCTCTGAATGACGACCGATGACACGCTGCTGATCCGGGCTTTTGATGCCGGTGACACATATATGTCGTTTCGGTGGCTGGACCAGCCCGATGCTCCGGTGGTACATCGGGTGACCGCGGATGCACGGGATCGGTGCCTGGCGATGCTGAATCGGGCGCTGATCGCCGAGACCGACGAGGCTGCCGGTGCGGAACCGGTACGGGCGGCGGTGTTGGGACTGTTCTCCCAGCTGGAAAGCGAATTGGCGCTTGCGACGGAACTGGGCAGTCTGCTGCTGCCGGGTGAGGTTCTCAGGAAGTTGCTTGCCAGGGCCGAGCATTGCCCGATTCGGGCTCGGATCATTCCGAGCAAGCTGCTGGCACGGGTGCCGTTCGAACTTCTCGCGGTCGACGGTGATCGGCGCCTCATCGAAGTCGCCGACCTGTGTTACGAGCCGCCGGCGGCTATCCATGTCCGGCGGGCGCGGATTCCCGAGCCGTGGCAGGCGGAATCGACCGGACGCCCCGTCCTGTACGTCATCGACCCGCATGTGAATGAGGCTTCCGGGCTACAGAGAATTCTGTCTCACGACGAATTCCAAGGTTCGGTAACAAACACCGATCTATTCGTCCGCAGGATGGCTAATCGTGCAACCACCAGGCATTCTGGCGTCGGCGAGGTGATCAGCCGGCGAGATCTGAGTTCGGCCCTGCAATCGGGTCCCCGGCGGTTCGTGTACTTCGGGCATGCGTCATCGACCATCGATGAACCGGGGTCGGCGTCACTTCATCTGTCCGACGATGCCGCCGAATGGGGACTGGCCGAAGTGGTCAACCAGGCCCACCGCCCACTGTCGGCACTGGACCTGTTCCTGGGAACCGAGTACCCGCACCTCGGGCCACGCGGCGCGGCAACACTTCGCCACAAGGCACGTGGTCATCAGTTGTGGCCGATGCCGGCGCGGGTCGCACTCATCGCTTGCGAAAGTGGCGTCGACTTCCGTAGTTCGGAGACGTTCGGCCTGGTCACGGCCATGTTCCATGCGGGTGCGCAGGTGGTTACCTCCACTCGGTGGGTGCTGCCGTCCGACGCCGCGTTCACGATGTACGCCGGCATCACCGACATCCCCGGACCTACTACGGAATTGGCGCTCGCGGTCGACGAAACACATGAGCAGGACGATCCGGTGCGCGCCCTTGCCGAGTGGCAGCGGCACAAACTACGGATTTGGCAATCGGATCCGGGTCCGGCCACCTCACCGCTGACGTGGGCCACCATCGTCTGCAACGTGTGCGAACCCCGTAGGGTGCGACCATCGCGGCAGATCACCCGTGATCGGATCGACATGGTCGAGTCGTTGAGTTGGCCGATGACGAAACATCATCGCGCCGCCGCTGACGAGCGGTTCCCCGATGATGACAATGCGGAGGGTGACGCCGACATCGACGATTCGCCGCGCGCCGATGTCGACGACAGGTTCGCTCGCTGGGAACAGCGTTGGGATGAGCTCGACGCCCGATCCGAAGCCGCCAACGACAGTGGTGATCGGCAAGCGATCGGCTCGGCGTATGCCGTCCTCGCCGACCACCTCGTCGACGTCGGTGCCGCCGAGGACGTCATCGGTCTCCTGCTGATCGCGTACGACGCATATCACGGTGTCGACCGGGGCGCGGCAATTCGCTGCCTGATCGCGGCGGGACTCGTCGCCCTCGATGACGGCGAATACGACGAGGCACAAGACCTGTTCGAAGCCGCCAACGAAGAATCCACACAGTTTCAGGACAGCGCACTGATGGCCATCACCGGCAACTACCTCGGCGTGACCGCGATCCAGACCGGTGAATACCATGTGGCCGAATCGTCCCTACAGGCGGCGATGACGATACTTCTCCCAAATAATTCGAAGGATCTGACCGATCTGCTCGCCGATATCCGTATCAACCGTGCCAACGTAGACCGGTTGATCGGCCGCCGGGGCCGTGCCGAACTCCATCTACGCACCGAACTCGAACAGGTACCACCAGAAACCCTGGTGGCCGCTAAATGCGCTGCATCCCTGGGGTTTCTGTACGCAGACAACGTACAATACGCCGATGCCCTAGCACTACTGGAGGAGGCCCGATCGGCTTTCGAGAATCTGGGCGCTGCCGACGACGCGACCGACTGCGAGATCGTCCCCGCCCACGTGCGGGCGCTGAACGATGACATCGACGGAGCCATCCGAAGCACACTGGACCTGCGCGAACTACTTGTCGCCGACGACCGACCAGACAAGGTCGCCTACTGCGACTACAACCTGGCGAACCTGTACGGACTCTCACACAAGTTCACGGACGCCGACGATGCGTACGACAGAGCGCTACGCGGACTGGCAGACACCGGGCAACACCACCGGATCCCGTATCTGCTCCGGAATCGCAGTCAACGGCTTCTGCTGGAGGCCAAGACCCACCCACAGTATCAGAACGCATTGACGCAGGATGCGCTCGATATTTCCATCGTGGCATTAATAGTTCTGTCCCATAAGCGCTTTCAGTTTCCCGATGCTCGCCGCCGCTCGGACTGGTCCGGCGCCTTCGCCGAACTGCTGACCACCATCTTCGAAATGGCGTTCGACTTCGGCGGTGACGACCTGGTCGCCGACCTCATCGAGTCCGGAATCAACGAGGGCGTGTACGGCCATACCCACGGTGTCCGCCCGAACGGACCGATTCAATACCCGATGGCCGCCGCACCGATCGTGCGGCGTGGTGGCCATCGGGACGTCGCAATCACGCTGGGCGCAGCCGCGGCCCTGCTCACCAGTGCCGCGCTGCCGCTCACCTCACCCCCCCCCCCGCACTCATCGCCGACACCGACCGCATCCTGTTCCGCCACCACCGCGCCCACGCGGCGATCACCGACCCCGATCTGACCGATATTCTCGCCAACAGCCCCGAGGTCCCGCTGTGGTAGGTCCCACTGTGGTGAGCACTCAGATCCTCGTACCCGATCGCTGTTCGCGCACACTTGTGAGGAAACGGATATTCCGGTGAACGGTTGACGCCGACGATTCAGCCAAACGGCCGCTCTCATCGCGCACCGTGAGCCAGTACCATCCGGATGAGCGCACTCACCACCAGGAGGACACCAGTGGAACGCCTCACCCCGCCGGTGATCCCCGCACCCGGTCAGGTGCCGCCGTCGATCGACTCGTTCACCATCCCACCGGAAGGCATCCGGCGCAACGCACTGCTCGACCAATGGCGTGAACGAATGATGACACCCAGGCCTGAGAAGAAGCTGCTGGACAACGAACTCCATTCATGGTCGAGCCAGCTCGGCTACCTGGACTGGGTTGTCCGTGAATACCACAGTGGCGCAATGATGATGAGGTCATCGCAAGTCGACCTCGCCGACCCCACCGAAATTGAGCACGTATTGACCGCACTCACACGGCTCATCGAACCACTCAGCCGCTACTCGGGCGGCTGGAGTGCTGCGGTTGCCGCGGTCCGCCCGCCCCGTGCCGCCAAAGACCTGTACACCTCCATCCGCGAGGGTGCCCGTAGAGCCCCTAGAGAGGTCCGGTTGTCGATCATCACCGACGGCGATGTGCTCGGTGACGCCGAGAGCGCGCGGGCCTTTGTCCAGGACCAAAGCCGGCGACATGCCAAGGACACCCGGGTCGCACTCGAAACCTACCTCGGCCACGTCCGGAAGTTGCTGCACAGCCGGAACCTGACGACCAAGGAGACCGACGAACTCGCCATCTGCGACGGCAAAGTACGGCATTGTGCTGCCCGACGTCCGCTCCGACAGCACACTCGCGGAATTGGACAGATACGCCCAAGGTGTCCTTGATGAGGTTCTCTCGGATACGGGCAGCCGGCTGCCACTCTCGGCGGCGGGTCGTCGGTAATCGGCCAGCTCAACGATCTGGGCGCATTCCTTCCCCGGACGCTCCGTTTCACCAAACCCGACATGCCCGACCTGGTGATCACCGCAACAGAGGGCGCGATCTCGCTGCGAGGGCCGTTGCGCGAGGACGTCATCCCCGACACAATCGAAATACAGGAAACGCTTGCCGTCGCCGCCGATGCGTCGACCGGAACAATCCTTGCCGTCTCACCATGCACAGTCTCCAGTGACGTGATCAGCGCTGAACTGTACCCCGGAACCAACGATCCGGCGGAACTTCGGTTCGCATTGATCTCCGCTGACACGCCACTGGAGGCGCTGAGACTCGACTGGCTGGGCGTGGGGCTCACCCTCGTCGACCGCTACTGCCGATACGCCTGGTCACTATACCGCGAATCGGGAGCGCTGCTCGCCAGCGCCGCCCTCACCGACGACGAAGCCGAATTGGCGTGGCGGCAAGCACAATCCCATACAACTCGGACCAGGACGATCGCGGCCGCCAGGGTGGCAGTGGGCCAGCCGCGAATGCTGGGTGAACGTACCGACGGCACCGACGAGGCTCTCGTCCGCTACAGTGACGCCGTCGGAGAGTTTTCGCGGATTCCGCTGGAAGCACCCGAAACCGGTGGGCCCTCGGGTCCTACCCTGACCGAGTTGCTCGCTACCGGGATGAGTTGACCGCCCAAAAAGCCGTGGTGGCAACCCGGGTACGGCAATCGCCGATCTGAGTCGTCACCAGTGACGCGCGTCTACCGTTCCGAGGCTGTCCGCACCACCACGGCGTTGAAGATGGGCAGATTTGCCAGAGTGGTGGCGTCGATCTCCCTTCCCATCGCGGTGGCCTGTTCGTCGGAGTGGCGGCCGCCGACCCGGAACATGACGGTGGTGCCGACGTTGCCCGACAAGCCGTTGCGGATGCCGGTGTCGAGTTGGTCGCGGTACTGGTGTGCGACAGTCACCGACAAGCCGAACTTCCGTCCCTCCGAAAGCATGTTCACCAGCGATCCGGCCATCACCTCGTGTGCCTCGTCGACGATAACGTGGAATCGGCGGTCAGTGCTGCGGTTCATCGCCGCCACCCAGAAGCGGTTGAGCAGCAGGTAGCCGAGCAACCGCGCAGCGGTCGAACCGATCTGGCCTTTCGCCAGATCCACGAGGATGAGCCGGCCGTCGTCCATCGCGCCGACCGGGTCGTAGGCGTCCGCGCCGGATCCGAGGATCGCCCGCAATGCCGGTGACGCCGAGAACCGTTCGAACTTACAAGTCGTCCAGGAGACGAGATCGGCATACTCGCTCGACTTCATGTTCCGTACATCGTTGTCCCACCACTGCTTGACCCGCGGATCGGTCAGCTCCTTGCGCAGTGCCATGCGCATACCCTTGTGGCCCAGGATGGTCGGTACATCCAGCAGGCTGGACCGGCTACCTCGCAAACTCGCCAGACCACGCAACGCGTATCCGAGACGTTCTTCGAATCGGGGCCCGACGATACCGGTACGGCCCGGGTCGTACAGTTCGTAGAACATCTCGCACATGTCGGAAATAGCGGTATCTAGCTGCGTATCGCTGCCTACGGCAAGGGGATTGAGTGGAACCACATGCTCCAGGTCGTCGGCGCGGATCACCTGAACACGGTCCGCCGCACATTCGGGCAACTCGTCGACGATCCGGTCGACGAGGGTGCCATGCGGGTCGAGCACCAATGCACCGTGGCCGCTGTGGGCGAGCTGATGCACCATATCGGCCAGCAGGGTGCTCTTGCCCGTTCCCGTGGCACCGACGACATGCACGTGCCTGCGCAGTTCCTCATCCTCCAGCGCCGCATCGACCGTTTCGTGTGCGTCGGTCCGGGCATCGCCGATCCGCACGGCATCCCCTCCGGCATGCCGCGCCCCGAACGCCCCGAACGTCATCGACACCGGGAGTGGCGCCGGAGAACCAGACAGAAACCCCACCGGCAGAACATCGTTGACCGGTAGCGGGAGGAGCAGCGCCAATTGGGTGTCCGCTGCTACGCAACGCAGCTCAGCCACGTCGCCGGCCGCCGCGACCGCCCGCAAACCGGGAAACCAATTCTCGACGGCGGCCCGCACGCCCAGTGGCGGACCCGAGACGCCGGCGAGGGTAATTGTCACCCGAAAGGTGTCCGCCTGCGCACCCGCGCGCACCGTCACATCGATGCGCCCGTCCGGCCACGAGGACAACGTCCGCCACAGCCGGTGGTAGTCATCGTGTGCTACAGCGCTTTCCGGCGTCCACTCGTAGGCGCGGACGGCAGCTTCCCCGGTTCCACCGTTTTCTCCGGTGATGAAACCGAAACGGCTTGCCTCCGGCCGCAGGATCCACCGGCGCTCGGCCGGCCGGGTCCCGGCAGGAACATCCGGCCACGACGACATCGTCTCCACATACGGAGCCAGCACGGCCGCCATCTCGTCGAGAAGCTCACCGGACCCGTCGGGACCGGTGACGTACGCCCGTACCGTCGTGGTCGGTGATGCGGGACCGCCACCGGCACCCCGTCCCACCGACAGGTGCAGCACGGCTTCGGGCACCATGCCGATCATCGAGGTGATCGAATCGAGCACGTCGGACCGGACCCTCGTGCCGGTGGCCGGGCGCACGCCCACGATCAGCAGGTCTCCGCGTTCGGCGGTCTCGTGATCGGTGACAACGTCGACCGTGTTGAGATTCTGCCTTCTCATACATGTCCTTTCTCGCTGTGTACCCATAGATCCGTTTCCCCAGCAACAGAAGAGCGGTTCGCCGACCGCCTCGCCACCACCTTCGGCATGGCCCACCGGTTCGGGAGGCACGACCCGGCGGCCGAACTCATCAGATCCGGTGTCAACGCGGCCGTACACGGCGGTCACGCCGATAGATCCTCCAGTTCTCTTGTACCGTTAGATAATTCGGCACCATTGCGCCTCAGCTCGAAACACACGACGACGAAGACTCCACCCCGACGCTCCAGTTCGCCGTACGTCGGCCTCTCAATCTCGAGAACGTCCTCATCGCTGAACGCTCGCGGCAGCCGTTCTGGCAGCATACCGACCAACGAGATCGGCGAATCGTTCGTCGCATCTGAGATTCCGGTGCGGCCCTCGGTCGGCTGAACAGCGGGCCGAAATCGAGGGCGAAGTCAGCAGAACTCGTGGTCACCGTATCGCTACGAGATTCGCCCAAAAGGGCGACATGACGCAGCCTCGTCCCCGGCTACCGTGAACACGAACAGCCGAGGGGTCGAATATTGGGGTGGCGAGGACAAACGATGTGTGCCTGTGAACGGTGCTCGGAGCCGCTGGTCCCGTGCCCGGACTGTGCCGGTCAAGCCGGCGGTTACAGCATCGCCGGTCTGCTCACCTGCCGGCGATGCCGCAACAGCGGACGGTTGTGCCCCATTCACGAGGCACGGTGGCGATCGCCCGGGGCAGTCCTGTCATCGCCCGAGATTATCGCGGTCGAGCCAGCCGTCGGCGATCAGCTCGATGAGCAGCTGTGACTTGTTGTTCACCGTTCGCCCCGCGTTGCCGTATCGGGTGACGACACGGCGGAAATGAGTGCGGACCGTGCTCTCGGAGATGAAGTGATGCCGTGCTGTCTCATACACGGTCGCTCCCAAAACGTATGTCGACAACACGTCCCGTTCCCGCTCGCTGAGGTGGACCTTGACATGATTCGACGTGGAATGCGTGCATGCATCGCCGAGAACGGCGCGCAACTGTAGCGCCGACGCGGCCGCGTCGGGCAGAACGACGGCATCGAACGCTTCCCCGGCACCGACACCGATACCGATGAGCAGCGCACCCGGGGCCGCGGCCCGTGCCCGATGCAGGCGAAGCGTGCTGCGCGCGACGACCGCGCGGGTTTCGGACAATGCTCTCCCCCCGGTGTGGAAGGTGTCGAGGTCAACCGTGGCGCAGCCATGACCGAATCCCCGGATCAGAGCGACCAGGGCGATGTCGGCGAGATCATGTTCGGCGACCACCGCCACGTCGCAGCCGGTGGGCAACGGATGTACAGGGATCTGAAGATCCATATTGATGTCTGTCGTCATATTGGTCTCCTTCGCGATAGGACACCGCGGTACTGGTGTCATCGCCACGCCTGACCCGCCCGCCGGACGCCGTGGCCCACTTCTGGTGTTCTAGATTCATCTGATCGGGAACCAAATACAGCCATCTGAACGACACGCATCACGACGCTCAGCGTGTACAGCCGCCTCCTCCGGTGACTTTTGTCTCTGATCACGCATCAGAATCGGGTTGTCGGGCATGATTACGCATATGCCATCGGGATTGCGCATCCTCATCGCCTCACCTCTCGGCGACGTCATCGCCGCCCCCCTGAACGCCGTCTTCGATGGCGCGAGCATCACCGTCGCCCGCGACGAGACCGAATTCCGGACGAGCATCGCCGCGCGGGTCCGGTTCGACGTCGTCTCCGCCGATCTCGTCTTCAATCGCGCCGAACTCGAGTGGACCTTCGACGGACTCGACGTGATCGACGGCCTCCGGGATGCCAATCGTCTCGCCCCGGTGTTGCTGGCTACCCAAGGACATTCGATGGAAGAGGACCACCTCGCCGAAGCACGGCTCCGTGATGACGTGTCGGGAGTCGTCGCCAAAGCGGACGGATTCGCCACGTTCGCCGACTCGCTACAAGCCGTGGCTCTCGGACGGACGATCGGCAAACAGACCCCGGCACCCGTCCGACCATCACTGTTCGAGTTGTTCGAGGGCCGCAGAGGCACGACGACGGCCCGGTTGGCAGGCGCCATCGCCTCGGGCCACGCCTCCGACAACGCCACACTCGCCGCGATGGCCAAGGTGTCCACCAACACCGCCAACAAGGTCGCCACCACCTACATCGGTCCGCTCATGCGGGCCCGAAACGAGCACGACGATCGACTTCCGCTGACCCAGCCCTCGGTGTACCGCTGGTGCGGTATGCACGCGCGGTACATCGTGAGCTGGTGCCGGCGACACGGTCACTCGGACGTTCTTGCGCCACCCGTGGATTAGGGGATCAGAGGTCATCGATGGTGATCCGATGCCGCCCCGACGGCACCTCGGCATCGCACAGGATGCGGCGGGCGGTGGCCGCGCCGACAGCACCGGCAAGCGTCGACGCGGTACCCAGTTGCGGCCACGACGGGATCGTTCTACCCACCTGACCGAGTGCGACCGACATCCGCGGACTGATGTCACCGCCGACGATGGCCCCGGCAATCCGTACGCGCTGATCCGGATCTCGCAGGGCCGCCGGATCCAGATCGGTGGTATCGCCGGCCCGGCCATGGAACAGCGGATAGCCCGGGTCCAGATCGTAGCGTTCTACATCGACGATCACGTTGTCGCCATCATCTGTCACCATCACCACCGGGATGCCGCGAGCCCTTGCCTGGCGACGAATCTCGACCTTCATCGCCAGATCATCGACTTCCTCGAGCACGATATCGACGGGCCGTTGTCCATCTCCGCCGAGGAATGCCCCGATATTGCCGACCGTGACTCCGTCGCCGAAGGCGGTGACATCGGCGTACGGGTCCGTCTCCAGAAGACGACGCGCCGCGAGCGTCGCCTTGGGCACCCCCAGATCGCACACCGATCCGGCGAGCCGGTTCAGGTTGGTGGGCCCGAGCGTGTCCGAATCGGCGATCCGGAGCGTACGTGCACCGGTCATGGCACATGCGTGCAAGACCGATGCCCCCACGCTCAGCCCGGCGACTGCGACCACCGCGTCACGCCATCGCCGCTGCTCGTCATCGGTGATCAGATACCGGTTCCGTGCCGTGCGCAACCTGTAGAAGGTCTCCGCATCGGGTAACCGCACCAGCGTCTTTCGCCACGGGTACGCGACGTATCGGGTGATCAGATCGGGGTCGCCGATGTCCGGGTATCGGCTCACCGTGTCATATGTGCCCAGTTCGATGAGTTCGTCACGGGCTGCCTCCCAAGGATCGACGACGTCGTAACGTGACGCGAGTTCGGCGATGCGGATCTTGTCGTCAACGGGATGAAGAATCTCTATCATGCTGTCTTCCTTGAATTCTGACTGGTTCAATGCGCAACTTCAGCCGACCGGGCGGGCATAGTCGTTCTTGGGCCCGCCCGGCAGGAACGGACCGGTCCCGTAGGTGTAGAACCTGATCTGTGGCGTGGTTCGCTCTCCGTAGTGGCTTCGCAGCGCCCGGAATTCGTTGTTGTTACGGGTAAGGGCGGCCACGCACTCGGCTATCAACGCCTGGTCGAGAGTGTCGGAGTAGTCGCTCGATTCTCCGAGTTCCACTGCGATGACAAGGATCTGGTTCAGATCGCCGTCCTCGGCGGGGTCCATGACGAACCGTCCGGTGACGTGATCGACAACCTCATCGGCGTCGAACGCCTCATGCAGATCGCCGGGATAGATGTTGAGTCCGTAGAAGGACGCCGCGACATCCGGGCGGCCCGCCAGGACCAGAAAACCGGCCGCCGGATCGATCCACTCGCCCAGATCCTCGTGTCCGCAGGCATCGACGATCCGGCGAAGATCCAACCCCGACAGCACGTTGCCCTTGTCGTTGATCCGGTACCGGATCAACGGCAGCGACGAATCTATGGTGAACAACAGGAATCCTTCGTCGTCGGTTTCGGTGAACCGGCTCTGCGGATCGAACTCGACGAATGTCGGCTGCCGGGTGGCGTTCTCCCCGAACAACTGTGCGTTCAGCACCGGGTCGACGGTCGCGCGGCGGCGCAGCTGAGCGGTCAGCGGCGTCTCATGACCCATCACACCCGCCTCGGCGGTGCCGTAGATCAGGCAGACCCGCTCGGGTTGATCACTCCGACCGATCCGGCCCAGCACATGATCACGCCACGATTCGGTAATCGCCTCACCGGCGAGCAGTATCTTGATGTCCTGGGCGAGGGCATCCTGGCCGGACCGGTCGAGAACATCCTTGATCGAGGCCGGATAGCCGGCCAGCACGACCTGCTCGTATTGTGGCCCGAGTTCGGTGAGAATCCTTACCGCCGCGTCGACATCGATGCCGGGGGTGATCACCGACAGGCGATACCCGCGTTCCCGCAAACCCACCATGCCCTGATAGGTGTACGTGCCCCCGATCCAGGTGCCCATCGCGAAACAGACGACGACCAGCGTCGACCGCGTGTGTGCCGAGAAGCCGTCCCGGAAGATGCGTTCGTATGCGGACACGCAGTCACCGAGTGCGATCGTGTCGCGAGGGAAGAAGGTGGGCGAACCCGACGAACCCGAGGTCGAGGACCAGGTACCGGCCGCGCTCATGTCGCCGTACCACATCAGTTCGCCGGTCGGGTATCGGCGCAGGTAGTCCGTCTTGGTCATGGGCGGGAGCCCGGCGAATCCGCCCGGTCCGTCAATCGAGGCCGTGAGGTAGCCGTTCACCCGCAGATGGGCTGCGTAGGCGGGGACGTTCCTCATCGCACGGTTGGCGATGTCTATGGCGCGGTCGAGACCTGCCCGTACCGCCGGCATCTGGGTCATCTGCTGCTCCTTCAGTTCGATGGTCACAACCCTTCAGCCGTTTCCCCACCCGGCGGGTGAGTAGCAGGCCACGCACGCCCGGCCGGCCGGCCGTGGCAGAGTGAACGACATGCTGCTGCCCTACCTGAACCCCGCCGCACCCGACGCCCCCGACACCCTGCGCATCGGCGGCGACAGCCTCTCGCGGGAGGACCTGTCAGGTGTGGCGACGGCCGTCGCCGAACGGATCGCCGGGGCCCATACGGTCGCTGTACTCGCCCGGCCGACGACCGAGACGGTGCTGGCCGTGCTGGGCGGGTTGATCGCCGGGGTCACCGTGGTGCCGGTGCCACCGGATTCGGGGCCGCGCGAGGTCGCGCACATTCTTGGCGATTCGGGCGCCCAGGGCTGGCTCGGCGCGGCGCCTGATTCCCCGACACTGCCGGTCGTGCCGGTACGCCGCTACGCCAAATCGTGGCATCGGCACCCGGAGCCGCCCGCCGACTCCACCGCTCTCATCCTGTACACCTCGGGCACCACCGGACTGCCCAAGGGTGTGCCCATCACCCGCCGGGCAATCGCCGCAGGCCTGGATGCCCTCGCCGATGCCTGGCAGTGGACCGGTGACGACGTTCTGGCGCACGGGCTTCCGCTGTTCCATGTGCACGGGCTGATCCTGGGGATCCTGGGCCCGCTCCGGCGGGGCGGGTCGGTGATCCACACCGGCTCACCCACACCCTCCCTCTACGCCGCCGCGGCCGACGCCGGTGCGTCGATCTTCTTCGGGGTACCCACGGTGTGGTCGCGTATCGCCGATGATGCCGCCGCGGCGCAGGCATTGTCGTCGGCGCGGCTGCTCGTCTCCGGCAGTGCCCCCCTGCCGGTACCCACCTTCGACGCCATCCGGTCACTGACCGGACACCAGTTGGTGGAACGCTATGGGATGACCGAAACGTTGATCACCGTGAGCACCCGCGCCGACGGCGAACGACGGCCCGGCTGGGTGGGGCAGCCGCTGGCCGGTGTCGAAACCCGTCTGCGCGAAGGCGACACCGATCTGCCCCACGACGGCGAGTCGGTCGGTGATCTGCTCGTACGTGGGCCGATGGTGGGCACCGGATACCTGAACCGGCCCGAGGCGACCACCGAATCATGGATCGGGGACGGCTGGTTCGCCACCGGCGATGTGGCCGTTATCGACCCGGCCGGCATGCACCGGATCGTCGGACGCCGCTCCACCGACCTCATCAAATCCGGGGGCTTCCGCATCGGGGCCGGCGAGATCGAAACCGTCCTCCTCGGCCATGATTCGGTACGGGAGGTCGCGGTGATCGGTGTTCCCGACGACGACCTCGGCCAACGGATCGTCGCCTACGTCGTCGGCGAGCCCGTCGAGGAGGCCGTACTCATCGACCTGGTGGCATCCGAACTGTCACACCACAAGCGGCCCAGAGAAATCCGGTACATGGACGCACTCCCGCGCAACGCAATGGGCAAGGTGCAGAAGAAGCTGCTGGAGTAGCCCCTCCCTTCGCCGGTTGAGGTGCGGGGTCGCCCGGCGACCGAGCCTCGAAACCTCGTGAGAGGTCAATGCCATCTTGCGAGGTTTCGAGGCTCGTCGCTTACGCTCCTCACACCTCAACCGGCGAAGGGGTGACAACCGGTGAGGGGACGCGGCGAGTCAGAACTTGCCGTCGAGGAACTCGGCGTAGGCCGGTAGATCGAGTTGGCCGTGGCCGGACAGTCCGATCACCACGACCTCTTCCTTGTCGCTGTTCGCGACATGTCTGGCGCAGGCGGCGATGGCGTGCGTCGACTCCGGTGCCGGGACGATTCCCTGGGTGCGGGCGAACTGCACACCGGCGCTGAACGCGTCGTGCTGGCTGATCGCCACCCCCCGCACCAGGCCGAGTTCGACGGTGTGGCTGAGTGCCGGTGCCATGCCGTGATAGCGCAGGCCACCGGCGTGGATCGGGTCGGGAACAAAGTCCATTCCGAGCGTGTGCATCTTGAGCAGCGGGGTGAGTCCGGCCACGTCACCGTGGTCATAACGGTATTCGCCTTCGGTGATCGACGGGCACGCCGACGGTTCGGCGGCGATGATCGTCGGGTCGCTGCGGCCGTGGATCTTCTCCCGCAGGAACGGGAATGACAACCCGGCCAGGTTGGAACCACCACCGGCGCAACCGAACACCACGTCGGCGCCGGCCTCCACCGCGGCGAGTTGGGCGACCGCCTCCTGACCGATCACACTCTGGTGCAGCACAACATGATTGAGCACACTGCCCAGCGCGTACCGAGTATCGGGATTCTGCGCGGCGACCTCGACCGCCTCACTGACGGCCATGCCGAGCGAGCCGGTGGTGTTGGGGTCCTTCGCGAGCATCGCCCGGCCGGATTCGGTGAGATCGGAGGGGCTCGGGTGCAGGGTTCCGCCGTAGGTGCGGATCAGGAACCCGCGGTACGGCTTCGAATCGTATGATGCCCGGACCTGCCACACCTCGATGTCGATGCCGAACTGGGCCCCCGCGAATGCCAGCGCACTACCCCACTGTCCGGCACCGGTTTCCGTCGTGAGCCGCTTCACCCCGTCGATGCTGTTGTAATAGGCCTGCGCCACAGCCGAATTGGTCTTGTGGCTACCCACCGGGCTGACCCCCTCGTACTTGACGTAGATCCGCGCCTTGGTGTTGAGAGACTCCTCGAACCTCCGCGCCCGGATCAGCGGCGACGGACGCCACATCGTGTAGATCTCCCGCACCGGCTCGGGGATCTCGATGTACGGATCGGCGGACACCTCCTGCGCGATCAGGCCGGCCGGGAACAACGCGGCCAGATCGTCGGGGCCGACCGGTTCCCTGGTACCCGGATGCAGATGCGGCGGAATCGGCTCGTCGAGTTCGGCAGCCAGGTTGTACCAGTGAGTCGGCACCTGGGAGGGGATCAGATCGGGGGTGGTGGCGTGGTCGTGCACAGTCATGTCCTCACCATAGTGTGACGTGCGCCTCGATGCGCGAGTGGTTGCGTTCAGTCCGGCAGTATCGGGGCATCGTCGCCGTGCTGTCCGTTGCCGCGGCCTGCCGCCGATGTCCTCGGGTTCGTCGATCTTCCGCAGACCCGCCGACGTCGAAAGGCGCCTTTTCAACGGAGATGCCCTCCACATGCATTGAGGCACATGCATTGAGGCCCCAACACGAGTGTGTTGGGGCCTCAATGGGGTGTGATTGCGGCGGTGTCCTACTCTCCCACACTGGTTAGGGTGCAGTACCATCGGCGCTGGTGGGCTTAGCTTCCGGGTTCGGAATGGGTCCGGGCGTTTCCCCACCGCTATAGCCGCCGCAAAATTTGTGAAATTGTCACACACACACTTGTGTGTGTTGTGTGTTGTTTCAGAGGTGCATAGTGGATGCGTTACATGGTCATTATGGCCCACACTGTGTGTGGGTGTTGTTGTAAGTCCTCGGCCGATTAGTACCAGTCACCTGAACACATTACTGTGCTTACAGTTCTGGCCTATCAACCCCATGGTCTGTGGGGGGCCTTAACCCCTCTAAGGGGGTGAGAAACCTCATCTTGGAACAGGCTTCCCGCTTAGATGCTTTCAGCGGTTATCCCTTCCGAACGTAGCTAACCAGCAGTGCTCCTGGCGGAACAACTGGCACACCAGAGGTTCGTCCGTCCCGGTCCTCTCGTACTAGGGACAGGTTTCCTCAAGTTTCTAACGCGCGCGGCGGATAGAGACCGAACTGTCTCACGACGTTCTAAACCCAGCTCGCGTGCCGCTTTAATGGGCGAACAGCCCAACCCTTGGGACCTACTCCAGCCCCAGGATGCGACGAGCCGACATCGAGGTGCCAAACCATCCCGTCGATATGGACTCTTGGGGAAGATCAGCCTGTTATCCCCGGGGTACCTTTTATCCGTTGAGCGACACCACTTCCACTCGTAGGTGCCGGATCACTAGTCCCGACTTTCGTCCCTGCTCGACATGTACGTCTCACAGTCAAGCTCCCTTGTGCACTTACACTCAACACCTGATTGCCAACCAGGCTGAGGGAACCTTTGGGCGCCTCCGTTACATTTTGGGAGGCAACCGCCCCAGTTAAACTACCCACCAGGCACTGTCCCTGAACCCGATCAGGGTCCGAGGTTAGAAGTCCAATACGATCAGAGTGGTATTTCAACAACGACTCCACGACCACTGGCGTGACCGCTTCACAGTCTCCCACCTATCCTACACAAACCGAACCGAACACCAATACCAAGCTATAGTGAAGGTCCCGGGGTCTTTTCGTCCTGCCGCGCGTAACGAGCATCTTTACTCGTACTGCAATTTCGCCGAGTCTGTGGTTGAGACAGCAGAGAAGTCGTTACGCCATTCGTGCAGGTCGGAACTTACCCGACAAGGAATTTCGCTACCTTAGGATGGTTATAGTTACCACCGCCGTTTACTGGGGCTTAAATTCTCAGCTTCGCACCCACAAGGGGCACTAACCGGTCCTCTTAACCTTCCAGCACCGGGCAGGCGTCAGTCCGTATACATCGTCTTACGACTTCGCACGGACCTGTGTTTTTAATAAACAGTCGCTTCTCTCTGGTCTCTGCGACCACCACCAGCTCCCACCGAACAGTGTTCACCAGCAGTGGTCCCCCTTCTCCCGAAGTTACGGGGGTATTTTGCCGAGTTCCTTAACCACAGTTCACTCGATCGCCTTAGTATTCTCTACCTGACCACCTGTGTTGGTTTGGGGTACGGGCCATGTACCAACTCACTAGAGGCTTTTCTCGGCAGCATAGGATCATGGAATTCGCCTCACCGGCTACGCATCACCTCTCAGGCACACAAGACACGGATTTGCCTATGTCTCGCCCTACAGGCTTACACCAGTACAACCACTCACTGGCCCCACTACCTTCCTGCGTCACCCCATCGCTTAACTACTACAACCAAGGTCGTGCGCAGCACCCGCCAGCCACCCGAAGGCGGTCTCTTGGGATTTGGGCACTTAGTACAATTGCCTCGCTATTGGGCGCGGATACACGGGTACGGGAATATCAACCCGTTGTCCATCGACTACGCCTGTCGGCCTCGCCTTAGGTCCCGACTCACCCTGGGCGGATTAACCTGCCCCAGGAACCCTTGGTCATCCGGCGGACAAGTTTCTCACTTGTCTTTCGCTACTCATGCCTGCATTCTCACTCCCACACCCTCCACACCTGGATCACTCCGGCGCTTCCACGGATGCAGGACGCTCCCCTACCCACCCACACCACTACACACACCCCCGCAAGGATGTGCCGATGACTTGTGTGAGTGCCGCGGCTTCGGCGGTGTACTTGAGCCCCGCTACATTGTCGGCGCAGGATCACTTGACCAGTGAGCTATTACGCACTCTTTCAAGGGTGGCTGCTTCTAAGCCAACCTCCTGGTTGTCTTCGCGACCCCACATCCTTTTCCACTTAGTACACGCTTAGGGGCCTTAGCCGGCGATCTGGGCTGTTTCCCTCTCGACTACGAACCTTATCGCCCGCAGTCTCACTGCCACACTCTCACTTACCGGCATTCGGAGTTTGGCTGACGTCAGTAACCTGATAGGGCCCATCGGCCATCCAGTAGCTCTACCTCCAGCAAGAAACATGTGACGCTGCACCTAAATGCATTTCGGGGAGAACCAGCTATCACGGAGTTTGATTGGCCTTTCACCCCTACCCACAGCTCATCCCCTCCATTTTCAACTGAAGTGGGTTCGGGCCTCCACAACATCTTACTGCTGCTTCACCCTGGCCATGGGTAGATCACTCCGCTTCGGGTCTAGACCCGGCGACTACAGTCACAAGACATAATGTCTCCGACATTGCGCCCTATTCAGACTCGCTTTCGCTACGGCTACCCCACACGGGTTAACCTTGCCACCGAGCACTAACTCGCAGGCTCATTCTTCAAAAGGCACGCCATCACCCACAGTCCACTCAAGAACTCACAGGCTTTGACGGATTGTAAGCGTCCGGTTTCAGGTACTATTTCACTCCCCTCCCGGGGTACTTTTCACCTTTCCCTCACGGTACTAGTCCGCTATCGGTCACCAGGAAGTATTCAGGCTTACCGGGTGGTCCCGGCAGATTCACAGCAGATTCCACGAGCCCGCTGCTACTTGGGCATCCATCACGCAAGACCACAGGCTTTCGACTACCGGACTCTCACCGTCTACGGCGGACCATTCCAGGCCACTTCACCTAACCCATGATTTTATCACTCACGCCCGGACAGGTAGATCCGGGAAGATGAACCCCACAACCCCACACACACAACCCCTACCCGGTTACACATGCGCATGGTTTAGCCTCATCCGCTTTCGCTCGCCACTACTCACGGAATCACACTTGTTTTCTCTTCCTATGGGTACTGAGATGTTTCACTTCCCCACGTTCCCTCCACACCCGCTATACATTCACGGGCGGGTAACACCACATAACTGGTGCTGAGTTTCCTCATTCGGACACCCTCGGATCACAGCTCGTTTGACAACTCCCCGAGGACTATCGCGGCCTACCACGTCCTTCATCGGCCCCTGGTGCCAAGGCATCCACCGAACGCCCTAAAACACTTACAACAACACCTACAAACACACCCCCACCACACAACCCGAAGACTGCCGGCAAAGACACGAATGTAGACGCCAAAAAAGCACTATCTCAAAAAATGAAATTGCAATATTCATACCATCAACAACAACCAACAACCCCTCACAGGGCACATCGATCATCACTGATGAGATGCTCGCATCCACTATGCACTTCTCAAACAACACACACCCACCACCAGCCACCAACTCCGGCCCCCATCACAGGAACCCTCACCACCAGCAACCCAACAGCAGGCCAAGACAACCCGCATCACTGCGTGTTCCCTCAGAACCCCGATAGTGTGCAACAACCAGCATCCCAGTCACCCAGAACACTCACCCCACCCACCACACACGTCTAGTGCACAGCCGGCATAACAGGATGTGTTTGATGTTTCACCCATGAACATGACCGCGGCACACCACATTCGGGCATGATCCACGACAGTGCCAATGCTCCTTAGAAAGGAGGTGATCCAGCCGCACCTTCCGGTACGGCTACCTTGTTACGACTTCGTCCCAATCGCCGATCCCACCTTCGACAGCTCCCTCCCACACAGGGGTTAGGCCACCGGCTTCGGGTGTTACCGACTTTCATGACGTGACGGGCGGTGTGTACAAGGCCCGGGAACGTATTCACCGCAGCGTTGCTGATCTGCGATTACTAGCGACTCCGACTTCATGGGGTCGAGTTGCAGACCCCAATCCGAACTGAGACGCGCTTTAAGGGATTCGCTCCACCTCACGGTCTCGCAGCCCTCTGTACGCGCCATTGTAGCATGTGTGAAGCCCTGGACATAAGGGGCATGATGACTTGACGTCATCCCCACCTTCCTCCGAGTTGACCCCGGCAGTCTCCTGCAAGTCCCCGGCATAACCCGCTGGCAATACAGGACAAGGGTTGCGCTCGTTGCGGGACTTAACCCAACATCTCACGACACGAGCTGACGACAGCCATGCACCACCTGTACACCAACCACAAGGGAACCGACATCTCTGCCAGCGTCTGGTGTATGTCAAACCCAGGTAAGGTTCTTCGCGTTGCATCGAATTAATCCACATGCTCCGCCGCTTGTGCGGGCCCCCGTCAATTCCTTTGAGTTTTAGCCTTGCGGCCGTACTCCCCAGGCGGGGTACTTAATGCGTTAGCTACGGCACGGATCCCGTGAAAAGGAACCCACACCTAGTACCCACCGTTTACGGCGTGGACTACCAGGGTATCTAATCCTGTTCGCTACCCACGCTTTCGCTCCTCAGCGTCAGTTACTACCCAGAGACCCGCCTTCGCCACCGGTGTTCCTCCTGATATCTGCGCATTTCACCGCTACACCAGGAATTCCAGTCTCCCCTGTAGTACTCAAGTCTGCCCGTATCGCCTGCACGCCTACAATTGAGTTGCAGAATTTCACAGACGACGCGACAAACCGCCTACGAGCTCTTTACGCCCAGTAATTCCGGACAACGCTCGCACCCTACGTATTACCGCGGCTGCTGGCACGTAGTTGGCCGGTGCTTCTTCTCCAGGTACCGTCACTCGCGCTTCGTCCCTGGTGAAAGAGGTTTACAACCCGAAGGCCGTCATCCCTCACGCGGCGTCGCTGCATCAGGCTTGCGCCCATTGTGCAATATTCCCCACTGCTGCCTCCCGTAGGAGTCTGGGCCGTGTCTCAGTCCCAGTGTGGCCGATCACCCTCTCAGGTCGGCTACCCGTCGTCGCCTTGGTAGGCCATTACCCCACCAACAAGCTGATAGGCCGCGGGCCCATCCCTGACCGCAAAAGCTTTCCACCAACCCCCATGCAAGGGCAGGTCATATCCGGTATTAGACCCAGTTTCCCAGGCTTATCCCAAAGTCAGGGGCAGATCACCCACGTGTTACTCACCCGTTCGCCACTCGAGTACCCCCGAAGGAGCCTTTCCGTTCGACTTGCATGTGTTAAGCACGCCGCCAGCGTTCGTCCTGAGCCAGGATCAAACTCTCCATGAAAAAACACTGAAACCAAACAGTTTCAACACAATTCTTCAGACCAGAGAGAAAAACCTGACCAAAAAATCCTCAAAAAAACAAACTGGCATTCAAAAATATTTTGACTACCAAAAAAATTTGGCATCAAACAAAGTTTGTCACACACTATCGAGTTCTCAAAGAACACACACCCACCAACACCACCCCACAAAGAGGCAACCATCAGCAAGCACTGCTCACAAACACTTGGAAACCGCCACCCACTCCGGGGCAACTTCTCCAGTGTGCCATATCCGTTCGGCGGCGTCAAACCCGAGGGCTTTCGACCAGCCGGACCGTATCCAGCAGATCCCGCAAGTATTCGCCACACCAAAGTGTGGTTAATAAGACTCAAGGGGTTGCCAGCCGCTACTCGGTTTCCCTTCCCCGCAGTCCCTTTCGGGTCTGTAGTCCCTGTCGGGCCTGTCCGGGGCGGCGCCGTGGCGCGCTGACTTGGAATAAGTTACGCACTGATTGCCGCAAAAGCAAATTGCCTGGTCAGAGACGTGTTCACGGGCCGTCGCCCACGTGATGGGGGCACAAGGACATCCGGCGGGCCGGCTGATGCGTTGTCCGGAGGTGCGACGCCGGCCTCGTTGCCGACGACGCGTGCTCGATTTCCACGCGGGTGACGAGATCGGAGACGGCGTCGACGCGGCACGTGTTCCACGCCACCGACGTCGGGGTGCCGGCTACCGTCTCGTCGTCGCGGGTGATCGGCGAATGGTCAGCCGAGCACCACCCGGGCGATCCGGTCGACGGCCTCGGTGAGGACCTCCGGGGAACAAGCGGTGTTGAGGCGCGCGAAACCCGCGCCCTGCGTGCCGAACGCCGGCCCGTGGTGCAGCCCGACGCGACCTTGTTCGAGGATCGGCAGGCCGGGATCGTCGCCGAGGTCGGTCGCACGGAAATCGAGCCAGGCCAGGTAAGAGGCCGCGGGCCGACGCATCGTGACCGAAGGGATCCCCAGCGCCAGGTGCTCCTCCAGGAGAGTCAGGTTGTCACCGATGAGGGCGAGTACCGCATCGAGCCAGGCATCGCCGTGTTCGAAGGCGGCCTCGGTGGCGGCCCGGCCGAGGATGCTCGTGCGGAAACCCACCTCCTCGGGCTGCCGGTCGAGCAGCGCGCCCACCCTCTCCCCCGCCGACACGGTGAGCGCGCACTTGGCGCCCGCGATGTTGAACCCCTTGCTCGCCGAATGCGCGGCCACCCCGACCTCGCGGGCGGCATCGCCCACCGCCAGGAACGGCACGAAGTCCCCGGGCCGGTGCACCAGCGGCGCGTGGATCTCGTCACTGACCACGAACGCCCCGTGTTCGGCGGCCGACTCGGCGATACGGGCCAGTTCGTCGGCGGTGTGCACCCGTCCGACCGGATTGTGCGGGCTGCACAACAACAGGGCCCGCGCGCCGTCGGCAAACGCCTGCCCGATGCCGTCGACATCGAGGCGATAGCCGGCATCGTCACTGATCAGCGGCACCTCCACGACCCGGCCGCCGGCTTCGGGAATCATGTCGAAGAACGGCGGATAGACGGGTGGGTTGATGATCACCGTGTCGCCCGGCTCGATCAGCACGCGCAACGCCTCCACGATGACGACGCTGACATCGGTGGTCAGCCGCACCCCGGCCGGATCGGGCCGCCAGCCCCAGCGGCGCTCCGCGAAACCGGCGAACACCTCACCGACCCGGCCGACACTGCCCGCGTACCCGATATCGGAGGTCCGCACCTGCCCGATGATGGCGTCGGCGACCACATCGGCGATGGTGAAGTCCATCTCGGCGACGAACAGCGGCAACACGTCGTCGGGGTAAGTGCGCCACTTCTCGCTGGTACGGCGGCGGAGTTCGTCCAGGGTGGGGGTGGTCGGGATTCGCGTGGGCGGCACACCTCCCTTTGTATCCGAACGTGCGGGTGCCGACCGACGACAGTGGTCCGTTGGTGCTAGGACTGGATGTATGACACTTGAGTCACGTGGGTTTCCTGTCCGCATCGGTGTGCAACTGCAGCCGCAGCACGCGCCCGACTACGCGCTGATCCGGGATGCGGTGCGCCGCGCCGAGGACCTCGGCGCCGACATCGCGTTCAACTGGGATCACTTCTATCCGCTGTACGGCGACGGCGACGGCGCGCACTTCGAGTGTTGGACGATGCTCGGGGCGTGGGCGGAACAGACCTCGCGGATCGAGATCGGCGCGCTGGTCACCTGCAACTCGTACCGCAATCCCGAACTGTTGGCCGACATGGCCCGCACCGTCGACCACATCAGCGGCGGACGGCTCATCCTCGGTATCGGGTCGGGCTGGTTCCGCAAGGACTACGACGAATACGGCTACGAGTTCGGCACCGCAGGATCGCGCCTGAACGATCTCGGCGACGCGCTGCCCCGGATCGACGCGCGGCTGACGAAACTGAACCCGGCACCCACCCGCGACATCCCGATCCTCATCGGTGGCGGCGGCGAGAAGAAGACCCTGCGGCATGTGGCCGGACACGCCGACCTGTGGCACAGCTTCGCCGACAAGGACACCTACCCACGCAAGGCCGAGATCCTGGCCGGACACTGCACCGACGTCGGCCGCGACCCGGCCACCATCGAACACTCGGCGGCCATCAAACACGGCGCGTCCCCCGACGAGGCCGTACGCCAGGCCGAGGAGCTGGCCGAGCTCGGATTGTCGGTGATCACGATCGGCGTCGGCGGTCCGGACTACGATCTCACCGCCCTCGACGCGCTGTGTCGTTGGCGGGGCTGACCCGGACCGGATCCCGCGATCGGGGACCGGCGAGCTGTCGTACGTTCGTGCGGTCGACCACTAGTGTTTATCCCATGCGTTCTCCCGTTCTCCGCGTGACCGCTGTGGGGCTGACCACACTCGCGTTCCTGGTTTCCGTCTTCGCGACGCTCGCCGTCGTGCTCGCCGGACCCGCGCACGCCGAACCGCCGTCACGGCTGCCCAACCAGGTGTACGACCCGGCGGACGTACTCGACACCGCGCAGGCGCAGCAGTTGCAGGACGCGGTCGACAAGCTGCAGGAGGATCACGACATCACCCTGTGGGTGGCCTACGTCAACACCTTCGACGACCTGACCGCCGAGCAGTGGGCGCACCAGACCATCACCAGCAGCGACCTGGGGTTCCGGGATGTGCTGCTGGCCGTGGCCACCGAGTCGCGTTCGTACTATTTCGATTCGCCGGAGGCCATCGACGACATCACCCGCGACGACCTTAAATCCATCGCCACCGACGACATCGTGCCCGCCCTGCGCAAGAACGAGTGGATGAACGCGGGCCTGGGCGCGGTCGACGGGCTCGCCGGAACGGACGAGAGTTCGGGCGTCGGCCTGATCGTCGGGGTGGTCGGCGGGGTCGCCGTCCTCGGCGGCGGCGGTGCGCTGTTGTATTCGCGCAGGCAGCGACGCAAGCGCATCGACGACGTACTCGACACGGTCCGCGAACAGGAACTGACCGGCGACCAGCTGGTGTCTCAGCCGCTCGACGTGCTCGACCCGTGGTCTCGTGAGGTGCTCACCGACACCGACAACGCGATCCGCACCAGCGAGGAGGAACTGCGGCTGGCGGTCGGCGAGTTCGGGACCGTCGAAACCGAGCCGTTCACCCGTGCGCTCGACGCGGCCAAGAAGGGCCTGGCGGCGTCGTTCGCGTTGCGTCAGCGTCTGGACGACAACATCCCCGAAACCCCCGACCAGCGCCGGTCGATGCTGGTGCAGATCATCACCACCTGCACCGACGTCGACAACGATCTCGACGAACAGGTCGAACAGTTCGACACGATGCGCAACCTGCTCATCAACGCCGACAGCCGCCTGTCCGAGCTGACCCGTGAGCTGGTCGGACTACGGACCCGCCTGCAGAGCTCGTGCACCACGCTCGAGAACCTGACCGGCAAGTACGGCGCGGCCACACTCGTCTCGATCACTCACAACCCGGAGCTGGCCGAGCAGCAGATCTCATTCGCCGAATCGAGCACCGACCAGGGCCGAGAGGCACTCGGGCTGCCGGTCGGCGAGCAGGGTCAGGCGGTCGCCGCGATCCGATCGGCCGAGGGCGCCATCACACAGGCGGCGACACTGCTCGACGCCATCGACCGGGCCGAGGAGAACCTGCGGGTCGCACGTGTGCGGATGCCGGCGCTGATCGAGGAGGTACGCGGTGAACTCGCCGAGGCCGACGGGCTGACCGTCGACGGCGGCCCCGACCTGGCCGCCGCGACGTCGATCGCGCGCGATGCCCTCGGCCGCGCCGAGACCGACTTCGCCACCGACCCGCTGGGCACGTTCACCGCGCTCGTCGACGCCGACGCCGACCTTGACGACGCACTGGCCACCGCCCGTTCGGCGGCCGGTGAACGTACCCGCCGCACCGAGCTGCTCAACTCCTCACTCGCATCGGCGACGGCGAAGGTGGACGCGGCGGCCGACTTCATCGGTACCCGGCGCGGCGCGGTGCAATCGACGGCGCGCACCCGGCTGGCCGAATCGCAGCGCCTGCTGGCCGTCGCGAACGCCGACGCCGGAGGGGACCCGGTGACCGCCATCGACACCGCCCGCCGGGCGGGCACGCTCGCCGACGAGGCGTTGATGGCCGCCCAGGGCGATGTGGTGCAGTGGGAGTCCAGCCAGGCACCCCGCCAGTCGTCGGGCGGTTCGGCCGCCGGTGCGGTCCTCGCCGGGGTGCTCGTCGACAGCTTCCTGCGCGGGTCGATGCGCGGGGGCGGTTTCAGCGGGGGTTTCGGGGGTGGCGGATTCAGCAGCGGCGGACGCAGCCCCGGATCCTTCGGCGGATCGCAGAGCTCGGGGCGTATCGGAGTCGGCGGCAGATTCTGATCCCTCCGCATGTGGGGGTGCGAGCTTCGAAAGGCAGTCGGTTCACCAGGTTTCGAGGCTCGGTCGCCGGGCGACCTCACACCTCAACCGGCGAAGGCGGCAGGTTCGAGACCCGGCGACCTCACACCTCAACCGGCGAAGGGGGGTTCGCGGTGTTCAGTCCAGCCAGTCGAGGACCGAGGCGGCGGTCCAGCTTTGTTGCATGCTGCCGAGGGGTTCTCCGGTGAATGGTTCGTAGTACTCGGCGAAGTGGCCGTCGGTGACCTGGCGCAGACCTTCGGCTCGGAGCCGGGCCGATTTCTCGGGCCAGCCACGATGGGCGAAGGCCCAGCTGAACAGCCAGGTCATGACGGGCCAGACGGGGCCGCGCCAGTATTCACGGGCACGGAAGTCCGGGGAAATCGGCGAGGTGGACGGCGGTACGGCGAAGCGCAGGTCGGGGTGGCCGCAGAAGTGCGGGCCCTCGAACAGTCGCAGCAGGGCGCGTTCGCGGTCGCGGGGCAGGCCGCCACATAGCAGCGGGGCGAAGCAGGCGATGGTTTCGGTATTGATCCACGACCCTGCCCGAACATCGAAATCTCTTGCGGCACCGTTACGTTCGTTGGTGGCGGCGACAACCCCGGACCGGAAGCGGGCAGCCCAGCCGCGGAGTTCGCGGACGTCGGACAGCGGTTTGGCATGGTCTTCTCCGATCTCGGCGAGCACGTCACAGGCGACGGCCAGGATCGCGCTGACGAACACGTCTTCGACGGCGAAGTCCATGGTGCCGGAGAGGATCTCGTCGTCGTAGGCGGCGCGCTTCATCTGTTCGACGAGCCAGATGTAGCGATCGTACTCGAGGTCGGACGGGCGCATCGACACGTCGCCGCCGACATGATCGAGATCGGCCCGTACGTATGGCGGAAGATCCTGCCCCGGAATGACGTTGGCGTAGGCGGAATCCCAGCGCGGGGAGTTGTCCATCCCCGATTCCCACCCGTGGTAGATGGTGACGCGGCCGCGGCCGTGTGGGTCGCGGGCGGTGGCGAGCCAGCGATGCCAGCGCACCAGATCACCCCAACGGCGATCGATGAACTCGTTGGCCACACCGCGCGTGGTGCGGCCGTGCCGGCGGGCGTGGTCGAGGATGCGGGCGACGGCGATCGCGTGCACCGGCGGCTGGGTGATGCCCGAGGTGTCCCGGCCGAGCGGGGCACACTTGGCCAGCCGGGCGCATTCCCAGCGCGCCGGTCCGGGAAAGTAGCCGTCGCGGCCGTTCGCGAACACGATGTGCGGGATCATGCCGTTGGTCCATTGTGCCGACAGCAGGGTGTCCATCTCGACGACGGCGCGCTCCACCGACAGCGGGGCGAGCCCGACGGTGACGAACGCGGCGTCCCAGCTCCACATGTGCGGGTACAGCTTCGGGGCCGCACTGGTCATCGTGCCCAGGTCGTTACCGCGCAGCAGGTAGGCAGCCCGAGCCGAGAGTTGCGTCGGGGTGAATCCGTAGCGTGCCACAAGTGGATTCTGCCTTGCGCCGGGATGTCGTGCTCGCCGAGATGAACACAATGTCGTCCGATATAGCAGTCCTCACGGGCATATGCCCCCGCGAGCCGCCATATCGGACAAAAGTTGCGGGATCAGACCTGCTTGAGGTCCGAGGGCTGCCAGACGGCGCGCATGGATACGATCTTGCCCTCGTCGTCGAACACCATGATGTCGACGGGGGTGATCTCGAAGGTCATGCCACCGGTGCCGGTGGTGAGCACGAACTCGAAGACGGCGGTGTCGCCGGCGATCTTCTTCCAGTTCAGCACGGTGGTGCGGGTTTCCATGTTCGCGATGACGCCGTAGAACTCGACGATCTCCTCGCGGGTGGTGCGCACCGGCGTGCCGATGGGGTCCTCGACCGTGCCGCCGGCCGCGAACAGATCCGCGATCTGCTCGCCGGTGCCCGAGCTGACGAGTCGGACGTACGTGTCGACGGTCGCGGCGATCTTGTCGACCAGCGAGTCCTGCGCTGATTCTTGTTCGACGGTCATTCCTGCCTCCAAAACTAGAACATGTTCTATTCGAGAACGTATCACGGTCAGGCCGCGACCGGAACGGTTCGTCGCCGCGAATCGGCAGGTCCGTACATCTGCGTCAACTGATCCGACGACAACCGACACAGCACCGACATCCGGATTTGGTACCGTCGCCGGACAGGAGGGACAACACACGTGACCAGCAATAACCCGATCGGGCAAGGCGACGGCGCCGACCAGGGACCGCCCACGTGGGCCGCGCCCGGCTCGGCTCCGGACGCGGCCCCCGGACCGCCCGAAGGATGGTCCGCCGTCCCCACTCCGGCCGTGCCCGGCGCATGGCCGGTACCCGGACCACCCGCCGGCTATCCCGCCCCTGGTTACGGTCCGGTGGGCCACAGTCCGGTCGGCTACGGTCCGGTGGGCTACGGTCCGGCCGGATACGGTGGCCACCCCGTCCCCGGCTGGGGTTCGCTCAACCCGATGCTGATGCACAAGCCCGGAATTCTGCCGCTGCGACCGCTCAACGTCGGCGACGTGCTGTCCGCCGCGTTCACCGCGATACGGAACGCACCCCGCGTCTATTTCGGCCTCGTACTGCTCATGCAGCTGTTCACCCTGCTGGTGTGTGTGGTGATCGCCCTCGCCGTCGCGGCCGTCGCGTTCGGCTCGAACTTCGACAATTCGCTCGCCGAACTGCTGCTGGGCGTCGGTGCGGGTGGATTCGTGTTGGTCTCCACCACCGTGTCGGGGATGTGCGCGGGCATCCTGGCGTACCCGCTGAATCAACAGGCCGTGGGCCGCAGGCCCGGACTCGGCGAAACCTGGCGGATGACCCGTGGCCGCATTCCGGCGTTTCTCGGCTTCGTCGGCCTGATGGTGGTGGGCTGGGTGGCGCTGCTGATACCCACGGTCGCGGTGTTCGTGGCGGCGGCGGTCGCGCAGGAGCCCGCGGTGGTGGTCGTCGCGGTGCTGGTGGTCGTCGCGACGATGGTCCTGTCCGTGTGGCTGGCGGTGCGGATATCGCTGTCGCTGCCCGCGCTGTTCACCGAACGCCTGGGCCCCGTCGCCGCGGTGCGGCGCTCGTGGACACTGACCGACCGATTGTTCTGGCGCACCCTAGGCAACCTGGCGTTGATGTATCTGGTCGTGGCCGTGATCCAGTGGGTCATCCAGTTCGGTTTCCAGATGCTCGCCGTCATCGTGATCCTCGTCGACAACGGTTCGGAGTCGAACGGCGCCATGGTCGCCACAATCAGCATCTACCTGCTCGGGATGATACTGGCCATCGTCCTGACCCAGCCGTTCATGGCCGTCACCACCGCTGTGCTGCATCTGGATTCGCGCACCCGCAAGGACGGTTTCGATCTGGATCTCGGGCAGGTCGCGGCCGAGGTGGCCGCCGGGCAGCACACCGACGGCTGGCCGCCGCTGTCCCGGAACGTCGCCCCGGCATTCCCCCACGGTCAACCTGTGCCGCCGTCGCCGTACCCGGGCCGGTACCCGCAGCCATGACCGGCGGTGTCATCGTCCTGGCCGCCGGCCCGAACCCGAGCAACGACGAAGCGCGCCGATGGGTACGCTACGAACTCGGGAAGGTACGCTACCGGGAGGCCGAACCCGGTCTGATCGAGCGGATCTCGGACTGGCTCAGCGACCGGCTCTCGTCGCTGACCGACGCGATCAGCACCTCCTCCCCGCATCTGCCGAACATCGTGGTTGTGCTGGTGGTGCTCGCGCTGATCGCCGGGGTCGCCTTCTCGATGCGGTTCGTCCGGCGCACCCGGCGGGTGCGCGGTGGCGGCGATCCGGGCGCGCTCGGCCCGGGTACGCTCAGCGCCGCCGAACTGCGGGCACTGGCCGAGCGCGCACTGGCCGGCGGCGACCACGACCAGGTGATCCACCTGGCGATGCGGGCGATCGCGGCCGGGGCACGCGAACGCACACTGCTGCCCGGCGAGGCGACGATGACCGCCCACGAGGTGAGTACCGCGCTGGCCCGCTACTTCCCGTCGCAGAGCCGGGAAATATTCTGGTTGGCAACGGTTTTCGATGACGTCGCCTATGGTTCGGCCCATGCGGTCCCCGACGATGCCCGGCGCGCGCTCGAGCTCGACCGGATACTGTCGCGCACCCCGCCGCACACGCGCACCGCACCGACCGCCGAGCTCGTGTCATGACCGCGTCCATGGTGACACGGACTCCCGGCACACCGACCACATCACCCAGGCGAGGCCGATGGTGGTGGTACTCCGGTGTCGCTCTGCTGGTGGCCGTGGTCGTGGCCGCCGTCGTGATGATCGCCGCCCGGAACACCGACCGCGGAGGCCTGTTCGACCCCGACAACCCCGGTCCCACGGGCGCGGCCGCACTGAGCGAGGTGATCGACGCGCACGGCGTCGACGTCCAGGTCGTGCGCACCCACCGCGCACTGGCCCGCACCCGCATCGACTCCGGTACCACCGTGGTGGTGGGTGGCATCATCGACACGAATGAGGCCTGGGCGCCGAGGCTGCTGTCCGAGGTACGCGCCGCACGGCGCCTGGTCCTGATCGAGCCGTCGAGTACACAGTTGGGCTCACTGGGCCTGCCGGTGGGCACCGCGCACACCACCGGCACCCGCGACACGGTGCCCGCCCGCTGTTCAACCGGGTTCGTGTCCCCCTCCGACACCGTGCGGGCAGACGACAGCGGCTACCGGTCCTTCCAGCTGGATTCGGCCACGGAGTGTTTCATCGACGGCGACGCAGCACAGCTGGTGGTGCTGCCCACGGCGGCGGATCGGCCCGAGACGGTGGTGCTGTCGGGCACCATGCTGCGCAACGACGAAATCAGCCGCGTCGACAACGCGGGCGTCGCGATCCGCGCGCTCGCCCCCACCGACCGGGTCGTCTGGTACGTACCGGACTGGACCGATACTCCGGACTCCGGATCCACCGCCGCCGACGACGACATCCCGGACGCGCTCGCACCACTGGTACTGCTCGCCGGTTTCGGGCTGCTCGCGGCGATGGTGTGGCGGGGCAGGCGATTCGGCGCATTGGTGGTCGAGCCGCTGCCGGTGGTCGTCAGGTCCGACGAAACCACCCGGGCCCGCGGCCGGCTGTACCACCGTTCCCGCGCCGCCGACCGGGCCGCCGCCGCACTGCGCACCCACACTCTCCAGAAGATCAGTGTCACAGTCGGGTTACCGTACGATCCGCGTTCCGGCGCACCGGTCGAGGCCATCGTCGATGCTGCGGCCGCCGCATCGGGCCGGGACCCGCGCCAGATCTATCCGCTGCTGGCCGGACCGCTGCCCACCGACGACGGTCTGGTCCTGTTCGCCCGTGCCCTGTCCGACCTCGAAAAGGAAGTCCGTTTCACACCATGACATCTGAGATGAAGCACCCCGGCGAGCACGCCGCCCGGGCCGCGCTCGGCGCGGTACGCACCGAGGTCGCCAAAGCCGTCGTCGGGCAGGATGCCGCGGTCGCCGGGATCTTGATCGCATTGCTGTGCCGCGGCCATATCCTGCTCGAAGGCGTTCCGGGAGTGGCCAAGACACTGCTGGTACGCACGCTTGCCGACACACTGTCCGTTGACACCAAGCGGGTACAGTTCACCCCTGACCTGATGCCCGGTGACATCACCGGATCCCTCGTCTTCGACAGTGCCGCTTCGGAGTTCACCTTCCGGGAGGGTCCGGTGTTCACCAATCTGATGCTGGCCGACGAGATCAACCGCACCCCACCGAAGACGCAGGCGGCGCTGCTGGAGGCGATGGAGGAACGGCAGGTGTCGATCGACGGCCGGCCCCGCCCGTTGCCGACGCCGTTCCTGGTGGCGGCCACCCAGAATCCCGTCGAATACGAGGGCACCTACCCGCTGCCGGAGGCACAGCTCGACCGGTTCCTGCTCAAGGTGATCCTCCCGGTGCCGCCCCGCAACGACGAGATCACCATCCTGTCCCGGCACGCAGCCGGATTCGATCCCCGAAATCTCGGTGCGGCAGGGATTTCCGCGGTCGCCTCAGCTGACGACATCGAGGTAGGCGCCGACGCGGTCCGACGCGTCGCGGTCGCCCCGGCGGTGCTGGCATACATCGTCGACATCGCCCGCGCCACCAGGATGTC
This sequence comes from Gordonia pseudamarae, assembly GCF_025273675.1. Lineage (NCBI taxonomy): Bacteria > Bacillati > Actinomycetota > Actinomycetes > Mycobacteriales > Gordoniaceae > Gordonia > Gordonia pseudamarae. The sequence goes on along the minus strand of NZ_CP045809.1, from coordinate 94,155 downwards.
ACCATCGCTGTCGCTGGGGGTCAGCCCGCGCGGTGCGACGGCGCTGCTGTCGACGAGCCGCGCCTGGGCGTGGCTCAACGGCCGCGACTACGTCACCCCCGACGACGTCAAGGCACTCGCTCAATCGACACTGGCGCATCGTCTTTCGTTGCGGCCGGAGGCCGAGCTGGAAGGCGTGTCGGTGGCGGCGGTGCTCGAGAGCGCCATCGGTTCCGTCCCCGTGCCGCGCTGATGTTCGTCACCGGACGGTATTTCGGCCTGGTCCTGCTCGGGGCGGTGCCCGTCGTGCTGTCACCGTCGTATGCCACGGTGCTGTGGTGGGTGCTCGCCGTGCTGACGCTGCTGGCCCTGGACGTACTGTCGGCAGGACAGCCGCTGGCGGTGGAGCTGACCCGCCTGCCCGTCACACCGATTCGGCTCGGCGAGACCACCACCTCCACGCTGCTGGTGCACAACCCCGGAAGCCGGAGATTCCGTGGCACACTAAAGGATTCGTGGCAGCCGTCGGCGGGTGCCGGATCACCGGTACATCCCCTCGACGTGCCCGCGGGCGAACGTCGGGCCGTCACGACACGACTACACCCGACACGGCGTGGTGATCGGCTCGCCATCCGGGTCACGGTGCGGCGAAATGGGATCCTCGGGCTCGGGGGACGGCAGCGGTCGGCGTCCACCGGCGGCGCGGTGCGCGCCCTGCCACCGTTCGACTCGCGCAAACATCTGCCGTCGCGGCTGGCCCGATTGCGGCAGCTCGACGGCCGATCGGCCGTCCGAATCCGGGGTCAGGGCACCGAATTCGATTCGCTGCGCGACTATGTGGAGGGCGACGATGTGCGCAGCATCGACTGGCGGGCCACCGCGCGCCGGCGGTCGACGGTGGTGCGCACCTGGCAGCCCGAACGGGACCGGCACATCGTGATGGTGCTGGACACCTCACGGACCAGCGCCGCCCGTGTCGGCGACGCACCCCGGCTCGACGCGTCGATGGACACCGCCCTGCTGCTGGCCGCGCTGGCCTCGCACGCCGGTGACCGGGTGGACCTGATCGCCGGTGACCGGGCGGTGCGGCGGCGGGTGGTCAATTCGTCGCGATCGACTCTCCTGAACGATCTGGTGAACGGCATGGCGCCACTGGAACCGGCACTGCTCGAAGCGGATTGGCCGCTGCTCAGTGCCGAGGTAACCAAGATCAGCCGCCATCGGGCGCTCCTGGTGCTGCTGACCGCGCTCGAACCGGCCGCGGTCGAGGAGTCATTGCTGGCACCGCTGTCGGTGCTCGCGCAACGCTATCGGGTGGTGATCGCCTCGGTCACCGACCCCGCGATCGCGGCGATGGTGGACGAGCGGGAGGATCTGCGGCAGGTGTACCACGCCGCTGCCGCCGTCCGCACCGGACTGCTGCGCGAACGCACCACCGCCGCGGTCGGCAGACTCGGCGTCGACGTGGTCGCCGCCGACCCGGAGTCACTGCCCGCCGCGCTTGCCGACCACTATCTGATGCTCAAGTCCCGGGGGCTGCTCTAGTCCGGGGATCACGCCACGGGCACCGAGTAGCCGCGCTCGAACTCCTCGACGTCGCCGGTGTGGGAGGCGTCGTGCGCCCAGCGGCCGACGGTGAACACGTACACCCAAAAACCCGCCCAGACCACCACACCGACACCGATCCGCGCCCAGGTGGGCAACCCGGACGGGGTGACGAAGGCCTCGATGATGCCGCAGATCAGCAACAGCACAACCAGACCCAGCGACACACCGATCGCGGCGCGACCCTCCTCGCCGAGCGCCTGCACTCGTGTCCGGTCACCCGGCGACACCCACGCCCAGAACAGCCGCAGACCCACCCCGCCGGCGACGAACAGGCAGGTGAGCTCGAGCAGCCCGTGCGGGGTGATGAGGCCGAAGAACAGATCGCCGCGGCCGTGGTTGATCATGATCGCGGCGACAACCACCAGATTGACCACGTTCAGATACAGCATGTACACGACGGGAAGGCCGAACACCCCGAGCGCGATACACGTTGCGGCGAGCCAGAAGTTGTTGGTCCACACGCGGAAGGCGAACGACTGCGCCGCATATTCGGAGTAGTAGTTCTCGAAGTCGTTGTTGACCAGTTCCTCGATCTGCCCGGGTGAGACCAGCGACGATTCGATGCGCGGATGCTCCAGCATCCACCACGTCATCACCACTGCGGCGACGGTGCACGCCACCATCACCCCGATCCACCACCAGCGCATCCGATAGAGCGCTGCCGGGAACGAGCGTGCGAAGAATGTGCCCAGATCCGACCACGACGCCGACCGCGACCCGGCCGCGCGCGAACGGGCCCGCGCCAGCAGAGCCGACAGGTATCCGACGAGTTCGGCGTCGGGGGTGGCCGAACGGATCACCGAAAGATGGGTGGCGACGCGCTGATAGAGATCGATCAGTTCGTCGGCCTCGGCGCCGGTCAGCGTACGGGTACGCGCGAGCGTGTCGAGCCGCTGCCAGGAGGGCGAGTGTTCGCCGACGTAGGCGTCCAGATCCATACGGGTCAGCGTATCCGCGCACCTGCCGGCAAGCACCGATCCGACCCGCCGGACTGCGAATGGACGCAATATCATGGCGGCTATGTACGAATCCGGGGCGGGCAGCGGGACCATCGGCGTCGGCGTCGACGACCTGGTGTCCGGCGAGGCCGTCGCCCTGGATCTGCCGCCCGCCAACATCGGGCTGCGCGTGCTGTCCGGGCTGATCGACATCATCGCCGGGACGGCGCTGTGGTTCGCGTTGCGGTACGCCGGAACCGCCCTGGCCGGAGATACCGACACCGCGATGCTGGTCGCCACGCTGACGCTGGCAACCATCGTGGCCCTCGTCGCGTTCCCCACCGCGATGGAAACGGCGACCCGCGGGAAGACGCTCGGCCATCTGGCGCTCGGATTACGTACCGTGCGCGACGACGCCGGTCCCATCAGCTTCCGCCACGCGGTGACCCGGGCGCTCCTGGGGAGCGTCGAACTGTACGGCTGCCTGGGTTTTCCGGCGCTCGCGGCGAGCGTGGTGAACACCAAGGGCAAGCGGCTCGGCGATCTGTTGGCCGGCACGTACGTGATCCGTGACCGCTACACACTGAAGATGCCGCAGCCGGTGCCGATGCCGCCGTATCTGGAGCCGTGGGCCCGCACCGCCGACATCGCGACGCTGCCGCCACAACTGACGCTGGGTATCCGGCAGTACTTCGCGCGGCGGTTCTCGCTCACACCGTCCTCACGTGCGGTGGTGTTGCAGCGGCTGGTCGTCGAGACGGGGCGGTACGTAGCACCGCCACCGCCCCGGGGAACGCCTGGTGAGGATCTGCTGGCGGCCGTTCTCGCCGAGCGGCGGCGCCGGGACACCGAACGGATCGCGCGCGAGAACATGCTGCGGCAGCGACTGTTGGGCTGAGCACCGCTCTCGCTCGCCGGAGCCCCTCACACCTCGACCGGCGGTGACAGTGTTACTTGAGTTCGGCGCTGGACTTTCCGAGCAGACGGCGGGCGATGATCAGCTGCTGAATCTGCTGGGTGCCCTCGAAGATGTCGAGGATCTTGGCATCGCGGGCCCACTTCTCCAGCAGGCTCGTCTCCGAGAAGCCTGCCGTGGCAGCGAGTTCCACGGCCTTGTTGGTGAGGTCGTTGACCACCCGGCCGGCCTTGGCCTTGGACATCGAGGCCTCGGTGGAGTTGGGCTGCTTGTTGTCGGCCATCCACGCGGCGCGGATGGTGAGCAACCACGAGGCCTCCCAATCGGATTCGAGGCGGATGAACTCACTGACCGCGGCATGCTGGACGGCGGCCGGCTTGTCGTAATCAATGACATGCCCGGCTGATTCGAGGATGCCGCGCAGCTCTTCGAGAGCGGCGCGGCCGAGCCCGACGGCCATCGCGGCGACCACCGGACGGGTGTTGTCGAAGGTCTGCATGACCCCGCCGAAACCCTTCTTGGTGTCGATCTCCGGCGAGCCGAGCAGGTTGTCCTTCCGGACGCGCGCGTTCTCGAACCGCAGGACCGCGGTGTCGGAGGCCTTGATGCCGAGCTTGTGCTCGAGTCGGGCGACAGTCACCCCTTCGGTGTCCATCGGGACCACGAAACTCTTGATGGCGGCGCGACCGGCACTGCGGTCGAGCGTCGCCCACACCACGACGTGGTCGGCGCGTGAACCGGCCGTCACGAAGATCTTCTCGCCGTTGATGACGTAGTCGTCGCCGTCGAGCACCGCGGTGGTGGAGACGGCTGCCGAGTCCGATCCGAAGCTGGGTTCGGTGATGGCCATCGACGCCCACACATCGGCGAACCGCTCGAGCTGTTCGTCGTTGGCGACGGCGGCGATCGCGGCGTTGCCCAGGCCGTTGTACGGAACCGACAGTGCCAGGCCCACGTCGCCCCAGCTGGTTTCCAGGGTGTTGAGCACCGAGATCATGTTGATCCCGTTCTTCGACGGCCCCTCGTCGGGCGTACCCGCCGTCGCCGCGCGCTTCTTCTTGGACTCCTTGACGAGTTTGCCGAGGCCGTCGAGCTCGGAGGGGGTTTCGTGCTCGGCCTTGTCGTACTTGCGCGACACCGGCCGGAAGATGTGCTCGCCCACCGCGTGGGCCTGCTCCACAGCCGCGTCCAGCTTCGACGGGAGCTCAAGGTTGATCGCCATGGCGGCAATCTTACTGCTCAGTAAGTTAGTTGCCAACCCTTGTCGCCGGAGTCCGACGGCCAGCCGTCCGCCGGCACCGCCACGCTCCGAGGTTCCGCGGGCTACGCAAGTTTCGTCCGATATAGCCGTTGGCTCGGACATATGCCCTGACGAACGGCTATATCGGACGAAATTTGCGGGCCGGTCAGAAGCAACGACCACGATGTCAGGCACCGCTGCGGACGATGCCGTGCGATGGGCTGAGCGGCTGTACGACACTGCGGCCGAGGCCGTGCGGTCAGTTCAGACCTGAGCGTAGCCGGGTGCCGATCTTCTCCAGGACGGCCGGGCGTTCGCCCATGCCGGGGCGCCACGGGAGGGTGAGGCGGTCCTTGGTCTTGTCGGTGTAGCGCGGGATGACGTGCAGGTGGAAGTGAAACACCGTCTGCCAGGCGGGGGCTTTGCAGCAGTTGAGGAGGTTAACGCCGTCGGCGCCGAGTTCGGACACGGCGGCCTTCGCGGCGCGCTGCGCGGACAGGGTGACCGCGGTGAGGTCCTCGGCGTCGATCTCCAGCAGATCCTCGGAGTGGAACTTCGGAATCACCAGCATGTGGCCGTCGGCGGCCGGGTTGATATCCATGAACGTCAACGTCAGATCGTCCTCGGCCACCTTCGTTCCCGGTACATGGCCGCTGACGATGCCGCAGAACACACAATTCTCCATACGGTCATCTTGACGGACGGTGGTTGCGAAGTCACCGCGTGGCCACCCGGACCGTCCCTGCAGCCAGGCCCAGCGCGACGATAACCCCGCCCGGTGCGGCGACCACCCACGGCTCGGTGGTCAGGTAGTCAAGGCCGCCGGTGAGCATGGCGCCGAGTTCGGCGTTGTCGACGTCGGCGCCGAGGCCGATGAAGCTGAGCCCGGCGATACCCAGCGCCGTTGCCGGTACCCGCACCAGTGCGTGCCGGAGCAGCGGGCCGGCGATCGCCGGCAGCACATGCGTCACGGTCACCGCGACCGGCCCCACCCCGGCCAGTGCCGCCGCCTCCACATAGCCCGCCGCACGTGCCGTCACCGCGAGGGTCCGCGCGTGGACCGCCAGCGGAATCCAGGCGACCGCCAGCACCGCGATGCAGGCGCTGAACAGGCTCTGACCGAGGATCGCGGCCAGTATGATCCCGGCCACCGTCGATGGCACCGTGTTGAACACGTCGACCGCGCCCGCCCGCGCCGACCGCACCAGCAGCCCGATCGCCAGCGCGACGAGCAGCGCCGCGAACGTGATGATCAGCGCCAGCCCGACGGTGCGGACCGTCCCCGCCGACACCCGCCCGAGAAGATCGTGGCCGACGGCATCGGTGCCCAGGGGATGCCGCAGGCTCGGAGCCTGCAGCCGCAGGTCGAGGTCGGTGGAGTCGCCGTCGCGAAACAGTCCGGCGATCACCACCATCGCGACCGCCGCCAGCGTCACCGGTGCTATCGCGGTCGAGGGCGGTGCTGCCGTCACCGCCGTACCTGTGGCCTCGGCCGACAACGCGGGCCGCAGCAGGATCCCGTGCAGCATCGCCGCGCCGGCGGCGCAGGCCAGCCCAGCCCCGATGAACGCGGCCAGGCACGTTTGTAGCACCGGAAGGTCTTGCGACAAAACAGAATTAACGGCGAGAGTACCGGCGCCGCGGATCGCGAACACTTTCTCCACCGCTACCGACGACCCGAACACCGTCACCGCCACCACCACGGCCTGCGGTGCACCGACCGCCACCACCCGCCGCGCCACCGCACCCGTGATCGCCGGGCGTCCGATGTGGTTGGCCCGCCAGGTGGTGACCCAGGGTTCGGCGAGCGCCTGTTCGGCTGTCGCGGTGACGATCCGGGCCAGCAGTCCGCCCGCCGGGATGCCCAGGGCCAGCGCGGGCAGGACCAGATGGTGAGGCGAACCCCAGCCGATCGCCGGAAGTAGCTGCCAGCCGACTGCGAACACCGCCACGCCGGTGATCGCCAGAATGACCTCGGGCAGCGCGGCGAGGGTCCCGCAGAGGGCACCGAGCCGGGCACTGAACGGTCCCGAATCGGCGGTGGCCCGCCACACCGGGTACGCGAGCAACGTCGTCACCACCAGTACCGCGACGACCAGCGCCGAACCGGACAGTGTCGCCGACCGGAGCAAGGCCGGACCGACGATCTCGGTGACCGGCCGGCCGCTCGACCAGCTCTCCCCGAAATCGCCACCGACCGCCGAACTCAACCAGCGCCACACCCCCGACCACGGATCGGCGGGCAGGTCGAGCTGTCGGCGCAACGCCTCCACGGCCTCCGGGTCGTCGCCCCGGGCGTGGAAACGTACCCGGAGCGCGGCCTGGGCGGGATCCTCGTCGCGCAGCCACGGCAACGCCGCCACCAGTACGAGCAACCCGATCGCGGCGACGGCAGCGGTGACGACCGAACCGGCTGCCCTCATGCGGTAACCGGACCTGCGGCGTCGAGCAACGACCGGGTGAGCGGATGCGTGGGCCGGGCCAGCACCTTCTCGCACGGCCCGTGTTCGACGATCCGCCCGCCATCCAGGACGGCGACGTCGTCGCAGAGTCGGCGGGCGACGCCCAGATCGTGCGAGACCAACACGATCGTCGTGCGTTCGGTGTCGGCGACCCGCGCCAACATGTCGACGACCGACAGCCGGCTGCCGGCGTCGAGGGCGCTGAACATCTCGTCGCCGATGAGCAGGGCGGGCCGTGCGGCCAGGGCGCGGGCAATCACGACGCGCTGACGCTGACCGCCGGACAGTTCGGCGGGTCGGCGGTTGAGCAGGCCGGCGTCGAGTCCGACGAGTTCGAGCAGTTCGGTGGACCGGGTGACCGGGTCGTCGGGCAGTCCGAGGGCGTGGATCGGTTCGGCGAGGGTGCGGGCCACCGGGAAGCGGGGGCTCAGTGAACCCGACGCGTGCTGCGAAACGGCCTGGACCAGCCTGGCCCGCTCGACCCTGGAGAGGGTGTCGACGGGCTGCCCGAACAGCAGGATCTGCCCGGTGTCGGGCCGGATCAGGCCCAGCATCGCCCGCACCAGGGTGCTCTTACCGGCCCCGGACGGCCCGATCAGCGCCAGGTGACGATGCTGTTCGACCCGCAGATACAGTGTGTCCAGCGCGCTGTTCCGCGGCCCCCACCGGCGGCGACGGTAGTGCACGGTCACCCCGTCGGCCACCACTATCGCGCTCACGCCGTCACCCCGAGGGTGCGGGCGGCATCGACGAGGCGGGCCGACGTCGGGTGCTGCGGTTCGGCCAGGATGTCGGCCGTCGGTCCTTCCTCCACAATCCGTCCGCCGCCCAGAACGACGACCCGCTCACACAGCCGCGCCACCAGCGCCAAGTCATGACTGATCAGGATCAGCGCCGTGGCCCGCGCGTCGAGGATGCGGCGCAGCATCAGCAAGATCTCGTTCTGGGTCAGCGCGTCGAGGGCGGCGGTAGGTTCATCGGCGACAACCAGCTCCGGTTCGGTGACCAGCGCCAGTCCGAGCGCAGCACGCTGACGCTGCCCGCCGGACAGGTGCAGCGGCCACGCCCGGCGGGTGTCGGCGTCGAGGGCGAGTTCTTTCAGTTGCCGGTCGATCCGTTCGCGACGTTCGGCGCGCGGCACGCCGGCCCCCCGCAACGCCAGATCGTACTGGCGGCCGACCCGCATCAACGGGTTCAGCGCCGACGCCGACTCCTGTAACAACGCGCCCGTCCGCGGCGACAGATACCGATCACCGCTGACCCTCAGTCCCGGTAACGGCAGCCCCAGGAGGGCACCGGCGGTCAGGGTCTTGCCCGACCCGGACGGTCCGACGATGCCGAGCCGCTCACCCGATTCCACGGTCAGGTCGAGGCCACTGATCAGCGGCCCGGCCGGGCCGTCCACGCACAGACCTTGTAACCGGGCCTCTGGGTGCGGCACCGGCTCAGTCAAACTTGGTGTCGACGGTGATCACCGCACGTTCCCACGGGTCCTCGGCCAGACCCGTGAGCCCCTTGCCGATGCCGAACTGGGTGCGGTCGTGGATCAGCGGGATCACCGCAACCGTCGACAGCAGCCGGTGCTCGACGTCCACGGCCACCCGGTAGCGGGCGGCGGCGTCGGTCTTGGTGGCCGCATCCGCCAGGTCGGCGTCGATGGTGCGGTCACAGAAGCGGCTGATGTTGTAGCTGCCGGCGCAGCCGAAGTCGCTCTGCAGGTAGCCGATCGGATCGGGATTGTCGTAGCCGTAGGAGCGGCTCATGATCACCGCGTCGAACTTGCCGGACAGGAAATCGCCTTCGAGCTGGTCGTAGTCACCGACGGTGACTTTGACGTCCAAGCCCACCGACCGCCACGTGTCGGCGATGACGGTGGCCATCTCGGACATCTCCGGGCGGTTGGAGAACGTCGCCAGCGACACCGATTTGCCCTTGACTGCGGTGCTGTTCGGGAAGCGCGTCGCGGGCCGGTTCGCCGCCCACGTCGACACCTTCGGTGCGAACAGGCCGTCGGCGTCGTCGGCGAAACCGTCGTAGACGGTGGCGGCGAAATCGAGTTCGTCGATGGCGGCGCGGGCGGTCTCCCGCGCGCCGGGATCGGAGAACACCGGCGAGGACTGCGTCAGGTGCAGCGCCACCGTGCGCGGCAACGGCACCGCGATCAGCTCGTCGGCGGAGAAAGTCCGCAGTTTCGACGCGGGCAGGCTGAACGCCACATCCACCTGGCCGGCCTTCAGCGCCGATGACCGCGAATCACCATCGGCGACGAAGCTGACGTCGACACCCTCGAAGCCCGGATCACCGCCCCAATAGTCATCGAAGGCAGCGAGGGTGGCACCGCTGGTGCCGTCAAGTTTGGTGATCTGGTACGGGCCGGTACCCATGCCGACCGGGCTCGGTTGGTTCGGGTTCGAGTAGGCACCTTCGGCGAGAATCACCAGCTCGGGCGAGGACATCCGCGACACCAGCACCGGGTCGGGCTCCTTGGTGGTGATCGCCACCGTCTTGTCGTCGACGACGGCGACCGACATCTCGATTCCGGTCAGTGCCCGCGGCTGAGGTTCTGCCTTAACGGCGTGGGTGAGCGAATCAGCGACAGCCCGCGCGGTCATCGCGGTGCCGTCGTGAAATCTCACCCCGTCGCGGATGACGAAATTCCAAGTGGTGGAATTGATCTGAGTCCAACTCTCGGCGAGTCGCGGCTTCGCTGTGCCGTCGGGATCAAGGAACACCAGCGATTCGGTGGCACCGATTCCGTAGGTGGTGGCGGCGTCGTCGCTGTACGGGGACAGCGCCGCGACCGGGGAGAAACCGTAGGCGTAACGCAGTCGCTCAGGACCGGGATCGTCACCACCGCAACCGGCGACGATCAGGAGTGCGGCGACAGCAAGACAAACCGAACGCAAGGAACGCATGGGCGAGCCCTTCGTGTCGAGGCTCGTTGCGCGGAGCCTGCGGCGGGACACTCCGACGGCTGCCGGAGGTGCCAGCAGGTCTTCGGACTCGGGTTCATCCGGCTCGGGCGCCTTCCCGGACCTGTCCCGGTCCAGTGGCGATGTGCCCGGCCGTCCCCTTACCGCTGCGCGTCAGTTCCGGGTTCGCACCGGATTCCCTGCCCAGGTGGGTTGACTGGCACCGGCATCGTACCGCGCAGGCGCAGCCGTGGCCCCGGTCGGACTTCTCACCCTGGACCGAGCCATCGTCTTCTCTCCTTGGTGGCTGGATTCAAGCCTCGTCGGGGCGTGAGACCGGAACTACCGTGACAGCCCCTTCAGTTCCGATGAAGTCGTCGGGGTTGGTGGTGAACAGTGGCAACCGCCGTGCGGAGGCAACCGAGGCGATCATGAGGTCGGCGGAACGTCGTCGAGGTTTACGACCGACGGCGACCACGCCTGCGGCGATCAATCCGTACCGACGTGCTGCCTCGGCATCGAACGGCAAGGGATCAAACATGGCCTCGGTCCGTTGCAATCGAGCGACACGAAGCGCTCGCTCGAGTGGATCCTCGGTTTGGTGAATGCCTGCTGACAGTTCGGCCAGAGTTACGGTGCTGATCAGGACCTCACCGGGGAGCGAATCCTTTGGCAACCGCTCCAGATGGATGATGATGTTGGTGTCTATCAAACCACGTAGATGCGTGCGGATCATGTCGATTGTTCGGACTGCGCGGCTCGTAGGTAAGCGTCGAAATGCGCCGCATTGTCGATGTGCTCGCCCTGGTCGGCTCTGAACCGGCCACGGTCCATCGGCGGTAAGTCGCCGAAGGCCGTGAACAGTTCGTCAACGGGTACAGCCGTTCGGCGCCCCGGAGTCGCCGGTGTGCCGAGGTAGGTGTCGATTGCGGTCAAGGCCACTTGCTGCATTGAGGTGTGCTCGACCTCCGCACGCCGCCGAAGGGCGTCGGCCTGTTCGTCCGATAGCCGCAGGGTCATCGCCATGCCGCGATGATACCGCACGGTATCAGCAGGTACCCTTGCGACAGATGACGTTGACCATCCAGCATCGGCCTGTTCGTCGGACAGGCCCGGGGCCATTGCCGTCCAATGATGACACCGCTCGGCATCAATATGACCGATAGCCAAAGCCGTTATCGGGGGTGCGATGCGACTTGGACCCACCCCGAAATGAAACGGCGCCACCGCGCCTACGGGACGATGTTGACCATCCGGCCGGGGACGACGATCACCTTGCGCGGTTCACCGTCGAGGAGGGCGGCGATCTTCTCGTCGGCCAGGGCGACGGCGCGCAGGGTGGCTTCATCGGCGTCGGCGGCGACCTGAATGCGGCTGCGCACCTTGCCTTTCACCTGCACCGGGATCTCGACGGTGTCCTCCACCAACAATGCCGGATCGGCCTCGGGGAACGGGCCGCGCACCAGGAGGGTGTCGTGACCGAGCCGTTCCCACAGTTCCTCGGCGATATGCGGGGCCAGCGGCGACAGCATCGTCACCAACGACTCCACCACTGCCCGAGGGGCGCCGTCACCATAGAACTTGGTCAGGTGCCCGGTCAGCTCCATCAGTTTGGCGACGGCGGTGTTGTCGCGCAGCTCCGAGAAGTCTTCGCGCACACCGTCGATCGTCTTGTGCAGCAGCTTGAGGGTGTCCTGGGACGGCTCGACGTCGGTGACGCGCACCGCACCGGTCTCCTCGTCGACCACCAGGCGCCACACCCGCTGCAGGAAGCGCTGCGAGCCGACGACGTCCTTGGTGGCCCACGGCCGGGACTGATCGAGCGGACCCATGAACATCTCGTAGACGCGCAGCGTATCGGCACCGTAGTCGCGGCAGATATCGTCGGGGGCAACGGAATTCTTAAGCGACTTGCCCATCTTCCCGTATTCCTGGTTGACCTGTTCGCCGTTGTAGAAGAACGTGCCGCCGCGCTCCTCCACCTCTTCGGCGGGCACATAGATGCCACGAGAATCGGTGTAGGCGTACGCCTGAATCATGCCCTGGTTGAACAGCTTCCGATACGGTTCGGCACTGGTGACATAACCCAGGTCGAACAGCACCTTGTGCCAGAACCGCGAATACAGCAGGTGCAGCACAGCATGCTCGACACCGCCGATGTACAGGTCCAGGCCGCCCGGGTCGTTCGCGCCGTGCAGCGCGGGCCGCGGCCCCATCCAGTACGCCTCGTTCTCCTTGGCGCACAAGGTTTCTTCATTGGTGGGGTCGATGTAGCGCAGCTGGTACCAGGAACTGCCCGCCCACTGCGGCATCACGTTGGTGTCACGACGGTACTTCTTGACGCCGTCACCCAGATCCAGTTCCACCTCAACCCATTCGGTGGCCTTCGCCAGCGGCGGCGACGGCTCCGAGTCGGCGTCGTCCGGGTCGAACGAGACAGGTGCGTAATCCTCGACCTCCGGAAGTTCCACCGGCAGCATCGATTCGGGTAGAGAGTGCGCACGGCCCGCATCGTCGTAGACGATCGGGAACGGCTCGCCCCAGTACCGCTGGCGGGCGAACAGCCAGTCACGCAACTTGTATTGCACAGTGCCGGTGGCGACTCCGTCGGCCTCCAGCTTCTCCACGATCTTCACCTTGGCCTCATCGACGCGCAGACCGTCCAGAAAGCCCGAGTTGACCAGCGGGCCGTCGCCGGTGAACGCCTCCGCCGCGACGCCCTGGTCCGAGCCGATGACCTCGATGATCGGCAGGCCGAACACGGTGGCGAATTCGTAGTCGCGGGTGTCGTGGGCGGGCACCGCCATGATGGCACCGGTACCGTAACCCATCAGCACGTAGTCGGCGATGAACACCGGGATCTGCCGACCGTCCACCGGATTGGTGGCGTAGGAGCCGGTGAAGACGCCCGTCTTCTCCTTGTTTTCCTGTCGCTCCAGATCCGACTTGGCCGCGATCGACGCGCGGTACGCCGCGATCGCCTCCGCCGGGGTGGCGACGCCACCGGTCCAGCGGGCGTCGACGTCATCGGGGTAGGCGTCGGCGGTCAGCGCGGCGACCAGCGGATGCTCCGGCGACAGCACCATGTACGTCGCACCGAACAGGGTGTCGGGGCGGGTGGTGAACACCTCGATACCGGCATCGGGCGTGGCGAAGGTGACCCGGGCGCCACGCGAACGTCCGATCCAGTTGCGCTGCATCGTCTTGACCTTGTCCGGCCAGTCCAGCAGGTCCAGATCGTCGAGCAGCCGGTCCGAATACGCGGTGATGCGCATCATCCACTGCCGCAACTGCTTACGGAACACCGGGAAGTTGCCGCGGTCGCTGCGACCGTCGGCGGTCACCTCCTCGTTGGCCAGTACCGTGCCCAGTCCCGGACACCAGTTGACCAGCGAATCGCTCAAGTACACCAGGCGGTGGGCGTCGACGATGTCGGCGCGCTGCTCGGCGGACAGGTCCGACCACGAGCCGCCGCCGGGCACCTCGCGGGTACCGTTCTCGAATTCGGCGACGAGTTCATCGATACGACGCGCCTTCGCGGCCGATTCGTCGTACCAGGCGTTGTAGATCTGCAGGAAGATCCACTGCGTCCACCGGTAGAAGTCGACGTCGGTGGTGGCGACACGGCGCCGCTCGTCGTGACCGAGACCCAGTCGGCGGATCTGCCCCAGATACCGCTCGATGTTGGCCTCGGTGGTGGCGCGCGGATGGGTGCCGGTCTGCACCGCGTACTGCTCGGCGGGCAGACCGAACGAGTCGAAGCCCATCGTGTGCAGCACGTTGCGGCCGATCATCCGCTGGTAACGGGCGAACACGTCGGAGCTGATGAAACCCAGCGGGTGCCCGACATGCAGACCGGCGCCCGACGGGTACGGGAACATGTCCTGCACGAACAGCTTGTCCGGGGCGTCGGCCGCCCCACCGCCGAACGGGGTCAGGTCACCGGAGAGCGGACCCACCGGGTTGGGGGCCTCGAACGCATGGCGGTCCTGCCAGGCCTGCTGCCAGCGCGCCTCGATCCGGCCGGCGAGCTCGGCGGTGTACCGATGTTCGGGCACGGTCTGATCGGCAGCGGGTGATGACGTGTCTGCGGAAGTCACCCGACCAGCGTAAATCGTGGGCCGTCGTGAGCCGAATCGCCTCCTTGGTTGCCGATGGCGACTGGTGTGTCGACGACGCCGAGTCGTAGACTGGCTGACCGTGGGTGTCCTGAGTGTCGTCGCTGCCGTCCTGGTGTTCGCGTGTGCCGCGGTGTGGGGCACCGTCGGGGTGCTCGGTGTCACCGGCAAACTTCCCGGAAACCGCTGGTTCGGTGTCCGCTCGCCCGAGACCGGCAGGAGCGAGGCCGCGTTCGTGCTGGCCAACCGGGTCGCCGGGCCCGGTTACATCGGCGCCGCCGTCATCCTCGCGATGGGCGGGCTGCTGACCCTCGGCGTGGACAGCGACTGGTCGGTGCTGTTCGCGCTCGCCGCGCTCGTCGTGGCCGTCGGCACCGTCGGCATCGTCAGCGGACTCGGCATCAAGGCCGCCCAGGGGTTGCCCGCCGAATCAACCGGCGGCTGCGACTGCTGCTCCGGCGGCGACGACCACGTCCCGGCATCGGGCTGCGCCGACGACAAGGCCGACTCCCCCGCCGATGACTGCGGGCAATCGAGCTGCGGGTCGTGCGCCTTGCAGGGAATGTGCGAAACCGACACCGCCGCGACCAAGCGATAGATCGCGTCCTGGAGTCCCCGGTTCCCGGCGACGGGCCGGGCGCCGGATCAGCGGCGCAAAACGTCGATCAGATACACAGAACGCCGCTCAGTTGCGCAGAACGTCGATCGGGTGGGTGGCGAGCAGCCCCAGCGGCCACGGCTGACGACGCAACACCGAAAACCACAGGTCCGCGGCCGGTGGTGCCAGCAGATCGGCGGGCAGGGCCGACGCGACCAGCCAGCTGCCGTCGGCGAGCTCACCGTCGAGCTGGCCGGGACCCCAACCCGCGTAACCGGCGAAGATGCGCAGCCCTTCGAGACGGTCGGCCAGCGCTTCGGGGTCGGCGTCGAGGTCGATCAACACGACCCTCCCGTCCACCGGACGCACACCCAACTCCTCGTCATCGGACATCCCGGGCTTGAGCACACCCAGGCAGAGCGCGGCATCACGTTTGACCGGGCCGCCGACGAACAGCGCCCGCGGAGAACTGGCCAGGTCGGTCCACTGGGGCAGCAGGTTGTGCACCGCCGCCTGACTCATCTGGTTGATGACGACCCCGAGGCTTCCCGCCGCGTTGTGTTCCATCATGTAGATCACCGACCGGCGGAAGGTGGGTTCGATCAGGTCCGTCGACGCGATCAGCAGCGAACCCGGTCGGACCTTGCGCGGGAGTTGCCCCGAACCCGCCTCGGGCGAGCTGTCGGGAGTCGGATCTTGCGCATCGTCACCGCCTGTCACCACACCATCATCGCACGCGATACACAGCTCCGGTCGGTACTCTGATCCGATGGTCTCTGGTTCGGTGAGCGACGGGAAACACGGCACGGCACGGGCGTTTCTGCGCGCCATGCGACTGCCCGGATTGCGTCGCCTGCTGGCGGTCCGGCTGGCCAGCCAGCTCACCGACGGCGTGTTCCAGGCAGGCCTGTTCGGTGCGATCCTGTTCAACCCGGAACGGCACGCCGACCCGCTCGCGATCGCGGGCGGCCTGGCCGTGCTGCTGCTCCCGTACTCGGTGATCGGACCGTTCGCCGGCGCGCTGCTCGACCATTGGGACCGCCGGGTCGTACTGATGGTCGCCAACACCCTGCGGGCACTGCTCATCGGCCTGGTGGCCATAGCGATCGCCTCCGGCTCCCCCGACACCGTGGTGCTGATCTGTGCCCTCGCCGTCACCGGCGCCAGCCGGTTCGTGGCCTCCGGTCTGTCGGCCGGCCTGCCGCATGTGGCTCCGCGCGAGGTGATCGTGGCGGTCAACGCGACGTTCGTCACCCTGGGGGCGGCGATGCTGGCGGTGGGCGCCGGAATCGCCGCCGGGCTGCGCGCCGTCTTCGGCTCCGACAACACCGGCAGTGCCCTGACCGAACTCGGTGCGGTCGTGCTGGCACTGGTCGCCGCGGCGATCGCCCAGGGCTTCCACCCCCGCCAACTCGGACCCGACCATGCCGACGATCCGGGCAGTTCGGTGACGCACGCCGTGGTGGTGGGCCTGTGGCACGGGCTGCGTGAGGTGATCCACACCCCGACGGTGTCGGCGGCGTTGTCGGCGATCGGCATGCACCGGCTGGTGTTCGGGATGAACACACTCACCCTCCTGGTCTTCAGCAAGGAGGTCAGCAAGGGCGACGGCCTCGAAGTGGTCGCGGCGGTGGGCAGCGCCACCGCCGCCGGAGCCCTGCTCGCCGCCATCACCACCCCGATGGTCGTCGACCGATACGGCAGACGCACCACCCTGGTGACCTCACTCGTCGTCGGCGCACTGGTGGAACTGTGTCTGCTCACCTATTCGCTGCCCGTCATCTACGCGGCGGCGATCGTGCTCGGCCTGGTGGGGCAGACGGTCAAACTGTGCGGCGACGTCGCCATGCAGTGCGATATCCGCGACTGGGTCCGCGGGCAGGTGTTCTCCGTCCAGGACGCCATCTTCAACGTCGCCTACGTGTGCGCCATCACCGTGGCCGCGCTGGCCATCCCATCGGACGGGCGCACCGTCGTCCTGCCACTGGTGGGCACCGTGCTGTACCTGCTCGGTATCGTCCTGGTTCGGACGTTGCACCCACCTGTGACGACGCCCCGGCTTCCCGCGCCCGCCCACTGACCCTCGCCTGTCCCTGACCGACCGTCACCTGTCGAATCCGGGTTCTCCCCGGCGGCGCATGGTGTCGGCACGGCCGTCGCCGTCTGAATCGATCAGCACCTGATCGAAGGTCCCGTCGCCGTCGGCGTCGAGGTACAGCCGGCCACCCCGACCACCGATCACCGACAGTTCGACGTCGGCACGCCCGTCACCGTCGAGGTCATGCGAGTCGGTACCGGTCGTCGAATCGGTATCGGTCGTCGGGTTGATACCGGTCGTCGGGCGCGCGCCCTCCCGGACGTCCCACAGTCCGCGGCCCGAATCCGAGTAGAACCGTGACCCGTGCGAATCCAGGTCCGATTCACCTCCCAGGCCCGATTCGCCGAGATCGATCACCACCAGATCGGCGACACCGTCGGCGTCGGTGTCCCACAGCGCGTCGTCACGACGTCCGTCGCCGTCGAAATCGAGACGCACGGCGTCGGCCGCCCCGTTGCCGTCAAGATCGAGGTCGGCACGGCTGGACCACGTGGTGGTGCTGCCGTCGCCGGTCCCGAAGATGTAGTCGATGAGCGAATCCATGGGAATTGGACGCAGCCCGACACCAAATGGTTCCAAATTCGACGAAATCAATGTTCTTGCGGATATACCGAACGGCCGATGCCGGTGAACTCGGGTATCGCACGGCTGAGTAGGTTAGGCCCATGTACGTGAGCCCGCTCGGGGAGGAATGGCACCGCGCACGGGTCGAACCCGACATCATTCATCTCGACTCGGCGGCCGCCGGACGTTCCTCCGACAGCACCATCAACGCCGTCACCGACCATCTGTGGCGCGAATCACGGTCCGGTTCGTACGTCGCCGCGGCCGCCTGCGGCGACCAGATGCGCCACGACCTGCGCGGTCTGGCGTCGTTGATCGGACACACCCCCGACGAGCTCACATTCCGGGAAAGTGCCCGCGCGTGCCTACGGGCGCTGCTGACGCACTGGTCACTTCCGGTGGCCTCCACCGTGTGGGTGGCCAAGAACGAGTTCGGGCCCAACCTCGATGAGTTCGAACGACGCGGCTATGCCGTCCGGCCCCTGCCCGACGGCGACGTGTACGGGCATGTCGACACCGACGCCCTGGAAAACATGCTGCAGTTCGAGCAGCCCGCTTTCATCCACCTGTGCCATATCGGCTCGATGTCGGGTGCCGTACAGCCCGCCGTGCGGGTCGTGGAGGTGGCGCACGCGGTGGGGGTGCCGGTGGTGATCGACATGTCGCAATCCGTCGGCCACGTCCCCACCGTCACCGGGGCCGACATCGTCTATGGCACCAGCCGCAAATGGCTCACCGGCCCCCGAGGCATCGGCTTCATCGCGGTACGGCGCGACTCCCTGCGCGAGGTGCGGATCCCCGACTCCGATGCCTTCATCGCCGGCCGCGTCGGACTGCACAACGCCGTACACGAACTCCTCGCCGTCGGCCAGCAACGCGTGTTCCGCGAACTGGCGACGGTCGGCCGCATCACCCGCGAACGACTCAACGGAATCGGCAGCTGGGAGGTTCTCGAAGCCGTCGATGAACCGTCGGCCCTGGTGACCCTCGCCCCACCACCGGGCTGGCAACCCGATGACGTCCGCGCCGCCGCCGACAAACTCAGGGCCACCGGAATCCTGGTCACCGCGGCCGACTCGTGGCGGGCGCCCCTGGCCACCGAACATTCCGTGCTTCGGGTCAGCCCACATCTCGACGTTCGTCGCGAAGACCTCGATCTGCTCGCCGTGAACCTACGGACAATGGGTTACTGACCGGACCCTTCCGGCAGCGAGGATACTCCGGCACTACAGCCGGACTTACCCGTTGCAGTGTTCTAACCTGCGGTTTTGGTGGCACATCTCGGCCCGGGGATTTTTCGGGTAGTCAACTACTCGTTGCTTGCGGCCGCGCCGAGTCTACCGTCAGGAGGTGTCGTCCGGACATCATGACGACACCCGCCACGTCGGGATTCCACCGAGTCAAAGGTCTATGCCACACCCGACGGAGCGGCCGGCACGTGTGATTTCTGAGAGGTGAACCGATGCTGAGAAGAATGATAGTGGTCGTGACGGTGTTCATCATGGTGGTCGGCGGGGCGGCATTCGCCGCCGGAGGCGCCGAGGCGAAGCCGATACCGACATTGAAGGTGGATCCCACAACGACAGTGACCACATGCAAGCTGTGCCCGGGTAAGGCTCCCATCGGCCAGGTCCAGTTCGTCGTCAGGGCCGAGATATTGGCGGTGAGCAACTGGGGAAAGCCGACCGCGAAGCTCTACAAGAAGAATCCAGGAAACTCGAACTGGAGACTTGAGGTCCCAGGCGGGGTCCGCTTCACGGACCAACTGGCCAGCAACCTGTACAAGTTCACCACCACGGTCAAGCTGGAGGCAGGCCAGACATATGCCATCGGATTCTCGATTCCGAAGGACACTTGGGTATCGGGTGGTACCAAGGATTTCACGACCAAGTCGGCAAAACCGGTGTATCGGGAGACCGTGACACTCGTCAAGCATCCCGCCATCAACTGACCCGGGCCCCGCTGATGGTCGACTCCTCATACGGGAGCCGACCATCGGTGTCGTCAACGATCCCGTCGCCAACGATCCCAGGGCACACGTCGTCGTCCGGCTCAGGGTCTGGGCTACGCAGGCGTCCGAGGTTACAGCGCGGCGAGGGTTTCGGTGACGATGTCGGTGACGGCGTGCCGGGCGGCATCGGCGTCGGCGGCGACAAGGCCTATGCGAGTGCGCCGGTCGAGGACGTCGTCGACGTGGAGAGCACCCTCGTGGCGGACGGCGAACTCGATTTCGGCGCGGGTGACGTCGATGCCGGGCGCGATGAGACCGAACGGGTCGGTCACCCGGGCGTGCTCGAATACGGCAGCGGTCTCCGAACCGTAGCGGGCAACGGCGGAGGCCGGCAGCGAGCCGCCGGCAATGAAACCGGAGGCACCGATCAGCGCGGTGGTGTCCGTGATGCACGGCCCCGCGGAGAGTTCACCGACGGCGACGGCGGCGTCGACCGTGTCCTGCGCCCGGCTCCGATACGTGGTCAGGGTGCCGCCGACGACGCTCACCATCGCGCCGGAGATCCGGATCCGGTGCCGCCGTGCGGGGTCGGCGAGATCACTACCACCGGGGAAGGTGCCCAGGATGTCCGTCGAGGTGAGCGGTACGCGCAACGCCGTGTTGACCACCGACAGCAAGGTGTCCACATCCGATGAACTCTGCTGCGACTCAACCGAACCCACGGACGGAAAGTCACCGCGGGTGAAGCCGATGTACGCCCGGCCGAGTTGCGCGGGCAGGATCGACACCAGGTCGGACAACGAATCACCGAGCGGCACCGACAGTCCCGCGGTGGGATGACCGAGCCGGGCGGCGTCGACTACCAGATGGGTGCCGCCGCCGATATCGAACCGGGCGGTACTGTCGATACCCTCGGCCCACCGGCCTGCCGCGTTGACCACCGTCCGCGCGTACACGTCGAAACTCTCACCGGTGAGGGTATCGACGAGGCGCGCACCGTAATCGGTGATGTTCTCGGCGCGAGTGTAGGTACACACCGAGGCGCCGAACGCTGCCGCCGTACGGGCCAGCGCCACCACCAGCCGGGCGTCGTCGACCAGCTGCCCGTCGACGCTGCTCTGCGCGCCGCGCAATCCGTCGCGCCGGACCTCCGGGAACAATCTGATCGTCTCGAGCGCATCGATCCGCGCCGGTGGCGGCAACAACTCGGCCGGGGTACCCGACACCTTGCCCAGCGCCCTGCCCAGACCGGTACCGAGTCGCACCCGCATCGCCCGCCGCTGCGGGCCGTACAGCGGGTACACGTGCCGCAACGGTGACGCCAGATGCGGGGCCACCGCCGTCATCAGGATCCGCCGCTCGCGCGCACTCTCCAGCACCATCGGCAGATGACCGCTCGTCACGAAGCTCAGACCGCTGTGCAGCAGTTTGTTGCTCCACCGGGATGTGCCGAAGGCCAGGTCGTTGGCCTCCACCAGCGCCACCCTCAGCCCACGCGAGGCGGCGTCGAGGGCGGCACCGACACCGGTGACGCCGGCACCGATCACGAGCATGTCCAGCGGCGAGTTCAGCTCGGCGAGGGCCGCCAGATCGGCGCGGCGGCGGGCGGCGTTGAGGCTGGTGGTCACGATCCGAGACTAGCCGTTGATGCACCGACCCCGGTCCGAACCGACCGGGCTTGCGCACCACACTCCACGTCAACAGGTGGCGACGTCGGCGTCGTGCGGAAGCAGATCCTTGCGCTGCTGCTCCGTCAACGGTGGGGTGCCCGCACAGATCCACCGCTTTGCGGCGTCCACCTCCACCGCCTGCCAGTACAGCGATCCGGAGCTGTCTCCGGAGGTGAGGATCGCCTCGTCGGTGGTGGCCTTGGGGGCCAGCAGCCAGGCCGGCACAGGATCGGCCTGCGGCATCAGCGGAACCACCGCGACCGATGGCTCCCACGCCCGGTCCGTGAGCGTGAAGGTGCGCAGTTGGTGCGTACTGGTGCCCACCACCACCCGCGTCGGGGTGACCGACAGTGTCGCGGCGTATAACTCGCTCACCCGGGCCCGTTCGGTGGCGGTGCCGGCGGCCTTGTCCACCCGCCAGGCACTCAGATCGCGGGCGGCCAGCACCACGGTGTCGTCCGGGGTGAACACCACCTGCGAGGCGGGATTCGTATCCTTGATCACCACAACGGGATTGGTGGGCTCGGTGGGCCGCACCGCGGTCAGATCGTAGATGTAGGTGTTACCGTCGTCGGAACTGACCGCGAGCATGGTGCCGTCGGTGGTGAAGGCGATGCTCCGGATCAAATCACCCGGACCGACCAGGTGGCCGGAGATCGCTTGCGGCGAACCGGCATTGCTGACACTCCATAGTCTGACCGAGGTGTCGGTGACGCCGGTGGCGAGAACATCGGCGCGGGGCGAAAAGGCCAGTGCCGAGGTGTATCTGGTCTGGGTGGTGAGCGACCCGGACGAGCGCGGCCGGTTGGGGTCGGTGATGTCCCACAGCTGCACCATGCCGCCGTTGTTGTTGGCCGTGGCCACCCGCGTGCCGTCGTGGTTGACACTGATCCTGGGCTTGTCGTTCACCTTGCGCTGCAGGGCGACACGACCTCTGAGGTTGATCTTTCCCTCGGCCATCGTCCATACCGACAGCATCGCGTCGGTACCCGCACTCGCGATCACCTTCCCGTCGCCGGAGGTGTCCAGGCTGCTGATCGCGCCGCCCTGACCGGTACTCACCCCGGGCGGGAACCGCCAGACGTCGATCAGTCCGTCGTCGCGGCCGACCACCATCGCCGAGCCGTCGGGTGAGACCGCACCGGCGAACGTGCGCAGTGTGCCCTCGCCGGGCGAATTCTCCATCGACCACAATGTGTTCGGCGCCCGCGCGTCGACGGTGTTCCACACCTGCACCGAACCGTCCAGGCGCGGCGACATCACCCGCAGGCCGTCGGGGCTGAAACCGATCCACCACGAACCGCCGGGTGCGTGCGGCAGGGCCGAGCTCAGCGGCCGGGGCCGCTGCGGATCGGCGACATCCCAGATCTGCGCGTTGGAGCTGTCACCGGTGACAGCAAGTTCGCGGCCACTCGGACTGAATGCCACCGAGTGGGTGATCGACGGGAACCCGGTCATCACCGGACCGGCCTCGACGGGCGCGGCAGGATCGGCCACGTTCCACAGGTGCACCACCTGATCGTCACCGCCACTGGCCAGGACCCTCCCGTCCCCGCGGTACGACAAAGTGCGCACCGGGCCCGAATGGGCACGCAGAACGCCCGCCGGCCGGTCGGCCACACCGGTGCCGGTCACCCGGAACAACGCGATCGTCCCGTTGTCCGACGAGGTCGCGAGCTGGTCGCCGGTGGGCGAGAAGCGCGCCATGTACACCGTCGAGCCGTCGGCCGGTTTCAGGGTCGACACCAGACGCGGTGAGCGCACCTCGGTGATGTCCCACACCCGGACCGTCCCGTCGCCGCTGGCCGCGGCGAGCAGCGGCTTGCTGGGATGGAAGGTCACCGCGGTGACAAAGTTCTCGAAACCAGTCAGCGTCACAACAGGTTTGAGCGGTTCGGCGGACTCCTCTCCCGTCTGCCACACCCGCACCGTCCGGTCGCCGGCGGCGGAGGCGACCAGATCGCCTGCCCGCGAATACGCCAGATCGTAGACCGCCGAGGTGTGCCCGGACACCGACGTTGCCAGCGGACTCGACACGGCACCGAGCATCCGTTCGACGATCGCGCCGTCGTCCGGGTACAGCTTGTGCCCGGACAACAAAACGCGGGCCGCCACCGACGGATTGGAGTTCTGCAGGCTCAACACATTCGACATCATCGCCGTGTATTCGGCGGCGTTGCGCTCGCGCGCCAGCTCTCGGGCCTGCCGCAACGAGATCCCCGCGGCGATCATCGAGACGATAGCCAGCAACGCGACCACGCCGATGCCGATCGACCGCAACCGCCGGCTGTGCCTGCGATCGGCCACCGCGGCGTCGAGAAACCGATCGTTGTCGGCCGACAGCAGATTCCGGTAGGTCTGGTTGACCTTGTCACGCTGATACAACGACAACTCCAGTCGCGCACCGGTGTACAGGAACGACTTGTGCCGGGCGGCGTCCACCCACGCATCGGTGTCGACGTCAAGCTGCTGACGCCAGACGAGCGCGTCCTTGCCGGCGATGATCCAGCCGCGCAGCCGCGGCCACGCCGTGAGCACCACGTCGTGGATCAACATGATCACCTCGTCGGAGACCGTGATCAGGCGTGCCTGCGCGAAGACGTCGATGATCGCAGAGACGTCCTCGCCGAAGCGGGTACCGACCGTCGCCAGATCGAGGGGGGCGCGCAGCGCAGCCCCGTCGGCGCGGACGTGGACCAGCGCCATCAGGACCGTGCGCGCCAGGTCACGATCCTCCGGGCCGATCGAGGACCAGGCGCTCTCGGCGGTGTCGGCGACCGCGCGGGCGATGCCGCCGGCTGCCCGATACCCCGAGATGGTCATCCGGTTGCCGGTGCGGCGCGACCAGGTCACCGCCAGCACGTGCGCGAGCAGCGGCAGCCTGCCCGCCCGGTCGCCGGAGTCCGCGGCCGCGTGCAGATCGTTGAGCAGTACATCGGCCAGACCCGACTCGATACGGCCACCGACCAGCTTCACCGGGGCGGTGATCGCCACCCGCAGCTGGGCGTCGGACATCTCGGTGACGATCACACAGTGCCGCCGCCAGGCGCGGGCGAGCGCCGGGAACTCGACGCAGTTGCCGAAGAAGTCGGCGCGCACCCCGACGACAACCACACCGGTGTCGGTGGCGTACTTCTCCAGGGCACCGACGATGCCACGGACATCGCCTTCCGAACGGGTGAACACACTTTCGAACTGGTCGACCACCAGGATGCGCTCGAGGGGGTCGTCGCCGGCGGGGCCGGGGGCAGCGCCGGCGGATGTCGCATCGGCCTCACTGTCCGGGTCACCGCTGTCCGGGTCACCGCTGTCCGGGTCACCGCCGTCCGCCTCGTCGTCGTCCGCATGGTGGTCGGCAGCCTGGTCCGACCCGACGGCGTAGATGACGGTGGTCTCCCCGTCCGGCCCGACGACCCGCAGGCCGTCGTCGTCGAAGGTAGCCCTGCGCGGGGTGGGTACACCCTCGGCCCGCGCCAGACCGGCACCGAGCAGCGACGATTTGCCCGACCCGGACACCCCGGCCACGATCACCACCCGGGGCCCGTCATCGACCGCCGCGGCACGGATCGTGCCGGCGAGTTCGTCGATGAGGTCGTCGCGCCCGAAGTACACCTCGGCGTCGTCCTCGGTCAGCGACGACAGACCCGCGAACGGACGCAACTGCGATGACGGCGGCGCCGGTGGGTCCACGTCGTCGTCGGGGGTCCACAACTGTTTCCAGTCGGGGATCGACAACACGCCGGATTCGCCGGCGCGCAGGGCTCTGGTCGTGAGCCAGACCAGCAGCGGTTCGACCGTCGAGAACTCTCTCGGCAGGTGCCGCCCGTTCCGCCAGTCACTGATCCGTTGGGGCGACACCGACGCCCCGGCCACCTTGCATCCGGATGACGCCGCCCGCAGCGTGGGATTGCCCGCACGAACGAACAGCCGGGCAAGCGCCTCACCGAACGCCGCCTCCCGGCGGCCCACTCCCTTACCTGCCACCAGGCCAGCGTAGTGATCCACCCCACCGGTCGCGCACCCACTGCCGGTGACGGCAGTCATATCCACCGGGTCCCGCTCCGGTCCGGAATTTTCAAAATCGCCGCTGCCTGCGATTTTGCCGATAGATTCGGCGGGAACCTTGGTGCGGACGCGCAAGGCTGGTCAACTTGTTCTCAAGCAACGTACGGCCGCCGGACACGCGCAGCATGTGGTGAGGCGGGGGACACCAAAGTCGGGGGTGCGCGACCGGCGGCCGTACGTTGCAGATTCGATCTCGTGCGTGAGCCGCGCTCGCCCGGTAAGCCCGCACGCTCTTCTGGTCACGCCTGCACTCTCGTCCGGCAAGCCCACCACGCTTCGGGCAGGCCGACGCCCCCGGCAAGCCCAGCACGCTTCTGTCAAGTATTGCGTTCGGCCGTATCCGCGTGACCGTCACGGCTCGGTCCCGATGCGGTCGGCTCAGTAGCGTCGGCCCGATGACTCTCCATCTACGCCGGCTGTCGGCGACAGCCGCGATACCGGCCGTCGGATCGCTGACGGCGATCGTCGTGGCCGGTGTGCTCGCGCCCGACGCCGCGCCCGGGACCGCACCGGCCCGCGGGATCGGCGCGGCAGCCGCGTCCACCTTCTCCCTGCTGCTGGTGTCGGGTGTCACGACGATCATGATCGTGGGAGTCGCGGCGGTGGCGGGTCGGGCGCTGCCCGCCGTCGGCACCCTCATGTCGGCGGCCTGGCGGATCCTGCCGCTGCTGATCGTGGCGGCAGCGGTGGTGGTGACGATCCTTGCCCGCGGCGGACCGCTGCACGTCGTACCGCTCGGCGTGATTCTGGCCGTACCCGCCGGTCTGGCCGTGGGCTCACGGCTCACCGGGGCACTCGCCGAACAACTCGCACATACCTCGGTGACAATGGCGCGCACGCTCGGCGTCGACGCCCGGCGGCTGCTGATCCGGCGCGCCCTGCCCGCCGCATCGCTGGACTCGCTGCCCGTGGTCGCCGCCGCGCTCGGCGGGCTTGCGGTCGGCGCCGTGGTCGCCGAGCCGCTGACGGGCCGGTCCGGACTGGGTCTGTTCATCGTCGACGCGGTCGCCGACGGAGATGCCGCCCGGCAACAGGTCGCGGCCGCGGTCACGGTCATCGCGGTCACCGTCGCCGGTGTTCTCGGCGCATCCGCCCGGGCCGCGGCCGACCCTCGTATCCGGCTGACGGGACACCCATGAGTACCGCGGTGGCGACCACCGCGGGCTACGACGTCCTGACGGTGGTCGCCGGCGTACTCCTGGGAGCGGTCGTGGGCGCCGCCGGCGGGTTCGCCGCCGCGCTGCGCGGCAGCACCCGGCCCGGCTGGGGCGTCGCCGAAGCGGCCGCCGTCCCGGTCGGGTGGACGGCCCTGCTGGCGGTGACCTTCGGGGCACGGCCCGGCGTCTGGACCACTCTGACGACGGTGGCGGCGGTGACGTTCGTGTGGTTCGGGCACCGGGTGCGGACCCGGCTCGGCGAGGTGCTGGACCGGCCGTCGGTGCAGGTGCTGTTCGTCTCGGGGGCACCCACCGGTGCGATCACCGGCCGGCATGTGCTGCCCGCCGTGGCCGCCCCGCTGGGCCGCGACCTCGTTGCCGCGCTGTCGACGGGAACGTTCGTGTCGGCGATCGCCGGGTACGTCGGTCTCGGCCGTGACGGGGCGAACCTCGGCGCGCTGTTCGCTGAGCGGGTCGCCGCGGGCGACGATCTGCCCGCCGTACTCGCGCCGCTGATCGCCGTCGGGGTGATTGCGCAGGTGTTCCGGTCGGCGTCGGACGCGATACCCGTCCCACCGCCGGCGCCCGCACAGTCCCTCGCCCTCAACGGGCCCGGCGACCAGCGCCCGATCAGACGTTCGGCACGACCGGTGGACGCCTTCGGCGACGACGACGGATTCGACATCCACCTGTACGCCCACCCGGCCCTCGACATCGACCATCTGGCCATCGATTTCGCCGGAACCAGACCGGCCGTCAAGGACATCTCGCTGCGGGTGGACCGCGCCCAGATCCTCGCGCTCGTCGGCGAAACCGGTTCGGGTAAGACGATGACCGCCCACGCGATCATCGGACTGTTGCCGCCGACCGCGACGGCCACCGGATCGATCCGTGTCGACGGCGTCGAAGTGCTGCGCGAGGTCGAAGTGGTGCGCGAGGTCGAAGTGGTGCGCGGGGTCGAAGTAGTGCGCGGCGTCGAGACATCCGATCCGGAAGTACGCCAACGCTGTTCACCCACCTCGGCGGCCTCTGCGCTGCTGCTGCGCGACCCTCGATCGACGCTGGACCCCCGCCACACCATCGGTGCGCAACTCGGTGAGGTGCTGCGCGCCCACCGCAAGACCCCGCGTCGCGACCGGCGCGCCCGCGCACTGGATCTGCTTGACCTGGTGGACTTCCCGGATCCGCAACGCTACGTCGACGCCTACCCGCACCAGCTCACGGCCGGTGACCGTCAGCGAGCGGCGATCGCACTGGCAATGGCCACCGAACCGGCGTTGCTGGTGGCCGACGAACCGACCGCCACCCTCGACATCGGTGAGCAGGCCGCGCTGCTGGCCCTGCTGCGTCGCCTTCGGGACCGTACGGACGTCGGAATCCTGTTGATCACACACGATCTGGGCGTGGTCGCCGACGTGGCCGACCGCGCCGTCGTCGTACGCGGCGGACAGGTGGTGGAGCGGGCCGGGGTGTTCGAGTGGTTCGCCCGACCGAATGCCCCGTACGCCAAGCAGTTACATGCGATCACACCGAAACTGCCGGCCGCGATGTACGGCGAAGATCCGCTGCCCGAACTGCGCACTCCCATTCTCGAGGTGAATCACCTGCACGTCGCCGCGGCCGCCGGGTTCGGGTCCGACCGGCGAGCCGCCGGCGCGATTCCCGCGCTGCGGGATGTCTCACTCCGGATCGGCCCTGGGTCCGTACTCGGGGTGGTCGGCGAATCAGGTTCGGGCAAAAGCGTTCTCGGACGGGTCGTCGCGGGCCTGACGCCGGTCGGACTCGGTCGCATCACCTTCGCCGGGATCGACCCCGACTCCCTCGACCGCCCCGGCCGACGTGAGCTGCGCCGACGGACGGCTCTCCTGCCACAGGATCCGGCCACCACGCTCGATCCCCGGCTCACGGTGGCCGAATCCGTCGCCGAACCGCTGTTGCTGTGGGGCGAGGACGGTGCCGTCGCCAAAGCCCGGGTCGCGGAGATGCTCGACGCGGTCGGTGTGGGCGGCCGGGACGCCGACAAACGTCCCGGCGAACTCACCGACGGCCACCGCCAGCGCATCGCACTGGCCCGCGCCCTGGTCCTGGCACCCGATCTGATCGTCACCGACGACCCCACCCGCGGGCTCGACGTGTCTGTGCAGGCGTCGTTCCTGCGGTTGTTCACCGAGTTGCGGCACCGTCTCGGGTTCGCCGCGCTCTACAGCGCACACGACATCGCCGTCGTCGCCCAGATCGCGGACGATGTGGTGATCCTGCGACGTGGCCGCGTCGTCGAATCCGGCCCGGCCCGGCGGGTGCTGACGGTGCCCGTCGAGGACTACACGCAGCGCCTCGTCGACACCGTCCCGTACCCGGATCCGGTGGTGCAGCGCGACCGGCACGTCGCCGAATCGGGCAGCCCCTGGGTCTAGAGATCCGGGTCTGGACGATCCGGGTCCGCCGGCTCAGTCCCGGGTGGCCGCGTAGGTGGCGCCCGTCGCGACCGCGGTCACCGCGAACACCGCAGGCCAGGCGCCGATCCTTTTCGCGAGCGGATGCGACACCCCGAACGCCCCCAGGTAGGTGGCGAGCAACCCGGCCGCCACCGCCGGCGACCGCGCCGACCATTCACGTGTCGCGTACGCGCCGGCCACGCCGTGGACCACTCCACCGAGCGGACGCTGACCACTGAACCGGGCGGTCGCGTAACCACCGATCAGACCGGCGGCGACCACCGGAACCGTTGGACTCACAGACATGGATCCGAGGATAGCCGGACCGCTCAACCGAGTGCGTCGACGCTCCAGCGCAACTCACGCAACAGGTCGCCGGGCGTCGGGTAGTCCTCCGGATCGAGCGGGGTACCGAAGTACAGGGTGACCTGTTTGCTGCGGTCGAAACTCTTGCCATCCCGGCGGAACCTCTTGAGCGGCAGCAGGTCACCGGATCCGACGATCTTCACCGGAATGATCGGGGTACGGGTACGGAAGGCCAGCACCGCCGCACCCGGTTTGAACCGCACCGACTCCCCCGGCGGAACCACCCTGCCCTCCGGGTAGATGATCACCGCACCGCCGTGACGCAACGCATTCTCCATCCGGGCCAGCGCGTCGTTGCCCGACGCGGCGTCGCCACGCCGCACCGGGATGAAATCTGCCTTGGTGACCAGAAATCCGACGATGGGCCACTTCCACAGTTCGGCCATCGCGATGGCCTGCGCGCGGCGGCGCAACGCTCCCCACAGGAACACTCCGTCGAGCATCGAGATGTGATTGGAGGCCAGGATCACCGGCCCCGACGCGGGAACGACGTCACGATTGACCACACGCACCCGGACGATCTTGAGTGTGGCGATGATCCGCAGAATGCGGCGCACGAACCGGGTCCACAGACCCGCCCGAAAGCCCAGACCGGCGGGCCGGGGACCGGCTGCGGGCGCCGGGGTATCGAGCCCGAGGTGGTCGTTGTTCACCGTTCCGACACTATCGGGGTGCGGCCGACGCGGCGGCGCGGTTGCGTACGCACCTGTTCAACAGAACGACGGCCGACCACCGTGTCAGCGCCGTTTGACGATGCCCGCGATCCCGAGGACGACCAGGAAGATTCCCAGCACCAACGTCGCCCACAGCCCATAGCCCACCGAGACGTCGGCGAACGTCGTCGGCTGGTCGTTGACGTCGGCGACGTCGATGATCCCGATCAGCGCGATACCCAGACCACCCAGCAGGGTGACGATCCCGGACACCAAATGTATCGGTGATACCTTGGCGACGGCCACGCTCACCAGAGCGAACACGGCCACGATAATCGCCGCTATCAGGGTGAGAACACCGTCCTTGGCCTCCCGATCGGAATCGAAGTCCGAGATGTCGAGGCTGCTGTCGACCGACACGGTGCCCAGTCCGGTGACCGTAACCTTCACTCCCGCGGCCTCGGACACCACCCATGGCAGGAACGCCGCGATACCCACGCCGATCGCGAAGATCAGGGTCAGGGCGGCGATCGCCTTGACCGCACCCGACACCCGGCCGCCGGGAGTCGGCCCCACCGGCGCGCCGAACGGCGACGTGCCGACGCCCGCGTGGGGCGGCTGCGGATACCCGGGCTGCTGGTACGGGCTGCTCGGTGCTGGCTGGGCGGCGCCGTACGAGTTCTGACCGTAGGCGGGCGGACCGGGCTGATACTGCTGTCCGAATCCGGGCTGACCCGCGTCCGGCCGGCCGAACGGGGCCTGACCCGACTGCGACTGCCCAGGCTGCCCGTATGGGGACTGGCCGTACGGGCTCTGTCCGTGTGGGGGCTGGGCCGGACCGGGCTGATACCGGGGCTGACCGATCTGGGTCTCGCCGTACTGCGCCGCGGGCTGCGCGTACGGGGACTGCCCCGGCTGCGGCCCGCCGTACGGGGCCGGACCGGGCTGACCCTGACCGGGCTGACCGAACGGGGACGGGCTCAGTTGCGTCGGACCGTACGGCGAATGACCATGCGGGGCAGGATTCCGGCCGGGACCGTCCTGCGACGGCGGAGCCGAGGGAGCACCCGCCGGTGGCCGACCATGCGCAGTCGGATCCTGCCGTGGGTCATTCGCGGCTGGGCCGTCCTGCCCCTGCCCGGACGATGTCCGATTGTGGGGCTCCGGGTGGGTCATGTGTCCCTCGTCCTGTTCCGGCTGTCGGTCAGCCAACGCGTCGATTGGCCTGACGATAGACGACTATCTCCCCGAACGCCCGGGTTGTACCCGCATCGATTCGGTATTTCATCCACCCGATGTCGGTCGGGTGGATGAAATACCGTTCGCCGGTCGCGGCCGCCTACTTCTGTGTCACGGACTCTGTCGCGAGTCCGCGACACAGGTTCTCTAACACCCTCAGCTCGTCGGCGGTGAGCCGGGATCCGACGACCTCGGCGACATCGACGGCGTGTCGGCCGCCGACGCGGCGTTGCGTGGCGCGGCCGTCGTCGGTGAGCGAGAGCAGCACACCCCGACGATCGGCCGGATCTGGTTCTCGGGCGACGAGACCACGGTCGGCCAGCCTGTCGACGAGCCGCGACAACGCCGGCTGACTGAGCAGCACGTGCTTGGTGAGTTCCCGGGCCCGCACCGGGCCGGAGGACTTGGCCAGCGTGTACAGCACGTCGTATTCCCGCATCGACACCTCCGACCACACGTCGTCGCGTGAGATCCGTTTCAGCACCGCAGCATGCGCGGTCAGCAGCGATTCCCAGGCGTCGTTGGCGAGTCTGCTGGTCGAACGCGCATCGGTCGCGGGGATCCCCCGTCGCTCCGCTCGCCCCGACATCCCCCGTCGTTCCGCTCGCCCCGACATCACGCGTCCAGGTATGGAGACCCGCCGGTGACGTTGTCGCCGCGGTTGGCACCCGGGCGTGCCTGCCGGACCGGTCCGTCGCCGTAGCGGGCGCGCACCAGCGAATCGTGGGTGGGAGCATCGGCCGATGCCGGATCGCGGCGGACGGCGAGCTCCTTGCGCAGCACCGGAATCACCTCCCCGCCGAGAAGCTCCAACTGGTTGAGGACCGTCTTGAGGGGAAGCCCGGCGTGATCGATGAGGAACAGCTGCCGCTGGTAGTCGCCGAACGCGTCATGGAAGGTGAGCGTCTTGTCGATGACCTCCTGCGGGCTGCCCACCGACAGCGGCGTCGACGACGCGAATTCCTCCAGCGACGGCCCGTGCCCGTACACCGGCGCCGCGTTGAAGTACGGCCGGAACTCGCGGAAGGCGTCCTGGGAACGCTTGGCGATGTAGGCGTGGCCGCCGAGACCGACGATGGCGTCCTTGGCGGTGCCGTGACCGTGATGTTCGAAACGCTGCCGATAGAACTCGATCAGCTGCCTGGAATGCTCCGTGGGCCAGAAGATGTGGTTGGCGAAGTAACCATTGCCGTAGTACGCGGCCTGCTCGGCGATCTGCGGGGTGCGGATCGAACCGTGCCACACGAACGGCGGGACACCGTCGAGCGGGCGGGGTACCGAAGTGAATCCCTTGAGCGGGGTACGGAATTCGCCTTCCCAGTCGACGACATCCTCTCGCCAGAGCCGGTGCAGCAGATCGTAGTTCTGCAGCGCCAGCGACAACCCCTGACTGATGTCCTGGCCGAACCACGGATACACCGGCGCGGTGTTGCCGCGACCGATCATCAGATCCATCCGTCCCTTCGAGATGTGTTGGAGCATCGCGTATTCCTCAGCGACACGGACCGGGTCGTTGGTGGTGATGAGCGTCGTCGACGTGGTGACGACGAGATCTTTCGTGGTGGCGGCGATCGCGGCGAGCAGTGTGCTCGGCGAGGAGGAGAAGAACGGCGGATTGTGGTGCTCGCCGATCGCGAACACGTCCAGCCCGACCTCCTCGGTCTTGCGGGCGATCTGCCCGATCGCGTCGATGCGCTGCGCCTCGCTCGGCGTCTCACCGGTGACCGGGTCGCGGGTGATGTCGCTGACCGAGAAGACCCCGAACTGCATGATGACTCCTAATATCGATGCGTTTGCATGTATCTGCAACGCCCGATCGGCAAGGCTATTCCCGCGACATGTCCCACCGGCCGGGGCTGCGACAGGCAGACAGACCTACGGACGGGCGTACGGCGGCGGGTTCCGTCTCGGCCGTAGCGGAACCGACGGCAATTCCGGCGCCGGCAACCACGACATACCTTGGGCGTTGCGGTCCGGCCCACCGTGCCCGAGGTAGCCCTCGACGCGCCCGAACCGGTCTCCCCCGGCCTGCCACTCGTCCCGGAACCGCCGGATCTCCTCCGTCGACCGGCCGAGGAAATTCCAGAACATCACAAGTTCTTCGGTGAACGGGGTGCCGCCGAGCAGTATCAGCCGGGCGGACCCGTCGCCGTTGTTGCCGACGCGCAGGGCGTGGGCGCCGATCCCGGTGTAGCCGACGGCGTCCTTGGGCACATGTACCCCTTCGAGCGCCACCGCATCACCGGTGTCGACGAGCAGGCCGTGCTCAAAATCGGGGTCCACGTCGAGGGTGATCGAGGAGTGCGGATCAAGGCGCAGCTCGGCGCCCAGCAGCGGGGTGTGCGTGATGACCGGCGAGGTGCTGCCCAGCAGCGAACCGATGAACACCAGCGCCGACCCGCCGGCGAACCTGGTCAACGGCGGCCTGTGATTCTCGAACGCTCTCGGGCCGTTGCGTGATTCGGATGGCAGCGCGATCCACAACTGCACCCCGTGCAGGACGGTGGTGTCCGCCGTGGATGTCTCCGAGTGGCAGATCCCGGCACCGGAGGTCATCAGATTGATTTCCCCGGGCAGCACATCAGCCGCCATGCCACCGGAGTCCCGGTGTGCGACGGTGCCTTCGAACAACCAAGAACAACCAACTGGCCGTCTGTAGTCCGGTGTGCGGATGCGGCGCCACGTCCATCCCGCCGGTGGCCGCGACATCGTCGGGACCGTAGTGGTCGGCAAAGCACCACGCGCCGATGGTCGATCGCAGGCGCTGCGGCAGGGTGCGCCGCACGTTCATCGCGCGCGGTCCACCGAGCGGCACGTCGCGGGCTGTGATGATTTCCACGGGAACAGAACCGTCACAGGCAGATCCGGGTCCGCCGCCGTCGGCGCACACGTAAGAGGCCGGGTCGAGCTCGGTGTTACTCATGGGCTGTGTCGCTTTCGTGCCCTGGCTCAGGAGCGCGCGGGGTCGGAGGTGACCGTCGTCGCCGGGGTTGTCGGCGACAGTCACTTCACTCATGACGTGATCCTTTCTCAGAGCTTACTCGGGGATGTGGTGCGGCGGGCTGCGATGCGGCGGGTGACGGGGTGCTCGGAGGCGATTGAGATCCGGTTGAAGGTGTTCATCAGGATCGCCGACCATTCGACGGCGGCCAGCTGGTCACCGGTCAGCTGCCTGCGGCCTTCGCGGTACGCCCGTCGGCGCCGGCGTTCCGCGCCCGCAGGGTGTGCAGGTCGGTGCAATAGGCGCAGCCGTTGCGCTGGGAAATCACCACGTTGAGCAGCTCGATGTCGACGCGATCGAGCCCTGCCCCCGCGCAGGCCGCGCTCACCTGCCCGGCGACACCGCCCAGGGCGGCGAACACGTCGGGATTCGTCTTGTCCAGGAAGAGCGGGCGATCGTCCTGGGGCCGGGCTGGTGTGCTCATGTGTACCTCGTGGCCACCGTAGCCGCAGCGGGGCGCGAAGTCTTTCTGTCGGGTCTGTCGGCCCGAACCGGGAGCACCGGTGGTGCCGGATTCCCCGGCTGTGAGAATGTGATCTGATGCATAATCACGCAGCCCCCGCCGACCCGTTCGCCGCCGCGACCCTGGGCCCGCTCACCCTGCGCAACCGGTTGATCAAGTGCGCCACCTTCGAGGGCATGACCCCCGATGCGCTGGTGACCGACGAACTCATCGACTTCCACCGCACCCACGCCGCCGGTGGCGTCGCCATCAGTACCGTCGCGTACTGCGCGATCTCGCCGGAAGGCCGCACCGACCGGCACCAGATCTGGATGCGGCCCGAGGCGGTACCGGGTCTGCGCCGGTTGACCGACGCCATCCATTCCGAGGGCGCCCTGGCCGCGGCCCAGCTCGGTCACGCGGGTGCCGTCGCCAACTCGGTGTCCAACCGGGCCAAAGCTCTCGGGCCAAGCCGCATTCCGGCACCTATGGGAATGTCCCTGACCCACAAGGTGGGCATCGACGAGATCCCGGCACTCCGGGCCACGTTCTCCGACGCGGCCAAGCTGGCCGTCGACTCCGGCTTCGATGCTCTCGAAATCCACTGCGGACACAACTACCTGATCAGTTCATTCCTCTCGCCGCTGCTCAACCGCCGACGCGATGCCTACGGCGGATCGCTGGCCAACCGGGCCCGGCTGGCGCGTGAGGTTCTCGAAACGGTGCGTGAGGCAGTCGGACCCGACGTGGCGATCTGGGCCAAACTCAACATGTTCGACGGTGTCGGCACACCCGGACCCGGCCACTCCTCCTCGCTGAGTGGCTTCAACATCGACGAGGCCTGTCAGGTGGCGCAGTGGATGGAGTCCGACGGTTTCCTCGACGCCATCGAACCGACCGCCGGATCCTCGCTGCTCAACCCGATGTACCTGTTCCACGGCCAGGCGCCGCGAAAGGCATTCGCACAGGCCTTCCACGGCGTGATGAAGCTGGGCCTGCAGGCCGGCGGGCCGGTGTTCCTCAAGCAGTACCGGTACACTGACGCCTATCTGCTGCCGCTGGCCCGCGAACTCCGCAAGGCCGTCGACCTGCCGCTCATCCTGCTCGGCGGTATCACCGGCGTCGACTCGATGAAAC
This sequence comes from Gordonia pseudamarae, assembly GCF_025273675.1. NCBI lineage: Bacteria > Bacillati > Actinomycetota > Actinomycetes > Mycobacteriales > Gordoniaceae > Gordonia > Gordonia pseudamarae. The sequence continues at coordinate 58,606 of NZ_CP045809.1, read as the reverse complement.
TGGCTCTCGCCGAAGGATTCCAGTTCATGGCGATGGGCCGGGCCCTGCTCCGCGAACCCGACCTGCCGCTGATCCTGCAGAACGATCCCACCGCGCATTCGCAGTGCACCCACTGCAACCTGTGCATGCCCACCATCTACAGCACCACTCGCTGCCCCATCCGTACCGGTGAGGTCACCGGATCGGGGTGGCCGGCGAACGTCGCCGGCTGAAACCCTCATGCGGGCAGGACTGAGGATGCGGGCAGGACTGCTCGTGGAGGTTTGGTGGACAAGCCGGGATATGACGTGATGGCCGATGCCTACGCCGAGCTGTTGCCGGAGGCGTTCAGCACACCGCTGGAACGGCGGGTCGTCGATGCGTTCATCGGCCTGCTCGACGATGCCGACGCTACGGTGTGCGATATCGGTTGTGGTACAGGTCACGTCGCGGGATATCTGCGGAACGGGGGCATCGACGTCATCGGCGTGGATCCGAGCCTGGCGATGCTGACACACGCGCGGAACACCTACCCGGACGTGTCGTTCATCGAGGACGACGCGTGGGCATCGACCGTTGCGCTGGATGACTGTGCCGGAATCATCGCCAGGTTCAGTGTGATTCATGTTGATCCCGAGCAGGTTCCGGTGATCTTCGCATCCTGGTTCAGGCGACTGCGCGAAGGAAGTCACATCCTCGTCGCCTGTCAGAGCAGCGACGATCCCGGGGCTCACGAGTTCGACCACGCCGTCGCCCGTGCCTGGCGCTGGCACCCCGACACCCTCGCCGACGCACTCACCTCCGCCGGCTTCACTGAGGTATTCCGGACGGTCAGTCGTCCCAGCGAAGGTTTCCACCGGTTTCCCGAAGTGCACATTGCCGCGAGAAGGTCGGTGACTCAGGATAACTGGGACGGTTTTCGGTCGTAGAAGCGACGTAGCGGGCGACATAGATGAGATGTCACGGGCTCATGCGATCGTCTGCCTGGTCACCGGAAAGCACACAACTGGCGATCAGACGCCTGCACGTGCACGAGAAGGCCGGCAAAGCCGAGTACGTCGCCCAGGAACCAACGGCGCCCACGCACAACGCTCGGCTGGATCCCCCTGCCGAGCATCTGCGTGATCTCATCACCACCAACTGACAGCAGTGTTGCGTTGACCCTGGAAGCCGCCAACGGCCCGGGGCTTCTTCGTGTCTGGGCAGTGACTGGTGCTGTGGTTAACGAGCGGAACCCAGGAATGGTGCCACGTGGAAGCAGGGCACCGGCTCGGCGTTCGCCGGATCCAGCGCGTTCAGTACATGCAGCCACGCGCGCTTGTCGTAGAGCGACGAAATGTGATCGGACATATCGGCTTGGCAGCCGTCCTGCAGCAGAACGTTGTAAGCGTTGGGTCCGTCGTAGTACTGGAAGGTGAACGGTGTCACCACCTCGTCATACTGCGTGATGATGCTGTGGTAGGTCACACTCGCCGGCAGCGACCGGACGTCGACGCCGGGCGGCGTGCTGTTTCGACCGTAGGTGCGCTGATTGAGCGGGCTGTCGTACACCTGCTGAATCAGCGCGGGCGCGACGAACGCCAATCCGTTGTACACGGCGGGACCGAGAATCGGGACCAGGGTGCGGAGGAAGACGATCTCGTTGAGGGTGGTCCCGGTAGACGGCGAGATACCGACCTTGGTGTGGACCTTATTACCGCCGCCGAGGAACTTCAGATAGTAGTCGGGCAGGATTCCCCCGCCCTGGGAATGGCCGACGAGGTCGACCTTGTCGACACCGGTAGCGGCGCGCACGCGATCGACCGTCCGGGCGAGTGTGCGCGCGGATTGCCGAATATCACCGAGCCCCTGGACTGGAATCTGGTCGATCGGCGTGAGGTTTCCGTGGTTGAAAGTGAAGACACAGTAGCCACGATTCTTCAAGAACGGCGCCCCGGCGAAAAAGGCATTGCCCTGCGTGGAACCTGTCGGCGGTACGAGGACCACCGGTCGCGGATGCTCGCGCGAGGGCTTATACTTCCAGTCGTTCGCACCGGGCGGCGATACGCTCGCATCCAACGTCCGGGGGATCGCGTGGCCCAAGTCCCAAACAACCGGCAACTTGTTCTTCGGTGCGGCGTCGGCGGTCGGAGCCGCGAACACTGCGGTCACCGCCAGTGCGGCAAGAACTGCCGCTACGCGCATTGGTGACTTGATCATCGGAGTCTCTCCTCGGGGCTGAAGTTCAGGAGTGGCGCATACCGTACTGGCAAATCGACATTAGCGGCGACCGGGCGCACTGTTTGCGCTTTTCGGCAAGACGCCGTACCGGTCAGACGTCCACCATGACCCGAGACAAGGCCGGCGCCGCGCCGGTCCGCACTCGTCATCCTCCGCCGTCGTCCCCATCTGATGGCGCTCATCGAAGTTCCCCAGTGATGCTCATCTGAATTCCCCACCTGTGTGGCGCCGCCAGAGTCGGCCGACGTCCCGTGATGCTGATGGTCTCTGACCACTCACCAGCTATCTCGGGAGACCCGTTTTCATGTTGATACGGGAGAACGATGTGGAAGTACATGCATTACGCAAACGAGGTGGAGAAAGCCAATCACACTGCCGCGCAACGTTGATAGCGAACCCTCCCGGACGGGGTAAGTGCGAACGATTCGAATAGTGTTCAGCCGCAACCACAGTCATCTATCTCGGTGGATCAGCAACTCCGTGATCATCTCGCTGTACTCAAACTCGATGCCGTACTCAAACTCGATGCCACCGCGCGAGCCCTACCCCAGGTTCTGGCGACCGCCGGCGGCCCAACGCTATCTGAAAACATCGATCGTGATCATCACCAACCGATCCGCCGGCGAATGGGGCACAATCCTCGGCGACACCACCGTCGCCGCAGCCATGCTCGACCGACTGCTGCACCGCCCGGTCGTCCTCAACCTCGACGGCGATTCCTACCGCCTACGCGAACACCCCGCCCGCAACAAAAACCAGCGCACCGTCAACGCCCCAACCCGAAGGTCGCTACAGTAGAAGCCGCCCACAGGTGGAGAATTTCAGTGAGCACACCCGGGGAACTTTCTTGAGCCTCGTCAGTCCGTCATAGATACAGAAACGCTCCCTACCTGGGTAGATAGGGAGCGTATCTCGGTGGGCGAAGGGGGACTTGAACCCCCACGTCCCGAAGGACACTGGCACCTGAAGCCAGCGCGTCTGCCATTCCGCCACTCGCCCGTGGCTGTCCTCATGACTGGCATGTCGTTCAGACTGGACGACGATAGCAGGGTGTTCAGGGTGATCGCAAAACGGCTGGTCAGGGTTGTTGATGGCGCGCGGTCGGGGAGGCGGGCGCAGGCCGACGGACCGGAAGCGCCCCGCGTTCGTTCACCAGATCAGCGGGAGCACATCGGGAGCATGATGACCGGACGTGTGGCGCCACACCGACGCGAACGCGTCGTGCATCGAAAATTTGCGATCGCAAATCCACCCCAGAAGTGCTGGTGAGATGGTACAGAAGTTGCGCCTGGTGTGGATGTTGACTTGACGGGGTGATTTACGCAGGGAATCGTTATCATTTGACGAAGAGTTGTGCACTCTTGACACGCCAACGGTTGGTAACGACTCGACATACGGAAGGAGCGGGATGGGTTTCTTGCAGCGTATCGAACGCAAGCTCGAAGGCGCCGTCGATGACGGATTCGCCCGCGTCTTCGGTGGCCGGGTCGCGCCACAGGAGATCGAGATCGGTCTTCAGCGTGAGGCCGAGGAGTCGAGGGAGGATCTCGGGGACGGGACCGTGCTGGTCGCCAACCGGTACACCCTGCACCTCAGCTCTTCCGACTTCCAGGAGGTGGCGGCGGAGTACGAGCTCAACCGAAAGACGTTTTCCAAACATCTCGAGACGTTCATCCGCGACAATGGGTGGCAGACGTACGGGAAAGTCGTGGTCGAGTTCGCCGAGACCCCGGCTCTGCACACCGGTATCTTTCGTTCACAGGGGGCAGTCGACCCCGATGCCCGACCCCGGCCGATACAGCCACCCGCCACACCGGCGCCCACGCAATCCGCCCCCGACCAGGGAGCCGAGAGCCCGGCGCACCGACCCGCAGCACCACAACCCCCCGCAGCACCTGAACCATACGGTGCGAACCGACAAGTAGGAGCTCCACACATGTCTCAGGAATCCGGCTACGACCAGCGCCGCAGCGCCGCCGAACCCGGCTACGGGCAGGGCCAGGAGGGCTACTACGGCCAACAGGGCTATGACCAGGGCGGCTATCAGCAGGGTGGCGGGTACGAACAGGGCTATGCCCAGCAGGGCTACGACCAGCAGGGTGCCTACCAGGGTTACAGCCAGCAGGGCTACGAACAGGGCGGGTACGAACAGGGTTACAGCCAGCAGGGCTATGACCAGGGCGGGTACGAACAGGGCTACAGCCAGCAGGACTACAGCCAGCAGGACTACGGCCAGCAGGACTACGACCCGGCCGCCTACCAGGGCGGCTACGACCAGCAGGGCTACGCGGCCCAGCAGGGCGGCTATCCGCAACAGGGCGGCTACCAGCAGGGCTACGCGCCCCAGGGCGGCTACGACCCCGCCTACGGCCGTCAGGCCGCAGGCTACGCACCCGCCGCGATCACGCTGTACCTCGAGGACGGCAGCAACCGCACCTTCCAGCTGCGTGAGGGCTCCAATGTCATCGGCCGCGGTCAGGACGCCCAGTTCCGGCTCCCCGACACCGGCGTCTCGCGTCGGCACGTGGAGATCCGCTGGGACGGCAATGTCGCCATGCTGACCGACCTGAACTCCACCAACGGCACCACGGTCAACGACCTACAGGTCTCGAGCTGGGAACTCGCCGACGGCGACCGGATCCGTGTCGGGCACTCCGACATCTCGGTCCGCTTCCAGTAGTTCCACGCCGGGCCGTACCCGGTCCACGACAGACGGTCCGGCGTACGCCGTCCGGGTCACACGGTCCGGATGTCCGGCCCGGGAACCACGGCGGATCGGGTCCATCTACCCGGGGCAGTTCGCGCACACCCGCGACCTGCGCCGATCCGATGTTGAGACCGAACTGTCACTCCACGATGAGTGTCATCACAAGATCTGCCCATATGATGCAGTCGGGTCCGTCGCGATCGACGGGGCCCGACAGGGCTGTCGGTGGCCGGACCGAGCCCGGACATCAGCGACTCGAGTGCAGGAGGTGACAACGGCATGCAGGGCTTGGTACTTCAGCTCACCCGATTCGGGTTTCTTCTGTTGCTCTGGCTCTTCGTCTACGCGGTGATCCGGACGCTACGCACCGACATCGCCTCCGCAGGCGGGTCCCGCATCATCCGTCGCGACCGGCGCGCCCGCGGCGACCACGTGAAGGGCTCGGCCCGGTACCTCGTCGTCACCCACGGCGCACTCGCCAACACCCGTATCACCCTCGGCGCCCAGGCCGTACTGCTCGGCCGCGCGGCCGACTCCACCCTCGTCCTCACCGACGACTACGCCTCCGAACGCCACGCGCGGCTGTCCCGGCGCGGCGACGACTGGTACGTGGAGGACCTCGGCTCCACCAACGGCACGTATCTCGACCGCTCGAAGGTCACCACCGCCGTCCGCGTCCCCATCAACACGCCGATCCGCATCGGTAAGACCGTGATCGAGCTGCGCCCGTGACCCTAGTCTTGCGCTACATCGCGCGCAGTGACCGTGGCCTGGTGCGCGCCAATAACGAAGACTCCGTGTACGCCGGCGCACGCCTGCTCGCGCTGGCCGACGGCATGGGCGGGCATGCTGCGGGCGAGGTCGCCAGCCAACTGGTCATCGGCGCGATGCGCGAACTCGACGACGACGAACCCGGCGGTGACCTGCTCGATAAACTCGACCAGGCCACACGGCGTGGCAACGACGCGATCGCCGTCCAGGTGGCCCGCGCACCCGAACTCGACGGCATGGGCACCACGCTCACCGCGATCCTGTTCGCCGGTAACCGGATCGGCCTCTGCCACATCGGCGACTCACGCGCCTATCTGTACCGCGACGGGCAACTCACCCAGATCACCCGCGACGACACCTTTGTACAGACCCTCGTCGACGAGGGGCAGATCACCGCCGAGCAGGCCCATGTGCACCCACAGCGCTCGCTGATCATGCGGGCGCTCACCGGTCAGCCCGTCGAACCCACCCTGACCGTCCGCGAGGCACGGCCCGGCGACCGTTACCTCCTGTGCAGCGACGGCCTCTCCGATGTGGTCACCTCCGAGACCCTCGCCGACACCCTCGGCTCGGTCGAGGATCACCGCGGCTGCGCCGACCGGCTCATCGAGCTGGCGTTGCGCGGCGGCGGACCCGACAACGTGACGGTCGTGGTGGCCGATGTGATCGACACCGAGTACGGCGAATCGCGGCCCATCGTCGGTGGCGCCGCCGGCACCGACGACGAGACCTACACCCCCGACCCGGCCACCGCCGCCGGGCGGGCCGCGGCGCTGCGCCCGCCGCCCGCCGAGACCCGCAGGCCCTCGATCATCGACGACGAACCGCCCGTCAAACGCAATCCGCTGTGGAAATGGCTGGTGATCGCCGCCGTCGCACTGGTCGTCGCCGGGCTCGTGGTGGGTTTCTTCGTGGTCCGCGCCATGTTCAGCAACAGTCACTACGCCGGCGTCGAGGACGACAAGGTGGTGATCTTCCAGGGTTCCCCCGACAAGATCGCGTTCCTGACGTTCAGCGACGGTGCGAAACGGGCATGCGTCCGCGACCCCGATCAGGACAACCCCGAGGTGTTCTTCACCGACTACTCCGCCGAGTCCGACTGCACCGCGCTCGACATATCCGACCTCCAAGAGATCGATCGTAATACGCTGCGCAGCAACGTAATCCGAAACAAGTCACTGGACGAGGCCGAGGACGCGGTGCGCGCCCTGAACTTCCTGCCGATGTGCGCGCCGCCCGCCCCGGAGCCGGCACCGCGCGACACGCGCACCCCGACACCCCGTGGCGAGTCCGAAACCCCCGAGTCCGAAGCCCCCAAGCCCGGCACCCCCGGTCCGGACGGCCCCACGACCACCAGCGCGGCGCCCCAGACCGGACGGTCACAGACCGGAACGTCGCAGACGGGGGCACCCGGAACCCTGCCCGAGGCGAGCACCGCGGCATCGGCGTCGATCCCCGAACAACGGGACGACAACGGTAACAAGATCTGCCGGGGTACGGTCTGATGTCGACACCCGCAGCGCAGCACGCCCCACCCAGCAGCCCGCCCACGCATACCGGCCGCAACACCGAGCTCCTCCTGCTCGGTTTCGGGCTCGGACTCGTCGTCGTGGCCCTGATCATCGTGCAGACCGCGCAGGAGCAGACGGTCACCACCGACCTCGCCAAGTACATCGCCGCGTACGCCGTCCTGTTCGCGGCCGCGCACGTCGCGGTCCGCCGGCTCGCACCCCACGCCGACCCGCTGATCCTGCCGATCGTCGCCGTCCTCAACGGGCTCGGACTGGTGATGATCCACCGGCTCGACCTCGGATCGGGGCACACCGGCGAAACCATCAACGCCACCGAACCGACGCACAACGCCGACCAGCAGCTGCTGTGGGCGACGCTCGGCATCACCGCGTTCACCTTGATCCTGTTCTTTGTACGAGATCACCGCACCCTGTCGCGGTACGCCTACATCCTGGGCGTCGGCGGGTTGGTGCTCCTCGCGATCCCGGCGATCCTGCCGTCCCGGTTCTCCGAGATCAACGGCTCCAAGAACTGGATCGTCACCCCGGTGTTCAGCATCCAGCCCAGCGAGTTCGCCAAAATCCTGATCATCATCTTCACCGCGTCGTTCCTGGTGTCCAAGCGCGACCTGTTCACCACCGCCGGCAAGCACTTTCTCGGCATGGACTTCCCCCGGGCACGCGACCTCGGGCCGCTGCTGGCCGCCTGGGTGATCTCGGTGGGCGTGCTCGTCTACTCCTCCGACCTCGGCTCGTCACTGCTGATCTTCGCCACGATGCTGACGATGGTCTACATCGCCACCGAACGCGCCAGCTGGCTGGTCCTGGGTATCGCACTGTTCCTGGTGGGTGCGCTCATCGCCTACCAGCTGTTCTCCCACCTGCAACTTCGGGTGGAGATCTGGCGCGACCCGTTCGAGGACTTCGACGGCGCCGGCTACCAGATCGGGCAATCGCTGTTCGGGCTGGCCACCGGCGGACTGTTCGGTACCGGTCTGGGCTCGGGCCGGCCCAACATCGTGCCGTTCGCCAACACCGACTTCATCGTCACCTCGTTCGGTGAGGAACTCGGTCTGGTGGGGCTCGCCGCAATCCTGATGCTGTACCTGACGCTGATCGTGCGCGGCCTGCGCACCGGCGTCGCCGTCCGTGACAGCTTCGGCAAACTGCTCGCCGCCGGACTGTCGTTCACGATCGCGGTGCAGATCTTCGTCGTGGTGGGCGGCGTCACCAAATTGATCCCGCTGACGGGCCTGACCACACCGTTCATGTCGTACGGCGGATCGTCGCTGCTGGCCAACTACATCCTGGTCGCACTGCTGCTGCGCATCTCCAACGCGGCGCGCGAACCCGACACCAGCAAGCCCAAGACCGTGCCCAAGCCGCTCGAATCGCTGCCGACGCAGGTGGTCCGCCAGGCATGAACACTCCCATCCGGCGCGTGGCGATGGCGGTGATCATCATGGTCGTCGCGCTGCTCGCCAATGCCACCTACGTACAGGTCTTCAAGGCCGACTCGCTGCGCGCCGACTCGCGCAACAACCGGGTGCTGCTCGACGAGTACGCGCGCCAGCGCGGTGCGATCACCGCCGACGGCACCGTCATCGCCACCTCCACGCCGATCGACGGCCGACTGAAGTTCCTGCGCACCTACCCGACCGGCTCGGCGGCCGCATTCGCCCCCGTCACCGGGTTCTACTCGTTCCAGTACGGCAGCACCGGGATCGAGCAGTACGAGAACTCGATCCTCAATGGCAACGACGACCGGCTGTTCGGTCAGCGCTTCCTCGACATGTTCTCCGGCCGCGACCCCCGCGGCGGCAACGTGGTAACCACCATCAACCCACGCATGCAGAAGGCGGCCTACGAGGCCATGCGCAACGGCTGCACGGGTGGCTGTCGCGGCGCGGTGGTGGCGCTTGAACCCAACACCGGCAAGATCCTCGCCCTCGTGTCGTCCCCGAGCTACGACCCCAACAAGCTCGCCAGCCACGACCAGGCCGTCCGTGAGGAGAACTGGGCCAGGTGGAACTCGGCCGACTCGGTGTCCGACCCGATGCTCAACCGGGCGATCAACCAACTCTATCCGCCCGGATCGACGTTCAAGGTGGTCACCACGGCCTCGGCCCTGCGCCAGGGCGTCAGCCCCGACATCCGGCTGACCGCGGCGCCGCAGATCACCCTGCCCGGCACCGACACGTCGCTGTCCAACTACGGCGGTCAGACCTGCCCGGACGGGTCCGGCGGAACCGTATCGCTCACACAAGCATTCCAGTACTCGTGCAATACCGCGTTCGTACAACTGACCACCGAGCGGATGACGGACGCAAGGTCCTCGTTCACCGACACCGCCGGCCGGTTCGGTCTCGACGAGCAGCCCACCGACATCCCGCTGCCGGTGTCGTCCTCAACGGTCGGGGAAGTATCCGACCTGGCCGCACTGGGCCAGTCCTCCATCGGGCAGCGTGATGTGCGTGTCACTCCACTGCAGAACGCGATGATCGCCGCGACGGTCGCCAACGGCGGCGTCCGGATGCAGCCGTACCTCGTCGACAAGCTCCAGTCCGCCGACCTGCGCACCCTGCACACGACACAACCGAGCACCATCAACTCGCCGATCGACGCAGATCAGGCCGAGACGCTGACACAGCTGATGATCCTGTCCGAACGGCACACCGCGGGGGCGGGCGGCGCGGTGTCGATCGCGTCGAAGACCGGAACCGCCGAACATTCAGAAGTATCGGGGGCCGACGAGACGCCGTACAGCTGGTACATCGCGTTCGGTCCGTCGTCGAACGCGAAGGTGGCCGTCGCGGTGATCGTGGAGAATGGCGATCTCGGGGCGTCGTCGACCGGCGGCGCCGTCGCGGCGCCGATCGGACGCGCCGTCATCAACGCACGGCTGGGAGGTGCAGGCGGATGACCCTATCGAATGGAACCACCATCGCCGACCGCTATCGGCTGATGCGACTCATCGCCACCGGCGGTATGGGGCAGGTGTGGGAGGCCCTCGACACCCGGCTCGGCCGTCGGGTGGCGGTCAAGGTACTCAAAGCCGAGTACACCAACGACCCCGAGTTCACCGCCCGCTTCCGGACCGAGGCGCAGACGACGGCCCGGCTCAACAACCCGGGCATCGCCAATGTCTTCGACTACGGCGAGACACCTGACCGTGGTACCGGCGAACCGTTGGCGTACCTGGTGATGGAACTCGTCGACGGCGAGCCGCTGAACTCGGTCATCTCCCGGATGGGCCGGTTGTCCCTGGCGAATTCCCTCGACATGCTCGAGCAGACCGGCCGGGCGCTCCAGGCCGCACACGACCAGGGTCTTGTGCACCGTGACGTCAAACCGGGCAACATTCTGATCACCCCCACCGGGCAGGTCAAGATCACCGACTTCGGCATCGCCAAGGCCGTCGACGCCGCACCCGTGACGCAGACCGGCATGGTGATGGGCACCGCCCAGTACATCTCGCCCGAGCAGGCCACCGGCGACGAGGCGACATCCGCCTCGGATGTGTACGCGCTGGGTGTCGTCGGCTACGAGGCGCTCACCGGGCGCAGGCCCTTCCTCGGCGAGGGCGCGATCACCGTCGCGATGAAACACATCCACGAAACACCACCACCGTTGCCGAGCAACCTCCCGTCGGGAGTGCGTGAACTCATCGAGATCACCATGGCCAAGGATCCGCAGCAGCGGTACGCCAACGGCGGCGAATTCGCCGACGCCGTGGCCGCGGTGCGGGCCGGACGCCGGCCGCCGCGACCGGGTGGGCTCGCCGCCACCAGCACCCTCAACCCCGGTACCCGGTCGACGACATCGACGCGGGCCATGAGCACCGGCGCCGCCACCTCCGCCCGGTATTCGCCCTCACCGTCGACCTACAGCGGCCCGAGCTACGGCTCACCGCCGCAGCCACCGCGCCCCACTCCCTCCGACAGCACCTGGACCACCGGGCAAAAGGTGCTCGCCGCGGTGGCCGGCGTACTGCTGCTCGGGGCGTTGGGTCTGGTCGGATACTGGCTGGCCAACGCCGATTCGGACACCGACACCCGGCGAACCCCGGCCACCACCGTGACCACCACCACGACGGAGGACACCGGGGCCGACGAACCCCAGCAGACCGTGGAGGAGACGATTCCCGAGGTCACCGAAGAGGAGACCACGACCATGGCCACAACCACGGCCACGACCACGGCCACGGCCACGGCCACGGAGGAGACCACCGAGAACACCTCGGAGACGACCACCGAGGACACCAGTACCGAGGACACGGCCACGGAGGAGGCCGGCGCCGACGACATCGAGGAGACCGCGACCGAGGAACAGGACAACGGTTCCGGACTGACCATCTCGATTCCGGTGCCGTTCCAATGACCGCCGACGCACGCCCCACCCCGGCGAACCACACACCGACGAGCCCCGCGCCTGCCGCGGCCATCATTTCGCCGAGTAAGCTGACCGAGAAGAGAAGGACGGTGAGTAGCCACCCATGACGTCGACGCCTCACCACCTGTCCAACCGGTACGAACTCGGCGAAACTCTCGGCTTCGGTGGTATGTCCGAGGTCCATTTCGCCCGCGACACCCTGCTCAACCGCGACGTAGCGGTGAAGGTGCTACGTGCCGATCTCGCCCGCGATCCGTCGTTCTACCTGCGATTCCGGCGCGAGGCGCAGAACGCCGCCAAGCTCAATCATCCGACGATCGTCCAGGTCTTCGATACCGGCGAATCCCAGACCGAGGGCGGCCCGCTGCCGTTCATCGTGATGGAGTACGTCGACGGCAAGACGTTGCGCGACATCCTGCGCAGTGAAGGACCGCTCTCGCCGCGCCAGGTGATGACGTGGATGGCCGACGTGGCCGCCGCGATGGACTTCTCGCACCGCAACGGCATCGTGCACCGGGACATGAAGCCCGCCAACGTGATGATCGACATCACCGGCGCGGTGAAGGTGATGGACTTCGGCATCGCCCGCGCGATGAACGACTCGACATCCACGATGACGCAGACGTCCGCGGTGATGGGTACCGCGCAGTACCTGTCGCCGGAGCAGGCGCGCGGCATCAAGGTCGATCCGCGCAGCGACATCTACTCGATGGGCTGCGTCCTGTTCGAATTGCTCACCGGCCAGCCGCCGTTCACCGGCGACTCCCCTGTCGCCGTCGCCCACCAGCACGTCCACGAGGAGCCGCCCCGGCCGTCGTCGATCCGTACCGACCTTTCGCCCGAACTGGACTCCGTGATCCTCAAGGCGATGAGCAAGAATCCGGCCAACCGGTATCAGTCGGCGGCCGACCTGCGTGCCGACCTCATCAAGGTGCTCGCCGGCGGCAAGCCGTCCGCGCCGATGCTGCTCAGCGAGGAAGAACGCACCGATCTGCTCGACACCGGGCCCCGCCGCGGCCTGCGTACCACCGGTCGCGGCGGCGCCGACCGTGGCACCGGCGGCGTCGAGCAGGTCGACGAATCGCCGGACCGGCGGCGCCCACTGCTGGTCCTCGGCGCACTCGCGGCCGTGCTCGTGCTAGTCGCCGGGATCCTCGTGTTCTGGGCTCCGTGGAGCTCGGACGAGGTACCACAGGTCGCGGTGCCCGCGGTCGACGGTAGATCGGCCGATGAGGCCCGTTCCCTTCTCGAGACCGCCGGATTCAAGGTCAAACGTCTCGGTGAGGCCAGTCTCGACGTCGCCGCGGGCAAGGTCACCCGGACCGCTCCCGGCCCTGGCATCAAGGCCGACGACGGCTCCGAGGTGACGCTGTACGTGTCCACGGGCCCGCAACGCCAACCGATACCCGACCTGCGCGGCAAGACACAGGACGAAGCCGAGAATGCACTTGACGTGCTCGGATTCTCCAACGTGAAGCTCGACACCGTCGACTCCACCGAGGAGTTGCGCGACAGGGTCGTCAGTACCACGCCGCCCACCGGCACCGAGACCCCCGTCAACGGCGCGGTCGTGATCTACATCGGCACCGGCCCCAAGATGGTCACCATCCCCGAGATCAACGGGCTCAGCGAATCACAGGCACGGGTCATTCTCGAGCAGAACGGCCTGCAGATGACCACCACCCAAGCCGACAGCGAGGTCGACAAGGGTGACGTGATCAATTCCGCACCCAGTGCCGGAACCACCGTGATCATCGGCACCACCGTCGAGGTCACTATCTCGCGCGGTAACCGGTACACCGTCCCGGATGTCACCGGACGCACCCCGGCCCAGGCCCGGACCATCCTTTCCGGTGTCGGCTACGAGGGTGGCCGGCTGGAGGTGACCTACCGCAACGTACCGCTCGGCAGTCGCGACGACGGCAGGATCCTGAGCCAGTCGCCCTCCTCGGGTACCCGGACCGACAAGAACGAACAGGTGTCGGTGGTGGTGGGCCGCGCCAGCCTGCTGCCGAACTAACACCCGGTAAATGCGGAACTGAGCCGCCGGGCCTGCGTCTTCCGGCCCTTGACCCACCGGACTCAGCCCACCTGGGCGACCGGAAATGTACTCGGCGTCGCCGTGACCGGGCATCCGGCGCGCGGGGTGGGCATTCCGGGGTGGGTATTCCGGTTGCCGGGGCAGGTAGCCTGAGCGGGTGAGCGGACGCATCCTGGTCATCGACAACTACGACAGTTTTGTATACAACCTGGTCCAGTACCTGGGTCAGTTGTCGGTGCAGACCGTTGTCTGGCGCAACGACGAGGATGCGCTCAGCGGCGATGCCGCCGCGTACGAGGCCGCTGTCGCCGAGTTCGACGGGGTGTTGCTGAGCCCCGGACCGGGCACTCCGCAGCGGGCGGGTGCGACGATGCCGCTGGTCGGGGTGGCCGCACGGACCGGTAAACCGTTGCTCGGCGTATGCCTTGGCCACCAGGCCATCGGCGCCTACTTCGGTGGGACCGTCGACCGGGCACCCGAGCTGCTGCACGGCAAGACGTCGCAGGTCTACCACGACGATCTGGGGGTGCTCGCGGGGCTGCCCAGCCCGTTCACGGCGACCCGATACCACTCGCTGACCGTGGTACCCGAGACGATCCCGGACGAACTGGTGGTCACCGGACGCACCGACACCGGCATCGTAATGGCGATGATGCATCGCGATCTGCCGATCCACGGGGTCCAGTTCCATCCGGAGAGTGTGCTCACACAGGGTGGGCACCGCATGTTGGCCAACTGGCTCGTCCTGTGCGGGATCGACGTACCGGAACCGACGGTGGCCGAGTTGGAGGCGCAGATGGCCGCGGCGATCGGCTGACCCACCCGCAGGCGCACGTGGTCCGCGCCTTGTCTTGACCCCGCCTTGTCTTGACCCCGCCTTGTCTTGGCCCTGAGCCGACCAGGTGGGATACCGTAGTCAGCAAGCACGTTCCCGGCGGGGAGAGCCCCCGCCCACGCCCCTGCCCGTAGCAGTACGGGTGCACGCAGCTGATGCGCGCCGGGGCAAGATCAACGAGGAAGTCATGCCCAAGTCAAAAGTCAGGAAGAAGACCGACTACACCATCAACCCGGCCAGTCGCACGCCGGTGAAGGTGAAGACCGGGCCGTCGAGTTCCATCTATGTGGCGGTGATGCTGGGTCTGATGCTGTTCGGCCTGCTGTGGCTGATCGTCTTCTACCTGGTCGCCACCCCCAGCGCTCTCGGCGCCGACGGCAAGATCCTGAACTGGATGTATGAGCTCGGACCGTGGAACTTCCTGATCGGGTTCGCGTTCATGGTCGTCGGGCTGCTGATGACGATGCGCTGGCGGTGACCTGTCCACAGCAAGTGTGCACAATCCATCCCCAGCTGTGGAATGACACCCCTGTCATTCATCCCCAGTTGTGAGTAAGTCCTGTGGATGATTCTGTTGATACCGCCGACCTCGAGTGGTCGACCCCCCCGGCCGCCGCTGCGGCGATAGCGGTCGGTGGGCTGTTCCTGCTGGTCGGCGCCCTCACCGTCGCCTCCGATGCCGTCGGCGCGGTGCTGATGACCGTGGCGGCCGTCATGCTGCTCGGATTCGCCGCGTACGCGCTGCTCGTACGCCCCCGACTCACCCTGATACGCGGCGACGGCCCGCGGATCGTCGTTCGCACCATCGGCGGCCGCAGTACCTACGGTCCGGCCGACATCGACCGGATTCGGCTTCGGACGCTGCGCCGCATCGGCCGGCGGACCGGGCAACTCGAGATCGAGGTCGTGGCCGAACCCGGCTCCCCGGACCCTGCCGACTCTTGGAACGAATGTAGGGACGATCTGCCCGCCGCCCCGGACCACCCGCGCGATACCACGCTCATCGTCTTCAACCGCTGGGACCTCGGCGCCGACCTGCACGAGGTCGCCGACGCGTTGTCGGAAGCCGGATTCGTCACCGAACGGTAACCCCCGGCGATATCGTCGCCCGAACGATCGACGCGGCGATATCGTCGCCCGAATAGCAGAACCGGCGCCTCCATCACCCGAACGGCGGACCTCGGCGGCTTCATCGTGTCCGGGTCACCGAGAGTCCTCTCCGGCCTCGCCGCAGCCTTCACCGATGCGCAATCCGCTATTTCGTAGCCGGGAACCTATTCACATACCCGAAGTTTCGGTTTGGTAACAAATTCGTCAGACCTGGGCAACTGACCAACTCGCACCACATCATCAACATCAGCCCTATTACACATGGGGCGTCTCTTACGCAAGCCCGTATGCGTCACAAACGTGTCACTACTCAACGAGTGAGGTGCTTCATGCGTTCGTCCAGCAGTGCAGGTCCAAGCAGTGCAGATCCAAGCAGTGCAGATCCGACAAACAGTGCAGATCCGTCGGCACCGACCCGATCCGGGCGTGCGGCCACAGCCCGACGCTTCGTCAGGAGATCGTTGATCCGGTCACAGGGTCTGGCGATCCTGACCATCGCGTTCACCGCCACCATCGTCATGGTCGCGCCCGTCGTCGCCGGCGCACCGGCAAGCGCCGCCGAAAACAGCGTGTACCTGCGCAATGGACCGAACGGCCGCTGCATCGAAGCGCCCGGCACCTCCGTCGGAACCGAGCTGGTCCTCGCCAACTGCGCGCAGACCCAGGCACAACAGATCACCCGCGACCAGAACGGCACGGTGCGCATGCGCGGCCGCTGTGTCGGGCCCAAGGGCAACAGCAGCGCCAACGGTGCCCGCCTGGCCCTGCAGCGGTGTACCGGATCCAACTACCACAAGTGGGACGGAGGCGCACAGAACAGCTACGTCAACAGGGTGTCCGGCCGATGCATCGACAACATGTGGAACGTCAACACACCAGGAAATCCGATTACCCAATACGACTGCAACGGCAGCAACGCCCAATACTGGGAAGTCGTCGGGAGTAGCGGCACCCCACCCACGAATCCGTCGGGTCAGCCTGTACCACAAGGGAATCTGACAAACTGGCGCCAGATCTTCTGGGACGACTTCACCAAGGACGCGGCCGTCGGCAGCTGGGCCAACCCCTGCAGCCCCGATCAGATCGTCTACACCGGCGCACAGGGACAGCGCTGGCGCACCTACCCGCAGTGCTGGGTCGACACCGTCCCACGAAACCCCTACCGGCCCGATCAGGTGCTCAGTGTCGGGAACGGCGTGCTCAACTTCCACCTGCACAACGTGAACGGCCGACCGGCCGGGGCCAATCCGTCGCCCATCATCGCCGACAACTCGCAGTATCAGACATACGGGCGATACAGCGCCCGGATGAAGGTGGATACGCCCACACTGTCGGAATACAGCGTGGCGTGGCTGCTGTGGCCGCAATCGGAGAACTGGCCGTGGGACGGGGAGATCGACTTCCCCGAGGCGCCGCTGTCCGGAACCGCCTGGGGCTATCACCACTACGCCGGTCAGGGTTCATGTGTGAACGGCTGCCAGATGGCGGTCAACACCCAGGCACGGTTCACCGACTGGCACACGTACACCATCGAGTGGATGCCGGGCCGGGTCCGGCTCCTGCTCGATGACACCGTGGTCCTGAACACCACCAACTGGGTCCCCGACAAACCCATGCGCTGGCAGTTGCAGACCGAGACCAATGGCGCGGGCACCAACAGCGGCAACCTGATGGTCGACTGGGTGTCGGTGTGGACGTACAGCCCGTAGCCATCGGGTATCGGCATGGGCGCACAGCCCACGCGGCACCGGCCGGGTCGTTGTCACGACCCGGCCGGTGTTTCAGCGGATGATCGTCAAGGTCGACTCGTAGGACAGGGCGGCGCCCACCCCGATCGCCATACCCACCACAAGCAGCGTCACGATGACCGCCCAGCCCAGTCGGCTCGCCGCCGCCGCACCGCGGAATCCCTCGCCCGCGAGCCGCGGCACATAGATCAGGCCGGCGGTCGCCAGCGCGCCGAACAGCAGACCGCCCAGGTGTGCGGCCAGCGAGATCCCCGGCACGGTGATCGACAGCACGACATTGAGACCGATGATCGAGAGCACCGGGACCGGCGACGCCCGCATATGCAGCACGATCACCAACATCGCGCCCATCAGACCGTAGATCGCTCCCGAGGCACCCGCGTTGATCGTCAGATCCCCGGCGAACAGCATCACCGCCGCACTGCCACCCACCAGCGAGGCCAGGTACACACCCGCGTACCGCGGGTAGCCGATGGCCGGCTCCAAATCCCGGCCCAGCAGATACAGCGACAGCATGTTGACGCCGACATGCGTGAGGGAGAAATGCAGAAAGCCGGCGGTGATCAGTCGCCAGTACTCACCGTCGGCGACGAACGGCTTGAACAATGCCCAATCGGTGAACAACGACGAATCGAGCATGTCGGTGCCCCCCGCCTGGCCCACGCACACCACGAAGATGATCACGTTGACAGCGATCAGCCCGTAGGTGAGGAACGGGTACCGCATGGTCCGCGGCTGTGCGACCGCCGGCGCGACCGCGTGGCCGGTCAGCCCGCGGCGCACCTGACGAGGCTGCACCGCGCCATCGGCACGCAGGCACTCCAGACAGTGCTGACCGACCGCGGCCGGTCGTAGACACTCGGGGCAGGCAGGCCGCCCGCACCGGCTGCATCCCAGGCCGGTGGGGCGATCCCGATGCCGGTAACACGTGAGCGCCGGCCCGCCCTGCGGAAAAGCTACGCTCAGCTGATTTCCACCTTCTCGATCACGACGGCGTCGACGGGACGGTCGCCCGGGCCGGTCTGCGTGGTGGCGATCGCATCGACGACCTTCTGCGAGGCCGGGTCGGTGACCTCACCGAAGATGGTGTGCCGACGGTTCAGGTGCGGCGTGGGGCCGACGGTGATGAAGAACTGCGAACCGTTGGTGCCCGGTCCGGCGTTGGCCATCGCCAGCAGGTACGGACGGTCGAACTGCAGCTCGGGGTGGAACTCGTCCTCGAAGCGGTAGCCCGGGCCGCCACGGCCGGTACCGGTGGGGTCGCCGCCCTGGATCATGAAGCCGGCGATGACGCGGTGGAAGACCGATCCGTCGTAGAACGGGCCTTCGGCGGAGCCGGCCGCATTGGACTCGCTGTAGTCCTTGCTGCCGTCGGCGAGGCCGGTGAAGTTGGCAACGGTCTTGGGTGCGTGGTTTCCGAACAGTTCGACGACGATGTCGCCGCGGTTGGTGTGCAGAGTCGCGGTCTGTGTCTTGTTACTCACGCCCTCCATACAACCACCCGACCACCGCGGCGGGGTTCACCTGGGCCGATTCGGTTCCTCCTTCGTGAGGGCACCACGCGCGCAGATTCGACAACAGCGTCGGCGCCTATACCCTTGACGGCGTGCCGAAACCGAAAATCGCCCTCATCGTCGCCGCGATCGCAGCCCTGCTCGGCGGAGTGATCGTCGCCGTCCGTGCGGCCCGCACCGAGCGTCCGCCGGTGTCGGCGACCGTCCCCCGCGTCGAGGAACTCGGCGTGGCCGCCGGCCCCGAGTCCGCACCGGCGAGGACCGGGGACCCCGACTCGAATGCTTCCGGCGCGTGATTGACCGGCCGATGGTGTGCCCATTTCACGCGGGTATAGGTAATTTGTAAAGGTGATCGCCGACCAGCAAGGACAGCCCGACGACCCGCGCCCCGCGGACGGCGGCGCACCGTCCGCCCGGCCCGGGTCGGATCCGAGCGCCGGCACCGCACCGTCGGCCCGGACACAGGCGCCCTGGGAACGTGAGCACGCCCCCCTCACCGACAATCGGCCCGCTGCCGCGGGCGATGCTCCGCTCGCCGGGCAACGGGCCCGCTGGAACTCCGGCGGCCCGGCACCGCAACAGGGTCCGGCGCAGGGTCGCCCGCCCGGTCCGCCGCCCGGCCACCGGCCTCAGGGCGCACCGGGCGCACCCGTCTCCGGACCGCCGGCCAACACCCGCTATCGGATGCCGGGTCAGCAACAACGACCCCCGCAACCACCCGGACGACGCCCGCTGCCACCCCGGGCCGCACCACCGCACCCCGGCCCGCCCCAGCCCGGGCGCGGCCCGAACGACCTGAATCAACCCGGGCGCGGCCCGAACGACCTGGGCCGGCCCGGATCGGGCCAGTACCGGCAGGCCCGGCCCCCGCAGGGCGGGCCGGTTCCGCAGAGCCGGCCGGTCCCGCAGCAACCGCCCGAAACCCCGCACATCGCACATGAGGACGCCTCCGAGGCATCGCCGACGATCGAACGCGCGGTCGCCGGTGTGTCTCCCGACCTCCGCGGCGACAGTCACTACGGTGACAGTGACGCCCTTGGCAGCGACCACGCCACCCGGGACGTCGGGGATGTCGAGGAGATGAGGGTGGCCACAGAACGTGCCCGCGCCGGGCGAACCGCCCCTGCCGGGAACACACCGGCGGGGAACACACCGGCCGCGGGAACCAACACCCTGTCGATCGTGGCGCTGGTCCTGTCGGTGCTCGGGGTGACCGCACCGATCGGCGTCTACCTGGCCTACTCGTCGCTGCGGACGATTCGCGATACCGGGGAGCTCGGGACGCCGTTCGCGGTGGCCGCCAAATGGCTCGGCTGGCTGTGGATAACGGCCTTCGTACTCGCCGCGATCGGCTATTTCTGGATCGGCTCACAGGGCGGCTGAATGGCGCGGCCACGGTCGACGCTGCTGCCGTTGTCGCTGTTGCGGGCCGGTCGCAGGCGCTCCGATCAGCCTATTCGACAACGTATTCGAGTTGTCCACAGCTGTGCATAGCCCTGTGGACAACTTGTTCACGACGCGCGCTCACAACTCCTCGGCAACCGGTTCGGTCATCCCGCGGCGGGCGAGTTCGTTGGCATCGGCCCAACCGACGATGTCACCACGGTTCAGCGCCAGTGCGAGCAACTCCGGAAACGCGTCCGGTGTACATGCGAACGCCGGGATGCCCATCGTGGCCAGCGCACCGGCGATGTCGCGGTCGAAGGACGGTGCTCCCTCGTCGGACAGTGCGAGCAGCACGATCACCTGCACACCCGCCGCCGTCAGCTGTGCCACCCGCCGCAACATCCCCTCCCGCACACCGCCCTCGTACAGATCCGAGATCAGGACGAAGATGCTGTCGGTGGGCCGGGTGATCAACCCCTGGCAGTAGGCGATGGCCCGGTTGATGTCGGTTCCGCCGCCGAGCGCGGTGCCGAACAGAACGTCGACGGGATCGTCGAGTTTGTCGGTGAGATCGACCACCTCGGTGTCGAACACCACCATCGAGGTGCGCACCGACCGCATCGTCGCGAGCACCGCACCGAAAATCGACGAATAGACGATCGAGTGCGCCATCGAACCCGACTGATCGACGGCCAGCACGATGTCCTTGCTCACCGCCTGCGAGCGACGTCCGTAGCCGACGATCCGTTCGGGAACGATCGTCTTCTGTTCGGGCAGATAGTTGCGCAGATTGCGGGCGATCGTGGTGTTCCAGTCGATGTCGGCGGGTCGCGGCCGGTGGGTGCGGGCCGACCGGTCGAGCGCGGCGCCCACCACACTCCTGGTTTTCTCCGCCACACGGCGTTCGATCTCATCGACGACCTTGCGCACCAGGGTCCGCGCCGATGCCTTCGACGCCTGCGGGATCGCCTTTCCCAGTCCGATCAGGGTGCTGACCATCTCGATATTCGGTTCGACGGTCTCGAGCAGTTCGGGTTCGGCCAGCAGTGCGGCGATATTGAGCCGATGTACCGCGTCGTGCTGCATCACCTGCACCACGGTCGACGGGAAGTATGTGCGGATGTCGCCCAGCCAGCGGGCCACCGACGGTGCCGACCTGCCCAGGCCGCCCCGCCGGCCACCGGGCGACCCGTACAGGGCCGACAGCGCGCGATCCATCCCGAGGTCCGCACCACCGAGGCCGCCGAGTGCCTCGTCGGCCTCCGCGCCCAGGACCAGTCGCCAACGGCGGTCGCGCTCATCCTGTCCGTTCATCCAGTCCTCTCATTGTTCTCGCCCCACCGACGTTGCTCCGATGATCCGGGCCAGCGCGGCGACCGCCGGTCCGGCCAGTTGCGGATCGAATCCCGGCCCCGGTGTCGTCACCGCCGGCGGATGCGCGCCGGGCACCGACCTCTTGAGCTGCTCGGCGATCCCCCGCCGCACCGGCGCGTCGAACGGGCCGAAAGTGCGACGCAACAACGGCAGGGCGTCGACGAAAGACGTACCGTCCAGGTCGCTGAGCCAGGAGTCGATCAACGGGAGCAGCACCGCGTCGTGGATCAGCAGCAGACCTGAATCGCCCAGGAATCCCTCGATCCAGCGGGCCTTCTCGACGGGCGTCGCGCCACGGGACAGCGCCAATCCCAGACGCTTCGCGGCATCGGAGGATTCGATGACATCGGCGTCGGTCAGCAGCCGGGTGACCCGGCCGACGAGGAGCCCGTTGACGTCGGAGCGGTCGGCGATGGTGCGCAACACATGATGCCAGCGTTGCTCGTCCTGGCGGCCATCGTCGCCCGCGGAGAGCAGGGCGACCGTCTCGTGTACCGCGCCGATCCGGTGTGTCATGTGCTGCGCGGCCTCGTCATTGAGGCCGGTCACGGCGGCGGGCAGACCGGTGCAGACCCGAAGCAGCAGGGACCTGGCCACATCGGTGAGCGCGCTCACGTCCGTGCCACGCACATCACCGTATCGGCGGGTGCGACCGATGGCGGGCAGAGCCGCCATCAGTTGCTCGACGTCGTGGTCGACGGCGGCCCGCCGGTGCAGTGCCGCCAGGGCCTCGCCCGCGTCGGCCAGCAATGCCTTTTCCACGAGATCGGTGATCTCCGCCAGTCGCTGCGCCGACGACGCACGGTCGGCGATCCTGCTGTTGGCGGCCGCACGCACCGTTGTGCCCCACACCGATGCGAGCACCACCTCGATGACCAGTTCGGGCCGCCAGTTGAGCAGCCATCCCTCCTTGAAGGTGCCGGTTCCGGTGGTCTCCAGCGGCTCACCCCAATCGATACCGATCACCGAGAGGCGGTGCAACAGAATCGACT
The DNA here is from genome assembly GCF_025273675.1 of Gordonia pseudamarae. NCBI lineage: Bacteria > Bacillati > Actinomycetota > Actinomycetes > Mycobacteriales > Gordoniaceae > Gordonia > Gordonia pseudamarae. The sequence continues at coordinate 36,026 of NZ_CP045809.1, read as the reverse complement.
TGGCGAGATCTACCGGCTTACGCAGATCGAGGAACAGCTCTTTGGCTACCGGGCTCTGCTTGAGTCGCAATGACTTCGACGTCGCGGTCAGGTCTGCCTGCAACGGCACCACCGGTGAGTCCTCCGGGACCGAGCCGAGGCGCTCCCCCATCACCACCTCTCGGTGCACCAGGTCGGCGAGCGTGCGATCACCTTCGCACAGCACCGCCAGGGTGGCCTCATCGAGCTCGGCCAGACCCGCCAGTTTCCGACCGCGCATCGATGCGAGAGTGGTTGCCAATCTGACTGATTCGATGATATGTGCGGATGACACGGGCAGATCCTGCTCACGCAGCCGGGCGGCGGCGCCGACAAACCACCCGGCGACCACGGTGTCCGGGTCGGCGGTGAACAGATGGTGATACCAACCGGGAGAAACCACCCCGGCCCGGTATCCCGATGCGAACGACAACCGCGAGTGCGTCCACGGAACCCACGCCAGCTTGGTACGGGTCTTCTTCATGCCCTTGAGAATTCGGGCGTCCGCAGTGGCGGGCGGGAGCTTGCCCCGCAGGGCGGGGACGTGCCATGCTCCGCAGATCACCGCGACCGTCGCCACCCCGTCGCGCTTGAGGGCCTTGCGCAGCGTCTGGCGCATGTAGGCCTCGCGGCGTTCGTCACGCCCGGCGTCGGGATCGGCGTCGCCGATTTCGCCGCGCAGTACCGTCATCGCCCCCGCGATTGCCTCGAAAACACCTTCTTCACTGCGTGTTTCGACTACGTCATCCCACCATCGTTCGGGGTCGTCGTAGCCCGCGGCCTGGGCGAGCAGGCCGATCGGATCGGTGCGCACGGTGTGTTCGGCGGTGTCGTGAGGTTCCCCGGCGCCGTCCGGGGGTGTTTCGTCATTCCGGGGTATATCGCCGGCAGGAGATGTTTCGCCGGTATCGGTGGCCTCGGCCGGCACTTCGGTGTCCTCGCGGTCGGCGAGGGTGACGGCGGCGGGCAGATCACAGAATTCCACGGGTACACCGTTGCGGACGGCCCATACCATCGCCTGCCATTCGGGTGAGAACACCGCGAACGGCCAGAACGCCGCCGACGACGGATCCGTCGCGGAGTATCCGAGCAATGCCACCGGTGGCGACATACCCTCCGCCACAACCGAAGGTATCAGGTTCGTCGCATCGGACGGGCCCTCGATGAGTACCGCGTCGGGTGCGATGCGGTCCAGTTCGGCGACCACCGCGCGGGCCGAGCCCGGTCCGTGGTGGCGGATGCCCAGAACGTGTGTGCCAGCGGACATCGGATCAGGTGATCCTTCCGCCGGTAACGGGGGTACGGTAGCCACCCGGCCCCGACTCAGGCAAGCCCACGACGTGCTGCCCGGTAGAAGTCGGACCAGTCCTTGCGTTCGCGCACAATACCTTCGAGGTATTCGGTCCAGATCACCGCGTCGGTGCCCGGATCCTTGACCACCGCACCCTGGATACCGGCGGCCACATCGGAGGCGCGCAGGACTCCGTCGCCGAAGTGGGCCGACATCGCAATGCCGTGGGTGATCACCGAGATCGCCTCGGCGGTTGACAGGGTGCCACTGGGTCGCTTGACCTTGTTGCGGCCATCCTCGGTGAGCCCCGAACGCAGTTCGCGGAACACGGTGACCACCCGGCGGATCTCGTCGGCGGCGGATGGGATGTCGGGCAGTTCCAGTGCCCGGCCGAGGGATTCGACGCGCTGGGTGACGATACGCACCTCGTCGTCGGCGGTGGCGGGCAGGGGCAGCACGACCGTGTTGAATCGGCGGCGCAGCGCCGAGGAGAGCTCGTTGACGCCACGATCGCGGTCGTTGGCCGTGGCGATGAGACTGAATCCTTTCGCGGCCTGCACCTCGATACCGAGTTCCGGTACGGGCAGGGTCTTTTCACTGAGGACGGTGATGAGCGCATCCTGTACGTCGGACGGGATGCGGGTGAGCTCTTCGAGTCGCGCGATCTTGCCGGCCGCCATCGCCGTCATGATCGGCGACGGCACCAGTGCCTCCCTACTCGGTCCCTCGGCGATGAGCCGGGCATAGTTCCAGCCGTACCGGATGGCCTCCTCGGGCGTGCCGGCCGTACCCTGTACCAGCAACGTCGACGTTCCACTGATTGCGGCCGAGAGATGTTCCGATACCCAGGTTTTCGCGGTACCCGGTACACCGAGGAGCAGCAGGGCGCGATCGGTGGCGAGGGTGGCCACGGCCACCTCCATGATGCGCCCGGGCCCGATGTACTTGGGGGTGATCACGGTGCCGTCATCGAGAGTACCGCCGATCAGGTAGGTGACCACCGCCGACGGCGACAGCAGCCAGTTCGGCGGCCGGGTCCCGGTGTCGGTGCGGGCAAGGGCCTCCAGTTCGGCGGCGTAGAGCTGTTCGGCGTGGGGACGCAGAAGGTTGTCACCCAGAAGGTCGTCACCCAGAAGGTTGTTGCCCAGCGGGTTGTCGTCGGTCACGTCAGTTCCCTCTCCAGAACGGTGCGGATATGCAGGGCTTCATCGAATATCGCCAAGTGGTTGGTCCACATCCCCGCTGTCGCGGCTTCGTGCAGCGCGAGTATTCTTCGGCCCCAGTCGATATCGAGCGGAAGTCCGACCGGCAGGTGCAACAGCATGGTATGGCCCTCGGGTGTCAGCGTTCGGTGCCTGCGATGCATCGCGTCGAACGCGTCGAACACCGCTGTGGCCACCGCCGGCGGCCACGGCACGGGAAGGTGGTCCAGTCCGACGACGTCGCCTCGGCGAAGTCTGTCGATGACGACGTCGGCGACGCAGGCGGGGTCGGCGATCGCGAACAGGCTGACCGGTGCGGTCGGATGTTTCAGAAGTGCTGTGGCCCATCGTCTGTCACCCTGAACGAGAGCGGCCTCCGACAGCGCGGGGATGACCCGCACGGCGTCTTCGAGGGAGACCGCGGACACGATCTTCTCCGGTGCGGCGCCCAGGTGCGCCTCCCAGAACGGCAAAGTGATGCGACCGAGCAGTTGCGCGGTCACCCATTGCTTGGAGTTCGCACCGTTGGTGTTCACACCGTTGGAGTTCGCACCAGAGGCGTTGCCCGCCGTCGAGATGCCGTACCGGTCCGCGGAAGCGGCCGCCAGTTCGTCGCCGGAAGGGGTGGTGAACGTCAGGGTGGTGGCGCGCAGCAGGCTGCGACCGAGCCGCACATGCGGTGCGACGAGTGTCTGAAGCCTGCGTTGCAGGCCGGATTCCGGGATCAACGCGAGTTGACGCTGCGCGGTGGCCCGAACCTTCTTGCGGCTATCACGCAAACACGCCTCCAGGAATGGCTCGTCGGCGGCCGACAGCCCTGTCTCCAGTGCCGACAGCAACTGTTCACGGTCGGGGCCGGTCTCGGACCGCCATCCGCCGGTGAGCAAGGCCAGCGCCGCGGCGGGGTCACGGCGGCGCAGTCCGGTCAGGTACATCACCCGCTGGGCGACGATGCCGTGCGTCCAGAGCTGCTCGTCCCGGTCGGAGTTGCCTTCCGGGGTACCGTAGAGTTCCGCGAGAAGCAGGCCGCTCCAACCGATGTCGGATGTCTTCTCGGCGATCCAGGCACCACGCGCGCCGACGATGCGGACCACGGCCTCCCGTGCCGCGGTGTCGCGCAACGCCGTCCGCAGCAGTGGTACCAGCATCGCGGCGGGCGGTCTGCGATGTGCCTCGGCGACTCGCCGCAACATCCGATACCTCAGCGGCGCGGCTGCTTCGAGCGCGTGCGCCAATGCCCGTGCGGCGGTCTCGGACAGTTCGGGACGGTCGTCGGCGGGTGCCTCCGCGATGGCGGTGGCCTCCACCCGGGGCGGTCCGGATGCGTTGCGGGCGGTGGCGGTGAGCGCGGCGGTGTGCAGCACGGCGGTGGCCGGATCCTGTTGGGCCGATAGATACTTGGCGATCACCGGGTCGGCGTCGAGCTGCGCGGGCCGTCGATTGTTGACACCGAGGAGCGCCGCCGACACGGTCGCCTCCCAGTGCGTGTTGGCATGCTCGTTCACAGTGCGATCACCTGCCCGTCGGAGATGACCGACAGCGGAAGCAGGCCGTCGACACCGAGTTCGCCGACGACGCCGACGGGACCGCCGAGGGTGGTGGCCACGAGCGTGGTCCACCGCTCGGGGTCCACGTGCAATGCCACCGACTCGCCGTGCTCGTCGATGAGTGCGTATCCCGTTCCGGGGGCGACGGCGAGCCGGCCACGTACGGTGGCCGGTTCGGCGCGCAGCCACGGATCGGCGGCGACGCTGCGCGCCCGCTCCCGCCGGGCGTGGTCGATGGTTGTCGCGGCGGGCGGCACGCCGGTCCGGCTCACCGGATCACCGGGCACGGCGTTCTCGTCGGCGATCAGGGCGCGGTGTCCCGGTGAGCCGGGATAGAAGTGCAGTCGCGCCCGGAAAGCCACTCCCACAGGCGGTCTGGCCGCGAACACGCCGCCGGTGGGCACGTACTCCAGGGTCAACGCGTAGCGGCCGGTGTCGGCGCCGTAGAACCACATGTGACGTGCGGTGATGTGATCGAGTTCTTCTGTGCGTCGTCCCACCGCCATCCAGTCATCGGTGACCGGCGGCCGCGAGAGAACATCAGCCTTGGCCACCGTGTAGCCGACGTGTCGGCGGACCGTGGCCACGGTGTCGTCGTCGAGTTCGGACAGTCGCCCGTGTGCCACGCCGAGCGCCCACAGTTCTCCGAACCGCATCAGCAGCCGGTCCGGCCAGTCGGCGGGATCGCCTGCGGTGAGCACACCCGGCAGCTCCCGTACCCGGCTCGCCAGACCCGGTGCCTGGGCGTCGACCAGACGTGCGGCCAGCGGATCGAAGCGGGCGTACGGGTCGCCGTCCAGTCCCGAGAATCCCTGCGAAACCTGGTCCTCGAGCCACATCGTGAGTTCGGCGATGCCACCTGCCACCCGGTCCGCGCGTTGCGCGGCGGTGGCCGCGGCACGTTCGGGATCGGCCGGTTTCGCCGGGGCGGTGGCCTTCACGGCCGCACGGGTGTCACGACCGTCGAGCCACGTGGCGGCATCGCCGGGCGTTCGGGCGGCCTCGGCGACCTCACCCGCCGACCACAGCAGCAGCAGACCCAGTGCGTGCTTGCACGGAAACTTGCGCGAGGGACACGAACACCTGAACGCCGGGCCCCGTAGGTCGACGATCGTCCGATACGGCTTCTTGCCGCTGCCCGCGCATGATCCCCACAGCGCCGTGGCCGTGGCCCCTGTCCCGGACCAGACCGCCGTGGTGGCGAGTTTGCGGCCCGCGCCCACCGACGAGGCGTCGGGCGCGGCCGACTCCACCTGGTCGGTGCTCCACCTCGCCTCGCCCCTGATCGGACGCCCGGACGCTGAACTCACGCCCACCAACTAACCACACCGCTGCGACATCGTGCGGACACGCATTCGTCCGATATACGGGTCGGCCCGGGCATACACCCGCCCTTGCGGCACGTACATCGGACGTGGCCATGTGGAGGCCGCTGTGTCAGGTGGGTTCGATGCGCCTGGACATCACAACTAGGACATCACAACTAGGCCGGGCAGTTCACCGTGTAGCTCCAGTGGGTGTCCGAATCCGGTCCGGTCACCTTGACGGTCACGTAGTTCTGGGTTCCGGACGGCACCCGGATCTGCTTGCTGCCGTTGCCCTCGTTGATGTTGTCGCCGATCATCCCAGTGTCGTACAATCGGCGGCCCTGATAGAACACCTCGATCTGGTCGGGGATGTTCTCGGTGTCATAGACGATCGTGAAGGTGTACGGACCGCCGCGTCCCATCAGGTGTTTGGTATTGGTGATCCCGTAGCCACCGGACTTGCTCGCCTGGTTGCAGCGCTGTGTCTGCGGCGGGGCGACGGTGGGGCCGTCATCGCTGCCGAACGATTCGACACTGCCCGTGACCGCATCCCCGAGGCCCGGGACCAACTCGTTGAGGATGCCGCTGCCGATATCTTCCGCACTGCCCGAATCGACGCTGCCGACGCTGACACTGCCGTCGGCCGCCGCGACGCCGGGTACCCCGAACATCAGCGCACCGACGCCGAGCGCCGCAACACCTACCCACCGAGGAGACCTACCCGCTGTAGTACCCATTTACCACCGTCCGGTTCACTATCCAATATCTCGGATCAACCGTATCGGCGTGTCACACGGTCAGCCATCAGGACGGTGTCGTCCACAAGGATGAAATTCCCAACGGGGTGAGATCTCGTACAAGCGCAAGACCTGCCGTGCGGCAATCCTGCAATGCGGTAGGCCCGGTGCGCGGTAGGCCCGGTGCGCGGTAGGCCCGGTGCGCGGTAGGCCCGGTGCGCGATAGACCCTGCCGTCAGGCTGGGCAGGTCAGTGTGTAGCTCCAGTAGCCACCGACCGGACCGGTCACCTTGACCGTCACATAGTCGTTGGTGCCCGCCTTCACACTGATCTTCTTGCTGCCCGCACCCTTGACGTTGCCGGAGCCGCCGACGAACTTGCCCTGGTAGAAAACATCGATCTTGTCGGCCTGGGTACCGGTGTTGTAGTTGAGGGTGAACGTCAGCGGTCCGGGCCGACCCATCAGGTGTTTGGTGTTGGTGACCGCCTGCCCCCCGGACTTGGACTGCTGGCCACAGCGCACAACCCGCGGTGCACCGTCGGCACCGTTGGGTGAGCCGTCACGGGTACCGGAACCGGCGGCATCGGCGCTGCCGGAGAAGATGCCCCCGGAGCTGCCCGTGTCCATGCTGCCCTCGGCGGCGACGGCCAGTCCGGGTATGCCGCAGGCGAGCGCCGCTGCTCCGACCACCGCGGCGACCACTGCCCGACGAGGTTTACCGATTCCGTGATTCACTACCACTCCCTCCACTCAACTCACGCGTCGCTCATCCACTGTACGGACCCCCGCGGTGCGCACCTGACATTCGATAGTATAAAAAGCCTCTTTACTTGCATGCGCGAATCGGCTAATCGCTGCGCCGTCCGGCTGTCATTCGGGTGGACTACATTCCGGTCACCGATGGCGAACGCGCGGCCGGGCGAGCGACGCTGCTGAGAAACCCGACGCTTGTCCCAAGAACGTCATGGGCATAGTTTCATGGCACCGCGTTTCATATCACCGCACGCGCAGTGGACCCGTTCAGCGAGAAGCACCCATACCGATGCCCGTGCCGTCAGCCCGGCCGGCGGTTCACGACACCGAGCATGACCACCACGGCACCGCACAGGGCGATGGTGATCCACGCCGGCACACTCGCACTCGTGAAGTCGTCGGCACCGGATACGAGGCTTCCGGCCAGGGCGATACCCACGGAGATGCCTACCTGACGCGCCGTCGACGCGGTGCCCCCGGCCACCCCGGCGCGGGCCGGGGGCAGGCTGCTCACCGCCGTGTTGGTGATCGGCGCGTTGGCGAAGCCCACACCCACCCCGATGAACAGATACGCGACGATCAGCAGACCGATACTGTCGGACACGGGCACGCCAGTCAGTAGAATTCCGCCGAGAACTATTGCGGCACCGGCGATCATGAGCGGTACACGCGGTCCGATCCGGCTCACCAGATAGCCAGACAGCGGTGCGCAACAGATAGCGCCGGCGGCCATCGGCAGGATCGCCGCACCGACCGCCACGGCGGTCCAGCCGCGCACGTCCTGCAGATACACGGTGGTGGTCAGCAGCGTCATGCTGAACGCCACGAACACCGCCAGTGCACCCAGAACAGCTCCACGAAAGGCCGCCACCCGGAACAGCGCCGGTTCGATGACCGGTTGGTGGCGCCGTGATTCCACGACCACGAACAACGGAAGCAGGCCGGCCAGCGTCACATATCCGGTCAGGCTCAACGGATTCGACCAACCGATCCGGGGCACCTCGATGATCAGGGCCACCGCGATCGCCAGAATCGCCACCAGCAGCGCCTGGCCCGGAACGTCGAGACGACGGACCTGTCCGCCGTGGGATTCGGGAACAATCCGGACGATCAGGATCATCGCCACGGCGACACACGGGATGTTGATCCAGAACAGTGCTCGCCAGTCGAGCGCGGCGATCAGGGCGCCGCCGGTGACCGGTCCGGCGGCCAGGCTCAGCCCGAACATCGATCCCCACACGCCGATCGCACGCGCCCGTTCGGCCGGGTCGGTCATCGTGTTGACGACAATCGCCAGACCCACCGGCGTCAACATCGAGGCGCCGACCCCCTGGGCGATGCGAGCTGCGATCAGAACACCGAAAGATGGTGCAACGGCACACAATACCGATGACAATCCGAACACCAGCATGCCCACCAGGAGCGTACGGCGACGCCCGAACCGATCAGCGAGGGCACCCGAGGTAATCAGGAAGGATGCGAACACCACGGTGTAGGAGTCGATGACCCAGGACAGACGATCAGGCGCGACATCCAGACCCGCCCCGATCTCGGACAGGCCGACGGTCACTATCGAGGTGTCCAGGCCCACCAGGAACAGCGCCGACGCGCACACCGCGAGAATCGTCCATCGACGAGCGGTACTCGGCGACGCCCGCGATTCGGTATCGGTTGCGGAGGACACCACTCCGCTGCCGCCCGTGTCGACGCCTGCTCCGGATTCCTCTCGTGAAAGTGCCACGATGCCCCGCCTGCCCCTCGCGTCGCACCCGGCCCGATGCCTGGTGCACCAGGCGTCCATCGTGCGGGAGCCGACCCACCGGGGTCGAGAGATCTTGCGGTTTCTGCAAGCATGGGCTTATGGAGGATGTGGTTTCGCTGCTCGATGCGATCGGTCCCCGGCTTCGGGCCATACGCACGGCGCGGGGCCTGACCCTGGCCGCGGTCACCGCCGAGACGGGCCTGTCGACGAGCACACTGTCGCGGGTCGAGACCGGTATCCGCCGGCCGACACTCGACCTGCTCATCCCCCTCGCCCGGGTCTACCGGGTCTCGCTCGACGAACTCGTCGCGGCTCCCGCCACCGGCGACCCGCGCACCCACCTCGCCGGTTTCCGGCACGCCACCGGCGGCGTCATCGTTCCGTTGACCGGCTATCAGGGCCGCGTACAGGTGTTCAAACATGTTCTTGGACAGCGCGAGCCAAACCTCAAGTCGCACAACGGACACGCCTGGCTGTACGTGCTGGCCGGCTCGCTGCGGCTGATCCTCGGCGACGACGAGCACGTCCTCGGCCCCGGTGAGACCGCCGAGTTCGATCCGCGGATACCGCACTGGTTCGGTCCGGCCGAGTGCTGTCCGTCGGTGGAGATCCTGCACATCTTCGGTCCGCACGGCGAGAAGGCGGTGCCCCGCGTCGGCAACCCGGGCTGACCCTTTCGGATTCGGGCTCGTGGCGGACTCAGTCGTCGTGGCGTCCTATTCCCATGCCGCCCATGCCCATTCCCATGCCACCACCGGCACCCCCGCCGCCGCCTCCACCCTGTCTTCCGCCGCCCTGGCCGCCGGCACGGCCCTGCCGGACACCCGACGATGATGGTCGCGCCGGTCCCTGGCTCGGTATCCGCAGATCATCGGGTATCGGATCGAGGTCCAGGGCTCGCCTGATGAACTCGCGCAGCGACGCCACCAGTTCGGCCGTGTACACCGGGCGGCCCGCGACCAGCTCCCGGGCGGCCTGCTCGGCAAGCCGCACATGTTCCTCGGTACCCAGCAGGAACACATCCGAGAGCGCCGCCTCCACCGCGTCCCGCGTCCGGCGGGCCCTATCCGATCCCGCACCCGACGGAATCACGGTGTCCATGTCGCCGCCGTCCTGATCGTCGGCATCATCCGGGCCGGTCCCGTCTTCGGGGGCGGTCCCGCTATCGGGGGCGGCGGCCCCGATCCTGATGTCACGCAGGTGCCGCGGGTCGACGGCCAGATTGCCGGTGAACGATCCGCCGAGCACCTTGTACGCCGCGATGAGGGTCTTGAGCCGCTCGTTGATCTGCCGGTTCATCCGCTGCTGGCGCTGTTGCACCGTGAACATGACGATCAGCCGGACGCCCACACCGATCGCCATAACCACGGTCAGGATGAGCAGCGACCCCACCACCCCGTTCCACGAACTGACGTCGAATCCACGCATAGGCCAAACCTCCTGGTCGACGGTCCGCAACACAGTTGCAACGAAGGCCACGTGCCAGACATTCCAACAATCACCCAGCCCCGCACTTACGGTTACAAGTGAAAGTCTCTTACAGTTACATCTGTAATCAGATCGGAGGGATCATGTTGGACACGGGGTCGAGAGATCGGTCGGTCATGCTTGCACGCCACGAGCGAGCGGCAGCCCAGGCTCTCATCGCGGCTGTCGGCACCGAGTTTTCGACTATCACGATCAGCGGAACCGACGTTCACGAGCAAGTCGCCGTGCCGATTGACCTCGCTCGGATCATCCGCAACGTGGTGCTGGCGATGGCGTCCGGCGACCGGATATCGATCGCTACGCTTCCCGAGGAACTGACGACGACCGTCGCCGCGAGCCAGCTCGGAGTATCCCGCCCGACGTTGATGAAGATGATCGGTAACGGTGAGATCGCGTCCCACAAGGTCGGGTCACATCATCGCCTACTCGCCGCCGACGTCGAAGAGTACAAACGCCGACGCCTACAGCGGCAGCGCGAAGCCTTCGACAAACTACGTGGGCTCGATGAGCTGCTCGAAGAGTACTGACGGTCTGGCGGAGGTCCGGTAAGCGGCAGTGGTCGAGCAGCAGTTGAAGTACTGGTGCGGCCGACAACTCAGCGTGAATCTTGTCCACGCACTGGAATCTGCCGGGTGCCCCGTGTTCGGTGAACGAGTTCGGCAACGACTTCAGGAACTATAGAGCGGCAGACTCGGCCAGCACCGTCTTCCACAATGTTCTACGATGAAGAACATGACTGAAGTGGGAATCCGGGCCCTCAAGCAGAACGCGTCCGCGGTAGTTGCCGAGGCCGCGTCCGGAGAGACAGTGGTGATCACCGACCACGGCAGACCGGTCGCGCAACTATCCCCGATTTCGGCGTCACCCCTGGAGCGGATGGTCGCCGCAGGACGTGCGCGACCACCGAAGTCAGCGCTACGCGACCTACCCGAACCCTCTCCGGGTCCGGAACTCTCGGCTGCACTGGCACAACTACGGGAAACCGAACATCGCTGACGATGGCGTACTACATCGACACATCGGCGTTGGTGAAGTTCGTCGTAGCCGAACCGGAATCGTCCACGTTGCACCGCTGGCTCATTGAGGAGGACCCGGTTCTCGTGTCCTGCGACCTCGCCCGCACCGAACTGATCCGCGCTGTTCGGCTGGCGGGGGGCGACATGGTCAGAGCCAGACTTGTGCTGAGTTCGATCACCCTCACTACGCTGTCCGGCGCCACGTTCACCGCTGCTGCACTGCTCGAACCTCCACTTCTGCGCAGCCTGGATGCCGTCCACATCGCCGCGGCTCTCGAACTGGGCGACGATCTGGACGGCCTGGTCACCTACGACACCCGGATGGCCGATGCCGCAACACACCAGGGAATTCCCATGCTGGCACCGGGCCCGGATGACGAACGTGCCCGCTGAATCAGCTGATATGAAGTCGCCGGAGAGATCGCATCCCACCAGGTCGGCTCACTCGCACATTTACCACGATCTGCGGTTCAGAAACTACGAGGCGCGTTCGACGGTGGCGCAGATCGTGGCCCAGATGGCGAGGGCAGCTGCGGCAAGACCTGCGCCGATGCCGCACACCAGCAGCCAGCCACCGGCGGCGTAGGCGAGGGAGGCGATGATCGAGCCGGCGACGCCGCCGAAGAAAAACGTGACCATGTACGCGGTGGTGAGGCGGCTGCGTTCATCGGGATTGAGGCCGTAGATGCGGTTCTGGTTGGTGATGTGGGCGGCCTGCACCCCGAAATCGAACACCAGGATGCCGGCGACGAACGCGGGCAGGTTGTGCGTACCCAGCGCCAGCAGACCCCAACCCACGAGCACCGTCGACCAGGTGAGCGTGGTGCTCAGGCGGGCATGTCCGGCGTCGGCGAGCCGACCCATCATCGGTGCACCCACCGCGCCCGCCGCACCGGCCAGACCGAAGATGCCGATGACGCCGTCGGAATAGCCGTACTCCTCGGCCAGCAGGAACGTCGAGGACGTCCACATCAGGGCGAATCCACACATCGACAGGAACCCCAGCGCCATGCGGCCCCGCAGGATCGGTTCGCGGCCGATGATGGTGAAGATCGACCGCAACAACCGCGGATACGTCAAGGACGCCGTGGGTGTGATCGGCGGCAGGATCCGCAGCAGCAGCACCGCCAGCACCGCCAGTGCCACCGCGGCGACGATGTACACCAGGCGCCAGCCGCCGATCTCGGCGATCACACCACTGACGGTGCGAGCCAACAGGATTCCGAGCAGCAACCCGCCCATCACCGTGCCGGTGACCCGGCCGCGCTCGGAATCGGCCGCGAGACCGACCGCCATCGGCACCACCACCATCGCGGTCGCCGAGGTGATACCGCCGATCACCAGAAGCGCACACAGCGTCGCGAAATTCGGTGACACCGCCGCTCCCGCCGACGCCGCTATCGCCACTGTCATCATCGCGATGATCAGCCGCCGACGATCCATGACATCGCCGAGCGGCACCAGGAACATCAGGCCGAGCGTGTAGCCGATCTGGGACGCGGTGACCAGAAGCGCGGCCGTCGACGACGAGACGTTCAGGTGGTCGGCGATGGTGACCAGCAGTGGCTGCGCGTAGTACAGGCCCGCCACCGAGGTACCGCACGTCACCGCCAGCAGCAGGGTGACGGCCCGGGTGAGTGTGAACGGCTTGATCTCGTCGGGTTCGCTCATTCCGTTCCTGCCTCGCACTCCGTTGTCCCAGGACCCAATCCGCCCAGCAGCCGGTTGAGGTGCGACGAGCCGCTAGGCGATGAGCCTCGAAACCGCTTGGACGACACCGTCATCTCACCGGGTTTCGAGGCTCGGCCGCCGGGCGGCCTCGCACCTCAACCGGCTGGGTGGTGTGCGGTGACGACCGGAACCGGGCTGCTATTCCCGACTACCGGGTGAACTGGGCGTCGACCCAGGCGAGGGTTTGCACGCCGAACAGATCGGTGCCCCAGTGATACAGGTTGGTGATCATCTCGATCCAGCTGCAGTTGGTGGGCGCGTACGTGACCCGCGTTCCGCCGCGGCGGTAGGTGGCCGCGAGGTTGCGGGCATCCTTGGCCGGAACGATCGACATGATCGAATCGTCCTTGGCGCACGAGGTGATGAGCACTTTGGGTTTGGGTGCCTTCTTGCCGAGCACGTTGTCGCGGTAGGCCCGCTGGAACGAGGGGATGTCGGCCGGATTCCTGTTGCCCTTGAACAGCGTCTGCAACGGCACGAACGGCATCATGAAGTACGCGGGAGTCTGGCATTGGGTGCGATACCAGTCGGCGACAGCCTTACCGGCCGGATTGAGGTGGGCGTCGATGTTCATATCCGGGTATTTAGGCTCGAGACCGAGCAGGTTGGCGAACGCGAAACCCGATCCGATCGACCCGTTCGCGATCCGCATGAAGTTGCGCTCATTGATCACCATGCCCTCGAGGACGGCGGCCTTCACCGTCAGCTCCGGCGCGTAGACATCCTGATCCTCGGCGGCCCGCGCCGCCCCGACACCGCCGCCGGCGATACCGAACAGCACGATCTCGGCATCTTTGCGCGGCGCCTCCTTGGGGAGTTGCTGGGCCGCGCGCACGGCGTCGAGCTGGGCGTGTCCGGCGTAGGTTCCGGCGAATACGCCGTGCGGCGACGTGTCACCATTGTTGCCGACGTCCGAGATGGTGACGGTATAGCCCTTGTCGAACATGATCGCCAGCGGCCCGAGTGCCGACCACGACGAGCCGTCCATCGGATTCTGGCCCGTCCACTGTCCCGACGGATGGCAGTTGCCACCGACGGAATCGTTGGCCTCCTGGTAGCTGATGACCTTTCGGTCCACTCCGCGCCGACCCTGCGGCACCATCACGATACCGGTACTGATCTCCGGCGTCTTCGCATCCAAACCCGTTGTCACATACATGATCTTGTACGCGTTGAGATTGGCCGGTTTGACGCCGGTGAACATGACGTCGACCTTCTTGGACTTGATCAGCGTGCCAGGCTTCTCCGTGCCGGTCAGCTTCGGTTCCTTGTAGAACGGGTCGTCGGCGGTGAGTGCGTGGAAGATCTCCTGCGGGCTTCCGATCTTCGCCCCGGCGAAGGCGCCGACCACGAATCCGTTGAAGAGCTCCGGCAACGACGGGGTCTTGTGCACGGGAGCGCCCCCGGCGGCACCCGTACCCAGCAGGGCGAGCGTCGTCACCGTCACCGCCGCGATGATCCGGACAATACTGAGCCGAAAAGTGTTGCGCTGCTTCACTTAACGACCTCCACACGAATCTGATCAGCCATCGCGTACAGGATCTGCGGGATGTTCATGATCGGCCGATGCGATTCGAACTGCCGCTCGTAGGGCACCTCCAGCGTGGCCCGCAACTGCGGCCAGCGGTGATTGACCATGAACTTGTACTTGGGAAGCAACTCATCGCTGATGTACCTCCACCGTTCCGAATACACCGACCAGTCCCAATCAGGCAGCGGCGTCGTGATTTTCAGCCGTCGGCCGTCGGGGGTCGAGGAGTACAGCACCACCGGATCCATGGACCGCGGCGGCTTCACCCCGGCGACCGACGGCGAACCGGCGACCGTCGACAGGTAGGTGATGGCCGCGCCGACCTTGCCGCGATGGTTGCGCACCTGGTCCCACTGGCGCTTGATCACCTCACCCTGTTCGCGACGCAGCAGCCGGGCGTTACCGGCGGCGATCCGGTCGGGATTCTTCGACGCGACGTCCTCCCAGGCCCGGTAGATCTCGTCGTCGAACAGTCCGGCGTCGCGCATCTCGGCGATCGCGGGCAGGCCCTTGTCCACATAGGCGGCGTGCATCGGCATCAGGTCGCTGAAAATGTTCTTCTGCATCACCATGATCATGCCGAGGATGTAGTGCAGGTCGGCACCGGTGATCTTGGCACCGCCATCGGCGATCGCGAGCAGCCCGTCGGGTAGCGCGTTGCGCAGCGCCGGACCGCCTGCATCCGTCACCGCCTTGACAACCGCATTGGCCGCCAGCCCGATCTCCTTGACGTTGAACGGCACGCTGAACAGTTCGAAGTCGACGAGGCCGCCGCCGAAATCGGCACCCACCTGGCCGCCCATGCCCGCCCACTGCAGTTCGCGGTGCGAGAGCTGGAAGTTCTCGTAGTAGCGGTACGACTTGATCAGGACCTCGCGGTTGGCCATCGCGCCGGTCCGCGGGTTCCACGACTTGAGCTCGATTCCGGCCTCTGAGGTCGCGGTGGCCAGCCAGTACTGGGCCAGCAGCGCCTGGTACGACCTGGGCGCCACTCCTGCCCCGCGGGCCTGCCCGAGCAGCTTGCCCAGAGTCGGCACATCTGTCGGCAGATCGGGATGCAGACCGCCCGTGCCATGCGCGGCGTCCCGATTGACCAGCGGGAGGTTCAGATACCGGTCGAACTCGGCTGCCCGTGCCGGACTGGGCAACAACACCGACGCCACCGCCAGCATCATCGTCACCACCAGCAGGACCACTCGGCCTGTCCTCGTCATGAACCCTCCTGAGAATGTGGTTTGAATCACCCAAACTTCTCATGAGCGCGCAGAGGAAATCAAAACAGCACCGGAGATCACACCACTGACCGGCGGGCCGGAAGGGCCGGCCTCAGGCGTCCGGGACCGGCGGGTGCCCGATCAGTGGGTGAGGATCAGCTCCACTCCCTCCTGATACGTGGTGACAGGGAAGTCGGGGAAGCGCGCTGTGAACTTCGAACTGTCGAAGAGGTTGTCGCCCCGGTACCGGTCGAGCAGTTCATACATCTCATCGAGCGGTTTGACCACACGGCGCGCGAGGGCGAACGCGAACATGGGCAGCACGGTGTACCCGATCGATCGGCCGCTGATCCGACCGGCGAGAGAAATGAGCTGAGCGTACGTTCGCCGGTCGGGGTCGATCGGCAGGTGCCACGTCTGGCCGTAGGCGTCCGGGGTGTTGCCGAGTAACGCCAGCGCCCGGCCCGCGTCGGGAGTCCAGATCAACGAGCGCTCGGTGTGGGCATCAATCGGGACAAGCGGCCGCCTGCCTGCCTTGATCCGATCGAACACCAACGAATTGGTGTAGCTCTTGGTCTGCCCGGGGCCGTAGAACTCCGGCGCTCGGGCGGTCAGAGCCTCAATCCGGCCGGCCCGCATCTCCTCGAGCAACATTTCGGCGATGTTGGCGCGGACGCGCCCCTTGCGCCCGCCCGGCGCGAAGGCCGTCGATTCGTTCTGCGGTGCGGACGTGCCGGGATACATGTACGTGTTGTCGAAAAACGCGAGCTTGGTCCCGTGGTTGATGCAGGCGTCGATCACATTGCGCATGATGATGGGGAACTGCGACTCCCACCGCTGGGCGTCCAGCGGCAGACCGACGGTCAGGTAGGCGATATCGCTGCCGGCGACGGCCCTGTCGGTGGCCTCGGCGTCGGTAAGGTCCGCGGCGACGAGTTCGTCGGTGTCGTTGATCGTGGTCGGTCTGCGGCTAACGAGGCGAATCCGTTCGGTGTGGTGGCGGTGGAGTTCGTACACGAGCTCGTCGGCGATCGGTCCGCCGGCACCCAGGATCGTCTGCACGGCTACTCCTTCACGGTCTCTCGGTGGTGTCCGGGGCGTGGGTTGTGCGGCGTATGCGGCACGGCCGGTCGGGTCTCCGACTCCTCCGAACGTGCGGTATGTTTGCGGTGTCAACTTAATGCAGAAGGGCGAAGTGAGCAATGTCAACTTCAGAGGAGGGCGGTTACCACCACGGCGACCTGCGGGCCGCTCTGCTCTCCAGTGCGATGGGGATGCTCGAGAGCGGCGAACCCTTCTCGCTTCGCGCGATCGCCCGGAAAGCGGGTGTGTCCCCGACAGCGCCGTATCGCCACTTCAAGGACCGCGACGCGGTGGAGTCGGCGTTGGCCGCCGAGGGCTTCCGTGACTTGTTCGCAGACTTGGGCGACAGCCGCGATATGCCCGGCTCATTGCCGGAACTGGCGGAGTTCGCGGTGGTCTACGTCGACTTCGCGCTCGGACGCCCCGCCCTGTTCCGGCTGATGTTCGGAAAGCCCTGCGACGACACCGACGACGAACGCGTCAAGGCAGCCGGGGCCCTGCACAACCTGCTGGCCCGAGCACTCGATCGCGTCTCCCCCGAAGCCGACACCTCGGCTCTGGCCACCGCGGGCTGGGGCCTGGCCCACGGGATGGCCTGCCTGTACCTCGACGGCAAACTGCGGGCCCCGTCACGCGATGAGGTGGCCGACCAGGTGCGCCGGGCCTTTGGTGCGATCGCCATCGCGCCTGTGGTGCCATCGACGCAGTCGGCTCGGGGCTCTCGCCGGACACATTGTTGACAGTGCTCACATACCGTGCGATTCTTCAAGTCGGCATTCCCAAGGAACCCCCATGACCAAGCGAATCCTCCACGTTGTCACCAACGTCGCGCACTATGACGACCCGTCCCACACCACCGGACTATGGCTCTCCGAACTGACCCACGCGTGGGACGTCTTCGAGGAACACAGCTATGAGCAGGCACTCGTCAGCCCCGCCGGTGGTGCCGTACCTCTCGAACCACGCTCGCTGAAGTTCCCCAACTACGACAAGACAGCCAAGGCCTGGCGCTCCGACCCGGCGAAGATGGCGCTGCTCGAGAACACGGCCAATCCCGATCGGATCGACGCCGCCGAGTACGACGCGATCTACTTCAC
Source organism: Gordonia pseudamarae (assembly GCF_025273675.1). Classification (NCBI taxonomy): domain Bacteria; kingdom Bacillati; phylum Actinomycetota; class Actinomycetes; order Mycobacteriales; family Gordoniaceae; genus Gordonia; species Gordonia pseudamarae. Next base: position 18,248 of record NZ_CP045809.1, on the reverse strand, counting down.
CGGCGGGCACGCGGTGATGTACGACCTCCCCGACAACGAGGACCTTCAGCGCATCACCCGCGACATCCACGAACACGGTGGCATCGTCTCCTCGGTCTGCCACGGTTATTGCGGACTGCTCAACACCCGGCTCTCCGACGGCACATACCTCATCGCCGGCCGACGGATGACCGGCTTCTCCTGGACGGAGGAAGTGCTCGCCCGCGTCGACAAACTGGTCCCCTACAACGCCGAGGAGAAGGCCAAGGACCGCGGCGCCCGCTACGAGAAGGCCCGGCTTCCTTTCGTCTCCAACACCGTTACCGACGGCAACCTCGTGACCGGGCAGAATCCGGGCTCCGCCAAGTCGACGGCCAAGAAGGTGGTCGAGGCCGTCGAAGGTGCCGCGTGACCGCCGTCGTCGGACGATCCTTCGTGGGGACCGCGGGCCGGTGACACCGCCGCGCGATTCCGGCAACAACATCCCGGCAACGAGGTCCCGCAGGCGAGGACTGCCGGCACCGGTCAGTTCGGAAATGCTCCGATGATCGCGGAGACCAGGACGATTCCGACGAGGTGGTAGCCCCCGGTCACGGCCCCGAACACATACGGGTGCGGCGTGTGGGGCGTGAGGGCGTTGTTGATGGAGACAGCGGCAACACCGAGGCCGACGACAACACCGACGATCAGCGCTTCCCCGAAGGTCGGTGCCAGGGCCGCCAGGATCACGCCGAGCGCGAGGGCGACGAGAACGGTGCTGACGAGGGGTACGACGTAGTAGGCGGGACCGAACGTCGTATCCCGGGAGCGGTCGTAGCCGATGGAGCGATCCCAGGCCTTGCCGAAGAGCGGGGTGAACCAGGCCGCGCCGAGCAGATAGTAGGCGACGGCGGCCACGGCCACGGCGAGGCAGTTCGAGTGAGCGACGGCATCGAGCATGAACGGTGCTTTCGCTCAGGCGCGTTGGGAGCGCATCGCTGTGAGTTGCTTCATCGCTGTGAGTTGCTTCACCGTGGGGCCCAATCGCCGACCGGGGTGCTGTGCCGCATCGGCCGGCCAGGCGGCTGCTACCTGCAGGGCAATGCCGGTGTCGTTTGTGCTTCTTCCCATATTTCCAGTCTCACCAGTCCACACCGAGCCGGATAGGAGAAAAGCGACAGCCCACGAAGGCGGCCGGGGAAAATGGGAGCATGACTCTGACCGGTGACGCGCGCGAGCGCCCCATCGTCGCCTCCGAGCGATCGGGCGTGCTCTATCCCGAGCGGCTGACACGCTACCGGGCGGGCTGGATCGACCCCGACCCCGCCGTGTCGGCGGTGGTCGATCACTATTGGCATGTCTCGTGGACGCTGGCTGACGGCGAACAGCTGGATCAGCCGATCATCGACCTGCCCGCAGTCACCGTCAGCATCGAGGATGGCGAAGTGCCCGCCCCGCTCGTGGTCACCGGGGTGCACGGCAGGGCGTGGCGGCGCACCATCGGCGGCCACGGGCGAGTGTTCGCAATCCGGCTCCGGCCCGCTGGGCTGTCCGTGCTCAGCGAGCTCACCCCCGCGCGGGTCGCCGACGCCACGGTGCCCCTCACCGCACAGCTCGACCCACGTTTGCATGCGCTCATGCAGCGCATCGCTTCCTTCACCGATCCCGCCGGGCGCGCGCAGGCGGCGGACGAGGCGATCAAGCAGGCGGTCGCCGAGCGCGGCCCATCGTCGGTGGGCTTATTGGCCAACGAGGTGCTGGCCGAGCTGCGTGAGCGCGTCCACCGACGGACCGGCACGACGCTGACGGAACGGTTCGCCCGCAGCGAGCGGACGATCCAACGCGCCTGCCTCGACACGCTGGGGCATGGCCCGAAGTGGCTCAGCCGGCGCATCCGCCTCCAGGAAGTCGCCCTCGCCCTCGCGACCCGGCCCACCGAGGAACTGGCCGGGATCGCCGCCGACCTCGGCTACACCGACCAATCCCACCTCACCCACGACTTCCGCACGGCCACCGGCATCACTCCCGAGGCGTATCGCCGCGCCGCGCTTCGGGAATGTCCAGGCTGTGCGATTCCAGGGTGAGGCCGGCCGGGTCCGGGCCGCGGCGCACCCCCGTGTCCAGAGCGTCGATGTGCGCGAGCTGGTCGGCGGTGAGCTCGAAGTCGAAGACATCGAAGTTCTCCGCGATCCGGGTGGGCTTGACGGACTTCGGGATCGCGGAGCGACCTTCCTGCATGTGCCAGCGCAGCATCACCTGCGCCGGCGTCTTCCCATGCTCATCGGCGATTCCCGTGATGACGGGTTCGTCGAAGGTGGTCTTCGCGCCCTCACCGCCGTAATAGCTGGTGATCCCCCCGATCGGCGACCACGCCTGCGTCAGGATCCCGTGCTCGCTGTCGGTCTGCTGTACGTTCGGCTGAGAGAAGTACGGGTGGCACTCGACCTGGTTCACCGACGGCACGACACCGGTCTGCTCCAGCAGCCGGGCGAGGACGTCCGGCATCATGTTGCTGACCCCGATCGCCCGGACCCGCCCGTCGGCCAGCAGCGTCTCGAGGGCCTTGTACGCGCCGATGGTCATCTCGAAGGCAGTGGGCAGCGGCTGATGCAGCAGCAGCAGGTCGATCTGGTCGACGCCGAGTTTGCCGGCGGACTTGTCGAACGCGTGCAGGGCCTCGTCGTAGCCGTAGTCGCTGATCCACAGCTTCGTCTCGATGAATACCTCATCTCGGTCGAGGTCGGACCGGCGGATGGCCTCGCCGACCTCGTGCTCGTTGCCGTACGCGGCGGCGGTGTCGATCAGCCGGTACCCGACCGTCAACGCCTCCGCGACCGAGGCGACGGTCTGCTCCGGCGGAGTCTGGAAGACGCCGAAACCCAGGGCGGGCATCTCGACACCGTTGTTGAGCGTGATGTTCATGGAAGTGCTCCTTGTCGTCAAAGAAGGTCGTGCGCGGTCGTGCGTTGGTCCTGCGCCCGAGAGCAGGGCGTCGTCAGCTGCCGGCCAGCGGGCCGTAGGTCAGCGTCCCCAGCCCCTGCCGCTGCACGGCGGTCAGGGGCGGACGAGGACCTTGAGGGCCTCGCGGTCGGCCATCGCGCGGTATCCGTCGGGAACGCCGTCCAGGTCCACGGTGCGGTCGAAGACACGGCCGGGCTCGATCGTCCCGTCCAGCACCAGCGGCAGCAGCGTCGGGATGTAGGCGCGGGCCGGGGCGACGCCGCCGGTGACGGCAGCGTGGTACCCGGTCGACATCACATCCGAGAGCGCCAGCAGCGACGGGATCAGCGCCTGGTCGAATCCGGCGGGGACGACCACGAGGGTGCCGTCGGCCTGCGGGACACGGACCCGATCGCCCTGGCCGCCGTCGGTGCATGACTGCTGCGCGCATGTGCGTGTACTCCTGATGTCATTCGGTTCTCGGCGGCCGGCCCAGGACTGTCCGTGGTCGCGGCCTCCGGCTGAATCGGTGGGTGCACCCCGCCGGTCTTCGCCCTCAACTATTCGACCGCGGATGAGGATCGGGAGGAAGCTACTGCCAGTACCTCCCATCCGGGACTCACCCGGCTGCTGGTGGAATTGGGCGAGTGCGGGCGCCCGTCCCCGGTCGTTCCGTGAGGTCGAGACGGTCTCAGGAGGGGCGCGCCGAGTCGTCGCGGACCCGCTCAAGCGGCGGCCGGTCAGCGTGCAGGCTCGCCAGCAGCGCGAGGGCATCCGCTGTTGGACTGCCGGGTTCCGCGCTGTAGACGATCATCGTCAGGCCGGCATCGGCCGTCAGCTCCATCGGCTCGTAGTTCAGCTCGAGGTCGCCGACGTCGGGATGATGAATCCGCTTCGATCCCGCCCCGTGGGTGAAGACCTCGTGCGCGCCCCACCAGCGCCGGAACTCGTCACTGCGGGTGGACAACTCACCGATCAGGTCGGTCAGCGGCCGATCGAACGGGTGCCGACCAGCCTCGGCTCGCAAGGAGGCAACCATCTGCTGTCCGATCACCTCCCACTGGGGGTAATAGTCGCGGCCGCGGGGGTCCAGGAACACGAACCGCGCCGTGTTCGGCGGCTGGACGCTCGATGTGAACAGCGGGGAATACAGGGCCCGCCCGAGAGCGTTCGCGGCGACGAAATCACTGCGCCCGTTACGAACCCATGCCGGTGCCGACATCGCGTCGAGCATCTGCTGCAGCGCCGGGCGTACATGCCTGGTGGGAGCGAACGACGACGCTGCGGTGCCGCTGTTCGCCGACCGTGCAAGATCCATCAGGTGCCGGTGCTCCTCCTGCGACAGGCGCAGCGCACGCGCAAGAGCGCCGAGGACACCCTCGGACACCCCGCGCAGGTTGCCGCGCTCAAGCTTCACGTAGTACTCCACGCTCATACCCGCCAGCATCGCGACCTCCTCCCGGCGCAGGCCGGGTACGCGCCGTCGTTGCCCGCCGACGATGCCGACATCCTCGGGCCGCAGACGATCACGGCGTGTCCTGAGGAAGTCCCTCACCTGAGCGCTGGTGTCCATACGTCAAGGCTACGATCACGCACTCCCGCCAGACAGTCCCCAGCAGTACCTGGGAAACCCGCTCATCGCGCTCGAGGAGTTCACTCGCTGAGGCGCACACGTCGAAAAGAGGTACTGACGGTGTCTGGTAGGGGCGCTCACCGCCGGACGAGGATGTGAGGGCAGGGATGGACGAGGCGGTGATCGCTTCGGACCCCGCTCACGAGAAGGAAGAAGATCATGACCAGTGTCATCATCGTCATCGGAGCAGGTCTGATCGGGCAGGCCATCGCAGTCCGGGCATCGCCTCCCGGCGCTGTCTGTGGACCAGGACCGGGCGCCGGCGACCACGCCCGTCGACGAGCTGCTCGCCCTGCCGATGCTGCAGGCCGGTCGGCTCAGGTCTCCAAACGCGCCAACGTGCTCCGCGTGCAAGCCGAGGCCGTGCGCTGGGGCGAGCGTGGGGCGCGGGTGAACGCGATCAGCCCCGGCATCGTCATCACCCCACTCGCCCGTGACGAGCTCAACGGCGCGAACGCTGCCGGCTACCGACGGATGCTCGAACTCGCCCCCGCCGGCCGCGCCGGCACCCCGGACGAGATCGGCACCGTCGGCGAACTGCTCATGACCGAGCGTGGCGCGTTCATCACCGGCAGCGACATCCTCATCGACGGTGGCGGCACCGCAGTGGAAAGACAGGAACACAGCATGACCCAGCTCACGCGACGGACCCTCCTCAGCGCCGGCGGCGTTGCTGCCCTGACCGCACTCTGCGGCTGCTCTCCGAGCCCCGGCGGGGAATCGGCCCCGAGCTCGGCGTCCGAAGGACGGCCTGAGCGGGCCACCACGCCCCCGCGCACCGACGATCCGGGCATCGTCCTCGTGTACTTCTCCCGTCCTGGCGAGAACTACTGGGAGGGCGGTCGGCGCGACCTCGACGTAGGCAACACGAAGCGGCTCGCGCAGATGATCGCCGAGCGCATCGACTGCGACATGTACGAGATCATCGCCGCCGACCCCTATCCGCACGCATACGATCCGACTGTGGAGCGCAACGTCCGGGAGCAGGAGAACGACGCGAGGCCGGAGATCGACTCAGACTTTCCCGACCTGAGCGCCTACGACGCGGTGATGATCGGCAGCCCGGTCTGGAACACACGTGCCCCGATGATCATGCGGACCTTCCTCGACCGGGCTGATGCTCTCACGGGCATGACGGTCCACCCATTCCTCACCTACGCGGTCGGCGAGGGCTCCGTCGTCGATGACTACGTCGAACTCTGTCCCGACGCTGATGTGCGCGACGGTCTCGCCGTTCGTGGCGAGGACGTCGATGGTTCCGGTAACGCCGTGGACGAGTGGCTTCGCGGAAACGGCTTGCTGGAGCGCGCTCTACCGGGGAACTGACAATCCATACTCCATGCTGACGGCCTGGGTTGCCGGAAAGTGTGCCCCAAATTGTGCCCACGAACGACCGAACGCCTTCCCGGCGAGTGGCCGGAAAGGCGTTTACCTGCTGTTTCGGTTGTGGAGCCTAGGAGATTCGAACTCCTGACATCTGCCTTGCAAAGGCAGCGCTCTACCAACTGAGCTAAGGCCCCGTCGAGTCCGTGATCGGGGCTCGTGGGTGTGCGAACCGGGTGAGATCTCACCTCTCGCAGTGGGCCTAGGAGGACTTGAACCTCCGACCTCTTCGTTATCAGCGAAGCGCTCTAACCGCCTGAGCTATAGGCCCTTGAACCGAGAAGTGAGATTACCCGACCGATGCCGTCGTTACCAAAACGGCAGGTCAGGACCTCTATCTCAGCACGGTCAATCCAGATCGGCGATGGTGATCTCCACACCGCCGACGAGATCGGCGCAGATGTTGTAGATGTACGAGCCGACCGTCGCCAGAGCCGTGATCAGCACGGCACTGATCGCACCGATCAGACCCGACCAGAAGAACACCGAACCCGTACCGATCACATCGGACTCACTGGCGGTGCCGTCGGTGGTCAGCGTGTTGAAAGAGCTGTTGAGCTGATCCCACACGCCCATACCGCCGAGCACCAGATACAGCACGGCGATCGCGATCATCCAGATGAAGAATCCGACGACCGTCAGCACCGCGGACACCTTGAACGTGGCCCACGGATCGATCCTGCGCACCTGGACCGCGGCCCGCACACCTCCCGAGCCACCCACCTGAACCGGAGCCGACCGGCGGGCACCACCGGCATGTTCGGCGCCGTCGGCGACATGATGGATCTTGTCGAGGTTGGGCAGATCCTCACCGGGTAGATCACGACGTTCGATATGTGCGGTGGGCGACTCGGCGAACCGCTTGGGCTGTACGGGCGAACCGGGTCGCCCGCCGGGGCCGGGCTGACCGGACGCCGGTTTGCCGAGCACAGGCTGCGGACCGGTACCGGGGCCCTGCGGACGGATCACCGGCTGCGGACCCGTGCCCGGGCCCTGCGGACGGATCACCGGCTGCGGGCCGGTCGTCGGCGGCTGCTGCCCAGGTCGCCGACCCGGGCCGCTCGGCGGCGGGCCGGAACGCTGAGCCCCGTTGGCGGGACCGGGCTGGACCGGACCCTGCTGGGCCGGACCCTGCTGGGCCGGACCCTGCTGGGCAGATCCGGGAGTCGCGGGCTTGTCCCCCGCGCTCGCAGACGCGGTCACCGGCTGCGGGCCGGCCCCGGGACCCTGCGACGCCGGTACTTGAGTGGTGGGCACGGCCGACGTGACAGCCGGTATCGGCCCACTCTGTGGCCTCGCGTTCTGGGACGCACCGTTCGGGCCGGTGCTGCTCTGGGGGTTCTCGAGCTTGGTGACCGGAGCCGGCGGCTCGGTCGTGGCCGACTGCACGTCCCGCGCGCCGGGCGCATCTTCCCGTGACCCCGAGGAGTTCGGTGACCCTTGGAAAGCGCTGTGCGAGCCGGGCTCGGCGGGCCGCGGACCCGACTCGGTGTCAACCGACACAACCCCGCGGGGCGGCCCGACGGGACGTTTCGACGGGTCCCGGCGCAGTTCGGTGGTGGGTTCCTCACCGTTGACATCAGTGCTGTACGGCCGCGTCGGACTATCGCCGTCGGCACTGCCCACCGGGCCGTCGTTGACCGATCCACCATCCATCGGAACCGGGTTGCGAGTACTGCCCGACCCGGCCTGACCCCGCTGCCACGGCGGCACAACCGTGCCCCGGGCAGGTCCCGACGCGCCTGAATTCTGCTTGTTGTCCGGCTCGTTGGGTGTGCTCACTGGGTCCTCACTCGGAGATCGTCGGGCTGAAACCTCGCGTCGCATGACTGCTCGCGGTCCACACTAGCGGGTGATTCGGCGACGCCCCGGCCGATGCCACTGCGGCCGGTTGTGGCGTCGGCCGAGAACTCCGACGCCACAACCCCGCTCCTACCGCTCTTCTTCGGGCTCGTCGGCGTTGCGGGCGATCGCGATGACGGTGGTGCCCTCGTCGATGTTCATCAGGCGCACCCCCTTGGTCTGCCGGCCCGCCTTACGCACCTGTTTGGCGGCCGTGCGGATGACCCCTCCGCCGGAGGTGATCGCGTACAGCTCGGTGTCGAGATCGACGATCAGCGCGCCGATCAGCGTTCCCCGGCGACGATCATGGGCGATCGTCAGCACACCCTTGCCACCGCGGCCCTGCACCGGGTAGTCGTCCATCGCGGTGCGCTTGGCGTAGCCGCCCGACGTGGCCACCAGCAGGTACGTATCCTCCTGGACGACATTGAGCGAGAGCAGCGAATCGTCGTCGTTGAACCTCATGCCCTGCACACCGGAGGTCTGCCGGCCCATCGGGCGCAGCGTCTCGTCGTCCGCGTTGAACCGGATCGACTGCCCCTTCGACGAGACGAGCAACAGATCGTCTGTGGCACTGCACAACTGAGCACCGACCAACTCGTCCTCACCGCGCAGGTTGATCGCGGCGATACCACCGGACCGGTTGGAGTCGAAGTCCTCGAGCTTGGACTTCTTCACCAGACCGTTGCGGGTGGCCAGAACCAGATACGGCGCGTCGCCGTAACCCTTGATCTGGATGACCTGGGCGATCCGCTCCTCCGGCTGGAAGGCCAGCAGGTTGGCCACATGCTGACCGCGCGCGGTGCGGTTGGCCTCGGGCAACTCGTACGCCTTGGCCCGGTACACGCGGCCCTTGGTGGTGAAGAACAGGATCCAATCGTGCGTGGAGCACACGAAGAAGTGCGCGACGATGTCGTCCTGCTTGAGACCGGCGCCCTGTACGCCCTTGCCGCCGCGACGCTGGCTGCGGTAGAGGTCTGTCTTGGTGCGCTTGGCGTACCCGGTTTCGGTGATGGTGACCACCACGTCCTCGCGGGCGATCAGATCCTCGTCGGTGACATCGCCGTCGGCGGGGATGATCTGGGTGCGCCGTTCGTCGCCGAACTTCTCGACGACGGCCTTCAACTCGTCCCGGACGATGGCGCGCTGACGTTCGGGCTTGGCCAGAATGTCCTTCAGATCGGCGATCTCGCGTTCGATCTCGGCGAGTTCATCGATGATCTTCTGCCGCTCGAGGGCCGACAGGCGACGCAGCTGCATCGCCAGGATGGCGTCGGCCTGGATCTCGTCGATCTCGAGCAGATCCATCAGGCCGCGACGGGCTTCCTCGGTGTTCGCCGAAGCCCGGATCAGCGCGATCACATCATCAAGGGCATCAAGGGCTTTCACCAAACCACGGAGGATGTGGGCGCGCTCCTCGGCCTTACGCAGCCGGTACCGGGTGCGGCGCACGATCACGTCGATCTGGTGGGCCACGTAGTAGCGGATCATCTGATCCAGACGCAGGGTGCGCGGCACACCGTCGACGATGGACAGCATGTTGGCGCCGAAACTGGTCTGCAACTGCGAATGCTTGTACAGATTGTTCAGCACAACCTTGGCGACGGCGTCGCGGCGCAGCGTGATCACGATCCGCATTCCGACACGGTCGGAGGACTGATCCTCGATCTTGCTGATGCCCTTGAGTTTTCCTTCGCGGACCTGCTCGGCGATCGACAGGATCAGGTTGTCGGGGTTGACCTGATACGGCAGTTCGGTGACCACCAGCGTGGTGGTGCCCTTGTTCTCCTCGATCGCCACCACGCTGCGCATCCGGATCGAACCACGACCGGTGGTGTAGGCGTCCTTGATGCCCTGGCTGCCCACGATCAGACCGTAGGTCGGGAAGTCCGGCCCCTTCACGCATTCCATGCACGCGGCCAGGGTGGCCTCATCATCGGCGTCGGGATGCTCGAGGGCCCAGAACACCGCGTCGGCAACCTCGTTGAGATTGTGCGGCGGGATGTTGGTGGCCATACCGACGGCGATACCGCCCGAACCATTGATCAGCAGATTGGGAACCCGTGCCGGCAGCACCGTCGGTTCCTGGGTCTTGCCGTCGTAGTTGGGGATGAAGTCGACTGTCTCCTCGTCGATGTCACGCAGCATCTCCATCGCCAACGGTGTCAACCGGGCCTCGGTGTAGCGCATGGCGGCGGCACCGTCGTTGCCGGGTGAACCGAAGTTGCCCTGACCGTCGATCAGCGGGTAGCGCATCGACCACGGCTGCGCCAGCCGGACCAACGCGTCGTAGATCGCCGAGTCGCCGTGTGGATGGTAATTGCCCATCGTCTCGGCAACAGGCTTGGCACACTTGACATATCCCCGATCGGGGCGGAATCCGGCGTCGTAGGACGCGTACAGCAGACGGCGGTGCACCGGCTTGAGGCCGTCGCGGACCTCGGGCAGGGCACGGCCGACGATGACGCTCATCGCGTAGTCGATGTAGCTGTTCTGCATCTCCTGGCCGAGGTCGACCGGCTCGATACGGTCGCCTCCGCCGGTGGGCGGGAGGGTGATGTCTGTCATTTCAGTGAAATTCCTTTTAGGGCAAGGTTATTGCGAACGCTTCTGGCTTGCGGGGTTTCGCGGCTCGTCACCTGCGCTCCTCGCACCTCAACCGGCGGGAGGAAACCGGCCGGGGTCACACGTCCAGGAAACGAACGTCCTTCGCGTTGCGGGCGATGAAGCTGCGGCGGGCGGCGACGTCCTCACCCATCAGGATGGAGAACAGCTCGTCGGCTGCCGCGGCATCGTCGAGGGTCACCTGGCGCAGCACCCGGACCGCCGGATCCATGGTGGTCTCCCACAGTTCCTTGGCGTTCATCTCGCCCAGACCCTTGTAGCGCTGGATACCGTCGTCGGAGTTGATCTTCTTGCCCGAGGCCTTGCCCGCCTCGAGCAGACCGTCGCGCTCGCGGTCGGAGTAGGCGAACTCCGGTTCGGCGTTTTTGCCCTGCCACTTGAGCTTGTACAGCGGCGGCTGCGCCAGATACACGTGACCGTGCTCGATGAGCGGACGCATGAAACGGAACAGCAAGGTGAGCAACAGGGTCGAGATGTGCTGGCCGTCGACGTCGGCATCGGCCATCAGCACGATCTTGTGATAGCGCAGCTTGGCGATATCGAACTCGTCATGAATGCCGGTGCCGAATGCGGTGATGATCGACTGCACCTCGGCGTTCTTGAGCACGCGATCGATACGGGCTTTCTCGACGTTGATGATCTTGCCACGGATCGGCAGGATCGCCTGGTACATCGAGTCACGGCCCGACTTGGCGCTGCCGCCGGCGGAGTCACCCTCGACGATGTACACCTCGCACAGCGCGGGATCGTTACTGCGGCAGTCGGCCAGTTTGCCGGGCAACCCGCCGATATCGGTTGCGGTCTTGCGGCGCACGAGATCTCGCGCCTTACGCGCAGCGGCACGGGCCTGCGCCGAATCGACGGCTTTCTTGATGATCACCTTGGCCTCGGCCGGATTGGCCTCGAACCAGTGCGCCAGATGCTCGTTGCACACCTTCTGCACAAAGCCCTTGACCTCGGTGTTGCCGAGCTTGGTCTTGGTCTGGCCCTCGAACTGCGGATCGGAGACCTTCACCGAGATGACCGCCGCGAGACCTTCGCGGATATCGTCGCCGGTGAGTTTGCCGTCCTTCTCCTTCATCAGCTTCTTGTCGGCGGCGTACTTGTTGACCGTCGAGGTGAGCGCCGCGCGGAAGCCCTCCTCGTGGCTGCCGCCCTCATGCGTGTTGATCGTGTTGGCGAAGGTGTGGATCGACTCGGAATAGCCGTCGTTCCACTGCATCGCGATCTCGACCTCGTGACCGGTGCCCTTTCCGGCGAAGCCGATCACCGACTGGTGGATCGGCGCCTTGGACCGCTTGTTGATGTGCTTGATGTAGTCGACCAGACCCTCGGCGTAGTGGTAGGTGCGGGTCTTCGGCTTGGTGACCGCCGCGGCCTTCTCGGTCTCGGACTGCACGGCCTCGGCGATCTCGGTTCCGCCGGGAGCCGGACCGTCACCGTTGGGATCACCGGGTACCTCCACCGCCTGCGGACGATTGTCGGTGAGGGTGATGGTCAGGCCCTTGTTGAGGAAGGCCATCTCCTGCAGGCGCCGTGCCACCGTCTCGGCGTTGAACCGGGTGGTCTCGGTGAATATCTGCGGGTCCGGCCAGAACCGGGTGGTGGTGCCGGTCTTGCGGGTGGCCGCACCCTGATGCAGGGTCTGCGGTTCGGCGTTCAGGTACGTCTGACTCCAGTTGTGGCCGTCGCGCTTGATCTCCAGCTCCACCTTCGTGGACAGCGCGTTGACCACGGAGATGCCGACGCCGTGCAGACCGCCGGACACGGCATACGAATCGGAGTCGAACTTGCCGCCGGCATGCAACTGGGTCATGACCACCTCGACGGTGGGTACGCCGGTGGCGTGGATGGCGACAGGGATGCCGCGGCCGTCGTCGACGACCTCCACACCCCCGTCGGCGAGAAGACTGACATCGACGCGGGAGGCATAACCGGCCATCGCCTCATCGACGGAGTTGTCGACGACCTCCCAGATCAGGTGGTGCAGGCCGCGTTCACCGGTGGAGCCGATGTACATGCCGGGTCGTTTACGAACAGCCTCGAGACCCTCGAGAATGTTGATGGAGTCCGCACCGTAGTCGCCCGGCTTCTTGCTCGGCTTGCGGTTGTTACTGGATGCGTCGTTGGTCTCGGCCACGAGTTGCGTCCACTCCTTTTCGTCTTGTCCGACGTCGACACGGATGGTGCGGGCGGCCAGTCTCGTACGCACAGGTCACGGTGTTCTTCGGCAGGCGAAGACCCGATGCCCCTCAGCGCACGGACGTGCCCGATCCTCACCCGATCGACACAACACCTCCATACTACTGCCTTAGGCACACTGGAACGACCATCCGGACCGGCCGATTTGCGCACAGGCCGATTTTTTTGCTCCTATCCGCGTCGGGTCGTGGTCGGGAATCACTGAACGCTCTCAGGCGACGGGAGCGGCGCCAGTGCTGGTCCGGGCATGTGAAACGGGTATGTGGACCGGGGTGGGGCTGGATTGTCGGCTCACGGGGTGTCGAGGCTCGTCGCCGACACTCCTCGCACCTCAATCTGCGAAGTATCGGCTCGTCGGGTTCCAGGCATCCCGACTCAACCGGCGACATGCCGACTCAGCCGTAGGTGTCACGGGGACCGCGGCCGGGGACGCTGCGAGGACCCTTCTTCCACGACGGCGCCGTGGGGCCGGTGATGCGCAGGCTGGTGACCAGCCCGTGACCGGCACCGGCGGCGATCTTCGCGAGCACCTGCGCCTGGATATAACGCAGCTGGGTGGCCCAGGCCGTCGACTCGGCCTGAACGTGCAACACCTTGTCGCGCAGCAAAGTCGGCTGCGCGTGGGCGGCGATGTCTGGGCCCACGATGGTGTCCCACATGCCGAAGACCATGCCCTTACCGATATCGGCCTGCCAGCCCCGGTTCGCCGAGATCTGTGCGGCGAGTCTGCCGAGGGGTTGGGGGTCACGCGCGTCGGGACCGGCCCCCGACCAGCTGCGGCGGCTGCCACCGGCGCGGCGTCTGCGGGTCGGCGAGGCCCGGCCCTGACCGACCGACTTGCCCGCCGCACGTGCGGCCGCGCGGGCCTCCTCGAGCGCTTTGCTGGCCAGCTCGTAGCCGCCCCGGTCCCGCGGGACGTCGTGGTTGTGCGCGCCGGTGTCCTCGGCCATACCGCGGTGACCTTTCGTTGCTGCCCGTCCGCCGTTACTACCCGTCACGTTGTTGCTGCCCGTCACACCGGTCATCGCCGGTGATGAGGCGCGAACTGCGACCGGCGTCGTCGGTGACGATGTCGATATCCAGAGTACGTCCGCCGAGACCGTCGGGGATGTCTTCGGCGACGGCGGCGGTGATGAGCAGTTGGTGCGCCGACGCGGTGAACTCCACGAGCTGCCGGCGCCGGGCGGTATCGAGTTCGGCGAACACGTCGTCGAGCATGATGACCGGTTCTATTCCGTCGGCACGCAGTAACTCAACCGATCCCAGGCGCAAAGACAGTGCCAGAGACCAGGATTCGCCGTGGCTGGCAAAACCCTTGGCCACCTGCTCACCGAGGATGACGTCGATATCGTCGCGGTGCGGACCGACCAGGCACACGCCGCGTTCGATCTCCTTGCCGCGCAGTTCGGCCAGGCCCGCCAGCAGGTGCTCGCGGATGTCGGCAACCACGGCCGGACTGCCGGGTCCGGGCAGCAGATGAGGGCCCGCGGCCGGACGATACCGCAGGTCGGCGGGCCGTGAATGCGGTGCGATGGCGGTGTACGCGGCCACCACGTGCGGGCGCAGCGCGGCCAACACATCGATCCGGGCGGCGGTGATCCGGGCGCCGAGATCGGCGAGCTGAGCGTCCCAGACGTCGAGCGTGGAGATCACCGATGCGGCCTCACTGCCGCCGCGACGCATCGCCGCACCGGCCGTCTTGAGCAGCGCGGTCCGCTGACGCAATACCTTGTCGTAGTCGGCGCGGGCCGCCACCTGAAGCGGACCCTGTTGTGCGACAATCTCATCGACAAAGCGCCTGCGATCGGACGGGTCGCCGCGCACGAGCAGCAGATCCTCGGGGGCGAACATCACCGACCGCAGAATCCCGATCAGCTCCCGAGGCCGACGCGCCGGCGACTGATTGATCCGGGCCTTGTTGGCTCCGGAGGCGTTGACCGTGAGTTCGGCGGTGAGCTCGCGGCCGTTGTGTTCGACGGTCGCGGCGATGACCGCAGCCTCCGCCCCGTGATGAACCAGCGGGGCATCGGTGCTGACCCGGTGTGACCGCAAATTGGTCAGGTAGTACAGCGCCTCGAGAATATTGGTCTTTCCGAAACCGTTGCGGCCCACAAAGATTGTGGTCTCCGCCGCGAGATCGACCTCGAGGGACCGCCAGGAGCGGAAATCCCGCATCGACAGATGACGGACGTACACGCATTCACCTCACGCCGCGGGCGTGCCTTTCTCAGCCGGGCAGGCGGACCGGCATCAGCAGATAGGTGAACACACTGTCGGGGGCGACAAAGGCACCGGACTCGTCGGCCACCGGCTCCTCCCCCGACGACGGCCGCAGCACCGCCGGCCGACTGGGCGTGGTGAAACCGAAATCGACAGTGCTGACATTTCCCGTCGCTCCGCTCGCCCCCGTGGCACCGATGGCACTGAGACCGTCGAGCAGATAGCCCGGGTTGAAGGCGATGGTGAGGGGTTCGCCGTGGAAGTTCACCTCGAGGGACTCCTCGGCCTTACCGGCCTCGTCACCGCCTGCGGTGAGCAACACTGAGCCGATACCGAACTCCAGACGGACCTGCGCACCGCGTTCGGCGACGAGGGCAACACGTTTGATGGCCTCGATCAGCGGCGCGGCCTCGATGGTCGCGATCGCCGTGTGGCTGGCCGGAAGCAGCTGACGGAATTTCGGGAACTCGGCGTCGAGCAGTCGTGTGGTGGTTCGTTTGTTCTGGCCGAGGATGCCCAGAATGCCCTCGGAGCCCACGTTGCCGCCCGATCCGAACGCGAGCTCGACGTTGCCTTCGGCGCCGGCGGTCTTGGCGCTGTCGGACAATGTCTTGGCCGGTACCAGCACGGCACCGGAGACATTGGCCGTGCTCGGCTCCCACTCGAGTTCGCGCACCGCGAGGCGGAAACGGTCGGTGGCGGCCAAGACGACGGTGTTGTTCTCGATCTCCAGACGCACGCCGGTCAGCATCGGCAGGGTGTCGTCGCGGCCGGCGGCGACGGCGACCTGCGTGATGGCCTCGGTGAAGGTGGCCGCCGGCAGGGAACCGGTGACCTCGGGGACCTTCGGCATCTCCGGATAGTCCTCGACCGGCATCGTGGGCAGGGAGAACTTGGCGCTGCCGCACGAGATGGCCACCCGCGAACCGTCCAGGCTGACGTCGACCGGTTTGTGCGGCAGTGCCTTGGTGATATCGGCGAGCAGCCGGCCGGACACCAGGACGCGGCCCGGCTCGGTGACCTCGGCGGAGATGACTTCCTCGGCGGACACCTCGTAGTCGAAACCGGAGACGGTCAGTCCATCACGCCCGGGTTCGATATCGCCTGCGGTGAGCACGACACAGCCGAGGACCGGTACGGGCGGCCTGCTCGGCAGGCTGCGCGCGACCCAGGTCACCGACTCTGCGAACTCGTCACGTGCGACACGGAACTTCATGCTGCGTGGCTGCCCTTCTGTCCGGTGCTGCCTCGGTCCCGGTGGATGGCCGGGTCGGGCGTGGTCATTGTGTTGCGCGCTGTTGCGCGCGGTGGTGTTGCGTGTGATCAGGAGATCACCCCTGCTGATGACACGGGGAGTTCCACTGTAGAACGCCGACGGTGTTCACGGGTCCGGTGGGCTCGAAGAGCCGACTTCTGGGTGCCGGCGCAGCGGCACCGTTATGCACACAGGCTGCTTTTAAGAGTTTTTCTCGAGAGAGAGATTCATAGTGGTAGTAGGCCCTGTGAGTTCTGTGGATAACTACGTATCGAGTGTAGTCAGTGCAGTTTTCCCGTTGGGAGTTCTTAGTGCATTACGTCGGGATCGCCGGCGCGAGGGCTGTGCACTACGGAATCCGTTAGTGCGCTGTCCACCGTGAGTGCACACGGCGCACTAAGTTATCCCAGGGTTTGTCCACAGCTGGGAGTACTTCGTAATACGCCCGAAACCAGCGATCGAGACGGTTCCGACGCATCGGAATCAGTGCCAGAAGTCTCAAGTAGAGGTTGAGGTTGTGCACTAAGGCGCGGTCGGGATCGGGTTCTCCCGGTACCCCTCGAGCCGTCCGGCAATCTCTGGAGCGGCCCGGACTGCCCACATGCCCCGGAAAGCTCAGACGGCGCGCTGCTTGATCCGCGCGGTGAGTTCCTGCACGTGGTCGTAGACCTTGCGGTTCTCGTTCATCTGCTTGCGGATCTTCTTTTCCGCGTACATGACGGTGGTGTGGTCCCGATCGAAGGTCTCACCGATCTTCGGCAGCGACAGATCCGTCAGCTCGCGGCACAGATACATCGAGATCTGCCGGGCGTTGGCGATCGAGCGTGTTTTCTGCGGTCCGCGCAGCTCGTCGACCGAGATGTCGAAGTACTCGGCGGTGATCGCCAGGATGCTCGCGGCGCTGATCTCCAGCGACTCCGAGTTGGGCAGCAGTGCCTCGAGGACCACCTCGGCCAGCGACTTGTCGAGTTCGGTGTTGTTCAGTGAGGCGAACGCCGTCACCCGGATGAGTGCTCCCTCGAGCTCGCGGATGTTGCGTTCGATCTTCGAGGCGATCAGCTCGAGAACGTCGTCGGGCACCGCGATGGTGTCCATCTGCGCTTTCTTGCGCAGGATGGCGATACGGGTCTCGAGGTCGGGCGGCTGGACGTCGGTGATCAGACCCCACTCGAACCGGGTCCGCAGCCGGTCCTCGAGGGTGGCCAACTGCTTGGGCGGACGATCGGAGGAGATGACGATCTGCTTGCTGTTGTTGTGCAGGGTGTTGAAGGTATGGAAGAACTCCTCCTGAATACCTTCGCGGCCGACCAGGAACTGGATGTCGTCGACGAGCAGAACGTCGATCGCTCGGTAACGATCCTTGAACTGGACGCGGCGATCGTCACGCAACGAGTTGATGAAGTCGTTGGTGAACTCTTCGGTCGACACGTACTTCACCCGCATCCCGGGGAACAGCCGCTGCGCGTAGTGACCGGCCGCGTGCAGCAGATGCGTCTTGCCCAGACCGGACTCGCCCCAGATGAACAGCGGGTTGTACGCGCGGGCCGGTGCTTCGGCGACCGCCACCGCAGAGGCGTGCGCGAATCGGTTGGACGCGCCGATGACGAAGGTGTCGAATGTGTACTTCGGATTGAGGTTGGCGCTGGTCGGCTGCGGTGCGGGCGCATTGCGTCCGGTGAAGTAACTCGACCAGTCCGAATCCGAATCGGTGCCCGGCGGTCGCGGGATGGGCCGGCGGTCGTCCGCGGAGTAGCCTGGCGGCTCGGCGCGGTAGCCGTTCCCGCCGTGCGGATCGGCGCCGTAGGTGTCGGGATCTCCCGAGAGGTCCCGTGCGGACCTGCCTGTGGATGAATCGGTGACAACTGTCTCAGTTTTGGGCTGTGCGACCCCGCCCGCGGGCGTTGGTTTCGAGGGCGTCGCGATGCGCACGCCGAGGTCGACAGGATGGCCGAGATGGCGGCTGAGCACCGTGGTGATGGTCTCGCGGAGGTTGCGTTCGATCTGCTCCTGCACGAGTGGCGTCGGCACTGCCAGCAAGGCGAAGCCCTCGACGAGGGTCAGCGGCTGCACTAGCGATAACCAGGCCTTTTGTTGCCTTGTGAGCGGGTCGTGACCGATGGCTGAATCGCTGTTCAGTTCGGCTACGACCTGCTGCCAAACCTCGCTGAACGAATCCCGGTCCGACGTCAC